>CAVWLH010000010.1:0-972294 GCA_963755925.1 uncultured Acidobacteriaceae bacterium | reverse complement strand
TCTCCCTTGTTGAGGGCGATACCATCAGGGCCACCGTCGTTCCGCAGAAGGCGTCTGAAACCGAAGACAACGCCCTCACCACCCCTTTGGCAATCACCGGCACAGCGGAGGAACTCGATCGTGACCTTCCTCAGCAGCTGGTGGAATTCACTGGGGCGCACCTGCAACTCCAAAGCACCCTGGCCTCTGCCAAAGCCGAAATGGATGCGGCCGCAAAAGCGGCTCGCGAAGAGGCTCGCAAGAAATCCTCGAAGCCATCCGTCTCGACGAGTCCAACAACTCCAGCAGCCCCAGCGGCGGCACCTGTCCCTCGGGAACCAGAAGCACCCTCGCTATTTGCGCCACAGGCACAACCGGAAACGACAGCCGCAGAAGAGGAGGAGGGAGGTGACGCATCATGAAAATCAATTTTGTCGAACGAGAATTTGTCTACCACGGAACTACGCTGCCATGCCCGAACCCCAAATTCTCGATTGAGGAAGTCCGTTCGTTCTACGCCGCTCAGTTTCCCGAGCTGACCAACGCAGCCATTACCGGACCTGAGACGGTTGGCGATCGGCTGCGCTACACCTTCGAGCGCGCCATCGGATCGAAGGGCTGATGGGATGCGGGAGGCCAGCAAACGATCGCTTTTACAGGAAATCCGCGAATCAGAGGGTCGGCAGGCCAGCGCCAACCCTCTGACCAAACTTATGCAGGAGCTGCTCGAATGCCCAGAATCTCAAGAAGCAAGCAGTGCTCTCGCACGGGCTCTCTCCCTGCAAGGAAGGGGAGACCCCGTCTTCCCCGGGGCGGGTATCTGGCCAATCCCGCCAGCGTGATCGGAATACCGCGGCTTAAAGCGGTTCACGCCGGCAATAAGATCAGCTTCGGCTCGTCCGCCCTCACCGCACTTGCCCAGACCCTCGTCGAAATCGATGTCGCCAACGATTCTGACTGGACCACCGCAGAGAAAACACCCTCCACGCTGGTCGAGCATGTACTTCGCCGGTATCTGGCCGACCGAGGGCAATCCATCATCGCTGAACACTTCGAACTTTCTCTGACGCTCGGGGAAGCAATCGTGGACAGCGTGTACGGCGAGGCGGAGCCAACCTCCCCCGGACAGCTTTTCTTCGTTCTCAATACGGAGTCCTCCTTTGCCTTGGGCGTGGGCGACGCGATCACGGAACTTGAAGAGGCCTACGCCGGCCTGGGACAGGCGTTTTACGACACCCTGCGCCAGGCTCTATACCGCTGGATCCGTGTCTATGACGACATGGACGCTCGGGAACGCATTGAGCAAATGATCGAGTGGGCCGAGGGAGAAGAAGATCCCGAGTCGTATGAAATCCCAAAGCTCGAACAGGACCAGCCACCGTGCCTGACGGACAAGAAGTTCCGACACGGCCCGGCCTCTTGACCTCGTTTCCAGTTCCTGCTGTCCCAAGGTTGAGGGATCTGGTCGAAGGCACGATCGAGTTACAGAAAATTTCCCACTCCATGGAACGGCCCAAGGTCGACGAAGAGTGGCTGGAGCGCGAGCGCAGTTACCACTCGCTCGATCTGCCGCTGCCCGCTGTCCTGCTGTACTTCCGTCCCGGAGACGCAATCATGGCGTGTTTTGACGACGAATGCGAACACTGGGGCCAGGAGACGCCGGAGCCCAACCTGATCATTCCGCTGCGCGCGGACGACCCCGCCAGCGTGCGCCAGGCACTGGCTGTCATCGAGACGCTCATGCAGGTGCTGGTGCTCACCTTACGGATCAAGACCACCATCGAGAGCCAGGAGAAACCCACATGCGATTCAGCATCGATATCGTCAATTCGCTCGATTACGAACTGAGACGCGGGCCGAATTGCGCTGCCCCTAGACCTGAAGGATCTTGTCAAGAGACTGAGAGAGGGCGAAAATGAAGCAGTTCAATGATCGTGCTTTGAAATCGGGCGAACTCACGCATATGGACAAAGAGGAAGTTGTTTCGATATTACGCGAGCATGAACCGGAGCTTAAGGCTGCCGGAATTGTCCATTTGCGCCTTTTCGGTTCTGTGGCTCGCGGGGATGCTTCCCCGGTGTCCGATATCGACCTGATGGCCGACTTGGATAAAACAAAGTCCTTCACCCTGGTGAGCGTGGGCAGGTTGGAAACCCGCCTTCGAGACATTCTTGGCGTCAAGGTCGATCTGTCCTCCGCTGACTGGATGCGTGAGCCGGTTCGGACGAGAGCCATACGAGAGGCTGTCCTTGCCTTTTAGAGACGCTCAAACCCATCTGGGTGATATTCGGGAAAGCATCGACCATATCAACCAATTTGTGGCTGAAATGGATCTCCAAGCGTACGCAAACGATCTCAAAACGAAATCAGCGGTCGAGCGGCAGCTGCAGATTCTCACCGAAGCGGTAATCAGGCTTGGCGATGATGCGGAAAGAATATGCCCCGGACCCGATTGGGTAGGGTTTCACGGAATGGGGAATATCCTGCGGCACGGCTATCATCGCGTGGATGACGCGATCGTGTGGAATACGATCAAGCAAGAGTTGCCGCCAATGCGGGCCGCCGTTGAGAAGGCGCTGAAGGCATTAGGCGTACCCCCCGTCAAGCCTTAGCGGGCCGACTTAGCGGTAGCTGGTCGGCGGATCCGATAAGGTGAATATCCCCCTCGACTGTCATTGCACCCAAAGGACGGGGTAAAGTCCCGTCTCTTATCCTCCTGCAAAATGTGCAGAATGGCATCGAAAACACTGCCAGGCTGGGGGCGATGGAATAAGACCCTCCGTAGTCCCTTCCTCCATTTTCCTTTTACAGCCTCCTTGAGATTCTGGAGAAACCCACATGCGATTCAGCATTGATGTCGGAAGCGAACTCGAATTGAAGCTGTACCAGGCGGTGCTGCTTTACAGGAACGATCACGGAAACCGACACATGGCGACCGTCCACGGCGTGGTGCAGCAAAACGGAGATGGAAGTCCCGTGCTTGGCGCTGGACAACTGCTCAGTACGGCAAGCCTGCGGGAGTTGGCACATCAGCTGGGGACTGGTTGCCCGGTGGAGTTCCTGCCGGACCACGTCGTCGCGCGAACCCCGGACCTGCTGGCATGGTGGACGCCGGCGGCGGTAAGGCCGATGTTCTTCCGCGCTGGATCGGAACTTGAAGGTATCTCCGGCAAACGGTTCCCCCACCCGGCCTTGCTGTTTGTAGTGCGGAACAATGTTTTGTACGTTCGCGCGCTTTTTACCACCCGGAGGCCGCATCCAGACACCAAATTGGCCGCAGCGCCCTACTGGAACCTAGATAGTAACGGGGCCGTGTGTGCCGGCACTATGCGGACGCCGAAGTCCTTGACCGTGACTTCAATAGCCGCATGGCAGCAAGCATTCTTCCAGAGCGAATTCACGCATCCGGGCGGCGCCGGACGCTTAACAAAGCGCCGTGGCGGAACGGCGGCAGTTTGGAAAAGCTTGGCAGGGAAAAAGCGATTCCCCCTGTCGACGCTCATCGAGCTGGAGCCATTGGACCAGTACCTGAAACGACTGGAGACCGAGCGACGATGACCCACACTCTCGATCCTCAATTGCTGGAACGGCCGATTCGAATCCTAGTAGTCGGCTGCGGCGGAAATGGCAGCGCGATTGTTTCCGGCCTCCCCTACCTCCACCAAGCCATGCTGGCATTCGGTCATCCCGGCGGCCTACAGGTGACGTTGATCGATCCAGACACGGTCAGCGAAACCACCTGCGTGCGCCAGCCCTTTTGCCGAACTGAAATCGGATTTCCCAAAGCCATAGCCCCAGCACACCGGATCAACCTCTTTTGGGGCCTCAACTGGCAGGGCATGCAAGCACAGATACAGCAGATCGCCAAGAACGCAGAGGTCGATCTCGTGATTGGGTGTGTCGATACGCGCAAAGCTCGGCGGGCCATCGACAAGTGGGTACTGAATTCCCGGGTCCTGTACTGGCTCGACCTTGGCAACAACGCCTCCAGCGGCCAGTTCGTTCTTGGGCGGCCCAAGAACCGGGTAAATCAAAAGAAGAAGCAGCGCCTGCCGACGGTGACGGAGCTTTTCCCGGAAATCGCCACATCAAGCGTAAAGGACGACGATCAGCCCTCTTGCAGCGCGGCTGAAGCGCTAACCCGGCAGGAACCCTTTATCAACCAGAATCTGGCCTACCAGGCTTTGGGCATGCTGACACAACTACTGCGCCATGGTTCTGTTTCGTATCAAGGCGGGTTCTACAACCTATCGACCGGTCAGCTTGTTCCCATGCAGATCCGCGAAGCGTACGACCGCGGTTGCGACCAAGCCGCCGGCGCCGATAGAACGTTTCGCGGCCGTCCCCGCAAACTCCTCGAACCTCTCTCCGTACTAGTACCCTTCCCCCCGCCTGTTAAACGTCACTCGTATGCACGGTCACCTAACGCTTCCGATCAAGATCGGACTCAATTGCCGAAGCCTTTGACGGTCGGCTTCGGCATCAGGGCGCACAGTTCCTCAAGACTGCAAACGTGATTGCCTAACTGCAAAACGTAGATTACGCCCGCATGCTTCACGTTATACATACACCCGTCGCACAGCCTGTCGGTTAACAGCCTTCGATTCGCATCCGAGCCGGGGGATACGTTCAACGCCCGTCATACCAGCAAGGGGATGGCCGTTCAAGCGTTTAATGAAAAGGGCAAGGAGTCGGCGGAACCCACCGACATCAGCGACGTGCTGCCCTGGCACTACTCAGGGGAACCGCGCGCACTCAAACGAAAAAGCTGTCGAGACCCTCAAGCCGATCGCGGAAGCTTTCACTAAGACGGGAGATACGATTATCGACCCCTCTGCGGGATCGGGAAGCACCCTTATCGCAGCCGTGGGTCCGTCCGTGGGACTCGGACAAGACCAGAGGCCCGCAGGCGCCGTTCAATCCCGTGACCGGCAAGCGCTATCACGGCGTCAATGTCCTAATCCTCGGCATGGACATGCGCGCCTTCCAGAGCGGCGATCCGCGCTGGACGGGGTTATGACTGCGTTGGACACATTGGGCGGCAATAATGCCCAGGGCGGGGCGATCAATAACGCCGGCCAAGTCGCTGGATACGCCGAAGACAGCATACGCGATCCGAACTGTCCTTCCCCGCAGGTGCTTCAGTTTAAGCCTGCCGTGTGGACGAACGGCCAGATACGGGCGCTTCCCACTTATCCGGGCGACCCGGAGGGAGGGGCGTTCTGGATCAACGACAGGCACGAAGTGGTTGGCGCATCCGGCGTCTGCGCGCCCTACGATGGCAGATATGGAGTCGGTCTGGCGCCCAAGCACGCTTTGCTTTGGCGGAACGGCTCTCTCATGGTTGACTTGGGGAGCCTCGGTGGCACATTCAATAACGCCGGCTTCTCCATCAACAACGTCGAGCAGATAGTTGGCGCCTCCGACTTACCAGGCGACCAGTATCAGCACGCGTTCTTCTGGCAGAACGGTGTGATCAGCGACATGGGCACACTGCCCGGCGATGTAGTTAGCGCGGCACTTGCGATCAACAGCCGGGGGCAGGCAGTTGGGCTGTCTCAGGACGCGAACCAGAATATCCGCGCGTTCCTTTGGGAAAACGGAGTGATGACCGACCTCAACACTCTCATACCGGCGAACTCGCCTTTGTTCCTCTTGCACGGGTACGGAATCAATTCCTCGGGAGAGATCGTTGGGTTTGGGGCGACGAGTTCCGGCGAAGTTCACGGATTCTTGGCGGTTCCCAACCATCCCATTTCCGAGTTGGACTCGCTTGAGATCCACAAAGGCTATGTAGGAAGTAGGAGGTTCACGGTCAGCGAGAGTGCACAGAAGCAGCTTCAGCGGTGGGTCCGCGTCCACCTATTCGCGCCGGGAAAGGCGCAATGACCCACAACGAAGAGGATAGGCGGTTAGTGAAGCAGGGAAAAGGGCCGTAAACAACGTTGGAGTTAGTGAGGGGCGGGCCGCACTGCCGCCCCCGCTTTTCTATAAGGGCATCTTCCGTTCGGAGAATTCTGCCCACCGTCTAAAGCGGCTCTGAATGCCCAGGCCAAAGCAAATTCCGGCTGACGCGGCCCGAAGTCTTCTTGTAGGAAGTTTCGCCAGATCGGTGCTGAAAACGCGCCAGGGTCTACGAATGCCATTAAGCATTTCGCGGCGGAAATCCACTTGAACGTATAGTCGGCGTTCCGTTCTTGTGGTGCCTGCCTGCTACTGTGCGGCGACGGCAATCACCCCAAGAATCGCTCGGTGGATGGCGAGCATTCTCGCTCTGTTTCGACCAAGGGGCGGAGGAATTTTGTTGGCCGTGCTGATTTGATAGTGCATAATTCCGAAACTCTGTTTTCTGCGGGAGGATACATGTGGGCTTCTATCCGCCGATGCGGTTGGGTGCTTGTGCTGCTGTTCCTGCTTGGTTTGCTTTTGCCGGTTCGGGGAATGGCTGCCGCAGATGTTCCCTCCGACACGCCAGCCGGCCGAACGCGCACGTACTACATCGCTGCCGAAGAGATTGACTGGAACTACATTCCTGACGGCAAGGACATGATGATGACCCGCGCATTCGACCCTTACGCGCGGGTGTTCACCGAGCACGCCGCCGACCGCATCGGCTGCACGTATCACAAGGCCGTTTTCCGCGAGTACACCGACGATAGTTTTCGAACTCTGAAGCCACGGCCGGCGGAACTGGAGCACATGGGCCTGCTCGGCCCCGTGATTCGTGCCGAGGTCGGCGACACTATCAAGGTCGTTTTCCGGAACAACGCCAGCTTCCCATTCAGTCTGCACCCGCACGGTGTGGCCTATACGCGTGATTCAGAAGGTGCGATGTACGGCGACGGCATGGACCACCCAGAAGCGGACGGCTTGGTTCCACCGGGCAAAATGCACGTGTACACCTGGTTTGCGCGCGAGCAGGCCGGACCGGGCCCGCAGGACGGCAGTTCGGTGGTGTGGATCTACCACTCCCACAATTACGAGCCGAAAGACGTGAATGCCGGACTCATCGGACCTATTGTGATTACCCGCCGCGGGATGGCGCGTCCTGATGGCTCTCCGAAGGATATTGATCACGAATTCTTTGCCCTGTTCATGATTGTGGACGAAAACCAGAGCCAGTATCTGGAGCAGAATGTCCGCGCCCATGTCCCCGATCCTGCCAAGCTCAACCGCCTCGAACTGGTACCGGAGGACCCGGATGGAAATGCCGATCTACCGCTGGGACGTGGTTTCGCACTGAGTAACCTCAAATTCACCATCAACGGCTATATGTACGGCAACGGCCCCATCATGACCATGCGCAAGGGCGAGCACGTGCGTTGGTACGTGATGACCATGGGAAACGGTTTCAACTTTCACACTCCGCACTGGCACGGGAATTTGGTGAGCGTTCGTGGTCAATACATGGACGTAATCCCCACCATCGGGCCCGCACAGTTCGTCACCGCCGATATGGTTCCGGATATGGCTGGCACCTGGATGTTCCATTGTCATGTGGACGACCACATGAAGGGCGGCATGCAAACCATGTACAGGGTGCTCGATTCCGGAATAAAGAACACAACGGTGGCGAGCGGTGTAAGCGCGAGCCCCGCGCAGCACCAGAGCAGGTGATTGCACGGCACGTATGACGGTGAGCTACGAGGTGGCCAAACCATTTGATTCTGGTGAAGTGATTCGCTTGCTCGCCGGAGGGTTCAGCAAATCTGAGCCCCCGGCGGTCGCGATGGGTCTTTCCATGGAAGAATTCGAGCAATTCCTCGACGCGCTCGCGCTCGCTGTCATTCCGGAGGAACTCACACTCGTTGCACGCAGCGTCGACACAGGAAGGCTGGTTGGAGTTTTGTTGACGGATGACTTCGGCAATCCTCCCGGCATAGACCTGGGTCGGATTAGCCCAAAGTTTCTGCCCATCTTCGCCATGTTGGAGCTGCTTGATGAGCAATTCCGCAAGGAAATGACGATTTGTCGCGGCCAATGGCTTCATTTGTTCATGTTGGCGGTTGACCAAGAATTCGCGGGAAGAGGGATTGGACAAGAACTCATCAAAAGATGTATCGAGAATGGGTATCGACGAGGCTACCGAACGGCGCTGACCGAGGCGACGGGTAGAATTTCACAGCATATATTCCGCAAGAACGGATTTGTTCAGCGCTTTTGCGTACCGTATCGAAGCTTCATGTACGAAGGCAGACTGGTATTCGCTTCTATTCAGGGGCATGAAGGAGCGATGCTTATGGACAGATCACTTGAACCCTGTCCCGCAATCGGCTCAGGGGCTGCGACGTACGAGTGATTCCCCCGAAGCCTGTTTCTGGCCAACTTCCGGATTGCCAACCATCCGCCACGTATCCGTGAGCACACGAGCGAAAAGTCTCAGCGAGTTCGCCACCACAAGCAGCTCCGCCGGAAGTGCCTTGCCGAAAATCGCCCTCAAACAAAAGCCGTGGCTCCCCGACTACCAGCGGGACCGCATGGTCACATCCGCTGCCGCCAATCGTCTGCGCTCCGAGCGAGTAACGGCAAACCCGAAGTTAACCAGCATAGCGGCGATACCTTACAAAAGAGCCCTTGGGGACATCTGTCCAGAAGTCTGGGAAATATCAGTCCCGCTGGAAACGCCTATGTGTTTGCGGAGCTGGCGCGGAGTCAGTCCTGTTGGAAAGCTAAATCACCTTGACGAGAAGTCGGCATGTCGGACAGTTGAACCTCAAGCGTATGCGCGGGAAATTTACTTAAGGGATTTCTATTTAGCTATTTGTTCGTCCATTTTACCGTAGACGATTTTGTGATGGTCGAGCACCCAAAGTTCACCAGATTTTGCTAGCTTTCAACAAGTTCAGAATAATGCGCGTACCCTCAATTACTTGAGATCACCAAACTTCACCAGATTTCACCAAGACCTGGAATCTGGTTCGGGACCACAACTGCGAGAAACCCAGTGAAGGCCAGCTGGCGGGTGCTCTGTTTTTGGTCCTCAGTTGCGCACGGCAGCCAAGCGTGCCTTTAGTTCGTCGGCCCAGTTGACCACTATATGCAAGTCGGCCGGCGGAGTCTTACCGCTGGGTTCGATCATGACGAAGTGTTTGCCGTCGGGGAGCAGGCCGTAGTCATGGTGGCTCAACTCAAAGTCGCCCTCGAATAACAGTCGTGGCTTCCCGATGGAAAGGGTCGGCTTGGTTTTCACCTCTGCAGCCATGAATCTCGTAGGCGTGCGGAAATACAGTTCCGATCCATTTGGCGCCCAGACTGGTTGGTGGCCTCCGTCGGTCGATACCTGCATGCGCTCCCCCGGCCCGGGATACGCCTGCACATAGACCTCCGTCCGGCCTGACTGCGCGGACGCATAGGCGATCCAGCGGCCATCGGGCGAAAATCGAGCATCGAAGATCCGCGGAATATCAGGGAATATTCGTTTTGGTTGGGCGGCGGACCGCATCGGCAGCAACCAAGTCTCGGCGTTTCCCGTTGCCGGGGAGAAAGTGCTATACACCAATTCACTGCCGTCAGGCGAAAAGGAGTCCGCTTCCGCCCATTCGCTTGTATTGAGTGATTCCGGCGGACTGCCCGCGTCAGCCGGCACAACGTAAAGGCTTTCGGGATCGGTATAAACAACGCGATTGCCATCCGGCGACCATAGCGGGTCGCCGCAAGCACCTTTCTCTGTGAGTTGCGTTAAGGCGTCGCGTTCCCGGTTGTAGATCCAGACATCAGCGCTCCCATTTTCCACGATGGTTGCCGCCACGCGCGTGCCGTCCGGCGAGACACTCAGGTCTTCGAAACCTCGCACCTGCGTTCCAAGTGGCTCGACCTTGCCGGCCATGTCCACACTGACCAGACGATAGCCAGTTTGCACACCTCCGGTCAGGTAAATCAGGGTACCCGTGGATGACAACGCGTAGTCTGCGGCTCCAAACCATTCGTCGCGCGTGATGCCCTGGATTAGTGGCACCGCCGAACCGGTGACCTTGAGGCCGCTGACATCGAAGGCTGCGCCCATCAATATGTCGCCCCGCGTGAACACGAGATAGCCTGGAGCCAGATAGCGCGCGTTGGCGCCTTCGTCCATCACAATGGTTCGCTTGCCGGTGGCCAGCGAGTAAGCTTCGGTCTTGTAGTGCTTCGACAGCCAAGCGGCACCTGACGAGGTGAACAGAAGGGACTTGCTGCCGGGAAGAATCTGCGGCCAGCGAAAGCTCAAAGCTGCATCGCCCTTGCCGGCCTTCAAGACCGTCGTGGGGACTCCGCCCTCCTGCGCGACGCGCTGGATTTCCGCCATACCGTACAAAGCGACATAGAGGAAGCCATCATCTCCCCATGAGCCACCGATGAGCTTCGGAATCTGGCACAAAGTGACGGGCGGACCGCCGTCGGTCGAGATTTTCTTGAGCGCTCCGTCGGCATAGAACGCAAGCCAGCGGCCGTCGGGAGAGAAGAAGGGCGCAGAGCCTCCGGTCGTGTCCGGTAAAGGAGACGGTGCGAGTTGGTCAAGTTTCCGCAACATCAGACCCGCCGTCTCTACTTGCGGGGCGACTAGAGTTGCGTTCTCACGATTGGGATCGGTTTTGACTGCGACGTAGGCGATTTGAGTTCCATCAGGCGAGATGGCCACCGCACTTGCCATGTCCGACTCGGCATGGCGTGCCTCTGCCGCTAAATTCAGGTGCATCACCGAAGCGCGCGGCTGACTGAACCGTGAAGGAACGGCAACAAGCATGATCACCAGCGCAACAGCCAGAATTGCGGCGATCGTCCAAGGCAGCACCCGAGTCCAGCGAGAAGACCGAGCAGCGTTTCCAATGCCGGCGATCGCATTGGTTTCGTCTGCCCCGCTTTGCACTTCATCAATGGCGATGCGCGCGTCGCCGATAGCTTGTAGACGCTGCTTCACATCCTTGGTTAGGCAGCGTTTCAGCAGAGCGCGAATGCCCGGCGGAACGGCCGGCGGCAGCACACTCCAATCCGGCTCATCCTTGATGACGCTGGCAATCGTCTCCGAAACCGTTTCGCCGTCGAACGCGCGTTTGCCAGTTAGCATCTCGTAAAGTAGGCAGCCAAAGGCCCAGATATCGGCGCGGCGATCGGTGGCCCCGCCTTTGGCCTGCTCGGGAGACATGTACGCGGCGGTACCAAGAATGATGCCGGCGTGAGTGGCCATTCGGGTTATGGTCGGCGAGCTGGCTCGATCGACCGACACGGTATCAGCCAGGTCGAGAGCTTTGGCGAGGCCGAAGTCCAGGATTTTGACTTGTCCCTCCGGCGTCAACTTCACATTCGCGGGCTTCAGGTCGCGATGAACGATTCCGCGCTCGTGCGCGTACTCGAGACCCTCGCAAAGCTGCCTGGCGATCGGCAACGCTTCGTCGACAGGTATCGCACCCCCCGCAATGCGATCGGCCAGCGTCTGCCCCTCGACCAGTTCCATCACCAGCGCACGCCGGTGATTCGACTCTTCGAGCCCGTATATGGAGGCAACATTGGGATGATTGAGCGAGGCGAGGACCTTGGCTTCGCGCTCGAAGCGAGCCATGCGTTCGGTGTCGGCAGCAAACGCTTCCGGCAGGACCTTTAACGCTACATCGCGGCCCAGTCGCGTATCGCGGGCACGATACACCTCACCCATGCCGCCCGCTCCCAACGGCGAACGAACCTCATACGGGCCAAGCTTGCTGCCGGAGGCCAGAGTCATCAGTGCGCTAAATTATATCCGCAGCATAGTCTGGCAGGTGTGTTAAGTGTGGATGGAATAGTCGCCAGCCGTCATTCCTCGTTAGCACTAGGAGCGGACCTGTACAAACTGCGGCTGACTGGGTAACGGGCACGCCAGAACCTGACCCGCTGAGAGCCGCGGGTGCGGATGAGACCGGCATCAGCCACGAATTAGGGCGTGCTCAACAGATACAGATCCTGCTGCCCGCCGGGACGCGCATAGATAATGGTTGAGAGGTCGCGCGAAAAATCGTACCCATTTCCGCCATAGCTGATGCTGAAAGCAAACGGGACCTTGAATGCCACTTGCAATGGTCCGGTCAGCTTTCCATCTCTCCACGGCTGCCGGTAAATCGTCACGGAACCGCGCGAGGCGGCGGCGTACAAGAAGGATCTCTGGTCGGGTGCAAGAACTACTCCGAACGTCACGACGTCGGGAAGCAACTTCGTACACTTGTTATCGGCAAGCGACACTTGGTACAGGCCGATGCCTTCGAAGGGTTGGATGGTAAGCAGATACTTGTCATCTGAGGTGATGTCCCCTACGAACCCGCATTGGGTGATGACGTGGGCATCTGAGCCATCGACACCCATCTTCCAGATCTGCGGTAAAGGCTGCTGCGGCTTGGTAGTAGCCAAATAGAGTGATTTTGCGTCGCTGGTGAAAGCGGATGACCCAACATAAAGCCCGTTCCACGGAACCTGACGGATATTACTTCCGTCGGCGCCGGCGATATAGAGCTTGACCGGGCCACCCGTGAAATCGGCAAAAGAAAACTGAGTTCCGTCACGCGACCAGGGGCCTGTCGACAAGGTTTCCGACGAAGCCACTTTCACCTTGTTCTTGCCGTCGATATCGGAGATCCACAACTCCTGCTGCTTTGGGCCGGTGGTAACAAGGAACATAACCCGCTTCCCGTCCGGCGAGATATTCGGCTGAGTTGCGGTCTGATCAGAGATATCCACCGATTGTTTGGTTTGCGTGTAGTAGGTGGTCAGGAATCCGGCAGATTTTCCACTGACGTAGTAGATCCCTGGCCGTCGGGCCTTGCCATGGGACTGGAATCCGGCCCCGAGCCGAACGTCAATTGGGTCAGAGCTCGGTCGCGCAGGTCGTAGCGCCACAGATTCCTGATGCCGTTCTCGGTATGACTCAACAGCAGCGATTTTCCCGGCTGATCCCAGGTAAGGAGGCCATTGCTGGTGATGGTGCCCAGGTCGGTCGCGGTATGGCTTCCGATATGAATGTCCTGCAGATGCCTGATGTCCTGGAAGGGCGGACCCGAAATTAGCAGAAGGTCGTCACCGCCGGGATAGGGCAGGATTTGTTGTGGAAACAGCTGCGCTCCGTTCGCCTTGAAAATCTCCTCTCCGCCCAAGCCCGTGGACGCAGAGCGATAAATTGCGGAGCTCCCTTCCGGGACGTAGAACAGCCACTTTCCATCGAATGAGGGTGCCACCGCGCTAGCGGTCAACACGTGTCTGGGACTACCGCCCAAAGTCGGGACTCCCCAGATATCGGCCCGTCCCAAGTTGCGCGAGTAGTAAATCTCGGTGCCGTCGGCGGACAAAGCTTGTACGAACTTGTCGCCCTCATCGCTTGTCAGTTGCAGCGGTTCCCCTCCGGAAGTGAGCATCACGAAAATCTGGAATACGCCGGCCGTAGGGGATGAGAATGCGATGGTATGACCGTCGGGCGAGAGCATTGGGTCGCTGATTGCCTTGTTCCAGTGGCTGATCTGGGTAACCTTCCCCGGGACACGGGCAGTTGTGCGAGGCCAGAAGCGATAGCCCGCGAATGCCGCCAGCAAGATTGCGGCACATGCCGCGAGCACAAAATATCTGCGATTCGCCGACCGGGGCGGTGACGCGATGGTGGGAACCGTGCCAGAGGAAATCCCTGCTGCGAAACCAGAAGACGGCGCGGGCGCGTGGATGCCGAGGTTACCGGCTGATGCCGCGATTCGTTCTGAACTCGAATCTCTCTGCAGCCGCTTCAGGTCAGAGCGAATCTCGGCTGCCGACTGGCAGCGCAAATCCAGGTCTTTCTCTAGAGCCTTATTGATGATTCGGTCCAGTTCCGCCGGCAAATCAGGATTCAACCGCGCCGCAGGCGCGGGAGTGCGGTTCAAGATGGAATCGAAGATCTCGGCTGTAGTGTCGCCGCGAAAAGGCATTTGGCCGGTCGCCATCTCATAGAGCACGGCACCAAAAGAAAAAAGATCGGTGCGCGCGTCGAGTTCCTTTCCTCGCGCTTGCTCGGGCGACATGTAGGCCACGGTGCCAAGGGCGGCGCCGGCGCTGGTCAGATGCTGCTCGTCAACGGTGCGCGTCACAGTATTGACGGCCGCAGCCCTGCGCGCAGGTCCCGCCGGGGCGATCTTCGCCAGACCGAAATCCAGGATCTTCGCGTGCCCTCGCCGGGTGACGAAGATATTGGCCGGCTTGATGTCACGGTGCACGATGCCCTCGGCATGCGCGGCATCCAGCGCATCGGAAATCTCAATGGCCAGTGAGAGAAACGTCCCGGTGTCCATCGGGCGGTCGTTGACGGCGTGCTTCAACGTCACCCCATCCAGGAACTCCATCGCGATAAAAGCTTCGCCGCCTTCTTCGCCAATGTCGTAAATAGTGCAGATGCCGGGATGGTTCAGCGCCGAGGCAGCCTTCGCCTCGCGGCGGAATCGCTCGAGGGCTTGCGAATCCTGGGCTACGTCTTCGGGCAGGAATTTGAGGGCGACGAAACGGTCCAGGCGGGTGTCCTGCGCTTTATACACCACGCCCATGCCGCCGCCGCCGAGCTTCTCAATGACCCGGTAGTGCGAGATCGTCCGGCCGATCATCAGGCTGGAATCTTAGGACTGGAGGGAGGACAAGTCAATCAACGAAAGGAACTTGCGCGACGCTTTGAAAGTCAGTTAGCGCACAATCCAATAGCACACTCACAGCCCGAGGGCCTGCCAGTTGCTCGCTGGGTCCGCCGACAGGGAAGCGATCCACTTGGACGATAAGTCGGCGACTCACCGATCTGCCCGGTCGTGGGGCAACTCGTGGGCCAACTCCCGAGATACCGGCTCTGGGAAATGTGTGGAACTGTTCACGGCCTAAACCACAATCGGGTCGTGACAGCCACTCGTGGTAGCTTCGCTTTTTGCAAGAATCAAGGGCAATGGCGCGTCATTGGCTTCCCGCTCCCGAGGGATGATCATCTCAACTACCCGATGCTGCGCGTCGCGCTTCGCCTGTAGCCGAGCCTGAGAATAAATCTCCAGTGTGCACCGGCAGTTCGCATGACGCATGAGTTCCTGCACCACTTTCACGTTTTCTCCGTTCGCCATCAGCATGGTCGAAAAGCTGTGCCGGAACGTGTGCCAGCCGATATGCTTCCGAATCCCCGCACGCGCAGCCGCCGGGCGCACCACGCGAGAAAGAAGGATGTCCGGCCAGTACGGATTCCTGCCCCGACTGTGAGGACTGGCAAATACCCAGTCCTTAGGCTGGCCATACGCGCTGTCCTGCTTCCAGGTCCAGAGCTCTGAAGCCAGAGTCAGATCCAACGGCACAGGTTTTCGAGACGCCTCGGTCTTGCAATTGCCCACAACATTCAGATAGATCGAACGCCTCACATCGATTTGCAATCTTTCAAAATCAATGTCTTCCCACTTGAGTGCAAGCAGTTCGCTGCGTCGTAGTCCGGTGGCGGCATCCAGCAGAACCATTACACGAAAGCAGTGATCGAGTTGGAAAAGCAGCGCCCGCAATTCTTCAGGTTCCAGGTACTCTGGGATGGTTTGTCGCTTAGCCCCCTGGCGGACGAGAAGGATGGGGTTCTTGCCCTGCTCCAGCCACTCATATCGGATAGCGTGATTGAAGAGCACGCTCATCACATTGCGGATCTTCGCCTTGGTCGAGGGAGCGAGCGGACCGCCGTCGGCGCGCGTCAGTTGACGAAGCCACTGTTCGACAGCCGTGGTGCGGACGGCCCGGATGTTCAAGCTGCCCCACGCGGGCCTGACCCATCTCGCGAGAAAGTTTTTGTACACCGTCCTTGTGGCGTAGGACTTCCCTCCGTCCGATGGATCATCGGTGAGTTCTGTCCTCGTGTAATGATCCACTAGGTCGGCGACGGTAACCGATTGTTCCTGCTGCCGGTTTCTAGCTTCGTTGATGGACACCCGCAGGCCATTGCTGGCTTGCCAGGCCTCTTCAATATTCGGATATTGCTGAACGGTTCCTATGACCGCCTTGCGGCGTACTCTGTGCCCTGTAACTTCGATGTCCCACCAAAGAAATTCCCAGGAGTCCGGTCCCGTCTTGCGATGGCCAAGCCGAAGATATCCTCGTTGGTAGCGTACTCGCATTTCTCCCTCCTCCGATGATGTGTACACGGGAGAAAGGGTATGACTGCGAGCATCAGGAGGGCGATCCTATCTGTGTGGTCGAATGTCGCTTGGCTTGCAAGTGGCGTTGGTGTGTACCCAAATTTTCAACCCACAATCCAACCCACAAAAAGCGATGTCTTATACGACTTGCGTGTACTTAGGCAATCTCCACGCACTTGTAAGTTGTTGAAAAGCCTATCCGGGCAGGATTGACACGGTAGAGGTCAGGAGTTCGAGTCTCCTCGTGCCTACCATTTCTCTTCAGTGACTTCGCGGTCATTTCTCGTTTTCTTCAAAATCAAATCACCCAAGATTCTCTTGAACGACAGCGGATGTGACCTTTGTCGCGTCCAGGAACTTGCCCTGAGCGGCGATTATCCTGCCGTTTTACGGGGTCGGATTTCAAGCGGATCGCTAAGGCGCAAAATAACCGGAAATATCCAGGATCAACTGCGTTAGGGCGGCGGCGAAGGCATCGATGGAGCCATTCGTCGTCGGCGCGATTGCCATGTTGGAAGTGATAAAGCCGTCCTCGGCATTCATGGCTGCGATTATCCCGCTGTCAAGGGCAAAAGGCAATTTACCTCGCTGAGGCATTAAGCAATAGAGAGCAAGGGGATTTTGCAGACAGAACAACTCGCATGGGTTTCGAGCTTGCATTTTCCGCGAACTCCCTTCATGATTTCCGGGGTCACACAGGAGCCCATGAATGACTACTTTTCGCAGAAACGTCCAGATTGCAATGTTAACCATGGTTGCAGTTGTCGTGTTTGCCGGTGCAGCCCTTAGCCCAGCATCGGCACAAAACCGCTACGAATCCGTTTACAACGGACACAGGATTATCTATCCAGCATCCAGCATCCCCGTGCCCGGTCGCCCTCACACCAACTACTTTTTCGTTGACTCGGACCAAATGCAACCGAACCCCGATCCGGGCGATGAAACCCCAGGCTCAGTTGCCTGCGTCTATAAGTTGGTAACGGGACCGACCGGCTGCCCGATTGCCACCAGCACAACCGTGCCCAACGGTGGTATCGGCGCAATTGCCATCGTTGACGCCGGTTACTACCCGACCGCGCAGTCCGACTTGGACGCCTTTGACTCCTACTTCGGTATTCCGGCTACCACCATTACGCAGGTCTGGCCTGGCCCGATACGGCCGCCCGTTTACGGCGATTGGGAGACTGAGGAAGCATTAGATATCGAGTGGGCTCACGCCATGGCGCCGCAGGCCAAGCTGTTCCTGGTGGTATCGGCCCTGTGTACCAGCCCGGGGTGCGCGACCGATCCCACTTGGCAAGCGGTGCAGCTCGCCGGAACTCTAGTGTCCCAGAACGGCGGCGGCGTGGTGAGCATGAGCTTTGCCGATGCGGAGATTCCTCAGGAAACTGGCTTTGATCAATACTTCACTACCCCGGGAGTTGTCTACTTTGCAGCCGCCGGCGATGGGGGACTTGGCGAAAGCGCCTATCCGGCAGCCTCACCGAACGTGGTGGCTGTTGGAGGAACCTATTTTAACCGCAACAACAACGGAGATTTCACCTCCGAGCAGTACTACACGGGCGGCGGAGGGGGAGACATTAGTCCTTACGAGCCGCGTCCCAGCTATCAGAATGGCATTGCCAGCATCGTAGGAAACTTTCGCGGCTATCCTGATGTCGCTTCTAACTTTTGCTGCACTGCCATTTACCTCCAGGGCTGGGGTTCAGTCGGAGGTACTAGCTGGTCGTCTCCGACCTTTGCTGGTATCGTGAACGCGGCCGGCAGCCGGCAACAGTCGTCCGCGGCTGAGCTCACCATGATGTACAACGACATGTCCAGTCCCATCAAGTACCATGCTGACTTCAACGACATCACCACCGGTGATTCGCGTTGCAAAGTTGGTTGGGACCTGTGCACTGGCATCGGTTCCACCCATACTTACGCCGGCAAGTGAGCAGCAAGGCTCCCCGGCCGGTTCGATCGCGGTTATGGAGTGGCGCCAAAGCGGCTGACTGGAGACCATTGAGCCAACGGTCGCCTTGGCACCACTTCTCCGCGAGTCAGGCGGAGCGGCCTCCTACGGCGCGAAGTAGCCGGAGATGTCGAGGATCAATTGTGTCAGAGCCGCGGCGAAGGCGTCGATAGAACCGTTGCTGGTGGGCACGATCGCCATGTTGGAAGTGGTGAAGCCGTCCTGGGCATTCAGGGTCGAGACGGTGGGCTGTTGCTCGCCATCAGGCCACAAGCTGAGATAGAGCATAGGGCCGGGCGGCACCACGGTAGCGTTGAAGATGTAGGCCGCAGCGTTACTGGGCGGAGCACAGGTGCTGCCCACCACATTCACCGTTTTGTCGCCAGCAAAGGAGCCGCCAGTCTGGCGCGTGTCCAGCACGCGGCAAGGTGTCACCGGATACATTGAGTAGCCGCCAGTTCCCGGTGCGGCAAAGTAGCCATTCACGTCCACCAACAGGTTTGTGCTGTTGCTATGGGCATAGAAGGCGCTTGCATTGTCGCTGCCCGCCGGTACGATGGCTGCATTGGCTACGACCGTCCCGGTATTGTCGTTAAGAGTGGACACGGTGGGTTGCGTTTCGCCTTTGGGCCAGACGGTCAGATAATCCAGTCCCCCGGCTGATGGAAGGACAGTAACGTTGAAGGAGTAGGCCTTCGCGCTGCTGGGAACACCACAATTTCCCGGAATCGGATAGTCCCGTTCCACTCCCGCCTGAAGCATTCCTTGGTCCTGACCGTTACGCGTGTCCACGATGCGACAGGGCGTCAGCGGATAGAACTGATAGGTATCGCTGCTGGGCGGCGCGAAGTAGCCGTCGATGTCAAGAATGACGTTGGCGGTATTGCTGACATAGACGCTGACCGCGCCGTTCGTTCCAGCAGGAACAATCGCAGCGTTGGCTTTGATGCGAGCGTCGGTCGAATTCAGAAGCGACGTCGTCGGCTGGGATAGGCCGGTCGGCCAAATGGTCAGATAGCCCAGCGGTCCCTGCGGCACTGCCGTTACGTTGAGCGAATAGGCTCCGGCGGTGGCGGGAATGTTGCAGCCGCCAAGCGAAGGAACCGTGAAGCTGCGCAATGTGCCACCCTGAATCGGACCGCCGCTCTGCCGCGTGTCCACCAGTCGGCAGGGAGTAACAGTAACCAACTGCAATGGTGAGCTGGAAACAGGAGTCGCCAGGAACCCGTGGAACTCGTTCGAGGGGTAATAGTTCCCCACGATTAGCCCGTTATTGTTGATGCCGTAAGGTTGCGGAAAGGCGTCCGAGTTGATGATCGTGAATTGACCTGCTTGCCAGAGGAAGCCGACCTCGTAGGTGGGATAACTGTTCAGACTGCTATATCCCACAACCACACCAGCATTGTTTATGCCGTAAGCAAACGTTGCGTAGCCGCTGGTGTAATTGATGGATGTGAATACACCGCCGTCATAAACGAAGCCGAAAGGAACGGTAGAATTTGTGTAAAACCCGGCGACCTGGCCGCTATCGTTGATGGAGTGGGGAGACGTCTCTATTTCTGATCCAGGATAATTAATCGGGCTGAAGGAGCCGTTATTGTCGAGAAAGCCGCTCACCCCGCCCGGACTGTAGATTCCGGTGATCTCATTGCTGTTGTTGATCCCCCGGCCACTGGTGACGCCGCTGGTTCCCGGATAGTCGAAGTCCGTGAAAACGCCATTCGAATAGGTGAAGCCTTGGGTCTGTGTGGCGCTCACTTCAACCGCTCCCGTGATCACGCCGGCGTTATTAATTCCCTCAGGAAAGGTGGTACCTGCCGGGTCGTCAATGGTGGTATAGGTGCCCCCGGAGTAGAGGAAACCGTGATAGTTCCCGTATTGCGTGTCCAGGTAATAGCCCGTGATCGCGCCGTTATCGTTGACGGCCTCGGGAATGGTCAGGTATGCGCCCGGGTAGTCGATGTTCACGAAGGTGTAATTGCCGCTTTGGGCGTCGACGTTGGCCGGCAGCATTACGCTGACTGCAAAGAGGACGAGGCTCGCGAGTTTGAACCGGCGCAGCTTGATGAGGGTCACGCATCACCTTTCGACACCTTTTGAGTTTGTACAAATTTCCAGAACGGTCGGTCAGGCCGTGCGATGCTCCGCGTCACGACGGCCGCTGCCGGGTGTAACCTCTCCAACCTCGACCTTACTTACTATTTCCCGCGACCGTGTAAGGATCGGTCATGTCAGCCAACGCCAAAACTTGATACGTGGCGAAGTTGTACACCGGTGACATGGCCAGCAGGCGATCCAACTCCTCGTTAGAGGCGACCTTATAGATCCACGCTCCCCCGTGGCTGCCCACCACATGATAACGGCACTCGAGTTTACCGTCAGCCTCCAGCTTTTCACCGTACTTGGGCTGCTGCGCAATGGCGCGCACCACCTCCGGAGTCAGGCGCGATATATCAAAATGCCACAACACCAGAAACTTCATAAGGCGTTTCCATCGCCGTGTCTGTTCGGTTCGGCGGCCTGGCAAGAATTAGCGCCCAGCGGCGCTCGCATTCCCACCAGTATAGAAGGTGCATCGTTAACCGCACGAATTATCTCAGGCGTCGATCCCCGGGTTGACCCTGCGTCACTTGCAGCATGGTCCTGGTCCGACGATCCTAGTAACGCATCCCTCAGCGGCGACATAGAAGCGGTCTAGCGTGGCAACGCGCACGCTTCGCGAACGTCTCCTTAAGTAGATTGGAATCTTAAGAATCGGTGGGGGCCAATTCGGCCTCGAGGATACCCGCTTCTTGCAGAAGGGCGAAGGTGCGGTGGGCTTCAGTGCAGTCGACCACACTTATGGCGAAACCAACATGGACTATCACGTAGTCGCCGACGTTGGCCTCCGGAACAAAGTTCAGGGATACCTGGCGCACGATGCCGCCAAACTGCACGCGGGCGATTCTGGCGCTGTCCTGCTCCTGAATGTCGAGGACCTTACCCGGGATTGCGAGGCACACTACAGGCCTCCTTAACTACCAGTTGACCATCGCTCATTACCACTGGCTGTGATTGGTGACACACCCTCGGGTGATGATCCGGGCCGATGCGGGTTATACATTAAGCCCGTGTCTGTAGACTGCTTCAGAGCAAGCCGGACGAGCCGGACTGCTATAGTCGCGCAGCGCATTACAAAGCAGTTACAATCGGGCGGTGGGGTTTCATAATCGCTAAGTCCAAAGAAGGGATAGCCATGGACATTACAAGTATAGTGGCAGAACTTAGGCAAGAAGTTAGGCGTTTAGAAGGTGCGATTGCAGCCCTCGAAGGAAGCAGTTCGCTGGCAACACGGCGGGGTCGTCCCTCGAAGGGTAGTCAAGCTAAGTCATCCGGCGGCCGGAGACGCGGTCATATGAGCGCCGCGGCACGCGCCAGAATTGCCGCGGCAAAGAAGGCTTGGTGGGCCAAGCAGAAGAGCAAGGTGAGTCCAAAAGAGACTAAACCCGCGGCTAAGAAGTCCACAGCTCGGAAGGCCATGAGCCCAGCCATGCGGAAGAAATTGTCAGCGATGATGAAAGCACGTTGGGCACAGAGGAAGAAAGCGGCGTAGCTCACCTGTAGCCTGTTTCTAGTTTCTGTTCGTAGAGTCCGTCCGGGATGAGTTGCTCTACGTTTCAGCTACCACAGAGTACTGACTACCGAACCGGACAGGCTCGCAAGATGACGCCGGCCGCTTTGAGGCGCTGATGGACCGCGCGCGCTATGGCCACGCTGCCCGGCGTGTCGGAGTGAATACAAATGGTGGTCGCTTCCAGGGTTAATTCGGAATCGTCGCTGGCGAGGGCCCTGTGCCGAACCGCGATATCGACGGCTTGCTGGGCGGCGCGCTCAGGGTCGGCCAGTAGCGCCCCGGAGAGAGTCCGTTGGCGCAGGCTGCCATCCGGTTCGTAAGTCCGGTCAGCGAAGGCTTCAGCAGCGATTCGCAATCCCATGGAACGCCAGACTTCCAGCCCGGGCGAGCCGGCTTGGCCGACCATGACCAGCAGAGGATCGATGGCCTTTGCGGCGCGGCCGATGGCCAGCGCAATTTCGCGATTCGTGTTGGCCGCGTGATAAAGCGCGCCGTGCGCTTTAACATGCCCCAATTGCATGTCCAGCGAGTCAGCAATCTTCGCCAGTGTCCTGATTTGCTGACGCACCGCAACCTCGATCTCCAATGGAGAAAGCGACGATTCGAGGCGTCCAAAATTCGCCCGATCAGGGTAGCCAGGGTGTGCCCCAACCGCGACCCCCAGCCTGCGTGCTGCGGATAGCGTCTGCCGCATGGTGTCTTCGTTACCCGCATGTCCACCGCACGCGATGTTGGCTGAGGTAATGCAGCCCATCAGCTCTAAATCGGCGCCATTGGCGAGCGACTCTTCGAACTCGCCCAAGTCCGCGTTGATATCGATAGCAATATCCGTCATGGTGGACTGCCTGTCTCTGGAACTCACACTTCCTTCTGCATTTCCCTTTCAAGCAACAAAGATCTCCCGCAGCCAGCGTTCCTGATCGCGCAGCGCCTGGACCGCTTCAGCCAGGGAAACTTCAACCAGTTGGACCTGGTCGCGAGGTCGTAGCTGGCCCACGCGATGGAGATCAGCGGCAATCACATTGGCAATCTTTGGATACCCGCCAGTAGTCTGCTGATCGACGAACAGGATAATGGGTTGCCCGTCCGGCGGCACCTGGATTGCCCCCAGCGGGATGCCGTCGGTAAGCAGTTCGGAAGGTTCACGCGGTCGTACCGCCGCTCCCTGGAGGCGCAGGCCAGTGCGGTCCGATTGCTCGCTGACGATGTATGGGGCGCAGAACAGCTTCTCAAATGCGTCTAACCCGAACCAATCCTGCTGCGGGCCTTTGGTTACCCGTAAGGCCCGGTGGGCGTGGCACGAGTCGAGTGAGCCTGCACGCAGCGAGCGAATGGGGAGCGAACTGTGCCGCCTAACCTGGAGTACGTCGCCACTCTGCAATCTACGTCCCTTGAATCCTCCAAAGCAGCCCGGGATAAGGGTCGAGGCGCTGCCCATGACCGGCGGAATGGCAAGTCCACCTTGCACGGCGAGATAACCTCGCGCGCCGTTGGTCATACTCCCACATTGTAGGACCGCTCCGGCGGGAACATCGAATGCAACATTGAGCGGCACTTTAGCCAAACCGGTTTGGTATTCGCAATCGGAGCCGGTTAGCGCGACCACCGCGTTCTCCTCGAACTCCAAGGTTGCTCCGAGCAGTGTCATCTCCAGTGCGGGAGCATTCTCATCATTGCCCACCAGGAGATTGGCAATGCGGAAGGACAGCCGATCAGCGGCTCCGCCGGGCGAGATGCCGAGATGAGCGTAGCCATAGCGGCCCAAATCCTGAACGGTTGTCAGCAGCCCCGGCTTGGCAACCCGAATCGTCATGCAAACCGTGCCGCCGCGTCGCGCTGCATTTCGTTGAACGTGGCGCGATCGATGGGGAAGAATTTCATCTTGTCTCCAGGCTGCAAGCGGGTTGGCGGGGTTGCTTCGGGATCGAACATGCGCACCGGCGTTCTTCCGATCAGTCTCCACCCTCCGGGCGAGTCAACCGGATAGATTCCGGTTTGACTGCCGGCTATGCCAATACTCCCGGCGCTGATGGTTGGCCGGGGAGTCGCCAACCGGGGCGCATATAAGGACTGCGGCAATCCGCCCAGGTAAACGAAACCGGGAGAGAAGCCGAGGAAATATACGAGATATGTCGGGGAGGAATGTTGCCGGATAAACTCGTTCTGCGAGAGTCCTGTATGCGTCGCAACATCCGGCAGATCGAGAGCGAACTCAATGTCATAACACACCGGAACGCTGATGATGTTAGCGCATGTCTCGGGCGGGGAGGTGGCAGGTAATGCCAGTTGCTGAACAACCGAGCTCAGTTCGTCGTGGGTCAAGCGCAGCGGATCGAAATCGATGAGCAGCGAGGCATAACCTGGATGCAGGTTGCGGATGCGCGGATCATGCCGGGCCTGCAATGAGTGAAAGAGCACCATCACGCGCTGGTGAAGCGCGGGCGAGATGACATTCCCGAAGACAACCAACAAGGACGAGTCGCTGGCCGGAACGATCTTTAAAACGGTCTCCATCTAGGGCAAGAATAGACGATGGTGCACTGGCGGGCCAAAAAGATAAAGACCTTCTGCATTGCGTGCAAGCGTACAATCATAGTTACATCTCCATACGCACATCCTCCGGCCTCGAGGTTGGGTCCTTTGCGCATCCAGGTGCCGGTCCCCAGACCGTCCGCGCAAAGGAGAATATGTGTCCCCACCTCCCTGCAAATACAGGAACCGCATTCTGGCTGGCTTGCCAAAGGCCGAGATCGGCCGGCTGGCGCCACATTTGACTTTTGTTGACCTGAAAGTTGGCACCCACCTCCTGGATGGCCAGGTGGAGCACGCGTATTTTATGGAGCAGGGCATTGCTTCGGTCGTGTTAACCCTCGCCGACGGAGCCACCGTCGAAGTCGGGGTGATCGGGTTGGACGGAGTGGTCGGAATTCCCATGCTTTTGGGAGCCACGAGCATGCCGGGGCAAACCTTCATTCAAGTTGCAGGATCGGGCTTCCGCATCGATGCCCAGCGTCTGAAGAGTGAGTTCGAACGGAACGGCCAGTTACGCAATCATTTGCAAAGGTACACGCTGGCGTACCTGATTCAGACTGCTCAGAACGGTGCGTGCAACCGGCTGCATACGATTGTTGAGCGTCTGGCACGCTGGCTGCTTACCTGCCATGATCGAGTGCAGTCGGAGCGCATGGGGCTTACCCATGAGTTTCTCGGCCAGATGCTGGGCGCTCCACGCACAACGGTTACGTTGGCGGCAGGAATGCTGCATCACGCCGGCATCATTGACTACTCCCGCGGCCATGTGACGATCAAGAGCCGCGCCGACCTGGAGAACGCTGCCTGCGAATGCTATGCCGTCGTACGCCAGGAATTCGACCGCCTGAAGATACTTTGAGACAAAGCGAACATCGGCCTCAGTCGCGGCCTGTGTCCGGCATACTGATCTGGCAAACTTCGCTCGGTACATGATCTGCTACTTGGCGACGCGAGCTGGGCAGAGGATAATCAGATATGCAGGGACGATAGAGGTTCGGACAGAGAGAACTATTTTTCAGGAGATCGTTCGTGCATCGAGCTAACGCATGGGAAGCACTCACGACGGCGGGGAAGTGCTCAGAATCGACAAGAACGCCAATGTGTTAAATTGAATCTCGGAGCAGAGAATTTGCTCTAATTAAGTAGAACAACTATGGCAGGAAGCTCTCGTACAACGTTTACCAAGCGACAGAAAGAACGGGCACGCCAGGAAAAGCGGGCTGAAAAAGCGCAGCGTAAAGCGCAGCGCAAACAGCCAGGCGATCCTGAGGCCGTCACGGTGGAAACCCAATCTGTCGCTGATTTGACCGTCACGCACGATGAAGACGGCCAGCCACAGGGTTTCGATTTCCACGATTTTGGAAAGTAATGCGTAGTATCCAAGTTGGTGCGCCGGCAACATTTTCAGGCGCACTGTGATACAGTAATAAGTAGACGCTTATTGGCTACGGCCGCTTGCAAGCGACATCCGATCCGCAGTTCGATCCGATTTCCCGCCTTTCCTGCTTCCGTTTCAGTTTCAGCGCCGAATTAAACTAGAGTGGCTTCAGCTGTATCTTCGCGACTCGCCCGCCAGGGATCACCGCCATGAGTGCAACACGCACCCCAGGCATCCCGATAACGGTGGACTTCCTCGCGAGACGCCTCTCCAAGAAAGAATAAATCGTTTGACACAATTTAAAGACATGCCCCTGTCTGCTGGGCTCCAGCAGAAGCTGGCACATTCGCATTTCACTACCCCGACGCCGGTCCAGGCGTCCGCTATACCTCCCGCGCTGGAAGGGAAAGACGTACTCGCCACGGCGCAAACCGGCACCGGCAAGACGCTGGCTTTCTTGATTCCAATCATCGAACGCCTGGCCGCCCAGCCCGCATCGCGCAACGTATCGGCCTTGATCCTGGTACCCACGCGCGAGCTGGCCATGCAGGTCCATGAGCAGTACGAAAAACTGCGCGAACGCAAAGCCATTCCCGCCGCGCTGGTCATTGGCGGCATGAGCGAGCAGCGTCAGATCCAGGCAATCCGCAAGGGCGCCGACGTCGTTGTCGCCACCCCTGGCCGCCTGGAGGATTATCTTCGCCGCAAGCTGGTGAACCTTCAGCACGTGAAGATACTGGTCCTGGATGAATCCGACCGCATGCTCGACATGGGATTTCTACCGGCCATCCGGCGCATTGCCGCGGCCTTGCCGCGCCAGCGCCAGACCCTGTGCTTCTCGGCTACCTTGGAAGCTTCCGTGGCCCACCTGGTGAACGATTACATGAACCAGCCGCTGCGGGTGGCCCTGGGTTCCATTTCCAAGCCGGCCGACACGGTCGAGCTACAGGCCTTCGAAGTGCCGCAAGTAGAGAAGTCTGAGCTTCTGCGTCAGCTGCTGTATGCCGAGAAAGGACAGACGTTGATCTTCGCGCGCACCAAGCACGGGACCGAGCGCCTGGCCAAGAACCTGGTACGTGACGGTTTCACTGCCGCGATGATCCACGGCGATCGCAGCCAATCACAGCGCACCGGAGCCCTCAGCGGATTCGAAGAAGGCAAGTTCCAGGTGCTGGTCGCCACCGACGTGGCCTCGCGCGGGATTCACGTCAACAATGTTGCGCACGTCATTAACTACGACTTGCCGCAAATTCCTGAAGACTTCATTCACCGCGTCGGACGTACCGGACGCATGGGCTCGGCAGGCCGCGCTTCAACCCTGGTATCGGGCGCGGAGATTGGCGAACTGCGTTCGATTGAACGGGCGCTCAAGCTGAAAATCGTGCGCAAGCAGTTCAACGCCAGCGGACGAGTTTCCGGCCCCGCGATTCAGAATACCTTGCAGACGCGCACCCTCTCGCGCATGAAGGGCGAAGTGTTTTCCTAACCCGCCACTTTGCTAACGCGTATAATGGAGTCATCTCGCCATTGTCGAGACGGCTCCGTTTACCCTCCTTGCCAAGCGGCAAGAGAAAAACCTTCAGCTCTACTTACCCGCGCTCTCCTTTGCTGGCACTGAGAGTTTCTCTTGAGAACGGCAGCTCGTTCCCTAAGCTGCTTTTCCTGCGAGGTCACCCGAGATGAACGTGGGCCATCCGCCGCCGACAGCGAAAACATTTAGCAGGGCAACTATTCTCCTCGTGGACACCAACTCCGAGAGGCGAGCCTTGCGCAGGAAAATACTTGCGCTGCATGGGGTGGAAGTCATCGGCGCATGCGATCTGCTGGAGGCCAGTTCCATTTGGCACCGCGACCGCTACGACATGGTGCTGATGGACATTCGCGCGGACCACCACGGCTGCCTCTCATGGCGCGATGAGATCAAGAAGGAAAGTCCGAAACAGATGGTGGCGTTTCTGGTGGGCGGACCAAGATATGTGGATCTGGAACCTCAGGCGAACTCTTATGTTCCCGAAGAACACGGTTTGCAGTGGGGAGATTCGATGCGCAGCACAATCCGCAAGAGTTGCGACCTGCTACCGCAGAGAAACGGTTTTGTGGAAGCGGGCTGGCGCATCGCAGCCGCACGCAAGATAAACCGAGCGCCAGCGAAGAGTTCGGAGCGACCGTCCCCTGCGGATATTGGACTAGAAGTAGCGCTCGTCGATGGGGAATTAGCTGGTCTCCAGGCGCTGGCGCAACTCGCAGAGTAAGAGAGCAATCATTAGCCCTTGCAGTCTTCGGAAGTAGACGCGATAACCACCCCCGGCGGAAAACGAATGGAGAAAGCTTGAAAGACGAGGCGCCAGTTAAGGTCGGTAACCCGGTTCCACTCAACAACGTTCTTACCAGCGCGGTGGTGCTTAACTGGGATGCGCTCGCACCCGGATCGACCACGGCTACGGTCAAAGTGGAGTATCACATTGGCATGGACGGCGCGGTGGAGTCGCTGAAACTTTGGACCAGCGCTCGTGAATACTGGAGTCTGGTGTGCGACTATTCAACGAATCTCGGCTGGTCGGACGGACCGCGATTCTCCAACGGCTATCACTCCCACCGCCTGGGCAGACTGTTGCAGTCGATCATGCTGAATCAAAACCTGTTCTGTCATGATTGCGCTTCCAATACCAACGCGACCCTCGAGATCGGAGCTCCGGGCGCGGAGCAGATCGCCTCTGCAACTCTGCAACTTACTGAAAGCTTCCCACCCCCGCCGCCACGGGCAACTGCGGCCTCGCGCAATGCACCCGTCGCACAAGTGACAACCGTTGAAGGTCCCGCGGTCTAAAGGCCTTGTCGAATGCGGGCCCGCGGTGATAAGGCTTAGACATGCTGAAAACCCACAAACGGGCGATGTCCGACATCAAGTCCGCGCAACAGAGAGTTGAGAAAGCGGCCGAAGAGCGCGATAAGCTGAAAGCAAAGTTGAAGAAGGCCCAGGAGCGACTGGCGGTGGAGAAGGAACGCCTCCGCAGAAGCCAGGAGCAGCTGGAAAGCTAGGAATTCTTTGGCGACTCGCCATGCGTCGCTACCGGCCGCGGATAGTCCTTGCAACCGTGGTCAGCCTTCTTCTGCTAGCATTTTCTGCGTTATGTCACTCCTCAAGATTGCTTTAGCTGTAATCCTCTGCTTCTTACTGACGCTCCCCGTCCTGGCCCAAACCCAGCCGCACGCAATTGTGCTGCACGCAGCACGAATGCTCGATGTCGAAAGTGGAAAGATCGTCAGTCCGGGCGAAGTGCTCGTCCAGGGCGAGCGCATCGCCGAAGTTGGGCCGAAGGTCAGCCATCCGGCTGGAGCAGAGATCATCGACCTGGGCGACGCAACCCTCATGCCAGGGCTTATTGATGCCCATGTCCACTTGTTTCTGCATCCCGGATCGGAAGACTTGCAGACGGTAGAGGAGTCGGTGCCGGAGCGCACCATCCTGGCGACGCTGGCGGCGAAGGCCGACCTGATGGCCGGTTTCACCGCCGAGCGCGATATGGGGACGGAGGGCGCCGGTTCCGCCGACACCGCCGTGCGCGATGCCATCAATGCCGGCCTGATACCAGGTCCAAGACTGCGTATCAGCGGCAATGCCATCGACATCCTTGGCGGTCATGAAGACGCCAACAAATTCAATCCGGCGCAGCATGTACTTTCCAACGCTGATTACGCCAACAGCAGCGAGCAAATTGTCGAGGTAATGCGGGAGCAGATCAAGCAAGGCGCAGACTTCACCAAGATGTATGAGACGGGAAGAGACACGCTGGTGAATGGCCGGCTATCGACACCATATCAGTACACTGAGGCGGAACTGGCCGCCGCCGTGGCCGAAGCGGCGCGTACGGGAAGACGGGTCGCGGTCCACGCAACGGGCGATCCGGGCGCGCTCTTTGCGGCGCAGGCTGGAGTGGAATCGGTGGATCACGCCTTTCAACTCAGCGACGAAACCATGCGCATCATGCGCGAGAAAGGAATCCCGGCGGTTCCGACATTCACCATCGTGGAATATTTCGCGGAGCACGCGACCAATCCGGCGGCAGGCGAGCGCGAGCGCAAAACGCAAGAGATGCACGCCGCCGAGTTCAAGAAGCAGTTAGCGGCGGGCGTGCCGATGGCGGTTGGCTCAGATGTTGGTCCGTTTCCCCATGGCACGCAGGCGCGCGAATTCGAACTTATGGTGCAATACGGCATGAGCCCGGTCGCAACTTTGCAGGCGGACCTGATCAACGGCGCAAAATTGCTTGGCTGGGAAGGTGAGATCGGAGCACTCAAGCCGGGCTACTTCGCGGACGTGATCGCCGTGCCAGGCGATCCGACGAAAGACATCTCCGTGCTGAAGCATGTGAGTTTCGTGATGAAGGGCGGGGTAGTGTATCGGAAGTAAGCAGGAGATTGGTGCCTAACTAAAGCGATTCCACAATGGTATACCCGTTTTGAAGGGGCACGCCTTCAGGCGTGCCGGTAAACTAACCAGAAAATCCGGCTTTAGCCGCTGAGGGAACAAGCCCTCAGGGCCTAAAGGCCAATCCCTTTTCGCCCGCTAACGACACGGCTGAAGCCGTGCCCCTTCAAAGACCGAAAGATGTTCTGACATGGGCGCATCGGGCCGAGATTGGAAGCCAGGTTACGAGCTGCTCTTGACGGTCTCGCTGGCGGATTTGGTGAAGACGATCTCCGCGACCAGCAGGATCGCCCCGACGACGATGGCGCTGTCGGCGACATTGAACGCCGGCCAGTGGTAGCTGCCGACGTAGAAGTCCAGGAAGTCCACCACATGGCCGCTGACCATTCGGTCCCAGAGATTGCCCATCGCGCCGCCGAGAATCAGCGACAAGCCAATGGTGGTTGTACTTAGCGAGTGGCTGTTCTTCCAGAGCAAGGCGGAGACGACGACCAGCGCCAGGATCGAAAAGCTCACTAAGGCGCCGGCCTTCCACTGAACGGAGGATTCGGCAAACAAGCCAAATGCGGCGCCGGTATTCTCGCACATGGGTCAGGCGCAGGAAGCCAGGGATGACGACGACGCTGTCATGCAAGGCAATGTTGCTGGCGACCGCCCATTTGGCAATGCGATCCAGCAACAAAACCATGACCGCGATGAAGAACAAAATACTTTCGCAAGGCGTGCTTTGGAGTGTCCTGTGTCATGCCCTGATGTGGAATACCTCTATGTTAGACGCTGGCGGGCGCTGAAGGAAGCAGATGGCGTTCAGCGTTCTGGCGCGGGAATCTTGTGCCGCCCCCGAAGGGCTCGGTTGTTGATCGCAGGTCACCCAGCGCTGAAGCGCTGGGCTATGATATTTCGCGCCTACGGCGCTCGGCCACAGGCGCCGCACAATCCGATGCAAAGCAATCAAAGTGAAACTCGGGTACCTCGATTGTTGCCGTCGTGCTCCACGCCGAATCTAGAAGACATGTTTCTCGCGCGGACTTTTAGGCGTTGGCGCTCCCGGCTTCATCACGCTTTTGCCGTGGCTTCGATTTCCGCCAACACGGCGCTGCACCGCTCGCATACCGTCGGATATGCCTTGTCTTCGCCCACGTGGATTGAATAGTTCCAGCAGCGTTCGCACTTCTAGTCCCGGGGCTTTGGCGATCTCGATCTTCAGACCTTCGCCATTGCTCGCCGGAGATTTCTCCAGTATGACGTCGGAGACGATGAACAGATATCGCAATTGATCGCGATACTGCTCGAGCAAAGGGTAGAAAAAGTTTGCGGCGTAGCCTGGATAGGTTTCGGCGCCCTCAGGGACGGTAAGCTTGACCTGCGCCTCCAGGCTGCCGCCGATGCGTTTCTCGTTGCGTGCTGTCTCCAGGGCCTTCAGAACCTCACTACGCATGCCCAAGAGGGCGTCCCAGCTACGCTTTAGCACAGACGCGTCGAAGGCCGCCGGCAGCTCGCCGGTCAAATCCTGCGGGGCAGGGAAGAGCTCGAGGTGAACGCTCTCCGGGCGGTTCGGCGTCGCGGGCAGGAAACTCCACACCTCATCGGCGGTGAAGCTCATTACGGGAGCGAGCAGCCGAACCAGAGCCTCGCCCATTCGCCACAGCGCAGTTTGCGCCGAGCGCCGCGCCAGCGACTTTGGAGCCGAAGTATAGAGCCGGTCCTTCAGTACGTCGAAATAAATCGCGCTGAGGTCGACGATGCAAAAGTCCTTCAGCCGCTGGTAGAGCCGATGAAAGGTGAAGCTGTCGTAGTGCTCGCGAACATCCTTCGTGAGTTCGGCGGCGCGCAGCAGAAAGTACTGATCCAGCGGATGCATCTCGGCAAAAGTTACGACGTCGCGCTGGGGATCGAAGTCGGCAAGATTGCCCAGGATGTAGCGAAACGTGTTGCGGATCTTGCGATAGCTCTCGGCGATGCGCTGCATCAGCTCGTCGGAGCCCATCACGTCCTCGCGGAAGTCGACGGAAGCGACCCAAAGGCGAACAATCTCCGCGCCCAGCTTGTCGGCGATCTCGACCGGGTCAACGGTGTTGCCCAACGACTTCGACATGGCGCGGCCCTGGGGATCGAGCGTCCATCCCGCGGTGACCGCGCTGCGATACGGTGCTGCACCTTTGGCCGCGACGGCGCAGAGCAGGGAAGACTGGAACCAGCCGCGATGCTGGTCGCCGCCCTCCAGGTACATGTCGGCAGGCCAGGGAAGTCCCGGCTCACGGCCCAGCACGGCAGCCTGGCTTGATCCGGATTCGAACCAGACATCGACGATGTCCATTTCCTTGCGGAACTTTGTGCCGCCGCACTTGGCGCATTTGACCCCGGCGGGCAGGATTTTCTCGGCTGAATGGCGATACCAGGCGTCGGCGCCTTCACGAGCAAAAAGCTCTACCACTGAATGATTTACGGCGTGATCATTCAAGAATTCGTTGCACTGTCCGCACTGGAAGACGGCGATGGGTACGCCCCAGATGCGCTGGCGCGAGATACACCAGTCGGGACGGCTGGCCACCATGTTGGAGATGCGTTCCTCGCCCCATGCCGGGTCCCACTTCACCTTCTTGACTTCTTCGAGAGCGCGGCTTCGCAGGGTGTGGGCGCTATCGTTCTGGCTGGGTTCGTCAGACGCGGACGGCAGTTTGCCTTCCATCGAGATGAACCACTGCTCAGTGGCGCGGAAGATGATGGGATTATGGCAGCGCCAGCAATGTGGGTAAGAGTGCTCGATCTTCTCGTAGCCGAGCAACACGCCGCGCACCTTCAGCAGATCGACTATCAGCGGATTCGCCTTGAAGACCTGCTGACCTTGTATTCGGGCAGACCGTGGCGAATGATGCCGGCGTCGTCCACATCGCAACGCAAGTCGATGCCGTACTTGACCCCAGTGTTGAAGTCGTCAGCGCCGTGGGCTGGAGCCGTGTGGACCGCGCCCGTGCCGGTGTCCATGGTGACGTAATCACCCAGCACACCGAGGACGCTGCGATCCAGAAACGGATGGGCGAAGGTCGCGTATTCCAGCTTGGCGCCGGGAAACGAGGCAATTTCTTTCGCCTCGCCGAGATTGCATTTCTCGATGGTCTGTTGCGCCAGCGCCTTGGCGACAATGTAGACCCATTCGCCGGTGTCGAGTGCGACATACTCAGCGTCGGGAGCGAACGTCACCGCCATGGAGGCAGGCAGCGTCCAGGGCGTCGTCGTCCAGATGATGGTGGCGACCTTTTCCTTGCCAGCGAGCGCGGGATGAATCTTCGCAGGATCATAGGCTGGCGTCGCCGCGAGAGTAAGCCTTCCCTCGAGTGCGGCGACGCCCTTCACCAGGCCCGTGGTTAGGGCATACCGCACCCAGATGCTGGGACTGGTGTGCATCTCATATTCCACTTCGGCCTCAGCCAGCGCAGTCTTGTCGTGGATGCACCAGTAAACCGACTTCAGTCCCTTGTAGACCAGGCCTTGCTCATAGCAGCTGTAAAACGTCTCCAGGACAACGCTTTCGTACTGCGGATCCATGGTGAAGTAGGGGCGTTCCCAACGGCCGAGCACGCCTAGGCGCTTGAATTGTTCCCGCTGAAGATCGAGGTACTTCGTCGCATACTTTCGGCACTCCTCGCGCACCGCGAGCGGGTCCATGTCGAGCTTCTTGCGGCCCAACTGGTCATCCACTTTGATCTCGATGGGCAGGCCGTGGCAGTCCCAACCGGGCACGTAGGGCGCGTCGAAGCCACTCATGCTGCGCGACTTGACGACGAAATCCTTCAACGTCTTGTTCATCGCCGTGCCCAGATGAATCGGCCCATTGGCGTAGGGCGGTCCGTCGTGCAAAACGTAGATCGGCTGCCCCTTATGGGTCTCGCGGATGCGGTGGTAAAGCCGCATCTCGTCCCACCGCGCCAGCATTTTGGGCTCGTTCTTCGGTAGGCTCGCCTTCATGGCGAAGTCGGTCTTGGGCAGATTCAGCGTTGCTTTAAGGTCGAGCGGCACTCCGGGATTCTCCCCCTGTTGCTTGCTGCGTTGTGACTTAGTCAGGCTATCTCTTCATTATAGGGACGTGAAAAATGCCCGTCCATTCGCGGCGAGGCAGATCGTAGCAACTCTGTGAGGAGTAATGAAAATATCGGCGCGGAATGTGCACACCGGCGCAAGGTTTGTATCTAAGGAAGAGGACTCGTCGATTCCCCTTACAGTTTGTTGAAGTATGCCACCAGGTCGGGCGAAGTCCAGTCGGTGGCGCCGATGAACTTACGCACGATCTTGCCATCACGGTCGATGACGTAAGTCTCGGGAAACTTAAACGTGCCGTAGACCTCGTTGGTGTTCTGGTGGATGTCGCGGACGGTCAGTAAGTCGACATTGTGGTCGCGGACAAACTGCTTGTAGGCGCCGTCATCCGCGTCTTCGCTGACGGCGAGAACGGTCACCTTGTCGCCAAGCTGCTTTTGCAGTTGGACCAGCGACGGCATCTCTTCCACGCAGGGCGGACACCAGGTAGCCCAGAAGTTGAGCACGACGGGCTTGCCGTGGAACTGGCTGAGGGAGACTGTGCGCTGCGAGTCGGTGAGGGTGAAAGCGGGAGCGGCATTGCCAATGCGCGGCGGATGCGCACTGTTGCAGCCCGCCAACAGCAGCAAACCGAAAACCAATAAGACAAGAGGCCTCACCCTTTTATAATAATCCATCGCATTGCTGATGCGAGCGGGTGAGAGTCACCCTTTCCGGGTAGAAGCGCCGACATTTTTCAATGGATAACGCTGGCGCAGTAACCGAGGTTTCGGTCATTGTCCCCGCACGGAACGAGGAGGACTGCCTCGCCGACTGCCTGCGGACGCTCGTGGCGCAGCAGGGCGTGAGCTGTGAAATCATCGTGGTGGATGACCACTCCACCGATGGGACTGCGGCGATTGCGGCTAAGTTTCCGGTGCGCGTGATCTTGGCTGATCCATTGCCGCCAGACTGGAGCGGCAAGTGCAATGCCGCGTGGAGTGGCGCGCGAATCGCGAAAGGGAACTGGCTGCTATTCACCGACGCCGATACGAAACATACTCAGAACTCAGTCGCAACCGGCTTGCTGGAGGCACGCCAGTTTGATGCCGGGCTGCTGTCGTATTCGCCCAAGCAAGAGCTCCGGGGCTTTGCCCAGCGCGCTCTGATGCCGGTGGTCTTTGCCGAGCTGGCAGCAACCTATCCGCCCCAAGACGTCTGCGATCCCAAGTCGCCGGTGGCCGCGGCCAACGGACAGTATCTGCTTATCCGGCGCGAAGTATACGATGCTGTCGGCGGACACGCTGCGGTCGCAAGCGCCATCCTGGAGGATGTGGAGCTGGCCAGGCGAGTGAAGCAGGCCGGCTACAAGCTGCGCTTTCGCACCGCCGACGTGGTCAGCACTCGCATGTATCGCAGCTTCGCGCAGATGTGGGAGGGCTGGACGAAAAACCTGGCGCTGCTATTTCCGCATCCGCGACGGCTGGCGCTCAGGGGCCTGCTGGAATTTGCGGTGATCGTAACTTGCACTGTCGCTGCGATGTGGAGTGCGGCCAGCGGCGAAATCAAGGAAGGTGTAATAGCAGCAGCGCTGGCGGTCGGCGTTCCTGGCTTTCTTCCTGAATCGCGTGCGGCGGGCGCACTTCGACTGGCTGTCCAATAGCCTCGCTATTTTCGGACTGCCGCTGTTCGCGATCCTCTTGCTGAACTCCACCCGCTCACATAAGCGAGGCTTGGTGCGTTGGAAGGGACGAGAATATGGCGCTGCCGTCGGCGCGCCTGAGGAACCGGTATCCAGCGAGCCAGGGGCGAGTCGCAGGTATCGAGAGTAGTGGTGCGGCCGGGGCGAAATAGGGTGAGCACGCGGATTTAGCTGTTGCGGCGGCCCGGATTTACAGCGGTTTCAGTGTGTTTAACATAATATCCGTTATCGGACATTGCTAATATTAAGGTTGGCTATGGTCGCCCCGTGCCTGGAGCCGCCTGCCCCGTCTTGCCATGAAATACCGCCATAAAGCCATTGAAGCTCGCGCTTCCACCCTTTCCGGCCGCGACGCTCACAAGGTGAACCACACGAAGCTGGCGCGTCGAACCGTTGAGCTGCCCCGTGTCGCTGACCTTTTTCGCGGCACCGGTGCTCAGCACTACCTGAAGCTTGAGCTCGGGCGCACCGCAGTTGTCCGTGCTTGCCGCCTGCGGACAGATTTCGGTGACGACTTTTGCCTCGCCCGTGCCAGTAATGTCGCCGAACTGCATTTGGAGGGTGGCTCCGTTAATCGGCTTTCCCTTGGGCTGGACGTCGACGGTGTAGGAGACAGACGATTGCGTTGAAGGCGCGACCCACTTGGCTTCAAACAGCATGCCAGGATCGTCGTTGTCCGGCGATGTTCCGGGCGTGATGGAGATGGCACTGCTTGGCAAGCCGCTCGTGGCCTGGTGATAGCGGAAGTTCGAAAACCTGCTTTGCCCCACTGTGCAACCCTGCGCGCCAAGCATTTCGTAGTCCGAAAGCTTGCCTGGGGTGCAATCCGGGACCTGTGCCATGCCTGCCGAAACCACTGACATGGCAAAGACAATCAGGATTACAACCCACTTGACCAGACCTGCTGTCTTCGAGACCTGCACGTGTAGCATTACGCCCTTTATAGCAGCATTGCATCTGAGTGAAACAGGCTTTGCGCCATTCGGAAGGATGAACTTCAGCGCAACAGCGTCACGTATCGTGCGAACTCCCTGCCGGCCAGCGCCTCGATGCCACTATCCAACGTAACCAGGCGACCCTTGTTTCTGATCGCGAGACCGAGCAGATAGGCGTCGGTCACCTGGCGATGGCCGAACAGCCGCTCACGGAATGGCTGTACTGCCTCAGCAAAAGTGATATCTCCGGGCCAAAAGCGGTAGCCAGGGCGAACAGTAATCGTGGAAAGCATCCGCAGCGCTTCACCGGCCTTCACCGACTGCCGAATCGCACCGGGATTACATGCGATCCTGACAAACCCTGATTCAGTCAGAGGGCAAGTGGCCCACGCTTCCGCCGACTCTCGAAACCAACCCTGCACCAAACTATGGTTGACGTGCCATTCATAGGCCAGTGCGATCAATACGTTCACATCCAGCAGCGACGCGCTCACGGCTCCTCAGCCTCAAGCTCTTTCACGCGCTCGGTGGTAAGCAGTCTCCTGGGCTTTGGCAGGTCAAAAACCGGTAGGCCGTCCACGTATTTTATTCGGGCGCGAGGATTTGCGTGGCGCTGGACAAGCTTGGAACTGGCCTTGCGGATGTAGTTTTCTCCCTCTCCCGTGATCTCCCAAAGCCCTCTCGGCGAGTTTTTCTTGAGGAATCCCCGGTCGATTAGACGTAACCGGGCAAACTGCACTCTGTTCCTCCAGCGCACTCCTCCGCTCTGCACGACTTCCTTGTCTAGTGTCGTCAGGCGATCTGCCAGCCGTTGGCCGACCTCCTCAACCACCTCTCGCGCTGGTGCCCGCCCGCCATGCTGATGGAGCACCTCTAACAAGGGCAACATGTACTCTTCCTCTGGGAGGATCGTACCGGCGCGCGCCCTTGCAGAGTTCCCCTCACTTGGTCCCTCAGCGTCGGCGTTAGATCTTGCCTTCTCTGCTCCCACCGTCGTGGGCGAAGCCTTATGAAGACCCAAAATCTTGCGGAGCACGGAGTTTGGCGTATCTGCAAACGGCTCGGCCTCCGCCCTTAACGCAGTCATCACATCGTCATCGATCTCAATCGTCCGCATCTTTAATCTCCCATCCGAAAAGCTAGGTTACAATACTTGCAATATAGATTGCAATGTACTTTGCAACCCCTAATTAGACAACTTTCACATCAGCACCACCTTCGGATGGAACAGCGTCCCTGCTACCCGGCTGGCGAGGCACACCAGTTCCGACTGTCCGGCGAACACTTTCACCCACTTCGACCGCGACATCTCCGGAAGGTTGACTGCCCTCCCATGACGAATTTTGGCGAGGTCCTCGTCGGTCGCGGTGACGCAAGGAATCTCCGGCAGAACTCGGCGCGGATGAATGCAGACCTCGTCAACCCTGCCTTGCGCGGCAGCCTCGGCAATCTGCTCCAGCGTATGGCTCTGCTCGATTGTGAACTCGCCCACGGCCGTTCGCCGAAGGCTCGCCAGATGGGCGCCAATACCGAGCTTCTGCCCGAGTTCATGCGCCAGCCCGCGGACATAAGTCCCTGACGAGACCCGGCAATGGAAGTCGGCCAAATCCCCATTCAGTCCAGAGATGGTGAACTGCCTTACCTCGACCTCGACTGCCTTCAACTCAACGGGCTGTTTGCGGCGGGCCAGCTTGTAGGCCGGAACTCCCTGAATCTTCTTAGCCGAGAACGGCGGTGGCGTCTGCTGAATCAGGCCAAGAAGCGCCGAACTGGCGGCAACAATTTCTTCAAGCGTTACATTAACTGTTTGCGGCTCGCCGACTGGGTCGCCATCGGCATCGTAGGTGTCGGTTGCCACCCCTAGCCGGATTTGGCCTTCGTAAGTCTTTTCTGATCCGCTGTAGAACTGGCAGAGCCGTGTCATGCGCCCCAGAACCAGCGGAAGGACCCCGGTCGCCATCGGATCGAGGGTCCCCAAATGGCCAATGGAACGTTCGCACAGGATGCGACGGCTCCTGGCTACCACATCGTGGGAGGTCCATCCTGCGGGTTTATCCACTACCATCACGGCGTTAAGCGGCATCCTTCTGCTATCGTGGAGGTTGAAAGGCTAGTTGGTCAAATCGCCGGCAACAGGTTTGGCCAGCACAACCAAGGGCAGCCGCTTCCCTGCCGCACCAGGCGCAACGCAGATATGATCCCGCTGAAAGACGACGCACCTCGCATCGGCACGCCCTTCATCAATTACCTGCTGATTGTGCTGAATATATTTGTTTTCTTCCTGTCCCTGGATTGGCGTTATCTGCCGCCCGAGCCGCGGCCGGAGTTCCTGACTCTCTTCGGCTTGGTGCCTGCTCGTCTGACGGTTGTGCTGTTCAATCACGGCTACGTGCCCTGGGACCTCATCTCCGGTCTCGGCATGCGTTATGTTCCCACCACCGCAGCCATACTGCCATTCTTCACTTCCATGTTTCTGCACGGCGGATGGCTGCATCTCATTTTCAACATGTGGGCGTTGTGGATCTTCGGCGACAACGTGGAAGACTACCTCGGACATTCGCTATATCTGGTGGTCTATCTGGTCTGTGGAGCTGGCGGCAGGACTGTTGCATAGCCTGTTCAATATCGGCTCAACCGTTCCCAGCGTCGGCGCCAGCGGAGCCATTGCCGGCGTGATGGGGGCATATTTCGTGCTCTTTCCGCGCGCCCGGGTGCTGACCCTGGTGCCGTTCTTCTTCATCTTCTTCATGTGGCTGCCGGCGTGGATCGTGCTCGGCTACTGGTTTGTCGCGCAATTCCTCAGCGGCGCCGCGACTTCGATTTCCGCCCACGGAAGCAACTCCAGCGGTATCGCTTTTTGGGCCCATGTTGGCGGCTTTGTCGCGGGAATTGTTCTCATCAAGCTCTTCCCTGCCCGCACTCGCCGCTATCACTACGGGATGTAGCTTTTCTCACCACGGAAACACGGAGAGCACGGAGGAATCTTATTCTTGTCAGTTCCTCGCTCTCCTTCAGGTTGCCGCCACTGTCATTGGCTAACGCAAACGCCTGGTGAACCCGCAGTCCCAAAGGCTGACGATCAAGCAGAAAACGTGCGCACATCAAATACCACCAGAAAAACTCCGTGACCTCCGTGCTTCCGTGGTGAATATCAGTGAGAGCTAAACCGCGCCGCCCACCGGCTCCAAACTGATCTCCGAGGGATTCACGTTGGGCGGCAGCAACACCGCGCTGAGCACCGCCAGCGCAACGCTCTCCGCGTCCATCATGTGATGGAACGGCGCGTTGGGCATGATCTGCTGCCAGATATCGGTCTTGGTCGCACCCGGCAACAGCGCCATAACGCGGATGCCACGCGGCATCATCTCCGCCCGCAGCGACAGTGTGAAACCCAAGGCCCCGGTTTTCGCCGCCGTGTAAGCATAGTAGTTGGGGAAGATTTGTTTTGCGGCGGCCGACAGGTTGTTGATGATGATTGCGCCGCGTTTCATTAGGGGCACGGCAGCGCTGGTGCATAGAAACAAGCCGGTCAGGTTGATGTCGATTTGTTCGCGCCACATCTCCAGCGAAGTCTGCTCAAGGGGTGTGGGGGGCTGACTGATGCCGGCGTTGTTGACCAGGATATCGAGCCGCCCGAACATTGCCGCCACGGTCAGAAACAATTCCTCAACCGCCCCGGGATCGCGCACATCGCAAACTTTGGGCACAATCAGCGCGGAGTTCTGCTGGGTTGCTGAGGAAATCCTAAGTGCGGCTGCACCCAATTTCTTCTCGTTGCGGCCGGTGATGACGACATTACAGTTCTCAGCCGCCAGCGCCTGCGCGATCGCGAAGCCGATGCCGCTGCTGCCGCCGGTCACGACTGCGACTTTGCCGTCGAGGCGAAGCCCATGCGGCCGCGACTTTGCCAACGCGGCCTTTGGCTTGGATTTGACTTGGGACCGCGCCTTCTTCGCAGCCATCGCTTACCCCTCGTGGGTGTTCCTGGTCTGGATGAGCGAAAGAAATTCCTGGCGTGTCTGCTGCGCCCGGAAGGCCCCCAACATCGACGAGGTGACGGTTGCGGAGTGCTGCTTCTCGACGCCGCGCATCATCATGCAGAGATGCCGCGCCTCGATGACCACACCAACCCCGAGCGGCTGGATGACGTTCTGGATGGTTTCGGCGATCTGCACCGTGAGCCGCTCCTGCACCTGTAAGCGGCGCGCGAACACCTCGACCAGGCGAGCCACTTTGCTCAGCCCAATCACCCGTCCTTTCGGGATGTAGGCGACGTGCACCTTACCGAAGAATGGCAGCAGGTGATGCTCGCACAGGCTGAACATCTCAATGTCTTTCACGATGACCATCTCGTCGTAGTCGACGCTGAACAGCGCGCCTTCCAGCACCTGTTCGGGATCTTCGCGATAGCCCTTGGTCAGGTCGCGCAGCGCTTTGGCGTAGCGCTCAGGAGTATCGAGTAGCCCTTCGCGGTTAGGGTCTTCACCCAAGCGGACTAACATCTCGCGCGCCAGCTCTTCAAAACTGGCGCTGGTAAGGGTCGGAGTCTCGATGGTGTCTTTCATAAAAGCAGTAATTAGCAACTAGCCACTAGCAATTAGCCTCAGCAACAAGAGAGCAACGCTTCTTCGCCTCCGAAGCTCCTGCTTCTCTCAGGGCTGGGAATTCTTGTTCCTCTGATCTTCGAAATGTTTTGCGAGCCACATAACCCATAGATCCCACGCCAAGGCAACGACCAACACCACGGTGATGAAAATCCACTTTATGACCGAAAAGATCACCGCCGACTCCGGATTCAGGTTAGCCAACCGCCAAATGCTAAGTGCCGCAGTATTCAAAGCTATTCATCATGGTCTCTTCGAGCCGCACCTTTTCAAGATGAGCGGCCTTGAAGTTTTGCTTCAAAATGTGGAAGATCGCCTCGCTGAGGTTCTCCGTCGTCGGCACCGCGGCTTTGAACTCCACGCACAAATTAAGATTCACGTGATCGAAGCGCTCCAGGAGCTCGCGGCGCACCGTCTCATCCAACTCCACCAGATTGCAGATCATTCCCGTTCTCGGGTCCACCTGGCCGCTCACCGTCACCTCGAGCGCGTAGTTGTGCCCGTGGCCATGCGGGTTGTTGCACTTGCCGTAGACCTCGCGGTTCTGCTCCTCTGAAAGCTCATCGCAATGCAGACGGTGTGATGCCGAGAAGATATAGCGGCGCGTGAGATGGGCCTTCATGCTTCTCCATAGAAATCGACAAAAAGGTCGGGCATCTCGTACACCCGCACCCGGTGCAGCTTGGCCGCCTGCAACTTGTGCTGAAGCCGGTTCCAGATGGCGATGGCCAGGTTCTCCGTGGTCGGGATCTGCCGGACGAACTCCGGCACTTCTTTATTCAGATGGCGATGATCGAGCGCCTCGATCACCTCGCGGTTCAAGATTTCCTTTAACTCTTTCAGATCGACGACAAACCCAGTTTGCGGATCAACGTCGCCCTTTACCGTGACTTCCAGAGTGTAGTTGTGGCCGTGGCCGTTGAGATTGGCGCACTTGCCAAACACGCGCCGGTTCTCTTCTTCCGTGAAATCCGGATTGTGATAGTAATGCGAGGCGGAGAATTCGCACTTGCGGGTTAGGTAGACCATAGGCTCTTACGATTAGAATTTCAGATGTTGCCGGTTAAGGCAAACCGCCGATCGTCGGCAAGGCCAATCAAAATCAATCCGTGAGCTTCGCCCGCGACCGCCGGAGGCAAGAAAACTCCTGCCGCAGACTTGCTACGGCAGGAGTGAGGTAAATAGCGTCGAGCTGGGTGTCGGTTACGACATCAGTTAACGTTAGATGTCGTAATACATCTGGAACTCGTAGGGATGCGGACGCAAACGCAGAGCGTTCACTTCTTTTTCCCGCTTGTAGTCGATGTAGGTGTTCAGCATTTCTTCCGTGAACACATCGCCTCTTAGCAGAAACTGGTTGTCGCGGGCCAGCGCATCCAGAGCACTCTCCAGCGAACCCGGCATGGACGGCACCTTCGCCAGCTCCTCCGGACCCAGATCGTAAATATCCTTGTCCAGCGGCTGGCCGGGATCGATCTTGTTCTCGATGCCGTCCAGTCCTGCCATCAGCATCGCCGAAAACGCCAGATACGGATTGCAGCTGGGATCGGGTGGCCGGAACTCCACGCGCTTCGCCTTAGGCGAGGCCGAGTACATTGGGATGCGACAGGCCGCTGAACGATTGCGGCGCGAATACGCCAGATTCACCGGAGCTTCAAAGCCCGGGACCAGGCGCTTGTAGGAGTTCGTGGTGGGAGCGATGAGGGCCGAAAGCGCCGGACCATGCTTGATGAGCCCGCCGATGTACCATAGCGCCATCTGCGACAAGCCCGCGTACCCGTCGCCGGCAAATAATGGCTTGCCATCCTTCCAGAGCGACTGGTGAGTATGCATGCCACTGCCGTTGTCCTGGAAGAGCGGCTTGGGCATGAAGGTTACGGTCTTGCCGTACTGGTTGGCAACGTTCTTCACAATGTATTTGTAGAGCATCATCGCGTCCGCCGAACGGATCAGGGAATCGAACTTCAGGTCGATCTCGGTCTGTCCGCCGGTGGCGACCTCGTGATGATGGCACTCGACCACCAGGCCGCAATTCTGCATGGTCATGGTCATCTCGGTGCGCAGGTCCTGATAGTGGTCCGTTGGCGCTACCGGGAAATAGCCTTCTTTATAGCGGGGACGATAGCCCAGATTGTTCTCGACGCGGCCGGAGTTCCAGCGGCCTTCTTCGGCGTCGATGAAGTAGAAACCTTCGTGCTCGTTCTGGTCGAAGCGCACGTTGTCGAAGATGAAAAACTCGGCTTCGGCGCCGAAGTACGCCGTGTCGGCCAGGCCGGTCGACAACAGAAACATTTCGGCTTTCTTCGCAATGTAACGCGGATCGCGATCATAGCGCTGCTTGGTTACGGGATCGATCACGTCGCACACCATCACCATGGTGGGAACTTCGGTGAAGGGATCGAGCATGTACTTGTTGGCGTCGGGAATCAGCAGCATGTCGCTCTCGTGAATGGCGGCCCAACCACGGATGGAGGAGCCGTCCATGCCGAAGCCTTCTTCGAACGACGCTTCGCTAAGCTGATTGATGGGATAAGAAACGTGGTGCCACAGTCCGGGAAGATCGGTGAAGCGCAAGTCGAGGACCTGCACATTGTGCTCCTTCACGAAATCCAGCACCTTCTTCGGATCAGGCTTGGTGTCAGCCATTCAGAACTCTCCTTTATGAGCCTCGCCGGTCGGAGGCCGATGGTTATGTCTTGCGTTAGGGACACTGCGGAATATCTTGCTCGCATCCGCCAGCCTGGCTGCGCGGGCGAGAGGAATATTCCGGGGTAAGAAAGTCGGAGCTACAGCCCACATTGGTTAGGGAGTGCGTGTGGCGTTGGACGATTGCCCTTGGCCCACCTGTCAGGATAAGGCGTGCGGCGAAAGTGGGGAAATCCAATGTTTTTATGACCGCGATAACCGCAGCTTATAGTGGCTAACTGGCTGATTCAGTGGCGGAAAGCACGGCCACCCCGTGGAGGATCACACCACTATTGGTGCATATTGGCGAGAATATTGTTCAGGCGATCAGGAAGGAATGTTCGCCATCGCCGGCAATGGGGAGCGTTTTCTGTGCTTATTTCGTTCGTGTCTTTTCCGGGCGAGTGCCGCAGGCGATGTAACTCTATTGTGATGCGAAGAACCGACCGCATGGATGTCGCCGGCTTATGTAGACTCCAGATAGACGGCGCTCGACTCGAGGCATGACTCAACTGTTCGCAAGACAAGTGCGTGCGACAACCCGGCTACTCGCTTTTCTGGGAGCGGCGATGTATGCCTTATGGCTGCATAGCAAGCTGCCGCGGAATGCTTCGCGCGCGCAATGCGCCCTGTGGCTGCACCAGGTATGCGCGCGGGGACTGCGCGCCATCGACGTTCGGTTGCAAGTGGAGGGAGCGCTGCCCGCTCGCGGGCTTATCGTGAGCAATCATTTGAGCTACCTCGACATTCTTGTCTATAGCAGCGCTCTGCCCTGCGTCTTCGTTTCCAAGGCCGAGGTGGAGGACTGGCCAATCTTCGGTCCGTATGCGCGCTGGTCAGGAAGCGTCTTCGTCCAACGTCACGACCGAGGCGATGCCGCACGCGCGAATGTCAGCGTCGGCGAGAGTCTAAAGGATGGCGTTCCCGTAGTTCTCTTCCCCGAGGGCACAACCACGGATGGGCAGCGCGTGCTGCGTTTCCATTCCACCATGCTGCAACCCGCCATAGACAACGCGCTGCCCATCACGCCTTGCGCAATCGGTTACGAACTTGATGATGGCCATGCCAGCCGCGAGGTCTGCTGGTGGGGCGACATGGAATTCCTGCCGCATGTGTGGAACCTGCTGGGGAAGAAATCGGTGCAGGCAAGAATTGTATTTGGCGAGCCGCTATCGGCAGAGAGCGATCGCAAAGAACTTAGCGCGATGTTGCACGCAGAGGTGCTGAGGCTGCACGAGAAGTTGCGCCTGAGGCCCGACCTCGATCCAACAAATATGGAACTCGGCCGGACGGTCGACGCCATCTGATCGATTCGTCCCGGACAAGGTCCAGATAGGAGCGATTACAGCACATTTCGTGTCGTTACCCGTTTTGTGGCCTACGATTGGGAACCCATCGCGGGTATAATCGGGCAGCTTTTCGAGACTTCAAGCGACAAACTTAGTGCACGCAACCGGGCAGAAACGCGGCTTGTTTGCCGACGGTGGCTTCTGGTCGAAGCCACGGGTAGCGCTGTTGCGCGATAGTCGGACCGAAGCAGTCACCATGGCTCGGCTACTGTACACCACAGTTGCTTCGCGGTCTCTGCCTATATCTAAACGCTGCTAGCGCGCTACGCGTCGTTCAAGGAGGCTGTTATGCCACAAGTTGCCGTTCACTACATCATCTATCTCACGTCCGGGCATCACCGGCAACCACGCAACACTTCGTCGCAGTTGGAGCCGAACGCTCCCACATTGGCCGACATCAGCGATGGCGGCTCAATCCAGCCGATCTACATTCCCCAGCTCGCTTACACACAAAACGGCACGCCGGAATTGGCGCAAATGATGTTTTGGAGCGTCACGGATGGCATCACCGGTCAGGTCTTCCCGGCTGGAACGCTCCCCACGCAGTCGGTCGGCGTAAACCCGTTGACCATTACTGCATGGTATTACCCGACTGGCGGCGGCGGCAACGGCGGGACGGCGATCATCGACGATGCGTTCTCGGCCCTGGTGGGCAATTTTATTGACGATACATTCGTCACCGTCACCAGTGATCCCTCGCTGACCAACGAAGCCAATGTCGTTGGTATCGTTCCCACCGCGGATGCCGAAACCCTGCTTGCGGCTCCCTCTGTGCCCTCCACCACCGAGCCCTTTTCGAAATGGATGTCGTTTGACGCCGGAACGCCCAGTGGCGACACCATCAACGTACCTGCTGGAGCGGACGGGATTGCAATTGCGCTATACCAGCGCACTTCCCTTTCTCTCGGTCTGTCGGCAGGGCGCTATGGAATCTACGGCACACTCATTGGCGGCGTAGCCGTTGATGGTGGCGGCTCCATTGTCGTCAACGGAGTGCCCCACCCAGTCGATCCCTGGGGACTGATGGTAGTTTCCCTGGTGCAGATCTCGTTGGTAACTGCCGGATCGGGAGCACTGGGAAGCGAACTTGGTGCTCAGGCTCGCCGGATCGCAGCCCGGGGCGCACTGCGCTTGATCAGAGAGGCGCTTCCTAATATCGAAAAGGAAGCACAAGGCGAGGAATAGACTGTTGTTGTGATCATGCCCCACCCAAGTTGACTCTTGGGTGGGGTGTTTCTACGCTTTCGCCCGGTCAGCCTTCTCTTCTTCGAACGGCAGTTGGGCGTGCTCGACAGGCTCCTGCCAGTCCTGGGCTTGCAGTTCGCGCGGAGTCTTCTCCAGTTGTTCCAGTTCCGGCAGTCGATCGGCTTCCAAGGAACGGTCCAGCTCGGGGAACTTGCGCGCCTCGGGCAGCACTCGCTTCTCCAGCGACGCCACCATCTCGTTGTACGATCCCACAGCGCCGCCCAGCTTCTTGCCCAGGTCTTCCAGATATCCGGTCATGGTGCAGAGCCGCTCGTACAGCGTCTTCCCGGCTTCGCTGATCCGGTGCGCGCTTTCGGCCAGGTTCTTCTGGTTCCAACCGTAGGCCACGGCCTTCAGCAGCGCAATCAGCGTGGTGGGTGAGGCGACAATGACTTTCTGGCTGACGCCATATTCAATCAGCTCGAAGTCCGCATCCATGGCGGCGCGAAAGAAGACTTCACCCGGCAGAAACAGCACCACGAACTCGGGCGTGCAGGGTAAGTGTGTCCAATAAGCTTTGCTCGCCAGCGAGTCGATGTGCTGCCGCACCTGACGCGCGTGGTCGTCGAGACGCGCGTTGCGGGTAAGGTCGTCCGGCGCCTCCAGGGCTGCCAAGTACGCCGTCAGCGGCACCTTGGCATCGACGACAACTTGCTTACCGCCCGGGAGATCGACGATCACGTCCGGACGGAAGCGGCGCTCGTCGTCGTTGAACGAGAGCTGCTCTTTGAAGTCGCAGTATTCCAACATGCCCGCCAGCTCAAGCACGCGATGGAGTTGCAGTTCCCCCCAGCGTCCGCGGGCCTGAGGTTCGCGCAAGGCTTTCACCAGATTGCCGGTCTCGATTTGCAAGGCTTTCTGGGTGTCGAGCAGCGAGGCCACCTGCGACGTGAGGGTGCCGTACGCCCGACTGCGGGCTTGCTCCAGCGCTTGGATTTGCTGATTCATTCCAGAGAGCGACTGCGCAATCGGTTCCACCAGCTTCTGGACCGCCAGCTCTTTCTGCGCCAGATCGCCTGCCGCCTGGGTCTGCTGATTCTGGAGAACGGTCTTTGCAAGCTGAAGGAAGCTGGTGTTGTTATCATCCAGAGCGGTAGCCGCAAGAGACTTAAACTGTATCTTTAGCTGTTCGCTGGTATCCTGTAGCAGCTTAAGCTTTTCTTCTGTGTTGCGACGCTCGCTTGCTAACGTGGCATCCAGCGCCGCGCGGGCTTCGCTGAGGGCTCGAATCTGCTCTGCCTGACTGTTCGCCGCCGTCCTGGCGGCCGCTAATTCCTGTTCCAAGCTGTTCTGCCGCTCCTGTAATGCGGCGCTCTTCGAGCGGAACAGAAGCCAGGCAAAGACTGCGCCGAGCAGAAATGAGATTGCGGCGACAAAAAGTATTGGGAATACAGTCATCAAAGGGGCCCCGATCTGAATGTCGCCATTGTATGGCGGCGAGAGGCGCGACGGAAGCCACGCACCTGTTCAGTTACGTGTCAACCTGGTTGAAGCTATCCCCTTCCGCCCTCCCGCCCGCTCCCGGTATAGTTATGGCTGAATAATTCCGAGTACAGGAGATGGCATGGCACTGTCGGCGGTCATAGTTGACGACGAACAGCTTGCGCGCGACGAGCTTGCCTACCTGTTGCGCGAACTCGATGTCGACATCCTGGCGCAGGGCAAGAACGGTGTCGAAGCGGTGAGCCTGGTAAAAGAGTTCTCGCCTGACCTTGTCTTTCTCGACGTGCAGATGCCGGGGCTGGACGGCTTCGGGGTCATCAAGAAGCTGCTCGATCGCAAGGTCCCGCTCCCGCAAATCGTCTTTGCCACCGCTTACGACCAATATGCAGTGAAGGCGTTCGAAGTCAACGCCATCGATTACCTGCTGAAGCCGTTCGATCGCAAGCGCGTCTCGCAGGCGGTGGAGAAAGTCCGCCACAAGTTGGAGACGGCCGGCTCATCCGGCGACCAGATTGGCACCATCGTGAAGATGCTGGAACAGCAGCAGCGTCCGCCGGCGACTAAGGTGTTGCTGAAGGCCGCGGGACGGCTGTTTCTGGTCGACCAGAAAGATATTTGCTACGCCTCCATCGAAGACGGCATCATTACTGTCGTTGCCACCGTGATGGAAGGCCAGTCGAATTGCCGCACGCTGGAGGAATTGCTTGACTCGCTCGATCCCAACATGTTCTGGCGCGCCCACCGCTCGTACCTGGTGAATATCAATCGCATTAAGGAAGTCGTGCCCTGGTTCAAAAGCTCGTACCAGATCCGCATGGAAGACAAGAAGCAGACAGAGATTCCAGTGAGCCGCGCCCAGACGAAGAGATTGAGGGAGTTGTTTGGACTGTAGGAAGCAGTCAGCAATTAGCAACTAGCATGGGCAATGCGGGGGAGGGTCTGTGTTTGAGAACTACAATTTGCCTTCCGCCGATGGAGTATCACACGCGAAAGTAGAACCCCGGAGCCGGGGCCCCCGGTTCGCGCCGCCGTTGCGCGAACTGGGGTGGAGGAGGGGTGGAGTTGAAGTTAGCCCAGGACGGAGCGAAGCGGAGTCCTGGGTAGGCCGAAAAAGAAGAGACAAGTCCCGTAGGGACGGCAGATGCCGCGTTTGCCCCTCGATTGGCGTCGCATCAACTGTGTGATGGCGATTTATCGACAGGAACGAGAATGACGGATTCTGGTTCACGGGATCCAGTACAAAGGGTTAGGCTCTTCCTTCACCTTTAGCACTCTGTCCTGAAGCCCGATAAAGTCTGTTTCAGAAATTCCTTTCCACAGCCGCCTCCCCACCCAAATTTGCACAAACATGCCAACTATGTAGGCTGCAAGGCCCGCAATGGTGCTGTAGAGCCACCCGAATGGGTGCCACAGGATGAAGGCAGCACAACCTGCATTGATTGCGACTGAGATGGAAAACGCCGCAGCAATACGCTTTTCTTTTCCAGACAGCGTTGGTAAATGAAGTCGTCCGCGCACTAGCGCGCTGATCAACACCGCGCCGTTAATAGCCAACCCAGAGATAATCACCATTCCGAAAAGCATTCCGAAATTTACCCCGAGGAAGCCTAAAGCTTCGGTAACGTCGTACCCGCAACGGTGTGCGATAACGAGGGCACCCGAAACGATGCAGACGATGCTTATGCAGAACAGGATATTTGCCCAGCGCGGCCATCTCATATGCTTATGAAAACACGTCCCCACATGCTTCGCAGTGATCTTGCAACCTGCTGAACCTTAATGTATAGCTAGCGACTGCACAACTTAAACAAAGCGTGCCGTGCTGGAGGGATTGTGGTCGCGTTCTTGGCGTCGCCCCGCATTTGCGGTTGCAAATCTCTGGCACAGGTCCCGAGTGGCGGCTGTTCGCTAGCTGCTGATTGCTCATTGCTAGTGACTGCCCTTCTTATTCTCATGCATCCGGCTGATGACCTTGGTTACCAGGTTGCGCGGCGACAGTCGCAGACCCTCCTTCACCAGGCGGTTCTTCCAGCCCGGAATCACCAGCCGCTTGCCTTGCTTCATGCCTTCGTAGCCCGCGCGCGCAACTTCGCGCACGTCCACCAGTAGCGGACTCTTGTTATGGCTTTCGCCAACATGGGCGCGCTGCTGAAAGTTGGTGATCACTGGCCCCGGACAAAGACAGGTAACGGTGGTGCCGGTGCCGCTCAACTCCTCGGCCACCGCCTCGCTGAAATGGAGAACAAAGGCCTTGCTGGCGTAGTAAATCGCCATGTACGGACCGGGTGCGAATGCCGCGACACTAGCGACGTTAAGCAGCTTGCCCTCGCGCGCGCGAACCTGCGGCAAAAAAAGCTTGGTCAGATGGGTCAGCGCGACTATGTTCACCTGTATCATCTCGGCTTCGTTGTTCCAGTCGGTATCGAGGAAGGCTCCGCTACCACCGAAGCCGGCATTGTTGACCAGCACGTCGAGCACGATGCTGGCTTCCTGTAGTTCCTGATAGAGTTCGCTGGGCGCGGCCGGATGGGCCAGGTCCTTGGGCGAAATGCGCACTTCCACACCGTAGCGGGACTGAAGCTGGTCGCCCAGCTGGCGCAGGGCCGCGCGATTGCGCGCCACCAGTACCAGGCGGTAACCATCAGCCGCGAAAAGATCCGCCAGTTCCAGTCCAATGCCGCTGGAGGCGCCCGTGATCAGCACCGTCTTGGGAGAGAGAAAAGGGTTGCTTGCGCTCACCCTTCTGTTATAGCGGATTTCCTCGCAATGAGGCACGCAACCAGGGTAAATTTCGCGCTGGCACGCACGGGAACAGGCCGGCTATTTCCCCGCCGTCTTCTCGTTTGACGGCGATTGCAGGAAGGTTACCAGCTGCCAACGTTGCTGCTTAGGCAGGTTCGACCAGGAAGGCATTCCCGACGTCAGCTTTCCCGTGCTGATAAACCAAAACAGCTCTCCGGATTTGACTTTGTGGATGCCAACCGTGTCGAGCGCCGGAGCGGGTCCCATTCCCTGCCGATGGTTGCCATGACATTGGGCGCAGTCCTGGGCGTATAGTTTGCCGCCGGCAGCGGCTGCGGCAGCATTGCCCGCGTACGGATTCGTCGCCCCCGCAGCGGATGCGGGCGCATTGCGAAAGTTGGGTTGCTGAGCGAAAGTGGGCGTGACCCAGAGAATTAATACTGCGGCTAAAACAATTAGGACGTAAGAGAAGCTCGAACCGCGGGCCCTGATTTGCAAGATGTTCCTCCGGCAAACATTTTACAGGGACGACGGATGGGAGCAGCGCCTTGCGGGCGGCGGGTGGGACTTCTCCAGGTGCTCACGTGAAGGCTGGGCGCGCGAGTACCTTTCCGGTTACGCGTATTACTATGACTGCCGTATTCGTTGACCGTCCCTGGAAGCGGAGATATACTTAGCTTATAAGGCAGTTGCAACTGAGTTGCATATCGGCAGGGGTACTAACGATGGGCCAATCAGCATAGCCGATGATGCACCCTTAATATGCAACTGCGTTGCAACTAAATCGAATCAAGGTAGACCACGATGCCGCTCCCAGAAACTGAAGCTCCTGGCGCCCTGCAAACCGCGCTGCTCAGCCGGGGAATCCGCATGACGCGCCAGCGCCGCGTCATCCTTGAGATCATTGAAACTGCGACCCAACACCTGGATGCCGCGCAGATCCTTCGCAAGGCTGTCCGCATCGATCCCAACATCAACCGCGTTACGGTGTACCGCACCCTGGGCCTGCTGAAGCGGCACGGCCTGGTAGATGAGCTTGACTTGTTGCACGTCAAGGGCGACGGACACTTCTATGAACGGCGGCCACAGCGCGATCACATGCACATGACTTGCCTGCGTTGTGCCAAGGTGCAGGAGTTCGAGAGCGATTTGTTCGACCGGGTCAAGGGCCAGGTCGAGCGCGACTGCCACTTCCACATTCTAGTGGCACGCTTCGAGATCGGCGGGTATTGCGCCAGCTGCCGGAAATGAGCCCACGCGCTTTGCGGATTAGGGGAACTCTGAATTAAGTCACAGCGAGGTCCTTCAGCGGCTTAAGCCGCGAAGATTTTGTGGCGTTTACGGGCGTCCTGAAGTGTGTGCGTGAAAACTGTGCCGTCCCCGGGGGACTCAAGTACCTTTCCCACTTAACCCAGGACTCCGCTGCGCTCCGTCCTGGGCTAACTGCATTTCCACCCCTTCGGGGTTCTATTTTCGCGGGTAGTACTCCACCGACGAAAATCAAAGCTAGTTCTCACGCACTCACTGAAGGCCGTCCCCTTCGAGGGATCAGACTTCTTAACAGAGTTTCCCTAGAGCTTGGCCGATGATCTTCGGATGCTATCGCCGTGCCTGACCAGCGCCGCAACCAATCCTGGAATGGTGTATTCCTTGGCCTCGATATCTACCGGCAATCCGAATTCGCGCAGCGTGGCCGAGGTCACGGGCCCGATCGAGGCGCTGTGAACTCCATGAGGCGGCGTTAGCTTTCTTAATGCGGCGCGGGCGGACTGCTGGCCGAGCAGAGCCACAAAGTTCTTCACGGTTGAAGAGCTGGTGAAGGTGATGGCGTGAGGCCGTCGGGTCTTGCTGGCGAGAACGGTGCGCAGTCGCCTGTCCGACGACCTCGGAGTTATCGTTTCGTAAGCCTCGACTATATCGACTTCCGCACCGGCCTGGCGCAATTCGCGTGGAATCACATCGCGAGCGACTTTGGCCCGCACCAGCAGGACACGCTTGCCTTTCACCCGACGGCGCAGCGCCCTCACCACCGATTCCGCGACGTATTCCTTGGGTGTGACGGTTACGGTCAATCCGTGCGCTTCGATGGACTTTCTGGTGGCGGGACCGATGGCTGCGATCTTCAAATGCGCCAGCGCGGTGGCATCCAGCTTCTTTTTCCCCATGCGCTCGACCAGCGCTTCGACGCCGTTCACGCTGGTTAGAATGAGCCAGTCGTAGGTGGCGAGTTTCCGTAGCGCGGTATCGAGCGGTTGGTAGGACCGAGGTTTGCGGATCTGGATGAAAGGGATTTCGATGACCTCACAGCCCAGGGCACGGAGCGCAGAGGAAAGCACACCAGCCTGTTTTTTTGCGCGCGAAACCAATACGCGGCAGCCAGTAAGAGGCGCGCACTTGGGAGCGGCGGCGAGCTTGCGGCGGATAGCCATGTTGTATGAGATTGGCGGATCCTCGACGGCACAATTCTGCCGTCCCTACGGGACTCTGAACATCTTTCGACGCCTACCCAGGACTCCGCTTCGCTCCGTCCTGGGCTAAGCTGAGTCGTCCCGCATCGCGGGACGGGAGCATGGTTGCCAACGCAGCGTCGCAAGCGTCGGCATTTGCCTGAGCACGTGCCGTCCCTACGGGACTCTGAACATTTATAAACGCCTACCCAGGACTTACGTCCTGGGCTATGTTATGCCGCCCTTCGGGCTGTTGCGTCGTGATCCGAAGCCGCCGCGGGTTCATCCAGACAGACAATCTCTCGAAGCCGCCGCGGGTTCACCAGGAAAAGCCGTCCTCAGAACGGCCGCTACCAGCCTTGGCTTTACCTGCTTCACCAGTTCTGCTTCCTGGCTGCCCGCAGCGACCCAGTTCCCCCACTGACCACTGGCCACTAGCCACTGACAACTGTTTTTACGGCTGTTGCGGGGCGGCAGCATTCGCGCCGTACACGTCTTCCAGAATTTTCGTCGCGCCTCGTTGCAGCAGGTTATCGCCAACTGCCTCGCCCAGAGCAACCGCGTGGCTGCCGCTCTGGGTCTCGCGCAGGATTGTCGATCCATCGGGGCGGGCAACGATTGCAGTCAGGTGCAGCATGCCTTCTCGCATCTCGGCGAATGCCCCTATAGGGACCTGGCACCCACCTCCGAGCTTGTGCAGCAAGGCCCGCTCACAGGTGGTAGCGGCGCGCGCAGCCGGATCGTCCAGAAATTCCAGGTGCTTGCGCATAGCCGCATCGCCGGCGCGAATCTCGATGCCCAGCGCTCCCTGGCCGGCAGCGGGGCACATGAATTCTTCCGACAGCACTTCCCTCACCAATTGCGTCTTGCCTAGCCTGGTAAGACCTGCGGCAGCGAGAATGATGGCGTCGTACTCGCCTTGCTCCAGCTTGCGCACACGCGTGTCAACGTTGCCGCGCAGGGCGTGAATCACCAGGTCCGGTCTGGCCACTTTAAGCTGTGCCTGCCGGCGCAAGCTGCTGGTCCCAATGCGTGCGCCCTTGGGCAGCGCGTTAACGCTGTCGTATTTGACGGAAAGCAAGACGTCGCGCGGATTGACCCGGGTGGTGATGGCGACCAGCTCGAATCCCGGGGGCAACTCGGTGGGCAGATCTTTGAGACTGTGAACGGCGACATCAACGCGGCCCTCCGCCAGCGCCTCTTCGATCTCTTTGGTGAACATGCCCTTGGTGCCGACTTGAGCGAGCGAGACATCGGTGATCTTATCGCCGGTGGTCTTGATGACCTCAATCTCGACCTCATGGCCGCGTTGGCGCAGAAGCGAGGAAATGTGGTTGGCCTGCCAAAGCGCCAGTTGCGAGCCGCGAGAACCAATTCTGAGGAGTGCCATCAGTTTCGCGCTCCTGGTTTTCCACTGGCTACAGGGCTCGAGTCGTCGCGGCCGGCAGCGGCCTTCGCATCGCGCAGTCCAAAAAGCTTGCGTACCAGGTCGATGACGGTGGTGGCTTCGGACGATTCTCGAGCTGCGCTTTTGAGCGTGGTAATGGGTGTGTGCATGATTTTGTTGATGATGCCCCGGCTGAGGGCTTCGACGGCAAGTTCCTGTTCAGGACTGAGGTTGCCCAGGCGGCCGCGCACCCGGTCGATTTCAGCCTGGCGGACAGTTTCGAGATGTTCCTGGAGCGAGACAATGGTGGGCACAACGTCCAGGGTCTGGAGCCGTGCCTGAAATTTGTCGACCTCCAACTGCACGATGGCTTCGGCGTGGTCGGCTTCGACGCGACGATCGGCGACATGCGACGACACCACCTGCTGGAGATCGTCGATGTCATAGACGAAGATGCCGTCCAGCTTGTTCATCTCCGGATCGATATCGCGCGGCACGGCGATATCGATGAAGAACATGGGACGGTTGCGGCGACGGCCCAGAAAGCGCTCGCCATGCTCCTTGCGGAAGATGGCATGAGGCGCCCCGGTGGAGCTGATAACGATGTCGGCGCGAGGCACCGTCTCATACAACTGATCGAAAGCAATGGCCTCGCCGTTGAATTTGGCAGCCAGCGCCACCGCCCGTTCATAGGTGCGGTTGGCCACGTAGATCTGCTTGGCTCCGTGGGCCGCCAGGTGACGCGCTGCCAGCTCGCACATCTTGCCGGCGCCCACCAGATAAACGCTTTTGCCTTCCAGGTTGCCGAAAATCTTCTTTGCCAGATCGACAGCGACGGAGGCGATGGACACAGCCGAAGTGGCAACCGCAGTCTCATTACGTACGCGCTTGGCTACGGCGAAGGCGCGGCTCAGCAGAGCATCCAGTTGCGAGTTCACTGCTCCCACAGCTCGCGCCGTGGCATAAGCTTCTTTCACCTGCCCCAGAATTTGAGGCTCGCCCACCACCATGGAGTCCAGACTGGAGGCCACGCGGAAGACGTGCTGCACAGCTTCGCGTTCGCGATATTCGTAAAGATACTGGCGGTAAGGCTGCGGATCGAAGCCATACAACTGACGCATGAATCCGTCCAGATCGGCAGTACCATTCACGGTGCGGGCCAACAGCTCCACGCGATTGCAGGTGGAGACGATCATCCCCTCTTCGATTCCCGGGTACGAGGCCAACGCCTTGACGGCCTCAGGCAGGCGCGCCTCGGAGATCGCGAACCGCTCCCGCACTTCGACCGGAGCGGTGCGATGGTTCACGCCAATGAGGACGAAGTTCATGAGGGAATAAACCTGTGCACGCGGCTGAAGTTATTGGCAGCCCATGCGCCGATAGCGATGACGAACGCAACTGTGGCCAGGAATGCTGCCCGACGGCCACGCCATCCGGAGTTCCAACGGGTGTACAGCAACAGCATGTACACGGCCCACAGGATGAACGACAGTAAAATCTTGGGATCGTAGAAGAACATTGGCCCATACTTCTCAATCGCCAGCACGGAGCCCGTCACGATGCCGAAGGTCATAAAGGGAAAGCCGAACAGCAAGGCGTGATAGCCGATGTCGTCGATGGTCTGCAACGGCGGCAGCCAGGTCAGGAGCGCGGTTTGACTCTTCGACTTCAAGGCGCGCTCCTGCGCCAGGTAGAGCAGGCTAGCTCCGAAGCTTAGAAACAGCCCGGCATAACCGGTGAAGATCAGCGCCACGTGCACGAAAGATCCAGCCGTTGCGCAACAGCGGTGAGGTGAGAGCAACCGGCCGTTGGCCAAGAGCCGAGGTCAGGGTCAGGACGAAGACGATGGGGAAGATAACGATTCCAGGCGAGACGGTGCGATAGCCGACGAAAAAGACGAAGAAGACCACCATGGCAAGAAAGGCCAGCAGCGATTCCGAATAATGAATGGAGGCCAGCGCCAGATGGCCGATCTGGACCGTGGATTCCACCAGCGATACAAAATGGAAGATGAGGCCGAGTCCCACCGCCGGCTCAACCACTTTCGCCAGCAGGTTACCCCGCTTGCTGAGCAGCAGCAGGGAATACAGCAGCCCTACGCCGTAGCAAACCACCGCAACTCGAAGCCAAATTAACGGCATAAACCCCATTTGGACGGTCACGCTAACCCGTTATGCTGAGATAAGTATAGCGGGAAGGCGATGCAGGCCGAGTATGGACATCACTGGGCCCTGTGATCTGATGTCACACGGCGTTAGTACGTTGGGAAATCAGCTATCAGACTGAGGCTGCGTCAGCTGGGGTAATGGAAGTGCACGATATGCTGCGAAGCGATGGTGACGCCATCGCGCATTGCGGGATGAAAGTGCCAGCGCTGCAATACCTGTAGGACCTTCTGCTCGACGCCGTAACCAATACCTTGGAGCAGCCTGGTTTCCACCACGTCGCCGCGAGGATCGATGGTGACCTCGACGATCACGTCACCCTGAACTCCCGCGGGCAGATCGGCGCGGGAAATTGGAGGGTCGGGATAAATGTCCGGGAAGGCAGGAACAACTTCGTCACCGGTCAGGGGCGAACCCGGAACGCGGCCAAACGGAGATCCACCGCGCGCGGTCTCCTCGGGCGCGTTGTCGGCGGTGGCCGCAGATTCTTCGCGCCTGGGTTCAGCTTTGGGCGGCTTCGGTTTCGCTGGAAGTGAAGCTCTCAAGGTCAGCCGGGGCTCGTTCGCCGGCGGGCTGGCCTGTTCCGGCCCGATCGGCGCCAGATAAACAATGGAGCGCGAGCCTGAGGAATGTGGGATGCCGAAATCGACATCCGATGGGGTTACGAAGATGGGGGCAGCGGAGTACAGAAGCGCCAGCAGCAGTGCGAGCTGTCCCGCGAACGACAATAGCATCGAAAGGCTCTGTCGCTTGCGTTCCGGCTGCGGCATTTGCTCAAACATCGCCATCCCACCCGCGTTGCTGGCTAATTATGGGCCAGACTCGCCAGCTGTGTACAGCCACCAGGCTGGTACTCGTCCTAAAACTGTGTCCACTGGAGGTTAGACGCCGACCGCCAGTCAGCGTTAGGTGAGACAATTTGTTAACTAACCAGTTAGTTAACTCCGATGGAGTCCAGCAGGGCGAGCAACAACTGGGCATCCAGGCGCAGACGGCGTCCCTCATGCAGCATGTCAGGGATTTCGTCGAAGGCCTGCATCAGGCGAAGTTTCGCCGCAGCATATTGTTCGGGCGCACTCAGATTGCGGCCTCTCGCCTCGGCCCACCCCGCGAGCGCCTGCGGCGGCAGAAAGATGCTAACAGCGAAGATCGTTTTGCGATCGGCACTGACGTCGAAGATGTACTCCGTCGACGGCGCCTCAACGATCGCCCTCCAACGCCGCCCGCTTGCCGACAAAGTAGTACTGATAGACGTAGCCAGTCTGGCCGGCGTAGGTTTTGAGGCGACGGATGGTCATGTCAGCTACGAGCTATGAGCTTCGAGCCACGAGCTAAAAGCAAGTCCCACAACTGAACCGCGTCATGGTCACCGGAACCGGGGGCGCTGAACATTTCCTGATAATACCGGGACGGCTCGCCGCTCGAAGCTCGAAGCTCGTTGCTCTTCATTCCGTCGGCCGCTCCCGCAGGATTGCGGCTGCCGTCTCCGAACTCACCGGCGAGTAGTACACCTCTTTGAAGGTGTAAGACTTCGCTTTGGTGCCGAGAATGGGCAGGATCTCCAGGTGCCAGTGATAGTCGTCCTCAATGGTCTTCCAGAAACCCAGGGTCTCCGAGCGATGCACTGTGTTAGGCGAAGTGTGCAGCACCATGTGGAAGCCATCGGCGATGGTGCGGATGCGGAACAGTGTCCGCCGCAGCAGCGCCGCAAAATCGCGCATCGCACCCGACTTCAAAGCGGTCCGCTCGAAGTAAGCTTCGTGATTGCGGGGCGCGATCCACGCTTCGTACGGCACTCGCGGCGCGTAGGGACAGCCCGCCATGTATTCGCCGCGCACTTCCACCATGCGCAGCTTCTGCTCCTGCTCCTGATGCAGAATGTCGCAAAAGACGCAGCGCTCCTTCACGCGATAATGTTCGCGCGCCGCGCGCAGTTCGTACAGCACGCGCCGGGGAACAAACGTCGTGGCCACAATCTCCGAGGTCGGATGATCGAACTCCTGCCCCGACATGCTGCCGTAATTCTTGAAGACGCTGATGTACTTGAAGCGCAGATCGCCCTTCAGGTCCTGGATGCGCTGTCCGCACAGGGCCAGATACTCCTCGATCTCGCGATCGTCGGCGTTCCACAAATGCCGGTCGTGGCGCGCATTTTCCACCACAACCTCGTGCGCACCGACCGGCCGCATGGTGTCGTAGAGACCATTACCCGAGCGTCCGGGCTCGCCATCGATGCCGTAGAGCGGATGCGGATGCACCACGGCCCGCGCCGACCACGGACCGCCATTTACCGTTGGCGACGTCGCCACCACCTGTAACGGCAAGCCCGACTCAGGACAAAATGGGCAGAACGAAGCAGCCGAGCCGCCCGGTTCGGGCTCGTCGCCGCAGATGACCCATGAGCGTGTGATGGGATCTTTTCGCAGTTCCATCGTGTTTACTCTACGTCGGCGGACGGCATGGTGGGAAGGGGCTTCTCGCTGCCGCAGCCAATTCGCTGGCTCCGCCTCCCGCTTTGGGTCGCATTCGCAGATTGGGCATGGAAGCCGCACGCCTTCAATCTTCAACCTTTCATCCTGAGCAACCGCGGCGCGGAGGATTCGAAGGGCCTCTATTTCCTGGAGTCATTGGCCCGACCCGCCGCCTGGTGTCTCTCAGCTGAGAGCTGATAGCTGAGAGCTGATAGCTGAGAGCTGATAGCTGAGAGCTGATAGCTGAGAGCTGATAGCTGAGAGCTGCTTCCCCGCCTGTTAGAATGAAACATATTGACCCGCTCCATTCGCCTCATCGCCATCGACATTGATGGCACGTTACTCGACTCCAAGGCCCAGATTTCGCAAGCCAATCTGGACGCGCTGCGGCGCGCGCGCGAAGCCGGCGTTGAAATCGCGCTGGTCACCGGGCGCCGCCACCGTTTCGCTCTTCCGGTCGTGCAGTTGCTGGGCTTTGAGCTCTGGATCATCAGCTCCAACGGCGCGGTCACCCGCTCCACGAATGGCGAATCGTTCCATCGCGATCTGATGCCGCTAGCCACCGCCAGCAAAATTTGCCACCACATGCGCGAGTTTCGCGATCACATGGTCATCACCTTCGATCGTGAAGGGCCAGGCGCCATCGTCTGCGAAAATCACCAGCGCCTCTACGGCGTCATCCAGCGCTGGATGGAAAAAAATGCGCCCTACATCGAGTATGTCAGCCCTATCGAGAAGGCGCTGACCGAAGATCCCATCCAGGCCATGTTCTGCGGGCCGGTTGACGCTGATGCGGCGCGCCCAGCAGCGTCTCCTGGATTGCGATTTCGCCAATGAAATCACGGTCCTGCGAACGCAATACGATCATCGCGACCTGACGATCGTCGACATCCTGAACGCTGGCTGCTCCAAAGGCCACGCGCTGGAGCGCTGGGCCAGTAGCGCGGCATTGACCGCTCCGAGGTCATGGCCATCGGCGACAATTACAATGATGTCGAGATGTTGACCTTTGCCGGACATCCGGTGATCATGGGCAATGCGTCTGACGATTTGAAGCAGAATGGCTGGACCATCACTTTGCACAACGATGAGAGCGGCGTGGCCGCAGCCATCGAGCAGGTGCTGGATGCGAACGCAGCGAGCGTGAATGCGTAAACCTTATTCCATGAATGTGTCATTCAAGAGCTTGCTCTTCCCGGATGTGTCATCCCGAGCGCAGGCGGCGCTTCGCCGCCGTAGTCGAGGGACCTGCAATGTGTCATCCCGAGCGAGCGCAGCGAGTCGAGGGACCTGCTTTTTCTTCCTTGCGCTGTTGTTCGTCGTCCAACTTCACGCCGCCGAACTGGCCAACCTGCGTAACGGATTCAGCCTGCGCCACGAGCATCATGAAATATTCGGCGAGAAAACGCGCCTCTACATGAGCGCTGATCCGGCGGGCGGGTATGTCGACGTTCCCACCGCCGAGATCGAAAGTTTCGAGCCCGCTCCGCCTGATCCGCAGGACGTAGCCTCGCAACCCGCGAAGTCGCAGGACCTGAAGTCCATCGTCAGCGCCGCCAGCGATCAGCATCAGGTGGACGCCGACTTCATCGCCAGCGTGATCAAAGCCGAAAGCGCCAACAATCCGCGCGCGGTTTCGCCCAAGGGCGCACAAGGGCTGATGCAGCTGATGCCCGGCACCGCCAGCCAATTGGGCGTGAAGAATAGCTTCGACCCGGCGGACAACGTTGACGGCGGCGTGCGCTACCTGCGCGCCCTGCTGCTGCTCTACAACAACGACATGGTTAAGGCCCTGGCCGCTTACAATGCCGGCCCGCAGCGCGTCCAGCAATACAAGGGCGTGCCGCCCTATCGCGAGACCCACGCCTACGTGGCCCGCGTCATTAAGGATTACAACCGCAAGAAGCTGGCTGAGCGCAAACAGCAACCGCAGGCAAACAGCCCGCCGCGCGCAAGATCAGAACCAGGCCGGAAATCCGGCTTTGGCGACAGGCCAATTCCAACGCTACCGTCGGCAGCGAGTAGCCGCGTTGACCCTGTTCCCCCACTCATTTACCTTGACCAATAGACCTCGTGGGCGAATTTCTAATCCTCTTCATGAATAGAAAACGCATTCTGGTCTTCGGCGTCGTTCTGCTCGCACTCTGCCTGCTGATCTACTTGCAGATGCGGGCGTGGAAGACCTTCGATTGGGCCATGTTCTGGAGCCGCACCGAGCACGTCAACTGGCTCTACATTTTCTACGGCCTTGCCCTCACCTATCTTGCCTACGTTCTGCGCGCCGTGCGCTGGCGCATCTTTCTGAAGCCGGTTCGCAAGACGACCACGGCGCGCCTGCTGGCGCCACAGTTCGTCGGCTTCGCCGCGCTGGCGCTGCTGGGCCGCGCCGGCGAGATGATTCGCCCCTACATCATCGCCAAGAAAGAACGGCTAACCTTCACTTCGCAGGTCGCCGTATGGGGGGTGGAGCGCATCTTCGACATGGGCGCGTTCGCGGTGTTGCTGGCCGTCAGCTTCCTCTCGCCCGATCTGCGCGCGCTTCATTTCTATCGCCAGCTGCGGGAGTTTTCCTTTCTGCTGATGGTCTTGATCCTGGCGCTCATCATCGGCATCGTCATTGTGCGCCGCTCCGGCGACCGCGTCGCCCAATTCATGCACGACCGCTTCGTCGGCTTCGCTCCTAAACTCGCGTACCATCTGCGCGAGAAGGTGCTCTCTTTCAGCCATGGACTGGAGACCATCCAGGACCTCAGCTCGGCGCTGCAGTTGGTTGGCGTCTCGCTGTTCATGTGGGTGCTGATCGCCTACGCCTATTACGCCGTCACGCATGCTTATCCTGGCGAATTGCAGCTGCTGACGCTGCCGCACGAAGTTGTTCTGATGGGCTCCAGCATGGTCGGTTCCATGTTGCAATTGCCGGCCGTCGGCGGTGGCTCGCAACTGGCTACCATCAGCATGTTGAGCTCGGGCTTCCACGTCGAGCACGAACTCGCCGTCAGCTGCGGCATGATGCTGTGGGCGGTGACCTTCATGTCGGTGATCCCGATGGGCCTGGCCATTGCCCGCCACGAGCATGTGTCCATCCGCGCCGTCGCCGAAGCCGAAGAAAAAGCCGCAGCGCTGGTGGAATAGCCTAATCAGCCGGCCGTCGGTGGATGTTAGAATCCTCGCGTAAGCGAAATCGCGAACCATGCAAGTATTTTTGAGTTACGCTCACTCCGATCAGGCTTTGGCTAAATCTCTTGCCTCAGAGCTAGCAAAGCGAGGACTCTCTGTTTGGAGAGATGAGGCCGAACTGTTACCAGGCGACAACATCTGGCTCCGGACTGGAGAAGCCTTAAAGAAATCGAGGGCCATGGTCGTTCTCGTCTCCCCTGACGCGATGCGGTCTGAGCATGTTCGTCGTGAAATCGAATATGCCTTGGGCAACCCCGGCTATGAGGGACGACTGTTTCCAGTACAGGTAAGACCAACTCCCTCCATGCCGTGGATTCTTAGAGAGCTCAAGATTTTCAATGCTGCGCAGGGCGCGGCCAAAGTTAGCGAAGCCATCACCGACGCACTTAGGCAGGTCGCGTGAGCGCTTCCTAATGCCACCGTCTGAGCGAACTAGAAAAGTTTTTCTCTCACACTCCTCCCGCAACCGCTCATTTGTTGTCAGACTTACGCGGGTTCTCGAGCGACACAAAGTTCCCTACTGGTACAGCGAAAGGCACATTGCCGGCGCGAAGCAGTGGCACGATGAAATTGGCCGCGCCCTGGACGAATGCAATTGGTTTCTTGTTGTGTTGACGCCGCATGCCGTCCGCTCGCAATGGGTGAAGCGAGAACTCTTGTTTGCTCTGAATGCGGCTCGATACAACAAGAGGATCGTTCCCTTGCTGCTCAGACCTTGCAAATACTCGCGTCTCTCGTGGACGCTGCCGGCCTTTCAGTTCGTCGATTTCACTCCAGGCTTCGATCACGGATGTCGCCAGCTCTTGCGAATCTGGACTCTTGAATACCAGCCCGAATCGGCTGCGACGCAAGCCGCAAACAAGAAAAAGAAAAAGGCTCATTAGTTCCGTAGCCGTCGTGCTCCGGCTTACCGCTCAACCCTCCGTGCGCTCCGTGCGCAGCCTGTCCTGAGCGCAGCCGAAGGTGGTGAACCGCTTTCCCCCTGTTACAATCGAAGCAGGGCACATCGCCCGTTCTCTCATCCATGAAGTGCCCGTTTTGCGGCTTTGAAAACGACAAGGTAGTCGACTCGCGCGAAAGCAAGGAAGGCGAATCCATCCGCCGCCGCCGCGAGTGCCTGAAGTGCGAGAAGCGCTTCACCACCTACGAACGCATCGACGAAATCCCTTACATGGTGGTGAAAAAAGACGGCCGCAGGGAGAAATTCGAGCGGCAAAAAGTTCTCAACGGCCTGCTGCGGGCGTGCGAAAAGCGGCCAGTATCCATGGGCAGGCTGGAGCAGATTGTCAATGACGCTGAGGCCTTCGTAGTCGACTCGGCCGAGCGTGAGCGCAAGACCAGCGAGGTCGGCGAGCTCATCATGAACCGCCTGCGGCGCATCGACAAGGTCGCCTACGTGCGGTTCGCCTCGGTCTATCTCGATTTCAAGGACGTCCGCGAGTTCATGGAGGAGCTGAAAGAGTTGCTGGATACCAAGGAGAGCGCTTCCGCGAAAGGCAAAGCCGGCGATTGATCTTACTGGTAAGAAAAAGACAATCTAATGTCATCCACACACAGAGTTACCTTAATTCCCGGCGATGGTATCGGCCCTGAGGTCGTCAACGCCAGCGTTCGCATCCTGGAAGCCACAGGCGTCAAGTTCGAATGGGAAACCTTCGCCGCCGGCGCGGAAGCCTACGAGAAGTATCACGAGTACATCCCGAAAGAGCTGACCGAGTCCATCGAGCGTACGCACATCGGCTTGAAAGGGCCGGTTACGACGCCCATCGGCGGCGGCTTTTCCAGCATCAACGTCGCCCTGCGCAGGCAGTTCGAGCTGTTCGCCAACTTCCGCCCGATCCGCAATCTGCCGGCAGTTCCCACCCGCTATCCCGGCGTCGATCTCGTCGTCGTTCGCGAGAACACCGAAGGTCTGTACTCCGGCATCGAACACGAAGTGGTTCCCGGCGTGGTCGAAAGCCTGAAGATCATCACCGAGAAAGCTTCCACCCGCATCGCCAAGTTCGCCTTCGAATACGCCCGCCGCGTTGGCCGCAAGAAGATCACCGCCATCCACAAAGCCAACATCATGAAGCTCTCGGATGGGCTGTTTATCCGCTGCTCGCGCGACGTTTCCAAGGACTACCCTGAGATCACCTACGGCGAGCACATCGTCGACAACACCTGCATGCAGCTGGTGATGAATCCTTATCAGTACGACATGCTGCTGCTGGAGAACCTTTACGGCGACATCATCTCCGATCTGTGCGCGGCCTTTGTTGGCGGCCTCGGACTGGTGCCGGGCGCGAACTTCGGACACGAGTGCGCCATCTTCGAAGCCGTCCACGGCTCCGCTCCCGACATTGCGGGAAAAGACATCGCCAACCCGACGGCCGTGCTGCGCTCGGGAATTCTGATGCTGCGCCATCTTGGCGAAGAGAACGCCGCCAATCATATTCGCCTGGCGCTGGAAAAAGTGTACGGCGAGAGGAAGCACGTCACCCGCGACGTAGGCGGCACGGCCGGAACCAGCGAGTTCGCCGATGCCATGGTCGAGGCGCTGCACACCATTCCGCCCCCGAAGCCGGTGTTGCAGGAAGTGGAGCTGTAGTCGGGCGAGGTAGACGCAAAGGTTTTGCGAACTATCCTAAACTGGACAGCACGCGAGCATGAACTTCCCTCGCTCCAGCGGTATCCTGCTGCATCCCACTTCCCTTCCCGGCGCTTACGGCATCGGCGAACTGGGCGCCGAAGCGCACGCCTTCGCCGATTTTCTGCGTGCCTCCGGTCAGCGCCTCTGGCAAGTCCTGCCCCTCGGTCCCACCGGCTACGGGGATTCTCCCTACCAATGCTTTTCGGCGTTCGCGGGAAATCCCCTGCTCATCAGCCTTGACCGTCTGGTGGAACGGGGCTACCTCAGCGCACATGACCTGGCCGGCAAGCCTGCGTTTCCCGCCGACAGCGTTGACTACGGCGCGGTGATCGAGTGGAAGCTGCCGCTGCTGCGCAAGGCATGTGCAGCGTTTCGGCAGACCACGCCCGACGATCATGCTGCCTTCGCAGAGTTCTGTCAGCGCCACGCCCCGTGGCTCGACGACTACGCGCTGTTTATGGCGCTGAAGCAGGCTAATGATCTGGTGAGCTGGATGGAATGGCCGCGCGGGCTGGCGTTGCGCAAGCCTGCCACCTTGGAGCGTGCGCGCGACCTCTTGCACGACGAGATCGCGTGCCACAAGTTCATCCAGTTTGAATTCGAGCGCCAGTGGTGCGACCTGAAGGCGCATTGCACCCGTAACGACATTCGCATCCTGGGCGACATGCCGATCTACGTGGCGCTCGACAGCGCTGACGTGTGGGTCAATCGCGAACTGTTCGAGTTGCAAGAAGACGGCAGGCCGCGGGTCGTAGCCGGCGTCCCTCCCGATTACTTCAGCGCCACCGGGCAACTATGGGGCAATCCGATTTACTGCTGGGCGGCACACGCGCGGACCAGATACGCCTGGTGGATCGCGCGCTTCCGGCGGGCGCTGGAGATGCTCGACATGATTCGCCTCGACCACTTCCGCGGCTTCGAGGCTTATTACGAGATCCCCGCAGGCGAAGTCACAGCGGTCAGCGGCGCCTGGGTGAAAGGACCGGGCGTAGCCCTCTTTGAGGCGCTGAAGGCCGCGCTCGGCGATCTGCCCATTGTCGCGGAAAACCTCGGGGTCATCACGCCTGAGGTGGAAGGCGCTGCGCCAGCAGTTTGATTTTCCGGGAATGGCGATCCTGCAATTCGCCTTTGGCAACGACCCGCAGGCGGTCAGCTTCAGGCCGCACAACTATTCGCATCATCTTGTCGCCTATACCGGCACGCACGACAACGACACCGTCGTGGGATGGTGGAACAGCAAGGCCGGAGCCGGCAGCGTTCGTACTGCGGCTGAGGTAGGAATAGAGATGGCCTATGCGCGCCGTTACCTGAATACCGACGGCAGGGAGATTAACTGGGTGATGATTCGCACCCTGCTGGCCTCAGTGGCTGACACCGTGCTATTCCCGTTGCAGGATGTGTTGGGTGTGGGCAGCGCGGGAAGGATGAACTTGCCGGGAAGCTCGTCGGGAAATTGGCGCTGGCGCTTTCGCCAGGAGCAGCTAACCGCGCCGCTAAGCGCCAGGTTGGAGGAATGGGGGGAGACCTACGGCAGATAGGGAAACTCTGATTAAGCATTGCTTTGAAAGGGACCACCCTTCAGGCGCTCCGCAGAGTCGAGCAGACAAACCGGGTCTTGCAGGCCGCTAAGAAAATCGGCGATGGACGGCCTCGTGTCAGGGCACGACCTCGGTCGTGCCGACAAGTTTTTGTTTTTGTCATCACGAGGAGGCCTTCAGGCCGACGAGGGATCCGCTTGTTGACTTTTTCAACGGCCTTGGCCGCTGAAGGACTTCGGCAAGGAGTTCAGCCTGGTTCAGCGCCCGCCGAATATTAAGCACACCCGTTGCGACGCTCGGCCTTAGACCCAACATCACCGCTTCTCTCTGTAGGACGCGCGGCCTGTTGTAGCTAGAATCTTGCTCTCAGCTCAATCAACCTCAGTAGCCGTGATCGCTGCCTTCTTCCAGCCGCACTTTCCCGCGGAACATGCGATAGACGAAGATGAAATATCACCGCGGCCAGCACCATCGCGATACTCCACCACACGAAGCCCACGCTCAGCCCGTGCGCGCCGGCAGCGCTGTTGTAGATGGTCAGGTTGTACTGCGCGCCGGTGCTTGCGGGCAGCACGTTGGGATAGAGCGCGAAGACCGCTCCCACCAGCATCGCGATAATGTAAGTGCACGATGCCAGGAATGCGCCTTTCTCTTGCCGCCGGGAGTGCGCGAAGTACATGTACACCAGGCTGCCGATGACCAGCGCCGGAACCAGAAATCCGATCGGCCAGCGAGTGTAGTTCTCCAGAATGTGCGGCACGGCGTAAACCGTCGCGATCAGGCTGAAGATGGTCAGCAGCACTTGCACCGGCCAGAACAACGACGCCACTTTGCGCGCGCGCAAGTTCAACGAGCCTTCGGTCTTGGTCGCCAGATATAGCGACCCGTGCACCACCAGCGTGACCAGTGCGACGACGCCGCACATCACCGTGTACCAGTCGAGGATGCCGTTCTGCGCGCCGACGCGCCAGTTGGTCCACAGCGGCTCGAAGAAATAGCCATCGGGATTCAGCGGCACGCCGCGCACCACGTTGCCCAGCGCCGCGCCGAAAAAGATCGCCAGCAGAATGCTGGACACTCCAAAGATGGTGTCGAAGAAGCCGCGCCACACTCTGCTCCTGCACATGAGCGCGGAACTCGATGCCGATGGCGCGCAGCATCAGCAGCCACAGCACCATCATCAGCGGCAGATAGAAGCCGCTGAAGCCCGAGGCGTAGAGCTGCGGGAAGGCGAAATACAGCGTGCCGCCGGCGGCCAGCAGCCAGACCTCGTTGCCGTCCCACACCGGGCCGATAGCGCGAATCACCGTGCGCCGCTCGTCGTCGTCCTTGGCGATGAACAGATGGACTGCGCCCGCGCCCAGATCGAAGCCATCGAGCACAACATAAATGGCGACCATTACCGCTACGATCATGAACCAGATGGTTGCCATGGCTATCGCACCTCCACGGGATTCAAATGCGCCGCATCCATTTGTTCACGCAACTTCGGCGGCACAACCGGTTCCGGACCGTGCTCGATCTCGCGCCGCACCAGGAAAAGGAAGAGAACGGAAAGCACGGTGTACATCCCCAGGAATCCCAGGAAGCTGAACCAGGCGTTGCCGGCCGATACCATCTTGGAGTAGCCGTCCACAGTGCGCATCAAGCCGTAAACCAGCCACGGCTGGCGGCCGAACTCGGCCGTCATCCATCCCGCCGTGTTGGCGATGTAGGGGAATGGAAAGCTCAGCAGCAGAATCCACAACATCCAGCGCGCCTGGTACAGTTTCTTGCGCCACAGCAGAAACGTCGCCAGCGCCGTCACCGCGATGAAGATCGTCCCCAGCCCTACCATGATGTGGTAGGTGTAATAGAGCAGCGGAATGTTGTCTGGCCAGTCTTGCTTTGGCACTGAGTTCAGCCCTTTGACCTCGGCACCCCAGCTTCGCCACGTCAGGAAGCTCAGCATCTTGGGAACGACGATGGGATTGTCGATCTTTTGCGCCGCAACATCGGGCTGGCCCAGGATGACCAGCGGGGCTCCGGGTTGCGTGTCCCAGAGAGCTTCCATCGCCGCCAGAGTGACTGGTTGATTGCGCGCCAGCATGCGGCCCTGCGCGTCGCCCGTCGGCACAATCTGCAACAGGCTCACGAAGAGCGCAACAATCACACCCACGCGCACAAAGATGCGTCCCTGCTCGATATGCTTCTCGCTGAGCAGATAAAATGCGCCCACAGCCGCCATCACAAATGCTCCCGTAATGCCGCGCCGCTCATGTTGTGCGCATACTGCCACCAGGCCCAGGGATTCAGTATCAGTTGCCAGAAGCTGGTGAGCTGCACGGAGCCATCGGCCACGCGCTCGTAGCCCACGGGATGCTGCATCCAGGCGTCGGTGGCAACGATGAAGTAGCCCGACATCCACGAGCCCAGAAACACCATCAGCGCCGAAAACCAGTGCAGGCCTTTGCTCAGGCGCTTCTCGCCATAAAGGAAAAGCCCGAGGAATGCGGACTCCAGAAAGAACGCGAAGCAGCCTTCCATGGCCAGCGTCTGCCCGATGACCCCGCCGGCGAAGCGCGAGAAGTGCGACCAGTTGGTGCCGAACTGGAATTCCATGGGAATTCCAGTCACCACGCCAATGACGAAATTGATGCCGAAGATCTTTGCCCAGAAACGGGCAGCCTGATCGTAGCGCTCATCGCCCGTCTTGAGCGCGATGGTTTTCAGGACCACGATCAGCGGCGCCAATCCCATGGTCAACTGCGGGAACAGGTAGTGATACGTGACCGTGAAAGCAAACTGCAAGCGGTGGACCAGGAGTGCGCTATCCATGCATAGACCTCGATAAAAGGGTTGGCGCGAACGGATGCGGCAGCCTGCCGCAAACAACGGCTGGGGTACTGCACATGGAAATAGTGTCGGTGATGGCTGCACTGGAAGCTGTGAAGAGGGTCACAAACAAGTGTGATTGGCGAGATATTTAGACTGAGTTGCGCACTATGCCCTGATTCGCGACGGCGTCGATTTGCGGCTGCCGGGGACAGCAAATATGATTCGTTTAGGTGACGCGGCGGACGCGAGACGCAGCGTGCGGCTCGTATCTCTGTGGCCGTCACTTGCAACTAGGCCGGGATGGCGGAACTGGCAGACGCAGCGGACTTAAAATCCGCAGACCCGAAAGGGTTGTGGGGGTTCGAGTCCCCCTCTCGGCACCAACGAAACGCCTAGGAGCACAACGCTAGACACGTAGGGAGCAGATACCCTCCAGTTCCTCTGCCTCGGCCACCAGAGATTCAAGCCTCTGCGTCCTCTCTATATTTCTTTGTCGCTCACGCTGGAGCAGTGTTTGCTAGCGGAGCTGACAGGCCCAGAGTCTCGCATAATCGTAAAACGGCGCGACCATTTTGATCTTGGCAACGCCACTTGGGGGGAGCATACTGATTTGTAACGCGACTCACCCTCACTTTAGCGATAGCATTTGAGGCGCTTGTGTTGGAAGCAGGTCTGGCCTCGGGATACGCTCCCTTCCCGAATACGCTTCCACGTTCCCCCGCCGATAACAGCCCGAATTCGGCTGAGGTCAATGCTCCCATGAGTTCAATTTTCGACAGGACGTCGCCCTATGAAAACGCCACCACTCGTCACCGTAATGATATTTTCGTGCTGTGTTGCTATGGCGCAACAAAATCAAGCGCAATATCCGGCGGAGATATCCCTCGGCCACGCCTCGAGCCAAACGTCGTCACACAATGGAATGACCGTACCTGACGTGATACGGCTTACAAAAGCAGGCATAAGCGACGACATCATCATCCAGCAGCTATCCCAGAACGGACAGCGAACAAACCTATCCACAGACCAATTGGTCCAGCTCAAGAATGGCGGCGTGAGCGATCGAGTTATTCGGGCTATGATCAACCCGAGCGCACCCGCCCCTGAAACGACAGCTCCACGGCAGGCAGTAACTCCCTCGCCTGCGCAGGCAGCACCTTTAACAACTCCTATCCGCGCACCAGCGACGACCGTACCAGTGCCAACGCCAGCACTTTCTCCGGTAGCATCCACGAATACGCCAACTTCCATGCCGCCGCCTGAAACGCCTAACGACGGAAAGGTACGGGTCTATGTTTCAGACCGTCCTATCACCGAAGTAATTTCGATGATTCAGGGGGGGCGTATGGGACTGCACATGCATCGGGATACGCCAACGGCAACTCGGCATCGTATTCCGCCTCGGCGCAATCGGGTTCCCATGTAGGAGGAATAACGAACGACCAGCGTGGCGGAGCCGATCCCCGGACATTAGAAGTTTCGGGGGATATTGGGACAGAGTGTCATGTCTCAAATCTCGTTGTGACAAGCAATCCTGGTGCCGCAGACTACATACTGGATTTCCGGCGACGGGGAGGGGCAAGGTCTACGTGGTTTGTCTTCGGAGGTCTAGGCGGTTTAGCGATGTCGGCTGCGGTAAAGGTGGACCATGCAGGACTGTACAAGCCAAACGGAGACTTAATTATCGCCGCCAAAGCTCGCACCGTTGGCGGGGCAGTCAAGGAAATCTGCCCCTATTTTGCAAACCAAAGGTGAAGCGAGGAGATTTTTCGTGAGGGAGATTGGGGGTTCGAGTCCCCCTCCCGGCACCATTGCCAGTTCACTCCTCGCGCAGGAGTCGCAAAGGATCGATGTGCAGCGCCCGTTGCGCTGGAATCCACGTCGCCACTAGCCCCAGCAACGCCATAGCCAGGACAGCACCAGCCAACACCAGCGGATCGCGAGGCGTAGCTTGATACACCACGAAGGCCAGCACCCGGCTAGCCAGAATTCCCAGAATCAAGCCTGCTGCCGAACCGACCGCCAGCAGTCTCACTGGCCGCCCCAGCGCCGCCTGTAGCACTTCCCTGCGCTGTGCGCCGAGAGCAACCCGAATTCCCAATTCCCGCAGCCGCTTGCTGACCGAGTAGGCCGCCATTCCAAAGATGCCGGTTAGCGATAGCATCGCGCCCATTACCCCCAGGATCCCCAGCGCAATGGTCGCCATCCGCGGCCCAAACAGGGCCAGGTCCAGCGTCGTGTATCGCGGCTGAATGTAAAAAGGCAGCCCGGAATCCAACTGCTGCAGAGTGCTCCGCATGGCAGTCGCCAGCTGTTGCGGATCGCCGTTCGCGTGCACCAGCAAACAGGTGGCGCTGGAGGGCCGTTGCAGAATTGGCAGAAACATCGCCGCCTGCGGGTCCTCGGTGAGGCTGCCGTATTTCCCGTCTTCGGCAATACCCACTACCTGGATGCGGGTTCCATCCGGCATCTTGAAGTATCGGCCGATCCCTTCCGTGGGCGAGCCGAAGACTCTACGCGCAAACTGCTGGTTCACGATGCCTACCGGTGGCGAGCTCTTGTCGTCATGCCAGGTAAAGGTCCTTCCGGACAGCAAGGCTGTACCCGCGGCGTGAAGGTATTCGGGAGAGACGCGGAACAGGGTTGCATCGGCGGCAGCGTTCGACGCTCGCAGGTCCGCGATATCGTCGGTAAAGACATTCGAGTCGCTTGAGCCCTCACCTAGCGGCACGGCGTCGGCCAGCCCCACAGACTCAACCTCAGGTAGCGCTTTCACAGCCTCAATCATGCGTTTTTGCATTGTCGGCACTTGATCGTTGCGGTAGCCCGCCATGCTCAGGTCGGTGTCTACCATCATTCTGTTCTGAATCTCGAAACCGAAATCATTGTGCAGCGAGCGCGCCAACCCCCGCACCGCGACTATCGAAGCCGTGACCAGCACGGCGCAGATCGCGATTTGCACAATTAGCAACAACTCTCGGACGCTAATCCGTCGCCCACCTCTACTTGCCGATCCCGACTTGATCACCTCATACGGACTGGTGCGCAGTACCTGCCTTACCGGTACCGCGCCAAAGAGAAATCCGCTGGCTAGAGTCAGCAGCAAAGCCACCCCATACACACTTGCATCCGGATTCACCGCCACGTGGATCGGCCATCTGGGAAAAGGCTGCCACACGCTCAGACCATGCAACAGCACCACGCCACCCAGCAGTCCCAGCGCCCCTCCGACCAGAGAAATCAGCACCGCTTCGGTAAAGAGTTGCCGCAAGATGCGCCGGCGCGTCGATCCGAGTGCGAGCCGCAGAGCAACTTCGCGCGAACGGTCGGCAGCGCGGGCGGCAAACAGGCTGCCCAGGTTGGCGCATGCGGCCAGCAGAATCAGCCCTGCCAGCAGCATTAATCCCGTCATGAACGCCCGTACCGGACGGCCAAGATAGTCGCCGTAAAGACTCGGACGCGCCAGCGTGAAAAGCATTTTGCCATCGTCTTTGGGATAGGTCTTTTCCAGGTATGAGCCAATCGAGTTCAGATCGGCGCTGGCCTGCGCCGAAGTGACTCCCGGCTTCAGGTGTCCCATGGTCATAAAGACCCAACGGTCCACCCGCTTGTTCAGGTCATCCTGTGCCAGCTGCTCATGGTTCACGATGGGGACGAAGAAGTCGGGGGTGAAAAACAGTATGGTCCCGTGGAAGTCGGGCGGAGCTACCCCCAGGATGGTAAACGGATGCTTGTTCAGCTGAACCACACGGCCCACCACGCTCCGGTCATCCTGAAAATGGCTGTGCCAATAAGCATAGGTGAGCACGGCGTAGGGAGCGCTGTTCAGGCCCTGCTCATCGGAGGCGTGGAAGACGCGGCCAAGATACGGCTGAAGTCGCAGGGCGTCGAAGTAGTTGCCGCTGGTTTCATAGATCCAGACGCGGGATGGATCTTTGCCGGTATCCAGTCCTGCTTCCACCATGTTCCAGGCGATCAGGCCGTCAAAGCTGTGGTTGCGGTCGCGCAGATCGAGGTAGTCGGGATACGATGCGTGGGCATCGCCGATGTCGGGCCGCCAGACCGCGTAGAGGCTCTCCGCCTGGGGCACATTGAGGGGACGCAGAACGAAGGCATTCATCACACTAAAAACAACGGCGTTGGCGCCGATCGCCAAGGCCAAAGTCAGAACCGCGGCGATGGTAAAGCCGGGAGACTTGCGCAATACTCGGACGGCGTACCGCAGGTCCTGCATCAGACTCTCGACGAAGGTGCCGCCGAGCGCCTCGTGGCATTCCTCTTTGAACCGCTCCTGCCCACCAAACTCGATGCGGGCGCGACGTTCCGCCTCGGCGCGATCCACACCGGAACGCTCTAGATCGTCAGCACGAAGCTGGATGTGGGAGCGTAGCTCATCTTCCATGTCCTCCGCGACCTGAGAACGGCGAAAAAGCTTAGCGCCGAGGGAACGAAGGTAAGCCAGAAGTTTCATCGCAATTCACCCGCTGCGCCAGCCTGCTCCTTCCATCGTTGAGGGTTAACGCCGAAGAACAGGAGCCACAGTATCAGCGATCCTTCCCCAAGGCCTCCGATTGCAGGGACCAAGTGCGACACCAGCATGGGGACCGGCAGCGCCAGAAAATTCGCCAGATTGTTGGTCACGTAACCCAACCCGCCAAGCGCCATCAAGACGCCGATCGTTCGAGGCAGAAAGGTCGACTTGAAGATGAGGTAGCCGATCAGGAGGCAATACAATCCGAAGAATACGATAGCGACGTCGAAGCCCTGACCATGCAACTTGAGAAACATGAGCGCCATCGCCTGCAACTGTTCCGTCTTAAACACGCTCAAGTACTGCGCACCGCCCAAAACGACTAAAGAAGCGAGATGAAACACGCAGGCGACAACCTGAACGGCGCATCCCACGAGGCTGAAGAATGCCGCGAGTAAGGAGAGAGTGCTGTTCACAGGCTTAAACAGGTCGTAGAGCAGAGCGGTCACCACGACATAGCTCGCGACTCCGATGAGGTCGGCTGCCAAAGCCATCCGAAACAAAGGCTCGTGCGCGAGGATGTTGGTCGCTGTAGCCGCGGCGTCTCCAGATACAACCAACTGGCCGCGAACGAAGAACGCGAATGCGGTGCCTCCGTTGAGCAGATAGAAGACACCGGCCATCCTGGCCCTAAAACGGGGTGACGCTTCTGCGATCCGTTCCATCATTACTGCTGCGCTCATATTCTTTCCTCTTATGCGAACGATCGAATCATGTGTACACGGTTCAGATCGGTTCCCTGTTGCGACGCAGTCGGACGGCGCGATAGACGGCGGCTTTCACGCTGCGCTAGCCTGATCCTTCCATCGTTGGACGTTTACTCCCATCACGATGAGCCACAGCATCAGCGATGCTTCCGCTAATATGCCCACGCCCTCAATGGAGAGGGTTAGATAATGCGGGAGAATGGGGGACAGAAAGGCCAGCCAGCCCAAGCCGGCTAATGCCATGAGCACGCCCAAAACCCGAGGCAGGAAGCTGGACCTGAAGATAAGGTAACCGATCAGCAAGCAATAGGGTCCGAAAAACAACAGGGGGCTGACGGGCAATGTGGGATAAAAAAGGCCAACAGACATCACGACGCATCCCGCCAGGCTGAACAGGGCCGCGAGCAAAGAGAGGCTCCTGTGCACCGGCTTGAACATGCCATAGAAAAGCACCGTCAAAACCAGGTAGCAGCAGACCGCGATGAGGTTTGTGGCATTGCCATAAGCGATTAGTTTGCGGCCCACCAAAAGCTCAGCGAGTATTGCCGTCAGAAAGTAAAGCAAATAAACGACGCCGGCAATCCGGGCCTTGAGACGCGGCGAAGCCTCCGTGATTCGGTCCATCAACACTGCCGTGTTCATAACTTCATACTTCCTCCGGTTGCGCCGCAAGCGCAGAGCCGATGGCCGTCGCCAGCCGATTCCAGCTGGCGGTCTCTTCGCGCAGACGCTTGCGTCCCGCGGCGGTGAGTTCATAGAACTTGGCGCGGCGATTGTTCTCCGATGTGCCCCAGCTTGCCTTGAGCACTCCCTGGCGGACGAGGCGAAACAGACCGGGATAAAGCGCGCCCTGTTCGATAAGAAGTGCGTTGCCGGAGATCTGCCCGATGCGCAGAAAACGCCGTAACCATGCAGTGGGCCGAGCGAGACCGCCCTCAGGATGAGGAGATCGAGAGTGCCGGGAAGAAGTTGAGCCTGGTCGGCCACTATCCCTCCTAAATAGTTAGGAGGGTAGCGCGACTCTCCTAAGCTGTCAAGGAGAAAAAGAAAGTGCTAAGGATTCTGTTTGCGTGGGCTGTGAGGAATCGAAGCCAGTTGTTCGGTAAGGAATACCGCGGGCCGGCGTGGCGACTAGCTATGCCCGACCGGGCACTTGTCAGGGTTTAGCCGGTGGGCGCGGATTCGGCGGCCACTTTTGAGGGTGACGTAGAGGTCTTTGCCCTTCTCGACAACCGAGACCACCTGACCGCCGCTGTCGAGCAGGTCGTGGGCCTCGGTAGCATCGGTGGTAGTAATTTCCCCGCAATAGGTCACCGAGTCACGAACCGCAAAATCCACGGTGAACTCGCGCACCAGGACCCAGCGTCCGTTCTGCACCACGCGCTTGTCCGAATGCAAATTGGTCAAGGTGCCGGTCCTGGATTCATCGGCAGATGGTACCGCGGTTTGCCCGGGAAGATATGGGGATAGAAGCGAACAAGACGAGCCATAACACAGCGACAATCTGGCTGAGCCTGATTCGCCTTCGTGCAGCCGGTATTTCGTCTCCTGTCATCGAGTCGCCTCTATTCTAATCATAGGACGCCTCGACCCGTCTAAAGACGCATTAATTTGTGTTGTTGCCGAGCGTTGATCCACTTTGCGCCGGCCCTTCCGCGGCAAGAATTCCGACGCCGGGGAAGCAAAGGCGTGCAGCCATCGGAACTTCACGCCCCCCGGGCCTCGGCGATGAGAAGCGGTCGCATGCGACGCTCCACCTCGGTTGCAAGGGTAAACAAATCGTACTGATCGTCATCAATGAGGTCACATTCGTCATTGAAGAAAAACATCCACTCTTCTCAGTTCTCTAGCCCTGTACGCGACTCCCTTGTTGCAAGCGAATGTCGCAGCAAACCATGCTTTCATGAAGCGGCGACCTCGTTGGGTCTCGGTCTAGGGATATCGCTCGAGCTCCGGGACTCTGCAAATGACACTCCCTCAGCGACCCAAAAGTGCTCACTCCGGCGTTGCCAAGTTGTCCCGTCGCGCCGCTTACTTCTCGATCAGGCAATACTCACCGATCTTCTCCGTCGGTAGCCGGATCCGCCCACGACGGATACAAATCCACGTTCTGGCAGTCGTACATTCCCCAGTTCTTGGGCAGTCGAATCATCATGTAGGTCCCGGCTTCGGGAGCCTTACAGGCTTCCGCACCCTTGTTGCAGTTCAGCTCGAACGACGTTTTTGCCTGACCTGTGGTTCCCTCCTGCGCGATTGTAACGATGACAACGCCGTTGCTGATTTCGCTCTTCTTGACCGTAATCGTCGATTTGTCCTGGGCCACGAGTTGGACAGCAACCATAACAGGCGAGGAGCATGATTGCTTTTTTCATGAGCGTAAAGCCTCCTCACGTGAAAACCCTGTTCAGGCAGCCCAAGCCAGGGTGACATTGGGAACAGCCACTTCCCTGCTCCATGTTCGCTCTCACTGCCGAGCCGCCGACAACTCAATGATCCGCCGGTAAAACCCAGATTGTCTGTGATGCATGACCCATCGATGAGTGTTGGTGAGGGAGTGTCCGACGCGAGATAAGGCCACCGAATCACAAATTCCCAAAATGGTAATATTTTGGGCTTGAGCCTGTCCTCGTGGCGCCTATCGGGCGCGGCGCGCTGCATCGGCGGTGTCCAGTGAATTCAGAAGGAGGTATCTATGAGACGGGTCGCTTTTTTGCTGGTTGCAGTGGCAATAGTGGCCAGCGTGGTCGTCTGCATGGCCCACGCATCCGGACAAGCAGGCGGAGAGGCTGACCCGATCTTTGGAATCAAGATTCCGCCCGGGATACCGCGACTGGAGATTGATCTCCGTGGCCCACGAGGCCGGCAACCTCAATGATTTTCGCGCCATTCTAGGCAACGATACCGCGATCAAAGCCTACCGGGAAGAAAAGCTGCCTTTCCCGGACGGCACCATCATCGCCCGCTTGGCCTGGAGTTACGTCCCGTCAGAGGAGAACAACAAAGTATTTGGCCGTGCCCAATCGTTCGTTGCCGGCGCGCCCCATCAACCTTCAGCTGATGGTCAAGGACTCAAGAAAATACGCCGCAACCGGCGGCTGGGGATTCGCTCAATTTAAGGACGGCAAACCTGCTGACGAAGCGGTGCTCAAGACCTGCTTCCCTTGTCACCAGCCTGCCAAAGCACAGGACTTTGTCTTTACCCATTACTCCCCGTCACCCTGATACAAAGAATTGGAACTTAACGATACTAGCGCGTAAGACACCATAGAAAAGAGCTGCCCATTTTGCAGACGTGGCTGCGCCAGGCCGAGACATTGGCACGACCGAAGGGGTTTACTCTTAGGAACGGTCCCGGCTTTCGGGACGAATCAGGACAGCCGACGTGCGAAAGACTTATGTGGTGCGGCGGAGTTGCCGCCGGACTCTTAACCGCTGTCCTGCTTAGCGGTTGTGGAAGTGGATTTTTCCCTTCCTCTACCGAGATTACCGCGCTCTCTCTGTCGCCCACCAGTGCCTATATCACGCCCACGGGCACGCAGCAATTTACGGCAACCGCAACCTTCGGCAATAACTCGTCCGGCGATGTTACCTCGCAAGTTACGTGGTCCTCGTCTTCCCCCAGCATTGCCACCATCAATAGTACCGGCCTGGCCACGGGAGTAGCGCTGGGAACGACGTCATCACTGCCAAATCGAACAACAGCAGCGTGACCGCGACCGCTCCGGTAACGGTCAGCAGTAAGACCGTCGTCAGCATTGCGATAACTCCCACGGACCCCTCGATAAGCCTGTCCCCGGATCAGCAACAGCAGTTCACGGCGACAGCCACGTATTCCAACGGCACGATGGGAAACGTCACGACCTCCGTGACCTGGGCCTCCAGCGCAACCTCGGTGGCGACCATCAGCAGCACGGGTTTAGCCAGCCCCGTCGCGCTGGGAAGCACCACTATCAGCGCACCCTGGGAGGCGCAATTGGCACCACGTCGTTGACGGTCACGCAGTAACGGGCGATGGAGAGGGTGGAATTACCCTCGAGCTGTCTTCTGGTCGCTGAAGACCTGTCCGTCGCGGATGTGGATGACACGGTGAGCGTATTCCGCGATGTCGTGCTCATGGGTGACAAGGACGATGGTGTTGCCCTGCCCGTGAAGCCGGTCGAAGAGGGCCATGATCTCGATGCCGGTCTGGGAGTCGAGATTGCCGGTAGGCTCGTCGGCGAGAATGATGGAGGGATTGTTCACTAGCGCGCGAGCAATGGCGACGCGTTGCCGCTGGCCGCCAGAGAGCTCGTTGGGCTTGTGGTTCATGCGCGATTCCATGCCCACCGAAGCCAGAACTTTCCTGGCGCGCTCGATGCGCTCTTCGGCGGGAAGGCCGGCGTAAATCAGGGGCAGCTCGACGTTGTGCAGCGAACTGGCGCGCGCCAGCAAATTGAATGTCTGGAAGACGAAGCCGATTTCCTTGTTGCGGATGCGGGCCAATTCGTCATCGTCCAACTCGCTGACCAGTTGCCCATTCAGCCAGTAGTTTCCTTTGCTGGGCGTGTCCAGGCAGCCAATCAGGTTCATCAGCGTGGATTTGCCGGAACCCGAAGGGCCCATGATGGCAACGTATTCGTTGCGTTGGATGCGAATATTCAGGCCGCGCAGCGCTTGCACCTGCTGCTCCGACCCCATGTCATAGGTCTTCCACAGGTCTTCGGTGCAGATAATGCAGCTGTCGGGCACTGCCGCAACCTTCGGCTCCGCCAAACTCGCTAAGTCCGTTGCCATCTTCTTCTCTTCCTCCGGCGGTTGCTGGTCGGGATAGTCATTCAGCAAGCTCGTGTGGCCCGCTTTTCGCTTTTCGTTCTTCGCCAGAGCTCGAAGGCAGCGAGCCCGGCGAAGATGCGAATAGCGAACAGCGAGAAGCGATCACTACGATTCTTCGTCCTTCGGCTTGACCGAGTTGTCGACTTTCACGCTGGCGCCGTTGCGCAGAGTCCGCAGCACCTTGTAGCTGCCGGTAACGATCTCATCACCTTCCTTGAGCCCGCTCAGTAACTTCGATGTCAGTGGTCGCCGCTGATGCCCGTGGTTACTGGTACGAAAACCGCTTCTTTCTTGTTCCGCAGGACAAAAACCCCTTGCAGCTCTTCCTTGGGATTTCCGGCCAGGAACCGCCGCCTGCACGGATCCCTTCTTGTCCTTGTCAGGAGTCAGGTCGCCGCGCTCGCGAATGGTCAGCGCCTGAATCGGAATGGCCAGCACGCCGCTGCGATTGGCGGTCGTGATGCGCGCGGTCGCGGAAAGTCCGGGATGCACGTTAGCCGGCGGATTCTGGAGCGCGATCACCACCTTGAAATCCTTGGCTTCCTGCCCGCTGGAGACGGTCTGCGCCGTGGAAACGCCGGTGGAGCGCAGCACCGCATTGCCGCCGATCTCGGTCACCGTGCCCTTGAACTTCTGCTTGGGAATGGCGTCGATAGAGACTTCCGCCGGCTGCCCAAGTTGCACGTTGACGATGTCGCTCTCGTCCACCTTCACTTCCGCGGTAATCAACGAGGTGTCCGCCACCGTCATCAGCGTACTGCCGGGTGAGTTTTGGATACCGGGCACCACCGTCTCGCCCTCGCGAACCGGGAGGTTGGTAATGACGCCGTCGAAAGGCGCACGATATTCAGTCTTGCTCAGCACGTCGCTCACCCGCCGCAGGGTCGCGACATTTTGGCCGATGTGTCCCTCGGCGGAATCGAGGTTGGCTTTGGCCTGGGCCAATTTTGCTTTGGCCTCCCCAATCTGAGCGGTTGCCGTATCGTAGGCGGCTTTCTTGGTATCGTAGTCCGCTTTGGCGATGAGTTGAGCGTCGTAAAGAGCTTTGTTGCGGTTGTAGTCGAGGGTGGCGCGTTCGTACTCCGCTTTGGCCTGGTTCAGATCAGCCTCTGCGGTGTTCACGGCGGCCTTCGCCGCATTGGCGTCCATACGCGATGCGTTCACCATGGCACTGTTGGCGGCAACGTCGGCGGCGTACTGGATATTGTCCAATGACGCCAGCAATTGCCCGGCTTTCACCCGGTCGCCTTCTTTCACGTACAGGTGCGTAATCTTGGCCTGCAGAATGGCGCCGATGTTCACGTAGACTTTGGGCTTGATCTCGCCGGAAGCAGTCACCACCGAAGTCAAATCCTCGCGGACGACCTTCCCCGTCTGTACCGCGACAACCCCTTTGCGGCTCTGCTGCACCGTGAAGCCTACGATGGCCAGCAGAACCACCACGCCTCCGGCGATCAGTGCGATTTTTTTCCAGCCCTTCATTGGACCTCGAACAGAAATTCAGTCGCGTGTTCGCGATTTTGCAGTTCAACCCATCAGGTGTACGTTGCGAGACGGTCGAAGGTTCCCGGCCGCGACACTGGTCGTACTCAACGTAGGCAACCGGACGAGTCTTCGCGCCACGCCGCAGCTGGACCGAAAGCCGGCTGTTTGCCTGGCGTATGCCTCGATGCTCGATTATAACCGCTTATCTTGGACGAGAATTGGCGAGAATTGTGACAGGGAGGAACTTCGGGCGTCAACACCCGCAGCCCACGAATTGATAAAAGTGGCCCGGAACCCATATTCTGTGAAGAACTTGGGACGCAGAACTGGGTTTCAGACTGAGGATGGCATTCAGTCCCTGTAACTACGCATTTCGCACCGGGAACCTTGCTTTCAGGGTGGCGAGAACTTACAATTTTAGAAGTGGTTAGTGTTTGTCGAGGAGTAGTTTGACAACAAAAATGAAGTCGCGGATGTGGTCGTTTTCGGCACTGATCGTCCTTACGCTTTCTGCTGTTTTCGCCGTGGCCCAAGGTTCGACAGCCCCTGCGGACAGCAAGTCCGGCCAAGCCACCGCCCCGGCGGCAAACAGCGCTCCCGCTGCGGCCCAAGGACAAGCTGCCGACGATTCCACCGATCCCCTGAAGCGTCCTTTGACCGAAAAGCAGAAGAAATCCAGTTCCAAGGCCCTGAAGCAGGAATTGAGCAGCACTTATAAGAAGTGGCTCAATGAGGACGTGGTCTACATCATCACTCCGGAAGAGAAGTCGGCCTTTAAGCAACTCTCCAACGACGAGGAACGCGACCAGTTCATTGAGCAGTTCTGGCTGCGTCGCGATCCCGACTCCCGACACCCCGGAGAACGAGTACAAGGAAGAGCACTATCGCCGCATCGCGTACGCCAATGAGCACTTCGCAGCCGGCAAACCCGGCTGGAAGACGGACCGAGGCCGCATTTACATTACGTGGGGTCCGCCTGACCAGATCACGGCTCACTCCTCCGGCGGCACCTACGACCGCCCACAGGAAGAAGGTGGCGGCACTACCAGCACCTATCCCTTCGAGGACTGGCGCTATCGCTATCTCGAAGGAGTGGGCCAGGAGGTCTACACTGGAGTTCGTTGATCAGTGCATGTGCGGCGACTACCACCTCACCACCGATCCCAACGAAAAAGATGCCTTGCTGCATACCCCCGGTGGAGCTACGCAATACGAGCAAATGGGCCTGAGTAGCAAGACTCGATCGCCTGGATCCTTTCGGCGCCAACGCCGGCTCCATGCAAGCCATGGAGAACAATAAAGAGTTCGACAAGATGGCGACGATGGCCAAGCTGCAGGCGCCTCCGCCGGTAAAGTTCAAAGACCTGGAGGAGGTTGTCAGCCATAAGATCAACGTCAGCCTGATGCCCTTCGAAGTTCGCACCGATTACGTGAAGATCACCGGCGACACGGTGCTGGTTCCAGTGACCATCCAAGTGAAGAATAAGGACCTCACGTTTGTTTCCAAGGACGGCATTCAACGCGGGACGGCCAACATCTTCGGTCGGGTGACGGGAATTACCGGCAATGTCGCCCAGACCTTTGAGGACACCGTGCAAGTGGATGTCCCGCAAGCGCTTCTGGAACAGGACGATGAACAATTCCTCGCTCTACTGGAAGGCGGTTCCGCTGCGCCCCGGCCGCTATCGCATCGACATCGTGGTGAAGGACGTAAACGGCGATCGCATGGGCACCTGGACTCGCGGCATCGTTGTCCCCGAATTTAGCGACGACAAGCTGTCGGCGTCGTCCCTGATTCTGGCCGATCAAATGGAGAAGGTCCCCACCAAGAACGTGGGCTCCGGTGCCTTCGTGATCGGCGAAACCAAGTTGACCTATCCGCATCTGGACGGCGCTGACGGCAAACCCGAGAGCTTCAAGCACGATCAGCGCATGAGCTTGTGGATGCAGGTCTATAATCTGCAAGCAGGACGAAAAGACCAAGAAGCCGTCGGCCAAGATCGACTATGAGATTGTGAACCTGGCCAACAACCAGGCGGTTTTGCACTCCTCCGAGTCCACCGACAGCCTCGGCAATGTGGGAGATCAAATCACGCTGGAGAAAAGCTTGAGCCTGAATAGCTTTCAACCCGGCATTTACAAGCTGACAGTGAAGGTTGACGATAACGTCTCAAAACAGCAGATCGCGCCCACGGTGCGCTTTGCTGTCGAGTAGCTTAGCAACCTGGGAACTGCGGACCGCGGTTTTGGTCCGCTGCACTTTTGCTCCCGAAACCTCTGACAGGAGGCGTACACAATGACCCGAATCCTGGCATATTGTGTGGTAGTGGCCTCGCTGTGCGTGGCGGCGTCGGCCGGGGTCAACCCGGGCTCAATTTCGGGATACGTCAGAAACTCGGCCGGAGTGCCGCAAATGGGCGCCACCGTTGAGCTGCTCGGTGCCGCGGGACAGCCCCAGGTAGCCTACACCGATGCCAGGGGATTCTTCAGCCTGTCCGGGCTGGCCGCCGGCAGCTACGACGTAGATGTTTCCGCTCCCTCCTTTCTCAGCACCTTGCGCCAGGATGTTGTCCTTGCGGCCGGCTCCAGCAAGGTCATCAACATCACTCTGAAAACTTTGCTGGAAGCGGTGAGCATGCTGCCTCCGCTGAAGAAGGGCGACGGCGACGACGACAGTTGGAAGTGGACATTACGCTCGACCGCGAACCGTCCCGTGCTTCGCTTTGATGGCGACACCGCCCTGATCGTAGAAACCGAGCAGGAAGGCCAGCCGCTGAAGGGGACGTTGGCTCTGATGGCGGGCGCGGCCGGCGAAGGCTATGGCAGCGCGGCCGACCTGGGCACCGCCTTCAACATCGAGCAGTCACTCTTCCACACTGGCACGTTAGGGTTTTCCGGTGATGTGGGATACGGAAGTGGTGTGCCTGACGGCGTGGTTCGCGCCTCTTACGCCCGCAACACTACTAATGGAGATCAGTCTGTCGCCCTGATCGTGCGACGCTTCTCTGCCCCCGACACGGTCCCGCGCGATGGAGCGCTGCAAGCGATCGGAATGTCCTACGCGGACACCTACTCGGTGGGCAACCTGATGGATGTGCAAGTGGGTGCCGAGGGACAGGCCATTGAGTTCCTGGGACGTGAGGTGAATGCCTTCCGGCCCTCGGCCACGATGGATATTCACTTGGGCGCTAACACGATTCTGGAATACCGGTACGCTACGTCCGAGCCGAATACCCGGGCCGACAAAGGTTTCGACTCGGCCCCGGCGGACCTCAGCGAAACCGGTCCCCGCATGACCATGATCAACGGGCAGCCCCTGCTGGAGAATGCTCATCACCATGAGATCTCGCTTTCCGAGCGCATGGGCGCCAATAAGCTCCAGCTCGCCTATTACAGCGACCGCATCAAGGACCCTGCATTGCTTGGCGTCGGCGATGTCGAGGTCGCGACCGGCGACATTCTGCCCGACCCTTACTCGGGAACTTTCAGCTACAACGGCGGCGAGTTGCAGGCCCAGGGCGTTCGCTTCGTCTTTCAGCGGAGGTTGTCGAACAGCGTCACGGCAACCTTGGATTACGCCTACGGCGGCGTACTGGAGTTGCAACAGCCCAACGTTAATTGGACGGCCGTGCCCACCAATCTTGAGCACGGATGGCGGCACTCGGCCGCGCTTAAACTGAACGGCACCCTGCCCCGCAGCAAGACGAAATGGATCGCCTCCTACCGCTGGACCAGCGGCCAGAGCCTGGTCCCGGTCGACATTTTTAACGCCTCGGCGGGACAGACCGATCCCTTCTTCAACCTTTTCATCCGCCAGCCGCTGCCTCATTTCCACATGATTCCGGGAAACATGGAAGCGCTGATCGATGTGCGCAACCTGCTGGCGCAAGGCTATGTGCCCGTGGTTGGGCCCGACGGCAGCACCGTTTATCTGGTGCAATCGGCACGCAGCGTCCGCGGCGGACTGGCCTTTACCTTTTAGCGATTGGTTTCCGAGTAGCCCGTCGAAACTTGGCGGGTATTTTTTTGCTCCGAGGCGCTTTACGGTTTGCTCAGGTCCGCCGGAAAAGACTTGAACTCGACCTGCCGTTGCATGGCTTTCTCCGCGCCCTTGGCATCCGTGGCGTGCTGAACCAATGTGCCCTTGATCACGCGGTAGCCTTCTTCTGGAGGTTTCCTGCCCGATGTGGTCGTAATTGTCCCGCTGAAGTCGTACCACATGCCATGGATCGTTTTCGTGGTGAAGCTGAGATGGTCGCCTTGCAGAGACGTCTTGTCGAAGAACTGGTCGATGAACTGTCCCTTATCGCTGTCGGCATCCCCGAAGCGTGAGATGTAGCCGGAGAGCTTGCCGTCTTCAACGGTAAGCTGCACAAACTCACCCTCGCTCAGAAAAGAATACATGCCGGAGATGTCGCTGGCGGCTCCGCGTGCCCGGGCGGAATCCTGGATCGCGGATACCATTGGGGGTCGGGCCACCCCCAAGGTAAGCAGGCAAGCGGTGAGCGCTAAGAGGAAATGGCTTCTCATGCTCTTCAATAGTACTGCACCCGCATGACGTGACGCCTTCCCCATGTACAATGTGCTGTTTGCTGTGAGGCCGTCATGTCTTTCCTGCGCTTCCTTATGTTGTTGTCTCTGGTCATCTGGATTGGCGGCCTGATTTTCTTTGCCTTCGTAATGGCCCCCGCCCTGTTCGACCCTGCTGTGTTGCCCACGCGCCAGTTGGCGGGCAATGTCGTCAGTCGCACGCTGGGCACTCTGCATGGGTTGGGTCTTGGCTGCGGGATCGTCTTCGCGATCACGTCTATGATCGATTCGCATGTCACCAACGGCAGCGCCGAGCCGTTCGCCGTACGGCATCTCCTCATCTACCTGATGATCATCCTGACGCTGGTTAGTATGTTCGGAGTGGCTGCCAGGATGGAGGAGCTTAAGCGACAGATGGTGGTCATTGACAACGTGCCACACGACGACCCGCGTCGCGTCGAGTTCAACCAGCTGCACGCCTGGTCCACCCGCGTCGAAGGTACCGTGCTCGTGCTTGGCCTGGCTCTGCTGTTTCTAACTGCGCGGCGATTATCATAGAAGCTGTTTCGAGTTTCCAGTTTCGGGTTTCGAGCCAATACGGAGAACTCCGCGCAGTCCTCTTGTCACGATTCAGATTTATTCTTATTGCTAAGAGCTAAGAGCTAAAAGCTAACAGCTAAGAGCCTCGCGAAAAGCGAACAGCGAAAGGCGAAAAGCGCACTCATGAAAACCGGCATCATAGGTCTCCCGCAAGTAGGCAAGACTTCCCTCTTCGTCATGTTGACCAAACAGCAGGTGACGCAGCGTTCGGGCAACCCGCGCGAGGCGCATCTGGGCGTCGCCAAAGTTCCCGACGACCGTCTCGACCGTTTGGCTGCGCTTTATAACCCTAAGAAACTGATCCATGCCAGCGTGGAGTACGCCGACGTAGCCGCGCTCAACAAAGAAGCGCTGAATGAGACGGCGTTCGCCGCCAATCTGCGCAATGTTGATGCGCTGGCCCACGTCGTGCGCGTCTTCGAGGACGACTCGATTCCACACGTCGGACCCGTCGACCCGCTGCGCGACATCAAGAACATCGATTTCGATCTGATCGTCAACGACCTCGGGCAAGTGGAGAAGCGGCTGGAGCGCGTGGCCAAGGACTTGAAGAAGCTGAAGTCCCTGGAGTCAGAGCGCGAGCAGGAGTTGCTGCTTCGAGCCAAGGCTCATCTGGAAACTGAGTGCCCGCTGCGCGAGATGGAGATGACTCCGGAAGACGAGAAGCGCGTTCGCGGCTTCATGTTCCTCAGCGAGAAACCGATTCTCTACGTCCTCAACATTGGCGAGAGCCCGGCGCTGGGCAAGGACCTGGAAGACGCAGTAGCGAAGTATGGCATCGGCGAGGTCGCCTCACGGCCCAACACCGGGGCGCTCGCGGTCTGCGCCAAAGTTGAGGCCGAGCTCGCCGAGATGAGCGACGAGGACGCCGCTGAATTTCTTTCCAGTTACGAACTGACGGAGAGCGGGTTGGTGCGCCTCATTCGCAAGAGCTACGAGCTGCTTGGCCTGATCTCATTTTTCACCGTCGGCGAAGACGAGTGTCGGGCCTGGACAGTCGAGCGCGGCTCGAAGGCCGTGAATGCAGCAGGAGCGATCCACACCGATCTGGAGCATCATTTCATCCGCGCCGAGACCATTCATTGGGACCAACTATTGGAAGCTGGCTCCGAAGCTGAAGCCCGCGCCCGCGGCACGCTGCGCCTCGAAGGCAAGGAGTACATCGTGAAAGACGGCGACGTGATGCACATCAGGCACAGTGGATAGTGATTAGTGAACAGCTATGCGTAAGTCGCGGGTGCCCCATTCAAGGCCATCTGTTGGCCTTGAGTGGGGATTTTCGCTGTCAGGCTAGAGCCGCCTGAGCGACGACCTCGGGAGTCACTAACAGCTCGAAATCAACGGATTCGAGAGCACCGTCGTGGGGAACCACGAATTTGTGGCAATACTGGTCGCGGTCGCCAAATGCCGCGAATAAGTATGTTTCGCCAGCCACGTGATGATGGTATTTTCGCATCTCTTCCTTAATCCATGTTTGCGGCTCGTTCCCATCCGCAGGCACATTACCACCGTCATATATGAAAACTTTTAGCGGTGCCTTGGTGCATAGCAGCTTCTGGAAATCGTCGACTAGTTCCCGCTTGCCGGTTTTCCACTCGCACTCAACCGCAAGCGCAATACCAATTTCAGGCCATGAGTAGTTCTTCCACCAAACCACATCCAGCAGCCACTCCTGACAAGCTTCGATGTGGGTGCCAAGCACCTCGTAACCGAGTGACTGCCCTATCTCGTGTAAAACTTTAAAGACGCATTTAGTGGATTCTTTATCGGGAGGCCTAGGGCCAACCAACGTCAGGTTTTCACGGATCTCTCGGCACAATCTGTGGGCTAGTTCTTCAGTCGAGATTTTCACATCTCCGAATAGCATGGATGCCTGCTTTCTCTGGGCGCCGATTACAGGACGGATAGTACGCCGCACATATTCGGTAAGCAAACTTTGTTGGCTGGTCTATGGCTACGGGATAACCACGAACCGGCTCCCGTGCTGTTCCCGTTGCCAGGCTGCTTCAATGTCGGCCAGCGGAATGCGCTCGGTTTCGATCTGAAGCTCCCCGCTGGCGGCGTGGGCCATGACTTGCTGCAAGGCGTCAGCTAATGCCTCGCGCGGCGGCATTCCGGCAGTCCCCATGATCGTCAACGGGGTGCTGCGCAGCACGGCGGCGGGCAGCGAGATTGCCGCTCCAGCGCTCTCCCCAACCTGGACATAGCGCGTCTCGGAGCCAATCGCCGCAAATTCCTTGCGCGTGATCGCAGCCATAAACGCTTCCGCCGGCTGCCCCCACACATAATCGATGACGACTTGAAAGCCAGACGAGCCAGCTTCGCGCGCGAATGCTTCGCCGAGCGCGCTGGCGGGAGCGTCGAGTTGAATGGTTGCGTCAGCGCCTTGTTCGCGCAGTTTGCTCAACGCTTCATGATTGCGTCCCGCAGCAACTATGCGAGCCGCGCCCAGAAGCCTGGCGATCTTTGTCGCCAGCTTACCCGTGGCTCCCGTCGCACCAAGAATCAGGACGGTCTCGCCGGGAGCCAACTTCGCACGGGCAGCAAGCGTCAGCCAGGCAGAGACGCCGGGATTCATGATGGCGGCTGCGGTTTCGTCACTCAAGGCATCCGGTATCGCAAAGGCGAAAGCGCGCCGTACCACGGTGCGTTCGGCCATTGCGCCATAAGGCGGCCGCGGTCCACCGAAGAACACACGGCTTCCATCGTCAAGATGCCCCACTCCGTCGATGCCGCAGACCACGGGAAGCGCCTTCGCGCTGGCGTAGTGGGCGCCGCTGGCCATCTGCTTATCGACCGGCTTCAGCGCAGCAGCATGAACATGTACGATCACCTCGCCGTCGCCCGCGACCGGCTCTTCAAACGAGCCATATCGCGGCGGCTTCCCCAGCGTGTGCAGAACGGCCGCATTCATAATTGGACGATTGTACAGCCGATCGGTTCCTCCGAGCCTGCCGTTCAGGGGCTGAAGCCCGCGTCGAGATCGGCCTGGTGCGGCACGTCTGAAGACGTGCCCTGACACAAGGCGTTTCTTGCGTTAAGTTCTCGAAACTGGCAAGTCAAAACCAGCCCCTGATCCCTAATCCCGAGCCCCCACTCTGCTATTCTGCTCGCTTGATGTCTCCCATCCTCACCAGCATCCTGCTTGGCCTGACGGCGGCAGCCGCGAACGTTTTCGGCGGCGCCGTGATCGTGCAGAAGCACTGGGAACGCAGCTACCTGCGCTACTTCGTGGCGCTGGGCGCGGGCTTCATGCTGGCCACGGCGCTGGTCGAAATGGTACCCGAAAGTCTGGCGCTGGCCCGGCGCAATGGCGCGCTGCTGGTGCTTGGCGGATACCTGCTGGTCCACTTCTTCGAGCACACCATAACGCCTCATTTTCACTACGGCGAAGAGACGCATTCCGACGAGTATGTACACTCGCACCGTCGCGTGTCGGTGCTGTTTGGGCTGATGATTCACACCTTCTTCGACGGCATCGCCATTACCGCCGGCTTTCTGGTTTCGCCATTCTTGGGCTGGATCATCTTTATCGCAATCTTCCTGCACAAAATTCCAGAGGGCTTCACGGTCACTTCGGTGATGCTGGCGAGCGGGCTGAGCAAGCGGCGGTCGTGGTTCGCTTCGGTGCTATTGGGGCTATCGACACTGGCGGGCGTGTTTACCATGGCGATAGGCCAGCATGCGGTGAGCTACGGATTGCCGATCGCCGCCGGCGTCACCATTTACGTTGCCGCATCGGACCTGATTCCGGAAGTCAATCGCGAGCCCGGCGTGAAAATGGCGCTGGTGGTATTTATCGGTGTGGCCGCGATGTTCCTGCTGGATCGACTGGTGCACGCTCTGCACTAAAGCGGTTGCAATCCCTTTGGGAAATTCGGAAAAGCAGGGCCCTCGCCGACTAACGTCGGCTCTTGATCCGCAACTATTTCAGCCGCAAGGTCTGCTGCGTCTCATAGCTGTCGGCAGGAAATGTATAGAGTTGGTCGTGATACACGACGACCAGCACCGCCGGATCCATCGTCAGTTCCAGTGTCGTGTTTCCCTGCGGGTTGGTCGTGCCCCAGTGCTCCGAGCCAGGACGGGCCTCCGCATCGCGCACCAGCACACGCGCTCCCACCGCCGGCTGTCCATTGGTATTCAGCACGTGAACGGTGAGCTGTCCGATAGAAACTGGCAGGTTATCGAGACTTTGAGTTTCTGTCATGCGTAGTTGCAGCTTAACCGGCTTATCGTTCACTAGAAACTCGCTGACCGTGGTTTGCCGATGGCTGTAGGGAAACACGGCGATGGCGCGATAAAGTCCCGCGGGGAGCGTGTGCGGCGTGATGTTGCCGCGCTCGTCGGTGAGGCCGCGAAAGAGCTCACGCTCATCCTTGCCGTGAGCTTGCAGGTCCTGCACAATCACCAGCGCATCTTTCAGCGGAGTTCCACTGGAGCCAGCGACCGCGATTTCGACCTGCGCCGCTAGACATGGCGCGCAGCCGATCAGACACAGCATCAAGACGCGAATTGTGCGAGCGTGCATCGTCAATATTGTCGGATCAGCCGCTGCTTCTGCCCGAAGAGATATTCTAAGGGTGCCCCTTTGTTTAGATGGCGCGCCTTATAAACTGGTTTATCGGATAAGCTTATTTTGTACACACTCGAGGTCATCATCATGTTTACCGGATTAGTAGAAGAAGTGGGAACCATTGCCGGCATTGCGGAAAGCGGCGGCAATCACCGCATCACCATCAACGCCCCCAATAGCGCGAAGGAGTTGAAGGAGGGCAACAGCGTGGCGGTCAGCGGCGTTTGCCTGACCGCGCTCAACATTAAGCCAGAATCGTTTTGCGCCGACCTGGCTGCCGAAACCTGGACGCGGACGTCGCTTTCCCGCATCACCCAGGGCGCGCAGGTAAATCTGGAACTGCCGCTCAAAGCCGACGGACGCATGGGCGGCCACATGGTCCAGGGACACGTGGATGGGACCGCGCGTTTCGTTGCGCTGGAGCCGATCGCCAACGCCAACGACTTCTGGCTACTTCTCGACATTCCTGAAGACCTGGAGAAGTACGTTGTCTTCAAGGGATCGATCGCGGTGGAAGGCATCAGCCTGACGGTGGCGAAGCTGGAGGGCCTGCGGCTGACCATTGCCATCATTCCGCACACCATCAAGATGACGAACCTGGGGTCGTTGAAGGCAGGCGATCCAGTGAACATCGAGACCGACATCGTGGCCAAGTATCTGGAGAAGTGGACGCACCGCGACGAGCAAACTGGAGCACTCACTGTCGACCGCCTGGTGGCGCAAGGATTCTAGCTGGGCCAGCCGTTACTTGTGATAAGGCCTGGGTTACGGAAGTGGCCTGCCCGGTGCAGGACTCGGCGTGCGGCATTCACTTCTGGCGCGCATAGGTGTACATGTACTCCGTGACCGACGGCGCAATCTCTATCTTGGTTTGCAACGAGTCCGTCAGCTGCGATGGAGCGTTGCTCGCTAGAGCTTCATTAGTGATGAGAAAGCCACCGAGCTTGATCATTGTCCCCAGATTCGCCCGCGCCAGCGACTGGTCCAGACTGTCGTAATATACGAAAATGTTAGTCCCGATGATGAGATCGAACTGCTTGTCTGGCGGCAGCGACAGGGTCTGGAAGACGATGTTCATGTCCATCGGAGTGACGCGCCTGACAACGCTGGGACGTACACTGATGGCGCGGTTCCAGATGTCCGACGCTCCCTCGGGAACGGGAATCGGAGTCGCGGGTTTGCCAACCTGGCTGCCCAGGGTCTGCCAGAATTCGAGGAAGCCGGATAGATAAATGTTGTTCCATCCGGGGGAGGGACTGGCGAGTAACTGGACGGTGTAAGGCTTTCCGGCGGCAGCCTCGCGGAGCGCGCGTTCCAGGTGTTCGTTCACGCGCGAGCTGACGTCGAAGGTGTAGACAACGATGGCATTGGGATCGGCGAGCCCCAGGCGTGCCAGGGTATCGATCACGGCGAAGGGTTGCGTGCTCTGCGGAGGATAGAAGTCGGAGCCGGACTTCTTGTTCACGAAGTCGAGGCCCGGACCGACGATGGCGATGCGATGCACACTGTCCGGCTTCAGCAGGCCCTCCGCCATCATATATCGCAGGTGCAGATCGATGGCGTAGTCGGGATAGAGATTGCTGTCCGTCGAGATTCCGCGGTCCTTGAAGGCCTGATAACAATTGGCTTTGGCTGCATTCTTGTCGTGATCGACATCGTCGCGCAGGCGCCCCAGATTAGCCAGGAGGTAAGCCTTCACCTGCTTTTGCTCTTTGGGGGTCTTCAGGCTGTAGCCTTTCTTTTCGAGCAGAGCCAGCATTTCCAGCATGCCTTCGCTGGGATGCGGAGCAGCCAATGCGCGAATGAGGTCGTTGGCGCGCTTGTCGGCAACGGAATTGACGAAGCTGCTCTTTCCGTACCGCTCCAGATACTCGTAAGTAATGCGCGGTTCTTGCGTATAGGTGACGCCCAGACGCAGCAGATTCGTCAGCGTATTCTCTTCGCCCTGTTCGATGCGGACCCGGATTTCCTTGTCCTGGTCGCGGACCCAGGTGTCCCATGCGGCGGCAGTGGGCTGCCCCGACGGCTTCAGTGCAGCCGGCAGCGAACTCAGATGGGCGTTCAACACCGGCTCTTCCGCCGGGAAAGCCATAAACTGCGGATTCTGCGCGATTACGCTTCCCTGGCCGATAAGACAAGAGAAGAGCGCTGGCGCAACAAGGCGAACAGTTTTGTGACCGAAGATGGCGCTTGACAATTGCTTTGCAGGCCCTGCACCGCCCTGATCATTTGCAACGTATCAACGCTGGTGAGAGGCCAGCCCTCCGAATGGCGATTTCTGCCAACGAACCTGGAGGCCTGTTTTTCGCAAAACAGCTTGTTTTTCGACAATATAGCCCAGAATCGGCGCTTCTGAAAAGCCTAAAGTCTCCCTGGCCTTGCAATCGAGATGCTGATGGCGCAGGCCCACTGTTGCACTGCCCAGACGGGCGGTCAACTTAATTTCACATTACGGCGCAACAGCTTGAACACAGGGACCTTATGAGTGGGGTACGCCATTCGTCCGCGTGAGGTGAACGCGATTTGGCGGATAACTGATGGGAATGTATTGTCCCCCGCCGAATTGCAAGAGCTCTTGAGTCTGGGCGAATGGACAGGTCTGGGTGAATGTATCCGTTTACTTTGGCATGCTCCGATGCAGCAGAGGTTCCTCGTCGCCGACGGCCAGCGCAGGTGACACGTCCGGCGTTCTCCGCCGCGACCAATAGAACAATGGCAGGCCAGCGGCAATCAGCGCGGTCCCCCGCAAAGCGGTTTTTGGATCTCCCCAGACAGTGTTCAGCACAATCGCCGCGCAGGCGACAACGAACACCGCTGGGGCCAACATCTTAAGCCAGAGCCTGGGATGGGCGCGCAACTCGTGCCGCCGGGCTACGAACAGTCCCGCAACCGCCGCGCCCGAGGACAGCAGGATGGTAAAGCCGGTGTAAGTCAGGATCTGCTCGAAGCTGCCGGCGGTGACCAGAAGCACGCTCCACAACGCTTGCAAAGCAATAGCCAGCGCCGGGGTCCCAAACCGCGGACTGACGCGCGCGAAGCTGGGGATAAAGGCGCCATCCCGCGACATGGCGAAGTAAACTCGTGGACCGGCGATGGTCATGGCGCTGATTGCGCCCAGTTGTGCAACGATAAGCGCAGGCGTCACAAAATTGCGTCCCACCCCGAACAACGCATGCGCGGCGACGTCGCCAACGTTGATGGCGTTCAGCATCTGAGCCGCAGGGATCGCATACAAGTACAGCGTGTTGAGGGCCAGGTACAGGGCAATGATGAGGCACGTTCCAATCAACAGCGCGGGACCAATGCTGCGCCGTGTGTCGTGCATTTCTTCTGAGATGTAGGCCGCCGCATTCCATCCGCTGTAGGTGAACATGATGGGGATGAGTGCCAGCAGCCAGTTCGTCGGACGGAAAGGCACATCGACCGCGTGGAAGTGCGACCACGAACCCGTCCCTGCGGCGAAACCAGCCACGCAGAAGACAACAACAATGCCGAGAATCAGGAAGGCCAGCGCGTTTTGCGTGATCTTGCCCGCGCCCAGGTTGCAGGCATGTAGCACGGCAAAGATTATGACCACGAAGGCCGCCGTTAGCGAACGCGGCGAGAAGCTGAACGCCCCTATATAAAAGTTGAGAGAGAAGAAAGCGTGGTCTGAAGCCAGGGCGGGAAAATACTGTCCGAGATAGATAACCATTCCCACCGCGCAGGCGGCAACCGCACCGGAGAAGCCTGCGATCAGGGACGTCCAGCCCGAAAGAAAACCGGCAGTTGGGCCATAGGCCTTGGAGAGATAGATGTATTCGCCGCCAGCCCACGGCCACAGCCTGGCGAGTTGCGCGTAGGAGATTGCTCCGGCCAAGGCGAGTGCGCCTCCGGCAATCCAAAGCCCCAGCATCGCGCCGGGTTCGGGCGCCAGCCTGGCAATGAGCGCCGGGGTGGTGAAGATGCCAACCCCAACCACGTTGGATATGATCAGCGCCACCCCATCCCTCACGCGGAAGGAGCAGCGCAGTTGATTAGCCACGACCGGCCCGGCTCCGGCGACCGCGTCGTTGGCAGCATCATTACCGGCTGGATTGGCAGGGATGGGCTGACCATTTCGCGGCGTTTTGGCCATGCCTCTCACGTCTCACTGGTATTCACCGGAATTTTCTTCTGGGCTCCAGAACGGCACCATCGTACACCCAGTGGCCGATTAAGACTCGAGATATCGCCGCAGCACAACCAGTCGGGCCCAGGCGAACCTTCCCTCCTTCAGCCTTCTCTGTGCCCTCCGCGTCTCCGTGGTGAATCCTTTTTCCCTTACGGCGCTTCGAAGCGCGGATGGTGCTCCGGCCGTTGCGCGCCGAAGTAGTGCTCGAAGTCCATGGAGTCGAGTTCGAGGAACTCCTGCACGATAGGCTCCTGGCATTTGGCCATATCGGCGAAGGTGCCGAAGAAGATGGCCTTGGCTTCGTAGAGAAAGACGAGCCGGTCAGCCAGCTTTCTTGGCCAGCGCCATATCGTGGGTGACGACGATGCTGGTCAACTTCAACTGTTTCTTTAACTTCTTGATCAAATCGCCTAACAGGTGGGCCATTAGCGGATCGACCATTGTGGTGGGTTCGTCATAGAGCACGGCGTCAGGTTGGGCCGCCAGGGCGCGCGCGATGGCCACCGAACGCTTCATGCCGGTCGACAAATCGGAAGGCAGAAGATCGCGAAACTCGCGTACCCCGACCATGTCGAGCAAGCCGTCGATAATCTGATAGATCTGCTCTTCTTCCAGGCCGCCGCGCTCGCGCAGCGGGAACGCAACGTTTTCGCCCACGGTAAGTGAGTCGAAGAGCGCGCCGTTCTGAAACACCATGGTCACTTTCTTGCGGATGCGTTCCATCTCCTGCTTCGCCATAGTCCGTAATGTCTTCATAAGCGACCCAGATGCGTCCGCTGTCGGGCTTGAGGAAGCCCATGATCTCATGCAGCGAGACCGACTTGCCCACGCCACTTCGTCCCAGAATGCAGACCGTCTCGCCAGGCATAACGTCGAAGCTGACGCCATCCAGCACCACATTGCTGCTGAATGCCTTGTGCACGTTCTGAAACTCGATATAGGGCTTTGCCTCGGTCACCTGAGCTCACTTCCCTTCTCCGGATTCGAAGTCACCGGCCCAGAAACGGCCAGAGCCTCGAACTCCTCACGGGTATTGACGTTGCTGAAGATAGTAATAGAAAATCCGGCTGGCGCGATTTCCTGCTCCGAGAGGTAGCGCGTGGGCACCTGCGAGAACAGTCTTCCAATCTTATATTCGCCCCGTTTCAGCGCCTCTTCGGCGACCTTACGCACCTGGCGGCGATAGAGGGCGCACAGAGGTTGCGGTCCGCCCAGCGCGTCCGGAACCACGATCGTTTCGTCGGACGCCTGGGCTTGCCGCAGCGAGCCAGCGCAGAAAGTCCGCTGTCATTAGGGGCATATCAACGGAAAGCATCAGGTTTAGATCGGTCTTGGATGCGGCGAGCGCCGCATGAATTCCAGCCAGCGGACCACAACCGGCATAGACATCTTCGATGACTTCGCCGAACGGCGCGTATCGTTTCCCTGGTCCCACAATGGCGATGGTCTCCGCCGCGGCGGCAGCCGTTTGTAGCGCGCGTTGCAGCAGCGTCTGGCCGCCGAACGAGAGCAGCGCTTTGTCGGAGCCCATTCGCGAGCTGCGACCTCCAGCAAGGATGAATGCGGTCACGGCTTCCACCCCAGCATGATACTGGAAGAAAGGACGCTGTTCGCTATTCGCTCTTCGCTTTTTGCCAGAAAGCAAGACTGGGGACAGAGGCGATACATGAAGTGGATCGCTCCGCAGTATCCCTGGCATGGGGTGTTGCGAACGCCAGAGCCACGGCCCCGATCGCGATTCTGGCGAAAGGCGAAGAGCGAAGAAGCGAATACCGTTACCCCTGCGAAAGGCGAGGAGCGATATCTCGCCCTACGCGCGAGCCGGCGTAAAGGTGCTGGTCTTGGGAATGCAGCCGTTGATTTCGATAGCGACGATTCGTCCGGAATGGTCCAGTTCGAGAGTTGCGGGCAGCGGCGAAGACTGCATCCCCGCTCAATCCGGGCAACACGATAAACACGCGGTTTTCAACACAATTGGCATTGGGATCGCGCTTCAGAAAAGAGAGGGCGTACTCGTTGCGGCAGATTTTCGGCAGCAGGAAGCTGAGGTCGGCGATGTCGCCGGTCTCCGAGATGGACAGCGCCACCTCGATCGGAAATCCGCGATTCTACTTCGTCGCCTTCGACCTCCGTCTTCGGCTTGAAGCAGATGTAGTACTCGAAGCCGGACTCGGGATCGAAGGGACTCCGATCCACCTGAAACGACATATGCGCGTCTCCCTTGTCGCGCAGCTTGGGAGTGGATATTAAATCAAGGCGGCCCTCCCTGCAACGGCTCGCAAGTGCGAAACCTAACCATCCGTAACAGGTTCGACATTACCCGGGTTCGTCGCAGGATGACGCCGTGGGAGGGCGAGGCGAGTACGCCGCCGCCTCGCTCTGGTATATTGCGTGGATAGCTGTTTCGGCTCGCTGCATGCCAATTTTCTCGCCCACAGATTTCGCGAAGGAGCAGGTGCAGGCGGTGCAGGATTATTCCCTGCTGGCCGGCCGTTCCCTCAGCAATGTCTTCGCGCGTCCGCGCTACTTCGCCGATACGCTGTTGCAGGCTGACCAGATCGGTGTAGGTTCGCTGCCCATCGTTGTGCTCACGGGCTTTTTTACCGGCGCAGTGCTGGCGCTGCAAACCTCCAGCACGTTGCAGCAATTTGGATCGATTTCCCTGACCGGCAAGCTGGTATCGCTTTCCATGGTGCGCGAACTCGGTCCGGTGCTGACCGGCTTGATGGTGGCCGGCCGCAATTCCAGTGGCATGGCCAGCGAACTGGGCTCCATGAAGGTCACCGAGCAGATCGACGCCATGCGTGCCATGGGCGTTGATCCTTCCAAGAAACTGGTAACGCCGCGGGTAATGGCCACCGTGGTGATGTTGTTTTTTCTCAGCATCATCTCCGACCTGGTAGGATTGACCGGCGGCTTCGTGATTTCATTCCTGCTGCTGGGGCTCAATGCCAACCAGTACTGGACCACGGCTTACCAGGCCCTGCGCTTTGGCGACGTTCTTATGGGACTCACTAAGCCGACAGTGTTCGGCTTCATCATCGCCAGTGTCGGCTGCTATCTACGGCTTATCGGCCAAGGGCGGGACGCAGGGCGTGGGCCGCGCCACCACCCAGGCCGTGGTGGCAGCTTCGGTGCTGATCCTGGTCACCGACTTTTTCATGACCCGCCTGCTGATGGGGTTCTTTCAATACTGACGATGCCAATCCTCGCCCCGCCACAAGAGCAGCCCACGCCGTCCAGCTCCCAACCGGGAGAATCAGTCTTAACGCTTTGAGGACGTCGCCATTGCCTTCGATCATCCCGTGCTGGAGGGAATTTCCTTCCAACTTCCCCGCGGCGAGACCAAAATTCTGATGGGCGTGGCCGGCACCGGGAAGACCCTGATCCTGAAGCTGGCGCTGGGCCTGATCAAGCCGGATTCCGGACGCATCACGGTTCTAGATGAGGAAATCACGCAGATGCGGGAGCAGGAGCTCTTCGCGTTGCGCCGCAAGATCGGCATGGTATTTCAGGAGAGCGCACTGTTCGACTCGCTGACGGTCGAGGAAAACGTGGCCTATCGCCTGATCGAAGAAACCGGAAAAGTGACGGAAGAGATCCACGCGCGGGTGCTGGAGGCGTTACGCTTCGTGGAACTGGAGCACACCGTCGACTTATATCCCTCGCGAGCTCTCCGGCGGCATGCGGCGGCGCGTGGCCATCGCCCGCGCCATCATTACGCAGCCTGAGGTCCTGCTGTACGATTCGCCCACGGGAGGCCTCGATCCGGTCACTTCCAACACCATCATCGAGCTGATCGTTAAGCAACGAGACGTCTATCAGACCAGCTCCCTGATGGTAACGCATCGACTACAGGATGCCTTCACCATGGCCAGCCACTACTTCGATCGCGCGCAGAACAAAATGGTGCCTATCCAGGATGGCGCGCAGCAGGACCTTCATACCAAGTTCCTGATTCTTCGCGACGGCCAGATCATCTTCGAAGGCACCGCGGCGGAACTGTTGCGCTGCAACGATCCCTACATTCGGGAATATCTGAGCTAGGCGCGGTTGAGATTGCGGCGTGGATGTGGAGGCGTGGAGTGCGCCTTGAGAGCCGTGTTGTCCCCACGGTATCTGTGCCGTAGCAGTGCCGCCGCTCCGCGGCTCGGTCAAATTCCAAATAGACCCGGGGCTTACGCCCCGGGCTAACTTCACGGCCGCCGCTGGCGCGGCTAGTTTGAAGCAAATCTCGGGCGCCCCAGCGCATCCTGAGTGGAAACTTGGACGCGGGCCTGAAGGCAGGCCCGCTCTACCCAGGCTGCCATACCCACCCTACTTGGTGGCAGCGGCAGCCCGCATCTTGGCGAACTCGGCCATGCGCTCACTGCATGCGGCCCAGGCGCTCACGGTTTTCCGGCGTAGCCTCCACAACCTTCTCCAGGTTCTGGAGGAACTCCGGCGACTTCATCTTCTGCCGCATCTCCTTAACGAAGGGCTGTACCTTGGCATAGACAAAGTACATTTCGCCCTAGCGTGTCCTCAGCCAAGCGCGGCATTCAGAGTGCCGTGGACGATGAGGGACGCGACCATCTCCCAGTAGCCCAGAACCTGGCGGACATAGGCATTTTCCTTGGTGCCGAATGCGCCCACGACCGCCATCAATTCTTCGAAAGTAGCCGGTGAAAACTGGGCGACGAACTCGCGGGCCTGACGCATAACCGCTTCGCGGCGCAGATCATAAAGTTTCAGGACGAGTTTGGCATCTTCGTAAGTAGGCTGTGAATTGCTCATGATTCCTCCAGATGAGATTAGGTTGGAAAAGCCGTCAGGACGACGGCTTTTCACGTGGTTGGATGATGAAAGCCCTTCGCAGGCTTCAGCCGGACTATTTCTGAGCGTGTTCCGCCATCTTGGAGAAGGCTTCCTTAGCGCGGCGTTCCATCTCTGCCGGAGCAACATCTTCTACGTGCTGGCCTAATGCCCAGCGATGGCCAAAAGGATCGGTGATCTGGCCATAGCGGTCGCCCCAGAACTGGTTCGCCCAGCGGCATGGTGACCTTCGCGCCCGCGGCTACAGCCTGATTGAACAAGCTGTCCACGTCCTCCTTAACGTACAGGTTCAGCACCACCGGGCTGCCGCCCAGGGTTTGCGGCGAGCCGCAGCCAAAGCCGGGGAATACATCCGCCAGCATCAGACGGGCGCCACCGATATTCAGTTCGGCGTGCATAACTTTGCCATCGGGCGTTTTATGGATGCCGAGAATCTCACCGCCAAAGGCATCTCTGTAAAACTCCGCAGCCTTGACGCTGTCGTCCACGACCAGGTGGGCAATGATGGTCGCATCTTTCGTTTTTCCTGCCATGTTCTCACCCCTTTTCACATAAATGCCCGGCCTACAGAGCCGGGCGGGTTGGATTGACAATCCAACTATTATGCAACAGCCTCGGGCTTGAATTCGCGCGAGTAGTCACATTTAACCGAGCTTTCATCACTCGGCTTTCTTCTTGCCGCGGCGTTTGGGTTGATCGGCATCGGCGGTCTCGGTCCGCTTGTTGTTCGGGCAGACCAGGAAGCTGCCCGACTTCAGGGTCTTTTCCAGCAGGTAAGGGCTGCCGCACTCCGGACAGGGCTCGTCTACCAGCTTGTAGGCGGAGGTGAACTTGCACTTGGGATAATTCGAGCAGCCGTAGAAGAAATTGCCGCGGCGCGCCTTCTTCTCCGCCAAGTCTCCGGTCTTGCACTCCGGACACTTCACGCCGATGTAATTCTGCTTCACCCACTTGCACTCGGGATAGCCGCTGCACGAGATGAACTCGCCGAAACGGCCGTGACGCAGCAGAAGATTGCGCCCGCACTGCGGACACTTCTCATCCAGCGGGATGTCGGGGACCTTCTTGCCTTGATCGAGCCGGCGCGTGGTCTTGCAGTCGGGATATCCGGTACAGGCCATGAACTGACCGAAGCGACCGCGCTTCAGCACCATCGGCCGCCCGCAATTCTCGCAATACTCTTCCTGCGTGGTCTCCTGTACGTCGGCCGAGTCCAGGTCAGGCAGATCGATGGGATTTTCCTTGGTGAAGGTGCAGCTGTTGGGATCGGTCTTGTCATAGGCGCTACAGGCGTAGAACGAGCCGTGCTTACCCCACTTGATGACCAGTGGCGAGCCGCACCGTTCGCACTTCTCGTCGGTGGGCTTCTCCATCCGCTTGACGTTCTCCATGTGCTTTTCGGCGTAATGGAGTTCTTTCTCGAACTTCTTGTAGAAGTCCTTCAGCGCGTCGGTCCAGGTCTCCTTGCCGTCTTCGATCTCGTCCAGTTCTTCTTCCAGACGTGCGGTGTACTGCGGATCGAAGATGTCCTTGAAGTTCGCCACCAGCAGATCGGTGACGACCAATCCGATTTCGGTGGGAATGAACTTGCCACCCACCTTCTGCACGTATTGGCGCTCCTGGATGGTGCTGATGATCGCCGAGTACGTTGATGGCCGGCCGATGCCACGCTCTTCCAGTTCCTTTACCAGAGACGCCTCGTTGAAGCGCGGAGGTGGTTCGGTAAAGTGCTGCTCCGGCTTCAGACCCTTCAGCGTGAGCTTCTGCCCTTCCACCAGCAGCGGCAGCTTGTGTTTCAGCGCCTCATCCTCTTCGTCCTTGCTGTCCTTCGACTCCTCGTAGACCTTGAGGAAGCCTTCGAACTTCAGCACGGAACCGGTTACGCGGAAGCGATAAACGCGTGTCGCCGGCTTTGCTATGGCATCGATGTCGACAGTCGTCTGGTCGAAGACGGCGGGATTCATCTGCGAGGCCACGAAGCGCTGCCAGATGAGCTTGTAGACCTTGTACTCGTCTTCCTGAAGATACTGCTTCATCTGATCAGGATGGCGCGCTACCGACGTTGGACGTATGGCCTCGTGGGCTTCCTGCGCCGCTCTTCTTCGACTTGTAGGTGTTCGGCGATTCAGGCAGAAATTCCTTGCCGAAGTCTTTGCCGATGTACTCTCGCACCTCCGCCAGCGCATCGTTCGACACCTGGGGCGAGTCGGTACGCATGTAGGTGATGAGACCGACGGTGCCTTCTTCGCCCCCGAGATCGATGCCTTCATACAGGCGCTGGGCGATCATCATGGCGCGCTTCACGCTGAAGCGCAGTTTGCGCGAGGCGTCCTGCTGGAACTTGCTGGTAGTGAATGGCGCGGCGGGACTGCGGCGGCGCTCGCGCGTATCAACCGAGCGGACGGCCCAATCCGCGTTCTCCAGCGCAGCTTTGATCTTCTCGGCTTCTTCGCCGTTGGGAATCGGCGTCTTCTCGTCGCCGATGCCGAGGAAGCGAGCATCGAACGCCGGCGGCTTCGCTCCCTGCAAGTGGGCGTCGATGGTCCAGTATTCTTCCTTGACGAACGCCTTGATTTCGCGCTCGCGCTCGACGATCAGGCGCAGGGCGACGGTCTGCACGCGACCCGCGGAGAGACCGCGGCGCACCTTGTCCCACAGCAGCGGAGAAATCTGGTAGCCGACCAGGCGGTCGAGGACGCGCCGGGTCTGCTGCGCGTCGACCAGGTTGACGTCGATGTCGCGCGGATGGAGGAACGCCTCCTGCACGGCGCGCTTGGTGATCTCGTTGAAGGTCACGCGACGGATGGGAATCAGAGCGCTCTTCTTGGTTTTTCTTTTTGCCGTCAACCCGGTCGCCGCCTAACTCTTCCGCCAGGTGAGCGGCGATGGCTTCGCCCTCGCGGTCGGGGTCAGGCGCCAGGTAAATGGCGTTGGCCGTCTTGGCCAGCTTCTTCAGCTTGGCGACAACCTTCTCCTTGCCGGGAATGACGACGTACTCGGTGGAGAAGTCGTTGTCCAAGTCGACGCCCAGCGACTTCTTGGGCAAGTCCTTGATGTGCCCGAGCGAGGCTTCCACATCGTAGCCCGAGCCGAGATATTTTTGGATCGTCTTCGCCTTAGCAGGCGATTCGACGATGACTAAACCTTTTGCCAATAGAACCTCTGAATTGCGGATTACGCTTATGAAGCTAGCACGGTTTCGCGGTTCGGCGAAACTGAGCTGTCAGCTGTCAGCTGTCAGCCGTCAGCTAAGATGCTGTGGCCCATGGCCTTACGAAGACCATCGCGCACACCTTTAGAGGCTGCACCAACGGCAATGCCGCCCTGGATTCGTTTGATGAGAGAACTCAGCATGCGCTTCGTCTCGACGACATGCGCGTTGGCGCCCTCATAGCTTTCGGGAGCGAGGAATCCCAAATCTCGCGCCAGAAGAAGCTGGTACTCCAGTTCGCAAGCCGAGCCCAACGCAATTTGCACGAACCTCCCAAACTCCGGCTGGGTTCGTCCGCAACCTTCCGCGAGATTCGTTGGAATAGACGAAGCCGAACGCCGCATCTGGCTGCACAAGCCAAACATCTCTGATCGTGGAAAGCTCTCGGTCAACCGATAAATGTCCAGCGCGAGTGTGTGCGCCTTCCGCCAAACTTCGAGATTTCTGAAGTCCTGCATGGCTTTCCCCTTGTGGATTTACCCGGTTTAGCTGATAGCTGACGGCTGATAGCTGAAAGCTCAAGCGGCGACTCCGCGCCGCCCTTACATCGTCCGCACATAATACTTCCCCGGCAGCTGCCGGATGTGCCCACTCATTTCCAGCTCGAACAGTGCGGCGAAGATCTCCGACGACGACAGATGCGAGGAGAGGCGTTCGACCAGCTGATCAATGTGGGTGGATTCGTCAGACCGCAACAGCCCCAGCACTCTCTTTTCGTGAGGCGACAGCTGGGCCCCCTGAAACAATGATGCTGAATCCCCCGTCTCCGATGCAGGCTGCGGCAGAGGAGTCAGCGCCAGACGGGTGTCGGCAGGCAGCGTCTTCCCATACATCTTCCCATGTGGCTACCAGCGCCGCCCCCTGCTTTATCAAGGTGTTAGGGCCCCAAGACAGTTTATTGGTCACGTTGCCCGGAACCGCGAGGACATCCCGTCCCTGTTCCAGCGCGCAGCGAGCGGTCACCCGCGTCCCGCTATATTCCCCTGCCTCGATCACCAGGACGCCGATGGAGATGCCGCTGATGATCCGGTTGCGGATGGGAAAGTTCTGCGGCGCCGGGAAATGTTCCGAAGGGAAACTCGGTGAGTATGGCCCCGCCGGAGGCGATGAATCTGTCTCCATCAGCTTGCGGTTTTCCTTGGGATAAACTTCGTCGATTCCAGTGCCCCAGATGGCAACTGTGCTGCCATGAGCGCTGATCGCGCCCCGATGGGCGGCGCTATCGACGCCGCGCGCCATGCCGCTGAAGATAACCAGGCCGTGGGCCGCGAGGTCGCACGCCAGACGCTCCGCCATACCTAATCCATAAGGCGTTGGATGCCTGGTGCCTACGACCGCAATCCCAGGCTTATCAATAACTTCAGCGCTACCCTTGAGGTATAACACGAGAGGAGGATCGTAAATCTCCAGCAGCTGTCTTGGGAAACTCCGCATCGCCGGGAACGATGATCGAAGCGCCGGCCTCGCGCGCGTGATCATATTCGGTGGCGGCAAGTTCCAGCGACTTGCCCAGAGCGATGCTCTGCGCAGCGGCCGCGGGCAGTCCAAAGGCTTCCAGTTCGGTCAACGATGCGGCGAAAAGCCGATCGGTTCCCCCGAAACGCTCAACCAGCTTCCGTCCTCGTCCCGCGCCCACGCCGGGGGTCAGAGAAAGCGCCAGCCACTGCAGTTTGCGGGTCAGCGCGAAATCCTCCGCCCGGATCAATACTTCGGTGTCCATGGAAACTCCAGGATCCGGCTGGGCCCGGATGAGCGCAGGGTAACCTTCGGACAGGTTACCGTCAAGGACGCTGGTCACGCCCGCCAGTGAAGGAGTTTCTTCACCACGGAGACACGGAGAACACGGAGGCGTTTTGATCCCTTCCCTTTCTGCTTTTGCGGATCTTTTCTTCTTTGCTCTTTTTTCTTTTTGACTCTTCTATCTTCTCTGTGTCCTTCGTGTCTCCGTGGTGAAACAGCTTTCGACGAAAACGCGATAGCAACGTTGCGCACTCCGGTTTGTTAGACTCAATCCTTCATGTCCCGCCTGCGAATCTCTGCTATTTCCTTCCTGAATACCGCTCCCCTGATGTGGGATTTCGAACATGGCGATGCCAGCCGGGACTTTGAGATCAGCTATACCCTCCCTTCGGCCTGCGCAGCGGCTCTGGCGGCCGGGCAAGCCGACATCGGCATCATTCCGGCCTTCACCTATGCAGAAATACCGGGGCTGGTCATCCTGCCTAACATCGCCATCGCCGCGAAAGATAATGTCCGCTCCATCCTGCTGGTCAGCAAAAAGCCCATTGACCACGTCCGCACGGTTGCCGCCGACACCTCCTCGCGCACCTCGGTTGCTCTGTTGCAAGTACTGTTCGCTAAGTTCTTTGGCGGCGCGCGCCAGCTCGAGCCTCATGCGCCCAAGCTCGACGAGATGCTGCAACACCACGACGCTGCTTTGCTCATCGGCGATGCCGCTTTACAGGTGCCGCTGGATGCCGGGTATCATCTCTACGACCTGGCGCACGTCTGGCACCGGGCGACCGGGAAGCCCTTCGTCTTCGCGTTCTGGGCGGTTCGGCTGGAGGCGCTGACCCGCCAGCCTCAAGGGATGAATCTGGCGAAGGTTTTTCAGCAGTCGCGCGATTACGGGCTCGATCCGCAGAACCTCGCTGTCATTGCGCGCGAATGGTCTCCGAAGCTAGGGCTGACTGAGGACGATATTCGCAGCTACCTCACGGAAAACATCCATTATTATCTGGATCGCGAGAGCCACAGCGGGCTCAAGCTCTTTCTACAATATTCGCAGGAGATCGGACTCATCCCCGCCGTTCCCGACCTGCGATTCCTGGGACCAGTGGCCTTTGGCGGCGCACGCAAATAAACGGCAGGGCGAACAACATGCCCTCCTTAAAAGCAGTGCTTCCCTGCTTGACCTGCTCCGTTTGCCTCTGTTCTGCTTCTAACAGATCAGGAATTCTCGCAAGCTGCCCAATGGAAAGGGCCAATGCATCTGCTCGCTACTGTGGTGGTGAAGAAGACGCTCCTGCACCTGGTCCGGCGCCTGGGTGGCCCCGGGTTAATCGCCCTGGGGCTGATCGACAACTCCTTCATCCCTTTGCCGGGCGGCATGGATGCGGCGACAATTCTGCTGGCTGCGGCCCGCCATGAGCCCTGGTGGTATTACGCCCTCATGGCCCTCATCGGATCGCTGATTGGCGGCTATCTGACCTACCGGATCGGACTCAAAGGCGGCGAGGAGACGCTGGACAAGAAGCTCTCTAAGAAACGAGCCGAGCAAGCCGGCCGAATTTTTAAGCGCTATGGATTCTGGTCAGTTGTGGTGACTGCGGTAAGCCCGCCGCCTGTGCCCATCGTCCCAACGCTGATTGTTGCGGGAGCCTTGAAATATCCGCCACATGAAGTTTCTGACGGCGCTGGCGTTAGGACGTGGCGCGCGCTACACCCTGCTCGCCTACCTGGGACACCGATATGGACGCCACATCGTGCGCTGGCTTAGCCGTTACTACCAGCCGCTGCTGTACACGTTGATTGGGCTGGCGGTGGTAGGCGCTCTGGTGGCGATTTACTATTGGCTGCGCCGACGCCAGAAACCACAGTCGGATAGTAGCCATCCGGTTAATCGGGTCGCCTGAACCCGGCATTCGAAAATTGGAACGCCCAAACAGCGCACCAGTCAAGCTCTAAGAACAAAGCCGCCGGACATCGTCCCCAACGATGAATCCGGCGGCGTGATTGGCAAACGGAAATCAGCAGCAATCTTCAATAAGCAAAATACGGCCCGGTTCCTCCGGAAGTGCTCGCTCCGTCAATCGCGGTGAAGATGTCTCGCCCATAGAAGAATGACAGTCCCCAATCGAATGCGGCAGGCGTGGCGATGTAAGGTCCTCCCAGCGTGCTGAAGGCGGCGTTGCTCAGTGTTGCGAAGAGGCTGCTCCGCGTTCTCAATGCTGAAAGTCGACCTGCACCCCGGAACTCATGTTTGTGCCCTGGTTGCTGGCCGTCAGGTTGTCCGGCGACGTGCTTGGGCAAAACCAGTTACTAAGCCGGACTGGGACAGGTCCGCGATGCTGGAGTCATTGAAGAAAAACGCGTTCGAGCCGCTGTCCAGGAAGCCAGGGATGCTGTTCTGAATTGAAGGTAGTGGTTAAATTGCCGGCATCGTTGCCGCTGTCGGGCACGTCATACACCTGCGCGCAGCAACAGGTTGTTGTTCAATTGCGTACCGATGCCGAAGATCAACGATCCGGTCACGGTCGAGGAACCGCCGTCAGGAACGTGAAGGCAGATCGATGAGCACTCCGTTGTTGTCCACGGGAAACGCCGCCACCGGATTCGGTACTTGCTGCGCGATAGTGATGTTGGCGGGAGTGCAGCCCGAGGATGGACAGTCATAGTAGACAGCACGGATTGGTCGCTACCGTTGCAGGTCGAGCCGTCACACGCAGTACTCTCCGCAATCCTGCGGGAACAGTCCCACGCCGATAATGCCGTTGGCGCCAAACGCCGCCAAACTTGCGCCCTCGTTACCTGCTTCCTCCCGACGGATTCTGGTTGGAGCAACTCGTCGGAACGCCCGGCGAACTGGACGGCGGAATAATGACTTGCACGGGAATGGCATTTGCCGTTTCGCCAGAGATGACTACGTCTGCGGTGTTGACCGTTCCCCAGATATAGCCGTCAAGAAACACCAGACACTCGCCATAAGCGTCGTTATTGCCATGGGGTCGGTTTCCGCAGGCAACGCAGAGGCTGAACTCGCCGCCGGCGGCGCTCGACAGCAATCGCAGGCCGGAGGAGCCAGTGTCCACCATGACGTGGTCAATGGTTTGGCAGGTGGTCGTATTCGGTACGCAAACCAGGACGGTGGTGAAGGCCACATTGGTAGAGCTGTAGCCCAGCCCTGCGTGGCCCGGCGTCAACCGTGAGCGGCGTGACATTACCTCCTGCCGCGAGGCGGATTCACGCGTGACGCTCGCCGTCCCAGCCACGCTGGTGTTCTGCGTCGACGTCGCCGTCACCGTGACCGAAGTAATCGTGCTGACGAAGGTGCAGGTCAACAAGCCGGTCGAAGAGATCGTGCCCGGCGCTCGCGGTCCACGTGACCCCCGAACTGAAGTTGCCGGTGCCGTTCACTGTCGCCGCGCACTGGCTGGTTCCACCGGAGGTGACCGTCGCTAGGCGTACAGCTCACGCTCACCGAAGTAACCGTCGAGGATGACGACGCCGCCGCTGCCACCGCAGGCAGCCATCAGAACAACGCTTCCCAACACCAGCAACAGCCCAAATCTGCGCATCATCACGAGCTTGTCTCCTTCAGCGGATATCGCTGGCTTGAACGCCCTGCGGCACTAATTGTGGAATGTAGGCTAGGCCGTGGAAGCTGCGCATGTGCCCGCTTTGCGCGAACACCAGGCCTGGTGTTTCCACCATCACCGGACCGCGGCGCAGGCGGGTCGTGGTGCCAGCCTTGCTTTTCACTCGCCTGCTGGGCAGCTTTCTGCTCCGCCAGGGCTTGCTGCACCTGTTGATAATAAGGGCCGAGCAACTGCTGAAAATTGGGTGCGAACTGGCCGTCCCAGGCGATACCGAACACCGCCCCGGCGGGCGAGACATACTCGCGTATCCTGGCTCCCGAAGGGATGGTGATTTCGTGCACGGCGTAGGTGCCATTGTCCACGCTGCTGAGCGTGCCCTTCCATTGCGCCTGATCGTTCAGCACCGAGGCTGCGGTGTCGCCCAGGCTGGCCCACGTGGGAATCGCCAGCAACATCAGGAGAGCCGGCCCCAGCATGCGAAGCAGCGGCCGGGCATTCGAAGTAAACAGCTTCATTGCTTTCGCCTTCTTTCCCAGCGGCCCTGAAGTTACTGCCGGGCCGAAACTGGAACATGCTCGTTGTGTTATCTGAGATTGTACGTTGTTCGGCGTCCGGCTGAAGTGATCGTCGCGCATATAAACGCGAGTTCCGCGGCATTGTTTCGCTGGGGTTATTCAATTCAGGTTGCACAAATCCTCGCACCCCGCGATGGCGCAGCGGACGAGGTCAAGCTGTTACCTGCCGCGCGCAACCGCTCCGCCGCTTCCCTACTGACTTTGAGACAGCTAAAATAGCGGATGGGGTTGTAAGCCGCCCGGAAATCTTATGTCGCTGACCAAAGCGCAAGCGCTGGAGATGTATCGCTCCGATGATCTGATCGGCATCGGCATGGAAGCTGACGCAGTGCGTCGCCGCCTGCATCCTGACGGCGTAGTCACCTACATCATCGACCGCAATATTAACTACACCAATTTCTGCACCGAGTACTGCACCTTCTGCGCGTTCTATCGCCCGCTCAAAGGCAAGCTCGCCAAAGAAGGCTACATTCTCGACTTCGACACCATCTACGACAAAGTGCAGGAAACCGTGGAGCTCGGCGGCACCGGCGTGCTGTTGCAAGGCGGCCTGCATCCCGATTTGAAGATCGAGTGGTTCGAAGCGTTGCTGAGCGGAATGAAGCAGCGCTTCCCGCAGGTGCATCTGCATTGCTTCTCGGCGTCGGAGATCATCTGCATTGCCGAGGTCAGCGCGCTCAGCATCGAAGACACCATCCGGCGGCTGCGCGATGCCGGTCTGGATTCCATCCCCGGCGGCGGCGCCGAGATCCTCGACGACGAAGTGCGCTACAAGATCGCCCGCCTCAAGTGCCTGACCAACGATTGGCTCAACGTTCATCGCACTGCCCACAAGCTCGGCATGAGGACCACGGCGACCATGATGTTCGGCGTGGGCGAAAACTACGAGCATCGCATCAATCATTTCCAGGCCATCTACGATTTGCAGGAAGAGACCGGCGGATTTACCGCATTTATTCCCTGGTCATTCCAGCCGCAAAATACGGCGTTGGGCGGTCGCGGATGGGACGAGGCGACGGCGGTCGAGTACCTGAAGACGCTGGCCATCGCGCGCATCTTCCTCAGCAACTTCGAAAATGTTCAGTCGAGTTGGGTGACGCAGGGGCTGAAGGTCTGCCAGACCGGATTGCGCTTCGGCGGCAACGATGTCGGCTCGGTGATGATCGAGGAGAACGTAGTGCGCGCCGCCGGCGTGCGCAACTGCACCACCGAAGAAGAGCTGCGCCGCATCATTCGCGATGCCGGCTTCCGCCCCGCGCAGCGCGATACGCTCTATACCAAATTCTTCCTGAACTAATCTGCGGCGGTTGCGACGTCGCTCGGTGTGGGCTGAATCTTAACCGCTCCCGTCGCTTCTCGCCGCCAGAGCGGTGAGCCTCGCTCTGCTATAATGGAGCCCGGCGCGCTCGCACTGACCCAGCAGATTTCAAGTGGCACGCCGATACTGCGAATCCCGCAATTTCCTGCCTTCGTCGGGGAGTGGCTCAGCCTGGTAGAGCACCTGGTTCGGGACCAGGGGGTCGGAGGTTCAAATCCTCTCTCCCCGACCAATTCTTCAATAAGGTACGACCAATCTGAAATCTCAACAGAGAGTCTCACTGTAGGCAAATTTGCAACAGAGAAGGTTCGACAAGAAGTTCCGCCCTCACTCTTCCGGTGCGCCTGATCACTCCACAAAGACAAGCTGTGATCAGTAGATTGTGATATGCTCCGCACGCGCAAATCCGGCTCATTCGGAGGCGATCATGAGTTCGAAGAGAACAGCTACCATTGGCGGGCGTCTGCTATGCGGGCGCTGGGCCGAACGCAGGGCTCATCTTCGACTGCTGCGGCAATCTCTACGGCACAACCCCGACAGACGGCGAGTATAACGCCGGCACGGTTTATGAGCTGAGTCCCTCGAATGGAGGGTGGAATTTTGCGGTGCTAGCCTCGGTGCCCACTCTGGCCGGTAACGGATCGGAAGCCAGCCTTGCCATGGACGGCAACGGGAATTTGTATGGCACCGCCTGGTCTGGGCTCGTCTTCAAGCTCACGCCTTCCGGCGACAACTGGGTTCTGACGCAGTTGGGTAACGGCGACCTCGGAATCAGCTGCAGTCTCGTCGTGGACAGCAACGGGGTGGTATATGGCACCGATCCCTTCGGCGGGGACTACAACTTGGGTTCGGTCTTTGAAATCATGCAATAACAGGTTAAGCATTACGATTCGATTACGGGCACAATTTCGTGGATCTTATTTCCGTATAGCGCAACAGAGGTCCTTCGCCAGGGCTCAGGATTTCGGCAGCAGGCTCCCGCTTCGCTCACGCCTGCTAGTCGCCTCAAGTTCAAGTCCTCTCTCCCCCACCAATTCTTTCGAACTACGGCCCCATCGAAGGTCAGGTTGGCAATGGGAGAGGCGCCGTCATTGCCGCCGTTCGCTATACCTTGGAATGCATAGAGCGGAGTCTCGGTCCAGGGACACGATACGGACTTGCAGACCGAAGCTGGCGGTTGCAGGATCGATTTTGTATACGGTCATGTTTTTGAGATCGAGCAACTGATTGCCAGGTGGGACCTCCATCTGAACGTCATTCAGTCTCTAACGCGTAAATCCCATCAGGCCGCTATGCGGTACGATGGAAAATCGCGAGGAGAAGAAATCGCGAGCCGACGAGAAGCGAAAGGGAGTTCGTGGTTGTGACGCGGGCCATCTTGCGAGGAGAGTTGGTGAAATGCGATTCGCGGCCGTAGTACTAATCACCGCGTGCGTCGGCCTATCCTGTGTCGGCCAGATGAAGGCTTCTCGCCCGGCGCAATCCAGCCCCGCTTCTCCGACCAAAGCGGTCCCGAACGGCGTGTGGGGCGGTGAGCACATTCGCATGGAAGTAAACGACAGCGGCGCAGACATTGAATTCGACTGCGCCAGGGGAAGTATTTCGCAACCCTTGGAGCTTGACGATAAGGGGCGCTTCAAGGTCCAGGGTATCTACAATGCTGAGACACCGGCGCCGGCCGCGGTTGATGGCGGCGTCGCTGCTTCAGGGGTCAAGGCGACCTATACCGGGGCCCTCAACGGGTCGAGCTTGCGGCTCGAGGTTCTCATTGAGGGACAGGACATGCCGCGGACTTTTGATCTGGTGCAGGACGATCAGGGACATCTGGCGAAGTGCGCCTGATCCTCTTCTACTCAAAGTCGCCGGCCGGAGCACTAATAGGCCATAGCAACAAAATCTTCAATCGCTTCCAACAATTTTCTTTACATGCTTACTAGGGCGATAGTACAACGGGTACCTGCTTCCCCGTTGCTCTAAAGCTGTAACCGCGATCAGGGCGGCTCCCTGCGAAACACCGCATGCGCCTTTGAACCCGGAAAATTCTCCTTGGAGACAAATGATGAATCGTCGCCTACCTCGTCCTAGTAATGTTGCATTACTTTGTATCCTGGCCACACTCCTCGCTCTCTCATCGCTCGCCGGTGCGCAGAGGACAGATGGTCCCACCGCAGAAAAACCGACGCTGATCGCCGACAAGATCAGCTATTTGCCGGGCGAGACCATCGTCTTTAGCGGTGGAAGTTGGAAGCCGGGTGAGGGCGTGACGATCGTCATTAAGAGCGCTTCCGCGGGCATCGTTGCCACCGTCCACGGCAGCGCCGACGAAAACGGCAGCTTAAACATCTCCACAACTATGCCGAAGCTGCCTTCGTCAGGCAGTGCCAACACTGGCGGCAAGAACACGCCGATTCTCATAGCTACCGCAATAGGTTCGGGGTCATCGGTCTCTACTCAGTTCACTCCCGGCCACGCTCCCACCGACGCCGAGCGTCTTATCAGCGAGGAAGAATTCTGGTATCACCGGCTGACGTATCCGACGGGCCACTACTCGCCCGCCTGGACGCGTGCCGCGGCCGAACAAGACCGGGCCATCAAACGTGGCGTGCCGGCTGGGCACAAGGGCCTGGTCCTGAATCCCGCCCTCGGCCTGAAACCGATGAACAGCAGCGCCTTCACTGCCCTCGGTCCAATGCCTGAGAACATGGTAGGTTGTTCCGGCTGCTATTCCTACGGGACAACCGAGGGTCGCGTTAATGCCATCGTGACCGATCCCACGACGACCACGAACGGCAGCATCGTCGCCTATATGGGCAGTGTCGGCGGCGGCGTTTGGAAAACCACCAACTGCTGCACCGCCAGCACCACGTGGAGCGTCACCACCGATAGCCCGCAGCTGGCGACCACCAGCATTGATACGCTGGCCATCGATCCCAACAATCACCTCACCATTTATGCCGGCACCGGCGATCTGAATTACGGCTCCTTCTCCATGGGCAGCCAGGGCATCCTTCAGTCCATGGACGGCGGTAACACCTGGACTACTCTGGGCGCCACCGTTTTTGGTCCCGAGTATACCCAGCCGGCAGGCAACTACCCGCAGTACAACGCGGTCGGCAAAGTTCGGGTTGATCCCAACAACAGCAACAACATCGCAGCCGGGACCAAGATGGGTCTTTATTTGTCCTACGACCAGGGCCAGACCTGGACCAATTGTCCGACCAACAGCTTCACCGGCCAGCGCCAGGACATTACCGGCCTGGAACTGACGAACATGGGCGGCGGCGTAACCCGCATTCTGGCAGCCGTGGGCACGCGCGGCTTTCCGACCTATGTGCAGTATGATCTGGGGAACAATGGCGCCAACGGCATCTATACGGCCAATATGCAAGCCAGTGGCTGCCCCGCGTTTACGTCCATAGCGAGCAACACTAACGGATTTGTTTTTGGCACCCAGGTGACCGGCAGCCCTTACCTTACGGGTGCACTGATGAATGCCGGCAGCGGGAATGCGTGCAACTATCCATTAACTGGTGGCAACGCGACCTATTGCGGCAACGGCCCCACCGGCGGTACTACGACGAACGGTGGCACGGTCGATAACCTTGGCCGCATCGACATCGCCGTGGCTCCCAGCAATCCCCTGACTATTTACGCCCAGGCGCAATCCATCAATTGGAACAACAACGGCAATTGCGGCAACACCAACGGCTGCCAGATCGGTGCGTGGGCCAGTAATGACGGCGGCAACACCTGGACCTTTATGACAGGCTCGGCCGGCGGCTCACTGCTGGGATGCGCCAGCAGCGGTGGAGGCTCGTCCGGCAGCGCCGACTATCCGCAAAACTGGTACGACCAGGGCATCGTCGTCGATCCCAATAATCCGGACCGTGTGTTCTTCGATACCTTCGAGGTCTGGCTGGCCAGCCGCACCGGAACGGCCTGGTACGACCTTACCTGCGGCTACAACGGTACCAGCGTGGCCAACCACGTGGTGCACGTGGACCAGCACGCTCTCGCTTTCGTGAACGGCTCGTCAGACATTCTTCTGGTGGGCAACGACGGTGGCGTTCACGCCACCCTTAACGCCAGCACCGCGGTGCTTAACACCACTCGCCCCACGTGGATGAATCAGGATGGCGGCATCAATGCTATCGAGTTCTACTCCGGCGACATCAGCGGGAATTTTGCCACCTCGGCGAATCCCTCTGCGGTGGGAGGTGCTCAGGACAACGGACCCAGCTCGGCGATGTTCTCCGGCCAGCCCACAGGCGGGGTGCAGTGGCAGATGGGTCTGGGCGGCGACGGTTTCTCCGGGTTGATCGATCCGATGGGCACGGGTTCCACCCAGGCTCAAGGAACGATCACATTGACAACGGGCGGTGCTCAGGCTGGTCAGCAATTCCAGATCAGTTCGCAGGTCTTCACCTTCGTCGCCTCAGGGAGTAACACCGGCGGCAATGTAGTGTTGAGCTCAAGCACCATGACGGAAGGCAACAACATCGTCAGCGCGATCGCCAGCACGATCCCGACCATAGTGACGAGCGCACGCAGCGGAGCCACGGTAGTGGTAACTGCCGTCACCGGCGGCACCAGCGGCAACTCGATCATCTTTAACAACATCAGTGCCAGCAACTTCGCCATGAACGGTAGCGGGTTCCTCGGCGGCACCAGGATGGGAGACAATACCGGTAGTCTTCGCTACTGGGAAGGCAATAACAGCGGTGGCTTCAGCCGTTGCGTTTTCAACTGCACCGTGTCAGGTGCGACTTGGTCAACCTGGGAAGGCGGCTGGTCTGGCGACACTCAGTCTTTCGTCCTGCCGGTTAACCTCTTCCACGGTGGCATAGCTGGAGGCGATGACTGCGCCGCCGCGGGTACGACCAGCGGCTGCGGACATCTGCTGGCCGGTACCACTCGCGTTTGGGAAACGGTGTTGGGCGACTCGTCCAGCTTCGCCAGTTCCCAGTGGTATGTCACCAATAACCCCATCACGGGAAACTTGACGAAAGGTACTCTGGGCAACCGCTCGTACATCAATGAGGTGAAGTACTCGCCCAAGTATCAGAGCGTGGCTATCGTTGGAACCAACGACGGCAACGTGCAGCTTGGCTTCAACATGGGCACAGGCACGCAAGCTCAAGCCACTTGGGTCGACGTGACTGGCGGCAACGCCGTGCTGCCCAACCGCCCGATCATGGGCATCGCCCTGGATCCCAGCGCCCCGGCGGTAGGTACTCCAGTTGGATATGCCGCTGTCGGCGGTTTCGACAACAATTCCCCCAGCACTCCCGGCCATGTGATGCAAGTGGTCTGCACTATGACCTCGACCCCATGCGACGGGTTTACCTGGACGGATAAGACCGGCAATCTGCCCGACATACCAGTCGATTCCGTCATCGTCAACCCGAACTACCCCAGGCAAGTTTATGCTGGCACCGACTTCGGGCTGTACTACACCGATGACATCACCGCCAATCCTCCGGTGTGGTTCCGCTTCAACAACGGCCTGCCCAACGTCATGATTTGGGACATGTCGATTGATCGCGGAGCAACCACTCTGGCATTGTGGACCCGCAGCCGCGGCGCTTTTGTTTGGCCGTTGCCCACCGGGCCGGAGAACAGTCCGGCGACAATGGAGAGTCCGTCACCGAGCTCGACCTTGACCGGGAGCTCCGCAACCTTCACCTGGTACCCGAGCAACGCGGCGCAGGCCTATTGGATCGACGTGGGCAGCACGCTGGGCGGCAACAACTATTACCAGTCTGGCAGCCTGCCAACGACCACTCTGTCGCAGACGGTCACCGATCTCCCCACCGATGGCAGTACCATCTACGTCACGCTGTGGACCGAGATCAACGGCCAGTGGTTGAACAATCAGTACATCTACACTGCTTTCAACAGCGGCAGCTCGGAAGCCGTGATCACCTCACCCGTTAACGGCTCAAACCTGACCGGCAGCAGCGAGGTGTTCACGTGGACGCAAGGCTCGGGCACGCAGTTCTGGCTCACGGCCGGCAACGCTCCGGGCGGCAACAACTACTACAGCTCGGGGAATCTGGGCAACGTGCTAACCACCAACGTAACCGGACTGCCTACGGATGGCAGCCAGGTGTACGTGACCCTCTTCAGCTATGTGAATGGTCAGTGGTTTTACACCCAGGACACCTACACGGCGTACAACAATGGTAGCCAGTTGGCCCAGATACTGACGCCCACCAACAACACGGAAGTCGACGGTACCTCGGTGACGTTCACCTGGACCAACCCGAGCAATAGCGACAACTACTGGCTGGACATCGGGAGCGCTCCCGGTGGCAACGACATCTACCAGTCAGGCAACCTGGGTAATGTCACCGCCGCGACGGTGAATAACATGCCGAACAACGGCTCGGAGGTCTACGGGACGTTGTGGACGTTGATCGGCGGCCAGTGGTATTTCAACCAATATCAGTGGCAGTCGGGCCCGGGCCTGGGAAAGAAGGCCGGTCACCCCGAACTGCAGAAGCCGCTCGGCAAGCGCTAACCGGCGCAATGCGATGATACGGGGTGCGGACTTCGGTCCGCGCCCTTGTTCCAACCTCGTTCCAACCTCAAGGTAACAGGCTCGTTTTGCAATCGCCTGCCGCCGTCTCCAGATCTGGAGAGGCGGCAGAGACGAATTGCTCCTCCCGTCTCAGATATCATCGTCCTCATCCGGGCTTTGAGGTCGTGCTGAAGGCTCACATGCTCGCGTGATCCTCGTCACGGCCCGAAGTACGGTCACCCCTCATGCTGGAATGAAGACCTAGGGGAGGGCAATGAACTATCCCATCTGGCAACTTGGATTTCCCGGGCGGACTGCTGATCGCCGCTGTAGCCGTGCTCCACGTCTTCATCTCCCACTTCGCGGTTGGAGGCGGAGCGTACCTGGTGCTAACTGAGCGTCGTGCCTACGCGCACAACGATTCGGAGTTGCTGGGATATGTGAGGCTGCATTCCAAGTTCTTCGCCTTGCTGACCGTGGTTCTCGGGGCGGTGACCGGAGTGGGCATCTGGTTCACCATCGGATTGGTCAGCCCGGAAGCCACCTCTTCGCTCATTCACACCTTCGTCTGGGGATGGGCGATCGAATGGGTGTTCTTCTTTGTCGAGATCGCCGCCGCCCTCATCTACGCATATAACTGGGACACTCTCGACCGCAAAACCCATCTCGTCATTGGCTGGATTTACTTCGTCGCCGCGTGGTTGAGCCTGGTGGTGATCAACGGAATTATCACCTACATGCTCACTCCCGGACGCTGGCTGGAAACCAAGACCTTCTGGGACGGCTTTTACAATCCTACCTACTGGCCCTCGTTGTGGGCCCGCACGGCGATGGCAGCAGCTCTGGCCGGCATGTTTGGGCTGGTGACCGCGATGCGCGAACCCTCTCCTTTGCGCGAACGCGTAGTGCGCTGGGCGGGCTGGTGGCTGGTGGTTGGGAATCGCTGCGCTGCTGCCTTTGAGCCGCTGGTATTTTCACGACTTCCCCGCCTACTCGCGAGCCTATTTCAACGGGACCTACACGGCAGTACACCACGCTCTGCGGGGAGGCGTCGCGTGTGCCGGCGTTGCATTGCTGTTGGCGCTGGTGTTTGCGATTCTACGGCCGAGGATGATGAACCCAGTGGTTGTGGCATTGCTCCTGGTTGCGGGAATCGGCGTCATGGGATCGGGCGAATATCTGCGGGAGTTCAGCCGCTATCCCTACGTCATCAACAGCTATATCTATGCCAATGACATCCGGATGGCACAACTTCAGGAGCATCACCACGAATGGTGTGGCCAAAACTTCGCCTTGGGTCGAAATGAGCGCCCAGGACTCAAACGCTTATGGCCGGCAACTTTTTATGATTGAGTGTGGCACCTGTCATTCTGTCGAGGGCTATCGCGGAATGCGCAAGTTCGCCCGCGGGTGGGACGCGAAATTTGCCAGCGAGCTCCTGCTGCATCTGCCTGTAGTTCGCGAGACCATGCCTCCGTTCGCCGGCGATGAGCATGACCGCGCAGCTTTAGGCGGTTATCTGGCATCGCTGTCGCCGGCAACGCCGGCGGGGCAAACGAAAAAGAGCTTGGGCAACAGGTGTTCGCTATTCATTGCTCGATGTGCCACAGCGTGGGAGGCCAGCGGCGGCCGCTGGACTTGAAGGGAACGGATCCCGATGCCATCGTAGGCATGGTCGGATCGCTGAGTGACATGAATCCGGATATGCCGTCTTTCACCGGCACAGATGCCGAACGTCACGCGCTGGCCGTTTATCTGAGCAATCCCAGCCAGTAGTCAGCAGGAGGATTCATGGTTATGAATTTGCCGATTCCGCACGCCGATCCCATGCCGTTGCCGGCGCCGGTCTGGCTTCTGCGCACCCTGCTCCTGCTGACGTTCTTTCTCCACGTCCTGTTCATGAACTGCCTCCTGGGCGGCACGGCTATCGCCCTGGTCTGCATGATGCGACGCAAGAGTTCGGCATTTTGCGCGCGGCTTGCCGCCGATCTCGGCCGCCTACTGCCATCGATTTTTGCCTTCACCATCACGCTCGGCGTGGCGCCGCTGCTCTTCCTGCAAGTGATGTATGGGCAGTTTCTTTACGCCAGCTCGATCCTGATCGGCGTGCCCTGGCTGGCCATTATCGTGATGGTTATTCTCGCCTACTACGGCGTCTACATTCTATTCCATGCATAAACAGAGCGGCATGACCACAGCGGTTCTGGCTGTGGTGGTGCTGTTGCTGGCGTCGATTGCTTTCGTCTACAGCAATAACTTCACCCTGATGTTGTCGCCGGAGCGATGGCTGGAAATTTATCGCAGCAATGCCGGCGGCTGGAACCTGAATTGGTCGGAACCTTCGCTTCTACCGCGATACCTCCATTTTGTGTTGGGCGCCTTCGCGGTTTCCGGACTGGGCTTGCTGATACTGGGTCTTCGCCAGAAAGCAGACGACTATCGCCAATGGCTCACCGAACAGGGATCCATGCTATTTACCGGCGCTACCATGCTCAATTTCGGAGTGGGATTTTGGTTTCTGGCGAGATTACCGGTTTCGACACGACTGGCCTTTATTGGCGGCAACGGATTTGCAACCGCGTTGCTGGGGATCGGAATGCTTCTGCCGCTGGCTGCGATTGCCCATCTCATCATGGCGAAAGCCAATAAGTCTCCGCAGCGACAACTGGTGATCGGGGTAAGCTGCGGCGTGCTGACCGTGGCCGTGATGGTCATCATGCGCGACGTGTTGCGCAACCTTGCGCTCGCGCCTTACTTCAATCCCAGTCAGCTGCCGGTTGCCCCGCAGTGGAACATCATTGCCATCTTCTTGCTTCTATTCGTGGCCGGGCTGGGAACTTTGTATTACATGGTGCGTAAGGTCGCAATTGGAAGCAGGATGCAGGCTGCGGCAGGCCAAAAGGCCGAATCGGTGCGAGGCTGACATCTCCCCTGTGCCACCACGCAAGTAACTGAGATAACGGCCGCCTGCGACGCCGGTGTTGCCGCGCAACCAGAAGCGCAGCTAACGAAGCGCCGCGGCATCCGATGATGAGAGTCTTGTCCCTGGTTCGTTCCGCACCGATAACAGGGCCAGCGCGCACGAGCCCAGACGCGCCATTTTATGCTCGCTGCGGGCGCCCCATGATGACGGGCGCGCGCGCGCCCACGACCAGGCCGGCACTCTGCGCGTCAGCCATGTATTCCAATTGTTTCACCAGCATGCTGCCGGCTTCCAGGTCCTGCATAAGCAGGATGTCGGCTTTTCCCGCGACCGGCGACACCACCTTCTTGTTCTTTGCCGCCATTTCGGAAACCGCAACGTCGTACCCCAAGGGGCCGTCAAGAATGCCGCCGGCAATCTGACCGCGGTCAGCCATTTTGCATAAGACAGCGGCGTCAAAGGAGGACGGCAATCGCGGGGTCACGGCTTCCTGCGCCGACAAGATTGCGACCCGGGGCTCCAGCAGACCAACGGCATGCGCCAGGTCGATCGCATTCTGAACGATGTCGCGCTTGTCCATGACGGTGGGAGCAACGTTCAGCGCGGTATCGGTAATAAACAGAGGACGCGGGAACCCCGGCACTTCCATGTCCGACACGTGGCTCATGCGCCGCGCCGTGCGCAAGCCCTGGGGAGCATCGACAAAGTGCAGGAGTTCGTCCGAGGGCAGGCTGCCTTTCATCAGCGCCTCCACCTTGCGCTCGCGCGCCATGGATACGGCACGCTCGGCGGCCTGATGGCTATGCTCGGTATAGGCCTTGTCGAACTGCGAAATATCGATCTGTGCTTGCTCGGCCGCAGCTTGAATTTTCCGCTCCGGCCCCACCAGAACAGGAATAATCAAATCTTCTTCGGCAGCTTCAAATGCCGCAAGTAGCGAAGTCGCTTCCACGGGATGCACCACGGCCGTGAGAATCGGATAGAGCCCCCGGCAGGCGTCAATCAGCTGACGATAATGCCTGCCTTTCTCGATGAGCCGCACTTCGGGCAGGGTAACGCGCTCGCGCGAGATCTTTTCCAGCGGCGCGATCACCTCGGCCGTGCCGCTGATCACTACTTCGCCGCGCTGATTTACGGCCTGGCACTCCAGCGTCACCCGGTGTTTCTCAGAGTCCATCTCGGCCACCTTTACGCTGACCAGGACAGTGTCTCCCAGGCCCACCGGCCGGCGAAAGCGCAACGATTGACCCAGATAAATTGCGCCGGGGCCGGGCAACTGCGTGCCCAGCACGGTGGATATAAGCGCCCCACCCCACATGCCGTGCGCAATGATCTTATGGAACATGTCGCTCTTGGCGAACTCCTCATCAACATGGGCAGGGTTGACATCGCCCGACATGATGGCAAACAGCTCAATATCTTTTTCCGTAAGCGTGCGGGAAATGCTGGCGGTGTCGCCGATCTTCAGTTCGTCAAATGTGCGGTTCTCAATCCTATCGAGAAGCAGGGGAAAACCCATTTCGTCTCCTAATCGTAAGCTCTAGTATAGGCTTCACTTTTCCACACAACGGCGGCCGGGGAAGACCGTCACTCCTGCACGTGGCCGCCATCACTGACAACCTGCCGCGGGCTCGTGCTTATCGGAAACGTTCCGGAATCGCCGCCCCCTTGCAAGCCATGCGGGAAGGCTTCTTCAAGTAGAATGACTCCGATTCCACGGAGGACCTTCATGGCGTTGCGTATTTTGTCGCGTGGCTTTGTACTGCTTCTGCTTTCACTCATGGCGTCGGCCCAGAATCCCGAGCTGTCGAAGACGGTGAAGGAATTCGTGCGGGTACAGGCGCCCAGGGTTGTCCTCACGCATGTGCGGATCATCGACGGCACCGGCGCGCCGGCGGTCGAAGATCAGAATGTCGTGATCGAAAGCGGCAAGATCACCGCGGTCCAGCCGGGCGCCGACGTTGCGGCGGCCGAGGGCACAACCGTTCTGGATCTTCGCGGCTACACCGTGATGCCGGGAATCGTCGGCATGCACAATCACCTCTTTTACATTGCGCGGCCCAATCTCGACAGCCGGCGGCATTTCGAACCTCCGGTGCTGGTGCCGCAGATGACGTTCTCCGCACCGCGGCTTTACCTTGCGGGTGGTGTGACCACCATGCGCACCACCGGCAGCGTGGAAACCTATGCCGATCTCAACCTGAAGCACGATATCGATGCCGGCAAGCTTCCCGGCCCACACCTGGATGTGACGGGACCCTATCTGGAGGGCAGCACCAGCTACTTCATCCAGATGCCGCATCTGACCAACGCCGACGATGCGCGGGCGACGGTGGAATACTGGGCTGGCCAGGGCGTGACTTCCTTCAAGGCTTACATGAACATCACGCGGGCCGAGTTGAAGGCGGCGATTGATGCGGCCCACCAGCGCGGAATCAAAGTTACCGGCCATCTCTGCTCGATCACTTACAAAGAGGCGGCCGAACTCGGGATTGATGACCTGGAGCACGGCTTCGAAGTGAACACGGAGCTCGATGCCGGCAAAAAGCCCGACGTGTGCACGGCTCACGACGGCGAGGAGACGCTGGCCCGCATGGACCCGAGTGGGCCGGAAGCGAAAGACCTGATTCAGACGCTTGGTCAGCCATCACGTCGCCGTGACTTCGACGCTGCCGGTATTCGAATCGGAGGCAGGCGAAGGCCGTCCGCCGCTGCGCCAGCAAGTGCTGGACGCGATGAGTCCGCAGGCGCGCGAGGATTTCTTCCTTGTCCGGCAAAAGCCGGCATCGGCACCGCCACCGAAGATTGATCCAGCACTGCTGTGGAAGCATGAGCTGGGGTTGGAGCGCGCCTTCGTCGCGGCTGGAGGATTGTTGCTCTCCGGTCCCGATCCTACGGGCCGCGGCGATGTGCTTCCCGGATTTGGCGATCAGCGGGGAATTGAATTGCTGGTCGAAGCCGGATTCTCGCCGGTCGAGGCCATCAAGATTGCCACTCTGAATGGCGCCATTTACCTGGGCCGCGACAAGCAGATAGGCTCCGTGGCCGCGGGAAAGAACGCGGACCTCGTCGTGATCAAGGGCGATCCCTCGAAACAGATTTCCGACGTCGAAAATGTTGCCATCGTTTTCAAAGACGGTGTCGGCTATGACCCGCAGAAATTGCTGGATTCCGTCAGAGGAAGATACGGACAGTACTGATCGCTGCGCTCATGCCGCGGGCGGCGATTCTTTGGGGAACATCCGGCGTGCCGTGCTCGTATGTGGCGAGAGAGGTTCGCCATGCAAACTGTGCGGCAAGACATAGCTTACGCATTCCGCCAGATGCGTCAGTCACCTATCTTTACCTTGACCGCGATGCTGACGCTGGCGCTGGGCATCGGCGCGACCACCGCTATTTTCTCCCTCATTCATACCGTGATGCTCAAGTCTCTGCCGGTCGTCGATCCAGCCAGCCTGTATCGCATCGGCGATGGCCAGGATTGCTGCGTGGAAGGCAGCCCCCAGGGCAATTGGGGGATGTTCTCTTATCCTTTCTACCTGCGCCTGAAAGAGACGACGCCGGAGTTTGCCGAGCTAGCTGCATTTCAGGCGGGAGGATGGCAGTTCAGCGCGCGCCGCGGGGAAAGCGATCGCGTGGCCAAACCCTTGCGCGGTGAATTTGTCAGCGGCAATTATTTCCAGACTTTTGGGTTGGGAGCCTTCGAAGGTCGCAGCATTATTCCCGCCGACGACCAGGTATCGGCGCCTCCGGTCGCCATGCTGAGCTATCGTACGTGGCAGCAGCAATACGGCGCCGATCCCCGCATCGTAGGTTCGTCCTTCATTCTCGATGGCCATGCGGTCACCATTATCGGGATCACGCCTCCTGGATTCTTTGGTGAGACGCTCCGCAGTGACCCTCCCGAGGTTTGGGTTCCTATGCAGCAGGAGCGGCTATTTCGAGGCGCAAATTCTCTTCTGCATACCTTCCCGGCGTGGGTGCGCGTGATCGGACGTCTTCGTCCCGGCTCCTCGCCCAACGCTTTACCGGCGCGTCTGACTGAGGTTCTGAGAGTGTGGCTGGTGACCGACAGCGGCATGCCGCCTGAGTGGCTGGCAGGGCTTAAACAAGCGCTGCCCAAGCAAGTGATTCATGTGGTTCCCGCAGGAAACGGAGTGGGCGCGATGAAGGCCGACTATGCCGACAGCCTGCATATTTTGCTGGCGGTGTGCTGCCTGGTGCTGCTGATCGCCTGCGCCAATATTGCCAACTTGCTGCTCGCCCGCGGAGCCTCTCGTCGCGCGCAAACTTCTATCCGGCTGGCGCTGGGCGCTTCCCGCAGGCGTCTCATCCGTCAGTCACTGACAGAAAGCCTGGTGCTTTCAGTGCTGGGCGGCGTTGCGGGGCTGGCCGTGGCCTATATGGGAGTCAAGGCCATCGTGCTGGTGGCATTTCACAGTGCGCGATTCGTTCCCATCGACGCGACGCCGTCGCTGCCGGTGCTGGCATTTGCCTTCGCACTGTCGCTGGTGACAGGCGTAGTTTTCGGAACTGCGCCAGCCTGGCTGACGTCGCACGCCGATCCCGCCGACGCTTTGCGCGGAGTCAACCGCAGCACTCGCGATACTTCGTCGCTCTCGCAGAAGGTGCTGGTGGTTTTCCAGGCCACACTCTCCGTGGTGCTGCTGGCTGGCGCCGGTTTGCTGACGCGCAGCCTGCAAAAGTTACAGCATCAGGATTTCGGTTACCAGACGGACCACCGCGTCACCATCAGCTTGACTGGGCCCTATTCCTCTTATCCGCAGCCCAAGCTGGACGCGATGTATCGCGAGTTGCAGGACCGGCTATCGCATATTCCCGGGGTTGAGCGGGCGGCACTCGCTCTCTATACCCCGTTGCAGGATAACTGGGGCGAAATCGTCATTCGCCAGGGCCACGGAATGCCCAATGTGAATGAGGAGCACATCGGCTCTTCGTGGGACCATGTCACCCCGGGATATCTCGAAACCCTGGGCCAGCAAATTCTCCGGGGACGAGGCATCACGGAGCAGGATACGGCCGCAACCCAACCTGTCGCCGTGGTGGACGAGTCCTTTGTGCGCAGGTTCTTCAAGCCGGGCGAAGAACCTTTAGGCTCACACTTCGGTCTCGACTTGCCAAAATACAGCAGCACGTACGAGATTGTGGGCATCGTGCGCAACGCGAAATACACCGATGCGGCCAACACCGAGGCGCCGCAGCCCATCTTTTTTGTGCCGCTGGCGCAGCGCGTCCATTATGACGAGCCGCTGATGCAGTCGGTGGAGGATGACACCCACTTCATCGGAGGAGCGGTGCTGCAATTGCACGGCAGCATGGAAGGGCTGGAGCCACAGGTGCGCGGCGTGCTCAGTGACGTCGATCCTAACCTGACAGTGCTGAAGATCCGGGCCTTGCAGGAACAGGTTGATTCGGAATTCGACCAGCAGCGCGCGGTGGCCCAGATGACTGGTCTATTTGGCATTCTGGCGTTGATTCTGGCCGCAGTTGGGCTATACGGCGTCACCGCCTACGCCGTGGAACGGCGCACCAGCGAGATTGGCGTTCGCATGGCGCTGGGCGCCGACCGCAGTAATGTGATTCGCCTGGTTTTGCGTGGGGCGTTCCTACAAATCCTCATCGGACTCGCCATCGGCATTCCGATTTCGATTGGGTGCGCACGTTTGATCGCCGCCCAGCTTTACCACGTGAAGGGCTGGGACCCGATTGTGTTGGCCGGATCTGTGGCCGCGCTGGGGGTGTGTGCGTTGGTTGCCAGCATCATTCCCGCGCGCCGGGCCGCGTCGATCAATCCGGTAAACGCTCTTCGCGCGGAGTAGCCTGGCCATCGCTTTCACTGCTCGCGAGCAAGCTCAAGATTGTTCCTGGGCAACGACCCCACCTATATCCCATGTAATCCTATTGCAGACATTTCTTAAAGGAACAGTTCAGTGCCGCCCAGTCATTGGAGTTGGTTTTGAACTTTGACTGTGGGAGGCTGTTAAGGCAGTGGCATTAACTCGAATTCTTCTTGTCGACGACTGTGAAGCCTGGCGTCGCATGGTTATCACGCAGCTCAAGAGCTATAGCGATTGGCAGGTTATCTCCGAAGCTACAGATGGAGTCGAGGCGCTCCAGAAAACCAGAGAGCTTCAACCCGACCTGATCTTGCTGGACATCGGGCTCCCCAAGCTCAATGGTATTGAGGCTGCTCGGCAGATCTGCGCCATCGTTCCACCTCCCAAAATACTGTTCCTCACGGCCATCCCGGATGCAGACGCGATGCGGGAGGCCTTAGGTATCGGGGCACAGGGTTACATCCTGAAGTCCGATGCCGCCCGTGACCTGTTGCCCGCCGTGGCGGCGGTTATTGAAGGCAAGCGGTTCGTCGGTAGCCGGTTTGCGTCCTGCGACGCGGCCAGCCCTCAGCACGATGATTCTCGCGACCCGCTTCACGACACCCACCCGAAGCACAAAGCGGATCGTTTTTTTCATGACTGAAGCCCAGGCGCAACACGAGGCCCAATCGCGGCTGAAGAAGCTGATCGCGATGGACGTGACAGCCATTCTGCTGGCATACGGTGTGGAACGGGATGAAGCCCGACGCATCGCCTTGCATGCGGCGAAGCAGGCGCAGGACTCAGCCGGCATGTTGCGTCTGGTGAAGTTCCGGTCGCCGGGCGTGAAGCTGATTGTGAGTGAGGGTACATGAGCGAAGACCCCAGCCCGCAGCAGACTATGGCGAGTTCAGTCATTTTGCCGGGCACCCGTAACGCAATCCGGGATACAATCACGGCCATAATTCGTCGCCTACACCCCGGGGGCAGACACTTTGACTACGTCCGAGCTGACCGCATTGGTAAGAATGGTGGAACCACCATTTCTGGCCGACCTTGTTCCGCATGAAATCAACGCCGTGCTGGCCGCGGCGCGCCAACGGCGCTTCCTCGCCAACTCCGTGATCACCAACCAGGGGCATCCCGCCAGTCACATCTACATGATCCTCAGCGGCGGCGCTAGAAGCTTTTTCCTCACCCCAGGCGGACAGAAACTGCAAATGCACTCGTACCCGGCGGGAGAGATGTTTGGCGGCATGGCTCTGCTGTCGAGAACTTCCGACTATCTGCTAAGCACGGAAGCGGTCAAGGACAGCCATACCCTGGTATGGGAGCACGTGAAGATACGGAGCCTGGCAGAGCGTTACCCAAGATTGCTGGACAACGCCTTGACGATCGCGTCGGATTACCTGAATGTCAGCATCGCGGCGCAGGTAGCGCTGAGCTGCCACACCGCCCGCCAGCGCCTGGCGGAAGTGCTGGTCAACCTGGCCAGCGGAATCGGCCATCGGGTTTCCGGAGGAATTGAACTTGCGGTCCGTAACGAGGAATTGGCCGCCGCTGCCAATATCACGCCCTTTACCGTCAGCCGCGTCATGAGCGAATGGCAGCGCGGCGGCGTTCTAGCCAAGCGCCGAGGCAAGGTCCTGCTGTCCTCTCCCGAGCGACTGCTGCTACAAGACCTCTAAGCGCAGGTTCGCGCCCCCAACATTTTTTCGCTTCCGACCGATGATTGCGCAAGCGCAAGCTCCATCTTGCGCCGCGTCAACGACCGCCCAATCCAGCCATGCAATGATGGAACCAGTTTGCAGCCAGCCGGGTTTGCAGGACAGCAGGGTGCTAAGGACGGCCGGTTGGATACGCAGAAAGAGGGCCACCCCGAACCGGTGGTCCTCTACGTTTGCCGGCAAGAGACTGGCGCCCGCGCGTGTGACCTCCTACCGATCCATTGGTCGAGCCGGAAGCCGAACATTTTATTTGATTCTGAGCCCGCGGCTCGATGCGGCCGCCGCGCTAGTTGGAGAAGTGTGTGTCCAAAGCGAAGCCCATGGTTGTGTTATGCGTGGACGATGATCCCGCGGGACTGATGGCCCGCCGCCTGGTCCTTTCTATTGCGGGATACGACGTCCTGACTGCAACTTCCGGCGAGGCAGCGTTGTTTGTGCTTCGCACCAGCCATGTGGACCTGGTCATCACCGATCACTTTCTTCCCGGCTTCAAGGGCACTGAAATACTGGCATCGATGAAAGAAGTGAAGCCCGAGGTCCAGGTTGTGCTGCTGACCGCGACCCCGGTGCTGCCCCAAGGGGCAGAGCTGGCCGATCTGGTTCTGATCAAGGGCATCGCTCCACCGGAGTTTCTGGCCGCGATTGCAAAGCTTGCGGAAAGACGAACGGGTTCAGCTGAAGGCGATCCCAGAGGTAATGGGGGAACGCGGTAAGTCGTCACGGCGCACGCACAAGTAAGAGATCGAGCGCAGTTAGCTGTGCCGTGCGGCGGCAATTTACGGTCGGGCGCAAAGGTGCAGATCTGTGGCCACTTCCGAAAGACGCCGATCCCGGCTCCACAGCGGGCTGCTGCAGAGCGCTGCCGAAGCCAGGAGATGGGCGTCAAGCCAGCCGATGCCGCGGCCCATCAAGCGATGGCGCTCGATAAACGTTAGCACCTCATCATGACCCACTACCTGTACCTGAGGCAGCCTTCGCAGCAGTGTCAGGATTTCAGAGCGGCGTCGCAGGAGACCGCAGGCCAATTCGCCGATGATGAACGGGTGGCACTCGACTTCACCTAGATCCAGCAGTGATCTGAGCCTGGGGTCGTCCCGCCGCAAATGGTCAACCCAAACCGAAGTATCAATCAACATGGCCGCGAACCGTGCGTGGGCGCGTGCGCCGGCGGCGGATTCCGCGCAGCCTTGGGTCGCTGCCCCCTAATGCGGCCAACCGCCGGGCGCTTTCCCTCGCGATCAAGGCTTCCAGACCCGCCCGCACGACCGCCGTCTTCTCGGCAATGCCAGTAAGCCGCGCAGCTTCGTTGAAGAGGGTATCGTCAATATTCAGGGTGGTTCTCATATGTATCAATATGCATCATCTATGCATATCATTCAAGTGGGTAGCAAGCTTCAGGCGCCGTCACCGATGTGTCATCCCATCAATGTGTCATCCCGACCGAGGGCTTCAGCCCGAGTGGAGGGACCTGCTGTCCGCCGATGTCGGGAGGATTCCGCCTTATCAGCTTCACCGGCTTGCCCCAGTCCGCGGCCAGGTCTTCCCACGTCGGGTTTTCGCGCTCGATCAGCCATACCTTTTTTTCACGACGCCACCGCTTCAGTTGCTTCTCTCGGCCGATGGCGTTTTGGACCCAGGCATGTTGTTCGTAGTACACCAGGCGGTGAACTTTGTAGTCACTGGTAACCGCCGATGTCGCCGCTGCGGTGTTGGAAAATTCGTGCTCGGAGGTTGTTCGTCACGCCAATGTAAAGGGTTCGCGATTTGCTGGCGAGGATGTAAACGTAGTAATGGTGCTCCACGATTCTGATGTTGGAGCAAGATCGTTGTACAAGTCGGTGAGCTGCGTCACACCACGGGCAGCGGATCAGTATGGTAGCAATCAGTGTGTCATCCCGACCAAGGGCTCCAGCCTTAAGAAAGTGTCATCCCGACGCGACGAGGGCTTCAGCCCGCGTGGAGGGACCTGCTGGCCGTCGTGTTGGCACGATTGCGTCTTGCCAGCTTCCCAGTCCGCGAACAGCAGGTCCCTGCACTCCGCGTCCGCCCACCCGCAAAGGATGCGGGTGGAAAAAATGCGGACGCTGCGGTCGAGATGACACGGTATTAGCGGTAAACACTAACAAACTCACAGCGCTGTGCACTGGCGAGACTCCGCCGTCTTCATCATCAGTGTGTCGCCAATCAATGTGTCAGCCCGACCGAGGGCTTCAGCCCGAGTGGAGGGACCTGCTTCATTCCAACCCAAACTCTTTCCACCGCTTCGTCACCTGCGCCTTAGTTTTTTCATCCATGCGGATTTCGTCGGGCCAGGGGCGGTTGAAGCCTTCGCTGGGCCATTTGCGCGTGGCGTCGACGCCCATCTTCGAGCCGTAGTCCGGCAGCCGCGAAGCGTGATCCAGCGAATCAACCGGGCCAAGAGTGAACTGAATGTCACGCTCGGGATCGATGTTGTTCAGCACCTTCAGCGTCACGTCGCCGATGTCCTGCACGTCGACATCTTCATCGACCACGAGAATGCACTTGGTCGACATCGCCTGGCCGAGCGCCCAGATGCCGTTCATCACCTTCCGCGCCTGGCCGGGATACGACTTCCGGATCGACACGATCATCAGGTTGTGGAAGATGCCTTCGATGGGCAGGTTGACGTCGACGATCTCCGGGATGGTGAGACGCATCAGCGGCAGGAAGATGCGCTCCACTGCCTTGCCCATGTAGGCGTCTTCCATGGGCGGCTTGCCGACGATCGTCGTCGAGTAGATCGGGTTCTTGCGATGCGTGACACAGGTGACGTGGAAGACGGGATAGAGATCGTCGGGCGTGTAGAAGCCGGTGTGATCGCCGAATGGGCCTTCCATGCGCAGCTCGTCGAGTTCGACGTAACCTTCGAGCACGATCTCGGAAGTCGCCGGGACTTCCAGATCGACGGTCTCGCACTTCACCAGCTCCAGCGGCTTCTGCCGCAGAAAGCCGGCGATCAAGTATTCCTCGACGTCGGGTGGCGCGGGAACAATTGACGAAAACATCACCGCCGGCTCTGTGCCAATGGCGACGGCAACTTCCATTCTTCCGGCAACCTGCTTCCCTTCCGCAACGCGCGAACCGCCGCCGGAGCGCGCCATCATATCGAGCGCCGCGGTCACAGGGTTGGCCTCACCTGCGGCGGCAGCACGCCGCATCTGCTCGCGATAGTGCTCGGCTCCCTGCTTCTGGCGTTGCCAGTGCATGCCGGTGCTCTGCGAGTCATAAATCTGCATGCGATAGGTTCCGGCGTTGCGCTTGCCGGTCCTGGGATCCTTGGTGATGACCGAGGGCAGCGTGATGAAGCGGCCGCCATCCAGCGGCCAGCATTGCAGGATGGGAAAGTCGTGCAGCGAAAAGTTGTCGCGCTTGATCACTTCCTTGCAGGGGCCGGTAGAAACTTCTTTAGGAAAGAATTTGCCCATCTCGGCCAGCATGGGCAGCATCTTGATTTTGTCGAGCAGGCCCTGCGGCGACTTCACATCCATGAACATCTTGATGCGGTCGGCAATCTCGTCGAGGGAGTCGACGTCGAGTGCCATCGTCATGCGGCGCTCGGAGCCGAACTGGTTGATGAGAACTTTCGCGCCGGGATGGCCTTTCACGTTCTCGAAGAGCAGCGCCGGGCCGCCCGGACCGTGCGAGCCGCGCGGTCCCCACTTCGAGACGCGATCGGTGATCTCAGCGATCTCCAGGATGGGATCGGCTTCGGCTTTAATGCGCTTCAGTTCTCCCGCCTTCTCCAGCGCGGAAATCCATTCCCTCAGGTCTTGATAGGCCAACGTCGACCTCAGCATCCTACGGATTTGAGTCCGGCACGATTATAGAGGGAGACGCGCGGCTCTAGAACTTCGGCGAGCCGTTTTGCGTATTTAGAGGAGGTCAAGACCACCGGTTCGTTATACTCTTAGACGTTTTGGCGCAGGTGGCCGGGTTCGCACAACCTGGACTCCGTCGCAGAAGGGACATCATGCATCATCGTCGCGCCCTGTTGGCTGCCCTGTTTCTTTTTCCTGTCATAGCCCTTGGCTGGCAAACCAGCATTCCTCCACTGCCCGCAACGCCCAAGCATCCGGTGGTGGATGAATACCACGGCGTCAAAGTCACCGACGATTACCGCTGGCTGGAGGACGGCAAGAGTCCGGCGGTGGTTGCCTGGACGGCAGCAGAAAATGCACACGCCCGCGCCCTGCTGGATGGGCTACCGATCGGCAACCAGATTCGGTCGTTCTTGAAGAAGCTGGAGGAGACGAGCTCGCCAGCCTTCGGTGGCCTGGCGATTCGCGGCGGCGTGTTGTTCGCCTTCAACTGGGAGCCAGGCAAGCAGCAGGCGGCGCTGGTCACGTTGCGCTCGGCAGATGATCTTGCGTCCAAGCATGTGGTACTGGATCCGGCGCAGATTGATGCGACGGGCTCTACGGCAATTCAGTTCTATGTTCCATCGCAGGACGGCAGTAAGGTTGCGGTGTCGCTGGCGCAGGGAGGGACGGAGTCAGGATCGGTCCATGTGTATGACGTCGCCACAGGCCAGGCGCTGCCCGATGTGGTGGCGCACGTGACGGCCATTGGCGGCGGCAGCGTTATCTGGAATTCGGAGGGCAGCGGCTTCTACTATACGCACTATCCCAGTGCAGGTGAGCGTGCGAAAGAGGACCTCAACTTCTACCAGCAGATCTACTTTCACAAACTAGGCACGGCGGCGACGGAAGATACTTACGTCATCGGCAAAGATTTTCCGCGGATTGCGGAGGCGGTGTTGAGCGCCAGCCAGGATGGCAAGTATCTGCTGGCCACCGTGGAAAATGGAGACGGCGGGGACTACGCACACTTCTTGTGCGGTCCGGACGGCAAGTGGACGCAGCTCACGCAATTCTCCGACGGCGTGAAGGCGGTAGTGGTTGGTGACGATGCGGTGTATATGCTGTCGCGCGATCATGCGCCTCGCGGCAAACTGCTGCGCGCGCCGCTGGCCACGCCGGAGCTGAAGAACGCGAAGGTGATTGTGCCGGAGAGTGCGGCCGTGATCACCGACTTTCGCTACACGCTGGCCGGCATGCAGCCCACATTTACTGCGACTAAGACGCGACTCTACGTAACCGTGCAGGTCGGCGGGCCCACCGAGATCCGCATCTTCGACCACGATGGCCGAGACCTGGGCACGGTCCCGACCGAGCCGGTGTCCACCTCCAGCAGCATCTTGCCGTTGGGGGGCGACGCGATTCTGTTCGGCAACGTCAGCTATGTTCAGCCGTGGGCGTGGTACCGATACGATTCCGCGTCGAAGAAAGTGACCGTCACCGCGATGCGCGTGACCTCGCCGTTCAGCTTTGCCGGAGTTGAGGTGGTTCGTGAGTTCGCGATTTCGAAGGACGGAACGAAAGTTCCGGTGAGTATCTTCCGGCGTAAGGGACTCAAACTCAATGGCCAGAATCCAGCCGTGCTGACCGGCTATGGGGGATTCGGCATCAGCATGACGCCATTCTTTGACCCTGGACTATTGCCCTGGCTGGATGCCGGCGGGGTGTATGCCATCGCCAATCTGCGGGGCGGCGGCGAGTTCGGCGAGGACTGGCACCAGCAGGGCATGTTGACCCACAAGCAGAACGTCTTCGACGATTTCATCGCTTGTGCCGAGCACTTGATCCAGGCGAAATATACGAATCCGTCGAAGCTGGGCATTCAGGGCGGGAGCAACGGCGGCCTGCTGATGGGCGCAGTGCTGACCCAGCGGCCCGACTTGTTCCGCGCGGTGTCCTCGGGCGCCGGCCTCTACGACATGCTGCGCTCGGAGACCACGCAGAATGGCCAGTTCAACATGACCGAGTACGGTTCGGTGAAGGACCCCGAGCAATTCAAGGCGCTCTACGGCTACTCGCCGTACCACCATGTGCAGGATGGAGTGAAGTATCCCGCGGTGCTGCTGACGACCGGCGAGAACGATCCGCGGGTGGATCCGTGGCATTCGCGGAAGTTCGCGGCGGCGTTGCAGGCGGCAACCGCGTCGAAGAACCCTATTCTGCTGATCAGCTTTTCCAACGCCGGACACGGGGGCATCGGCTCGTCCGAGGACCAGCAGATTGCGATGGCGACCTATGAGCTGGAATTCTTATATGACCAGCTGGGCGTGCAGTGGGTAGAGCCGGAGACGACGCATTAGGAGCTACCGCGTATATCAGGCGCTATCAGAGTTCGAGGCGGGAGCTTCCTTCTGGATGACGCTGACGGTCAGCACTCCGCTGGGATGGGAAAACGAGATGGCCTGAATCACCGTCCCCTGCGAGACGGTGAATTCGAAGTCCCGTCCCATGGCAACCGAGGGCAGCGACAAGCGCGAGGTGGGGGCGCAAAGTGTCTTCACGCTTCCCCCCGTCATATTCGCGAGTTCGCCGGCGGCGTCGCTAATATCCTGCGCCGACAAGTCGGCAGGATCGACTCCCACCAGGTTGGCACAGACCTGGCGGGCCAGCTCCAGATCGATGTCCAGGCGAACGGCTCCCTGCCAATCGCCCACGATCTGCACCGTTGAAACCAGATATCCCTTGCAGGTATCGAAGCCGATGAGCGCCGCGCTGGGCGCCAACTGCATGCCTGCCATGGAACCGAAGATTTCGTCCACTATCGTCACCAGGTCAGCGCTGCCGATTTCCGCAACCATGAAGTTACCTGTCCTTTAGTTTGTAGCAAACGTAGTTCTTGGCTTGAACAATTTGAAATTCCGCATCCAGGTTCAGGGTGGTCTCGGCACAGCCGAGGAAGAGAAATCCGTCGGGGCGCAGGATACGGCGCACCCGGGCAAGAATTTCCTTACGCGTGGGCACGTCGAAGTAGATCAGGACATTGCGAAGAAAAATAATGTCCGCCGGAGGAATGGTGGCGCTCCAGGGCTCGCTCAGGTTCATGGCCTGCAATTTCACCATGGCAAGGATGTCAGGCTTCAGTTGCCAGTGCAGTCCCTGCTGGGTGAAGTATTGGGTCAGCAATTTTGCCGGCAAGCCGCGGTTAACTTCCAGTTGCCGATAGAGCCCCTTGCGGGCGCGTTCCAGGATGGTGCTGCAAAAATCGGTGCCCAGAATGGAGTAGGTCCAGCCCGGCAGATTGAACTGCTCGCGAATCGCAATGGCGATACTGTAGGGTTCCTGACCGCTGGAGCAGGCAGCGCTCCAGATGGCCAGCTTGCGTTCGGGGGCGCGGCGCTTCAGCATTTCCGGGAGAATGACCTCGGTGAGCGCGGCAAAGCAGTTGCAGTCGCGGAAGAACCAGGTTTCGTTGTTGGTCATGGCATCGAGCACTTTGCGATGCAGACCATTGAAGCTCTGTCGCCGCAATACCCCCAGCAACTCCTGCACCGAGGAGCAGCCTTGCTCGCTGACCAAGGGCGCCAGCCGGGTTTCGGCCAGGTATTCCTTGCCGGGATCGAGCACGATGGCGGTATGGTTCTTCAGCAGCGTCCGCAGGTAATCAAAGTCGATGGCTGCCAGGCTCATGAGGCCACTCCCATGGGGCGGGCCGCGGTACTGATCACGGGACGGAAAGCGGTGACGCGCCGCACGATGTGCGAGGCAATCTCGGAGAGCGGCAAAACCGCGTGGGCAAGTCCTGCCCGGGCGACAAAGCCGGGCATGCCCCATACCACCGAGGTCGGCTCGTCCTGGACTACGATCTCAGCCCCCGCTTGGGTCAGCATCTCACAGCCCCGCAGCCCATCCTGGCCCATGCCGGTGAGCACGACCGCGAGGACCTGGCTGGGAAAGACCCGCGCCACGGAACGGAACAGGACATCCACCGAAGGACGGCAGGAGTTTTCCGGCGCCTCCTGCTGGATATGCAAGCGCACGTCCTGAGCGCGGCGAAGCACTTCGAGGTGATAGCCTCCCGGCGCTATCCACATACACCCCGGCTTAAGTACCTCGCCCTCTCCAGCTTCGGAAACTCCCATCTGACAGAGCGCCGTCAAGCGCTGGGCCAGGAAACGGGTGAAGGTTGGCGGCATGTGCTGCACGATCAACAGCGGCACCGGAAAGTCCGCCGGGATGCCGGGAAGGACTTGCGCCAGGGCGTTTGGCCCGCCGGTCGAACACCCGATGGCAACTACCTGAATTCGACCGGGCAGCCTGACCGGCCGGGTTGCGGGCGGGCGCGAGAGCAGTTGCGGCGATTGCGCCACCAGCGCGGGTTGGCACAGGGCCTTGATCCTGGGCAACAGGTCTTGGCGAATGCGGTCGCGGGCAGAGTTGTAGCCGGAATCGATCGGCTTGGCAACGTAGTCGCTCGCGCCCAGGGCCAGCGAATCGATAGTGGCCTCGGCACCGCGTTCCGTCAAGGTGCTGAACATGATGACGGGAAGCCTGCGGCGGGCGGCGCGCATCGCCTTCAAGGTCTGCATGCCGTTCATGACCGGCATCTCGACATCGAGGGTAACGATGTCGGGGTTGACCTGGTCGAACAGCGCCAGGGCAATCTGCCCGTTGGCGGCATAGCCGGCCACTTCCAGTTCCGGATCGGAGGAGATGACCTCCGACAGCAGCCGCCGCATGACCACCGAATCGTCCACCACCAGGACCCGGATCTTGCGCCCCAGCGAACTCATAGACCCACCAGGTGCAGCTTGTCGCTCACCATCTCGGGGGTAAAGGGCTTCATAATGTACTCATTGGCGCCCGCCGCCAGCGCTTCCGACATCTGGCCCATGCCGGTTTCCGTGGTCACCATCAGGATCTGGGTGTGGTTGAACTGGGATTGCTGGCGGATCCGCTCCAGCAATTGCAAGCCATTCATCATGGGCATGTTCCAGTCGATCAGAATGACGTCGAGCGGTTCGACTTTTGCCAGCAGCGCCAGGGCGTCCATGCCGTCCTTGGCCTGCATGACCTCGAAACCTTGCCGCTTAAGGGTCATGCCCAGGATCGCCCGCATCGCGGACGAGTCATCTACGATCAAAGCGCGCATTCCAGTTCCTTTCTCGCGCGGGCCGTCGCGGGCGGCAAAATCGATGGCGGCTGCGGGGGTAATCTCCCGTAGCCACCATCGGCAAACGCCCTTCAGTACTTAAATTGCGCGATGAGGCCTTGCAGTTCGGCCGCCATGCGTTCCAGCGATTGCGCCGACTTCTGGGTATCGGTGGCGCCGGCAGTGGTGCTGTGCGCCGCCTCCGCCACTCCGGTTATGTTCTTGGTGATCTCGGAGCTGCCGCGCGCCGCCTCCGCCAGATTGCGGCTGATCTCGTTGGTGGTGGCGCTCTGCTCCTCGACCGCGCTGGCGATGGTGTTCTGGATGTCGTTGATCTGCACGATCACGGTGCCGATCTGGCCGATGGCTTCGACTGCGCCCTTGGTGTCGGTCTGGATGGCCTCGATCTTGCGGCTGATGTCCTCGGTGGCCTTGGCTGTCTCCTTGGCCAGCTCCTTGACTTCGTTGGCGACCACCGCGAAACCCTTGCCGGCTTCGCCGGCGCGGGCCGCTTCGATGGTGGCGTTCAGCGCCAGCAGGTTGGTCTGCTGGGCGATCGAGGTGATGACCTTGATCACCTGCCCGATCTCGGCGCTGCTGACGCCGAGCTTGCCGATGGTGACGTTGGTTGACTCCGCCGACTTCACGGCGGTGGTAGCGACCCGGGTGGCGTCGGCGGTGTTCTTGGCGATTTCCTTGATGCTGGCGCCCATCTCGTCGGCCCCGGTGGCCACGGTCTGAACGTTGTTGGCAACCTGCTCGCAGGCGGCCGAAACCACGTTGGCCTGGGTCGCGGTTTCGTCGGCGCTGGCGCTCATCTGCTGGCTGACTTTGTTGAGCTCCTCCGCGGCCGAAACCAGGGCGGTGGCGTTGGCCCCAATCTGCTGGATGGCGGTGCGCACCTGGGTAGCCAGGGCATTCACCGCGGTCCGCAGCTGCCCAAAGTCGCCGGCATATTCGCTGACCACCTGCGCCGTCAGATCGCCGCCGGCCAGTTTGTCCAGCACCTGGCCAACGTCCTGTAATGGCCCGATCACGGCGTCGAGGGTGGCGTTGACGCCTTCGACAATCTTGCGGAAGTCGCCGCCATGCCGGGTGGCGTCGGCGCGGGTCGAGAGCTTGCCCGCCTCCGCCGCCTCGGACAGCATCCTGGCGTCGGCGACCAGGGCGTTGACCGCGTCGATGCACTGGTTCAGGTTGTTCTTGATGGTGTTGAAATCGCCGTTGTAGTTATCGGTGATCTTAGGCGGAATGTTGCCCTTGCTGATTTTGTCCACGTAGTCGGCGGAGACATTCAGGGGGCCGATCACGGCGTCGAGAGTGGCATTGACGCCTTCGACGATCTTGCGGAAGTCGCCGCCATGTTTGGCGGCGTCGGCGCGGGTGGAGAGCTTGCCGTCCACCGCGGCCTGCACCAGCAGGTTGGTGTCGGTGATCAGCGCCTTGAGGTGCGTCCGCACCTGTTCGATGGTGTCGTTGATGAAGGCCTTCTTGCCGGGAAACTTCTCCAGCGGCGCTTCGAAGTTGCCCTTGCCGAACTCGGCGATACAGGCCATGGCCTTCTTCTTCACCGCGATGTGGCCGCAGACCATGTCGTTGACGCCTTGCGCCATCGTGCGGTAGGCGCCTTCGAACTCCGTCCAGCGGAATCATGGCATCGATGTCGCCGGCGTTGTGCGCCTCCGACATGCGGGCCATATCGGCAATGAAGTTCTTGACATTGGCGCGCAGCCGCTCGATGTTCTCGTTGATGAAGGCCTTCTTGCCGGGGAACTTCTCCAGCGGGGCCTCGAAATTGCCCTTGCCGAACTCGGCGATGCAGGCCATGGCCTTCTTCTTGACGGCGATGTGGCCGAAGACCATCTCGTTCACCCCTTTGGCCATGGTGCGGTAGGCGCCTGCGAACTTCTCGGGCGGAATCATGGCATCGATGTCGCCGGCGTTGTGCGCCTCCGACATGCGCGCCATCTCGTCGATCAGGCCGTTGAGGGCGTCGATGCACTGGTTCAGGTTGTTCTTGATGGTGTTGAAGTCGCCGTTGTAGGTATCGGTGATCTTGGGGGGGATGTCGCCCTTGCTGATTTTGTCCACGTAGTCGGCGGAGACATTCAGCGGCCCGACCACGGAGTCCAGACGTCGCATTGAAGCCTGCGACGATCTTGCGGAACTCGCCGCTGTGTTTGGCGGCGTCGGCGCGGGTCAGTGAGCTTGCCTTCAACCGCCGCATTCGCCAGCATCTCGGCATCGGCGACCAGGGCATCCACCGCTCGCATCATGGTAATAAAAGCCGGAACCAACTCGTCCTTTTCGGAGCGCTTGCCGACCTTCTCCAAAGTCTCCAACTCCTGCTTGAAATCGCCGCTGGCAATCTGTTTGGTGATCCGGACGGTATTGAGAATGCGCCCCTGGGCTATATTCGTCGAGCGGCATAACTCCCCGAAAATTCCAGGATAGTTCTCGGCGGCGTGGACCGACATGTCGTTGACCGCCATGCCCTCCTGTACCTTGTGGACTTCCACCACTCCGCCCAGGGCATCGACGCAGGCGTTGAGGTTGGTCTTGGTGAGGTCAAGATCGCCGGCAAAGTTGGCCGTGACCTTTTGCGGGAATCTCTGCCCTGGCTGAGGCAACCGAGGAATTCGGTGGCCACCGCCAGGGGCGCGGTCAGGGCATCGAGCCCGGCGTTGAGGGCGCGCAGGACGTCGCAGTCCTCCGGGTCGAAATCTTCCAGCCGTGCCCGCTCATGGATGTTTCCCGCACCCAGGGCGGCGGCGAGGCGGTGGACCTCGGCGGCCAGTTGCGGCTGATCGAGCAGGGTGGCCGCGTGCAGCCCGTCTTCCCCGTTCAGCCGGGGTTTGTGATTACCGTTTCCTTTGCTGTGCGCCTGTAGCATGTATGCTCCTTGTGGCTGTTCTGCGGGTTGATCGTGATGGGGCTAGGCCGGGTGGGTGCCCACCACCGACATGGCTTTCTCGGTATCCAGCAAAAGCAGCAGCTGTTGCTTCAGTTTGTAAACGCCGCGAATGAAATCCCGGCCATGGGAGTCCAGGGTATCGGGGGCCGGCTCGAACAACTGCTCCTCGACCTCCACCACATCGCCAATCTCGTCCACCAGCAGGCTGATGGGACCATCGTCGCGGCGGATGACGACGTTCATGGGCAGCTCGCCCTGGCCGCGTTGCGGCAGTTCGAGCTGGCGGCGAAGATCGACGGCGGTGACAATCTGGCCGCGCAGATTGATCAGCCCGCCAATCACCTCCGGCGACAGCGGGAATACGGGTCATCTCCTGGTAGCGAATGACTTCCTGAACTTTTTCCACTTCCACCCCGAACAACAGCTTCTGAAGATAGAAGGTGCATAGTTGCCGACGCTGCTTCATGCCTGCGCTCCTTCGCCGCCCGCCAGTTGTTGCGCTGCCAGCAGCGCGGGAACATCCAGCAGGTCGGTGACCCGTTGCTGGATCACGGCCGCGCCCTTAAGGGTCGCCACCTGGCGGATCTGCTGCACCGCCGCCGATTGATCGGCGATGTCCAGGATCTCGTCCACCACCAGGCCGACGCTGCGCCCGTTGCTGGAATACACGATGACCTGCAGCAGCTCGCTGTTGCCGGCGCCGGCATAACCCAAGGCCTCCGCCAGCCGGACCAGGGGCATGATCTGCTCGCGATACTGAATGACCTCGTGGCCGGCGAAGCGTTCCACCTGGGTAGCCGGGAAACTCTTCCAGGCGCGAGACCAGGGACAGCGGGAATCGCCATGCGCCCGTCGGCGCCAATGCGGAACACCAGCCAGGACTCGCGCTGGGCCGCGCTCTCCGCCGCTTTCATCGCCTGCTTGGCAACGTTCTGCTCGTGCAGCTCGCTGACCACGCGGGTCATTTGCGCCAAGCCCAGCACGTCGAGGATGAGGGCCACCCGGCCGTCGCCCATGATGGTGGCGCCGGCAAAGCAGGAAACCGATTTCAGCTGCTTGGAAAGCGGCTTGACGACAATCTCTTCGGTGTCGTTGATCTCGTCGACCACCAGCCCGAACTGCCGGTCGCCCGCCTGCAGGACGACGATGTTGACGGAGGCGGATGCGGCTTCGCCGCCCAACCGCAGTTCGCGGTTCAGATAGACCAGGGGCAGCAGGTTGCCGCGCAGGCGATAGACCGAGGCGCCGTGGATGTCTTCGATGCCGTGGCCGGCCTCCTCGCCTTCCGCAGCGCACCAGCTCGATCAGGCTGACCTGGGGAATGGCGAAGCGCTCGCCGCCGCTGGTGACCACCAGCGCGGGAATGATGGCCAGGGTGAGGGGAATCTTGATCTTCAGCAGCGTGCCCTTGCCGGCGGCGCTCTGCAGATCGACCGTGCCGCCGATCTTCTCGATGTTGGTCTTGACCACGTCCATGCCGACGCCGCGTCCGGAGATGTTGCTGACCTGCTCGGCGGTGGAGAAGCCCGGCGGCAAAGGCCAGGTTCAGGAGCTCGCGCTCCGACATGCGCGCGGCATGCTCGGCGGTGACCATGCCTTTGGCGATGGCCTTGGCCTTCAGCTTTTCGGTGGCGATGCCGGCGCCGTCGTCGGAGATCTCGATGTTGACCTGGCCGCCCTCGTGGAAGGCGCGCAGCAGCAGATGCCCGTCGCGCGGCTTGCCGGCGCGCCACGCGCACCTCCGGCATTTCGATGCCGTGGTCCACGGCATTGCGGATGATGTGGGTGAGCGGGTCCTTGATGGCTTCGATGATGGTCTTGTCCAGCTCGGTCTCTGCGCCCTTCCATCTGGATTTCGACCTGTTTGCCGCATCCCACCGACAAGTCGCGGACCACGCGCGGCAGCTTGTTCCACACGTTGCCGATGGGCTGCATGCGGGTCTTCATCACCCCTTCCTGCAGCTCGGTGGTGATCAGGTTGAGCCGCTGCGCGGTGCTGAGGAAGCCGCTGTCCTTCTGGGTCCCGGTGAACTGCAGACACCTGGTTGCGGGCCAGCACCAGTTCGCCCACCAGGTTCATCACCTTGTCCAGCAGGGCCACATCCACGCGAATGGTGTTGCTGACAATCTCGCGGTAGTCGTTTTGCGTCTTGAGGCCTTCGGCCACGGCGGTGGGATGGGCGGCGCGGCTGTCGACCAGGATCTGGCCCAGGCGGCGGGGATCGCCTTCCTGCTGAAGTTCCACGGCGGCCACAACGTCCTCGGGCTTGCAGGTATCGGAGGCCACGAGAATTTCGCCCAGCAAGGGTGGAACAGCGCTCTCCGGCTGCGGCACGCTGACCATGGGCAGCGGTTTCGGCGGCGCCGGCGCCGCTTCGAGTACGACAGATAGTTGCTGGATCACGCGCGGAGTAATCGCCCTGGCCCTCGGTACCGCCGCAGGCAATGTCCTGGAGGATGGCGCGCAAGCCATCGGCCATGGCCAGCAAGGCCGTGGTAATGGCGGGCGAGAGCAGCAGCAGGCCATCGCGCATCCGGCTAAGCACACTTTCGCCGATATGCGAGATCGAGACCAGCTTCTCGTAGCCCAGCACCCCGCCGGTGCCTTTTATGGTGTGAATAGCGCGGAAGATGCTGTCCAGCAGTTCACGCGAGCTGCGGTCCTTTTCCAGAGCCACCAGGTCGCGATCGAAACGGTCGAGCCCTTCATTGCACTCGACCAGAAACTCCTTGATTACCTCATCCATTTCACTAAGCACTTGGCCCGGACCGTCGGCCGGCTGGCTCAGATCCATCAGGTTTCCTCCGGAGGCAGCGATAAGAGCAGAAAGGTGCGCCTGCTCTTTCATCGGCAACCCGCACGATTCCTTTATGCAAGTCCAGAGCCAGACCGGAAACGCTTTCCAGTTCGAAATAGAATTAAAACTATGCTTTAGATAATGGAGATAAGCGACTGATTATGCGCGGCTAATACTGCCCTGCCATCGTGTGCAGTCGGGCGACTACGTCATCTCTGGGAGATGAGGAACCGCTAATCTTGGGCGGCAGACCGGGGCAGCAGACCGGGCTACGCGCGTTGCCGACCCTTTACAACTCGACGCCCCACCCCTCTCTTGGAGGGATGGAGCGCCGGCGCCTGCAGCTGCGCATTAGTCGATAGGGTCGTTGCCGACGGCTTCCGAGAAAGGTATCCAGGGATTGAAGGTGTAACACGCGACTGCGGGGCTCTTAAACGTTCCGTTGGTGGAATACCAGCCCAGTCCGGTACTGGTGTCGAAGAACCAGGGCACCAGGGCCAGCTCCTGGGGATGATACGTGTAGCCGTTGAGAGTTATAGCCGGATATTGAGTGCCGGTCAGAGGATCGGCTACCTCGAGGTTGCCCTGGCAACCCGAGACCTGGCCGACGTGTCCCCAGTCGGGCGTTCCGTTTGAGACAGTGGGATCGTTGACTGCTTCTGCCATCTCGTGACTGAGCGGCGTAATATCCGAGGAGCCCGCGAAGTACCCTCCGGTCTGGTCAAACATGGCCTCCGCGTAAACCTGCACGGGTGCACCGGACGAACTGTAGGCGCTATGAAATCCCAGGGTACAGCACACGATGTTGTTGTTCTTGTCGAGGGTGTACCCAGCAATATTGGAGAACAGGACCACGGGCAGGCTGGTGGGGCCTCCAAGCCCATAATTCTGGTACAGGTACGAGACGATGCCTTGGGCATTCGAAGCCAGAGCGGACTCGCTGATGAGGCCGAGCGGTCCGCAGGGTGTGTTGACCACGCTCCATTGGCCATAGGGAACGTTAGTTGCCAGTGAAGCCGTAGAAACCATCTGGAACATCGTGTGCCAGCTCTGGTCGTTCTTGTCGGAGGGGTACCATGACGCTCGCTGCAGGGCATCAATGTACTGCGTGGTGCCGAAGTTCACTGCCGGGTTCCCCCACATGAATGGACCAGAATTGTTGAAGAGTGGTGACTGTTGTACCACTGTGACCGGCGTCGCTCCGCCCGCGCAGGCAGGTCCCGGCACCGTGGGATCGAAGGTGTAAACAATCTGGTTGCTCGCGTTCAGGAAATACAGAATCACCGGAAACAGATAGGTTGGAAGGTTAGTGGTGATATTGGACGAAGGCGCGGCGCCAAGGGACTGGACCTTGAAATTGGTCTGAAAAAACCAGGTCTTCGAGCTGACCGTCGTAGTCCACATGGGAAGCGTAGAGCCGGACTGACTTTGCTCCAAGGCCTGCTCCGGAGTGATGCCCTTCAGCGGGATCGTTTTGTAGTGTGCTTTGTATTGCCCGGCGGGCTCCTGTGCCGATGCGGCCGGAGAGGCGGCGGCCACTGCCAGGCAAAGCAGGAGCGACAGAGATACACCCTTCGCCAATTCGGCCAGGCCCTTTGCTGGATGGCTCAACGCGCCCGATGTCGAGCTGGGCTTCAGTTGGTGGCCAATCGTTTTGGGTTGCAGGTTAACGACTTTCGTGTTGTGCGCGGTCCGTTGATTTTCCATTTCCAATCTCCTTTTGATCGTGGTTTGTGGCGGCGCTAACCGGTCAAAATGGGGAAGCAACTTCGCCGCAATCTCTGCTCTCCCCGGGGCTGGGATTTCCATGCCCACGTTGATCTTCTGGAAGCGGCTGTCGTGCTTTTCTGCCGCTCGATGGGAGCCACAGTGCGCTTGATCGCAGCGGCGATCAATACTGGCGAGATCATTTGGAGGTAAGTTTCAGGTCAGCTGCTAAACATCTGATAGGAGGAAGGTTGGCAAGGCATGTCATGAAGAAAAGGCGGGAGGAATTGAGGGTTGCGGGGACCACACTGCGCCGGCTTCTGGGTTTTCGCTCGGGCGGGCAGCTGCCGCTTTGGTTGGTGGGAGGAAGTTGTGCTGAGGACGGTCTCGCCGGCTCGCTGGCCGGCCCTGCTGTGCTGCCGCTCGGCACCAGTCAGGAAGCGATTTTCACCTGAGTACCCCGCAGGGTCTGCCAAGCCTCAATGCGGATACTTGAGTTGTGCCGCCTGCAAGGCATTCTCGTAGTCGCTCTGGCAATCGGCTTCAGCTTTGTCCTGCCTGGCGTGGGCCAGCTTGATGCCCTCAGGCGGGGCCGAATAGGCTTCCGCCTTGCCCGGAACCGGAGTGCCATTGAGACGCACCCAGTCGTTGAAGTCCGCTTCCGCAGCCGCCTTGCAATCCTGTCTACGTTTGGTGGCGTCGGCGATCGCTTTGTCCAGAAGCGTCTTGTTGTAGTCCTTGTTAGCTTGCTGTTCTGCGGTGTTCTGTGACCGTTGCGCTTCCGCCTGCTCCAGTTTGGTCAACCTGGTATTTACATCCGCCAGCTGTTTGCTCAGGTCATCTACGCTCTGCGTGCTGGCGCATCCGGCGCTTAGCAGCAACAGAAGAACAGGAATACTCAAGACCCCCACGGTGCGCATCGCGCGTTTCATTGGCCCTCCGATAGGTGAACCCCAAAGTGCAAAACCAACACTCCCCGTTGACCGGCAATCTTCCCGCGGGCAATTCCCTGCTCTGTATCCCGATAATGTCGTGGTTGAATCCGACGGTCCCCGGTGACACCGATCTTACTCTTACTCGGGTTCTGAGGTGTCGGCTTGCGGCCCGGGATGGCGCCGCAGCGAAGGATCTCTAGCGAATGCGGAGTGGAGCCGGGTTTCTGGCGCGCCCGGAGAGATTCGAACTCCCGACCTAATGCTCCGGAGGCATTCGCTCTATCCAGCTGAGCTACGGGCGCGCTGCAAAAATTATACACGCGGGCATCAGCCGTAAAAGACAAGCAGATCCCTCGGCGGCCTGAAGGCCTCCTCGGGATGACAAATTCAACGGACGCACCTGTTCAGCGGCGCACTCGTTCGGCAAGCTCAGGGCCTGGCTGGCTGCGTCCCTTACAAGCGACGGCCTAACTTTTCCTTCTGGCCGGTTTAATGCACAACTTCATGCAGCACCCGATAAAAGTCTTCCAGTCCGTTGAACATAATTTGTATGCCGATGCAGACCACGATGAAAGCCGACAGCCGAATCAGGATGCTGGTGCCGTTGGGCCCCAGCAGCCGCTGCAGCCCTTCAGAAAAGCGATAGCACAGGTAAATGGCTATGCCGATCAGAAGAATGCCAACCATCGCGGTCAGCACGCTGAAGATGAGCTGAAGGCGGCGTTCCTCGTGAAGATTGCTACCCAACGTGAGGGCGACGGCGATGGAGCCGGGTCCCACCGTCAGCGGCATGGTAAGCGGGTAAAAAGCCTGCGAGAGCAGCTCCTGATTGTTGGGGGCCGAGGCCTGGCGATCGCTCATATCCTCTTTCTTGTTGAGTATCCGCCATCCCGCGAACGTCACCACCAATCCGCCTCCCACCTGCACGGCGGCCAGGCTGATACCGAAAAATTGCAAGATGTAGGAGCCGGCGAAGAGCGAGGCCACGAGCAGCGCGACGCCGTTGACAGCCACGCGAAAGGCCACGGTGCGGCGTACCGCATCGGGGTAGCCCAGGGTCATTTCGGCGAAGATGGGCGCCATGCCCAGCGGATTCACGATAGGCAGAAGTGCAGCGAAAATGAGCAGTACGTTACGGGTGATCTCACTCATGAGAGTCTCCCAGCATAGCGCCCGGGCGGTAAGCTTGCCAATCGTGCCGGCCCGCGGTTGACGGCAGTTCCATCCAGCGGTTTCAATGGATGCTCAGCTCTAGAAGGGAGCTGATGCTGGTCGAGCTATGGGAATTCCGCCACGCACATTCGGAGCGCTTCAGGTGCAGCTACGCGAGTCGCTGGTGACGCGCGCGCTGGTCCTGCCGGTGCAGCAGTTCATTCATATTCAGGGGATCAGCAGCATTTTCCTGCTGGCGGCGGCGGTGATTGCCTTGCTCTGGGCGAATTCCCCCTGGCAGGCGTCGTATCACCATCTCTGGGAGATGGAGTTGCAGCTCTCGCGGCTCGAGTTGCCGGTGCATGCCTGGATCAACGACGCACTGATGGCGATCTTCTTCTTCTTGGTGGGAATGGAAATCAAGCACGAGATTGTGCATGGCGAGCTGTCGGACATGCGCCGCGCGGCGCTGCCGGTGTTTGGCGCGCTGGGTGGAATGGTGGTTCCCGCGGTGCTGTACGGCGTCATCAACCACGGACATGGCGGGCAGCATGGCTGGGGCATTCCCATGGCGACCGATATCGCCTTTTCCCTCGGCGTGCTGGGGATGATCAAAGGCATTCCTTCGGACTTGAAGGTTTTTCTGCTGACCCTGGCCATTGCCGACGATATCGGCGCCATCATCGTGATCGCGGTTTTCTACAGCGGTTCGCTGGATCGCGTGGCATTGCTTATCGGCCTGGTGATTCTGGCCCTGATTGCGCTGACCCTGAAACTTGGGATTTCGCAACCGGTGATGTATTTCGTCTTGGCGGTCGGGTTCTGGATTGCCATTCTGCGCTCCGGAATTCACGCCACCATCGCGGGTGTAATTCTTGGATTCATGGTGCCCACGACCGCGCCGTTATCGCTGAAAGAATTTCAGGACATTGCGGCGGACATGTCAAAACGCTTTCGCGACGCCATGGCCAGCGGCGACGTGCCCACGGCCAAGAGCGTTCTGGGACGTTTTGACGCGGTGCTGAACAGCACTGAGTCGGCGTCAGAGCGGCTGACGCGCGTGCTGAACGATTGGGTCTCGTTTCTGGTGCTGCCGCTGTTCGCGCTGGCTAACGCCGGAGTGACGTTTTCCAGCGGCATCTGGGGGGACTTGCTGAGCAGCCGCATTGCCTGGGGAATTATCCTGGGACTGGTGGTGGGAAAGCCGCTGGGCATCATCGGTTTCGCCAAGGCGGCGGAGTTAGCGGGTCTGGCGCGCGTGCCGGATGGCGTCACTTGGAGGCAACTGAGCGCCGTGGGCGTACTGGCTGGAATCGGCTTCACGGTTTCCATCTTCATCGGCTCGCTGGCGTTTGACGACCATACTTATCTGCTGGAAGCCAAGACGGCCATCCTGGCAGCCTCGCTGGTGGCCGGCGTGGTGGGCTACCTGGGCTTGCGAAGTACCAAGGTTGAGGAGCCGACGAAGTCCGCCGCGTAATTTCTTTCGGTACAGCAGTCCGCAGGATTCGGACTAAGCAAGATCGCCGGGCACAACGAACGGGTTACAATTTGCAAGTTACAATCTGTGAGTTCCGGCTTTCACGAAAAGATGTCCCTGGCGCATTCGTCTTTATTTCCTGGCCAGGAATCACATTGCGGCAAGGCAGTCGAGTGGTTCTGTAGCAATCTGGACGCTTGGCGTCCACCAAGGCACCGAAAGGGAAAAACCATGCGTTCCTCCAAGTCGGCTTTCGTACTCAGTCTGGTCCTGGCTGCCAGCTTTATGGCTTGCAGCAAGAAAGATCAAAGTCAAAACCAAAGTCAGGCCCCGGCAACGACGGCCAGCGACACTTCGTCAGCGCAAGGCAACCAGCCTGCGGGCAATATGGGTCAAGCTCAGCCCGGCGGCAACATGAGCCAATCTCAGCCTTCCGGCAATATGAGCCAGTCAGCTCCGGCACAGCAACAGCAGCAGACGGCGCAGGCCCCGCCACCGCCACCGCCTCCACCGCCGTTAGTGATTCCGGCAGGGAGAAGCGTCATGGTCCGCATAGGCAGCACCATCAACACCAAAACAGCGAATCCCGGCGACTCGTTTACGGGAACGCTGGCGCAGTCGCTCGCGGTGAATGGCGTAGTCGCGGTTCGCGCGGGCGCAGGAGTGGCTGGCACGGTCGTCGATTCCAAGTCGCCCGGCAAGTTCAAGGGCGAAGGCTATTTGTCGATCGCCTTGACCTCGATCAATGTGAAGGGCGTGCCCACCAGTATCCAGACCTCCGAATATGCCCAGACCATCAAGGGTAAGGGTAAGCGGACGGGAGCCATGATAGGCGGTGGAGCAGGCGGCGGAGCACTGATTGGCGGCCTGGCCGGCGGCGGCAAAGGTGCGCTGATTGGCGGCCTGGTGGGCGCGGGCGCAGGTACGGCGGGCGCAGCCTTCACCGGCAACAAAGAATTGACCGTGCAAGCCGAATCCGTGGTCACCTTCAAGCTGCGAACCCCGATCACGGTGCAGCAATCGGCGCCGGATTCCTCGCAGAACCCGCCAGCGAACGGGCAGCAGTAAAAACCCAAAGCTAGTTGTTTGAGTCGCAGTGGAAGTCCGGCTGTAACGGACTTCCCTGCCCGGGGGAACAGATTGCGCCCACCCCGAATGCAGTCCTCAAACGATTGTGGCCGCGGCCTTGTAGGTCACGGCGTAATCTCAAAGATGACATTGCTCAGATCGGTTCCCATACACATTGCCCGTCCACCACCAGAGGTCTGGGGTAAAATCCGGACGGGAGTTTGCCGTGACAGATTTGCGATATCCAATCGGAAAGTTTCAGTGGGTTGAGCCCGGCAGCGCCGAGCAAAGCGCCCGGGACCGCGAGCGCTACCTCGAAGTGCTGTCCCGGCTGCCAGTTCAGATGCGAAGCGCCGTCCAGGACCTGAGCCCGGAGCAACTGGACACGCCCTATCGCCCCGAGGGCTGGACGGTGCGGCAGGTAGTCCACCATGTGCCGGAGAGTCACATGAACGCCTACATCCGGACCAAGCTGGCGCTTACTGAAGAGCAGCCGCTAATCAAGCCTTACGACGAAGCTGCATGGGCCAGACTGCCGGACAATGAGATCACTCCCATAGAAGTGTCGCTGCAATTGCTGGCGGCATTGCATTCGCGCTGGGTCGATACGCTGCGGGCGATGCGGCCAGGAGATTTCGCGCGCACATTCAATCATCCCGAACGCGGCGTGATGACTTTGGACCAGATGCTGGCGCTGTATGGCTGGCATAGCGGGCACCACCTGGCTCACATTACGTCGTTGCGTGGGCGTATGCAGTGGAACCAGCGGGCCGCGGTGCTGCAATGACTGCTGGCGACGAGAATCGTTGAATTGTCATCACGAGCCAAGCGAGGGATCTGCTTTTCCCTGTCGCGGGAAGGCAGTCAGGAGATCCGATGAGTACAAGCGATGCGGCCACCACCACCGCCGTCAGTGTGCAGAACGTGCGCAAGGTTTACCAGCGCGACAGCCTTCAGATCAAAGTTCTCGACGGCATCAACCTCGACGTGCCGCAAGGCGAATTTGTTGCCCTGATGGGGCCGTCGGGCTCGGGCAAGACCACGCTGCTGAACCTGATTGCCGGCATCGATCGGGTCACCTCGGGGCGCGTCGTGGTGGCGGGCACCGATCTAGGGCCGCTGTCGGAAGGCGAGCTGGCCAAGTGGCGCAGCCGTAACATTGGCTTCATCTTCCAGTTCTACAATCTGATTCCCGTGCTCACTGCGGTGGAGAACGTGGAGCTGCCGCTGCTGCTGACTTCGCTTTCCAAGCGCGAACGCCGCGAGCGCGCCATGACCGCGCTGCGCATCGTGGGACTTGCGGACCGTTCCAAGCATTATCCGCGCCAGCTTTCCGGCGGACAGGAGCAGCGTGTGGCCATCGCCCGCGCCGTGGTCACCGATCCGACGGTGCTGGTTGCCGACGAGCCCACCGGCGATCTTGACCACCAGAGCGCCGAGGAAATTCTGACCCTGATGGAGACCTTCAACCAGGATTTCCATAAGACCATCCTGATGGTGACGCACGATCCGCGCGCCGCCACCCGGGCGCACATCCAGCATCATCTGGATAAGGGAGTGTTGAGCAATTGAAAGAAATGATTCACCACTGAGGACACGGAGGACACGGAGAAGATTTAAGAAAAGAAAAAACTCCGTGTTCTCCGTGCCTCCGTGATGAAAAAGATTTCGACCTATGAAATTTGCACCGCTGGTCCTCAAGCATCTGCGCAAGAACTGGATCCGCACGCTCTCCACCGTGCTGGCGATGGCGGTCTGCATCTTTCTCATCTGCACCCTGCAAACCGTGGTGGATGCCGTGAACTATGGTTTGTCACTGGGCAACGCCTCGCGGCTGGTCACCCGCGATTACGTCAGTCTGGTTTTCAACCTGCCCAATTCCTACAAGAACAAGATCGCCGCCATTCCCGGAGTGCAGAACACAACCATCGTCAACTGGTTTGGCGGAATGTATCGCGGCGACTTGAAGTACTTTTTCGCCAACATGGCCGTCGAGCCGGAACCTTTTCTGCAAATCTATCCCGAGATCATGCTGCCCGAGGAGCAGAAGCAGGCATGGTTTCACGATGGCCGGGGTTGCATCGTGGGCCGTAAGCTGGCCGAGAAATGGGGCTGGAAGGTGGGCGATACCTTCCAACTGGAGAGCTTTATTCCGCCCTATCGGGTGGGCAAGCCGTTCGAGTTTGTGATTGACGGAATCTACGATACCGATTCGGTAAAATATCCCGGCACCGACCTGAATTCGATGTACTTCAACTACAACTACCTGTACGAAGCCACGGGGCGGCACGCCGGGGTGGGCACTATCACGTCGCTGATTGACGATCCCAAGAACGCCGGGCGCATCAGCAAGGCCATCGACGCGGAGTTTGAAAACAGCGATACCCAGACGAAAACTGAAACCGAGCAGGCCTTTCGAGCCAGCTTTATTGCCATGGCGGGAAACCTGGCTTTGCTGCTGAACGGCATCGGGCTGGCGGTGGCGTTCACCATTTTGCTGGTGACGGCCAATACCATGTCCATCGCGGTGCGCGAGCGGCAACAGGAAATCGGGGTGCTGAAAACGCTGGGATTTCCCAGCGGCCTGGTGATGTCGCTGGTGCTGGTGGAGGCCCTGCTGCTGGGAGTGATGGGGGGCGCGCTGGGCCTGTTCCTGGCCTACGGCGCGATCATGGCATTGCCCAACATTCCCTTTGGGGTGGGCGATGTGCTGCGTCAGTTCCCCGGCCTGGGGCTGTCTCCCAAGATTGTTTCCTATGGCCTGGGTGTTGCCTTGTTGCTGGGGCTGCTGGCGGGATTCATTCCTGCGCTGCTGGCCTATCGCGCCAGGATCACCGAGGTGTTGCGGCAGGTGTGAGAAGCGAGCAGTCAGCACTCAGCAGCCAGCAATTAGCAGTTAGCTTTTGGCTCTTAGCTATTAGCTCTTAGCAGGCAAGAATAACGCGTGCGGAACGATGACATCATGTGGCAACAACTTAATCGGACATAAGGTTTTCTCCGTGAGTTCCGTGTCTCCCTGGTGAATTGCATATGGCATTGCCGATCTCCTATAACGTTCGCAATCTGCGCTCGCGGTGGAAGGTCACGCTGCTGGCCATCTTCGGCATTGCTTTGGTGGTTGCGGCCTTCGTGACCATCCTGTCGATGGCGCGTGGATTCCAGATCGCCTTAAGTTCCACCGGGTCCGACAAGAATGCCATCGTGACCCAACGCGGCTCCATGTCGGAGCTCAGCTCGTGGATCGATATTGGCAATGTCAACCTGATTGCTGTCGATCCCCTCGTAGCCCGGGGTGCCGACGGCAAGCCGCTGGCGTCCTGCGAAGTTGTCATCATTACCACCCGCCCCAAAAAAGGCACCAACATTCCCTTGAACATCACCTTCCGCGGGGTGACGCCAACTGCCTTCAAGGTGCGCAACAACATCAAGATTGTCGAAGGCAGGGCCTTCACCCCCGGCCTGTACGAAGTCATCGTGGGCAAGAAAATTGCCGACCGGATCAGCGGCGTGGACGTCGGCTCGACCATCAGCATCCAGCGCAAGAACTGGAAGGTCGTGGGCCTGTTCACCGCTGACGACAGCTCCTTCGAAAGCGAGATCTGGGGCGACTACGACGCCATGGCGCCGGCCATCGGCCGCAACGGCGGCTGCGAGTCACTGACCGTGAGGCTTACCAATCCGGCGCTGCTGGCCTCCTTCGACAAAGACCTGCGCGCTAATCCGCAGTTCCAGGTGCAGGCCGACTCGGAGCGTAAGTATTACGAGAACCTGGCCGGAAGCACGGGCACCGTGCTGATCGTGCTGGCTTCATTCGTCGCCTTCGTGATGGGTATCGGCGCGGTGTTTGGTGCGATGAACACCATGTATGCCATTGTCTCGCAGCGCACCCGCGAGATCGGCACCTTGCGGGCGTTGGGCTTCTCCCGCTTCAGCATTCTGGTTTCGTTTGTCATCGAATCGGTGCTGCTCGCCATCGTGGGTGGCGTGATCGGCTGCCTGATAGCCCTGCCCATGAACGGCTTCACCGCTGCCACCGGAACCAACTCCTTCAGCGAACTGGCGTTCGCGTTCAAGATCACGCCAGACCTGTTGATCATCGGAATGGTATTTGCCGTTGTGATGGGCTTCATCGGCGGATTGCTGCCGGCCTTCCGCGCCGCAAGAATGCCGATTACGCGGGCGCTGCGAGAAGCGTGAGAAAAAGTGGCCAGTGGTCAGTGGTCAGTTGTGGCTAGTCAGTTTCGAGTCTTACGTCTGGAAAAACTGTCAGGGCGTGATCTCCCACACCGTGCCGCTGCCGTGCTTACGGCACGATTGAACAGGCCGCTGAAAAGTCGAAAAGCAGATCCCTCGTCGGCCTAAAGGCCTCCTCGGGATGACAAAAATAAAGGGCTTTTCGGCACGACCAAGGTCGTGCCCTGACACAATGCCTTCCATATCCGAGTTTCCGCGCAGCCGGTGAAATCGTGCCCTGAGGCAGAGCCTTTATCAGATGGCTTCCAATTACTGCTTCCAACTAGCCACTGACCACTAGCCCCTATTCCCCAGCCCCCAGCCCCCAGCCCCTAGCCCCTACTCCAGCGACCGCACTTCCGCTGACGGCACCAGTTCCACGGTGCACGGCCCGGGCGCTGTGCTGCCGCAGCGGACCACGGCACGGCGCACTACATGAGCCTGCGATTGCGGCGGGAACTTCATCGCCACATCAGTTTTCTGCAGAATGTCGGCAACGCTCTTCAGGTTGTCGTCGCCCTTGATGAACTTCACCTGCTCCACTTTGCCGGGCGAGACCAGCAGGAAGAACTCGGCGGTGCCTTTGTCGGCCTTGTTGAGCGCGACGCTTTCGCGTTTCGCCAGCTTCGCCCTCGCCCCGGCCAAGCGGCTGTCGATGTCCTTCACGCCCAGCGCGGTAAGCCTGACCCGGGCTTCAATGCTGGGCCGGTTGGGCACCAGCGAGAGCAGGTAATAGTCGATAGCTTGATCGCGATTGCCGCGTTTCTCATAAATCTCGCCCAGATGTTCGGCTTCATCGCTGCTGCCACCGGCTTGCCATGCCGGCAGGATGTATTTCTCGGCGGCATCCGCATCGCCTTGCTGGAAATCGACCCAGCCGCGCGTGTCCCATACTGAGAACATCAAGTCGGTGGTGCCCAGGTCGCTCATCCGCAGGTCGTCCAGCTTAAGATCGCGAAGCTGCGTTTCCACCGCATTGCTGGCGGTGTCGGCATAGCGCGCGGCGCGGTCCAGCTGCACATTCTGCTCGGCGAGGGCATAGGCAATGTTGTTCCAGGTGAGCGGCTCCGGCGACTGCCGGATAGCCACCTCGAATTCGGTCATGGCTTTGTCGTTTTGCTTGTTCCCCAGGTAAGCGTTGCCCAGCGAGACGTGCAGCAACGCATAGTTCGGCTGAATGCTGACCGCTTTCTCCAACTCGGCTACCGCCTCGGCAAACTTCTTCTGGCGCAGATAAAGCCGCCCCAGATTGGCGTGGGCGTTGTGGTCGAGGGGATTGATCTCGATTTGCTTTTGAAATTGGCGGACGGCGTCGTCGTATTTGCCTTCGTTCTCATAAGCGACGCCCAGCAAATCGTAGGCGTGCGAGTCGTAGGCATTATTCTCAATCTGTTTCTGGAAGGCGGCGATGGCCTCGTCATTGCGGCCCAGTCGCCGGTAAGCGCTGCCCAGATCGTTCCACGCGCTCTTGTGCTTAGGATCCAGCTTGACGACCTGTTGCAACAAATTGATGGCGGCCTGGTAATGCTCGTTCTTCAAGGCTTGCGTGGCGGCGTCGAACAGATCGTCCGCCGACTGAGTGCCCCCTGCCGCCGGCGCTCCCGCGGTTTCCGGAGACTGGTTGGTCAGCTTGATCTGCTGCCCCTCATCGGCAGCCACCACCCGACGAAACGCAGCGTAGTCCTCTTTGCGGGATTGCGGGATCTCCGATATCGCCACCTTCAGGGTGCGCAGGCTGCTGAGCTGGCCGGCCTCAAATTTGTAGACGGAGTGATACTCGGCGTAATCGCGTTTGAGGTCGACGTCCAAGGGCGCGCGCAGGCTGTACTTGGCGGGAAAGGTGATTTTCACTTCGGCCCGGTCGTCGCGTATGGCGCCTAACTTGATGGGCTCGGTGGAGACGCTGTCTTCATCGTCGTCGTCGCTGCCCACAGGCACGGGTATCGATCCCAGGGGCAGCACAAAATTTGACTCCGCCGCTGACCAGTTGAAGTAGTTCTTCGCGGTCACATCGAAGTCGACGGTGAGGGGATCGTCGGTGGCGCTGGGATCGCTGGCCTTCAGGTTGGTGATCTCCGCATTCTGCATGTTGGCGCGCTTCAGCATGTACTCGAAGATGTCTTTCCAGTGGCTGCTGGGCATGCGGCGCATGCCATAACGCAGGACCATCTCGGTATCGCCCCGCGAGGCTGTCGTGACGTGCGCCTTCAGCTCTCCGGTGTCGTTGACGGTGCCCACCAGGCTGCTGCGATCGAAGCCCTGGAAGGGCAACTCCTTCGGCGTCCATACCAGGACGGCGGGGCCGGTGGGCGGAATGGCCAATGCCTGCTTGTCGCGCAGGCTGGCTGACAACATGCGGAACGGTGCCACGCCGGGGGTGCTGTCCAGCCAGATTTCCTTGCCATCGACGGGCACGCGGGTTATGACGTGGTCGAACTGCGAGGGCGAAGGAATATCGGGATCAAGCTTGATCTTGGAGCCGATGAGCACCGAGGTTGAATGAAATCCTTCGGCGTCGAGCAACGCCGCCAACAGCGTGTTTTTGTCCTTGCAATCGCCATATCCATTGGCCAGCGCTTCGCTGGCGGCATGCGGCTGAATTCGCCCCAGGCCGAACGACAAGCTGACATAGCGAATGTTGCGCGACACGTAATCGTAGAGCGCCTTCACCTTCGCCATGTCGTCGGTCTTGCCTTTGACCAGCACCGCCGCTTCCTTCTTGACGCTGTCATCCGGGATGCGGCGCTCGCGCTCCAGACCGGCATACCATGCGCCTAACTCCTCCCAGCTCTTGAAGGTGGTCAGCTGTACGGAGGGAACTTCGTCGTCATCTTTCTTCTTCTTCTTTTTCTTCTTGTCCTGGTCGTCATCGTTCTTGAGGCGCGAGTGGGTCCAGCGATAGATGCGGCGGTCGCCATCTTCCGTGATCTTGGGCTCGTAGCCGGGCTTGGATTTCAGCTTGATCTGCCGGTCTTTGGGGACATTAATCTCCAGCTGTTCGTCGAGAATGATTCCATGCTCAGCAAAGTTATAGCTGGTCCAGAATTGTCCTGGGGCCAGCGGGCTGGAGATGGTCTTGATGAAGCGGTATTCCAGGACATCGCCCGGCCGCAACGAGGGCACGCTGATGTCCTTAACGTGATAGTCGGTATAAACCGGGGCGTCGGCAAAGGTCAGGTCCTGCACCGCCGACTCCTGGGCTGTAACCACGGTGCCATCGGGCTTGCGAGTGCGCACGTAGGCGATGTCCAGCTTTTCGCTGAGCGCGCTGTAGCCAACTTTGATTTGCCCGAAGGCCTGCACCCCGCTCTCGCTGATGATCTTGATTTGCGCGTCCGTCTGCTCCACCCCGGTGCCATCATTTTCAAAGCGCATCGTCTTGCTGGAGTGCTCGACGACGTAGGCTTCCTGCGAGTAGTCAGGAGGCGGCGCGGCCGTTGCCGCCGCTCCCGACTGCGGCGTTGCGGCCGGTCCGGCTCCTTTTCCGGAGCTCTGCGGCGTGGCCGGGCTTTGGCTGGGCGCTGGTGCGGCGTCTTTGGCAGGCGCTGATGGGGCAGGGTTCTGGCTTGGCGCTTGCTGTGCCAAGGCCGTCCCGAACGAAGTCAACAGAAGAAAAACTGCGGCGAGAACTGATTTCATGGTTAATGGCTGGTCGAATGTCCATGGTACGCGAGTGGCAGGGTAACTCCAAACTCGCGCCTTGGGGACAGCTAGCTACTGTAGGGAGCAGGACGTTTTGCCTTGCCTAAGCCCCTTGGCGTCTCTACGATGGCTCATGTTTCAGGCGCTGCGGCTATTTTGATTGACGGCGACTGATCTCATCCCTGCGGAGGCTTTGATTGAAACCAAAAACGCAAAAGCCGTTGGCGACTGTGGGTGCTAGTCCACGGCTGGAGATCCATCGCGGCGGCTTCCACGCTTTCGAGGCCATGAAGTATCTGGACGTAGCCAAGTTGAAGAAGGCCGGCAAAGCGCGCATTGAGATTGGGCGAGTGCAAGGCGGAGGCGTGGAAGCTACGATCGTCGCCGAAATATGCAAAGGCATGATCACCAATCTGACTCCGATAGATTGCAAGGGGTGTAGCGGCGGCGCGCGTAAGGCTGCGCGCAGCACTCGCGGCGGAAGCGCAGCGACCAAGAAAGCGCTGCGCGCGGCCCTCGAGCGGGTGCGCCAGCTTGGCTATCCTGGCGTGAAGTTGCCTATCCCTGTCCCGACCGCCCGGCCGCTCGAAATTGTGATTGGGCCGATCATCATTTATGGCGACCCGCTGGACATCTGCATTGTCCTGAGCTATCCGGGCGGCGAGACCTGCGTCTCCTGCCTCGTCGGCCGCGGCATCTGCATTGGACCGGTAATCCTGGAATAGCTCCGCAAACCACAAATCCGCGGCTGATATCGGTTACCCTGTCTAGTAAACCTGAATGCCCAGCCTGCTTTATTGCGTCACTCAGCCGAGTTCCGCGGTTGCCGTTGCCACCGGAGTTTCCGAGGCTGCGGTCTCATCGCGCGAACTGCTGGGCGTCCGCGTGTACTGGAGCGATATCGGCGATCCGGAAGCGATGTTGGGAGAGCCTGCATCGCTGAAGAAGGCCACACTGCAATTTCAGCAGGTGCTGCGCGAGATTCTCGCGGTAACCACGCCCATTCCATTTCGCTTCCCTACTTTGCTGGAGAGCGCCGAGGTTTTCGAGCAGCATCTTGCGCCTGAGCAGGAATCCTATCGCCAGGCACTGGAGCGCGTGGGCAACGCGGTGCAATACGAAATTGTGGGAACGTGGGCGGAGGAGCAGCAGGCAGATCTGGCCACTCCGGTGAGCGGGCGCGAATATCTGAAGCGGCGGCAGGAGGCGCTGGGGCGCGTGGCCGCGGTCGAGAGCAAACTCAAGAGCGTGACCGCGGATTCGGTGCGGGAATGGCGGGCACGGCAGGAGCGCAAGAACCATCGCTGGTACGCGCTGGTGCCGCGCGATAATCGCGAGCGCTTCATCGCATCGCTGCGCGGCGCCGGGGGATCGCAAGGCGTACGTCTGCGCCTGAGCGGGCCGTGGCCGCCCAGCGAATTCGTTACGCCCCGTGGCCAGCAGGGATAGACCAAGCTGACGGCTGAATTGTCATTACGAACGCCTAGTCTTGGGCGCAAGGAAGCTGCTTTTCCGCGGCCGGGTCAAAAGCAGATCCCTCGTCGGCCTGAAGGCCTCCTCGTGATGACAAAAATAAGGGGCTGGTTGCGGCACCCTTGAAAAGAGCGTGGCCCGAGCGCAGTCGATGGGCTGTGTTTCAAAGCTGCAACAGTCGCTGATGGCTGATAGCAGAAAGCTGACGGCTGATAGCTGACACCTTCCTTACGATACAATTTCCGTTATCCGCAATGCCTTTGCCCACCTCATCGGCGCGCCTGTCGCCTAATTCCAGCCCCCTTGCAACCTCGCAGCAGTCGCGCTGGCAGCAGGTCCTGGGTTCGCCGCGCTGGATGGTCCTGATCGCCTTCGCGATACGCGTGCTGTGGATCCTCGTCGCGCACACCTATCGCATTCGCACCACCGAACACAATTTCGGCTTCGGCTTTGAGACCGGACAGATCGCCTATTCGCTGGCCAATGGCATGGGCTTCAGCTCGCCCTTCGGCGGCAACACCGGACCCTCGGCGTGGACCGCCCCCATTTATCCCTGGATTGTCTCGCTGGCCTTCCGGGCATTCGGCAGTTACTCGCCAGCGTCGGCATTCGTGATGCTGACTTTCAACAGCCTGTTCGCGGCGCTCACCTGCTGGACCATCTATCGAACCGCGCTGCGCATCTTCGGTCGCACCGTCTCACTATGGTCGGGCTGGGTCTGGGCGCTCTATCCCGACACCATCTTCTGGGCGGTGCGCTGGATTTGGGAGACCAGCCTGTCGGCCTTTCTCCTGAGCCTGCTGTTTATGCTGACGGTGGAGATGGAAGGCGACGATCGCTCCTCATCGTGGATTGGCTATGGCCTGCTGTGGGGCGTGGCGGCACTCAGCAATCCTGCCGCGCTGTCGTTCTTGCCATTCGCCGGATGCTGGCTGGTCTATCAGCTGCATCGCCGCGGCAAACGTTATGTGGTTCCCGCGCTACTTAGCGCCGTCGTCTTCTGGATGGCCATTATGCCGTGGCTGGCGCGGAATCACGCGGTGATGGGCCAGGTCGTCTTCATCCGCGACAACTTTGGCAATGAGCTGCGTCTGGGCAACAATCCTTTGGCCGAAGGCCAGTACGTAATCGCCTATCATCCCAGCCAAAACAATCTGGTGCTGGCAAAGTACGCGCGCATGGGCGAGGTCGCGTTCTGCGTCGATCAGGGACGGCTGGCGAAGGAATGGATTGCGCAGAATCCCGGCAAATTCGCCCAGATTACGCTGCGCCGGTTTTACTATTACTGGAACGGCATCCCGCGGCTGGCCAAGAACCAAAACCTGGCCGAGCTGAAGAACACGCACACGCTGCTGCTGTCGGTGCTCGGCATCTGGGGACTGCTGCTGGCCCTGAAGCGGCGCGTCCACGGCGTGTTCTTGTTCGCCAGCCTGCTGGCGTTCTATCCGCTGGTCTACTATATTTGCTTTCCTGAACCACGCTATCGTCACCCAATCGATCCACAGCTGGTGATCCTGGGAGTGTACTTGGTCTCTGAAACCCGGCCTCGCACAGGCGCCGCAGGCAGCGGCGAAGACGAACAGGAGCTCGCCGCGCTCGAGCAGGACGAAGTTCTGCCCGAGTTTCACACCTTGTCGGTCATCATCCCGGTGTACAACGAGCGCCGCACGGTGATGAAGCTGTTGCGCCAGGTGGCGCGCCAGCCGCTTAGCCTGCACAAAGAGCTCATCATCATTGATGACTTCTCCACTGACGGGACACGTGAATTCCTGCGCGACACCGACCTTCAAGACCTGCTGGGCGGCAACGGCGCCAACACCGTCAAGCTGGTGCTGCACGAGAAGAACCGCGGCAAGGGTGCGGGCGTGCGCACCGGCCTGGAGCACGCCACCGGCGAACTGGTGCTCATCCAGGATGCAGACCTGGAGTACGATCCCCGCGACTATCCTGCGCTGATTGCGCCCATCGTTGAAGGCCACGCCGACGCCGTCTTTGGCAATCGCTTCCACTACGGACCGCACCGCGTGCCGCGCTACGGGCGTTACGTGATGAACCGCATATTTTCCTTCGTATGCAATGTGCTGACCGGCGTCAGCATTCACGACGTGACCGCCTGCTACAAAGTGTTTCGCAGCGAGCTGCTGGTGCGGCTCGATCTGCACTCCGACCGCTTCAGCGTGGAAACCGAGATGACGGTGAAGCTGGCCAAGCTGGGCGTGCGGATTTATGAGGTGCCGATTGTGTATCACGGGCGAACGTATGCCGAAGGCAAGAAAATCAATTGGCGGGATGGCGTGATGGCGTTCTACGATCTGGTGAAGTATCGATTCAAGAAGTAATTAGCAATTAGCAGTTAGCAATTAGTAATTTGAGCTCCTTCAGGGGCGTTACGTGCAACGTGATGGCTGCTTTGACCTATCTCCTGCTCGCTATAGCCTCAGCTGGCTTCATTGTTACGGGGACGGTCCACATAGCCGTTCTCTGCGGACTGATTACCCCGTTTCAGCAATTGGCCAGGGTCTTTGTTCCCGGACTTTTCGTCGTATTCGTGCCGATGATCTTCTATGCGAATCGCATGACCCGCGATGTCAAACAAAAGGATTTCTGGAAAGCTGCATTGCGCGGGTGTCCAAGATGGATGCGGATTACCCTGTATACAATCTTCGGGTACGCCTGGCTCATGGGTCTCCTATCGTTCCTCATCAATAAAGACGCTAACTCCCAACTGTCAGCGGCAAGAGGAATGTCAGGCATAATGTTGGCTTTCTATGCAATCGCCGTTGGCGTCCTTTACTCCTCAACCCAGGTAGCACGAATTGACGAGGACAGACGATGCCTGAACGGACATCGCGTCGGGCCACTTTCCAAGTTCTGTGAGGAATGTGGCGCGCCGGTGGCCACAAATCCAATCGAGTCCAGATAGTTGCCCGTTGTTTTGGCTAATTGCTAACTGCTAATTGCTAATTGCTAACTGCTGTCTTCACGCATTCTGCCGGTTCGGCGCGTTGGTCTTCGTCAGCTCTCCGACAGCCTGGTTCCACGCGGCGACCCATGGCACCAGCAGCGAGTACACCAGCCTCGCTCCCATCTGCGGCAAAGTTCCGCGCTGGCGAAGCGTCTTCCAATCCAGACGAAACGCGAAGTAGATCTCCAGTAGCAACACACCGACGAGCGGAATTACGGTGCGCGGCACGAGAACGATGGCAATCACCTCCGCCAGGCAGCGTAGAAGATTCCGCGCCAGCCGCCCACGCCGCGTCCCCAGCACGCCATCGGCGACGCCGTAGCGCGCCATCATCCGCAGCGCGCTCTTCAGCGTGTGCCGAGGCCGGTAGAGCGCCTGCGCGCGCTCGGCATAGGCCGGCGTCACCAGCTTGCGCGCCAGCAGATCAAACATTGTGTCTTCGCCCATCAGACTGGTCTCAGGAAATCCGCCCACCCGTTCCCACAGCTCTTTGCGAAAGGCCATCGAGCGCGCGGTACACGACTTTGTGGTCCCATCGGCACGCTGCTTCAGCCCGAAGAACGGCGCCGAGGCAACATCCCAGATGGTCTGTTCCTGCGGATCGATACGCGAGCCGCCCAGCGAATATTCGGCGCTGCCGTTCACAATCGGCGCGGTCAGCCGCGCCAGCCATTCGGGATCGTAGATGCAGCCGGCATCGGCGCAGGCGATGACCGGCGACGTGGCTGCCGCGATGCCAACATTGCGCCCGCGGCCAATCGGTCCGGCAGAAGCCTTCAGGTTGCAACTCTCGTCGCGGATGGCGATCAGGTTCGGGTATTTTGATTGCGCAGCCTGAAGATGCTCCCACGTTCCGTCGGTCGAGCCGCCGTCGACGACGACTAGTTCCTTCGGCGGCGGGACCTGCGTCGCCAAGGTCGAGACAAGCCCGTCGATGTCCTCAACCTCGTTGAGGACGGTCGCGGTCACGCTGACTGGTGAGGTCTCTGGCAATAGTCTGGATTATATCTATCGCAGGTTCTGTTCCACTTCCCGGCTATTGCCTATTGCCCGGCGTAATGTCCAAATGGAGCCATGGATCGCAAGCCCAATGCCGGCATCTGGGTGGTTTGGCTGTTCGCTACTCCTTTCGCACTATTCGGTGTAGCGGCGCTCACCTTCGCGGTGACGCAGCTCATGAGAGGCGTAGGAGGAATGCCGTTTTGGTTCCCGCTCATCATGGGGACCTTGTTCGGCGGAATAGGTTTCGGGCTGATGGCTTTAATCGTGACTCAGGGCAAACGCGGCGCGCGGCGGAAGCAGCTACAGGCGGAGCATCCCAACGAACCGTGGCTGTGGCGCGAGGATTGGGCGCAGGGGCGTATCCGGTCGAAGACTCGCACATCCATGGTGCGGGACTGGCTCTTCACCATCTTCTGGAACCTGGCCACGCTGCCGACGACATGCCTGGCGGTGCCGAGAATACTGAGCCAGAGAAGTCTGATCGGCCTGATTGTGCTGGTCTTTCCCGCAGTGGGTTTATACCTGCTCGTGCGTTCCATCCGGAGAACGCTGGCATACCTGAAGTATGGGACCTCCTATTTCCAGATGACCAAGGTGCCCGGCTCGCTGGGCGGCGAACTGCAAGGCGCCATCGAAGCGCCGTTCCCTCATTCCCCCGATCATGGTGTCCAGTTGCGTCTGCTGTCGATCCACCGGGTGACTGAGGGTTACGGTAAGTCGCGGAACAGAAACGAATGGATTTTATCGAGTAATGAAATGAAACTCGATGGCGGAAGTTTGTATCCTGGATCGACCGGCACGACGATTCCGGTCTCCATTCCGATTCCGCCGGACGGGCATACCACGGAGGAGATAAGTCCCGCCGAGGAATACGCGTGGGTGTTGGAGGCAACGGCGGATATGCCCGGGATTAACTATCGCGAGATCTTTGAGATTCCCGTGTTTCGCACTGCGGATAGTCCTGCGCCTGCGGACACCCGGCGATGCGGGACGTATCACGACCGGCTGGACCGTGAGAAAAAGCTTTCAGGAGTAAGCTCGCGAGCCCGTCATCGATAGAGCGGCCAACTTTTTCCGTGGTCCGGCATGGTAGTCACCCAGGTCTCGAAAAACGCGAGACCTAGGCCACCCGCCAACTTTTCCGCAGTCTTGCGTTGCACACGCCCAAGTCTCGGAAAGCGCGAGACCCTTCGACAAGCTCAGGGCAGGCCCTGGGGAACCCGCACGCCTGAATTATCTTGACATCCGGCCGCATCAGCGTAGACTCCCCTTGTTCAGCCTACGCCACTTATCTAGCCTTCTATCCCTCTCTTTTGGTCCGACTGAACCGGCCCCGTTTTGACCCGATCGCGCAAGGCACTGCGCACGGCGGTTTACTGCGGTTGGATTCGGGGCCCCGAAACATAGCTATCAGGAATCAAGTCTTGTTCGCTTTCACCCTAACGGGATGTCCCTTAGAGGTAGGAAGCCAAGCTTCCATGCGGCTCTGCAACTTTCCAAAAAAGGAGCAACATTCATGTTCACTCGCTCTATCCGCTTTGTGTTTACTCTCCTGATGGTTGGCTTGAGTGCAGTCCTGGCGCAAGCTGTCTTCCCGCCGCCTCCCCCTCCGCCCACTACCGCAGACGTCGTCTACGGGCAGTTGGGCAGCTTCACTACCAACACCAATAACAACGGCGGGCTCAGCGCCAACAGCCTACATGATCCAGATGGGCTCGCCGTGGACAGCAGCGGTAATCTCTACGTGTCCGACCAACAGAACTCGCGGGTGCTGTACTACCCCGCCGGCAGCACCACCGCGACCCGGGTCTACGGGCAGATGGGCAGTTTCACCACCGGCAACGGGAACCAAGGCGGGATCAGCGCCAACAGCTTAAATGGACCGTATGGTATCGCCTTGGACAGCAACGGCAATCTCTACGTGGCCGACTACGGTAACAACCGGGTGCTGTACTACCCCGCCGGCAGTACGACCGCCACGCGTGTCTACGGGCAGGGCGGCAGCTTCACCACCAACACCACGAACAACGGCGGGATCAGCGCCAACAGCTTAGACCTTCCGGCAGCAGTCGCCTTGGACGGCAATAACAATCTCTATGTGGTCGACCAATACAACAACCGGGTCCTGTTCTACCCCTCCGGCAGCACCACCGCTACGCTGGTCTACGGCCAGGGTGGCAGCTTTACCACCGGCGGCGCGAACAAAGGCGGGGTCAGCGCCAACAGCTTAGCTTTTCCGACTGGAGTCGCCGTGGACAGCAGCGGCAATCTCTACGTAGCCGACGGCAATAACAGTCGGGTCCTGTTCTATCTCTCCGGCAGCACCACCGCCACGCGCGTCTACGGACAGGGCGGCAGCTTCACTACTAACACCGCGAACAACGGCGGGATCAGCGCCAACAGCTTGGAGAATCCGGCTGGACTCGCTCTCGATAGCAGCAACAATCTCTACGTGGCCGACGCTTATAACAGTCGGGTACTGTTTTATCTCTCTGGTAGCACCACCGCTACCCGGGTCTACGGGCAGTTGGGCAGCTTCACGACCGCCGACGCGAACAACGGCGGGATCAGCGCCAACAGCTTAGATCAGCCTTGGGCGGTCGCCTTGGACGGCAGCGGTAATTTCTACGTGGCGGACCTTCTTAACCAACGGGCGCTCCTTTATCCGCCGACGGCGGCGTCCGGAATCTATGGCCCGGTCAACGGATCTACGCTGACCGGCAACTCCGCGACCTTCTGGTGGGCCGGCTACCCCGGCGCAAGCAACTATTGGCTGGACATCGGTTCCAGCTACGGCGGGAACAATTACCTGCAATCCGGCCCCCTCCCTAGTTCCCAATATGCGCTGACGGTCAATAACCTTCCCGATAACGGCAGCACGATCTATGCCACCTGGTGGTATGAGGTCGGTGGCTCGTGGTCGTACATCGAGTATCAATACACGGCGGCCGGCGGGGGCGTGATCACGTCGCCGACGAATGGCTCGACCCTTACGGGCAGCAGCGAGCAATTCACCTGGCTGGCGGGTTCTGGCACGCAGTTCTGGCTTACCGCCGGCAACAGTCAGGGCGGCAACAATTACTACAATTCGGGGAACCTGGGCGACGTGCTCACCACTACCGTCACCGGTCTGCCCACCGATGGCAGCCAGGTCTACGTGACCCTCTTCAGCTATGTGGCCGGACAGTGGGTCTACACCCAGGACACCTACACGGCGTACAGCTTGCAGAGCGCCCTCGCGGTGATGACAACGCCTTCTCAGAACGGCGTCGAGATCGACGGCACGCAGTTTACGTTCGCCTGGAGCGCCGGTAGCGTGAACGCACAGGCTTACTGGCTGGACATCGGGAGCGCTCCCGGTGGCAACAACATCTACCAGTCGGGACTGCTGCACATTCTGATGACGACGGTAACTGACCTGCCGAACAATGGCACGGAGATCGCTGTGACGCTGTGGACGGAGATCAACGGCCAGTGGTACTACAACCAATACGGGTACCAGTCGGGACCAAGCCAAGGGAGGCGCCCTAGTCAGAACCAGTGGCCGATGCTTCAGAAGCAGCAGCCAAAGCGCTAACCGGCGCGAAGCGATGATATACGGGGCACGGACTTCGGTCCGTGCCTCTTTTTGTCTGCCGCAAAGAGGTAGCCTGCGTGTCGATAGGGCAGGGATTCTAATCCGTCCCCTTCTTTGCGAGACCTGGCCGTTGCGAGCGAGAACATGCCGTTACACTCACAAGCCTCAAAACATGCCGACCCCGTCCGATCCTGTTCTGCACTTCGTCTCAATTCTTGGAACTGCCGCGCCTTCCCTGCCGTATCTACCACCGGCCCACAACTTTTTCTGCGAATTCGCGTCCCGCGCGCGACAGGAGGCACTATGGTTCAACGTCGCAAACCCAGCACATTGGCAGGCGTCACGGCAGCGGCGATTCTCGCCCTGCTGATGACGATTCCCGCCCACGCCCAGGTAACCCAGGAATTCCACAAGACCGTTCCGCTCTCCGCCGATGGCCGGGTGTCGCTCAGCAACATCAATGGCGACGTCGAGATCACCGGCTGGAACAAGAATGAAGTGCAGATTGACGCAGTGAAGACAGCGCGCGACCAGCAGCGCTTGGACGAAGCCCGCATCGAGGTCAACGCCAACAGCAATTCGGTGAAAATCGAGACCCACTATCCCTCGCACATTACGCAACAATAATCCGGCATCCGTTCACTACACGCTGCACGTGCCGCAAAACGCACGCCTCGACAAAATCGACCTGGTCAATGGGTCGCTCGATGTCCAGCGGGTCAGCGGCGAAGTGAACGCCGATCTGGTGAATGGCAAGCTGCGCGCCTCCGACCTGGCGGGTACGGCCGATCTGGCAACCGTGAACGGCACCATCGATGCCAACTACACCTCGCTGAATAATGTGCGCGAGATCAAGCTGAAGTCGGTGAATGGCTCAGTCGATCTGCTGTTGCCGCAATCGCCCAATGCCGAGGTGAGCGCCAGCACCGTCAACGGCAGTCATCTCCACCGATTTCCCGCTGACCGTGAAGGGTCACTGGGTCGGCAAGAACATGAGCGGCACGCTGGGCAGCGGCGGCGTCCATATTGAACTCGACAACGTGAATGGCAGCATCCACGTGGGGCCGGGACGCGGGAGCCTATAGCTGCGTTTTTTTCACCACGGAGGCACGGAGAGCACGGAGTTTCTTGGGATTTCCGTTGGATGGAACCCGATTGTGCGCGCCGATTCGAAGTATTCCGTCAGGATTAATGAATTCTTCTTACTCTGTGCTCTCCGTGCCTCCGTGGTGAACACGATCTTCAAGAGAGTTCAAAGCTCCGCGGCGGGCTCACCACTGGATGGAGCCCGATTGTGCGCGCCGATTCGAAGCATTCCGTCAGGATTAATGAATTCTTCTTACTCCGTGTCCTCCGTGCCTCCGTGGTGAACACGATCCTCAAGAGAGCTCGAAGCTCCGCGGCGGGCTCACCACATCCGGCTTGCGCGCAATCAGCAACAGCGCGCCAATCCGTTTGAAGTCGCGCAGCTCCTCGGCGTTCTTGAACCACTTGCCGCTGTATACCTCAGGCGTCGGCGTCAGGTCAGGAATTCGCATCGACCGTACATCTTCGTACCCGTGTTCCTTCAGCAACTCGACGTACTCCTGCTCGGAACGCACCTGCACCGGCACTTGTAGCCCGTCAACCCAGCGCAGCGAGTAGGGATTGTCGCGATACAGGTTGATCAGGATGAACAGCTCGCCCTGGGGCGCAATTACGCGAAACAGCTCATCCAGCGCGCCATCCTGGTCGCCATAGTAATAAAACGACTCCACCGACAGCACCTTGTCGAAGAAGTTTTCTTCCCACGGAATCTGCTGCGCCGAGCCCACAACGAACAGCACATTGTCATATTGCGTGGAGGCGCCGCGCGCCCGCCGGACCATCTCGTCCGACACGTCGAGACCCACCACCTGCCCCGAACGCTCGCCGCCGGCGACCAGTTGGGCCAGCAACCGGGTGGCCCATCCCGCGCCGCAACCCAGGTCGAGCACCCGTTCGCCCGGCTTCAGCCCCATCAGGGCCAGCGTCTGCTGGGTGATGCTGATGTGGTGCTGCTCCATCTCCTCGCCGCGGCCGGCCTCAGCCCACTGGTTGAACTCGCGCCGCATTTGCTCGTCGACGGAAATTGTTTTGTTGTCGGTCATGCTCCCCTCGCCGATTTCTGTACCCCTATATTGCGAAAATCTTTTTCACCACAGAGACACGGAGAGCACAGAGTTTTTTTCTTGATTCTCTTTATCTTGATTCTCTGATTTCTGATCCTGTGACTTCTTGATTCTGATTCTTTTGCTTTTCTCGTTTTTCTCTGTGTCCTCAGTGCCTCCGTGGTGAAATATCTTTTCCGTCTATGGTACAGTCGCGTGAACTCATGCCTCAAACTCCGCAACCGCCGACCAACGGCGAGAACCATCCCTGGCTCTATTGCCCGGTCTGCGCGCGTGAAGTGGACGATCCCCTCACGTGCGGCGACTGCTCAGCGGTGATCTGCCGCATGTGCGGCACGCCGCTGGAGATGCCAGAGGACCTCGGCATGGGCTGATGGCCAGAACCGATACAGGGTTCAGCAGTTGGACTCTCAGATTCTGGACGGGGCACTATCGCCTGATTCGTATTGGTATCAGATACTTAGATGAGGTCTGGAGGCCGTCGCCGCCCAATATAAGACTTTAGTGTTGTACAAGATTTATTGTGACCACATTTTGGCCATTACACTGCCATGCCAAAGTGTCTGCTAGTGGCCCTAGGATGCCCCAGGATCGACGCGAAGCACCTCTGACGGGCTGGGGGTCGTCCCACGGCCCAGAGGCCCTCAGATCGCCGTTAAACGCAAAGTCCCATTTTGGGAATGACTTACGGCGAAGTCTGCTCCAAAAACCCGTGCCCGACACCCCACCGGTCGCGCCCTCACTCCGGCAGAATTTCGCCGAACACCAGCACATATCCGTTCGGGTCTTCGACCTCGAATTCCGAATCGCCATACGGCTGTTTCGTCAGCTCGCTCTTCAGCGGAATCCGGCTGCGGACCTCGTCGTGAAATTCCAGCAGTCCGGTGATGCGAATGTAGGCGTCCCACGCCCCGCCCGCCCGCTCGACCGCTGGCTTGCGGTATCCCTCCTGCCTCAATAGCATGATCTCGACTCCATCGCGCCATAGGCTGGCGTAAACGTAAGGCGGAGTCTTGGGATGAAAGCTCGCGCTGAACCCCAGATTGGTTTCGTACCAGCGCGCGGTGCCGGCTACATCGGGCACGAGGAGAGTCGGCGCGATGGAATTCAGAGTCGGCATAGGGAGAACTCCCGGGTTCCCGGCTCGCCTAAACAAGAGCGCCGTAGGCGCGAAATATCATAGCCCAGCGCTTCAGCGCTGGGTAAGCATTATTAGCGAACCCGAGTGCCGTAGGCACGGCAGAATTGCCAGATCGCAAGAAGCTGTGCCGTCCCTACGGGACTCAGATCAAATATTGCACGCCCACCCAGCGCTGAAGCGCTGGGCTATCTTCTTCCGTCCCGCTTCGCGGGACTCGCGCCTCGCCGCCGCAACTCTGATGCTACGCTTGCCATTCGAAGGTCTTCAGGAGGGTTCCGAAGACACGGGCGGCGTTAGGCCTTTGCCACTAACATTCACCAACCTTCCGGGCGCCACTATGACCTTGACCACCGTCTTACCCGCGAGATCGGACCTCACCCGCTCATCGGCCTGTGCAAGCTCGCTTAATTGTTCGTCAGTCGCATCAACCGGAACAACAATCCGGCTCCGTATCTTGCCGTTGACTTGCAATACAATCTCGACCTCTTCTTCCTTCGTCAGCGCCGGGTCGTACGTCGGCCACGGAGCGCGCAGCAGCTCCGACGATTCGCCCAGAACCTCCCACAACTCGTGCGCCAGATACGGCGCAAACGGCGCCAGCATCAGTACCAGCCTGCGCTGCGCATCGGCTATCAGCGGCAACGCCGCCGCCTGCCCGCCGCGCTGCACGCTGTCCTCATAAGCGTGCAGTTCGTTCACCAGCTCCATCAGCGCAGAGATCGACGTGTTGAAGTGCCAGCGGCCGGAGAAGTCCTCGGTGATGCGCTGGATCGTCTGGTGCAACTTGCGCTGCATCTTGCGCACCGCCGGCGAGAGCTGGCCATCATGATCGCCGTTCCACGCCGGATCGTCTGGCTTGGCATTGCGCGTCACAAACCTGTACACCTTCGACAGGAAGCGGCTGATCCCCTCGACTCCCGCGTCCTGCCAATCCAGGTCTCTGTCCGGAGGTCCGCCGAACAGCGTGTACATGCGCGTGGCATCGGCGCCATAGCGCGCCACCATGTCGTCGGGCGAGACCACGTTGCCCAGGCTCTTCGACATCTTGGCGCCGCCCTTGATTACCATGCCCTGGGTAAACAGCCGTTCCGCCGGCTCCGAATTCTTCACCAGCCCCATATCGCGCATCACCTTGGTCCAGAAGCGCGAATAGATCAGATGCAGGATGGCATGCTCCACCCCGCCAATGTATTGATCGATGGGAAACCAATATCCCACAGTGTCAGAGTCCAGCGGCTTGTCTGACAATGTGGGATCAGTATAGCGATAGAAGTACCAGGACGAATCGACGAAGGTGTCCATGGTGTCGGTCTCGCGCCGCGCCGGTGCGCCGCACTTGGGACAACGGACATTCACGAACTCCGGCACATTGCCTAGTGGCGATCCGCCGGCCAGGGTGATCGCGACATTCTCCGGCAGCAGCACCGGCAAGTCTTTCTCCGGAACAGGCACAATGCCGCATTTCTCGCAGTAGATCACCGGAATGGGCGTGCCCCAGTACCGCTGCCGGCTGATGCCCCAGTCCTTCAGGCGAAACGTTACTGTCGCCTTGCCAAAGCCGTGCTCCTCGGCGCAGTCAGACATCTTGGCAATCGCTTCTTGCGAAGCCAGCCCGCTATACTCGCCTGAATTCATCAGCAGGCTGTTGCTCTCAACGAAGGGCAGGACCGGCTCGCTCGGTCCGCCGTCGGGAGCGTCGCCCTCGCGTCGCGGGTAAATCACTACCTTAATGTCGATGCCGTATTTCTTCGCGAACTCGTAATCGCGCTCGTCATGCGCCGGCACCGACATGATTGCGCCCGTGCCGTAATCCAGCAGAACGTAGTTCGCTATCCAGATGGGCACTTTCTCGTCGTTGAACGGATTCAGCGCATAGCGCTCGCTGAAGAAGCCCTGTTTCTCAATGGCGCCGATGTTCCCTTCATCTTTCGCCTTGCGCTGCTGGGCAATCAACTCTTCCACCTTGGCCAGCAGTGCGGAATCGCTGGCGATCAACTCGGCGACGACAGGATGCTCGGGCGCAACTGCAACGAGGTCGCACCGTAGATGGTGTCGATCCGTGTGGTGAAGACCGAGATCTTTTCGTTTGCCGGTCCGGCAGCGCCCTCCAGCTTGAAGTCCACCAGCGCGCCTTCGCTGCGCCCAATCCAGTTGCGCTGCATGGTGCGAACTTTTTCCGGCCAGCCCGGCAAACTGTCCAGGTCTTGCAACAGTTCGTCAGCGTAGTTGGTGATGCGCAGGAACCACTGCTCCAGCTCGCGCTGCTCCACCAGCGTGTCTTCGTGCCGCCAGCAGCAGCCGTTGGGCAGCACCTGCTCATTGGCCAGCACGGTGGCGCACTTCGGACACCAGTTCACCTTGCTCTTCTTGCGATAGGCCAGCCCGCGCTCCAGAAACTTCAGGAAGAACCACTGGTTCCAGCGGTAATACTCTGGCAGGCAGGTGGTGACTTCCTTCGACCAGTCGTAGGCAAAGCCCAGGCGATTCATCTGCCGCTTCATCTTGGCAATGTTGCCCAGCGTCCACTCGCGTGGCGGCGTCTGGTTGGCGATGGCGGCGTTTTCCGCGGGCAGGCCAAACGAATCCCAGCCCATGGGATGAAGCACGTTGTGGCCCTGCATCCACATGTAGCGGGCCAGCGCGTCGCCAATGGCGTAGTTGCGCACGTGGCCCATGTGCAGCGCGCCCGAAGGATACGGCAGCATCTCCAGCACGTAATACTTCTTGCGCGAGGAGGTTGAGGGTTCCGAGCGATACAGGTCGGGATTCTGCGCCCAGCGCTCGAACCACTTCTGCTCGATCGCCTGCGGATCGTAACGGTCGGGAGGTCCAGCAGTCTGGGTCTGCGTTTCCGCGTTCGGCTCTTCAGTTTTGGAGTCGGCCATAAGTTTTCTTTAGATGCGCTTTGGGCAAACCTTGATTTTACAACCTGCGAAGCGCGTAACCCGAAGGGCGTCATTTGTTTTAGCCGTGGGCGTCAGCCCGCGGTTTGAGGTTGAGAGAAGCAATTCGAGTCCCGTCGGGGACGACACTTCGTGGCGAGCTCCGTCAGCAACTCCAGATCGCTATCGGCTTTCCCACCAACTTCTTCAGCGCATTCACATTGGTCAGATCGTCCAGCGGCTCGTCGATCGGCGTCTCCGCGATGAAGGCCGCGTGGGCCAGCCGCGGATCGTTCAGCAGCCGGCGAAACGTCTTCAGCCCAATGCTTCCCTTCCCGATATGCTGATGCCGGTCCAGCCTCGATCCGCGCGCAGCCTTGGCGTCATTGCAATGCCACACATGAACGTTGCCCAAGCCGATGGTGCGATCGAGTTGATCCAGGGTGTCGGCGAATCCTTCGTCGCTGACAATGTCATAGCCCGCCACGTGGGTGTGACAGGTGTCGATGCAAGCTCCCGACGGCACAAACTTGCCCAACAGGTACAGCAGCTCGGCGACCTGGTCGAAGTTGCCGCCGAGGGAAAACTCCGAACCCGCTGTGTTTTCGATGAGGATGCGCAGGCCGCCCGCTCCCACGTCCAGCCCCTCGACCGCCTGCTCAATCGCCAGGGCAACCCGCTGCAAACCTTCTTCGCGGCTGCTGCCGCGAAACGAGCCGGGATGCAGTACCAGAAACTCCGCTCCCAGAGCCAGCGCGCGCTCCACTTCGCCGCGAAAGGCAATGATCGACTTGGCGTGAAAGTCCGAGTTGCCGCCAGCAAGGTTCACCAGATAATTGGCGTGAATGGCGAGCGGCTTTAGATTATAGCGCTGGCGCAGCCGTGCCATTTCTTCGCACTGCTCGCCCGCCAGTTCATACGGTTTCCATTGCCGCGGGCTCGACGAGAAAATCTGAAACGCATTGCAGCCCAGCCGGTAGGCGCGTTCGGCCGCGTTCGCTACGCCGCCAGCCGTAGAAGTGTGAATGCCGATGCGGCGCGCGGTCAGCTTAGGCAGCCGCTTCGGCGCCGGCAACAGTTTCAGTATGTCTCTCTCGTTGCTGTTAAGAGTCCCCACTTTTCCATTTTATGAAATGACAGCTACCGCGGTTCCACAATCGACAGAGCCGCGCTTTGAAGGGGCACGCCTTCAGGCGTGCCCCTAAAATCGGCTTTAGCCGCTGAGGGAAAGTTCCTCAGGGCCTGAAGGCCAATCCTTTTGCGCGCTGACGGCACGGCTGAAGCCGTGCCCCTTCAAGGCCGCGGACTAACATCGACGGCCCCCCGATCCGCGCTTACACGTATGGCGGTGACTGGCATCACACCCGGCTGCCAGGACGTTAATTAGAGTTACGGCAGCGCGTGGCTGGTCGCGTCGCTCCATGGCCTGGCTCCGATCCGTAATTCGAACTCTACAAAAGCTCGGCTCGCGCCAGCCAAGCCATCTGACGTTGGGCCAACATGGCGAAATCGAAGCCTACTTCTATCTGAAGCAACTCGGCTACCAGTTTGTGGCCACCAACTTCCGCGTCCCGCACAATCGCGGCGAGATCGACTTGATTGGCTGGGACCACGGCACGCTGTGCTTTGTCGAGGTCAAGACGCGCAGCGACGCCAGCTTTGCTCCGCCTTCAACCGCCGTGACCGCGAACAAACGCCGCAACATTATTTCGGTGGCGCGGCGTTACCTCCGCCGTATGCCGGGCGAGCGCCGACCGTCCTGTCGCTTCGATATCCTCAGCATTGTGGCCTCGGATACCGCAGCCCAAGCGCAATTCACGCTGCAAAAAGGAGCGTTCAGCTGGGATGCAGGAAGTCCGCAGCGCCGCCAGTATCGTGATTTTGGCGACAGGCATTACTGGCGCAAGAGGTGATACAAGCCGACCCCGGCCGAACCCTAGCAGGATTGATTTGTATCAGGGCACGGCTTCCAGCCGTGCCGTCCGGCCACTTAATGAAACTGGGCTTTAGCCCCTGCCTAGAAGATCTCCAGGGGCTAAAGCCCGCATTTCTTTCACAAGGTTTCGGCACGACTGAAGTCGTGCCCTGTTACAAACCCGGAATGACTTGTGACATGAGGCCTGGTGATAATGGCCCGTCGACTGCCGATCAATGCCGCAGCTACGATGTTTACTGCCTCCGCAGCTTGTCCAGCGCCGCTCCCAAGCGCTCGAACCCCACACGCGTCATCTCCGGATCGCCGCCAATGCCAACGCGAAAATGTTCCGGCATCCCAAAATAACTACCCGGGACAACGCCGGTCTCGTACTCCTCCCGTAGCAGATGATCCAGCTGCTCGACGGTTCCCTGCCGTAGTTTGGGAAAGGCAACCGTGCCGAACTCGGGGCGAACGTATTCGATATCGTCACGCGATCGCAAGAACGAATCCAGCACCGGACGATTGGCCGCCAGCAACTTCTTGGCGCGGGCCGCCACGCGCTCCAGGTTGTCCAGCGCAATCACGCTCATCAGGTCTGCTGGAAATGCCGCGTTCACGCCATACATATCGTTGATGTGCCACATGCGCTCGGTGAGTTCCGGGTTGGCCAACACCCATCCGCAACGCAGCCCGCTCAGGCCATAAGCCTTGGTCAAACTGCTGGTCACCAGAAAGTGATCGCCCAGATGCACCGCCGGACGCGGGCGCTGCTCATACAGCGCCTCCAGATAAACTTCGTCGACCAGCACGCGCGCATTATTGTTACGCGCGATGTCGCCCACTGCGCGCAGCGTAGCTTCGTCGATCATGGCGCCGGTAGGATTTTGCAGGTTCGTAAGCACGATGAGCCGGGTCTGCGGCGTGATCTTCCGCTCGACCTCCTCGGGATCGACGCGAAATCCGTCTTCCATCCGGCGCTCAAAATAGCCGCACCGTCACGCCCAGATATTCCAGCGTAGTGACCACCAGTTCATACGTCGGCTGCTCCACCAGCGCTTCTTCGCCCGGCTCCAGCGTCGCCGCCATCGCCAGATGGTTCGCCATCGATGTTCCCGCCGCCGTCACCACCCAATCCGGCGTGACGCCGTTCCGCTTCGCCAGCCGCTCCACCAGAGGAGCGTAGCCATACAGTGTCGGGACCGCAGATCTCCAGGTCCTCCAGCGTTACCGGCAATTCCTTCAGGGGATAGCTCATGATGCCGCTGGCTGCCAGGTTGTACTTCGCCTCGGAGCGCAGCTTGGCGTACTGCATATAGCGCGAACCGATGTGGGTTCGAGATGGCATCAGGATTTGTCTTCTCCAGTCTTCCGCTTCGCCGCCCAGAAGGCATATACCGGCAGCCCCAGCAGCAAAATGAACATGCCCAGCAGGCTGTTCTTCGGATATTTGTAAACCGTATTGATCACCACCAGCCACGATACCAGCACAAACAATCCCGTGGTAAAGGGATGGCCGGGCGCGCGGTATCCAATTTTCCCATCCGCCCCGGCTTTCGCTTCCCGGCTGCGAAATACAAACAAGCTCGCGCCCGTCAGGCCAAAGAACAGGAAGTCCATCGACACCACGTAATTCAGTATCTGTTCATAGCGGCCGGAGAGCGCGACCACAATCGTCCACACGCTCTGCAAGATGATTGCGACCGCTGGAACGTGCGTATGCCGCGTGACCCTGGCTACGCTGCGAAAGAACAATTTGTCGCGCGCCATCGCGAAATAAACCCGCGGCGCGGTCAGCACCGACTGGCTGAAAAATCCCAGCGTCGAAACCGCGATGCCCAGCGCAATCAGCCGTGCACCGGTGTTGCCCATGGTCGCTCGCATGACCGCTGTCGCCGGGACGCGCGTGTCGGCCAAAGCCTGCGGTCCCAGCACGCGAACGCAAACAAAGTTCACGCCCACGTACAGCACAATCACGCCGGCCACGCCCAGCACCAGCGCCCGCGACAGATTCTTTCGCGGCTCTTTGATCTCCTCGGCAATGAAGTTCGTGGTCTGCCATCCGCCGAAGGCAAACAGTACGGGCACCATCGCCGCCCCAATCGCGGTCAGCAGATCGAACGACGGAGCGCGATCGAGCAGCGGATGCAGCAGCGGATGTGGCGAGCGCACCAGGAACACCCCCGCGGCAATCAGGCCTACGATGGCCGCAATCTTTAACAGCATCAGCACACTTTGCATGCGGCTGCCCAGCTTCACGCCCAGGCAGTTGATGATGGTGAGCGCCGCAATGGTAACCACGACTATGACGCGCTCCGAAATCTGCCATCCGGTCAGTTCCAGCAGATAGCGCGCGAAGGTCACGGTTACCGCGGCCATGCCTCCGGTCTGGATCACCAACAGCAGCACCCATCCATAGAGAAAGCCGACGACCGGATGAAAGGCCTCGCGCAGATAGGCATATTGCCCGCCGACCGCGGGCCGGCGCGCCGCCAGTTCGGCATAGACGAACGCGCCCAACATGGCTATAACGCCACCCGCGATCCATGCGCCCAGGATGAGGACAGGCGTGTGCAGTTGCTGCGCCACCACGTACGGGTTGATGAAGATGCCGGCGCCGACAATGCCGCCCATCACGATCATGGTGGCGTCGAACAGTCCGACTTGCCGGAGAAGCCCCGAAGATGTTTCCTGCCGCTTCGAGTTGGAGGAGGATGCGGTCAATGGGCCAGTGAACCCCAAAATCAAGCTCTCGACTGTAGCATGGCGTGGAATTATCGCCGCGTCTTGCAAGGATTCGGCTCGAAAGGCTACTGAAAGAATCCACTTCCGAGAGCTTTGTGTCAGGGCACGACTTTAGAGACCGCTGAAAACGGCCCCTTCGACTTGTTTTGAAGGGGCGCAGCTTTAGCTGCGCCGTAGCAAGTCCTTTAAATTTGTCATCCCGAGGAGGCCTTTAGGCCGACGAGGGATCTGCTTTTGACTTTTTCAGCGGCCTGTTTTTAGTCGTGCCGATCAGCCCTTTATTTTTCTTCCTCAGCCGGCCAGCCGGCGGCACGATGCTCTGGCTGGCTCACCCCCAGAGGTAAATCACCCACCCGATACTGCCGCTCGCCTCAGCCGGTCCCAAACCGCCTCCCACTCCGGAGCCTCATCCGGCGCATCCACGGCAATCCAGTCATAGCCACGCGAATCCAGATCGTGCAGCGTGAGATACAGTTGCGCCGCATATTCAGCGGCGTCAAGCGGCATCGCAACAATCTCTCGCACTTCCCTCTTCGGCGGCCGACGCCATTGCAGGTACGCTCCCGCGCCAGTCAGCGGCACATCGCCATCGCGCACCAGCAACAGCTCCGTCCGCGGACTGTAATGGCGCGGATGCATTCCCGGCGAAGGATGGGCTTCCGCCGGAGCATTCGCCAGCTGCGTAACCGGCCCAATCACGGCTTCGATCTGCTGGCGCGACACGCCGCCCGGGCGCAGCAAGACGGCAGCTCCATCGGCCAACGACAGCACCGTCGACTCGATGCCGACCGTGCACGCGCCGCCATCGAGGATGTAATCCACGCGATCGCCCAGTCCCGCTCGTACATGTTCGGCGGTCGTCGGCGAGAGCTGGGTGAAGCGATTGGCGCTGGGCGCGGCGATGGGAGTCTGCGCCGCCGTGATCAGCGCCAGTGCGACAGGATGCGACGGCATGCGCACCCCAACCGTGTCCAATCCCGCGGTGACCAGTGCAGGTATTGCAGCTTGCTTCTTCAGCACCAGCGTCAGCGGACCGGGCCAGAAGGTTTGCGCCAGAAGTTGCGCCGCCGCCGGCCACTCCGCAACGACCTCGCGCAGCATCTCCATGTTGCTGACGTGCACAATGATTGGACTGGTCGCTCGGCCTGCCCTTGGCTTCGAAGATGCGAGCCACGGCGGCTGCGTCGAGCGCGTTGGCCCCGAGTCCATACACGGTTTCCGTGGGAAACGCGACCAGCTTGCCGGCCCGCAGTAAGGTCGCGGCATGTTCGATCTCGGCCCGCGATGGGGAGTGAGTGCTTGCCACTTCGCCCTGACCGCCTCCAACATCAGATAAGGGTAGAGCACCGCTTCAGTGGTGCAGTTTTAAGATTCGGCGAGCAAATCGGCTAGCCGCTGAGGTAAGAAAGCGCTACCTCCGGCGCTAAAGCGCGGATCCTATTTATCATGACCGTCATGCCCGCCTGAACAGGCCGCTGAAAAAGTCAAAAGCAGATCCCTCGTCGGCCTAAAGGCCTCCTCGGGATGACAAATTTAAAAGACTCGCAACGGCGCAGCTAAAGCTATGCCCCTTCAAAACCCGACTTTTTCAGCGCCCTGTGAAGGCGCGCTCCACCCTTACCGTCTGCCGCGATTCTCGAACCACTCTACCGGCTCCTGCCCCGCGAGGGATCGCCCGAGCTCGCCGTATCCACATCGACGTACACACTGGAGCTCGGCGAATAGCAATTGCCGTCGGGGGCGTAGGTTTCGCGGCAGGCCGCCGTCATCTCCGGACGCTGCGGCGACTGCGCGAACTGCCACGCATCGGCGAACGGCACTCCGCTATCGCCTGGACTCACCCGCGTCCGGCCAAAAGCGCAGCCCGCAGACGGTGGACAGCTGGTCGTTGCTGACGAAGAAATGTATCTGCCGCCCGCCCGCGTGCTCGCGAATATCGTTGGCCGTCACCACCGAAACCCCGGCTGACTCGCGAAACGGAATTCCCGAGCAGTAGATCCCCGCGCCATATCCCGCGCGTGTCACTCCATCCACCCAGGCATGAATATAGGCGCGCTGCTCGGCCAACATGCGCCCACCCTGCTCCTGATCCAGAAAAATGATCGCGCCCCTGGCAAAGCCCTCCTGCTGCGCCGAGCGCGCGGCCGCAGCCGCGTCGTTAGTTCCCACGCGCGCGGCATTGCCCGCAGTTTTCAGTTGCGCATATTCGCGGCCATTGAACAGCAGCAGGAAGCCATAGCCCATCGCCTCAATCGACTTGCGCTTGCCTTGCCACGTATTGCGATTCGCGCCCGGAGGATTGTTCAGCCAGTAGCCGGTAAACGCGAACGTCTTGTGCAACGAAATCATGTTGGCGTCGCCGGGATAATCGTTGCGATCCATCCCGAGATAGGTGCGCTGCGCCTGCGCACTCACGGTCAGCAGAGCGAACACGAGGATGGCGCCGTAGCGTCGAGCGGCAAGCTTCACCCCAGTACTATCGCACGTTCTGTGCTCAACAACTGTGGGCAGTCACCAGAAATGCACGCGCTTTTCGCTCGCGGCTCGTGGCTCGCAGTTCGCGGCCCTCGCAATGCTAATCTAGAAGCAACACAGCCACCATGATTCTCGACGCTCTCCACAAGCTCGCCAACCATCGCACTTCCCTCACCCGCGAAGAGGCGCGCGACGTGATGGCGCAAATCCTGCGCGGCGAAGCCACCGACGCGCAGATCGGGGCGCTGCTGGTTGCTCTCCACATGAAGGGCGAAACGGTGGAGGAGATCGTCGGCTTCGCGCAAGCCATCCGCGCCGAAGCCACGCCGCTGCAATCCGACGATGGCGAGGCGCTCGACCTCAGCGGCACCGGGCGCGACGCGCTGGTCGACACCTGCGGCACCGGCGGCGATACCAGCGGCACCTTCAACATCTCGACCGCGACCGCCCTGACCATTGCCGGCGCCGGCGTTCGCGTGGCCAAACATGGCAACCGCAGCATCAGCTCCCGATGCGGCTCTGCCGATGTGATGGAGGCGCTCGGCGTCAACATCGGCCTGCCGCCAGCGCGTGTCGGCGCCTGCCTGCAAGAAACCGGCATCGCATTTCTCTACGCCCCGGCCATGCACTTGGCGATGAAGTATGTTCAGCCCGCCCGCCGCGAGTTGCGGCTGCGCACGGTCTTCAACCTGCTCGGGCCGCTCACCAATCCCGCCAAAGCGTCGGCGCAGGTGGTCGGAGTGTATTCCGCCGATCTGGTGGAGAAGCTGGCCGAGGCGCTCAGCGAACTCGGGGTGCGCCGCGCGCTGGTCGTCCACGGACGCGATGGGCTTGACGAGATCACCATCACCGGGCCCAGCAAAATTGCGGAGGTGCGCAATGCTCAGGTGCGAGTGTATGAAGTCGCGCCGGAGGACTTTGGCCTGGCCCGCGCGCCCCTCGAAGACATTGCCGGCGGTGATGCGCAGCAAAATGCAGCCATCATCCGCGCGATTCTTGATGGCGAGCGTTCTCCGCGCCGCGATGTTGTGCTGCTGAACGCCGCTGCTGCACTGGTGGCTGCCGGCCACGCCGATCGCATCAGCGACGCTGTGCCTCTGGCCGCCTATGCCATCGACAGCGGACACGCCCGCCAAAGGCTGCAATTGCTGGTCGAGTTTACGACGAAGGGCTAGACGACGTGGTTTTGTATCAGGGCACGACCTTGGTCGTGCCGTACGCGGACCTTGAACGACTTGGGCTTTAGCCCCTGAGAACTCTGGGTCCGCAGGGCTAAAGCCCGATCCTCACTATCCTCCTGCCGGCACGACTAAAAGTCGTGCCCTGACACAATCCCTGAATGATTTATGAGATGAGTTCCAACGAGATTACTGTCGCCGAGCCGGTGAGGGCGGCGGAAACTTTGCGACCCGCGAGCGGGTCCTTCATTTACCGCGCTTGCGCGGCTCATGTACACTCGATTGGTCGCCTTCGTCTACAACTATTTTCCCCATCCATCTGCGAAGGGCGGTTAGCTCAGTTGGTTAGAGCGTCTGGTTTACACCCAGAAGGTCGCAGGTTCGAGTCCTGCACCGCCCACCAACTCCTTCCGGGCGCTGCTGCTGGTAGCGCTCCATGGGACCATCAAGCCTGAGGCCCGAGTCATGACCAATGTTCGCCGTATTGTCGCCTTCTTCGTACTCGCAATCCTGCCACTGGGTTCCCTGCTCTGCCAGCAAACCTCTGCCCAGCCGCGGAATGCGCCGAGGTCATCTGCTTCGCAACTCACGCTGAACTTTGGGCCCACCACCAGCAATGCTGGAGGCAAGGCCGCCGCCGCCAGGTTCTTACAGGCGATGGGAGGACCCGCCAAGGTGAACGCGGTAACCAGCCTGCGCCAAACCGTAGTTGCCGTGCGCCAGGGCCAACACATCGAACTTGAGCAGAGCATCGTTTACCCCAACAAGCAGGCCCAGAGGATGACGCTGCCGCAGGGCAGTACGCTGCTGGTGGTAACGCCCGCCGACGCGTTTATGGTGGACGACGGCCGGCTGCGGAATGTTTCTCCAACTCAGCGGGCTGCAATGGATGCGACGCTGAAGCATGACTTTATCAACGTTCTGCAGCACATCAACGACCCGAAATACGTCTTCGTCGCCACCGGCCAGGAAAAGGTGGGAAACGCCAAAGCCACCGTGGTGAACGTTGAGGCCGACGGCGTGCCCACCCGCTGGTGGATCGCAGCCGACGGCAAACTCTTGCAGGAACGCTACTCCGACATGTCACAAGCCGGCGGGATCATTCAGACGATGACCTACGCGGACTGGAAAAGCTTCGGCGGCCTCAACTATCCCACAAAGTATGAGCTGTTCAGCGAACTTGGACAGCCGCAGATGTCCATGACCATGACCGCAATGCAGGTAAATCCCGCACTCGATCGCAGAACCTTCGAGAGGCCCGCAGAGTGATTCGGGGGCAGGGGGCTACAAGGTTTTTCTTGACGATCACCACTTTGTTACCATAAGCTTTCGAGCACACTAATCTAGCCACAATTCATTTCGGTTGTCGCGAATTATCTCCTGTTTGGCACCTGTTCGCCGGAAGCTGTTTTTTCCTGGCGATAGCGACGGCACGTCAACGGAGTTGCGACGCGAGGAAACATCGGAAATGAGAATTTTGCAGACCTACCGTATCGCTGTCATGGTCGCCGTTTTATGCCTCTGGTCCGCGGCGGCCCACGGACAAAGCACCGATCAGGATTCCTCCACCACCCCCGGCTCCTCCGGTGGGCTGACGGCGCCCAGTATCAGCGATACGCAGAGCTCCAGCCAGCAAAGCCAGCAAGGATTATCCTCTGCCACTCCAATGGCTTCCAGCGCCAGTTCGAATCTGGCGTTGCGGAACTTCCTCCAGAATCGGCCTGAAGTCATGGACCAGTTGCGGCTTCTCCTGATTCAGCGCATGAGCGACGAGGGTAGCCTGGTCGACGAGCAAGCGGTCACCGATGACGTGGTGTACCAGCGTTTGCAGAACGACCCCGCTTTCAGAAGCGATGCCATTCGCTCCCTCGTGGAATTAGGCTACATTTCCGAGGACGAGGCCCGTACGCTGCGAGGCCCTGGCACCAACGCTGCCTTGCCCCAGCAGCCTGAGGAGCGCGAGAACATCAACCCGGAGATGATGCCTCCGGGGACAACCGCGCAGGGAGCCGGCGCGCAGGAGTACAACCCGGAGACAGCGCCTTCGGGAGCAGAATCGGGGACATCCGGTGCGGGAACATCTGGGACTCGGCAGGGTCAACGGACCACGGGCAATTTAGGCGCGCAGCCTCCCCAGCCCCGCTATGACGATTCCACCCTGAATCCCAAGACCATACGCAAGAAGAACCCGTATCCCAGTCTTCCTTCCACCCGCGACCTGTACACCCAGTTTCCGCAGCAGCCCAAGACCCTCAAGCGCTTCGGCGCTGACATCTTCCGTCCCGATGTCATCGGCATGCGCAACTTCCCCATGGACATGCCCGCCGGCCCCGACTACGTTCTGGGTCCTGGCGATAACCTCACCATCAACACCTGGGGAGGCGTTACCCAGCGGATTACGCGGGTCGTCGATCGCGAAGGCCGCATCTCTTTGCCGGAAGCGGGGCCGGTCGTAGTAGCTGGCCTCACTCTGGCCCAGGCCCAGAAAGAAGTCCAGGCCGCACTGGCGCCGCAATATCACGACGCTCATGTCGACCTCTCCGTCACGCGCCTGCATACCGTCAGGGTCTATGTTGTGGGAGATGTCCAGCGCCCCGGAGCCTACGACATCAGCTCGCTTTCCACGCCGCTGAACGCGCTGTACGCCGCCGGCGGACCTACCTCTACCGGTTCGCTGCGTGTGGTCAAGCACTACCGCGGACAGCAGCTCATCAGCGAGATGGATCTTTACGATCTGCTGCTGAATGGCGTACGCAAGGCCATCGAACATCTGGAGCCCGGCGATACCATCATGGTTCCGCCCGTTGGGCCGCTCGTTGCCGTCACCGGAATGGTGCGCCGGCCCGCGGTGTACGAACTCAAGGGCGAGACCCAACTCTCCGAGCTGCTTGCCATGGCTGGCGGTGTATCGGTCGCAGCCGCCTTGGGTGAGATCAAGGTCGAACGCATCGAAGCGCACGAGAAGCGCGTAGTCCTGGACGCCAAGCTGGCCGCGCCCCCGGACCAGAAGTCCGCAGAGCGCCGTGGTGCAGCCCTTCGCCGTGCAGGATGGCGATCGCGTCTCGGTTGCACCCATTCTTCCCTACAGCGACAAGGCCGTCTACCTGCAAGGCCACGTCTATCGGCCCGGCACCTATCCCTTCAAGGTCGGCATGAAGATCACCGACGTCATCCATTCCTATCAGGAGGTGTTGCCCGAGCCTTCGAACCATGCCGAGATCATTCGTCTGGAGCCTCCCGATTTTCGTCCCGCAGACCATTGAGGTCGACCTGGCCAGCGCACTCGCCGGAGACGAAACCGTTACCCTCCAGCAGTTCGACACTGTCTGGATCTTTGGCCGGTATGAAATCGATCCGCCCAAGGTCAGAATTTATGGAGACGTGCTGCGTCCCGGCGAATATCCCATGAGCGGAGGCATGACTGCGGGCGATCTCGTCCGCATGGCGGGCGGTTTCCGAAGGAGCGCCTATCTCCAGACGGCGGACCTGGCCAGCTACAAGGTCGAAAATGGCGCGCAAGTCGTCACCAACCAGCAGGAAATCAAGATTGGCGCGGCCGTCGCTGGCGATACTTCGGCGGATGCTGCGCTGAAGCCCGGCGACGTTCTCACCATCCTCCAGATTCCGGGATGGGCCGACATTGGACGCTCTGCCACCGTCAAAGGTGAAGTGAAGTTTCCCGGAAGCTACGGCATCAACGAAGGCGAGCGCCTTAGCTCTCTGATCAAGCGCGCCGGCGGCTTCCGTGAAACCGCCTATCCCGTGGGCGCCGTGCTGGAGCGCGTCGAAGTCCGGCAGTTGGAAGAGAAAGGGCCGTCAGGAGCTGATTCGCCGCATCGAAGCTTCCACCTCCACCGTGCGCTTCTCCCCCAGCAGTACCGGACAAGATCAGGCTGCCATCCTTGCAGGCCCTGCAACAGCAGCAATCCCAAACCCTCGCCCGGCTGCGCTCTGAACCCGCCGTCTGGACGCCTGGTTATAACCATCTCCAGCGATATCACGGAATGGGAGAACACTCCGGCGGACATCTTCCTGCGGGCCGGGGACGTGGTTACCATTCCCCGCAAACCCAACTTCGTCCTCGCCTATGGACAGGTCTACAATCCCACGGCTATCACCTACGTTCCCGGAAAAACTGCCGAATGGTATTTGGCGCAGGCGGGTGGTCCTACGGAATTGGCCCTGAAGAAAGCCATCTATGTCATTCGCGCCAATGGCTCCGTGGTGTCTTCCCAGGGCAGCGGCTGGTTCAAGGGCGGAGTGTTGAATGCCAAGCTTCGGCCCGGAGATGTTCTGGTAGTCCCGGAAAAGGCGCTAGGCGGATCCACCGCCTGGAAGACTACGTTGGAAACGGCGCAGCTGGTTGCTAATTTGGCTCTCGCCGCCGCAGTTGCTGTGCACTACTAAATGGTCTTCCGCTGTACATCCAGAGTAGCCGGCGCGCTGCTCTGCTGCTTGCTCGCCGGCTACGCGCACGCCCAGTCCGCAGTGCCCAACTCCTGCGCCCGCAACTCAGCCCGCCAAGCCGATCATGCCGCTGACGACGGCGAGTCCCGTGTGACCCTCAAGTCTCTGCCGCAAAATGTCTGGCAAGACCAGAAGGCCTTTCTCACCACTCCCTTTCGCATGACGTCGGAAAACCTTTTCTTCGTTGTTCCGGCCATCTTCGCAACCTCCATCCTGGTTGGCACCGATACCAAGATAGAAGCGCATCTCCCCAAGAGCTCCAGCACCATCAATCTAGCGGCTAACGCCTCCAATGCCGGAATGGGTGCCTTGTTAGGCGCCAGCGCCGGACTCTTTCTGTTGGGTGCAAAGAATCAGGATGATCACGAGCGCGAAACCGGCTTGCTCGCCGGCGAAGCCGCTCTGGACGCCTATATCGACGCCACTGCCTTCAAATATATTGCTGGCCGCGAGCGCCCCGATACCGGTAACGACCGCGGCGACTTCTTCTCCGGCGGTGACTCCTTTCCTTCTGACACCTCTGCCGTGAGTTGGGCCGCGGCCACTGTTATTGCTCACGAATATCCCGGTTGGTTCACTCAGTTCCTCTCTTACGGCACCGCAAGCGGCGTCAGCGTCGCTCGCGTGGTGGGCCAGAAGCATTGGGTCTCCGATGCTGTGGTCGGCAGCGCTCTTGGCTGGTACATGGGACGGCAGATTTACCGTGCTCGCGCCGCCAGCGAAATCAAGAGCTCAAACTGGGGGACCTTCGTGAAAGATCCCGAAGCCGCCGTTCCCGATCCCCGCTTCATGGGCTCAACCTACGTTCCTGTCGACAGCTGGATCTATCCCGCCCTGGATCGTCTGGCGGCGTTGGGCTATCTGCCGAAATTTGTGCAAGCCATTCGGCCGATAACCAGACTGGAATGCGCCAGGCTCACCCTGCAAGCTCAGGAAGAAACTGGATATCCGGAAATTCACACTGAGTCAGGTCGAGTCGTGGCCGAACTCCGCCGCGAATTTGCTCTTGAATTGGCGAATCTGGACGGTGCTTCCAATGTTGGCGTTCAGTTGGAATCGGCCTATGTTGGCGCCACGCAGATTGTCGGAATGCCCTTGGCCGACAGCTACCACTTTGCCCAGACCCTGTATAACAACTACGGCCGTCCCTATGGGCAAGGCTTCAACTCCATAGTTGGAGCCTCCATGCGCACCGAGGCTGGACCGCTGGCCTTCTACCTTCGCGGAGAATATCAGCACTCCGCGTCCATCGCGCCCTACAGCCCCTCGACGGCTCAAGCCATCGCCAATATTGACGCCATGCCGCTGAATTCAGTTCCTACCTTCTACGGCGAGAATCAATTCAACACCATCGAGGCTTACGCAGCCCTCAATATGGCCAACTGGCAGATGTCGTTCGGGCAAGAAAGCCTGTCCTGGGGGCCTGACGCCGGCGGCTCGCTCATGCTTTCCAACAACGCGCAAGCCATGCCCATGCTTCGCCTCGCGCGTACCACTCCTTATCAACTGGGAGGGCCGCTGGCCTGGCTGGGCATGATCCGTAACGAAGCCTTTGTCGGGCGCGTTGGCGGCCAATACTACGTGCGCGGACCTTATCCTGAGTTTCCCCTCGTCGGCAACGGCGTTCAACTCATCAATCCTCAGCCTTATATGTGGGGCGACAAACTCGGCCTGAAGATGACGCCGAATTTTGAAATCGGAGTCACCATCACCGTGCTGTGGGCTGGCGAAGGCAGACCCGCTACTTTGGCTACCTGGCTGCACACCTGGTCCCAACACGGCAATGCTCAGCCCGTCGATCCCGGAAAGCGTTTCACCGGCTTCAACTTTTCCTATCGCATTCCCGGCTTGCGTAACTGGCTGCTCCTCTACGCGGATGGTATGGCCAACGACGAACCGAATCCCATCGCCTATTACAAACAGTCTGCCTGGAATCCCGGTATCTACCTCCCGCAGCTTCCCAGATTGCACAATCTGGATCTTCGCGTCGAAGGCATCTATACCAATATTCCACAATATCCCGGAGTCGGCCCCTACTACTTCAACGAGCACTATCCTGAAGGCTACCGCACTTACGGCGACATTATGGGCAGCTGGGTCGGCCGCATGGGCGATGGCATCCAGGCCTGGAGCACCTATTGGTTTTCGGCAGAGAAGAAGATTCAGGTCAGCTATCGCAGACAGTACAACGATCCCATTTTTCTGGGTGGAGGCGGGTTGAACGACGTCTCCGCCACGGTCGATTGGCTGGTGAAGACGCGAAATTCAGGTCTCGCCCATGGTCCAGTACGAGCGCTTCAACTTTCCCCTGGTGAGCGCCACTCCCCAGACCAACGTCGCGTTCGGCCTGCAATTCACTTTCTGGCCAATCCATACCCCGTCACGAAAGCAGTAGAAGCCTCGTCAGGATATCTTCTAGTTGTTGATGGAACGCTCGCCGCAAGACTTGCCTCAACCAGCCGCGAAGCGGCGACATTTGTGTTAGCCGCGGGCGTGAGCCCGCGGTGGAGTGCGGAAACGAACAGAGCCGCGGAGCGGCGACACGCTTCCGCCACAGACACCGTGGGACGACGCGGTCCCCGGGCAGACCCTCCAGCCCCGACAAATCTGCCTCGAATTGCACACCAGATTCGTCTCCGAGAGCGCGCTGAAATGGTCCCTACTTTTCCCTTGACCCGACCTGGAACTCGTGCCAACATGATGAACCGAAAAAAGTTAGTGCATTCCCCCAGCCCAACGAGTGCAAGTACGAGTGGCACGTGTTTGTGGGACGCGCTGGCTTAATTCAGGCTTGCTCCAAAGGCGTGGACTCTCTGCTTTTCACCCGGAAAAATATCCCTTGCTAAGCGAGGATGGCGAAGCTGTGTCTCGTCATTGCAATTGACGTTCCCGGCGGTATACGATCACTGCTAAACTCGGTGCTCCGACAGCCCCAGATACTCTTGTGAACCAGTCATCCCCCTTTACGCTCCAGAGTTCCCCGCCCTCTGGCCACGATCTTGGTGTTCTGCCTCCGCAAAGTGCCGCGGAGAAAATGCTCCTTGGCCTGGACCTCGTCCGGCTTAACCGCCGCACTCTGCTCCGGGTGGTGATTGCCGGCCTGGTGATTTCAGCCGCCATAGCCTTCCTGATTCCCAAGCGATATGAAGCGGTCGCCCGGCTGATGCCGCCCGATCAGTCCGACATGAACACCGCGATGCTGGGCGCCTTAACCGCGAAGGCGGGCGACGCGATCGGGGCCGTGGCAAGTAATGTGCTCGGCCTGCGCACCAGCGGAGCTACCATGGTGGGTATCCTGGAAAGCAGGACCATCCAGGACGATCTCATCAATCAGTTCGATCTGCGCAAGGTCTATTCCAAAAAACGCTATAACGATGCCCGCAAAGTCCTCGAAAAACGCACCAACATCTCCGAGGACAAAAAGAGCGGCATCATCACCATTGCCGTCGAGGACTCTAATCCTGATCGCGCAGCCGCCTTGGCCAAGGCTTATGTTACCGACCTGAACACCCGCATTTCTCAGTTGACCACTTCCTCCGCCCATCGGGAACGGGTCTTTCTCGAAGGACGCTTGCAGTCCGTCAAGCGGGAACTGGATGCTGCGACCCTGAAGTTAAGCCTCTTCTCCAGCCAGAACAAGACCTTCGATCCCCAGATTGAAGGCAAAGCCATGATGGAGGCTGCCTCCAGCCTTCAGGGCCAACTGATTGCCGCGGAGACGGAGCTGAAAGGCCTGGAGCAGATCTATGGCCCGCAAAACTCCAGGGTACGGGCCTCCTCGGCTCGAGTCGCCGAATTGCGCAACAAGCTCGCCACCATGAGTGGACCTGCCGGGAGTGGACCTGCCGGCGCTGTTCCAGATAACACGACCCTAAGCGATAACCAGCTTTATCCCTCGCTCGAACAGCTCCCCCTTCTCGGAAATACGTACTATGATCTTGCCCGCCGGGCCAAAATCGACGAAGCTATTTTTGAAGTTCTGACCAAGCAGTACGAACTGGCGAAGGTCCAGGAAGCGAAAGAAATTCCCTCGATCAAAGTGCTGGATGAGCCCGTCGTGCCCGAGACCAAATCCTGGCCTCCCCGGCTTTTTATAATTGCCTTCGGGACCTTCGTAGCTCTTGCTCTCGGATGCGCATGGATCCTACTCGCGGCTGGCTATCAGAATCTGGACTCCCGCGATCCCCGTCGCCTGCTGGTGGATCGCCTGATCGAGCCTATCTCGTCGCGCTCTCTCGATCCCGCTGCGAACTTCCCGGACGCAAATCACGACAGCCTCTAAGCCGCTAATCCGGCCCCGAACCTACCTCGGGCTTGACCATTCCGAAGCGCAATATCTTCGAACCTCGCAGCAGAATTGCACTCCCCACCAGCGAGAGCGCAACGCAAAGCACGAACAACGTATTGCGGTGAGCCGGATTCAGCCGCCCACTTACCGAAATCGCGCCACCCAGCAACAGTGGAACCACACACAAGAGCGGCGTCAGTACCCCAGAAAGAAGGTACTTCCTTCTGGAAAACTTAATTTCCGCGTAAGTCCGCGGCATACTATAGAACAGATGTGTGGTAACGCTGAACACCGATCCAATCAAGGTGCCCAGCGCAACCCCAATGGCGCCCATCGTCGCCCCTAAAACTATACTGGCTACTAGATTAGTAATCCCCTCCGTCAAGGGACTGACTTTGATTAAGCGTTGCTGTCCCGCGGAAATCAGCACGATTGCATAGGGCAGCCCGACCAGCCGGATCATGTTCGCAATCAATAAGACCACCAGAATCGGTTGTCCCGTCTGCACATACTGCTGGCCGATCCATAGTCTTAATATGGGCGCGGCGTAAATCAGGGGTGGGATGCCGGTGAATATCAGTAAGATGACTCCCACCTGGGTTGAGAGGATGACCAGCCGTCCCAGCTCTTCTGGATTTTGCCGAGCGTGCAGCGCGGCCGCATGCGGCATCATGACGTTCAGGATTGCCGACAGCACTCCGGCAACGAAGGTGATCATGGCAGCCGAAACCGAATACGCGGTAACCGCATTGAACTGGAAGCGGCCTACCAGAATCAGATCGAAGCCGGTGACCAGCAGCATTGAAAACGACATCACCGTCAGCCCGAAGCAGTAGCCAAGTAGCTCATGGGCAGTGGAGCGCCACACTTGGCTGGCCCTGAACTTGATGTCCGGTATGATCCGCTTGGCCGCGGCATACTGCACCCCGTACGACAAGACATTTGTGATCGCCATGATGGCCGCCATCGTGACCACGGACCGGCCCGCAAAGGCTGCAATCACCACCCCAACAGCCGCAATCAGCCTGGCTCCGCCGATCACCACTGCGGGAATCTCGTACCGCTGCAAGCCGATGAAAACTCCCGACCATGCCGAGGCCGGCAGACCAAGCGCGATCGACGCTCCCAGAATCAGCAGCGCCCACCGCATTATGGGGATCGTCTCGGACGGAATACCGGGAAAGACGGCAGGAATGGCAGCCGCTGCCCCAACCAGCAGCAGCAGGCTTACGAAAGCGGCGGCCACCAATCCCGCAAACGCGGTACTGAAAACCGAGTTGCGCTGTTGGTAATCGCCCCGCTCCGTGGCATATGCTATATAGCGGCCTATGGCTGTCTGCAAGCCAAAGTCCAGGTAACCGATATAGGCGGCAACTTGCAGCACCAGGACCCAGACGCCATAGCTGACGGCCGTCATATGGCGCACCAGCAGCGGAGGCAGAAACACAGCTACCAGCGCAGTCGCGCCACCTCGACCAAGGTTGGCAACTGCGTTCTTGATGAACAGCCGGCGCGTCGTCATCGGGGGACGATCTTGAGTATACCGAAGCGCGGCAAAGCATGATGGCGCCAGTTCTATCGGGTATCACAGCGTGCAGCTACCAAGCATGAGACCAACTCTTTCCATCTGCATTCCCGCCTTTAAGCGCGCTCGGCATTTGCCCGCTCTGCTGGATTCCATCTTTTCCCAGGACTATACCAACTTCAATGTTGTCGTTTGCGAGGATGCGTCGCCTGAGCGCCAGCAGATTGCCGCCATCGCTCGCGACTATGCCGGACGCCATCCTGGACAGTTGCTGTACTACGAAAATCCCCGGAACCTTGGCTACGACGCCAATATCCGCAACTTGGTGGAGAAAGCGACTGGCGAATTCTGCTTCTTCATGGGAAACGACGACTTGCTATGTCCAGGCGCTCTCGCTACCGTCGCCGGCATCTTGCAACGTTATGACAATGTCGGTCTGGTGCTGCGCGGTTATGCCTGGTTCGACGAGGTTCCGGAGAAGATTAATCAGGCCGTCCGATATTTCAACGAAGAGCGGCGCTTTGCCGAGGGACGCGAGGCCATCACCGTCTGTTTTCGGCGTTCCGGCGTTATCTCAGGCTACATCGTGCATCGCGATAGCGCCTACGCTGCAGCAACCGCCAAATTCGACGGCACCCTCTTCTATCAATTGCATCTCACAGCAAGCGTACTCGCATCGCGGTGCGCTGTGTTCACTCCCGACATTCTCGTGCTTTGTCGCAACAACGAGCCACCCGAGTTCGGCAACAGCAGCAACGAACGCGGGACTTACATGCCCGGCTCCTATACTCCTGAAGCTCTGCTAACCATGGTCTCGGGAGCGCTCTCCATCATACGAGACCTTAAGGTCACCAAGGGTATCAACCTTGTTGATGAAGTCACGCGTGACTACGCCAACTACTTTTATCCCTACATCAGGAGTCAGTTGGGCCTTCCCTTCCCTGAGTTCATGGCCTTTTACCGCGCCTATGGACGCATGGGCTTTGCCAAGTATCCTATGTTTCACTTCTATTGCCTCACGGCCTATGCGCTGGGCCAGAAATACTTTGACGGCTTGACCCGAGTCGTCCGCGGTCATCTTGGACGCAGCCCCCAGTTCGGCCGCCTCGGTCAGTCAGGGATGGTATAACGGTTCCCGTATGAGCAAACCTACTACCGTGCGGGCCCGCGAGTTCCTGAAAACTGCCGTCCAAAAGCTCAATGACCGCCTGCTCGTGCACATGGGCGTGAAGCTGGTAAATTCCGGGCGGCCTACAAGGAACTTTGCGGAGTTTTTTTCGCACCTGAAGACATTGCAATTTGACCCCGGCACCGTCATCGATGTCGGTGTGGCCTATGGCACTCCCGATCTTTATGAAGCATTCCCCACCAGCAAATTCTACTTAGTCGAACCCCTGAAGGAGTTCGAGCGTGACCTGGAACGCCTGAAGTCCACCTATGATACCGAATACGTGCTGGCGGCCGCGGGGGCGGCGAAAGGCGAAGTCACGCTCAACATACATGCTGATCCCCGGCAAACCACGTCTCTGGCGCGGGCTGCGGTCGATCACCGCGTCGTGCCCGTCGTCACCGTCGATCAAGTCGTTGCGGGCCGCGATCTGCGGCCTCCTGTCCTCTTAAAGATTGATACCGAAGGGCAGGAGCTCTCAGTACTCCGTGGCGCTGCTGAAACTCTTCACAAAGTTGACATAGTAATTCTGGAGACGCGCCTCATTTCCTATGTCGACGGCCTTCCCGAAATCGCCGACATCATGGAGTATATGACTGCCAAGAACTTCAGCCTCTATGACATCCTGGATGGCGGCTATCGTCCCTTGGATAAAGCGCTGGAAATTGTTGACTTGGTCTTTACCACCAAAGACAGCCCGCTGCGCGCCGATCGCCGGCATACTTCTGTGGGGACCGATGCGTGGTGAATCCTTGCCCCACTACCTCCAACTTTGCTCGGCCTCACGAGCAGCTCTGAGTTTTTCCCAGTGACCAGCGGCTTACATCCACTCCCGGCAGCACGCTCCACCTGGCTATCGCCTTACGGCCTTGCCCTGGTGTCGTTTATTTTTTTTGTCCTGGTCTGGATGCTTCCGCCCAGTTTGTATACCACCTATCTGGAAGAGCGCGATCTCTTGTTTCTCGATCCGGCATCAATGCTGTTTTACACATTGTGTGTCGGCGCCTTCATCATAGGACTTAGCGTAGTCGCCACTTTCTTCCCCGCCGCCTTTGCTCCCCTCGCCCGGCTCAAGACGCGGCTTCCCGAACCCGCATTCCTGTTACTGCCGATAGCGGTCGGGTCTGCTTTCACTCTAGTTTCCATCGGTCTGTTGCTTCAGGGCAATCCCGCTCTAGTCGGTTTGATTCTCTTACAGCAGGGCTCTCAGATAAAAGATACCCTTGATGTCCGTCAACCCCTGGGACTGTCAAGCATGTGGTTGCTGGGAATCTGTTGGTGGGCCATGTGGCGCTATCGCCAGGTTGAGCTCCGCTCCCGGTGGTCACGTTGGGTAATCAGCCTGAGCATTGCTGCTGGCATTTTGTTGGTACTGATCTCGGCATCACTCAAGCTGGCTCGCGGCGAATTAATTCCGGTGGTGGCGGGTTGTGCCTTACTCTATCTTGTCCAACACACAAGTGAGGGACGCTGGAGCACCCGCACCGCCCTGAAAGCGGCGCTGGTCCTTACTGTGGGAGCTATAGCTCTGTTTACCCTGATGTCGCTGGCCCGAGGAAGTGAGGACATGGATGCCTTTGTCAGCGCCCTGTTGGGCTATACCGTTTCCTCCTACAACCGTCTGGCTGCCTTGGTCAACGGCCGCTTACATTATCCCTATACGGGAAGGGGCTTATATTTCAGCTCCTTTGTAAGCTTCAATTCATCGCTGAACAGCTTTCTCCCCGTTTCTGAATTCATGCACTGGCCCTCTTACGCCGATATGTGGGACTCGCAATTCGCCGCGACTTGGCAGGCCGGCCTTGACGGTACCAGAATCTGGTCCGGCGCATTTGGATATATCTTCGCTGACTTCGGATGGTTTGCCCCCGTAATACTCTTCCTCTATGGGCTCCTGTGCGGATGGGTTTGGAGATCGATTAAGTTAGGTCATCTTTTCGGTATCCTATTGTATCCGTGGTGCGGCTTTTGCATCCTCTTCTGGTTCGGAACCAACGCGCTCCTGGACACTAAGCTGGTTGTTTTCCTCCTGGTCGCGCTGGTGCTTTCCGGATATGAACGCTTGTTCGTTTGCAACGGCAGTACTGAAAACGCCCTCGGAGGATAGACGCTGCGGTCCCAATCATGCCTAGCCACTTGCCAGATAAATCCGCACCTTCGCCGACCTTGATCGCGGACGGGTTTGCCCAACACAATGCACCCGATCTCAGGAAAATTGTCCAGACCGCCAGGCGAACCTTATCAGGTCCGACTCCCCATGATCCATACTTGGAGTCTATTGCAACCAGGAGCGCTTCGCATCGCTTCCTGGCCAACTGTACCCAGGCTGTATATATCCGCCATATATCTTGCCTGGCCGAGATACTGGCTACTGTCTGTAATCGACCCGCCAACGAGATCAGTATTCTGGACTGGGGCTGCGGCAAGGGACAGATTACCTATCTTCTCAGGCAGCGAGGGTTTGCCGTGGCCTCATGCGATATCGAGAATCTGGAGGCTGACGATTCAACCTTCGGCCAGGAAGTCCCCATAATTCGCGAGCAGGCCATCGACGTTATTCCGCTGCGTCACGCCTATCAACTCCCGTTCGCTGACAAGAGTTTTGATTGCGTCATCAGCTTTGGCGTGCTGGAGCACGTTAAGTCGGATCGCGACTCGCTCGCTGAGATTCGTCGCATTCTGAAGGACAGGGGACTTTTGTATATAACCTTCTTGCCGTACTTTTTGTCATGGACGCAGCAGGTGGCTCGCCTTCGTGGAGAAACCTACCATGATCGTTTATATAAAGAGCGCAGGTTCGCTGCTCTGGTTGAAAGCTTTGGATTTAGCGTAGCAGACCTGTCTCACGGCCAGTTCTTTCCTAAGAACTCGGTTCCTTTGTCTTTTGATCGGATGCTGGAACCGCTTGACCGATGGCTGTGTGCCTATACACCTTTACGATACTTCGCAACCAATCTGGAAGCGGTATTGACAGCGGAATAGGCGCCAAAGTGATGTCTGGACTGCGCGGATTGAGGCTGTGACAATTCATTCAGGGTGTAACAGCCGGTTGTCGTTGGGTAGCTCAGAAATGGGAGATCATATGCAAAACCTTTTGGTGCATCGGGGACCGCAGTTCGGAACGAGAGTTTCCATTTTCGCCGGTCTCCTGCTTATCTTATGTTCCGGGCCGGGCTTGGCGCAGGTACAGGTCCTCACCCAACATAATGACAATGGCCGCACCGGACAGAATCTACAAGAGACCCACCTGACTCCATCCAATGTGACCGTCCGGAGATTTGGAAAGCTTTGGACTACCTTCGTCGATGGTCAGGTGTATGCGCAGCCTCTGTATGTTCCCAACGTAACGGTTCCGGGAAAAGGTGTCCATAATGTGTTCTATGTAGCTACGGAAAACGACAGCGTTTACGCGTTCGATGCCGACAGCAATACCGGAGAGAATGGCGCGCCCCTTTGGCAAACAAGCTTTATCAACCCGGCAGACGGTATCACAACTGTTTCCACTACCGACGTGAACTGCAACACGGCTGTAGTGCCCCAATATGGAGTTACCAGTACCCCAGTCATCAATAGCAGCACTAATACGATCTATGTCCTGGCAGAAACGAAGGAAAACGGCACTCTCTTTAACCGGCTGCATGCCCTCGATATCACCACCGGAGCCGAGAAATTCAGCGGTCCCGTGGCCATACGGGCGACGTACCCGGGAACTGGAGCGGGCAGTGTCAATGGCGTGCTTACTTTTGAGCCGGTCATGGAGTTGCAGCGTTCCGGCCTGTTACTCAGCAACGGCGAGATCTATCTTGCGTGGGCGTCGTACTGCGATAACGCCCCTTTTCACGGCTGGGTGATGGCCTATGACGAAAGCACTTTGCAACAGACGGCGGTGTGGGTGTCGACCCCCAATGGCGAAGACGGTGGCATCTGGATGAGCGGCGCCGGCCTGACCGCGGATGCTTCGGGCAACATTATTTTCTCCACCGGCAACGGCACTTTTGACACCTCGGGCAATCCAGTGGATTTCGGCGACAGCATCACAAAAATGGTACGGAGCGGTTCAAGTCTTACCGTCAGCGACTACTTCACTCCCTACAACCAGTCGTATCTTGATGAAAATGACAAAGACCTGGCTGCGGGCGGCGTGTTGCTCCTGCCCGATCAGCCTGGATCGTATCCCCATGAGGCGATTGGCGGCGGGAAGGATGGCAATGTCTACCTGGTCAACCGTGACAACATGGGGCATTACAATCCCAATAATAATTCGCAGATCATACAAACTATAACTAGCTCTTCAGATGGCATGTGGGCATTGCCGACGTACTGGAACGAACAACTATATTTCGGCTGGGTAAACAATCCTGTGCAGGCGTTCAGCGTAAGCAACGGCCTGGTATCCTCATCCCCAACCTCAATTTCGCCAACCAGCTTTCATTGGCCGGGTGCGGCGCTGGCCATCTCCGCCAACAACACTTCAGACGCCATTCTCTGGGGACTGGATTCCAGCACCGTCGATGAGTCGGTATTGCATGCCTACGATGCCACCAACCTGGCCTCGGAGCTATATAACACTACCCTGAACGGAGAGCGTGACAGTGTTGGTCTTCCGGTCAAGTTTGCGGCGCCGACAGTCGCTAATGGCAAAGTATACGTGGGGGCAGTGGGGCAAGTCAGCGTGTACGGAGAGCTGTCTGCCGTGACCGCGACTCCTATCTTTACTCCCGCCGGAGGAAGCTATACTTCAACCCAAACAGTCGCGATTACCGACTCTACCCAAGGCGCGACGATTTACTACACCACCGACGGCTCAACCCCATCTGCCTCATCCCCGGTGTACACCGCACCGCTGATTGTAAATGCCACGACGGCCGTGAACGCGATAGCTATCGCCTCGGGGGTTGCGCCAAGCGATATAGGTTTGGGGGCCTATACCATCACCAGCGGCGGCGGTGGAACGGTTAATTACGGAAGTGGTTTTAGCTCCAGCGGTCTGCTCTTGAACGGTACCGCGACCATGAACGGTTCGCGTCTCCGCTTGACAGACGGAGGCCCAGGCGAGGCTGGAACCGCCTGGTACGCTACCAAGGTGAATGTCCAGGCCTTTACCCAGGACTTTAGTTTTCAGTTGACGAACCCTCACGCCGACGGAATGACCTTCACCATCCAGAATGCTGGACCCACCGCCCTGGGTGGCAGCGGAGGCTACTTGGGTTACGCTACGATGACCCCCAGCGTGGCCATTAAGTTCGATTTGGCCAATAACGCGGGCGAAGGTATCGACTCCACAGGAATATATACAGACGGCGCCTTACCTTACGTGCCGGCCATCAATCTGATTGGCACTGGCATCGACCTGCATAGCTCGCATATCTTTAATGTGCACATGGTCTACGACGGAACCAACCTGACTATGCAGATCACGGATGCCAATACGCAGCGGACTTTTCAGACCAGTTGGACAATTGACATACCCGGCACCGTCGGAGGGACCACTGCCTATGCTGGCTTTACCGCGGGGAGCGGCACCACCACAGCCATTCAGGAAATCCTGAGCTGGAGCTTTGTTCCTCAAGCCGACATCAGCTACCGCAACGGTTTCTACTCCACCGGCATGGTTTTAAACGGCAGGGCTACGGTTAACGGTTCGAACCTACAGCTGACCGACGGCGGTCAAGGTGAAACCGCCAGCGCATGGTATGCCACGCAAGTAAATATTCAAGCCTTTACTCAGGACTTTAGTTTCCAACTTACGAATCCCCATGCCGATGGAATCACCTTTACCATCCAGAACGCGGGATTGACCGCCCTGGGTAGCAGCGGCGGATGGCTTGGCTATGCTCCCATAGGCTCCAGCGTGGCCGTCAAATTTGACTTATACAACAACGATGGCGAAGGCGTGGACTCCACCGGGCTGTATGTTAACGGAGCGGTGCCTTACGTGCCTGCCGTCGATATGACAGCCAGCGGGGTAAATCTGCACAGTGGAGATGTCTTTAAGGTTCACATGGCCTACGACGGAAGCACGCTGACCATGCAAATTACCGACGCGAGCACGCAGCAAAGCTTTGTCACCAGTTGGCCAATCAACATATCGGCTACGGTGGAAGGAACGATGGCCTATGTTGGATTCACCGGCGGCACCGGGGGATCGACAGCCATCCAGAGCATTCTGAGCTGGAGTTTCTCGGCAGTCACTGGTGTTAACTACAGTAGCGGTTTCAATTCCACCGGAATGATTCTTAATGGCAGTGCCGCTGTAAACAATTCGCGTCTGCGCTTGACCGATGGGGGTGAAGGTGAGGCCGCTACTGCATGGTATGCGGCAAAAGTGAATAGCCAGGCCTTCATGCAGGACTTTAGTTTCCAATTGACTAACCCAAACGCTGATGGGATGACTTTCACCATGCAGAATGCGGGGCCGGCGGTGCTCGGGGGCAGCGGTGGGTGGCTAGGCTACGCTCCCATAGCCTCCAGTATCGCGGTTAAATTCGACCTATATAACAATGCGGGTGAAGGCGCGGACTCTACTGGATTGTATGTTAACGGAGCGATACCTTACGTGCCGGCGATCGATATGACCAGCAGTGGAGTGGACCTGCACAGCGGTGATGTCTTCAATGTACACATGGTTTATGACGGAACTACGCTGAACATGCTGATTACCGATGCCACCACGCAGCAGAGCTTCGCCACCAGCTGGATAATCGACATACCAGCCACCGTGGGTGGAACAACTGCCTATGCCGGCTTCACGGCCGGAACCGGTACGGTGACGGCCACTCAGGACATCCTGAGCTGGAGCTTCGTGCCGCTTACGGGCATTAATTACGGCGCCGGCTTCAACGCCAGCGGACTCGCCCTTAACGGCCACGCGGCCATCAACAACTCGCGGCTGCGCTTGACGGATGGGGGGGCGGGCGAAGCCGCCAGCGCGTGGTACGCCACGCAAGTGAATATTCAGAATTTCACTCAGGACTTCAGTTTCCAGCTAACCAATCCTAACGCGGATGGAATAACTTTCACTATCCAGAATGTTGGAACCTCTGCCCTCGGGGGTAGCGGGGGATGGCTGGGCTACGCGCCAATCGCTTCCAGCCTAGCTATTAAGTTTGACCTATACAACAATGCAGGCGAAGGATACGACTCGACCGGACTCTACATTAACGGTGCGGTCCCGTACGAGCCTGCTATCGATATGAGCGGCAGCGGAGTAAACTTGCACAGCGGGGACATCTTTAACGTGCATATGGTCTACGGAGGAAGCACGCTGAGCATGCGGATTACCGATGCCACTACCCTCGCGACCTTCGGCACCAACTGGATGATCGACATCCCCGGCACCCTCGGCGCTTCCACAGCCTATGCAGGTTTCACCGGTGGAACTGGCGGCGAGACGGCCACGCAGGAGATTCTGAACTGGAGCTATGTTTCAGCCTATACACCGCCTGCGGCGCCTGGCGCTCCCCAATTGCGCAGAGAGGCCATTCCCGACCTCATCCAAATAAAACGTTAATCAAAATCAAGGTAAGCCCGATATTTTGCTGGCGAACTTCTCGTTAACCAGAGTATTGGACTTCGAGAGCGGCTTACCATTCACCGTTATATTCTGGAACTGGACTCCTTCAATGTCACTCTGATCGCTCGCCCCTTGAAGATCGATACGCAACTTCGGGTCCTGCGGCGGAAGCGCTATCTGAGTGTTCGAGAAGATAACGTCGCGAATCTTCCCTAAAGGTTTGTTCTTATCGGCTGCTGCCTCCCATTGTGAGTGTTGAATGTAGACATATATCGCCCGGCTGGCGCCCCCTGCGTCGATCTGATTGCCGGAGCGGTCGATTTTGTTGTTCTCGAAGCGGATGTTGCTCACCGTACCGGTGCCTGCCAGGTTAATTCCTTCCGATGCTCCCCGGGCCAAATCGCGGATCACATCATTGTTACTGAATGTCACTCCGCTGATATCTGTTCCCACCGCCGTTCCAATCACCATCGCAGTACCCGTCTCGTTCCATAGACGATTCCCCGTCACGTTTACGTTGCTGACCAGATCGGTCGGGGCAACTACATTAGGAGTCTGCGTCTTGGACTTGACGGTAATTACGTCATCAACCGTGCGAATAAAGCAGCCTTCCACGCTTACGTCGCGACTGCTATAGATATCAATGCCATCCGAGTTGGCCCGGTAGCCGAGTATCTTCAAGTTCGAAACTACTACCCGGTCGGAGAAAAAGATCGGCATAAACCAGTTCCCCGAGTACCTGAGGATGACGTCATACAGGCCGATATCCTGACCTTGGATAGACAACAACCGCTTGCCGGGAGCGGCCAGGCCATCAAGAATTCCACGTCCGCGGATCTTGATGCGCGAGCCATAGATTGCTATTGCCGGCTTGGTATAGACCTTCGAAGTTTGACCAGCTAACGTATCCGCAACGAAAGGCTCATCGGAGCGAATCGTGCTTCTTACCACTGCGCCACCGGCAATGTAGACCATCTGGCCATTGCCGAGCGACAGGTTGTCGATGTTATGGATTCCAGGACCGAAGTACAGAATCGACTTGTCCGGCGGCATCTTAAAGCTCGACAGCGCATGGGTCCCGGGAGCCAGATAAACGACATTCGCATCCTTGGGAGAAGGTGCTCCCGTCTCTATAGGGTTAATGAAGATATGCAGGGTTTGAACCAGTTGGTGATTCACCTCCAAAGTAAGGTTCTGGGGCGAACTTGCGCTGAACCTTATGGTGTTGCCCTGAACTTGAACCGGGTTTGGTCCAGCCGGCAGAAGCCGTGCCGCACTGACTGGCCCACTGAAGGTGACTGTCATATCGACCGTGCCATCCGCATCGAAGTAGGCCATGGCTGCCTGGTCATACTTCAAGCCGTACTGTGACTTATCGTCCACCGATTTAAGGCGTAGCGTCTTGTCCTCCGGCGAAACTCGCAGTAGGTACACCGGAACGTCCCGGCCGCCGGCCTGCAACTTGTAGGCAGTGGAGAGTGGTTCGCCCGCCGGTGCGGGATAGATCACTACCTTTGCGCCTCCCATGGCCGTCTGCGGCGGAACTGTGGCTGCCCCAGAGCTCTGAGGCAGAAGCATCGTGGCTGTGAGCAGCAGACTAGCGAGCGACGAAACGAAAGCCTTGTTTCTCATGGACGACTTATCACCTCGAGCTTTATTTTAGGTCTGTAATTCGGCCAACAGTGTATCAAAGTGTCAGAGTTGAAGTCCGGCGCCCACCAGGTCAGCGCAGAAACCTGCGATATACCACAAAGTGACGCCGCGCGAACTCCTCGCAGGTGAAGCAACTCGCCCGCTGCAACCCCAGCTGCTGCAACTCGCGCCAGCGATCGGAAGACAGCAAGACTTGTTCGATAGCGCTTGCCATGAATTCCGCGTTGTGAGGATCGAAGTATTCCGCTGCCGACTCTCCCACCTCAGGCAGCGAGGCGGAATCTGAGCACGCCACCGGCGTCCCACAAGCCATCGATTCAATGATGGGCAATCCGAATCCCTCCTCGAAGGAAGGCAGGACCGTCAGGTCTGCGCCTGAATAGGCGAACCGAAGCTGATCGTCGCTGACTTGCGGTACAAATGTCACATCGCTCTCCAAACCCAACTGGTGAGCAAGGCTCATAGCTGCTGGCCGCCCTGCCGCGTCGTCACCAATCACAAGCAAACGATGTGCAATTGCCCCCCTCGCCTTGACAATGGAAAACGCCTTCAGCAAGGCGGCAACGTTTTTGCTCGGCTTGAGATTTCCTACAAACAGGATGTACGGCCCATCGCAAGAGAAGTCGCGTTGTGTCTTGAGACGAGCTTCGTCCCGTGGCTCGGGAAAAATATGCGGCCCGATGGCGTTATATACAACCGACACCTTACCGTCATCCACCCCCAAATGTTCCGTAATCTGACGCTTCGAATACTCAGACACGGTAAAAATATGGTCCGCACGAAGGGCCGCCAGCCTCAACATGGGCTGGGCATAGACCCAACTCTTCAGAGACTTTCTTTGAGTGGCATCCAGGATGTGAGTTAGATCGTGGATTGTGACTACTAGCTCGCCCCTGCGCATAATCGGGGCATTGTAGTGCGGCACATGCAGCAGATCCGCGCCGTGCGCCGCCCAGGCTACTCTGAACTGCTCACGAATCGAGTAAATCGGGACATCCGTTATGGTTACTTCGTAATTGTACTTCCGTAGAGATTCCTGATATCTCGGCAAGGTCAGCAGCCGTACGTCAAAATCGCCATAGTGGCGGAGGCCACGAATCAGATTGAGCGTATAAGTCCCAAGACCAGTACTTAGCCAGCGTGCGTCCAGCACTAAAGTACTCATATAGAGCCATCTCGATGCCTGCCTCCGATAACCTTTGGCCGCATGCTATCGGTCCTGCATAAGGTCACTGGCCAAAGCTTGCTCCGTGCCGGCGGCGCCATTCATTCCAAGAGCCCTCAAGAATCTGCTCGAAGCGGCCCAGGAAGCACTCCGGAGCAAAGCTGGCTGCGCGGTTTCGCAATTCTCGCTCTGAAAACTCCCGGCCTTCAAAGCTGAGCATTGCTTCTCGCAATCCCTCCACCGTTTGCTCAGAATAAAGCTGGGCGGTTTCGTCGGTCATAGAGTCGAGCACACCACCTTGCCGAAAAGCGACTACCGGGCAGCCGGTCGCGATTGCTTCCACGGGAACAATGCCAAAATCCTCCACCCCTGGAAATAGTAGTCCTCGGGCGCGGCGGTAGTATTCGACCAGGTCGGCTCCATCGACAAACCCCATAAACTGAACCTTCGCGCCAGCATCGCGAGCAAGAGACTTCAGGTTCTTCTCTTCAGGACCGGAGCCTACTATCCTGAGTTGCCTTCCCAGACTCGCACACGCGCGGATGGCATGGTCCACGCGTTTGTAAGGAGCTAAGGCGGTAACCATCAGGTACCAGTCTTCGGGCGATCGCTTCACGGCAGCAAAGCATTGCACATCAACCGGAGGAGGCAAGACTTCAGCCTCACGCCCATAGAGACGTTTTACTCGATCGGCTACAAACCTGGAATTCGCGATGAATACATCAACGCGGTCGACTGTTTCTTTATCGTAAGCCTGAAGCATTCTGGCTAGCGGACGGAACAACAACTGCGAGGCCAGAGCGCCAACTTTATCTGCGCCGAAGTAATCGTCGAAGCGGTCCCAGATGTAGCGCATGGGGGTATGGATGTAACAGATGTGGAGAGGCCGGCAATCTCTATCCTTCTTTACCATGCCTTTCGCTACCGCGTGGGATGACGAAATCACAATGTCGAAATCCCGTACTTTGGTCAGCTCCGCGAACAACGGGAACAGCGGCAGGTAGTGACGATATTTTGTCCGCGCAAAGGGCAGCGATTGCAGAAGGCTGGTGCTAATCTCCCGGTCTTCGATGGTCGGGCTCACCGATCCTCGGGCATAAAGCAAGGTCCACAGGGGCGCGTCCGGAAACCTGCGGCAAATAAGTTCCAATACCTTTTCGCCGCCCCGCATGTTCACCAGCCAATCGTGGACCAAGGCCACCCGTAACGATCCCAGCGCAGAAGGCATCACGGGGGATGATACGACTGGGTTCGACCCGGCGAAATCGGTAATGGCGGGATTTTCTCGCAAGCGGGACGCTATTTGACCGGTAGGAATCATTGCCCTGAATCGCGGTAAGACCAGCGGCAAACTACTTTATCGCGCACCAGTCATCCCCGCCAGTTTGTGGGGAGCTGGCCACCTTGGCGCAAGCCGGAAACCAGTCGCTCATCTATCTTATATATCTTGAGCGTTGTGCTGGACAATGTGCGAGGCGCACGCAGTAACGGGTACACAGTCGTCCGCAGACTCGGCCCAGTCTTCCCCATGGCGCGAGAAGACTGGACCGACATGCCGTCTGACCGCAGTTAAGCGAGCTAGTACGTAGCCCGCGACACGTTGTTATCGGCCTGCGAATTGCCGATGCCAGAGTAAATGCCCCAACGTGTGTTATTGGTAAAGCCCATGTACAAGCGACTGCTACCCGAAGCTGAGCCCCCGTGCGAAGCCAGACCCACGTAGTCTCCAACCGAGTAGTCATAATAGCCAGGGTAGCCAGTTCCATCTCCCTGGACCGAATCGTAGTCGCCTGTCATAAATATCGTGCTCTCGGGGGTGACCGAACCGGGAGCAAACTGGTTGAGCGCCATCAGCACACGGTTCTTATAGAGATCGGACCCCGACGAGTAGTAGCCGACATTGATGATGTCCTGACCGGAGTCGAAGCTAATGGAGGGCATGTAATGCTGGCCCGATGCCCCACTGATATGGCGGTAGGTCCACGTCGGGCTGGTAACGGCGGTGGCCGTCGCCATCACGATCTGTGATTGGGGACAGCCAAACAGTCCCGCTGGCGCCAATTTGCAGTTCGACCACACCAGGAAGAGGGTCTGGCCGCCAGTGTCGGTGCGGGCCGCAAGCACGGGCCAGGTGGACGGAGCGAAGCCTGGGTTGTTGGTTAGATAGTAGTACAAGTTGGCATCGTAATAGATCAGGCTGGCGTTCGAGCAAACGGGCGGATTCGGCGCGCCCGCCGGAGTGCATGATACGTACTCGAAGCCACTGTCAGTGACGAACGAAATCGCAATTGTACCGGCATTGGGTCCGCCTCCGACAACCGCTACGCTGGGCAGTCCCCCATTCAGGCTGCCATTGAGCAGGACCGAGCTCGAACAATCGGAAGCCGTGGCGAATGCTGCTTTGCACGCCGTGAGGAGCACCACAGTGCGGAGATCTCGAATCGAGGGGCTGACAATATAGATATCGCCTGCGCCGGTTCCGCTGGTCCGCGGGTCCTGGCCAAGGGCCGGCGTGTCGGCCATATTATCCTCACTGGCGTCGACGAGAATCGCAGTCGAGCCGGCACAGGTTGCTTCCTGAGTTGAGGTGAGCGTGCCTGCCGGGCAAGTGGTGGTGGATTCCAGGTTGGTGGCGGGAATTCGCCGCAAACCAATACCTGAAGTGATGTAGTCAAAGCGCAGGTCAGCCAGGATGAACTGCGCCGGGCGCGAACCGGTACCGGGGTCCGCCAAGATGCGCGCGCCCAAACCACCCTGGATCATCTCGCCGCTGTTGAATGGGTCGGCGATGGGAGGATTGCCCATCTCGAAATCCGTTCCGCCGTAGCAGGACTGTGTAGGATCGCGGTGTACATACATCGCCGAATACGAATCAAAGGTTCCGTATTCCCAACGCAGGTCCTCACCGTATTCGGCCACCAAATCCTTGCCGGAGCCGAGTGCGCTCAACAGAAAGTCGACCATAGGTCCGTATTGGCCAACCGCGTTGGTTTGCGGCTCCAGGTTCATAATGGTGCCGGTAGTGTTACCGCAACCGGTCACGCTAATGGCATTCTGATGGACGTCGGGGTGGACCGAACTGGCCGGTCTCAGTTTGAGGAGCGGTTTCTGGGGATACTGGCCCACGGCTTCGGGATGGAACCACTTCAGCAGCGCCGGTGCGCCGGGATTGGGCGTGTGCAGCAGGTGATACTTTCCGGCGTCCGAGGCCAAATATCGAAGCGCGGGAGAGAGCGGAGCCTGGACTCCCTGAAAGACTCCTGTGTTTTGCGGGCGTTGAGGGGCTTGCGCGAAAACCTGCGTCGCGCACACGGCCAGTAACAGCAGCACGGCCAGGATAAACAACTTTGACGTTCTCATGCTTCCTCCTGCAGAGTGGGCGCTACGAAGGCGCCAGAATCGAGTTTTTGAAGAGGGGCCGACCGGGTGAGCATCGCTATGTTCACTGCCGCAGCGACGTGTGAAGAATCCCACGATGGCAGCGATCAAAGGTCAACCGGGTCCCAGTTAAGTTTGGTTGGAGCTTGCGGGATTATACTGCGGTTTGAGTTAGCTGCGAACTCTTTTTGTCGTTCTTTCCAACTTGTATAACCTACAATTTGAGCGAGCAGGCGCTGCGGCGTCAGGAGATGCAGAAATGAAAATCCGTACCATTTTCCTAGCGACACTATTGTGTACTCTGCTTGTCATCTTTGGCGCTTGCTCCACTAGTCCGACCCCCAACACGACAACCTCGGGGCAACCGGTCGCTACGGCTGCCGCCGATCCACTGCCTTCGTGGAACGATGGGCCGGCGAAACAGGCCATCCTCGATTTCGTCAAAACCACGACCGACAAAAGCAATCCCAAGTTTGTTGCGCCGGAAGACCGCATTGCCACCTTCGATCAGGATGGCACCACCTGGGTCGAACAGCCCATCTACTCGCAGGTGTTATTTGCCTTCGACCGCGTGGCTGAGCTTGCGCCGCAACATCCGGAATGGAAGACCAAGATGCCGTTCAAGGCCATCGTTACCGGCGACAAAGAGGCGATGGCGAAGTTCACCACCAAGGACATTGAAGTCATTGCCATGGCGACCCATACCGGCATGACCGCCGAGGCGTTCGGGCCGATGGTAAAGGCCTGGATGGCGACCGCCCAACATCCGCGCTTCGACAGACTCTATTCGCAGATGGTTTACCAGCCCATGATTGAGGTGATGAAGTATCTGCGCGACAACGGCTACCGCACCTACATCGTAACCGGAGGTGGGCAGGACTTTGTGCGCGCCTATGCGCAGCCGGTCTATGGCATCCCGCCGGAGCAGATCATCGGCTCAGCGCTGGATACTCAGTACACCTACAACAAAGATGGCGAGGGCATCCTGATGCGCGACCCGAAGCTTTTGCTGAACAATAACGGCGCGGGCAAGGCGGAAGACATTTATCTCTTCATCGGAAAGCATCCCAAAGCGGCGTTCGGCAACACCGAGGGAGACCGCGAGATGCTGGAGTACACACAGGCGGGCGGCGGCGCTTCGCTGGAGATGCTGGTGCTGCATGATGACGCCACGCGGGAGTACGCGTACGGCCCAGCCCATGGATTGCCTGACACCAAGGTCGGCGCTTTCAGCCAGGCCCTCTACGACGAAGCTAAAGCGAAAGGCTGGACCGTGATCAGCATGAAGAACGACTGGAAGCAGATTTTTGCCTGGGAGAAATGAATCGTGGACAGGGCGGCGTCCTCTTAGTTCATCTTCATCCCCGGCATTGCGGAGTGGTCCATATTGTCGTGACCGTGGTTGTCATCGTTCGTGGACCAGATCTTCTTCGGATCCGTCTCGTACGGGTATACGTGCACCATCCACCCCAGTACGTGAGGATAAAACTCACCGCCCTCGGCCTCGCAGGCTTCTCTGGTATTGATAGAGCCGAGCAGGCCAAACTTCGCGTGCGGACCGAAATATTCGAGTTTCTTTCCCAGGGGCGCGCGGCAAAAATTGACGTGCTGGTGCCAGCGCGCAACGCTGAGCGGAATGCGCTGGTTCAACTCGTCCTCGGTGGCGTCAACCCGATCTGTATACATGACGCCGACCAGCTTGTAGCCACCGTCGGGCAGCTTGTTGTAGAGCAGCGAGGTCGGCTTGAGAGGGTCGAAGTGCCATCGCGCCTCGCGACCGTTCTCGTTCTTCGTGAAGTGATATTGGGGTTGGGGAATGTTGGGGAGAAAGATGACAAAACCGTCAGCAAGGGCCTTGCGATAATCCTGGTACGGAGCCATAGCCGACTTGGCCGCAGCCACAATAGCGTCGGCTTTCTGCTGGTCGCCAGACGCTGGTGGTCTGAGCGAGGTCATATACATGTGAGCCATTTTGCCATCAGACATATTGGCGGCCGCCCCGGTCTGCTGGATTCCTGGCAAAGAGCCTTCCGCCAGGACTGACGTTCGTCTTCCGAGAGCAGCGATGGTCAGGCAAACGACCAACCCTGCAAGGGCCCCCGATGCGAACCAGAGATTCCGAGAAAATTGGCGCATTGTGATGCCTCCCTTGGGAGCTAAACCTATAGCTTCGAAACCCACGTACACTATGCAATACGTTGGTCCCGGCGTTTTCGCCTGCGGATTTTCAAACACGCCGGTTCACGATGTCCGGAGTGATCCTGACTACTCCGGCATCAAGGCAATCTGCTACAATTGATGACGTTCGGCTGAGAAGAAAATTGTAGGCGCTCAACCGGGCAAGTTTGCGCGGTTTGGCAAACAAGGGTTTCCGCTAACCCACTGCAAACAAAAAGCGGGGTCGTAGTTCAGTTGGTTAGAACGCTGCCCTGTCACGGCAGAGGCCGCGGGTTCGAGTCCCGTCGACCCCGCCATTTCCTTTCAAGCACTTCCGAGGAACTGGCACCCACCGCTCATAGTTCAATAAGGTCCGCTTAGGTCGGTGCTTTCGCCGGACTAGCCGATCATTTTACGCTGGTCGCCCATGCGGCGCTCGCGTTCGTTGGCGAATCGTTCCACCCCGGCGAAAATCGTATCGGGATCGAGATGCGCTTCCGCGATCACTTCCGCTTCCAGGCCGCCGGTTCTCCAGCAATTGTCGAAGTCGGGGGTGAGGGAATACTCATCCGTCAACGGACCCAGGTTGCGCAGCGGCCACATGCGTCGCGTGCCGGTCGATACCACCATCAAATCGTAGCGGGCCTCGGGCGGCAGTACGGAATCGCGATAGGCTTGCGGCTGGCGATCGAACAAATCCTCGCTGATGGCCGCAATCACCTTCACGTTCACTCCTGCGGCTTCGAGCTTCGCCAGCACTTTCACCAGATTCACCGTGGAACTCGAGCCTTGCGCGATCACATAACCGTGGCGCGGCGTGTCGGGCGCGAAATCGCGGATCACGTAGAGGCCTTTGGCCGCAGCCCGCAGATCGGAGTCGGCGAAATGGCTGCGGTCGGCGACCGCGAAGTCGGGGCGCGCCACTTCCAGCGTGATGATGCCCACATGCGGATCGCGCGCTGCAATTTCCGCCGCCGCGAAATAGCCGGGCGCGACATCGTTGTAATCCCAAAAACTCAAATTGATCACTTGGCCGCGCGGGAACAGCTTCCACACTTGCGGCGCGAAGATGCCGAAGTGAGTGCGCGCGTCAGCCGCGGTTTCAGGACCGGAGTGGGCGGTGAGAATATGCAGCACGCCGACGCGGAATTTGCTGTCCTGATTTTGTTGACTCCAGACCCGCGCCGGAGTGTACATCAGCGGCGTGAACGCTCCATAGGTCCCGCTTAAAGCCCAAACGCCGGCGAACTTTTTGGGATCGACGGAAGCGCTTTGACTCACCAATCCGATGGCGGTGGAAGCGTTGCCCGCTTCTTGAATAGGCGCTTTCAAGCGCGTGCCCAGCGGATTGTCTGTAGGACTGTAGTGTCCCCACAGACTGCCGTGCTCCACGTTGATCGACTCCGAAAGGTCCGCGGCCACGGTGAAGAACCGTCCGTCCGTGACGTAATTCATCCACTTGATGATTTCGGAAATCGCGCGGCGCGCGCCGGCCACTTCGCCCGGCTTCTTGAACAGCGCAATGCTGACTTGCTTCTCCGCACCGGAAATCGCGTTGCGAATCGAGAGTTTTTGCGGCTCTTCCGGGAGTGCCGCTACGCGCAGGCGATCGTCAAGGAAGGGATCGCTGGTGGCTGAGATGCGCAACTTCACGTCGTCGCGCACGCTGTCGCCGATTTCCACCAGGCGATCGGCCAAGCGGTCGCCTAGTCCGTTGCGATCGAGCAGCGACATCACCACGTCCATGTTGGTTTTGAACTGGATCAAGCGCTCGCGATTGTTGGTGACCGGTCCCTTACGAATACCTTCGAACTCCACGCCGTAATGCTTCTCGAAGGTCGACGCCAGCGCGAGAAAATACTCGGAATTCATCTTCAGCGCGTAGGGATGGCTGGGGTAACTCACCAATTGATCGCCGCTGAAGCCGGGGATTTTTCCGTCGACGGCCGCGGGCCAGTAGCCCTTGATGGTTTTGCCGATCGCGACGATGGGACGGCGGTCATGCGGGTCCACTTCGTCCATGGCTTTCAGCGCCGCGGCCACTTCGCCGTAATCGTTGCCGTTCGACATGGTGAAGACGTTCCATCCATAGGATGTCCATTGATTCACGAGGTCGTAGCAGTCAGAGAACTGGGCGGCGATCACGCCACCAATCGCACCGCCAATCAGGCGATCATCGATGCCTGCGTTGTTATCGGAAACCATCACCCGCAATCGCTTGCCCACCTGCAGTGCCAGCGCCTGGGTCTTCAACTCCTGCGCGTGACCTTCGGTGAGCGCGAATTCGCCTTCCAGCGCGATCACTTTCGGCGACTCGGGCGCGCCCACGATATCCCAGAACGCCGCCTTACCCGCGGCCGTCGCGATGCCAATGCCCGAAGGTCCGCCGTTCACGTCGTTGGTTAAGTCGGTGCTTTCGGCGTGTCCCATGAGGGCACGAATGCCGCGACCCTTGGCTTGCGCGAACAGCGGATTGTCTTCCAGATCCGTTTCGCGCAGCAGCGTCTTCAGCGCACCCGCGCCGCGCCGGAATCCCAACGCGTCGATGGGCAGCATGGCGACGAGCGGGTCGACGTGATAACGCGGATCGCCGGTCTGCTGATACTTGCGATACAGCGCCTGGCCCATGATCATCCACAGCGCGTAGCAGGTGGGGACCGAGTGGCCCGCCGCCATCATGAACTTGTCGCAATAAGGATGTTTCGGCCTGCGGTAATCGTAACGGAGTCCGCCCTTTTCAGGCCCGATCAAGTGCGCCGCAACGTTGTACGGTGTATAGGCGAGCGGGCCGCCGAGATGCCCGGTTTGCGCGTAATTTCCGAGCAACACCAGCGTCATGCAGGTCATGTATCCAATGTCGTCGAGCAGCGGATCATACGCCACAGGTTGCGGGGATGGAGAAGGGATTACGTGAATGTGCGATGTCATAAAAGGTCCCAAGAATCATAGCATCCGGGAAGCAACGGACTTCGTGGTCCGGCGGATTGTCGAGGCAACTTGACGGGATAATGCTCCCTCATCCGAACTTGCGCGCCAGAGACTGGGGTCCGCGCCCCTTAGATGTTCCCACCGACGATCACCCTCCGGCAGATGGCTACCCCAGCGATGTCACTAAAGCTGGCGGCCCTCAGAGGTCGATATACCGGGGGCGCGAAACTGTGGCCATCAGACGCAACCGGGTTGCATCTTGAATCCAAGGACGGGAATTGTGAGCCTACGGGCTCCTTTTGCTTAGAAGAAAAACTTTGCCCCCAATTGCACCAGGCGAGGCGGGTCGGCGTTGACGACTTGGCCAAACGTTGCGGTGTCTATGTTTCCACCCACGCTTTGTGAGCCAAAGAACTGAGCATGGTTGAACACGTTGAATGCCTCCAGACGGAGCTGGAGAGATTTGGATTCGCTCACCGGGATATTCTTTGCGATGGCCATGTCATAGTTGTCCAGTCCCGGACCATAGAAGAACCGTCTGGGGACGTTACCAGGCGTGCCGAGAGCATTTTCCGTGAACAACGAGGTATTGAAATAGGGCTGTCCGTTGCGGGGATTGTGGTTGATATTCAGGGGACCACCAGTATAGTCCGGCAAATCGATGCTGAAGTTGTTAATGCCATTCGGCTCGGTCCCCAGCAGGGAGTTGTCGCCATAGCTGAGAAGAGTCACGGGAAAGCCGGTGCTGAAATGTGTGATTCCGGAAAATTGCCAGCCCTGGGTCCAGCGATTGGTCGCCCGGAAGAGCCGTTCGAGCGGCAGCTGGTAAACATAGCTAACCACGAAGTTATGCCTTATATCGAAGGACGACGGGGCGTAGCTGAGCGCGGGATCAATAGGATTGACCTCTTCCCCTAGGTTCGAGGAATCATCCATCGACTTGCCATAGGTATATCCGGCCGCAAATTCCAATCTTCCGCTGGTATGCCGCAGGCTAACCTGCAAGGAGTTGTAATTCGATTTGCCGATGGTAGCCTGCGAAGTATCGCTTGCGAAGCTGGGGCCCAGCGGTCCACGAGTTCCGTTGATCACCTGGCCGGACGCTGTGGTATAGACGTTATTTTCTCCGAAGGGTCCGCAGGTGGGGGAGCCCGGAGCAACCTGGCTGGGTTGGCTTAGGCTGAGGCAAAGCGCGGGATTTCCGGGGTTCGCCTCAATCATCACCAGCAGACGGTGCCCCTGGTTACCTACGTAGGCGGCGCTTAACACTGTATTCGGGCCGAGCTGGCGCTCAATCGACAGCATGTACTCCTCCACGTAGGGAATACGATTGGTGGTTGCGTATCCGGGAATGCCGGCGATGGGTTCAAACTGCGACCAGTTGATGTTCGCATTCGGCTTGCTGCTGGAGGCACTCCCGGTCGCCAGTGCCACGGGAAAAGGCTGGCCCAGGAACTGTCCAGTGGAGGCGGTGGTGAAGGGTGTGGCGAACAGCGGTGGCGCGGGGCTGGTATAGGTAATGCCGAAGGGCGCATTGCCGGCGAGTATTCCCAGCGTCAGCGCCTCGATGGCTTCGTAGTACATCCCATAGCCCGCCCGAATGCTAGTTTCGCCTGGACCTCCCAACAACTTGCCGAGAAACGTGTCCGCGCTCGCATTTGGGGAGTAGGCCAATCCAATGCGGGGCGCGAAGTCCAGATTACCCGGAGGCGCCAGGGTCCGCGGCACGCCAGGATCGGTGGGGAAAACTATACCCGCAGGCGCGCCGGGAAAGACTTGCGAGGTCTGTCCGGCTACGAACGACGAAATCTCATTGTTCTTTTCATACCAGGGCTCAATGCGGTCCCAGCGAAGGCCATAGGTAAGAGTGAGATTAGAGCGGGCGCGCCAGCTATCCTGGGCGAACATACCCAGATATTTGTTGCGTCCATAGAAAGGTGGAAGCTGGCTCTGGTTGTATTGGCTGGGAACCCCAAGCAGAAAATCGGCAAAGTCAGATCCCGTCTCACTTCCGGTAAACAAGAAGTTGCCATTGAATTGAGCTATCGCCGTAGTGTTGACTTGATCGTAATGAAATTCCGCGCCAAACTTCATAGTGTGGCGTCCCACTACTTTCGACAAAGTGTCGATCCACTGAAATGTATTGTTGACCTGTTTGAGCTCGTTGGCGTTGGTGCCGATTGAAAAAGCGTTGAAGATAACATTCTCCACTCCTTCGCCTTTTGGATTCAGCGCGACGATACCGGGCGTGCCAGCGCCGGTTACGAAGCCTTGCGACGCCAGACTGACGCCCAGACCGCCGACAGGTATGCCAAGGTTATTGTTGTCGCGCATGTAACTGAAATGGAATTCGTTGACGGCGGTCGTACTGATGGTCTTGCTGTCGCTGAGGTCCAGCAACTGCGCCCGTCCCACATAGAGGGCATTGAATCCGGGCACGCTGGCCCCGCTTTGGGCCACGGGATACGGGTTATCAAGGGTATAGTCGTCGATAAAATAGTAGGCCGACAGCAAGCCCCAGCGGCTGTTGTAATCCAGGCGATAGGACCCCTTTATTGTCCCCCAAAGTTTCGTTGTAAGCCGAAGTTGAAAATATATTGCTGCCGGCATTTGGTTGAGGAATGTATTGCAACAGGTTTCTTGCGGGCGCCGACCACGCCGACGTGGGGATAACTGCGTTGGGAAAAACGCACTGCGAGGAATTCGTACAGCCGGGAGTATAGTAGCGCTCGCCGGGAAGGACGGTGTAGCCCAACTCTTTCGACAGGGTGTTGGCCCAGGCTTGTCCGGTTACCGATCCTGTGAGCGAACTGGTAATGTCCGACAGATTGCCGGAGCGGTCCTGGGTAGAAGGAACCGGAATAAGGCCGGTGTCTATACCTTCGGTCAGGCGAGTGCCTTGATAATCGGCAAAGAAGAAGACTTTATTTTTATGAATCGGCCCACCCAATGTACCGCCAAATTGGTTTTGATCGATATACTCCGCGCGAAGTCGAGAAGTAGTTCCGGGCGTCAAGATCAGTGTTGCGTAGAAATTCGAATACATTTCCGTGAAGCGAGTTCGTACCGGACTTTGTAATTACGTTAATGTGGCCGCCAGTATAGCCTCCGTATTCCGCGTCGAAGTTGCTGGTCAGGATGCGGAACTCGGCGATAGAGTCCAGATTCGGAATAATGGCCGTTCCGGCATTGACGTCCTCCTCGGTGTCGCTTCCATTGACAATGAATGCGTTCGAGAATTCCCTCTGGCCGTTGATGGAAATGGTCCCCGGATTCAGGTTTCCGGAGGGATACAGCGCGCTCACGCCGACGTCCTGTTGAGTGTCTGAAGTAAGTGACGTAGCTGGTGCGACTCCCGGCTGTAAAGAAAGCAGATCGGTAAAGCTCCGGCCGTTCAAAGGTACGGCTACCATTTTCGTATCGGAGATCACCTCACCCAGTTGGGTGTCCGCTGTTTCAGCGTGAACCGCGGCCTCGTTGACGGTGATGGCCTCAGTGGTTTCTCCTACCTCCAGAGCGACGTCGACCACCTCTGAACTATTGGCATCGATAGCTATGCCGGCGCGCCGATAGAGTTTGAATCCAGCTTTCTTGATTGAAATGTCATAGTGGCCGACAGGGAGGTTTGGAAAAGAATAGAAGCCCACGTCGTTGGTCGTGACCTGCTGTTGCACGCCAGTATTGACATTTGCTGCCTTGACCATCGCGTTGCGCACGACCGCGCCGCTGGAATCCTTCACTGTCCCCGCTATAGTCCCATCAACTCCAGCCCATAAATTAATAGAAACGATTGCGAGTAAGAAGACGAGAACGACAAACCGCAGGGAATTGTCGCCGGTTCTTAAGGTTGACACTAATCGCGATGTCCGTCGCTGCGGGGCGATGGCAATGCGGTTTCGAGCCTGCGTTGGCATGTCTAATAGAGCTATCGGCATCCTCGAACCTTGGTACCCTAAAGTGTGTCAGCAAGTAGCTGGTGAGCCAGCTTTACTGGAGCGCTTCCTGAACTTGAATGTACGGTGATGGCAACCAACAGCAGATGCAACTGAGTTGCAATATGAAATCACTTTTCCATTAGGCACTTTTCCGCCAGAAGGGGTCAAGCGATTGACGAAGAATTGATTGCAAATGCAGTGCAATGTACTGCAACACTCACTCGTGCTTGCCGCAGGGTTCCCATGGGTTCGGATGTTCCTCTACACTTGTGGAGACGGGCTGTTGCCGGCATTTCGTAGCTTTGGCGTCGCGGGGCGGCAAAGCCTGATCCAACCCGCGAGGAGATTGAGCTAATGGCACCTTTAGCGTCCCAGGAACGGGGTTCCAGCGTGCTGACGCCCTATGACCTGCATCTGTTCAATGAAGGCCAGCACACGCGACTGTTCGAAAAGTTCGGTGCGCATCTGGTGGAGATTGAAGGCCGCCGCGGCACGCATTTCGCGGTGTGGGCGCCCAATGCGGAGCGTGTCTCGATCGTCGGCGAGTTCAACGGCTGGAATCCCGAAGCCACACCCATGAGCGCGCAAGCCAGTTCGGGAGTGTGGGAGGCGTTCGTCCGCGAATCTTGACCAGGGAGCGGTGTACAAATACCACATTCGTTCGCGCTATCACATGTACACGGTTGATAAGGCTGATCCCTTCGCTTTGCACAATGAGGTGCCGCCGCGCACCGCCTCGATCGTCTGGGACATGGTCTACGACTGGGGCGATCAGGAATGGATGCGTACCCGTCACGAACACAATAAATTCGAAGCGCCCGTTTCCATCTACGAAGTCCATCTCGGTTCCTGGATGCGCGTTCCCGAAGAAGGCAACCGCTCGCTCAGCTATCGCGAGCTGGCGGTCAAACTCGCCGACTACGTTTGCGACATGGGCTTTACTCACGTGGAGTTCATGCCCGTCATGGAGCATCCCTTCTTCGGTTCGTGGGGCTATCAGGTCACCGGCTACTACGCGCCCAGCGCGCGTTTTGGTACACCGCAGGACTTCATGTACCTGGTCGACCATCTCCATCAGCGCGGCATCGGCGTGCTTCTCGATTGGGTGCCGTCGCACTTCCCTACCGACGAGCACGGTCTCGGCTTCTTTGACGGGACGCATTTGTACGAGCACGCCGACCCGCGCAAAGGCTTCCACCCTGATTGGAAGTCTGACATCTTCAACTACGACCGCAACGAGGTCCGCGCGTTCCTCATCAGCAATGCGATCTTCTGGCTCGACCGCTATCACGCCGACGGCCTGCGCATGGACGCCATTGCCTCCATGCTCTATCTTGACTACTCGCGCAAGGCCGGTGAGTGGATACCCAATCAGTTTGGCGGACGCGAAAACCTGGGCGCGGTGTCGTTTCTGAAAGCCGTCAACCGCGAAGCCTACGAGAACTTCCCTGACATTCAGACCATCGCCGAAGAGTCCACGATCGTGGCCCATGGTTTCGCGGCCACCTTACATTGGCGGACTTGGCTTCGGCATGAAGTGGGACATGGGCTGGATGCATGACACGTTGCTCTACATGGCTAAGGACCCAATCCATCGCAAGTATCAGCACAACAAGCTGACCTTTCGCGGCCTGTACATGTTCACGGAAAACTTCGTGCTGCCGCTTTCGCACGATGAAGTCGTCTACGGCAAGGGCTCGCTGTTCGGCAAGATGGCTGGAGATGAGTGGCAGAAGTATGCCAATCTGCGCCTGCTCTTCGGCTTCATGTTTACCCAGCCGGGCAAAAAGCTGCTGTTCATGGGCGACGAGTTTGCCCAATGGAGCGAATGGAACCACGACGGCAGCCTCGACTGGCACGCCCTCGGCTTTGCAGGGCATCAGGGAGTGCAGCGCTGGGTGCGCGATCTGAACACGTTCTACCGCAATGAACCGGCGCTCTACCAGACGGATTTCAACCCTGAGGGCTGGCGCTGGATCGACGCCGACGATTCCGACAACAGCGTCCTCACTTATATGCGGCTGCGCAAAGATGGCACCGAGCCGGTGGTGATGGCGTGCAACTTCACCCCTGTGCCGCGGCGTGACTACCGCATCGGAGTTCCGCACGATGGCCCATGGCGCGAGGTGCTGAACAGCAACGCCGCGGTCTACGGCGGCACCGACGAAGGCAACTTCGGCGGACGGACGAGCGAGGCAGTCGCCTGCCACGGCTTCGACAACTCTCTGCTGCTGAACCTGCCGCCGCTGGCGATGGTGGTGTTGAAGCAGTGATTCACCACGGGGGCACGGAGATCACGGAGTTTCCCTGGGTTTTCTTATTTAAGCTGCTCCGTGTTCTCTGTGTCTCTGTGGTGAACATCTCCGAGGGCGGCGGCCTTCAGCGTCCGGCTGCGTTCGATGGTCGCGGCCCAGCATGTCCTTCCGGTAAACTATTCAGTTGTGCGCATTCTGACCCGTTACATCCTGAAGGAGATCGGCTCGCACGCCCTTATCGGCGTGGCGCTGTTTACCTTCATCATCTTCATGCGCGATCTTGGGCGCCTGCTGGAGTTGATTGTTCGCAACAGCGCTCCGTTGCCCAGCGTCGCCGAGATCTTCCTGTTCACCCTTCCCGCGACCTTCACCATCACCCTGCCGATGGGCGTGCTGGTCGGCATCCTGGTGGGACTCAGCCGTATGGCCGCCGACAGCGAAGTCACCGCCATTCGGGCCAGCGGCATGGGCGTGGGAATGTTCATCCGGGCGGTCGCCATCTTTGCCATCGGAGCGTGGCTGCTGGGCATGTTCAACAGCGTCTACCTGGCGCCGCAGTCGGCCATTGCCCTCGACCATCTCCAGGAGCACTTGCGCTCCTCGCAGGCTTCGTTTGAAGTCGAGCCGCGAGTGTTTTACGAGGACTTCAAGAACATCGTCCTGTACGTGCAGGACGCCATTCCTTCCAAGGGCCAAGCTCTGTGGCGAGGGGTATTTCTCGCCGACATCAGCGATCCCTCCTCGCCCAAGATCACGCTGGCCAAGCGCGGCGCCTTGTTGAGCGATGCTCCCGATAAGCTGCGTTTTCATCTGGAGGATGGCACCCAGCAAGAAACGGTTCCCAAGGTCAAAGACCAGTACTCCATCACCACTTTTGACAACACCGAGATTCCCATCGCCCTTCCCAGCGACGAATCCCGTCCGCATGACTTGCTCCCGGTCGCCGAACTCGGCTTGCATAGCCTGCTGCGCAACGCGGCTCGTGAACGCAAGACGGCAGAAAGCGTCCGCAGTTGGGACCCCGGCAGCTACAACTACAGCCTCATCAAGGCCCGCTACTACGAGATCGAGTTTCAGCGCAGGTTCGCCTTGCCCACCGCCTGCCTGGTTCTGGCCATGGTCGGAATTCCTCTGGGCCTGTCGGCACGTAAAGGCGGCAAGAGCACCGGCTTTGTGCTCACCATTCTGTTGGTCGTGGTCTATTACTTTTTCTCCATGATCGGCGTACAGATGGCCCGTCAGGGGAGGATGTCGCCCTGGCTGGGCTCGTGGTGGGGCAACATTTTCTTCTTCCTCTGCGGATTGTTTCTGCTGTGGCGGGTCGACCGCATGCCCATTGAGATCGCCAATCTCACCGCGGGCTGGAAATTGCTGCTCCAGAAATTGCAGTCGTTGGGCGCTGACCGCCGGCTCGCCAAAGGTCGCAAAGCGGCGGCCGAGTCAGCCCTCCACCGCCATCGTTTTAGCGCGCGCTTTCCGCTCATTCTGGACGACATGATCCTACGCGACTTCGCCTTGTATCAGACCCTGATTCTCAGCACGTTCCTTGTCCTGGCTCTGGTGTTTACTTTCTTCGAGCTGCTCACCGACATCGTGCGCAACAAAGTACCGCTAGTCACGGTGGCCGAGTATCTCTGGAACCTCAGCCCCTCCATGATCTATCTGATGGCGCCGATGGCCGTGCTGCTGGGCGTCCTCATTACCTTTGGCCTGATGGACAAGAGCAGCGAGCTGATCGCCATGAAGGCCAGTGGCTTCAGTGTTTATCGCGCTACCTTGCCGGTCGTCGTCCTCTGCGGCATCTTCGCCGCGGCTTTATTCGGGTTCGATCAGGTCTACATTCCCCGCACTAACCGCCGGCAGGAGATCCTGCGCAACGAAATCAAGGGCAAGCCGCCCCAGACCTACCTTCAGGCTGACCGTAAGTGGATCTTCGGACAGAACAACGAAATCTATTACTATCGTGTCTTCGATCCCGACCAAAACCGCTTTGGCGGCATTTCTATCTTTGAGTTCGATCCTGACTCCTTCCAGCTGACGCGCCGCATCTATGCCGAGCATGCCCACTGGGAAGACAGTTCGCAGAAGTGGGTCTTTGAGGAAGGCTGGGTACGAACCCTGAACGGCGCCTCAATCCAGGATTACCGCACCTTCGACGTGTCCACCTTCAACGAGCTGCACGAGAATCCCGGCTACTTCAAGAAAGAGGTGAAGCAGTCATCGGAGATGAGTTACGACGAGCTGCGCCGCTATATTGACGACCTCCAACAGAGCGGCTTCGACACCGTGCGCCTGAAAGTGCAGTTGCAAAAAAAGATTGCCTTCCCCCTGATCACGCTGGTCATGGCAATCCTGGCGATTCCCTTCTCCGCCTCCGGCCGTCGCGGCGGCGCCCTGGTAGGTGTGGCCGTGGCCTTGGGCATCGCCCTGGTCTATTGGGTGACCGCGGGACTGTTCGAAGCCATGGGCAATGCCAACCAGCTTCCCGCCATGTTGGCCGCCTGGGCCCCCGATTTCATCTTCGCCGCAGCGGGCGGATACCTGCTGCTGCGAGTGCCCACCTAGCTGGCAGCCGTCAACCGTCAGCTTTCGGATCCGGCTTTCACCTATCAGGATTACCGAAGAACCCAGCGCCTTAGGCGCGACACAAGCTGGCACAGCCGCGCCGGAACTGTTCAGGCGTGGCGACCCTTCCGTCGGCAGACGCTGCCTGAAATATCAGGCGCTGCCGCGCTGCCGGCGGCAACTCCGCTCCCGTCCCGCCGTGCGGGACGACTCAGCTTAGCCAGCACGTAGCCAAGCGAAGTGCTGGGTGGCGCAATAAAGGAACTGAGTCCCGTAGGGACGGCACTCGGCTCCGGCTTCTCAATGGCATGGGAATCCACCACCAGCGATTTCGGACGGCGGTTTACCTAAACCGCAAAGCTCCTTCTCATCCATCGCGAAGTCCTATCGCAACTGAGCACCCCCCATGTTTTAAAGTATTGATTCAACGAGAGTTATGTCAAAGTATTCAAAACACTGGACTTAACTACGGGCTTAAGTTGTTTTATTTTAATACCTTACACCGTCCCCGCCAAAGTATTGTAAACAAAGAATGAGGCCGCAAGCTGCTCCATCCCAACGACTTAACCCCAGTCGAACCCCGCACTGACGAACCGCAGCATGCGCCGGCAAAAAGCCGCGCGAGTTTTCGCCGTCATCGCGAGTTGTCAAAGAACATCTTTCGCCGTCTCGATCGCTGACGGCGTCTGAGCGCTTGCGCCCAACCTTCAAGCCTATCGGACTTTTCCTCGCCGCTTATCTTGGGAAACAATTTTTCCGAACGAAAGTAACCACCCATTCCCGATTTGGGAGGCTGCCCTACCGCACTCCTCACCGGAATCCGAATTGACCGCCGCGCCATCTAGATCATTACAATTGAGATGGATGGTCACTCGCCGTTTAGCTGACGGCTAAGAGCTGACAGCTGACAACTGATGTTCAAGAACCTACGCCCGCTGGCTCCTTATCTTCGAAAGTACCGCACCACCTACGTCATTGGCGGGGTATGCGTGCTGTTTAACAACGGGATCTGGATTCTCTTCCCGTTGGTCATTCGCCGTGCTATCGACGATCTCAACCAGGGCGTCAACCGGCACAAACTGCTGACCTACTCCCTCATACTGCTGGCCATCGCCGGCGTCAAAGCCATCTTCCAATTTCTCACGCGCTGGATCATGATCGGAGTTTCGCGCGAAGTCGAATTCGATCTGCGCAACGATCTCTTTACCCATCTCGAGCGCCTTTCTTACAGCTTCTATCAGCGCACCCGCACCGGCGATATCATGGCCCGCGCCACCAACGACCTCAACGCCGTGCGCATGTTGCTGGGCCCGGGAATCATGTACACCGCTAACACCGTCGTATTCACGGCGGGCGCACTGGTCTTCATGTTCTCCATCAGCCCCAGGCTCACCATTTTTGCGTTTGCCCCGTTGCCCATCTTCAGCATCGTGGTGCAGTACTTCGGGCGCAGGATTCACGAACGCTTCGAGCGCATCCAGGCCATGTTCTCCGACATCTCGGCCCGCGCCCAGGAGAACTTTGCCGGTGCCCGCCTGATTCGCGCCTACGTGCAGGAAGAAGCTGAGATCGAGAACTTCGAGCGCGACAATACCGAGTACATTGCCCGCAGCCTGAAGCTGGTACGCCTGATGGGCATGTTGTGGCCGACGCTGGAGACGCTGCTCGGCGTGGCTGTCGTCATCGTACTTTTCGTGGGCGGACGCGAAGTCCTGATGCATCGCATCACCGTGGGCAGCTTCGTGGCCTTCAACACCTACATGATGCAGCTCACCTGGCCCATCATCGCTCTGGGCTGGGTCATCAACATCTTTCAGCGCGGCACCGCCTCCATGGGCCGCATTCACAACATCATGTCGGAGCAGCCGGAGATCACCGACGCAGCGAGTGTCATCCTGAGCGCAGGCGCGCCGGGTTTGCGCACCGGAGGCGAAGGACCCCTATATTCCGCAGAAGGCCCACAAATCCGCGGTGCCATCGAATTCCGCAACCTCAGCTTCCGCTATGGAAATACTCTGCTGGCGGCTGAGCGCGGCACTGGCCGAGCGCATGGCGACGAGGAAGTGCTGAAGCGGATCAACCTGCACGTGCCGGCGGGCAGCAGTTTGGCCATCGTCGGCCCGACCGGCTCGGGCAAGTCCACGTTGGTTTCGCTGATTCCGCGCATCTATGACGCTGATCCGGATATGGTGCTGATCGATGGCCGCCCCATTCGCGAGTTCCCGCTCGCAGTCTTGCGGCGCAACATCGGCTTCGTTCCCCAGGAAACGTTCTTGTTCAGCGACACCATTCGCGACAACATCGCCTTCGGCGCCCAAGAGGCCACGGACGAAGACGTGCGCCGCGCCGCCCAGGCCGCCAATATCGCCGCCGAAATCGAAGGCTTTCCCGACGGTTACCGTACGCTGGTGGGAGAACGGGGATTAACCCTCTCGGGCGGCCAGAAACAGCGCACCGCCATCGCTCGCGCGCTGATTCGCAATCCGCGAATCCTGGTCCTCGACGACGCCCTGGCCAGTGTCGACACCCAGACTGAAGACCGCATCTTGAATCACCTGCGCGAGATCATGCAGGGGCGCACCACCATCTTCATCTCGCATCGCGTCTCCACCGTGCGCAACGCCGATCGCATCGCCGTGTTGCATGATGGTGAGATTGTCGAGTTGGGCACGCATGACGAACTGATCGAGCGCAACGGCTATTACACCGATTTGTACAACAAGCAGTTGCTCGAAGAAGAATTGGAGACGGTGTAGGCCATGCCGATTTCACTAGCCCCAAGCCCCTGATCCCTAGTCCCTGACTCATGTTCACCGACTCGCACTGCCATATCGAGAACAAACGCTTTGACGCCGACCGCGCCGACGTCTTCGCTCGCGCCATGACCGCTGGCGTAAGCACAATGCTCGCCATCGGCAATGGCGATGGCCCCGGCACCGGCACGCTCGACTGCGCCATCAAACTCGCTCATGAAAATCACGGCGTCTACGCGACCGTCGGCATTCACCCGCACGAAGCTGCGCTGGCGCAACAGTCTGACTTCGACGAACTCGAGCGCCTGGCCCGCGATCCCAAGGTGATTGCCTGGGGCGAGATCGGTCTCGACTACTTCTACGATCACTCGCCGCGCGACGTACAGCAGCGCGTCTTCCTTCAGCAGATGGAGATGGCGCGCGCCGCGAAGCTGCCCATCATCATTCACTGCCGCCCGTCCGATAACAGTGAGAATGCCTGGGACGACGTCTTGCGCCTGATTCGCGAGCATTGGGCCAGCAGCGGCCTTGCCGGCGTCCTGCACTGCTTTACCGGAACCGTCGATCACGCGCAAGCGGCGCTCGATCTCGGCTTCATGCTCTCCTTTGCCGGCAATATAACTTATCCCAAGGCCCAGAACATTCGGGACGCCGCAGCCATGGCCCCGCTCGACCGCTTCTTCATCGAGACCGACTCGCCGTATCTCGCTCCCGTGCCACATCGCGGCAAGCGCAACGAGCCGGCCTTCGTGGTCGAGGTCGCACGCCAGATAGGCGAGCTTCGCGGATTGTCGCGCGAAGCCATTGGCCGCCAGACTACGCAGAACTTCGACAGCTTTTTCGGCCTCACGAGGCGGGAATAAGGTGCTACGCTTTCCCGCCCGATAGTGTGCTGTCGCGCCTGAAATTGCTGGCTGCGCCGCCGCTCTTGTTACACTTAATGCTTATGGCTGAATCATTCGACATCGTCAGCAAGGTCGACCTCCAGGAGGTCTCCAACGCCATCCAACAGGCGCTGAAGGAAGTCCACACCCGTTACGACCTGAAGGACTCGAAGTCCGACATCCAGATGGACGACAAGGAAGCGCTGGTGCTCACCTCGGCCGACGAGTTCAAGCTAAAGGCCGTCAACGATGTGCTGCAAAGCAAGCTGGTAAAGCGCAGCGTCCCGCTCAAGGCGCTGACTTACGGCGCCATCGAGGCGGCCGCCGGTTCCACCGTCCGCCAGCGCATCACCATGCAGCAAGGCATTCCCATCGAGAAGTCGCGCGAGATCGTCAAGCTCATCAAGAACTCCAAGAAGAAGGTGCAAGCCGCCATCCAAGGCGATTTGGTTCGCGTCAGCGGCAAGGACCGCGATACACTTCAGGAAATCATTGCGCTGCTCAAGCAACAGGATTTCGGCATCGATATGCAGTTCACGAACTACCGTAGCAATTAGATAAGGGACATCAATTCACCACGGAAGCACGGAGATCACGGAAAAGATTCAAATCGGATAGGAAATTCCGTGTTTTCCGTGCTTCCGTGGTGAAAACGAGTTTCAAAACAGCAAAGTACGCGAGCATTAACTAAAGGCAACAACGTTTGAAGACTGTAATCCGCAACGCCAAAGAAGTTTTCGACCTGCTGCACGACGACCTCGCTGCCATCGAGCGCGAGTTTGGGCGCGACACAGTCTCTGGCGTGCGTGCTATCACCGAGATCGGCGAATATCTACGTGCCGGCGGCGGCAAACGGCTGCGTCCCGCTCTGTTGCTGCTCTCCGCCAAGCTGATGAACTACAGCGGCCAGGGCGCCATTAAGCTGGGCGCGGTGGTCGAGATCATTCACACTGCAACCCTGGTCCACGACGACATCATCGACGAAGCCCAGACCCGCCGCGGCCGTCCCGCCGCCAACACCCAGTGGGGCAATGCAAAATGCGTGCTGGCCGGCGACTGGCTCTACATGCAGGCCTTCAAGATCGCGGTGCAGGAGCGCAATTTCGCCATCCTGGACGCGCTCATCGACTTGACACAAGCCATGGTGGAAGGCGAACTGTTGCAGATCGAACGGCTGGGCAAGGCCATCTCGCTGGACGAGCATTTCGAACTCATCTATCGCAAGACCGCATGCCTGTTCTCGGTTTGCATGAAGCTGGGTGGCATTCTTGCGGGGGCGAACGATGCCGACCTGCATCGCCTGGCCGACTACGGCCGCAACCTTGGCATGGCATTTCAGATTGTCGATGACGTGCTCGACCTTACCGCGTCGGAAGAGGTCCTTGGCAAACCAGTGGCCAGCGATCTGCGCGAGGGCAAAGCCACCATGGCAGTGCTGCACGCGCTGGAGCATTGCACTGCGGAACAGCGCCGCACCATCGAATTGGTCCTCAGCAACGGCGGCTTTAACGGCATCACGCCCGCCGATATCATCGCCATCCTGAACCGTCATGGTTCCATCGACGCTGCCTACGCTCGCGCCGTCGAGTTCTCCAACAAAGCACGTGAAGCCATCTGTACCTTCCCTGACTCTGAGATCAAGCGTGTCCTGCTCTGGGTACCGGAGTTCGTGGTGGAGCGCGAAAACTAGGAAGAGCCGCTTTTCGCTCTTTGCCTTTCGCTGTTCGCTATCGTCTCTGAGCAGAACGGTTGCACCTGCGCTTTCACCGCAACCTTCGAGCAGCTTCCTCACCGCTCTGGCGAAAAGCGAAAGGCGAATAGCGAAGAGCGACCCCGCGCGTGATTTAGACTTCACAAATGCCCACCCCCCAGGAAATCGAAATAAAATTCCTCGTCCCTGATCTGAAGGCGCTGGAGACCAACCTTCGCGAACGCGGCTTCCGCTGCGAGACTGCTTCCACTCACGAGGTCAACACACTTTATGATCTGCCGGGCCAGAAGCTGCGCCGCAAGGGCGAGCTGCTGCGCCTCCGCAAATACGGCGATACCTGGAAGCTCACCCATAAAGCGAAGGGCAAGCCTGGCCGCCACAAGTCGCGCGGTGAATTGGAAACCGCCGTGGCGGACGGCAAAACCATGGATGCCCTGCTGCGCGCGCTGGGTTTCTCGCCCTGTTTCGTCTATGAGAAATTCCGTTCGGAGTGGAGCGATGGCCAAGGCAATGTCGTTGTCGACCGCACTCCCATCGGCAACATCGCCGAGATTGAAGGCAAGTCGCGCTGGATTGATCGCACCGCGCGCGCCTTGGGGGTTGCCTCCCCGGACTACATCACCAAATCCTATGTCGAACTTTTCTTCGACTGGAAACGTAAAACAAAATGCAAGGCAAGGAACATGACCTTCCGCGAGTGCGAGAAATGCAAGGGCTGGGGATTGGGGGCTGAGGGTTAGAGATTAGTTTCAACTTTCGAGTTTGAAGTTTCAATCGTTCCTCGGAAGCCGCCGCCGGCTCCGGAGTTTAGACCTCGCCGGGCCTGAACCGGAGCCGGAAGCAGCGGCCGGCATCGTGAGAATGCTGCGGCGCCTCAACGCCGTTACGACCGCACCCGCCACTCTCCTGATTGAGCCTGCTTTTTCAATATCCCTGCAAAATAAATTGGTGTAGAGTTACGCCATTCTCCGGAGACAATTACTCCACCCGCTTGGCTTTTGAGGAAGGTTATGCGCATCGGTCTTTTTCTCGACGTAGATAAAACCCTCACTGAGGGTTTTATTCAGGAAGAATATGCCAAGGCGCTGAAATGCCAGGACGCATACTCCGCCTTGGAGAAGCAATATCAGGTGAAGGCCATCACCTCAGAAAACTTCGGCGACAAGCTCATTGAGCTGTTTGCTGGGCAAAACTTTACCCAGGTGGAGGCCAACGGGCATTACGACGACATTAAGTTGAAACCGGATGCCAAAGAACTGCTGGAACAGCAGATGCAGCCCGGTTTTAAGGCAGACGTATACCTGGTTTCCAGCGGTCCCAACTACTACATCGATGCGCTCGCGGCCCGGTACAAGATCGACGCCAAAAACTTCTGCCGGTCGGTTTACAAATTCAATCAGCGGACAGGGCTGATCGAATCCTGTGTGGCCATTGCCGATCAGGACAAGGCCGATTTCGTCAGCAAGAAAAAGGAAGAGAACGAATACGACATCACCATCGGAGTGGGAGACAATGCCGGACTCGACGGCGCTTTCCTGTCTCAGTGCACCATCCGCTTCATGACCGAACAAACCGGTACGTACCTGCACATCCCGAAACTGACTTCCCTGCTGACTCTGATTCAGCGGCTTTCCGACATTGCCGCAGCAAGTGGCGAAGCCGGAGAGGCGCACGCCGGAAAGCCGACCGAGATTGACGTGGAATCCTATATCCAATCGCTATCCATCGGCAAAACCCTGACATTGCTGAAAAACAAGAGCTTGCCCACCATCCTGGGCTGGCTGGCGGGTATCTTCACGGCGGGTTTCGGCGCTGGAGTGGTTATCGGCAAGCTGGTCGGAGGGAAGTGATGCCGGGTCCAGCCTGATTTCGCCACCACCTCGGATTTGCCAAGCCGGGAAGACCCGCCAGGCCGGTTTGTGAGTTCCCTCACAGGCTCCAGTGACCTCCGCACTTCAATGCCGCCCCGGCAAGGGCCATGCTCACTATAGGGAGCCGGTTCCGGCTCCCAGGAAGTTCGCGTGGGTTCGCAAGAGAAGGCACAATTCTTGCCCAACTTTCTTACTCTAAGCGTTGCCAATAAGCTGCTGCGGCCTTAACTGTGCCCTGGCGATAATGCTCGCACGCGACCCTAATCATGAGGAGGAATCATGGCCATTTCTAAGCAGGATGCTCTTGACTATCACAGTAAGCCGCGCCCCGGAAAAACGGAAGTTACTCCCACCAAGCCTTGCCGTACCCAACGCGATCTCAGTCTCGCCTACACCCCGGGTGTAGCTGTTCCCTGCCTTGAGATCGAGAAGAACCCGCAGGACGCATTCAAGTACACCAACAAGGGCAACCTGGTCGCGGTGGTAACCAACGGCACCGCCGTGCTCGGACTCGGCGACATCGGCGCGCAAGCCGGCAAGCCCGTCATGGAAGGCAAAGGTGTCCTGTTCAAAAGATTTGCCGGCATCGATGTTTTCGATATCGAGCTGAACACCAAGGATCCCGACGAGATCATCAAAGCCTGCCAGTTGCTGGAGCCCACCTTCGGCGGCATCAACCTGGAAGACATCAAGGCCCCGGAGTGCTTTTACATTGAAGAAACCTTAAAGAAGACCATGAAGATCCCGGTCTTCCACGACGACCAGCACGGCACGGCGATCATCACCGGCGCGGCCTTGCTGAATGCCGTCGAGCTCAGCGGCAAGCGCCTCGACCAGATCAAGGTCGTGGTCAACGGCGCCGGCGCTTCCGGCATCGCCACTGCCGAGCACTACATCTGCATGGGCGTGAAGCGCGAGAACATCACCCTGGTCGACACCAAAGGCGTCGTCTACAAGGGCCGCAAAGAAGGCATGAATCCCTATAAGGAGCGGTTTGCCAAGGAGACCAAGATGCGCACGCTGGCCGACGCGGCCAAGGGCGCCGATCTCCTGCTCGGCCTCTCCGTCAAAGGCGCATTCACGCCGGAGATGATCGCCTCCATGGCGCCAGACCCGTTGGTCTTCGCGATGGCGAATCCTGACCCCGAGATCACTTATGAAGAAGCCCGCGCCGTTCGCGAGGACTTCATCATGGCGACGGGCCGCTCCGACTATCCCAACCAGATCAACAACGTGCTCGGCTTCCCGTCTCTCTTCCGCGGCGCGCTCGACGTACACGCCACCGGCTATCAACGAAGAGATGAAGCTGGCGGCCACGTATGCGCTGGCGGCCCTGGCCAAGGAAGACGTTCCCGACTCGGTCTGCCGCGCCTATGGTGTGGAGCAGGCTGCAATACGGGCGCGACTACATCATCCCCACGCCCTTCGATCCGCGCGTGCTGGTGTGGGAGGCCTCGGCTGTGGCCAAGGCCGCTATGGAAACCGGCGTCGCGCAGAGCCCGGTCAATCTGGAGGACTATCGCGAGCAATTGGAGAAGCGGCTGGGCAAAGCGCATGAGCTGATGCGGGTGATGATCCACAAGGCGCAAGCCAATCCCAAGCGCGTGGTCTTCCCTGAGGGCAATCACCAAAAGATCCTGCGCGCCTGCCATGTGCTGATCGAAGAAAAAATTGCGGTTCCCATTTTGCTGGGCCGCACCAGCGAAATCCAGCGCGCGGCGGCTGACCTGGGAATTGACCTTACCGGCGTCAGCATTATCGAGCCCGAGACCGCACCCCGCCGTCAGCAATACGTCAACGAGCTGTTCCGGCTACGGCAGCGGCGTGGCGTCACTCTGGGCGCAGCCGACGAGCTGATGAACGACCGCAACATCTTCGGCTCCATGATGGTCCGTATGGGCGATGCGGACGCCCTGGTATCCGGGGTCACGCAAAACTATCCCGATACCATTCGTCCGGCGTTGCAGGTGATCGGAGCGCGCGAGGGCATTCACAAGGTCTCCGGCATGTACATCATCATCACTCGCACCGGCGACCTGTACTTCCTGGCTGACGCTACGGTCAACATTGAACCGACGGCGGAAGACCTGGCGGAAATCGCTCTTTGTGCCGCCCAGGAAGCGCGGCGCTTTGAGATCGAGCCGCGCGTGGCCATGCTGTCGTTCTCCAGCTTTGGCAGCACTAAGCATCCCGCTGTGCGACAAAGTACGGCGCGCGGTCGAGCTGGTGCGCTATGCCGACCCCACCTTGATCATTGATGGCGAACTGCAAGGCAATATCGCCGTCAACGGTAAGAAACTGGAAGCCGCCTTCCCATTCTCCACCCTGAAGGGCGGAGCCAATGTGCTGATCTTCCCTGACCTACAGTCCTGCAACATCGCTTGCAAGCTGCTTGGCTCCATCGGAGGAGCAGAGACCGTGGGTCCGATCCTGGCTGGCATGGCAAAGCCGGTCCATCTGCTACAACGCGGCGCTGAAGTAGAGGACGTCGTCAACATCACGACGATTGCGGTGGTGGATGCTCAGGACAGCGCGACTCCCGAGGCCGCCCGTCTGGCCAGTGCAGTTGCCAGCGTCGGATAGAAACTTAACTCTGTCGTAATTCAGGCGCGTCAGCAATGGCGCGCCTTTCTTGTTGTCCGGCAAAAAGGTTTCGCGGATATGGCTCAGGACTCATCCAGTTGCGCAAGAGCCTTGCGGAGCTGCCACATGACGGCCGCCAAAGCGGCGAGCGCTATGCTCCACACCACAAGGGCAACACGCACAACCCAGCGCGGCGCCACGCCCACTCGCCTCAGCAAGAATGGAAGAAAATTCCACGTCGTGATGTGCACGTAATCCCAGGGGTCCCAGTGCATGGCGTGCGTGTCCAGACCCCAGGCTTTGACCTTGCCCAGCGCAAACGCGACGATGTTGGTCAGGCGCAGGGCGATCACAAAGGTCGGATGGCCAAGGGTCTCCATCTGATAGATCTCGAGCGGCAGCCAGAAGGCAAGCGACGCAACCTGGATCACAGCACTGATAATGCAGAGTGCGATTCCTGCGCTCCAGACCACGTTTCCCACGGCGCTGCGATAACGCAGCAGCAGCGGAACAGCCAGCAGGGCTGCCAGTTCGGCGCTAGTGGAAACGTAGCGGTCGCCCCAGGCGAAATCGCCGCTCCACACGGTGTAGCGCGCATAGAAGCTGATATAGGCCAGTAACAGCAGAAGGCCGCTGATTACATACGCCTTGACGGCTGGACTGAACTGTTTCCACGCTACGACGGCGAGGAGAATCATCAGCACCAGCAGCGGATCGAAAAGAAAGATCGACTTCTCCGGCGAGAACATCGCCCCGAAGAAGCCGGTGTGGAACGGCGTCTCCCACGGATATTTAGCAGAGAGACCTGGGTCTCGCATTCTGGCTTCGTGGGCAACCACGCTCACATAGGTATTGAAGAACGACCCGAAGCGATAGTACTGGTAGAGGCGGTCGAGCAGGCCGAAAAGCGCGTAAACAGGTAACGCAACCGCAATATAGCTTCGGCAGCGTTTCCATAGCTCGCTGCCGCGGACGCCTTCGAACCACAGCACGAGCAACACGAAAACCCCGCCCGCCAGCAGGTCCATGCCAGTCGTCAGACGCGTAAGCAGATTAAGCCCGAAGGCGCCCGAGCCAAGCAGCAAGCGCGCCGATTGCCGCTGCGCAGCCACTCGTATTGATAGGACAGCCCGGTCAGCGTCAGCAGAAAGATGTAATTGTTCTCCATCATGTTCTGCGTGTAATGGAGATGCGTGGTCAACAGCAGTAGAGCTAACACGCCGGCGACGGAATCCTCAACGCCGAAGTTCAATTGCCGCAGAAAGCGAAAGCATATCAACGCGGTCAACACAGTGACCAGAATGTTGATGGTATAGCTGACGAATATGTTCTTTACGCTGGGATCGGTGCCGTTGTAATTAGCAAAGACCGGAAGCCGCTCGATATAGGTTCCAACCATGTCCGCCGGCAGCAGGAGCAACGACTGTCCAATGCCATACCAGCTTTGCTAGCTTGCCGTTGCGGCCATGCACGCCAAATTCGGGATACTCCTGCGGAAACACTGGCGGTTCCGCGGTCCAGAACGCATGCGCGGATTGCAACCGGTGTTGAGTGTCGGCGGTACCCAGCTCGCCCGATTGCACGACGAAGGCAATGAGTCCCGCCGCCAGGCACAGCAGGAAGAGGGGATCGCGGAACCAGCGAGTTGTCCTCACGCGCGACGTTTGCCCACTGCGGGCAATTCTCGCACATCCTCATTCAGCGCGTCCCGTGACGTTCTCGCCTCCTCGGCGTACTCCATCGAAGACACCGGCACTATGCGCGATTCGCCGGTAATCAATCGCGCTCCCCGCTCGTATGTGAGATAGCTCCAGGCCCACTGAATCATCACCAGGATGCGATTGCGGAATCCGATCAGGAAGATGATGTGGATAAACAACCACGCCAGCCACGCGAGGAATCCCGAGACGTGCACCTTGCCAAACTGCGCGATGGCGGCAGCGCGTCCGATGGTCGCCAGCGATCCCTTATCGAGATAATGAAACGCCTCGCGAGGCTTTCCAGCCAGGTCGGCCGCGATTTGCTGGGCCACGAACTTGCCTTGCTGCATGGCTACGGGCGCAACTCCGGGCAGCAGCTTGCCATGCTTGTCCTTCATGCTCGCCAGGTCGCCAATGACGAACACCTCGCGATGTCCGGGAATGCTGAGATCGGGCTCGACTAAGACCCGGCCAGCACGATCGACCGGCACTCCTAATGCGCGGCCTAGCGGCGAAGCCGAAACTCCCGCGGCCCACAACACCACCTCGGCAGGCACCACTTCGTTCGCCGACGCGACCTGTCCCGCACGCACATCGCTTACCGCCGAGTTCGTCCGAACCTCAACCCCCAGATGCTCCAGCTGCTTCACCGCGCTGCGGCGCAGGTCTTCAGGATAGGCGCTCAGGATCGACGGCCCGGCCTCCAGCAACAGGACGCGCGTCTTGGTGGGATCGATGTTGCGGAAGTTCTCCGCCAGCGACTTGCGCGCGATCTCCGCCAGCGTACCCGCCAGTTCCACGCCTGTTGGCCCCGCGCCCGACCACGATGAAGTTAAGCGGCCGGTGAGTTCCGGTGAGCGCAGCCTCGCGCTCCGCAAGCTCGTAGGCCAGCAGAATGCGGCGGCGCATCTCCAGCGCATCTTCAATGGTCTTCAGGCCCGGCGCGAACGGCTCCCATTCATCGTGCCCAAAGTAGGCATGCGTAGCGCCGGCAGCAACGATGAGATAGTCATAACTCAGCTCGAAGCCGTGAAGCTGGACGGTGCGGCGTTGAAGATCGAAGCCCTGCACCTCGCCCAGCAGCACCTCCACGTTTTCATGCTTGCGCAGGATCTCGCGAATGGGCGCGGCAATCTCCGCCGGCGAAATCCCGGCCGTCGCCACCTGATAGAGCAGCGGCTGGAAGGTGTGATGATTGCTGCGATCGACCAGCGTGATCTGGACCGGCAGCCGGGCCAGCGATTCGAGCAGCCTTCAGACCACCAAATCCGCCTCCGACGATGACCACCCGCGGACGGGATTTCTCGTTCTTGGCCATAACATCATGAGATGCTTGCGCAACCGCATCGGCGGCAATTTCCGTCGCAGGTGTGCGGATCGGCAACACTAAGGCCTCTCAAAGGTGCTGTGTCGGGTTTGAAGGGGCACGGCTTCAGCCGTGCCGTCAGGGCCTCGTGACTGGATTGGCCGTCAGGCCCTGAGGGTCGCTCCCTCAGCGGCTGAAGCCGCTTTTTCACTTCGTTCCTAACGGCATGTCTGAAAGCGTGCCCTTTCAAAGCCGGCTAACGTCGATTGCGGAATCGCTCTAGCGGCTCTGATCTTCGGCCAGGCTGGCAGCGCGGGCCTTGGCGCGCTCGGCATCGGCCGAGCGCCCTTGCGATTGATAAATCTCGGCAAGGTTGAGCCACGCCTGGCGCGCATCGGGAGCAAGCTGCACCGCCTGCTCCTGATAGAAAGCAGCCTGCTTGGCATCGCCGATCTTGCTCCAGGCTTCTGCCTTGCCAGTCGCCACGCTGTATGCGAACGAGCCTTTGCCGGTCGACTTCTTTTCACTCGCGGAAGCGTCTGCGCCAAGCTTCGTCGAAGGCCTGCAAAGCGTCGTCCGGATGACCGCTGTTCGAGCGCATAATAGCCCAATTGAACCAGCGTCGCCTGCGGATCGGCTTGGAGCTCGACTGCCTTTCTCATGGCCGCAATCGCATCGCTGGCGCGGCCTTCTCTGCGGTAAAATTTAGCCAAATCCGACCACGTATACTCGCTGGGACTTAGCGCAATCGCAGTCATCAATTCTTTTTCAGCTTCGACTCCAGCGATTCATTCCCGTGAGCGCGCCGGCTCGCGCCAGGTGCGCAGCGGTGCTGCCGGGAAAAATTGCGAGCGCTTTGTCGCTGGCCTCCAGTGCGTCCAGATTGCGGCCCAGCACGGTCAGAACGCCGGCAGCATTGACCCACGCGGCAAATTCCTCGGCGCGGCTGCTAAATACCGTTTCCGCAGGCAACGGCGCGGTTGCGCAGTCCACCGGAAAGCGCTGGATCAGCGCCTCCGTCTGCGGCGTGCGGCGAACGAACACCGCGGACACCTCATCCAAGTAAACCGGCCGCCACGTGCTGCTGGCGCAAAAAGTCCTTCAGTTGACCATGTTCGATGCCATCGCCGCGCGAGAAAAGAATCGTGTTGATGTTGTAGCGGCTTGATCTCCTCATCCCAGACAGCCGAATCCGGCGGACTCTCCAGCAACAGCCGGTGCCGTTCCACTCGTTGCAGGCCGAAAAGCGTGTCCCGACCGTCGATGTAATCCAGGCGCTGAGGACCGAGGCTCCAGCTGACATAGCCGCCCTCGTCGTAAGTGTTGAAGATCTCTCCCGGAAGATTTTCGCGTTCGATGAACTCGGCTGCGCGTTGCGGAAACCACCAGCTCAATCCCGTGCCGAAAGTCGCCAGGTCCGTAGCTGCGCCAAAATAATGACGGTCTGTGACCAGATCCGCGGAGCGCGCGTAGGTAAGCATCGCCAGCAACACGACCGCAACCCCGGCCAGCGCCGCGCGCAATCGCGGGAGTCGTATCCAAGCGCTGACATGAGCTATCCCGACAGAAAGATTTTCTCCTCCGATCACGACCACTACGCAGGCGAAAACCGCTCCCATGCGGATGTGACGCACCGGAGCATAAGCTGCTGCGAAAAGCAGGATGGCCGCTCCCAGTTGGCCTCGCAGGAGAGCAATTACACCGGCCACGATTGCGATGGCCAACAGTGAAAACAGGGCGCTTCGTAAACCTCCGATCTGGAAAGCTGCGCTGGCGGTGTGCCAGTTCAGGCGAACCCCTCGCCATTCTGCAATCCATGTCTGCTGTTCCGAGCTGGCTCGTTGCTGCAAGAGCAGTGCGCGATAAATCCCCCAGCCCCAGGGATTCACCAACGTCGCCGCAGCCGTTCCCGCAAACCACGGCCAGGCACGCCGCAGTCTTTCGATGGCAGCTCGTCGCCGCTCGGCCCCGAAGACAAACTCCAATGCTTCCGTGTCCGATATAGGCGACGATCAATCCAAGCCCGGCCGCGAAGCCGAAGTGAACGTTGACCCACAGCACCATCAATAGCGGCAGCAGCCAGAGAGCGCGCGCGGCCCGTCTGGTAGTTCTCCCACAGCACAGAGAGAAACGCCGCGAACAGTACCACGGTAAACATGTCGGCGCGCGGCGGTGTACGCTCGGCGATGAGTGGCACTGCAAGGATGGCGATGGCAGCACTCGCGGAGGAGCCTCGCCGCAGCAGCAAGGCGACCGTCCCGGCACAGGCTGCGGCGCTCATCCATGACAGCAGTGCATATCCGCCGATCAGGAAAGCGAGGTAAAACACCACCCCCGCGCCCACCGGATAAAGCCAGTGCTCCCCTCGCGCCGTATACGACAAGACATCGGCGGAAGGAACGTGATGATGCTGGACCACCCAGCGCCCGGTCGCCATCTGCCAGCCGGTGTCAAAGATCAGCGACGGTTCGCAGTCCGGCCAGAAAAGCGTAGATCAGCGCCAGGCAGGCGAGAATCAGGAAAACACGCCGCTCGAGAGAGTAATCTCTCTCCTGTTGCAGGGCCGGTGGTGGTCGGGATCACAGCTCTAGAGTATAGCGAGTGGAATATCGATCGGCGAATGCGGATATGCGCCGTTCGGCGGGAGATGAGCCACGAATTCGCTGTGGCAGGTTATCGCTCGATACGCACAATATGGGCGCGGCTCCTGTGGTAGATTAAATTCACGTGGGCCCGTAGCTCAGTTGGTAGAGCAACGCACTTTTAATGCGTGGGTCGCAGGTTCGATTCCTGCCGGGCTCACCAAAAGCAGTAATTAGCATTTAGCGATTAGCCTTTGGCGCTAACCGCGAAGTGCTAACCGCGAAGTGCTAACCGCCAAGTGCCAACCGCTAATTGCTTCTTTCCACATACACTGCCGTGCCGTACGCCAGCACCTCGGTAACTCCCTGCATCACTTCGGTCGCGTCATAGCGCATGCCGATGACGGCGTTCGCGCCCAGTTCGGCGGCGTGTTGCAACATCAGCTCGAAAGCATGCTCGCGCGTCTTCTCGCACAGGTTCGTCAGCAGCGTGATATTGCCGCCGACGAGTGTCTGCAAGCTGGCGCCGATAGTGCCCACGATGGAGCGCGAGCGCACGATGATGCCGCGCACAAGTCCGAGATTGCGGGTGATCCGGTAGCCGTCGAGAGTGAAAGCGGTGGTCACCATGTTGTGAGGAACGATAGGAGAAGAAGAGTTGCCTGCTGGCGCAGCGCTGGTGCTCATAATGCCCTCCTCAGAGAATTCCGGAGGCAGAATATCACGGAGCTTACGCCCGGTCAGTGCAGCCGGGAAGCTGGCGCACTACACTGGAACAGGAGAACCCTCAGGCGTGACGCAACGGTCCGGCTCAAAAGAACGGCACTTGATGACTGTACTCTCCATCAGCTTTGTGCTGGGGATGGGCGTTGCCGTTGCGGTATATTCCGCCTGGAGGTTCGGGGTTATCGCCTCCGGGCTTCACCATGTCTTGAGCGCGGTCGCCCTCCTGGTTTGCCCGCCGTTCATCTTGTCTCTCGTAGCCGGCGCCGTACCCGACTCCGACCTCGCCCTGACGCTGATCGTCGGCACCATCGTCTTTGCCAACGGCTTTCTCTACGCCGGGGTCGCAGCAGTTGGGTATTTCGTCTTCACGGTAATGACGGCCAAGAAGACGAGAGCTGAAACACGCCTTTAGAGTGTCGCGTGGGAACTCGACTTATCAGAGTGAAGTGGAATGCCAAGCATCGAAACAGCCTGCAATCCAGCCGCGCAGCGGCGGAATGAAGTTAGCCCGGCGCGTAAGCGCCGGGTGAAGCGAAAACTCGAACCTGAGCCGCGGAGCGGCGACAGAGTTCTCATGCGCCGCGGAAGTGCTCCAGTCTGCGCTTCACAAGAGCGCAGTCGCTATCCCGCCGGTTGCTGCTGGGTCATGCAGTGCAGCGCGCCCAGTCCCCAGATGAAATCGCGGCAGTAGATGCCGACCACTTCACGCTCAGGAAACAACTCAGCCAGAGTATCCAGTGCGACGCGGTCGTTGGCATCGCCGAACACTGGCACCAGCACCAGCTTGTTGGCAACGTAGAAATTGGCATAGCTGGCGGGCAGCCGCTGTCCCTCAAAGTACACCGGCTTGGGCATGGGCAACTTGACTACCTTCAGCGATTTGCCTGACTGGTCCGTGCTCTTCTTCAGCCAGCGAAAATTCTCGCTCAGGGGCTCGTGGTTGGGATCGTCAGGATCGGGCTCGTACGCGGTGACCACCGTGCGTGGGCCGACGAAGCGCGTGATGTCGTCGACGTGCCCATGGGTGTCGTCGCCCACAATACCGCGCTCCAGCCAGATGACTTTCTCGATACCAAGGTAGTCGGCGAAGATCTCTTCCAGGTGTTCGCGCGAAACGCCGGGATTGCGCTCCTGCACCTCGCTCAGCAAACACTCTTCCGTGGCGATCAGGGTTCCGCGGCCATTGACCTCGATGCTGCCGCCTTCCAACACAATGCGGTGCACCTCGCCATTTACTCTCATCTCCGGCTGCCACACCGGTATCCGCAGCCGAGTTGCGATCTCCGCTCCGGCCTGGGTGTCGAGCTTCCAATCGCTGTACTTGGCCCAGGCATTGAAACGCCACACGGTCGCCGCGACCGATGGAAGACCGCCTTTGCGCGAGTCTCGGCAGACGAAGATTGGGCCGTAGTCGCGCGTCCAGCCGCGATTGGTGGGGATGCGAAAGAACCGAACGTTGCCGGCGGATTTCCCTGGCGCGGAGGCTTTCGCGGGTAGCACATGCGAGCGCACCAATATCTCCCGCGCTTTCGCCTCAGCCGCCTCGTCGTTCACCAGGATGTTCACCCGCTCGACGCACGCCAGATGACGAACGATCTCCGCATAGATCCACGGAATCGTCTCGAATTTACCCGGCCAGTCCGAGCGGTTGTGCGGCCACGCGATCCAGGTTGCCTCATGCGGCTCCCATTCGGCGGGCATGCGATAGCCGAGCGCGGTCGGGGTCTGCAACGGTTTTTTGGGAGTCTTCGGCACGGGCTAGACCATGAACCGCTGGGTAATGGGCGCGTAAGCATCGATGCGACGGTCGCGCCAGAACGGCCAGTTGCGCCGCACATCTTCCATGCGGCGAAGATCGACTTCGGCCACCAGAATTTCTTCTTTGTCGTGCGAAGCCTCGGCGATGACCTGCCCAAAGGGATCGGCGATGAACGAGCCGCCCCAGAACTCCAGACCTTTGCCCGGCGCCTGCTTGCCCCGAATGTTGCCCGTCTCGAAGCCGACGCGATTCGGCACGGCAACATAAACTCCGTTGGCGATGGCGTGGGCGCGCTGGATGGTTCGCCAGGCGTCGTGTTGCGCCTCGCCGTATTGCGCCTTCTCGTCGGGGTGCCAGCCGATTGCGGTGGGATAGAACAAAACATTCGCTCCCTGCAACGCGGTCAGCCGCGCGCCCTCGGGATACCACTGGTCCCAGCAAACCAGGGTGCCGAACTTTCCGAACTCAGTTGCGAAAGTCTTGAATCCAAGATCGCCCGGCGTGAAGTAAAACTTCTCGTAATAGAGGGGGTCATCCGGGATATGCATCTTGCGATAGATGCCCGCAACTTTGCCGCCCGTATCCAGAACCGCGGCGGTGTTGTGATAGATGCCGGGAGCGCGACGCTCAAACAGCGAAGCAATAATCGTGACCTTCAGCTCGCGAGCCAGATCGCCCAGACGCTTGGTTGCCGGGCCGGGGATGGGCTCGGCCAGATCGAACAGAGCCACATCTTCGCGCTGGCAGAAGTACTGCGTCTGAAAAAGTTCGGGCAGGCAGATGATCTCTGCGCCCTTGCCGGCGGCGGTGCGAACGTGTTCGATAGCGCGCTCCAGGTTCTCCTCGGGTTCGGGGGTGCACGACATCTGCACCACCCCGATGTGGAAGTTTCGTTCGATCAAAAGCGCGCTCCGGTGAAATGCATTGCTAGCATAGCATCCCGCGCGCCGCGGATTACGCTGCCCCAACGATTGTTAATGCATGATTACAGCGGCCACGCGATTGTTGCGCGCTCATTGACTGGGGCCGTCACGGAACATGTAGCTTCAATTCTTCAACACCTGATCTTACGATTGCGCAGGCACGATTTCGGCGCATTTTCACAGCCTATCGAGGTGAACGTTGAACGACGAGCATAACAAGAGTCACGGCGAGGGCATCGAGCGCGTACTGCACGATCCCATCTCCGACAAGCTGGTGCCTTTGGAGCCGCTGGACCTGTCGCAGATCCACAGCGTCGACGATCTGGTGCGTGGGATGGGCCGCACCGCTTTCACCGGCCGGCAGGTCGGCGAGGGTGCCGATGTTCTGGAGGCCATGGCTCGCGACAAAGAGTGCTTCATCGTGATGACGCTTGCCGGCGCCATGACCGTGGCGAAGCAGGGGCTCATCGTCACTGAGCTCATCGACCGCGGCGTGGTCAAGGCCATCATCTCGACGGGAGCGCTGATGGCGCACGGGCTGGTGGAAGCCGCCGGACGTTCGCACTTCAAATATGACCCGAAGATGGACGATCTCGAGCTCTACGAGGCTGGTTATAACCGCGTGTACGACACGCTCGAACCGGAGACCAACCTCGACTTTGTGGAGACGATTGTCGCCCGCATTCTGAAAGCCTGGGACCACAATGAGGTGTTGTGCTCGTACAAACTGAACCGCGAGATTGGGCGCTACCTGAGCGAGCACGTCAAAGAGCGCGGCATTCTGAAGTCGGCGTTCGAGAAACATGTGCCGGTGTTTGTGCCGGCATTTAGCGATTCGGAAATCGGGCTGGATGTAGCACTGCACAATCGCGCGCGGCGCAAGAACAACCTTTCACCGCTGCATTACGACCCCTTTGAAGATCTGGAATATTACGCGGAGACACTGCTGAAGCAGGAGCGACTGGGGATCTTTACCATCGGCGGCGGCGTGCCGCGGAATTGGGCGCAGCAGTTTGGACCGTACATCGAACTGCGGCACCGGCGCGGCGGCGAAGAGCTGCCGCTCAAACGCTTCCACTATGGAGTGCGCATCTGTCCGGAGCCGGTGAACTGGGGCGGATTGTCGGGCTGCACCTACAGCGAAGCTGTGTCGTGGGGCAAGTTTGTTCCGCCGGAAGAAGGTGGACGTTTCGCGGAAGTTTTGTTGGATGCCACGGTAGGCTTGCCGTTGATTGCGGGGGCCGTGCTGGAGAGGATAAAGAGCGGTGGCTAGTGGCTAGTGGTCAGTGGCTACTGTGCAATAAGTTGCCGGATTCTTCACCCGCTCGATCATTCGTCTGCCACACTCTGCACCATCGTGCGAAATTCGTCGATCGCTGACGAGACCGCCATTGGCGATGGCCTTGCGCTTCACTTTTTCCAGTACCGCCGCGCGATGCGACTCTGGCACATGCAGACCTAGCTCTTCCGCCTTCAGACGAACGCTGTCGAGACCGCTCTTCTTGCCCAGAACGATCCCGCGTTTTGCTCCGACTAACTCGGCCGCGTAAGGCTCGATAGCTTCGGGGATGTGAAACTGGCTGGCGACTGCGCCGCTCTCGCGCAGGAAGAGATTCTCGCCGATCAGAGGCTTCCAGCCTTCCAGTTCGTACTTCCCTGCCCTACGCACGAATTCCGAGATCTCGCGGATATGCTCCAGCTTCATCTCGACCGGCACGTCGTAGAGACATTGCAACGCCAGCGCCACTTCGGCGATATCGGCGTTGCCGGCGCGCTCGCCCATACCGTTGATAGTGCCGTGAATCCACGTCGCGCCGCCGCGAACCGCGGCAATCGCAATCGCCGTACCCAAGCCGAAGTCATTGTGCCCGTGCCAGTGGATCGGCAAATCGTCGCCCGCCCACTCTTTCGCCCAGCGCACCAGAAATTCCGCGGCCTCCGGCGTGCAGACCCCGATGGTATCGACCAGCACGATTTCTTTCGCCCCAGCGTCGATGGCAGCGGAGTAAATGTGGCGGACGAATTCGAGGTCAGCGCGCGAGCCGTCGACACCGAAGAACGCAACGCGAATTCCGCTTTGAGTCGCGAAAGAAATTGCCTCGGTGGCGCGACGTATCGCTTCCTCGCGCGAGATGCCGTAGGCCTTCAACTTGATCTCGCTGATTGGCGTCTCAATCACTGATGCCCGCAGGCCCAAGCGCAGCAGTTCCTCCACATCGCCACGCGTGGCTCGGGCAAATCCCCATACTTCGGAATGCTTCAGCCCGGCGCGCAGGATCAACGAAATGGCTTCGCCATCTTCGGCAGAGACTTTGGGGAAGCCGGCCTCAATGCGCCCCACACCAAGCTGGTCGAGCCTTTTCGCGATTTCAAGCTTCTGCTGCGGACTGAAAATGACGCCGACGGTCTGCTCGCCGTCGCGCAGCGTCGTGTCGTAAAAGCGAATGGTTCGCGAGCGATCAAACTCCGGGCGAACGCCGGGCCGCGAATTTAGCTCGCTGGTCCAGACTTTGCCGGCAAGATCGCTCATCGCGCGGCTCCCTCCTTTTCGGTGGCCAGCGCGGGCGACTCTACGCCATAGGCTTGCTCCCACGAGATGACGGGATTGCGAAGAACGCCGATCTGCTCGATCTCGCACTCCATAACATCGCCGGGCTTGAGGAACCATGCCTTGGGATCGGCGCTGAAGGCCGCGACACCCGACACGGTACCTGTGGACACCACGTCGCCCGCGCTGTAACCCATCGGAGAATAATGGGCGAGAATCTCGGGAATCGTGACCGACATCTTGCTGCTGTGCGAGCGCTGGCGCACCTCGCCATTCACGCGCAGTTCCATGGCAAGATTGTGCGGATCTCTTGATCTCGTCGGCGGTAACGATGTGCGGACCAAGCGGGCAGAACGAGTCGATGGCCTTGCAGAAGCTAAAGACGCCGGATTTCATCTCTTCGCGCTGAATGTCGCGCGCCGTGATGTCGTTGAAGATGACGTAGCCGCCGACGTACTGGTCGGCTTCTTTCGCTGTGAAATGCTTGCCGGCCTTCTTGAGGACGACGGCCAGCTCTAATTCGTAATCCAGCTCCTGAGTCAGGTGAGGCGGGAAGATGACCGGCTCGTCGGGACCGATGATGGCATCGACGTTCTGGAAGAAGACAATCCACGGCAGCACGGGATGAGAGAAGCCAGCCTTCTCGGCTTCGTGATGGTGCTCACGAAAGTTGCCGGCGGTGTGAAAAAACTTCTTGGGGATAATCGGGGCCTTGATGTGGACATCGGCGCGCTGGTAGAAGATCGGCTCGTTGTCCATGCCGACATCCGGCTTCTGCGCCGCGACGTAATCGAGTGCGGCACGAGCGGCGTCAAGACTGCGATCTCCGCCTGCGAACAGCAGTCGCATATCGGGCGGGACGCCAACGCCGGCATTATCCTGGCACGCGGCATCGCCCTCTACGGTCGCGAAGGAGCAACTTGTACGCGACATTAAATCGACAATGCGGCCATCAGGCGCAAGCGCGCCAATGCGCTGGTCCGCGGACTGAGTCAGAAATGTAACAAGTCTCATGGGAGTTCAGGGTGACTTAACCAACGGATTATCCCACCGCGAATCGAGTTTAGTGAGGATACAGCGGTTTCGCAAACCTTACTGCGGCTGCGTTTGTTCCGGCGGAAAGTTGCTGCCAGGCTGCTGCGGCTGAAGCTGCTGCGGCGTGTTCTGTTGTTGGCCAAAGCCGCCCTGCTGTCCGAAGCCACCTTGCTGGCCAAAACCGTTTTGCTGTTGACCGAAGCCATTCTGTTGTTGGCCATTCATCTGGCCCGCGGGAGTGCCAATCTGTGCTCCGCCGATGGTGGTGGGCTGATAAGGCCCGCGCAGCAGCACATTCCGCTGGTCCATCATCGGGTTGTAGATAAACTGCCACTCGTTGTAGGTTTTCTTCTTGTTGTAAATGCGAATAGTCTTTTCTTTGCTCAGGCTGGCGACACCAACAATGGCCCCACCACCAAACTGCGTGTTGCCGCCAGTCGTGTTTTGTCCGAAGGGCGAATTACCGGACTGGCTGAGGCCTCCGGGTTGATTAAGGCCTCCAGCCTGATTGCCGCCAGGACCGCTCTGCTGGTTATTGCCGAAGCCGAAGCCCTGATTGCTTCCCGATTGGCCACTGGACCCGGAATCGCTACTGGACACGCCTTCGGAATTATTACCCTGATCGCTGTTAGTGGGAAACCCGACCGTGCTGCCCGGATTGCCTTGCGGATTGTAGCCCTGCCCTGAGTTCACCGAGAATCCGCCGAGCGATCCCGGTTGCTGGGACTGCTGTTGTTGCTGAAAGGCGGAGCCGAAACTGCTGGCACTCGATCCGCCGGGAACGACCATGCCCCCAGGCGTTAAGGAACTTCCCTGCGCTCCCAGGGCAGCAGCCGGCGTGCCCGGCCCGCCAGTATTCAACAAGGTTGCAATGTCGGCGTAGTTCAGCAGCTTCCATTTGCCGTCTTTGGTGAGCGGATCTTTGAAGCGCTTGCGCAGATAACGAATCTGGCCTTTGTCGAGGTCGTCCAGAGTGGCGGGATAACGTCCGTTCTTCTTGTAGAACTTTTTGATGGCGCGCGCGTACTCGGTGCCGCGGTGGATCATCTCCTCTTCACGATCGCGCTTGATCTGCTGCACCACCTTGGGCGCCACGTAATAGGTCGCGGTGATGACCATGAAGGCCATCATCAGCATGATGGCGAGCAGCAAGTATCCGCCGTCGCGCTGGCGGCGCGCGGCCGAGATCTGAGGCGAATTGCGGCGGTCGTGCTGCATCATGTTGCGGGCCGATCGAACTTGCGCGGCATTCACGGCACCCGCTCCAGCGTCATCCCGCGCTAAGCGGAAGGGTTTGCGTGTTGTTGGTCAGCACGTCCTGCACTTCCACCGAATTCGGGCTGATGTGCATAATCTTGTAGCGCCGGTCAACGATGTCGCCCTCTTTAGCCAGGAAGATGTCTTCGCCCTTCAACAGAAAGATGCGCTTGCTGCCGCCCTTGGGACCCGCAAATCCGTAAAACTTCAGATCGATGGGCGGCGGGGGCGGAGGCGTATAGACCGGCTTCGGCTGCTTGTCCGGCCGGCAGCGGCGTGGGAATCTCAGGCGGCGGCGCCTCGGAACGGAAGATATTGCGGCCTGTGCCCTTATAGGTAATGTCTTCACTCGACTTCAGCAGATCGAAGCGCAAGCTGGGGTCGAGCGAGTGCGCCAGCAGCGCGTGCGGCGTCTTGTGGCCGGTCTGCGATGCGCTGTGCTGGGCAGCGGTCGCCGTTGCGCCGGCGCAGCGGTGTCCTCGCTTCCACCCATAAAGGTGTGCACCAGGAGGGCCGCGGCGACAACCACCAGCACGCCGGCGATGATGGTCTTGCGTTTGTTCTCGGTTCCCAGCTTCACGACTTCGGCGCTCCCGCGCGCAGATAAGTTTCCAGCTTCAATTGCAGACGAACGTTTCCCTGCTGCTCGCCCAGCGCGATCCCGTCAATCAGGAAAAACATTTTGTCGCGCTCCAGGGCGTTGATGAACTTGACTTCCTGGAGGTAGTCGCCGGAGAGCGCAATCTCGATGTACAGCTTGCGAAGGTCTTCGACCGGGGCAGGTTTCTCTTCATACTTGATGCCGGACAGATGCACGTTGGTATCGGCCGCGACCTTGCCCAACTCCTCCGAGACATCGGAGTACTCTGCCGGAAAACGATGGCCGTAAAAGACCGTGATGTCTTCCGACGCCTGCTTCAACTTGTGGTCCATGCCGCGCGTGGGAAGGACCTCCTGCTGCTTTTCCACCAACTGAGCGTGCAGTTTGTAGTAGTCGCGCTGGCGGGCCTGGCGCGAGCGGCCTGCCGGCGACAACAAGATATCCCACGCAAGCCAGGTCGAGCACCGCCAGCACGATCACCACCGGCATCAGCTTGGTGCGAGTCTCGCGAATGCTGGCCATCAGTGCCCCCTCATGTTGCGGAGGAACAGGCTGGTTCTGTGCCGCATTGATATGTGGCGCCATCGCAGGCGGTGGTAGCGAGCCTCCCGGCGGCGCACCGTTCCCGCCGGGCGCCATGGCTGCGCTCTTCACCGGAGCCGCAGCGGGGGTTGGCGGGGAAGCGGTCTTCCCGGCACGGTGCGGCTTCCAGCCTCCGGCTTGTCGTCCATCATCGGCCGCAGTGGGAACATAAATCGCGGCAATGTCGAACTGAATGGCCCCTGAGCTGGCACTTTGCTCGCTGGTGTTGGCCACGACATTTTCCGCTACCACCTGCGGCTGCCGGAAGTGGCTGGACTTCTCCATGTTGCGCACCAACTCCACCGCGCGGTCGCGGGAATCGGTCGCCACCACGACATGCAGCACCAGATCGTTGGTCTTGCTGTACTCCGGCTTCATGGACACGACATGAAGCTGCGGCGGCACGATCTTTTCCATCACGGTGAAGATATGCGTCCAGGACATTGACTTGCGGGCAAACAACTCGTTGAGGAACTCCGACTGGTCGGCGATCACGTGGTTGGCCGGCTTGTTCAGGATGGCGCGCGCTTGCGACTCCTCATGATTGAGCGCGTCGATCTGCCGCTGCACTTCAGCCAATTGCCGATTGATACTGCGGGAGTGCGCGCGCTGATAAAGAATGTAGCCGACCAGGACGATCGCAACCACGGCCAGGCGCGGCAATCAGCACGGTCATCCGGCGCTTGTATTCGCGGGCGACTTCGTACGGCTGGCTGGCGAGATTGATGTTAAGCCGCATCAGGAAACCAACGCTCCTACCACTCCGGCCAGAGACGAGCGCGCCACATTGCCGGCCGCACCGCCCGCCGCAGTATTTGACACCAACTCCTCGACGCGAATGTTGGAAGTGCCGCTGAGCGCCTGCTGCAATGCCTGGGTCGATTCCACGCCGGTGACCAGCACGCGATCGACGCCGACACCGTAGCGATCCTCAAAATAAACCAGCGAGGTGTTCACGTCGTCTACCAGCGACTCGCCGGTGACGGCAGAGCCGCCGTTCTCCAGCGCGCGATACAGCAGCAACTGGTCCTGATCGACGATGGCAAACGTCGTGGTGCCGTGCTCCACCTTGATGATCATGGTGGGATGCGAGGCATCGGCCAGGCCCAGAGCGGCCACCATCGACGGCAGCACCGAGCCTGCGTTGTAGCCGGCCTCGCGGACCAGCGACTCGTACTCTTCCAAAACGCTGCGCGGAGTGACCGCAGCCACCACGCGAACGGGAGTGGCTGTTCCCTGCCGATCGAACGATACGGCCGCATGTTCCACATCGAAGGGCAGCGACTTCTTCAAACGAAAACGGACCACGGCGTCCGCATCCTGATGTTTTTCAGGAAGGGTCTCGAAGTCGAGCAACATGACGCGAGTAGTGGCGTCGGGAATGATGAGGCAGATGTCGCGCGAGCGGGCCGCCACCGCAGCCAGGGAGTCGCGCAAAATCGGCACCGCCTTGGCGCGGTCGGGGATGTTGGCCTGCAGCAATCCCGGCGTGAGCAAGCCCGGCGGCAACGCCGCAGCCACCGCGGCTTCCAGGTTGGCGCCGCTCTCGGCGGCGCGCGCCGCCACAATGCGATCGGCGCTGATCTCGCAGGCGATGCGGGGACGGCGAGATGTGGAATGATCAGTGTCGTCACAGTTGCATTAGCTTCTCAGCCATCAGCTTTCAGCCGTCAGCTAGAGCTTCGGAAGCCCGAACTAGCTTCGCTTCAAGCTGACGGCTAATTGCTAGACGTGCTGGCAGCTGCCTTATCTCGTCGTCTCGATAAACGTGACCTTGTTGATCTCCTTCAGCGTGGTCAGGCCACGTTTCACTCTATCAATTGCCGACTCGCGAAGGAAATGCATTCCTTCTTCCTTGGCGGTGCGGCGGATTTCGCTGCTGGGCTTCTTGCTCAGAATCATTTCGCGAACGTTGTCGGTCAGCTCCAGCAGTTCGTGGATCGCGGTTCGGCCGCGGAAACCGGTGCCGGCGCACTCGATGCAGCCCTCGCCCTCGTAGAACGGGATCTTCGCCCATTCTTTCGGATCGAGGCCGCTGGCTTCCAGCTCTTCGACCGAGTAATGCACTTCTTTCTTGCAGAACTCGCAGATCAGCCGCACCAGCCGCTGCGCCAGAATGCAGTTCAGCGCCGAAACGAAGTTGTACGCCTCGACGCCCATGTTGAGGAAGCGGCCCAGCACGTCGACCACGTTGTTGGCGTGGACGGTGGTGAACACCAGGTGTCCGGTGAGCGCGGAGTTGATGGCGATCTGCGCGGTTTCGGTGTCGCGAATTTCGCCCACCATGATCTTGTCCGGATCGTGACGCAGAATGGAACGCAGTCCGCGAGCGAAGGTCAGACCTTTTTTCTCGTTGACGGGAATCTGGGTGATGCCGCGAATCTGGTACTCGACCGGGTCCTCGATGGTGATCAGCTTGTCTTCGTCGGTCTTGATCTCGTTGAGCGCGGCGTACAGCGTCGTCGTCTTGCCGGAGCCGGTTGGGCCGGTGACCAGCACCATGCCGTACGGCTCCTTGATGTAGCGGCGGAACTTGCGCAGGTCTTCGTCGCTGAAGCCGACCACGTCGAGCGTGAGCTTGTGGAACTTCTCGCTCATCGACTCTTTGTCCAGCACGCGGAGCACGGCGTCTTCGCCGTGGATCGAGGGCATGATGGAGACGCGGAAGTCGATGGAGCGGCCGTTGTAGCGCACGCGGAAACGGCCGTCCTGGGGCACGCGGCGCTCGGAGATGTCGAGCTCGCTCATGACCTTGATGCGCGAGATGATGGTGGAATGGTGCTCCTTGGCGATGGGCTGCATGGCCTGCTGCAGCACGCCGTCGATGCGGTACTTGATGACCACCGAGTCGTCGCGGGTCTCGATGTGAATATCGCTGGCGCGCCGCTGCAAGGCGGTGAAGATCGTGGTGTCGACCAGGCGGATGATGGGGCTGATGTCGGTCTCGGCCGTCAGCTTCTCGATGGAGATGGTCTCGTCGGAGTTCTCGTCTTCCGCGATGACGTCGAGCGCGAAGCCTTCGCTGGCTTCCTCCAGCACGCGCTGCGACTGCTCGGTCTTCTTCAGGATGTCGTTGATCTGCGAGAGCGTGGCGACCTTGGTGGAGATGCGGCGGCCCAGCAGCAGGCCGATCTCGTCGATCATCATCAGCTGGCTGGGATCGGCGATGGCGATCAGCAGGCGGCCGTCCTCTTTGTCCTCCAGCGGAACGAAGTTGTAGCGGAACATCAGGTCCACGGGAATCTTGCGAAACAGTTCGTGCTGGATGTGGAAGTTCTTCAGGTCCACGAACTCGCAACGATAGCGCCGCGCCAGATCTTTGCCGCGATTCGATCTCGTCGCCCGTGGCCAGGCCGCCGTTGCCGCCTACGAAAATTGCTTTTGGTGGTTCTGGCATAAGTACCTCAAGTCAGCAATTAGCAATTAGCAATTAGCAATTAGCAATTAGCAATTAGTGAAACCCGAAACCCGTCGTGCGGTTGCTAAGTGCTAATGCTAGTTGCTAATTGCTGCTTCTAATGCATCGCGCCCGCGCCGAGGCTGAAGATGGGCAAATACAGCGAGATCAGCACAAAGGCCACGACCACGCCCATCACAATCAGGATGACCGGCTCGATCAGCGACATGGCCGTGGCCAGCGCGTTCTGCACATCCTCTTCATAGAATTCGGCAATCGAGTTCAGCATTGCCGGCAAGGCTCCCGTGGACTCGCCGACCTCTATCATTTCCACGACATTTCGGGAAACACCTTGGTCTCTTCCATGCTGCGCGCCAGACCCTGGCCCTCGCGAACGCCGCGCGTTGCGGTATTGATGCCGTGGCTGATCAGGCGGCTCTGCATGGACTCTTCCGCCGTTTCCAGCGACGGCACCAGCGACAATCCGCCCGACAGCAAGGTGGAAAGCATCCGGGAAAAGACCGCGACCTGATATTTCAGCCAGACGTCGCCGAGCATGGGAATGGCCAATTTAATGCGGTCCATCTGGGTCGAGCCGCTGGGGCTCTTCATCCAGCGCCACAGGAAGAACCCAGCCACCGCCAGCACAGCCAAGGCATAGAGAAAATACTGCCTGGCATTGACGCCGACGGCCAACATGAACGAAGTCATCGGCGGCAGCTCCGCGCCCAGCGTGTGGTACAGGTTCGCGAACTGCGGCACGACGAAGGTGATGAGGAAGATCATCATCACGATGAGCACGCCCACCAGCAACGTGGGATAGACCAGGGAAGCAATCAGCTTCTTGCGAAAGCTCACGGACAGGCGTTGAAAGGCAATGTAGCGGCCCAAGCACTTCTTCAAGGTTGCCGCTCTTCTCACCCGCCAGCAGCGTGGTGGTGTAGACCTTGGGAAAGACGGCCTGGGCCTCGAAGGCGTCCGACAGCAATTCGCCGCCGCGCACGCGGTCGCGCACATTCTGCAAGACGGAACGGAAGAAAACGTTGCGCTGGCGCTTGATGAGGAGTTCCAGCGACTGGATGATGGGCAGGCCGGCATGAATCAAGGTAACGAACTGCTGGTTGAAGATGACAAACTGCTCCTGCTTGACCTTGCGACGCCGGGGCAGGTTGACTTCACCGGACAGCAGGCCTTTCGACTTGATGGAGTAGACGAAATAGCCCTGCTGGGCGAAGCGGTCGCGGATCTCCGCCTCGGAGGCGCCGTTCTCGATCTGCTCCAGAACGTGGCCCCGCTCGTCGGCCATCTTGATGGTGTATTCGGCCATTATCTCTAGAGAATCCCTTGGGGAGAGGCGTTAACTATAGTCTAACATCCGGAGCTGTCAGGTATCAGCCGTCAGCTATCGGCTGTGATGCTGTTAGCTCTTAGCTCTTAGCAAGAGAACAAGTCGTAATTGGCTGGCAGCATTGCCAGGTCATCTGGTCGCATTCCGAAGCGCCGCAGGCGCGAAAGATGACGGCCCCGCCCTTCAGGGCGGGGGCAGCGGTTATTGAGGAGTCGGAGTCCCGGAGGGACGACACCGAATCCTCGCAGTGATTGTGCCGTGCCCGAGGCACTCGGATCATATTTTCTCGCCTTCCCCGCCCTGAAGGGCGGGGCTATCATCTTCCGCGCCCAGGGCGCTCCAGTATCGTTTGACCATCTTTCGCGGCCGTTCCTGTATACGGCATTCCCCTCTGGCGAAAAGCGACAGCAAATGGCGAAGAGCGTCTCCTGCTATTCCATGAACTCCGTTCCCGCCACTACCTCGACGCCGGGGGCAGGCACGAAGTGAAATTGTGTGTCTGGTATTTCGACGTTTTCCTGCTGCTGAAGAAAGCGGAATTCGGTTACAGAGCCGTCAAGTTCTTCGACGACAATGCGCACGATCAGTCCATCGGGCGCGATTTCCAGCAGAGTTTGCTCCACGCGGTCCCGCATTCCCTTGGGAACGCCCGCGCAGCACCACATCGCCGGCGACCACCGGCTTCTGATCGGGCGCGAGCGAAAGTCCCTCCAGCTCTTTTTCCAGCTTGGTCTTGCCCAGCAGATAACGCAGCGGCGAGCGCAAATCGTCGAGCTGCTTGACCGGCGTGCGACGCGCCTGATGCTCGCCCGGAACGTAGAACCAGGCAGTCTGTCCGTCGGTGAGAAACAGTTTGGGACGAGGCTGATCGTAATCCCAGCGCATGCGGCCAGGCTTCTTCAGCAGCAGTGTGCCGCTCTCGGTGCGCGACATGCCGGCGCCGGTGTAGGTTTCGGTAAAGCGCGCTTCCAGAGTGTGCAGGTGGTCGTAACGCTGATCCACCTTGGCGGCCACGGAGTGGACATCGGTTTGGGCAAAGAGAGGGGCGGCGCAAAGCAGAAGGCCGAGAACAAACGATATCTTAGTTCCGAATCGCACGTACTGGCGCGGCACGGGATTAACGCAATCTTGAAGATCAGAGCTCATCGTATCTGCAATGCCTTGTGTCAGGGCACGACTTCCACCGGCTGATGAAAAAGTTGGAAAAGGGCTTGGTGCCGTCGGCTAAAGCCGGCTCAGGATCAGAAATAAAGGGCTTGAACGCGGCGCTGAAGCGCCGCACTACCCGAGCAAAACACAACCCAGCGTTTTTCAGTAGCCTGTTCCAGTCATGGGGGAAAGTCACAGCCAAAGGGCTTTCTCGCCCTGGACCACCCGACCAGGGTGAAGTCCGGATTATCGTGGCAGCCGAACGGCACGGCTGAAAGAATCTGCGGAAAAAGTCGAAACAGCAGTCCCTCGTCGGCCTAAAGGCCTCCTCGTGATGACAAATCCAGAGGAGTTGTGCCGGCGCGTCTAAAGGCGCTCCCCTGCAAAACTCGCCGCCACCGACTTTTTCCGCAGCCTGTGAAAGCCTTGTCCTGATACAAAGCGTGAGGGGAGCAATTTCTTAAGGAAACCCTGATCGAGTCAAGGCGAAGCACGTCGGCGGCTAAAGCCGCATTGTTATTGCGGCACTTACGGACGGCCTGAAGGCCGTCCCCTTCAAAACCCGACTTAATCTGGGCACTTCTAATTGCTGATCACCGGACTGCTGACGTCAGCGACTGCCTCCGCGCTGTAGTGAACGTCGCCCGACTCATCGGAAAAGAAGCGGCGCTGGCCAGTGGTGCCCACTTGATCGGGCACAGCGGTGATGGTGTAGGAGCGAATTGCACCGTTCACCTTCTCGCCGGGGGTATAGGTGAAGCTGTAACCGCTCTTGCGACCGCTGGCCAATGGGTTATCGATGGTCTCCTGGCCGCCGCTCTGGGCGGTGCCGCCCAGCATGGCCAAGTCCGGCGTAAACCCTACGTCGGGATGGGAGCTGGCGTAGATCATCTCAGCTTCGTTGATGGCCTGGATACTGGCGATGGCCGAGGCCTCGTGCGCTGGAATGGTCGACTTGGTGAGCTTGGGAATGGTGAACGCGGCAATAATCAGAATGATGGTTACGACGATCAACAGTTCGATGAGGGTGAATCCCCGCTGGCGGTTACGTCTACGCATATGGGACCTCTTTGTTGTCAGCTCATGGACCGACGCAATTGCTTTGGCTGTCCGCAGAAGTCGCGACGGTGGAGGGAACATGGACAAAACGGAAACTGCGGCCAAGCCGGAGCTGACAAGGCGATTATTCTTCAGTCGCACGGCGATGTCAAAGGCGCCGGTGGAGGTTGGACGGGGTTGGCAGGAAAAGGTGGGGGTTTGGCAAGTCGCTATTCGCTGTTCGCCTTTCGCTGTTCGCCAGACGATCCGAGAAAATAGAACCGAGTCCCGCACAGCGGGACGGAAGAAGATAGCCCAGCGCTTCAGCGCTGGGTAGGCGCAAGAGTATGGTCCGAGTGCCTCGGGCACGGCACAATTTGGATGCGAAGAACCTCTTCCGTCCCTACCGGGACTCAGATCCTTGAAACGCCTACCCCGCCCTGAAGGGCGGGGCTATCATCTTCCGCGCCCTGCGGCGCTCGAGTATAGCTTGGCCAAGTGCTCGCCACGCCAAAGTGCAATTCCCGCACTGCTATTCACGACTGGAAGAAGCGCAGAAAGTGCGGAGCGAAGAGCAAATCGAAAGAAGCGCACCGCGTCGGTCAGCGTCCGCCCGAGCTGACGGCTGAGGGCTGACGGCTGATAGCCCACAGCGCTTCTCAGCAGGCCAGCGAATCGCGCGTGACCTTCAGGCCGTTGAGGTTGCCCAGCACGGTGACCGCGATCAGTTGAGGCTGAAACAGTTCGTTGGCGGTTTGCAGGAGGTCTTCGACGGTCACCGCCTGGATGCGGTCGATGATCTCGTCCATGGTGAAGAAATGGTCATAGTACATTTCCTGCCGCGCCAGATTCGACATGCGCGCCGTGCTCGACTCCAGGCTCAGCATCAGGTTGCCCTTTAACTGGTCCTTGGCGCGCTTCAACTCTTCTTCGGCGATGGGCGCGGTCTTCAGTTCGCGGAATTCATGCACAATCGACTGCACGACTTTCGGCGCGGACTCGCGCGAGGTACCGGCATAAACCGAGAGCATTCCCGCATCGCGGAAGGGATTCAGCTCGGAGAAGATGGAATAGACCAGCCCCTGCTTTTCGCGCACGTTCTGGAAGAGCCGCGAGCTCATCCCGCCGCCCAATAGCGTGTTGAGAATGTAGGTGACGTAGCGGCGCTCGTGGCTGATGGAATAGGACGGAACGCCGACGCAAATCTGCACCTGTTCGAGCGCTTTCTTGTTACGCAGAATGATGCGGGAGTTGATCTTCGGCGGCGTATCGTGCCAGCCGTTGGAGCCGACCGGCAACTGCTCGAAGCGCTGGCGAAGCAGGTCGACAAATTCCTTGTGATTGAGGTTTCCGGCAGCCGAGATGATCATGTTCCCGGGAGAAAACTTGCCGCCGTAATAGCCCCAGATGGCTTCCTGGTCGAAGCGGCGAACGGTTTCCTTGGTGCCCAGGATGGGCTTGCCCAAGGGATGGCCTTTGAAGAAATTCTGGGTGAAGATCTCGTGGACGAGGTAGTCGGGATTGTCCTCGTCCATCTTGATCTCTTCCAGAATGACGCCGCGCTCGCGGGTAATCTCGTTGACATCGAAGATGGGGTGCAGCACCATATCACTTAGAATATCGACGGCTACGGGCAAATGTTCATCCAAAACTTTAACGTTGAAGCAGATGGTTTCCTTGCCCGTGAAGGCGTCCATGTTGCCGCCGATGGAATCCACCTGGCGGGCAATGTCCTCGGCGGAGCGGCTGCTGGTTCCCTTGAACACCATGTGCTCGACAAAATGGGAGATGCCGTTGACGTTGGGATCTTCGTGACGCGAGCCGGACTTCACCCAGATGCCCATTGACACCGAGCGAATATGATCCATCTTCTCGGTGAGGATGGTGAGCCCGTTGGGAAGTACCTGTCGTTGAATATTGCGCGCTTCTTCAACCATGATTGCTGCTCCAAGCGACCTGAACGTCCTGGGTCATTTGCGGGGACGTACGTTCTGCTGCGGCCTTGGCGCATCTTACAGCCTGAGGAACCGGCAGGATAAAATACCTACGCTGAAACGTAAGGACGAAATAACGCCGAAGCGACGTCGGGCGACTGGGAATCTAACCAGATAGCATATTGGATGCATGAACCAACCGCAACAGACCGAACTATTAGGCCTTTGTCTTCAGGAACTTACGGTAGTTACCGAGAGGCTTGGAGAACCGCCTTATCGCGCCCGCCAGCTATTTGACGGTCTGTACCGGCAAAGGTGGTCTGGCTGGGAGAAATTCACGACCTTGCCGCTCGGCGTTCGACGGCGACTGGGTGAGTTGGGCTTCGCTGTCGGCGGACCGCGGGTTGAGAAGAAGTTTGTTTCTCGCGATGGCACTGTTCGCTACCTGCTTGGCTTTGCCGATGGGCAGAGCGTAGAGACGGTTTGGATGCCCGAGGGCGATGGCGGCGAGGCTGGCGATGGCTCGGCAAGCGGCGATGAAGAACTGGCCAAGGGATGGCATCGCGCCACCATCTGCATCTCCAGCCAGGTAGGCTGCGCTGTCGAATGCGCCTTCTGCATGACCGCCCTGCTAGGGCTGCGGCGCAACCTGACTGCCGGTGAAATTGTCGGCCAAGTCCTGGCAGTGCTCGGCGATCAACAGGCCGACACGGAGCGCGACCGCTTGAACCTGGTCTTCATGGGGCAAGGCGAGCCTTTCCTGAACTACGACAACTTTATGCAGGCGGTGCGCCTGCTGGTGGAAGGAGTTGGGATTCCCGAGTCGCGCATGACGGTATCGACTTCGGGGATTGTGCCGCGGATTGCGGACTTCGGCGCCGAGAGCGTTCGTCCGAAGTTGGCTGTGTCGCTCAACGCTCCCAATGAAGAGCTGCGCACGCAGATCATGCCTATCACCAGGAAGTGGACGTTGGCGAAGTTGATGGCGGCGTTGCGCGACTTCCCACTTCGCAATCGCGAGCGCTTGACCTTCGAGTATGTTCTGCTGGGCGGAGTAAACGACGAGCTGCAACATGCTCGCGAGGTGGTTGACCTGATGCGCGGGTTGCGCGCCAAAGTGAATCTGATCGCGTTGAACCCAGGACCCGAGATTCCCTTTGCGACGCCGCTGGATGAGCGGGTGCTGGCATTTCAGAGCGTGCTGACGCGGGCAGGAATCCCAGCATTCATTCGGCGTCCGCGAGGCCGTGATATCTACGCCGCCTGCGGGCAACTGAAGCACACGACGGAGCTGGTGCAACTCCGGAAAAACTCGAAAGCAGATCCCTCGTCGGACTAAGGCCTCCTCGCGACGACAAATTCAAGGGATTTGCCACGGCGCACCCTTCCGCAAGGGCTGGATCACAGAAGTTTGAAGTGCGGAAGCCGCAGCGCTCTCCGGTCGAAGGTGAACGTATGCGAACAGTCCGCTCGGGCGCCGAGGGCGACGATGAGTGCGTCCGCGAATGAGCCCCACTTCTCTTTGAGAGCGACCATCGCGTAGAAGACCTCCGCTTCGCTCTCCACAACAAAAACATCTGCCTGAAGCACGCGCTCGATGGCGGCGGCGATTTCCTGATCCGTCAGGCGGTACGCGCGCTCCAACACCCATACCGTCTCAACCATGGCCACGACGCTGATGAAACCGGGGTTTCGTTCGGTCAGGCGCCTTTCGATGAGGTCGGTCGCCTTCGCCGATTGCACTGCGTCATCCTGCACGAGGTAACGGACCAGAACGTTGGTGTCAAGTCCGATCATCTGCGGCGGACGCGCCGGCGGGAGCCGACGGCACCGGCAGCGCCGGCTTCGCGCATCTCATCAATGGTAACTGGCGCCCGCCGAGACTTCAGCATGCCGCGCAATGCGGAGACGGGGAGTTTCGGCAAGAGCACGACGGTCCCGTCAGGATGAACAAAGAACTTGACTCGGTCGCCGGGCTTCAAACGGAGATGCTCGCGCACGGCCTTCGGAATTGTAGCCTGGCCTTTGATGGTGATTGCCGATTCCACGGTAGCTCCATTACTTCTACAAGAAAGTAATACACCACTGGGGCACCCGTCAATTGCCGGTCGAGACCAACTATTCTCAGTGGCCTCTGATGCATTGCCGCCGTTTCCATCTGTGCCGCTGGGCCGCTTCGTGCGCAGCCTGCAACCCATGCTCGGGTTTTGGCCGTGTTAGTATCGAAAGCAAAACAGACATGTTCGGCCACGCTAACCCGGTTGATATTTTCTTTCAGATCATTGTGCTGCTGTTCGCCATTTGCGTGCATGAGTCGGCGCACGCCTGGATGGCCAACCGGCTGGGCGATCCCACGGCCAAGATGCTGGGGCGCGTCTCGCTGAACCCGCTGGTACACATCGATCCCTTTGGGACGATCATCTTTCCGCTGATCCTTATTGTGTTGGGATTTCCCCCGTTTGGCTGGGCCAAGCCGACGCCGGTGGACACGCGCAATTTTAAGAATCTGGTGAAGGATGACATTCTGACTTCGGTAGCCGGACCAGTCAGCAATTTCATCACCGCGTTTGTGGCAGTCATCGCGCTGGCCATCATCTGGCATGGCTCGGGCGCGGCGCTTGGCAACCAGGCTCGCGGTGCCGATATTGCGGCGCCGCTGGCCAAGCTGTTTTACGATGCTATGTATATCAACGTGATTCTGGCGGTGTTCAACCTGATCCCTTTGCCGCCGCTGGATGGCAGTCACGTGATTCGCCACTTTCTTTCTTATAACGCGCTGCGGGTGTACGACCGCATTGGCTACGCTGGTCTGGTCGTGATCATGTTCATTCTGCCGATGATGGGAATCTCGATCATCGGAGCGATAATCGCGCCTTTCCTGGCGTTCTACGAGATACTGCTGGCGTTGTTCCTGGGCCTCCGATGACTGATAGCAAAACTATTTCGAAGGGTCGCATTCTTAGCGGCATGCGGCCAACCGGCAAACTCCACCTTGGCAACTACGTTGGCGCGCTGCGCAACTGGGTTGGTTTGCAGGACGACTACGAGTGCTTTTTCTTCATAGCCGACTGGCACGCGCTGACCACCGACTACGCCGATACGCGCAACGTGAAGCAGAATTCCCTGGAAGTCATTCTCGACTATCTGGCTGCGGGTCTCGATCCCGAACGCAGCACGCTGTTCATCCAGTCACATGTGCCGCAACATGCCGAGCTGCACCTGCTGTTCAGCATGATCACGCCTCTGGGCTGGCTGGAACGCGTGCCCAGCTACAAAGAGCAACGCGAGAACCTTAAGGACAAGGACCTTGGAACGTACGGATTTCTAGGATATCCGCTGCTACAGTCGGCGGACATTTTGATCTACCAGGCGAACTTTGTGCCAGTAGGCGAAGATCAGGTGCCGCACGTGGAGCTGACTCGCGAAGTAGCGCGGCGATTTAACCAGTTCTATCCCCGAAAACTAAGCGCGGGATCGCATGATCCCAAGCGCGAAGTCGTGTTCCCTGAGCCGCAACCGTTGCTGACGCCGACGCCGAAGCTGCCCGGGACCGATGGCCGCAAGATGTCGAAGTCCTACGGCAACACGATTCTGATGAGCGAGCCTGAAGCGTCGCTGCGGCAGAAGCTGAAGACGATGGTTACGGATCCTGCACGCATCCGGCGTACCGATCCTGGCGATCCCGATAAATGTCCAGTTGGCGATCTGCATAAAATCTTCAGCAGCTCAGAGACCATGACGAAAGTTTACGAGGGCTGCCGAACGGCGGGAATCGGTTGCATCGAGTGCAAAGGTTGGGCCGCAGACAGCTTATGGCGCGTTCTGGAGCCTATGCAGGAACGGCGCCAGAAGTACGAAGCGAATCCCAAACTGGCGTGGGATATTTTGGAAGCGGGATCGGCAAAGGCGCAAAAAGTGGCAGAGACAACGATGGTGGAGGCTCGCGACGCGGCAAATTTGTCGCATGAGTATGAAGCGCCGGCGCAGAGTTGAGCCGAATTGCGGGCGTGAGCGCAGCGGGAGCCCGCAGGCGAAATCCTGAGCGAGGCCACAGGCCGTGTCGAAGATCGATTCACCACAGAGACACCGAGGCACCGAGAAAGGCCTGCGTCTTCATTAATGCGGACCGAAAGTATGCTGCTTGGACTGGCAGTGTCCGAGTCTCGCTCCGCGAGACGGAAGATGATAGCCCAGCGCTTCAGCGCTGGGTAGACCGTTAAACGCTTGTGAGTCCCGTAGGGACGGCAGAACTGAGCGCTAGGCTGTCGTGCCTACGGCACTCTGGTTCCTGATAAACTCGCACCCAGCGCTTAAGCGCTGGGCTAACTTATGTCGCACCTACGGCGCTGGTATGAGGGGTCACCTGCGCCCTAGTTTACTTTAACGATGAGCACTCGCTGCTCCGTCTTTCTATGACTGAGAATCGACAATCTGCTCCTGCTGAAAACGGCGGCGCGCCGCACGTGATGCAGCGCAGGGACGCGGACGATTCTGCCTTCTCGATTTTTGTTGGCCAGGTGTACGAAGGCCCGCTCGACTTGCTGCTCGATTTGATTCGCAAGCAGGACATCGACATCTACGACATTCCCATTGCGAAGATCACCGAGCAGTACCTGAAATATGTCGAGACCATGAAGCAGTTCGATGTGGACGTTGCGGCTGAATTCATTTACACCGCGTCGCTGCTGATCCATATCAAGTCGAAGATGCTGCTGCCGCGTGATCCGGCGGGACCGGCGGCGGAAGATGATCCACGCTTGGAGCTGGTCAACCGCCTGCTGGAGCACGAGCGCTTCAAGACGGCGGCGCAGATGCTTTTGCAGAAGCAGCAGATTGAAGAAGCGGTGTGGTCGAATCCGGCGCTCAAGGAATTTCGCGACGCGGAAGGCACCGAGCCGGAGATGGTCGCCGATGTGGTCGACCTGGTAAAGACCTTTCAGCAGATTCTGGATCGCGCGCGCAAGCGGCCTTCGTTCGACGTGGACGAAGAAGCCGTAACCGTTTCGCAGATGATCGACTTTGTGCGGCGACGGCTGGCGCTGGAAGAGCGGCCCGTGCGGCTGAAGCAGTTGTTGCGCAGCTTGCGATCGCGCTCGGCGCTGGTGTGCGCGTTCCTCGCCATCCTGGAACTGATACGCTTGCAGGCGGTGCTGGCGCGGCAGGACAACGTGTTCGGCGAGATCGTGCTGAAGAAGCACACCAACTTCGATGCCTTGATGGCCGAGAGCCAGACGGTGAAGGATGATTGGAAGTGAGGCAGCTGTGAGTAGCCAGTTGTCAGTTGTCAGCGCATACCGTTGCAATAGCAGAGACCGAGTCCTGCGAAGCAGGACGGAATAAGATAGCCCAGCGCTTCAGCGCTGGGTAGGCATTAAGTTTGAAGACTGAGTCCCGTAGGGACGGCACAACCGGACGTGGCGTGCCTAAGGCACTCGGATCGTTCAAAATGTTTGTCCCAGCGCTGAAGCGCTGGGCTAATCTATTTCGTCCCGCCAGCGGGACTGGTTCGAAGCCAAAACATGAGCCTGAAAGCCAAAGTCGAAGCCATTATCTACGCGACCGAAGAGCCGGTCACGCTGAACGAGCTTGCCGCGTTGCTGAAAGACGCGGCGCTGGCCGATTTGCGCGCCACGGAAGAAGCTCGGCTGGCGTTGAATGAGACCGTCTCCGACGGGTCGCCTGTTCCCGAAGCCGACGAGGCCCTCGAGTTTGCCGCGGCCCTGGAAGACGCCGCGGCGGAATTTGCTAACGAGGCGTCCATGACTGCGGAAGCAGCTGTTGCGGACCCGGTTCAGCTCGACAAATCCGCTTCTGCGCCCACGAAAAAAGAACAGAAGCAGACGGAAGAGCGCGAGCAACTGAAGGCAGTGAAGGCGCGGGTGAACGCGATCATCGACGATCTCACTGCCGACTACGCTTCCAGCGATCGCGGCATGGAGATTCGCCAGATCGCCGGCGGCTATCGCATGGCCACCAAGCCCGAGCACCACGATGTCGTCGTCAGCTTCGCCAAGAGCCTGAAACCGCCGGTGCGGCTGTCGCTGCAGGCGCTGGAGACGCTGTCGGTGATCGCCTACAAGCAGCCGGTGACAGTGCCGGAGATCAGCGAGATTCGCGGCGTCGATTCCGCCGGCGTCATCGCCACTCTGCTCGATCGCAAGCTGATCACTACCGCCGGACGCAAGCAGGTCATCGGCCGGCCGATCCTTTATAAGACGACGAAGGAATTCCTGATGCGCTTCGGGCTGAACGATGTCTCCGAGCTGCCGAGTACCGAGGAGTTCGAGAAGCTGGGCGAACCGCAAGCGGAATTGTTCAGTGCGCCTGCGACAGAGAGCGCGTCGCTGGATGCGACTTCGGCATCAGAGGCAGCGTCCGAAGCAGCGCTTGAGGCCGAGCCGGTCACCGAAGCCGTGCCTGAACAGAACGCCGACAGCAGCCTGATGGGCGAAACCGACATTCCCGCTGATGGGACGTTTGCGACCGAGGCAGAGCCCGAGAAATCCTAGGACCCTGTCCACTGCAGAAACTCCCGGCCAGAGGGCATCTCATAAATCGTTCAGGGGTTGTATCAGGGCACGACTTCAGTCATGCCGATAAAGCCGTACATTTTTGTCATCACGAGGAGGCCTTCAGGCCGACGAGGGATCTGCTTTTAAGCTGTCCCGCAGCCTGCAAAGCCGTGCCCTGATTCAAAACATTTCTGCGATGGCTTCTACAGCAGCTGCCCAGCACCTCCAACCGCACCATTACGCATTCGCGCTCCGCAGTTGTCCCAAAGTTTTCTTCACGAACGCCGTAATGCGTTCCTTGGTCAACATGTCCCAGCCAGGCAGCCGCAAGACATACATCGCGGGCAGATAAATCGCGCACACCGACACGCCGACCGCCAGAATGCGCGGAATCAAGTGCGCCGGCGGAATAAGATTCCGCACCACATACGCCAGCGCGCCGCCGACAATCGTCACACCCGTAACTTTGAACAGATCGTCGTACAGGCGGATGTCGCTGGCCCTCGCTTCCACCACGCGCACCGCGCACACCGCGATCAGGATGCGTTCAATCACTTGCCAACCCACAGTGCTTAACGCGGCGCCGATCATTCCGAAGTGGCGAATCGCCGGTCCCAGCGTGCAGAACAGCGCAATGAAAACTCCAATGCGGACCACCAGCAGAAAGTTCCGCACCTCTTTGTAGGCGCGAATGATCGGGTCCAGCAGAAACACTCCCAGCAACAGCAGCACCAGGCTCACCAGGAAAATGTTGGCGCTCTGCTCGTAGTTCCTGGTGTAGAGCAGGACGATGAGGTCGTGTCCCGCAACAAACAACATTGCAAACAGCGGAAACTGAATCGCCGCCAGCTGGTTGGTCGCCGACGCCGTGATGTAGCGAATGTCCGCCTTGCGATCTTCCTTTTGCAGGCTGCTGATGCGCACAATCATCACCGACACCACCGATTCCAGCGCCAGCGTCAGCAGCGGCACATCGACCCAGCCAACTGCGTAGATCGCGAAGTCCTTCGGCCCCAGCGAATGGCTGACGAAGTAGTTGTCCAGATCTTTCTGGATGACCCACATCATTCCGACCGCGCCATAAGGCAGCGCGTAAGCCAGTTGCTCTTTGAAGAACGGCCAGTCGAAGTGCATCCAGAAGCGCGGAAACCTGACGTCCACATACCAGATCAGCACCGCAACCGACAGCATCTGATTCACCACGCGCCGCAATCAGAATGCTCTTCACCGACCGGAACCACAGCGCTGCGCCGGCAAACAGAATGACGCGCGCAATCTGCGTTCCCACGATGAAGATCGTCGAGTAACGCACATCCTGCATCGCCACCGGAATCTGCTGCACCAGGCCCGAAGTCAACGTCAGCAGCACCAGAAATCCCAGCAGCAGAGCCAACGGCATCAGCGCGTCGGTGCGAAACAGGAAGCGCAGCACCTGCGGATAAAACGCGACCGCGATCAGCGGAATCCATCCCGCCACAAAGTTGTAGACCAGGATGTTGAGGGCGATCTGGCCGCCGCGCTCCGGATACCGCGGCATAAAGTAGTACGCGCTCATGCCGACGCCGAAGGTGGCGATGCTCGTCGTCGTGGAGACGAACAGGAACGCCTCTTTGAAGATGCCGTATTCAGTTTGCGGCATCAGGCGAACCAGCAACACCGGCAACGCGATACTCAAGCGCCGCGGCGACGAACTTCGACGCCGTCAGCCAGAACGCCTGCACCACCAGCCGAGGTGGTTGTCGAGTTGCCGTCGCTGTCACTCCGTTGCGCTCCCCCGTTTCACCATAACCGGAAGCGCGCGCCAAGTCGAGCAAGCCACTGGTAGTGTCCGAATTTCATCCGGTCTTGAAAGGGCACGGATTCATCCGTGCCGTAATCGTCGTCCCACCAACGCGGCTTTAGCCGCTGAGGGATGTCCGTATCGGAATTAGGACACTACCGACACTTGTGTCAGCCGCGCAGCGGCGACATTTGTGTTAGCCGCGGGCGTGAGCCCGCGGTGAAGTGGAGAGAACAATCGAGCCGCGGAGCGGCGGCACAGCTACGATACAGACACCGCCAGGGAGGGCACGGCTTATGAACAGGCCTCAATCATGGGAATTTTCCGGAGCAGCGCGCAACACGGTCTACGGAAACCTCTTCCGTCAAGAAAATAAAAAAACTAAAGTATTCAAAATCAATACCTTGGCGCCAAAGTATTGATTCCAAGTGCCTTGGCCGCTCATGCAACCTGCGTCTTTTCAATACTTTGCCGGAACTTGCCAGGATATCTGCAAAGTATTGAATCAATGGGAGTTATGAGATTGCGTAACTCTTTGTTTTTCAATAGCTTGCGCAATGCCGATCTTCTCTTCAGTTTTCAAAGAACTGTTTCGATCTCCGGTTCGTCAGTCACCCAGAGACCAGCCAGGCGCACTAAGCCCAACCTAACAGCGTAACGGACCCAACCAAGCCGTCAAGTTACGAAAGTACAATACGCGCTATTGTACTTTCGTAACCGAACGCCCGTTAGACAGGGAGGCCAACGACAATGAAACTTGACCCCGAGGAACGAGCGCTTCTCGCATCGGTCGACGCGGTGAACCGGTGGGCGGCCCAGCCTACCAACGTGGGTGCCTCACCCAAGCTTCCTTTGCTTGGGTGGGGTTTTTCATCGCAGCCCCAATGACAGCGGTACTCACGGTGGAGATCGAGTCAGGCTGGACGGGAACGAAGCCGGAACGGAGGGGAGCGCGGTTGCGGGTGAAGCTGGTCACGAGTCCCGTCAGCTTTGGTACTTGCGAGGAAAGCCCCACCCGAGCAAACGAAGCTCGGATGGGGCACCCACGGAATGGTAGGATGGGCCACCCGCCGGAACTTCCTTCAGCGTGCGAGGATTCTCTCGAGGAGCTTACAGACAACGCTAGTTTTTGTGCCTGGTGCCCCAGGTTCGCCCTTCGGTTGGGCTAACCTGGGATCGCTGCCTGGTGCGGCTACCCTCCATCGCCCGCCGCTGGCGCGAGGGTTGATTATCCACACGCGTACACCGCCCTCGCGTACACTGTCCCCATGAACGACAAATCTCACCGGCGACCTTTGCTGATTGCTTCCCTGCTTCTGCTGCTAGGTTGCAGCACTCTCCTGCCGGCGCAGACTCAGCAGGACTTCACCAAAATCTACGACTCCTATCTCGCCGCCGTGAAGGCTGGAAGCTACGCCCAAGCGTCCCCTCTGCTTTCGAAGGAGGTGCATGACCAACTCCCCACTCCCGCAGTCCAAGCGGAATACATGGAGATGGTGAAGCAGATGGCGCCCATTCACTATGAAGTAGAGTCGGTGAACGTTGCCAAGGACGGGCAGTCCGCGGACGTGAACCTGATCGTCACCATTGCCGTCCCTGAGGAGATCCAGAAGCAGGAAAAGCTGCCGCCCACCCAGCGTGCCGAGGAAGTGCTGAAGTTCGTCAAAGAAGGCGGCCAGTGGAAGATGGGGCCGCCGCTGTTGATGGGCGATCCCGATAAGCGCGCCCGGCCCAAAGACCTCAACATGGGCTCTCGCGCTGACTACGCGGACGGCAACAATACCGAGGTCGGCGGGCCGATCCTGAAGCTGGACAAGCAGGCCGCAGGCACCGTCTATGTGCTCCGCCTCACCGATCAGGAGATTGCGGTGTTTGTGCCGGCGGCGAAGGCTTCACCGGAATTCGTTCCCGGCAGCATTCTGGTGGTCCACGGCGCCGAGAACAAGAACGACAAACTTAAGGTCTGGGCCGCAGACGCCGCCCTGTACCAGGAGCCTGCATCCAAGTAAAGCACTGCCGTTCTCATTCGGCTGACGGCGCGTGGTGAAGTTCGTGGAAGGATCACGCTCCTGCATCCAGCGCCAAGTCTTCGGCCGCGTTCTTGTCGGTGTCCTCCAGGTCGGCCAGCAATCCTGAATCGGTCAGATCGAGCGGGCGAGAGTTCTTCCAATCCCGATGCACAATCGAATGCAGCCGGTCCATCACCTCCTGGTCGCGGACTTCGATGGCCAGCTCGCGCCGGCTGTCGAAACTTCCCGGCGCCAGATTAATTGAGCCGATGATGGCCCGCACGCCGTCGGCAAACAGCAGCTTGGCGTGCAGCTTCAGTCCCTTGAGCTTGTGCACCTTGATCCCCACGTCATCCATGATGCGCATGCCGCCCACCGCCTCCACCAGCTTCTCCTTCTTCAACTTGTGCGGTGGCCGGGCCAGTACATGCACTTTCACGCCCCGCCCGTTGGCTCGCACCAGCCGCTCGATGATCACCGGGTCCTGATAGCGCTCGTTCTGCACCCACAGGGAATGCTTGGCCTCGTCGATGAATTGCCCAATCCGCTGCCGGCCATTGCCGATGCACCAGATCAAATGGGAATGCTCGCCGGGCGCCGAACTCTTCCGCTCCCAATCGGCGTCGAAGCACTCCATGACTTCGCTCACTTCGTGGCCATGCGAAGTCACCACCGCGTAGTCGCGCGTCTCGGTCAGGTTCTTGGTCTCCCAGTTCAGTGACTGGATGAACGCGGCTTCATCGTCCACCACCATCGACTTCTCGTGGGTCACATCGAAGGTGGGATTGCTGTCGATCACCTCGATGGCCGCGTCGGTCAGGAGCTTGCGTACTTCGGCATTTTCTTTTTCGCCGCTGCGCCGCGCCGGGTTCAGCATGATCCGCACCTTCACGCCCCGCCGGTGCGCCGCGATCACCGCATGCAGAAGCTGCGGGTCGGAGAACAGAAACATCTTGATGCGCAGAGACTTCCTGGCATGGTTGATGGCATCAAGTATCGGCTTCGACGAATCGTCGGGCATAACAACCAGGTAACGCGACATTTGGATCTCCCTAAGCCGTCAGCTATCAGCTGTCAGCCATCAGCTAACACTCATTTGTTTAGCCGATAGCTGAAAGCTGACGGCTGACAGCTCCTATCAGCCTTTCGCCGCGGCCACGTCAAACTGCGTGCGATGCAGGTCGGCGTAGATTCCGTTCAGCGCCATCAGTTGGTCATGATTGCCGCTCTCGGCCACTACGCCGCCGGCAATCACAATAATCTTGTCGGCATCGCGAATGGTGCTCAAGCGATGGGCAATCGTGATGACGGTGCGGCCTTTCATCAGCCGCTCCAGCGCCTCAATCACCAGCTTCTCCGATTCGCTGTCCAGCGCGGCGGTGGGCTCGTCGAGCAGCAGGATCGGGCTGTTGCGCACCATCACGCGCGCAATCCCAATGCGCTGCCGCTGTCCTCCGGAGAGCGTGCAACCGCGCTCGCCAACCATGGTGTCGTAGCCCTTCGGCATGCGCGCGATGAACTCGTCCGCATTGGCCAGCTTGGCGGCATCCACGATTTCCTGCCGGGTCGCGTTGGGGCGCCCGAAGGCGATGTTGTCCAGGATGCTTCCGTGGAACAGCACCGTGTCCTGCAACACGTAGCCAATCTGGTCGCGCAGCGGATTCACTTTGTAATCGCGAACGTCGCGGCCGTCGATCTTCACCGTTCCATTCTTCACATCGTAGAAGCGCGGGATCAGGCTCACGACCGTCGACTTGCCGCTGCCGGTCGGACCCAACCACGCCCACCAACTGGCCGGCCTCGATGGTGAAGTTCACGTCCTTCAGCACCGGCTCATCCTCAAGGTATCCGAAGGCGACGTGCTCAAACGCGATATCGCCTTTCAGGAATCGCGGCTCGAACGCGTCCTCGCGTTCGGGAAGGATGGCGTCGGTCTCCAGTATTGCCTGCACGCGCTCCACTCCTACCGCGGCCTGCGCGATGGCGTTGGTTGTGGTTGCCAGGTCCTTCACCGGCTTAAAAAACTTGGTGAGGTACGAGAGGTAAACCGTCAACGCACCCACCGTCATCGCTTCTTTCAGGATGAGCGCCGCGCCTCGCCACAACACGATGGCCGTACAAAACGCTACCGTAATGGTGACGATGGGCGACAGCATCGACTTCACCCGGCGCGCCTTCAACGCGGCAGCGACGGTGGCATGGCTGACGTCGGCCAGCGCCTGCTGCTCCATGTCCTGGCGTCCGAAAGCCTTGACCACCTGCATCGACTCCAGTCCCTGCTGCACCACGGCGACGATGTCAGCCTGCTCCTTGCGCACCTCGTGGGTCGCCTTCTTCACCGCCTTCTTGAAGCGCGAGATGAAGAACAGCATGAACGGCGTCACCGCCACCGCAATCAGGGTGAAGTCCCAATTGAGCCAGAACATCAGGCCCAGCATCGACACGATGGTGAGCATGTCGACCAGGATGTTGAGGGTCGACGAGGAAGCAAAGTCCTGGATGGTCGCGATGTCGGTGGTGATGGTGCTCAGCAGCGTGCCGGTCTCGTGCGTGTTGTAGTAGCCCAGCGAGAGCCGCTGCAGGTGATGATAGGTCTTCAGACGCAGGTCGTTCGCCACCCACTGGCCCACGCTCTCGGTGTAATAGTTGTCGATGTAGCTGGCCAGCGCGCCCAGCAAAGCGATGATCACAAACGCCAGCGCCGCCAATCCTGCAACCCGCAACTTATTGCCGTGCTCCAGCATGGGCCGGACAATCTCGTCCAGACCATGAGGCAGCTTATGATTGCCGACCACGTTGTCGATGATGACCTTCAGCGGCCACGGGACTGGCCAGGCTCATCGCCGTCTCCACCAGCATGGCGAGCAGGATGATCACCAGCTTGCCACGGTAGGGACGAAGTAATTCGCGGATCAGACGTATCATGCCGAGATTCCCTCAGAGGCAATTGAAAAATGAGACGCGCTTCGGGCTTCCGCAGTATTGTCACCCGAAAGCGCCAGTTTGCAAAGATGTTAGTTGCAGCTTAGCGATGAAGGACAACCTATCTGATCTAAACTGAAGGTCATGTCCGGTACCTCTGATCGTCTATGCGTGGTGTTGGTCGGCGCCAGCAACCCGCTCAATATTGGCGCTGCCGCCCGCGCCATGAGCAACTTCGGCTTCCTTCACTTGCGTGTCGTCAACGCATATGAAGTCGCATTTCGCGAGGCGAAGTCCGCGGTCGGGGCCGTGTCAGTGCTGACCCATGCCGAAGAGTTCACCAGGCTGTCTGACGCCGTTGCCGACTGCACACTGGTGGTCGGGACCACGGCGGTCCGCCATCGCGAGCTGCAACATCCGCTGCGGCGCCTGGAATACGGCGCCCGGCTTATCCGCAAAGAATTGGCCACGGGACGCGTTGCCCTGATGTTTGGGCCGGAGAAAACCGGCCTCTCCAACGACGACCTCAGCTACTGCCATTGGCTGATGAACATTCCCACGCGCGAGCAACACATCTCGATGAACCTGGGGCAGGCGGTGGCTGTCTGTCTGTACGAGCTGGTGCGCGATGGGCGGAAGACCACGCCGGCGAAGAAGGCCGTGCAGAAAGAACAGCCGGAAAGGCGCGCCACTGCGGGTGAAGTCGAGCGGATTTCAGACAGCCTGCTGGAAGCGCTGCATGTCAGCGGCTACGTGAAACCAATCGCCGCGACATCGACCGAAGAGCGCGTGCGGCGGTTGGTGCGGCGCATGGACGTCGCGTCAAAGGATGCGGAGTTGTGGTTGGGAATGTTGCGCCAGATGTTATGGAAGATACGCAGCGGAGAAGATCAGAAGAAATAAGGATTCGGCTTTCCGCAGTGGGCGGGCAACAACGCCAATCAGCTCGCGCATGAATAGGCCTGGGTTACCCACATCGCGACGTTACCCATGGTCTTATGATGAGCGACGATTCGCATGGCGAGCGATGGTCGTATGTTGAGCGGTGGTCGCATAGTCAGCGATGATTCGCATGGTGAGCGATGGTCGTGTGGTGAGCGATGGTCGCATAGTCAGCAATGATTCGCATGGCGAGCAATGAACGAGCCTCCGCAGGAGGCGAAAGCTGATAGCCCCGCCCTTCAGGGCGGGGTGAGCGACCCTCCAAGTTCGAGTGCCCTGGGCACGGCACATTCGTCTGTGCTGGCCATCACCGACGAAATGACCCAGCCTTATTACATTCACAACCATGCACACCCTGGCAGCTAACTTGGTACATTGCGTCTTCAGTACCAAAGATCGCGCCAACCTTATCCCAGAGCCCGAACCCGCGTGGCAATACATCTCGGGCATTGCGCGAACCAAGAAGATTCCATTGATTGCGATAGGCGGGACTCATAATCACATCCATTTGCTGCTCGCCGTTCCACCGGCAATACCATTGGCCAAGGCGGTCCAGGATCTCAAGGGCAATTCGTCCCGCTGGCTCGGGGAAATTTCCCATGGTTTCGGATGGCAGCAAGGTTACGGCGCGTTTAGTGTCAGCGAGTCGCGGAGGCAGGCAGTTGTGGATTATATCGCCGGGCAAGAGGAGCATCATCAGAAGTGGAGTTTCGAGCAGGAGTTTCTAACGCTCCTACGCAATTCGAAGATTGAATTTGATCCGAAATATATCTTCGCGTGACCATCTGTCGTGCCCGGGGCCCTCGAAAGGCGATGGTTGCTTACCCCGCCCTGAAGGACGGGGCTATCAGTTTTCGCTCCTGCGGAGGCTCGGGCAGAGCGGCGCGAACCCTCGGCGCAAGAAAGCAATGTCAATCTTGACCCGACACACACTTTCGCCTCCTGCGGAGGCTCGTGTGTCACAAATGGCGGCGGAATCAACGGGTCCTAATGATCGTTCGTCATTGTCGGTCGTGCCCACAGGCACTCAGGCAAAATGTGCCGATGATGCGCACCGCGAACACGCCATTGTGGGCTACGTCCTTTACAGGCCATCCTCAATGAGTCCAACATAAAGAGTTCCACTTAACCCGGCGCTCCTCACAGTTCCGGGACTCATAACTCGGAGGCAATCTTAATGGTAAGCATTCCCAAACAAGTTCAGGACTTTCTGCCCGGCAAGCTGGCCTGGGTGGCCACCGCTTCGCGCGACGGACTGCCCAACGTTACCCCCAAAGGCAGCCTCAAACTGCTCGACGAAAATCATGTAGCTTTCGCCGACTTATTCTCGTTGAAAACCAGAAAGAACCTGCTGGAGAACAACAAAGTCGCGGTCACGGTAGTGGATACCGGTACTGCGAAGGGCTATCAGATCAAGGGCACAGCGGAAGTGGTCGACTCCGGTCCGCTCTACGACACCACCAGCAAGCAGATCGAAAGCCTGCAGAAAGGCCTGCCTGCCGTACACCATGTGGTGAAAATCACCGTAGAAGCGGTGTTCGACCAATCTGTCGGCCCTGAGGCAGGCAAGCAGATCGCCTGAGAACCGGCCACTAATAGTGAATCGTGGATCGAAGCTCTTATGGGCAACGATCCACGAGTCACGAGCCGTCTGCGGATGTGTCGACGTCCGCGCCGCCAGTTTCGACTAGCGCGGCATCGCGTCTTATCCCACCGACGCCGTCTGCAATACCTGCTCGCGGATTTCGGCGTCTTGCTTGACCTCGTCGCGCGTGCTCGGCAAAGCGATGTCCAGTAGCTCTTCGATGGTCTTGACGTAGTGCAGATTCAAGCCCTGGAGCTGCTCCGGCGTCAAATCCTCCTGCACGTTCTGCTGGTTTTCAGCCGGCAGGATGATATCGGTCACCCCGGCGCGTTTCGCCGCCAGCGCCTTTTCTTTTATGCCGCCGATGGGCAGCACGTTGCCGCTCAGCGTGATTTCGCCGGTCATCGCGGTCAGCGGACGCACCGGCCGATCGGTCAGCAACGAGACCAGCGCGGTCACCATAGTCACACCCGCCGACGGCCCATCTTTCGGAATCGCTCCCGCCGGCACGTGAACGTGGATATCGTGGTCGGCGAAAAACCCTTCGTCAATACCCAGCTCTTTCGCGTGCGAGCGCACCCAGGTCAGCGCAGCCTGCATCGACTCCTGCATCACCTGGCCGAGCTGTCCAGTCATAGTGAAACCGCCCTTGCCCTTCATCTTGTTAGCCTCGACAAAGAGTACGTCACCACCGGTTGGCGTCCACGCCAGGCCCACGGCCACGCCTGAGCGCTTGGTGCGCTCGGCAATTTCGCCTTCGGTGCGGATCTTGATTCCGCCCAGCATGTCATGGTGCTGAATCAGTTCGGGCGTAACCGACAACTTGTCGGTCTTGCCTTCGGCAATGCGCCGCGCCTGCTTGCGGCAGATCGTGCCGATCGTCCGTTCCAAATTGCGCACGCCTGCTTCGCGCGTGTAATGGCGAATCAAAAAGCGGATGCTCTCCTCCGGAAATTCGATCTGATCGCCGGTGATGCCGTTCTCTTCAATCTGCCGCGGGACCAGGTACTGAAACGCGATGTGGACCTTTTCCTCTTCCGTATAGCCTTGCAGCTCGATGATTTCCATGCGGTCGCGCAGCGGCTCGGCAATGGGATCGAGCATGTTGGCCGTGGTGATGAACAGCACCTTCGACAGATCGAAGGGCACATCCAGATAGTTGTCGCGGAAGCTGAAGTTCTGCTCCGGATCCAGCGCTTCCAGCAACGCCGATCCCGGATCGCCGCGGAAATCGCGGCCCACCTTGTCGATTTCGTCGAGCATGAACACCGGATCGTTGGTCTCAGCCCGGCGAATGCCCTGCATGATCTGCCCCGGCAATGCCCCAATGTAGGTGCGGCGATGTCCGCGGACTTCGGCTTCATCATGCACGCCGCCTAACGACAGGCGAACGAACTTGCGGCCTAACGCGCGAGCAATCGATTTACCCAGCGAAGTCTTACCTACTCCGGGAGGTCCGACGAAGCACAGGATTGGCCCCTTCATGCTCGGCTTCAGCCGCCGCACGGAAAGGTAATCCAGAATGCGGTTTTTCACCTTCTCCAGATCGTAGTGATCGGAGTCGAGGATCTCCTTCGCCTTCAGGATGTCGACCTCGACGCCCGACGACTTCTGCCACGGCAACACCGCCAGCCACTCGATGTAGTTGCGCGTGAGGCCGTAATCGGCGGCCATGGGCGACATCCGCGCCAGCCGGCCAAGCTCCTTCAAGGCTTCCTTCTTCACCTCGTCAGGCATGCCGGCGGCTTCAATCTTCTGCCGCAGCTCTTCGGCATCGCGCGTGGTCTCGTCCTGCTCACCCAGTTCTTTCTGGATGGCCTTCATCTGCTCGCGCAGATAGTACTCGCGCTGCGTCTGCTGCACCCGGTCCTGTACTTCGCTCTGAATCTTGTTGCGCAGTTGCTGGACTTCCAGCTCCTTCGCCAAGTGCTGATTGATTTTCTCCAGGCGCACGTGAACGTCGGGGGTTTCCAGCACGTCCTGCTTGTCGCGGGTTGAAAGCGACGGCAACGAGGACGCGATGAAGTCCACCATACGGCCCGGGTCTTCGATATTTCCGGCGACGGTCGATAGCTCGTCCGACAACGTGGGCGAGCCGGCGACGATCTGCTGGAACAGCGTCAGCACATTGCGCTGCAGGGCTTCAATCTCGGAGTTCTTGGGCGCCGGCACTTCGGGAATCGATTCCACGGTCGCGTGCATGAACGGCGTCAGCTGGGTGTATTCAGCCACCTTGACGCGCTCCAGACCCTCGGCAAAGACGAACAGGCTCTGGTTGGGCATGCGCACAACCTTGTGCACCACCGCCAGGCTGCCAACCGCGAACAGGTCCGTCGGCTGCGGCGTGTCTACGCGCGCCTCGCGCTGGGCCACCACGACGATGGTCTTGTCCTCGCCCAGCGAGTTGATCAACTGCACCGAACTCTCGCGTCCCACGGTCAGCGGCAGCACCGCATGAGGGAACAAAACCGTGTCACGAACGGGCAGAACCGGAAGGGTGCGAGCACCTTCGGAGTCGTTCCGAAGTTCAGGGTCTGTACTAGCTAAATCTTTAGTTTCCTTTGACATATGACTCCATGAGTCAACTACACTCAACCTTTAGATGCCTGCATTTTCTAAAGGATGCAGGCCTATTCGCGAGGCAGCGCGTGCTCCTATCCAGGCGCGACGCGTCCCCTTGCGCTTCCCTGCCGACACCTGAGCGTCCTATCGGCATTGGTGGCTAAGACAACAGTTAGCAGTCAGCAATCAGCATTTGCGTGCTTAGCATTTAGTCACGGCGACGCAAAAAACGCGCTTACGCAGCGACAGGATTCTACTCAACCGGGTTATCGGTAACAACCGGAATCGCGGGCGCGAGCTACTTTTTGTTTCGGATGTCCCGAATATGGACCAGAACGCGAACTTGCCAAGGCTTATTGCCAATCCGTCTTCGTGTCAGGGCACGACCCTTCGCCAAGCTCAGGGCAGGCTTTCGACTCGTGTCGAACACGGTATAAGAACGACCCGCGCTTTAGCCCTGCCACGACATCGTCGCAGGGGCTGAAGCCCGGATCAAGATTCGTCCCGTTTGCAGCACGTCTAAAGACGTGCCCTGACACAAACCACGTCAGATCTCCCAGCCAGCGGCTCGTTGCTCGCAGCTAGTTGCTCGAAGCTAGTTGCTACAGCTAGTTGCTAATTGCTTCTTCATCACATCGCCGGCGAGGGCGCAGGCCGGAAGTCGGCCGTGTTCTGCTCGCCGTTCACCTCGGCGAAGCTGAAGCGCTTGCTGGTGCCTTCATAGGCTTTGCCGTCGATTTCGACGTACGGATAGACGAAGTAGTTCAGCGGCGGCCCGTCCTGTTTGGGCGACAGGGTAATGTCGCGCCCGGTGGAAAACTGCACCCGATTAGCGTCCACGCTGCCAAAGAAATAATCCGCTTTCTCCTTCGCCTTCCACGCCTCGGAAATGTCCAGCGGCACCCAACCCGTGTTGCGGGCAAAGAACTCAGCCCAGCAGTGATAGCCGGCGATGTCGCCCTTGTCCTTGTTTTCCGGCAGCGGAAAGCCGATGTCGAAGCGCGCCGGAATGTCGTCGGCACGCATCATGCCAATGAACGGCGAGTGGAAGTCGGTGCAGTTGCCGTGCTTGGCGTCGCACGCCCAGATGGCGTCGCCGCGTCCCCAGCCGGTGCCCGTCTTGTCATAGCGCATGGTCGAGAAAAGATAGTCGTAAGCAGCTTTCGCTTTGGCGACCGTCCCTGTCTGGCTGCCCGTCACCTGGATAGCCAGCTCTTTGATCTTGCCATCCGTCGGAATGAGCTTGTCGGGCGCGAGATAGCGATTCATCGACGCCGGGACCACGCCCGGGCTTGGTGTCCTTGCTCTCAAGTTGCGCGTAATCGCCGCGGGAATACTCGCGCCGCGTCACTTCATACTCCAGCGTGAAATCGACGGATGTTTGCGCGGGGTTGCGGATTTCCGCATACAGGATGTGATTGCCGTACTCCGGCTCCTCGCCCATACGCGTTTCCACCGGCGCCTTCACCTTGACCAGGCGCACCGTCTGGTGCTCGTCGGTGTGCGCCACCGGGACCCACACCCGCACCAGCTTGCTTCCTGCGGGAATGTCTTTCACGGTGAACGCGTAAGTGAAGACGAACTTGCGCGACGGTGGGCTGAACTTCTGCTTCTCGGGGCCAGAAGTCTGCGCCGCACAAACGGAAACAGCCAACCATGCCAGCAGCAGCGACGAAACGAGACGCGATCTCATGGCGAGAGACTCCTGCGCGTATTGGATGTACGTACATGGCGCACGGCGCGCAATATTTTAGCCCCGGACGTTCTGATCCATGCGCTGGCTAGATCTTGAAAACCGATGCTTCAGCCCGGAGGGCGGCACAATCATAGCCCAGCGCGTGAGCGCTGGGAACCGTGATTTCTTGGCCTCGGAGTCCCTTCAGGGACGACACCGAATGTGCCGTCCCTACGGGACTCGCCTTCAATTTTACTTGTCGCTGACCCAGGACTGACGTCCTGGGCTACGGTTGTGCCGCCCTTCGGGCTGAGCCTGAGCGAAAGTACGCTATCCACTTCGCCGCTTGACGACCATCCTTCCCGCAATAAAGAGTCCTGCCGCCACAACCACAAACACCAATCCACATCCCAACGTAATTAGCGGCACCGCAAAAAATCGCCGGTTCCACCCGGCGCCGATGCGCGCCTGCGCGGGATTGTGGGGATCATAGCGAATGGCCTGCCGGCTGCCAACCGGAAACTCCGCAGCCCGGCGAACCGTCTCTTCGTAGTTGCTGCTCTGGAAGCTGGTGAGCTCCGCGGTAACCGGCTGGCCGTCTGCGACGTAAACGATCTGGATAGTCGCGGCGTAGAGCTGGTCATGTTTGGCCGCGGGCTGCACGACAACTTTGCTGCTGACCACCTGCGCCTGCCGCACCGGCCACGAGCGCAGCACCTGAATCTGTCCCCAGAAGAATGGCAGGCTGAGGATGGCAAACAGCCCACCGAAGACGAGGCAGGCTACGCCGAGAAATTGGAGGATGCCGCGTCGTTCAGAGCTCAAAGCCATTCACCACAGAGACGCCAAGGCACCAAGGATAGCCGATCTGAAATTGGTCGTCGCACGTTCTGGTGTCGTCCTCATTCTGTGCCCGGCGGACTAGTTGCGACCTGGCGACCTATGAACAGCCTGGTTGACACCATTACCATTCGGAACGTAATAGTTGGCATGCTGTCTTATAAGATTACGCTTAAGCGCTCCGCCTTGGCACTGCGGTTGTTTGTGCGGGCGCGGTTTCGGAATCCGCTCCCAGCTTAGGTTGATCTTGCCGGGGCATAAGGACCAAGAAGCAAATGGAAAATGAACTTTACCTTACTGTAATGCCGATAGTGCACATCCAGGGCGGTCCGACCGAACAGGTGTTAACGCTCTTCGGTGACCGATCGCTAGCTACCGAATTTTTTCCTGATGAGGTTGACCGGTACATAAAGCTCTTCGAAACACAGGCGAATTACTGGCTGGTGGGAGGTCACGTGAAGAGCTACCGCTTCGAGAAACAAGATACCGAGGACGGACGCTTCCGTGTGAGGGTGATTCAGAATGTCGGCTAAGAAGGGAGGTTTCAACCCCGCAGGAATGGTGTCGCTCGATGACGTTGAGCGGATGGGGAATTTTTTCAAGAACCTCCTGAAGGACTCCCCTGGCATCAGGCTCTCGATTTATGCGGCTGGAGTGGCAGCTGTCCTGGAGATACTACACATCATCTGGCTGGCATTCAGGTTCCTGATGGGGTTTTGAAAAGCCCTCATCGCCGTCGCCAGATCACCAGCATGAGCGCGTGGCGCGCGGGTTTCCAGCTAACCTTAGTTTTGTTGGTGTCCCTAATTACATTCTCGGTGCCCCAACTTTGCGTCAGGCATCTAAACGCCAGTCCCCGTAGGAAATTTTATTTCGAGCGTTCCATCTCCTTCGTCTCTTCTTCCACCCGCTTCATCCGCATAAGAATGCGTCCCAGATATCCCACATAAACCACCCACGCGACGATGTAAGCTGCGTGCAAGAACGGAATTGGATTCATTGCGATACTCCTCTCAGCGCGGCCTGCGCGTGGGCTGACTCCAGCGCCTGCTCCTGCATCTGCAATTTGTAGCGCAGCCAGACGAACAGGATTCCCATCACCGTGAACAACGCCAGGTTGGTCAGGAAGACGTGCAGCATCGCCGGATCGAGTCCGGAATTTTCGCCGCCGCCCATCACCGGCGAGGGATGCTGGGTGCGAAACCAGCGGATCGACATGTAGACGATGGGCACATCGGCGAAGCCGAAGATGGCAAAGGCCGCCGCCAACACCTGCGTCTGCCCGCCGGCGGCGAAGCGCCGCAGCACCAGATAGCTGACGTAGATCAGCCACAGCACCAGCGTAGTCGTCAGGCGCGCGTCCCATGTCCACCAGATACCCCACACCGGACGCGCCCACAACGGCCCAGTGATGAGCAGCACGGTGCAGAACACCACGCCCACCTCCGCCGACGCTGCCGCCATGGCATCGCTGGCTTCGCTGCGCTTCCACAAATAGATGGCTGACGCCACGAAGTTAAAGAAGAAGCAGAGGCCGGCAACCCATCCCGAAGGCACGTGATAGTAGAAGATGCGCTGCACGTCGCCCATGGTGCGCTCGGTGGGAGCGACCGCCAGCGCGAGATAGCTGGTGAAGGCCAGCAGGGCAAGAACCAGAGGAACGCTAATGAGTGCGAGTTTTTTCATTGTTCGCTACGCGACGCCTTTCGCTTTTCGCGCTTCGCTTTTCGCCAGAGACTGTCTGATGAATTGCTTTGTGTCAGGGCACGACTTCAGTCGTGCCGATAAGCCCTTCAATTGTTTCTTCCCGAGCCGACTCTAGTCGGCGGCACAGCAATGCCAGGGGCTAAAGCCCGCATCTACTGGCGGTCTTCTTGCGGCACGACTGAAGTGGTGCCCTGTTACAAGGCTCTCCGATATCAGTTCTACTCAATTCACTCCGCAATCTACTCGACTCGCTCTGGCGAAAAGCCAATAGCGAAAGGCGAACAGCGTCCCTACTCCGCATTCAACACTGCCTCAAACAGCAGCAGGCAGATCACAGTGAACACGATATCGTAAACCCCCAGCAGCTTGATCCAGAAGGCCGGCGATGCTTCGCCGGTCAAAATCCAAGTCGTCGCATCTACCATGCCCAGCAGCGCCGGAATTGAAATTGGAAACAGGATCAGCGGCAGCATGATCTCGCGGCTGCGGGTGCGAATGGAGAGCGCCGCGAAGAAGGTTCCATTCACGACCAGCGCCCATGTTCCCAGCAACGCTACGACGATCAACTGCCACACCGGCCCCACCGAACGCAGCTCGTAGAAAACCACGAACAGCGGCGCCATCAGGCATTCCAGCACCACCACGAAGAGGAAGTTGCCAAACGCCTTAGCCAGAAACAGCGCATTGGGCGGCGCCGGAGAAACGCGATAGGCGTCCAGCACCTGATTGCGCAACTCGCGCGCCCAGGTCTGGTTCAGCGCCACCACCGCAGCAAACAGAAACGATACCCAGATCAGCCCGCCGGCGATGTGCCGCGACTCCTCCGCCGTGGGATTGAAGGCGAAGCTGAAGATCACGACGACCAGCAGCGCGAAGAACAGCATGGAGTTGATGGCGTCCTTGGAGCGCCACTCCATGCGCAGATCTTTCGAGCAGGGTCGCGCGGGTGACGCCGAGGGTCGTCATTGCGCCATCACCTCATTGAAGGGGCACAGCTTTAGCTGCGCCGTCAGCATGCCCTTCATTATTGTCATCACGAGCGGGCTCCAGCCCGCGAGGGATCTGCTTCTTCCACAGCCGCATGGCGCCGCACTTCCTGGCGATCGACAATCTGTCCCGCCGCCATGTGCACAAACTCGTCGGCGACGCCTTCCATCAGCGCGGCCTGATGAGTCACCACGAAAATCGTCTTTCCCTGATCGCGCACGCGCCCCAGCACCGCAGCCATCTCGCGTGCCGAACGCACATCGACGTTGGAGAACGGCTCATCCAGCAGCATCAGTTCAGGATCGTGCAGCACGGCGCGAGCCAGCGATAGCCGCTGCCGCATTCCTTGCGAATACTGACCAACCCGCCGCGACAGGTCGGGATCGAGCCCGACCATTCGCATCGCGTTGCGGCCGACCTCGTCGTCATGAATGCCGTAGAGTCCCGCGAAGTAGCGCAGATTTTCCATGCCGCTCAGCTCGTCATACAGCAGCGGCGCGTGGCCCATGTAGCCGACGCGGTGGGCCACGTCGCGAATGCGCTTGGCGCCCAGCAAGCTGAAGCTACCCTGGCTCGGCTCCATCAGCCCGGCAACAACGCGCAGCAGCGTGCTCTTCCCGGCTCCGTTGTCGCCCAGCACGACGTAAAGCCGCCCGGGTGCGAAGCTCGCCGAAATGCCGCGAAGGGCGGCAAAGCGGCCAAAAAATTTCACCAGATTTTCCAGGACGATGACTGGCGGAGAGGTTGGCGGGGTTGCGATCAAATGCAGCCTTTAGGGACGCGATTCGAGCCTGCTGAGTGGCCCTTCAAACTCGCGCAAGATCGAGTGCACCATGATCATGTCGTTGTGCAATTGGCCGATTTTCGTGTCCACGCCATTGTGCAATTCCGCAATCTTCGCATCCAGGCTGCGATAATCCTGGCGATTGAGCAGAATCCCGATGAAAATCATGAGCGTGGGGACCGCGACCACGGTAAGCAGCTGCCAAAACGGGATTGTGGCTTGCATAGGCATCGTGCGTCTATTCTACCTCGCGCCTAGTGAAATTCTGGTCCCGTTCACTGCCCTAACGGCCCCGCTCCCGTCAGCGCGGCTTTCTGCGCAGGCATCTGTCCGGCTGGCGCCGCTCCCGGCTGCCCGGGCTGCTTGGGCGCATACTTCGACGCGCACTTGGCTTGTATATTGGTAGCGTGGAAGATGCCGTCGCGGCCGAAGCGGCCTTCCGCCAAAGCTTGCGCGTTGTCCTTAAAGGTATCGGGCGGAGCCTCGGTGCCGTTGTAAACCACCGGCAGGGTGCGGTCCTGCTCCACCAGTTGGAACTCCATGTGGGTGCCCTGGCGCTTGATGGAGCCGGGTTCCACATTGCCGGCAACGCGCAAGCGCTTGCTGTAGGCGCTGTTGCCCATCCCGTTCAGTTCCTTGATGGTGACGTAATAGCTTTTGCTGTCCTGCACGCCGGTGTACGCGAGATAGCCCAGGGCCACGAGTATCACGGCCATCACCGCGCCAAAACGCATGTATCGGCGTCCCTGCTCAGACATTGAACGATACCCCTTCCCTTCATTGCGGCGGCCACGGGGCCGCACGGGTTGGACTAAGCATACCGCTTAGGGACGCACAACGCTATGTGACTTTAGTCACATAGGGAAGGTGCATGGCTTGGTGGAATGAAAATCGCGGCAGCTCGGCTGTCATAGGCGGCGCCGCGACGCGCCGATGCGCCCCAGGCTGGAGCGCACCAGCTCAATCAGTTCAAGCGGAGGAAACGGCTTGGGCCGGAACATCACGTCCAGCCCCTGGTATTCGGACTCCGCATCCGGCAAACCGCTCAACACGATCACCGGAATCCACTTATCGATGGTGCGGATTTGCTGGACCAAACCCAGACCGCCGCTGTCCGGCATCACGTGATCGGTCACCACTACGCCGACACGCTCCGGCAACCCACGCAGCGTAGCCAGCGCACTTTCCGCAGTGGTCGCGACACACACCTGGAACCCCGCATTTCGCAATACGGCTTCGCGGACCTTCAATTGCGAGGGATTGTCGTCGACCAGTAGAACTTGGCTCAAGATGTTCGGCCTTTGGTTTCCTCTAGCCCAGCTTGGCGCAGCCCGTGACCCATTCGACGGCGGCTATAGTAGTCCATCCGCCGCTAACGTGCAAGGTGCAATGCCGGTGAGATGCGGAATCGCAAACTCACGTTGCCCGTCTTCACATTATTTCTAGCCGTCGCTTCCCTGCCAATCCGTTCGCGGCGTTCGCGCGCGGAGCGGCAACCTGGGCCCCACTCCGAATGCTGGCCTATCTAGTTCCGGGTTACCTCTCCGCGGCCGCAGATTTCTTCCTTCGCACGAAGCCAATCCTGCTCAGGAGAGCCGCCGTGTCCGTTGCGCTGCTGATACAGCTCGTAGGCACGCTGGCGGATCTGCTCCTCGAGGCTGGAGGCGACCCGAGTGTCGTGGGCAACTTCCGGCGAGACGGTTACGGACTGCGCGGAAGCGCCATTTCCTTTGTCCGCATGAGCGCCATTCCCGGCCTGTCGGCGTGGTTTTGCGGGCGCGTTTCTTGGGCGTTGCGCTGTCGTTTTCCCGTGGTGCTTTCGGCATCTTTACTTCACTCCTCAAACCCTGAAAAATTTACACTCACTGCTAGCAGCTGGTGTTACTTCTACTATAAACAATCTTCGCCATTTTTTGGGGCGCGACCGTGCCAATTCCCACGATTTTCATCCACTCTGATACCCCGCAATGCGCACTCATCTCTAACTTGCTATCGTTTCGTTACTTAGCGATGTCCAATAGCTGGTTATTCGCAATTTTGGGTGGAACCAAGATAGGCACAGTCACGTAAATCAGACTAGCTTGGCAGTGCGGCCCGCACGCCTGGATGTCAGGCTGCTTCGGCGGAAGGTTTTTACCACGGAAGCACGGAGAACACGGAGTTGGTTTTCGTTTGTTTTTCTTTTCGTTTCGCCGTGTGCTCCGTGCTTCCGTGGTGACTTGGCCTTAAGAACAGTCGTACAGGAGTTCAGCTCTTCATGATGTTTCTTGAGATTCTCCGCCAGATGTTGCGCACCTTGTGGGCGCACAAGCTGCGTTCGTTCCTCACGATGTTCGGCATCGCCTGGGGCGTGGGATCGCTGCTGCTGCTGGTGGGACTGGGCGAGGGCTTTCGCTCCGGCAATCGCCGCGAGTTGAACTCGCTGGGCGAAGACATCATGTTCGTCTTTCCCGGACGCGCTCCCGCCGTCGCCGGCAATATGAGTTCCGGCCGCAACTACAACCTCACCGACGAGGATTATCAGGACATCCTGAAGGAAGCGCCGCACGTGCGCGCTGCCGCGCCGGTGCTGTCGCGGATGGATATTCGCGAGGTCAGCGACTACGACAACACCAATGGCGAGGTCAGCGGAGTCCCGCCGCACTACAACGTGATCCGTTATCTGCCGCTGGCCGACGGCCGCTGGATCAATCAGGACGACGAATCGCAGAAGCGGCTGGTCGCCGTGCTCGGCGACGAGATGCTGAAGAACCTTTTCCCCGGCCGGCCGGCGGTCGGCAATACCATTCTGCTCAACGGCATTCGCTTTGAAGTGATCGGCGTGGTCCAGCGCGTGGGCCACGGCGACAACAACTCCACCAACAATCGCGTCTTCATGCCCTTCAGCACCATGCGCGAATATTTTCCCTTGACCAAGGACGGCCAGGAAAACGCGGTGTCCTTCATCAATTATCGGCCGCGGGTTCGCCAGGAGCACGCGCTGGCGCGCGAAGAAGTGCGCAAGATCATCGCCCGCAATCATGGTTTCGACTGGCACGACGAAGACGCCTTCGAGGATTGGGACACCATCAAGAACTCCGAGACGGTGGGCAAGATCTTCGACGCCATGGACGTGTTCCTCGGCGGCGTCGGGCTGGTGACGCTGACCCTCGGCGCCATCGGCATCATCAACATCATGCTGGTTGCGGTCAGCGAGCGCACGCGCGAGATCGGTTTGCGCAAGGCCCTGGGCGCGACCAATCGCAGCATTCTGCTGCAGTTTTTCCTGGAAGGCGCGTTTCTCACGCTGATGAGCGGCGCCATCGGAATGGCGGGCGCTGCACTTGCTGATGTTCATGATGCGCGGAGTGGGCGAAGTGCCGGGCTTCGATCCGCCGACCATGTCGTTCATGTCGGCGACGCTGGCCATTGGAACCCTGGCCGTCGCCGGCATCGTCGCGGGAATTTATCCCGCGCGCAAGGCTGCCATGTTGCAGCCGGTTGACGCGCTGAGGCAGGAGTAGGAAACGCTATTCGCTATTCGCCTTTCGCTTTTCGCCAGAGACACAGGCGCCCGCGATTTCTGGCGAAGAGCGAATGAACGCAAAAGCGATTCTCTGGCGAAAAGCGAAGAGCGAAAGGCGAACAGCGACCATGATGCGCGATCTGCTAACGCAAGCCTACGCAGCGATGCGCTACAACCGCCGCCGCACCGCGCTCACCATGCTGGGCATGGCCTGGGGCATCGCCACCGTGGTCCTCCTGCTGGCCTACGGCGCCGGATTTGGCCGCGCCATCGAAGTCATCTTCGCCAACTGGGGCACGCGCATCATCGGCGTCTTTCCCGGCCGCACCTCGCAACAGGCCGGCGGACAGAAAGCCGGCACGCAGATCAAGTTCACCATCGACGACCTCGACCGCATCACGGCCGCCGCGCCGCTGGTCAATCGCATCACGCCCGAGGAGGACAAGACGGTCAGCGTGCAGCGCGACGTTCGCACCTACGATCTTCCCATCCAGGGCGTGTATCCCAACATCTTTCAGATCCTGGCACTGAACCTCGCCGAGGGCCGGCTGCTGAATCCCGACGACGAAAGTACGCGCGCCGCGCGTTGCGGTCATCAGCTCCGACGCCAAGCTCAAGCTCTTCTCCGGCGAGTACGCGCTCGGCCAGCACATCCGAATCGAGGGCATCAGCTATCAGGTGGTGGGCGTGCTTGCGCCGCACATGCAGGAGGGCGACGACAGCGTCAACAAGACCATCTACATCCCGTTCAGTACGATGAGCGACTTCAAGGACACGCACTATCTCGACGGCATCTGGATGTCGTATGAAGGCAACGAATCCGAACTGGTCGAGAAGCAGGTGCGCGGCGCGCTGGCCCAGCAGTACAACTTCAATCCCGACGACAAGCGCGCGGTCTTCGTCTACAACATGATGAAGCAGTTGAAGCAGTTCGAGATCATCACCGCCGGACTGAAGATCCTGCTGGGCTTCATCGGCACGCTGACGCTGGGCATCGGCGGCGTGGGGCTGATGAACATCATGCTGGTCTCGGTGACGCAGCGCACGCGCGAGATCGGCGTGGAGAAAGCGCTGGGCGGCCGTCGCCGCGACATTCTCTTCCAGTTCCTGGCGGAAGCGCTGGCCATTACCTTTGTCGGCGGCATCGCGGGAATCGTCCTGGCGTATGCGGTTGTCGATTGGGGTGGGACGCATTACCTTCTACAGCGCCGTCGCCAAGAACGCCGAGGCGGCCGACATCCGCCTCATCATCGATCCCTCGACGGTCGTCGTCGCGACGGTGATCCTGATCTTCGTAGGACTGGTCAGCGGAATGCTGCCCGCGATCAAAGCCTCGCGTCTGGATCCTATCGAGGCGCTTAGGTACGAATAGAAGCAGTCAGCAATCGGCAATCAGCAGTCAGCGATCAGCAGACCGCGAATTCGTCTGCTGTCCAACCTTTTGGACACTGTACAAATTCTGGACATCTTGTGAACTCCCGCACGTCTGCCCTGTGACCCTCATCACATGGTTTGCGGGCACGGATACTTACCATTGAGATTGAGCAGTCCGCCTTGCTCCGGGCGTGACTTTCTCGCGCTGCGCATGTTCAAGACGTCCTACTTCGTCAAAGCACTCTGGTTTGCCCTGGCCGCGATGGTCACCTCCGCAGCCTACGAAATCACTACGTCATTTTTCCCTCGTCTTTCGCCCTCCCATGCCGGTGAAATCGTGCTTTGCACGATTGCCGCTTTCATCCTGGCGCTAGTGGTCCTGCGCCACCGCGAAAGCGGCCCGCTGAAATTTCAGAAAGCGGATTTCGATGTGCTGGTCGAGCACATTCCGGGGCTGGCTTGCATTGTCGACACCAACCTCAGGCTGGTGCGTTGGAACTCTCGCTTCCAGGCAATTCTCGGCTATTCCGATTCCGAGTTGCGGGAAATGCCCGCGCCCCATACCTTGGCCGAAGACTATCGCGAACTTGTTCCCGCCGTCATGGGACGGGCCTGGGAACTCGGCTATGCGGAAATGGAAGCGGTATGGCTCAGCAAGAGCGGCGTGCGCATTCCCTGCTACATGACCGGGGTGCGTATTCTCATCGGCAATCAGCCCTGCATTCTCAGTGTTGCCGTCGACATCAGCAGTCAGAAGCGCGCCGAGGAAGCCCTGCGCAAAAGCGAGGAACAATATCGCAGACTGCTCACCAACCTTCCCGACGTGGCCTGGACCTCCAATCTCACCGGTCAAATCACCTACGTCAGCCCCAACGTGCATCAGGTCTTTGGCCAGTCCGCGCAGCAGGTTTGCGAGGGTGGTATCGAGGCCTTGATCCAGCGTATCCATCCTGACGATCGTGCTGCCGTGACTCTCAGCTACCGCAAGCTGTTCCAGGACAACGCGGTCTTCGATGTTGAATACCGCCTCCAGCGGCTTGATGGTCAATGGCGATGGGTGCACGATCGCGCTATTCGCACCCATATACAGGAAGGCGTACTGTTCGCCGACGGCGTCCTCAGCGACATTACGGAGCGCAAGCAGGTCGAGGAAGATCTGCACAAGAGCCAGGAACAATATCGCCGCCTGTTGACCAACCTTCCTGACCTTACCTGGACGATGGATTCCGAGCGCCGCCTGACCTACGTCAGCCCCAACGTAGAAGAGTTGTTCGGCTTCACTCCGGCGGAAGTATTTGCCGGAGGACAGGATTTCCGTCTTGCCCAGATCCACCCCGACGATCGGGACGCGCTGGCGGAGAATTATCAGGCGCTGTTCGTGGAGGGCCGGATCTTCGATCTCGAATATCGCATGCGCCGCCGGGATGGCCGCTGGATCTGGGTCCGCAATCGTGCCTTGCGTACTTTCGAGCAGGACGGCAAGCGCTTCGCTGACGGCATCCTGAGCGATGTCACCCTACGGAAGCAAGCCGAAGAGGTGAATGCGCAGCTGGCGGCAATTGTCACCTCCTCCGGCGACGCCATCATCGGCAAGACCCCGGACGGTACTATCGTCTCCTGGAATCCCGCGGCCGAGACCATGTACGGTTACTCGGTTGATGAGGCCATCGGAAAACACGTCTCCATGCTCATTCCTCCCGAGCGGCTGCGCGAGGTGCCGGAGATCCTCAGCAAAGTCGCACGCGGCGAACAATCCCAAAGCTTCGATTCCATATGTCTCCGTAAGAACGGTACCTGCTTCGATGTCTCCCTGGCCGTGGCCGCTATCAAAGACAAGCGTGGACGTGTCTTAGGCATCTCCACCATCGCGCACGATATCACCCTGCGCAAACAAGCCGAAGACGCTCTCCGCCGCTCCGAGCAAAACCTTACCCTGCGCAACCAGATCTTCAACGTCTTCCTCACCGGCACCGATCAGGAGATGTACAACGAGGTCCTGCGCATCGTATTGCAAGCCACCAACAGCCCCCATGGGCTCTTCGGCTACATTGCCGAAGACGGCGCTCTGGTGGTGCCTTCCATGAGCTCCGAGGTATGGGAAGCTTGCCAGGTCACCGATAAGCAAGTGAGCTTTCCGCACGATGCCTGGGCGGGTATCTGGGGCCGGGCCCTCGACCAAAAGCAAGCGTTCTACAGCAATTATCCCAGCCGCGTTCCCGGCGGGCACATCGGCATCGCCCGCGCCATGGCCATTCCCATCCTCTATCAGGATGTCGCCATCGGCTTGCTGGTAGTGGCCAACAAGCAAACCGACTACCAGGAGGCGGACAAGCAACTGCTGGAACGCGTCGCCCTCTACCTGGCTTCCGTCTTGTCTGCCCGCTTGCAGCGCGATACCCAGGAGCAAGCTCGGCAACGGACGGAGCAGGAACTCATCCAGGCCCGCGACCTCGCCCAGGAAGGCAATCGCGCCAAAACCCAATTCCTGGCGAACGTCAGTCACGAGCTTCGTACCCCCATGAACGGCATCCTGGGCATGGCAGAGTTGGCGCTCGATACCCAACTGGACGCCGAGCAGCGCGAGTCCCTTCTGGTTATCCAGTCCTCCGGGATCGCTTTGCTGCGCCTCATCGACGATCTTCTGGACTTTACCCGCACTGAAGCCGGCAGCCTCGCCCTCGACAGCATCGCCTTCCATCTTCCCGATACCGTGCGCCAGACTCTGCGTCCCATGCGTTTCCAGGCCCAGCAGGTAGGCCTGGAGTTCCTTTGCCAATTGGAGCCTGAACTGCCGGACATGGTTATTGGCGATCCCCAACGCTTGCGGCAAGTCCTCGTCAACCTGGTGGGAAATGCCATCAAGTTCACCCAGCAAGGCAGTGTGGCCGTGCGCGCTGCCTGTAACGCTCTCGCCGCAGACCGAGTGGAACTTCTGTTCGAGATATCGGATACCGGCATCGGAGTGCCTCCCGAAAAGCACGCCACCATATTCGAAGGCTTTACTCAGAGCGATGGCAGCTCAACTAGAAAGTACGGTGGCACCGGCCTCGGCTTGGCCATTTCCTCGCATCTGGTCCAACTGATGCACGGAAAAATCTGGGTGGAGAGCAATCCCGGCCAGGGCAGCATCTTCCGCTTCACCATTCAGCTCCCAGTCGCTGAACCTCGCAACTCAGCTCTTCAGCTTGAAGCGCACGCCGTGCAATTCTAAAGAAGTCCTGATCGAAGGGAGCCCCGTCAAAGTACCTGAGTGCCGTAGGCACGTCATCACTTAACCCAGCGTTTCCATGTTGGGTTGAACTCAATCCGTCGAACCTTGTTCCCACTTGCCTTTTATCCCTCCACATTCTCCACGGTTTGACTTTGAACCAACTCCCCGGTCACAATGCCCACCTGTGCTTTTTTGCGCCTGCTTTAATTTTCGGCAACATCACGCACTAAAATCATGATGAACCACCAAGGAGATTACGATGGCAGATCAGGAAGCTAAGACCTGTGCCCACGAGCCGTGCCTGTGCACGGTTGCGGCTCATGAAAAGTATTGCAGCGACGCTTGCCGCGACGCAGGATCCCAAGAAGTGGAAATTGCCTGCCAATGCCAGCATCCGGCTTGCCTGGACAGCGTGTAGAAGCGGCGATGTTGCTTGGCTTCTGAGCCGCCAGCAACCAGCGTTGGCGGCAACGTGTCCGCTTGGATACAAGCAATGCGCGTCACCTGAAGCCCGCGATCCCCGGTACTGCCGCTGGTAGTACCTGGGCCGTCTAATGTCGACCGCTGGTTTTCGACATTGTCTCTGCCGCTCTCAATTCCATTGACACCGGCTTCGCCATTGAAGCACAATTTTCTCACTTGTTCGCCGAGCTCGCACGAGTTGCTGTCGCTCCTCAACAGAGTTTCCAGCACTGACACCTTGGGCCAATCGCTTTAGAGTCGCCGCTCGGAACGGGGTTCACCTACCAAATTGTTGTACTGACTGTGGCTCGTGACTTCATCAATTTCACGAAGAAAAGGACTGCGCTTTGACAAAGAAATCCCTGATTGCTGTGGCCTTGCTATCGTTTGCCTGCTGCTTAATGCAAGCCCAGACATTGACCAATCTTACTCACCAGCCCCCGGATGGAGCGGGCATCACCTTCCAGTTGACCGATGGCACCGTCCTGGCTCAAGGCAACCAGGGCCAGGATTGGTGGAAGCTCACTCCCGATAACACCGGAAGCTATGTCAACGGCACCTGGACGCAAATGGCCAGCCTGGCTGCCGGTTACGATCCCTATGCCATGGCTTCGGCGACCTTGGCCGATGGCCGCGTCTTGATTGAGGGTGGCGAATATAATTTCGGCTCGTTTTCCTTCACCAACCTGGGCGCGGTTTACGATCCTGTGGCCAACACCTGGACTCCGCTGACCCCGCCTGCCGGTTGGGAGTACATTGGCGATTCGCCCTCGGCGATCCTGCCCAATGGACATTTCCTCATCGGACGTAAGTTCGACATGCAGATGGCGGAATTGGATCCCTCTACCATGACGTGGACGGCCATGGGATCAACCGGCAAGGCTGATTGGAACGCCGAAGAGGGTTGGACCCTGATGCCGGATGGCACCATCCTCACCTGGGACGTGCTGGACAATCCCAACTCCGAGCGCTACATTCCTTCCGAGCAGATGTGGGTCTCCGACGGCAGCACCATCGCCAACCTGCAAGGTCCCCCGGAAGTCGGCTGCATTCCCTACGGCGGCGGCGACTACTGTCCTCCGGGAGAAACTGGCCCCGGCATTCTGATGCCTAACGGCAAAGTGTTTGCCACGGGCGCGACCCACATGGGCGCCAGCACCGGACACACTTCGGTCTATACTCCTGGAGCCACCTCCAGCCGCTCCCGGCACCTGGACTCCCGGACCCGATTTCCCCAATGGCGACGATGCGGGCGACAACTTTGCCGTGTTGCTGCCCAACGGCAAGGTGCTGGTGGAAGGTAACTCTGGAAGACTCTACGAGTTTGACGGGACCAATCTGACTCCAACCTTGAACACCTTCGGCGGGAGCATGATGGTGTTGCCCACCGGACAGGTCCTGTTCAACGGATCGCAGGTCTACACCTCACCCGGCGGTGGCTTGCAGATTTGGGCGCCGGTTGTCACCAATTGTCCCTCCTCGGTCACCCGTGGCCAGACTTACGTAGCCTTCGGACGCCAGTTCAACGGATTGTCGCAAGCCGACAACTTCGGCGACGAGTTCGAAACGGCCACCAACTATCCCCTGATACGGATTACCAACAACGCCACCGGCCACGTCTTCTACGCCAAGACGCACGACCATAGCACCATGGCCGTCGCCACCAAAAACGTGCCCACCTACACCCATTTCGATGTGCCGGCCACCATGGAGACGGGGGCAAGCACGCTGGTGTTGGAAGCCAACGGAATCGCGGGCAAACCCGGTCAGCATTACGGTGAACTAGAGTAGCCTGTAAAAAGTGTCACCCAAACAGCGCTCGCGGGCCAAAAACCCGCGGGCGTTCTTGTTTTGCTCGATGGAATCAGCGATGCTAGAGCGTAGCTGTTCCGTCGGCCCGCGCTGAAGGTATCGCTGGATATCATCTTGATCGGACATTCTCAAGCAACTTTTCGAACAGCATTTCGGCTCGGCCGCCGCCACGGCAACCCCACTGCGAGCCATGCTCGGCGCATCCGGCCGAAGAATCGTCAGGCTCAGCAATCCACAACACCGCGCCATCGGCATCCTCTACGGCGTCCGCGAAGAGAACGTCGCCTTTCTGGAATTTTCACGGCATTTTCGCCGGCACGGCCTGCCGGTGCCCGGAAATCTACGCCGAGGACCTGGACCGCGGCGCCTATCTGGAAGAAGATCTGGGAGACACCACCCTCTTCGAGTTTCTCGCCGCAGAATCGCGCCGGCGAGAACATTGCTCCGCCGGCAGTCGAGGCCTATCGCAAAGTCGTCGCCTTTCTGCCGCGCTTTCAAGTCGAGGCCGGCCGCGACCTGAACTACGCTGTCTGCTACCCTCGCGCCGCTTCGACCGGCAGTCCATTGCCTGGGACCTGAATTACTTCAAGTACTACTTTCTCCAGTTGGCTGGCATCCCCTTCAACGAACAGTCGCTGGAAGATGATTTCAACCGCCTGACAACGCTTCCTGCTGAGCGCCGACCGCGAGTACTTTCTGTATCGCGACTTCCAGTCGCGCAATGTAATGCTGCGGGATGGCAATCCGTTCTTCCTCGATTACCAGGGCGGACGCAAGGGCGCTCTGCAATATGACATCGCTTCCCTGCTGTTCGACGCCAAGGCCGATCTGCCTCCGCCGCTGCGGCAACAGCTGCTTGACTACTATCTCGAGCGACTCGGCCAGCACATCGATCTGGATCGCGACGCCTTCCTCCGCCATTACTATGCCTACGTCTATATCCGCATCATGCAGGCGTTGGGAGCCTACGGTTTTCGCGGATTCTATCAGCGCAAGACTTTCTTCCTGCAAAGCGTTCCCTTCGCCTTAAGAAACCTGCGCTGGCTGACTCCACAACGTCGAGCTTCCCGTCCCTCTGCCGGCGCTGATGGATACTTTCAGCAACATCCTGGCTTCGCAGAAACTGCAGGGCGTGGCTCCCGACACCGAAAAGTTGACGGTGCGAATCTTGAGTTTTTCCTTTCATCGCGGCGTTCCCGATGACCCAACCGGACATGGCGGCGGATTTGTCTTCGACGCCCGCAGCCTGCCCAATCCCGGACGCGAAGAGCGCTTCAATTCGGCCACGGGCAAGGACGCAGCCGTCATTGAGTATCTCCATCACCAGGAGAGCGTCCGCCAGTTTCTCGCCAATGCCACAGCGCTGATCGACGCCACTGTCGCTAACTATCAACAGCGGAGCTTCAAGAATCTGATGGTCTCCTTCGGATGCACCGGCGGTCAGCATCGCTCCGTGTATCTGGCTGAGCAATTGGCCAAACATCTTCGCCTTCGCCACGACTTGGAAGTTGTCCTCAGGCACCGCGAACTGGAGAACCTGGACTAATGCGAGCCATGATTCTTGCCGCAGGGCTGGGAACGCGACTGCGCCCGCTCACCATCGACCGTCCTAAGGCGCTAGTCGAAATCAACGGCCGTACCCTGCTGGAAATCGCCCTCACTCGCTTGCGCAGCTTTGGGATCTCCGATGTCATCATCAATGTGCATTACCTCGCCGACCGCATCGTCGAGTACCTGAAGATCAATGCCAACTTCGGCATGAGAATTGACATCTCCCGGGAAGACGTACTGCTCGACACCGGCGGCGGCCTCAAAAAGGCCGCCCGCTTTTTTCTCGAAGACCCGTCCGAGGGGCCATTCCTTCTGTATAACGTCGACATCGTCAGCAACATCGACTTCCAACTCATGTTCGAGCGTCACCTCGAAAGCGATGCGCTGGCTACGCTGGCCGTTCAAGAGCGGCCCAGCTCCCGGCAATTGCTGTTTGACGATGACAACCTGCTCTGCGGGCGCCGGTCGGAAGATGATGCTCCCGAAATTGTTCGCGCTTCGCCGCAGTACCGCCCCCTGGCCTTCTGCGGTATCCACGTCATCTCTCCGCGAATCTTTTCTTTGTTGACGGAAAGCCGCACTTTTCCCATCATTCCGGCCTACCTGCGGCTCGCAGGTCAGGGCGAGAAAATCCTGGGTTTTCGCGCCGATGAATATGACTGGCGCGATCTCGGTACGCCGGAGAGCCTGACTGCCGCTGCCGATTCGAAAGCCGGAACCTTCCCGGACCAAGCGTAAGTCCGCCGGGCAGCCATCTTCAGCACCGTCACGTATGTCTGGCGGACTTCGTCGCCAGCGAATCCGCAAACAAAAAAAGAGGGCAACTAGTCGTTGCCCTCCGCAAAACAGGTGATACAAACTGAGCTATGGTTCGGGTTGGCTGGCAAACTCCACGTTCTGCACCTGAATGCCGCCCACGGAAACGCGTCCATCAGTCCACGTAACGAAGGCATTGCTGTTCAGTGCGGTCGAGTAGTCGTAGTCTCCGGCATAGCAGCTCACGAGGTTGGGATCATCCTGAGCGGGCTGGTTGATGATGACATCGCTGATCTCGACGTTCGATCCCCAGGTCTGGCCGTTGTCTGACGATTGAACGCCGTAGCGCTGGTAGTTACATCCCGCATCGCCCACACTGTTGCAGGCTGAGGTGGCTTGGCGGCGATCGTACCAGGAAGCCGTCACATCCATGGGCTGGGTGAACGCGCCCGGGCTGTAGTTTACGCTGAGAGATGGCATCCAGTGGCTCTGATACCGGTTGGTCTCCGGGTCGTTCAGTACGATCGGCGTGGACCAGGTGCTGCCATTATCGGTCGAACGGGTGTACATGATGTCGCCGGTAGAGAGTGCCCCTTTGGCGGCATAGTCATAATGCACCACGCCGTTAGGACCAGCCGCGGGCTGACCCCAACCCATGTGCCGCCAGATGGGATTCATCTGGGCAAAATAACCGCAGGTAGCGTCGCCCGGAGGGCTGAAGCGCGAACCCACGGTGATGGAGGTCCAGGTGTTGCCGCCGTCGGTGGACCGATACATGAGGTTCTGCCGGGTGCTAAATCCGCCACCGCCCTCATCCATGCCGGCCAGGAACACCGTGCTGGTGTATAGAGCGTTCGGCGGCGGTGGCCCCGGAGGCGTGCCCGTGAGTTGCACGTCACGAACGAAAGTGGAACCGCTGGCTACACGTACCGGCGAGCTCCAAGTTTGGCCATCGTCGGAATGAACGACCTCGAGATCTCCGTTGCTAACATTAAAATTGTTATAAGACACATACATACGACCATACTTCGCGCTGAATGGGTTGTTGTCAACCCACATAGACGGACGGTCGTCGTTGTTGTTGGTGCTGGGGCACCCGGCTGCTGTCCAGTGTTGGCCGTCGGGAGAACTCCATACTCCTATGCCTAAGCCACCGCCGCCACAACCCTCCGCCAGGTCGCCACCGAAAAACAGGCCCAGCCTCTGGTTGTAAATCATAAGCGGGTCGCCAACGTTAAAACCATGTCCCGTGTTGAACGGCGGCGGAATGATTTCAGTGAACGTCGACCCGCCATCCGTGGAGAACGATGTACCCGAGATGCCGACCGAGCAGCAGCCGTAGTCGTCGTTGTAGTTCACGACTATTGTGTGATTGCCGGCTTGGGTGCTCGCCGCCACCATGCTTTCGCTCTTGGTGCAGTCGCTACCGGAAGTGCAGGTGCGATTGCTGACCAGAATGTTGGGGGGTTGCGGCGGAAGCTCCTCGCCCAGTCCGCGGTCGGCCCCGGGTGTGCCGCCCTTGACCACGCCGCACTGAATGAGCGTCAGACCGGCACCCAGATTGTCCTGCATCAGTAGATGGCGCGAGGCAATCTCCGAGCACGGGATACCGGTAGTTGTCTTCTGTGCCTGGGCCGGTTGCTGAAGCACGCACACTGCCAGCAACAGTGCCGGGAGTGCAAGGTATAAGAGCGATTTACCTCTCTCGTTCGTCTTCATTGTTTCCTCTCTACTTGTTGGACTTGCTTTGGCCCGAAGCTTCAGGCTCCGCACTGGGATTGGGTTTCGGAGCGTGCGAAGCAAAGTACTGCTCGTCCATCCATATACCCGTGTTCTTCTTTAACGCTTCCAATTTTTCCCGCAGCTCTTGATTTTGCAGTTTCTTTTCGATTTGCGGCGTCATCTCGCTCAAGGTCCGTCGGCTGCGGGAAACCAGCTGTATCAGAACCAGCGTGTCAGGCTCATTCGCCAACTCCGCCCATTCGCCGTTCTTGCGCGTCGCGAAGGCGACCTTTTCCATCTCGGCCGGCATCTCTCCGCGTTGAAAGGTAAGCGGCTTGTCGTCGAAGATAACCGTGTCGGGGTCCTTCACCAGTTTCTTAGGATCGCTGCTTGCCGCATAAGCCTGCTGAATGGCGGCGGCCAGCGGCTTGGCCTCCTCAGGTTTGACACCCTTTTCGTGGCCTGGTCCGCTTTTGTAAATGAACACCCGGCGCAGTTGCACCACATCGTAGTCATCCTGGTGGGCGTTGTAGTAATCGCTGATCTGTGCCGGTGTGGGATTGGCTTCGGCCTTTAACCTGGCGAACTCCGCGTTGGACAGGATCTGGGTGCGATCAATAGCCAACTGGCGGATTACCTGGGGCGAGTTATCCAGATGATTGGCCACTGCCTGCCGGGAAAGCATCAGCAACGACGCATAGTTGTCGCCCAACTTCTTGCGGCTCAGGTCCGCCGGCCCCTGCTGGGCTTCCAGATCGCTGATATAAGTCTCAAACTGTTCCTGAGTGATTTGCAGGTCCCCAACTTTCAGTATCACTCGCTGATTGGGCGACTGATCGCCGTCAGGGGACGCCGACGCCGACGCCGAGCTGGAAGAAGTTTCGGAGGGACCACTGGCCGCAGCCTGGCCCGCGCAGTCAGCAACGGAGAAGCTCGCAGCAAACAGGAAAACGATTACAACTCTAAGAATGGCGCGGACATTCCGGAGCAAGAAGTCAGCCTTTCGCCCAGTGTAGGAATCGGCACCTAGCAAATCCTCGTGCTGGCTAGCAGGAGCCAATTCCTATATGGAAAACAGTCGTATTCGTTGTCAATTACTCAGAGGCGCAGTTTCGATTCCACGGAGAGGGTCGATTCTCTTGCAGAGTGAAGCTGCTTAGAACTATAGGCGATAGTAGATCACCCGGCGGCGGCGCGCAACAAGAATCTGGAAGCTGCAGTTGCAAGAAACTTGCACCGCCTATAGGGGCTCTGCGCCGGGCCGGCTCTTGGTGGCAGGCAAAAGCTGGGCGTGCATGAGCGCGCGGTCGTCAAGAGGGACGCCACCGCGCTACAATGGGCGATCAGCGAGGATTCATGTCAACCGCAACGCGATTAACGCTAACCGTTGGCGATTATCTGCACAGCAGCTACAGTCCGGATTGCGATTACGTCGACGGCGAATTGCAGGAGCGAAACGTGGGCGAATTGGATCATGCGAAAGTGCAGACAGCTCTCGCCATTTGGTTCGGCAGCCACGACCGGGAGTGGAATATCAGTACGGTCGTGGAGATGCGAATGCGGGTAAGCGAGAGCCGTTTTCGCATTGCCGACGTCTGTCTGATCTCCCGCAGCGCGCCGGTTGAGCAGGTGCCGCAACACCCGCCGCTAACGGTAATTGAGGTTCTCTCGCCGGAAGACCGTGTCTCCCGATATCAGGAGCGCCTCGATGACTATCGCAGAATGGGAGTGCGCCACATTTGGGTCGTCGATCCCTTGCATCGCCGCGGATATGACTGTTCCACCGGAAGCTGGATCGAAGCCATGTCGTTCGCGGTCGAGAATTCGCCCATCGCGGTCGATCTCTCCATGATTTTTGCGGAATTGGATTAGCTCAAACTCGTCACTTCCCTGCCTTGGTCCACTCATCCACCCAGCCATTCACCGTCTCGTACCACAGCCGGCCGTTTTGCGGCTTCAGCACCCAGTGGCCTTCGTCCGGGAAGTACAGCATCTTCGACGGAACCTTCAGCCGCTGAAGCGTGGTGAACAACTGGAAGCCCTCCGAGACATCGAGGCGGTAATCAAGCTGCCCGTGCACCACCAGCATGGGCGTCTTGAAATTCGCGGCGAACATGTGCGGCGACCACTTGTTGTAAAGCTCGCGATTTGTCCACGGCGTGCCTTTGAACTCCCACTCGTTAAACCACAGCTCCTCGGTGGTGCCGTAGGCGGACTGGGTGTTGAACATGCCATCGTGCGACACCAGGCACTTGAAACGCGTGGTGTGGCCCTCGATCCAGTTGATGGCGTAGCCGCCGTAGCTGGCGCCCAGTGCGCATTCGCGGTCTTTGTCGATGTAGGGGTAGGTCTTCTCGGCGTAGTCCAGGCCCAGCATCAGGTCTTGATAAGGCGCGCCGCCCCAGTCGCCGTTGATCGCGTCAATGAACTTCTGCCCATAGCCGGTTGAGCCGTGAAAGTTGACCATCACGATCACGTAGCCGTTGGCCGCGAACAGCTCAGGATTCCAGCGATACGACCAGTCGTCGCCCCACGCGCCCTCCGGGCCGCCGTGGATGAGGTACTTCACGGGATATCTCTTGTTGGGATCGAAGTTCGGCGGCTTGACCACGAAGCCCTGGACCTTTTCCTTTGCCGCACCCTCGAACCAGAACGACTCCAGCGGCTGCATCTGGACTTGCGAGAGAACAGGGTCGTTCAGCTTCGTGACCGGCTGCGCTTTCGAGAGCAGACAATCCGGAACTTCATAAGGCTTCTCTTCCGGCTTCCAATAGATGCGGCATTGCGGGAACTCAAGCGCCGCCTTGTAGATCTCATTCGGGAACTCAACCGACATGCGGTCGAAGACCAGCGTCTTGCCGTCAGCGGTCGGCGTTGGACTGTCATTGAATCCGGCAACCAGCTCCTGCGGCCACGGATTTTGCGCCGTGACGTCGATCTTGTAGATCGGGGCTGCGCCCTCGTTCTCGGCCGTGAAGTAGATGGTCTTCGAGTCCGGCGACCACGCCATCGCATCGACCCAGCGGTCGAAATTTGGCGAAACGTCGGTAATCTTGCCCGTAGCGCGCTCGTAGAGCATCAGGCGGAAGCGGTCGCTTTCGTATCCCCCACGAAGCTGCGAGCGATAGGCGATGTACTTGCCATCAGGCGAATAAATGGGCGTGCTGTCGCTGCCGGGATTGGTCGTGATCTTCTTCGGCGCATCCGCCTGCCGTCGGTACGATGAAGATGTCACTGTTGGTGCTGGTCGCCTGCACTTCGTCAATGTTGCTGGAGTAGGCGATCTCTTTGCCATCAGGCGAAAACGCGTACTGGTCCTGCCCGCCCAGCGAGAACGGCGGAACATCGTGCGCGCCGGGCGTCAGATCGCGAGGCGTGCAGGCAGCACTCCTCCAGGAGGTCGACGGCATCGACCCGCAGGACGCGTCGATGACGAACAGGTGGCTGTACTTGCCGTCGAAGTAGCTTGTCCAGTGGCGGAACATGAGTTGGGTGAAGACCTTCGCCTTGACCTTCGACTTGGCCTTATCGTCATCTCGTTGCTTGTTGCAGCCATCATCATTGCAATCGGGATAGACGGATGAGACGAATAGGATGTTCTTGCCGTCGGGCGACCAGATTGTTCCGGAAGCTTCCGTGTAGATCTCGGTAAGCCGGTATGGTTTGCCGGTCAGGGTGCCAGTTTCGGCGTCAAAATCCTGCATCCATATTTGCGACCCGTAGTCGCGCGACGACTCGAAGAGCACGCGCTTTCCATCGGGCGAAAAGCGGATGCGGTCCTCGCCTGAGCCGTTCTCCGGTGTCAGCCGTCGCGCCTCGCCGCCTCCGATCGGCACAATCCACAAATGCGGTGTCTTCGTATTGGCGTCGAGATTGACGTCGACGGCGCTGAACGCAACCCACTTGTTATCGGGCGAGACGCTCGGCTCACCTATGCGCTTCAGTTGCATCATGTCTTCGAAGGTGAAGGGATGCTTGCTCTGCGCAAAACCGCAGAGCGAACAGCAGATCAGGAACAGGAAAATGCGGCGTAGCATGAAGCCTCCGAATCCCGCCCTGGCCCAAAACAAGGGCTAGAACGGGGCAGCCAGCGTAGAGAGGGAGACGCGCCCGGCGCGCGCGGAAAACTGGTTAGTTTAACAGGCTGCGGCGGCCGGCGACACTCATACCCACGCCATCTCTGGAATCAGGCTACGTTCATCGCAGCAGCGCAGCCATGTGTTGCGAGCCCGTGGTTATGCCCAGCGACCAGTTCACGGCGTTGATGAAGAAGTTGGGGAAGAGGCCGATGCCGATGGTCCCGACCGCCGTGATGGTCAGCGCCAGTGTCATGGCCGGGCGGAGACGCACGGGCTCCGCTTCCACGGGCTGCCGCATCAACATGGCATTGGCAATTCGCATGTAGTAGTACATGCTGATGACCGCGTAGAGCACGGCGACCGATGCCAGCGCGTAGTGCCCGGTCTGAATCAGGCTGAGGAAGATGAAGTACTTGCCCCAGAAGCCCGCCAGCGGCGGAATTCCGGCCAGCGACAGCAGGAACACCAGCATCAGAATCGCTTCGACGGGAGCTTTGAAGTACAGGCCGGCGATGTCGTCGATCTCGTCGCCGATGATGTTACGGCGGCGCAGCGAAGTGATGACAGCAAACGCGCCGAGGTTCATGAACGTATAGACCAGCAGGTAAATCAGGATCGCCATGATGCCGGTGGAATTTGTCTGGCCATCGCTGGCGATCAGGCCCAGCAGCATGTAGCCAACGTGCGCGATGGACGAATACGCCAGCAGACGCTTCAGATTGGTCTGGGTCATGGCGGCCAGGTTGCCGCCGGTCATGGTCGCGATGGCGACGAAGATCAGCAGCGGCACGTACATCGAGCGCAGGGGATACAGGCCGAAAAGGAAGATGCGCAGCAGCATCGCCCAGCCCGCGGACTTGACCGCAACCGACATGAAGCCGGTGACGCTGGTGGGCGCGCCTTCGTAAGCGTCGGGCGCCCACTGATGGAACGGCACAGCGGCAATCTTGAAGAGCAGGCCGGTTGTCGTGGCCAGCAGCGCAAAGATGACGATGGGATCGTTGGGCCGGGTGGCGATGATCTGTTGCAAGCCTTGCGCAATCTTGCCCAGGTTGGTGCTGCCGGTCAGTCCATAGAACAGCGACAGGCCGTAGGCAAAGATTCCCGACGAGAACGCGCCCAGCAACAGATACTTCAGCGCCGCTTCGTTGGAGCGCTTGTCGCGCCGCAGGAAACCGACCAGCACGTAGGTCGAGATGGCCATCAGCTCCAGGCCGATGAAGATCAGAACGATGTCGTAGCCGGCGGCCATGCACATCATGCCGACCACGGAGAACAGCATCAACGCATAGAACTCGCCATGGTTCTCGTGCTCAACTTCCAGATAGTGCATCGACATCAGGACCGCGATCGCCGCGCCCGCCAGGAACAGATAGAAGAAATAGAGCGCGAAGGGATCGACCAGCAGAGACCCCATGAAGCCGGTGTCGACGAAGCCAAGTCCCTTCTGCTGCGCGACGTGATAAGCCCAATGCAGCTTGCCCACGGCGGCAGCCGAAAATGCCAGGCCAACGAGCGCGGTGTAAGCGTTGACCTGCTTCCACTGCTTGGGCAGAAGCAAGTCGATCATCAGGATGCCGAGCGCGAACAGCGCCAGCAGCAGCATCGGCAGAGCGAGCAGGTAGTCCGTGCTGGAAAAGTATTGTGTGAGCGAGGTGGTCACTAGATCCTCACTTCGTATTGGCGAGCGCCAGTTGAGCGTTCGCCGTAGTTACGGTTGCGGCGTGAACCTTCATCGCCGTGTCATCCTGAGCGGAGCGCCCGCCTTGCCTTTGCGACTCGCGGTCTTCGCGAGTCGCAAAGGCGCGCAGTCGAAGGACCTGCTTTTCCGACGCGCCTCGATGAGTTGCAGGCAAACAGCAGGTCCCTCCACTCAGGGCTGAAGGCCCTTCGGTCGGGATGACACTTTCTTGAGTTTCGAAAGAGGTTGTGGGCGGGCCTGCTTGCGGCGTACTCGCCGGCTGCGTCGCCAGCACCGGCTTGTTGACATTCAGCCCCGGATAATCCGGCCGCACCGTCGCCACCAGATTATTGACCGGCGTGGAAAGTATCTGGAACAACGGCTTGGGATACAGGCCAATCCAGAACGCAATCGCCACCAGCGGGATGAACGTCGCCAGCTCGCGCGCCGAAAGATCCAGCAGCTTCTCATTCTTGGGATTGTTCACCGGCCCGAAGAAGACGCGCTGATAGAGCCACAGCAGATACGCTGCGGCCAGAATCACGCCCGGCACCGCCCATGCGGCCCAGGCCTTGTTCTCCATGAACGTGCCTTGCAGGATGGTGAACTCGCCGACGAAGCCGTTCAGCAGCGGCAGCCCCATCGACGACATAAACATGATCAGCGTGATGGTGGCGTACACCGGCATGACGTTGGAGATGCCGCCGTACTCGGAAATCTCGCGCGTGTGCCGGCGCTCGTACAGAATGCCGACAATCAAGAACAGCGCGCCGGTGGAGATGCCGTGGTTGATCTGCTGCATCACCGAGCCGCTCAGGCCCAGCGGGCTCAGCGCGAAGATGCCCAGCGTGCAGAAGCCCAGGTGGCTGACCGACGAATACGCCACCAGCTTCTTCATGTCCTTCTGCATCAGCGAAACCAGCGCGCCGTAGATGATGCCGATCAGCGACAGCGTGATCATGAACTGTCGCACCCACGGCGTCATCGCCACCGCCGGGAAGAACGGCAGCGAGAAGCGGATCAGCCCGTACGTTCCCATCTTCAGCAGAACGCCGGCCAGGATCACGGAACCAGCCGTCGGCGCTTCGACGTGCGCGTCCGGCAGCCAGGTGTGGAACGGGAACATCGGCACCTTGATCGCGAAGCCGAGGAAGAACGCGAAGAACAGCCAGATGGCCGCGTGCCCGCCGATCTTCGGCGCGGTGGCGTAGAGATCGGGCAGGTAGAAGGTGTACACGCCGGTCAGGTGTGGTGATGGAAGTACAGGAACAGGATGCCCAGCAGCATCAGCACCGAGCCGAACAGGGTGTACAGGAAAAACTTGATGGCCGCATAAAGCTTGCGCGGGCCGCCCCAGATGCCGATCAGCAAGTACATCGGCACCAGCATGGCCTCCCAGAAGACGAAGAACAGGAACATGTCGTTGGCCATGAAGACGCCCAGCATGCCGGTCTGCAGCACCAGGAACCAGATGTAATACTCCTTCACGCGGTCCTGAATGGCGTTCCACGACGACAGGATGGAGATGGCGCCCAGCAGCGTGGTCAGCATGATCAGCAGGAACGAAATGCCGTCGATGCCGATGACGTAGCCCGCGCCGATGGAGGGGATCCAGTTGTTGGGCGCGCCTTCGACGAACTGGAAGCCGGCGCGCTCCTTCAGTGCCCAGAACCACGGAATCAGCGGCAGCGAGACCGCGAAGCCGAGGAAGCGCGAAGATGTTGGCGATCCAGCGGATCGCGTCCTTGTTTTCCTTGGGCACCAGCAGCAGGAGCGCGGCTCCCACCAGCGGCGTGAATAAGACGATCGAAAGAATGTGGTTGTACATTTTTTAGAAACCAGCAATTAGCAATTAGCCGTTAGCTTTTAGATCGCTCTTCGCAATTCGCCCTTCGCTTTTCGCCAGAACACTCCATCAACATGTGTCATCCTGAGTGAGGATCGCGTTCATGCGATCCGGAGTCGAAGGACCCTATAACTTCAGTGCACTATGAAAGAACTCGCGGTCACATCGGACCAAACTATTCACTAACCACTAATCCCCAGCCCCTGCTCTTCACCACTTGACCACGTAATAGCAAACAAATCCCACCAGCCCGGCGACCATCACCAGCGCGTACCACTGCACCAGGCCCCACTGCACCAGGCGCACGGGATACGAAGCCAGCCGCGTCACAATGCCAACTCCATTCACGAACAGGCCGTCGATGATCCACTTGTCCCACAGAGTGGACAGCGTGCCGCTCATGCGCGTCGTCCAACCAGCGCCGTTCACCGCGCCGTCGATGACGTCGGCGTCAAACTTCCACAACGCGTCGCCCAGGCCCATCGCGCCCAGACGCACGTCGCCGACCTTCTTGCGGCCGGTGAAGACCCAGTCGTAGATTTCGTCCACGTACCACTTGCGGAAGAGCGTCTTGTACCATCGCGGCGCGTAAACTCGCTGAATCGGCTCCTTGTAACCCTTGTCGGCGTTCTTGTAGGCGCGCTGCGCCAGCCACCAGCCCAACACCGCCGCGCCGACAGAAGCGAACATCAGCGCGTATTCCAGCGGATCGGTGTGCTCCACCTGCTGCTCGCCGGCGGCGACCTGCGCTGCCTTGCCTTGCTCTTCCAGCACGACCGCTTCTTTGGCGAACACCGGCTCCAGGAATTTCTCAAAGCGATTCGATCCGCCGAGGCTGTGCGGCAATCCCAGCAATCCCGCGCCGATGCGAGCAGATCGCCAGAATCACCAGCGGCACCGTCATCGTCTTGGGCGATTCGTGGATGTGGTGCTCGACCTCGTGCGTCATGCGCGGCTTGCCGAAGAACGTCAGGTAGATCAGCCGGAACATGTAGAACGAGGTCATCAGCGCGGTGAAAAATGCGATGTACCACAGGTAGCGATAAGCGCCGCCCTCGCGCGACCACGTCTCCCACAGGATGGCGTCCTTCGAGAAGAAGCCGGCGAAACCGGGAATGCCGGCGATGGCCAGCGTCGCGATCAGCATGGTGCCGAAGGTGGTCTTGATCTTGCCGTGCAGCGCGCCCATGTGCTGCATCTCCTGCTGGCCGCTCATGGCGTGAATCACCGAGCCGGCTCCGAGGAAGAGCAGCGCCTTGAAGAACGCGTGGGTGAAGACGTGGAAGACGCCGGCAGCAAACGCGCCAACGCCCAGCGCCAGGAACATGTAGCCGAGCTGCGAGACCGTGGAGTACGCCAGCACGCGCTTGATGTCGTTCTGCACCAGCGCAATCGTCGCGGCGAAGATCGCGGTCAGCGCGCCGATGATGGCGACCGTCTTCATCGCGTTGGGCGCCAGCACGAACAGCGCATTCGATCGCGCCACCATGTACACGCCGGCAGTAACCATCGTCGCTGCATGGATCAGGGCGGAGACCGGCGTCGGGCCTTCCATCGCGTCCGGCAGCCAGACGTACAGCGGAAATTGCGCCGACTTGCCGCAAGCGCCGACGAACAGCAGCAGGCAGGCGGCGGTGATCACGGGATCGCCGATCATGAAGCGGCCGCTGCGCGCCAGGTGATTGACGGCCGTGTATTGCACCGAGCCGAAGTACCAGGCGATGGTGAACATGCCCAGCAGGAATCCGGCATCACCGACGCGGTTGACGATGAATGCCTTGTTCGCGGCGGTCGAGGCCGAGTGGCGCTGGAAGTAGAAGCCGATCAGCAGATACGAGCACAGTCCCACGCCCTCCCAGCCAACGAACATCAGCGCGTAATTGTTGGCCAGGATCAGCGTCAGCATGGAAAACATGAACAGGTTCAGATAGCCGAAGAAGCGGTAGTAACCGCCCTCGTGCGCCATGTAGCCCATCGAATAAATGTGGATGAGCATGCCCACGCCGGTGACGAACAGCAGCCAGATCGCGGACAGGGGATCGAGCAGGAAGCCGGCATCGGCGCGGAACTGCGCCGCGCCGCCGTGCGTCGGATACATGAGCGAATCGCTGCCGGTGCCGAGCCAGGTGTACATCACCTTCTCGAAGGGCTTGCCGGGATGCTCAGCGGAGTAGCCGGTGTATTGCCATACCGCGAGGCAGGCCCATGCGAACGCCAGCACAATCACGCCGACGCAGACGCCGTTCACCGCGGATTTCGACAGCTTGCGTCCGAAGAAGAACATGCAAGCCGCACCGAAGGCGGGAAACAGCGGAATTAACCAGATGTGGTCAAGAAAGAACATTATCAGCTCTGCAGCCGTCAGCTATCAGCCGTCAGCAAAATCGCAATTCGCTCTTCGCCCTTCGCTCTTCGCCAGATACCCCAACCACAATCTGTCATCCTGAGCGCAGGATCGCCTCTTTTGCGATCCGGAGTCGAAGGACCCCTATCGTTACGAAAATCCTCAACCTGTCATCCCGACCGAGGACTTCAGTCCGAGCGGAGGGACTGCGGTCCTGCCGTCCCTACGGGACTCGGGTCTACTTACTTCGCCTACCCCGCCCTGAAGGGCGGGGCTATCATCTTCCGTCCCACTACGCGGGACTGGAGCTCCGAGGTCCCGACTTCGATTCTCAAAGAACGCATTGGCACATCGGCCAACCTGGTCCCTAATCGACGGCCACCTAATCCCATTGTTCTGACCACCGGCAACTGACAACTGGTTCTTCACCACTTCAACAAATCCACTTCGTCCACGTTCACCGTCTCCTTATTGCGGAAGAAGGCGATGATGATGCCCAGGCCGACTGCGGCTTCGGCAGCGGCGTCGGTGATGACGAAGATGGCGAACACCTGCCCATGCAATCCGTAGAGCCGCGAGAACGCCACCAGGTTCAGGTTCACGGCGTTCAGGATCAGCTCAATCGACATCAGGATGATGACCACGTTGCGGCGCGTCAGCACGCCAATGGTGCCGATGATGAACAGCGCCGCCGCAACAACCAGGTAATGCAATGTGGTGATCTCAGTCATAAAGAACTCTAGCTATTAGCAATTAGCAATTAGCAATTAGCCAAATCAAAATGCTCTGTGTCATCCTGAGCGGAGGTGCGCCTCTTTTGCGCACCGGAGTCGAAGGACCCCTATCCTGCCTGCTCCGCCCGTTGTGTGCCGCCCCTCACGGGGCTCGGACTTTCTTTCAATCTACCGCTAACACTCCGGCTTACGCCCGTGCGGGCTAACTCAACTGTCGCACTTCGTGGCTCTCGAAACCTCGGACGTTCAACCCCGCTCACTAGCACCTAGTCCGCACTAATCCCTTACACTGGTCACTGACAACTGCCTTTCAAATCCTCTTCTTCGCCATGACCACCGCGCCCACGATGGCCACCAGCAGCAGCAGCGAGGCAATCTCAAACGGCAGCATGTACTGTCCGTACAGAGCCAGGCCAATCTGCTGCGTGTTGTCGGCCTCAAGCCCGCGATAGCCCTGATAGAACACCGACGGAAACGTGCCGCGTCCGGCGCGAAAGACGAACAGCAGCAGAGCGCCCAGCGCGAGCGACGCGATCAGGCCCACCAGCCACTGCTTGTTGAACTGATACTCGCGGATGTTCTGCTCCAGGTTCACCAGCATGATGACGAACAGGAACAGCACCATGATGCCGCCGGCGTAGAGCACGATCTGCACGCCGGCGACGAACGGCGCGTAGAGCATCAGATAGAAGCCGGCCAGCGACAGCAGCGTCACGATCAGCGCCAGCGCCGCATGTACCGGATTGCGCCGGGTGATCACCGCAATCGCCGAGACGATGGCCATGATCGCCAGAAAGTAGAAGAAGAATGTTGTGGCAACAGGAGTCATAAAATCAGCAATTAGCAATTAGCCGTTAGCAATTAGCAATACCAAAACGCGGCACCCGTGTCATCCTGAGCGGAGTGAGCGCGTCTTTAGCGAGCCGCGCAGTCGAAGGACCCCTATTCCAGCATCCGCCGTTGTGTCCTGCCGCCGGTAAAGCGGCTCGGATCCCTTCGTCGCATGTTCCGCTTACGCCGCGGCTAACCAGCGCCCTTTCTAAAACAGATATCGCTTGACTGCTGGCCTGAAACCAGCCTAACAGACGTGACCACTGGCAACTGCCTTACTTCACATACTTCACCGGCTCCTGGCCGCGCTCCAGCGCCGCCTGGTCCAGCACCATGCCTTCGCGGCTGTAGAGCGCCATCTCGTAATCCTGGGTCAGCTCCAGCGCGTCGGTCGAGCAAGCCTCGGCGCACAGGCCGCAGAACATGCAGCGGCTCAGGTCGTAGGTGTACGAGACCGGCTCCTTGCGCTTGGTCACCGGGTTGCGCTCGCCCTTCACGACGATCAACTGCTCCGGACAGGCCAGCGCGCACAGGTTGCAGACGATGCACATCGACGCGCCGCTCTCCGGGTCCACCTTCAGCCGCGGCTGGCCGCGAAAGCGCTCGAAGATCACCGGCCGCTCCAGCGGATACTGCTCTGTGATTGCTTCACTTGGCGCCTGATAGTTAAACGTAACCTTGAGGCCCTTGATCAGGTCGACCAGAAACATCTTGCGAAGCAGCGGTTTCAGACTCACGGCAGTACCCCCAGAATCGCCGACGAGATTTGCGGCAGCAGTCCCCACAGCGCGGTCGCGATGAGGACGCCGAGCCCGGTCGGCAGCAGTACCTTCCAACCCACTTTCATGAGCTGGTCAAAGCGGTAGCGCGGAAACGTTCCGCGATACCAGATGTACAGGTACATGAAGAATGCGACCTTGACGACGAACCAGTAGATGTCCTGCACGCGCTCGCGCACGGGCGTGATCAGCAGCACCAGCCCGATGAAGCCGAGCAGCAATCCGAAGATTCCGAGACCGACGGTCTGGATCTTCATCTGCGGAATCTTGGGCATGCGAACCGTGCCCAGCAGGCACAGCCCGGCGAGCACAAACAACGTCAGCGCCGGGAAGAGCGAGAACGCCGTGTTCCAAGTCGAGCCGCTCAGCCAGTTCGGGAACGGCCGCATCCATCCGCCCAGCCACAATGTGACCGCGATGGACGAGACCGCCAGCATCGCCGCGTATTCCGCCAGGAAGAAGAGCGACCAGCGGAAGCCGCTGTACTCGGTGTGGAAGCCGGCAACCAGCTCCGACTCGGCTTCCGGCAGATCGAAGGGCGCGCGATTGGTTTCGGCGACCATCGCAATGGCGAAGACCGCGAACGCCAGAAATCCCAGCGGGAAGAACTTGAAGATGAACCAGGTGTGCTGCGACGCCTGCGACTGCGACGATGCCGATCATGCTCAGCGTGCCGGTACCGGTTTGCAGGCTGGTCATCAGCACCGCGCAGACGATTGCCAGACCCATCGCGATTTCGTACGAAACCATCTGCGCGCTGGAACGCAGCGAGCCCATCAGCGGGTAATGCGAGTTCGACGACCAGCCCGCCATGATGATGCCCAGCACGCCCAGCGACGACACGCCCAGCATGAACAGGATGCCGATGTTCATGTCGGTGACGGCGTGAGTGGGGCCGAAGGGCACGACCAGGAACGTGGTGAACGCGGTCATCGTGACCACGACGGGCGCGCTCCAGAAGACGAGCTTGTCGGCCTCCTGCGGAATGATGTCTTCCTTGATCAGCAGCTTCAGCGCGTCGGCGAAGGGCTGCAGCAAGCCGTGCGGGCCCACGCGCATGGGGCCAAGACGAATCTGCATGTGCGCGAGAATTTTGCGCTCCAGCCAGTTCATCGCGATGACCGACAGCGAGATGCCGATGGTGATGATCAGGATGTAGATGGTCGCCCAGAACATGCTGCCGGCCTCGCCGGGGGTCGCGTTGGAGCCGAGATATTTTGTGATGGCGTCTAACATTGTTTTGAAAGGGTACGGCTTCAGCCGTGCCGCCCTAATCCTTACCTGCCTTCAAAGGGCACGGCTTCAGCCGTGCCGATCGAGATCTCTCCGTGCTCTGGCTTTAGCCACTGAGGGACCTCGTCTTTAACGCTGCCGGGGAAAGCTGAGCAATACGGGTAATCCGTCGCTCTCTCAACCAACTTTCTTCCCACCGGATTTCGGAAAATGTAATCCACGTGAATCTCAAAGTCCTTCCAGTCGCGAATGCGATGGTCCGAAAACCCGCGCTGCCAGATTTCCATCGAGCTGCCGAGTTCCTTCTTCGCGCGGAACGAAAAACCACCCTTGATAAACTGGACCGCGCGTTCGAGCGTCACCGCCGGCGTAATCAGCACGTGAAATGATCGGGCATGAGTACGTATTCGTGGAGCAGATAGCCCTTTCCGCGATACGAATCAGGGTTTCGAGGAAGAGTTCTGCCCATCGCGGGTTGTTGAAAAGCGCGCGGCGCTGCCAGGTAGACGCAGTAACGAAGTACGTCTGCTCGTTGTTGGTGGCGTGCTCACGCGTTGGCTTCACGACTCGATTCCCTCAGGGGCTAAAGCCCTCTTCTTCTTCTCTTGCTACGGCACGCCTAAAGGCGTGCCCTTTCAAATCTCTCCACTCCTTACGGCACGGCTGAAGCCGTGCCCTTTCAAATCTCTTCACTGCTACGGCACGGCTGAAGCCGTGCCCTTTCAAATCTCTTCGCTTCGGCACGGCTGAAGGCTTGCCTTTCAAATCTCACCGGTCCACCTCGCCCAGCACGATGTCCAGCGTGCCGATGACGGCGACCACATCAGCCACCAGCAGGCCGCGCACCATCTTGTCGAGGGCTTGCAAATTCACGAACGACGGCGGCCGCACGCGCACACGATAGGGCTGCGTCGAGCCGTCGCTCACGATGAAATATCCCAACTCGCCTTTGGGCGCTTCGATGGAGTGATAGATCTCGCCCACCGGCGGCTTGAGGACTTTCGGAATCTTGGCCATGATCGGCCCTTGCGGCAGGCCTTCGACGGCCTGGCGAATGATGCGCACCGACTGGCGCATCTCCTCGATGCGCACCAGGTACCGGTCATAGGTGTCGCCGTTCAGGCCGGTCGGAATCTCGAAGTCGAAATTCTTGTAGCACTCGTAGGGCTGCGCCTTGCGCAGGTCCCACTTCAATCCGCTGGCGCGCAGCACCGGTCCGGTCACGCCCAGCGCGATGCAATCTTCCGGATTCAGAATGCCGACGCCCTTGGTGCGCCGCACCCAGATGCGGTTGGTGGTCAGCAGCTCTTCGTACTCGTCGAGCTTGGGCAGAAAGGCGGTGCAGAACTTCAGGCAGTCCTGCTCGAAGCCGTCGTAGGCCTCGTAGATGCAGCCGCCGATGCGGAACGCGTGCGTGGTCAGGCGCGCGCCGCAATACTTCTCGAAGATCTTCAGGATCTCTTCGCGATCGCGGAAGCAATAGAACAGCGGCGTCAGCGCGCCGATATCGAGGGCGTGCGTGCCCAGCCAAACCTGGTGGCTGGCGATGCGGCACAGCTCGGTGAGGATGACGCGAATGTATTGCGCGCGCGGCGGCGCTTCCACGTTCTGGAGCTTCTCGACCGCCTCGCAATAGCCCAGCCCGTTGGAGACCGAGGCCACGTAATCCATGCGATCGACGTAGGGATTGAACATCGCATAGGTGCGGTTCTCGGCAATCTTCTCTACCCCGCGATGCAGGTAACCGATAACGCACTCGGTGCCCAGAACTTTTTCGCCGTCGAGCTTGAGGATGACGCGCAGCACGCCGTGGGTCGAAGGATGCTGCGGCCCCATGTTGAGGACGAGCTCGTTGGCATCAAGAAAGGTTTCGTCCTTGGTATCGAGGTCGAGATAGTCTGTCACCCCCGGACCACTTTGGCCCGGCTTTGCGTGGCGATAATCGTTTTCGAAATCGCTCATTGTCCACTCTCGATGCCGAGGTTGATCTTCACCCATTCCTGGTCCTGCTGCAGAATCGGGTAGTCCTTGCGCAACGGATGGCCCTTCCAGCCATCGGGCAGCAGAATGCGCTTCAGGTCGGGATGGCCGTCGAACGAGATGCCGAACATGTCGAAGACTTCGCGCTCCAGCCAGTTGGCCGTCTCCCAGATGCCGACCACGCTGCGCAGGGTCTCGCCGTCTTTGATCTGCGTCTTGATGCGCACGCGCTCGTTGTGATGGAACGAATACAGGATGTAGATGATGTCGAACTGCGCTTCCCGCTTGGGATAGTGCACCGCGGTGATGTCGACGCAGTAGTTGAAAAGTTCGTCGTCCCGCATGCGCAGCAGAATTTCGTAAACGATGGAGCTGTCCACGACGAGATATTTCTGGCCGAGATAGGTGCTGGCCTCGCGAATGCCGGATCCGTATTGGCTCTTCAGGCTGCGCGTCAGCTCCGAGTCCCACGGCTCCGGCTTGGGACCTTCCGGCTTGGGCGGCGCCTTGGCAACTGGAGCGGCAGGCTTGGCTGCGGCCGGCGGAGTCGCCGGTCGGCATCCGCAGGCGGCAATCGGCGGGCTTGGCCGTCTCGGCGGGCTTGGCCGCTGCTTCCGGCTTTGCCGCGGGAGCAGCCGCTGGCGGCGCGGACGGTTCAGATGTCTCGGCCGCGCGGGCTTCGTGCTCGGCTGCAGCGGATGGGGCAGCCTCCACGCCCGGCTTAGGGGGCTGCTGGGGGCTTGGATTCAGGCAAGACTGGATTCGGGTCTTTGGTCTCGTCGGGCATTGTCCCGCTGCTCTTTTCTACCGTTCCCAGTTCTCTCTGGGACCCTTTACTTGTATCAGTTTGAGGAGGTCACCTTCTGGTGCGACAATCACGTGCACTGTGATCTCAATCACATTGGTGCGCAAAGCCGCAATAGGGGCGCACGTTGGCACATCCAGCCCGATAAACAGAAAACCCCATTCGCGCGATACGACGCGAACGGGGCCGATTCGTTGTGCGCTGGGCGCCACGCCGCCTACACCCATTCCAACGCGCCCTTCTTCCAGATCCAGATGTATCCCACGATCAGGATGCCGAGGAAGATCATCATCTCCAGCAGCCCGAACAGGCCCAGCAGCTTGAACTGCACCGCCCAGGGAAACAGGAAGATCGTCTCCACATCGAAGACCACGAACAGAATGGCCACGATATAGAAGCGGACGGTGTAGCGGCCGCGCGCGTTATCGAAGGGCGTGATGCCGCATTCGTAGGGCATCAGCTTGGTCTTGAACGGGTTCTTGGGACGGATCAGGGCGCAAATGGCAACCGTTCCGGCGGCCACAAGGAATGCGACCAGCGCAAAAATGAAGATGGGTACGTAATTCTGCGGCATAAATTAATCGTCTCGCAGGTCGCGGCACAACCGCGACCGGATTATGAAGAACGCGCCAATATACCCCGGCGCGGGGCGGGATTCAATGACATGCGTCACAAAAATCAGTAATTAGCAATTAGCAACTAGCAATTAGCGAACGGCTTGCACCAGCAGGACCGCTCCAATCGCGGCCAGTCCCGCATAAACGTACTTGAGGAAGCCTTCGCCGTGCAGACGGTGATTCACAACTTTGCCCAGCAGGAGCGCGGGCACCATCGCCGGCAACGACAGGATGTAGTAGTGGGTCACGGCTGGAACCCACAGGCCTTTCCACCAGTATCCAGCCATGCCCAGAAGGCTTGCGGGGAGAAAATATCCCTGGAGGGTGGCACGAAACTGCTTAGCCGACCAGCGGCGCATGGCCCCATAGATCGCCAGCGGAGGGCCGTTCATACCGTAGGCGCCACCCAGCACGCCAGCGACGAATCCGCAGCCGAGAAGCCAGGGCATGCTGTCCGTCTTGAGTTCCGGCGGCTTGTCGCCAAGCAGCGAGTAGACGGCGAAGGCGATGATCACCATGCCCATCATCCCTTTGGCAAAGCGCTGATGACTGCTGGTCAGCAGCAGCAAGCCGAGCGGAATGCCAAACACGGTGGCGAACGTCAGCCATCCCATGGTGCGGACGTGGATCTTGCGCCAGTCCTGGGCGACGACAATCGCTGCGATGGTGATGGAGATCAGCACGGCCAGGGGAGCGGCAATTTCCAGCGGAAGCCGCAGAACCAGCAGCGGCACGGCAAAGAGCGCTTCGCCGAATCCAAAGGCAGATCGAATCAGGGTAGCGACAAAGACCACGACCAACACGTGCAGGGTCGTGGCATCAAGCGCACCACTCAACAGCGACTGCACGTTATGCGCAAGCGACCCCACTCCACTATTCTAACTTTCGTGAATGGCGTTCGCATCCTTGGTGGCAACGGATGAGCGCTTCGCCTACATCAAAAGTGATACGCTGATGGGCCGCGTTCTTCCCTTCCCGTGGAAGGATGAGGAGCGGCGACTCTCATCATGACGATCCAGAAAGTCCGCGAACCGCTATGGCCGGCCATCGTCGCTATGCTGGCCGATGCGCTCATCAATTTTGCGCTGCCCGAACGGCTTTCGGTCGGCCCCCGCTGGCTCCTGGTCGCCGTCATTTTTGTTCTGCTGATCCCACTCGTCTTCAACTACCGGCGTGGCCGCCACGACATCGCTCGCATGCTCAGCTTCGCGGCCCTGGGAATTATCACCGTGGCATCTAATCGCGTCGTCTGGGACTGCTGATTGAAGGTCTGCCCGGCCATAAAGACCCGCCGCGGACACTGCTGGCTTCGGCTGCCTTGCTTTGGCTCACCAATGTTCTGGTATTTGCCTTGTGGTACTGGAAGCTGGATGCGGGCGGCCCATTAGGCCGGGCGCAGCCGGACGCCAGGAGCGCATTCCTGTTTCCCCAGATGATGGGGCATCCGGAGGAAGACCCATCGTGGTCTCCGATGTTTCTGGACTATCTATTTCCTGGCGTTCAACACCAGCACCGCGTTTTCGCCCACCGACACGGCAGTGCTGGCGCGCTGGGCCAAGGTGCTGATGATGCTGCAGTCTGTGATATCGCTAACGACCATCGCACTGCTGGCGGCACGGGCGGTCAATATTCTGTGAGGTTACTTCCGATGCGCGGACGGAGTCTTCGGTGAAAATCGCAACTCGAGTGCTGGTGTTCGTATTGGGAGCGGCGCTGCTGTTCTTCGGCTGGCACAAAGCTCGCAATGAGCCAGTCCCGAGTGCAGACTCCCGGCAATAGCAGTGCGATCAGCTCGTCGGAGGTCCTGGTGGTCATCGGCGGACTGGTTGCCCTGATGGCTTTCCTGCCGTCGTCGAAGACTCTGGGCCTCTGGATGTCGCTGAAGCGCCGCAAGCGCCCACAAGCCGCACATTTCAAAGACGGCGAAGAAGCTGATCCAATACCGCTCTACTCCGCCCTGCAGCGCCTGCATGGGATCGAGCTTGGCCGCGCGTCGCGCCGGCACGATAGCAGGCCAGCAACGCGACTACGCACAGCAGCACCGCGACTGAGGCAAAGGTGATGACATCGGTGGGCTTCACGCCGAACAGCATGGCCGACATCAGCCGCGTCAATCCCAGCGCGACCACCAGGCCGATTCCCACGCCCGGCAGCGTCATTCCGGCTCCGTCGCGCAGGACCGCCCATACCACATCGCCTCTCTGCGCACCCAGGGCCATGCGGATGCCGACCTCGCGCGTGCGCTGTCCCACAATGTAAGACAGCACGCCGTAGATGCCGATGGCTGGCCAGCAGCAGCGCGCCCGCCGCGAAGATGGAGAACAGCATCATGGCGAAGCGCTGGCGCGCAATGGAATCGGCGACCGCCTGCTCCATCGGTCGCATGCCGTCAACCACCATGTCGCCGTCGAGTTGCCGCAACGCGCGCCGTATGCTGGGAAAAACGGATTCCGGATCCACTCCCTCGCGCACGCGGACGAAAACGTCAGCGCCCTGGCCGACCACGGGCATCATCCGGTCCGGAAGCTGCGTGGAAGGGCTCATAGTATTCGGCTTCCACGTTGTTGGACTTGTCGGGCGCCAGGCCGAACTGTTTGACGTGCCCCACCACGCCAACAATTTCGTCGCGTGCGCTCGCCGTCGGTGCTCTCCGGCGGGAAGTAAACATGCTTGCCGATAGGGTCCTGTCCGGGAAAGTAATCGCTGCGCAAAGCTTTCGTCGATCACGATTACGCGCGCCGTGTGTTCGTTGTCCGCGTCGCTGAAGAAGCGTCCCTCCAGCAGCGGAATCTGCATCAGTTTCAGATAGTCCGGATTCACCGCGTAGCGCAACGCCAACGGGGCGTTGGCCACATATTCCGGCCGGGTCATGCCATCGGTCCAGAACGGCTCCTCATCGTCGCTCATCATGGGGACGGCTCCCCAGTCGAACGAGGCGCTCTCTACTCCCGGCACCGAGCGCAAGGTCGCTTCGAACTGCCGATAGGCCGCACGAATCGCGTCGGGTGACTGGCGCGACAGCGACATCGAAGGCGCAATGTTGAAGTCGATCACGCCGCGGGACTGGAAGCCGGGACTCACGTTCCACAGCCGCACCAGGGTGCGGATCATCAGTCCCGCGCCCACCAGCAGAATCAGCGCCATCGCCATCTCGAGGGTGACAAAGACGGCCTGCGCGCGGGCGCGGCTTGCCCACCAACGAGCGTCCACTTTGATTGAGCGTCGAGCTCACATCGGTGCGCGAGGTTCGAAGCGCCGGCGCTAAGCCAAAAATGACTCCCGCCAGTACCGAGACTAAGAGGGTGAAGAACAGAACGCGGCCATCCATTCCGACATTCTCCGCGCGCGGCAGCATGTCAGGGATCGCCGCGACCGCAGCCTTGCTTCCCCAGTAGGCCAGCAGCAATCCAAGAGCGCCGCCCACTAACGAAAGCGCGAGGCTTTCGGTCAGCACCTGCCGGATGAGCCGGCCCTGTTGGGCGCCCAGCGCCACTCGCACCGCGAACTCACGCTGCCGCGCGGTCGCTCGGGCCAGTTGCAGATTGGCAACGTTGACGCACGAGATCAGCAACACGAAGAGCACCGCGCCCATCAGCACCCAGAGCACCGGCCGCACATCGCCTACAATCTGGTCCTTCATGGGAACGATGGTCGTCTTGATCCCGGCGTCAACGTCGGGATAAGCGGCTGCCAAGCCGCGGTTCACGCGCTCCATGTCCTGCGCCGCCTGCGCCAGCGTCACCCCTGGTTTCAGACGCGCGATGGCATTCAAGCCCCAGGCATGCCTGGCGATCGCGAAAGTGCGGGTCGGTATATTCGCCCACCGGTGTGTACATCTCGCGATGGACGGAAGTTATGCTGACGCAATTGAAAGCTGGCGGGAATGATGCCGATGATGGTCCGCGGTCTTCCGTCAAGGACGATGGCCTGTCCCAGAACGTTGCGGATTGGAGGCGAACTTCCGCTTCCACAGTCCCTCCGAGATCATCACCGTGGGATTCGCGCCCAGCCGATCTTCGTCAGCCGTGAAGGTACGCCCCAGCAGCGGTTTCACCCCAAGGATCTCGAAGAAGCCCGCCGACACCATTTCGTCCGGTGAGGTTCTCGGGCTCGCCCGATCCGGTGAGCGTCGCGTTGCCCCAGCGATAGGCCGCCATCGCGTCGAAGGAACGGTTGTCGCGCTGCCAGTCGAGAAAGTTCAGATAAGAGATGGAGCCTTTGGTGAAGTTGGGCTTGTTATGAAACAGAATGACCAGGCGATTGGAGTTCGGGATAGGGCAGCGGATTGAGCAGACACGCCGTTGACCACGGAGAAAGATCGTGGTGTTGGCTCCGATGCCCATCGCCAACGTCAGAATGGCGATGATGGCGAAGCCGGGCGATTTCCGCATCTGGCGGACGGCATATTGAAGGTCGTGGAGCAAGGTACGCATCGGATCCCCTGAGAGTCTCAGGTTAGTAGATGCAATCCGCTGGCCGTGAGGCAAGCATCTAACCCGCTTAATTCCAGCAGCTTACATTTCAACCGTTGATTGCCGCAGCCCTTCCTTTGTTCGTCACCGGACGACGGCGTTCGCCAGCGGACAGAGGGGATCTAAGGAAGCGGCAACGCATGAGAATCTCTTTGCAGCCGATTGCTTCAACATAATATGGCTATGGCCATGATATTATGTCCACATGAAAGAAATGGCTGCGGGCAAATTCAAGAACCAGTGTCTGGCGGTGATGGATACCGTGCAGCGAACGGGAGAGCCCGTAATTGTCACCAAGCACGGGAAGCCAGTGGTTAAGCTGGTTCCGATGCGCAATTCCGAAGACGACTTTTTCGACTCGTTGGCGGGGAGAGCCAAAGTGGTTGGAGACATCATCAACACCGTACCTTTGGAAGATTGGGAGTGCCACTAGTGCTGGTACTCGACACCCACGTGCTCCTCTGGATAACTGTTGCGAGTCAAGGAAACTCTCCCGCAACGCGCGACGAGGCGATCGGCGCAGAGACGCTAAGCGGTGTTCTCGCCATCTCGGACATCGACGGTCTGGGAGATTGCGTGGATCGCGAGCACGGACGCATCCAGATATCCGGGACAGCGGAGCGGTTCGTTCGCGAGATCACTGCCAAGCTGGTGGTTAGACCGATAACGCCGGAGATCGCTGCTTTAGCGGCCCGGTTACCCCGCTGCCTATCCTCGAGATCCCATTGACCGGTTGATTGGAGCGACGGCCGTCGTCGAAGGAGCCTATCTGGTTACCGCCGATCAGCGCATTCGCGATTCTCAGGTCGTCCCGACCCTTTGGTAAGCCCGCTTGGCGCAGATCATCACATCGGCCCGCTGAGAGCGCTCCATTTCTGATACCCTGCTGGATTGCAATTCTCTCTTCGACTGGAGTCCCGCCTGATGCTAGACCGATATTTACGTATTTCCGTCGCGCTGCTAATCAGCTTTGCTCTTCCGCTCGCTGCCGCTGACAAGTCAAAAAACGCGTCGGCGAATGACGAACCGAGCCGTCGTACGACCAGCCTCAGCCGCAGGTCGAGGCGCTGGACCTCAACATGTATCAGCGTATTCGCGTCGAAGGCCTGAACCACTCGCATGTGATGGAGTATGCCTCCGCGCTGTTCGACGACATTGGGCCGCGCCTGACCGGCTCGCAAAACCTGAAGCATGCCAACGAGTGGACGCGCGATCAGTTCACCGCGATGGGCTGCAGCAATGCGCACCTGGAAGATTGGGGCGAGTTCGGCATGGGCTGGCAGCAGCTGAATACCTGGGTCCGCATGACCTCGCCTGACACGGCGGTGTTCATTGCGCAGGCAGGGCCGTGGTCGCCGGCGACCAATGGCGCAGTCACCGGCTCGGCGGTTTGGATCGACGTCAGCGATGAGAAGGATCTCGACAAGTACAAAGGCAAGCTGGCGGGAAAGATCGTGCTCTACGGCGCGATGCGCGACGTGCCTCCGGTGGAAAAGCCGCTGTGGACCCGCTATGACGACAAGGAGCTGAAGGAACTGACCGAGTGGCCACTGAAGCCGCGTGATCGCGGCGACTTCCTTCAGCAATACATGAAGCGGTTGGCACTGCGCCAGAAGGTGGGAAAGTTTCTGGCTGACGAGCACGCGCTGGCGGTGATTACGCCCAGCCGCGACGGCCGCGACGGCGGCGGCTCCGGCGGCACCATCTTCGACGACAGCAGCGTCGGCTTTGGCTGGGAAGCCTACAAACGCGAAAGCGCCAATCCCGCTTCCCGTGGTGGTGATGGCCATCGAAAACTATGGACGCGTTTACCGGCTGCTGAAGGCCAACGTTCCGGTCACGATGGAGATGAACGTCGACACCAAGTTCACCGGCGATCACGAGCACGGCTACGACACCATCGCCGAGATTCCCGGCACCGATCCCAAGCTGAAGGATGAAGTCGTGATGGTCGGCGGCCATCTGGATTCGTGGGCCTCCGGCAACCGGCGCTACCGACAACGGCGCGGGCACGGTCGTCGCTATGGAAGTCATGCGCATTCTCAACACGCTGCAAGTGAAGCCGCGGCGCACCATTCGCGTCGCCTTGTGGACAGGCGAAGAAGAAGGCGAGTTCGGCTCCTACGGTTACGTGCGGCAGCATTTCGGCCAGGTGCCGCTCTCGACCGCGCCCGACCAACTTGAAGCTGCCGGAATGGATACGCAAGCCCGGCGGGCCGGTGCAGCTCAAACCCGAGTCGCAAAAGATTTCTGGCTATTTCAACCTCGACAACGGCAGCGGAAAGATCCGCGGCGTGTACTTGCAGGAGAACGCGGCCATGGCGCCGATCTTCGCGCAGTGGATTGAGCCGCTGAAGGACCTCGGCGTCACTACGATTACGTTGCGTAACACCGGGGGCACCGATCACGAAGCGTTCGATGCCATCGGCATTCCGGGATTCCAGTTCATCCAGGACCCGCTCGACTTACGGCTCGCGCACGCATCACTCCAACATGGATGTTTACGAGGAGCTTGGCGCCGGAGGATTTGGCGCAGGCTGCGGTGGTGGAAGCGACCTTCGTCTACAACACTGCCATGCGCGACCAGATGCTGCCGCGCAAGCCACTACCTCATCCCGAATTGGACGAGCAGCTGAAGGCGCCGCTGAGGAACATCATGCCGGGCGCCGAAGCGGGAGAAGGACACTAACGAGAAGCGCACGTCGAGCTTACAGGCTGCGGAAAGTCGCCGAAGGTGGCTCCCCGCGGGATTTTTTCCCCAGCCTTTTGCGTCCGGTAGCAGACCGACATCGCTGCAAGCCCTGCGCTGCAGTTTCCCTCGACTTGGCATTGCCTCCGGGGCGACGATTTTCGTTTAGAATTTCTGCACTGAGAATCGTGTACCCGGGGTGGGCCTCTTCCTCATGCAGCCTTTCTACAAACGCTTCAGTGTCATAACCGGCTTCTTCGTTCTACTCGTGCTCCTCATAATTAACGGGATTGTGATCCGGCGGCAACTGGGGGTGCAGGTGGCCAACCAGGCGTGGATGGCGCACACCCAAGAAGTCCTCTTGGAGCTCGACGGAGACGGAGTCGCTGCTGAAGGACGCTGAGACTGGGCAGCGCGGCTATCTCTACACCGGTGAGTTGGGATATCTAGCTCCTTACAGCGGCCGCCATCGGAGAAGTGGCTCCCCATATTCGGAAGCTGAACGCAGTTGATCGCGGACAGTCCCGATGAGTTGGCGAATGGCGTACGACTGGGCGGGCTGGCGAAGCAGAAACTCGACCGAATTGGCGGCGACGATCGCGCTCTATCAGGCGGGCAATCCCGATGCCGCACGGCGCGCTGGTGCTTGACCAGCTGTCGGATTGTTCACCATGGAAAAGATCCGGGCGCTGGTCGGAGGAGATGCGGCGCCATGGAACGCCGCTTTGGAACGCTGCCCGCACGGCCAACCTACATAGCGGAGCGTTCGAGCTCACCATTGCCTGTGTCTATCTGGCCAGCGTCTCTCGGCGGCGCGTGGGGCTGATGCTGCTTGGCCTATTTTATTTTGCGCGAGATCAGTCTGCGGGAGAAGGCATGCGGCCCAGATGAGAGCAGCGCGAAGAGTGGTTCCGGGTGACGCTAACCAGCCTTGGCGACGGCGTGATTGCCACCGACGAGCACGGTAATGTGACTTTCATCAATCCCGTGGCCGAACGGTTGACCGGCAGAAGCTTGGCACAAGCCAAAGGCAGAGCCGATCACCGATGTGTTTCCTTCAATCCTTATTGGCTGTCGGCGGCTCCGCCGGGTTGAGTTGGGTTGTCTACGCCCAGCTCATGCGGCGACGGGATGTTCGCGGTCTCGGGATTCAGCAGACCCTTGTGATCCGGACCAAGGCCCAGCTTGATGAGGGCACGTGAATCCGGAGTGATCTTCGTCTGCCAGCCGTTGGCGGCCTGGTAGCGCAGCATCGCATCCTTAGAGCTCTGGTCCCAAACACCAGTAGGTTCACCAGTGAGGTAATGCTCGCGGATCAGGGCTGTCTGAATAGCGGTCGTCCGCTCCTCATCGATACCGTATTGTCCGTGGGAGTGCGCTGCAGCTTTGGTCACACGCTTGGAGGAATGATGGCCTGTCGAACTATGATGCGTGCTGGAAAGGTGCTTCGCTGTTGTCTTGCTGGTCGTGCTCGCCGAAGTCCATCCGGCCAACGCGAACGATGCAAGAATCACACCGGCGATTTTTAATGATCGATTTCCGATAGGCAACGACCACCTCTTCGCTAATTTTATGACTGCACGATTAATGCCCCTCATTGTAATGAAGCTTTAGCAAAAAGGGGAACAACAAAACGAGCCAGGTTCCCAAAATGAAACAGGCCTGCGCTGGGCATCGTTTTGTCTGCGATGCCCAGCGCCGATCGCTGGAATTGCTGATCAGTTAATAGTTCTCCGGGGAAACCCAGGTACCTTTCCAGTTACGGTAGAGTGCCTCCCATAAAGACAGTCGAGTTGTCCTTGGTGCCGCGCGGACGCACCAGGAAGACCACGTCCTGACCGCTCTTGACTTGGGATTCGATGCGGTGGAAATCTTCCTCGCTGTTCACCGGCTGCTTGTTGATCTCCAGGATGACGTCGCCGCGACTCAGTCCGGCAGTATCGCCGAAGCTGTCGGGCTTGACTTCCTGCACGATCACGCCTTTGGTATTTGGCAATTGATAACGGTTTGCCAGATCCTGAGTAATGCCGCGAACCGTGACGCCGAACTTGCTCTCCTGCGGCTGGCCTTCCTCGCCTTCTTCCTGCTCGCCACCCAGACGATTGGCGAACAGCTTGGCGCGGTCGGCGATGGTGACCTCCACAGTTGCCTCTTTGCCATTACGGACGTAGCCGATCTTGGCGGTCGGCTCCTGGCTTGATCGCGGAGATGTTGGCCACCAGTTCGTCGCCGTTCTTCACCGGCTTGCCATTCACCGAGACGATGGTGTCGCCGGTCTGGAGCCCAGCCTTTTGCGCTGGTCCATTCGGAGTAATGCTGGCGATGGTCACGCCGGTGCTGACGCCGTACACGCGGGCGACCGCGGGATTCGGCACGGCATTGAACGACACGCCGATGGAGCCGCGCGAAACCTTGTGGTCGGGACTGATGAGCTGGTTGTAGACGTTAGCCACGGTGTTGGACGGCATGGCAAATCCGACGCCCTGATAGCCACCGCCGCTGGTGTAGATGGCGGTGTTAATGCCGATGACTTCGCCGTTCATGTTGACCAGCGGACCGCCGGAATTGCCGGGATTGATGGCGGCATCGGTCTGGATGAACGATTCGAACTGGCGGCCGGGAACGATGTTGCGGCCGATTGCCGAGACGATGCCGGCAGTAACTGTTTCGTTCAATCCGAAAGGACTGCCGATAGCCAGCACCCAGTCACCGACGCTCATCGCCTCGGAGTTACCCAGCTTGGCCGCGGGCAACGGCTTCTTGGCGTCGATCTTGATCACCGCCAGATCGGTTTCCGAATCGGTGCCGATCACGGTCGCGGTGTAGGTCACGGTCTCGGGATCGCCCATCAGGTTGACGCGAATCTTGTCAGCCTTGTCCACGACGTGATTGTTGGTAACGATGTAGCCCTTGGGATCGACGATCACGCCCGAGCCCAGAGAGCGCTCGTGCATATCGGGACCACCCTGGCCACCGCCGCCCTGACCCGGCTGTCCACCGAAGAAGCGGTTAAAGAAGTCCTGGAAGGGATTGTCTTCATCGCCGCCGCCGCCGCCTCGGACCTTCGTCCTGCGGGTTCCCCGGCATCATGCGCTGGTGCGGGCTCTTGATGGTGGTCTCGGTACTGATATTGACCACCGACGGTTCCAGCTCGCGGGCGATGGTCGAAAACTGATTCGACATCTGGACGGGATTGGGAACTTTCAGCGGCGTAGCGTCAGCCGATGAGTTCTGCTGATTGCCCTTGACGGCCCCAGAAACGACCGTGCCAATCAGAATGCCCAGCGTAAGCGTCGCCAGGATAACCAATGTTGAGGCAAAGCGATTGGCCTTGAATCTTTGCCCAATACCTGAAGCTTGCGAATCCATTCCCTGTCCTCCGGACTAACGAACCAAATGGAAATTATACAGTCGCCGCGAAAAGACTGTAATTGTGAGGGGAATCACTCACGGGTTCTCAGGCGCGTTAGACGGCGATTGAACGCATTTGGTCACCAACATGCCACAGCTCGACGCTGCGCCGGCCAGAACTATCGTTGGGCAGCTTACTTGCCGGCTTCATAAACTGTTTTTCCTCCGACAACCGTCCGCAGCACCTGCGTCTTCAAAATCTCGGGCGGAGCGACTTTCGTCAGATCGCGATCCAGAACGACGAAGTCAGCCAACATGCCAGGCGCGAGAGTTCCCTTCTCTTTTTCGGCGAACTGAGCGTAGGCAGCGCCCGTGGTATAGGCAGCGAGCGCCTGCTCGATCGTCACCTTCTGCTCAGGAAAATATTCCTTCGTCCCGGCTTCATTCTTGCGCGTCACGGCAGCATAAACTCCGCGGAACGGATTGATCGGCTCGACCGGATAATCGGTTCCGAAAGCCAGCGCACGCCGTTGTCGAGGAACTGCTTCCAGGGATACGAAGTCTTGGCGCGCTCGGGCCCGATGCGTTCCACCGCCCAGTTCATGTCGGTCAGCAAATGACTGGGCTGGACGGAAGCGATGACGCCGAGTTTGCGGAACTGCGCGAACTGATCGGGCGCAATGACCTGGTCATGTTCGATGCGAAAGCGAAAGTCGCGCGAGCGATTGGTTCTCGCGGGCGTCGCGTTCGGCTTCGGCAAAAGCGTCGAGCGCCATCTGCGCGGCGCGATCGCCGATAGCGTGAAATCCCAACTGAAAGCCGGCAGCGGAGCGCTCGACCGCCATGCGATTCAACGTGGCTTGATCATATTGCGGCAAACCGGAGTTGCCGGGATCGTCGGAATAAGGCGCCAGCAGCGCCGCGGTGCGCGAACCCAGCGAGCCGTCCATAAAGCCCTTGAGCATCGCCGTGTGCAGCATGGGATCGTCGGCGGGATGCTGCGCGCGGTGCTTTTGCAGCAGCTCGAGCGAATCGTTGAACGCAATCCATTCGCTGATGCGCAGCGTCAACTTCCCTTCCCGTTCCAGGTCTTCGTAGATCAGGAAGTCTTCCCAATCGGAATAATCCTGGACCGAGGTGATGCCCCAGCGCGCGGCATCGGCGAGGGCCAACTCGATTCCGTGGCGACGCAGCGACGGCGAGGGGCGCGGAGCTTTGGCAATCAGCATCGCGCGCGCGGTTTCGCGGACGATGCCGGTGGCGTCGCCGTTGCTGGTCGCGATCGATCTCGCCGCCGGGAGGATCGGGGATTTTCGCAAACATTCCCGCAGCCTTCAGCGCAGCGGTGTTGGCGACGGCGATGTGGCCATCGACGCGCGATAACACGGCCGGATGGTCGCCGGTGACAGCGTCGATATCCTGGCGCGTCGGCAGCTTTTCGCCGACCCAAAGCGTGTGGTCCCAACCGCCGCCAACGATCCAGTCGAGCGGACGTCGTCGTTTTGGCATGGTCGGCGATGCGCTGCTGCATCTCGGCCAGAGACTTCACGCCGATGAGATCGACCTGCAACATCTCCCGGCCGCCGTAGGCGAGATGCAGGTGCGCATCGTTGAAGCCGGGCATGACAAAGTGTCCGCCGAGATCGATGACCTGCGTGTGTTCGCCCTTCAGCTTGCGAATGTCGTCGTTCGAGCCGATGGCGACGATGCGGCCGTCGCGGATCGCCATCGCCTGGGCTCGAGCGGGCATCGCTTCGGTGTAGATGTCGCCGTTGAGGAAGATAATGTCGGGCGGACTTCCGCTCTCGGAATTGCCGGTTGCGGGTTTGCCTGATGCGACCAGGGATAAGATCATCGCTGCTACAAGCCATCTCATAAATCGGTTTTGAAAGGACACGGCTTCAAGATTCTTTACTGGCGGTGAAACACTTCGACCCGTTTCGCCGATTCCTTGCCGACAACCTCGGAAACTGCCGTCATGGTCTGGCCGTCCGCGGAGATCTCATCGGTGCCATGTTCCACCAGCGTCCCGTTTATCCTGACCTCATAACGCAACTTTCTGGCAGTGAGCATGATGACTGATTCCGCTAGTCCGTCCGGCTTGTGGGGATAGGAAAGCTTCATTTCCGAGCCATCAGGCTTCCCTTGCATCTCGAATTGGATCGAGGGATATTCCCATCGCAGTTCGCCCTCCGCGGGCGAGGTGATGATCAGCGAGTCGTTGAGTTCAACATAATTGCTCTGGGCAGGGTTGGTTTTCCACGTTCCCACGAAGGGGTTTGACGCCGCATGAGATACTCCCATCGCCAAAACCAGTACCGCGAATGTCAGCAGGTATTTCTGCAATGATCCTCCCGGCAGAGTCGCAGTCGCCCACCGATCCGATTCACCATCCACCAATTCACAATCCACGATCCACGGCTTTCGCAGGCTTTACTCGCCGGCGACGCCGCTGAGCGCCAGAGCGGCCAGCAGAATGCGCTTCAGCCCGAGATCGCGGCCCGTGGGATCGTACCACTCGTGAATGGTATGGGCGCCGCCGCCGCTGCCGCCGGCTCCAATGGCGATGGCTTCCCTTCCCAATGAAAGCGGGATGTTGGCGTCGGTGGAAGCCCGCTGGATGCGGGCCGTATTGCCCAGTTGCGCATCGACGGCGCGCATCACCTTCAGCAACTGCGAATCGGCAGGCAGGTCGGCAGCCGGGCGATTGCCGATGACCCGGACCTCGGCCGTCAGCAGTTCCTGCTTCTTGCGCGCGGTAATCTCGGGAATGACGTGGTCCAGGGCTTCATGCAGGGCGCGCTCCAACCGGTCAAGCTCTTCTACCGACGCCGAGCGGGTGTCGACGCGCATGGTCGCCGACTCTGGAATGGAGTTCACCGATGTTCCACCGTTGATGATCCCGATGTTGTAGGTTGTCTTGGGCGAGACCGGGACCGGAGTGCGACTGAAGCGGTCGATAACGCGCGCCAGAGCGACGATCGGATTGGCCACGCCAAAGTCGCTCCAGGAGTGTCCGCCAAGTCCGCGGACGGAGACCTCATAGCGGCGGCTGCCCAGGCCTTCGGCAATGATGGTATCGGTGCCGGCGCCGTCCAGCACCAGCAGCGACGCAATGGTCGCCGACCAGCGCGGCTGCTGGTAAATGTGCCGGATGCCGCGCAGGTCGCCTTCGCCTTCCTCGCCAACGTCGCCAATGAACAGGATGGGAGCGACGTTCGCGATTTCCGCAGCTTGCAGCGCGCCCGCAATGGCCAGCAGAGCGACCACACCCGATGAGTTGTCGGAGATGCCGGGACCGTAGAGCTTGCCGCCGTCGCGGCGCACCTCAATGGGCGTGCCGGCGGGAAAAACCGTATCGATGTGAGCGCTGAGCGCGATGAACGGAGCAGCGGAATCGCTGCCGGGACGGATGGCCAGAACATTGCCAAGCTCGTCGCGATGAACGTCGGCGAGATGCAGCTCGGCGAAGCGCTCGGCTAGCCACGCGCTGCGTGCGGCCTCGCCCCACGGAGGAGCCGGGAGCGCAGTTAGCTGGAGCTGTAACTCTTCCAGCTCACGCGTGTGCGCGCGGAACCAGGCAAAAGCTTCGTGTACGCGGCGAAGCTCAGCCATGCGCGCGACCTGCTGTTGCGCCCAGCGCGAACCTCGCGATTCACTTGGCGAGAATGCCTCTCCGAACGAAACGCGCAGTGGAGGAGTGGGGCCCATGACAATGTTCCATGGTAATACGGCGGGGGGAACAGCGGAAGGCAGCCTGGATAACTCGCGTAATCCTGTCCCCAATCGCTGTTACGACGCCATCTCCGACCGCACGCCATTCGCCGCCTGGATGCATTCCATGATTTCATCGTCAGTCAGCGTCCGGTCCGATTCCTTCGCGCGTTGGTAGATGCGATCGACTAACTCGTCGGTGGCGGGAATCTTGTGGCGCTCCAGCCAGAACTGCACGTTGGATTTGCCGCTCATCGGGCCAACTTCAATGATCTGCTCCATGCCGAAGAAGTGCGACGGCACGCCCGAGTAAATGCTGTTGGCCAGCATCACGTCGTTCTTGCGATACGCCTTGATGACGGCCGCGGCGTGAACTCCAGTGCCGGTGCGGAAGGCGTCGTCGCCGACCACGGGATAGTTCTTCGGTATCGGAACGCCCGTCGCCTTCGAGACTGCATCGCAGTACTCCTTTAGCTTGGTCAGGTCCTGGCTCTTCCAGGGCTCAATGCCGAGCAGCTTCAGGTTGACCAGCATCTGGTCCATTTGGGTATTGCCGACACGCTCGCCAATGCCGCAGGCGGTCGCATGGACGACTTCCGCGCCGGCCACCAGCGCCGCAATCGAGTTGGCGACCGCGAGCCCGCGATCGCAATGGCCGTGCCACTCCACGCGAATGCTCTCGCCGGATGGCTTCACCACCTCTTCGATGACGAAGTGCATCAGCGCGACCACGCCCATCGGCGTGGCATGGCCGCAGGTATCGCAAATCACGATGGCCTTGGCGCCATGACTGATCGCCGTGCTGTAAAGGCGCTTGATGGTTTCCGGATCGCAACGCGTGGTGTCCTCGGTCACGTACATCACGTCGAGACCGAGCGAGACCGCATACTTGACGGCGTTCTCGGTGGTGCGGAGGAGGAAGTCGTCGGTCCAGTCTTCGGTGTAGCGGCGGATGGGACTCGATCCGATGAACGTGGCCACTTCGATGGGAACGCCGGTACGCTCCACGATCTCAGCGACGGGGCGAATGTCGTTCTGATGAGTGCGGGCCGCGCAGTTGGGCTTGATCTTCATCTTGGCGCGGCCAATCTCACGGGCCAGCGCCTCGCAGTGGGCCACGGCGCGCGGGCCAGCGCCGGGCAGCCCGATGTCGAGCATGTTGATGCCGACGGCTTCCATCAGATGAAGGATCTCGATCTTCTCTTCGATGGAAGGATCGCGCACCGAGGGCGACTGAAGGCCGTCGCGCAGCGATTCGTCATTCAGCAAGACACGGCCAGCCGGGACCATCGAGCGGGCGTAGATCGTGTTCCAGTCGTAAATCAGTTCAGAAATATTGGCAGTCACGTAATTGGCACCCCATCAGCCGGCGCCTCACCGCGCCGCAGTACGTACCATCATAATCAGTATTCGTAACGAATCGGAACAGCCGATCCCTCGCGGGCTAAAGCCCGCTCGTGATGACCAGAAATAAGGGCGGTGACCAGCCCCGACCCACATCAAATCGATTATCGCCGAAGCCAGCTCTATTGTTTGTCTTTTTCTTCCAGGCCGGGTTTCGACGCAAGGGTCAATCCAAAGACTGACGGCTGGCCCAAACCAGCGACATTTCGGCCCTGTGGCTCATCGTTGCTGGGCAGATACAGCGTGCGGCAATGCTCGCAGCGATAGATCTCCGCCTTGTCGCCAAAGGCCTGGCGCACGTCACCACAAGCCTGCTCCAACACGTCGACCCAGTAGGACCAGCGCTTCAGATGGCCGCCGCACAGCTTCTCTTTTCGTCCAGTTCGTTGCAGGCGCGCTGAAACGCCTTCTTATACTTCACCTTGTGTTTGGGAAGCTGAGGAGCTTCGCTGGGAGGTGCCTCGGACATGTTGGACAGTATCCCTTGTTGCCGGGAATATCGCAATATGGGACCAGCCGGTGCAGGTAACTGTCGAATTGTCATTACGAGCGCCCGTTTTGGGCGCGAGGAATCTGCTTTTCTGTGACGGCGGCAAAAAGCAGATCCCTCGCTTCGCTCGTGATGACAATTCGCAGGCAGTATGTTCTTCCAGCATCGGCTAGATTCTGGTTGAGCGCCGGAACAGTCCTGCGGACTTGCAGAGCGCCTTGTAGCTTTCGTCCCCAGCTTCTGGCGAAGAGCATATCGATAAGTCCGTTCATCTGCTCTTGGTACTGCCTGCCGTAGCCGAACCACCAGACTTTGCGAATCCCGGGAATCAGATCGACATCGACGTACTTCGCCTGCACCATCTCCTGCAGTCCCATTTCGCCGTGGGTGCGGCCAATGCCGCTGTGTTTGAAGCCGCCGTGCGGCGCTTCCGCGATTCCGAAGCACGAGATCATGTCGTTGAGCATGACCGTTCCAGCCTTGATTCTTGCGGCGACGGCTTCGCCGCGCCGACGGTTGCGAGTCCAGACGCTGGCGGCGAGACCAAACTCGCTGTCGTTGGCCAGCCTGATCGCGTCTTCGTCGCTATCGAAGGGCGCGACCGGCAGCACCGGGCCAAAAGTTTCTTCCTGCATCACCCGCATGTCGTGGGTCACATCCGCCAGCAACGTGGGAGCGTAGAAGTTCGGGCCCAGCTCGCGTGAGCCGCTTGCCGCCAGCCAGCAAGCGAGCCCCGCGCTGCACCGCATCGTTCACCTGGTCCTCAACGATCTTCAACTGGCGCTCGTGGATCATGGGACCGATTTCGACTTCGGAATCGATGCCGTTGCCCACGCGCACTTGGCAATCTTCTCGCGGCACTTGGCGAGGAAATGGCTCGTAGAGGCTGCGATGGACGTAACAGCGTTCCAGCGACAGGCAGGTCTGACCGGCGTTCATGAAGGCGGCCCAAAGAGCGCCGCTGGTGGCAACCTCCAGATCGGCATCGTCGAGCACGATCATGGGATCTTTGCCGCCCAGCTCCAGCACCACCGGCAACAGGCGGCGCGCAGCCGCTTCGCCGACACGTTTTCCAGTGGCAACGCTTCCCGTGAACATCAGCTTGTCGATCGGCGACTCGACCAGCGCCGCTCCGGCCGGGCCCTCGCCGACGACCACCTGCATGAGATCGGGATGCAAGCCGGCAGCTAGCAGCAAGCGCTGCAATTCCAGCGCGACCAGCGGCGTGAGTTCCGAAGGCTTCAGCACGACCGCATTGCCGGTGACGAGCGCGCCCAGCGTCTCGATGGCCGGAATGGAGAACGGATAGTTCCACGGTGCGACGATGCCGATGACACCGTAGGGTTCGCGCACCAGCTTGCCGCGCTTGGTCTTCATGGCCAGGTTGCCATGCGGCAGCGGCTGGTCGCGAAGGAAGCGATATGCATTGGCAATGCAGAACTGCGCGGCATCCAGCACGACCAGGACTTCGGTGGCCAGCGCTTCGGCGGTTGGCTTGCCGGCCTCGCGGCAAATCAATTGCGCGACGTCGTTGCGGCGGTCGCTAAGGAGCTGCTGAAACTTTCGCAGGACGGCGATGCGATCGTGGACAGGCGTGGCCTGCCATTGCGGCTGAGCGGCCTTCGCGCGTGTGACGGCGGCGCGAACGTCGTCAGGAGTTGCGCAGGGCAGCTCGGCCAGAACCTCGCCGGTTGCGGGGTTGGTGCTGACGAGGGTTGCGGTCCCGACGGTTCTTGCTTCGCTTGCCATGAATAGAGAAGCTTCCGACATAGTTTAATTCTGATGCCGAGTGCCTACGCCCGCGATCTCCCAGACGACGCCGTCCCCCGTACCTCCGTACTGCGTTGTGCCGTAGAGATTGCCGTTGGCGTCCAGCACCGGGGCGCCGGAAGGGTAATAGCCGTCATTACCCCCGAAGTTGTGGAGATCGATCTCGGCGCAACCTTGGCTGCAATTCGTCAGCTCGAAGACCCAGCTGGGGTAATCGAAGCCACCAGTACACCCACCAAAGAAATTACCGGCTGCGTCCATGGCTACGCCACCGTAGGATTGACAGTACGGACCGAAGGAGTAAAGCGCAGAGTAGGTGAACCCTCCGTCTGAGGGCGCCAGTTTGAAAACTACGCCACTTCCCGCTTGTCCACCCCCAGTCGTGGTGCCATAGAGGCTGCCGGAAGCATCGATGATTAGGTTACCGAACGGGCCAATACCATTCGCCCCGTTGAAGTTAACCAGGACATTCTCCACCCACCCTCCGTTGGAAGGCATGAGCTGGTAAACCGTCCCGCAGCCGCCGTCGCATTCTGTTCCGGTTCCTCCGGAGATTGTGGTTCCGTACACATTTCCGGCTGTGTCGAGGACCACTCCTGCATATGGGCCCGTCCCGTCAGTACCGCTGCCGAAGTTATGAAGGATGCTCTCCGTGTATCCTCCGCCTGAGGGGGTCAGTTCGAACGTAGTCCCCTCGCCATACATGCCTCCGTTCGCCGTCGTGCCGTAGATGTCTCCCGCTGGATCAAAGGCCAAATTCCCGTATCCCGCGTATTCCCCATCCGGGGCTCCCATGAAGCTGTAAAGTACGGTTTCGTCCCAATAGCAGAGTATCGCCCTGCAAAACGTAGGCGGAGGTCTCAGTTCGAACACTGTCCCATAGTCGTTTGCACCGCCGCCGTTGGTCGTGCCATATAGGGCACCATTTGGTCCGATCACTGCTCCGCCGTATGGCGCGGCTCCATCGCTGCCTCCGGTAAATTCGTGCAAGGTACTGAAGACCCAACTTGAGTTAGTCTGGCTTAGCTTGAAAACTGTGCCATGGTTGTGAGTTCCGCCGGTTGTTGCGGTTCCGTACAGAACCCCTGAAGGTCCGACAGTAACCCCGGCATAAGGAATTGCTCCGTCCGCTCCTCCTGTGAAGTAGTGAAGCACGCTGAACGTCTGCGCCTGCGCGGCGTGGGGTGTGAGCAGTGTCAGCGCGCAAACCATCGCCAGGGCCATCGCGGACATACTCACGCGCGGCTTGACGTTGAAGCGGAAGTTGCTAAGAGATACTTGCCCGTCCATAGCCTTCCTCTTTGTGTCGAGCACGAATTTTCTTGTTGACCTCAAAACCCGAATCATCGACACGCTCATCTCATCCGTCTGCGATTTCTAATATTCGACGCTGACCAGATACAGGCCGCAAGCGGCAGCCGTGGGTCCGGCGGCACTGCGATTGCGGGCTTCCAGGATGGTTGGCACGTCGCTAGTCTTCAGCGAACCTTTGCCGACGAGGAGGAATGTTCCTACCAGATTCCGCACCATGTGGTGCAGAAATCCGTCTCCTCGCACAGTGTAGATCAGTTCCTCGCTGGTGCGAGCCCACAACGAAGAATGGATGGTGCGGACGTTGGACAGTCTTCCAGAATGGGAGGACGCTTCATCTGCTTCGCCTGTCCCGCCCTGGCCAACTGAAGTGGAAGAAAGCAGGTCCCTCGACTCCGCTTCGCTCCGCTGGGGATGACAGAACGGGGCGCCCGTTTCTTTCGCTACGTCCGCTCGGTCTTTTTCTCCTTCGGCTGCTTCCGCAATCCGGGCGCTGCGGTCGGGATCGGAGGCCGCGAACGACGTGAAATCGTGCGTGCCGACCACGTGATCGGCCGCGCGTATCACAGCTTCCTCATTCATGGGATAGGGATCGTGATAGACATAGCGTGCCAGAAAAGGCGGACAAACATCTCCGCGATAGATGCGGTAACGATAGGTCTTGGCTTTGGCGGAGTGGCGGGCGTGAAAGTCATCGGGCACAACCTCCACCGAATTGACCCGCACCGACGCGGGCAGCATGTCGTTCAGCGCAATCACCAAATTGCGCTCCGGGATGGGGCTTTCCAATTGCACCGACGCGACCTGCGCCAAGGCGTGGACTCCGGCATCAGTGCGTCCCGATCCTTGGGGCAAGACATTCTCACCGGTGAGGCGCTTGAGACAGTCGGCGAGCGCGCCTTGCACGGTTGGCAGTTCGGGCTGCACCTGCCATCCGTGGAATTCGGAACCGTCATACGCCAGCGTGATTTTCAGATTGCGGGACATTATTTTTCAGTGCTCTCACACCTTCGGCGCAGTCTTGCTTTGAAAGGGCACGCCTTCAGGCGTGCCCGAAATGTCGCCTGGACAATCCGGCTTTAGCCACGGAGGGAATGCGCCCTCAGGGCCTAAAGGCCGAACCTTGTGTGCAGCTGACGGCACGGCTGAAGCCGTGCCCTTTCAAGTCGGCCCCTTCAGGAGCTCGGGCCGTACCCCTTCAAGTCCGTACCCCTTCAGGTCCGTACCCCTTCAGGTCCGTACCCCTTCAGGTCCGTACCCCTTCAGGTCCGTACCCCTTCAAGCTCGCGCCCCTTCAAGTCCGTACCCCTTCAAGTCCGTACCCCTTCAGGTCCGTACCCCTTCAAGCTCGCGCCCTTCAAATCCGTAAACACCTTAAGGGTCTGCTCCTCGCTATAACGATTCCCTGTTCAGGCTTTTCGATCTGTTAAGCAGTGTAAAGGTATGTAAAGCATCCATTTGACGCAGGTGCGCGTCAGCTATACTAACTTTCTGCGAACGTGAGGTTGAGATCAATTTCCATCCCCCTGCGCCGTCAGCTTAAGACCGAATCGCCGCCAACTGTCCCGCCATCTAACGTCAGGCGACAGAAAAGCGCCGCAAAGGCAGGTAGAACTCTTGGCGTTCTTCTAGGAGAAGCAAAGCATGTTTGTTTCCAATCCGACTTCGAATCGTGTGCGTCCGTGCCAGCATGTTTATTTCCGCTGCTGTTGATCTGGGTGCTGGCCATCTCGAGTTTCGCCCAGGATGCGGCGCCGCACCAGAATACCGCGCCAGCGCCGCCGAGCGCGTCCGCCTCCAGCGCAGCGCCGCAAACGGCCACCGCGCCGGCAACGACGGCAGCGCCGCAGAGCGCCGCGCAGTCGAGCTGACGCCCCTGCCGCAGGCGCCGCAGCCGCAGCGCAATGCCCATCCCTATTCCGAGCAGGACTACACCCGGGGACGCTGGCAGTGGCCTAATCCGTTCATCATCTATGCGCCCGCGCACGGTGGGGCCGCTGCGCGTGGAAAACTCCTCGCGGGTGGATCAGATCATCCGCGACGGCAAGATGTATTTGTCGATCGATGACGCGGTAACCCTGGCGCTGGAGAACAATCTCGACATCGGCATTCAGCGCTACAACCTTTCGATTGCCGACACCGACATCCTGCGCACCTCGTCGGGCGCGGTGGCGCTGGGCGTGAATGCCGGCCTGCTGCAGGGAACGCCCGGCGGCACTACGGGCACAACGGCGGCGGGCGGCACGGGAACCTCGACCACCGGCGCAACCGGCGGCGGTGTGGGTGGCACGTCCATCGGTGTAGGCGGAGCCGGCGCGGGCGCGGCCGGCCTGGTCACCTCCACCCAGGGCGAAGGACCGCCGCTCGACAGCTACGATCCGGTCATCACCGGCACGGTACAAATCGGGCACTCGGTTACTCCGGAGTCCAATACGGTCTTCACCGGTACCAACGAGTTATACGCGAACACCACGACGGCAAACTTCGACTACACCGAAGGATTTCCTACGGGCACGCTGCTGACCGTCGGCTTCGACAACACGCGCCTGTGGCAGAGCTCTCTCAACAACACCATCAATCCCACGCTGACGCCGAGTTTTAACTTTCAGGTGCGGCAGCATCTGCTGCAGGGCTTTGGCTACGATCCCAACCTGCGCTATCTGCGCATCGCCCGCAATAACAAGCTGATTACGGAAATCACCTTTCGCGACCAACTGATCACCACGGTCTCGCAGATCGAGAACATTTACTGGGACCTGGTCAACGCCTATGAAAACGTGACCGTGCAACAACGCGCGCTGGACCTGGCCAACAAGACGCTCTCCGATAACCAAAAGCAGGTTACGCAAGGGACGCTGGCGCCGCTCACCGTGGTGCAGTCGCAGAGTGCAGTCGCCACCGCCAAGCAAAACCTGATTGCGGCCCAGGTGGCCCTTCAGCTGGAACAGTTGTTGATGAAGAATGCGGTCACGCGCAATATGGCCGATCCGATCCTCGCGGTCGCGCCGGTGATTCCCACCGACACCCTCAACACCACGTCGGAATATGAGATTGGTACGGTGGACGAGCTGATCGCCGCAGGCCATGAGAGAACGGCCGGAGATCGCGACCGCCCGCCTGACCCTGACCAACAACATCATCACCAAGAAATCGCTGCGCAATGAATTGTTGCCGACGCTCGATCTGTACGCCTTCTATGGCGCCACCGCGCTGGCCGGGCCGGCGAAATACTTTATGCACCGACCCCACGCGCTGTGCCTTGCCTGGATTCCCGACCAGCTACGCCGGCGCCTTCGGCAACCTGTTCAACGGCAGCGCTCCGGATAAGGGCGTGGGCGTGAATCTCACCATCCCGCTGCGCAACCGCCAGGTGCAGGCCGACCAGGTGCGCAACGATCTGGAGTATCGCCAGGCGCAACTGGCCCTGCTGCAAACCGAGAATACCATCCAGTTGCAGGTGCGGCAGGCGCAGTTTGCCTTGACGCAGAATTGGGTGGCGCTGCAAGCGGCAATTTCCGCGCGCGACTACGCTGCCGAAGCCCTGGACGCGGAGCAGAAGAAGCTGGTGATGGGAGCGTCCACCAGCACCCTGGTGCTGCAGGCGTCGAGCAACTTGACGCAAGCTGAGTCCAACGTGCTGGCCGCCGCCACCAACTATGAAAAATCTAAAGTGCAGCTTGATCTTTCTACCGCTGAAACGCTGAGTAAGCTTGGGCATCGATGTACATCGACGCGGAAGGCAGCCAAGTGAAACATGAGCCCAAGGTGCAAGGCGTGGTTCCGGCGGACGCACCCAACCAACTAACCACGCCACACCTGGTGCCGCTGGGTCCGGGAGGGGTTGGAACCGGTCCAACCATGGCGCCGCAACCGCAACCACCGCCGCCCCACGCGGAGCCGCCGCCGCAGCAGCAGTGAAGCTGGCGACCGCCAACCAACGCGGCGGGCAAGAATTCGGGCGCCGCCCTGGCCGAGCTGCTACAGGCTTTTTGAAAGTCGCGGTGCGGATTACAATCTGTGGTCGGGAGCGATGGGCTCCCATATACTGTCTGGCATCGGACATTAAGATTCGCGGACTTTGCGACGGGCGCGATCGGGGTTGGGCCGCCGCACATTGCGTGCTGGAAGCTGCGCCGGAAAAACTTCCTGCGTCTCCTTGAATCTTTCGGGTGCCCCTCATCGGGTTGTGAAAGCGAGCCACTCGCGAGAGGTAAGTAATGGCAATGGAATGGTCGAGGCGGCAACCCTCCGGCCATGTCCTCGTCATCACAAACCATGCCGGCGACGCGGGAGCCATCCGAGAGTCCTTGCTGAGCGCGCAACCGGCGCCGCTGCCGGTGGAGTGGGTCAGTACCCTGTCCGAGGGTCTGGAGCGACTGCAACGGCTAAGCATCGAAGTTGTCATTCTTGATCTCTTCCTGCCGGACAGCCACGGGATTGAGAGCTTCGACAAAGTATCGAATTGCGCACCGGGTGTCCCCGTCCTGGTGTTAAGCGACGCGGTCGCGGAAGAAGTCGCCAAAGAAGCGGTACGCCGCGGCGCGCAGGATTACCTTCCCAAAGATCGTCTGGATGCCTACTCGCTGCCGCGCGCGGTGCAGACCGTGCTGGCGCTTAAGATCGCCGCCGAGATGCTGGGCGACGACCGGGAACGGGCCGAGGCCACGCTCAATTCGATTGGCGATGCCATACTCAGTACCGACCTCGAGGGCAACATCACTTATCTGAACGCGGTGGCGGAAAGGATGATGGGGTGGACGCACGGGGAGGCGCTGGGACGGAGTCTGGACGAGGTTTTCCGCATCGTCGACCGGGAAACTCGCGGGTCGGCCGCCAATCCCATGGAGTTCGCCATTGAGCAGGAACACATGGTGAGTCTCACGGCGGACAGCCTGCTGCTCCGGCGGGACGGGTCGGAGCTTATCATTGAGGATTCTGCCGCGCCCATCCGCGATCATGACGGCCGGGTAGTGGGCGCGGTGCTGGTTTTTCGCGATGTAGGCAGGGCGCAGGCCCTGGCGCACAGAATGTTTCACCTGGCGCTGCATGACGCGCTAACCGAGTTACCGAACCGCGTTTTGCTGAACGACCGGCTCATCCAGGCGGTCAGGATGGGAGAGCGCCACCACAAAAAGCTTGCGGTGCTCTTTGTCGATCTGGACCACTTCAAAGCGATCAACGATTCGCTGGGTCACGCGGCCGGCGATGCTGTCCTCCAGTCGGTGGCCAGGCGCATGCGCGAAACTTTACGTGAGATGGACACCGTCAGCCGCCACGGCGGAGACGAATTTGTAATCCTGCTGCCGGAGATCGAGGAGGCGAACGACGCGGCCCTGGTGGCCGACAAGATCCTCGGCGGGCTGGCCGCGCCTCACCTGATCGAGGGTCGCGAGCTGCACATCAGCGCCAGCATCGGCATCAGTATTTATCCCGACGACGGGCACGCGGCGGAACTGCTGGTAAACCGCTCCGATCTCGCCATGTACGAGGCCAAGAAGAGCGGCGGCAGGTATCGGTTTTTTGCGTAGCGCAGGATGAGGTTTTGAAAACGTGGCCGCGTGACGGCAATCACATACGGCGGTCGCGGCTAAAGAATACCTTCTGAATGCGCAAACGTGTTTGTGGAAGGTGCTTTCAGTGGGGGTACTGAACACGTCTGCGAAACGTTGGAAGGCTTAACAGCCCGACCGGTTCGAGTCCGGCTCCTTCCACTCTGGGCTTCGAACGTGCCTTTCGGCGTGTTTACAACTTGACAGCGCTAGGGACACGGCCTACGATTAAACCAGTTTCGCAGACGTGTTTTGATACCGTTCAGAAAGGCTCCGAGCAATCGGGGCCTTTCGCAGTTTTGGCACGCATAATGCGTAAGGAGGGCTGCGATGATGTGGTCTTGGGTGGCCTTGCTGGTGGCGTTGTCCACCGCCGCTGCTTACTCCCAAGACAGAAGCGAACCGAAGTGTCTCCCACCGATTGCCGAGAGTAGCGCTCCCGATTGTCCCAACAGTCGGGGCCTACGCGAAAGTCGGAGCGCGCTAGCGGTGTCGTCCAACGAAAAGATAACCGCCTACATTGCCGGATCGGCCCGTCGTGCGAACGACTACTCCTGCCGCCAAGATGCGGCCCTGGTCATCAAAGACTCGGACAAGCGCCAGCAGATAAAGCTCCAGGGCGTCACACGATCCAAAACTGAACTTGAACGAAACGACCTCGAGGCTCCTTACCCCACGCGGTCTTACTCTGTAATTGACTTTTCTTCTGATGGCCGTTTCGTCCTGCTGGACCAAATCGGAACAGACAGCTGGCGCAACGACACATTCCGCGACGTTGAGATTGCCGTCCTGGATGTGAGTGCCCGTGGTCAGCCAAAATGGATCAATATCTGGGACCTCATGCATTGGGCCGATTGCAACGCAACTGTTGAGCCTCAAGGTTTCGACAAGGCTGGTGTGCCGGTCGTTCGGGTACGGCCCTCCGTCTGGCACCAGAAGGCGAAACGCGACTGCGTCACCAAGCCCGAACTCTGGGCGGTCGATCTTGATCGAACCACTGCCACTCGACTGCCTGATGACACACTTTTGTCGCGCAATGGCGTCTCAACCGGGGTGGATTGGATTACCTGCAAGAACGATCCCGATATCGTTGCCGCTTGCTTTTCGGTGCATGGACGATTGTCGATTTGGAACGGCACTCCGTCATTGCGCATGTCGAGGATCGGAACAAATCGTATTCTCGGTGTCAGGACCGAGACGGCTCCTGCGAATGTATCGAAACTATGGGGAACCGATCCATTCCGTACCGAGATCTACGGGGACTTCGAAGTGTGTCCCTTCACAAAATCGAAACCCGGTGAAATGCAAATGGTCTGCGTCGAGTCTGCTTCCCACCTGTTGGCGAAACCGCGCTAGCAAGGAGCGACCCCAGTGCCTTGCTCCCCTTACCGACATCTACTAGCATGGAAGGTTCGTCCTAATTGTGGGGTGGGTCATGGCTAGCAGCCGCAAGTCCAACGGGAAAGTTCTATCTGAATCGCCGGTTACCGATCTGTTCGAGGCCGGGCGTCATCCGTCCGAGTCCGAAAAACAGTGGGCGGAGAAGACGCTCGCGCCCACTCTGGAGAAAAATCCCGAGAAGCCCATTGGCGAGCCAACTGGCATCAATCTCGACGAGCACGGCGAGGCGCGCTTCACCACCATCTCGGCCGTGCCCATTCGTCGTCTTTACACGCAAGCCGATCTTCCCGAAGACTGGAGCTACGACCAATACCTGAACTATCCCGGCCAGCCGCCCTACACCCGCGGCATTCACGGCTCCGGCTATCGCGGCAAAATGTGGACCATGCGCCAGTTCTCCGGCTTCGCCTCGCCGGAGGAGACCAACCAGCGCTACAAATATCTGCTCGCGCACGGCGGTCAGGGCCTGTCGGTCGCCTTCGATCTGCCCACGCTGATGGGCTATGACAGCGATCATCCCTTCAGCGAAGGCGAAGTCGGCAAATGCGGCGTCGCCATCGATTCGCTCGAGGACATGGAAATCCTCTTCGACGGCATCGACTTGGAGAAGACCACGGTCTCGATGACCATCAACTCGCCCGCATCGATCCTGTGGGCGATGTATTTGGCCGTCGCCGAGAAACAAGGCGCGGACTGGAAGAAGATATCCGGCACCATTCAGAACGACATCCTGAAGGAATACATTGCGCAGAAGGAATACATCTATCCGCCAGCGCCGTCGATGCGGCTGGTGATCGATACTTTCGAATTTGGCTCGAAGTTCACGCCGCGCTTCAATACCATTTCGATTTCGGGCTATCACATTCGCGAGGCCGGCTCGACCGCGCTCCAGGAGCTGGCGTTCACCATTTACGACGGCGTCGAGTATGTCGAATGGGCGCGCCGTCGCGGTCTCGAGGTTGACGAGTTCGGCCCGCGGCTCAGCTTCTTCTTCAACGCCCACAATGATTTCTTCGAAGAGATCGCCAAGTACCGCGCGGCGCGCAAAATCTGGTATCGCCTGATGAAGGACCGCTTTGGCGCCAAGAACCAGCGCACCTGGCTGATGCGCTTCCATACCCAGACGGCGGGCGTCTCGCTGACCGCGCAGCAGCCAATGAACAACATCGCCCGGGTTGCGATTCAGGCGCTGGCGGGCGTGCTGGGCGGAACGCAGTCGCTGCATACCGATAGCTACGACGAAGCCCTGGCGCTACCGACGGAAGAAGCGGTTCGCATCGCGCTGCGCACGCAGCAGATCATTGCCTACGAATCGGGAGTGGCGCAAACCGTCGATCCGCTGGGCGGTTCATATTTTGTCGAGCGCTTCACCTTGGACATGGAAAACGGCGCCTTCGATTACTTCAACAAGCTCGATGCGATGGGCGGCATGGTTGCGGCCATCGAGAAAGGCTATCCGCAGAAGGAGATTGCCGAAGCCAGCTATCAGTTTCAGCGCGCCACCGAAGCACGCGAGAAAATTACCGTCGGCGCCAACGAGTTCGTGGTCGACGAGCCCTCGCCCAACATTCTCTACATCGGCGAAGAAGTGGCGCAGGCGCAGAGCAAGAAATTGAAGGCGCTGCGGGCGCGCCGCTCCAATGACGAAGTGCAACGGCGGTTGGAAGCTCTGAAAAAGGCTGCCGCGCAAGAGCCAAAGGCCGGCGATAATGGCCAGATCTCGCCGGTCGAATACCATGCCGTTCATCGTGGAAGCGGTGAAGGCCTACGCCACGGTCGGCGAAATCTGCGATGCCCTGCGCCAGGTTTACGGCGAGTACACGGAGACGGCGTTTGCGTGAGGAAGAAGCTGTCAGCCGTCAGCTATCAGCCGTCAGCAAGACCCGCCAGATGGCCTGAAACATTCAGTTGTGCTGTCCGGCTGAGTTCATCGCTTGCGACCGGGTTCGCGGCCGACGATTGCACTCGCAAGGTCTGAACGCATTGTGTGTCCGGCCCGGCCGCATTGAGTCGCAGCGATGCTTAGACCTTCAGCCCTGCTGCTCTCGCCAGCTTCGCCTGGCGCTCATCGAAGGTCCAGAAGCGCTCGGCGCCCAGCTCCAGGGCTATGGCGACGTGCAGCGTATCCAAGGTTCGCAAGGCGACTCGGCTCGCATATTGCTGAGTGAGCTGCATGCAGCGGTCAAAGACTGTGTCGGCCAGAGGAACCTCCATCCAGAACCTGGCTTCGCGATCACCCTGGAACTCCCTAAGGATCTTTTGCGCCTGCTCGGCGGAAATCTTCTTCATGAAAAGCTGCTGCGCGACGGAGTTGGCTAACTCCGCTCGGTGAAGTGGAGTTAGCCAGACACGGGCATGCTGGGCTTCGAGGCGCTGCGCTTGCGTGAAATGCCGGTCGGGCAGATAGAGTGAGACAAACAAACTCGAGTCGGCGTAGATGCTCAATAGCGTGCCCGTCTCCGCTGTTCGATCAACATATCCACGGAGTCAAGTATGCGCTCGCCAAAAATCTTTTTCGCGCGGGCGGCGAAGTCGGGCATCTCAGCCGGGGGCTGGTCGCCGTTGGCAGGAACGATGCGGCCGATCAGACGGTCGCGCTCGCGCAACTCCACCGTCTTGCCGGCGCGCAGCCAGGCTTTCAGCTGACGGGTGTCGCGAAGTTGACGCATATTCACAGACGGCATGAAAGCAATGTGTCACATAACGTGTCACATCGTCAACGCCCACCAGGTGCGGAGTGGCAGCGCGCGAGAGGTTGACCGCCAAGATAGTTCACAGGGCAATGAATTGCAGTGAGAAGTTCTCCGAATATATGGCATTTAGGTGCTATAAAGTTGCCTGTAAATTAGGCGCTTTAGGCTCACATGCTGAATACCACTTATGGGCACAGCGAGGCATGGCCCAGGAGCGCCCGGAAACGGCCTGAGAATCAACGAAAGGGTGGGCGGATGACCTGAACATCCTCCCAGCGTTTCAAGGCCCCTAGAGGGCCTCTAAACGCAAAGTTCCAATTCGGAACTAATTGAAGGCGAAGGAGTTAGTTTCCCAATTTGGGAATGTCCAGTCCTCGACAAAGTCTGCGTAAGGACATTCCGGCTCGGCCTCGAAACTGTCTCTATTCCACCGGCAGCACAAACTGGAAGCTCTCGCTGCCGAGAGTCACGGTGACGCGCACCAGGCGACCTTTCTTGCCGTTGCTGGTGGCGGCGGCGCCTTCGGAGAGCTTGCCCAGGGGAAAATAGAGCACGCCTGCAACATTGGAGCGCGGCGGTATGGTATTGGCCAGCAAGGCGCACTGCTCGACGAATTCCGGCGAGTTCTGCCGCTGTAATTGCGCCAACACATCCGCACTCTGGCCCTCGCGGGTGCGCAGGCGGCATACTACATCGCATTCCTCGGCGTGCGCCGGCTCGTCCCCCGATTCCAAAGCGCCGGGCGTATCGGTGTAGAGCATGCTGTTGCTTGTTCCCCCGCCGCTATTAGCTCGTGCGGCCATGGCCCGCATCATTTGGAGGAACTGGGGACTCGTCATCTCACTGGTGATGGGAGTGTCCGGGGTATCGCTGCCGGCCATGGCATTCACGCCAAAGCGTGCCATGTTGTACGATTTGCGCATTCTGCGGGCCAGTTCCGCGCCGGGGATGGCAGTCACGACGTGCCCGGCGACCACGTCCTCAACCAGGATGTCTTCCGGCTTCAGCGTGACCGAGCGTTGTCCAGCGTTATAGACCCGAACCTTCACCGCCAGGAACTTATGGTTGATGGCGGAGTGGGCCGCCGCGACTACTGTGTGGTCGGGTTCGCTTTCGTACTGATACACAATTCCGTCGACATAGAACGCTCCCGCCGCCACTCCTGATGGCGGACGAGCCGGGATTTCGGCCTGGTTCTGGGCAAACAGAGAGCAGCTGAACACCAGAGCACACAGTACATAGCGCATGAAGCCTCCGAATTGTTGATCGCGGCGCGCGGGGGAACCCGCATAGCAGATCGGCAAAGGTGACTGGCGGCATCAGCGACCCGCGCCCGCGATATAGAGGTAAGTCGTGACTGTAGGGGTCCCTCGACTCCGCTGCGCTCCGCTCGGGATGACACCACGAGGCTTCGCCAATCACGCCACCAAAGCGGGACTGTCCACAAACGGAACCACCCTTGCCGCTTTTGCCGACGGTTGCCGCGGAATCCTTCCGCTCCGCGGTGCTACACTTGGCCCGTGGTCAAAGCTACGCCCACTCCCGTGGCCGGCACCGACGGCGATCCTGTCGAGCGCGGAACCCTGTATCTAGTGGGAACCCCCATCGGCAATCTGGAAGACATTACCTTGCGCGCCCTTCAAACCTTGAAGGAGGTTGACCTGATTGCGTGCGAGGACACGCGGCAAACCGCGAAGCTGCTGAATCATTACGGCATTGAAAAGCCCACGCTCAGCTATCACGAGCACAATGAGCTGACGCGCGCGGCAGAAGTGGTGGTGCATCTGGAGCGCGGCGATAACGTGGCCGTGGTCAGCGACGCGGGCATGCCTGGAGTCAGTGACCCGGGATACCGGCTGGTGGCGCTGGCCATCCGCCATCACCTTCGCGTGGTGCCGATACCGGGGGCGTCGGCCTTTCTGTCGGCGCTGGTGGCCAGCGGCCTGCCCACCGACTCGTTCCACTTCGGAGGCTTCCTGCCTGCCAAGGGCGGCGCGCGCCGCACGGCGCTGGAGGCGGTGCGCAATTCTCCCCGTACGCAGATCTTTTATGAGGCGCCGCATCGCATCGTGGAAAGCATTCGCGATGTAGTAGACACGCTGGGCGCGGAACGTCACATTGTGATGGCGCGCGAGGTGACCAAGCTGCATGAAGAGTTCCTGCGCGGTCGCGCCGAAGATGTTCTGGCGCAACTGGAGAAGCGCGACGACATTCGCGGCGAAATCACGCTGCTGATCGGCAAGGCAGAAGAGGCGGCCCACGTGCCGATTTCCGGCAACACCATCGCCCAGCGCGTGAAGGAACTGGTAGGCTCGGAAAAGCTTGAAGAAAAGGTAGCTTTGAAACAGGTCGCCAAGGAGTTTGGGCTATCGAAGAGCGAAGCCTATCGCGAGTTGCAACGGGCCAAACTCTAGGCTCTGCGAGTTGACAATCGGCTCAGCCCTTGGCAACAATAATGCCCAAGTGGGAAGTGGTTGGGCCGCAATAAGCTGTATCTGCTTGCTGGCCGAAGCCTCCAGCCCTGTCGCTCCCAAGGATATAGCGATATGGCCAGAATCCTCTGTGTAGACGACGAACCGAATACGGTGACGCTGAAGTGTGCCATTCTTCAGGCAGCCGGCCATGAAGTAACTCCCTCAACCTCAGCCCATGATGCCCTCGAGAAGCTGGAGCAGAATGCCTATGACGCCGTGGTCACCGACTGGCGTTTGGGGGATGGCGACGGCCGCGCTATCGTGCAAGCCGCCAAGACCCACTCCACCACGCCGGTAGTGGTGGTATCCGGATACGTGGCGGAAGCCTTTCAGGCCGCCGAGCCGTTGGCCGACCTCTATCTGGAAAAGCCGGTCAATCCTGAGGAGCTGGTTATGATCGTGAATCAGCTGCTGAAGACCGGGGGCCACGCCTCGACCTAGTTCCGTATCGCTGGACGATTCCGTCAGGCAGTCAGTTAACGGGGAAAGCGGGGTAGGTGATTCTGGCCCGCGGATTGGCCGAGCCTGCCGCAATAGCAATACGCGAGGGCGGCGGATCGAGGGCCACGGAAGCGGTAGCCTGCGCCAGAATCCGGTGATGCACCACGAAGAGGGCGAGCTCCAGACGGTCTGAGACCCCAATCTTGTCGAAGATGCTGCGGAGCGCGTTCTTCACCACCTGCTCACTGGTGTAGAGCTGGGCCGCGATCTCACGGTTCTTATAGCCCTGCACAATGGCGGCAATGATACGCAATTCCCGGTCGGAGAGCCGCTTGCGTACCCGCGCTCCTACCAGATCGTCGTTGACTTCGATTTCGGCGGAATTCGGACTCTGGAGGAACGCCTGTCCCTGCGCCAGCCGGCGTACAGCTTCCACCACCATGCTGCCGCTGGCCGAACGGTAAATCACACCCTGCACCCCCATACGCATGAAGTCGGAGGCGTCTTCGCTGTTGTCGCAGATCACCAGCACGGCAATTTGCCGCCGATTGGCAATCTCCTGCACCGCAGGCAGAAAGGCCATGAAGCCTGTCGATAAGATGACTACTGCTGGACGCAACTTCTCGAGGGCGTTGAGGATATGCTCAGGGGACGGTGGCTGGCCAACGATGCGGAGGTCTTCTTCCACTGCCAATAGCTTGGCAACCCCGGCGCGAAAGATTGCCTGATTGTCGGCGATCACGACATTGATCATGATAGGTACTGGGAAGCTTTCTTAAATTCTTGTCTCTAATTCCGTCAATTGCTTCCGTGTCTACAGAACTCGCCTTCGCGTTCCAGACAGAGTACCAACCTAAACCCTGACTGGCCAGTAATAACAAGGTTCTACACCACGGATGGATAAACACAAATAGCCCTTTAGTGCTGTTGATCCAAAAATGTATCTAGTGAGCGACGCTTCTCCTGGGCCGCGAAGAAGTAACCGAGTCGGGTAGGGACGGCAGACTTCCTACCTCGAGCAACGATCGGCCGTCCCCTCGGCGGAGTCCCCGCAATCGGCTGTTCCCCTCGGCGGGTTCCGCACCGTTCGCTGCTCCTCCCGGCTTGTTCCGCGGCGTTCGGGCTGTCCTTCGCGGCTGGTCGCGCGGCGATCGGCAACTCTTCCCTGCCATCTGAAAATGCAAACACTCGCCACGCCGCATCGGCAACGCTGCTCCCGTCCCGCTCTGCGGGACGACTCAGCTTAGCCCAGGACGAAGTCCTGGGTAGGCCGCGAAAAAGCCCTCGAGTCCCGTAGGGACGACACGCTCTTTTCACGCAAAACGTTCGGGCTGCTCCTCCCTGCTGCGAAATCCACACGCTCGCCACGCCGGTTTCCAGACAACCTCCGTTGACAAACAGGTTTCCGCCTCTCGTAATCCACCGTCCGCAACTTGTATCATCGAATGTTGGCAACCACCTTCACATCCTCGCGCATTGAGACGCGGCCCAACTGGGCGGAAGTTTCCCTGTCCGCCTTGCGCCACAATTTTCGTGTGGTGCAAAAACACGTTGGCGCTGACGTCACCATCTGCGCCGTCGTCAAGTGCAATGCCTACGGGCACGGCGTGGAAGAATGTGCGCCCGCGTTGGAACAGGCCGGCGCCAAGTGGTTTGGTGTGACTTCAACCGACGAAGGGGTGGTGCTGCGCCAGTGCGGCGTTCACGGCCGCATACTCATCATGTGCGGCCTTTATCCCGGCGAGGAAGACGAAGCCATTCGGAATTCCCTCACCCCGGCTGTCTTCCGATTGCAGCAGGCCGAAGATCTGGCACGCGCAGCCGCACGTCTCGGGGTCGCACAACCAGTTGCAATTCATCTCAAAATCGATACCGGCATGGCCCGTCTGGGACTGCCGCTCGCAGAACTGGATTCGTTTGCTGAAGAAGTTAAGCGCCTGCCGCAGATTGAACTCGAAGGTGTCTTCAGCCATCTGGCTTCTTCCGAAGTTTTGGATGATGACGACACGGCGCACCAGATTGAGCGCTACGACGCCGCATTGCGTACGCTGGCAAATCATGGACTGCGTCCATCGCTGCGTCATCTGGCCAACAGCGGCGCAGTCGCTGCCCGGCCCAACACCTGGCATAATTTCGTGCGGCCCGGGCTTCTACTCTACGGATACGACTATGCGCCCTCGCGCCACGACGGTACCCCGGTAACCGATGTACCCGCCTTGCCGCTGAAGCCGGTGCTGTCCTGGAAGACCCACATTCTAGGCCTGCGCGACGTGCCTGCCGGGCAGCCATTGGGATACGGTGGCGCTTACGTCACTCCCGCGCCCGCGCGCATTGCAGTAGTGTCGGTGGGATACGGCGACGGATTGTCGCGCAAGATATCCGTTCGCAACGGACACGATCCAGCTTTGTGCCACATTCATCCCTCCGTCGGTCACGGCGAAGTGTTGATTCGCGGACAACGCGCTCCCATCGTCGGCCGCGTCTCGATGGACCTGACGCTGCTCGACGTAACGCGAATTGCCGGCGCCGCCATCGAAGATGAAGTGGTACTGATCGGCCGCAGCGGCCAGGAGCAGATCACCGCTTGGGAGATGGCGCGCTGCTCCGACACCGTGGTCTACGAGACGCTGTGCAATCTCTCCAAACGCGTGCCCCGCCGCCACGCCGAATAGGCAGTTGGCATAAAGAATCATCTATGCCGGGGCTCGGATTACTTGCGCTATCGCTGTGATCAACAGTTACTTGACCTGCTCATCGTGTGATCTTCCAGACCACGGCATTGGCGGTTCCGTACAAGGTCCCATCTGACGCAATGGTTACGCCGGCGATCGGGTTCCCAGAGTCATCACCCAGAGCCCACGAATGCAGGTCGGTATAGATCCAGCCACTTTGGCCGGGGCTCAGTTCGAAGATATTGCCCAGCTGGTGTCTGCCGTCGTGAATGGTCGTACCGAAGAGATTGCCGGCTAAATCCATAGTCAGGCTGCTCTCCGGACCGCCATTGCCGGGCAGGCTGGAAATCACCTGGAAATTCCAGCCATTTCCCGAGGGCGAGAGCTCGTATACGGTGCCTCCGTTGTTCGCCCCTCCGAGGTACGTGGCACCGTACAGGTTTCCTGCTTGGTCCATGAGCAGTCCGGCCATCGGCGTCTTACCATCCGCGGCATCGGTGAAGCTGTAGATAACATTCTCCGTCCAGCCGGATTGTCCGGGAGATAGCTGGAAAACGAGGCCATAGCCAAGGGCGCCATAGGGCAAAGTGCCGTAGAGATTACCGGCGCTGTCCATAACCAGACCGGCCTGCGGCGCCGCGCCATCGGAAAAGGAATAGATAAGGCTCTCGGTCCAGCCGCCGCTCGACGGAGTCATCCTGAACGCAGCTCCGTCGCCGCTGCCACCCAAACCAGTGGTGCCATACATATTCCCGGCAGCATCGAAGATTACATTGCCGTTGGGGAAGGTACCGTCAGGATTGTTGGTGCCGAACTTGTAAAGTATGGAGGAGTCCCATGGACACAGCGAGGTAGTGCAGCTGGTGGGCGGAGGGGTGACTTTGAAAACCGTGCCCAGGCTGTTGGTGCCGTTGTTGATCCCGCCCTCGTTGGTGGTTCCATAGAGGCCTCCGTCAGGTCCAAAGGTCAGGCCACCGTAATCGATGGGGTTGGCTCCATCGTTGCCGCCGAGAGGTGCCGTGAAGCAATGCAGAGGATTCATGAGCCAGCCCGAGCCGCTCGGCTTCAACTGGAACACCATGCCGTAAGCCCCACAGGTACCGACCTGACCACCCTCCGCGGTCCCATAGAGCCTTCCGGCTCTGTCCATGACCAGGGTGCTGGTCAAGGTCTGAGGAGCAACAATTGTAAAGTGATAGATCTCGCTGTATGTTTGCGCCTGGCCCGCTTCGGGGCCGACGATGAGCAAGATCACAAGGGCAGCAAAAAACGCCGCGCAGGAATAAATTCTGGGACAACTGAAGGCTTGTGTCGCGGGCGTCATGATGAACTCCCTTACCTCTGCGCAAATCCCTAAGTCCGGCGCAACCCAACTTGGCGCCAGGGTCTACTCGGTTACCGAGGGATTATATGGCAAGCTCCGCTCGGTAAGCAAGAGGAGAGGATTCGCAGGAAGAAAGGAAGAAAAGAACTCTTCTATTCGCGCTGCAGGCCCAGCCGAACACCAAGCCGACAGGCTGAGGCTGTTCGCAGCGGACCGCGAGAATTGCCGACACGGTTATTTCGTTCTCGACACCGAGGGCGGATACCCCAAGCCAGTGGTTGCAGCACGCTAATATCACGCCTTGAACGGTTAAGTCCTTGTCCGGCTGGTTGCCTCGCTTTCAATTGAGTGTTAAATCCCCATATCACCGGTAACCGGGCTGTCTCGGGTTACTTAGGATGTGGGCCTGATTTCTCCAACGGCGCCACTAACATTACGATTTTGCCGGTTTTGAATATCCCTTTCAGGCGATTCGAGTTATCATTCTGCACGCATTTCTAGGAGCCCGTTCGCCAAGAATAAGGAGCTTGCCATGTGCCAGACCATTCGCCGGATCACCCTTTTCTTCTGCTTTACGTTTTCCCTTGCGCTTCTCTCCAACCTAGCCCTGGGGCAGACGATCAGCGTGCTGCACGGCTTCACGGCTGGGAACGACGGAGCATATCCCAATGCGGGAGTAACCATGGACCGGGCTGGAAACTTGTACGGCACGACATGGGAGGGCGGGATTGGTAGGGGAGAATATGGCGTGGTATTCCGCCTGTCGCGCGAAGGATCAGGCTGGGCCTTGACCCCGCTGCACGAATTCCAGGGAGGACCGAATGATGGCTCCAACCCCTCGAGCCGCGTCATCATTGGCCCAGACGGAAGCCTCTACGGTACAACTGTTTTCGGTGGCCAGTATGGAGAAGGCACCGTTTATCGACTGCGGCCTCAGGCCAGATCCTGTGCGTCATTCAGTTGCCCATGGGAGGAAACCATTCTGTACAGTTTTTGCTCTCAACCCTATTGCACCGACGGGAAAACACCCGCCCCTGGCGCTCTGGTCTTCGACCAGGCCGGCAATCTCTACGGCACCACCGTCTTCGGCGGCTCCGCCGCGACCCTTACGGATCCTGGGGATGGTACGGTTTTCGAACTCACACCGTCGAATGGCGGCTGGACGCAGAGTGTCCTCTGGAGCTTCACTGAAAGCGCCCAGGGATCGGCTCCCTACGGCAGCGTGATCTTCGATAATGCCGGTAACCTCTACGGCACCACCGGCTTCGATGGGGCATACGCATCCGGGACGGTTTACGAGCTGTCGCCCTCCGCCTCAGGCTGGACCGAGCAGACACTGGCTTCCATCAACTTCAATAGGTCTTACACCTACGCTGGCTTAGTCATGGACGGACAGGGAAATCTGTTCGGGGCTTCGGGCTGTGGCAATAGTGAAGCGGGCGGGATCTTTGAGCTGTCGCCCTCCAACGGCAATTGGACCTTCAATGTGCTGCACACTTGGGCGCCCACCAATGAAGGTCCCTGTTCCACGCTGACGCTGGACGCGGCCGGCAATCTCCGCGGCACGTCGAGCTGGACCGGCTTGTACAACGACGGTGAAGTCTTTCAGCTGACGCCGTCGAACGGCGGCTGGATTTACACCTCGGTCAGCTTTGAGGGCAGCAACGGAGAAGATCTCGCTGGCAGCGTAGTCCTGGACGCTGCGGGAAATATCTACGGCACGGCCTACCTCAGTACCCAGAGCGCTGGCAACGTATGGGAGATCACGCCCTAAGCTTAGACTGGCATGGCGCCCGGTGTCCCACTCCTTCGCGGTTTTCGAATGAGTGGGACCGCATGCCGCAGCGGCCAGGAACACATCACCGCCTGGAACATGGCGCGCTACTCCGACACGATTGTCAATGAGACGCTGTGCAATCTCTCCAAACGCGTGCCCCACCGCTACGCCGAATAAACATTTGGCGTAACGACGCATCCAGGCTGGTACTCGAATACTTGCGGTAACTCCTGTTCTCATCAGCCCCCATTCGAGGTAAATCGCGCCCGCACTCTCGGCTGGTTGCCCCGCCTTCCACCGATGGGCTAATCTTGTGCCCCGATAGCACCGGGTCTGGAAGAGTGGCTCCAGAGACAGGGTTGCAAACCTTTCCCCTTTGAGACAGGAACAGGAGGCTTCATGAATAAGTCCCCGCTCAGCCGGCCAACGTTGCTCCGCGCCATAGCCGGTTTGCTGGCGGTGGCGGCATTCGCGCCGTTCGCGCACGCGCAGGATCCGACGAAGGTCCCGGCGGCGACGCGCCCGCTGAACGTCATTCTGGTGCTGCGCGATCAAACCCGTTATGACTTGCCGGTGGCCGCAGGGTACAGCATGCCGGCGCTTGAGCGGTTGGCGCAACGTGGGTTCACCTTCCGCAACCACTATGTCGCCTCAGCCATGTGTACGCCTTCGCGCGCGGCCCTGTGGAGCGGGCAACCGCCGCAGGTCAACGGCGTCTTCGACCAGATGGAGGCGGGCTACGTGCCGAGCCTGCGAACCGACCGCCCCAACATGGGTTCCATGATGAAGAAGCTGGGCTACCAGACAGCCTTCTTCGGCAAATGGGAGATGCAGGCCGACATCATTCCTCCCAAACCGACGGTCAACTACAGCGAGGCGCTTCGGCCCTACGGTTTCGAGATCTACCAGCCCGACGGCGACAAAACCGGTGCGCCCGATCAGGGCTACAAGACCGATGTGTATACGGCGAGCGAAAGCGTGCGCTGGTTGCGGGGCAATGTACCCAGGCTGCGCGAGTCCGGGCAACCGTTCTTCCTGGTGGTGAGTTTCGTCAATCCGCACGACATCATGTATGCCGACGCCAATGTGCCGGGAACGGAGCAGGCACAGAAGGCCGTGGTGAACGGCGTGCTCACCGCTCCGCCGAAGAATTCGCTGTACAGCAAGCAATGGAATCCCGCTCCCTCAGCGACCATGCAGGAATCGCTGTCGGCCCCGGGAATGCCCGCGGCGCTGACCGAGTACCACCTCGGCTGGGCAGGCTCCCTCGGCTTCATTCCGGTGAATCGCCAGGATATGTGGCAAGGGTTTGATAACTACTATCTCAACTTGATTAGTGACACGGACCGCAGCCTGCAACAGCTGGAAGATGGTCTGGACGAGTTGGATCTGTGGAAGGACACGGTGGTGATCTTCACCGCCGACCACGGCGAGATGGCGGGCGACCACGGTGGCATTCGCGGCAAGGGTCCTTTTGCCTATGAAGGCAATGCTCATGTGCCGTTGATCATCGTCGATCCCCGTTACGCCGGTGGCAAATCGTCCTACGTTCTCACCAGCCACCTTGACCTGATGCCAACTCTGCCTGGACTGGCAGGAGTGCCCGAGGCCCAGCGGCGCGAAGCGGTGAAGGATTTGCCCGGCCGCGATTTTTCCGGCGTCCTGGCCAAGGCCGAGACCGCACCTCCGCAAGCCGTGCGCCCCGGCGTCCTGTTCAACTACGTCGCTCCCATGACCATTGATTCCGGCTATCTGCTGGCGAGCATGACGCAGCTTCTCCAGAACAAGCCGTCGCCGCCCCTGAGCCAGCTTCAACCCAAACTCGATAAACGGGGCTTCCTGAGTTTTACCTTCGACGGACAGTACAAGTTTGCGCGTTACTACTCCCCCGCCAACTTCAATACGCCGGTAACGCTCGAGCAAGTTCTGCGCAACAACGACATCCAGCTCTTTGACCTGAAGAACGATCCGCTGGAGACGCACAATCTCGCCCTCGATCCGGAAAAGAACCGCGACCTCATCCTCCGCATGAATGCGTTGCTGAACCAGCTGATGGCCCAGGAAGTGGGCACGAACGACGGCAGTTTCTTGCCCGCCAGTATTCGCCCGAAGCCCCGGCAATAACGAGTGGCGTCACTAGAGTGTTCGGTGCCCATTCGCGCTTTTCGACTGATTGGGAAATGCGTGCACCGGCAGCGCGCATTCGGTCTATACTGCTTTCGCTGTCAGAGAGGAGCGCCCATGAAGAGATGTTTGGTTGCTGTATTCTGCGGCATCGCCATGGCGGCGATGCTTGCCTATGCGCAGAGCGGGGACGAAGGTTATCAGCCGGCCACGGTTGTCTCCATCGAAAAGCTCGCGGTCAGTGCGCAACATCCGGAAAACGGCGACCAGTACAAGATCTTCATGCGCATGGCGGGTGTCGTCTACGGTTGCAAGGCCAACGCTCCCGCGGCGGTCTTCATCGACTGGAGCCCGGGCAAAGAATACCCTGCCAAGCTCAACGACAAGGTGTTGCTGGTGAAAGGTCCCGGCGGCCCGGCGGAGCTGAACATCTTCAAGCGAACCCCAAAGTAGATTTCGATAGAACTGGCTATCAACCAACTACAACCGGCCGGATGCCCCGTTCTAGCCATCTTTTGCCTAGGGCGGGGCAGTTTCTACAACCGACAACTGGCAACCGACAACTGCTTCTACTCATCCATCTCGTACGCCACGCGCATCCAGCGCTTCGCTGCGTCGTCGAACTCCTCGACGCTAGTGATCTCGATCCGATGCGTGATTCTGTCTTTCTTGGCGAAGCCGCCGGTGTCGATGAGCCGCTTCGGCGTCTTGGTGTTCTTCAGCGCGAGACCCAAGTCAATCCGCGTTCGCGTCGTCGGCTTGATCTGTGCGATCACGTGCTTGCGATAAATCGGGACCATCGTCGAACACGGCGACACGCCGACGTCTTTGCCCAAAGTCCTGGCGTACGTCAGGATCGCGTCATAGATCGGCCGCAGATGGGCCTTCGGCCCGGCGTACATCTTCTCCACGAAATCTTCCGCGTGCCTCAGATACTCACCAGCATCCTCAAAGCCATCGTTCTTGCCCGCCGACTTGCCGGCAATCCACGCGGCATAGTTCGTACCCAAGGCGTGCTCTTTCTTCAGCCATGCCGCGCGTTCCTTTTCGCCTGAAGGACCGTTCTTCTTGGCGTGCCGCACCCACTCCGCGAGCGAGCGCCCGGTCTTTTCCTTCATCCCGGCGATAACCGAGTGCGCCATCGCGACGCTGGGATGCAGATCGTACTTCCATCGCTTGTGCGGGCCAGGTATTGCCATGCGTAGCTCCTTTGCCCAAGGATTCTAGCTGACCGGGAACGTAGCACGACGGTCAGTCGCTCACCGGCTGAACATTCTGGTTGAGGTGGAAGACGTTTCCCGGATCCCACTGGGCCTTGACCCTCGCCAGCCGTGCATAATTCGCGCCGAAGGGTCCCGCCAGGTCGCTCGCGTCATCCTGATCCATATAATTCACGTACCGCGCTCCGGCGGAAAAAGGCTCCACACCGCGCAAAACCCTGGCGCGCCCACGCAATGTTTTCTTCCCTGCGCCGCAGCATCCTGCCATTGCGAAAGGATCAGCAAATTGTGGCCTTCCCGACGATGGTGAAAGGCGGTGTGGTCGTGCGGCACGCGAGCCGCGGCTCCATGCCAGTGCTCCACAAAGATGCCGCTGTATTTCGAAGGACAATGTTCAAGCATGTCGACCATTATGTTGATAACGTTGTCGTCCAGCGTGGTCAGGAAATTCGATTTCCAGTAGTTCAGCATGCCTTTCGGATAGCCGACGTCGAAGATACTGTTCAGGTCACAGTAGCTCGTCGGCTGAATCATATCGAACAGCGGCGATCCGAATTGCTTGATGGGGCGCAGCATCTGTTCCCCATCCGTCATGGCTCCGAAATACGCGGCCCCGATGATGGCTACCTTCGCGCCGGAACCATCCGGCGCATGCCCAACTCCCGCAATGCAGGTGAGTTCATCGCCGGCCGACGCGGTGAACTCGCGATAAAAGTGCAATACCTCATGCGCCTGGGACGACGGCCAGGCGATGGCGCCTGCCATGACCATGGGCCCCACCGGATGAAGGCTGTACTCGAGGGATGAGACCACGCCAAAGTTGCCGCCGCCGCCCCGAAGCGCCCAGTGGAGATCGGGATTTTCGGAGTCGCAGGCGCGCACGACCTTACCCTCCGCGGTGACAACCGTTGCGGCAACCAGATTATCGGCAGCTAAGCCATGCTTCCCGGCTAAATAGCCGTATCCGCCGCCGAGGGTCAGTCCGGCGATGCCCGTGGTGGAGATCACTCCGCCGGTGGTGGCCAGGCCATGCTCCTGCGTCGCGCGATTGAACTCGCCCCAGGTGACGCCGCCTTGGGCCACCGCACGCCTGGTCGCGGCATTCACCGCTTATCGCCTTCATCAGGGAAAGGTCGATCATCATCCCGCCCTCGACGCTGGCGCGTCCGCTGACGTTGTGACCGCCGCCACGAACCGCGATCTCCAGGCCATGCTCCCGCGCGAATGCAATGCTGGCTGCTATGTCGGCGTCGTTGCGGCAGCGAGCGATGACGGCAGGATGCTTGTCGATTAAGCCGTTGTGCAAAGCGCGGACGATATCGTAGTCCGGATCGCCGGGCTGAAGAACGGTACCCGCAAAGCTGCCGCGGAGCTTGGCTATAGCAGAGGGAGCAAACTGAGGTTGTGCCATGGGTTTTGTTGTGACGGAAGCGAGGATTGTACGCGCTCCCAATGCCATACACAATGCCGCGCTTCACTCGTTCGCAATCATCGATTCCCTGGACTCACCACCGACAGCGGTTTTCATCCCAGCTGGTAGAAACTCAACGCGGCGTCTCCCTGCTCCAGGCGGCGATACCGCAGCAGCGCCCCAAAGCGCTCGTCGGGATCGAACTTCTTTTCATGCTCCGCGATGATTACGCTCGAGGGCTGCAGCAGCCGCGATTGCGACAGATAGCCCAGCGTCTGCTCATAGACGCCGCGCATGCGGTAGGGCGGATCGAGAAAACAATAATCGCAAACCACGCCCGTGGTCTCCAGCAGCGGCAGCGCTTTCGAGACCTCGCGCTCGTGCAACTCGTACCCGGCTTCAATGCCCAGCGCAGCAAGATTTTCGCGCAGCAGCCGGGCATGTTTCTTCGCCGATTCCACGAAATACACCTCGCGCGCTCCGCGGCTGAGCGCTTCGATGCCCACCGCGCCCGTTCCGGCATAGAGATCGAGCCAGACGCTGTCCGTCAGGCTGCGCGCCGCGCCGAGGACGTCGAACAAAGTTTCGCGCAGACGATCGCTGGTGGGCCGCAAATCCAGTCCCGGCAACGACCGCAAAGGGCGGCTGCGATATTGTCCGGCGATAACGCGCATAGAAGAAGCAGTTAGCAGTCAGCAATTAGCAATTGGACGTCGGCTTTTGGCCGTTTGGTCCTGGTCGAAGAAAAATCAATCAGCGACCGCTAGAGCGACTAAATGCCAAGTGCTAAATGCTAAGTGCCAACGCCAAATGCCAACTGCCAACCCCCATCCTGTATAGAATGTATCAAGGAGCAGCCCTCGCGCATGAGAAGTTGGTCGATCCCGGCAGGACGGTTGTTCGGAGTGGATATCCGCATCCACCTCACCTTCCTGTTTCTGCTGGCGTTTGTATGGTTCACGCAATCGGTCGCGCTGGGCACGGCGGGCGCCATGCGCGGAATGGCGCTGGTCGCCATCATCTTCGGATGCGTCGTGCTGCATGAACTGGGACACGCGCTGGTGGCCCGGCGCAGCGGCGTGGCTGTGCGCTCCATCATCCTGCTGCCCATCGGCGGCGTCACCCTGATGGAAGACATGGGGCAGCGCACCGCCGATCCCGCGCGCGACATCCGCATCTCCATCGCCGGCCCGCTGGTGAATCTGGCCATCGCCGCCGTCTCGGGAATTGTGATCCTTCTCTTCTTTCCGCAGGTCAATCTCTGGGCCCGGCCGCTGGTCAACGCCGCCAATCTGCCGCGCGCGCTCTTTTGGGGCAATGTATTTCTTGGCGGCTTCAATTTGCTGCCTGCTTATCCCATGGACGGCGGCCGCGTCCTGCGCGCCCTCTTTGCCGAGCGCATGGAGTACGTCCGCGCTACCCGCCTGGCCGTGACTATCGGCCAGGGATTCGCCATGCTGTTCATCTTTCTCGGCGTGTGGAACCCCTGGCTGATGCTGATCGGCTTCTTCCTCTTCGTGGGGGCGCAGCTTGAAGACCGCTCGGTGGTCTTTCAGTCGGTGCTGGAAAGCGTGCGCATGGAAGACGTGATGCTCACCGGCTTCTCCACCCTGTCGCCCGCCGACACGCTGGAAGACGCGCTGCACAAAGCCGTGCATACTCTGCAAGATGACTTCCCTGTCGTCCGCGGCAGCGACATGGTTGGGCATCATCAGCAAGCAACGCATTGTGGAAGCGCTGCGGCGCAGCGGCAACGGCTATGTGCAGTCGGCCATGGTGCGGGCCTTCGACATTGCCCAGAGCACCGACTCGCTGGCGTCTGCCTTTCGCAAGCTCGGCCGGCAAGGCCTCAACATGATTCCCGTGGTCGATCAGCAGAGGCTGGTAGGGATTGTCACCATGCAAAACCTGATGCACAGCATGACGTTGCTGGCGGAAACCCGCAGGCTGAGACGGCAGCAGGAGAGCGGGTAGGAAGCTGCGAGCCGCGAGCTTCAAGCCGCGAAGCGGCGGCAGTGCAGTTAGCCCGGGGCGTGAGCCCCGGGTCGAGTGGAAAATGATCCTGAGCCGCGGAGCGGCGACACTGGCACTGCGACAGGCCTACTTCCAACCACTTCCCTACACCGCCGAGCTGGCCACACTGCGAATCGGCCAGCGACACCATCAGCCGGGTTATGCCGGAGATGAAGATGCTGATGCCGAACAACGTCCCCACTACCCACTCCGAGTTGATCGGCCAGTGCTTCCAGATCAGCGCCCCCAAGAGGATGGTGATGATGCCATCGACGAGCACCCATCCCCAGCCCGAGTGCGGCCGCATGCGGAATGCCAGCACCAGAGCGAAGATGCCGTAGACCAGCAAGAATGAGGCCAGCAACAGGGTCAAGGCCAGCAAGCCTCCCACCGGATGCATCAGCAGGTAAATGCCCGCGATGATGTAGATGACCCCGAGAACGACTTCCAGGATTGCATGGGCACCGCCATGGGTGCGAAAGCCATAGATGATTTGCGCAAAGCCGTTGAAAATGGCGGACCAACCCACTATCAGGGCAATGACAATTCCGAACTCCCAAGGCGCCGCCATGGCAATGATACCCGCCAGGATCATCAGAATACCCAGCGCAATGGACCAGCCCGAGGCCTTTTTCATACCGCTAAGAATTGCTTCAGCCATAATTCCTCCATTTGTGTTTGGGCGCAGGCGACACAAATTGCCGGCGCTGAAGCTAGAAAAAATGACTTACCACGGAAACACTGAGATCACGGAGTTTTTGTTTCTTAGTTTCTTCCCTGCTCTCCCTGCTTCCGTGGTGAATAACTTCTTCAGTACGCGGTACAGATTCGATCGAAGAGCCGAAAACATTGTGCGCGAGCCAGCAGCGATATTCAACCGTTTAATCGCTCGGGAACCGGCTCGATAATGTCGAACAAGCGCATATCGACGGCCACTTTTCCCTTGCGCGATCGCTTGGCGAAGTTGGCGGCCGCGTCGGCCATGAAGGCGTTGGCAAAACGCGCGCCCCATACGACGTCGTCAGAAGCGTACGAGGTGCGGGTCTGGACGATGGTGGAGAAAGTTTCGTCGAAGGCCTTCAGCAGCACCAGGATCTCCGCGCTGGCCTGGTGCAGCGATTCCGGACTCTCGCCGTGCAGCGGACTCTGCTCGTCCACGGGATGCACCACGGTCCAGGTCAAGGGCAAAAAGACGACCCCGTCGCGTTCCAAAGTGAGGGGATAGTAGCGCCGGGTATGCACGCCATCCACCTGCTCAAAGCGGCTCAAGATTACCTTGGCGGTGACTTCGATCAGTTCATTCGAACGGGCGTTGGCCACGCGAAATTCCAGCGCCTTGATGCTCTGGTAGGGCGCAACCACCGCATGGCTGCTGAACACAACATTCGCCATGGGACGGGAAAAGCGCGCGAACACCAGCCCGGTGGCGATGGCGAAGCCCATCAAGCCGGTAAGCGCCTCGACCGTAACCACCAGGTTGGCGGCGACACCGATGGGCACCACGTTGCCGTATCCGATGGTCGAGATGGTCTCAACACTGAAAAAGAACGCGCGCAGAAACGGAGGCAGGTCCATTCCGGGCGCCGTGGTGATGAGAGACCTGGGGCCGCACGCCATATAGGCCAGCGCGAAAATCGCGTTCGCCACCAGGTAGCTGCCAATGCCTAGGAGGGCGAATTGTCCCCAGGGCATGGTGAGCAAGGCATGATAAAGATTGAGCGAAGCCCGGATGCCGAGGCCGCGGCGTTCGACATTGAAGCTGCCATCGCGGTTCAGCAGGCGCTGATGGCTCTCGCGCGAGACCACCGCGCCAAAGCCAAGATCGCGCAGGTCCTGCTCGTTGATAGGTTGTGGGCGCGAAACCATGGATGTTCGATGCCGCCCCGCAGGCGGCGTTGCAGAAGTATAACCGGACAGTGGACTGGAGTGGAGCTGTAGCCGGCCCGTGTCTTCCCTGGCGCCTGCCAACTGGAACCCAAAACCTAATCGACGGGAAGCCCGCGCAAAGTCAATAATAGGTGGCTACACCGCCCAACCTTCGCCTGGGAAAGGTAAGACATCCATGCTGATGAACGTTGTCATTATCATCGCCGGCGTCAGCGCATCCGTGCTCTTTCTGTTTCTGGTGACCCGCACTTCCACCATGCCCTCACGCAAGCAGTCGAACGACTTCACCGGCGCCGTGGTCGCCGTCATCGGCACCACCTATGCGGTGATCCTGGCCTTTACCCTGGCCGGGGTATGGAACATGTTTCAGCAGGCACAAAACAATGAAGAGGCGGAAGCGAACTCGCTGGTAAACGTTTTCCGCATCGCCAGCCAGTTACAGGACCCCAACGCCAAGGCGGTCCAGCAGTTGTGTGCGCGCTATGCCGAGAACGCGCTGGAGCGGGAGTGGCCGGCGATGCTGAACCGCCAGATGCCTCCGGAAGGCGGCCAGATGATCGACCAGTTCTGGACGCTTGCCGGAGAAGCCCAGGCGCACGCTCAGCCCGACGCCATTGCCGCCTATCAGCTGATGGAGGAGTTGCGCGGCCTCACCCAATACCGCCGCATTCGCGCCACCCAGAACCGCGAGACCCTCCCCTACATCATCTGGGCCGTGCTGATCACCGGCGGCATTATCACCGTGGTTTCCGCCTGTTTCTTTGGCGTGGAAAACTTCCGCATTCACCTGCTTCAGGTTTTTATGCTGAGCTTCCTGATCTCGCTGGTGCTGGTGGCCATCGCCAATATTGACCGGCCTTACCAGGGGCCGGTAAGAGTGGCTCCTGAGGGCTTTCAGAACGCCCTGCGTACGCTGCACCGGCAGCCTGGCCCGTAGGATATAAACCAGGGAAACTCTGCTCAGGTCCGAGTCTTGAAGGGGACGGCCTTCAGGCCCGTCCGTAAGAGCATCGAAATCGTTTGGCTTTAGCCACCGAGGGACTTTCGTCTTCACTTGATCAGGATTTCCCCCGCAATCGGAGCCTGGCGAAGTGGCCCGTTCCCGGCTTATTGCAGCAAGCCCACCTTCAGAATCGACGTCGTAGCTGCGGGATTCAGGGCCATCTTCAGGGCGCCACTGCCGCTCAGCTGCAGCTGGTCGGTAATCACGTTGCCCCAGATCAGCGTTCCCGTCGTCGTTCCGCCCGGGATCTGGAACAGCGTCGCATAGCTGGAGGAGTGAAAATATAGCGTGCCGGTATAAGCCAGCGATCCTGAGCCCTGCAGCTGGGGCGAGCCGGTGTCGCCGTGGTCCATAAACATCAGCAGGCCGCGGATCGTACCCAGCGAATCGGTGGTGTCGCCGGCGCTGTCGTAGTAGGTGCCCTGGGCGGTGCACTGGGCCAGCATGATGTTGGTATCCAGCGCGCTGGGCAAGTTGAGATAGGTAGGCGGCGTGCTGCCATCGCAGGTCAAATCTGTGACGGGTGTCTTGTCGACCCGGGGAGAGTCAGGAGCTCCCGATGCGCCGCTGATTATGGGCACGGCGCTGCCGTGAAAGTAAAACAGGACGCCGTCAGTCTGATGCCAGGTCCAGGGACCGCCACCGCCGTTGCCGTTGGCCCCGGCAGTCTGGGTCATCGGACTACAGTTGCCGGTGGTGGGCGTACTGTTCACCACGCCTTGGGAGTTGGCGCAGGCCTTGGCCATGCGGATGCAGTCGCTGCCGCCAATCGCCAGATTGCCGTCCATGTAATAAACCCCGGGCAGAAAGGTGATCACGTCGTTGCCATTTTCGCTGATGCCGTTGGGATAGTATCCCGGAGCGTATTCATGGCAGCCGCGGCAATACCAGCTCTTGCTTCCATAAAGACCCAGATTGCAAGTCCACCAGGTGCTGTCGTTATAGTTTCCATAGTTGGTGGGCGCGTTGTCGGGACATCCATCCATCTCCGGCGCGGCCAGATTGTAGTAATACGTACCGTTGCCGTGGGCTACTTTGGTGAGCGGCGTAACACTCTTGATTCCGGCCGCCGCCGGCACGGCGGCGTAGGGATCGGGGACCGGACTGGCAGGCCAGTCCCAATGGCCGGTGGTTCCTCCATTGAAGCCGGCGGTCAATCCAGTGTTGCCGTTGGTCCCATTGCAGCCGGTCGAGGGCCCGGGAGCCGTATGCGGACCGCCGTAGGTGCCAACGTCGGCGCCAGTAAGGTTTGGGCCGCCTTTGCTGGTGTCGATCACGCCGCTGGAGCCGCACGAGACCGCAGTGGCGCTGCTGGAGTTTACCACGATGCTGCGCGGCGGGCCGCCCACGATGGTCAACGAGGCTCCTCCTGAGTAGGACAGCGAGCCTGACATGCTGGGGTGCAAAACCATGATGGGACCGCCTTGCATGATGGCGGTGCAGCCCGCAAGTGGAGTTGGCTGCAACCAACTGCGTCTGGCTGGCCGTCAGCAGGGTGCTGAAATACGTCTTCACCGGCAACGATACCGAGACCTGGAGAAAAGGATAGGGGCTAATGGACGACGGCGGAGCGGTTACCCCGGTGACCGAACTGGGGAAGGTCCACGCGACGGTCGCCGCGCCGCTCGTGTATCCATTGAACCCGTTCTTGTTGGCGTACCAGCACATGGTTGGGCCGTTCGAACTATAGGAATTGCAGTTGCCGGCAGTACCGAGAACGAAGCCCATGTTCGGCATCGTCTGCCCCACTGGCCAGCTGATAGATATCCATGGCCCCGGCCTGGCAGGCAGCATCGGCGGCAGTTTGCATTTGCTGCCGCTGAAACCAGATGTTGGTGTAGTCCACGGCGAAGGCCAGCACCGCCAGCAGAAACAAGCTCAACATCAGGACCACCAGAATGCTCGCCTGGCCAGCTTCATGGCGAACCCGTTTGGGCTTGAGCGCATATTGGACCGCACCTGATGTCATGGCACACACCTCGTCAAAAAACAATCCGCCCTTCGGCACTGGCTTGCATGGTTGGAGCATTGAAGCCCGGCAAATTCAGATAGGGCACGTAGGGATAGCTGATGGTCACGATCACACGACTGGCCGGCGTGGAAGTCCCATCGGGCCAGCTGGGGGTCACCGTCATGCCTGTGAGGTCGTGAAAACTAACGTTGGCGAAGCCTTTGACTACATTGGTGACATTGGCGCCAGTACGGTCGCTACAGCCGGTGCTGGGCCCGCTGCAGGTGGCGTTGTCGGTCCCATGAGCGATGGCATAGCGAACCCCTTCCCGCGCGGCATTGTTCAGCACGCTATAGGTGTAGATCGTCATGCAAAACTCGAAGATCAGAAAGGTGAGCAGAAACAGCGTCCACACCGACAGCGCAAACTCAATCACCATGGAGCCGCAGTCGTCGCCGAAGCCGCCGGCGCGACATGTTTTGAAAGGGCGCAGCTTTAGCTGTGCCGCTACAGGCCCATTATTTCTATCGTCCCCGGCGCCCTTAAGGCCGCGAGGGACCTGCTGTTGCGACTTTTTCGGCAGCCCGTTAGCCCTTCTCATCAGTCGACCGCCCGCATCTCGGCCGCCCAATGTATGGTCAGCGGCGGCATGGTGAAGGTGAAGAAATTAACCGGAATGGGAAGATTGACGGTGTAGACCACGTCCACACGCTGGGTCAGCATTCCGCTATTCGATTCCGGGTCCTGGTCGGGAGTGAAGGTCAACGAACCCGAAGGGTAAGTACTGCAATTCGTGATATAGCCGTTGGAAGTCTGGGTAACGCCAATCTCTTTCGAGCAAACCTCCACCGTCGTCTTGGTCAGCATGTTGGCCAGGCCGGACATGTCGCCGCCGGCCAGACCAGCCACTCCCGCGGTATCGGAGAGCGATCCTGAGGTTCCCGGCGATGGCAGCTGTTGCTGAGCGGGCGATACGAACCCTTGTCCGGAATACTGCACGGCATTGCGTGATGACGACACCAGATTTGCCGCGACGATAAAGAAGTAGCCAATGTCGATGGCGAAGCACAGCATCAGCACCAGGATGGGCACCACCATTGCGGTCTCGACCAGACTCGATCCCTGGCTGTCTTTCGCAAATGAGCGCGAGACTGGCGTTGACTTACTCATTTACCAGGAGACTCGTCTCGTAGATTTTCTTGCATTGTGTCAGGGCACCACTTAAGTCGTGCCGACTATGGCAAAACGACCTGGGCTTTAGCCCCTGGAACAGCCGCCGACAGGGGCTAAAGCTCGACTTTCTTTCACGAGCGAACAGAACGGCTGAAAGCCGCTCCCTGACGTACACCGACCTGTGAAATCGCTTCAACCAGACTCTCCTGTAAAAATGCTACGGCGAAGTGAATGCCGCACACCAAGGCTTATGTGAGCAAACAGGCGAGAGACTTTTCCTATTCGGCACGATGTCAGAATGGGCCTTCATGCTTATAAATTCGGCGAAAAGCGCAGGTATTTATAGCGTCGAAGTCCGCGCCGCGCTAGCCTGATCTGTGCAGGCAGAACTAGCGGCGACAACAAAACTCGGAGCTTCCGCATTAGTCATCACCAGCCGCGGTCCCGAACGCAAGGACCAACTTATGGACGAAGCTCTTTTCCTTTCCGGTGCTGCTGGCCATAGGATTAGGGGCGGCGATCTTTTTGCTCGACAGCGGCAGCATCGCCGATCCCGATATCTGGTGGCACTTACGCAATGCGGAGGTATTGGTACAAACCCACGCCGTGGTCCATCACGATTTTTATTCCTTCACGGCAACGGGCTCGCGCTGGATCAATGAAGCCTGGCTGAGCGAGCTGCCTTATTACCTGGGATGGCGATGGCTGGGTATCCGGGGCATCTATCTTGTCATGCTGGGCGAAGTAGAGCTGATCCTGCTTGGCGTCTTCGGACTGGCATACCTTAGCTCAAGAAATGTCAAAGCTGCATTTGTCGCTTCCTGGCTGGCGGTATGGCTGGCAACGGTTTCCTTCGGCCCGCGAACTTTGCTGGCAGGCTGGATGTGTCTGGTCGCGGAGCTCTTCATTCTGGCGCAGTTCAAGGAGGGTAAAGACCGCGCCTGGCTGCTGCCGCCGCTCTTCGTTCTTATGGGCCAACCTGCATGGCTCCTGGCTGATCGGCATGGTATTGCTTGGCATGTTCTGCGCAGCAGGATTAGTGCAGGGAAAATGGGGCCGGCTTCAGGCCACGCGATGGACTCCGCCGCAAATGCGAAAGCTGGCGCTGGCTAGGTAGTTTGAGCGTCGCTGGACTATTTCTTAATCCCTACACCTACCATCTGGTGTTCTACCCATTCAACTTCGCGTTCCAGCAGAAGCTGAATGTGAACCATGTTGACGAATGGATGAGCCTCGACTTCCACAGCGTGCGCGGCAAGATCATCTTCCTGATGCTGGCGGCGACGATTGTGCTGGCCCTGGTGCGCAAGCGCCGCTGGGCCCTGGACGAGCTTGCCTTCCTGCTCCTCGGCTTCTATGCGGCGATGACCTATAGCCGCTTCCTGTTCCTCGCCGCCATCGTGTTGACTCCAATGCTGGCGCGGGAATTGGACTTCTTTCCGCCCTACCGATCCCGAGATCGACAAGACTTGGCTGAATGCGATTCTCATGGCAGTCCTCCTGGGTCTCTGCATCTGGCGGTTTCCCTCGCGCGATCAGCTGATGCGCGACACCATTCAGAACTATCCCGTGAAGGCCCTGAATTATCTTCAGCACTTCCAGCCTCAGGGTCGCGTCTTTAATGATTGCCTGTGGGGCGGCTACCTGATCTGGAATGCGCGCCAGATTCCCGTCTTTATCGACTCGCGCATCGATATTTACGAATACAACGGCGTCTTCGCCGACTATCTGGATGCGATGGGCGTCAAGAACACGCTGGAAATCCTGGACAAGTACCACATCCGCTACGTCCTGTATCGACGGGACAGCGGCGTCGCCTACCTGCTGCTGCACAACTCCGGATGGAAGACGCGGTATCAGGATGGGACTACGGTGTTGCTGGAGCGGACGGGCCACGCTCCATGACGGTTGTGCCATTTCTGGGCTGCGATAGAATGGGGCAGCCCTATGACCGAAGCTCGACGCAGTGGTGAATAAGCCCAACTCACCGGTTCCGCCGGCAAGCGCAACGCAGCCCCTCGCCATGCTCAAACGATATTGGGATTTTCTGGCGGTGCTGCTGTTGATGGCGGCGTCGCTACCCCTGTCGTGGGTCTCGCCCCGCACCGTAATCCTGGTGCAACATCCCGGCACCTTCGATGACAACTGGGTGCTGGATTCTGCCTTCAAAGCTTCGCGCGGAATGGTATTCGGCCGCGACGTGGCCTTCGTCTACGGGCCGCTGTTCCATTGGCTGATGGCAGCGCCCGCGCGCTGGCCGCACTACTCGATGGGGGCATCCTACGTTGGCTATCGCACCCTGTTGTTGTGGTGCACGTTTCTGTTTGGCTATGGAACGCTGCGTCTCCTGCTGCCGGAACAAGCCGGCGGTAAAACGGTTTCTGTTGCTTCTGCTGTTGGGGATCTTCTGGGCGCCGTGGGATGGGCGGACCGCCTTCGCCATCTTTCTGTTTGCGCTGTTCCTGCGCGGCTGGTACGCAGTGCGGGAAGAACGGCTGAAACCGCTGCTATTCGCCGGCGGCTCCGCATTGCTGATTGCCGTCGCGTTCTTGTACTCCGCCGACACCGGCGTTTATGGGTCGCCGCGTGGATGCTTGGACTGGCGGGAGTGGCGTGGGAAGGCCGCCGCGAATCGCACAAATTCGCGCGCTATGCGGTTGCCGTTGCGGGCTTCGCCGGTCAGCCTGGGCGTGCTCGCCCTCCTGATTAACAGCATCATGGCCACGCCTCTGGATTTCCGCTTCTGGAGGACATCCCTCGCGTTGGTCGGCGGTGCACCGCTGGAACGAGCCCTTCCGCAATCTCCGGATCGGGCGCCATACATTTACTGCTTCCCGTAGTGATTGGAGCATGCCTGTTCCTGCTGCGACTCGCCCTACCCGCCGACCGCACCGCCGTCATCGCCGCACGAACCGGATTTCTGCTGAGCGCATTTCTGTTTGCTCTGCTCTCCATGCAGAGCGGACTGGTCCGCTCCGATAACAACCACATCGTCTTCGGTGTGTATCCCATGGTGTTCTTTGCCGGCGTGGTGCTGTTCTCGTTCCAGTCGCTAACGGTATCGATGATTGCGGCGCTGGCTGCCGTCGTCTGCTCGGTGGCGTTCTCGCAACCTGCGCCCCATTTTCAGCGTGCCAGCCTGCGCTTTCGCCTGGCGCGGATGCTCCATCCCATCACCACCTGTCCCGGCGGCTATCGCGAATTCGATCACGCCTGCTATCCCTGGAATTTGCCGACACCCTGGAAACTACCGTCGGCTATCTTCACCAGCAACAGCGGCGAAAACGATTCCGTCGTTATCTTTCCCGTACCAATACATGTTCGCCGTGGCGGCGCAGCGCAATGTGGCTGCCGGGGTTGAGCAGTCCTTTCTGGCGAACGGAGCGTACCTGTCGCAATTCGACATCGCGGGCATGGAGCGCGCGAAGGCCCAGGCAGGACTCTATATTCCCGACGCCGGTCCCGGCGAGCTGAACAGTCCCACGTTGAGCTTGCCCATCGACGACGTCAGCAATTTCACCCGCACGCCCGATCTCTGGTTCTGGATTTTCCGTCATTACCGTGGCGATGGAGAGCCGGCTCCTGGAATTCTGGCTTTGCAGCGCGACGATTCCCGGCCGTCAAGAATTGCGATGCAGGAGTATCCTCTGGCCTTGAGCGCGCGAGACTTTCCCGTGCAGGAGGCGAGCACGACTCTGGATCTGGGTGCGCCGGATTGGCCCACGGGCGGAGCTGACTTCTTACGGCTGCGCATGACGGTCCGCTACAGCCCGCTGTGGAAGCTGCGCAAGCCGGAGCGGCTGCAACTGGAGATCACGCTGGCCGATGGCCGCCGCTCGGTCAGGACGTTTGTCGTCGAGCCGAATGTCGCGACTGATGTTTGGTTTTATCCCTGGAATGAGTCTGATCTGGCGCGTTATTTCGATGCGGACGAAAGCCGCTGGCGCGCTGGGTACCGTCCGGCAGTCACTAATCTTCGTTTGCTGATCACGCCGCTGGATGGGTTTTCGCAGAAGCCGGAAGCGGTTGAGATCGAGTCCGCTGACGCCGTGCGCCTCAGCCTGGGGCGCTAAGCTCGCGCACTCCGTCGGCCGTTCCAGGCTCAATGCGGCGGCAATCCTTCTGCCTTCTGCTTCTGATTGCGCTGCTCTACCGTCAACTTGTAAGCCACGTAGTATTTGTAGATGTTGGCGACGTAGGTGACGGTCTCCTGGCCGATATCTTTGGCCGCAACCAGTTCTACATTGTTGAACCAGACGTTTGGGTCAAGACCCTGAGCGGCCGCCTCCTTGCGCAGCCGGGCAATGCGATTCGGCCCAGCATTGTAGCTGGCGAAGACGAACAACGTCTTGTTTAGAGAATCGATCTTGGGATCGTTGAAATAGGTGTCGTCAATGTTGCGCAGCATCTTGACCCCGGCATGGATGTTGCCGTCGGCGTTTCCCACGTTCGGGATGTTGATAGGCGAAGCTGCGGCATATTTGGGGATGACCTGCATGATGCCGACGGCACCGCTGGGGTTCTTCTTGCTCTGGTCCAAGAGAGATTCCTGGTAACCCTGGGCCGCGATCATCAGGTAATCGAAGCTGTACTCGCCAGAGTACTTCTGGAAGAGTTCCAGGTTGGTCTGGAACTTCTTCATCTCCTCCGCCGAGGTTGAATTCCTTACCCACTTGGTGTTTTGCAGATAGCGGCGCAGGAGGGTGCTGCCGAATGAGGTCCCCACGGCATGGGAAGAAACAAACTCGTCAACCAGTTGCTTGAATTGCGGATTGTCTTTGCGCATGACCCAAGCCGTTTGCTCGCCGCTGGCGATTATCAGGCCGGGCTGCGGTTGCAGGTGATCGAGCACTTGCGACCACAGGGTGGCCCGGAGTTTGGTGGTCGCCGTCGCCGGGATCAATCCCGCGTTCACCATCTGCACCAGATCGTCGTCCATCAGGTTCTTGTCCGCAGCCTTGATTACGATCGGCGTCTTGCCTTCCTTCTGGAGCGTCTGGTTCACCTTCTGGAGATTTTCGTAATAGGTGGTCAGCGGATTGGCGTAGACCTCTTTTCCACCCAGGTCGGCGAGGCTGGAGACGGTGCCGAAATCCTTGTTGGTGACAATGATCTGGGTGACGTCTTTCTGGATGGGAGTGGAGAAGGCCACGCGCTGTTCACGGTCGGGGGTGATTATGATTCCGTGGGCAATCACGTCGCCGACGCCCTGGGCGAGAGCGGCCTCAATCTGGTCAACCCGCATGGGAATGAAGGTGACTTTCACCTGAAGCTTGCCGGTCTTCAGTTTCTGATTGACGAACTTCTGGAATTCCTCCAGGGCCTCATACATCGCGCCCCGCGGCTGCCCTTTGTCGTAGAAAAAACTAATCGGGTTGAGGAGCACGAGGGCGCGGATGTTGCGGGCCTTGACCATGTCATCGAGGTCACCGGTGCGGCGCCCGAAGGCCGGCGGAAAGGTGGTGGCGCTGGAGGGCGCAGGGGGCTGGTCGGGCGAAGATACGGCGACCGCCGGAGCGGCTGGCGGGGTTGCGGTCCCGGTGCTGGCCGGCTGCTCTGCTTGCTTGCCACAGGCAATCAGGAAAAGCAGAGCACTGAGGGAGCAAGCAAAAACAGAAGTTCTGCGACACCACGCCGAAGCTTTGGACATTTGTTTTCTCCGCCCTACATCTTAGTCAGGGGCGTGCGCTTGCACACGCCCATATTATTGGTGAATTTATTTCGCCGCCTCCACCAGGTCTTTCAGCGCAACCGCCAAGGGTATCTGGGCCAGGACGGCCGGAATCATGGGCACCGCAACCGCCAGAGCGAGCGCGAGAAACCCACCCTTGTCAAAAGGAAACGGCTGCATCGCCTCAATATTCTCGTAACTGGCTCCGTAATCGGTAAGGGTACTGGCTTCGGGAGCGGCCAGAAATTCCTCTTCGTGTCCGGCGCGATGCAGGATCCACTTCTCATGAAAGTCGGTGCTGTGGATTTGCGCCAGGGTCCCATACTGCAAGATTCCCTGACGCCGCAACTTGGTGAGCCGGGGAACAAAGAAGACGAGTGGCCCCATCGCCATGAGGAGAATAACCGCCAACAGGACAACGCCCTGGATCTTGAAGGTCGTCAAGTGGGCACCGGCGGAAAGAATCTGCTCTCGCCAGTTGGATCCGATGGCAGCGGAAATGGCGAAGGCAATCGGCGCGAAGGCCATGGGGGAGAGGCCCAGAAACCCGATGCCTCCGTGATGGTCCGGGTGGGTCGCCACCAGCTTCAGATCGAGCCGCGAAAGCTTGAACAGATAGCAGGTCCACAGTAGCCATTTCCACAAGGCCACTCCCACCAGAAGGCGATAGAGCACCTGGCTGACCAAGCCGAAATACCATGCAGCCGGCGTGAGCTGAGCGCTGCTTCCAGTCCCCATGACTGCCCACGCCCAGTGCTCGCCGATGGCCTGAGCCACGCGCTGGTGCCAGATGACAGCCGTATTCACATACACGAGGGCGACGATCAGCAGCTCCGGCAGCCGGGAATCGGCCCAGCGCACCAGGGTTGTGATTGTCCGGTCCATGGAAGCGAGATCGTCGGGAGCGAGTAATTTCGCCGCTCGCAGGTGCTGCACAATCAGGCGAAAGCGCGATTCCATGAGGGTCTGCCCCACCAGCAACACGGGTACGGCGATCACCAGGCGCGCGTAGATGCGGTAGTCCCTTAGCAGGCTGTTGAGGAGAGAGGGATGGAACAAGGCGGTCAGGATTACCAGCGGGAGCCAACCGATGGCCAGGGCGAAGATAAGCCTTCGGCCATGGTTCCAGCGGTTGGGAGCGATGAGTCCGGCAGCCTGTTGGGCGCGATAAAGCGGACCTCCGCGAATCAGGGAAAACTCCCAGGCTGTCCCGCCATTGGCGAGAGGCTCAGGATCGGAAACTGCGTCTTCTGATTGCGTCATCTCGCCTCGCAAAGCTTACCGGAGCGAAACTCGCCGCTTCTGACTCCGTTGTCCTAATACGGCTTCGCCGGCCCGATCAGCGGAGTCTTGACGGGCTTCGCCATGCCGTAGAAGACCACCACGCCCTGACCGGCGCCTTGAGTTTGTAATGCCTCATCGACCTTTCCCATGGCATCCTGGTACACCTGCCAGTTGTTGGTCACCCAGACATCCCCGGCGGGACCGATGCCCACGTCAACCATCAACTGCAACCCTCCGCCGACATAGCCAGTCGGAGGCGAAATGGCGTCTCCCGTCTTCACGCCCGGCGGGCAATGCTCGGTGCGGAAGCCGCACAATTCCACGATGCCGGCCGACGGTGTGCTGAAGTTGGAGACCCAGATGTTGTCGTTGCCATCCACCGAAGCTGCCCACGGGCCGACGATGCCCTTGCCATAGACCGGCGAGAACGATGCTTCCGTCCCGTCGGGACGCAACACGGTAATGCTGCCGCCTTCGTATCCCGATTTTTCCTCGGCCATGGCAGGTATCAGGACCTTGGTCGCTCGCTGCCCTGCGTCGGGGTCATGGTCGAAGTTGAATTTGAATGCAGCCAGCATCTCCGCGAATTTCAATGCCCCCTTGGGCGAACTCCCCAATTTGTTGGTGACCCAGACGTTGCCCTGGCTGTCGATGGCGAGACCGCTGGCGGAGTATCCAACCTTGAAGGTTTCAAACTTGCTGGGATCGGAAGCGGGGAAACGAACAACGTGGTCCGCGACGGCGTTGGTAACCCAGATGCGGTCCTGCTGGTCGATGGCGAGCGCGAACGGCCCCATGAGCTTGCAGGGGTTCTTCAGAGGGTCGCCGGTCTTGTTCTGACAGAAAAACTGGGCTTTGGACGGATCACCCTGGGGAAGTTTCACGACTTGGCCCTTGATCAGGTCGAGGGTCCAGATATCCCCGCTGGGCGTCGCGATGATGCCCTGCATCTGGCTGATCTGGCGGTTAAAGTTCCATCCCTCTGGGGGCGATAATGGCTTGCCGTTCTTGTCGAACTTCGTGATGTTCTGGCCGGTGAAACTGGTGGCCCACGCGTTGTCTTGTGCGTCGAGGGTCAAGCCGAAACCGGGGCCTGCAATACCTCCGCCCCTGAAGCCCAGAGGGCTGGGCGAAAGCGCTTTACCGTTGGGGGCGAACTTAGTGAGGCCGCCAGTCCATGAGGCATCCTGGTTTTCTGCCCCGACTGTGAAGTTGTCCGCAACCCAGGCATTGCCTTCGCTGTCGATCATGAGTTTCCCGCCTCCGCTGTAGCCACCGCCCGTGAACTTGAGCGGAAAGATCCAGGCGCTGGGCGCGAAGGTCAAATATGGCAGGAACGGCGTAGGCCGAAAGAGCTTGCCGGGCGTGTTGGGCGGTGGGAGGGGATAAAAGTAATTAAGCAGCTCGAAAACTTTGTCAGCCTGATGCGAGGGGTAACGGACGATGGACTCAGTGGCCGCCAGCGTGTCCTTTGGGTAGGCGCCTGTCGGAGACGTAGCCACGTAGAAGAGACTGCTGCACGCATCGGACCTCAACCGCGTGACGCACGCTGCCAGAATGCTGGATAGCGTGGCGAAGTTGGCCATGGTGGGCGTCTGGGCGCTGTTGAGAGCGTCCAGAATGGTCGCACCATAGTCGCCGGTTTCGAGATCGACGAAATTGGGCACGTTGCCCGCGGCAATCCGTAGCTGCAGCGGTGAACCCTGGATGGTCGTGCCGTCGACAAACTGCGCGTGGGTCACCACTGAGGCGATGGTCGTGAACTCGTTGACCACGACCCGGGCCGGAGGCTTGCTGCCGACAACCGCCAATAACGCGATAGCTGGATTATTGCCGCTCTTGCCTCTGGGCTCACCGCCGGTGGCTACCAGGTAGAGGCTGGAATCTGCTGGCGCGCCAGCGCTGTGAACTTCAAATCGGCCTTCGCTGTCAGTCTCCGTTTGCGCGACTTGTTTGGGTGCGTCAGCGCTTGCCGCCCACAAAGTTACCGTTGATTGGGCAATAGGCGCGCCTCCGCCCAGAACCTGACCTTTAATGCTGTCAGCAGCGAGGGCCTGCCCAGCAAGCAACAGGCTTGATAAGGCAAGCACGGCGATCGTCAGCTTCCGAAGAAATACCGGCAAATTCACTTTGCTCTCCTCTATGAAGGCGCTTCGAGCCGCGTTGCGCCAGGGGCGAAGGGGCGTTTCCGTGGATCTTGCGGACGCAGTTTATTCGGTCTCTGCGCCAGGGGTAACTGTCGCTTGCGACAGGTGCCCGCTAAAGCGCCTTACCCGGATAGGTCAGCGGGACAGGCTCATGACCCGCTGATTCTGGCGCCCAGAGCTTTCAGGGGAAACGCATGCCTTCGTAGAGAATCTTGCGGCTGAATTTGGATTTGCCGGCCTCGCGTTCGTAGAAGACGATGGGAAACTCGCAGAAGCTGGCGCCGCTGCGATGCAAGTTGAATTTCATTTCCATCAGAAAAGCGTAGCCCTCGGAGCGAATGGCATCGAGGTTGATCTTGCGCAGGACATCGGTCTGATAGCCGACAAAGCCGGCAGTCATGTCGTGCACCGGCACGCCGGTGAACCAGCGCGCATAAAAATTAGCGCCAAAGCTTAGAACAGCGCCGGCGGAAAGTCCCAGTTTTGCGCGCCGCCGCCAGCCACATATCGCGAACCGATCACCACCGGGTTGGTCTTGAGCAGCTCAATCATGCGCGGCAACAGCTCGGGCGGATGGGACAGGTCGGCGTCCGACTGGATCACGTAATCGCGAGATTTTCGTGCAGAACTTTCTTGATGCCGTCGCGGCAGGCAGAGCCGTATCCGCCCTTTGCCGGGCCGCGCCAGCAGATGAACATCGGGGTCAGCGGCCTGAATGCGACGAATCTCGTCGGCGGTGCCGTCGGGCGAGTTGTCATCCACAAACAGGATCGGCTCATTGCCCGCAGCTTTGCGAATTCGGCCGACGAGCACTGCGATGTTGTCGTGTTCGTTGTAGGTTGGAATGATGAGCATGGGGCCGATTTCCAGTGTACCTTGCCGCAGAGTTGAGGGTCTTCAGAGTACCATGCAAGTCGTACAGCTTCTGGCGAGATTGCATATGCGATTGTGGCGAGGTTTGTCGTATGTTGTCGCTGTTGCGGCGGGTCGGCGATCAGCGTTATCGCGGCGACGGTGACAAGGTAAGCCGCACTGCGTCCGCCGATTCGATGTCGATCGACTCCGGCTGTTGCGAAACCCAATCCAGCGGCGTGGCCAGAATGCGCAAATCCGTAATGGCGGAGCGCGACGACAAGCGCCACTGGCTTTCGTCCGCCTCGAAGTAGCGCGCCAGATCGGGTCCTGACCAGGGATAGAACCACACTTCCGTCGAGACATTTGGCTGCACCATGAACCACTGGATGTCGCGCGTTCCGTTGGCGCGCGTGATCTCCAACTGCAAGCGCTCCGGCTTGCGCAGCTTCCACCAGAACGGATAGTGCACCGTGATCCGCAGGCGGATGAAGTCGAAACCGTTGCGGCCAGTTCGGAGCTCCCAGAGCGGTAGCCGAGCTGCGCTCGTCGATGGCATAGCTTCGCGCCGGCAAGCCGAGCGATTGCGCTTGCATGGCGATGCGGCTCGCGCGCGAATCGTCACGTTGCAAGCCGACAACGCCGGGCGTCAACTGCTCCGCTGCGCGATAATGGCGCACCATCCAGAACCATACTTCGGGAATGCGCGTGAAGTTCGATATGCCATCTACGGGAACGCTGAGATAGTTGCGCGACCAGCGCGCAACCTCGGCTTCCGACATGTGACTGTAATCGTCGTCGGGCAGATACAGCGCGGCCGGAATGGATTTGCCTTCGAGGCCGGAAATCTCGAGCCGCGAAAGATATGGCCCGCTCGCGGTGTAAGCCTGCATCAATCCGCCGGCGACATCGCGCCGCGCCGCCAGGCCAAACATGGTCTGATAAGGGAAAACGAAGATGGAATCGTTTGGCCCGCTGTGTCTGGCTGAGGAAGTTGGCGGCAGCGGTCAACATCGGCGGAGTCAGCGGCTCTACGGTAGCAGGCGCGGTCGAATTCGCCGTAACCTGGCGGACATTCCGTCATCGGATCTCGCAACTGGCTGTAGAGACGGATTACGCTGGACGGACGAAACACGGGATGCGAAAACAGCATGCAACAGGCAATCGCAACGAGCACGCCAACGCGCCGAGAGCTTGCCCCGAAACGAGAACAGGATAACGCTGGCGAAGAAGATCATCGCGAACTCGCCGATAATCACGTGGCCAACGTCGGAGCGAACCAGCGCGCTCTGCATCTGGGCCAATCCGAAGACAAACGCTCCCGCCAGAAAAGCCGTGCGTTCCGTGATGGCGACCGCAGTCTTATCGCGCGTCGCGAAGCGCACGACGAAAATCGCCAGTCCAATCAGCAGCCCGCCGAAGAAATGCGCCGTCCCTTTGTCGGTCATCGCAGCGGGCGTTGCCCAGCGATAGACCGCAACCTGCGCCAGCGAATCGCGCCAGAACTTGAAGTCGAGCGGGCTGGCCAGGAAGCAGTTGATCACGATGGCAACGAACACGGCAGCGACAACGAAGCCCAGCAGCGCGCTGAGCAGCTTACCGGCGAAGTGCTCGCGCCGCGTCTCCAGGGCAATCGCGGCAAAGCAGATGAACCACGCCGCAGTTGCATAAATGCCGGTATCGCCCGCGACCAGGAACGCAATTCCGCACAGCACCGCTCCGCCAATTCCGACGAACAAGCTGCGCACGCGACCATCTTTAACGCGCGTACCAGCCGCGCAGAAAAAGGGCAAACAACAGCACGGGAAACGTCGTCCGCAGCGAAGTTTCCCAGAACGAAGAGAGCAACAGCAGAAGTACGAAGCGCTTCCACGGCGGTTGCTCAGGCAGAAGCAGCCGCAATGCGAGATAGGCAAAAACGATGGCGCACCACAGCGGAACCGTGTTCCACGTCGCATACAGCGCACCAAACGACAGCGGCATGGAGCGCGCCGGAATCGACGACAGCCACTGAAAGATGGGACCGTGCGTGAACGCAACGTCGCGGCCGATGCAGATGCCGCGCAGCGCCTTGAAGGTGCTATCCAGGTGCCAGTGGTCGTCGATCAGGCCGTAATTGGGGACCAGAAAAACCGCGCGTTGCCGTCAACCACACCGTCGGAAACGATGCGAGCACGAGCAGCACGACGGCGAGAAAATCCCAATACTTCTTCAGCCATGGAAAGCGGCGCTGCGCAGCGGCAGAGACTTGCGAGCGTTGTTGGCTGTGGCGCAGCATGGAGCTTCTCCATAGACGAGAGACATTCTACCTTGCGATGATGCCATCGCGAGGTCGCGATGTCGCCACTCAGGCTTTGGCGATTGCGCAAATTTCCTGTCATACTCGCAGCCAGAGCTCATCATCGACAACTCTGCGGGCTGAACTCGCGGCCGAAGCAAGGCAAGCTGTGACGATGCGCTCGCCGCGATTCTCAGGAGGGATCGCACCACAAACCGAGACATGCCGACTTCAACCAGCAAACCTTTGCGCGGCGCCGCAGCTCGACGACCGTAAACGCGCGGACAGCGCAGCCGGCCGGACCACGTGACCCGCGCCTGGACCGTTCGTTGTCGCGGCCCTGCTGGCTGTCTTCTACTTCGTCACCAGCATCTACATTGCGTCGCATCGCGTCTTCTGGTTCGACGAGCTTTTCACTTTGCACATCGCGCGTCTTGCCCAGCCTGACGGCAATCTGGAGCGCGCTGGGCAATGGCGTCGACGCGCTGCCTCCAACCTATTACATGCTGGTGCGGGTCTTTCGATTCGCTCTTTGGACCCGGCGATGTCGCGGCGCGGCTGCCTTCGGCGCTGGCGATGGTCATCGGTCTGTTGCTGATCTTCGATTGCTCGCGCCGCCTCACCGACGGACTTCACGGACTGATTGCGCTCTCGGTTGCGACCTGTTCCTTCCTGCCGTACTACGGATTCGAGGCGCGCTCGTATGCCATCTACTTCATGCTGGCGGCGCTGTCGCTGTGGGCGTGGACCTATGACGCAGCGGGCAAGCGCTGGCCGGCGATTCTGTTTGGCGCGGCGTTCTTCGCCGGCGTCTGCTTCCATTACTACTTCGCAATGTGTCTGGTGCCGTATGTGCTGTGGGAGTTGCTTCGCTGGAAACCTGGTCGTCGGCCATCCGCAAAGCTCATCGCCGGAATTGTCGGCTCCATCATTCCGGTTGTGCTGCTGTCGCCACTGATCCTGTCATTCTCGCGAAAGTTCGCCGGCGGCTATTGGAACCGGCCGTCGTTCAACGAGCTGCGTGCCATCTTCTCGCAGTTGTTCCCTGACGGGTTGTTCCTGCTGGCGCTCATCGTAGTTTGGATCGTACTCGCCGGCTCGGACAGCGAGAAGGAAACTACGCTTCAGCCGATGCAATCCGCCGAAGCCATTGGCTGGCTATTCCTGACGATTCCGCTGGCTGCATTCGCAGTGGCCGAGTGGAAGACCAACGCCTTCTACAGCCGCTATTTCATTGGCGTGCTTCCCGGCGTCGCTGTCGCATTCGCGTTTCTTCTGTGGCGGCATTTTCGCAAGACCGCGCAAGTCTCGATGGGAGTTTTTGTGCTGCTGGCTGCTTGGGGCGTTGGACAACAGCTGACGGTTGTGCGCCGTCCCGACAAAGTCGAAGCCACCGGCATTCGCGCGTTTCCTGCAAATGGAAAGCGCGCTGCAACTCGAAGGCAAGCGCTACTTTGTCTTCTCTGGACCGCTGCTGTTTCTTGAGGCGCAACAGTATTCGGATCATCCTGAACAATGTGTGCTGCTGTTGCCTTCCGACTTCAACCAGCAGGCCAAGGCTGGTCCCGATCCTTATTTGCATCAGCGCCTGGAGCTGAACCTCTCGCAGTACTATCCCATGCAGTTCTGGACGCTGGACGATCTGCGGCGGCATCAGGACCAGGCGGCGCTGATTGAGCCTGATGAAAGCACGCTGAAGGAAGTTTACGGCGCAGGCATTTTCGCCCACACCAGATTTTCAGATCAGGTGAAGATTTATTACCTGCGCTAAGGGTGCCTTACGTACAAACGGTAGCGGCTGCGCAGCGGCGGCATTTGTGTTAGCCGCGGGCGTCAGCCCGCGGTCAGTAGAGAAAGATGAGCCGCGGCGCGGCGGCACGGCGTCTCGACGCTATCCCATCTCATAGCCATTCAATGGTTCCACGCTGCCTCCCTACTCATGCGCGCCGTTTCGCTTACAATAATTTCCAGCAGTCGTGCCAATCGCACGTTTTCCCGGGCTTCTCACATACAATTGCTGATCCAAGAGAAGGGACGAGTGTCGCCAACGAAGGAGTCATCGTGAAGAAAATCGGAATCATCTTCGGCATGGAGACGACTTTTCCGCCGGCGCTGGTGGAAAAAATCAATTCCATGGGCGAGCCCGGCATTCAGGCCGAGCTGGCGACCATCGGCGAAGTCCGCATGGCAGAGCCTTCGCCCTATCACGTGATCGTCGATCGCATCTCGCACGACATTCCCGTTTTATCGCGCCTACCTGAAGAACGCGGCGCTATCGGGAACCTATCGTCATCAACAATCCCTTCTGGTGGAGCGCTGACGACAAGTTCTTCAACTTCGCGCTGGGCCATAAGCTGGGCGTGGCGATTCCTCCAACCGTTCTCATTCCGCACAAAGAACATCCGCCCGGAACCACCGAGCGCTCCATGCGCAATCTGCAATATCCCATGCCATGGGACAGCATCTTCAGCTATGTCGGCTTTCCGGCATTTCTGAAGCCCTTCGACGGCGGCGGTTGGAAGGACGTCTACAAGGTCAACTCGCCTGAAGAATTCTTCAACGCTTACGATCAGTCGCGCGATCTCTGCATGACCTTGCAGCGCGGCGTCAACTTTAAGGAGTACTTCCGCTGCTACGTTGTGGGACAGGAGAAAGTGCACATCATGCACTACGATCCGTCGGCGCCTTCCCACGAGCGCTACGTGAAGAATCCGCCGCCGGTCGATCCCAAGCTGATTGAGCGCGTGGAGCGCGATTGCCTCACCTTGTGCCGCGCTCTCGGCTATGACCTGAACACCGTCGAGTTTGCCTGCGAGGACGGTATTCCGTACGCTATCGACTTCATGAATCCCGCTCCCGATGCGGATGTGAATTCCGTCGGCCAGGAAAACTTTCGACTGGATCGTGAACCATGTTGCCGAGCTGGCTGTGCGAAAAGCGAAGGAACATACCGGCAAGGTTTCTGAATATCGTTGGAGCGCATTTCTCCGCGGCGCCGCGCCAAAGATCAAGCCAATGCGAAGAACGCGGTTGCGCCGAGGGCCGAAAGGCTCCTGACCCTGCTCCAGACACCTCGAAGCCCGGGACATGCTTGATGCGGCATCTAAGCCGTCACGCAAGCGAGCCAGCAAGGGATAACGCAAAATGCCTCGTCCAAGCCTGAGCATCGGGATCGAAGAGGAATATCAGACGATTGATCCGCAGACGCGCGATCTGCGCTCGCACATCGCATCTGAGATCCTTCCCAAGGCAAAGCTGGCGCTGCATGAGGCGGTCAAGGCGGAGATGCATCAGTCCGTCATCGAGGTCGGCACCCGCGTTTGCAAGGACGTCAAAGAAGCGCGGGAGAACATTCAGGCGCTTCGCCGCGAGATGATTACCCTCGCCAGCCAGAACGGCATGTTGCTGGCCGCAGGCAGCACGCATCCGTTTTCCGATTGGAAGCTGCAGGAGATTTATCCCGACGAGCGTTATCACCGCGTAGTCGAGGACATGCAGCTGATCGCCCGCGCCAATCTGGTTTTCGGACTGCACGTGCACATCGGCATTGAAGACCGCAATACCGCCATCCACATCATGAATTCCATGCGGTACTTCCTGCCGCACATCCTGGCGCTCAGCAGCAACTCGCCCTTCTGGATGGGCATGAATACCGGGTTCAAGTCCTATCGGGTGAAAGTTTTCGAGCGCTTCCCGCGTACCGGAATTCCCGACACCTTCGCCAACTGGTCGGAGTACGAGAACTTCGTCGACTTACTGGTGACGGACCAACTGCATCGACAACGGCAAGAAGATCTGGTGGGACATCCGGCCGCATCCCTTCTTCAACACGCTGGAAGTGCGGGTGTGCGACATTCCCATGCGGCTGGATGAAACCATGGCGATCGCCGCTCTGATTCAGGCAACGGTAGCAATGCTGTACAAGCTGCACGCATCCAACAAGAGTTACCGCATCTACGGACGCGCGCTGATTTCGGAAAACAAATTCCGTGCTTCGCGCTACGGGCTCGACGGCAAACTGATCGACTTTGGCAAAGAAGAAGAAGTGCCGCTGCGCCAGCTTGATCCTTGAGTATCTCGACCTGATCGACGATGTGGTCGATGAGCTTGGCTCGCGCGAGGAGATCAATTACATTCACCAGATGCTCAAAATGGGCACCGGCGCCGATCGCCAGCTTCAGGTGTACAAGGAAACCGGCGACCTGGAAGCAGTGGTGGATTATATGGTCGAGGAGACGCGCGTCGGCGTCTTCGAGCAGACACCCGCGCGACGGTAGCAACAGTAAACACTCCGAGGTGTAGGGCAATCCAAGGGAAACAATGCGATCCGAGGGGCCTTCGATTTTATGAATTGTCATCACGAGGAGGCTTTCAAGCCGACGAGGGATCTGCTTTTCGTGTCCGAGAGAGGAAGAAGCGGTTCCCTCGCTGCGCTCGTGATGACAATTCAAGACGCTAGGCCGTCATCGATTTGAAAGGACATTTCTTGATTCAACCCGTTCTCACCGACCTCACCAAAACATCGTTTGATCCCGAACTCTCGCCCGGCGCCCGCAACGCGGTCAACACCTGCCTGCGCATCCAGCCGAACGAGAAGGTCACGCTGATCACCGACAACGCCTGCCGCGACATCGCCGCCAGCATCGCGCAGGAGCTGTCGAAGCTGGGCTCGCCCTTCAAGGCCTTCGTGCTGGAAGATCTGGCGCCGCGTCCGCTCACCGACCTTCCATCCGAGATTGCCGAGGACATGGAGACCAGCGACGTCAGCATCTTTGCCGTGCATGTGCAGCGCAACGAACTGAAGTCGCGCATGCAGATGACCGACATCGTGAACCGCCGCAGGATGCGCCACGCGCACATGGTCAACATCAATCGCAGATCATGCTGGAAGGCATGCGCGCCGACTACAACAAAGTTGACGCGCTCAGCCGCAAGGTCATCGACATCGTCACCAGCGCGAAAGAGATTCGCGCCACCAATCCCGCGGGCAGCGATTTCACCGCCCAGCTCAATCCCGACCTATCACTGGATCAAGACCAGCGGCATCATCAGCCGCGACAAGTGGGGCAATCTTCCCGGCGGCGAAATCTTCACCACGCCCGGCGAAGTGAACGGCGTCTGCGTCGTCGATGGCGTGGTCGGCGATTATCTCTGCGAGAAGTATCAGGACCTGGCGCGCCAGCCGCTGACCATTCGCATGAAGAACAATCGCATCACCGAAGTCTCCAGCGATAACAAAGAGCTCGAGCAGGAATTCTGGGCCTACACCCACACCGACGAAAACAGCGATCTGGTGGGCGAATTCGCCATCGGCACCAACATCGAGCTGAAGCACGTCATCGGACAGATCCTGCAAGACGAAAAATTCCCCGGCATCCACATCGCTTTCGGCAATCCTTACGGCGAGCACACCGGCGCGAAATGGTATTCCTCGACCCACATCGACGTGGTGGGCACGAAGTTCGATATCTGGGTTGACGGCCGGCAGATCATGGAGAAAGGGCACTTCCTCATCGAGGCCTGACCATGATTCCCGCCCTTCGCGAGGAATTCAACCGCAACTTCACGCCTGCAGAAGTACCGGCGTTTCTGCAAAGCCTCGACGCAGCTGCAGCGGCGCGCACATTGAATTTCGCGTCTCGGAGACGCCGTGCTTTGTTCCTGCGAGCCTGCTCGATCGCATGGCGCAAGATGGCCGTGAATTGGTTGCGCAACTGGTGAACAATCCGCGAATACCGCCGCGCTTCGGATGTCACCATCCCTTCCGAATACAACGTTCCCAACGAGTCTCCGCTGCCGATGTTCGTGCAGGTGGATTTTGGGTCTGGTGCGCAACGCCGATGGCGCGCTCGAGCCCAAGCTGGTCGAGTTGCAGGCCTTCCCTTCCCTGTATGGATATCAAGCCGCTGCCGCGCACCAGTATGTCGAGTCGTATGGCTTGTCGCCGGAGCTTGGGATTTATCTCAGCGGTCACGACGACGATTCCTACTGGCGGCTGCTGCGCCAGACTCATCGTCGCCGATCACGATCCCGAAAACGTGATCCTGATGGAGATCGATCCCGAGCATCAGAAGACGCTGCCGGATTTCCTTATCACGCAACGCAAGCTGGGCATCGCCATCGTCGACATTCTCTCGCTGGAGAAGCGCGGCCGACGGCTCTTTTATCGCAGGAAAGAAGACGGTCGCGAGATCGAAGTGCGCCGCATCTACAACCGCTGCATCGTCGACGAGCTGGAGCGCAAAGGAATCACGTTGCCCTTCGATCTGCGCGAGGAGCTCGATGTCGAGTGGGCCGGCCATCCCAACTGGTACTTCCGCATCAGCAAGTTCTCCATTCCGTATCTCAAGCACCCGAGCGTTCCGAAGACCTGGTTCCTCGACCAGCTTCCCGAGATTCCTCCCGACCGCGAGAACTATCTGCTCAAGCCGCTGTATTCCTTTGCCGGAGTAGGAATCAAATTCGCTCCCACGCAAGTCGGACATCGACGCGATTCCGCCCGATCAACGCCACAACTACATTCTTCAGGAGCGCGTGCAGTTCGAGCCGGTGATCCAAACGCCGCACGGGCCAACCCAGATGGAAATCCGCATGATGTTCGTCTGGCCCGAAGGCGGCGAGCTCACGCCGGTGCTGCCGCTGGTCCGCATGGGCCGCGGCATCATGATGGGCGTCGACCACAACAAGAACCTGGAATGGGTCGGCGGCTCGGCAGCGCTGGCGGTGAAAGAGCCTGTTCACCACTGAGAACACGGAGCGCACTGAAGTCTTTGTTTCGCCGTTCCCCGTGTCCTCGGTGTCCTCGGTGGTGAATCAATTTTTTTCGGATGAAGTTTCTCCGTGACCTCCGTGTCTCCGTGGTGAATAAGCCTTTTCCGCCGCATGTTACCATCGAACTAACTAGCGCCAAAGGACTGCGGCCTGCTTGCGAATACTCTTCGTCGGAGACATTTTCGGCCGGCCCGGCCGAAGCATCGTGCATGAGCGGCTGCCCAAGCTCCAGAAGGAGCACGCCGTCGATCTCACCATCGCCAACGGCGAGAACGCCGCCGGCGGTTTCGGCATCACGCCGCAGATTGCCGAGGAATTGTTCGAGCTCGGCATCGATGTCATCACCACCGGCAATCACATCTGGGACAAGCGCGAGATCATCGACTACATGAATTCGGCCAACGGCAATGAGGCCTCGCTGGCGCGGCGCGTGCTTGCGTCCGGCGAATTATCCCGCGGGCTCGCCCGGCTTTGGCTGGTACCAAGGACGCACGCGCGGCGGCGTCCCCTACGCCGTCATCAACCTGCAAGGCCGCGTGTTTATGGCCAATAACGACGATCCCGTTTCGCCTCGCCGACCAGCTGCTGAAGCAGATCACGGCGAAGGTCATCGTCGTCGACATTCACGCCGAGGCGACTTCCGAGAAGCTCTCGCTGGGCTGGCATCTCGAAGGGCGCGTGACCGCCGTGCTCGGCACGCACACGCATGTTCCAACCGCCGACGAGCAAGTGCTGCCAGGAGGGACGGCAGTACAAACCGATGTCGGGATGACCGGCCCGTACGACGGCGTTATCGGCGTGCAGAAGGAGCTGATCCTGCACCGCTTCCTCACCAATATGCCAGGACGCTTCGAACCGGCAACCGGCGACGTGCGCTTATGCGCCACGCTGATCGAGTGCGATGCCGAAACCGGCCGCGCGACCGCCGTGCAGAGGATTATGCTGCGGGAAGCCATAGCCGTCAGCTCTCAGCTTTAGCTGTCAGCCAAATCCGTGCGCTTGTCCAAGCTGACGGCTGATGGCTGAGAGCTGATGGCTCACTCTGACGAACTCTGGATGGAAGAAGCCTTGCGCGAGGCGCAGCGCGCTCTCGCGTTAGGTGAAGTCCCGGTGGGCGCGATCGTCGTTCAGGACGGTCGCATCGTCGGCCGGGGATGCAATCGCCCGCTCAGCGCCAACGATCCCACCGCTCATGCCGAAATCCTTGCCCTGCGCGAAGCCGGACAGACCATCGGCAACTACCGCCTGCTCGATTGCGATCTGTACGTCACGGTCGAGCCTTGCGCCATGTGCGCCGGAGCCATCACGCACGCGCGCATTCGCCGCCTCGTCTACGGCGCCGAAGATCCCAAGGCGGGCGCGGTGCATTCCATGCTTCAGCTCCTCAATCATCCCAAGCTGAACCACCAGGTCGAAGTCAGTTCGGGTGTGCTGGCCGCGCGCTGTATGGACCTGCTGCAAACCTTCTTCCGCGAGAGGCGAAACCCGCAGCCCTGAACCCTCAGGGATACTCTGATTACGTATTGCTTTGAAAGGGACCGCCTTCAGGCGGTCCGCAAAGACGAGCAAATTGAACCAGGTTTTAGCCGCTGAGGGACTTCGTCATTGCTTATTCTGGGCTCCCGTAGCCCCGCTGATGCCTCGGTTTCCCCTGCCCTGCAAATCCAGTAGAATTGGGGTTGGCATCCGATTGGTCCTGGCATCTTCTGGCCTGCGCTGCGCTCCCCAGCGTCCTGGCGCAGATCGCACGCAGATTATGGGTCGACTAAACCGCCTTCTCCGATACTTCAAGCCCTATTGGCTCTACCTGTTGGCATCGGTGATCTCGATGGCCCTGGTAGGACTGCTGGATGCCTTTCGCTTGCTGCTCATCGGCCCCGTCCTCGACAAGGTGCTGAATCCCGCTTCGCAGTCGACGCAATCTTCCGCTGCTTCCCATCCCCATCATGGGACGTCACATCGAGCTGCAGTCCTTCGTCCCCGAATACTTCCACAACGTATGGACCATCGTCGCGTTTGCGCTGGTCGCCTCCACACTGCTGAAGGGCGTGCTGGATTTCGGTGGCACCTATCTGGCGAACTATGCCGGCTTTGGCATGGTTACCGATCTGCGCAATGAACTTTACGCCGCCACGCTGCGCCGCTCCATTGGCTTCTTTCAGAAGCATTCCACCGGCTCGCTGCTGTCGGCGATCGTCAATGACGTGGAGCGCGTGCAGTTCGCCATGTCCAGCGTGCTGGCCGAATTTCTGCAGCAATTTTTTACCTTCCTTTTCACCGCTATCGTAGTAGTGGGACTTGGCCGCCGGCTGACCTGGGTGCTTGATTATTTTCGTGCCTTTCATCATCCTGTCCGCCCGCCGGGTTGGAGACCGGGTCCGCACCACCACTCGCAAAGGGCAGGACAAGCTCGCCGAAATCCATAACCTGCTGCACGAAACCATCACCGGCATTCGCATTGTGAAGGCCTTCTGCATGGAGGCCTGGGAGATGCGACGCTTCCGTGAAGCAGCGCGGCGTCTGTTCAAAGCCAATCTGCGCACCATCAGCGCCTTCGCCATCAACTCGCCGATGATGGACATCTTCGGGGCCATCGCCATTGCGCTGCTCATCCTCCTCGGCCGTGAGTACATCAAGCATGGCTACTTGAGCGAGGGCTTCTTCATCGCCTTCATCATTGCGGTATTTAAACTCTACGAGCCGGTGCGCAAGTTTGGGCAGTTCAATAACAATTTCCAGCAGGCGCTGGGCGCCTCCGAGCAGATATTCAAGTTCGTCGATGCGCAGGACGAGGTTCGCCAGAAGCCGGACGCGATCCAGCTGCCTGCCTTTCCACAGCGGCATTCGCTTCGAGCACGTTCACTTCATCTATTCCAAATCCGAAGACGAGCGCGAGGTCTTGCGCGACATCAACCTGGAAATAACTCCCGGCGAAGTTGTCGCCATCGTCGGCTCCAGCGGCTCCGGCAAGACCACCCTGGTCCATCTGCTGCCGCGCTTCTTCGACGTCAGCCGCGGCCGCTTGCTCATTGACGGCCATGACGTTCGCGATCTCACCGTCGGATCGCTGCGCTCGCAAATCGCCATCGTCACGCAGGACACCATCCTGTTCAACGACACCGTGCGCAACAACATCGCCTATGGCCAGCCGCAGATTTCGCAGCAGGCCGTGGAAGAGGCCGCCCGAGCGGCGCTGGCACATGACTTTGTCATGGCCCTGCCCAACGGATATGATTCCGTTATCGGCGAGCGTGGTTTGCGTCTGAGCGGTGGCGAGCGCCAGCGCCTGTCCATCGCGCGCGCTATCCTGAAGAACGCGCCCATCCTGATTCTCGACGAAGCCACGTCGGCGCTCGACACCGAGAGTGAGTCCCTGGTGCAGTCCGCGCTGCAGAACCTGATGGCCGGACGCACCGTCTTCGTCATCGCCCACCGGCTCTCCACGGTGCGCCGCGCCGATCGTATTCTGGTACTGGAAAATGGCACCATCACCGATGAGGGATCGCATGAGTGCCTGATGGGACGTACCGGCACGTATCGCCGCCTGTACGATTTGCAGTTCGAAGACATCGAAGCAACTTCAGGGACGGGATAGAGTCACGCCATGAACATCCGCTCCATGACCGGATATGCGCAGGTGAAGGTCAACGTAGACGATCTGCTGGCCTTGACTCTCAGCCTGAAATCGGTGAACCACCGCTTTCTCGATCTTCATTTGCGCCTGCCCGGCGAGCTCGATCCCGTGGAGATGAAAATCCGCCGGGTGCTGAAGGAGCGCCTGCACCGCGGCCATATCGAGGTCACGCTCAGCCTGGAGCGCAGCGGCGGCGCGCCCTTCGCGGTCAACCGCGATCTCGTCGGCGGATATTTGCGGACCTTCCGCGAAGTGGCCGAGGAGTTCGGGGTCAGCGCCGAACCGGATCTCAACGCGGTGCTCAAGTTGCCCGGTGCCCTCAACGCAGCCGAGGACGGCGACGCCATGGGCGCTCTGGAGCAACAGGTGACCGCGGCGTTGGAAGAATGCATTGCGCGTCTAAACTACATGCGCGAAGAAGAAGGCCGCGGAGCCGTGGCCGAGCTGCGCACCCGCATGACCCACTTGTCCTCGGCAACGCATGAGGTGGACCTGCTGCGCGGGAGCGTCCTCAAAGCGTATCAGGACAAGCTGCACGGCCGCATGCAGGAGCTCCTGGGCTCACATGTCGATCACGACCGCATTCTGCAAGAGGCTGCCATGCTGGCCGAGCGCAGCGACATTCAGGAAGAAATTGTGCGGATGAAAAACCACATCCAGCATTTTCTTTCGCTGCTCGATGCCGGCGGCGAAGTCGGCAAGAAGCTGGACTTCCTGTTGCAGGAGATGAACCGCGAGGCCAACACCTTGATGTCGAAAACCACCGGCGTGGCCGGCGAAGCCTTGCGTATCACCGAACTGGGCCTGTCCATGAAGTCGGAAATCGAGAAGGCCCGCGAGCAGATACAGAACCTGGAATGAGCGGAATCATCTTCATCATCTCGGCGCCCTCCGGCTCGGGCAAATCCACGCTCACCAACGAGCTGCGCCGTATTGTGCCTAACCTGGAATTTTCCATCAGCTACACCACTCGTCCGCCGCGCGGCAGCGAGCAGTCGGGACGCGAATATTTTTTTATCACGCGCGAAGAATTCGAGCGCATGATTCGCGAAGACGAGTTCCTGGAGTGGGCTGAGGTCTTCGGCAACTATTACGGGACCGCCAAACGCTTTCTGCGCGAAGCGGCGGCGCGCGGCCACGATCTGCTGCTCGATATCGACGTGCAGGGCGCGGCCCAGGTCAAGCGCAAGCCCCCCGAGGCAGTCAGTATTTTCGTGCTGCCGCCGTCTCGTCAGGAACTGGAGCGGCGGCTGCGAAGGCGCGCCGAAGCGGACGACGAGCTGCAACGGAAACTGATGGGCGACGGCGCGCGCCTCTTCAATACTGAAGCCATCATCCAGCGCCGCTTGCAGACGGCCTCCCACGAGATTGAGAATTTCGCCCAGTACGATTATATTTTGGTCAACGATCGGCTGGAGGAGTCCATCGATATCCTCAAGTCAATCGTGGAAGCCGAGCGGCTGAAACGCTCCCATGCAGTTTTAACTTCCAGAGACCAACTGGTGCTTGCGGTTGCGGATCGCGCCCTGCGGCTGCCGATGATGCCCCAGGTCGAATCGATTCTGGCAACCTTCGATCTTTCCCGCTTTCCCGCGGTTACGGAGTGACGCATGAAACTGATTGAAGGCTTCGACAGTAATTATCGTTATGTGCTGGTGGCAGCTCGGCGCGCTCGTCAAATCCAGAACGGCGCTCGTCCGGTTGTCGAGCCCAACTCGCGCAAGCCCTGCCGCATCGCGGAAGAAGAGATCCAGGCCGGCAGAGTGAAATGGGAGATCCCGGCCGCCGCGGCTGCGACCTCGATGGAAACTGCCGGCGAAATGCAAGACGGCCCGGTGGGCGGCGACGCCGACGACTAGCATCGCCTCGCTGTCGCGGCGCATCAGGTCACTAGGGAAACCATGAAAATCGCCCTGGGCGTCAGCGGCGGCATCGCCGCTTATAAAGCCGCCGAAATCGTTCGCCACTTGCAGGAACGCGGTCTGCACGTGCAGGTCATCATGACCGCTGCGGCGCAGGAGTTCGTGCGCCCTCTCACCTTCGCTGCGCTCTCCGGCGAAAAAGTCATCACCAGCATGTTCGGGTCGTCGGCCGAGCAACCCAATCTCGACTCGGCAGTCGAACATATCGCCGTTGCGCAATCGCATTGACTGCCTGCTGGTCGCCCCCGCCACCGCCGACGTCATCGCCAAATTTGCGCAAGGCATCGCCAACGACTTCCTCAGCACGCTCTATCTCGCAACCACCGCGCCGGTCGTCATTGCGCCCGCCATGAATGTGAACATGTGGGAGCATCCTGCGACCCAGGCGAACCTGGACATCCTGCGCCGCCGCGGCGTTCACATTGTCGAGCCGGGCAGCGGCTATCTCGCCTGTGGCATGGTTGGCGAGGGACGCCTTGCCGATCCCGAACAGATCGTCGCAGCCACGCTCGAGCGTCTCGGCATGGCGCAGGATTTTGCCGGCGAGACCGTACTGATCACCGCCGGACCCACGCACGAGCCTATCGATCCCGTTCGCTATCTCGGCAACCGCTCCAGCGGCAAGATGGGCTATGCCCTCGCCGAAGCTGCGTTGCGGCGCGGCGCGAAGGTCATTCTGGTGAGCGGCCCGACGGCTTTGCAACCGCCAGGCGCTGCCCAGACTATCTTCGTCGAAACCGCGCAGCAGATGCGCACCGCGGTCCTCGATCGCTGGGAGCAAGCCAGCTTCATCATCATGGCCGCCGCCGTTGCCGACTACCACGTCAAGAACACCGCGTCCGACAAGATTAAGCGCAACGGCCCGATGGAACTGCAACTTGAGCCTAATCCCGACATCCTTGCCGATCTCGGAAGCCTGCGCCACGCCGCCGCAAAGACCTCGCCGATGCTGATCGGCTTCGCCGCCGAGACTGAGAACCTGCTGGACAATGCGCGCGCCAAGCTGAGCAAGAAGCGCGTCGATGCCATCGTGCTGAACGACGTCTCGCGCTCCGATATCGGCTTCAACTCCGATCGCAACGAAGTCACCATCGTGACCTCCGGCGACACCATCCTTATACCTGAAGCCAGCAAGCTGGACGTAGCCCAGAAGATCCTTGACGCCGCTCTTCGCCTTCGGCAGCAGCACTCGGCCACTGTCACTGTGTCCGACGGCGAAACGTCCGCGAAGTGATGCTGGCTCCCAGATGCCGCTGCGGGAGTCTCTCCCCGCGAAGCTGATTGTAGTTCGGCAACATCGCTCCACGTCGCTGCACTCGAGTCTCGCCCCGCGAGACGGAAGATGATAGCCCCGCCCTTCAGGGCGGGGTATTGCGCAACAGCATTCCGAGTCCCCTGGGGACGGCACACCGGGAAGCGCTGCTTCAGCAGCGCGCTCGTCCTGGGCTACAATCTCCACACATGCCTGTTGATCGCAATGCCGTCCGCGACCGCCTTCAGTTCTACCGCGAACTTGGTATCGGCCCGCTGTATCGCCGCGATACCGATTCCCCGCTTCACGAATCAACGCCTCCAGCAGAACCCAAAATCGACACCGTGGAAGCCCTCGCGCCTTCTCCAACTGTCGAAGCCAGCCGTGACCGCGACGCGCTCTTGCGCGCTATCCAGGACGACATCGGCCCCAACTGCCAGCGCTGCAAGCTTGGCAAGCTTGGCCGCAAGCAAATCGTCTTCGGCACCGGAGATCCGCACGCCGAGCTGATGTTCATCGGCGAAGGTCCGGGCGCTGACGAAGACGCGCAAGGCTTGCCCTTCGTCGGACGCGCCGGACAACTGCTGAATAACATGATCACTGCCATGGGCCTTAAGCGCGAGCAGGTTTACATCGCCAACATTGTGAAGTGCCGTCCGCCCGGCAATCGCACCCCTGAGCGCGACGAGTGCGACACCTGCTCGCCCTTCCTGATGCGGCAGATTCAAGTCATCCGGCCGAAGGTGCATCGTGGCCCTGGGCGCGACCGCCGCCAAGAACCTGCTCGGCGTCAATGACTCCATGGCTTCCATGCGCGGACGCTTCTACGATTTCTCACCGCCGCGTACACTCTACCGGCACCAGCGAGCCCTTGGAGTGCAAGCTCGCGGTAACCTACCATCCTGCGTTTCTGTTGCGCGATCCGCGGCAGAAAAAAGAGACGTGGAAGGACCTGCAGATGGTGATGCGCTATCTCGGCCTGACCGCGCCACAGCGCCCGTCCGAGGCCGGCTAGGCTGCAAATGCCGCAATTCTGCGATGTGGCCGTGCCCGTCCCCCTCGACGCCACCTTCACCTACCGCATCCCTGAGAACTCGCCTGAGCCCGTGGTTGGCGGCCGCGTCATCGTTCCCTTTCGCGAGCAGCGCCTGTCCGGCATCGTCACCGAACTGCACGATCGCGAGCCAAACTTCACCACGCGCCGCCTCAGTCAGGTTCTTGACTCCACGCCCGCGCTCACGCCGGAGCTGATGCAGCTAGGCCGCTGGATCGCGCAGTATTACATCGCGCCTGTCGGCGAAGTCTTCCGCACCATGCTGCCGCTCTCGGCTGAATTCCGCCGCGTGCTCGGCTATCGCATCACCGACAAGGGAATCGACGCATTGCACGCCGCTTCCACCAGCGGCTCGTCGCTGCGCTCGCGCAAAGAGCCTGAGCACCAGATGCTGGAGTACGCCGTGCTTAATCGGCTCGCCGACGGCGAGATCGTCCGCGAAGCGACGCTGCGTTCCACGTCAGGAGCCTCGCGCGCCGTGCTGCAAACCTTGCTGCGCAAGAAATGGATCGCGCGCGAAGACCTGAGCGACGTGCGCGACGCCACCCGCACGGTGCAGATCGCAACCTTGAAGCAGGTCGAGGGCAAACTCAACGCGTAATCAGCAGAGTATCGTCGATTACTTGCGTGCCCAGGAAAACCAGCGTGCGCCGGTGGAAGCTCTGCGTCGAACTCGCCGTGCCTCGCACCACGTCTGCAAACGCTGGTGCGCCGCGGCATCGTCGAACTCAGCGAAGAGCCCGCCAGCTTTCACATGTCCGGCCTCAAGCCGCGCAAGCTGGAGTTTCTTTTCACTCCCGCGCAGAAAGCCGCACTGGAAACGATCATAGGCGCGGTCGACCAGCGCAAGTTTCTACCCATGCTGCTGCACGGCGTCACCGGCTCAGGCAAGACCGCGGTCTACCTGTCGGCCATGCAGTCGGTGCTGGCGAAGGGACGCTCGGCCATTCTGCTGGTGCCCGAAATCGGCCTCACACCCGCCATGGCCGCCGATCTGCACCAGATTTTCGGCGACGAAGTCGCTATTCTCCATTCCGCCCTCAGCGACGACGAGCGCGCCGAGCAGTGGAAGCGCATCCGCAGCGGCGACTCTCACATTGTGGTAGGCACGCGATCGGCGGTCTTTGCTCCCGTTGCTGATCTCGCGCTCATCGTGGTGGATGAAGAGCACGACCACTCCTACAAGCAGGAAGAGATGCCGCGCTACCACGCGCGCGACGTGGCCGTCATGCGCGCCAAGATGTGCAACGCGGCCGTCGTACTAGGCTCCGCAACACCCTCGCTGGAGACCTACCACAATGGGGTACGCGGCAAGTATCGCCTGCTGGAGCTGCCCGAGCGCATCGAGAAACGGCCGCTGCCGGAGGTCGAGATCCTCGACATGCGCCAGGAATTTCAGCGCACGAAGAAGGACGAAGTGCTGTCCCGCAAGCTGGTAGAGGAAATCGGCGAGCGCCTGTCGCGGCACGAGCAGGTAATGGTGCTGCTCAACCGGCGCGGTTACTCCGCCTTCGTGCTCTGCCGCGAGTGTGGCGAATCGGTGCACTGCAAGAACTGCGCTATCTCCATGACCTATCACAAGCGCGAGCATCGCCTGGTCTGCCACTACTGCGGCTACATGCGGCCGGCGCCCGAAGACCTGCCCCAAGTGCGGCAGCGAGTTCGTGCAGTATCTCGGCACCGGCTCGGAGAAACTGGAGCACCTGTTGCACGGCCTGTTTCCGCAGGCACGCATTGCGCGCCTGGACCGCGATACGGTCCGCGGACGCGATGACTTCGAGCGCATGTTGACCGCGCTGCACGCCGGCGAAATCGATCTGCTGGTCGGGACGCAGATGATCGCCAAGGGCCACGACGTGGCCAACGTCACCCTGGTCGGCGTCGTGGCGTCCGATGCCGCGCTCAGCTTCCCTGACTTTCGCGCCGCCGAACGCACCTTCCAGCTATTGACCCAGGTCGCAGGACGCGCTGGCCGCGGCGACGCGCCGGGCAAGGTAGTGCTGCAAACCTTTTTCCCCGATCACTATGCCATCCAGTTCGCCGCTGCGCACGACTATCGCGGCTTCTACGAGAAAGAGATCCGCTTTCGCAGCTGGATGCACTATCCGCCGTTCAGTGCCGTCAGCAACGTGCTGGTGCGCAGCCCGAAACTCGAAGAAGCGCTTGGCGTGGTCGGGCATTCTGGGCAAGTGGTTTGAGAACACGCGGGTGGAAGGTGTGCGCGTGATGGGGCCGGCGGCCGCGGCCATCGTGCGGCTCAAGACCGAGTACCGCTACCACTTCCTGCTGAAGTCAGCCAGCCGCGAACGCATGAACGACGTACTGCGCGCCATGCTGGAGCACGCCGACAAGCAGAAGATTCCCCGCAATCATGTTGTAGTGGATGTGGATGCGCTGTCGTTGATCTGAGCTACGAGCTTCGAGCCGCGAGCTTAGCAACTAAACCACGCCGTGGAGCAACTTGCGCACGGAAGCGGACCGGTAGCCAGTCTTCTGCAGAAACCGGACGATATTGTATTGGCAGGTCGCGTGTAGCTCAATGCTAGCTGCTAGTTGCTAATTGCTGGCTGTCTTATCCCTTCCACGCTCCCAGCGCCTTGCGCACCAGCACTAATTGACCAATGTGGTAGGCGTTGTGGTCGGCGATCAATAGCGCCTGACGCAAGAGAGGTCTGTCCCGACCCATGAGGAATTGGCGCGAACAGGTCCTGCTTTGGATCGCTGATCAGCTCGCGCATCGCTTCAAGATTCTCCCGGATGCGTTCGAACGCTCTCCTCCCAGGCTGCTTCATTGGGAGGAGCGGCTTTCTTCGGCCAGTAGCCTTCCGGCCATTCGGGGGACTTGTGCTTTGCATCGCGGCTGAATTCCAGGATGTCCCACAATGCGAGACGCATGTGTTCCAGCAACTGCCAGGCGGAATAGGGCAATCCTTCTGGCACCACGCCCGCGCAATTCGGCGGGAAATCGGAAACTGCCGCCGATAAGATCGGCGTGCGCCTCGTTCCAATCCATCACCTTCGCAAGTTGTTGACGAAGCTGTTTGTCGTGATCCATAAGACCTCGCAGACTTCAACAACGTATCGGATGTGATGGCAGGGGCGGCTGGATGTAATCTCAGGCAAGAGATTTGGACTGGTCAGTAATCGATAAAGCGTGTGGCCCCACAGACAATGCGCGAGCCAATCAGGCGGTCGTCAGCCGCCGCCGCCGTTGCGCCGCCGCTGCCGCAGAACGTTGGACGCATCAGGATTGACCAGCACGGTAAAACCATTGCGAAAACGGCTGGGATCCACATCCACCAGCGTCGCCCGCTCGCCTTCGATGCATCCGCCCAGCACGCGACCCAAACTCAACAGCGAACGGCTGCCGCAAACTTCGCAGGTCTCACCGCCGCTATTGCTGATGATCTCGCAGTCGGCGCACAGCACCGCTTCCAGCAAAGCAACCGAATTCAGGATCGGGTCCCATTTTCGACTTTCGTCCATAGCTAAGACTCTTTACTTAAGCTAGCCGTCTTAGGCTTGGCGGGAAAGTACCTACTTGTGGAGGGAAGCGGGAAAGTAACGGGTCATGGCACGAGAGTGGCAGTGCTCACGTGATCGTGGAATTCAGCTTCGTCCCCTGGATCAGCTCTCCGGGCTACGAAACATCGGCGCTGGCGGCAGGCGGAAGCAAATGATGATTCAAGGCGAACAGCGCCAGCTCCAGGCGATTTCCAACTCCAATTTTATTGAAGATATTTGTCAGATGGCGTTTGACCGTCTCCTCGCTGATGCCGAACGTCTCGGCAATGTGCTTGTTGGTCGAGCCTTCCGTAATCAGCGTCACCACCTCCAGCTCGCGCGCCGTCAGGCCGAACGTCTTGCGCGGCGGCGGCGCGGTTTGCGCCGTCAGATCGCGCAGCACCTGCACCAGGTTTTGCACTGGCCGGCCATCCAGCCAGTATTGCCCTTGCATCACGGCGCGGACGCACGCCGAGAGATGGGCCACCACCGCATCTTTCAGCACTACGCCCCGAGCGCCAAGTTGCAGCGCCTCCAGAATCTGGCGCTTGTCTACGTTACCGCTCAGGACAATGGTGCGAGTTCCGCCATTGTCGCCGGTCAGCTCGCGCAAGGCGTCCATACCCGGCATCTTGGGCATGGCCAGATCGAGCAGAAGAATGTCGGGCCGCAGCGTGCGCACCATGTGCAGCGCTTCAATGCCATCCTTGGCCTCGGCCACTACTTTCATCTGGGGGTCGGCCAACAACATGTTGCGCAGACCGATACGAACCACCGGATGATCGTCAGCAATCAGTATCCGAATTGCGGTCGCCGCCATCTTGTTTCCTTTTTGAGGGATGGTCTTCATACGGGCTATTCTCAGGCAGCTGACCCCTCGGCCGGAAGGGCCACAGGACCAAGCTCCCGGGTCAATTCATCTTCCACGTCTTTCAACGATGCTATGGCCTGCTCCAGCACGGGCTCCGCTGCCTCCAGATCGGAATCGCGTCCCATCTGCTCCAAGTTCCCACAGCGTTGCGCCAGGGTCCTGGCGCCAATCATCAGACTGCTGCCCTTCAGATAGTGGGCCCGTTCGCGCACCTCTGTCGCGTCTCGCTCAGCCAGCGCTTTCCGCAGCTTGTTGATGGTAGACCGCGCCTCCGCGACATACTCTTTGCATAGCTCCGCAAGGATTGCTGGATCGGCCACGGTTGCTTGCCGCAGACGGTCGAAGATCTCCCGCGCTATGACCACGTCACCCACTGGATACTTAGTCGCTACCCCACTTGGTTTTTGCTATCCACCATAGGTAATCCTTCTGCGCGCTGGCGTCAAGGAAGGAATGCTGGCGCCGCAGCAATTTCGCAGTACATTGCCGGGGGCTCGACGCACTCCCGCGATTGTCCCCTTGCCATACTGCGTCGCTCAGAAACGGGAAAAATCCGGGGTTCGCTTCTCCATAAACGCGCTCAGTGCTTCCTTAGTTTCAGGTGACTCCAGGCGTTCGGAGATCACTTCCACTTCCTCCCGCAAAGCTCGTTCCACCTCCGAGCGAAGGCTGCGCTGCATCAGTTCCTTGCACGCCAGCAACGCTCCCGCGGGTTTTGCCGCCAACTGCTGGGCGATAGCCGAGGCAGTCGTCAGCAACTCCGCGCGCACCAGCACGCCATTCACCAGCCCCATCTCGTACGCACGCCGTGCCGTCAAAGGCGCTCCCAGCATGAACAACTCCGCCGCGCGCTGGCGCCCGATAAGCAGCGGCAACAGCACCGTCGAAGCCGCCTCCGGAACGATGCCAAGATTGATGAAGGGCATCACGAATTTTGTGTCCTCCGCCGCATATACCAGATCGCAAAGCAACAGGATCGTAGTGCCGACGCCGACCGCCAATCCGTGGACGGCGGCAACGATGGGCTTCCTGGCACCGGCCACAGCACGGATGAAACGCACCGCCGGCGGTACTGCCCGCCCTTTCCACGGCTTCCGCATGAAATCTTCCAGGTCGTTACCCGCGGTGAAGGCGTCGCCTTTGGCGTGCAGCAGGATCACGCGAACGCTGGGGTCAGTCTCAGCCTGCTCCACAGCAGCTGACAGCGCGTCGTACATATCGGCGGTCAAAGCATTCTTCTTCTCCGGACGGTTGATGGCAATGCTCATCACGGACCCACTGCGTTCCACTTCGATCTGACCCATGGTTCGACCCTCGTTTGGAATTGTTCCTACCCGCGTTGCCAAGTTAGAACAACTGCGCTCATTTCAGCAAGGACAACCAAAGTCTTCACCTCGATGATTTGCATCGCCGCTTGCACCCCATACAATGGTTCTGGAATCCAATGCTCGGTGGTTCGTTTCATACACCGCTTGGAATTCCGCAAGGAGATCGTCATGTCCGCTAAGATTCCCGAGAATTATCTTGACCTCTTCCACAAGAAGGCTTTCGGCAGCTTCACTACCCTCATGCCCGACGGCAGTCCCCAGACCACACCCGTTTGGGTGGATTACGTTGACGGCAAGGTATTGGTGAACTCCGCGCTCGGCCGGCAAAAAGACAAGAACCTGCGTCGCGATCCCCGCGTGGCCATTACCCTGATCGACCCCGACAATCCTTACCGCTATCTGGAAGTGCGTGGCAAGGTCAGCGAGATCACGCAAGACGGCGCCGATAAGTTGATCGACAAATTGGCCAAGAAGTATCTGGACAAAGACAAGTACCCGTTCGCACAGCCCGGCGAGCAGCGTGTCATCTACAAGATCGATCCCGAGCACGTCAGCCCGCACGGGTAAGCGCGGAGCGATGGCAGGACGGCTTAGGAATTGGACACGCTCACGGCACAGAGGGCGTGCGCCGCTCCTGAATCGAGCCCGTCAGGGCGAAACTGAATTTAGCCCAGGGCGTAAGAGTCTGTCACGAAACTCGGTTGTCCATCGCATCGGTGGAACAAGCCGCAATGAAAAGAGCGCTGTAGGCGCGAAATAGTCTAGCCCAGCACAAGCCGGAGGCGCAGTGCTGGGTAGAGTGCGAAAAACCCGCCGAGTCCCGTAGGGACGACAGGGTTTCGTAACGGCCTGGTAAGTCCTGGGTACGCTGCCTTTATCGAGATGTGAGCCGGCTTTAAGCCGGCGGCACGCCCTGGTCGCCGTCATGAATCGCGAAGTTTCTCTGCATCACGCACAAACCCATACGGACAGTGGCGGCAGCCCGACTCGCAGCAATATCCGCGCTTGCTGAGATACATCGCGGTAAATACCATGAAGCCGTTTTCCATGTAATAGTCGGTCCCCTCGACTAACTTCTCGGACATCATTGCGCGGCCGCCTCGCGCAATACCGACAGTCGCTCTTCCGCGTCCACGGGAACTCCATCGCGGAAGCTGACGTATTTTCCGGAGATCGCAGCCACTCTCTCGCCCGGAACAATAAAGCCAACCAGATTGAGGGGATCGGCCGCCGACACCGTCACCAGGTCGCCGCTTGCCGGGAAATTTCGCATGGCGCGCAGCGATTCAACCGCTTCCGGCAGCGCAAACTGCTCGCCCAGGAATCCACTGACAAAGCGGCCACCACGAACTTCGGCACGGTCTTCCAAGCGGCGGAAGGCAATCAGCAATTCTCGCCATTTAGGCAGATTCGACTCTCGCGCCAGCATCTCGCGAAAGACCACGCCATAGCGCCGCAACAGCATCCAGCAAGTCGCCTCGGCGCGAATCGTGTGGTCTGAGTTTTCCGCGCCATACAAGCAGCGACCAGCGCCCCGGCGTGTGCCGTGGCCTCACCGCTTTGGCCGATCCCGGTCCCAGCCGCCGCTTGGGGTTAATCAGCGAACGCAGATTATCGAAGCCGTCGGCGGTCACCATGCCCGCTGCCACCAGCTCCCACAGTGCAGTCTCAATCTCCGCCTTCAGCCTGCCGGTACCGCGCACAATGTCAGCAAAGAATGACGCCCCGCGGCGTCGCAGGAATTCCAGCACGCCATGCGCTCCCGGACTCAGAACTCGTTCGAAGTTCTGCTCATCCTCACTGAGACGGGGCTGCATCCAGTCCGACTCTTCGCGGACGAAGAACGTGATCGGCGCGACGCTGGTAGGGACCACTCGCCGCCGGCCCTCGCCGGAATCCTCCAGAGTCGCCGGATGCGGCGACAGCCGTCCCCACCCGACCGCTCCGGTCAGACAAAGCTGATCGAGCGCCGCGGGGTCGTATTCGATCACGCGCCGTGCCAGGATCTGCTTCTCCCACGCATTGGCGGGGATCTCGAAGCCTTGCAACTGGCGCAGCGCCTGTAGCAATCCGCGCTCGCCACTCAACTGCGACTGCGGCGCCAGGTGCTGCCAACCCAGCAGCCAGCGCATGAATTGCGCTGCTGTAACGGGTTCAACCTGCTTGCGCAGCGTGGCCACCGTCAGGTGATGAATACGCGCCAGCAAGCGCCGTTCGCACCACTCAACCTTGTCCCCCGTGACTTGTCCAGTGAAATTGCCACGCAGAATCGATCCTGACCCTTCTAACCGCAACAGGGCTTTCTCGACATCGCCAGGGTTCAGCCCCAGCCAATAGGCCAGCGCGCCAGCCGCGATCGGACCGGAATGCATCGTCCAGCCAGTGATCATGGCGAGCACGGCATCGTCGCGCGAAGCATTGGTCGATGGCAGTTCTGGCGGCGCGATCTCAAACTGCGCCTCAGGAAAGATCTGCAAGAAATCTTTGGCACGCTCCGAGGCGACAAGGTATTGACGTTCTCCGACCTGTGCCGGGTGCGGGTGCCCCATCCAAGCCGGGTTTGCTTGGGTGGGGATTTTCGCTCGCACTACCCGCCAGCCTTCCAGCAACTCCGCGGCCAGCGGCATCCAACGCGTGATCGCCTGCTGCCAGTCTTCATCCATGATCGCCAGCGGCAATGCCACCAGCGTCTGCAACGTGTCGTGCAGTTCGTCAGCGTCGCGAACATCGGGTCGGGCCTCTTCGCGCACCAGCGCAATCGCCTGCTGATCGAGCCTGCCAACCTCGTTCAGCACCGCCTCCGGCAACATGCGCCGCATCTGCACGGCGCGCGCGCGACGCTCTTCCAGCGGAGCATCGTCCAGATACGCATACGGATTGGCGTTCAGGATCTCGTGCGAGAACTGCGACGGCACCGGCGTATCGACCGCGAGACAGCGAATAGCTCCGCTGCGAATCCCGTCCAGAACCCGCCGCAAACCGTCGATGTCCATCGCCTCGGTGAGAACATCCTTCATCACCTCCTGCACCAGAGGGTGATCGGGAATCTTGATGTCACCTTCGATGTTCTCCTGGCAGGCGGCAACGTCGGGAAAGACGGACGCCAGAAGATCGTCGCTACGGATGCGCTGAATTTGCGGTGGAACTTTCTTGCCGCCCTGGAAGCGCAGCAGCGCCAGCGAACGGTTCGCGTCCCAGCGCCAGCGGGTGGCGAAGATGGGCGACGGCAGCGCCGCCTGCTCCAGAATCTCCTGCACCGTTTCCGTTTGCAGATAGTGGAAAACATCGCTCAGCGGAAAGCTGTGCTGTTCGGCCAGCGCGATGTTCAGGCCGTTGTCGGTAGCTGCGGCTTGCAACTCAAAGTTGAAGGAGCGGCAGAAGCGCTTGCGCAGCGCCAGTCCCCAGGCCTTGTTGATGCGCCCGCCGAAAGGCGCGTGGATGATGAGCTGCATCCCGCCGCCTTCGTCGAAGAAGCGTTCGGCGATGATCGTCTGCTGGGTGGGAACCTCGCCCAGCACCGCCCGACCGGTGACCACGTATTCGACGAGCTGTTCCGCTGCGGAGTCGTCGAGGCCGCATTCCTCCTTCAGCCATGCGACGGCGTTCTGCACCTCAGGGCTGGATTCCAGACCGCGCAGCCGAATGCGGGGAGCGGCAGGCTGTATTTGAAGGGGCGCACCTTTAGGTACGCCGTTGCTGTCCCCCTTTTGATTGTCATCCCGAGCGAGCGGAGCGAGTCGAGGGACCTGCTTTCCCTTCCCACGATCAGCTCTAGTGTCGCCGGCTGAAGCCGGCTCGGCCTCAAGAAAAGGCTGTGCCGGCGCAGCCAAAGCTGCGCCCCTTCGAAACTCCTCGTCTGTGATGAGCTCCGGATTGGCCGGCACTGGCAAAGGCGCAGTATTAGGCAGCAATGCACTGATTCGCGCCCGTAGCTGGCCGACGTGAAGCGACAGCTCGTCGGTCCGCGCCGGTGCTTCGCCGCGCCAGAACGGAATGGTTGGAGCGGCGCCGTGGGCATCTTCCACCAGCACGCGCCCCGTGTTGGACGAGACCCGGCGAATGCGCCACGACGTGTTGCCCAGCAGCATGATGTCGCCGGCATTGCTCTCGACGGCGAAGTCCTCGTCGAGCGTGCCCACAACGATTTCTTCCGGCTGCGCCACGACGGTAAACAGGGCTGTGTCAGGAATGGCGCCGCCGCTGGTAATCGCTGCCAGCCGCGCTCCACGGCGCCCGCGCAGCCTGCGATTCACCATGTCGCGGAATAGATACGAGCCATAACGGCCACGCTTCGCCGCGATTCCCTGCGACAGCATCTCCAGAATGCGGTCATAGTCCTCGCGCGCCAGATCGCGGTAAGGATAGGCGCGGCGCACGCAGGCAAACAGCGCATCTTCGTCCCAATCCTCGCAGCTGCACATGGCAACAATCTGCTGCGCCAGGATGTCGAGCGGCGACGCTGGAATCTGCAGGACGTCAAGATCGCCTTGCCGGATAGCGCGAACCGTGGCCGCGCATTCCAGCAAGTCGTCGCGCGTGGTGGCAAACAGACGGCCCTTCGGGATCGCGCCACGCCAGTGACCGGCGCGGCCCACGCGTTGCAATGCAACCGCAATCGAGCGCGGCGAGTTGATCTGGCAGACCAGATCAACCGTACCGATGTCGATGCCCAGCTCGAGCGACGCCGTGGCCACCAGCAGGCGAATCTCGCCGTTCTTCAGCTTGCGCTCGGCGTTGAGCCTCAACTTGCGCGCCAAGCTGCCGTGGTGCGCCGCCACCATGTCTTCGCCGATGCGCTCGCCCAGGTGCAGCGCCACGCGCTCGGCCAGCCGTCGCGTGTTGACGAAGACCAGCGTCGAGCGATGTTGCAACGCCAACTCGGCCAGGCGGTCGTATATCTCGCCCCACATTTCATTGCTGGCAATCGGGCCAAGCTCGGAAGCCGGCACCTCGACCGCGAGATCGAGTTGGCGGCGATGGCCGATGTTCACGATGGCCGGAGCCGGACGATCTGCGCCGGTCAGGAAATGCGCGACTTCTTCGATCGGCTTCTGCGTAGCCGACAGCCCAATGCGCGTCGGTTGACCAGCCAATAGATCAAGACGTTCCAGCGACAGGGTGAGGTGCGCTCCGCGCTTGTCGTCGGCAACGGCGTGGATCTCGTCGACGATGACCGTCTTGACGTGGCTGAGAATCGCGCGGCTGCTGTTGGCCGTGAGCAGGATGTACAGCGATTCGGGTGTTGTGACCAGGATGTGCGGCGGGCGCTTGAGCATATCGCGCCGCTCTTTCATCAGCGTGTCGCCGGTGCGGACGGCGGTGCGAATCTCCGGCATCAGAAAGCCGCGCTGGCCGGCCAGCGCGAGGATCTCGCCCAGCGGGACTTCCAGATTTTTCTGGATGTCGTTGCCCAGCGCCTTCAGCGGCGAGACATAGAGAACTTCGGTGCAGTCGCGCAGTTCGCCCGCGAGCGCCTTGCGCACCAGGCGATCAATGCAGATGAGGAATGCGGCGAGCGTCTTGCCCGATCCAGTGGGGGCCGAGATCAGGGTGGTCCGTCCGGCAAGAATCTCCGGCCAGCCTTGTTCCTGCGGCTCGGTCGGCGTACCAAAGCGCTCGACGAACCACTCGGCAACCAGCGGATGCGCCCACGATAACGAAGCTGGAATTTGCCCCACAGGCATCCCACGATTCTACCAGATTTTCGCTAATTGTTCGCCAATGAAAACCTCGCTCTTCGCCTTTCGCTGTTTGCTCTTAGCCTGCGGGATTTCTGGCGCCCCCGCAGATTTGCGGCGGTGCAAATCTAAGCACAGCTCGCCAGAACGCCCAACGCGAAGAGCCAGGAGTCCTTGGCGAAAGGCGAAGAGCGAACAGCGGGCTCTCCACTGCTACACTTTCCCCATGTCCTCCGAACGCGCCAGGAAGATCAAGCTGATGCTGTTCGACGTGGACGGCGTGATGACCGACGGCACCATCTATTTCTTCCCTGCTGCCGCCGGCGGCGCCGGTCATGGGACGCACGAACTTCGCGCACCAGATGGCCGATAGCGGCGGATTCGGCATTGCCAGTCACGAGATCATCGAAGCCAAGGGATTCGACGCGCATGATGGCACCGGGTTTTCGCTTGGCGCGGCTCGGCGGCCTGAAGACCGGTATCATCACCAAACGCATTTCGGAGACGGTCGCGTTGCGCGCTCGCGACTTGAAACTCGATCACGTCTATCAGGGTCAGCAGGACAAGGCCGCAGCCTTCTACGAGATTCTCGCACAAAGAGGACTTGCGGCCCGAACAGGCATGTTATGTGGGAGACGATATTGTCGATCTGCCGGTGATGCGCCTTGCGGGCTGGCGATTGCGGTAAGAAACGCGCGCGAACAAGTGCTCCGCGAGTCGCACTACGTGACGCACACATGAAGGCGGCAAGGGCGCCGTCCGCGATGCCATCGAGTATGTCTTGCGCGAGCAAGGCACCCTGGAGCGCGTGATCGAGCAGTACATTCGCTCGCGAAGCCAGAATCCGGAGCCAGCCGCAAACGTCAGTCAGGGAGAAAAAAGAGCCCCTCCGATGGACAGGGGCGAGTTGCGCATCGGAGGGGTGGCCGTTGTTACACGACTATTCTCAGGGTTGTTACCTGGCTAAACTCCTGCCGCCGGCAAAAGTTGCGCGTGCCGAAAAACCAAGGTGCGGAATCCAACACGCGGCCAGGCAACATGGTGATGCGCGGGATTCGGCCAGTCACCCAAATTGGGCCGCACGGCCAGTTCGAACCCGAAACCTGGTCAGAAATGGCGCGGAACCACGTTTGCTACGGCCTTATTGCCGCCCAAGTGTGGTAATTAAATAGAGAGTTGCTGCGGAAGGTGTGAGCTGCCTGCTTGCTGGAAGCAGGATCGCTGCCCGCGCCACTCCGCTGGGAGAGTCCGGGCATCGGCTTTCTGGTAGCCAAAGATCGTCGTGATGCGGGGCAGTTTCGAGTTGAATTCGGGAGAGAAACTTCCTAGTATGATGCCTGGTTTTCAAGCCGGAAAGAAGAGAGCGGAGAACCGGAGCAGCAAGCGGCTTCGGCAAGCACGTCTATTTCATTTGAGGGAATTTCAAGGTTTGCCATGCTAAAGCGCTCCCCCTTTGCAGCCGTGATGTTATTGGCGCTGTTCGCTTGCTTCGGCAGCTTCAGCCGCCACCATCGCCACTCATCCCCCGGCTACCCACAAGTCCCATAGCAAGTCTTCCCACCATGTTACCGAGTCGGCCGCGGCGCAGAAGAAAATGGCGCGCATGCGGCATAGCAGCGCGCAGACCGCTCGTCTCAACCGCGCCAGCCACGTAGTGGTTGCCAAGCACCATTATTACGGTGAGCGCTTCTACGCCAGCTCGTTTGCCAACGACCAGGTGGAAGGCGACATCACCGCCGGTGAAGATCCCGTCGTCCGCGCCGCCGCGGTGGAAGCTTTGGGCAACATGAACGGCACCATTGTCGCGATGGATCCGGACAGTGGCCGCATTCTGGCGATGGTGAATCAGAAGCTGGCGCTCTCCGCCGGCGCGCAACCCTGCTCCACCATCAAGGTCGCGGTGGCGCTGGCAGCCCTCAGCGAGAACGTCATCACCAAAGATACGCAGGTGCCGCTGGGCAAGTATTGGAAAGTAGACCTGACCACCGCGCTGGCGAAATCCAACAACGCCTACTTCGAGGCGGTGGGCCGCAAGCTGGGATTCGACAAGGTCAGCTACTACGCGCACCAGTTCGGACTAGGCGAACTGGCGGGATGGAATATCCCCAACGAACATCTTGGGACCTTCCCTTCGACCGAGCTTGATGAAAAACTCGGCGGAGTCGGCAAGATGTGCTCCTTTGGGGAAAGCATCTCGCTGACGCCGTTGCAACTGGCGGCGCTGATGGGCGCAATCGCCAACGGCGGCACCCTCTACTATCTGCAGCATCCGACGACGCCTGAAGAAGTCGCGAACTTCACTCCTAAAGCGAAGCGCAAGTTGGATATCGGTCCGCTGATCCCTGAGATCTCCGAAGGCATGTCGGGCGCGGTGGAATATGGCACCGCGCGCCTTTTGCGCACCAACTTCATTGAAGAGCCGATCCTCGGCAAGACCGGAACCTGCTCCAAGGACGGCACTCGCTTCGGCTGGTTTGGCTCGTTCGCCAATACTCAACACGGACGAATCGTGACCGTCGTCTTCCTGGAAGGCGGGCGGCCGACCTTTGGGCCAAAAGCGGCCGAGCTTGCGGGCATGCATGTATCGCAATCTTTACGACCACGATTTCTTTGCGGTGAAGGCGCCGGCGACTGCGGCCCAGGGAATTGCCGGCACCGCCAGTCGGCGCACCGCAGTAATAGCGTCCAGATTACTTCGCGAAGGGTGACGCCGATTGCGCCTGCAATTGCTTCAGGGCGTCCTGATAGCGGATCTTCGCTGCTTGTCCTGCGCCGTGCTAATCTGTTCGTTCAACCACTTCAGCATGGCAGCCCGCGAGAGGTGAGGCGATGTGTTCTCGGCGTCGGCAATACGCCACTCCAAGTTCTCCGAACTGACCAGGAAGTCGACGTCCTGGTTGCTGACCTGGGCTCGCGCACGTAGCCCGTCGCCAGGTCGTAAGTACCCAGCAAACGGTAGTGCACGGTTACAACGTACTTGCCCTTTGCTGGCCTCCGGCGGCATGATCGACGCTGTAGCGGGCCACAACGTCAATCCGCGTATAGCTGGGATTAGACTTCCACCAGACGATCGGTTCGAACTTAGCCCAGGTCTGCGCCTCCAGTCGGGCGCCTTCGTAATCCAGCCGGCAATATTTCGAGACCAGCTCATGGATTTGTGCGGGCTCTGGGTCCTCCGTAACATGCTGCGTGGGCACTGGAAATTGAGCCAAAAGAAAACCCGGCGCAGCCGACCACTAACGCGAAGCCCAGCAAAACACGGCGAATAGAGAACACAATGCTCGGTCTCCTCATCGATAAGAAGCTTAATCTGAAAGGGTACACCAGACGCGGTCAGCAAAACGAAGGCACCGTCGGCATCTGGAAAATCGTCCTTTCCCTCCGAATGCTATAATTTTTGGATAGCTGCGGTGGGTGTAGTTCAGTGGTAGAACTCCGGACTGTGGCTCCGGCTGTCGAGGGTTCGAATCCCTCCACCCACCCCAAACCTATCTTGTTCGTCTTCTGCGATTTGCAGATGGTCAAATTGTCTTTGTGTACCCGAGACGTACCCTCGAAAGCTGCCGACGTTGGTTTCCACTCGCTTTTGTGTGGGTGGTGGAAACGCTCGATAAGTGGCCCCCGAATTGATTGGCGTAAATATCTCCTACACAATAACGCTTGTTGGCGGATACCGTTCCGGGTAACTTGTGTAATGGCCTGATAATGCCAACCAAGCATCATCAATGAAAGCTCAAACGCGTGTTAAGATTGCTGCCATTTCGCTCACCGGTCCCACGAATTAGCTCAGGCGAGGCTTAGGTCTGCCTTGCTTCTATTGGAGGACCCCAATGTCGAACGAGAAATACACGGCCGTTCGCGGCATGCTACTAACAATCCTCGCAACTGCCTTGATTGGCTCGAGCGCCTGGGGGCAGACATTTAAGGTGTTGCATGCTTTCGGCGAAGAGGCATACTCGCAATACGGCCTGATATTCGATGGGCAGGGCAATCTTTATGGGGTGACTCCCTATGGGGGCGATGGATACGGCACCGCGTACCAACTGAAACCGAATTCTGACGGCACCTGGACGGAAACAGTGATTCACGCCTTCAGCGATAGCGGCGGTACGTATCCTTCTTCTTCCTTACTCCTCGACTCTCAGGGCAACCTCTACGGTTCCGCCTCAGGGCAGGCCCGTTACCCTGATGTGGTTTACCAACTCACGCCAGGTTCCAACGGCACCTGGACGGAGTCGGTGCTTTACCAGTTTCCCCCCGGCGGGGGAAACGGCGATAACCCCGGGGAATTGACCTTCGACGCAGCCGGCAACATTTTCGGTACAACGAGATTTGGAGGCGTCAACCGGGAAGGCACCGTCTTCAGTCTGAATCGGTTGTCCGGGTGGCAGGAATCGCTGGTGCTGACCTTCGACGGTAACAACGGCCTCGGTCCGTACGGCGCAATCACGTTCGACGCCAACGGCAATCTCTATGGAACGACCCTCGGCGGCGGCGCACACGATTCGGGTCTTGTCTACAAACTAACGAGGTCGGGAAACACCTGGCAGCAAACAGTGCTGTACAACTTTGCTGGCGGCCCCGATGGAAATGCACCCTGGGGCGTGACCTTTGGTCCCGATGGCAGTCTCTACGGCATAACCCAGGTCGGCGGATTCTACGGGACGGAGTTTTGTTCCCTCGGGTGCGGCACGGTCTTTCAACTCACGCCTAACTCAAACGGTACTTGGACCAAGACTACGCTTTATGCATTTCGCGGCGGACGCTACGACGGAGCGATCCCCACCACGCACGTCACCTTCGATCAAGCCGGCAATCTTTATGGCACGACTGCCGGCGGAGGTGACAGCGGTAACGGCAGTTCCACCACTTCCTGCGCCCCTTATTCTCGGTACGGCTGCGGCACGGTGTTTAAGCTGACCCCGTCTGGCGGTGGTCGGTGGACTGAGAGCATCCTGCACTTCTTCGCGGGTAGTTTGGACGGGTTCAATCCAGACAGCCCGCTGGTGATCGATGGAGCCGGTAATCTTTATGGCACAGTGGGGAACGGCGGCTTATATGGTGGGGGTGTCGCCTACGAGATCGTGCCGTGAGGCTGGTCCTTGTCTAGCCGTGCACGACTGGCGATAAATCGCCATAGCGCAACTAATCCATTGTCGTCTCCGAGAGGAACGCGAAGAGCTGGTGAAACTCCACGTACACGCCGTGTACACACTTTCGCCCATTTCTGCGATTCCTGATGTTTTAGCCTGTCTTATTTCTCAATAACTTCTTTACAATCAGTATGCCGAAACATTCCGAATCCCTCCACCCACCCCAAAATCTCACCAGCCGTCAATCAAGCCAGCCCCGCTTTATAAAATGGCTTTCATAGCCGCCCGCTACCAAATTGGCGCAAAAGATCATATTTTTGTGACAGACCGCGTGCTACAGGTATGAATCGGCACACGCAGCCTGGGCATGGGTTTACGATAGAACGACGATTAGCACTTTCCCGTCCGGGGGTGACGTGCCGCAGACGTCGGCCAGTAATCCTATGACCTATCGTACATACATCAAATGGATTCCGCGGACACTCTTGCTGCTGGCCGTTTCAACCTGCGCCGTCGCCCAGATGCCGATCCATTCCGACCCCTGGGGAGATAGCTCAAATTCGGGAGCCACCGGTCTACAGCCTAGCAACAGCCCGGCTGACGCCGAGCGCGTTGGTTCCGGCGATCAGGGCAAGCTGATTCAGTTCAAGGCGCACACCACCCTGGTCCAGGTACCGGTGGTGGTTACGGACGCAGCCGGCAAACATATTCAAGGACTAACCAAGGCCGACTTCAGGATTCTGGAAAACGGTAAACCGCAGACCATCGACGGCTTTCAGGAGATTGTTCCCTCTACCAGCGTCCTGGCCCCCTCCACCAGCCCGGCTGGTACCTTCACCAATGTAACTCCGGATGAGAGTCAGCCTCGTTCGCTCACGGTCATCGTGCTTGACGAAGTAAATACCCCGTTCCTCAGCCAGGCATACGCCCGCGGGCAGCTGATCAAGTACCTGGCCAATCATCTCGACGCAACTCAGCCCCTGGGACTGATGGTGATTGACCGCAAGGGGCTGACGGAATTGAGTGGCCTCGACGCTGACCCGGCTCAGCTCATCGCCATCCTGAAGAAAGCCAGCGGCAAGGTGTCGGAGATGGAGCGCTTCAGCGGCGACGCCCAAGCTGCCGCCTCGGTCGGTTCCCAGCCCAGCAGTGTCCTGGGCGGAATCAGGCCCGGCGATTCTCCCGAAGCCAAGATCCGCGGCTTCATTCTGCAACAAGATGCCATCAACGCCGCCGACACCCAGGCTCGCGCGATCGAAACCACGCTGCGGGCTTTCCTGTCGCTGGCCTGGTCCCTATCGGGCGTTCCGGGACGAAAGTCGCTGGTATGGGTGACGGGCAGCTTCCCTTTTACCCTTGATTCCTTCGCCGCCGTGCCTGGAGACGCGAACACGCGGGCGCTCTACGAACGGACCTTGAAATCTCTGAACGATGCGCAAATCTCGGTTTATCCGCTGGATGCGCGCGGTCTGACGACGGATCCGAAGTATTCGGCAGACACCGAAGGCTCGATGCTTAGCCCGCAGGCTCCAGACGCATTGCGCCAGGCTTCCTTAAATAGCCTGAAGAATTTCGCTGAGATGACGGGCGGTATCGCCTATTACAACACCAACGATCTTGCCGGCGCTTTCGGTCGCGCCGTGCAGGACTCTTCTTCGTATTACCTGCTTAGCTACTACCTCGACCACCACGACAACAAGCCCGGCTGGCGGAAGCTGCAAGTCGTCGTCGCGCGCAAAGATGCTGAAGTGCGGGCACGCGCCGGATACCTGGTCACCGAGGTCGCGGTCAACCCCGAACGCACACACAAAGCCGATGTCGAATTTGCCCTGATCTCTCCCTTTGAAAGCACTGGCATTCCGATAACCGAGCAATGGCAGGGTGTTCAGGCGGACGGGAGCAAGAAAAAAATCGGCTTCGTCTTACAGGTCCCAGCTGCCGGTCTGATCGATGAGGCCGACAAGAATCGCATCGATGTAGAAATCGTCGCTCAAGCTACCAGCAAAGGCGTGAACGCGAGTACCCTGTCGCAAACCATGAAAGGCGCGATCGTACCGGAGACCCTGGCCAAGCTGAAGGCAGATGGCATCGTGTACCGAAATTTCCTCGACCTGGCGCCGGGAGATTACCAGGTGCGCTTTGTGGTTCGCGACAATCAGAGTGGCAAGATCGGTAGCGTGATCGTGCCTCTGACGGTAAATTAGCCAACCCAGTCACCCGTCACCTCTCCACGTGACTTCCATCACTGCCCCTTTGTCCATACTGCGCGAAGGTCATAAGGGAGAGGTAAATGTTCCTCTCAACCTTCCTGAAAGATCGCAGCGGAACGGCGCGCCGTGGCGCGAGAAGCCCGTTGTCGCTACTTGTCCTGTTCCCTGGCATCGGGGCGCTCCTGCTGAGCGCCAGCTGCCGCGCGGCCGATTCCCGCCAGTCCTAATAACGAAGGATTTCTGGGGGGCTGCGCTGTTGGCCTGGTGCTGGCGATCGTCGCCGTGGTGTTTTCGCGGACCCGGATCAAGGCCACGGACCGCGAGTTGGCTACGGCTCAACGAGCTGGTCGATCATCGCGAGTACGAGCGCAACGTGGCGCAGCAGGAGTTGGTGCGGCGGCTGGAAGAAGAGCGCGAGCTGGCGAAAGAAAAGATGCAGTTCGAGTCGCAATTGTCGGACTACGAGAAGTACGCCTCGCTGGCGCAGCTTGCCCTGGGCGCTGCCCACGAAATCAACAATCCGCTGCTCGGCATTCTGTCGCACCTGGAGCTGGAATGGCGCGACGCTAACCAGGAGCGTCGCGAAGAGATCGAGCAGTGTATTGAAGGAGCCAAGCGTATCTCCTCGGCGGTGCGCGGTTTGCTGGACTATGCCCGTCCCGGACCGCTCACCCTCAGCAAGGTGCACCTGTGGCGACTGGCCGAGGAAACCATGAAGTTCGTCGGCCATCAGCCCATGTTCCGGCAAATCGAGCTGCAGAACTGCGTTCCCGCGGACTTGCCCAGCATCACCGCCGATGCCAACCAGCTCTCCCAAATTCTGATGAACCTGCTGCTGAACGCGGCCCAGGCTACCGCGCCTGGCGGCCGGATCACGATTCTTGCCGACCAGGTGAAATTCTCCGAGCTGATCGAGCTGCGCGTGTGCGACACCGGCAGCGGCATTCCCTCCGACATTCTGCCCCATGTCTTTGAGCCGTTCTTCACCACCAAGCGCGGCCGCGGAACAGGATTGGGACTCAGCATCACGCAAAGTTACGTGCGCAGCCATGGCGGCGACATTCAGTTGGAGAGCATTCCCGGCTATGGCACCACCGTGCGGGTCACCCTGCCCATTCGTCAGGTGGGCAAGATGATGCCGCAGAGCGAGGAGGTCATTGTTTAGCCATGTCCGCATTCCATCCTGATTGTCGATGATGAGGCGCTGACATTGCGCACCATCGGGCGCGCCCTCACCACCGAAGGCTACGAAGTGCTGTCGGCTACCAGCGGGGAAGAAGCGCTAAAGATCGTTGCCGAAGAGAAGCCCGATCTCGCGCTGCTCGACGTCGTCCTGCCGGGAATTAATGGAATCGAAGTGCTGCGCCAGGCGAAAAGACTTTCGCCCGCGATGATCGTGGTGATGATGAGTGCCTATCACATGGTGGACCGCGCCGTGGAAGCCATGAAGCTGGGCGCTTATGACTACCTGATCAAGCCATTTCATCTCGCCGACATGGTCAACACCATTCAGCGCGCGGAAGAGATGCTGGCTTTGCGTGTTCGGGTCCATGACACGGTGGAAACGGCCAAGGGCCGTTACGATTTCGGCCGCCTGGTCACCCAGAGCCCGGCTATGCGTGAAGTGCTGGAGATGGCTCGCCGCGCTGCCGACAGCGACCACACCACGGTCCTCATTCAGGGCGAGAGCGGTACAGGTAAGGAAGTGCTGGCGAAAGCGATCCACTACAACAGCCCGCGCGCGCAGGCGCCGATGATTGGGCTGAACTGCGCGGCGCTTCCCGACACCCTGCTGGAAAGCGAACTGTTTGGCTATGAGCCGGGCGCTTTTACCGACGCGCGCCGCCGCAAGGAAGGGCTCATCGAAAAGGCTTCCACCGGAACACTTTTTCTCGACGAGATTGGCAACACCTCGGCCAGCCTGCAAGCCAAACTATTACGCATGCTTGAGGAGCGCAACTTCCTTCGCCTGGGCGGTACCAAGCCGATTCAGGTCGATGTGCGGATCATTGTTGCGACCAACAAGGTCCTGAAGGAAGCGGTCGCCCAAGGCGAGTTCCGCGAGGATTTGTATTATCGCTTGAATGTTCTGCCGTTGTTTATCCCGCCGCTGCGCGAACGGCGTGAAGACATTCTGCCGCTGGCGCTCGACATCATGCAGTTCTTCAACAAGGAGCTGAAGAAGAGCTTTGTCGGCTTCACGCCGGCCGCTGCCGAGTTGCTACAGAGATATCCCTGGCCGGGAAACATTCGCGAATTGCGCAACGTCATCGAGCGCACCATGATTCTGTCAAAGGAAGATGAAATCGACGAAGAAGGCTTGCCTGAAGAAGTTCGCGACTATCACGAAGAGCCCGAACACGAGGAAATGTCGAATTCATTCGACCTCTCGCCCACCGGCGATCAATTCGTAAGCCTGCGCGAGCTGGAAGACCGCTACATTCACGACGTGTTGAACGCCACCGGCCAGAACAAGACGCACGCCGCCAGAATCCTCGGCATCCATCCCACCTCCCTGCTGCGAAGGCTAAAGAAGACGCACGAGTTGGTATAGCGGTTCCCGCGCTACTGCAAAGTGCGACGGTAACCCTGCAAAACGCAGTAGTTCAGGCCTCCGCAATTGGCACTACTTCTCTATCTCCTTTAGAACCACAGCCTTTATTCGGGAAGACGATTGCCCTCCACGTGCACATGTAAATGTGGAGCGCGATGCCATGGCGACGTACTCAGCAACACCGTTCGAACTACGCGATCATCGCCAGTTCGCGCTCCACTCCGCGCCACGATCTTTCTTTCGGACCTCGAGCGGAGCAGGCAAGGAGGCCTTATGTCAATCTTATTTGTCCTGCTGACGTTCTTATTGATTCTTACCGTAATGTACTTTCGCCGCCCTGAAAGCGCGGCGAACGGCCTGCAAGTCGCTCCCGCCAAGCGGCTCGCCACCCCGGTGATGTTGAAGCAAGGCGGGTTTGAAGTTCCAGAGGATTATTGCTTCCATCCCGGCCACACTTGGGTGGTGGATGAAGGCCGGCAAAACGCCCGCGTCGGTATCGATGCCTTTGCCGGCAACTTGCTGGGCAAAATCGATTCCATCGAAATGGCCGACCTGAATCGCTGGGTGCGTCAGGGACAGCCGCTGTGTCACTATCACCCGTGACGGCCGCAGCGTCGATCTGCTCTGCCCTGTCGAGGGCGTGCTGGTTTCCGTGAACCATGAAGTCCTGAAGAACCCGAACCTCGCCATCGATGATCCTTACCGAAATGGCTGGCTGTGCGAGATCAAAGCTCCTGAGATGGCGACCAACATCAAGAACCTTCTGCAAGGCGCGATCGTGATGCCATGGATGCAGAACAGCCTGGCGCGGGTAGCTGCCATGGTGCAGCAACTCACTCCTGCGCTGGCGCAAGACGGTGGCCTGCCGGTCAAGGGCCTGCTCTTCCAGGTTGACGCCGGTGTGCAGCAGAAACTGGTGACTGAATTCTTTCTGACCTAGAGCAGCCCGGCAAAGGAGACCGGAGGACGTTATGGCACAAGAAAAAGGATTACTCATCGACATCAAGCGCTGCATCGGTTGCCTGAGCTGCGAGACCGCCTGCAAACAGCTCCACGGCTTCGGCACCGACCCCGAACCAATTCTCTCCGATACCGCTTTTACGGTAGTCGAAGCGCGCGGCGACAAGTTTGTTCGCAAGCTTTGTATGCACTGCGAAGATCCGGCCTGCGCTTCGGCCTGTCCGGTGGAAGCCATCAGCAAGACCCGGCTGGGCCCCGTGGTCTACAACGCCGACAAGTGCATTGGCTGCCGCTATTGCATGCTGGCGTGCCCGTATCAGGTGCCACGCTATCAGTGGACCAAGCTGGCGCCGTTCGTGAAGAAGTGCGATATGTGCGTCGACCGCATCAAGGCCGGCAAATCGACGGCGTGCGCCGAAGCTTGCCCGGTGCAGGCGACGATCTTCGGCAATCGCGACGCTCTGATCAACGAAGCCTGGAGCCGCATTCGCAGCGATTCGTCCTATGTACCGCACATTTATGGCGTGGAAGAACTCGGCGGCGGCAGCGTGCTGTTTGTCTCCGACGTGCCCTTCGAGAAGCTGGGATTCAAACCTGCCCCGACCGGCAACCAGCCCATGCCGACTCTTACCAGCAGCGCGCTGGGCGATTCGCCCAAAGTCGTCATCATGGGCGGCACCATTCTTTCCGCGCTGTACTGGGTTACGCAACGGCGGCGCGAAGTTGCGCTGGCTGAAGCCGAAGAGAAACTCCGCCGTCAACAAGATCAAGAGCGAAAGGAGCTAGCCATGCTCGCGCGAATCAAATCAGAAATCACTTTGTGGCGCACCATAGTAGCCATCATATTTGTTACCGGCCTTTATGCGACTTATATCCGGTTCTTCCAAGGATTCAGGGCTAGCACCAATCTTAGCGACCAAATGCCATGGGGCCTATGGGTAGGCCTGGGAACGCTTTGCGGCGTGGGATTGTCGGCCGCCGGCTTCGGCATCAGCGCCGCGGTCTATCTGCTGGGCATGGAGCGTTACCGGCCGATCCTCCGCGCCTCGATCCTCATCTCGTTCCTCGGATACTTGACGGTCTGCGTTGGATATCTCTACGAGATCGGCTTGCCGTGGCGCTTCTGGCATCCCATCGTGATGTGGAACCACCGCTCGGTCCTGTTCGATGTGTGCGTCTGCATCATGACCTACACCACCGTGCTGACCTTTGAGTTTGCCCCGGCAGTCATCGAGAAGCTGCCGTGGAAGGGCTTTCGCGAGACCGTGCTGCATTATCACCACAAGATCCTCATCGGCGTAGTGCTGGCTGGCGTGCTGCTGTCCTCGATGCATCAGTCGTTTCTCGGCGGGCTGTTCCTGATCACCCGCGGCAAGCTGCATCCCCTGTGGTACTCGCCTTACATGCATGCCATGTTCTACCTGTCGGCGATTCCGGCCGGGCTGGCGCTGACAGTGATGGCGATCTACCTCTGCATGCGCTCGCTGAATGTGCGCGTCGACTTCAGCATCCTTAGCGACTGTGGCCGCATGATCCAGTTGCTGCTGATCGTCTTCGCCTTCTTCAAAGTGCTCGACCTCGTTTCGAACCAGGCGCTCGGCTATGCCTTCCAGTTCACCAACGAAGCCGGATACTTCTGGCTGGAGGTGCTGTTGTTCCTGGCGATACCGATCACGCTGCTCAGCTTTGAGAGCGTGCGCAACAACCCGGAGCGGCTGTACTGGGCATGTGCCTTCGTGGTGGCGGGATTTATGGTCGACCGGCTCAATGTGTCGATCAACGCGCTGCAAACTGCGATGGGCACGCATTACGTGCCCAAGTGGAGTGAGCTGGCGTCGAGTGTGCTGGTGATCGCGGCTGGAGTGCTGGCGTTCCGCTATGCCGTCATCTATCTCGACATCCTTCCGAAAGCAGCTCCCAAACCGCCGACAGCGCTGGATCGGGAATGCGGGACTGACAGCGCAAGCCTGAAGATCGGCGGGAACGTCAGCTTTCTGTGATCTAGAACAATAGCCCCACCCAGGCAACTAGAGCTTGGGTGGGGCACTCGCATCCATGTTCTGAATTCACCGACCACTGATCACCGACAACTGGCCGCTGGACGCCGTTCTACGGCGTGATCTCGAAGACGACTCCGCAAGCGCACTCAGCACTCCCGCCGTCGTAGGTGGTGCCGTACAGAACCCCACTGCTGTCCATCGTCAGGCCACCTAATGCATTCGAGCCGTCGCTGCCATTGCTGAAGTCGTGGAGGCTGGTGTACGTCCAGCCATTGCTGGTTGGTGCCAGCTTGAAGACATTCCCTTGATTGTAGGCACCGTCACCCCAAGTCACGCCATAGAGATTACCGGCCGCGTCGCGGACAAGATTTTGTGATGGCCCGGGGCCGGGGCCGCTGAGGTCATAGATAAGGTTGAATACCCAGTTTTCGCCCGAAGGACTAAGTTCGAACACTGTCCCGCCATTGCCATCGCTGCCGGGCGTAGCTCCGTACAGATTGCCGGCGCTGTCGGCAACTAGACCGGCGGAAGGCTCGGCGCCATCCGCGCCGTTGGTAAAGCTGTAAAGAGTGGTCTCAGTCCAGCCTGATCCGGAAGGCGATAGCTTGTAGACGGTGCCGCAGCCGAAACCGGTGCATCCCGGTAATCCTCCCGACATCGCCGTGCCGTAAAGGTTGCCGGCTGAGTCGAACAGCAACAAAGAGGCAGGATTCGCGCCATCCCGTCCGCCGGTGAACGTGTACAGCACCTGATAGGTCCAGCCGTCACCGGAAGGCGTCATCTCGTAAACGACCCCGTAACCACTGCCGCCGTTTACATTGGTGCCATAGATGTTTCCATGCGCGTCGAAGATGATCCCAGACTGCGGATTGCCTCCGTCACTCTGACGCGTGAAATTGTAAAGGTCAGTTTCGTTCCACGGACAGGAAACGGAGCGGCAAGCGACGCTTGGGGGTTGTAGGTTGACAACCGTCCCTTCACCGTCGGCTCCTCCAACGTTCATCGTCGCGTAGAGGCTGCCGTTGGGGCCGATGGTTGGAGCGTCCCAGGGAAAATCTCCGTTCGCGCCGCCACCAAAGGCGTGGAGCTCGCTATAAACGAAGCCCGAACCGGTGTGCCGCATTTCGTATACCGTCCCAGGTGTGCCGGACCCGCCCCATGCGGTGGTCCCGTAAAGGTTGCCGCGGCGATCAACCGTCACACCGCCGATGGCATGTGCCGAAGTGCCACTTCCGGCGTAGCTGTAAATGACGTTGAATGTCTGAGCCTGCGCCGCTGGGCCGGCGATGATGGCCAGCACGAATGTAAGCACAACAGCTACGCCAACGTTGCTGATTGTGCATTTGCCAATGTTTTCTCTCATGCCCCGTTCTCCTTCAGGCCTTAGGATGGCTTGCTCGCGTTGTATGCTGCGACAAAACGATTCGGCAGTTGTCACCGTTTTGTAAAGAAAAAGCAAAACTCTCGGCTGCGCCGTTCGGGAGCGGTTGCACCGCCGGCCCCGCCAGATGGGCTGCGCCGCTTTAACGCAAGTGGAAGAAGGATCGAAACTCCTGGACCACGGTTCCCGGCAATTCCTCACGATTCGCTTTCTGCAACAAACCGTGTCCCGCTCCCTCAATCGCAACCAGCTTCGCCGATGCCGGAATCAGTTTGATCGCGGTCTCCAGTTCGTCGATTGATCCGAATGCGTCCCGAGTTCCGCTGACCAGCAGAGTGGGAGTCCGCAGGCCAGGCAAATGTGCAGTGCGTAATTGGGCCGGACGCCCCGGAGGATGTAGCGGATAGGACAAAAGAAGCAATCCTTCCACGAGCGCCGGCTCAGTCGCAACCAACAGGCTGGCTTGTCGTCCGCCATACGAGGAGCCGCCCAGAAACGCTGGCCCGGGGAACATCTCTCGCATGAGAGTCACGGCACGGCGCAATCCATCCTGATCGTGCTTGGCGTCAGAAGGAGATGGTGGCCCCGTTGGACGTCTCTGCCGGAATGGGAGATCGCAACGCAGCGTAGTCAGGCCGGCCGCCACAAACGAATCAGCCAGCGCCGCCAGCAGAGGAGCTTTGCAGTTTCCTCCCGCGCCGTGGGTAAGCACCAGGAAGCCGGCGCCTTGCGCGCGATGAAGAAAGCCATGGACCGGCGCTGCGCCGGGCGCAACATCATCGAACGGTTCTGCCTTGATTTCAGTCACAGCTGATTATCGCCGAGCCGCAGAAGAATGCAAAAACAAATGCGACTGCGATGATCTCCGGCCTCGCTACGCGGCGAATATCTTATACAGCATCAGGTAAATGACCACGCCGGTCACGGAGACGTACATCCAGATGGCGAAGGTGTAAGGCGCGATCGCCTTGTGCCGCGCGAACTTCCCTTTCAGCGCGCGGGCCAGCGTGATAAGGACAAAAGGCACAACGACAACGGCCAGGATGGTGTGCGAAATCAGGATGGTGAAGTATAGCGGCCGGGAAAAGCCCTGTCCCGCAAAGTGCGTCACCCCGGCGCGCAGCACCAGATGGTAGTACAGGTAGGAAATCAGGAACAGTGTCGAGGTGGCGAAAGCGGTCAGCATCAGGCGTTTGTGCGCCTGCTCGCGACCGCGCTTGATGCAATACAGGCCCGACCCGATCAGCACCGCGCTGGAGCCATTCAGTACCGCGTCGAGGGCCGGAAAGAATGTGGGAGCTCAATTGCATCATGCCGCGGGTTTGGTGGAGCGACGGTTGGCGACCAGAAACGACAAGGCGAACATTACCAGCGAGAATAGCGCCAGCACCATAAAGTTCCCGCCCAGCGACAGGTCCGTTGAAGACGCGCCCGGGAACAGCAAAGACCGCAGCGCCTCGGTTCCATAGGTCAGGGGATTGATGCGCATTAGCAGGCGAATCCACAACGACGCGCCGGAGAGCGGAAACAGCGATCCCGACAACAGCCACAGCGGAATCAGAAACAGGTTGATGATGGCATGAAAGGCCTGGGTCGAATCCATAGGCCACGCAATGATGAAGCCCAGCCCGGTCAGCGAGAACGAGACGAGGAAGATAGTCAGCACCGTCAACCCAAAGCTGGCGAGCGTGAAATGCACGCCCACGAAGGGTGCGAAGACCAGAAAGATGAGGCCTTGCAAGGTCGCCAGCGTCGCTCCGCCCAGAACTTTGCCCAGCACGATGACCGAGCGACTGACCGGCGCCACCAGCACGGAAAGCAGGAAGCCCTTGTTGCGATCTTCGATCACCGACATCATGGTGAAGATGGCGGTAAATAGAACGATCATGATGAGCGCGCCAGGAAAGAAGAATGCCAGGTAATGCTGGCCGCCGGCGCCGCTCGAGCGAAACGACGTGCCAAAGCCGGAGCCGATCACGATCCAGAAGAGCAGCGGCGACGCGATGACGCCGACTACGCGCGCGCGCTGCCTGTAGAAACGTACGACCTCACGCCACCACAGCGACAGCGACGGCAGCAGCGTGCCCGCGCGAGCGGGAGTCAAGGTTGCGGGAAAAGTTTGTACTTGAGTTGCCATATTTGTTTACCACAGAGACACACAGACACAGCGAAATACGTGATTACCTCTTGTTTCCGCTTCGATTCCTGCGACGTCTTCCCAGCTGCTCCTGTCGGTCTCAGTGTCTCTGTGGTTCACAAACTCCGTGCCTCCGTGGTGAATCATTCCTTCGTTTCGCATCGCTCTCTTCGGTCCAGAAGCGGTGTCCCGTCCGGCGAATGAAAACATCTTCCAAGCTGGGCTTATGCACCGAAACGCCTTCGATCTCGCCGGGAAAGGCCTCGACCACGTCGGTCACGAAGCGGTGTCCGCTTTCGATCTCCAGGCGCACCCGATGATCCAGCACTGTCGGATGCAGCCCGAAGCGCTGTTCAATTCGTTGCGCCAACGAAGTCCGGGTCGTGCGATTCCAGCATAATCACGTCGCCGCCGATCTCGCTCTTCAACTCTGCCGGCGTGCCCAGCCCAACCACGCTGCCGTTGGCATAAATTGCAAGCCGATCGCAGCGCTCGGCTTCTTCCATCAGGTGCGTCGTGACCAGGACAGTCACGCGCTCTTCATCTCGCAAAATCTGGAGATACTGCCACAAATCGCGGCGCGCACCGGGATCGAGCCCGGTGGTCGGTTCGTCCAGCAGCAGCACTGACGGATGATGTAGCAGTCCCTTCGCCAGCTCCAGCCGCCGCTGCATGCCGCCGGAAAATGTCTCGGCCTTTTCCTTGGCGCGATCGGCCAGCCCAACGCGGTTGAGCATCTCACTGACGCGCTTCTTCAGCGTGGCGCCGCGCAGTCCGTAGATGTGGCCGATCAGCATCAGGTTCTCTTCCGCCGAGAGCTTGATGTCGATGCTCTGTGCCTGAAAAACTACGCCGATGTTGCGCCGCACCAGCGCAGGCTCGCGCGCGACATCGTGTCCCATGATCAGCGCGCGGCCGCCGGAGGGCAGCATCAGTGTCGAAAGAATGCGGAAAGTAGTGGTCTTGCCGCTGCCGTTGGGGCCAAGCAGCCCGAAGATTTCCGCCGGCCGCACATCAAACGATACGCCCGCCAATGCAACGCGATCGCCGTACTGATGACGCAGCCCCTGCAATTGAATGACGGCAGCCTCGGCGACATCCGAACTTTCTACGGCCGGCTGATGGAGGGTGTTAGAAACGGTCATGAGGGCCACAGATGATTCTATATGGCCTGGGGAGGCAGGTCGAACGCGGGGCATCGTCGGCACTGACCTCGGAACTGGAGAATCACGGTCTCCGCCTGCCGAAGCACGGCTAGACGGGGCACCGCGTCTCTTGGTGCAAGCGGTAGGGGTCCCCTCGGCTCCGCTCGGGCAGGCTCTTCGCTCCGGCGCGCAAGGCGGCGCACCTGCGCTCAGGATGACACATCCTATTGGAGGATCTTACGAGAAACGAAAGGGCGAAAACGAATTGCGATTTTACTGACGGCTGAAAGCTGATAGCTGACGGCTTCTTACGCCCGATTGATCATCATCAGCGCGAACAGCAGCGGCAGGTAGATCACGGAAGCTTGCAGCACGTGACGCGCGCGCAGCTTGGATTCAGGAGCAGCCGGCTTTAGCTTCATCGTCCACATGCGCAGGCTGAACCACAACATGCCGAGGCCAAGCAGCAGCGCACCGGCAAAGTACGTCCATCCGGACATGCGCATCAGCGTGGGAGCGAGCGAGACGGGAACCAGAGCCAGCGCGTACATCACGATGGCAAATGCGGTGGAGCGGCCATCGCTTTCGACCACCGGCAACATGCGAATGCGGGCGTTCTCATAGTCTTCGCGATAGAGCCAGGCGATGGAATGGAAATGCGGAAACTGCCAGAAGAAAACGATGGCGAAGAGCACCAGGGCTTCGGTGTCGAGCCGGCCACGGATCGCCGTCCAGCCCAGCACCGGAGGCATCGCACCAGGAAATGCGCCCAGAAACGTGCAGATGGGATGGACCCGCTTCATCGGCGTGTAGACGCCAAGATAGGTGATCGACGTGAGGGCCGCGAGCCCCGCGGTAAGCCAGTTCGTAGTGGCCCACAAATAGATTACGCCGCCGATGGTCATGCCAAAAGCAACAACCGAGGCATGCAGCAGACTCATGCTGCCGGTCACTAGCGGACGCCGCGAGGTGCGCCGCATCAGCGCGTCGATGTCGCGCTCCACTACTTCATTGATGGCCGCGGTGCCGCCGCTGACCAAACCGATGCCGATCAGGGCGTGCAACAGCGTCCATGACAGCAACGACACGCCCGACTTGGCAGCAGCAAAATATGCGCCAGCCCACGCCGTCATCACGATCAGAGTGGTAACGCGCGCCTTGGTCAGGGTGGCGTAGTCGCGAAGCAGAGCGACGATTCCCGCGCGCGGAATGGCCAACGGCTGGCTGGCAGTGCTCATGCGATGACGGCCTTTCCATGCGCGGTGCGCGCTGCCGACTCCGTAGAGTGAGCATTAATCATGCGGCGTGACTCGATGGCCAATACTACACTCGCCGCCAGCACCAAGGCTCCGCAGGCAACATGGGCCACGGTGCTCACTACCATGATCTGCCACGGCTGTATAGAGTTATGTCCAAAGACCATGCGCGTGAAGTAGGCGCAGAAGCCGAGCCCAAGCTGGATCATCAGAAGGGTCAGCACAACTTGCGCCGGCTTGCGCAGGTGGTCGATGGCGCCATAGCGAGCTAGAATGCGCGCCACCGTCCAGCACAATACGGCGGTCACAACCCCTGCACCGATCAGGTGCGGCAAAATCTTGATGCCGGAGTGGCGGAAGGCGGCGCCCAGGATCAACTGTACCCAGACGCAAGCCGCGGCAATCGCTGTGAGCGCCGGCGTGCTCGGCCATAAATCCGATTCGGCGACAGGCTCGTAATCCTGTAGCCACGAGCGACTGGTGAACAGCGCCATGGCGACGACGATGCAGAAGATCATTTGTCCCAGGGTGGCGTGCGCCGTCGAGATAGACCATGGCAGGAAATTCAGCACGGTGAGACCGCCCAGGATTCCCTGGCCGATGACCGCGCCCAAGGCCGTCCAGCCCAGCACGCGCATCCACTTCCGGGTCTCGACGCGCTGTGTCCAAACCGCCATCACAATGATGAGCAATCCGATGAACTCGGCGATCATGCGATGGCTGTGCTCCCACTTTACGCCGCCCGCCATCGGCGGCAGCTTGTACAGCGAACCGAAGGAGGTTGGCCAATCGGGCACCGACAAGCCGGCATCGTTGCTGGTTACGAGCGCGCCAGCGACAATCAGCAGAAACGTGGACCACGCCAGGATTACCGCGAATCGATGATAGGCCGGATTGTATGAGCTAGGACCAGATCGCGACGTCAGAACAGGCTCCCTATAACGTTGCGTCCGCGCAAGGCGATGGTTTCGCTTGTGGGGCGATGTGCCGCCCGAAGCCGATGCATGACAGCGCGGTCCAGGCGAGTGAACAAAGTTTAGTAGAAATTGTGGCTCAAGTCTGCGGCGAACGCGTTGTCCTCACTGGCGTTCGTGGAAATATTGTACCAAACCGCGCCCGCAGCGCGCGGCCAGTTAGTGCGTCTGTTCCACCCGCGCGTAATATCCGGAGCGGGTTCGTGCCTCCAGCCCGGGCTTGTCGATGGTAACTTCCAGCGCATGATACTCATTCGGCCCATCTCCCGCAGCAGCCTCAAACGTAAGGATGTAAAAAGCGTTGGCGTCATTAACACAGGTTGTAATCTCGCCCGCCAAATCGTTGTTCGAATTCAGAACCAGACCACCGCTTTGAGAAGCCAGGACCTGCAACCCGAGGTTTCCGACTTCCACCTGTTTGGCTGCGGTGACACCTTTCAAGAAAGACTTGTAATAGGACTTCAGGGCGTTGCCTCCGCTGCCGGCAGGGTTGACGTTGTAAAGCGTGATACCCGCCCGTTGCAGCGCGTCGGAGAGACCAACTACCGTGCGGAAAAGTGCCTGCTGGTCCTTGGAACTCAGCTGCACCAACGGACTGGCGAGAAACGTCCATCCCGGACTCATCCAGATCACCAGTTTTCGTCCCGGCCGCTTCGCTTCAAAGTCAGCGAGATGGCCGAGCATGCGAAGTGATGAGTTCATCCGTTCGATGGCGCCGAGGCCCCCTTGAGCCCGGTTGGTATTGCGTAGAGGCTGTTTGTGCTGTTTGAGTTCGGCGAGCACGGCCTTGCCATCGTTTGAAGGCGTAGTCGAGGCTGCTCCCGAGTCAGTAAAGAAGAGTATCGCCACCGGCAGCGCAAGCTGGCCGCCGTTTTGGCTCAGATACTTTTCTATCTCTTGCCGCACGATCACTACCTGCTGAAACGAGGTGTTGACTTCATCGACCACCAAAATTACTTCTACTGGCGGGTCAGCGTTGGCGGGCGTCCCTGGCGCGGCGTGAAAAGCGATGACTTTCTGCGCCAGTTTGTTGTCCAGGAGCGTGAAGTCCTGCTGTTGCAGACCAGCGACGGCGTGGCCAGCCTGATCGGCTACAACAACATCGAGCGTGATGAGGCGGTTCGCCGCGCCACCGGGAGACGATGCAGCGCCTTCCGGCGGCTTCACCTGACTATTCTGTTGGGCAACCGCGGATAGACACAGAAAACAGAAGAGAGCAGCGCGACAATATCGTTCCAAGCGACCCATAAGCCTAAACACCAATCAGAGGACGCGAATCCAGTCACTGTACCTTGGCATACTCAGTTTTGGCTTGCTGGTAGGTAGGGACGTCAGGATCGGCATCCTTCCATAGAGTGAGAAAACCCTGATACGCCTCGCGGGCACCGGCTTTGTCGCCCGTCATCGCCAGAGCGCGGCCCAACTGCAAATGGGCCAGGGGAGCCAATACAAAGTTGCCGGCAATCCCCGGATGGTCAATTATTTTCTGGAATTCTGCTGCCGCGGCCCGTGCCTGTCCCGCCTGGAGGAACGCCAGCCCGCGCAAATAGACGGGGTACATCGGTCCGAAGTTAAACGGCCGCTGAGTTCCGAGTTCATAGGCCGTGGCCGCTTCCAGCGCTGTGATCGCCTGCCCAGGACTATTCTTGCCCAGTTCGGTTGCGGCTGCGATCGAGGGCAACCAATAGCCTTGTATGATGGTGTCGTCTGGAGCCTCCTGACGCAAATTTTCAGCCAGCTTTTGTGCCTGGGCGCTCTCTCCGGCTCGGGCCAGGGCAAGCGCCGCCAGAATTCTGACGGAGCGTCCGTCGCTTAAAGCCAGGGCCTCTGCGGCCTGCTGGCGGGCGCGAGCGAAGTTACCGATCTCGGCTTCGCGCAGGGCTTCGTTCGCCCTCCATACACCGGCCATTTCTGTCCCGCCAGCGCGCCTCGCCGATTCCACGGCCCGGCGGGAAAAGTCGCGGGCTGCTACGAAGCGCCCCCCATAGGCCTCGGTGTCCGATTGGACGGAAAGCATCGTCCCCTCTGCCTCCGGTTTGCCGATTGCCCAAGTCAGCAGCTGAGCCATGGTTGCGTCGTCATGTTTCAAGAAGGCCAGGCAGTACCAGTACAAATACGGGGTGTAAGGGCCGTCCTGTTTGCGGGCCTGCAATTGCTTGAGAACGGCCTCAGCCGTGTCGAGTTGGTCCAGCGCGGCGTAGATACCTATAAGGTCGGAGAAGTCAACGTCAGTGGGCGCCAGATGAAGGGATTCCCGCATCTCCGCCGCGGCCTTTTCGTATTGCCCGAGCGGAATGCTAAAAAATCCCAGGTCAAAGTAAGGCGCATAATCGCCAGGATAGCTTTGCGACCATTCTGTGGCAGTTTGGATAGCCTTCCCCAAATCTCCGGTAGCCAGGCCGTAATAATGTGCCTCGATCACCAACCGCTCCCGCTGGCTGGGCCGGCTGCGTAGCTCGTAGGCTTTCTCGAGGTTTGCGGAGGCTAGCTTGGTTTCATTCAAGTTGTAGTAGGCAATCCCGAGATCGAGGTACGCCATGGCAAAACTGGGGTCAAGCTCGATAGCGCGCTCAAAGTGAGGAATAGCAGCCTGCCCGCCACCCTGTACCTGGATCCTGCGTCCTTGCGTAAACGATTGCAGTGCATCCAGCGACGAGGTCGTCGCTTCCTCCAGAGGCTGGTCGAATCTCTTTACTGAAGCCAGCGACTCCCCTAAACTCGTCCGCAACTTATTGCCTGCCTGTTGTAGTGCCGGCAGCACCTTGTTCAGGTTCTCGGCCTCCGCCTCGGCACTGACCAACGTGTCTCCGGTCTGACAGTTTATGGCCTTCAATCCGATCAAATAGTGGTCGCCCACGGCTGCGATCGAGCCCGCGATGACAGCCTTGCTATTGGTGCGCAGGCAAAGCTCCCGTGCTACTTCTCCCGTCACCGGCTGGTCCGCCTGGCGATCCATCAAGCGTAAAGCGCCAGCTGCACGCTGATCGGAAAGTACGTTCAGAAAGGGAGACTGCTCCAACTGGAAGGAGAGGGCCGTTTTCAGCGAGTCGTCGAACACCTTGTCGCCGGTGTGGTTAGTGAAGTCGGCAAGTATGATCGTGTCTTTCTCATTGAGCGCGGAAACTTTGCGAGTGCTCCAGTACACCCCCGTCACAATAACCGGGATACAAATGGCCGCGACCAAGGCCACACGGAGCAGCGGCCTGCGGCCACCAACCCTGCCCGCGGGAGCAGTCTCCGGCGCGGGTGCGCCGGCCATTGCGGCAACACTCGCAGGCAGCGCCACTGTTTGCGGCGCGGCCACGGCGAGCGAAGCGTCCAATCTCCCGCTCAACACGGGCTTGCCGGCGGGGACAACCGGTTGCACCTCTATACTCGTGGCGGATTCCACCACCGCTGGCGCCACTGAGATCGTTTTTGAAACTACCGGTGCCAGAAAGCGATAACCGTGGCGAGGAATCGTCTCCACGTAAACCGGCCGCTCCGCACTGTCGTTCAGCACACCCCTGATCTGGTTGATGCACTGGTTCATCCCGTGCTCAAAGTCCACAAACGTGTCATCGCCCCAGATCTGCTTTTGGATTTCCTCTCGGGTTACAACTTGGCCGGCATGGCTGGCGAGCAGGGCCAGCAGTCGAAACGGTTGCGGGGCAAGTTTGATGAGGGTCCCATCTTTGCGCAACTCTTCCGTGTCGAGATTTAGCCCGAAGGCTCCGAAGCGAAGCAGCTTCTGCGTGGCGCCCAATAAACGACTCCTTGCAAAGTTGAGCCGGATTATATAACGGTGCTGCCCTTTAAGGCATGATTTCTTTCGTTGACATGTCTTACTAACCTCTTGGCACTCAATTGCTTAGCTGCTGACCTGGAACTGATCTCCAAATGACCTCGCCAAGTATTGCTCGCCTGCTCGATCGGGCGCATTGTGCACTCACGAAAGCGGAAAAAACGGCGCCACTGGCAACCGCTTCGTAGGGGGCGTCCCGGCGGCGGTGCAAAACCAAGCCCGCCCCGGGATTCGCAATAGCAAGCAAGTCGCCCGGTCAAGTTGGAAATCGAACGCTGCTGTTAAGGAGAGGACGCTATGCAAGCGCAAACGACGTTTCGCAGGGTAAAGACGCTAGGGCCATTCCTGACGCTGATTCTTTTGTCGTCGCCGAAGCGGGACGCGGCAACCAGCCAAGTTCCCCTGTCGCTCCGCCCAAGCTCCGTCCTCCTATCACTCCAACTTTGTCACGCCACAAGAAGCCTTTGGTGACCGAAGGATTGCTCCGCGGCCTCCGCTGAGATTGGGACCGATCTTGACCCTGATTTTGACTCTGGGACAACGCCAGTCGGAGGACCTTATCGAGCTCGCAGTGAGGGTGTAGGTAAGCAAACAACCCTCAAGTAAGGAGCAACAGCGCGGTGAAGTTGCTCCCTGTCCTCAACCAACCTCGCCGCCACAACCGATGGCCACAAGGAGGTCACCATGAACACGCAGATCAGCAAACAGCACACCAACGCACTCGCAGTTCAACCCCAAACCACGTTCCAGAAAGAGGACCGGATGAAAAGGCAGAGCTCCACCCCACTCAAGCTGGCATTGGTAGTCATGGTTATAGCAATGGCGTCTCGGCGCGGGCGCAGACGGTTTGGATGATGGCGCAAGACAATATTTGTCAAACAAACCCGGCATGTGACACAAACACGCTGATGTCCTTCGCACTCCCTTCCACTACCGCGACACCGGTGGGACTAGGACAACATCAATATAATGCCGAAATCCGCGGACTTGCGTTTGATAACTACAACAACACGTTGTATGGGCTTACGGCGCAGGGTGATTTCGTTACCGTGAATACGACCACTGGTACAGTAAATCTTCCCCCGCTTCTGACACTAACCTCCACCACGAATGAATGGAGCGGCCTGGCCTTCGATGGACAGAACACTCTATATGCGGTGAATGCTTACGGGAGCAACGAGCTGGTCGCCATCGACATTGCCCATTCGACGTGGACGGTCGTCGGCCACACCACTTACACGTACAACGGCCAGCAGTATTCACAACAGATTTTGGGCCTTGCGTATTCTGCCAGTGGTGTGCTTTACGGAAGCGACCGCAATATCGATAATGTCGTGATCCTTAGCACCACCGACGGAAGTGTCAGTTTCCCGTATAACCATACCGGCGGCATCAACAACTTCCAGGAAATTGGTTTTGATCCGTCAGGCACCCTTTACGTTGTCTATGACCATCAATCCAACAGCGATAACGCCGGCTTCGCGAAATTTGATTTCACCACCGGCAACGCGACGGAAGTAGGAGGGCTTAACTTTCAGATCGATTTCAACGGCATTGATGGGAATAGCACCTATGGCGCGGGCGGCTTCGCCTTCGTTTCGTCGTGCCTTGCGCCACCGAGCAACATGATTGCATGGTATCCGTTGGATGTTCTCACTAATGTCACCAATACCTCCCAGCCGGACCTAGTCCACAACGACCCCGGCACAGCCAATCCTGCCACAGCCCACGGGAACCCTTTGAGCATTAACGGGGAAGTATCGGGCGCGCTGTCCTTCAATGGAACCACGCAATACCTGCAGGTCCCGGACCAGACCTACCTGAATATCGGCGCGAATCAGGATTTGTCCATCGACGCGTGGGTGAAACTCAGCAGCGTGAACAATGGGGTAGCCTCGCTGGTGGACAAGCGCGAAGGCACTCCGATTCAGGGGTATCAATTCTTCATGTACAACGACAAGCTGGGATTGCAGTTGGGCAATAACGACAACTACACCAACTGGGTGTCGTCGAGCGTTGTTCCTGCCGACAATGGATGGCACCTGGTCGCCGTTACGGTGGATAGAAGCTCGTCGTCTTGCGGTACGGCGTGCGGAACCTGGTATTTGGACGGGAATGCCAAAGGGACATTTGACCCCTCCGCCTACGACAACTTTACGTTGAATTCCGCAGGCGTCCCGCTTCTGATGGGAGCGCAGGGTGCAGGCAATGGAGGCAGGGAATTTTTCAAGGGCGGTCTGGATGAAGTGGAAATCTTCAACCGCGCACTGAGCTCGTCCGAGGTGCAGGCGCTGTTTAATGCCGGCTCGGCCGGAAAGTGCAAGTGATGGCTACGGCGAAAATCGTTGGATGATGACTACTGTACTTAACTCAGCGTGGCCACATTGCGAAACCCCACCCCTTGGGCGAACCAACGGGGTGGGGTTTCACCTGTTTACGTCGCGTTAAGTTGCCTCCCCGGGGTGGCATAGACTTCGAATGCATTTCGACCTCCAGGTTTCAACTCCGTAGAGGAAGGGTTACTCGGCCGCGGCTGGCCCGATTCCGGCATTTCGCTGCCGTAGCCAGCCAAAGTGCGACCGATTTCAGCCCCGGGACTGGTTACAAGAGCATGATTCCTGCCGTTGACATCTCCTACTAACCTCCCTGTGTTCAAGTGTTTAGACGCTGATCTGGAACTTATCCCCAAATGATCTCCCAAGTATTGATCGCGCTCGGCAATGAGCGCATTGTGCCTCACGAAGGCGGGAAATTGGGCTGATCTCGATGGCCTGCCTTCAGGGGGAACGCTTCCGGAGGTTGGGAGACATCCCACCTCTGGGGGCGCACAACATAAGGCGCCACCCGCGCCCCTGGAAGGTTCAGAGCAACGGAAACCAGAGGAGGCTTTTATGATGGACAAAACACATGTCGGGAGCGTGAAACCCAGGCTTTTGGCCGAAGATTTCGTACTCGAGGCTCCAAAACGCAGCCTGCCCCATGCTAGCGCGGTTGGGCGTCTCTTTTCTGCGGTGTTCATTGCCCTCGCCGCCATCTGGGTCCTATGGCACGGAGGCTTCCAGCAGGTCACAGAAATATTCCGCTGATGATTGCTCCGGCGCACGTGGCATGCAGGAACGACGGCTTGCCTTGGCCGGGCCTCAGGGGATGCCGCCGCTGTAGAAGACACTGGGCAGAAACACATTCTGCCCGTACTGGGGCGAGCCGTTGACGCACGAGTTGCCATTTCCCCAGTTCACATACGCGTAGTTGGTGCAGGTGCAGCCCTGTCCGGGGGCCGTCCAGATTCCGCCACTAAATGGCAGCGCGGTGAAGCACGAAAGCATCTGGGGAAGCGTATACACCGATTTCACAGAGTTGGAGCAACTGCTGGGACAGGTGTTACCGGTAGGATACAAAGCCATCTTTGAGCCGTTGCCACCGTTCGTGGGAGGCGCATACAGATTGAACGTAGGCCACACAATCTGGGTGCCTCCGTTGATGTTCGTGATCTGGGTGAATGGCTGAACAGTAATCTTCGTCGCCTGCGTTTCCCACGGCTGCTGCACCCCGAACGTCATTGCCGGAAGCGGACTGGGTGGGGGCGTAACGACGAAAGTAAACACTGCCGCGTTGCCGGTATTGGGAGGGTTCTTGTAGTTCACCGGATTCGGAAGCAGGACCGTGTTTTTCGCCTGGTTGTTGTAGGAGATTACCCCGTAATTCTGCTCCGCTTCCGGAGTGCTAAGCGTTCCGCTGGTCGGCCCCTTGATGGGCTGATCGTAAGCCTCGAAAATCAGGGCCGGAACGGAACTTGTCTTCAGATAGGCGTAGAGGCCCTTGTAATAGGTCACGGCATCGGCGACCGTCCCCGCCCGCCAGTTAGCCTGGTACCCCGTGTCCTTGCCGGCCGTCCACCATCCCGTCTCGCCGATCATTGCCGGACGGCACGTTGGCCCCGGACAGGCATACGTCGCCTGCATGCAATTCACTTCCGCCTTCAGAAAGCCGACGGCGTCGCTGGGAGGAATTACGTTGCACGAATTCGTGGCGCACTGCGGCGGTTGCTGGCCTTGTGGCGGAGGCTTGACGCACGAAAACTGCGGCGGGTAAACGTTTTCAATCACTGGAGAGCCCGGCGGATAGGACGCTGCCAGCGTCTGTCCTTGCGTCCCGATCATCTGGCCGATCACGGTCGCCGAACTGAGATAGACGCCGCCATTGCTGCCGTTGCTGACCGGCACCCCGTCTTTGATGAGCTCGGCGCTGGTGGTATTGATCGCACCGATAATGTCGCTGACGTTGTTGCTGTTCCCCAATACCAGAACTTCGTTGCCCACAATCACCAGCTTCACAACCTTCTGGAAAACCGCGGGCGTAACCAGCTGAATGACCTGTCGCAACTGAATCATCGAGAAGGCCAGGACCTGCTGGAAGGTCATGCCCGACACGTTGGTGCAGGCCTGGCCCTGGGCCGGGTCGGTCTGGCATAGATCAACCTGATACACCACGGTCTGCGGCGTCCCGCTAGGGTTGGCCAGGTTCAGCTGGTTGATGCGATTGATCATGGCAATCCAGACTTTGGCCGGATCTCCATAAGCGCGCACCGACAGGAAGCCTGCCGCGCGCAGCTGTGCCATGTCGAGCGGAATACTGGATTCCATGTAGCCGTTCTTCGCATCCTGAATGTCCGACGAGGTGCCGGTACACTGGATGATTCCGCTACTTCCGTAGCACGGATAATGCGCTCCGTAGTTCGCACCAATGCCAATTTGGTTAAAGAGCGCAAGGCGAGACGGCGGGACCGCGTCAGGACCGTCGTCGCCTGCCGGGCTGTAGGTCGAAGTAAGGGCCAGCACCAAGAACGCAATTGCTATGGAAGCTCGCCTGTTCATGAAAGCCTCCTTCTGTCCGGGAAGTACGAAGCTGCTAAGCGTCGGCGATTCTCGAACCAGCATCGTCGCGCAGCCATGCCTGGGGATCGCTCTCTGACAGCGGCTGAATATCCGGGTTCTGCATGATCACCCGTGCACAAGTGTTCCAGCGCAGAATGGCATCGTCGTTTTCTGGCGGCGCAAGATGGATGGCCCTCTCGTAGTGACTCATCGCATCCCGCAGAGCGTGATAGGCAGAAATACGGGCCCCGGGATCACCGTGTCGAAGGCGCGCGTTTCCCAGACGCTCCCAGATGACGCCGGCGTAATAGGCTTGCTCGTACTCTCCCTTGATTTGAGTAAGCACCTCCAGCGCCCCTTTCGGCGGGGCGTCGGAGTGCGCGTGAAATTGATCGGTCCGCGCCAATAGCAGTGAAATCAGCGCGTGCTGGTGATCGGGCACCACCGCCAGAACATCAAGGCAGATGCTTTCGGCAAGGACCGGTTCGTTCAGCAGCCGGTAACGCTCCACCTTTTCCAGGGTGTGGGGAATACTCTGCACGGAAATGGGCTTGAGTTCAAAATGCATAACCTCTCCTATGCTTTCGTAGAGCTGAAAGCGCGGAACAATTTGGAAAGCGGATCAAAAAATCGATCAACCACGCGCTCCTTCAGCGGAATAATCGCGTTGTCTGTAATCGTGATGCTCTCGGGGCATACCTTGGTGCAGCATTTCGTGATATTGCATAAACCGATGCCGAACTCCTTTCGCAGCTCTTCAACCCGGTCGCCAACATCCAGGGGATGCATTTCCAGGGCTGCAACATAAACCAGGAATCGTGGGCCAATGAACTGTTCGTGCATGTGGTGGTCGCGCAGTACGTGGCAAACGTCCTGACAGAGATAGCACTCGATGCACTTGCGAAACTCCTGCACGCGCTCAACGTCTTCGGGCGCTATGCGCCAGGTACCGTCGGCGGCATCGGGCTTGCGCGGTTGGAATTTCGGAATCCGCTGCTTCACCTTGTAATTCCACGATACGTCCGTGACCAGGTCTTTTATGTGAGGAAATGCTTTCATGGGCTCGACCGTCACCGGTTTGTCCAGCGGCAGAGTGTTCAGCCGGGTCATGCACATCAGTTTCGGCATTCCGTTGACTTCGGCGGAGCAGGAACCGCACTTCCCTGCCTTGCAATTCCAGCGGACGCCAAGGTCACCGGCCTGTTCCGCCTGGATTTGATGAACGGCGTCAAGCACCACCATCCCGGCCGAGACTTCGGTCGCATAGTCCTGGAACTGTCCCTGTCCCTTTTCTCCGCGCCAGATGCGGAACGTTGCCGTCGCCATTACTTCATCTCCTCAATAATTTGCTTCAGGTCCTCCCGCATGGGCGGGATGGGCTCGCGCGTGAGCCGCACTTCTCCAGCCGGTCCTTTCCGCGCCACGATATTGAATTTTCCCGCCTGCTCGTCCTTGGCTGGATAATCATCGCGGAAATGAGCGCCCCGGCTTTCCTTCCGTTCCAGAGCGGAGTACGCCACAATTTCTGAGACGGTCAGCAGATTGTGCAGGTCAAGCGCGGTGTGCCAGCCGGAATTGTATTCCCGGTTGCCATCCACGCTGACTGCTTCACTGGCGACCTTTAGTTCTCTGATTCGCTCCAGCGCTTGCAGCATCTCCGCTTCCTGGCGAACAATCCCCACCAGGTCCTGCATTACGTCTTGCAGCTTGTGTTGCACGCCGTACGGGTTTTCTTGGCCTTTGTCCTCGAAGGGTCGCAGCGCCTCTTTTTCCGCGGATGCAAGTTCCTGAGAATTGATCGCGCCGAACGAGTTTTCTTTGGCGAATTTTGCGGCGTATTCTCCTGCGCGTTGCCCGAAAACCAGCAGATCGGAAAGTGAATTTCCACCCAGGCGGTTGGCGCCATGCAAACCTGCCGCACATTCTCCCGCCGCAAATAAGCCGGGGACGTCCGACATTTGCGAGTCCGCATCCACCCGGATTCCGCCCATCATGTAGTGGGTTGTGGGCCCAACTTCCATTGCCTCCTGAGTAATGTCGATATCGGCCAGCTGCTTGAACTGGTGATACATGCTGGGGAGTTTTTTCTTGATATGTTCGGCAGCGTTGGGAAGCCTCTCTTTAATCCATGCGATGTCGAGGAAAACGCCTCCATGCGGGCTGCCGCGTCCTTCCCGCACCTCTTGCCGAATGCAGCGGGCCACGTGATCGCGGGTCAGCAGGTCCGGCGGGCGACGGGCATTCTTATCGCCTTGGGTATAACGCCAGCCTTCCTCCTCGGAGTCGGCGGTCTGGTTTGCGTACAGCGGAGGAATATCCTTGAACATGAAACGCTCCCCGTTTCTGTTCCGCAGCACTCCGCCTTCGCCACGCACTCCTTCCGTCACCAGAATGCCGCGCACGCTGGGTGGCCAGATCATTCCCGTAGGATGAAACTGCACGAACTCCATGTCCATCAGTGACGCGCCCGCGTCGTAGGCCAGAGCGTGCCCATCGCCGGTATATTCCCAGCTGTTGCTGGTGATTTTGAAAGCCCGTCCAATGCCCCCCGTCGCCAGCACCACCGCTTTTCCGCGAAACAAATGAAATCGCCCGCGCTCACGATCGTAGCCAAACACTCCCGCAATGCGGCCACCATCTTTCAGCAACGTCAGGACCGTGTGTTCCATGAAGACGTCTAAGCCGAGATGTATGCCATGGTCTTGCAGCGTGCGTATCATCTCCAAACCCGTGCGATCGCCAACATGGGCCAGCCGGGGATAGCGATGCCCGCCAAAATTGCGCTGTAGAATGCGGCCGTCCTTCGTACGATCGAACAGAGCGCCCCAGGCTTCGAGTTCACGCACCCGATCGGGAGCTTCTTTGGCATGAAGTTCGGCCATCCGCCAGTTATTCAGATACTGGCCTCCGCGCATGGTGTCGGCAAAGTGGACCCGCCAACTGTCCCGATCGTCCACGTTTGCCATGGCCGCGGCGATTCCACCCTCGGCCATTACGGTATGGGCTTTGCCCAGAAGTGACTTCGTAATGACTGCGACCTTTGCGCCGGCGGCCGAAGATTCGATGGCGGCGCGCAACCCCGCTCCGCCCGCTCCAATGATCACAACGTCGTGTTCATGCGTGATGTACTCGGCCACTAAATGATCCTCCAGTCCGTCCACACACCCATCGAGCACATCCGTACGTAAAGATCGGCAAAGGCCACGCTGAAGAGGCTGCACCAGGCAAACACCATGTGTCGCTGGTTCAGGCAGCTCACACAGTCATAGACCTTCTTGCGGGTTGGGGCGCCGGCCAGCCGGTCGCGAAAGCCGCCAACAATATGGCGAAGCGAGTGGCAGCCGAACGCATACGAGCTCAGCAGCACCAGGTTGGTCAGCAGGACCAGCGTGCCGACGCCAATGCCGAATCGCCCGTTAAACCAGAACGCATTCCACACGTCGTGTGCGAGAAGAACTAGAAACACCAACGCCAGATAAAGAAAGTACCGGTGAATGTTTTGCATGATCAGCGGAAAAGACCGCTCGCCAAGATACGTTTTTCGCGGCTCGCCTACGGTGCAGGACGGGGGGTCAGCCCAGAAAGCTTTGTAATAAGCGCCTCGGTAGTAATAGCAGGTGACCCGAAATCCGCCCGGCGCCCAAAGGATGAGCAGCGCTCCCGTGACCCAGACCGGCATCCAGTGTGGCATTTGGCCAAACCAGCCGTCCGGACCGAACAATTCCGGCGAGTAAAAAGGCGAGAGATACGGCCCGAAGCGGTAGTGCTGGCCCTGAAACGCCGCCCAGGTGGAATAGACAATGAATGCAGAGAGACCGAGAAACACTACGACGGGTTGCACCCACCAGTTGTCAACGCGCCGCGTCTGTCCAAAACCCGAGCGCGTCAAAGGCACGTCAATGAGCGCCATCGACCCTCCTCACCCTTGGGATCGCAAATGACCAGAGCCCCACACCTACGTTTGGTACATCGCGATTGAATCCGAAGCCTAGACATCATACAAGCAAAATCTTCGCCGCGGCTTCGGAAGCGCCTTCCATGCAAACCGGCAATAGTACGGGAGCTCGCACGAAATCCGCAAATCGACCTTAGCCCGCACTATGGTACATTTGCCGAGACTGCCGTTTCCTGAGTCGGCGGTCCAAGCGGGCGGAACAAGTTGATGAGCACCGGGCGCAACCTTCGCAGCTACGACTACGTGAACCATCCCTACGATCGCGTCCGCGATACCCTCAAACAAAATGCAGTCGCGGTGTTCCAGTCGGCTACCAAGGCTGCGGCCTCCCGCGCAGAATCGGTCGCGGCTGAGTTGCACGTCGATTTCGCAGGTATGGGAGTGAAGGCCGACATCAAAATCCTCGTGAAAGGCATCGAGGAAAAAGCGCCGGATGCCACTTCCAACGGCAGCACCACCTTGCTCCTGGAGTGGGAGGCCGCAACCTTACCGCGCTTGTTTCCCCTCATGCAGGGCGAGCTCTCGATATACCCGCTGACCGGAACCGAGACCCAGCTGGATTTTTCCGGAACTTACGAACCACCTTTAGGCGCCGTGGGAAAGACCATGAACGCGATCGCCGGACACCGCATCGCGGAAGTGTCGGTACATCGCTTCGTCAGCGATGTGGCAGGGTACCTTCGGCAAGCCCTGGCGGGATAGCGGTCTGGCCCAACCGAGACCTGTAACCGGTGTCGCCCCGGCCCGGGATCTCGTCTCGCTCTGCCCGGCACATTCCTGATCAAGAGTGTTACGATTTTCCCCAGATGCATTCTTGGGGGTGACCTGATGCCGGAATCACGGAAAGGCCGTTTGACCCAGCCGCTGGTGCGCGAGAACGGCTCGCATCGTCCTGCTACCTGGGATGAAGCCATGGACCGCGTCGCTGCGGCGTTCCGCAAGTCCATCGCGAAGAAAGATCCGCGCGACTTTGGCATGTTCAGTTGCTCGAAGACCACCAACGAACTGAACTACGTGGCGCAAAAATTCGTGCGCAGCGTCATGGGCACGAACAATATCGATAGCTGCAACCGGACTTGACACGCCCCTAGCGTCGCCGGTCTGGCGGCGGTATTCGGAGCGGGCGGCGGGACAAGCTCGTATCGCGAAATTGAAGACACGAACGTGATCCTGCTGTGGGGATCGAACGCGCGGGAGACGCATCCGATCTTCTTCCATCATTTGCTGAAGGGCGTGCGCAACGGCGCGAACTTTATGTGGTGGACCCGCGGCGCACCAGTTCCGCGCGCTGGGCCACTCTGTGGCTGGGCCTGGATGTGGGCTCCGACATTTCGCTGGCCAACGCCATGGGCCGCGAAATCATCGCCGCCGGCCTGGCCAACGAAAAGTTCATCCAGCATGCCACCAGCGGATTTGAAGCCTACAAAGCGCACGTTGAGAAATACACGCTGGAGCGGGCGCGAGCGCGAGACCGGCGTGCCCGCCGAAGCCATCCGCAAGATGGCCCATGCGTATGCCAACGCTCCGCGCGCCCAGATCTGCTGGACTCTGGGAATCACCGAGCATCACAACGCCATGGACAACGTGGTGGCGCTTATCAACCTTGCGCTGCTCACCGGGCACGTGGGCCGCTACGGCAGCGGCGTGAATCCCTTGCGCGGACAGAACAACGTCCAGGGCGGCGGCGACATGGGCGCGATTCCTGACCGCCTTGCCTGGCTTCCAGCACGTTGAGAACGACGAATTGCGCGCCAAGTTTGAGAAAGCCTGGGGGGTGAAGATTCCAGCCCAAACGCGGCTGGCACCTGAGCGACATGTTTGAGGCCATGGAGCACGGCCAGCTCACCACGCTGTACGTGCTGGGCGAGAATCCCGCCGACTCGGAAGCCGACCGGCATCGCGCCCTGAAGCGGCTGGGCGGGCTGGAATTCCTGGTGGTGCAGGACCTTTTCTATACCAAAACCGCCGAACTCGCCGACGTTGTGCTGCCCGCCGCAGCCGGCGCGTTTGAAAGCGAAGGCACGGTGACCTCCAGCGAGCGGCGCGTGCAGCGCGTCCGCCGCACCGTGCCGCCTCCCGCCGGCGTTCGCGACGATCTTGAGATCATTTTCGATCTGGCGCGCCGCCTGGGCCATGATTGGGGCACGCCCGATCGCCGAAGCTATTTGGAATGAGTTGCGCACCTTGAGCCCCATGCACGGCGGCATGAGTTACCGTCGCCTGGAAGAAATGGGCGGCATTCAGTGGCCGTGCTATGACGAGTCGCACCCGGGAGAGATGTTTCTTCACGGCCGGCTGTGGAGTGAACCGCTGATTGGCCCGCGTGCGCCGTTTCAGTCGTGGTGGAATTCGAGCCGCCAGTGGACCAGCTTGACGAGCAATATCCCATTCGCCTGACCACCGGCCGCCGGCTCGACGATTACAATACCGGCGTGCAAACCAGGGTGTATTCGTCGCCGCTGCGGCGCAAAGAAGCGCTGGATGTTTCTCCGGAAGACGGTCAGCACTACCAGTTGCGGGAAGGTGAACATGTCCGCGTGACGCTCGCGGCGCGGCTCGCTGGTCGCACCGGTGCGCTTCGATTCGGGGTTGCGTCCGGGCCTGGCGTTCTTGTCGGTCCACGCTCACGATCAGATAGCCACGAACGAGCTGACGATTGACGCCGTGGACCCCAAATCAGGCACCTCGGAGTTCAAGGCAACGGCGATTCGTATTGAAAAAGTATAAGAGGACTTGATTGGACCTTCATCTAACCGACGCGCAAGCGACTGCAGAAGAGCGCGCTGCCGTTGACTCTGATCTGGGCGTGCCCGAATCAAGCTGGCAAGGCGGCCAGCGGCAAACCGCGGACACGCGCGCGGCGTTGCAACAGCGGCGTTCACGCCAGCGGCATCGCCTTCTGCCCGTGCTCCATGCCATCCAGAATCGCATCGGCTGGATCAGCCCCGGCGCACTCAACTATGTCGCGTTGCGCTTGGACGTTGCCCCCGCGGAAGTTTATGGCGTGGCGTCTTTCTATGGAATGTTTTCCCTCCAGCCGCGTCCTCCGGTCGTAGCCCACGTCTGCGATGACATTGCGTGTGTCACGCGCGGCGCGGACAAACTTTGTGCCGAACTGGAAGGCACGCTTGGTCCGCGCAGCTTCTCCTTGCTCCGGCGGACGCGCGATCTGGCTCCGCAGCCAGTGTCTGGGCCTGTGCGAGCGCGCTCCAGCAGTGCTGGTCACCTCGGCCGGGGAAAAATCTCGCGAACGAGTGCTGGCGCCAGCATCGGCGAAAAGCCGTGCAGTCCTTGGTAGAAGATGCTGTCCGAGCATCGCCTGCCCGCCGAGCCAGACGCGCTGAACGTTGAAACCAGCGTGCCGCAAGCGGTCCGCGAACGATGACCCTTCACCATTGCGACTTCTCCATCGCATTGCCCAAGGTGGCGCTCGCAACCTTGGAAGCCTATCAAAGACTCGGCGGCTATGGAGGTCTGCGCAAAGCCCTGGAGCTCGGTCCTGAAGGCACGCTGCGTGAGATCTCCGCTTCAAAGCTCCTGGGCCGCGGCGGCGCGGCATTTCCCACTGCCAAAAAATGGGAGGCGCTTTTTCTGCAGAGACACCTGGTTGCAGCAGGAACCTGGCCGCGCGCATTACGTCGTCTGCAATGCCGATGAATCCGAGCCCGGGACCTTCAAAGATCGCATCCTGATGGAAGGCGATCCTTTCGCCGTGCTCGAGGGCATGACGATTGGCGGCCTTTGTTACCGGCGCGCGCCAGGGCTACATCTACCTGCGCGGCGAATATCCGCTGGCCGCCGAGCGCGTGCAGCAAGCCATCCAGTCGGCCAAGGAACACGGCTTCCTGGGCGACAACATTCTGGGCAGCGGCCTGCACTTCAACATTGAACTTCGCCGCGGCGCGGGCGCGTATATCTGCGGCGAAGAGACCGCGCTCTTCAATTCGATTGAAGGCTATCGCGGCGAACCGCGCAACAAGCCGCCGTTCCCCACACAGTCCGGACTCTTTCGCCAGCCGACCGCCGTCAACAACGTGGAGACGCTGGTCAACGTTCCCGGCATCATCCTCGAGGGCGGCGCTGCCTACGCCAGGCTCGGCACGAAAGACTCCGCCGGCACCAGACTCTTTTGCCTTTGCGGACACGTGGCGCGGCCCGGTGTCTACGAAGTCGCCATGGGAACCACGCTGCGCCAACTCATCGATCTTGCCGGAGGTGTTGCCGGCAGCGGCAAACTGCAGGCGGTTCTTCTGGGCGGCGCGGCCGGAACGTTTGTCGCGCCTCAGGAACTGGATACGCCGCTCACCTTTGAAGGCACGCGCGCTATCGGAGCCACTCTGGGTTCCGGCGTGGTCATGCTGTTTGATGACACGGTTGATCTTCGCCGCATCCTGCTGCGCATCGCCAGTTTTTTCCGCCATGAAACTTGCGGCCAGTGCGTTCCTTGCCGCGTCGGCGTGGTGCGTCAGCAGGAAGCGCTGCAGCGCCTGGTAAACGCCAAGCCGCTGGGCTCGGCAGCGCAGGAAATTACCATGTTGCGCGAGATGGCCCAAGCCATGCGCGACGCCTCCATCTGCGGTCTGGGCCAGACCGCCTCCAGCGCGCTGGAGTCCGCGATGCAGCGATGGAGTCTGTTCTCATGAGCCGATTGGCCACCGAACATTTCGCAAGCGCTCGACGCGCCCCAGCCCACCATTCCTGTGCCGCGCGGCCCCGTGCCGCAAGCGCCGCCGCCGCGCGAACGCCGCTCCATTGAAATCAAGATTGATGGCAAACCTGTTTCCGTTCCCGAAGGTTCCACCATCCTGGACGCCGCCAAAAAACTTGGCATCGACACGCCTACGCTCTGCTTCCTGGAGAGCCTCACGCCCGTCAACGCCTGCCGCGTCTGTGTGGTGGAGTTGGAAGGCTCGCGCACGCTCGTTCCCGCCTGCTCGCGCAAGGTGGAACCCAATATGTCCATCAAGACGGATTCCGAGCGCGTGCGCCTGAGCCGCCGTCTGGTATTGGAGTTTCTGGCTTCGTCGGTGGACCTTTCCACCGCGCCCGCGATGCAGGCGTACATGGAACGGTATGACGCTCATCCTGAGCGCTTCGGCCAGACCGTGCAGCCACAGTCGCGCAGCCAGTAAAAATCGACAACGAGCTTTATGTCCGCGACTACTCCAAATGCGTTCTGTGCTACAAGTGCGTGGAAGCCTGCGGCGTGGACGCGCAAAACACCTTTGCGATTGCCGTGGCCGGTCGCGGCTTCTCCGCCCACATTGCCACTGAATTTGACGTTCCCCTGCCCGACTCGGCTTGCGTCTATTGCGGCAACTGCATCGGCGTCTGCCCCACCGGCGCGCTGATGTTCAAGAGCGAATATGACATGCGCCAGGCCGGCACATGGGACGAAAGCCGCCAGACGCCAGACTGACACCATCTGTCCCTATTGCGGCGTGGGTTGCGACCTGACCGTGCACCAGCAGGAAGGCCAGATCGTTCGCGTGACCTCGCCGCTCGACCATAGCGTGACTCATGGCAACCTTTGCATTAAAGGGCGCTTCGGCTGGCAGTTCGTGCAGATCCAGCCAGCCGACAAGCAAGAAAAATAACTTGGCCTCCCGGTCCTTCCCGAAACGCTGTTTGGTCTTGAGACCATCCCCCGTCCCTGACAAGAACTTCATCCGAGGCCGCTCAACGTCTTCAGGCCATCGTTAGTACGTAAAGGCCTGAATTTCCGTCACTCCAGAGTTGGGACCGTCAACGTACCCGGAGCGAAGGCTGGGGTGCAATGCAATATGCATGGGCACCACATTGAAACTATTTGAGAAGCTGAATCCGTTAATCGTTTCCTGCAGGTTTCCATGTATGTCGTAAACGTAAATCGAGCTGCCGTTGGGCGCTGAACTCGAATCGGGCTGGGCGATCAGGAACAGCTTGTTGACGGAATCAAACTCGACATCAGCGCCGCTGAACTGCTGGAGTCCCTGGGAGTTGGGCAGCGTCACCACGAAGCCGGTCTCGGTGCTCAGGTTATAAAATTCCACGCCAGCGTCATCCTCGGTATCGGTACAGAAAATACCGTCCGCGGAATCTACGGCGATTCCGTTGACAAACCCGAAGCCGATCCCCTCAAACTCCGTAAACGTGCCCGCTGTAAGGCCAACCACTCCGATGATAGGCCGAGTGTCGAACGCTCCCGTGCCTCCGCCGAGTATCGCCTGATTGGTCACGCTGTCGTAAGCAATAGGCGGAGGTACGCTGCCAAAATTAGTAGAGTCCGTGATGTGGACGACCGGACCGAACGTATTATTGGCAACATTGGAGCTGAAGACATAGGGAATAAAATTATCGCTGTTGTCGTAAGCAAACACAGCAACGTTCGGGACTCCCTGGCTGCGGCTGACGCCAGTCGGCATGATGATGTGCTGCGACCCAATGGGTGGAGTCCAGACGCCGGTAATGCGATTTCCGCTCAGCGGATTGAGGACGCTGAAGGTGCGGCTGCTGACGTAGATATGCCCCACGATCTCGTGTTCAAAAAGCCCGACACTGTTACCGACCACGCCCATGGTGATGAAATCATCTTGCGAGTGGTTGGGTTGCGTCAGCTGCACCACGTTAAGAATGCGGCCGCTCGCCTGATCAAAGGTTTCAACCGCGGCCAGCACATTTCCGTTGGCAAGCGACTTGGCTTCCGCCAGTAGGCCCTCGGTTCCGTTCTGATCGATGTCAAAGCCAAAGATTTGTCCGCCAAACTGGCTGTGAACCAGGACCCCGGTTGGTCCAGACGGGGAATTGGGCCGGAGTTCGTTGGTCTGCGCCAGTGCTCCCAGGCTGAAAAGAATCAGCATAGCCAGGCAGAACGATACGGCACAAGACTGCTTGTGCGTTGACACTTTGTTTGCGTAGCGCATTTTCTTAAGTTGTCTCCGTTGAATGGCTTTTAGGAAATACCCGCGCAGTGCGGGACTGACCTGAATGCTAAGGCAGCCGCGCTCCGATCGTGTCACAACTTTGTCAAAGAATTGTGAACCCTTCTCCAAAGACGCACAGTCGGATGCATCCCTGCCCGCCGGCAAAACGAAAAAAGCTGGAGCTCTTCTGCCGGTGCCGAGTCCGATGTCTGGTTGCAGAAACCGAAAGCGCAGAATGGATACGGGGAAGCCTCGGCTAAGGTCGCCCCATTGCACACCGGCAGTGACTCTTATCCCTCTCGTATTGCTTTGTTCAAGAGGAAGTGCTATATGGCAACAAGGCGCGAATCGAATAGACCTATCTGGTAATCGCTGCACTTGAATTATCTGCTTGAGGCACTGCAAGCATGACGGAATTGGAATACGTAATCAAGCACGGAGGGTTGACACCAAAACGACTCCTGGCAAAGATTACCAGGCGGGGATTCGGAGCTACGGTGCTAGGCGGACTCGCCGGTATGGCCGCATCACGCCTGCTGGATACGCCTGTCGCGCTGGCCTCGCGTCTCATAGGTCCGTCCTCGGCCGCAGCCTCGGATTTCACGATTGCCATCATTCCCGATCCTCAGTTTCTGGCTGAATCGTGCCCCAACAAAGCGGGGGGATATTACGCGGCCATGATGAAGTGGATCGTCGACAACAGGAAGATAGTTTTCACCTCCAGTCCACCTTCGTTTGACGCCAACATCAAAGCAGTCGTGGGCGTTGGCGATTGCGTGAACGCGACCGTCCCCAATGAGGACCGGAACGCACAGAACGCCTGGGCGATTCTTGACAAGAATCGCATTGCCTTCACTACGCCTCCAGGCAATCACGACTACGACGCAATTAAGCCTTCTTCCCGAAGTAACCTCGGAGCGCAATTTGCAACCGGCTATTTCTCCGCCAAGCATCGCTCCTCAGTTTACGGCTCCGGTATCGATCTGGGGGGCGGAGACATGGCTTATTGGATTGGATCGTATGACACCACCGGAGCCAACACAGCGGTAAAGTTCGTCATTTCCGGCATAAAACTGCTTATCCTGGCGATGGATTTCTTCGCCGGCAACGCCGCGTGGTCCTGGGCCTACGACGTGATGCTGGCGAATTCCGATTGCGAGTGCTATATCACGACGCATGCATGGCTCACCGCGAACGGAACGCAGTTCCAGAGGAAGGACACTTACGGGCCCGACGGGTACGCCATGGCGGCGCACCCTACTCTAATTCCGCCGCCGAAGCGTGGAGCACGGTAGGAGTAAATACCTGGTCAAACCTGTTCGGAATTTTCAGTGGACACGATATTTTCGGAAGCAAGAATGCAGATCCGTCAGGCACGACATCCCCACAATGGTATTGGCAGCAAGTTCCAATCAAGAGCGCGAGCTCGCGCCAGCAGACCGTACAGCAACTGTTCACCAACTCCCAGCAACTCGATGAAGCCTGCACTATGGCTGCGAGTCCAGCAACCGGAGCCGGCGAGACCGCCAGCGTTTTCCTGCTCAGCCGCCGCCCCGCGCTGGGACTACTGGAAGGCCGCATGATCTCCACCCAATCGGGTAACTGGTTCAAGTCGAGATCGGAATCTTTCCCTGACGGAACCAGCTGGAGCATGTTCGAGACGCTACTGTTCTCAGTTCCATTCGCCGGACTTCAACCAGAACGAACTTCGGGCCCGGCAGCAAAAGTTTGAGGGCCACGCAGGTTCTCATTCCGATGACAAATACGGTATTTCGAAGGGGAGTCGGCGGAAGCCTTGCCTACATGTTCTTGAGTGCCGGATCTAGTATTATTTTTTGCGTCCTCCTAAATGAAAATTCGCATTGATTTTGGAGAGGTCCGCCCTGCTCTTGCCAGATGTAAGAGGCTCCGAAGAGCTATCGGGACCGTCAACCCGCGGCCAGCAGGTCTGCACCACGATCTGATCCAAGCTTCCAAGAAGTCGCTTGCCGGCTCGCTGGCATGGTATGCCGGGCCCCAGCGCGAGTTCAACCTGTCGATCATCCGATCCTTCGACATCCTCGCTCCCGCCGTAGTGAAAGCTAAGGTGAACTTGCGGATCAAAGCAATGGGCGGACGGTTGACCCAATTGGAGCGGGACAACACTGCGCTTACTTCCTCTTTGCAAAAGTGTGTGCAGGTTTTAACTAAACTGGAGTCGCTGGCCAATTCGCACAAGAACGGCGGTGCCCAGACCACGCCGGCCAGCATGGATCCGGTGTCTCACCCGCATGCCCAGCGCGTCTGGCTCTTTGACTTTAAGGAGCTGCGCAACGCGGTGGCCGCTGTCGGGGGGCAGAGGAGTGCCGTGCAACAAGTCACTCCGCCGCCTTCCGGGTGGTACAACGGGCTGGTCAAGCTTTCCAGAAAGTTACTTGGTCGCTTGCTGGCTTGGTATATCCAGCCCCAGCGGGAGTTCAATCTATCTGCTCTTCAATGCATGGCTATCATCGCGAATTTCATTGAAGACCTTCAGGCAGACCTGAAGGCAACGGACGAACATTTGCTCCAGTTGGAGAGTGGCAACCTGGAACTTGCGTCCTCTTTGCTGAAATGCATGGAGCTTTTGGCCGCACTGGAATCGCCGGCCAGTTCGGAGAGGAAGGTCGATCTTGAGGCCGCTCTTGCCAGCATGGGCGGAGACGTATCCAAACCGCGCCCGGTGCCTGATGCCTGGTGCTTCCCTATCCCTGAACTGCGGAGCGCAGTAGCTGCGATTGAGGGGCCGATGAATGCCATCGGGACGGGTGAGACGCAGCTGTCCGGACGGTACCATCGCCAGACCCAACATCTCGAAGGACTGCTGGCTTGGTATGCGTGGCCTGTGTCTGATTTCAACGACTTTATGAATCGGTCAGTTGAGGAATTTGTCTGCGCTGTCGAGAATCTTTGCACGGTTATGGTTGCCCTGGATGAGCGATTAATGCAAGCGGAACACCGGATGACCATCCTGGCGGAGTCCATACAGGAGCAGCTTGGGCGCTTGCATGAGCAGGTGGAGAAGATAGTCGGGCTACAGCATACCGCCAGCTGCGAAGTCTCTCCCGGGAGGATAGAAACAGGCTGGAACGAAGCCGCTCGCGAGGTTTCTCAGTTCTACATCGATACGGGTTTGGGAAATGACAGAACGGCTTATGTCATTGGGCTGTTCGGCAGTGGACGTTGGTATATCAACACCCTGATGACGCACATTGGAGAAAGAGCGCAATATTTCAGGGATGGGATGCGCCTGCATCGAGGTCCGACGTCCATGATATATAGCGGTCACGCTACCATGCGGTACATGTCGCGCGGTCAGTCGGAGCCGGCAATCATGGGCCATATATTGGAGGCAGTAAGATCAGGATTTGCCGACGTGATTTTTATCTATCGTCATCCCCTGGATTCCTTGCTGACAAATTGGATTTACTGGCGGACGTACGCTCGCGACAACCGGGGGTCTTGGGGTATCTCAGAGGCTTACAAGCGGACCGACGATCTGTGCGCCGATGTAGAGCAGAATTTTTCTGAATTCATGGCCTTTGCCCAGGGCGACCCGGATTTTTTTGCGGAAGAACTGGGCCCACGATTCTTGTCGTTCACGGAATTTGTTGAGGAAACTGAGCTCCATCTCCAGTCGGCCACGCTCAGGTTGCGGCTGGAAGACTTCATGCTCGATCCCGTCAAAGAGTTTTCTAAGATCGTAGAAGTTATGTCCGTTGACCTCGATTTGAGCCGCTTGCATATCGCGCCTCCGCGAACCCAGCCTTATCGTTACTTGACTGTTAAAGAAAACGTTCCCTTATTCAGAAGCTTTATCGATGGGCTGAGTGACGAGACGAGAAGACGGATTGAGAGATTTGGATATAGTTTGGGCTAGCCATAGCCTGGACTATCTTGCTTACCGCATTCGATAGTCTGGCCAATACATTCCTATGCGCGACGCGCCGCCCAGGCTCGCGTCACATAGGTTGTCTCGATCCCCGTCAGACCTGCGATGCGCTTTTCGGTGCAATCCAGGAACTCCCGAAAAAGCTCCGCACCTAATTGCACCTGAAGATCATTCACCGAACGCCACGTGCCCAGGTACTGCTGTGGGGTTTGACACACGGAATGCCTGCCCTCCAGGTACAGCACCTCCGCGAATTGCGGCTTAGCGCTCAACATGTCAGTCAGCCGCTCCGTGATACCGGAGCGGCCCGACGATACGCGGCGGATGTCCGGTTTGAGCCGCGTGATTTGCGCTTCGATTTCGACGAGCAGAGGGCTGGCCTCGATGAAGCGTGGATTCCACAGGGCAACGAAGACGCCACCCGGCCGCAGGATACGATGAAACTCATCGCACGCCTGGTCGAAATCGGTCCAGTGGAGCGAGGAAGCCATGCTGACAAGATCGGCTGAGTTGCCGGGCAATCCGGTGGCTTCGGCCGAGCCTTTGCGCCAGACAATTCCGGTGCCGCGCGAACTCTCGATTCCCTGCCCCCGCATGTCGTCGTTGGGTTCCACAGCGACGACCGAATGCAGGCCCCGAGCCACGAGCGTGCGCGTCCAGATGCCGGTGCCGGCGCCGAGGTCGGCCGCATCAATGTTGGCCGCATCGCGTCCTACGTAATTGAGGATCGCGGTTGCGACCTGCGGCGCATAGCCTGGCCGGAACTTGGCATAGTCACCAGCCAACCCCGTAAAATCTCCGTGCTTCATATCGTCGGCCCCGTGGAGGACAGCACATTTTCGAGCCGAAGTTCGCCCTCGCTGACCATCTTTGCGTACACGGCGACGTCCTCGGGATTGTCGATTTCGCCCCATTGGCCATCGGTGGCAAAAGTGTCGATGGGAAGCTCGTTTCCGGCCAGCAACCGGCGCAGCAACCCGGTCATATCGAGGCGATCGCAAATCGGTGCATCGAGTGTACTGAGCAGCGCCTCGAGGGCACTCCAGGCCGGTGGCGTGAACTTCAACAAGCCCATATATTGCCCCTCGATATCTTCGATCCGCGTGGTCTTGCCGCCAATTTCCAGCAATCGGCCCTCTGCATCAAGGCGGAAAGTTTCGGCATCGGCCAAAGGATCGGCAAAACGGCGAGTCCACAAGCGGCGCCAGGCGCGGTCGTAACTGACGACCAACTGGCCCCGCGCCCCGGCCAAGCCCCGCACCAACTCGCTGCGGTAGAAGATGTCGGCATAGCTGACAATAACCGGCCCCCCGCGCAGCCACGGGGCGGCTGCGGCCAGCGACATCACCATATTGGTTTCGGCCCATCGCGGGTTGGAGAAATAGGTGAGGCCGGGAAAGTCGATCATCTCAGCGCGATAGCCGCGGACGACTCCGATTTCTTTGACTCCTCCACGCCGAAGCGCCGCGATCTGGCGCTCAATCAAGGGACTGCCTTCGAGCTCGACAAAGCATTTCGGGCGGTCGTCGCCTAGATGCCCCAGACGGCTGCCCCGGCCCGCGGCCAGAATCACTGCGCGCATTATTCGACTCCGAAGACCTGGCGGAACAATGCCACGTCGGCTGGTGAGAATGGGGAGCAGCGCTCAGGGTGCCACATAATCCCCGTGGTAGGCTGGGCGGAATGGCGGACTGCCTTGACAACGCCATCCTCGGCGACGGCCCAGACCTCGAGCGGTTTCCGCGACTCGATAGCGGCAAAGCAATGATAGCTGTTTACCTCTCGGGCTTCGCCGTTGATGCGGATTAGCTGACGTTGCGTCACGTGGCCTTCGACGCGGCGTAACCGAATACCGAAGCGCTGCTGAATCACCTGCATGCCGCGGCAAACCCCCAGCACCGGCAGTCCACGCGGCTCGACCAAATCGAGCAGAGCATTTTCCACGGCGTCGCGTTCGGGGGCATCGCCACCTAACGCTGCCAGATCGTTGCCGCCGGTCAATACCAAACCGGCGATGCGCGTGGTCTGGCAAAGCGCAAGCGCAGCCTCGGTGACATTAGGTACTGCCAAAGGAAGCAGCCCGCAGGCCAGCAGGAACTTAGTCCATGCCTGATCCAGGCAATCACGACGCTCGCCATAGTCCGGAACGACCGATACGCGCTGAGTGATGGCGACCACTTTCATGCGATGAGCATTACTTTCTGGTTAGTGCAATCGAGGCAGAGCTGGCGCGCGGTCTGCCATTGCCGGAACAGGGCTTCGCCGGCGCCAATAACCGCGGGTATGCCGAGCTCGCCGGCGCGGATTGCCATGTGCGAATTAGCGCCGCCGTATTGGGTGACGAATCCGCTGATGTCGCGAGTGAATATCCAGTCGAAACCGGGGTCGGCGCTGGGCACGAAGAGAATGCGTCCCGCGAAGCTCTCTGGCGGATCGTTGACGGAGGCGACCGGCGCGGTTACCGTTTTTTGTGTGATGAAGTTAGGCTGGCTCGGCGGCAGATGAAACGCGAACACCTCGTCGGGTGACGCGATGATGGGCGGAAGCACCAGATGGCGCGTGAGCGCGTGCCGCTCTCTGCCGCGCGCCACGCTTTCCAGTAATGCCTCGCGCACCGCGCCGCTTTCGCTATAAAGCGTGCGGATGACGTCGTAGTTCAGAAATGCACAATCGCCCTGCGAAAGGCCATGCTCCTCGCCCAGTTGTTTGATTAGTGACAGGGCGTCACTCAGGCTTCGGGTGAACACGAACTTCGCATATTCGCGACCCTCAATGCCAGCCTTGATGAACTCGATCAAGCTCAACACGTCGATTTCGAGCTCGTGTTCCTTGAGCAGTTGTTCAATCGCACGCAATTGCTCGATAGAAAGCGCAAAGCGCGGTGGCTCGGGGGCCGCAGGCCGAGCACTCGACCAGTCGAAATACAGATCGGGCGCCTCGTCGTAACGCGGCGACAGGATGTCGTAGGTACCCGGCCGGAGATGGCCGTAGCGGGCCAGGAAGTCTGCCTTAGGAAGGTGTGCGAAATCCTGCCCGATACGCGACCCAACGGTATCGACACTCGCCATGAACGTGGCAACCTCCTGGGCATTGAATACGCCAACCTCGACGAAAGACTGAAGCATCTGCACCGCTATGAAACCCGCGCGGGCCAGACCGGCGAAAGGCAGGGTGCCGTATCGCTTGCAGTCCTCGATCAACCAATAAATGCGGCTTATCTTGTCGATCGCAGCGTTGCAGATTGTCGGGAGTCGTTGTGCCAGCAGGTCGATCTTGGTCCGGTCGCGACGCCAGAGTGCGGTCTCGCCATGCATGATGCGATTCGTGAGGCGCCGCAAGCTGCGGGAAAGTTCGCCGAGATCGTCGGCGGAAAATCCATGCTGGGCAAGCCCTGCCATCCGCTTCGGCAAATCGAGGGTATAGCAGGAAAAGATGATCTCAAACTCGACCTTGTCGTGGAGATGCGGCTCGCAGAGCAGGCGATCGACGTAGTAGTTCACCAGACGCCCGGCAAGATCGTCGGGGACGTCGCGCGGGATGAAGGAGTTGAAGCTGACGCGCACATCGATGTAGGGCAGGCCCTGAAAGCTGACCATGAGCGGAAAACTGCGCAGATTCTGGTAGCCGTAATTGTCGCGCTGGTAGGCCCAGATGGCATCGGTAATGAGTTCGCGATAGAGCGACAGGGAGAGGGGCCAGGGCCGCACGCCGATAATCTCGGCGGGATTCCAGTCCGGCATCACACCGAATATTGCCCGGCTACCGTGCAGGTAGGGATGCGGACGGCTCAGCAGTTCGACCTTGCGCGCAACATCGGCGAGCGCAGCGTCAACCTTTGCATCCGAGACCCGCACCTGGAACCCGACGACCAGCGGGCGGACTTGCAGAAGGTAAAGCTGCCCGTCGGTACCGACCGCAAACTCCACGTCGATGGCATCGCACGCCAGAAGGCTTTCCAGTTCGCGGAGCAGAGCGATGACCGGCACCAGCGGCGGCGGGCAGGCATCGGACCGTGACTTGAGACAAAAAAAGGTCTCGAGATTCTCCCCCACACCGGCGGTCACGCGATCAGTCAGGCCGGAGCGGTCGTCGTAATTAATAACGAAATAGGGGCCACCGCTGGGATCGCGCGAGAAGGCCACACCGGCCATCGCCACGTGCTCAAGCATAGGCTGCACGAAGACCTGGTCGTCGCCGTGCCCGCCATCTGCAAACGAATCAACCACCCGCTCGATGGCCTGCCTCACCGCTGGGCTACTGGTGACCCCCAATACGGAATCGTATCTGCCGGCATGCGAACTTGCGACGCCGTCTTCGCCCCGGGCGCTGCTACGTACAATGACCCGACCTGAACCCCAAGGCGCAGCAGCGATGGCCGCGAGCACAGCAGCGGCATCCGAGCGCCAAGCGTCAACCGAGAATCGAACCTGCGGCAGAACGCGCCCGTTGCGCAAGCGTGGCGCCAGCGCTTCCAGAGTTTCCGCTTTGGTGGTGAAATCGAGGACGTGTGCGGGCGGCTGCGGGCCTGCGGCGTCTCCCCTTGCGCATACCGCCAGGATGCGGTCCACCGCCGTGGCAACATCGAGCGCACCATAGTTGTCCAGAATCAAGTCTGGCGCTTCGGGGGCCTCTGCCGGCAGATCAAGACCAACTACGTCGGGGGCATCGCCACGCCGAGCCCGCCCGTAGATGCCCTTGCTATCCCGCCGCTGTAGCTCCTCTATGGGCACCCGAAGATAGATCTCGCGATAACCGGGAATGTGCTCGCGGTTCCAGCGCTGCACTTCGTGAAACAGCGAGATAGTGGCGCACACAACATCGCCACCCTGCTCAGCCAGCAAGCGACACAGGCGCGCATTCCGCATCGCCGATCGTCGCCGATCATCTTTGCTGTGGCCGAGGTCCTCGGCAATCACCGAACGGAGCGCGTCGCCATCGAGAAAGGTGACCGGACGACCGGCGGCGCGCAGGCGGGTCGTTAGTTCCCACCCCAAGGTGGTCTTGCCTGCACCGGACAAGCCGGTAATCCAGAAGACGCGCCCCGCGGAAGCTTCTCCTTCGCCCTCAGTCTCGTGTCTCGCTTCCTTTAGGGTCGTCAGCATATTGAGTCGTAACGTCTCTGTAACAAACGGACTTAACCGTTAGTAACATTTCCGTAACGAATTGGCAATATGCGCCGCAACGGTTCCGCCAGCTTCGGAGGCTGAGGCTCGCTTCTTCGGTAGACAGGATTAGGGTTTTGGCTCCCTGAAAGGTGCCCTGATTGCCTGAGGTTTCTGGCGCTTCCTGATTATGAAGACCTGCTTACCGCGTAACGCTCATTGCGTTGGTGCGGGAGCCGTTTGCGTCGCCGGCGCGGTGCCAAAATTTACTTTGGGCGCTTCTCGCGCTCCGGCCTCCGTCTTGAAGTAGGCATCGTTGCGCGTGAATCCCGAAAGGCTGGCGACAATGTTGTTCGGGAACAAGCTGATATAGGTGTTGTAATCCTGCACGGTCTCGTTGTAGCGGCGGCGTTCGATGGCTATACGGTTTTCCGTGCCCGCCAACTCATCCTGCAATCGCAAGAAGTTTTCGTTGGACCGTAGTTGCGGATAATTCTCCACGACTACCAGCAGACGGCTGAGAGCGGAATCCAGTTGACCATTAGCGGCGATCTTCTCCTGGGGAGATTTTGCTCCCGCCATCGCGGCGCGGGCTGCGGCAATGTCGCCGAAGACTTTTTCCTCGTGGGCTGCAAAACCCTTCACCGTCTCCACCAGGTTCGGGATGAGGTCTGACCTGCGCTGCAAAACCACATCCACCTGCGACCAGGCGGCGTTTACTGCCTCGCGCTTCGTGACCATCTGGTTGCGGTGCGAGATGAACGTGCCTCCGACCCAAAACACCAGCAACACGATCACGATCAATACGATAATCCCGGTTTTCATGCCAATCTCTCCCTTGGCGATTTTCGGTTGTTAAGAATTACCCTATAGCACGCTGCGCAGGTGACGTTTGGGCACCCGCGCATCCAGCTCGTGGGCAACCTGCTGAATTGCGCTCATGTAAGCATGGTACAGTTCGCGCAGGTTCTCCGGCTGCCGCTTGTCATTCCTTAATTCTAAAATCGATCGCAGCGGCCCCGTTTCAAAGCCAAAAACCTCGCCGGCACGCTCCAGCAACTGCGGCTTGGCGTGTGGCGGCTTCTCTCCCAGCGCGATCAGAGCATGACGGAACAGCGTCAGAACGCTGGTAATGGATTTTGCCAGCACCGCGCGCAGTTCATCCTCCTTAGGGCTCAGCAGCAAATGATGCCGCAACCGCAGAAGCGTGGTTCGCAGTTCGTGTTCCACCTCAATCCGGTGCAGATTCATAGGGACTTCAATTGCTGCCGCCACGTCCTGGCCGAAGAGCGTTTTGTGCGATTCCTTAATATCGAGCAACTCGATGGCGAAGACATCGGCGCCCTCCCGCAGCTCTTCAAGGGTCATGATCATGGGCGGCCGCAATTTTTCTTCGTGACTCCACCACTGCAATACCGTCGCGAGCGGCGCAAACGAACTCGGCGTCAAGTGCTGCAAGACAATCAGCAGGTTCACATCTGAGAATTCCTCGTGAAAATCTTCGCGAGCCGCGGAACCGAACAGAACAACAGATATTAGGTTGTCGCCACACGCCTGTTGCAATCGGCTTACGAGTTCCTGAAGTTTGCTTTCTGGTTTCTTCATCGCACTCTACTCCCCGCCGCAGATCACCAACTACCGCCGGCGCCACCACCACCGCTCATGCCGCCACCAAAACCACCAAAGCCTCCGCCTCCGCCCGAAAAACCTCCGGAACTGCCGCCGAAGCCGCCGCCCCAGTTACCACCCCGCCCGCCTACGGCGTTCCCCAGGAGGAACCAGGGAAGTGCCGATCCACCACCGCCGCCTCGTGAACCTCCTCCTCGACCCGAGCGCGAAATAGCCCGGATGATGAGGAAAATAACCACGAAGATCAGCCACGGAATCCACCAGGGAGTTTTTGTCGCGGGCGCTCGTGCCCGGTTGGCCGGCACCCCGTTCAACTGCACGCCCTTGTCGGCTGCGATGAGTTGAGCTAGCCCGGTGGTTCCCACCAGCACTGCCGCGCTGTAGTTTTGGCTGCGCAGATCGGGCACCATCTCCCGCCCGATGTCGCCAGCGCGAGCGTCGTTGATCACGGGCTCCAGCCCGTAACCCACCTCGATCTTGTACTGCCGCTCCTTGGGCGCCACCAGAAGCAGAACGCCTCGACTGTCCTTCTTTGCTCCGATACCAAGCTGCTTATAGAGATCGGCCGCATAGTCTTCCCGGCTTTGCCCGTCGAAGGAATTAACGGTCACCACTGCGATTTGGGCGCCAGTCTTCTGCTCGACCTCCGCGCACAGCGTCTCCAGCCTTGCCCTGGTGGCGGGATCAATGACCTGCGCAAGATCAGTGACGTACCCCTGGGGGTGAATATCCGCGATCTTGTCTGGCCATGCAAAGCCACACCAGGCTAAGAACAGCACAACCGTGAGGGCGAATTTAACGCGGCTTGACATCAGTCATCCGTAACATTGCATCGACGTTCGTACCGTAGAGAATGTAGTACCACATGTCAAGGAAAGGCTCGCCGTGCGTCCGAAAGGATGCTGCTATACCTGAAGCACATCGCCGTCACGAGCTACCATCTGATACAGAACCGGATTAACGAAGAACCCGATAAATAGCCGGGAGAGCAGGCCAGCCACAATGACGATGGCGAAGGGCTTCTGCGTGTCCGAGCCGATTCCGGTGGAGAGCGCGGCCGGGAGCAGTCCCAAGCAGGCAACGAGCGCCGTCATCATGATAGGACGAAGCCGTAGCAGCGAGGCTTCCCGGGTTGCGGTAGGAATATCCATTCCTTCCAGGCGAAGCTTGTTGATATAGGAAACCAGAATCACTGCGGTCTCGACCGACACGCCCAATAACGCCAGCAATCCTAGAGCTGACGAAACGCTGAAAGGAGTATGCGTGAGCTTCAAAGCTATAAGGGCGCCTACTGGTTCCGTCATGATGACGCCCAAAGCGATGGTGACCGGAAACTTAAAGTTTCCATAGAGTGCGAACAAAATCATGAAAATAAGTACCACGGCTAACGGACCAATGAGAATGAGCTGCGACTTGGCTTCCAGAAACTGGCTGTACTCGCCGCCCCAATTAAGCCGGTAGCCCTGGGGCAACGTTACAGCTTTATCGACGGCTCTTTGTCCGTCTCGCACGGCGCGCTCCAGGTCCCGTCCTTCAATGCTGTACTGCACCCCGATGTAGCGCGAATTGTTCTCGCGGTAAATGAACGACGCCCCATTTCCCTGCTTGATCTCGGCTAGCTGACTCAGCGGGATTTGCTTGCCATCCGGGGTTCCCACCAGCAAGTTACCAATCTCATGCGCGCTGCTGCGGAACTGAGGCTGCATGCGGACGACCAGGTCGAACAACTTCTCGCCTTGAATAACCTGGGTAACGGCTTGCCCTCCCACCGCAGCCGAGATCACGGCTTCCACATCGGCGACATTGATTCCGTAGCGCGCAATCTTGTCCCGATCAACATCGATCAGCAGGCTGGGCTGGCCCAACTCCCTGACCACCGTCAAGTCCGTGAACCCGGGTATCTTGGCCAGCGTGTTCTTGATTTGCACAGCCTTGTCCTGAAGAACGCTTAAGTCGTCACCATAGACTTTCACCGCCAAGGAGCTTTTGAGCCCAGTTAGGGCCTCGTCTACCGCGTCTTCCGCGGGCTGGGTGTAGTTGAAGATGATCCCGGGAAATGCTGTCAGCTTATTGTTGATAGCTTCGATTAATTTATTCTTGGTATCCAGGTTGCCGTTCCAGGCTTTGTCGTTGTAGGGTTTCAAGCCTACATAGAACTCGCAATTAAAGAACCCGGTGGGATCAGTACCATCGTCGGGACGTCCCAACTCCGAGGCGACGGTGGTGACTTGGGGGAAGGACATCAGGATGTCGCGAATCTGGGGAGCGATGCGGCTCGACTCTTCAAAAGAAATGGTATAGGGCATGGTCGCCCGCACCCAGAGGGCGCCTTCGTCAAGATGGGGCATAAATTCACCGCCGATGAAGGGCACTAGCAATAAAGTTGCGCCGAAAATCAGCGCCGCGAGCAACACCGTGAGTTTGGGGCGCGCCAAGGCCCAATCCAACTGGGTTGCGTATACACGCTTCATCCAGTCGTAGGCACGATTCTGGTGCTCTCGTATTCCTTTCTTGAACCAATAGGAAGTCAGGACTGGAACCAGCGTAAGGGTGAGGATCAGCGCTCCCACCAAGGCGAAGCACATAGTCTCCGCCATGGGATGGAATAGCTTTCCCGAAGGGCCGCTGAGAGCGTAGATGGGAAGGTAGCCGGCGAGGATCACCGCGACCGAATAGAAGATAGGCCGATCGACGTCTTTCGCGGCCAGAAGAATAACTTCGTGCAGTTTGTAGTTCTGGTCCTGCCGCAAGGCGAGTTCGCGGTAGATGTTCTCCACCATCACTACAGTGCCGTCGATGATGATGCCGAAATCGATGGCGCCAATCGAGAGCAAGTTCGCCGCCCCATCATGGGCGTGTAACACAATGAAGGCGAACAACAGTGACAACGGAATGGTAAGCGCCACGATGATCGCAGCGCGGAAGCTGACCAGAAAGAACATCAGAACGATCAGCACCAATATCATGCCGCGGAACAAGTTGGCTTCCACGGTATCCGTGGTCAGCTTTACCAGGTCGCTGCGATCGTAATAAGGATGGATCTTGACGTCTGGCGGCAGGATCGTCCGGTTCAGTTCCTCGGTTTTGGCTTCCACTCCCTTCAGGACATTCTGGGTCTGCTCGCCGCGCAACATCAGAATGACACCTTCAACCGCATCGTCATTCTTCTCGTAGCCGAATTCGCCCAACCGGGGCGCGTGGCCGATGGTCACGTCGCCGACATCCTTGATGCGGATGGGTACGCCATTATTGCTGCCCACCACAACGTTGCCGATATCGCCGGTGTCGCGCACCAGGCCAATGCCGCGCACGTAATAGAACTGGCCACCTTGCGAGAAAAATCCCCCGCCAGCGTTGGCGTTGTTTGCGGCCAAAGCTGCTTCCACTTGCGGAACGGTCAGATGGTAGCCGTAGATCCGGGCGGGATCGAGTAACACTTGGTACTGCATGACCGTGCCGCCAAAACCAGAGTCATCGGCAACCCCAGGGACGGAACGGTAGGCCCGCTCGACCACCCAATCCTCAAAGGTCTTCAACTCTTGCGGGCTGCGGTCTGGACTCTCCAGAACATAGCGGTACACCAGTCCGCTGGGGCTGAACAACGGAGCCATGGACGGCGTCACTCCCGTAGGCAAGTTGGCTTGCGCAATCCGCTGGAAAACAATCTGCCGCGCGAAATAGTCGTCCGTCTTATCGTCAAACGTAAGGATCACATCCGAAAGGCCGTAAAGCGAGATCGACCGCATCACCACCATATGCGGCACCCCATTCATTTCCAGCTCCAGAGGAAGCGTGACCAGGCGTTCCACTTCCTCCGCCGCATGGTCAGGCCATTGTGTAATCAGTTCGACTTGGGGAGGAGAAAGATCGGGATAAGCATCCACCGGCATGCGCTGAAACGAGATGATCCCAGCGACCGTCATAAAACCGGTCAGCATCAGCACCAGGAAGCGCTGACGAAGGGCCGCTTGTACGATTCGATGAATCATTCGGAGATGGACGACATGGTCCTGATCACAGTTCCTTAATCGAATATCAATCGCTGCCGGCTAACGCTGCAACGAGTTGGCAAACTGCAAGAACAAGCTGCCGTCGCCGATAACGCGATCGCCAGGCTTTAATCCAGTGGTAACTTGAGTCTGCCCCTTCAGGCTCTCACCCAGAGTGACTGACCGCTTGGCAAACTGGCTGGCCGACGCTTCGACATACACGAAAGGCTGATTTTCGTTGTCGCGCAGAACCGCGGAATCAGGCAGAGCAATTGCGTTTTGAATCGTCCCCGCATTCACGGTTGCCGCCACGAACATGTCCTTCTTCAACTTCTCTCCGGGATTGCTGGTCTCAATGCGCGCCTGGAGAGTGCGGGTGTTCGGATCCAAAGAAGCGGCTACATAGGCAATGCGGCCCTGGAAGACGTCAGGATAAGCCTCAGTCTGGATCGTAACCGGATCGCCCACCTGCACGTACGGCAGGTCTTTCTGATAGACGTTGACCAACACCCACACCGTGCTGGTGTCGGAAATCAGGAAGCACTGGGTGGTGGTGAGCTGGAGCAGTTGACCAGCCGCAACATCCTGTTCCACCACTTCGCCGCTGATAGGAGCTCTTACCGGGACCTCGAAAGAGGGCGGCGCTTTCACCAGCGCGTCCGGATCGGTGATTCCCAGTACCTTGAGAGCGGCTTCCGCCGCCGCCAAGTCCCCACCCGCCTGCACCTCGGCCGACTCGGCCTGCTCCAGATTCTGTTCGGCAATAGCATGGTGCTGGTACAAGTCCTTCGCCCGCGTCGTAAGCTTTCTGCGCCAGGGCGTAGGCGTCTTTGGCTTTCAAGTAATTGGTGCGGCTCTGGGAGTAATCGGGACTTGCCACGTACAACATGGGCTGGCCCCGCTCCACTCTCTGGCCGGGAACAACCACGACGCGGCTCACCGGGCCGCTCACCTGCGTAATTACCGGAGTGGTATGAAAGCTGTTGTAGGCGACGGCGCCGGTCAACCGCAGGCTTCGCGTCAGACTGGTGGGCTGAACTGGCAGCACTTGCACATGGGCCATCTGGTCGGGCGGAATGGTGAACAGTTCGGCGGTGTTGGCGCTGTTCGCCTGGTTCTTGGCCGCATTATCCGATCCTGTTCCGCCGCAGCCGGCAAGCCCCAGCAGGACCGCTAACACGCCGATTAAGGCAACCCAATATTACCAGCCATCGCGGGACATCTTCACGGCAGATTCCTCGTTCCTACGGCTTCCTTAAGCTGTTCCAGTGCAGTCATGTAAGAAGACAACGCCTGGCGATAGGCCAGTTGAACCGAGCGATAGCTGCGCTCGGCGTCCAGAAAGTCCAGCAGGCTTGCTGCCCCACGTTTGTAAGCATACTCACTGATATCGCGCGAGTCCTGTGCCTCTTTCAGGTAGCCAGAAGTATAAAGGTGGACGATTTCGTCGTTGCTGCGCAGCGCCTCATAGGCATCGTTGACGTCGGACAGTACGATATCGCTGGTCGAGGCCTGGGTCTCCTGGGCCTGGGTCAGTGCATACTGGGTGCGCGCGATCTCCCCTTGATTGCGATTGAAAACGGCGATCGGGAAATTCACAAAAAAGGAAGCGCTGCTCTGGTCTGACACGTGCGAATAAAGAGCTTCGCCATTTACGTCCACCTTGGCATTCGCTTTAGCCAGAGAGATCTGACTTTGAGCAGCCGTGGTCCCCAGTGCGGCGGCACGATAATCGGGACGGTCCTGCAAGGCCTTGGTCTGCAAATCCTCTAACTTCGCCGGGAGAGGTTGATACGCCAGGTCACCAACCACGTCGTAATTAGCAGGGACCGCGTCATAGCCCAGCATGGTGCGCAGGTCGACGAGGGCCTGGACCCTCGCCAGCCGCGCGGACGACACGTCAGTTTGAAACTGCAGCAGCTGCAGTTTGATCTTGAGATAGTCACCCTCGCTGATGTAGCCCGACTTATATTGCGTCTCGCCGATGTCAACCGTCTGCTGGAAGCTCTCCAGATCTTGCAGGGCAAAGCGAAGAGTCGATTCGGCCAACAAGACGCTGATGAACTGCTGGCCAACGTTGAATGCGAGCGTACGCTCAGCGTCGGTAACCTGGGCGCGGGTAACCGCCGTCTGGTCCTGGGCAGCGCGTAAGCGATTCTGTCGTTTGCGCCCGCGCTCAAACAGGTATCCGATTCCGGCGTCGAACTGCTGGATCTCGCTCAAATTGTCGGAGTTAAAATTCGACGGAGAAAAAACCGGCAGGAACTGGGAGTCGAAATTGAGGGTCGGGTTGGGCCGCAGGTTCGCAGTAATCTCCTGGGCCTGGTTCTGGAGAATGAGAGTGCGAGTCGCCTTCAACGCGTGATTATGGGTTAACGCCAAGTCAATTGCCTGATCAAGCGTGATCATCGCGGTGTTTTGGGCGTCAGCCGCCGGCGCGAGCGCGAGCAGCAGCAGCCAAGTAAAAGCCACCACGTTCATCCGGAAGTGCGCTGGACGCATAAGACTCGAATCTTAAGTGCAAGCCTGGTCGCGAAAGAAGCTCGGCGAATGGATTACCTGGCGCTCCCCTGCGCAGCTTCAGTCCTCCTGCAACCCCACTGCGCGGAGGTGCCCGAAGCTTGCCGGAGGAATAAAAAGCCACGCTAGCAGAAAACACATTGTAAATGAGGAAGTTGCAGGTGGGAGCTAAGCCGGGCGAAGCGCGCCAGCGATCCGGCACCGCGGACGTTTTCTATAAAGGCCGAGGACCTGTTCATGATACGGGACAAGCAAAGCCCCGGCGAGGAGGTTAGGGCGTAATCTCCCAGACCACGCCGCAGCCCACAGCCCCACATTGATCGCTTCCACCTGCATAGCTCGTGCCATAAATATTGCCATCGCCATCGATAACGACACCGCCGACTGGGAGCGATCCGTCGCTGAGGCCGGTGAACGCGTAAAGCTCCGTGTAGATCCAGCCGTTAGCCGAGGGCGTCAATTCATAGACCGTGCCACATCCATACACGCAATTGGCAAAATCTCCGCCGTACCCGGCTGTACCGTAAAGATTTCCGGCTGAGTCTCTGGCCAATGTACTGCGGTAAGCCAATAGGCCACTGTAGTCCTGGGTATAGAGAGGCGCGAAAGTCCAATTGCCGTTCGCAGGCGTCAGCTCGAAAACTCCGTTAACACCGTCGGCGAAGGTCCCGTACAGATTGCCTTGCGGATCGAAGATCAGTCCTCCCAAGGGTAGGTTGTAACTGCTCAGAAAGCTGTAGATGAGGTTCGCGCTCCATCCGGAGCCTGAAGGCGTGAGCTGAAATACTGTGCCGCACCCGCCGGCGGTGCATCCGCCTGCGCCGCCGCCAAACTCTGTCGTACCGTAGAGGTTGCCGCTCCCATCAAGGATCAGGCCGGCCATCGGTTCGGCGCCGTCAGCTCCACCAGCAAAAGTGTGAATCGTCGATTCGGTCCAGCCGGAGCCGGAACGGGATACTTCGTACGCCGCGCCCAACTCTGAGTCTCCGCCCTGATACAGGGTGCCGTAGAGATTGCCCGCTCCATCCAGCACCACTCCGGCCAACGGATCGTTGCCATTGTTGCCACCAGTGAACTGGTAGAGCACGGTTATGTCCCATGGGCACAAAAACGCCCGGCAGAACGCGGGAGGGGGTTGCAAGTGGAAGACGGTGCCACAGCCGTCGCCAAAGGTGTCCCGGCAGTCCAGGTGACCGCCGGCATCTGTAGTTCCGTACATCGTCCCATCGGGAGCGAGGGCGAGACTTCCAACTGGATTGTTGCCGTTGGACGATCCGCTAAATGCGTAAAGCGGCGAGAACACCCATCCGCCGGTCTTGCGCGCTAACTTGAAAACGGTCCCACAGCCGACGCCGTTTTGCGTTTCGCAGGATTGGCTGCCGCCGAAGGGGGCGACGCCATAGAGATTTCCACTGCGATCCATCGCCAGGCTGGAATACGGATTCGAGCCGTCAGACCCGCCGGCGAATTCATGCAGCACGGTAAAGGTCTGTGCCTGCACAGGAGATACGACGAACCCTGTCAGCAGAAACAGGGTAACTAACGTCATGATCGCTGCGCGTGGACGGGACGGAAAGCTGCCGGCTGAATACCCCTTCGAAGTCATCACAACATCTCCTGTCGAAAACGGCGGCGGATACCGCGCGACGGCAACGCTCACCGCCTTATGCAGGAACTATTGCGCTGTCCTGCGGGCGAGGTCAACTTAATTTCACATTACGGCGCAAGGGCCGAAAAGGACAGGCTTTATGAGGGCGCGGTTCCCGCAGTCGTCGTTCTCACAGGACCGCCGGTTGACAGAAACCAGGGGTGAAATCGCCGCCATGTCGCATGCCCGGCCGGCGATGCACTCAGATTCAATCCTGGAGATCGCAGTTGTACGACCGGTTATAAGATTGAAATTCCAGCCAATGGCAGCCATACCTGAAAACGCGTGTCGCCGGGCTCGGACATAACCTGAACACTTCCCTTGTGCTTTCTCACAATTCTCTGAACCGTGTCCAAGCCTAACCCGGTGCCTTCTCCAACTGCTTTGGTGGTGAAAAAAGGCTCGAAGATGTGCGCTTCCACCTCAGGTGAAATTCCGGGTCCGTTGTCACGGATCTCAACCACGGCACAATCATTTTCGCGATAGGTTCGAACTCGAAGCTCACCCTTTCCGCCCATGGCGGCAATCGCGTTGTCGATGAGGTTGGTCCACACCTGATTAAGCTCACTGCCAAACGAGTTCACCAGCAGAGGGACGCGCTGGTAATCGCGCTGCACCACCACCCCTTGTTTTAGCTTGTGATTCAGGATGGTAAGCGTGGTTTCCAGGCTCCGTACGATGTCCACGTTCTGCACCGGCGACTGGTCCATGTAGGTGTATTCTTTGATGGCGCCGACCAGATCGGATATCCGCGAGGTGCTGCTCTCGATTTCATGCAGCAAGCTTGCGATCTCCGCCGAAGCTGCAATCCTGACCAGGGCAGCTCGCGCGGTGCTCTCATCGAAGTTCGCAAACAGCGACTCCAGAACTTCCGGCCTGATGTTCCGTCGCGCCAGCTCCGCGGCCAGTTGCCACAAGTCGTTTTGTCCGTGACTGCGCAACAAAGAATCAATCTGGTCTTCCAAGTCGCTCATGGTGAGCGCATCGGGCGGCACTTCATTCAGCTGCGTAAACAAGGCCTCCAGTTTTTCAATTTCTGCTTTCTGGGCAGCGGTGAGATCACGCCTTCCCAGCTCAAGACTGGCGTCCCTGACTTTCTTTAGAATTTCACGCAACTGACTGGTGGCGCGTTTTGCAGCCGAAGCCGGATTGTTGAGCTCATGTGCCAGTCCGGCCGAGAGCTTGCCCAGAGAAACCAGCCGATCGCGCTGTTGTTCGCGCCGCGTGGCTTCGCGGATCCGGTCGGACATCAGGCCCACCAGGCGCTTGGTAAGCTCCGGCATCTTCTGCACCAGATCTGGAAACAGCGAGGCTGGAAAACGTAAAGCGCGGCTGTCGGTTTCGGCCCGCCCATTCACCGTGAACTGCTTCATCCTGGAATACGGCAGTACTCCAGTTACGTCGCCCGGCCCCAGGTTAAAGACAAAGGTCTCGCCCCCAAGCTCTCCGCGCCCTTGCAGTTGCCCCTCAAGAATTACAAACATGGCATCGGCCGGGTCGCCTTGACGGGAGTAGACGTCATCCGCCTTGAGATTTAGCTCCTGCGAATTGCTGAGGAACCAGGCGATCTGATCTTCGGGCAGATCGGCAAATGCTGGAACACGAAGTAATTCTGATTTTCCGACCATTTATACCTTGCTCAAATATTGATGGATAAACTGCACCGCAACCGAGCCTTCTCCGACTCCGGACGCCACTCGCTTGATGGAACCGTGCCGCACATCGCCAACCGCGAAAATACCGGGAACATTGGTTTCCAGCAGGAACGGGTCGCGATCGGGCGTCCAGCCTTTCGGTCGTTGTCCATCGCGAATAAGATCGGGCCCGGTCAACAAGAAACCGCGCTCGTCCCGTTCGACTAAGCCCGCCAGCCAATCGGTTCGCGGCAGTGCCCCAATAAAGATGAACATCGCATTGGCCGGCACCCGTTCAATCTTGCCGGTATCGGAACAGAGCACGGAAACCTCGTCCAGATGAGTCTCGCCATGTGCCTCGACTACACTGGCATCGGTCCACAGCTGAATGTTAGGGGTCGCCAGGACCTGGTCGATCAAGTAACGCGACATAGTGCTGGAAAGCGACTGGCCACGCACCAGAATGATGACGCGCTGCGCGAATCTGGCGAAGTTCATCGCCGCCTGCCCCGCCGAGTTTGCGCCGCCTACCACGATAGACGATCTCGCCCTTGCAGGACAGAGCCTCGGTGGCGCCGCCGCCATAGTAAATGCCCGCGCCCTGCAATCGGTCAATCCCCGGAGCCGCCAGCCGGCGCCATTGCACGCCGGTCGCGATCATCAAGGCGTGGCATGAAAGCTCGTTGCCATCCGCCAGCTTGATGATGCGGTAAGGGCCTTCGGTGCGGACTTCGACCGCCTCTTGCGGAGCCAGGATTTCCACGCCAAAACGCTGCGCCTGCACCACCGCCCGCCGCGCCAGATCGGCGCCACTGAGCCCGGTCGGAAATCCCAGATAGTTCTCGATGCGGGAGCTCATACCTGCCTGACCGCCGGGCGCTTCTCGCTCAATCATCACCGTATGCAGCCCTTCGGAGGCTCCATAAACGGCAGCCGCCAAACCGGCCGGCCCCCCACCTACAATCGCCAGATCATAAAAGCTGGTTTGGGCGCGCGTCCGCAGCCCAACCTTCTGCGCGACCTCCGCCGGTACACCCTCAAGAAGCTTCGTGCCGTCAGGAAAGAGCACTGCGGGAAGACTATTCGCGTCCGGGCCCAGAGCTTCCAGAAGGCGCTTAATTTCCGGATCATTGGCGGAAAGTTCGACGTCCAGCCACTGATAGGGCACGCGGTTGCGAGCCAGGAAATCCCGCAACTCGTAGGACCGGGGCGACCAGCGAGTGCCCAGCACCCGGATTCCGTCAAACGTGGGGTGGAAGGAAGCCTGCCAGTCATCCAGTAAGTCGTCCAATTGCGGATACAAATGCTCGGTGGGCGGGTCCCACGGTTTCAAGAAAAAATAATTGATGCTGGCTTGATTAATGGCGCCGATCGCCGCGTTGGTGTCAGCGTATGCGGTCAACAAGGCTCGCTTCGCGCCGGGAAAGATCTCCATCGCTTCCCGTAGGAATTCGACGCCATCCATGCCCGGCATGCGCTGATCGGCAAGCAGCAACGCCACACTATCGTTACGCACCTTCAACTGCCTTAACAGGTCAAGTGCGACCGCTGGAGAATCGCTGCCTATGATCCGATACGTAGCGCCGTACTGCGACCGAAGATCGCGCTCAATCGCCCGCAACACATCGGAGTCATCATCAACGCTTAATAAAATTGGCTTGGGCATGCTCGGTCTTGGTCGTGCGCACAGAAATGCTTACAGACTTCCGATTGCGCTGGTTGAGTTCATTAGATACAGAAAAATTGCATTCGGTCGCGCAATTCGCGTTATTGGGAATCCGGGCCCTCGCCAAGCGGTCCATTGCCGGAGATCCGTCAGAAACCGGGAGAGACACGATCGGGGCCGGATGAACCTTAGTTTCCGCTTCTCGAGAATTGGCGCCGCCCGCATTCACGGCCCCGGATTTCTGTTCCGCCACGATTGCATCGAGGATACACGCTTAGTTCAGTAGCAGCCCATTAAAGAAAGAGGTGGCCAGCAGATGTCCCTTGTAATTCATGGCCGCGCGAATCGAGACCCCCGCCTCAGTTGTGCTCTGCCAGGTCTTTCCATCATCACGACTTTCAAACACGGCACGGGAATCCAGCGCAGTAGCCAATAGCCGTTGCCCGCTCGAGTCATAATCAACCTAGCAGAACGTCGTTCCTGGGAAGGCCACCCAGCATGTATTGCCAGCTTTTGCCCGCCGTCGGTGGAACGCACCGCGCCCTGGCGGGTCGCCAGCCAAAGCGTTGGGCCCGGGCGTCAGGGTCAGGTTGTACACTCCGCTAACGTACTTGGGAAGCGAGCACCGTCGTCCAGGTTTTGCCCTCATCCGGCGAGAGTAAGCGCCCTTCGGGCCGACCAACGTTATGGTGCCGTTCTCGTAACCGTTAACTACACTAAAATCAAGGTCGCCCGTCAACCGTCTGGCCGTACCATTTCTGTCCCTGGTCAACGCTGATGAATAGCCCATCGTCGGTGGCCGCAAACCAGGCCTTGTCGCCCATGCGCAAGGACCGCACTCGCGGGGCGGTAGCCGGGGGAATCAGCGGCTCGGCCGGGAGCTTGGCTTTCGCAACAGTAGTTTTGCGCCGGTTGGTGGCAGATGCGCCTTTGAGGAGGCTTCGGTTCGGGAGTTGCGGGTTCTGCTGCCGCCGATTGCGGCAGCTGCCATTCCGGCACCGTACCCCAAATCATCTTCATCGGCAGCCAGGACGCGCTTGGCGATGCCAGCTGGAAAATACCGTGATTCGTACCCGCGAACAAGGCCCCGCTGTCCGCCTGTTGCAGACCTAGAACGTCGCGTCCCGCCAGTCCGCGACTGGATTGCCGCCAGTTCTTGCCGGCATCGTCGGAGAAGAACAAGCCGCCCTCCTCCTTGTCATTGGCGACTCCCACATAGAGCCGGTTCGGGTCTTTGCGGTCCACGATCACCGCACGCACCACGCGATGGGAGAAGCCCTGGTTCGAGCTTGCATAGTGCGCGAAACCATCCTCGCTGACCAGCACTCCGCGGAGGTCGGTCGCCACCAGCACGCGATTCGGATCGCGAGGATCAATCATCACATCATTCACGATGACGTCAGGCGAGGTAGACTAGCGACCATTTGGTGCCGCCGTCAGCCGTCTTCCACAGTCCACCCGTGGTGCCGGCGTAGACGATCGAAGGCCGTTGTGGATCTTGGCGCAGCACCCGGGTGCGGATGGCGGAATGCGGCAGGCCCTGGACGCGATGAAAGACCTCAGCGCCATTGTCGCTCTTGTAAATGCCCGAGCAGGCACTGGCGTAAACCCGCGATGGCACTTTGGGATCGACGATGATGCTGAACACGTCGGAATCGTCGAGAATTCCTTCCTTAAGGTTATGCCAGTTCGCGCCCCCGTCAGTGGTCTTCCACGGCAAGTGCCGGGTCCCGGCATAGATGACATCGGGATTCTGCGGATCGATGGCGACGGAGACAAAATTCCTCAGAGAGGAATGGTTCTCGATGGCCATTTGGTTCTCGGGCGTAATTCGCACCCAGGTGGCGCCGCCATCGCTGGAGCGAAATACTCCGTCGAGCGCGCCAATCACCAGCGTGTTGTGGTCGCTGGGCGCCATGGCCAGGGCGCGAATCGACTTGCCGTGCGCCCCCATCAACTCATGCCAGGTACGGCCGCCATCATCGGAACGGAAGACGCCGCCATCGTTGTCGTTGAACAGTCCCCAGGCCGACACATAAACAGTTGCCGGATGGGTGGGATCGAAGACGATGTGGTCGAGAACGTAATCGTCGCCCGGGCCGATGTGCGCAAAAATAGCCCATGACTTTCCCCCATCCTGGGAAATGAAGAGTTGCCCCGCGCTGGTGCCCAGCAGAATGCGGTTAGGATCGCCAGGATCGTAGGCCAGGCTGCGAACATTGCCGCCTTCCGGGCCAATCAATTGCCAGTCGGACGCAAAAGATAGAAGGTTGAACAGCAACCCGACGCACAGACATAACTTTGCCACCAAGCCCGCTTGACTACGCATAGAAACCGACCGTCTGCCTTGCCTTATTGAAGTGGAATGAAAGAGCAGCCTCCTGCAGATCATACCTCCGCCAGTCGCGCGCGCCCATCGGTGAACGCAGCCGCGCATCTACTGCGTAATTCGGAGGGCCCGGCGGAATGCGTCGGCATCTGTCAATAAAAAGCCGGCGAGAGGAACATGCCTCTCACCGGCTTGAGTTGAGTTATGGCACCTCAGCTATGGCTGCGCTGGGGCTGCCGCCGGAGCTGCATCTGGAGCGGCTGCTGCTTTGGCCTTGTGGTGGCTCTTCTTGGCAGGAGCAGGCGCATTACGCGACTGCGGCTGCACTGCGGTTTCGTCAACCACGGTTCCCTCTTCCAGTTGTCCGCCGCACAGGTTGCCTTCGGGGACAAAGTAGAAGTGAGTGGCCTGACCCTTGGCTTCGCCCTGACGCGGCTGGACGCGGCTGGCGTCAACCTTGTTCGGGCCGTCCGTGGTCAGGTAGTACTTGACGTTGACCGAGCGCTGCGAACCCAACTGTCTGCTCGTTAACCGACTCTTCCTTGTCGTTGGTGTAGCCCACGACGTCCAACTTGCCATTGGGCATCTGCTGCAACCGCAGAGAGAGTTTGTCGAGCGTGTCCTTGCAATCGTTGTCCACGCGCCACGGTTTCTTGGGGTTCTTCTCGAAGGTACATTCGCCCCAATCCTCGATGGTGGTGCACTTCTGGACGGCCGGCACGTTGACGCTGGCCGAGCAGCTCGCGCTCAAGTTGGCACGTGCGTCAGTCGCCGTACCGGTAGCGGTTATGCTGTTGCCTGCGTCGGCGTTGGTCGCAGTCACCGTGACGGAAGTACCGCTGCCGCTCATCGTGCCACCACTGTTGGTCCAGCTATAGGTCAGCGGCCATCCCTGCGGATCGCTGGCCGTCATGGTGACGGTAGCCGGCTCGCCAATTGCAATGGTGGACGGACTGGCCGAGCAGCTGACTACTGGAGGCGCCGGCTGCTTGATGGTGAAGCTCGCCGCGCATGTCGCCGTATTGTTCTTCTTCTCCTTGGGATCCGTAACAGTACCGCTGGCAGAGTAGCTTCCCGGCGCCAGACCGGTGGTGTCGATGGTCGCGGTCTCGGAAGCTAGCGCCCGACAGCTTGCCACTATTGCCGGTCCAGGCGTAGGTCAGGGTATGTTTCGGATTGAAGTTGGCGCCGGTGATCGTGACCGTCACTGGGTCACCAGACCAAACCGGACCAGGTGCCGTTGAGCAGCTGGCAGTTACCGGAACTGGCGGCGCGCCGCCCAACAGGAATTCCAATCCGCCAAAATAGCGGAAGTTGTTCTGGTTCGCCGTGTAACTGGTAACGTGATTGGCGCTGAAGCGGGTCAGAAGGTAGTCCACCTCGACTGGCCGGATGGCGAAATGCTTGGCCACCTGAAGATCGATGCCGCCGCCCAGGGCCATGGCAAATCCGTTGTTGTTACCGTTGCCCCCGAGATACATCCAGTCTCTAACTTGCAGATGCTTCCATAGAGATTGGTATGCGCGGCCCCAAACAGGGCCTCTGCAAACGGCTGAAACACGCCGGTGTGTTTCTTGATCTGGGGGCCAAACATATAGGTGAAGACGTTGCCGTTCACGTTTCCCAGGAATTGCCCGTCTTGGCTCACCTTCAGACCGCTGCCTTGGGTATAACCCATGAAGTCGGCTTTAATGCCGAAATAGTTGCCGAAGTTGAAGTCGACCTGTCCCCCACCTCCGAAAACATTGAAGCTGGTGATGTCATTTATATTAGGGTGTACGTTGACCATCGAAAAACCAAGCGGTATTTCGACCTTAGGGGTGTCTTGTGCGTAGGCGCCGAACGCCAGCGCCAATGTAAGAAAAAGTAAACCTGCTGTCTTCACGATTTCATCCTCCGCCTTAGTAAATTTTCCAGACTGCGCCCTAGCGAGTGGCGCGTCTTAATGCCGCCACTCGGTTTCCTGGTGGCGTTGATTCCAATCCTGGGCGCTTTGCCGGTCGACTACTTGAGATTGAACGTCACACCTAACAACGCCCCGCTCGTATGCGCGTTGAACAGGAAACTGGCAGGTGGATTGTTGCGATAATTCACATACAAATACCGGTAGCCCAAGTCCAGAACCATCGATTCTTGAGACCCTGAAACCGAGCACACCGACGCGCCTGGTAGTCGAGTTGCGAACCGCCTCCGCCCGCATCGCCCGCCACCGTTATAGAGGCCTTAGGTGACAACGCGAATTCAAACTTCCCGCCGGCAATGCCATCAACCCAGCTCTGCGATGTCGACAAACCATTGAACAGTTGGGGATGGAAGGCCAGGCTCTCTCCGATATACCAGTAACGAAAACCGACCAGCGCGTCGATCTTGACCTTTTCTTTATCCACGATCCGGTAACCGATCTTGGGAGTAAACAGCGTCTCGGTTAACCCTAACTTGACCGAATTCACGCCTGTATCGCCCGTATCAAAGGGCACCGCCTTATCGTCCGTAAGGTGGATCCACATGACATCCAGCGGTATCACCAGACGACCTTTGCGAGCTTCGACATTCCCCATCAGTCCGATCTGGAAATTCGAAAGCAAATCGCCTGGGCTGGCATGCACGCTTACATCGTGGCCGCGCGCACCGGCCGTCCCGCTGACCCCGGGAAACCAAAGGTAAGGGGTGACATTGAAGTGCCAACCGTCATCGTCGGCCGCTGGCGCAGCTTTCGGCGGCGTGGGGGCATTCGGTGTCTGGTCCTGGACGGTCAATCTGTCGAATCCGACGGACCCTTGCGCAACCGCCGGCAGGCAGAACATCAGCAACAACAGAACTGTGCACCCCACAAGAAAAGTCCTGCAAAAACTCATTCATTCTCCTTGCATCCCGCGAGTGCACTGCGAGAGCCGATTGATATTTGGTTGCTGCTGCGAATGGGCGAGACCATAAATCTGGCTACCACCTCGCCCGTTGCCTCGCAGGATGTTACTAATTTCCCGCAATCCCTTGTTCTGCAGAATCCTGACCACCACGCGCCGATTGTCGGCCTGCCCTTCCGCGGTCGTGTCAGGCGCTACTCTGCCGGCTGGTGCCCATGGCGCCCGGAGCCAGGATATTGGTCAGTGGAATCCCACCTTGCTGCTCCAGGAAGCTGGTGACGTTGTCGGCACGCTCGGTGCTGAGTTTCTGGTTCAAGGCCGCCGATCCCACGGCCGAGGCATATCCCTTCACCTGAATCACGTAAGCATCAATCGTCTTGGCCTTCTGCGCCAGTTGCAGCAACTGGGGTTTGTACTGCGGCTCGATCGCGACCTTGCCGTTGGCGAATAGCACGGTCACTTCACCCAGGATGTTGTAATCACCCAGCTCACCAAAGCGCTTGTTGGCTGCCGCGATGGCAGCCTTGTTGGCAGCAATCTTCTGCTGCTCGGCGTTAAGCTGTGCCTGTTGCTGCTGCATCGCCGCCTGCTGCTGCTGCATCTGCTGTTCGGTCTGCTGCAACTGCTGCTGCTGGGCCGCGAGTTGCTGCTCAGCCGGGGTTACGCCGGCCTGAATGTCCTGTGCGTTCTTCAGCTCAGAGCCTTTAAACCTGACGCTATCGGCTACCAACTGGTTCTTAGCGTTATAGGTACCTTTCACCTGGACTGGCAGGCCAGGCACCAGAGCGGTCAGGCCCATCTGCTTCTTGCGCATATGGAGGCCGCCTTCAACTTCCTGTACGTCCGTGCTGTCGGTAAGCAAGACAACGACATTGCCGGAGTCTCGGCACTTGACCGTCATAGTAGCGCCACTGCGCCCATCGATTATTCCCTGAACCTGTACGCTCTGAGCTATAGCGATACCACAAAACAGCAGCGCTGTCAGTGACACGGCTGCCACGAATGTGATTCTTGAGAACCTGGTTCTCATAAATTTTGTTCCTCCTGAGACATCGCTCGATTCGTGATAATTCCGGTTAACCTCGACCACGGGAGATATGCAAAATGGGGTTGACCTCGACAAATCAAGAAATAGAACTGATTCCGCAACAATTCGAGGCACACCAGACGCCAAACCCGGAGCAGATGGCAATATCTAAACCGCAGGACGCAATGCCACGCCCACCAGTTCACTACAATCAGGTCTGCCTGGGAACTGTCACTTGCGACAGGTGCCTTTAAGTGGACTATCAGGACGTATCTAGGGCAGTCTGTCCGGCTTTCTGCCATGCGGGACGGGCCAGTAACAGCGCCAACACGGCATGAAGGACACAAGCCGGCCAGAGTAAATAACTGACAAAGCCTCCGCCGACTCTGAGGTACCCAAGATAAAAAGCTGCCAGTAGGTTGTACACAAACAGGGCGCGTACGGCTGGAGCGGAGACGCTCTCTCCACCAGGCCACGCCGCCAATCCCAGCGAAAGCAGTCCAATGCCGCACAAACGACCGACCGCAATCCCACCAGCGGGAAGATCGGCGTTCAACAGCACACGAGCGGCAAGGCCGGGGATGGCGATTAAGACGAGGCCGGTCATCGTCTCAATCACCGCCGACACTGTCATTACTGTTTTGGTCGTCATCTACCGTCCCGGCTACATTCTTAAATCAGCTTCCAAACTCTGCGCATCCGCGCGGACGCGCAGCTATCGTCTGCCGCCATACCCGCCACCACCTCGGCTGGCGCCGCCCCAGCGGTCACCGCCCCCGGAGGAGTGCTGATACTGCGAGAAGCGCTGGCTTTGCTGCGCACCACGAGAGCGGTCTTGTGCTTCCTTGTCTACATCGGAAGATCCACTACTCGGCTTGTACGTGCTTGATCCCGATGAGTGTTGCTGGGCATTGCTCTGCGCCTTCTGCTGATCAGCCGAATAGTTCGGATTGCTCTGCGCCTTCTGCTGATCAGCTGAGTAGTTGGGATTGCTCTGGGCCTTCTGCTGAGCTGACGAGTAGTTTGAATTGCTGCTCGTGGGATGTTGCTGGTTGTAGCTTTGTGCCGAAGTTGTCGTTGGCTTCTGCACGTCGTTCCAGCTTCCGTTATCGTATTTCTGCCAGCCCGAGCCAGTGTTCTTATAAACGTTCCCATCGTGGCCGGCATACATGTCGCCGTTGGAGGTTTTTCCTGCGGCCGTATTGCCGTAAGCCGTGCTGGTGGCCGCGCCCTTCCCGCCAGCCGATGTCTGCACTGTTCCTGCGGAGCCGTAGGCGTTGGTTGCGTGTTGAGTGTATGCTGTATTGCCATTCTTGCTGACTACCGATTGACCCCACGATCCATAAGCATTTGAGCCTTGGTGAGTGGCTCCGTAGGCGCCGGTGTAGGGGTTATAAGCCTGACCGACAGACTGCGTACCGTACGCAGTGGATGCTGTCGCTCCGCGAGCGTAGGTTCCAGTGTTGGGATTGTAGGAAGTCCCCCAATGGGCGCTGCCATACGGTCCATAGGCAGCTCCGCCATAGCCATAGGCCCCGGTATATGGATTGTAGGTGTGATAGCCGTAAGTGGCTGCGTAGGGATAGTAAAATCCGCCATACACATAAGGCGGATAGTAGTAGCCAGTGCCGCAGGTCACGATAGCTCCCACGGCTGCGCCAGCAACAAACATCCCCATATATCCCGCGGTGTAACTAGCCGTCACATAGCCGTCGGTCGCCACCACCTGGGTCACATAAGTAACGTTGTACACCGGAGAACTGGGCGGGATAGTGTAGATAACCTGGGGCACGGTCTGAGCTGTCTGCCATGGTCCCTGGGCACTAAAGGAAACAAACCATACGCCCTGATAGCACAGATAGTACTGGTTGCCGACCTGAATTACTTTGTTGGGCGTGTTCGTCGCGTACATCATTGTGGTACCTTCAATCGGCGCGAACTGCGGCTCGCCAACATAGGACACCTTCACTTCTGCCGGAGCCTGCGCCGCATTTACCGTTACCGTGGTCGGAATCTGCGCAATCAGCACTGCATCTTCGGCTTCGGGCGTTCCCGGGACCGATGCCAATACCTTCCCTGCAGGACTGCTGGCGGGGATCTGGGCAAAATCGTGCGGCAAGGTATAGGTGGCAAATGTCCATCCGCCCAGAAGCGGCGTGGTAGTGGTGAACCAGCGGCCCGATGTCAGGTAATAGAACGCGCCTGTCGGGGTGTACTTGAAGACAGTGCTATCGGTGTTCGACGCGTACGACAGCTGCGTGCCGGGGATCGGCGTCCACTGCGGCCGTCCGCCGAAGACGACAATCTCCGCCGGCGTGGCGCTGTAATAGACCATCGGCGAGCTGGCTGCGCTTCCTGGCGGTGGCGGAATGAATTCCTTCAAGCTGGCGAAATTCGCATTCTCCGGGACCTTCTTCATCTGCTTGGGCAACTGGCTGGTCGGCGTCCATGTGCCTCCCAGGCTGGCGCAACTGAGCCAGCCCTTGCCGTCGAACAAGTAATACGTAGAACTTCCCTGCTCAACGAACACGGGCCAGTTGGCGTTGACGACGAACTGAAGATTGGAGTTCGCGATGGGCGCCAGTGTAGGCGCAGCCATTCACCAACAGCAGGATCGCCGGGCGCATGCTGACGAAGATGGTTGGTGGAGTGTTCTTTACATCGGCAACCGGCGGAGCCTTCGTCTTCTTTACGCTCGCCACCAGGCGGTCCAGAGAGATGGTCATAGTGGCCGCTGGGTTGAGGAAAGTCCTCACCGTTTGCTCCAACTGCGCAGCGGTCGCGGGATCGAGCGAGGGAAAGGTGACGCTCGTGATCTGCGGGTCGCTAAGGAGAACGGTATGGTCGTCCATGTTGACGGCCGATTTCAACTGCACGGTTATAACACCGACCTGGCTTTTGCCGCCGGTGGGAGTTAGGCTGAACGCCATGCGCGCGTCCACCTGCTGATAGTTCTCCCAGTCGTCAACTTGCGGCTGGTAGAGAACGATGGTGCCGCCGGGCTTGGTGATTTGCCGCGGCCATGCTCCCGGGTCCTGCGCCGGGCTCAGCGTCGCAGCGAACAGGGCCACCAGGAATAAGAATGAAATGCTCTCTAACTTACGCAATATGGTTTTGTGCATCTCTCGACCACCTTCTTCGTTAAACCGATCCGCTGCCGGAGACGGGCCGGCAGCGTGTTTGGGTTCATTCCCACCTATTCAGGGCGCCTTGGCGCCTAGTTGTTGACTCTGGCCATCGCATCGTCCATCTTCCTTTGGTCCTCCGCCGACAACTGCGACGGACCGAGGTTGAAGGTTAACTTGTCGATAGTCCCGGTGAAGGGGAAGGGACAATCATACGTGAAATCCACCGGCGTTCGGGTATCGAGCCCGACGTCGAAGCTCTCGTCAGCGGGCAAGAGAAACGGAATGGTGTGCTCGATCGTCTTACGGGCGACTTCTTTGCCATCGACGCTCAGCACACCGGTACCGCCCTTGGCGAGGCCGGGGCCGTCGTATTTGAAGTCGAAGACGATGGTGTGTTCGCCTTCATCGAGTGAAGACAGCGATTCCCACCGGTAGCGCTCCAGGTCCAGCATGTTGTAAACGAATACCGGCCTTCCGCGTCCGATGTGGAACAAGTCGGTGGCGAAAGTCAGAATCAGTCCGACGGCCGCGATCAGCACGAATGCGTAGCCGAAGCGTTTTCTCCACTTACCGGCTGTGCCGATGAAGATCAGAAGCAATCCGAAAATCAACAAACCCAGTGCGATGTGCTTGAATAGTCTGCTGTTGAAAAACCAGCTAGCCCCCGGACTCAGCATGATTCCGTAGCCGCCGGATTGGCCGCCCGCCGTGGCGATCATTCCCTCGGCGCCGCCACTGGGGATGGTTACCTCCGCAGTGATGGTGTAGTCCCTGCCCAATATGTTGGGAGCATTGCCCATGGGGATGTTGGGATTCTCGCCTGTGTAGGTGAAGACCGTCTTGCCAGCGACCGCGCTCGGCCGCGCCGTAAGGGCGCGCACGAAGCCCGAATTATCCAGCGGAAAGACCTGGTATTTCCCGGCTTCCTGCATGAATAGCGCCTGCATTTCTTTCAGTTTGTCAGGCATTTTCGTTGCCAGGTCGTTGAACTCCGAATAGTCCTCTGCTATGTGGTAGAGCTCCCAGTGATAGTCGTCGAGGGCTGTTTGCTTGCCCGTTCCCATCTCCCAGGACGGGGAAGGCGGCGTGGTGGCAGCAACCCAACCGTCGTGGTAGATAGCGCGATTGCCCACCATCTCGAAGTATTGAGTGTCCCGCTTTGACGGCGCATTAGCGTTGGCCGAGTCAAAAGTGTAAGCCATGCTCACGCCCTCGATCGGCTTCTGCTTGATGCCCTTGACTTCATCGGGCGCCTGGATGCCGGCGGCTTCGAGGATAGTGGGAACGATGTCGATGACGTGGTGGAACTGGGTGCGAATGCCGCCTTCGTCCTTGATATGACCGGGCCAGGAAATGGCGAGCCCTTGGCGCGTTCCGCCGAAGTGCGACGCCACCTGCTTGGTCCACTTAAAGGGCGTGTCGAACGCCCAAGCCCAAGCCACCGACATATGCGGGTACGTCCTGGGAGAGCCCCAGTCGTTGTAATGCAGGGCATTGAGGGCCAGGACGGGCTTGACCTCCGGCTCATTGATAATGCCGTTGTAAGCCGTGTACTGGTTGAAGGTGCCATACACGGTTCCTTCAGCGCTGGTGCCATTGTCGCCGTCGATGTAGATAATCAGCGTATTGTCGAGCTTGCCCATCTTCTGGACTTCGTCGATTACCCGGCCAATCTCATAGTCGGTATAGGCGGTATAAGCGGCAAAGACTTCGGCTTCGCGGGCATACATCTTTTTTTGCAGCGGAGTAAGCGAGTCCCACTTCGGCAGCTTGGCTCCCGCATACTCCGCCTGTCCGTCCGGCCACGCCGTGAGTTGAGTGTTCGGCGGTAATCACACCCAGCTTCTTCTGGTTTTCGAAAATCTGCTCGCGCAGTTTTTCCCATCCCATGTCGAACTTGCCCTTGAACTTGTCGATCCATTCCTGCGTCGGCTGGTGGGGCGAGTGTGAGCCGCCGGGCACGTAATACAGGAAGAACGGCTTGTCGGGCGCGGCCGCGTTCAGATCACGCAAATACTTGATCGCATCGTCGGCCAGGTCGGTGGTGAGGTTGTAGCCGGTATGGCCGACCCAGGGATACACCGCCGTGGTGTTGCGGAACAGATAGGGCGTCCACTGGTCGGTCTCGCCACCCAGGAAACCATAGAAATACTGGAAGCCCATGCCGATGGGCCATTGGTCAAACGGCCCCGCCGTGGTGCTGTAGGTAAATCCCGGTGTGTTGTGGTCCTTGCCAAACCACGAAGTCGCGTAGCCGTTCTCCTTCAGGATCTCGGCGACGGTAGCGCTCTCCGGACCGATGACCGAGTCATAACCGGGATATCCGGTGGACAATTCGCCGATGACGCCGAAGCCGACGGAGTGGTGATTGCGGCCGGTAATCAGTGCCGCGCGAGTCGGCGAGCACAGAGCAGTGGAGTGGAACTGGATGTAGCGCAGCCCCGATTTGGCGATGCGATCCAGGTTCGGGGTTGGAATGACGCCACCAAAGGTGCTCGGCACGCCATAGCCCTGATCATCGGTCATGATGAGGAGCACATTGGGAGCGCCCTTTGGAGGCACGATGCGCGGCGGCCACCAGGGCGTGGAATCCTTGTCATTTTCCTTGATCACGCCGCCAAATTTCGGCGGCGGCGGCGGAATTGTTTTCCGTTGATAGTGGTTGTGGCGTCAGCCTGACCCAACGTGCCCGTGACTTGTTGCGCGTCGGCAAGCTTGACCGGCCGCGAACAAACTCGAGACGGCAAGAGCTCCCATGCTAGATTTCGAATGCCAACTCCCAAGTCCATTTGATTTCTCCTTGCTGGAAATTCGGCGCCGGCCTTCGATTTCGAAGGGCAGAAGGTGAGTTGGCCGTTAGGACCAACTCCATCAGGTCAACATGCTTAAAAGGCGAACATTATTCCCCGCTCAACGTTAAGGTAATGCGGCCGAAATACTTGCAGCTGTTCTGGCCGGACGAGTAACCGGCAGTGTGGTTGGCCAAACATGTAGGTGAAGGCGTTACCGCTGGCGGACCCTTTCTTGCCAATCTCCTGGCCGATCCGGCGGGTCATGAATCCACACTACAGTAGTGCCGCAGTCACAAGAAACCGCAGTGCTCCAGCCCCTTCGACCGCCCAAAGCAGTCGAGCCATCAAACTGAATTGAAAAGAAACTGCGGCCAGTTTCGTTGATCGCCCGACCGGCTGTCTACTGTCAGTTGTGACAGGTACCCCGGTGGAGAAAACGTTGGCACCATTTGGCTACAGACCCAGGTCACTCAACCCCGGATGATCGTCCGGACGGCGGCCCAGCGGCCAATGATACTTGCGGTCTGCTTCCCGGATGGGAAGATCGTTGATGGAGGCGAACCTTACGCGCATCAGGCCATCGTCGTTAAACTCCCAATTTTCGTTGCCGTACGAGCGAAACCAATTCCCGGAATCATCGCGCGACTCATAAGCGAAGCGCACGGCGATGCGATTATCGGTGAAAGCCCAAAGCTCTTTGATCAACCGGTATTCCAGTTCCTTCGCCCACTTGCGGGTCAAAAAGGCGACGATCTCCTGTCGTCCATTTACAAATTCCGCGCGGTTACGCCAGCGAGAATCGAGCGAGTAGGCGAGCGCCACTTTTTCCGGATCACGAGAATTCCAGCCGTCCTCGGCCAAGCGGACTTTTTGAATGGCGCTCTCGCGCGTGAAGGGCGGAAGCGGCGGACGGGTTGCCATGTCTGATCCTTTCAAGGGAATTCTGCCCAGGTCGTCCAAAACGCGACTGTCTCTCTGGATGATCCCAGCCATCCTCCTGATGCGAAAAAACATGGCGCCGAAGCTTCGTGCAATTCGATCCCATATTGTGGGACTATGGGCAACTTCCCTACCCTAGGGTGTGAATTCGAAAATCTCGCCGTACCCGGCTGCTCCACCTGCACTGGTCGTGCCATAAAAATTTCCGCTCGCGTCCATCACCAGATTGCTGTACGGGAGTGAGCCATCGCTGCCGCCGGTGAAGTTGTAGAGGTTGGTATAGGTCCAGCTGCCGTTGGAAGGCGTCAGTTTGAAGATGGTGCCGAAGCCGTGGGTCCCACCTTCATTCGTGGTTCCATAGAGGTTTCCGGTGCTATCCATGAAGAGCTGACCTGCGGGGCCTCCGCCGTTCTGCGAGAAGGTGTAAATCGGCGTGAACACCCAGCTTCCCCGCTCTGCGTCAAGGTGAAGACGGAGGGCGGCTGCGGTCCATACTCGGTCTCGCCCTGGCCACTGCCATAGAAGGTATTGGTGGAAGAATCGTAGAGCAGGCTGGAGGTGGGATCCGCTCCGCTATCGCAGAGCTGCTGCAAAATGTTCTCGTGCCAGCTTGAGCCATTGGGCGTCAGCTCATAGAGAATGCCGAAGTTGCAACTTCCACCTTCGCTGGTGCCGCCGTAAAGATTGCCGGCGTTGTCGAAGGTCACTCCACCTACGGGATTCTGCCCATCGCTGTACTCGGCACCGTAAAAGCTATAAAGCACCTTCAGCGTCCAACTGTTGCCGGATCGGACCAGTTCATAGACCACTCCGCAATCGGGCGTACAGCCGTTGCCGCCGCCGGGAGCATCGTTACCTCCCTGGTAAGTGGTGCCGTAGATATTACCTGTGCCATCGAACGTGACTTCACTCTCCGGGAACGCAAGGGTGGTAAAACGCTCGACTATGCTTTCGATCCAGGGGCAGAGAGCGGCGGTGCAGGCGGTAGGCTGCGGCTGAAGGTTAAACACCGTGCCGCAACCGTTGGTGCAATCTCCGATGGTTCCGCCATATTCGGTTGTGCCATAGAGGGTGCCATTGGGCCCGAACACCACGCGGGCTACGGGATGAGCACCGTCCGATCCGCTTTGGAAGCTATACAGCGGACTGAGGGTCCAGCCCGACGTTGCATGCTTCAGTTTGAAGACCGTGCCATAACCGCTGCCTCCGTTTTTTGCCGTTCCGTAGAGGTTGCCGCCCGCATCCATGGTCAAACCGGCGAAGGGGTTTGCCCCATCCCTTCCATTGGTAAAGCTATGCAGAACGGTGAGTGTCTGCGCCGGTAGTTGAGTGGCAAGAACGATCATGAGCAACGCCAAGCCCAACGCCGCCAGGGTCACTCCCAGATCGATGCCAACCGTCCAACCGCGACCTTGCTTGTGGCTAATCATAACCATCCTCCTGCTGAAGGCAATGCCATGTGACCGGTCCATCATTTACCCAGCGATGTCCCACGTTGTGGTAGTAATCGCAATAGCCCTGGGAAGAAAGGCTACGGCGCAATCTTGAAGACGACACCGTAGCCGTTGGTGCCGCCTATGCTGGTTGTGCCGTAGAGATTGCCGCTGCTATCAAACACCAGGCGGCAACGGGGAGAGGCCCCATCCGAGCCGCCGGTAAAATCATGCAACGAGGTGTAGGTCCAACCGCTGCCCGAGGGAGCCAGCTTAAAGACGTTGCCCCAGCCATAGCGGCCATCCAGGTAGGTGGTGCCGTATAGATTTCCGGCGCTGTCCATGGCCAGATCGTCGTAAGGTCCGACCTCCAGACCAGCTTCGCCGGAAAAGCTGTAGAGGGTTTGATAGGTGTAGCCGCCGCCGGAGGGTGAAAGCTCAAAGACGGTTCCGCCGCCGTTAGCGCCATCGGTGGTAGTGGTGCCGTACAGATTTCCCGCCGCGTCAGCAATCACACCGCCGTAGGGAATACTGCCGTCGTTGCCGTCAGTAAATTGATAAAGAGTGTTCTCCGTCCATCCCGATCCGGAATTCACCAACTGGAAGACGGTACCGCAACAGCCGGTATCGCCGTATCCCCAGGCTGATGTAGTGCCGTACAGGTTGCCGGCCGAATCGAAGGTCACACCGCTCTCTGGAGTTCCGCCGTCGCCTCGCCCCATGAAGGTGTAGATGGCTTGTTCGCTCCAGCCACTGCCTGACGGTGACAACTCCCAGACGACGCCGAAGACATTGCCGCCATTGGCCCCCGTGCCGTACATGTTTCCGGCACGGTCAAAGACGAAGCTATTGCGCGGGTAAGCCCCATCGGGATCGAAAGTGAAGAGATAGGCAAGGGTCTCGGTCCAGGGACTGAGGGGCGTTTCCTGCCGGGTAGCCGGAGGCCTGAGGCTGAAGATGGTACCGCAGCCATAATAGCCGCCGAAGATGTGACAGTAGGGGTCCTGATTGCCGCCCCCGGAGATGGCCGTGCCGTAGACAATGCCGTCAGATGCAATGACCAGGCTGGCGTCAGGACCGGCGCCATCGTTGGCCCCCTTACCCAGGAAGCTGTACAGCGGGCTCAGCACAAAACCCGAACCTCTATGGGTCAACTTGAACGCGGTACCGTAGCCGGCGCCACCGGCGTAGGCGGTGCCGTAGATGTTGCCGCTAGCGTCGAGCGTCACACCGGCATGGGGATTTGCCCCATCAGTTCCGCCGGCAAAGTTGTAGAGTACGTTGAACTGGGCCTGTGCCGCGGGGGTCGCGGCCATCGCTATGAAGAACGCAAGAGCTAACAGAAGTACGGTCGTTCCTCGCCTACGGCTGGCGCTGCAAATGCAATTTTGCTCCGGGCGCATCATCTTGATTCTCCTTTTCACCGATACTGAAACCATTATTCTTCTAAAGGGTCTGATCGAGCATCCCACATTGTGGGAGTATGGCGAGCGAACAGTGATTTACGGCGCGATTTCCCATACCACGCCGGCGCCGTGAACGCCACCAGCCGAGGTCGTGCCATAAAGATTGCCTGCGCTATCCAGGGTGACCCCGCCAATCGGAGAAATCCCGCCGTTGCCGGACTGAAAATCGTGCAGGTCGGTGAACGCCCAACTGCCGCCGGAGGGCGTCAGCTTAAAGACGGAACCAGCCTCAAAAGCGCCGTCGGCGAGAGTGGTGCCGTACAGATTTCCGGCAGCGTCGATGGTCAGAGTGCTGAATGGGCCGTCGGACCCGGAAAACCGGTAGATGGTGGTGAAGGTCCAGCTACTGCCGGAGGGCGACAACTGGAACACGGTGCCGCCGCCGTTGGCGCCGCTAGCGGTGGTGCCATAGAAGTTTCCAGCTTGATCGAGGACGAGTCCTCCCACGGGGTCGGCCCCGTCCGATCCTCCGCTAAAGGTGTGCAGGATATTCTGTGTCCAGCCGGAGCCCGAGGGAGTCAACTGGAAGACTGTGCCCAGGCCGAGGCCGCCTTCCATGGTGACTCCGTACAGATTGCCGGCGCGATCGAAGGTCAGGCCGGCGGCAATCAGGTCTCCGACGTCATAGAGAATGTCTTCGGTCCAGCCGCCACCGGAGGGCGTAAGCTCGTAAGCTACTCCGAACTCCTGGCCGCCTTCAAACGTGGTGCCGTATAGGTTCCCCGCCGAATCGAAGGCCACATTTGAAAAAGGGTCGGCCCCGTCAGGACTGTCGGAGAAGCTGTGAAGAATGTCCGCCGACCACGGGCACAGTACCGAGACACAAGCGGTTGCGGGAGGTCGCAGGCGGAAAACCACGCCCACGTCAGACGCTCCGCCTCCGGCCGCGGTGCCGTACAAGCTGCCGTCGGGACCAATGGTCAGGCCACCGTAATTGACCGGGTCTTCACCGTCATTGCTACCCCCGACAAAAGTGTGAATGGGGGTGTTCACCCAGCCGCTGCCGACTCGTTTCAGCCGGAACACCAATCCCTGGCCAGCCATGCCACAGGCTGTGCCGCCGTACTGCGTGGTTCCGTACAGGCTTCCCGCTCGATCCGTCACAAGAGTGCTGGTCGGTGTGTTGCCGTCAGTACAGCCACTGAAGGTATAGAGCACGTTGTAACTCTGGGCTTGCGCCCGCGGCACCCAGGTGGCAGCGACGATCAGCCCAACTACGATCGCCAGAACGAGCCCACACTTTGGCGCCCGCATACGACTCCTGAGCCCGTGTCCAACCTGTCTTGCGGAGTGCATAAAGCGCTATCCTCTCTAATTAGCCGGCCTCGTAATAGCCCGTATCTCACATTGTGGGACAATGGCAGCGAGCTGCACCGCCCCCCTATTACGGGCTGCCTTACGGCGTGAATTCGAAAACCACGCCGCAGCGGGAACAGCCGTTGCTGCCTCCGGCGGACGTCGTGCCGTAGAAATTGCCGTTCGCATCCTGCACCAGGTTGCTGTAGGGAGCGCCGCCGTCACTGCCGCCGGTAAAGTCATAGAGCTCGGTATAGATCCAGCTGCCATTGGAAGGCGTCAGTTTGAAGATGGTGCCGCAACCGTTAGAGCAGAGTCCGAGTGGATTGCTGCCGCCTGCAACGCTCGTGCCATAAAGGTTGCCGGCACCATCCCTGAAGAGCTGAGCTGCGGGGCCTCCGCCGTACTGAGGAAAGCTGTAAATCGGCGTGTATACCCAACTGGAACCGCTGGGCGCGAAGGTGAAAACCGAGCCGTGTTGCGTTCCGTAACCCGTGATCAGCCCCTGCGAAGTACCGTAGAAAGTTCCCGAAGAATCGGCGATCAAGGTGGCAGTGGGATTGGATCCTCCGCTACAGAAATCGTGGAGAAGGTGCTCAGTCCAAGCGGAGCCGTTGGGCGTCAACTGGAAAATGATGCCGAAGCCGCAGTCTCCATACTGGGTCGTAGTGCCATATAGGTTGCCCGCACTGTCGAAGGTCAAGCCGCCTACGGGAAAGGCTCCGTCGTCTCCATATTGATATCCGCTGAAGCTATAGGGCACGCTCTCGGTCCAGCCACCGCTGGAGGGCGTGAGCTTATAGACCAGACCACATTCCACGCATCCGCTGCCTCCGCCGGGCGCGTCGTAGTAGCCACCTCCGTAGGTTGTGCCGTAGAGATTGCCGGCGGTGTCGAAAATCACTTCGCTCTCGGGCAATGCTCCGTAAGTAGGGTCGGATACGGAGAAGTCCCACAGTACGGTTTCCTGCCAGGGACAGAGTGCGGCGGTGCAAGCGGTAGGCGGAGGCCGCAGGTTGAATACGCTGCCGCAGCCGCCATGGCAATAGCCGGTTGAGTTCCCTCCATTCTCGGTGGTGCCATAGAGCGTGCCGTCGGGTCCGAAGATGACTCTGGCGACGGGATTGGAGCCATCATTGGGAGGGCCCTGGAATGTATACAGGGGAGTGAAGATCCACCCCGAGCCGCGATGGGACAACCTGAATACCTCTCCATAGCCGGCGGCGCCATGACTGGACGTGCCATAAAGGTTTCCCGCAGCATCCATCGTCAAGCCGGCGAGCGGAACTCCTCCATCGCTAGCGCCGCTGAAGGTGTGCAACACCGTGAGCGTCTGCGCTTGAGCCGACGGTGCCGACAGGGTCGCTAATACCAACATCATTGCGGTCGCCATACCCGCGGCCATGGCGATTACTGCAATCCGGGATTGCCTTGAGCGCTCCATCACGATTCTCCTTTGTAAACTACAGCTTCGAGCGGGAACTCGAACAACCGCAGCCGGAAGTCAGCTCTCCGTTCGGCGTGGAGCCACTGTGCGACCTTCGGCGGAATAGGTCAACTTAATTTCACATTACGATGTAATTCGCTGATAAAGAAAAGCTTACCGTGGAAGGAGACGGGCCTGACAGCGGCACACCGTGGCTAGGGAAGGCTCAACGGTAGCGGGCCAAAGAAGAGCAACGACCAATCCGTGCAAGCTGGCAGCGCAGCCTGAGCAGATGGCCCCAAAGAGACCCCCCGGTCGAGCGCAGTACGAGTCACGGGAAAAACCGGAAACTCACACGTGTTACTGAGGCGGTGGAGTTGCAGTAGTGGGCGCGGGAGCGGCGTCCGGTGCTGGTGTTACGGCGTCAGATGGTGGAGTTGCAGCATCGGGTGCTGGAGTCGCGGCGTCGGGCGCTGGAGTTGCGGAATCGGGCGCTGGAGTTGCAGCGTCGGGTGGTGTAGTTGCAGCATCGGGTGCTGGAGTCGCGGCGTCGGGCGCTGGAGTTGCGGAATCGGGCGCTGGAGTTACGGCGTCGGGTGGTGTAGTTGCAGCATCGGCGGCTGGAGTCGCGGCGTCGGGTGGTGTAGTCGCAGCATCGGCGGCTGGAGTTGCAGCGTCGGGTGTCGCAGCCGAAGCATCGGGCGCTGGAGTCACAGCCTTGGGTCCGGGCGGTGCGGCGGCGACACCTGCATTGACATTTGCGCCGCCGGAAGACGATTGCCGCAGAGAGAAGGCCGGGATTGGGGAGGATGGAATCGACGCGGTTCGTATAGAGAACGTCGGGATGGAAAACGTCGGAATTGAAGACTTGGGTATAGAAACCGCCGGAATTGACGATGTTGGTATAGAGAAGGCCGGGATCGAGGATTTAGGTATCTTGACGGCCGGGATGGAAGACGTCGGTATCGAAGACATCGACATGGAAGCCCCCGTCATAGCGGGTACCGACATGGAGGGCGCAGCCTCAGGTGACGTGATGGAAGGCACGGTCATAGAGGGCACCGACATAGAGGTTGATCCTCCGAGGGCCTGAGCGTGGACCGCTTGTCCGAGCGTGAGCGTGGCTGCGAACAGGGTGATTAGAATAGCCCTCATGTTTCGGTCCTCCGTTAGTGACGCCGCTTGGTGACCAATTCCCGGTCAATTGTAATCCAAGTGCGCGAAGGTCGAAGCTTTTTTCTTGACGTGAGGCGGTCCGGGGAAGGTCGCGGTCAGGTGGATGCGAGGCTGGACATCGGTTGTGCAACGCTTCATCACGATGGTGCTCCGGCGAAAGCCACCAAAACTGAAACCTCGCGACGGTGTTATCAGTAACAAGCGTCTCCTCGTAGAGGATTTGTGGGTGTACTCTAGGAGCACGTTTCTGGCATTCTGGGGAAAGGACGGTACGCAGATTACCGCGTAGTAGTATGGCTAGTATGGCTGACCATCCGTTTGTGCCTGCCGATATCGAAGCGGCTCTGGGTCGCCGATACATCGTTGGACCCGAGATTGCATTGGGTGGGCAGGGAGTGCTTTTCAAGGCCACCAGAACTCTTCAACCGGACGGCACAGCGGCGAATGATGTTGTAGCTCTGAAGTTGAACCTGCATCCGGAACAGGAGATTCGCGCCCAGCGCGAGGTCGCCGCCATCGAGAACGTTTCCACGCCAAGTTTGGCGCGGCTGATTGAACACGGTCATTGTGACCTGGCCGGCAGGCGCACGCGATACGTGGCGTGGGAATTCGTAGAAGGACAATCGCTGAGCCAGCGCTTGCGAATCGGAGGGCGACTGCTGGACACCGAAGTGCTGCCCATAGGGCGGGATGTTTCGGCGGCCATTGCGGCCATCTGGTCGCGAAGAATTGTTCACGGCGACATCAAGCCCTCCAACATTATGCTGCGAGATTCCGGTGGCGCGGTTCTCATTGACCTGGGAGCGGCCAGGGATTCAGACCGGGACAATACGATAGAAGCGCGACGGCCTTTCGGAACCTGGGGCTACTTTTCGCCGGAGCAGGCGAGAGGCGAGGCCGTGACCTGCGCTTCCGACATTTTTTCGCTGGGCGTGGTCATGTTGCAATGCTTGCTGGGCCGGCATCCCACAGCCTGTCACCAGAGCGAATTAGATGAAGGCTTCCGGGCAACCAGCTTCAAGCTGGGAGCGAACGTAGCCTTGCTTTCCATGCTGGATAAGATGCTGTCCGAACGTCCGGCATTCCGGCCGATCCCTGCGGACCTGAGCCGCTATTTCCAAAAGCTACAGCAAAGGATGGAGGAGGAGGCTGCGCCGGACGGTCGCGCCCCCTGGAAAGCTCAGGGCTAGTGAGCTTGCAAGGTCCCGGCCGTCGGACGGTTTTGTGCGCTCGTCGCCACGCTTAAGTTTCCGGGTGATACCACTCGGGTGACGGGCCGGCTGCGGCTTCGACTTCAGGAACGAAAGTTCGCTGCAACTCCGCGACCAGTGCGCCCAGGTTCTCTACGATCTTCTGCCACTGCTGGGCATCGCCGATGGGGTACTGCCCGCCTTGCACAGCCTTGGCGGTGGGCGGGAGAATCAGTGTGCCCTTGAATCCCAATCCCCACACGAAAAACATCGCCGTCAGGCTATGGCTCCAGGTGCCGACGTCCAGGCTCAGCTCCATGGTCAAGTTCGTCGCGGTTCTCCGGCGTAGGGTGAAGCTGCCGGTTTCGCCGGCAGTGCCGCCGCGAACGCTATATCCCATGGGCTTGAAAACGCGCTCCAGCGCAGGTTTTTTCGGCCCCGCCCTCAGGCGCAGTTCGGCGTCCGTCATCTCCGCCCGGCCAGGGAGGTCGTGCGGAAGAGCAGCCTGCTGGAGGATCTCCGGCAACCGAGCGCGGTATTTGAGCACAACGTCATGGACGGCGCGGGCAGCTTCCGGATTGGAGCTGGCGACCGCGATTCCGGTGGGCAGACGCACCGCGGGCACCGGGCCGGTGGGAAGGTTTTCGGGTAATGGCGCCTGGATGGTTTTGCGCGCCTTGCCGCACGCCGCCAGCACGATGGCGATTGGCCCGGAGGGCGATGGCAGCTTCTTATCGCCGGCTTCCGCCTCCACGATGGTGCGCGCCGACAGCGAACGGTTGCGTCCGTTGATCCACCAGCTATCGGTAATCATGATTCCCGCCATCATCCTGGCCGGGTGCGCTGGAGTGCGCATCGCCTCGCCGAATTCCGGCGAATGAAAGTGAAGCGCGACGGCGTAAAACGGGAAGGATCGGGGCACGCCCGCAGCAATTTCCTGCAAGGTGGTGTACGGCACGGCATCGTCCGCAGCCGATGCCATCAGCCCATTGGTGAGGCGCCGCGCGCCGGGGAGACCCGGCATCAGCGGAGCGTCGGTTACAAATCGCGCTAGTTCAGGGTGACGCTTCAGGACGCGGTCCACACTTGAGAATTTGACGACCCCGCCATCAGAGAAGTTAAAACGGATGAAGGGTTCCGGCAGTCCGGAATCGAGAAAACCCTGGTGCACGCGATCCATCATGGCGCCCAGCGGCTCTTTTCTGCTGGCCGCAAAGCTAGTGAGAAGGGCAACGCGCATGGCGTAAAAGTTCCAGTCGGCGTGAGGTGTGAAGATCCGCCAGCCCACATTTGAACACAGCAGTCAATGTTCGCTCCAGCTCTGTGTGAGGTTACCTGCCGACAGACCCAATCCGCGCCGGCGCAGGCCTTCGTCTTTACGGCGGCACTACTGCGAGCGACACAGGCTTCGGGGCTAGCGAAGCCATGTGGGCTGATACTGTATCTTTAGTGACTGTATCTTTAGTGACTGTATCTTTTCTTTCTGACTGTATCCCCATCCCGATGAGCGGCTCACAAAAACCGGACGAACACTTTTCCCGGGCGGAACTACGTTACCGCATCGCCGATTTCATCAATGATCGTCTCCGGGCCATCCCCTATTTTCACGCAGCGTTGAAAAGGGCGGCTAATTGGTGGCAATATCGCCGGGATTTGCGCCAGATCAAAGCGGCGTCGAAGAATTCTCCCGTATCATCGGCGGTAAGCGGAGGCGGCAAGGTTCAGCAAAACGGCGAGCTGCCACTTCCACCCCTTGAGATGCGTCGGCTCGTCGGCCCCTTCGATCCGGAGTCGTACGACAATCCCACGGGGGACCTGGTTTATCCCTGGCTTCCGAAAGAGAGTTACGAGACCGTCTTCGACTTCGGTTGCGGCTGCGGCCGGGTGGCGCGCCAACTGATCCTGCAGCGGCCGTGTCCAACTTTGTATGTAGGAGTGGACCTCCATGCGGGAATGATTGGCTGGTGCAACGATTATCTTCATCCGGTGGCGCCTCATTTCCACTTCTATCACCACGACGTTTTTAACGTGAGCTTTAATCCCGGCCGTGAGAAGCCCTTGACTGCGCCGTTTCCTGTTGCAGATTCGCAGTTCACGCTGGTGAATGCACTTTCCGTATTCACTCATCTCACCGAAGAGCAAGCCAAATACTATTTGCGGGAGTGTGCGCGGATACTGCATCCCCAGGGAGTGTTGCAAGCGTCCTGGTTTCTGTTCGACAAGCCAGATCTGCCGATGATGGACGAAAGTTACAACGCGCTGTACGTCTCGTATGCCGATCCCTCGGCTGCGGTGATCTTCGACAGGGGTTGGCTGCGCGATGCAGCACGCGGAATGGGATTGACTACCTATAAGGTGATCCCACCCGGAATCCGCGGCTATCACTGGCTGATCTTGATGACCCGCCGGACCGACTTACCCGAGGTGGAACTGCCACCTGACACTGCGCCTCGTGGAGTTATTAATCCTCTTCGGAGGCGTGAAACCTCATTTATCGAGTGAGGTTCAGTCCTATCTGATACCTGAGTTCCGCAAAGAGGGCTTCCACTTACTTTCTTTGGCGTTGTGCGTTAGCGTGTTGTCCCGTAGAAGTTCCCGTTGGTGCCTTGCACCAGCCCAGCGACGACGCCGGCGCCGTCCGCATAGTCGAAGACGTGTAGCGTGTTCAGGGTGCCTGTAGGGGTGATTTCGAAAACGGTGCCATCGTCGTTTGCTCCGCCCTGGGTGGTGGTCCCGTAAAAGTACGCGGGTCAATAACGTTAATAACGAGTACCGTCAGTGTTGCGAACCGATTGGGGGCGCCCCGCTGAAACCGGGCGGCATGGATCATTTCAGGCCATCTACGAGGTAAAGGTCGGAAAGGGTGCGAATGTAGCCGTACACGTAGGCTTTGCCGTCCGCTGAGAGTTCGACACCTCGGACGGTGTCGATGCCCGCATTGTCGCCCGGAACCAGTTGTTTCCAAAGCTTGCGCTCGCCTGTACCCAGATTCACCTGGAAAACCTTGGCTGGAATCTCCCCGAACCGGTAAACGTAAAGAGAGCGTCCATCTGCAGACCAGGCAATTGGTTCCTCGCCCAATTCAGGGCCGTGCACCGTCACCGGATCGCCACCGCCGACGGGATAAAGATAAATTTGGCCGTCGGGCCCGGTACTCGCCACCGAGTCGCCTTTCGGAGACAGAACTACAGTTGGGTTTACACCTTCCGGGCTGATCGGACGCGGCTTCTGCTCCTCCGGAGATTGCACGTAGAAGCGCGCCCCATGTCCGGGTTCATTGCCCGAGAACACCAGGTGTTTGCCGTCCGGAAGCCAGCGCGTCAACAGGTGATTGATCGAATCCTGAAACAGCGGTTTCGATTCCCCAACGCCGGTCGGCAGCAGCAGCAGAGGCGCCGGAGGCGTATTCGGACGAATAATTGCCCACTTCCCGTCCGGCGACAAGGCCACGCCTGACCCGTCGCTGAGCCGGATTGCCGGAGAGCCATCAGTTTTTCGCAAGAATACAGCGTACTTCGGCCCGCCACCCTCGCCGCTCTCAGTGAACAGCATGGTGCTGCCATCGGCGGACAAGTCACCTGGAGTAGACCAGTCCAGCCAGGACAAATCGTGCTCTTTCAGCGCGCCGGGAGCCAGCCCAACCAATCCGGCCCGATCATTGCCGCGGGTCAGCAGCACGTTGCCGTCGCGCCCCACATCAAGGATGGTCAATTCACCAGGAACACGAGCCAGCAGCCTGACCGTGCCGGAGAGGTCAACAGCATAGAGCGACCGATCGCCGCCCGTGCGTGTAGCGGTAAACCAAACCTCGTCCGCTCCGGCAGCCCAGGCTACACCCTGAATGCTGTCCCACCCGGTGGAGAGAGTTGTCTTCTTGCCGTTCAGATCGACCACGACAAGGGAGCCGCCGTCGTCGCCCAGCAATGGATGATCGATCAGCGCGATCAGGTTTCCTTTGGGAGAAACACGAATATGCCCGATCCATCCATCAGGTTCGTAAAGCAGCTTGCCGGGAGGAAACTCTAACCGGTGGCGCCCTTGCTCATACCGCACAATCGCCAGTGAGGTTCCATCTGGAGACCAGTCCGCCCACTCGATGTTGTCCATTACTTCCCGCGGAGCTCCGCCGACCAGGGGCACGCGGGCAAGCGTACCCGAATACAGGAACGACGCAATGGGATGGCTGTTGAGTGACAGCGCCATTTCGCCGGTCGAGGAGACCCCCAGAACATCCGCTCCCTCAGGTTCCAACTCGTGCGAGTCAGGACTCTCCGGGCGGGTAGTAAAGAGCTGTAACGGTTTTCCCTCCCAGGCGGCGCTATAGACTATTGTCTTGCCGTCAGGCGCAAAACGCGCAGAGCGCACCATTCCGCGGCGAAATGTGAGCGGGTGATAAGTGGGAAGAGCGCTCTGTTGCGGCTTGCGTCGGAGAAATGTCCCAGCCGCCAGTCCAGCCAGGAGTGCTACGAATGCAGCGACAGCCGCTATGAGCGCGACGTTAGAGCGTGACTTCCGCGCCTCACCTGATTGGGACGCCGGTATTGAGGCCGCGGAAGACGTATGCGACGCGCCGACCACGGTGGCGGCGCGCACCCGAGAGCTATCCAGATCGCGTTTGATTCGCTTCAGGTCGCCCCGAATTTCAGCTGCGGTCTGATAGCGCAGGTCCCGGTCTTTCTCCAGGGACTTGCCGACAACCTCCTCCAATCTGCCTGGGATAGCCGGGTTCACGGTCGAGACGGGCGGCGGCGTGCGGTTAAGAATGGCCTCGAAAATCACGCCGCTGCTGCTGCCTTGAAAAGCCACATCTCCCGTAGCCATTTCGTACAGCACGGTACCGAAAGAAAAAAGGTCGGTGCGAGCGTCCATCGAATCGGCGCGCACCTGCTCGGGGGACATATAGGCTACGGTCCCCACGGTAGATCCCGGGCTGGTCATATGTGGGGTGGCATTGGTGGCGGTGTTTTCGCGGCTTTCCGACACTACTTTCGCCAGACCAAAGTCCAGCAGCTTCGCTTGTCCGCGCTGGGTAACGAAGATGTTGGCGGGCTTGATATCGCGATGGATGATTCCCTTGCTGTGAGCGGCATCCAGAGCATCGGCGATCTCAATGCCCAACGTCAGCAGCGTCTCGCAGTCCAGCGGGCGGCCTGCAATGCGATGCTTCAGGGTGATTCCCTCAAGCAACTCCATAGCGATAAACACCTGACCATCCTGCTCACCGATGTCGTGGATGGTGCAGATATTGGGGTGATTCAGCGCCGAGGCAGCCTGGGCCTCGCGCTGGAAGCGGGAGAGTGCCTGCGGGTCGTTGGCTACTTCAGCGGGCAGGAATTTCAGCGCGACAAAACGATGCAAACGGGTGTCTTCAGCTTTGTAGACCACGCCCATGCCACCGCCGCCCAGCTTTTCAAGGATGCGGTAGTGCGAGATCGTCTTGTCGGTCATGGCTTAGGTGCAGCCGAAATGAATCCATGATGATAAGGCGCATAGGCGGGGCAGTCAATTTGTTCTGAACTGGTCGGCGGCGTGATCAACTTAGCGGACCTGAACTGGGGCGAGCCGGTTCCGTTGGCCCAAAGGAGCAACTCACATCGTCAGGCGGTAACGGTTCCGCAACGGTCTGCTCAGAAAAGTCCGGTTTGCCTCGTCTCTGACACTTCAATCGGTTCTGCAAAAACAATGGATGGGTCACTCGTCATTGCGGACGATTGATCTGTATTCGCACACTGATCAAGAACTGGAATACCGCAGGGCAGCGGCGGCGAAAGCGGAGCTAAAACTTGTTAATGGTCCCAATGGTCCCAAGTTGTGTGTTGAAACAAACTCTAAGTGCTTGAGAAGAATGGCGCGCCCTGAGAGATTCGAACTCCCGGCCTTCTGGTTCGTAGCCAGACGCTCTATCCAGCTGAGCTAAGGGCGCTTCGGAAAAGCAGCACAGTGATTATAACAAAGGCGCTGGCGCTCGGGCGGCTTTTGACCATGGCGCAAGTGCGATCTGGCGAAGCGCGTCCCAGCGCGGTTAACCGCCGGCACTTGGTGGCGACTGTAACCAAATGTTAAACTTTGCTATTGGCGATTGGGCCAGCACATTGACTGCATGGGAGCGGCTTTGCACCTATTTCTGTTACCTGCTATGTACGTTGACCCGGGTTCGGGGAGCATGATGCTCCAACTGCTGCTGGGCGGCGTCAGCGGAATCTACGTTATCTTCCGGATGTTCAAACAGAAAGTGCTGGGCCTGTTCGGTATTCACCCCGAATCGCCACAGCCGGCCAGCGAAATTCCCGCCATATCTGCGAAGGAAGACCAAGTCGGACGGCAAGCTTAAGCGCGATGCAACCAGACTTGCTGGCGGCGGACTTCCAGCGCGATCGCGGTTCGTTTCGCGATCCTGATGGATACATTGTCCGGCGCGGCGAGCGGGTCTTTCGCATAATTCTTCCTGGGGCGGTGGAGCGCTGGCGGCAGTTCGCTTCGTCCGCTCTGGCCCAGGAGCTGCAATCCGGCGGCTGGCTGGTGGGCACCCGCGAGGTGGACCCTGGTTCGCTGGCATCCGAGCTTGCCATTCCCGCCGGCTCGCTGGTTCTGGAACACGAGTGCATTCCCTTCCTTAGTTATCCCTACGAATGGACGTTCGAGATGTTGCGCGATGCTGCGCTGTTGCAGTTGGAGATCATGGATGGCGCGTTAAAGCACAACTGGATCCTGAAGGATGCCTCGGCCTACAACGTGCAGTTTCGCGGGATGAGGCCGGTGTTCATCGACGTGTTGTCGTTTGCGCGGTTGCGCCCCGGAGAAATCTGGGCAGGCTATAACCAGTTCTGCCGCATGATGCTGTATCCGCTGATGCTGGAGGCGTACAAGCAGATTCCGTTTCAGCCCTGGCTGCGCAGCGAGCTGGAAGGCATTGACCCAGTGATCTTCAGCCGCATGTTTCGCGGGTTGGAGCACCGGCGGCGCGGGGTGCTGAGCCACGTCACCGCGCAGGCGTATCTGCAGACGGAAATTGCAGTCTGCCGAGCACAGCGTGCGGCAGCAGATTGCGTCGGCGGGCATGACGCCGCAGATCATCGCGCGCAACGTGCAACGCCTGCGCAAGCTGGTGCTGGGCCTGCATCTGCCACCGCAGAAAACCACCTGGAACGACTACTCGCGCAGCCACTACAGCGATGATGCGCTGGCGCGTAAAGAAGAATTCGTATGCGAGTGCGTTGCGGGACGGCAGTTCACACTGGTGTGGGACTTGGGATGCAACGACGGACGCTTCAGCCGGATTGTGGCCGCGACTGCGGGGACGGTAGTGGCGATGGATTCCGACGCAGGCAGCATCGACGCGCTGTATGGCGAGCTGCGCAAAGAGCAACGCGGCAACATCCTGCCGCTGCTGATGAACGTGGCCAATCCTTCTCCCGCGCAAGGCTGGGCGAGCGCAGAGCGGGCGTCGCTGGTGCAGCGCGGCAAGCCTGATCTGACGCTGGCCCTGGCTCTGGTGCATCATGTTGTGATCAGCGCGAATGTTCCGCTGGGGGCGTTGGTGCAATGGCTGGCGGAGACGACGCGCGAGCTGGTGATCGAGTTCATCAGCAAGAATGACGCCATGGTGAAACGGTTGCTGCTGAACAAGGATGACAGTTATGCGGACTACCATCGCGAGGCCTTCGAGCAGTATCTGGAGCGATGGTTCAGGATTGAGGCGCGGACGGAGCTGCCGGGCGGAACGCGATTTCTGTATCGGTGCGTGACGCATGCGTAAGCGTCATGTGCCGCCGGCTAAAGCCGGCTCGGAAAAAAAATAAAGGGCTTATCGGCACGACTGAAGTCGTGCCCTGATACAAAGTTTTCGGAAGCGGACTTTTTCCGCGGCCTGTGAAGTCATGCTCGGTTACAAAAGCCTTCGGAAGCGAAGGTTTTCCGCGGCATGTGAAGGCGTCGCCCGGTTACAAGAGCTTTCGGAAGCGGACTTTTTCCGCGGCTTGTGAAGGCGTCGCCCGGTTACAAAGCGTTCGGAAGCAGGGTTTTCCGCACGGCCTGTGAAGGCGTACTCCACCCGTTTTTGTGGAAAGAAGCAAACTGCCGAGACTTGATGCCGACTGCCCCAATCCAACGCAGCTTTCCCCGCGCCCTTCTGGCACTGTTGTCGCTGGCGACCTTCGCGGTCGCCCAATCCGTCTATCAGGCAATCGCCGGCAACGCCGAGTTCGTCGTCCTCAACCAGATTACGCACGCCGATCTGTGGCTGATCATCCTGTGCTTCAATGTGCTGCCGGCGGTTGTGCTGGCGCTGTTATGGGTCGCGGCGCGGGCCTTCGCGCCAGCGCTCGCAGACAAGCTTCTCAGCGCTGCGTTTCTGCTATTGCTGATTCCCTTCCTGCTGGAGCTTCATAAGCGATACGTCTCGCCGCGGGTGCAGTTTCATCACAACACCGTGCTGCTGGCGATTCCGCTGGCGATTGCAGCGTGGATCGTCTTTCGCTACCGCGCCGAATTCGAACGCTTTCTGCTCGTGCTGTCGCCGATTGTCTTGATCTTCCCCGGCCTGTTCCTGTGGCACGCGGGACGCGAGGTATCGCCCGCGGTTGCGGCAACAACCGGCGCACCTGCAAACTTTGCTGCCTCCAATGCGGACGAGGCACGGCCGCCGATCTTCGTTATCATTCTCGACGAGTTCACGCGTCCGGCAATCCTGGACAGCACGGGCAACATCGACGCGTCGCGCTTCCCGCATTTCGCCAAGCTGGCGAGCCAGAGCACGTGGTTCACGAACGCGACCGCCAACGCGGAATACACTACGCGCTCGATTCCCGTGATCGTGACCGGCAACTTCCCTAACGGCAACGACGCCTCCGACGCCGCTTATCCCGACAACCTCTTCCGCCTGCTGGCGCCGGAATACAACGTCACCATCCACGAAGTGGTGACCCGTTTCTGCGCCAGTCCCGACTATCGCTGTCCGGATGCATCGCGGGTGCAGCAGCGCGGCCATCTGTTGAAGGCGGTCGCCAAGCTCTATCTGCTGCGCATTGCGCCCAACTCCGTGGTGATGAAGCTCCAGGCTGACGACCTGCGCACCCAGCAGCAGCGCTTTCAGGAATTTCTCGGCGAGATCGCAGCGCCATCAGACGCCAAGCCGCTGTTCGAGTTCATGCATCTGGAGCTGCCGCATGCTCCTTATATGTTGCGGGCCGACGGCGCAATCCACGAGGAATCGCCGGGCGGATTCGATCCCACATTCGCCGGCAATGCAAAGCTGCTTCAGCATCTGCGCGAGAATTACGAAATGCAGGTACAGTTCGTCGATGGCGAACTGGGCAGGTTTCTCGACCAGTTGAAGCAGGTGGGACTATACGATCGCGCGCTGATCGTGGTGACGTCAGACCATGGCGTCAGCTGGAAGACTGAAGCTCCGGGCCGGGTGCTGAGCGCCGCCAGCGCGGAGATGATTTTTCCGGTGCCGCTGTTCATCAAGCTGCCGGGCCAGAGCGAAGGCAAGGTCGCAAGCCAGGATGCGCAGTTGATTGACCTGACTCCGACGATTGCAGCCGTCGCCGGCATCAAGCTTCCGTGGCCGACGGCGGGACACGACCTGTTCGCGTCCGCGGGCACGCCACGGCAAAAAATTATGATCGACGCCAGCGGAAAGACCTTCGCTTACCCACCGGAATTTGCGGCAACGATTCCCAGTAAATCGCCCTAACGGGTTTTCGCGAGAAACATCGTGCTGCCCTCGGGGAAAACGATCCATAGCCCCTCGGTAAGCCGCGATTCCACTGGGATCTGTGCTCGTATGTATTCGGGCAGGAAGGCTGGGGCCTTGCTGTCGAATTGCAGTTCGTAGAGTTCGAAGCGGAAATCGAGCGCTCTGCCATCAGAGCAGTTCAGCAAAAACCCATCCCGGGAAAGATTGTCGATGCATGCTTGTCCGTTATATCCGCCATCGTCAGAATCAAAGACAAAGACGATCCGGCCAGGTGAACACAACTGGGTGAGTATCTGGAACCCCTGGTCAGCGGTTAACACGGACCCCCCTTTAACGAACTGGGCCTGGGCGCGGGCTGAACGGCTGGAAAATCCCCCCTGTAAGGGTCTTATACGCGAGCGGCTTTGCCTTGCGCAACTTCACGCAGCGCAGAGGTCCCACCCTGCTCGCCGCGATTGGCGAGAGGGTGGGAAAGATTCGTCACCAACGTCATCACCCACTCTACCGGCGACGACGCCGACGAGGGTGGAACACCGGCGCGATGGGTTACCTGTTATCCGACCCTCTACGGGTTCGCCTGGTTATCCAAGGCCGGAATGTAGGAGGCTGACGGCACCAGATCGCCGCCCAGGGAGCACTGCGCGTTGGCTCCTACCAACTGGAAGGTGCCGTAGAACACGGGACACTTGCAGGTGGCGGTGGAACCGTCGGAGCTAAGCGTGCAGGGCGCGGTCATGCAGGCGGCGTAAGGCGCTTTCGGACAAACCGTAACTACGCCCTTGGCGGAGGCCAGGGCCTTGATGATGGCCAGGCGCGAACCGGGATCGTAGGTGGAGATTACGTTTGCCCCAGGGATGAGCGTTCCCCCGTTCAGATAGCCACACACCGGCGCCGTGCCGGTTCCGTTGCATCCGGAGCCGTTAGTACCGCAAGTATTCACGGTGTCGTTGTAGATGGGGCGGTTCAGAATCGCATTGATCAGGGTGTAGTTGGTGCTGGTGGCAACGGTGCACACGCAGTTGGCGGACTGACCGTCGGGAGACAGGGTACAGGGGTAGGGCTCGGCACCGGAATGAAAGCACAGCGCGAACTGCGAGGAGCAGGCCAACATTTCGGAAGGCGCCTGGATGGTGTCGCGGTACGCGGGCCCGTAATTGGTGGTCCAATTTCTGGAGTTGTCCCAGAAGGGCCGCGAGTCCGGCACAAACTGCTGCTTCCAATTCAGGGGATTGTCCCAATAGCCCGGAGAGTCCGGAGTTAGCTGCTGCTGAGGATTGAGCGATTGCGCCGCCATCGGGACCGCCAGGCCAAAGGCCAGCAGCACCGGGAGAACGCAGGCCAGGATCGCGCTCCATCTGCGCATATACACATTCTCCTTCGTGATCCGGCAGGACTACACTGCCGGATTTCTGTTTGGACTGCAAACGCCAAACACTATATATCAGCGCGTTGTTCCCGGCCCACGGTTATTTTGCCCCTGAGCGGGGGGACCTCCGGGAATCTGGGCATGGTTTATAGTGTGGGCGGCTGCCCACTACACGAAAACTTCGCCTATTCATCTGTCCTCTATGAGTGTCCAAAGCATCGCCGACGTAGTCTCCGCGTTGGACGCGATTGTGCAGCAGTCGTATGACAACGCCAGCCGCCTGGGCTACTTTGCAGCCCTCTATCGGCGGGTGACATGCGCGGTGCGTCAGGGCATCGCCGGCGGCAGCTTCCAGAATGGCCCTTTGATGGAGCAGCTGGATGTGGTTTTCGCGTCGCGATACCTCGATGCGCTGGCCACGTTTCAGGCCGGCGGAACGGCCACTCGCAGCTGGAGGCTCGCTTTCCAGGGATGCAATGATGCTGAGCTGCTCATTCTCCAGCAACTGCTAGCGGGCATGAATGCGCACATCAACCTCGACCTTGGAATTGCGGCAGCGCAGGTCAGTCCGGGAGAACGGTTGCCGCAACTCAAGCCCGACTTCGACGCGATCAACGCGGTGCTGGCAAGTCTGGTGAACACGGTGGCATCGGAGATCGCAGTTGTTTCTCCGCTGATTGGGGAGCTGGAAAGGATTGGCTTGCGCAGCGAGACCTCGCTGGTCAACTTCGACATGACGGCGGCGCGCGACGGAGCGTGGTTGACGGCGCAGCGCTTGGCCAACGAACCGGCGCTGCTGCACGGTGTCACGATTGCTGGCCTCGATGCGGCGGTTGCGACTGGGGGCCGCGCGATTCTGTATCCGCTGGCCGGCAGGGAAGGTCTGAAAGTCATTCAGCAGGCGGAAAGCAAGGACGTGCGCGTGGTCATTGATACCTTGTCGCAAGGCAGCTCACCCACCGCCGCTCAGGCAGCAGGGGGAAGTTGACCTCGATTCAGGTAGCGGCGACAGAGTTATGAATAGACACTAGATAAGGGCGAGGAGAAGTGACGATGCGAATTTCGCAGGCGGCTTTCACATTCGTGGTTGGGAACCCAGCGAGTTGGAGCTCCGACTGGGCCTGGGGCTTTCCCTTGATTGTGCTCACCGTGCTCATCCACGTCATGGGCCTGGGCCTGGTTCGGCAACGGGCCCTGGGCTTTTCCGATCGCAAAAAGGACAGCCGTCACTCGATTGCTGTTTTCGTTCTGGTCATGGGTTCCGTGACCCTGCTGGCTACCGTTCTGCACGGGATCGAGACGGGTATCTGGGCTGCCGCCTACCGCATTCTGGGCGCTCTGCCTGACAACAAGACCGCGATGCTGTATTCCCTGAACGCCATCACCAGCTACGGGCACACCAACCTGGATCTGGCAGCACACTGGCAACTTATGGGAGCTCTGGAGGCGCTGAACGGCTGGCTGCTGTTCGGGCTGACCACGGCATTTCTGTTCGGCATGCTGGAGAAAGTCTGGCTGACCGACTTCAGAAGACAACACCGCTAGCCTAATCAGGCCGGCGCTGATCTATCTCTACCGTGCTTTTCACGCTGAGGACTTAGGTTGAATGGAACAGTGAGCGGGAACGGCGATGCAGGTCAGAAAGCGTAGCGCAGCGCCAGGGTGGTGTTGTTGGCGTGGAAGTAGCGGGGTGCGGTCGGTCCCACGAAGGAACCTTCGCCGTATTGGTAATAGTTCCAGGCGCCTTTGAAGGTTACGTCCTTATGAACGCCGACCTCTACGGCCGCCAGCGGCGACTGATAGGTTGATGAGAGCGGCCCCAAGGGTTGCAGCGTATTCAGAGAAGTAGTATTGCCCTGGTTGTCGACCATGGTGTAACCCATATGCAAGGTGACTCGCTGGATAGGAGTAAGCGTCAAAGCGAAGTAACCGAACTGAGTATGGGTGTGGTAAAAGCCGTAAGTCTGCATAAGAGACGGATCTTCAGGACAGGTGGTGGTGTCTGCCGGGGTCACGGTTCCAGCAAAGCAAAGAAACATATTCTGCTGAATAGCATCGAAGTTATAGGCTACCTCCAGCCCCCAATACTTATTGGGATTGATCATGGCGTTGAGCACGGTCGAATAGTTGTGCTGGTTGTAGTTAATGTCGCTGACATTATTCTTGCCTTGCTGAAACTTCAGATTGGCGCCCACGGTAAGCCAAGGGTGGGGAGAATAGGAAATATTCCCCGCAATGTTGAAGGATGCCAGCGGATCGATGCGATAGATCCAGTTATCGGCCCCGCCAAATTTGGCATTCAGGTTGGCATGCAGGATACTACCCTTGCGAAACCAAACTCCGAGGACCCCGGAGTAGTCGTTGATCTCAGTAGTGGGGCCTTCCCACGGCACGATAACGCCGGTGAAGGTGCAACTCCCGTTAGGATTCAAAGGTAATCCGGCGCAATTGCCGCGATTCGGCAGAGTCGGATAATAAATATCGCCCAACGCGGCCTGATAGCTTTCACCCGGCTGGATGGTGTAGTTGTCCCAATCGAATCCGGCTCTCACTCCAAACCAGCGCGATACGTCATACTGCACCTGAAAGTCGTTCTGCTTCATGTTCTGGGCGATCAGACTCGCGTTTATTTCATTGATGATGTCGGCTGGAGAGTTGGAAGTATGTGAGAGGCTGGTGGGGAATGTCGCCACAGGTGTAAGCAGAGAGCCGGTAGTGCCGGCGGCAGCAAAGTAGTTGGTTTGCAGATCCAGGTAGTCTCCCGACACACTGAAATTGCGGAAACGGAAGGTTTCCACCAGGCGAAGTTTGTCCGTAATGTGGTAGGTAGCCGAAACGTCGGCCGATGCGGAATTCCATTTCGCACTGGAATTACTTCCCGCTGTATCGGAGCCGAGACTGGCCGACCGGCTGGTTAATCCGCTGAAAACCTCCGTAAACGGCGTATTCATTTGCGCATGGCTGTACTGGAACTGGCCATTGAAGTCCAGATGCTTGATGGAAGACGACGCCAGGTTGAACTGTTCGGTCGGAATAAACGTGTTGATGTGCTGGTCCAGGCTGTAATTGAGGAAGCCATTGCAGGTTGGATTGGCGATGCCGTTCATAAGCGGCATGGAGCAAGGGCTTCCGTTGTTGAACCATGACAGCCCGAGGCTGACCGGCGTGCCGTTAGGACAGCGGCCACGAATTGAAAGGGCTCAGACCATACGTCGTTCCGCCATCGTAGTACTGAAGTAGTTGCGTGTAACTGAGCGTAGTTTTCTTGGTGGCGCGAACGTCGACTCCAAAGCGAAATCCATTGAGCGTGTTGTCGGTACTCTCGTTGAGTAGTGCCTCCGTACCTTCGTGGATGCTGCTGAACGCGGGCCCGTCGAAGCGGTTTCGGTTGTAGTCCAACCGAAAGGAGACGCGGTGCATGGGCAGCACGACGAGATCGAAGTTATATAGATTCTGCCGATTGTAGTAGCCGTGCGGCGAGTTCAGGATGGGAAGCGGCGGCGAGCCAGTAGGGGGATTAAGGGGGTTGGCAAACAAGTCATAATCGAAATAATTCTGCATGTGCTGATAGCTGCCGCTGAAGGTGTACCAGTGGTACTTCGACACCCGCACCCGGGCGGCCTGTTCGGGATCGCCTCCCCATCCAAAGCTATTGAGCGTCAAGGTATCGAATACATCCTGGTGGCTGATCGACTGCATGATGAGCGATTGCTCCAGGATGCGAAGCGCCGCTCTGATCGTTGACCAGCGTGTCGTACATTGGCTGGCTGCCGCTGACGTCGGAGATGCGGCCGCCGACTTCAATCGACTGTGTAACCTGAAATCCGCCAATCTCCTTACCTTCATCGGACGCCGCAGAAGAGCTGGACGCAGCCGGGGGCGGAGTAGTGGACGCAGTTTGTCCCGCGCTCTGCGCCGACGCGCTGTTCGTCCAGAACAGGCAAGCCATGAGCAGCGTAATGCCGAGAGTAACGACGCCGGAACTTCTTTGGTACGACATCACCATGCCTCGCAGCTAGCGGAAGAACACCGGATCAAAGTTTGAGCCGTGGATCTGCGTGTGGCACATCGTGCACGCCTGATACTTGGTGGCCTGGTTGTGGAACGAGGGCGCGCCCGGCGCCGCTCCATTCATGTTCGGGGTATGACAGCGGAGACATAGGAAGTTGACGTTATTGACTTGCAGCATGCGCGGATTGGTCGATCCGTGCGGCGTGTGGCAGGAAAGACAGCCCTCATCGGTCTTCACGGGAGCGTGCTCGAAAACGAATGGGCCCATGGTGTCGGTATGGCACTTGGTGCAAACCGCAAATTGACCGGCGGCAGTTCGCACCTGATGACCGGTCTGGGTGCCGTGAGGATTGTGGCAGTCGCTGCACTGGATGAGTCCAACGTCAACCCGATGGCGGTAAGGCCGCGCGAACTCCGCCTTCTGCGCGGCATGGCAGCCGTAGCACAAGGCAGTCTGCGGCTTTACCAGAAGAAAATTGACTTCGGCGGCGGCGTGGGGACTGTGACACGTAGTACAGCTGACGCCGTTGGCGAGGTGCTCAGAGTTGGAAAAATTCTGCGTTTCCAGACTGGATTGGTGGCACTTGGTGCAGATCGCCGCCGTCTGGGCAGGACTCAGGGTTTCAAAACGGATGATCTTGGTGGGATCGCCGCCGCCGTCAACATGGGCCTGTGCCGGTCCATGACATCCCTGGCAGCCATGCTGATCGCCCTTGAGCAGCGCGGCGTGCGGCGTGCCGGCGAAGTGCTTCTCCCATACTTCCTCGTGGCATGTCTTGCAGATCTCGGTGTCGGCGTACTGGCTGCCCGTCGATCCGGGGAGCGCGGCGGACGCCGGTGGGGTTGGCGGAGTTGGATGCTCCTGCGCTCGCAACGCAACCGTCAGGCTGCACGTCACGAGGAGGGCCAGGATGAATGGCAAGAGCGCTCTGCATTTGCGGTACATCATCCTCGCCCCCAGGTCTGAGATCCGCCATACGAGGAAAACCAAGGTCTCCGAAGAGAGCCGTTGATGATACGACGCCACGGTTAAAGAACCATGACAGTCGCAAACGACCTACGAATGAGTTGCCTGAGCAGAGTTGAACATGGTTCTGAGGATTTGCGCAACGGAAAATCGTCGGCGGGAAGGGGAAAGATTTTGGGGGATCGGCGTCCGTGGAACCCAGTCATTCGAAAACCGCGAATGATTGGGGCAGCCATGGCTCATACCCCCGGGTGGCCCAGGTCTCGCGGGGTTCGAGACCTGGGACTCCGTGCCAATAAAACCATCCCTGTGGTGTCCTGCATCACAGCCGGAGCCGAGGCTTTATTTCTACTCTGTTGGTATGCCTTGGGGCTTAGAGCGCTGGCACGGCGGACACGATCTCCACTTCATCACCTTTAGCTGCTACGGACGGCAGCCCCTGCTTGCGAGCGCGTGCCACCGCGAGTTGTTCCTGAAGGTTCTGGAAGAAGTACGCCGGCGCCACCAGTGGGTGGTCATCGGATACGTTGTCATGCCGGAACACGTCCACCTCCTGGTGAGCGAGCCTCACGAGCGCCCATTGGCTACTGCAATCCAGGCTCTCAAGTTAGGTTTCGCGCGACGTGTGCTGGCCGAGGAGCGAAGGCACCGCCCGGGTCTCGAAACCCGCGAGACCCAGGGCACCCGAAAAACGGCGTTGCCGCATCATGTTTGGCAGGCAAGGTACTATGACTTCAATGTCTGTACGCCGGCAAAACGGGTGGAGAAACTTCGCTACATGCATCGCAATCCGGTAAGGCGTGGTCTGGTGGCAGCACCGGAGCTATGGCCGTGGAGCAGCTTCCGGGCGTACGCCTACCAGGAAAGGGGGCTGGTCCGGGTGAACGAGTGGGGCGTGGTGAAGATGAAGTTTGTCCAACCAACAGCTTTCCCGCACTGAGCTTCACCCAGGTCTCGAAACCCGCGAGACCCGGGCCACCCGCCCCGTGTTGAACGATCTGGCAGTGTAGTGGAAAAAACAAGGCGAGCGCGTCGGACTCGGCAAGAGTTCACGAAGCTTCACCGTTCAGAGATCAGGCCACGCGATGGCACACTCACCCTCTCTCTGCTGTTTCCAACGCGATAACGTATTTTATTGGGTTGGGCATGAAGCATTTTGAGTAGGTCATTTCGGTGCAGCGCAACTGCATGTCCTCGCAAGGACCATTTGCTGCATCGCGAGGTCAAACGCGTAAACCTTAGGGTTAAATACGTCTAGAGCATCCTCAATCTCATGTGCAGCTTTCGGGATCTGGTTTCCCAGAATCGAAAATGGGATTAAATTGTGTGAATAAATCGCCGAATCCCTTGTTCAGATCGTAGAGCGTGTTGTAGTAATCGCTGCCGAAATACACTTGCGTAAAGGCTAAAGTGCTGTTGACTCGCGAAGACCAGTCGTCTCGCGCCTCGCGGTTCAGGTTGCGCTCTTTTTCAACATCCTTCAAGGTCTTCGCATGTTCAAGTGCCCAAGCAGCTTGCGCATCCTGAGGAGCCTGGTATCCATTCGGTCGCTGAGTTGAGCGAAACCCTTAGTCCGCCGCATCCTGCTCGACCTCGCAAGTCTGGATCTCGGTGTTGTTGGAACCAAGCGCGACGCTGGACCCGGTCAGCCAAAAATCCGCCAACAATCGTGGTTAGAATAAATCCTAACACCAAGAGAACAACTTCCTGAACTTTCCAAAAAGCTTTTCGTGGCTGGATTGGTCGGTCAACGAACTCCTTCCGCTTTGGGTGATAAGAAGTCAACCATAAGAGGGTGCGTCGGTACAACCACGTTCATCGAAGCGGCGCAAGCCTCACGCTGATTTTCGGCAACGGACCTCTGGCAGATTGATCCTCCAAAACCTCTAGACGATCAGCGCCTTTTGGGAATGATAACGTCCTTTGTCGCCAAAAACAGTGGTTCTGTCTGCCCAGGGGAATTAGCTTTCGGATTCCTTGTATTTCGCACACTGGGATGTGCTTGCCGAACATTGGGAGGCGGTGGATGGAGCCGCTCCCTATGCCTACCCCAAGAACGAAACGTGTGGTTGCCAGTCGCTCTGCCGGCGTCACCGTCCCTGAACTTGAACAATCGAAGGCGACCGTGCTCAGTACGCTCGCGTCTGCACATTCCCGCCGGAGCTACAAGCACGCCATCGAGAAATTCATCGATTGGTATTGCTCCGAGCCTCGACTAGGCTTCAATCGGTCCGTCGTGCTGCGATATCGCGCTTTCCCTGAGGGTCTTACTCTATCAGCAGCTACGGTCAATCTTCATCTTTCCGCAATCCGATGTCTGGCAGATGAGGCTGCGGAGAGTGGTTGGTTAAGCCCCGAGTTGGCAATCGGAATTCGCAGGGTTAAGGGAGTCAAACGGCTTGGGCGCAGGATTGGAAACTGGCTCACTAGCCACCAGGCGCAAGACTTAGTGGATGCGATTTCTCAACGCACCCTTCGCGGAAAAAGAGATGCTGCAATGATCGGACTGCTACTCGGATGTGGTTTGCGACGCTCCGAAACCGTGAACTTAAGAGTGGATCAGCTTCAATCGCGGCAGAACCACTGGGTGATCGTCGATATGCTTGGCAAGGGAGGACGACTGCGAACGGTTCCTGTGCCGATCTGGTGTAAATCTTTGATTGATGCTTGGCTCCGTGGCTCGCGAGTGACGGAAGGTAAGGTGTTCCGGCGAGTTCTCAGGTAGGTACTGGCGCTTTCTGTACGTGCAGGTCTTTGAGTGACGTTTTGCTGTTCCGTCGAAGCGGCCACCGAACTGCTTTACAGCGTCGCACGCCGAAGACAGGTGGCCCACCCTTTCTGCGCGATTTTAAACTTGGGGTGCCCCATCCTTCTCGCCATCTTTTGGCGAGAGGGTGGGCACGAGTTTGACGCGCAACGGTAGTCCCATTCGCTCCCGCTTTGTGCCGGTCCACTGTGATTCGATCTCGACGACGCCTTCTACGCCCGTCGCGTAATGACGAAAGCTGCTCCACGCCCAGTCCTCCGGCTTCTCCACCAGCCCTCGCTTGACCGGATTGCGGTGCATGTAGCGTAGCTTCTCAACCCGCTTTTCCGGGGTCCGCACGTTGAAGTCATAGTAGCGCGCTTGCCAGAGATGTTTGGGTGCCCCACCCTTGTCGCCCGCAGTTGGCGATAGGGTGGGTTGTAGCTTCTGCGCCGTGATCTGCTTCAGCATCTGGAGGGCAACCGCGAGCGTACTTCGTTCCGGTTCGCTGAGCAGCAGGTGGACGTGCTCGGGCATGACAACGTAGCCGGTGACGAACAGGTCGTACCAAAGGCGCACTCGCTCCAGAGTTTGCTCAAACACCTGCCGCGCCTGGGGCGTCGCCAACAGCGGTTGCCGACGATAGCAACTAAAGGTGATGAAATGCAGAACGCCCGTTTGCTGGTAACGCTTCAGTCCCCAAGGCATAAGAAAACTCTACGAACATGATGGGGTTCAGGCTGTGATAGCTGTCCCCGACCGCCGCCCACCCTCTCGCCAAAAGACGGCGAGAAGGATGGGGCACCCCAAGTTTGAAATCGTGCAGAAAGGCACCCGAGCACCCGTCAGATCGCGCCCCCGCCTCGGCTCGATTTGTGCCGCCCCTGAAGGGGCTCGGAGATTGTTGTTGTAGCCTCCCCAGCCTTGAAAGGCTGGGCTATCTGGTGCCGTCCCTACGGGACTCGGATACTTTTCGTCAGCCACCCAGGACTCCGCTGCCCACTCCAATTCGCGCAAAACAGGCGCGAATCGGGGGCCCCGGTTGCGCTCCGTCCTGGGCTGAGCTGAGTCGTCCCGCAACGCGGGACGGGAGTATAGTTGCCGACGCCGCGGCGCCAGCGCCTGCATTTCAGGCGGGCGAGAGAAGCAACAGCCACGGCGCGACGTGAGGGTTGTGCCGTCCCTACGGGACTCACTAGCGCCAATTACGATTACCCAGGACTTACGTCCTGGGCTGCGATTGTTGCCCTTTTGGACTCGGATATTGAGACACGCTTACCCAACATTGAAACGCTGGGCTTAGATGTGCTGTCCCCTTCGGGGACGGTAGGCCGGAGCAGCGCAAAGAGGCCAAATTCTGCGTCCCGAACGATCGTTCGTTCATTAGCACCTAAGCGCGGCAGGCTCTTTGTTGTCAATCGCTTGGCAGGTTACTTTGTGATATTTCGCAATTGTTCCACGTGGAACAATTTGTAAAGTTACCCGTTGGCCGGAGAAGGAAAAGGCCGACTGCGAGGAGCGGTCAAGGAAAGATTCGATGGCAGGCAAATTGTCGCTGGCTCCAGGGTTTACGCTCAGCCGTCCGCTGGGGGGCCTTGCGAGCTCGGCAACTCCTGAGCGCGGCTTCACATCCAGGGCGGAAACTATTTCAAGGTGCTGGTGTGCAAGCGGTGCCACTCCCATGCGCTGCGGACGATGGCTTCGATGTCTGAGTGCTGCGGCCGCCAGCCCAGCTCGCGCTTGATCTTCTCGGAGCTGGCGATCAGCACGGCCGAGTCGCCGGGGCGGCGCGGCGCTTCTACCACCGGAATCTTGCGGCCGGTGACGCGGCCGGCCACGTCGATGATCTCGCGCACGCTGAAGCCGCTGCCGCTTCCCAAGTTGAAGATCAGCGGCGAGGCCTTAGACCGGATCTGGGCGTTGGTATGGGCTTTGGTATGGGCATTGGTCCCGGTCTCGGCCAGCGCGTCGAGCGCCAGCAGATGCGCCGTCGCCAGGTCGTCGATGTGGATGTAGTCACGAATGCAGGTGCCGTCTTTGGTGGGATAGTCGGTGCCGTAGATGGAGATGGCGTCGCGCTGGCCCAGCGCCGCTTGCAGAACCAGCGGAATCAGGTGCGTCTCCGGGCAGTGCATCTCGCCGCGATCGGCGGTCGCGCCGGCGGCATTGAAGTAGCGCAGGCTGGCGTAACGCAGGCTGTGAGCCGCGTGGAACCAGGCCAGCATGCGCTCGACGATCAACTTCGATTCGCCATAAGGGTTGGTGGGCTCCAGCGGATTGTCTTCCGCGACGGGCAGCCGCGTGGGGTCGCCGTAAACCGCGGCGGTGGAGGAGAACACGAAGCGCGACACGCGATGCCGCAACATTGCGTGCAGCAGGGTTAGCGTCTTGGCCGAGTTGTTGTCGAAGTAGAGCTCGGGCGAGAGCATCGACTCGCCGGCCTCGATGAAGGCGGCAAAGTGCATGACCGCGTCGAAGCGGCCAGCGTCGAAGATGCGATCGAGCGCCGGGGCGTCGCCGGTGTCGGCCAGGACGAACTCAGCCTGGGCTGGGAACGGCTTGCTGGCGGCCTTTGCTGAGATTGTCGAGCACCGTGACCGAGTGGCGGTCGCGCAACAGACGGTCGGCAACCACGCCGCCGATGTATCCCGCTCCTCCCGTGACTAGAACGCGCATTGCCCTCCTCGAACGCTGTTGAGTAACTCGGATTCGATTGTATGCGTGGCAGGCAAACTTGCGGGACGGACGCGGCGACGGTTTTGGGAGCGTTCCGTAAATGGGTGTCGAACAGGTCAGGGGTTTTGGCCGACTTGTCCATATTTCAGACGCAGCCGTCCAAGACATGGACATTTGCCCTTGGTCCAACTTCGTTGCGCTAGCCGCGCTCGCTGTAAGGTGCAGACAAGCATAGGTTTACATTTCCACAGCTAGCCGCTGTTGGATGGCAGAGGAGTTGCTTTAGTTATATAGCACATTGGAGTTGGACTTAAATAGCACCTTAATGGTTTACGACTCGGCTTGCTGGCGAGCACAGCCGTTGTCGCGCGCTTGGCTCAATCCAGCTCCTGGGACTGAGAGTGGCGAAGCTTTGCGCCAGGGATCACACAGTTCTCACCCCCAAATGGAACTCGAGAGACAAAATCGCAGATGCTGGCTAGCCGCCTACACCCGCTCGCGTCACGAACAGCATGTCGCCAATCAGCTGAAAATGAAGCAGCTTGAGTTCCTGCTGCCGACGTATCAGCGGCTCGCGCGCTGGTCAGACCGCATCAAGAGCTCTCAAGCCCCACTATTCCCCGGCTATATCTTTGTTCACGTCTCCGCCGGCGAACGTGTCCCGGTGCTTGAAACCATGGGCGTCGTATATCTGGTCTCGACTGCCGGTCAGCCCGCCGTCCTGTCTGACGATGATGTGGAACGCCTGCGCACCTGCATCCTGCGTCCGGCCGATGTCGAACCGCACCCCTATCTAAGAATTGGACACCGGGTCAGAGTGAAACACGGCCCCTTTGCGGGATGGGAGGGCACACTGGTGGAAAAACAAAATTCCTCCCGCCTCGTCATCGCCATCGATCAAATCCTGCGCTCGGTGGCCGTGAACCTCCACGGCGCAGACCTGGAATCGCTCGACTAGATCTGAGTACACCAACGACCAACCAACGCAACCTCTAGACGAATCGCCGTCCTCATTTTTGTAGAGCCTTTCGCTCCTCCCAATGCCATGAGTAGCTCCCCCGGCTCGCTGACCGCGCTTGAAGTTTCGCTCCATGGTTCCGCTGAGCGGACGTTTCCGCTCACATCCTTATTGTCTGCATCGGAGAAAGTGCTGGACCTCGCAGCCGTACTCGGCGCCGTGCAGCTCGCCGACATCGTGTATCGGGTCCTGGAGCCGACGCGGGCCGCTGCCTGTGCGCCTTCCACCGTCTTGCTCTGCGCGGCCGGCTTCGCCCTGCTCTTCGTCTTCCTGCTGGATCGCTACGGCGGCTATCGCCCCAGCCTCAGTCTACTGGCCATCCGCGAGACCGAACGCATTCTGCGAGTCACCCTGCAAGCTTTCCTGATTGCTCTGCTCGCCGCTTACTTCTGCGCTGTACCTGTCTCACGACTGGCCTTCTCGCTCGCCCTGGTCACGGTCCCGCTCTTCCTCACCCTGGAAAAATGGGAGATGCACCGGCTTCTGCGCCGCCTGCGCGGCAAGGGATACGGTTCGCGACGCTCCGTCATCCTGGGAACCGGTCCCACCGCTCGGCGCATCTATTCCGCTCTGGTACGCTCGCCAAAGTTCGGTGTCGATCCCATAGCTTTCATCGACGACGACCCCCACAGCGGCACTACTGAGATTTTCGATCCCTCCGATCACGGCAAACACTCAGCCAAGGTTGTGCCCGGACCACTCTGTCCCGAATTGTTCCGCCAGCTGAATGCCTCCGTGCTGGTGATTGCGACTTCCGTCATAGATCGCGAGTCCATGCTGCTCACTAACGCAAAGTTGTCGGAAGCGGGCGTCAGCATCTATTTCGCTCCCGCCGACTTTCTGGAACCCGGGTATTGGGTGGACTATGCGGAGCTGGACGGCATCGTGCTCGCCCATCTTTCCCGGGGCACCAATCGCGCGGTGTACGACTTGGGAAAGCGCGCCCTCGACATCTTCACTGCGGCAATAATGCTGCTGCCTCTGGCCATCCTCGCGCCTATCGTCGCCGTGGTCGTGAAGTCGACATCTCCGGGGCCAGTGCTTTTCCGCCAGCATCGTGTTGGCAGAGCGGGGCGCCGCTTCACCATGTATAAGTTTCGCACGATGTATCAGGACGCCCCGCAATACGAAACTTCTCCCGGAGCGGGAGACGATCCGCGTGTCACCCCGGTGGGCCGCTTTCTACGCCACACCAGTCTGGATGAACTTCCGCAGCTGATGAACGTGCTTCTCGGGCAGATGTCGCTGGTCGGTCCCCGCCCAGAGATGCCTTTCATCACGGAACAATATACGTCCATCCAACGCCAGCGCCTGGCCGTAAAGCCGGGTATAACCGGTCTCTGGCAGATCAGCCCCACGCGCGCCTTTCCCATTCACGAAAATATGGAGTACGACCTGTACTACGTGCGTCACCGCAGCCTTTTTATGGACGTAGCCATCCTGCTGCATACTTTGCTTTTCGCCGCCCGCGGGGTCTGAGCCTCACCCAGGTATTCTCTTTTCTGGCAGGACAACTGGGATTTCCCGCACGTCGATTTTTCCCCGTTTCGAGTTTCAAGTGAGTGATCAACCTATCTAGCTTTGCTGACTTCCGGGCCACAACCGGCAACCACAGGGTACGCGGATAAGTGTGGAGCACCAGCAAGCGAGTCCCGCAAAGCGGGACGGCGAGAGGATAGCCCAGCACGCAGCGGGGTCCCCGGTTCGCCGCTTTTGGGCGAACTGGGGAGGCGGAGTGCTGGGTCGGCTCTATCTCAAGTTCTGAGCCCCTTCAGGGGCGGCACATTGGGATGTCAACAGAACCAACCCGTCGCATAAATCGCCGCGTATACGGGCGCGACTTCAGAGGCCGCTGAAAAAGTCGAAAAGCATATCCCTGGTCGGCCTAAAGGCCTGCTCGGGATGACAAAATAAAAGAGCTTATCGGCACGACCGAGGTCGTGCCCTGGCACGACGCCATCCGTAACCGATTTTCTTAGCGACCTGTTCAGTCGTGCCGATGCCCTGCCCTTTCTTGCTTGTCGGCACGAGAAGGGCTTTACAGTTTGCTGAAACAGGAACCAAGACAGTAATTTCGGCCCGTCTTGACGCGAATTTCGGCCCGTAAACTATTGATTCTCGGTTCATGGAATCGCGCGAATTGTCGCGTAATTCGTTTTTCAGCAAACTGTTTAGCCCGACGACAGATCTGCTTTTCTAAGCTCCTCGGCAAACTCTTGCCGCTTACAAAATGACATTGCTCGCTAACCCCACGAGTTCGCCGTGATTCTGCCTGCCAGCTCTGAACTTCAGCAGCACTCATCCTCCGACAGCCGCAGCTACTACCATTCCGATCCCCCGGTGCGCGATGAGGAGTTGGTGCTGCTGGAGCTGTGGCGGACCTTGCGTACGCGCTGGCCGGTCATGCTGGGATGCGCGGCGGCGTGTCTCCTCCTGGCAACACTGTATGTGCTGATCAGGAGTCCACGATACCAAGCCAGCGCTCGTATTGAGGTCAGTCCCGCAGGCACCAACGCAATGGGGTTGGATGAATTGAGCTCCAGGATCCTTAGCCCTTCGGATCCGACCATCCAATTGCAAAGCGCGGTGACCGTGCTCGAAAGCAACACGGTTGCCCTGGCCGTGATGCAGCAGACCAAGCTGGCGGAGCGCACGGACTTTGCCGGCCGCTGGACGCAGCCTCCCGGCACCGATGTCTCGGCTCTATCTCCCCAAGACCGCGATAAGCTTTTGCTCCGCTTCCGGAAAAATCTGAAAGTAGAGATCGTCCCCAAAACCGACATCATCAGCGTCGCCTTCCGAAGCAAAGATCCCAAGCTCTCTGCTGAAGTTGTGAATTCCATCGTCAGCAGTTATGCGGAGCGTAATTTTCGCAGCAGTTACGACTCGGCAACCCAGGTCTCCAACTGGCTCTCCGCTCAGATGGAGGACCTGAAGCTCCGCGCCAACGACGCCCAACAGAAGCTGGCTGCCCTACAGAAACAGCGCGGTTTGATCGGCGTCGACGAGACCGACAACATCGTCACCGACAAGCTCAAGGACCTGAATGAGCAGCTGACCGCGGCGGAGTCGGACCGCATCGTGAAAGAGGCGCGCTATCGCATCGCCGGTTCGGGCAATCCCGAACTCATCGCCTCCACCGTACCCGAGCCCACGCTCCAGGTCCTGCGCTCGCAACAGGCCCAGTTGCGTGTGGACTATGCGCGCCTGAGCACGAAGTTCGGCGATGGCTATCCCAAACTGGCGGAGTTGGGAAGCCAGATGGCGCAAGTGGACAGCGCCATCAATTCCGAACTTAAGAATCTCGGACAACGCTACAAGAACGAATACCTCGCTGCCGCCAGCACCGAAAAAGCGCTGCAAGGCAAATTCGAGGAGCAGAAACAAAAGGCCTATGACCTGAATCAAGGGGCTGCGCAGTACGCAATCCTGAAGCACGAGGTTGAGACCACCCAGGACCTTTACCAGACTTTGCAGTTGAAGCTGAAACAGGCTGGCATCGTTGCCGGGCTGGCAGCTGCCAACATCGGCGTGGTTGAGACCGGCCAGATACCGTCCGAGCCCGCCGATCCCCAGCCTCTCCTCGACATCGCACTGGGACTCGGCTCGGGCCTCGTGCTCGGCGTGCTGACCGCAGTTAGCCTGGAGAGGCTCGACACTACCATTCACACTGCTGAAGAAGCCGAGGCGGTCAGTGCCCTGCCCACATTGGCGGAGATTCCTTTGGTCGTAGCGGGCCGTACTGGCCGCCACCGCTGGACATCTTCCGCCTTCGCCATCACCCCCGAGGAGCGCCTCATCGCTCACCGCCAACCGCATTCCCCGGCTGCGGAATCCTACCGCTGTCTGCGCACTTCCCTGCTGCTGGGCTCGCCCAATCGCCCGCCGCGAACACTGACTATAACCAGTTGCCTGCCCGGCGAAGGAAAAACTCTGACCGCCGTGAACTGTGCTGTCGTCCTGGCCCAGCAGGGCGCTAAAGTCCTGCTCGTCGATGCTGATCTTCGCCAGCCTGCGATTCACAAATCGTTTGCACTCTCCCAGGATCCCGGACTTACGGGGATTCTCTCCGGACTCTGCACCAACGAAGAAGCTACCGCGGTCTCGGACTTGCTCCCCAACCTCTCGATCCTGCCCGCCGGAGCTTCTTGTCCCTATCCTGCCGAGGCCCTGGCCTCGCCCCGGATGGCCGAGTTGCTCGACTATTGGGGCCCCCGCTATGACCACATCATCTTTGACACTCCGCCGGCGTCAATGTTCACCGACGCTGTCGTGCTTAGCGCCCAGGTTGATGCCGTCCTTCTGGTGGCCCGCAGCGGGGTAACCACGCAATACGCTTTGCGTCACGTCCGGGATTTGCTGCAACGCTCCAACGCCAGCCTGGCCGGTGTGGTGCTCAACGGCGTTGACCAGCGCAACCAACCCTCCTACTACCGCCAGCGTGGCTATGGCCTCACCGGCAGAAAGCCAGGCCCCGCTGTCAACTAGACGCAAAGACGAACTCTGGCTTGCGCGACGCGCGTTTGCGAAGGACGCGGTCTTGCCTGCGCTCATTTTGGCCCTGGCACTTTGCTTCAGTGGGTTCGCCCGTGCCCAATCCCAAGCTGACGCGGCCACGCCCCCAGCTTCGCCGCAAGTCTCGGCGGCCAGCGCCAACACATGCAACGCTTTGCTGCTCGACGTCGGCGATCTTCTTGATCTTCGCGTCTTCGATACTCCCGAGCTCTCCGAGAGACTCCGCGTCGACGATCGCGGCGAGATCGTGTTGCCCGTCGGCGGTGTAGTCAGCGTCAAAGGACTGACGGCAGAGCAGGCACAGATTGCTATTGAGGAGCGCTTTCGCCAAAAACATATCTTGCACGACCCGCACGTTGAAGTCTTCGTGCTCGAGTACGCTACGCAAGGCGTCACCGTCGCCGGTGAGGTCAAAACGCCCGGCGTTTACCCCTGGATCGCCAAACAGACTGTGCTGGGTTTCATCTCCGTGGCCGGCGGGGTAACGCCATCCGCCTCCAAGACCGTCACGGTAAGCCGCAAGGACCGCGAACAGGTCATCACCTTTCAGTTGAACAATTCCTCGCAAGGGAGCGGCGGAGACATCGACGTGCAACCCGGCGACCGCATCCTGGTGACGCGCGCGGGCGTAGTCTACGTGGTCGGCGATGTCGGTCGACCGGGCGGTTACCTGATCGAAAACAAAGACACCGTCACCGTCCTGCAAGCTCTGGCTCTGGCCCAGGGCATGAACAAGACCGCGAAAAACGATGCCAAGCTGATTCGCAACTCTCCCTCGGGACGGACCGAATCCGATCTCCCTCTCAAGCGCATCCTGGCCAACCAGGCCATCGACCCCAAGCTCCAGGACGGCGACATTCTCTTTGTGCCCGTCAGCGGCAGCAAACAGTGGGCTGACAAGAGCATGACTTCCGTCCTGCAAATGGCCGTTGGCGTGGTTATCTACGGAAGACTATGAGCGCAATTAGAAACTCCGGCGCCGCGAAATCTTCCGGACTCTGCATCGCCTTCTTCGGTCCCGATGGCGTAGGCAAATCCGCCGTCATCGAAGCCGTGAAGGTCGAGCTGGGACTCGCGTTCTCCGCCGTTGTGCAATTTCACTTTCGTCCCATGTTTGGCCGGCCAGAACTGGATCGTCTGCCGGTCACCGATCCTCACGCTCAGGCTCCGCGCAGCGCGTTGGTCTCGGGCGCCAAGCTGCTTTACTGGCTGCTGGATTGCTGGTTCGGATACTTCCTCGCGATCGGTCCCGCCCGGCGCCACTCCCGGCTGGTCATCTTCGATCGATACTACCCTGACATTCTTGTCGATCCTTTGCGCTATCGTTTGCCTGCAAGCTGTCTTAGCTTCGCCACATGGCTGGCGGCATTGGCTCCGCGGCCTGACCTGTGCGTCTTGCTGGAAGCTCCCGCCGAGGTCGTGCAATATAGAAAACATGAAGTCTCGCTGGCCGAGTCGCAGCGTCAGCGCCGGGCTTATCTGGCCATGTTCCGGTCTATGCCTGCCAAACTTCTGGTCAATGCAGATGCCCCTGTCAGCCAAGTGGCGCACCAGGTAAGCATCGCCATTTCCACTCTCCTGCAAAGCTCTTCGCCGCCACCACCTGAGGCTTTCCTGCTTGCCGATTTCTGACCTTGCGCAACAGCTCCTGGCCGCTCTTCCGCAGCGCGAGGCCCATGCGCCGCCAGCAGTGTTTTTCGCCGTGCCCGGTGACCGGCCGCGCTGGCTGATCCCCGCGAGCAGCCGGAATCTCCACCCGACTCTGTCGAGTTGGGCGCCGTATTGTGTGTCTTCACGGCTCAAGTGGAGCGCAATTCGGGCGGCCAATCGCGTGGGCGCGCTGCCCGCGCTGCCCGGCGTCACCACGGTGCATCTGGGCAACGTCAACGAAATCGATTGGCGTGCCCTGGGCTGGACGCGCGACACTCCTCCGGCCCCGCTTGTCTACCTGGGAACTCCCGGCCCTCGCCGGAAGGCTGTCATCCACCTCATCGATCCCGCATCCGGGGACTGCGAGGCCATCGTCAAGGTGCCGCTCTGCGCCGGAGCTAAAGACGCCATCGTTCGCGATGCCTGCACCCTGGCCGTGCTGGCCAGCGAACGACACACTTGTGCACCCCGGCTGTTGTGGCTTGATCGCCAGCATGGCATCGCCACCCAGCAGTTTCTGCCCGGCAAGTCGGGGAGCCGCCGCCTCCGGCCAGAATACTTTGGCCTTCTTGGCTCCCTCGTCGTACGCGATGAGTCCACAACCATCGCCGCCCACGCCGCAGCCTGGCACGATGCCATGTCGTCTCTCAGCCGCAAAACCGACCTTCAACTTATGGGAGCTGCCGTGGCCGAGCTGTGCGATACCCACTCCCTGCCCTCATGCTGGGCGCACGGCGATTTTGCACCCTGGAATATCCGCCACAGCCCACCCGGCGTCGCCGGCCTGGTCGATTGGGAAGAGGCTGAACGAGGCGGTCTGCCCTTGCAGGATGCCTTTCACTTTCTGCATATGCAGGACTTCCTCTTCGGCGCCCGCCCAGCCACGCACTCCCCTGACCTCGCACTCTTCGTCCGGACGCTCGGCATCTCCCCCGCCCAGTGCCGCAGGCTGGAGATTGCGTACCTGGTTCGATCGCAGCGGCAATGCGCTTCCAACCACCAGAGTCAACGCGCCCAGTTTCTTCTGAATACGCTTGCGCTCCTCTTTCGCAATTGCATTTCCTCTACCGTGGTCGCCGACAAGCCACCGCGACGCCTGCAACTGGTGTCATCCCATCCCGCGGAGTTGCACAGCGTTCGTGTGCGGCTGTTCGACGCCGTGGTCGCGCAACTGAACCAGGCCCAACTCCCATACTGCATCTTGAGCGGCTATGAGGGCGCTTCGGAAACCGATGCCTCCGATGTGGACATCATGTTTCGTCCCCGCGACCTGCCTCACGTTCCCGCTCTACTGGCGCGGGCCGCGCAGTCGGCCGGCGCTTTGCTGGTTCAGTCCATCCAGCACGAGTCCACTGCGTGTTACTTTGTTCTCGCCCGGCAACAGGGCAAGCACGTCGCCCACCTGGCTGCCGATTGTTGCAGCCATTACCGCCGCGACGGACGCACCTGGTTACTCGCTGACGATGTCATGGCCGGTCGCCGGAAGTACCACCAGTTCTGGCTGCCTTTGGTCGCGGACGAGTTTATCGGCTACCTCATCAAGAAAGTCCTCAAACAGGACCTCACCGCTTACCAGCTCAAACGCCTGCAGCATCTCTTCGCGCGCGCCCCCGGAGAATGCCGGCAAGGGATCGCCGGCATCTGGCCTGCGAAAACCACTGTCGCGTTGCAGCGGGCAATCGTAGAGCAGAATCTCGGATGGTTCCAGACAGAACTGTCCAACCTGCTCGCGGAGTTGCAGCGCTCACCAGCGGTAGAGCGTCCCCTGCAACGAGCTCGGCAATGTCTGCGCGAGGCCGGGCGGTGCTTGCGGCGCATCCTCTTTCCCACCGGATTGTCCGTCACGGTCGTCGGTGGCGACAGCGCGCACCGCGCGGAATTGGCCGACGGCCTCGTGCGCAACCTCGCACCTGCCTTTCGCCACACCCGCAGGATGTGGACCGCTAACTCGCTGCCGGGCTCTTTCGCGCAGGCATGGGAAATCGCCGCCGCGCGAATTCGATCGACCCTGCTGCTTCGTACATCTGAAGACAACCCTCCCCCTCGCGGCTTTCGCCGAGCCTTGCGTTGGTTCAGGTCCTGCCTTGCTTGCCTTCTTGTACAGCACGACCTGGTGTTGTCTTTCTCTCCGGAGCAAGGGCCTCACCCCAGGGGTACAAACAGTGTAAGCAGCAATCTCGTCTTCTTGGACGCCGACAACTCGCCCGAACTGATTCTTCACCATGCGAGCCAGGCTATCCTTCATCGCCTGGCACTGCGCACAGGAAAGCGGCTGAAGACTATAAGCGCGACGCCTCGCACTGTAATTGGAAGCCCAACCAGCCAGTCCGAGCTGCGCCCTGCAGGGCTGGACTAGGTGGCACGAATCCTGCTCTCCGCCTACGCTTGCGAGCCCGGACGCGGCTCCGAACCCGGCGTCGGTTGGAGCTGGGCAACGGAACTGGCCCGTCTCGGACACCAGGTAACGGTCATCACCCGTGGCGCCAATCGCCGCGCCATCGCACCGGAAGCGCCCCTGCGCCCTGATGAAGATCTGACGTTTGTCTATTACGATCTGCCTCTCTGGATTCAGCATTGCCGCAGTTGTCCGGGCGGAAAGGCCTTTTATTACGTCCTCTGGCAGTGGTTCGTGGTCAGGCGGGTTCGGCAGCTTTTCCCTACGTTGCCCTTCGACGTTGTGCACCACGTCACTTATGTCAGCGTGCGCTACCCCAGCTTCATGGGTTCACTCGGCATTCCTTTCTGGTTCGGCCCGGTTTCCGGCGGCGAAGTTGTTCCCCCGCTCCTTCGCCACGGATTTTCGCTCGCCCACAAACGGCGCGACCGTCTGCGCGACCTCTCCAACTTTCTGGTGGCGCTGGATCCGTTGCTGCGCCGCACGTTCCGCCAGGCCGAGCGAATCCTTGTCACCCGCGACACCCTGCCTCTGGTTCCCCGCCGCTGGCGTCACAAAACCACGGTCCATCTGGCGATTGGACTATCGGAACCTGACTTTGCCGGCGCCAACTTCCAAATGAAGCCCAGCGCTCATGACTTACGCGTCCTTTACGCCGGGCGGCTGCTGGAGTGGAAGGGAGTCGATATCGCCCTTCGTGCCATTGCGCAAGTAATGCAGTCGCATGCCGGTATTCGTTTCACCATCGTCGGCGACGGCCCTGCGAAGGGCAAGCTGGCCGAACTCAGTCGTGAACTTGGCCTTGAAGGAGTCGTGCGCTGGGTTGGGTGGCTGCCGCAATGGGGGCTGGTCGAGCACTACGCCACCGCCGACGTGCTGTTGTTTCCCAGCCTCCGCGACTCCGGCGGAATGGTGGTGCTGGAAGCTCTGGCCCACGGCCTCCCTGTGCTGTGTACCGACCTGGGAGGTCCAGGCATCATCGTGAACAGAACCTGTGGACGCGCCATCACAACTGCGGGCCGAAATCCGGAGCAGTTCACCTGCGATTTGGCCGGCACCCTGCTTGAGATGGTCACCGTCCCCAGCCTGCTTGAGTCGTTGTCCTACGGCGCAAGAGTACGGGCACGGGAATTCAACTTCCAGGGCCTCGTGCAATCGATCTACCCGTCCCCTTCGGCGCGGCCGCTGGCTCGGCAAGCATGACGACCGCGCTCTGGCCCACAAATTCGTGCCCGTATGTTGCACCCCGAGCCTGGACTCTCACCTTCTGGCGAGCGCTGATCTCCTGCATTCTGTTCTCCATCATCTTCCTGCCGGAATTCGTGCGCGACGGAGTCAGCGACCTCAGTCTGCCCTATGCGAAGGTTGCCGGCGGCTTTCGCTTCATCGATCTGGCAATCCTGTTACTGGTCTTCTGTCATGTGGTGGTTCTGGGATGTCTACGCGGTAAAGTTGTGCGCTTTCCCCAGCCCCTGATGATGCCTGGGCTTGCATTTCTTGGCTGTATCGCCGTGGCCATTGCCTATGGCCACAGCCACGGCGGCAGCAACTTTTTCTTCGACTGGCGTGGCCTCGCACTCGGCATTGGTTTGTACTTTGTCTGGTCGCTCTGGCTGCGCAATGCCTCTGACGTGGCCGCTGTCCTTCGCGTGTTTGCCGTCTACATGGCAGCGCGAATCGGGCTGCTGTTTGCCCTCTACCTCGCCGGCTACCGCGAAACGCTGGCTGGCGTCCCTATACCCATCTTCGACGGACCGGTGCTGTCCTGCATCGTGTTTACCGCCCTGCTTGCCTTTCGTTACCGCGAGAGTTGCCGAGGCGCCAGCAAGCTACTTTGGTCTGGCGTGGCCCTCGCAGCCTACCTGTTCGTCCTTCTGTGCTTTCGCCGGACCTACTGGGGAGAGTTGGCGGTTGGCACCTTCATCCTTCTTTTGCTACAGAAGCGCCATCGTATCCGCAATGTTGTCCTTCTCGCCGGCATGGTTGCAGTAGCCGCGGTCATTCTCGGCGCCTCGTTCTCCAGCCGCATGCGGAGCCTCGACGTGACCCGCGACGACAGCGATTTCAGCGCCGACAATGCCAACCACGTTTACGACCTGATCGACGCCTGGTACCAGGTACAGCAGTCGCCGGTGATGGGCATTGGCGTGGGGACCTCGTACTCCACCTGGCATATCAGGAACTGGAAGACTGAGTCGGTGATGGTGCACAACGCCCCCCTGCACGTCTGGCTGAAGTACGGAATCGCCGGCCTGATTTGCTACGTATGGTTTCACCTGGCATTGCTGCGCTGGCTATATCGCCGTTCGACAACCGTAACGTCCCCCCACCCAACTTTCCTGGCCGCGGCTTTCGCCTATCTGACGGCGCAATTTGCCATGACCCTCGGCTTCGCTCCCTGGCCCTACTCCGAATTGCAGTTGACCACCTTGATTTCCTTCATCCTCGCCGCCGCCGCTGCTGCGACCTCCGATAGCCCACTGTCTCTTCGGTGTGATTCATGACTCTTCCCTCTCTGTCCGTCATCACCCCCTCTTACAACAGTGCCGCCTTCCTCGCAGACGCAATCTCCAGCGTCTCGCGTCAGGAAGGCGTTTCCGCCGCCCACATCGTGATGGACGGCGCCTCCACCGACCGCACGCTGGAAATCCTTAAGCGCTTCGACAACGTGCAATGGACTTCCGAGCCTGATCGCGGACAATCCGATGCCATCAACAAAGGTTTCCGCCGGGCCGCCGGCGACCTGGTGGGCTGGCTGAATGCCGACGATTACTACCTTCCCGGCGGCCTCGAAGCCATCGCCCGCGCCGCCCAGCAACACCCCGAGGCCGACGTCATCTACGGCGACTGCGTCTTCGTCGACAGCCGCGGAAAAATTGTCCGCTCCAAGGTCGAACACGATTTCGATCGCGCTGTCCTGATGTACTTTGGCTGCTATATTCCTTCCACTTCCACTTTCTTCCGCCGCCGTATCATCGACTCTGGCTGGCTGCTGGATTGCGACTATCGGGTTTGTATGGACTTCGAGTACTTCGCTCGCCTGACCCATGCTGGCTTCATCTTTCACTACGTGCCGCAGTTCATCGCGGCCTTTCGCTGGCACGGCAGCAACCTCAGCCTCAGACAATTCGCCCGGCGCGCCGAAGAGCGCCGCCTGGTGCAGCGCCGCTTTGGCCGGAGCGACTATTCGCAATCGACCCTTGATCTTCTCGCCCACCTGCATCGTGTCAAGCGCGTTCTGCGCAAAACTCTCAGCGGCAACCTCGCGCGTGAGTTTCGCCTTCGCCGGATGATCGGCCAGGATACCGACTGGCTCGCGAGCCCCGCCGGGCTGCAAACATGCAAAGCCTTAGCGTCCTTGTAATCCACAATCAATACCAGCAGCCGGGCGGTGAGGATGCAGTCGTCCGCGCCGAGGTCAATCTGCTGCGCGGCGCCGGAAATCGTGTGGTGCAATACACCCGCAGCAACTCCGATATCGCCGCCTACGGCCCGCTGCGAAAAGCCTCCTTGCTGGCCAGCACTACCTGGAACCGCAAGACCTATGCCGACCTTCGCGCGCTTATTCGTGAACACCGCCCCGACATCGCCCATTGCCACAATTTCCTGCCGCTGGTGAGTCCTTCTGCCTATTACGCGTGCAAGTCCGCAGGCGTTCCTGTGGTTCAGACTTTGCACAACTACCGGCTCCTTTGTCCGTCTGGGACCTTATTTGCGAATGGACGGCGTTGCCAGGGATGTGCGCGAAGCGCCGCTAGCGCTTTACGCCGAAAATGCTACCGGAATTCGCGTCTGCAGACCGCCGCCGTATCTCTGATGCTGGGCGCTCACCGGCTACGAGGGACCTGGAAACACGCCGTGGATGCTTATCTCGCGCCCAGCGCATTCTGCCGCAACTACTTTGTGGCCGCTGGTCTGCCGGCGGAAAAAGTCCACCTCAAGCCGAATTTTCTGGCCCACGATCCCGGGCGGCGCAGGCAATGTGGCGACTACGCTCTCTTTGTCGGCCGCCTCTGCCCCGAAAAAGGCGTGCTGGAGATGATCGAGGCCTGGCGTCAGTTGCCGGAAGTGAAGTTGCTTGTTGCCGGAGACGGCCCGCTTTACTACGAAGCGCGCGGCGCAGCTCGGCACAGCAACGGCGTGGTCGAGATTCTTGGACAGCTCACGCCACACGATACTCTCGCCCGCATCCGGGGAGCGCGGTTCCTGGTATTTCCCAGCCGCTGGTATGAGCCTTTCGGCATGGCCTTGCTGGAGGCCGCAGCCTGCGGTGTTCCCGCTATTGCCTCACGCATCGGCGCCATCCCTGAGTTGGTCGCCGATCACCGCACCGGACTGCTCTTCGATCCCGACAACTTCAGCGAGCTGATCGAGCGCGTGCGCTGGGCCTGGACCCACCCATCCGAGATGGACGACATGGGCTCTGTCGCCCGGCAGTCTTATCTACAGAATTTCACCGCGGCAGAAAACTACGAAGCCCTGATGAGCATCTACCGCACGTTGCTGCCTGCCTGACGAAGGCACTTAAGAAGCTCGCCATTGCCCATGACGCACATGCGCTTGATCCGTCTATCACTGCTGTTGTTGCTGGTCGTGCTGCTCGCTGCGGCAGCTTCGCCGCAAAGCATACCGGTTACGGCCAAATCCAGGCAGTCCCAGGATACTGACCGTTCCGTCTGCCCAGAACCTTCAATTCCGCAAGCCGTCAGCGCCCAGGTCAACCTCTGCGTCGATCGCCTGGTAGATGCCGATGCGCAGGACATCCCCGGAACCCGCTTGGATTTCAACGTTGTGCCGCAAAACAATCCTGAGCTGCGGGCCACGCCAGATCACAGCCAGCCTTCATCGCGGACCCAACCCCTGGCCACGTCGTGGGATCCACAGGCGGTCGCCATCCAGCGCTTAGAGGCGCCTCCGCCTCTTTCGCAATCGGCCGATTTATCTCCAGCAACCCTGCCGCCTTCCACTGAAGTTGCCGGCAGCACCTCCCCGAATCTCACCACCGCTGCCGCCCTGGATCGCAAACTCGCCCGAGCGCGCCTCCGGGAGCAGCAGCAGACCAGCCGGCGACAGTCTCGCGCACTGGAAAAAAGCCTTGATCAGCAGTGCCAACAATTGCACCTGAGTACCCTCGAGTGCCGCTTGAAGCTGAAAACCCAAAAAGCATCAGCGCCCAATCTCCCGAACCAGACCGCGAAGTCATACCACCAAACGCAGCACTAGCATTTTTTCGTTCCTCCAATTCATCTTCATTCAACAAGGGGCGTTTCATCATGAACTCAGCAACTCGCGTCTTAGTCACCGGAGCCGGTGGCTTCATCGGTCATCATCTCGTCAAACGTCTCAAGAGCGAGGGCTATTGGGTGCGCGGCGTAGACATCAAGGAGCCGGAGTTCGAGCCCACCGCCGCCGACGAATTCGAACTCCTCGACCTTCGCTTCTGGGACAACGCACTGCAAGCTACCAGTCACATCAACCACGTCTTTAACCTCGCAGCCGACATGGGCGGCATTGGCTACATCACGGCCAAGCTTGCCGAAATCGCCCGCAACAATATTCTCATCAATGCGCACATGCTCGAAGCGGCCCGCGTCAATGGCGTCTCTCGTTATCTCTTCTCTTCCTCGGCCTGCGTCTATGCGGGTTACAAACAGAAGGTAGCGGACCTCACTCCGCTTAAAGAGGAAGACGCCTATCCTGCCGATCCCGAGGCCGGCTACGGATGGGAAAAGCTTTTCACGGAACAGCTCTGCAAGTATTTCCTGCACGATTACGGCCTCGAAACTCGCATCGTCCGCTTCCATAACGTTTACGGTCCGCTGGGCACCTATGAAGGCGGAAAGGAAAAAGCGCCCGCTGCCATCTGCCGGAAAGTGGCGCTCGCCGACCACAACGGCACCATCCACGTATGGGGCGATGGCCTGGCGACACGGTCTTTTATGTTTATTCCAGACTGCGTCGAGGGTCTGCTGCGCTTGATGGCCAGCGCTTATCGCGAGCCGCTCAACCTGGGTACCGAAGAGATGGTCAGCGTCGACGAGCTGGTCGACCTGGCCTGCGATGTCGCCGGCAAGAAACTCACCAAGCGCCACGAACTGAATCGCCCGCAGGGAGTTCGCGGCCGTAACAGCGACAACTCACGCTTGCGCACCGTGCTGGGGTGGGAGCCCCAGACTCCACTCCGCGAAGGCCTGGAGATCACCTATCGCTGGATCGAAGACGAACTGCGCAAAGCTGGACGGCTGGAGCAGTTGGCTCTCGCTTATGCCTCCGACTGATGACGCGTTGGCCGCCCGCGCCAACTTGCTCGGCGTCGGCATCAGCGCCATTGATATGCAGGAAGCCCTGCGCCGCTCCCAGCACCTTCTTCAGCAGCGGCGTAAGGGCTACATTTGCGTCACCGGAGTGCATGGCATCATGGAGGCCCAACGCGATGCAAGCTTCCGCGCGATCCTGAACCGCTCGTTCCTGTGCACGCCTGACGGAATGCCGGCGGTTTGGGTGGGGCGAATGCAGGGACATCGCCGCATGCGCCGCGTCTATGGTCCCGACTTTATGCTCCAGATGTGCCGCCTATCGGCCGGCCGAGGCTATCGCCACTTCCTGTACGGCGGAAATCACGGCGTCGTCGAGACCCTGCAGCGTCGTCTGGAAAACGGCATCCCAGGCCTCAGCATCGTCGGAACCTTCACCCCGCCTTTCCGTCCGCTTACGCCCGCGGAAGAGGACAAGCTGATTGCGACCATTGCGGAGGTCCGTCCCGACGTTGTTTGGGTCGGCCTCAGCACTCCTAAACAAGAGCGCTTCATGGCCGGCATAATTGACCGCCTCGACACTTGCCTGATGGTGGGAGTCGGCGCCGCCTTCGATATCCACGCCGGCCTCTTACCGGACGCTCCCATGTGGATGAAGAGTGCCGGACTACAGTGGCTGCATCGCCTGCTGCGCGAGCCCCGCCGTTTGTGGCGACGGTATCTGATAAATAATCCGTCCTTCCTTTGGAACATCAGCCTTCAGATGACCGGCATCAGGAGGTTTGACGTCGAACAAACCTGAATGGAAACCACAATGTCACTCACCAACAGTAGAGAATCTCCTTATTTCTCCTTCAGGCGGACCATCTTCAGGCCCGCCTTTTTTTTCGTTCAAAAGGACAAACATCTTTTCGTGACCCACATCACTGCCCGCCTGCGCGACCACGTGGAAGATTACAGGTAATAAGAGTTGCCGATCTGCCTTGATCTTGGCCGCCTCGCAAACTAAGGCAAGCGGCGATCCGCTTCGGCGGTTGGCCCCAGCTCTGAATGCTCCACTGATTTTGCAGGCCCTCGCGCGACTCTTCGTGTCCACTAAGGTTGGTGAGGGCTTGAACAGAATCCTCGTCGTCGATACCGACCCCGTCATCCGCTCCGGCATCTGTAGTTTCCTCGCAGCGCAGGGGTATGCCGTCTCGCAAGCGTCCAACCCTGTCGATGCCCGCTTGCAATTCGATAGCTTCCGCCCGAGTGTCATGATTCTTGACCTGGATCTTCCCGGCGGCGACGGCACCGCCGTTTTTCGCTTCGCAAAAGCTCTTCAGCCCGACTTTCCCATCCTTGTGCTCGGCGGCCGCGCACCCAAAAGCGTTGAAACCAAGGCCCTGGAACGCGGCGCGGCGCACGTCTTCGTCAAGCCGGTGGAATTGGCACAGCTTCACACCGTCCTGCTGCGGCTGCCGGCGCAACTGAAGTCTGCAAGGTTGGCGGAGTCTTCTCCAGCCAAGGCCGCGCACGAATATCTCGACCCATTCATCGGCACCAGCGCTGCGATTCGCCGCCTGCGCGAGATCGCCAACCGTGTCCTGCCCAGCGAGAGCCCCATCCTTTTGCAAGGTGAAACCGGCGCCGGCAAAGGCGTGCTGGCCAATTGGATCCATCGCAACGGCCCGCGCGCCGATCAGCCTTTCCTCGATCTGAACTGCGCTGGCCTGTCGCGCGAACTGCTGGAGTCGGAGCTGTTTGGCCATGATAAGGGCGCTTTCACCAGCGCCGTCAGCGCCAAGCAGGGTTTGCTGGAAGTGGCCAATCACGGAACGGTTTTTCTCGACGAAATCGGCGACATTGATCTTCAGGTGCAGCCCAAGCTGCTGAAGGTGTTAGAAGACCGGGTCTTTCGCCGCCTGGGCGAAGTTCGCGACCGCGCCGTCGACATCCGTTTGATCTCCGCCACCCATCGCGAGCTGCTGGAGCTGGTACGGCAGCAGCGCTTTCGCAGCGATCTCTATTTCCGTGTCAACATTATCTATATCCAGGTCCCCTGCCTGCGGGAGCGTGTCGAAGACATCTCGCCTCTGGCCCAGCATCTGGTGCGCAGCATTGCCCGCAACTGCGGCCGCCAGGAAATGCGTATCTCCAACTCCGCCGTTATGGCCCTGGAACGTTACTCCTGGCCGGGCAACATTCGCGAATTGCGCAACGTGCTGGAGCGCGCCGCCCTCATCGCCGGACACGACACCATAGCGCAGGAGCATCTGCATTTCCAGACTGCCCTGGCTCCTGAGCTTTCGCAACTCGGTGGCTTAAGCGGTACTCTGAAGCAAATGGAACGCGCCTACATTCACCACGTCTTGCATGACGAAGGCGGTTCCATCGAGCGCGCCGCGCGGCGCCTCGGAATTCCGCGCAGCTCCCTCTACAACAAGATGAAGCGCTTCGAGATTCCGCAAGGCACCGGTCGCATGTAAGGACCAGGCAGCGAGAGTGTCGAGCGGAAAATAGCCTCCGCCGCCCACGGCACGTCTTACTGTATAGTTACTAGCTTATGTGGGCCCTCGACCGGCTTCCGGAGTTCAACAGGATTTACCACACCAACGATGCCACGTGGACCGCGAGCGATGCTGCCAGCCTGAAGTTCGCCCAGGGACTCTTGTTTTCCTTTCTCCTCGTGACTCCCTTCTGGACCGCTGTCGGCATCGGGCTGCACCTCCTGACCAAGTAATTTTGCGGCCGATGGCTGTCCTGCCCTGCCAATCCCTTTTCTGCCGTACTCGGTTATGATGGCTTCACTGCGTTTGGTTCCGTCAACAACCATCTGGGGTAGATTTCTCGAATGTCCGATGCTTTCATCTGCGATGTAACTCGAACGCCGTTCGGCCGCTATGGCGGCGCACTTTCCACCGTTCGCACCGACGATCTAGCCGCGATTCCGATCAAAGCCCTGCTTGAGCGCAATCCTTCCGTAGACTGGAACGCGGTCGACGACGTAATCCTCGGTTGCGCCAATCAGGCCGGCGAAGACAACCGCAATGTCGCGCGCATGGCACTGCTGCTGGCCGGTCTGCCGCTGACTGTGCCGGGCTCAACCGTCAATCGGCTGTGCGGTTCCAGTCTGGATGCAATCTCCATTGCGGCGCGCGCCATCAAGACAGGCGAGAACGCGCTGGTGATTGCCGGCGGCGTGGAGAGCATGTCACGAGCGCCGTTCGTCATGGGCAAGGCGGACGCCGCTTTTTCGCGCGGCATGAAGATGGAAGACACCACCATTGGCTGGCGATTCGTAAATCCTCTGATGAAGGCGCAGTACGGTGTGGATTCGATGCCGGAGACGGGAGAGAACGTCGCCGAAGAGTTCGGGATCTCGCGCCAGGATCAGGATGCGTTTGCCTATCGCAGCCAACAGCGTGCGGAAGCTGCACGGCAAAGCGGCGCGCTGGCAGAAGAGATCACTCCTGTCACGATTACGGCCCGCAAAGGAGCACCGGTCGTTGTGGACAAAGATGAACATCCCCGGCCCGACACAACGCTGGCGGCGCTGGCGGCGCTGAAGCCCATCGTCAAAGCGAATGGCACCATCACTGCGGGCAACGCGTCCGGAGTGAACGATGGCGCTGGTGCCCTGCTGCTGGCTTCGGAGAACGCAGTCCAGCGTCACGGGCTGAAGCCGAAAGCGCGCGTGGTTGCTGCCGCTGCAGCAGGCGTGGCGCCGCGCATTATGGGCATGGGACCTGCTCCGGCAACGCGCAAAGTTCTGGCATTGGCGGGTCTTACCATGGGCGACATGGACGTCATCGAGTTGAACGAAGCCTTCGCGTCACAGGCGCTGGCCGTGCTCCGCGACCTGAAGGTTCCGGACGATGCTCCCCACGTGAACTCAAACGGCGGAGCCATCGCCCTCGGTCATCCTCTGGGCGCAAGTGGCGCGCGCTTGGTCACGGCTGCCGTCTTGCAGTTGCAGCGTAGCGGCGGTCGCTACGCGCTGTGCACCATGTGCATCGGAGTGGGGCAAGGCTTGGCGATGATTCTGGAAAGAGTTTAACAGCGAGAATCCACGCTTTCGGCACCACGCTCCGCCTCCGGCGACCGGCCATCTACTTTGCGTTGGCCAGGTCGTAATCCACCATAGCTTTGACGGCATCGTAGGGCGTGCTGTTAGCGGAAAATCCAACGATGCGGCGGCCGTTGATGAAGAACGTCGGGGTGCTGGTGACATCCAGTTTCTCGGCCAGCGCCATCGATTCGCGGACCCGCTTCTCCGTCTCCGGCTTGGCCACACACGCCGCCACGGCATCCGGATCACCCCCCGAATCCTTAACGTAACCCTTCAGCATTTGATCTACGTTCTGCGGGTTGACCTCCGCCTGGTGGTCATACACCGTGGCGATGAACTTCCACACCGCCTGATTATTCTGCTGCGCCACGCACTCCAGATACTTTGCCCCCGCAAGGGCCCACTTGTGGATTTGCTCCAACGGATAGTTCTGAAAGACGAGCCTCGCCTTGGGCTCCTCCTCCATCAACTTGGTGATGTTAGGTTGGGCCGCCTTGCATGCCGGGCATTCCAGATCACCAAACTCGACAATGGTAAGCGCTGCATCCTGCGGCCCGTGCGACGGTCCATTGGCCGCCTTCAGGACCTGGCGCGCCTCCGCAAACGGATCGGCACCGAAGGGAACTAGTTCTGCCATGAAAGCGTACTTCTGGTCGGGCGTCACGTAAAGACGTATCACCTGCGACCCCTTGGGCGTGTTGAACACTACCGTTGCCACGGCGACGCCGGCGGCTTCCGATGGCTTGATGTCGGCTACCTTCCAGGTCAGATCGGGATTCCAGCCAAACATGTTTTTCAGAAAACTATTGACCGTAGCTTCGCTGGGAAGCGCCGACCCCGCCGTACTGGAACTCGACTCCGGCTTAGCGGGAGAAGCAGGTTTGGCCGCACCGGCATTCTGGGCGGAGGAACATAAGCTGGCAAAGCTAAGACCAGCGATCAAGACTATTCGCGGGATGTGAGTCATGGATCCTTTCTGGAAGGCGGCATTTGGCCGTTAGCAGTTAGCATTTGGTAGTTGGCGTTTAGCGTCCGATACCACTCAGGAGGCTGGACACAGCCCTTGATGCATTGCTGGTATTTGCCAAATGCTAAGTGCTAAATGCTAACTGCTGCTTCTCCCACACACCTCAACCTTCGCAGCAATCGGATACCTGCGGCCAAAGCCAAAAGCCTTCTCGGAAATCTTCAATCCCGGCGCGGCCTGCTGGCGTTTGTACTCGCTCTTGTCCACCATGCACGCGATCTTGCGGACCAGCTCTGGATCATAGCCTCGTGCCGCTGCAATTGCATCTGGCGCCTTGTTCTCCTCAATGTAATCTTGCAGGATTGCATCCAGGACCGCATACGGCGGCAGCGAGTCGCTGTCTTTTTGATCCGCTCGCAACTCCGCCGACGGTGGCTTCTCAAGGGTTGACCGAGGAATGACCGGCGCCTTTGCGTTGACAAAGTGGGCCAACCGATAGACCAGCGTCTTCGGCACATCGGAGATCACGGCCAAGCCTCCGCACATATCGCCATAGAGGGTGCAGTATCCCACACCCAGCTCCGACTTGTTGCCCGTCGTCAGCACCAGGCAACCAAATTTGTTAGAGATCGCCATCATCAGAGAGCCGCGAATGCGGGCCTGAATGTTCTCTTCGGTCACGTCAGGCTGTCTGACCCGCGAACACCGGGTCCAGTGCTTTGCCATAGGTGTCGAAGATGTCGCCAATCGAAACCAGCTCAAAGCGAATGCCGAGGTTACGCGCCAGCTCAGCTGCGTCGTCGATGCTGCCACGCGACGAATACGGCCCCGGCATGCCGATGCCGAGCTACATTCTCCCGCCCCAGGGCATCGACGGCGATACAGGCGGTGAGCGCGGAATCGATGCCGCCGCTCAACCCCAGCACTACCTCCCGGAAACCGCATTTGCGAACGTAATCGCGGGTACCGAGGACAAGCGCGGAATACGCGCTGGACTCCAATCCTTCATCGCGAGCATGAACATCGCCGGCTCAGGGTCTCCGTATCGAAGCAGATGAGATCTTCCTCGAACGACTTGGCTTGAGCGATCATTCTCCGTCGGGCCCAAGGACAAAGCTGGAGCCGTCAAACACCAGGCTGTCATTGCCCCCGATCTGGTTGACCATGGCGACCGGCACGCGATAATTGGTGGCGATCGCGGCCAGCATATCGTGCCGCAGTTCGCGCTTGCCCAGGTAAAACGGCGAGGCTGAGATGTTCAGCAGGAACTTTTCCGCCCGCGCCAATCAAGTCCTCCACCGGATCGACGCTCGTACAGCCGGCGGTCCCAGAAGTGTTTATCGTTCCAGGCGTCTTCGCAGATCGTGAGCGCCACTTGCTGGCCATCGAAGGCGAAATAGCTGCTGGCGATCGGCGGGAGCGAAGTTGCGCATTTCGTCGAACACGTCGTAGGTGGGCAGCAACCGTTTCGACTGCACAAACGCAATCTTGCCATCGCGCAGCAATGCCGCCGAATTCAACACCGACTTGCCTGTCGCCGAGCCAGCGGGAGTGACCAGACCGCAGATTACAGCAATACCCTGCGTCTCCCGCGCAATAGTTTCGCACAGCCTGCCGATTTCGCTCCACAAACCAGGGCCGCTCCACCAAGTCGCGGGGCGGATAACCACACACGGAAAGCTCGGGAAAGAGGATCAGTTCCACCCCGCCGCCGCGCGCGCGCCGCGAATACTCGATGATCTTTGCGGAGTTGCCGGAGAAGTCCCCAACAACAGTATTGATCTGGCCGAGTGCGATCCTCACGCTACCAGTGTAATCGGCGCGGGGTTCAGCACGCCATATGGACGGGCATTGAGTAAATCGCTACAAACCCACCACTTGCCAGTGAGGCAATGTATCGGGAGCAGGAGCTCCGGTTGGAGTTGTGCTCGGGGCAGATGGGTAGGGTGTCTGCGGTGCGTTGCGCGTTCGGGCGTACTCGTGGCTTGCTCGCCTGGGCGGAGCAGGGTGGGAGCATCCGCGGGCTTCTGCTCGGGCTTCTTGGCAGCCAGCTCCGTCTCCTGCGACTGCAAATCCACTTCCTTCTCGGTGCGGACAATCTTCTGGCCATCCACGGTCATGATTTCCAGGCGCGACACGACGTCCCTTGAAACCGCACGAAGTCCACTTCTTGCGGTGGATCGCCATAGATCCATTCTTCGTAATCCGCGCCGCTGTCATCCTTGTCCCGAATCTTTTTCGGCGGCCGTCCCTTGGCGTAGATCACCATGTCGCGATCCATGCCTACCAGCACCTGATGGTTCTTGATCGCTTCCTGCACTTTCGGCGGCAAGGTCTTCTCATAGGCCTCGGCCTGGCTGAGGGCCTTGAAATCGAACACCGGAGCCAGCATGTTGCGCACCTGTTCACCTGTCAGCTCCGGAACATATTTGTCGAACTCGAGGGTCACGCTCGAGCCCTTGGCTTCGAGGGCTTTTCGGGGCTCCGCCCACTGGCGTAGTTGTGCCGTTCGCTCCTACCTCCACGTGCTGATACCACTTCTCGCGCTTCTTCCCTCCACCATTGATCTCAAAGACGATGGACTTCTCCTTGATCAGGACGTTGGTGATGATGACCCGATCGCCGGGCTTGGCGGCAAATCCATGTTCCATGACCAACCGCGCCACCTGCTGTTCGTTGGGGCTCACCTTGCCGTCTTTGATTTCCAGGCCGCGATCGCCCATGGGGAGTGGAGTGCGCACAAACACACGCTCGGCGGTCAGGTCGCGCATGATCAGCAACTTGGTCTGCGGCGTCAACTTGTCGGTGGAGCTGGGCGTCTTCGGGTCGCTCGCCAATAGGGCAAGCGGCAACAGCAGAATTGCCGTTGCGAAAAAGGAGAAACATGCGCGGTTCATCAGAGGTCCCCGATTGCGGTAATTATATTCTCATTCGCCGCGACATCCCAAGATGCAAGGCGGAAGGCGCTTCTCGGAACCCAGAAGGGCGCCGGCAGATGCTATGGGTTGATTCCGGAGAGGCTATGCAGAGCTGGTTCCGCTGATGATGATACGGCGGGTTGGGGCAACGTCCGCACCGGCAGCTTCCAGACAACTAAGATTCCGACCAGTATGGCGGCCGTTCCAGTCGCGGCTGCCTCTATGCCGTAATAGTCGCCTGTAAGCCATTTCGGCCCGTACGCCTGGGTGTACATCCACAAGTTGAAAAAGCGGAAGCCGCTGACCGGCAAGCCGAGCACCAGCCCCAGGGTGGCATTCCAGCCAAAGTGAATGCCCCATGGCAACCACAGCGCTCCGGTGCGGAGGTACGCGATGGTGAGAAGTATCCCGATAAGGATGCTATTACCCACTGCCCACGGGCCGGCCGCGGGGTTCAGCAGGTGCAACAATCCATAGAAAACCGAGAAAACCACGACTGCGCTCGGAGTACCGATGGCCCGCTTCAGGTGCTGGAACGGATAGCCGCGGAACATCAACTCTTCGGCCAGCGCACCGCACAGCAAGGTCAGGATCACGGCAAGAAGATTAGGGACCAGGTGCCAGCTCATCAGGTTCTTGGCCCGGAAGTGTCCCAGAAAATAAATAGGAGCCGCGGCCAGGACGGTGAAGACACACCCCAGCACGGTGCCGAGCAGAAACTGCTTCAGCCATCCCTTTACCCGAGGCAACCCTTGTGCGGCGATGCGGTGCTCTTCAATGTGATCGCCAACCGTGAGCAGCCAGATAAAGATGCCGAACAACAGCAGTGTCCACAGCACCCGGAAAACTAATTCGCGACGAAAGGGATGGTCGCCTGCGGCTTCGAATGCGATATTGCCGGAGACAGCAAATGCCAGGGCACCCAGAAGCACCGCAAACAGGAACGCCCAAATCGGTTGTAGCTTTCCCTTACTGTCAGTAAACATGCTCATACCTTGGCCATTTGCCGTGCGCCTACGGAGTGAAATCGTAACCCTTCGCGCGCGACCTGAAAATCGAGCGGCTGCCCGCCATGCTGCCGGATGGCATCCTCCACGCGCGGTCGACTCCCCTTCGCGATCGACGCAATCACGCAGCCCCCGCCGCCGGCGCCGCACACCTTGGCTGCTTGCGCCCCGTTTTGCATGGCAACTTCGATTAGCTTATCAATGAGCGGGGTCGCAATCGCAGCCGCGTTGGTGCGCCGCAACGCCCACTCTTCGCCCATCAACCGTGCAACCTCGTCCCACTGCTCGCCGGCCAGCGCGCGATGCATGGCCTGGGCGATCCGTGAAATCTCGGCAAAGTTACCGGTCACGAGTTTATCGCCATTAATATGTTGCTTAAAGACTTCCCAGTTGTTGATTCCCGACTGCCGCGGGGCTCCCGTATAAAACAATACAAACCGCTGCTCTAGCTCATCGAGCGATAGGGAAATTCGCTCCCATCGGACGCCCGCGACCCCCAGATGCACCGCGCTGACGCCGCCATACATCGCAGGATAATAATCCTGGCAGCCGGTGGGCACGCCGATAAGCTGCGCTTCCACATTTTGCGCGATCACCCGAATCGGCTCAAGCTCGATTTCGCGCCCCACGAAGCGGCTTAACGCGGCGGTACCGGCAATCATCAAGGCCGAGGAACCGGAGATACCCGCGCCCGCCGGCGACTCGGAATACGTTTCCAAAGTGAAGCCGCGATCGGGTCTGAAGTAACGCACCAGGTATGCCGCCAGGGGATGCGCATAGGATGTCGCCGCCAGCAGCTCTTCCAACCCGGCGAATCGGTCCTCGCGTCCGGTGTCCTGCGACTTAAGTACGATTTCACGATCGGCCCGCGCCGTGATTTTGCACGCCGTCTGGATGCCGAGCGCGATGTTCACGCTTACCGCACCGGGATGAAACAGGTACAGCGGCCAGATGTCGATGGTCCCGCCGGCCAGATCGGCGCGGCATGGCGCCGTGGTCACGATCGAGTCTTCACCGGCAGTCGACAAAAATTGCGCGAAGGATTGCATGTCTGCGTTCGGTCCCTGGGCGGCGGGAAATTCATTGTATCGCGAGAGTATCTACAGGTCGCGATAACTGATTAACTCAACCTTTCGTTGGCGCAGGACCTCGCGTGCCTCGGGCGACGTCAGCAGTTGCAGCTCCTGTTCCCGCGAACCGCGTAACCTGGTCTGCACCTGGTCAAGGTCGGCGTCATGGTAGCCCGGATGGCAGACGAACTCCCACGTCCCCTCAGGCATACTGTCGGCAATCGCGGTGAACAGTTGTAGATCAAGCACGCCCGTCACCAGTACGCCCAGCGATCCGTCCGTGGTGCGAAGCCCGAAGGATTCAACTTCCCGCCGGAATCTGGTTGCAAAGTTGCGTATTACATTTAGTTGAGCAAACCGCTTCCATAGCCTGCGCGTCCGCAGGATGCTGCTCATGGGAAGCGGCCAAACCTGCCCGAAAGGGTTGCGCACCGCCGGAACTTCGCAGGCCCGGGCTGCGCGCAGCAGGGGACGCAGCACCGCGGGAAACATATGCGCGTGTTTGTGCGTATCGAAATGCGAAGGCCGGACTCCGGCGGTCTGGATGCGCTCCATCTGGGCGGTTGCTTCTGCCTCAATCTCATCCGCTGCGAGCTGCTGACGAAACGATGCGATAACAAAGTGGTTCAAGCTGTCGCGAAACCGGCGGCCGCCGGCGGCCGTCTTCGGCTGCAACAAGCTGGCGGTTCGGTCGGGCGGCAGGAGCGGCTCGCCATCCAGCAAAACCACGTGACAGCCGACGCTGAGATGCCCGCCGCCAGCGTCAAACGCGCGCGCCAGCCCTGCGGCTTCGTCAAACGCGCGCGCGTTAGCCATCAGCGTGGTTGAAGTTACAATGCCGCGCTGGTGCGCTTCGGCAATGCCGCGATTGACCCCGGAGGTCAGGCCAAAATCGTCTGCGTTGATGATCAACCGTCGCACGGTTTCAGTTTAGCAAGCAGGTTGCATGCAAACAGCATGTCGTGGGCCTGCTCGTCTTCTCGCGTCGAGGTAGCTTGGATTGCGACGATCAAGCAATGCAGGTGAGAGACATCTCTTCCGGCGGGACGAGTACGTGAGCCTGAGGACGCATCCGGAGCCGTCCCTTAGCGCTTACGGAGCGGCTTCTTGGCCGCTGGCTTCTTTCCCATAGATTTCTTTGCCGCTGGTTTCCTGGCCGGAGCTTTCTTCGGAGCCACCTTCTTCACGGGAGCAGGTTTTTTCGCAACCGTCTTTTTGACTGGCGGCTTGGTCTGTTTCTTGGCCACCACCCTGGGTGGCGCAGGTTTTTTCGCTGGCGACTTCGCAGTTGCGGCAGTCTTCTTGGTTGCTGCGGGTGTGGCGCCAGCCGGCGGCAGCACCGCTGCTTGCCTGGCCGCACTTTTGGTGGCCGGGAGCTTTGCCTGCGGAGCGGTCGGCTGCGCCGGGACTTCCGGAGCGGGAGCCGGCACAGGTACAGCGGCGCCCTTCGGTTTGCGCCCACGTTTTCCAGGAACCGCTGCTTCTGCTGAACCCACGGCTGCCATCGTCTTCGCACGTCCGCGCTTCGGGGCAGGTGGTGGCGGCGGTGGCGGCGGCTCGTACGGCTTCAGGAAATTCATGATCTCGGAATGCGAGCGCAAGCGGCCGTCCATCAGCAGCAGAAATGCCTTGTCCGTGATCTCCGGATATTCCGGCAACTGGGGCGTAATGCGCAACTCGGCCATCTCCGGGAAAGGCAATTTTTCCTTCACTTGCCGCCATTTTCCAAAGAAGTTCTTTAGCTTCTGGTCCACCGCCTGTTGCCTCACCGTGAGGCTCAGGAACAGGATGTTCTCCGGCGTAGCTTGCGAAAGAATCTTCCACGCCCCCGAGGGCACAGCAGCTTCTTTGCCAGTCAATTTTTTCGTCAGCTCATGCGCGCCGCTCTCCAGGTGCTTCCACTTGTCTACAAAATCCCGGCGCGGAATCATCCGCTGGATCTCAGCCGTGTCCCGGTCGCTCATGCGCGAAGTAAGGAAGTACATCACGATTGGCCCCGTCTCGATGGAATAGCCGAGTTCGTTCATCATCTGGCGGGTCTTCACCACCTGGCCCAGGTCGCCAGAATCGATTTTGCTCATTGTCCAGTGGGGATGCAGTATCTTGAGCCAGCCTTCTTTTTCCAGCGCGCGCATAATGGTCAGCGGGTCATCTTCATGGGCCAGCTGCTCCAGCTCGTAGCCGATCATCCGCTTACCGAGATAGTCGATGTAGTTGTTCTCTTTGGCCGCGTCATAGCGCGTCTGCGTGCGCTCTTCCAGCGGCCAGTGAAAACGCGCGCTCAGCCGGGTAGCACGGATCAGCCGGATCGGTTCTTCCAGGAAGGCGTAGTTGTGCAGTACACGCAGGACCTTGGCTTCGATATCGGCCACGCCGTTGAAGGGGTCAAGCAGCAGACCACGTGATCCGGGATTCAACGACAATCCCATGGCGTTGACTGTAAAGTCGCGTCGCCGCAAGTCCTCGTTGATGGTTGCAGGCATGATCGCGGGCGCTTTGCCGGGCTTGTCGTAGGCCTCGGCCCGCGTCATGTTAAGTTCGGCCCGGACGTTGCCCGGCATCAGCAACTGGAGTGTCCGCAGGTCTTCATCCACCCCTTGCACCGAAATGCCCGACTTCTCCAGATCTTTCTGGAGCTTGAGCGGGTTGCCCTGGATACTCAGGTCGATATCGCGAATCGGGAAACCGGTGATCAGGTCGCGGATGGTTCCGCCGGTCAGATAAAGATTCAGTCCCGCGCGACGGGCAATTTCCTGCACCAGGTTCACACCACTCTGCTGGTCCGGTGTGAGCCGGGTTTCCATGCTATAGATGTAGTCTGCCATCTAAATGTATGACTCTAAAGGTGAAAACCGAGGATATCGAGGCCCATGCCGGGATTCGCGACCGCCTAAGCTAGTCGTTTCCCTGAATCTGGAATGAGAGCCCTTGCTTTCGAAAACACCAACGAATTTTTGGACAAATGTGCAACTTACTCTTATCACGGCACTTACAGGAGGCTTGCACCTCCAACGCTGCACAGCGAACAATAACATATGGTTGACAATTTGGCTACACCGTAGGTGCGAAAGAGCACATTTCCAGCAAAAGTGCGACAATCGGGGCTGGCGCCGCCACCCTAATCGCGCAAATATGGCTACAACCCACAAGAAGGTCATCGTCCGCAAGATGGACCGCGACAGCGTGCATGGCTATGTGGGCGCGACCTTCATTACCGAGGGCAAGCTGGAGCTGATGAACACCGCCGGCAATGTTGTTGCCATCGACTTGCACGAGGTGAAGGGAATCTACTTTGTGCGCGAGTTTGGCGATTCGGAGTCGCTCACGCGAAAGACCTTTACCTCGCGTCCGCGCACCGAAGGGTTGTGGGTGCGGCTGCGCTTTCGCGACAACGAGATCATCGAGGGCATGATGCCCAACGATCTGCTCCAGGAAGGCAGCGATGGCTTCTCGATTATTCCTCCGGACGCGCACTCCAATAGCCAGCGAATCTTTGTTCCTCGTTCGGCGCTGGCCGAGATGACGGTCATCAGTGTGATCGGCGACAAGAAGTCTGGACGGCGCGGACGGCGTCCGGAAGACACGCTTCAGGTACCCATGTTCACGTGAGAACTGGCAGCTGCAGTTGCAGTGTAACCAAATTTCGAAATACCCGATCATGAAACTCTCCGATATCGCGTCCGCACTGGACGCCACCCTGGAAAACGGGGACCCGGAAGCCGAGATTACTGGCGTTGCTGGCATCGAAGAGGCCGCCCCAGGACAGATCACCTTCGTCGCCAACTCCAAGTATGCTGCGGCTGCCAAGACTACGTCCGCCTCGGCCGTAATCGTCACCGAGGACTTCCCTGCTATCTCCACTGGTATGTTGCGCAGCAAGAATCCGTATCTTGCGTTTGCCCGAGCGATTAACTTGTTTTACAAAGCCCCGCGATATGAAGCTGGCGTGCATCCTACCGCTGTGATAGCGCCGACTGCGAAAATCGGGGCTAACGCGCATGTCGCCGCCTATGTCGTAATTGGCGACGATGTTGAAGTCGGCGATGACGCGGTCCTGCTTCCGCACGTTGTCATCTACCGCGGCGTCCGGATAGGCAAAAACTTCTTCGCGCATGCTCACGCCGTGGTGCGCGAATACTGCCGGCTGGGCGACAACGTCATCCTGCAAAACGGAGTCATTGTTGGCTGCGACGGCTTTGGCTTCGCCCGCGACGGCCAGCACTGGGACCACCATTGGGAGAAGATCACGCAATCCGGTCCGGCGGTGCTGGAGGACGACATTGAAGTGCAGGCGAACTCGTGCATCGATCGCGCCAGCGTCGGCGAGACCCGCATTGCGCGCGGCGTCAAAATCGACAACCTGGTGCAGGTCGGCCATGGCTCCGCGGTTGGGGAGAACACTTTGCTATGCGCCCAAGTGGGCTTGGCTGGGTCAACCGTAGTCGGCAAAAATGCCATTCTTGCTGGACAAGTGGGCGTTGCCGGCCATTGCAACGTTGGCGACGGCGTGATTGTCACGGCGCAGAGCGGCACTCATGGCGACATACCTCCCGGCACCATGGTGAGCGGTTCTCCGGCCTTTGACCACAAACAGTGGTTGCGCGCCGTCAGCATCTTCAATAAGCTGCCAGAACTGGCCAAGGCGGTACGGAGCTTGACGGCCAAACCCGTCGACGTTCGGGCCACGAAGAAAGAAGACTGACCCCAGCTTACCGATTCTCGGGAAAGTTTCACGGCGAGGCGCCTGCAACTTAGCTTCTCAGGCAACCCAGCCGCTTCTAATTCCTTAATGAGCGAAGATACCTCCAATCTGGAAGCCGGGAAGGAGCTTGGTCCGCAAGCCGTTCCTGCCAATCCTATCCGAGTCCTGCTGCTGGATGATCGCGAAGAGAACCTGGTTTTGCGCTCCGCCATCCTGCGGCAGAAGGGCTATCGCGTTGTGACCTCAAGTTCGATTGAGGAGGCCGAATCCAAACTTGCTGCCATCGACATTGCGGTGCTCGACTACCACTTGGGCGCAGGCGAGTTTGGCACCGACGTGGCCCAGACGCTGCGCCGCAAGCGCCCCCAGGTACCGATCATTATTCTGTCGGCGACCTTGGAGCGAAAATTCGGCGGCATCGCCGATATGCATTTGCTGAAGGGATACAGCTCCGTCGATGACCTGGTGAATGCCCTGCGCTCATTCGAAGCGAAAAAGCGTGGACGCCCGGTGGTGGTGGACGCCCGCGATTTTTATTACTCGCGTATCTCGATGGCAATGGGCGACGATATTGTGCTGGAAGTCCTCGATCAGGACGGCAATTGGCTATTTGTCAATGACTACTTCGCCGCTATGAATGGCCACAAACGCGCCTGGTTCGCCGGTAAGAACCTGTTTGAGCAGTTTCCGCAGTTGGGCGACGAGTGGCGCGAAATCATTCGCACCGTTGTCGACACGCGCGAAACCTATATTGATCGCCGCGGATTCCGCGGCGCCTCCCACCTGCCTCAGAAAAGTCCGCACTGGACCTGGAACGTGCTCATCTTTCCCATCAAGCTGCACGACGAGCGCGATGGCGCGGTGCTGACGGCGCGTTTGATTGAGAGAAAGTAAAAGCGATTTCATCACCGAGTTCCGTGCAATCCGCGTCCCCGCAACGAGCTGACTGCTCAACGCCGCTCCGGTGGCAGAACGCTGGCGATAACGGTTCGGACCGCCGTCATCAGCGCCTCGCGATCGTTATAGTCGTGAGGATTGATGGGCGGATGAAAGACCACTGTCGCGGTCCCCGGCCGTAAGGCAAAGCGTGTCTTCGGCCAGCTTTCATAGGTCCCCAACATCGTCACAGGCACCACGGGCACGCCCGAATCCATGGCCAGATAAAATGGCCCCTTCTTGAATGGAAGCAAACGCCCATCGCTGGAGCGTGTGCCTTCGGGATAGATCACCATATGCAATCCTTCGTGCAACACCCTGATGGCCGCTTGCACGCTCTCGATCGCCGCTTCTTGATTACTGCGATCTACAGGCACAAGGTGTCCCAGCCTCATGCCTGTCCCCAATACCGGAACACGAAACAGCTCCTTCTTCACCAGTACCGAGCAGCGTCCCGGAATACTTGGTATCAAAATTGGCGGATCAAGGTTGGACACATGGTTCGACATGAAGATGTAGGTGCGGCCCGGTTGCAAGTGCTCGCAGGCCGCGAATCTCAATTTTCACGCCGACCAGCAGCACGCCCATCCGGCCCAGACCGGTGGCTATTTTGTAGAGAGGATCGGCGTTGCCGGTAACTGCAGCATAGAGCACCAGGGGCGGTCCGACCAGCAGGATGAAGAATCCCCAGAAGCACAAAATCGCAAGCGCTCGAATCAATGAGCGCCCCCAGCTTCGTCGTCGCCGTGGATCCACGCCGAACGATGTGACCGTTGTTGGGGCTTTCCATCGCAACGTCCTCCAATTCGTACGATTGCTCCTGGCGCGCAGCCAGCCGCAGTTCCACTTCCCGTTTTCCACGCCGACTCTCCAATTCAAGGCGGACGGTGGATCCAGGTTGCAGCCGCGATACCTGTTCGTCCAGAGACGCGTCGGCAGCTTTACCGTTAACTTTGATCACGTGATCGCCGATCAGGATTCCGAGGCGTTGCGCGTCGCTGTTGGGATCGATCCGCACTACTTCCGGCTGCCCGCCCGGGCTCGCCTTGGTAGTGAAGCCGGCGGTGGCGTACTGAGTTGTGCTCACAACCGTATGCAGCCCGACCAACTGAAAATAGTCGTCGTACGGAATTTCCTTCACACCGCCCACGTAGTCCCGGAAGAAATCAGAAAAACCCTGGCCGGTGACCGCTTCCGCGGCCTCCTCGACTCCGGCAGAATCGGGGAAGAAGCGATGCTGCTTGGCGTAATGCTGGTTCATCCACTGAAACAAATCCCGCAGCGATTTCGTGCCACTGGTTAGCTGGCGAATGCGCAGGTCCAGCAGAATGCCGAGAATTTCACCCTTGTTGTAGTAGCTGATGCTCCGCTCCGGCGAGCGGTAAAAGGTAATACCTTCAAACCAGGCGTCGAGGCTCGACTCCTCTGCTGACTGCCATTGACGTGCCGGCCGGCGCTGTAGCTCAGTGATTTCCCCCGAAACACGCTGTAGATACTCCCGCTCATCGATAAGCCCCGAACGCGCCAGCAGCATGTCACCCACCGTACTGGTTACGCCCTCACTGAACCACAGTGCGCGTGTGTCTTGCTCTCCTTGATAATCGACAGGCTCCAGCGATTGTGGGCGAATGCGCTTTACGTTCCAAAGATGAAAGAACTCATGGGCGGTGACGCTGGCCACCAGCCCTAAGCCGTCGCGCAGGTGGTCGGCACTCACGTCGATCGCCGTCCCGTAAGCGTGCTCCATGCCGCCCCCGCCATACCCATTGGGAAAATGGTAGAGAAACGTGTACTCCTCATAGGGACGGTCCTGCATCCAGTCCACCGCGGCATGGGTGATTTTTCCCAGGGCCCCGTCGAGCTTTGCCATATCGTAGTCGACCGGGTTGCCGTGTACCACAACGTGGTAGATAGCTCCATCCTGCTGAAAAGCTGACTGCTGAAAAATGCCGACCTCAGCCGGGCTATCCACCAGCTCGTCGTAGTTACGGGCAATTCCGACGTTCTGCTCAACTTTGCCGGGTCCAGCGGCACCCAGGATGTGTAAGTCGCGAAGCTCCCACATTGTGGGAACGTCGAGCAGTCGAATGCTGACCCCTTGGGAGCGCAACCCGGGCGCGTACATCAGCACCATCGCCCAGTTAAAGAAACCATGATCGGCGTTCAAAGTGCTTCCGAACGGGCCAGGCGAGTCAAGGTGAATGTCATAGCTAACCACGACGCAGCCCGGCGGCGCGGTGATCTCCCATTGGCTGGTTCTGCGGTTGAAAACCGTGGCAGGCGCACTCGATGCATCCTGCGCACGCACGTCTTCAACGTTGGCCGCGAAGTTGCGTACTTGGTAAAGCGCGTTCCACACGGGCATTTCCAGCGTGCGGACGCCTTCGCCCTCCCGCAGACGGATGCTGACGTGAGCCAGATGCTTAGCGGGATCGCCAGGGAGACAAAGTATTCGGTGGGCTGGGACTGGGCGCTGGCCGGCAAAGCGCAAGTCACCGGGGTTGCGGCGAAAACGCGGGTCGCAAACACGAAGAAGACAGTGACCATCGACCATGCTGGCAGGACTGTGCGAGGAGGGTTCACGCCGTCGTTTTGACCTCATGTATCGACTGAAGTTTCGCCGGCAACTTTTCATAGATACCGCCGAAGCCGCCGTTGGAGAGAATTGCGACAACGTCGCCGCGGCGCAGTTCGGACGCGATGGCGCCGACGATCTCGTCTACGTTACCCAGCAGCCGCGCCCGCTCCCCGCTTGCGTTCAAATCAGCCACAACCGCAGTTGGATTCAGCCGCTCGTGCTCAGGAATGGCCTCGGACTTGAAGACATCGGCCAGAACGATCTGGTCCGCGATGGCAAGGCTTTCAGCCAACTCACGCTGAAAGACTTTGCGCCGAAGGGTATTGGAGCGTGGCTCCAGGACCGCCCAAAGCCGCCGCCCCGCATAGCGCGCCCGCACCGCCTTCAGCGTCTGCGTGATCGCCGTAGGATGATGGGCAAAGTCATCGATGATGGTGATGCCATGAATCTCGGCTTTCACTTCCAGACGTCGCTTCACACTGCGGAAGGTCTGCAGGGCTTCCGCGATCAGGTCGCTGCCGATGCCGTAATTGGCTGCCATGGCGGCCGCGGCCGTTGCATTCAAGACGTTGTATTCTCCCGCCAGAGGAAACTCGAAATCAGCCCAAACCTTGCCATCGTGCAGCACGCGCCAGCGAGTTGCGGCGGGAGTATGTTCGATGTCGGTGATTCGCCACGCAGAACCTTCGGCAAAGCCGTAGCGCTCGACCCGGCAAAAGGCGCGGCCCACACCCTCGTCAACATTAGGGTGACCATCCCACGCGATCAGCAACCCGCGGCGAGGAACCAGGTTGACCAGGCGCTTGAACGCGGTCTTCACCTCGTCGAGATTCCTATAAATGTCGGCGTGGTCGAACTCCACCGAAGTAAGAATCAGGGCATCGGGGAAATAGTGCAGGAACTTCGGCCCCTTATCGAAGAAGGCAGTGTCGTACTCGTCGCCCTCCAGAATGAATTCGTTTCCTGATCCTAGAGCGAACGAGCTGCCAAAGTTCTCGGGAATTCCGCCAATGAGAAAGCTGGGGTTCCGGCCGGCGTGCTGAAAAATCCACGCCAGCATCGACGACGTGGTCGTTTTACCGTGCGTCCCGGCAACGACCAAACGCTCTTTGTCCAACAAGAACTCGTGGTGCAGAATCTGCGGCAGGGACTGAAACGGAATGCGCTGATCGAGGACCAACTCCAGCTCGACGTTGCCTCGTGAGATGGCATTGCCGACGACGACTAAATCGGGTCGAACCTGAAGATTAGCCTGGCCAAAAGGTTGCAAGATGGTAATACCTAGCGATGCCAGGAAGTCTGACATTGGGGGATATGCCGCAGCGTCAGAGCCGGTGACCCGAAAGCCGCGCTGCTTAAGCATTCCCGCCAGCGATGCCATGGCCGTACCGCAAATACCAATCAGGTGGATATGGTTTAGCTTCATGGAATTATTGTCGCAGCGCAGATCCCGTTCTAACCGGGGTCCACGCTCAAGATGCCCCGCCTTGCACTGCTGGCTCATACTTAAGCACAACCGTCTTGCCAACAGAGAGCTCTGCCCTGACACCGAAGGGCAAAGTAATGCTCCCGCTGGAAACATGTCCGGACTTCAGCCCGAATGCTATCGGAACTTGCAGGTCGCCGAGAATGCGCATTATTACGTCTTGCAGCGTGTAATCAAGAGCGCCAGCCTCACCGCAATCGATCATCTCGCCGAATACGATTCCCTGCACGCCCGCAAACTTACCCGCCAACTTCAACTGCATCAACATGCGATCGATGCGATAGGGCCGTTCAGCACGATCTTCGAGAAAGAGGACCGTTCCTTGAGTACGAATCTCATACGGTGTCCCCAGCGAGGCACACAGCAGCGACAAACAGCCGCCGTAGAGGACACCTGTTGCAGTTCCTTTCGCCAAAGGCTGCACTTCACCGGATGTGAACTCCCGCTCATAGGCTTCACCGGCCGTAAGCGCCATGAGCCAACTCGCTTTGTCAAAACCACCAGGCCGGGCCAGGTCGCCCGCCACCATGGGCGCGTGGAAGGTCACCATTCCGGCAGCGTCGCACAAGTACGTGAGCAGGGTGGTCACGTCACTGCAACCGGCAAAGATCTTTGGGTTGGCACGAACCAGTTCCAGGTCAAGATTCGGTAGCAAGTAATTGCAGCCATAGCCTCCGCGGGCGCAGAGAATCGCTTTTACCTCGGGCCGCGAGAACATCTCGTGCAACTCATCCACTCGACGCCGCACCGATCCCGCAAAGTACAATTGGCGCTCAAAAATCGAAGGCAGGTAGAAAGGTTGGAAACCCAGCCGGAGCAACTCGGCGCAACCCGCTTCCAGATCGTCGCGGCGGAAACCGCTGGCCGGAGCGATGATGCCAACTGTATCCCCGGACTTCAGGGCGGGCGGACGAACGCGCTCGGGTTGGCCTGATTGAGTCATGTAGACCGCTAATCTTAAATGAAAAACTCGCCCTGACAGAGCAAGGTCGCGGGGCCGGTGAGAAACACTTCATCGTTCCACTCCACAGTTTGCACCCCGCCGGGAGCGTGCACTCGTACCGGCGATGTCGCCTTGCCGGAGTGCATTGAGGCAACGGCAGCGGCGCACGATCCGGTGCCGGACGACATGGTCTCGCCGACACCGCGTTCGCAGAAGCGGACCTCGATCTCATTCGGGTTCAGAATCTTAACGAACTCGACATTCATGCCGTGCTTGAAATCGTGATGGCGGGAGATTTGATCGGCCACGGCCTGCCAGCCCAGCTCGAATTGCTGGACAAACACAACGTAATGCGGATTGCCCATCGACACCGGGGTGCCGGTGATTTCCCCGTAGGTAAACTTAATGGGAAATTCGTCGCCGACCTCGGGCGCGCCCATGGAGCTGCGAAACTCAAAGTCATTTCCTTCATGGACCCTGAGCTCGCAGGTCTTTAGGCCAGCGCCCGTGCGAATCACCACCGATCTGCGATGATTTTCCGCGCAATACCAGGCCGCGACACAGCGCGTGCCGTTGCCCGATATCTCCGCCTCCGAGCCATCGGCATTGAGCAAGCGAACGCGCAAGTCGGCATCCTTGGCGGGCAGGACCCACTCCACGCCATCGGCGCCCACTCCATTGTGGCGATCGCAGATACGGCGCGTAAAGGAGTAAATGTCGCTGGGAGCGTGAGCAAAGTCGATGATCAGAAAATCGTTGCCGCAGGCCGTCGCTTTTAGGAATGGGATGCTAGCCATATCAGTTCGCGCTGGGCGGATTGTAGCAAAGGTAGAGCGGGATATTGGCTGCATTACGCGGCATAGGTTATTGATTGGATTCTGAACCGCCTGCGGCTTTGGGCTTATAAACCGTGCAGATCGATTGGCCGGGGACACTGATCGAGACCATCTGCGTAAACTCCGCATGGTGGTGTCGCACGGCTGCCCAGACCGGATCGCCCTGACAGGCTATGACATAGTCGACGCGGTGGGCCGGGTCGAGTTGCGCCAGTTCCCAGTCGGGATGTTCGGCTTCGGAGATGACATGCCGTAGCGGAATGCCGGCCAAGCGCAGCGCTCCGGCGTGCTCGGCTTCGTACATCAGCAGGGTTGCCGACGACGGCATCTGCGCGAGCACGTTCGCCAGCCCTTGTTCCAGCGCGATACGGTCGCGCGAGTTGACCGCGGCTTCGCGCAATGTAATGGGGGACTCGGCGTAGACGGAAGCATAACTGGTGACGACCAGCGCGATCACGGCACACCAGACGGCGACTCGCATCGCCGTGGTGTTCGCTTTTTCGGCGAGACTTCCGGCCAATAACGCGAGAAATACTGCAAAGTCCGGCAGCAGCTCCAATCCATAACGTACGTTGTAATACGAAAATGGATACCAGACCGGAACGTAGATGGGCACGCTACCGTAGGCGATCGACAGAGCATAGAAGGCCAGCGGCAACCAGAGCAGCAAGAGAATTCCGTAGCGTCGAAAGCGCCCCATGGCGAGCGCGGTCCCAAGTAAAGTCAGGGCCAGCAAGGCGCGGCCCAGCTGGGGCGATCCCATGTTGAGTTGAGCGGCCTTCAGAAAGTAAAGCGCGGCGGTGATGACATGATGTTGCCCGGGATAGGGCGGCGCGCCTTGAACGGTGGACCGCAAAGCGATGGCTTTCGCGGAATACGGGCCGGTAATGAAGTCGAGAGCATTACCGGAAACCGCCCAGGTGTAAATCAGCCAGTAAACCGGGACCAGGGCGTTGAGCAGCAGGACCTCCAGGAATGACTTGGTTGCTGCTCGACGCAGACGCGGATCAGTGATGCGCCGGCGCCAGCCGACGAAGGCCCAGGTCAGGATGACACCGAGGAGGGCCGCAGCAAACCAACCGTCGTAGCGAGTGAAAGCGCCAGCGGCCATCATGATGCCGCAGTATTCCAGCGCGCGCCGGGGCTTCATTTCAGCCGGAGCTACAGAGGCGTCAGGTGGCGGCGCCGTGGCGCGAAGAAATTCGTCAAGATAAACCAGCGCCCAGATGAAAAAAGCCAGAAAAATGGGTTCGTTCATCGCCGTGGTTTGCATGTAAAGCAGATTGGGATTGAGGGCGTAGATGGCTGCGGCGAGGTACGCGGAGAGTTGACCGGCGCGAGCCCTTACCAGGCGGAAGATACCGAGCGTTCCCAGAACGAAGGCGACCATGCCGGGGATGGCTCCGGCGATGCCGCTTTGCCAAAGAGTATTGACCCAGACGAAGGGCAACATTGCGATGTGCTGGAGCGGAAGCCACACGGTGCCCAGCTGGCCATAGGACTGGAGCGGATGCCGGTTGTCGACCACGCGTCGCGCAATGTTGAGATGGGCGCCGGCGTCGCCATAGAGCAACAATTGCCGATGTGCGTAGTAGTAGAGGAGTGCGGCGATGGAGAGCGCCCCGAGCAGCAGCGTGAGGCGAGCTTCGGTGCGCTGTTGGGTAAAAGGCCGCCGAAGGGCGGCAGCATCATTGCGCTTCCGGGCGAGATCACCTCGAATGCTCCGGTCCTGCTTGCCTTCCGTTCCCTCTTCTACGGCCACCTCTGCGCTCCATGGACGACGTTGAGAACCAACACCCGCTCTGGAAACACTTGGTAAACCACGATGTAGGGCAAGGGCACGATCACTAATTCTCGCGTGCCTTCGACCCGCCCGGGACGCCCGCGATTCGGCATCGTGACAAGGCCCTGCACTGCGTCGCAGATGTTTCGGGTAACTCGGTTGGCTGTAGAGAGATTGCGATCTCGCTCGACGTATTCAGAATTGTCTTCAGATCTGCGACCGCATGGGAGGACCATTCGACTCGCATTTAGGAGCGTTCTCGTTGCTCAACCCAGGCCCGGACGTCCTCGTCAGGAACGATGTGGCCTTGCTCCGCTGCGGCCTGGCTACCTGTTACTTTGCGCTCCAACCACTCGTTGTAAACCAACAAGTGGTTTACGGCCTCCTCCAGTAACTCGTCTTTGGCACGATGGGTTCGCAGCGCCAGTTCGTCCAGCTTGGCTTCGGTTTCCGGTGTCATGTGGAGTCCCATTATCGGGAGTGTACGCCTTCGCACGCCTTCCTTGCCAGACTCCGCAACCCCATCCTGGCGCAGATACCGAAGCTAAAACCAGCTTAGTTAGTCCAGGTGAGTCAGCTCGCGGAAGATGTTGAAGCGCTCGTCGATTTCATCGCGGGTCAGCGATTGCAGCCGTTCGGTACCGAAGCGCTCGACGGCGAACGAGCCCATGACGCTGCCGTAAAACATGGCATGCTTCAGCACCCGGCGATTGACTTCGCCTTGTGACGCGATGTATCCCATGAAGCCGCCGGCGAAGCTGTCGCCGGCGCCGGTGGGGTCACGTACTTCGTCCAGCGGCATGGCGGGCGCGCGGAAGGGATGATGTCCGCCGGCAAACTCGCCGTCGCGGAAGAAAATAGTCGCGCCATATTCACCGTGCTTGATGACCAAGGCGCGCGGGCCCATCTCCATCACCTTGCGGGCGGCGCGCGGCAGGCTGTTGTCGCCGGCCAGCATCTTGGCTTCGCCGTCGTTGATCAGCAGCACGTCGACGCGCTTCAGCATCTTGTCCAGGTTCTGGCGATGTCCGCTGATCCAGTAGTTCATGGTGTCGCCGCCGACGAGTTGCGCATTCTGCATGGCGTCACGAACCCGAGTTTGCAGCACAGGGTCGATGTTGGCGAGAAAGAGGAATTCAGAGTTGTGATACTCGACTGGGATCGATGGTTCAAAAGCTTCGAAAACGTTGAGTTCGGTGCTGAGGGTTTTGGCTTCGTTAACGTTCTCGCCGTACTCGCCAGTCCAGTGAAAGGTCTTCCCTTTGGCATGCTGGATACCACGCGTGTCGACGCCGCGCTTGTTCATCACGGCCTCGTTTTCAGGGGTGAAGTCCTCACCTACGACGGCCACCACGCGCACGTCGGCAAAATGGCTGGCGGAGAGCGAGAAGTAAGTAGCCGCGCCGCCCAGGATTTTCTGGCGCTCGCCGTAGGGAGTTTTCAGGGTATCGAATGCAACTGAACCAACGACCAAGATGGACAAGAGCTATGTTCCCGCTTTCTGCTCGGAGTCAAAATACTTACCAACCAACAGCCGCAGCCGGTCAAGGGTCTCCGCCGGCACAGCGTCTTTGCTGGTAATAATGGCGTTCTTCAGGGCCAAGGCGCACTTGCAGCGGCGCGTCTTAGGCATGGCCGCAACTGCCTCTCGCACTACGGTGCAGGCGTGCTCGGCGTTTTTCAGCAGCACGGCGACAATTTGCTCAACGCTGACGGAATCGTGGGTCTGGTGCCAGCAATCGTAATCCGTGACCATGGCGACGGTTGCGTAGCAGAGTTCCGCCTCGCGCGCCAGCCGTGCCTCGGTGAGATTGGTCATGCCGATGACGTCCAGTCCCCAGCTGCGGTACAGATTGGATTCAGCCTTGGTAGAGAACTGCGGACCTTCCATGTTGAGATAGGTGCCACCGGATTTTACATTGACGCCGGCGCGACGGCAGGCGTCGACCGCAACATTCGCGACTTCGCCGCAAACAGGTTCAGCGAGGCCGACGTGCACGACCAGGCCATCGCCGAAAAAGGTGTCGATGCGATGCCGGGTGCGATCAATGAACTGATCGGGCACCACGAAATCCAGCGGGCGATGCTCTTCCTTAAGCGAGCCGACGGCGGAGAGCGAAACGATGCGCTCGACGCCAAGCTGTTTGAAGCCATGAATGTTGGCACGATAATTGATTTCGGTCGGCATGAAGCGATGCCCACGCCCGTGGCGCGACAAGAAAGCGACCTTGCGGCCTTCCAATTCGCCCACAAAATAGGCGTCGGACGGCGCACCGAAGGCAGTGTGCAGCCATAGCTCCTGGACATCGCTGAATCCCGGCATGGAATACAGACCGCTGCCGCCGATAATGCCGATCTCTGCCTGTTGCAATCAGGACTCCTGAGATGAGGTGTGCAAACCCAAGATTATACAGACAACAACGCCAGTGCCTCCGAATCCGGGGCCGGCTTGGTTTGAACTTGGAAGATCGATCGCCCTGAGCGACCCGCCATCGCGGCCCTGCATCCCACTAATTCATGTTTCAGGATAAACTGTAGCTCCACCTCGTCTGTTGCTCTTGCGTCCACAGCGTCATGTCTGGAGAGCACGATGAGAACTGCTCAAAATCTGTTATTTCTGTTTTCTCTAAGCTCAATTGCGCTGGGGCAGACAACAACCGCACCCGCGACTGCGCCCAGCAGTGCGCGTGCCACCAGCCCATCGATGGCCCCGATCCTGGCGGATTTGGATCGCTTGCAGGCGGCGGCAGCACAGGCGAATCTCGACCTCGGACACATCCGCATAGAGAAATGGAAGGCGGACAGCAATTCCAAGCAGCAAGCGCAGGGCAATGCCGATTCCGTCCAGCGAAACTTGACCACGGCGTTGCCAGCCCTGATCGACAGCGTCCGTAACGCCCCGCAGGACGTAAATGCACAGTTCAAGCTATATCGCAATCTCAATGTTCTCTATGACGTGTTGGCTTCGCTGACCGAATCGGCCGGGGCGTTCGGTCCGCGGAGCGATTACGACGCGCTGGCGCAGCAGCGGGGCGTGATTGATTCCGTGCGGCGCAATCTGGGCGATGAATTGGAAAAACTTACTTTCTCGACTCAGTTAGAGTTGAATCAGCTGCGCACGGAGGTCAGAACTCTGAAACGGCAGTCGGCGGCAGCGACTCCGCCTAAGAAAGTGGTCGTCGACGACACTGCGACTACGAAAACGTCGTCTAGCCACAAGGCAAAGCCAAAATCCACGACTAAGGTTACGGGCAGCACGAGTTCTGCCCCAGCTGCTACGGGCGGTGCGCCGCCTGTAGCCAAGGAGCAATAGCTCCGCATGAGGCACCTCTGTGCCGCAACTGTTATCGACTTCCTGGGAACATTCCGTCTTTGCCCGGGGTCTAACCCAAATAGTTCGGTGCCGAACGGCGCGGTGGGCGTATGTCCCGACCCGCATATCGGGAATGGGACGAATCGCGGTGTTAGCGCGTCGGGCGCTGTTGTAGTTGGTTGTTGCAGGCTGCGAAAGTATTTATCATTGAGGTGCCGCCCGTGGCGGGAGCAACAACATTGAGTGACCTGGCAAGTGCGATAGGAGTCCGCACCGAAGAAGCCTCCGTGGTGGCCGAACTGAAGGCCGGATCGGAAGCGGCTTTTTCCTGGCTCATTGCCCATTACAACCAGCCGGTTTACAGCCTGGTCTACCGGATCCTGGAAGACCCCTCCGACGCCGCCGATACCACTCAGGACGTATTCCTCAAGGTTTTTCGCGGAATCAAGAGCTTCAACGCCGACTCCAGTTTGAAGACGTGGATCTACCGCATCGCCTTACATGAGGCTTCGAACCGGCGGCGCTGGTGGTTTCGTCACAAGTTTCGCGAGACCTCCATTGAGGCCGAACCCGAGCGCGACGAAGAATGTCACCTGTCCGCCATGAAAAATACTTTGGTGGACGAAGGCAAGTCGCCTTTCCAGAACGTTTGCGAGGATGAATTGCGGGAGCGGGTGGAGACGGAACTGAGGGCGCTGCCGGAACCTTATCGCAGCACCGTGATCCTGCGCGACCTGGAGGAACTTTCCTACGAGCAGATTGCCGAGGTGATGCAGATTTCGATGGGAACGGTAAAGTCCAGGCTGGTCCGCGGGCGAGAGGCCTTGCGCAGACGTCTGGAGAGACATTTGCCGGCATTCGGAATGGAAGCGGGGAAGCCCCGCGCGAACAGACGCCGCAGTGGCCCGGTAGGTGGCCGCGAAGTTGAGGTTCTGCCATGACGTGCTCAGTTGCCAAGAGGCTGATGTCGTCGTACCTGGACGGCGCGGTTACGCGCCGCCAGATGGCGCAGATGGATGAACACCTGCGCGCCTGCGCGGAATGTGCTGCGCGCTTTGCCTCGGTGCAGCGTACCCAGTCTCTGGTTGGTTCGTTGGGCAGGAAGCCGGCTCCTCCGGATCTCAGTTTGAAGCTGCGGGTGGCGCTTTCGCAGGAGCTGGCCAACTCCGGGCACTCGCGCTGGGAGCGGCTACGGGTGCGGTGGGATAACGCCTTCAACGCCACCATGGTCCCGGCAACCGCCGGCCTAGTCACCACACTTATTATCTTTGGAGTGCTGATCAGTTTCCTTTACCCGGCCCAGGTACGCGCCTCCAATGACGTGCCGACCATGCTGTACACTCCGGCGGAACTAAAATCGACTCCGTTCGAGTTGTCGATGGGCGGGGCGAATACGGATTCTCTGGTGGTGGAAGCCTATGTTGGGCCGGATGGCCGGGTGCTGGATTACCGCGTGCTGTCCGCTCCGGAAGACGCGGAAGCGATTCTCCCTCAACTGAAGAACATGCTGATCTTTACTACCTTCAATCCGGCAACGGCCTTCGGTCAGCCGACCTCCAGCCGGGTGATTCTCACCTTCTCCAAGGTGCAGGTTAAGGGGTAGAACGGTTTCCGCTGCGCGTTGCCGGGATGCTTCTTGTGGTTTGCGCGCTCCCGACCGACCCCGTAAACTGGAGGCATCGACTCCCGCCGTTCTCGCTGCTAGCCTATTTCACTCGCCGCACACGCGATTGCTAAAGAGCTAAGAGCCAGCGGCTAAGAGCTTTTCCGGAGGTCTCGCTGAGCGTTTTTCCGCGCAATCTTGTTCTGCTCGCCCTGCTCGCCGGGCTGAATTGTGCAGCTGCCGCGCAGTCGAGGGCCACGCTGGACGTCAACGAGACGCTGTTTAGCGTGGTTGCCGGCATGAACGTCTGCGGCTACGACCAGGAGTTGCAATCTTCGTCTCCGATCCGCACCGAGGTGCGCGCCGACCTGGTTGAAGCCAGCAAGTCTCCCGCCGCATCCGTCGCAGCCAAAGCAATGTGCCGCTTCTATCAGGACCATCGGCAGAGCGATGCGGCCCACGATCTGGCGCAGTACGTATCGCTGGCGCTCAACCTGGGACCGCCTCCTGAGTTCACGGCCAGGCTCAAGGAAGCGGACCTGCCGCCGGATGCGGCTTACGTTCTGGGGTTCGCCTCGGTGTTGCAGGAGTACTACACGGCCGCCAAGCTGCACTCTATCTGGCTCAAGCACCAGCCGGAATATCTGGCATTAATCGATCAATATCACGGGCCGGTCTCTGGGATGATCAGCTCGGCCGATCATTACCTGCGGCTGCCACTGTCTGGGTATGCGGGACGCAGCTTCAATGTCTACTTAGAGCCGATGATCGCGCCCGGGCAAGTGAACTCCCGCAACTATCTTCAGGATTTCTATTACGTGGTAGTCTCGCCCGCCGGGGAGAACATCCACATGGAGGCGCTCCGGCATACGTATCTGCACTTTGTACTGGATCCGCTGATCGCGAAGCGCGCTATTGCGCTCGACCGGCTGCAGCCCATTCTGAAATCGCTACAAACCGCTCCCATGGCGGAAGAATACAAGACGGACGTTGGCTTGCTGGTGATTGAGTGCCTGATTCGAGCTATCGAGGCACGGACCCCCGCCGACGCTAAGCTGCCGGAAAGAGCGCGCGAGGCGCTGGTGCATGAGGACGAGGCTGAAGGATTTGTTCTGACCGGGTATTTCTACGAGCAGTTGCGCGCTTTCGAAAAGGGCGCCACGGGATTGCAGTACACCTTTCCCGACTGGCTGAAAAGCATAGACGTCGCGCATGAGAAGAAGCGGGCCAGCGAAATTGCGTTTGCCGCCAAGTCGGAACCCGAGGTGATGCAGGCCTCGAAACCTGCATCTGAAAAGAAGATCGATTTGGCGGAGCGCGCTTTGGCCAGCGGCAACCCCGCGGAGGCGGGCAAACTGGCACAGGATAGCCTTCGGGCCAATGAAGACCCTGGCGCGCGCTTACTTCGTGCTGGCCAAAGTAGCCAGTTTTGGCGGTGACATGCCGGTGGCGCAGGCCGACTTCCAGAAGGCGCTGGAGGCGGGTAATGATCCGCACGTGGTGGCGTGGTCCCACATTTATCTGGGACGAATTTTCGACTTGCAGGGCGAGCGCGACAGCGCAGTGGCACAATACAAAGCGGCACTTGCCACCAGTGACGTTCCGGCTGATGCCCGAAGCTCTGCTGAACGGGGATTGCAGCAAGCCTACGAGCCTCCAACAGCTGAGCATAAAGATCAATAGGCCCGACATTGCGAAGCGGCGGCCGGCTTCGAGCAGAAAGGGAAATCATGAGATCGACAGCAATCCTAGTGGTTGTGCTTTTGGCCGCCATGGCGGCCATGGCCCAGACAGCAGGGCAAGCCTCGCCGCCGAGCACGACTCCGGTGTCGCCCAACACGGCACCCAGCCCCGCGTCGGGCAATGCCCAGGCTCCGGCTACAAACGGCGGCCACCGAGTACTGCAAGCTAAATCGCAGGATGAGCTGAAGGCTTATCAGGACGCGTTCGCCAAAACCGAACCGGCGCAAGTGGAAGCTGCGGCTGACGACTTTGCCGCGAAGTATCCCAACAGCGAGTTGCGGGCGTCGCTCTACCAGCGGGCGATGAATCTTTTCGCCCAGTCCAACGACACCGAGAAGGTCATCATCACCGGGCGTCTGGCCATTGCCGCCGACCCGACGAACCCGGTACCGCTGGTGCAAGTGGCCGCAGCTCTTGCCGAGTCAACGCACGATACCGACCTTGATCGCGAACAGCGCCTGGCCGAAGCCGCCAAGGACGCGCACGCCGCCATCGACAACCTCGATACGGGACTCCTGGTGCCGGCCAACGCCGACCCCGCAAAAATCGAAGCCGCCAAACATAGCATTCTGACCATGGCATACGACACGCTTGGCATGGTTGATATGAACAAAAATGACTATGCTTCGGCGGAGCAGAACCTGCAAAAGGCGGTTGAGTCGAATAAGGACAATCCCGAGGCCGTACTCTATCTGCGACTATCGGTGGCCCAGGACAAATTGAAGCAGTATCCGCAGGCGCTGGACTCCGCCAATAAAGCCGTGCAATATTCCAAGGACGGAACTCCGGCGCGCAACCTGGCCAAGCAGCAACAGGAACGTCTGCAGAAGCTGATCAGTGCTCAGGCTCCAGCGGGCAATCCGGCAACACCGGCACCGGCTATGCAGCCGATCAAGTCACCGGCTGCGACATCGCCCAACACGCCGCACTAGCCGAGGCAAAAGCCTCCGGGTGCACCGAGAGCTATCGAGATGAAGACAAGTGGCAACGATACGAGGGCTCTGGAGGAAGCGCTGGGCCATGTCTTCCGCAACCATGATCTCCTCGACCAGGCGCTCACCCACGCGTCTTATGCCCGTGAACTGGAGTCGCAGAATTCAGCAGGCGGGGTGCCCTCCGCGGAATTCGACAATGAGCAGATGGAATTCCTGGGCGATGCGGTGTTGTCGTTCGTCATCAGCCAGGAGCTGTTTCGGCGGTTTCCCGAGTATCAGGAAGGGGAGTTGTCGAAGTTGCGGGCCCACATTGTGAGCGCGCGCCGCTTGCTGCGTCCGGCCCGCGAGCTCAAGATCGGCGACTATTTGCGGCTGGGCAGGGGCGAAGAGCGCAGCGGCGGGCGGAACAAGAGCGCTCTGTTGGTGAATGCATTGGAGGCCATTATCGCCGCCCTGTTTCTGGATGCCGGGCTGGATGCGGCGCAGCGCTTTATCCTGCGAAATATCCTCGAACCTGAGCTTGCCGAAGTACACCAGTACGGCAGCGAAAGGCTTCCCGTCATGGACTACAAGTCGGCGTTGCAGGAGGCCATCCACGCCTGCGGACGCCCGCAGGCCCGCTACTTAATGGTGAAAGAGGAGGGCCCTGACCATCGCAAGATGTTCACCATCGAGGCGCATATTCCGGCATCGCCGGCGGGTGCGGACGCTTTCGTCTGCCGCAGCGAGGGGAGCACGAAGAAAGCTGCCGAGCAAGCGGCCGCGCGACTGGCGTGGGAACGTCTACAATTGCTAGAGGGGCGCGCGGCCGTGGATGGCAGCGCGGCGAGCAGCAAGAGTTCCGAGCCGTCATGAGTGAAGTGGGTACCCCAGAACAAATCAAGACAATCTGCGTAAAGCTGCCCCCGGCCCTACCGCGGGCGAGGCGCGGCCTGTATTCGTTACAGTCGCTTCGCCGGCACCATCGTGATTGCGGTGTTCGTAATTACGTTTGTGGTGCAGGCATTCCAGATTCCCTCCGAGTCGATGGAACGGACGCTGCTGATTGGCGATTACCTGCTGGTGGACAAAGCGCATTACGGGCATTCGCGGTTGTGGGACTGGTTGCTGCCCTACCGGCCCATTCAGCGCCAGGACATCATCGTCTTTCGTTATCCGGTGAATCCGCGCCAGCACTTCGTGAAGCGGGTGGTGGCCGTTCCTGGCGACCATGTGCGTTTGGTCAACAAGCATGTTTATGTCAACGGAACCCGCGAGGATGACGGCTATGCCATGTTCAACTGGGCCTGGCGCGATCGCTTCCGCGACAATTTTCCCGACGGCGGCTTCTATGGCGACAGAGCTTCGGCAAAGTGGTTTCTCCAGGCGCAAAAACTGGTGGACGATGGCGAACTGATCGTGCCCGAAGGATCGTACTTCGTCCTGGGTGACAATCGCGATGATAGTTATGACTCGCGCTACTGGGGCTTTGTGCCACAGGAAAATGTAGTAGGACGTCCCCTGCTGATCTACTGGTCGATAGACCGAACGGAGACGGCAATGGCGGGTGGGCAGCGGTCTGATAGACTTTCGAATCTGACGGTAAGTGTCACGCAAATGTTGAGTGGCCTGCGCTGGCACCGGATGCTGCGGATTCCCCAGTAGAGCGTGGTTGTGCAGATGGCCAGTTGGATGGTTTAGCAACTTAAGGGACAGGAAATTTTGCCTACGACCAAGAAAGCTGTGAAGGCCGCGCCGGAAAAGGCGCAACCGGTAAAACCGCAGAAAACGGAGACCGCGGAGACTCCTGAAAAGCCCAAGGAGACGACGCCGGAGTTTATCGCCTCGATTGCGCTCATTCTGGTGACGGGGCTCTTCATCATTACCTTCACCTTACAGGCCTTCACCATTCCTTCGAGCTCGATGGAGAACACGCTGCTGATCGGCGATCACCTGTTCGTAGATCGGATTCTGCTGGCGCCCGCGACCAAATGGATCGGCAAGCTGATTCCGTACCGCGATCCGCACCATGGCGATGTGTTCGTCTTTATCGCACCGGCGCAGCCCGGTCTGTATCTGGTAAAGCGGGTGATGGGCGTTCCCGGCGACCGCATTCATCTGGAGAATGGCGTGGTTTACCGCAACGGGGAAGCACTGAAGGAGCCCTACGTTGTCCGCCAGGGAGATTACAACGGTTATCGGGACAACTTTCCGCGCGTGTCCCCCGGCGAGTACGAACAGCTGACGCCAGAGTGGCGGGATACGCTGTCATCGTATGTGCAGAACGGCGATCTGGTGGTACCGCCCGGCCACTACTTCGCCATGGGCGATAACCGCGACGTCAGTCTGGATAGCCGCTATTGGGGCTTAGTGCCCCGCGAAAACCTGATCGGGCGTCCCATGTTCATTTATTGGTCGTTTCTGACGCCGCGCGATGAGTACGAGCGCCAAAGCATTGGCGACCGTATTGCGTGGATGTTTAACATCGTCATCCACTTCTTCGACCACACCCGCTGGTCGCGAATGTTCCACGTGGTGCACTGATGCTGCGCCGTAGGTCACGGCGGATGATATGGGCAGGGGTGCTGGTTTTTCTGCTGGCCCTGGTGCTGCCTCCCTTCGTTAATGTGAACCGCTATCGCGGGCGGGTAGCGGGCGCCATCGGCCGAGCGCTGGGGCGCGAAGTAACCGTCTCCAATATCGAGCTCAAGTTGCTGCCCCGTCCCGGAGTGGTGCTCTACAACTTTGTGGTTGCCGACGATCCCAGCTACGGCGCTGAGCCAATGTTGCGGGCTGACGTGGTAACGGTTTATCTGCGGCTGACATCGCTGTGGCGGGGCCGTCTGGAGAGTGGCACCCTGGATCTGGACAATCCCAGCCTGAACCTGGTACGCCGTGCCGACGGCCACTGGAACCTGGAAGAACTGGTGGAGCGGGCATCGCAAACCAGTTCCGCGCCCACGGCCAAGCGTCGTCCGGAGGCACGACCCCGCTTTCCTTATGTTGAGGCCTCCAGCGGGCGCATCAACTTCAAGCTGGGCGACGTGAAGAAAGCATTTGCCTTCACCGACGCCGATTTCGCATTGTGGCTGGAGTCGGAAAATCTCTGGGGCTTCCGCGTGGAAGCGCGTCCTGTCCGCACCGATCTGTCGATCAGCGATACGGGCACCCTCAAGCTTGACGGGCGGTTCCAGCGCGCTGCCAACCTGCGTGACACGCCGATTTACCTGAAGCTGAACCTTAGCGATGGCCCGCTGGGCCAACTGACGAAGCTCTTATACGGACGCGATCGCGGCTGGCGGGGAGCCGTCCGCGCCAGTGCGGTACTGACCGGCTCACCTGCGGCCCTGGGGATTACGCTGGACGCGAGAGTTGACGACTTCCGCCGCTACGATATCGCCCTGGGTGAGGCTTTGCCATTGCGGACACATTGCACCGGCACCTACTCCTCCATGAACGACGCGCTGTATGACGTCCGCTGCGAGTCGCCCGTCGGTTCTGGTCTGCTACGGGTACGGGGAGACGCGCAAGGCTGGGGACCGGCCGGCGGGTATGAATGGGACATCGCTGGGGACCATATTCCAGCGGCGAGCGTAGCCGCTTTTGCCCGCCATGCCAAGAAAGACCTCCCGGGAGATTTAACCGCTACGGGTGAGGCGACAGCGGCGTTTTCGGTTCGCAAGCCGCCCGGCGGTACACCACAGTGGTCGGGAGGTGGCAGCACCAGCTCACTGGCGCTGCAAGCGAGTGTTCTGAAACAGCAGTTGGAACTCGGGGAGGTGCAATTTGCTGTCCCAGATAAAAGCCCGGACGCACCCGGTTCAAAACGAAAACGGACGAATCATCCAGTCCCACCGCCGCTTACGAATGCCGGCTTTCAACTGGTTGTGAAGCCCTTCGCCATGCCCCTGGGAGCGCCTTCGCCCGCCACGGGCAGCGGAGAGATCGACGCCGATAGCTACAGTCTGCACTTGAGCGGCGCCGCGGAATTGGGAAGGCTGTTGAACGTGGCGCAAGCCTTTGGGATTGGAACACCGGGCATCGGGCTGGCGGGCGTGGCCCAGGTGGACGTCGGCACCATGGGATCCTGGATGGGATTCGCTTCCCCTGCGCCCTCAGGTAAAATGCAGATTCGGACGGCGACGGCTGAGTTGCAAGGTGTCTCCGAGCCGCTGCTGATCGACTCAGCCTCCGTTCTGCTGGCAGACCAACTGGTGAAAGTTACGTCCTTCTCTGCCGCCTTCAAACAAGGTACTCAGATGGGTGGCTCGGCCAGCTTTCCCGTGCACTGCACGGTGCCGGAAAACTGCGAATTGCAATTCGAGGTTCGCTCCGGCGATGTGTCGCTCGCCCGGCTCAACCAGCTGCTGAATCCCGCCTTCAGCCGTCAGCCTTGGTACCATCTGCTTTCCATTGGAAAGCGGAACGACAACGCCTTGTTGAAATTGCGCGCCAGCGGACATTTTTCCGTAGCCTCATTTTGCACTTGGCAGCGTGATCGCCAGCAACGTCAATGGATCGCTGGAACTCGCCTCCGGCAAACTGCGAATACATGAGCTGCGCGCCGATCTTCTGGGCGGGCATCAGGACGGCTCCTGGCTGGCCGACTTTACGGTCTCGCCGCCGCGATTCATGGGCAATGGGATTATCAATAAGCTTTCGATGACCCAGCTGGCATCGTTAATGCGCGACAACTGGGCGGCCGGGCCCGTGGATGCTGCATACAGCTTGACCCTGTCCGGACTAAGCGCGGACAAGCTGCGGAGCTCGGCGGCGGGCACGGCAGATTTCACCTGGAGCGGTGGTTCTCTGAGGCACGTCAGTCTGGACAACCGAGGGATTCCAATCGCGTTCTCGAAATTCTCCGGCAAACTCGCATTGCAGGATGGAACATTCAAACTGTCGAATTGCAAATTGCAGTCGAACGGCGCCAGCTATAGCGTGAACGGCACCGCGTCCTACGGACGCAACCTCGCCGTGCAATTGGAGCGCTCCGGCGGGCAGTCGTATGCGATCTCAGGAACGCTCGACAAGCCCCACGTGGAAACCCTTACCAATCCGGCAGCAGAGGCGGCGCTGCGATGAACTGGCGTTGCATGGTTTCGATCAAGGTTGCGTTCGTTGCGCTGACGCTCGGCATGGCCGCTGGCGCCCAGCACCCTGCGGCTCCTCGGGATAATCACAGCGCAGAATTTCGCGCGATGGAGCAGAAGCTCGCCTACCTGAAGCTGAACGCGGCGAAAGCCCATCCTGATCCCAAGCCCACGGAGCTGACCGAAGCGGAGGCGAACGCCTACTTTGCCGAAGGCGGCGTGAAGCTTCCCAAAGGCGTGAGCCAGATCCACCTCGCGTCGCGGCCAGGCGTGCTCGATGCTCACGCCAAAATCGACTTCGAGGAGATCATGCAGGGGCGCGGATCGAACAACCCGATGTATGCCATGTTCAGCGGGAAACATGATGTCGAGGTGGTGGCACAGGCGAGCGGCGCTGGCGGCACGGGCAGCATCCAGGTGCAGTCGATTCAATTGGACGGTTCCGAGGTACCGAGGTGGGCGCTGGAGTTCTTCGTTCAGCACTACATCACGCCCAAGTATCCCAACGTCGGAATGACGACGACGTTCAAGTTGCCGCTGCGGATCGAGAGCGCGGCGGTGGAGACCGGGCGGGTTCGGCTGGTGCAGAGGTAGGACAGGTTTTCTGACCAGGAAGAGACCCGCCCAAACCGAATCAAATCCCTGCAACTCCATGCACCGTCGTAACATCTAACAACTTGACAGCAACTGACTCAAGTTCTATAGTCGGTATGCTATAAGGCCCTTGAGCTTCTTAATATGCGCTTATTTATCAATGAGTTAGCTTAGTTTCAACCCTGAAGGAGGGTGGTTGCGATGGGAAAGATTATCGGAATTGACTTGGGCACGACCAACTCTGTGGTCGCCGTAATGGAAGGCGGCGAGCCCAAGGTCATCCCCAACGAAGAAGGCGGGCGGACAACGCCCTCGGTCGTCGGCTTCACCAAGAACGGCGAGCGGCTGGTCGGCCAGGTAGCCAAGCGCCAGGCCATTACCAATCCTGAGAACACGGTTTACTCCATCAAGCGCTTCATGGGACGCCGTTACGACGAAGTGTAACGAAGAAATGAAGATGGTGCCCTACAAAGTCGTCCAGTCGGGCGATCACGTGGCCGTGGTGGCGCAGGGTAAGGAATACACCCCGCCGCAGATCTCGGCGATGATTCTGCAAAAGCTGAAGAAGGCTGCGGAAGACTACCTCGGCGAAAAGGTGACCGAAGCGGTTATCACCGTGCCGGCGTACTTTAACGACGCGCAGCGTCAGGCTACGAAGGACGCGGGCCAGATTGCCGGCCTCGAAGTGAAGCGCATCATCAACGAGCCGACGGCCGCCGCGCTGGCCTACGGGCTCGACAAGAAGAAGGACGAGACTATCGCCGTGTATGACTTCGGCGGCGGCACCTTCGACATTTCGATTCTGGAAGTGGGCGAGGGCGTCATCGAGGTGAAGTCGACTAACGGTGACACGCACCTGGGCGGCGACAACATCGACCAGCGCATTGTTGACTGGCTGATCGACGAGTTCAAGAAGGACGAAGGCCTGAACCTGCGCGACAAGGGCAACGAGATGGCGCTACAGCGTCTGCGTGACGCAGCCGAGCGCGCCAAGATCGAGCTCTCGACGACGATGCAGACCGAAATCAATCTGCCGTTCATCACGGCGGATGCCAGCGGCCCCAAGCACCTGGTGAAGACGCTGACCCGCGGCAAGCTGGAAGAGATGGTGAAGGACATCATCGACCGCTCCATCGGGCCGTGTAAAGCGGCGATCAAGGATTCGGGCATTTCGCCCGACAAGATCAACGAAGTGGTGCTGGTCGGCGGCCAGACCCGCATGCCGCGCATCCAGCAACTGGTGAAGGAGATCTTCGGCAAGGAACCGCACAAGGGTGTGAATCCTGACGAAGTGGTAGCGATCGGCGCGGCCATTCAGGGTGGCGTGCTGGGCGGCGAGGTGAAAGACCTGCTGCTGCTGGACGTAACTCCGCTGACGCTGTCGATTGAGACGATGGGTGGAGTGGCGACGGCGATGATCCCGCGCAACACCACCATCCCGACGAAGAAGTCGGAGATGTTTTCGACCGCGGCGGACAACCAGACGTCGGTTGAGGTACACGTGATGCAGGGCGAACGGCCGATGGCGCGCGACAATCGCACCCTGGGTAAGTTCCACCTGACCGGCCTGCCGCCGGCTCCGCGTGGCGTGCCGCAGATCGAGGTCACGTTCGACATCGATGCTAATGGCATCCTGAACGTCAACGCCAAGGACATGGCCACGGGCAAGGACCAGAAGATAACGATTACGTCGTCTTCCGGTCTAAGCAAAGACGAGGTCGAGCGCATGGCGAAGGACGCGGACGCGCATGCAGCCGAGGACAAGGCGAAGCGCGACGAGGTCGAGGCCCGCAACCAGCTTGACGGCATGGTCTATAGCATCGAGAAGATGCTGCGTGAACATGGCGACAAGATCTCCGGCCAGGAGCGCAGCGATGTGGAGAACGCTCTCGCCGACGCCAAGAAGGCGCTGGAGGGTACTGACTCTGGCGCGATGAACAAGGCTCGCGAGAACCTGACTTCGGCTTCGCACAAGCTGGCGGAAGCGATGTACAAGGCGACCTCGGCGCAGACGCCTCCGCCGGGCGGACCGGCTCCGGGAGCAGATGGACACGCTCCAGGCGCCGCGGAGCCGAAGAAAGACGAAGGCGTGATCGACGCCGAGTACGTGGACGTGGACGAGAAAAAGTAACTAGTGACTAGTAACTAGCTACGAGCCGCGAGCTACGAGCTGGTAACTAAGGACGCTTTTTATGCAGGGCTTAAGAGTACGGGGCGCGCAAGCGCCCCTGCTCACAAGCGCTATCTGAGCCTGATACATAGGAAGACGCGTTGATGCTCGCAGCACTCGAGAACGAGTCCCGCGGAGCGGGACGGAAGATGATAGCCCAGCGTTTCAACGCTGGGTATGTGGCATGAACTAGTTGAGTCCCTTCAGGGACGGCACCAGAAAAGCGGGGCTTTAGCCCCGCGGTTCGCGACACACTTTTTGATTTGTCATCCTAAGCGCAGTGAGGCGCAACCGAACGGAGTCGAAGGACCGCTATAAGCGCGCAGGAATAGGGGTCCTTCGACTCCTCGCTACGCTCGTCGCTCAGGATGACACACAAGAGTAACCAAATGGAACTCCCCAGATCGAAGGAACAAGTTGAGATTTGAAGTGAATAATCAGTCGTACATGTTGAGTTTCAATCGCGAAGATAGCAGGTGGTATCTGATCACCTCCGAGATAACCGGCAGGATGAAGGCGATCCCGGTGATCAGCGATGACTTCGGGTTCGTCCCGAACATCGTCGTCCCGATGGGCGACACGGGACAGGCGGGCGTGAACTAAGCAACAGCAGGGTCCCTCGACTCGGCATAGCGAGTCGGAAAAAAGAGGCGGTCGCTCGCTCGGGATGACAAATTTAATTTGGGTTCGTTGCGGCGCAGCTGAAGCTGCGCCCCTTCAAAGCGCCGCTTTGAATATCTGGCGAAAGGCGAACAGCGAAGAGCGATTTCTGGCTGAAGGCTGAGAGCTGACGGCTGATAGCTAATCATGGCCACAACCACCAACAAAGACAAGGATTACTACGGTACGCTTGGCGTCAAGAAGACTGCCTCGGCGGAGGACATCCGCAAGGCGTTCCGCAAACTTGCGCGCAAATATCATCCCGATGTGAATCCGGGGGACAAGTCTGCCGAGGAGAAGTTCAAGGCGCTCTCCGAGGCGAATGACGTCCTCAGCGATCCCAAGAAGCGCAAGATTTACGATCAGCTTGGCTTCTACTCGGACAACATCGACCCGGCGGCGGCTGAGGCTTACGCGCGCGGCGGCGGATTCGGTGCAGGTGGATTTGGTGGACCGGGGCAAGCTGGCAGCGGTGGTGGAACGCGCAGCCAGACTCAGGAAGTTCCATTCGACTTCAGCGGATTCGATTTCAACGATTTTTCCGAAGGCGCAGGGGCAGCCGGACGGCGAGCGGGCACGGGCGGCGGATTCCGCGACATCTTCTCCAACATCTTCGGAGGCGGCGGACGCGGCGAGGCCGCGGAACGGCCCGAGGCCGGCAGCGATCTGGAATACCAAGTTAACGTTGGCTTCTGGCAGGCGATCAAAGGCGCAGAGATGCAACTCACCATCCCGCGCCTGGAGGTTTGTACCAATTGCCACGGCCAGGGTTTCATTGAGTCTCCCGGCCAATGCCCGGAATGCAAGGGCAAAGGACAGGTCACGCAGAAGAGCGGCAGCATGAAGTTCAACGTGCCGTGCGCGCGCTGCGGCGGCAGCGGCAAGAACCGCACCGTGTGTCCGGTGTGCCACGGCGAAGGGCGCATCGAGCGCAGCGAGTCGCTGAAGGTGCGCATCAAGCCAGGTACGCGCGACGGACAGCGCATCCGCCTGGCGGGCCGCGGCAATGCCGGAACCATGGGCGCGCCGGCGGGCGATCTCTACATCATCGTGCGCGTGGGCGAGCATCCGGTGTTCAAGCGCGAAGGCGACGATATTCACCTGACCGTTCCGGTGACGCTCAGTGAAGCTGCGCTGGGAGCGAAGGTTGAAGTTCCAACGATTGATGGCCGGGCGCTCCTACGAATTCCTCCAGGCACGCAATGCGGACAAAAGCTGCGCCTGCGCGAGAAAGGCGTGCCATCGGCGGTGACCGAGGGCCAGCGCGGCGATGAGATCGTCGAGATTCACGCGGTCACGCCGAAGGTTGGTGACGAGAAATCCAAAGAAATTCTGCGCGAGCTGGCGAAGCTGAATCCGGAGGATCCGCGGGAAGAGTTGTGGAAGGAAATCAGTAATTAGCACTTAGCACTTGGCAGTTAGCCGAAAACTAAATGCTAAAGACTAAGTGCTAAATGCCAACTGCTAAGTGCTGCCTCGGAGAGGCCTATGGCCAAGCGTAAAAAACAAGGCGCGTACATGATCAGCGCGGTGGCGGAGATGTATGGCATCCATCCGCAGACGCTGCGGCTCTATGAGCGTGAAGGCTTGCTGAAGCCGTCGCGCACCGAGGGCAACACGCGGCTTTACACTGACGAGGACCTGGAACGGCTGGAGCTGATCCTGTCGTTGGCGCGCGAACTGGGCGTGAACATTTCTGGGATCGCCATCATATTGCAGATGCGCGAGCGTATGGACGAAATGCAGCGCCAGATGGCGGAGTTCGTGAGCTACGTTCGCACCGAGGTAATGACGCGCGCGCAACACGCCAGTGTTGATGCCAGCCGCGGAGCAATTGTGCCGTTGCGGCAGTCGCTGGTGGTGAAGAAAAAGCAGTGAGACAGGGGCCGGGGATTAGGGGCTGGGGACTAGCATCATTCGAGACTGAAAGCGTCGAAGCTAGTGTTGGATCCCAAGACTCTAGCCCCAAGACCCCTAGCCCCTGATCCCCACCCTACTTTTGCGCCGTCTTCTGCTTCAGCTTGGTGAGGGCCTCGTGAGCCTTCTGAGCGTAAGGCCCGTTTGGCAGGATTTTCAGATAGGCTTCGTAGTTTTCTCGGGCCCCAGCAGCGTCGCCGGTCTTGCCGAGCGCTTCCGCCAGTTTGAAGGTTGCCTCGGCATCGTGGGGCTTGAACTCCAGCGCCTCGCGGTAGCGGCTGATGGCGGCATTGTAGTTTTCCTTCTTGTAATAGAAATCGCCAACCTCGACATCCTTCATCGCCTTCATGGGATTGTAGGGAGTGAATTCATCGACACCAGTGTCACTCAAGGTGGCTTCGGGATGGGCCTTTTCATCGTTCGCAGGCGGAGAGACATCGATTTGGGACTGCTTGCTGGAACTCTCGCCGGCGGGAATATTGTCGGTGCGAGGAGGGTTGGCGCGGTTGTCCTTCGGAGGAGGCGCCGACTTATCGACGGGAACCTGTTCTACCGGCTTGGTGTCCTGCGGGGACGTGTCCTGCGGCGGATTGTCTTGCGGCGAAGGGTCTTGTGCTGCCGCCGCGCCTACCAGCCAAAAACAGAGGATAGCGAGGAGAAGATAGCGAAATCGCACAGTCATATTGTATGTGAACCCGCGAATTACGATGGGGACTCGGTGCAGTGCCTCAGTGGCTAAAGCCGCGGTGGGAACTGTGCCGTCCCTACGGGACTCGGCCAATTTTCCCAAGCTACCCAGCACTGCGCCTGCGGCTCCGTGCTGGGCTAGATTATGTCGCGCCTACAGCGCTTGATTTTCCGGCTTCCTTCTCCGCTGCCGAAACGCGATTTTAGTTCGCACGCAGACTCTGAGGTCCACTTCAAAGAACGGTGTGATCGGATTAGTTTTCCCTCAAGCGCGGTGTAATCGGAGAGCTGTTACCTTCATTTGTGCCGGACATGGAGCACCTTCTGCACTTCGGCTACTACGTCTCCCGCTTCATCCTTCACCTCGATCAGAAAGATGGGCTCGTATTTTGGTTTGGTCGTGAGCTCGGTGCGAATGTCGTCGAGTTGCTGGTCGGTCAAACGAAATTCCGCCTTGACCCTTCCCTTCCCCGGCTTACGAAAGCGAATGTGCGCGGCCTTGTCCCAGACAATGTAGTCCGGGCCCAGATGCTCCATCAGCATGAGCATATAGAAGGGGTCAGTCATGGAGTAAAGCGAGCCGCCATAATGGGTGCCGACATAGTTGCGGTTCCAGAGACGGAGCTTCATTTCGACGTCGACCGACTTGCGATCGGGACTCCACTTTGTACGGATACCGGCGCCCAGTAACGGCGGCCAGATGTTGATGGTGCGCAGCATCAGACGTTGCAGTTTCGTAGCCATGGTTTCGCGGAAGATTAAGTGTATGTCATCACGGTGAGGTGAGGGAGAATAGAGCATGGTCAGGAGCAAGCGTGTTGTGAAACCGAAGTCAGTTGATTCTCGTGCCCGTGTGGGAGGTAATAAGCCGGAGTGTCCGGATATCAAGGAGTTGCTGCTGCGACCAGGTCCCCGCGTTGACAACCTGGTGCCGGAGAGGAAACCCCGGCGTCGACGCAAGCCGCCAGCGTTCGATTGAAGGCGCGTCAGGCCAATAGTGGCGCGCAAACAAAAGGCCGCCCACTGCTGTGGACGGCCTTTTCTCCAAGGGCCCTGCGGCCATTGGCTCCGGGCTGAGGAGAACCTGGTCAACTGGGCGCGACCGCGCTCGCGGGGCCGCGCCCTACATCATTGCTACTGCACGGACGGTTGCGGGCTGGGAGAGTTCGTTCGCGCTGACTCGGTCAGGCTGTTCGCCATCAGGCGGACATCGACGCGGCGGTTCTGGGCGCGCCCGGCGGAGCTGGTGTTTTGCGCCACGGGATTGTCCTTGCCCAATCCGATAAGGAAGATCTTGTGCGCCGGCACGTTGTATTTCTGCGCCAGGTATTGGATGACGGCGTCAGCGCGGTCGCTGGCTGAGCTGGTAGTTGTAATCGGCGGGGCCGGTCGAATCGGTGTAGCCCTCGACTTGGACGATGTAGTGCTTCTGGCTCTGAAGCTGCGCGGCGAAATCGTCGAGCGTCTGCCTGTCTTTGCGCGTCAGCGATGCCTGGTTGAAGGCGAACAGTACGGTGGTGTCAGAGACGGACTTGTAATTGTCCAGATTCTCGACGGTGCCAGCCAGGCTGGTTACGCGATTGGATGCCTGCGTCGCATTCTGGTTGGCCTGATCGGCAGTCTGTCCGGCGGCCAGCGCCTTCTGGTCGGCAGCGGCGGACTTGTTGTTCACCTGCGCGATGCCCTGCTGGGCGCGAGTATCGGTGTCCCGGATGTCGCGAGTATTTTTCGCCGTCTGATCATCTAATTCATTGACGTCGTTGACGACCGGAGCGGTCTGGTTGCGAACGTAGCTCTTGGTGGCACAGCCCACGGTCAGCAGGCTGCCAGACAGCAGCAATGCGAGCAAGGAAAGTCGATTCATGGAAACGGCTCCAGGGAAACTGTCGGCCACGGCGAGAGATCAGCCGGCGACCTGAGTTTAAGAAGAGCAAATCGGGGGCCATCGCGCACGCGTAAGGGGCTTGAAGTCTTGGCAAGCGTTTTCAATCGGTTAGAGGAGCTGTCCGACGTGGAAAGCGAGGCCGGAAGTGGCTGCCGGATAATCCTGACGCGGAGAGTAGAATTTTTACCATGCGATCAGTGCGGGGGAAACAACGTCGCCAATACAGGGGTCCCTCGACTTCAGCGGCCAAAATCGGGCCACCTCCGCTCGGGATGACACAGCCTCACTCTTGGAATTGATGGATCTTCACCAGAAAATTCGAACGCTGCCGACCTCGCCTGGCGTGTATCTGTACAAGAACGCCGAGGGGCAGATCATCTACGTGGGCAAGGCGAACAATTTGCGCTCGCGGGTGCGATCGTATTTTCTGGAAGGCGCGGCGGCCAACGCGAAGACTGGAACGCTGCTGCGTGAGGCGGTCGATCTCGACTACGTGGTGGTCGACAACGAAAAAGAAGCGCTGGCGCTCGAGAACAACCTGATCAAGCAGAAGAAGCCGCGCTACAACATTCTTCTGCGCGACGACAAGACGTATCCCTACATCAAGCTAACGATCGGCGAGCGCTATCCGCGAGTGTTTCCGACGCGGCGGCTGCGCAAGGACGGATCGCTGTACTTCGGTCCATATTTCCCCACGAGCCTGGCGTACCGGCTAGTCGACTTGATCCATCGGCACTTTCTGATTCCCTCGTGCAAGCTGGATCTGAACCGATATTATCCGCGGCCATGTTTGCAGTACTACATCGGACGATGTCTGGGACCGTGCGTCGAGGGACTCACAACGCCAGAGCGTTACGCCGAGGCGGTCCATGACGTGAAGTTGTTTCTGGAGGGCCGGGGCGCTGACCTGACGCGATCACTGCACCAGCGCATGAATGCAGCAGCCGAGCGCGAACAGTACGAACTGGCAGCGAAGTATCGCGACCTGATCTCGACTGTCAATTTACTGGAGCAGAAACAGCGCATCGCCGCTGTTGAAGGGGATGACGCCGACGTCTTCGGCTATCACTACGAGAACGAAATGCTGGCGGTGAACCTGTTCCATATGCGGCGGGGCAAGATCGTCGACAAGCGCGAGTTCTTCTGGGAAGACCTTAGTGACATGATAGGCGTCGACGGTTTCGCGCCCGGTGAATTCTTCTCGGCGCTGCTGAAGCAGGTGTATCTGGACCAGCAGTACGTGCCGCATACGATTTACGTGCCGGTGGATTTCGAAGATCGCGCGACGCTGGAGGAAATGCTATCTGAAGGTCAGAAACGCCACGTGCAGATCCATGTCCCACAGCGTGGGGACAAGCGATCGCTGGTGGACCTGGTGGGGCAAAATGCGAAGCAGGCCTACGATCAACGTTTCCGGGTGATGAAGCCAGCCACAAGAGCGATCCAGGAAGCATTGCAGGATGCGCTGATGCTCCCCGAACTGCCTAAGCGTATCGAGTGCTTCGACATCTCGCACATCCAGGGGGCGGAGACGGTCGCTTCCATGGTGGTGTGGGAAGAAGGCAAGATCAAGAAATCCGACTACCGCAAGTTCATCATCCGGGGCGTTACGGGCGTGGACGATTTTGCCTCGATGCGCGAGGTGGTGACGCGGCGCTACAAGCGTGTACAGGAAGAAAAGCAGAAGATGCCAAGCCTGGTGCTGATCGACGGCGGCATCGGACAACTGCATGCAGCGGCGCAAGCGCTGGAGGAGTTGGGGATTGTGAATCAGCCGCTGGCATCCATCGCCAAGCGCGAGGAAATCATTTACATACAGGGTCAGGAAGATGAGCCCGTGGTGCTGGACCGGCATTCGCCGGTGCTGCACCTGGTGCAGTTGGTACGCGATGAGGCGCACCGATTTGCCGTCACCTTTCACCGCAAGCGCCGCCAGATGCGCGACCGCAAGACGGAGCTGCTGGAGATTCCTGGCGTTGGAGAGCGGACGACGAAGCGTCTGTTGCAGCACTTTGGGAGCCTGCAAGCGGTGAAAGCTGCGGATGCGGCGGCGTTGGCGTCGGTGGTGAGCCGATCGCAGGCGGAGGCGATCCTGGAGCATTTTGAACGGTCTGCGGAAAATGACGTTCCGCCGGCTGAAGGCGGCTCGGGTTCTCTATGAATCGCGGACCCAGTTCTGCTCTTGCCCGGGGCGCGTTCTGCGGCCGCCAGTGAAAGACCTTCTCCGCGGCGAGAGCTTTCCGCATCTGGGGCTGCCAATCTGCGTCCCGTCCCGCTTTCACATTCTGTTAACGGAACCTTTTCCCATCTCGCCCGTATAAAGCTGCAGAAGTTGATCCGATGAGTGCAAGAACACTCGCGGCACAACTTCCAGGGTCCTCAACAATTGAGATTGTTGACGGAAGCCACTTCTAAAGGAGAACCAATCATGGACGCGAAATATAACTGGCTGATCGACAACGGTGCGATCCGCGTCACCTTGAACACGGTGGCCTTTGCCCTGTGGATGGTGATGGCTTTGGGATTGTTAGAGCTGGCGGCGAAGGTCTAGCCACGAAGAGTACCGCCGGCTGAAGCCGGCTCCAATTCACGAACGGAGGTTACCCAGGGCTCACGCCCTGGGCTAACTTCGCTTTCGCCCTAACGGGCTCAATTTGCGACCCGTCCTGCAGTTCCCACCCAAATGAGCTCGGTTGCAAGGCGTCCCGGAGTTCCGCAGTGATGAGCCTCGGTTTCCGGCTCGTTCTACAGTTCCTCAGTGACGAGTTCCCTTGGCGACGCGCCCTGGACGTTCCCCACTTCTTGCCTAATGCGGCCCAATCCAGGGTTCGCTTAGCTGCGCGTGGTTTCCACTTCGCGCAAGCGGGCGGCCTTGCCACGCAGCGCACGCAGATAATACAGCTTGGCGCGGCGGACATGCGCCGAACGCAGCACATCGATCTTGTCGATGACCTTGGAGTTGATGGGGAAGATGCGCTCCACGCCCTGGCCGAAGCTCATCTTGCGCACGGTAAAGCTGGGCTGTGCGCCCTTGCTGCGGGCAATGACGATCCCTTCAAAGGCCTGCAGACGTTCCTTGTCGCCTTCCTTGATCTTCACGTGGACCCGCACGGTGTCGCCGGGTTTAAAGGCGGGAATATCGGTGCGCCGCGTCTTAGCGAGCAAGCGGTCAATGATTTGCGAATTCGACATGGTTCCTTTTCCTTCCCATAGCTCGCCTCGCGGCGGCCTTTAGCTTTTAGCTCTTAGCAAGTACTGCTCAGGACTAGCTTTTGACTACTAAAAAAGCTAATGGCTAAGAGCTAATAGCCTGTAATCTCATTACTCCAACTCAATCTCTTCCAGCAGCTTGCGATCTTCCTGGCTCAGCTGCGTCCCGCGCAACAGGTCAGGCCGGTTATGCAGCGTCTTACGCAGAGCGCAACGGCGGCGCCACCTGCGAATCTCATCGTGGTTCCCGTTCACCAGCACCTCGGGAACCGGCATGCCGCGAAATTCCGCGGGCCGCGTGTAATGCGGGTAATCCAACAAGCCGCCCGAACTGCAAGTCGAACTTGGGGGCTCGCCCGGCCGACTCGCCTTAGGGTTCGCTGGGCCCGCCGTGAACGATTCCTGCTGCGACGATGCCGCATTGCCCAGCGTCCCCGGAACCAACCGCGTCATGGTATCGACGATGATGGCTGCGGCCAGCTCGCCGCCGCTCAACACGAAGTCGCCGACTGAAATCTCGCGATCAGCCAGGTGCTCGCTGACGCGCTCATCAACGCCCTCGTAGCGTCCGCAAATGAGTACGACCCGCTCGCGACTCATCATCTGTTGCGCCACGGCTTGCGTGAATATCTGGCCTTGCGGCGACAGCAGCACTACCGATTCGCGCCCGTGCTCGCCGACGCGTTCCTGGCGCGGCGCCACACTAAGCGACTCCAGGCATTCAAAGATCGGCTCCGGCTTAAGCACCATGCCTTCGCCGCCGCCGAACGGCCGGTCGTCTACGGTGCGATGGCGATCGTGAGCGAAGGCTCGCAAATCGTGGATCCCAACTTCAATGAGCCCAGCTTCGCGCGCCCGGCGCACGATGCCATAATCCAGCGGTCCGCGAAAAAAGTCCGGAAAAATCGTGATGATCTCGAACTTCATTCGGACCTTGCAATCGCGGCCCTGCCACAATGAGCAGCCCTGACCACGAGTTGTCATTCCTCAGCGAGCCGGCCTGCGCTCCGCTTTTGTGCCGTCCCTACGGGACTCCGGCTAATTTATGCATCTACCCAGCACTCCGGCGTCGCCTCCGTGCTGGGCTAGATTATTTCGCGCCTGCGGCGCTCGCCCTTCGCGGCTCAAACTCTCCCGCCGAAAAGCAGATCCCTCGCCGACTAAAGTCGGCTCGTGATGACAAAACAAAAAACGTCTTTCGTGGCACACCTAAAGGTGTGCCCCTTCAAAACTTTGCACGGCCCATCTTTCCCCTTCGATGCGGCGAACGCTTACTTTCGTTTGCGGCTCTCGCCGGCCGCTCGTGTTTCGTCGGCTTCGGTTTTCTGGCGCTGCTTCTCTTCGCTGCTCAACGGCGCGTCCAGATCCAACAGGCCTTCGGGCAATTCCATATCAAGCCGTTTCCCCGGCAGGTCCAACTTCTTCACAAACTCCTCGGCGTATGGCACAAGAAGTTCCGTGGTGGTCTCGCAGCGCCCTACCCTTCGCGCCGCACAGATTGGGAGAGTGATCACCAACAACGGCGCTTCCCCCGCGCCAAACTGCACATCGCTTACGCGGCCCAAAAACCTCTGCCCATCCCAAACATCGCAGCCCACGATCTCGCTGACATACGCCGAGCCCGCTTCCAACTGGCTGCGCTGCTCTTGCGGAACCTGCAACTCGAAGCCGGCAAGCTGCTCCGCATCGCTGATGCTATCTACGCCGGCAAACTTCAATACCACGCCGCCCTTATGAAACCAGTGCTCCTGCAACTGCAACTCGCGGCGGCTACTGTTCGGCGCCAATCCTGACAGTTCCCGGCGCTGGGCAAAGCGTTGCGGAAAATCGGTGTGCAACTCGGCCAGAACTTCGCCGCGCCGCCCCTGCGGCTTCAGCACGCGAGCGATCGTGATGAACTCGCCGGTTATTCCAGAATCTCCAACTGATAGCGTTTGCGCGTGCGCAGGCTGGCGGAGTGCAGGATGGTCCGCAGACTGCGCGCGGTCCGTCCATGACGGCCGATGACGCGGCCCACATCTTCCTCGGCAACCTCCAGCTCCAGCACGGTCTGGCCGTTCTCCTCGAAAGGCTCGACCGTGACCTCGTCGGGGGCCTCTACCAGCACCTTGGCCAGGTATTGCATCAACGCGATGACGTCAGGCTTGCTATCCGGCATTGTGCAACTCTCCTCCACCCCAACACGTCCGCCTATGGCGGAGCGCTTGTCGGGAACTCCGGTCAACCCGTTCCGGCAGTCAGGCGACGCTGGGCGCTTCGGTTGAAGGCGCCGGAACACTGGCCTGCGCTGGAGCCTTCTCCACCAGCTTCCGCACGCGGTCCGACAACTGCGCGCCCTTCGACTTCCAGTAGTCGATGCGCTCGCGCTTCAGCTCGACGCTGGCGGGATTGGTCCGCGGGTTATAGGTGCCCACCACTTCCACCGAGCGGCCATCGCGCGCCCGATCCTTTTCAATGACCACGATGCGGTAGTACGGCTGTTTACGCGCACCGCGGCGCGAGAGACGAATCATCAACACAGAGAATGTTTCCTTTCTGCAAATGAGCGGCCACGCGGGCAGGCGCTGGGCTCGATAAATACGTTCAAGCTGAGCGCTTAAGCTCCGGCGGCAATTTTCCTCAGGCGATATGATCAGCCGCCAAGCTCGGTTTGGGCTTGGCGAATCGGGTGCTCCAGCGATCAACCACCCCGCCAAGCCCAAAACAAGGGCTCGTCGGGGACCCCGGCGTCGCTACCGCACCCCAATGAACGCAGCTTAGGCGCTCATCGGACCTCACATACCTGGAGGCAACAACTCTTCAATTATTGCGGATATGGAGAGGTTTGGCAAGCGAGGAGCGAGGTAGAGTGTCGTGCCTACGGCACTCTGGTTTCTATTTCCTCACAATCCCAGCCGTGAACGGCTGGGCTAACTTGTATCGCGCCTATGGCGCTTTTCGATCCTTGCACCTGCAAGTTCGCTCTGCTCATCCAAATTGCTCGATGCGCAAACTTCTTTGTGTCACCGCTCACCCGGACGATGAAGCCGGTGGATTCGGCGGGACGCTGTTGCTCTATCACGAGCGCGGGGTCAAGACCTTCATTGTCTGCATGACGGCCGGAACGGCCGCGCGCAACCGCGGCACTGCCCGCACGAATGAGGAACTTGCAGAGCTGCGGCGCGCCGAATTCGCGGCCTCGTGCAAGATGCTCGGCATCACCCGCGGCGAGGTGCTCGACTATCCCGACGGCAAACTCGACCGCGTCGATCTCTACCAGGCCGTAGGCGATCATGGTGCTGCGCATTCGGCAGATTCGTCCGCAGGTGATGCTCACCTTCGGCCCCGATGGCGGGCTCACCGGACACATCGATCACGCGATGGCGGGAACGTTCGCGACCATCGCATTCGAGTGGGCCGGGCGTCCCGATCGCTATCCCGAACAACTTGAGCACGGCGTCGCGCCGCATCGCGTGCAGAAGCTGTATTACCACACTGCCGACTTCGTGCTGCCCGATCGTCAGACTTGTCTCGCCGCCCACGGTCAGCGCGCGCATCGAAATCGGCAACGAGCGCTTCGAGAAGAAGCATCGAGGCCTTTCAGCAGCACACCACGCAGAAGCCGCTGTTTGAGCGGGTGCGGAAGAATCTTGGCCATCGGCTGGAAGCTCCGTCGAGATGTATCACCTGGCCGCGACGCGCGAGCCCCGCGAGGCGAAGCTGGAGAGCGACTTGTTCGAGGACGTGACCGAAGAGTAAAAAACAGGTCCCTCGCCGACTGAAGTCGGCTCGTGATGACAAAGTCACTAGGAGGCGTGACGGCGCACCCTTCGGCAAGCTCAGGGCAAGCTCTAAAGGTGCGCCCCTTCAAGACAGGTCGGACTGGGAGTCTAGTGCCCAGGTTCGGGATGAGGATCGAGTGAGTCGGCGATGCGATCCAGCGCAGCTTGAATGCGATCCAGATCGCTCTGCAAGCTGTCATTCAATTCCAGCAGACGATCGGGCGCTTGCTGAAAGCGCTTGGAGATAGCGCGCAGAGCAGTTCGTCCTCGCTCGCTGAGCAAGAACGCGCTTACTCCGCCAAGTCCCAAAACCGTGAGCGACACATACCAGCGGCGCATCGGAACATCCTCGGTCCGACGCCAATCTTCCCAAGCGGCGCCTAGCGACAACATATCGTTACTTCACTGCTGCCTACAATGGTTGGATTATGGGGGAAGCAAAAAAGTACACACCCGATCTGATTTGTGAAGAGACTCTGATTAAGTCGATGCCGAGGCCCGCAGCGGCAAGCCGGGTTCATTTGCTCGACTTTGCGGACCGCCTGAAGGCGGTCCCTTTCAAAGCAATACTTAATCAGAGGTTCCCTAAGACTAACGAACCGCTCAGCTCCCTTCCAACGCTTCGACGATCGCATCATGCACCTGCGGACGTACCTGGCGAATCAACTTGCGACGCACGATCAGGCCAGATGCGATTGGTCAGCAGCGTGACCGACAGTTTGCGGCCAGGATCGATCCACAGCGAAGTTCCGGTGAAGCCGAGGTGACCGAACGACAACTGGGAGAACAATCTTCCCGACGAAGAATGAGGCTGCGATGGCGTGTCCCATCCCAGCGCGCGCGTGGTTCCGGGCGGCGATGGCTCGCAACGCGTGAACAGCTTCACCGTGCTCTTGCTGAACAGTGGCGAGCCGCCGCGCAGCATGCATTCGGCGAAGCGGGCGACGTCGGTTGCTGGCGCAAACAGGCCCGCATGTCCCGCAACGCCGCCCATTACATAAGCGTTCTCGTCGTTCACTTCGCCCTGGATCACGCGCTGGCGAAACTTTCGATCATCCTCCGTGGGCGGGATCTCCGGCCTTCCACTCCGGCGGCGGCTGAAAGCGGGTCTGCCCCATGCCCAGCGGCGCGAAGATTTCCTGCGCAGCAAACAGTCAAGTCGCCAGCCCAGCTTTCCCGGCCAAGAGTTCGCCCAGAAGAATAAATCCAACGTCGCTGTAACAGGCGCGTTCGCCCGGGATCGCGGTAAGAGGCGTAGTGAGCGCGGCATTGATCAGGTCGGGCCGAGTGGCGGCAAACTCGAACAGCTTTTCGTACGCGGGCAATCCGCTGGAGTGCGCCAGCAACATGCGAATGGTTACCGCCTCGCGTTTGGCCTGCTGATGTTTGGGCGCAAGCGCCACGAATTCAGGCATGGTGCGCGCCACGGGCTCGTCCAGCAATAATTCGCCACGATCGTAAAGCAACATTGCGACCGCGGTTGTCGCAATTACTTTAGTTAGCGATGCGAGATCGAAACATGGTATGGGGCTGGACCGCCGGCGACTTCTCATCATAGGTAAAACGCCCGAAGCCCTGAGCCGCAACCAGGGCCCCGTGATAAGCGACTGCCAGCGTCGCACCGGGAAACGCGCGCTCGGCGATGGCTTGACGAATGATGGCGAAGGCCCGCGCGAATTGCCGCTCCTGCCCGTCGAAAGCGGGACGCGGCGGGACGAATTCCGGCGGCGGTGAAATCAGAGGCCCTCTTGCGTGCAGCGAAATCGGAACGCAACTTATAATAGTCTTACCGCGCAAATGCGGGTCACAATCCATCCATGGAAAGATTCTCTTGAGCCTGCGTTTGCGCCAGCCAGCCAATGTGCTGGTGAATGTTTGCTTCCTCCTTCTCGCCAGCGCGCTCGCGGTAGGCGCAGCAATCGGCGCGTCCGGAACCTCGAAAACTCCATTTGCTGCTCGGGCACGGCCACCTCCAGCGCTGCCAGGTCAGCACAACAGTCCGCAACCAGCGTCGCCTTGAATGCTTCCTCCTTTGCTCCGCTCGACGCCGTGCTGAAAGACGCGGTAAAGAATAGCAACGCTGCGGGCGCAGTCCTGCTGGTGGGGCATAACGGCGCCATCGTGTACCAGAAGGCTTTCGGCAATCGCACCGCCGGGCAAAACCCGGAGGCGATGACGACGGACACCATCTTCGATCTGGCATCGCTGACCAAAGTGATCGCCACCACGACCTGCGTCATGCGCCTGGAGCAACTGGGGCAGATCAAGCTCAACGACCCGGTGGCCAAGTACGTTCCGGACTTCGCGCAAAACGGCAAGCAGGATGTCACCATCCGAATGTTGCTGACACACTATTCGGGCCTGCCTGCCGACATCGATTTGAAGGAATCCTGGAATGGCGTGGATGAAGGCTACAGTCGCGCCAACGCGGCCAAGCTGATCAATCCTCCGGGCTCCACGTTTTTGTACAGCGATGTCGGCTTCGTCGTCCTGGGCGAGCTGGTGCAAAAAGTCGGCGGCATGCCGCTGGACCAGTATGCGCAAGCCTACGTCTTCGGTCCGCTGGGCATGACCTCGACGCGTTTCAATCCTCCAACTTCGTGGGGACCGCGCATCGCTCCCACCCAGCGCGACGAGCACACCGGGCAGATGGTGCGCGGCACCGTCCACGATCCCACCGCGCACCAGATGGGCGGAGTGGCGGGCGATGCCGGACTGTTCTCCACTGCCGAGGATGTGGCGAAATTCGCGCAGGCCTTGCTCAACGGCGGCTCGCCCATTCTGTCGCCGCTCATCGTGGAGAAGATGACCACGCCGCAGCAGCCCGCCAACATGCCCAATGTGCGCGGCCTGGGATGGGACATCGATTCGCCGTTCTCGTCCACTCGCGGCGAGTTGTTGCCGGTTGGCTCCTTCGGCCACACTGGTTTCACCGGCACCTCGCTGTGGATCGATCCCACCACCAACACCTACGTCATTCTGCTGACCAACTCGACGTTGCTGAAGGACGGCAATGTGATCGGGTTGCGCTCGGAGATTGCGACCGCGGTGGCCGCGGCCCTGCAACTGACCCCAAGCCAGGAGCAGAAGATGCGGGTTGCCCGCATCACCGGCTACAACGAAACGCAAATGGCCGAGCGGCGAATCGTCGTCCGCAACGGCAAAGTGCTCACCGGCATCGACGCGCTGGAAGAGCGGCAATACGAGCCGCTCACCGTTCCCAATGTCGCGACTCCGCACATCGGCCTGCTCACCAATCAAACTGGCGTTGACAGCCGCGGCAAGCGCACCATCGACGTGCTGGCGCAAGCGCGGGGAATGCAGCTGGCGGCAATCTTCACTCCCGAGCATGATCTGCAAGGCACCGCCGACACAACCGACGGCGCACCTGCCAAGGACGGCGCCACCGGCGTGCCCATCTACAACGTCTTCGGCGATACCGATGCCAAGCGTCGCCCGCCGCTGGAGGTTATCCGCAAGCTGGATGTGCTGGTCGTCGATCTGCAGGACGTTGGCGCTCGTTTCTCCAGCTATGAAAGCACGCTGGGATATTTTCTGGAGGCGGCGGCCAAGGCCAAAAAGCCTATCGTCGTGCTCGACCGTCCCAATCCCATCACCGGAGCTTATGTGCAGGGTCCGCTGTCGGACGCCGGCCAGGAAAGCTTCGTCAACTACTATCCGCTTCCGGTGCGCCACGGCATGACCATTGGCGAGTTGGCAAAGCTGTTCAATGACGAAAAGCACATCGATGCCGATCTCACCGTGGTGCCCATGCGCGGCTGGCTGCGCGGCGACTGGTTCGATTCCACCGGAGTCGCCTGGGTGAACCCAACGCCCACCTTGCACAACCTTGACCAGCTAACGCTGTATCCGGCAGTCGCGCTCATCGAAGGCACCAGCGTCTCCGTGGGTCGCGGCACCGACATGCCCTTCCAGCTCGTGGGCTCGCCCTACTTCACCGCCAAAGAGCTTTCCAGTTACCTGAACGCGCGCAACATTCCTGGAGTGCGCTTTGTGCCGACGTCGTTCACTCCAACTTCCGGGCCGTTTGTTCGCCGCGAATGTTACGGGGTCTACATCATGGTGACCAATCGCGAGGAGCTGGACGCGCCCGAGTTGGGATTGGAACTGGCGGCGGCGCTGCACAAGCTCTCACCTTTGGGCTATGACCTGAGCCACATGAATCAGCTGCTGGTCAATAAAGCGGTCTTCGCCGCCTTGCAGGCGGGAGAAGATCCGAACCGCATCGCCGCAGATTGGCGCGAGCAGCTCAATCAGTTCATGGATGTGAGGGTGAAGTACCTGCTGTACTAGCGAGTCCCGCAAAGCGGGACGGCGACAGGATAGCCCAGCGCTTCAGAGTCTGTGTGAGAACCTGTGTCGTCCCCGGGGGACTCGGATCTACTTCCCACTTCACCCAGCACTCCGCCTTCGGCTACGTGCTGGGCTATCATTATTCCGCCCTTCGGGCTCGATCCTCGCTCGATCCGTTTCACCCGCGAACAAAAACTTTTGTTCTCACACCGACTCTTCAGCGCTGGATAAGCTGCATTAACGAACTGAGCGCTGCGAGGGCGGCACTTAGCACGTCAACACGGCAGGCACAGCCGCTGTCCAGAGCAATTTACTGGGAGCAGGCGGACTTCACTAAAGTTTTATTTATTTGTAGCTTTAAAGTGGTAACATGGCAGGTGGCCTTGGAAAAGCTGGGATTAGCTTCTTCCGGGGCCTTTTGTTTTGTGATCGAAAAAGCATGCGGTGTTGGTCGGTCACTGAGGAAAACGGACAGGCCCAGTGCCGGTTCGAAGCGTTCTTTGACAACAGGAAGGGCAACCGAAGGTAGGATTTTGCCGGAAGGCGAATCAGCGAATGAACCTGCTAAGTCATTTTGCCACAGAGCGTTAGAAGGATTTATCGTGTTTTCAATACTTTGGCGTGAATTATGTAAACTGTTAATAATAAATGGCTTATCGTGCCATCTAAGTCTATATTCTAGAATACTTTAATATAACTCCTTTATAATCAAGACTGATTTTTTATTTTTCTATTTTCGGCCCACAGTCGAATGTCGTACCTGTGCCGCTGCTCCGCGGCTTAGTTGTTTTCCCACTTCCATGAGAAGGCGCTTTGCAGTCAACAACATTTTTCTTTGTTGAGCGCCCCCGCTTTATGGATAGGAGGCGCAGAAGGGGCGAGGGCGGGTTCAGTCAAGGCCGAGCGCAGCGAGCCGCAGGGAAGCCTTGACGGGTTCCGCGCTCGTCCCGTACAAAGCCTCAGAAAGCGGGGGCGCTCAACGAAAAGAGAAAATGGGAAACCTACCGAGAACTTGTTGTTGCCGTTGCCTCTGCTTGTCCGCTACTGATCGCACGCTTCCATCCGCACTTGCTCCAGCCGTTATAGGCATGGGGTGCATATTGGGGTCCTCAGTAACAGTTGGTGCTGCAATCTTTCGCACGGCTTCGATAGCCTGGGAAAAAACACGCAGTCACCGGGAACACGCATCATCGTCGGTCAGCTCAAGCTTGGTAGTTCGTGCTTTATAACTGGGGTGCTGCAATCTTTCCCGCGGGCTTGGCTAGGCCGAGTGGAAAACCGCAGTCACCGGAAGTCACGATGCCGCGCAGGCCAGCGTCGAGTTTCGTAAGGGCTGATAAGTCTCGCCGGTTATCCAGAGTCGATGCAGCAGGACGGCGAGCTTGCGCGCTACGGCCACAATCGCTCGCTTCTTTCCGTTCTTGCCGCCGCGCATGGCCAGGTGTACTCCCCAGCGCTTCAGATCGCTGTCTGGCCCGAATCGTCCGAGCAGGTACTGCGCGCACTGCACCAGAAGAGAACGTAGTTGTTTGTCGCCGGCCTTGCTGATTCTTAGTTGCTGGTCGATGTTGCCCGACTGGTGGCGGCGGGGCGCCAGTCCGAGATAGGGCCCAACAGCTCTGGAATGCGGGAAACGGTTAGGATCATCGATGGTCAGTACGAACTGCAGGGCGGTGATGGGTCCAACTCCGCTGATCTGGCGAAGCCTTATAGTTTCGGGATAGCGATAAGTAGCGAGATGTTCAATCGCTTTATCGAAGGCACAGATCTGCTGGTTCAAGTGGGAGATCGTTTCCAGCAGCGGCATCAGGCTGGGCTTTAGCTCGTCGGGAACACAGACCGATACTTTGGTGGGGAAGGAAAAGGCTCCGGAAGCCGGCGCTCGCAGGCCGACCGCTTTCAAGATGCCCCGGACCGCATTGATCAAACGCGTTCTGGACTTCACCAGCAGATCGCGAGCACGCAACTGTGCCAAGTCGGGGTAACTCTTCTGACTACGGTGCGCGATGGGAGAGAGCAAGGTCGGGTCCACGCGGGCAAGCCGCGCGAGTATGCGAGCGTCAACCTGGTCCGACTTTCGAGTGCCGTCGCTAATCAAGCGCAAGTTGCGGGGGTTGGCAACGATCACCTCGTGTCCCCACTCGGCCAGCAACTGACTCAGCCAGCGGGAATGGCCGCCGACTTCAATGGCGATTCGACAAGGCGGAAGTTCCTGGAAGTGGCGAGCCATGGCTTCGGGAGTGGAACGTACTCTGCCCTCGGTGAGAACCTCACCGTCCCCACCGAGGACGCAGCAATGACTGAAACGGTCGCCAAGATCGATGCCAATCGTGATATCACTAGCGGTTGCGTGAAAGCTGGTTTGTAAATCGTTGCTCTTTGCCAGAATGCCGTTCTTAGCCATGGGATGTGTCCTCCTGGCCAGCGTTGTAGCACGAAGCCGCACGCTAGCGCCTTCTCATCCCATCTTCCCCGGCGGGCTCAGGCCCCCGCGGCTAACACAAATGTCGCGGCTGCGGGGCTGGTTCGATCCCAAACGCTCAGGCTTGTTGCACCGCCCCCAACGCGAGGCAGCTACGACGCAGACACCCAAGGACGGCTGAAATACTTCCTTATGCTGGGGATTGATGCTGACCTCAACGCGTCGAGGTTAGTTCCGGCTGCGGAGCCGTTACCTGGCGCTGCTTCAGCACTCGCTTCGAGAGACGATACACGACCATCTGGAGCACGGCGGCTCCGACGGTATCGAGCAAAACGTCCTGCCAGCGTCCGGTGCGCGAAGGAATAAACGTCTGGTGGATCTCATCGAATGTCGCAGTGACCACGGTCGTCAACAGGCCGATCAGAACCCATTCGGCTCGCCACAGATCGCTCAGGTAAATTCCCCACTGCCGTTGCAGAAGCGGCCGCATGCGATCGCGATTGGTGTTGCGCAGGGCGAGAAAGACCAGCATGCTGAGGATTCCGTAGCCTAGAAAATGTCCGCTCTTGCGCAGCACCTCGTCGAGCTGCTGCACGAATGCCGGTTTCACATGGGGAGCGATGACCGCGATCACCTTGTACAGGACCGCCGTTGTGTTCGTGGCCGACGCCGTGGCGCTGGATTCCATCCGGATGACGCCCAGCCAGACCACGACCAGCCACCAGTTGCGCACCAGAGATTTAAATGAGGGCTTCAGCAAAATTCGGACCTATCTCGTCGGTCGGGCGTTGGTTTCTCAACCCGGAGCCCCGGCTTCAACCGGCGCTATAAAATGTTCCGGGGGGCGTCCCACTTGAATCGCAAAGGAACCAGGGCGTTGCCCGTGATGAACGTCTGCTTTGAAGGGGCGCGCCTTTAGGCGTGCCGTCAAGACGAGCAAGGAATCCGGCTTTAGCCGCTGAGGGCAATTCCCTCAGGGCCTAAAGGCCGATTGCTCTTCACTCACTAACGGCACGGCTGAAGCCGTGCCCCTTCAAGACAGGGTCCACAAGCTTTGGATAGCCTCGGGCGGATGCCTTTACTCCACCCGGTAGTTAGGCGCCTCGCGCGTGATCATCACGTCGTGCACGTGGCTCTCGCGAAGACCGGCGCCGCTGATGCGCACGAAGCGCGCCTTCTGTTGCAGCTCCGCAATGCTGGCGCAACCCACGTAGCCCATGCCGCTCTTCACCCCGCCCACCAGCTGATAGACGATCATGCCAACGGTGCCGCGATAGGGCACGCGTCCTTCGATGCCTTCGGGGACCAGCTTTGCCAAACGATTGCCATCGCCGCCGTCTTCCGAGATCACGGGCACCGAAGAGTCCGAGTCGGTAGTCTGGAAGTAGCGCTCGCTGGAGCCTTGCGCCATCGCGGCCAGCGATCCCATGCCGCGATAGGCCTTGAACGAGCGCCCCTGATAGAGAATGGTTTCGCCGGGACTTTCTTCCGTGCCCGCCAGCAGCGAGCCGATCATGACGCAGTGCGCGCCCGCGGCAATCGCCTTGGTGATGTCGCCGGAATACTTGATGCCGCCGTCGGCAATGATCGAGACATCGCTGTCGCGAGTGGCGCGGGCCGCCTCGGCGATCGCCGTGATCTGCGGCACACCTGCTCCGGTCACCACGCGCGTGGTGCAGATGGAACCTGGTCCGATGCCGACCTTGATGCCGTCAGCGCCGGCGCGCGCCAATTCGCAAGCGCCATCGAAGGTGGCGATGTTGCCGGCCAGCAGATCGACCTGCGGCAGTGTCGCCTTGATCTTGCGGATGGCTTCGAGGACGCGCGTCGAGTGGCCGTGCGCGCTGTCGATGGCCAGCAGATCGACTTTACTGCGCACCAGTTCCTGCGCCCGCTCCAGATAGTCGCCGGTTGCGCCCACGGCCGCACCCACACGCAGGCGCCCCTGGTCGTCCTTGGCGGCAGTGGGATACTTCAGCCGCTTCTGGATGTCCTTCACCGTGATCAGGCCCTTGAGGTTGTACTGGTCATCGACCACTAGCAGCTTCTCAATGCGGTGCTGGTGCAGGATCGCCTCGGCCTCGGTAAGCGTGGTGCCCACCGCAACCGTGATCAGGTTCTCCTTGGTCATCACTTCGCTGATGGGAATGTCGGTGCGGGTTTCGAAGCGCAGGTCCCGGTTGGTGAGGATGCCGACCAGCTTCTTGTTCTTGGTGACCGGCACGCCGGAGATACGGTAATGTCGCATCACCTCCAGTGCATCGGAGATCTTCTGCTCCGGCGAGACCGTGATGGGATCGACGATCATGCCGCTCTCCGAGCGCTTCACCTTGTCGACTTCGCTGGCTTGCTGCTCGATGGTGAGATTGCGATGGATGATGCCCAGACCGCCCTGCTGCGCCATGGCGATGGCCATGCGCGATTCCGTCACCGTGTCCATGGCCGCGCTGATGAGAGGTACGCGCAGCTCGATGTTGCGGGTCAGGCGGGTGGTGGTGTCCGCCAGCGCAGGCACAACGTCAGACTTGGCGGGCAGTAGCAACACGTCATCGAAGGTCAATGCCTCAGGGACAGGAAAATGGATCATGATTTCGGTTCCACGGAAGGGTAAACGAATATTGTAGAGTTGCGCTGGCAGTTAGGCAAACGGAACTTATGCGAGCAGCAACTGCCCTCTTTGAGTCAGCAGCTTCGATATAATTATTCTCAATGGCAACAAGAAGGATGGGCAAGCACGGTTCGAAAGCGACTCGGGAGGCAAGACCAGCGCAAATGGCCGGCCCTGCTGGTAGCCCCTCCCGTAACAGAGTACGCCGACGTCCTGGCGCACGCAGTGGCGACTTTCGGCTCACGAGTCAATGCCAACACCTGGCTCAATAAGCCGAACCGTGTGTTCCACAACCAAAGCCCTCTCCAGATCCTGACGCAAGATCCTGCCGCCGTTGAGGAAGAACTGGTCCGGATCGATCACGGCATGTTCCTTTGATTGCCTACCGCTTGACGCGTGCTCCGTTCGCGAACGACCTGGCGGGAACTGGCGGCCTCTACGCTGCCCGGCAGATGCAATCACAAAGGCACTCCTGTCATCTATGCTGCCCAGCAGCCGTCTCTGGCGTTGGCCGAGGTCCTTGCACATCTTGATTTCGATAACGTGCCATTGGATTACGTGCTGGTAACGATCGAAATTCCTGACACCGTTCCGACGAGGCAGGCGACTGCGAACCAAGCGCTTGCCGATTCCTCGAATCCGCCGGTTCCCGTTTATCTCGTTCCCTCGGTAGTGGTGCCACAGGAATTGAACGTAGTGCTCTACCCAAAGGCACCTGGTTTCTCCGCCAAAGTTACAAGAATAGAGCCGTTTCGCATTGACGAACGACTCCTCGGCATCAGATAAGCTGAACGGCTATTCCTCGCCGGAAACTCTGGACGTTTGCTGCTCACCGCCGCGGGTAGTCCTTGAATCTCCATCGCGTTGGGCGTATATTTACTTCTGTAGGCTTGTGTTTGAGGTTCCTGTCATCGGCTCCCGGCGGCAGTGGACCGGTGCAGATTCGGCGAAGCACACCGGTGGGCGATCGCCCACTTTTTATTTCCACCCCGTAATCCGCTGTTACACGGCGAGTCCAGGTGGTAGCGAGAGCCTGACGGGCGCTCTGTGCTTAGGGGCTGGGAGCCGTAGAACGCGATGACAGATGGGTTAGACAAAATTCGCGAGATCGCCGAGCGTGTCGCCCAGTCGAGCGGCCTGGAACTGGTGGACCTGGAGCTCCACGGCGGTGGCAAGGCCCGCATGTTGCGGGTGTTCATCGATAAGCCGGGCGGCGTGACCCACGAGGATTGCGCCAACTTCAGCCGCGAAGCGGGCACCATCCTCGACGTTGAGGACGCCGTGCCAGGCGCTTCGTACCTGTTGGAAGTTTCGTCGCCGGGCCTGGATCGCAAGCTTTCGAAGCCTCAGGATTTCGAGCGCTTCACCGGTAGTCTGGTGAAGCTGATGACGCGCGATCCGGTGAACGGCAATCGGCATTTCGAAGGACGCCTGAAGGCGTTTCACGAGGGCCGCCTCAGCCTGGAGCTGACGGGCAGAAAAAAGTCAAAGAAGCACGAGGCGGTTGAGGCGGGAGCGGCGGTGGAGATCGACCTGGCCAACGTCGAGAAGGCGAACCTGGTTCCCGAGTTCTAGCCGCAAGGCAGCAAAAGTCGAGCGCCCCGGGCGCGAAATAACCTAGCCCAGCACGGAGCCGCAGGCGGAGTGCTGGGTACGACAGCAAACGTAATCGGAGTCCCGTAGGGACGGCACGGTTTAAGGTGGCACGAATTTATGGCGAGTGAACTGTACAACGTAATCGACGCTCTCAGCCGCGAAAAGGGCATCGATCCGCAGATCGTGGTCACTGCGGTCGAGGATGCGATCGTCGTAGCCACCCGAAAGTATTACAAGACGCAGGAGAACCTCCGCGCCGAACTCGACAAGGAGAGCGGCCAGATCCGCGCCTTCGCCGTGCGCTCCATCGTCGAGGGCCCCGATCAGGTCGAAGACCCGGTCGCGCAAATCACCCTGGACGACGCCAAGCGTATCGATCCCGCTGCCGAAGTCGGCGGCGAACTGCGCACCTACAAAGCCACCGATGTCCTGGGTCGCATTGCCGCGCAGCTGGCCAAGCAGGTCATCTTCCAGAAGGTGCGCGAAGCCGAGCGCGACACCATTTACAACGAGTACATTGGCCGCGTGAACGAGATCATCAACGCCACCATTAAGCGCACCGAAGGCCAGGACGTCATCGTCGACCTCGGCAAAGCTGAAGGCCGCATGCCGCGCAAGGAGCAGTCGCGCCTGGAGTCGTTCGCTCCCGGCGAGCGTGCCCGCGTCATGATCGTGCGCGTGGAGAAAGCATCGAAAGGCCCGCAGGTCGTGGTCTCTCGCGCCGCGCCCGAGCTGGTCTCGCATCTCTTCCAGACCGAAGTGCCGGAAATCTACGACAACACCGTCGTCATCCGCGCCATTGCGCGCGAAGCCGGTGAGCGCACCAAGATCGCGGTCATGTCCAAGGACAAGGACGTCGATCCCGTGGGCGCGTGTGTTGGCATGAAGGGCATGCGCGTGCAGTCCATCATCCGCGAATTGCGCGGCGAAAAAATCGACATCATCGAATATCACGAAGACCCGGTGACTTTCGCCGAGAAGGCGTTGCAGCCCGCCAAGGTCAGCCGCGTCACCGTGCTCGAAGGCCACGAGAAGCACCTGGAAGTGATCGTCGACGACAGCCAGTTGTCGCTGGCCATTGGCAAGAAGGGACAGAACGTTCGCCTGGCCGCCAAGCTGTTGGGCTGGAAGATCGATATCAAGAGCGAAGAAGAAAAGCGGCAGGAAGTGGAAGAGCAGATGCGCGGCATGATGACCCCGCAGGCCACGCCGCTGGAGTCGGTGCCCGATCTCGAGCCCGGCATCATCGAGAAGCTCGTCGCGGCGGGCATCACCACCGTCGAAATGGTTGCCGACATGACCCCCGAGCAGTTGGAAGAAGTGCCTGGCATCGGCCCCAAGACCGTAGAGAAAATCAGTATCGCGGTCAATAACTATTTTGCCAGCCTGGACGCTGCTGAAGCCGGCGTCGAGGAAGGCGCGCTGGCTGAAGGCGAAGTCGCAACCGAAGGCGCAGAAGAAGGCGTCCTCGCGGAAGGCGAGGCTGTCTCCGCAGCCACCGAAGAGACGCTGTCAGCCGGCGAAGCAGCTGTCGCGAGCAAAGAAACGTCAACGGGGGCCACAGGCGAAGCCGAGGAAACGCCTAAGGAACTCGAAGCTGCTGAAGAAGCGGAAGAGGCGTCGCTAGCCGAAGAAGAAGCTTCGCTGGTCGCGGCTGAAGCCGAAGGCGCAGGCGATGACCTCGGACCCGACTCGGCCGGCCAGTCTGGCGACGAGCAAGGTTTAACCGAAGAGCCGGAAGCTGATTCGGAGAGCGTCGAAGAGCTCGCTGAATCCGGTCAATACTACGAAGCTGAAGTAGTGGACGGCATCGAGAATGCTCCTCTCGCGGACGAGCGTGAGCGGATTATCCGCGAGCGGCCAGAGACCGAGAACGAAAACGTTCCCGACGAAGAAGAGCCCGGCGAAAAACGCTAAAGTTGGTTTTGAAGGGGCATAGCTTTAGCTGTGCCGTAACAGCTCTTTATATTTTGTCGTGCGGGCTTTTAGCCCGCGACAGCGCAATCAATCCACACCGTGAGGATGCTATGCAGGCGTAAAGCGTACGGGACATAACGGAGGAAACAGGGCGGCATGCAACACAAGATTCGCATCAACGATCTGGCCAGAGAACTCGAGGTCAAGAGCAAGGAAATCCTCGACGTTCTGCTCAAGGTCGGCGTAACCGAGAAGAAGACGCACTCCAGTTCCATCGAAGTGGACCAGGCGGAGCTCGTCAAGAAGTATTATCAGGAGCATGAGCCCAGCGCCGGCCGCAGCTCGCGGGTTGCGCCGGCAGCCGACGAGTTTAAGCCGAAGATCGATCTTTCGCACATCTCCAAGCCAGGCGATGTTCTGAAGGCCATCACGCAACGGGCCGCCCAGCCTGCTGCGCCGCCGCGTCCCGTCGCGCCGCCCAGCCCGGCTGCTGCCTCGCGGTCGGCTGTCACTCCGCCGTCGGCTGTTCCCCCAAAGCCCGCACCGCCGCTTGCGGCAACCGCCAGCACGCAGCCGGCAGCGCCGGCCGAGGCGAAGCCCGCGCCGCGTTTCATCACGCCACAGTCGGTGGCCCGTCCGCCAGCCGCAGTCATTGTGCGGCCTAAGCCGCCAGCGCCTCCAGCCGCGCCATCGGCCCATCCGTCCCCCGTTTCTGAAGCTGCCAAGCCAATCGAGGCAACCATCGAAGACCACGTAGCCGTCCTGGATGAACCCGGGACTGCCGTTGCATCCCAAACCCTCGTCCCCGAAATCGTCGTCGAAGTTGAATCGGCCCCCGCCGCGCCTGCCAGTCAAGCGCGTCCCGCTGCTCCCGCGACCCCGCCCGGGCAACCTGGCGTACGTCCGGCACAGCCCCCGGCAGCCGCCCGTCGGCTGATTGTCCCGCAGACCGGACCGCGCCCCGTTTATCTGGCGCCGGTTCGTGCGGCAACAACCGCACCGCCGCGCCCCGTCATGCCCGAGCGTGGCAAGCCCATCTTCCAGCGCCCGCGTCCCGGAATGCCGCCTACCGGCGCTCCCGGCACTCGTCCGCCAATGCGGCCAGGCGAGCGTCGCGGCCCGCATCCTACACGTTCTGGTCCGCCGGGTGCTCGTCCTGGATTTGCCGGCGGTCCTGGGGTTGGAGCTCCGCCGCCGCCCACCGGCCGTCCCATGGGACGTCCGGCGCGTCCCGGACAGCGTTACATTCCGCGTGGGGTGAAGGAAGGCCCGATGAAGGGCTTCGTTCCGCCACCGCGGCTCTCGCTTTCAACTGAGCCGCTGCCGATCACGCGGGCCATCACCATTCCTGAAGGCGTCAGCGTGAAAGACCTGGCTGAGAAGCTGGGCATTCGCGCTAAGGACCTCATTGCTCGCTTGCTGGCGCGCGGCGTATTCGCCACCGTCAACCAGACGCTCGATTCCGATCTTGCCACCGACATGGCTCGCCACTTCGGCGCTGAAACTTCGGTCATCACCTTCGAACAGCAGTTGGCCAAGGACGAAGCGCCCACCGAAGGCGCTGGCGAAGACGGCGCGCAAGCTGTGACCCGTCCTCCGGTAGTCACCATCATGGGTCACGTCGATCACGGCAAGACCAGCCTGCTCGATGCCATTCGCTCCACCAACGTCGCCGGTGGCGAAGCCGGCGGCATCACCCAGCACATCGGCGCTTATAAAGTTGCCATCACCGATCCCAACTCGCCCGCCTTCGGCCGTGAAATCGTCTTCCTCGACACCCCGGGTCACGAAGCTTTTACCCGCATGCGTGCTCGCGGATCCAAGGTGACGGATATTGTGGTGCTGGTGGTCGCAGCCGATGACGGCGTTATGCCGCAGACGCTGGAAGCCATCGATCACGCCAAGGCAGCCGCCGTGCCGATCATCGTTGCCGTCAACAAAATCGACAAGCCTGACGCCTTGCCCGAACGCGTGAAGAAGCAACTCGCCGATCGCGGCCTGATGCCGGAAGATTGGGGCGGCAGCACCGTATTCGTAGACGTCTCCGCAAAGCAGAAAACCAATCTCAACCTGCTGATGGAAATGATCTGCCTGGTTGCCGATCTGCAAGACCTGAAGGCCGTGCCCGATCGTCTGGCCAGCGGCACTGTGCTGGAAGCCAAGCTCGACCGCGGCCGCGGTCCGGTGGCAACCGTGCTGGTGCAGAACGGTACGCTGCACAACAGCGACAACTTTGTCGTAGGCAACGTCTTCGGCAAGGTCCGCGCTATGTTCAACGATCGCGGCGTCGCGCTGGAATCTGCCGGCCCGGCTACTCCGGTCGAAATTCTCGGACTGGAAGGATTGCCGCAAGCCGGCGATCAACTGGTTGCCGTGGCTGATCGCGAGAAGGCGCGCGGTATCTCCGAGTATCGCGAGGCCAAAGCGCGTGAAGCCGCGCTGGCCAAGAGCTCGCGCGTCTCGCTCGAAGGCCTGGCCGAGCAGTTAAAGACGGCGGGCCAGAAGGAACTGTTCGTCATCCTCAAGGGCGACGTTGGCGGCTCCATCGAAGTGCTCAGCGATGTGCTCGGCAAGCTGTCGAACGAGCGCGTGAAAATCAACATCATGCGCGCCAGCGTTGGCGCCATCACCGAAAGCGATGTGCTGCTGGCCTCGGCGTCGAATGCCGTCATCATCGGCTTCAACGTGCGGCCGGAGCGCAAAGCACAGGAACTGGCCGAGCAGGAAAAGGTCGACATCCGCCTCCACTCCATCATTTACGAGCTCCAGGACGAGATCAAGCGCGCCATGACTGGCCTGCTTGAGCCGATCGTCAAGGAAACCTATCTGGGACGCGCCGAGGTTCGCGATACCTTCCGTGTTCCCAAGGTGGGCGTGATCGCCGGCTGCTATGTCATTGACGGCGTGGTCAAACGCGACGCCGAAGTGCGGTTGCTGCGCGATAACGTCGTGGTTTTCAAAGGCAAGGTCGGATCGGTGCGGCGCTTCAAAGAAGATGTCAGCGAAGTTCGCACCGGCATGGAATGCGGTATCTCGATCGCCAACTACGGCGACATTAAAGTCGGGGACGTGATCGAGGTCTTCGTGACCGAGCGCGTCGCCGCTGAAGCCTTCGTGTAAGACCAGCGGCCCGCGGTCAGTGATTAGGGACGCGGGGTTAGGGGCTGGTGATTAGGGGCTGGTGAACTCGCGTCGAGCGGATAAACGCAGCGTAAGCTTTGCGTCAGAAGCTTTGTAACAGGGCACGACTTCAGTCGTGCCGATAAGCCTGTTATTTCGTCATCCCGAGGAGGGCTTCAGCCCGACGAGGGACCTGCTGTTCCGACCTTTCAGCGGCCTGTTTAGTCGGAAGCCGCGCAAGGCGGCGACATTTGGGTTAGCCGTGGGCGTAAGCCCGCGGATCATGTTGCGATAAATGGTAGAGCCGCGGAGCGGCGGCACACAACCTCCAATGCCCCGGAACTGAATCCTCCGCTGAGAGGAGAGGGTATCCGGGATGTTTCGCAAGACCCTCATGAAGGATTCTTGGATAGAAATACCTCTGTGCCTCCGTGGTGAATGAGTTTTCGCCGGGATCAACAATGATCGCGTATCTCATGCTCGAGATTCGCATCGAGGGCGCGCACTCCCTCAAGGACAAGCGGCAAGTCATCCGCAGCGTCAAGGACGGGTTGCGCAATCATTTCAACGTTGCGGTTGCCGAGCTTGACCCGAGCGACGCCTGGCAGCGTGCGACTCTCGGCGTGGTCAGCATCTCCACATCGCGCGAGTATCTCGAGGGCCTGATGCACAACGTCGAGCGCCATGCCACGCGAGTAGCCAACAACAGCGGCGGCGAGGTCACGGATTCCTTTCTGGACTTCCTCTCGGAAACGGAATTCGGCGATCATCTAATTGGGGAATCGCCATAGTTATCACCGCAAAGCTGAGCAACTGGCGTATGCTCTAACGTTCCCCTTGTGGTTTTGGGGCAGATGAAAGACTGAGAGCACGAGCATTCAGCAGTTGGCATTTAGTCAAACCGTTACGTGCAACTGCCTAACAACAAGTGCTAAGTGCCGCAACTATGGAAAACCGGGGACAGAAATATCATCGCGAACGCATGGAAGAGGCGTTGCGGGAGGAAATCGTCGCACTGGTCGAAGGCGAACTGGGCGATCCGCGCATTGGCCTGGTCAGCGTCAGCGAGTTGCATTTGATTCCCGGCGGCAAGACGGCGCGCGCGCTTGTCGTCGCTGCCGGCAGTGAGGATGAGGCGCGGCAAAGCATTGAGGGCTTGAACGCCGCCCGCGGCTACATCCGTCACGAGCTGACACGACGCTTGGGACTGCGGCAAGCTCCGGAAATCTTTTTTGAGCTGGACCGTTCCGAGCAGTACGGCGGGCGGATCGAGGAGCTGTTGCACCGAATTCAGAAAAGGAAGCGGTAGGCAGTACAACCTTGCAATCGCAGGCTGATGGCGAGACGTATTGTTCTGAAGATTACGGAAGTTGTGGCAGGAGCCGCCGGGCTTGCAGCTCTGATGATGCCACTGCGGACAAAGCTTCAGATAGTGCTGTTCGCAACAGCGATAATCGTTTGTGTGGCCTCTGTTTGGCTGAACCGAAAATTGAAACGCGAAAACACTGCCTATTGGCCAGATAGGCCGAATTTCTGGAATCGGGATTGAACTCGGGCCCCTATGCTGAACGAAGTCCTCAACGAGATCGGTCGCAGACAGAGGTTCATCCTCACCTCCCACGCCCGTCCGGATGGCGATGCGGTGGGATCGACGCTGGCCTGTGCCCAGATTCTGCGCAGCATGGGCAAGCAGGCAAGCGTGGTGCTCAGCGACGGCGTACCCGGCATCTACAGTCCGCTTCCCTTCAGCGAATCCGTGCTGCACAACACCGATCAGGCGCCCGACGCCGAGGCCGTCATCATTCTGGAATGCGATAGCGTAGCGCGCACCAAGCTCACCGGCCTGGAGCAGCACTACCTCATCAACATCGACCACCACGCCACCGCGCACCCCTTTGCCGACGTGAACTGGATCGATCCTGACGCCTGCGCAACGGCGGAGATGATCTTTCGTCTGGCACGCGAAGCCGGCGTCAAAATCTCGCCGGAAGTCGCGACCTGCCTGTACACGGCGGTGCTGACCGACACCGGCTCGTTCTGCTTCCACGGCACCAGTGAGCGCACATTTTCGCTGGCACAGGAGCTGGTGCGCTGCGGCGCCGATCCGGTGCGCATCGCTCATAACGTTTACTTTTCTACTCACATATCGAAGATGCGCTTGCTGGGCGCGGCGCTGAGCAGTCTGCACCGCGATGGCACTCTGGCCTGGATGCGGGTCGATCGCGCCACCATGGAGCGCTGCGGAGCCAGCGACGAGGATTGCGAAGGCCTGGTCAACTACGCTCTCGCGATTCAGGGTATTGAAGTAGCGCTATTCTTCCGCGAGGAGCCCGACGGCCGCTTCCGCGTGAGCCTGCGCAGTAAAGGAATGGTCAACGTCGCCGCCGTCGCGGCAGCCTTGGGCGGAGGTGGACACGAATGCGCTAGCGGTTGCGCAGTCGATGGCCCGCTGTCGGTTGCCACCGAGCGCGTGGTATCGCAACTCCGCATTCGCGGCTACGATGCCAACGTGCAATAGTGCTTTGAAGGGATGCTGCTTCAACTGCGCCATTGTGCGTAATCCATGTTTGTCATCACGAGCCGACGTCAGTCGGCGAGGGATCTGCTTTTTCGGGCAGACGACGGAACACTAAACCTTGAAACCTACTCCCACTCCCAACCTCAGCGACCGCACCCGCCGCTCCACCGATGCGCTTGCTCTCTTCACCTTCTCTATTTTCCTTTTCATTCTCGGGCTACAGCTTGTCGGGCTGGTCGGCGTTGACGAACCGCGTTATGCGCAGGTGGCGCGCGAGATGCTGGCCCGTCACGACTGGGTCACGCCCGTGCTCTACGGACATCCCTGGCTGGAGAAGCCACCACTCTATTACTGGTGCGCGATGATCGCCTACAAAGGCGCCGGCGAAGTCAGCGATGTCGCGGCGCGCCTGCCGTCGGCATTTCTCTCTATCCTTCTGATCGTCTTCATTTACGTTTGGGCGCGCCGCTTCCGCCGCGGCATGCAGCTTGATGCGGCCCTTATCACCGCATCTGCCGCCCTCATCATCGGCTTCGGACGCAGCGCTTCCACCGACATGCCGCTGACCGTAATGTTCACCGCAGCCATGCTCTGCTGGTACGGCTGGTATTTAAGCGGCCGCCGCAACTGGCTGCTGGGATTTTATTTCTTCAGCGCGCTGGCTACATTAGCCAAAGGACCGGTAGCGGTTTTTCTGTCTGGAATGATCATCGTCGCCTTCGCCGCACTGCGCCGCGATTGGCGCTTGCTCCGGCGCACCCTATGGCCAATCGGCATCGCGCTCTACCTCGCGGTTACCGCTCCGTGGTTCATCGCCGTACAGCGCGCGAACCCTCAGTTCTTTCGCGTCTTCTTTCTGCAGCACAACCTGGAACGCTTCACCAGCAACCTGTATCACCATCCCGAACCGTTTTGGTTTTACCTGCCCATAGCGCTGTTGGCTCTGGTGCCGTGGACCGTCTTCGTCGTGGCTGCCGTCGTCGACGCGATCCGCGACTGGCGCTTCTCCGTGCAACAACCGGCCGGACAGGAAGACTTGCGCACCTTCCTGACGCTTTGGTTCTTATTACCCATCGTGTTCTTCTCGCTCTCGCAATCCAAGTTGCCGGGATACATTCTGCCTGCGATTCCGGCGGGCGCAATCCTGCTCGCCGATTTCATCTTTCGCCGCGAACAGGATGCCGCGAAGCCTGCGATGTGGATGGTCCTCCTGCACGCGCTGCTGGCAGCGGCGATGCTCGTGGCCTCGTTTATCGTTTCCTGGAAGCTCTTGAAGCTACCTGTGCCACGGAGTGTGTTCATCGTGGCTGCGGCGCTGGCCATCGCGACGATTATCATGCTGTGGTTCACCCTGCAAAACCAGGGTTATCGCATTCTTCGTTTCGCTACTCTGGTGCCGGTGATCATCGCCTTCTCGCTTACACTGCGCGGCACCGCGCCCATGATCAACTTCCTGCTATCGGAACGTCTGGTGCAAGCCTCGCTTCAGCAAACCGAAATTGGACGCATTCCCGACATCGCAGTTTACGATGTCCCGCCAGCCGTCGAATACGGCCTGGCCTTTTACCGCAATCATCCCGTGGCCAGTTACGAGCGCAATGAAATTCCTGCCGGCGATCACATCGTCGTGGCTGCCAGTGGAACCAAAGCTGAACTGGAATATCGTGTGCCCGGGCGTAAAGTCATCCAGTTTGGCGGCTTTCGGCTGCAGCACCTCGACTTTTATCTGATAGCTGCCGCCGGAAAGAACCAGCATCCATAAACTTTGGTGATGTTGCTATTTGAACAAGCAAGAAATATTTGCTATCCATAGTCCCAATGCCATACAAACCTCTTGACCGAATTCCACTCGTCGTAGAGAATCAATGCGCTTCAGTTAGTTCATCGGTTCGGAAACTGGCCTGCTGTCGAGCTACGTTGCGTCTCTCCGTTCTAGTCACGCTGCACCGAGGGCCACACCGAGTCCTTGTTGCGTGATCCGCTCAAGTTAGAACTTGTTTCTGGCGTGAAGTGTGTCCGCACGGTTCGGCGGGAGACGCTCGTAACTGTGGATGAATTGCATTTGTCAATGATCGGGCCATCGCGAAACTCCGATCTTCCGTTTGCAGGTTCGTAATTTCGATACATAAAAGCACGCGCAATAGGGTTCTGGTTGAGAAAGTGTTCGTGCGGTTCTGCGCGTCACAGTCTGATGACTGTTTGTGGAAGGGCGCCGACGAAGGGAGCAAGCTTTTGCATTCTCTGGTCGAGAAAAGGAAACCTTGTGATATCGAATCGTAAAGAAACGCAGGACAGGATCTCCAGTCGTGGCAGTCTGACGAGGTACGCAGGCTCTGCCTCACTCGTGGCTCTCGCACTCATCGCAATTATTTTCGGCATGGCGCAAACCGCGCTCGGCCAAACCTTCACCGTGATCCACAATTTCACAGGCGAGCAGGACGGTGCTACGCCCTCCACCGGTTTAACGATCGACGCCTATGACAACATTTACGGGACCGCCTTCGGCGGTGGAGCCGGCCACTTCGGAGTCGTCTTTTCGCTCAACAACAATGGCGGAGGCTGGACCCTCAGCCCGATCTACAGCTTCGCCGGAGGCGAGGACGGCGCTGGGCCGCTGGCACGGCTAGTCGTCGGGCCCGACGGCATTCTTTACGGCTCCACCTTGGCCGGCGGCGGGGGCCCCTGCATTCAGTCCAACGACTACCACGGTTGTGGCACCGTCTACAGCGTCAGGCCGCCTTCGCAAGCTCCATCCTCCGTCATCTTCGATTGGAGTTCGACCACCCTCTATCGTTTCTCGGACAGTGATGGATCGTATCCCCAAGGTGAACTCGCCTTCGACCAGGCCGGGAACATTTATGGCGCGACCGTCGATGGAGGCTCCGCCGGCTTAGGGCTAATCTATAGCCTGACCCGTTCCAGCGGCGGTTGGACGGAAAACATTCTCTATCAGGCACAAGGCAATGGCGATGGAGCCTACGCCTGGGGCGGTGTAGTTTTCGACCAATCCGGTAACCTTTACGGAATGTTCGGAGAGAACGGCCCCTATGGCTACGGCGCGCTCTACAAGCTGACGCCGTCGGGTTCGGGTTGGACGGAAAGCACCATCCACGGCTTCAGCTTCCAAGGCAACGACGGAGCGACTCCGCAAGGCGGATTCATCCTCGATCCCGCCGGCAATCTCTACGGGAGCACGGTCCATAGTTTAGGCGGAGGCGGCACCGTGTTTGAGATGGCTGCCTCGCATGGCGGTTGGTCGTATGACTTCCTTTACGGCCTGAGCGGCGGGATTGATCTTGGCCCCTACGACAAGCTACTGATGGACGCTTCCGGAAATCTGTACGGCACCACCCTGGGCGACGGACGGTACGGGTTCGGATCGGTCTTTAAGTTGACGCCATCAAGCAGCGGCTGGACCTATACCTCGTTGCACGATTTCACTGGCGGACACGACGGAGGTAGTCCCTTGTGCGCCCTGGCGTTTGATTCCAGCGGCAATCTTTATGGGACCGCGTCCATTGGGGGCACGAAAGGCTTGGGCGTTGTGTTCCAAATCGCGCCCTAAACGTTCGCTCGGTTGCGCCTTAGCTCAGCGCCGTTCGTAATTGGCCGTGCTGAGTTGCGGCGCCCACCCCAAAGAAAGAAACGACCCACCCAAGCCCCCCTGGCTTGAGTGGGCCGGTCACGCACTTCCCCGAGGGTAGTGCGGACAGTCTTACCGAGGCTCCTCTTTCTTAGGCTCGCTCTTGGGCTCGCTGCGTTCCGGTGGCGGAGCGGCGTGCTCAGCTGGCGGGCGTGCAGGCGCGACAGCGTGTTCCGCCGGCGGGCGCGGGGCGGTTTCGTGCGGCGTCACAGCGCTGCGTTCCTCCGGCGGCTTGCTGGCGTGCTGAGCAGGCTGGCTCTGCACTGGAGGTCGCGTCGCCTGTTTGGGCGGTTCCGCGGGAGCCGGATGCGGTGCGGGTTGCTGCGCCGGCGGATGCGATGTCTCAGCCGTGTTCGGACGCGGCACGTTGTGCTGCGCCGGCGGATGCGACGTCTCAGCCGTGCTTGGACGCAGCGGGGTTCGCTCGGCGGGCGGACGCGGAGCAGTTGCGGTACTTGGATGCGGCGTCGTCTGTCCCTCTGGCGGCCGCGGAACAGTGTTGGGGCGCGCCGCGTTGTTCGCTGTAGCCGGTCGCGCGGTATTGGCATTCGGCCGCGCCGCGTTGTTCGCCGCCACCGGACGCGTTGCCGGAACATTCACAGGGGCATTCTTCGCCGCCACAACGCCGGCTCCCTTGAATGCGCCAGGCTTGGCGGTCGCCGCGATGGGCGGACGGCCATGGTTCTCCGAAGCTAACAGGGTGCGGTCCCGGCTGGCAGCCTCCTGGTGCTGAGTCTGCGCGCTGGTGGCGGCAATGTGCCGCTCATGGGCCGCCGCTTCCTGTTGTGCCGTAGGCCGCGCGGTGATTCCGCCGGTTCCACCGTTATAGCTGACTCGGTTGACGGTAACGTTGTTCACAACCGTTGTGTTGTAGGTGTTGTGAATGTTGGTGACGTTTACATTGTTGACCGAGCGGTTGTAGTAGAAGGCCCCGTTGCGCCATTGTCCACCGTAGTAACCGGCGCCGGTGTATCCGAAGCCGTAGTTAACGCCGCCATAGAAACCGACCGTCGGTCCCCAATAGCCGGCATTCCAGACGAAGGCGGATCCGCCCCATCCCCAGTAACCGGGTGTCCACAGGAAACCCACCGTGGGCGCAACTACCCAGGTTCCAGGCACCCAGAAGTATCCATCGGGACCATAGGCCCAATAGCCCGGAGTCCAGATGTAGCCAGCACCGGGGCACAGCGGTTGTGTGTAAACAGGTAACGGAGGCGGTGCAATGCCGACCGAAACAATGAGTTGCGCGCTCAGCGACATCGATACCGCGACCAGGACGAGAGCTACCGTCAATAACCGACTAAATCGAAACGCAGCCATGTTTTCCTTTCGTTATCTTTCATCGCCCGGCCAGGCGTCTGAATTTCGACGGCATAGGCATCGTCGAACCTGCAAATTTTGAATTTCACCCTACTGCTATCCTCAGAAACCGAGTTATAGGAAATTAGTTGCGGTTTTGGCCGCGACGGTCACCTGCAATAATTTATTTTTTAGTGTTTTTTTCCAGGCAACCAAAATGCGGGGGGATGAAACGAAGGAGATACTCCGCAATTCACTCCGCATTAGCCAAGAGCCAAGAGCTAGAAGCGAATGCACTGCCCTGCCCGCAACTATCGCAGCGTGCCCAGCCTGGCGAACGGCCAATAGCCGAACACCGCTTTCCCATAGATGAAGCTTTCATCCACGGAACCAAAATCGCGACTGTCGTTGGATAGGTTGCGGTGGTCGCCCAGAACGAAGTAGCAATGCGGCGGCACTACCGTGTCGGGATAGGAGCGAACGTCTTCGTACATCCGTGGCAGGTACTGCTCGGAGAGGCGGTGACCATTCACGAACACAACCCCCGCTTCGATGCGGACGCTGTCGCCGGCCACGGCGATAACGCGCTTGATGTAGCTCTTGGCGGGATCGCGGGGATAGCGGAACACAATCACATCGCCGCGCTCGATGGGCTCCAGCTTATAAACAAACTTGTTGATGAACACGCGCTCCTGGTCTTGCAGCGTCGGCATCATGCTGGTGCCTTCCACCTTCACCGGCTGATAGAGAAAGATAATGAAGAATGCCGAAACCGCCAGCGAGATGACGACGTCTCGCAGCCAGCCCGAGACAGCCCGTTTCGGGGGTTGCACCGAAGCGGTCGCCGCGCTTTCCGTCAAACCATTCTGACTGGGAGGAAGCAGTTCGGCTGAATTCTCTTGCCCGGAGTGGGAAGCCATATCCATTAGACGATCTCTACCCATTATAGTTTCGTTTGCGTGCGGTAAGTTCAGCGCCGCTTTGCCTACCGCCGGCCGAGAAATGCCTCCAGCTTCTCAACTTCGTGATTGGCCTGGTCCAGATACTTCCGGGCCCGGTCGGTATCTGACACCTCCAGCGCCTGCTTGGCCTTGGCCAGGTCGGTGCGCAGGTTGGCGCGCGAAGCCACGACGTCGCCGCGCAAACCCAGGCCGCTCTGTTGCATCTGTTGCTCCAGCGCACCCAGGCTGCTCTCCACCGCGGCTGCCCGGCTGTCCAGGTGGTCAACCTCCGTCTCCATATCGTCGAGCAGCTTCTTCTGCGCGGCAATCTCTTCCGCCGAAGGTCCCGACGGCGCTGCTCCTTGCGCCGAGTTCGCATCCTGACTCGCACTATGCCTTGGCGAATTGGCTGGAGCGGTGACTGGTGGGGCGGGAGCCGCGGCAGCAGCTTCAGTCTGATTGGCGGGCGCGGCGGACGCCGGAGCTAGATTCGATGTGGCGCTCGCGGCGCCACCGTCCGACTCGACCGCCGGCACTGCGGAAGCGCTCTGTGTATGCGAGCGATACACCTGTGTGCCTCCGAACACCGCCACAAGAATCACGATGGCAGCAGCCAGTATCCAGCCGATGTGTCGCCGGGCGGGCTCGGCAGGCCGCGGCTGCAATACCGCGCAACCCTCCTGCTGTGATGCAGGTGTGCCGGCCGGAATCAGCGGCGGCGTTGCCGGTGGTTGCTGTGCCGGCGGAGCGGCAACCGGTGCTTGTTGAGGCACTGCCACTGCCGCCGCCGGCGCTGCGGCGACGCCCACCTGCGACAACGCATTGCGAAACGCGTCGGCGGTCTGGAAGCGTTGTGCCGGATCTTTGGCCACCGCCATCACGATGATGTCGTTCAGCGCCTTGGGAAGGTTGGGCTGCAACTCAATTGGTGGATGCGGTGTCTCCTTGACATGCGCTTCCATGATGGAAAAACTGCTGGTCGCACTGAACATGGCGCGTCCCGTTACCATTTCGTAGAGCGAGACGCCGGCCGAATACAAATCTGAGCGCGCATCGATGGGCTCCGCCTTCACTTGCTCAGGAGACATGTAGCACACCGAACCCATGGTCGTGCCAGTAACCGTCATGCCCAGGTCCTGGGTGGAACGCGCAATGCCGAAGTCCATCAGCTTTACCACGCCCTGCGGTGTCAGCATCATATTGGCGGGCTTGATGTCGCGATGAATGACGCCCTTTCCGTGGGCATAACTCAGAGCGGTCAGCACCTGTCCCATGTAATTCAAGGCATCCGGGGTGGAAAACGCTCCCCGCTCCAGACGATGGGCCAGGGTATCGCCCTCCACATACTCCATGATCATCACCAACTGATTGTCAGCCGTGAACGCGGTCCTGAGCTGGGCGATGTTGGGATGCTCCAGGCTGGCCAATACCTTGATCTCGCGCATGAAGCGATTCGCCAGGTCCCCTTGCTGCGCGAGGTCGGGAAGCAGGACCTTCATGGCTTCAACCCGGTCCGAGATCACGTTGCGCACCAGATAAACCTGACCCATTCCGCCGTGACCCAACTCACGAACGATTTCGTAGTCGCCAATTCGCTTACGTATCTCTTCCGTCATAGCCATGCCTCCTGACCAACGACCGCATGCTCCACCGGCCGGAAAATCTCAAGACCACTTCTATTGAGCGCTGCTAGTCAAGAACCGGAGTCTACACGATTCTCCAAGTCAAACGCGGCGCAATTATGCGCCCCTGGTCTTTGGGGGTCAAGGAGAACCCGCGCTACTCAGCGAACGGCCAAGAAAGCGAATTGGGCATCGCCGGCAAACACGTCAGGCAACCGCTTCCCGCGCCCGTTGTGCGGCGTCGCCCTTTCTCCGATACAATGCATCGCAAGGGTTTTTCCTCCATGAAGAAATCTGCACTGCTGTTGTTGATCACGCTGCTGGCTGCGGTTTGCGCGGCCCAGGGCGACCACGTACCTGCGTACAACCATGGGCCGTTGAAGCCTGGCGATGCCCTGCCTATTCTTCCCAAGGACCAGTGGCGGGGCGAATCCTTCCAGTATCCTTACCAGGTCCGCGCTTATGAGTTGGCGGCCAAGATCCCCAACGTGATTTACCAGATGCCGTGCTACTGTTACTGCGACCGGATGGGGCACAACAGCCTGCACAGTTGCTTCGAGAGCACGCACGGGGCGTACTGTGGGCTTTGCATGAAAGAAGTTTTCTACGCTTATGAGCAAACCAGGCTCAAGAAAACTCCAACCCAAATCCGGGCCGGCATCATAAGAGGAGACTGGAAGGCGGTCGACCTGGAATCGGCGGCCAAGGCTGATTAGCAGGGCCCACCGGTCCTGCTCACAAAGGTGGGTTGACGAAGCTCCCGCGTTCCGGTTATAACTCAGCGCAACCTCCTACACGAGATTTTGGGGTTTTCCACAGCCCGTAGCAGTTCTCTGTCGCAATGATCTTAGGGCAGCTTATCGGATGAAGAAGAAAGCTACAGAAAGCGTCAAAGGAAGCTCTCCCAAGAGCATTAAGGCAAAGAGCTTGCCCAACTCCGCCGCAGGCTTCGAAGCGTCAGGTCGAGGTGCCAGACCCATGAAAGTCTCGGAGGACCCGCGTTTTTCACAGTCTGTGCAAAACTATGAGGCTGGCCTGAAGGCCATGCAGGGCCACAAATATGACAAAGCCAAAAGTCATTTTGAGAAAGTTGTCGCCGGGCCAAGTCCCGAACTCGCTGACCGGGCGTCGGTCCACCTGCACAGCTGCAACCAGCAGATGACCCGCACTTCCAACACCTTCAAGACAGCCGAAGAACAGTATGACTATGCGGTGTCGCTGATGAACCTGGGCGACTATGTGACCGCACGCGAGAACTTCGATCTGCTGACCAGGAATTCTCCCAAGCTGGATTTTATCTGGTACGGTATGGCTGCCCTGAATTGCCTCACTGGCCACTTCCCCGAGGCCCTTAGCAATCTCGGCGAGTCCATTCGGCTCAATCCGGCAAACCGTTATCAGGCGCGCAATGACTCCGACTTTAAGAACCTGGCCGACGACCCAAGATTCACTGAACTGCTCTATCCTGACACCAGCGCCGAAGCCGCAGCCGAACCGGATAAGTGGCGCTATTAGATTTTGCAATTCGAGCCGAGCATGCCGAGTCACGCAAATTCCGCCGATGTACGTCCCATCAAAGTTGTCGCGATGGGCGGCGGCACTGGCCTGTCGACCCTGCTCCGCGGCTTAAAGCATTACGTTAGCTCTTCGGCGGAAGACCCTGATCCGGAATATATTCCTCGCATTTCCGATTTGTCGGCAATCGTCACCGTCAGCGACGACGGCGGCTCCAGCGGACGACTCCGCAAGGAGTTAAATCTCCCTGCGCCAGGCGACGTGCGCAATTGCATCGTCGCGCTTTCGGAAGAGGAAGCACTGCTCTCCCGGCTCTTCCGCTATCGCTTCCCCTCTGGGGAAGGCGTGGGCGGGCACAGTTTTGGCAACTTGTTTCTGTCGGCCATGACTGCCATCAGTGGCGACTTCAACCAGGCGATCGAGCAGTCCTCCACGATTCTGGCCACGCGCGGCCACATTTATCCTGCCACCACCAGCAATGCACAGCTCTACGCCATCATGGACGACGGTTCCGTGGTCTGCGGCGAAACCAACATTACGGCCAGCGATCGCCGCATCGTTGAGCTTCGCATGACACCGGACGACGCCGAGCCGTTGCCCAGGGCGATGGAGGCTATTGAGAGCGCCGACCTTATTACCATTGGGCCCGGTTCGCTGTTCACCAGCCTGGTCCCAAATCTGCTGGTACACAATGTGGCCCAGGCAATCGCCGACTCGCCGGCGGTGAAAGTGTTCGTCTGTAACCTGATGACCCAGGCCAATGAAAGCCTGGACCTGACCGCATCGGATCACATTCGGGCTCTCTACAAACACGCGCGCCATGAGTTCTTCGACTATGCTCTGGTGAATCGCACGCCGGCGTCGGCGGAGTTGGCAGCCAAGTATGCCGAAAAAAGGCAGTCGCAGATTGAAGCCGATGTCGAGCAGATTGAAGCGCTCGGGGTGAAGCCGGTGCTGGGCGAATACTTGATGGAAGAGGAACATCCTGTTGAAGGCCTCATCGCTCGCCACGACACCCACCGTGTCGCACAGGACCTGCTGCGGCTTAGGATGGAATTGCGCGACTCGCCCGTCGCTGCGCTGCAAGTGAAGCAGTAATTCACCACAGAGGCACGGAGAATTCAAGAATCAAACTCCGTAGATTCTGTAGTGCGAGCCTTCCACCTTCGCAAACAGCTTCGCATCACGGAGATCAATGAGAGCAGGAAATGACCTGAAATTAATTCTCTGTGCTCTCTGCGTCTCTGTGGTGAAATGGTTTGTCTGGTCCTGACGCAAATGCCGAAAACAGCCTCCACAAATCCCGCCAAGAACAAGCGCTCTACTTTCGCGATCGCCATCCTTGCTGCCGGAAAAGGCACGCGCCTGAAGTCGCGCCATCCCAAAGTGCTGCACGAAATTGCCGGCAAGCCTTTGCTGGCGCACGTCGTCGCGGCCGCAATGCAGGTTGTGCCCGCAGAGAACATCTTTGCCATCATTGGGCACGAAGCTGAAAAAGTGCGGGCTGCTCTCGAAGATACCGGCATCGCCTTTGTGCTGCAAAGCGAACAGCGCGGCACCGGACACGCCATGATGCAAGCCCGCGCCGCGCTCCGCGCTTTCAGCATGTGCTGGTGCTCTCCGGCGATGTTCCCCTCATTCGCGCCGCAGACCATCGCGCGGTTGCGCGACTTTCACACCTCGCCAACCATGCTGCGATGACCGTGCTGACGGTCGAGCCTGACGATCCCACCGGCTACGGCCGCGTCTTCCGCAAGCCGGGCAAAGGAAGCAGACCGACCAGATTGAGCGAATCGTCGAGCAGAAGTACTTGCGCGGAAAGGAGGCTGAGCGTCGCGAAATCAATTCCGGCATCTATGCCTTTGCCACGGAGCCGCTGTACGCGCATATCGACGAGCTTGGCACCGACAACGCTCATCATGAGTATTATCTGACCGACATGGCAGACTCCTGCGCAATCCCGAAGAGAAAGTCATGGCGTTGCCGGCCGAGGATTCCCACGAAGTGCTGGGCGTCAACACCCGCGTGGAACTGGCGCAGCTTGATGCCAGCTTCGCGCCAAGAAAGCCGTGAGCTGATGGAGGCGGGCATAACCATTTTCCGCCCCGATACCTGCGATATCGATGCTGAGGTCGAGATCGGCGACCGACACCGTGATCGAGCCGTTCGTGCAGTTGTGGGCAAAACGAAGATCGGCTCCGATTGCCGTATCCGCTCCTATTCCGTCATCACCAATTGCGAAATTGGCGACGGCGTGCTGGTTCGCCCGGCTGCATTCTGGAGGATTCCGTCGTGCGCAGCGGGGCGGAGCTGGGCCCCTACACCCATCTGCGTCCGGGAAGCGATATCGGCGAGAAGCGCACGTCGGCAACTTCGTTGAAACCAAGAAGACCCGGCTGGGCAAAGGCTCCAAAGCCAATCACCTCAGCTACCTCGGCGATTCGGAGATAGGAGAAGGTGTGAATGTCGGCGCCGGCACCATCACCTGCAACTACGACGGCGTCAAATCACAAAACCATGATTGAAGACGGCGCCTTTATCGGCAGCGATGGCACCCTCGTTGCGCCGCTTCGCATTGGCACGGAGCCTATGTAGGCGCCGCGTCCTGTATCACCGAAGACGTTCCCGAAGATGCTCTGGCTATGGCCCGCGGCCGGCAGGTAACAAGGAAGGCTGGGCCAGACAACGCCGGGCGCTAAACAAATCGTCATCCAAGTAACTGCGTCTTTCTCCGGATCCATCCCAGCCGGCAATCATTGAGCTTAGTCCGGCCGGCGCAGCCTGACCAACGCTGCTCTACAATAATTCGTTATGCATATTCCCAAACGGTGTCGGCTCCGGCGACGCTGCCTCCAGGCCCTCGTCGCCTTCGCGCTGTTGCTTTTGGCCAGCTGCTCCCATCCACCCGCCGCTAAGCGTTATGCATTGCAGGGCCGCGTCGTAGCGGTCGATGCCGCCAATCATGAGCTCACGATTGCACACGGAGACATTCCTGGTTTCATGGAAGCCATGACCATGCCGTACCTGGTCAGCAGCAGCAATGACTGGGTCTTCCGCGCGATTGCCCCGGGCGATCAGATCCACGCGACGCTGGTGGTCACGGACCGCGCGGAGCTTCAGGACATCAGCTTCACCAAAGGCAGCGACATCGCCGGCGATGGAACTTCGCAGCTGCATATCCCACAACCCGGCGAAGACGTTCTCGACTTTACGCTGACCAATCAGAGCGGCGAGACTATCCACTTCGCGCAATTCCGCGGCAAGCCGCTGCTCTTGACCTTCATCTACACGCGCTGCCCCTTCCCCGATTATTGCCCGCGCATGAGCAGCAACTTCGCCCAGGTCTTGCAACAGTTGCAGAAGACTCCGAAGGCGTTCGGCGAATCACAGCTTCTCAGCATCAGCATTGACCCCGAACATGACCAGCCTGCGGCTTTGCGCAGCTACGGCCAACGCTATGTCGGCCATGTTGATCCCAACTTCCAGCACTGGCAGTTCGCCTCGGGCTCACCCGAGCAGGTCCGCAAAGCCGCCAACTTCTTTGGGCTGGCTTACAACACCAAAGACGGGCAACTCGTACACGGCCTTAGCACCGTGCTGATCGGCAAGGACGGCAAGGTGCTCAAGGTATACTCTGGAAACGCCTGGAAGCCGGCAGACGTAGCCGCCGATATGATCGCTGCGACCTCTGGCGGATGAATTCTTGAGCAGTTCCAGTCCTAATACCATCGCGACTTTTGACATTCAGCTTGATGGATTTCACACGCCGTACTGTATTACCAAATCCCACTTCAAGGAGCCTACATGGGACAAAGCTACAATCCGGTTGCCAGATTGAACGAGCTAATATCGGGCATTGAGCTGGCCATGCTGACCACGATTCGTCCGGACGGCAGCCTGCATAGCTGTCCGATGGCAGCTCATGGAATCGACGCCACGGGAGTACTCTGGTTCATCTCCGGCAGCAATACCGAGAAAGTCGAGGCCGCCAGAGCGAACCAGCGCGTGAATCTCTCCTTCGCCGATCCCGCGGCTCAGCGCTACGTCTCCATCAGTGGCTTCTGCGAGCTGGTGCGCGACCACGTCAAAGCCCAAGAATTGTGGAGTCCCAGCTACATGTCCTGGTTCGCCGGCGGGCTCGACGATCCTAACCTCATTCTGCTGAAGATTGCCGTCCAGCAAGCCGAGTTTTGGGACGCAGCGGCCGGCTGCATGGTGGACTTGCCCGGCTTCAACCAGCCCGTGATCCAATAGCAAGCCGGCGTAAGGTCTGTGGGGACGAGTGCCAGCGTTAGCGCGCAGTCCACAAGCAGCAATCACCTTCATGGCAAGATCACCGCCGCTCCGTCGATCGCGTCCTGCTTGACCGCAAGCAACGCTTCGTTGGCCTGATCGAGAGTAAGCGATGTCACCTTCGGTCGAAGGTCGATTTCGGCCGCCAGCTTCAGGAAGTCGCGAGCGTCGGCGCGAGTCATGTTCGTAACGCTGCGGATCTGGCGCTCGCCCCACAGCAGGCTGTCGTAGTCGAATTGCGGAATATGGTCGAGGTGGATCGCATTGATCGCCACCACTCCGCCCTTTCGCAGACTCGCCAACGCCGCCACCACAACATCTCCGCTGGGCGCAAAGGTCACCGCGCGATCCAGCTCCAGCGGCGGCCTTTGCGTTGCGGTTCCTACCCACTTGGCGCCTAGCGTTTCCGCCAGCTGGCGATGGGAAGCTCCTCGCGTGGAAACGTAGACCTCGCACTTCCATGCGCGGAGCACTTCAATGGCGAGACTCGCCGACGCCCCGAACCCGAACAGCCCTACGCGCTCGCCCGGCTCCACTCCCGCAACCCGCAAGCTGCGAAAACCAATGATCCCCGCGCACAACAGCGGCGCAGCGTGTAGGTCGTCCAGCTCCCGCGGCAACGGAAACACAAAGTCAGCACGCGCCAGCGCGTACTCCGCATAACCACCGTTCACGCCGTAGCCGGTGAACGTCGGCGCATCGCAAAGATTCTCCATTCCATGGGTGCAGTACCAACAGCTGCCGTCCGTTCCACCCATCCACGAAACGCCGACTCGCGTCCCGGCAGGAAGCTCGGCTGTAGCGCCATCAACTACATCGCCGACAATCTGGTGACCCGGAATGACATGCTCCAGACGCACCGGCAACTCGCCTTCGACAATGTGCAGATCGGTACGACACACGCCGCAGGCGCGAACTTTCAGCAACACGTGTCCCAGCTCGACCGCCGGCTTCGGAACCTCTTCAATCCGCAGCGGCCGCTGCGCAACGTCACCCGGAGTAACAAGAACTGCGGCTTTCATGCTCTTCCCCTAACGTGTTCCCGATTGAATATCAACTGACTTAATCGGATCTCCTTCTTTAATTGCGATCGAACGATTCTACAACTCCGGCCGGCGCGCGCCTTCATTCCCGGTTTCTGGGACAATGTTATGCATGATCTTGCAATCCGTCGGCGTCGCTGCAATTCTTTACCTGCTTCTCTTCCCAGCTGGAACGCTCCGCGCTGCCGACAAACCAACCAGCCTCGAGCAGACGCTCACGGACTTGTCCACTGCGTACGCCAAGCTGGAGCCGCAGTCGATTCGTCCCGCCGAAGGTTTCATCAAGTACGACTACCTCATTCCCGCCGGCTACTACAAGCAGATGTGGGATTGGGACGGCTTTTTCATCGGTTCGCATCTGGCGCAGCAAGGCAAGCCACAGTATCTGAAGTGGTGGGTGCTGGATTTCGCCGGGGCCATCGATCAGGACGGCTACGTCGCCGGCTGCATCACCACCAAGGGCCCGCGTCCGCTGATGGGCAAGTTCGCCATGAAGCCATTCCTGGCGCAAGGTGCGGTGATCGCATCGGAAGGGTTGAACGACTACCAATGGGTCAAACCGATCTGGGAGAGCATGCGCAAGGTCATCACCTATCGCGAGCAGACGCAATTCGATCCGAAGTATGGACTGTTCTTCTGGGAGAATGCAATCTCCTCGGGCGCCGACAACAATGTCGCCCTCACCAACGATCCCTACGATAAGAGCGCCATCCTGGCCGCCGACATCAGCACCTTTCAGTTCCGCGAGTACAAGGCCATGGCGCAACTGGCCGACAAACTCGGCAAGCCTGACGAAGCTGCCGAATATCGCAAGAAGGCCGCCGACCTCAAAGCAGCGATGCTGCAACACATGTGGTTCGCACAGAACGCGATGTTCTACAACATCCGTCGCGACAATGGGAAGCCAGTCAAGCGCGTCAGCTATTCCAACTTCGTTCCGCTCATCGACGACATCCTGCCGGAAAAGAGCGCCCGAGAGATGATTCGGCGATATCTGCTGAACAGGGACTACATGCTCGCGCCATACGGAGTCCGCAGCCTTAGCAAACAGGATCCCGACTACAACAACGCCGCCATCATCGTTCCTTATTCCAACTGGCAGGGGCCGATCTGGATCAACGCAAACTACCTCAATTACATCTCGCTCAAGCGCTACGGCTTCGACAAAGAAGCGGCAGAGCTGTCAGGCATTCTGGGGCGAATGGTCCTCGCCGACATCCATAAGTGGGGATCGATGCACGAGGACTACAACGCCGAAACCGGCGAGGGCCTTGCGCCTACCCCGGAGCAGTCGGAGAGCCACGTCTTCTCCGGCTTCGTCGGATGGAACCTGCTGGCGCAGGACATGCTGCAATGCGAGGTGAAGGGCGAATGTCGGTTTCTCCAGACCTACGCAAAAAGCGGAAGCCGCTGATAGCTCCCTACGGCGTCCCGTAAACCTTCTTGTATACCTCGGCGTTACGCACAATCGCCTGCACGTACTCGCGCGTTTCCGTAAACGGAATCGATTCCACAAACTCTTCCACGTCGCGATAGTTACCGGAAGCGCGCCAGTCCACTACCCGCTCGGCGCCGGCGTTATAGGCCGCCAGCGCGTACTCTACTTGTCCGCCGAATTCATCCACCATCTGCCGGAAATAGTGTGTTCCCAACTTAATGTTCGTCGTCGGATCCAGCAACGAGTCCGTGCTGTAGTGTTGCAACCCCTCTTTTTTCGCTTCGCCCTTGCCCGTTCTCGGCAGCAATTGCATTAACCCATACGCGTTGGAGTGCGAGACAGCGCTGGGATTAAACTCCGACTCCTGGCGAATCAGCGATGCCACCAGGTAAGGATCCAGCCCGTTCTCCTCTGAATACGTCCGCAGCGCATCCCAGTAAGGGCGCGGAAACAGTCCTTGCCAATAAGGCGAGGGGAGCGCGTTCACGTCCATTGCAAAATATCCGCTGATGGCGTGCTTCAGCGCCTGTAGCGCCCGGTAGTATTCGCCGCCGCTGGAGTAAATCTTCGCAATCTCCACCATCTCCCAGCACGGGCCAGTCGCGCTGCCCGCCTGCAATTCGTGCACGGCCAAGTCGGTCATGCCCGCGTTCTCCAGCAGCTTGGCGCGGTTGTAATGAAGGTCGTCTTCCGGCGGATCGACGATTTGCGACACGGGATCCAGTGCAGCTGCCGACGGAACGTGTTGTAGCGCCACCACCGTTACCGCGGGCGTTGCCGGCAACGTCGCCAGCCGCCGCCGCCCCAGAACCGCATAGTAATAGTTGTGGTAGCGCTCGGAAAGCTTCAGGTAATACGCGCGGGCCACACCGTAATCGCGATCGTCCTCGGCCATACGGCCCCGCCAATACATCGCATTGGGAACTTCGTTCGTTCCCGGGTAGAACTCCACCTGCTCCTCAAAATACTTCTTGGCTTCGTCTTTGCGATTCTGCCGATAGGTCAGCCACGCGCACTTCCAGTGGGCATACGCGGCCTTGGTTCCGTCGGGGAAGCGCTCATGAATCTCCCGATAGTAGTCGAGGGCGTGATCGTAATCCTTGCGCAGCAGATACATATTGCCGGTGCTCAGCAGCGCCTCTTCTAACCACGGCGACTTCGGCGTGGACGCGCGCATGTGCTCCAGGATATTGCTGATCGACGCGTCGTCATTGGTCTTGCGATCAATCTCGAGTTGTTGATACCACTTCTCCGCGCTGGCTTCGCTGCCATCGTCCGGAATGCGGTCCAGGGCCTGCCGCGCCTGACTTGTGTTCCCGTCATGCATGTAGGAATTGGCGAGCTGAATCAGTCCCGCAGACTGCTTCCCCGCCGGAGCAAGATCGACCACGTAGCGGTACTCATCAGCCGCCGCACCGTAGTGTCGCGCGGCGTACAACGAGTCGGCTCGCCTCAGGTGCTGCGCATACGTCACCGGCGGCAGCGATGGCTCCTCAGGAATCTTTCTTAGATCAGCTTCCGCCTGGTCAGCGAAGTAGCTGGTCGCATATTCGTAGTAAACGCGCTGCAGAATCTCTGCGCCATTGCGACCTTGTCCAGCCTCCACATACGATTTGCCCAGAAAGTATTCCGTCTCCGCCCTGGCGGGCGTGCGATGCGCTTCCAGCAAGCGGATAGCATCGCCGGGCCGATTCATCGCCAGCAACGCCTTGGCATTGGCGATCGTCGCATTGTGCTCGTACAGCGAGTCCGGAAAGCGCGTCCCAAAATCGCGCAGATAGGCAAGCGACTCCTCAGCATTGTTGCTCAGCACATACGAGTTGCCGATGAAGAACGCGACGTAGTCCTTGAGTTCGCCGATTTGCGGCTGAGCTTTCTGTAGCGCGGCGATTGCCGCAGGATACTGCGCGTCAAGATAGTGCGCATAGCCGATAGCGAACCAGGCCAGCGCGCCGGCTTCCGTGCCGGCGTGAGTATGCGCGTAATTCTCCACGCCAGTGTAGGCGGCGGGTGTGCGGAACTCGACCAGCTGCCGCGCCATGGGACGCAGATCGCTGGAAGCCACAAAGCTGCGTCGCATCTGGTGCGCGCGCGCCGTCGTAACCGTCTTCCGCGAGCGCGCATGCGCCGTCGCCGACTTCTTCTTCGCCGTACTGCCTGATTTGTGTGCGCTTGATGATGAAGACGAGGGTGACGCCTTCTTTTTCGGCGTGGACGAAGAGCTACTTTCCTGCGCAAGCAGTCCATTGCCTGGCACGGCCAATTGGCAGGCTAAAAGGATGACGAGAAGACGGCTCGAAAAATTCACTGCTTGCAGTTTAACGCGATTGCCCTAGGTGAGCCTATGCCGATTCGTTGACCGAATCGGTTCCTCGGCTCATCTGGCCACGAGGAGCCTGTGGCAGCGTTACAACAATGATCAAGCTCACCAGCGCCAGGATGGCGATGATGAAGATGCTGCCTTCGGGGCCGGTCGCTCCGCCGCTTAGGATTGGCTTTCCCACCGGATGCGTGGCGAACAGATGATGCTGCACCATCAGTCCGCTGTCAGCGACGCCGTAGAGAAACGATTGTGCCCAGTCCCAGGAGCAGTGAAAGCCGATGGCCCACCATAGAGAGCCAGTGCGCCACAGGCTCAAGCAGAAGACCAGGCCAGCTGATCCCGCAGCCAGCAGTCCGATGGGCGACTCGCCCGGGTTGCTGCTGTGACCCAATCCAAACAGAATGGAAAAGATGATCGCTGCCGTCCAGAACCCCAGAACTCCGCTGTGCCGGGTCTTGAAGATCCACTCGTAGATGCCGGCTAGGCCGCGCGTCAGCGTGTACTGCAAGTATCCGCGCGTCAGATACTCCTCCAGCACTCCAACCAGCAGGAAGCCGAGCAGCCAGATTGCTCCATAGCGAAGCACGTCGCCGCCAAAGATCAGCCGCCGGTCGATGACCAGCAGTCCGCTCTTCCACAATGTCAGGACGAGCAGGGACAGACACGTAACACCCCATGCCAAGCCGGCGAAGAAATGCGGCAGCTTGCGACTACCACCGAGCCCGTAAACGGAGTTGGGACGTCGCTCAATCTTCGACATGATCCACGTAACCAGCAGGACCAGCACGATCGGGATGGACTCCTGGATGAACCCCACCTTGATGGTTATGACTGACGCGTCATTCGCGAGTTTGGGATTGCGTGGGAAGAATTTGTGCCCGATAAGGTTCACAGCTACGACGAGGACAGCCAGAATACCAAGGTAGATAAGCAGGCTCCAGCCCGCACGCAGGCCATCTTTGCCGACAAAGATCTTGTGCAGCGTGGACGGCTGCGGCGGTGGCGGTGGTTCCGTGGGTATCAGAGTCGCATCGTGTGGGGGCAACAGTTCACCGGTCTCAGTGTTCAAGAAGATTCCTCAGTGTTGATAGGGAGTTATACGTGCGCAGCGGCGTAATGGTTCCCGGCGCATGTCCCAAGACGCCATTGTCGGAGCATCATCCTAAGTATTGCAAGAAGGCCTGGGGCGAGTTCTCGAAGTCGGGAAACACCGTGTTCAGGCTATGGTTACCCAGGTGCCGCGAGACTGCCTCACCAAGAACGCGGCGGAAGTCGGTAGTCAGCGCCAAGTCGCGGCCTTCGTTGAGCTGCGACGGATCCAGGCCGGGCCAGCTTCCATAAACCCGGCCGCCGCGTACCGGCCCGCCGAGAACGAACATCACATTAGCATGCCCGTGGTCCGTTCCGCGATTGCCATTCTCTCGCGCCGTCCGCCCGAACTCTGACATGGTAACCACCACGGTGTCTTCGGTGAGAGGTCCCAGGTCAGTCCAGAACGCTGCGATCGACTGGGAAAACTCCCGCAGCACGTTAGCCAGCTGACCTTCGCTTGCGCCTTCGTTCACGTGGTGGTCCCATCCTCCGATGTCGGTAAAGGCAATCTGCACTCCGAGATTCGACTTGATAAGCTGGGCCGTCTGCCGCAGTGCGTCGCCAAAACGGCCCTTCGGATAATTCGCTCCCGGCGCAGGCGTGTAGTGCTGCGGATCGGCGGACTTCAACATCTTCACCGCTTCAAATGTTTCCCGCCCGGTGCCATGCAGCACGCTGTCCACCGACTGCTCATACATGGCTTCAAACGTATTGCCCAACGGCGCAGCGGCAGAATTTCCACCCGCGATGGAAAATCCGTTTACATTGCTGACCGCGACCGCGGACGCCTTACCCGAGAGAATGCGCGGCAGCGAAGTGCCCAGCGCGATGCCGCGAAACGGGCTGTCGGCAGCACCCGGCTCCGCTTGCAGTGTGCGATTGAGCCAGCCATCGCTGGTTATCTTCACGCCCGGCGTGCCTGACTCCATGTAATCCTGCGCGTCGAAGTGCGAGCGCGTGGTGTCCGGTGAGCCTGCCGCATGGACGATCGCCAGCTGCCGCTGGTCCCACAGAGGCTTGAAGGACGACAACGAGGGATGCAGTCCGAAGAAGCCGTTGAGATCGATCACCTGCTGTCGTGGAATATTGATGCTGGGCCGCATCGCGTAATAAGCGGGCTCGGCGTGCGGAATAACAATATTCAGACCGTCCGCGGCTCCACGCTGAAAAATGACCACCAGCCGCTTGTTATTGGAACCGGCTGCAACCGCTCCCCATGCTGCCCGCGTCAGAAACGACGGGATGGCCGCGGTGCCGACCACCGCCATCGCACCGTTCCTCAGGAATGTCCGTCGCGTAATGCTCATGCGTAGCTCACTTCATTTGCGTTGGAATTCGGGCGACCCCAACAACAACCCGGCAATGACGTTTACGTTCGCCGGATGCGCGGGATTGTCGGATTGCGCCATTGCCTGCGGGTCCACAATGCGGCTCTCGATCGTCTCGTGCGTCTGCTTCGAGATCTCTCCTGGAACCAGTGCCTGCTCCAACTCCAACTGCACCTGATAGGGATCGGCCTCGGTCACATCCGCCAGCAGCCGCCCGAGATCGAAGCTGGTACCTTGCACTCGATTCGCCGTCAGGGCCAATCCAAAGTTCATGCGATCCAGCAGCCCCGCTGAGTTCACCCAGACATCCGCCTTAGTCGAGTAGCCGGTGGGCGGCTGCGCACCGTAAAGCTGCATACCCATTTTATTGAGCGTGCCCAGCAACGGTCGCGGATCGCTGATATCCGCTTGTGTCGCGCGCAGCGACGACACCACAAACTCAAACGGCGTTTTCACCCGCGCGCGAGATGCCTTGGGCGCCCAGAATTCCGGCGAGTGGAACATGGTCTCAAGCACTGCTCGCAGATCGCCATCGCTCTTCAGAAACGTCTTCGTCATCGCATCGATTAGTGATTTAGGCGGATCGTCCGAAACAAACCGCTGCGCCAGTTCGGTCGAAATAAAGTGCGCGGTCGAGGGATGATGCGCCAAAATCTCCAACACTTCCCTGCCCTCGTTTTCACCGCTTTCTTTGATCTTGTGTCCCAGGACAGTTTTTTCGCCCGGCTCGTGCAAACGTGGCCGGTAGACGAAGTCGCCGCCCAGGCGCGGCTCCTCGATCGTCCAACCGGTGAACACGCGCGCCACCTGGGTCACATCCTGCTGGGTGTAACCACCGTTGACGCCGAGCGTGTGCAGTTCCATCAACTCGCGCGCATAGTTCTCGTTCAGCCCGTTGCGCCGCTTCTGTTGATTGTTCTGGGAGTTGGGTTGCGGACGCGACGCCGGTGGTAGTATTTCGCCTACTCGCGGATATTGCCGGTGCGCTGGAACTCCAAGCACCGCATCCGAGTCCGGACCTTCGCTCTGCCAGTTGTCCAGATAGAACAGCATCGCCGGACTCTGCGCCGTCGCCAGCAGCAAGTCCTTAAACTTGCCCAGCACGTGCGGACGAATGACGTCGCGCTCGTACTCTGTGACCAGGTAGCGGTCAGCGCCCTTCCCTATAAAAATGTTGAAGTGGTTGAACCAGAAATCGGTGAGGACCTCTTCCAGTTGGCGGTCGCTGTAAACGGCGCGCAGAAGTTTCCCCGACTGCACTTCGTTGTTGATTACGGCTACCGGATTGTTGAGCGCCATCACGGTTTCACCTTGCTCGGGAGTAAGCCCAGCGAACAGCATCTGCCGTTTCACGAAGCCGAGACCCTGCGTCAGATCTCGCTGCTGCGCCACCGGCAGCGCCAGAATGTGCTGCATGCGCGCGTCGGGTGGTAGCAATGCCAGGTCATCCACAACGCCGCGAGCTTCATGGCGGTCTTGCCGCCGCTGCGTGAGATCTGCCGGCTGGATCGCTGCCTGAGGGTTGCCTGCATTGGCGGGCGGTATTGAAGTATTTTGCGCAGCGGCCGAGCTCGCGGCCGCATTCTCTTTTTCTTGCTGCTGCTGATTGATGCGATCGATGGCAGCCACATACACCGCGTGGTGATAAGGATTTCGCGGTATCGGCGACTTCCCGTCCATGACGGCTCTTACCACCGGGTTAGGCGGGAATTCGAACAACATCTCGCGGCTGCTCATGGTGAGCGTGCGATATTCCGCCAGCCGCGCCTTCATGGCGATGTCATTGATTTTGTCCGGATGCAGTTGCAGGTCGATCCATTCGTCAACCCCCATCGCCGCCACGGCTTGCACATCTCCGGGCCGCGGTCCAAAGGTCAGACGGTCCAGCGCATGTAAAGCGCGCATTTGTTGGTCGGCCGTATCCGTGACCTTATTCTTCTTGGCGTACAGGCCGACCGCGACCAGAAGTAGGAGTGCCGATAGGGCGATCCGGCGCAATCGCGCTTCACCACGGATGTGATTGCGGCGAGAGGTGACATACGGCCGGCCCATAGATGCGCGCTCCACCGGAATGATTCAGTTTGTATAAACCTGCCGGGCTGGAAAAGTTGTGCGCCCGCCTCAACTTCGGACCGTTCTACTTCATCATTAGCTTTTCAATGTCGGGGCCGATGCGTTCCGGAGGCGTCGTAGGCGCGTAGCGCTCGATCACGTTGCCCTCTTTGTCGACCAGGAACTTGGTGAAATTCCACTTGATGGAATCGCCCAGCAGGCCGCCCTTTTCGCTCTTCAGAAATTTGTACAACGGGTGAGCGTCGTCGCCGTTTACTTCGATCTTCGAGAACAATGGGAACTCGACGCCATAATTCATCTCGCAGAATTCCTTGATCTCGTCGTCCTCGCCGGGTTCCTGATGGCCGAACTGGTCGCAGGGAAACGCCAACAGCTCGAAGCCCTTGTCCTTGTACTTCGCATAAAGCTCTTGCAGACCTTTGTACTGCGGCGTGAAGCCGCACTTACTGGCAGTATTCACGATCAGCAGGACCTTGCCCTTGTAGGCGCCGAGTTTCTTATCCTTGCCATTGCTCAGCGTGGCGGAAAAATCGTACAGCGACATGCTCCTCCTTGGGTCAACAGAAAGTGCCACATCACATCGTGACTGAGGGGCTAGGGATTGCGGACTAGGGGCTGCTAAGCGGCGCCGAAATGGCAACAAAGGTATAACCCATATTCACTAGCCCCTAATCCCCAGCCCCTTTCTTCAATACGCTTTCGCAATCACCACGCGTCGATCGACCTGCTCGCCAGTCACAATGCACTTGCCCGGACCATCGTACTCGTCGACCAGAGGAATACAGCGAATCGTCGCCTTGAATTCCTTCATGCGCGCGTCGCATTGCGGGTCGTTCTTCACGTGCGCCATGACGAACTTCCCGCCGCCCTTTTCCGCGGTCACGTCTTTCAGGATCGATTCCACTTCCTCGATCGACTTCGCCAGCACCGTGTTCGCTTTCATCCGTTGCTTCGCCGCATCGTACATGGCTCTCTGCATCTCGTCGAGCAGGGCCGGCAGCTTCGACGTCAGATCGCCTTGCGGCATCGGCTCTTTCGTTCCCGTGTCGCGCCGCTTCACCACAACATTGCCCGCCGCCAAATCGCGCGGCCCCAGTTCCAGCACCACAGGCACCCCACGCCGCTCCCAGTGGAAGAACTTCGCACCCGGCGACTGCCCTTCGCGGTCGTCAACCTTCGCGTCGACATCTTTCGCAATGCGATGTGCCGCCTCCAGCACTTTTTCCTTCTCATCATCCTTGCGATAAATCGGCACCATTACGGCTTTCACCGGTGCAAGCCGCGGCGGAAGCACCAATCCTTTGTCATCGGAGTGGCTCATGATGAGCCCGCCGATCAGACGCGTGCTTACGCCCCAACTGGTCTGCCACACATACTCCAGCTGGCCTTCCTTGTTCTGGAACTGCACGTCAAACGCCTTGCCAAAGTTCTGCCCCAGATCATGACTGGTTCCGGCTTGCAGCGCGAAGCCGTTCTGCATCATGGCCTCTATGCTGTAGCTTTGCAGCGCACCAGCGAACTTCTCCGACTGCGTCTTCAGCCCCTTGATCACGGGCATCGCCATCACGTTCTCGGCCACGTCGGCATACACATCGAGCATGCGCAGCACTTCTTGCACGGCTTCTTCGTGGTTGGAGTGTGCGGTATGGCCCTCCTGCCAGAGAAATTCCGTGGTCCGCAGAAACATGCGCGTGCGCAGCTCCCAGCGAATGATGTTGGCCCACTGGTTCAACAGCATCGGAAGGTCGCGCCAGCTCTTGATCCATTTCGCGAAGAAGTGGCCAATGATGGTCTCCGAGGTCGGCCGCAAGACGTAAGGCTCTTCCAGTTGCTTGCCGCCGGCCAGCGTCACCACAGCCAACTCCGGCGAGAAGCCTTCGACGTGCTCGGCTTCCTTATGCAGAAAGCTCTGCGGGATCAGCATCGGGAAGTAGTAGTTCTGATGGCCCGTGGCTTTGAAGCGGTCGTCGAGCTGGCGCTGCAACAGCTCCCACACAGCGTAGCCGTTGGCCTTGATGACCATGCAGCCTTTGACGATTTCCGCCGGCTCGGCCATGTCACCTTGCAAAACGACGTCCTGGTACCAGGTTGCAAAATCCTGAGCGCGCGAAGTAATAGGAGATTCTGCCATGAATGCTCTTTCGTTTGGATAAATGAACTTCCCTTACATTATGACAGGTAGATCGACGGCACCACGGCTCGGGCCATGGCCGCTGCTGTCTTTTTGTGAAGACGTGGTTTGTGCGACGCGAGGAGAGAGTTCGGAAACGGTTCGATTTGTATCTTTAGGCGGCGGATGTAGCTCGCGGCGCGCGATCTACATCCGCCTGTTTGGATGAGAGGAGAGGAAGGAAGCGACTAGTCGTTTCCTTCCGACATCTGCTTCATTACCTGGTCGAGGTTGAAGCTGGCTGGCTTCTGGCGTGGAGGAAATTCCTTGAAGCTGGCCAGCCACTTCCCAACATAAGCTTGTGCTGGCGTAAGCAGAAAGACCCGGTCGAGCCGCCAATGCGTATAGTCGATCGATTCCATCTCCGCTCTCTCGAAAGGATCGGCGTGGAGGTCGAACAACTTGGGTACGCGCAACTGAACGAACGGCGTTTCCCAAACTGAGAAGCCGTGAGCGGGCTGCTCCAGGAACAAAGCCTTCCACCTGTCGTAACGCAAGGCAGCGAGCTCGCCATCGTCCGTCCAATAAAGAAACTCGCGACGAGGATCGACCTGCGTATCGCCCTTGAGATACGGCATTAGGTTGTAGCCATCTAGATGGACCTTGAATGTCTTGTCGCCGGCCTGGTAGCCGGTCAGCAGCTTCTCTTTGATATCGGGCACGCCCGCCGCCGCCAGCAGTGTGGTAGCCCAGTCTTCATGCGCGGCCACGCCGTTCACCAACATTCCCGGTTTGATCACGCCCGGCCAGCGAATCACGAACGGCACGCGGTAGCCACCTTCCCAGCTGGTGTTCTTCTCGCCGCGGAAGGGCGTGGTTCCACCGTCGGGCCAGCTCATCACTTCCGCTCCGTTGTCGCTGGTGAAGATGACGATAGTGTTGTCGGCAATGCCGAGATCATCGATCTTCTTCAGGAGCACGCCGATGTTGTCGTCGAGTTGGGTCATGCCGGCGCCATAGAGGCCCTTCTCGTTTTCCATGGCCGCGTATCTCGGTGGCAGGTGCGTCCAGATGTGCATGCGGGTGGTGTTATGCCAGATGAAGAATGGCTTGCCCGCCTTCACGGCGCGGTCCATATCATCAAGCGTAACCGCCAGGAACTCGTCGTCGGCGGTCTCCATGCGTTTCTTGGTCAGCGGCCCGGTGTCTTCGCACACCTGCTTGCCCCACGGACCGAAGCGCGCATCGGAAGGAGCGGGATTATCGGTTGCGGTGGCTTTGCACTTGAACACGCCGCGCGGACCGAATTCTGCCTTGAAGGTCGGGTTTCGCGGGTAGTCCACGTTTTCGGGTTCTTCCTCGGCATTCAAGTGATAGAAGTTGCCGAAAAATTCATCGAAGCCGTGCACCGTGGGCAGAAACTCGTTGCGATCGCCCAAGTGGTTCTTGCCGTTCTGGAAGGTCATATAGCCTAGTGGCTTGAGCAGATCGGCAATCGTTGGATCTTCTTTCTGGAGTCCGAGGGTCGACCCCGGTAGGCCAACCTTGAGCAGACCAGTGCGAATCGGACTCTGTCCCGTGATGAACGCCGCGCGACCGGCCGTGCAACTCTGCTGTGCATAGTAATCGGTGAAGAGCGCGCCTTCGTGGGCGAGGCGGTCGATGTTGGGCGTCTGGTAGCCCATCGCTCCCAGGTTGTAAGCGCTGATGTTGAAGTAACCCACATCGTCACCAAAGATCACCAGAATGTTAGGTTTCTTCTGTTGTTGTTGTGCGTTGCCGAACCCAGGATTCAGAAACCAACACAGGCCCAAAACTAAACTCACTGCGATTTTTCGCAAACTCATTTTCGTTTTTCTCCATGTCCAGTGAGGCATCTGTCGAGGTTGTCGAACTTGTCTTGAGACCTACTTGGTTTTGGCTCCAAAGGTGAAGCCCAGGCCAGTGGTAAACAAGATGTCATTGTTCTTGTTGCCCAGTACGGGCTGGCTGAAATAGCGATCGTTGAACAGCATGTTCGCTGTCATCCAACCATTCAACTTCGTGGTGATGCCGAAGTTTCCAGTAACACGGTAGTTGCTCGTCTCGTTCAGCGAGGGCAGGTAGTAGAGGTTCTGCATGATGCTGGTGCGGGCGCCGAGCTTATGGGTAAACTCATCGCCCAGGGTAGCCGTTATCAGATTGTTTACGAGATACGTTGCTCCGCCGCTGAAAGATTCACGGGTGTAGCCCAGACCGAAGAGCAGGTCCAGCGTCGTCTTCGGACTCGCAATGGCATGGAAGCCCAGGCCGCCGCCCGGCATCAGGCGATAGTTCAGGTCCTGAAGTTCGTCGTAGCCGCCTGCAAACACACCGTAGGCGAACAGACGTTTATTGATGTTCCGGTCATATCGGATCAGTCCCTGGAAGGAGTTGGCGCTGGTGACGCCCGTGGCCCCGTCAGTCGTGTAGATGGAGGCAGCGTTAATCACCCATGAGTCCGTGATGGTCTTACGCGTAGCGTCAAAGCCCAGGGCGACGTTGGTGGTATCGCTGTTGCCGCGCGCCAGAGCCAGACCAAAATTGCCTCCGCCGGTCCAGCCTTCCATCAGGCCGGGATGCAGCGACTTTTCGTAAGCTGCCTGGTCGGCGGGCGAACGCATCACCGCGACGTCCGATTTGGCCACCGTCTGGGCGCCTTGCGGAGTGGTCACGACATAGTTACCGTCCTCCGTCTTCACTGTGCCGGTAACCGTTTGCTGGTTCGATTTAGTTACCACCAGGGGTTGGTCTGCGGTGAACTGATCGACCGAGTCCCAGTCGATCGACACGTCTCCGGCATACGCGGTCTTCAATACCAGTTTCTTGCCATCCATGCTGACGATGGTTCCGGTAAGATGGTCGCCATTCTTCAGGGAAACCTGCTCGGCGTTTACCACCGCACCGGCGCACAACAACAGAATCGTTAAAGACTTCGTAAGTTTCAGCACAACTTCTCCCTTTTCTCGAGCCTGAGAATCATTTGAGCTGTCAACGAAACAGCCTCGTCTTCCCTACCATTCGCCAACTGACTTTCGACGCAAGGAAGATACGTGTTCAGAATCTGTGGAGCGCCATACCTGAGCTCGCGAGCCCAAAGCATGGCGCTCCCTCTTACGCCGAATGAGCCGGCGCAGTGGCTCCCACCGCAGCGGTGCGAACCATGTAATGTTGTTCCGGTACGGCAAAGCCGGCCTGACCGAACGCATCTTTAATAAGGGTGTTGGTAGCGAAGTACACCTGCCAGTAATCCTTGTTGTTGCAGAAAGGACGTACGGCCAGTACCGGACCGGCCAGCGTGAAGGTCAGGATCTCGACGCTGGGCGCCGGCTCCGCCATTACGTTGGGAATCTTGGCCAGCCCTGCCTTCAGGATGGCAATCGCCTGATGGGGATCCACGCTGTGCGACAGTTGGGCCTGCAAATCGACACGCCGAAACGGGTTGGTCGAAAAGTTCTGGATGACGTCGCCAAGAATTTTTCCATTGCCTACGATATTCCGGATATTGTCCAGGGTATTGATCGAGGTTACGAACAGTCCGACTTCTTCTACCGTGCCCATAACCCCACCCGCCAGGATGAAGTCTCCGACTTTGAAGGGCTGGAGAATAATGATGAACACACCCGCAGCGAAATTGCCCAGCAGTCCGCTCCACGCCATGCCGATAGCTACACCGGCAGCGGCCAGCAGAGCGGCGAAGCTTGTAGTTTCGACCCCGAAGAAGCCCAGGATCGCAACTACCAGAACAATGTTCAGAATGGCCGCAACGGTGTTATTGATGTAGCGGATCAGGGTGGGATCAATCTTCTGCCGCGTCATCGCCTTGCCGATCATGCTGATCGAAAATCCGATGAGCCAGCGGCCCACAATCCATAATGCAATCGCTTCCACAACCTTGATGCCAAGTGCGATTAGCAACCCGTATCCTTGCTGCGCCAGACTGCTCATGTGGGTGTAGTCCATAATTATTCTCCTTCTGAGTTAAGGCTGCGAAGCTCGCAGCCGCGGATTCGCGGCCCGCTGCCGCGGACTGCTCAGTTTGCCTTCTTGGGTTTCCATTCAACCGTAGCGGTGTGTACTACCAGATGACTGTAGCCTGACAGCACTGGCCCCGCCGATGACCAGTCCTCGATCAGGGCGAAGATAGCGGAGTTGCCCGGCTGCAGCAACGCCGCTACATTCCTCACAAAGTCCTTGTCCAGCGACAGGTCCTTCAGCCAATCCGTGGCGGCGGAATTTATGCCCCGAAACTCAAATTTGACCTCGGGCGAACTCGACACCGGAGTGTGCGGCAGCGGCACAATCGCACTCAGCAGCGCCTTCCAGCGCATCAGGTCATCCACACCGCTAGCCGGATCCAGCATCTGGCTGTGCATAATCCGCAGCCTGCCATCCTGTTCAACTTCCACCGCTATGGCGTTGCATAAATCAGAACTCCACGGAAACCTCAGCCTCTGCAACTGCGGCAACACCTCCAGCGCCCGATGCTTGTCCCCGAAGCCCATGACTACCAGTTCTTCCACAGTCCAACCTCTTCGCTGATGAGAACCGTGTATCGTTGTGAAGAAGGCGCGGACAGCCTGAGCGCACTAACACCACCATGCTGTCCCCTACTGCGCATCTTCGTCCTGTTCTTGCGCGTCGTCTTCCGTTTCTGCGCTGACTTTCCGCCAGGTGGAATCTGCGTTGAACGAAGTCATCGCTTGGGCGGCGTCAGCGGTGTGGGGACCGAGATCTTTCTCGTAGATCACACCTTGGCTGTCTACCAGGAAGGTCATCACCCCAGAGTTTCGGTAGATAGCCGGGTAAGCGAGGAAACCGAAGCCGCCGGTCGTGGCTCCATTGACGATGTAGTTCTTGGCGCCGCCGGGTGCTTTCGGACCCTGGCTGGTGAGGGCGCGGAAGAAGTAACCGTGGAATGCCGCATCCTTGTCCTTGTAGCCTTCGCCGTTGGCATAGGCGATGAGCGGCCCAATCGGGCTGTCCGGTTCGCCCTCGGCGGACTTCCAATAGAGCCCATTCTGCTTGCCGGGATCGCTGATGAGTTTCTGGGCGTATTGGTGGACCGTGGAACCGTCGTGAAGCCCAGCATAATAATCGATCTGTCCCTCAGCCAGAACTCCGCAAACCCTGATGGCAGCGTATTCGTTGCGCCCTATGCGGCGGTAAAGAATTTCTTCCAGACCAGCCTTGGTGTCAAAGTACCATTGACCGGCGGCGTCTTTCTTCAGCGGGATAGGAAAGGGCCAGTTCTCCACTCCGAGGAACAGAGTCTGATCGCCGTTCACTTCCTTCCCCCAGCGATTCATCTGTTCGTAGCGGCGGAGGAAGTTGTCGGCGTTCTTCTGGTCCACTACTGCGTCACCGGAAGAAATGACACTTGCGGACGAAGCGCCTAATACGCTTTCGATCGCAGCCTTGTCGCCCGATTTAGCGGCTTGGTACAGCGCTGTAGAAGCATCCTGGAGGGTCGCAAATGTCTTCTGCCCAGCCTCTTGTGCTATTGCTCTCGTGGCGAACATGATCGGAAGGAGCGCCATCGCCATGATCATCGTGGTTCGCCACCCATTCCGCCGCATGCTATTCAATATCTGTATTAGGTCGGTCATCATCAATCTCCACTCATTCGCTGGTTGCTTTTCGTCTGAAATGCCATCCTGAATAGCGACTCTACGGACTAGTGTTTGCGTCCGCCGCCACCGCCACCGCCACCGCCACCGCCGCCGCGCGCCGCTGCCGGCTTAGCTTTGGCCGCACCGCCGCCACCGCCCATGCTCTGACGGCCACGATTGCCATCGGCACGTGCATTCCCGCCCTGCTTAGCTCCCCCGAACGCGCTGGAGTTATTGCCGGCAGCAGGCTTCTGCCCGTACCCGCGGTTTGCCATGTTCTGGCCATTGTTGTTGCCACCAGGGCGACTGTTGTTGCCGGTGTTCGGCCGGTTACCAGCGTTATTGTTGCCGCCCCCGTTCGGCCGGTTGCCAGCGTTATTGTTGCCGCCCCCGTTCGGCCGGTTGCCAGCGTTATTGTTGCCGCCCCCGTTCGGCCGGTTGCCAGCGTTATTGTTGCCGCCGCTGTTCGGCCGATTGCCAGCGTTATTGTTGCCGCCGCTGTTCGGCCGATTGTTATTGTTCGTATTCCGGTTTCCGGTGTTGATGTTTACATTGTTGCCGCTGATGTTGGTGTTTCGGTTGTTGCCGCCATTGACGCGGTTATTTCCGCCGTTGTAACGATTATTGGCGTTGTAGTGCGTGGGCCGGTTGCCGCCGTAGTAGTTGTTGCGATACTGCTGTCGGTTCGAGCCATAGAAAGTGTTACTGCGCGAGACATACACGTTGCGGTTGTACGTCACGCTTCCGCCGTGCCAGCCGCAGCCCCAACTGTTCCATCCCCAACCGCAGCAGCCGTTGTTGTTGATGGCCGCGCCTACTGCTACACCCAGTCCAAACGAAATCAGCCCCGTGGCAACCATCGCGCCAGTGCTGTATCCCGGAGGGCTATACGGTGTGCCATAAACCACGGTCGGGTTGTACGTCGGCACGTAGACTACCTGGGGGTTCGCCGGCTGAATGACGATGGTCTGCGGATCCTGCTGCACCACTTGTATCTGCTGGCTGGATTTTAGGTTCCCTGCCGCTTTGGCCTGCTGGCGCAGTCGTTGGATAGCTGCCATCACATCTTTTTGCTGGTTGTAGGCAGCATCGCCCAGCGCCGATGTCCAGGCCAGGTTCTTCGCCATCTGGTCCAGCACTGTCGGGAATTGCGTAAGAGCTTTCACGCTCGGGTCCCACGGTTGCTTGTCCGCCGCTTGCATTAAGGCCTCGCCCTGCAGACCTTGATTGCTGTTAACCCAGTTGCTGGCTGCGGCGACCTGATCAGGGTAGGTCGCTGCCCCCAGAATCTGAGCAACCAGTTGGTCGGGATAGAGCGCGATGGGTGAAACGATCGAGTCGATTTCGCTGGCGGACAGGTTGGCTTGCTGGGCTTCCTGCGCGCTCGCAGCCGGGGAGGTCGCCGCGATCAAAGTGCAAGCGAGTAGTGTCGCGACGAATTGCCTGATGATATTCATTCCATATGCCTCTGAAGTTTCCCTAACCAATCTCTTATGGGCGCTGTGGTCCAATTCGGTTCGTAGCGAATTGGCAGCGTTACAAAGATATGAATTTGCCAGAAAGGAAGAAACCCGCAAAATTACGTAGTTTCGCCCCGGAATCTACGTGCTGCACTTGCAGAGGCCCTTCGGTGTATTCCTGGCGGTTGGTGCTGTTGAAAAGCTAGAGATATACTGGGAAACTAACTCACGCCAAAGTAGTTATGAAGCATCGATGAGAGCTTGCGCAAACCCGAAGCGAGTGGTCGCCGTGGTGTGGCTTTTGATGGCCTTCTCCTTGCTCGCGTTGGGCGAAGCAGCCGCTCCCAAGCGTATCCTGCTGGTCTTCCAGAATGAGGAATACTCGCCGGCAACGTTGGAATTGCAGAAGGGTATCTTGGATCGATTGCGCGCCAAACTGGGCCAGGATACAGAGTTTTTTGGTGAACAGCTCGAGGCGACCCGCGTCCCGGAATCCCAAGGGCAGGCCCTGTCATGGGTCCGAACACGCTATGCCGGGCATGGCATCGATATCGTGATCTTCGTGGGTGCGGTCCCCCTGGATATCCTGCCCGGGGTGCCAACTGTGTATGCCGGGCATACTCCATTTAAGCTACCCAAAGATATCTCCAACCCCACAGACAAAGTTACCGTCTGGTTCAAGGTTGACGTCAGAAAGACGGTGTCGGCGGCTCGACGGTTGCAGCCCAGCGCGAAGAAGGTAGTAGTCATCACCGGATCCGGATATGCAGACCATATTCTTTTGGAAGAGGTCCGCGATCAGCTGCAAGGATCAGACCTTCCGGTGGAATATTTAGCTGACGCGACTGTGGATGAGCTGCTGCAGCGTGTTATTCAGTTGCCGCGTGACACGATTGTCTTGCCCGTTTCCTATACCCGCGACTTGAAGGGAAATATCTACTACACCCGCGATGTCGTTGCCTCGCTGTCCCAGGTCTCCAGGGCTCCCATATACGCTATGGCCGATACTAACGTCGGAAGCGGAGCCGTCGGTGGGTTTGTCGTAGATTTCGAGAGGATGGGATCAGTCGTTGCGGACATCGTGTTAGAAACTTTGGGGGGCAAAACCGCAGCCCAGATCTCAGTCCCGGCGGAAAGCGCCGCAGGCTATGTGTTCGACTCGCGGCAACTCAAGAAATGGGGGTTCTCCGAAAACGATCTTCCTAAGGGAAGCACCGTTGTCTTTAAGACAACCAGCGTATGGGAGCAATATCGCTGGCGAATCGTCGGCACCATTGCGCTGCTGGTTGCGCAATTTTTCCTGATCCTGGGCCTCTTGATCCTGCAAAGGAAGCACGCCCATGCTGAAGCCTCTTTGCGCGACATGACCGGGCAATTGCTGGAGTCGCAGGACGACGAGCGCCGCCGCATCGCCCGCGATCTTCATGATGGAACGGGCCAGCATCTTTCTGGGATGGCTCTCAGCATCGGGCAGGTGCTCGCCGATTTTCCCCCTGGCCACGACCGTCTGCGGCAGCTGTTGCAGGATTCCCACCTCGCCAGCCGCCAGGCTTTGGAAGAAGTACGCACCGTCTCATATGTCCTGCACCCGCCCATTCTGGATGGTCTGGGCTTAGTCGCCGCCTTGCGCTGGTATTTTGACGGACTACAGAAACGCACGGCCCTGAACGTACACTTCGACGCGCCCACCGACCTCGCCCCACTCTCTTCTGAGGTCGAGCGCGCCTTTTTCCGTATTACCCAGGAGAGCATCAACAACGTTCTTCGGCACTCGGGCGCCACTGCCGTGGGCGTGACCCTGGCCAATCGGGGAAAGATGGTCACTCTCGAGATTCAGGACAACGGAACAGGAATGAGCTCTGAGCAGCTCGCTCAAATGCTTGGAGTGGCCTCTTTGGGAGTTGGTATCGCCGGCATGCGGGAGCGGGTGCGACAATTAAACGGCAAGTTCCGGATCGCGTCGATCACGAACGGCACTCAGGTTTTCGTCTCTCTCCCGATCGACCAGGAGCAGCATGTTGCGCATTCTGTTGGCCGATGACCATGAGCTGACCCGCTCAGGCCTCCGTTACCTGTTGGAGAAACATGAGGAATGGAGTGTGTGCGGCGAAGCCTCCAACGGCAGGATGGCAGTAGAGATGGCCGAAAATCTTCGCCCCGACGTCGCTATCCTCGACATGAGCATGCCGGAGCTGAATGGGCTGGAAACCACTCGCCAGATTCTGAAGAAACAACCTCAACTGAAGATCTTGATTTTCACCATGCACGAGACCGAGAGGGTCATCGTCGACGTGTTGGAGGCAGGAGCGCGCGGTGTGGTTCTGAAGTCTGACATAGGCGAAAACATGGTCGCAGCAATAGAAAGTATTTCTAAAGGGCGCCGGTTTTTTACCTCACGCGTAGCCGAAACAGTTGTCGACGCCTACTTGTCAAAGAGACTTGATGGCGAGAAAGAGGAAACTTCGAGCCAGTTTATTCTAACCACCCGGGAGCGAGAAGTGGTTCAACTCCTCGCTGAAGGCAAGAGCAACAAGGAAGTTGCGGATCGTCTGGGCATCTCAGCCCGCACCGCTGAAGGGCACCGCAGCGAGATCATGCGCAAGCTTAAACTCGGTTCTCTGGCCGATCTCGTCCGTTTCGCCATCCGGAACGGAATTGTGCAAGCGTAACCCAGCCGCTTCTAATGGGTAGTTTCTCTTATCGGTTTTGGCTGCCCCTAGGGATTCGAACCCCGATAGGCTGATCCAGAATCAATCGTTCGGATGGTCATCACAGGTTGCCGCGAGAATGGGCCGGGAAGCCAAGGCGCCTACTACCGGAACGAGAGTGACATAAGAACGTTGCCCGTGTTGCTGACGGATCTAAGTGAGCGACGGACGAATGTATCCTTTGATCACGCTATGCAGCAATTCGGCAAATTGCGGGTTTTCCCCGATCGGGGAGAGCAGATCGATCGCCAGGTCGGGAAACTTTGTCTTCAACTGTGCCAGCTGAGCCGGAACGTCCTGACAAAGATGACTACCCCTCGCCAGGAATAGTGGAAGCAAGCGCACGTGCCTGTCGCCTTCTGTGTAGAGCTGTTGGGCCATCTCTTCCAGCGTGGGCGACGAAAACTCCATGTAACAAAGGTGCACACAGTTTTCGCCGAGATCTTTCTTCAGACCTTCGGCCAGTTGCTGGAATGGAAGCAGCCAATTGGCGTTCTTGCTGCCGTGTGCCATTAACACCAGGCAGCCACCGTTTATTGCATTTGTCTCAGCCATTTGTTTAACTCTGCTTTCAAGGCTTCCAGGTTCCAGACAATTGACATCCCGCCGGCTCGCTCGACTAAGCCGGAGCAGGGGCTTAACAGAATGCCGGCATTGGCAGTCTGCAGCATTCTAAGATCGTTATAGGAATCGCCCACCGCCAGCACTTGAAATCCCAGTCTCTGAAAATGTTGGATTGCTCCTGCCTTGCCCAGGGCATGATGGGGACGGTGGCCGGAGATGTAGCCTTGCTCATCGACGCTCAGTGCGTTGCACACCATCAACGAGCATCCAAGTTTCTCCACTACCGGACCGGCTAACTCGTGATAGGTGTCCGATACAATCACGGCAAGCATTCGCGTCTGCACCCAAGCCAGGAATTCGACCGCGCCAGGCAGCGGCTGCATCGCTCTTACAATCTCTCGCAGCCGCGCTAAGGAAAGTCCATGCTCACGGCAAAGTCTCATTCTCTGCTCCATGAGGACGTTGTAATCGGCGATATCACGGGTAGTCAGCGCCAGTTGCTGAACTCCGGTAACTTGCGCTACCGCCTGCCATATTTCAGGAACCAGAACGCTCTCCAGGTCGAAGGCGGCGACAACTGGGGAGGCGGGCAGTGACTGCCTCAGCCCGCCGATGAGCTCAGGCAAACTTGCGCAGACCCGCGTAGTTGGCAGCTCAGGCCGTTCCACCACCACGACCTCGCAACCTTCAAGTCGCGCGGCCTCCAATTTTTCTCGTACGCCGCCGCGATCTCCGCTGTCTTTCGTTACCATCACGCCAATTTCAAACTGGCGCAGCAGCGCTCGATTTTGTTCCACGGTGAAAGGGCCACGTCCGGTCACAATGCAATCTTCCGGAAGCCCCGCTTCAAGGCAAGCCCGCATTGAATCGGCATGGTCGAGCACGCGTGCCACCAGCAACGCATTCGTACACCGCGCTTGCTTGACATAGGGAGCGACGCGCTTTGAACCGATGGTCAACAGCACCGGTTTGCCGGTGGCAAATGCCACTTGCGCCGCTTCCTCATGGGTGGAAACGCTGCGCACGTCATTTTCCGGACATATGCTTTTGGGACGCACATAGGTTAAGTAGGGGATGCGCATGCGCTCGGCCACCTGCGCTGCCGTGGCACGCACCTCCGAGGCATAGGGGTGAGTGACATCTACAATCGCGCGGATATGCCGGCGACGAACGAGTTCCAGCATCCCTTCTCCATTTAGCCTGCCTGAACGCTGGTAGAGGTTCGCATGGGAGCCGGAGTCGAGCGGAACCTCGGTAGCGGCTGATACTAATACCTCATAGCCCGCTTCCGCGATGCCCTCTGCCACCGCCGCCGACTCGCCCGTCCCCCCGAGCAGCAGGATCATAGCTTGTATCCCCGCGGAGTAAGGAACCAACCGTTCAGGCATTTCGAAGAACGATTCCCGATGATGACGATGGTCCTCATCCCGATCGGCTCGCCCAGAAAGTGGTCGAGGTCGGACATCACGATGCGCTCTTCGTCCGTCCCAACTGCCGTGGCGATGCCAACCGGCGTGTTGCCCGGACGATGCCGGCGGAAAATTTCCGCTACCTCTTCAATTTGGTGAACCCGTTTGTGGCTTTTGGGATTGTAGAGCGCGACCACCAAATCGGCTGCCGCGACCGCTTCCACGCGCTGACGCACCTGCTCCCACTTCACCAGCAAGTCACTCAGGCTGATGCAGGCGTAGTCCAACATCAACGGCGCACCCATTCGCGACGCTGCCGAATTCGCGGCTGAAATGCCGGCGACAACCTCGACGACAACCGGCACACTCTCGGCCACGATCATTTCCAGCGCCAGCCCGGCCATGCCGTAGACCCCTGCGTCACCGGAGGAAACGAAAGCGACGGTCGCTCCGCTGCGCGCCCGCTCGACCGCAGCCCGGCAGCGATCGACTTCCTGCATCATCCCGGAAGAAATCAGTTCCTTGCCATCGGTCAGATCGGTGATGCTTTCCAGGTAATGGTGGTAGCCGACGACGACGTCGCTCTGCCGAATCGCCGCCTCGGCGCGTAACGTGCGATCCAGCGCGCCGCCCGGACCCAGGCCTACCAGGAAGAGTTTTCCCGCGCGATCGCAACCGTTACCTGGTTGAAGATTGTTTTCGGGAGTATTAATTGTGTCCTCCTTCCCGCCAGCAGCGCCGCCGGCTCAGCCACGGCGGGTAGATTGACTTTCCGAGCGACGAATCGCGAATGGCGGAATTGCCTGCTGGTGGAACGAATCTCTTCGGCAGCAATGAACCTCAGTTCCAGTCCGAGCCGCTTCGCCGCCAGCAGTAGCCCAGTTTCATCGCTCTTGATGGAGGCCGACGCCAACATCCGTACTTGCTTGAGGTTTGCTTTCGCAGATCGCAACGCCTGGCGAACGGCGAACACTACGTTCTTGGAATCTTCTCCGCGCCGGCATCCAACTCCGACAATCAAATTCTTAATCGCTTCCGTGGTGGTGGATATCACCGGCTCGGCACTTATAAGGTTGGCAACTTGCAAAGCCAACTGATTCGCTCCGCCCTCATGGCCACTCAGCAGGCTGACCGCGTAGCGGCCGCCGGCATCCACTACGACCACGGCTGGATCCGTGGTCTTGTGCCGCAAATGAGGCGCGATCGCCCGTACCACCATCCCACAGGGCGCGATAAACACCAGCTTGCGATACTGCTGAAACAGCTTTCCCGCAAGCGTCATGATCGAACTGAAGCTTTTCGCTTTTCCGCCGCGCTTCGCCGCGCGGTGTACGTATACTTGCGCTTCGCCCAGGCCGGCACGCATTCTCTGCGCGATAACAACACCCTGCTCGCAGAAGGTGACGATGGCCGTACTCATCAGTCAGTTCCCTTTCGATAGCCGTGCGAAAACTCGCTGGCATACAGGCGGGAGACCAATTCGGCTGGCTGCAACGCTCGGCCGACGATAATCATGGCAGTGCGACGGATGTGTTCTGCCGCTGCCTTGCCTGCGATGTCGGCCAGCGTTCCCCGGATAATCTTCTGCTCCGGCCACGACGCGCGGTAGACAATCGCGATGGGGCAATCGCTTCCATAATGTGGAGCCAGCGTCTTCGCAAGTTCAGGCATCCGTTCCGCCGATAGAAAAATGCATAGTGTGGCGTGCGCGTGAGCGAGTCGGTCGAGCTCCTGATCGGCAGGCAATGGCGTGCGTCCCGCGCAGCGAGTAAGAATGATGGTTTGGGAAACCTCGGGCGATGTCAGCTCGGTTTTCAAGGCGGCAGCCGCGGCCTGAAAGGAACTGACGCCGGGCACGACTTCGTGTTCGATCCCCATTTCGTTCAACTCGCGCATTTGCTCATTGATTGCGCCGTAGATGGAGGGGTCGCCAGAGTGCAAGCGGACCACGTCCATGTTTTGCTGCTGGGCACGCCGATAGACTTCGATGACCTGCGGCAGAGTCATGCCGGCGGAATCATGGCATTCGGCGCTCGGCGGTATTTCCGCTAACACTTGCGGGCTGACCAGCGAGCCGGCGTAAATGCAGCATTGGCAGCTTCGCAAGAGCCGCTGCGCTTTTAAGGTGAGCAACTCCGGATCGCCGGGACCTGCACCTACAAAGAACACTTTCATTTCTCCGACCTCCTGGAAGCATGCACGATGATTACGGATAGATAGCCGGCTTCAGGGTCGTCCACGCATAGCTTGCGCAAGTCGGTCTCGATATGCTGGTGGCCCAGTCCGATGTGAGAGACGAAGACGCTGTGTTCGATCAAGCCGGACTCCTCGAGGATCTTGATAATCTCGCGTAGCCTCTTGCCAATCTTCATCAATACAACTGTGCCCTGCGTTGCCAGCGCGCTGCGCAGCACGGTCAAATCGTCCGAGGTCGGAACAATCGTGATCAGCTCTTTGCCTTCGCCCAAAGCGAATTGGGTGGCTGCCGCCGCCGCGCAGAATGAGGTGATGCCGGGGATCGTCATCGTCTTCACGCCGGGGAGCCGTTCCGCTAAGGCGCGCAGCAGATAGATGTAAGTTGAGTACACCATGGGATCGCCCAACGTCAGAAAACAGGCGTCTTTGCCCGCTTCCAGGACAGGCGCAATTACCTCGGCCGATTCGCGCCAGCGTTGCTCCAACAGCGCCTGATCGGGAGTCATGGGAAAAACCAACTCCTGCACCTGGGCATCGCCGCGCAGGTATTTGTGCGCGATTTCCAAAGCCACGCTTTCCGCTCCCGTCCGCGCCTTAGGCACAAACACATGCGGACAGGTAGCCAGTACCGAGACCGCTTTCACGGTGAGCAAATCCGGATCTCCGGGACCCACTCCAATGCCATAAAACATTCCCTGGTTCACGTTCGTATCTTCTTTCCGATAAACAACACGATGGATTGCGCAGAGAGTTTGCCGCCAGCCAGGTCATCCGGGCCAAGACGAAACACGCGCTCCTGCGGCAAGGTCAGATCTTCGCAAGCAAAGATGGAATGCGTCGCGGCCAGCCGCTTGGCCAATCCTGCGATCCACGCCAGCGCGGAGGCATTTCCCGCCAGCACTGCAATCTTGTTTTCCTCAGCCAGGGCGTCTAAGTCGACCTGGGGCGCATGATGATGGGCGCTTAGGAGCCGCGCACCGGTCCAGTCCAAGCCTAGCCGCGCAAAGGCGACTTGCACTGAGCTGATACCGGGGATCACTTGGCAGGATTGCCAGCCGAATCTCTGAATCACGGGCTGGGCCAAACTACAGAGGCCAGGATCGCCACTGACCATTACTACGACTTTGCGTTTGCCAATGTGAGACGCGAGTTGGTCGAGCGCCTTCGGTATGTCGGTACCCACCACGATCCGCTCAGCTCCATTTGCAGCAAACAATTTCAGCAGTCGGGATGCTCCCACCAAGACCTCAGCCCCTGCGATGGAAGTTCGCGCCGCCGGCGTCAGGTAATCCAATCCTCCCGGCCCGCAGCCCACAATCATGATGCTGTAGCTGTTCGCATCGGCGTTCGCAGCGACGTTCCGTTCTAGCGCCATGGGGTGAGATCTCCATCCGAGCCGATCAGATCGCCGCGCAGGTTGATGAGCATGACCGAGATTTCCTGCTGCGCGCCAACGCGCTGGCTGATCGCGGAACGAATCTTGGCGGCCAGAAGGTCAGCCAATTGCGCACGCTGCGGCTTCGCCAGAGCTTCGAAGATGCCTTCCACGGTTACGCAGTCGGGCGCCGGGACTCTCAACTCCGAGCTCGCCAGTTGCCTAACCACCGGCACAGCGCTGGACGAATGCGCCGAGTGTGTGTCCCATTCGCCGAGCACCAGCTTGGCCAGCTTGCCGGGATGTCCCAACACCAGCCAGCGCTCAAACCCATGTTCCTTGGCGCGGTCCAGCATGTAGCCCCATTGATTGCTGACCTGGACAACCTGTTCCGGCCGCAGAGTGAAATTCTGCCGGGCAGCGCGTTCGCCGATGTTGCCGGGAACCAGTACTGGAGCCACGATGCCGCAGGCTTTCGCCACATCCAGTGCACATTTCAAAGCTTCGCAAAGATCAGGCGCGCTGAACGGACGCACCCGGCCCGTGGTGCCCAGCACCGACAGCCCGCCTTCGACACCTAATCGCGGATTAAACGTCCGCTGCGCCAGCTCCCTTCCGCCGGGAATGGAGATGGTCACTCGCACCCCACGCGGGGTCAGCTCGCGAACTGCGGCCCGAATCATCTTCCGCGGGCCGGGATTGATCGCCGGCTCGCCGGGCGGCAACGCAAGTCCAGGCTTGGTGACGACGCCTACGCCTTCGCCCGCTGCGAATACAATTTCCTCGCCAGCGATGAATCTCACCTCCGCCGCCACGCAAGCCTTGTCGGTGACGTCGGGATCGTCGCCGGCAAACTTGCGGACCACGGCTTCGGCGCCGTCGGGGTTGCGCCGACTGGAGACAATGGGGAAACTCACGCGCTCGCCATCGGGCAGAGAAACTTCCACCGATGCAGTCGCGGGCATACCACAGAGGGTTGCAAGCGCAGCCTTGGCCGCGGCCGCGGCAAAACAACCCGTGGTGTATCCACCTCGCAGGGCCGTCATGCTTTTGCCTCCAGCAGCGGCGGCACGATCAGCTCGGGCGGAATCAACTCCAACAACTGCAGGCGAGCTTCGCCGATGGTGAGCGGTAGACCGTTCATCGGAATCCCGTCGATGCGATTCAATTCATCCAGCAGCCGGGACACGTAGGGCAGCCGCAGGCTGGAACGGCGAAGTAATTCCTGGTCACAGAAAACCTCGTGCGCCGGACCTTGCTTGAGCACGCGGCCGCGATTCAGCAGATAAATGCGATGGGCGAACAGGGGCAACAGGTCCACTGAATGCGTGGCCAGGATGACGGTGATTCCCTGCTGGTGATTCAAGTCGCCCAGCAAGCGCATCATTTCATGCTCGCCGGCGGGATCGAGACCGGCAGTCGGTTCGTCCAGTATCAGGATGGAAGGCTTCATGGCCAGGGTCCCGGCAATGGCTACGCGCTTCTGCTCGCCGAAGCTCAGGTGATGGATGGCACGCTCGCGCAAGTGGTCCGCGCCTACGCAATGCAACGCTTCATCGATGCGGCGACGCACCTCTGGTGCCGTCAGCCCCAGATTGCGTGGACCGAACGCCACATCCTCGGCCACTGTGGCGCTTACCAATTGGTCATTTGGATTCTGAAACACCAGCCCGACGCGCTGATATAACTCGGCATCGGAATAGTCACTTAATGTCCGTCCGCAGATGCGCACTGTCCCGGTTTGTGGCTTCAATAACCCGACTAATATCTTGATCAGGGTGGTCTTGCCCGATCCATTAGAAGCCAGCATGGCGACAAACTCACCCGATGACACCCGGAATACCACATCCTCCAGCGCCACGAACCCGTTCGGATAGGCGAAGCTAACCCGGTCCGCGTCGATGGCAAAGTTGTCAATCACCCTAGCCTCATTTGCGCCAATCCAAAAGCGACCAGCACCACGGTCGCCGCCGCGCCCATTGTCCACCACTGGCGTCGAGCCAGCGCGGGCACGGCTTCGAAGGGAATCTCGCCCCGATAACCGCGCAGCAGCATGGCCTCATGGGTGCGGACCGCCTGGTCCATGGAACGTACAATCACCGTGCCACCCACAATGCCAGCCGAAGTCCACGCCTTGCGAACGCTCGAGTACCCTAGTCGCACCCGCTGCGCCACCATCATGTCGGCCACCAGGTCAAGCAGGACGAAGATGTATCGGTACATCAGAAAGGCAATTTCCAGCCACGCCTTCGGCATTCCCAACCAGCGCGAGGCGTGAAACAGGCGATGTGCCGGCGTCACCATGCCCAGCAACAGCAGCACACTGACCGAACCGAGTACACGACTGGCGATCAATCCGCCACTGTGCCAGCCCTCCTGAGTTATGGTGATCTTGTGACCCAGAAGTTGAAGACTCGCACTTGGCGTCGATCCCGTCATCACCGCCTGCAGAACCAGAACGATACCTGCGACTCCCAGCGGAGCCGACAACCGTAACACCACCAGCCGCACCGGGACTCTCACGGCCAAGGCGCTGGTAACTGCCAGAACGACAATGAATAACGGGAACACAGGATTGCGCGAGAACAGCAGACAAAACAGCGTTACCAGCGCGACTACCAGCTTGGTGCGCGGATCCAGCCGGGTCAGCCAATTGTCCTGCTGCGCGAAAATGTCGGAGAACAGTTCCGAGATCAGGCTCATGGCTGGCTGACCTCATTCGCCACGGAGGATGGGGCAGCTTCGCCGTTCACGTCCGCGGCGTCAGGAGGAAAGATGTCGCGAATGTAATACCCGATCACAAAACCGCCGGCAACTCCGGCAAGCAGAAAACAGAAGAGCAGCAGATCACCCTGGTCGGTATCGATCAGCGGCCGGTGCGGGGGGTGTCCGGCGGCGCGAGCGTATTTCTCCACCACAGTTTCGTCCACCCCAGACCACTTCGCATGGCTGAAGTGGGAGAGCGTGAAATATCCGATCGCCACCATCAGCAGTACCACCAGCGCACAGAGCAACGGCTTCTTCATGCCGCCACCGCTCTCCGCATCCGCAGGCTCTCCAGCAACGCCGGACGCCGGGCGACAATAAAGCAATAAACTCCCGCGCTCACCGCCCCTTCAAGAATGCCGAGAGGAAGTTGCGTGGGCAGGAATGACAGCGCAATGGCGGTGAACATGTGCAGAAACGAGCCGTTGCCATGTAAGGCGCTGGCCAGTTCGAAGGACGTAGTGGCATAGGTGGCCCAATCCGACAGGATGCCCGCCAGAAATGCCGCCATCCACAGAGGTGATCCCAGCTTCTTTGCCAGATGAAAGATGAAGAAGCCGCTGAACCCGCCGGCTATCCCCATAGATGTAATGTTGGCGCCCAGCGTGGTCAGCCCGCCATGCGACAGAAACAGCGCCTGCAACAACAAAGCGACGCTGGTAATCAAAACGGTGAGCTGCGGGCCGATCAGGATGGCCGCCAGTCCGGTGCCGCAAGGATGCGAACAGCTACCCGCCGTGGGCACCGGAATCGGCATGCAGGAAATCACGAAAACCGCTGCGCCGATCAAGGCCACCATAGGCTTGAAAACCGGGGTCACATTGCTGCGCCGGCGCAGATCGCGCAGTCCCCAAGCCACAAAAGGAATCGCTACGACGAACCAGAATGCCGCCCACTGCGCCGGCAGAATTCCTTCGGACAGATGCATGGCCGATGCCGGCAAAACGCAAGCGAAGATCAACACGGCAAGTAAGATCCACTTTTTCATGATTGAACAGCTTTCTCATTCCGCACCGCGCCCAGGCTGCTTCTCGCTGCTATGGTGCACAGGGCATGAACCACGCTGACGGCCAGCGTGCTGCCACCGCGTCTGCCTTCGATCGCGATGAACGGCACTCCCAGCGACATCAACTCCAGTTTGCTCTCGACCACGTGCACGAAGCCGACCGGCATCGCGATCACCAGCGCCGGACGAAGGTTCTCTTCCAGCACCATGCGATTGAGTTCCAGCAGCGCTACCGGCGCATTACCAAAGACTGCGATTCCACCTGCAAGCAACGCTTTCGCCTTGCGGATGGCGTACAGCGAACGGGGCAGATGTCTGGCTTCCGCCTCTTTGGCCACATCCGCGTCGGCCACGTGGCAAACCAGCTTGTCCGGACCATAACTTGCGTTGGCGGCGCGGAGACGAGCCAGCGACAGACCGGCGCGAATCATGTTGGAATCGGCATAGATGGCCGTGCCTCCCCGCAGCGCTTCCACGCCCGAGGCGATGGCGTCGTGTGAAAAGCGGATGTTGTCTGCCAATCTGGGATCAGCGCAGGTGTGGATCATGCGCCGCACGATCTCCCACTCTGTGGGAGAAAAACCGCTATGCCCGGTGTTCTCCTGGTCGATGATGGCGAAGGAGCGAGCTTCAATCTCGGGACCGGAGAGCGGGTTACGCAAGAGTTCGTGAATGAGCGAAGGATTGGTCATGAGATCGTGACTCTGGAGGTTTCGCAAGCCGGTCGCGGGATTGCGGTAATGCCTGGGCCGCTTTCTCGCAAGCGGTTCACAAAATGCTCGACCGCAGATGGCCTGGAGGCAAAATGCAGATGCAGATAGCTGGCCAGAATCGAGCCGGAGTCATTCTGGAAACCTTCACAAGATGCTTCCCGTGAGTGTCGTTGGCTGGCTTGATAAGCCGCTGGCCATGCCGGGGTGCGAGTCATTTCCGAGTAGTGGAATTCGTGCCCGCGCAAACACTCGCCGCGCTTCCCCCACAGGCTATCCCGCAGCAAGGTAGCTTCGCGATATCCCAGCGATCGCAGGCGTTTACACATACGGGTCGTCGCCGGTAGCAGGCCCAGCATCGGGTGAGCCTTACCGTCCAACGTTTCCAGCGATTCGGAGATGTACATCAGGCCTCCGCACTCTGCGTACACCATGCCGCCGGCGGCGGCGAAACTTCGAATCGATAGCAGCATGGCGGTATTCGCGGAGAGTTCTGCAGCGTATTCCTCGGGATAGCCACCGCCAAGGTAAATTCCCCTGAGCCCGGACGGCAGCGAAGCATCGCGCATGGGCGAGAAAGTAACCAACTCACAGCCGCTTCGCTCCAGCGCCTCCAGATTGTCGGGATAGTAAAAGTGAAACGCCTCGTCGCGGGCTATACCGAGCCGTACCCTGGAATTGCGCGCGGCCAGCGCGGGCACGATAGGGAGAGCGATGGGCCCAGCCTGTCGCGCAGTTTGCAATATCGCATCAACCGCGAGCCCTGGTTCCAGGGCATCGGCGAGCTTGTCTAACGTAGCCGGCGGAAGGCGGTCTGCGTCCGCTGTGACCAGACCCAGATGGCGGCTGGGCAGCTCGGGAAGTGCGCCGCGCTGGACGGTTCCCACCAAGGGCGCTAACGAAGCCAGGCGCAGGGAATTCGCCAGCAAGCGGCCATGTGCTTCCGAACCGCAGTGGTTGGCAATTACCCCGGAAACCGAAATGCCCGGCTCGAAACTGGAATAGCCGTGGACCAGGGCAGCAATGCTGCGGGCCATACCGTGCACGTTCGCAACCAGCAAGACCGGGGCGGCCAGCCATTTCGCAATCTGCGCAGTGCTCCCCTTCAGCGAGCCCTCATCGGCGCCATCGTAGAGCCCCATCACCCCTTCGACCACCGCAATGTCTGCATCCTGGGAAGCGCGGCAGAAAAGCTCGCGGACATAGGACTCGCCGCTCATCCAACCATCCAGGTTGTAACAGGGCCGCCCCGATGCCAGCGTCAGGTAAGTGGGATCGAGATAGTCGGGGCCTACCTTGAAGGTCTGTACCCGCAGGCCGCGACGGCGCAGGAGCATGACCAATCCCAAAGTCAGCGAAGTCTTCCCCACCCCGCTCTCGGTTCCCGCCACAACCAGGCGGGGAACGCGCACCCGGTTAGCTCCCTCCGGATCGCGCGGCGATTTCGCGATGCCGGTTCGCTTGCCGGGTTGGCAGTCGCGGCCAGGAACATTCTTGGAGTTGGTCGGGTTGCTCATGCTCGCCCCAGCAGCCGGTAGATTTCGTCCATCTTCAAGCTCTGCCGCACCACGGCGGCGAGACGATCAAAGGCTTGCTGCAGGTCGTACACGGCGAGGACCTTTCCCACCGCAGGCAGATGGCGCCGCACCCGCAGGCGGTCGATAAACCAACGGCGAAATTCATTGGCATCAAAGACGCCGTGCAGATACGTTCCCCACACCGGCAGGTTCGCGGCGGAAACCCCGAGCACCGAGCCATCGTCGGCAACGAACAGCGGCTGCAACTGTCCGGAAAGCACGCTCTGTCCATGATGGATTTCGTAGCCCCGGACTTTGAAGCCGGATTCGCAGTGACGGCCGTCGACCCGCTTCAGACTTTTCTCCAGGCCCATGGCGGTCGACAGTGTGAGACATCCCAGCCCGCGAACTGTGTCGCTGTGAGATTCCACGCCGTCGGGATCCGCGATTTGTTCGCCCAGCATCTGATAGCCCCCGCAAATGCCAATCACTTCGGTTCTACCTTCCCGCACCAACGAAGCAATCGCCGTAGCCAGGCAGGTCTGCCGCAAGTAAGCGAGGTCGGCGATCACGTTCTTACTGCCCGGCAGAATCACCGCATCGGGATGTCCCAACTCATCGGGCTGGCGGACGATCCGCACCCGAACGTCTGGCTCAATGCGCAGCGCATCGTAGTCGGTAAAGTTAGAGATATGCGGTATGTCGACGACAGCGATATCGACGCAGCCCGAGCCAGGATCCGAGTCGTCAGACTTGGCGGATTTGAAGGAAACCGAATCCTCTTCCGGCAGTCCCAAATCGCGCAGATAAGGAACCACGCCCAAGACCTTCCGGCCGGTGTGGCGTTCGGTGTATTGCAGCGCCTCGCTGAGCAGCGACTCCTGCCCGCGAAAACGGTTCACCACAAAGCCGGCGATCAGCGCACGTTCCCACTCTTCCATCACTTCCATGGTGCCAATGAAGGATGCGAAAACGCCGCCGCGGTCGATGTCTCCCACCAGCAGCACGGGCGCGTTGGCGTACTGCGCCATGGCCATGTTGACGATGTCGTGACGTTTGAGATTGACTTCTGCCGGGCTGCCTGCGCCCTCGAGCACGACCACCTCATTCTCCGCCCGCAGCTCATCCAACGCCTGTTTGGCAACAGCAAACGCTTGCGGCTTGTAATCGATGTACTCGGTCACATTCATGTTGCCCACGGGTTTGCCCAGCACGATCACCTGCGCGCCGGTGTCGGAATTGGGCTTGAGCAAAATGGGATTCATGCGAGCATCCGGCTCCAGGCGGCAAGCTTGGGCCTGCACCACCTGCGCTCGTCCCATCTCCTTTCCGTCGCGGGTGACGAAGGAATTCAGCGACATGTTCTGCGATTTGTAGGGTGCGACCTGCACTCCGTCCTGTTGCAGAATGCGGCACAGTGCTGCCGTCAGCACGCTCTTGCCGGCATTCGAACTGGTGCCCTGGAACATGATCGTCCTGGCGGCTTTTCTGGACGAACGCAGCTGTGGACTTCCCAAGATCGCGCGCAGTGTCCGTAGCAGCCGGTCATTTTCGTCTGTGGTGCGCACGGCAACCCTGAAATAGCGTGCGTCCAGACCTTGAAAGCTAGTGCAAGTCCGAATAGCAACGCCTTGCGAAAGTGTTTGTTCCGCCAACGCGACGGCGTCCATCCCCGCACGATCGAGGGTTGCCAGCAGGAAGTTCGCCCGCCCCGGATAAACGCTTATGCCGGGTATCGCGCCCAACCCGGCAAATAGTCTTTCGCGCTCGTGGGTGACATAGGCACGAGTCCGCCGCACGTATTCGTGGTCTTTTAGAGCGGCGGTGCTCACAGCCTGCGCGAGGCTGTTTACGCTCCACGGAGGTTGCAGTTCGAGCAAACGCCGGATCAAGTCGGGATCTCCAACTGCACATCCTGTACGTAGTCCGGGAATGGCAAAGATCTTGGTGAGCGACAACAGCACGATCACATTGGCAGGGCGTTTCTGGGTAAGGCTGTCGAGGTCTTCCACAAAATCGCCGAACGCCTCATCCACTACAAACAGCGTCGAAGGATGGTTGGCAGCCAGGGTCCGCAAGCTGTCGACGGGAAACAATGTGCCGGTAGGATTGTTCGGGTGACCAAGGAATACCACAGTATCGGCGGTCAAACTCTCCTCAGGCAGCGGATCGATGGAGGGCAGGGTCTGAATCTGCATTTCCGCCTGCAACGCTGCCTTGGCATAGTCGCCGTAGGATGGCACCGGGATCAATGCATGCGATTTCCGCACCACACGCGTCAGCAGGTAGAGAATTTCAGTCGAGCCGTTGCCGGCGATCACTTCTCCCCGATCCACTCCGTAGCGCTCCGAGGCAGCTTCCACTAAGGCGGTGCAGTGCGGATCGGGATAATGCTGTAGCATGCTGAGCTGCGAACTGATCAGCGGCCGCAACCATTCTGGTGGACCCAGCGGATTGATGTTCGCCGAAAAGTCGAGGAGCTCTCCCTCCGGGCAACCAGTTATCTGGGCCAGTTGCCTTACATCGCCGCCATGTTCAAACTTTTTCACGACCAACCTTGATTCGCAGTGCGGTTATGGTTCCAGCCGGCGTATCCAACTGATGGAAGCGAAATTCGACTCTGGGGCTTAGCCAATCGAAGGAGAAGTTGGAACGTGCCGGCAATTGGGCGGAACAATGCATTCTCCTTTTAGCGAAGTTTCCAACTCTGGTCGCGTGGGCCGTTGTTCTGACTTCTGGCTTCGGACCTACGCCTCTCCTTCCCCAATGGTCTGGGTGGTTAACTGAGGTTTCGTAGCCAGTTACAGCAGCGCTACTGTCGCCGAATTTCACGGCGTTCCCTGCGCCAACGCGAGATACGACAAATCAAAGAGCTATCTTGGACAATATCCGGAAGCGTCCGGTAGGTCTGTGATCTTTACAACCTACACCTGTGACTGTCGCCACAATCTTATTCCGTAACACTCCAGCGCTGCTCCTTAAGCAGCATAAGTATCCCAGTTTGCCGGGCCGCTACTTCTCGGTGTGCTGGAAGCGATAGCGCACTTGACCAATAATCTCTCGCGGGTTGTTGAAATGCGATCCCGCGAAGGAATTATTCAGCGAAAATGGGTAGCGCGAATTGGAGACGTTGAGCACCGTGAACGTCAGCGACATCCGCTCCCCGACAGATTTGCCCAGCGACGCATCGGCCGTGGTGTGTTGCGGCAGATGCTGCGGGCCGTTGCCCGCCACTACGCCGGAGCCGGCCACAACATTGTTGGCGAACCAGAAGTGGTGTGGCAACTGGAGATCGAAGCCGGTACTCAGAGTGTTTCTCTGGTCGTGATCGAGAAAGCACCAGGTGGTTAAGCACCACGCCGGAACGGGCTCAATCAGGCCACCGTCAGGAGCACCTTTGTACTCTGCCACCATGTTGGAGAAAGCCAAGTGCATTTGGAACCGACGCGCCACCAGGGGCGAGCTTACCACCGCTTCCGTACCGTTGATGTGGGCAAACGGGGTCGTCAGGGGTAAAAGGATGTTGGAATTGCCCAGCAAGTCGTGATCGAGGAAGTTGCGGGAGCCAGTATCAAAGTGATCGAAGTCGAGGATCCAGGCGCGAATTGGAATGGTTAGCCCAAATTCCCGCTGGATATCGCGTTCGCCCTTCAAGGGTTCGAAGCCGTATCCGCTCACTCCTTGAGTCGCCAGTTCGAATCCGAACACTCCACCGCCTACCGTGTACAGCGGCGGCGGCTGGTAATAGGTGCCGTAGAAGCTGCGCAACACCCAGTTCAGTTTAGGTACCTGAACCGTGACTCCGACGCGCGGATTTGCAGCATTCTCGTCGGTAATCCCGGAGAAATGGGTCAAACGTAATCCGGCGTTGAAGGTCAGCCATCGCCACGGCTTGTATTGATCGTTGAGGTACGCCGCTCCCACTCCCCCCGTTGGCACCGCCGAAACGTAGGAAGAAGAGTTGCCGTTTGCCAAGCCGAACAACTGGTTATTGTGCTGATAAAAGCCGTACAAACCCGCCACCAGATTGTTTGGTCCGTGTACGTACTTATATTCTGACTGGGCCCCGACATAGTTTGATGTGTTGCGGGCGGTGGCCATAAACGGATCGTTTACGCCGGGAATATATTGCGAGTTGTTGTAGTGGAAAAAGGGGGAAACGGTCAACAGCGTGTCCGCATTGATGGTACGCGTCCACGACATGGTAATGAAGGAATCCCGTTCCTGGTCGATATCGTTGAGGTACGCGTAGTTGGTGTCGGTCGGATTCAGGTCGTTGGGATCGGTGGGAATCTGGTCGCGATCGTTTCTCAGCGTGGCTGTCCAATCCAGTTGGTCACCTGAGCTGAGCTTGTACGACATAGTGGTAAAAATACCTTCTCCGCTCGCCATATCGTGATTGATTTGAGCCACGGGCGGCTCCAAACCAAGGTCGGTGCGATTGCCGATCAGGCTGGCGTACAAGGCAAATTTTTCGCTGTGGCCGCCGAAGCTCACCTGATTGTTGGTTTGGTTATTGCTACCATAACTTGAGATGAAATCAGCCTCTTTGTTGAATTGAAAACCGTTGCGGGTGATGATGCTCACCTGCGCGAAGGTGCGATCACCGTCCTGCGCGCCGTACCCGCCGCGATTGATTTGCACCGATTGGATGTCCGTGGGATCGAGGGCGCGGCCGACGTTGCTGGACATGTTGGTGTTCGGAACTGGCACGTTGTTAATCAGCCAGTTGATTTGGTGTCCACCCCTCACATGCAGGTGATCGTGCAAAACGAATGCCCCGGGAGTGGTTTCGGTGATGAACTGAAGGCTGCTCATCCGGTCGGCCCCGGGCAGAGCCTGCATGATCTCCTGGCTGGACACCATGATGGGAGCGCTGGCGGCTGACGGCGCGGTGGCTTCCAGCGGAGCGGGGGTCGCACTGACGTCCACGCTAGTGATGGTCGTGTCCACCGACAGAGTAAGTTCAACATTGGGAGCACTGCCGGCGATCATCTGGATCTGCTGACTTAATACCGCAAAACCAGAGCTTTGGATTTCCAGAGTGTATTGTCCAAAAGGGATTGCGTTGATAATGAATGCGCCATTTGAATCTGTCTGGGTGGTTTGTGCTCGCGCCCAGGCCGTCGCCTTCAGGGTTACGGTCGCCTGAGGCAGTACCGCGCCGCTGGGGTCTTTGACTGTGCCACGTAATGTGCCGAGGCCTTGCGCGTAAACCGCGCCCGCGCCGGCAATAAGCATAATTGCGGCAAGAAGGACTTTCCTAGAGAACATCATTACTCCCTACATGCATGGCTATTTTTGTGACGGCGCTTCCCCGGCCATGTGGAGCGCAGGAATCACGCGGGGGCGCACAGTTTTCTCAGGGTTGAAACGACAGGCGGCCTACGCCGCATCGCGGCATCAACTGTTCAGGATGTAAGGGATTGCGATGGGAAGGATTTCAGGGGGAAGCACACATGAGGCGAATCTCCTTTAGAGCGAAGTTTCCGTCCTTGGTGCGCGGGCCGTTATTCTGACTTCTGGCTTCTTGCCTACGCCTCGCCTTCCCCGATACGGGTGGTCATTCGAGGTTTCGTAGCCAGTCACAGCAGCGCCACTGTCGCCGATTTGCACGGCGTTCCCTGCGCCTGCGCGAGATACTGCAAATCTAAAGAACTGTGTGGACTATAGCGATAACTTCTCTCTCTGTCTGTGATAGTGACAACCAACAGATGTGATGGCTGCAACCTCCGGATGTGATAGGGACAACCTATAGTTGTAATAATGACGTCGCCGTCCTTATCAGCACCGTTGCCAGCGCCATCAAGACCGGGCAAACAATAATAGGGAACCCTTTCGGCGGCGGCGCGGCTTCGCGACTTGCTGAATAGCTGTCTGTGATCTCTGACCACCGCGAACGTGACCGATCTGACGCGGGAGTGTGTCTTGCCAAATAGTCGCGCGGATGGCCAGAAGACAATCCAAAGTAGTCGATGCTTTCAGGCCGTAACTGGCGCTTAGCCGATAGGCAGCAATAAGTTGGAGATGAATCCAATTATTCGATAGGCGCAGTTACGAAGTATCAGGGCCGCATCCAAGAGAGTACTCACATATGTACTTTTGGATTAGGAAAGCTACCTTTGACACGCTTTGTGAGCGGTTGCGGGATTTTCGTCTGTTAGAGTCCAAGCGGGCGCTGTGAAGCTTAATAGGGAAAACGGTGCAAGTCCGTTGCGGTCCCGCCGCTGTAACCGTTGACGAACGCTGCGATAGCCACTGTCCGAACTAAGGATGGGAAGGCGCGGCAAGTAGAGCGATCCGGAAGCCAGAAAACCTGCCCACACGCGGTAGAGATTGCTAAAACCTCGCGTTGAACGCGGTCTTTGCAAGGACCCTCTACATCGCCTTGAGGATGAAATACGGCATCCCGGCTCTCCCCACAAGAGAGTGCGGGTTTTTGTTTTCAGGAGGCATTATGTTCCTGCCGTTGCAACTGAATGTTGAAGGGCGGTTATGTGTCGTCGTGGGCGGAGGAAGAGTGGCTGCGCGAAAATGCCGCGCTTTACTGGAACATGGAGCCCGCTTACGGGTGGTAGCGCCGGCCCTGGTGGCGGACGAGATTTGGGATGCGGAACAAATCGAGATCATCCATGGCGTATACGCCGCTAGTAGTCTGCAAGATTCCTTCCTGGTAATTGCCGCCACGAACGACGCGGAGGTCAACCGACGCGTGGAACATGATGCCAGAGACGTCGGTGTACTGGTGATGCGCGTTGATTCCGTCGACGACAGCGATTTTGTTTTTCCAGCCTGGCTGCGCCGCGGTTCCTTCAGCATTTCCTTTGGCACGGACGGCACGGCACCTACGCTCGCAACCGTCATGCGCAACGACGCGCAGCAGTACTTTGGGGAAGAATATGCGGATTTGTGCAGCCGAGCGGCCAACGCCAGGCAGCAGCCGGAATGGAGCGAACTGAATTGCACTGGCCGGCACGATGCCATCCGACACATGGTGCAAACCACGCCCGGCTATCCATTCGCTACAGAAAATAGGACTGCCTCGATAGCACCGAAGGCTCAGCATTTTGCGCCGGGTCATGTTTACCTGGTGGGCGCCGGCCCCGGCGATCCGGGACTTATTACGGTTAAGGCGGTCGAATGCCTGCGTGCTGCGACGGTGGTGATTCACGACGCCCTGGCGAATCCCGTTCTGCTCGACATGTATTGCCGCGGTACCAGGCGGCTCGATGTCAGCAAACGCAAGGGGCTTCACAATCACATGCAGCCGGAAATCAACGCCATGATGATTGCGTGCGCCCGGCAGGGCGATATCGTGGTGCGCTTGAAGGGCGGCGACCCGATGATTTTTGGCCGGGTGGGCGAGGAAGCTCGGGCTCTGGGCGAAGCCGGAGTTCCCTTCGAAATTGTGCCGGGCATCAGCAGCCTTGCCTCGGTGCCGGCCTACGCGGGAATTCCAATCACTGACCGCGAATTTGGCGGCCATTCGGTTGGAATTTATAGTCTTCATCTGCGCAATGGCAAAGGGCTGTCGCAAGAGCAGTGGAAGAAGATGGCCCATGGCCCCGACACGCTCGTCCTGTTCATGGGCATGACGGTGATTGGAGAAGCAGTCGGCAATTTGATCCGCAATGGGTTGCCGGGCTCGACACCGATTGCTCTGATCACCCAAGGCACCACCGATCATCAACGTGAGATCTTTTCGACGTTGGATACTATTGTTGCAACTATCGCGGGCATGACCTTGGAAGGCCCAGGATTGATCGTTATCGGCGATGTCGTGAAAGCGGCGGCGACCATGACTTGGAAATCCGTCGCGCAAAGCGAGCAGACGGATGCGGTGCTGACCGGCGCATAAAGGACTGTGAAGGCTCGGTGTTATTGGGCCGCCTGGTACTCGATTTCGCGGAACTATTGATGGACTCAATGCGGATTGCCTTCCTTCATCTGGCCCCTCTTGCGGCCAAGGTCGAGCATAACCAACGGCTGATCGAAGCCGGCATTGCCCTTGCTGCAGAGGCAGGTGCCCAGCTAATACTGACCCCGGAGCTGGCAACTACCGGATACACATTTACTGACCTCATTGGTACCGACTGGATTACGGCTCAGCCGGACCGATGGCTGCGTAGCATTTGCGAGGTGGCCCGCCAGTACAAGACTGTGGTTCTGCTGGCCCACGTGGAGCGGGATGAAGTGCGATCTACTCTGCATAACAGCCTGTTCGCGATCTCCGCAGAGGGTGAGCTGCTAGGCCGGCACCGTAAGATCAACGCCCTTCGCGTTGGTTCGGAAGCATGGTCAGTTCCCGGCACCACAGCTACCGTCGTCGACTTGTGTCCGAACCTAAAGGCGGGGCTGCTGATCTGTGCCGACGCCTGCACCACTGAGATTGCGCGACAGATGAAAGCCGCTGGCGCTAAGCTCCTGCTTTCCGCCGCAGCGTGGGCTCCCGGACTCCACGGCCCGAATGGGGAGTGGGAGCAAATCGCCCGCGAGACCGGGTTGCCCCTCTTCGTCTGCAATCGTACTGGGAGCGACGTTACGCTAGACTTTACAAATGGAGAGAGCGTGGTCGTTTATCGAGGGTCTCGTCTTCTCTCCATGAAGTCTGTCCAGTCAGCAGGTTTTGTGCTCGATTGGAATATTGAAGAAGAACGACTGGAAACTAACCAGCCTCATAGCTTTCAGATTTCCTAGCTGCAAATACCGGCCGGGCTCGACCTATGCCTCACGTTTCAAGCTAAGTGGGTAGTCGCAGGCATAGACCATTGAGTCCGGCCTCCCAATTTGGGAAAAATGCGGCCAAACCTATACTTCAATCAGACGTTGATCATTGACACCGCTGCTGCCTGGGTTTATAAGGAAAATGTCTGGTAGTTGGGAAGCGCGGTGAAAATCCGCCACTGCCCCGCAACTGTGAGCGCGGAGGTCCGACCAGCAAGCCACTGGAGCGAAAGCTCTGGGAAGGCGGTTTAGGACCGATGAAGCGTAAGTCAGGATTCCGTCCAGACGCTTACCTATTGTCCGATGCGACCTCGATGGGAGGGTCAGTCGGCGTCGTAACGACCCGCTAGTTCGGGTCTTCTGGGAGTTGGCTTAAGAGTTTCCCGGTCCGAGATGTGGCATCTTCATGTTGTCTACCTCTCTGGATGATTAACGAGATACTCTGCGGGACAGCAGATTCGATTCGCCAAACCTCCTGGCCAGTAGGTAATGCACACAATTTTTCTCCATGAGTTCGCCTTCGGGAGTTCGGAGGGAGTGATTGAGATCGAGTCGTGGCGCATATTTACGCTATGGGCGCATGGCCGAAGCCCTGTCCTTCTAACCACGACCGGGGGCGAATCTTTTTGAAATAGTTCCGCGAGTCTTGCGCAGTTTTGTGGCCTACGCCGTGAAATTGAGCTGTTGTGCCGCAAAGAAGCTTGGCGGCTGAGTTAGCCCGTCGTAAGCAGCCGCAACCTCGTATCCGGCGTTACGGAGGATTGCGGCCAAGGTGTCTGCGATAACTCGCTCATCATCCACCACCAATACATCTTTCGCCATTAGTTTTTGCTTCGCTCGGCTATTCTTGGGTCGCCGAGGGTCTCGGGTTGGACGCTGTCGGTAACGCAATTAAGATGAAGTCTGTCTTGTTAGACTTATCAGTGACAGTATTGATTGCCTGTTGGGCATCAAACATATGCGGAAGATTCTTGTTTCTTCCCGGCCGCTTTTTCCTGTTGAACTGGCACAATTGCTTCAATTGAAGGCTGAGGGTGATACCCGGCATTTGCAGTATCAAGGAGCTAGGCGTCCTGGTAACCGGGTCGATTGGCCAGGAGTAGCCGGATGCGACCGATCATCGTCTCCGGTCCTTCCAGTTTGCTGAGAAATTCGTCTGCGAGTTCAGCTCCATCCGGCAAATCATTTACACCGGAGAGAAGCATAAACGGAATCGTCGGATGAGTCCGCTTGACGTGTGCCGCAAGTTGGGCGCCCGTCATCTCCGGCATTAGGCGATCGGAAACCACTAGATCGACATTCCTCGTTCCAAGAATCTCCTGAGCATCCTTGGCAGAGCCCGCCGTAATGACGTGGAAACCAGCCTTTTGCAGTACCAACTTACGAATCGTCAGTGGCGTCGCTTCGTCATCGACACACAGGATGATGAAGACGCGTGGAGCCCTCTGGAGCGCAAGCATCTTAATCCTCCACGCGCGTCTCTGCGGGTATCTTGGCACGGAGCACTTTCGTTTCAGCGGGGATGAAGACGGAAAAGCAGGTGACGACTTGATTCCCTGAGGAGATACTCCGGAATTGCAGCGCACCTTCATGTTTTTGCACGATACCGCGTGTAACCCAAAGGCCGAGGCCAGTTCCTTTCGTGTCCTTAGGGGAAAAGAACGGCTCGAAAATCTTGCTTTTGTGCCCGGAATCAAGTCCGTTGAAATGCGGTGATTTCAAGCGATTTGCATGGCATTAATTACAGCTAATCTGTTGAAATCTATTGAATGTGATGACTTGAAGAGGCTCGACCACCACAAGATTATCTGCAACCTGGACGAACAAAAGACATTACGCTTCGAAGAGACCCTTCGACCAAGGGCTGCACTAGAGCCCAACATGGAACCTAGGTACCGAGAGGCGTCAGGTTGTAGCACCGTGCAAGATCGTTGATGTTCGCGCGCAAAGGAGTCCAGTATCGTTCTACCTGGCTGCCGTAATTCCCCTTGGTCATCACCTGATTGACGCGGCGCGCGCTGTCCATGACCTGCTCCATTTGTACCTTTGTCTCCAGATAATTCGAGGTTCCATCGAACTTGCGCCGGAGACGGTTGGTGGCACGATTCAGATCGTCCATGGCGTTTTCGAGATCGTCTTTGGTTTGCTTGGCTTGGTTCCCTTGAGCCTGGTTCCCCTGAGTTGGTGTGTTCCCTGAATTGGACCGCTGCTGGCGGCGGGTTGTCGCTCCGCTGCTCTGTGCCGAGTTGGCTCGGTTCTGTGCGTCATCTCCGCGGTTCTCCAGGTACTTGTCGAATTGGTCCACGCCGTCTTCCACTTTGCGGATGCGATCGGCAACCTGCGTCTTTGCAAATGGAGTCGTCTGGGCATGGGTCATGATGGACAAGCCGACAGCGGCGAAGATCGCCGCGCAGCACAATACGGTTCGCGTCCTGCAGTTCATGGTACCTCCGATGGAACGAAATGTGCCGGTTCGATCCGCTGAGTGCGTAATCGAACACTGTGTGCCGCAAAACCAAGTAGAGCGTACAGTCAAGCCCGACCCACGACGCAACGAAGCAACCGAATTGCGGTGGAGCAGGCAAGCCAAGTTCCCGGACTGACCCAGATCAGTTGCCCGCGCTCGGACCGACTGCTGCGATACTCTTGCCAGTGTCTGCCAGTCGTATCCTTGCGGCCTCTGACTCAAATACTCCGGCATACAACAAGCCGCCCAGCGCCCCGCCAATGGGCGGCGCGACCCAGAACAACCAAAGTTGCGCAAGCGCCCATCCCCCAACAAAGATCGCCGGCCCTGTACTCCGTGCGGGGTTCACCGAAAGATTGGTAACCGGGATTCCGATGAGGTGAATCAACGTCAATCCCAGTCCGATCGCGATCGGCGCAAAGCCTGATGGCGCACGCCCGTCGGTTGCTCCCATAATGATCATCAGGAAAAAGAAGGTCAGTACTACTTCCGCAACAAAGCACGAAAGCAGCGAGTAGCCGCCAGGAGAGTGTGCGGCGTATCCGTTGGACGCGAAACCGCCGCTCACGTCGAATCCCGCTTTTCCACTCGCGATCACGTACAGTACTCCTGCTCCCAGCATTCCGCCGAGCACCTGCGCGACGACGTACGGCAACAATTCCGCAGCCGGGAAGCGCTTGCCCGCCACCAGTCCACAAGTGACCGCGGGATTGAGATGGCAACCGGAAATGTGCCCGATTGCATAGGCCATGGTCAGCACCGTGAGTCCGAACGCGAGCGCGACCCCGTAGAATCCAATTCCTAGCTGGGGAAATGCTGCCGCCAGCACCGCGCTGCCGCATCCCCCAAACACCAGCCAGAAGGTTCCAATGAATTCTGCAATGCACCGCTTAGATAGATTCATTGTGTCCTCCAAGAAACATTTCTTATAGTCTCCGCTATCGCCCTCAAATATCACCGGTAGTCTGCGGGTTGAGATAGTCCTGTTGTGCACTCGCACATAAGACAAGGCGAGCGCAGGGGATTGGAGGTGCGAGATATCCCGCTAGTTTTATGTTTCTTTCGTTCCCGGAACGGATTGTTTCAATTCCTGCTGCAAGGCATCGATCAATGTGAAAACGCCGTGACTCTTCGCTACAAATGACGTCACTGACGTGGGCAGCTCACCCGGGGGTAGAGCTCCCGAGAACATTAGTATCGGCAGGCTCGGTGTGCTGGCCTTTATTGCTGAAGCCAATTCAAGGCCGTTACAGCCCGGCATTTGATAGTCCAGTACTACTGCATCTATGTCCAGGGAGTGGACCATCTGGCGGGCGCGCTCGGCGTCGGACTCGCATAGCACGCGAAAACCATTTTCCGTCAGCACCTCGCAAAGCACTGTAAGGATCTCTTCTTCATCGTCCACACACACGACTTTTCGCTCTGGTAACCCCTCCCTGTCTGGGCTTGGCGGGACGGCGGTTATCCCATAGTGCTTCATGCCGATCTCCATGAGCCAAGAGTGCTCGACGAGGGTAGCGTTGCACCTAGTTCCGGCGGCAGGCAGTGGAGAGCGGACGTTGATGTCGATCATGGTTGCACCCACTGTCATGCCGGACTAGGTGGTTGGATTTCATGCCTTGAGCGATCTCCGAGTGGCGATAGCCCTTCGCCGGCGACTCGAGTCTCTGCTCTGGTACTGCTCGGCTTGCACTTATCAATCAATGGCCAAAGAATGAACCGGATACTGATACTTGTAAACTAGGGATTTCCCTAGTGTTGTGTCATAAAAAATGTGGACCGCTATATGAGCTGTTCTTCAACAGCTGCTGTTCGCTACTTCACCAGCGGAATGTTTGCCGCAAACTGCAGATCGAGCAGCAGATTGCTGCGGCGGTCTAATTGGAAGAACAATGCAGTCTGCTTTCCGGTAAGCACCTTCCCGAATTTCGGAATCCACTCCTGGCGCAGGGTTGCAGTTTGCACGTCCAAGGCGGCCATTTTCTTGGCCAGGCTCTCGGCCTGAGCGTCCGTCATATCGTTGTAGTTTTGCGCATATTCCTTGACGAGAGCGTAGCTGGCGTCCCCTAGCTTCGTGGTCTCCTGAATGTATGCATCGTAGACCGGCCAAAACTTTTCGGCTTGGGTATCGCTTAGCTTCATATTTTCGGCGATGATCTGTTTTTTCGCGGAGCGTATGTCGGAGCGCAGCAGCTGTACGTCTTGCTCAATGCCTGCCGACGCCGGTGGCGACGGCTCGGATTTCTGAGCGAACGCCGCACTCTGAATGAGCAGAAGCGATATTCCCATAGCGAGGGCTATCGCGAGCTTCTTCATTGTTTCCTCCGGTGAATCTCTATATCGACGAACAACGCAACCTACCTTGCTGAATCACCTTTACATCAATGCAGCCTGGTTACTTCTCCGGTGTCGAGGGAGTAATAAGCCTCAATGATTGCCAGCTTGTGTTCTTCAGCGGCTTCCCGCAGCAGTTCGCTTCTCGCCAGTATTTCCTGGGAAACTCTGTGGACGTGGTCACGTACCGCCAGATCGAGGGTTTCTGGCTTCGCGCGATCCATCTTGGAGCACGAGGGAGCGATGGGGCCAACCACCGCTTCGAGATTGCCCGTTTCCGCCTTCCCTCCAGAGCAGGCTGCCGTCACCGCACCACACCCTTGATGTCCCATCACCACAATCACCGTTGAACCGAGGTGTTCGACTGCGTATTCGAGACTTCCGATCAAGATGGCATCATCGTCCTCACCGGCAGAGCGCACCACGAACAAATCACCCAGGCCTGCGTCGAAGATCAACTCCGGCGGGACACGGCTGTCGGAGCAACTTAGCACTGCAACCTGCGGATGTTGAGTCTTGGTGAGCGATTTCCTTTCAGCTTGCAGGTCGTGCGGCGCCTCCTTTCCGGTGGCGAAGCGATGGTTGCCGGCAACCAATTGACTCCATATCTGATCGGCGGAATCGCTTTGCCGTTGTTGTGCCATCCCGAAAAGATTGAGCACCAGGAGAACGACCAGGCAGGAGCACTCACCTAGAGCACGAAACATCTACCCTCCTCACAGCCCCTTCAGAGCATCTGAAGCGTGCGACTATTTGGGGACGTCAGATGCGTTCCGTTGTGACCGACAGAAATGATCGTGGGTCCTACAGGATTCGAACCTGCGACGTCCCACCGTGTGAATTTCTTGAAACTAGCGCCGCCAGCCTTCAATTCAGGTCATCGTCCTTGTAATACTTGGTGCCCTTGGCGGTGATCTCTAGCGCCACGCCCTTTCCGTCATTTGATACATCCAGACGCCAGGCGAGACCGAAGCCGCTCCGGCCAGCGCTCCGCCCTTGTCCCCGGTTGTGGCCGCAGCGGTGGATTGTCCGCCGAATTCCCAGCCGGAGTTAACAAAGTTGTTGAGCGCCGTTTCGTTATCGAAGATGAGGATCACACTGAATTTCTTAACCCCAAACCCGAGGCCGGCCTGGAGCTCCACCACCTTCATGAACGTCTCCGCCTTGTTCTTGTTGTTCACGGCAATGCCTTCGCCCTTGCCGGATCCAAACATGAAGATCTTCATGCCCGCATTGCTGAACACTGCATACCCTGCCGCTCCCTGGACCGCACCTTTGACTTCCGGCTTAGCCTTATAAAGACGTTGCAGGGTGTCCTGGGCCATTTTCCGGATCTCCTTCTGCTCCTCTGCTTTCTTGTCGTGCTGCGTGCGCCACAACTGCCAATGAGCAAGCCAGCGCGAGGAGGATGAACTTCAGAATCGCGGTAGCTTTTCCTTTTGTGATTGTCACGGCTTTTTACCTCCTCCTTGTTGAAGCCTCTACTCTGCTGCTACTTGACGCCTGCGAGGTTCGACCTTAGCTTTGAATCCAAATTGTCCTTCGCAGGAGCGAGATCCCAAGTGCTGCGCACATCAATAGGAGCCCAACCATTCCAAGAAGAGGGAAATTACTCCCAGTTTTCGGCAATTGACTGGAAGCCGTGGTTGCTTCGGCAGTAGTGCTGGTTGTGGTACTACCCGTCGCACTTCCCTTAGCGATCAACACCGGCGCATCAGCCGGCATAGTTCCCGTGACCTGCGTATGTTCCGACGTGAGCGTCAGCGGAGTCTCCGTAATCCTCGTCGCGGTCACGATCATCCCTTTCCTCAGGCCCCAGGCATCGGTTTGCCTGCCGTTATCGCCCGGGCTAAGCTTAACCGTGAATGTCTGACCGGACGGAATTTTGAATGTCTGATTCTCCCCGTTTTCCAACGTGAGGATGACGGAGAGCGGTGGAGTGACGTGCCAGACTTTCCCGGTGACAGTTTCGACGGTTGTCACTACTTGCGGTGTGGTCGAAGTGACCGTCGTGCGCTGTAGTTTCATGCCGGGCTTCAGATCGCGGACACCAAGCTGCTGGCCGTCCACCGTGACTTTGGTGTTTTCGGGAATATTGGGAAAGTCGCGCAGGCTACCGTCTGACATCTTGACGAAAAGACTGTTACCTTCGACGGCAACGACCTCACCAAGCTCGATGGTGACTTCCTTTGTGGTCATTCCGGTTTTCGTGGTTGTTTGGCTCTGTACTTGCGCGCTACTCGAAGCTGCCAATGCGAGACAAAGCGCTGCAACCGCCAGTACCAGAACACTCCTGATCCAAGTGCTGTGTGACTTCATTTCTTCTCCTTCATTTTGGAATGAGCCATCATTGGCTCATTGCCGTTGGTTCTACATCGAAGTTAGTTGCTTTGTTTGCTTGGGCGCTTCGTTTGATCGCCCCCCGTTTCAGAACTTGCTGACGTCATCCACATCAGCCGTCGTCGCGTGCACGATGTAGCGCGAAGGCGCGCTCCCAACGAAATAAAACGGATAACAGGTCACCAGGGTCAGGGAGGGTTCCCCCCGCGGCGCGAGAACGGACACATCATCCGGTGAGACGATCTGGATCTCATCCACAACGTAGCGTGAATGGCCGCGCTGTGTGTACACATCAATCGTGTCGCCGACGTGAACATCCTTGAGCCCGCGAAAGAAACCGTCCCGGTGCCCGGCAATTCCGACGTTGCCGGCTTCGCCAAGGGCTGCCGTACCAGGAATGTGGCCGACACCCCGATCCAGCGTCAGGTCGTCCGTTCCCTCCAGAACGGGCACGTGAAGCTGTAGGCCGGAGATTTCGAGGACCCCTAACGGTGGAGGTACATTTGCCCCCAGGCTCGCCTGGTAGGCGCGAATGCGCTGCTCTGACCAGAGTCGAAAGTCGGGTGTATCGCTCCGCCCTTTCGATTGGACCTCGACCAGTATTGCGGAAGATGTTTGATGCGCCCAGAAACTTTGCTCGCTGGCGTGCGAGTAAATACCGCTGTAAACCCTACTCGCGACATAGATGCAAACCAGGAATGTCCCGATGAACAGTAAAATTCTCTCTGGCTTGGCGAACCTTCCGACAATACCGCGCGGTGGCACGTCACTCAACCTCCCGAGAACCTGGGGCGCGATAACCTGAGAATAAGTCCTTATAACAACCAGCTAGTTTGTGATCAACTAGGGAAATCCCTAGTTACTCGAGTCGCATGAGTAGAGCTGGTTTCGGAAGCGTGAAGGCTACCCTGCCGGCCTATCAAGACACTATTGAACGGTAAGGATGGCGTGCCGCCTGGAATTGGTTGAGGGCCGCCTGCTTGGCCTCAGAGTATGTCTGATAAGTCCATCTGGTACTTCGCAACGGCAGTTTCAAGATTGAAGTGCATATTTTCGCGCCCCAGTACTTCACCTAAGTGAGATCTGTAAATCACTTCAAGGACGCGCGGGTTCATCCCAACCAGCCACAGTCTGACGCCCCGCGCGCGCTGGCGTTGCTCAGATTCGGTCAACATCTTGAGCGCTGTATATTCGAGATCGGGAACCCCACTGAAATCAATGGCCACGATCTTCGGCTGAGTCTCCTCAATCAACAGCTTCGTTCTCTGCGCGATATGATCAGCGTTGGCAAAGAAGACCCGGCCCTCCAATCGCAGCAACAACAGTCCGGCAAAAGTCTCATCTTCAGGATGTTCGTCTAGAGCGCGGCCGGAATACATTCGTACCCGGCTTGCGTCCGAGAACGTACACCGGTGGATCCGCCGCCTGGTAGGCAAGTGCAAGCAGTGACACGATGATCGCAACGATAATTCCCTTTAGAGTCCCTAAAAGCACCACGCCCGTGAATGCAATAAGAGCCCAGGTAAATTCTGTTCTACGAACGTTGAGAATTTCGCGGAACTCCGCGGGCTTGATCAGTCCGATTGAATAAACAATCACCACGGCCGCCAGAGTGGCTTGCGGCATTAAGGCGATAAGCGGAGCGAGCAGAAGCATAGTTAGGAGTGTCATGGCCGCTGTCACGATTTCCGCCATCTGCGTACGTGCCCCAGCCAGACGATTCACTGCTGTCTGCGTCGTACCGCCCCCAGCGGGCATTGCGCCGAGAAGTGCGCCACCGACGTTTGCCAGTCCGGTAGCCAGTAACTCCCGGTTAGCTTGCGGCGAAGGCTCGTCGCCGCGTGCGAAAGCTCGTCCGGCTGCGATGGTCTCAGTAAAGCTCATAAGGGCGATGCCCAAAGCACCCGGCCACAGTTGAGCCGCGAGCGACAAGGCAGGTGGGGTAAATGATGGCAGGCCTCGCGGAATGTGGCCGACCAATTCAACTCCGTGGGCGTGCAAGTTCAGAAAAAATGCTCCCGCAATCCCTGCCGCCACCGCGAGTAGCGGAGCTGGAGCTTCAGGGGATGAATCGCTCCATCGCAACCAGCAAGACGATCATCGAGATCCCGACGGCTAGTGTTGCCAGCGATGTCTTAGGAACGCCGCGGACAGTTGCAAGCAGATTCTGGACGAACGTACCCCTCGCGAAATGAACTCCGAGAATCTTTGGAACCTGATCGAGCACGATCACCACTCCGATGCCGGCCTTGAAGCCAATCAAAACAGGTTCGGAGATGAAATTCGCGACGAAGCCCAGTCGCAGGATCGAAGCCAGCACGAGCATCGCTCCCACCAATAGCGTCGAGCGTGGCGGAGGCGGATCAGCAGCGAAGCCGCGTCGCCGCTCGGGACCACTTCACCGAGTTCTGCAGCAGCCAATATGGCTAGCGTAGTCGTGGTGCTTACGCTGAGCACGCGCGAGGTACCTAGAACGGCGTAGATCACCATCGGCAGAAAAGCCGTGTACAGTCCTACCTGCACCGGCAGGCCGGCGATCGTCGCGTACGCCATCGCCTTGGGAATGACAACTGCAGCAGTAGTCAAACCAGCGATCACATCTGGCCGTAACCATTCCTTCTGGTAACTGAACACCCAGCCGAGGACAAGTTGTCGAGGCTTACCGCTCAGCGTCACGACTTTCCTCCTCGCACTGGCGCGACGAAAGGCCGCCTATCTGCAGTGAGCATACAAAAGGTCAGGTGCAGCGCAGGTTCAGGCCGCACAAGCTGCCGTTGATCGCCAAATTGAACCGCGGCTGGACGACGGGCACGTCTATCTTAGTCACTTGGTCACGAGAAGAATCCATCCGGTTCCAATCACCAGAAACACTCCGAGGAAGAACAGGGTCGTCAGCAGCCCAAGCCTGTAGAGTTCGCGTTGCGTGAGATAGCCGCTGCCTACGAAGATTACATTCTGGCTTCCGCCCTGCGGCGTGATCACGGAAAAGTAACTGCTCGCGAAGAGCAGCCCGAATGCCATCAGCGGCGCGGGAACGCCACCCCGGATACCGACGTCCAGAAACACCCCCAAAAGGGCAAGGACTTGAGACGACTGACTCACGAACATGTAGTGGATCACGACATAGAGCACGATCAGCCCAACATACGTCACCGGCCAAGAGAAGCCTCCCATGTGCTTCGCGAGAATCTGCCCCGCATAACCCATGAACCCTAACTCGTTTAAGCGCCCCGCTCAAGGCGAACAGCACTGCCAGCCACAGGAATGTGGTCAGGGTATCGCCTTGCTTGGCAATGTCATCCAGGGTGAGCACACCAGCCATAAGCAGGAGGCCGAGACCGAGGAACGCGATGCTGGTCACATTCAGTCCCAGCTTGTCGGCGAAGATCCAGCCAGAAACCATCAGCGCGAATGCGACTGCGGTGATTCGCTCGTCGCGCGACAGTGGTCCCAATGTCGCAAGTGCTTTACGCGCCGCAATCGGAGCTTCCGGCGTCTCGCCCACGCCTGGCGGGAATAGTCGCGCTATCAACCACGGCAAAGCCAGAATCGCGGTCAGCGCCGGCACAGAGGAGGCAACCAACCATTTTCCGAAGCCGATCTGGACCCCAAACTGCCGGGCCACTTGTATCCCGATCGGATTCGCTGAGGTCGCCGTCATCCACAAGGCGGATGACACGGCCAGGCTCGCCATGGTGCAGAACATCAGATAACCGCCGAGGCGTCGCCCCTCAGGATCGTCCGGCTTCGACCCCGATCCCTCTGCAACCGACAGCACGATCGGAAACAGGACGCCACCGCGTGCGGTGTTGCTCGGGAAGGCCGGTGCGATCACCGCATCGGTGAGCACGATGCTATAGGCGAGTCCTAGCGATGAGCGGCCGAATCGGCTCACCATGAAGAGGCTGATTCGGCGGCCCAGCCCCGACTTAACGACGGCCTGCGCCACCAGGAACGCAATCACTACTAACAGAACGCTCGTGTTGGCAAAGCCGCCGAAGGCTTGGGCCGGCGTAATCGTCCCCGTCAGGACCACGGCGGCCACGGCAATCATGGTCGATGTCAACAGCGGAAATGCACCGTCCAGCACGGCCACGATCGCGGACACGAACACGGCGAAGAGATGCCAGGCAGGGGCGGTCAGCCCAGCAGGCACAGGTGTGAACCAAATCCCGAGTGCCAACGCGAAGGGCAACGCGCGCCTGATGAGCAAGCCGGAACTGATCTTCATCGTTGTCCCCCTGCATCGGTTTGCTCCGAACTTACGCGGATCTTTCCGCTCAGACCCTCCGACTGGCCCTGTACCTCGCCCTCTTCGGTCTGCAGTACAAAGCGCCAGTAGAATTCGTAACTGCCGGAGGCTCCTGCGTAGCGCCCCGTACCGCCGAGGAATGTTCCCACGATATGGCTACCCGTCCTCGTGCCTTGGCCTGTCAGGTCGCTGAAGACTTGATCGCCGTGGTCATCCGTCCAGACAGCGCGGCCAATCGTCCCAGTGGCGCTGTCGTTGAGGACGAGGGCCTCCGCTCGGAATCCGATGGCTGGTCTGGAGGGCCCTAGCAGCATCAGGGAGCCTTCGAGTTTCGCTATGGATGCTCGCCGACCCTCGCCTAGAGGGATGCTGCTGCGGTTGCCGGCAGCGGTCCAAGTTCCCACGAACTCGTGCCAATCGCCAGCGACCGCAAGGGGTTTCGACATGCTGGGAGGGGGACTGCAGGCGCTCATGATTAGCAGTCCGACCAGTGCAATGGCACACATCGGCGAGAGTCGGAGGACGTGAAGCAACCCAGCACGCAAAACGAGACTACTGGCTCCAGTCAACGCCTGAGTCGCGACCGCGACATGGCTACTGACTCGAAGATCCGTTAGAGTCATCCCGAAGCTTAGCCTCCCCACTCACGGTGGTGGTGAGATGTGTAGCAATGACTTCGATATTGCTTCGCGCTAACGGCGTGCAGTTGCCGGTTTCTCCTGCTTCTTTGCTTTCTGCGCGCCCTTCTGTGCCTCGTACGCATCGCGATATCCGCGTGCGATTGACCGAACTCCACGCCCGATTTCCTCATACGCATCGTCGTCCAGATTCGCGAGGGAAACGCGCAACGACCAATCCGGTGCCTCGAAGCCGCCACCGTTTAAAAGCACGATCCCGTGGTCCTCAGCCAGGCGGAAAGCAAGATCAAGCGGATGGACATGGCTCTTTAGGTACTCCACCGCTTCCTTGCCGATGTTCTTATTCGCCCAGAACTCGAAATCGATCAATCCGTAATAGGCGTCATAGAGCGGGTTGGGGGGAAGTTCCAAGCCGAGCCCATCGAGCAAATCATGAATGCGGCGATAGACGATTTCCTTGCACGCCGTCTGGTAGCGTTTCTTGCTATCCATCAGTTCGACCAAAGAAAACATGCTCATCATGACCTGTTGCGGCAGAGAGAGCCCGGCCGTGTGGTTCAGGGCGACGTCCCGGCTATCGGCAACAATGCGATCGATGAACTTGACTTTGCGCGGTTCCAGCGTCAGCGCGCCATAGCGTTTATCGAGCGCCTTAAGATCCTTATCGGGGAGTTTCGCGATCATCTTATCGTAGAGATTGTCCTCATGGACCGCGATCACGCCCAGCCGCCATCCAGTGCAGCCGAAGTACTTCGAGTAGGAGTACACACCGATAGTGTTGTACGGCAGTTCGCCGAGCAATGACCGGAACTCCGGCACGAAAGTTCCGTAAACATCGTCAGTCAGTAGCATCAGGTCGGGACGTTTCGTCTTGACCAGCTTGGCGATCTTACCGATCGTCTCGTGGCTGAGCGCAACCCCCGTCGGGTTGCCGGGATTCACGACGAAGAATGCCTTGATCTTGGGATCTTCCAGCTTCTTGAGCTCAGCGTCAGTGAACTGCCACCGGTTCTCCTGGGGCGCCGCGATGTTGACCACATTCAGGGCGTAATCTTCCAGATGCGTCATCTCGATGTATGGCGTGAAGATGGGTGTGCCCAGAGCAATGGTGTCGCCCGGATGAAGCAGCCGGTTCGCTTTCAGTGATTTGAAGATGTAACACATGGCTGCCGTACCGCCTTCGACTGCGTACAGGTCGAACTTGCCGGCAGGCCTCGGGTCTCCGCACATGGCCCACATCAGATATTCGTGGGTGATGCGCTCGTTATGGACAAGCATGCGGTCAGGTACGGGATAGTTGTCGCCGATGATGGAGTCCACAAGTTCGTGGACGAAGGCGTCCGGCTCGAACCCGAATTTCTTCACCGCGAAGGGCACCATCTCCGCCAGAAAGGATGCACCGGGCATGTCCGCGTGCTTAGCGAGCCATGACTCCAGGCGCGCGGCGATACCTGGCGCCTGCGGCATCCCGCCGAGACCCGCGGGATGCTCCATCACCCGCTTGCTCTCGCCGATCGCAAACTGACCGAGAAGAAAGTAGCCTTCGCGCGGTGTAGTCGCGATCCAGTTGGGGTTCCCACGGCCGGCGTTAAGAAAGGCCGACTGGGTAGTCTTCGAGGTTTTCTTGGCCAGCTTAATCAGTTCATCCTTGATCTCGAAGGGGCTCAGCGTCGCGAAACTTTCCAGATTCATAATGTCCATGGCGTATCTCCTCAGTCGGCAAGAAAGAGTTAACTCAGAAGCATGATCATGACCATGCCCCAGATCGTAAGGAAGGTGTTACCAACGGCATAGGTCACGGTGTAGCCGAGCGCAGGAACCTGGCTCTTACCGAGGTCGCAAACCAGCCCGAGCGAAGCGGTCGTGGTGCGCGCACCAGAAACGATGCCAAGGGTCAGGGCGTCGTGGAAACGGAAGACGTACTTGGCTACAAACATGCCGAGGACAAGCGGCACCGTTGTCGCCAGGGCTCCCCATAAGAACAGGCCGATACCTTGTGTCTTCAAACCGTTCACGAAACCCGGGCCCGCCGAGATGCCGACCACGGCGATGAAAATGTTGAGGCCGACCGAATTCATGAACCAGACGGTCGAGGTTGGGATGCGGCCAAACGTGGGATGCACTGATCGCAGCCATCCGGCGACAAGTCCCGTGATCAGCGCGCCGCCAGCGGTCGAGAGGGTCAAGCGGCACTCCGGCCACTTTCCATACCAATGCGCCGATCAGTGCGCCGATTGTGATGCTGGCGCCGATAAATGCGACGTCAGCAACATCGCTTGGCCGGTCCGGGACGCCCAGCAGCTTCGTCACGGCAGCGGTGTCCTCCGTGCGCCCGACAACGTCGAGAATGTCGCCGCGATAGATCTTCGTATTGGGGAGAATCGGAATGGAGGTCGCGACGGCGCCGCGCGTGATTTTCCTCAGGAAGACGCCGCGTGCAGCGGGCAGCTGCGCCAGTTCAGCAAGCGTCTTGTCGTCTACTTCCTTATTGGTGACGTAAATGTCGATGCCTTCAATCGGCACGTTCAGCAACTCGGGATCGTCCACTTCTTTCGGGGCTTCGACGGCGACATCGCCGGCACCGATTGCTGCTGCCTTAGCCCTAGCCAAGAGCGTTGACCAGCACCTCGCGAGCACCGGCGAGGGCCACGACGTCGCCTTCGCGCAGCACGGTATCGGCAGTTGCTTCCTCAACCACACCGTTGCGACGCAAGCGCAGCACAAAAATTCGCGCGTCTGGGATCAGCGCCTCAACCTCGACGGCCCGAAGACCATTGACGATGCTTCCGGGCTTCACCAGGAAAGCGCGCACTTCCCAGCGGTGCCACGCCGAACCGGCCCCGCCGAGTGCCTTGGTACCGCCTTGCTTCTCTTCGTAATCCTTGCAGGCGGCAGCAAGGTCCATGCGGAGTAATACTGGTCCCAGCAGCGCAATGACAATGGCCGAGCCGACCGTGCCGAACATGTAGGTAACGGCGTAGGCCACGGGCATTGAGTCGAGCAGGCGCTTGGCTTCTTCTGCCGCCAGCCCGAGGCGATTGATAGCGTCGGTGGAGAGGCCCATGGCTGCCGATATTGTCTGCGACCCCGAGTAGAGACCCGCGGCGTACCCCATGTCATACCCGGCCACCTTGGCGATCGCCACAGGGACCGCAAGACAGAAAATGCATTGGACTACCGCGAAGATAGCTTGGGGCAAGCCATCTTTCGCGACACCGCGTACGAACTGCGGCCCCACGCCATAACCCACAGCAAATAAGAACATGAGGAACACGGTCGCCTTTAAGGGCGTCTCCGATCGTGATACCCAGTTGCCCGACCAGGACGCCAGCCAGCAGGGTAGCGGTAACCGAGCCCAGTCCGATGCCGCGGAAAGTGAACTTACCGAAGTAGTAGCCGAGAGCAAGCACCAAAAATATCGCGATCTCGGGGTACTGCCGGAGCGTTGTTGCGAACCATGTGAACATTTTCTTCTCCGCTCTTTCAGTTGGAGTAATAGCTTCGCTAACGCACAAGCAGCGAGCCTCATGCGTGCGTCAGCTTCAGCTTTCGTTTTTTTCCCGCCGCCATCGGGGGAGCTCTTCTTTAACGACTCGACAAAGGAGGGACTTCAGGAGCTTCAACCCCAGTGACGCATTGAAGCCATGGATCTCCTTCACATCCAGCTTGCGCATAAATTCGAGCGTCTCGGCGTTGATGACCTGGCCCGGAACCATGATGGGGAAGCCTGGCGGATACGGAATGACGAAATTTGCCGACACCAGCTCGGGACCGTTCTTCAGCCGCTTGTCGAGCTCGGGACTGTTCAGCTTGATGTGCTCACACTGGTCTTCGCGGTAGGCGCCGAAAAAGGCGGTGCGGATATCGCCTTCGCTGGTATGGCTCGAGGCATCCTCGCGGAAGCTGTTGTGGAAGGAAGTGAAGTCAGGGAGATCGGGCACGTCGTGCATCAGCGACTTCACGCGAGCAGTGAATGTCTCCTGTTCCCGTTTGCCGCCTTGCGCCAGTCTCTTCTCTATCTTCTGCGAGATCTCGACCAATACCTTCATCAAGTGAGCGATATCGCTGCGCGTGTTGTTGATGTTGGTTTGAAGCAGAACGCTGTTACGTGAGGTCTTGTTAAGTTGGACGTCGTACTCCGCCGCCAGCATGTTCTTGAATTGCGTACCGTCGAACCCGGCGGAGCCGCATACGAGTGTCAGGCGAGTTACGTCCAGCGCGAATTCATCTTCGCGTAGCGCCCGGATAGCCGTTGCCCAATTAGCCCCGGGAGTCAAATAGTCCACGAAACCCGAGTTCCTGAACTCTGCCGGAATCAGCTCGTCAGCTCCCAGAATCCGGAAGTACTTCGAGACCAGCGGATGAGTGTTGACTTCACGCCGCAGGTCCAGAGCCAACTGAATTGCTCGATTCACCAGTTCATATCCCTCCAGCTCCATCTGACGACGCGCCACATCGATCGAGGCAATGATCTGAAGGTTGGGAGAGGTCGAGGCGTGAGTGAACACCGCTTCATGGAACTGCTCTTCCACCGTGTGATAATCCTGGTCCTTCACCAACACCATGGATCCCTGCCGCAAGCAGGACATGGATTTATGGGTCGAGTTGGTTTGGTATACCCGCAGATGGACCTTGTCCGGATTCGCCAGCAGTCGGGTATCCAGTAGGGCCTTTTGGCTGGGATCGTTGCCCAGTTTCTTTGCCTGCTCCTGATAGGCCGCGCGGTATGCGGGGTCCTGGAATTTCTTTTCGAGAGTTGCCGCAGCACCCATTGCGGTGCGGCGACGATAGAAAGGAGTGAAGCGCGCGAATCCAAACCATGCCTCATCCCAAAGGAAGATGAGATCGGGCTTGATCGCCAGGCACTCTTCCATCACCCGCTCAACGTTGTAGATATGGCCGTCGAACGTGCAGTTTGTGAGCACCAGCATCCGGGCCCGATCGAGCTTTCCTTCGGCTTTAAGATCGAGCAGAGCTTTCTTGATGGTGCGCAGAGGAACCGCTCCATACATTGAATATTGCGTGAGGGGGTATGCCTCGACATAGAGTGGCAGGGCCCCGGAAAGCACCGCGCCATAGTGGTGAGACTTGTGACAGTTGCGGTCCACCAGCATGATGTCGCCGGGCGCCAGCAACGCCTGCTCCACCATCTTGTTGGAGGTTGAGGTTCCGTTCGTTACAAAGAAGACGTGGTCCGCCCCAAATGCTCGGGCCGCATATTCCTGAGCGACTTTGATATTGCCGGTTGGCTCCAGCAAGCTGTCCAATCCACCGGTGGTCGCTGAGGATTCGGCGAGGAACAAGTTAAGTCCGTAGAACTCGCCCATATCGCGAATCCAATTCGACTTGAAGATCGATTTGCCGCGAGCCATCGGCAGGGCATGGAATGTTCCCATGGGTTTCTGCGCGTATTTCTGGAGGTTGTCGAAGTACGGACTGGAGTATCGGTCGGAAACACCGTCGAGAATGCTGAGGTGCAACTCCAGCGGCTCCTCAACCTGGTAGAAAATGCGCCGCACACACGCTGCCTCAGGACTGCCGGCGGCTTTCTCGACATCGCGATCCGACAGTATATAGATGTCAAGTTCCGGCCGTACAAGCTTGAGCGCTTGTGCCAGTGTCAGACCGGATTGCAGCGCCTCGGAGTCGATTCCGCTTGCACTGCAATACGAAGTCAGGAAATCTCGCAAGACTGGACTACTGTGGACGGACGCAAAGGGGACGTCGTCGTAAATGACAACAGCTTCGAAGCTTCCGTTCAGCACGACCGCGAGAATAGCGTCCTCGAAACTACCGACGAACACCGACTCATAGACAAACCTGTCTTGCGGCCTGCGGAGTTTGCGAAGCTCATGCCCCAGCTCCGCCCACATCGACGGACGAGCGGGACTGACAAACAGCACTTCAAAATACGGCCGATAGGCTGTCCTTTGCTCGCCGCTCAGCGGCAGACGATCGGCCAGATTACCCACACTGTCTTCCTCCCTTTCCGCACTCGTCAAAATTAGTGCGATAGGAATGGGTCACGATTGCAGTGCTGATGGCGCGCGCCAGCCGGGTAGTTCCAACCGCATCACCTGAGGTGATTCGGTCCTTGAGCGTGGCCAGCAAGTTCAAACCGGGATACGCGAAATAGTCTTCCCATTGGCGGAGTTCCTCCAAGGTCTGCAGGACTTGCGCCTGCTGACTCTTCACCTCAGCTTTCTGTTTGCCGATTGACGACTCCCACTGCCGCGATTGCTGTAATAGAGTGCGCCACCGGTCGTGCCTGGCCTCTGCTCCGGTAAAAAATTGGTCAACTCGTGGTTGTGCCTTCGGTGCGTTGCTCATATCCAGTAGCGTCCTTTCGGAATCTCGATCGTATTTTTCCTATTGTTTATTGACCGGCAAATCCCGATGTTCGTACGAAGTTGTACTTGGCGCTGAACTGGATTCTCGGCGCATTACCCGACGTCTTGTCTTCGTTGACGCGCCATCCGTAAAGAAACTCTCCGCCCACCGTCAGCGAACCGAAGGGATTCCAGATCAGGTTGCCTCCGGTGTAATTCCCCTGGTGATATGTGGCGCCAGGCTCTGCTACCGTGTTTTGTACTTGCACGTAGCTGTAGAAAGCGCTGGAACGTAACCGCTCAACCCAGAAGTGCTGCAATGATCCATAGGTTGCTACTACGGGCAATGCCTGAATATGAGGGTTTTGCAGGCTGCTGACGGCAGCATCAATGCCGAGCCCTGAAGTATCGTTGATATAGCGCTCAATTCCATTCCCGTAGGCTAGCTGGTACACCACGGTATCCTTCCCCCAAAGCTGCTCGGCGCCAGCAAAGTTGAAGCCCCAGCCGAACACTGCCTCATGCCGGCCGTCCGGTAGAAACGCCGCCACGCTTCGGAACAAAGCAGAAAGTTGTACATGTCCGCCTTCCATTTCACGTCGAAGCTTTAGAGTGCCGTCCGGAGAGGGACTATTGGGTGTCGCGTTAAACTCCGGGGTCGTAAAAGCCACATCCGAAGTCGGCTTCTCTGCTGAAAGGCTGAAGGTGGTCATCTTTGATACCAGCACGCTATAGCGGAACTGGGGGACGCGGATGGAGACCTGTGCGTTCGGTCCCTGGAAGTCCAGGGTATCCGCCCCGGCGTCTGGATCCATGAAGTTCGAGAAGGTCTGGCCGACCAGGAAGTTCTTCGCCTGCCCATATGCATGGCGCAGCCTGGGCGTGGTGGCGTTGGTACCGAAAAAGTCCATTTCAAGGAAGAACCTGTAACTGTCGCCCGATTGTGTGGGAACGAGGAAGTCCAGGTTGATGCGTGTCGGCCTTACCGAGATCGTCGAGTTGTTAATGCTGGCTGGCTCCGGGATGGGGATTGTCGCCGGGATGAAGCTGTCGGCGTTTCCCGCGGGTTTCAAATCGTAGATGAAGTCTGTCTTGGCATATCCGCCGATGCGCATGAGTGTGCTTGTACCGGGCAGGCGAAAATATCCCGGAAACCGGGGATCGAGTGGCTCGTTGTTGATACGCGGCGCGGCTAGCGGGTCCTGCGCGAAGGTCCGGTAGGTTGCGGTGACGTCGCCCACTTCTTTCTGCTTCGGAGTGAGTTCTGCTTCGGCCTGGGACTTTTCGTTTTGTTGCTCGGCAACGATTGCAGATCCAATGTCCGCGGGCACGTGAGTGGGCTGAGAAGTACCACCGGAAAGTCGTTGTAGCTCGTCCTGAACTTCCCCCATCTGGCTCTGCAAGGCATCCAGCTTCTTTTGCAGGGCCTGGATTTGTTCAGCGTTTGCAGCCGGAGCGGCCTGAGCCGCCTGTCCATAGATGGCCGATGGAACAGCCAGAAGCAATAGAAAAATTGAAAAGAAGACAAGTCTTTTGGTCGTGACGGAATGATCCATAAACTGCCTCTCTCAGCGGACAACAGCAAAGCCATGGCTGATCTCAGCCACCCTTCCCAGCGAGTTTTGAGCCTCCACTCTGGACTCCTGGTGAGGTACGTTCCGCCAATTCTCGGCGGGAAAGGTGTTCAATGATGGGCAGACAGTAAACCCGTGGGCCGATCATCGGCTACTAGGGATTTCCCTAGGTGCTCATTAAAACTGCGTGAAGGACAGGGTTGGCGGGGCGCGCTGCTTGAGTGATGTCGGCTTGCAGAGGATGCGGAATCAATGTTGGCGCTAGATGTCGCACCGGGTAAGACCGCAGACACGATATCGGCTGTCGGCAACGCTTTCGGAGGGCGGCGACGTTACGCGGATGAATTTTGACGGGGTACGCCAAATCCTTGCCGGTCTTCCTTCGAGGCGTCCAATCTCTCTTCACCGTCGGCGAACGAACGTGCGACGGTGGTCTGCAATCGCCCGCGCCAGTATCTAAGGGTCGCACGGCGTTCTTCCGGAAGGGCTTCGGTCAGCTCAGCAACCAGCGCGTTCATGCGCCGCATGACCTGCACGCTGGTGGCGCCATAAAAGCAGATCTCATTAAAAGCCAGTCGAACGAGATCGTCCCATGTGGGAAATGGAATTACGAGCCGCAATTTACCGTCGCTGTCGCGATATTTTCCAATTTCCAACTGGCGTTGGCCGAGGCGCAGCAACAAGTCCTCAATTTGGTCAAGCGCTTGCACCGCCGTTGTCGGATCGTTAATTGCCGGCGACAAAGACTTGATGGCTATATCCACAAGAAGCCGGATCGCGTACTTGGGATCTTGTTCGAAGGTTCGCTGCGCACCTAGCTCAATGGTGTCTCGCAATTTCCGTTCGTCAACCGGCTCACGCGCTCCAAAGACACGCACTACCGGCATCAACTCCACGATCGTATCGCCGACCGCCACAGCCATTTCGATGGTTCCGCCACAGGCTTTAGCCAGGTCCACTAACGCCTCGACATCGACCGCTTGTACTGAGCGAGGCCGTCCGTGGTGGATCAGCCTCTGAGTTCTGGGTAGGGTGCGAAAGTCATCCGTTACGATGGCCGTAGCTTCCGATTTCATTGACGGATAAATTGTCGCGATCACCTTGCGTCCTTGATCACCCGTGAAAATCAACATGCGGTTGACCTGGAGTAACGTGATCCGATGAACGAGCGCGATGAACATAGCCACGCTGGCCAGCAGGAGGCCGACCACGACATAAGCGCTGATAAATGGAACCGTTTGCGAACCGTCTCGAGCGACCCCTCCCAGCGCTGCGAGCGCATAGAGAAAGGTGGCGGTGAAGACCCCTAATGAGTGTGATATCACCCGATCGCGAGCTACCCACAGCACGAGGCGGGGCGAGTAGGCCGTGGCGCTGAACTGCACCATGACGAAGGTCAGCGAAAAGACAATGGCGGTCATGGCAAGCATGCCGGAGGCAATCGAAGAGTAGAGGGCGATGGCGACTTCCACGCTCGTGGGATGCACGAGTCCCGGGAAGATACGGCTTTCAACGCGTGGAAATGTCAGCCCCGCGGCCAGGGCGACTGCGGCGTACAACCCGGGGATTGCCCAGGTACTCAAATGAGGCCTGTATTTCTTGTGACGCATAGTGGCGCTCCTAAACGTACTGAAGAACCAGTGCGAACCCTTGGATGCTCGTGACTACCTTTTCCAAAGGGACCATTAATCGGGAACAGTCGGAGTCCGGACTACTTGACCTTCTCTGCGACATCATGTGCCGCGAGGGCCAATGCGCCGGCATGTACGGCTACCGCAATAATGATGCCAGTCAGTGTCAGGCCCAGGAACGCAAGAACAATCGCGATTATTCTTGACACTGTTTTGGTGGGCTTGATGTCGCCGTAACCTACCGTAGTTGCGGTGACGAACGACCAATAGAAGCTGTCGAATGGCGGCCAGCCTTCCTTCCTTCCGGCTATTTGCCCCAGAATGGTGATGCCTATCGCCAGAGTCAGTAGCAAAGGGGAGGTCACCCAAACCCCCAGGCCGAACTCCTTCAGAAATGTGATCGTCAAACCCGTTAGTAGCAACTCATACCTCTCGTTTCCCTCTGGTTCAGCGATGGGGCAGACTTGGCCTCATGGACGGGTCTCCCGCTGCCCGAGGTAAGTGGTCGGTCAACGTTAGCCGCTCGGCCGCTCTTAAGCGACTAGGGATTCCCCTAGTTGTCGAGTGGAGAGGAACGTGGCTAGCCTGTGACCAGGGTTCTTGCTGGTTCATGTTCGGGCGCGGGACAAGCCCGCGCGGAGCATGATAGCTTATTGACCCGACCCGGAAGAACGCCATGGCATCCCATCACGCCAATCCATCCACGATTTCGGCTGACGAGGCATTACAAAAGCTAATCGCCGGAAACGAGCGCTTCCGGCAAGGCCAGGCGCATTTTCCGACCATATGCAAGGAGACTCTGGCCGATCTTGCCAGAGGTCAGCAGCCCTATGCCACGATTCTTGGTTGCAGTGATTCGCGCGTGCCCCCCGAACTGATCTTCGACGCGAACTTCGGCGAGTTGTTCATTGTGCGTGTAGCCGGCAATGTGGTTTCGCCGGAAGTTATGGGCAGCCTGCAGTACGCCGGGCAGCATCTGCACACGCCATTGTTCCTGGTGCTGGGTCACGAGGGATGCGGTGCCGTGAAAGCTGCCGTCGAGAGCAAGCTTCACGACGTGCAGCATGGATCGCGGATACAAATCCTCGTAGACAACATCGTGCCTGGTCTTCGGGACCTCGATAGCTGTGCAGGCGACGAGGACCGTCTTGCCCAGGCTGTCGAAGCCAACGTTCGCTGGTCGATGCGGCAGCTACGGGATTCTCCGGAGGGGTCTCGCGCCCTCGAAGAAGGCCGCGCCAAGTTGGCAGGAGCGGTCTATGAGATTGCCTCTGGTCGCGTGCGGTTCCTCGCCGATTCAGCTACATAGCCCGGTTCCGGCTGGTGCGAAAGTAATGCGCCTTTAGTGGCATTGCCTCTGTTTTGGCCTCTGGCGTATATTTAGAGCACATTCTTAATATTTCCCGGGCCCCCGGACGACCTGGCATCCAAATGCAGCATTCTTACCCAAGGAAGCGCGTCCGCTCGCCATCTCGCTTCATCAAGCGACCTATCCGACACTTGCTTGTCCTGGCTGCGCTCGTACTGGTTTATTTAGCCCCCACTTCCCAGGGCCAGGTCAGAAAAAACGTTCTTGTGATCAATATTCTCGGACAGTCCCATCCTGGTCCGATGATTGTGACCAATCTACTCGTTTCGGCGCTGCACTCAGACCCGCGGTTCCAGGCCGAGGTCTACTTGGAGGACCTGGATGCCATTTATCACCCCGAAGAGTGGCAGGAACAGCTCGATTCCGTCGCCCAGCAGTATCGCCATCGCAAACGAGCGGCTCATGCACAGGTGAGAATTGAGGCGATGGATGACCTCCTTCATTTATCCATCTCCGATGATGGTAAGGGCTTCGATGTTTATGCTAAAGACGGCGTGGAGCGACAAGGGCTCGGTCTCTGGAGCATGCGGGAGCGGGTGCACCTGGTAGGTGGACAATTCGAAATTCATTCGCAAACTCAAAAGGGAACCCGGATCGAGGTATGGGCGCCGCTGAAAAAGAAAGTTGATGTGGCGCAGAGTGAATCTGCGGCCGAGCCGGCTGGTAGAACTCCGATCGCTTCAGGCCAGCGCGCCGATTGGACCGACACCGTATCCAGGTATCAAGCAACGACGGGCCTGAAGCTGGTGAGGGCTGAGATATGGAAACCAAGCCACAAATCCTGATTGCCGACGATCACATCATCTTCGCCGATGGCCTGCGCCTGCTGTTGGAGAAGCGTTATGCGGTTGTGGGTAGCGTGACCGACGGGCGCGCGCTCGTGACCGAAGCGTGCAGGCTCAAGCCGGACGTTGTGGTTGTGGATGTCGGCATGCCCCTGTTGAACGGCCTGGATGCTGCCAAGCGAGTGCGCGAGCAGCTCCCCAAAGTGAAGCTCGTATTCTTGACCATGCAGGATAACCCTAATCTGGCTGCCGCTGCCCTGGAGTTGGGATCGGCCGGATTCGTCCTCAAGCATGCGGCAGGATCGGAACTGGTGAAGGCAATAGAACAGGTGCTGCATGGCAAATGCTATGTCACTCCCAAGCTAAGACCGGAAGATTGGGTTGTGCAAAAGACTCGGGCTCGCCAGTACTCCAGTGATCTAACTGCTAGACAGCGTGACATTGTGCAGATGTTTGCCGAAGGGCGTCCGATCAAGGAGATCGCGGGACACTTGGACCTGAGCGAGAAGACGATCGAGTTCCACAAGCACCACATCATGGAAACATTCAACCTGAAGAGCAATGCAGACTTGGTGCTCTTCGCCTTAAAGCAGGGTCTGATCTCCTTGGATTCCGGACCTGTGCATCCGCAAACGTCTTCCTGAAGTCATTTCTTCCTTCGAACCTCCCGCACGGTCGCACTAGGGAATTCCCTAGTTGTGGAGGTCTAGCGGCTGCTCCTATGATGGGGCCGTGATCCGCACCGCTGCTTCCGGGTTGCGGGACGTTTGTTTTCTGAGGTGGAGTCGGCCGTGAGCGTGAGCGTTGAACAAGCTGCCCAGGACGAGGCCCAGGTTAACCGGGCGCTGGAAGCATCCATCCACATTGGCTTGGCTTTCCTGCTAGTCGCTGCCTGTCTGATGATTCTGCTTCCGTTTATCCCCCTGATTGCCTGGGGCATCATCATCGCCGTGGCTGTTTACCCGAGCTTTCGAAAGTTGCAGCGGCTCATGGGAGGGCGGGGAGGGTTGGCCGCTCTCCTGCTCACCCTTGTCTTCCTGGCCGTGTTGATCATTCCGGTTGTCTTGCTGGCACGGAGCATGATCGACGGCGGTCAGAACCTGGCGGCCCACCTTAAGGATGGAACCCTGACCATCCCCCCGCCACCGGACAGCGTTGCGACCTGGCCAATCATCGGCCCTCCCTTGAAGAACATCTGGGACATAGCGTCCACTGACTTGACCGACGTGGTCAAGAGGTTTGCTCCGCAGATTACAGCGGTCGTCCCCAAGCTACTTTCCGCCTCCGCAGGAATCGGCGGCGCAGTGCTGCAGTTCATCCTTTCCATTCTGGTTTCGGGGCTGCTTCTGGCCAACGCCCAGGCCGCCTATGAGGTGACGCAGTCCCTGGCCAATCGCCTTTTTGGCGACGAAGGGCCCGAGTTTCAGGAACTGGTCGGATCCACCATCCGCAGCGTCACTACCGGTATTCTGGGAGTTGCGGTGATCCAATCGGTGTTCGCTAGCGTTGGATTTCTGGTTGTGGGATTGCCCGCGGCAGGCGTATGGGCAGTGATTTTTCTGGTCGCAGCTGTGTTGCAAGTGGGGGCCTTGGTGCTCATTCCGGCAGTCATTTACGTCTTTGCGGTCGCCACTACCACCAAGGCTGTGATTTTCTTGATTTGGTGCATCATCGTTGCCTTGATGGACAATGTTCTGAAGCCCATCCTGCTGGGACGTGGCGTCGCCGTTCCGATCGCGGTGGTTTTTCTCGGTGCAATTGGCGGATTCGTGGCCATGGGCATTATTGGCCTGTTTGTCGGCGCGATCGTTTTGTCGGTGGGTTATAAGTTGTTTCTTGCCTGGCTGAATGGAACCGCCAACAAACCGTCTGTGGCATAGATTCCTGCCTTCTGCGCCTTCAGGAAAGGGGTTTCCCCGATTGTGGGTTCTCGGAGCTCCGCGTATGATCAGCCCTTGCTTCGGCGTCGCTTCAAGAAATTGCGGTGGGGTTGGCAAACGGTGTTTTTTTGGATCACGTCAACCCCGGATTTGCCGATGTTCTCAGTTTTCGTAGCGTGTAATGGCTGTATTCATTCAGAGAAGAGGGCCCATGAGCCGTCCACGCGTTTTGCTGGCCGATGATCATCAGCTTGTACTAGAGCGAGTAACAGTGCTTCTGCAATCCGCCTTCGAAGTGGTGGGAGTGGCTCACGATGGGATCGAAATGGTCGACGAGGCGATGCGGTTGAGTCCCGGACATCATCGTGGCCGACATATCGATGCCCGACTTGGACGGAATCGAAGCGGCCCATCGCCTTCGAGAAATGGGAGCTAACGTTCCCATAGTGTTCCTGACAATACATGACAGCCCTGAGTTTGTGGAGGCGTGTCTGGTCGAAGGCGCCCTTGGATTTGTGCTGAAGGCCCAGATGAAGGCTGATCTGATCGCTGCCATCAAAGCCGCATTAGCGGGCCAGCGCTTTGTATCTTCCCTCCGCCCCAGCCAGCACTAGGGATTTCCCTAGTTGTCGTGTATTCTGCACGGCAGTAGAGTACAAAGGACACTAAAGAGCCACAGAACTGCCTGCCAGCGGAGGCACGCCCGCGCCACATGGTTTCTAGCAATGCAGGCGGGATGCAGGATCAACGCGCCCCTACCAGCGGGTTCTGAACGGCACGGCAAATAAGCAACTGGAGACCCACGGCTGAGAAGCACGGAGACACTGGCTATGAATTCTAAACAGAGGCTCAGGAGTAGCGCGATTATCCGCGCGGTTCGAGAACTCACAGCAATCCTTTGTATTGGCGCGCTGCCCGGAAGCGCCGTGGCAGCCCCGACACAACAGGCTGCGCCGCCAGCCGAGCAGACTGCAGCCCTAATCCCTGCCGATCAACTTGATTCGCTTGTGGCTCCGATCGCGCTCTATCCCGATCCCCTTCTCAGCCAGACGCTGGTGGCTTCCACCTATCCTCTGGAAGTCATTCAACTCCAGCAGTGGTTGGCTCAGCACAAAGACCTCAAAGGCAAAGCACTTGCCGAGGCGGTGGAGAAGCAGGACTGGGACCCTAGCATTCAGGGACTGGCGGCCTTGCCCGATGTGGTCAAGCTTTTGTCCGAGAACATCAAGTGGACCACGGACTTGGGGAATGCCTTTCTCGCGCAGCAGAACGACGTGATGGATGCGGTACAGCGCATGCGCAAGAAGGCACAGGACGCGGGCACTCTAAAGTCTTCGGAACAGCAGAAGGTTGAGGTCAAGACGGTCGAGAGCAAACAGGTGATCGTGGTCGAGCAGGCGAATCCGGAAGTTGTCTACGTGCCTAGCTACAACCCAACCGTGGTGTACGGAGCGCCGGTTTATGCCTATCCCCCAATCGCCTATCCTCCGGTGGGCTATTACGCGGCGGGCATGGCGCTTTCCTTCGGCGTTGGCGTCGCAATGGGAGCCTTCTGGGGCGGCGGCGGCTGGGGTTACAACAGCGGCTGGGGCGGCGGGAATAACAACATCAACATCAACAACAATAATAACTTCGTCAACAATTCCAACCGACAGAATGTCAGCGGGAACCGGCCTTCGCAGCAGCCCGCCCGCGGCAATAGTACCTGGCAGCATAATCCGCAGCATCGCGGCGGAGCACCCTATTCCGACAAGTCCCTGGCCAATAAATACGGCGGCACCACGCGGGGCGACTCCATGTCTAATCGCCAGAACCAGGCTCGGCAGAACCAGGCGCGACAGCAGCCGGCAGGCGGGCGCGATATGTCGAATCGCGGCGCAGGGGCGGGTGCCAGTGCGGGCGGCCGCGACACAGGCAATCGCGGCGGCACTGGTCCTAGTGCGGGCACCAGGGATGTGAACCGTGGGGGCGGCGGAGCAGACCGTGTTGGCAATCGTGACGTGCCGAACAGCCCGAGTGGTTCGAACAGAAGCGCATTTGGTGGCAGCGGGACGAGCGGAAGCTCAGCCCGAGCCAGTCAATCGCGCGGCGCGTCCAGTTATGGAGGCTCTCGCGGCGGTGGCGGGGGCGGGCGAGGTGGCGGCGGCGGACGGCGGAGATAAGGCAGGGAATCATGAGGAATGAGGGATATATGAAATCCAGACGATATGAAGTCAGCTGCATGGTGGGTCTTTCCGCTTTCGTCATGGTTTGTTTCTGGTGCGTGTTCTCAATCGCAACGGCTGCCCAGACCCAATCTGCGGCGCCAGTCGGAGCAAAGGCATTTGATACACCTCAACAAGCCGCCGAAGCACTGATTACCGCTGCCGGAGCGTATGACGTGCCGGAATTAATGGCGATTTTCGGGCCGGATGGCAAAGACTTTGTCGCTTCTGCCGATCCGGTCGAAGACAAGAACAACGCGGTGGCCTTTGCGACCGAAGCTCGCGCCAAGAATTCCGTCAGCATCGATCCCGCCAACCCGAATAAGGCAGTCATTATTGTCGGCGAAGAACAGTGGCCGCTTCCGGTGCCGGTGGTGAAGAGAAACGGTAAGTGGTATTTCGACGCGAAGGCGGGTCGCCAACAGATCCTCTTCCGCCGCATTGGGGCGAATGAACTCGACGCCATTCAGGTCTGCCGCGGTTATGTCGAAGCCCAACGGGAATACGCAATGGAAATCCACGACGACTCCGGCGTGAATCAATACGCCCAGAAGATCTTCAGCACTCCGGGGAAGCAGGATGGACTGTACTGGAAGAATGCCGATGGCACGTCCGCCGGGCCCATTGGCGACGCCGTAGCGAAGGCGCTCGCCGAGGGCTACTCCACAGGGAAAGGCGGCTACCACGGCTACTACTTCAAGATTTTGAAAGGCCAGGGGCCGGCAGCACCTTTCGGCAAGATCAACTACGTGATTGAGGGGGTGATGATTGGCGGTTTTGCCCTCGTCGCTGTTCCGGCAGAGTACCGCGTCACCGGGGTAAAAACTTTCATCGTCAACAACAACGGAATTGTGTACCAGAAAGATCTAGGCCCGGATTCCCTCAACATCGTGAAGAACATGGAGCTGTATAACCCCGATTCCACCTGGCAGGCGACGAATGACCAATGGCCTCCGAGCATCGCCGATGCTTCGACAACAGAGGGCAAGCCATAGGAGACGACTCAGGACCGATAGTTGAGCCTCACCCTCTCGCAGGACGAAACATTATGGGCAAGAAGGAAAAGCAAACGCTTCAGGTTGAACTCGTAAAGCTTCAAGGATGGGAACGAATCGGGGGCACGACACACCATCGCCTCGCGTCACGCTGGCGTCGCTGAGGGCGATGATCCCGGCAACTGCCAGGACAGTCACGGTCAATTCGCATTGTGCTATCACGAAAGCAAATTTCCTGCATTCCGATCCCGTTGTCCACCCAAAAGTTTGAAAGGCCGCCATACGCGCGCTCGATCGATTCAAGCTGGAGATTGTGCGGCTGGCTTTGAATTCACGGCCCATTCTGCGGCACACCGGGGAAACGGCAAGGCACAGAATCAACGGTAAGTGATTGAAAGGAATTTGGCTGCCCCCCAGGGATTCGAACCCCGATATGCTGATCCAGAGTCAGCTGTCCTGCCGTTGAACGAGGGGGCAGTAAGTCAATTATCGAGTAGCTTAAGCATTCCAGTCAAACGCAGTCGACGTCAGCTTGCCCTTCGTCTCACGACGTCAGTTCCTAACTTCGCGCAGCGCAAAAAATAATGGTGCGCTGGAATCCCGAGATCGGTTACATTTGGGAGCTTGCTGTCGGAGCGCCGCAAAGTCGTCCAGTCACTATCGCCGAGGCTTATGTAGTCGCCACGCATTGGCGGTAGCAAGAAAGCTGTTCCCACCACTAAATCGTTGTCGGTACAAAGCTCAGCGCAGAAAGATCCTGCAACGTCTGCAATCCCGTCGCCGGTTACGCTGCAAACAAGGAGCAAGAAATGTTTCCCCAACACGAAGCTGTTGGTAGCAGGAAGTGTAGTGCAATTGGAGTTCTGCAATGTCTTGTGGCCTTGTGGCTGATGACGCTGTTGACAGGCAGTCTTCGCGCGGCGACCAGGAATGGCGAGTCCAAACCCGGTTCCATAATGTGCAGCAACGGAGAATCACTGCCTGCGGGCGGCGATGGCTCACAGGATGTGCAGGTGATTGGGCCGGGAACTTGCTTTGTGTACACCGGCACCTACATGTATCACAACATCAACGTCTACAGTGGTGGCCTGTTGCAGTTTGTGGACAATGGCAACACCGATCTGTGGGCTGAGTCCATTCTGGTGGAGAACAGCAGCAGCCTGATCGCCGGCAGTGCGGCCACGCCCTACGGGCAGACGGGCACGCTGACTATTCATTTGTGGGGCGCCGCGCAACCTGTTGGGACCGGCAAAGGTGACGGTGGCGCGGGGATCACTTGCCTGTCAGACCAAGTGAACCAGTGCGGAGTTCCTAACTCTATCTGGAGTTCTAATCCCGCCATGGGGCTCAATCCTCCCAGCTGCGTGCAATCGCAGCTGCCCGGCGGTGTCACCGACTGCTTCTACGGATATATGCCGCTGGACTACGACGACGGAGCCAGCGGGGACCCTCCCAAAGTCGGCTACTTTGGCTATAAGGTCCTAGGTGTCTCCTACGGCGGAACGCTGCAACTGTTCGGCAAGAAGGGAGCAACCTACAGTACGTTGCCGCTGTCGAACTCAGGCACCAGTTGGGCGAGGTTGGCGGCATCGGTTTCCACCGGTGCCACTGCTCTCACCCTCGACCGCGTCGTGGACTGGGTCGCTAATGACAACATCGTGCTGACCACCACCGATTATCTACCCGCCCATTCCGAGCAGTTGATAGTAGGGAGCAACGACACCTCCCAGGGCTATTCGGTGATCACGTTGATGCAGGGGCAGACAATTCAGTACGCACACAATGGCACCACCTTCGACCTGGGCGCCGAAAATGTTCCCAGCGGCATCGGCCCGAACCAGGACCCCAACATCAAGTGCAGTGGCACACAAACCCGTTGCGTGGAAACGCGGGCCGCGGTGGGCTTGCTGACGCGCAGCATCCGCATCGTCTCGGCGGGCGACACCGCCGGCGCGAACTTCCCTGCCCCGGTTGCCGGATGTGGTCCCGGCAATCCTTGCTACTACTTCGGCGGTCACACCATCGTGCGCCAGGGTTTCGCTGCCTTCCAGGTGCAGGGTGTGGAGTTCTATCAGATGGGCGAAGGCGGCCGCATCATGCACTATCCTGTCCACTTCCACATGACGCGGCAAACGCCGCGACCGGCAAAGGCGACCGACCCGCCGGTAACGTTTGTGAAGGATTCCTCGGTGTGGGATTCCATGAGCCGCTGGTACACCCTCCATGCCAGCCAGGGAGTTACGCTGGCGCGCAACGTCGGCTACCTGTCCATCGGGCACGGCTATTACCTGGAGAACGGCAGTGAAACCAACAACCAGCTCTTCGCCAACCTGGGCGTGCTGGCGCGCGGAGGGATTCTCAACAACCCACAAAATCCGCGCAACGTGCCCGGCATTCTTTCCGCGGCGCATATTAACTCCGCCGATGACGAGGTTCCCTTTCACACCGACACCGACCATCCTACCGTCTTCTGGATGATGAATGGCTGGAACGACTTCGAGTACAACATGGCAGCCGGCACCGGAGCTTGCGGTATGTGCTACTGGCTCCTGCCCAGCATGAACAGCGGCATGTCACGCTACGAGTATTGGAACTCCTATGCCGGAGAACAGCAATATCTGCGGTCGACGGGCGGCATCGACAATCCTGCGCAAGCCGGCATCACTCCGCTGAAGAGCTTTGTGGGCAATTCCTGCAGCAGCTCCCAAAACTCCTTCATGACCGTGGGCAACACGGCGGAATGCGATATCACGACCACGCTGACTCCGATCGTCAATCCTCTGGCGCCGGCCTTCCCCTCCGATCCCACCTCGCAGGCCTTCAGCGCAGCGGCCGACGCTTACTATCCCAAAGTCATTCAGGGCGGCGCGCATGCGGCCACCTTGTGTCCGGAAGCCGGTTTTTGCGGTAACGTCTTGCCTTGCGCCTACAACGATCCCAGCAATGGCTCGCTGGACAACTGCGCCATCACCGACATCGATCACTACACTTCGTCGTTCCATTGGGCTCAACTCAACGTGGCCGCCATCTGGCTGCGCAAACAGTGGTACCTGCTGACCAATAGCGCGCTTACCGACGTGCAGAGTGGAGGACTGACTTTCGTCTCCGGCGGCGGTTACACCGGTTCGGACGAAGTGCCCGGCTACTGGGCGCTGGCCCACAAGAACGTCTTCATCGGCATGACCCAGGCCAGCAATCCTTTCGCCAGCAATGCCGGACCATTTAATCCGAATTCCGGCATCACCTGCGACCCCGGCGCTCCAGCAGCGTTCTGCCCCAGCCTGGGCCAGGGCATCACCATACCGCTGGATTCGTTTGCCGTGAACCAACGTATGTTCAGCCTCTACGATGGTCCTTCGTACCAGTCCGCCAACGCGTACTTGGAAATCACGCCCACCACGCTATCGGGATGTCCCAGCGGTGCGAATTGCTCCAGTTGGATGTATTGGAGAACCAATGGCGTGCCCCTCGATCCTACCCAGGATTCGGGTTCGCAGTGCTATCTGCCTAATGCCGCCATTGCCTGGAAGCAGCCGAACGGCTTTTACTATCCGCCGGCCTTCCATTCCGATACGCTCTACTTCAACAATGTCGACATCCGTCATTTCGTGGTCGAGCCGCTCTTCTTGCCCAGCACCTTTCAGACTGACCCGAACCAGGTCAAGGTGCGCTATTGCGTCCAGGCCTCCGACATGTTCACGGGCTTCACCGATATTGACCGCCAGACCGAACTCAGCGACGACGATGGCTCGCTCACCGGTCTGATCGGTCCGCTCAATAAGCAAAGCAATAGCAATTTCCCCAGCATCTCGGTCAACAAGGATGCCTTCTTCAACGTGCCGGTGGAAACTGCCGAGTGCGAGTCCGACACCGCTACCCTGATGCCGCAAGGAACCAGCTGCCCCTATAACCAAGCAGGGTATCCTCAGCTCTGCGCCACCGCCAACACCAGTCCCTATGATTACGTGACCACGGTGCTCTTCCCAGGTTGCGGGGTGACTGGCACCTGCGGCAACTCGTGGGGTTCCGATTGCACTGGGAACAGTTGCTACGGCGTGCCGCTCTATCGCGAGCAAACTAATCCCGGCGAGACCGGGCCTAGCGAGATCCGCATGATGGCTCAGGCCACCTACCAGCGCAGCAATCTCACCGCCAACAATGCCCGCTACTACATCGACACCACGGTGTCAGACGCTATCCAAGCACCGTGGTGCGCAGACAACAACGGCGGAGCGTCCTGTCCGACCTCAGAGAACGTTTTCCAGAGCAACGGCCAGTACTACGTATTCCTGCTGTTTGCCAAGCCTACAACTAAGCAGATCTACCAGCTCTATGTGGGCACGGATTTCGATACCAGTACCCTGCTGGAAGTCCGCGCAGACCAGGAGGCCAATCCACCTGTGTTTACCCCCGGAGATCCGTTGCCCTGTGTCAAGGGCAAAGGACGTTGTTTCGATCCCAGCACCGGGATTCTGACGGTGTCGCTTGATATGTCGAAGTTCAGCGATTTCCAGAGCAACTACGAGGCCGCCAAACAAGACCATTGCGCACCGGCCAGTTTCTGCTCCTGGAATTCATCTACCAATACCTGTGGCTGCAACTCCAAGCAGCGACTTTCGTCTCCCACCGAGTGTCAGAACGCCTGCGCCAATTGGGCGGGCAAGGACATCAACTGTCCCGAAGGAGGGTGCTACGGCTTTACTTTCACTCTGCCGGGCGATTTCGTGGCAGGCTCGCCCGCAGTGCCTCCGCCGGATGTGAGTTGCTTCCCCAAGACCCTCCTCGGAACTGCGCATCCCTCCCCGTGGAACATACAGTTCACCTCCGGCCAGAATCCTGGGAATTGCGCCTACACCAGCATTCCTACTGGAAGCTTCTGCAGCAATCTGACGGACTCGCTGTCCGGCAGCGGCCCTGGATCGGCGGAGGAACAGACAGACCGCTGAGCGCCTGATGGTTCAATGGGACTAGAATAATGATCACCACCCTGCTCTTCTGAAGAAGGCCTATGTCATCGATGATAGGGAACGTAGCCATCGCCAGCGATTTGACCGAGGTTGCGCGCCGCCCGCTCCACCCGGAGCACTGCGCGTTGATCGTCGTCGATATTCAGGAAAAGCTGTTGCCGCCAATCTTCAACAAAGAAACGCTGGTGAAGAATTCGCAGCTGCTGATACGGCTGGCAAAGATCCTGTCGATTCCGGTAATGGTGACCACGCAGTACAGCAAAGGACTTGGATCGGTCGTGCCGGAGATCGCGTCGTTGCTGGTGGATGTGTCGGCAATCGATAAGCTGGAGTTCAGTTGCTTTGGCAGCGATCAGTTCCGCACACGGCTGAAGCAACTGCCGGGAAATCGCAACACCGTTCTCCTGTGTGGCATGGAGGCGCACATCTGCGTTATGCAGACCGCAATCGGAGCGCTGAATGAAGGTTACCTGGTGCACGTTGCCTCCGATGCGGTGGGATCGCGCGCGGAGTGGAACTGGGAGATTGGCCTTGACCGCATGAAGGCGTCCGGAGCGGTCATCTCTTCGACGGAGATGATGATGTACGAGTTGCTCCGCTGCTCGGGAACGCCGCAGTTTAAGGAGCTGCTGCAATATCTGAAGTAAAGAGAGGACAGGTAGTGCGGCGCCTCAACCGCTCCTCGCAGTCCGATTTTCTTCTCCGGACGAAAATGTTCCACGTGGAACATTTGCAAAATATCACAAAGTAACCTGCTAAACACCTGCAAACAAACAGGTGTTCGCACTTAGGTGCTAATTATCGAACGTTCGTCCGAAGTGCGGCCCGGATCAAAACTGCCCCTCATTGCGCCGTCCGTAAACACCCGATACAAGACTGAACTCTAGCCCCGGAGGACGGCCATCTGACTTAATCAGACTTCCCCTAAGCATGTTGCGGCGCAATCTGCACGTAACTTTGGGCGGCATGCGGCCGGCGCCGCGCCGTAGATTTCGGCAAGGTGCCGCGATACATCGCGATCTCGTCGCAAGCATTCTGGCGCGGGCAGCGCACGCAGTCCTTGAGTACTTTGTCCGGCAGCGCTTCCTTCTTCACCACGTCAAAGCCCATGCGCGCGAAGAATTCGGGAATGCGCGTGAACAGGCAAACGCAAGTCACACTTTGCTTCTGCGCTTCCTGAAGCAGCGCATCAATGAGCACCCGGCCCGCGCCGCTACCCTTCGCCTTGTTGGTTACGGTGATGGAGCGGATCTCCGCCAGGTGCAAGCCGTAGAGATGCAGCGCGCCACATCCTACGATCTCACCTTCGTGTTCGACCACGGTGAAATCACGAATGTTCTCGCATATCTCGGCCAGCGAGCGCGGCAACAGCGTGCCATCGCCAACATGGACCTGTATCAACTGCTCAATGACAAATGCATCGGGAAGCTTTGCACTACGTGCATGCATGGGCGACTCCAAAAGATTGGGATAGTTTTTCCTTTGCCGTCTGTAAGGCCTCGCGAACACGCGTTGCGGCAGTGCCTCCCGGGACGTTGTGAATCGCCAACACTTCTCTGAGTGCCAGCGCGTTGTAAAACTGCTGGTCGGCCTCGATGCCGCACAGCGCATAGTCGTCTTTCGACAGCTGCTCCAGTTCGCAGCCTTGCACGACGCACCGCCGCACCGCCTTGCCGATCAGCTCGTGCGCCCGGCGAAAGGGAATGCCTTGCCGGACGAGATGGGCAGCAGCCGCCTGCGCATTCATGAATCCGCAACTCGCAGCCTGTTGCATGCGGTCGTAATTGAACTCGACCGCGCCCATGAAGCCAGTGGCCACCCGGACCATCCCGGACACTTGCTGCGCTGCCGAGAGCACAGGCTGCTGTGTTTCCTGCAAGTCTTTGTTGTAGGCCAGCGGCAAGCCTTTCACGCCGATGAACAGCGCTGTCGCTTCGGCAAAAACTTTGCCCGCCTTGCCGCGAACTAACTCCAGCGCGTCCGGATTTTTCTTTTGCGGCATCGCGCTGCTGCCCGTCGAATATTGCTCCGGCAACTTGACGAAGCCAAACTCCGTAGTCGAGAACAGAATGAATTCCTCCGCCCACCGGCTGAGATGCAAGGCGACGAACGACAATGCCTGCACGAACTCGATGGCGAAGTCACGGTCGCTGGTGGCGTCCATGCTGTTCGCCGTCGGGGAGTCGAAGGCGAGTTGCGCGGCAATCGTCTCGCGATCCAGCGGAAGAATCGTTCCCGCGACCGCGCCCGAGCCCAGCGGACACACATTCAACCGCTTACGGCAGTCAGACAGACGATCGATGTCGCGCAGAAACATTTCGACGTAGGCCAACAGCCAATGCGCAACCAGGACAGGCTCGGCGCGCTGCAAGTGTGTGTAGGCTGGCATTGCATTGTCGCCCGCCGCTTCTGCTTGATTCACAAATGCGCTGGCAAACTCCGCCAGCAGCCGCGATGTTTCGTCGATCTGCTCACGCACATAGAGTCGTAAGTCGGTGGCGATCTGTTCGTTCCGGCTGCGGCCGGTGTGCAGCTTGTAACCGATTTCGCCGATAAGCTCGACCAGCCGCGTCTCGACATAGTGGTGCACATCTTCGATCGCCGGGTCATCGGCGTCAGGCACACCCTCGCGCCCGATCTGGTCAAGCGCGAAGAGCGTCGCCGCCAGTTCTTCCGCAACCAACACGCCGGCCTTCGCCAGCGCGGACGCGTGCGCCTGGCTGGCCGCGACCTCATACGGCAACAACCCGCGGTCGAAAGGAAACGACCGCTGCCACTGTTCGAAGTCGGCATCAGGCCCTTGATCGAAGCGGCCCGACCACATCTTCATTGCACCGCCTCCTTACGCGCCGTTGAGCGCAAAGACCGCACTCGCTCGGGTTGCTTGGCGTGGATGATGGCGCGCGAGCGCGCCGGAAGACCGAGAATGCGAATGAAGCCCTCGGCGTCCTTCTGGTTGTAACTTGCGCCCATGGTGAAGCTGGCAACGTCCGGCCGATACAGCGAAGTCTGCGACTTGCGGCCTGCGACTTCGACGTTTCCCTTGTAGAGCGCCAGCGTGACCGTGCCATTCACGTCAGCCTGTGAACTCTCGACAAACGCCTCCAGCGACTCGCGCAAGGGCGTGAACCACAAGCCGAAATAGACGATCTCCGCGTACTTGAGCCCAATGTGCTGCTTGAAGTGCGCTAGCTCGCGGTCGAGGCAGAGCGCTTCCAGCTCGCGATGCGCGCTCAGCAGCAGCGTGCCGCCCGGCGTCTCATAGCATCCGCGCGACTTGATCCCGACGAAGCGGTTCTCCACCAGATCGACACGTCCGATGGCATTGCGCGCTCCTATTTCGTTCAGTATCTCGACCAGCGCCACCGGATCAAGCTCGACGCCGTTTACCGCGACGGGCAGGCCGTGACGAAATTCGATGTTCACCTTCTCGACCCCATCAGGCGCTTCCTGCGGAGACTTAGTCCAGGTCCACGTTGTCGCCAGCGGCGCGTTGTTGGGATCCTCCAGCTCACCGCCTTCATGGCTCACGTGCAATAGGTTGCGGTCGCGGCTGTGGATCTTCTCGCGGCTCTGGGCCACGGGAATCCCATGTTGCTCCGCGTAGTCGAGACAGTCCTCACGCGACTGGAGGGTCCACTCGCGCCAGGGCACGATGACCTTCAGCTCAGGAGCCAGCGCCTGGTAAGCGTGTTCGAAGCGCACCTGGTCGTTGCCCTTGCCGGTGCAACCGTGGGAGACCGCCGTGGCGCCTTCGCGCAGCGCGACTTCGACCTGATACTTCGCGATGATTGGCCGGGCCAGCGACGTTCCCAGCAGATACTTGTGCTCGTAGACCGCGCCGGCCTGAATCGCTGGAAAAACGTAGTCCGTGAGGAACTCCTGCCTTAGATCTTCGACGATGACTTTACACGCACCGGTGGCGTAGGCCTTTTCGACGACCGCCTCGATATCGTCGCCCTGGCCAACATCGGCAACAAAGGCGATGACGTCGTAGTCATAGTTCTCTTTCAGCCACGGGATGATGATGGACGTGTCGAGCCCACCGGAATAAGCAAGTACGACTTTCTCACGCATTGGCACTCCTCGGCGGGAAGCGGTGGATACCGCCTTCCAGCAACAGAACAAGAATGGATTTCTGAACGTGCAGGCGATTTTCTGCCTGCTCGAAGACAACGGAACGCGGCGAATCGAGGACCGCCGCAGTGACTTCGTCTCCACGATGCGCCGGCAGGCAGTGCATGAACACGGCATGCTTGGCGGCACAGGAGAACAGCTTCTGATTGACCTGGTAGGGCGCGAAGATTCTGCTGCGATCGGCGGCTTCGTCTTCCTGGCCCATGCTGGCCCAAACGTCGGTGTAAACCGCGTCGGCGCCGGCCACCGCGTCGATGGGATCGTTGACTACGGATACAGTCGCGCCGGAGGCAGCGGCGAGTTCGCGGGCCGCATCCGTGATCGCCGCCTGCGGCTCGTAACCACGAGGCGTTCCCACGGAAATCGAAGCGCCCAGGCATGCGGCAGCCAACATCAGCGAATTCGCGACATTATTGCCGTCGCCAACGTAGGCAAGACGCACGCCGCGCAGATCGCCGAAGTGCTGTTGCAAGGTGAGCATGTCAGCCATCGCCTGGCAGGGATGCTCCAGTTCGCTGAGCGCGTTGATCACCGGAACGCAAGCGTGCTGCGCCATGGTGGTGACAGTTTCGTGGGCAAAGGTGCGCAGCACGATGCCGTCGATCCAGCGCTCCAGGTTGTGAGCAACGTCACTCAAACTCTCGCGAGCGCCCAGCCGCGACTGCGTCTGATCGACGAAGAACGAGGCGCCGCCGAGGCTGTTTATGCCGGCTTCGAAGGTCAGCCGCGTGCGCAAAGACGGCTTCTCAAAGAACAGCACGATCTGCTTTCCCGACAAGATGCCGCGGAAATCCGCGGGGCGCGCCTTCATGGCAGCAGCCAGTTCCAGCGCGCAGGCAAGCTCATCAGCGGAGAAATCCTGGATCGAAATCAGGTCGCGACCGGTCACGCTGCGATACGCGTAAGAACTCGGACTGGTTCCTGGAAAAACGGTAGTAGCAATCAATGTCGTACCTCGAAAAATAAGCAATCAGCAATTAGCAAATAGCCCGCAATGAAACTGGGGCAGCGAACGAATCGAGGGAGGGGCTTATCTACGTCGTTCCAAGGCGCGATCGAAGCGCGGTCCCGGCCAGGCGCCATCCTTGCGCTCGGTAGGATGGAAGATGTGGACAAAGTGGTTCACGAAGCAATCACCTCGGTGCCACAGTCGATGGGATGGGTGAAGAATCCGGGAAGAACTTCGGCGCGCGTTGCAGGTAGAATGCGCACGCGGCTGACGCCCCTTTTCAACGCCGTAGTGCAGGCTTCCAGCTTGGGCAGCATGCCTCCGCTTACCGTAGCTTCCTGCACCATGGCGGAAATAGCATCAACGTCAAGCCAGCGCATGACGGTGCCATCAGCATCCCTCACGCCGGCAACATCGGTGAGATAGACGAGAGCGTCGGCATCGCAAGCCACAGCGAAGGCCGAGGCCATCTGATCGGCGTTCACGTTGTAGTATTCGCCATCGAAGCCCAGAGCCAGACTCGCAAGGATGGGGACGACGCCGGCACTCCAGAAACGTTCGATCCACTGGGGGTCGACAGTGCAGACTTCGCCGACAAAGCCGAGATCAGGCTGCTTCCGCTTCGCGGCCAGTACCATGCGCAAGTCGCCGCCGCAGATTCCGATGGCTGGTTGACCAGCGCCGCCGATGGCCGCCACCAACTGCTTGTTGAGATGCCCGGCGAGAACCATCATGGCCACGTCACGGGTCCTGGAATCAGTAACCCGAAGACCGTTGACGAAGGTCGACTCGCAACCCAGTTGCTTCAGAGTGCGAGTGAGCGCCGCGCCGCCACCGTGAACGATGACCAGCTTATGACCCTGGCGGCAAAGGTTTGGGATAGTCCTGGAAAACTTGTCGACAAGCTCCTTGTCGTCGAGCGCCGCGCCTCCGATTTTTACCACCAACTTCATTGCAGCCCTGCTTTCTCGTCGAGCCCGAACATCAAGTTCATGTTTTGTACTGCTTGACCGGCCGCTCCCTTGAGAAGATTGTCAAGACAGGACACCAGCACGGCCCGCTTGCCATCCGGCGACAGCGAGAAACCGATGTCACAGTAGTTCGTGTTCAGCGAAAACTTGATTTGCGGCAAGCGTGCAGATCCGAAAACACGCACCCAGGGCTTGCCGGCATAAAACGCCGCGCAGCGCTGCTCCAGTTCTTCGCGGCTCACCGGCTTTGCCAACTTCACGTAGATGGTGGAGAGGATGCCGCGCGGGATCGGCAGCAGATGCGGCGTAAATTGCAGCGATCCGCCGCCGATCCCGAGTTGCTCCAGCACTTCCCCCGAGTGCCGGTGTCCAAAAACGCTGTAGGCGGAGAAATCTCCGTCAACTTCCACGAAATGGGTTTTGGTCTGAAGGTGTCTTCCCTGCCCCCGAGACCCCCGACTTGGAATCGCAAATGATGCCGTGCTCGACATCGACGAAGCCGGCACGAATCCACGGCGCCAGCGCGAGGATGATCGAAGTCGCGTAGCAGCCGGGGTTGGCGAGAAGCCTGGCGTTCTTGATTTCACCGGAGTGCAACTCCGGCAAACCGTAAACCGCAGAACTGTCGAGCTCGGCGTTTTCAGGATTCTCCGCAGAATCCATAGACCTCGCGATTCTCCGTCCTGCTTCAACCGCCATGCGCCGCTCAAATCGATTACGCGAAAGCCTTGTGCGATCGCCTCCGGCACCAGTTCGCGTGAAAACTCATGCGGCGTGGCAAAGAAACACGACATCCACTCCCGCATTCTTCATCTGTTGCCACGAGAAGTTCTGGAACGGAAAGCCGCCGTTGCCCGCCAGCTGCGGATAGGCCTCACTAAGATCGGCATAGCCGCCGCTCTCGCCGTTGCGGCGCACCAAAATCGGCTTGGAGGCCTGCGGGATGACGCGCCAGCAGACGCACCAATTCGAATCCGGAATATCCGGTGGCGCCGAAGACCGCGGGTTGGAGGGAAGCGTTCATTGTCTTACGCAAAATACTTGCGCAAACGATGCGCAAGCTGGACGGCAGCTTTGGCGCTCGGCGCAATCGCCAGGATAGTGTCGTCGCCACCGATGGTTCCCACAACTTCCTCCCATTCCTCGGCGTCTATGGCTGCTGAAACCGGCTGGGCGCTGCCGGCACTGGTTTTGATCACCACCTGGTTCAGCGCCGTCCTCACGTCGTACACGAAGGTCTCGATCAGATGCTCGATGGACGGCAGAGACGGCTCGGAGCCCTCGCCCTGCGGCAGCTTGTAGCCGTCCTCCGTTTTCACCAACCCCAGCTCGTGCACGTCGCGCGACAAGGTCGCCTGTGTCACCCGATGCCCGCGGCGGAACAACAAGTCGCCGCAGTTCGTCCTGGCTGCTGACCTCCCGGTCCTGGATCAACCCTCGAATTACGGCCTGGCGCGACAGTTTCGACATCGGATAAATATACGCATCAACGTATAATAATACATTGTAGCAGCGCGTCAACTGTTTGGCAAAGAAATTGTTAGGCGGTTTGCGACCAAAGTAGCAAGTCAGCTCCAGAACAGGGGAGCAGGATGCCGGGCGGGATAAGTCGTTAGCTACTTGTTGGGTATAAGGCGGGCGTTTTCGTACTGGCTGAAAACCGCGTTGGCGCCCTCGTGCGCGGGCGTTCCGGCCAGTAACTGCTCTTTGCGGTAAATCAAATTGCTGGCATTGTAGGTTGCCAGTTCAAAGCCGTGACCGTGGGTGATGGCGTCGGTGGGACAGGCCTCCACGCAATAGCCGCAGAAGATGCAGCGGTTGTAATCGATGTTGTAGACCTTGGCGTAACGCTCGGCGCCGCTAACGCGGTTGGTTTCGGTGTTCTCCGCAGCCTCGATATAGATGCAATTCGAGGGACACGCGGCCGCACAGAGGAAGCAGGCCACACACTTCTCCAAGCCGTTTTCGTCGCGCTGTAGGACGTGCATGCCGCGAAACCGATCCTGGAACATAGCCCCGCGGGTAGGGCCAGGACCGTCGGGATAGTTCTCGACGATAGTAGGCTTGAACATTTCCATGAAGGTAACGCTCATCCCTTTGGCGATCGCGGCTATGTTTTTCACGATTCCCATAACGCTCTCTAGTATAACAATGCAGCCCGCTGCGGCGCTTGGGCGCGAGCCAACTGTGCCCCAGCCAGAACCCAGCTAAAGCGGAGCACCAACGTGCCACTCGGCAGTCCGCCCCGATCTCGTCTTCAACAATTCGTAATGATGCTGGGCGTGCCCGGCGACGATGTACGCCAGCCCTCGGACCGTCACGCGATTGCCGTTGGCCACGCCGGCCCGCGTATCGGTTCCGGGCGGCAACGAGCCAAACAGCGCGATGGTGGCCTGGCGCACGCTCTCGAACTCGGCCAGCAGCTCTTCCACGCGGCGCGAGTTTGAGCCTGCCTCGCGAACGAAATCGTCCTGTTCAAAACCAGAGAGCTCCGTCTGATCGCCACGGGAGAAGCGCAGGGCGCGATAGCTTATGACTCGTTCGGTGTCGGAAACGTGCCCTAAGACCTGCTTAATGCTCCACTTGCCGAGCGCGGTAGGAGTGCCTGCCTCAGCGTCGGAAAGCCCGGCAAGAAGACGGCGGTAGTTGCCCGCCTGCGTGGCGAGAAAGTCCAGGAGCGGGCCCTCGGGAACGAGAGCGATGTAGTTGGCGTAGAAATCGGCATATTCGGTGATATCGGGACGCGAAAACATGACAGTCAAACTTTGCCACAGCCCGCAAGAGTACGGCAAATGGGACTGTGCCCTCTGGGCGACACGACTCCTGCTGCGAGTTCGGTGACCAGGGACAAACTCAAGAAATCTGATTGCCTTTGCCGGGGCGATAAGGTCATAATCTTGTGCCTCTGGCCAGGGTCATGCAAGAAATCTTTGACTTTCCACCTTAGCAGGAAGGAAGCAAAAAATGAGGTTCCGCAACGAGTTCCGGCGCATTGGTGTATGGCTGGGGGCAGTGATCGTCATCGTCATCGTCCTGGGCTTCAAGGTAAAGCCGCCATCGGTGCAGGCGAGCCTGGGATCGGTAGCAGAGCCCAAGCAGGCATTCGTTGCCCAACCGGCAGCTCCGGAGTTAAGCGCCTCTCTTGCGGCTGCGGGGCTTTCCATGTCCGCGAGGCAGGCCGAGTCGGTGACCGGTCAGCCGACCCAGGCAGAGGCTGGAGCGAGTGTTGACTTGCCGCCCGTCGAGGAATTCATCCTGACCCCGCCGAACCCTGGCCACAATATGTACAAGACGAACTTGGCGATACGGTTCGCGCCAACCGCGGCCGAGCGGCTCGCGTCGTCCGTCCCGGCAAGGCTGGGCGACCAGAGCGTTGTCTGGCAGCGTTCCGCCGACGATCCTGCAATCTACTCCACCTCTGTCGATTTCGACTGGAATGCTCTTACCCAGGAACAAGCACGCCGCCAGATTCAGGCCGAGGAAGGAAAGCTGATCCCGGTGTTCGAAGGACATCGTCTGCTGCGCATGGAGCGGATGCAATTTGTTGATCCGGAGGAAATTCGGCAGGCTTTGCAGTCCTATCACCCGATTCGATTCACACCCCAGGTGTTGCAAGGTGACCCGCTCAGTATCGTTCCTGGTCATGAGTTGTTGATCAATAGCATAGGCGTCGTCGAGGACCCGGCGCGCACTTGGGACCCTTGCGCGCGCACCGGGACACAGATGGGCGTCTGGACGTTCGGGGCGCTGATGACCGCCATAGCCAACGACAACCCCAGTACGCACCTGATCGCCGACGCCATGGTCGAGTCCTGGCTGGCGGAGTGGAGTTTCCAGCAGAACGTGAACCACTTCCCGGTCTCCGCGCGGCTGGGCATGTTGAGCGTGCTGCGAAGCTGGCGGTCGTTTGCATCAGACCGCAACGGCAATATCGACATCAGCCAAGCTCCGTTCCAGTTAAACGCGATCGTCAATCGTATCGACGCGACCTCCCTCGCCAATCCCTCCGGCGAATTGAGGTTCGTGTTCGGCTATGCCCCTTGCAGTGGAGGAGGCGAAGGGCAGCCAGCAACCTTCAATGTGATCGTGGAATACCACGTTCCCGTCGCTCAATGCAGCTGGGCAACGCAGTGGCACAGTCTTGATCCTGTGATCGCGGGACCCGCATTCAGCCGCGCCCTCGAACAGATTACCGATCAGGTAACACCCAATGGCAGCCTGAATGTGGCCGCCGTACGCACCAACGAATCCTTTACCAGCAACTTTGGAATATGGGAGCAGAAGCAGTTTGCCCTCAGTTCAGGAGCTCTGGTGGAAGTGCCCATCGAGCAGACTCCGAACGGAGATCCGGCAACCGGCAGGACAGATTTCAACCAGGAAACCTGCGTCCCCGGTACAAACTGTCAGGCTGCTACCTTGACTAACTACATCAACACCTTCCAGCAAGAGATCCTGAACAACAATTATCAGGTTCCAACAGCGTTTCCCAATCCCGCCGATCCTTTCCTTGGCGGCTCGGCTTTCAACGGCGCCTCCGTCAGTCAACTAGCATTCTGGCAGGGCAATCCCCCTCCCAATAGCAATCAGGCCAGGAGTATTTTTTCCGGGAATACCTGCAACGGCTGTCATGGAAGAGAGACCTTCGTAAAATTCCAGCAGACGGAGAACCGCCAGCCCGGCCCGCCAAGCAGTGCGGCGCCCTCCGTGCTGTCCGCATTTCTGGTGGGTTGTTCTACGTCATCCCAAAATAATCCGCTGACCAACCAGACGGGGCCATGCCCCGAACCGCCAACCAATGCCTGCAACCTGCAAAACACGCTGACACGCACTCCGGCGTGCATATCCTGGGTGCAGGATCCCGGAGACCCCAGCGGAAACACAATCAACCAGTTTGCTGAGCTCTCGCGCAGAGCGCAGAACTTGTCGACCATCCTTCGAGGCTGCACTTCGGATGGACTGCTGCAGTCGCTGGCAGTACATCGTTTGAGCGCAGCTCACTGAGGTGAGTAGCAGGGCCGTGTTCGCTTGGTTAACGAGCCGAACGGCTAATTGCTCGCTGACTTCGCCGCTCGCTTCTTGCGCTGGGTAGGATGAAATATCCAGGCAATGCCAATGCTGATGACGTAGAGCACGATCATGGGCGCGGCGAAGATGCACATGTTCATGATGTCGGTGGTGGGCGTGATGATGGCGGCAATAATAAAGATGACCAGAATAGAATAGCGAAAGTTGCGCCACATCCAGCCGGCGCTCAGAATGCCCATCAGGGAGAGAAAGAAGACCAGGATCGGCATCTCGAAGACGAGGCCCAGGCCGGCGATGATGGTCAGGAACAGGTCGGTGTATTCCTGGACCGTGATCATAGGCGTGAACTGGCCGCTGAAGCTGATAAGGAAATCCAGCGCCGCGGGATAGACCATCTTGTAGCCGAAATAGCCGCCGGCAAGAAACAGTCCCACCGTGCTGAACATGAACGGCAAGACGTAGCGGCGTTCGTTACGGTAGAGCCCCGGCGCGATGAACGCCCACACCTGATACAGCACGAACGGCGACGCCACGAAAATTCCCGCCAGAAACGAGACCTTCAGGTACATGTTGAAAGGATCGGTGGGGTTCAGGTAGACCAGCTTTTGATCCAGATGATGGCTGGCCAGCGCCGTCACGATCGGCTTCTGCATGATGGCGAAGATCTTTTCGTGGAACCACCAGCAGACGCCGAAGCCCGCCACCACGTAAAGCGCGCTGTGGATGATGCGCCGCCGTAGCTCTTCCAAGTGCGCAAGAAAGCTCATGCCCGTCATTTCTTCCGAGGCGCGTTGCTGAGCGGTCTCCAGGACGGGGCTGGGCATGGTCAGTCGCTTTCCAAGGCTTTAGCCGATGAGGACGGCCGGTCGTTGGGGGCATTCGCGGGCGCTATGGTCGTGACTGGTTGCGGAGCGGCGTTCGTGATCAAAACAAACTCCGGCTTCGTGCGGCTTACCGATTCTGTAATGGGCCTCATGACTCGCTCCCATGGCTCTTCTAGCGCGAGCGGTTTCGGACCTTCCTCCGGCTTCTTGGCGCGCTGCTCCAGTTCCATGTTTAGCATTTCGGTCTCGAGCTGATTCCTGAACTCATTGCTGGTGCGCTTGAACTCGGCGAGGAACTTGCCTAACTGCCGTGCCAACTCGGGCAGCTTACGCGGACCCACCAGCACCAAGGCGAGCACAAGAATGAAGACTATCTCCTGCAAGCCAAGGTTCATGTCATCAATCATAATGCCCGCCGCCGTCAGCAGCAATTGCGCCCGGGACGATGGGTTTCGGCCAGGAGGACGTGCTTAACCAAAACTGGTCTAGAATATCGAGATGAAGACGTCGCGCCTGCTGTTGATGCTTCTCGCTGCGGCCCTGCTTTCCGCAAACCTGATGGCCAGCGACAAAAAGGACGAGGGCCCGCAATCGTCCCTGAGTTTCGTGGTGCTGAAGGACGATAATGGCAAGCCGATCCGCAACGCCGCGGTTGTGTTGCATCCCGTGGGACAGCACGGCAAGCAGGCGAAAGGCGGATTTGAGCTGAAGACCGATAACGACGGCAAAACGCATTTCGACGGGATTCCCTATGGCACATTGCGGGTGCAGGTGATCGCCGACGGTTTTCAGACGTTCGGTAGTGATTACAACGTCAATCAGGCGGAACAGGAGATTACGATTCGGCTTAAGCGGCCACAAGGACAATATTCCATATACGACAAGCATGATGGCAGTGGTGGAAGTGGGAGTTCGACCCCTCCGAGCTCGACTCCGCCGAAATAGCTAGGAGAGATTCCTTGATCGAAGCGCGGGCGTTGTGGACGGACAAGGAGCGATTCCTCGGTGAGGCCAGTAGTGGCCATGCTCTGATCGTTGATGCCGGCGCCGAGAAGTCAGCGAACAGCCCCGTGGAATTGGTGCTGATTGCCCTCTGCGCCTGTACTGGGAGCGACGTCGTCGGGATCCTGCGCAAGAAGCGCGAGCCATTCACCAGCCTGGAAGTGCGGGCCACGGGCGAGCGCTCTGCCGACTTCCCTCAGGTCTATACTTCCATCCGGGTGATCTATCGCGTCGGCGGCAATGTGACTCCCAAGGCGATGGAAGACGCCGTGCGGCTTTCGAAGGAGAAGTATTGCTCAGTCTCTGCCATGCTGGAAAAAACCGTTAAGATCGAGTTCGCAATCGAATATGCCGGATAAATCCGCAGCGGGAAAGGCGATGCCCCGCACTTGCCAGTTGCTGTTCGTCCCCATCTTTCTCCTTCAGACCGGCTTTTTTCTTTTCGTTTCCCAGCACCGTTTTATCGATGGGGACGAGGGTTTTTATCTGCTGGCGTCGCGCCTGGTGATGCAGCACAAAGCCCCGTATCTGGATTTCTTTTACACCCAGGCGCCGCTGCTGCCTTATTTGTACGCCGCGTGGTTCAGGCTTACGGGAATTTCGTGGTTCGCGGCGCGTGTGTTTGCCGCGTTGCAGACCGCCGTTCTGGGCGGACTGATCTACCAGCATGTCTGCCGTGAAACTGGCAAGTGGATCGCCGGGCTCGCGGCGGTGCTCCTGTTCGCATCCAGCAGCTTTGTCTTTGCGTGGTATCCGATTGTGAAGACCTTTCCGCTAGCAGCTCTGTTTCTGTTTCTGGCCTACGTTATTTTCGTTCGACACTCCCAGTCTTCCTCGGGATGGTGGATTGCGTCGGCTGGTACTTTGTTCGGGCTTAGCGTTGACACGCGGTCGTATGTCGTTGCGGTTGCGCCCGTATTCCTGTGGTGGATTTTCCGCCAGAACCGCACGCGCCGGCTGGTTCGTCTTCTGTGGTTCGCAGGCGGCTTCACCGTCGGCATCATACCGTCGCTGCTTCTGTTTTTCGCATCTCCGGACGCATTCCTGTTTAACAATCTGGGATACCACGCGATGCGCTCCAAAGCCGGCCTGATTGGACTTTGGCAAGACAAAGTAATGGTGCTGCTGGCGACTTTCGGCGGACGCTTTACCGGATTTCAATTCAGTGTCCTGACTCTGACCTGCGTCGGCTTCCTGGTTCTGCGGCGTATGAAGCGAGACGCGGCCCTGCTGGCGTTTTGGATCGCGTTCGCCTTGGGCGTAGTCAGCAGCCTTCCCACGCCCGCATCCATGCAGTACTTCTGCATGCTGGTGCCGTTCCTGATCGTGGCTGCGGTCTGCTCGATCAGCGATTATCTCGCCGGCTTGCAATCCCAGGGTGAATTGCGCATCGCCGCTGCGCTGTGTGTAGTTGTGCTGATCGGCTTTGTCGGATTTGGAGTTCCAACCTTTCGACACTACCTTTTCACCGGCGAGAACGTTGTGGGGGTTGAGGATTCTACGGACGCGACAAACTGGACTTTGCCACAAGTGGCTGCCGTCTCCAAAGCAATCGACCAACTGGCTTCGCCCGGCGAGAAGGTGGTCAGCTTCTGGCCAGGATACATTTTTACCTCTCAGGCAGATCCATATCCGGGGTTCGAAAACGACTTTGGGCTGGTTGTCGCCAGGAAGTTAACCCGCGAACAGCGCGAGAAGTACCATGTCCCCAGCTCAGCGGAAATTGTCGACGAGTTTGCTTCTCACGGCCCCCGCCTGGTGGTGATTGGAAACCAGGGTCCGGCCAGCGGCGGTCCTGAAGTACGCTGCCGCTGTTAGCGTGGTGCGCACCTACGGCTACACGCTGGTGCGGATGGTCGGGGAAACTAGCATTTATGAGCGGTCCTCGACGCCTTAAGTGTTTCTCCCGCTCCCGGCTCCGGGCTGGTTGCCATAGTCGTGCTGACAGAGGCATAATCGTGAGTTTGCCTATGACTACTACACAGATCGAATTGCGCCTGGCCAAACGTATGTCGCGGCTGGGAACGGAAACCGCCTTCGAGGTGCTGGTTCGCGCCCGCGCCCTCGAACGGCAAGGAAAAAACATCATTCATCTCGAGATCGGCGAGCCCGACATGGACACGCCCGCCAACGTTGTCGAGGCCGGGGTTGACGCCTTGCGCAAAGGCTACACGCATTACGGCCCCGCGGCCGGATTGCCGGAGTTGCGCGAGGCCATTGCCACCGAGGTCTCCAGCTCGCGCGGCATCACGGTGAGTCCCGACGAAGTCGTCATCGTTCCCGGCGGCAAGCCGATCATCTTCTTCACCATGCTCGCGCTGGTGGATGAAGGCGACGAGGTCATCTATCCCAACCCCGGCTTCCCTATTTACGAATCGATGATCAACTTTCTGAGCGGAAAAGCTGTGCCCATTCCGCTGCGCGAAGAGCGCGACTTCCGCCTCGACGTCGACGAGTTGGCTAGTCTCATCACCGCTCGCACCAAGCTGATCATTCTGAATTCGCCGCAGAACCCGACGGGCGGCATCATCACCAAACAGGATGTTCAGGACATTGCTGCCGCGATTGGCGATCGCGACATCATGGTGCTCAGCGATGAGATTTACAGCCGGCTTCTCTTCGAAGGCGAGCCCTACAGCATCGCGTCGGTGGACGGCTTCAAGGACCGCACCATTATTCTCACCGGCTTTTCCAAGACGTATTCCATGACCGGCTGGCGCCTGGGATATGGCGTGATGCGGCCCGATCTCGCGGCACAGTTTGCGCGACTGGCGACCAACTCAACATCCTGTACGGCGACCTTCACGCAGATCGCGGGCGTCGAGGCGGTACGCGGCGATCAGAGTGAGCCGGAGAAAATGCGCCAGGAATTTCAGCGACGGCGCGATGTGTTCGTGAAAGGCCTGAACCAGATCAAGGGCTTTTCCTGCCGGCTGCCGAAGGGCGCGTTCTACACCTTCCCGAATATCAAGCAGACGGGCTGGCCGTCCAAGAAGCTGGCTGACGCGCTGCTGGATGACGTCGGCGTGGCCGGATTGTCGGGCACGGCTTTCGGTTCGTTCGGCGAAGGCTACCTGCGCTTTAGCACAGCGAATTCGATCGTGAATCTGGAGGAAGCGCTGTCGCGAATTGAGGATTGGACGAAGAAGAATCTGTAACGAGTTGTGATGGCCTCTAATTGTTAGGGAGGCTCCGATCAAGTCGAGCGAAGTCCCTCAGCGGCTATAAAGCCGCGTTGATATTGCGGCAATTACGGACGGCCTAAAGGCCGTCCCCTTCAAGACCCCGACTTAATCAGAGTTTCCTTAGAGGCTAAGTGCCAAGTGCCAAGTGCTAAATGCTAACGGCTAACTGCCGTTTCCACTAGAGACTGAAACAATTTTGCCCCGTCGGTCATCCCGAGTTCCGGCTCGCTGGCACGCTCCGGATGCGGCATCATGCCCAGCACATTGCGGCCTTCACTACAGATTCCGGCAATATTCTCTAACGATCCATTGGGATTGGCGTCAGGCGTAACCTCGCCCGCGGGCGTGGTGTACCGAAAGACAATGCGATCCTGATCTTTGAGCTCGGCCAGGGTGCGCTCGTCGCAGAAGTAGTTGCCTTCCATGTGGCCGATGGGAATCTCCAGCACTTCGCCCTTTGTGAGTAGCTGCGTGTACGCCGTGTTAGTGCTCTCCACGCGCACGTGCACCGGTTTGCAAACGTACTTCAGCCCGGCATTGCGCATCAGCGCTCCGGGAAGCAGTCCGGCTTCGCACAGGATCTGAAAGCCGTTACAGATGCCGAGCACCAGCCCGCCGTCAGCCGCAAACTTGCGCACCGACTCCATCACCGGTGAAAACTTGGCAATCGCGCCGGTGCGAAGATAGTCGCCGTAGGCAAAGCCGCCGGGAACAACGATCGCGTCGCAGCCTTGGAGATCGGGCGAGTCATGCCATAGGAAGGTCACTGGCTGCTTCGCTACTTGCGAGATGACCCAATAGGCATCGTGATCGCAATTAGAGCCGGGAAAGATGATGACGCCGAATTTCATAAGGCAGCCGTTAGCATTTAGCACTAGCAATTAGCCAAGAGCTTCGAGCCGCGAGCTTCGAGCCGCGAGCTTCGAGCCGCGAGCTTCGAGCCGCGAGCTTCGAGCCGCGAGCTTCGAGCCGCGAGCTTCGAGCCGCGAGCTTCGAGCCGCGAGCTTCGAGCCGCGAGCTTCGAGCCGCGAGCTTCGAGCCGCGAGCTTCGAGCCGCGAGCTCCAAGCTACGGGCGGCAAGATAGCTCCCCAGCGAAGACGAACTGCGAATGTCCGTCTTCCCGGCAGAATCTTGACCTTCCCCAAGGAACAAGCGGGGCAAAAGTAGCCGTTGGCTCGAGGCTCGCAGGCAAATGCTAAGTGCTAATTGCCAAGTGCTGCTTTTTCGAGTGTAGCATGGGTTTTGCGCCCGCTTCGATGGGCTGGCATCCAAGAAAGTAATGGCCTTTGCACGTCACATCAGTATCACCGGAGACGCGCTGCGCCGCTGGTTCGCAGCGCAGTGTTATGACGCGCTCGCCGTGGGCGCGCTGTGGTGGGCAGGGCTGTGGTATCTGCATGTGCCGTTCGCGTTGTTCTGGGCGGTGGTTGCGGCCGTCCTGCAATTCATTCCGCACTTCGGCCCCGTGATTGCGTTCTTCGGGCCGGCTTTGACCGCGTTGTTCACGGATGGCTTCGAGGGATTTCTATACGTGCTCATCCTGTACGGCGTGGTGATCGTTGTCGACGGGCTGGTATTACAACCGATCATCATGCGCCGGACCGCGCGCGTGCCCATCTGGGCATCGCTGATCGTGCCTATCCTGCTGAGTTTGGTTTTTGGATTCTGGGGATGGCTGCTGGCGGCTCCGCTGCTGGCCGTGATCTTCGCCTACCGCGCCTATGCGAAATCACGCGCAGCGGCTCCCGTTCCCATTCGCCGGCAAACGCCACCCGGACAAGCCATTACCGGGGGACAGCTGATCTCGCCCGGTGGTGCGAGTGACGCGCAGCACGGAGATTCGCAGTAGGGATCAGCCACGAGCTACGAGCCTCGAGCAAGGTCTTTAGCATAAGTCCTAAATGTAAGGCAATGTTTGAAGCGGGTGCTAGCAAGTAGCTCGAGGAATGGCCCGCGGTTCGGGGCTGGTAGCTCGCGGCTCGAAGCTAAATGCTAATTGCTTCCTTCCTCACCGTCTTGTCATAAATCCACAGCAACACTGCCGTGATCATCCCTATCGCGACGATCACCACCCACATCATCTGCGGCTCATGCTTCACCTCGCCGAAGTAGTGCATGAGCCAGCCGCCAAACGGCCCGCCAATCAGCGACCCGATGCCGAGCGGCAGAAACGCGAAGCCCATATAGGTTCCTTGCTGTCCCGAGGGCGCCAGCCGCGAGATGTATTCGTAGTAGCGCGGCGATTGCGTGATCTCGCCAAGCGCGACCGCAACCAGCGTTATAACCACGCCCGTCACGGTCGGCATCAGGATCAGGATGATCCACGCCAACGACGTGATCAGCGTCCCAATGATGATGGCGTTGAAGGCGTGCAGCCTTTGCGTCAGCAGATTGATCGCTACTGTCAGCGTGATAACTACCAGCGGGCCGGTCGCCAGCAGCAGCTCGGTGTCGGCCTGAGGATTGACGTAGGCGTGAATATACAGAGGCAGGGTTAGGAACAGTTGCCAGTAGACGATCCAGTAGCCGGTGAAGATGGCGAGGAAGAGCATGAAGCGCGGGTTGGTGATGACAGTCCAGAAGTTTCGTCCTGCCTGGGCCAGGCTGGTGGTTTCCACTTCGTCATGCCGGCGCGGCTCGCGGAAGAACAGCAGCACGGCTATGAACATCAGAAAAACGCTAAGCGCGGCGACGCGGAAGACGTTCTCCACCCGCATGTGCTGGTGAACGTAGGACGCGACCAGAGGTCCAAAGAAACCGCCGATGTTCACCAGCGTGTAGTAAATCGAGTAACCGATGGAGCGGACGTTTTCTTTCGAGCTGCGGGCCGTGGTGCCAACGACGCTGGGTTTCACCAGCGCCACGCCCAGGGCCGGCAGGGCCAGCACGACGGTCACCAGCAGCACCAACGGCACGTTATCGCGCACAGGAGCAAGCCACGGCGCTCCCAGCGATCCCAGCAGGAAGTAGGCGCAGCTCAGAATCAAGTAGGCGACGGAAAGGGCGCGGCGGAAGCCCATCCGATCCGCGAGCGTCCCGCCGAACACCGGCAGGAACCAAACCAGGCCACCGAAGAATCCCGCGAGCGTGCCCGTCTGCGCGATTGGGAAATGCAGGACTTCGTGCAGATATCGTGCCAGGGAGGCGAAGGCCGCATAGTAGGAGAGCCGCTCGAATAGTTCGGTAAGGTTGGCGACCCAGAACGGCCGCTCAAAGCCAGTGCGGATGTCGCGCCAACGTTGCGCCAGAGTCATGGTAGTGGTTGGTTGTCAGTTGTCGGTTGTCAGACAACTGATTACCGCTTTGTCAGCCTCTCCTCAACCTGCGCGGCCGACATGCCGGCCACGCGAATCACTTTGTTGCGGCTACTTTGCCCGGCGGCTATCGTAACCGACGAGCGCGGTACATTCAAAAGCTGGGCGAGAAACGCAATGCAAGCCTGGTTGGCCCGTCCCTCGATTGGCGGTGCCGTGAGCGCCAGCTTCAGCGCGTTGCCCACTTCACCGGCGATACCGCTCTTCCTGGCGCGCGGCTGCACTTTCACCTGAAACGTCGCACCGTCGGGAGTGTCGCGAATGGAGATCATGGGCTACCTTGGCTATTGGCTATTGGCTGTTAGCCTTTAGCTGTTAGCCTTTAGCTCTTAGCAAGCCTATCCCTCAGCGCCCCTAAATCAGATTGCTAACAGCTAGAAGCTAATGGCTAAGAGCTAGCCCGATTCCCGAGGCGCCGCCGCGTCACTCATCCTTCAGAAACACGTTATCGATCATCTCGCGCATGAAGTGGCCGCCGTGGGCGCCGGCGCTTGCCGCCAATACCTGGAGAAAGGCGGCGTACACTTGTCCGCGGGTATGCGGCCAGCCAACTACGAACTGATAATAGGCCAGCACTACGGGGACGCCGATCCACACCAGTACAAGCCATCTCCACGGCTGCTGCTTTTTCCACACGCCCATAAACATGCTGAAGGCCAACACACAGAGGGCCGTCAGCAGTGCGTCCGCCGCCTTCTGGTTGACCCATCCCGCAAACAGACCCAATGCGAGCGCGACAGGGTATGCCACAAAATCTCGATTTGCCGGCGCAGCTGTCGGAGACTCAACCGGAGGATGATCAGCACTATGCAAAGATGAGAGTGTAGCAGAGCGGCGTTGCTGAGCACCGCTCGCTCTCCCACTCGATTTTGGCGCCGCGACGGCCGCGGCCCGAAAGCGCAGTGCTGGACCAAACAATTGCTTCCCCTGCGGGAAGCACGCGCCTACAATGTCGGACACATTCTAAAGTTCGGCTTTTTCCGCGGCGGTGACGTCGATTAGCCTCACAATGTCCCGCCTCGATGAAAGGATCGAGTATGCAGCCGCCTCGAGAAAAGCAGGGAGCCGTTCAAGAAGGTTCCGTTGTGCGCGTCGGCCTGAGTCTGGCGAATTGGAGCGAGAAGTGGTTTCCTGACCCGCTGATCTTCGCTTTGCTGGGGATCGTGGTGGTCTTTGTCGTAGGTCTGTTGCTTCGGCAAAGCCCCGGCAAACTCGCTATCCAAGGCGGAAAAAACTTCTGGGCCCTGGTGCCATTCACCATGCAGATGGTGATGATCATCATTGGCGGATACGTGGTGGCCTCGACGCCCGCGGTGTATCGCCTGATCCGCGCTTTGGCGGGGATTCCCAAGACGCCCAAGGGAGCGGTTGCGATGGTGGCATTGTTCTCGATGCTGACCTCGCTGATCTCCTGGGGCCTGAGCCTGATTTTCAGCGGACTGTTTGTTCGCGAGCTGGCGCATCGCGTCAAAGGCATGGATTACCGCGCTGCCGGCGCTGCTGCGTATCTCGGACTGGGAGCGGTGTGGGCGATGGGATTGTCGTCTTCGGCGGCCATGCTGATGGCGACCAAGTCTTCCATTCCTGCTTCGTTGTTCAGCATCAGCGGCCTGATCCCGCTGACGCAAACTCTGTTCCTGTGGCAAAGCCTGGCGACGACCGCGATCCTGATTACGCTCTCGGTGGTGATTTGCTACGTATCCACGCCGTCGCCGGAGAACGCCCGGACCGCCGAATCTTACGGCATCGAATATCGCCCCGTAAGCTCTGCTCTGGAGCCCAAGAGCAAGCCGGGCGAGTGGCTGGAATACAGTCCGCTGCTGACGATCCTGGTGGTGGCGCTGCTGTGCTGGTATTTGGTTAACGTATTCCGCACTTCGCCGAAAGGCCCACTGGCGGCGCTGGACCTTGATACGTACAACCTGATGTTCATCACGGTCGGACTGCTGTTGCACTGGCGCCCAAAACGTTTTATGCGTGCGGTGGCAGAGTGCATTCCGGCGACCGGCGGCGTGCTGATCCAGTTCCCGTTCTACGCGGTCATTTTTGGAATGATTGTGGGAACGGGGATCGCTGACTCGCTGGCGAAGCTTTTCGCCTCCATCAGCACGCACAATACGTATCCCCTGCTGGTGGCGATGTATTCGGCGGTGCTCGGCGTGTTCATTCCTTCCGGTGGTAGCAAGTGGGTGATCGAGGCGCCATACGTTTTGCAGGCCGCGAACCTGCACCAGGTGCATCTGGGCTGGGTGGTCCAGATCTACAACGCGTCGGAAGCACTGCCCAATCTGGTGAATCCCTTCTGGATGCTGCCACTGTTGGGCATATTGCGATTGAAGGCCCGAGACATCGTGGGATATGGAATGTTGCAGTTGATTGTGCACGTCCCGGTTGTTTTCTTTCTGTGCTGGCTGTTTGCCCACTACATTCCTTATATTCCGCCGATGAAATAGGGTTGGCTGTCAGTGGACAACACCGGCCGGCACAACGTAGAGTCTGCGTGTGATCAGGCGCACTAGCCATCTTCCGTTAGTTGCTCGCGCCGCACGGCACAGCGAACGCACCGCTATCGCCGATTCGCAGGGTTCCTTCACCTACAACGATTTGCTCGACGCCTCGTCGCGTGTAGCGGCGGCGCTGCTCGCGGGTCGCGATGACCTGCGAGAAGAACGTGTGGCATTCCTGGCGTTGCCGGGATTTCCATGGGTTGCTGTGCAGTGGGGCATCTGGCGCGCCGGCGGCATTGCGGTTCCGTTGCCGCTCAACTCTCCCAAGTCTGAATTGGGATACTTCATCGACGACACCCAAGCGTCGACATTGGTGTTCGACACTCAGGCAGAAACCGCGCTGGCCCCGATGGCTGCCGCCCGTGGCATCCGAGCGCTGTCGTGTGATCAGGTCATGGCTTGCGAACCAGCGGAATTACCCGGCATCGCGAGCGAGCGCCACGCCATGATCCTCTACACCAGCGGCACGACGAGCCGTCCCAAGGGCGTGGTCACGACCCACGCCAACATTGCCGCGCAAATTACGAGCCTGGTTGAGGCGTGGGAATGGTCGGCAGACGATCGCATCGAGCTGTTTCTGCCGCTGCATCACGTGCACGGAATCATCAACGTAGTTTCGAGTGCTCTGTGGTCGGGCGCCGCTTGCGAGATGCTGTCGCGCTTCGACGCCAATACAGTTTGGGATCGTATCGCATCCGGTGGGCTGACACTTTTCATGGCAGTGCCAACCATCTACGTGAGGCTGATCACGGCATGGGATGCAGCTTCGCCAGAACGCCGTGCGGTTCTCAGGCAGTCATGCGCCAACCTGCGCTTGATGGTTTCCGGTTCGGCGGCATTGCCGGTGAGCACGCTGGAACGATGGAAGGAGATTAGCGGCCACACCCTTCTGGAGCGTTACGGCATGACCGAGATTGGGATGGCTTTGTCGAATCCGTTGCGCGGCGAGCGCGTGCCGGGCAGCGTCGGCAAGCCATTGCCGGGAGTTGAAGTACAACTTGTAGGCGAGGAGGGCAAGCCGGTGCCACCGGGGATGGCGGGCGAGATTGAGGTCCGTGGGGCCAGCGTGTTTGCCGAATACTGGGGCAAGCCTGAGGCAACCCGCGAGGCGTTTCGCGAGGGCTGGTTTCGCACCGGCGATACGGCGGTCGTCGAGAACGGTGTTTACCGCATTCTTGGCCGGACGAATATCGACATCCTGAAGACCGGCGGGCACAAGGTCTCGGCGCTGGAGATCGAAGAGACGTTACGCACGCATCCCGCGGTTGCGGAGTGCGCCGTCGTCGGTATACCTGATTCAGAGTGGGGCGAGCGCGTCGCCGCGGCGGTGGTCTTGAAGGACGGTGATGGTCTCGATCTGCAATCACTTCGCACCTGGGCCAGGGATTTGCTGGCGCCACACAAACTGCCATCACGGCTACTTGTGTTGGATGCCCTTCCACGCAACGCGATGGGGAAGACGATGAAGCCCGCAATCGCGAAGCTGTTTCAAACTACCGGCGGCGAAGGGCCGGCCACTTAGGGCCGTTGCTGCGACCTTTGAAGTGCCACGTTATCATGAGAATGAGGAAATCAAGATGCATCATGCAATCCTGGGAGCGGGAGCAGTTGGCGGGCTCATCGGCACAGCGCTGGCATCGCTCGGCGAAGATGTCACGCTGATCGTGCGCCCAGAGAAGTTACCTGTATATCCTCGAACCCTGACACTGGAGCAACCTTCAGGCACGCTGACTGCAAAAGCGAAGGTCGCGGACAAACTGACTCAGCCGGTCGATGTGCTGTGGATAGCGACCAAGACTTTTCAGTTGGAGGCAGCGCTGGCGACGGTGGAAGCGACCCCGAAGCTGATGGTGCCGCTGCTCAATGGAGTGGACCATATCGCGGTCTTGCGGGAGCGTTTCGGAAACGATCATGTCGTTCCTGCGACCATCGCAGTGGAGGCCGAACGTCTGGCGCCAGGGCACTTTGTGCAGCGATCACCAGTTCTGTTGAATATAGCCGCCAGTGGCGAGCCCGTGCTGGGTAACATAGTCCAGCGCCTGGCCGGGATTGGATTCACCTGCAAGTTTGTTGCGGACGAGCTCAGGCTGCTGTGGGGCAAGCTGTGCTTTCTGGAGCCGTTCGCTTTGGTGACTTCCGCTTCCGGTAAGAATCTGGGTGAGATCGAAGCCGACCCGGAATGGAAGGCCAAGCTGGAGTCCGCCATTGCCGAAGCCTGTGCCGTCGCCAAGGCATCCGGGGCTGACGTGGACAAGGCGAAGCAGCAAGCCGCGTTTGCCACATTACCGCCAACCATGCGGAGTTCCATGGCCAAGCACCTGGCCGCGGGACTGCGGCTGGAGCTGGATGGCATTGCGGGTCCGGTTCTTCGCGGTGGGGCACGGTACCGAATTCCTGTCCCCGTCACACAGGAACTGGCTTCCAGGGTTGAAGCGTTAGCCATTGCGCATCGCGCCTGACACTGCGATCGCTAGGTCGCAACGCTGGTGCGCGCCGGAGAAGACGGGCGCAATCTCTCCCCGGTGGTGCGCAGGTGGCGGCGCAAAGTCTCGCCATCGCCGAATCCCGCGCTCTGCGCGATTGCCTCCAGTTTCGTTGGGGCTGAAGCCAGCTTTGCCTTCGCGGCTTCGGTTCGCAGTTGGGCGACGAAGCGCGCGGGCGTGGTGCTTACCTGTTGGGTGAACACTCGGCTGAAGTTCCGGTCGCTCATTCCAATCCGACGCGCCAAGGCGGGAACCGAGAGATCCGCATCCAGATGTTCTGAAATCCACGCGATGAGTTCGCGAATGGGTTGATGGTCCGCAGCCTGGGCGGCGAGTTGCGAGCTGAACTGACTTTGGCCCGCACCGCGACGCATGAAGAGAACCATGCGGCGTGCAATTTCCAAAGCAAGGGCATGGCCATGGTCTTCCTCAACCATCGCCAATGCCAGATCGATGCCTGCGGAAACCCCGGCGCTGGTCCAGATATTTCCATCGTGAGTGTAGATGCGGTCTCCATCGACGGAAATCCGCGGATAACGCCGAGCCAGCTCATCGGCCAACTCCCAATGGGTGGTGGCCTGGCGTCCATCGAGTATTCCCGCAGCAGCCAGAACAAAGGCCCCGGCACACACCGAACCGATGCGGCGAACATCGTTCACGCGCGCACGCAGCCAGGCAAGTAAGGCGGGATCCGTGCGCGACTGCGCGTGATCGGAGCTCGCCAGCACTAACAACGTATCGATCGGACCGCCGGCTTTGTCCCAGCGCACACCACCCGTCACCGACAAACCAGATCCGGTGGAAAGTGGGATTTCATCCTGGGTGAGCAACTGCACCTCGTAGGCAGGGGAATGCCGTTTTCCCGAGCGACTCAGAACCAGGGATGCCCGGGTAAACACGTCGAAGGGACCAGCCCAACTCATCAGGTGACCACTGGAGAGCACCAAGAGAGCTACGCGGCGAGTTGGCCATTCTTTCAATTGGGAGCGTTGCGGCAGACCGTTAGAAATTGTTACGCCCATAGAAACAAGATGCCGGGAGTGCGCGCAAAGCTACATGAAAATCCGCGTCGCGGGAGATAAATCAGCAGGAATAAAAAGGCTTCTCTAAAGTTGGCATAAAACGAGGACAAGTTGTCCGTGCGAATTGCGGGTCAGCGAAATCCTATGTACAGCAAGGAGGACGATCATGAAAACCCTGAAGCTCATTTCGATTGGTGTTCTGCTGTTAGTTTCGGTGGCAACGTTGTCGGCCCAAACCAGTCTGCCTAACCCGCACGACGATGCCTGCTGGTCAAGTCTGGGGGCCCTGAGGGCCTGTCAGATTCAAGCGTATGACCAAGCCGTGGAGTACGCACAGCGTTGCACTTCGTATCCTGAGTACCAATGCAACGACTATTATCAGGCGCCAGCCAAGAGTTCCTCAAAGTCCGAGGCCAAAGCCGCGCTAAAGGCGACCCAACCCACGCCCAGGGTTACGGCAAATTCCGCCGGCACAGCTGACGCGAGCCTGTCCGGCCAGTAAAACGAAGTGCAAGCCGCAAACGCTATGGCGTTGCGCTCCATTCTGACCAATGGAGCGCTTTCTTTTTGCTCGGCTTTTTCGTGCACTCTTGTCGCGGCGTGGTATGCTTCTGCGCGCGCCCATGAAGCTGGAATCGTGTGCTCTGTGCTCACGGTTCGGTCATCGAGTTGGTTTGCAGCTCTCGAATGCAGCTTAGATGTCTTTTTTGCTTACCCGCCTGTAGAGGAGGACATCCATGGCGAACCACGCAGCCACGCTTCCGGCACCAACTCACACCAAACTCACACGCCAGCAGATCACTGGATTCTGGGGTGCATGGACAGGCTGGACCTTGGACGGCATGGATTCGGTGATCTATGCGCTGGTCCTCAGCCCGGCGCTTACGGAACTGCTGCCGAAGTCAGGCATAAAAGCCACGCCCGCGACGGTCGGCTACACCGGATCGATTCTGTTTGCGCTGTTCCTGGTGGGATGGGGACTGTCGTTGATTTGGGGACCGATTGCCGACAAGTTTGGCCGCACGCGCGTGCTGGCCGCAACTATCTTCGTCTATGCCATTTTCACCGGCGCAGCCGCAATGTCGCAAACGGTATGGCAATTGGGATTGTTCCGGCTGTTGGCGGGCATCGGGATTGGCGGCGAATGGGCGCTGGCAGGAACCTACGTTGCGGAAGCGTGGCCGGAAGATCGTCGCAAGATGGGGGCCGGATATCTGCAAACTGGATATTACGCGGGCTTTTTCCTGGCCGCGGCGCTGAACTACACGGTGGGAGCGCACTTTGGCTGGCGCGCCATGTTCTGGTGCGGCATGACACCGGTCATCGTGGCCTTCATGGTTCTGTTCCGCGTGAAGGAACCTGAGATCTGGAAGCAAAAAGCCAAGGTCAAAGCCGCCGGTGGAGTTTCCTCGCTGAGCAAGATTTTCAGTCCTCAGTACATGCGGCGCACGCTGGTCAACACCGTTCTGCTGACCGCGGCCATCTGCGGATTGTGGGCGGCTGCGGTGTACGCACCGACGGCAATCATCAACTTATCGAAACGCGCAGGAATGTTGCAGCCGCAGGCGGTGCGCATGTCTTCGTTCGGCATGGGCTTGCTGTCGCTGGGCACAATTTTAGGATGCCTGGCGGTTCCCTTGCTGGCCGAACGCTTTGGCCGCAAACGCACGCTTGCGTTTTATTTTCTGGGGATGGCAATCTGCATCGTGCTCAGCTTTGGCTGGGCATTCTACCTGCCGCAAGGGCTCCATCCGTTTATCGCAGTGTTGTTCTTTCTGGGCTTCTTCGGCGGCAACTTTGCCGTGTTCAGTCTTTGGCTGCCGGAGCAGTATGGGACTGGTGTGCGTGCGACTGCGTTTGCATTTACCACTTCGTTCGGACGCTTCCTGGCGGCTGGAGTCAACTTCGCAATCGGCGGGCTGGTGAGCCACATGGGAACGTTGGGCAAGCCGGTTGCGTTCACCGCGATTGCGTTTGGCATCGGACTGCTGGTCATTCCCTTTGCAGTAGAAACCCGGGGCGAAGTGCTGCCCGAATAAAATCATGGTACTCAGGCAATAAAAAGGGCGGCTCGCTGAGCGGGCCGCCCATTGGGTCAAGTGGTTCTGGGTTAGAAGGTGAATACTGGGCCGAACTCCGTGCGCCAGTCGGTTGCATTGCAGATTGGCTGATTGCCGACCTTGGTGGCATTGCAGACGCCAACATCGCCACCGCTGATCGCCGGCACAGCATAGCTGGTGTAAGCGCTCTCTTCAAAGCCAAACTGTACCCAGGGGTTCATCTTGTAGAACACGGTAGCGGCTTTGACCGTGCTCTTGATGGGGCCGCCGCCGTCCGCGCCTATGTCCTTGTCATGATAGAAGTCAGTGGCGTTCACAGCGTCGATACCGTATTCGAAGTAAGCCTGCCATCCGGCATTTCTGCCTTTTGGATCAGCGTTGAACCAGCGCGAGATGCGGGAATCCGGCTTGCAAGAATCCACCGTAACCGCGCACCGGCAATTGCGGCGCAACGGTGGCGATGCCATCCCTCTTGCCAAAGACCGCAGGGTTGTAGTCGACCGAGTAGCCGTCGGCAATACTGGTCAGCCCAGCCGCCTGGTTGTAATAGGAGAGGGTCTGGCCACCGAAGAAGAATCGCAGGTCAGCTCCCGATGTAGCCGCTGGCGACGAATGTCGCCCAGCGGGTTGGAAGCGAGACTGCGAACTGATTGCCATAACCGTTGCTGTTGAGGTCGACGCCGTTGGGAAACGCCGACAGTGTAGGCTGCCGGAACGCCTGCCGCGGTCACGGTCATCTGCCGGCCAGCGTAGAAGCCGCTCCACAGGATCTGCGCCGGAACTACGCCGGGAGCTTTGTCCAGTTGGAATTGCAATACAACTCTGGATTCCACTTCCGGTTTAGCGTTATCCGCTCCTTGGCGTTCGCCTTATCCCAGCTGAGCTGGTGATCCCGAGGTTGGCCGCGGTACAAACCGGCGACACGCCCGCCTCGGGAGCAGGGCAAGTAATCCTGGTTCCCGCAAGGTCGCCCTCAGACGGCATCATGATGGCAAACTCTGGTGAGAGCTTCCAGTCACGCGAGCCGCCCAGTTTCTGCACCAAGCCCACACGCATCTGCGGGGAGCGCTCGTAAACGTTGCCCCAGTACGCACCGTAGAATGTGGTTTCGAACAAGTTCATCATGGCGCTGGAGCCGAAGATCGTCCAGTCTTGTCCAGCTTCGAAGAAGACGTCAGAGTTCGGCGCCACGGTCCAGTCGATTCGCCCATAGGCCAGACGCAACGCCAGCGCGTTGCTGCGAATGCTGGAAACGCTGCGGTTGTCGGCGGCGCTGAAGTTGCCTTCGAAGTCGGCTTCGATTTGTCCGGTGATGGTGATGTTCTTGGAGACATCAGGCCACTCGAACTTGGAACCGAACCGGGTGGAACGTGCCTTCAAATGGAATTCCGGATTGCTGCCCGGACCGGAATTGGTGCCTCCAGCCAGGAACAACGGCTTGATGAAGTCATCGCCATATGGCTGATAGGAGTCGTACGCAGCGGTGGACTTGATGAAGCCGTAGGGCGACAGTATTGCGCCCGAGCCGAGCTTGATGCCCAGCAGTCCATCTTTGGTGGGCGGATTCAGAGACAGCACCCGTACTGGCGCGATGGCCGGAATCACGGTGGGACCCTTCGACTCCGCGGGCTTGGTTTGTCCCGAAGCGGTAGTCAGGTTCGCAGTCGTCATGCCTGGTTCGATATCGACCAGGGAATGCATGGTGTCAGCATCGGGGCTGGCCGTTTTCAAGTCGGCCGCTTCCGTATCACTGACGACGCCCTTCGACTTCAGCAGAAGAAGCAACTGCTCCATGGCTGCCGAGCCGGATGCATTGCGCAGACTGCTGGCCTCTGCGCTTGTGAGAATTCCCTTCTTCACCAGCAGGTCGACGAGAGAGGGGTTGATCGCGGAGCCAGGACCAGCGGTGGTCGGCGCCGCGGCAGTTGCCGCGGTTGCCGTCGCCGTGGTGGCTGACGCTGCTGCGGGATTAGTTGAATCGGCAGCAAATGCAGTTGCGGCCATCACAAGACATGCGGTGGCAACCCAGAACCCTGCCTTTGACCGGAAGGAGTTTCGCATCGTTTCGCCTCCTAAGAGTTGGCACATTTCTTTGTCAGGTGGAAAAGCCTAGGCGCTAGGATCGGTAACCGGGTAAGGTCCACCTGGTGAATGGCCTAGAGCGAATCTAATGGAGAATTGAGGATGCGAAATGTGACGTACAACACAAGTTGCATGTGACGGAAGTGGCAACGGAAACACCCGATTCGCTGCAAATCATTGATAATGCAATCGATAGCAAAATATGGCAGGCTCGCAAATGGTTCTACCACTTTACGGTTATGCGCCTCGCCATACCGGTTGTGCGCCTCGTATCGAGTGGTTCCGTTTCACCATTGGCGGAATCAGTACATCAATGAGATCTCTCAATGGGACTTGCCGCGATGACATTCTTCGTTGACGGGAGGACACAACGTTCCTAACATGGCGTGACGCTGCACGACGCGTCAGAAGGAGCTTTCCAGTGCGCAACACATTCATGCTTTCCCTGGTGCTACTAATCTCAGCGGTTGGGTTGCACGCGCAAGATGGCGGCAAGACGCCTGACGGGAATACGCTGCAAGGCTGTCTGCAGAACTCGCACAATGTCTACACGCTCACCGAGGAGAACGGGACGACCCATCAACTTGTCGGTGCCGCTAACAAGCTTGGCCATCAGGTGGGCCGCCAGATTGAGGTCACCGGCAAGCCGGGGTTGAGGATGGCGGATAGTACGCTGGTAGGGGGGGCATCAAGCGCGCGTGAGCAGGAAGTGTTTGAAGTGAAAAGCGTGAAACGTCTGGCGGACGAGTGCAAGCCCTGAGACTCCGACAGATCTCTGGCGGGAAGGCACACACTCTTAGGGCCGCTTCCCCACCGAACACCTTGATCTGCCGCTCGTCATTACGCGGCAAAGTGCGATTTTGAACCAGTGCGCGGGCCCTTCACATCCCGTGGTCGGCACGAAAAAAGAACGCGCCTGAACCGCCCCGATGGGTATAGTATGCGGCTGTTGGGAGCTAGAGCGAGAATTCCGGCCGATTCCTTTTCTTCTTCGTGAGGTCCCAGTTTGGCTGGAAAAATTGCGCGCCCAGTCGGCAACCGACAGAACTTAGATTGGGGGCTTTATGAATACCTTTCCGATCATGCTGGGGACACTATGTGTCTTCGCCCTCGGCTATCGCTATTACAGCGCGTTCATCGCCGCCAAGGTGCTTGCCCTGGACGACAGCCGCATCACTCCCTCGCACGTTTATGAAGACGGTCACAACTATGTGCCGTCTCCGAAGTGGGTGTTGTTCGGCCATCACTTCGCCGCGATTGCCGGCGCCGGTCCGCTGGTGGGACCAACGCTGGCGGCGCAATTCGGCTTTGCTCCGGGATTTATCTGGATCTTGTTTGGCGCCGTGCTCTGCGGCTGCGTTCACGACTTCACTGTGCTGGTGGCTTCGGTGCGGCACAAGGGGCGCTCGCTGGCTGACGTGGCGCGGACCGAAGTGGGACCCTACGCCGGCCTGGTCACTATGATCGCGCTGCTCTTCATTCTCCTGGTCACGCTGGCCGGACTCGGCATCGTTGTCGTCAATGCTCTGGCGAACAGCCCGTGGGGAGTTTTCACTATCGGGATGACCATTCCTATCGCCATCTTGATGGGAATTTATATGTTCAAGAGCTCTCCCGGTCAGATCAGGATTGTGGGACCCAGCATTGTGGGAGTGGTTCTGCTGCTCGGCGCGGTCATCGGCGGCAAACCGTTCGCCGATTCCAGTTACGCGCACGTGTTAACCTTCGGTCCCCATGCGATCGTTTATATGATGGCGATCTATGGCTTCATTGCGTCGGTCTTGCCGGTCTGGTTCCTGCTGGAGCCGCGAGACTATCTGTCCACCTACATGAAGCTGGGAACCATCGCGCTACTGATTATTGGCGTCTTCGTCGTTCATCCCAACATTCAGTTCCCCGCCGTGACCCAGTTCATTCACGGTGGCGGCCCCATCATCGGAGGCAAGCTCTTCCCGTTCCTGTTTGTGACCATCGCATGCGGCGCAATCTCCGGCTTCCACGCGCTCATCTCGTCGGGGACCACCCCCAAGATGTTGTGGAAGGAGAGCGACGCGCGCTTCATTGGATACGGAGCCATGATGTGCGAAGGAATTGTCGCCGTGCTGGCGCTGATTGCCGCTTGCTCCATGTATCCCGGCGACTACTTCGCCATCAACGCGGCGCCCGCAGTATTTTCCAAGCTGGGGTTGCATACTGTGAATCTCGGAATGTATCTCCACCCAGGTCGGCGAGAAGCTGGCTGGACGCACCGGGGGCGCGGTCTCGCTGGCCATCGGCATGGCGCAGATCTTCCGTGGCCTACCCGGCATGAAGATGTTAACCAGCTACTGGTATCACTACGCCATCATGTTTGAGGCGCTCTTCATTCTGACCACGGTTGACACCGGCACGCGCGTGGCACGCTACGTTCTGCACGAGCTGTTGGGAAAGGTGCATAAGCCATTCAGCAATACCGCATGGCTGCCCGGCAACCTGGTAACTTCACTCCTCGTAGTTGTGAGCTGGGGGTATCTGATCTATACCGGCTCCATCTCTACAATCTGGCCGCTGTTCGGCACCGGCAACCAACTGCTGGCGACCATCGCCCTCGCCGTGGTGACCACGTTCCTGGTCAACATGGGCAAGGTGAAGTATGCCGCGATTACGGCAATCCCCATGTGCTTTGTCGGGGTTACAACGCTCACCGCAGGCGTGCTCTCCATCAAGAACATCTACCTGCCACTGGCCCAGAAGCCGGGTCACGGCTTCCAGGGTTATCTGGATACCACGCTGATGGTGATCTTCGTGACCGGCGTTGTTCTGGTGCTGATTGAGTCGGGCCGGCGCTGTTGGAAGACGCTGCATGGCGTGCCAATTCCGCCAGAGGCCTTCGGGCCTGTGAAGGACACAGACATCAAGATGGCGTGCTGCTGAAGCGTTAGGGAGATTCTGATTAAGTCTCAGCTTTGAAAGGGCACGGCTTCAGCCGTGCCGCAAGAGCAGCAAGATCAGGTGCGGGCTTTAGCCCCTGAGGGCGATCAGCCGCTGGTTCAGAGTCTCGTTACGATTTGCGATCTGCACGTGATGAGCAGGCGTGAAAAGGAGAAGTCATGTCATCGAGGTCAAGGTTGAGGTACGTCACGGTTGTGATGTTCGCCATTGGAGCTTTGCAGGCCGTCAGGGCGCAGATGCCAAATCCCTATGGCCTGTCCATTAGCGTCAACGACGCCAAGAAAGCAGCGGCTCCAGCACTGGCGGAGGCGGCAAAGAACAACTGGAAGATCGCGGTCGCGATCGTTGATCCAGCGGGCAACCTCGTCTATTACGAGAAGATGGACGACACGCAATTGGGCAGCGCCAACGTCTCACTTGATAAGGCGCGTTCCGCCGCCCGCTTCAAGCGTCCCACTAAGGCCTTTCAGGATGCCCTGGCTGCCGGCGGCCAGGGACTTCGCGTCCTGGCGATTGAGGGCGCGGTGCCGGTGGAAGGCGGCTTTCCGCTGGTCATGGATGGCAAGATCGTAGGCGCGATCGGCGTCTCCGGCGCTACCAGCGCGCAGGACGCTCAGTGCTCCAAGGCGGGGGCTGACAGTCTGAAATAGCGAATTTGAATTCTTGCTGGATCAATTATCCGGCTATCTGGCGCCGTTCTTCACCAGCCTCAGGAACTCCTCGTGCACCCGCCTGTCGGCGGAAAGCTCGGGATGGAACGTCGCGGCCATCACTCTTCCCTGCCGCACCAGCACTGGATCGTTGTCGCGTCTGGCAAGAACTTCGACATCTTTTCCTACGCTCTCGATCCGCGGCGCGCGGATGAAGACCATCTCCAGCGGCTGGGCGCCGAGCGCGGTTGCGGCTTCAACAATCGTGGAGTCGATCTGGCGCCCGTAGGCATTGCGGCGAATGCTGATGTCGATGGCATTCAGGCCGGGCTGATGCGGATTCTCAACCTCTCTGGCGAGCATGATGGCGCCGGCGCAGGTGCCGAAGGTCGGCTTCGCATGCACAAATTTGTTCAGCTTCTGGAAAGTGTCCTCGCCGAGCAGCTTCAGAAAAGCACTCGACTCGCCGCCCGGAATCACCAGGCCGTCAAGAGCGTCAAAGTCTTCGGGATTGCGCACAAGAGTAACTTCCGCTCCCAGCTCTTCCAGCCGGCGGCGGTGCGCTTCGAAGTCGCCTTGTAGTGCGAGAACGCCGATGATCATGGGTTAGCCGTCAGCTATCAGCCGTCAGCTATCAGCCGTCAGCCCTCAGCTAGAAACCTTGCAAGTTTTAACCATTCGCGGATATTCAAGAGATGCGCCGAGACAGCAGAAAGGCGCGGCAAGCCGCGCCCAACTGAAAGCTGATAGCTGACGGCTGATAGCTTTACCACCCTCTGGTCTGCAGCAAATCTTTTTCCTCAATCGCCGCGACCGCCAGGCCCTTCATCGCCCCGGTCATCTGCTCACTGACTTCGGCCAGTACTTTGGGATCGTCGAAGTGCGTCGCTGCCTGAACGATTGCCATAGCCCGCGACTCGGCTTCTTCGCGCTCGGCCTTGACATGCAGATCGAGCGCGATTGCGCCGCCCTTCATGAAAATGCCTGAGCCCACGAACACCGCTTCAGCTCCAAGCTGCATTACTAAAGAAGCGTCTGCTGGTGTGGCGATGCCGCCGGCGGAGAAATTCGGTACCGGCAACTTCCCTGCTTTGGCCACCATGCGCACCAGTTCGTACGGCGCCTGATGGTCTTTGGCGGCGGCAAAGAGTTCCTGATCGCTCATCACCGTGAGCTGCTTCATCTCTTTGACGATCTGCCGCATGTGCTTCACGGCGTGGATCACGTCGCCAGTCCCGGCTTCGCCTTTGGTGCGGATCATGGCTGCGCCCTCGGCAATGCGCCGCAGCGCCTCGCCCAGATTGCGCGCTCCACAGACAAACGGCGTGGTGAAAGCCTGCTTGTCCACGTGATGCTCTTCGTCGGCGGGGGTCAGCACTTCGGACTCGTCGATGTAGTCGACGCCGATCTCCTGTAGGATTTGCGCTTCGGCAAAGTGGCCGATGCGGCACTTGGCCATCACTGGAATCGAGACGGTGGCCATGATCTGCTTGATCAGCTTGGGATTGGCCATGCGCGACACGCCGCCTTCGGCGCGAATAATCGCAGGCACGCGCTCCAGCGCCATGACGGCGACCGCGCCGGCCTTCTCGGCCACTTCGGCCTGCTCGACGCTCATCACGTCCATGATGACGCCGCCCTTCAGCATCTCGGCCAGCCCGGTCTTCAAGCGCAAACTGTTGTTGTTGCCATTGTTCTCTGCCATTGTGTTCTCCTGACCGCAGCGTGCGCGTGGAAGTGCGTGGCCGTGGACATCTGACACCTAGCAACTGGCCAGGCAAGCGCGTTCACTTCGTGAAGGTAACGTAACCCTTATTTTACCTTGCGCCGAAGCCGCGCGTAACCCCGTGCCGCATCCGCTGGGATTCCGTGTCTGTGGCGGGAATCTATACTCTTATTCGTGGACGTTAGTGCAATGCAATTCGACATCCTGCCGATGACGGAAAAACACTGGGACGCGGTGTGCCAGATTTACGGCGAAGGTATTGCGACTGGCCGAGCCACGTTTGAAGAATCGGTTCCCGAGTGGACGCAGTGGGACGCGCGCCACCTGCCAACGTGCCGGCTGATTGCGCGGAGCGGCGATCCGGTCCTCGGCTGGGCCGCACTCAGCCGGGTTTCTTCGCGACAGGTTTACCGCGGCGTAGTTGAAGTCAGCATCTATATTGCCGAGAGCGCCCGAAGCCGCGGCGTCGGCGCAGCTTTGCTGGCGGCGCTGATTGCGGAGTCAGAGCGCAACGGCATTTGGACTTTGCAAGCCGGCATCTTCGCTGAGAATGCAGTCAGTATCCGGCTGCATCAGCGCGCTGGATTCCGCACGGTGGGAACGCGCAAGCGGATCGCTTGCCTGCATGGCACCTGGCGCGACACAGTGCTGATGGAGCGCCGAAGCGGGATCGTGGGCGTGTAGCGCTCTGCTCACCTGCTCTCTACGTCGCGTCGCTGTGCGTCTTCTTCAGATATTTCGCGAACATGCGATGGGGATCGATCTCGATGAACTTTCCCTTGCTGCTGGCCAGCACTTCGCCGTTCTCATTGCGAATCTCCGCGCCATGAACATGTTCCCGTCCGCTGACCTCTATCTCCCAACCCTCGGCAATGAGCGGAACGGCCAGCGGGACTGGCCGGAGGTAATCGATTTCCATCCGTCCGGTTAACGCGATCACGTCACGCAGCTTGTTGACCTTGCCCATGGCCTCGTCGAGGATGGTGGCGATGATGCCGCCATGCGCGTGTCCGGGCGGCCCCACGAAACGGTCCTCCAGTTGGAAGTGGCAGACAAAGCGCCGGCGCTGCTTGTCGAGAACGAACTCCAACCGCAGTCCGGCGTCGTTGCCGGGACCGCAACCGAAGCAGTTGTTGGTGATCTGCTCTTTTTTTACCTCGTGACCGTCGACTCGCTCGTGCTGGGGCATGTACTCAAGATGAAGCAGAGGGGATGGAAAATGCAAGTTGTCACCAGCCAACTGTTGCCAGGACATGATGAATCCACTTGAGAGCGCGGTAATTGGTGTGGTTGGTGACGTAATGCACTGCTTCAAGGGTTGAGTTTGGTGCCGGGAGGGGGGGTCGAACCCCCATGAGGTTGCCCTCGGCGGATTTTGAGTCCGCTGCGTCTGCCAGTTCCGCCATCCCGGCGTGGGAGAGGCAATCACAGGTTAGCACAGGCTTTCTTGCCGCCCCAAGCCGACAACCTGTGGGGCAACACACGATTCGGCGCCAGCCCATTCCGACAGCTTAATCCTGTATGAATATTCGGTGAAGGATCGGCGAATATCCCGACTGGCGCTGTCCCGCCGGATGTTCAATCCCAGGCGGGCGCATTACAATGAACCTCTATCGCGTGGACGTAACCTTACTATGAGCACTTCGGCCAAACCCGCGCCCGCCAAAGCTCGACGTATATCTGCCCGGACAGCGGCCGCTTCCGACTCGCGTAATCATGACGGCGCGCAGAGAGCGCGATCGCTCGACGATCCCGCACTCTACATCAACCGTGAGCTGAGCCTGGTGGACTTCCAGCGGCGCGTGCTGGAGGAAGCGCAGGACAGCCGCAATCCGGTGCTCGAGCGCCTGATGTTCCTGTCCTTCGTCGGCTCCAACATTGACGAGTTCTTCATGGTGCGCGTGGCCGGCCTGAAGCGGCAGATTGAAAAGGGCGTGCAGCGAGACGGGCCCCGACGGCATGACGCCGGCGGAACAGTTGCGCGCCATCCGCGCCGCGGTCATACGCCTGTTTCGCAGCGCCCACGACTGCTGGACCAAGGAACTTGTGCCCGCCCTGGACGACGCCGGCATCCACATCAAGAACTATGCCGACCTGACCGAAGAGCAGCGCTCTACGGTGAATTCCTATTTCCAGCAGACAATTTTTCCCACGCTGACGCCGCTGGCTTTCGATCCCGGACGCCCGTTTCCGCACATCTCGAACCTCAGCTTGAATCTTGCGGTGATGTTGCGCGCCGGCGAAGGCGAAGAGCACTTTGCGCGCGTCAAGATTCCCGATACCCTGCCGCAACTGGTTCCGGTGAGCGGCGCGGCGAAGACGCGAAGCCGCACCAAGGCTGCAGACGAAAGAGCAGACCTTTGTCTGGCTGGAGCAACTGGTGACGGCCAACCTCGGCGATCTCTTTCCCGGCATGACGATCCAGGAAGCGCATCCCTTCCACGTCACGCGCGACGCCGACTACGAGATCCAGGACCTGGAAGCCGGCGACCTGCTGGAATCGGTTGAAGAAGGCGTGTGGCAGCGCCGCTTCGCCGACGTGGTGCGGGTGGAAGTGGATGAAGCCATGCCCGCCCCGATTCTCGACATACTCATCAAGAACCTGGAACTGGATCGCGAGGACATCTACAAGATCAGCGGTGGGCCGCAGTCGCTGGTCCGGGTGCGCACCCTGACCAAGCTCGACCGCCCGGACCTGAAATTTCCCACCTTCGTTCCCGCATTGCCGGCGGCGCTGATGAAAGAGGGCGAAGACGAGGACATTTTCGCCAGCATCCGGCGCGGCGACATTCTGCTGCATCATCCCTTCGATTCCTTTCAACCGGTGGTCGGACTGCTGCAACAGGCGGCGCGCGATCCCAATGTTTTGGCCATCAAGATCACGCTCTATCGCGTGGGCCGCAATGCTCCCGTGGTAGACGCGCTGCTGGAGGCGGTGGAGAACGGCAAGCAGGTCGCAGTGCTGCTGGAGCTGAAAGCGCGCTTCGACGAAGAGAGCAACATCGGCTGGGCGCGCAAGCTGGAAGAATACGGCGTCCACGTGGTGTACGGCCTGATGGGATTGAAGGTGCATTGCAAGGCGCTGCTGATTGTCCGCCAGGAAGGCGACATGATTCGCCGCTATGCGCACCTTTCCACCGGCAACTACAACAGTGTGACCGCGCAGCTCTACACCGATATCGGCATGATGACCTGCGATCCCGAGATCGGCGCCGATTGCACCGACCTGTTCAACTTCCTGACCGGATATTCGGCCAAGACCGTCCTATCGCAAGCTGCTGGTCGCGCCGGTGACCCTGCGCAGCCGGCCTGGAGCGCCTGATTGAGCGCGAAATCGAGCACCAGAAGAACGGCCGCGGCGGTCACTTGATCTTCAAGATGAATGCGCTGGTCGACAAGAAGATGATCCGGCTTTTGTACCAGGCATCGCAGGCGGGAGTGAAGGTTGAACTGCTGGTTCGCGGTATCTGCTGTCTGATACCGGGAATTCCGGGCATCAGCGACAACATTACCGTGACCAGCATCGTTGGCCGCTTTCTGGAACACAGCCGCATCTTCTACTTCAACAACGGTGGGAATGAGGAAGTCTATCTGGGCAGCGCCGACCTGATGCCGCGCAACCTGAATCACCGGGTGGAGGTAGACTTCCCGGTCCAGGACAAGGAATTGATTCGCGTGGTCCGGGACGAAATTCTGGCTACCAATCTTGAAGACCAAGCCAAGGCACGGCACATGACGTCCGACGGCAAATACGTTCGCGATCCCGGACTACGACAAAAAGGACGCGCTGAACAGTCAGGAAACTTTTCTGGCGCGGGCCGCGAAACGACAGGCGGGCGCAGCCTTGCCCCACCGCAAATCGTAAACGCGTTCGTGGCCTTCTGGTCACCCGCAGCGGTCGGCGCGGATGTATCTTCCTTCCCGGCGCGTCGATCACCCCAATCGGGAAAATTCGCGCTGCGAGTTAACATGGAGACTCCTGGGTTTACAGGAGCATCACTGTCCTGGGTTATTGGTCTCCTATGTTAATTCGGCCACGGACCATCGTTTGCGAACTTGACCATCGATTGGCCGGCGCTGCTGCGAGAGGCGGCTTTGGCTTCGCGCCGCTGAGGTCAATCGCTGTCCTTGATACTCTGCGGCGTTGGGCTGGTTCTCAGCCGGCATCGGCAGCCCAGTCTCCTCTCCGTCCGCGAGCGGTGAGACCTTCACTCTGAGCGGTACGGTCGTGAACTCCGTAACCGGCGAGCCGATTGCCCGCGCGATGGTGCGGACGAATGGTATGGTACAGCGCACTGCCTTCAGCGACAGCGAAGGTCACTTCCAAATCGACGGCTTGCCGCCGGGACAAATCACTCTGACCGCGCAAAAGCCCGGCTACTCCCTGCAGCGCAACGGACTGGCGACGCGGCCGGGTTGATCCAGATCGGCCCGAACACCGGCACGCTGGTGCTGAAGCTCGTTCCCCAGAGCGCAATCTACGGCCGTGTCACCGACGCATCGGGCCAGGCAATCGAGCACGTGCCGGTTCGGCTCACCGCCAGAAGCGTGCGCGACGGACGCAAGACTGTGGGAGCAGCGCGGCATGACCGAGACCGACGAAGACGGCCACTTCCGCTTCCCCAACCTGATGCGGGAACGCTACTACGTGGCCGCGGGACCGCTGGTTGCCGAGCAGCTCCTGGCGGCCGGCGAGAAGCCCAAGACCGGTTTCGCCCATGTGTATTATCCGGGCGCTCCCGACCTGGCTTCGGCTTTGCCCATCCAGCTCAGCGGAGGCCAGCAGACCGAGGCGGACTTCTCGCTTAGCGCGGTGCCGGTTTATCAGGTCTCCGGCAGCATCTCCGGACATCTCCCTGACCAGGGCGTCGGCTTTCAGTTGCTCACCTCCTCCGGCGACGAACTCTCCTTGCCCACCACCTTCAACATGGAGACCGGGACATTCAAGCTGGAAGGCCTTCCCGCGGGTTCCTACATTGTGCAGGGCCATTTCGCAGGCCGACGGTCAGCCGATGCGCGCCGAGCGGCTAGTGAATGTCGCAGCGAATATCGAAGACCTGCGGCTCGCACTGGCGCCCACCGTCTCCATTCCCATCGTCGTTCGCATGGAATCGCGAAGTTCCTCGAACGGGAGTAGCTCCGCGCGGACTCCGGACCGGCCGCCGATCTCGGTACGCCTGCTGCCCGCCGATCCCAACGCTGCCGAATCGTTTTCCACCGTGCAACATGGAAGCTCCGGCCCTGGTGCTGCAGAATGTCGATCCCGGAACTTACACCGCCGAGTTGATGCCGCAGCTTCCCTGGTATGTGCAGTCCGCGAGCTACGGACAGAGCAACCTGCTGTACGACGATATCGTCATCGCGAGCGGCCAAAGCTATCCCATGGAAATTGTGCTGCGCGACGACAGCGCCAGCCTGAGCGGGACAGTGAAGAGCTCCGATGCCGGTCAGCCTGCGTCGGCAACAGTTGTCGTCATTCCGCAGCCTGCCGGGAAGATGACTCCGCGCGTAGTACGAGGCGGCAGGCACTGAGTTCAGCGTCTCCGGCCTGGCTCCCGGCGAGTATCTGGTGTTCGCCTTCGATACGCATTGACGGAATGGAATACGGCAATCCCGACGCCTTTGCGCCGTACGCTTCGCAGGCTGCACATATCACGTTGACCGCAAATCAACGGGGACAAGTCTCGCTCGATCTGATACCGGTCGGGAAGGGAGATTGATCCCTGTGCTGGCCCGCATCGCATGCACGCTGCTGTTGCTGACAAGCCTTTCGGCGCAACCGGCATCCGCAATCAGCATCGCAACCCCACGTCTGCATCACCCGCGCCAACGTTCACCCGCCGCAGCGGCTACCGCATCGCTGGAACGGTGGTGAATTCCCTCACCGGACAGCCAGTGCCATCGGCATCAGTCGCCATCGCTCCCATCACGCAAGGCGCGGACCGCGACATATCCAAGTCGGTCACTACCGGAGCTGACGGACGCTTTGCCTTCGCCGCGCTCAGTCGCGGCAAGTATTCGCTGATGGCCAAGGCCCGTGGCTTCTCGCTGCAATATTTCGACCATCACGATCCTTTCGCCACCGCCATCGCTGTTGGCCCTGGGCTGGATACCGATCATCTCGTCTTCCGCCTGCAACCTGACGCTTCCATCGAAGGCGACATCACCGACGACAACAACGAGCCCATCCAGAACGCGTTGGTGCGCCTCTTCCAGGCGAGCACCGAGGGCGGACAGCAGAAGACCCTTCCCATGAATCAGGACCAGACCGACGATCTGGGACACTATCGCATGGGACACCTCGCGCCGGGCACGTATTACCTGTCGGTCTCGGCGCGGCCCTGGTATGCGCAGAATAGCAATCCCCATCGCGGGCCCGGCAATCCCAATCCCAATCCGAAGAACGACGCTCAGACCATGCAGGACGCGGCCGCGCTCGACGTTACCTATCCGCTGACCTTCTATCCCGGCACAACCGATTCCGCCAGCGCCACGCCGCTGCAATTGACGCCCGGCGAGAAGGCAACCGCCGACGTCACCCTGCACGCCATGCCTTCGCTGCACCTCCAGATCCACACCGCCTCGGCGGAAAACGCCGTGCTGGGCAGGATGGTTTTCCCGCGCATTTCGCAGCGCATCTTCGAGGGCTATCTGGACTCCGTCTTCAATGCGCCGGATTCCTGGGTCGCGCCGGGCGTGATCGAGATTTCAGGTTTGGCGCCCGGCCATTACATCGTCGAGATGCCCCCTGCGACTGGCCCCAACGACAAGGGCGGCAGCAGAGCGTGGTATCGCGAGATCGATCTGGCCGGCGATGCCGATATCAGCGCATCGGACGGTCCCAGCTTCGCGTCCGTCAGCGGCACCATTTTTTCCAGGACACGGCGCGCGTGCCCTGGCAAGCCTCCCTTCAACTCACCAATCCGGAAACCGGGGAAACCTTCCGCAGCGACATTACGGACAGAGGCGAGTTCGATTTCAGGTCCGATGAGGTCAGGCCCGGACGCTACGTCATCGCGCTGGAAAATGCTGAGCGGCTTCTTCCTCCAGAAGCTCTCCGCAACCGGAGCCAAGGTGATGGGCCGCACCATTGAGATTGGCAGCACGGGCAGCGTGCACATCAGCGGCATCGCTTCGCGCGGAGCAGCTCAGGTGGACGGCACCGCCATGCGCGACGACGAGCCCTTCGCGGGAGCGATGATCATCCTGGTGCCGCAAGACCCCGCGAACAACGCGCCGCTGTTTCGTCGCGACCAGAGCGACAGCGACGGAACCTTCACCCTGCCGAACGTTGTGCCCGGCCAATACACGGTGATCGCGATCGCCAACGGCTGGGACCTGGAGTGGGCCAATCCCGCGGTGCTGCAACCCTACCTGAAGAAGGGCGAGACCGTTCAGGTGCCGGCGGGCGGCAAGATGCAGGTCAAGGTGCAGGTGCAGTACGAGCGCAGTGTAACAGGGCACGTCTTCAGACGTGCCGTAACGTGCTACCAATTAGTTGGGCTTTAGCCCTGCGAAACGTTTCCAGGGGCTAAAGCCCTATATTTTTTGGGTCTGCATTCGGCACGACGTAGAAGTCGTGCCCTGATTCGAACCCGCGATGGAGAACAGACGACAGCGGCGTGCCTCACTCATCCGCGGTTTTCGGATGAGTGGGTTCCCCGAATCACGAGATTCCGTGAGGTCTCGTACGGATGGGCCCGACCATCTGAGCGTTACGAGCAGCTCCACGACTCTTCCCCTTCGCACACCCACTCATCCGAACCCCGCGGATGAGTGGGGCACCCGGCCCATTGATATAAGATCTTGTTCATGATCTGGAAAATCTTTGCCCGACTGCCGAAGGGCTCTGAAGACTACGCCGCTGAGTGCTATAGATCGGGCGTAATCGCCGTCGGATTTGACGAGGTCGGCGACCTGAACAAGTTTGCCTCACGTGAAGAACTGAAGGCAAAGTGCGCCGAGGTTTACGGCAAGAAGCACAGCAAACGGTCGATTGGGCAGATAGTAGGTGTCCTTTGGAACTTCCGTTCGTCAGTTAAGGATGGCGATATGGTTATCTGTCCAGACCGGCAGTCTGGTCGTTTTTACCGCGGTCGTATTCTGTCAAGAGAAAGTTTTTTATGATCGTTCGCCGCTTGGCGGAAAGTGTTGGTTTACTCACCGCAGAAAAGTGCGGTGGGAGCGGCGCATCCTTAAGTCTGATGAAATACGGGCTCCGTTTGGGGGACTTCAAACAGTGTCAGCGGTCAGGGGTGATCCAGTCAAACCACGTCGGCAGCATCGTCGTAAAATTGCCCATCGTCGCCTTCCATTTCGTCCCGATATGGAGTGGGGACGGGCAGCGGAAGACAGAGCCATGCGATGGCTGAAGGCTAGGGGATACAATCCGGAAAATGTGGCCGACATGCACGTAGGTTGGGATATCACATGTGGTGACCTGAAATTCGAGGTAAAGGGGCGCAAGTCCGAGAGAACCGCTATTCTCCTCACGGAGAACGAATGGAAGGCGGCGCGGAAATTCGGGAAGAAATATACGGTCCTACTCTTTACTGCACCGACTCATGTGAAACTGAAGACAGCCAGTCCAGCGAAATTTCCTGACCCAACGAAAACCGCAGAATGGGAACGCAAGCGCAGAATCACTTTTGAATACATCCTTGTGGACTAACATCCGGCGGCGACTGGTTTTTGCGCGTGCGGGTGCCCCACTCATCCGCGGTTTTCGGATGAGTGGGCTCCCCGAATCACGAGATTCCGTGAGCTCTCGTATGGATGGGCCCGACCCATCTGAGCGTTACGAGCAGCTCCGCGCCCCTTCCCCTTCACACACCCACTCATCCAGGCCCCGCGAATGAGTGGGGCACCCGGCTACATCCCCGGCTTATTTTTCCTGTTCAGCATCGATGGCTTTCAACGCGTAGTCGAGGGGATACGCTAAAAGAATTCCAGAGTTGACTAACAGTCCAGTATCGACTGGCTTACCCTTTATCTTGGTCTTGACGCTTTCGGGCCGGTATCCCTGAATCACAGCAAAGATATGCCAGTCACGCTTGGTGTTGTCGATATAGACTACTGGCCCTCCGGAAAATCCCGGGTTATTGAAGCCATCGATATAGTAAAGCTCTTCTTCTGGATCGCTATTGTCTATGCCTGAGAAAATACCAACTTTTACAAGTGGCATATACTCTCCATTGTTGTATAGGGTGTGGAGACCGTATGGAAAGCCGAGGAAGTAGACCTGCCCGCCAATCATTGGAGTCCCGTCGCCGAGATTGGGGTTCCAAGTCAGCGAGGGCTTTTGGTGAATATCAAGAACCGCGATATCCACGTTCTTATTGTTAGGAAGTATGACGTCGGCGCTCAAATATCGCCAGTCCGCAGATCGGTATTCTTGCAGCTTCGCGTTCTTACTGGGCAATCCCTCAACGACATGTCTCGCCGTGATCAAATATTCCTTCTCTTTGTAATCAATCAAGAAGCCTGTGCCCGTCATCTCCCCATTCTTCAGGTAAATGACTCGCGCAAGGATGCCTGCAGGCACTCCGTTGCTTTGCCCTGAGCAGAGCACGCTGCATCCAATCAAAGCAAAGGACAGCAATGTCGCGAATGGCTTATGCACGAAACACCCCCTTCTAACTAAGGGCCTGATTAGATAACCGTGTCGGCTCCCAGCCACCGAGCACACTTGGTGCGCTCAAGCAAACAAGGCTCGGAGGAAAGGAGCCGAGCACATGAAGATTGTAGGTCGTGATTTACACACGCGCTACCGGCCGGGTGCCTATGTTTATCGTGGGCGCGTTGAAATGTAGAACGGATAAGGATAAAGCGTGTTCGCTGAGAAGCCGGGTGCCCCAGGTCTCGCGGGTTTCGAGACCTGGGTGAGTACGAATCGACTCAGTTCAGCCGAACAGCTTCCCCCACTGACAAAGACAAGGTTATTCCCGGTCTCGAACAGCGCGAGACCCGGGGCACCCAGATTGGGTGGATTGTTCCGGCAGGTGGGAGTTAAGCGGTAACCACCTGCTTCGCCTGCGGCGCCATGAACCGAATCGCCTTGGCCAGCAGAATAGTTTCAATCCCGCGCAGCGCTTCCAGCGCCGCCTCGGTAATCTCGCCATCCACCTGCACCACCGCGACCGCCGACGTCTCCGCCCCAGCCTTGCCGCGGCCGAGCGAGAAATTGGCGATGTTGATGTTGTGCTTGCCCAGCACCGTCCCGACGCGTCCCACGACTCCGGGCACGTCGATGTTGCGCAGGTAAATGACATTGCCCTCGAGCGGCGCCTCAACGTGGATGCCATCGATCTCCAGCAGACGCGGCAGGCCGTCGGGCTGTACGCAGCCAGCCACGGTATTCTCCTGCTGACCGCTCTTGAAGGTCATGCGCAGCACGTTGGCGGCAGCACCGCTGGCCTCGCGCGCTTGCTTGCGCTCGGTCAGGCGGATGCCACGTTCCTCGGCGATCGACGCAGCGTTCACCAGGTTCGCCCGCTCGTGCGCGTGGGCAATCTGGTTGAGCGCGCCGGCAACCGCAGCGTTGCGGATGAGCGCGGTCTTCCACTCGGCGATCTCGCCGCTGTAGCTGAGGCCCATCTCATCCACTCCGCCTTCGACCGACTGCGCCAGGAAGGTTCCCAGCCGCTCGCCGAGCGCGATGTACGGCCGCATCACCTGGTACTCTTCCTCGCTGATCGAAGGCACGTTGACCGCGTTCTGGATCACGCCCTTCAGCAGATACTCGCGCACCTGGAGCGCGATCTGCACGCCGACGGCTTCCTGCGCCTCGTGGGTCGAGCCCGCGATGTGCGGCGTCAGTATAACGTTGGGCAACGCCGCCAGCGGCGAGTCCTTCACCGGCTCTTGCGTGTAGACATCGAGCGCCAGGCCGCCCAGTTGCCCCGACTGTAGCGCCTCGATGACGGCAGGCTCGTTGAGCAGCTCGCCGCGAGCGCAGTTCACCAGCCGCACGCCTTTCTTCATCTTGCCGATGGAGTCGGCGTTGATCATGCCGTTTGTTTGCGGCGTAAGGCCAACATGCAGCGTGATGTAGTCCGACTGGGCATACAGTTCGTCCAGCGGGACCATGCTGACATTCAACTGCTGCGCGAAGCTGGGCGCCACATACGGATCGTGCGCTACCACCTTCATCCCGAAGGCAAGCGCGCGCCGCGAAACTTCCACGCCCACCCGGCCCAGTCCAACGATGCCCAGCGTCTTGCCGCGCAGCTCGGTGCCTTGCAGCGTCTTCTTCTCCCATTTGCCGGCCTGCATGGTGGTGTGGGCGCGAACCAGGAAGCGCGCCATGGACAGCATAAGAGCGAAGGTATGTTCCGCGACGGCAACCGCATTGCCGCCGGGAGTGTTCATCACCACGATGCCGCGTTTGGTGGCGGCGTCGAGATCGACGTTGTCGACGCCCACGCCCGCGCGTCCGATCACGCGCAGCTTGGGAGCCTTGTCCATCATGGCCGCATCGACGAAGGTCGCCGAGCGGACAACGATGGCGTCGGCGTTGGTCAGTTCGCCGGCAAGGTGTTCCTTGTCGGGACTGACCACCGTCCAGTCCGCCGTGCTCGGCTAAAAACTTTGAGCGTCGAGGGAGAGCCTTTATCCGCAATCACGACTTTCATACTTTAGCCGCCTCGGCGAATTGCCCTGCAAATACCTCTTGCACGGCGCGCACGCCAGCGCCTAGTTCGAAGTTGTGAGATGGCGCAACCTTCAGCAGTACCTGCTCCAGCGCGCCGATGACGCCGATGGCGTCAAGATAGTCGTAGTAGCCGAGATGAGCGATGCGGAACAACTGGCCCTTCATTTCGCCCTGGCCATTGGCGACCACCATGGCAAAGCGCTCGCGAAACTCCTTCACGATCGCGCTGGAATCCACGCCCTTAGGCGGCAAGATCGCCGTCACCGCGGCGGCCGGACATGTAGGCGCGAACAGTCCTAGTCCCAGCGCCTGCACGCCCGCGCGAACCATCGCAGCAGAAGTTTCCGCGTTGTGGATGAGCGCGTCGCGGCCATCGGCAAGATTGCCGTTGCCGGCGCGGCGAATGTAATCCAGCGCCGCCGCTAAGCCCGCGATCAGCGCGACCGCCGGAGTGAATGCCGATCTCGCCCTTGGTCTGCGACTTGCGCTCCTTGCGCAGGTCGAAGTAATAGCGCGGCTGCTTGGCGGTTTCCATCCGCTGCCAGGCGCGCTCGCTCACGCGACAGGTAAGCAAGACCGGGAGGAATCATGACGGCCTTTTGCGAGCCGCCGATGAGGATGTCGATGCCCCAGTTGTCCACCTCGAAGTGCGTAGTGCCGAGTCCGGTGATGGCGTCGACCACCAGCAGCGTGTCGGTGCCCTTCAGCAGCGCGGCGATGGCCTTCACATCATGACGCGCCCCGGTGGAAGTCTCCGTCGCCTGCATATAAAGGACGCGGGCGCCGTCGAGCTTGGATTTTACTTCGCGAAGGTCGAAGGTCTGGCCATAGGGAACGCTAATCAGCTCGATCTGGCAGGCCGAAGGCCTTGGCCAGATCGCGCCAGCGCTCGCCGAACTTGCCGGCGCTGAGGACAACAACTTTCTCGCCCGGCGAAGTGAGGTTGGAGACCGCGGCTTCCATCGCTCCGGTGCCGGAGGAAGCCAGCAGCAGAACATCGTTGTTGGTGCCGATGAAGGTCTTCAGATCAGCAAGGGTACGGGAAAAGATTTCGCGGAATTCCGCGGTGCGATGATGCATATCCGCGGCCGCAATAGCGTTTTGCGCGGCGGGAAGCAGAGGGGTCGGCCCGGGAGTAAACAGCCGTGTCTTACGCAGCATGGCAATACCTCTGAAGATTGATTGCGGCCTGTGCGAGCGCCGACTTCTTCACTATAGGCTTACACATCGGAGCGGGCTACTTCAACCGGCCACGACCTTTGTGCCCTGAATCACATGGCCGGGTGACTATAATTGCTTCATGAGCCTGACCGAACGCGTGCAAAAAGATATGGTTGCTGCCATGCGCGGCAAAGAAGAGCTGCGGCTGTCTACGCTGCGCATGATGAAGGCTGCGTTACAGAACAAACGACTGGATCTACGGCTAGACAGAGACACGAATCTCGAGGAAAAAGACGAGCTCCAGGTCCTGAGCACCATGATCAAGCAACACAAGGACTCAATCGAGCAGTTTACGAAAGGCAACCGTCCTGAACTGGCGCAGAAAGAGGCCGAGGAAATCGTAATCATCGAGGGCTATATGCCCAAGGCGGTCGGCGAGGAGGACATCGTCGCCACCGTCCGCGCCGTCATCGCCGAAATGGGCTCTCCCACAATGAAGGACATGGGCGCGGTGATGAAGAACGCCAAAGCCAAGTTTGGAGACGCACGCGTGGATGGCAAGATTCTGAGTGAAGCGGTGAAGAAGCAGTTAGCGGCTGGCGATTAGAGGTCATCTGGCTCTGTTGACTTCCTGGCTGCAACTAGCAACCGCAGGGTCAGCGGATAAGTGTCGAGTGCCAGCAATCGAGTCCCGCAAGACGGGACGGGGACAGGATAGCCCAGCACGCAGCGGGGTCCCCGGTTCGCCGCTTTTGGGCGAATTGGGGAGGCGGAGTGCTGGGTAGGCTGTATCTTCAAATCTGAGCCCCTTCAGGGGCGGCACAAAGAGCGGCAACAGAGCCAGGTCACCCTAGTCGATTGGCCCGCAGACGTTGTATCGCCGAGTGGGAGCTTACGAATGAGCGACAAAGCAACTGAGTTATTGAAGGAAGCCGTGGCTCTGCCTCTAGAGGAACGAGCCGACCTGGCCAGATCCCTGATCGACAGTCTCGATTTATCCAACAGCGACGACGTTGAGGCGGCATGGCAGCAAGAGATCGCGCGCCGAATCGCCGAGGTTCGAGCAGGCAGGGCGACAATGATTCCATGGGAGAGGTTCGCAAGAAGGCCCGTCCCATCCTTCATGTCCGAAAAGCATATCCCTCACCGACTAAAGTCGGTTCGTGATGACAAAGAAAAAAGAGCAATAACGGCGCACCTGAAGCTGCACCCCTTCAAAACGTCATACGTGAGAGCGGCATTTATACTTCGCCCGTCACCGACGCCGCCGGCTTGCCATGAGCTTCTTCCGGCGCAAACGACTCGTCCCTGTACCGCCCGTTCCAGTCATTCCAACGCACCGCCAACATCTCCGTTCCCATCTTGATACCGTCGCGCAGCGGGTTGATCTTTGACCGATGATCGTGGGCCCACTCCACCGGTACTTCGACGGTGCGCAGCTTGAACTTGTTGGCCAGAAACAGCAGCTCCGGATCGAAGCCCCAGCGCTCGATGCGCTGGCGGGTGAAGACGGTTTGCGCCGCCGCCCGGGTGAACGCCTTGAAGCCGCATTGCGTATCGGAATACCGCAGCCCCAGCACCATACGCAGCGCCAGATTGAAGCAGCGTCCAAACAACTGCCGGTGCCACGGCTGGCGCTCGGTTTGCAGCTCCGCTTGCAGCCAGCGCGATCCGATAGCCACGTCCGCGCCCTGCTCCAGTGCAGCAAACAACTTTCCCGCTTCATAAATTGGCGACGACAGATCGGCGTCGGTGAACAGCCTTACGTCGCCGTGCGCGTGCAACATTCCATTGCGAACGCTATATCCCTTGCCGCGATTTCCGGGATTTTCCACCAGCCGGAGATCGGGATAAAGCGACATAAAATGCCGCGACCACGCTCGGCCGTATTATCGCTGGAGCCGTCGTTCACTACAATCACTTCGCTTGGCAACTGCTGTTGACGAATGTAGTCGAAGATTTTGGGTAGCGATACGGTAAGTCGTTCGCTCTCGTTATAAGCCGGAATTATGAAGCTGTAGGTCAAAGCCATCCTCAGGCCACTGAAACGCAAATTCATTGTATGCCAGTTGTCGGGTGGTTAATATCGAATGGAAACGTTTTCGGCAGGCGATCGGTGGAGCAGGAACTTGCGCCTCAACCCGCCGAACCGGCCTTTGCGTAGTCTGGACTCTTATGCGCACTGTCTTTCTCCTTATCGCGATGTTGCCGATTGGCTTGACGGCCGCCGCCGCCTCCAAGCCGCACGTTGTAAGCCTGGGAAAAGCGACACCGGTTAAACTCTTCGTCGGGTCGTCGGAAGACAGGACCATCGACATCTCGGTCAGGCCGCTGTACGTCGACAGCAAGTTGAAGGATTTCACCACCGGCGAAACCCACGACGTTACCGATCGCGAGTTCGTGGTGCGGCAGGGCGTATCGCATCAACGACAGCTTGCCGGACGATCCGCAAGAAGTCAGCCAAGTGGCTCTGGCAACGTGGCGGCTGGCTGCTGGTCGACCGGCGTGTCAGGGAAGATCGCGCTGGTCAAGCTGCCCGACTTCGACGCGTTCTATTCCGAGGTCAGCTGGTATCGCGACTACGCGGCGTATTGCGGCATCACATCCAACGGCGAGCGGGTGGATGCGGTGGTTGCCGAGATCGGCGGCAAGAAGCCACTGTTTCACAAGGAACTGGGCAAGGTCAGCGCGGGAGATTCGTCCGACAAGAATTGCGCGCCGCCGCGTTGGGACCGGCAGCCGGCCGCGGGTGACCTTCCTGCCTAAGACCGGCGAAAAGTTCACGGTGAATGTTAGCGGACGGTTTGCGGATGAGGCGCCCGACAACGATTCGGATGAAGAATAAGCGGAGCACATTGCTGTGAAGACCTTTGACGAACTGTTGCGCGATGCGGAAGTAGCCCACGGCCATCTGTGCGCCGGGCAAATACTCGGCGTGCGGCTGGCGATGCGCGGCCTGGAGCTGCTGGGCATCGACGATCCGCATGGCAAAGACCGCAAGCGGCTGATCACTTTTGTTGAGATCGATCGCTGCGCTACCGACGCCGTCGCGGTAGTCACCGGCTGCCGGCTGGGCAAGCGCGCGCTGAAGTTTCGCGACTGGGGCAAAGTCGCGGCGACCTTCGTCGATCTCGACTCCGGCCGGGCAGTGCGGGTGTGTGCCAAGGAAAGTTCCAAGGCTCTGGCCCGGCAGATGCATCCCGAGATCGAAAACAAGAACCAGCAGCAGATGCTTGCCTATCGCGAGATCCCGAATGACGATCTGTTCACCGAGCAGTGGGTGAAAGTGCAATTGCCGCCGGAAGAGCTGCCCGGCTACAAGAGCGAGCGCATCGTCTGCGCCGAATGTGGCGAAGGCATCAACTTCCAGCGCGAGGTGCGGCGAGATGGCAGGATTCTGTGCCGCAGCTGTGCGGGTGAGTGCTACTACGAAAAGCTTCCCTGAGACAATCGGCGATTTACTTCGGAGTTGGCTGCGTTTGGCTAGCGTGCGAATCGGTCAATGTGGGCGCCTGACCGTAAGTCAGTTCGTGACGGCGGCTTGATTCCGGCGTCCTCGAGGTCGAGCTGGAGGCTGCAACTGGAGTGCGGGTCGTCGCCGAAGTTCCGGCCGCGGTTGCTGGACGTTTCGTCGTTGCCGGGCGCAGGACGATGAAAAACGGTGTGATCGTGCTCCTGGTATTGCTGTGCGAAAAGTGGAGCGGCAAACAAGACAGGGATCGCGAAACAAGCAAGACGAACTCGGCCCGGCATAAACATAATCCTGAATTGATTCGAAACCGCTCTCTATTTTACGCCAACTGCAGAGGCCTAGATAAGCCCGACAATCGGGAACTCTACAACTTTGGCGGCAAACGCTTCGTTTTTAACGCATACGGAAACTCCCGCTGAAGTTTTGAAGGGGATGGCCTTCAGGCCATCCGTAAGAGCCGCAACGTCAATGCGGCTTTAGCCACTGAGGGGACTTCGCTTAACGCTTGGCGTTGGAGCAACCCTTGGCGGCGGAGAGATTCTTGCTTCTGGTATTCGCGAAGCGGTGTTCGAACTCCCGCAAATCCACCCGGCGCCCCTTGAAGCGAACCCCTCCAGCCTCCAGCAGAAAACGCTGCTCCAGGGCATATTCTCCGCGCAACGAAATGCGGCCGCCCGAGCCCAGTATCCGCTGCCAGGGCAATCCGCCGACTTGCTTCAAGACCCGGCCGACGTGCCGCGAGCAGCGTGGGTATCCGGCAGCCTTGGCAATCGCGCCATAGGTGCTGACGCGGCCACGCGGCACCTTGCGAATCGCCTCGCGATCGCGGTGGCGGCGTGTTCCGGAACGGTGCATAGTTTCGGCATTGGCGCAGGCATTTGGCAGCTAGCAGTTAGCATTGGCCATATCCGGCTATCGTTACAGCATCTGCCAACTGCAAGTGCTCAAATGCTAATTGCTAATTGCTACGATATCATTTTGCCATGGCTGAATCCGTCGCGACCCGCTTGTCCGCTTCTCCGATCGCGCGGAAGACTACGCGAAGTATCGTCCTCGCTACTCCCACGATGTGGTACACGCCCTGCAGCAGGCCTGCGGGCTGACGCCGCAACATCTGATCGCCGATGTCGGTTGCGGCACCGGGCTGCTGGCAGAGATCTTCCTGCACAACGGCAACCGCGTGATTGGCGTCGAGCCCAATCGCGAGATGCGGCTGGCCGGCGAGAAATACATGGCGGGCCACGCCAACTTCACGCATGGTGGAAGGCAGCGCCGAGTCCACCACGCTGCAAGATGCCAGCGTGGACTTCGTTATAGCCGCGCAGGCCTTTCATTGGTTCCGGCCGCCGGAAACGCGCGCCGAATTTGCCCGCATCCTGAAACCGGGCGGATGGGTAGTGCTGGTGTGGCACCATCGCGACGCCCAAGCTACCCCGTTTCTGCGTGCCTATGAAGCCTTCGTGCGGGAACTATTCCATCGATTACGAACAGGTGTCACGCAAATACCTCGCCAACTACGATGCCCTCCAGCGCTTCTTTGCGCCCTGACGAGATGGCGCTGATCCAGCAGCACAACCAGCAGCGGCTCGACTTTGACGGCCTGCGCGGCCGGCTGCTGTCGTCCTCGTACATCCCCAAGTCCGGCGAGAAGCACGAAGCGATGTTGGAAGCCCTGCCGGAACTCTTCCGAGCACATGGCGAAAATGGCGTGGTGACGCTGGAATACGACACCAACATCTACTACGGACATCTGGACCGATGAACGCCGCTCCCGGCGCGGTAATCTTGCGGACCGAGCATCTAGGACGCCGCGTCGGCGAGAAGTGGATCGTTCAGGACATCTCGCTTGAGGTTTACCGCGGAGAACTGTTAGGCGTGGTCGGGCCCAGCGGCTCCGGCAAGAGTTCCCTGCTCCGCCTGCTGAATCGCCTGGACGAGCCCACCAGCGGAACGGTATTTCTTGAAGATCAGGATTATCGCCAGATTCCGCCGCAGGAACTGCGCCGGTGTGTCGGCATGGTGACGCAGCGTTCGTTTCTCTTTCCCGGCGACATCGCCGCCAACCTGCGGTTTGGGCCAGCGCAGCGCGGCGAGACATTGCCTGACCCGGAAATCGCCAGCCTGCTGGAACGCGTTGGGCTGCCCGGATTTGCCGGACGCAATGTTGCCAATCTTTCCGGGGGCGAGCAGCAGCGAGTTTCGCTGGCGCGCGCGCTGGCCAACCAGCCGGAGATCCTGCTGCTCGATGAACCCACTTCGGCGCTGGACGAACAGGCCAAGGCCGGCATTGAAGCGCTGATTCGCAATCTGGTCAGCGCCAACGAATACACGTTCATTCTGGTCACGCACGATCGCGATCAGGCCCGCCGCCTGTGCGACCGGGTTGCGATCATCGAGGCTGGTCACCTCGTTCGCCAAGGAACACCTGCGGAGGTGCTGGATGGTTTGTAGCTGCTCGATGGTTTGTAGCTGCTCGATGGTTTGTAGCTGTCCGGTGGTTTGTAGCTGCTCGATGGCTTGTAGCTGTCCGGTGGTTTGTAGCTGCTCGGTGGTTTTGAAAGGGCACGGCTTTAGCCGTGCCGTCACAGGCCCTTTGATTTTGTCATCACGAGGAGGCCTTCAGGCCGACGAGGGATCTGCTTTTGAGTTTTTCTAGTGGCCTGATGGCTGTTTTCTTTCGGCGGAGGTGCTCGATGCTTAAATCACTCTTTCATTCGCAAATCGCGCTGGGATTCGCTCAGGCCGCGATCGCCTCGGTTCTGGCGATGCTCGTAATTTTGCTGGCGCGCCGCCGCAATATCCATCTTGAAAGCGACACGGCAGTAGCTCTGCTGCGCGGGATTGTGCAGATCGTTGTCGTCGGTTCGGTGCTGGTGCTGCTGTTGAAGGCTCCGCGCTGGAGCAGCGTTTTTCTGCTGGCCGGCATGATCATCGCCGCGGGATCGATTTCGGCCAAGCGCGCGAAGAATATTTCCGGCGCGCAGAAAGTCTCGACCTATTCCATCGCCGCGGGCGCGGGGTTGGTAACGGCGGTGATGACATGGGCGGGCGTGATCGATACCGCCATCACTTCGCTACTTCCGGTGGGGAGCATGCTCATCGCCAACGCGATGAACACCAACGGACTGGCGCTGAATCGCTTCCGCTCGGAGGTGCTGGCACACGCCGGCGAGATTGAAACCGCGCTGGCGCTGGGCGCCGCGCCGGAGAAGACGATCGCCAGCTATACCGAGGCGAGTATTCATTCCTCGCTGATTCCGGCCATCGACAACCTGCGCTCGCTGGGCATTGTCTGGATACCTGGCCTGATGACCGGCATGCTGCTCTCCGGCGCCAACCCGCTCTACGCGGCGATCTATCAGTTCGTGGTGATCGCGATGATCCTGGCGTCGTCTGGGCTGACATCGCTGCTCAGCACGATGATGATTCGCGCGTATGTGTTCTCGCCCGCGGAGCAGTTGGTGCTGAGGGAAAGCGCCTGACGCAAAAAGCCCAGCCCCAGCCACCAGAGGCTAGAACGGGCACCCGGCGCTTTAGCATTTGGGCACGCTGGATCAGCACCATAGGCGCGACATAGGTTAGCCCAGCCGTTCACGGCTGGTTGGTGCGCGATTTCAAATGAACAGTGCCGTAGGCACGACACCTCGCTTGGGTGGTTGGACCCTGTGTCGTCCCTACAGGACTCTGATGTAAAACAAACGTCCTCCCAGCGCTGAAGCGCTGGGCTAACCTATATCGCACCTACGGCGCTAATCGACAACATCTATCACCATCTATAATGGTTGAGTTAGCTGCTGGGCCGGACGGTCGCTGCTGGCGCAAGCTGGTAGAGGAAAGTCCGAACTCCACAGAGCGGTGTGCCGGATAACGTCCGGGCGGCGGCCCTCAAAGGGCCGTTGACGGCCAGTGCCACAGAAAATATACCGCCTTGCTCAACCTCGGTTGGGCGGGGTAAGGGTGAAAAGGTGCGGTAAGAGCGCACCGCGCCGCCAGCAATGGCGGTGGCAGGGTAAACCCCACACGGAGCAAGACCAAATAGGGGAGGAGCGTTCGCTTCGGCGCGCGCACGTGCCGGCTCGGTGCGTCACAACTTCCGGGTAGGTCGCTAGAGCCGCGCAGTAATGCGCGGCCCAGAGGAATGACCGTCGTGCCGCTCTTTGTTCCCGCAAGGACAGTGGGTGCCCCACACATTCGCGTTTTTCGAATGTGTGGGATACGTCCTTGCCGTAAGAAAGAGCGGCACACAAAATTCGGCTTACAGGCCCGGCAGCTAAAAAACAGCAATCAGTCCTCGGCAAGCCTACGGTCCTAGCCACGTAGCCGTATCGGCAACGGAGCCTCTGCCACTGGACCGCTGACTGCGTGGTCGCGGCGGCGCTTGCACGCGGGCATCGAAGGTTGCGGGCCGCACCTCCAGTTCGCGCGAGGTAAGCACGTGGGGCCCGGCAAAGCGCACGTCGGCGACGGCCTTAGTCGTGGTTTGCACCCACACCCCGTTGACTTGGCCATAATTGATGGTCAGCCTCAGGCCCTTCAGCCACAGCGACGGGCTCTTGGCGGTGGCGCCTTCGATTCTCCGCAAAACAAAATCACGCGCATCCACCCAAGCCTTGCCGTCAATCAACTCCGCCGCCTGCCGCTTGGGGGTGAGCTGCAAGACATAGCACTCATGCCCGTCAATGGGCTCTCGGCCCAACAATGCGAAATCGTAATTCTGGCGGCTCACTTCGTGCTCTTGGGACTGCGTGGCCATGTGCGCTTCGTGATCGAGAACTTTACGCACAATGCCGGCGCCACGATCGCTGCCCTGCGCCTGCACAATGCTGTAGTCCTTGGCCGCAGGCGGAATGAAGTTGACCTGGACCACGACATCGGAAGTCGGCTGCCGGGCTCCCGCCGCTGAAAGCTGATATTCACGCGTCACCGCGTAGGCCACGCTGTGCTGGCGCGACACGGCTTCAGCCCGTTGCATACGGCTCAGAATCTCATTGAGGGACAGGCTGTTCGCTTGTCCCCAGCCCGCGAGAGGGATTGCCATGCCGGCAGCGCAAATGAGAATTGCTGCGCGTATTGGTGAGAATCCCATTGCCTCGGCCCCTAGGAACATCCACGTCTGCTTCTTTAGAAGCAAGCAGCGGGCCAACCGATGTCTGGAAAAACTGATCTTTTGGCAGAGCCTGCGGGTGCGCGTTTTACTCAGGCAGGTTTGGCGACTTCGCGGTAGATCTGCAACATGCGACGGACTCCGTCATCCCACGAGAACTTTCCCGCCTGCTCCAGGCCGCGGGCTTTCAGCTTGTCGCGCAGCGGTTGGTCCAGCAGCACGCGATGCAGGGCGCGCATGATCTCGAAGACGTTTTCGGGATTGACCATGACCGCGGCGTTGCCCACCACCTCGGGAATGGAAGATGTGTTGCTGGTCACGACCGGAGTGGCGTGCGCCATGGCCTCCAGCGGCGGCAGACCAAAGCCTTCATAGAGCGAGGGAAAGATGAAGATCTTCGCCTGGTCGTAGAAGATGCGCAGGACATCGATGGGCACGAAGCCGAGAAAGCGGACATCGTTCTGCACGCCGGCCTTCACACAGGCGCGGCGAAGATCGGGATGTTTGGAGACTTCGTCGCCGATGATGATGAGCTTCAGGTCGTCGAATTTCCCTTCCTTGCTCAGTTCGCCTTTGAGTGCCGCAAACGCCTCGATGATGCGCACTACATTTTTGTGCGGGCTGATCCGTCCGGCATAGAGCAGAAACGGCGTGTTCACCTGATAGCGCTCGGCGATGAATTCGCGCTCGGCATCGCTGGCATGGCCCAGGCGGAAGCTGTCGTCGATGGCGTTGTAGATGACCTCTATCTTCTCCGGCGGCACATGGAACAGGCGCACCGTGTCAGCCTTGGAAAAATTGGAGACGGCGAAGATGCGCGCCGCACGTTGCAGCACGCGCTTCGTGAACTGGAAATGCATGTTGCGTTTCACGCCCGATTGGCTGTTCACGCGGTACATGTGGTCCAGCAGATCGTGCACCGTCACCACGTAAGGACACGGAATGCCCTGCGGCTTCCAGAACAGATGCGGAACATGCAGCAGGTCGCAGCTGTTCTGCTTCAGAATGCGATGCAGTTCCAGATAGCTGGCGACCGAGAACTCGTTGGGCTGGCCGGGAACGGTGATGAAGTTCGGCGGCAGCGGCCCCATGTCGCCCAGCATCCCGGGAATGCCGATGAGAAAATATTCATTCTCGTGATCGAGGCGCGCCAGGGTGCGGATGGCGTTCCGGGTGTAAGTCCCCACGCCGAACTCGGTGATGCGGCGAATATCGATGGCGACGCGCACAGATCAGTGTAAACCGGAGACACCCTCAGCCTGTCATCTTGAGCACGGCAGTGCCGGATGCCGATCATGCGGCATACTATATCCGCCGCAATTATGGAAAGCTGGTACAAGGTTGGGTTCGTTTTTTCCGAAGCTGGCGTGCGCGCGAAAGCCGTCAAGCTACAAAACGAGTATTCCCGGATCTTCGTTAAGCATCGCGGCCCCAAGGATGCCTTGGTCTTTACCGATCGCGAGCACAACGACCAGCATTATGACTACTATTTTTCCCCGGGCGCGATGCTCATCGCTGAGTCACTGGTGCTTTCCGCCGGGGGCGTGCCCTGTGCGCGTCCCGACCGAGATCGAGTGACGCTGGCAGTAGGAAGCATCCACAGTGTCAATCGCGTGCTGCCAAGGCAGGTCTGACGGGCGTCTGTAGCAGGGTTACGCCTTCACCGCCTCGGCATGTCTTGCCCGGCGCGATGCATACAGCGGAAACGCTTCCGCCAGTCCCAGCACCTCGCGGCGAATGCGGGTCAGCACGTTCTTGTCGGTGCGATTGTGCAGCGCTTCCGAGATCCATTTGCCCACCTGCCGCATCTCGTTTTCCTTCATGCCGCGGGTGGTAAGCGCCGGAGTTCCAATGCGAATGCCGCTGGGCTTCAGCGGAGGATTGGTGTCGAACGGAATCGCGTTCTTGTTCACCGTGATGCCGGCCTCATGCAGCGCGTTTTCGGCTTCGCTGCCCAGCATACCCTTAGCGAAGACATTCACCAGCATCAGGTGGGTGTCAGTGCCGCCAGAGACGATGTGGAAGCCTTCGTCGACGAGGGTCTGGGCCAGCACGGCCGCGTTGGCCACGATCTGCTTCGCGTAATCCTTGAAGTTTGGCTGCATTGCTTCCTGAAAACAAACGGCCTTGGCGGCAATAATGTGCACCAGCGGTCCGCCCTGCATTCCCGGAAAAACAACTTTGTCGATGGGCGCGGCGTATTCCTGCTTCGACAGGATCATTCCGGCGCGCGGGCCGCGCAGGGTTTTGTGCGTGGTCGTGGTGACGATCTGCGCGTGGGGCACTGGCGACGGATGCGCGCCGCCCGCAACCAGTCCGGCGAAGTGCGCCATATCAACCAGGTAGAGCGCGCCGACCTTGTCGGCGATCTGTCTCATGCGCGCGAAGTCGATGACGCGCGGATAGGCGCTGCCGCCACCAATGATCAGTTTGGGACGCTCGCGCTCGGCAATCTGCTCCAGCTCGTCATAGTCGATGGTCTCGGTCTCGCGCGTCACGCCGTAGGGAACGATCTTGTAGGTCTTGCCGGAGAAGTTCAGCGGATGTCCGTGGGTAAGATGGCCGCCGTGGGCAAGGTTCAAACCGAGGACGGTGTCGCCGGGCTGAATGACCGCGGCGTACGCCGCCATGTTGGCGGTGGAACCGGAGTGTGGCTGCACGTTGGCGTGCTCGGCCCCGAAGAGCTGTTTGGCGCGGTCCCGCGCCAGATTCTCCACCACATCGGCGAACTCGCATCCCCCGTAGTAGCGCCTGCCGGGATAGCCTTCGGCGTACTTGTTGGTAAAGACCGAGCCGGCCGCTTCCAGCACGGCTTCGCTCACAAAGTTTTCGGAGGCGATCAGTTCCAGGCCTTCGTGCTGACGGCGCTCTTCATTTTCGACAGCCTCCGCGATCTCGGGATCGGCTTCCGCCAGCGAACGCTCCAAAGGATTCGTATTCATGATTTCGTCCTTCGCTAAGAATCTTCACAATTTATAAATTCGCCCAAGCTTCGTAACAATTGTAGCGCGTGGTGGCTTGCGTTTGGGGGAACCGCAGATCCCTCCGCTCGGGCTGAAGCCCTCGGTCGGAATGACAATGTTGGGAAGATTAGAACGCCCAGCCCTCCGACGAGCGCAAACCCGCCGCAGCCTTACCGGTACTTTTCCGCCTGCGTGCGCTCGTCGGGAGTCATTTGCTGCCAGATGAGGTCGCGGTTCTGCTTTGCCCAATCGCTGTTGGGATTGGCGCTCAGCGCAGAGCTAAGCCAGCGATACGCTTGCACGCGATCACGCTGCACGCAGCTTCCGGTCGCGTACATCGAGGCCAGCCGGTTGCGGGCGCGGGGGTTTTCCTTCTCCGCCGCAGTCTTCAGCAGCACTATGGCCTGCTCGCAACTGCGCGGCACGCCCTGGCCGTTGATATACATGTCCGCCAGTTGCACTGGCGCATCGGGATTGCCTTTCGCGGTGGCCTTCCACAGCCACGCCGCTGTCGCCGCCGCATCGCTGGCGTTCTTGGCCTTGGCCATCTCTTCCGCGCCGATTGAGCTGGGCTTGGGGTTCGCTTCCGGGGTACCGACGCCGGTGACCCCGCCGCTGGCCGCGGCTATCGCTGGCGAAGTCGCAGACACAAGCGTTCCCTTAGGCGGCTTGGGAACTGAAGCTGTGTCTGCGGGGTTGCCCGGTTGTGCCGCGCCGCCCGCCGCATCGCCACTTGCCGTCTCATCCTGATCGCTGCTCGGAGTTGGACGCGGCGGCCGCACCTCGCGCTTGGAGTTTGTCTTCATCGCACTTTCCGGAGCCGATTCGCTGACGGCCAGCGCCGGAATGCGTTGTCTCCACTCGCGGAACTTTGCCTTGACGATTTCCACCGGACCGTTATTGGTGTGCTCAACCTGCGAACGATACTGCATCCATCCCAGTCCTGCGAACGCCAGAACAACCAAGGCCGCCGACCAGGCGCCCCAGTGGCTCTTGCGCAGCTTCCGAGGTTTAGGGAGACGCGGTTCCGCGGTAGGTGGCGGGTCGTTCAATCCCAGGAATGACGGTCCAGTGATAATCGACGTCCCTGACGTAGCCCGCGCGCCGTCTTCGCGCAGTTCACCGAGATCAAGAAAATTTGGGCGCTCCGTGCGAACTTCATCCTGCGCTTCCGGCTCCTCCAGTCCCAGACGGCTTTCAACCGTGTCGGGAGAAGCGGCCGCAATAACCTGCGCCGTCTCAGTTTCGGCGGCAGCAGGTGAAGCCATCGCACCGCCCGGCGTGGTTACCTCTACCGGCGCTGGTCGCCGGACCGTTGTCTGGCCGGCCGGGGCAGCGCCCTGCCCGTCGGCGAACCCAACGTCACGCGTCGCGAGCGCTATCTCATCGGGCTCGTCCGGCGGCTGGTAATGGAAGCTTTGCAGATACTGGTCCAGAGGAATATCTGGGACCAACTCGGTCGGCTGGTCGTCGAGGGCCGAAGCCTGTATGTCCTCGATCGCATCCGCCGCAACCTCGCCCGCGTCCCTTGGCACTGTCACTTCGGTCGAGGATGAACCTCCATTGGCTCCCGGCATCTCCGGCGAAACCGCCGCGCGCGACAACGCCGGCGAACCGACACTACCTTCCACCGGCACCCGGGTCAGGCTCAGGGTGCTTTGCGCCCCGGGCATGGTTAGCGGCCGATGAGGCAGCGGGGTTCCGCACATCCCGCAGAAACGCATGCCTGCCAGGTTTTCGAATCCGCAAGCGCTACAGACCACGACTCCTCCTGCCAGCCGATCATCCTACACGAATAATTGCAATCATAAGGCCTTTGGGGGTGAGATTGAGAGCGCTTGCGGGAGGTTGTCTCGGCTCTCCGCCCGGGCCAAACCTCCTCGCTAGTGACCGGGATCACAGAAGTAGGTTCGTGCGATTCGTTACAATTTCCTTCTATGTTGAGCGAAAAACAATTCCGCGAGCGCACCCGGATTGAACTTCGTCAAATTGGCGACCAGGTGCTGGCCCTGGCCACCGACCGTGACATTTACTGGAAGCTGGAGCGCGAGATTGTCCAGCCCAACCCGCAGCTCTGCGACCGACGCACAGCCTTCCTCGACATGCTGCGTGGTTGTTATGCTGATGCCATGGCCGCGCGCGTCCTTCGTCTGCTCCACGGCGAAGACGGTGGTTTGTCGCTGCCACGGGTGCTGGCTCAGCTGGCGGAATATCCCCAACTGCTGCACGACCAGATCACCGAACGCGAGCTGGCGAATGACCGCGCGGCATTGGGCCAGGCTGCTGCGGACCTACAGAATGCTGTCGCACCTCATTCAGGCCATCACGAGCGAACCCTCTCGGCGCTCGCCGCCACCCACCGCGAGTTAGACTCGGCTATCGATCGCATCATCGCGACGGTGAAGACCTACTACTGGATCGTCGCCGAGAGTCACCTTGACCTGGACGTCAAGCATGGGGAGAACCCAATGTCGATCTTCCAGTTTGCCTGGGCGATACCGGTGCTGGCGAAGTAAAAGTCCGGTCGGTCTTCGTGAGAGGCGCGTTCAGGCCCGCGCTTTATGCATGGCAATCATTTCCGGTGCTTGTCAGCGTTGTACGCCGAAGGGGAGAGCCCGCCAGGACGGCGATGAGTCTAGCCCAGGACGTAACGGAATTGGAGTCCTGGGTACGCACGCCCTTCAGTTTCGACCGGCTTCAGCCTGCGACACTCCTCCCCTTACGTCAAACCGATTGCTTATGTAATTGATTCTCGCCAATGAAACGCCCACCGAAGGCCAAGAAGCGCGCCTACGGCGTGATCTCCCAGACTGTGCCGCAGCCTCCGTTACACTGTGAACCACCTGTGCCTCCTGCCGAGGTCGTGCCGTACATATTCCCACTGGCGTCAAAAACTACGCCGCCGACTGGCTCGCCTCCCCCGCTGCTGCCGTTGAAGTCGTGCATGTCGGTGAAAATCCAGCTCCCGTTGGAGGGCGTCAGCTTGAACACTTGGCCTTCCTCGTAGGGTCCGGTCGCGTACGATGTGCCGTAGACGTTGCCGGCAGCGTCCAAGGTCGGCGTGTCCAAAGGTCCCTCATAGCCGGAGAAAGTGTACAACGTACTCATTGTCCAACCGCCATTCGAGGGACTAAGCTCGTAGACGTTGCCCGCCCCTTGGAAGCCGCCAGTCGTCCCGAAGAGATTCCCGTGCGGGTCTAGGACCAGGCCGCCGTAAGCAGGGTAGCTTCCGTCCAGCTCGGATAACGTCGTCTCCGTCCAGCCCGAACCGGAAGGCGACAATTCATAGACAGTGGGGTAGGTAGTCGTCCCGTAGAGATTGCCGGCGCTGTCCAAGGTCACGCCGCTTGCCGGGAAATTTCCACCGCCAACCCCGAAATCCCAAATCGCCGTCTCCGTCCAGCCCGACCCTGAGGGCGTCAACTTGTAAACGACTCCGCAGCCAGGTCCGTAGCCACAGTCCCCTGCGCCGCCGCCGAAGATTGTGGTGCCATAGATGTTCCCGGCGTGATCGAAGGCCAGATTGCCATAGCTCGGGTTGGCGCCATCCGACCCTCCGCTGAACCGGTACAGAACAGTTTCCCGCCACGGGCAGAGAAAGGATGCGCAAGCCGTAGGCGGAGGCGTCAGGCGATAGACCGTGCCGTAGCTTCCGTAAACGTTGTCACCGCTGGTGGTGCCATAAAGGGCGCCGTCGGGGCCAATCACCACCCCGGACAAGGGATACTCGCCGTCGCTTCCACCCTGGAAGGCATAGAGCGGCGTGTCGAGCCAGCCCGATCCCTCCCGCGACAAGCGGAAAACGACGCCGTACCCTCCGTCCGGGCCGCTGCCGCCGTACTGCGTCGTGCCGTAAAAGTCTCCGGCTGCATCCATGGTCAGGCCGGCAAAGGGCTGACCGCCGCCCGGTCCGGCCGTGAAGTTGTACAGAACGTTGAACGTCTGCGCCAGTCCCGGCCCCGGGGCGAGCGTGGTCAGCACACCAAGCATCGCGAGCGCGAACGCGCGAAGTGGCAGGTTAAAGGCGAAGGGTGTCTGGGTTGTCACGACGATCTCCTTTACGACTGTCGAGGTTGCCATTCTGACTTTGCCCCCTGACCCGTCTATGTCGCGGGACGAATATCGCGCCATCGGGAAGGCGCGTCAACTTAATTTCGCATTACGATTTAAGAGATTGATAGCAATGAGCTTAGTTTGCCCATTCAAAGTGATTGGCGATCACAGTTTCACAGCCAACCCCCACCGTCCTGCTTTCCTAATTGCTTCGTAGCCGTGCAATCCTAGCGCGCCGCAATCAACGCCACCGCCGCCAGCGCTCCCGCGATGCCCACTCCCTGCATTCGCGAGATGCGCTCCTTCAGCAAAACTCGCGCCAGGATCACGGTGCTTGCGGGATACATCGACGACAGGACAACTGCCACATCCAGCCGTCCGTGACGCGTAGCCGCGATGAACAGCGCATTGGCGCCGGAATCGCACAAACCTGACAACAGAATGGGAAGCAGCGCCGGACGCAACGACCGCAGATCGCGCGGCAAGAAAGCCACAATCAGCAGCATCAGCAGTGTGGAGGCTGCGCGCGCTGCCACCAGCGGCCAGAAAACTCCAGCTTGCCCCGCTTGTTTGCCGGATATCAGAAACAGCCCGAACATCACGCCCGCCAGGATGGCCAGGCCAAGCCCGCGATGCGAATCGATCTCGCGGTCGGGCCGCGCGATCAGCCAGATGCTTGCCAGGGCCAGGGCAAATCCCGCCAATTGCCAGCGCTCCGGCATCCCCTCGGTGCGAAATCCGAACAGCACCGGTAACACTGCCGTGATCACTGAGGCCACCGGAGCCACCACTCCCATGCGGCCAACGGCCAGCCCTTTGTATAGGGCGGCGATGCCGAAAGCGCCAGTGATGCCCGCGACCACTCCCCAGCCTAGCGATGAGCGAGGCGGCATCGGCTCGTGGGTCATCCAGGCCAGCGCCAGCATCAGGACAAGCCCGCAAGCGTGCGCCCCCGCCACCACCCGAAAGACATTTGCCCGCCGCACAGCAATGCCGCCGGCGAAATCGCCACCGCCCCAAATGGCGGCGGCGCTCAAGCTAAGCGCCGCTACGGTCAATGTCCCGAAGTTCATGCTTTGTGTAGGCTACACGGTTCAGCAGACAATGAGCAGCATCTAGCCAGGCCAGGCTGAATCGAATCCCTCAAACCGTGCCCAGAACTACTTGTTTGACTGCGGGTTACCATATACTGGAAGTACATGTACTTTAGTAACCTGTGGTCTTCATAATTTCACAAGCTCATACCAAATATAATATTTCTTCCTCAATTGCAGATTTACAATAATGGAAGCTGTTCAAATGGCGAGGTTTAGCCATCTGCTGTGGTGGAAAACGTGGCATCGAAGTTGCTCATAGAAGATGGGCCGGTGGGAGCAGTCCCACCCGTTCGTCTTAATCACGAGCCCACGGCTTCGATGAACCGAGACCTGCAAACACGCTTTTTCGCGGTTTTCCTGGCGCTGCTCAGCGTAGCCGCGATCGTTCTGGCCTGCATTAATTTTCAGAAGGACCGCGAATATTCCTCTCCCTACGATGGCGTCTGGTGGGTGGAAGAAGGCGGACATCTGCATGCCCAGCGCGTCGACGTCGATGGTCCCGGCCAGAAGGCAGGTATCAAGCCCGGCGACATCGCTGCTCGCAATCCAGGATCATGCCGTAACCAATGTCGGCGCTCTGGAACGCCAGCTCTACGGCGTGGGCGTGTGGTCGAAGGCGACCTATTCGCTGGTTCGTCAAGGTGTTCCTCTGGAAGCGCCTCTCATTCTCGCTCCCGCGGATCGCTCACTCTATGCCGGATTGCGGCTGATTGCGCTGGTCTATCTTTGCATTGGGATGTATGTGCTGCTCCGCCGCTGGACAGCTCCCAAGAGCGCGCACTTCTATATTTTTTGTCTCGTCTCCTTCATCTTTTACTCCTTCCACTACACCGGCAAGCTGAACGATTTCGACTGGGCCATGTATTGGGCGAATGTCGTGGCCTGGCTGCTGCAACCGGCGCTGTTCCTGCACTTCTCGCTGACTTTCCCGGAGCGCAAGGCGGTGGTCAATCGCCATCGCTGGCTGATACCCGCCGTCTATGGTCCCGGCGCTGTCCTGCTAGCCCTGCGCATCTGCGTCTTCTCCTGGTTGCAACCCAGCGAACTATTGCGCTGGAACCTGGATCGGCTGGACTGGGTCTATCTGGCAGCCTACTTTATCGCTGCCACCGTGACCCTGTGGCACAGCTATCGCGATGCCCAGTCGGCAATCCTGCGCCAACAGATGAAGTGGGTCACCCGCGGCACCATCCTGTCGGTTGCGCCCTTTACGGTTTTCTACATCATCCCCTATCTGTTCGGCGTGATGCCCGGCTTGGGGATGAAGATCTCCGTCCTCTCGCTGGTGTTCCTGCCGCTCACCTTCGGCTATGCCATCTTCCGTTACCGGCTGATGGACGTAGACCTCATCTTCAAGCGTGGCATGGCGTACACCATTGCCGCCGGCGCCATCACCGCGGCATACTTCGCGGCGGTCGGTGTGGCATCGGTGATGTTCCACCAGAACTTCCCCAACGTTGGGCCCATCGGACTGGTGGTGGCCATTGCGGTGACCGCGTTGCTCTTCGATCCCTTCAAGAACTGGGTGCAGGAGAGCCTCGACAAATTCTTCTACCGCAAGCGCTATGACTACCGCCGCACCCTGATCGAGTTTGGCCGCGATCTGAACTCGGAAACCGATCTTGACAAGATGTTGAGTTCGATTGTCGATCGCTTGTCGCACACCCTGATGGTCGATCGCCTGGCTATCTTCCTCGCCGACGCCGAGCAGCCCGAGCAGTTCAATCTTGCCAAGTCGTACGGAATTGCCAACACCAGCGGCCTCAGCTTCGACTTCCTGCACGTCGAGCGGCCGGAGTGGCAGGCCGGTCACCTGTTCTTCGACAACACCAATCAGGCTGTCCGCGAAAATCCATCGGCGCGCGAGACCATTCGCCGCCTGGAGCTCAACTACTACATTCCCTGCACCGTTATGGGCCGTATGATTGCCGTCCTCGGCCTGGGCAAGACGGTGGAAGGCGATTTCCTGTCCAGCGAGGATGTACAGCTGCTGGAAACCCTTGCCGGCTACATTGGCATTGCCGTGCAAAACGCCCGTCTGTACCAGTCGCTGGAAGAGAAAGCCGGCCAGTACGAGCGCTTGAAGGAGTTCAGCGAGAACATTGTCGAATCCATCAGCGTCGGCGTAATGGCGGTCGACCTCGACGACCGCATCGAGTCCTGGAACTCGCAGATGGAAGTGATGTTTGCCTTGCCGCGCCGCGAGGCCCTCAGCCGGTCGTTGAACGCGGTCTTGCCGGTGGCCTTTCTGGAAGAGTATTACCGGGTGCGTCCCACCCAGGGCATCCACAATCTGTACAAGTTCCGGCTGCGCACGGCGGGCGGCGAAACCCGCATAGCCAACATTGCCATCGCGCCCCTGGTGAGCAAGGACTTCAGCGTGATTGGCCGCCTCATCATCGTCGACGACATCACGGAACGAATCGAACTGGAATCCCAGCTCTCGCAGGCGGAGAAGCTTTCGTCCATCGGTTTGCTGGCTGCCGGCGTGGCGCATGAGGTCAACACGCCGCTGGCCGTCATCTCGTCGTACGCCCAGATGCTGGCCAAGCAGGTTCATGGCGACGACAAGCAGTCGGTCTTACTGGACAAGATCACCCGCCAGACCTTCCGCGCCTCGGAGATCGTCAATAGCTTGCTGAATTTTTCGCGTACCTCGACCACGGAATTTACCGATGTCGACTTGAATCGCGTCATCAAAGACACGTTGACCCTGCTGGAGCACCAGTTCAAGACCGCGCGCGTCACCGTGCAGCAAGACTTGCACCCCGAGTTGCCAACGATTCACGGCAATACCGGCAAGCTCCAGCAGGTGTTCCTCAACCTCTTCCTGAACGCCAAGGATGCCATGGCCGGCGGCGGCACTCTGACCATCAGCACCAGCAACGGACATCGCGTACAGGTGAAAGTCTCCGACACCGGCAGCGGCATCGCGCAGGAACACATTCACCGTATCTACGATCCTTTCTTCACCACCAAGAACAAACCCACCACCGGCCACAGCGGCGGCACCGGGTTGGGTCTGTCGGTGACTTACGGCATCATCCAGGAACACGCCGGCAAAATTCGCGTCGACAGCGCACCTGGGCGCGGCACCACCTTCACCATGGAATTTCCCTTGATCAGAAAGGCTGTCAGTGCCTGAAGCAGCTATCAGTCGAGTTACCAACAGCCACGAGAACTTCGCCTCAGCTGGCTCGGTGCTGATCATTGACGATGAAGCGGCCATTCGCGAGTCTCTGCAAACTCTGCTGGAGTTTGAAGGCTATTCGGTGGAAACCGCCAATGATGGCGAAGAAGGCCTGACCCGCGTCGCCGAACATCCCTACGATTTGATACTGCTGGATTTTGCTTTGCCGGAGCGCAATGGCATCGAGGTCCTGCGCGACATTCGCGAGCGCGATGCCGAGCTGCCGGTCATCATGATCACCGCCTACGGCACCGTAGAGAATGCCGTGAACGCGATGCAGGCCGGCGCCACCAACTTCATCCAGAAGCCGTGGGACAACGAGAAACTGCTGGCCGACGTTCGCACCGCCGTGGGCCGCCGCCGCGCCGAAGAAGAAGTCATCCAGCTCAAGCGCGCCCTGAAGCAGCGCTACAACTTCGAGCACATCATCGGCAAAAGCGAGCCCATGTTGCGCATCTTCGACTTGGTGGCGCAAGTTGCCCCCAGCCGCTCCACGGTGCTGCTGCAAGGCGAGAGTGGAACGGGCAAGGAGTTGATCGCCAAAGCCATCCACATGAACTCCCCGCGCAAGGATCGCGCATTTGTGCCTGTCAACACCGGCTCAACCCCGGCCGACTTGCTCGAGTCAACCCTTTTCGGACACGTCAAGGGCGCCTTTACCAGCGCCATCGCCAGCAAGAAAGGCCTGTTTGAAGTCGCCGATCGCGGCACCCTCTTCCTCGACGAGATCGGCACCATGAGCATGGAGACTCAGGCCAAGATTCTGCGCGTGCTCCAGGACCGCAAGTTCATGCACCTGGGCGGAGTCAACGAAATTCAGGTGGACGTGCGCATCATCGCCGCCACCAACGTCGACCTCAGGCAGCATGTAAAAGAAGGCAAGTTTCGCGAAGATCTTTTCTATCGGCTCAACGTCATCACCATCGACTTGCCGCCGCTGCGCCAGCGCAAAAACGATATTCCTCTGCTGGCCCAACACTTCATCGTGAAGTTCGCCCAGGAGAACGGCAAGCCACCGCTCCGCCTGACTCCGGAAACCCTGCGTCCCCTGATGGATTACGACTGGCAGGGCAACGTGCGCGAGCTGGAAAATGTGATCGAGCGCGCTGTAGTGCTGTCCATCGGCCCGATCTTGACGCCCGATCTGCTGCCCGACAACCTCACTGGCCGCGGCACCCGCTTCGCCGTCATGGACCATCGCCCGGACGCTTCCCTGTTCGAGATTATCGAAGAGAACGAACGCCGTGTCATCGCTGACATGCTGGAAAAATGTGCCTGGAACCAAACCGAGGCCGCCGAACGCTTCCACATTCCGCTCTCCACTCTCAACCAGAAGATCAAACGCTTGAACATCGAGATCAAGAAAAAAGGTCGAGAGAACGGGAGCAATTAGCCGCGAGCAACTAGCTACGAGCCGAGAACAATTAGCGCGTGGCTATCAATCTCAACCATCGGCCTTAGGTTTGTGTCAGGGCACGACTTCCAGTCGTGCCGAACAGCCGGCCCAACGATTCGGGCTTTAGCCCTGTTTCGCGACGGCAACTGGAGTGTCTTCTGGGACAAATGGGGCGCGCAAGCGCTCAAACTAGCCGCAACGCGGCGGAATGCAGTTGGACGGGGGCGTGAGCCCCCGGGTCAGGTGATAAATTGACCTGAGCCGCAGAGCGGCGGCCGTACACATGCCCCGTTACCGTTGCGAAAGCGGGACCACGAAGCGCAAAGCGGTGTGCGTCTCCGAGAAACGGCAAACTTTGTTGTCGGTCAGGCCGGCGGATTTCCCCGCGTTGATAACGTCAATTTCGCGAATATGATTTTGCCCTTTCGGATAGACCACCCAGATCGCTCCCCGCTTGTTGATCCATTGCACAAGCGATTTCAGCCGTGCGAGGTCGTCGCGCGCTTCCGCTGAAAAGAAAATCAGGTCGGCTTCCTTGATCCCTTGTCCGCGCGAATACTCAGGCACGCGCTCGGCGAGCCCGGTCAGGAATTCCGCGCCGTCCACGCCCAGCACCGCAATCCGCTGTCCGGGTTTCACGCCCAGCTTGTCGATCAACAGACGGTGCGAGTAATCGCGCTCCGCACGAGGCTTTTTCGGTTCAGGTATCGAACCTGTCATTGGTTCCCCCAAAAAACGCTGTGGATTGGCTCCCATTACTCTTGTAAACTCTACATCGATCCAGACGCCTTCAAACCCATGCTGACCGTCGCTCAAGACTTCCTGATCATAGTTCTTACGGTCGCCGTTGCCCTGCTGTTCCGGCTGGGGCTCAACCGGCTCTGGCCGTGGGAAAGCCGTCGCAACCACAATGACCTGATCGGCTGGCAGTTGAGCGTTCTGGGCACCACCTACGCGGTCATCCTGGGCTTCATGCTGTACACGGTGTGGACCGACCTCGGCGTGGCCAACCTGAACGTCGATCTGGAAGCCAATTCCCTGGTGAATGTTTATCTTCTCGCCAACGGCTTGCCCGCCGAGCAACGCGCGCGAATCCAGCAACTGGCGCGCGCCTATGCCGAGGCAGCCATCGACCGTGACTGGCCGCAAATGTTCAACGATCAAATCCCCGAGGGCACGGTACAGATCGACGCCGACATGTGGAATACGTTGATGTCCGTGAAGGTGGCTTCACCCAATGAGATCACAGCTGAAGATCACGCGCTCTACGAACTGAGCTCTCTCACCGAGCATCGCCGGACCCGCATCCTGCAAAGCACGTCCCGGCTTCCCAGCGTGCTGTGGTGCGTGCTGATTATTGGCGGCGCCGTGACCATCATGTCCAGCTGCATGTTTGGCTCGGCCAATACCGGACTGCACACATTTCAGGTCTTTGCCTTTTCCCTGCTCGTCTCGCTGGTGCTGGTGGCCATCGGCAACATCAATCGTCCCTTCCAGGGAACGGTCCGGGTCAGCAACTACGCCTTCCAGCGGGCCCAGCAGAACATGCAGGAGCATTAGCGCGCTGGCCCGACAACCTTCTCTGATTGCATTTGCAGCGGAACCTGAAATCGGGGAATTCGGTACCCAAGTATTCAACCTCGCATTCATCATTCTGCAATCGAATTTGAGCATAATGGATAACCACAGCGCTTGTGCCGAAACAAATTGACTTCCCTGGACGTACTCGGGAATGAGGAATGTTTTGCGGGGATCGATATGTTAAGAATTGATGTTCAGAGTGCGCCCTCGATGGTGAAACTGCATTGCTCGGGCCGCATCGTGCTCGGGGTGGAAGCCGAAACTCTACGCTGTATGGCAATCTCGCGACCGGAGCGGCGCATCGTCCTCGATCTACAGCAGATTGATGCCATAGATGCGGCCGGACTGGGACTTCTGGTCGAACTTCATTGCCGGGCACGGCAGCGGGCGGGCACGTTGGCGGTGGCAAATCCATCGCCGTGCGTTCGTCGTCTCATGACGCTGACCCGTCTGGAACTGGTTTTGCAAGTTACAGCTTCGGCCGACGCCGCGATCATTAACGGCGATGACAGCGAAATCCGGCAGTGCGCCATGACGGCCTAGAGGAGAAAACCGTTGTCAGGAACCAGCCAGTCCGTGGAGCACGAACCGCTTGCCAGCGAGTTCGCTTTCACCGGCGACTCGGCAGCCATGATCGCGGTGCGCGACCGTATCATGGACTGCCTGCATGAACACTGCCCTGACGAGCAACAGGAAATCGACATCATGATTGCCTTGCAGGAGGGCCTGGCCAACGCCGTCCTGCATGGCTCTGGCAACGATCCCAGCAAAATCATTCGCTGCTCCCTCCAGGTCACTCCGGAAGCGATTACCATCGTTATCCGGGACTCTGGCGAGGGTTTCGACACTGCGGCCGTTACCGACTCCGCCGACGACGGCACCAATCTCACCCAGCACGGGCGCGGCATCCATCTCATGCGCGGGCTGATGGACGAAGTCACCTACCGGCACGGTGGCTCCGAGCTGCAATTGAAGAAGCTGCGCACTACGCAACGGTGAGACCTTGGAATGAGATTTACATTCAGTTAAGGCTTCAACCACATCACGGGACAACTGTGCCCGAGTCTCCGGAAATCTGAATCGCTGGTGATCAACGTTGCTTTGTTTTCGAAACAAAGGGCAGCGGCAAAGCTGTCAGCGTAGTACAGCTTGTACTTGACTTTCACTTCCGCCGCCAGCAGCGCTCGCGCGGGGGTCGCGTCTACCAAAGTGATGGGCAGCAAATAAACCGCGCTCATGACCCCACCGGCCCGCGCCTGTCCATACTCTCGCAAGACCTTGCCGTAAACTTCGCCGTAGTTAACTGCCGACATGAGAATCTGCGCGCGGCCGCGCATCGTGTCCTTGAGCAACTCATTCACCCTGGGCGCGGAGGGCTTCTTCTCCAGAAATGCCAGAAGAGCGCTGGCATCAAGGACGTAGGTCTTCACCCCCTACGCTCGCCTTCTTCGCGATGCTCCCGCAGCCAGCTGTTCACAAGCTCCGGCCCTCCAGCCAGACAACCCATCACGCGGTCAAGGTATTCCTCAGTGATTGGTTGCAGGATGATGCGGCCAAAGTCATCCTCAAGAAAACACACCTTGGTCCCAGCCTTGATGCCATGTTTGCGGCGAAGTGCGGCCGGAATGACAACCTGGCCCTTGGAGGTGAATGTAGCACTTGCCTTTTTCATCTCTTACATTGTAGCAGAGCGTCTTACTTCTCGGGGATCCCGTCGCATGAGCCAGCCGCCCGGAATACCGGGCGTTCTTCGCACCTATTGGCTTTTCTTTTCCCCCAGCTCGCGGGCGACGCTATCCAGCACTCCGTTAATGAACTGCACCGACTCCGGGGTGGAGAATCGCCGGGCGATTTCCAGCGCCTCGTTGATCACCACCGGCTTTGGGGTTTTGGGAAAGCCGAGAAACTCAGCGACCCCCGCGCGCAACAGGTTGCGATCGACCGCGGCCATGCGGTCCATCCGCCAATGTTCCGCGTTGCGCTCGATGAGCGGGTCGATCTCTTCGCGCCGTTCGCAGGCGATGCGAAACAGTTCGTCGGAAAACTTTCGCACCTTTTCGTCCAGATCGGTGCGTTCGCTCCAAAAAGTCTGCCGCACTTTGTCCGGGTCTTGGTGTCCCATGTCCAGTTGAAACAGCATCTGGAGCGTCAGTTCGCGCGATTTGCGACGAGTACCCGACTTGATCGTCATGCCTTGCCATCCGCCAGCGAGATATTTTTCGGATTGTCATCCCGAGCGGAGCGAAGCGGAGTCGAGGGATCTGCGGTTTTCTCTTTTGGACCGCGGCGCGACCGTTTTGCGACTGTGTCGCGCAGCGACGCCATCTCCACCGCAGCCAGCGCCGCTTCGAAGCCTTTGTTGCCGGCCTTCAATCCGGCGCGGTCAATGGCTTGTTGCAGGGTATCGCAGGTGAGGACTGCGAAAGCGTGCGGCACACCCGTTTCCTGCGCCGACTGACCAACGCCTCGCGTCACCTCGTTGGCGATCACTTCGTAGTGCAAGGTGTCGCCGCGCAGCAGGCATCCGATGCAGATGATCGCGTTGTACTGCCTGGTCTCGGCGAGCTGCCGCGACGCCGCAGGAATCTCAAACGCGCCCGGAACATGAACGACTGTCATATCGGAAGACGTAGTACCGCATTGGCGGAGAGCCTGGAGAGCGCCATCCAGCAAGCGCTCCGTGATAAAGGAATTGAAGCGGCTTACGACTAGAGCGAACTTCTTGCCGCGCCCATCCAGCTTACCTTCCAGACCGCGAGCTTCGCCGGGTTTCCTTGCATAAGTCAAAAATCCGATTCGCAATCCGCCGACTTCAACGTCGAAGAGGCGCGCGCCGTAAGGCGTATCGTGAATCTCCCGCCGAATCTTCGGCGTGGATGCCCCATCCCTATCACTCAGGGCCCCATTCTTGTCGCCCGCCTTTGGCGACAGGGCGGGGACAAGTTTCTTCACGATTTCGTACGCCGCGTCGGCGTCGGAGACTTCAACCGTAGCATCCACCGGAGAGGCATCCGGAGCGGCGATGAACTCAATGCCGCCGCTGGGCGCCAACATCTCGACGCCGTGACTTCCGCCCTCATGCCACTCATTGCCGGGCACAAAGCCAAGCGCGCGAAAAAGCTCGAGCGCCGGCTTCAAGTCTTCCAGGGATCTCCCCAGCACGCGAGGAAAGACAATCGATCGGATCATAGATCCCTATTGTAGCGGGAGGCGGTGCGTAGGATAATTCCGAATTATGAGGGCGAGCCTCACCGGATGATGCGTCACGCGTTTCTTCTGTGCTTGTTTGTCTTCGCGGCAATCGCGCTCCCGTGCGCGGCCTCAGCGCAGCACCAGTCCGCGCAAAGCACTCCCACATGGCTATGGGTGAAGGATTACTTCACGGGGATTGGTGTCGCTGGGGCAGCCGTGGACATTGCGGCCGGTGACCAATGCCTGGGACAGACACAGGCTGGCGCTGTGAAGTGGACTGCCCATTACACCACCGATGCTGCCGGTCGCGTCCTCGCCCACGGTTTGCCGCTGAAGCTGTCCTGTCGCGTAACGGTTAACGGCACACCGCTGTATGTCCTGACGTATGGCGGCGAATTTTCACGGGCAAGAGATCTCCCGTCGTGGATCCAACTACGCAGCGCATTCGTCACGACAATCAACGTGAGCTCCCAGCCCAGAGATGACCGGACGATCTCGGAAGATTATTGGGGGACAACCGACGACCCCACACAGTTCCGTTCTTACATTCAGAATCCGGATACCGCCGAGCTAATCTCCGGCGTCAAGATCACGGCGCTTCCCACCGGCATCACGACCACAAGCGATGGCAATGGCCTTTTCACACTGGAAATTCCTGCGAGCTATCGCAAGGGAAAGCCTCCGTGGATGGCGACACAGACGCTGGTCTTCTCCGAGCCCGGGTACAAAACGTTGGAATATCGGCAGCTGGTCTTACATCCGGGACTCAGGCCGCTCGCTATCTTTCTTCCCAAGGGCACTGGTACCCTGGTGCGCACGAACGGCTCGATCCATCCGGGAAACCCCTACGACGATAAGTTCGCTGTTTACTCGGGAAACGCGCCTAAGCACCCGCCCGCCGGACGTGGCGAGATCATCTCCTTCGAAATTACGCCGCCGATCTCCTATGACGGTACCTGGATCCATTGCGATGAGGGTACCTCAGCCGTGCTCAAGGCGCGTAACCTGACGCAGGCATACATAGGCTGGACGCCTACCGGGACTAACATGGCCGGCAATGGTCAGTCCCTGTCCATGAAAAAAGTGGCCACATCTCCCGACGGAGACACCTGGGAAGTGGAGCTCCCCAACGTTATGAGCACGAACTTTGCGGCAGGTGGGACCGATAAGGACGGCAAAAATGTCAGCACCATGGATATAGGGAATGTCGGTTGCGAGTAGCGCCATCCGCTACCGGCCGATGAGGCTTCGGATATTAATTTGAGCTCGAAACTCGAAACCTGAAACTCGAAACTATTCCCTAGCCCCCAGCCGCTAGTCACTTCCCTTTAAACTGCGCCGGCCGCTTCTCCAGAAATGCCTTCGTGCCTTCGTTCTTATCTTCGGTTGAACAGCAGACGCCGAAGAGCGTTGCCTCCAGAAACAGCCCGTCGGCTAGCGGCATATCGTATCCGTGATTCACGGCTTCCATCGCGTACTGAATGGCCAGCGGTGAATTGGCAATGATCTTCGCTGCGATCGCTTCCGCTCGCGGCATCAACTCAGCCGCGGCGACAACTTCGTTCACCAATCCGATACGGTGTGCTTCCTGCGCGCTGATCATCTCGCCCGTGAGGATTTGCTGCATGGCGAGCCCCTTCCCTACCAGCCGCGGCAGGCGCTGCGTGCCGCCGTAGCCGGGGATCAGGCCGAGCTTCACTTCGGGCTGGCCGAGCTTGGCATTGTCGCTGGCCAGGCGCATGGTGCAAGCCATCGCCAGTTCGCAGCCTCCGCCCAGCGCGAAGCCGTTGATGCAGGCGATGACCGGCTTGCCCAGGTTCTCGATGGAGTCGATGATCGCCTGGCCCTGGTGGGTGTACTCCTTCGCCGAGACCGGCGTGTGTTGCGACAGCTCGCCAATGTCGGCGCCCGCGACGAATGCCTTCTCGCCCGCACCGGTGACGATCACGACGCGCACGTCGGCGTCGTCCTTGATGGAGGCAAACGCCTGCTTCAGTTCCTGCATGGTGGCCATGTTCAGCGCGTTGAGCACCTTTGGCCGGTCGATGGTGACGTAGGCAATGTGGTTTTTCTTTTCGAATTTGATGTTCTGGAAGTCGGTCATTGCGGTCTCCCCCTGTATTTCCCTTCAACACTAGGAGCAATTAGCCAGGCGCCAATCGACGCAACCTACCAGCCCGCAGGGCGGCATTTGTGTTAGCCGTGGGCGTAAGCCCGCGGTCAGTCCGATATTAAAACCCAGCGTCCCGTCAGGGACGGCATAGGATTATCCTCGAGGCAATCGAAAGGCGTGCCGCCGCTGCCGCGGCTCGGCATACAAATTCATACATCAACCGCGGGCTCACGCCCACGGCTAACACAAATGCCGCCCTGCGAGCTGGCTAATTGCTAGTTGCTAATTGCTGCCTTTCCCTACACGAAATTTCCCGGCACAGGCTTGTTCGGGTCGGCATAATCGTAAAACCCTTTGCCTGACTTGCGACCGTACCAGCCGGCCAGCACAAGCCGCTTCAACAAAGGCGGCGAAGCGAAGCGGCGCTCCTTGAATTCGTCATACATCACATGCGTGATGTAGTACGTGGTGTCGAGCCCGACGAAATCCAGCAGTGTAAACGGTCCCATCGGATAACCGCAGCCCAGCTTCATGGCTTCGTCGATGTCGGTAATGGAGCCGACACCTTCTTCATAGGCGCGAATCGCGTCCAGCAGATACGGCACCAGCAGACGGTTGACGATGAATCCCGTCTTGTCGCTGGTACGCACCGGGACTTTGCCCAGCTTGGTGCCGAATTCGACTGCCGCGTCGTAAACCTCGGGCGCGGTAGCGATGGTTTTCACCACCTCCACCAGCTTCATCATGGGCACGGGATTGAAGAAGTGCAAGCCGATGAAATGCTCGGGGCGCTTGGTCGCCGTCATCAGCTCCGTGACGGAGATGGACGATGTGTTGGTGGCAAAGATGGCGTCTTTCTTGACGATCGCGTCGAGCTGCGCGTAGGTCTTGCGCTTCTCGGCGACGTTTTCGATGATGGCTTCGATGACGATGTCACAGTGGGCGAGGTCCTGCATGTTGAGTGTGCCCTTCAGCCGCGACTGCGCTTCAGTCTTCTGCTCGGCCGTCAGACCGCCCTTGGCCGGGCCACGCTCCACCATTCGCGACAGCGATTTCTCGATGCCCGCAAAACCCTTGTCGAGAAATCTCTGCTCCTGTTCGAACACGATCACGTCGAGACCTGCGGTGGACGCGACTTGCGCGATGCCCGAGCCCATCAAACCACAACCTAAAACTCCGACTTTCTTGATGTTCATGTGTGCTATTTTCCTTCACTACGCAGAATGTGCCGTCCCTACGGGACTCAGCGTCAATAATGAAGTCCACCCAGCGCTGAAGCGCTGGGCTATCATCTTCCGTCCCACTGCGTGGGACTCGATATTCGCGACATCAGCAGCTTGCTCTACTTTCGCCATTAACGGTCAGCTTGTTGTCATCCCGAGCGAAGCCGAGGGATCTGCGGTCTGTGTCGCCGCTAAAGCGGCTCGGGTTTCAATTCCCTGCATACCGCGGGCTCACGCCCACGGCTAACACAAATGCCGCCGCTCGCGCGGCTGATTTAAACAGATTATGACTTAGTTGCCGCTCCGCCCACCTCGCTGATCCGCGTATTCTGCAGCGCGACTATGCGCCACCTGTCTTCCAGCTTCTCGGCAACGATTGTCGGCCGCGCGTCGAGCTCATCGGCCACGCTGTTTTCTGCGAACTGCAAATGTTGCCGCAGGAAGACAAGCGCAATCTCGGGCCGCAGGAACTTGATCTTCTCGACGCTGTAATGCACGGTGCTGCCTTTGTAAATCGTGCCGAAGATCATGCGATGCCCGGCGCGAATCGCGTCGCGCCCAGTGTAGTATCCGCCAAGAATGTGGATGACGTCAGCATCATCGGCGAACAAGCCGGCAAAAGCGTCGCCATCGCCGGCATTCCACGCCGATTCCAACTGATAGACCAATCTGTGCAGCGCGCGTTCTTCGTTTGTCATGGTGTCTTGCCGCCGTCGCTTCCGGCACGTCTTCGCAGCACGTAGGACCATCCGCCCACCACTGCCGCCGGCGTCATGAACAGCAGTGCCGCCACCTGCGGCCATGCCACGCCGTCGCGAATCATGATGACAACCGCAGTCACCACAACTAAAGCCCCGACAATCCAGGCAGCTATGAAGTGCGGCCTGCCGCCGATGAAGCTAGCCACATATCCTGCGAGCAGCGCAAACATCAGTCCAAACACAACGGCCCCAATCTGGAAGCTGATGCTGGCCGGCGCGTGCGGATCGGTGTTGGTGACGCGAAACAACGCGAACCACAACAGCTCGAACAGCAGATATCCAAGGACCACACCGCTGAAGACGCGCATCATCGCACCGCCAGACGATTTGGGTGAGGCACGCCTTTTACAGGCTGCCAGAAACCTCAAAAGCAGATCCCTCGTCGGCCTGAAGGCCTCCTCGGGATGACAACTTCAATGGGCTTGTTACGGCGCACCTAAAGGTGCGCCCCTTCAAAACAGGTTGAAATCGACTTTTCCCGCAGCCTGTGAAGCCGTGTTCCACCCATCGCCATATTTTGGCAGGGCCGTCCCTCTCACCGTTGCAGATTCTCCACGATCACCGCGATGCCTTGGCCGCCGCCGATACAGGCCGTCGACAAGCCATACTTCGCTTTGCGGCGACGCAATTCATACAAGAGCGTAATCAGCAGGCGCGAGCCCGTGGCGCCCAGCGGATGGCCCAACGCAATGGCGCCGCCGTTCACGTTGACTTTGCTGGGATCGAGTCCCAGTTCTTTTTCGACGGCTAGACACTGCGCTGCGAAAGCCTCGTTCAGTTCGATCACGTCGATATCGTCGAGCGCGAGCCCAGCTTTCTTCAGCGCGATGCGCGTCGCCGGCACCGGACCCGAGCCCATGATCCTGGGATCGACGCCGGCGATGCCCCAGCTCACAATTCGCCCCAGCGGCTTCAAGTTGCGCTTCTCGGCGTCGCTAAGGGACATGACCACCATGGCCGCGCCACCGTCGACGATGCCGCTGGCATTGCCGGCAGTCACCGATCCGTTCTTCCCGAAGGCAGGCTTCAGTTTGCGCAGGCTCTCCATCGTGGTCTCGGGACGGCGGTGATCGTCTTCGGTGAACTTCTCGCCCGTCGGCTCGCCGCGGCGATTGCGCAGCGCGACCGGCGTCAGCTCTTCCTGCAAGCGTCCGGCCTTGTAGGCGTCGTCGGCGAACTTCTGCGAGCGCAGCGCGAATTCGTCCTGCATCTCGCGCGTGATGCCCTGCTGCTCGGCATAGAGCTCTGCGGTGTTCGCCATATAAAGATTGCAGTAGCTGTCGAGCAGTGCAACCATCAGCGAATCTTCCAGCTTGCCCTCGCCCAGTCCGACACCCCATCTCATGCCGCGAATGACGTGTGGGGCCTGCGACATCGATTCCATGCCGCCGGCCAGCACGGTTTTCGCCTCGCCAAGCTGAATCATCTGCGCCGCCGTGACCACGGACTGCATGCCCGATCCGCAGAGGCGATTGACCGTAAGCGCGGGCACTTCGATGGGCACGCCGGCCTTGAGCATGACATGGCGCGCGCCGTAAATGGCGTCTCCGGAGGTCTGCTGCGCGTTGCCGAAGACCGCGTGGTCGATCTCACCGGGCTCGACGCCAGAGCGCTTCATGGCTTCGACCGCAGCCACTGCACCGAGTTCCTGGGCCGTAAAATCCCGTAGCTTCCCGCAGTAGCGCCCCATGGGCGTGCGGGCGCCGTTGACAATAGCGATATCAGTTTCGTTTGGCATATTTATATGGATGAAGAAAGAGGTCCGTGGAAACTATCGAGTTTATCAGCCGCGGAAGAAGCGCGGCAAATGCGATGGGAGTTAGCGTCTCGATTCGCGGCTGCCGGGCGAGATTGCATCATCGCAAACTAAGGAGCGACTTGTACCAGGGCACGGCTCGGTTTCGGATTCTCGTCCGTTTGCGGACAAGGAGTACCGAATTCGGACGTGCGCTGCGGCTGAAGCTCGCGCTGGAGCGACCTATCCTCGCTGTTTCCAATGATTTGTACAATCCCGCCGATGGCCCCTGACGTGTACTTAGCAACAGTTATTCGCCTTTCGCCTTTCGCCTTTCGCTTTTCGCTTTTCGCCAGAGTTCGGCGAGAAAGTGAACTTGCAGGGGCGAGTCTTGGTTCTGGAGAATTTGATGTATAGCTTGCTGCAAGACCTGCGCTTCGCCATCCGTCAATTGCGCAAGAACCCCGGGTTTGCCATCACGACAACTTTGACCCTGGCGCTCGGCATCGGCGCGACCACGGCCATGTTCAGCCTGATTAACGCGGTTGTGCTACGTCCTCTGCCCTTCCCCGAACCCGACCGGCTGATGTCGGCGAGTATGCTGCAAAACTCCGCCGGCAAGTCCAACATCCCTGAGAGCCTCAGCTATCCCGATTTTTTTGATTGGCGCGCGCAGAATCATTCCTTTGAGGCCCTGGCCAGCTATCACGGTGACAATCGCACGTTGACCGGCGCCGGAACTCCCCGCCAACTTGAGTCGCAGACCGTTTCGTCGGAGTTTTTCCGGGTGCTGGGCATCAACCCGCTGCTGGGCCGAGCTTTCATCGGCGACGATGAGAAGCCGGGAACTCATTTCGCAGTGCTGAGCCATGAAACCTGGCAATCGATTTTCGGGGCCGATCCGGGCATCGTCGGCCGCGCAATCACGCTGGACAACAATCGCTACACCGTGGTCGGCGTCATGCCCAAGGGATTTCAATTTCCAATGCAACAACCGATTCCAGCGCTGTGGACGACGCTGGCCGATGATGCCACCGACAAAGATCCCATTACCGCGCAGCGCGGAGCCCACATGGTGAGTCTGGTCGGCCGGCTGAAGCCAGGGGTCAGCGTCGCACAAGCTACCGCGGACCTCAGCCTCATCGCGCAAAATCTGGCAGCCCAGTATCCCGCTTCCAACAAGCAATTCAACAGCGCCACCGTCGTGCCACAACTGGAGGAGCTGGTGGGCGACACGCGTCCGGCGCTGCATGTGCTGTTTGGCGCGGTGGTGTTTGTGCTGCTGATCGCCTGCGCCAACGTGGCTGGGCTGATGCTGACGCGCGCAGCCCGCCGGCGGCCGGAGATGGCAGTACGTTCGGCGATGGGCGCCACCCGCTTGGAGATCATGCGGCAAGTGTTCGTGGAGTCGATTGTGCTGTCGCTGGGCGGAGGCGCGCTGGGAGTAGTGCTCTCCGTCATTCTGCTGAAGACGATGTTGCGCTTTGTGCCGCAAAACCTGCCCCGCCTTGACCAGGTTGCCGTGGATGGCGGGGTGCTGCTGTTTGCCACGCTCGCTTCGATTCTGACGGGGGTATTGTTTGGCGCACTACCGGCGTGGCGAATGTCGCGGCTCGATCCGGCGCTCGCCTTGCGCGAGGGCACGCGAAGCGTCACCAGCGGCCGCGGACAACATCGCCTGAACGGAGCTCTGGTGGTCTTGGAGACGGCGATTGGCCTGGTGCTGCTGATTGGTGCAGGATTGTTAATTCGTAGTTTCATGCAGGTGCTGAACGTCGATCCCGGCTTCAATCCGCACCACGTGCTGACCGCCAGCCTGAGCCTGCCGGAAAATCAGTACCCCGATCTTAAGAAGGCCCAGTTCTACGATGAGTTGCTGCCCCGGCTGGCCGCGCTGCCGGGGGTGAAATCGGTGTCCAGCGGTTTTCCCCTGCCCCTGTCGCACAACAATATCGGTATCGGCTTCACCATTGAAGGCCGGCCGGTTGCCAAGGGAGATGAACCAGGCGCGCCGGTCACCATCGTCACTCCCGACTTCTTCCGTTCGCTCGACATCCCGCTGCTTGCGGGTCGTGCCTTTCTACCGACGGACGATTCCAAATCGCCGGGAGTGGTCATCGTTAATCAGGCTTTCGCGCGCAAATACTTTCCCGGGGAGAACGCAGTCGGTAAGCGTATAAAACCTGGTCTGGGTGACGGCGTAACGAATGACGTGGTCCGCGAAATCGTAGGAGTAGTGGGCGATGTGAAGCGCAAGGGCATTACTGCGGCAATGCCGGCGCAATACTATCTGCCCTTTAAGCAGGCCCTCATCCTTGACCCGTCGGTCGTCATTCGCAGCGACGGAGACCCGCTCAGCCTAGTCGGTCCCTTGCGCGATCAATTGGCCCAGGTCGACGGCAACGTTCCGCTGTTCGACATCAGCACCCTGGATGAGTACGTCTCGCTTGCGGCGGCGCAGCCCCGCTTCCAGACCGTGCTGATCACCTTCTTCGCTGTGATGGCGCTGCTGCTTTCGGCCGTCGGACTGTATGCGGTGCTTTCCTACATGGTGGCGCAACGGACGCTGGAAATCGGACTGCGACTGGCCCTGGGCGCGCAGCGCGAAGACGTACTTGGCCTGGTCCTGCGCCGCGGACTGATGTTGGCGGGAGCCGGTTTGGGGATTGGCATTGTTGTTTCTCTGCTGCTCACACGATTGCTATCGGGAATGCTATACGGGGTGCGGCCATTCGATCCGCTGACATTTGTGGGCGTTAGTGCGGTGCTGCTGCTGGTGTCTGCGGCGGCAAGTAGCCTGCCGGCGTATCGCGCCGCGCGGCTGGATCCGATGAAGACGTTGCGCGAGCAATGAGGATGGAGCGACGTCAGAACAGGAATGGTTCTGGTTGGTATCAGGGCACGAGTTGGCGCGTGCCGGCGTGGCCCGATACAAACCTAACCCCGGTAACAAACAGTTCCGCATTGTTGTTGCGAAAGTGGGGAGGCACGATGGCAAAGCTGGAACGTATTCGTCAGGAAGCGCCGGCATCGTTCGGGCCAGAGGACATTGCGAAGCAGACCGAACAGGGATGGAAACTGGTCGCCGTGGAATGGGAGCGCGAGCTGCCCGAAACCGAGGCCGCCGCTGCGGCGCCTGAAGAAGTGCCCTTTGGGCTACAAGTCGCCAAAGACGGGCCGCTCTTGGAAGACAATCCCAGCGAGCGGGAGGTGCTTTTCCTGATGATGGAATTGACCGTCCAGGACGGCCCTTACACGGCAATCGCGGAAGAACTCAACCATCGCGGCTACCGCACCCGCCAGGGAATGAAGTGGACTCCGATCTCCGTCTTTCAAATGCTGCCGCGATTGATCGAGGTGGGCCCGCGCATCTTCGCGACCCAGGAATGGCAGGAACGCCGGGCACGGCTGGCCAAGTTAGGAAACCGGTAGCACTCGCGTCCTGAGCGCTGGCTTTTCCTTCGTCTTACCAGAGGCGTTGGTACTGATCAGGTCAGTACCGAGGCGCTTTACTCTTACCTGCGCCTTCCCTACTTGGGATATAATCCCCCGCAAATAAGGGGGGGATCATGAAACAACCGTTCTTCCTGATGCTGTTCTGCGCAACCTTGCTGGCGGCTCTACCCGCCGCTTCCCAAAACGCCTTTACTCCCGACCAGATCAAGTGGGGACCGGTTCCTTCATTCCTGACCCCAGGCGCGCAACTCGCGGTGCTGGAAGGCGACCCGATGGCCAGCACAGGGGATTACACAATTCGGCTCATGCTGCCGGATGGCTATCGCATTGCCCCGCATTGGCATCCCAGGCGGGAAAACGTGACTGTCATTTCTGGGACCCTGAAGGTGGGCATGGGAGACAGCTTCGACGCGGCCAAGATGATGAGTTTCCCGGCGGGCAGCTTTGCCTACCTGGATCCCAGTATGCATCACTACGCCATGGCCAGCGGTCAAACCGTGGTTCAGATCCACGGGATGTCGCCAGTGGAGTTCGTGTACATCAATCCCAACGACGATCCAAGCAAGAAGAAGTAAAGCTTGGCTGTGAGAATAATTATTGAGGCTGCTGCCGCTGCGTCCTGCTGTTGGCGTTGCAGCGAACATGCACATGTACGTGGGTGGAACCACCACCATCGTCAGTCACATCGACGATGGGTATATCCAGATTTTCGATCCGCACTGAGCTCGCACGCAGTTTGTCGGCCAGGACTTGCAGCTTCACATTGTTGGTCGCCATGCTGGAAGCAAACGCAGCGTTGATGCGTTGGTCCAGGTCGGAAGGCAGGTTGATTTCCATGGCCATCGGACCAAGGCTGGCCAGGTTTTGCTGCACTTGCGTAGCTTCGTGGCGAGCGCGTTCGGCGTCCCGCATCGCCTGGGCTCGCGTGCATTGGGCGATAGCCGTATTCTGCCGGGCCATCTGCTCCTCGATCGTCGCTTGCATGTTGGCCAGGGGAACGTTCATCTCAGCCAGCAACTGTGCCTCTTCCGGATAGCGGGGACGCAGGTGAGTGCGAATCTTCGCGAGGGCGCGCGCCGCACAACTCGATTCGTCCATGGAATGAGCCATCGCTCCCGAATGTCGAACATGTGCCACCGACATGTGCTGCAAGGCACGGAAGCCGTGGGAAGTCGCCGCGAAAACCGTAATCATGGCCAACGCTGCAACCAAATATCTGCGCTCCATACTGCCTCCTGACCCTTCAGACGAGAGAGCGACCGGACCGTTAGGAGATTTGGGACTAACTGCACGGGCTCTGGATCTAACTTGTGAGATACACGTCGAAGGCCATCGCCCCTTGACTGTAAGTTGCTGCACCATAAGACTGTTAGCGGTTATGCGGACGCCATGGGCAGGCCTGGATGTCCGAAAGTAGAAGGGATTGTCCACCGCTGGACAAAGGACTCCATCGCGGTTATATGACTTCTGGGCGAAAGGCGAATAGCGAAAAGCGGAAACCTAGTCTGCCGCGCGCACCGCGGCTGTCTTCAACTTGACCGCAATGTCGATAAAGGCCAGCGCGGCGCGGCTCAGGGCCTTGTCTTTGCGAAAGACCAGCGCCAGCTCGCGTTGGATGCTGGCGTCGGAGAGCGTCACTGCGGCCAGCGCCTTGGCCTGCAAATCCTCAACGACATTGGAGCGCGGAATGAATCCCACTCCCACCGCAACGGCGACGAAGCGCTTCATCAGCTCGCTGGAGTCCAGTTCCATCGACACCGTCGGCTTCAGACGACGTTCGTGGAAAAGTTCCTCCAGCGCGTCGCGAGTGCGGCCGACTTTAGGCAGCAGCAAGCGGATACTCCACCACCTCGGCGACCGTGGCTTTCTCGCGGCTGGCCAGGGGATGATCGGGCGGCGTGATGACCACCAACTCATCGCGATGAATCGGGACGACCGTGAGCCGCTTATCGTTCACCGGCATGGAGACTACGCCGAAATCGCATGAATTCTCGATGATGGCCTCGAGGATTTTGTTATGCTCCAGGCGCTTGATCCCGACTCCCACATTGGGGTACTGGCGTTTGAATTCGGCAAAAACCTCGGGCAGGATGTGCAGACAAGTTCCTTCGTTGGCGGCGACCACGATTTCGCCGCGCGGGATGCGGTGCATCTCGGCCAGAGCAATCAGCACCACCCGGCGTCCCTCCAGCGTGTCTTCAGCATATTTCTGGAAAACTTTGCCGGCTGCAGTGATAGCGACCTTGCCGCCGCTGCGGTCCAGCAGCTTAGCGCCAACCTCTTCTTCCAGCGCGCGGATTTGCGCCGAGATCGCAGGTTGGGTGCGGAAACGTCGCTCGGCAGCACGCGAGAAACTGCTTAGCCGCGCCACTTCCAGAAACGTTTCCAATTGATCGAAGTCCATAAGGCAGTAATTAGCAGCTAGCAATTAGCCGTCAGGGTGACTCTGATTAAGCCTCGGCTTTGAAAGGGCAGGGCTTCAGCCGTGCCGCAAGTGCGGCAAAATCAGTGCGGGCTTTTTAGCCCCTGAGGGCGAGCAGCCCCTTGTTCCGGGTCTGCCTAATGAGGCTCTGATTAAGTCAATACCGAGACCCGCAGCGGCTAAAGCCAGGTTCATTTGCTCAACTTTGCGGACCGCCTGAAGGCGGTTCCTTTCAAAGCAATACTCAATCAGAGCTTCCTTAGCTTTCGGCTCTTAGCTCGAGGCTCGAAGCTCGAAGCTCGCAACTCGTCGCCCCTAATCGTACCGCATCTTGCGCCTTGTGCTGTGATACGATTCGACCACCTGCCCTACTGGTGATGCCGCGTCGCCAACGATGTCCTCTTGGCTTGATGCGACGCCACTGCTGGACACGCAAGAATCGCTTTTATGCGTCCTTCGCAAATCCGCGTTTTCATCCTTGCATTAGTGTCGCTCGCGTTTCTCGGTTGGGCCATTCCGACGGCCGCCAATTTCGTCATCGAGTACAACTGGTGGAAAGAAGTCTCGCAGGTTGATACCTGGCTCAGCATGCTGTGGTACAGCATTGCGCCCACCGCCGTGGGTGCGCTGCTGGCCTTCATCGCGCTTTATATACGCCCATGCGCGCGGCTTGCATTTCGCCGGCATCCGGCAACGCGATTACCCCTTTTACTCCCGGCTGGTGCCCGTCGGCCTGGCCGTGATCGCGCTGTTGTTCGCGTCCTCAGCTCCATTGACTTCTGGACCGTGATGCGCTTCTTCGGGTCGCGTGGTCTGGCAGCGCCTCCCGACGCCTGGCAGGACCACGTTTTCTCGCACGCGCTTGCCGTTCTACCTGTTCGATCTGCCTTTCTATTCGGACCTGCTGGGATTTGTGTTTGTGCTGGCAATCCTGTGCGGCGGTGCTGTTCTGGGTGACGGCCCGAGGATGGCAGTTGATGGAACGTTTCAAGTACGGCCAGTTGCTGGATGGACCTTCCCGAAATGTCAGTCTCGGCAGCTACCTGCGCTTGCCGGGTGCAACGCGGGTGCCCTTTGTGCGCGTGATGGCCGTGATTTTGTTGCTTGGCTTTGCGGGCTGGGTGTACCTGGGCAACTATGAGTTGCTGTTCAGGTCGCACGCCTTCATGACCGGCGCCGATTACGTCGACGAGAAGATCACGCTGCCCTTGCGCTGGCTGCTTATTATTTCGGCGTTCGCGGCGCTGCCGCTGGTATGGCTGTCGAGGTTCAAGCAGGCCGTCGTCCTGGTATTGTCCTGCTTTATTTTGCAGGCTGCGCTGCCGGCCATCGTTCGCGCGGTCTATGTGCGACCGAATGAGATCTCCATCGAACGGCCCTACATCGAGCGCCATATTGAAGCTACCACCGCAGCCTTCGGCCTGAATCGCAACGCCACCGAACAGCCATTCACACCTTCCGGGCAAGGCGTGGTCGATCCCGTTCAGGACGCCACGCTTGCTGGAGAACGCCCGGCTTTGGGACCTTCGCGCGTACAACGCAACCATCACCCAGATCCAAGCGCTCCGCCCGTATTACACGTTCCCGGATACCGACGTTGACCGTTACTTCGTCAACGACCGCATCAAGCAGGTGCTCCTGTCGCCGCGCGAAATTGACGTAAGCCAGTTGTCCGCCGAGGCCAGCGAGAGCTGGATCAATCCTCATTTCATTTATACCCACGGCTTTGGCGTGGTGGTCTCCGAGGTCAACAAGATTACGCCTGACGGCCTGCCCGTCCTGCTCATCAAGAACGCTCCTCCGGAGATCAAGTCGCCGGCGTTTCAGCTCTCGCGGCCGGAGATCTACTTTGGCGAGAGAACTCAGGATCCTGTTTTTGTTCACACTGCGCGCGAAGAGTTCGACTATCCCTCCGGCGATCAGAACAAGTACTCGACCTATCAAGGCACAGGCGGATTTCCCGGTTGGCTCATTTCCGATGAAGGTTGCCGCCGCCATCTCCCAGGGCGAGCCCAACATTGTTTTCACCGGCTATCTGACCGGCGAAAGCCGCATGATGATTTACCGCAATGTGGCGGCCAGCGCTTGACGCACCTGGCTGGCTTCCTGCACTGGGACCAGGACCCGTACCTGGTGATTACCGATGATGGCCGGCTGGTATGGATGGTGGATGGCTACACAACTTCGTCTATCCCATCCGTATTCGGCGGTGCTTGCCGGTTGCCGGAGTTGACGAAGGCGCGAATTACATTCGCAATGCGGTGAAAGCTACCGTGGATGCCTACACGGGGAAGATGACGTTGTATGTATTCGATCCCAGCGATCCCGATCATCCAGGCTTACGAGAAGCTTTTCCCCAAGTTATTCCAGCCCGCATCCGAAATGCCCGCCGACCTGCGCAAGCACGCGCGTTATCCCGAAGCTCTTTTTCAGACGCAGGCCGAAGCCTATCGCATCTTTCACATGCGCGATCCGCAGGTGTTCTACAACAAAGAGGACATTTGGGAGATTGCGCGCGACCTGTTCAGCCAATCGGGCCAACCGGAACCGGTAACGCCGACTTACGTTGTGGCTACGTTGCCGGGCGAGAAGAATCCTGAGTACCTGCTGATTCTGCCATTCACTCCGCGCGGCAAAGACAATCTGATCGGCTGGATGGCGGGTCGCTGCGATGGCGATCAACTGGGGAAGCTGGTCTTTTACCAGCTTCCCAAGCAGCAGTTGATGTACGGGCCGATGCAGATTGAATCGCGCATCGATCAGGACCAGAACATCTCCAAAGACCTCACGCTGTGGAACCAGCAGGGCTCGCGGGTGTTGCGCGGCAACATCATCGCGCTGCCGGTGACCGGCGGATTCCTCTACCTTGAGTCGATCTACATTCAGGCGACAGAAGCGCGCATGCCGCAGCTCAAGAAGGTGGTGCTGGCCATGGGCGATCGGCTGATTTATCGCGACACTTTCGACGAGGCGTTAGCCGATCTGACGGCTGCGCCGCTGCCGGCAACCGTTGCGCCGGCGGCAACTATGCCTGCTGCGCCCAGCGAGAAGAACGCATCTTCATTGGCCGAGCGCCTTCATCAGCTTCGGGACCAGGCCGAACAGTTGGCACAGGAGTTGGAGAAGCTGGAAAAGGAAACGGTCAAGAAGTAGGACTTGCTCGGGTAGTGGTTCGGGTAGTGCGGCGCTTCAGCGCCGCGTCAGCGGCTAACAAAAGACGCGGCCTTTAGGCCCAGAGGTACTTTCCGTGATGTCATGAGAAGCGCTCCTGTAGCGGATTGTACGGATGCACCGCCGTGGCTAAAGCCAGTTACTTCGGGCTGGCCTGAACGCTGGCCTGAAGGCCAGCACTACCCAGGCTAACCCAGCGTGCTGACCAGCAATTCCACGGGATGCATTACCTCACGTCCCATGCCAGCCCAGAGCTGTTCATGGCACGAAGTGCCGCTGGCGAGAAGCGTACGCGGGCCGTCCTGCTCGGCGGCGCGCACCTGCGCAAACAGGTCTTCGCCAACCGCCATGCTGAGCTCGTAGTACTCCCGCTTGTAGCCAAAGCTTCCGGCCATGCCGCAACATTCCACCGACGACGTGACCACGTCGAAGCCGCAAGCGCGTAGAATCTCGAGAGTCTGCCAGGCCGTGTCGCAGCTGCGTTGCTGGCAGTGGGAGTGGTAGAAAACCCGGGGGCCGTGCGGCGATTTGCCTGCGCGGAAAACCTGCGACAGATCTGTGCCGCGTTCTCTAGCAACTGGACCATACCAACTGCAGAGGTTCGACGAAGCTAGCGCGCACGAACTTCTCCCATGTCGTGGCGTCCAGCAGATGCTCGTAGTCGGAGCGAAACATAGCCAACACGCTGGGCTCCAGCACACACATCACGGTTCCCTTCTCCAGATAGGGCAGCAGCGTCTTCGCCAAGGCGTTTGCCTGTTTGCGCGCGGTTGCGATCATGCCTTGCGAAATGGCGGCGCGTCCGTCGGGCAATGAAGGACTCAATTCGACTATCGATGCCGGCTTCGCGCAGACACCCGCATCGCGGCCATGCCTCGTTCTGGCGAACCATAATTGGTGAACACGTCGGCAAACATGAGCACGTCAGGCGACGACTTGGCCGCGCCGGCCTGAACATCCGCATGTTCGTCGCGATGTAACTGCTGCCAGGTTCTTGCCGGAAATGACGGTAGCTTGCGGCGACGATCAAGTCCGACGACGTTCTCCATCAGACCACGTACGAAAGGCAGACCGGTGACAGCATTGGACAGCGACGGGAAACGCGTAGCTCCGCTAGCCATGACATGGTAGTTGGCGAAGAACTGCTTTTGCAGCGGAGCGACGCGATCTTCCGCTGCGCTGCCCGTCATAGCTCCGAAGGCCGACTTCGCAGCTGCCGCCGGCTGTTCGAAGTTCATTCGCTGACGCAGATTTTCGTTGAGCCAGGGAATGTCGATTCGCACCGGACACTGCGTCACGCAGCGCGAGCAGCCGGTGCACAGCTCGCTGAAGCGAGCATTGAGCAGCGTGCCAGTGCCTGCTTCCCAGGAACCGCCGATTCCGCCGGAGTAGGTTTCTCCGCCGAAGGCATGACCGCCGACGGTTTCGAAGTTGGCGCAGCAGTTCATGCAGGCGCTACAGCGGATGCAGTACAGCGCCTCGTGCAGCACCGGGTCTTCGCGCATGCGGCTGCGGCCGTTGTCAATCAACACCAGGTGGAACTCGCGCGGCTTGGTGGCTTTGCCAGGCGCAACGAACGGCGGCGCCTTCAGCGGCGGATGCAAAATGCTGACGTACGAGGTCAACGGCTGCCCGGTCCCGCTGCGCGGCAGCAGCTCGATGAATGTCCCAAAGTCGGTGCGCGAGGGTACGACCTTTTCGATGCCGGCGAGAGCGATGTGCAACGGCGGCAGCGTCATGGTCATCCGAATGTTGCCTTCGCTCTCCACCAGCATCAGCGAACCGCTGTCGGCGGCAATGAGGTTCGCGCCTGAGATGCCGGCATCGGCGGCAATGAACTGCTGGCGCAGCTTCTCGCGCGCAAATACCGTCAGTTCCTCGCCAGTATCGAGCGGCAGAGGGGTATTGAACTTGCGCTTGAACAGCGCCGTAATGCGTTCTCGCGAGTAGTGCAGCGCCGGAGCAATGATGTGGGACGGCTGCTCGTCGGCCACTTGCAGAATGAACTCGGCGAGATCGGTTTCGGCGACGGTGATACCAGCGGCTTCCAGGGCGTGGTTCAGCTTAGTCTCTTCTGAAGTGATGCTCTTGCCCTTCACCACCAGCTTGGCTTGGTGACGCAGCAGAACATCGCGAATGTACTGGTCGGCGTCCGCCGCGGTCTTCGCCATATAGAAATGTCCGCCATTGGCGCGTACGCTGGCTTCCAGCTGCTGCAACAGCTGGGGCAAATTGGCAATGGCGTTTTCCTTGATCTGGCGGGCCCGGTCCTTGAGTTCGTTGTAGTCGGGGAGCAGCGCAGTGGCGGCGTAGCGATTGCGGTTGAAGGTCTGGGTGTTGCGGCGGACAGCCGGGCTCTGCACGCTCAGCGTCATGCGGATGGCGTCCAGCAGGGCCTTCTTGTCGCTCTTATTGGCTACCTGGCGCGGATTGATGTCGGCGGGATTCACCGGAGTGGCCACGCTCACCTCAACACGATAATGTGCAATTTATGCGGCCCATGAACGCCGCGCACTAATGGACCCATGTCGGCGGTGGCGCTGGGGCCGGTGACGAACACGAAATCGCGCTTCAGTCCGCGGCCTTCAAGCACGTCGGCGCGAAACAGATCGCGCGGCTGGGAGACGATGCTCTCAGCAGCAACTACCGCGACTTGCAACGGCGCCATCAGGCTCACGATCCCGGTGCTCTCAAAGCTCGTGTCGATGCACACCGAACCGGTGCTGGCTACGGCGGCGAAAGCTTCCGTGACGCCGGCAGCGCTGTTCACCATCTCCTCGGGAGTGGGGTTCGCTCGCACCCGCGGATCGGCTGCGAACTCGCTGAACAGACTCGCCGGAAGTTCCCGGGGAGGTGCGTAAAGAATGCGTCCGGCATCGCCGACCGCTTGCCGGATCGCGGCGCACAAGGCAGCGGACGAGCGATCGACGATCTCCACCGTAGCAACCGCCTGGATAGCTGCGGCGGTGAAGTCCTCGATAAGCGATGTTTGCGCTGTGGCCTGCTGCATAAAGAAATCGCGCTTGCGGCGATGACCTGGGACTACCGGAATGCGGTGACCGATGTGCGTCCCGGATAACGTCAGGCCGCGCCATCGGAGCTGCGCCGCAATTTTGTAAGCGGAGCGAGGGAGCAATGCGATTGGGCGCGGCCGAGGGATCCGCTCTCGCTCAAAGCTCCCGTGGGCTCCTCGGCTTTGAAGGGTTGTCAACAGCCGCTACCGACGCGGCGTCGACCTCCAGTCCTCTGACCAGAAGCCGACCCTGCATCAGACTGCGCATCAAGAACGAGCGGCGCGATGAAGTGGGTCTGTCACCGGCCTACTTGCTGCACGTAGCCGCTATATGGGTCACGGTCTTCACTCTGATAACCGGTGTCTCTTTTACGCTCGATTCAATGCCCTGCTGACTGTTGTCCCTGGTCCGTACGCCAGGCGTACCGGTTATCTTGACCTCGTGGCCGACATGTTTGCTCAGCTTATTGGCTTCATCGGAGAGTTGGTAGACCTTCCCAGTGCTGTCGGTGAGGGTGTAGTTGTTGCCTACGGTCGCCAGGCAACCGGTGATCGTGGTCGGGCCGGACTTGGACATCGAATCCTGCGCTTGCAGCCACATTGCAGAAACTAGCAGCACCAGGGTAATCAAGAGTGTCTTGCGCACGAACAGCCTCCTCGTCTTACGGGATTTTCACTCGGCCCCAAACCAGCGATTATATTCCTTTCCCCGAGAAAACGGCCTACCACTTCCTAGGGAGCGCTCACTGGAGGCTTGTCGCCCGGGCGCTTGGCTTGCGACGCCGCTCCGTTGGGCACTCGAATCAAAACGCAGGTGGAATTATCTTCTCCGCCGCCTTCGTTGGCGGCGTCGATGAGGGTATCGCAGGCAGCCTGGAGCGAGGGCAACTGCAGCAGGATGCTGCTGATGTCTTCGTCGTCAACGTGGCGCAGAACGCCGTCGGTGGTCAGCAGCAGCAAATCGCCGCCCTGCGCGGGAAATTCTCCAAGATCGGGCAGCGTGCTTTCGTCCGTTCCCAAGGCGCGGGTGATGATGTTCTGCGCCGAGGAATGCTTGGCCTGCTCTAGCGTAATCATGCCTCGGCGTACTTGCTCCATTACCAGCGAATGATCTTCCGTCAACTGAAGCAACTGGCCTTCGCGGAACAGATAGATGCGGCTATCGCCGACGTTGGCAATGCTGAACACGCCGTCGGCAAAGCGGACCGCAACCAGCGTCGTGCCCATCCCGGAAGTGTTCTTATTCTCTTCCGCGTAAGCCAGGATGGCGTCGTTGGCCTTCTTCACCGCCTCGGCCAGCAACCGCGCCCCCAGCGGCGCATCCTCCAGGTAAGCACTGTCCTGCACGCTGGGTTTGCGCTCACGGAAAAAGTTGAGCACGGTCTCGACCGCGATTTGACTGGCAACCTCGCCCGCAGCATGTCCGCCCATGCCATCGCACACCACGAAGACTCCCAGTCGCTCGTCATAGCCGAAATGGTCTTCGTTTGACGGGCGCACCCGTCCTACATCGCTGCGTCCTACCACTTCAATTCCCTGCGACATTCGGCCAACAGTTTACCCTCTTAGTCGAAACCATGCGAGTCTCTAAAGTGGTGGAGACTCCTTCCTGCCGCCTCAGAATGAATTTGCGGTTGCGGGTCTCAGGTTTCAGGCAAACGATGCTCCTGTGACCCGCGTCATGGCGAGCGGGGCTCAGGCGCCGTATAATCGCGGGTTTTGCTGGACTTGAACCATGACTGATCGCGCATCGGAGCTGCTTGTTATCGGCGCTGGAATTGTCGGGCTGGCAACCGCGTTGGAGGTCACGCGCCGCTTCCCGCAAACGAAAATCATCGTTGTGGACAAGGAGAACCGCGTCGCCGCCCATCAGACCGGCCACAACAGCGGCGTCATTCATTCCGGCCTCTACTACAAGACCGGCTCCTTGAAGGCGCGCAACTGCGTTGCCGGAGCAGCCTCGATGAAACGCTTCTGCCGGCAGCAGGCGATTCCATTCGAAGAATGCGGCAAGCTGGTGCTTGCCACCACTCCAGAAGAAGTTCCGCGTCTGGAGGCCTTGCATCAGCGCGGCACGGCCAACGGTGTTGCCGGACTGCGCATGTTGCAGCGCGAGCAGTTCCGCGAGATTGAGCCACACTGCGACGGTGTCTGCGCCCTGCAAGTGCCTTCCACCGGCATTGTGGACTATACCGTCGTCGCCCAAAAATATGCGGAGCTGATCCAGCAATCCGGTGGCGAGCTCGTCCTGGGCGCCAAGGTTGTCGGTCTCCGCCAGGACGGCAGGAGCAACATTGTCGAGACCTCAGCCGGAACTTTCCGCGCGCGCTACGTCATCAACTGCGCCGGGCTTTACAGCGACAGCATCACGCGCATGGCCGGGGTCGAAACCAATCTCGAGATCATTCCTTTCCGCGGCGAGTACTACGAGGTTCGCGCGGAACGCCGTCACCTGGTAAAGGCCCTGATCTATCCGGTTCCCGATCCGCGCTTTCCCTTCCTTGGTGTGCACTTTACCCGACGGGTGAACGGCAGTGTCGAAGCCGGCCCCAACGCGCTGTTGGCCTTTCGCCGCGAGGGCTACAGCGGCACGGCGCCCGACCTGGCGGAGGCAATGCAGACCCTGGGTTTTCCCGGCTTCTGGAAGATGGCCAGAAAATATTGGCGCATGGGATTGGCGGAACAATATCGTTCGTGGGTGAAGTCCGCGTTCGTCGCGGCCCTCCAGAAGATGGTGCCGGAGCTTCAGGAATCGGACCTGGCGCAGGGCGGCTCAGGAGTACGCGCGCAGGCGGTCGATGCCAACGGCAACCTGGTCGACGACTTCCATTTCGTCCATAGCGCGAACATGATTCATGTGTGCAATGTGCCGTCTCCGGCGGCAACCGCCTCGCTCGAGATTGGCAAAGAGATCGTCGAGATGATGGCCCAGCGCTTTGACCTGGCGCCGAGTAGTGGCTAGTGGTCAGTGGCTAGTGGCTAGACCAGTTCCCCTCACCCAATACGGAACCGTGATCATTCGAGAGCGTCATCTGGCCACTGACCACTAGCCACTGCCTTTTCAGCGCGTCGCTTCGCTGAACATAAACTTCCCCAGGTACATGGGAGACGACTTCGGCGGCTTGGTCTGCGCAGCGTCCACGGGATACGGTCCCTGCGTCAGCGTGGGAAATCCCCAGATATCGCCGTTGCGCATGTCGATAACGACCTTGCCGTACATCTGCGCAGTGCCATCAGGTTTGCGAATCGTGGTGTAGCCCGGCTCAATATAAAATGGATAGCTCTCGGCCGCCTGCGCTCTCACCGGCGCCGGCTGTACAATCGGCCGCAACAGCAGCATCCCAAGTAGTACTGCGATGACCACCAGCGTTGCCTTGGCAAAACGATCCAGATCCATGGCGCTCTCCACTTTTCGTGTGCAACGGAACCCCGACGCTCGGTGAACTGCAGATTGCGAGGCCATCGAGGAGGTACCTTCACCGGAATTCATGTTGCAATTGTCTATCGCAAGACATTGATTCCGTCGGAGTTAGATGTCTCCACAAGACTTACTCCAAATTATCAACTTTCACTCGCAAACTGCTGTGACATGAAGACTTTTAAACTCGCTCTATGCATCTCGACATCTTGGACAATTGAGCATCTGATCACTGACAAACTTTCTCTCGACAACCCGACAACCGGCGCCCGGCAACTCCCCTCTAAATACAAATAGGGCGGGAGCGCCAGAGTCAGGCGGATCCTACCCTAACTATCCAGTGTTCAACTGCCCTACAATCGCGTCAAGTTACGAAAGTGCTAGTATCGCCATCTCATCTTAATAATGGTTTTCAACCAGCTAGAGAAAAGTGGTCGAGCGCAGCACGCATTTGATGCTAACATTCGCCTTAATTCAGAATGTGGCAGTTGAGCGCCAACCAGACAATGAACGTCGCCGTGTTCCAGCGCCACCAATCTACCAGTTCAGCAAGGGCACGTGTCTCTTGCCGTGCCCCTGTAGCCGTCACCGCGAAGATTTTGTCGGGAGGAACCTATGAACACCGCACACGAACTGCCGTTGGAGAGAGTTAGCTTATCCAGAATTTTATTCGTCCTCTTCATCCTTTCCGTGGCGACGGCCGTGGCTGCGCCGGCGCAAAGCTTCGCCAGTATGTACAGCTTTTGCACTCAAGCCAATTGCCCCGACGGCAACAGTCCCAACGGATGGCTGGCGCAAGGCTTGGACGGCAATTTCTATGGGACCACCTCAGTTGGCGGGGCGAACGGTTACGGGACGGTCTTCAAGATCGCCAGTGGCGGCCTGCTGACTACGCTGCATAGCTTCAACGACAATGACGGCAACGGCCCCTCGGCCCTCATTCTGGCTACCGACGGGAACTTTTACGGGACAACCTCCCAAGGCGGAGGCACGAATTGCCCGCGCGGTTCCAATCTTTGTGGCACCGTCTTCAAGATCACGCCCAGCGGAACTCTGACCACGCTTTATGTTTTCTGTTCCCAATCCAACTGTACCGACGGCTTCCGCCCCACTTCAGCGCTGGTGCAAGGGCGCGACGGAAACCTTTACGGCACGACCTTCCAGGGCGGGGCCGTGAATCAATGTGCACAGCATGTTGGCTGTGGCACCATCTTCAAAATCACGCTGAGTGGCACTCTGACCACTCTCTACACCTTTTGCCCATCCGGAAATTGTCCCGATGGAGGTGCTGACGGCGCCCTTCCAGGCGACGCCCTCGTGCAAGGAGCGGACGGAAGCTTCTACGGCACAACCACTCAGGGTGGCAGCCTCAGCAGCGGATGTACGTTTGGCTGTGGGACGTTCTTCAAAGTCACCGCCAGCGGTGCTCTCATCCCGCTGTTTACCTTCACCAGTACGGACGCGGTTAATCCCGGCCAGATTATGCAGGCGACCGACGGGAATTTCTACGGCACAACCGAAGGCACTCTCTACCAAATGACCCCCGGGGGCGCTCTTACCACCATCCATACCTTCGACTTCATGGACGGTTACACCCCTGTAGGCCTGCTGGAAGCTGACGACGGCAATTTCTATGGGACGGCCGAACAGGGCGGCGGCAGCACTAACTGCGTCTTCGGCTGTGGCACGGTTTTCAAAACCAATTCCACCGGCACCATCACCACCCTGCACGCCTTCGGCAGCACCGACGGCTCAGCCCCAATGGGCGGACTGCTGCAAAGCACGGATGGATACTTTTACGGTACCACCAGCAAAGGAGGGAACAGCACCAACTGCCCGGGCGGATGCGGCACCGTCTTTAGGCTGGGCGAGGGCCTTCCCCCGTTCCTGTTAACCCAGCCTTCCTTCGGCAGCGTTGGAGCGCCCATCACGATCCTGGGGACAAATCTGAGCGCCGCCATGAGCGTCTCGTTCAACGGCACTCCTGCCACCTTTACTGTCGTTTCGGGTTCTGAAATCACCACTACCGTACCCGTCGGCGCAACCACGGGCACGGTCAAAGCGGCGATACCTGGTAACACTTTGGTCACCTACTCCGACTTCCAGGTTATCGGCCCCCTGCAATTCGTTCCCGTGCCGCCCTGCCGTCTGGTGGACACGCGCCAAACCCACAATCCCATCCAGGGCGGTACCTCGCGGAGTTTTCTCGTGCCGCAGCTGGGAGGCTGCAACATCCCGGTTTCGGCTGCCGCCTATTCCCTGAACGTAACCGTCTCACCTTATGGGCGATTGGGCTACCTCACTATCTGGCCTGACGGCGAGATTCAGTCTTACGTCTCCACCATGAACTCGCCCGACGGGCGCATCAAGGCGAATGCCGCGATCGTGCCCGCCGGCAATAACGCGGTCAGCGTGTATGTCAGCGATACCACCGACGTCATCCTCGACATCGCTGGGTACTTCGCATCGTCGTCCGCCCAAACCTATGAGTTCTATCCGCTCACGCCCTGCCGCATCGTCGATACTCGCGACAATCAGGATCAAGGAATGCTTCAGGCGGGAGTGGAACGCGATTACACAATTCCGCCCAATTGCGCGGTTCCCAGCAGTGCGGTGGCCTACTCGTTCAACGTCACTGTCCTTCCCTCCCCGGGAGGGCTCGACTATCTCACCGTGTGGCCCCAAGGCGAGACCCAGCCCACCGTCTCCACGCTGAACGACGACACCGGCACGGTCGTAGCCAACGCCGCCATCGTGCCTGCGGGCAGTGAAAACGCAACTGCTTTCTATGCCCACAGCAACAGCACCAATTTGCTGCTCGATATCGACGGCTATTTCGCTCCGCCCGGAACGGGTGGGTTGTCGATGTATCCGATGGCGCCTTGCCGCGTGCTCGACACTCGCCAGAGCGGCGGATCGTTCAGCGGCGAGAAGACCGTGAATGTCGTCGGCAGCACCTGTGCTCCGCCTGCCAACGCGGCAGCTTACATCTTCAATGCGACGGTCGTTCCGCCCGGCTCCATGCCTTTCCTCACCCTATGGCCGGATGGCGAGCAGCAGCCCGTCGTCTCAACCCTGAACGCCTACGACGGCTTCATCACCTCTAACATGGCAATTGTGCCCACCAACAACGGCTCTATCGACGCCTACGCCGCTGCCTTGACGCAACTGGTCCTCGACATCTCTGGCTACTTCGCGCCGTAGAGCCCATGCCCAGCCTTGTCACCTCAGTTGGCGATCAGGGTGGGTTTTGCACACACTCCTCTACCAAGCCGGGTTTGCTTTTGATGCGTCTTTTGCTGTTTGTCACGACCAAGAGGCCTTCAGACCAACGAGGGATTGGCTTTTCAGTTTTTCCGCCCGCGACCTGTTTGCCGCGAGGGATCCCGTTCGGAATTAATTAAAGCGGGTCAGCAATCTCCTCGCCGAAACTGTCATCCGGAGAGCGAAGTCGTTGTGCCCTTTTTCCTTTCCCTGGAGGCAATTGTTCCACGTGGAACATTTGCAAAATATCACAAAGTAACCTACCAAGCCACTGAAAACAAACAGTCTTCTGCACTTTCATGCTAGTTAACGAACGCTCGTTTGGATGCTCAGCGACGGCCGCTCACCCCAGTTGGGTATCCCATTCATTCGCGGTGTTCGAAGGCGCGGGAGACCAGGAATCATCCGACCCGCGTCTCCGCTTTCCCGGTTTCTCCGCTAAAGGGTTAGGCCTGGACGTCCACCCGGACTGCTGCATCGAAGTTCGAATAGTATTGCTTCACATTCTCCGCCCCGTACTTCTCACGGAACTTCTCGACCACTTCCTTGACCGTCTTGGGGTCGGTTATCGGCGTCGCGCGAAATTCCTCCTCTTCGCCGCGCGCCGAGATCCGAATTTGAGGATCATGCAGGACGTTCTTGTACCATTGCGAGTCGGAGCCAGCGACCGGCAGCAGAAACAGCGTGTCACCATCCATCACGAACCACACCGGAATCGAGATGGCTTTTCCCGATTTTCTTCCCGTGACCCTGAGCCGTATCTCCCGGTATCGAATGAGGCGTTCCTTCAGGATTTTGCTGGAGTGTGCCATGCGAACCTCCTTACCTGGAAATTGTGTCTTCTCGCAACTGGCAGCCGACAACTGACAACTCTTCTACCCCTTGCCCCGAAACAGGAATATCAGTTCGATAACCAGAATGATGACCACCATCACCTCCAGCACGAAGCCGCGGCTCTGGTGAAATTCATCGATCAGGAACCGATAGAGCCCTTCGGCGATTCGCAGCTTCTCGTTGACCAGGTTCTTGTATTCCGGTACCCCGACCTTGGCCGCCGCCAGCCGGTACAGACGCGCCGAATACATGTCGCTGACAAACTTGATTGCGGTCTCCGAGCGTTCGGCCAGCTCGGTCATTTCGACGGTTATTCCGTTCAGCCGCAGCGCCTCGCCGCGCATCTTCCAGCGCCGTAGAATGCCCCCGCGATGTTTGAGCGCGCCATAGACACCTGCCAGCTCGCGCGTCAACCACTCGTCGTAGTGTCGAAACTCCAGCAACTGTGAGTTGGCGTACTCCAGAATCTGAATTGAGGTCTGGGCACCGGCGGGCGTGTCGTACACCAGCGCCGCATTCCATCCAATCGTTACTACATCCTGCGGATAATAGAAGAGGCTGGACTGCAATACGTCTTCATTGATGCTTTGCGCCAACGGCGTGTGTTCGCCGCGCAGAATCTCCGCGATCTCCGGCGCGTGTTGCGCCACCAAGTCCGCTCCCTGCGGATGCCCAGCCACCTCGCTTAACACAAAAATGTAGTAGTCCTCGCTCAGCCAGTCGGTGTAGGGTCGCACGATAGCGGGGGCAATCTTGTCTAGCCGCCCGCGAATGATCTGCTGCGCCTGCCGTTCCAGCTCGGGGTTCGGCACCCAGCGCGCCGCCAACCGCACTAACCCATCCCAGTCGGCCTCGAAGCTGTATTCCAGCAACACGCTGATGACGCCATAGTCGTAATACTTGACCTGCGGCACCAGCTTCTCGCCGCTGCCCAGCACTACCGGCTCCAGCTCTTCAACCACCGGTGGATTCTCAAAGCGCACGTAATCTGGCGTGGAATGCTTGAAGCCAGGCTCCACCCGCCGCGCTCCCAGTATCTGGCGCAGCTCTTCCAACCTGATCTCCTCGCAGACATCGTGGAGAATCAACCCCAGCACCGACCCTTTGAGCGCCGCTGCCGTTGTGCCCGTCGTCCGTTCCTGGTTCGTCGTGCGCTCCGCTGGCTCCATCTAGCAGGAGATTGTACGTGAGCAGCAGGCAAACGAGATTGGCTCTGGCGCTCTCATCAGCTACGGTCGTAATCGCCGGAAGCATCGTCGCAGGATCTGAGCCCGAAGGGCGAAATTGATTAGCCCAGCGCGGGAGCGCTGGGTAGAGCCGGGAAAATCGCCGAGTCCCCCGGGGACGACACTGTTCTCGCGCAGCCTCTTAAACCGTGCAGCAACGAGCGCTTTCAAGTTCTGCACTCTACAATGAATTTGGCATGAAGATTTCTGCTCTACCCATCCTCGTTCTCGCGCTCGCTCTGTTCTCCCCGACCACCGCTCGCGCTCAATCTACATCCAGCGTCTCTGACCTGGCGCCCGGCAGTCCGCAAGTCATCAGTCCTGACGAGCTGCTGCCGCTGCTGCAATCGACCACCGGCCAGAAGCCTCTGGTGCTGAGCGTCGGCCCTTCGCTGCTTTATATGCAGGCCCATATTCCCGGAGCCGAATACATCGGCGCTGCTTCCGGCAAACCAGGACTGGACAAGCTGCGGGCGCGCGTGAAATCTCTGCCTCACGACCGGCTCATCATCCTGTATTGTGGATGCTGTCCGTGGAGCCACTGCCCCAACGTTCTCCCTGCTTACCACCTGCTGAACGCGCTGGGATTCAATCACGTAAAGGTGTTGTACATCGCCAACAATTTTGGAACTGACTGGGTCGATAAGGGATATCCCACCATCAAAGGCCAATGAGATGCGAAGAATTGTTCTGATTATCGTCGTGATCGCGTTTGCGGTCGCTGTTTACGAAGGCGCGCAGCACCACGCGCATTCCAAAGGCGCGGTGCCGGGCGCGGTGGATTCGCCGGCCGCCGCTTTCTCACTCCAGGACTTGGATGGTAAGGCGCTCTCGCTCGCCAACTATCGCGACAAGGTTGTGCTGCTTAACTTCTGGGCCACCTGGTGTACTCCCTGTCGCGGCGAGATTCCGCAGTTCATCGACTACCAGAGCAAGTACGGTCCACAGGGTCTTCAGCTCATCGGCATTTCCATGGATGACGATGCCAAGCCGGTACACGATTTCTACCAGCAGTTCAAGATGAACTACCCGGTGGCGATTGGCAGCGCCAGCCTCGCAGAATCCTATGGCGGAGTTCTGGGACTGCCCGTAACTTTCCTGATTGGACGCGATGGCCGCATCGCCGCCAAGTATGTAGGCGCGGCCGAGATGCCGGTCCTGCAACAGAAGATCGAGTCGCTGCTGCGGTCGAAGTGAGCCTCGGTCCCAGCAATCACCAAGACGGCCCGTTGGCAATGAGTTGGTGGGCCCGGAGGGATTCGAACCCCCGACCAAGGGATTATGAGTCCCCTGCTCTAACCAGCTGAGCTACAGGCCCAAAATTTCGAGGTAATCTGCACCATACTAAGAAGCTATAGGCTAACGCCAGTCCACGCTTCGCTGCCGCTCCAGGCTGGTGTCAGTCGGTCCTTCGGTGCAGCCTCAGTCTCGCACAACCGCTCCACGGCTGCCAACTGATGCTGCGAGTGCAAGCTGAGCATTGGACGTTATCTGAATCGTCTTGTGCGCTATAAGGTGTCGAGCGGTTCTCAACTCCACTCCGGCCGTCGCGTCGCAAGGCTACTAGCAAAATAAAACTCCCCTGATTGCCAGGGGAGTTGACCGCCGACGTGGCGCTCTTATTTGCAAACCCAGGGCGCTATGTGGCAAACAATCGGGCCAGGGTTCTTCGGAGCCGGAGGCGGAGTGGGCGGTATGGGCGGCGGCGGCGGTCCGGGTGGAGTCACACTCGCAGACGATGTCAGCGTAGGCGTTGTTGTTACCGCAAAAGTGCTGACCGAAATCATCAGCATGCAGGCCACAAGAACTAGAACGAAAGCGTTTTTCATTGGTTTATCCTCTTAGCAAAGCGGCACCACACATTTGCTTGCAAATGGGAGCCTTCTTTGCTTGATGATCGAGGGTCAAACGCAGTTGGAGTCGAGAAGGGGCTCGACAACTGGGGGCATGGCACTGGCGGCCGAGCGATCATTCTCCGTCGCAGCTTTGCCCGCTCACGAATGCGCGATAACCGGGAGGGGTTATCGATCCAGGGGCCCTTTTCAGCACCACTGTAGGACGAAATCACGGCAAGTCAAATACAAAAGTGGGAATTGGTTGATATTTTCGTCGACCACTTCCTGAAACGGAACCCAGCCTCATTATCAGGCAACCTGGCGCCGGCAGGATTTGTCGCCGCCGCTCGTCTCTAGTCCCCAATACGCTTTCCGATGGCTGATGCGCTTCGGTTGACATTGCGTGCAGCTAGCGATAACTTCATCACCATCCAAGCTACTCACTCAGTTAGAAGCGGGAGTCGCGAGATCGCACGCCGGACGGAAGAACCTCCGGTCTTGCCAAGCTTACCTGGGAGGACGTAGTGGTGCCGACCGTCATTGTGCAGCAGGGGGTTGGTCCCATGCCCACCGACTGGACCGGAATCATCCAGACTGCCTCGAAAAGTCCTTTGGGTATCCTGGCCCTGATGATTCTTATGCTCGGGGTCCTTGGCTATTTCTTCTTCAAGGATGCAGACGCAAAAATAAAGGCCGTTATGTACCTGGCCATACTGGGCGGCGTCATCGGCTACGGCACCGCCATCTCACGGGCCACGTCCAATACCGGCAGTGAGTCCTATCGCGTCCGGGTCATGGTCATCGATCAGCACCAGACCCCCACCAGCGACGTCAAAGTTTGGTCTTCCATCGGTGGAGAACCGATGAAGGTGGAAGGCGGATGGCTCTTTGTCATTGCCAAGGATACCAAGCCCCTTGATGGCAAGGTGACCTTCTACGCTTCCAGGGATGCAGCCTTTCTCCAAGGACAGACTCCGCTTCAGTTGGCGGACGACCGCAATCCCAGCGTGACCGTGCAGTTGGAGAATCCGCGCACCGCGAAGGTCATTGGCATTGTGGAAGACGACACCCAGACTGCTATTGCCGGCGCTACGGTGAGCGTCATCGGCTACGATACCGAAGCGCAGCTCACCAAGGCATCAGGCAACTTTTCCCTTCCGGCGCATGCCGCGGATGGCCAGCAAGTTCAGGTGCATGCGGAAAAGGCTAACTACCATTCGGCCAACTCCTGGTGTCCGGCCGGCGACACACCCTGTACCATTCTGTTGCAACGCAACTGACCTTCACTTCGCCGGGAAGGAGTTAGGGGCGGAAGAACGAACCATGGCATTCGACGGTTGCTGCTCCTGATGAACCGAAGCATTCAGTGGAATAGCACGCAAGCAAGCGAATCCGCCGAGGAAGCGGCGCGGTTTGATGGTCAAGCCAGATTGCTGGCCGAGGGAAGCGCAGTTGTCGCCAGGCGGTAGTACGAACTGGACGATTACGGCATAGGCTTAACCGACGCTCGAACGGGTATGGAACTGCCTCGGCACACGGATCCGGCCACCCTTCAGAAACTCGCTAGCGGCTGGATTCCCGGCGCAGGGAGCTAGTCGATTGACGTGCGAATAGCGTATCCCTAAGATGAGGTGACCTTAAGGTCACAAATCCGAATGATTGACAAGGTGATCTCTCACTACCGCATCGTCGAGGAAATCGGCGGCGGTGGAATGGGTGTGGTCTACAAGGCCGAGGACTCCCGCCTGGGCCGCTTCGTTGCCCTCAAGTTTCTTCCCGACGATGTAGCCCGCGACCCGCAGGCGCTGGAACGCTTCCGCCGCGAGGCCCGCGCCGCCTCGGCGCTGAACCATCCCAACATCTGCACCATTTACGACATCGGCGAGCAGGATGGCCGCGTTTTCATGGTCATGGAGTTCCTCGACGGCGTGACGCTGAAGCAGCGCATTGGCGGACGCCCCCTGGAAATGGCAGACCTGCTCCGCATCGCCATCGATGTTGCCGACGCCCTCGAAGCCGCGCACAGCGAAGGCATCTTGCACCGCGACATCAAGCCGGCCAACATCTTTGTCACCAAGCGTGGCCACGCCAAAGTCCTGGATTTCGGGCTGGCCAAGGTCACCCCAACCGCCGGTTCGTCCAGTCAGCACGCGACCTCAACGGAACTCTCGGCCACCATCACCCTCGAACAACATCTCACCAGCCCCGGCTTTGCCGTCGGCACCGTGGCCTATATGTCGCCCGAGCAGGTCCGCACTCGAGAACTCGATAACCGCAGCGACTTGTTCTCATTCGGGGTGGTCCTGTACGAAATGGCCACCGGTATCCCGCCCTTTAGAGGAGAAAGTTCGGGAGTCATCTCTAAAGCCATTTTGGATGCCCTGCCCGCCGCCGCTATCCGGTTCAATCCCGATGTGCCGGTGGAACTGGAACGGATCATCGCTAAGGCACTGGAGAAGGACCGCGAATTGCGTTACCAGCACGCTGCGGAAATGCGGACCGATCTGCAACGACTGAAACGGGACATGGACAGCGGTCTCAGTTCCACGGTGACCGCGGTCGCGGCCCAGCCGCCAACTTCGCGGCCGGCCTACCTCAGCCAGCTCTGGAAGTTCGTGCTTCCCGTTCTCCTGGTCGCGCTACTGGTTGCGGGCTGGCTTTATTACCGCCCCCATCCAAGCAAACCGCTGACCGACAAAGACAGCATTGTCCTTTCCGATTTCGTGAACACGACGGGCGACAGCGTCTTCGACGACACTTTGAAGCAGGGGCTATCCGTTCAACTTGAGCAATCACCTTTTCTCGACCTGGTTTCCGAGCGCCGGGTGAATGAGACGTTGAAGATGATGGGGCGTTTCACCGGGGACCGGCTGACGCCGGAGATCACCCGCGAAATCTGCCAGCGCACCGGAAGCAAAGCCATGCTGAGCGGCTCAATTGCCGCCCTCGGCAGTCAGTATGTCGTCGGCTTGAAAGCGGTGGACTGCAACACCGGGGACGTGCTGGCGGAGGCGCAAGAGCAGGCGACGAGCAAGGAAGCGGTATTGAAGGCTTTGGACCGCGCTGCGGTCAGCTTGCGAGCGAAGCTGGGCGAGTCGCTCAGCTCAGTGCAGAAGTACGCGACCCCGGTGGAGGAAGCGACGACGCCCTCGTTGCCAGCTCTGCAAGCTTACAGTCTGGGAAGTAAGACCCGCGCTGCGAAAGGGGATGCAGCGGCGCTGCCGTTCTACAAGCAGGCGGTGGAACTGGACCCCAATTTCGCCATTGCGTACCGCTCCCTGTCGGTTGTGTATGGCAACCTCGGCGAGTTGGGACGGGCCGGGGAGAATTCGCGCAAGGCTTATGAACTTCGGGCGAAGGTGAGTGAAAGGGAGCGCTTCTCCATTGAAGCTGTGTATTACACCTACACCACCGGGGAGTTGGAGAAGGCCATTGAGATCTATCGCCTTTGGCAGCAGACCTACCCCCGGGACTATTTGCCGTGTACGAATCTGGGTGACATCTACGGCAGCCTGGGAAGCTGGGAAAAGGCTTTGCAGGAATCGCAAGAGGCGCTGCGCCTGGAGCCGAACGACGAGAACAACTATCTCAACCTGGGCAGCGATTATGCCAGCGTCAATCGCCTGAACGATGCGGAGGCGGTGTACAAGCAGGCTGCGGAACGCAAGCTGGAAAGTGAGTACCTTATAGCAAATCGCTACCAGTTGGCTTTTCTGAAAGATGACCAGGCCCAGATGGCGCAACTGGCGGCCGCCGCCATTGACAAGCCCGGCGCCGAAGATCTGGTCTTGGCTTATCAGGCGGACACCGCAGGCTGGTATGGACAGATGAAGCTGGCGCGCGCCCTGTCGCAGCGGGCGATGGACGTAGCCCAGCACAACGATGCCAAAGAGCAGGCGGCCCTGTACCAAGCCACGGCGGCGCTTCGTGAGGTAGAAGCCGGCGACCGCGAGCAGGCTCGCAGCGATGCCACCGCCGCGGCAAAGCTGGCGCCCAACCGCGACGTGCGAGCGATTGCGGCCCTGGCCCTGGCGCGCGCCGGCGATGAGGCGGGGGCGGAGAAGCTGGCGGCGGAACTCGACAAGGGGTTCCCGCTGGACACCTTAATCCAGCGCTATTGGCTGCCCACCATTCGAGCTGCCAATGCGCTACAGCGCAACGACCCCAGTCGCGCCATCGATACCTTACAGGTAGCGACCACGGTCGAGCTCGGCGAGATCACGCAAGTAACGATATTTCTGTGTCCCGCGTATGTGCGGGGAGAAGCCTACCTCCAGCTTCACGATGGCAAGGCCGCAGCCGCGGAGTTCCAGAAATTCATTGACCACCCCGGCCTGGTGGTGAACTTTCCATGGGCCGCCCTGGCTCGGCTTGGCTTAGCTCGCGCATACGCCCTCGACGCCGATAAAGACCCCGCGGCCCGCGACAAGGCCCGCACCGTCTATCGCGATTTCCTCGCGCTGTGGAAAGATGCCGACCCCGGCGTTGCCATCCTCAAACAAGCCCACGCAGAATACGCAAAGCTGCGGTAATTCCACCGCGAGATGCTTTGGAAGGATGACTCCTACAGAATCTGATGGCAGACCTATTTGAACTGTCATCACAATTCAGGAATTGTCATCACGAGCGTAGCGAGGGATCTGCTGTTTCACCGCTCGCGGAAAAGCATACCCTTCACGCCAAACTCTACGCGTAATGGCTCGAAAAGGGACGACCTTCAGTGAGTGCGTGAGCACTCGACTTATCAAATTGCGGTCGAACGCGAGGCTTTGAAAGTGGGTGCAATCTAGCCGCGCAGCGGCGGAATGATGTTAGCCCGGCGCGTAAGCGCCGGGTCAAGTGGGAATTTGAACCTGAGCCGCGGAGCGGCGACACGGTTCTCACGCGGGCTCTTCAGCCCTACGCGGCGGTAGACTTCTTTCTCTTCGTCTTATGGCGAAAGCTGCTGCGATGTCCACGCCGGTCTTCTTTCTTGAAGCGGGCTTTCTTGGGTTTCGAACCCCACTCCGTTTTCTCTTTGCCGTTGACGAAGTAGCTCTGGTAGCCGCCCAGGTGCATTTGGAATGGCCGGTCAAGCGATCCCATGTGGTCGAAACGAGTGGATCCCTTCTTGTGGAAGCTCTCGAAATAAGCCGGATACACGAAGTTGGTCATGGCGATGCCATCAACCTCGAAAAACAACTCCTCCACCGGGTCTGCTACCTCATAGTCATACAGATGGTTCTTCTTGGGACCCGTAGAGTAGAGATTCGCGTTGGGATCGACCAGCATCTCCGCCAACTCATGTGAGGCAGCAACACTAACCTTGTCCTTTTGCTCCAGGATGTTCTTGACGAAGACCTTGGACATTGGCAGGCCCTCGGGAGTTACGTCATGATAGCCCTCCATGGACGCGTCGCGCGTCTTGTCCAAAAACGCCATCGCCCAGGCGCCTTTCAGAAAACCTTTGGACTTTACCAGTTTTGCCGGCGTACCCCAGACCGGCGCAAAATGCTCATCCACGAATTTCTGCATGGCGGCTATGAGGGCATCGAACTCCACTCCCATCGGGGTCTCAGCTTTGCTGAAGCAGGCGATGGTGGGGACGTGAAGTTCAAGGGACGGTAGATGTTTCGACGACTTTCGAGGCATGGATTTCTCCCAGTAGAATTGGCCCACTCGCTATCGGCTGAGCCCGGCTAGCTGGTTCAACTTGAGCAGCCAAAGAATGTCATAGCGGGACCTGGAACACAATCAGAGAATTCATCGCTGCGGCTGGCCTGCAACTCCAGAAACCCAGTCCTCAGTGCGCCGCTCGACGTATACCGGCCATGCTCGGCCACCAGGTGAGTTGGACTGAGCTGGTGAAATCGGTTTGCCGGGTAGACGCCAGCACCGGGACCCACCACGTTTCATACTGAAGCAGAGGCTGGATTTCCAGATCTTTGCGCACCCACAACATGCCTGAGACGCTCCAGTCCCATTGCGTGCTGCCGCCGGGAATGAAATCGTTGGCAATCTTGCTATTCCTTACTGCAAACTGAATGCTGCTCTGTGGAGTCAGATGGTAGGTGCTCCATGCCTGATAACCTTTGCCCTCGCGGCCTATCCAGTTTCCCATCAGAAATCGGTTATCAAGGTAGACATCGTGATACACCACTTCCCAATAGATGAAATGTCCGCCCATGCTGTCGATGGTGGGCGGATCGGTATAAACCGCCTCCGCGCGGAAGTCGAGCTTGGGAACGCCTGGAACATGGGTGAGATAGATGCCAGGATTGATGGCCGAACGCCGGGGCGCACTCACCGGGCTGACATCATCATGTACCAGCGAGTCGGAGTACAGCGTCAGCCAGCGGCGCACGAAAGGCAGTCGATAGGAGAAATCGAAGCTGGCGTGGCGAGCGCCGGGATCGTTGCGCGAAAACTTCACCGCCGGCGTAACGTCGTTGAGACTGGTAAACGCATTCCAGAACGAGCCGAAGGTTACGGGAACGTGGCCTTCTCCACCGAATACATCATCCCGGGTAAATCCGAATTCCAGGTTCTCGGTCGGCTTGAAGCTGGCCTTCTGTCCAAACATATAGGGGTTGGGAGGAAACTCCTGGCCGGCCGGAGCGCCAAAGAAGTTGCTGAACTCGAATGGCCCCAGCAACCTGGATAACAACGGGATATTCATCGGTATCGTGCGGTTGATTTGCAGCATCCAGAATGGGGCCGCGTTGTTGCTCATCAGCAAAGCGCCGCTTTCTCCCGGACCCCACCACATGCTTTGCCTGCCCACAGAGAAATCCAGACCAGCATATTTGGCCAGAGCGTAGGTATTGAGGAGGGTGAACTGGTTGGCGGAAATCGCCGTTGGCGGCTGCAAAGGGTTCTCGTCGACATTCGCAATTACCTGGCGGACGGAGAGCGGATAGGCGGGAATAGTAGGTGCGTGCTGATACTCTCCATCGACGTAAAAGGCAAAGCGGCCATGGTTGGCGCTGGCGCTGAATCCGGTAATGTTGTTGACACCCTGCCAGTAGGGTCGGCCGTAGTCGTTGATCAAGCTTTGCCCGAAGTGATAGCTGTCGTTCACCGGCGTCCCCGCGATGTCCATCACCTGGGTGTACACCGAATCCAGTTGCAGCGACTCCGTCGGGTGTCCATCCCACGCCTCGATCTCAGGCGCGAATTCCTCATCCAGCGCTTTCTTCAGCTTCCAGATTTCCGATGGGATGTCGGTGTGGTACTCCACCTTCGCATTCATCGCGATCAGCATCTGGGCGCACGCCATACGCGTCCAGGGCCGCAGCCCCACATACGCGGTATCGATATAGGCGCTGCCGATCAGGCGTTCCAGAGCCTGATAAGTCCAGCTGTCCAGGGGAACGTAAACGCTGGCGAAATTTGTAGGTCGGGGCGCCGAGGTCTGCTCGGCCACGATCTTCAAATCGTCGTCGATCTCGGGATTGTGCCGCGTTTTATAAACATGCCGCCCAATCTGGTAGCCCATCAGTCCTCCGATGAAGACATCGGAGAGGAAGTGCTGGTCGGCGGCAGCCCGTGCCAGGCTGACTCCGAGGGCAAGGCCATAAGCGCCCAGTTCAGGCACGAGGTGCGGATACTCCTGCGCAACCACGGACGCGAACGCCCAGGTTACGGCCGCATGGTCTGACGGAAACGAGGTGCCGCCGTGAAAGAAAATATTCTGAAAGTTCGAAGGAAACGGCTGCTCTCTGCCGGTAATGCCTTTGAGGGCATAATCGACGCCCAGGGCATTGATCATGGCTTCCGTGGCCAGCACCCCGGTCTCGCGCGCCCGCTCATTATGAGCGATATGCCCCCAGATATATGCCGCTCCCGTCAATCCGCCGGCAGTAGCCAAGCCTGCGTTGGCGGCAAGATTCAGCGCGTGCTGGTTGTCCAGACGCATGGCGTACGAGCTTTGCGGGTCGGTGACAAACAGGCCCGTGGCGATACCCCCCATCGGAACCAGCCACGTGGCATCAGCGGGATTCAGGTGAAATGGACTGGTCCAGATGTCCTTCTGGTCTTCCGCCAGATGGATGAGGAACTTGCTCTCGTTGGGATGAGGAACGGTGGCAGGAGGCGGAGTCGAGGCAGGTTGGGATGGTGCGGACGCAGCCGGCGGGGGCGGATTCTGCTGGGCAGATGCGGCGAGCGCAGCCCAACCGCAAAAGAAAATCGCCAGGAGTAGACGGTTCTTCAAACGCGTCCCCGGAAGTTAAACAGCGTGGTGCAGCCTGGGCTCCAACTCATGCCCCAGCTTTGTAGTAGCGAAAAATACGGGCTAAAGCCGCCGCCACGTCTTCCACATCCTGCTCCGACATGGCGGGCGACAGCGGTAGCGAAATCGTGCGCTCCCCGACGAAGGTCGCATGGGGAAAATCAGAATCCGCAAATCCGAAGCGCTCGCGATAATACGGCTGCTGATGAACGGGAACGTAATGGATGCCGACGCCGATGTTTTCGGCGGCAAGCGCGGCAATTATTTTCTCTCGCGCCACGCCAATCGCCTCCAGCGCGAGCAGCGGCGTGTACAGATGACAGGCATGACGGGTATCGGGCTCGGGCGGCGGCGGCAAAAGCAGAGGCATTCCGCTGAGCCGCTCATTGTAGGCTTGCCAGATTTGCTCGCGCCGCTTCCAGTGTTCTTCGATCTTACCCAGTTGCGGCAGCGCCAGGGCCGCGGCCAGGTCGGTCATGTTGTACTTGAATCCGGCGGCGACGACTTCGTAGCCGCTGGGGCCGCCGACGAACCGGCTCCATGCATCGGCCGTCATGCCGTGCAGCGAGAGCACTTTGATGCGCTCCTGTAGCTCGGGGTCGCGGGTGATCACCATACCGCCGTCACAGGTAGCCACATTCTTGGTGGGATAAAAACTGAAGCATCCGGCGTCGCCCATCAGGCCGGCAGGCTGGCGGTGATAGCTGGACTCGATGGCATGGGCACAATCCTCGATGACCCGCAAGTCATGGCGCCTGGCAATCTCCAGGATCGGGTCCATATCGCAGCAGCGGCCGCACATGTGCACCACCAGAAGCGCCTTGGTACGGGCCGTGATTTCCTGCTCGATAAGGCCGGGATCGACATTGAAAGTGCCGGGAGCGCAGTCGACCAGCACGGGTTGTGCACCGGCGTGCACGATCGAGTGAATCGTGGAGCAGAAAGTCATAGCCGGCGCGATTACTTCGTCGCCGGCCCCAATGCCCAGCGCGACCAGAGCCAGATGTATGGCGGCGGTTCCGCTGCTTACCGCCGCTGCATAGGGCGCGCCTTTATAGCGAGCGAACTCCTGCTCCAACTGTTCGACTCTAGGACCTAGGCCGATCCAGCGGCTGCGCAGACACTCCACCACCAAGGCGATCTCGGCGTCGCCGAGCACCGGCGCCCCGAACACCAGCCGGGCCGCACGGGTACGCACCGGGGTCCCGCCGGCAATTGCGGGACGATCGTACTCTGGCAAGGAAATGGAAGGTCCACCAGCCAGCGGAACACGTTTCATAGGTTTCTGGGGCCAGTCATGAGTCGTAGTGTCTGCTGATTGTAATTGATTTTGTGGAGCATGCCCGCCGGGGGCGCAGGACCGCCACTCGGCTATACTTGAGGAAGTGGAGTTTGTCGGTTCTTAAGTCACCCGGATGCCTTTCACGGTTTCTCACGCTGCCGCGGTTTTGCCTTTGCGAAAACTCAATCTGATTTCGTCTGCCTTTATCGTCGGCAGCATGGCTCCGGACTTTCCCTACATCATCGGTAACACCGAGTACCGCGGCCTGGGGCATCAGTTTCCCGGACTCATCGAGTTCACCATACCCGCTTCGCTCGTCGCCCTGTGGCTGTTTCATAACATCATCAAGCGGCCCGTGATTGGGCTTTTGCCGGCCGCGGTGCAACAGCGACTGCGCAGCCAAACCGGCGCTTTTAGATTCGGCGGCGTTTCCCGCTTTCTGGCGATCCTGGGCTCCATTTCGCTGGGCATCCTGAGCCATGTGGTATGGGACTCGTTTACCCACGCCTACACCTGGCCATGGCGGCAATTTGTGTGGCTGCGAGGCTTCGTACACGTTCCTTTCTTTCACCATCGCCTCCAGGTTTCCGCCGCCCTGCAATACAGCAGTACGATCGTAGGAATGCTCGCGCTCGCCCTCTGGGTCGTGCTGTGGTACCGGCGATCGGCCCCCGGCGTCAGGGTACCGCTCAAGTCGTCTCCCCGGTCGCGCTTCGGACTGGCGGTGGCGATGTTCGCTCTGGCGGCCCTTGCCGGAACCATCCGCGCCGCGCTCCTCATCGGCCCGCCGGCGACGATCGGGAGAGCTGACCGCTTTCTGCTGGTCTGCGGCGTGACCTCTCTGGCGGCGGCGTTTTGGCAACTTCTGTTCTACTGTGTACTCGTGTCCTCGTACCAGGTCTGGAACCTCCCGTAAACTGGGCTGCCCGCCCTAACCTATGCCTCAGGTCAGCATCATCATGAATGTTCGCAATGGGGCGCTAACCTTGCGGGAAGCCATCGACAGCGTCCTGGCGCAAACCTGGAAAGACTGGGAACTCATCGTCTGGGACGACCGCTCTACGGACGCCAGCGCAACGGTTGTCTCCGCATATCGTGATGCCAGAATCCACTACTTCCTTTCTGCGGACGATGCGCCTTTAGGAAAGGCGCGACGCGACGCCCTGCTTCAGGCCAAGGCGGAGTGGGTTGCCTTTCTCGATCAGGACGACCTCTGGCTGCCGGGAAAACTGGAAAAACAGTTGGCCCTCGCCGACCGCGACACGGCTCTTATCTATGGGCGGACGGTCAGGTTTTATCCCAGCGGGCGGGAGCGCGATTATGACCAGGCCCACGAGTACCAGCCCTTGCCGGAAGGCGACATTTTCGCCCAACTGTTTACCCAATCCTGTTTCATCGCCATGAGTTCGGCCATGTTCCGGCGCTCGGCCATCGAGAGCACCGGGGGCATACCCGACGAAGTTCGCATTATTCCCGACTATTATCTCTACGTTGCCGTGGCCCGCCAGTATCGCGCGCGGGCGGTACAGGAAGTAGTTTGCCGCTATCGCGAGCACTCCGGCAGCATGTCCCACGTTGTGGCACTCGATATGAACCGGGAGGTCCTAGGGTTCATCGACCGCTGGGCTGACCAGCTTGATCCCCGCACCGTCGCACGCTGCCGCAAGCGGCACTTGACCGCGATTGCCCTGGAAGAGATGCGGAGCCGCGCGACGTTGCCCCAGGGCCTGGCGCGGCTCTTGACCGAAGGCTCGGCAGGATCGCAACTGGCGCGGCCATTCGGGTTTGTGTTTCACCTCGTCCGCCGCCATGTCCGGCAGCCGTACTGGCGAAAACCTTGAGCCGCCGGTCACGCGTGTAGGATCGATGCAGCAAGACGGCACCCTCATGCCCCTGGTCAGCATCATCATGAACGTTCGCAATGGCGCCGCATTTCTGCGCGAAGCCCTGGACAGCGTGCTGGCGCAGAGCTTTGCGGACTGGGAGCTCATTGCCTGGGATGACCGCTCCAGCGATGACAGTGCGAAGATTATCGGCCAGTACCGCGACCCCAGGATCCGTTATTTCCTGTCGCCTGATGAGACGCCCTTGGGCGAAGCCCGCTCCCGGGCGATCCAGCAAGCCAGGGGAGAATGGCTCGCCTTCCTCGATCAGGACGACATCTGGCTGCCGCGCAAGCTGGAAGAACAGGTGGCGCTCGCCCAGGACGGGACCGGCATTATCTATGGCCGCACCGTATTATTCGATTCCCGGCACCCAGACCTGCGCGACTATGATTACGCTCATGAATTCGAGCCCCTTCCGGAAGGCGACATCTTCGCCACGCTTTTTCACGACGCTTGTTTCATCGCCATGAGCTCAGCCGTACTGCGCCGTTCGGCGGTCGCCGAGGTGGGAGGGATCCCGGACAGCATTCAAGTGGTTCCCGACTATTATCTCTATATTGCGATCGCCCGCCGTTATCCGGCGCGTGCAGTGCAACAAGTCGTCTGCCGCTACCGTATTCATCCCGGCAGCATGTCGGCGTCGCACCAGCACCGCCTCCGGCTTCATGCCGAACCGCTGTCGATCATCAAGCAGTGGGCCGCTTGCCTGGATCCTCGCATCGCAACCTACCGCCGCATGACCTACTCCACTGCGCTGGCGTTGGAAGAGCTGCGGCGACGGCAAACGGCCTGGGCAGGCCTGCGAAGGCTGCGGGCTGACGGATCGCTGCTTTGGCTCCTGTCGCGGCCCTTTGTCCGGGCCTGGCGCGCGCTACGGCGGCGGGTATTGCAACCCTATTGGCGAAAACACTCAGCTTAGCCGGGAGAGAGCCGCGACATTGCCGGCGAGACCGGTCAATCGGTGTGAGAACTGCTCGGTTCGGCAATGTCCTTGATACTACCGACTCCTGCTGCTGCCGCCCGGGCAACACTCGACGGGGCCCTCATCTTCAGGCCGGTTGCCTGATCGCCCTCCAGCACCACCCGGATGGTCTGAAACAGTATCTTCATGTCGAGCAGCAAGGAGTAGTTATAGATGTACAGCAGGTCAAAGTGGAGTTTGCTTTCGACGGTGGTGCCGTAGCGTCCCATGACCTGAGCCAGCCCGGTGATGCCAGGCTTCACGGCATGACGCAATCCATAGGCAGGCACCTTCTTCTCAAAGCGGTGCACGAAGTAGGGGCGCTCCGGACGAGGTCCCACCAGACTCATCTCTCCCTTAATTACATTCAGCAGCTGCGGCAACTCGTCAATCCGCAGGGCGCGAAGCAGGCGCCCGATTTCTGTAATCCGGGGATCGTGTTCGGAAGCCAGCACCGGACCGCTATGTTTCTCGGCATCCACGCTCATGGTGCGAAACTTCAGAACATGGAATGGCGTGTCGGCTCGTCCGATGCGCTCCTGCCGGTAGAGCACGGGTCCGGCCGAGGTCGCCCGGATTACGATGGCCACGAGCGCAAGTACGGGGCTGCTTAACAGCAACAACGCCGAGGACGCCACCAGATCAAGGGTCCGTTTCAGCAACTCCTCGGCAGGATTCAAGCGGTGCGGCTGGATGCCCAGAATCAGCAGATCGTCGACTTCGCGGGCCTCGGCTCCAAACAGCGTCAACTCCGCCAGATTGGGGACCGCCAACACCTCTTTCTTACAGCGGAAACAATGCAGAATGATATCTTCCTTCTGCTCCAGACTCTGGCTCAATACGATGGTCTCGGCATGGTCCAGTTCGGTGTAGGGCGGCCGCAAGTCCCGGCGCAGCAGATATCCCTGCATGCGATAGAGCCCGACATCGTGTTCCTCGAACTTCTGCATGACCAGGGAGGCATCGTCCTCGCGTTCCCCAATGACAATCGTCCGGCGATTGCCGAACCAGCGCCGGTACAAGCGCCGCATCTCCACCCGGTAACTGCACAGCAAGCCCACCTGGATGAAAGCCGCAAGCACCAGAACGCTGCGGGGAAAGGCAAACTGGCGGGCCCAGAATCCCAGACCCATGGTGGTCAGCAAGGTCATGCCCACGGCGATGATGACGGAGTAGAGGACATGCCGCAGGGAACGCCGCAGCCAGTCGCGGTAGAGGTCGAGCAGCTGAAAAATCACCAGCGTGGTCAACGACACCAGGGCAGCCAGATTCAGGTAGGAGGAAATATTAGCGTGGGGGGTAAGCAAGTGATTGCGGCGCAGGAAGAAGGCGATCAGGAAACCCGCGTTGACCAGGGCCACATCGCAAATCATTACGATGGGCTTATACAGCAGCAATCGCACCGGGCGGCTCATACGATCTCCCCTATCCGTCGCTCGTGAGCCCAGCGGGAGCAGGCCGGGCCGGGATTACACGCTCTGCCGGCAAAACCAGCGTGAAGCAAGTCTATCCGGCGAAATGCTCTTGCGTAAAAAACTGCTCGCCCCATAGTTTATTCCGAGTTGCGCAGTAAAGCGGCGCGCGCCGCCTGTTCGCGGCTGGGCGCTCCTGGACCTTTGATGACGCGCTTGTCGGAGCTGAAACGATATTCCAGCACTTTGATGCAATAACGAAGCCTTACGGCAGCCCGGACCACGGCTTTGGTCACCGCACTCTTGCCGAAATAGTCATACCCCTCGCTGAACGCAATCAGCGCCCGCCTTTGATCGCGCAGCGAGGCCCGAGGGTCCTGGTTGATACTCTGACTGCCCAGATGGATGACTTCGGCGCAAGGCGTGTAGTAGACCTTGTAGCCCTTTTGCCGCAGGCGGTAGTTATAAGCCAGGTCGACCAGGGCCAGGCGAAAGCGTTCGTCCAGCATGCCCGCGTTTTCCCAGGTGGCGCGGCGAATCACGTAGGCCGAAGTTCCAATGCTATCCACCGCCTGGGCTTTGGAGTAGTCGAAATCGGTGTTGTAATAGCGGTTCATCAAAGCGCTGCGGGGAAATAGTTTGTGCCAGTTGACGGCCTGGAGCAAGAACACTCCCGCGCCGGGAAAGCCGCGCACGCAATGCTGCACCGTGCCATCGAGGTTCAGCAGCTTGGGAGCGCACACCGCCGCCTCCGGGTGCTCATCCATAAATTCGACCAGCGCCTTGAAAGCGTTGCCTTTGAGCAGGGTGTCACTGTCCAGCAGACAGGCATAGCGCGCGCGCGACGCGCCCATGCCGCGATTCTGATTCCTGGCATAAAGCTGGTTGACTTGATTTCTGAACAGGATTACCTGAGGAAAGATCTCGCTGACCATGTCGGCGCTGCCGTCGCTGGAATTGTCATCCACGCAAATGATCTCGAAGCTGATGCCCTGGGTGTACCGATAGATCGACTGTAGACAGTTTCGCAACAGCACGCGAGTGTTATAGCTCGAGATAATTACGGTCAGATCGAGAGCCGGTGCAATCATGGCGCGTTCCTTTGGACTTTGTGCCGGGTGCATCTTCTCACTTCTCGGCGATCAGCCTCAGTTCCTCTCCCCCATTCCGCCCGGACTTTATCATAAGAAGTTCCGTCAACATTGCGGCTGCTTCCTGAAACTTCACCTTTAAGGATGCACCACCGGGACGGAACTTGCCAGAGCAACGAATCTGCTGACTTGCCCGGTAGGCGAAGGGTGCTCCCAAAACCGTAAAGGTGTTCGCGATCGGGAACCCCGCCCGCCTGACCACCTCCGCCAGGGTCTGGGCGCGGAAAAGATGCAAATGCCGGGGGGGATCGAGATGCAGCCAATGCTGCCCGAATTTCTGGTGAAAGCAGCTCTCGATGTTGGGGGTTGCCAGGATAAGACGGCCTCCCGGCCGCAGAATCCGATGACACTCACGCACGCAGGCGACGGGATCGAGCACGTGCTCAATGGCATGGTTCATCACGATGCCGTCGAAGCTGTCGGAGTCATATCTCTGGTCGCTCAACGCCCCCAGACAAACCTCCGCCCCGCGTTGCCGGGCAAATTGAACCGCGGCTGGATCGGGATCAAGGCCTTGGGCCTGCCAGCCGCGGTTTTGCATTGCCAGCACGAGGTCACCGTCGCCACAGCCGACATCCAGAACTTTGCCCGACGCCTGCGCCGGCAAGCTGGAAACGAGCCGGGGAAATGCGAAGCCGGTAACTCCGCCTAAGCAGTTCGAGACCAGGCTTGCTGCATTTCCATGAGGATGATTTCCGGGAAACTCTCCGAACTTCACAAACCAGCGCAGGCGGGCCGCAAGACTTCCGTTCCTGCCGGCATGTTTGAGCGAGTCCTGATGCGTGTAATAGGCTTCATAAGCCTCACTCAGGTCGGTGGGGAGCGGGTCGAGCCACAAAAGACCGCAATCAGGGTCCGGGCATCTCCGTATGTTCCAGCTACCGGCGGCGGCAAATAGCCGGTCCGGCAATCCCTGGTAAAGGATGGTTCCAGGCGCGTGGCAGAGATAACAGGTTGGTCGCGGTACCGACTGCATTCCTTGGGATCTCGAGTTCACGGCAATTCCCGGTACAAGGCAAGGGTTTGCTCCCCGCAGCGGCCCCAGTGATACTGGGCCGCGATTTGCTTTCCCCGTTCGACCGCGATCTGCCGCGCTCGGTCGTCATTGATGGCACGCAGCAGTTCGCGGTGGAAGGAACCCTGGTCGTGGGGATCGAAGTAGAACGGAGCCTCATGGCAGACTTCCAGGATCGCCGGGATGCGACTGGCCAGCGCGGGGCAGCCGAGCGACATCGCTTCCAGGGGAGGAAAACCGAAGCCTTCGTTGAACGACGGATACACGAAGAGCTTGGCTCCCGCATACGCCTCTCCCAGCAGTTCGTCGGAGACGTCGGGCAAGCTGATAACGCAATCCGCGATGCCCAGGCTGGCAATGCGCTTTTTTTCCTCTGCCGTCAGGGGCTTGCCGCCCAGCACCAGCAAGTCCAGTGAGTCACGCAATCCGCTGTCGTGAAAGGCCTGTAGGAGACCATCAAAGTTCTTGAAGGCCGGCCGCATTCCAACATAAAGAATGTAGTCGCGCCGCACCAGCTTCCGCAGCGCGGCTGCGGCCGGGGCACTGCGCGGAAGCGGCGTCAGTCCATGATGGATCACGCGTATCTTCTTCGCATCCAGGTTATAGAAGCGCAACAAGTCCTGGCGGGTGGCTTCGGATACGCAAATGACGGCGTCGGCCTGGGGAAAGAGGCGCTTCCTTGCGGCAATGATTTTTCCCGCGTCCGGAAAGAGTTCGGGAAAGCGCTCATGCGTGCATTCATGATGGGTAGCGACGATCCTCCGCGCCCGCACCGCCGGCATCCGCAGGTACAGGGTCGAGTGGTAAACATCCCATCGGCCGCGAAAGGGGACGAGCGCATTGCTCCAGGCTTCATTCACGATATAGCGCAGCGTTCCCGGTGGCAGCCATGGGGGAAAGCCCAGCACCCGCAGCTTCGAGGAATCCAGCTGGCGAAAGGGATAGACGGTGCCGTTGATGCCCAGGAGCAACTCGGTGTGCGCATCCGGTACGCTGGTCAGGAACTTCATCAGTTCGTAGAAGTACCGGGACGCGCCCCCGGCGTTTTGCAGAGAAAAGACCTGATGGTCGTAGAGTATCCGCACCGGGGGCCTAGGCTATCAACTCGGACAGTGGTTCGGCCGGGGAGGTAAGTTGCCGCGCCGTCCATCCCGCCAAGGCCAGACTCGCCAGCAGGATCCCATAGCTGATGAGGGTATTGACCGCGGCTGCCGCCGCCCCATGGGCCGGAATCCAGATAAGGTTCAAGACGATGTTGCTGCCGGCGGCGACGCCCATGCTCACCAGGATCTTCTTCTCCATGCCCCAGGCGATGTAGGCATTGCTCAAATAGGATGTCAGAAAATCGAGGGGGATGGCCCAGGCCAGCAACAACAGTAACATGGTCGCGGGCAGGAATTGCTGGCCGAACAGCAGCATCAGCAGCGGCCGCCGCACCAGGGTGAGGGCAGCAGCGATGGCAATTCCCGCGGCCAGCAGGGTAAGCAGGATGCGTGGTCTTAGCATGCGCTTTCGCTGCCCAACCTCTTGTCGCGCCAATTGCGGGTACAACACCTGCGTCAGGAGATAGTACGTGTACAGGACCTGGTTGATGACCCGGTAGGAGGCGCTATAGAGTCCCACCTGCTCCGGCCGCGCCATAACCCCGAGCATCAGCATATCGATGCTGTTGAACGCCAGATTGCACAGCGTCGCCAGTCCCAGGATGCTGGTGCGCCGCCAGGCCAGCGAGTCCTGAATCACGGGCAGGGCACTGGGCTCCTCCGCGGCAGGCTTATATCTCTCCCACCATCCCCAGAAGACAGCGCCTTGCAACAGGGCGCCAAGGAAACTGCCCGCCAGCACCCACCACAAGATGTTTCCCCGGTTTCTTCCCACCACCACACTGATCAGCACAGTCAGGGGAACGGAGCTTCTGGCCAGCCCGACCAGACGCATATGTTCCTTGCCCCACGCCAGCCAGTCCAGGGAGAGCACGTGCAGGGTGCAAAGTCCCGCGAAGAGCAGCAGATAGATTTTCAGGTCCAACGCCAGCCGGGTAAGCGAGGCATAGACAAGAAGAAACGGCAGCAGCAGTAAGGCCATGGACCAGCGCCGTCTTTGCACCCGGCGTACGATCTCATGCGCCGCCTGGGGATACTGCGCCACCAGGCGTGCTCCCACATGCTTGAGGCCGAAGTCGATGAAGGGTACCGAGTGTTGTCCCATGGTCTGGCCCAAGGCGTAGACGCCCACTACAACCACGCCGTAGCGGTGGGCCAGCAGCAAGAGGGTGGCGATGCCGCAGAGGCGCGCCAGGCCCTCGCCCGTGCCCAGACGCACCATGTTGCGAACCAAGGATTGTGCGGGGACCTGCATGGGTTAGTCCATCATAGGCGCTGGCGAATCTATTTGGTGGCAGACGCTCCGAGGGCTGCCGCCAGGCAGACGGCCTGGCGCGGCAGGAACAGCCGCAGGCGGAGGGCGGCCACCAGCTCGACCACATCCTGCGCGCTCCGCTGGAGCAGACGCAGAGGATTTTTTCGTGGCATTCGACAGCCATAAACTGTGACTTCGCGAAAACCGGCGTTGCGCAATACGAAGCCCAGGCTCTGGTCGGTAAAGCCGATGGTGTGGGTGAAATCGTGATAGCGGTTGTACGCCCCCATGACGGGATGGGCAATATTAGGTACTTCCACAATCAGTTTGCCATTGCTCTTCAGCGAAGCTCGCAGCGCCTCCAGCAGCGGCATTACGCTATCCCGGGGCACATGCTCCAAAACATGGAACATCAGGACCAGATCGAACGCTGCCGGACGCTGGCGCAGGAATGCCGCCGTATCCTCCGCCAATACCGTACTGCCCGGCAGAATTCGGTTGCAGGCCGCAACCACCTCGGGCGACACATCCACGGCGTTCACATTCCTATAACAGCATTGCTGGTGCAGGTGCTCGATTAAGGTGCCAAAGCCGGGGCCAATCTCCAGGATGGCAGCGTCCTTATCCGCGGGAAAGTATTTTCCGTGATGATCGACCGCTGCGACGGCATTCCAGCGCAGGGTGGACGGAGCCGCGATATGGCGGAAGTGCTGCGTCAGGTAGTGATCGAAGTCGATGCTCATAAGACCTTCACCGGCGCAAGCCAGCCGAGGGTGCGGGACAGCTCCCCGGCTGCGATAGCGGCCTGCTCAATCGGTATGCAAGCGCGCCTTTCGCAGGTCGCTGGGACCGAGGAAATATCCGCGCGCCACGCCAGCGCCGCGCAAAATATAGGACTGCGACATAAGGAAATTTCCCCTGAGGAAGGATACGACAGCGCCCCCTATCGATCGCACCAGGCTGTTCACCAGCATGCGCAGAGGATAGTGGTGCGTCCGCAGGGTGTAGCCGCCGCCCAGGGCATAGGAGTAACTTCTCTCCCGTATGCGCTCGATGCGATGAAAGGAGGGATGATGAACGGTGAGCGCCGGATCGTACCCTATTTCCCATCCCCGCTCGAGGGGACGAACAAAGTAGTCGACGTCTTCCCCGGACTGATACGGGGTGGCCGCGCCCATGCCGATGTTCTCGTCGAACCTTCCAATGGCGTCGGCAACCTTTCGCCTTAGAAAACCCGCCGGCGAGATGCCGTACACCCAGACATTTTCCTTGCTCCATCGACCGGCCAGGTGCGGCCATTTCGGTCCGACGGGCTGCTGGTTTGCGTCCCGCAGCATGGCAAACAGCGCGCCATATTCGGCATGCAGGTGGAAAACATCCTTCACCTGCGCCAGCAGCTGCGGAGGATACCAGCAGTCGTCATCGGGAAAGCCGACAAGGTCGCCCTGGACTTGGGCCAGGCCGACATTGCGGGCCCGCGACAAGCCTCGTCCGGAGCGCAGATGACGGAGGCTAAGCTCGCTATGGCGAGCGAGGACGGGCGCCAGCCGGTCGTCGGGATTCTGATCGACGACAATGACCTCGAAATCCTGGTCGGACTGGCGGGCAAGGCTCGCCAGCAAGCGCTCCAGTTCGGTGACGCGGTCCACGGTGGCGATAATCAGCGAGATCATAGGAGACCGGGCAACTGCCCGGGCGCCGAATATAGCTGGCCGCGCGGGGAGCGCTTTAGCCAGCGCGCCAGGCAGAACAGCTGCCATCCCCCGCCCAGAATTGCGAGCGACAGGAGGGCCCGGCCCAGCACCGACAACCAGTCCAGCAGGTTCCCCCTCGGCATGGTAAGTATGTCGGGCAACACCAGCGCCAGCAGGAATAAGGAGCGTGCGTCCTGACTGGCACGATGGCAAAACTGGAGGCCGCACCCGATGAGCCATGAGATGACGAGTACCCCGGGGAGAGCACCCAGGACATAGGCCTCGCCAATATAGGAACCGCCGGTCCCCCGCCCGTTCGAGAACGCGTCGGCATTCAGTAACACCGGCACATCGAAGGCTAGCGACTTCCCCCGAAAGTAGTTCGTAGTATCGTTGGCAACGAACGCGTTCCCCAGTTCGTGCCGGAGGTAGGAGCCTGCGTAGGGGGCGAAGATGCTCCTGTACTTGACCGCGGCCGAAGTTACGTCCAGGGAGTTGCCTTGCAGGCGGACAAACTCCAAGGGAGCAAAGGTGTAGTCCGCCAGGGTAGTATCGGTGTCTTCCCGCAGGGTCTGAACCACATCGCCCACCAGGACCAAGGCAAGCCCCAGCGCGGCCACCGCGACGATGCGGCTCTTTCCGGTGGACTTCACCGCGGCAACATACCACAGCGTCAGAACCAAGGCGAAAACCCCTCCCCGTAAGCCCAGCAGCAAGGTCGGGATGGAAGCCAGGAGGTAGGCTGCCGTCGCCAGGTAAAGGTATCGCCTGCGTTTCTCGAAGACAAAGATGGCTACCAGCGCGGGCAGGCTGAGGAGTACGATTCCGCGGACCACCCAGGGAACGCTGGCGGCAATATCGCCATGGTTCACCCAGAACTGAAGATATCCGCCGTGCTCCTGGATGTACTGGTAATACTCATAGTTCTTGAAAAGCTGGATAGGAAGCGCAGCATAGAACACCAGATACAGAAAGGGCAGATATTGGCGGACCCGGGTATCCGGTGGCGGCGCCAAGCGGCGATAGCTCCAGCGGCAGGGCGCATAGATGCAGACCGCCGACAAGGCCACGCATAACAGGACCGTACCTGCCTGATCGCGGGTAAGATCGAAGGGGTATGCACTCATGCCGCGAATCCGTAGGGGATCAGGCTCGCCCCCCAGGCAATAGATCAGCAACCTCCCACCCTGTAGCAACAGGAGTGTGGACAGAAACAGGAAACAGGGATGCCGGCCCTGATCGAAGTTTCTCCAGGCCAGGGCCACCAGAGCGACCAGCAAGAGCGCGGTCAGAACTTCGGCGTAGCTGATCCGCAGCCAGCCCAGGAGAAAGCCCAGCGCGGCGAGGGCCACGGCGCCGAACAGGACCAGGATCTCGACCGCTGCCGCCGGCGTGGCCAGGGAAATCCTCGTTGGACCAGAAGCGCTCGGGGACGACGGATTCATAGGCACCGGGATCAAGCCTTCAGGGAGCGGCGCAGCCGAGCCAAACGCTCCCGCTCCAGCGGGTCTTGCTGCTTGCGGCGGACAATTTCGGCCAGAAGCACGGCGAGACAAGACGCGAGGAAGGCGGCGATCGCCGTGGTCAGCACAATCAGCATGCGCTGCGGACTCGATTTCTTCTCCGGCACGACCGCTTTGTCCACCATCTGCACTACCACCGCATCCTTGGCTTCGTCGATGCGGGCGGCTTCCAGTTGCTTGCTGAGGAAATCGTAGAAGGCTTCGTGATACTTCAGGTCACGGGCGCGGCGGATGTATTCCAATTCGGCTTGCGGCAGTTGCCGCGTCGGCAGCTCGACATTGCCGTTGCCAATCTCGCCGGTATTGCGTTCCAGCTTGGCTAACTGGGCCCGCAGGCCGGACAATTCCTCTTCGGCCCGCCGCAAGTCGGGATTTCCAGCAGTGGCATAGGTGCGCATGGCCTGCACCTGCACCTCGTGCAGGGCAACCTGGGCGCGCATGTCGGCGACGCTCTGGATGATTGCCCGGGCCTGGGCATCGGGCTGCAGCAGGCCGCTTTTCTCCTGCGCCTGTTTCAGGGCAAGCTCGGAGAGCGCTAACTGCTCGCGTTCGGCATCGAGTTTTTGCTGATAGAAGACGCGGCGCTGGGCAGCTTCGGAGACCGCCAAATCCGAGTTCAAGGCGTGCAGTTCTTCCACGTAGGCGTTGGCCAGGTCGGCAGCCCGCTGGGGATCGCGGTCGGAGACGCTGACCGAAATCAAGCCTTCCCGTTCGGCCACAATGTAGCTGCGGTTTTCCAGCTTCTTGCGGGCGTCCTGATAGCTCTTCACCCAGTACACCTTGCGCAGATCGAAACGATCGATCAAGCGGTCTTCAATCGTGCGGCTCTTCAACATCGCGATGAACAGGTCACCAGGATTCTTTAGTCCCAAGTCCGACTCGTTCAGTCCCGCAACCGAGCTCAATCTGTCCCAGCATGGCAGTCAGCAGCTGACTGGTTTTGCTGCGGCGGCAGGATGGTCGAGGTAGCGGTATACAGCTTGGGCAGAAGGAACGACACCAGAGCCGCAACCACGGCTGCGGCCAGGGTGAACTTGAGAATAGCCGCCTTCTTCCGCGCCAGGATCAGCAGCAGTTCGATAAGATCAATACCGCTCCCGCTTTGGTCCTCGGCCTCGATCCGCGATACCACCCCAGCATCGTCCAGCCCGGCGTCGGCGCCAGGATGCAGCTCCGATGTTTTGGGACCCTCCGTCATAGGCTCACTTTCCCGCTTACCCTGGTGTATCGCCGCGGCCAGGGCCGCCGCCTGGTCCTGAACTACGGCGTCAGCACCTTGACCGCCGCCGCCGCCAAACCGAAATTGAAGAGAATCTGCGACCAGTCCTTGAAGTTCCGCAAGGCCGCCCCCGGATTCAACTGCTCGGGAACGATCACCGTATCGCCGGGCATCATGACCATGCTTTCGAAGCCGCCCGACCAGAATCCGGAGGCAGCATCTTTGCTGACCACCGCTCCATTGGCACGGACCACGAAGATCCTGCCCTTGTCTGCAGCCCGCGTCGGCCCTCCAGCATCGCGCAGGTAACGTGAAACCGTCTTTCCCGGACGCTGAATGAAGGATCCCTGGTTGTAGACATCGCCCACCACGCTCACCACGATGGGGCGGCTGGGAACGTAGAACTGATCTCCATCCTCCAGAGGAATGTCGGGGATAGCCTCCACGCTCATGTCGTCGGGATGCAGACTCAGCACGATCCTTCCATCGGCTTTCAACTGGCGCAGCTTATCGAGGCTGGAACGTTGCGCCTCCAGCGCCGCCCGGGCCGCATTGGCTTCGTCCGAAGTGCGGGCGTTCTGGGACGACTGCGCCGCCTGCCGCGCCAGGTCTCGCTCCATCTGCGCAATCACCATGTCCAGCCGTTCCTGCTGCTGGACGCGAGTGGACTCGCGCGTGAAAACCGCAGCGTAAAGATACGCGGAGGACGCCAGGCCGCCGGCCTGGGCCACGAGTTCGCGCAGTCTTTGCGCTGGTTGAGCGCGGTAAATTCCCGCCGCAACGAACTCGCCTTCCAGCCTGACCAGCTTGGTTTGCTGTTCCCGGGGAACACGCAGGTCGGCCTGCGAGAAGATAGTGACAATATCGCCAGGCTTGCAAGACAAGATTGCTGGAGTCCTGATGTTCCAACACGGCTTTGCCTAAATTGAAGGGGACCAGCTCGGTGGACAGGTCCTTACTGCTCATGCGCTGAACTACGGCGTAGTCCCAGTTAATCTCGGGAGCGTTTCTCCTGACGTCGTTCAACTCCCCGCTGAGTCTGGTTCCGCTCTCCTGCATTTGCAGGTTAATGGCGTTTTGCTGGCTCCAGTACTCGCGGGTGATGAGAAATTCGCGATTGGGAATCAAATCGCTGATCCGCATTCCTTCATGCCAGGGGTAACGCCCGGGCGAGGCAACATTGCCCCGCAAGGTGACGGAATTCACGAAGCGCGGTGAGATGGGGGCGAAGTTCAGCACGTCGCCATCTTTCAGGGGAAGGGCCAGCCCCGAGGCGTCCAGGGGGATTTCCTCGATGCCACGGGCCTGCCGGTTCTTGATTTGTTCGACGTACACCTTGCCTCCATAGGCGGTGGTGCTCAGTCCCCCGGCCAGTTGCAGGACATCGCCCAGACTGGCTTCGGTCTTGAGCTCGTAGATCGCGGGATTATTTACCTGTCCGCCCATCGCCACCTGCGCTCCGATGGGGGCGAAGTAGATGACGTCCTCGGGCTGGAGGAGTACGTCTTTGCTTTTGTCGCCCTTGATGAGCAGGTCATACAAATCGAAGTCGGTGATGACCGCGGAACCGCGTTTCAACTGGATGTGGCGCATGGACCCGCTGGGCGACGGGCCTCCAGAAGCGAAGACGGCATTGGCCAGGGTGCTGAGGGAACTGACCGTGTACCGCCCCGGACGTCTGGCCTGACCCACGACGAAAACATCAATCGAGCGCAGCTCGCCCATAGTGACGTTGAGATCGAAGTTCTGATAAATGCGTCCGATGTGGGATTTCAAGAAGTCCTGGAGCTGGCTGTAGCGCAGGCCGGCAACATTCAGATTGCCAACCTTGGGAATGTAAATCGCCCCATTACGGTCGATCCGGCTGTGCACGTCAAGATCGATCTGGCCCCAGGCGCGGATCAGCAGCTCATCGCCCGGGCCCAGTACATAGTCCGCAGTCACAGGCACGCGGTCCACGGGAGCGAACGTCGTAGGCACGTTCTCGAACAGGTTCCCTCCGTAGATGGGCAGCGTCTGGCCCAGCGAGGTGGCAACTAACTGTTGGAAGTCGGTGAGGACAGCTGTCCTGGTTCCGGCCCTTGGCGCTTGTTCCCCCGGCGCCGGCGCCGGCGCAGGCTTCTGAGCATCGTCCAGCACGACCGTCGGAGTCGTGCTGGGTACTCCCTCCGGCGTAGCACTGGTCTGCGGCTGAGCCAGGGGTGGCGCGGAGAACGGACCTGGCGACTTGCTGTCTGCCTGGGCGGCCAAGTAGTGGGGCGCGCCAACGGCCATCGTCGCGAACGCCAGCACGGTCGCCAGCAGTGCGCGCCGCAGGCCGCGGCCGCCTTCTGGAGTAATCCTTGCCAGAGAATTTTCTTTACTGCAATTGCTCAAAGAAGATTTCAAGGTCCTGCTCCGGAATCTCTTCTCATCGATACGTAAATCTTGCCGCCTGGAAAGCGAAAGCCCATCATCGCATCTTCCGCATAGTTTGGTGCGCGGTTAGCCTGGACTGCCATGGTCGCGCGAAGCCGGTAGCGGCTGCCGCAGGGCGTTCAACCAGAATTGGGCATAGGCGGGAGCCAAGGTTTGCACGTCCCATGGGAGGTCCCGTCCGGTAAACAGCTGGTGGAGATTGCAGTGCGCGCTGACCGCCCCAGCGAGGCCGAGGGTTGCGAATGTGGGTTCCAGCTTGCCGATTGCGCCCCGCGCCGCACACCTGCCGAAGTAGGCATTGACGGCATCGAAGATTGGCCCCAGATGTTCGCGAAACATGCTGTCGGCCCCGGGCAGCTCAAAGCCAGCGACATAGACCAGGCGCATCAACTCCGGATATTGGGCCACCATGTTCACCACAAACTCCACCAGCATGGGGACCACGACTTCCGGCTCCAGGTCCGTAGCCAAACTGTTCTGGAGCTCCCGACCCAGCTTCAGGCGAGTCAATCGGGATTCGGCAGCTGCCCAGAACAGACCGGTTTTGCGGGCAAAGTAGCGGAATAGCGTCGCTTCATTCACGCCGGCTAATTGCGCGATCTCCCGGGTGCTGGTCCCTTTATACCCCTGACGGGAGAACAGCTGGACCGCAGCCTCGACGATGCGTACTTCGGTGACACTTCTTTCCGCTGCCGTTTTCACGCCTTGCGATCCTGTAGCATGGATTGAACCTTGGGGAGGGGCCTACTGTTTAACGGGCTCGATCTCGTCAATGCCGATTTCCACGGCCACGCTTTGCATAATCAGCTCCAGCGTCAGCACCACCCGGCAATCGTTTTTCCTGCGGATCAGCACCCCCACCATACCTTCGAGCGAGCCTGCGGTGATGCGTACTTTTTCGCCAACTACCAGATAGGGATGGGGCTCAAAATGGCGGAGCGGCAGACTGGAGCGCAGCGATTCAATTTCGGCGCTGGGAAGAGCGGCCGGCTCGCGGCCGGCGCTGACCAGAGAAACGACTCCGGGAATTTGCAGGACCTTGACGGCTTCGCGCCGCGGAATGTGCACGAAAAGGTAGCTGGGGAACAGCGGCTGTTCGACGGCCACGCGGCAGCCATTCTTCCATCGCCGAACCGAACTATACAGGGGCAGGAAGGCCTCGATGTGGCGCGATTGCAAATGGCGGGCTACGACCTTTTCATGGCGCGGCGTGGTGTAGGCCGCGAACCATTTCGTGGGCTGCTCCGGCAGTGAACCGCCGGAGCTCAACTCCGGAGAAGGTTTGTGCGGGGCGGTAGAATCAGGTGCGACAAACAAAGCTTCGCCTTCCTCAATGAGAGAGGTTATCCGTTCCTACTCCGCGTGGACCGCAACCGTGCGCTTCACAACGCAACATGCCTAACGTGATTTGCGGGGGGAACTCACACGCTCTGTGGCACTTCCTTGACGGAACTGAGCAAGTACCCGCTTGCGAGGTGCCCAAACCGCCATCCATCAGTCGAGTGCCAGCATAGGAAAAAGCGGCAGCGCAGGTCAAGTGAAAAAGCCTACCAATGCTAGTAAGGAGCACCAAGGTGGGATGGAATGTAATTCGGTGCCGAATTGGACTGGCAAGGCTCGGGCAGCTTTAGCCCAAGCTGATTCGTGCGGCCATTTTCCGCATCCAACCACCGCGGCCCTTGCTGGGCCTCACCCAAATCAGGGAGCAGCCATGGAGAAGAATCCGCCCACCCGTGTGGTCGTGGTGGGCTTGGGAAATGTGGGAGCAACCCTGGGCTATGCCCTATTGCTGAGCGGTCTGGCAGCGGAGATTGTCCTGATCGATAAGAACCACGCCAAGGCCGAAGGTGAGGCCATGGACCTGAACCATGCCGTGCCCTTCGCGCATCCGACGCGCATCTGGGCTGGTACCTATGAGGACTGTGCCCGCGCGACCGTAGTCGTGATCGCCGCCGGGGCCGCTCAAAAACCTGGCGAAACTCGACTCGATTTGCTGCAACGCAATGCCGATATCTTCGCCGAAATCGTTCCCCGCGTGGTGAAGCACAATCGCGATTGCATCTTGCTGGTGGCGACGAATCCGGTTGACGTTCTGGCTCACGTTTCCTTGCGCCTGTCTGGCTTACCGGCACAAAGCGTGATCGGCTCCGGCACCATTCTTGATACCGCGCGCTTCCGCTATATGCTGAGCCAGCATTTCGGCGTCGATCCGCGAAGTGTGCACGCCTTCATCATCGGAGAACATGGCGACAGCGAAGTTCCGGTTTGGTCGCTGGCAAATATTGCCGGCATGAGGCTGGAGGAATTCTGCGCCGCCCAGGGGCGGACGTGCGACTGGCAGGCCCTGCACGCAATCTTCGAACAGACCCGCGATGCGGCGTACCACATCATTGCTCGCAAGCAGGCGACCTACTACGCGGTAGCCGCAGGACTGATGCGGATCGTCGAGGCCATTCTGCGCGACCAGAATACGGTGCTGTCGGTGTCCAGCCTGGTGAGCGGCGCCTACGGAATCTCCGACATCTGCCTGAGCCTGCCTTCCATCATCAACCGCAGCGGGATTCAGAACGTGCTGCATTTGCACCTCAGCAGCGAAGAGGAGAAGAATCTCAAGCATTCGGCACAGGTTTTGAAGGAAACATTGGAGCAGGTAAAAATTACATGATAAGACGCTTTAGCAGGGGAAGATTTACCATGTATTATATATGTATGTATTGTTGTATATAGTGCTATAATCTCGCTGATGGCATTGAGCATCAAAAACCAGGAGGCGGAGCGCCTCGCCCGCTTAGTCGCGGAGCAAACCGGCGAATCGCTTACCGGCGCAATCGAGCAGGCGCTGCGAGAACGGTGGGAGCGATTACAACGCAAGCCGAAGGAACCAGCGCTAGTGGAACACCTACTCGAGATTGCTAATCGAGTTGCGGCGCTGCCTGTGCTTGACAATCGCTCTGACGACGAAATCCTTGGATACGATGAGAACGGGTTACCTCGCTGATGGTCCTCGACTCATCAGCCGTGGTCGCGATTCTTCGAAGGGAGCCGGAGGCGGTGGCTTTTGCGCATCTGGTGGCGAGCGCCAACTTCCCAATCATGTCAGCCGCCAGTGTGCTTGAAACCGCGACGCTGTTGGAGGCAAGGTATGGGGAAGGTGCTGGCCGGGAACTTGACCTATTTCTAGTAGAAGCCAACATCCGAGTGGTCAGCGTCGACCGCGAGCAGGTAGAAGCCGCGCGACGCGGTTGGCGGAAGTACGGCAAAGGTCGGCACCCGGCCGCGCTGAATTTTGGCGATTGCTTCTCTTACGCTCTGGCGAAAATATCAGGAGAGCCGCTGCTGGCCAAGGGCAACGCCTTCCCTCACACCGATATTCCGATGTGCACGGACTAGTAGCCCCATCGTCTAGCCTATTCTCCCTTGCCCAGCGCCAATGTGATCAGCGTCTTCTGCTCCAGTTCATGCGCCTTCGCTGAACCGGTAGCAGGCGTGGAGTTCGGGGCCCGCTTGATGCTGCGCAGCTTCGAGCCCAGTATCCGCTTCAGTCGCGGCGTCACGAACGAAAGTGCGCCCATATTCGCCGGCTCTTCCTGCACCCAGATAAACTCCGTCGCGTTCCTGTAGATTCCCAGAACTTCTTTAGCTTCGATCTCCGGGAAAGGATACAGCTGTTCCAAGGAGACAATGGCGGGACCGGAGGCTTTCAGTTTCTTGCGTTCCGCCCGCAATTCCTGCCCTATCTTGCCGGTACACAGCAGCACCCGTTTTGTATACGAAGCAATAACGGCGCGTGAAAGCCGCTTTGTTGCCGCTGCTCTACCTGGCTCAGCGTGTTGCTCCATGGGAACGCCTCGACGATCTGGCCCGACTTCACCTTCCGCTTTCGCTCTCGCACCAAGCGCTTCGACACCGGCGATTACGAACTGATTCCACGTAAGGAGGCATTGACCGTATGAGCCGCAAAAACGCCGCACCGTTCGACGTCAACGGCCGCACCGTCTTCATCACCGGCGCCGCGCGCGGGATCGGCGCCGATACCGCCCGCCGCCTCCACTCCAAGGGCGCCAACGTCGCGCTCGTCGGCCTCGAGCCCGAGCGCCTGGAGGAGCTCACCGCCCAGCTCGGCGACCGCGCCATGAGCTTCGAGGTCGACGTCACCGACTACGACGCCCTGCAGCGCGCCGTCCGCGCGACGGTCGAGCGCTTTGGCGCGCTCGACGTCGCGATCGCCAACGCCGGCGTCCAGTTCAATGGCGCCCTGGCGACGGCCCCGGTCGAGCAGGTCGAGCGCGTCCTCACGGTCAACCTGCTCGGCGTGTGGCGCACCGACCGCGCCGTGATCGAGCACATCAGCGCGCGGCGCGGTTACCTGCTGAACATCTCCTCGCTGTCGGCGATCACGCATGCGCCGCTGCTCGGCGCCTACTCGACCGCCAAGGCCGGGGTCGAGGCTTTGAGCGACGCGCTGCGCCTGGAGACGCTTCCCTCGGGCGCACGCGTCGGCTGCGCCTACTTCGGCTTCATCGACACCGACCTCGTACGCGGCGGCTTCGCCGGTCCCTCGGGCCAGGCGGCCCGCAGCCAGATGCCGGGCTTCATCGGCAAGCCCGCCCCTCTTTCCAAGGCGATCGACGCGATCGAGGACGGGATCGAACGCCGCGCCGCGCGCGTGTGGGCGCCGCGCTGGGTCGGCCCGATGCTCCTGCTGCGGGGCCTCGTCCAGCCGCTCATCGAGCGTGGCGTCGAACGAGACACAGCGCCGCTCGTCGAGAGCCTCCGCCTCGCCGACCCGAGCTCCGGCGAAGTCGCCGACCAGGATCCGGTGCTCGGCGTCTCAGCGCGATCGCACACGCCCTGAGCGAGAGGCTACTCCGCCTGGGAGAACTCCCAGATCGCGACCGACAGCATCACCAGCCCGAGGATCGCGATCACCGCGACCTCGAGCGGGGTGGGCACGCGCCAGCCGAACCAGGTGATGCCTGGGTCGAGCGCCTTGCGGGCGGCGGCGGAGACGTTCAGGTGCGAGAAGATCGCGCGGCGCATCGGTTCGACCGCGTAGGTGAGCGGGTCCAGGCGGTTGAGCACCGCCAGCCACTGCGGCAGGTTCGCGACCGAGAACATCGCGCCGGAGAGGAAGAACATCGGCATCACCACCATCTGCATCAGCGCCATGAACGACTGCATCTGGTTGATCCGCGCGGCGAACATCACACCGAAGGCGGTGATCGCGAACGCCACCAGCAACGACAGCCCGAACAGCTCGAGAATCAGACCGAGGTTGTAGGGGATGTCGACCAGGCCCGCGATCGCGATCACGATCAGGCCCTGGAAGGCGGCGACGGTGGCGCCGCCCGCGACCTTGCCGAGCACGATCGAGCTGCGGCGCACGGGCGCGACCATCATCTCGCGCAGGAACCCGAACTCGCGATCCCACACGATCGAGGCGGCCGAGAACATCGCGGTGAACATCACGGCCATGCACAGCACGCCCGGGTAGATGAACGTTTTGAAGTTGACCCCGTGCGTGCCCGCCGAGGCCAGCGTCGCGATGCCCGTGCCGAGCACGAACAGGAACAGGAACGGCTGGATCAGCGAGGTCAGGATCCGTAGGCGGTCGCGGCTGAAGCGAATCAGCTCGCGCTTCCAGACGACGCGGATCGCGCGCAGCTCACTGCGCAGGCTGCGCGCGGGGACGTGCACACGGGCCACGTGCCCGGCGGGGGGACCGCCGGATGTGGCGGGTGCGGACCCGGAGGAGACGGAAGTGGTGGTGGCGGCGGTTTCGGTGGCCATCAGCGGTGCACGATAGAGCGCGCGTGCGTGCTCGAGGTGGAAGTCATCAGCGGCTCATCATCCGCGCCATGTTGCGGCGCATGTCGCTCTTGCCCGACTCCTCGGCGTCGCGGATCGTCGTGCCCGTATAGGACATGAACACGTCGTCCAAGGACGGACGGGAGACGTTGACCGAGCGGATCTGCTGGCCAAGCTCTGAGAACAGACGCGGGACGAACTGCTCGCCGGCGGGGACGCCGAACGTGACCGCCCCTTCGGCGACGCTCGCCTCGATCTCGAAGCGCTCGCGCAGCGCCGCGATCGCCGCCTCGTCGTCGCCGGTCTGGATCTGCACGCGGTCGACGCCGACGCTCGCCTTCAGCGCCTCGGGCGTGTCGAGCGCGACGATCGTGCCGCTGTCCATGATCGCGATCCGGTCGCAGTACTCGGCCTCGTCCATGTAGTGGGTGGTGAGGAAGATCGTGATGTCCTCGTCGCGCTTCAGCTCGGAGATGTAGTTCCAGATCGAGCTGCGCGTCTGCGGGTCGAGGCCTACGGTCGGCTCGTCGAGGAACAGCACGCGCGGAGAGTGCAAGAGGCCCCGCGCGATCTCCAGACGGCGCTTCATCCCGCCGGAGAACGTCATCACGAGGCTCGCCCGCCGCTCCCACAGCCCGACCATCTCCATCACCTGGCGCATGCGCTCGGCCACGGCGCCGCGCGGCATCCCGTACAGCTCGGCGTGCAGGCGCAGGTTCTGCTCGGCCGTCAGGTACCCGTCGAGCGTCGTGTCCTGGAACACGAGCCCGATGTTGCGCCGCACCTGGTCGCGTTCGCGCTCGACGTCGTGGCCGGCCACGCGGGCCGAGCCGCCGGTCGGATGCACGAGCGTGCAGAGCATGCTGATCGTCGTCGACTTGCCCGCCCCGTTCGGGCCGAGGAAGCCGAACGTCTCGCCGGGCGCGACCTCGAAGTCGATGCCGCGCACCGCTTCGACCTCGCCGTAGCGCTTGACGAGACCGTCCACCACCACGGCGGGGGCCACCGCACCGTCGGGTGCGCGGCGCCGCCGGGCGGCCCGCCGCCGTTTGAGTGGGTTCGGTGGTCACGTGGATGAGGGTCGCTCGGCATTTCGGGTGCAGCTCGGGCTCAGGCGTCCTCGCCCACGATACCGGCCTCGGTATCGCCCTCGCCGGGATCGCCGTCGGCGAGGATCCTGTAGAGGTCTTTCCTCGTCGTCGTGAGCACCTTGCGAGCCTCGCCCATCTGCGCCTCGCTGCCGGTCCTCACCACCTGCATGAAGGCGGACGCGACCTCGCGGATCAGCCTGCCCAGCTCGTGCGCCTGCTCGGAGACGTCGCCGCTCATCTGCTCCCACGGCGCCGGCTTGTCCTCGCCGCGCTCCTTCACGTACTCGCGCCCCGCGTCGGTCAGCTGGAACAGCTTGCGGCCGTCCAGTTCCTGCGCGCGGATCAGACCCTCGTCCTCGAGCTGCTGCAGGGCCGGGTATGTCCGAGCCCGGACTCGGGCGCCAGACGCCGTCTGCGCGCTCCTCCACCTCCTGCATGATCTGGTAGCCGTTGCGCGGCTCCTCGGCTCAGCAGCAGCAGCGCGGCCGTACGGATGTCCCCGCGGCGCGCCTTGCGACCACGGCCCCGCGGACCGCCTCCGGACCGAAGCCCGGGCCGAAGCCGCCGCACGGGCCGCCGCTGAAGCCGCCGCCGCGCGGCCCATGCCGGTGCCCTCGCCGATGTCCGCCGGGATCTGCCGTGGCGCGTGCGTGGCGCGGATCGGTCGTGCCGGGATCCCCGCATCTCTGTTGTGTAAATGCATTTCCAAACATGTCTTTCTCCTATCGTGAACTATCTTTGTAAGCATCACGATATATCGCATCTAACTTCTGTCAAGTCCCTCCTGGCGAAAAGAGTGTTCCGGCGTCGGACTGACGAGGAGGGTGCTAGTGGCGGAAGTGGCGCACGTCCGTCGCCACCATCGCGACGCCCGACCGCGTCGGCGGCGGCGACCACGTCGGCGTCGCGCACCGAGCCGCCCGGCTGGATGATCGAGCGTCACGCCCGCCGCGATCGCCAGCTCGGGGCCGTCGGCGAAGGGGAAGAACGCGTCGGAGGCGAGCGCCGCGCCGGCGAGCAGCGTCCGGCTGGTTGGCCTGGGCCTTCTCGACCGCGATCCGCACCGAGTCGACCCGGCTCATCTGCCCGGCGCCGATCCCGATCGTCGCGCCGCCGGCGGCGAGCACGATCGCGTTCGAGCGCACGTGCCGGCAGACCTTCCACGCGAACAGCAGGTCCTCCCACTGGGCCTCGCTCGGCTCCGGCGCTCAGTCATCGCGCGCATCTGCTCGCGGCCCTCGGTGACCGCGTCGCGCTCCTGCACGAGCAGGCCGCCGAGCACGGGCTTGCAGTCGTACTCGTCGGCTGGGCGGCGGCCAGTCCGCCAGCTCCAGCAGCCGCACGTTCTTCTTCCCTCAGCACCTCCAGCGCGTCCTCGTCGTAGCCCGGCGCGAGCAGCACCTCGATGAACTGCCCGTTCATGCGCTCGGCGCAGCCCCGATCGACCGGCCGGTTGACCGCGATCACGCCGCCGTAGGCGCTTTCCGGGTCGCACGCGAAGGCGCGCTCGTAGGCGTCCTGGGCGCTCTCGCCGAGCGCGCAGCCGCACGGGTTGTTGTGCTTGACGATCGCGCACGCCGGCCCCGCGAAGTCCTCGACCAGCTCGCGCGCCGAGCTCAGGTCGAGCAGGTTGTTGAACGACAGCTCCTTGCCGTGCAGCTGCTCGACGCCGTCGAGCAGGTGCGCCGGCGCGCCCGCGCGCGCGTAGAAGGCGGCGCTCTGGTGCGGGTTCTCGCCGTAGCGCAGGTCGCTCACCTTCTCGTAGGCGTCGCGCCAAGTCGGCGGGAAGCCCTCGTAGCGTACGCGCGGCGAACCACGTCGAGATCGCCGCGTCGTAGCGGGCGGTGCAGCGCGAACGCCTTCGCCGCGAGCTCTTTGCGGCGCTCCAGCGAGATGCGCCCCTCCGCCGCCCGCAGCTCGTCGAGCACGTCGCCGTAGTCCTCGGGATCGACGACCACCGCGGCGAACGCCTGGTTCTTCGCCGCCGCCCTGATCATCGTCGGGCCGCCGATGTCGATGTTCTCGATCGCCTCCGCCTCGCTCGCGTCGCCGCTCGCGATCGTCGCTCGAACGGATACAGGTTCACGCACACGAGGTCGACCTGCTCGATCCCCTGCTCCCGCGCCGCCCCCAGGTGCTCCTCGTCGTCGCGCCGCGCGAGCAGCCCCGCGTACAGCCGCGGGTGCAGCGTCTTCACGCGCCCGTCCATCATCTCCGGAAAGCCCGTGAAGTCCTCGATCGCGCGCACCGCGATCCCCGCGTCCGCGAGCGCGCGCGCGGTACCGCCGGTCGAGACGAGCTCGACCCCGAGCTCGCCTCAGCCCGCGGGCGAAGTCGACGATCCCCGCCTTGTCCGAAACCGACAGCAGCGCCCGCCTGACCCGAACCTCGCCGGGCTCTGCTCGCTCAAGCGGCAATCAATGCCTCTGCGCTTCTTGGGCGATCAGCTTCACAGCCTCGGGCAGCAGAGTGTGCTCCAGCGGCCGTGAACAGTGCTGTCAAGACCCGTGCTCGCGGCAGGATCGCTGGCACGCGGCAATTCGACGCGAGCCTTGCAAGATGATCGGGCCTGTGTCGATGCCCGTGTCGACGTAATGAACGGTCACGCCGAACACCTTCGCGCCGTCGGCCAGCGCTCGCTCGATTGCATGCAAACCTGGATAGCTTGGCAACAGCGAAGGATGCACGTTGATCACAGCTTCGGGGAAGCGATCGAGGAAACGCTCGCTCAACAACTCCATGAACCCGGCGAGCACGACCAGACGCGCACCGCACTGCAGCAGCCACTCGGCCATAGCCTCGTCACGCGCCCCGCGATCGGCGTAGTCCGAGCGGCGAAGACAGCCGTCTGCACACCTTGTTTGAGCGCCTTTCGCAACGCCGGAGCCTTGCCGTGCTGGAAGCGACCGCCACGATCTCCGCCTCACGACCATGCACTGTGTCGAGCAATGCCTGCAGGTTCGTGCCCTTTGCCGGATACGAGCACAGCGATCGGCAGCGGATGTTCAGTGGAGCCTGACGAGCTAGCTGACATCAGGTCGATGACGATAGCCGACATCGCGGAAAGAACATCAGGCGCGCACGAGGGGCAATGAGGGGCCTGTCGGCTGCTCGTCCTCGAGCGCGTACTTACCGTTGGCCTCGTCGCCGCCCTTCAGCGGGTACTCACCGGTGAAGCAGCCGTCGCAATGGGTCTCCCGGGTGCCGCGGATCGCCTCGTAGACGCCCGCCAGCGAGAGGTAGTGCAGCGAGTCGCAGCCGAGCTCGGCCGCAACCTCCTCGCTCGTGCGGCCGTGGGCGATCATCTCCTCGCGCGTGCTCATGTCGATCCCGTAGTGGCACGGGTGCTTGATCGGCGGAGCGCTGATCCGCATGTGCACCTCGGCCGCGCCCGAGTCGCGGAGCATCTGCACGATCTGCCTGGTCGTATTCCCGCGCACGATCGAATCGTCGACGACCACCAACCGCTTGCCGGCGATCACGTCCGGCAGCGGGTTCAACTTCAGCCGCAGCCCGTGCTTGCGCAGCTCCTGTCCGGGCTGGATGAACGTGCGCGCGACGTAGCGGTTCTTCACAAAACCGTCATCCTGGGGAATCAGCAATTGGCGTTGCTATGCCCTGCTCTCGACGAGTACCGTCTTGCTAGCCCGCACCGAGTGGCGACGATCCGGCGGCGCGATTGATGCTCGCCGCACAGGCGCTGCACGGCGCCATCGAGCGCGGCGCGCCGTATCAGTCCGAGCTCGCCGCGGTGAAATCGCTCGGCGCCGAGCAAAGTGCCACCGCGTCTCTCGATCCTCTTGCCGCCTCGGGCGTGCCAAGCGCCGCCGCGCTGTCTCAGGAGCTCACCGATCTGGTCCCGGCTTTGCAGCGCGCCGTTGAGCCCTCGTCCGGCGCGACCACGTTGTTAGGACGGCTTGAGGCGAACGCCCGGCATCTCGTCCAGATCACGCCGGTGGAAGCGCCGGCGGGTAATGCGCCGTCCGCCGTTATCGACCGGATCGACACCGACGCGTCGCGCGCCGATATCGCCGCGGCGCTGACCGACATCGCCGCGCTGCCGGCGTCCGCCAAGCCAGTCGTCGCGCAGTGGGCCGTTAAAGCGAAGACGCGCCAGGCTGCCCTGCAGGCAAGCCGGCAAATCTCCGCCGATGCCTTGGCGGCCTTCAGCAAACCGGCATCGCAATGATCCGCATCGTCCTTTTTCTTGATTCTTATCGGCGCGCTGTCAGTCGGCGTCGCCTGGCTCGCCGACCGGCCGGGCGATGTGGTGATCGTCTGGCAGGGCCTGCGCATCAAGACCTCCCTGATGGTTCTTGCCGTCGCGCTCGTCACCGCTGTGGTGGTCCTGGCGCTGCTGTTGTTGCTTATCGTTCTGATCCTCCGGTCGCCGACCATACTTGCGCGGATACGCCGCGGTCGCCGCGGCGTGCGCGCCTATGAAGCAATTTCGCATGGGCTGATCGCGATAGGCGCCGGCGACGTCGAAGCGGCAAAGAAGCACGCCGCCACAGTCAATCGCCTGGCGCCGCACGAGCCGCTCGCTTTATTATTGAATGCGCAATCGGCGCAGCTTGCCGGCGATCGCGAAGCGGCCGACCGGACCTTTCGCGCCATGGCCGGGCGCGCTGACACCAAGCCGCTCGGACTGCACGGGCTTTTCATCGAGGCGCGCCGCAACAACGATGCCGTGGGCGCCCGCGCCTATGCCGAAGAGGCTGCGCGCACCGCGCCGTCGCTGCATTGGGCGAACCGCGCCGTGCTGGAAGCGCTGTGCCGCGACGGCAATTGGGCCGGCGCGCTGCGGCTGCTTGAAAACAATATGCGCTCGCTCGAGCGCTCGGTGTATCGGCGGACGCGCGCCGTGTTGTTGACGGCGCAAGCCCACGCCCTTGAACACAGGGATCGCGACGCCGCCAAGGCGGCTGCGCTCGAGGCGCAGAAATTGGCGCCGACTTTGGTGCCGACCGCAGCGCTCGCCGGCCGGCTGCTGGCGGAGAGCGGGCAGACGCGCAAAGCGCGCCGCGTCATCGACGCCGCCTGGCGCGCCAATCCGCATCCGGCGCTGGCGAAGGCCTATGCCGAGCTGCGCTCCGGCGAATCGGCGCGCGAGCGGCTAAAGCGGATCGAGACGCTTGCCGGCAAAGTGCCGGGCCACGTCGAAGGGGCGCTGGCGGTGGCCCGTGCCGCGCTCAGTGCGCAGGAATTCGCCAAGGCCCGCGCCGCGCTCGCGCCTTATCTGGAAAAGCCGACCAAGCGCATCGCTCTGTTGATGGCCGAGCTTGAGCGCGCCGAGCGTAACGACGAAGGCAGAGCACGAGAATGGCTGGCGCGCGCGCGTGAACGCCGCGCCCGATCCGGCCTGGACCGCCGACGGCCATGTCTCGGAGCACTGGCAGGCGGCTTCTCCGGTGACCGGGCGGCTCGACGCTCTTCGAATGGCGCGTGCCGCTCACCGGCATGGTGGGCGCGCCGGTGATCGAGCCCGAGCCGACAAGGCCGCACCCGCCGATCGCTGCCCTTCCGGACGAAGCCCGACGCGTGCCGCCACCGCCGCACGAGGTTGCCTGTGCCGCCGCCGAAAGCCGAGGTAAGCCGAAGCCCATGCGGAGCCCGCACCCGAGCCGATCATCCCGCTCATCCACGTGCCAGACGATCCGGGCCCCGAGTGCCGTGGAGGAGAGCGAGACGCACGCCGCCGAAGATACAGCGGCTGGCGCAAGATTTTCGGGTAATGGGGCGGACTACAGCGCCCGCGGGTTGTTGCCACGGGCTGACCGGATGTAATCACCATACAGTCGATCACCATCGTAAGCAGTACGTGATTGGCGCGGTCCACACCAACACGATTGAAGGCTTCTGGTCGATCTTCAAGCGTGGCGTAGTCGGCACGCTTCCACAAGAGTGAGCGCAAAATATATGCCGCTCTACGTCGTGAAATTTCAATTCCGCTACGACAACCGCTTCAATCCCGACATCTTCGTCGTGATGCGTGATTCTCGGCGATCAGCTGAACGATCCCCATAGCTATGAGCACGGCCCGTTTGTTGGTCCGAGGATGCCGACAGTAATTTAGAGACCTCTGCAGCTATCCGGAGAATTGCAAAGGGCCAAGCGCCGATTTCAAACAATAAGAAAGCAACACGCGCGCCGATACCGCGCTCGTTGACCAGAATCTCATCTTTAGGAATATTGATTACGAAAGGCAGCGTTCGTCGACTTATCGTCTATACCATTCACTGACAGTCGCAATATCGTAGTTTTAACGTCTGTGAGCGCAACCTGACTGCAATAACACAATCCTACTTATTTCTGAATGGCACACCTTCGTTTCTCCCGATATTTGAATTTCTAGCGGTATTTTTCACCATGTACGTCTGTAACTTAGAATGGAACTTGGTCAGCTCTCCGCTCATGCGGATAAACTTGTAGAAATTCCTGGCGTGCGAGGCCCGTTCTGCGACCGAAAACAAACACATACTTTCGATGCGGAATCAGGCACGTTTTGCGGAACATTGAGTCACGGCATATGCCGTAAATCCAGGAAGTTGGTTGCTTAACGGATCAAGCGGTCGAAAGTACCAGGCATGACCAAGAATAATTGCGATCGGCAACACTGATCGTCTAATTAACCTTTCCTTTAAAACCGTTTCGCCTTACGCCGCCATTCAGCAGTCCGGGTCATCCTTGCCACATTGCTGCGATAAGTCGAGGCGAATTTATCGAGCCGGCCACTGTTATAACCGCACATCCAATATTAATCGCCAATACTTGCCGGACGCCCAAGGTCAGGCGCAAAGTTGCTGGATTAGCTTGTGGGCTACCAAACACTAAGGCGTCGCGCACGGCAAGCACAGATCGCGACTGTAGATAGCCTTTAGACACGACGGCACCTCTTCTTGCGGGGGTCGAATTGTATCACCCACATGAGGCTCGATCACAGGCGGCCAATCAGCCTTTTACCGATGGACAGCATCGGCCATGCACTATAGTGCAGTAGATCGATCTATCCCTTCTGTCTAGTTGGGGGTAATCACCATTGAATTATACTGCATAAGAGCCGCCGGATGCCGTCACCCAAACCCAAAGCCGCTCAGAAACGTGCCACCGCTGCGCCGGCGCCAGCCGCCTCGATCGCGGCGTTTCTCGCCGCCATCGGCCAGGAGGTGCGGCGGCAGCGCGCCAAGCGCGGCATGACGCGGCGGCAGTTGGCGCAAGCGCTCCGAGACCTCCGAGCGCTATCTGGCGCAGATCGAAAGCGGCGCCGGCAATCCGTCGGCGAGCGTCATTCGCGCCATCGCGCAGGCGTTCGATTTGCCCGCCGCGGCTTTGCTGCCGGGCACCGCCGCGCAGAGCGAGGCGCTCGGCGCCGTGCTCGATCTCTTCGTGCAAGTCCCGCGAGAGCGAGCTTGCCGATCTGAAAAAGCTGATCGAGGCCCGCATCGCGCGCTTCAGGCGGCGCCGACCGGGCGCGGCGCATCGCGCTGGTCGGTCTGCGCGGCGCCGGCAAATCGACGCTCGGGCGCATGCTGGCGCAGCATCTCGGCTGGCCGTTCATCGAACTCGACCGCGTCGTCGAAGAAGATTACGGCGCCCGCATTCCCGATCTGATCGAAATGGCCGGCACCGCGACCTTCCGCCGCCATGAGAGGAGCGCGCTCGACCGCGTCATCGCCACCCATGAGGCGGCGGTGATCACCACCGCCGGCGGCATCGTCGCCAACCAGGAGAGTTACGCGCTGCTGCTTCGCCGTGCCCACACCATCTGGATCAAGGCGCGGCCGGAAGAGCATATGAGCCGGGTCATGGCGCAGGGCGATTTTCGCCCGATGGCGCAGAACCGCCAGGCCGGATCGAATGATGCGATGGCCGATCTCGTCGCCATTCTCGAAGCGCGGCGCGCCGATTATGCCCGCGCCGAGGCCGAGGTGGACACGTCGGGCGATGCGGTGGAGCAAAGCTACGCCAAGCTTTTGCGCGTGGTGACGGAGCTGCTCGATCTTCGAACGGCAGCGCAGCCATGACGCTCGCCGACGAAGGCTTTCTCGATCTGCCGCCGCTGCGGCTCGAATACCGCATGATCGGACCGCGCCCCGACGCGGCGCCGACCATCGTCATGCTGCACGAGGGTCTTGGCAGCGTCGGGCTGTGGGGTTCGTTTCCCGATCAGATCGCGGCTGCCACCGGCGCCGGCGTGTTCGTTTATTCGCGGGCCGGTTACGGCCGATCGAGCCCCGGCAGATTGCCGCGCTCGACCCGCTTCATGCACGAAGAAGCCTGCGAGGTGCTGCCGCGCGTGCTCGATGGCATCGGCTTCCAACGCGGGCTCTTGCTCGGCCACAGCGACGGCGGCTCGATCGCGACGATTTATGCCGGCAGCGTGCAGGATCATCGCGTGCGCGGGCTGGTTTTGCTGGCGCCGCATTTTTTCACCGAGGACATCGGCATCGCCGAGATCCGCCGCGCCAGCGACGCCTTCGCCGCCGGCCCGTTTCGCGACAAGCTTCAGCGCTGGCACGCCGACGTCGATTGCGCCTTCCGCTCGTGGAGCGAGCCGTGGCTCGATCCGCAATTCCGCAAATGGGATATCACCGAGGCGCTGGGTTACATCCGCGTGCCGATCCTGATCGTGCAAGGCGACCAGGACCAATACGGCACGCTGCGCCAGCTCGAAGTGGCGAAGACCGAATGCACCTGCCCGGTAGAGACCGTCGTGCTGCCGGGCATCCGCCACGTGCCGCAGCGCGAAGCGCCGCAGGCGACGCTCGACGCCGTCTGCAGCTTCATCAATCGCCTGCTGCGCGACCATCGCGAAGCCGAGCGCAGCGCCGAGCCTGGGGTTGCCGTCTCATGAATTATAGTGCACATTACAGCGATGCCTCGGCGGAGGCATGCACTATAATACACAGGCAGGCGCGGACAGGGCGGAAACGGGACAGGACGATGGGCGACGCAGAGCAAGCCGCGCCGCGGCCGCTGGCGAACGGCCAGACGCGCATCGATTTTCAGACCGATCCGGCGCGCTATCGGCATTGGAAGCTTGCCGTCGACGGCGAGGTTGCCACGCTGACGCTCGACGTCGACGAGAAGGCGGGCCTGTTCGAAGGCTATGAGCTGAAGCTCAATTCCTACGATCTCGGCGTCGACATCGAGCTCGCCGACGCCATCGACCGGCTGCGTTTCGAATATCCGCAAGTGCGTGTCGTCGTCATGCGGTCGGGGAAGCCGCGGGTGTTTTCCGCCGGCGCCAATATCCGCATGCTGGCCGGCGCAAGCCACGCGCACAAGGTCAATTTCTGCAAATTCACCAACGAGACCCGCAACGGCATCGAAGATCTAAGCGCGCATTCGGGGATCAAATCGATCTGCGCCATCAACGGCACCGCGGCCGGCGGCGGCTACGAGCTGGCGCTCGCGACCGACCACATCATGCTGGTCGACGACGGCTCGGCCGCGGTATCGCTGCCGGAATTGCCGCTGCTCGCGGTGCTGCCCGGCACCGGCGGCCTCACCCGCGTCTCCGACAAGCGCAAAGTACGGCGCGACCACGCCGACGTCTTCTGCACCACCGAGGAAGGCGTCAAAGGCAAACGCGCCGTCGAATGGCGGCTGGTCGACGACGCGGTGGCCGGTCTCGAAATTCGACGTAACGCGTTGCCGCGCGCGCCAACGAGCTTGCCGCGCAATCGCCGCGCAACGGCACGAGCGCCGGCATCAAGCTTTCGCCGCTGACGCGCTCCTTCGCGCCGGACGGCGTCGACTACGGCGCGCTGTCGGTCGAATTTGCCCGCGCCGCACGGATCGCGACCATCACGTTACGCGGTCCCACCGCGCCGCCGCCCGCCTCCGCCGACGCCATGGCGGCGCTTGGCGCCGCCTTCTGGCCGCTCCAAATCGCGCGCGAACTGGACGACGCCATCCTCAATATTCGGATCAACGAGCTCGACGTCGCGGCGATCGTCTTCAAATCGTCGGGCGATCCGGCGCAGGTCCTTGCTTACGACGCTTTTATCGACGCCAACCAAGCGCACTGGCTGGCCGGCGAAATCCGACTGCTGTGGAAGCGCGTGCTCAAGCGCGTCGATCTCACCTCGCGCTCGCTGGTCGCCCTCATCGAGCCGGGCTCCTGCTTCGCCGGCACGCTCGCCGAATTGTGCTTTGCGTCCGACCGCTCCTACATGCTGGCCGGCGCCCGCGACGGCGACAACAAACCGCCGGCGGCGATCGCACTCAGTAGCGCCAATTTCGGCGCCTATCCGATGTCGAACGGGCTCACGCGCCTGCAATGCCGCTTCCTGGCGAACCCCGCCGACGTCGAAACGGCGCAGGCTGCACGCGGCACCATGCTCGACGCCGGGCGCGCGCTCGAACTCGGCCTTATCACCTTTGCGCCGGACGACATCGACTGGGACGACGAAGTGCGGGTGTTTCTGGAAGAGCGCGCGAGCTTCTCGCCCGATGCGCTGACCGGGCTCGAGGCCAATCTGCGCTTCGCCGGGCCGGAGACAATGGAATCGAAAATCTTTGCGCGGCTGACCGCGTGGCAGAACTGGATCTTCCAGCGCCCCAACGCGATCGGCGAAGAAGGCGCGCTCAAGCGCTACGGCACCGGGCAGAAGCCGGTGTTCGATACGAGGAGAGTTTGAGTTTTCCCTCCCCCCCTTGTGGGGAGGGAAAAAAGAGGGAGCGACCGAATGGACATTCAGAACGTCGATTACTCGACCAAGATTCCGAACAACGTCAATCTCGCCGAAGACCGTCAGGTGCTGCGCGCACTGGAGAGTTGGCATCCGGGCTATATCGACTGGTGGAGGGACATGGGGCCGGAAGGCTTTCAAGAGGCGCTCGTCTATCTGCGCACCGCGGTCTCGGTCGATCCCAAGGGCTGGGCCAAGTTCGATTACGTCAAAATGCCCGATTACCGCTGGGGCATTTTGCTGGCACCGAGCGAGGAGGACCGCAAAATCCCGTTCGGCCGCCATTACGGCGAGCCGGTTTGGCAGGACGTGCCGGGCGAATACCGCGCCATGCTGCGCCGGCTAATCGTCATTCAAGGCGACACCGAGCCGGCCTCGGTCGAGCAGCAGCGCCATCTCGGCAAGACCGCGCCGTCGCTCTACGACCTGCGGAACGTCTTCCAGGTCAATGTCGAGGAAGGCCGGCATCTGTGGGCCATGGTCTATCTGTTGCAGAAATATTTCGGCCGCGACGGCCGCGAGGAAGCCGCCGAATTGCTGCAGCGCCGCTCCGGCGACGCCGACAAGCCGCGCATGCTCGGCGCCTTCAACGAGGCGACGCCGGACTGGCTGTCGTTCCACATGTTCACCTTTTTCACCGACCGCGACGGCAAGATGCAATTGGAAAGCCTGGCGCAATCCGGCTTCGATCCGTTGTCGCGCACCTGCCGCTTCATGCTCACCGAGGAAGCGCATCACATGTTCGTCGGCGAGACCGGCGTCGGCCGCACCATCCAGCGCACCTGCGAAGCGATGCGGGCGGCCGGCATCGACGACCCGAACGCGATCGACAAAGTCCGCGCGCTGGGCGTCATCGATCTGCCGACGCTGCAGAAAAAGCTCAATTTGCATTACTCGCTGTCGCTCGATCTGTTCGGCTCGGAGGTTTCGACTAACGCGGCCAACACGTTTACGGCAGGATTAAAGGGCCGCTTCCAGGAGACCAAGATCGACGACGATCACCGGCTCGAGCACGCCACCTATCCGGTGCTCAAATTCATCGACGGCGAAATCAAGCGCGTCGACGAGCCGGCGCTGACCGCGATCAATATGCGGTTGCGCGACGATTATACCGCCGACTGCCAGCGCGGCATCGACCGCTGGAACAAGATCATCGACAAGACCGGCGTGCCTTTCAAACTCGAACTGCCGCATGTCGGCTTCCACCGCCAGATCGGCGAGTTCAAGGACGTGCATGTGTCGCCGGCCGGCGCGCTCCTCGACGATGCGGCCTGGAGCCGCGACAAAGATCGCTGGGTGCCGTCCAAGGACGACGGCGACTTCATCGGCAGCCTGATGAAGCCGGTCACCGAACCCGGCCAATTCGCCGGCTGGATCGCCCCGCCGCGTATCGGCATCGACAACAAGCCGGGCGATTTCGAATACGTTAAAATCGCGGCGTAGTCCCTGCGCACCTCCCCCTGAAAGGGGGAGGTCGAACGCGAAGCGTTCGGGTGGGGGTCATGACCCCTCCCCGGATCGCTTAACAGCGATCCGACCCTCCTCTTTCAGGGCAGGGAAAAGCGTCCTCACCCAGATGGTTAATCGGGTCTTAACCTCGGCGAACCTATGCTAGGAGACCGGAGATGCGGCGGGCCGCCCCGCTGTTGATTGATGTATAGGATGACCCGCGAGTCTGCCCCCATCGCTCGTCGCGCCGAAATAGGCGCGGAATTGAGTGCCGAATCGAGCGCCGCTTCGGTTCGCGCGCCCAGCGGCCGCTCGCCGTTCGTGCGCTCGCGCGAATTGCTCGGCGACACGCCGCCCGGTAAGCCGCCGATCAGCCTCGCCGTCGGCGAACCGCAGCATCCGATCCCGTCCTTCGTCGGTCCCATCATCGCCGCCCATGTCGCCGAATTCGGCCGCTATCCGGCGAACAAGGGACTCGACGAATTCGGCACTGCGGTGGCCGGCTGGCTCAACCGCCGCTATAAGCTCGCGCGCCCGGTCGATGCCGCGAATGAAGTGCTGGTGCTCAACGGCACCCGCGAGGGGCTTTTTCTTGCGGCGCTCGCCGCCAAAAATTGGGTGACGCCGCGCCAAGGCCGGCCGGCCGTGCTCATTCCCAATCCGTTTTACGCGGCTTATGCCGCCGGCGCGATCGGCGCCGATTGCGAGCCGGTCTATCTGCCGACCACCCGCGAGACCGGCTTCCTGCCCGACCTCGATGCGCTCGACGAAGCGCTGCTCGCGCGCACCGTGGCGTTCTACATCGCTTCGCCGTCGAACCCGCAGGGCGCGGTCGCCGATCTCGCTTATCTGGAAAAGCTCACGGCGCTGGCGCGGCGTTTCGGTTTCCTGATCTTCTCCGACGAGTGCTATTGCGAGATTTACAGCGAGCGCCCGCCGCACGGCATGCTCGAAGCGGCGGGCTCCGACTTCGCCAATGTCGCGATCTTTCACTCGCTGTCCAAGCGCTCGAGCCTGCCCGGATTGCGGATCGGCTTTGCCGCCGGCGACAAAAGCTTCATGCGCGCCTATCTCGAATTGCGCAACGTATCCGCGCCGATGGTGCCGACGCCGATGCAGCACGTCGCCATCGCCGCCTATAACGACGAAACCCATGTCGAGGAAAACCGCCGGCTCTATCGCGAGAAATTCGACCTCGCCGACCAGATCATCGGCGACCGCTACGGCTATGAGCGGCCCGCGGGCGGATTTTTCTTATGGCTCGACGTCTCGGCGCAAGGCGGCAGCGAGGCGGCGACGCTGCGGCTGTGGCGCGAAGGCGGCTTGCGCGTGGTGCCCGGGCGTTATCTGGCGCGCGAGCAGGCCGACGGCTTCAATCCCGGCGCCGACTACATCCGCGTCGCCATGGTGCACAACAATGAGATCACCGCCGAGGCGATGCATCGCCTCGTCGAGGTGCTGGGCTAAGAGATGACACAAACGAATATTTTGTCGTCATTGCGAGCCGAAGGCGAAGCAATCCAGGGGCCGCCGGCTCCGACTCTGGATTGCTTCGTCGCTGACGCTCCTCGCAATGACGCGTTTGAGGCGCAGCAATGTCGTTGATCGACCGCAGCCTCGACGGCATGGCGCATCTCTCCGGCCAGCTCGGGATTATGCTGCAGCGCCGGCTGCGCGAGCTCGGCGGCATCGCGCTGATCAGCCTCACCATGATGGCGGCGCTCGCGCTGGCCACGTGGTCGGTGCACGATCCGTCGCTGAGCCACGCCACCGACGCGCCGGTCCGCAACCTGCTCGGCATGCCCGGCGCGATCGCGGCTGATCTGATGATGCAACTGCTGGGCTTAGGCTCGCTGGCGCTGTTGTTGCCGATCGCGGTATGGGGCTATCGGCTGCTCGGCCACCGGCCATTAAGCCATGAGCGGCTGCGGGTGTTGCTCTGGCTCGTCGGCGCGGTGCTGGCGGCGGCGTTCTCCTCGTGCCTGCCGAAAACCGCGCGCTGGCCGCTGCCGTCCGGGCTCGGCGGCGTCGTCGGCGATGCCATTTTGCGTCTGCCGGCCATACTGCTGCATGCGCCGCTGTCCGGAATCCACCTGCTCGGCGCCGCCATCATGCTCGGCGCCGCGGCGCTTTTCACTTTTGCCGGGGCCGCCGGCATCCTGTGGGGCGATGCGGCCGGAGCGGATGACGCGGACACCTGGAACGACGAGGACGAGGACGACGAGGAGCCGGCCGAGGAAGCCGACGGCGATGAGCGCGGCTGGATTTCGCTCGGCCTTTTGACGCACGCGCTGTTGAGCTTCCGGGCGCGGCTCGCTTACCTGTTTGGCGGCCGCCGCCGCACGCCGCTGCCGCCGGGTGGCGATGTCGCAATGCCGCGCCGGCGGGTCGAGCCGCGCTTGGACGGCGCCGCCGAGCCCGACGCCGACGACGAGGCTGCGGACGAGACTGCAGAGGCGGCGCCGCGCCCACGCAAGCCGCGCGCGCCGAAAGTTGTGCGCCGATCGAGCGGCGGCTACGTGCTGCCGCCGCTCGAACTGCTGACGCCTGCGACCAAGGCCGGCCGCGCCACCGTGTCCACCGACGTGCTGCAGGCGAACGCGACCGCGCTCGAAGGCGTGCTGGGCGACTTCGGCGTGCGCGGCGAGATCATCAACGCGCGGCCGGGCCCGGTGGTGACGCTGTACGAACTCGAGCCGGCGCCGGGCATAAAGTCGTCGCGCGTCATCAGCCTCGCCGACGACATCGCGCGCTCGATGAGCGCGCTCTCGGCGCGCGTCGCCGTGGTGTCGGGACGCAACGCCATCGGCATCGAATTGCCGAACCCGACCCGGGAGAAAGTCTATCTGCGCGAGCTGCTTGCCTCGCGCGATTATGCCGAGACCGGCTTCCGCCTGCCGTTGTGCCTCGGCAAGGCCATCGGCGGCGAAGCGGTCCTGGTCGATCTGGCGCGCATGCCGCATCTGCTCATCGCCGGCACCACCGGCTCCGGCAAGTCGGTCGCCATCAACACCATGATCCTGAGCCTGGTGTACCGGCTGCAGCCCGATCAATGCCGGCTGATCATGGTCGATCCGAAAATGCTCGAACTGTCGGTCTATGACGGCATCCCGCACTTGCTGACGCCCGTCGTCACCGATCCGAAAAAGGCGGTGGTGGCGCTCAAATGGGCGGTGCGCGAAATGGAGGAACGCTACAAGAAAATGTCGAAGCTCGGCGTGCGCAATATCGACGGCTACAATGCCCGCGTCGCCGAGGCCGACAAGAAAGGCGAAAAGCTCAACCGCACGGTCCATACCGGCTACAACCGCGAGACCGGCTTGGCGATCTACGAGAACGAGGAGCTCGACCTCGAGCCGCTGCCCTACATCGTCGTCATCGTCGACGAGATGGCCGACCTGATGATGGTCGCCGGCAAGGATATCGAGGGCGCGGTGCAGCGGCTGGCGCAAATGGCGCGCGCCGCCGGGCTGCACGTCATCCTGGCGACGCAGCGTCCCTCGGTCGACGTCATCACCGGCACCATCAAGGCCAATTTCCCGACCCGCATCTCATTCCAGGTGACCTCGAAGATCGACAGCCGCACCATCCTCGGCGAGCAGGGCGCCGAGCAACTGCTCGGCCAAGGCGACATGCTCTATATGGCCGGCGGCGGCCGCATCAGCCGCGTGCACGGACCGTTCGTCTCCGACGAAGAGGTCGAAAAGGTCGTGCGTCATCTCAAGTCGCAGGGTCAGCCGGAATATCTCGAAGCCGTCATCGCGGAGGAACCGCAGGACGCCGACGGCAACCCGATCTTCGATGCAACCGCGATGGGCGGCGCCGAGGGCGGCGATCTCTACCAGCAAGCCGTGCAGATCGTGAAGCGCGACCGCAAGGCCTCGACCAGCTACATCCAGCGCCGGCTGCAGATCGGCTACAATCGCGCCGCTTCGCTGATGGAACGGATGGAACAGGAGGGCATCGTCGGCCAGCCCAATCACGCCGGCAAGCGCGAAATTCTGATCGAAGCCGCCGACGAAGAGGCCTATTGAGAATCGCGGCTTTGGGCCGTAAGCCATCGTCGAAGAGTAGCCGCGAATTCGCCATACCGGCCGATTAGCGGAATGCGTGGTCGCGGGGCGTGCGTCGAAGCGCATTCAGCGGGAGAGCGATAATGGCTAAACTTGGCCCGGCGACGGCTGTCGTAGCGTTGATCTGCGGGCTGGGTCTACTCGGATCGACCGCCGTATTTGCCGAAAACGTGCCGCTGCCGACTCCGGCGCCGCTGCCGAAGACCGGCGCGCCCTCCGGCGCGTCGCCCGCCGCCACCGACAGCATTCCCATCCCGCCGGCGTCGGTCCCGCAGGCTTCGCCGCCGCCTCAGGCGTCATCGCCCTCGAGCGCTATTCCGAGCTTCTTCCCGTTCTCGGACAAAGGCGCGTCCAATCAGGCGACCGCCTTCGACAGCAAACAGCGCGCGCTGCTCGACCGCATCAGCATGTATCTGTCCAGCATCCAGACCATGGTCGGCAATTTCGTCCAGATCGGGCCGGACGGTAACCGCACCGAAGGCACCTTCTATCTGCAGAAGCCCGGCCGGATCCGCTTCGATTATAATCCGCCGAGTCCGATCGATATCATTGCCGACGGTTCCTCCGTCGTCGTGCGCGACCGCAAGCTTGCGACCCAGGATCTTTATCCGCTGTCGCAAACGCCGCTGCGCTACCTGCTCGCCGACCGCATCGATCTGCTGCGCGACACCGACGTGACCAGCGTGAGTTCCGACGACACTTTCGCCAGCGTCACCATCGAGCAAAAGCAAGTGATGATCGGCACCGACAAGCTGATGATCATGTTCGACGCCAAGGATCTCACGCTTAAGCAATGGACCGTGACCGATCCGCAGGGTTTCGATACGACCGTTGCGGTCTATAATCTCGACACCACGAAAAAGCCCGACCCCAATTTGTTCGTGATCAATTACCAGGGCAATCAGGGCAGCATCAGCAACCAGTAATCGGGTATCAGGCATCGGAATAGTGATATTGATTTGCCCGCTCCAGCTTATGCGCTCCTGATTAGCGATCCCCGATCCCCGTGAAGCTCAAGCTGACAACCTGGAACATCAATTCGGTGCGGCTGCGCATCGATCTGGTTGCCAAATTCATCAAGGCGGTCCGGCCGGATATTCTCTGTCTGCAAGAAACCAAATGTCCGGACGATGCTTTTCCGCGCAAGCGCTTCAAGCGGCTGGGCTACGACCACATCGCGGTGAACGGCCAGAAGGGCTATCACGGCGTCGTCGTCGTATCGCGACTGCCGTTTGAAAGCTTCAACATCCAAAGCTTCTGCGGCAAGACCGACTGCCGCCACGTCTCCGCGGTATTCGGCGAACGCGCGCGGCCTGCGCGACCCTATCACGCTGCACAATTTCTATGTTCCCGCCGGTGGCGATATTCCCGATCCGGCGGTCAACCCGAAATTCGCCCACAAGCTCGCTTTCCTCGACGAGATGCGCGACGCGGCGATTTTGCGGCCGGGCAAATCCGAGCGCGCCATTCTGGTCGGCGACCTCAATGTCGCGCCGCTCGAGCACGACGTCTGGAGCCACAAGCAGATGTTGCGCGTGGTGTCGCATACGCCGGTCGAATGCGAGAAATTCACCGCGGCGCTGGGCGCCGGGCGGCTGGGTCGACAGCATGCGCGCGCTCACTCCGGAGCCGGCCAAGCTTTATACGTGGTGGAGTTACCGCGCTTTGGACTGGCAAGCCGCCGACCGCGGCCGCCGCCTCGACCATATTTGGACGTCGCCGATGCTGGCCGACCGCGTCGCCGATATCGCCATCGCCAAGACCTATCGCGGCGCGGCGCGGCCATCCGATCATGTGCCGGTGACGGCGACCTTGGAGGTTTAGGCTAGCGCGGCCCGGTGCCGCGAGCGAGCGCGGCGCGAATGTTTTCCATTTCGCGGGCCCATTGATCGGCGCGCGACGCGATCATGTCGCGCACCCGCTGCGCAGCTTCCGGATAGCTCTCCAGCATTTTCACGAACATGGTGCGCGAGATGCGCAGCACCGCGGCCTGTTCGCGCGCGACGGCGGTGGCGGGCCGGACGGTCTCGGCAAGCAGCGCGGTTTCACCGAGCAAAGTGCCCGGCTCGACGATCACTTCGGCGTCGCCCTGACGTTGCGGCTTGAGCGTAAAGGAGCCTTGCTGAATGACATAGGCGCAATCGGCGGCATCGCCGGCGGTAAACAGCACTTGATCGGCGGCGACCGAATAGCTTTCGGCGCCGATGGCGAGGATACGCAAGGCATCGACGCCGAGGCGACGCAGAATGGGGACTTGCTGCAGGAACGCGATGTCGTCCTCGATGGTCATGACATACCGCGGTCACGGCACCAATTTATAGCCGCCGGCCTCGGTGACCAGGATGGCGGGCGCGGCGGCATCTTTCTCGATTTTCTGCCGGAGCCGGTAGATGTGCGTTTCCAGCGTATGGGTGGTGACGCCCGAATTATAGCCCCATACCTCCTGCAAGAGCGTTTCGCGCGACACCGGCCGCTGACCCGCGCGATAGAGATAACGCAGGATAGACGTTTCCTTTTCGGTCAGGCGCACTTTATTGCCCTTCGGATTGAGCAAGAGCTTCGAGCTGGGCCGAAACGTATAGGGTCCGATGGCGAAGACCGCGTCCTCGCTCGCCTCGTGCTGGCGAAGCTGCGCGCGGATTCGCGCCAGCAGCACGGCAAACCGGAACGGCTTGGTCACGTAATCATTGGCGCCCGATTCGAGGCCGAGGATGGTATCGGAGTCGGTGTCGTGGCCGGTGAGCATGATGATCGGCGCCTTGAAGCCGTTCTTGCGCAAGAGGCGTACCGCTTCGCGCCCATCGATATCCGGCAGGCCGACGTCCATGAGCACGAGATCGATCTGCCCGGTCTTGGCGGCCTGGACGCCCTTGCTGCCGGTGTCGACCGCTTCGACTTCGAACTCCTCGTGCAGCGACAGCTGCTCGGCCAGCGCATCCCGCAATTCCGGATCGTCGTCGACAATAAGAATTTTTCGCGTATTCGGCATAAAGCTCCCGGCCCCGCTGTCGTCTTGCCGCGCCGCAGGGCGCGAAATATGGGCCTTTACGATACAAGAGCAAGCGCAGGTTGGGAATTCGGAGGGCGGGATGCGGCAAAACTCGTTACGTGTCATCCACCTCCGCGCCCGCCCGGGCAGCCGCTCCCAGGGTTGGCTGATAGCCGGATCCCAACGGCCGCTGCGGATAGCGCTCGGCCGCAGCGGGATCAAGCCCGACAAGCGCGAGGGCGACGGCGGCACTCCGGCCGGCCGATTTCATCCGGTCCGGCTGTGGTGGCGGGCCGATCGTCTGGCTCGGCCGCGGACACTCCTGCCCGTGCGCTCTATCGGCCTCGACGACGCTTGGTGCGAGGACCCGGCCGACCGCCGCTATAACCGGCCGTTTCATCGGTCGGCCAATGAACCAGGCGACCGGCTGCGTCGCGACGACGATCTCTACGATCTTATCGTTGAAATCGACCACAATTCGCGACCGCGCATAGCGGGGCGCGGCAGCGCCGTCTTCATTCACATTGCCCGTCCGGGACATTGGCGCCGACGGCGGGCTGTGTCGCGCTCGCGACGCAACGATCTCTTGCGTTTGGTCGGACGCCTAAGCCGCAAGACGCGAATCATAATTCATTCTTAGCGGGCGGGCGGCGGCCGAAAATGGCGGTGCCAATCCGAACGTGGGTCGCGCCGAAGGCGATTGCGGTCGGAAAGTCGGCGCTCATCCCCATCGAGAGCAATTTCAGTCCATTGCGGCGGGCGATCTTGGCCGTCAACGCGAAATGCGGCGCCGGGGCTTCGTCGTGCGGCGGAATGCACATCAGGCCGGAAATGACGAGGCCATAGCGGTCGCGGCAGGCGGCGAGGAAATCGTCCGCCTGCGCGGGCAGCACGCCGGACTTCTGCGCTTCGGCGCCGGTATTGATCTCCGCAAACAGCAACGGGCGCCGATTCTGCTTCTCGATCTCCTTTGCCAACGCTTCCGCTAGGCTTGCCTCGATCGACCGAATGGATCGCATCGAACAGCGCTACGGCGTCCTTTGCCTTATTCGACTGCAGCGAGCCGACCAGTGCAGTTCGATGGCGCCGCCGGACCGGCGTGGCGCGCCAATCAGCGGCGGCCATTTCGTTTTCGCCTCCTGCACGCGGTTCTCGCCGAAGACCCGCTGGCCGGCGGCAATGACCGGCTCGATGGCGTCGGCGTCGAAAGTCTTCGACACCGCGACGAGCGTGACGCTTGCCGGGTCGCGACCGGCCTCGCGGCAGGCGCGCGCGATCTCCTCGCGCACCGAGGCGAGCGCAGTATCGGGCGCTCTCATGCCGGTTCATGGTTTCCATGGGATCAACGATTGCGCGCAGAATTTAGCGGCAGCGCGAGGCCGGTTTTTACGCGCAACCGCTAGTTTGTGGAACCTGGGTGCGAGGGGTCGAATGTCGGACGATCAAGTAAAAGCGCAAAGCCTCGCGGCGCCACAAGCCGATTTTGAGCATTCGCGCGCGGCTGATCGTGCTCGCGCTTCTGGCGATCGCGCCTTTGATGATCGAGCGCGTCCGCGGCCTCGAACAGGCCCGCGCCGGGCGCACCGAACGCGCCAATGCCGAGGTGTTCGACCTCGCCCGACGCGGCGTCGAATCGCAACGCGACATCATCTACTCGGTCCGCGCGCTGGTTCAGCTCGTGTCGCGCGTCTATGCCAGGCTGCCGGTCGGACGCGTCGAGCTGCAATCGCACTTTGGCCGAACGTGACGGCGAAAATTCCGTGGATCCGCGACGTCTCTGTCGCCGGCACCGATGGCCGCATCGCGTGCTCGACCGAACCCTTGGCGGTCGGCTTGAATGTTTCCGATCGACCGCATTTTCAGAGCGCGCTGCATTCGCGCGAATTCGCGCTCAGCGATTATCTCATCAATCAGGTCAACCAGGTGCCCAGTCTGGTTGCCACCTATCCCGTCATCGGCGAGGACGGCTCCGTCAAAGGCGTCGTGCTCGCGGTGATCAATCTGCAATGGATCGGCGACCTGGCGGCGACCGCCGCGCAACATGCCGGCGCGTCGGTGATGATGCTCGATGGCAACGGCACGCTCATCGCCGGTTCGGCCGACCAGCAGCCCTTTATCGGCAAGCAGATTCGCCGGCCACGCCGCTGGCGCGGGAGATGCTCGGCCAACGACGAAGGCACGATGACGGCCGACGGCTTCGACGGCGTGCGCCGTATCTTCGCCTTGTCCGGGTGCCGTGACACGACGCGCGATTGGCGGTCGGCCTCGACGACGAGGCCGTGCACAGCGGCATCGACAGCAAAATCGATTTCGCCTACCTGCAGCTTGCCGTGTTCGGCGTGTTCTGTACTGCTGCTGGCATGGTTTGGCGGCGAGCAGCTGGTGGTGCGGCCGATCCGCGTCGCTGGTGCGCACCGCGGCGCGGTTTGGCCGCGGCGACCTGCATGTGCGCGCCTCGCAAGAGCCTTGGGTCGCCGAATTCGCGCCGCTTGCGGCGGCGCTCGACGACATGGCGGCCAAGCTCGCCGCGCGCGAAGAGGAATTGCAGATCGCCAATCAGCATCTCGAGGAGCTGGCGAGCCTCGACGGATTGACCGGGCTTGCCAACCGGCGCGGTTTCGATCGCCAGATCGAGCGTGAATGGCAGCCGCGCCGTGGACAAGTGCCAGCCGATCGCGCTGATGATGGTCGACATCGATCACTTCAAACTGTTCAACGATCGCTACGGCCACGTCGCCGGCGATACCTGTCTGCGCGCGGTCGGCGAGACGCTGTCGCTGGTGACGCTCGAAGAGGCCGTGCTGGTCGCCCGCTATGGCGGCGAGGAATTCGCGCTGCTGTTGCCCGGCCTCGATCTCGATCGGGCCACCGCGATTGCCGACGAGGCGCGCAAAGCGGTCGAAGACCTCCAGATCAACCACTCGGAATCGCCGTGCGGCCACGTCACCGTCAGCATCGGCGTCGAATCCGTCGTGCCCGACCAGTTTCAGACCGCCGCCGACCTTATCGAAGCGGCCGACAATGCGCTTTATGCCGCAAAACGCCGGGGCCGCAACGCCGTGGTCGCCCACACGCGGCCGCTGTTGCGCGTGGCGTCCTGAACGCGGCTTCCAGCCGCTCAGGATTTGCGCGTTTTTCTTGGTCTTGGTCGCGCGACCGTCGACTGCGGGCCTTGCGGTTTTTCGCGACCTCGGCGGCGCCCAGATCATGCCCTCGAGCTTCATGCCGTCGGGATCGGTGAAATAGACGGCGTAGTAATTGCGGCCGTAATACTCGCCCGGCGGATCGACGACGGTCATGCCGTTGTCTTCGAGAAAAGCGCCGAGCGCGTCGACGTCCTTGCGGCTCGCAAGCTCGAACGCATAGTGATGAAAGCCGATGTCGCCTTTGCGATATTTGTGCTTCCTGCCTTCCGCGTCGGCGGCGGCGATCCAGAACAGCGTCTTGCCGTTGCTCCAGCCGGCCATGTCCTCGTATTCGTGCTTCAGCTTGAAGCCGAGAAACTTGAGCAGCTTGTCGTAAAACGCCTTGGAGCGGGCGAAGTCGCCGACGCTGAGAACCAGATGGTCGATACCGACGACGCGGGGCATGGCGGCGTTCCTTCTGCAGCCGGTTGCTCTGATCCGGGCTGCGGCGGTAGATATCAACCGCCATGTCAACCTCGTGACCAACGCCATGCCCGCACTTTGTTCGACAAAATCTGGGATTTCCATTGCGTCGGCCAGCGCGCCGACGGCCGCGATCTCATCTATATCGACCGCCACGTGCTGCACGAACTGCATGCCCATCACGCCTTTACACAATTGCAGAAGCAGCAGCGGCAGGTGCACCGGCCCGACCTGACCTTCGCGGTGCAGGATCATACGGTGGCGACCAAACCGGGCCGCGACGACGACACCAACCCCTCGGGCACCGCTTTTATCAAGGCCATGCGCGACGGCTGCCGCAGGAACGGCATCAGGCTGTTCGACATCGACGATCCCGAGCAGGGCATTTCCCACGTCGTGGCGCCGGAACTCGGCATCGTGCTGCCGGGCGCGACGCATGCGGTCCCGGACAGTCACGCCAGCACGGTCGGCGGGGTCGGCGCGCTCGCCTTCGGCTGCGGCACCAGCGAACTCGCGCATATCCTGGTCACCCAAGTGATGGCGCTCAAGCGCCCGAAGCGCATGCGGGTGCGGCTCGACGGCGCGGCTCGGCCCGCATGTCAATGCGAAAGACGTGGCTTTGCGGCTGATCGCCGAGCTCGGCGTCGCCGGCGCGCGCGGCTACGTCGTCGAATATGCCGGCGCGGCGGTGCGCGCGCATGCCGATCGAGCAGCGCATGACGCTATGCAATCTCAATATCGAGATGGGCGGCCGCTCCGGTTTCGTTGCGCCCGATGAGGCAACGTTCGCCTGGCTTGTACGGACGGCCCTATGCGCCGCAGGGCGCGCTGTGGGATCGCGCGCTCGATTATTGGCGCACGCTCAAAACCGATGACGACGCCGTGTTCGACCGCGACGTCGCGCTCGATTGCGCAGCGCTCGAGCCGCAAATCACCTGGGGCACCGATCCGAGCCAAGTCGTCGGCATTTCGGGCCGCGTCCCCGAACCGAGCGCACGGTCGACCCCGGTCGGCGGGCCGCCGCGGAAAGCGCCGTTCGCCTATATGGGGCTTGCGCCGGGAACGCCGCTCGCCGGTTTGCCGGTCGATCGCGTCTTCATCGGCTCGTGCACCAATGCCCGGCTGCCGGATTTGCAGACCGCCGCCGCCATTGTCCGCGGCCGGCGCGTCGCCGAAGGCGTCGTCGCGATGGTCGTGCCCGGCTCATCGACGCGTGAAGCGCGAGGCGGAAGCCGCCGGGCTCGACCGCGTGTTCCGCGACGCCGGATTTTTCTGGGGCGAGTCCGGCTGCTCCATGTGCGCGGGAGGCAATGGCGATCGCGGTCGAGCCGGGCGAGCGCTGCGTGTCGACCACCAACCGCAATTTCGAAAACCGCCAGGGGCCGAAAGTGCGCACGCATCTTGCCAGCCCGGCGACCGCCGCCGCCAGCGCGATCGCCGGACGCATCGCCGACGTGCGGCAATTGCTGGCGGGAGTCGCCGTGATGCAGCCGTTCACCAGCCATACCGGCATTGCCGCGCCGCTTCTCGAAGGACGACGTCAATACCGACCAGATCGCGCCGGTCCTGCATTCGCGCGGCCTCAAGAGGACTACAAGGCGATGCTGTTTCATCGCGCGCGCCGGCGCGAGGACGGCAGCGAAGATCCCGATTTCGTTCTCAACAAGCCGCAGTTCCGCACCGCCGGCATCCTGGTGACCGGACATAATTTCGGCGCCGGCTCGTCGCGCGAATCCGCGGTGTGGAGCATGCTGGCGAACGATATCCGCGTCATCGTCGCCAAGAGCTTTGCCGATATTTATCGCGAGAATTGCCTGCAAAACGGCCTGTTGCCCGTCGTGCTCGACCCCCAAGACGCCGATGCCTTCGTCGCGCGCGTCGTCGCCGCCGACGGCGCCGCGCCGTTTACCGTCGATCTGGTGACGCAGCGCATCAGCGGCCCGGGCGGCCCGGACATCGCTTTCGAGATCGCCGCCGGCCGATCGCACGCGGCTCCTCGAAGGTCTCGACGATATCGGGCTGACGCTCAAGCACATGGATGACATCGTCCGCTGGGAGCAGCGCGCCGCCACGCGCAACCCTGGTTGCAGACGGCACCGGACAGCCGGTAAGCGGCGGAAGCCACAGGACATGCAAAGGGAGGTCGCGTCATGAGCGTGCGCAAGAAATTCCGGGCGATCATGGCGGGCAAGCGGCTGGTGCTGATGCCCGGCGCCTATGACGCGCTGTCGGCGCGGATCATGGAAGCGGAGGGTTTCGAGGCGATCTGCGCCGGCGGCTATGCCGCCATCGGCTCGATGCTGGCGCAGCCCGACACCGGGCAATCCAATATGCGCGACTACGCCGATCATTACGGACGCATCGCGGCTGCAGTCGATATTCCGGTTTATGTCGACGCCGATACCGGCTTCGGCGGCGTAAACAATGTGCGGCAGATGATCCGCGCCTTCGAAGCCGCAGGCGTCGCCGGCGTGTTCATCAGCGATCAGGTCTTTCCCAATCGCTGCGGCTATCTGCCGGGCAAGCAGGTGATTCCGGTCGAGCAGATGCTGGCCAAGATCAAGGCCGCGCTCGACGCCCGCCGCGATCCCGACTTCTTCATCGCCGGCCGGACCGACGCCGCCGGCGTCGAAGGGCTCAATGCAGCGATCGAACGAGCGCAACTGTTCATGGAGGCCGGCGCCGACATGGCGAAGCCGATGGGCGTCGATACCATCGACGATATCAAGCGCGTTATTCGCGAAGTCGGCGGCCCGCACATGGCGACGCTGTCGCAGGCGGCCGGATTGAAGCAACGCAGCTTGGAGGACCTGGAATCGGCCGGAGTGGTCGCCGCCACGTTCCCGTCGCTTGCGCTGTTCGCCGCGGCGCAGGCCGTGCGCAACGTGCTGCGTATCCTCAAGCGACAAGAATTCGCTGACGCCGACGTTCGAGCACCTGCTGCCGCTCGACGACTATTACGCGCTGGTCGGCTTGAAGGAGCAATTGGCGAGCGAAGAGAGCTTACGACCGGGCCGCCGCAGCGCTGGTGCGTAAGCGGGCCGCGGAATAGACGGAACCCGACGCTTCGGCGGCGCAACGAGTCGCCAGAAACAGGGTCGCCAAAAAGAAAGGGGCCGGCACGAAGCCGGCCCTTCCCCCATACAATGCCGTTACGGCATTACCCCTTGGTAACAACCGGCGGCGGGGCCTTACCCTTACCGGTCTGAGCGCAGCCAGCGATGCTCAGGAGAGCTAACACCGCGGCCGTTGCAATAGCGATCTTCTTCATAGGGAACTCCCCCTTGTCATGACAGAGTTAACCATACAGGGGGGCTGATCGGTCCTCTAGTGCTGAAAAGACACACTTACGATCCGATTTGCCCGCATTTGGGGTTCCATTTGCCGTCTCGATCATGTGTTACCCGGAAGCGCCTGAAAACTCGGCCAGTGGCCCACAAATGAGGGCCGCCGCGGGCCGCCAAGTCGAGCATTTTTCGCCTTCGGCTCGGCCGCAGGGCGAGCGTTGCAAATTTAGCGCAGTGGATAAAATCCACGATGCCTGCCGAACATTTGCCATCGGGCAAAGGCCAATTCTTGCTAGCATTATGTGACTGGGGACGCGCTGAAGGAGCGCCAAATCGCGCTGCAATCCGCGGAATTCAGCCGGCAAACCGGTTACTTCGACGGCGCGTCAGGGGGCGAGTTGCTCGTGGTCCTCGGAGGTTTGCATGCGGCATAAACTGAGTGCCCTGATCGGCCGGGTTTGGCTCGGGATCGCCTTCGCCCTGATTGCATCGCTTGGCCTCGGGTTTTCCACAGCCCACGCCCAGGACGCGCGATCCATCGTGCGGGCCGCCAATTCACGGGCCGCGCTCGTGACCTCCGGGTCGGGCGACTATTACATCGAGTTTCGCGCCCGTTACGCTTGGGATTACGGACACACCTATCTCGTGCACGGCCGGGTCGGCGTGCCGCCGACCAAGGACAGCGTCGCGGGCCTGTCTCCGGTGGGCGACGACTCCACCGCCTGGGTCATCGGGCATTACGTGCCGGTCCCCGCCGAAACCGGATGGACCGACGGCGACCTCGAGGACAAATACGTTACGGCGCGCTATCGCGTGCTGATGAACAAGGACGAGTACGATCGCGTCATGGGCTTACGTCAGGAACCTGCAGAGCAGTTCGCATGTGTGGAGCGCGGAGCTTTATAACTGCAACGCCTTCGTCGGCGACGTCGCAAAATTCATGGGCCTGAAGGTGCCGGCGTCGTCGCTGATCTATCCCAAAATCTTCGTCACCCATCTTCGTCTGTTGAATACCGGGCACCCCGACGCGGCGGAGACGCTCGTCAGCGACAACGTCAAGGAAATGAGCAATCCGACGCGTGACGGCCGCGCGATGATCAACAATCACGTCTACACGATCGGTCCGAATGGCGAGCCGGAATCGCGTGTGGTGCGAGCAACGCCGGCGCCCGGTCCGCGTGTCACGATCGGACAAGTCCGGACGTCGAGCAGCTCCGGAAATTAGACCGATCCTATAATCCAGTTCACCGACGGACGAAACGTGCAAGCATTCAGATTCAGCGTGATTGCCGCCGCATTGGCCATTGCCGTTGGGCTTTGCGGCTGCGCCACAACCGGCACTCAAGGCAATGCGACCGCCTCGGCCGGCGGCAGCTCCGCCACTTCGGGCACCGACACCGCGTCAGCGAGCGCCAACGTACCGATGCGCGACCTCACTGCGACGGAGAAAAAAGCAATCATGGACGCGGTGGCGCCGTCGCTGCGTAATCCGGCTTCGGCGAAATATCGTTGGCCCAAGATCCCCTCGATCGTGAACGACCAATCCATCAATTATTGCGCCGTCGTAAACGCACAAAGCCCCTACCCCGCCTACAGCGGCGATCAGGCCTATATCGTCGAAGCGCAGATGGCCAACAACAGAGTCAAATCCGCCGTGATGGGCCTGATCGCCGGCGGCAAAGACAAGGCGATCGTCGGCACGATGTGCGCCAAATACGGCCTCGACCCGTTTAAATAGAGCTGAGCGGCCCGCTCGGCGCGCCGTCTGCGTCAGGCTCTCGGCGACCATTCCTCGGCGCTGGCGCCGGCGAGCGAGCGCACCCGCTCCTCGTCCTTGGCGAATTCGGCTGCGGAGCCGGAATAGACCACGTGACCGTCGTCCAGCACATAGGCGCGATCAGCGACTTCCACGGCCGCGCGCACGTTCTGCTCCACCAGCAGCACTGAAATTCCCTGCGCGCGCGCCGAGGTGACGACCTTGAAAACGTCCTGGACGATCAGCGGCGCGAGGCCCTGGCTCGGCTCGTCGAGCAACAGGATTTTGGGATTGAGCAAAAGAGCGCGGGCGATCGCCAGCATCTCCTGCTCGCCGCCGGACAACTGCCGGCCCTTGTTGTTCTTGCGTTCCGCCAACCGCGGAAACAGCTCGTAGATGCGCGCGATCGTCCACGGTCCCGGCCGCTCGATCGGAACTTTCAGATTCTCCTCGACCGTCAGATTGGGAAAAATGCGGCGGCCCTCGGGAACATACCCGACGCCGAGACCGGCGACCCGGTACGGCGGCCAGTCCGTGGTGGCGTGGCCGAAAATGCGCACCGCACCGTCGCGCGCATGGGTGAGACCGACCAGACTGCGGAGCGTCGTCGTCTTGCCGGCGCCGTTGCGGCCGAGCAGCGTCACGATTTCGCCTTCCCGCACATCGAGGCCGACGCCGTGCAGGATGTGACTCTTGCCGTAATAGGTGTGAAGCCCTTCGGCCTCGAGAACGACACCGCTCACGCTGCTACCTTTCCCAAATACGCCGCCTGCACCGCCTCGTTGGCGGCAATCTCCGGCGGCGTGCCTTCGGCGAGGAATTTGCCCTGATCGAGCACCATGATGCGGTCGGCGAGATGAAAGACGACGCGCATATCATGCTCGATCAGCACGATCGTCAGCTTCTGATCGCGATGCAGCTTACGGATCAATTGGGTGATGTCATAGGTTTCCTGGTCGCCCATGCCGGCGGTCGGCTCGTCGAGCAGGAGCAGCCGGGGCTTGAGCGCCAGCGCCATCATGATCTCGGTGGCGCGCTGATCGCCGTGGGCGAGCTCGCCGACCAGCCGGTCGGCCTTTTCGGTCAAGCCGCTCATTTCCAGAAGATCGACGACGCGCGCCTTGACCTCGCCGTCGACGTCGCTGCGACTGCCAGACCCGCAACCGGTAGCCGCTTGCCACTTCGACGGCGATGCGCAGGTTTTCCCGCACCGTCAGTTCCGGAAAGACTTCGGTGATCTGGAAGGTTCGGGCGATGCCGCGCCACACCCGTCGCGCCGGCAGCAAATTCGTGACATCCTGGCCGTCGAAGACGATGCGGCCGAAGGTCGGCGTGAGAAAGCCGCTGATCAGGTTGAAGAAGGTGGTCTTGCCGGCCCCGTTGGGGCCGATCACGGCCCGCAATTCGCCGGGCTCGACCGCCATCGACACGTCGTTGACGGCAACCAGGCTGCCGAAATGCTTGGAGACTTTTTCAACACGCAACAGGCTCACGTTGTCGCCTTTCGTCGGATGATGCCGAGAACGCCGCGCGGGAAGAATAGCACGATCAGCACGAAGAACAGACCGATGAAGGATTCCCAGTTCTGGGTAAGGCTCGAAAGATAATCCTCGAGCACGATAAAGATCGCGGCGCCGATCAACGGTCCCCAGAAGCTTCTCATGCCGCCCAGCACCGCCATGATCACGAACATGCCCGACTGATCCCAGCGTACGGCGCGCGGATCGACGAAGTTGTTCAACAGCGCATAGAGCGTGCCGGCAACGCTGACGAAGAAGCAGGAAATCACCCAGGACATCCAGATGTGCCGGTCGACCGGGATGCCGAGAAAGCGCGCGCGGCGCTCGTTCTCGCGGATGGCAAGCAGCGTGCGGCCGAACGGCGAACGCAGAAGAAAGGCCATTGCCGCCGCGCAAGCCGCAAACACCGCCAGCACGAAGTAATAGAACGCCATGCTGCTCTGCAGGATGTCGATCGTGGTGAAGCCCAGATTGAGCGGCATGCGGTGCCAGGCGCTGACGCCATCGTCGCCGCCGGTGACCGAGCTCCATTGGAAGGCGATGAAATAGAACACCTGGCCGAAGGCGATGGTGCACATGGCGAAATAGATGCCGCGCAGCCGCGCGATCATCGGGCCGATGATCGCGGCCGCCACCGTACCGACGAGGATCCCGACCAGCATGCCGACCGGCGTGCTCGGATACAGATATTTGATGGTCAAAGCGGTGCCGTAGGCGCCGAGGCCGAAATAGGCGGCATGGCCGAAGGACAGAACGCCGGTATAGCCGAGCAGGAAATTGAGCGACATCGCGGCCAGCGCATAGACCAGCACGCGGCTGCCGAGCTCGACGTAGCTGCCGACATGGGTCATCCAGAACGGCGCGGTCAGCAGCAGGACCCAGAGCAGGATGTCGCCGGCGCGCTTGTCGAGTTTCGGCATCAGAAGCGCCCCTCCTCGCCGAGGAGCCCGCGCGGCCGCACGATCAGCACCGCGGCCATCATCACGTAGATCACCGCCTCGCTTGCCGAAGGGAAGAACACGCTGGTGACGCCGGAGGCGACGCCGATCAACAATCCGCCCAGCAGCGTGCCAGGCAGCGAGCCGAGGCCGCCGACGATGATGGCGATGAAGCTCGGCATGATGAGATTATCGCCGACCGTCGGCTGCAGGCCCAACATGCCGACGGCGAGCACGCCGGCGAGACCCGCGAGATAGATGCCGAGACCGAAATTCAGGTTGCGCAGGACGCGGACGTTGACGCCCAGCACGGAAACAGTCTCGAGATCGAGCGTACCGGCGCGAATGCGAATGCCGAGCCGCGTATAGTTCAGGATCAGGAACAGCCCGGCCACGGCCAGCGTCACCAACAGCACCATGAACACGCGATAGCCGGTAAGGAAGAAGAACTCGCTGCTGAGCGGGCTCGACAGCCAAGCCGGGATCTGAGAACGGTAAGCTCTGCGCCCCCCAAATGAACCGCGTGCCGTCCTCGATCATGAACGCCAGGCCGAAGGTCAGAAGCAGGCTATAGAGCGGATCGCGCCCGTAAAGCCTGCGGATCAGGACGCGTTCGACCAGGATGCCGATGAACCCGGTCAGTATCGGCGCCAGCAACAGCGCGCCCCAGAAGCCGAAATAGGGCAGCAGCGTGTAGGCGAGATAGCCGCCGATCGCCAGAAATCCGCCGTGGGCGAAATTGATCACGCCGGTCAGATTGAGGATCAGCGACAGGCCGAGCGCCATCAGCGCGTAGAACGCGCCGATGATGAGACCGTTGAATATGTTGAATAAGACGAGCTGTGTCATACGCGAATTAACGTCATAGCGAACCGCAAATCACGCCGGCGAGTTCGCCGGCGCGACTGTGGTCACCGCTCCATGCGTCAATGTAAACCCCTTACGCTACCCCGGAATTCCAGACGCCGCGGTCAGCGGCGTCTGGTCGTTTCATACTATCAGGCCGGCCATGTCATCTTGCAACCGGTCTGGTCGACCGGCAGCGCCGCTTCGTCGCCCTTGACCAGTTGGGTGACCTTGAACAGATCTTCCGGATCTCCACCCGCAGGCGCCGGCTGCGACTGGCCAACGAACAGTGTCGGCATCAACTGGTTATCGCCGATGCGGTAGTACGGGTTGTTCGGCATCAGCGCGACCTCCGGCGGCAGCACCAGACCCTGCATCGCTTTGGCCATCTTGACCGGATCGAGCGATTTCGCCTTTTCCGCTGCGAGCTTGCAGGAATGGACCGAGGCGAAGCCGAACCAGGTGCGCGCGGTCGGCACTTTGCCGCCGCTGCGCTTGCGGACATCGGCGACGAACTGCTCGACATGGGGCACGCCGGGTTGCTTCCAGTACCATTCGAATACCCAGTCGCCGAACAGCGCGTCGGGCGGCAGCCCCAAATTCACTTCGAGCTCTTGTTGCGCTCCGGCGATGTGGATCTTCTTGTTGAGCCCGAACTGCACCGCCTGCTTGAGGCAGTTGATCATGTCGTCGCCGGCCAGCAGGAGGATGAGCGCATCCGGGTTGGTCGACTGCGCCTTGATCAGGTAGGACGAGAAGTCGGTGGACTGGAGCGGCACCATGTCGCCGCCCAGTTCGGTGCCGCCAGCCGCCTTCAGGCTGGCCTCGAAGCCCTGCTGCAGCGAATGGCCGAACGCGTAGTCGGTGGTGATGAAGTACCACTTCTTACCGTAAGATTTGAGCAAAACGTTGGAGACCGAATTGGTCTCCATTCGCGTGGTGTTGCAGACGCGGAACACATTCCAATGGCACTGGGTGCCGGTGACCGAGTCGGTGTGCCCGCCGGGCACGATATGGAATACCTTCTTCTCGAAGCTGACATTGGCCATCGCCTGCGCCAGCCCGGAGTTGATGTTGCCCAGAAGGAAGTTGACCTTGTCGCCGTCGATGAGCTTGTTGGCTTTCTGCACCGCAACTGCAGCGTCGGCGCTGGTCGAAATCCTCGACCAGCAATTCGACCTTGCGGCCCAGAATGCCGTTCTTGGCATTGATCTGGTCGAGCGCGAGCTGAGCGCCGATCAATTCGTTTTTGCCGAGCGCGGCATAGGTGCCGGTCAGCGGATTGTCGAGACCGATTTTGACCGGCTCGTCGGCCAGCGACTTCACCACGAACGGGCTCGCCACCTGCATGGCGCCGATCGCGAGGCCGGCCGTCAGTAGCGTCCGGCGTTTGACGGGAACGCCGATAAGATCCTTGGACATCTTCTTCCTCTCCCTTGAAACTGTTCTTAAAGTGACGTTGAGGACCGGTCATCTATCGCTAAATGACGGATTTGTTCAATCAAACGATTGTCGTATTACGGCGCGGAATGCAATGCTGGCGAGCAGCCGCAGTGGCCCGGGAGTGGGCCTGCCGCGCCCATTTTTTAGTCATTATTGCCCCGGCAATCGACCGGGAATGACGAAACAACGGCAACGGAAGTACTGCTGCGCGGCGACGCGCCAACGGGTGAGACAAAGCGCCGCTGCCGTCCACTCAAAAACTGCAAAGCAAATTTTCCGCTGTGCCGGGTCGCCGCCGTCGATGGTTAACGGCAGGAGCGTTCACCAAGCCGCGAGCGGAGGTATTTAGTTATCTGTGGCAACCATCACGGCGAAATATACATCGTCCGGGCATCGGCGGTGAAAGCCGCACGCGAGTCCGGATCGAGATAAAACATATGCCCGCCGCGATAGAGTTTGAGCGCGGTGCGCTGTTCGCCGAATGGCGGCAGATGCTGCAGCAGATACCGCGTCACCGCATAGGGGGTGACCATATCGCTGTAGCCGTGTGCGATCATCAGCCGGAATGACGGCGTCAGCGCCAGAAGGACACGCAGATCGTCGGTAACGCTCGGCTCGCCGTGCTCGCGCTCCCAATCCCATTTTCTCGAAATGGTGCCGTCGAGCAGGTTGTAGGTCATTTCCGTGTTGAAGCCGAGCTCGTCGCGCGCATAGCCGACGAAGGCGCCGCCATAGGCGCGGATCATGCCGTCAAGGATCGGATCGGGGCCGCGGTCGGCCGGCGTTTCGGGATACGGATCGTCGGAGGCGAATGTCGCGTCGTAGTGGCTGACGATCTTGTGGTCGCCGGCGAGATTCTTGACGTAGTCGTCGCGGATGAATCCGCGCGACCGCGCGATCGCATCCGCCGACACGCCGGTGAACTTGGCAATGCGGGCGTAGAAATCCTTGGCCGCGTCGCCTTGCAGTGGCGGTCCTGCCAGCGTGACGAGATAATCGTTGAGCGCGAAATGCTCGGCTGCCGCCAATGCTTCCTTGCTGAAGGCGCCTTTGCGCTCGAGCTCGGCCGCCGCCAATGACGGCAATTGCAGCGCCGCGCCCAGCGCAAACCGGTCGCCGCCGAACTGGAAATTGCCGTCGAGCATCGGCGACAGCATCAGGATGCCGGAAACCACGATGCCCTGATCGTCCTGTAAGACGCGCGCGACTTTGGCGGCGCGGAAGCCGCCATAACTTTCGCCCAGGATGAATTTCGGCGAACTGGCGCGGCCGTTTTTCGCGACATAGAGCGCGATGACCTTGGCGAGCGACTCGGCGTCGCCGGACACGCTCCAGAACGCGCGGTCGTCGTCGGATTTCGCGGCGCGGCTCCAGCCGGTGCCGACCGCATCGATCAGAACGAGATCGGTAAAGCCGAGCCAAGTATCGGGATTGTCGATGAGGCGGACCCGCGAACCGTCACGGCCGTTGGCGCCGAATTGGGCGAGGCGCGGACCGACCAGTCCGAGATTGAGAAACGCCGATGCCGCGCCCGGACCGCCGTTGAAAACGAAAGTCACCGGGCGCGCCGATGGATTATCGGATTTGGCGACGTAAGCGGTGTAGAAAATTTCCGCCGAGCGCGAGCCTGACTGATCGAACAGCGGAAACGTTCCGGCCGTTGCGGTATAGGCAAGCTTGCCGGCCTTGGTATCGACGGTGTGCTCGGTAACCGCGTCGCCCGGCAACAGCGACAGCACTCCGGATCCGCTCTGGTTTGTCGCTCTCACTCGGCTGACTTTGCTGCTGTCGACCGCCGTGATCGGCGTTGCCGCGGCTGGGATGCTCCTGTGCCGTCGCGACGGTGGCGACGGCGGCAGCCAGCAAAAACGCAAGGACGATGCGACGCAACTCGAACATGATTGTTTCCCGGGGAAGTTAGCGCTGTCGACGAGGCTGTTTCACGCAAAGTCACTCGAGCTCGATGGCGCCCTCGATCTCGGCCGATAGACCGATGCCCTCGACCGTGAGCACGACCTTGGCCGGCAGCGCCTCGTTGCCTTTGAGGCGGCCGCCGGCAAGGGCGGCTCGGATCGCCTGCTCGATTTCGCGCTGGGAAGTAACGCCGACTTTCTTCAAAAATTGGCGCACGCTGATATTGAGAGCTTCTTCGTTCATGATCGCCTCCCGAAAGTGCCGGAATGATGGCCGTCCGCGCGGTTATAGTATCGCGTCCGAACCGCAAGAACGACCCGCCGCGGCAGTGCCGGAGCCCGGTAGACAATGGCGATGAGATCGGGGAAGTTCTGCCCCTTCCGGCCGCGTTGAGCGAAATCTGCGGCCGGCAAAAACATGGGCCGGCAAAAAACATGCCGGCCGCCCCGGCCGTGGAGACGCCTGCAATGCCCTTTCCCCACGCTTCGAAAGCTCTCGCGCGCTTCACGGTGCTCGATCTCACCCGCGTGCGGTCGGGCCCGACCTGCGTGCGCCAGCTCGCCGATTGGGGCGCCAATGTCATTAAAATCGAGTCCCCGCCGAGCCCGGAAGAGCCGATGGGCGGCCCCCGCGAGGGTGGCGACTTTCAAAACCTGCATCGCAACAAGCGCAGCATGACGCTCAATCTGAAAGCCCCCGAGGGTCTCGCCGCCTTCAAGCGCATGGTGAAGAAAGCCGATGTCGTGGTGGAGAATTTCCGTCCCGACGTGAAGAAGCGGCTCGGCATCGACTACAAGACGCTCGCCAAGATCAATCCACGGCTGGTGTACGCCAGTATTTCCGGTTTCGGTCAGGATGGCCCCTATGCCAACCGGCCGGGCTTCGATCAGATCGCGCAAGGCATGGGCGGGCTGATGTCGATTACCGGTCTGCCCGGCCAGGGGCCGGTGCGGGTCGGCATTCCGATCGCCGATCTTTCCGCCGGGCTGTTCGCCTCGCTCGGCATCCTGGTTGCTTTGCTGGAGCGCGAGAAATCCCACAAGGGCCAGTACATCGCTACCTCGCTGTTACAGGCGCAGATATTCATGCTCGATTTTCAGGCCGCGCGTTATCTCGTCAGCGGCGAAGTGGCCAAACAGGCCGGCAACAATCACCCGACCAGCATTCCGACCGGGGTGTTCAAGACCAAGGACGGCTATATCAACATCGCCGCCACCGGCCAGAAGATATGGGAGCGGTTCTGCCAAGCCGCTGAAGCGAAAGCGCTGCTGGACAATCCCGACTATCAGACCGGCGCGGCGCGTTCCAAGCACCGCGACGCGCTTAACGCCGAGATCCAAAGCTATATCGGCGGCCGCACCAGCACCGATTGGATCGAGCGCCTCAACAAGGCCGGCGTGCCGTGCGGACCGATCTATGCGATCGATCAGATGTTCTCCGACCCGCAAGTCGAGCATCTCGGCATTGCGCAGAGCGTGACGAAGAAGGACAAAAGCAAGATGCGGCTCATCGGCCAGCCGGTGACGCTGTCGCGCACGCCGTCGCGGCTCGCCGGGCGGCCGCCAGAGGCCGGCGAGCACACCGACGCGGTGCTCAAGGAATTCGGCTTCAGGCCGAAAGAGATCGCGGCGCTGCACAAGGCCGGAGCAGTGTAATGACACCCTCTCATTGTCACGCCCCGCGCAAGCGGGGCATCCAGTAAGCTCCGCCGATGCAATCGATTCGTTGAACAAGATGATTACTGGATCATCCGCCTGCGCGGATGATGACAGATCAAGGAATGAGGAGTTTAGCCATGACCGACAAGATGCTCTCGCGCAAGGAAGGCGGCGTCGGCCTCGTCACCTTCAACAATCCGGAACGGCACAATGCGGTGTCGCTGGAAATGTGGGAGGCGACCACCGAAATTCTCAACGGCTTCGCCGCCGACAACGACGTCCGCGTCGTGGTGCTCACCGGCGCCGGCGGCAAGGCCTTCGTGTCCGGCGCCGACATCTCCAAGTTCGGCAGCGAGCGCGCCACCATCGAAGCGGTGCGATCCTATAACAAGAAGACCGACGCGACTTATGCCAGCATCGCCGATTTTCCGAAACCCACGATCGCCATGATCCGGGGCTATTGCATCGGCGGCGGCTTGGGTCTCGCCACCTGCTGCGATCTGCGCATCGCTTCCGATAATTCGCGCTTCGCGGTGCCGGCGGCCAAGCTCGGCCTGGGTTACGGCTATAGCGGATTGAAGCGCCTCGTCGATATCGTCGGGCCGTCCTTCGCCAAGGAGATCTTCTACACCGCGCGCCAATTCGACGCCGAGGAAGCGCGCGTCATGGGATTGGTCAATCGCGTCGTGCCGTCGGCCGAGCTAGAGAGCTACGTCAAAAGCATCACCGACATGATCAGCGCCAACGCACCGCTGACCATCAAGGCGGTGAAGGTCACGGTCGGCGAGGTCGTCAAGGAAGATTCGAACCGCAATCTCGCGCGCTCGGCGGAAATGGTCGAGCAGTGCTTCGCCAGCAAGGATTACGTCGAAGGCCGCACCGCGTTCATGGAGAAGCGCAAGCCGGTGTTCACCGGCAGCTGATCGCCCTCGCCGCGCATTCGATTGCCCACCGCCGCCCATCTTGTTTTTGCGGCAAGCGTGGGCAGGGATTCAGGTAGCCACTTTTCCTAATCATGCTCTAAGCTGGCGGCATTAACGCGCGCGATCGATCGGCCGCGATTTGGGGAGGCGTACACATGTATCGGGGCACCAAAGACATCATTTTGCCGACCACCATCACCGGCTCGCTGCCGCGGCCGAGCTGGTACACGGAAAATCTCGGCACCCGGCATTTTCTCGAAGCCATGGTGAGCCGCCGCTTCCGCGAGCAATACGAGGACGCGCTGACCTGCTACCTGCGCGACCAGGAATTGGCGGGGCTCGACATCGTCACCGACGGCGATTGCCGTTTCGACGACGACGTCGGCGGCCAGAGCTGGACCGCCTATCCGCCGAACCATATGAGCGGGCTCGACGCGGCGCATCCCGAGCCGACGCCGGCCGGCCGCGGCGGCATCCTGTTTCCGCGCGGCCATATTCTCCACGATTATCTGGAATCGCGCGTCATGCCGGTCATCACCGGTCCGATCGGGCGCGGCAATCTGCAATATGCCGCGATGTGGAAGGCGGCGCAGCGCTTCACCGAGAAGCCGGTCAAGTTCGGCGCGGTGTCGGCGGAGATCGTCGCCTTTGCGCTGCAGGACCGGCACTACAAGAGCGTGCCCGACCGCATGTTCGCCATCGCCGACGCCTTCAACGAGGAATATCATGAGCTCGCCGACGCCGGCTGCCCGGTGATCCAGATCGAGGAGCCGCAGATCCACTTGATCGCCGTGCGCAAGATTCAGGACAAGGTGATCACGCCGCAATTGATGGTCGAGGTTTTCAATCGCACCGTGAAAGGCTTGCGCGCCAAGACCGAAGTGTGGGCGCATTCCTGCTGGGGCAACCCCTCGCAGCAACGCATGTTCGCCGCCGTGCAGAGCTACAAGCCGGCGCTCGAGACCTACAATACGGTCGATGCCGACGTCATCACCTTCGAATCCTCGAGCTCCGGCGGCATCGATCTCGAAGCCATCGGCAACACCATCACCGGCAAGAAGATCGCCATCGGCGTCATCGACCATCACACCCTGCAGGTCGAGAGCCCGGACGAAGTGGCGGAGAAGATTCGCGCCGCGCTCAAATATATTCCGCCGGAGCGGCTCGTCATCTCGACCGATTGCGGCATGGGCCGCGAAGGCATGAGCCGACGCCACGCCTTCTATAAGACGGTCTCGCTGGTGCTCGGCACCAATATCGTGCGCAAGGAGCTGGGCGCGCCGCTCGCCAAATGCCCCGCCGCCGACGAGCGCTATTCGCTGGTGATGGCGCCGAAATAATTTGGCTCGCGCCGGTGTTGATCTACGGCGCGGCCTGCGCCAAGCGAAACCAACTACGGAGACGACCATGACCGAAGCGTCGGCGAAGCCCAAGCTCATACTGCCGTTCCTGCAGCCGTTCTACGACGTCGTCGTTCCGCTGTCGTGGCCGCTGATCCGCATCACCGTCGGCGGCACCATGCTGGCCCACGGCTACAACCGGCTCATAGGGCCGCCGATGGCCACCGCCGCGGAGGAGTTCGCCAAGAGCGGCTTCGAACCGGCATTGCTCGTCGCCTATATGGTCTTCATCAACGAAACGATCGGCGCCGTCTGCGTCATGCTCGGCTTGTTCACGCGCTTCTTCGCGGCGTCGATCGCCATCGAGCTCGCCGTGATCAGCCTGATGTTCGTCCACAACGGCTGGGCCTGGGCGCACCACGGCTGGGAATACGTGTTCCTGTGGGGCCTGATCTTCTTCGCCATCGCGCTTCGCGGCGGCGGCCCCTACTCGCTCGACCGCAAGATCGGCTGGGAGCTGTAGCAACCAACGCGCCGCCCTTGTCTCGCCGCCGCGGCGCCGTTACATACTGCGCCGCGACGCTCAGGCTTTGCCCGTTCCGGAGAGGTGGCTGAGTGGTTGAAAGCACCGCACTCGAAATGCGGCATACGGGCAACCGTATCGGGGGTTCGAATCCCTCCCTCTCCGCCAAAAGCCGATTGCACCCTACCAGTCTTTTGCATTCTCATTCACCATCGCTCCCGCCCATCTTACGCAAGGGATCATCCGCCCGCGTGGCGCGTTATCGCTGCGGTGCAGGGTATTTTCCCATGGATAGCGATGACGGCTTTCGGTCACGGACCTTTCCGGACGATTAGGCGGTTGCGCGGGTCGTCGCTTTCGGCCGGCGTCGCCATCGCCATAGCTCTTGTTCTCGCTGCCACCGCCGCCTCCGCGGCGAACAGTCCCGGCGCACCGGCGCCCAGCGGCGCATCGGCCTGGTCGCCGGAAGCGATCTTCATCGCCGAGCTCGGCCTCTTGCTCCTGGTCGGCCGGCTGATGGGCGAGGCGGCACGGCGCGTCGGCCAGCCGCCGGTGATGGGCCAACTCATCGGCGGCGTGCTGCTCGGCCCGTCGCTGTTCGGCTGGCTTTGGCCGTCGGCGCAGCACGCGCTGTTTCCCGACGCCGCCGCGCAGAAAAGCATGCTCGACGCCGTCTCGCAGCTCGGCATCCTGATGCTGTTATTGCTGACCGGCATGGAGACCGACCTTCAACTGGTGCGCCGCGTCGGCCGCGCCGCGATCACCGTCACCATCGCCGGCATCGCGCTGCCGTTCGCCTGCGGCTTCGCGCTCGGCGAGTGGCTGCCCGCCGCGCTGTTACCGAAGCCCGATGAGCGGCTTGTCACCGCGATCTTTCTCGGCACCGCACTGTCGGTCTCGTCAGTCAATATCGTGGCTGTCGTCGTGCGCGAGATGAATTTCATGCGGCGCGACATCGGCCAGATCATCGTGGCGTCGGCCATTCTCGAAGATGCCGTCTGTTGGGTCCTCATCGCCATCGCCTTCGGTCTCGCTTCGGCCGGCACTTTGGATGTTTGGTCGCTCGGCCGCACGATCGTCGGTACGCTGGCGTTCCTGGCGGTCAGCCTGACAGTCGGACGACGGTTGGTGTTTCGTTTGATCCGCTGGGTCAATGACAATTTCGCCACTGAATTTCCGGTCATCACGATCATTCTGATCGTCATGATCGCCATGGCTCTGACGACGCAGTTCATCGGCGTGCGTACATTTCTCGGCGCCTTTGTTGCCGGCATCCTGATTGGCGAATCCCCGATACTTACGCGCCATATCGACGAGGCGCTGCGCGGGCTGATCGTCGCTTTGTTCATGCCGGTGTTCTTCGGGCTCTCGGGACTGCACGCCGATCTCGCTATCTTCCGCCACGGCGATCTGGCGCTGCTCGGCATCGGCCTCATCCTGATCGCCAGCATCGGCAAATTTCTCGGCGCTTTTGTCGGCGGCACGATCGGCGGCTTGAGCAGAGCAGAGTTGCTGGCGCTCGGCTGCGGCATGAATGCGCGCGGCTCGTCCCAGGTGATCGTCGCGACCATGGGTCTTTCGATGAGCGTGCTCAATCAGAATTTTTTCACGCTCATCGTCACCATGGCGGTGGTCACCACACTGGCGATGCCGCCGATGCTGCGCTGGGCGCTTAGCCGGTTGCCGCTGCGCAAGAAGGAGCGGCTGCGGCTCGAGCGCGAACAGCTCGACGCCAAGGGCTTTGTCACCAACCTGGAGCGCCTGTTGCTCGCCGCCGACGACAGTGCCAACGGCAAGCTCGCGGCGCGGGTCGTCGGCGCCATCGCCGGCTCCGGCGACAAGCCGACCACGATCCTCGATTTGAGCGCCAAGGGCGGCAAGAGGGTCGCGCGACCGAAACCGCCGCCGCGCAAATCCGGCCAGAGGGCGGCGGCGAAGGCCGACGGCGACGGCGACGGCTCCAAGGATGCATCCAAGGATGCATCGAAGGTCGAAGTCGAGGCGGCCGCCGAGACGGTCACGACGCTCGAAGCGCACCCGGACGACGAACGCTCGGGCCGTGCCGACGTCATCACGCGGCAACACGATACGGTCAATGCAGAGACGATCGCGGACGAAGCACGTAAGGGCTACGGCCTCTTGGTGGTCGGCATCGACAAAGCCCGCAATCCGAAGGGCGGCTTCAGCAAGGAAGCCTCGCATATCGTCGAGGGCTTCGACGGCCCGGTCGCCATCGTGGAGACCCATCCGTCGCCGACCAATCGGCCGTCCGGCCGGCATGGCCGCATTCTTATTCCGGTGAACGGCACGGAGGTCTCGCGCCGGGCGGTTGAGGTCGCGCTCACTCTGGCGCGTGCGGAGGACGCCGAAATTGTGGCGCTCTATGTGACCCGCGCCGCGAACAGCGGCCAGCGCGGCCGCGGCAATGGCCCGCGGCGCCGGGCGAACCGGCGCAGCGAGCGCGCGGTGTTGGCCGACATCGCCGCGCTGGCCGAACGCTACGAGGTCAAGCTGCGCACCAAGACCAAGGCCGATGCGGCGCCCGATGCGGCGATTTTGAGCGAGGCCAAGCAAGGCTATGACCTGGTCGTGCTCGGAGTGAGCCGGCGGCCCGGCGACATGCTATTCTTCGGTAATACCGCGACAGCCGTGCTTGACCGCTCCAAGATATCGAATCTCTTTGTCGCCAGTTAGTGATATATAGAATTGCCAAAACGGATCCGTGGCATGTCGATCATCCCCCTGCTTGCCCAATCGGCCTTCGAGCCGGAAATGATCGATTTCTTGGTTTCGGTCTTCGAAACCGCCTGGAGCAAAGTCGAGCAATCGGGCAGCAAGCTTGCTTCGCCCGCTTATCGGCGGGCGGCGCAGGAGATTCTCGCCAAACGCATTATCGAAGCGGCGCAGCGCGGTGAGCGCGATCCGGCGTTACTGGCGGACGACGCCGTGAAGTATCTCGAACAGTCCTACGCCTGAGAGCGCCTCAGACGGTCAATCCTCATAGCCGAGGAAGCGGGCCTCGAAGCTCGACCGCTCGCGGAAAGCCAGGTGCCGTTCGCGTTCCCGTTCCGCGAGTTGACGCATCCGGTGCGGCGTCACCAGCGGCTTCTGCTGGGCATCCAGAGCAACCACCGCGTTTGGCGCCGCTGTCGGAGCACGCGCAACGGTCACGACCGGAAAAGCTTTCTCGACCGGCGATGCTTTCGCCGTATCGCCTGCACTCGGCTTTGCGGCCATCGCCACGGCTTGTGCCGGCGTTCCCGGCTGTCCGCCGGGAGCTGAGAAGAATACCAAGAATGACATAATAAGGCCGGTCACAAGACCGGTCATGCAAACGACGTAAGCGAGTATGGAAGCGATGATATCCATCGGCAGCCCGTGCATTCCACCCCGCCACGCGCTGACAATCCTCCGCATCGTTATTCGTTCCTGGAACTCCGTGTTGGGTAAAACTTTGCGGCGGCTTGGTGTTGCCACATCGACAACACACACGCGTTCAAAAATGGCTAAGCTGAATTTGAATCCAACTTTAAATAAAAACCGCCGGGCAATAGGGCCCGGCGGTTTGTTCGCAAACTTCGTTTTTGCCTTTCGGCGTAATCGCCGGGGTTAACCCTGCGAGATAAATTTGGTGACGAAATAGGCGCCCAAGCCTTCGACGCCGCCCTCGCTGCCGTGACCGCTTTCCTTGACGCCGCCGAACGGCGTCTCCGGCGTCGAGATGGCGATCGAGTTGACGCCAACCATGCCGGACTCCAGCGCGTCGCCTATGGCTGCGGCGGTGGCGTTCGAGCTGGTGAAGGCGTAGGCGGCGAGCCCGTATTCCAACGAGTTGGCACGCTCGACAACTTCATCGAAGGTCTTGAAGGTGACGATCGGCGCCAAGGGACCGAACGGCTCGTTCTTCATGATCTTGGCGTCATCCGGAACTTCGGTGATCACCGTCGGCTCGAAGAAGTAGCCCTGATTGCCGTGCCGCGTGCCGCCGGCTTGGATCTTGCCGCCGTGGCTTTTGGCGTCGTTGACGAAATCCTCCATGGCGTCGATGCGGCGCGAATTCGCCATCGGGCCCATGGTGATGCCCTTCTCCAGGCCGTCGCCGAGCTTGATGCCGTTGGCGTATTCGGTGAAGCGCTTGAGGAAGCGCGGATAGACGTCCTCCTGCACATAAAAACGCGTCGGCGAAATGCACACTTGGCCGGCGTTGCGATATTTGAAAGCGGCGATGGTGTCGGCGGCCTTTTCCGGATCGGCATCCGCAAACACCACGACCGGCGAATGGCCGCCGAGCTCCATCGTGGTTCGCTTCATGCCCTTGGCCGCGAGCGCGGCGAGATGCTTGCCGACCGGAATGGAGCCGGTGAAGGAGATTTTGCGGACCAGATCCTTGCTCAAGAGATATTCCGAAACTTCCGCCGGCACGCCGAACACCAGATTGAGCACGCCGGCCGGCAGTCCGGCATCGACGAAGCAGCGCACCAGCTCGATGCAGGAGCCGGGCGTTTCTTCCGACGCTTTGAGGATGAGCGAGCAGCCGGCAGCGAGCGCGCCGCCGATCTTGCGCGCCGGCGTGAGCACCGGGAAATTCCACGGCGTGAAGGCGGCGACGACGCCGATCGGTTCCTGCACCACGAGTTGACGGACGCCCTTGCCGCGGCCCGGGACGATGCGGCCGTAGGACCGGCGGCCCTCCTCGGCATACCAGTCGATGATGTCGGCGGAACCGATCACTTCGGCGCGCGCTTCCGGGTAGGGCTTGCCCTGCTCCAGCACCATGATCTTCGCGATCGCGTCGAAGCGCTCGCGCATCAGATCGGCGGCCTTGTGCATGATCTTGCAACGGTCATAGGCCGAAGCCGCGCGCCAGATCGCAAAACCTTTCTTGGCCGCTTCCAGCGCGGCATCGAGGTCGGCTTGGCTGGCATGCGGCAGATGGGCGAGCGGCTTTTCCGTCGCCGGGTTGATCACGTCTTCGCCCTTGCGGCCGTTGCCGCCGAGCCATTTGCCGTCGATGAAAAGTTCAAGATTGCCGTACATGACGTCCTCGCTGGGTTTCCCTTATTGGCTGCATGAATTAGCAGGTTTTGGGCCCCGGTTCACCTCTCTTTGGCGGTGCACCGCCGATCCGGGGCCTTCGCGAACGCGGTGCAGCCGGCTCTGAGCGTGCGGCGATCCCGGGTCGGCAGCGCAGCATTTCGCTTCGCTCCATGCTGCGCGGCGCCCGGGAAACGTCAGTCCACCCGTGTCGGATCGATGACGAAATTGGTGAAGCCGCCGTCGCGCTCGTCCATGCCGGCCAGCACCTCGTTGACTTCGGAGAGCGGCGACACGCGGTGTTCGAGCGCCGACAAATCCAGCGTCCCGGCGCCGGCCATCGCCGCCATCTCTTCGCCTTCGCCGGTGGTGAACCACACCGAGCCTTCCAAGGCGATCCGGTTCGTCATCAACCAGAACGCATTGAGCGGCAGCGTTTCCATCACCGCGCCGACATTGACCGCACGGCCGCCGCGACGCAGGCAGTAGAGCGCGCGCATCATCGCGCTCGCCGGCGCACCCGGCGGCAGGCAATCGATCATGCCGTCGACGCCATGGCCGCCGCTCACCGCCTTGGCCCAGGCGACCAGCGGATCGGGCTGTGACGCTGCGTCCGCAACGGAGAGCACATCGATGCGGCCCGGCGCCAGCGCCTTGACTTGATCGAGCAGCGCGGCATTGCGCCCGGTGCCGAGGATTTTGGTCGCGCCCATCGCCAGCGCCAATTGCGCGGCGTTCAGCCCGAGCTGGCCGCTGATGCCGTTGATCAGCAAAGCGTGTCCGGGACCGACACCGATCTTTTTCATCGCCGCATAAGCGGTACCGAGATAGCCGAGCCGGGCCGCGGCCGCAAAGCTCATGGCATCCGGCAGCCGCACCAGCGCAGCCGCCGGCGCGGTGATGAACTGCGACAGCCCTCCGTAAGGATAAGACCGCATGATTTCTTGGGAGCGGCCGAAATAGCCCTGCAAAGTCCAGTGCGGACAATCGAGCGTCCGGCCGCTGCGGCACATCCGGCACGAACCGCAGAAGCGGGACGGATTGACATAGACGCGCTCGCCCGGCCGCAACGACGACACTTGCTCGCCGACCTTGGCGACGACACCGGCGGCATCGAGGCCGAAGATCGCCGGCAGCGGCGGCATCATCTTGTTGTCCGGCGTGAGCTTGCCGAAGAAATTACCGATGACGCGCGCCAGATTGGGCACGACGCCGCAGGCCTTGACCTCGACCAGCACGTCGGTCGGGCGCGGCTGCCGCACGTCGATGCGATCGAGCGTCATCGGCTGGCCATAGGCGTGCAGCCGCGCGGCGATCATAGTCGGCATTCTAGGTCCCTCCCCGGCGAAATCCGCTGGGAAGGAATTGAATCAAAGATGTCGGATCGGCGCGAGTCCTAAAGCGGCGCCGCCTTAGAGTGCCGCAGCGTCGGTTTCACCGGTGCGGATGCGCACCGCATGATCGAGGGCGAACACGAAAATCTTGCCGTCGCCGATCTGTCCGGTTTTCGCCGCGGTGGTGACCGTCTCGATGACCTTGTCCACCTGATCGGATGGGCAGGCGACTTCGATCTTGATCTTCGGCAGAAAGCTCACCGCATATTCGGCGCCGCGATAAATGTCGGTATGCCCCTTCTGCCGGCCGTAGCCCTTCACTTCCGTGACCGTGAGGCCCTGGACACCGACCTTGGTGAGCGCTTCACGGACATCGTCGAGCTTGAACGGCTTGATAATGGCCATGACGACTTTCATGGGCTCCTCCCCCTGGCCTGGACGTCGCCTGACCACGGGCGCGCCGCAAAGCGCGTTGGCCGTACGTCAAGCGTACCGGTCATGGCGCTTGAGCAATCAAGCCTCGTGCCAACTCCCAACAGAGCCCGAACTGCGCTCGGAAGCGCGAGCGGCGGCATTCCAGCGCCCGGTCTATTCAGCCTGCTGGCGCTATGCTCAAAATTTAGGCTGCGGGGACGCCGGATGCGGTCGCCATCACTGCAAGGCTTCGCCGTGCTGCGTCACGTCGAGGCCCTCTATTTCGCTCTGTTTATCGACCCGCAGCGGCACGAAAGCCGAGACGATCTTGAGCAGGACGAAGGTGGCAACGCCGGACCAGATCAATGTGGCGGCGATGCCATAGAGCTGGATCAGCACTTGCTCGCCATGCCCGGCCAATAACCCGGCAGCGCCGCCGACGGTCGGCACGGCGAACACGCCGACCAGCAGCGTTCCGGTGGCGCCGCCGATGCCGTGAACGCCGAACACGTCGAGCGAGTCGTCATAGCCGCAGCGCCGCTTGAGCCAGGTGCAGCTCCAGAAGCAGATCACGCCGGCGGCAATGCCGATGACCATGCCGTGCCACGGCAGCACGAAGCCGGACGCCGGTGTGATGGTGCCCAGCCCGGCCACGGCACCGGAAATCATGCCGAGCACCGATGGCTTGCCGCGGGTCCACCATTCCAACGCCATCCAGGTGATCGCGCCGGTCGAGGCGGCAAGGTGGGTGGCGACAATGGCGAAGACGGCGCGCGAGTTGGCCGCCAAGGCCGAGCCGCCGTTGAACCCGAACCAGCCGACCCACAGCATTCCGGTGCCGATGACGGCAAGCGAAAGATCGTAAGGGGCGAAATTCTCGCTGCCGTAGCCGTGCCGGGCGCCGATGACATAGGCGGCAACAAGGCCGGCGACCCCGGCATTGAGATGCACCACGGTACCGCCGGCGAAATCGAGCACGCCGGCGCTGGCCAAGAACCCCCCACCCCAAACCCAGTGAGCGATCGGGACATAGACAATGACCAGCCAGAACGCGGCAAACCACATGAAGGCGGAAAAACGCATCCGGTCGGCGACCGAACCGGCGACCAGCGCGACAGTGATGACCGCGAAGGTCATCTGATAGATCATGAACAGCGCTTCGGGGATGCTCTTGGCAAACGGGCTGATCGCGTCCGGGGACATGCCGACCAGAAGAATGCGGCCGAGGCCGCCGATGACCGCGCCCTCGCCGTTAAACGTCAGCGAATAGCCGATGACCGCCCACAACATCGAGCACAACGCGACCACGGCCAACGTCTGCGCCATGGTCGCGAGCACATTTTTCTTGCGCACCATGCCGGCGTAAAACAGCGCCAAGCCCGGGATCGACATCATCAGGACCAGCGCGGTCGCGACGATCATCCACGCGGTATCGGCAGCATCGATTTTGGCGCCGGTTTGCGCGATGTCTTTCGCCATATCCTGTGCCAAGTTCTGTGCCATGTCCTGGGCCATGGCCGGCGCAGCGGTCAGCACTGTTAAGCTACCGGCCATCAGCACGGCGCGCGCGAGCGAACCCACCCTCATTATTTCCCCCCGATTTCGGTGTTGAATGCTTAGAGCGCGTTAGCGTCGGTCTCGCCGGTGCGTATGCGAATGGCGTGATCGATGGGCGCGACGAAGATCTTGCCGTCGCCGATTTGGCCGGTCTTGGCGGCGGCGCCGATCGCCTCGACAACGCGGTCCGCCTGGTCGCTCGGCACGGCGACTTCGACACGGACTTTGGGCAGGAAGTTCACGGCATATTCGGCGCCGCGATAGATTTCGGTATGGCCCTTCTGCCGGCCATAGCCTTTAACCTCGGACACGGTCATCCCGTGGACGCCGATGCCGAGAAGGGCGTCCCGGACCTCGTCGAGCTTGAACGGCTTGATGATGGCGATGATGAGCTTCATGGTGGTACCCGGCTGCGGAGGTGCCCACCATATCGGCATTGCCGCCAATATTTAAGCAGCCATTTTGCTTAAGCCTTGAGCGTCCACTGCAATTTAGGCCAGACGGCGCTGTCGTAGCAGGCCCTCCTGCGCGACCGAGGCCACCAGCGTGCCGTCGGCGGAGAAGATCAGGCCGCGCGCGAAGCCGCGGGAGCCGGCCAGGTTCGGGCTGTCCTGAGCATAGAGCAGCCACTCGTCGGCGCGGAACGGGCGATGGAACCAGAGCGCATGGTCGAGGCTCGCCGCCATAATGTCCTCGCTGAACACCGAACGCTGGTGCGGGATCAACGCGGCATCGAGCAGCATCATGTCGGAGGCATAAGCGAGCACGCATTGATGAATCGCCGGCTCGTCGGGAAGCCGCCCGGTCGCCCGCATCCAGACGTGAAAGCGGCCGTCCTTCACCGGCTCGCCGAGGTAACGGCCATACTCGACCGGACGCAATTCGATCGGCCGCTCGCGCTCGTAATAACGCCGCACCGGCTCGGGCATTTTCGGCCAGACGTTTTTCTTCAATTCCGCCTCGTCGGGCAGCGCGTCGGGCTTTGGCACGTCGGGCATGGGAAATTGATGCGACAAGCCGTCCTCGTGCACATGGAACGACACCGACATCGAAAAGATCGCGTGACCGTGCTGCCGCGCCTTGACGTTGCGCGTGGTGAAGCTTTTGCCGTCGCGGATGCGATCGACGTCGTAGATGATCGGCACTTTGGGATCGCCGCCGAGCAGGAAATAGGCGTGCAGCGAATGCGGCGGCCGCGTCGCCACCTCTTCGACCGTGCGGCAGGCTGCGACCAGCGCCTGGCCGATGACCTGTCCGCCGAAGACCCGTTGCCAGCGCGATTGCGGCGAGCGGCCGCGAAACAAATTCAAGTCGAGCGGCTCAAGATTGAGAATATCAACCAATTCCTGGACGGCGGACGTCATAACCTCTCCCGTGCACCGGGCCATCCGATGCCCGGTTCCTTGCATATAGGTTTGCGCCGGCGGTCAAGCCCGCAAAATGCGGCCGTGCTAGTATGAAAGCATGACGCGTAACGACATAGACGTCCTGATCGCCGGCGGGGGCTTTGCCGGGCTGACTTTGGCCATCGCGCTCCGCCAGGGGCTCGGGTCCGCGTTCTCCGTTGTCCTCGCTGATCCGACGCTTGGCATGAGCCGCGCCCAAGATGCGCATGCTCATGACGAACGCGCCTCGGCCATCGTTGCCGCGGCGCGGCGGCTGTTCGAGGCGATCGGCGTCTGGGAGAAGATGGCCGCGGAGGCCCAGCCGATCCTCGACATGGTCGTCACCGACAGCAAGCTCGGCGATGCGCTGCGGCCGACATTCCTGACGTTCGCCGGTGACGTCGAGCCGGGCGAGCCGTTCGCCCATATGATCGAGAACAAGCTTCTGCTCGATGCGCTCATTGCCAAAGCGCGCGAAGTCGGCGTCGATCTGCGAGCGGCGGCGGTCAAAGACTTTTCCCGCGACCAAACCATTCGCGCCAATCTGAGCGACGGCACTGCGATGACGGCCCGCCTCCTTGTCGCCGCCGACGGCGCGCGCTCGACGATCCGTGGCGCCGCCGGCATTGCGACGCACGGTTGGAGCTACGGGCAGTCGGCCATCGTCATCAATGTGGCGCACGAGCGCGATCATCATGGACGGGCGGAAGAGCATTTCCTGCCCGCCGGTCCGTTCGCCATTTTGCCGCTGAAAGGCCGGCGTTCGTCGATCGTCTGGACCGAGACCGCTGCGGAGGCGGAGCGCATCATGGCGCTGCCCGACGCTGCCTTCCATGCCGAGCTTGAGCAGCGCTTCAAGCTCAATCTCGGCGACATCAAAGTCATCGGCGCGCGGCGCTGTCATCCGCTCGGCTTTTTTGTCGCCCGTTCGTTCGTGGCCGACCGCATCGCGCTGATCGGCGACGCCGCGCATGTCATTCATCCGATCGCCGGCCAGGGTCTCAATATGGGGCTCAAAGACGTCGCCGCGCTGGCCGAGGTCATCGTCGATGCGGTCCGGCTCGGCCTCGATCCCGGCGCGGCGGATACGCTCGAGCGTTATCAGCGCTGGCGGCGATTCGACACCATGGCGATGGGCCTTGCCACCGACGGGCTCAATCGGCTGTTCTCCAACCGCTCCGACGTGTTGCGTTTCGCCCGCGACATCGGGCTTGGTGTGGTCGACCGTCTGCCCGGATTGAAGCGTCTGTTCATCCGCGAAGCGGCCGGTCTGGTCGGCGACGTGCCGAAACTTTTACGCGGCGAGTCTCTGTAGCGGCCATGGCCTTCCAGCACATCGCAGTTATTGGCGGCGGCGCCTGGGGTACGGCGCTGGCGCTGACTTGCGCGCGCGCCGGACGCCAAGTGACGCTATGGGAGCAGGATGCCGCCAATGCGGAAGCGTTGAAGTCCAGCCGCGAAAGCCGATTTCTGCCCGGCGTGCGCATCGAAGACAGCGTGGTCGTCGCCGGTGACCTCGACGAAGTTTCGCAGGCGGAGGCTGTTCTCATTGTCGTTCCGGCGCAGGCGGTGCGCGGCGTCGCCAAGACGCTTGCCGGGTTGCTGCCGCCGCGGACGCCGCTTGTGGTCTGCGCCAAGGGCATCGAGCGCGGCACGAAGAAATTCATGAGCGAGGTGATCGGCGAATCGGCACCCGGCGCAGTGCCGGCGATTCTGTCGGGACCGAGCTTTGCCGCCGACGTGGCGCGCGGCCTGCCGACCGCGGTCACGCTGGCATGCGGCGACGACAAGCTCGCGATCGAACTGGCGCACGCGGTCGGCTCGGCGACCTTCCGCCCCTATCATTCCACCGACGTGCGCGGCGTCGAGATCGGCGGCGCGGCGAAGAACGTGCTCGCGATCGCCGCCGGCGTCGTCACCGGGCGCGGGCTCGGCGCCAGCGCGCTGGCGGCTTTGACCACCCGCGGTTTCACCGAGCTGGTCCGCTTCGGCCGCGCCTATGGCGCCAAGCCGGAGACAATGATGGGCCTGTCGGGCCTTGGCGATCTGTTGCTCACCTGTTCGTCTCCGCAGTCGCGCAATTTTTCTTTCGGCGTCGCGCTCGGCCGCGGCCAAAGGCCGGGCGAAATCCACGGCGGCCTCGCCGAGGGCGTCTTTACCGCGCCGGTTCTCCTCGAGATGGCGCGCGACCGGGAAATCGACATGCCGATTTCGGCCGCAGTCGCGGCCTTGCTGTCGGAAAAAATGACTGTGGCGGCGGTCATCGAATCGCTGTTGACGCGGCCATTCAAGGCGGAGGGATGACGATGGCGTATTGGCTTCTCAAAACCGAGCCGGAGGAATTTTCCTGGGACGACCAGGTCAAGCGCGGCAAGAAGGGCGAGACCTGGAGCGGCGTGCGCAATTTCACCGCGCGGCGGCATCTGCAGGAGATGAAGAAGGGCGACAGATTTTTCTTCTATCATACCGGCGACGAGAAGCAGGTGGTCGGCATCGGCGAGGTGATTGCCGAAGCCTATCCCGATCCCACCGCAGCCAAGGGCGAGCCGTGGGTCGCAGTGACCACGGCCGCCGTCGAGCCGCTGCCCAAGCCGGTGACGCTTGCCGCGATCAAGGCGGAAGCCAAGCTCAAGGACATGGCGCTGGTGAAATATTCGCGCCTCTCGGTGCAGCCGGTCACCGAGGCGCAATGGAAGCTCGTCTGCAAGATGGGCGGCGCGAAGGGCTGAACTTAAGCGTTGCCGCCACGTTCCGCGCCCTTGTCGCTCGTCCTGCCGCCGTCGCATAATGGGCCTAAATGCCGTCAAGTGGCCGCGTCGGCCCTGCGCGCGTGGAGGAAAACAAATGTCGGACAAGATCTACGACGTGCCCGCCGAATGGCAAAAGCGCGCCTTCATCGACGAAGCCAAATATCAGGACATGTACCGCCGCTCGCTCGCCGACCCAGACACCTTCTGGGGCGAGCACGCCAAGCGAATTCATTGGACGCGGCATTTCACCAAGGTCAAGAACACCTCCTTCGACCCGCACAACGTATCGATCAAATGGTTCGAGGACGGCTCGACCAACGTCGCCTACAACTGCATCGACCGCCATTTGCACAGCCGCGGCCAGCAAACCGCGATCATCTGGGAAGGCGACGACCCCAAAGATTCCAAGCACATTACCTATAAGGAGCTGCACGACGAGGTTTGCCGCTTTGCCAACATTCTGCGCAACCGCAACGTCAAGAAAGGCGACCGCGTCACCATCTACATGCCGATGATACCGGAGGCGGCTTACGCCATGCTCGCCTGCGCACGCATCGGCGCCATCCATTCCGTGGTGTTCGGCGGCTTCTCGCCGGATTCGCTCGCCGGCCGCATCGAGGACTGCAAGTCGACCATCGTCATCACCGCCGACGAAGGCTTCCGTGGCGGCCGCAAGATTCCGCTGAAGGCCAATACCGACGCCGCAATCGCCAAAGTCGGCGGCGTCGATTTCGTCGTCGTGGTCAAGCGCACCGGCGCCCCCGTCGACATGGATCCGGTGCGCGACGTTTGGTACCACGAAGCCAAGGACGTGGTGACGGCCGAATGTCCGTGCACCGATATGAACGCGGAGGACCCGCTGTTCATCCTCTATACGTCGGGTTCGACCGGCAAGCCGAAGGGCGTCCTGCACACCACCGCCGGCTATCTCATCTACACGGCGATGACGCATCAATACGTCTTCGACTATCACGACGGCGACATTTATTGGTGCACCGCCGACGTCGGCTGGGTCACCGGGCACAGCTTACATCGTCTACGGCCCGCTCTGTAACGGCGCCACGACGCTGATGTTCGAAGGCGTGCCGAACTATCCGTCGATGTCGCGGTTCTGGGAAGTCATCGACAAGCACAAGGTCAACATCTTCTACACTGCGCCGACCGCGATCCGCGCCCTGATGCAGGCCGGCGACGCGCCGGTGAAGAAGACCTCGCGCGCTTCGTTGCGGCTGCTCGGCTCGGTCGGCGAGCCGATCAATCCGGAAGCCTGGGAATGGTATTATCGCGTGGTCGGCGATAATCGCTGTCCGATTGTCGACACTTGGTGGCAGACCGAGACCGGCGGCATTCTGATCACGCCGCTGCCCGGCGCCACCAAGCTCAAGCCCGGCTCGGCGACACGGCCGTTCTTCGGTATCGTGCCGCAGATCGTCGACGCGCAAGGCGCGGTGCAGGACGGCGCCACCAGCGGCAATCTCTGCATCGCCGATAGCTGGCCCGGCCAGATGCGCACGGTCTATGGCGACCATCAGCGCTTCGTCGACACCTATTTCTCGGCCTATCCCGGCAAGTATTTTACCGGCGACGGCTGCCGCCGCGACGCCGACGGCTATTACTGGATCACCGGCCGCGTCGACGACGTCATCAATGTCGCCGGTCATCGGCTCGGCACCGCCGAAGTGGAATCGGCGCTGGTAGCCCATCCCAAAGTGTCGGAGGCGGCCGTGGTCGGCTATCCGCACAACATCAAGGGCCAGGGCATCTATGCCTATGTCACCCTGATGGCCGGCGAGCACCCGACCGAGGAACTGCGCAAGGAACTGGTGCAATGGGTGCGCACCGAAATCTCGGCGATCGCCTCGCCCGACCTCATCCAGTTCGCGCCGAGCCTGCCGAAAACCCGCTCCGGCAAGATCATGCGGCGGATTTTGCGCAAGATCGCCGAGGACGAATTCGGGAATCTCGGCGACACCTCGACGCTGGCAGACCCGGCCGTGGTCGACGACCTGGTCAACAACCGCCAGAACAAGAGCAAGGAAAGCGCGTAATTTCCCTCGCTCCGGCGTGTGGGAAAGATGAAAGTTCCCGCTATGGCACCGACACCACACCCGGCGAAAAATTAGCGAAAACCTTACTCTAATGCCGTCGCGTTGCTGAGGACGAGCCGTCGTTCGGCTAAGATGTGGCTTCTGGCTTTAAGACCCCGGTCACGGGGTGGGGCGAACGGTCCGTCAGTCAGGGAATGTGACAATGCGTGGAAAAATTCTGCTTTCGGCTGTGATCGCGGCGGTCGTCGCCGCTTTCGCTTTGGCGCCCCAGGCGGCAGAGGCACGGGGCGAACTGGTTTCGGTGCGGGACAGCTATCTGCCCGGCACCATCGTCATCCGCACCAATGAGCGCGCGCTCTATTACTTCGTCGGCCCGAGCGAGGCGATCCGCTATCCGGTCGGCGTCGGCCGCCTCGGCATGCAATGGACCGGCACCGCTTTCATCGACGGCAAATATATCAGGCCGGCCTGGGAAGCGCCGGAGTTGATCCGCAAGGACTATTCCCGGCTGCCGGAGGTCGTCCCCGGCGGCTCGCCGCAGAACCCGATGGGCGTCGCGGCAATGACGCTGTCGGGCGGCGGCCAATACGCCATCCACGGCACCAACAATGAAGGCTCGATCGGCAAGTTCGTGTCGCATGGCTGCATCCGCATGCACAACGTCGACATCACCGATCTGTACGGCCGGGTGTCGGTCGGCACCCGCGTTGTCGTAACGCGGTAGTCGCTACCCGCACCACGAGCCTCGTCGCCCGCCGTCGTAGGCGCGGGCAAAGCCGCCGTTGAGCAGCGCCGCCGACACGTCGGCGGTGTCGCGCGTCGCGATCGTCGCGTCGACCCGGCCGCCGTATTTGTCGATGCCGACACGCGAAATCGTCAAGCCGCCGGCGTCGAGGATGCGCGCTAGCGCCGCGCGCGCGGCTTGCGCCTGGGCGAGCTCGCTGTCGCAACGCGCGTGCAGCTCGGCCGCATCCACGCCGCGCAGCCGTATTTTGGTGTCGACATCGAGCCCCGGCCACACCCGCACCCGGGCCTCGAACGTGTCGCCGTCGATGACGCGAATGAGCTCGGCCGGGTAGACGATGGTGGGAGCGAGCCGGTGCGCGAGCGGCATCTCGAACGCCGCGGGGACGGTAGACTCGGCGGCAGGACTCACAGCCGCTAGCGCCGGCTCGGTGGCGCCTTGCGCCGGCAGAGCCGGTCGCAGCCAGGCGCCGGCGCCAAGCCCGAAACCGAACAGCAGTGCGCCGCAGATCAAGGGATTGGCGCGGCGCGGCTGCGCCAAGCTTGCGAACGGGATGCTGTGCCTCACCGCTGTCCGCCTCTGTTGCGGCCCGGGCCGGGACTCACACGGCAATTATGCGGATTATATTCTTAATTATTAGGAAAAAAGTCAAGATAGATGACGACCGGCCCCATCGCAAAGGCTGGAGCAAAAGCCGGAAATACTCAGAAATCCGCCGCTAACCCGTTGATTTCCCAGTCGCCGTAGCGCGCCGGGTCGAGGCCGCCGCGGCCGCTGATTTCCTCCGGCGCCTCAGTCTTGGCGAGCCCTTGGGCCCGGCGCGCCGCGGCTTCGGCGAGGGCCCGTTCGGCCGCGGGCGTCAAAGGGCGCTTGTCTTCCGGCTTGGGCGATGGGGCATCGGTTGGCATGGCGCTTCGACTTGGCGTAGCCGTGCCGCTCCTGCAAGGGACTTGTCATTCGCGGAATGGCCCATCGCGCCAAATCTCGTGCCGCTCGACGTCCCCGGCCTCGCGGTGCGGCGCGTCGCCGGCGATATGCTCGACGGCATCCTGCGCCGCCGCCGTGCGCTCGACGAACTGCTCGACTCGACGGCCGAGTTCGCGACGCTGGAAGAGCGCGATCGTGCGCTCGCCCGCGCGCTGGTCGGCACCGTGCTGCGCCGGCTCGGCACCTTGCGTCATGTGCTGTGGCCGCTCCTCGAACGCGGCTTGCCGCCGCAGGCGCCGCGGGTCGAAACCGCGCTCCTGCTCGGCGCCGCGCAAATCTTGTTTCTCGATGTGCCCGATCACGCCGCCGTGGATCTTTCGGTGCGGCTGGCGCAGGCCGATCGCTACGCCGCGCGCTTTGCCGGTCTCGTCAATGCGGTGCTGCGGCGTATCGCACGCGACGGCAAGGCCGCGCTCGCTACGCTCGATATGCCGATGCTCGACACGCCCGACTGGCTGATGGCGCGCTGGACCGCCACTTACGGCAAAGAAACCGCGCACGCTATCGCCGCCGCCAACGGCAACGAGCCGGCGCTCGACATAACGGTGAAAAGCGATCCCGAATTCTGGGCGGCCAAGCTCGACGGCGGCGTGCTGCCGACAGGATCGGTGCGCACGCTCGCGCACGGGCCGGTGACGGCGCTGCCCGGCTTCGCCGACGGCGCGTGGTGGGTGCAGGACGCGGCCGCGGCGCTGCCGGCGCGGTTATTCGGCGACGTTGCCGGCAAGCGGATCGCCGATCTGTGCGCCGCGCCCGGCGGCAAGACCGCGCAGCTTGCCGCGGCGGGCGCCACCGTCACCGCGGTCGATCGCGCGCCGGCGCGCATGAAGCGGCTTGCCGAGAACCTGGCGCGGCTGAAGCTCGATGCCGAGCTTGTTTGCGCCGATGTCGAACAATGGACGCCGGAGCGGCCATTCGACGCCGTTCTCCTCGATGCGCCGTGTTCCGCGACCGGCACCATCCGCCGCCATCCCGACATTCCTTGGCTGAAAAGCGAAAGCGACATCGTCAAACTCGCCGCCCTGCAGCGCCGCCTGATCGAGCGCGCCGCGCGGCTCGTCAATCCGGGCGGCACGCTGATCTATTGCACCTGCTCGCTCGAGCCGGATGAAAACGAGCGGGTGGTTGCCGACCTCCTTGCCGGCGACAGCGCCATGCAACGCCTGCCGATCGCGGGCGCGGAGCTTTTCAGCCGCGACGAGTTCATCACCGGGGAGGGCGACATGCGGACGCTGCCGTGCGAGCTTAGCGACGCCGATTTGCGGCTGGCGGGCATCGACGGCTTTTATGCCGCGCGGCTGGTAAAACAGTAGCGACATCAAATCGCTAACGGCGGATTGGCCGTCCTGTCATCGTTTCGTTATGGTCGCGGATGGGGCGCAATGGGCGCGCTGGGTTTTCGATTGAGCATGATCTTTTCCGAAAACCGGTACCCACTTTTCGGGATCATGCTCTAGGAGGGGCGAACCGGCCGATGTCGCGAGCTGCCATCGCGAATCATGCAAAGCTGACTTGGCTGCTCGTTCGCGGCGCCGCGCGGCGCCTCGCCGGCCGCGTCAACGGCCATCCGTTCCTGCGCTGGCCGCTGCCGCCCATCAAAGCCGACCGGCTGCTCATCGCGCCGCAGGACTTGCGCACGGCGGACGCCACGCGGGCGAGCGAAATCTATTCCGGCCGCTTCGCATTCGCCGGCAAGGTCGTGGTCGGCGACGGCCGCTCGGTCTTCGAGATGGAGCCGCCGTCGGACGACTGGGCGGCGGCGCTGCTTGGATTCGGCTGGCTGCGCCACCTGCGCGCGGCGGATTCCGCCATCACCCGCGCCAATGCGCGTGCGCTGGTCGACGAGTGGATCGCGGTGCAAGGCTCGTGGCACCCGATCGCCTGGCGCCCGGACGTGCTGTCGCGCCGCGTCATCTCCTGGCTCAGCCAATCGACGCTGGTGTTGCAGGACGCCGATGTGCGTTTCTACCGGCGTTACCTGCGCAGCCTGACGCGGCAAGTGCGCTATCTCCGCCATACCGCCGGCGACGCGCACCGCGGCATCGCGCGCCTGCAAGCGGTCATCGCGCTCGCTTACGCGGCGCTGTGCATCGCCAGCCAGGCGCGTCACATCAAATCCGCGACCGAGCGCTTGAAGGAGGAAATCGAGCGCCAGATTCTGCCCGACGGCGGCCATGTCAGCCGCGATCCCGGCGCGGTGATCGAACTGCTGCTGGAATTCTTGCCGCTGCGGCAGGTTTTCACCGCGCGCAACATCGCGCCGCCGCAGGCGCTGTCGAACGCCATCGACCGCATGATGCCTATGGTGCGCTTCTTCCGTCATTCCGACGGGACGTTCGGGCATTTCAACGGCATGGGCGCGACGCCGTCGGCTCACGTCTTCACGCTGCTCGCCTACGACGAGACGCACGGCGCGCCGCTCTCCAGCGCGCCGTATTCGGCCTATCAGCGCCTCGAAGCCGGCGGCGGCGTGCTCATCATGGATACCGGCCGCGCGCCGCCGATCGAATTTTCCCTCGACGCCCATGCCGGCTGCCTGTCGTTCGAGTTTTCCTCGCCGCGGCAAAGCCTGATCGTCGTCAATTGCGGCATCCCGGCGAGCGGACGCGAGAACTGGCGCCAGCTGGCGCGGTCGACGGCGGCGCATTCGACGGTGACGCTCAACGATGCGTCGTCGGCGCGCTTCGTCGAGCTGGCGGCGTTCCGGCGCATGCTCGGCGGTTCGCCGATGCTGGGCGGACCGCGCGCCGTTTCGGTAACGCGCGAGGATGCGCCGGAGGCCGTGGCGCTGCGCGTCGCGCACGACGGCTACGCCGACCGCTTCGGTATTGTCCATGAGCGCATGCTGCTGTTGGCCGCCGACGGCACGCGGCTCGACGGCGAGGATGTGTTCCTGGCCGCCGACGGCGGCGCGCAAGTCCGCAGCAGCCAGGACCAATTCGCCGTCCGCTTCCACCTGCATCCCACCGTAAAGGCGACCCGGCTGACCGACGGCCACGGCGCCATGCTGATGACGCCGAACAAGGAGGTGTGGACCTTCAGCGCCCACCAGGACCGCGTCGAGTTGGAAGACAGCGTCTACCTCGCCGGCAGCGAAGGTCCGCGGCGCACCACCCAGATCGTCATTCACGGCCATGCCCGCACCGCCTCGCGGGTGCAGTGGAGCCTGCAGCACGCCAATGTCGCTGCGATGACCGGCGCTGCAACAGGCGCCGCCGCGCGCCGCGCCCGCGAAGACGAGGAGCCGCAACTGCCGTTGTGATAGAGAGAGCCGATGACAGACACCGTGCATCTTCGCCGCGCCACCCGCGCGCTCATCTCGGTCTCCGACAAATCGAGCGTCGTCGATTTCGCCCGCACGCTCGCGGGCTTCGGCATCGAGCTCGTCTCGACCGGCGGCACCTGCAAGACGCTCGCCGCGGCCGGCTTGAAAGTGCTCGACGTCAGCGATTTGACCGGTTTTCCCGAAATGATGGACGGCCGCGTCAAGACGCTGCACCCGGCGGTGCATGGCGGATTGCTGGCGATCCGCAGCAACACGGCGCATGTCGAGGCGATGGCGGCGCATCGCATCCGCGCCATCGATATCCTGGTGGTCAATCTCTATCCGTTCGAGGACACCGTCGCGCGCGGCGGCGATTTCGCCGACTGCATCGAGAATATCGACATCGGCGGCCCGGCCATGATCCGCGCCGCCGCGAAGAACCATGACGACGTCGCGGTGGTGGTCGAGCCGGCCGATTACGCGGCGCTGCTCGCCGAACTCTCCGCGCACAACGGCATGACGACGCTCGCCTTGCGGCGGCGCCTTGCCGCCAAGGCCTATGCCCGGACCGCCGCCTACGACGCGGCGATCGGCAACTGGTTCGCCGCACAGCTCGGCGATGTCGCGCCCGACTATCGCGCCTTCGGCGGCCGGCTGATCGAGCAACTGCGCTACGGCGAAAATCCGCATCAGGCGGCGGCGTTCTATCGGACGCCCACGCTGCGCACCGGCGTCGCCAGCGCGCGCCAGGCGCAGGGCAAGCAGCTCTCCTACAACAACATCAACGATACCGACGCGGCCTATGAATGCGTCGCCGAGTTCGATCCGAAGCGCGCGGCGGCCTGCGCCATCATCAAGCACGCCAATCCCTGCGGCGTCGCCGAGGGCGCAACGCTCGTCGACGCCTACCGCAAGGCGTTCGCCTGCGACAAGACGTCCGCGTTCGGCGGCATCGTCGCGCTCAACCGCGCGCTCGACGCCGACGCCGCGCGCGCCATCACCGAGATCTTCACCGAGGTGATCATCGCGCCGGATGCCACCGACGAAGCCATCGCCATCGTCGGCGCCAAGAAGAACTTACGGCTCCTGCTGGCCGGCGGCCTGCCCGACCCGCGCGCGGCGGGACTGACGGCCAAGACCGTCGCCGGCGGGCTATTGGTACAGACCCGCGACAATGCCGTGGTCGACGACATGACGCTCAAGCCGGTGACGAGGCGCGCGCCCACCAACGCCGAATTGCGCGACCTGCGCTTTGCCTTCCGCGTCGCCAAACACGTCAAATCCAACACCATCGTCTACGCCAAGGATTCGGCAACCGTCGGCATCGGCGCCGGGCAGATGAGCCGGGTCGACGCCGCCCGCATCGCCGCGCGCAAGGCCGAAGATGCGGCGAAGGAATTAGGGCTCGCCGCGCCTGCGACCAAAGGCTCGGTGGTGGCGTCGGACGCGTTCTTTCCCTTCGCCGACGGCCTCCTGATCGCCATCGAGGCCGGCGCCACCGCGGTGATCCAGCCCGGCGGCTCGGTGCGCGACGACGACGTGATCAAGGCCGCCGACGATCACGGCATCGCCATGGTCTTCACCGGCACGCGGCATTTCCGGCACTAGAAATTTTCGGCTTCCCCGACTGTCATCGCCCGCGCAAGCGGGCGATCCAGTAATCACCCAAGGACCGGCGGTTACTGGATGCCCCGCCTGCGCGGGGCATGACAGCACAGTTACATCGGCTTGTAGCCGCGCTCCATGTCGACGTCGATCAGCATCGCTTTGTTGTCTTTCAGCGCCTTGGCGATGAGGTCGGTGGCGTCGTGCACGGTCGCGGCGCGCGCGGCGTCGATGCCGAGCGAGCGCGCAAGCCCGACAAAGTCGATCGCCGGATCGGTAAGCTCCATGCCGACGAAATTGTCGGCCTGCTCGGCGAGCCCGCGCAGCATGACGAGCCGCTGTTTCAAAATGCGGTAGCTGGTGTTGTTGAAGATCACCCAGATCACCGGCAGCTTGTAGCGCGCCGCGGTCCAAAGCGCCTGCACCGTGTAGAGCGCGCTGCCGTCGCCGATCAGCGCCACCACCGGGCGCTCCGGCAGCGCGACCTTGATGCCGATCGCCGCCGGCAGGCCCCAGCCGATGCCGCCCCCGCGCAGGCCGAAATAGCTCTGCTCGTCATCGCTTTGGATCAGCGAGCGGATGCCGGGCGCCGACGACAGCACTTCCTCGATCACCACCGCGTCCTTCGGCAGCATCGAACCGATGGCTTCGAGCAAAGCAAGCGGCTGCACCGGCGATTTGCCTGCGAGCGCGCGCGCCTTCGTGCGGAACGCCTCGCGGTCTTTTTTGATCGTCTCGCTGAGCGATTTCAGCCGCGCCGCCGCCGCGCTCTTGGCACCGGCCGTCATGCGGGCGCCGACGGCCGCGGTGATGTCGGGTAGCGTCGCCTTGGGGTCGCCGAGGATCGCGGCCTGCGCCGGATAGTTCTTGCCGATCTGCCATGGGTCGGTGTCGAGATGAATAAGCGGCAAGCCCGGCGGCCACGGATCGACGACCGACGGCAGCGACCAGGTGAACAGATCGCCGCCGACCGAGAACAACAGATCGTGCTTGTCGAGCACGTCGCGCACGCCGGCCTGCGAGCGGGTCATCATGCCGCGATAGAGCGGATGCGATGCCGGGAACGAGGCGGTCGAGGGAATGAATTCGACGTACACCGGCGCCCCGATCGCTTCGGCCAGCGCGACGAGTTCCTTATGCGCGCGGCTCTGCGCCACCGCGTCGCCGGCGATGATGACCGGCCGCTCGGCCTTGGCGAGCATATCGGCCGCGGTGGCGATTGCGGCGGCGTCGCCGCGCACGCGCGGCGCCACCCGGGTCGGCGCCAACAACTCCATCTCGGCGTCGTTCTTGAGAATGTCGCCGGGCAGCGACAGGAACACCGGGCCGGTCGGCGGCGCCAGCGCGGTCTTGATCGCGCGGTGCACATAGCGCGGTAAATCTTCCGCGCGATGCACTTCGGCGGCGAATTTGACGAACGGCCGCGCCAGCGTCGGCAGGTCGGCCGTCAGCACCGGCTCGGTGACCAGATATTCCATGTCCTGCTGGCCGGCGGTGACCAAGACCGGCGAATTCGCCTTCATGGCGTCGTAGAGCATGCCCATGGCGTTGCCGAGCCCGGGCGCGACATGAAGATTGAGCACCGCGAGCCCGGCGGACGCCTGCGCATAGCCGTCGGCCATCGCCATCAAGGCGGCTTCCTGCAGCCCGAGAATGTATTTGATGTCGTGCTCGACGGCGAAAGCATCCATCAGCGGCAATTCGGTGGTGCCCGGATTGCCGAACATCACCGTGACGCCTTCCTGCTTGAGCAGATCGAGGAAGGCGCGCTTTCCACTCATCACGGGCAAGGGAGTCTCCTTCAAACGTCATTCCGGGGCGCGCTGAAAGCGCGAGCCCGGAATCTATAATCACGATCTTTGCAGGTTTGCGATGAGGCGACTATGCCGATCCCACCACGGGCTTTGGAATTCCGGCTTAGACGCGTCTTGCTGCCCCGCCAGGGCTTAGTGGCTCCTTGCACATCGAATTCCGCAGAGTTGGCTCCGTGTTGTGGCGCAATGGCCAGAAGGCTTGTTCTGGGAAGGCAGTTGAGTTAAGAATCCCCATATGGACCTGGGGCTTGATCGTTTCCTAGAGATGTTTGAGGCGCGGTTTGGCCGTTTTACGACGACGGTTCTTCTTGCTGTTATTGGTCTTGCGCTTTTTGGTTATTCAATCCGTCTCTTTATCGAGACCACAATATATTTTTATCACCTTGCGGCGTCAGCCGTAGGGCTAAGTGGCGAAACTGGTTTAACCATCACAATTAAGATCGGCCTGCTGCTCGTTCAAATGCTGTTAGTAATTCTTTTGGGTGAGGCCTTGCTTAGATTTTATTATCGACCTGCTATGCATAGAATAGCGGATCAGGAACTTAAGCGGATCGAGGAGAGGCGCTCCGAATTGCGCGAAATGATGAAACAAGTTGAAGATGCCCTAGGACAAGCAAAATCGTTTGCGGCGGAAGCGGGGGATAAGTATCGAAATGTAGAACATCTCCTCAGAGAATCAGAAGAAAAACTAATGAGGTAATTTTATGCCGCGATTTCGTGGCGTTACAGTGGGGAGGCTATCGCTGCTGGCAGGGCGTGGTGGTCTGCATCCTTAGGGCGATTTGGTAAATGTTGCATCAGTATTGGTAGGCTCGGGAGCAACCTTTTTTGTTCTGACTGCTTTGACACTGTCGTCTAATTCAAGGCGAACACGATCGCTCGCTCCCATAGTACGACTCAAAGGATCGCGCATTTTCGGCGAAAGGCTCTGATAAATAGCAGCGGCGGCCTTTCCGACTACGGAGCGAAAGGGAAATCCTGGAATTAACGCGCCGATTACTTCGTCCGTGCCAGTCTTAACGCCCTCCCAGAGAACATCGTCCCAACAGCGATATCTTCCCGATGGAATAGCTGCACGTAAGCGCCAAAAGGGATTGAGGATGCTCCTTCCTTCAGAGATATATAGATTTGTCATTTCGTCGGTGTACGCTTCGAGTCTGTCCAACAGAACCTGTGCTGTATCGTCGCTAGCGGACGTTTGCCATTTTCTCATCGCAGCGAAGTAATCTCGCCCTACGTTAAAATCCCGGAGCGCGAATATACGCTCTGGCGCTACTGTCAGCATGGCGTTAATTGTCGGGAACTGAAACTCTTGAACGTGAACGCCGGATGCCGATGTTCTGTCGTCCAGCTTCGCCAGCCGTCTTGCAAAATCCAAATCCAGCGCGTCTAAATAGGAAAGACCTGGGTCAACGCTGAACGCCTTGCCCTGGTTGAAATGGTAGCAATAATTGAGCCATTTCAATAGCCTTTTGAGATTCCTCTCCTTGCTCTTATCCGAAATGTCAGCCCAAATTGTTTGGATATCGTCGATAATGCTATTCTTGCCATGCGCATATTCATAAATGGAATTGTATAAATCTCCTCTTCGAACCCCGCCGACATTGTCTGGCTTAGTATCATTAATGACGACGGTTCGCATCTCATGGGTTTCCTCCCAAAATTGTCCGAGAGAGCCGGTCCCGGAAATCTGCACAGGACGATAAGTGGAGTTTCTGCCTGACAGCGGGCACGCTATGTCCCGCGAATCAGGAGAGACCATGTCGAGACGACCGCGCCGGAACCATACACCGGCCTTCAAGGCGAAGGTGGCGCTTGCCGCCGTTAAGGGCGATCGAACGCTAACCCAGCTTGCCGAGCAGTTCGACGTGCACCCCAATCAGATCACAGCGTGGAAGGCCCAGCTCGAGAGCGGGGCTGCTGATGTGTTCGGTCCCGGTGGCGGCAACGGTGCTGCACAGCCTGCGATCGACGTAAAGTCGCTGCACGCCAAGATTGGCGAGCTGACGCTCGAGAATGATTTTTTAGAGGGCGCGCTCACCAAGGCGGGATTGCTGAGCGCAAAGCGATGATCGACCGTGAACACGATCTGCCGATCACGAGGCAAGCGGAGGTTCTGCGCATCAGCCGTGGCAGCGTCTACTACCTGCCAAGGCCGGTGTCGGAAGCCGGTCTGGAAGTGATGCGGCGTCTCGACCGGCTGCACCTAGAGTTCCCCTTCGCGGGATCGCGGATGTTGCAAGGCTTGCTGGTGGCCGAAGGGAGCAAGATCGGCCGTCGTCACGTGAAGATGTTGATGCGGCGGATGGGGATAGAGGCGCTGTATCGCCGTCCGCGCACCACGAAGCCGGAGCCCGGCCACAGGATCTACCCGTATTTGCTGCGCGGGCTGGCGATCACGCGGCCGAACCAAGTGTGGGCAATGGACATCACTTACATCCCGATGGAACGTGGCTTCGTTTACCTGGCCGTGGTGCTCGATTGGTTCAGCCGTCGCGTGCTGGCATGGCGGCTGTCGATCACGATGGAGGCGGCATTCTGCGTCGAGACGCTGGAGCACGCCTTGGCGCGTCACGGCAAGCCCGACATCTTCAATACCGACCAGGGCTCGCAGTTCACCGGCGCCGCCTTCACCGGCGTGCTCGCCGACAACGGCATTGCGATCAGCATGGACGGCAAAGGCGCCTGGCGCGACAATGTCTTCGTCGAGCGGCTGTGGCGCACCGTCAAATATGAGGAGGTGTATTTGAAGGCCTACGACAGCGTTAGCGAGGCGCGCAGTTCGATCGGCCGCTATCTGGACTTTTACAATGGACGCCGCCCACATTCGAGCCTTGACGGCGCCACGCCCGATCAAGCCTACTTCAACCAACTGCCATTCCGCTTGGCAGCCTAACCCCGGCAGAGACTCCACTTATCGAAGCGGAAAACCTGTTCAGACAACCGGGACCACCTCAGAGTGCCGGGGAATCAGTCGGTAAAAGGTCGCCCAAAAGAGCAGCGTGAATTATATTTTTATAACCAATACTGAGTGGGTCAGTAGGCCAGACCTTTGAACGAAAGCTTCGGCCAGCAGCAGCGCGATCGAAGAATTCAGCGACTTTAGGGGCATCTTGGTGCATCCCTTGAATATTGGTGGATTTGATATGCTGAAAGTTCTGCCAAAAGCTGTTTCCACAATCTTCGCGGAAATAAGGAATCAATGCGCCAGTCGATAGCGCGCTCTCAAGAAACCGAGAACCTGGAATGTCACTAGTTATGAGCGCAGCGAGCGGCGAACTTATGTAAAGGAATATATCGGGAAACGCCAAATCGCCATGGAGCAAAATATTGTAAATGAGCGAGTGCTTAAAATCATGCCCAGTTTGAAAACTCTCCATCTGCCGATCTGAAGCACCAAAATATACCTCTGGCCAACTCAACAATTCGGGAGAAGTCGTCACAAGAGTCGCCATAGTCCGTCACTTGCTGGTTCATAGACGGTTAGCGGCTGCTTGCCATGTGGGCGGCGGAGAACCCCTGCGAGACCGCGAGCGTGTATTTCTCCAAAATACTACCTTGGGTGAAGTTTTGAGGCAATGGTAGTTTGCAGAGCCAACGCTCTGTTATTGGCGCCACGGCAAAATGCGCAGTTTATTGACGGCTCTGAACAGCCGGTCACTCTGCTCAATTCGTGCTTGTGCATGCCCGGCTTGCCAAGCCGTAGCAAACGGCGGGGTCCGCCTTCGCCCAAGATGGGCTCCGGCGCGACAGCCTTCGCCGCGCTTGGCTTTCGAAGGCTGGTGCCGCGGAAGGGATTCGAACCCCTGACCCCCGCATTACGAATGCGGTGCTCTACCGGCTGAGCTACCGCGGCAACAGGCCTGTTCTTCGCATAATGAGGTGAAAATTTCCACCTCAATCGGCCGGGCGGGACCGCACTTGCACTGGAACCCGAGCCAAGTCAAATAACCGTCATGACCGAGACGACGGAGACGGCGCCGCGCGATTCCGGCGTGCTGGCGAGCGCCGCGGAGGGGTTGCGGATCGTGCCATGCCAGACCGCCACGCTGGCGGTGCTGGCTCTTATAGCCGCGATGGTGGCGCTGCGCTGCCTCGTTGCCCGCCACGTCGACCTGGAAACCGACGAAGCCTATTACTGGCTGTGGTCGCGGCATCTCACGATCAGCTATTACGACCACCCGCCGATGATCGCCTATCTGATCCGGCTCGGCACCGCGCTGTTCGGCGATACCGTCTTCGGCGTCCGCAGCATGGCGATCGCCTGCATGATCGCGGCGTCGGCTGCCGTCTACGGCCTCACCGTCGTGCTGTTCGACGACCGCCGCCTCGGCGTCTTGGCGGCGCTGTGGTTCAACATGATGCCGCATACGGCGTTTTTCTCCATCGTCATGTATCCCGACACGCCGGCGATCCTGTTCTGGCTGTTATGCTGCCTGGCGCTGGCGCTGGTTTGGAAGACCGGCCGCGGCACCTGGTGGTACGCCGCCGGCGCAGCGATGGGCCTTCTCGCTGCTGAGCAAATATACCGGCGTATTCCTGTTCGCCGGCGTCGCGATGTGGCTCGTCGCCTCGCCGCAGCTGCGGCCCTGGCTGAAACGGCCCGAACCCTATCTGGCGGCGCTGATCGCGCTGGTGCTGTTCGGTCCGGTCATTGTCTGGAACGCGGACAATCATTGGGCCTCGTTCGCCAAGCAGTTCGGCCGCGCGCTGGATAGAGGCGACGGCGGGCTTGGCGAGGCGGCGGACTTCGTCGCCATCCAGGCGCTGTTCGTGTCGCCGCTGATTTTCATTTTCGCTGTCGCCGGCGTTGCGGCGGCGACCACGCGGGGCTGGCTGCGGCAGCAAGCCGATTGGCTGTTGTTGGCGGCGGCGGCGGCGCCGATGCCGGCTTATTTCCTGATCCATGCGCTCTCGGCGGAAGTGCTGGCGCAATGGCCGAGCGCCGGTTTACGCAGTCGCGGTCGTCGCCGCGGTCACCGCCTTCGCGCCTTCGCAAAAGGCGGCCTCGCAAGGCCTCCGCTCATCCGCTTCGGCTTCGCCGTCGCGCCGTGGACCGGCCTTGTGTTCACGCTCGCGCTCTTGGCGCAGATGACGGCGCGGCCGGTGGCGATAGCGGCGGCGCGCGATCCCTTGAACATTTTCGACGGCTGGGCGCAATTGGCAACCGATATCCGCGCCGTGGCGAAAGAGCATCACGCCGGCTACATCGCCAACGCCGAATACGACACCGGCGCGGAGCTGGCGTTTTATCTGCGCGACATCCCGGTGTTCCAAACCTCGGAGACGATCCGCTACGAGGCCATGCCGCCGATCGACCAGACGCTCTTGGCGGACAGGACCGGCATCTATGTCGCGTTGCCGCCGTTTAACGATCTCGCGGCCATTAAAAAGCACTATCGAATCGGTCGAGCCGATCGCAACGGTGTGGCGCACGCGCAACGGCGACCGCATCAAGGCCTACAGCGTCTACGAATTGAAGGGCTATTTGGGCGGCGTGCCGTATTAAATTGCATGGCAGCCGCGATAAAAGATAATTCAGCATGTTGCACGACAGCACTTTCCGACAGCCGCGCCTTCGTGCTTGCTAGCGGACGGGCCGGCCGGGGGGTGAACGGGGTGCGTATGGGGTTGCCCAAGCGCCGATTGAGGCGCGCTCTTGAACGCCGACTTGCAATTGCCGCTTTAGCCGCCGCATCCCCGGCTTTGCCATGGCTGCCGATTTGCCGTCGGCTCCGGCCAGCCCACCAGCCGCCTATAGCCCGCCAGTCCCGGACTGGATCGTCACCGTCGGCGTCGAGGGCCGTGTCGTGCCGGCCTGGGCGGGGCATCCGAGAGCGAGCCGGCGCTGACCGGCTTCCCGCTATTTAGCGTGCGTCAGCAAGGCTCGCCGCCCGATTTCCCCGGCGCGCGCGACAGCATCGGCTTTTCCCTCATCGATCTCGGCCAGATCAAGATCGGACCGGCGTTCAAATTGGTCTGGCAACGCAATGCGTCCGATTACGCGGCGCTCAACGGCCTTGGCGATGTCGATTATGCGCTGCAAGCCGGCGGCTTTGCCGAATACTGGCCGGCGCCATGGCTGCGGCTGCGCGGCGAGGCGCGGCAAGGCTTTGGCGGCGAAACCGGCGTCACCGGCGACCTGTTCGCCGACGCCATCGCGCCGGCTCGGACCGTGGACGCTTTCGGCCGGCCCGCGCCTGACGCTGCAGTCCGCGGCGGCGACCGGTCCCTATTTCAGCATCACCGCGGCCCAGTCGGCCGCATCGACGGTGTCCGGCCTGCCCGCGCTGCCGGTGTATCGCGCCGGCGGTGGGCTTTATTCCTACGGCGCCGGATCGATGGTGCAGTACACGGTCGATCCGCAATGGACCGCGCATGCGATCTTCGAATACGAACGGCTGACCGGCTCTGCCGCCGAACTCGCCGCTCGTCACCCAGCGCGGATCGCCGGATCAGTTCACCTACGGCCTCGGCGTCACTTATTCCTTCGCCATGCATCCGTGGTGGTGAGGCATCATTACTGAGCCTCGGCCTCGGCGCGCAGCTTGAAACGCTGAATCTTGCCGGTCGCGGTCTTCGGCAATTCGCTGCGGAATTCGATCCAGCGCGGATATTTGTAGACCGCAAGCTTGTTGCGGCAGTCGTCCTGCAGCTCCTGCGCCAGCGCGTCGCTCGCCTTCTCCGGCGCTTTGAGCACCACGAAGGCTTTCGGCTTGATCAGCTTGTCGGTGTCCGGCCAGCCGACCACGGCAGCTTCGAGCACGTCGGGATGGCCCTGCAACGCGCCTTCGACCTCGAACGGCGAGACATACATGCCCGAAACTTTCAGCATGTCGTCACGGCGGCCGCAGTAGACGAAATAGCCGTCCTCGTCCTCGATATATTTGTCGCCGGACCGCGTCCAATCGCCGAGGAAGGTCGCGCGCGACTGCTCGCGGTTGTTCCAGTACATGACGGCGCTGGTGGGGCCGCGCACCTGCAGCTCGCCCATCTCGCCGCACGCGCTGACAATATGGCCGTCGTCGTCGACGAGCCGCACGTCATAGCCGGGCACCGGCTTGCCGGTGGTGCCGTATTTGACGTCGCCGGGGCGGTTCGAGACGAAGATGTGCAGCATCTCGGTCGAGCCGATGCCGTCGAGGATGTCGCAGCCATAGCGCTCGCTCCAGCGCCGGCCGATCTCCGGCGGCAGCGCCTCGCCGGCCGAAACGCAGCGGCGCAATTTGAGCTCCGCGCGTTGCGGCGCCGCCGCGCTCGCCAGGAACGCGGCATAGAACGTCGGCACGGCATAGAACACGGTGACGCCGTGCTTCTTGAGAAGCGCCGTGACCGCCTCCGGTGTCGGCCGCGCCGCCAATAGCACCGTCGTCGCGCCGGCCGACATCGGAAAGGTCAGCGCGTTGCCGAGCCCGTAGGCGAAGAACAATTTTGCCACCGAATAGCAGACATCGTTTTCGGTAATGCCGAGCAGCGGGCCGGCGTAAAGCTCGTCGGTCAATTTCAGGTCGGCATGGGTGTGCACCGCGCCTTTCGGCCGCCCGGTCGAGCCCGAAGTGTAGAGCCAGAAGCACATGTCGTCGCGCGTCGTCGGCGCGGCGACCGCGGCCGGGGCCGGGGCCGATTGGGTTTTGCCCGCGGATTTGGCCTCCGCCATAAGCTGCTCGAACGACAGATGCGCATGAGCATCGCCGCCGGAGACGATGACATGCTCGAGGTCGTCGCTCTCTTTGATCGCATCGGCGAATTTGCCGTATAGCGGTTCGGACACCACCAAGAGCCGGGCGCGCGAATTCGCGCAGCATGAAGCGGTAGTCGTCCTCGGTCATCAGCGTATTGACCGGCACCGCGATCACGCCGGCCTTGATGGCGCCGAGAAACGCCGTCGGCCAGTCGATGGAGTCGAACAGGCAGATCAGGATGCGCTCCTCGCGGCGGATGCCGAGCGAGCGCAGCACCCGGCCGAAGCGCTCGACGCGGTCGGCAAGCGCGGCATAGCTGTACGCGCCGTTGTCGTCGATGAAGGCGAGCTTATCGCCGCGGCCGGCGTCGAGATTGCGCTTGAGGATATCGGCGGCGAAATTGTAGTCGCGCGGGATCGCGGCAAGGCCCGGCGGCGCAGACTGCACCGCCATAGGCTGCGGCGTTTTTGGCGGAGCACTCGTCATCGCGGGGTTTCCTCACAGCGTCTTTTTTGAGCCAGGCCGTGGGATCGGTTCGGGTGGGAGATCTGCCCACCGCTTGCCCACGCCAAAGCATTATGCCGACGCGCGAATTCGCCTGCAACGGCGAACCACCCGGCGCTGTCACGGCAGCGATTTTGCGCTAAGAAAGCCCCGGCCACAGCCGGAGCACCGCAATGATCTTCAGCCGCGATCGCATTCTCACCACCCATGTCGGCAGCCTGCCGCGCAACGAGAAGCTGAGCGACCTCCTCATCCAGCAGGAGGACGGCGCCAATTTCGACCCAAAGGCGCTGGCGGACGAAATGGATAAGGCGGTGCGCCATGTGGTCGGCAAACAGATGGAAGCCGGCATCGACATCGGCAATGACGGCGAGCAGCGCCGCATCGGCTTTCAGACCTATGTGCCGCAACGCATGTCCGGCTTCGGCGGCGTATCGAAACGCCGCCGCGGCCGCGAGTTCGAGGAGTTTCCCGATCTCGTCAGCTACCTGATGCGGCGCTTTCCCAATCCGCCGAAGAGCCAGCATGGCGCGCCGGAGGCGCAAGCCGAGCTCAAATATCGCGACCGGAAGCCGATCACCGACGAGATCGCCGGCTTCAAAAAGATCGCCGACGAGATGGGCGCCTTTGCCGAACGGTTCATGACCGCAGCCTCCCCCGGCATCATCTCGACCACCATGCTCAACGCCTATTACCCCTCGCACGACGACTATCTCGACGCCATCGCCCGCGAGATGAAGAACGAATACCAGGCCATCCACAAAGCCGGCCTCGTCCTGCAGATCGACGCGCCCGACCTCGCCATGGATCGGACGATGATGTACCGCGATCTGTCCGATGCCGATTTCGTCAAACGCTGCGAGCGCCATGTCGCCGCGATCAACAACGGCATCGAAGGCATTCCGCGCGACCGCGTCCGCCTGCATGTGTGCTACGGCAACTGGGAAGGGCCGCACATCCACGACATCGCGCTGGAGAAAATCCTCCCCGCTTTGTATCAGGCCAAGGTCGGGGCGCTGTCGATCGAGTTCTCCAATCCGCGCCATGCCCATGAATATGCGGCGCTCAAGCGCGTGCCGTTTCCAAAGGACATGATCCTCATTCCCGGCGTGGTCGAGACCACCTCGAATTTCGTCGAACACCCGGAAGTAGTGGCGCGAAGGATCGAGGAAGCGGTGGCGACGATCGGCGACCGCGAGCGCGTCGTTGCCGGCAGCGATTGCGGTTTCGGTACCTTCACCCGGCGCGAATGGGTGATCGAGCCCGTGGTCTGGCTCAAGCTTGCGGCCATCCGCCAGGGGGCCGATATCGCTTCCGCCCGGTTATGGGGTAAAAGGAGCGCGGCATGACGTCATTGCGAGGAGCGAAGCGACGAAGCAATCCAGAAACCTCGCCGCTCGACTGGATTGCTTCGCTTTGCTCGCAATGACGATTTAATTTCCTTCATAAACTCAACCAACAGGACCAAGACCGTGATCGACCTTTACACCTGGACGACGCCGAATGGGCGCAAGATTTCCATCGCGCTCGAAGAGATGGGACTGCCGTACACGGCGCATGCCGTCGACATCTCCAAAGACGAGCAGTTCAAGCCGGAATTTCTCAAGATCTCACCGAACAACCGCATCCCGGCGATCATCGACCGCGACAATGGCATGAGCCTGATGGAGTCGGGCGCCATCCTGATCTATCTCGCCGACAAGACCGGCAAGCTCTTGCCGAAATCCGGCGAGGGCCGCTACCGCACCATCGAATGGCTGATGTGGCAGATGGGCGGCCCGGGGCCGATGTTCGGCCAGGTGCATTATTTCGTGAAATATAATCCAGGTAAGTCACCGCCGGCCGAGGAGCGCTACCTGAAGGAGGCGCACCGGCTCTATGGCGTGCTCGACCGACGGCTCGCCGACCGTGAATACGTCGCCGATGACTATTCGATCGCCGACATTGCGATATGGCCGTGGGTGTCGCGCTACGAGTGGCAGACCGTCGATCTCAACACGTACCCCAACGTCAAGCGCTGGTACACGGCCATCGCCAAGCGCCCGGCGGTCCAGAAAGGCTACAAAGTGCCGAAAGACGTCGGCGAAGTGCCGATGCCGTGACATCGCGACCGGAGGGGCGGGTCTAAAACCCGCCCCTCCAGAACCCGTGTCATCAAGCATTTAGATTAGCTACAATACGAGCGACAATCACAGCGGCCGTGCATCCTTCGAGGCCCGCCTGCGGCGGGCACCTCAGGATGACGGGAGAGGCGAAGGGAGTTACGCCATGGACGACATCACCAAGCGCGATCCGATCAAGATCACCGCCGAGGACATCAATCCGCGCTACAACTGGGGCCGCCATCTGCCGGTGCTCGGCACCATGGGGGTCGATTTCGAGGAGCGCGTCGACTACCGGCGCATGCACCGCTACCGGCTCGCGCGCGCCCAGGCTGCGCTCGAAGCGTCCGACCTCGGCGCGCTTCTTCTGTTCGACGACAACAATATCCGCTACGTCACCTCGACCAAGATCGGCGAGTGGGCCCGCGACAAGCTTTCGCGCTTTGCCATGTTGGTGCGCGGCGGCGACCCCATTTTGTGGGACTTCGGCTCGGCCGCCGTCCACCACAAGCTCTATGCGCCGTGGCTCAAGCCGGAGAATTGCAAAGCCGGTCTGGTCGGCCTGCGCGGCACGGTTGATCCCGCCTTCGGCCTGATGAAACGCCACGCCGAGGAAATGGCCTCCATCCTGCGCGACGCCGGCGTCGCCAAGATGCCGATCGGCGTCGATATCATCGAGCCGCCGATGATGTTCGAATTGGAAAAGGCCGGGCTGAAGATTAAGGACGGCCAGCAGGTGATGCTGAGCGCGCGCGAGGTGAAGTCGGCGGACGAGATCGCGCTGCTCAATCGCGCCGCCGCCATGGTCGACGGCGCCTATGACGTGGTCAACCAGATGCTGCGTCCCGGCATTCGCGAGAACGACATCGTCGCCGAGGTCAATAAGTTCCTCTACACCCACGGCTCCGACGACGTCGAAGCGGTCAACGCCATCTCCGGCGAGCGCTGCAGCCCGCATCCGCATAATTTTACCGACCGCATGATCCGCCCCGGCGATCAGGCGTTCTTCGACATCCTCCAAAGTTTCATGGGCTATCGCACCTGCTACTACCGCACCTTCAACGTCGTGCGCGCCACGCCGGCGCAGCACGACGCCTACCGGATGGCGCGCGAATGGCTCGACAATGCCATCGAGCGCATCAAGCCCGGCGCTTCGACGGCGCATATCTGCGAAGTGTTCCCCAAGGCGCCGGAGTTCGGCTTCCCCGACGAGATGGCGGCCTTCGGCCTGCAATTCGCCCATGGGCTGGGCCTCAATCTGCACGAGCGGCCGATCATCTCGCGCGTGGTGTCGATGGATCACCCGACCGAGATCGTCGAAGGCATGGTGTTCGCGATCGAAACCTATTGCCCGGCGACCGATGGCTACTCAGCGGCACGCATCGAGGAAGAGGTCGTGGTCACCGACAAAGGCTGCCGACTGATCTCGCTATTCCCGGCGGAAGAATTGCCGATCTCGGCGAAGTATTGAGCGGAAATTCCCTCGTCATTGCGAGGAGCGAAGCGACGAAGCAATCCAGGGCGGTGCAGCACTGGATTGCTTCGCTTCGCTCGCAATGACAGCGCGCGCTTTGCGCTCATCAGGTAATCCAATGTCCTCCCCCGACCTTCCCCAAACCGCAGTAGCCGAAACACTCGCGCAAAAAATCTGCGCGCTCGCCGCGGCGTCCCTGCCGGCGGCGGTGCGCGACAAATGCGTTGAGCTCCTAGTCGACGTCGTCGGGCTCGCCGTCACGGCGCGCAACGAGAATTACGTCAAGGCCGCGCTTGCGGCGTGCGACGACGACGGGCCCTGCACCGCCATCGGTCACGCGCGCACGCTGTCCGCTGCCGCAGCAGCGCTCGTCAACGGCACCGCCATCCATGGCGAGGATTTCGACGACACGTTCGAGGGTGGGCCGATCCATGCCGGGGCCGTGATCGTGCCGGCGGTGCTGGCGGCCTGCGAGCGGCACGGCCGCGACGGCCAGGCGGCGCTCCTCGGTATCGCGGTCGGCGTCGAGACGATGTGCCGGCTGTCGCTGGTCGCGCCGACGCTGACCCACAAGGCCGGCTTTCATCCGACCGCGGTGTTCGGCGCCATGGGCGCCGCCGCCGGCGTCGGCGCCGCGCTGAAACTCAATCCGCGGCAGATGGTCGACGCGCTGGGCACCGCCGGCTCTTTTGCCTCGGGCATCATCGAATATCTCGCCGAGGGCGCCTGGACCAAACGGCTGCATGCCGGCTGGGCCGCGCAGTCGGGGCTGCGCGCGGCGCTCCTCGGCCGTGCCGGCTTTCTCGGCCCACGCACCGTGTTTGAAGGCGTGCACGGTTTCTTTCATGGCTTCGCCAATACGACCAAGGGCGATTACGGCGTCATCGCCGGCGACTTCGGCTCGCGCTGGCTGACCGAGACGCTGGCGTTCAAGCCGTATCCCTGCGGAACCATGACGCACCCCTACATCGACTGCGCGCGGCGGCTGGCACAGCGCATTGCGGCCGACGACCTGGTCGAGATGGTGTGCGATGTCGGCGAAGGCACCGTGCACCGGCTGTGGGAGCCGCTGGCGGGGAAGCAAACGCCGGCCAACGGTTATGCCGGCAAGTTCTCGACGCCGTACTGCATCGCCGCGGGCTTTATTCGCGGCAATGTGGGTTTAAGCGATTTTTCCGACGCTGCGGTGCGCGATCCTGCGGTGCTGGCGCTGGCCGGCAAGGTCCGCTACCGGATCGATCCGCAAAATCCCTATCCGAAGAATTTCACCGGCCATATCCGCGCCCTGCTCCGCGACGGCTCGGTCGTCGAGGAACGCCAGCCCTATATGCGCGGCGGTGCAAAGGCACCGCTGACCCGTCAGGACATCGAGGACAAGTTTTTGCTCAATGCGCGTCATGGTGGGTGGAGCGACGACCGCGCTACCGCTACGCTCTCCGCGCTCGGGAGGTTTTTTGCAGGCGCGGTCGACCTCGCCCCGCTGCGGGAATAAAGATGTCCCGCAAAATGCCTGCCCTCGGACTTGATTCGAGGGTGGAAGCCGGTTTTGCGAAAAGGACATGCCGAAACAAGTACAAACCAAGGACATGGGAATGAGCAATACAGGTATCGGGACGGGCTCTGCCCGGATCGCCGTTTTCGTCGCCGCCGCACTCGCTGTCGCGCTCGCCGCACAACCGCCGGCGCACGCCCAGGACACCAAGACTTACGTGATGAAGTTGAGCACCGCCACGCTCAACGACACCCAGCACGAATGGATGAAGCGCTTCGCCGCCGCCGTCGAGAAAGATTCCGGCGGCCGCATCAAGGGCGAAGTCTTCCCGGCGAGCCAGCTTGGCTCGATCCCGCGCCAGATCGAAGGCACGCAATTCGGCGCCATCCAGGCCTGGATCGGGCCGCCGGAATTCCTGGTCGGCGTCGATGAGCGCTACGAGGCCTTGAGTGCGCCCGGGCTTTTCTCCAGCCAGGAGCAAGATAACCGCGTCGTGGCCGATCCCGCGGTCCGCGACATGATGCTCGGTTTCGGCGCCAACAAAGGTCTGGTCGGGATTGGTCTATTTCCGCTGTCGCAGTCGGCCATCGTCACCGTCAAGCCGGTGCATCATCTCGCCGATTTCAAAGGCATGAAGATCCGCGTGCTGGCCTCGCCGTTCCAGCTTGAAATGATCAAGCGCATGGATGCGTCGCCGGTGGCGATGTCGCTCGCCGACGTTCTGCCGGCGCTGCAGCAGGGCGCCATCGACGGCGCGCTCGGCACCGTGCCGGTATTCGGTCCGCTGCACTACATCGATGCCGCCAAATACGTGATCGAGATTGGCCAACCTTACGTCAACACCATCGCGGTGATGAACAAGAAATGGCTGGAAGCATTGCCGGCGGATTTGCAGAAGATCGTGCGCGACGACGCCGCGGCCATGGACAAGGAGATTGTCCCCTTCGTCAACGATTTCTATGGAGCGCAACGCAAGGCCTGGACCGATCACGGCGGCGAACTGGCAAGCCTGCCGCCTGACGAGCAAGCGGCGTTTTTGCAAAAGATTTCCGATATCGGCGATACCCTGTCGAAGGACAAGCCCGACTTGAACAAGGCCGTGCACGTGGCGATCGAAGCCGCCGCGCGCGACAAATAGGACAGGTCAGACCGCCGCCTTGCGGGCCGCGCGGCGCGCGTAGCTCTGCACGCAGCGCCGCAAGTCGATGAAGTTCTGCCGCAGCTGCTCAAGCGCGAAGCCGAGCGCGAAGACCGGCTCGACCTCGTTGCTGGTCAAGGGCAGCGTCAGGCCTTCGCTGCGCACCGCCTCGACCTCGGCGATATAGGCCGCCAGCGCCGCCTCGAAGGCATCGAGCGGCGGCGGTCCGCTGCGCGCATCGAGCGCCGCCGCGCTGGCATTGAGGAAATCATGCGCCGCGGCCCCCGTCCGCGTGAGCAACGGACCGAGCCGCCCGCGCAGCGCATCCGGCAGCGGCTTTACTCCGGCGCGGCCGATGATCACCAGATCGTGGCGCAAGCGCAGAAGCGTGCGCGACAAGGGCCCGGGATCGGGCTGCGCCGCGAGCGTGATCATGAGCTCATGCTCGGCCTCGGTCGTGATCTGCTGGAAGCCGGCGACCGCCGCGCCGATGTCGTTCTGGATGCGGCTGTTTGCCGCCGGATCGAGGCCCTGCGTAAAGCCGGTCAACAGCTCGGGCAGAGCATCGGCAAATTGCCGGAGCAGCCGCGCCGCCGTCTTCAGCCGCGTGTGGTGGGCGCGCTCGGGAAACACCACCAGCGAGACGATGACCGCGATCACGCCGCCGAGCGCCACTTCCGACGAGCGCGTAATCGCGGATGCTACCGGCCCCTCGCCGAACTGTCCTGAGATCAGAATCACCAGCACGGCCGAGAACGGGGCGACGCGGAAATTGGGATTGAAGGCAGCGAGCAGCGCCAAGGGCGCGATCGCCAGCGCCAAAATGCCGGCTTGGGACAGCACCGTGTCATGCGGAACGAACGCGCCGAGAATGGCGGCGTAGACCGCGCCGCCGACGGTGCCGACGACATATTCGAGCGTCGCCCGCAGCGAGCCGCCGGCGCTCATCTGCGTCACCACGATGGCGGTGATGATGACCCACAGGCCCTGCAGCGGAATATCGAGCGATCTGGCGACCGCGAAGGCGGCAAGCCCCGACGCCGTCATGCGCACGCAGAAGCGCCAGCGCGGCTTGTAGGCGCTGAGCAGTTTGCGAATGGAGGTCCAGCGGGCGCGATCGTTCATGCCGAGGCTCGGGGTTGGCGGCGCAACTCTTACCAGTTTCGCCCCGACAAACCGAGCGTGGTTGAATCTCGCGCCGCCGCGGCGTAGGGGCGGGTTTCAAACCCGCCCCTACGGACGTCCCATTTATAGCGACAACACTCTTGACAATCGTCTCTCTATCAGTTACATAGGGACGCGAATTGAAATCTCGCTCGGAAGGACGCCGCCGGCAGGCTTAAGCCGGCGGATGGAGCGAGTGCGGTTTTTAAGCCGCGGCGGGCCGGCCGCCGGGGCGAAGAAACCGCGGTGTTGCGCCGGGAGGCGCAGCGCGCCCGAAGCAGGCGGTTCTCGTAAGGGAATTGTCCTGTGGCGCGCGCCGCGCCCGAAGCGCGAGCGAATGGCAACATTCGCCCGCGTGGCGCGGCCACACTTTGGCGCCTCCCGGCGCTGCACCTCCGCTTATGGTGGTTGGAGGGAAGAGTTCTTGAGCGTGGCGTAGACAAACCTCGGGCGCTCAGGCGCGCCGCGAGAACGGAAAAGCTCATCTCGCGTCAGGAAGGTATCCATGGTTCAACTAGGACAACGTTTTGGATTGTCAGAGATACCCGGAAGCGGGATATCCTGTGGCAAGAATGGCGCATTTGTTGGCGAAGTGCCTCTGTTGGAACGCCCGCGCCGTCCGGACGGCTCTGAACAATGGCAGCCGCGTCGGGTGGCCGACGTCAATCGCGATCTCAGCAAGCGCTACGACCTGCCCATCGAATTCGCTGCGAAGGTCGCCGGTCTCGCAGCGATCGCCCGAGCGCTCGACCGCGGCGATCTGTTACATGCCCAGATCGCGACCCTGCATTTGCAGATTCCCGATCCGCCTCCATTGTCGAAAGCACCACAGACCACGAGTGACGTCCTTGATCTGGCGCGCCGACTACAATCAAGCGGTCTCCTCAAGGCAGACTGGGACCCGGCGAAGCACCCGCGCTGGCCCGCTGGAAGCCCCGGCAGCATTGGTGGAGAATTCGCTCCAAGCGAGAGTGCGACGGGCGATTCAACGGCTGGAGCATTCAGTTTGCCGCTGACGCCAGCGCAACTCACAATTCCGGTCCCGTTCGAAGTGCCGGGCGGAATTCCACTTCCGTCAGAGATCTTGCCTCCGCCGGTTCTTCCACCGAATATCAATCCGCTCACCATTCCGAGAAATCCTTATCCGGGGCGTCCAAAGTGCGTGAAGGAGTGGGCTGAGGCGACCCAAGACTGTTTAGACTTGTGGGCGGATGGCCAGTTGGGAACGGATGACTATCGAGGAATGGGGAAAACTCTCCACGAATGCATTATGGGCCGCGTTTCGGAAGACTGTGGCGGCAATAGATTAGACGCGTAATCGGTTATTAGAACCAGAGAGACGTATCGATGCAGGAACCAAACTCCCCTGAGGAAGTATTTGCGCTCCACAAACTCCGCCGCGAGGATCCAGAGCGTTTTTTTGAGATCGTGGACGAATGGCTGCGGGAAGACCCACGAAATTTTCGCCCGTATTTCAGGCGGCATTTTGCGTGGGCAGACATGGGCGAGCCGCGGCGAGCTCTGGACGATCTGAACAAGGTCGTCGAACTCGCCCCCACGCCCGCAGCGTTTTGTGCGCGCGGTGCGATTTATCGGGATCTCGGCGAGTATGAGAATGCGCTAGCGGACTTTCGCCGTGGGGAGGCGATGAATCCGAAAGAGTGGCAGGACGCGGCAATTACGCTGCTTTACCAGGCAGACGCTCACGCACGATTGGGCGATGAGACGGCCGCACTATCCTGTTGCGCCCGTCTGCCGGATGGCTTTTGGACTCCGGGGCTTGGGGGCGCCCCCGCCGGCAACAAAGCAGACGTTGCGGACAAATTGCGCCGCATCGCGGCCGATGCGCAGCGCAAGCAATTATGAATGCGGCAGCGGCCCGTCGCGCAAGCGGGACAGATCGAAACGGTCGACCTCGTGCAGCAATTCGACGAAGGCTTGCGCACCCTGCTGCAGCGCCGCTACGCCCTTGTCGTGAGTCCCCAAGGTCGCGTCGCCGACCGCGCCGCTTGGATGCAGATCCTGCGTCATCCAGGCAAAGCCGGCCTGCCGGTAAGCGCCGAGCCATTTGAACTCGCCGGCCATGGCCACGGTCGCGGGCGTGGCCTTCGGCGCTTTATCCATATGAACGGTGTCGGGCTTTGCAGCGAGCATCAGCGAGGTCTCGATATCGCCGCCGTGGATGCCATGCTTCTTCTCTTGCGGCGAGAACACGCCGTCCGGATAGCCGAAGCGGTGCCAGCCCACCGTGACGGCGAGCATTTTGTGCCGCGTGCGCAGGTCGCGCGCCACCACGTCCATCGCCGCGACATTGCCGCCGTGGCTCGTCACCATGACGAGCTTGCGCAAGCCGGCGCGCGCCACGCTGTCGCCGAGCTCGGTCCAGGCGGCCATCGCGGTCGCCGGCGAATGGGTCAGCGTGCCGGGAAAGGACAGATGCTCGGCGGAAATGCCGATGCGCTGGACCGGCAGGAACGTCACCGGCAGATCGTGCGGCAGAAGCTTGCCGACGCGCGACAGATAGGCCTCGGCGATGAAAGTATCGACGCCGAGCGGCAGATGCGGCCCGTGCTGCTCGACCGCGGCGAGCGGCAGCACCGCGATCCAGCGCCCGGGATCGGCGCCGGCGACGTCCTGCCAGGTCATCTCCATCCAATCGCGCAACGGCAGCGTCATCGGGGTTCTCTCGCAAATTTCGTCCGTGTCTCCTATTGTCGCGTGCGTCGTCGCAAGGAGCAACCGATGCCCTGGACCACCGCTGTTCGTGCCGCGTTGATGGGCATTGCCGTCGCTGTCGGTGCGCAGACCGGCCCCGCGGCGGCCCAGGCGCTCGCCAAGGTCACGTTCGGCACCAATTGGGTGGCGGAGGCCGAACACGGCGGTTTTTACCAGGCGCTGGCCGACGGCACCTACCGCAAATACGGGCTCGACGTCACCATCCGGCAGGGCGGGCCGAACGCCAATAACCGCATCCTGCTGCCGGTCGGCAAGATCGACTTCTTCCTGTCCGCCAATAATCTCGAAGGCTTCGACGCGGTCAGCGAGAACATCCCCACCGTCGAAGTCGCGGCCTATTTCCAGAAAGACCCGCAGGTTTTGATCGCGCATCCCGGCCATGGCATCGAGACGCTGCAGGACCTGAAAAACCACACGCTGTTCGTGTCGTCGGAAGGCGTGGCGACCTATTATCAGTGGCTCAAGGCCACCTACGGATTCACGGATTCGCAAGTCAAACCCTACACCTTCAACCCGCAGCCGTTTCTCGCCGACCAGAACAGCGCGATGCAAGGCTATGTGACCTCCGAGCCATTCGCCATCGAGAAAGCCGCGCATTTTACGCCAAAGATATTCTTGCTCGCCGACGACGGACTGGCCGGCTATTCGACGCTGATCGAGACGCGGCGCGATCTAATCGACCGGAAGCCCGACCTGGTGCAGCGATTCATCGATGCGTCGACTATCGGCTGGTACGATTATCTGTACGGCGACAACAGCGCCGCCAATGCGCTGATCAAAAAGCAAAACCCGGAGATGCCCGACGATCTGCTGGCCTATTCGGTCGGCGCGATGAAAAAATACGGTATCGTCGATTCCGGCGACGCCTTGACGCTGGGCATCGGCGCCATGACCGACGCGCGCATGAAGAATTTTTTCGACGAGATGGTGCGTGCCGGCGTCACCAAACCGAGTGTCGATTACCGCAAGGCCTACACGCTGCAATTCGTCGACAAGAAGGTCGGCATCGATCTGCGACCGAAGGCGCAATGAGCGCAGGCGCCTCCCTGGTCACGCTGCGCGGCGTCGATAAGCGCTTTGCCTCCGGCACGGTGGCGCTCAAGGGATTCGATCTGGACGTCCGCGACGGCGAGTTCGTCTCGCTGCTCGGCCCGTCCGGCTGCGGCAAGTCGACGGCGCTGCGCATCATTGCCGGCTTGAGCGAACCCAGCGCGGGCGCGGTCGAATGGCCCGGCCCGCAAGCGCCAGTGGAAGGAGAAAGCCGGATCGGTTTCGTCTTCCAGGAGCCGACGCTGATGCCCTGGACCAATGTGTTCAACAACGTCTTGCTGCCGCTCAAGCTCAAAGGCATTTCGACCGAGAAGGCGCGCGGCCGCGTCGTAGCCGCACTCGATCGTGTCGGCCTCAAAGACTTCGGCCGTGCCTATCCGCGCGAATTGTCGGGCGGCATGCGCATGCGCGTCTCCATCGCCCGCGCGCTCGTCACCGCGCCGGCGCTGCTTCTGATGGACGAGCCGTTCGCCGCTCTCGACGAGATCACGCGTTTCAAGCTCAACAACGACCTGTTGCAGGTCTGGCAGGCGATGCGGACAACCGTCGTGTTCGTCACCCATTCGGTGTTCGAGTCGGTCTATCTGTCGAGCCGCATCGTGGTGATGGCACCGCGGCCGGGCCGCGTCTTCACTGAGCTTGCCATCGACGCGCCCTATCCGCGCGATCAGAATTTCCGCACGTCGGCGGAATACGCGGCGCTCTGCCGTCGCACCTCGGAAGCGCTGGCGCAGGCCATGACTGGTGAAGATATGGCGACCGGAGGCGAAGTCATGAATCGCGACCGCGCCTTGCGCATTGCACTTCCCATCGTCGTGCTCGCGCTCGGGCTTTCGCTGTGGGAATTGGTGGTGCATGTCGGCAATATTCCGCCCTATGTGCTGCCCGGTCCCTTCCTCATCGTGCAAACGCTGTGGTTCGATTGGGCGCTGCTGTTTCAATCGCTCGTCGTCACGCTGGTTACGACGTTCGAGGGCTTTCTGCTCGCCGCCGTCGGCGGCGTCGGCCTGGCTGTGCTGTTCAACCAGTCACGCATCGTCGAATATTCGCTATATCCCTACGCCGTCATTCTGCAGGTAACGCCGATCGTCGCCATCGCGCCGCTGCTGCTGATCTATCTGTCGCAACCGCTTGCCGTGCTCGCCTGCGCCTGGATCGTGGCGTTCTTCCCGGTGCTCGCCAACACCACGCTCGGCCTGCATTCGGTCGATCGCAATCTCGCCGATCTGTTCAGCCTCTACGGCGCGACACGCGGCCAAATCCTGTGGAACCTGAAATTGCCCGCCGCGCTGCCGTACATCCTCGGCGGCCTGCGCATTGCCGGCGGTCTGTCGCTGATCGGCGCCGTCGTCGCCGAGATCGCCGCCGGCTCGGCCGGCGCCGGATCGGGCCTTGCCTATCGCATCGCCGAATCCGGCTACCGGCTCAACATTCCGCGCATGTTCGCGGCGCTGCTTCTGCTGTCCGTCGCCGGCATCGTGATCTTTTATCTGCTGTCGCTGGTCAATTACCTGGCGCTACGCCGCTGGCACGAAAGCGCGCTGGAGCAGGAACGCTAAAGCCTCATTACCGCGGTAGCGCCATCGCCAAAACGCGCGCGATGTGGACGGCCTCGCGGCCGGCGCCGTCGTGGATCTGATGGCGACACGAGGTGCCGTCGGCGACGATGATCGCATCGCCGGGCGCCTTGCGCACGGCCGGCAGCAACGACAGTTCGCCCATGGCGCGCGAGACATCGATGGTGTCGGCATGAAAGCCGAAGGCGCCGGCCATGCCGCAACAGCTCGACTCGATCGTCTCCACGGCGAGCTCGGGAACGAGATTCAGCGCCGCTTCAACGGCACTCATCGCATCGAACGATTTTTGATGGCAATGACCGTGCAGCAACGCGCGTTGCTTCATTGGCGTAAGCGTCAGAGCAAGCTTGCCGGCCTTGGCCTCGCGCATCAGAAACTCCTCGAACAACAGCGCCGCGTCGGCAACGCGCCGCGCCGCGTCGCTTTTGATCAGCGCCGGCACCTCATCGCGGAAGCTGAACAGGCAGCTTGGCTCAAGACCGATGACCGGCGCGCCGCGTTCGACATAAGGCGCGAGCGCGTCAAGCGTCCGCTCCATTTCATGGCGCGCCTCGTCGGTTTTGCCGACAGAGAGAAAGGTCCGGCCGCAACACAGCGGACGGCCGCCGCCGGGCGGCGTCGCGAGATTGATCCGGTAGCCGGCCGCGGTGAGCACCGCGACCGCGGCATCGATGTTTTCGCGCTCGAAATAACGATTGAAGGTGTCGGCGAACAGCACGACTTCACGGTTTCCTCTACCGTCATGCCCGGACTTGTTCCGGGCATCCACGTCTTGTTTTAAGGAAGTCGTGGATGGCCGGGACGAGCCCGGCCATGACGAAGTCCTTAAAATAATCCGAGCGCCACTTCGGCAGACTTCGCTGTGCGCTGAAGCCGGCAATGGCTTCCGACAATTTCGCCGCGCCGGGAACGACGTCGCGCAAGTTGAGCAGCCAATGCAGCCGCGCCGCATAAGGCGCATAGCGCGGCAGATAGCCGACCAGCCGGTCGTGCAGCGACAGTCCGAATTTTTCCGCCCGCGCCCGCGCCACTTCGATCTTCATCCGCGCCATGTCGACCCCGGTCGGGCATTCGCGCCGGCACGCCTTGCAGGAGACGCAGAGTTTCAGCGTCTCCGCCATGTCGTCGGAGGTCAGGGCTTCGGGCCCAAGCTGCCCGGTGATGGCCAGCCGCAGCGTATTGGCCCGCCCGCGCGTCACGTCGCGCTCGTCATGAGTGACGCGATAGCTTGGGCACATGACGCCGCCGGCGAGCGCGCGGCAGGCGCCGTTGTTGTTGCACATTTCGATCGCGCCCTGGAACCCGCCGCCGGCGCCTGGATAAGCCGACCAGTCGAGTGCGGTTGTCATTGCAGCGGCGCGGTAATCCGGCCCATAGCGGAATTTGCTGCGATCATCGAATTTCGGCGCGCGGACGATCTTGCCGGGATTGAACACGACTTGCGGATCGAACCGGTCTTTGACCTCCTCGAAGGCGTGCACCAGCTCGGCACCGAACATGAATTCGTGGAATTCGGACCGTACGATGCCGTCGCCATGCTCGCCGGAATGCGAGCCTTTGTAGTCGCGCACCATGGCGAAGGCTTCCTCGGCAATGGCGCGCATCGCCCGCACATCCTTGTCGAGGCGCAAATTGAGCACCGGCCGCACATGCAGGCAGCCGACCGCGGCATGGGCGTACCAAGTGCCGCGCGTGCCGTGCCTCTCGAATACCTCGGTCAGCCGCGCGGTGTAGTCAGGCAGGTGTTCAAGCGGCACGGCGCAATCCTCGACGAAGGAGATCGGTTTGCCCTCCTCCTTCATCGACATCATGATGTTGAGCCCGGCCGTGCGTACCTCTGTGATGCCGGCCTGTAATTTCGGATCGAGCACCTCGACCACGCCGCCCCATTTGGCGCCGCTATTGGCCCAGGCGATGCCCAGGTCGCCTAGAAGCGCGCCGAGCCGTTTCAAGCGGCGCAAATTCTCGTCGTCATCCTCGGCAAACTCGACGAACAGGATCGCTTCCGGATCGCCGCGCAGGAACGCATCGACGGTCGGCTTGTACATCGCAATGTCGCGGGCCAAGCCGAGCATGGTGCGGTCGATCAACTCGACGCCGATCGGTCCGAGCGTGACGATGTGCTGCGCCGCCAGCATCGCCTCGTGGAAGCTGCCGAAATGGCACGCGCCCACCGCACGGCGGCCGAGCAGCGGCGCAAGCTTCAGCTCGATGCCGGTCGAGAACGCCAGCGTGCCTTCCGAGCCGACCAGGAGATGCGCCAGATTGATATCGTTGCGGCCGGGAACGAGCGCATCGAGATTATAGCCGCCGACGCGGCGCTGCACCTTCGGAAAGCGTCGTTCGATCTCGGCCGCCTCGCGCGCGGCAATGGCGAGAAGATCGCGAACGAGCGCTTGCGGCACATTCACGCTCGGCTCGCCCAGTCGCCCGAAATGCGCCCTTGTGCCGTCGGCAAGAACGGCGTCGATCGACAGCACGTTTTCGCGGGTATTGCCGTAGCGCAGCGAGCGGGCGCCGCAGGAATTGTTGCCCACCATGCCGCCGATGGTGGCGCGCGACGCGGTCGAGATATCGACCGGAAACCACAGGCCGGAGGATTTCAGCCGGCGATTGAGGTCGTCGAGCACGATGCCGGGCTCGACGACGCAGCGGCGGCTGGCGACGTCGAGTTCGACGATGTCGTTGAGATGCGGCGAGCAGTCGAGGATGACCAATTCGTTGATGGTCTGTCCGGCCTGCGAGGTGCCGCCGCCGCGCGCCGTGACCGGAACGCCCTCGGCGCGGCAAATCTCGATCGCGCGATTGGCTTCCTCGATCGAACGCGGCGCCACCACGCCGAGCGGCATGATCTGATAATGCGACGCGTCGGTGGAATAGCGCCCACGCGAAAACGCATCGAAATGAACGTCGCCCACCTGCGCCGCCCGGAGGCGGCGTTCGAGGCCCGGCACCAGCCGCGCTGCCACGGTCTTCTCCTCACGCCTAAAAGCGGTGCGATAACAATGGCGTATGGTTTACGTCAATTAGACTTGACCGCAATGTCGCATTCGCTATTCAACCCCACAAGCCGCGTGCGCTCTCGGACCTGCGCCGTCGGGGCCAATTGTTTCGTCCGAAGGAGTGCCGAAAATGCCGCAGAATGCTTCGCGCGCCGCCGGGCGTCATTTCCTCCAAATTCCAGGGCCGACGCCGCTGCCCGACCGCGTGCTCCGCGCGATGGACACCCCGATCATCGACCATCGCGGTCCTGAATTCGCCAAGCTCGCCAAGCGCTGCCTCGACGGCATCAAGACCATTTTCAAGACGTCCAATCCGGTCATCATCTACACCGCGACCGGCACCGGCGCCTGGGAAGCCGCCCTGGTCAACACGCTGTCGCCCGGCGACCGGGTGCTGATGGTGGAGACCGGACAATTCGCGACGCAATGGAAGACCATGGCGGAGAAGCTCGGGCTCAAGCCCGAGTTCATTCCCGGCGATTGGCGCACCGGCGCCGACGCGGCAAAGATCGAAGATCACCTGCGCAAGGACAAGGCGCACGCCATCAAGGCGGTGTGCATATTGCACAACGAGACCGCGACCGGGTGCTTGTCGCCGATCGAGCCGATTCGCAAAGCCATCGACGCGGCCGGTCATCCGGCGCTCTTGATGGTCGACACCATCTCGTCGCTGGCCTCGGCCGATTACCGGCACGACGAGTGGGGCGTCGACGTCACCGTCGGCGGCGCGCAGAAAGGCCTGATGCTGCCGCCGGGAATGTCGTTCAACGCGGTGAGCGACAAGGCGCTCGACGCCGCCAAAGTTTCGAAAATGCCGAAGTCGTTCTGGTCGTGGGAGGACATGCTGACCATGAACAAGATCGGCTTCTTTCCCTACACGCCGGCGACGCAGATGCTGCAGGGGCTGGCGGTATCGATCGACATGCTGCACGAGGAAGGCCTCGACAATGTGTTCGCGCGGCATGACCGCCTTGCCGAGGCGACGCGCCGCGCGGTGCGCGGCTGGGGTCTCGAAATCCTATGCCGGGAGCCGAAATATTATTCGCCGACCATTACCGCGGTGCTGTTGCCCGACGGTCACGATGCCGACGCCTTCCGGGCGCTGGCGCTCGACACGTTCAACATTTCCTACGGCGCGAGCTTCGGCCCCTATGCCAAGAAATACTTCCGCATCGGCCATCTTGGCGACATCAACGACGGCTGGATGATGGGCGTGTTGGCGACGACCGAGATGGCGCTGTCGTTGTCCGGCATCCCGCACAAGAAGGGCGGCGTGCAGGCGGCGATGGATTACATCGTATCGGCGCAGTCGACCGGCGCCCGCGCGGCGGCGGAGTGATTTCTCGCCGCTCATTCCCGCGAACGCGGGAATCCAGTCGAGCGTGAAAAGTTGTCCCCGCTTCCGGGGGACGAGCACACAGTCTTAAGACAACGGCACCGCGCCGACGTAATCCTTAAACGCCTGGCGCGAGGATATGGCGGCGTACCAGCGCTCCAGATTCGGCAACGGCGGACGATCCGGCACCAGCTGCCGGTAGCGATAGGCCATGATGCCGACCGGAATATCGCCGTAGGAAAAGCCGTCGCCGGAGAGATAGGCGGTCTTGCCGAGCTGCGTTTCCATCATCTGCATCGCCGCCGTGGTATTCTTCTTGCCGGCTTCGATGGCGGCATGATCGCGCTTTTCCGGCGGCGTGCGGATCAGTCCCCAAAACACCGGCGTGATTGCGGGTCCGCAGACCGAGAGCTGCCAGTCCATCCATTTTTGCGCCAGCGCACGGGTTTTGAGATCGGCCGGTTCGAGAATGGTGGATTTATACTTGGCGGCCAGATAGCGGACGATGGTGTTCGATTCCCACAACAGGAAGCCATCTTCCTCCTCCAGCGTCGGGACGAGGCCGTTCGGGTTCATCGCCAGATAAGCCGCCTCGCGGTTTTTGCCGAATTGGCCGCCGACATCGATGCGCTCGTGCGGCAAGCCGATTTCGCCGACCGCCCACATCACTTTCTGCACGTTCGATGAGGTGTTGCGGCCCCAGATTTTGATCACTGTAGTCCTCCCAATTCGTCATGGCCGCGCTCGTTGCGGCCATCCACGTCTTACCGCGCGCATCCTGTAAGACGTGGATGCCCGGCACAAGGCCGGGCGTGACGATGTGGCGGCAGATGGCGCTAATCGATGCGGCGGGCTTCCTCTGGCAACATGATCGGGATGCCGTCGCGGATCGGATAGGCGAGCTTGGCGGCGCGCGAAATCAGTTCCTGCTTCTCCGCATCGTATTCAAGCGGGCATTTGGTCAGCGGGCAGACCAGGATTTCCAAAAGTTTCGGATCGACGCTGTCGGGGGGGCGGTCGGGAACGGACATGATATTGGTGCTCCAAACGGCGGCAATCCGCTATTGCAGCGGGGTTTCGCCCGGCGTCTTGCTTTTGGCAAGCTCAATTTCGGTGACCGCGACCAGAATCTCGGCGCGGGTTTTCAGGTCCGGCGCCTCCAGCATCGCCTGTTTCTCCGCCGCGTCATAAGGCGACATCATGGCGAGCGCGTTGACCAGGGCTTCATTGGGGGCGTTCTCGATGCCTTCCCAGTCGGCCTTGAGGTTGTTGGCTTTGAGGAAAGCGGTGAGCGCGCGCAACAGCGCCTTGCGATCGACCTCCTCCTCGCCCTTGCGCGCGACGAAGTCGTCGACGAAGGGCGCATAGCTGACTCGGCACTGCCGATAGGGCGTGGTGACCGGCAGCTCCTCTTCGATACGAAACCGCGCAATGCCGGTCAGTTGAATGAGATAGCGGCCGTCACCGCTCTCGGCGAATTGCGTCATACGGCCGACGCAGCCGACGCGAAACAACTGCGGCCTGTTCTGATCGGGGCCCGGATGCGCCGGATCGGGCTGAATCATACCGATAAGGCGATGCTCGGAGCGCAGCGCGTCATCGACCATCGCCAAATAGCGCGGCTCGAATATGTTGAGCGGCATCTGGCCGCGCGGCAACAACAAGGCTCCCGGCAGCGGGAAGACCGGAATCACCGTAGGCAGCGCATCCGGTCCGTTAAAAATCGCATTCATCGGCATGCCGCACTCCCACCCGCATCACCCTCATCCTGAGGCGCGCGCGCAGCGAGCCTCGAAGGATGACACTTCGGGCGCCTCGACCTCATCATCCTTCGAGGGCCGCTGCGCGGCGACCTCAGGATGAGGAAACCAGCGCAGCGCTTAAGCAAATAAGATTGACGACAACCGTCTGCGGCCTTCGATCGTGGCCTCGTCGGTTGGACCCCAAGCATCGAAAAACTGAACGAGCTGCTTGCGCGCTCCGTCATCGTTCCATTTGCGGTCGGTTTTGACGATGGCGAGCAGATGTTCGAGCGCGTCGTGCCGCCGGCCTTTGCCGTTGAGCGCCACCGCAAGATCGAAGCGCGCCTGATGGTCGAGCGGATTGGCGGCGACTTTCGCTTCGAGCTCGGCTGACCGGACCGATCGTCTTGGCTTGTTCGGCGAGTTCGAGCGCGGCCCGCGCGGCCGCCACCGCGGCATCGTTGCGTTTGGCCTCCGGCACCATGGCAAGCGTCTGCCGCGCCTGGTCGAGGGCGTCGGTCGCCACGTAACAGCGGGCAAGCCCGGCGAGCGCCGGAATATTCGCATTGTCCTCGGCGAGAAGATGCGAATACATCTCCGCCGCCGCCGCGGCATCGCCCTCGGCGAATGCGGCGTCGGCCGCCTTCAGGAGATCCTTGGCCTCGCCGCCGATGCTGTCCTTCGTCAGGCGTTCGAGGAAAGCCACAACCTGGCTTTCCGGCAGCGCGCCCATGAAGCCGTCGGCCGGCTGGCCATTGACGAAAGCGATGACGGCCGGAATCGACTGGATGCCCATCTGACCGGGAATAGCCGGATGCTCGTCGATGTTCATCTTGACGAGCTTGACCTTGCCCTTGGCTGCCTTGACGGCTTTCTCCAGGACGGGGGTGAGCTGCTTACACGGGCCGCACCACGGCGCCCAGAAGTCGACCAGAACCGGCTGACGGCGCGATTCCTCGATGACGTCTTTAACGAAAGTCTGCGTCGTCGTGTCCTTGACGACTGCGTCCGCGGTTGCGGTTGAAGCTTCTTGCAACATTGTCCTTGCCCAAGATCCGGCAGGAAAGCCGGCCGGATACTGCCCTGTTTCCCTGCCCTAAATGGGAAGAAACCGGGCAAAATGCAATCGGGCCGGTTCAGTCGGCAGGATCGGAGCCAGGTTCGAGTCAGGCCGGAGACCAGCTCGATCCGCGGCGGATGACCGGTCGCTTCGAGGAATTTCAACAGCCCGTCGCGAGAAATCGTCGTGGTGCCGGTATTCACCAGAGGGTGAAAGTTCAGCATGGCATGCTCCATCATCGCGGCGTCGAGCACCACGGTGACACGGTGCTGGGTATCGTTGATGGCGGCGAACGGCGTCACCGAGCCCGGTTCGACCCCGAGAAGCTGCCGCATCAGTTCCGCGGAGCCGAACGAAAACCGGCCGGATGCCCCCAATAATCGATGCAGCGCGCGCAATTCGATCGCCGCGTCTTCGCAGGCCACGACCAGGTAGGGCATGCCTTTTTTGTCGCGCAAGAACAGGTTCTTGGTATGGCCGCCGGCGATGGTGCCACGCAGTTCGCGGCCCTCTTCGACGGTAAAGACGGCCGGATGCGTCACGGTCTGGTGTGGGATGCCGAGACTATCGAGATAGGCAAAAAGCTCGGCCGGCGAGGCTGGCATGCCTTTTTCTAGAGCATGATCCGGAAAAGTGGATACCGATTTTCCGAAAAGATCATGCTCCCGCTAAAAATCCCAGACAATGATCCGGTTAACCTGTCGGATCATAGTCTGGGTCCGCTTTCCCGCGGTTGCAAAGCGGTAAGCTCTTTGGCATAGCTTGGCCGTGGCTTAGCCATGGCCTGATCCATTGCGCTCGGCTATCTTACCCTTCTCGGATGCGGGTGTAGCTCAGGGGTAGAGCACAACCTTGCCAAGGTTGGGGTCGTGGGTTCGAATCCCATCGCCCGCTCCAATAATTCTCTCCATAACGAGCCGTGTTCAGGATGCCCGTCAGGGCTGCCGGTGGGACGGTTGCTTCGCGCCGGCTATGGGCGCTTGTAGCGGACGTTTTTACGGCCCGGCCAAAACCTGAGCGCATAGAGACGCGGCATGGCAGACGACGAAAGGTATTGGCGCAGCAACCTTGCGGTCTGCCTCGTCGGCTCGTTCACGACCATCGTGGCGATGACGCTGTTGCTGCCGTTTCTGCCGATCTATGTGGAGCAGCTTGGCGTCTCGGATCGCGCCGCCATCGCGCAATGGTCGGGCATCGCTTACGGCGCGACCTTCTTCGCCGCAGCGCTGGTGGCGCCGCTATGGGGACGGTTGGCCGATCAATATGGCCGCAAGCTGATGCTGATCCGCGCCAGCCTCGGCATGGCGGTCGCCATGTCGCTGATCGGCATGGCCCATAATGTATGGGAACTGGTCGGGCTTCGCCTGTTCGCCGGCTTTGCCGGCGGCTACGCCTCCGGTTCCACCATTCTGGTCGCGACGCAAACTCCGAAGGCGCGCTCAGGATGGGCGCTCGGCATGCTGTCGTCGGAAATCATGGCCGGCAATCTGGTCGGCCCGCTGATCGGCGGCGCTTTGCCGCCGCTGATCGGCATCCGCGCCACCTTCTGGGCCGCCGGCGGCGTGATCTTTCTGACGTTCATCGCCACCACCGTTCTCATCAGAGAGCAGAAGCGGTCGCCGCTCGCCAAGAAAACCGCGGCGGCGGCCGGCTGGTCGCAAATTCCGGACAAGCGGCCGGTCATCGCCATGCTGACGATGGGCATGCTGTTGATGCTTGCCAATATGTCGATCGAGCCGATCATCACCATCTATGTCGCGCAGATCGTGAAAAATGCCGCGCAGGTGACGATGGTGTCCGGCGTGGTCATGTCGGCGGCTGCGCTCGGCAGCATTCTGTCGGCGTCGCGGTTGGGCAAGCTCGCGGACCGCGTCGGACATTGGCGCGTTCTCATCGGCGCCCTCGCCGTTTCGGCGCTGCTACTGATCCCGCAGGCCTTCGTCACCGCCGGCTGGCAACTCATCGTGTTGCGTTTTCTGATGGGACTCTCGCTGGGCGGCTTGTTGCCCTGCATCACCAGCATCATTCGCCACAACGTGCCGGACGGCATCGCCGGACGGTTGCTCGGTTATTCGACGTCGTCGCAATATGTCGGCCAGGTCGTCGGACCGGTGCTCGGCGGCTTTGTCGGCGGCCATATCGGCATGCGTGCAGTCTTTCTCGGCACCTCGCTCTTGATGGCAATGGGCGCGGTCTACGCCGTCACGGAACGGCGCGACAACAGATGATGGAGCGCCTGGAATATTCGTCCTCACGTGGAAGGGCGTTTGCGGTAGCATCGCCGCCTTTTGCCGGAACGTCTCGCAATGTCATCTGTGGAAAATAATCTGCCGTCGGCGCGGCAGCGCGCCATCGCCTTCGGCCTGTTGTGGCTGTCCGGCGCCTGTCTGCGGCTCACCGTGCTCGCGGTGCCGCCCGTCATTCCGCTGCTGCATGCCGATCTGCATCTGACCGAGACCGATGTCGGCTGGCTGTCGAGCCTGCCGCCAATGCTGTTTGCGATTGCGGCGGTGCCGGGCGCGGTGCTGATTGCGCGGTTTGGCATCGTTCCGGCGCTGGTCATTGGCCTGCTGCTCAATGCCTTCGGCTCCGCGGCGCGCGCGGCGTTTGCCGAACCGGCAATGCTCTATGCGTCGACGATCGCGATGGCGGCGGGCGTGTCGATCATGCAGCCGTCGCTGCCGCCCTTGGTGCGAGCCTGGTTTCCGCAGCGCATCGGTTTCGCCACCGCGGTTTATACGACCGGACTCCTGATCGGCGAAATTCTCGCCGCCGGCGCTGACTATTCCTCTGATTCTGCCGCTCACCGACAACAGTTGGCGACTGAACTTCGTGGTCTGGTCGATTCCGGTGCTGGTCACCGCATTCCTGGTCGCGATTTACGCGCCGCGGCTCGGCGGCGACAAGACGGGGGCTAAGATGGCTGCGCCCGCGGCAGGCCGCCGCTGGTGGCCCGATTGGCGCCGTCCGCTGATCTGGAAACTCGGCCTCATTCTCGGCAGCGTCAACGCGACTTATTTCGTCACCAACGCCTTCCTGCCCGATTACATGACCGCCGAGGGCCGTCCGGACCTGATCAGCAGCGCGCTCACCGCGATCAATGTCGGCCAGTTGCCGGCCGCCTTTCTGATGCTGGGCATTGCCGGGCGTCTGGTGACGCGGCCGCGGCCTATGTCGCAACCGGGTCGCTGGCGCTGATTTGCCTGATCGGCATGCTGACGATGCACGGCGGCTGGATCGTGTTTTGGGTGGCCATCCTCGGTTTCACCGGAGCGGTGACGCTGATCTTGGCGCTGGCGCTGCCGTCGGTGCTCAGCGCGCCGGACGACGTGCATCGCACCTCCGCCGGCATGTTCACCATCAGCTACAGCGTCGCGATGCTGCTCTCCGTCGTTGGCGGCTGGCTGTGGGACTTCACCCACTCGCCGATTGCGGGATTTACCCCGGTAGCGGTGTGCGCGTTGCTGGTTATTGTGCTTGGCAGGGACCGTGCGCCACGCCGACCCGCAGTTTCAGGATCGATAGGCGGGTAAGCGCCTGAGGAGCCGTCAGTATCCCGCCGCCAATCCGCCGCCGCTAGCGCGGGTCGGCGGCGCCGACGAAACCCTCGGGCGTCACCAGGATCGACTCGGCCGACGTAAAGGGCCGCTGCGGAACGACCTTGTCGCCGCGGGCCTGCAAGGCGGCGATCGCGTCGCCGGGCACGCCGGGCTCGGCGAAGACCTGGTCCGGCAACCATTGATTATGAACTCGCGGAGCGGCGACGGCATCGGCGATGGCTCATGCCACGATCGATCACGTTGACGATCACTTGCAGCACCGCGGTGGTGATGCGGCTGCCGCCCGGCGAACCGGTGACGAGGAACGGCTTGCCGTCCTTCAACACGATTGTCGGCGTCATCGACGACAACGGCCGTTTGCCCGGCCCCGGCTCGTTGGCCTCAAAACCGACCAGGCCATAGGCATTGGGCGCTTCCGGCTTGGCGGCAAAATCGTCAAGCTCGTTGTTGAGCAGGACACCGGTGCCGTCGGCGACGAGCCCAACTCCATAGGCGAAATTAAGCGTGTAAGTGTTGGAGACCGCATTGCCGAATCGATCGACAATGGAAAAATGCGTCGTGTTATGGCCTTCGGGATCGCTCGTGCCGCCGGCACGAATGGCGCTGGCCGGCGTGGCATGCTCGGGATCGATCGTCGCCCGCCAGCGCGCGGCATAGTCCTTCGATGTCAGGCGCGCGACGGGGTTTTGCACGCTGTCCGGATCGCCCAGGAATACGGCCCGATCGGCATAGGCGCGCTTCATCGCCTCGATCATGAGATACAGGCGTCTGTGTCTCGTCGTCCCGGGCGAGGTCGTAGCCTTCCAAAATATTGAGCATCTCAATGAGCTCGACGCCGCCCGACGATGGCGGCGGCATGGAAATCAGGTCATAGCCGCGATAGGTCCCGCGCACCGGCCTGCGCTCGATGGCGCGGTAATTCTTCAAGTCGTCGGCTGTCATCACGCCGCCGGCAGCTTGCACCGCCGCGGCGATCTTTTGCGCGATCGGTCCGTCGTAGAATGCGGCGGCCCCTCGCGAGCGACCGCCGCAAGCGTGTCGGCAAGATCGCTTTGCACCAAGCGGTCGCCGGCCGACAACGCGCTGCCGTCCGCTTTTAGAAATATCTTTGCCGAGGACGGCCAGCGCCCTAGCCTCGCCAGAATATTGGGCGGCCCCTCGGTGATATCTTCGTTGAGCGTGATGCCGTCGCGTGCCATGGCGATCGCGGGCGCGATCAGTTCGGCCAGCGTGAAACGCCCGGAGCCGTATTTCTGCTCGGCCAGCGCCAAGCCGGCCACGGTGCCAGGCACTCCGATGGCAAGCGCCGAATTCGCGCGACTTCTGCGGATCGGCATTACCCTTGGCGTCGAGAAAGCTCTTGGCGTTGATCGCCGCGGGCGCCGTCTCGCGATAGTCGATCGCCGTGTCCTCGCCGGAGCGAGATGGATCACCATGAAACCGCCGCCGCCGATATTGCCGGCGCGCGGATAACTCACCGCGAGCGCAAAGCCGACAGCCACCGCGGCGTCCACCGCGTTGCCGCCCTGTTGCAGAATATCGACGCCGATGCGAGCTGCAGGGGCTCTTGCGCGACCACCATGCCGTTTTGGCCGACAATCCCTTTGAGCGCCAGCGGGCGCGGCACTGTCGTGACGGTCCTGAGCGCTGGCGACGAGCGCAAACGCCAGGCGTGCAGCGAAGCGCGCCGCTCAACAGCCGACCCGACATGCGGGCGCGAGGACTTCAGCATCGTGCAAACAACAGATGCATTTCATCACAGCATCGACGGCAGAACGCGATCCGGCGGGCGATGGCCGTCGAGGAAGGTCTTGATGTTGACGATGACTTTCTCGCCCATGTCGACGCGGCCTTCGAGCGTCGCCGAGGCAAGATGCGGCAGCAGCACCACTTTGCCGGCGCGTGCGAGCTTGAGGAGCTTGGGATTGACCGCCGGTTCGTGTTCGAAAACGTCAAGGCCCGCGGCGGCGATGTCGCCGGCCTCGATGAGGCGGGCGAGTGCGTTCTCGTCGATCACCTCGCCGCGCGCGGTGTTGACGATATAGGCTTCGGGGCGAACGAGCTTGAGCCGGCGCGCCGACAGCAAGTGATAGGTCGCCGGCGTGTGCGGGCAATTGATCGAGATGATATCCATCCGGGCGAGCATCTGATCGAGACTCTCCCAGTATGTCGCGTGCAGTTCTTCCTCGATCTGCGGGGTGACGCGGCGGCGGTCGTGATAGTGGATTTTCAAGCCGAAGGCATGAGCCCGGCGCGCCACCGCCTGGCCGATCCGGCCCAGGCCGACGATGCCGAGGCGCTTGCCGCCGATGCGATGGCCGAGCATCCAGGTCGGAGACCAGCCGCCCCACTCCCGGTCGCCGATGAGCACTTGCGCGCCCTCGACCAGCCGCCGCGGCACCGCAAGGATCAGCGCCATCGTCATATCGGCAGTATCTTCGGTCAGCACGCCCGGCGTATTGGTCACGGTGATGCCGCGCTGCACGGCGGTCGCGACATCGATGTTATCGACGCCGTTGCCGAAATTGGCGATGAGCTTCAGCCTCTCGCCGGAATGGCTGAGCACGGATCTATCGATATGATCGGTCACCGTCGGGACGAGGACGTCGGCGATCTTCACCGCTTCGATGAGCTGGGCCGAAGTGAGCGGAGCATCTTCGGCATTGAGACGCGCGTCGAACAGTTCGCGCATGCGCATCTCGACGCTATCCGGCAGCCGCCGGGTGACCACGACCAGCGGCTTTTTGCTCGTCGCCATGGATTGCCTCTGTGCCGGTTCGGCGGAATCGCGATACGGCAATTCAGCCTGAAATTTCAGCCTGTTGCAACGGCCGATTACCGCATCCGCCGTTCAGGTCTCTTTAACCTTGCTCGCCGACACTCGCGGCGGAAGGCGGTTCATTAAAATCTCTCTAGCAGATGACCGCGCTGCCAAAAAGCATGCCGGCGCGCGCTCGCCGCGTCGCGCCTCAGGGGGCTTCCGGGTTCGTTGCGATGACACTTGGCAAACCGTTCGTTGCGATCGCGGTCCTTGTTGTCCTGGTCAGCGCCGCCACATTGGCGTGTGCGGCGGATTCCACGGCAAGCGGCTTGCCGGTTCCGCGCTTTGTCAGCGTCAAGGCGGACCGGGTCGCCGTTCGCGACGGACCGGACAAAGACCACGATATCTCATGGATCTACACCCGGGTCGGCTGGCCGGTCGAAATCACGGCGGAGTTCGAGGACTGGCGCCGCATCCGCGATTCCGACGGCTCGCAGGGCTGGGTCTATCACTCGCTGCTGTCGGGCAAGCGCATGGCGGCGGTGCAGCTCAAATCGAAAACCGACCTGGCGCCGCTTTATGCAAAGCCGGACGCCGCGAGCGGGCTTGTCGCACGGCTGCAAGTCGGCGTCCTCGGCTCGGTCAAGGCGTGCACCGGAACTTGGTGCGAAATCAGCGGCAAGGGTTTTGAGGGCTGGATCCAGCAGACCGACTTATGGGGCGTCTACCCGGACGAGAAAATCGACTGAAAAGCCGCGCCCCGGGCACCGATGCGAATGTTGGAATCGGACCGTTAGGCAGGCCGAGCCGCCAGCGAGTCCAACAGCGCGATCAAGCCCTTGAGAATTTCGATCGGCGGCGGCGGGCAGCCGCGAATGTGCAGATCGACCGGCACGACGTCGGACACGCCACCGGCGACGGCGTAGCTGCCCGAGAAAATTCCACCGTCCAATGCGCAGTCGCCGAGCGCCACCACCCATTTCGGGTCCGGCGTCGCTGCATAGGTCCGCTCCAGCGCCTGACGCATGTTCTTGGTGACCGGTCCGGTCACCAGCAGCACGTCGGCATGGCGCGGCGAGGCGACAAAGCGCAGACCGAAGCGCTCGAGGTCGTAGAAGGCATTGTTGAGGGCGTGGATCTCGAGCTCGCAGCCGTTACAGGAACCGGCGTCGACCTGGCGGATGGCGAGGCTGCGACCGAGCCGCCGCCGCGCCGCACGGTCGACGCCCGCCGCCAGTTCGGCGAGCGCGGCATCGTCGGGCGCCGGCGGCGCTTCGGTCAGCGGCCGGTGCGTGAGGCTTTCAAATAACGTACGGCGCATCAGAGATCGTGTCCCGAATACGAGCAGTTGAACGATTTGTTGCAGAGCGGGAAGTCGGCAACGATGTTGCCTTCGATCGCCGCCTCGAGGAGCGGCCACTGGAACCATGACGGATCGCGCAAATGACAGTGCTCCACCTGCCCGCCGTCGAGGCGCACCCAGGCCAGAATGTCGCCGCGAAAGCCTTCGGCAAGTCCGAGGCCCTCGCCGACGGCACCGCCGCCATCGAGGGCCGCGGCGATCGGACCGTCCGGCAGCCGGTCGAGGATTTGTTCGACGAGCGCCATGCTTTGCTCGACTTCGCGGATGCGGATCCAGACGCGAGCATTAACGTCGCCGGCGGTAAGCACCGGCACCGAGAAGGAAAGCCGATCATAGGGCGGATAGCCCGGCATCTTGCGTGCATCGACATTGCGTCCGCTCGCCCGCCCGACATAACCCGACGCGCCGAACTGCCGGGCAAGCGCGGTGCGCAGGATGCCCGTTGCGGCGGTGCGGTCTTGCAGCGATGCCGTATTGTCGTAGAGCTCGATCAAACGCGGAAACCGCCGGCCGATCTGTTGCAGCATTTCGCGGATGCCGATCGTGCCGGCGGGATCGAGATCGGCGGCAACGCCGCCGGGAATGACGCGATCCATCATCAGACGGTGACCGAATGCGTCGTTGGCCGCGCGCAACACCTGCTCGCGCAGAATTCCGCAATGCGCGTGCATGAGCGAAAACGACGCGTCGTTGCAGATCGCGCCGATGTCGCCGAGGTGGTTCGCCAGCCGTTCAAGCTCCGCCAGCAACGCGCGCAGGAATTGCGCGCGCGGCGGCGCTGCGATGCCGAGCGCCGCTTCGACCGCATGCGCAAAGGCAATGCCGTAAGCGACGGTGCTGTCGCCCGAGGTGCGGGCGGCCAATTTTGCCGCTCGCGCGATGGAAGCACCCGCCATGAGCAACTCGATCCCCTTGTGCACATAGCCGAGTCGTTCTTCGAGCCGCACCACCGTCTCGCCGCCGGCGGTGAAGCGGAAATGTCCCGGCTCGATAATGCCGGCATGGACCGGGCCGACCGGAATCTGATGCAGGCTTTCGCCTTCGACGGGAAGGAATTGGTAGGCGTCATGCCCCGCCGCTGCCTCTCGCGCGCCGAGCGGATACCGCACGTCCCAGCAGCCGAGATCGAGCCAGGGCCGCCGATCCAAACTGTCGACGGCGACGTAGCCATAAAGGCTATGAATGGCGCGTTCGAGACGGATGGCGGGCGGGTGCAGTGCCCCGACCGAGGGAAAGCGTCCATCGGGACACGCAAGGCTCGCAACCGTGATGGCGCCGGTGTCGTCGGTCATGATCGCCATGTGAACCGCAGGAAGCGCGGCTCGGTCGGCCCACAGCCCGAGAAGCGTGGCATGGCCCGCGGCAATTTCGTTCGCTGCCTGTCGCCAAATATTTGCCGTCACGTCAAAGCGCGGCCACGGTCGGTGGCTCTCCGCGCGCTCGCCCTGGCTGATGATATCGAGGAGCATCGCCATCAGATTACCCAAGCAATCCGGCGACGTTCTGAAACCACGTCACCAAGCCCTGCGGCAGGTAGATACCGGCGGCGAACACGATCGCCAGATGCGCAAACATCGGCGCATAGGACGCTTGCGCCTTGGCGCTGGGCCCGCGCGGCTCGCCGAAAGCGATGCCGTTGAGCCGCAGGAAAAGTCCTGCCAGGCCGACGACAAGGCCGAAGACGAGAATGATCGCCAGCGCCGGCGCACGGGCGAAGGTCGAACTCACCACCAGGAATTCGCTCATGAAAATGCCGAGCGGCGGCAAGCCGGCGATCGCCACGACGCCGAGGATCAGGCCCCAGCCCAGCGTCGGATGCGTCTCCGTGAGGCCGCCAATGTCGGCAATCCGCTGCGTGCCCTTGACCTGCGCGACATGGCCGACGGCGAAGAAGATCGCCGACTTGGTCAGAGAATGCATGGTCATGTGCAGCAAGCCGGCGAAATTGGCGATCGGGCCGCCCATGCCGAAGGCAAAAGTGATGATGCCCATGTGCTCGATCGAGGAATAGGCGAACATGCGTTTAATGTCGCGCCGGCGGTATAGCATGAACGCGGCGAACACCAGCGAGATCAAGCCGAGCGTCACCATCAGCGGGCCAGGCGCCAGCGCGCCGGCGTTCGCCGCCAGCAGCATCTTGAAGCGCAACAGCGCGTAGAGCGCAACGTTGAGCAGCAATCCTGACAGCACCGCCGAGATCGGGGTCGGGCCCTCGGCATGCGCGTCCGGCAGCCAGGCATGCAGCGGAGCGAGACCCACTTTGGTGCCGTAGCCGAGCAGGAGAAAGACGAAGGCGAGGTCGAGCAGCGCCGGATCGAAATTGCCGGCGCGCTTGACCAGCACGGTCCACACCATGGCGTCGAGGCCTTCGCCGACGACCGGCCGTGCCGCCATGTAGACGAGGATGGTGCCGAACAAAGCGAGCGCGATGCCGACGCTGCCGAGAATGAAATATTTCCACGCTGCTTCGAGCGCTTCATGGGTGCGATAAATGCCGACCATCAGCACCGTGGTCAGCGTCGCCATCTCGATAGCCACCCACATCAGGCCGATATTGTTGGCGACGAGCGCCAAATTCATCGCGAACATCAGCACCTGATACATGGCATGATAGAATCGCACGGACGGCGGCGTCAGCCGTCCGGTTTCCAGCTCGTGGGCGATGTAGCTCGCACTGAACACGCTGGTGGTGAAGCCGACGAATGTGGTGAGCACGATAAACGTGGCGTTGAGGTCGTCGACCAACAGATAGGGCCCCGTCGGCGGCCGCCGGAACAACAACCACACCGCGCAGAGAAGCGTCAGCGTCGTCGCCGCGACGTTGAGCCGCGCCGTCATGCGGTAGCCGGGCAGCACCGCCAACAGCGCGGCCGATAGCGCCGGGATGAGCAGAACGCCGGTTACCGCATCGATCGTCATCGGCGCTCTCCGCGAAACTGGTCGAGCGCCTGCACGTCGACCGTATCGAAGCGTTCGCGGATGCGGAACAAGAAGATTCCGATCACGATGAAGGCGATCAGGATGGAAAAGGCGACGCTGATCTCGACCACGAGCGGCATGCCTTTGGCGCCGGTGGCCGCCAGGACGAGGCCGTTCTCGAGCGACATGAAGCCGATCACCTGGCTGACCGCATTGAGTCGCGTCACCATCATCAGAAGGCCGAGCAGCACCACGGCAAGCGCGAAGGCGAGGTCCTCCTGGGCCAGCGGATCGGCGTTGTGGGTCGCTCGCAGCATGACCACGATGGACAACGCGACCAGGCCCACGCCGGCAAGCATGGTGGAGCCGACGCCCACCACTTTCTCGATCTCGCGATGAATGCCGAGCTGGACGATCATGCGGTGCAAGGTCACCGGGATGACGATCGCCTTGAAGACGAGGGCGATGCCGGCGGTGACATAAAGATGCGGCGCGTCCTGGATCAAAGCCTGCCAGGCAACGGAGGCCGCCAGGACCAAAGCATGCAGCGCATAGACGTTGAGCAGGGAATACATGCGGTCCTGATAGAGCTCGAGAAAGCTGATCAGCACCAGCGTGCCGGCGAGCAGATGCGCGACGTCGAAATCGATCCGGCTCATCAGAAGCTCCCCGACACGAAGCGCAGCAGCGTCGCAAGTAGCCCGAACATCAGCGCAGCGCCCAAATATTCCGGTACCCGGAACACGCGCATCTTGGCGATCGACGTCTCGAACAGCGCCAGCAAAAAACCGCCGACGGCGAGCTTGCCGATATAGGCGGCGACGCCGAGCGCGAGCGTCGGCACCGCAGCGGCGGCCGATTCGATTCCCCAGGGCGCGAACAAACAGGCGAGCAGCGAGACGTAGAGAACAAGCTTGAGCGCGCTGGCAAGCTCGATCAGCGCCAGGTGGCGGCCGGAATATTCCAGCACCATGGCCTCATGCACCATGGTCAGTTCGAGATGGGTGGCCGGATTGTCGATCGGGATGCGGCCGTTCTCGGCGATCGCCACCATGATGAGAGCGACGAGCCCCAGTCCGAGCGAGACCCGCAGCCCGACCGCCGGCGACGCCATGAACGCGGCCATGGTCGAAAGCTGCGTCGAGCCGGCGATCAGCGCCAGCGTGAACACGATCATGAGCATCGCCGGCTCGGCGAGCGAGGCGATCATCACTTCGCGGCTCGAACCGATGCCGCCGAAGCTGGTGCCGACGTCGAGGCCGGCGAGCGCCAGGAAAAAACGCGCGCTGCCGAGCAAGGCGATGATGGCGATGAAATCGGCCGACCAGGAGAACGTGAGATCGGTGCGAAAGGTCGGCACCAGCGACGCGGCGACCCAGGTGGCGGCAAAAACGAGATAGGGGGTGACGCGGAACAGCCACGACGCGTTGTTCGCCAGCACCACCTCTTTGCGCATCAGGCGCAGGAGGTCGAGATAGGGCTGAATGAGCGGCGGACCTTGACGGCGCAGCAGTCGCGCTTTCATCTTGCGCACGAAACCGACGAACAGCGGCGCCACCAGCAGCACCAACAGCATCTGCCCGCCTTGGATGGTCAAATCGCGGATCAGGACCATATCGCGATCACCAGCAGCAAGATGACAAGCGCACCGAACACCAGACTGAGAAACTGGCGGATGGTCAGGAATTGCAGGAGATTGAGACGGTCGGCCGCAATGCCGATGCCGGTCGCGAGCGGCGCATAGGCCGTGTCCCAGATCGGATCGCGCATCTCGACCGTAAGCCGCGCCGGACGCATGTCGCCGGGTGGCGGTATTTCGACTGTCTCCCGGGCGTGGAACACCGTCGTGCCGAAGACGCGGCGGATCGGCTGGGCGAAACTCATCGCCGTGTATTGCGTCGCCAGACTCGCATCCGGGTAGCCGCAGTCCCAAGCCGGCGCGCGGCGCACACGGTCCGAAGCCAGGCGATGGATAGCCAGCGCCGCGAGACCGCCCGACATGACGATGAACACGAAGACCAAGAGACCGTCATAGGAGCTGCGGCTCGCGGTGACCGGAATTATGGCGAGCCACGGTGTGCCGCTTTGCGGCGGCATATGCGCGCCGATGAGCGCCGTATTGACCGGGGCGAGCGCATCGATGAACAGGCCTGGCAAGATTCCGGCGACGAGACACAGCGCCGCCAAGAGCATCATCGCCGCCAGCGAAAAGAAATCGACTTCCTTCGCGGCCGCCGCGACCGGGGTCCGCGACCGTCCGAGAAACGTCACGCCATAGGCCTTGACGAAGCAGGCAGCCGCGAGCGCCGCCGACAGCGCGAGCAGCCCGCCGACGGCCGGCACCAGAAGTCTCAATCCCCATGACGGCAGCGCGGGACTGAGCAGGATCGCCTGGAAGGTCAACCACTCGGAGGCGAAGCCGTTAAGCGGCGGCAGCGCCGAGATGGCGGCACAGCCGACCAGGAACACGAACGCGGTCTGCGGCATGCGGTGGATGAGACCGCCGAGATGCTCCATGTCGCGTTCGCCGGTCGCCGTGAGCACCGCCCCGGCGCCGAAGAACAATAGGCTCTTGAACAGCGAATGATTGAAGACATGAAACAGCGCCGCGGTGAGCGCCAGCGCCGCGGCGAACGGCAAGCCGTAAGTCTGGAACGCGAGCGCGAGCCCGACTCCGATGAAGATAATGCCGATATTTTCCACCGTGTGATAGGCCAGCAGCCGCTTAAGATCGTGCTGCATCAGCGCATAAAGCACGCCCATCACCGCGGTGACCCCGCCCGCCGCCAAGACGACGATGCTCCACCACCAATCGGGCGCGCCGGCCAGCTCGAACGCAATTCGCACGAAGGCATAGACGGCGATCTTGGTCATGACGCCGCTCATCAGTGCCGAGACGTGGCTCGGCGCCGCCGGATGGGCGAGCGGCAGCCACACATGCAGCGGCACGATACCGGCTTTCGATCCCGCCCCGATCAGCGCCAGAATCAAGGCGAATGCGCCGATCGTTGCGGACGGATGCGCGGCCCGCATCGCGTCGAACGTATAAAGGCCGGTGGGGCCGGCAAGCAGTCCGAAGCCGAGCAGCAGAGCGAGCGTGCCGAAACTCGCCATGATCAGATAGACGTAACCGGCATACACGTTTTCCGGCGCACGATGATGCGACACCACCAGCGCCCATGACGTCAGCGACATAAATTCCCAGCACGCCAAAAAAGTGAATGCGTCGTCGGCAAGGACGACCAGCGTCATGCCGGCGAGAAAGGCGGCATAGAATGGCAGCACGCGTTGCGGCGCCGTTTCATGCTCGCCGTAGCCAAGCGCGAACAGGCTTGCGCCGAAGGCGCCGAGATCGACCACGACCAGAAAGAAGGCCGACAATGCGTCGAGCCGGAAATGCGCGCCGATCCAGGGCACGCCGAGCGGCAGCGTGACGGTCGAAGGCGCCGCCGCGCCGAGCAGATGCATTGCCGCGGCGACGAGCGAAACCGCCGTCACGATCATACACGCGCCATAGACGATGCGCGTGGCCGCGGCGAAACGGCAAATTACGACCGCGAGAACGGCGAGCGCCAGCAAAGCCGCGGCGGAACCAAGCGCGATCGTCAGCGTCACGTCGCCGCCCTCTTCAACCGCACGCCGCGGCCGCCGCCGTGGCTCGTCGCCTGGTCGGAGATCAGTTCGATGCCGAGCGCGTCAAGGGCCGCGACGAGCTTCATCAGCAAATTGACATTGCCGCGGACCACGCCCTCGCTCGCTTCCATGCGCTGGATCGTCGGCAGCGACAGGCCGGCAGATTCAGCGAGCGTACGCTGATCAATCCCGAGAATTGCCCGCGAGGCCCGGAGTTGGCCGGCAGTGATCATGAGAGCCGGTACTGATGTATTTTATATCAATTGTAATTGATTGTACATGATTCTCGATATCACAACAATAATTATTCGCCCAGGAAAACAATGTCGAGGGAGGTAGATTTCTGACCGAACCGCGCGTCCTGCGCCAATTACGAGCGCGATCGTCGCGCGGCGCCGGCGGACAGCTAGCGTGCATAAGGATCGGGAAAGCACCGCGCAAAAGCGCGGACAATCAGGGTTTCAGCGCTTACGCCGCAGGCGCACGACGACGTCGATCCGGGCGATCTCGTAACCTTCGGGCGCGACCGGCGCCTTGCCGACCACGACGTCGTTCGACGGGATGTCCATAAGATCGTTGTTGTCTTCGATGAAGAAATGGTGGTGTTCGCTATTGTTGGTATCGAAATAGGCCTTCGATCCGTCCACGGCGACCTGGCGCAGCAGGCCGACCTCGGTGAACTGGTGCAGCGTGTTGTAGACGGTGGCAAGCGACACCGGGACCTTGGCGCGGGTCGCCTCCTCGTAGAGCATCTCCGCAGTCACATGGCGGTCGCCCTTGCCGAACAAGATCCAGCCAAGCGCCATGCGCTGCCGCGTCGGGCGCAACCCGACATCCCGCAGCTTGCTCTTGACGTCATGCCAGGGACACCCCGTGAGATCGGCTCGCGCCGGCTGGGCTTGCTGGCCGAGCGGGGGCATGGGTCTAAGCGTCAATGAACTCGACTGTGACATAGAAACACCGGGCGGCCGGTACGGCCGGAAATATCGTTGCACTTGAAATTACTATACGACTCCGGGTGCCGGCCGCAACACCCCCGGCGGCAGCACGCGCAAGGATTTTTCCTCCAACCGCACAGGCCGCGGGGGTGCGCTTTGCCGCATTGCGCCATTATGTTAGGAATTAAACGATCGGCCGAAAGCGGCAAAGCTGGGTAGAAAATGCAGGAGCGCCGTTCCAATTTCGAATACGAGGACCTGCTGGCCTGCGGGCGGGGCGAGCTATTTGGCGAAGGGCCGCAATTGCCGCTGCCCCCGATGCTGATGTTCGACCGCATTTCCGAAATCGCGGAGGTGGGCGGGGACTACGGCAAGGGTCTGGTTCGCGCGGTGCTCGAGCTCAAGCCCGACCTCTGGTTCTTCCCCTGCCACTTCAAGGGCGATCCGGTCATGCCGGGCTGCCTCGGGCTCGATGCGCTGTGGCAGATGCTCGGCTTCTTTCTCGGCTGGCTCGGCTCGCCCGGCAAAGGCCGCGCGCTGGGCATGGGCGAAATCAAGTTTTCGGGACAGGTGCTGCCGACGATGAGGAACATCGTTTACGGCATCGACATCAAGCGGGTGATGCGCTCGAAGCTCGTTCTCGGTATCGCCGACGGCTGGCTTTCGGCCGACGGCTCGATCATCTATCGCGCGCTCGATATCAAAGTCGGTCTGTTCCGCAACACCGAGCCGCAACCGAACGGCGCCTAGAGCCCGATCCCGAACAGCGGCCCGGTTTTCGGAAAAGGTCATGCTCCAACAAAAATTCTAGTCGACCGGACGAGGCAAAAGATGAAACGCGTGGTCGTCACCGGGATGGGCATCGTCTCGTCCATCGGCAACAACACGCAAGAAGTGCTGGCGTCGCTGCGCGAGGCAAAATCGGGCATCGTGCGCGCCGACAAATATGCCGAGCTCGGCTTCCGCAGCCAGGTGCATGGCGCCCCCACGCTCGACCCAAGCGAGGCGATCGACCGCCGCGCCATGCGGTTTCTCGGCGGCGGCGCCGCCTGGAACCACGTCGCCATGGAGCAGGCGATCCGCGACGCCGGGCTCGAGGACGCCGACGTGTCGAACGAGCGAACCGGCATCATCATGGGTTCGGGCGGCCCGTCGACGCGGACCATCGTCGAAAGCGCCGACATCACGCGCAGCAAAGGGCCCAAGCGCGTCGGGCCGTTCGCGGTACCGAAGGCCATGTCGTCGACCGCTTCGGCGACGCTCGCCACTTGGTTCAAGATCAAGGGCGTCAATTATTCGATCTCGTCGGCTTGCGCCACGTCGAACCACTGCATCGGCAACGCCTACGAGACCATCCAGGTCGGCAAGCAGGACATGATCTTCGCCGGCGGCTGCGAGGAGCTCGATTGGACGCTGTCGGTGTTGTTCGACGCCATGGGCGCCATGTCGTCGAGTTTCAATCAGACGCCGGACAAGGCATCGCGCGCCTATGACGCCGACCGCGACGGCTTCGTCATTGCCGGCGGCGCCGGCGTGCTGGTGCTGGAAGAGCTCGACCACGCCAAAGCGCGCGGCGCCAAAATCTACGCCGAGCTTGCCGGCTACGGCGCGACGTCGGACGGCGCGGATATGGTGGCGCCCTCCGGCGAAGGCGCGATGCGCTGCATGAAGATGGCGCTGGCCACGGTCAAGGCGCCCATCGACTACATCAATCCGCACGCCACCTCGACGCCGATCGGCGATTTGAAGGAAATCGAGGCAATCCGCGAAGTGTTCGGCGCCAAATGCCCGCCGATCTCGGCGACGAAATCTCTGACCGGCCATTCGCTCGGCGCCGCCGGCGCCCAGGAGGCGATCTATTCGCTGCTGATGATGAATTCCGGTTTTATCTGCGAAAGCGCCCATATCGAGAGGCTCGATCCGGCCTTCGCCGACATGCCGATCGTGCGGGCGCGGCAGGACGACGTGACGCTCGGCTGCGTGCTGTCGAATTCCTTCGGATTCGGCGGCACCAACGCCTCCGTCGTGTTCAAACATCCGGATGCCTGACACCATGACGGGTCTGATGCAGGGCAAGCGCGGCCTGATCATGGGGGTCGCCAACGACCACTCCATCGCCTGGGGCATCGCGCGCACGCTGGCTGCGCATGGCGCCAAGCTTGCTTTCACCTATCAGGGCGATGCCCTCGGTAAGCGCGTCAAGCCGCTGGCCGCGTCGGTCGAGGCCGATCTCGTGCTGCCCTGCGACGTCGAGGACCTGGCCTCCGTCGATTCGGTGTTCGCCGCGCTCAGCCGCGAATGGGAGACGCTCGATTTTCTGGTTCACGCCATCGCGTTTTCCGACAAGAGCCAATTGACCGGCCGCTATGCCGATACCACGCGCGAAAATTTCGTGCGCACCATGCTGATCTCTTGCTTCTCCTTCACCGAAGTCGCGCGGCGCGCGGCGGCGATGATGCCGAACGGCGGCGCCATGCTGACGCTCACCTATAACGGTGGCGAGCGGGCGATGCCCAACTACAACGCCATGGGCGTCGCCAAGGCGGCACTGGAAGCCTCGGTGCGCTATCTGGCGGTCGATTTCGGCGGCAGCGCCATCCGCGTCAACGCCATCTCCGCCGGCCCGATCCGCACGCTTGCCGGCGCCGGGATCGGCGATGCGCGCGCGATGTTCGCCTTCCAGCAGCGGCACTCGCCGCTGCATCGCGGCGTGACGCTCGACGACCTCGGCGGCGCCGGGCTTTATCTGGTTTCGGATCTCTCCACCGGCGTCACCGGCGAAATTCACTTCGTCGATTCCGGCTACAACGTCATCGCCATGCCGCACCCCGACGCGCTGCGGGCGGATCACCGGCAGGCGGTAGCCGAAGAGGCGAAATAGCGGGCGCTTTGCGGTTACAGCTTCGCCAGATGCGGCATGACCTCGTCGCGGAACAATTCCAGCGACCGCATCGCGTCGGCGAACGTCATGTCGCCGAGGAAGAGATAAGTCAGCAGGTAGTTCACGCCCAATTCCTTGACCTGCTGCTCGAGCGCGGCGCGCACGGTCTGGGGTGAGCCGGCGATGGCGGTGCCGTCGGCGAGGCAGGCTTCGAAGTTCGCCCCTCGCTCGATGTTCAAGCGGCTGGTCAATCCGGTCTGGCCGTGTTTGCTGCGCAGCCAATTGATGTGCTCGAGATGCCGGTCCATCGCCGGCTTGGCGAAGCGATGCGCCTGCGCATCCGTATCGGCGACGAAAATGTGCCGCTGCACGCCGACCGCTGCGCCGCCCGGAAATTCCGGCTTCGGCTGCGCTGGCGCCCCCCGCTGGGCCAGCGCCTTCTTGTAGGCGGCGATATTGGCCTTGGCGAGCGGCGTCGGTCCAAGCGTGACGTAATGCAGGCCGTGCTCGCCGCCCCAAGTCGAGCCGATCTCGTTCGAAGAGGCATACCAGAACGGCGGATGCGGCTGCTGCAGCGGATGCAGCGCGATCGGCACGTTCTCGTAGGTGTAATGCTCGCCCTTGTAGGTCAGCGAATCCGTTGTCAATGCCGCGCTGACGCAGTCGAACGCATCGAAGAAGATTTCGCGCGACCGATCGTGCTCGACCTTGTGGTATTTCAATTCGTAGGGCGACACGCCGCGGCCGACGCCAACGTCGAGCCGGCCATGGCTCAAATGGTCGAGCATGCAGATTTCTTCGGCGAGCCGCAGCGGCGAATAAAGCGTCAACAGATAAACCAGCGGGCCGAGCCGCATGTGCTTGGTGGCCTGCGCCAGCGCGCCGAGATAGACGCCGGGCACCGGCACCATATTGAGCGGCGTGGCGTGGTGCTCGGCGATTTGCAGGCAATAAAAGCCGGCCGCATCGGCGGCCTGGGCGAAGCGCAACCGCTCGTCGAAGAGTTGCGTGAGCGGCCGATCGCCGTATTCGACATGGTCGAAAAGTCCGATTTTCATGGTGCCTCTTTGGCTATCGTGACGCGCGCTGGCGCGGATTTTTCCGGATCAGCCCGATCTTGCGGCCCATCTTGGCGCAATCGTCGTCGGTCTTCAGTCCCGCGGCGTGGATGCCGTGGACGGCCAGTTCCTCATCGCGGTCCTCGGTATCGCCGGTGACGCCGACGGCGCCGATGACGTCGCCGTGAGCGTCGCGGATCAGCATGCCGCCGCCCTCGGGAAAGATCTGCTCGCCGCTGGCGGCGATGAGATAGCGCATGAAGATCGGCCGCTCGGCGGCCCGTTCGCGCACCAGTTTGGAGCTACGGCCGAGCGATAAAGCCGCATAGGCCTTGCCGTAAGCCATTTCGAAGCGGATCATCGACGAGCCGTCTTCCTTCTTGAACGCCTTCACCTTGCAGCCCGGCTCGACCACGATAACGCTGATCGGCCGACAATCCAGCGCCGCGCCGCGCGCGATGATGGCATCGATGATGCGCTCAGCCTGCGCCAATGAAATGATACTCACGCCGTCCTCCCAACCTCCGTGGCAGCCGTTGTGCCATCTTCTTCGGCTCTCGACCACCCGCAGAGCCGCATAGGAGGCCCTTGCCTCCGCTCGCGGCGCGCGCCACATCTGCGCGATGCGGCCTTCCCCGCCCATTGCCGTCGAACGGCTGGTCAAGGTTTACAAGACCGTTCCGGCGGTCGACGGCATTTCCTTTTCGCTGGCGCCGGGCTCGATCACGGGCCTGCTCGGCGGCAACGGCGCCGGCAAGACGACGACGATCGCCACCATCATGGGCCTGATCACGCCGACGTCGGGCCGCGTGACGGTGCTTGGCGCGGACATGCCGAAGGAACGCTATCGCGTTCTGCACCGCATGAATTTCGAAAGCCCCTATGTCGAAGTGCCGATGCGGCTCACGGTGCGGCAGAACATGACCGTGTTCGGCAAACTGTACGGCGTCGAAGATTTGCGCGGTCGCATCGCCGAGCTCGGTCGGCAGCTCGATCTCACCGACCTTTTGGACCGCCCGACCGGACGGCTGTCGGCCGGACAGAAAACCCGGGTCTCACTGGCCAAAGCACTGATCAACAATCCCGAGGTGCTGTTGCTCGACGAACCGACGGCATCGCTCGATCCGGATACTGCCGACTGGGTCCGCGCGCATCTCGAGCGCTATTGCCACGAGCACCAAGCCACGGTGCTGCTGGCGTCGCACAACATGGCCGAGGTCGAGCGTCTGTGCCAACGCGTCATCATCATAAAGCGCGGCCGCATCGAGGATGACGACGTGCCCGCAAAGCTGTTGGCGCGCTACGGCCGACGCACGCTGGAGGAGGTTTTTCTCGACGTCGCGCGGGGCAGCGGCGTTGTGACCGAGGCGGCGCAATGACCGTTCACGCCGAAGGCGCTTACTCTATTTCTGCGCAACGCGTCGGCGCGATGATGCTGCGTTACTGGTACCTGTTGCGCTCGTCGTGGCCGCGGCTCCTCGACCTCGTCTATTGGCCGACCGTACAAATGGTCACGTGGGGTTTCCTGCAATATTACATCTCCAATAATGCCGGGTTCTTCGCCCGTGCCGGCGGCACGTTCATCGGCGCGGTGTTGCTGTGGGATATCCTGTTTCGCGGCCAACTCGGATTTTCGATCTCCTTTCTGGAGGAGATGTGGTCGCGCAATATCGGCAACCTGATGATGAGCCCGCTGCGGCCGATCGAGCTCATCGTCGCTTTGATGGCGATGAGCGTGGTGCGATTGGCGGTTGGCGCGGTGCCGGTGACTTTTCTCGCCATCGCCTTTTTCGGCTTCAATCTGTACGGATTGGGCCTGGCGCTGGTCGCATTCTTCGTCAATCTGATGCTCACAAGCTGGGCGATCGGAATTTTCGTATCCGGCCTGATACTTCGCAATGGCATGGGCGCCGAGAATCTCGCCTGGTCGATCATGTTTCTGTTCATGCCGCTGACCTGCGTTTACTACCCGGTCACCACACTGCCGGTGTGGCTGCAGCCGGTGGCATGGGCATTGCCACCGACCTATGTTTTCGAGGGCATGCGCGCAGCTTCTGATCCACCACGCTTTTCGCGGCGACCTGATGCTCGATGCGCTGGCGCTCAACGCCGTGCTGTTTGCGGCCGGCCTGTTCGGCTTTCTCAAGCTGTTGGAAAGCGCGCGCCGGACTGGCTCGCTGATGCAGACCGGCGAATGAGCCCCGGCGTCGGGTCCGTGTTGTGACGTATGGACGCCATGTGCACCGCGAATGGCTATGGCGCGTTGAATCTTCGATAGTGGAATGCGGATCGGCTTAGTGGAAGGAAGAACGAAAGAAATTGCATATATGTTGGTAGTATGACATATCCTCAGGGCAATGCTGCAGTGCAGCAAGAAGCCGGACAAGGTTCATCCATGGCCATCGGAGAGTTTGGCGGCGCGCCTGCGGTGCCGGGCGACAGCGGCATCCTGCTGTCGACGCCGCTCTATTGGTTCTATGAGATGAGCCACGCCGCGCTCAATCCGTCGCGAGCCTGGGCCGACGCGACGCGGCTGTTGTTCAAGAACCCGGTCAATCCGCTGTCCTTCACCACGTTCGGCAAGTCGGTGGCTGCGGCGTGCGAATTGTTCGAGCGCTCGACGCGCCGCTATAGCCGGCCGGAGTGGCGCATCGAATCGGCATTGGTCGGCGGCGAGCGCGTGCCGATTCATACTTCGACGGTTTGGGAACGGCCGTTCTGCAAGGTCGTCCACTTCGAGCGCCTGTTCGAGCGACCGCCCAAGCGACAGCAGCCTCGGTTGTTGATCGTCGCGCCGATGTCGGGGCATTTCGCGACGCTGCTGCGCGGCACCGTCGAGGCCTTTCTGCCCAACCACGACGTATACGTGACCGACTGGAACGACGCGCGCATGATCCCCGTGTCCGAAGGCCGGTTCGATCTCGACGATTATATCGATTACATCATCTCGATCCTGCACGCGCTCGGCGGCGACACCCACGTGGTCGCGGTGTGCCAGCCGTCAGTGCCGGTGATCGCCGCGGCCGCGATCATGGATGCGGACAACGATCCCTACGTGCCAAGCTCCATGGTGCTGATGGGAGGCCCGATCGACACACGGGTGAACCCGACCGCGGTGAACGCGCTGGCGCAGAAACGCGGCATCGATTGGTTCCGCACCCACGTCATCACCAAGGTGCCGTTTCCCAATCCCGGCTTCATGCGCGACGTCTATCCGGGCTTTCTGCAGCTTAACGGCTTCGTCACCATGAATCTCGAGCGCCATATCGAGGCGCACAAGCAGTTGTTCCTCCATCTGGTCCGTGGCGACGGCGACTCGGCGCAAAAGCACAAAGAGTTCTACGACGAATATCTGGCCGTGATGGATCTTGCAGCCGAGTTCTATTTGCAGACGGTCGATACCGTTTTCGTCCGTCATGCGCTGCCGAAGGGCGAGATGACTCATCGCGGCCGACCCGTCGATCTTGCCCGCATCAAGCGCGTGGCGCTGCTCACCATCGAGGGCGAACACGACGATATTTCCGGCGTCGGCCAGACCGAGGCGGCGCATGCGCTGTGCACCAACATCCCGCCCGACCGCAAAGCCCATTGGCTGCAGCCTGGCGTCGGGCATTACGGCGTATTCAACGGCTCGCGCTTCCGCGCGGAGATCGCGCCGCGCATTTCCGATTTCGTGCTGTCGATGAACCAGTCGAGCGGCGGCGCGCGCAGCAGCGCACGGCGTTCCGGCAAGGGCCTCGCGCTGCACGCCTGAGCCGGCTCGGCACCGCCCAACCGCAGTCTCGCCATACCCATCGGCGATATGGCATCATCCGCCCGCGATCGGATTCGGGGTCACTCGCCATGCCGCTGCATGCGCTGCTCTATCGTCGCACCAGCGAGCCGCAGACGATAGAAGTCGTGTTTGAGGGAACGGCTTATGCCGTGCGGTTGCGACGGCATCGGCAGGCGCGCCGCTATACGCTGCGCGTCCAGGCGGCGACGCGGGAAATCATCCTGACGATTCCGCCCCGTGGCTCGGTCAAGGAAGCGCGCGAGTTTGCGCAGAAACACGGCGGCTGGATCGCTGCGCGGCTCGGCCAGTTACCGGAGGCAGTGCCGTTCGCCGACGGCATGGTGATGCCGTTGCGCGGCGAGCCGCACCGCATCGTGCATCGTCGCGGCGCGCGCGGCACCGTCTGGACGGAGATCGATGGGAGCGGCGAACGGCTCTTATGCGTGGCCGGCTACGGCCCCCATATCACCCGCCGCATCGTCGATTTCTTGCGCCGCGAGGCCGGCCGCGATCTCGAAGCCGCCAGCCTGCATTACGCGCGCGCGCTGGGGCTTGCCGTGCGGCGGGTCACGGTCCGCGATCAATCGAGCCGCTGGGGTTCCTGCTCAACCACGGGGATGCTGTCATTTTCCTGGCGGCTCGTTCTGGCGCCGCGCTACGTACTCGATTATCTCGCCGCCCATGAAGTGGCGCATCTTGTCGAGATGAACCACTCCGCGAAATTCTGGCGCGTGGTGCGACGGATCTGCCCCGATCAGGAACGCGCCAAAGCCTGGCTCGACGTTCACGGCGCGGAACTGCATCGCTACGGTTTGCCCGACGCCGCGGCGGCGCATTCCGAAAGTTCCGCCATGCGGATTGCGACGGGCTGATCTGCCCGCAGTGAGGTCCGTGGCGCGACATGCGGGCGCAGGTTCTCGAGCCCTTCGGCGGCAACACTAAAGCGTGATCCACATTGCATCCGCGCCCGACATTCCTATTTGTTGTTCATCAAGGCCGGCCGGGCGCCTCCCCATCCCCCGACACCCCGTCGCCCGGTCAGATAAGCCTGAGTTGAGGCAACAACTTTAGGGCCCCAAGCGGCGTATCGGCTTGGGGCCCTTTTTGTGCGTCCTGCGACCGCGGGGACGTCGCGAAACGCTCAGCCTTTCACCAGATCGCCTTTCACCAAGTCTCGCCTTTCACCAAGTCGCCTCTCGCCAAATCGCCCAGCAGGCTTGCCGCGACCGACAGCTTCGACAGCGTCAGCCCGGAATGAGCGATCTCGTGGATCGCTCCGCGGACGCGCTCTACCTCGGCCCGGCGCGGCGCCACCCAGGATTCGACGGCATCGGAACCGGCAGCGCCGTTGCCGACCATGGCGGCGGCAAGCCGGCGCTCGGCATCGCCGATTGCGTCCCGCGATCGGTCGAGCGCCAGCCGGTCAAAATAATCGGCGATCGGAATGGTGGTGGCGGCGCTGACGATACTATCGAGATGAAAGAAGGCTCCTGCGGCAAAATAAGTCGCCGCGACTTCCGCGATGGGTTTGCCGGTGCGATCGGCGACAAGAACGATATCCGGAGCCGAGGCTAACGCCCGCAGATCGGCGAGGCGGCCGGCGAGACCATCCGGGAGGCCGGCGGCCTTGAGCTCGCGGGCCCGCGCCGCCCGCGCCTCGCGCAACTCCTGAGGCAGCACATCGTCGAGCGCAGCGGCAACGGCGGCGATGCCGTCGCGATAATGCGCGACCGTGCCGGCGAGACCCGTTGTGAAGTCGATGTTGCGCAGGAACCAGATAAGGCGATCGAGCAAGAGGTCCTGCACCGCGGCATAGAGGCCAAGCTGCAGCTCGCCGGAGATTTTGTTGTCGAGACCGTCGATGGCGCCGTTGAGCGCGGTCATGTCGTAGCTGTCGCGCACCGCGGCAAAGGCCGCGGCAATGGATGCAGGCGCCGCGCCGGTCTGATCGGCGATACGAACGATCAGCGACGGGCCGCCGCGATTGATCATCGAATTGGCAAGATGGGTGGCGATAATCTCGCGCCGCAGCCGATGGTGTTGAAGGGCGTCGGGATAACGCTGCTCGATCGGTTTCGGGAAATAGCGGGCGAGTTCCCGGGACAGATAGGGATCGTCGGGCACCGCAGATTCCAGAAGCTCGTCGTAAAGCGTCAGCTTGGCGTAAGCGAGCAGCACCGAGAGCTCCGGCCGGGTGAACGGCTCCGAGCGCCGCCGGCGCTCGGCGAGTGCCATATCGTCGGGCAAATATTCCACCGCGCGATCGAGCTGGCCGTGCGCCTCCAGCGTCTGCATCAAGCGCTGCAGGAAGCCGAAATCCTCCATGCCGCGCCGCTGGGCGAGCGACAGCGCCAGCGGCTGCAAATAATTGTTGCGCAGGACGAGAGCGGCGACCTCGTCGGTCATCTCGGCCAAAAACACGTTGCGCGTCGCCATCGTGAGGCGCCCGTCGCGCAGCGGGATGCTCAGCGCAATCTTGAGATTGACCTCCATATCGGAGGTATTGACGCCGGCGGAATTGTCGATCGCGTCGGTATTGAGCCGGATGCCGCGGCCCGCCGCTTCGATGCGGCCGCGCTGCGTCATGCCGAGATTGGCGCCTTCGCCGATCACCTTGCAGCGCAAATCCTTCCCGGCGACACGAACCGGATCGTTGGCGCGGTCGCCGACCGCATCGTCGGTTTCGTCCGCGGCGCGAACATAGGTCCCGATGCCGCCGAAAAAAATGAGATCGACCGGCGCTTTGAGGATCGCTCGAATAAGGTCCTGCGGCGTCAGACGGGCATCGACCCCGAACATTTTTTGCGCTTCCGGAGAAAGCACGACTTCTTTGGCCAGCCGCGAGTAGACGCCGCCACCCTTGGAAATCACCGTCTTGTTGAAATCCTGCCAGCTCGAACGCGGCAGATCGAACAATCGCTGGCGTTCGGCGAAACTCCTGGCCGGATCGGGATCTGGATCGATAAAGATATCGCGGTGATCGAACGCGGCGACGAGCCGCGTCGTTCGCTCGCGCAGCATGCCGTTGCCGAACACGTCGCCCGACATGTCGCCGACGCCGACAACCGTAAACGGCGTCGCGCCGATATCGACGTCCATCTCGCGGAAATGACGCTTCACCGATTCCCAGGCGCCGCGCGCCGTGATGCCAATCTTCTTATGGTCGTAGCCGGCCGAGCCACCGGAAGCGAAAGCGTCGCCGAGCCAGAAATCGTGGGCAATCGCCAGCTCATTGGCGATGTCGGAAAAAGTCGCCGTCCCCTTGTCGGCGGCGACGACGAGGTACGGATCGTCGCCGTCATGGCGCACCACGTCGGGCGGCGGGATCACGCCTCTCGTTCCGATACCGATGTTGTCGGTGATGTCGAGGAGCGTGGAGATGAACTCTCTATAGGTCGCGACGCCTTCCGCCTGGATGGCGTCGCGCGATCCGCCGAGCGGCAGATATCTCGGCACGAAGCCGCCTTTGGCCCCCACCGGCACGATCACGGCGTTCTTGACGTTTTGCGCTTTGACCAGACCGAGTATCTCGGTGCGAAAATCCTGCGGCCGATCGGACCAGCGAATGCCGCCGCGGGCCACCTTGCCGAAGCGCAGGTGTGCGGCTTCAAGCCGGGGTGAATAGACGAAGATTTCGTAGAGCGGCCGCGGCAGCGGCATGTCGTCGACTTTGCGGCTGGCGAACTTGATCGCAATCAGTTCTTTGGGGCGACCGTCGCTGCCGAGTTGGAAGAAATTGGTGCGGATCGCCGCGGTAACGGCATTGACGAAATGGCGAAGGATACGGTCTTCGTCGAGGCTGCCGACCGCCTGCAAACCGGTTTCGAGCTCGCTTGCTATGCCGGCTTCGTGCGCCACGCGCTCATCGGCGGAGTGGCCGGAGTGAGGATCGAAACGGGTCTGGAACAGCGCGACGATTCGTCCGGCAATATGCGGGTATTTGCGCAGCGTCGCCCACATATAGTCCTGCGAATAAGGCACGCGGATCTGGCGCAAAAATCGCGAAATGGTCCGGATCAGCGCCACCTCGCGCCAGCCCAGCCCGGTCTCGAGCACCAGCGCATTGTAGCCGTCGCTCTCCGCCTTTTTCGCCATGACGACGAGAAAGCAGGCTTCCAGACGGTCCACGAGCGCTGCGAGATCGATCGGCTGGCCGGCAGCGCTTTCAAGCTCCATGTCATGAAACCACACGTCAGCCGTATCGGCCGGCCGGATGTGATAGGTCCGCTCGTCGACGACGCGAAAGCCCATATTTTCTAGGACCGGCACGCGATCGGAGAGCGATATGGCCCGGCTGTGGCTAAAGACCTTCAGGCCGGCGCGCGAGGCCCCCGCCCCGCTTTGGCGATAAAATTCGACGCCGAGCGGACGCTCCGGCGTAAGCGTCTCGATGACGCGGATATCGCCGACGGCAATCGTGGACGCATAAACTTCGCGATAGTCGACCGGGAACGCGTCGCGATAGCGCGCAAACAGGGAATGGCCGCGCAACGGATCGGTGCCCGCAGCGAGCGCCTCGCGCAAGCCGTCGGTCCAGCTGCGCACGAGCGCGCCGACCCCGTGGTCGAGCGAGGGCCGGTCGGGACCGGCCAGTTCGCCGTCGGCGCGCTCGACGATGTAGTTCACCCGCACCAGCGGGCCTTCCGGGAAGAACGGGTAATAGGCGCTCAGGCGTCCCTTGAACGCTGCGGCCAGATACTTGCCGACCGCAGCCCTGATCTGGCCGCCGTAGCGATCGCGCGGAATGAAGACGAGCACCGACACGAAGCGGCCGAAACGGTCGTGTCGCGCCAGCACCCGCACGCGCGGGCGTTCGTCGAGTTGCAGCACCGCAATCGCGAAGTGATAGAGGGTGTCTTCGTCGAGCTGGAACAGCTCGTCGCGCGGATAGGTTTCGAGCACGTTGACCAGCGCTTTGCCGGAATGACTCAACGGGTCGAATCCGGCGCGACGAATGACACTGTCGGTTTTGCGCCGCAGATAGGGAATGGTGCGCACCGAACGCGTATAGGCCGTCGACGTGAACAGCCCGCAAAAGCGATATTCGCCGACGAGCTTGCCCGCAGCATCGAAACGCTTGACGCCGAGATAATCAAGCTGGACGCGACGATGCACCGGAGAGCGGACGGTGGATTTTGTCACCACCAGGAGCTTCGGTTCCTGCAAGAAGGCGCGAATCTCCGGCGTCATGACCACCGGCTCGTTCCAGCGCTGGAGCGAGGGCGTCGTGTCGCGCGAGCGCAACAACCCGAGACCGCTCTCGAACAGCGGTTCGAGCACGCCGCCATCATCGTTCAAGACGAAGTCGCGTGCGCCAAGCAGGGTGAAATTGTCGTCGGCGACCCATTCCAAAAACTGAATGGCTTCGGCAACCTCGTCAACCGCGAGCGGCGGCGGACTGTCCCGCAATTCGGCGATGATAGCCCGAATCCGCGCCAGCATCGGCCGCCAGTCCGCTACGGCAGCGCGCACATCGGCAAGAATGATTTCGAGCGCGCGGACGATCTCCAGCCGTTGCGCCGCATCGCCGACGCCTTCGAGATGAACATGGATAAGACTCTCACGCAGGCCGCGCCCGGATGTGCCCTCGCCTTTGACACTGACGAGGCCGCCGACAGCATTGCGTTCGACCGCAAACACCGGATGGACCAACAAGCGAATGTCGAGACCGCGCTGATTGAGCTCGGCAGTCACGGAATCGACCAGAAACGGCATATCGTCGTTGAGGATTTCGAGCACGCAAACGCCGCGCGGCGCCGGGGCGTCTTCAAAGCGAATTTTCGGCGTACCGGGACGGCGCTCGACGAGAAACGCCCAGGATCGCTCGGCGATGGCGGCAAGGTCTGCGGCGCGGTAGCGGGCGAGATCCTCGGGTACGGCGCGGCCGAACAGCTCGACAACGAAATCGCCGGGCGCGTCCGGCTTGCGGGGAGCAAGCAACGCCGCGGCGGCGGCGAGCTGCGCGGCGTTGGCGTCATCTTCGTCACCGCCGCCGCGGGGAAAGTCCTGAACGTTCATGGACCCCTGTCTCGCTCGTTTCCCTGCGATATTAGCCGTTCATGAAGCCTCTCCGCCACCGCTGGGGCGGAATGGTTGACCTGATATAGTCATCTTTGCCGCGCGGCGCGCGGCGCAACGGAAGTCATCATCATGGCCAAACGCAGCAAGACACCCGTCGATCCCGCCAAGATAGCGCGCAAGACAGTGCCCAAGACAGCGCGCAAAACAACGCTCGCCAGCGCCGCAGCCGACGATGACGCCACAATAACGGCGCTGAAGCTGCCGCCGGCGCCGCTCAGTCCCGAGCTGGCGGCTTACTTCGCCAAATGCGAGGAGAAGCTCGGTTTCGTGCCGAACGTCCTCAAGGCCTACGCCTTCGAGATGACGAAACTTTCGGCCTTTGTCGCCATGTACAACGACCTGATGCTGGCGCCCTCGGGCTTGAGCAAGCTTGAGCGCGAGATGATTGCGGTCGCGGTGTCGGCGCAGAACCGCTGTTATTACTGTCTGGTCGCGCATGGCGCCGCGGTACGCCAGCTCTCCGAAGATCCGCCGCTTGGCGAATTGATGGTGATGAATTACCGCGCGGCGCGCCTGTCGAAGCGGCACCGCCTCATGCTCGATTTCGCCGTCAAGCTTACGGGCGAGCCGTGGCTCATCGAAGAGGAGGACCGCGAGCGCTTGCGGCGCTCGGGCTTTTCCGACCGCGATATCTGGGACATTGCCGCCGTCGCCGGTTTCTTCAACATGACGAACCGGGTGGCGTCGGCCACCGATATGCGGCCGAACAGCGTTTATCACGAACAGGCGCGGTAGCGGGACATGCTCCGACGATCAGGCGTGAATCGAGAGATCGCGGATGCTCGGACGATCGCCTGACAGCGGATTTTCCGGATCCCAGGCGTAACGCAGTGTCTCGAAGCGCATCGCGCGCGCATCGACCATGACGAGACGCCCGACCAAGCCCTCGCCGAAGCCGACCAGCTCTCGGATCACTTCAAGCGCCATCATGGAGCCGATGACGCCGGCCAGCGCGCCCAGAACGCCGGCTTCGGCACAGGCCGGCACGGTGCCGGGCGGCGGCGGTTCCGGAAACAGACAGCGATAGGTTGGATTTGGCCTGCCGTCCGCACCGCGCTCATGCGCGCGGATGGTCGTCAGCGTGCCGTCAAAGGTACCGAGCGCCGCCGTCACCAAAGGCTTTTTGGCAAAGTAGCAGGCATCCGCCACCAGATAGCGGGTGGCGAAATTGTCCGAGCCGTCGGCGACGATATCGTAGTTACCGAGCAGTTCCAGCGCATTTCGCGCAGTCAGCCGCGTATTGTATTGCTTCACCGCGACATGCGGATTGAGGCGGTGGATCATCGCGGCGGCGCTGTCGACCTTCAGCGCGCCGATATCGGGGGTGGCGTGGATCACCTGCCGCTGCAGGTTCGACAGCGACACCACGTCATCGTCGACGACGCCGAGTGTGCCCACCCCGGCGGCGGCCAGATAAAGCAGCACCGGCGCGCCAAGCCCGCCGGCGCCGACGACCAGGACCCGGGCGCGGCCGAGCGCCGCTTGGCCTGGTCCGCCCACCTCGTGCAGCACGATGTGGCGCGCGTAACGCTCAAGCTCGTCGGCGGTCAGCATGCCGGCAATATAATAGCTTCGAGCCGCGCCTGCGCGGGCTACTTGTTCGTGAATTTGGCCGGCCGCTTGCCGATGAAGGCAGCCATGCCTTCCTTCTGGTCGGCGGTGGCAAACAGGGAATGAAACACCCGCCGCTCAAAGCGCACCCCTTCGGCGAGCGAGGTTTCGTAGGCGCGGTTGACCGCTTCCTTCGCCGCCAGCACGGAAGGCAGCGACATCGCGGCAATGGTCTCGGCGACTTTGAGCGCCTCATCGAGGAGGCTTTGCGCCGGCACGACACGGGAAACGAGGCCGCAGCGTTCGGCCTCCTGCGCATCCATCATGCGCCCGGTCAGGATCAGATCCATGGCCTTGGCCTTACCCACCGCCCGCGGCAGCCGCTGCGTACCGCCGATGCCCGGGATGATGCCAAGCTTGATTTCCGGCTGGCCGAACTTGGCATTGTCGGCGGCGATGATGATGTCGCATTCGAGAGCGAGCTCGCAGCCGCCGCCAAGCGCGAAGCCGGCGACCGCGGCGATCACCGGCTTGCGCACATGCGCAACACGATCCCAGGTCGCCGCCAGATTGCCGAGAAAGGCCTCGATGAACGTCTTGTCGGCCATCTCTTTGATGTCGGCGCCGGCGGCAAAAGCCTTGTCCGAGCCGGTGATAACGATGCAGCCGATTTCGCCATCGTCGTCGAAACGATCGACGGCTTCGCCGAGCTCGCGTAACAGCGCACTATTGAGGGCGTTGAGCGCCTGCGGGCGATCCAACCGAATGAGACCGACCCGGCCGCGGGTTTCGACGATGATGTTCTGGTAGGCCATGAGCGTTGTCCCGGCATTGCATCGCGGTGAAATTCACTTCTGACATACCGGACAATAGAACGTCGAGCGGCCGTTCTGCACGATGCGTTTGACAATGCCGTGGCAGCCCGGCGTCCGGCACGGCTCGCCCTCGCGATCGTAGACGCGAAAATGATGCTGAAACATGCCGAGATCGCCGTCGGTGCGCCGGTGATCGCGCAGCGACGAACCGCCGTCTTTGATGGCGTCGTTGAGCACCGCCTTGATGGCTTCGACCAGCCGCTCGGTGCGCTCGTTCGGCTCGCCTTTTCTGCCGGCAAGAGTTGACGCTCGGCGTTTGGGTGATAGATGCGCGCGATGCAGCGCCTCGCAGACGTAGATATTGCCCAAGCCGGCGACGACGCGCTGATCCAACAGCGCCGCTTTCAGGCTGGTCTTTTTACCTTGGCAGGCCTGCGCCAGCATGGCGGCATCGAAGGCATTGCCGAGCGGCTCCGGCCCGAGCGCTTTCAAGAGCGGCTCATCGTCGAGCGCCGACCGCGGCACGAGTTTCATCGAGCCGAAGCGGCGCGGATCGTTGAACGTTACGGTGGCGCCCGACGACAGGTGGAATACGACATGATCGTGAGCAAGATGCTTGCCCCGCTCATGATGGTAGCGGCCGAGCTGCTTTGGCTTTCCCTGCATGACGTGAAACGAGCCGGACATGCCCAGATGCATCACCAGGACGTCGCCGGAGGATAAATCGAGCAGCAGGTATTTGGCGCGTCGGCCGAGGCCGGTGACGGTCCGGCCTTTGAGCCGGCGGGCAAAGTCCTTGGGCAGCGGCCAGCGCAGATCGCCACGACGGACGTCGACCTCGACCAGCCGCCTGCCTTGCATCGCCTGTTCAAGGCCGCGGCGCACGGTTTCGACTTCGGGAAGCTCGGGCATCCGTCTCGACCGCGCTCGAACGCGGCAACAAGGTTAATTTCAGGACACATAGCGCCCCTGAAAGGGCCGCGCTATGCTTATCGGGTGCAAGGATGACCGATGCCACAGACCACACATTTCGGCGCCCGTCAGGTCCCGCTTGAGGACAAGCAGGGCTTGGTCGACGACGTATTCCGCAGCGTGGCGCGCCGCTACGACCTGATGAACGACCTGATGTCGTTCGGGCTGCACCGGGCCTGGAAGGATGCGCTGGTCACGGCGCTCAATCCGCCGAAGGATCGTCCGTTCGCGCTTCTCGATATCGCCGGCGGCACCGGCGACGTCGCCATGCGCCTGGTCGAACGTGGCGGCGAACAAACCCAGGCGACGGTCTGCGACATTAATGCCGACATGCTCGAAGTCGGCCGCGCGCGGGCCGCGGCGCGCGGCCTCGACGGCGCCATCACTTTCGCCGAAGCCAATGCGGAAGCATTGCCGTTTGCGGACCGCAGCTTCGACGCGGCGACCATCGCCTTCGGCATCCGTAACGTGCCGCGGATCGACCGGGCGCTGGTCGAAGCTTATCGGGTGCTCAAAATCGGCGGCAAATTCGTGTGCCTGGAATTCTCCGCCATCGATGTGCCGGTTCTCGACCGGCTCTACGACTTCTATTCGTTCAACGTCATTCCGGCACTCGGCCGCATGGTGGCGGGCGACGCCGAATCGTATCGCTATTTGGTTGAATCGATTCGACGCTTTCCGGCCCCGCAAGATTTCGCCGCGATGTTGCGCGCTGCGGGATTCGCCCGGGTCGCATTTCAATCGCTGAGCGGCGGCATCGTAGCGCTGCATTCGGGCTGGCGTTTGTGATCTCCGGCGCTGCGCATTTGATCCGTCTCGGCCGCGCCGGCTTCGTCTTCGCCCGCGAAGGCGTCCTTGGCATTATCGAGCCTGCCGCCGTTCCGGTTCCGATGCGGCCGCTCATTCGCATGGCCCGCTTATTCGAGCGGCGATCGACCGGCACCGCGGAAGCGCGGTTGTCGACGGCGCTCAGCCGGCTCGGGCCGAGCTACGTCAAGCTCGGCCAGTTCCTGGCGACCAGGCCCGACGTCGTCGGCCCGGTATTTGCGCGGGATCTCGAGCGCCTGCAGGATCGAATGCCGCCCTTTCCACAGGGCGAAGCCGAAGCCGTCATCGCCGCTTCGTTTGGGCGTCCGGTCGCGGCGGTATTCGACAGCTTCGGACCGCCGGTCGCCGCAGCGTCTATTGCCCAGGTCCATCGCGCGACGATCGCGACGTCAAGCGGATCGCGTGCGGTCGCCGTCAAAGTGCTGCGGCCCGGCATTGAGGGACGCTTTCACGCCGATCTGTCCGCGTTCACCTTTGCCGCGCAACACGCCGAAAATCTCACCGCCGAAGCCCGACGGCTGCGGCTCATCGAAGTGGTCGACACTTTGCGCCGATCGGTCATGGTCGAGATGGATTTCCGCCTCGAGGCCGCGGCGCTTTCGGAAATGGCGGAGAACACCAAAGACGACCCGGATTTCCGCGTGCCCACGGTCGATTGGGACCGCACCACCAAGGAAGTGCTGACGCTGGAATGGATCGATGGGACGCCACTGTCCGATCGCGCCCAACTGCAGGCCAAGGGCTTCGACCTGCGGCAACTCGCCAAGGCCTTGATCCAGACTTTCCTGCGCCATGCGCTACGCGACGGTTTTTTTCACGCCGACATGCATCCCGGTAATCTTTTCGTCGACGAACAGGGCCGGCTGGTCGCGGTCGACTTCGGCATCATGGGCCGGCTCGGCGCCAAGGAACGATTGTTTCTCGCGGAAATTCTCCATGGCTTCATCATCCGCGACTATCATCGCGTCGCTCAAGTTCATTTCGATGCCGGCTATGTGCCGCCGCAACATTCGGTTGACGAATTTGCCCAGGCCATCCGCGCGATCGGCGAGCCGATTCACAATCGCACCGCCGAAGATATTTCGATGGCGAAGCTCTTGACCTTGCTGTTCGAGGTGACCGGCCTATTCGACATGCGCACGCGGCCGGAATTGCTGCTGTTGCAGAAGACGATGGTGGTGGTCGAGGGCGTAGCGCGCTCGATGGATCCGAAGCTCGATATCTGGAGCACCGCCGAGCCGGTGGTGCGCGAGTGGATGACGCGCAATCTCGGCCCCGCCGGCAAGCTCGAAGGCGCCGCCCAGGGGATCGGCGAAATCGGACGCTTCCTCGGCAATGTACCCGAGCTGTTGACGCAGGGCACCCGGGTGCTCGAACGGCTGGACGAGCTCACGCGAGAAAGCCTGCTGCTGCTATCGCCGCAAACCATAGCCGAGATCAAAAGGGATGAAGCGCGCCTCACGCGGTGGACTGTCGGCGCGCTCTGGGTCATCGCCGCCCTTCTACTGTGGCTCGCTCTGACCCATTGATTTCAATGATTGCATTGCAATCATTTCTACGGTAACTGATCTTAAGGTGGGAAACGCCCTTGGCCAGCCTCACGGTCCGTCAGCTCGACGATAAGCTCAAGTCGCTCCTGCGGCTGCGCGCGGCGCGCCACGGCCGTTCGATGGAAGACGAGATTCGCGTCATCCTGCGGCAAGCGGCCGACGAGTCGGGACGGGAGCTGCCGGAGCGTTTCGAGCCGCCGGCACACGCGACATCCGGCAAAGCCGCGGCGGCGGCGCAAAGCGTCCCGCATGTGCTTTTGATAATCGGCGGCGGCATCGCCGCCTATAAATCGCTCGAGTTGATCCGCCGCTTGCAAGACCGCGGCGTCCGCGTGCGCTGCATCCTCACGGCTGCGGCCCAACACTTCATCACGCCGCTTGCCGCAGGCGCGCTTGCTGGCGAGCGCGCCTATGCCGACTTGTTCGATCCGCAAAGTGAATTCGACGTCGGCCATATTCGTCTCGCCCGCGACGCCGATCTCGTGGTGGTGGCGCCGGCGACGGCGGACCTGATCGCGAAAATGGCGGGCGGCCATGCCGACGATCTCGCAACCGCGGTATTGCTCGCGACCGCCGCGCCGATCCTCATTGCGCCGGCGATGAACCCGCATATGTGGTCGGCTAAAGCGACCCAACGCAATCTGGCGCAACTGAAGGCCGACGGCATTCATCTGATCGGACCGAATTCCGGCGAGATGGCCGAGCGCGGCGAATCCGGTATCGGCCGCATGGCCGAGCCGCTCGAAATCGTCGCGGCTGCCGAAACGCTGTTGCGCCGCGCCGGATCGCTGTCCGGCTGGCGCGTCCTGGTCACCTCGGGACCGACCGCCGAGCCGATCGATCCGGTACGGTTCATCGCCAACCGGTCCTCGGGTAAGCAGGGCCACGCCATCGCCGCGGCCGCCGCGGCTGCCGGAGCCGACGTGATCCTCGTCAGCGGACCTGTCAGCGTACCCGATCCGGCCGGCGTCACCGTCGTCAAGGTCGAGACCGCACGCCAAATGCTTGAGGCCGTCGAGAAGGCGCTACCGGTCGACGTCGCCGTTTTTGCTGCCGCCGTCGCCGACTGGCGCAGCGCCGAGCCGAGCGCGACAAAGATCAAAAAACAGGAAGGCCGGACGCCGACGCTGCCGCTGATCGAGAACCCCGACATCCTATCGACCATCGCCCATCGCCCATCGGGCCGGCCCCGGCTTGTCATCGGCTTCGCCGCGGAAACCGATCACATCGTCGCCAACGCGCAGGCAAAGCTTGCCAAGGAAGGGCTGCGACTGGATTCTGGCCAACGACGTTTCGCCGGAGACCGGCATCATGGGCGGCGATACCAACACCATCCATTTGATCACGCCGACAAACGTGGAATCCTGGCCGCCGCAGTCGAAAGACGACGTGGCGCGTATGCTGGTGGAGCGGATCGCTACGGCGCTTGCAGAGTCTTCCCCGTGAGCGTCGAACTGCGCATCACCCGCTTGCCGCACGCCGCAGACCTGCCGTTGCCGGCCTATCAAAGCGCTCTTGCCGCCGGCCTCGATCTTGTGGCGGCGGTAGCTTCCGACGCGCCGATCGAGATCGCCCCTGGCGGCCGCGCTCTCGTTCCGACCGGCGTCGCCATCGCCTTGCCGCCGGGCCACGAAGGCCAGATTCGGCCGCGCTCCGGGTTGGCCATCCATCACGGGGTGACGGTGCTCAACGCTCCCGGAACCATCGATGCCGACTATCGTGGGGAATTACAGGTCATTCTTGTCAATCACGGCAGCGAAAAAACAATAATCAAGCGAGGAACGCGTATCGCTCAGCTGGTAATCGCGCCAATACAGCATGTAATTCTTGTTGAATCGACGAAGTTAGACACGACGGAACGCCAGTCTGGAGGCTTTGGCTCTACCGGATTGACGACAGATACTGTGAAAAGCGGCCGTTAGATTGAACTAAAACTAGACCGGCCTCGGCCCGTAAGATATTAGCGGATTTGGGCGAACCAATCGCCGCGCGCAACGTTTTTTCGTTTCGATGCCTCTGCTTCCTCGCAAAGGAGTTCTCGCTGTCGCTGCGGTCATCGATGTTGCAATGCAAGAGCATGGGCAGCCGATTTCCGCGAAGACTCTTGCAACTCGCCACGGCTTGCCGCCACGGCATCTGGAACCCGTTCTGCAGGCGCTGGTGCGCTGCGGGATCTTGCGAGGCATTCGGGGTCCGCGCGGCGGCTACGAGCTTGCCCGCGACCGCAGACGCGTGACGGCCAATGACATATTGCGCGCCGCCGGGACCGTCGAAGAGAGCGAGCAGCCGCAGCAGCAAGGCTCCGATCTTCTCATCAAGATCGTGCTGCCGGCGATGGCGAACGCCGAATATGAATTCGGCGTGGCGTTGTCGCGCATCAATCTCGAGGATATGGCGCGCGAGGCGCAGGCGATCGGCAAGCCGACCCGGAGCACCACGCGGCCGCAAAGCGGCTAGTGGTCCAATTCTAACATTCGCTTCCCGGTTCCGGAGGCTATCTGCGAATGTTAGAATTAAAGGACCATAGCAAATATCGGTGCCAGGGGAGCTTTTGACATTCGCTTCACGGGTTTGCGGCTAGGTGGGTGGCGAATGTCAAATCCGCTCCACTAGCGTTCACGATCTGGACTCTTTCGGCGCGAATCCGCTTGAGAGTAAAGTCGTCCGATTCGCGGGCTCGCCCGCGACCGATCCGCTGGCGAGATGGCGGTAGCCAGCAGAGGCGAAGGGGCATGCCGGACACGATCCGGAGAAGCCGGAGCTACGGACAGCGGCGGCGTCTGCGGGGGATTGGCGGATTCCTCGCGGTCGCCGCTTTCTTGGCGGCCGTTGCACCGTGGCCCGCCGCCGCCGCAGCAGCCGGCGCTGTCGCTGGAGGAACTGGCGCTGACCGCGCACCGCAGCATCGATCAGCACGAGATCGCCTTTCTTGTTCTGGTCTTCGGCGTCGTTCTGTTTGCTGTCGTGACTGCAATCCTGCTGGTGCGCACGCGCAGCCGCGCCGCGCGACTGGAAGGCGTGGTCGCGCGACGAGATTGCGCGACTGCGCGACGAAATCGATCGGGCCAACGCAGTCATCCTTTCCGAGCCTCAGATCGTCGTCGATTGGCCGGCGGGATCGGACGAGCCGACGATCGAGGGTGATTTGGCGGCGCTCGGCATACCGGCGTCGCATCGGATGCTCGCATTCGGCAGCTGGCTCGATCCGGGCAAAGCCAGCGCCATGGACCGCGGCGGTCGACGCCCTGCGCGACCGCGGCGAAGCCTTCTCGATGACGCTCGCCACGCTCGCGGGCCACCCCGTCGAAGTGCAGGGCCGCGCCATCGGCGGCCGCGCCGTTCTGCGCCTGAAGGACGCCAGCGGCATCAAGCGCGAGCTGGTCGAATTGGTGGCCCGCTACGAGAGGCAGTCGGCCGAGCTTGCCGCGCTGCGCGCGCTGGCCGAGAAGATGCCGGCGCCGGTCTGGGCGCGCAACGCGGCGGGCCATCTGACCTTCGTCAATGCCGCTTATGCGCGCGCCGTCGAGGCGAAGACCCCGGCCGACGCCATCGAACGTGGCTTGGAGCTGCTCGATGGCACCGCGCGCGACAGCATCGCGCGACAACGGGCGGCCGGCGGCCTCTATACCGGCAGGCTGCGTGCCGTGGTTGCCGGTGCGCGCCAAATCTTCGACGTGCTCGACGTTTCCACTGAAGCCGGCAGCGCCGGCATCGGCGTCGACGCCACCGAAGTGGAGACCTTGCGCGCCGCGCTCGACCCGGCTTGCCGACGCGCACCGCCGCACGCTCGATCAACTTTCTACCGGCGTCGCCATGTTCGGCGCCGATCACCGCCTGACGTTCTACAATGCCGCCTACCGCGCGCTGTGGGACCTCGACGCCGGTCTGCTCGATCAGGGCCCGACCGATTCGGCGGTGATCGAGATCTTGCGCGCGGCGCGCAAGCTGCCGGAGGAGCAGGATTTCCGCCAATGGAAAGCGCACCTGCACGAGGCCTACCGCGCCGTCGAAGCCACGGAGCATACCTGGCATCTGCCCGGCGGACGGACGTTACGGGTGGTGACGACGCCCAATCCCGACGGCGGCGTCACCTATATCTTCCATGACGTTACCGAGCGGCTCGATCTCGAGCGGCGCTTCCAGGAGCTGATCCGCGTTCAGGGGGAAACCCTCGACAATCTCGCCGAGGGCGTCGCCGTGTTCGGCAGCGACGGCCGCCTGCGGCTGCACAATGCCGCCTTCGCCCGGATGTGGCGGCTCTCGCCCGACGCGCTTGCCGACCGGCCGCACATCGAGAAGATCACGGCGCTATGCCAGCCGCTGCACGGCAATGCCCCGGCCTGGCAGGCGCTGCGCAACGTCGTCACCGCGATCGACAGCCGCGATGCCATTCCCGGCCGGATCGAACGGCGCGACGGCAGCGTCGTCGATTGCACGACCGTACCGCTGCCCGACGGCGCCACATTGGTCACGTTCCACGACGTTACCGATTCGGTCAACGTCGAGCGGGCGTTGCGCGAGCGCAATGAGGCGCTGGAGGACGCCGACAAGATCAAGATCGATTTCGTCCACCACGTGTCCTACGAGCTGCGCTCGCCGCTGACCAACATCATCGGCTTCGTTCATCTGCTTGGCGACCAGGCGACCGGACCGCTGACGGAAAGGCAGCGCGAATATCTCGACTACATCACCGTGTCGACGAACACTCTGCTGGCGCTGATCAACAACATTCTCGATCTCGCGACCATCGACGCCGGCCGCATGCACCTCAATCTCGGTCCGGTCGATATCCTGGAAACCATGACGGCGGCCGCCGAAGGCGTGCAAGACCGGCTGGTGAGCGCCGGGCTGACGCTTGACATCGCGCGCCACAGCCGACATCGGCAGCTTCGTCGCCGACAAGCTGCGGGTGCGGCAAATTCTCTTCAATCTCCTGGCCAATGCCGTGAGCTTTTCTCCGCCCGAGGCGACCGTGACGTTGGCGGCAGCGCGAAATGCCGAGGCTGTGATGTTTTCGGTAACCGACCAGGGGCCCGGCATTCCGCCCCATGTTTTGGAGAAAGTATTCGACTGGTTCGAGACCCATTCGCTGGGGTCGCAGCATCGCGGGCCGGGAATCGGCCTGTCGCTCGTTCGCTCATTCGTCGAATTGCACGGCGGCACCGTGACGATCGTTTCCGGGGTCGGCCAAGGCACCACCGTGACATGCACATTCCCGCTGACGGTGCCTGCCGCATTGACGGCGGCGGAGTAGCATGCTCCCGGAAGGCGGCAATCGGCTTTCGGACAAAATCATGGTCCCGCAAAAATCGCGCCGCGGAGCGTTTCGATGCTTCTGACCACCCCCGGTGGCGCAAGCTTCACTGTGACATTGGCGGACGAAGAGGCGACGCGGCGATTCATGATCGACGTCGCCGCGGCGCTCGAACCCGGCGATCTGGTGACCCTGTCGGGCGACCTCGGCGCCGGCAAAACGACCTTCGCGCGCGCGCTGATCCGCTACCTCGCCGGCGACGAGACGATCGAGGTGCCGAGCCCGACCTTCACCTTCATGCAGACTTACGAGCTGCCGCGCTTCGTCGCTCGTCCATGCCGATCTCTACCGGCTTTCCGGACGCGGCCGAACTTGGCCGAGCTCGGTTTCGACGATCTGCCGGAGGCGCGGTCGTGCTGATGGAATGGCCCGACCGCGCGGCCGGTTTCCTGCCGCCGAACCGGCTCGACATCGCGTTCACGCTGGCGCCCGCGCTAGGTCCGACGGTGCGCAATGTCCGCTGCGTCGGCTATGGCAGCTTCGCGCCGCGCGCCGAGCGCATCGCGCGTATCCGCACCTTCCTCGACGAATCCGGATTCGGCGAAGCCCATCGCATGCGCATGCAAGGCGACGCGTCGACGCGCATCTTCGAACGGCTGACGCTGAACGATCGAGACGTTCGTCCTGATGAATGCGCCGCGCCGACCCGATGGTCCGCCGGTGCGCGACGGCAAGCCCTATAGCGCCATCGCGCACCTCGCCGAAGACATCGTGCCTTATGTCGCGCTCGCGGGCGGGCTGCGCGATCTCGGCCTCTCGGCGCCGGAAATCCTGCACGCCGATCTCGATCGTGGCCTCATCGATCATGGAGGATTTCGGCGACGAGCGCCTCGTCGATGGCGATCCGCCGGCGCCGATCGAGGAGCGCTATGCCGCAGCCGTCGATCTTTTGGCCGCGCTGCATCGCCGCGAATTGCCCGACACGCTCCCGGTCACGTCGGAGCTCGACTATCGCCTGCCGCCCTACGACATGGAGGCGTTTCTGATCGAGGCCGAATTGCTGCTCGACTGGTACCTGCTTGCCGCCGGCGCCCCGGCCACCGACGGCCGCGCGCAAAGCCTTCGTCGCAGCTGTGGCGCGAGGCGCTGTGTGCCGGCGATCGCGGCGCCGCCGACATGGGTGCTGCGCGATTATCATTCGCCCAATCTGCTGTGGCTGCCGCAGCGCGACGGCATTGCGCGGATCGGGCTGCTCGATTTTCAGGACGCGCTGATCGGGCCCGCCGCCTATGACGTGGCGTCGCTGCTGCAGGACGCGCGCGTCGACGTTCCGGAAGCGATGGAAATGGCGCTGCTTAGCCGCTACGTTCGCGCCCGGTTGAACGACGACCGGAGTTCGACACCGCCGGCTTCACGCGCGTCTATGCGACGCTGGCGGCGCAGCGGGCGACCAAAATCCTCGGCATTTTCGCCCGGCTGCGACCGCCGCGACGGCAAGCCGCAATATCTGCGTCACATGCCGCGCTTATGGAACTATTTGCAGCGCTCGCTGGCGCATCCGGCGCTGGCGTCGCTCAAGGCCTGGTACGCCACAAATGTGCCGGCTCCGGATGGGTTATGATATTGCGATTCGGGCGATCGGAGCTGGGCGGGCAATGCGATGATGCCGAAAAGCGCAATAGTGCTGGCTGCGGGCCTCGGCACGCGCATGCGGCCGTATAACGGCCATATCCCGAAGCCGCTGGTCGCGGTCGGCGGCAAATCCCTGATCGATTACGGGCTCGACCGTCTTGCCGATGCCGGCGTCGAGCGCGCCGTGGTCAACGTGCATCACCTCGCCGACGCGGTCGAACGGCATCTCGCGACGCGCGCAGAAAGCCGCATATCGTCATTTCCGACGAGCGCGCGGAATTGCTCGGCACCGGCGGCGGCATCGCCAAGGCGCTGCCGCAACTGGGCGATGCGCCGTTCTTTCTGATCAATTCCGACACGCTTCTGGCTCGACGGCGTCAAACCCAATTTCGCGCGGCTCGCCGAAGCTTTCGACGCCGAGACCATGGACGCGCTGCTGCTGTTGGCGCCGACGGCGGCAGTATCGGCTATGAAGGCCGCGGCGACTACGCCATGCTGCCCGACGGCCGCTTGCGGCGCCGCGGCGGAGCAGGAGGTGGTGCCGTTCATCTATGCCGGCACCGCGCTATTCTGACGCCCGCGCTGTTCGCCGACGGCGCCCGCTGGCGCCTTCGGCTGACGCACCTCTTCGACCGCGCCGAAGAAGAAGGCCGCCTGTTCGGCCTGCGCCTCGAAGGCGTCTGGATGCATGTCGGCACGCCGGAGGCGGTCGCCGCCGCCGAGGCAGGCGCTGGCGGCGATGGCGTAAAATCCCGGCACGGTTGTCGGCAGAATCTGATATGTGTTCGCGGCGACATATCCGCGATTCCGATATGACCCCGCGCGTTTTCACCATTCCGGCGTCGGCGCCGTTTCTGCCGACGCTGATCGAGGCGTTGCACAACGCCAAGCTCGGCTTTGCGTTTGCCGGCGATCCGCTGGCGCTCGCCGCGGCGACGATTTATCTGCCGACGCGGCGCGCCTGCCGGCTGTTGCGCGATGCTTTTCTCGACGGGCTCAAAGGCGACGCCGCCATCCTGCCGCGCATCGTCGCCATCGGCGACATCGACGAGGACGAGATTGCCTTTGCCGAAGCCGCCACCGGCGAGATCGCCGCCGAAGCGCTGGCGCTGCCGCCGGCGCTCGGCGGCCTCGAACGGCGGCTGCTGCTGACGCAGCTTGTCACCAAATGGGCCACGTCGCCGGAACTTCACGGCGCGAGCGGCGCGCCGCTGGTCGCCCAGACGCCGGCGGCGGCCTGCGCGCTTGCCGACGATCTGGCGCGGCTGATCGACGACATGAATACGCGCGGCGTGCCGTGGGATCGTCTCGACGATCTCGTGCCGGAGACATTCGACGAGTACTGGCAGCTCACGCTGCGCTTCCTGCAGATCGCGCGGCGGATGTGGCCGGAGATTTTGGCGGCGCAACACCGCATCGAGCCGACAAGCGCCGCGACGCGCTGATCAAGGCCGAAGCGGCGCGGCTTGCGCGCAAGACCGACGAGCCGGTGATCGTCGCAGGCTCGACCGGCTCGATTCCGTCGACCGCGGAGCTTATCGCCACCATCGCGCGGCTGCCGCATGGCGCGGTGGTGCTGCCGGGTCTCGATACCGATCTCGACGAAGCGTCGTGGCGGCTGATCGCCGGCGATGAAAAAAGAGAATCGCGCCGGCACCGGGTCATCCGCAATTCGCGATGGCAGGCCTTGCTCGCGCGCATCGGCATCGCCCGCGACGCGGTCGTGCCGCTTGCGATGCCGCGCGGTCGCGAACGGCTGGTCTCGGAAGCGCTGCGCCCCGCCGCCGCGACCGAACTGTGGCGCGCGACGGCCGCCGATCCCGGCTTCGGCGCGCATGCCGATGCCGCGCTCGCCACGATGGCGATGATCGAAGCCGCCAATCCCGAGGACGAAGCGCTCGCCATCGCGGTGGCGCTGCGCGAGGCGGTGCACGACGGCAAAACCGCGGCGCTGGTGACGCCGGACCGCGCGCTCGGCCGCCGCGTGCTCGCCGCGCTTGCAACGCTGGAACATCGCGGCGGAGGATTCCGGCGGCGACGCGCTCGCCGACACGCCGGCGGGAATTTTTGCCCGCCTTGCCGCCGCCGCCGCGCTCGATGGCACGCCGCCGGTGACGCTGCTGGCCTTGCTCAAGCATCCGCTGCTGCGGCTTGGCTGAGCACGACGCGCCGTCGCCGCGCTCGAACGCGCCATCCTGCGCGGGCCGCGGCCGCGCGCCGGCTGCACCGGCCTCGCTTCGGCGCTGGCCAATTTTCGTGCCCAGCTCGAAAAGTTTCGCCGTAAGGAACCGGTCGATCTGCATCCGTCCGATCCGCGCATCGATCTCTCCGACGGCGAGCTTGCCGCCGCCGCCGATCTTGTGACGCGGCTTGGCGAGGCGCTCGAGCCGCTCGAAGGTCTCGGCAACGAACATCGCTATCCGCTCAGCGAACTCGCGCGAGCGCCATCGCGACGTGGTCGCGCGCTGTCGCGCAAGACGGCGCCGACGCGGTCGCGCTTCACCGGCCGCGACGGTCAAAAGCTGGCCGAAGCGCTCGACGAGCTCGCAACCAGCGAAGCCGCCGCCGGTCTTGCCGTCGAGACCTCCGACTATGTCGAACTGTTTTCGGCGGCGCTGTCCGGCCGCGTCGTGCGGCGCGCAGCCGCAGCCCGGCTTGCGCGTGCGCATCCTCGGGCCGCTCGAAGCGCGTCTGACCGACAGCGACCGCGTCGTGCTCGGCGGCCTCGTCGAAGGCACCTGGCCGCCGGAAAGCAACAACGACGCCTGGCTCAGCCGGCCGATGCGGCTCGCGCTCGGGCTCGATCTGCCGGAGCGCCGCATCGGCCTTTCCGCCCACGATTTCGCGCAGCTCCTCGGCGCGCGCGAGGTGATCTTGAGTCACGCCGGCAAGATCGCCGGCACGCCGACGGTGCCGTCGCGCTTCGTTCAGCGCCTCGCCGCCATCGCCGGCGCGCGATGGCAAGACGACGGTCGAGCGCGGCGACAATCTATCTCGCCTGGGCGCGCGAACTCGATCGGCCGGAACGGGTCGACGCCGGCGCCGCAGCCCGCGCCGACGCCGCCGCGCGCGGCGCGGCCGAAGCGTCTTTCGGTCACCGAGATCGAGGATTGGCTGCGCGATCCCTATACGATCTATGCCAAGCACGTTTTGCGGCTGCGGCCGCTCGATGCCGTCGATACCGAGCCGGGCGCAGCCGAGCGCGGCACCATCATCCATGCCGCCATCGGCGACTTCACGCAAAATTTCGCCGCCGGCCTGCCCGCCGATCCGCTGCGCGAACTGATCGCGCTCGGCGAACCGCATTTCGCCGCGCTTGAGGATTTTCCCGGAGGCGCGCGCCTTCTGGTGGCCGCGCTTTGTCCGCATCGCGCACTGGTTCGCCCGCTGGGACGCCGAGCGGCGCGCCGGCGATCGCCGCGCTCGCCGCCGAAATTCGCGGCGAAATCGAGATCGCGCTCGCCGACGGCACGTTCCGCTGCGCGGCATCGCCGACCGGATCGAACGCGACAGCGACGGCCGCTACGTCATTCTCGACTACAAGACCGGTGCCGTGCGCAGCGAAAAGCAGGTGCGCACCGGGCTTGCGCCGCAGCTCACGCTGGAAGCCGCGATCCTGCGGCGCGGCGGTTTCGCCGGCATTCCCGCCGGCACTTCGGTCGGCGAAATCGCCTATGTGAAGCTCAAGGGCGGCGAACCGCCCGGCGAATACGAGCCGATCAAGTTCAAGGAAGGCACGCCGGACAGTCAGGCCGATCGCGCGCTGGAACGGCTCGGCGAACTTGCCCAGGCTTTCGACGACGACAGCGAACCTTACCGGTCGCTTGTGCATCCGATGTGGCGAACCCGCTACGGCGACTACGACCATCTCGCCCGCGTCAAGGAATGGTCGCGCAACGGCGGCGAGATCGACGACATCGGGGGCGGCGAATGAGAGCGCCGGACGGCATTCCCGAGGAGGTGCGCCGGCAGCAGCGCGCGGCCGCCAACCCGAAAGTCTCGTCGTGGCTCGCCGCCAATGCCGGCTCGGGCAAGACCCATGTCCTGGCGCAGCGCGTGATCAACCTCCTGCTTGAGGGCGTCGAACCGGAAAAAATCCTTTGCATCACCTTCACCAAGGCGGCCGCCGCGAACATGGCAAAGCGCGTGTTCGATACGCTCGCCGAGTGGACGACTTACGACGACGCCGCGCTCGACAAGGTCATCCGCGACCAGTTGGGCGAAACACCGGACGCCGCGCGGCGCGCGCTGGCGCGGCGGCTGTTCGCGCGAGCGCTGGAAACGCCGGGCGGACTGAAGGTGCAGACCATCCACGCTTTCTGCACGCAGCTTCTCCACCAGTTCCCGTTCGAAGCCAACGTCGCCGCCCGCTTCACCGTGCTCGATGAGGCCGAGCAAACGCAGCTCCTGGAACGATTGACGCTCGGCGTCTTGCTCGACGGCGCCAAGGATCCCGATAGCGCGCTCGGCCGCGCGCTGGCGACGGCCATGACCGCCGCCGCCGACCAGACATTTCGCGACGTGGTGCGCGACGCGATCGGCCGCCGCGACGCCATCGCGCGCTGGGTCATGAAGCAGCGGCGGCGTTGAGGAGGCGATTGCGCAATTTCGCGCGCGCTCGGCCTCGATCCGCACGCGACCCGCTCCGGTATCGAGGAGGAGTTCTTTGCCGGTTCGGCGATCGCGCCGGGGGAATGGACCGCGATTGCCGCGGCGCTGGCGCAGGGCGGCAAGACCGACGCCGACCAGTCGCGGCGGTTCGCCTGTTGGCGTCGTTGCCGCTGGCCGACCGGGTCGGCGCCTACCTCGACATCTTCTGCACCGCGACCGATCGCACGCCGCGCAAAACCATCGTCAGCAAGGCGGTCAAGGACGCCAGCCTGGCGGAGCGGTTGAACGCGGAACAGACGCGCGTTTGCGCGCTGCTCGATCGCCTGCGCGCCGTCATCTGCCGCGATCGTTCGGCGGCGCTCGTTCGCGTCGCTCACGCGGTGCTGACGCGCTTTCACGACGAAAAGGCGCGGCGCGGTCTGCTCGATTATGACGATCTGATCGACAAGGCGCTTGCGCTCCTGACCAGCATCGACGCCGCCTGGGTTCATTACAAGCTCGACTTCGGCATCGATCATTTGTTGATCGACGAGGCGCAGGACACCAGCCGCAAGCAGTGGCAGATCGTTCTCCGCCTGGTCGCCGAATTCACCGCCGGCGCCGGCGCGCGCAACGTGACCCGGACGATCTTTGCGGTCGGCGACGAGAAGCAGTCGATCTATTCGTTCCAGAACGCCGCGCCGAAGGAATTTGCCGAGATGCGCCGCCACTTCGAGCGCGCCCATTCGGCAATCGGACTGGGTTTCGTGCCCGGACGGCTGGAACATTCGTTCCGTTCCGGCGAGAGCATCCTCGCCGCGGTCGACTTGGTATTCGCCGGCATCGCGGCGCAGCGTCACGTCGGACCGGGATGGCTTTCCGCCGCACATCGCCTTGCCCGATGCGCCGCCCGGCATGGTGGAAATCTGGGAGCCGATCGAGCCCGACGAGCGCCCGGAGATCGAAGGCTGGGACGCGCCGTTCGATACGGTCAGCGAGACCAGTCCGCGCGTAAAGCTCGCGCAACGCATCGCCCGCACGGTGCGGAAGCTGATCGACGCCGGCGAGCCGGTCGGCATCGATCGCCATGCCGTGAGCTACGGCGACGTTTTGATCCTGGTGCGCCAGCGCGGCGAATTGTTCGAGGCGATCATTCGCGCCTTGAAGAACGAAAGGGTCGAGGTTGCCGGCGCCGACCGGCTGGTGCTGACCGAGCATATCGCGGTCATGGATCTCATCGCGCTTGCCGATGCGCTGCTGCTGCCGGAGGACGATCTCGCGCTCGCAACCGTGCTGCGCAGCCCGCTGTTCGGTTTCAGCGACGAAGACCTGTTCGCCGTCGCCTGGGATCGCGGCCGGCGCGTCGCTGCGCGCTGCGCTCAAGCGCAAAGCGCCGGAGCGGCGAAATATTTGCCGACGCCGATGCGCGCATCGATGCGTTGCGGAAGACGCCCGGCGCAAGACGCCGTTTGCGTTCTATGCGGAACTCCTTGGCGCCGGCGGCGCGCGGCGGCGTTTTCTGAGCCGCCTCGGGGCGGAAGCCAACGACGCGCTCGACGAATTCCTCAATCTCGCGCTCGACTACGAGCGGCGCGAGACCCCGTCGCTGCAAGGCTTCCTGGCCTGGCTGCGGCAGGCGCGCGCCGAGGTCAAACGCGACATGGAGATCGCACGCGACGAGGTCCGCGTGATGACCGTGCACGGCGCCAAAGGCCTCGAAGCGCCGATCGTCATACTCGCCGATACGATGACGCCGCCCGCCGGACCGAGACATCCGCGGCTCCTGACGCTCGACGGCGCGGCGACGATCTGGGCGGGACGCAAGGCCGACGATGCACCGGCCGTCGCGGCGGCGCGGCAGGACGCGCTTGCCGAGGCCGAGCACGAATATCGCCGGCTGCTTTATGTCGCCATGACCCGCGCCGCCGACCGGCTGATCGTTTGTGGCGCCGAAGGCGAAAGAAAGCGTCCCGCCGGCTGCTGGTACGATCTCATTCGCGCGCCGCTCGATCCGTTCCTGGTCGAGGAGACCGACGGTGCGGAGAAAATTCTGCGCTATCGCAAGACCGAAACGAGCCCCGCACCGGCTGCATCGACGACCACCGTGAAGGAACCGGAGCGGCCGCATATTGCCGTCATGGCTGCGCGAAGCGGCGCCGCCTGTTGCGCCCCGCAGCGCGCCGCTCACGCCCTCTTCGGCATTTGACGAGGAGGCCGGCTGGACCGGCGCGCCGGGAGCGACCGCCGCCGATCGCCAACGCGCGCTCGACCGCGGGCGAATTGTGCATCGGCTGCTGCAATCGCTGCCCGACATTGCGCCGGCACGCCGCAGTGAGGCCGCCGAGCATTATCTCGGCGGCGCGGCGGCTGACGGATTTTCCGCCGAAGAGCGCATCGCGATAGCGCAGCGCGTGTTCGCGATTCTCGATGCAAAGGAATTTGCCGGCGTGTTCGCGCCGGGCAGTCGCGCCGAAGTGCCGATCGTCGGGCGCATATCGCGGGACGGCGGCGAGCCGGTGCAAGTCGCCGGTCAGGTCGACCGACTCGCCATAAGCAGCGACGCCGTTCTCATCGCCGATTACAAAACCGACAGCGCCGTGCCGCAGCGGCTCGACGATGTGCCGCCGATGTATCTTGCTCAGCTCGCGCTTTATCGCGCGGTCATCTCGCGCCTCTATCCGGATAAAACGGTCCGGGCAGCGTTGATCTTCACCACCGGGCCGGTGTTTTTGGAGATGCCGGCAGCGAGCATGGACCGGGCGCTTCAGACGGAGCTTGCCAGGGATCGTCACGCTGCGGTGAAGGTGCCTTGACGGACTTATGACCGGTTCATACGTTCAGCGCCCCGGGTCTTGCCGATTCCCCAAATAAACGAGGTATTTCATGGTCGAGAAGGTCACGGATGCAACGTTCGAAACGGACGTGCTCAAGGCCAGCGGGCCCGTGGTGGTCGATTTCTGGGCGGAGTGGTGCGGACCGTGCCGGATGATCGCGCCGGCTCTCGAAGAAATTTCCACTTCGCTCAATGGCAAGGTGAAGATCGTCAAGCTCAATGTCGACGAGAATCCGGGCATCGCGGCAAAATACGGGATCATGTCGATCCCGACGCTGATGCTGTTCAAAGACGGCCAGCTGGCGTCGCGCCAGGTCGGCGCACAGCCCAAACAAAAGCTCGAGCAGTGGATCACCGCGTCGGTGTAACTGCCTCGCCGTCATTCCGCCCGGAATGACGGCTTACCGATACGCCTCCGAGCTACTCTGCGATGCGCGAGCGAATTAGCTCGCGCGCCGCACCGATCCGCCCGCCAGCCACATCTTTTCCAGATTGTAGAATGTCCGGACCTCGGGGCGGAAAACGTGGACGATAACGTCGCCCGCGTCGATCAGCACCCAGTCGCAATGCGGCATGCCTTCGACGCGCGCACGAACGCCGGCCTTATGCAAATCCTCGACGACCCTGTCGGCCACCGATCCGACATGGCGCTGCGACCGGCCGGAGGACACGACCATATAGTCGCCGATTGAAGATTTATCCCGAAGATCGATGGTGAGGATGTCCTCCGCCTTCATATCGTCGAGGCGGGCGAGGACCATGCGGAGGATCTCCTCGGCGTCAAGACGCATTCTGGAGACCGCTTCGGGCGCGCGACGTTCGGCCCGAGGAATCACAACTGTGGACAGGGTGCTTTATCCTTTCGCTCCAAGTTCCTGTTGCAAGATTTTCCTATCGCTAGATCTTCCCATCGCTCAGATTATCAGCCCCGGCCACCGAATCCAGGGCTGACGATCTCTAAGATAGTCATTCCCAGTTAATGGTTTCAACTCCTTTGGTTTCAACGAACTGTCATTTAGCAGCTTTGCGCCGGGCACTCCGCGCGGCGCGGAGCGCCGTCGACGACAGCGGCGACTTCAGGCCGTGCAGATAGACCCAGGCGGGTGGCCTTCGATAGGCCAGCGTTGTCGCCGCCGTCTCGGGAAGGCGCGCCCAGGCCAGCGCCTGGCCGGTCACGCCCGCGGTCGAGTAAAGACTGGGACCGAGCCGATCGACGACCGCCATGGGCACCAGCGCCGCGATGTCGCGCCAACGCTGCCATCGATGGAAATGGCGCAGATTATCGGCGCCCATGATCCAGACAAAACGCACGCCCGGACAGCTACGAACCAGATAGCTGATTGTCCCAAAGGTATAATTGGTGCCGAGATCGGCTCTCGAAGTCGCTGACGTCGATGCGCGGATGATGGGCCAGCGTCGCGCGCCGCGACCACCCGCTCGACCAGCGGCGCAAGACCGTTCAGGTCCTTGAGCGGATTACCGGGCGTCACCAGCCACCAAATCCGGTCGAGATTGAGCCGCCGCAGCGCCAATAGCGAAGCGGCGCGATGGGCCGCATGAGGCGGATCGAAGGTGCCGCCAAACAGGCCGATCCGCATGCCCCGCGCATGGGGGGGCAGGACGATGCAACCGCTGCGGCCGAGGTTCGCGGCAACCTCGCGCGCAGGAACAAGCTCCCGGTTCATAGTTTACGGAAAGAGCCCCCTCCCCCATGGATCGGCCGCCATGCCCGCCGCAATGACGCGCGGCGGAACCCGGCGAACGATCATGGCCGCGTCTGCCCGCTGCCGCGGATGCGGTATTTGAAAGTCGTGAGTTGTTCGACGCCGACCGGGCCGCGAGCATGCAACCGGCCGGTGGCGATGCCGATTTCAGCGCCGAAGCCGAATTCGCCGCCGTCGGCGAACTGCGTCGATGCATTGTGCAACACGATTGCCGAATCGACCTCGCGCAAAAACTTCTCCGCCGCTTTCTTGTCTTCGGTCACGATAGCGTCGGTGTGATGCGAGCCATACTGCTCGATATGCGCGATCGCGGCGTCGACACCGTCGACGACGCCCGCTGTCAGAATGGCATCGAGATATTCGGTGCTCCAGTCGGACTTGCTGGCCGGCGTGACCCGCCTGTCCACGGCTTGGACGGCGGCATCGCCGCGAACCTCGCAGCCGGCATCGAGCAGCATGGTCACCAGCGGCTTGAGCAGCCTCGACCGCGCCGGCGCGGTCGACCAGCAAAGTTTCGGCCGCGCCGCACACGCCGGTGCGGCGCATTTTGGCATTGAGCACGATCGCCTTGGCCATGCCGAGCTTGGCTTTGCCGTCGACATAGACGTGGCAGACGCCTTCCAGATGCGCGAACACCGGCACGCGTGCTTCGCTCTGCACCCGCCCGACCAAACTCTTGCCGCCCCGCGGCACAATAACGTCGATGGCGCCGTCGAGACCCGCAAGCATCATGCCGACCGCCGCGCGGTCGCGCGTCGGAACAAGCGCGATCGCCGATGCCGGCAGGCCGGCGGCGACCAATCCTTCGACCAACGCCGCATGGATCGCGCGGGACGTGCGGAAACTTTCCGAACCGCCACGCAGGATGGCGGCATTGCCGGCCTTGAGGCAGAGCGCGCCGGCATCCGCGGTGACGTTGGGCCGGCTTTCGAAAATGACTCCGACAACGCCCAGCGGAACCCGGACCCGCTCGATGCGCATGCCGTTGGGCCGGCGCCATGACGCCATGACCGTGCCGATGGGATCCTTGAGCTTCCGAATCGCTTCGATCCCGGCTGCCATTGCCTCGATGCGATCGGCATCAAGCGAGAGCCGGTCCAGGAACGCGGACGACGCGCCGCCGGAGCTTCGCCGCCGCCCGATCGTCGGCATTGGCGGCGAGAATGGACGCCGCCGAACGGCGAATCGCCTTCGCCATCGCGGCCAGCGCCAGGTTCTTCTGCGCCGCCGGAGCAAGCGCCACCGTGCGCGCGGCCTTGCGCGCTTGGCGGCCGATCTCAGGCATAATCGCGCTGAGGTCCCCGGCGACGGCGCCCGCCTTGAGCGGGGCGTTCATTGTGCCCTCATGGCATTGATCCGTCTGGCATTCGGGAACTTTCTATCATGTTCGGCCGGCGACCGCGAGGCGCCTGCCAGGCAATGCGCCGCCGTAGATACCCACAGCAATCCACAGCATTCGTGCCTGCGTCACAAAATTTGAGGAACTTCAAGGAAAATTTCGGTGTTCGGATTTTGAATGACAATCATGAGAGGGTGCAATGCATTTATCAGGTAGCCACAATCCCCGCGATCTGCCGAAAAGGTTCCCAATAGGGACCACTTACGTGGTCGAAGGGCGTGGCGGGGAGGCCGGAGCATTACAGGTCTATTCGCGCTATGTGGTCCTCCCCGGTGGGCAGCGCATCAATCTTGGCGACGACGCCAAGACCACGCTGCCGGCATCGCCGGGGACGCGGCGACCCAGGCGCGCCCGCAGCAGTTCCCCGAACGGGCGAAAAGCGCCTGGCCCAGAGGGCCAAAAAAATTACCGCCGGCGCCGGAACCCCGCGCCGGGGGCGCCGTTAGTAGTCAGGCGCCGGGCGAAGCCCCCCAGCCCCTCACCCTCAATCACCCGGCGTCGAACCCCGGTCGCTCAAGCGGCCGGGGTTCTCTCTTTTCTGGAAAAGTCCCCGCGAGGGTATGGAGTTGGGGGCCTGCCGCATCCTCATTCGCGGCCGACGACCAGATCGTCACGATGGATCATCTCGGTTCTGCCGGAATAGCCAAGGATGGTCTCGATCTCCCCGGAGGAGCGGCCTTTGATCTTTTGCGCCTCCTCGACGTCAAAGGCGCACAGCCCGCGGCCGATCTCGCTGCCGTCAGGTCCGCGAATGACAACCGCATCGCCGCGCGCGAAGACGCCGTCGACGCGCGCGACCCCCACCGGTAAGAGGCTATTGCCGCGCCGTAGCGCCGCGACGGCGCCGGCGTCGATGATCAGCGTTCCTCTCGGTTCGAGGGTGCCGGCGATCCATTTCTTGCGCGCGGTCACTGGATTACCCGAGGTGAGGAACCACGTGCAGGGCGCGCCCTTGGCAATCGCGTCCAGGGGATGGTCGACGCGTCCGGAGGCGATGACCAGATGGGTTCCTGAGCCGGTCGTAATTTTGGCCGCTTCGAGCTTGGTTTGCATCCCGCCGCGCGACAGGCCCGAGCCGGCGGCGCCCGCCATCGCTTCGATCTGCGGCGTGATGCGTTCGACGCGCGGGATGTGGCGCGCCGAAGATCCCGGACCGGGCGGCGCATCGTAGAGGCCGTCAACGTCGGACAACAGCACAACCAGGTCGGCGCTCACCATGGTCGCGACACGGGCGGCGAGCCGGTCATTGTCGCCATAGCGGATCTCGGCGGTAGCGACGGTGTCGTTCTCGTTGATCACCGGGACTGCCCGCCATTCCAGAAGCTTGTCGATCGTCGAGCGTGCATTGAGGTAGCGCCGGCGCTCTTCGGTGTCGCCGAGCGTTACCAGCACCTGGCCCGCGGTCATGCCATGGCGCGACAGCGCTTCGGTCCAGGTGCGGGCCAATGCGATCTGGCCGACCGCCGCGGCGGCTTGGCTGTCTTCGAGCTCGAGCGGTCCCGGCGGCAATTTCAGAACGGTGCGGCCGAGCGCGATGGCGCCGGACGACACCACCAGCAGATCGCGCTTGCCGCCATGCAGCGCCGCGAGATCGGCGGCCAGCGAGGCAAGCCACGTTTCGTTGAGCTTGCCCGCCTTGGCGTCAACCAGAAGCGAAGAGCCGACCTTCACGACAATGCGGCGAAAATCCCCGAGCCGGGGCATGGCGGTGGCAGTGGTCATGACCCAGGTTTTAGCCGGGCTGCGGCGAACCGGATAGCGGGCCGAACAGGCTACAATTCGGCTTCGTGCTGAAGCTGTGCCTTGTTTTCGAGGCAATAATAGCCGGACAGGCGGCTGACCAGCTTCCGCCGCTTCCAGTCATTGAGAATACGACTGACATTCTCGCGGGCGATCCCGGCCATGGCGGCGAGGTCGCTCTGGCCGATCTTCTGACGAATGACGATACGGCCCGACCCGACATCCTGCCCAAATTCGTCCGCCAATTCGAGGAGCGTGCAGGCCACGCGGCCGCGTAACGGCAGGAAACTGCCGGCGGCCAGCGCCGCGTCGGTCTCGCGCAGGCGTCCGGCAATCAGCGTCACCAGAGATTTGTAAATCTCCGGATGTCTATTGGCGAAGTCATCGAACGCGGCGCGGCTGAGAAAACTCAAGAGCGAGGGACGCACGGCGACCACGGAAGCCGAGCGTGGCAGACCGTCGATAATCGAAAGCTCGCCGACAATGGCGCCAGGACCAAGGAACGCGAGAATACGCTCGCTGCCGCCGCGCGACACCATGGTGACCTTGAGGAGCCCGTCCTCGACACGATAGCAACCGTCGCCGGCGTCGCCGGCGAGGAACAGGACTTCCTCGGCGCCAAGCTTTGCCGGCGTCGCGCTGGTGAAAAGACTTCCCGAAAGATGCTCGGGCAACCCTGACAGCAGACTGGGTGGCGGGTTACGCGGAGGGGCCATGGCGCGGATGACGATACACTTGGGGTTGATAATCGCCGGCCTCTAAACATGGGCCATAATTCCGATCGGGAAAAGCCCGCTAATCAGCTAAGGAAAAGCCGCCCGAGCACGCTCCTCTCGCGATCCGGCAAAGACCGCAAGCGGCCGTCGCCTCCAAACGGAGCCGTCATTAAACTACTGAAATGATATAGTTTTATAGGCTCTACCCCAAGCGCCGCGTACCGCTTCGGCGCCGTTCAAATGCTTGGCGCCCGTACTTCGACGCCGGCACGGTGCTCGATCGGCTGCACGATCGTGGTGATGTCTTTGTCCGCACCGATCTCATCGCAAGTGAGCTTCAGCAAGGCGGCGACCGCCTCGCATACCTCGACGGGGACCCCCAGCGCTTTGGCCTCGGACACGAACAAATTGACGTCTTTCATCATCAGCCCCGCCGTGAATCCCTGATTGAATTTGCGGGGAATGACGACCTCGGGGAATTTCTGCTCGGTCGCCGTCGAGCGGCCGGAACTCGCATTGATGACGTCGACCATGGTGCGGGGATCGAGACCGGCCTTGACGCCGACCACCATCGATTCCGATGTCGCGGCCATCGCCGCCGCCGAGAGCACGTTGTTGCAAAGCTTCATCGTCTGGCCGGCGCCAGGCTTATCGCCGATGTAAAAGAATTTTCCGATCACTTTGAGCGCCGGCTCGACCGCTTCCACATCGGCGCGCGGACCGGACGCCATCACCGCGACAGTACCTTTTTCCGCGCCCTTGACGCCGCCCGAAACCGGGGCGTCGATCTGCACGATGTTCTTGGCGGCGAGCAGCTTGAAAATACGCTGCGCCATGACCGACCCGGTGGTCGACAGATCGACAAAGCGCCGCACGCGCTTGCCTTCGATCACGCCGTCGGCGCCGGTCGCAACTTTGAGCACGATGTCCGGCGTCGGCAGGCTCACCATCACCGTCTCGGCGGCATCGGCGACTTCTTTCGGAGATCGGGCGGCTATTCCGCCGAGCGCCGCGATGTTGCCGATTGCCTCCTGGCGGGTGTCATAGACGATGACCTTATGCCCGGCCTCGACCAGACGCCGCGCCATATGCGCACCCATATTGCCGAGACCGATGAAGCCGATTTCCATGGCATTCCTCCCCATCATTTCGCGGCGATTGTAGACGGCATGAATTCGGCGCGCACCTTTTCGGTGTGTTCGCCAAGCGCCGGTACCGGGCCGTAGTGGCGGGACGCGGCGGCGCGCCGTTCGGCAGGCGCCGGATAAGAGACCGGACCGCTTGGCGTCGCGACGGTGATGCGGCGCAAATGCGGATGGCGCGCCAGCCCTGCCGGGCTGTTGACGCGGGCGAAGGCGATGTCGGCGGCGGCGAGCTTTTCCTCCAGCGCATCGGCGTCGAGCGCGCCGCATACGGCCGCGACGCGGCCGTCGGTCTCGGCGCGGCGTTTGACGCGTTCGACATTGGTCGCAAAGGCCGGATTTGCGGCAAGCGCGCCGTCGCCCAGGACTTTTTCGGCCAGAATCCGCCATTCGCGATCGCTCTGGATGGAAATGAGAATGTCGACGCCATCGCGGCTGCGGAACGCGCCGTAGGGCGAGATCGACGTATGGGCAAGCCCGATCCGCTGTGGCGGGGAGCCTGCTTCCTGCTGCAGAAGCGGCACCGTCATCCAGTCGGCCATGGCATCGAACATCGAAATCGAAAGCTCGGCGCCTTCGCCGGTTCGCTCGCGCGCAATCAGCGCCTCGAGAATGGCCTCATAGGCGTTCATGCCCGAGGCAATATCGACCACCGAGACGCCGACCCGCGACGGCTCCGTCGTGCCGGTGATCGAGGCCAGTCCCAACTCCGCCTGGATCAGCATGTCGTAGGCTTTGCGCTTGGCGTGCGGCCCCGTTTCGCCGAAGCCGGAAATCGAGCAGCAAATCAGCCGCGGGTGCTCGCGGCGCAATTTGGCTATACCGAAGTCGAGCCGCTCGACGGCACCGGGTTTCAAGTTCTGTACGAATATGTCGGCCCGCGCGAGCAGCGCGGCGAAAAGACGGACGTCTTCGCGCTTGCCGAGATCGAGCACGACCGATTCTTTGCCGCGGTTGAGCCAGACGAAATAACTGCACTCGCCGTGAACCAGATCGTCGTAACCGCGGGCAAAGTCGCCCTCGGGACGCTCGATCTTGATGACGCGCGCGCCGGCATCCGCCAAGCGACATGTGCACATCGGCGCGGCGACCGCCTGTTCCAGCGAGACGACAAAGAGGCCGGCGAGCGGAGCGTGCTGGTTCAATACGACCTCGGCAGTCCCAAGACATGTTCGGCAATGTAAGACAGCACCAAATTCGTCGAGATCGGCGCCACCGTGTAGAGCCTGGTCTCGCGGAATTTGCGCTCGATGTCGAATTCCTCGGCAAAGCCGAAGCCGCCGTGGGTTTGCAGGCACATGTCGGCGGCCGCCCAGGACGCCTCGGCGGCGAGATGCTTCGCCATGTTGGCCTCGGCGGCGCAATCCGCGCCGGCTTCGTAAAGCGAAGCCGCCTCGCGCACCATGAGCTCTGCGGCCCGCATATCGATGTAAGCGCGCGCGATGGGAAATTGTACGCCCTGATTTTGTCCGATCGGCCGTCCGAACACCACGCGCTCGCCGGCGTAATGCGTCGCCTTGCCGATGAACCACTTGGCATCGCCGACGCATTCGGCGGCGATCAAAATGCGCTCCGCATTCATGCCCGAGAGAATGTAGCGAAAGCCGTCGCCTTCGGCGCCGATGAGGTTTTCCGCCGGCACGCGCATGTTCTCGAAGAACACTTCGGTGGTGGCATGGTTCATCATGGTGCGGATGGGACGGATCGTCAGGCTGACGTCTTTGACCTCGCGCATATCGACCAGAAAGACCGACAGCCCGTCGGTCCGCTTCTTGACCTGATCGAGCGGCGTGGTGCGCGCCAGCAGCAGCATGAGATCGGAATGTTCCGCGCGCGAGGTCCAGATTTTCTGGCCGTTGATGACGTAACTGTCGTTACGGTCGCGCAGCGCGGTGGTGCGCAGGCTGAGCGTGTCGGTGCCGGAGGTGGGCTCGGTGACCCCGAAGGCCTGCAGGCGCAGTTCACCGCGCGCGATCGCCGGCAGATAGCGCTTCTTTTGCTCGGCGCTGCCGTGCCGCAACAGCGTGCCCATGGTGTACATCTGCGCGTGGCAGGCGGCGCCATTGCAGCCGGACGACTGGATTTCCTCCATGATCGCCGCCGCCGCGGTCATGGTCAGGCCGCTGCCGCCGTATTCTTCCGGGATCAGGGCGGCGAGAAAGCCGGCCTTGGTCAAGGCCGCGACGAATTCTTCCGGATAGGCCCGCTCACGATCGAGCGCCCGCCAATACTCGCCGGGAAAACCCGCGCACAAGGCCCGCACCGCCTCGCGGATCGGCGCAAGATCGGCGCTTTCGCTCACGATCGCACCTCGGCGCGCCCGTTGCCGACGGCGATGACGTCGCGCTCGACCACGCGCGTGCGAAAGCCCACCACGTTGCCATCGCGCCACATCTCGGTTCGCAGCGTCTCGCCGGGAAAGACCGGCGCGGAAAATCGCGCGGCGAACGAGACAAGCTTGTTCGGATCGTAACCGCAAAAAGCCTTCAGCACGGCGTGCGCGGCGACGCCGAAGCTGCCCAAGCCATGCATGATCGGCCGCGGATAGCCGGCTTGTTTCGCCACGGCCGGATCGGAATGCAGCGGATTGAGATCGCCGCACAGCCGATAGATCAGCGCCGCCTCCGGCCGCGTGCCGAGATCGCAGACCGCATCGGGCGCACGGGACGGCAACTCGTGCGGCGCCGGCGCCTGTCGCGGCGGGCCGCCGAAGCCGCCGTCGCCGCGGCAAAACATCGTGTGCGTCACGGTCGCGATCGGTTCGCCGGTCGCCTTGTCGGTAATCTCGCGCTCGGACAGAACAAGGGCGCCCTTACCCGCACCCTTGTCGATCACCTCGACGATACGCTGCCGGCCGATCACCGTGCCCGCTCCGGCAAGCGGCCGATGCAGGATGATGCCTTGCTCGCCGTTGACCACCTTTACCCAATCGATGCCGGTGTCGCGATTGCGCGCCCAAAAGCCGGGATGGCCGAGCACGGTCCCCATGGTCGGCAACACTTTCAGATTCTTTTCATAGACGAAGCGCAACTCGTCCTCGTTCATCGGGTCGTGACCGAAGCCGATGCCGAGCGCATAAAGGATGCAATCTTTCGCCTCGTATGTTTGCTCCCGCGGCGGAATGTCGAGCGCCATCAGCTTGTCGTAGACGATGGCCATTATACCGGATCCCAGGAAAACACGTCGCCGGAACGATCGAGCGGCGTGAACGATGCGGCCAACGCGCCTTTAAGCTGCGCATCGAGTTTTTCCGGCGTCCAGCCGTCGGAGCGATGCAGCGTGCGGATCGGGCGGGTCTGGTTGAACAGATAAATTTCGTTGTTGCGCACCGAAAAAATCTGGCCGCTGATGCCGTCGGCGCGGTCGGAACCGAGATAGACGACGAGCGGGGCGATCTTCTCCGGAGTCATTTGCCGGAACGCCGCCACGCGCGCTTTTTCCTGCTCGGTCTCGGCCGGGATCGAGTCGATCATCCGCGTCCAGGCGAACGGCGCGACGCAGTTCGAGCGCACGTTAAAGCGCGCCATGTCGAGCGCAATCCCGCGCGACAAACCGACGATACCCATCTTCGCCGCCATGTAATTGGCCTGGCCGAAATTGCCAACGAGGCCCGACGTCGAGGTCATGTGCACGAAGCTGCCGGAATTCTGCTCGCGGAAATGGGTGGCACAGGCGCGGCTCATCAAGAAGCTGCCGTGCAAATGCACGTCGATCACGTCTTCCCAATCCGACCAGCTCATGCGGTGGAAGATGCGGTCGCGCAATATACCGGCATTGTTGACCAGGATATCGACGCGGCCGAAGGCGTCGAGCGCCGCCTGCACGATTTTGTCGGCGTTGCCCGGCACGCTGATCGACAGCGTCGAAGCGATCGCCTCGCCGCCGGACTTTTTTATTTCATCGACCACGCCTTGCGCGGGGCCGGCGTCGGCCCCGTCACCGTCAAGGCTCGCGCCGATATCGCAGACGACGACGCGGGCGCCTTGCTGCGCCATCGACAGCGCAATGCCGCGCCCGATCCCGCGCCCGGCGCCGGTGACGATGGCAATCTTGCCGGTGACGATCCCGGACATTCGGTTTAAGTCCCCCAGACGTCCCGCGCGACCTCGCCGATCATCTTCAGCTTGGCCCATTGCTCGTCTTCCGCCAGGATATTGCCTTCTTCGGTCGAGGCGAAGCCGCATTGCGGCGACAGGCAGAGCCGGTCGAGATCGGTGAATTGGGCGGCCTCCTCGATGCGGCGCCTGATGGTATCCTTGGATTCGAGTTCGCCGGTTTTTGTCGTCACCAGGCCAAGCACGGCGAGGCGATCCTTGTGCAGCCGCCGCAGCGGCTCGAAGCCGCCGGCGCGCGCGCTGTCATATTCCATGAAATAGCCGTGCACCTTGATGCGACCGAACAGCACCTCTTGCATGGCGTCGTAGCCGCCCGATCCCATGAACGTCGATTTGTAGTTGCCGCGGCACAGATGCATCGTCACCGTCATGTCCGGCGGAATATCGGAAATCGCGGTATTGATCAGATCGCCGTAAATGGTGCCGAGCGCTTCCGGATCGTCGCCGCGGTCTTTCATCTGCGCCCGGTAATGCGGATCGCACAGCATGGCGATAAAGACTTCGTCGAGCTGCAGATAGCGGCAGCCGGCATCGGCGAAAGCCCGCACCGCTTTCTTGTAGGCCTGGCCGAGGTCGGCGAAGAAGCCGTCGAGCGAGGGATAGATCGACTTGTCGATCGGCGTGCGCTGCGGACGACCGTACAGCGCCGACGGCGCCGGAATGGTCATTTTCGGCATGCGCGTCGTGTGCGCTTTTAGAAACTTGAAATGCTCGATCATCGGATGACCGGAGAAACCGATCTTTCCGGTCACCTTCACGCCTTCGTTGCGGGTGGTGACGGCGGCGAAAGCGATGCCGGTGTCCATGACGTGCTTTTCGACGCCGTCGAGTCCCCACAAAAAATCGAGATGCCACCAGGACCGGCGGAACTCGCCGTCGGTGATCGATTGCAGGCCGACCGCCTCCTGCTTTTTGATGACGTCTTTGATCTCGCGGTCCTCGACCATCCTGAGCTCGGCGTCGCCGATCTCGCCTTTGGCGCGCCGCTCCCGCGCCTGTTTGAGCGCCACCGGGCGCAACAAGCTGCCGACATGGTCGGCGCGGAACGGCGGACGGTGTCGTTGGCTCATGGCGTTATCCCCACACCTCGTCCGCGAGCTTGACGATCATGCGCAGCTTCGCCCATTCCTCGTCTTCGGCCAGAACATTGCCTTCCTCGGTCGAGGCAAAGCCGCACTGCGGCGACAGGCACAGTTGATCGAGCGGCACGAATTTCGCCGCCTCGTCGATGCGGCGCTTGATGTCGTCCTTTTTTTCCAGCGTCCCGCTTTTGCTGGTGACGAGCCCGAGCACGACGGTCTTGCCCTTGGGCACGAAACGCAGCGGTTCGAAGCCGCCGGCGCGCGCACTGTCGTATTCCATGAAATAGCCGTGCACGTTGATGGCGTTGAACAGGGTTTCCGCGACCGGTTCGTAGCCGCCCGATGCCACGAAGTTCGAGCGGAAATTGCCGCGGCATAGATGCATGGTGATCGTCATGTCGGGCGGAATGTCGGAGATCGCCGCATTGATCATGTCGGCATATTTGGCGGGCAGCGTGTCCGGATCCTCGCCGCGCTCGACGATCACGTGGCGCAGCGATGGATCGCACAAATAGGTGAGGTTGACCTCGTCGAGCTGCAGATAGCGGCAGCCCACGTCGGCGAAGGCGCGCACGACCTTGCGATACGACTGGCCGAGGTCGCGATAAAAGTCGTCCATCGACGGATAGATCGATTCCGGAACGGCGTCGCGGCCGTACCGGAAATGCAGCGACGAGGGCGAGGGAATCGTCATTTTCGGCGTCCGCGTGGTGTGCGCCTTGAGGAATTTGAAGTGCTCGATCATCGGATGCGGCTTGTAGCCGCCGAGCTTGCCGGTGACGCGCAGCAACAGCGGCCGCGGCTGCGGCCCGCTGGTCGAAAATTTGATTTTGCGTTCGCCCCGGTAGGACTCGACATTGTCGAGCCGCTCGAGAAAATCGGTATTCCAGGAGATGCGGCGGTACTCGCCGTCGGTGACGGACTTGAGCCCGACCGCTTCTTGCTTGCCGATCACGCCCTCGACTTCGCGATCCTCGATTTCCTTGAAGGCTTCGGCGCCGATTTCGCCCCGCGCGCGCTTTTCGCGCGCGGCCTTGAGCGCGGCGGTGCGCAACAGGCTCCCCACATGATCGGCACGAAACGGCGGCTTGGTTCGCTGCATCCTCAACCCCACACCTCGTTGGCGATTTCCACGATCATCCTCAGCTTGCCCCATTGCTCCTCCTCGGAGAGAACATTGCCCTCTTCGGTGGAGGCGAAGCCGCATTGCGGAGACAGGCAGAGCTGATCGAGATCGACGTATTTCGTCGCCTCGTCGATGCGACGCTTGATGTCGTCTTTTTTCTCGAGAGCGCCGCTCTTGGAAGTGACGAGACCGAGCACCAACTGTTTGCTGCCCTTCGGAAAGAAACGCAACGGCTCGAAGCCGCCGGCGCGGTCGGTATCGTATTCTAGAAAATAGCCGTCGATGGCCGTGTTGGCCAGCAACTGCTCGGCGACAAATTCGTAGCCGCCCGAGGCGATGAAGGTGGAACGGAAGTTGCCGCGGCAGGAATGCATCGTGATGGCCATGTCGGCCGGTTTGTCTTGCAGCGCCGCGTTGGTCAGGCGCGCGTACCGCTTAGGCAGCGTGTCGGGGTCATCGCCCCGTCCCTTCGATTTCTCGCGCTCGCTCGGATCGCAGACCATCGACCAAGCGGTGTCGTCGAGCTGCAGATAGCGGCATCCCGCGTCGTAGAAGGCTCGGATCGCGCCGCGATACGCCGCCGCAAGGTCGTCGAAAAATGGATCGAGCGTCGGGTAGACCTCTTTGCTGATCAAGGCCCGGCCCTGACGGAAGTGCAGCGTCGACGGCGCCGGAATCGTCATCTTCGGCGTCATGCGTGTGTGGCTCTTGAGAAACTTGAAATGCTCCAGCATCGGATGGCCGGAGAAGCCGATTTTTCCGGTGATCTTGATGCCTTCGGCCTTGGTCTGTACGCCGTGAAATTTGATGGCGTCCATGGCATAGAAGCTGACACCGTCGAGGCCGCGGAAGAAGTCGAAATGCCACCAGGAGCGCCGGAATTCGCCGTCGGTCGCGAGCCTAAGGCCGACTTCTTCCTGCTTCTTGATGACTTTCTCGATTTCGCGATCCTCGATGGCGCGCAGCGCGTCGGCGGAAATCTCTTTGCGGTCGCGCTTGGCACGCGCCTCCTTCAGCGCGGCGGGCCGCAACAAACTGCCCACATGATCGGCGCGGTAGGGCGGCTTGGCTCGTTGCATCGAATTCCTCCCAGCTTATTCTGGACCGGACAGCGCGCGCGGCTTCCAGCTGCAGTCGCCTCCCATTGTGCAGTAGAGTGGGCAACACCGAGGTGGGCAACGCCAAAACCGATTTAGCAATGGCCATGTGCGAGTGTAAATGCCGTTACGCGCGAGGCTGCCGGCGCAGACACTCGTCCCGCGCATGGCGCTATAAGGAGACGACTGATGGCCCCGACGCTCCGGCTTTATGAAGACGTGTTGCCAAATGGCGCCGAGCTAACCTGGCCGGCGGCGCCGCGCATGATTTTTGTCGTGCACGGCGCAATTGCCGTCGCGGACCGGACGCTGCGCGACGAAGAAGCGTTCGCCCGCGAAAACGCCGTTGCGCTAAAAGCCGGGCCGGCCGGCGCCACGTTGTGGCGGTGGGAAGTGGCGCCGGACGGCCCGGGCAGCCGCGCTGTGGCCGGCGTCGTGTCGCGCGAAAAGCTGGCGGCGCAGCTCGAGACAATGCCCAAGGAGGCGCTCCTTCTGCGCGGCGATAGCGTGGCGTTTCCGCCAGGCGGCTGCGCCTATCTGCACCGTCATCAAGGGCCGGGCATCCGCTGCCTCATCGAAGGCGGCATTCGCATCGATACCCGGGGCCACTCGACGTCCTACGGACCGGGCGGCGCCTGGTATGAGACGGGTCCGGACGGCGTATTTGCCCAAGCGGCGGAGCGCCCGACCCGCTTTATACGGGTCATGATCCTGCCGCGCGCTTATTTGGGAAAGAGCTCGGTCGAATATCTCAATGAAGAAGACAAGACCAAGCCGAAATCGCAGAGCTATAAGATTTTTGTCGACATGCCGCTGACCATCCAGGCGGCAGGCTAACGACGTGCATTGTCATCGCCAAGACCGCTCTCACCGCTCCCACGCAGACCGCTCTCACGCAGCCATCCGTCCATGCGCCTCCTCATCATTGCCGTCGGCCGACTGAAGCAGGGCCCCGAACGGGAGCTCGCCGCTGCCTACCGCAAGCGCGTGCAGGCCGTAGGCCGGGCGCTCGGACTGCGCGAAATCGAAGTCGTTGAAATTCGCGAAAGCCGCGCGCAAGACGCCGAACGGCGCCGTGTCGAGGAATCGATTGCGATTGCGAATGTCATCCCCGATGCGGCCGTGGTCGCGATCCTCGACGAAAGCGCCGGCAATCTCGACAGCGTGACGCTGGCGACGACTTTGCGAAAGTGGCGCGAAGAGCAGCGGTCCGCCGTATGTTTTATCATCGGCGGCGCCGACGGGCTGGCGCAAAGCTTAAGGGATCGAGCCAAGCTCAAGCTCGCCTTCGGCACCGCGACTTGGCCGCATCAACTTGTGCGCATCATGCTGCTGGAGCAGATTTATCGCGCCGGCACCATCCTGGCCGGGCACCCCTATCACCGGAGCTGAACCGAACGGAGAGCGTCCTCGCCTTTGCAGTATTTGCACCTCACCGAATTGTGACGCCCGTCAATCCCGCTTGTCTTAATCCGGTCTCAAGCCGGCCTGTTTTGTGCTGTTTCTATTGCGTTTCCGAGGACCGCGCCTACCCTTGAAGCCGATGATTCTCCAACGCTCGAGCCGCATCGATCCGCGCCTTGTGCTCGGCCCGGCTTTGGCTTTGCTGCTGCCCCTTGGCGCAGTGCTGGGCGCATGGTCTGTGGCCTTCGCACAATCGCCGTCGAACCACGCTGCCTCGGGGCCGGATTCGCCGGCGCTGCCGGCGGCGCAGCCAACCCCACCCGACAAAATCGACGCGCTCAAGCAGCGCGATAAGGACCTCGATACCGCCCTGGCGAAACAGCGCGATTCCATCCAAAGCCAGGCCAAGCTGCGTCTCCAGATCGAGGCGCTCGGTGAGGACCGAAGCAAATTCAATCAAGACCTCATCGCCACGGCTGCACGCGTTCGCAGCGTCGAGGCTAATATCGACGCCACGCGAACGCGCCTCGTCCCGCTCGACCAGCAGGAAAAATTGCTCCGCAAGTCGCTTGACCAGCGCCGCGACGTCATCGTGGAAGTTCTCGCCGCCTTGCAGCGGATCGGCCGACAACCGCCGCCGGCGCTCGCGGTAGGGCCCGAGGACGCGCTTAAGGCCGTGCGCACCGCCATCGTCCTCGGCGCCGTTCTGCCGGAAATGCGCGCGCAGGCGGATGCGCTGGCAACCGATTTGTCGGAGCTGGTGAATGTGCGCCAGCACATCGTGTCGGAGAGCAATCGGCTTGCCGGCGATCTCGATCTGCTTGGTCACGAACAGCTGCGGCTGACGCTGCTGATCGACGAACGGCAGAAAAAGCAGGCCGTCGCGGAACAGGCGCTCGGCACCGAGCGGCAACGGACTACCGACCTTGCGCACCGGGTCGACTCGATCAAGGACCTGATCGCCAAGCTTGAGGCCGGCCTCGATCCGACGACGCGCGCCGCGCGCGATGCGGCGCGCACCATTGCCGATGATGCGACGCAGCCGCAACTCGCCGCGCTCAGCGACCCCGGCCGCCTAAGCCCGGCGGTCGCCTTTCGCCAACATGCGCGGACATATGCGCCTTCCGGTCAATGGCGTGGCCGTCCGCGCGTTCGGCGGTTCCGACGGCGTCGGCGGCACCCAAAAGGGCATATCGATCGCCGCCACGCCCGGAGCCGAGATTACGGCGCCTTGCGACGGCTGGGTTGTTTACGCCGGGCCGTTTCGCAGCTATGGGCAACTCTTGATCCTCAATGCCGGCGGCGGGTATCATGTGCTGCTGGCGGGGATGGATAGGATCTCCGTCGATCTCGGACAGTTCGTGTTAGCCGGCGAGCCGGTAGCGATGATGGGCGACGCATCGCAAGCCGTGGCAACCGCCACGACCGGGCCTAAGCAGCCCGTACTCTATGTGGAGTTCCGCAAGGACGGCGCTCCCATTGACCCCAGCCCCTGGTGGGCGACTAACGAAGGCGAAAAGGTTCGCGGATGATGCGCAAAACTTATCTCGTATTCCTGGGCGCAGTGGCCGGCGCCGCCGGAGCGCTGCTGGTAACTCAGCCACACGCCATGATGCTCGGCTCGGCCGCAAGGGCGGCCAATTCGGACACCTATCAGCAGCTCAACCTGTTCGGCGACGTGTTCGAGCGCGTCCGCGCCGATTACGTCGAAAAGCCCGACGACCGAAGCTGATCGAATCGGCCATCAACGGCATGCTGTCCGGGCTCGATCCGCATTCGAGCTACATGGACAAGAAGAGCTTCGGCGACATGCAGGTGCAGACCCGCGGCGAATTCGGCGGTCTCGGCATCGAAGTCACGATGGAAGACGGCCTGATCAAGGTGGTCGCGCCGATCGACGATACGCCGGCGGCCAAGGCCGGCGTCATGGCCAACGACATCATCACCAAGCTTGACGACGAGCAGGTGCAGGGCCTGACGCTTAATCAAGCGGTCGACAAGATGCGCGGCCCGGTGAACTCCAAGATCAAGCTCACCATCGTGCGCAAGGGCGCCGACAAGCCGATCGAACTGACGATCATGCGCGACATCATCCGGGTCAAATCGGTGCGTTCCCACGCCGAAGGCGATGACGTCGGCTACATCCGCATCACGCAGTTCAACGAGCAGACCACCGACGGGCTGAAGCAGGCGATCACCGATCTCGGCAACCAGCTCGGCGCCGACAAGATCAAAGGCTTCGTCGTCGATTTGCGCAACAATCCGGGCGGCCTGCTCGATCAGGCGATTTCGGTCTCCGATACGTTCCTCGACAAGGGCGAGATCGTATCGACGCGCGGGCGGAACCCCGAGGAAACGCAGCGTTTCAACGCCCGGCCCGGCGATATGACGCACGGCAAGCCTCTGATCGTGCTGATCAACGGCGGTTCTGCGTCAGCCTCCGAGATCGTCGCCGGCGCGCTCCAGGACCATAAGCGGGCGACGCTCATTGGCACCCGCTCCTTCGGCAAGGGGTCGGTGCAGACCATCATCCCACTCGGTGCCGGCAATGGGGCGCTGCGTTTGACCACGGCGCGCTACTACACCCCGTCCGGGCGCTCGATCCAGGCGCAGGGCATCAAGCCGGACATCGAGGTCATGCAGGACGTGCCGGCAACTTTGAAGGGCGAGGCCGATTCCGAGGGCGAAGCATCGCTGCGCGGCCACCTCGCTGCGACGGGCGCCGAGAAGTCGGGTTCGCAGTCCTACGTGCCGCCGGACGAAAAGGACGACAAGGCGCTCCACATGGCGCTCGACCTGTTGCGCGGAACGGCGAGTAATGCCGCGTTTCCGCCGAACCCGAAGGCGGCCGTGCCCAACTAGTTGCTTTGCTGGAGCATGATCCCTCGGGTCGAGCCCGAGATCATGCTCTAACGGCTAGCACTTACGCTTGATCTGGATAGGGGCGGCCCAAAGCCGCCCCTAGTCTTTTGGTGGGTCGCGGCAACACGGCCTGCAGAGGCGATTTCCGGCCCGACGTGGGGCTAACAGAGCCGTGATAAGCTCGCGCCGATGATTCGTATGGGCAGGGTTCTTACGAAGATGGCCCTTTTCACGAAACCCTGGGCCTCATGAATGAGCATGGATGACCTGACGGCGCCGCTTGGCCGCCAGTTGAAGAAACGGCGGCGCGCGATCAAGCTCCCGATGCCGCAGATCATCGCCGGAACGCTGGCCGCGTTCCTCGGCGTGTTTGTGCTCTGGGCAGTGGTGGCGGACGACCCGTACGGCGGCGAGCCCTGGGCTGTGGTGCCGGCCAACCTGCGGATCGCGGCAAAATCGGCGGATATTCCGGCACCCTCGCCAACGCCGCCCGCGGGCTCTCAACCTCACGAAAACCAGGCCGCCGCGGCTTCCGCACCCCCGCCGCCGGCCTCGATGGCGCCCAATACGACGACCATCACGATCATCGACGGCAAGACCGGGGAGCGACAGGACGTCGTGATCCCGGCCCCGGCGACCGGCGGGGCCGCGCCGGCTCAAGCCGCTCCGGCTCAAGCGGCGCCGGTCGACCAGAAGTTCCTGGAAATGACGCCGCATGGGCTTATTCCGAAAATCGCGGCCGACGGCACCCGCCCGGCTGACGCCTTCGCGCGACCGGTGCAGGCCCTCCCCGGCAAACCCGACGCTCCACGGATCGCGTTGATCGTCAGCGGGCTCGGCGTCAGTGCCAGCGCCACCGCCGATGCTATCGCCAAACTGCCGGGTCCGGTGACGCTCGGTTTCGTTCCCTACGGGACGGACATCGCCGGCCTTGCGGTCCGCGCGCGCGCGGCCGGCCACGAGCTTTTGCTGCAAGTCCCGATGGAGCCGTTCGAATATCCGGACAACGACCCGGGCCCACAAACACTGCTCACCTCGCTGACGCCGGAGCAAAATATCGACCGACTGCACTGGGTGATGAGCCGATTCCAAGGCTATGTCGGGCTCGCCAACACGATGGGGGCCCGATTCACCGCTTCCGAGCCGTCGTTTGCCCCGATTTTGCACGAGATTGCCAAGCGCGGATTGATCTATGTCGACGACGGCTCGAATCCACGGAGCGTCGCGGGTCGCATTGCGGGAGCGAACAATTCGCCTTTCGCGCGGGCCGACATAACCATCGACGCGGTGCCCACCCCCAGCGAAATCGACCACGCCCTGGACCGCCTCGAAATGGCGGCGCGCGAGCGCAACGTCGCGGTCGGCATTGCCTCAGCGCTGCCCGTGTCGATCAATCACATCGCCAAATGGGCGAAGGCGGCCGCGAGCCGCGGCTTGCTTCTCGTACCTATCACCGCCGTGGCGATGAAGGGCAAGCAAACGACCGCCAGCGAATAAAGAAAATGAAGGGAAGCGAATAGCGAAGCGGCGCGATTGCCGATAAATTGCATTCCGCATCGCCACGCCCGCCCATTTAATTCGTCGCTTGTCCCCAATGCGCTTCGAGGATCTTCCCTATCGCCCGTGTGTCGGGGTCGTCGTCTTCAACCGCGACGGCATGGTCTTCATCGGCCGCCGCATAGACGGGCCCGAACATATCGATCAGACCCATGCCTGGCAGATGCCGCAAGGCGGCATCGACGAGGGCGAAGAGCCATGGCAGGCCGCGACCCGCGAGCTGCTTGAAGAAACCAATATCCGTTCGGTCGAACGCATCGGTGAAATCGCCGACTGGCTCACTTACGACATTCCCCGCGAGATCGTGGGCCAGGCTTGGAAGGGCAAATATCGCGGCCAAAGACAAAAATGGTTCGCCGTGCGCTTCACCGGACCGGAAAGCGAAATCGATGTCGTGCATCCCGGCGGCGCGCACGAGCCGGAATTCAGCGGCTGGCGTTGGGAACGGCTGCGAACTGTTCCGGAACTCGTGATCCCGTTCAAGCGCGCGGTCTACGACCGTGTTGCCGCAGAATTCGAACGTTTCGCGAAATAGACCGGAGCGCGATTGCGGGCCCACGATTGGGGGCCCATACATGGCCCGGTGATGGTCGCAGAACGCCGGGCTAAGAGGACAATGCCGCTTGCAGAACCTTCAATTGATCGAGATGACGCGCGAGCCTGTCGCGCTCCGCGTCGTCGGTGCTGTCGGCGACGTCTTCCTCGGCGTCTTTGATCTTGGTCGCGAGCAGCGCCATGTCGAAATCGGCCCGGGCCACCGCTTGATCGGCCAGCACCGTCAATCCGGCCGGGCTCACTTCGGCAAAGCCGCCGATCACGACCACCGGCTCGCGCTGCCCGCCACGGAAGATGGTCACGATGCCCGGCCGTAACGTCGTGACCAGCGGCGCGTGACCGGGCAGAATGCCCATGTCGCCCTCGCTGCCGGGCAAATCCACCTGATCGACGTCGCCCGAAAACAACACGCTTTCGGGCGAGACGAATTCGAAATGCAAAGCGGCCATGATGCTGCGCCGGCTTACGCCGCCTCGGCCAGTTTCTTGCCCTTTTCGACCGCCTCTTCGATGGTGCCCACCATATAGAAAGCGGCTTCGGGCAGGTGGTCGTACTTGCCTTCGACCAAACCCTTGAAACCGGCGATGGTGTCCTGCAGGTCGACGAGCTTGCCGGGCGAACCGGTGAATACTTCCGCGACGTGGAACGGCTGCGACAGGAAGCGCTCGATTTTGCGCGCCCGCGCCACGGTGAGCTTGTCCTCTTCCGACAGCTCGTCCATGCCGAGGATGGCGATGATGTCTTGGAGCGCCTTGTAGCGCTGCAGCACTTGCTGCACGCGCCGAGCGACCTGGTAATGCTCTTCGCCGACGATCATCGGCGACAGCATGCGCGACGTCGAATTGAGCGGATCGACCGCGGGATAAATACCCTTGGCGGCGATGTCGCGCGAAAGCACCGTGGTGGCGTCGAGATGAGCGAACGACGTCGCCGGCGCCGGATCGGTCAGGTCGTCGGCCGGAACGTAGATGGCTTGCACCGAGGTGACCGAGCCCTTGGTCGTCGTGGTGATGCGCTCCTGCAGCGCGCCCATGTCGGTCGCCAATGTCGGCTGATAGCCGACGGCGGAGGGAATGCGGCCGAGCAAGGCCGACACTTCCGAGCCGGCTTGCGTAAAGCGGAAGATGTTGTCGACGAAGAACAGCACGTCCTGGCCCTGATCTCGGAAATATTCAGCGACCGTCAGGCCGGTGAGGCCGACACGGGCCCGCGCTCCCGGCGGTTCGTTCATCTGACCGTAGACCAGCGCGCATTTCGAGCCTTCGACCGATCCCTCTTTCGGATCCTTGTTGACCTTGGATTCGATCATCTCGTGATAGAGGTCGTTGCCCTCGCGGGTGCGCTCGCCCACCCCGGCGAACACCGAGTAACCACCATGCGCCTTGGCGACGTTGTTGATCAGTTCCATGATCAAGACGGTCTTGCCGACGCCGGCGCCGCCGAACAGGCCGATCTTGCCGCCCTTGGCGTAAGGCGCCAGCAGGTCGACGACTTTGATGCCGGTCACCAGAATTGCCGCCTCGGTCGATTGATCGGTGTAGGCCGGCGCCTCCTGATGGATCGCGCGCTTGGCTTCGCCCTTGACCGGGCCCGCCTCGTCGACCGGCTCGCCGATAACATTGATGATGCGGCCGAGCAATCCGGCGCCGACCGGGACCGAAATCGGCGCCCCGGTATCTTTCACCTCCTGGCCCCGCACCAATCCCTCGGTGGTGTCCATGGCGATGGTGCGGACGGTATTTTCGCCGAGCTGCTGCGCCACTTCGAGCACCAGCCGCTGACCTTGATTGGAGGTCTCCAGCGCATTGAGAATCGGCGGCAGGTCTTCGTGGAATTGAACGTCGACGACCGCGCCGATGACTTGGGTGATGTGTCCTGCAGTGCTCGCCATTATGGGCCTCTTCGCGAAATGGGTTTATAGCGCCGATGCCGTCTACAGAGCTTCGGCGCCGGAGATGATCTCGATCAGCTCCTTGGTGATCATGGCTTGCCGCGTGCGGTTGTAGGTGAGCGTTTGCCGGCGAATCATGTCACCCGCATTGCGGGTCGCATTGTCCATCGCCGACATCTGCGCGCCGTAGAACGACGCCGCGTTCTCCAAAAGCGCCCGCAGGATCTGCACAGCAAGATTGCGCGGCAAAAGCTCGTGCAGGATGTCTTCCTCGTCGGGCTCGAATTCATAGACAGCGCCACCCAAGGCGTCGGCGGTGCTCTTTTCGAACACCGGAGGGATGATCTGCTGGACGGTCGGGATTTGCGCGATGACCGAACGGAACCGCGAATAGAACAGCGTGCAGACATCGAATTCGAAATTATTGAACCGCGTGATGATCTTTTGCGCGATGGTCTCGGCGTTTTCGAAGCGCAGGACGCGGACCGATCTCAAATCGACCAATTCGACGATTTGCGGGGCATATTGCCGGCGCAATTGATCGTAGCCCTTGCGTCCAACGCAAAAGAACTTGACCTCCTTGCCCTCGGCCATCAGGGCGTTCGCCCGCTCGCGGGCAAGCCGCACGATCGCCGTGTTGAACGGGCCGCAAAGGCCGCGTTCGGCGGTGCAGACAAGCAGAAGATGTCGCTGGTCGCCGCCAGTGCCGCGCAACAGACGCGGTGCGCTCTCGAGGCCGGCGACTGAGGCCGCGATATTGCCGAGCACCGTCTCCATATGGCTCGCATAAGGGCGCGCGGCTTCGGCGGCGGCCTGAGCGCGCCGCAGTTTCGATGCCGCGACCATCTGCATGGCCTTGGTGATCTTCTGCGTCGCCTTGGTCGCGGCGATGCGATTGCGCAGATCTTTGAGCGAAGGCATGCGAAGCTCGACCTACTCCAATGGGCTTGCGTAACTGCCGTTAAACAAAAGTCTTGGCGTAGGCGTCGACGACGCCTTTCAACTTGCCCGCGGTCGCATCGTCGAGGTCGCGCGAGTTCGCGGATCGAACTGAGGATGTCCTTTTGCGAAGTGTGCAAGAGGCCGAGCAGGCCATCCTCGAAGGCGCGGACACGATCGACCGGCAGCGGGTCGAGATAGCCGTTGACGCCGGCATAGATCACGCAGACCTGCTCCTCCATGGTGAGCGGCGAGAATTGCGGCTGCTTGAGGAGTTCGGTCAGGCGCGAACCGCGATTGAGGAGCCGCTGCGTGGTGGCGTCCAAGTCGGAGCCGAATTGCGCAAATGCCGCCATCTCGCGGTATTGCGCCAGCTCGCCCTTGATGCGGCCGGCGACCTTTTTCATCGCCTTGGTCTGCGCCGCCGAGCCGACGCGCGACACCGACAAACCGACGTTCACCGCCGGCCGGATACCCTGATAAAATAGATCGGTCTCCAGAAAGATCTGGCCGTCGGTGATGGAAATGACGTTGGTCGGAATATAGGCCGACACGTCGTTGGCTTGGGTTTCGATCACCGGCAGCGCGGTCAGCGAGCCGCCCTTATGTTCGTCATTCATCTTGGCGGCGCGTTCGAGCAGCCGCGAATGCAGATAGAACACGTCGCCCGGATAGGCTTCGCGGCCCGGCGGCCGCCGCAGCAGCAGCGACATCTGGCGATAGGCGACGGCCTGTTTGGACAGGTCGTCGTAAATGATCACGGCATGCATACCGTTATCGCGGAAGTATTCGCCCATGGTGCAACCGGCGAACGGCGCGAGAAACTGCATGGGCGCCGGATCGGAAGCGGTGGCCGCGACCACGATCGAATAATCGAGCGCGCCGTTTTCTTCCAAAACCTTCACGAATTGGGCGACGGTGGAGCGCTTCTGCCCGATCGCGACATAGACGCAGTAGAGCTTGATCTTCTCGTCATTCGAGGCGTTGATCGATTTCTGGTTCAGGATGGTGTCGAGCGCGATTGCCGTCTTGCCGGTCTGGCGGTCGCCGATAATCAATTCGCGCTGGCCGCGGCCGATTGGGATCAGGGCATCAATCGCCTTCAAACCGGTTGCCATCGGCTCGTTCACCGATTTGCGCGGAATGATGCCCGGAGCCTTGACGTCGACGCGCGCCCTTTTGTCGGCCGTGATCGGTCCCTTGCCGTCGATCGGTTCGCCGAGCGCGTCGACGACGCGGCCGAGCAGGCCTTTGCCGATCGGCACTTCGACGATGGCGCCCGTACGTTTAACGGTCTGGCCTTCGGCAATCTCGCGGTCGGAGCCGAAGATCACGATGCCGACATTGTCGCTTTCGAGATTGAGCGCCATACCTCGCACGCCGCTTTCGAATTCGACCATTTCGCCGGCCTGCACATTGTCCAGGCCGTAGACGCGGGCGATGCCGTCGCCGACCGACAGCACCTGGCCGACTTCCGACACTTCGGCTTCCTGGCCGAAATTCTTGATCTGCTCTTTGAGGATTGCGGAAATTTCCGCGGCGCGGATGTCCATTAGCGAGCCTCTTTCATGGCGTGCTTGATCGCGTTGAGCTTGGTGCGCAGCGACGTATCGATCATGCGGCTACCGAGCTTGACCACGAGCCCGCCGATAATGGCGGGATCGATCTTGATATCGAGGTCGACGTTCTTGCCGCTGACTTCCTTGAGTGCAGCGCGCAGCGCCTCGATATGTTCGTCCTTGAGGTTTTCCGCGACGGTAACTTGGGCCGTCGCTTCGCCCTTGTGCTGGGCCACCAGCTCGCGGAACCCCTTGATCATATCGCGCACCGCGAACAATCGGCGGTTCGCGGCGACAAGTCTAAGGAAATTGGCCGCCAGCCCGCCGATGCCGACGCGCTGGAGCACCGCTCCAAGCGCTTGGCCTTGTTCGTCGGCCGAAAACACCGGACTGCGGACCA
>CAVWLH010000009.1:0-1450659 GCA_963755925.1 uncultured Acidobacteriaceae bacterium | reverse complement strand
AGGGCGGCGAGCACCTGGAGCGCGTCACCTGGCGGGACAAGAAGACCGGGGAAACTTCGACCCACGATATCCGGCATGTGTTCATCATGACCGGGGCTACGCCCGCACACCGACTGGCTGAAGGGATGCCTGGCGCTCGACAGCAAGGGATTTGTCCTTACCGGCCACGATCTGGATCGGTAACGCTTGCAGGAATTGGGTTGGCCACTATCGCGTCCGCCGCTGCTGCTGGAAACCAGTTTGCCGGGAGTCTTTGCGGTCGGCGATATCCGTTCCGGCAACGTGAAGCGCGTGGCGTCGGCAGTCGGCGAAGGCTCCATCGCTATTCATCTGGCACACCGGCGCTGGCGGAGTTGTAGGCGGCTGCGGGCGGGAAGAGTTGGCTTGGTGGAGCAAACGAAAGGGCCTCCGCGACAGAATCGCAGAGGCCTTGCTTGAGCAAAAAAGTAGCGAGGCCTGGTAGCCTCGCCGGGTCAGTTACCGCTTTTTCTTCTTGGCAGCCTTCTTCGTAGCCTTCTTCTTCGTTGCCATAGGACATTCCTCCTTTGTTGGAACGTTTCCCTTGAATTAAAATCTTCAGTGGGCCCAAACACATTGCCCATATGTTGCATGAGCAATCGTACTATCACAAGATATTGCGGTTACTTAAACAGAATGTCAAGAAAAATTCGGAAAAAAATATCTTGCGTCGGGCTCGGTTTCGTGATTCCGCACTCCGGCGCCGCTGACGCCTCACCGGCGATTGCTTCACCACCAGCGCGCTGCTCACATGGTAGAGGCCCTGACCGTCTCCCAGCGGACTCACGCGCAACTCCGCTCCCCACGCGGCCACAGTGCTAGACTTAGTGAAACTCTCCACCCGCTCTTTTCATCAATTCTGGTTTGTAATTGCCGATGGTGTCATTGCGGAAGGCTTGCAGTCTTACATATCCTTGACCCGACTCTGACGTTGTGGGATGTGAAGACCAGCCACGAGACGACTGCGCAGTTGTTGAGGAGCAACAGCAGGGAAATAGCTATGCCCGATCTCGGCACTGCATTATCTCGACGAAGTCTTCCGCGGCCTGCGCGGGCACAAGCGCCTGGCCGACGACTCCATCGCCCAACTCAGCGACCAGCAATTCTTCGCCCAGCCCGATCCTGAATCCAACAGCGTCGCCATTATCGTGAAGCACATGGCGGGCAACCTGCGCTCGCGCTTTCACCAACTTCCTCACCACCGACGGCGAGAAGCCCGACCGCAATCGCGATCAGGAATTCCTCATGACGCCCGACACCACGCGCGACCAACTGCTGCAATGGTGGGAGCAGAACTGGCAGCTCCTCTTCGACACCATCAACTCCCTTCAACCCGACGACCTGGAGCGCAGCGTCACCATCCGCGGCCAGAAGCACTCTGTATTGCAGGCGCTCAACCGCGCCGTCTCCCATTGCGCCTACCACACCGGACAAATCACCTTCCTTGCCAAGCACTGGAAGGGCGCGGAATGGAAATCCCTAAGCGTTCCCAAGGGCCAAAGCGAGCAGTTCAACGCGAAGATGTTTGCAGAAGCACAAAAACGAAGCCTGAGGTCAAGCCATGTTCCGTCTGCGTTCGATAGACGTGCTTTCCAGCGCCAAGATCCTCGCTGTCGTGCAGGCTGTTATCGGGATTCTCATCGGATTCTGTTTCCTTCTGTTTGGGATTGCGGGCGCGGCACTCGCCCCGAGCCATCAGAAGCTCGGAATGGTTGGGATCATCGTGCTGGCTGTGCTGATGCCGGTCTTCTATGGCGTGTTGGGATTCGTGATGGGCGCGGTCTGGGCCTGGGTTTATAACCTGGCGGCGCAGTCCATCGGCGGCTTGGAGTTGCAACTAGATGCAGTGCCGGCAGCGTATCTCGCTCCGCCGCCGGCGGCTGGGGCGTAAGAGCCTGCCTACTCCATCTTAATCACCATCTGCGACCCCGAATCCAGCTTCACTTCTTTTCCCGTCGAGGTCAGCACGGAGTTGTCGAGTTGCAGGTTCTTGATTCCGACCACGCCGGTTGCGTGGGGATCCAGCATCTTGCCTCCGCCTTGCCCGGTTGCGGCCCAAGCCCGGTGCCAGCGGATGCGGTTGAACCGTTGCCCGCCGCATGTTATTGCCTCCGGCCGCACCCGTGCTCGGACCAGAGTCGTTTGGGTTGGGGCCGACCGCTTGCAGCGTTCCCTTGATCATCATGTCTTTGCCCCCCGGCACCTGGATCTTATCGAAGGCAATTCCCAGCGAGGCCGTAGGGTCACCTTTGGAGCGCGCCGTCGCCTGCGTCACGTGACCGACCACCATCGACCCGCTCGGGACCATAATCTCCGTCGCTGGTGCGAATCGTACCCAAGGTTTTTGGTGGGATTTCGTCGCCTTCCTTCAGCTTCTTCGAGTCGATGGATTTCGCCAGACTCACAGTAATGACGCCGTGCATGCTTTTGCCGCCGGTGCTGCCGTCGGGCTGCGTCGCCGCTGCGCTTTGCCCAATACACACTGCAATTGCGAGTAGTGAAAACGTTAGAACCATCGCTAGCCGATTCATTCTGGACTCCTTCCTGCAATGTTTAGGAAGCCCGGATTCAGCCGGTTTCCTTGAAGGGGACGGTGTTTAGCCCGTGAAGGGGACGGTCTTTAGACCGTCCGTTAAGGTGGCAATATCAACGCGGCTTTAGCCGCTGCGGGACTTCGCCCCTAACTTGATCCGAAAGTCTCGCAGCGCAAATCCCGCTCCAATTTTTCCTCCGCTTACGGCAACTCGTCAAATGACTTTGCGTTATGAACTGTTGCTGCCCGCGGTCGAATTCACGGTAACGATTTTCATGGTTCCGTTTGGCTGCTGCTCGCGGAACCAGACCTCACCGTCGCCGATCATCGCGCCCTGGTAGTTGCCGAACAGGCATTTGGCCGATTGCTGCGCGATCGCCTGGCGAACGTGAGCGTCAAAGATCGCCTGTACTGGCCCGAGAAACTCCGCTTGGGTTTTGATCCGCGTTTTACGGCTCGCCGTGAATCACCAGCAAGGGGTAAGAAATCATTGCCGCGACTTTGGCTTTGTCTTCTGCCTTGACGGCGTTCTGTAACTCAGACAGGAAAGCGCGCGACTTCTGCGCGAAGTCCGCTCCCTGCAGATCGACTGTACTGCCGCTGCAGGCTTGTGAATCGGGAGTAGTTTGCGCGCGCATCGGCAATGCCATGCCAGATGAGTAGAAGAAGGCTAGCCCCACCAGGTGGATGCCCGATACTGCGGTAATGAATGGGTCTAGTGCATCCGGTGTCATGAAGTCGGTCTAGCGCTTTTACGTGCGGACGCCTTCGCCTCCGCGCGCTCGACCACTTCCTTTGCGCGAAACTTAGCGATCCGCTCGATCAGCTTCACGGGTACCGGTGCGGACAAGCGGGAAGCGGATCGTGCCCTTGTCGACCTCATACGGCGCAAGTTCGTCCTTGAACGCGGCGACGACGCTATCGGTGGCGGCGTAGAGTGCATAGTGTTGCTTCCATCCGGCGAAGTAGAGCACGCGGCTGCCCCGCAGTTTGTACGTGGGCATCTTATACGAGATCACTTCCTCGGCTTCAGGCACCGCCTTGCGGATGGTGCTTCGCACGCGCTTCAGTGCATCCCGGAGTTCCTCAGGCTGCGCAGAGATGTACTCGTCCACAGACTTGTAGTCGTTGTTAGCAACCATAATTCGACTTGTCGCAGCGCCAGGCTTCGGGTACCGTTTTATCACGTCCGCCGCCGTCCCGGAATGCGCGGCGCTATCACGTAATACAGTTGCACCAGGACGATGAACCCGATACTCCAATAAGTATTCAGGAAGACGCACAGCAGCGCCCCGAAGGCGTAGAACGACTGCCCAATCACGATGCGGCGCTTGATGGCAACCTGAATCTCCGCCGGCAAATCTGGTTTCACCAGCCCTGCCCCCACTGCACACACCCAACTGAAGTACAGCGTAGTTCCTAACAGCGCAATGTTCAGCCAATAGACCAGGAGCGCGGGACGGTACCTGACAAACTCCGCCAGCAGCGCCGTCGAGAAGGGCGTGATGGATACTACGAACAGGAAGGCCAAGTGGATCCACGACAGGCTCCGGTCGGAGCGCGCCAGATGATTCAGTTGGGTCTGCTGACCGACCCAGAAGATCCCCAGGGTCATAAAGCTCATCATGTACATGACCAGCCGTGGCGACAGCACAACCAGGGCGTGCCAAAGATCACGTTCGCTGTGCACCGCCTCAGCCGCAGGCGCGCGCAAATCCAGGACCAGCAATGTCATGGCCACCGCGAAGATGCCATCGCTTAGAGCCGCCAGCCGCTCTACGCTTCGCCCGGCGATCTGGTTGTAGGACGTCGTCATGCTCCGGCAATATCCCTAGAATCAGGATACCTTCAAGATAGCTCAGATCGATTGCCTCCCTCGGCCGTCCTCTCAAGCAAACACCTTCAGGCTCTTAATATTAGAGTAAATAGCACTTTAATGTATGAGGAATGCATGTTCCTCGATACTGGGAAATATTCCCCAGAGAAATCCAGCAATAGCAGGATTTTCCGGTAACTAGTGGTGATGTGACTTTCGTTCGGAAAAGGTCTTCGCCCACGTCCGGCTTCTTTCAAACAGAGCTATAGTGCTAGCTTGTGTCGGCGCTTTTGTAGGATACAAGAGTGAAAAGATAAGCGGCCGTCACACTGGAATTGACCGAGGTGGCAGGCCGATCTTCAACCTAAGTGCACGGCAAAATAGTTGCTTTCAAGCAGAAAAACACTTGCTTTGCTAGGGTTGCGGACATAAAATCGGTGACGTCAGGTCCCTTGTAAAGTAATCCGTGATGGCCGATGGTAGAATCACTTTCGGTCTGAAGTGGTTATGGAGAACAAGGGTGGTAGTCATCATAACTCCTGGCCGCCGCGCTCTTGATCGCAGGCCTAATCCGTACGAGGCACTTGTAAGAGCGCGTTTCTGTGGCTGATGTGGGTCCCTGAATTATTCCAGCTCCTTGGAAGGTATTGATGCCCTGGAGCGAATCGGCCTAATGCGATTAGGGTCTGTCGGCGTCCTTGGCTGGGGCGCTGGCTGCTGTTTTCTCGGCCGTTGCTGACCCAGTCGACGATTGAAGCTGTTTTGGCGACGGTGCCGACGTGGTGGCTTTCCCACGCGGCAAAGGCTAGCAAGAAGTGCCAGGCCGATGCGAGGAGGTTCTAATGCACATGACGAAAAGAAACGACTCCGGTCAAGCGCTGATAGAGGTTGCGTTCTCCATCGGGATTTTTCTTCTATTGGTGATGGGAACCATCGAGTTTGGAAATCTGTTCAATACCAAGGTCCACCCTGCAAAATGCAGTTCGGCAGGCAGGACGGTATGCCATCACCGGGCAATGCATAGGCGGTGCGGGTACGTGCACTGAATCGAGGTACAACTCGATTCTCACGAAAGTCGAAAACACCTCGGATGGCCACATTAACAGCGGCAATGTCGCTACCGACGTCAGCGTAACCTGTGCCGACGGAGGCAGCGGATGTCTCAACTCTAGTGGTACGGCGGATCCCGCTGGTGGGCCGGACGATCTGATCACCATTACCGTGACCTACCCATATGCATTTGTCACCGGGCCGATCGCCAAATTTTTTGGGGGCGGCGTACACCATAACGGTAAGCTCCTCTTTTAAGAATGAAATGTTTCCGCCGAGCCAAAGTTAGGGAGGGCGTACGATGACTATCGCGACAAAGATGAATAGCGGAAGAGTCGGGCCAGGCGCTGGTCGAATTGGCCTTCGGGCTGATCATGCTGTGTGTCTTCGTCTTTGGGATCATTGATTTCGGACGAGCCATCTACGACGTTCAGGTAATGAAGAACCTCGTTGGAGAGGGTTCCAGCCTGGCTTCCCGTACTGAACCAACAACTTGTCGCAAGCAGTAACAACCGTGATGAACGACGCCGGAAATGACTTGCACATGAGCTCCAACGGATGCGTCATCATCACACAGGTTAGAACATGGGCACCGGAACTCCTCAGGTCGTCGCCCAGTCTACCGGCTGGCGGGCTCACTGGAACTTCGTGCAAAAGTAAAATAGGCTGCGTCTCAGGAACAACGGGTTGCTCAACCGGGAATGCTGCCATCCCCACTGCGGCGGTTAACGCGCTGACCACGGAAGGCTCGGGAGCCTCCGTTTATGCGACTGAGTTCTACTATAGATTCAGCCGCATTAACGCCCATAGCGAACCTCCTGGGAAACAACGTGTTGCCATCTGAGTTTTATTCTGCGGCGTACTACTAACGAGGGTATGAATATGCGCAATGCCAACATTGTGAAGAACGAACGTGGGCAAACCATAATTATTTATGCTCTCGTGGTGCCCATCCTTATCCTGTTCGCGGGATTCGCCATCGACGCGGGGATCCTCTATGTCACCAAAGCCAAGCTTGGGACAGCGGTGGATGGCGCTGTGCTCACCGGCATGAAGAACCTGGGGAGCAACACTCCGGCAGCCCAGGCGACCGCTGCGACCCTGGCCGCCGATATGTTTGCCGCTAACTACGGCGCCAATGCGCCCACGCCCACCATTACCTTCCCTGCCGATCCCTACGGCGAACAGCAGGTACAGGTGGCGGCCACGGTTAACGTGAACACCTTTTTCATGCGCTACCTCTCGAATTGGGAGCTGTGCCGGTAGCTGACACTGGCGTGGCAACCCGGGGTAAGCTGATCATGTCCATCGTGCTGGACCGCTCCGGCTCCATGTGCGTGGACTCTCGGATGGTGGCGCAACGGCGCTGGGAAGCTTGCTGTCCCGCTGTTCGTCGACATGTTCGATAACACGTTCGACGAAGTCGCGGAGCTTAGCTTCTCTTCCAATGCGCGATAGATTTCCCATCGGTACCGGCTTCCAAAGCCCGATTGGCGGCCCTGAAGGTGCCGTCGCAACCATGGTCTTCACCGGTGGCACGTTTGGCACCGGAGCCGGCACCAAGGCAATCGGAAGTTCAACTACTGGCGCCCCAATGTCGATGGCCGACGCACAAAACAACAGCGTTACGATCATTCCGGGGTCGAACGTAATTAAAGTTCTGGTGTATTTCACTGACGGCTTGATGAACGCCTCCCAAGACAACATTTATTGTCTGGGAAAGGGCGGTAACCCCGCTAATTTGACGCTTATCAACTATGGAGGGTCCGACTCCGGGAACGATGTCGACATTCTGGATCCGAGCTGCAGCCCGGCTTCATCGGGTACCGGTTGCACCAATGAGACCGGCCATATCAGATGTATGGACCACATTGCACCAGCGGCTGCTCAAGCTTCCAGTACGACGCCGCCGGCGATATTTGCAAGAATTCCAGCGGAACTAATGTAACCACATTTACCCCTCAGGACCCGGCGCTCGGGACCTCCGCGACATTTACCCGCACCAATGTCACCGCTGAAACCCAGTACCGTGCTATTCAAACGGCCGCCGCGATGCGTACGGAGAGCCCCGTCCCCACGTATATTTTCACCATCGGCTTGGGTCCCAGCGTAACTTCAACGACGCAGGCTTTCCTGGCACAACTTGCCAACGACCCTAGTTCATGCTCTATTCAACTTACATCAAGGGTCAACCACTAGGTGAGTTCTTTTGGATATCGAGCTGTCCCTGGCGCGACTGCACGGCTGACCTGAACACCGCATTCAATGACATTGCGGCAAAGGTCCTTTTGCGGCTGACGCAGTAACATCAACAGCCCAGGATTGGCGCGGCGAATCTTTTCAAGTAAATCGGCCAGGGATCTAATTAAAGATTCCTGGCCGTTTTGCTTCTATACGCATTTTGCCGGCTGCCTGGACCTGCGTGTCCCCGCCCAAGCAGGCGCGCGTTCCGTGTCTATTGCTGTCTGCCTCGGGTCCCGTTCTGCCAGTCTTCCCACAGACCAAAGCCCTTCATCTGCTCGTCAAGGTGCGTCTCTTTGATAGTGATTTCGATCTGCGGCCGCGTAAGCCGGTGGACCGATCCGTTGTGGCGCATTGGCCAGTTCGACAATCAGCGCAGCCGCCTCGGCTTCGTTCTTCTTGAGCTGCGCGAAATCGACCTTGTCGAAAGTATCGGACGTGGCATGGTAGTTGACCAGGTAATTGGCCTCGGACTGGTTGGCTACTAAGGTGGGTACGCCTTCAATCATGAAGTCGTAATGGTCGGTCCCGGTCATGGCATCGTTGGTCAACTGATCGGCGTGCCAGGCGGCCAACGGTTGCAGCATGGGAGTGAGCGCAATATCGACATCCTTGCGGCCGCCCGTCGTAAAGCCGGTGACGGGCCCTGATCCTTCGTCCAGCACCACCTCGGCTGCAACGTTGTCGAGCTGGTTCCGGTGCGCGCGGACGTAGGCGAGCGAGCGCCCATTCCATCGCTTGTGATTCGAGGACGAATAGTTGCCATTATTCGTTGTTGTGGCATATTATGTATTATCTGGCAATCATGAGAGGCAATGTCATGGAGCAGGAAGTCCGGATGCGAATCAACGAGAGCGGTCGCATGGTGATACCATCTGCGTTCCGCAGGGCGCTTGGTATCGAAGTCGGAGACGAAGTGGTACTTCGCATCCAGGACGACGAATTGCGAATAACCACCCAACAGCACCGCATCCAGCGGGCACAGCGTCGCGCACGGCAGCATGTGAAGCCCGGAACGTCACTGGTGAACGAGCTTCTGGCGGAACGTCGCGAGGCAGCCAGGAATGAATAACGTCGTCCTCGACGCATCTGCCATTCTCGCGGTCGTGAATGGAGAGGCGGGACAAGAAAAACTTACGCCGGAGGTGCTTGCTGCCGCACTTTGCAGTACCGTCAATCTTGCTGAGGTGCAAGCCAAACTGGTCAGCCGGGGATGGTCGCCTGACGATGCCTGGGAGGATGCGATGAGTCCTATTCGAGCGGCCGTGCCCTTCAGCGAGGAACATGCGAGGGTTGCCGGCAGTCTGGTGGCACTGACCCGGGCGCTTGGTCTTTCTCTCGGAGACCGGGCTTGCCTTGCCCTGGGAATGGCTATGAAGGCCCCTGTTTATACGGCCGAGAAGGCATGGAGCAAGCTCAAGCTTGGTATCCCTGTGCGCGTCATTCGCTGAACCGCCGTCTGCCGGCAATGGCTCCAAGTGAGAATCCCACCCGGTGTTGGTCTTGCGTGAGTGGTTTAGGCGCTGACTCCATGACCACCGCGAGCGACGGTAGTTCGGCAGGCGTCAGGATTGCGATACCACGAAACGGATGCAAATCCAGCAGGTCGCGATCTCCAGTGACCAGGACGTCGGCGCGCCCGTTCACGGCTGCTTCCAGAAACTTGTCGTCCTTCGGATCACGGCACGCCCGAACGGGCTACTCAAGCGCAACGATTTCCATCACCGGCGCCAGCCGAGACAGCAGAGCATCACGCAACTCGCGTGACACATGGCGGTCGAATTTCGGGGAGAGCAGCTTGGCCATCAACTCGCCAAGCGTCGCAGTAGTGGCAACTATCTCATCGCGATGAATGGCGACCTCCAGCGCTTGGGCCGGAGTCGAGTCTTTGACAGAAGTCCGCTGATCAGAACGTTAGTATCGAAGACAACCCGCTCAGACTTCATCGCGGGTCAGCAAAGCGGCGAGCTCTTTCTCAGTCAGCCCGTTTGCCGCAGCTTGGGCAGCAACCTCGTTTCTGAGGTCCAGGAAGGCCCGCCCATTACCCGTTCGGAGGCGTTCATACTCCGACATCGACAGCACGACCGCAACGTCCCGATCTTCCTGGCGGATGACGATAGGTTCGTGCTGCACCGCGTCGAGGATCGATCCGAGTTGCCTGCTTGCGTCCGCGGCTGCAAAGGTCTTCATACTTCAGGTGCTCCAGCCCTATTGTAGCCGACGCACCTCACATACGCCGCGCCTATTGCACCAGCACTCCGCTCTCGCCATCGCCGTTCTCCACCACGTCTTCCGGCGGGATGACCGACGCTGCGGCCAGGCGATCGCCTTCCTCCAGATGCAGCAGGCGCACGCCCTGCGACGAGCGTCCGCATTCGCGAATGTTCTTGCTGTCGATGCGGATGATCTTGCCGAACTGGCTGATCACCATCACCTCCGACTGCTCGTTCACCAGCATGATAGAGACCACCTTGCCGTTGCGCGCCGTGGTCTTCACGTTGATGACGCCTTTGCCGCCGCGCGAGGTAAGCCGGTACTCATCTACATCCGTGCGCTTGCCATAGCCTTGCTCGGTGACCGAGAGAATCAGGCTCGCTTCCTGGTCCTTCCGCGTTCCTTTCGCCTTCTTGCGCTCCTTCGGCGTGACCGCCATGCCGACGATGTAGTCACCCCGGCCGAGCGTCATGCCGCGCACCCCGTGCGCTGCTCTTCCCATGCTCCGCACCTTGCTTTCGTCGAATCGAATCGCCCGGCCATCGTGCGTCGCCAGGAAGATAATCTGATTGCCGTCCGTGCGGCTGGCGGCCACCAGTTCATCCTCACTCTCGATGCGGGATGGCATTGAAGCCGCGTGGATCGGATGCTGCTGAACTCATTGAGTGGCATCTTCTTCACCGTCGCGTTGCGGGTTGCAAAGAATACGTACTTACCCTCTTCTTCCAAATCCGGCACCGCAAGCCAGGCGCGCACGCTCTCGCCCGGCTGCAACGCCACCAGGTTGGCGATGGCTTTGCCCTTGCCCGGCGGCGCTCAGTTCCGGCACCTCATACACCTTCAGGCAGTAAACCCGTCCCTTGTTGGTGAAGACCAGAATGTAATCGTGCGTGGAAGCGACGAACAGATGTTCGACGAAATCCTCCTCGCGCGTGCTCATGCCTTTGCGGCCGGTGCCGCCGCGCCGTTGCTGGCGATAGGTCGAAATCGGCGTGCGCTTCAGATAGCCGGAGTGGCTCACCGTCACCGCAACCTGCTCATCGGCAATCAGGTCTTCCAGATTGATCTCGGCAGCTTCGTCCTGAATCTGCGTGCGACGCTCGTCGCCGTACTTTTTCTTGACCTCTTCCAGTTCCTTGACGATGACGCTGCGCAGCTTCTTCTCGCTGCCCAGAATCGCTTCGTACTCGGCAATGCGTCCGCGGACCTCGGCCAGTTCCTTCACGATTTCGTCGATCGACAGTCGGGTCAGGCGATGTAATTGCAATTCCAGGATGGCATCGGCTTGCAACGTGTCAAACGGTGTCGTGAGCGTCGTCGGCGAAACGCCCTTGAGCGTCGCCGTCTTCGCCGACTTTCCTTCCGAGACGCTGACCGTCTTGCCGGTGAAGTAGTCGACCAGGTTGGTGCGGGCATCGGCGCGGTTCTCGCTGCCGCGAATGATGCGGATCACGTCGTCGACGCGGTCCAGTGCAACCTGGTAGCCCTCCAGAACGTGTTCGCGCTCGCGCGCCTTCATCAGCAGATAGGCCGTGCGGCGCCGCACCACGTCGATGCGATGATCGACAAAGTGCTGGATGGCCTGCACCAGTCCCATTTCCTTGGGCTGGTTATTGACCACGGCCAGGAAGATCATGCTGAAGCTTTCCTGCATTGAGGTGTGCTTGAAAAGCTGGTTGAGCACGATCTGCGGCTCGCAGCCGCGCTTCAGCTCGATGACGATCCTCATGCCGTCGCGATCGCTCTCGTCACGCACGTCGCTGATCTCGTCGATGACCTTGTTGTTTACCAGTTCGGCGATGTGTTTGATCATGTTCGCCTTATTGACCTGGTAGGGAATCTCGGTGACGATGATCGCGTCTTTGTCTTTGGTGACGTGCTCGATGGCCGCCTTGGCGCGCATGATGAAGCGGCCGCGCCCGGTGCGATAGGCTTCCATGATGCCGCTGCGGCCGTGAATGAAGCCGCCGGTGGGGAAGTCGGGGCCCTGCACGAACTTCAGGATGTCGGCCAGCGTCGCCTGGGGATTGTTCACCAGCGTGATCGCGCCATCCACGATCTCCGTCAGATTGTGCGGTGGAATGTTGGTGGCCATGCCGACCGCAATGCCGTTCGAACCGTTGACCAGCAGATTGGGAATTCGCGTTGGCAGCACGACCGGCTCGACCGTCGTGTCGTCAAAGTTGGCGACGAAGTCGACGGTGTCTTTATCGATATCGGCCAGCAACTCCTCGGCAATCTCCGTAAGGCGCGACTCGGTGTACCGGTAGGCCGCGGGCGGATCGCCATCGACTGAGCCGAAGTTGCCTTGCCCATCGATCAGCGGATAGCGCAGGCTCCAGGGCTGCGCCAGGCGCACCATGGCGTCGTAGACCGCGCTGTCGCCATGCGGGTGATACTTCTTCAAACATTCGCCGACGACGCCGGCGCACTTCATGTGCTTGCGATTGTGCAGCACGCCCATGTCGTGCATGGCGTAAAGAATGCGGCGGTGTACCGGCTTCAAGCCATCGCGAATGTCGGGCAGTGCGCGCCCGATGATCACCGACATCGAGTAGTCGAGATACGAGCGCCGCATCTCGTCTTCAATATTGACGGGCTGCATGTTGGCCGCCGGGGACGACGTTGTCGAGCGGTAGTTGCTGATTCGGATCGTCTGCCATGTTAGCTGCGAGCTTCGAGCTACTAGCTTCGAGCCCGCTCCTTCCTAAAACTCATGTTTCGATAACGAACGGGTGCCCCATTCATTCGCTGCTTTCGAATGAGTGGGAGGCCACGTTAGGCTCCCATTTTCAGCCGCAGGTTAGGTATCGCGAATGTCATTTCGCGACTCGCCAAACTGCGCGCAAGTCATTGCAAAATCAGGAGATTGTCCGCTGGGGAGCACTTGTAATTATAGCATGACGAAGGCTTCTCCGCGGGCTGGAAACGGCCAGGATGCAACCGCTTTACGAAGCCCGAAGTCGCAAGTGTAATGGCCTGATTTCCCCCGCAAATGGAGACTATCGACCGCAATGGTAAGGAGCCGCGCAACCTCGACTGATTGCCATTGTCAGGCCAGGAAACGACGCCGCTGTTCAGGGCTGGGAAGCGGGCAGGCGGTCAGATTCGTGGAGAGACGGCGACGATACTTAGCGATGACCTTGTAAATGCCGTTTAGAATACCGGACGGTAAAAACGAGGCAAGAACTGCCAGTTGAGACCACCCGCCGCCCACATAACCCGCAGCTTTTATTACCGCGTTAGATTGGGCGAAGGCGCGACCATCCTCGATCCACAACATTGACTCTATCGATTCCATTCCATAGGTGCGACGTAGCTGCTGGCCCATCTCCGAATCGCGAGTTACAAACAACAGATCGTGCCTTCGCTCGTGGCGCAAAATGAAGCGCACCGACCGGCTACAGAAGCCGCAGGCGCCATCGTAAACCAGCGTAGGCGACGTGCCGGAATCGATTTGCGGATTGATGGCTGACGTCATGGGAGAGTTGATTCCATATCATCGCATGGCGTCGCGCTTCCCAGCCAACCTCGTAGTGGCTCGGGCGCTCTATGACTCACGCTGCGTTTGGTTAGGTCTATGTCGGCGGGCCAGCTATTTTCCCTGTCCGGCGGCCGCTTGTCGCACCGCTTCCTGGCATTCGCGAGCTGAGGTCAACAGCTTATCGATGGCCGGGTCGGCGCGAAACTTGGCCAGCAGAGGATCGGTGAGCAGGTTGGAGTAGGAACAATAATTATTCTGGATAGCGCTCTGCAACAGATGGACGGCAGCCTGCGTTTTTCCGCAGTAAGCGAACAGGGCGCCTTCGTAGTACCAGGTCTCGGGATCGGGATCGGCAGGGAAGCTGGTCTCGGACTCGTGGGCGATGCGGTCCAGTTCGGCCTCCGGGCGCAGTCCCAGACATGATTCCAGCAAATCGCGATGGTAGCGCGGCGCCGTTGGCATGCGCTTCACCGCTTCACGCGCTTCCGCAATCTTGCCTTCGCGCAACAGCAGCGAGGGCGTAACGTAGGCCGCCCACTCCGAGCCGGCGTCCAGGCGGATGAAGTCCGCGGCGCGATCCGGTCTTGCCCAGCTCCATGAAGGCCCAGGCGCAGGAGCGGAAAATGTAATTGGCCGGATCGAGCCCGATCGCCGTATTGCATTCGCTCGGGTAGCTTCCTCCAGCATCCCGGCGTAGCGGTAGACGTAGCTCAACACGAAGTGGGCCTGCGCGCTCTCCGGGCGCCGTTTTACCAGCGCCTGCGCAGCCTCGTAGGCTTTGCCCAGTTCGCCGCGCTCCACCCGGTTGGTGATCAACTGGCCGGCAGCAATCGTGAGATTGGGATCCAGCGCCAGCGCCCGCTCGCAAGCGGTGTTGGAAAGCTGGAACATCGGCCTCTCCGCCGTCGGAGTAGGTGGTGTCCCAGTAGGCGCGCAGTCCCAATTCCTCCCATGCCGGAGCGTAGTCCGGATCCATCCGCACCACTTGCTGCAATACCGCGATCGCATCTTTATTCGGTCCGGGATCGTGAGGCAGCGCCAGGGCGTGCAAGTAGAGATCGTAGGCCTCGGGGTTCTTGGGACGGCTGCCGGTGGCAACCGTTGCCGCCCGTAACGCCCAGCAGTTGGCAGCAGACCCTGGCGTATCTGCGCGGCCATGTTGGATTGCAAAGCGATCAGGTCCTGCGCCGGGGCGGTAAAGCTGGACTGCCACAGCAAGCGGTTGTCGCGCACGTCAATCGCTTCCAGCGTGACCATCAGGTTGTCGCCTTGTTTCAGGAAGTGTCCGGTCAGCACTGTGGCAACGCGCAGCTCCCGTCCAACTTTCTGCGGATCGGGGTCGTTGGCGGCGTATTTCTGGGTCAGGGAAGAAGGACGCACGTCCAACGTGCGCGAATAGGTGAGAACTTTGGCGATCTCGTCGGCCAGCGCGAAGCGCAGAAAGTCCACGCTGATGTCGCCATTCACATTTTGCAGCGGGAGCACAGCGATGGTGTTCCTGGCGCCGGTCGCCCCCGAACGATGCTTGAACCACCACAGTCCGGCCAGCGTGAGCACCATGACCAGCACCGCGCTGACCGCCAGCAGAAGATAGGTCTGCCAGCGGCTCGTGGTCTGGAAGGTGCTGGTCGCGATGCGATAGGGGAAGGGAGATCGCATGCGGCCGCTGGCGGTCAGATTGGGGTCGGTCTCTCGCTTCAGGGCCACCAGATCGGCCTTCAGGGTCAGCGCGTCGGGATAGCGATTGGCGCGGTTCTTCTCCATCGCGTGGCCGATGATTCCCTCCAGATCGGGCGGGAGCTTGGGATTCAGCTTCAGCGGAGGGACCGGCTTCTTGGTGAGGACCGCCTCCAGACGTAACCACCGAGTTGGCGCCGGCAAATGGTTTCTGGCCGGTAGCCATCTGGTAGAGCACCACGCCGAGCGAAAACAGATCGCTGCGGGCATCCAGCTCTTCGCCGCGCGCCTGCTCCGGCGACATATAAACCGCGGTACCGAAGATGTCTCCGGCCTCCGACAGATCTTCGTTTACGGGCTCGCCGCTCCACAGATCGCGCGACAACTTGACCAGTCCGAAGTCCAGGATCTTGACCTGCCCAGTCTGGGTAATAAAGATGTTCGCCGGCTTGATGTCGCGATGAATGATCCCTTTGGCGTGGCAGGCGGCCAGCGCATCGGCTTACCTGGATGGCGATGTCCGAGCATCTCTTCGATGTCCATCGGCTTGCCGCGCAGCCGGTCCTTCAGGCTCATGCCCTCCAGCTTCTCCATCACGATGAAGGGCTGGCCGTTCATGTCTTCGATGTCGTAGATGGTGCAGATGCCGGGATGGTTTAACTGCGAGGCGGCTCTGGCTTCGCGCTCGAAGCGCTCCAGCGCTTTGCGGTCGTTGACCAGATTTTCAGGAATGAATTTGAGGGCGACGTGGCGGCCCAGACGCATGTCTTCCGCGTCATAGACCAACCCCATGCCACCACCGCCGAGTTTCCCCACGATGTGATAGTGGGAGACTGTCTCGCCGACCATGTCCGAAGACCTCGGTCCCGCTGGCGGTTATGGTAGGCCGCGTGCGCAGCCGGGTCAACTCAAGCGCAGCCCGTCTGCCGGATTTATGGCATTAATTCCTGCTGCTGCGGTTAAATCTGTTCTGGCTTTCGGCACGTAATCCCACTGAGCGAGCAAAATTCAAAATCCATTGCGCTCAGAGGATGAGGAAATGAAGAAGCAGATTCTGGTAGTGCTGTTTGTAATGATGATGGCCTTCACAGCCCTGGCGGCGCCGGGCTCCAACGATCCGGTGGTAGGCGGCGCGCCTATGTATCCCAGCAAGAACATCGTTCAGAATGCCTCGACCGCCGACAATCTAACCACCCTGGTGGCCGCGGTGAAAGCTAGCCGATCTGGTGCAGACGCTGGAGAGCCCCGGACCATTCACTGTATTTGCGCCCACCAACGACGCCTTCGCCAAGCTGCCGGCAGGCACAGTTGAGATGCTGCTGAAGCCTGAGAACAAAGACCAACTGGTGAAGGTCCCGACCTATCACGTGGTACCAGGCAGGATCAACGCCGCCGATCTGATGAAGCAGATCAAGGAGGGCGGCGGAAAAGCCACGCTCAAGACGGCAAACGGGGAAACGCTTACCGCCTCCATGCAGGGCAAGCATGGTGTTCTAAGCCGATGAAAATGTGGCGGCATGTCGATGGTGACGATGGCCAACGTGTATCAGTCGAACGGCGTGGTCCACGTGGTTGATGCTGTGTTGCTGTCCTGTAGCGTGTCCCGAAAGGCGAACGGAGCGCCGTCAGCCCGGTGCTCCGTTTCTTATGCGAACAGATGCGGAATCCTGGACCGGCATCATGCTGTGCCGGCTTCGCGCGCGGCCTTCATCACCGTCTTCTTCATGCGGTTTTCGCCGGCCCAGTACAGGCTGATCTCATGCCCCTCGGGATCGTTGAGATAAGCGTGGCGCCAGCCCCACGGCATCATGGTGGGCAACTGGGTGAAGTAGAAGCCGCGCTTTTGCAGACCGCGGCAGAAGCCATCGAGATCGCTGACTTCGAAGTACAGCCGCACCCCTCGCTGCTGACCGAAGCGCCCGGGCCAGCCTGGTGCAGGGCGATGGTGCCATCGCCGCCCGGGGCGCGCAGTCGCGCATAGACTGGCCTGCCCTCGTAACGAAAATCCTCGATCAGCTTGAATCCCAGCCAGCCGCGATAGAAGTTGATCCCGCGCTCCACGTCTTTCACGTAGATCATGGCGTGGTTGAAGCTGAGCTTGCCTTCGTCCGTTGGCGCTGCGGAAATCTTTGGCGGCGAAGCCTTCGCTGCGGAAGCCTTCGAGGCGGAAGCCTTCTTGGACTTGGATGGCGCGCTCGCCTTCTTCACCCCGGCACGTTTCGCCGGACGCGCGGCGACTCTTTTTCTTGGTGGGGACTTTCTTGCCCGCAGACTTTTTCCTGGCTGGCTTCTTCATGCGATCACCGCTGGATCACCTTTCAAGTCGAATCCGCGCCAGTATGTTTGCGATCACCGCGGATGTCAAGTGAGTTGTCCAACATCCTCCTGGAAGGGGCGCGGCTTTAGGCGCGCCGTAAAGCGGTCAAACCCCGCCGGCTTTTAGCCGCCGAAAGAATTCGTTTCTATTAAGCGTCTGCTGAAGCTCGAGTTTCCTCAGTGGCTAAAGCCAGCCGTCAAGATGGCGTTGCTCGGCGCGGCTGAAGCCGCGCCCCTTCAAGGAAGCTGTCATCACGAGCGCAGCGAGGGATCTGCTTTGCCTCGCTTTTGCTGCGAACCTCTAGGCCGGCAATCCCATCTTCCGCAGGAACGTCCCATAAGCGTGGATCGTGATAAATGTTCTTGAGCAGCGGGTCGCCCTTGATGCCTGCCAGTCCGGCATCTTTATGAGCGCGGGCAATTCCCAGCCACTCGAAGGCGTGGTCGGCTTCTCCGCGAAAGGCATAGACTTCGGCGATCTGATAGGCGGCCTGCTCGCGGTAGTCGTCGATAAGCTGCTGCAAGGCTGCGTCCGCTTCCTTCTTTTTACCCAGTCGCACTGTAAGCCAGGGCTTGGCCCAACGGAGCGCTCGCTATTGGGGCGGTTCTTTTCGAATTCCGCCAGCGCCTGCTGCGGCTTTCCCTGTTCCAGATAAACCAATCCCAATAGATAGTGCGCCTCGGGGCCTTCGGGACTGATGGCCAGCGCCTTCTGATAGGCGTCAATGGCCAACTCCTGCTGGCCCGCGTAGTAGGCATGCATTCCCAGGGCGACGTGCGCCATCACGCTGAGAGGATCGATTTCCACCGCCCGGCGATTCAGTGCAACCGCCTCATCAAAATGGCCGAGACTGGCCTGCAAACTGGATGCTCCCAGCAGCACCACGGAATTTTGCGGCTCCAGCGCCAGCGCTTTCTGGAAGGCAGCATCCGCGCCCGCCCAGTCCCACTCATAACCGCGCTTGATGCGGCCAATGGCGGCATGCGCCTCGGCCAAACCAGGGTCCAAGTTGCAGCGCTCTTTCCGCAGCTGCCCGGCCGTCGCGATAACCTTGTTCGAAGGTAGAACCCTCGGCGCCCTCGCCGCGCGTAATCAGCACCCAGGCCAGCGCCGACCAGCCACGCGCATAATTCGGATCGAGCTTCACCGCCTGCTGGAAATAATCGTAGGCGCGGCTGAGGTCATCGTGGGTGCGGCGCTCGTAGAAGTATCGCCCCTGCAAGTACGCGTTATAGGCCTCGGGGCTTATCCCACGCTGTGGGACGCGGCCGCTGCCGGCATTGAGCAAGCGCAATTTGAGTTCGCCGGTGATGGCGCGGGCAATATCGTCCTGCACCGCGAAAACGTCGTTCAGGTCGCGATCATAGGTGCCCGACCAAAGCTGAAAACCATCCTCTGCCTTCACCAGCTCGGCGGAGATCCGCACGCGCTTGCCTTCCTTGCGGACGCTGCCTTCCAGGATGGTTGCCACATCCAGTTTCTTCCCGATGGCCCGCAGATCGGCGCTCTTGTCGCGGAACTGGAAAGACGACGTGCGCGCGGCCACGCGCAATCCCGGCGTCTTGGCCAGATGATTGAGCAGCTCCTCGGCCAGTCCGTCGGAGAAGTATTGCTGGTTCTTCTCCGGACTCATGTCGGCAAAGGGCAACACCGCAATGGAGGAAGCGACAGGCGCAACCGCCAGGCTGCGCTTCCACCAGAAATGCCCCATCGCCACCGCGATGATCAGCACCGCCAAGGCCGGCAGCAGCAGCTTCCACCAACTTCTGGGCGGGACGGTTTGGACGCCCGGCAGCCATATGAGCGGTCAAATCGAGGGCGGATGCGGAGTCGGCAGCTTGGTGGACCAGCGCGGGTACCAGATAGGGCGAGGCGGTAGCGGCGGGCGGCTCCAGCACTCCGATAAAGCGGTAGCCATGCTTAGGCACGGTTTCAATGTAGGAGGGGCCTTGCGCCTCGTCGTTCAGCGCCTCGCGCAATCGCCTGACGGCAACGTTGAGACTGGACTCGAACTCCACAAAGGTGTTTTCCGGCCACAACTGCGCTCTCAGTTCCTCGCGGGTAACCATCTCGCCGGGAGCCTGTAGCAGGGCCCGAAGCACCAGGAAGGATTTTGGCTGTAGCTTGATGCGGTAGCCGAACTTGCGGAGGTCTCCGGACTCCAGGTCAAGCTCGTAGGGTCCGAAGCGCATCACCGGAAGCGTGGGCAGGCTCCTTTCCTGCGGAGCGTCCGGAGGAATCCAAGGGCTGGCAGGCATTGCGGGAGCCATGATGGGCACGAATGTTATCACAGTTTCGTCAAAAGGCAACGACCCGCAAACGTTTATTTCATTGTCTGCAATAGGTTACACCGTAATGTGGAATTAATTTGACTTAGGGCCAGCGAGGGAGGAAATAGGGTATAGCACAGCGTCTATTTGTGGGTCGCAGCAGTGTCGGAGGAGGAACCGCCATGCAACGCCCAGAACAATACCGGAAGTGGACCGTCAGTGTGGACTTGTGGATGATCCTCGCGGCGGTGGCCATCGCAACTTTGTTGATCGTCATTGCCACGGAAGCGCACGCGCAAACCTACCAGGTGATTCACAACTTCACTGGAGGAGGAGACGGTGGGTACCCCAGCGCCACACTCACCCTCGACCGAGCCGGCAATCTGTACGGGACGACCAGCGACGGCACGGTTTTCAAGCTGGCGCACGCGGGCTCCGGCTGGATATTGACGCCGCTCTACAGTTTTCAGGGAGGATATGACGGACACACGCCTGACAGCCCGGTGACGTTTGGCCCGGACGGCAATCTGTACGGCACGACCGCTGGCGGCGGATACAACCAAGGCGCTTACTGCGACGAGGGAGGCTGCGGCGTGGTGTACCGGGTCGGACCTCCGGCAACGGCGCCTCCTTCCGTACTGACTCCGTGGCGGGAGACCGTGCTGCACGCCTTCGTTGGTCCGCCCACCGATGGAGACCAGCCAGCCTATGGCGCGTTGACTTTCGACCACGCCGGAAATCTGTATGGCACCGCCGAATTTGGCGGCACAGGCGGCTTCGGTATCGTGTATGAACTGACCCCTTCCGGCGGCGATTGGACCGAGAGCGTGCTCTACAACTTCAGCTTCGGCTCAAGCGGCGAGCAGCCTGAGTCCGGCATTGTGATGGATAGTGCCGGCAATATTTACGGCACGGCCAGCGAGGGAGGCTTTAACGGCAATGGCGACGGGGTAGTTTACGAGCTGAGCCCCAGTCAAAATGGGTGGCTAGAGACCATTCTCCACACGTTTGGCGGAGGAAGCGATGGAGGCTTGGTATATGCCGGACTGGTGATGGACCAGGCAGGCAATCTGTATGGTGCTACTTATGTCGGAGGTGTCAACAACGGTGGCCTGGTCTACGAACTGTCGCCCTCCAGCGGTGGCTGGACGTACCAGGTCCTTTACAGCTTCAGTGGCAGCAATGGCAGCGGTCCTGTCGAGTCCCTCACCCTGGATGCCGCGGGTAATCTTTACGGCGCCACATTCGGCGACGGCCTGGAAGATGCTGGAATGGTTTTCAAGCTTAGCCAATCCAACGGGGCTTGGACGCTGACCGATCTTCATAATTTCGCATTCGACGTTGCCTGGTTTCCTTATGGCGGCGTGACCCTCGACGCTAACGGCAATCTCTATGGCACTGCGTCAAATGGCGGAGCGTATGGGCACGGCATTGTGTGGGAGATCACGCCGTAAGAATAGTGGTTAGTTGTGCGGCAGGTGACGTGTCCCACAACGTGGGAGTTAAGTACTCATCTCATGAATCCCGCGGCGGCGGAGGGCGAGGTACCGCAAGGGCTAAAGAGACTGGTGTCGCGAGTGACGAAGAAATTTTGGGGTGGAATAAACGGCGGAAATAGGTATCAAAACAGCCGCGCAGCGGCGAGATGGGTTAGGCGTGGGCGTAAGCCCACGCTCGAAGTGGGAAGAAATGCGAGCCGCAGAGCGGCGACACCGGATTGCGACACAGTTTCTAAAGCCCACGGTTTGCAGCAGCTTTCGGCACGACTGAAGAGGCTGCTGAAAAAGGTGCAGTTTGTTAGTCATATGCCGCCGGCTAAAGCCGGCTCGGGAAGAAAAATAAAGGGCTTTTCGGCACGACTGAAGTCGTGCCCTGACACAAGGCTTTCAGAAGCAGACTCTTTCAGCGGCCTCTGAAGCCGTGCCCTGTTACAGGGCTTTCAGAAGCGGACTTTTTCAGCGGCCTCTGGAGCCGTGCCCTGATTACAAGGCTTTCGGCTTTCTCGGCAGCTTGTGAAGCCGTGCCCTGACACAAAGCGTACGTGCGAAGGCTTCTGGAAAATGTCGATCAGTTTGTGGAGGAGATGGTCATGTCGCGCTCAGAAAAATATTCGAGTTCGGTAGCCGTTGGGCTGGCGGTAATCGCCGGGCTGTTGCTCGTGCTGCTGACGGTCGTCGCCGTCCCAGCGCAGACCTTCCGGGTGCTGCACACTTTCACTGGCCAGGGCGACGGCGCCAACCCCGTTGCCAGCCTCGTCATGGGCGGCGAAGGAAGATTCTATGGCACAACCAGCGGCGGCTATGGTTCGGTCTTCAAGCTGGCGCTATCCGCCTCAGGCGGGGTGCTCAGTCCGTTGCATGATTTCTCTTATCCGGTGAACGGTGGAGATGTTCTTTACGGCCCGGTAACGTTCGGACCGGACGGCAATCTCTACGGCACCGCTTTGGACGGAGGACAAGGAGACTGCAATGAAGGCGGCGGCTGCGGCACAGTTTTCAAGCTGCAACCACCGGCTTCGGTATGCAAGTCCTTCCTGTGTCCCTGGACGGAGACGGTGCTCTATCGCTTCCAGGGTCCCCCCGATGGCGGGAATCCCTACAGTGGAGTCCTCTTTGATCAGGCAGGCAATATGTATGGGACGACGGCGTATGGCGGTAATGGAGGTTGCGACTTCGGCGCGGGCTGCGGAGCGGTATACAAGCTGACTCCGTCCGGCGGCGGCTGGACAGAGAGCATCATTCACAACTTTGTTGCGGGCGCTGACGGCCAACTTCCTGCCGGCGGGCTTATCTTTGATCGGGCGGGGAATCTGTACGGAACTACGGCGAACGGTGGGCCAACCGGTATAGGAATCATCTACCAGCTGACGCCCTCCGGCAGCGGCTGGACGGAGACGATACTCCACACGTTTCAGGGAGCTGACGGCGCGGTGCCGTATGACACTCTGATCTCGGACCAGGAGGGCAATCTTTACGGCACGAGCATCGCAGGTGGCGCAACCAACGGCGGAACCGTATTCGAGCTGTCTCACCCCGGAAGCTGGACTTACAATTTGCTGCATAGCTTCGCCGATGATGGTCCTTATGCCGGGGTGGTGTTCGACACCGCCGGAAATCTGTATGGCGCCACCACACAGGGTGGCGCGAATGGGTCGGGGAGCGTTTTCAAGTTGACTCCGTCCAACGGCGTTTGGACTGAAACCGTACTGCACAGCTTCAGCTTTGGCGACGGAGACGGGGCGCAGCCCCTGGGTGGCGTCACCTTGGACAGCAACGGGAACATCTATGGCACGGCGTCGGATGGAGGGGGCTTCTTTACCGTTTGCGATATCGGCTGCGGCACGGTGTGGGAGATTACGCCGTAAGGCAGTGCCCAGTGGCCAGATGAAGAAGACATAAGAACATCCTGTCTGATCGTGGGAGTTGTATAGACGGCCTCCTTTGCAATAGAGTTCTCAGTAAGGAGTGGGGTATGAAAGCTCTGGAACGGCACTCGAGACTTCTTTGCGGGTACGCGGCTGCGGCGCTGGCGATGGTGCTGACCCTCGCGGCTGTCACGACGCAAGCGGCGCAGGCGCAGACGTATTCGGTCATCTACGACTTCACGGGCGGCGCCAACGGAGCCATGCCCATGGCGGGCCTCACCTACGATGGTGCGGGGAGTTTCTACGGCACCGCGAACTACGGCGGCAACACCGGCGGAAACTGCGGGACGAACGGTTGTGGCCTGGTATACCGGCTCACCAACACCAGCTCAGGCTGGGCGCTGACGCCACTCTATAGCTTTTTGGGCGGCAATGACGGCGCGAATCCGGAAATTGCCTATGTGGTGTTTGGCCCGGACGGCAGCCTGTATAGCACCACCTACTACGGCGGCGGGACCTGTGATGGCATCGGCTGCGGAACAGCCTTCAAGCTGCGGCCTTCGGCAGCGGACGACCTGAGTGGATCTAGTCCCTGGGTGGAGACGGTGCTGCATCGTTTTACCGGCGCGGACGGCGCTGGACCGGTGGGGGCCGTGATCTTCGACCATAATGGCAATATGGACGGCGCCACCAGCAGCGGTGGTTTGCACAATGGCGGGATCATCTACCAATTGAATGCCTCGAGAAATTGGGATTTGGTCGTTATGTACCACCCGTACGGTTATCCGGGTAGTGGTTTGACCATGAACCACGCCGGCGATCTTTATGGCACCACGTTCAACGGTGGCCACGACCTGTTTGGATCGGTCTATCAGTTGACGCCGTCGGGATCGGGCTGGATCGAGACCGATCTCTATGACTTCACCAACGGCAGCGATGGAAGCTTCCCGCAGGCGGGCGTCATTCTGGACGGAGCAGGAAATCTTTATGGCGCTACCAGCGTTGGAGGCACCAGCCGCGGCGGCACGGTGTTTGAGCTGACGAACTCGAATGGGAGCTGGGTCTACAACAAGTTGTACAGTCTGACTGGCCCCGTTGGTCCGCGCCTGGTGGTTGGACCTATCGGCAATCTGGTAATGGATGCCGCGGGTAATCTTTATGGCACTGCTTTGGCCGACGGTGCCCATGGATATGGATCGGTCTTCAAGCTGACGCCGTCCCATGGCAGCTGGACCTACACCTCGCTGCACGATTTCACCAACGGTAGCGATGGAGGTTATCCCTACAGCACCCTGGTCCTCGATCCCAGCGGCAACCTGTACGGCACCGCGTCCAGCGGCGGCACCCAGGGAGTTGGAGTAGTGTTTGAAATCACGCCGTAAGGCCCAGCCATGGAGTTATGCAGAACGGTGAACAAAATCGCAGTTGGGACTTTGCTCTTGCTGGTTGGGCGAGGGCTTTAGCTTATGCTCTCGCCTTTCTGGCGGCCATTCTTACCACCTCACTCCATGCCCAAACGTTGACCGTACTCCACGAATTCACCGGGCACAACGATGGCGCCCGTCCGGGCGGTCTCATCAAGGACCGGGCCGGAAACCTCTACGGCAGTACGGCCTACGGAGGCGATTTTAGTTGCAATGGCGGAGATGGCGGCGTACCTGGTTGTGGCGTGCTATTTGAGGTCAAGAGAGATGGTTCGGGCTGGATCCTGAACCCTCTTTACATCTTCCCTGGTTCCGGTCAGGGCGACCTTTCCAACTACCCCGGGGGATTAGCGATCGGCCCGAACGGCAGCTTGTATGGCACCAACTTTCTGGGAGGAAACGGCCTCGGAATCTATGGGGATGGCAGCATTTTCAACGCGACTCCGGCGCCCGCTGCGCCATCGTCGGTGCTCGCTCCATGGTCCTACAGCGTCATCTACGAGTTCACGGGGAGCTCGGATGGTGCAAATCCTACGGGGACGGCGCCGCTCCTTTTCGACCAGGCGGGAAATATCTATGGCACTACCGGCTATGGCGGCACCTCCAATAACAACGGTGTTGTCTACAAAGCAACGCGCTCGGGAAACAGTTGGACGGTAAACGGGCTCTACAGCTTCCTGGGAGGCAGCGATGGCTACAGTCCGGTTGGCGTCGTCTTCGATGATGCCGGTAACTTGTACGGCGTAACTTACTACGGGGGCAATACGGGTTGTGACTACGGAGATGGAGGTGGCTGTGGCTTGATTTACGAGTTGAGCCCCTCGCAATCGGGTTGGACGAAGACCACGCTGCACGTCTTCCAGCCAGGCGTCGATGGCGGGAACTCTGGCGCGCTGATTCGCGACGCGTCCGGCAACCTCTACGGCATCACCACGGGTTACGGTCCCAACAGCAACGGCGGCACGGTATGGGAGATGTCTCCGTCCAACGGAGGTTGGAGCTTCGCCGTAATCCACGCCTTTCCCACGCAGACTCTAAACGGCAGTGGCCCCTTCCCGCTGACCATGGACGCAGCGGGCAATCTCTATGGCACGACCTCTTTGGGTGGCGCGGATAATGTAGGCTTCCTCTTCGAACTCACGCCCTCGAACGGCGGCTGGGCTTACACGGAGCTTTATGATTTCGGTACCATGCCCGGCCGAACCGACGGATGTTATCCGCAAGGAGCGCCTCAGCTGGACGCGGCCGGCAATATCTATGGCACAACGCAACTTTGCGGCAGCAGTGCCGATGTCGGCAATGTCTGGAAGTTCACGCCGTAGAATGGCTCCGAGTCATGGGCCGAGAAGTTAAGATTTCCCGGCACAGACGGCCGCGACAATCTCCAACGCCTTTGCGCATTGCTCCCGATTGATGTCGAGGTGGGTAACAAAGCGAATGATGTAGGGGCCATAGGCGCTGGCCAATACGTTTCGTTCAGCCAATTTTTTCGACAGATCCGCCCCCGTAATGCCACTGCCGGAGGTATCGCAAATCAGGATGTTGGTTTGCACTTTGGCGGGATCGATTTTGATGCCGGGAATTTGTGCTAGTCCTTCGGCGAGAAATTTTGCATTGGCGTGGTCTTGTGCCAGCTCCTGCGGCCCTTGCTCCAACGCGATGAGTCCGGCGGCTGCAAGGATTCCGGCCTGCCTCATGCCGCCGCCCAGCGCCTTGCGGTAGATGCGGGCGCGGTCCATCAGCTCTGCGCTGCCCACCAGCAACGATCCCACCGGCGCACCCAGGCCCTTCGACAGGCAGAACATCACGGTATCGGCTTTGGCGGTGAGCTGCGCGACCGGCATCGCGAGGGCGACGGCGGCATTGAAGACGCGCGCGCCGTCAAGGTGAACCGGCAATCCCGCGGCGTGCGCGTTGTCGCAAACCTCGTCGAAGGTTGCGGGCGGGATGACAGTTCCGCCGGCCATGTTGTGGGTGTTCTCCACGGAAACCAGACCAGTCCTGGCGCCGTGGTAGCTCTTGGTGCGAATTTTCGACTTGACCTGCTCCCAGCTGAGAATGCCGTCCGTGCCCTGAACCGTTCGCGGCACCACGCCGGAGAAGTGCGCCATCATCGCCATCTCGTACTCGAAAATATGGCTGCGCTCTTCGCAGATGAGTTCCTCGCCATGATGAGTGTGCAGCTTGATTGCGATCTGGTTGCCCATGGTGCCGCTGGGGACGAACAGCGCCGCCTCGCGCCCGAAGATCTCAGCCGCGCGCTTCTCCAGACGGTTGATGGTGGGGTCTTCGGCGTAAACGTCGTCGCCAACCTCGGCTTCAAACATCGCACGCCGCATCTGCGGCGAAGGCTTGGTGACGGTGTCGCTGCGCAGGTCGATGGCGGGAGTGGAGGGCATAGGTTTTAGTGTAATCACGCGAAGAAGAATTCACCACGGAGGCACGGAGAACACGGAGTGATGGGAGCTTTCACTGACGAACGGAGTTCGATGACAGGCGCTAAGCCCTACCTTTATGGCGCGGTGTTTGGGCGCGAACTGAATAGGCTGCTAAAGAAGTTGAAAGCAGATCCCTCGTCGGCCTGAAGGCCTCCTCGTGATGACAAATCCAGATGTTTACGCGATGACTGATAGTGTCCGCCGGCTTCAACCACCAACAACCGACAATTGGCAACCGACAACCGATTGCCACTTCGACTTAGGCTTGCGTGTCTGGGCGTGTGACTAACTCCGCGAACTTCGCCAAATCGATGTTGCCTCCGCTTACTACGCAGACAACTTTTCCCGAGCCGCACTTGCCGCTGAGTCCGCCGGCGACGGCACAGGCGCCCGCGCCTTCTGCGATCACGTGATTGCGCAGGGCCACAATGCGCATCGCCTGGCGCGTCTCTTCGAGCGTGGCAACGATGGAGCCGGCGAGCAAATGGCTCGCGAGGTCCCACATGCGGGGGAAGACCGACTTGCCTCCGCAGCCGTCGACCCAACTGGCTTGCCAGCCGGGAAAACTCTGCGCCGAGCCCGCAGCCAGTGAGAGCGCCAGTGGAGCCGCAGTCTCCGGTTCTGCCGCGAACACCTTCGCGTGGCTGCCGCGCTCTTTCAGCGCAGCAGCAATTCCGCAGGACAGGCCTCCGCCGCCGAAGCCAGCCACCACGGCATCCACGTCAGGCAGATCTTCCAGTATCTCCAGTCCCACTGAAGCATTGCCGGCGATGAAGTCGTCATCTTCGAAGGGATGGACAAAGGCGCCAGTCATGGCAGGATGACTGCGGTCCGCCAGTGCCTTCCAGCAATCGTCGTAGGAAGCTTTCACGAAGTCGGCGCCTAAACGGCGAATGGCATCGAGCTTCGCTGCGGGCGCTGCGTCGATTACCAACACCTGGCAGGCGACGCCGGCCTTGCGCGCCGCCAGCGCCACGCCCTGCGCCGCATTGCCGGCGCTGACCGTCCAAACGCCGCGCCGCCGTTGCTCTTCAGGCAGCTTGCGAATGGCGTTATACGCGCCGCGAATCTTGAATGACCCGATCGGTTGCAGGCACTCCAGTTTCAGATAAATCTCCGCCGGAGCGTCGTAGTTCAGCCGCACCAATGGCGTGCGGATGGCGGCCTCGTAGACGTGCTGGCGGGCTTCGTCGATGAGCCCGGCGGGAAGGTTGCGCCGGCCAGCGGACGGGGCCGCTGATGGATTATTTGTCATAGCAGGTTTGCGGTGCGAACGGCGATTCTGTCAGATCGTTGCCGCGATGTCCAGTTGAGCTGATCTGAGCCAGTCTCCTCGTCGCCAAGCGAGTAGATAGATATTGTTTCCATCGGATCTGCCGCTGGGCTAAGAAGCCGTGCCGTCCCTACGGGACTCAAGTTTTTTCTTCGGCCTGACCCAGGGCTTACGCCCTGGGCTAATATTGTTCCGCCCTACGGGCTGGGTTCTACGGTTCCTGACAGCCGACAACAGACTACTGACAGCCGACAACCGACAACCGACAACCGACAACCGACTACTGACAGGCGATGACCGACAAGCGACAACTGACTACTGACAGCCGACAACCGACTAGCCGATGACCGACAACTGGCAACTGACCACTAGCCACTAGCCACTAGCCACTGACCACTACTTCAGCGATTGCAGATACGCGACCACGGCTTCGGCGTCGGCGCGGTTCATCTTGTACGGCGGCATGGGAGGACGCGCCGGCTGTCCGTTGGGCGCGAGTCCGGTCATGAAGAACTGCACCGCCTTCTCCGTGTTCCATCCCGGAAGACCGGCGATGTTGGGCGAAGTATCAGCCCAGATGGGGATGGGGATGAGCGGCCCAAATTCCAGCTTCTTGCCTTGCAGCCATTTGTCCATGACAAAGGTACCCAGCGGGGTCATGGGGGTATGGCAGTCGGCGCACTGGCCGATGGCTTTCACCAGATACTCGCCGCGGGCGATCTGCTCCTGCTGCTTACTGGAGTTCGGTGCCGCCGACCCTTGGCCGACAATCACCAGGCACAATCCTGCCGCTACCAGTACTGCGATCACGCTGTTTTTCATTCGGACTCTCCGGACGGGAAGGCTCCGGCTAAGTCATGCCGTGCCCTCAGCGAGTAAAGATGGGTTCACCTGCTGGACCTTGGCGACCGCTTGGAAGCGGTTTCAAAGCCATACCTGGTCGCACAGCTTTCCTAACTCTTTGCGGGGTCCACAGCAGCACCAGTTTTTGGCGGAATCTTGGCTAACTCCGCGTCAAACGCGGCCAAGGCCTCCTTCATCGAGAGACCGTCTTTGAAGCGCTTCTCAAAGAAGGCCATGGCATCGATGTTGGCGCTCTTTGCCAATTCGACCTTGTCTCCAAAGGCCTCTATGTCAAAGGGGTCGGGTTGGTCTTCCTTCTCCTCCACCCCCTCGAAGATGTTGAACAGATATTTGTACCAGTCAGTCATAAGTCTCCCATCGTGCGAGGCTTTGTCTTTTGCCGAAGCTTGCATAATACCGCACTTATGAGCAGACAACCCTCGACAGTCTCGCAGAAGCGATGGGTAAACCTACTCTGGAAGTTGAGAAGCTGTCCATTGAAAAACGATGTGATTTGCCGACGTCGGATGAGCCGCTTTTCGGATGTCAACAACCGGCCGGAAGAATCCCACGAATAGGCGCTGGAGCCGTCTGGGAATCGTCAAAAGAGGCGCCTTCGCCGGCCGCATGAATCCTGAAAAAGTGCCTGCCAGCCAATGACTTACGCGCTGTCTCCGTGCCGTGACGCTGGGTTTGTCAACAAGTTTTGACAATATCGTGACCTGCTTAGGACAACTCCGATTTGGGCCTCCGCTAAAGTCCAGAAAGCTTGTGGCAGCAGCCAGTCAGCGGACGAAGGTTGCCGGAAGCAATCAACGATTTCGAAACGAGGAGAAATCATGCGCAGCAACAAAAAACCACTCATTGCTTCTCGAGCGGGCTTGATGGCGATGCTATCGCTTCTGGCGATTGTGGCGCTCAGCCTGCCAGCTTCAGCTCAAAAGGTCAATATCACTAACCTGACATCCGACATTACCTCGGCAGGCGCTTTTCAGGATGCGAACCTGCTGAATCCCTGGGGAATGTCGATTTCCCCGACGGGTCCGTGGTGGTTTTCGGACAACACCAGCGGCCTGTCCACGCTCTATGTCGCTTCTGGACAACCGCAGTCGCTGGTAGTCACGATTCCTCCGGCCAGCGGTTCGGGCCTGGGATCGCCCAGCGGGACGGTTTATAACGCCAGCACCTCTGAGTTCAAGATCCACGGATTCGCGACGCCCTTCCTGTTCTGCACCGAGGACGGAACCATTTCCGGCTGGTATGCCGGGAACCACGGCTTTTATTGCCGTCAACAACAGCGGCACGTGGCGCGGTTTACAAGGGAATGGCGCTGGCATCGGCGGGCGGTACACAACTACATTTACGTGGCCAACTTCAACGCCGGAACCATCGAAGCGTACGACGGTACTTTCACGTTCCCACTCCTTCGGCTCGGGCGCCTTTGTGGATTCCACCATTCCCGTCGGGCTACGCTCCTTTCAACATCCAGTTGGTGGGAAGCAACCTGGTCGTGACCTATGCCAAGCAGGATGCCGCCAAGCATGATGACGTACCCGGTCCCGGCAATGGTTACGTCGACATCTACGACACTGAGGGCAACCTGCAACTTCGTCTGGCCCACACTCTTTACCTGAACGCTCCCTGGGGTGTAGTGCAGGCGCCAGCCAGCTTCAGCGGTTTCGGCAACGACCTGCTGGTCGGGAACTTCGGCAGTGGATTGATCTCGGCCTACAACATCACCACCGGCGCATGGATTGGAAACATGCTGAATGTTAACGACCTGCCGGTGCAGATTGATGGACTGTGGGGCCTGACATTCGGTAATGGCGGTTCCGGCGGTCCCGCGGCACGCTGTACTTCACCGCGGGTCCTTTCGGGGAAAGCCACGGCATCTTCGGGTCAATCACGCCTCACCCTGGTATGTAACATCCTCCGGTACCAGGCTGGGGAGAGGAGGGCGTAAAGCCCTCCTCTTTTTTTGCTGCCTATTTAGTGGACGTGCGAGGATGCCTGGACGCGACGGCTACAGCTTGCGCAGTACCTCGAAGATATCTTCATTGCTGGGCACCTGGCCGATGGGATAGATCCGGGCGAAGGCCAGCTTGCCCTTCTTATCGACCACGAAGATAGCGCGCTCATTGATGCCGGGGATGGGATCGCCTTCGCGCAGAATCCCGAACTTCTTGGCCACGTCGCCGTGCGGATAAAAGTCGCTGGCCAGGGGATAGCTGAGAACGCCAATTTCTTTCTTCTGCCAGGCGGTATGGCTGGGGATGGAATCGACGCTGATGCCAACCACCTGCGCGTCGTAGCCGGCGAAGCGCTCCACATCGCTGTTCAGCCCCGGCAATTGCGAGGCGCACACCGGCGTCCAGTCGGCAGGATAAAACGCAAGAACAACATTTTTCTTTCCCCGGTAGTCGCTGAGCTTGAACTGTGTCTTGATGTTGCCGACGACCGCGGGGAGCTCAAAATCCGGAACTTCATCACCAACGTTCAGAGTTGCCATCCATTCCTCCAAAACCTGTTTTGATGCAAACAGCGATTCTAGAGGTCACAGTTGCGGCGGGCAAGTCGGGGAGGGTAGTGATGTTACAAGCGGATGAAACCGTCGCTACTGCGCCCTCCGACACGCCGAACCTTTCCACTCACTGGCGAGGATGGCAAAGATCACGTCATCCACCCATTCGCCTCTGAACCACAGACTCCTCACAAAGTGGGCTTCCTGCCGCAGGCCGACGCGCTGTAGCAGTTTCATCGACGAACCATTCCGGGGATCTACCGAGCCAAATACTCGATGTTTTTCCAGCGTGACCAGCAGATAATCCAGGATCGCCTGCAAGGCTTCGGTGGCATAGCCTTGTCCCTGGCACTCGGGCGCCAGCGTGATACCAATTTCGGCCTGCTCAGGATCGCTTTCCAACACGCGAAAACCGCAATCGCCGATCAGTTTGCCGCCTGCGAGAAGAAAGATTCCAACCTGATACCACGGGCCAGGCGTGCCGGGCTCAATCGCGGACAAGCCTCGGATGTAGGACTGAACGACGTCGACAGATTCAGTGCCCCAGGATTGGAAGCGGGAAACCTCAGGATGTTTATGGTAGGCGAAAACTCTGGGGCCATCGTTGGCTTCAAGATCGCGGAGGGCCAGACGCTCGGTGAGGATTTCCGGAAACATGCTGGCCGCAAGGGTAACACTGGAGCGTCGCCGAAAGGTGGAAGGCTGAATAGGTCTGGGTTAAGGAAACCCTGATCTAAGTCCCGGCGAAGTCCCTCAGCGGCTGTAAAGCCGCACTCGTTACGGGGCATTTACGGACGGGTGTTCTCTACACAATCCGCCTAAACAGGCCGCCGAAAGAGTCAAAAGCAGATCCCTCGTCGGCCTAAAGGCCTCCTCGGGATGACAAATTCAAAGGACTTCTGACGGCGCAGCTAAAGCTGCGCCCCTTCAAAACTCGCCGAAATCGACTTTTTCGGCAGCCTGTGAAGGCGTTCTCTTTCAAAGCAATGCCTTGATCAGAGTTTCCCTAACAACGCGATGTCGGTGGAATTTACCCTAAGATAAGCTGGATCATTCGGGATTAGCTGATAGCTGATGGCAGATAGCTGATAGCTGACAGCTGACGGCTGAAAGCTGACAGCTCCTACGAGTACGTGACTCGCTTCTCGCCCTTCACCACGCGCCCAATGGTGTAGCCCTTTTCGCCGCAGCGGTCCAGGATGGTCTGCACCTTCTTGAACTTCTTGGCGGGAACGACCAGGATCATGCCGATACCCATGTTGAAGGTGCGCAGCATCTCGTCTTGCGGGACGTTGCCGATCTCCTGCATGTGCTCGAAGATGGGCGGCACGGGCCAGGAGTTGATTTCAACGATGGCGCCGGTGCCTTTGGGCAGCGCTCGCGGCAGGTTCTGGGTGATGCCGCCGCCGGTGATGTGCGCCATGGCCGAGACTGCATCGGCTTCAATCATGCGCCGCATGATGGGCCAGTAGCTGCGGTGCGGCTTCATCAGCTCGGTGCCCACCTTGCCCTTGATCTCGTTCACATAGGAATCGGGCGTGTAGCCCGCAACCGAGAAAAACAGCTTGCGCGCCAGCGAGTAGCCGTTGGTATGCAGCCCGGTTGAAGCCAGGCCCACCAGCACGTCACCCGGCTCAACCGCTTTGCCGGTAATGATCTTGTCGCGGTTCACCACGCCCACCAGGAAGCCCGCCAGATCGTACTCGCCCTCGGCAGTAGAAGCCAGGCATCTCGGCGGTTTCGCCGCCGATCAGCGGGCAACCGTTGTGCTTGCAGGCATCGGCAATGCCGGAGATCACTTTCTCGGCGACATTGGGTTGCAGCGTGCCGGTGGCGAAGTAGTCCATGAAAAACAGGGGCGCCGCGCCCTGCACGGCGACGTCGTTGACGCAGTGGTTCACCAGGTCGGCGCCAATGGTGTGGTGCAGGTTCATCTCGAAGGCGATCTTCAGCTTGGTGCCGACGCCGTCTACGCTGGAGACCAGCACCGGGTCGGTGTACTTTTTCTTGTCGATGGCGAACAGGCCGCCGAAGCCGCCGATCTCGCTCAACACGCCGCGGTTAAAGGTCTTGTGAGCCAGATACTTGATGCGCTGCTTGGTGCGGTTGGCGCGCTCAATGTCCACGCCGGAGTCGGCGTAGGTGATGGTGCGAAGTTCGGTCATCTGCTGTGCCAAAGGCTTGGAGTCCGTTCAGAGGGCGCGTCGCCGCAGAATTTGGTTCGCGGAGGCTCCATTGTAACATCCCGCGTCCGGAGGGCCGGTTCGACCTTGAGGACAACGAAAGCGCGGGGAATATCCGATCGTCATGCCCAGGCATAGCCGTGTACCAGTTTGCCTGGGTGATGACTGATCTCCCCGCACTATCCGCGTTGCAGGCCGGCCCTTGGCGGAGCCTGCCCTGGTTAGTTAGTCGCGAGGCGTACTCTTCAGCCATTAACAACTCGATCTCGGCGCGCAGCTAATTCGCCCGCCTCGTTCGCCATGTCGTGCATTTCCGCTTCGTCGATCAACACGCTCTTGAGCGGCATCCGCGGGTCCTCAGTCCAGATCCACACCCGCGACATCCGGGGATGGAGCCTGATCGGATACAGGGTCGTCATAGAGTGCAGCTCCGGTTCGTCGATCCACACGCTCTTCAGCGGCATCTGCGGATCTCCAGTCTCGATCCACACCCGCGAAAGCTGGGGTTGGACAGCTTGCACCTTCGTTTCCGTCCTCGGCAGGCTCTGGACGGACGGCTTGGACTCTTCGATCCTGGTCCGAAAGAGCCTGGGATAAGCCGCGGTCAGGTTCCTGATTCTGCTTGTGTACAGCATGTTTCCTCCTTAGGGAGTCGTCCGCCGAGGCGGGCGCGGCTAATGGAGGGGTGGTCCTGAATGATTGGCAGGATTCACTCGCCCGGGTTCACGTCGTGCTCCGTGACCGGGCAAGCTATGCAGCGCTCAGGCGAGCATGGCAGGACGGTCGGCGGAGCCGGAAGCTTTCAAACTCCGGTTAGCCGGAGGGTCGGCTTGCTTATCGCATTTCATATAGGGTTCGCCAACCAGGTTGGCGGTACTCAGTATAGACGCTGGCAGGGGAATTTGGCTGCGAAAAAAGCCCGCAACCTGGAATTATTTTGCGCCGGCGCAAGCCGTCGGGAGGCAGTGCGAAAACCGCTGCAATATGGATAGCTTTTCGCGCTCCACCGCCGGGGAACCACCCTTGCTGTGAGCCAAATCACGCTCTCCCGTGATGGAATTTCTCCAACCGCATCCGCCAAGAGCTTAGACTGGAGCTTCATCACTAAATAATGAGGACTCATGACAACTACTGCTACCAAACCGCAATCAACGAGTGCTTTGAAAGCTGATCCTTCCTCCGACGTTTATCGCTCAGAGAGCCATCCTCTCGACCCGCTGTTTCTTCCCAACAGCGTCGCCGTGATCGGCGCCTCCGAGCGCGCCGGCAGCGTGGGCCGCTCGGTGTTGTGGAACCTGCTGAGCAGCCCCTTCGGCGGCACGGTTTTTCCGGTCAATGCCAAGCGGCCCAGTGTTCTCGGCATCAAGGCCTATCCCAGCGTCAAAGACCTGCCTGACAAGGTCGATCTGGTAGTGGTGACCACGCCGGCTGACACGGTGCCCGATCTCATTGGCGAGTCGGTCGAGATGGGCATTCCGGCTGGCATCGTGATTTCGGCCGGCTTCAAGGAATTTGGCGAGCATGGCAAGGAACTGGAGCGGCAAATCTCGGAGATCATTCGCGGCAAGATGCGGCTGATCGGCCCCAACTGTCTGGGCGTGATGAATCCGATTCGCGGGCTGAATGCGACTTTCGCGCGCAGCGTCGCGCGGCCCGGCAATGTCGCCTTCATCAGCCAGAGCGGCGCGCTGTGCACCGCGGTGCTGGACTGGAGCTTGCGCGAGAATGTCGGCTTCAGCGCCTTTGTCTCCATTGGCTCCATGCTGGATGTGAACTGGGGCGACCTGGTCGACTACTTCGGCAGCGATCCCCGCACCCACAGCATTGTCATCTACATGGAATCGATTGGCGATGCGCGGTCGTTCCTGTCGGCGGCGCGCGAAGTCTCGCTGACCAAGCCCGTCATCGTCATCAAGGCAGGGCGCACCGCTGCCGCCGCCAAAGCTGCCGCCTCGCATACCGGCGCGCTGACCGGCAGCGACGAAGTGCTGGATGCGGCTTTCCGCCGCACCGGCGTGCTGCGGGTCAACAGCATTGCCGACATCTTCTTCATGTCGGATGTGCTGGCCAAGCAGCCGCGGCCTCGCGGCAATCGGCTCTGCATTCTGACCAATGCCGGCGGTCCGGGCGTGCTGGCTACCGATGCCCTGGTCGCCGGCGGCGGCGAGCTGGCCGAGCTTTCGGCCGAGACCATGAAGGCCTTCGACGAGATTCTGCCGGCGCAATGGAGCCACAACAATCCGGTCGACATCCTGGGCGACGCCGAGCCCGAACGTTACGCGAAGTCGCTGGAGATTGCCGCCAAGGATCCCAGCATCGACGGCATGCTGGTGGTGCTGACGCCGCAGGACATGACCAACCCCACGCAGATCGCCGAGAAGCTGAAGCCGTATGCCAAGGGGCTTGGCAAGCCGGTGCTGGCGAGTTGGATGGGCGGCGCCGAAGTCGCTGCCGGCGAGCAGATCCTGAACCAGGCCGGCATTCCCACCTTCCAGTTCCCCGACAGCGCGGTGCGCGCCTTCAACTACATGTGGCGCTACGCTTACAACCTGAAAGGCATCTACGAAACTCCCGCCCTGCCGCAGCATGCCGACGCCGCCGTGCAACGTGGCAAGGCGGAGCGCATCATTCGCGAGGTGCGCGAATCCGGCCGCACCATCCTGACCGAGTACGAGTCGAAGCAGCTGCTGAAGGCCTATGACATTCCGACGGTCGAGACCCGCGTGGCCGCGACCGAGCAGGAAGCGCTGAAGGCGGCTGAAGAAATCGGCTATCCCATCGTGCTGAAGCTGTATTCGCTGACCATCACGCACAAGACCGACGTAGGCGGAGTGCAGTTGAACCTGCGCGATGCCGCGGCGGTGAAGACGGCGTTCCAGACCATCAAGCAGGCAGTCACCGAGAAAGTTGGCGCCGAGCACTTCCAGGGCGTCACGGTGCAGCCCATGGCCAAGCTTGATGGCTATGAGCTGATCATCGGCAGCAGCCTCGATTCGCAGTTCGGTCCGGTCATTCTCTTCGGCACCGGCGGCCAACTGGTTGAGGTGTTCAAGGACCGCGCCCTGGCGCTGCCTCCGCTGAACTCCACCCTCGCTCTGCGCCTGATGGAGCAGACCAAAATACTGAAGGCGCTGAAGGGCGTTCGCGGCCGCAAGCCGGTCGACCTGAACGCGCTGGAAGATCTGCTGGTGCGTTTCAGCCAGCTGGTGGTCGAGCAGCCGTGGATCAAGGAGATCGACATCAATCCGCTGCTGGCCTCGCCGGAGCGCTTGCTGGCGCTGGATGCGCGCGTAGTGCTGCATGACCCCGAGATGACGGAAGACAAGCTGCCGGCTTCGGCCATCCGCCCCTATCCCATTCACGCTGGTGAAGGAGTGGACGATGAAGGATGGCAGCCCGGGTCACCATTCGCCCCATTCGTCCGGAAGACGAGCCGGCCATGATCAAGTTCCACAGCGAACTCTCCGAGCGTAGCGTTTATCTGCGCTGGTTCCAGCCCTTGAAGCTGACCCAGCGCACCGCTCACGAACGGCTGACCCGCGCCTGCTTCATCGACTATGACCGCGAGATGGCGCTGGTAGCCGAGCGTCCGAATGCCGCAGGCGAGCCGGAAATCCTGGCCGTCGGCCGAATGAGCAAATTGCATGGCAGAAACGAAGCTGAATTGGCTGCGGTCGCCATCGATGAAGCCCAACATAAGGGCCTGGGCACGGAGCTGTATCGCCGGCTGATCGAGCTTGCTCGCGAAGCCAAGCTGGGCAAACTAATCTCCAACATGCTGCCCGAGAATCGCGAAATGCGGGCACTCTGCACCAAGCTCGGCTTCAAGATGTTCTCCAGCCTGGAGGACAACATGATCCGCGCCGAGTTGGAGCTGTAGCGCTGGCAAAGCCGAACCTGTATCGAATTGTGCCGGGACAAGGCTGGTGAAAACCGGCCTTGTCTGGTCTCTGCCGTGGGATCGGACGCCGGTTAACGAAGACGTCCCGGCTGACCCCACCTGCCCGTAAAATCCTACTTTTCGAAACTACCGCAACCGGCTACGGCTGCCATGTTATGATTCGGAGCTTACTGAAGTGCAATCGGCAGCTCTTGCCGCCTAGCCGCGGCAGGCGCATCCAAGGGGCGATCGTTAGAACGTGCCAAGCGAAAAACAGGTCCGATGGTCCCAACTTCGGGTAGGCATCACCGTCCTCATCGCCCTGGTCACGCTGGCTGTCCTCATTTTTGTAATGACCGGCACCACCGGCCTGTTCACCAAGAAAATTATTCTTCGTGCCTACGTTGACGATGCAGGCGGCCTGCGCGTCGGCGCGCCCGTGCGCCTGGAGGGCGTCGATATCGGCAATGTCACCGGCATCAGGGTAGTTGCCGATCCCCAGCGACGCCTGGCGCCGGTCGAAATCTCGATGAAGGTCACCACCAAGTACGCCGACACCATGACCACGGGTTGTCAGGCTGAGCTGGCCACCGCGGGCGTGCTGGGCGAGGTCTACCTCAATCTGGATTGCCGCGCCAGCAGGAGCACCACCCTGCTGAAGAATGACGACGAGCTGACCACCCGCGACTCACCCCAGCTTCAGGATGTGGTGCGCGCCAGCCAGGGTACGCTGGAGAACGTGAATGTACTGGTCAAGCGGCTGAACGATATTCTGACGTTCATCCAAAGCGGCCAGGGCTCCATCGGCAAGATCATCTACGATTCAACCCTGTACGACCGCGCCAATAACACCCTGGGGCAATTGCAGCATATCGCCGACGAAATCAATTCGCCGAAAGGCTCCATCGGCAAGTTGCTGAACAGCGACGAGCTGTACAACAAGGTGGACACCTCCATCGACAACGTGAACAAGATTGTCGACGAGGTGAACAAGGGCCAGGGGACGGTGGGCAAGCTGCTGAAAGATCCCGCGCTCTATGACAATGCCAATAAGCTGGTGACCAACGGAAACCAACTGGTGGGCGACATCAATGCCGGCAAGGGTACCCTGGGCAAGCTGGCCAAGGATGAAGCGCTGGCGCGCAAGATCGACGATACGATTACTCGTCTGGACAGCATTACCAAGCAGCTTGATGAGGGCAAGGGCACCGCCGGCAAGTTCCTTAAAGATCCTGACCTGTACAACAACACCAACGATCTGCTGGTGGAAACGCGCAGCTTGATCAAAGCGGTTCGCGAGAACCCCAAGAAGTACCTCACCATTTACCTGAAGATCTTCTAGCCGCTATACCCTTGCAGCCAGTTTGCTTTCTGTCACGGCACAGCTTCAGTTGCGCCGAACCAGGCGTGACCCGCTTTGAAGGGGCGCGGCTTCAGAGCCTGCCCCGAGCTTGCCGAGGGGTACGCCGCCCATGAGTCCCTTGTATTTGTCATCACGAGCCGACTTCCGTCGGCGAGGGATCTGCTTTTTCCGCCGCCTCTGAAGCCATTCCCGGATAACCTGAATCCTGATTAGGACGCTAAGTCCCTCGACCTTCGCGGGCCACCGTTTGCTACTCTTGCTCTCGAGTGAACGAAGAACTCTACCAACTGGAACCGCATGGCGACGCCGTCGTTCTGCGTCTGGTCTCCGTCGATGGCACGAACCGCTTGACGCGCGCCCGGGTCGAGGCGCTGACCGTGATCGTGGAGGATTTGGCGAGCCATCCGCCCGCGCGCCTGGTGATCACCGGCAATGCGCACTTCTTCTCGGCGGGTGCTGATCTCAACCAGATTGCGGCGCTCACCGGTCCGGAGGCGTTTCAGTTCGCGCGTATGGGCCAGCGGTTGATGGCCGCGGTCGCCAACTTTCCTGCTCCCACGGTCGCGGCCGTCCACGGCTACTGCATGGGAGGCGGTCTTGACCTGGCGCTGGCCTGCGATCGCCGCATCGCCGGCCCGCACGCTGTGTTCGGACATCGTGGCGCGGCCCTGGGCCTGATAACAGGTTGGGGAGGCACGCAGCGCCTGCCACGCCTGATCGGCAAGGCACGCTCTCTGCAAATGTTTTTGGCGGCAGAGAAAGTTCACGCGACGCGAGCACTGGAGATCGGACTGGCGAACGCGATGGCCGACGATCCGGTTGCAGCGGCGCTGGGTTAGAACAACTCAGGGGTGAGACGTCGTACGGGCGTAATGGGAACACGCCGTCAGGGGCCGCCGTAAAAGTCCGTTTCGACCGGGGCCGCTGAAAGATCCCGTTTCCGACTGGGGCCGCTGAAAAAAGCCCGTCTCCGAAAGTCTTGTATCAGGGCACGACTTCAGTCGTGCCGATAAGCCCCTTTATTTTTCTTTCAGAGCCGGCTTTTTAGCCGGCGGCACAGTGTTACTGTTTCCGACTTTTCCGCAGCCTGTTCAGGGGTGAAAAAGATCTGCTGCGCGAGAAGTTCGGCTTCCGCCGCTCAGGGAATGCGGGAGAGAATTATTTCTGCGGCTCAGGCCGAGGGGGAGGGCATCCCGTTCCAAATCGGGAAACCGCTGTGGTGGCGTTTAGAGCCCCGCTGGCGCCTCCCAGCCTTTTGGACGGCCCTGACCACCTCCGACCACCCTCGCGTCGATTCTAGGGCCATCCCAGGCCCCGCAATGGGCATTCTGGTTCTATGTCTCCATAGAGGCGGAAATATTGAAAGTGAGCGGCGCCGCAACCCCTTCTCATGACGCCTTACCTCGCGCCTGATCGCTGAAGGCTGACAGTTCCCCCCACATTGCGCATCTTCGCGTCCCTGCTTTATCGTGGATGGTCTGCTCCGACCGAATATGACCGACCATCGCCCGCACTCCGGATCGACGTTTGAGACGCAGGTAAAGACCGACTCGCCACGCTTCGAGCGCAACCAGAAGGCGGTGGCCGAGCTGGTCGCGCAAGTGCGCAATCAAGAAGAGATCATCCAGCAGGGCGGCGGCGCGAAAGCGATTGAGTCGCAACACAAGAAAGGCCGCCTCACCGCGCGCGAGCGCGTTGCGTTGCTCATCGATCCGGGGACGGAGTTCTTCGAGATTGGCTCGTTTGTTGCGTGGGGCATGTATGAAGAGTGGGGCGGCGCGCCGTCGGCGGGCGTGGTGACGGGCCTGGCGCGAGTGCAAGGCCGGCTGGTGATGTTGATCGTCAATGACGCGACCGTCAAGGCGGGCGCGTTTTTCCCCATGACGGCGAAGAAGGTCATTCGCGCCCAGAACATTGCCATCGAGAACCATATCCCGACGATTTATCTGGTCGACTCTGCCGGAGTATTTCTGCCGCTTCAGGAAGATGTCTTTCCCGACACCGACGACTTCGGCCGCGTCTTTCGCAACAATGCCGTCATGTCGGCGATGGGCATTCCGCAGATTGCGGCCATCATGGGCATGTGCGTGGCGGGCGGCGCGTATCTGCCGCTGATGTGCGATCACATCCTGATGACCGAAGGCAGCGGACTCTTTCTTGCTGGGCCGGCGCTGGTGCAGGCGGCCATCGGCGCGAAGTATTCGGCGGAAGAATTGGGCGGCGCGAAAATGCACTCGCAGATCAGCGGCACGGTGGATTTTCGCGAGCCCGACGATCAAAGCTGCATCACGCGCATTCGGCAACTCGTCGACAAGATCGGCAATCGCCGCCTCGGCGTCTTCGATCGCAAAGAGCCCGAGCAGCCGCGGTTTGCGGCGGAAGAAATTTACGGCATCTTCGATGGTGATCCCGCGCGCCAGTACGACATGAAGGAGATCATCGCGCGCATTGTGGATGGCAGCCAGTTCGGCGAGTACAAAGCCGAATACGGCGAGACCGTGCTGTGCGGCTACGCGCGCATTGGCGGATTCGCCGTCGGGATTGTTGCCAACCAGAAGACGCATGTGCAGCAAGTGGACAAGGCCGGCAACAAGCGCATGGAGTTTGGCGGCGTAATTTATACCGAGTCGGCGGAGAAGGCGGCGCGCTTCATCATGGACTGCAATCAGAACCTGGTGCCGCTGGTGTTTCTGCATGACGTGAACGGATTCATGGTGGGGCGCGATGCGGAGTGGAGCGGCATTATCCGCGCCGGCGCAAAGATGGTGAACGCGGTTTCGAATTCGGTGGTGCCGAAGATCGCGGTGATTATCGGCGGCTCGTTTGGCGCGGGACATTACGCGATGTGCGGCAAGGCTTACGATCCGCGCTTCCTGTTCGCGTGGCCGACGGCGAAGTATGCGGTGATGGCCGGCGCGTCGGCGGCGGGGACGCTGGTGGAGATCAAGATCAAGCAACTGGAGCGCGGCGGCAAGAAGCTGAGCGACGAAGACCGGAAGAAGCTGTATGACGAGGTGAAGGCGACCTACGACGAGCAGATGGACCCGCGCTACGGCGCCGCGCGGCTGTGGATCGACAAGATCATCGATCCGGCGGACACGCGCGAGGCGATCATCACGGCGCTGGAGGCGGCGGCGCTGAATCCGGATGTGCCGAAGTTCAGCGTGGGGGTGTTGCAGACGTAGGCCGGGTGCCCCAGGTCTGGCGACTTTCCAGACCTGGGTGGTGCTGGACACGGTAGCAGTTACCCAGGTCTCGAACAGCGCGAGACCTGGGGCACCCGGCTCCGCGGCTCTTATCCGTTACGTTGCATTTTTCCGCGGGCTTACGCCCACGGCTAACACAAATGTCGCCCGTTCCGGGCTGGAAGCAGGTCTCTCGACTCGGAGTAAGCTCCTCGCTCGGGATGACACGCATCTGGGGGATCCGAAGCGAACTGCCCCGCCCTAGCCAACAGATGGCTAGAACGGGGCACCCAATCTTAAGAGAAACGAGTCGATTCTTGTTCTAGCTGAAAGCTGACGGCTGATCTCTGATGGCTGAATCCATCAAACTTATCGAATGTCCCCGCGATGCCTGGCAGGGGCTGCCGGGGCAAATCCCGCCTGCCATCAAGGTCGAGTACTTGAAGGCGCTGATTGCGGCGGGATTCAAGAACATCGACGCGGTGTCCTTTGTCTCGCCCAAGGCCGTGCCGCAGATGGCCGACTCCGAAGATGTTCTGAGCGAACTCGATCCGCCCGACGATGTGGAGATCATCGGCATCGTGGTCAACGAACGCGGAGCGGAGCGCGCCATCGCGACCGACGCGGTCAGGACTCTGGGCTTTCCGTATTCTTTGTCGCCGACGTTCCTCAAAAACAATCAGAACCAGACGCTGGAAGAAAATCTGGAGATCCTGGAAAAGGTGAAGCAGAAGGCAGACGAGGCCGGGCTCGACACGGTGGTTTACATTTCGATGGCGTTTGGCAATCCCTATGGCGATTTGTGGAATGTGGAGGAGCTGATCGAGGGCGTCGCTCTGCTCGCCGACATGTATCCGCAGGCGATTTCGCTGGCCGACACGGTGGGACTCGCGACTCCGCAGCAGATTGCCGACGTGCTGGGCCCGGTGCTGGAGAGATTCGACGGGGTTGAGATCGGCGTCCATCTGCATAGCCGGCCCGATGATGCCGCCGCAAAAGTTCTGGCAGCGTACGATGCGGGATGCCGTCGATTTGACTCGGCTATCGGCGGGCTGGGCGGATGTCCCTTCGCGCAGGATGTGCTGGTGGGCAACATCCCAACGGAAACGCTGCTGGAAGCGTTGCGTAGTCGCGGCGCGGAGTTGCCGATCAAGAAGCCGATCACCGAGCCGTTGCGCCTGGCGAGGGAAATCGGCGACAGGTTCAGCGGCCCGAAGATGTGAGAACGGCCGCTATTCGCCATTCGCTTTTCGCCAGCGGCGCCTAGCCCCGTAGGCGCGAAACAAGTTAGCCCAGCGCTTCAGCGCTGGGTTGGCCAAAATGTAAGCAGAGTGCCGTAGGCACGACACAACCGGCGGGCCGTCCCTACGGGACGCAGGATCAGTAAAGGTCGCACACCCAGCGCTGAAGCGCTGGGCTAACTTGTGTCGCACCTCCGGTGCTGGGGTTCAAGTAGCCGAACGATTTGCTTTGGAAGCGCAACTGTGCGATTCCGTCTCGGAGCCACATCCACTTGTCTACGGAACAAAATTAATCGGGTGCAATCATGTCGAAACCACCTCATGCTTATTCCGCGCTTACGCTTAGTTATCACGAGGCGCTGGCGACGGTCACGCTGAACCGGCCGGAGAAGCGCAATGCCATCAGCTTCGAACTGATCGACGACCTGCTGCATGTGCTGGAAGAAGTCGAGCGTTCGGCGGCGCAAATTCTCATCCTCACCGGCAGCGGCAAAGCGTTTTGCGCCGGCATGGACCTGGACGACCTGCGCGCGGTCGCCAGTCTTACGCCGGAAGAAAATCACGCTGACTCGTTGCGCACCACGCGGCTGTTGCGAACCTTGTTCGTCACCCTGTACAAGTTTCCCAAGGTCACGATCGCGGCGGTCAACGGGCCGGCAATTGCCGGGGGCTGCGGGCTGGCTACGTTGTGCGACTTCACCATGGCTTCCAGCGAAGCCAAATTCGGCTATACCGAAGTGCGAATCGGCTTCATTCCGGCGATTGTCTCCACCTTTCTGCTGCGCCAGGTGGGCGAGAAGCAGGCCCGCGACCTGCTGTTGACGGGCAGACTCTTCGGCGCCGAGGAGGCTTTCCGGCTGGGACTTGCCACTGAGGTTGTGGCCGCGGAGAAGCTGATGGAACGGGTCCACGAATTGGCGGACACTCTGCTCAAGAACTGTCCTTCATCGCTGCATGCCACGAAGCGGCTGCTGCGGACCTACACCGGCGAAGAACTTGATCGCGAGCTGGTGGCTGCGGTGGAAGAGAATGTGCGTATTCGCAGCACCGCGGATTTCCGCGAAGGCGTAAGCTCGTTTCTGGAGAAACGAAAGCCGCACTGGACGGGGCGATAAGGGCGGCAGGGCGCGCCGCCGTTTCGGGAACTGTCGTGCGCTAGAACCGAATTGGGCGAGGTGCATCAATTCCCATAGCTTCAAACCAGCAGGACTCCCCCATATCTTGTTACAATTCCTCTCTTCGAGCATTTTGCTGGAAGGTTGGCTGCAAGGTTGATTGGCCGACAGCAAAAGCTGTGGCTGCCGAGGAAGATGCCCGGCTCGGAGATGGGTTACTTCACCAACGCGGGGAAGCTCTGTGCAAGGAGCCAGCCGCGGCGAACACTAGGGAGAAAATGATGAGATTTCGTCCGCATTCCATGGTTGCGGTATTAGGGGTGATATTGCTGTTACCCGCGCTGGCCCGCACGCAACAGGCACCCACCGCGGGGACGCAACCGGGGCAGCCCGCGTCCCCAAAGGCGCCGGGGCAGTCGATGCACGAGAAGGCTCCGCAAGCGCCCATTCAGCCGGTGTTGTCCGGACCTTATCCGGTGATGAGCAAGGCCGCGTTAGAACGTGGGCGTCAGCTTTTCGAAATGTTCAATCATGTGGAGACGGGCGAACTGTGGTCGGCCCTGGCGGAAAACCTAAGGACCCTTTCCGACAAACAGGCGGCTCGTGCCAAGAAAGGGACATCGGGCAAAGAGGGGTTTGTGGAGATCAACAAAAAGCTGCGTGACGCCATGGGGCCGGAGACGCAGATGATCGAAGAGAATATGGTTCCGTACCTGTTCGCTCCGGATACGGTCTATGCGCGGCTGTCGACGTACGGTAAGACCCGGCTTCCGGTCATGGTCACGATCATTTTCAACCAGCGGGGCGAAATTGATGACTTTCCGTCGCCGAGGCCGATGCAGACCGTCGCCGAAGGCCGTTACGCCGGCTACGAAGATACGGCCAAGCTGAGACTGCCCTTCGCAGGCGAGTGGCTGGTGTATCAAGGAGGCCGCAACGTCTTCGACGATGGCTACGAGATTTCCGACGATATGCGTTTTGCCACGGATTTCGTCTATCTGAAAGACGGCCGGCTGTTCAGCGGAGCGGGTGGCGCGGGCAGCAAGGCCGAGGATTACTATTGCTTCGGTCAACCTATCCTGGCCCCCGCCGATGGCACTATCGTGAAGGCGATAGGGACGTTTAATGACTATGCGCCCGGCAAAGCGGCGGGCGATCCGTCGGACGGAAATGTAGTCATCATTTCGCACGGCAGTGGCGAGGCTTCGGTGTTCAATCACCTGAAGCAAAACAGCCTGAAGGTGAAACTGGACGACAAGGTGAAGCAGGGCGAGGTGATTGCCGAATGCGGCAACAGCGGCTCCGGGCCCATCCCACATGTGCATTATCGATTCCAGAAGGGTGCGGGCATAGGGCTGCCGGCGCAGTTCAACAACTACATTGCTGACGGTAAGCCGGTTGCTTCCGGCGAACCCATTCGCGGGCAGATGGTGAAGAATGGGGCCGCGCCGGCCGCAGCGCCTAGCCCTTCGGCACCGAGCACGGCCGCTCCCAGCACAGCCGCGCCAGCTAAGACCCCACCGCCGGCCAGCAAGTGAAGCCGGTTCCTCACCCGGAACTTTTCCGGCGGGCGCATCGCAGGTTGCTGCGCCCGCTTTTCTGTATGGCGGGAAGCGCACGTGAAGAGTGATGACAGGGCGGAGCAAGCGGTCTCCCGCGCCCAGGTCTACGAAACCAGCCTGCGCGTGCGCTATGCCGAGACCGACCAGATGGGGGTTGTCTATCACTCCAATTACATCATCTGGTTCGAGGTTGGCCGGGTCGAAATGTTCCGGCAACTGGGTTTCACGTATAGCGAGATGGAAGAGCAGGATGGGATTCATGTTGTGGTGGTGGAAGCCCGCTGCCGCTTCAAGGCTCCCGCGCGCTACGACGATCTGATCGGCATTCGGACGCGGCTGCTGAATGTTCGCGACTCGCTGCTGCACTTTGGCTACGAGATTGTGCGGGCCACCGGCGAAACCTTGCTGGCCGAAGGCGAGACCGTGCATCTGGTGGTGGATCGCGAGTTCAAGCGCATGCCCTTGCCGGCGAAATATCTGACGCCATTTCTGCATGCGGCAGGAAAAGCCGTCTGAGATCTCGCGCCCAGACAAATTCCCTCGCGATGGGCCGGGTTGTGGCACACTGAAGAGACCATGCAGGCGCTTCATATCAGCGGCAATGACTTAACGCTTGAGGAAGTGCGCCAGGTAGTTTATGAGCGCCGTCCCGTCCTGCTTCAACCCCAGGCACGGCTGGCGGTGGAACGCACGCGCGCGGTGGTCGACGACCTGCTCGCCAACGACGGCGTGGCCTACGCGGTGAACACCGGCGTAGGACATCTGGCGGACATGCGCATTCCCCCGCAGGATGTCCGCAAGCTGCAAGTGAATCTGGTGCGCTCCCACTGTGTGGGAGTCGGCGAGCCGCTGGCGGAGGACGCTGTCCGCGCCATGATGCTGTTGCGCGCCAACTCGCTGGCCAAAGGCTTCTCCGGAGTGCGGCCGCTGGTCATCGACACCCTCGGCGAGATGCTGAACCGGGGCGTGCATCCGGTGATTCCATCGCAAGGCAGCGTAGGCGCCAGCGGCGATCTGGCGCCCCTGGCCCATCTTGCCCTGGCCATGATTGGCGAAGGCGAGGTCATGAGCGCGGGCAAAGCTTCGTCGGCTGCGGTCGCCCTGAAACACGCCGATATTAAGCCGCTGGTGCTGGAGGCCAAGGAAGCCATCTCCCTCATCAACGGGACGCAGGCGATGCTGGCCATAGGACTTCTGGCCATCCTGCAAGCGGAGATTCTCGCCGACACCGCCGACGTTATCGGCTCGCTTACGCTGGACGCGCTGAAGGGAACCGATGTGGCTTTCGACGAGCGCATTCAGAAGGCGCGGCCGCATTCCGGCCAGTTGCTGGTGGCCCACAATCTTCGCCTCATGCTGGAAGGCAGCCTGATTCGCGAATCGCATCTGCATTGTCAGAAGGTGCAGGACGCGTACTCGCTGCGCTGCATGCCGCAAGTCCACGGCGCGGTCCGCGACACCCTGGCGCACTGCCGCCACGTATTCGAAGTGGAGATGAACTCGGCGGTTGACAACCCCCTGGTGTTCCTCGAAGAAAAAAAAGTTGGCGCTCCGAAACGCACCATTGGCGGCGCGGCTGTTCCCGGGGTTGTGCTCTCCGGAGGAAACTTCCACGGTGAGCCGCTGGCCTTCGCACTCGATTTCATGGCCATTGCGGTCAGCGCCCTGGCGGGCATCTCCGAGCGACGGCTGGAGCGTCTGGTGAATCCCGCGCTCAACGAAGGACTGCCGGCATTTCTGGCGCCCGGCGCCGGCCTCAACTCCGGCTTCATGATGCCGCAGGTCACGGCGGCAGCCCTGGTCAGCGAGAACAAAGTCTTCTCGCACCCCGCGTCCGTCGATTCCATTACCACCTCGGGTAACAAGGAAGACTTCGTTTCCATGGGAATGACTTCAGCCAACAAGTTGCTGCGAGTGTTGACCAACACGCGGAATGTGCTGGCCATTGAGGCGCTGGCCGCCGTCCAGGCGCTGCATTTCCGTGCCCCTCTGGAGACCAGCAAGCGCGCCCAGGCAGCGCAGGCCGCCATTCGAGCCGTGTCGCCTCCCATCACGGAAGACCGTGTCCTCACCGGAGATTTCGCCAAGGTTGCGGCCATCATCGCCAAGGGAGAGCTGGCATCTGCCCTCAGATAGAAAGCTCTAGATCAGCCAATCTCTGGGGCAGGCCCCGGGCCAGTGAGTGAGGGATTTCACCGCTGAATGCGGGGGAAAACCCATTTCCGGAGCGCCCGCGGTCGCGAGAAGAAGCTCTCGGCAATCTTCTAAGTGATTCCAAATCATGAATTTGCACGATGTGCTACGATGCGCCAAGCCACGGTACGCGACGTGCTCATTACAGGTTGGTTGGGGTGGGAGATTGCTGTGAAGGTAGTACGTTTGATTCTGGGTCTGGTTCTGCTCGCCAGCGCACCTTGGCTGGGCGCGGCCACCCATCCTGTTCCTCTCGACAAGAATACCCCCTCAGAGAAGTGCATCGAGTGCCATGAAGACAAGGCCAAAGGGAAGAATGTTCACTCCGCCATCGCCATGGGGTGTACCAGTTGCCATGAGATCCGCGTCAACAAAGACGTCACCCGGGTAAAGCTGATTACCACCACGCCGCAGGCGCTGTGCATCACCTGCCACGCCGACAAGAATGCCGCCGATCTCAAAGGCAAGGTCCATCCTCCGGGAGTGCGCGATTGCCTTAAGTGCCACGACCCGCATCAGTCCGACAACAAGTTTCAGTTGCTGCTGCCGACCTCCGGCGATAAGGGCCAGAACCTTTGCCTGACTTGCCACACGCAAGGGCTAAACGTCCCGGAGAAAGGCAGCCGGCACGTGGCTTTGGACATGGGCTGCGAGACCTGCCACACCATCCACAAGACGGGCGATCCGGCCAAGATTGAGTTCGCGTACCACCTCACCAAAACCACTCCGGCACTGTGTATCGACTGCCATGATGTGAAAGACGCCAGCCTGATTAAGGCGCACCAGGGGCAGCCATTCGCCACCGCCAATTGCATTCAGTGTCACGATCCGCACCAGTCGGCGCAGGCCAAGCTGATGCAGAAGTTCACCCATCCGCCATTCGCCGGCGGCTCGTGCGACACCTGTCACCAGCCGGCGAAGGACGGCAAAGTCGTCCTGACGCAATCGGATTCCAAGGCGCTCTGCGTGACTTGCCACGCCGAGCAGGCGGAGAAGATCGAGAAGGCGAAGGTGCAGCATCCCGGGGCGCAGGGAGATTGCGTCGCCTGCCACAACCCGCACGCCGGCAAGACTCCCGGCTTCATCCAGCCCGATCCCGTGAATGCCTGTCTGGCCTGCCACAGCGATCAGGCTGAGCAATTCAAGAAGGCGCATCTGCATCAGCCGGCATTCGGACAAAGCTGTGCCATCTGCCATGAGCCCCACGGCGGCGATAACGAGCACCTGCTGCGCGCCAAGGGCAATGCGCTGTGCATGGAGTGTCATGGTCCGGACTCGCATCCCCAAAGTCTGGAGTCCGAACACGTCATCACCATCTTCAACGGCACCGTCAAGCTGCCCGACGACTACTACGTAAAGAACAAGGTCGTGATCCTTCCGGTACGCTATGGACTGGGTCATCCGGTGGAAGGTCATCCGGTCGCCGACGTGATGGACCCCACCAACATAACCAAGGTCAAGACCCCAATGAGCTGCCTCACCTGCCACCAGCCGCATTCTTCGGCGCAGCCCGATCTGCTGGTGAAGGACCAGGCGAACAACATGGCATTTTGCGACACCTGCCACAAGAACCGGGTCGACATGAAACAGATGCCGGCAACAGGGAGTAAGTAACTATGTCAGCCTTTCGCGCTTATTCGCTTCGCAACAAGATCACCGTGGTGCTGGCCCTCCTGCTGGCCTGGGCGATGGCTTCACCGGCTTCAAGTTATGCCAGCGACAAGAAGAAGACCACGACCACGCCTGCCGCGACGGACCAGCCGGCAGAGATCGTAGATCTTTCCAAGATCGACATTTCCAAGTTGGTCTGGCCGCAGCCGCCTTCCATTCCGCGCGTTCGCTACACCACCTACTTCGCAGGGATGAAAATTGACCGCACGCCCGCTGCGACCAAAGCGAAGCCCAAGGCGACGTGGATGGACCGCCTGGCTGGCGGCCAGTCGCAGCAGGAAAAATTTAACCCCAAGGATTTCCCCTTCCAGCTTCTGGGACCCTACGGCATGGCCGTCGATTCCAAGGGGCGGCTGTATGTGGCCGATCAACGGGTAGGAGCGGTCTTCATCTTCAACACTGAAACCCGCGACGTGGAGCTGATCGCGAACGGTCAACAGGCACATTTTGGATTGATCAACGGCATTGCTATCGACGATGACGATCGCCTTTTCGTCTCCGATGGCAAGATGCATCGCGTCCTGGTCTTCAACGCCAAGCACGAAGTAGTAAACCAGATCAACGAGAAGCTGATCGACCCCGTCGGGCTGGCGATTGATACCGAGAACCGCTTGCTGTACGTGGTCGACACTCAGGCAGACCAGGTCGTGGTCTATGACGCTGACAGCCTGAAGGAACTGCGCCGCATCGGGACCTGCTGCAAGAACCACTACCTCACCACGCCAGGAGATTTTGGCGGAGCCTCAAATGTGGCCGTGGACAAGGATGGCAACGTTTACGTCACCGACACCATAAACAACCGGGTGGAGATCTTCGACGCCGACGGTAAGTTCATCAGCACCTTCGGCAAGAACGGCGATGGCCCTGGCTATTTTGCGCGGCCCAAGGGAATTGCGGTGGATGGCGATGGACACATCTGGGTGGCAGATACGGTCCAGAACCGCTTGCAGGTTTTCAACCGCGAGGGACAGTTGCTGACCTACATTGGCGGATACGGCCATTATCCCGGCCAGTTTGAGTCGATCGTAGGCGTCGCCATCGACAAGAACAATCGCGTCTTCACCTCCGAGCAGTATCCCGGCCGGGTACAGCAATATCGCTATATCACCGACGCCGAGGCCGAGCAGTTGAAGAAGGAAAAGGAGCATGCCGAACGGGGAAGACAAGCGACTGCGGCTGACACTCCGCCAACCGCGACTGCGGCTGCGACCACCCACAACCCACGCCTGCAGCTCCAGTTCAGCTGCGGCCGAGGTGAAGAAGTAAGCGGCAACTCGAGCATTGAGCAGTTCGCGTTTCTGGCGAAGCAATCCTCCTGATAACGGGCACGGTTTGAAGCCGTGCCCAGTTGCTTCCCGTCCTCTACATCCTCCGCAAGTCTCTGCCCACCCATCCACTTAGGGGCCTACTGGGGCATTTCACTGAATTCCGGCTCACTTTGGCTGTTTTCACCCACATGTGACCCCCATCACAACCCGATGCCAAGCCGGGAACAAGCCGCTAACACTCCTTGATTTCAATAGCTTGGCGACGACGCCAGCGACCCCGTTCCAGCCCTCCGATTTCGGCCAGGTAATTGCACTTACAACAGCGGACGCCAACGGGGCCTGGCTTCCAAAGTTTCTAGTCCTAATTCAGGAGATCGATCTCATGAAGAAAGTAATGTTAATCACTCTTATGATTCTGGCCGTCGGCGCTGTTCGCGGTGGCACAGATCCAGGCGCCGACATCGGACGTCCTGGGAGCTCACTTAAACTACGGTCGCGGTTGCGCGGCCTGCCACGCCCCGCATAGCGGCGCATGGGGCAACGGCGCCAACAAGTCCGGCGATACCACTGCCGGCAATCAGCATTTTGTGGGGCCAGGACGTAGGTAACCTGTTCGGCAAGACCATCGCCACCGGCAGCACCAACGGCACCACCTCCAACTACATCGAGACCCTGCCCGCCAGCATGTCGCGCTGGGACGCCCGATGTTAACAACCTGCTGACCTGCCTGAGCTGCCATGACGGCAACTAGGCCCAGGGCGCCATGATGAAGAACCAGGTCTATGAGACCCTGCCGCCAACTTACGGAACCTACAACAAGATTCCGACCCTGCTCGGCAATGACGGCAACGGCGCCGGCGACTACCTCAACGATCACCCGGTGGGCGTGAATGCTTACGTTAGCTGCGGCGGACAGTACAACTGGGATTGCACCGAAACCAACGGCGTCATCACCATGAACGGCGCGAATTCTTCGCAGTTCGTGAAGAACTACGGCTTCTTCGTTAGCCTCAGCGCCTGGAACAACAACGCCACCGTTATGCTGCACCTCCTGCCATAACCAGCACTTGATGAACGTGGTGAGCGTAACCAACGGCCCGAAGTCAGGTTTGCCGACCGGCAACTACGCGACGATGTTCTTCATCCGCGCGCCTTACAACCCGGCCAGCGGAACCGCCGGCTCCAACCAGACGGCGCAATTCTGCCGCCAGTGCCATGGTGGAGAAGCCAACGAGTCGAACGGCAGCTACACCATCCCGACGACCTTCTAGTCTGTCGGCTTTAACCGAGGGGAGGAACTCCCTCCCCTCAATCTTTAAAACCTCAGGGGTGAGGAGAAAGTCATGAAGTACCGGAACGCAATCGCCAGTAGTTCTGCTTACAGTCTCCGCCGCATTCGCCCAGGTTGCCTCCCACGCCCCCACCCAGTTCTCCGCTCCACAAAAAAAGGCCAGCCAACCGACCGGCAAGCCGGTGGCGAGAGTGAATGGGACGGTGCTGACGGATCGCGACTTGCAGAGTGAGATGTTCGCCATGTTTCCCTATGCGCAGCAGCATAACGGCAACATTCCTCCCGAGTTGGCGCCGGGAATCCGCAGCGGCGCACTGAAGATGATCGTTTTCGAAGAACTGGTCTACCAGGAGGCGCTGCGGCGGAAGATGACGGTCCCGCCTGAACGCCTGCAACAGCGCAGAAGCGGACTTTCGCAAGCAGTTCGCCACTCCCCAGGAGTACCAGCAGTTTCTCAACACGGAGTTTCAAGGCTCGCAACAGTTATTGCGGGAAAAGATCAAGCGCTCGCTGCTGATCGATCAACTGCTTGAAGGCCGAGGTCGACAAGAAATCGACGGTGAGTCCTGCCGAGCTGAAGGCCTACTACGATCAGAACCAGAGCCGCTTCGATTATCCGGAAGCGTTCTCCTTCCAGACGATTACCATCCTGCCTCCGGCCAACGCGACGCCGGCCCAGTTGCAGGAAGGCAAGCAAACGCGCCGATGACGCGCTCCGCCAGGCTAAAGACAACCAAGAACGATGAAGACTTCGGCATGCTGGCGGAAAAGATCTCGGAAGACGATTACCGCGTGATGATGGGCTATCACAAGCCGGTCGATCGCGCCAAGCTGCCGCCCTACGTGGTGCAGGCTCTGCTGAAAATGCAGCCCGGGCAGATCAGCGACGTTATCCAGGTTGACCAGGCCTATACCATCCTGCGGCTGGTGAAACACGTTCCCGCCGGCAAAGCGACGTTCGCCCAAGTGAAAGACACATTGCAAAAGGAACTTCAGCAGAAGAAGACCAACGCAGTTCGCGCCAGCTTCGATAAGCAACTACAGCAGGGCGCCAAGGTCGAGGTCCTGTAAGGACGAGGGGTTGATGCCGTGCGCCGCGCTTTTCAAGTTACGTTTTGCGGACTAGCCGGAGTCCTTCTGTGGGCCCTCCCGGCGGCTGCCCAGCTCCAGCTCGGCGATCTGAGCAGCAATCTGAACGGAGTGATTGGCGCCGGCTACAGCGCGGATTATGGAAATCAAATCGACTCATCCCACGGCTTGAATGTGAATGGCAGTGCCACCGCCGCCGGGTATTACTACAATCCTAATTTTGTCTCCTTCAATCTCTCGCCTTATTATGGCCAATCGCGGGCCAATTCCGACTACCAGTCCATCTCCGACGCCAGCGGGGTCAATTTATCGAGTGCCATCTTCAGCGGCAGCCATTTTCCCGGACAGATCAGCTATGCCGCCGCCTATAACAGCGAAGGACAATTTGCCGTTCCCGGACTGCCTAACTACACCACCCACGGCAATAGCGATACCTTCGGGATTTCCTGGAGCGAATTTCTTCCCGGCCTGCCCACTCTAACGGCAAGTTTCCAGAGAGGCAGCAATGAGTATTCAGTGTATGGGGCCACCGACAATGGCAATTCAGATTTTCACTCTTTGACTCTTAGCTCCAATTACTCGATTGCAGGATTCAACATGGGCGGCTCCTACAATAACGGGGCCTCGAACTCACTGATACCGCAGATTTTCGAGGGCGAGCAGACGGGAACGATCACTACCGACAACAGCGGCTTCGGCTTCAACGTTTCCCATAAGCTTCCCTTGAATGGAACTTTTTCTACCAGCTTTTACCGCTCCGATATTGATACGGACTATCTCGGCTATACCTATCAGGGAAACTTTGACACCGAGGTTGCCGCTGCTTCCATGCAACCTACCAATAAGCTGCGAGTTTCGGCGACGGCCAGTTACACCGATAATCTAGCCGGAGTTCTCTTTGGATCGCTGCTCACCTCCGGCAGCACCGGCAGCAGTAGCAGTAGCATCCTGCCGACGACCACCAACAGCCTGGATTCTTCCCATGCCTGGGACTTGAACGGCTCCGCCAGCTACTCCCTGGCGCCGAACCTGGCGCTCCAGGGTCAGGTTGACCGCCGCGAACAGGCTTACCTGGGCGAGGACTTCGGAGCAACCTCGTATAGTGCGGGCGTCACCTACGCTCGCGGATTGTTCGGCGGCACCATGAACACTGCGTTCAGCGTTATCGACAGCATGATCGACAACAGCAATCAGAACGGGCTGGGCTTCTCGGCCAACGCCAACTATGGCCGCAGATTCGGCAGATGGATTACGAATGAGTCCTTCAGCTACGCCCAGAATGTTTCCACGCTGCTGATTACCTACATGACTTCCTACTATAGCTATTCGGGGAATGTGCGTCGCCGCTGGGGAAATATGAACTTTAACGCGGGCGCAAGTTTCGCCCATAGTGGTCTGACCAACGAACCCGGCACCGATAGTAGCAGCCAGAGCTATACCAGCAGTTTTGGTTATGGAAGGTGGGTCAACCTCACCGGTAATTACGCCAAATCGAATGGCGTCGGGCTGATTACCGGAAACGGAATCCTGCCGGTGAATTTGTCGCCGATTCTGCCCCAGAACCTGGTTACGCTTTATGGTGGCACCGGCTATGGGGTTTCGCTCTCTAGTATGCCGGTACGCAAGTTCACCATTTCGGCGAGTTACGCCAAGTCCTCCAGTAACACCTCCACGGAAGGAATCGCCTCGGCAAACCAATTTGAGTCGAGAAATCTGCTGTTGCAGTACCAATTCCGTAAAATGTACTTGACGGGAGGATACGCCCAGCTGCAACAAGGCTTCAGCGTGTCCGGTAGTGTACCGTCGAACGTATCGTCGTACTATATCGGAGTATCCAGGTGGTTCAATTTCTTCTAGCGGGAGCGCGCACGAGAGCCAAACTCTTATTCCCCGTCGCCTGTGTTGTTCTCCTGCTGCTGACGCCGATGTTGGCGTCCAAGCCCAAAGAGAAGCCCATCGCGCCCACCCCTCCAGACATGTTGCTGGAAGGCGGCCGCAAGCTCAGCTTTGAACGCAGCTTCAGCTCGCAGCGCGAGGTCAAGCCCAAGCGCGGCTTCTGGAATCGCGTGGTCGACTTCGTCGCCGGCGAGCCCGACTTCCGCAGCCTGGTCCGTCCCTACAGCATCGCCGTCGATTCCCGCGGACGCATCATCGTGACCGATCCGGGCGCCTTCGGCGTCCACATCTTCGATTTCCAGCAGCAGAAGTACAAGTTCCTGTCGCGCGTGGATAAAGGCAAAGATCCCATGCTGACGCCGCAGTGCGTTGCCGTAGACGCGCAGGACAACATCTACGTTACCGATTCGGAATCAGGCAAAGTCTTCGTCTTTAATTCCGACGGAAAATTCCAGCACGCGATCGGCAGCCTGAAAGGCGGCGAAGGTTTCTTCAAGCGGCCCACCGGGATAGCCGTCGATTCCGCGGCCCAGCGGATCTACGTCACCGACACTCTGCGCAACCAGATCTTCGTCACCGATATGCAGGGCAATGTCCTGCAAACCATCGGCAGCAACGGCGAAGCTCCGGGCCAGTTCAACTTTCCCACGGAGCTGCGGCTCGAGGGCAAGAACCTGGCCGTAGTGGACGCAATGAATTTCCGGGTCCAGGTGCTCGACACCTCGGGACAAGTTCTGTACATGGTCGGAAGGCTGGGCGACGAGTCGGGAACCATGTTTCGTCCCAAGGGCATTGGCTTTGACTCCGAAGGCGATCTTTACGTCGTCGACGGATTGTGGGGCGTAGTCCAGGCCTTCAACCGCCAGGGACAGTTGCTCTACGCCTTCGGCAGTCGCGGCACCGCGCTGGGCGATTTCCAGTTGCCAACCGGATTGTTCATCGACCACAACGACCGCATTTATGTTGTCGATTCCTTCAATCGCCGGGTGCAGATCTTCCATTTCTACGGACTGCCGAAGCAGGCCAAGGGAGGCATACAGTGAAGTTCAAGCTGTCCCTCGCCTGCCTGTTGCTGCTGCTGTCCGCAAACGTTCTGCGGGCGCAGATTACCGGCGATGTGATCGGCACCCATGATCTCTCGCCCGGCAGTAAGTCGCCAATTACCGGCGCGCGTCCGGGATCATGCTCGTACTGTCACGCTCCGCACTCCGGACTGGCGACCGGCCAATCCCTCTGGAACCAGACCCAGACCAAGGCCACTTACCAGCTCTACACCAGCACTACCTATCACCAGAAAGGTGAGCAGCCGATACTGGGTTCTGACAGCAACCTCTGTTTGAGCTGCCACGATGGGACCGTCGCCGTGGGAAACACCATCACCGCCGGCCAGATCACTATGGTCGGCTCCATGAACAGCCAGGATGTGTTTGGGACCAACTTGCAGTCGTCGCACCCGTTCAGCTTGCAGTTGCCCATCAAGGACGCCATTGACATCATTGCGACCCTGGTGTCGCAAGGCAAAACCGGCGATCCCACCGGCAAAATCACTCTCATTAACGGGAACATTGAGTGCACTTCCTGTCATAACCCACATGTTCAGGCCATCGACAAGATCTCGACGAACTTCCTGGTGAAGGACAGTTCGAACGCGCAAATGTGTCTGGCCTGCCACGATCCCACGCGCACCATGTCGGGGCAAGTTAACCCTCTGGCGGGATGGGCGACCAGCGCTCATGCCATGGCAACCAACAAAGTATCGTTGCAGGCGAACCTCGGCAGCTATGGCACGGTCGCTGCCAACGCTTGTCTCTCCTGCCATGAGCCGCATAACGCGCAAGGCCCGATGCGCCTGTTGCGCGAGCCCAATGAGCAGGATTGCATTGCCTGCCACAACGGCAGTTCGAACCTGAACCCAGCCATCACAAATGTTTACGCCGAGTTCGCCAAGATTGGCCATCCCTTTCCTTCGGGCAATAATTTGCATGACGCTGCTGAAAGCGTCTTGTTGAATAACAATCGCCATTCCACCTGCGCGGACTGCCACAACGGCCACTCGTCCGACCAGGTAACGTTGTTCCCGCCGCCTCCGGCCATTCGCATTTCGCAGAATGGCGTAGCTGGAATCAGTGCGACGGATGGCATCACCATCGTCGATCCTGCGGTCAATCAATACGACAATTGCCTGCGCTGTCACGGTACCAGCGCGGGAAAAGTTGCCAATCCCATCTACGGATACCTGCCGGTGCGGGCCGTTTCGGCGGGCGATCCTCTGAATGTGATTCCGCAATTCGCCGCTACGGCTACTTCCAGCCATCCCGTTACGCACACGCGCAGCAGTCAACTGCCGCAACCCAGCTTGCTGCCGACGATGTTGGATTTGAGCGGAGGCACCACGCACGGGCGTCCCATGGGCACCCAGACCTTCTGTAGCGATTGCCACAACAGCGACGACAACCGCGAATTTGGCGGCATCGGCCCTAGCGGTCCGCATGGCTCGACCTTTAAGCACATCCTCGAGCGAGACTACGAGTTCAGCCAGGCGCCCGCGCCGGGACAGTTGATCACCAACCTGTATCCCGACCCGGACCTGAGCATCAAAGGCCCGTATGCGATGTGCGGCAAATGTCACGACCTGAATAATGTCGTGTCGAATGCAAGCTGGAACCAGCACGGCTTCCACATCAATACCGGTTTCACCTGCTCGGTTTGCCATACCGCCCACGGCATGGGCGCGCGCAGCGGAACCATCTCCGGCGAGCGCCTGGTGAACTTCGACATCAATGTGGTCGCCCCGAACGGTAGCATCCCGATTTCGTATACCAGGGCCACCAATACTTGCGTTCTGGTGTGTCACACTGCCGCTCACAATCCTGACGGTTCGGTGACGCAAAGCGCCAAGAAGTCCAACGGGCCAGGCACGGGTGGGGCGATTCCGAAGAGGCATTGATCCCCGCGGCTGATTTTCCTCAGTGACAGAACGGCTATGTCCACGAATTCCCCTGTGCGCGAAGTAGCTGTCTCCAACCGCTCCCGCAGCCTGAGCTATAACGTCGCAGTGCAAGTGGCAGCGCTGCTGATACTTTTTACGGCCGCAGCGTGGAGCGAAGCCGCTCACCTTTCCGCCTTCGCCGATCCCGATGTGTGGTGGCATCTCAGCACCGGAAACTGGATCCTGCAAAACCATGCGGTGCCCCACGATGGCTTGTTCTCGCAGTATTCGAACCTGCCCTGGAGCGACTCCAGTTGGCTCTTCGAGGTGCTGCTCGCGGCGCTCTACAAAGTGTTTGGCTTGCGCGCGCTGCCGCTACTGCTGATGGGCTTCAAGGTCGCCATCGCAGTCGTGACGTTTGTCCTGGCTCGCGGCTCGCGCCTGAATTTTTGGCCTGCCGTCTTGCTGGCTGCGGTCGCGCAATATGCCATGCCCGACTTACCGGCTGAGCCAGTTGTCTGCTCGATTGTTCTGTTCGCAATCGAATTGCATCTGCTCTTCGGCGCGAGAAGAACGGGAAACCTGCGTTCGCTGCTTTGGTTGCCATTGCTGTTCCTGCTGTGGGCGAATCTGGACGTGGGATTTATCTTTGGGCTAGCGGTGCTGCTTTTGTTCAGCGCCGTTTTGCTGGGCGAAGAGATGAGCCATCGTTCGAGAGCCGGCCAATCCGCTGGCCAGAAATCCGCACTTCCGCCGGCGACCTTGGCGACGGCACTGGCTGCGTCATTGATTGCCGCTATCGTGTCACCCTATTTCTTCCACTCGTATGCGGCAGCCGCGCAACAGCTTTGGCTTCTGGTGCCGTATGTGCAGAACTTGCACGCCATAAGTTTCCGGCATCCGCAGGATTACATTCTGTTGCTGTTGGCGATGGCGGCGTGTTTGTCGCTGGGACGACGCCGCTCGCGCGACCTGTTTCAAATCATCCTGATGATTGGTTGTCTGGTGCTTGCCTTTACCCGGCAGCGCGACATCTGGCTGCTGGCCCTGGCCTCCGTCGCAGTAATTGCCGATGCGCTTCCGATGGGCACAGCTTTGGCGGAGCGGGAGAATGTCGATCAGGCATGGCGCTGGATGAAGCTGGCAACCGCCGGACTTGTGCTGATTGCGTTCGTCGCAAGTGCGCTCAGCCGCATTCCCAGCAGTCGCGAGGCGCTGCTCTCCAAAGTTGCCGCGACCTTTCCGGTGCGCGCCGGCGACTACATCCGCGCCAACCACCTGCCGCCGCCTATGTTCAACGCCTACGACTGGGGCGGTTTCCTGACATGGTATTTACCTGAGTACCCAGTCTCCATCGACGGTCGCACGGCGCTCTACGGGGATGAGATTGACGCGCGTTACTTCAAGGTCACCACTGCGGAGATTCCGCTCAACGCCGACCCCAGCTTCGCAAACGCGCGCACCATTTTGCTGCGAAAAGATTCGCCGATGGCTATCGCGCTCAGCGCCGTGCCCCAATTCAGGGTTGCCTACCAGGACGATGTCGCGATGGTGCTGTTGCAGAACCAGTAAAGGCGCTAGCTCACCTGATGGCTGGCCCGGGTAGTGCGGGCCTTTAGGCCCGCGTCAACGCCGGTCAAGACGATGTGGCTTTAGCCGCCAAGGTACTTCGGTCGAACCCGCCAGAACAGCGCGGTTCACGATTCACCGGTATGTACCTGAGAGCCTAAAGGCTCCTTGAATGGTTTACGCCGGACGCGGCGCTGAAGCGCCGCACTACCCGCCCCTTGCTCGACTTTTTCAGCAGCCTTTATCACTGCCTGACACGAACAAACACCACTCCGAGTTTGTCCTGATACACCAATCGAAAGCGCGGGTCCGCTCCCAGAAACTGCACCAGGCTGGCGCCCCTCTGCAAGATCACAACTCCCGCCTGGTTGAGGTAAGGATCGTTCACATACGAAGGCGCCCCGTTGGCGGTTTTGAAGAAGCGCTCATTCAACGCATCGCCGTAGAGATCGGTGCGCCCGTCAATCGCTACGGGATAGTTCGGCATGTACCAGATGAGAAAGCCGCCCCAGTCCAGCGTGTTGTAAAGCGGACCCGGCGCGGGGTTTCGCAGCAGGTAGTTGGCCGCGTTCACCGGAAGAAAGCTGGTGATCGCCCGGTCGAGGCCGCGCCGGTTGAAGTCCGTGCTATTAGCGAACAGCAGCAGCGCCAGACGCAACCGCCGCCGCTACACCAATCTTCTCCAGCCAGGTTTCCTTCGGCTTCGTGCTCCGCCTCGTCCGCCACCGAGTCAGCAATGCAGGCCGCGGCGGAAATGCAGATGAACCACGCGTCGCGCAAAGTGCGGAAGGCGACCATACTGGCGATGGCCAGCAACGCCAGCTTGAATGGATCGACCTTGTTCTGCCGCCCGACGAAGAAAAACGCGGCAGCGCATAACAGCAATTGCACGTAGTGGCTGTAAGCACGGAAGTTCAAAGGCTGGAGTTCCTTGATCATCAGGTAGGGCGTCTTCGACTGCGTGTATCCCAGGACGACCTGGTAGAGGTGGTAAGAATTCGGTCCTATGCAGGTGGCAACGACGCAGGCGGCAAACACCGCGCCCAGCGTTGCCGCAGGAAGTTTGGGAGGCAGCAGCCACGCGGGCTCGAATCCAAAACGCTCAGCCAGCCGCTGGACCACATTCACTGCCAGCAACAGCCCAACCAGAAATAGTCCATAGACGAACTGGATGTGCAGGTTCGCCCACAACAGAAAAATCAATGGCAGCCAGTAGAGAAGCTGGACGCGTCCGGTGCGATGCGCTTCCAGCAGCAGCGTCAGGGTCACGCAGAAAAGCATCATGGAGAAGAAGACGGGCCGCGGCATCAGGTTAAAGAGAAATGCCGAGCAGGCGATGACCGCCAGAATGACATGCCGTCCAGAATTGGCCGGAAAGACGTCGCAACATCCAAAAGACGGAGTAGGCGACGCCGAGAGTCAGCAGCGTTCCGTAAACTCCCGACGCCGACCAGCCCAAACCACGCGTAGGCGCGCGACAGCAGCACTTCATATCCCCAGCTGTAAGCGACCCATGGCGCGTCGGCTGCCGTCCACGTGAACAGGCCGTTGTGGGGGACGGCCATGTGTTGCACCATCCAATCGCCCACCTTCAGATGCCACCAGATGTCGAGGTCGAGCACCGAGAACTTCAGATTGAAGGCGATCACCCCGACCGCGACCAGCAGGCCGGCCAGCGTGACCAACTGCAGCCACCGCAGGCGAAGCAGTGGTTTCAACTCCTCCATCAACCCCATAGGCGTTTTTAGTGCAGCCACTCTTCCAAAAAAAAGGCGCAATAAGCTGAGTCCCAACAATAACTTAAGGGCCGCCGGGGACGGTAAAGAAATACCATTCCGCGCCAAATCACACCTGCATTGCGGAGAAAGACTCTTTTGGAACTGCTTGCCTGGACGAGCCAACTCGGCAGACAACACTAAGTCGCTGAATATGAATGGCTAGCCGCCGGCGGACGATCGGGCAGGTTTGGCAGACTGCCTGCATTTTCCAACGTTGGTGGGACCCGAGTACCAGGGAAGCTCTGATTAAGTATTGTTTTGAAAGGGGCCGCCTTCAGGCGGTCCGCAAAGTCGAGCAAATGAACCCGGCTTTAGCCGCTGAGGGTCTCGGCATTGGTTTAATCAGAGTCTCCCCAGGAACTCAGTTGCGTCCCAGCGCATTTGAGCACAAGTGTGATCGCGGCCAGAGTGAAGTCATGTCGAATGCCAGCTTGGATATCGAAGCAGCAACTCCCGAAGCGGGAGTAGTCGCACGCCCGCGATCTGAGTTCTGGCTCGCCGGAGCCTACGGCTTGGCCCTGCTGGCTTGTCTTTCCGTATGGTTCCTCGCGATACGTGCGCCCTTGTGGACGGATGAGACTCTTTCCTACTGGCAGATCGCCGGCGGTTTCAAGCAGATTTGGGCGCGATCAATACAAGGAAATTCGTTTGCTGCTTACGCCTACATCCTGTGGCTGACGAAGACGCTCTTCGGCGATAAAGAGATCGTCCTCAGGGTCCCCTCAATTCTCGCCATGCTCGCCGCCGTGTATGTGTTGTACCGCTGTGCGCGAGAGCTATTCGACTGGGATGTCTCGCTTATCGCGACCATGGTATTCATTCTTCCCCGGGGAATCGCGTTTGCCGCGATCGACGTCCGTCCCTACGCGTTCGCGCTGCTGCTGACAAATCTCACAATTCTTCTGTTCCTGCGCTGGACGAAGACTCACACGAATGCGTACGCCGCGCTCTTCGGCATCGCGGCGGCGGGCATCATCTACTTTCATTATCTGTTCGCCAGCATTCTGGTTGCGCTCGCCGTCTATTACCTTCTATCGCGACGCACGGCGCTGCGTGCCGATCTGCGACAGATTGGGATCGCGCTCGCCTGCTTTGGAATCCTCCTGCTGCCCGTGTTGCCCCGGCTGAAGTACATCTACCAGACGCGGACCATGCATTCCTTCGCCGACCCGCCGCAATGGACAGAGATCCTGGACTTACTGAATCCCGGCAAGGGGCAGCTATTCGTACTGGCTGGCGTCATCCTCCTTGCCCTAGTGGCGCGACAACTGTTGCTCCCCGATCATGCGTCCCTGGACAAGCTGGCATTTTGCGTGAGCCTGGCGCTGGTCCCGATTTTGTGTTTGTACTTGATCAGCGTGAATACCTCGGTGCATGTCTTCATCCCACGTTATCTGCTGGTGGCTGTGCCCGGCATCTCCTTGTGCTGGGGATGGCTCTGTAGCCGGCTCGGCTCGCGCGTTCTGCGCGGACTGTTCTGTTTTGCGTTCGTGGCATTGTGTGTTTCTCAGGCGTATAGATCGCCATTGGCCCGCTGGCACGAAGAGTCCTGGAAGGGAGCGCTCGCGTTTGCCGATGCCAACGCCGCCCCGGACAACGCGCCCATCCTGATGTGCAGTCCGCTGGTGGAAGCCGACTATGAGCCCATGCCGGCAGTTGCCAGCGAGAGCGTGCTATACGCGCCCTTGAGCTACTACAAAGTCAATGCCCCAGTTGTTCCACTGCCGCGCACCTTGAATGCGGAGGCCGAACGCCAAGTCAGTCATTTCCTGATGGGAAACGAAGGCGCTCGTTTTCTAGTGCTGGTTCCTTTGCAATCCAAGCAGATCCTCCAGCTTCTGGTCGCTTCCACCCAGCGCACGCATTCCTATCGTGTACTGGGCGAGTCCGACAACATTTTTGTGCTGGAGTTCGTTCCTTACGCCGATTCAGTGTCGGCACCGTAACCCAAGCGCCAAATTGCGCGGCAACTGTGGCAAACCCTCCCATGGCGCACCCCACCGAAGCTCTCCCAGCGTTGCTATCTAACTGAATCTAAATAGCATATTCATGGCGTCGCTACTCGGCGGTTTGGCAATACGTGTGCATTTCAATACATAGCGCTTCGGTCTGGAGCAGTCCTAATGTGACTCCGGAACGAAGCCAAGGAGTAAGCAAGAATGGATAACGAAGCCGCAGAGCCCCGCACTTCAGCCATCTGGAAGCCGGCCCAGACCTACACCATGGCCGTAGTCTGTCTGGTGATTGGACTGGCGATTGGATACTTTCTGCGCGGCTCGGCCGCTCCCGCACCTCCAGCCGCAGCGGTAGCGGCTGATGCCCAACCGGGCGCCGACCCGCACGCCGGTATGGGTCAGCAGCCAATGCCAACCCTGGATGACATGAAACGCATGGCCGACAAGCAGGCGCAGCCGCTGCTGACTACCCTGAAGGCCGATCCTAAGAATGCTGCCCTGCTGAACAAGACTGCCCTCACCTACAAAGCGGCCCACCAATTCAAGGAAGCCATCGTCTACTTTCAGAAAGCCCTGGAGGTGGATCCCAAGAACGTGGGCATCCGTGACGATCTGGCCTCGTGTATGTACTACACCGGTGACGTGGACGGCGCTCTCGATCAGCTGAACAAGTCGCTGACCTATGATCCCAAGTTTCCGGGAACGCTGTTAAACATCGGCGTGATCAAGTGGCAGGGCAAGAACGATGTCAAGGGTGCCGTGGAATCGTGGCAAACGCTGCTCAAACTGAATCCCAACTTCCCGCAGAAGGAAGCCGTTGAAGGCCTGATCACCAAGGCACAGCAGCAACAAAATACGATGCCACCTTCAGATCAACCGAAGGGATAGCCGCAGCGTCAGGTCAGGTCTCAGAGGCGCCACTTACCAGGAGGTCAGACCCATGCCCAGCAAATCGCAACCCTGCATCTCACTTCTTTCCACGACGCGCCTGGCAACTTTGGCTTTGGCGACAGCCATTGTGCTGCTCCTGACGGTTGTCCTGGCCCACCCCGCGCAGGCCCAGACCTACCAGGTCCTCTACAACTTCACCGGCGGACAGGATGGTGCGTATCCCGGAAGCTGGATTGACCATGGATGGCGGGGGAAATCTCTACGGCACGGCCTATCAAGGTGGAAGCTCGAACCGCGGCACCGTGTACAAACTGGCGCGCCGCGGCACGGGATGGTCGTTGAGTCCGCTCTACAACTTCACCGGACAGACCGACGGAGGCGCTCCCATCGCCGGAGTCGTGTTTGGCCCCAATGGCACGCTTTACGGGACTACCGAATTCGCCGGACAACTCTGCGGGGAGGGATGCGGCGTGGTCTTCAACCTGAGACCGCCTGCGCCATTTGCAAAACCATAATCTGCCCCTGGACGGAGACGGTGATCTATAGCTTCCGAGGGGACACGGACGGCGCCAACCCCGGATATGGCAACCTCACTTTCGATCACGCCGGCAACATCTACGGCACAACTTACTTCGGCGGCAACAACGCTGAAGGCGTGGTTTACAAGCTGACGCTATCCAATGGCAGCTGGACGGAAAGTGCGATTCACATCTTCAGTGGCAGCAAGCGATGGCGAAAACTCCATACAGCAGCGTCATCTTCGATGCCGCCGGCAATCTCTACGGCACGACTTTTGCCGGTGGCGCCAACGGCTATGGCACCGTTTTCCAGTTGACTCCCAACGGATCCAGCTGGACGGAAAACACTTTGTACGCTTTTCAAAGTGCAAGCAACGGAGGCAAACCATTTGGCGGCGTGGTCTTTGACAGCTGCAGGCAATCTTTATGGAGCTACCAGTAGCGGCGGCACCGGGAGCGGCGGTACCGCCTACGAACTGATGCCCTCCAGCGGAAGCTGGACCTTCGATCTGCTTTACAGCTTCACCGGTACAGCCTATCTCCCAGGATCCTACGGCAGCCTGACCAAGGATGCGGCCGGCAATTTTTATGGCACGAACGTCAAAGACGGCGCCAACGGAGTAGGTTCGGTGTTCAAGTTGACGCCCTCCAACGGCGGCTGGACGCTGACCGACCTTCTACGACTTCGCCGGCGGCACTGGGGGAGAAATTCCTTATGGCAGTGTGCTCATTGACGCCAGCGGCAATCTGTATGGCACCGCTTCTGCCGGCGGCGCCAACGGCTATGGTGTCATTTGGGAGATCACGCCCTAGCGGGCTGCGGGTTCACGGCTAAACAGGCTGCTGAAAAAGTCGCATTTTGAGTGCTTTGTAACAGGGCACGACTTCAGAGGCCGCAGAAAAAGTCAAAAGCAGATCCCTCGTCGGCCTAAAGGCCTCCTCGGGATGACAAATTTAAAGGACTTGCAACGGCGCTGCCCCACGGCCAGAGCGATTCCCAAATTGCTATATCCATGAGCTCGGTAGAGCGGCGCTTCAGCGTCGCGTTTGCTGCGGATAATCTAACTCGCTTTAACTCTCATTTTTATTATAAAAAAAAAAAAAAAAAAAAACCGCGATAAGCATTACACCCCAGTGGTTCATAGCCTTCGTGTGATCGAAACTGCTTGAACCACTGCGGTCATTGAAAATGACCGCAGTGGTTCAAGCCTTATAGTGTGGGGGCGATTTTGGACTGCCAGCCCTGAAGGCGTGGCTCTACCCCGTCTACACCAGTCTCGCCGGCTCCCTTTTTTTTTTTGCCTTGCTGACCCCGCTCTACACCCAGCTCCGCCCGCTACTCTGCGCTGAAGCTGCGCCCCTTCAAAACTCGCCGAAATCGACTTTTTCAGCAGCCTGGTAGAGCGAGTTGCGGGATTACGTTCCAAGCCAGCTGCGCGGTATCATCAACCTAAAGGGGGGGCAAATGCGCACTGAAGCTGCGGCCAAGAAACTGCCGGTATTGCTACTGGTCTCCTGCGTAGTTTTACTCGCCGGTTCAGCCGAATCGAAAGATCACAACCGGGTATTTTCGGGACGAGTCGTCAATGCGGCCAATCACGGCGTCCAGGGCGTGATAGTTCACCTGCGACCGCAGAATGCAGCCGCTGACCAGACAGGGAGTGAATCGTCGGGCACGGGAGGCAACCTCTGTCCGCCGCCCGAACTTTGCCAGATCACAGCGCACAACGGCAGCTTCACCTTTCATCAGGTCAAGACTGGAATGTACGACTTGACCGTATCCAGGGAGGCGCAGGTCATCTACACCCAGCAGGAGCCGTTGTTAATCCCGGAAATGCCGGACCATACACATCTGGAGATATCGCTCCGCCACCAGCAAAAAACTAGGCTAGCCGCCGCTAAGAACGCTGTCCCGGACGGGATATTTCTACTCTGCCGTGGTGGATTGGTCGAGAGGCGCTCTCTCCGCTCCCCCTTAGGGGGAACAAATTACTTACCTGAACTTAGCTATTCCAAACCAGAGCTTCTTGGGATAAACTGCTGCTGTTTTTATAACCGTTTCTTTCCCCACTGCACTCCTCGGAATGAGGATTATCTGGCCGCCATGGTTGTACTCACACGCCAACGTATGGGTGTTGGCCTGCCACGGCGTTCCAGAGCCATTTCAGTTGATAGCTCGCATTTCACTTTGAATGGAGATCCCATCCCATGTTGCGTCGCTGCCTGCCGCTTTTCGCCTCCCTGCTCGGAGTGTTCTCTCTCGCCAATGCCCAAACCCCATTGCGATTGAAGACTGTGACACCCTGCCGTCTGGTTGACACTCGGCCAAGGCGGCCCGATTACGGGTGGAACCTTCGATACCTTCAATCTTCCAAGCCTGGCGCAATCGGGTGGAGCTGGCGGGAAGTGTCACCCATTTTAGTTTATCACGGGCGCAGGCCTATTCCTTGAATGTCACGCTGGTCCCGGTCAATGGCGGACCCGTGCCATATTTGACCATCTGGCCGACAGGAGAAACCCAGCCACTGGTGTCGCTGATGAATTCGGATGGCCGGGTCAAAGCCAACGCTGCGATCGTGCCGGCCGGCACCAGTGGCGAGGTGAGCGTGTATGTCACCAACACCACCAATGTACTGATTGACATCGATGCCTTCTTCGACGCCGCCAGCGATGACTACCGCGCTGGCCTTCTTTCCCCTGACGCCCTGCCGCATTATCGACACGCGAAACGGAGATAGTGGGCCGCTGCAGGCTGGCATGGAACGCGACTATACGATACCGACAAATTGCGATGTTCCCACCACTGCGGCGGCGTATTCCTTCAACGTCACCGTCCTCCCCACCGCCGGGCGGTGCAATTACCTTACGGTATGGCCGCAGGTGAGTCCCAACCCGATCGTTTCCACGCTGAACGACTATACCGGCACCATCGTGGCCAACGCCGCCATCGTACCCGCGGGCAGCGAAAACAAGACCGCCTTCTACGCCCCCAACAACACCAACCTTTTGCTTGACGTCAACGGTTACTTCGCGCCGGCCAGTTCGGCGACCAATCCCGTTGTCGCTCTTTACGCTGACCCCCTGCCGCATCCTTGACACCCGCGGCGGCGTTGGTTTGTTCAACGGCACCATCCCGATAAGAATCGTGGGTAGCCTGTGCGGCGTGCCGAACGTGGCGCAGGCCTTCGCGCTGAATGCGACCGTGGTGCCGCATGGCGATCTGCTGTTTCTGTCCTTGTGGCCAGAAGGCCAGACGCAGCCGATGGTCTCGACCTTGAACGCCGACGATGGCGCGGTTACCTCCAATATGGCGATCGTCCCGGCCGGAGCCGGCAACGATTCCATTGACGCCTATGCGCCCACTGACACGCAATCTGATCCTGGACATTTCCAGCTACTTTGCGTCCATCGCTCCAGTAACCATTCAGACCGGTTCGCTACCCAACGGAACCTTGAACGACGGCTACAGTATCAGTTAGTCGCCGTCTGGCGGCATGGCTCCGTACACCTGGCAGAAGACTGCCGGGCACCTGCCACCAACCTTGAATCTGGGCGCTCGGCGGCTTAATCTCAGGGAACAACCACTCAAACCGGGATGTACAATTTCACGGTCAAGGTCACGGATTCTAATTCGCCCGCAAGTACGGCAACCGCCAATCTGGCAATCACGGTCGCCAGCACGGGACAACCAGTGGCGGTGACCACCACTTCGCTGCCGGCAGCCACGGTCAACACTCTTTATAACGCGCTGCTTACGGCCAATGGCGGAATCACGCCCTACACCTGGAGCATCTTGTCCGGGACGCTTGCCCACGGGCTTGAGCTAAACGCCAGCACGGGGCAAATCACCGGGCCGCCCGGTTCGGCGGGGCTCTGGCAGTTCACCATCAAAGTAACGGATGTCGCAAAATACTGCTACCCGGCGCTGGCCATCGCGGTGAATACCGGCGATGCCAACGGCACGCTGAACGGGCAATATACCTTCTCGTTCAGCGGATACAGCTACGATGACGGACAACTCAATAATTTGGTGGTTGCGGGAAGCTTCACCTTCAATGGCAACGGCGGTATCACGGGGGGGGAGATGGATTCCAATAACAACAACGCAGGCATAGGGCATCAGTTTTCCCAGATCACCGGCGGAACTTATTCGGTCAACTCCAACGGCCTGGGCCAGATCAGCTTCACCGAAGCCGATGGCGGCGGGGCGCAACTTCTGGTATCGACGGGAAACGCCGAAGACATGCGAGTGATCGCCTACAACACGCAGGGCTCACAGGGATACTGGGGCGCGGGCGTGATGCGCCAGCAAAATCCTGCCGATTTCAACGCTCCTGCCTTGGCGGGCAATTGGGCCTTCGGATTGCAAGGTATCGATTCGTCCCTCCATCCGCTAGCCGCCGATGGCACCTGGCAGGAGGATTCCAGCGGCAATTACAGCGGCATCGAAGACATCAACGACTTCGGCACCCACACCCAGGCCGACCTTACCGGACGGACACCACACCAGCGACATTGATTCCAATGGTCGCCTGACGTCCCAGGTTCAAATCAGCGACGGCATTGGAACGGTTAACCACGCCATATACGTGATTTCAGCGAACGAGTTGGTCGGGTATCCGTATCGACAGCGGAGGCTCCCTGTACGTGGAAAACACTCTGCGGCAAAGCGGGACCTTCAACCAAGGCAGTCTGAATGGCAACGCGATTGGACGGGGAAGCAGGAAAGCGAAAGCCAACAGCGATAGTCCTGTCAGCGAGGCACTCGTGGCTGCAGATCGAAACCAGTGGTAATGGAAATATCAGCTTCACTGAAGATATCAACGCAAGGTACCTTCGGGAGACAGACGTGCAGCAATCCGGAATGTATTCGGTTTCCTCGGACAGCAGAACAACATTTAACTTTACGAGTGGGGCAAGATTGTCTGCTACCTGATCACAACCAATCAGGGCTACTGCATCAATGCCATCCCCGCCAGCGGCGATAACGTGAACGGCGCAGAAGTAATCTATTTCGAACCGCAATCGGTTCCGGCCGGCGGTTTACCGATGCTTCGTTCTCGGGCGAATACTTGGGCGGCTCATTGCCACAATACGTTTCGGGCACGCTGAGCCAGATTGATTCCAATGTTTCCAGTGGCGCTGCTACGTTCTCTTCCACCTACTCATGGAGCGGGCCGACCGGCACGACCTTAAACCAGTCGCTTAGCGGAACGTACAACGTTACTCCCGCTACCGGCGCCATCACAGTCTCGGTAGGAAGGCAATCCCGTTTATGCCGGATATCTCGTCTCGCCGAACAAAGTCGAGTATGTTACGGCAGATACGGGCTCCAATCCCCTGGTGTTGATCGAGGTCACGTCCTCGGCGCCCAGGCATCCCTGATCTCGGCGACAAGCCGATACGCAGCAGCCCGTCGGCCATGGCGGGCTGTTTCTTGTTGGGGCAGCTAAGCGCTCGGTGGCAATCGTTTCCGACGCTAATGCCAACTGCCGAGCCAATCTACTTCGGCACGCCACCCGGCGGCTCGCTGGGATTAGCCTGGCTCTCGTGCTTGTGGAAGAGCTTCTGCTCAATGTCCGGCCAGAACTCCAGGAAGACGTCGCCCAGGCAGCCGTAGCCCAACGCGATGGACGCCCGGCTGACGGTCAGTCCCACGCCACGATCGCTTGGCGGGTAGTAGGTATTGGAGATGGTGCCCGCGGTAAACGCTCCCAGCACATTGGAGAAGTGAAAGGTGTAACCGCCGGAATCTTTCCTGGCGACAAATTCCTGCTTAACCGCGCTGTAGATGCGTAGTTTGATGGGACCTTCGCCCACCCGGAAGTAGCGGGGATCCTGCTTGAACAGGGTGGGGTAGATGAAGTTGCTCCACAGATTGCTGTCGGCGCCGTCGGCCAAAGCCGCGCCATAACGCTTTCCATATCCCGATGCTCCCTGGCCATATGAGGCGAAGGAGTTCGTGGCCTGGCCAACCCCCGCTGTTAATCCCGCGGCAACAAAAGTAAACGGGTCGTACATGGTTCTGGCCATCAACTGAAATTTCTGCTTGGTGGTGAGCGGCGGTGCATTGCGGACATTGGTCATGCCGAACATCGGAACCACACCCAGCGCGCGCTGCTTTTCCTCCTGCTTTAACACTTGCTCTGAGGTCGGGGGCTGCTGCTGGTTCGCTTGAGACGGCTGTTGATCCGGCTTGGACTGCTGCTGGTTCGCTTGCGGCTGCTGAGGCGGTGTCGCGGAGGGCGCGGAGTTACTTCCCGATGGCGCCGTCTGCTGTGCAAAAGCGGCAAGGGAAAAAAGATTGAAAAGTACGGCAACGGCAATTCGGGTTGGCAATGTCATTTTAAGAGAGGCGGCGGGTTACCCTTTCGGATTGCGAGACAGGACAGCTCAAGAATACCAATTACCTGGTTGGATGCCCATCCGGCATCAGGGGAGCGCTGTTTCGTTCCGGTAATTCGCATCATAAGCAGTCGTTCGGTCTCGCGGCCCACGGAGTTCCAATATTTTCAGCTTCCGTGGCCCGAATCAGCTTGCGGCCCGCCGCCTGAGCACGCCGGACTAGCGCGAGTGCCGTTACGTCGTTGAGGTGGGGCGTCCTCTGCACAAACTGATGCACGCCGTCGAGAATTAGAGTGGCGATCTGGCTGGCATTGTCCTGGGGTGCGCGCTCAAATTGCTGCTTCACGCGATCCAGGCCAAACTCTTCCTTCTTGTGCGCTGCCTCAATTACGCCGCGTGAGACCAGCAGTAGGGAAGCTCCGTGCTGCAGCGCAGCGGTTGGCGCTTCGTAAGTGGAAGCGGAGAACAGGCCCAGTGGCAGGCCGGTGGCCGGCAACTCGGTTATTCCCGCCGGATCACGCAACAGCCCGGGAGTGTGTCCGGCATTGGCATAGCAGATGGTTCCGAGCTCTTCGTTGTAGCATCCCAGAAACGCTGCGCAGGAGCGAACTCCCGAGGCGGCGCGGCGAATGCTCAGATTCAACTCCAGGCAGAACTCCATCATCACATCGGCTTCGTTGACGTCCTCGGGCGCGAACCGCTCCTTGCCAAGGTCTTGAAATGTCTGCCGCGCTGCTTCCACGATCCCGTGGTTCTCTTCTTGCCTTCCGGCGACATCGAGCAGGCCGAACACCACGCGACACCGATTGGCGCGCAGAAAGTGGTAGAAATCGCCGCCCGGCGTTGTTTCCGTTGACCATGCCGGCGATGTCGGCGCCCGACAAGGGCGGAAATTCGGCACGCTTGGGCGCGTCGGGCACCGTTTCACTGCGCTCGCGTTGGAAAGGAAATTTCATCGCGAAGGTGGAATCATAGCGAAATCCTGCGGATTGCAAGAAGCCATCTCAGTAAATGCTCTGTATCAGGGCACGACTTCACCGTGCCGAAAGCTGCTCCCAAATCATGGGCTTTAGCCCCTGAGGAAACACGTTCCGGCTCTTACGATTTCTGAAGCAGGCTTGGTGGAGGAGCGCCGCCTTTTCACTCTGCACGATACGATGTAGCTGGAGGACTGCAGCGTGCGCATCGTCAGCATTGGGGAGATCTTGTGGGACGTCATCGGCCAGACCGAGTATCTGGGCGGCGCTCCGCTCAACTTTGCCGCCCACGCCCACAAGCTGGGACACGAAGTGGCGCTGGTCAGCGGCGTCGGCGATGACGAGCGCGGCCATCGCGCCCTCCATGATTTGCAGCAGTGCGGCATTTCCGGCGGAGTTCGTGCAGCTGCGGCGCGGCAAGCCCACCGGCACGGCCGAAGTCGAACTCGATCCCGACGGCAAGCCGATGTTTCGCATCGTGCGTCCCGCAGCCTATGACTTCGTCAACCTCACCCGGCCGCAGCTCCGGCGTCTTGCGGAGTGGCAGCCGCAATGGATTTACTTTGGCACCCTCTACCACACCTCGAAACGGGCGCTGGATTCCACTTTGAAGTTGCTCAAGGAGATGCCGGCAGCCAAGCGCTTCTACGATGTGAACCTGCGCGACGGCAACTGGAACCTGGCTACAGTGGAGCAGCTCGCCGCGCTTGCCAACGTGATCAAGCTGAGCGACAGCGAAGCCGAGTTCCTCGATGCCTCGCTGAGTGCCGATGGCGATGGAGGCTCGGTCGAACATTTCTGCCGCCGCTGGAGCGATCAATACCATTGCAAAACCATTTGCGTGACCTTTGGCGAACGCGGCTGCGGTATCTACAAGGACGGCGTCTACACCGAAATACCCGGCTGCAAAGTCGAGGTCGCTGACACCGTGGGCGCGGGCGACGCCTTCGCCGCCGCATTTCTTCATGGCCTGGATCAGGGCTGGGATGTCGTCCGCTGCGGCGCCTTTGCCAACGCCGTGGCCGCGCTGGTGGCCAGCCGTCCCGGCGCAACTCCCGACTGGAGCGTGGAGGAAGTGTCTGCGATGCTTAGTTAACACGCCCACCCTCCCCCTCAGAAATAGTCTTGAAAATAAAGACTTTACATTAAAGTATTGATTACACTAGAGTTACGCGACCATCTAAGTGTATGATTCTTAATACCTTACTTCGCTCCATGCAAAGTATTGATTCGCCTTGACTTGCGTGGATTACGCGTAACGTACTCTGCTATAAGCACTTGCATACTGGTTTTCAACATCTCCTCTGACCACTGACAACCGACGACAGACAACAGACAACTGGGTGCTGGCTACTGACACAAATAGGGCAGGAGCGCCAGGAGTGAGGCGGATCCTACCCTAACCCAATAGCATGGAACCACCGCCGACAGGAGTCAAGATTACGAAGGTGGAATTCTTGCGTATTATCCCGTTTCGGGAACCTGCGCGCTCGACGCAACAGTTATCGACCAGTTGCCGGGCTCTCCCTTTAAGCCGGTTCGGAAAGATAACTCGTAACGTCCTCCGCTATGAGGAGCTTGCGCCGTAATATGAAATTAAGTTGACGCTGAACCGGCAGAGCGCAACAATGGCGCGTCTCAAGGAGAGTCGTCATGCCAAAACAGAAGCCACAGACTGCTTCGGTTCTAGACGCCAACTTCCGGACGGAAATCATTGCCCTCGTTCTCGTGTTCATGGTTACGGCAATGACCATCGCCGCCCCGGCGGCGCAGGCGCAGACGCTGACCGTACTGCATAGCTTCACCGGCGGCAGCGATGGAGGCAGTCCGGCCGCCGGCTTGACGGTGGATGCGGCGGGAAACCTCTACGGCACCACCCCAAATGGCGGCGCGGGTTACGGCACGGTATTCAAGCTTTCGCCCTCCAGGTCAGGCTGGCTTCTGAGTCCGCTTTATAGCTTTGCCGGACCGCCGGACGGCGCCACTCCCGTCGCTCGCGTGGTTTTTGGGCCCGACCACACTCTGTACGGCACCACCAAATACGGAGGATACGGAGGGGGAGCCTGCGGCGACCAGGGTTGTGGGACCGTTTTCAATCTTGCGCCCTCGCCGGCCGCCTGCAAGACCTCCGTCTGTCGATGGGACGAAACCATCCTGCGACGCTTCAGCACAGGCGGATGGTTTCCTGAGAGTGAAGTGACCTTCGACAGCCAGGGCAATGTGTACGGCACCACCAACCAGAGCGCCTCTTACCGGGATGGGGGCGGAGGTTGTGAGCCCTGCGGTGACGTTTTCGAATTGCTGCCCACCAACGGCGGTTGGACAGAGCAGGACATCTACGCATTCAGCGGCTTCACGTTGGGAGCTACGGGTGGCTATCCCGTCGGAGGAGTGATTTTCGACAATGATGGAAACCTCTATGGCACAACCAACAACTATGGCTGCGAGTTTGGAACCCTCTTCCAGTTGACCTTAAGCGGCTCCACTTGGGCGGAGACCACCCTGCATTCTTTCTGCGGGGGCAGCGACGGAGCTTATCCTGCCTCCAGCCTGATCAAGGATGATGCGGGCAACATGTACGGCGCCACCCCTGGGGCTTATGCAGGCTACGGCGGCGTGCGCGGCTCCGCCTTCATGCTGGTTCCATCTAACGGCGGTTGGAACTATTCGTTGATTTATACCTTTTCCGAATATGGTGGCGGGCCGGCGGGTTCGCTGGTGATGGATACGGCGGGGAATCTGTACGGCACAACCGTCACCGGCGGCCATCTTGGTTGTGGTTCCTACGGGTGCGGAACGATTTTCAAGCTCTCGCCGGCGAGTGGAGATTGGACCTACACCGAACTCTATGATTTCACCGGTGGCGACGACGGCGGAGCACCCTACAGCAACCTGATTATCGACGCTGCGGGCAATCTTTACGGCACTGCTTCGATCGGTGGGCAAGCGGGCCAAGGGGTTGTCTTCGAGTTCACGCCATGACCAGAAAGGGGCCAAACTGACCCACTACCCCCATGTACATAGAATGTATCTTTATGTGCATGAGTGATATATTGAGGAAGAGCGATTCCATGACGACGGCGGCCAGGCGTACCCACAAACACTTTCAGCTTGATGCGGCAAAGATCAAGCGCGCCCAAAAAGCATTGCGTGCAAGGACCGAGACCGAGACCATTGAGCTTGCCCTGGACTTCGCGATTGCGGAGCACCGCAAAAACCACCTCGTCCTTCAAGCCACGGAGCGTTTTATCAAGAGCGCTAGCGAGATTAAGGACGTGTACGGCTCCCTGGCCGGTTAGATGCAACCAGCACTTTTCGACACTTCAATTTACATTTCCGCTTTGCGTCGCGGAAACGATGCCGCTCTCACCCTCAGGCGTATAGCGGACAACGCCCCACTGTGGTTGAGTGCCGTGGTGCTCGAAGAACTCTATGCCGGTGCCCGCGGCCAGGGCCTTCGCGCGGTAGAGCGGCTGGAGCGGGACTTCGAAAAGGCGAAGCGAATTCTGGTGCCCAATCTCAGCGACTGGACTCAAACCGGGCGAGTATTGGCTCGCCTCGCCGTCGAGTATGGTTACGAACAAATCGGGCGGGGACGTTTGACCAACGACGCGCTGATTGCGATGAGTGCCGGACGCATGGGGATCCGCGTCTTCACCGCCAATGAGCGCGACTACCGCCGGCTCGCCAAATTTCGCCCATTCCACTGGCAGGTCGCCAGTCTATAAATCATCCCGGTCTTACTGCCGTGGCGCGTAATATCCCTTGCGGGCGCGTACCTTATACTTCTTGTTCTCGCGTCTGGATCTCGATCTTGCGGTACTTGCCATCGGGAATGAAGTCAGCCGGCTTATACGAGATGGCGTACTGGCTGCGCAGTTCGTCGGAAATCTCGGTGAACGTCGTTGGCCACGTCTTCGATCTTGAACGGGAAGAACGCCTTGCCTCCCGTCTGCTCGGCAAAATACTCCAGCACCTTGTCGCCGCGCAACTTGACGCCGCTGGTGTTGGTGGAGATGGCGTAGATGATGACTTCGGCGCGCAGCGCCATTTCCAGGGCCTCTTCGCGCGACACCCGGCTCTGATTGTCCTCTCCGTCACTCAGCAAAATGATGGTTCGCCGCGTGGCCAGGAGGCCCTTGTCCGCGTTCATCAGCTTGTCGCGGCAGGCATAGTAAATGGCGTCATACATCGCGGTGCCGCCACCGGCACGCAACATCCGCACCCCGTGGGATAGAGCTTGCGTGTCGTCGGTGAAATCCTGGGTGACTTCCGGCGTGGTGTCGAAGCCGATGACAAACGCTTTGTCATAGGGCGGCCGGATGATCTGATTCAGAAACTCAATCGCCGCCTCCTGCTCGAACTTGAAGCGGTCGCGTACCGAGTTGCTGGCGTCGATCAGCAGCCCCACCCGCAGGGGCAGGTTGGTCTGCCGGCTGAACGATAGAATGTTCGCGGGCTTGCTGTTGTCGATGACGGTGAAGTCGCTTTGCGTCAGGTCCTTCACAAAGTGGTCCCGTTTGTCCGTCACGGTGAAGACGACGTTCACTTCGTCGACGCGTTTGCGAATGAGCGGAATGGAGTCGTCGATCCCGCTGCCCGACCCCGCCGCACCCGCGCTGGGCTTGGCCGCTGTCTCAGGCTGCGCTGCGCCGTTGCCCGGCTGCGAATTGCTTGCCGGCGCTGCGCTTGAGCTGCTACCGCTTTGCGCGGAAGGCGGCGCCGTCGTCTGCGGCGGTGTTGTCGCTTGCTGCGGAGCGGGCGTCGGTTCAGCTGCCGGAGGCGGCGTGGCGGGCGGTGGAGGATACTTGATCGTCGAAGGCGCGTTGGGAAGTTGCTGCTGTGGCGTGTCCTGGGCGACCAGCCCCCACGGCAACGCCGCCGCCAAAACCAGAATCAGGCAGTATTTCATGCGAAACTTTATTATAGCTGTTGCCGAATCCTGGGCCGGAAGTGGCAGGGACTGCTTCCCGGACTCACCGCGATATGCCGTTCTGGGCGGTGTCCGGGCACAACCTATCGGCAGGCTCTCGTACAACTCGAGTCGCAGAAGGAGAGCGATAAGAATGAACCATCCTATGAAGGCTATGCGAGTACTTCGAGGAACGCTGCGCACCCTCTGCATCGCAGCATTACTGTTGAGTTTTTGCGCGCTCGCCGCGCAGAACCAAGACCATCGCATCCGGAATATTGTTCTGGTTCATGGCGCATGGGCCGATGGCTCTGGCTGGCGAGGTGTTTACGACATTCTTCTGAAGCATGGCTACAACCTCAGCATCGTGCAAGAGCCGGAAACTTCCTTCCAGGATGACGTCACCGCAACCAAGCGCATTCTTGCTCTTCAAGATGGCCCGTGCATTCTGGTCGCTCACAGCTATGGCGGTTCCGTAATTACCGAAGCGGGGACGGAACCGTCGGTTGTAGGTTTGGTGTACATTGCAGCCCACATGCCGGACGCGGGAGAGAATGAGGCTGCCGACGGAAAGCGCATTCCCAGCGACCTCAGCAAGTCAGGCGCGATCAAGCAGACAGCCGACGGCTTCACTTACATTGACCCCGCGCAGTTTCACGAATACTTCGCAGCCGACGTTCCTGCCCCGCAGGCGGCTTTCATGGCGCGGTCGCAGGTGCTGAATAGGGCGGAGAATTTCAGCGCCGTCATTACCGCCGCGGCTTGGAGAAGTAAGCCAAGCTGGATGCTGGTCGCCGGAAGCGACAGGGCCATCAATCCTGAGCTCGAACGCTGGTATGCCACGCGAGCCAAAAGCCATATGGTCGAAGTCGCCGGCGCCAGTCACGCGGTCTACGTCTCGCATCCCAAGGAGGTTGCGGCCCTGATCGAACAAGCTGCAACCCAAAGCCGGTAGAAGATCTGCAAAATGGCAGTGCCGATAGATATACCTCCGGGCAATCGGGCCGTCTAATATGTTTCTTCGAACAATGAGGAATACACTCGCATCATGATTTCTAGATCATTTCGCAGTGCTATCGTTTGCGGTTTGCTGTTCCTACTGTGGAGTTCCTGCCTGCTGGCCAGCACCGGGCGTCCCCACGAGATCAGCAACATTCACTTCGAGAACGCCACCCAAACGACTGTGGACGTGGTGTGGACCACCGCTCACCCCAGCACTTCGCAGGTGCTCATCTCCTACAGTACCGATTTCGAGGCCGACCGCTGGGCTCTCCCAGTTGCCGATCCTGCGCTGGTCACCACGCATCGTGTGACCGTCGATAACCTGATCCCCTTCAATCCGAAGACCGGCGACGGCACCTATTACATCTATGTCGCCTCCGTCGACGCTAAAGGTGAGATGTCCACTGCTCCCGGCCCACAGACGCAGGACGGCAAGAATCCGTCCATCGCCATGCGCACCGCGCCCGCTGCCGCGATGGGTCCGCCCAGCATGAAGTTTTACACCTTCGGTCCCGACGAAGCCTTCCCTGGCTACGACATGTACTTTCAGGTGAAGCCCATCATATTGGCCGGCCCAACCGGCACGCACCTCTACATCCGCAATGAGCGGGGATACAACAACAGCAGCGATGGCGTAGTGAAATACCTGGGCGCGGACAAGGGAAATCCCGAAACCATCAGCGTGCACTTCTCCTGCGAGTGGGGCAGTTCTACCGGCAAGGATAGCGAAGAACAGCAACTCGACCGCGACCGTAACCTGGGCTACTGCTCCGGCGCCAACGCCAACGTCCGCGACCTGACCATTCGTCTGCGGCTCGCGCCCAACACCGCTCCCGGAAAATATTCTGTAGCCTTCACCCTGGAAAGCAACGGCCAGGCGCAGACCGGAACCTACGAATTCACCGTCCAACCCGCGCCTACCGCGCCTGCGCGTCCGGAATTAACCCCCAAGCCGATTCCCGGACTTTCCACCTGGGAAAAGCAGATGTTCGATCTGGGCAAGAAGTGGTGCCTCTATCGCGATGAACAAAACACTGCGGGCAACTTCGTCGACAACTGGGGCTGGACCGGCGATGCCTGGTTCTATGATGGCGGACGGGTGTATCAGGACATCGATACTTACACCGCCGCGGCTGGACATCCCAACCACGCGGCCTGGCAGCACTGTGCGCTCACGCTGCTCGATCCTTACGCAAACTACCTGGTAGCCAACAACGGCGCTATGGCGGGCTATTCCATTTTTCCCTATGGGATGATGATGAACTTCTACCGCACCAAGGCCGAAGTGATGCGAAACGGCATCAACGCCGTGGCAACGCTGGGACCGCAACGGCTCTCCTGCGGCTACGTTGATCCCGGCGGCATTCGCGAGAACTCCTACCGCAGCAATGCCTGGATGGCAAACGAGATGCTCGGCGCTCCGCGCTGGCCGCTGTTGCAACGCAACATCGACAAGGTCATGGGCAATCTGAACATGGCGAACCGCGGACTGGCCGGCTCGGTCCATCCCTTCATGCTGGGCATTGGCATGGAGGCGCTCATCCACTGGTACGATCTCACCCTGGCTGAGGGCCATCCCGACTATCGCGTGCTGCCGGTCATCAAGGAAACGCTCGACGCCATGTGGCGCGACCTCTGGGTACCCAAACAAAATATCCTGATCTACGAGCGCTACACCTTGCCGCCCAATCACAGCATGAGCTATGGCTCGCTCAACAACCTGGTTTCGGTGGCGTACGCGTGGTACTGGATGCAGACGGGCGACACGGTCGAGCGCGATCGCGGCGACCTGCTCTTCCAGCACGCCTTCGACGATCCCGAAGGAGGCTACAGTTGGAGCGGCAAGCAGTTTAGCCAGGAGTTCGAATTCAGCTTCGACTTTGTGCGCTACCGCCAGGGTCTGACCAGTTCCGGCGTTGTGCAGGAGAACAATCCTTACACTGGTCCCTATGCCGACACCAATCCCCCCATCAGCGAGAAGGTGAATTGCGATCCCAACCATTTTCCGAATTGCAAAGCAGGGACGATCGGCAGCACCACCGCGACCATCTTCTGGGGAACCTATAAGCCGGCCACCACCCAGCTCATCTACGGCAAGACTGACAAGTACGGGCAAGTCTCGCCCTTCGACAAAGCGATGGTCCTGTCGCACGTCGTGAAACTGACAGGGCTGGAGCCCGGCACGACGTATCACTTCCGCACCCGGTCGGTGGACCGCGCAGGCTACGTCGGCTCCATGAAGGACCTGACGTTCACCACCTCAAAGGCCGAGCCGGCAGCCAAAGGCCAGTAAAGTCGCCTTTTGGAGTGCTTTGTAACCGGGCACCACTTCAGTGTCTGCGTGAGAACTCGACTGATCGGATTGCAGTGAAGGGGCACGATTTCAGTGGCCGATAAGACGTTTATTGTCATCCCGAGATGGGATTGCAGTGGAACGCGAAGCATCGAAACTGGCTGTAATCCAGCCGCGCAGCGGCGGCATGAAGTCAGCCCTGTGTCGCGTTAAGCGCCTGGGGAAATGGGGATAAGTGAGCTTGAGCCGCGGAGCGGTCGGCACGGTTCTCACGCAGGCACTTTTAGTCGTGCCGATAAGACGTTTGTTTTTGTCATCACGAGGAGGCCGTAAGGCCGACGAGGGATATGCTTTTCTGCTGCGCGCGGTTAACTACCCGCGCACCTTCTCCAAAAACTCCACCAACTCCTCAGGCAACGGCGCTTCCAACTTCACCAACTCCCCAGTCCGCGGCTGCTGAAATTCAATCGCCGCTGCGTGAAGGAAATTCCGCTCCAGCGTGAGCACCGCCGGCGAAATTGCATTGCCCACTCGCTTCAGCTCCTTCGCCGCTCCATACACTGCATCCCCAACCACCGGATGCCGCAGCGACGACATGTGCACGCGAATCTGGTGCGTCCGGCCGGTCTCGATCCGAACGTCCAGCAGCGCAAACTTTCCGTACGCTGACGCAATTCGCTCGCGTACTTCGTAATGCGTTATCGCCGAGCGGCCGCCGCTGCCGCGCGTGGTCATGCGGATGCGCCGGACCGCGTCGCGGCTGATGGGATCGTTGATCGTCCCCCGGTCTTTCGCCGGCCAGCCATGCACCAGCGCGACGTACCGCTTCTTGATCTCGCGTTTGGAAAACTGCGCTGCCAGCTTGCGATGCGCCACATCGTTCTTGGCGACGATGATCAGCCCGCTGGTCTCTTTGTCCAGACGATGCACGATGCCCGGCCGCAACTCGCCCCCGACCTCCGACAACGCGCCTAAACGATGCAATAGCGCATTGACCAGAGTCCCCCGATTACGCTCATCGTCGGTCGCGCCTGCTCCGGCGTGGACCATCATTCCCGCTGGCTTGTTCACCACCGCCAGGTCGTCATCTTCGTAAACAATGTCGAGTGGGATGTCCTCGGCAATCGCTCGCAACGGCGGCCGTTGCGCTGCGCCCAGGATCGTAATCTGCTCGCCGCCGCGCAGCTTCAGCGACGACTTGGCAATCGCGCCATTGACCAGCGCCTTTTCTTCGCGCAGCATTTGCTGCACCCGCGCCCGGCTGACGTCGGGAATCTGCTCAGCCAGGAACTGGTCAAGCCGCTGCCCGGCAGCCTCGGCGGGAACGGAGATGGTCAGCGGAAAGCGTTCAGAAGGCATTGGCGCTTACAAGCAGAAATTTACCACGGAGGGCACGGAGAACACGGAGGATTGAAGGCAAACAAACTCATCTAAGAATTTTTCTCGCTGGGCGCCCAAGAAATTCTGGTTCGCGGTAAGGTCAGAACAACGAAGAAAGAATAAATCGAAATTTTCTCCGTGCCCTCCGTGCCTCCGTGGTGAAAACGCCTTTATCTTGCGGCCTTCACGGCCACCGGCGGCGCCAGCGCCACCCGCCGCATCCACAGCAAACCGCCGGCAATCACCAGGCAAATAGCAATTGCCTGGGTGCTGCTCATGAACCCGAAAAACTCGCCCCGGCCAGGATCGCCGCGGAAGAACTCGATGAAGTAGCGCCCGACGCCATAAATGATCATGTACGTGCCAATGATCTCGCCTTCAAACTTCTTGCGCCGGATCAGCCACACCAGGAACAGGCAGTTGCACAGTTCCAACACCATCTCGTAGAGCTGCGTGGGATGCAGGGGGATATTCAGCGGCGTGCCCACAATCTCGTTTGCCAGAGGATTGCGAAAGGTTACGGCCCAGGCAACATGGGTCTCGCGTCCATAGCAACAGCCGGCGGCGAAACAGCCAACGCGGCCAAACGCATGTCCCAGCGCCAGTCCCGGCGCAAAAACATCGCAGGTGCGCAACACCGGCATGTTGTTGGCCCGCATATACCAGATGCACATAACCAGCGCCAGCAGAAATCCGCCTGACCAGACGCCGCCGGCCTGGAGCGTAGCCAGCGAAAAAATGTTCTGCCGAGCCTCCGCGTCGGTGATCAGGTAAAGGATCTTCGCGCCCAGTATGCCGGAGAGAATGGCGATCAGGCCAAGGTTCCAGAGCTTGTCGGGATCGAGGCCCTGTTCGCGGCCCAGTTTGACGATGAGCAGCAGGCCGAAGATCAGGCCCAGCGCCGCCATCAGACCGTAGGTCGGAAGGTTGAAACTGCCAAAGTGAAATAAACGCGGAAACACGCTTCTATTTTAGACGCGATGGGGGCTGAAACGCTTCATGCAGCTAAGCCGTCAGCTTTCAGCCGTCAGCCGTCAGCTAAACCCGGCTACTAAAGGATCCTAAGCGGCAGCCCGAACGAATCTATGATGACCAGGGTTTAAGCTGATGGCTGAAAGCTGACGGCTGACAGCTGTACAAGAAAAAACCGACCCGCGGGGCCGTGATCGGTGGGCCGTCAATGAACCCGCATTATACGGTGGGAACCCGCCGCAGCTCTTTAGGCATCTCCGCATGGCGGAGCATTGCACACCGAACCGTTTACGAGTCGAGTCCCCTGTTCATTGAGCATTGGTTCAAAAAACGGTTGCCACCAACACCAACTTTGCAGGCCGGTTTAATGTTCAGATGCTATGGAAAAGGCGGGCCAATGACAAGAGGCAGCAGGTAAATAGTTGGCCAATAAAATGCCGCTCACAGCACGGAAGTGGCAGGCAAGCGTTGTTCCCGAAGATGATTCGACAATTGGTAAGGTCTGCTTTGAAGGGGCACGCCTTCAGGCGTGCCGTCACCACTCCCTTGAATTTGTCATCACGAGGAGGCCTTGAGGCCGACGAGGGATCTGCTTTTGAGTTTTTCAGCAGCAGTGAAGCCGTGCCCCTTCAATGCCCACTTGTAGGATTTTTTAAACCGTCGCGCCTCACCGCACTGCCACCACGCCGTTTTCCACCGGCTGCACCAGTTGCTCGGGATTGGCGAAGTTGGCCTGCGCGATACGGATCTGCTCTTTGAAGTTATCCACCATGTCCTCGCGCAACCGCACTTCCGTAGGCTTCTTCGCGATGGTCATTTTGTCGATCTTGTCCTGTAGGCGCAGCAGTCCGTAGAAAAGATTTTCCGGCCGCGGCGGACATCCCACAATATAAACATCCACCGGCACGATGCGATCCACGCCTTGCAACACGGCGTAGGTATTGAACGGGCCTCCGACCGATGAGCACGCGCCCATCGAGATGCACCACTTGGGATCGGGCATCTGGTCGTAAATGCGCTTCACCACCGGCGCCATTTTCAGCGTCACGGTGCCGGCGACGATCATCAGATCGCTCTGCCGCGGGCTGGGACGAAACACCTCCGAGCCAAAGCGCGCGATGTCGAAGCGCGAGGTTGAAGCGGCGATCATCTCGATGGCGCAGCAAGCCAGGCCGAACGTCATGGGCCAAATCGCGGACTTCCGCGCCCAGTTAAAGACGTAATCGACCGTGGTCACCAGAAAGTTTTTCTCGAACTTGTTCTCAATCCAGCCCATGCAATACCTTCTCTCGACGGCAGGTGACCTATTATCTTCGCCGATCCAGATACCAAGAGGCTGTGACTCGCGTCACAGCCGCACCCCAAACCTGAGTCTAGGCCGCATCGGCAGCCGGTTCAAGCGAAAGTTTCCGGGCCGCAGTTCAATTCTCGAAGCAGCTACGCAGTTGTGTCGGCCAAGGGTTGAGATGCCGGTTGCGATTCGGCAAGACAAGGGAAACTAGGTTCACTTTGTGACCAGTTGCTTCAAACTGCCATGTAAGCTGCTAGCGAGAATCCGCAGTTAGATCAAGCCTCTCCTTAGGAGCATCATCTCCGCGAAACTACGCTCTCCGATGAATTCACATAGAGGTGACATTACTTCCACATCTCCCTGACAAGCGCCGCTTCCGGCGCCGTTACCGTGAACTCCACAGTCCAGCCAACCAGGATTTTGGACGAGAGAGGAATGATCATGAAGAACGTGGAAGATGTGCTGACGCGGCCGGTAAATCGCCGGTCATTCATAAAAAACGGAGCCATTGCGGCGGGAGCTGCAACCGTAGGCGCCGGGCTGCTGAGCCACGGCCTCGCTGCCTTTGCTCAAAACACGAATACGGGTGGCAGTCTCACCCCGGGAGACATCGCGATTCTCCGCTTCCTGGCTGCCGCCGAACTCATCGAGACGGACTTATGGACACAGTATGCGGAGCTGGGAGGCATCGGCAATAATCCACCTATCGAGGTCGACCCGAACCAGCCGTTGAACAACTACCAGATTGCGTTGTCGAACCTCGATGGCGATGGCCCGCAATATATCTCCAGCAACACCCTGGACGAAGCCAGCCATGCAGCCTTCTTGAATGCCTATCTGGAATCGAAGGGCGCCGATCCCGTCAACCTCGACAAATTCCGCACGCTTCAAGGTAGTAAGGCCGGGCCCGCCGCCAATATTGGACGGCTTACCAACCTCATGCAACTCAATGTTGACACCAGTTGGTATGTTCGCTATCGCAGTGCTACGAACCCCGACTTTGGCTCAACCTTCCCGCAGGCGCTCACCCTCAACGACGTCTACGCTATTCCCCGGACTGATGCCGATTTCGATGGCCCGCCATTTCAGAACGCGGTCAGCATTCCCGGCAACGTTCACATCCAGGCGATCGCCAATGTAGCCGCCTTTCACTTCGGCATGATCGAGCAAGGCGGATCCAGTCTCTACGCCGCGCTAAGCCAGAAGGTCAGCAGCCTGGAAGTGCTGAAGATCACGCTGGGTATTGGCGGCGACGAGGTCGCTCACTTCCTGGAGTGGGTTGATTTCGCGGGCAACGGAGTGCAAGCTCCGGTGGCACCGTTTACAGATTCCACGACCGGCCTGAAGTTCCCCAATTTCTTCAGCCCACTTAACAAGCTGATCCAGCCCAGCCTGATCTTTCCAGTGCCGTGCGAATTCATCAGTTCGGACTTGCCGCGCTGTGCCGTGATTCGGCCGAGCGATGACAAATTCGCCGGCGCTGTGGCGGCAGTGAAGAGCTTGACGGCTGACGGCCTCTTCATTGGTCAGTCGAGCGAGTTCTTTAGTTTTGTCGGTCAGCTGGCAAGCGCAGCTGATGCCGCCACCCGCCAATTGTGAACCCGGCGGCACTCACAACACGGTGGCGACGATCCTTAAACGAGGCATCGCCACCATCACCACGAAGGGCAGGGTAACTAGAGTGAAATTATTCCATTCTTGTCATGACTCTGGAATCCTGTCCTTCACTTTGGGAAGCTCTGATTAAGTGTGGCTTTGAAAGGGGCCGCCTTCAGGCGGTCCGCACAGTCGAGCAAATGAACCCGGCTTTAGCCGCTGAGGAACCTCGTCATAACTTGAGCAGAGATTCCTTAGCTTCAATCCGTCCATAGGAGGTCGAATGTTTGAAGGCTTGTTTCAACCGATGCATTTACTGGTAATTCTGTTTCATTGCCCTGCTGGTATTCGGGCCGAAGAAGCTGCCGGAGCTTGGTAGGGGGCTAGGCGATGGCATCCGCAGCTTCAAAGACTCGATACGAGAAAAAGATCGCGACGTGCCGCCAGCCGAGCAGGAAAAGGAAGTTGTGAGTCGGTGATCCGTGCACGATGCAGGATGAAAGATAACGACTCACATCGAGGATTATGAAATGCCGGATGTACTCTTCATTCTATTTCTTGCGCTGATAATTCTTGGACCCAAGAAGCTGCCGCAGATCGCGGCGCAGGCCGGGAAATTCCTGGCCCAATTCCAGCGCATGAAACGCGATCTGCTGGATCAAGTTAACGGGGAGCTGCTTCGTATGGATGAGAAGCAGGCCAGCGAGAAAGCGAGTGCGGGCAGGAGCGAAGTTGCCGAGACGGTGGCAAGCGTGAGCTCTGAAATCCCGGCTGCCTGATGTCCGTTGTCGAAACGGGGTGCATGGCGCGCCCCCGTCTGGCTACGATCCCACTCATCCGAAAGGACGGATGAGTGGGGCACCCGCTGATTTGTTCTACTTTTCATCCTGTAGTCTCGCGATCACGCCCGTATCTTCCAGAGTGGCGGCATCGCCCTTCACTTCGTCGCCGGAGGCATTCGTCAGCCGCCTACGGGGTGAGCGATTGGATGTCTTCTCCGCCCTTCATCGAGATCGTGACAATGTCCCCTCCGTCGAGATTCATCCTGGTGAGGTCCACCATCCGAATCCGGCTGTTCTCGTAAGTGCGGAAATAGAACCGCAGGGTCTTCAGATCGGTGGCATCGGTCCAAATCGTATAGTCGGCCTGGATATTACCGTGCTCATCCTTCTCATGTTCGCGGGCCGCGCCTTTGGGAATGTCAAACTGATTCAGGACGTGGAATGTCTCCAGCACGGCGTCGTCCCCGGTCTTGGAGGGTAAGACGGAATGGCTGAACGCGACCGCACGGACGAAGCGCGACGGCGGCGTGAAGTCTCCCGGTATCCCGAGCATTCCCGATCCTTGACCGAAGGGCTCGAGCGTGACCGACCCGAGCTTCACCGGAGGAACGTTGGTCATGGAGAAATTCACATAGTTGCGCAGATTGGTCATCTGCCAATCGAAAGCCGGGGAGTTGGTGATCACTCCCAACGGGTTGTCGTAGACGTGGAGTTTGCCGCCGACATACTCCACCACCATGCTCTTGCCGGAGGCATCGTACACCACGTAGTGGAAAGGAGGCGCGAATCCCCAAGCCGGGAAGACGACGGACGGGACCACGATGCTAGCGATGCTTTGCCGGACCTCGTCGACGGTGGCGAAGTTCTCCAGCATCCACGAGCCCACTTGCCATTCAGCGATGCTCTTGCCGGCAGCGCTCGCCTGGTAGGGCATGTAGGCGGCAGTGCCGGGGAAATAGAAGGTGCCGACGGCGAGGCCCTTTTCATTGAGCCCGTCAAACAGGTAGGGCAGCCCGACCCCGTTTGCACCCAGGCTGGCGTATTTCGCCTTCCACTTTAGCCCTTCCTTGCCGTCAGGCGTAGTTCCAACCCGCGCATAACCGCGTGGAACCATGATCACGTCGGAGTGGACGTCGATGGCAAATTCCATAGTCCGGCCGCGAACCACAGTGCCGTCCTCCGCGACTATACGAATGCCAGTGCAAGCCTGTGCGAACGGTACAGCGCCACCCAGCAGCAGCGCGCCGCTGATCGCCGAGGAAACGAGTTTTCGTAGGACTTGGTATGGGTTCACGTGTGTGTTCCTTTCCGCTTGCGACATAAAGATGTGTGGAATGTTGGGCGTTGGTGAGGCAAAGGTTGATAAGGCTAAACGGGGCGCATAGCGCGCCCCGTTTGTCATTCTGCAGCAGTTTTTCGTATTCGGCTTACTCGTTAGCTCCAAATTGTTTCAGGTCTTCCGGTCCGTCCGTCAGTGCCACCTTCTCCTTGCCCTGAACCATGACCCGGACACTTTCCACCACGTCGGGATTGGCCAACGTCGTGATATCTCCGGTGTTCATGTTGTTGGAGAGGGCCGCCAGAACCCGGCGCATGAGTTTGCCGGAGCGTGTTTTTGGCATATCCGGAACAATGAGGATACGGCGCGGGCGGGCAATCTTGCCAATCATGGTTTCAATGACGTGATTGACCTTTCTCCAGGATCTCCTGATGCTGAGGCGCCAGTATGTCCGGCTGCAGGACGATATAGACCTCGGGCACGCGGCCTTTGATCTCGTCTACCACCGGCACTACCGCCGCTTCGGCCACTTCGGGAATCGTCAGGCACGCCGACTCGATTTCCTTGGTGCCCAGGCGATGACCGGCGACGTTGATGACGTCATCGACGCGTCCCAGAATCCGGAAGTAGCCGTCGACGGCCAGCACGGCTCCGTCGGCAGCAAAGTAGGGCCAGTCCTGCCAGTTCTTGCTGTTGTATTCTTGCAGTACTTGGCGTAGTACTGCGATACGAAGCGCTCGCGATCGCCCCAGATGGTTTGCATGATTCCGGGCCAGGGATTCCGAATGCAGATGTTGCCCGCCTTGCCCGAACCGGCGTGCACTTCCTCGCCCATTTCGTCGATGATCACGGGATAGATGCCCGGCATACCTGGGCCTGCGCTTCCTGGCTTCATGGGATCCAGCGCCGGCTTGGTGGTGCACAGGAATCCGCCGTTTTCGGTTTGCCACCAGGTGTCCACAATGACGGCCTCGCCTTTACCCACGGTCTCGTAATACCAGCGCCAGACCTCGGGCTCGATGGGTTCTCCCACCGTCGTCATGTGCTTGAAATGGTAGTTGTACTTGCTGGGTTCATCGTGACCCGATTTGCGCAACATGCGGATGGCCGTGGGCGAGGTGTGGAAGATGTTGACATCCAGGCGCTCGGCGATTCTCCATACTCTGCCGGCGTCAGGATAGGTCGGAACCCCTTCGTAGATGACGCTGGTAGCCGCCAACGCCAACGGGCCATAGACGATAAACGAGTGACCGGTAATCCAGCCGATGTCGGCCATGCACCAGTACACGTCTTCGGGGTGGATGTCCTGAATATATTTTGGAGCAGCCGGTCACATAGGCGAGGTATCCGCCGGTGCGGTGTTGACAGCCCTTTGGCTTTCCGGTGCTGCCGCTGGTGTACATAAGAAACAGCGGCGCTTCGGCATCCATGGGAACCGGAGGCACGATTACACCCGAGTAAGTTCGGCAGGATCTCGTCAACCCAGAAATCGCGCCCTTCCACAAACGGCGAAGCGGTCGCACTCTGGCCTGGGTGACGTCTCCAGACCAGCACCTTCTCCACCGTCGTGCCTTCCTTCTTGGCCATCTCCAGCGCTATATCGGCGCCGGCTTTATGGTCGAGCATCTTGCCATTGCGATAGTAGCCATCCATGGTGATCAGGACCTGGCTGCCGGAATCGGCGGCGCGCATGCCGCAAGCCTCGCCGCTGAAGCCTCCGAACACCACCGAGTGGATCACGCCCAGGCGAGCACAGGCCAGCATGGTAATCGGCAACTCGGGAACCATTGGCATATGAATGGTGACGCGATCTCCGGCTTTCAGACTCGCAGAAATCGCGCAGCAGCGCCGCGAATTCATTCACCTTGACATAGAGTTCGCGGTAGGTAACGGATACGGGCGCCTCGGATTCCGGCTCGGGAACAAAGATGAGCGCCGCTTTGTTCTTGTACTTGTCGAGGTGCCGGTCCACGCAGTTGTACGAAGCGTTGATCTTGCCGCCTACGAACCACTTCCAGAACGGTGGATCACTGGTGTCGAGAGTGGTGTGCCAGTACTGGTCCCAGCTCAACAGATCGGCGTATTCGCGGAAGCATTCCGGAAAATTTTTCTCGCTGAAGCGTTCGTTGATGTCGGGATCGCTTAGATTTGCCTGGCCGATGAATTTCGCGGAAGGATAGTAATACTCTTCCTCCCGCCAATGGACCGCGATCTGAGCTTCGCTTGTTTGCGCCACCGGATTCTGCTGCTGAAGAGTTCGAGCCATATCAAGTCACTCCTTCGGATTTCTGATTTGTAATGCAACCCCGGCAGTTCTTAGCTGGTGTTTCCTGAGTTGAACGGAGGGTCCTGGCGCTCCGTACAGGCCCACATAATAGTAATTTGCCGCAATCCTGCTGTCCCAATTTCACTGCTCCAGCGTCGACAAATCGCCGATCTCCGCTCCCGTCTCCTGCGCCTTCAGCAAGCGGCGCATGATTTTTCCTGAGCGCGTCTTGGGCAATGCCGCCACGAACTTAATGGCCGACGGCGTCGCGATCGGGCCCAGTTCCCGCCGCACATGCTCGATGAGGGCCGCGAGCAGCGTGTCCGATGCTTGATGCCCGGCGCGCAACTGCACGAAGGCCACAATCGCCTCGCCCTTCAGCGGCGTCGGGAATACCGATGGCCGCAGCCTCGGCAATTGCGGGATGCGAGACCAGAGCGCTCTCCACTTCCGCCGTCCCAATGCGATGTCCCGCAACGTTCAGCACGTCGTCGGCGCGGCCAATCACCGAGATGTAGCCGTCCTCGTCTTTCATGGCCAGATCGCCGGTGATGTAGCAGTCCGGCAACTCCAGCCAGTCTTTCTCGAAGCGCGCGGGATCGTTCCAGATGGTGCGCATGAACTGCGGGAACGGCCGCTTCAGGATCAGCCGGCCGCTAACGCCCGGCGCCACGGGCTTGCCGTTAATATCGACCACATCGGCTTCGCAACCGGGCAGCGCAAGGCCAGCCTTGCCCGGTCGCATCGGCATGGTTACCGGCGTTCCCAGAGCAGGGCCGCCGAGTTCGGTCTGCCACCAGTTATCGACCACGTAGCCCCACTTGCCGTCGCCGGCAAGGTAGGTCTGCGCCCAGCGCCAGGCCTCGGGATTCAGCGGCTCGCCCGCGCAGGCGATGACGCGCAGGCTAGTGAGATCGTATTTCTGCGGCAGCGCCTCGCCGTAGCGCATGAACATCCGCAGTGCGGTGGGCGCGGTGAACATCTTGGTGACGCCGTACTTTTCCACGATCTGCCAGGCGATGGAGGGATCGGGATAATCGATTGCGCCTTCGCGGAACAGCGTGGTCACGCCCGCGCACAGCGGCGCGTAAACAATGTAGGAGTGGCCGACAATCCAGCCAATGTCCGAGGTACACCAGAACAGATCGCGCTCGCCGACATCGAAGAACGACTTCAGATAATAAGTGGTGCCCACCATGAAGCCGCCGTGCACGTGGACCACGCCCTTGGGCTTGCCGGTTGTGCCCGAGGTGTACAGGATGAACAGCGGATCTTCCGCATCCATGTCTTCGGCGGGACAGTCGGGAGGAAACCTCATCAGCTCGCGGAAATCGACTTCGCGAGCGCTGACCGGCGCGAATGCCTTGGGATCGCGGGTGAAGACCACAACTTTCTCCACCGTCTCCAGACCGTCGAGCGCCTCGTCCACAATGCCTTTAAGGGCAACCGGTTTGCCGCGGCGGAAGCCCGCATCGCCGACGATTACGACTTTGCGCCTGCGCGTCTTCGATGCGATCGCGCAGCGAGGTGTGTCCCAGGCCCGCGTAGACCACTGAGTGGATCGCTCCGATGCGCGCACACGCCAGCATCGAGATCGCGCCCTCAACCGTCAGCGGCATGTAGATGACGACGCGGTCACCTTTCTTTACGCCCAACGACTTCAGGCCGTTGGCGAAGCGGCAAACATCGCGATACAGCTGGCGATAGGTGACGATGCGCTCGGTGCCATCTTCACCGAGCCAGATGAACGCGGCCCGATTGCCGTTTTCGGAGTTGAGCATGACGATCGAGCGCGTTGACCGTGATGTTGGTTCGCGCCCCGGTGAACCATTTGTGATGAATGCCGTCCCACTCGAAGACCTTGTCCCAGGGCTTGCTCCAGACGAACTGCTGCGCGGCTTCGGCCCAGAAGGCATCAGGATCGCGCTGAAAGCGGTCGCGCTCGGCAGGCCAGTCCTTCAGCAGCGCTTGCTCCTTCACGATTGCCGGCGCAGCGATATTCGTCGATGGCGTTGGCCGTCACCTCCGGCGCTTCAGCTAACTTGCTCGCGGTACCCATGATGAGGACTCCTAACTAACCGGTTAATTAGAATCAACGTATGAGATCGGGAAACATTTGGGCCGGATCCTTGTGAGTTCCGGCCCAACAAAACCCGTCAGACATGCTTTGGGCGCTTTGCCATGAACTCGGAGAGCAGCGCCACCAGGGCCAGCACAGCAGCCGTGTAGAACGCCATCTGATAGTTGTGATACTTGTCGAAGAGCTTGCCGCCGATGCGGCCACCGAGGAGACCGGCGACGCCCCAGGCAGTGAATAGCAAGCCGTAGTTGATGCCCACATTCTTGGTGCCCCAGAAGTCGGCAGCGGTTGCGGCGTTCACCGAAAGCTGGGTGCCGTAGCACCAGTAAACAATGAACAGCATCACGAACAGCGCTGCTACATTGCCGCCCACGCTGTACAGAATGGGCATGGCCACCATGGAGATGCCGATCATCAAGCGCAGGACATTGATGCGGCCCAGGTGGTCCGACATCCAACCCGAGAGGATTCGGCCCGATGGCGTTTCCGGCAGCGCCCACGATCAGGCCAAGAGAGGCCAGCGTAGTGCTGGGTATGCCCACGCTCTTGGCGAAGGGCACCAGCTGGCTGATTACCATCAGACCGGCGGCGCAGCCAAGCGCATACGCAATCCACATAAAGTAGAAGGTCGGGGTGGCCAGCATTTCACCCGGCGAGAAGTCATACGTGCTGGCCGCGGCTTTGGAGCTCGGAGCCGGCGTCCAACCCTCGGGCTTGTATCCAGCAGGAGGATTCTTCAGCAGAAACGCGCCGATCACGGTCATGACCAGGAAGATCACGCCCAGGACCTGAAAGGTGGTCCGCCAGCCAAAGTGAGGGATCAGGTAGCTGGCGGACAGGGGACCGAAGATGGCTGAACCGGCGCCATAACCGCCCACCGCCAGTCCGACGGCAAGACCACGCTTGTCTGGGAACCACTTGGACATGACCGGAATCGGCGTCGCATAGCCGAAGCCGTTGCCCAACCCGCCGATCACACCGAAGCAGATGAACAGGTAGTTCAGGCTGCTGGTGTAGGCGCATAGAAAAAAGCCCAGGCTCACCAGAATTGCGCCGGTGAGCGATATCCAGAAAGGTCCAAGCTTGTCTTGCAGGCGCCCGGCAACGATAAAGGTCAGAGCGAACACCACCACCGCGATGGTGAAGATCGTCGAGGTGTCGGCGCGCTTCCAGTGAAACTCCTTCTCCAACGGAGCCACGAACACGCTCCATGCGTAAAGGGTGCCCAGGGCGATGTTCATCATCAGGCCGCCTACCACTCGCCACCAACGATTCAAGCCGGTGGAACCGATCTCAACCGATCCGTCCGATTGCGTTGCTGCTATCGCCATGTCCTATCTCCTTTTATAGCGAGCGCCGAAGATCGGCGTTGCGCTTGACGTGATCCATCAAAGGACTTCAGGGCCTGGAATTGTTTCCGCTGTCCGCGTGAGAGGGTCTGCAGAAGTTGCCCGTGGCCCGGCTGTCTATCGGCGAGTTGACCTCCCACAGTTCGAGCTAACCAACACCACCAAGCCTGGTCTGGGCGGACCGAGCCGGACACAGAACCGTTGGCGGGAAGCGACATGGGGTAGAGGAGAGTGGTCCAGTCTTCTCCCTGATCGGGGCGCGATCGCCAGCCAGAATTGTGATTCCGGCCTCCCGGCTGGGAACGAGTTCGTTTCGCCAGCCAAGCCCGACAGAGTGAAGCTACGAGACCTCGCTTCCCGCCTTTTTTGAGCCGTTGTGGACGGGATTGTCCTTCGCCCCATGGGCGGGGGTCTGTGACCCGAGATACGGGCGCATGTGACCTGCATCACCATGTGCCGGGTTATCACCCGCGATCCCTCCCGCTCACAGCGAATGCCGGCCCGCTCCCAAAACCAGCCAGCGGGCATCCCAGCGGTCAATCTTGCCAGCCCCGGCAAGAAGTGGGAATCCTACTTATAGGGGATGTGCAGGATGCCCAAGGTGATAGCATAAGAGGTAATGTCGGAGGGCATGTGGGATCACCTTACGGCTTTGAGCTGGTTGAAAATTGTGTAATCTGCAAACTCCGTAGCGACAGTTTCTTTTGCTCTCTGCCTAAGACCGCTCTGGAAGCGTTCGACCGGATCAAGTACTCGGCCGCCTATCCGGCGGGCGCGGTGCTGTTTGTGGAAGGTCAGTCGCCGCGCGGCATTTACATGCTATGCAAAGGACGGGTGAAGCTCTCCACCACTTCCGCCGAAGGCAAAACCCTCATCCTGAAAATTGCGCAACCCGGCGAAGTATTGGGGATGCACGCCACGGTTTCCGGTACACCCTACGAGATCACGGCGGAGACCGGCCAGCCCTGCCAGTTGAATTTCGTCAAGCGCGACGACTTCCTGAACTTCCTGCAGAAACATGGCGACGCGTGCCTGAAAGCGGCGCAACACCTGAGCAAAGATTGCCAGAGCGCCTATCAGCAGATCCGCAGCCTGGGGCTGTCGCATTCCGCTCCGGAGCGTCTGGCGCGGCTGCTGCTGGAATGGACCGCGACCAGCCATGATCAGACCGAACCCAAGGTGAAGCTGGCGCTGACCCATGAAGAGATCGCCCAGATCATCGGCACCTCACGCGAGACCGTGACCCGCGTCCTGGCGGACTTCCGCAAGCGCCAGGTTGCCGTCCTCAAAGGCTCCACGCTCACTATTCGCAACAAATCGGTTTTGGAGAAATTGGTCGGCGCGTAAGAAACCTTCGCACCGGGACGGCCTTCAGGGACGGTCTCGCCGCGGGGCTCAGAATTTTTTCGTGAAACAATTCTGAAGTGTAAGCAAACTAGCCGCAAAAGTGTAAGCGAACTAGCCGCAACGCGGCGGAATGAAATTAGACGGGGGCGTGAGCCCCCGGTCAGGCGAAGGTAAACCCGAGCCGCAGAGCGGCGGCACCGCTTGCGATATCTCCTTAGCCGGACTTTTCTGCCAATCCTCTTCAAGAAAATTATTGCGCTTGGAGAATCTCGCCGTGCCCGCGACTTCTGCGGACGATAACTTTCCACGCCTCTTGCGCCTGGCGAACGAACTCCGGCAAGCGCAGTCTTGCGCCGTCAGAGAGCTTGTTGCCAACTTCGAACGACCAGCCTTCGAGGGTGATGCAGATGGCTTCCGGCGCGTCGCCATAAAGCTGCTGCGCGGCCGACAGCAGAGACGACGGAGTCAGTTGGTGGGTAAACCCGCCCGGAGCATTTCCAGGCCAGACGCGGCTTTGACGAATCGTCCCCGGCTCCTCACTGCCGACGAGGCGTCGAGAAACAGCACCAAGCCGCAGCGGGAAACGTCCTCCGCCATCTCCGGCGTGAGTTGCTGCGTGGCGATTACTTCCACCTCGGGATCGTCGCGGTAATGTTGTTCCAGTTCGTGGGCGGCATGGCATCCCACGGCATCGTCACCGCGCAACAGATTTCCATAACCAATAATCAGGGTCTCGGTCACGGTGGAGTCTCCAGAGGTGCGGCGAAGAATCGCGCTACTTCCATGGATATTCTGTTCCGGCAAATCTGGCTGTGCGATGCCTCACGTTGCCGCGTGACGGGGTAAGCGGATGCCAATATTTCGGGAGCTGTTTCCTGCAAAGTTGCAGGCCGGTCTGGTGTCGTACCTGTCTGTGCCGGACGAACAGAAGCGAGTTGTTTCGCTCTGGGTTGGCTGATAAGCGCTTTGTATCAGGGCGCGGCCTCAGCCGTGCCGCAAGGTCGCCACAGAAGATGGGCTTCAGCCCCTGAGGAAGCATCTCTGGCCGGGGCTAAAGAGTCTGTGTGAGAACTAGGTTTTGTTTCTGGCGGTGGAGTAGGACGCACGAAAACAGAACCCCGCAGGGGCGGAATTGCAGTTAGCCCAGGACGGAGCGAAGCGGAGTCCGGGTGAAGTGGGAAGATTCTCCGAGCCGCGGCGCGGCGACACGGTTCCCACACAGACTCTAAAGCCCAGTCTTTTATCGCTGCTGTTCGGCACGACTCAAACTCGAAGCCCTGATACAAACCAACAAGAGCCGTGCGTCGATACCCGCAGCCAATCTGACCCTGACCTAACTCCTGAAATGACTCCTGGCCTTCGGTACTTCCCTTCTTCTTTCCCGGCAGACCCGCCGGGTTCTCATGGGTACGTTCGCGGAAGCGGGCTTTCATGCCGGTCGCCAGTGAGACGGCGTTCTCGCCATACTTTTCGCGCAGGCGGTCGGCGGCGGAGAGTGCCTGGTTCCACTTTTCGTGCGCGCGCTGCCCGATCAGGCCGATCTGCTCGCTCTCTTCTTCAAAATGCGAGGCGTGAACTCCCAGCAGACGAATCGCATCGCCCTTCCAATTGGCGCGAAAGAGCTGACGAATCGCGGCCAGCACTTCGGAGTCGACCGAAGTCGGCTGCTCAAACGTATGAGCGCGAGTGATGGTATGGAAGGCGGTATCGCGCAGCTTCAATTGCAGAGTGCGGGCGTGCAGCTTCTGCTCACGCAGGCGGCGGCAAACCATCTCCGACAGGCGGGCCAGAGTTGATTCCAACTGTTGCGCATCGCTGGTGTCATGCGAGAAGGTGTGCTCGTGGCTGATGGAACGCGGTCCTTCGTCGGCGCCGATGTCGGCATCGAACCACGCGCCCGCATCGCGGCCACGCGCTTTGCCGGAGAGCGCAAGTCCGAGGGCACCGAAATTCTGCTCCAGCCAGCGCTCGTCACGTGATGCCAGATCGCCCACCTTCAGGATGCCTTGGTCTTTCAGCCGTTGCTCCATCACTTTTCCGACGCCGGGAATCTTGCGCACATCGAGCGGTGCGAGAAAATCAACTTCACCGCCGGGCACGATCCAGAGCACGCCGTTGGGCTTCGCCTGGTCCGAGCAAACTTTGGCTACCAGCCGCGAGGTGCCAATCCCGATCGAGCAATTGAGCTGCGTCTCATTCTTCATCGCCAGGTGAAGAGCATGGGCGGCGCGCATCGGCGGACCATGCAGGCGCTCGGTACCCGTCATGTCGACGTAGGCTTCGTCGATGGAGACCATCTCCAGCTTGGGCGAGAAACGGTTCAGGACTTCGTAAACTTTGGCGGAGTAGTCGCGATAGCGGTCGGGATGTCCGTCGACGAAGATGGCTTGGGGACAGAGCTTGGCCGCGGTGCGCAATGGCATCGCCGAGTGCACGCCGAACTTACGCGCGGCATAGGACGCAGCCGATACCACGCCGCGCTCGTTGGGACGCCCGCCGACCACGACCGGCTTGCCTTTCAACGACGGGTCGAACAGCTCTTCGACGGAGACGAAGAAGGCGTCCATGTCGACGTGGAAGATGGTGCGCTGCGCCGGGACCATGCTGAGCGCGATTGTAAAGCAAGACCGCAGCGCCAGCACCTGTGCTCATAGGGGGCCTTCGACTCGGACTCAAGTGCTCGCTTAGGATGACACAGGAGCTACGGCAGGTTTCCGCCGGAGCTGCCGCCGTAGGGATTCATCTCGGTGGGTTCGTTGGCCTCAGACCAGGCGCTCTTTTCGTCGTTGCGGCCCGTGTACTTCTCGTAGACCACGACGTGCAGGACCGGCTGCCGCTCCTCAATGGGATCGACCATGCCCTGCGCCTGCAACGGGAGCAGGTAGTTGCGGATCCATTCATACTGCTCGTAGGTCAGGTTGCGGCGCGACATGTCGAAGGTGACGCCGGTCAGATGAGTGGAAGCGGTATCGCCAAATTCCGGTGCCGCGAAGCGGTTCCAGCGGCGCAAGCTGGTGCTGCTGCTCAACCGTGCGAACCATCGAGGTAATCAGAATGTTGGAGTGGAACTGGTCGTAATAGGCGGTGCTGAAATCCTGGAGAAACTCGCGTGTCCAGGGACGGCAATAGTGCCGGTTTTCGGGAAGATCGGGTGCGAATTTCAGACCGTCGGATTCGGAGACGGGCACCAGCTCCTGGGCAAGCTCGTAACGCGTGAGCTCATATTCGTCGGCGATGCGCGGCAATTGCAGCCGGTCCAGCTCTTCATTCTCGCGCACCAGCATGTCGTGGGAGCCGGGGAACATGGGGGTCCACCGGCCCAGTCCTACCTGGTAGTGACCATGATGAGCAGCGGAGGAAGGCAGCTGTCCGCAGAACGGCATGACTGTGGTGCACCCTGGCATGGCTCACGGCACGCGTGACTGCCAAAGCCGGAAGGCTCGCGGTCAGCGTATCGCGAACAACAAAAGGGCATAGCCCAGCTTGCGCTGAGGAACATTCGACACGAATTGCAACTGGATTCGGCCCGGCGACCAGATGCTTAAGAATGGCAGCAAAAGCATATCCTGTAGTAGAGCGGCACAAATATTAATGTGTTAATTACAACACAGAAGTGAGGAACAGCCAAGACCTTCCGGAGGTCCGGGATGACCCAAAAGAGTCACGCCTGTGCAAAAATGGGAAACCCGATTGGGATAGCGCAGCGCCTTGGCCGCATGCCGCGTTCAATCCCCGCCGCGGAAGATCATCTCCGTAATGGTGAAGTCGTCGGTCAGGGCGGTGCCGCTACGAAACTTGGTCACCGCCTGTTCAATGGCGACGAGTCCCAGATGGCAGCAGTTCTCCAGTCGCTCGGTTCCGAAAAATTCGCCGCTCGCGTCTTCGGCCTCGGTAACGCCATCGGTGACCAGCAGCAGGCGGTCGTCGTTGCCCAGGCGGTGGCGCGTCGCCTGAAACTCCGCCCCAGGAACCAATCCCGACAGGCAGATTACCCTCCTCCAGCTTGGTGATCCGACCTCCCGAGACCAGCAATGGAGGCACGTGTCCGCAGTTCATCAGCTCCAATTCACCATCATTGGTTAGGCGTGCGACCACCAGCGTGGCATATTTCTGGCCGCCGACTTTCTCGCACAGAAAGCGATTGACCGCGGCCATCATCTCCGGCAGCGGCAAATCCAGGGCCAACTGCGAATACAACATCCCTTGCAGAATTGAAGCAACCACCGCTGCGGAAACGCCCTTGCCCGAAACGTCGGCGACGATCAGGGTCAAGCCTTTGTCGGTGTACACCAGATCGAAGAAGTCGCCCCCGATGTCTTTGCAGGCATAGCTGACCGCGTTTACTTTGGCGAAGGGCACGTCGGGAACGGTCACGGTCATCAGCCGCTGCTGGATCTCGGCGGCGATGGCCAGCTCCTGGCGATAGCGCTTGGCGGCGTCCTCGGACTGCACCAGCGAGGCATTCTCCACCAGAGTTGCGGCGCCGTTGGCAATGGTGCGCAGAATGTCGTGGCTCACCGAAGAAAGCTTGCCCGAGAGGAACTGAGCGTCCAGATACAGGACGCCCTGCACATGCGGACCTCCCTTGGTGTCATCTTTGGCCTTGTCCTTGATGACGGTCCTGCGCAACGGAATACAGATGACGCTGTGGAGATTGTGCGCGACCACGCTCTCGCGGCCCGCCAGCTTGCCGGTGTCGTCGGTGTCGGTGACCAGAAATTCCGAGGCGCTGTTGGCGGCGTCGCGCAAGACCGAGCGCGAGATGGTGCTGTCATCGGTGATGCTTTCGCCGGTCTTGTCCCGGCCCGCGGCCAGGTGAAGTTCGCCATCGGCATGGCGGAGGAAGACAAATCCGCGCTCGGCGTGGGTGAGACGCAGTGCCGCTTCCAGCAAGGTTTGCAGGACGTCCTCCAGGACGCCGCTGGTGTTCAGCTTGCGCGCCGCTTCCAGGAAGACACCCAGCATCTCCAGGTCGGAGCCGGCGCCGCTCGCCGGCTTCCAGGTGGAGAACTGGCTGAGGAACTGCTGCGCCGCGCTGGAGGGAGAGCGGTCGGGACTGAACAGGACGTAAGCCGCGCCCTGCACTCCGAACTCGATGCGATCGTTGCGGCCCAGCTTGCGCCGGTTGACCCGCTCTCCGTTGACGAAAGTGCCGTGGCGGCTGCCCTGGTCGACGATGAAGGTCCCGTCGGGCTCGCGCAGGAAATGAGCGTGCTCGCGCGAGACCCGGGGATCGGCCATCACCATATCGCGGTCCGTGCGGCGGCCGATGGTGAAGGGAAAGTGGTCAAGCACCATGGTGCGCCGATCCGTACCTTCCACCACCACCAGGACCGGCGGGTCGCCGGTGGAGGGGGATTCGGATTTGCGCAACCAAATGCCGGTAGCGCCCATGAAGCTTGTCTCCTTACCTTGCCTGCGGGCGAGTCGTCCCACAGAGGGTTCGTTAAAACTATAGTCCAACTGCACCGGGCTCATCCACTGCTGTTCTGCGCGGCACGAGGCTCGGCCCGGTTTGATCAGTTTCCGCCCCGGAATGCCGATTTTCGTCGTACACTGTTTGCCGGCTTCGTTCCGTGGCCCAACAGAAACTCGTACAAGGAGAGACTAGTGAAACTGCGAATCCGCGCGATCCCCGCAATCGTTGTCGCCTTTCTGCTGTTGTTGCCATGGGCGGCAGCGCAAATGCCTCCGCAAATGACGCCGTTTACCGCCGACATGCAATTCACCTCAACCCACGGTAAGGGCGGTGCCACGCGTGAGGCGAACGGCAAGATTTACATGGCCCACGAACACATGCGCATGGACCTGACGAGCATGCAGGGCGGCCCAGGCGGCGGGGTGATCATGATCACCAATTTTGCCACCAAGACCAACGATACCCTGATGCCGGAACAACACATGTACATGGAGTTCAAGGCCGACCAGATGCAAGGACGGCGCGCGGGCATGGGCCCCAACATTAAGCCGCTCGCCGATCCCCAGCAATCCCTGCGCCAATATGGAGGGGATCGACCTGCAAGAATCTCGGCACCGATCAGGTAAACGGCCGCAGTTGCGACCACTGGCAGATGACCGATAAGAACGGCAAAGTCAGCAATATCTGGATCGACCAGAAGCTGCATTTCCCCATCAAGACGGTTTCCGAGGACTCGTCCTGGGAATTGAGCAACATCAAGGAAGGCGAGCCTTCCGCCAGCCTCTTCGAGATTCCTTCCGGCTATCAGAAGATGGACATGGGAAGCATGATGCAGGGAATGCGCCCACCGCAGCAGTAACCGTCAAGAGGTTTTGTAATTCCGCAGTTCCGACGCTTGCGGCGGTCGGTAGCATGCCGCCGCAGCGTATCCGCCTTCCATAACCACGCAGCAACCTTTCGCCGATTCGGGGTTCTTATAGTCGACTGGCATTTTGCAAGCGAGATGGCTGGACCGGTGAAGGGATCTTCGACTACGTTGTCCTCGTTCCGCCAGGTGCTTACAACGCGATTCGACGGGCAGGAATCTCTTTGCCGATTGAATCATCATCTAAAAGGTGAGAGTGTGCATTTCCGGCAGGACCAAGAGGGATGATCCGTTCCATGAAAGCGATGGTACAAAAGTGAAAACGCAAGCCAAGTTTTTCGCGGCATTCCTACTCTTCTCGATGTTTCTGGTTGGACGAGGGTTCGCAGATGCGGGCGATCCTCCCGATCGAGTGGCGCGGCTCAGCTATATGGAGAATGCGGTTTCTTTCGAGCCGGCGGGGGAAAGCGACTGGAGCCAGGCGACGCTGAATTATCCGCTCACCACCGGCGACCGCCTGTGGACCGATGTCAATGCGCGCGCCGAGCTGGAAACCGGCAACGTCGCCATTCGTATGTCGCAACAGACTGACCTCACCACTACCAGCCTGACGGACCAGTTGCTTCAACTGGGGCTGGCAGAAGGCTCACTGCGCGTCCGGGTTTTCGATTTGCGTCCCGGCAACACCGTCGAGGTTGATACCCCCAGCGCCGCCATTACCCTGGTGCAAGCGGGCAACTACCGGATCGATGTGTATCCGGACCAGAACATGACCATGTTGACCGTCAACGACGGCCAGGCGCAGGTCACGGGAAATAGTCTCAATCAGATGGTGGCCAGCGGCCAGGCGGTGCAGTTGACGGGATCGAATCCGGTACAGCTGCAATGGGTCTCCGTGCTGGGGCCCGACAGTTTCGATCAGTGGTGCAGCCAGCGCGATCAGAAGTACCAGAATGCGCAAGCGCGGCAGTACGTCAGTCCCGAAGTTCCCGGCTACTACGATCTGGATGGCTACGGCACCTGGGCGACGGAAGCCGCTTACGGCCCGATCTGGTATCCGACGGGCGTTGCCGTGGGATGGGTGCCTTATCGCTATGGCCGTTGGGTTTGGGTTGAGCCGTGGGGCTGGACGTGGGTTGACAACGCGCCTTGGGGATTTGCTCCCTTCCACTACGGCCGCTGGGTACAAGTTGGGCCGCGGTGGGGCTGGCTGCCAGGACCAATCGGGGTCGCACCCATTTACGGTCCTGCCTTCGTGGCCTTTGTCGGAGGAGGTGGGTTCTCCGTAGGCGTTGGGGTTGGAGGTGTGGCGGCGTGGTTTCCGCTCGGTCCGGGCGAGCCGTTCTATCCCTGGTATCACTACAGCCCGGTATATCTGCGGCAAATCAACGTGACCAATGTGCGCAACATCAACGTCGCTAACATTACGAACGTAACCAACATCAACAACATCCACTACCGTTATCAGACGGTGGCCACGACGGCGGTTTCGCAAAATGCATTTCGCAACGGCGAGCCGGTTGCGCGCAATCTGGTGAACGTCAGCCCAGAGCAGCTTGCCCACGCGCAAGTGATTCCGCATCCCGAGGTCAATCCCACGCCGCGCGCCATTGCAGCTGGGAATGCCACCCATCCGCCCGTGCCGGCGCAGCGCCCGGCAATTGTGCAGCATCCGCCCGTTTCTGCGGCCGCAGCAGCAGCGCCAAGAAGTGTTGAGCCGGCCCACCCAACCGAAGCGCCGCGTCCTGACCAGCCGGCACGTCCGAGTGAAACGCCTCACGAGAATGCGCCGGTGGCGAATAATCGTCCCTCCCCCAGCGCACCGCCGGCGGCTCGCCCGCCATTGGTGTCCAGAACTGCGCCGCCGCAAGAGAAATTGCCCTATCAGCAAAAGGCTCCGGCCATGGCGCAGCATCCCGGCCGTCCTCTGGAGCCGCAACAGCGGGCCAATATTTATGCTGGAAAGCCGGCAGGGCCAATGCGAGACCAGGAGTTTCCGCCGCACGCTTCCGCGCCTGCGTCTCACGGGAGTTCGGGTGCGCATGGCGGTGGATCCAAGCATTAGCGGGATCGTTCCCGAGGGCGAGGAAAAATCCCCGGCGCTGTTCAGTTGTTGCTGTACGTATTCAAAAACCGAACGCCCGGGGATTGCCCCAGCAACCTATCGATAATCTTTGAATCAAGGGTGAAGAAAACGCGGATATAATGTAGCCACGCTCCCATGTGAATCGAAGCCCGCCGCAAGCCGCGGGTGATCCACGTCAGCAATTTCAGCGAGCGACCTTGCCCGTAACCCCGCCAATTCGTCAGGATAAGAAACGCAGCAGCACCCCCGCGATTATCGCGCTGTCGATCTGCATCTTCTTTCTGTTCACCGTCATTCTGGCGCAAGCCACCTTCAAGCTGACGTTCCTGCAACCTGACACCAGCGAAGAGACCATCATCTTTGCGGCGGTTTCGGCGCTGATCTTCCTGCTCTTCGTCGCGCTGACGTTCGTGCTGATTCGCACTCTGCTGCGCCTTTATGCCGAACGCAAGACCGGCGTGCTGGGCTCGCGTTTCCGCAGCCAGATGGTGTTGGGCGCCTTACTGCTGTCGCTGGGTCCGGTGATCTTCCTGTTCCTTTTCTCCTACGGCTTGATCAATCGTTCCATCGAGAAGTGGTTCTCGCGCCCGGCGGAAGATGTGGAATACCGCACCAACGTAATCGCCTCGCTGCTGACCGAATACGCGCAGACCAACGCGCGCGACGAGGCGCTGCGGATTGCGGCGACTCCCGATGCGCAGAAGTCGTTTCACACCGGCAACTTCACCTCCATCCTGGATGAATTCCGCCGCAGCGAAGTCACGCTGCAAGGCGGATTCGCGTTTGCCCTGGTGGACGATGAGGCCGAAGCGCAGCTTTCATGCTCCGGAGGCGTGGCCGTTGATTCGCCGTCATCTGCCGCAGGCGGGCGCCGTGCCATGGGCAGGCGACGCCATTCGATGTGCTGGGGCAGATGTATGTTCTGGGACGCGCCCACGTCGGCGACCACGGTCAGATTCTGGTGGCCATGCCGCTGCCGCAGAGCTACTTGAGCACGCTGCGCGACATCGAGCGCAGCCAGGAGCAGTATCGCGAGCTGCGGCTGCAGCGGCGAAGACTGCGGCGCACCTATCTGGGATTTCTGTTGCTGCTGACGGTAGGTGTGCTGTTCGCCTCGACCTGGCTGGCGTTGTTCCTGTCGAAGACGGTGACGCGTCCGCTGGTGGCACTGGCCGAAGCCACGCAGGAAATCTCCCGCGGCCGCCTCGATTATCGCGTGGACGTGAAAGCCGGCAGCGAAATCGGCAAGCTGGTGGAGTCGTTCAATCGCATGGCCGCGCGATCTGGAAGCCAGCCGGAGCGGCATCGAAACTTCGCGGCGCGAGCTGGCGGAGATGAACGCCCAGCAGGAGCAACGCAGCCGCCACATCGAGACCATTCTGGAGAGCGTTCCTTCGGGCGTGCTGTCGCTCGACTCTTCGCGACGCATCGTTCATTCCAATGCCGCGCTGCGCCGGCTGCTGCGCCTGGATCAAGACCCTCCTGCCGCGGCCCAGACGCTGTCCGATCTTTTCCCGCCAGATACCGTTGCCGATCTGGAGCACATGCTGCGCAAAGCCGATCGCATGGGCAGCACGACCAGCCAGATTGAGACGGCCACTCCCCGCGTCAATCTGAACGTAGCCGTCACCGTGGCTTCGCTCGATCCGCCTTTGCAGACCGCGCGCAATGGCAGGCAGCGCACCGGGTACGTCGTGGTGCTGGAGGACCTGACCGATCTGCTGCGCGCCCAGAAGCAAGCCGCGTGGCGCGAGGTGGCACGGCGCATCGCGCACGAAATCAAGAATCCGCTTACCCCGCTGGCTCTGGCCGCGGAGCGCATCCGGCGTCACCTGGATCGGGCAACTCCTCCCGATGCATCGTCGCTGAACGTGATCCGTCTGTGCGCCACTCACCATCAGCTCCTCGGTGGAAACGGTACGCAAGCTGGTCGACGAGTTTTCCACCCTGGCGCGCTTTCCCGCTGCCAAACCGCAACCCTCCGACATCAACGCCATCGTCAACGAAGCCTTGCTGATGTTCGACGGCAGACTCGACGGCATCCGCGTCCAGAAATTCCTGGCGTCAGATTTGCCGCCGGTGCAGGCCGACCCCGAAGCTATGAAGCGGGCCATCGCCAATCTGGTGGACAATGCCGCCGAGGCCTTGCAGGATTCGCTGATGAAAGAGATCGTGATTTCCACCACGCTGATGGAAGAACGCGACTCCGTGGAAATCGTAGTTGCCGACACCGGACACGGCGTGACTCCCGACGTCAAGGAAAAGCTCTTTCTGCCGTATTTCTCCACCAAAGGACGCGGGACCGGCCTGGGTCTTGCGATTGTCGGCCGCATCATCGAAGATCATCACGGCTCCATCCGCGTGGAAGAGAACTCTCCCGTCGGAGCGCGTTTTATCGTAGAGTTGCCTGTGGCCCAGGAAGTCGGGGTCGAAGCCGTTACGGCTTAGGCGGAAGCGCTGGGCTTCAGCCCGGCGATTTGGAATGTGAAAATAAGGTGGCTTCAGGCACGGCGGCCCAGGGCTGAAGCCCACATCTTCAAACGGCCTTCCGGCACGGCTGAACAGTTAGCTGAAAAACCAGAAGAGCAGATCCCTCGCCGACTAAAGTCGGCTCGTGATGACAAAATAAAGGGCTGCTCGACGGCGCAGCTAAAGCTGCGCCCCTTCGAAATCGCAAATCAACATGCAAACCGTTCTGATTGTCGATGACGAGTCGCAGATCCGCAGCGCGCTGGAAGGCGTGCTGGCGGATGAAGGCTACAAGACCCTGCTCGCCGGCAGCGGTGAAGAGTGCATCGAACTCCTGCGCCACAAATCGCCGGACGTCATCCTGCTGGATATCTGGCTGCCCGGCATCGACGGGCTGGAGACCCTGGAAAAGCTGGTGGAGCGCGAAGATCATCCCGAGGTAATCATGATCTCGGGCCACGGCAACATCGAGACGGCAGTGCGCGCCACCAAGCTCGGCGCCTTCGACTTCCTGGAGAAGCCGCTCTCCATCGAGCGCACGCTGATCGTGCTGAAGAATGCCATCGAAGCCAAGCGGCTGCGCAGCGAGAACCTGGAATTCAAGAAGCAGTTTCAGACGCGCAGCGTGATCGTGGGCGACAGCATTCCCATGAAGGCGCTGCGCCAGCAGATTGCGCTGATGGCGCCGACCAACGGACGCGTGCTGATCTACGGCGAGTCCGGCACCGGCAAGGAATTGGCGGCGCGCGCGCTGCACGCGCAGAGCCTGCGCAAGGATGCCATGTTCGTCGAGGTCAACTGCGCCGCCATCCCTGAAGACCTGATCGAGAGCGAACTGTTCGGCCATCGCGCGGGTGCATTTTCGTCGGCGACCGCCGACAAGGAAGGCAAGTTTCAGAAGGCCGACGGCGGGACGCTGTTTCTGGACGAAGTCGGCGACATGAGCCTGAAGACGCAGTCGAAGGTGCTGCGCACGCTGGACGAGGGGCGGTTCGCGCCGGTCGGCGAAGAAGAGTCGGTCACCGTGGACGCGCGCGTGATTGCCGCCACCAACAAAGATCTGGAAGACGAAATCTCCAAGGGCAACTTTCGCGAAGACCTGTTCTATCGCCTCAACGTGATTCCTTTCTATGTTCCGCCGCTGCGCGAGCGCAAGGAAGACATTCCGCTGCTGGCGCGCTATTTTCTGAAGGAGTTTTCGCAGACCTACAGCCGGCGTCCCAAGGAAATCTCCGACGACGCGCTCGATGCGCTGATGCGCTACTCCTGGCCGGGCAATGTGCGCGAGCTGCGTAATCTGATCGAGCGCATCGTGATCATGAATCCTGCGGTCGGCAAGCTGGAGCGCAAGCATCTGCCGACGATGGTTTATCGCGAGAGCGGACGCCGCACCATGGGCGATTTCTCCAGCCTGCATCAGGCGCGCGCCGCTTACGAACGCGACTACATCCTGAAGAAGCTGGACGAGAACCAAGGCAGCGTCAGCCGCACCGCCGAAGTGCTGGGCCTGGAGCGCAGCCACATGTATCGCAAGATGAAGGCGCTGGGAATTGCGGTGAAGGAGTAGGGATTAGGGCCTGAGGGTTTGGGGATTAGGCAAGTTAGGGCAGTCGGGAAGATCAGCGGCCTTCAAGATTCTTGGCCGGTCAGACAAAGATTCAACTTCCGCATCGAGCGCCCGCAGAGCTGCTGCGTGAGTTCGCTGACGTAAGTCGATAGGCGAAGCCCACTTGTGAAACTCGGTCAGCAGAGTGGTCTCGAGCTTCTCAATCCGCTCTACGACCCACTGCCTCTCTTCTTCAAGCCGTTCGTTAATCCACTGCTTGTCTTCGTCAAGCCGGCTCGCGATCGTTTTGTCGATCCACTGCTTGTCTTCGTCGGTCAGCACATGCCAATTATAGAGCAAAGCTTGCTGAGACGGACTCCAGTCGCTATCTTGTATGCTGCTCTGACCAGGAGGACGTGCCATGCCTGAAAGCGCCGGCGGCTCCAACATTGAAGTGGCGCACCATCTCAGCGAACACCACGAGGGGCAACAGACTCGCGCCCACGAGATGCTGGAGATCGTGGAGGCCATTGTGCTGGCGATCGTCGCCATTGCCACCGCCTGGAGCGGCTACCAGGCCGCGCTCTGGACCGGGCATCAAGCCGAACTTTACTCCGTGTCCGACACGCTGCGCATCAAGGCTGCGAGCGCAACGGACGCGGCCAACGAAGAGCGCATGTACAACGCCTTGACGGTGGCCGAGTGGCTGAAGGCGGAAGCTCAGGGTCAGGACAAACTGGCGGCAGTGTTTGAGGGCCGCATGCTGCCGGAACTTCGTCCCGCATTCCGAGCCTGGAAGCAGACCGATCCGCTGCATAATCCCAACGCTCTCGTGGGTCCGCAGATGATGCCGGAATATCACAGCGCCAAGGCAGCGGAAGCAGCTAAAGCTCGATGAGGATGCCAGAAGGGTTTTCGCGCGAAGGCAATGTCGCCCGGCACAATTCCGACGACTACGTGCGGGCAACCGTAATGCTGGCGACGGTGCTGCTGTTGACCGCCATCAGCCAGCGCTTCAAGACGCACAGCGTCCGGGTTGGATTGGCGGTGATGGCTGCGCTGCTGCTGTGCCTGCCGGTTTATCACATCCTCACGCTGCCACGGGCGTAGTCGCGCCGATTTGACAGACTGCTGAAAAAATCGAAACAGCAGATCCCTCGCGGCCTGAAGGCCGCTCGGGACGACAAAGATAAAGAGCTCATGGGGCACGACCGAGGTGGCCCCGTTGCCCGATCAGCGATTATTGCGACAGCCTTTCATCGCTGAATCTCTGCGCGTGGTGAGGCCCGATGGGATCGTCTACGTAGACCATCCTAACGGCGCCTTTCCCATCGACTTCTGGCACAATGACTACCGCAGCCGCCCTCGCTTGCACTCGCCGTTTCAGAAGTTTCTGCCCACCTTCAGGGAAGTGGCCGATCTCTGCAAGTCGGTTTCAGCAGACTATGCGGTAGAGGCCATCAGCCCTGCCGGACGCTTCACCTTTCGCCGCTCTGAAAGGCGATGGTATGGAAAGCTATTTTCCGGCGCGATGAAGCGCTATCTGCGACTGCTGCAACGCGAGCCGCTGCGGCGGCTGGCAGCCTCGCCGCTAAATCCGTATCTGGTGATTCGTATTGAGCGCCGTCCTCTGGCTTAGGCATTGCCCTACAGATGGCTGTCTCGTGGCCTGCCTGTTGACTCGCGGTTTTCCCAATTCGGAACGGAAGGCCCAACAATCTGAAGTTGTCGTTGACGCACGCCGCGGACTGGCCCAAGATCAAGGTAACCACAGGATAGTTACCCTGATGCGTATTCTGGTTGTTGAAGACGACGCGCCGCTGGCCAGCTTCGTCCGCAAAGGCCTGGAGGCCGAGCACTATGCGGTCGATGTGGCCGGCGATGGCGAGCTGGCCCGGCAGATGGCGCTCGAAAGCGACTATGACCTCGTGGTCCTCGACCTGAACCTGCCCAAGCTGGACGGCATTGCCGTGCTGAACAGCATTCGTCCCAAGAAGCCTTCGCTGCCGGTGCTGGTGCTGACCGCGCGCAGCCGCATCGAGGACCGGGTGCAGTCGCTCGACACCGGCGCCGACGATTGCCTCACCAAGCCATTCTCCTTCACCGAGCTCTCAGCGCGAGTGCGGGCCTTGCTGCGGCGCGGGCCGCGGACCGTGGAAGCCGTGCTGCGGGTCGCCGACCTGGAACTCGATCGCGTTGGCGCGCAAAGTGGAACGCGGCGGCAAGCGCTATCGAACTTACGTCGAAAGAGTTTGCCCTGCTCGAATACCTGATGCGCAATGCCGGCCGCCGCGTCACCCGCGCCATGATCGTCGAGCACGTGTGGAACCTGTCGTTCGACACCAGCACCAACATTGTCGACGTTTACATCAATTACCTGCGCAAGAAAGTCGATAGCGACGGTTCCCGCATCTCATCCACACCGTGCGCGGCGTGGGCTATGAGTTGAGTTGCCCCGCCGAGGTGCTGGTGTGATCGCCGCCGATGCTGAAGCGCAAGAGCTCAAGCTCAATGGCGCGCTCATCTCGGAGGTGTTTCACAACCTCAGCCAGCCGCTGACGGCGTTGCATTGCGAGCTGGAGCTGGCGCTTCGGCGCGACCAAACGGTGGAGGAGTTGCGCGGCAGCGTGCAAGCCGCGCTGGAAGATGCCGAGCGGCTGCGGCAGCGCCTGCTGCTGGTGCGGGCGCTCAACGATGCCTCGAATCCAGGTGATCTTTCCCAGCCAACCGAGCTGTGCGAGTTGTTCCGCCAGCTGCACGAAGACATGCTGCCGCTGTTTGCGCTCGGCGGGACAGAAGTTTGAACTCGAGCTGGAATGTGGTGCGGTGCGGGTCCGGGCGAATCAGGCGAGGCTGACTGAGAGCGCTGTTCGCTTTCCTGGAATATTTGTTCCGTCACTCGGCGGAAGGCTCGGTTCTGGCCATCCGGGTGCATATTATTGCCGGCCAGCAAGCCGAGATCCGCATCACGGCAGCGACCTGCCTTCCCGTGGCGCCGTCACTGGATGAGAGTTTGTCCATCCCGTACTCCTGCGAGATTGAAATGGCGCGCCGCAGTTTCCACGCGGTCGGTGGCGAATTCGCGCTGCTTTCGGCCGGTGCTGATGCAAAGTCTGGCGGGCAAGGTTGCCGCTGGCCTGAAAAAGAGGGGCTGCGGGTTCTGGCGCTGGGGCAGGGTTTCGTCGCCTCCCACAAAATTCTTGAGTTTCTGAGAAGGTTCTAATCTTCGCCTAATGTTCGTCCAAGGTTTGCGGGGTACAAGATAGTGTATGACTACCCCAATGCACCCCTTCGGCAACAATGATCCTGCGGTAATCGTAGCCAGTTCCAATACCCGGCTTCGCCAGCAGATCGTGCAGAGCCTGACTGCTGTCGCGCATTGCGGCAGCCGAGGCGCTGGGCGGGGCCGATGCTCTGGGCAAGCTGGAAAACAGCGAATGCCAGCTGCTGCTGCTCGACCGCAAGCTGCCCGATCTGGATGCGGACGAGTTGCTGCAGATCATCCACCAGCGCTTTCCCGGAATCGACGTGCTGCTGCTCGACGAGGCCGGGCATCCCGCACTGCCCGTCGCGAGTGGCGCAGCGCCAGCGCGTTGCGCCTGTTCGAGACCATCAATCGCTGGCAAGCTCCCCAGGCTCCGTCCAGCGTGGCAAGCAAGCCCCCGGCGGTTTTGGAGCCGCTGCCCGGCATGGTGGGACAAGCTCGCTTGCATGGCAGTGGTGTACCGCATGGCGCGGCTGGTGGCGCCGCGCACCACGCCGGTGCTGATCACCGGAGCCACGCGGGACAGGAAAGGAAGTTGTGGCCGGCGCAATCCATCAGCTAAGTGCGCGCGCCGGCAAGCCGTTTGTGGTGATCAACTGTGCGGCGATTCCGGAAGCGCTGCTGGAGTCGGAGCTGTTCGGCTACGTTCGCGGCGCTTTCACCGGCGCGGTGCAATCGCGTCTGGGCCGTATCCACAGCGCTCACGGAGGCACGCTTGTTTCTGGACGAGATCGGCGATTTGCCGCTCAGCATTCAGTCCAAGCTGCTGCGCTTTCTGGACCAGGGCGAGGTGCAGCGGCTGGGCAGCTCCGATGTTTTCCGCGTGGATGTGCGGGTGATCGCCGCCACCAACGCCAACCTCGCCGAGCTGACCCAGAAGAAGCAGTTTCGCGAAGACCTGTTTTACCGGCTCTCGGTTTTCCCCATTGAGTTGCCTGCGCTGGCCCAGCGCCGCGGCGATATCGAGGCCCTGGCGCGTCACTTCCTGCGCAAGTTTCAGCAGTGGCCGGCGAAGAGCAGGCGCTTGCCGCCGGAGTCGGTCCGGCTGCTGGAGAAGCATTCCTGGCCGGGCAATGTGCGCGAGCTGCAACACGTGATCGAGCGCGCCTCGATCCTGGCCGAAGGCGGAGCGATTCTTCCCGAGCACCTGGGGTTGGCGGGCGGCGACGGTTGGACAGGTAGTGTCGGCGGCAGATCACTTTGCGTGAGTCGAAGCTAATCTGCGGCGGGCGAAATCGGCAGCCGCCGTGCAATAGCAGTAGGCAGATGTTGCCCACTGCACAATACGTCGCGCACGCTTGCACCCAAGGCCTCCGTCAGCTCTCGCCTTGCGAACCCCGCCCGCGAGGGACAGCGACCCATCATCGGAAGCTCGCCGGCGTTGCTGGCCGCGCTGGAGCAGGCCCGCCAGGCGGCGCGCAGTGGGGCCGACATTCTGCTGGAAGCCGAGAGCGGCACCGGCAAAGAGCTGCTGGCACGGCTTGGTGCATGACGGAAAGCGCAGCGCGCCGGCCAGCCCTTCGTCGCCATCAACTGTGCCGCGGTGCCGGAGAACCTGCTGGAGAGCGAACTGTTCGGCCACGTGCGCGGGGCTTTTACCGGAGCGCTGGGGAACAATCCCGGCAAATTTGCTCTGGCCTCCGGCGGCACCCTGCTGCTGGACGAGATCGGCGAGATGCCGCTGCTGCTCCAGCCCAAGCTGCTGCGGGTGCTGCAGGAGCGGGAGTTCTATCGCCTGGGCGACAGCCGTCCCATGCGAGTGGACGTGCGGGTCATCGCCTCCACCAACCGTCCGCTGCAAGCGCTGGTGGCGGAAGGCCGCTTCCGCGAAGACCTCTATTACCGGCTGAATGTGATTCCGCTGGCGCTGCCGCCCTTGCGCGAGCGCGGCGAGGATGTGATGGAGCTGGCGGAATATTTTGCCGCGAAGTTTGCCGCTCCCAACGCGCCGCCGCCCATGAGCGACAGGTTTTCGCGCCGCCGCTGCGGGCACATCCACTGGCCGGGCAATGTGCGCGAGCTGGCCAACACCATGCGCCGCGCCGTCGCCTTGTGCGATGGCGAAGAGATTGGCGGCGCACGCCCTGCCTCTGACCCCCGTCCCGGCCCGTTCCGCCGGATGCGGCTGGCTGAAGCCTGGACTGTCGTTGCGCGAGCTGGAGAAGACGCTGCTGGAAATCACTTTGCATGCCACCGCCGGCAACCGCACCCACGCGGCCGAGTTGCTGGGGGTCAGCCTGCGCACCGTGCGCAACAAGATCCGCGAGCATGGCCTGCCGCCGCGGAGGCTGCCATGAGTTCGCTTTCGACTCCTCTCATCGACCTGCTGGGCCACGCCCTGGACCTGACCGCGCAGCGGCAAAGCCTGGTCAGCCAGAACATCGCCAACATCGATACCCCCGGGCTATCACACTCGCGACATCGATTTTCACCAGGAGTTGCAGCAGGCGCTTTCCCAAGATCAGATGGAGCCGGCTGAACCCGCCGGACCAGGAGGTGGGCGGCACGACGCCGTTCGTGCGCGAGGTGCCGGGGCTGATCGACCGGCCCGACGGCAACAACGTGAACATCGATCGCGAGAGCCTGCTGCTGGCCCAGAACCAGCTCCAGTACCAGACCGAAGTAGCGGTGCTGCGCTCCGAATTCAGCCGCCTGCAGGCCGCGATCCAGGGAGGTACCGGTCAATGAGTTTGTTCGGCATGTTTCAGATCAGCGGTTCGGCGCTGGCCGCCGAGCGCCTGCGCGCCGAGATTGCCACCAGCAACCTGGCCAACTCCGAGACCACGCGCACCCCTGAAGGCGGGCCCTACCGGCGGCGCATGATCACCTTTCAGAGCCAGCCGGCCTCGCAGTTCCACCTGCTGCTGGCCAGTTCGCTGGGCGGGGAGAGCGCGCAGTCCGCGGGCGGCGTGCGGGTGGGCGAGGTAGTGGACGATCCTACGCCCCCGCAACAGCGCTACGAGCCGGGACATCCCGACGCCGATGCTGAAGGCTTCGTCTCCTATCCTGCGATCAGTCCGGTACAGGAGATGGTGGACCTGATGGGCGCTGAGCGCTCCTATGAACTGAATGCCAGCGCGGTGCAGGCCGCCAAGCAGATGATCCAGCAGTCGCTACAGATTTTGAAGTAGAGCGATAGATAGCCAGCGAAGCAGCCAGAGCATGGCCATTGACTTTTCCAATCCGGGACTCAGGATCATGCCGGCGGATGTGCCGCAACCGGCGGCCGCGACGACTGGCTCCGCCGCCCAAGGCAGCTTTGGCGATGCCTTGAAAGACGCCGTCAGCGACGTCGACAACCTTAGCCTGGACGCACGCTACAAGGTGAGCAGCCTGGTGGAGGGCAACGGGGCCGACGTTCACGATGCCATGATCGCAGTAGAGAAGGCGGACTTGTCGTTCCAGCTCATGCTGCAGGTGCGCAACAAGGTGGTGCAGGCGTATCAGCACGATTGCCGGAATGCAGTTCTAGGACATAGGCAGCGGTGGACAATAACTTCAGCATCGAGCAGGTAATCGAGCAGGCCAAGCGCTTCGTCGCCGGGCTGACGATGAAGCAACGGGGCCTGCTGGTCGCCGGTGCGGTATTGGTTGCGGCGACGCTCTATGTCTTCGTCGAGCTGATCGGCAAGCCGGAGTATAAGACGCTGTACTCCGGAATGTCTCCCGCCGATGCCCAGGAGATCACGGCGTCGCTGGCGGCCAAGAAGATTCCCTTCGAGCAATCGCCGGATGGGGCCAGCATCCTGGTGCCCGCCGACAAGCTGGACAGCGCGCGCCTGGAGCTGGCTTCGCAACCCATGCCGCGCAGCGGACGGCTGGGCTTCGAGCTGTTCGACAAGCCCAACTGGGCGGGCAGCGATTTCAGCGAGAAGGTGAACTATCAACGGGCGCTGGAGGCCGAGCTGGAACGCACGCTGGCCACCTTGAGCGAAGTGGAGGCGGTGCGGGTGCACCTGGTGATGCCGGCCGAATTCGCTGTACAGCGAGCGCGACCGGCTGGCCAAAGCCTCGGTGATGGTGAAGCTGCGCCGCGGCAGCCTGCCGCAGCAGGAAGACATGGCCATCCGCCAGCTGGTGGCGGGCGCGGTCGATCGGCTCAGCGTGGAGAATGTCGTGGTCGTCGATGCCGATACCAATATGCCGCTCAACCGCTTTGGCGGCGGCGCCGATGGGGGTTCGGGCGATGTCCCGGAGATCGATCAGGAGCTGGCCAAGCGCGTGGTCGAGACCTTGGAGCCGGTGGTGGGCGCAGAAGGCGTTCGCGCCAGCGTGCATGTGGAGTACGACCTCAGCTCAGGCGAGGAGACGCAGGAGACCTACGACGGCGCCAGCGCCGTCCCGCTCAGCATGACGCGTAATGAGGAGTCGCTGGGCTCGGGATCGCTGGGCGGCGTTCCCGGCACCAGCAGCAATCTGCCCAATGCCAAAGTGACCACGCCGGCGAAATCCGACAGCCAGACCCAGAGCTCGAAATCGGAGAGCAGCACCTATGGCGTGAACCAGCCTGGTGCGTCACACCATCCAGCCCGCAGGACGGATCAAGCGCATTGCCGCGGCCTTGCTGGTGGACGATGCTGCCCAGATCGAGATCAAGAACAATCAGCGCGTCGCTTCGCGGCGCAAGCGCACCGCCGACGAGATGAAGCAGATTGAGGGGCTGGCGGCTGCGGCCCTGGGAATCGACGCCAAACGCGGCGACCTGCTGGCGGTGGAGAACCTCTCGTTCCAGAACCTGCAACAGGATGCGCCCCTGGCGCCCACGCTGCTGGAGAAGACGCAGCGCAACCTGCGGCAGTGGACCTGGCTGCTGCGCTATCTGGCGCTTGGCTGTCTGTTTGGCAGCGTGTATCTGCTGGTGCTGCGGCCGGTGAAGAAACAGGTGCTGACGGCGCTGCGCGAGTTGCCCGCGCCCCGGCGACCAGGCTCATGCGCGGGCGAGGTGCAGGCTCCCGGGCTTTCCGCGGGACGCAAGGCGGAATCGCTGCACGACATTCTGGGAGTGGCCGAGACGGAAGACAATCCCGCGCTGAAGAAGCTGGCGGTGCTGAAGAGCCATCTGGTGGAGAAGGTGAAGACGGAGCCGGCGGGAGCGTCGCAGCTGGTACAGAACTGGCTGCGGGAAGGCGGGGTGGAATGAGTCCGGCGGCCAGCCACGACAGCCGATCTGAACGGAGTGCGCAAGGCCGCAGTCCTGCTGGTGCTGCTGGGCGAAGAGGCGGCCGCGACCGTCTACCGTCATCTCAGCCAGACCCAGTTGCAGCGGCTGACCCAGGAGATCCGCGAGCTGCGCGGAGTGCAGCCGGAGACGGCCACCAATGTTCTGGAAGAGTACCACCGCCTGAGCCTGACCCAGGAATATCTGGCGCAGGGCGGCGAGAACTATGCCCGCTCGCTGCTGGTGAAGGCCTTCGGCAGCGAAGGCGCCAGGGCCCTGCTGGAGCAGGTCAACCGCGCCCAGGTGCTGACCGCCAATCAGATGGACGCCTTGCAGAAGGCCAATCCCAAGGAGCTGGCCCGCTTTCTGGAAGGCGAGCAGCCGCAGACCATTGCCATCATTCTGGCCTACCTCGACACCAAAGCGGCGTCGGCGCTGCTGATGCGGCTGCCGGAGGCGGTGCGGGTGGAGTCGGTGAAGCGGCTGGCGCTGTTGCGCAACTTTTCTCCGGAGATGGCGCAGAAGGTTTCGGTGGTGCTGCACAAGCGGCTGCAGTCCGTGGGCGAGCAGAGCCGGCGCATCTTTCCCGGCATCAAGAGTGCTGCCGACCTGATGAACGGGCTGGAGCCGGAGGCCATGAAGGCGGTGCTCGACTCGATCGAAGGGGACGACGCCAAGCTGGCGCTGAACATCCGCAACCTGATGTTTACCTACGACGACCTGATCGGCGTGAACGAGAGCGGCATCCGCGATCTGGTGGCGCGGGTGGACAAGAAGGTCCTCACCCTGGCCCTCAAGGGCTCGTCGGAGGAGATGCGGAACCACATGATGAAGGCGATCTCGCAGCGCGCCGCCGAGATGCTGAAGGAAGACATGGAGGTCATGGGGCCGGTGCGCTCGCGCGAGGTGAACAAAGCCAAAGAAGAGGTGGTCGCCATGGCCCACCAGACTGGAGGCGGAAGGCAAGATCATGCTGAAGCCGGAAACGGGAGACGAATACATTGTCTGAGCGGGGTGGGAAATCAACGGGCAGCGGCGGCAGGTGGAGAGCTTTCGCTATCCGGCGATCCAGCCGGCCGGGGCTTGCGCCCGCCCGACCTTCGGCGCCATGGGCGCGGGCGAAGGTCACAAGGCGCGTGACCTGGCCTTGCAGCAGGAGGTAGGGGCGCGCCGTGGAAGCGGCCCGCAAGCAGGGGTTGCAGGAGGGCCAGGCGCAAGCCAATATGGCCGCCGCGCAAGCCCTCGAGCAGGAGCGCTCGGCGGTCATCGCGGCGGTGCGCGAGTTCGGCCAGCAGCGCCGGGAATACTTTCGCCGGGTGGAGATAGAAACCGCACGGCTGGCCCTGGCCATTGCCCGCAAAGTCCTCAATCGCGAGGCGCAGATGGATCCGTTGTTGCTGGCCGGAGTGGTGCGGGTGGCGCTCGATCAGATGCAGGCAGGCACGCGTCTGGTGCTGCGCACCTCGCCGGGCTCGGCCCCGGGCTGGGCCAAGTTCTGCGTGCAACAGATGGCGGGAGAACAGCATGAACCTGGAGGTTGTTCCCGACAGCAGTCTGGAAAGCCATCGCTGTATCCTGGAGGCGGAGATGGGCAGCACCGAAATCTCGCTGGATGCTCAGCTGCATGAAATCGAGAGCGGATTTTTCGATCTGCTGCGAGAAAAATCGGAAAACGCGCCATGAGTCGCCGGGGCGTTGCTGCCGTACTTTGAGGCCCTGAAGTCGCAACCTGCCGTCCTCTGGCGAGGACAGGTGACGCAAGTCGTGGGCAGCCTGCTGGAATCGACGGGGCCGCCGTGCAGCCTGGGAGAATGCTGCCAGGTCCGCGATTCTGCAGGACACACCTACGCCGGAGAAGTAGTCGGCTTTCGCGGCACCACGGTGCTGACCATGCCGCTGGAGAAGCCCAGCGGGGTGCGCTATGGCGATCACCATGGTCGCGCTGGGCGTTCGGCCGTGCCTGGCGGTGGGAGAAGAGTTACTGGGCCGGGTGGTGGATGGCGCTGGAAGGCCGCTGGACGGACTCGGCCCCTATACCGGCAGCGAGCGTCGGCCCCTCGACGGCGCGGCCCCGCTGGCGCTGGAGCGGCTGCCGATTCGCGAAGCGCTGGGCTGCGGCATTCGCGCCATCGACGCTTTTCTTACCTGCGGCCGGGGACAGCGGCTGGGAATCTTCGGCGGCAGTGGGGTAGGCAAAAGTACCCTGATCGGCATGATGGCGCGCGGCACCTCCGCCGATCTCACCGTGCTGGCGCTGGTAGGCGAACGCGGCCGCGAGGTAGGGGAATTTCTGGAAGCCCTGGGCGAAGCCGGACGGCAGCGTTCGGTGGTCGTCGTCTCCACCTCCGATCAGTCGCCGCTGTTGCGCATTCGCGCCGCGCTGGCGGCTACCAGCATTGCCGAATATTTTTGCCAGCGGGGCAAGAATGTTCTGCTGGTCATCGACTCGCTGACCCGCTTTGCCATGGCGCAGCGCGAGATTGGACTGGCCGCAGGTGAGCCGCCGACCGCCAAGGCCTACACGCCCTCGGTCTTCAGCATGCTGGCCCGTCTGGTGGAGCGTGCCGGACGTTTCGCCAGCGGCAGCATCACCGCGTTCTATACCGTGCTGATGGAAGGCGACGACCAGCAGGACCCGCTGGTTGATGCGCTGCGCTCGCTGGTGGACGGACACATCATGCTCGACCGCCGGCTGGCTTCGGAGAACCACTATCCCCCCATCGCCATCCTCGACAGCCTGAGCCGGCTGATGCCGGCGGTGGCTGCGCGCGAGCACCTTACGCGCAGCTACTCAGTTACGCTCTTTGCTGGCGGCCTACACCCGCTCCGAAGACCTGATCCGCATTGGGGCCTACAGCAAAGGTGCAGACCCGGTACTGGACCGCGCCATTGCGGTGCTACCCCAGCTCCAAGCCTTCCTTCGCCAGACTCCGCAGGAGCAGCGTGCCCTTCGCCGAAGCCATTGCCCGGCTGAACTCCATCGCCTGCTGACCGAACTCATGGCATTCCATTTCACTCTCGCGGCGGTATTGCGTTACCAGCAAAGCCTGGAGGAACGCGAAGAGCTTCGCCTGCACGGCCAGCTGGCTCAGCGGGCAACCCTGTTACAGGAGCTGGAACAATCGAGTGACTGCCCGCCGGGGCTTCAGACCGCAACCCAGCGAGCTTTCCAGCAGGCGGCGCTGCCGGCAGCGGAGATTCAGTTTGCTGTGGCCCAGATAACGCTCTCGAGCGCCAGCTCGCTGTGCTCAGTCCCGGCGGCTCAACTTAGAAAGCGAGATTGCCCAGCAGACGGCGCGCTACCGGCAGCAACGGCAGAAGCGCGAGGTGCTGGAATCGTTGCGCGAGCTGCAATGGCGGGAGTATCGGGTGCGGCAGCAGCGGCGCGAGCAGGCTATGCTCGACGAACTGCACCTGTTGCGGCGCGGCCGGGGACAGGCGTGATTTGCCCAGTCGAGTAGGCAAGCCTTGCCCAGCCAGCTCAGCCTTCCGCTTTCCACCGCTCTTTCACTTTATCGTCAGGCCGGCAAAATCCTTGAGTCCAAGCGCTTTCAACGCTCCTCGCAATTTCCCGCGCGGAGATGGCCGGTTGGCATCTGACCTGCCTGTTCACTTCTGTTGTCCTCCGAGGCTGAAGCATTGATTGCCGCCGTTTCCATTACCGCCGATAGCCCGTCTGCTGTAGTCCCGGCGATGCCGAATGCGACCGCCGCGCCGGTAGCATCGTTTGGCGATCTGCTGATGGCGCAGCTACCAGGACCGCAAGTGGCAACTGTCTCTGCGGCGCGTTCTGCGTTTGCGGCGCCAGCCGCAGACCTGGCCGCGACAACGAGTTCGCCGGTTGCCGGGAAGAAAGCCAAGACTGCGCCGCCGTCGGCCGGCAAGGCGCTGGGAACTCCAGCCGGTGAAAAGAGTTCGGGCAGGTCGGCGGGGAGTGCTGCTTCCACGGTTGTTGCGCGGTTTGCGATGCCGCTGGTCGCGGCTCAGCCGCCGACGTTCAGCTATCCGGAAAAGGCTTCGGCTCAATCTCTGGTGTCGGTTTCCCATGGCGCGCAGGATTCAGATGGGCGCGCGAACAACGAGGGGCGAGCCGGCGAATGGGACGCCAGAAGAAATGGGGACGCGCGACCGAATGAGGTCGCGGGCCAGACCGCCTCGACCTCTTTCGCCACGGGTTTGCGTCGTGGAGATGCAACCACTCCGCCAGCTGGAAACGCGGCCATCGCCGCGGGCGCACCGCCAGTGGAGTTGCCGGGGTTTTCACCGGCAGCGAAACAAGCGCCTGCGTCGCAGAATGCCGACCCGATGGTTTCGTCATCCGGGTCGGGCGGCGAGCTCGAACTCCCGAGTTCGTATTCTTCCGTGCACAGTTCGGCGACGGCAGCTCCGGCAGCGGCGATGCCGGCGACTGACGCGCCGCAGACCGCCAACCGCTTGGGGATAACTCCGGGTCTGGACGCTGCGGCTCCGAAGGATAACTTGGCGTCGGCTTATGTAAACCGATCCGCGGCCGGCATAGTAACCGCCCCATTGGCTGCTCTCGCGCCAGCCAGAGCTGCGGCAGCCGCGCCGGAATTGCGCCCTCGAACGTCGCAGGCGAAGCCAGCATTTCTTGCCGGAGTCCCGCCCCTGGCCCCAGCGGAAGCAGCGGCGGCATCTCCAGCGGTATCGGCCCCGGAGCTCTCCGCCGCACCGAAGAGCCACCCAGTGCTTGCCAGCCAGGATCCATCGCGGCCGGCTCCGGCCGCGCAGCCTGCAATATCGCCGGACGGCCCGCTTCCTCCCGGGCGGGTGGGCAGCGGAATTGCCGTGCCAACAACCGCAGCCCAGACCATCACTGCACAGGCCGGCATCGCACCGCCAAACGCCCTAACCAGCACCGCCGGGGTCAGTGGAAGCGCGCCGCCCCTGCAAGGTTGGGACAAGAATTTCCACCTCACCCAGGATTCTGCTCCACTCCGTCCCGGGCCAACCGCGGCCCCACCGCCGCGGAGCCCAGCTTTCGAGTTTCGGGCTTCGCCACTGAATGCGAAGTTTACTTCCGCTCCGGACTTGGCAACGGCAATCGCCGCCTCCCAACCATCTCAGGCCAGGGTTGCGGCAGACGCCTCGCCGGCCTTGTCGGACCAGACATATTATTGTTCTCCCGCGGCAAGGGCTACCGATTATGTTGTGGACCAAACCGCTTGGCCGGCCAGCGCCGTCCCACGCCGGACAGTTTCTTCCGCGAACGGAGACGCCGCAACCGGGACCCAAAGGCAGGTTGCCGACGCGCCCTTGCGAACCGATCCAGTCGCACCGCAAGAGTCTGCCAAACTCGCACCCGCTGGATCAGCCATCCCGCCGGCAGCGTCGCCCGCAATATCGGTAGCGGCTTGGGGACAGGATCAGATGCCGGCCTCCATAACCCGCGAGGCCATCGCTCCGAAGCCAGGCAGTACGTCCGCTGAAGTTGGAGCGCCTACGTCGGACCCAACCCGTCTTTCGCCCCAGCCATCCAAGCCTGGCCCGGCGCCACGGCTGACGGATGCTGCTGCCGCGCTCTCCGGGCAGGCAGTACCGGCAACCGCCTCGAACGACGAAGAAACCCAGGAAACCGGCGAAACGGATTCCGCCGTGACCGCCCAGGTGGACTCGCTGGTTTCTGATTTCAGCCTGCCGAATCCTGCTGCGCCGTGCGGGGATTTCAGCGCGCCGGGAAATGTGGTTGCGCCGGAAACCATAAATGTCGCCGGAAATATGAAGCCACGCCAGCAGGCCGGCGCGCCCGCCGACGTCTCCAGAAAAACCGCAGCGGCGCAGGCGAAACCGTTTTCCCCGGCCGCAGCCGACAGTTCCAGCCAAACTCAGGCTCCATCCTTCGGGACACCGGAATCAGCCGTCGCCGCTCCCGATCAAGCGCAGCGCCCAGCCCCCGCAGCCGGCCACGGCGATCAAGCTGCCGCAGCCATGGCCGCGCAGCTGATTCCGCTGGCCGACAGCCGCCAGGCTCCTCCGCACAACGGCAATGACAATGGCGCGGTGAGCAATGGCACCGCAACTCCGGCAGCGGCAGGGAACCTCCCGCGGCCGGCTGACAGCGTCGCTCCCGCTCCGGTGCTGGTGCAAAGCGCCCGCATTCTGGAGCACATTGGGCAAACCGAGATGCGGGTGGGAATGAATACCGCCGACTTTGGCAACCTGGAATTGCGCGCCAGCGTGAGCCAGGACCAGGTAGGGGCCAGCATCGCGACCGCCCACGCGGAACTGCGCGCGGCCCTGATTGCGGAGATGCCGTCGCTGGAGCGCTCGCTGGACCAACATCAACTGCGGATAGACCTGCTGGATCCCGGTGCGCAGCCGGGCGGCGGCAGCCAGGAACGGGGCTCCTCCGCGCAGCAGCAGCCGCGATCGCCGGCCGGCTTCACCACAACTTCTTCTTCCTCCCTCGAGGCGGCGGCGTGGCCCGAGCGCCCGACGCCGTCTTCCTGGAGCGCGCCCTACTCTTCGGGACTCAATGTCCATGCTTAGGCAAAAGGTAAAAGCGAGGTAACTCATGTCCAGTATCGCGATCACTCCGGCGGCCGCCGCGGCGGCCAGCGCGAGCAGCTCAACCAGCAGCAGTACCGCCTTTGGCGGCGGCATGGACGGCATGTTTATGCAACTGCTGGTGACGCAACTGCAAAACCAGGACCCGACGTCGCCCATGGATCCTTCGACCTTTGTCACCCAACTCGTCGGAGTAACCGAACTCGACCAGGTGACGCAAATCAATCAGCTGCTACAGAACAGCCTGGGAAGCTCCAGCACTTCCGGCGGCAGCGGTGTCAGCGACTCATTAACGCAGATAGCAGGAGGCCTATAATGCCGCTTTTTTCGATTCCTCTTTCCGGCCTGACCGCCAGTTCCACGGCCATGTCGACCATTGCTAACAATCTCGCGAACCTGAATACGGTGGGCTTCAAGTCCAGCGACACCCAGTTCTCCGACCTGTTTTATCAGAACCTGGGAACCAATGGAGCGGGCGACCCCATCCAGCTGGGTTCCGGGACCCAGGTCAGCGCTTCCGCCCTCAACATGAATTCCGGCAGCTTTGAATCGACCGGCGTGCCCACCGATGTGGCCATCGCGGGCAGCGGTTTTTTCGTGGTGCAACAGGGTGGAAACAACTACTACACCCGGGCAGGAAACTTTTCCGTGAGCGCGGATGGCAATCTACAGGACCCCAACGGCGACGACGTTATGGGATATGCGGCGGTGAATGGCGCCATTCCCGCCGGAGCCGCGCTGGCCCCGCTCCAGATCAATCTGGGGCAGACCAATCCTCCGCAAGCCACGAAAACGGTGTCGTTGACCACCAACCTGGATGCCGGGGCCACGGTGGGTGTTGGCGATGCCTCGCTGTCCACTCCCGTCACCGTCTACGACTCGCTGGGCACCGCCCAGGTGCTGAACTTCAATTTCACCAAGACCGCTGCCGGCGCCTGGACCTGCGACATTACGATTCCCAACTCCGATCTCACGCCCCCGCCGGCCTGGGCTGCCTCCACCGCTTACACGGTTGGCCAGAGTATTTCTCCGCCCAGCGCCAACGGGCACATTTACCAGTGCACCGCGGCCGGCACCTCGGGCGCCACCCCTCCCAGCACCTGGCCAACCGATGGTTCCACGGTCACCGACGGCGGCGTGACCTGGAAGGACATGGGGACGCAGACCACCATCGAGACCACCCAGATGACCTTCGACAGCAATGGCAATCTGACCTCGCCGGCCGGCAATATCGATAACATCACCGCCAGCGGTCTGGCCGATGGCGCCAGCGACCTGAAATTCAACTGGGACCTGTACAGCAGCGCGAACGCGCCCCTGATCACCCAGGTGGCGAGCACCAGCGTTACTTCCGCCGCGGTGGCCGACGGATACGGCAGCGGCTCGCTGACCAGCTACACCATCGGCTCCGACGGCACTATCACCGGGAGCTTCAGCAACGGACGCAGCGCAGCTCTGGGACAGATCGCGCTGGCCAACTTCGCCAACACCCAGGGCCTGTCGCAGATAGGCAACAACGACTTCGCTCCTACCCTGGCCTCGGGATCGGCAACCGTGGGTGCGCCCGGCACGGGAGGTTTGGGAACAGTCTCGGGCGGCGAGCTGGAGCTATCAAACGTGGACATTGCCACGGAATTCTCAGCCCTGATCGTGGCCCAGCGCGATTATGAAGCCAATGCTCATACCATCACCACCTTCGATCAGGTGATGCAAGACACGGTCAACATCCAGTCGCCGGCTTAAGTTGAGGCGGCTACGGCCGATGTGTAGAACGTGATGTAGTACCGAAGTCCCGCACCCCGGCATGGTCGGCGGTGCGGGACATTCGCAGCCCTGCTGTGCCCTGAGCTTCGCAGCGCACCCCCGAGCGCAAGCTGCTCCGCCGTGCCGGTTGTCAGCTTCGCCCGACTCTGCCAAACTAGCCAGTCCATCGGAGGCGCCTATGGCGCGCGAGTTCTCGGCTGGCGGTGTGGTGCTGCGCAAGATGCGTGGCCGCTGGTTCCTGGCTGTCATCGAGCCGCAGATGGAGCGTCCCAAGAAAACGGCCACCAAGGCCACTCGCCCCAGCAAGAAAGCTCCTCCCGCGATCATCGCCCTGCCCAAAGGCGCCATCGATGCCGGCGAAAAACCTGACCAGACCGCCCTGCGCGAAGTTGAGGAAGAGACCGGGCTTCGCGCCGAACTCATCAGCAAGCTTGCCGACATCAAGTACGTTTACGTGCGCACCTGGGGCGACCGTGCTCGTGTCTTCAAAATCGTCAGCTTCTACCTGTTGCTCTATCGCGCGGGCAAGCTGGGAAACATCAAGCCGGAGATGCGGATCGAAGTGCAGCGCGCCTTCTGGATACCTCTCGACAAGGCGCCGGCGCTTCTCAGCTACAAGGGCGAGAAGGAAGTTGCCGAGCGTGCGCTACAGTATGTGACGGCCCATCCCGAGGTAGGAGAACATGCCGCAAACCCCTCACATTGAGCACCATTTCACCGCCGGCGAAGTGGTCCGCGACGTTGTCATTGGAATGTCCGACGGGCTGACGGTGCCGTTCGCGCTGGCGGCGGGATTGTCGGGCGCGGTCGATAACAGCCGCATTGTCGTGATCGCCGGCCTGGCGGAGATCGCTGCCGGATCCATCGCTATGGGTTTGGGCGGCTACCTGGCGGCCAAGAGCGATGCCGAGCACTATGCCAGCGAACGGCAGCGCGAAATGCAGGAAGTGCAGGATGTTCCCGACGAGGAAGCGCGCGAGGTGCAGAAGGTCTTTGCCGACTACGGGCTCTCGCGTGAAGAGAGCGGCCCTGTAGTGCAGGCGCTGACGCGCAAGCCCAAGGAGTGGGTCGACTTCATGATGCGCTTCGAGTTGGGATTGGAGGAGCCCAATCCCAAGCGCGCGGTGCAGAGCGCGGCGACCATCGCAGCCTCCTACATCGCGGGAGGCTTTATTCCGCTCTCGCCTTATATGGCATTGCACTCGGTGCGGACGGCGCTGCTGTGGTCGGTGGTGGTAACCCTGATCGCCCTCGGTGTTTTCGGCTACATCAAGGGCCGCTTCACCGGCGCCAGAGCCGGCTCGTTCCGCCACGCAAACCATTGTGATTGGAGGACTTGCGGCAGGAGCGGCGTTCCTCCTAGCCAAGCTGATCTCTTAGCCCAAAATGGGATCAAGATTTGTACGATTTAGTCTTGACTGAATGAGGGTTCATTCAGTACTATCAGTTCAACTTAATACGGCGCGCGTCGTTGCCATCCTCACCCCACATCTTACGGCGCGCGCTGCTTGTATTTTGAGCCGCTTTATTATGCCGCTGTCGATTTACGAGGAGAGCCGTGCCGAGGGTCTTCCCAACAGAAACACAGCAGCGATTCTGCAATTCATTCAATCAAACTCATATCAGAGCAAGCCTTCGCCGCAGATCAAAACGCTGGTTAGAAGTAACGCTTCACGTTGATTGAGCCGGAGTCATTTAGATCTCATGCTAAGACGGATTGAGAAAGTCGCCGTTCTGGGCGCGGGCACCATGGGCGCTCGCATCTCCGCGCACCTGGCCAATGCCGGTGTTCCTTCCTATCTGCTCGACATTGTTCCTCCCGATGCCGACGGGCCCGCGCGCAACTCGCATCGCCGCCGCCGGTCTGGAAGCCGCAGTGAAATCCAAGCCAGCCGCTTTCTTCGAGCCATCGCTTGCGCGGCTGGTGACCATCGGAAATTTCGAAGACGATCTGCACAAGCTCGCCGACGTCGATTGGATCATCGAGGCCGTAATCGAAGACCTCGAGATCAAGCGCAGCCTGCTGCGCAAGATCGAAGCCATTCGCAAGCCCGGCACGATCATCACCACGAACACCAGCGGGCTGCCTGTGGCCAAGATCGTCGAAGGCTTTCCCGATGACTTCCGCCGCTTCTGGTTCGGCACCCACTTCTTCAATCCGCCGCGCTACATGCGGCTGCTGGAGCTGATCCCGACGCCCGACGCCGATCCTGCCGCGATGGAGACCATCGCACACTTCTGCGATCTCCACCTGGGCAAGGGCGTGGTGCATGCGAAGGACACGCCGAACTTCATCGCCAATCGCATCGGAACATTCTCCGCGCTGAACGTCATGCGCCTGATGCAGGAGATGGACCTCAGCGTCGAGGAAGTCGATGCGCTGACGGGAACTGCGGTCGGCTGGCCGAAGATGGCGACATTTCGCCTGACCGATCTTGTCGGCCTCGACATTCTGGGCCACGTCGTCCGCAATGCCACGACTAACATTCACGACGAGCGCAGCGATCTGGTGCTGCCCAGCTTCTTCCTCCAGATGCTGGAGCGCAAGTGGCTTGGCGACAAAACCAAGGGCGGCTTCTACCGCAAGAACAAGAAAGACGGCAAAAGCAGAAATCTTCGCGCTCGACTGGAAGACGATGGAATATCGCCCTTCGCAGCGGCCAAAGTTTCCCTCGCTGGAGATGGCCAAAACGGTCGACGACTTGCCCGAGCGCCTCAGGATGTTGCTGGCGCCGTCGAAAGACAAAGCCAGCATCTTTCTCTGGTCAGCGCTGTCCGATCTCTGGACCTACGCCGCCAATCGCATCGGCGAGATCTCCGACTCGGTCGTCGAGATCGATCGCGCCATGAAGCTCGGCTTCAACTGGGAGATGGGACCGTTCGAGCTGTGGGACGCCGCCGGCGTTGCCAAGACCGTCAAGCGGATGCAAGTCGAAGGCAAGCCGGTCTCGCCCAAAGTTGAGAAGCTGCTGGCCTCGGGTCACGACAAGTGGTATGCCGACGATCCCAAAGCGGCCAGCGGCCGCGCTTTCTTCGATGTTTGCAGCGGTAACTATCAATCCGAAAAAGTTCCCGTAGGGGTGTGGTCGGTCGCGGTCGCGAAGAAATCCGGCCTGGTGGTGAAGAAGAATGCGGGCGCGTCGCTGGTCGATATTGGCGACGGCGTGGGCTGCATCGAGTTCCATTCCAAGATGAATTCGCTGGGCGGCGACATCGTGCAGATGATCACCCAGACCCTGAAGCCCGGCGGCGCCGGCGACAACTTCGATGCCTTCGTCATCACCAACGACGCCGCGAATTTCTCCGTCGGCGCCAACATCATGATGCTGCTGATGGCCGTCCAGGAAGAAGAGTGGGACGAAGTCGATCTTGCCATCCGCCAGTTCCAGGGCATGACGCAGGCCATCAAGTTTTCTCCCAAGCCGGTGGTGGTTGCGCCGTTCGGCATGACGCTGGGCGGCGGCACGGAGATCACGCTGCACGCCGCGGCTCGTCAGCCGCACGCCGAACTCTATGCCGGATTGGTCGAAGTTGGCGTCGGCCTGTTGCCCGGCGGCGGAGGCTGCAAGGAGATGACGCTGCGCGCGCTGGACAAGGCCACTCATATCCGGCCTGCAGGTCGCGGCGAAAGTGTCGAGCTGATGGAAGCCATGAAGCAGGCCTTCGAAACGGTCGCCATGGCGAAGGTCTCGATGTCCGCCTTCGAAGCGCGTAATCTCGGATTCCTTTCCACCGGCGACGACATCACTATGAACCGGGAGCGCGTGCTGACCGACGCCAAAGAGCGTGCGCTGGAACTGGTGCATGAAGGCTATCGCGCGCCGGTGCCGCGCAACGACATTCCCGCGCCCGGCGAAAGCATTTTGGCGACGCTGAAGCTAGGCGTGCACATCATGCACGAAGGCGAGTTCATTACCGATCACGAGGTCAAGATCGGCAACAAAGTCGCGGAAGTGCTGTGCGGCGGCGCGGTGAATCCGGGGACGCTGGTGAGTGAGCAGTATCTGCTCGACCTGGAGCGCGAGGCCTTCAAGTCGCTCTGCGGCGAGAAGAAAACGCAAGAGCGCATCCAGTACACGCTGAAGACGGGGAAGACGCTGAGGAACTGAGATGGCGATCGACGACAAATTCGATCAGATCGAACAGCAGTTTGCAGATGCAGACGGATCATCCACTCTTGACCTGGTTCTTCGTGTCTCAGCAGCGATTCCAGGTATCGGATCGTTCGTCGCGCCGTTCGATGCGATACAACAATATCGAAGTTTCGATAGATTTCCGCGGGCGGGTGGACGCCTACATCAACGCAATCGTGGAGACAGTCCGGACTTTGTCGAGCGACATGGAGGAAGTGAAGAAAAAGTTTCAAAAGGAAGAATGCCGACAAGCATTCGTGCGAGGAATTTTCGAGGCAGCCCAGGCATTCAACACCGACAAAGCGGAGGCTTTCGGACGAATCTTCGGCACCGAATTGAACTCGGCAGATCCGGTTTGGGACGAAGCCTCTGCGCTGATTAGCAGATTTGAATCAGCTAACTGATTCAGACGTGGCCGCGCTTAGATTGCTCTTTAAGTTTCAGTCGCAATTGATAGGGCCGGCGTGGCCCTCTTTTGACGACCTTACCTACGACAAATTCGCTGCAGACGGTGCCTAGGCTGTTAGAAGAGCTACTTAGGAAGGGTGGTTCTAGAAGCGATTTCTACAGCAGAGCCTCGCGGCTGACGGGTTTTGGCCTGGTCATCCAACTTAACTGGATTCAACAAAGACTGGCGCCCTACGAACAGGGTTTCGCGATAACCCGCCGAGGCAAACGCCTTACTGAATTGCTCGATGGGAAAGTCGCGTAGGGCTGGGAAAAGGCACGAGATGGATTCGAGCGAATTGAAAACCGGTTATGAAGAGATGTCCAAGGACGCCGAACACGAGGCGGAGGCGCTGGAATGGTGCGTGGCGCTAATAGGGGATGCACTCTCCGATCTCGATGGGCAAGACAGCAGGTCCCTCCGCTCGGGCTGAAGCCCTCGGTCGGGATGACAATTTTAGAGAAAGTTGTTGCGGCGCACCTGAAGGTGCGGCCCTTCGAGCGAACTTGATTTGGCTGAGAGCTGAGAGCTGATTGCTAAGAGCTAATTGCTAATTGCTGAGGTTTCCATGCGTGATGTAGTACTCGTATCCGCCGTCCGGACGCCGGTCGGCAAGGCTTACAAAGGAACTCTGCGGGCGACTCGTCCCGACGATCTGGCCGCGACGGCCATCAAAGGCGCGCTGGAGCGCGTTCCTGCGCTCGATCCCAAAGAGATCGAGGACGTGATCCTCGGCTGCGCCATGCCGGAAGCCGAGCAGGGTATGAACGTCGCCCGCATCGCATCGCTGCGCGCGGGTCTGCCGGTCGAAATTTCCGCGATGACCATCAATCGCTTCTGCTCGTCCGGTTTGCAGTCGATTGCCATGGCCGCCGAGCGCATCATGGCCGGCGGCGCGGAGACCATCGTCGCCGGCGGCGTCGAGTCGATGACCATGATCCCCATGGGCGGCAACAAGGTCTCCGCCAATCCCTGGCTGGTTTCAAATTATCCCGACGCGTATCTCTCGATGGGCCTCACCGCCGAGCGCGTCGCCAAGCGCTTCAACATCACGCGCGAGATGCAGGACGAGTTCTCGGTCCAAAGCCACAAGAAGGCCATCGCCGCGATCCAGGCCGGCAAATTCGACGACGAACTCGTTCCCGTGCCCGTCAGCTTCACTACGCCGAATGGCAGCAAGCCGAAGCGCACCGACATCGTCTTCAAGATGGACGAAGGCCCGCGCGCCGACACATCGCTCGAAGCGTTGCTGGCGCTGAAGCCGGCGTTCCACGCGAAAGGCACGGTCACGGCAGGCAACTCATCGCAGATGTCCGATGGCGCGGCCGCCGCGATCGTCATGTCTGCCGAGCGCGCGAAGGCGCTGGGATTGAAGCCGCTGGCGCGCTATGTTGCGTTCGCGACTGCTGGCTATTTGCCGGAAGAAATGGGCATCGGTCCGGTTTTCGCAATCCCGAAAGCTCTGAAGATGGCCGGCCTCAAGCTCGACGACATCGACGTGATCGAGCTGAATGAAGCTTTCGCGGCGCAGTCGCTGGCGGTCATTCAGGAAGCCAAGCTCGATCCGTCGCGCATCAACGTCAACGGCGGTGCCATCGCGCTCGGACATCCCCTGGGATGTACCGGCGCGAAGCTGGCCGCCAGTATCATCCGCGAACTCAAGCGCCGCAACGGACGCTACGGCATGGTGACCATGTGCGTCGGCGGCGGCATGGGCGCGGCAGGCATTTTCGAGAATTTGCAGTAGGGATTCACCGCGGAAGCACGAGAGTCACGGAATTTTGTAATCAAAAGAACGGCCGCGCAAATACTGGCTTCTTCGAATATGGCCCTTGGTTCGAGACTTTTCGGAAGAATTCCGATTCCGTGTGTTCCGTGCTTCTGTGGTGACAACGCTTTTCCAATAGGAAGGATCTATGGCTACAACGACCGCAGCTCCCAGAACCAAGACCACGGGCGGAAGTTTTCTGCTCGAAGATCACCAACTGGACAACGTCTTCACTCCTGAAGACTTCAACGAAGATCAGCAGATGGTCGCGAAGCTGGCCGACGAGTTTGCGACGAATGAAGTTCTGCCCGCGGTCGAGAAGATCGAGCACAAGGAGTGGGCAGGTCACCCGCGAGCTGCTGAAGAAATCCGCTGAGATGGGGCTGACCAACGCCGATGTGCCCGCCGAATACGGCGGCTCCGACATGGACAAAGTGTCCTCGGCCATCATCGCCGACCGCATGGCAAAGTGCGGCAGCTTCGTGGTCTCCATGGGCGGACACGCCGGCATCGGCACGCTGCCCATCGTCTTTTTCGGCACCGAAGAGCAGAAGAAAAAATACCTGCCCAAGCTCGCTTCGGCTGAGATGATCGGGGCTTATGCACTGTCCGAAGGCACCAGCGGCTCGGACGCGCTGAACAGCCGCACCAAGGCGGTGCTGTCGCCTGACGGCAAGCACTACATCCTGAACGGCGAAAAGATGTGGATCACCAACGCGCACTTCGCCGACCTGTTCACCGTCTTCGCCAAGGTTGACGGCGAAAAGTTCACTGCGTTTCTCATCGAGAAAGATTTCCCCGGCTTCTCCGTTGGCGCGGAAGAAAAGAAGATGGGCATCCGCGGTTCGTCGACTGCGCCCCTCATCCTCAACGACTGCAAGGTGCCAGTGGAGAATGTTCTGGGCGACATTGGGAAGGGCCACATCATCGCCTTCAACATTCTGAACGTTGGCCGCTTCAAGCTGGGCGCAGGCTGCGTCGGTGGAGCGCGCACCTCGCTGCAAAATGCGATTGCTTATGCGAAAGACCGCAAGGCATTCGGCAAGAGCATCTCTAGTTTCGGACTGATCCGCGAGAAGCTGGCGCAAATGGCAGTCGGCATCTATACCGGCGAGTCCATGGTCTATCGCACGGTCGGCATGATGGACACCGCGCTGGGCGAGATCGAGAAGAACCCCGAGACCATCCGCAAATCGATCGAGGAGTATGCGGTCGAGTGTTCCATCATCAAGGTATGGGGCTCGGAAATGCTCGACACGGTAGTCGACGAGGCCGTGCAAATTTACGGCGGCTACGGCTTCGTCGAGGAGTATCCCGCCGAGCGCGCCTATCGCGACTCCCGCGTGAACCGCATCTTCGAAGGCACCAACGAAATCAATCGCCTCATCATCACCGGCTGGCTGCTGAAGCGCGCCATGAGCGGACAACTCGCCTTGTTACCTGCCATCAAGAAAGTCATGGACGAGGTCATGGCTGGACCGTCAGGCGACGAACTCGAAGGCACGCTCGCTTCGGAGCGCAAGTTGGTGGACAACGGCAAGAAGCTGGCGATGCTGGTGGCCGGATCGGCTTCGCAGAAGTACATGCAGAAGCTGGCCGATCAGCAGGAGATCATGGGCGCCATCGCCGACATGGTGATCGAAGCGTTCGCCATGGACTCGGCGCTGCTGCGTGCGCGCAAGTACGTCGAAGCGCAAGGCGAGGAGAAGTCAGCGCTCGTCATCGCGATGACGCAGGTGTATCTGGAAGGCGCGTTTGCTCGGCTGGAAGCTGCGGCGAAGAAAGTTGTCGCCGCGGTAGCCGAAGGCGACATGCTGCGCACCCAGATGGCAATCGTCCGCCGCCTGGCCAAGCATGAGCCGGTCAACGTAATCGCGCTTCAGGAGAAGATCGCCAGCCGCGTGCTGGAAACCGGCAAGTACGTGACGGCGTAGCCAATCGACGATGGCAACGCAGTCATCGCCAAGAAGTAGCTATTGGCGCGGAACCATGCGTTCCGCGCCTTTTCTTGCATTGATCGTCTGTGCCTCACTGCCCGTAAAGAAACAGCAATGCGTCAGGCAGGCGGCGCGACCAGGCCGCCTCTTCGTCCTTGCCGCCTTCCTCGATCGCAACCCTTAGGCGGCTCGCTCCCAATCCCTTTTTCACCAGGATCGCTTCCAGATCGCGCACCTGGTCGACCATCTGAGTGTTCTGGATGGGATTGCCGCCTTCCTTGGTGCCGACGCCGATATAGATTTTGCCCGGAAGCAGCTTGGCCTGCTCGGAATCCTTCAGCAGTTGGTTCTTGCCGACCCTCAATTCCGGGCTTTCAACCAGCAGGTGCCCGAATACGGTTGGATACTGGAGCGCCGTGTAGAGCGTGATGACGCCGCCGTAGGACGAGCCGCCGATCCCGGTATTCATCGCCCCACGTGCAATGCGGTAGCGCTTCTCGATGAACGGCATCACCTCCGTTGTCAGAAAGCGCGCGTACTCTTTGCCCTGTAGGTTCAGGTCGGCGGCGCCGTGTTTGTCGTTGAGCGGATCGGGATAGGGCAGATATTCGGAGCTCCGCGCGTCCCCGGCATTGTCGATTCCGACCACGAACATAGGCGGAATTTTGAAGCCACCAACCAGATGCTCGACGGTTTCGTCGACGTGCCACTCGCCCTGAGGGCTGCTCGCTTCGTCGAACAGGTTCTGGCCGTCCTGCAGGTAGAGCACAGGATAGCTGCGGTGCGCATTGTGCGGAGAAAAATAGTTTGCCGGCACCAGCACCCGTAACATTCGCTTGTTATGAAGAATCTTGCTCTCGAAGGGAACGATCTCCAGCCAACCAATTACGGTGTGATCTTTGTCGAATGAGGTAATCGTGGTGACGCCGGCCGCGTTGCCCGTCGACTGGGTCTTGCTCCTGGGTTTCGCGCTCTGGGCTGCTAGTGGCGCAGTGCTGAAGAGAGACGATGCAAGAAGCAGGGCGATCCAGAGTCTTGACATGGAATCAGCTTAGCAGGGCCGGTGAAGATGGTGTTTTGGTGCGATGGGTTTGAAACCAGTTGGTGTTACTTAGGACAGCATCTGACGCCGGCTATCCCTTCAGCTTCAAATTCACCAGCTGCATTTCGGGATAGCTCTGGTTCCAGTCGGCTGAGATGTGCTCCAGGGTCATGCGGACAGTTTTGCTCTGGCCTGGTCCGATAGGCGAGCGGCCCATGTCAACCAGGTCGGGATAGCCGCCCAGCTGGTTCTCCACCAGAACGTGTAACGGAATCGTCTCCGTTTGCACCACCTGGTCCATGGAATTCTTGAAGGTCAGCTTCATGTCGGCAGCGGTCAGCGCCTGATCACCGCTATTGGCGACGTTTACGTCGAGATAGGTCACTGTCCCGCCGACGTAATTCTCCGCTGCGCTGAGTTTGGGATTCGAGATTTGCAGCTTGGCGGTGTAGGGATTTGGTTGGGGACCGGTTCCGCCCTTGGCGCGCGTCAGAACGATGATGATGCCGAGCACAACTACCACCGCTACCAGTCCAATAACGAAGGGCGTCCAGTTGCGCTCATGACGTCTGCGGCTTCGAAGGTGCGAACAGGTCAGCCATGGCTGAGAGGATTTTACTCCGCGGAAGAGCGGCGCGGGCGCCATTCCAGTCCGTAGAGACCTGTGAGAATAGTAAGTGCGGGGCGCGTACCACATTGGGAGTAGTTGCATGTTTTAACCTGGATGCAGCCCGGACCGCGGCGGTATAATGAAGACATGGCACGTGGCTGGGAAAGTAAATCTGTAGAAGCTCAAATAGAAGAAGCTGATTCTGGGCCCTCAACAAACCAAGACCAGTTGTTCTCCGCTGCTGAGCGGCAAACAACCATCAAGAAAAGCGATCTGCTGCTCTCGCGCAAGCGTATCCTGCAGGAGCTGGAAATCAGCGGCAGTGAACGCTACTCGGAGTTACTGCGGCGCACGCTCGCCGGACTGGATTCACAGATCGCTGCGTTGAACTAGGTTGGACTTCATTCAGCTTCGGCCGTCTCCGCGGCTTCGTCTCTGCGGAGAGCTGATTGGCGCTGACCGCCGCGAAGCTCCCACTGTCGGATGGGCGGAGGCCGCGTCGGCATCCTCGGCCGCCTCACACCTACCTGTGACTGCAGTCACGGAAGCAAGTTTATTCGCGCCGCACAATGCCCTCAGAGGTGCAGTATGCCAGTGCTCGTGATTGCAGTGGTCTTCTTCGCAATTTTCCTGGTGATGGGCGTAATGGCGGTGACGGCGATGGTAGCCGAGCATCGCGGCCATCTCTTCAGCGGGAAATGGAGCGATGAGCCCAAGCCCAGCAAGCGCTGATCACTTCTTCGCGGCTCGCGGCTAACTCATGCCGTTTCCAGCGCGCGGGTTAGACAATCTTCGCAGAAGCCGCTGTCCTTGATGTCGATCCACTCGACGGCATGCGAAGGCGCCATGGCGCATTGATAGTCATGGCAGTGGGTGAGGCGCAAGGTGTGCCCCAACTCGTGCACCGACTCCACCAGCAGACGATTGGCCCGCAGGTCCGGGTTCTCCGGCAGCCCGTAGAACCCCTGTTGCAAACGGTGATAGGAAACAACTGCACAACTTCCGCCTAGCTGGGCCTCACCAAAGACGAAAGTCAAAATCGGAATATACAAGTCCAGTTGCGTGATGCCGAGCAGTCGCCATGTGTTGCTGTTGATGTAGCGCTGCATGGCGGCCAGGATCTCGGAAGAGTGATACTGCTGGCGCTCGGTGTGCAACGCAAAGCTGGGATCGAGGGGCGGCGAAAGGATCGCAGTCCGCACCCGAAACTTCTGGGCCAGCTCCTGGGCAAGCCACTCCAGCAGTTCGCCGTCGATAGCGCCAATCGGGAGTAGTTGGAGGTGTTTCATGGAAGGCGAGTAGCCGCGAGCTACGAGCTTCGAGCCACATCTTGCTTATGGTTCTGTTGTATCCGTGTATTTGCAACTGTTCGCAGTAAGCCGGAAAGCATTCGTTCCACTTCGACGACATGTTGTTGCAATTCGCTATAGGCATCGTCCGGGAGCATCCCTAGGTCACGCGCTAATAGAAGAAAATATTCCAATTCGACTGCCGAGCCAGAAGCTGTGTTCAGGAAATGGTGAAATTCCCCGTCTCCACCACGACCGTATCCGTCTGCGATGTTTGCGGCCACTGACGCACTTGCCCGGCGCATCTGACTGGTAACACCATAAAGTTCTTCGCGCGGAAAAGCGCCCGTGTCTCTGTATATGGCCAATGTCAGCGTGTGTGCCTTCTCCCATACCTTCAGCTTTCTGAAGTCCTTCATTGCGGTCCTTTAGCTTCGAGCTTTGAGCCACGAGCCTATCGCTGTTAGTTCCTGGCTTTCAGGGCTTGACTTTTTGTTCACTGCGCAGCTTCTAACCTGCATTCCACAGCTCGCGGCTCGTAGCTCGCGGCTAGTTGCTCGCAGCTAGTTGTTCCTTCTCTTTCCGATTCCACCCATACTTCTTCAGCTTGTGATGCAATGTCACCCGGTCAATGCCCAGAACTTCTGCTGTGCGCGTCTGGTTGCCGCTGCATTCATCCAGCACGCGCAGGATGTGCGCGCGCTCCACATCTTCCAAGTTGCGAACATCGCCGATGCCCAGGCCGGCGCCATTCTTTGCCTTTAAGGTGAAGTCCTGCTCGCGCAGCTCGGGCTCCTGCGCGACCACCATCGCCCGCTCCACCGCATTCTCCAGCTCGCGCACGTTGCCCGGCCAGTTGTACTGCTGCAGCCCGTTCATGGCGGCGGGTGAGACGCTGGTGATCCGCTTGCCCATCTCGCGCGAAAACTTGCGGACAAAGTGGTCCACCAGGGCCGGAATATCTTCCCGCCGGTCGCGCAGCGGGGGGATCTCAATGTGGAAAACATTCAGGCGGTAGTAAAGATCGGGGCGGAACTTGCCTTCCTCAATCAGTTGCTCCAGATCTTTGTTGGTTGCCGCCACCACGCGAAAATCCACCTTGATGGTCTGATTGCCGCCCACGCGCACAATCTCACGCTCCTGCAGGACGCGCAGCAGGTCGGTCTGCGTCTTCAGGCTGATGTCGCCGATTTCGTCCAGAAAAACTGTGCCCCCTTCGGCGATTTCAAACTTGCCTTTCTTGCGGTACTGCGCTCCGGTGAACGCGCCTTTCTCGTGCCCGAAGAGTTCGCTCTCCAGCAGCGTCTCGGTCAGCGCGCCGCAGTGAATGACCACCAGGGGATGAAAGCGCCGCGGGCTACCGGAGTGGACTGCCCGCGCCACCAGTTCTTTGCCGGTGCCGCTCTCGCCGGTCACCAACACCGTCGCATCGGTGGGAGCCACGGTTTCGATGGCATCGAAGACGTGCTTCATGGCAGCGCTCTGCCCGATGATGTCGGAGGGACGCGCAATCTCGGCGACCGTCTCCTTCAAGCGCACATTCTCCTGCTGGGTGCGGCGATGCGACATTGCTTTGGCGATGATGTGGGCGATCTCGTCCGGATCGAGCGGCTTGTTGACGTAGTCATACGCGCCGTTCTTCAGCGCCGCGACGGCCGTCTCCACCGAGGCGTAGCCGGTCATAATGATGACCAGCATGTCGGGATAGATCTCGTGCAGCCGCCGCTGCAGCTCGATGCCATCGGTACCGCGCATCTTGATGTCGACCAGCGCGACATCGAAAGTCTGCTCGGCGACACGCGTGAGCGCCTCGTTGGCATTCTCCGCTGTAGCCACTTCGTAGCCCTCTTCCGCAAACCACTTGGCCAGCGAATCCCGAACGCTGAGTTCGTCGTCAACGATCAACAATTTGCCTTGCGTCATGTTCTACCTCACCTCGGCCAACGTGCGGCCGGCGTTGGTCGCGCCCGCCGGTCGCTGGCTGTCTATTGGCAGCACAATCGTGAATGTTGTTCCTTCGCCCACTACCGACTTCACTTCGATGGTTCCGCCGTGGCGCTCCACGATGTTCTGGCTGATGGCCAGCCCCAACCCGGAGCCGCCCGCTTCCTTCGTCGTATAGAAAGGCTCGAAAATGTGGGCGAGATGCTCGTCGGGAATTCCGATGCCGTCGTCGCGAATCACCAGCTCTATGCGCACCGCCGCTGACTCGCGTGCTGATCCACAAGATTGCCTCCCTGCGGCATGGCATCAATCGGCATTGATCACCATGGCCAGCACGACTTGCTCGATCTGCGCCGGGTCGCAGTGCGCCGGTCGGCAGATCCGTGATCAAGATCGAGATTGAGCTGAATGCCGCCCATATCCAGCTTGTGCTGCACCAGTCGCACGCAGCGGTCGATCACCTGGTTCAAATCGCACCACGCCAGGTTCATGGGCGAGACGCGCGAGAAGCTCAGCAGGTTCTTCACCAGCTCCCCACAGCGCTTGCTTTCGCTGGCCACCAGGTCGAGCGAGCCCTCTCATCTCCTCCTGCTTGGGTGAAGCCGTCGTATTTTTCTCGATCCAGCGCTTCACCAGCTTGGAATAGGTCAGGATTCCCGACAGGGGGTTGTTGATCTCGTGCGCAACAACGGCTGCCATCTTGCCGATGGTCGCCATCTTTTCGACGTGCAACATGCGCTGGTGCGCCTGCTTCAGCTCGCGCGTTTTCTCGTCGACCCGTTCTTCCAGGGTACGGGCCCAGGCGGTAATCTCGGCCTGCGCCACCTGCAGCCGATTGCTCATGTCATTGAACGACTGCGCCAGCTCGCCGACCTCATCGTGCGCGTGAACGGGAATCTGGTAGCCCAGATTGCCGCTGGCGATGCGCTCGGTGCCGGTCTCCAGTTCGCGCAGCGGATTGTGCACCACGATCCAGACGAACAGGCCGCTCAGGAAGACCACGCCCAGCAGAGCCAGCGCGGTGTAGACCACCATCTCGCGACTCTCATGCGCCAGGCCTTGATCGACCTTGGCGAGCGACAGATTGGTGTCGAGCACGCCCAGGATCTGCGTGCCCGCGGGATGAGCGTGGCAAGCGGCATTGGAGCAGGCCGGCTCATTCTCGATCGGGGTGATCACGCCCAGTACGCGCGAACCTTCGGCGCGATAAACGCGGAAGCGATCGGAGCGATTCAGAACGGCCAGCGGCTTGGACTTTTCATGACAGGCGTAGCAGGCCTCGGCGCTCTTGTTCGACCATGGTGCCCACTTCGGCGGGCGCCGTGGAGTAGCTGATCACGCCTTGCGGATTCATGATGCGGACGCGCACCATGCCCGGCTGATCGGCCATGTTCAGCATCATTTCGTAGAGGCCGATGCGGTCGTTGTTCAGCATGTAGCGCGAGGCGCTGCGCCGCAGCACTTCGCTTTGCTGTTCGGCGCTGACCAGGGCCGCGTCTTCCAGATGCTTCCGCTGATCGCGAATGCTGAAGTATCCGAACAGGGAGAAGATGATGATCAGGACGACGAAGATCGACACCATCAGTTTGGCGCTGATGCTTTGCCCCAACCGCTGCAACCAGCGGTGAGGGCGCGAGACGGGATCGCCCGGCTTCTTCGCAGTGGGAGATCCCGCTCGAGTTGTCAGTCACCCGCATGGACAGGCACCGCAAATTCATCCGCAACCATTTCCGGTTCGCGATGAGTCGCGGACGGTTCGCGCAGCGCCGGAAGGTGCGCCTTCTCCTCGGGGAAGATAGGCAAGTATTTTGCTGCGAAGCCGAAGATGGCGAACCCCAGCGCGACGAACATGGCGGTGATGACCACTTCCGTCCACTTCGGCGTGTAGCGGCCGCCGACGGCGTTCTCCACGCCGGTAATGGCGACGTTCAGACCGATTGGTGACGAAGCCGAGCAGGCACAGCACCGCCGCCAGATACAGTCCCTGCGCGCTCTCGCGAATCTTCGGCACCAGCAGCATGCCCAGTGGGATCAGGACCGAGAGGAATATTTCCAGCAGGAAGAAGCGCTGCTCGTAGCCTGAGACGAAGACCAGGCCCAGCACATGACGGTGATACAAGTCTTCGAACTTCAGAATTCCGTACAGCGCCAGCACCACCACCAGCACGCGTCCCAGATCGCGCAGGATGGGAAGCTCAATCTCGCGGCCGAAGTACTTCGAGCTCATCGACGATTCGAAGATGGTCATGGCCAGCCCGACCGAAATCGCCGAAAGGAAGAAGAACACCGGCAGCAGCGGGCTGTACCAGAAGGGATGCAGCTTGTTGGGCATGATGAGATACAGCGTGCCCAGCGACGACTGGTGCAGCGTCGAAAGCAGCACGCCCAGGATGACGAACACCACCATCACGCTGCGGACGATTTTCAGCGCCCGGTGCAGGTGGAAGTGCTCCAGCACGATGGGCGAGAACTCCAGCGCCAGCACCGTGGTGTACAGCATCACGCAATAGGCGACCTCGAACATCACCGAGTGCGGATTGCGCATGATCAGCGGATGCCAGATGTTCCAGGGCAGGCCGAGGTCGTACATCAGCGCCGCGCAAACCAGCAGGTAGCCGAGAAATGCGGTCAGGATGGTGGGCCGAACGATGGAATGGAAGCGCTTGATGTTGAAGATCTCGACCGCGGCGGTCAGCGTGAAGCCGCCGGCCGCCAGCATCACGCCGCACATCACGTCGAAGCCGATCCACAAGCCCCAGGGGAACTGGTCGGACAGGTTGGTGGACGCGCCCAGCCCGCGGAAGAAGCGGATGAAGGTGCAGTAGATGCCGGCCACCATGATGACGGCGAACACCGCCTTCCAGAAGGTGAAGCGCATGCGGGGAACTGTCATTGGGCACCGCCTTTGAGCTCTTTTTCTTTCCTGGCTTCAGCCTCGGCCACGTCCTCGCGGCGATGGGTGATCCAGTAAATGCCGCCCAGCATGGTGCCGAAGAGGGGAACGAAATCGGGAATGCGCGACAGCACCTGGTAGGTGTACATAGGCAGCGCGCGCTCGGTGAGATCGTTGCGGAAGCCGAAGTTGTTGAAGCCAATCGACGACAGCAGCATGACCGACGTGCCGCCCACTTCGGTCTCGCCGAAGATGTGGTGCAGGTAGGTGTCGGGATTGTCGTGGATGCGCTTCTTGGCTTCTTCCAGCAGCGCGTCGCGATCGCCGAACTTGGTGGCGCCGGTGGGACAAATTTCCGCGCAGGCGGTCTGCTTTCCCTCGGCGACGCGCTTGCTGCACATAATGCACTTGCGCACGCCGGGAATCGCCTTCTCCCACTCGTACTTGGGCACGCCGAAAGGACAGGCCGCCATGCAATAGCGGCATCCCATGCACTTGCCCTTGTCGTAGGTGACCGGGCCGAGCGCCGTCTTCTTCATCGCGCCCACCGGACAAACCGAGGCGCAGGCCGGGTCGTCGCAGTTCATGCATAACTTGCGCATGAACTTGTCATCTTTGGTGAGGATGGCGGTGTACTTGTGGGCCGACGTTAGCTCTTGAGCTGCGATCTTGTCGTCGTAGGGCAGGCCGTTTTCGGTGGCGCAGGCCTGCTCGCACTGCTTGCAGCCGATGCACTTGGTGGCATCGTAGAGAATTCCTTTGCTCATGACTTTCTCCAAGGCCTCAACCAGCGCGGGATGCGTTGGTTGGGGCCAGATCGCCCAGGCGGCCCAGTCGGACCTCGGGAGGGGGAATCGGCGCGGTCGACCAGCGCCGTCGGGCGATGACTAGTCGGGAACCCACTCCAAACCGGTCCGTGTCGGCCGGTCTGAAGTGGATCAAGCCAAACGCGAAGCCTACTTCAGGGTCTTCACGTAAGTAGCCAGCTTGGCAGCGTCGCCAGCGCTAACGCCCTTGTTGGCGAAAGCATGCATGGCTTTCTTCTGCGGGCCGCCGTTCTCGATAAAGTCGACCAGCTGCAGCGTCGGACATCTTCTGCACGGTTGGTGATGAGAACGCCAGTGCTCCCATCTTCAAGCCGGCTGCGGCTGCCCTTGCCGTCGGCGCCGTGGCAGGCGGCACATTTTGCCTTGTAAACGTCCTCCTGCGCCCAGGAGAGATTCGGTAGCGCGAAAAACAGACCAATTGCAATAACCAGAACAGCTAGAATGACTTTCTTCATGATTTCTCCGGTTTAGACGTTATGAAACGCATATAAAAGCTGAATCCAAGTACTCACCTTCGCCGCTGCTTTGGGCTGGAGCCGCACCTGCCGCTCGCGCAACTCCCATGAGTACAATTTCAGTGTGAGACATGGGCTTAGGGGAAGCTGTGATGGGGGTCACTTTCGCTAGTGATGGATTTCGCAACAAGACGGGTCGAGTGAACATCCGAAAGTGAGGAGATTTGCCTCGGCTCCCTCGAAACAATCCTAGGGACGATCGCAAAGAACTTGCAACAGGGCAGGGACGTTAGTCGAGCAATCGTTGATGAGAGTTGCATCAATGAAGAGGCCGACACCGCTGCGGTGTTGCATTCTATATCGCAGCCTTAATCCGCGAAGCAACCGACAGGAAGGATTAATCGCCGCTCGTTGTGGGCGCAAGCTCGGTTGCCCGCGCCGGTTTATTCCGGCTGCGGCGCGGATTCATGAGATTGAGGAACCCGCAAATCACCCAGTATCCGGCTGCGACCCCGAAGGCAAAGGCTGCCACGATAGTGAGCAGGAGCAGGCTGGAGAAGAATAAGGTCGTCATAATCCGTCAGTCATCTTTTTTCCGATGCGCCGTCAAAGGCGGCAGGATGTCTCATCGGATCTACTTAAGTCATCGGCATTCTTAGCGGCCAGCGCTAACTGTGATGCTTTACTTTACCTCGCATTGACGCCTGGCGGTGTTGACCACTAAGATACGTCAGTAGAACTGCACCTCCACCCTTCCAGACTTTCCAGAGCCGTTCATCACCCTGAAACGAGGGTTCAGGGCCGCTTTCCGAAGCGCGCTGCCGGCGTTTCTGGGCGGAACCGGTGGCAGGCGCGTTCGAACCAGAATTGTCCATGGGAATCAGCAACATCAGTGTCCGCGGGGCCCGGCAGCACAACCTAAAGAACATTCACGTCGAGATTCCGCGCAACACCCTGACGGTGATCACCGGGCTCAGCGGTTCGGGCAAATCGTCGCTAGCCTTCGACACGATTTATGCCGAAGGGCAGCGCCGCTACGTGGAGACGCTCTCGGCTTACGCTCGTCAGTTCCTCGATCAGATGGAGCGGCCCGACGTGGACAGCATCGACGGCCTGAGCCCGTCGATTGCCATCGAACAAAAGACTACCAGCCGCAGCCCGCGTTCCACTGTGGGCACCATCACAGAGATCTATGACTACTTACGCCTGCTGTATTCGTCGATTGGCATTCCGCATTGCCCGCAATGTGGCCGGCAAATCTCGCGGCAGTCGGCGGACCAGATCGTGCAGCAGGTGATGGCCCTGAAGCCCGAGGACCGGGTCATGGTGCTGGCGCCCATCGTGCGCGGGCGCAAGGGCGAGTTCAAAAAGGAGCTCGACAAGCTGGCGCAGCAGGGCTACACCCGCGCTCGCATTGACGGTGAGCTGCGCAACATTGCCGACGAAGAGATCAAGCTCGACAAGCGCAAGAACCACACCATCGAGTTGGTAGTCGATCGCCTGCTGGTGAAGCCGGGAATCGAGGGCCGGCTGGCGGCGTCGGTGGAACTGGCAATGAAGGAAGCGAACGGGCTGGTGCAGGTCTCCGTGGTCGGCGGCGAGGAGCGGCTGTATTCGTCCAAACTGGCGTGTCCGGAGTGCGGCATCAACGTTCCCATGCTGGAGCCGCGCTCATTCTCGTTCAACAGCATGTACGGCGCTTGCCCGGAGTGCAACGGGCTGGGCAGCAAGTACGACTTCGATCCCGCAAAGGTCATCAACGACTGGTCAAAGCCATTGCTGGACGGCGGATTAGGACCGGGTTCGGCTTCGCAATATCTGATTCGCATCCTGCAACTCGCCGCGCAAGCCTATGGATTTGACCTTTCCACGCCTTTCGAGCAGCTGCCGCGTAAGACGCAGAACTTGATTCTCTATGGCCCGGAGCAGGCGGAGAAGAAGCGCGGCGGGTTTCTCGGCGTGTTTGCCTATCTGCGCCAGGGGATGGAAGACAGCTCGTCGCAGGGTTATCGCGAGTGGCTGCTGGACCACATGTCGGCGACCACGTGTCCGGCGTGTCAAGGCAAGCGTTTGCGTCCGGAGAGTCTGGCGGTGAAGGTGAACGCCATGTCGATTGCCGAATTCACCGCGCTGCCCGTATCGCGTGCGGTCGAGGCAGCGGCGCAGATCAAGCTTTCCGAGCGGGAAGATAAAATCGCGGGACGAATCCTCAAAGAAATCGCTGAGCGCTTGGGATTTCTGAACGCCGTCGGCCTCGGCTACATCTCGCTCAACCGTTCGGCGGCAACCTTGAGCGGCGGCGAAGGCCAGCGCATTCGTTTGGCAACGCAGATCGGCTCGAAGCTGCGGGGCGTGCTGTATGTGCTGGACGAGCCCTCCATCGGCTTGCATCATCGCGACAACGATCGCCTGCTGCAGGCGCTGGAATCGCTGCGCGACCTGGGCAATACCGTGCTGGTGGTCGAGCACGACGAAGACACCATTCGCCGCGCCGACTACGTCATCGATCTGGGCCCCGGCGCGGGCCGTCACGGCGGCGAACTCGTCGCCAGCGGTACGCCCGAGCAGATCGAAGCGGTGCCGCGGTCGCTCACCGGGCAATACATCTCCGGCCAGAAGCGGGTGACGGACCGTCACCTGCGGCGCTCGCCCAACGGTAACGCCATCACGATCCTGGGCGCGCGCGAGAACAATCTGAAGAACCTCGATGTGACCTTCCCGCTAGGTGTGATGACGGTAGTGACCGGGGTTTCGGGGTCGGGCAAATCGACGCTGGTCAACGACATTCTGTATCCGCGCGCTGGCCAAAGCGCTGTATCGCTCGCGCGAGGAGCCGGGCGAGCACAAGTCGATCACCGGAATCGAGCACATCGACAAGGTCATCCGCATTGACCAGTCGCCCATTGGCCGCACGCCGCGCTCCAATCCGGCAACCTACACCGGCGTCTTCACCCAGATCCGCGACCTCTATGCCATGCTGCCGGAATCTCGCGAGCGCGGCTACAAGGCAGGCCGCTTCTCCTTCAATGTCGCCGGCGGACGCTGCGAAGCCTGCCAGGGCGAAGGCCAACGGCGCATCGAGATGAACTTTCTGCCCGACGTGTACGTGCTATGCGAGGTCTGCGGCGGCAAGCGCTACAATCATGAGACGCTGGCGGTGAAATACAAAGGCTATTCCATCGCTGACCTGTTGGAGACGCCGGTTGCGGACGCATTGCCGGTGCTGGAAAACATCCCGCAGATCAAGCAGAAATTGCAGACGCTGGTCGATGTAGGCCTGGGCTATATTCATCTGGGGCAGTCAGCAGTTACGCTGTCCGGCGGCGAGGCGCAACGCATCAAACTGGCGCGCGAACTCAGCAAGCGGCAGACCGGTAAAACGCTCTACCTGCTGGACGAGCCGACGACCGGATTGCACTTTGAAGACGTCAGCAAGTTGCTCGACGTGCTGCATCGGCTAACGGACCTGGGGAACAGCATTATCATCATCGAGCACAACATGGACGTAATCCGCAATGCGGACTGGATTATCGATCTTGGCCCCGAAGGCGGTGAAGAGGGCGGACGCATGGTCGCGCAAGGCACGCCGGAGCAGGTCGCGCGTACCAAAAAGTCCTACACCGGACAAACATTAGCCAAACTGCTTCCAGCAGCGTCCAATAACAAAGGGAATGGAGACGCGGTGGCCGCTGCCCAGATGACGAATGGCGGCTAAGGCATTGCTCTCCCTTTTGGAAGGCGCAGCTTTATTAGCAATTTGATAACCGGGTTGTCATGTTTCGAAGGGGCACGCCTTAGGGCGTGCCGCTAAAGCCAAGCACAAAATCCGGCTTTAGCCGCTGAGGGCGCAAGACCGCAGGGCCTAAAGGCCGATTCCTTGAAAGCCTTTGACGGCACGGCTGAAGCCGTGCCCCTGCAAAACTGGATCTTGCGAACTACGAATATCCATGTCACTACCATCGAACCCGCTGCCTGAATACGCCGAAAGCGCGCCATTGACTCCGACCGTGGTGACGCCAAGCTTTGAAACCGTCCCCACCGTGATCATCGGCCCCCGGGAAAAGCCATTCCCCACGTGGTCGGGATGGGATGTGCTGGCGATCCTGGTGTTCACGCTGGTGGCCATCCTGGTCTTCACGATCGGGGCAATGTTCGTCGCCCATGCGTCTTCCGCAGTATCGCAACGCAACATTTACCGACTTGGCCACCAATGCGGCGGTTGTGATTGGCGCCCAGACGGCGGCCTATCCCATTGTCTTGTTGTTCATCTTTCTGATGGTGCGCACGCGCTCCCACCAGAGCTTTGGAAAAGCGATTCAATGGAATTGGCCGGGAATGCTGGCGCCGGCATTTCTGACCGGCGGCGTGATTCTGGCGCTTGCGGTCGAGGGCATGGCGCGGTTTCTGCCCATACCGAAGTCGCTGCCCATGGACGCGTACTTTCACGACGCGGCCAGCGCCTACATGATGGCGGCCTTCGGCATTACCCTGGCGCCGCTGCTGGAAGAACTGTTCTTCCGGGGATTGTTGTATCCGCTGCTGCGCCGCGCCTTTGGCCTGATCGTGGCCGTGCTGCTGACCGCGGCAGCGTTTGCTGCAATCCATGGGGCTCAGCTTGGTTATGCCTGGGCCCCGGTGTTCAGCATCTTCGTCGTAGGCGTTGTCTTCACTCTGGTCCGCGTACGCACCAACTCCGTGGCCGCTTCCTTCCTGATGCACTGCGGATACAACTTTGCGCTGTTCGCAGCGCTGTGGCTGGCCAGCGATCATTATCGCCATCTGGAGAAGGTGACGGGCTGAAGATGGTATCGTGAAACTATGGCAGCAAGCGCGCGCGAACAACTGTTAGCACTGCTGGCGGAGAAGTCGTTTCGTCTGGGCCAATTCACCCTTTCCAGCGGCGCCAGCAGCGATTACTACATCGATTGCCGTTTGACCACGCTCGACGCCGGTGGCTCGCTGGCTACGGGACAAACCGTCCTGCATGAAATCGAAAGTCGCGGTTGGCGGCCCGACGCGATTGGCGGCTTGACCATGGGCGCCGATCCGGTTGTGGTCGCAACCTCCGTGATCAGCGCGCAGCAAGGAAGACCAATCCACGGATTTCTGGTGCGCAAAGCCGAGAAGACCCACGGGACCGGCCAGCGCATCGAGGGCTTTCGCCAGAAACCAGCGCGAGTGGTAATTGTCGACGACGTTTGCACCACCGGTGCCTCGACCGTGCAGGCCATCGAGGCCGCGCGCGAACATGGTTTTGAAGTTGTGGGCGTGATGTGCCTGGTGGATCGCCAGGAGGCGAATGGCCGCGCGAATGTCGAGCAGGCCGCCGCGCCAGCGCCATTCGTAGCGCTGTTCACCACCAACGATGTTCGCGCCGAGTACCTGAGGCAGGCCGAACACCTGAAATCGGGCGCGCCTCCCATTTTTGCCGTCAGTGCGAAATGCGACTTCTGCGATCGTCCGGCGGTGACCAATGTGCCGGGCCATCGCTGCGAAGCTCACCGGTCGTGAGAATCACATCATCGGAAAGACTGAATTTCGGCCTTGTTCTGGTGCGAGCAAATTGCTAATTGCTAGGTGCTAACTGCTTTCTTCCAACATGATTAAGACCCTCGAATGGACGGATGCTGGCGTACGCTTCATCGATCAGACGAAGCTGCCCACTGAAGAGACCTACGTCACCTGCAAGACCTACGAAGAAGTCGCGGACGCGATTCGCACCATGATCGTCCGCGGCGCGCCGGCCATTGGGGTGACGGCGGCAATGGGAATTGCACTCGGTGTTCGCGACTCAAAGGCAAGCGACCACGCCGAATTGAAACAGGACTTCGACCGCATTTGCGAGGTTTTGGGCTCTACCCGGCCGACCGCCGTGAATCTCTTCTGGGCGATCCGCCGGATGAAGGACAAGTTCGATGAAGTCAGCGCACAGCCGCTCGCGAACATCCGCCAGACGCTTGGTTTCTGAGGCGCAACAAATGCTGGTGGAGGACATTGCCACCAACCAGGCAATGGGAAAACATGGCGCTGTGCTGCTACCGGCGAGCGGCAGCGTTCTGACCCATTGCAATGCGGGTGCTTTGTGCGCTTGCGGCTATGGTACCGCGCTGGGCGTCATCCGCGCCGCAATTGACTCCGGGAAAAAACTCCACGTGTTTGCCGACGAAACCCGCCCGTTTCTGCAGGGCTCACGTCTGACAGCGTGGGAGTTGATGAAGGACGGCATTCCCACCACGGTTATCTCCGACAATATGGCAGGCGCCATCATGCGTCAGGGAAAGATCGGCGCAGTGATTGTAGGGGCTGACCGCATTGCCGCCAACGGTGACGTGGCCAACAAGATTGGCACCTACACCGTGGCCGTGCTGGCGAAGGAGCATGGCATTCCGTTTTACGTTGCCGCGCCCTTGTCGACGGTTGATCTGAACACTCCCGACGGCAGCCAGATTCCGATCGAGCAGCGCGCTGCCAGAGAAGTGACTCACATGGCGGGCAAACAGATCGCTCCCGATGGCGTAGGGGTGGAGAATCCTGCATTCGACGTGACCCCGCATCAATATATTTCGGCCATCGTCACGGAGCGTGGGATTGTGCGCGAGCCGTATGTTGAGACCCTGCGCGCTGCGATGAAAATTACTACATAAGAGCGATTCCTGCAGCTATTGCGGCTGGGGATTCTGGTTGGCGGGATTCAGTTGCTGCTGGTATTGCTGCTGTTGCTGCTGTTGCATCTGCTGCATCAACTGCTCGGGAGTCTTGAGCTCCGTTTTGCTGTTCGCCATTTCCGAACGTCCGCACCGGGATTGGCCTGCCCCGGCTGCATCATGGGATGGCGGAAGCCGCCCGGAGGCGGAGGGGGAGGACCTGGTCGGGGTTCTGAAAATCGTTTTCCGCAGTGTCGGCGACAGGCGTGCTTTCATCGGCTTGCGACTCGTCGTCCTGACCGGCGGGCGAGCGAGTATTGCCCTGGGCCGTGATGGTTGCCCCACCTTGCCGCGGTGTCAAAATCACTTTCTCGACTGCCCCCGGATCGCCGGTCACGCCCAGAATGACATAGTCGAACTTCGATCCATTCAGCAGGTTGTTCAGCACATCGCGCGGCAGTCCCGGTCCCAGTTGCGCCAACCACGCTCTCACTTGCAGCTCCGGCCGGGATGTCGATCGACGCACCGGTCCGCGATTGCACGGCGCGCAGCACTTGCGACAACGTGGAGTTCGTGGCATCGATTGTCAGCTGGCCGTTCTGAAAACTGACCCGCGGTGGCGTGGGGGTGGACTGCTCCAACGTAGGAGGCGGTGGAGGCGGCGTTGCGGGCGCTTCCGCTACGGGAGCAGATTTCTTGTGATGCGCATGGGCGCTGGGTGAAGGTGCTGAGGTGGCTGCCGCAGCGGGAGATGGTGCCGGCGCTTGCGGCATGGTTGCCTGGGACGTAGACATTACTGGCGACCTGGGTGCCTGCGCATTAGCCAGCGCCGTTGCCAGCATCAGCGACGCCGCCGCCAGCACTGCACATCCCAAACTTTTCCCAAGGCGTAACATAGAGCTTAGACGGCGAGACATGTCGATGGTTTCGCCGATGGTCCTATTCTAAACCGCGATCGATCCGCATGTTTAACTCGATCTGCAAAACTTCCTTAAGCCGGCTAAGAGCTTGAGCGGCTGTGGCGCGGCGCACCGGCATCCCAGGATGCGGGCTATGCAAGCCGCTGCAATGAACCAAGGGCACTTCATGACTCGAATCTTTCACCTCGATTTTGCAATGCATCGCTTCCTTGTTCGACTTGCAGTGTTACTGGTTGCGGTTTTGGCTATGTCCCATGCCACTGACCGGGCAAACTTGTTCTTCCGGACCTGAACTGGACGCCGCTACCAAGGGCGCGATCGATGGGGCTGCCAAGCAGTATCTGGATATGTCCAAGAACGGCGATGTAGCCGGGATCAAGGCGAACTCTATTCCTCAGATCACGGGCGACTTCAGCGCCATCGAGCAGGCCGTAGTTACCAACAAGACATACCTGGCGGCGGGACAGGCGACGATCGCGGGAACGTACCTGCTGGATGCCTCGCAGGCCAAGGCGCCGCTGCCGCGCGCCGAGTTTTATTGCGGTATTTACAACTCGCCGGACCGGCTCGCATTCTTCATCCCCAATTTGCCCCCTGGCCGCTACGCGATTGTCATTCAGAAGGTCGCCGGCAAGGACCCCATCACGTTGACGCTGGTTCTGGAGAACGTTGGGGCCGCGTGGAAATTGGCGGGCTACTATCCGCGGCTGGATGAGATCGGCGGTCACGATGGCGAGTGGTATCTGACCAAGGCGCGTGAGTATAAGGCGAAAGGGCAGTCGCGCAATGCCTGGTTCTACTATCTGACAGCGTGGGACTTGACCGCGCCGGTCGAGTTCATGAGCACGCCGCAGCTCGACAAGATTGCCGACGAGATGCAGAGTGCGCGTCCCGGCGACCTGCCCAGCGAGGCGTCTCCGCTGAGCCTTTCGGCAGACGGCAAGGTGTTCAAAGTGACGGAGCTGGCTGCCGTCCCAGTGGACAACAATCTGGATCTGCGGGTTCGCTACACGAATGCCGAGGCGGCGAATTCGGAAGCCGCCTTTCATGACAATATGGCCGTGATCAAAGCCATCGTTGCCAAATATCCCGAACTGCGCGATGCCTTCAACGCGGTGATCGCCCGCGCCGTGGACAGCAGCGGACACGAGTACGGCTCGGTGCTGCCGATGAAGGACGTGAAGTAGCCTTGCTACAGTGGTTCGCCGGCTCCTGCCTTCTTCAATTCGCTCTCCGCGCCGGAGGCAGATTCGAACTTGCACTCGCTCGCCTTCTTGTCGAAGCGCAGTCCCTGGAACACGGGCGCGCGCATCTTGACACCGCCGCTTTGTCCTTCGTGTGTCCACTCCGTGAACTTGATTTCCGCCACCAGCTCCGGCTTCACGTAATGCACCTGCCGATCGCTCTCCACTTTACCGAAGAAAGGATTACGCGAGGTTTCGAGGGCGTGCAGGCGCTTCCACATCTGCGCATGCGTTTGCTCCGTGAAGCCGCTGCCCGCCTGGCCGACAGGAATCAAGCGGCCTTTGTCGTCGTACAGTCCCAACACAATCGAACCAAAGTTCTCGCGTGAGCCGCGGGGATCGGTATATCCGCCGATGACGCACTCCTGCCGCTTGACGATTTTGATCTTCAACCAATCGCGGCTGCGCTTCTGCTCATAACAACTGCGACGGCGCTTGGCGACGATGCCTTCCAGTCCGCGCTGTGCCGCAGCTTCGAACAGGGCTGTACCGCGGCCGATGTAGTGATCGGAATAGCGGAAGAGATCGTCTGGCGTAAGGATCGAAGCCAGCAGGCGCTTGCGGGCTTCGAGATCGGCCTGCATCAGGTCGTAGCCATCCAGGTAGAGCAGATCGAAAGCGTAATAGACGACGGGAATGTCATCGCGGGTGCGGCGAATGCGGCGGCCACCTTCGCCGACTCCAGTGCGCTGCTGCATCAGGCTGAACGACGGGCGGCCCTCGTCGTCAAGGGCAACAATTTCGCCGTCGAGAATCGCTGTGCCGGCTTTGATATGACTGACGATTTCACTGCAGCTCGGGATAGGCTGAGGTCAGGTCAGTTCTGATTGCGCGAGACCAGGCGAATGGACTTGCCGTCGACGAAGGCCACGGCGCGATAACCGTCCCACTTGATCTCATAAAGCCAGGCGTCATCGTCGAAAGGCTTGTCGACCGGGGTCGCCAGCATGGGATGGATCATGCGAGGCATCGGCGCTTTGCGGCCAGTGCCCGCGGCGCCTGGGAGCTACGCCCTCTTCTTCAGCTTGGCTACGGAGTTTTTTTTTACCGCGACGGAAGTCTTGGCCGGCGCGGGCTTCGCCGCGCTCTTCGGCGCAACCGGAGCGGCCTTGACGCTTGCGGGTCTCTTCGCAGCTTTGGCTCGCTTCGGCGTCAGCTTTGGCAATCGAGTCTGCCAGCCAGTCGTTCTTGCTGGAACCTCCGCGGGTCGAAGCCTTGCGGCTGCTTTTCCACGCAGCTGAACCTTCATCGCCCGCAATCTGCTTTAGCGAACGCTTGGTCAGCACCGAGTAATCGTACTTGTCGATGTCGTAGCCCGGCTGATCGTAGGCGTCACGATGCTTGATCAGCAGCCACTCCGTTCCCTTGCTGCCGGGCCGCCGCGACTTCATGTGGACCAGCGCGAAGTCGCCCTTCAACTTCTGCCCATTCAGGCGGAACTTCAGATCGCCTTTACGCAGCATCTCGTGCGCATCGCCCTGCGGCTCCCACGTGCCCACGTCCCACACCATCACTGTGCCCGCGCCGTAATTGCCGGCGGGAATGATGCCCTCGAAGTCGAAGTACGAAACCGGATGATCCTCCACCTGCATGGCCAATCGCTTGTCGGCGGGATCGAGCGACGGACCCTTGGGGACGGCCCAGGATTTCAGCACGCCATCCATCTCCAGGCGGAAGTCGTAATGCAAGCGGGTGGCGCTGTGCTTCTGCACCACGAAGCGGCGCTGCCCGCCCTTCGCCAGCTTTGGCGGAGGCTCAGGTGTTTGCTTGAAATCGCGCTTTCGCTTGTATTCCTCCAGGCCCATGCGCAGTTAGATGAACATAGAATGCTGGGGCGCTGCAAGTCCCTGGAGGCTGGGGAAGAGAAGGTAAGTTAAGACGCCCGGGTTGCGGGGCACGGCGGCCAAAGGACCTGGCTGGTTTTGCTACAATGCAAATACCGCAACGGGCGCTTAACTCAGCGGTAGAGTGCCATCTTCACACGGTGGAAGTCACAGGTTCGAATCCTGTAGCGCCCACCAATTCTTCTTTCAAATCAACTTCTTGCGGTGATCCCGCATTCCGCGCTACCGCAACTCGTCAACAATTACATTCCGTTTCCGCTGACGAGTTAGAAGTTTACGTTTCAAAGTGCGCGATAAGAGTGCGGTTTTCTTGTCTCCGTCCAACGCTTTCAGCCGTTCCAGACTGATTTGGTGACGACCGACTCGGCCTCTTTCCGTCCCATCCTTTTCATATCTGCACGCCTCAGCACATGCTACTCAGACCCACTTGCCAAGCGCAACAACCCGTCCTATGCTCTGCGCCCATGTCACTGAAACCCAATCGGAGGACACATGCTTACCAAAGGAACAAGAGTCACCTGGACGACTGCAAGCAACGTCCACGGAAGCGGCGCGTGCATCTCCGATGAGCAGGACGGACATGTCCTCGTTGCTGTCGATGCGCCCCAAGGCGAAGAGCATCGCGTAATTTACTGCACCGTAACTTGGCTTACGCCACAGTAATCCTAGTCATTGAAATTCGTCGCGAGCATGTCATGACACAAACGACGGTTTGAGCTAAAATACGAGGAGCAAACCTTCCGTGGTGTGACGGGCAAATCCATCTCGAAAGGCTTTGCAATGAAACGCGAATTCTTGGGCCTCGCGCCCGTCTTCGAACGATTATTCAGACCGCTTTATGGCCAACCTTGCTGGGGCGTTCGCCCTGGTTTGAGGCCATCTCTCACATTAGAGTTTGGCAAGCCCCATCTCGACATTTTTGAGCCGATGAGTGCGTCCAAAGGCGCTTCCGCAAGGGTCAAGGCGCATCTGGCTCGGCGAAGGATATTTGTACATGGTCAATGGCACCTTTGGCTTTACTTCTGCAATTGGGAGCTTCTTTACACGGGTCGAAAGATCGGGTACCGGTCCGCGGAGGCAAAAATTGAACGGGGAGGGAATTCTCTCGATGGAGAAAAGCTCATGCGGTTCTCGATAGCGCTCACGTCCATGCGGTGTCACTTTGAATTTGATCTAGGCAGCAGCATTAGGACGTGGCCGTCTGATTCGACAAGCGACCAATGGTTGCTGTATACGCCTTCTCATAAAGTCCTAATTGTCCGCGCTGATGGCAAGTATCAATATGGCCGCTCCGACGTCCCTCGAGATGACAGATGGAAACCAATTTCCAACACCTAACTCGTCAACAACCCGTCAACAAAATCAGTCCTTTGTAATCCTCATTTTGCTTAACTCGTTTCGGAAAAGAAAGGCAAGCAAAGGGGTTAGGTGTCTGACTGCAAAATTCACACGGTGGAAGTCACAGGTTCGAATCCTGTAGCGCCCACCATCGTTTTCTTCCACTTACAGCCAAATTGCATCCGACGCTCATGCCCATTAACGCACGTTAGGCGCGGGCTGCTTTTGCCGGCGGCATCTGCCATCTGGCTGCTCCTTCTATTGGGTGGGATTGCGAGGGAACTTGAGATATGGCATGCGTACATTCTGGATGACGATCTGGTCGGCGCGGATCGCCGTGGGCGCTTCGAACCCGTGGCCAGAATCGGAGGGATCGGTGACGATCGTCAGGGCGGCTCCGGCCGCGGTAACGAAATCGTCCTGGTCGACGCCGTCGCCGCTAACTCCCAACCCACCCACCAGCACTCCGTTGCGATAAAGAGGAAGGCTGCCGGGAAAGAACACGATCCCATTCTGATTGGGATTAGGTGGCTGGGAACCTTGGGTGCACGCGTGGTTCGTATCGTTGACGTAAAGATTAAAGAAGGGGCCGGGATTGCTACCGTCAATGCCTGAGGGAAATAGCGGCTGGCCTCCAAACCCAATGGTGCGATTGGTCACCGCCGTTCCCGCGGGAATGCCCGGCAGGTCGGTCGATCCCGGCAAACTATCGGCGTAGGCGCCTGGCAAGCCGGGCTCGCTGCTGAAGTAAATTACATTGCGCGATTTCGCTACCGCAACATCAATGCTGAAGACGGTCGCGTCCCCCATACGATACAGGGCCAGCAGCGTCCCATCGAGATCGGCAACCGCGAACATCATCCTGGCTCGCGAACCGATGGGAAGCCGAATGACGGCACGCGTCTGATCGGCGGTATTGATGGCGCTGGTCACGATGGCGTTGACGTCCGCCTGGCTTAACCCGCCATAGGCACTCGCCTGGGGTCCCACCAGGTATCCCTCGGGAGGCGGTCCCGGGCTGGGCGATGGTCCTAAAGCGTAGCTACCGTTAAATGGTCCGGCAGTCACCCCGCTCGGCGGTGTCGTCTGGTCCACAAACGGCAAGGCAATGCCATTGATAACGACCACTCCCGGCGCTGCGGGGTCCGCTCCAAATCCAGCTCCTACCGCTCCCGAATACGCGGCATACTCGGCTGTGTCCGGTGAGGCGGCGACCACGCCTACGCCTCCGACCAGCGTGCCATTGTCAAACAGGGGCACGCCGCCGGGGTTCACGGCTGTGGGATCGCTGTCGTAAACATTCGCTTTGCCGGTAATGATTCCCAGTCCTGGCGTGCTGCCATTGATAAGAGTTGCGGGCGGAATTGACTGGCCCGGCAAATACGTAGTGTTGAACGAGCAGCCGCGGTTTGTGTTTTCGATGCCGTAGAGTGGCGCACTTGCGGTGCCGGCAACTCCGGGTGGGAAGTGGATTCCGCTGATGTAGCGCACCGTACGTGACGACAACGGCGCCTGGTCGTTGCTGAAAAACGCTGCCGTCCGCGCCAGGGCCACCGCAACATCGTTGGCGTCCGGCGTGGTGCCGAAGTTACCCGTTCCCGTGGGGGGAGCTCCGGTGGTGTCGAAGACGGCAAGAATATTTCCCAGCCGGTCCGTTACGCCCACAACGATGGGGATGTTCACTGACTGAACCGCGGCCCGCACAACTGCGTCCACCTGCATCGCGGTCAGAGATGGTGGAGGTGCGGACTGGACTACTGGAGGGTCGCTGCCGGTACTGGCCGTGCTGGTTCCGCCACCACCGCAAGCAAGCAGTGTCAGCAAGATCAGTGCACAAGCCGACACCGTGAACCAGCGCCGCCCCACGCTGCTACAACGCCACATCGTGCGAACTCCAGTCTTGCAGACACTCACCTGAAATCGCAACGCGAAGACACTCGGTTTCTGCGGGTCGTCAGTAGAAATCAGGACCCTACCGCAGCTGCTACCTTGAGCGGAACTTGATCATGACCATTGTTCCGCCACTTGCGCCCGTCACGACCAAGCAAGTCATCCGCTTCTTTGGGACCCCAGACGCCCGCCGCATAGTTCGGGAAGTTCCGCGGGCGCAGTGCCTTCCATACATCCAGAACCGGAGTCACCACACTCCAGCCGGCCTCGACCATGTCGGCTCGTTGGAACAACGTGGCATCGCCGATCATGCAATCGTGCAGCAGTCTCTCATACCCGGTGCTGGCCATACCGCCAAACTGTTCCGTGTATGAAAAGCTCATGTCTACCGTACCCAGACGCATGATCGGCCCGGGCATCTTGGCCCCAAAGCTAAGGGAAATGCCCTCCTCCGGCTGAATATGCATCACCAGCACGTTGGGCGTCAGTCGCTCCACGGGAGTATCGCGGAAAAGTACAAAAGGAGCGCGCCGGAACTGTATGGCGATTTCGGTGTGCCGCTGCGGCAGGCGCTTTCCGGTGCGCAGGTAGAACGGCACATCAGCCCAACGCCAGTTGTCAATCTGCAACCGCATGGCCACGAAAGTTTCCGTGGTGGAATCCGGCGCGACGCTCGTCTCGGAGCGGTAAGCCGGCATGTGTTTCTCATCGGCGCGCCCGTCTCCGTATTGTCCTCGCACCGCGCGCGAAAGCACGTCTTCGGAGGAAAGTGGTTGAATGGCGTGCAACGTCTTGGCCTGTTCATCCCGTACTGCATCCGCCTGAAACGAGATCGGAGGTTCCATCGCGGTCAGGGAAATTAACTGGAAGATATGGTTCGGCACCATGTCGCGCAAAGTGCCGGACTGATCGTAGTAACCGCCGCGCTGCTCCACTCCCACGGTTTCCGCCACCGTGATCTGAATATGGTCGATATAGCGGCGATTCCAGATGGGCTCGAAGATACCGTTGGCAAAACGAAAAGCCAGAATGTTCTGGACCGTTTCCTTTCCCAGATAGTGATCGATGCGATAGATCTGGTTTTCGTTCAGTACTTGCAGCAGCTGGGCATTCAAACTGCACGCCGACTCCAGATCGCGGCCGAAGGGTTTTTCCACGATGACCCGGCGCCAGTGATCGTTGTCCTCACGCACCAGGTCCGCCGCTCCCAGTTGCTCTACCACTTGCCCGAAGAAAGCCGGTGCGATGGCTAGATAGTGAAGGTAGTTTCCCCGAGTACCGTGTTCTTTGTCAGCTTGCTGCAGCACGTCCTTCAACCGGCTATAGGCGTTGGCATCGCCGAATTCGCCCGCCACGTAGTACAAGCGGCGAACGAACCATTCCGTCAGATCGTCGTTGAGCGCACCGGTGGCGAAGGTCTTGATATCTTCCCGGAACTTATCGCGGAACTGCTCCGAGTTCATGGGCTCGCGGGCCAGTCCCACGACCGCGAACTCGCGCGACAACAGGTTAGCGGTGGCAAGATTGTAGAGCGCGGGCAGAAGCTTGCGCCGCGTCAGGTCGCCTCCGGCGCCAAAGATCACCATGACGCATGGGTCGCCCGGCCTGCCGCCGACGGCTTCACCTGCTCCGAGTGGATTCGAAAAGTCCATTGCCACTCCTTCTCTGTTGTTGCGGTGATGGTGTTGCTAACGCCAGTCCATAATGCAGGCGGTATCTTCCCCAGAGGCCCAAGGAATACAAAGACAAACGGCACGTGGTTTCGCCAGTCCCGCAATTATGCTCATATTTGAGCGGAAGTCAAGCAATGCTTGCTACCGGACGCAAGTTGTGATACCAACTAAGCCCATTGATTCCAAGTAGCGACCTTTAACTTCGGCGGTGAGGATGCAAGCTCGAAAGACCTCGCTGTTGTGGATGGCGTGGCTTGTTCCTACCGCGTTGGGGTGTACCTTCGCCAGGGCAATGCAGGGCGATACCCAGCAAATACCTCCACCGGTTTCCAGCAGTTCCTCGGTGCTCCTGACGCAACGGATTCCTGGGCATGCTCCGTCTGCGACCTCATCAATCCAGGGCATTGTGCGCGACGTCGAGGGCAGAAGTTTGCCCGGTGTCAAGATCACCGCAATCCGCTCGCGCGTCCCCATCCGTAGCGTCGTCAGTAACAGCGAAGGTATCTTCCGTATGCTGGATTTGCCCCTCGGCACGTATCAGCTTCGCGCCGAGAAAGAGGGGTTCTCGCCGGCCACCCTTGCTGCTGCTCAGCTCATCAGCGGCGAACTCTTGACGGTTGAGGTGCGGCTTGAGGCTTCCGGAACGCCCGCTCCTTCGAACCAGGTAGCCAGACTGCCCGGCACCAGCAGTGTTGCGATCACCGAACCACCATTGGTCTCGTCCTATCCCACCGCAATGCAGAACCTACAGGCGCCGACACCATGGCCATTGAATGATGTGCCTGGGGACGTCCCGCCCGCCAGCGCCAATCTCACACCTACTCCCGACCGCTGGGATGTTCTGATGCCCACTTGGAATCGTTACGGCAAACCGGGTGAGTTTCCCTATACCAAGTCGCATTGGTACGACCCGTTCAACCGGAATCGGATCAAGGGCGATCAACCGATTTTCGGACAGAGCTGGTTCTTGAACGTCACGGGCACCAGCTTATCGGGCATCTCCGTTCAGAGGCTGCCAGTGCCCAGTGGAGTTTCAGCCGAGCAGCCGGACAGCGAAACTTTCTTCGGCAAAGGCGAGCAGTTCTTTGCCTCGCAAGCCTTCTTGTTTTCGTTTGACTTGTTCCAGGGCGACACCAGCTTTCGACCTGTCGATTTCCGCTTTCGGATTTCTCCGGAAATCGACCTGAATTTCCTGCAGACACGCGAGCGGGGATTGGTCAACATCAATGTTCAGGATGGAACCAATCGGTTCTCTGCGTGGACGGGCATGCAGCAGGCATTTGTCGAAGCTAAAATCCACGACCTGGGCCCCAATTTTGATTTCCTGTCAGTGCGGGCGGGAATACAGTCGTTTGTCAGCGACTTTCGCGGTTTCATTTTTGCGGACGAGCAGCCGGGAATTCGCCTTTTCGGAAATTTACGCTCCAACCGGTTTAACTACAATCTTGCCTACTTCTACTTCCTCGACAAGAACACCAACACGGGGCTGAACACTTTCAACCAACGCCATCAGCAGGTTTACGTCGGCAACCTTTATATGCAGGACTTTCTCACCAAGGGTTACACCACGGAGTTTAGCTTCCTCTACAATCGGGACGACCCTAGCCTTCATTACAACGAGAATGGGTTTCTGGTGCGTCCGTCGCCGATTGGCGATGTGGTCAATGGAGACGTGATCGAACATGGGATTCGCGCCTATTATCTGGGGTGGACGGGTAACGGACACATTAAGCGCGTGAATGTGAGCAATGCGTTCTACCAGGCCCTGGGGCACGATACCTTCAATCCAATTGCCGGCAGGCCGGTCAACATCAATGCGCAAATGGCCGCGCTTGAGCTGTCGATCGACAAGGATTGGGTACGCTACTACGCTTCGTTCTTCTATGCCTCGGGAGACTCAGCCTACAGGTTCGGTAGTTCACGTAGCAGCACGGCACATGGATTCGACACGATTGTGGACAATACCAACTTCGCAGGCGGCGCTTTCAGTTTCTGGGACCAGCAGGGGATCCTGTTGACCGGCACTGGAGTGAACTTGACGAATCCCTCGAGCCTGCTGCCCAGCTTGCGCAGCGATAAGACGGAAGGGCAGGCAAATTTTGTTAATCCCGGCGTTTATATTTTCAACGCGGGCGCCGACTTCGATTTGACTACCAAGCTTCGTGCTTTCGCCAATACCAGCTATCTCAGATTTGCGCAGACGGAGCCGCTGGAGATTCTATTGTTCCAGTCACCGATTGGACACAGCATCGGTCAGGACCTGGGTTTTGGGGTGAAGTACCGTCCCCCCTTGACGGAAAACATAGTGGTGACGGCCGGAACCTCCGCGCTGTTACCCGGAGCAGGCCTGCAAAACCTCTACAACAGCAAAGTGCTTGTGTCCGGCTTTGCAAGCCTCGCGTTGACCTTCTGAACACGACTCGATGATGAGATCGTCCTCTTCAATCCGTGCAGGCCGAATGATGGGGATGATCGCATGCATCTGCGTCCTGCTGGCAGTGTTTGTCCCGGGATTGCGTACGGCTTCGTCGGCGGCTCCAGCGACTTGCCTGTCGCAGTCTGCACCGGAGCAGCAGGCAAGCTCAGCCAATCTGCTGGAGCAGTCGCAAGAACAGGTCAACCAGAAATCCACTGGCTGCGTCAGTTGTCATACGGCAACCGACAGTCCCACCATGCACACCACCGGCACCATCCGGCTGGGATGTACCGACTGTCATGGCGGTCATGCGCAAGTTCTTCTGCCGCCCGGCACGTTGCCGAATACAGCCGAATACCTGCGGCTAACCAGGCAAGCCCATCCCCAGTCGCGCATTGCTGAAAATGCCTGGAGCTCCGCCAATCCGGTGCGCGCCTATACAAAGTGGCTGAAGGAGGACGCGGATTACATCAAGTTCGTGAACCCGGGCGACCTGCGAGTTGCCGAGGAAACTTGCGGCCGCTCAGGATGTCACGCCGCCGAAGTTCGTCGCGTGCAAACCAGCATGATGACCCACGGCGCCATGTTGTGGGGAGCCGCGCTCTACAACAATGGAGCATTTCCGCTCAAGGACCCCCACTTCGGCGAGAGCTATGGTCGCGATGGAACTCCGCAGCGATTACAAACTTATCCGCCGCCCACTCCCGATGAGACCGAAAAGAAAGGCGTGCTGCCTTACCTTGAGCCGTTGCAGCGTTGGGAGGTGTCGCAGCCGGGCAATGTTCTGCGCGTGTTCGAGCGCGGCGGTGGACCTAAAGCCGAGACCGGGATTCCCCTTCTCGACGAAGAGCCAGGCCGTCCCGATGTCAAGTTAAGTTCACGGGGCTTTGGAACCCAACTGCGTACCGATCCCACATTCCTGGGATTGCAGAAGACCCGCTTGCTGGATCCTCTACTCTCTTTTCCAGGTACCAACGATCAGCCGGGCGACTACCGCGCCAGCGGTTGCAGCGCCTGCCATGTGGTTTATGCCAATGACCGCGCCAAGGAGCATTCGGCCAGTTATGCCCAGTACGGCAACTTGGGACAGACTGCTACCCTCGATCCCACCATTCCTAAAGGACAGTCCGGCCATCCCATCAAGCACGCATTTACGCGTGCCATTCCCTCCAGCCAGTGTATGGTCTGCCACGTTCATCCCGGCACCAATATGGTCACGACCTATTTCGGATACACCTGGTGGGACAACGAAATTGATGGCGACAAAATGTATCCGGCGAAGCAACGTCATCCCAGCCCTACGGAGCAGCAGCAGATACAAACCAGGAATCCTGAGCGCACGGCAATTCGCGGTCTTTGGTCAAACGTCGATTTTCTGGAGCAGACTGGAACTCCGGCGTTCAACAAGACCCTGAAGAACACGCAGTTCGCCGATTTTCACAGCCACGGATGGATTTTCCGCGCCGTATACAAACACGATCGCGAGGGCCGGCTCCTGGACGCCGAGGGCAATGTCATTGCCTTCGACGATCCGGACAAGTTCGGAAAGGCTGTCCATCTGGCAGACATCCATCTGGACAAGGGTATGCACTGTGTGGACTGCCACTTTGTCCAGGACAACCATGGCAACGGGAAGCTCTACGGAGAAACCCGAAACGCAATCGAAGTGGATTGCGTGGATTGTCACGGAACGATTGAGCAGCGGGCCAACTTGACCACATCAGGCATTGCCGCGCCGGCCGGAGGCACGCGACTGGAGATGCTGCGTACGCCCTGGGGCGACCGGCGCTTCTACTGGAAGGACGATCAGTTGTTCCAGCGCTCGATGCTCGACAAAGATCAGCAATGGGAAGTAGTGCAGGTGCGCGACACGATTACGCCGGGTAATCCGCACTACAGCGAAAAATCGCGCCTCGCTAAGACGGTGCAGAAGGATGGCAGCGCCTGGGGCGACGCTCGCGTCGAGCCCACCAAGCTGGCTCATGAGAACAGCCGGATGACGTGCTATGCCTGTCATAGCTCGTGGGCGCCCACGTGTTATGGCTGCCATCTTTCGATGACCGCCAACCAGCGCATGCCCATGCTGCACAATGAAGGGACGATGACGCGCAACTGGACCTCCTACGACTTCCAAGTGCTGCGTGATGACGTCTACAGCCTGGGGATTGATGGGACGGTGACCGGCCATCGCGTCGCCCCGGTGCGCTCCGCTTGCGCGGTATTGGTTAGTTCACAAAACGCCGATCGAGATTGGATTTACTACCAGCAGCAGACCATTTCAGCCGAAGGTTTCAGCGGGCAGGCCTTCAGTACGTTTGTTCCTCACACCGTGCGTGCCAAGGAAACGAAAGGCTGCACGGATTGCCACGTCGCCCAAGCCGGCAACAACAATGCGTGGATGTCGCAACTGCTTCTGCTGGGTACCAACTTCATGAACTTCATGGGACGGTATATCTACGTTGCCACTGGCAGCAAAGGATACGAAGCGGTTGCCGTCACCGAGCATGATGAGCCGCCAGCCGTCATCGGAAGCGATCTGCAGAAGATGGCCTATCCTGACGACTACAACGAGCACATTAAGAACCAGCGGCAGCTGAAGGAAACCTATGGGCACGCCGGAGCCGAGGTCCTGGATGTCCAGGCCCGCGGAGAATATCTCTATGCAGCCATGGGCAAAGGCGGCTTGCGTATTTTTGACATCGCCAATCTCGATGACAAAGACTTTTCGCAGCGGACCATAACCGCGCCCGTGTCCCCGCTTGGCCAGCGTTTCTACCTGCCAACGAAATCCGCGATGGCGGTAGCTACCCCCACCACGCTGGGAGTGGATCCGTTGCGCACGCAGCGTCCGGAAAATGAGGAGCAGAAAATCAATTTGCTCTACGGCTTCCTCTATGTGGCCGACCGGGAAGAAGGATTGATCGTAGTTGGCGACCCCAACCTGAAAGGCAAGAGCCCGGGCGTCGGCACTCTGCTGGATGGTGATCCTTCCAACAACTTCCTCAAACGTGCTGTGACCTTCAATCCCGATGGCGCGCTGAAAGGCGCCCGCCGCATTACGATTGCGGGGACATACGCCTACATTCTTTGTGACCACGGCCTTGTGGTTGTGGATCTGAGTAACCCGTTAGCGCCGCGCATCAGTGCCCAAGTCGGAGGGCCGTTCCTTATCGATCCGCGGGGTCTCGCGATTCAGTTTCGCTACGCGTTTGTTGTGGACCGCGAGGGACTCAAGGTGCTCGACGTGACCCACCTGGACCACCCGGTGCCTATCTCCGCGGCCTTGGTTCCCATCTCGGATGCTCGCAATGTCTACGTGGCTCGCACCTACGCTTATGTCTCCGGCGGAAAACAAGGCTTGGTGATCGTGAATGCCGAACGTCCCGAGCAGCCCAAACTCGATCAGGTGTTTAATGCCGATGGCGTCATGAACGACGTCAACGACGTGAAGATCGGTATGGTTTCATCGGGAGCATTTGCCTATGTCGCCGACGGCAGGAACGGACTAAGAGTGTTGCAGTTGTTGTCTCCGATGGACAATCCGGCGTTCGCTGCTTTCAGTCCGCGTCCCATGCCCAGGCTGATTGCGAGCCGTCACACTGCTGGCCCAGCGCTCGCAATTTCCAAAGGTATTGATCGTGACCGCGCGGTGGATGAGACTGGAAATCAGCTGGCTGTGTTCGGGCGTCGCGGGGCGCGACCCTTCAATCTGGAGGAAATGAGAAGGCTATATCTACGCGACGATAAGTTGTACACCGTCACTGACACCCCGCCGGGCGCTCCTCGCTCCACAGGCGAAGCCCAGCGAACCTCGGCCCAGAAACCCTTTGACACGACCCTGCCACAATAAAACGCAAGGGAAGCGCCCGCTACAGCCCTCCTGCGGCACCGCGCAGTTGCTGGATGGTGAAATTGCCCTTCGGGAACTGCTCTGCTCGCCACTCATGGTATTGGTGACATTCCGAACAACGGCCATCTGCCGCGTCGTGTTCGGGCCCGCCTTCCTGGTGACAGCCGCGACAGGATGCAATACCGGGCAGCAGAATGTCTGCCGTCTGGCGGCTCTGCGGGGCCGCGCTGTGGCAGGTTGTGCAAGTCAACATGCGATGCGAATCGTGGTCGAAGTCGGCATGTTGCAGCCAGCGCATCGGGATGGCAGACTTCGCCACCGCGGGGAGCGGTCCGTTCCCCTGAAGCATCGTGTGACACAGCTTGCATCCCTTGTTGAAGAGCAGGCGGTCAGCATACGCGACTTGCCAGCCAATCCATTCCTCGCGCGTGCGCGGCGCGGGCGGCATCGGCGCCATCCCCGAGGCCACGATCCGGCCCGCGCGCAAAGGCTCCGACACCGCGCCGGGATGGGCCGCGATGTAGTCGGTATATTTCTTTATCAGGAACGCCTGCACCACCTCCGGCTTGTCGTGCGGAGCAGCCTCGTCGAAGCGCTTATCGAACTGAAGATCCTTGATGTGACAGCCGGCGCATTGCTCGGTATAGCGTATGCGCGCCATGTAAGCGCGCGGATTCGCCATTCCTCTGTCAGTGTCTGTGATGGTGGAGACCGTTTTGACCTGACCCAGCGCGTAAGGCCAAGTGCCTTCCGCTCCGGCCGGACGGTGGCAGTCGTGACACGTCATTTGTACCGGTCCGTTGGGACTGGCCAGCTTAGGCTGCAGATGTGCGTAGTGGTTGAGCTTGATCATTCCAGGATCGGAACCGCCCGGACGCAGCACGGCAAACTCTGGATGATGACGGTCGAAGCCTTGGATGGTAGCAACGTACTTGAGTTCACCCGCGCGGACCCGCAGATTGGTGTGACATTGCGCGCAGGAGTTATCGGTGGTACGCGCCAGCCTCACCGAACCCTGATGCTCCTGGTGACAGGAACCGCAGGTGGGAGTGAAGGCCACGTTATTAGGATGGTGTGCCGGAGCATCGTGACAACGCTCACAGGCTCGGTCGCTGACTTCTCTGCGAAACACCCCCGCCTGGGTCACGTGGCAGACTTCGCAGCGCTTGCCGAACACGGCATGCGACGCCGACAAAGGGCCGCTACTGTAGACTTTCTGGCCCGTCGCTCTCTGCGAAAGAAACCAAACCACCGCAATGACAGGAATCGCCACCGATAGATACAGCCTCCAGCGCCGCAGCGGGTGCGAGCGGGTGAAGTACTGCAAGTCCATCCGTCTGGCCAGCGATTTAGTGGTGCGTACCCGTCGCGGCATGGTTTCGCCTCAGTAACGCAGTGCCATCACAGCGTGCACTGCTCCTAGCAGCAACAGCGCATACGAAAGCGGAATGTGTACCAGCAACCAGCCGTGCAAAATCCGGTGGTAGCGCGTCTGCTGGTCCAGTTCGCGCTTCTCTTCGCATACGTTCTCCAGGTCATCGACCATGGGGTGCAGATTGGGAGGCAGCAGCGCTTTCAGTTCCCGAAAGATGCCTTGCGAATGCGAGCGGTCAGCCAGGAGCAGCCCTTGCGATCCGCCGTGTTCGAGGAAGGGTTGCAGCTGCTGGCGGAAGAAATCCCGCAGCTTCACGCTCGCTTCCTCATCCAGTGCCAGTCCTGAAGCGACGGTGAGGCCACCCATGGTGCCTGCCCCAGCCGCGGCCGCGCGTTGTTCCATGGTTGCCCTGGACAATCCGCCGGTTAAGGTTGAGCAAGCCTCCTCTACCAGGTTCCTGGCCTCATCCACCAGCTGAGTGCGTACGCGCCCAATCTGTTCGTAGATGGTTTCCATGGGAATGCGTTCGGTGGTGAATCGCGGCATGTAATGTTGCAATACGGCGCCAAAGATTCCACTCAGGAAGACGACCACGAAGATCCACATGATGGCTCTGGTTAATCCCACGCCAAAATGAAATCCGGCGTGGAACAGGATAAGAGGGAAGCTGACGGTGCCGAGCCAGAGGTGGCCCCGCATCCAGGTCTGGGCCCGGCCGATTCGCCAGATGGGAAACTTCTTGCGGGCTCCCAGCAATCCGGCAAATAACATGAAGGCCGAGCCGACGCTGCCGTAGGTGAGACCGATTACGCTCCCGCCGCTGACCCCGTGCGCTGACCACAGGCTGTAGGGAACATAGATCGCCGTGGCCAACACCACGCCCGCAAGACTTCCGATAAACCAATTGCGGTGGGTGCGATCGATGCGCAAACGTCACTGCTCCTTCTTGGTCAGGGTTTGTTGCTTGAGCAAGCCGCCAAAAAATTCGGGGGGATTCACCCGATGGGCGGCATCATGCGGACAGGCATAAACGCAACTGGGTTCGACGTGGTCCTGGCACAGGTCGCAGGAAGTAGCTTTTAGTTTGACGGCTGCAACCTGCCGTCCCGGATTGGATGGATCGGCGACCTCCACCGAGAAGGGCTGCATATTAATGTTGCCGTAAGGACAATTGTTGGCACACTGACCGCAGCCAATACACCAGTCTTCGATAATCACTTCCAGGGAGTTGCGCCGGCGAATGGAGCCGACGGGACAGCCCACCATGCAGAGGGGATCGCGGCACTGGCGGCAGGAGGTTGCGACCAGATACTTGTCGAAGCGCAGACCCTCGCGTATCAGCCGGGTTATACCATCATGCGCATCCGCACACGCTCGTACGCACTGGTCGCATCGCGTGCAGCGGTCCAGATCCAGGATCAGCAGACTCTGAGCTTCCATCAGGCCCTGGCTGAGGAACTGGTCCACGGGAACATTCTCGAATTGCGTTATCCGCTGGCGATTGGCCGCCACGTGCTCCGCCGCCGTCTTCTCCAGGTTTTGCCTGATATCGGGGAAGCGGTCCAGCATCAGCTGGAATTGTTCGCCGGGAATGCGCACTACTTCCACATGATCCAGAGCGGTACAGGTTGCCGTGCGGGTAGTGCCGGTGAGCAATGCCATCTCGCCGAAGTACGAGCCTCGCGCCAGGTAGGCCAGCACGATTTCTCCTCCGCGACGCCGTTCCGACACTTTCACAAAGCCCAGGCGCACCAGATAGAAACCGTCGGCGGTGTCACCCTGGCTGCAAATCACCTGCCCGGGCATGTAGCGGATTAACTCGACACTGTCGCCCAGGCCCTTGATGAACTCCGGCGTCAAGGAGGCCAGGACCGGGACGCTGCGGAGGTGCGATTCCAACGCTCGCCGCTTGTACGTGCGATCCAGTTGCTCACGGAAGCTCTTATTGCGCTGCAGGATGTCGAGAACGTTGCGCAACATCTCCAGCATGGTGCAGTCGGTGGTGGCCCGCACGGTTGCCGAACGCGGGTAGTAACTCATGCAGGTCATCTCGCCGAACAGCTCTCCCGGGCCCAGTTCGGCGACCGGATTTTCATAGGGAAGATCGACCGAAGCATCGATGGGAATAAACGCGCGTGAGCCTTCTTCGGCCCGCTGATGTTGTTTGCGGGGCGTCAGCAGGCTCGTCAACTTGCTGAGAAAGCCGCGCGAACCACCCTCGGTCGTGACATGCGCGATGGGCTGGAAAGATAAACCTCGGCCTTGCCTTCCAGGATGTAGAAAGCGGTCGAGCCGAATTCGCCTTCGCGGCAGATGATTTCACCGGCGCGGAAATGACGTTCGACGATGGCATTAGCGATTGAGTTCGAGAAACGTACCAGAAACATTCTTGAAAAATGGCAGGGTCTGGAGGAATTCGGCGATTCGACTGATTCGCCGGACAACTCCTTGGTGTCCTACGATCTTCGGTTGGTCAGTGCGCCCGTCGGACACGAGACCATGCACTCGCCACAGGAAACGCAGGACGAATCACCCATGGGCAAGTTGTTATCGAAGGCGACGCCTGCCTGATATCCCTTGCCGCGCCGCGCCAGCACCCAGTTGTGCCGGATGTCGTCACAGCCGCGAATACAGCGGTCGCAAAGGATGCAGGCTTCGTGATCCACGGCGATGGCGATTGAAGAATCGTCGTGTCCGCGCGGGGTGCTGCGTCGGGAAAACGCGCGATGCTCGATCCCGGCGCGCGCGGCCAGCTGCTCCAGTTCGCAATCGCCAGAATGCTGCTGGCGGGCGCAAGGACGCAGGATGGTCGGCCATCAACAGTTCCAGCAACGTCTGCCGAACGGCTTCTGCACCGGCGCCGTGCCGGTCTGACCTTCATGCCCGGCTCGGCCTGGCGGATGCAGGAGGCGGCATAGACTCGCTGCCCCAAATCCACCACGCAAACGCGGCAGACGCCCGACCGGATTTTCGTTTTGCTGATGGCACAAGCGTTGGAATGGCGATGCCGTTCATGCGCGCGGCATCGAAGATGGTTGTCCCTTGGGGAACAGAGACGACAGTGCCGTCGATCGTCAGCTCGATCTGCGGCTGCTCGCCGGTTTGGCCGCGGTCGCGTCGGGATTCATGCCATCCTCGTTGGCGCTGGAAGCACACATTCCCCGGGCAGCGCCGGCGCACGGTGTGGTCCTCGACTACGTCGGGAAAATGTTTGAGGATGGAAGCAATGGGCACCGGAACGACCTGGCCCAGTCCGCAAATCGAGGCCATCTTCATGGCCGTCGAGAGTTCCTCGAGCAGCTGCATGTCATCCTGCGAGCTTCGGCCTTCGGTCCAGCCCTTCAGCATCTCGACCATCTTTTGCGAACCCATGCGGCAGGGCACGCACTTCCCACAGGACTCGTTGCGATAGAAGCGAGTTGCGTTGAGCGCCATGTCCAGCATGCAACGGTCTTCAGCGCATACCACGATGGCTCCCGAGCCCACCATCGAGCCAGCCGCGGCCACCGCATTCCAATCCAGCGGAAGGCTGGCCATCGCAGCCGGCAAATATCCTGATGACGGACCGGAGGGCGCGAACGCAAGAACTTGCTTTCCATCGGGAATGCCTCCGGCATATCCAAAGATCAGATCGTTATAGGTTGTGCCCATGGGAACTTCGAAGACCCCGGGCGCACCACATCTCCGCTGATGCCGACGAACTTCATTCCTACAGCGCCGTTGGTGCCTTGCGACTTGTACCATTCCACTCCGCGCGCCAGGATTACCGTGGCCAGCGTAGAACGTCTCCACGTTGTTGATGACGGTCGGCTGATTCCACAGGCCGTTGGTGCCGGGAAACGGCGGCTTGTTTCGCGGCTCGGCGCGCTTGCCCTCGATGGCTTCCAGCAGCGCGCTCTCCTCGCCGCAGATGTAGCCGCCGGGACTGACGAAGATCTCGAGATCGAAGGACAGATCGCTGCCGAATACCTTTGGACCGAGAATGCCGTTGCGATAGCAGCGATCGATCTCTTCCTGCAGGACCTCTTTCGAGAGTCTCGTACTCGTGGCGGATGTAGAGAATTCCCTTGCTGCGCCCCGGTAACCAGGCCGGCGACGATCATGCCTTCCACGACGAGATAAGGCAGGTTCTCCATGATGTGGCGGTCCTTGATGGTTCCGGGCTCGCTTTCGTCGGCATTGCACACGATGTATTTTGTCGAGCCGGGGCGTTGCGCACGATCTCCCACTTCAAGCCCGTGGGAAATCCGGCGCCGCCCATGCCGCGCAAGCTGCTGGCCTTAAGCGCGGCGATAATGTCCTGCCAATCACGATTCTCGCGACAAAGCGGCGCACCACTGCGTAACCGCCGGACCCGCTGTAAGGATCGGAAGCGGCTCGCTTGACGCTCCTTTGCTGGCTGGGTGGTCGGGAAGAGGCCTCCAGCCAGTACGTCCCGCACCATGGCGACGCGTCTGACTGTTGATCAGTGCGTAGATGTTGTCGTTTAATGTAATGGCGGGCGCATTGTCGCATCGTCCGAGGCAGGATACCTCGCGAATACTGACATCTTGCGGATTGGCGCCGCGAAAAGCAGACTCCAGGTCGGCTTTCAATCGTCCGCCCCGCAGCAGGTGACAACTCATGTCGGCACAGACGCGAACATCAACCTTCGGCGGAGGCGTCAGATGAAAATGCGGATAGAAGCTCGCAACCGCATGGATCTGGCTGAGGGGGGTATTGAGCTAACGGACAAGGCCTTCAGTTGCTCGGCGGGCAAATAGCCGAACTCCCGCTGTATGGCTCTCAACTCTTCGAACACGGCAGCAGCGCTCCGTTCCCGAGGATTAGGGCCGACCTTCAAACATGCAGGGATGAGAGCGCAAATCGTATAGCAAAATAGTTGTCCTGTCCACTTTCCCCTTGATACTGCAACTATCCTCGCACCAGACAAGGTTGGGCAGACTCGGGTTTTCGGAACCGTACACTCGTCGATTCAGGTCGCAGATACTCAGTATGGATTCAAACTGCTGAGGGATTGCACCACGGTCTGCTCGGAGTCTTCCTGGCGCCGGAAAAATCGTCGTGCGAAGCTTCCGATTGATTTCTTGCGGAATTCGTCGTATAAACCGTGCACTCCTAAGATTTGCGTAAACCGAGCTGTGGAACTGCGACGTTGGGAGGACTATGGCGATCGGCGGGAAGGCTGGCTGGGTAGTGTCTTTGCCCTTCCTGATGCTGTTGGCGACCTCCGGCTACGGTGCCAATCCGGCTGACGTACCTGCGTCCAGCGTGGGTAAATACAATGGGCCCGGTGGCTGTGCGGCCAGTAGCTGCCACGGCAGCGTGCAACCCAGGCTGATGACTCGTATCTTCCAGAACGAGTACAGCATCTGGATTGCCCAGGACCGGCATGCCAAAGCATTTTCCGTCCTTTCCAATCCCGTCTCAGTTCGCATGGGAAAGATCCTGAACATTGGAGCGCCGTCGCAGGCGCCGAAGTGCCTGGCGTGCCACGCGCTCTACGTACCCACCGAGCAACGAGCGCAAACTTTCGAACTCGATGACGGCGTGAGCTGCGAATCCTGCCATGGGCCTGCCTCGGGATGGCTGGGGCCGCACACCGTTCGCGACTGGCCGCACGAAAAGTCCGTGCAACTCGGGATGTATGACAACCGCAATCTGATCAAGCGCAGCGAGAAGTGCCTGAGCTGCCATCTGGGTTCGGCTGACAAGTTTGTCGACCACGAGATGATCGCTGCCGGCCATCCTGATTTGACCTTCGAACTGAGCTATTTCAGCTTCTACATGCCCCAGCACTGGAAGACTCCGGAGCAAGACAATGTCTGGCGCCGTGTACAGACATGGGGAGTGGGACAGGCCGTGCAATTGCGTGAATCGCTTTATCGCCTGGCTCGACGAGCAGAAAGCCCGAATTGGCCGGAATACTCCGAGCTCGACTGCTACGCCTGCCACCATAGCCTTACTATGGCGTCGGACAGCTGGCGGCAGGAGCGCGGCTACAGCGGACATCGCCCCGGCAATCCTCCATGGAACCAAGCCCGCATTGTTGTCTTCCGCGATCTGGTCGAAGAACTTCATCCTGACACTGCCAAGCGGCTGAACGATGAACTCACACATCTGGCTGGCCTGATGAATCAGCTGAATGGCAACCGGCAAGAGATTTCCGCCACGGCCAAACGGGCGGCCGTCCTTTCCGGTGAGCTCGCCATACAGCTCGAGGCCCAAGCTTACGATCCCGCATTGACGCTTCGCCTGATGCGGCGCCTTGCAGCCGACAACAAGGTGATTGCAGCCGAAGGCTGGGGATCGGCGGAGCAGGCCGCCATGACCCTCGACGACCTGTACGCGGCTTACTCCCAGAACACCAAGCCGGCGATGAATGCCGAGGTTCGCACCTCGATTGATGCTCTGATCCAGATGCTGCAGCAATCCCCATCCGCTTACTCGGCTCCGCGATTTGCTGCGCAGATGCAAAAGGTAAGCGATGCTCTCGGTCATTGACTCGCAGGTTAAGAGCACAGAGAACAGCAAAAGCACACGCGCGAATAGATTCCGGGCCGATGTGACGTTGGCTCATCTGGAACAGTTTTCATGAAAGTGGATTCAACAAAAAGGCGGCCTCAGAGCGGGCGCGGCGCAGGAGCAAGGCCACCTGCGCCTCAAACCGCCGAGCACCGGCGACTGGCCGAAGCTCATGCGGGCGGCGTGCCGCCGTGGCGGAAGTGGGGCCCTTATGTCAGCGAACGGTCGTGGGGTTCGGTACGAGAAGATTACAGCGCCGACGGAGACGCCTGGAACTACTTCACGCATGACCAGGCGCGGAGCCGGGCGTATCGCTGGGGCGAAGACGGTATCGCCGCAATCTGCGACCGTTACCAGTTGCTGGTATTTGCAATGGCCTTTTGGAATGGCCGCGATCCCATTCTGAAGGAGCGGATGTTCGGACTTACCTGCAATGAAGGCAATCGTGGCGAGGACGTCAAGGAATACTGGTTTTACCAGGATAACGTTCCCACCCATAGTTACATGCGGATGCTCTATAAGTATCCGCAACAAGAGTACCCCTACCGTCAGCTGGTGGAGGAGAACCGTCGACGCCAAGGCGAGCGGGAATACAAGCTGCTGGACACCGGCATCTTCGACGGCAACCGCTACTTCGATATCGTTATCGAGTATGCGAAGTTCTCCCCGGACGACATTTGCATTCGTGTGGAAGCCTTCAATCGCGGGCCGGAGCCGGCTACGTTGCACCTTTTGCCGCACCTGTGGTTCCGCAACACGTGGGCATGGACCGATCCACCCGGCAGCCAGCCGGTCATTCAAGCGGGGCCCGGCAATGCCAAGTACGGCAGCTTGATCGCGGACGATTCGACGTCTTCGTCGCTGGAGAATCTACAGTTTCATTACCACCTCGGCACCCGGCACTTGTACGGTGACAGCGGTGGCGAGTTGCTGTTCACCAACAACGAGACCAACCGCTCTCGGGTGTTTGGCCCTGACGCGACGAACTCGTCCCCGTACGTGAAGGATGCTTTTCATCGTTACATCGTGGACGGTGAAGCATGTATCAATCCACAGCGCGTAGGGACCAAAGCCTGTATTCATTATTCGCGGGAAGTGCCGGCGTTAGGATCCACGGTGTTGCGCCTGCGGCTGGCGCCCGAGGAGATACGAAACCCCTTGAAGGATGTGGACAAAACCATCGCTCTGCGAAAGGGCGAAGCGGATGAGTTCTACGAGGTCATTCATCCGCCCAGGGCGACGGCGGAAGAGAAGATGATCCAGCGGCAGGCGTTCGCCGGCATGTTGTGGGGCAAACAGATTTACCTGTTCGATGTGAACCGATGGCTGGAAGGCGACAGCGTTCCTCCTCCAGAGTCGCATAAGAAGATTCGCAACATCCATTGGCGGCACCTGAATTCGATGCGCGTCCTTTCTGTTCCGGACAAATGGGAGTTTCCCTGGTTCGCCGCATGGGACTTGGCGTTCCAGTGCACCACGCTCTCGCTGGTGGATCCGGCATTCGCCAAGGAAAACCTTTGGTTGTTGCTCTTCGAGCAGTTTCAGCACCCCAACGGACAGATTCCGGCTTACGAATGGGAGTTCTCCGATCTGAATCCGCCGGTGCATGCCTGGTCGGTGTGGCGGGTTTATCAGAACGAGAAGAGGCGCACGGGGAAGGGTGATATCGCTTTCCTGGAGAAGTGCGTGCACAAGTTGCTGATGAACTTCGCGTGGTGGGTGAATCGTGTCGATCGCGAAGGCAACAATGTTTTCGAAGGCGGATTTCTTGGCCTGGACAACATTACCGTTATCGACCGCAGCGAGAAAATGCCGGGAGGAGCTGCTCTGGAGCAGTCGGACGCGACCGGCTGGATGGGGTTCTTTTGTCTTTACCTGATGCGGGCCGCGCTGGAACTGGCCAGCTTCAATCCAGCTTACGAAGTTCTTGCCACCAAGTTTTTCGAGCACTTCATCTACATCGGCGCAGCCATGAAGAAGATGGGCGGCCGCAATTACCAGCTGTGGGACGAGCAAGACGGTTTCTTCTACGATGTGTTGCGACTGCCCGATGGCACGTTCAAGAAATTCCGTCTGCGCTCCATGGTGGGGTTGATTCCGCTGTTTGCCATCGAGGTGCTGGAGCGGGAGGATCTTGATCCCCATCCCGAGTTTCTCGCCAACGTGGAATGGTTCATCAAGAATCGGCAAGACGTTGTGGGGCATGCGTGCTACTTGTTGGACGGCAAGCGCTACGTGCTCTCCATCGCCGACAGCGCTCAATTTGGCCGCCTGCTACAGCGCATCGGCGATCCCGAAGAGTTCCTGTCCCCGCATGGTCTGCGCAGTCTGTCCAAGCATCACGCGCAAAACCCCTTCTGTTTTGGCGGACGTTGTGTCGGCTATGAACCGGGCGAGTCTGACGAGAAGATCAAAGGAGGGAACTCGAACTGGCGCGGCCCGGTATGGTTTCCCACTTCCTACCTGCTGATTCGATCGCTGGTGAAATTTGACCGGGCCATGGGAGCGCAATTGGCCGCAGACTCCACCGGTCGCGAGGGTCAACTGCCCACCCCGCAGGCCCTGGCGGGCGAAATTGCCGACCGGATGATCGCGATCTTCAAGCAGGATGGAAGTGGCCGGCGACCCTGCTTCGGGCCACACAGAAAGTTCCAGGAAGATCCCCACTGGCACGACTGTCTGCTCTTCAATGAGTACTATCACGGCGAGACCGGACAAGGCCTGGGCGCAAGTCATCAAACCGGTTGGACGGGTCTGGTAGCCAACTTGATCGACGAATGGCGCCGCTGAAAATCTCATGGTAGCTTGACCGCTGGTCACGTATCGATGAAGCTGACAGGGGCACGACATCATGCCTGGCATCGTGGTACGATCCCGACGAAAGGATGGGGATGGCGGATGATTCGCGGCTGCGGCTGAGATTCTGGGGCGTGCGCGGCTCCATTCCCGTTCCCGCGACGGACTGCTTGGGGCATGGAGGTAACACTCCTTGCCTGGAAGTGCGAGTCGGCGAGAACATCTTTGTCATTGACGCCGGAACCGGGGCCCGCCAGTTAGGCATCGACCTCCAGAGGGAATTTGCGGGCACAAAGCTGAAGCTGAATCTGCTGCTCACCCATTTTCATTGGGACCACATCCAGGGGCTGCCTTTTTTTGCGCCGCTTTATTCCGCCGACAATCGGGTCACATTCCACTCCTGCCATCCGCCCGAGAAGCTAAAACGAATTCTTGAAGGCGAGATGTCGACCCCTTATTTTCCAGTGAATTTTGAATTTCTGTCGGCGAAGAGGGATTTCGTCAGCCTCCGCGATGGGCCGCTTCGCGGCGCCGAATTCTGTGTACGGGCCTTTCCTCTCCACCATCCGCAAGGCGCTTCCGGTTATCGAATTGAAGCTGGAGGGATCGTAATCACGCACGCCAGCGATCTGGAGCATGGCCATCCGGAGATGGATAAGACCCTGCGCGAATATGCGCAGGACGCGGACGTCCTGATCTATGATGCCCAGTACACGCCCGAAGAGTATTCCTCAAAGAAGGGATGGGGGCATAGTACCTGGCTGGAGGCTACGCGCGTGGCTCGTGATTGCAAGGCAAAGCGACTCATCCTGTTCCACCACGATCCCGGCCACGATGATGCTAGGATGCAGGAGATTGTGAAAGAAGCACGGCGTCACTTTGACAACACGGATGCGGCGATGGAGGGAACAGAAATCGTCTTCTGAAGAAGTCTGGTCCTGGCGCCGCACGAAAGCATACAGCTCCTAAGAGTCTCGGGAAGGAACAAGAAAAAGCGGTGGTTCCAAAGGACCCATCTGAAACGCAACAGCCCGTGGGGAGGTATCCTGCGAGCGCCTTCGAAACCGCGCCCGAGGCAGAGACGCTTGGTGCAGCTGAGGACAGCACCGTTGGCCACAGCTTCGCGAATGAAGTCCCACTGCGAAGCGGTGTACAGTCCGGCGTTCTAACCGGCAAAACCGTTTCCCACTATCGTGTGCTGGAGATTGTGGGCGGCGGCGGGATGGGAGTGGTTTACCGGGCCCAGGATTTGAAGCTCAGCCGCTCGGTTGCGCTGAAGTTTTTGCCTGAAGAGTTCGGGTCCGACCCCCGAGCTGCGGAACGATTCGAGCGGGAAGCGCGCGCCGCTTCCGCACTGGATCATCCCAACATCTGCTCCATCTACGAGTTTGGGGAACACGAGGGCAAGCCCTTTATCGTCATGCAGTTGCTGCAAGGGCAGACGCTGAAAGACCGTCTGGCGATGGTAAAGGACGAGCGCACCGGGACATTCGTTGGCAAGCCGCTACCAATAGATGAGTTGCTGTTCCTGGCAATCCAGATCGCCGACGGCCTGGAAGCAGCCCACGAGAAAGGCTTGCTGCATCGCGACATAAAACCTGCAAACATCTTTATTACGCAACGTGGCATAGCCAAGATTCTTGACTTCGGTCTGGTGAAACTGATCGAGGACGCAGGCCACGACGATGCCGCGGACGCAGGATTACAACGGACTCCGGCTTCCAGCGCAGGCTCGGTTGAGCTAAGCCGCGCTGGTTTTACGGTGGGTACGGCAGCATACATGTCGCCCGAACAGATTCGTGGCGAGAAGCTGGACCCCCGCACCGATCTTTTTTGTTTCGGATTGCTGTTATACGAAATGGGCACTGGACGACGTGCCTTCGCAGGAGAAGACGCCGCCGCCTTGCGTGATGCAATCCTGAATCGCGTGCCGGTTCCAGCGCGTGAACTGAACTCCCTGCTCCCGCCGAAGTTGGAAAAAATCATCAACAAGTGCATTCAGAAAGACCAGGACCTGCGCTATCAGCGAGCGGCCGAGATCCGCGCCGACCTGGAGAACCTGAAGCGTGCGAGGGAACATCCCTTGCGCCGGCGGTGGAAATCGCTTACGGTCACGGCCGTCGTCGCATTTCTGTTGGCTACGGGCGGCATCTACTGGTATTCGCACCGGACGCCCAAGTTCAGGGAGAAGGACACCATCGTTCTGGCCGATTTCAACAACACCACGGGAGAAACCGTCTGGGATGAAGGGTTGAAGCTAAAGCTGGCTGACAGCCTGGGAGATTCGCCGTATCTGCATGTGCTGTCGGACCAGAAGGTCAGTGACACATTGAAGTTGATGGAACTGCCGGCGAATGAACGCTTGACGCCGAAGGTCATGATCCAGGTCTGCCAGCGCACGGGCAGTAAGGCCATGCTGACCGGCACGATTACCCGGCTTGGCGACAGTTACGAGATTGGTTTGAGCGCCACCAATTGTCGGACGGGGGAGAAACTGGCGAGTTCCTCGGAAGAGGCCAAGGGCCAGGAAGGGGTTTTGAATGCGCTGGTCAAAGCCAGCAGCCGGGTTCGACAGCAGTTGGGCGAATCGCTGGCCTCCTTGCAGAAATACGACACCCCTCCGCCGCCGGCGACCACGGCTTCCACGGAAGCGATTCAACAGTACGCCATGGGCCTCAAGCTGGAGACCACTCAGGGCCCCGAGTCGGCCGTGCCGTTCTTTAAGCGCGCCATCGAACTCGACCCGAACTTTGCCGACGCCTATGCGGTGTTGGGCGCCGCTTACGACAATCTGGAGCAGTCGACACTTGCGATGCAGAACTACACGAAGGCCTATGAGCTGCGAGACCGCGTTAGCCCGCGCGAGCGTTTCCACATTGAGGGAAACTACTACAAGTCGGTTACCGGCGACGTACAAAAGGCGAACCAGACCTACCTCGACTGGATCCAGGTCTACCCCAGGGAGGACTGGGTCCCGTACCAGAATCTGAGCCTGAATTACTCTGAGCTGGGACAGTATGAGAAAGCTATCAAAGTGGAACTGGATGCGTTGCAGCTTTTCCCGGCAACCGTTAGTGCCCTTACTGCCCTGATGGGTAACTACAACGCCTTGAACCAACCGGAGAAAGCGATAGCAGTTTTCAACGAGGCGCGCTCTCGTAAGTTCGAACAACCCTACCTGCACCTGTATCGCTACGGCGCAGCCTTTCTCCAGGGTGACGACGCGGTTATGCAACAGGAGTTGACTTGGGCGATGGGCGATCCTGCCAGCCAGGACTGGTTGCTGGCTGCGCAGTCCGACACGGAGGCATACCACGGACGCATGGAGAGCGCGAGGAGCTTTTCGCAGCGAGCAGCGCAAGCGGCCAAAACCGCCGATGCGCCGGACAGAGCGGCGCAGGTGAGCATGAACGAGGCCCTCAGGGAGGCCGAATTGGGTAACCGGGAGCAGGCGCGAAAGCTGGCAACCCAGACCCTGACAAACAGCACAGGAAAGGATATTGATCAATGGGTAGCATTGACCATGGCGCGGGCTGGAAGCATTGCCCAGGCCCAGAAGCTGGCCGAGAAGCTCGACCGCGAGTTTCCGCAAGATACGATGGTACAAAACTACGCGTTGCCGGTTATTCGCGCCGCCGTCGAGCTTCAGAAGAACAACCCGAACACGGCAATTGAGAGTTTGCAGGCCACGCTTACCTATGAGATGGGCAATCCTGACGCCTTCGGATATCTGTACCCAGCTTATCTACGTGGTGAGGCCTACCTAATGGCGGGGCAAGGTCAGCAAGCGGCTGGTGAATTCCAGAAATTCCTCGACCATCCGGGTGTCGCGCTGAATTTCATCACCGCGGCACTGGCGCGTTTGCAATTGGCGCGAGCTCAGGCGATGACCGGCGACAAGGCTGCCGCCCGCAAATCCTATGAAAATTTCCTGGCTTTGTGGAAACAGGCCGACCCGGGTCTGCCTATCCTTAAAGCAGCCAAAGCTGAGTACCAGCGGTTGCAGTAGAGACCGTCCTCGCAATGCCGCGCGCTGATGGTTCCCACCCTGTGCCTCATGGAAGGAGATTCCCTGTGGCGGCAAAGATTTCTCTGGACTTGTGCTGCAAGACGGTGCACAATTTGCAACCAACACAGGTAATCCAAATTTGACTTGCTTGAATCGCGATCTCTAGCGTTCCGGGGCTTGGCGGTCTCGCAACTATGGTCGTCGTTGGGCCCACGGCTGCACAGCAACTTCACTGACGGAGGGTTCCCAGTTGAAAACCCGTATCGTTTTGATTTCACTGCTCGCTCTGTACTTCGCATTGGCTGTCGTTCCCGCCATGGCGCAAGACCTTTATGATAACGGTTCCACAAACGGCAACACAGATGCCTGGACCATTAACTTCGGTTATGTCGTTTCCGACACGTTCAGAGTGTGTTGCAATGGGGCCAATGGCGGCATCTCCCCTGACTCCACCATCAGCGGCTCCACCTTCGCCATGTGGCTCTTCCCCGGCGACTCACTGACGTCGGCCGAGCTGTCCATTACCTCGAGCGAAAACGGCGGCACCAGCTACTTTGATCAGACGGTAAACTTTACCCAGAGTGGCTGTGTCGGCAACGAGTACGGATACAACGTCTGCAACGAGAGCACCAGCTTCTCAGGTCCGACTCTTAACGCCGGAACCTACTGGGTGAACCTGCAAAACGCCAGTGTGCCCAGTGGCGACCCAATTTACTGGGACGAGAACTCTGGTCCGTCTTCGGCTTCTGAGAGCTCGGTCGGCACGATTCCTTCGGAATCGTTCACGATGCTGGGCAGCAGCAGTACCAGCAGCAGTACCAGCAGCAGTACGACCGGCACGGTTCCTGAGCCCAGCAGCATCATGCTGTTTGGTTCCGGGATACTTGGTCTGGCTGGAGTGTTGCGCCGTAGATTCCATTTGTAGTTCGCCGCCATGTTCCAAACTGAGGGGCCGGAGTCGCACTCCCGGCTCCTTTCTTTCAGCCGAGGCCATACTGAACTGCGGGGTTGAGTCGCGGGTGCCTTAGAGTATTGACGAATTAATTGCAGGTTTCGGTCGTGGCGGAGAAACTATGTCGACCTGTCTGGCGGCCCGCTGTCCCCAATGTTCAAAGTGGATTTCTGTTCGCCAGTGTGATGGGGATGCTCCGACTTTTGACCCGACATTTATCATGCAACTCGCATGTCCGCATTGCGGAAAACAATCCAAACTGCTGGCTTCCGCGCTTGAACTGGTCTCTGAATCCGACCTCCAGTAGCTATTGCGCTCAGACGACAGCGCCAGCTGACTCTGTACAAGGAGCGGAGCGTTACTCAGCAGATTGCAGCAGCGTTTCCTGTAGCGCTGCTTGCAACGTTAGCGAACGTGGCCTGAGATGACGGAAACGGAATCCGGCATAGGCAAACTGCTTGACCTCGCTCGCGGCGACCGGAAGTATCTTGCGAACCTCGATAAGCTGCGGCGCAAGATCGTGGTGATGTTCACCGACATTCAGGGTTCAACCGCATATTTTGAAAAGCATGGGGATGCCGCTGGTCTGCTAATGGTGCACCAGTGTAATGACACCCTGCGCGCAATTGTGGACGATCACGGTGGCCGGGTTATCAAGACCATCGGCGACGGTATGCTTGCGACCTTCGAGGACTGCGGTCGATCGGTGGAAGCGGGCATCAAAATGCAGCACGGCTTACGCGAGATAAGCCATTCCCAATCGGAGGCCGAGCGGGTCGCGATTCGCATCGGGATCCATTACGACACGGGGATCGTCAGAAGCCATGACGTGTTCGGTGATGTGGTGAACGTTGCTTCCCGAATCGAGAGCGTAGCCCAGCCCCGGCAGATCGTGATCTCCGAAACCCTCTACGAGAGATTGCTTGACCTGGGATTTCAAGTAAGAAAGATCGGCCGGTTTCTTCTCAAAGGGAAAAAATCGGAACGAACGTTGTATGAAATAGTGTGGAACCAAGACCAGCCGGAGGATTCCGTGGAGGCTCGGGCTGTTCGCGAACAGCGTCGGGTCGAGAGCTTCCGCCTCCAGGTGATCGACGCCCTTGGCGCGGTGAAAGCCGAGCATGCCATTGGGGACGGCCTCACGATTGGCCGCTCCGAAGGGGATATTCAATTTCCGAAGGATTGTGAGTTGGCCCCACTCAATGCCCGAGTTTTCATCGATGACGGACAGTTGTTTATCAAGGATCTCAGCGCCGGCGCAGACAATATTTTCTTGCGGGTCGTAGGCGGATATACACTGCAAAGCCGGGACAGCATCCTGATGGGGCGGCAAGAGTTCCAGTTCCGGGAGATTTCCGGCGCGATGTCGGTGGCCGCCGGAATGGGGATACCGTTCACAGAGGTTACCCGGACGCTGGCCGAGCCGGTGGCCGAATTGCTTCGCCTGCGTCCCAAGGGGAGTGTTCCGGCGCGTTTTCCCCTTTCTCTTGAGCAAGTCTATTTCGGTCGTGTCAACGGCACCTACACCTTCCCCGAAGACAAGCTCATGAGCCGGTCCCACGCCCGCGTGGTGCAACGCGCGGAAGACTTCATCGTGGAAGATCTGGGGAGCCGTAATGGCACGTTTGTGAAGGTACGCGGCACCGCTCCCCTGGCAGCCAACGGCACGATACTCTTAGGCGATCAGTTACTGCGGATTGTGCCCACCAATGTCTAGAGCCTTCTCATTCGCGGGGAGACTTGCCAACGCGTTTGTGAGTTCAGCCGCTCAGATAGACAGCGCCCCAGGCCGTTTCTTCATGCAAGCCGCAACCCCGCCGATCCACGGATTGGGTGCAACGATTTCGAGACTTAGCTTGTGACCACGCGCAAACGCCTCATTCTCGCCTTTAGTCTGCTGTTCGGGGTCGCCACAGTTGCGGTCATCGGCTACCTTGTGATCGGCGGCCCGTCGGTTCATCTGCTCGATGCCGTCTACATGGCAGTGGTCACGCTCTCGGGCGTTGGCTATGGCGAAATCGTCGATACCGCGCATAATCCCGCGCTTCGCATATTCAACATTTTCATCGTACTGATCGGGGTGGCCAGCGCGGTTTACTTGTTCTCTGAGCTGACCGCATACCTGGTCGAAGGCGAGTTGCGTCACTTGTTCCGGAGAAGCAGGATGAAAAAACAGATTGCCGATTTGAAACAGCATTTTATCGTCTGTGGGCTCGGCGAAACCGGGAGACATGTCACGGACGAACTGCACAAAACGCAAACCCCCTATGTCGTGGTCGAGAGCTCGAACGAAGCCATCAGCCGTTTGGTGGAAGGTGAGAGTGATGCCTACAGAGACATGCTCTATCTGACCGGCGATGCGACCGACGAAAAGGTGCTCGAGCAGGCGGGGCTGAACGTGGCCGCCGGCCTGATCGCCACCCTGCCGAGCGACAAGGACAACCTGGTGATTGCTGTGGTCGTGCGGCAGAAAAATTCGGCTATTCGGATTGTGTGCCGCTGCACGGATCTTGCCTTCTCGCCACGCATGCTGAAAGCGGGCGCCAATTCGACGGTATCGCCCAACCATATTGGTGGTTTGCGGATGGCCAGCGAACTCTTGCGGCCGAGCGTGGTTGGCTTCCTCGATTTGATGCTGCAGGAAAAGTCACGCACACTACGGATCGAGGAGATTTCGCTGGGCGACAAGTCCAGTTGGCTCGGGAGCATGATCTCCGAGCTGAACCTGAGCAACCGCTATAACCTTCTTCCGCTGGCGATCAAAGGGACAAGTGAACTGGGTTCGCAACTGATGATTAACCCATCGGGTACGACAAGGGTGGCGCCTGGCGCGGTAATCATCGTTATGGGAGATGAGGAGAACCTGGTCCGCGCGCGGGCCGACGCGAATCGCTGAATGTCAGCCGAGGCTACAAACCCTTAAATGGTAGGCTTGCCGCGGATCAGGCATGCTGGGTGTCCGGCTGCCTCTCGCTGACGACAACATTTGCCGGCATACCTGCGTCTTTCGCAGCAAGCAAGACCCCGCGCGTCAACGCTTCTGCGCCTTGCCGGGCGAGGACAGGGCGACGGCTGCCTCAGCGGTGAGCATCATGAAAGTGAATGTCTCCTGCAAGTAGAGGCCGACCGTTTTATCCGTGTGGTTCAAATAGCCGATGGAGACGTCCTGGCCGATGTGCAGATCGAAATCGCCGCCGCGGGTGGTCACCACAAAGGCACCCTGGATGGCAGGCGCCCAGACGATCTTGTCGTCGACCAGACGTTTGACGTGTTCCAGCACCGGGTATCCCTGATCGCTGGTCTCGGTCAGTGCAGTGTACACGTCGGCATCGAGAAGCACCGCGTAGGGGCCATTGACCCCGACGAGCCGCAAGCTGCTGAGGCCGTGGGCGATTGCATCGGGGTACTCGCGCACATCGCCGGGGAGCGTCATCTTCGGGTTGCTGGTTCCCTGCCGAATACCAACGATGCCGGCGGCGGCATAGCCCTCGAAGATGGCGCCGTCCTCGGCATAAGCGATCTTGCGGGCCGCATCCTTGGCCGGCTGCCAGTCGGAATCGTTGGCGCCGCGCTCGACGTCGTCGATGGTCTGGCGCTCCAGCTCGAACGGAACGCGGAGCTCGACCAACGCCTTCACCTCGCGCTGGCGGGCGATGATGCCGTCGCCGGGAGCCGCGATGGCGCCGCAGATGTCCGGTGCCGACGGCGGAGAGAGTTGTGCCGGCCGGGCCGTGCACGTCGACTACGCGCCGGCCGGCCAGGTGGCGCTTAAGGGTGCGCGTTGTTTCCTCTTCGATCTGCGCCCAGGCGGCATCGGAAATAGGGGCGAGCTCGCGATGCAGATTATTCATGGGGGATTGTCTCCTTTAAGGGAACCAATTCCCAGCGAACCATCGTTCTGGCTGGCGGGTCGGCGGTGACCTCGGCCGCCGGCTCGGCGGGAGCTTCTGGGATCGCAGGCTGGTCTTCGGTTACGTTTTCCAGAAACGTCGCGGACGGCACGAAAAACAAATTTCCGGTGACCGCGCGGCTGAAGTCGAGCAGCCGATCGTAATTACCGGGCGGATGGCCGATGAACATGTTCTCCAGCATCTGCTCAATGGTAGTGGGCGATCGGCTGTAGCCGATGAAATAAGTGCCGAATTCACCTTGCGCGGCCCGCCCGAAGGGCATGTTGTCGCGCAGGATCTTGATCTCTTTCCCATCCTCGACGATGGTAGTGAGGGCGTTGTGGGCTGAGGTGGGCTTGACGGAATCGTCCAGCTCGATGTCAGAGAGCTTCGTGCGGCCGATGATGCGTTCCTGCGCCTCGGTGGGTAGAGTGTTCCATCGCGCAAGATCGTGAAGATATTTTTGCACGATGACGTAGCTGCCGCCCGCGAAGGCGGGGTCTTCGTCGCCGACCAGCACCGCATCCATCGGCTGCCTGCCCCGTAGGATTCTCGGTTCCGTCGACAAAGCCCATGAGATCGCGGTCGTCGAAGTAACGAAAACCGTGGACTTCGTCGGCCGGCGAAACGGCATTTCCGATGCGTGCCATGATCTGCGTGGCCAGCTCAAAGCACAAATCCATGCGCCGGGCGCGGATGTGAAAGAGCAGGTCGCCGGGCGTAGAAATCGCTTGCCGAGCGCCCGCGCGAAACTCACGAAAGGGATGGAGCTGTGCCGGCCGGGGTGGCCCAAAAAGCTGGTCCCAGGCCTCCGACCCAACCCCCAGGACGCAGGAAAGTCCTGCCTCAATGTCACGAAATCCAACCGCACGCAGCAACTTGGCCAGGTCGCCGCAGAGGGAGCGCACGGTGGCGCGATTTTCAGGGCCGGGATTGAGCGTCACCACCAGGAAAATTGCGGTGCGGGCGAGTGGCGCGGCGACCGGTTGGGCGATACCCCGCGTGGCGCCGGCCGCTACGGGAGCAATGGTTGGATTGGATGCCATCGGTTGTCATCCTCGCACGGGCACGATAAAGTCGCCCTCTAATCTATCACTCTCGGCCATGCTGCCGTTCTACCGTCCGGGCGGATAAGCGGGGAAGCGGAAATTGCGCAAATTCCCAGGGCTGAGGGATGGTGTCGTGGAGTCTCAGTAAGCCAGATTCCGTCTACTCACCGCCGGGTGCAAGAATAAGTCACACGAATTGAATCAAGTATAATTCGCGCACCGATGTCACTTACCGCTGGCACTAAACTTGGTCCCTATGAAATTCTGTCGCCGCTCGGCGCGGGCGGCATGGGCGAGGTCTATCGCGCCCGCGATACCCGCCTGGACCGCAGCGTCGCAATCAAGATTCTTCCCTCTCATCTTTCGGAAGACGCCAGAGGCCAAGCAGCGCTTCGACCGTGAAGCGCGAACCATCTCGTCGCTGAATCATCCCAATATCTGCACGCTGCACGACGTGGGACACCAGGATGGGGTCGATTACCTGGTGATGGAATACCTGGAAGGCCAGACCCTCGCCGACCGTCTGGCCAAGGGGCCGCTGCCGGTTGAGCAGGTCCTGCGATACGGGATCGAGATATGCGACGGTCTGGAGAAGGCGCATCGCAGCGGCGTGGTGCATCGCGATTTGAAGCCCGGCAACATCATGCTGACCAAGACCGGAGCCAAGCTGATGGATTTCGGTCTGGCCAAGGCGTCGGTTACGAACGCGGCCGCAGCCTCCGGCCTCACGGCTAATCTGAGTTCGCCTCCAGCAAGCCATCCCCTTACGGCGCAGGGCACAGTGGTGGGAACGTTCCAATACATGTCGCCGGAGCAGATTGAGGGCAGGGAAGCCGACGCGCGTTCCGACATTTTCGCGCTGGGTGCGGTGTTGTACGAGATGGTCACGGGAAAGCGGGCTTTCGAGGGCAAAACGGCGGCGACTGCGATGGCTGCGGTGCTGGAGCGCGAGCCGCCCGCGATCTGTTCCATGCAGCCGATGACGCCGCCCGCGCTGGAGCGGCTGATCAAGACTTGCCTGGCCAAGGACCCGGACGAGCGTTGGCAAACGGCGCACGACGTGAAGCTGCAACTCAAGCAGATTGCCGACGGCGGATCGCAGGCCAGCGCGCAGGCGATGGCGATAACGCCGCCGCGCAAGCGTCGTAATGGGTTGGCCTGGGGTGCGGCTGCGGTTCTCGCGGTGATTGCCAGCATCTGCCCTGTTCTTCCTGTATCAGGCGTAGCCAGAAGCAGTTGCCGGTGCTGCGCATTGAGATCAACCCTCCCGACAAGATGCAGTTCAACCTGTCAGGCGATCACAGTGGCCCGGCGATGATTTCTCCGGATGGCCGTTACATCGTCTTTTCGGCCTACGGCGCCGGGGGCGCACAACTCTATCTGCGGTCGCTCGATTCAACTTCTTCGGAGGCGCTTCCAGGCACCGAGGGCGCGATGTTTCCTTTCTGGTCGCCCGACAGCCGCTCCATAGCTTTCTTCACCGACGACAAGCTGAAGCGAATCGAAGTGAGCGGTGGCACGCCGGTCACGATCTGCGGTTCGACGCTGGGACGTGGCGGCAGTTGGAGCCACGACGGAACCATTGTGGCCGCGCTGTCCTACAACACCGGCATCTCGCGTGTCCCGGCCAGCGGAGGCACGCCCACGCCAGTCACCACGGCGGATGGCGTTGTCTATTCCTCTCATCGCTGGCCCTGGTTCCTGCCTGACGGCAAGCACTTCCTCTATATCGCGGTTAAACACAATGCCCCGACCAGCCCGGACACCGCGGTGTTCCTGGCTTCGCTGGATGGCAAGGAAAACCGTCTGCTGTTTCATAGCTTGTCGAACGCCATCTACGCGTCGGGACGTCTGCTGTATCAGCGCGAAAACTCTCTGGTGGCGCAGCCCTTCGACCCATCCAGCGGCAAGTTCTCCGGCGAGCCGCGAACCCTGAGTGAAAACGTTGAGTTTGACGCTGGGCTCTGGCGGACGAACCTCAGCGCCTCCGCCGACGGCATGATGCTGTACGCGTCCGGCAGAGCTTCCGGGACCGAGATCCTGACCTGGTACGACCGCAGCGGAAAGCGGCTGGGCACGGTGGGCGAGCAGGGCGAGTTCTACGATCTGGATCTCTCCCCCGACGAGAAGAAAATCGTCGACCACGGATTTGAACACAGCCATCGCAACGTCTGGGTCCGCGACCTGACCAACAATCTGAAGACGCGGCTCACCTTTAGTGGCGGCACACACCTCACTCCGATCTGGTCTCCGGACGGAAAAGAGATAGCCTTCACCTCGAACCAGCAGACCGCCATCTCGGTGAAGACGCTGGGCAGCAGCGCGCCGGAGCGTACGCTTCTTTCCTCGCCGAATCCTATCTATCAAGGCCATTTCGGACTGGTCGCACGACGGCCGCTACCTGATGTATGAACAGGGCGCCAGCATGAATACGGAACTGTGGGTGCTTCCGTTATCCGGCGACGGCAAACCGTTTCCCTATACGAGCGGGCATTCGTCAAGAGGGACGTTTTCGCCGGACGGACATTGGGTGGCATATGTGGGGCAAGAAGGCGGTCGCCCGGAGGTTTTTGTGGCGCCGTTTCCGTGGACCGGCGCGAAGTGGCAGATTTCGAACGGAGGCGGCGCGGGACCACGCTGGCGCGGCGGACGGCAAGGAGCTGTTCTACTTCGATCTCAACGGCATTGCGGCGGCAGAAGTGAACGGCGCGGGTCCAGCATTCGAAGTCGGCAGCAGTAAGCTGCTGTTCCGTCTTCCTCTGCGAGGCATCGTCGGCCGTGAGTATTCTCCCACGCGCGATGGCCAACGGTTCATCGCCGTCATGCCCAGCGAAGGCAGCTCGCAGCAGTTGACGCTAGTGCAAAACTGGCCGGCAGAATTGAAGAAATGAAGCCTAAGGGGATTCACGCTCAAGCATGAAACGCGGAATTCGACATAACCGGATCAGACGCTCAAATTGTAGGGGATGGAGACCACAGTGATGCGCTGGTTGGAACTGAAGAGCAGGAGCGCACGAATGGCTTCGGGACGATTATTGTGCAGTAAGTAGTGGTACCAGTGAGTTTCCACCAGCTCGGGGAGCAGCACGGCGACATGCCGGTCGGGATTGGCGGTCTGCTGCTGGATGGCGTAATCCACAATCGGCTTCACAATAAAGCGGTAGGGTGACTTCAGCAGAACCAACTGTGGCAGCGGGAGGTCTGCGGCCTTAGCGGGCGTTTCCACAATTGTGCTCCATTGGCGACACAGTTCGTCGGTTTTGTCTCCGCATTCGACGTGCAGCACATGAATCTCCCGCGACAGTGTCCAGGCGTAGCGCAGGGCCTTTTCCGAGACCAGGGTCCAGCGATCGATGGGCAATAGCACGATCGGTTCGAAGAGATTGTCGGTATGGACGGGCCCACAGACGCGGATTTCCTGTGCCACCTGCGAATAGTGGCGCTGTACTGCACGCATCATCAAAATCAGGCCCGGCACCAGCAGCACGGTGATCCACGCGCCGTCGGTAAACTTGGCCACCAAAACCACAGCCGTAGTAATTCCGGTTGCCACCGCGCCCAGACCATTAACGAACATGCTGCGCACCGCACCCGGCCCACCCACTCGCCTCCAATGCACTACCATGCCAGCCTGGGAAAGCGTGAAGGCCAGGAACGCGCCCACCGCGTACAGAGGAATCAAGCGGTCGGTGACACCGCGAAAGATGATAAGCAGCAAGCCGGTGAGCAGCGCTAGAGCGTAGACGCCCTGGGCAAACACCAGTCGCCGTCCGCGGATCACAAAAGCGTGCGGCAGATATCCGTTCTGCGCAATGGCGCGGGCCAGCCGAGGAAAATCGGCAAATGCGGTGTTCGCCGACAAAGACAGTACGACCAGGATAGAGCCGATACTGAGCCAGTAGAACGCGCCCCGGCCCGTCACCGCAGCCAGCAATTGCGAGAGCACGCTGTCGTATCCGGGCTTTCCCGGAGCGGTGGCGGCGATGCCATAGGCGGGAACAAGATACGCAATGCCCAGCAGCAGCACGATGAGAATTCCGATGATGATGGTCAGGGTCAGCTTGGCGTATTTGTCGGTGGGCTCGCGAAACGCCATGACCCCATTGCTGACGGCCTCGACACCCGTCATCGCCGTACATCCGCTGGAGAAGGTGCGCAACAGGAGCCATGCGCTTACCGCGCCGGTAACTCGTGGCAACTGCGGAGGTGCAATCACCGGGACGGGATGACCTCCGGCGACTAACGCCTTGAAAATGCCCAACCCTATGAGTCCGAGAAGACACGCGATGAACACATAGGTCGGCAGGAGAAAGATTCCGCCCGTCTCCTGCACTCCTCGTAAATTGATGATGGTGATGAGCAGCAGAATCCCCAGACACAGGCGCAGGGTCTGGCTTTGCAGCGACGGCACGGCGGAGATGAGTGCGCCCACGCCGGCTGATATGCCTACCGCAGCGGTCAGGACGTAATCGATCATGAGCGCAGCCGCCGCTAGCAAACCGGCCCGATCGCCGAGGTTTTCACTGGCGACGGTGTACGAGCCGCCGCCTTGGGGATACGCCGCGATGGTCTGGCGGTAGGAGAAGTAGACAATGCCGAGCAAGATTACGATGCCGAGAGTGATGGGCCAGACATAAACCGCGCCCGCCATGCCCAGCGGGATCAGCAGGGTCAAGGCAGCTTCAGGTCCATACGCAGCCGAACTCAGCGCGTCCAGACCAAATATCGGAATACCTTTGAGCGGCCCGATGCGCGCGGCTTTTTCTTCCTCGGTGGCCAAGGGACGACCGAACAGCGCATCTGCAAGCTTCACGCGATGTCTCTCCGATAGCGCTCCGATAAGGACAGCCAACCCGCGATTGCCATGGCAACAGCATAGTAGCTCATGCAGCTAAGGTTCTTGAATATCGCGTTACAGTAAGTTGGATGCGATCGGATCGCGGCTCCATGTTCGTTCTAGAACGCAGAAGAAAGAAGGCCGTCAGCGCAGATGCGCGGGCGGCCTTTTGAGTCAAGTTACAGTGCCGCCGGCATCAGCACCAGCGGCCTGTTCGGGGCTCTCCTACTTCTGGACGTGCAGACTGTTGGGCTCTGACGGAGATGGTTAGGATGCTCGTTGTCCAGCTCACCGTAGGTCCTCATGGGGTGGTCGGACTTGATGCCGGGAATCGGCTTCTCGCCCGCCGAACTCATCAGCGGCTCGTTCATCTCGTCCTGCGTGATAGCCGTAGGATGAGGTGAAGATGGCTTCCTGGAAGCAAATCTCCGACCGGCGCAAAGGCCAGCGCATAAATCGGAAATGCCCTGCCTCCCGCGGGAAATATCGTGGCCACGTAATCGGCGACCATGTAGCCGGAGAAGGTATTGGGCAGCCAGCTGACTTCCATATTTGCGGGACAAGCGGCGGCCCGCAGTCCAGGTTGTTCCGCCGTTGTTGGAGATGCTGAAGCCCGGCGACCAAGGTACAGCTACTGCCGCAATTGGATACGGGATAGTAATAGTAGGTCATCCCCATGTGGGCGGTGCTTCCAGAGGTGCGGATGTCGATGCCCATGCCGTTGATGAAGTGGTCGACGCCGCTGCCGATGGGATCGAGGGGAATGCGGACTTTGGCGCTCCAGTGAACGCCGTCAGTTGAGCTGCTGTAGACGATGTCGTTGGCCGCGGCAGCCGCTTTCGAAGCTGCAATCGGACCACGAAGCGTACACCGTACCCGCGCCGTCGATGGCGGCGGAAGGCAGGCCGGCGCTACGCAGATTACCAGCCTCGTCCATGGCTGGGAGCGCAGGCAATTTCGACTGCGCCCGTCCAGCTCTGGCCGCCGTTGGTGGACGTTGAAAGCCGACATGCCGCAATTGAAATCGGCAAAGGGAACCACGACGGTTCCGTTGGGCTGCACGATGGGATTGCCGCCGATTCCGTAGTCGCTGTTGCCGGTGGTTACGGGCGTGCTCCAGGTCTGCCCGCCATCGTGCGAGGTGCTCATGTACAGCAGATCGCCAACGTCAGGATTGTCAAATTCCACATAGCAGTTTCCGTAGTAGGGGCTGGTGGGCGTGTTGTCGCAAGCAATCCAATTCTTGTCGGCATCGCGGTTCTGGATGACGTAAACCGGATTGTTCCAGTGAATGCCATCGGAGGAGGAGCTTACGGCGACGGTATCGTAGTTGCCGATAGGCAAGGTACAAATCAGCCACATGCCATGCTTGGCGTCATAGGCAACAGCGGCGTCGCTGGCGGCGCTGTTGGGTCCGCCGCCGGGACCGTATTCGGTCAAGCCCGGAAGATATCCGTTGGTCCAGGAAATTCCGCCGTTCAGTGAAGTTGCCCAGCCGATGTCAGCGCCGCCGCCGCCATAAATACGGGCCACCTGAAAGGCAGTGACGATAATCGGCCCGATGCGAAAGCGCCCGGCTCGACTTCCGTCATGTGCTGGCTGCTGCCGTTGGTGAAAGTGTCCTGACTGAGTTGGCGGAATAAGGTTTGTGCGTGGCCGGGAACAGCGTTCGTGATGGCCAGGGCCAATGCGAGCGCAAGGATCAATACGACCGGGCGAACGCCACGGCCGGGGAACGATTGCAATGCATTCATGGGAGACATTCCTTCTTCGTGGTTACTGTTTCGGAGCGCTGTCGTGTAAGGGGCACGAGTGAATTTTTGTGCTGGACAGGAGGAGGACGATACCACCGTCGAAGCGTATCAAACTGTATCGCGTAGAGGGTCGGATGTCAACGAGGCCGATAGTACTTTGCTGTCGCTTTGAGCGATTTGCCCGATGTTGGACGCAGCTGTTTCCCGAAGCGGATCAATTCTGCCTACGGCGCGAAATAGCTGGAGATGTCCAGCAGCAGTTGGGTGAGGCCGTAAGCGTAGGCATCGACCTTGCCGTCCTGGTTGCCCACGATTGCCATGTTGGATGTCACCGCTCCGTCCTGCGCGTTCAGGGTGGAGGCCGTGGGCTGGTGCTCGCCATCGGCCCACAACGTCAGATATCCCAGCGAACCCGCCGGAACCACGGTTGCGTTGAAAACATATCCTTGCGCTGTACTGGGGAGATTGCAGGCGCTGGCGGCCACATTGACTGGGGGACTGCGCTGACCATTGAAGGCTCCTCCCGTGGAGCGCGTGTCGAGCACGCGGCATGGCGCTGCCGGATACAGCGACAAGCCGCCTACAGCCGGCGCGGAAAAGTAGCCGTTGATGTCCACTATCAACTGAGTGTTCTGGTCAGGATAAACCGCGATCGCGCCCCCAGCTCCGGCCGGCACGATGGCAGCATTGGCCACGATGGTCGCGGTGGGATTGTTCAAGGTAGAGACGAGCGGTTGCGTGACCCCGCCGGCCATACCGTGAGATATCCCAGCGGCTGGCCCGCCACAGGTACAACCGTGAAGTTCATCGAATAAGCCTGCGCGCTGGAGGGGAGCTGGCAATGGCTGCTCAGGACCGGAAAGTCGCGCTCCTGCCCGCCTTGTAATGGCGGGCCGCCCAATTCTCCCCCTGCATTGCGAGTGTCCACCACGCGGCATGGCGCCAGCGGATAAAACTGCAGCGTGCTGCCGGCTGGGGGCTGAAAGTATCCGTTGATATCCAGGATCACATTGGTGGAGTCGGTCGTATAGACGCTGACCGCTCCGCTTGCGCCGGCAGGAACAATCGCCGCATTGGCCTTGACTCGCCCGTCGAGCGAATTGAGGGTTGAAACCACGGGCTGGGGCAGTCCCGTGGGCCAGATGGTGAGATATTCCAGCGCGCCTTGCAAGGGCACCACGGTTACGTTCAGCGAGTAAGCGACGGCTGCACTCGGGATGTGGCAGCTGCTCTGCGGAACGGCGAAGCTGCGTGAGCTCCCAATGCCGAAAGAGGGTCCGCCAAACGGGCCATTGGTCTGCCGGGTATCGGCGACCCGGCAAGGTGTGACGGGGAAGAACTGCACGGCGGCTGAACTTGCTCCGGCAACGATGGAGACGCTATTGGCCTCGGGATCGGCCACGTAAACTGACGTTGGTTAGTGGATCGACGGCGATCGCACTCGGCCAGGTGCCGCTCCCCAGCGAAACCGGCGTGGTGGAATCGTTGGCCCCGTCGATCATGGTTACCGTGCCGTCCCAGATAGCGTTGGTGAGGTAGACCTTGTTGGTCATCAGGTCGACATCGATTGCCGTCGGGGAACTGCCGGCGACAACGGTAGTAGTGGCCAGTGTCGTTTCGTCAATTACGGTCGTCGTGCCGCTGCCGCTATTCGTTACGTAGGCTTGGCCCGTAATCGGGTTGACGGCCACGGCGGTGGGATATGTTCCGGTCGCAACCGGTGGTGACAAGATTCGTGACCCCGTCAATCGCCGAGACATTGCCGGAACTGTAGTTGACTACATAAATCTTGTTGGCGAACGGGTCGACCGCGACCGCCCGGGGATAAATTCCCGCTGCGACCATCGTGGTCAGGTTGGTTGCACCGTCGATGATGGCCACGTCGTTGCTGCCGCAATCGGCGACATAAATCTTGTTGGTGGTGGGATTAACGGCCAGGGCAAAAGGGTTGCTTCCGGCGCTGGCAGTTGTGGTCTGATTCGGTCGCGCCATCGATGACCGTTACATTGTTGGACGCGTAGTTGGCGACGTAAATCTTGTTGGTGACCGCGTTCACCGCAACGCGCGACAGGGATAATCGCCGACCGCAGACCGTGGTGGTCCTGTTGGTCGCGCCATCGATAACGGTAACGCTGGCGCTGCCCCCGTTGGCAACATAGATCTTGTTGGTCGCGGCGTTGACCGCTACTGCGTCGGGAGCGTTACCGGTCAACACCGTGTTGGTGTTGTAGGTCGCTCCGTCGATGACGGTCATGTTATTGCTGTTCTGGTTGACGACGTAAATCTTGTTGGTTGTGGGGTTCGCCGCGATGGCGACGGGATAGGCTCCCACCGTTACGCGTAGTGACGAGAGTTTGCGCCGCGGTCGGGAGGGAAGCGGTCAGCAGGACAAAGGCCGGTGATTACGGTTCTCTGTCGCATTGACTCTCCGTATGTCCCCTTCATGATCCTTGCTGACCTCCGTTCGCACAGCCTGTACGCTCAACGCCAGCACGGTCACATGAAACCGGCGCGTCGTTCACGCCACAAACGATCTCGGGAGGGTCTGGGATTGGCTGCCGATGCTTCCATCCGGCGGCGGAAGGGAGATTGAAGCAATAACATTACGATCGCACCGGCGGGGATGGGCCGATGCCGACTCGTAGCGCAGCCTACCTGTGCTGAAGCTATCCAAATTGACGTTAGCGCAAGTTCTGGCTGGCGAACAACAGTTAACGGCGCAAATCGGAACCCAAGTTTCGGAATGGGAATCGCCGCCACTCGTCAGCCTCGCCCCGGCGCGGTACGATTGGGGTGCACTACTGGAGCGTGTGATGACACCTGCACTTGCAGATCTGGAACCGAAGCAAGTTTGGAAGCATTTCGATGCCCTGGCGGCGATTCCTCGCGCCTCGACAAAAGAAGCCGCCGCCCGCGACTACGTGCTGTCGATTGCGGCGAAGCACAAGCTGGAAGCCGTCCACGACAAAGTTGGCAACACCGTGGTCCGCAAGCCGGCCCATCCTGGCCGCGAAGCCGCGCCCATGGCCCTGTTGCAGGGACATCTCGACATGGTGTGCGAGAAGAATGAAGGCACGCCGCACAACTTCGACACCGATCCCATCAAGATTCGGCGCGACGGCGACTGGCTGAAGGCGGAAGGCACCACGCTGGGCGCGGACAACGGCGTCGGCGTGGCGGCTGCGCTCGCCGTGATGGAGAGCACCGACATCGCGCATGGCCCGCTGGAGTTTGTCTTCACCATCGACGAGGAGACCGGGCTGACCGGCGCGGCGGAATTTCCCGGCGGAATGCTGAAGTCGAAATACTTCCTGAACCTCGACAACGAAGAGAAGGACACGATCTGCATCGGCTGCGCCGGCGGCGTGAAGACCACGGCGCGCCGGAAAGTTACCCTGCGTCCGGCCAAGGGCGATACCGGCTGGCGCATCAAGGTCTTCGGGCTGAAAGGCGGCCACTCGGGTGTCGACATCCATCAGGGACGCGGCAATGCGCTGCGGATTCTGGGCGGCACCTTGCAGAGCCTGATGGAGCGCCTGCCGGTGGAGATTGCCGATCTGACCGGCGGCAGCGCGCAGAATGCGATTCCGCGCGAAGCTTCGGCGACGATCTTGCTCGATGCCGCTCGCGAAAAGGAACTGAAGGCGCTGGTCGCCACGCTGGAAGCCGGATTACAAAGCCGATCTCGGCGGCTTCGATCCGGACTTGCAGATCACGGTTGAGAAAGTTATGCGTCCGGAGAAAGTGATCGATGCCAAGGACGCGAAGGCGACGGTCGACCTGCTGGCCAGCCTGCATCACGGCATTCTGGCGATGAGTCCCGATGTGCCCGAGCTGGTGCAGAACTCCACCAATCTGGCGACGGTGGCCATCAAGGGCGATGTGATCGAGATTGTCACCAGCCAGCGCAGCGCCATTGCGGCCAGCAAAGATGCCGCGGCGCGCATGGTCGCGACCGCCTGCCGCCTGGCCGGATTCGAGACGGAATATACCGGCAGCTATCCCGGCTGGAAGCCGGAGCCCACCAGCGACATCGTTCGCAAGTTGCAATCGGTGCACGAGAAGGTCTTCGGGCATCCCGCCAAGCTGATCGCCATGCATGCCGGCCTGGAGTGCGGCGTCATCGGCGAGAAGTATCCCGGAATGCAGATGGTCTCGTTCGGGCCGACCATCGTGGGTCCGCACAGCCCCGACGAGCGCGTGGAGATATCGTCGGTGGATGGCTTTCTGGAAATATCTGAAGGCGGTGCTGGAAGCGCATCTGAGGGCGGGCTATGTCGGGTTGAGTATTACATTTGTATATACATTTGTGTAGCGGCGTGCTATGATAACTTTGCGCGTTGCAGGGATTTGACTGGGACCATGGCAAGCGCGCGAAGTGCCAAAAGCACGGCGTAACCATTGCGCAGATCGAGGCGTTGTTCCGCGGCGATCTCCGCATCGCGCCGGATCCGAAACACTCGCACTATGAGGACCGCATGATTGCCGTAGGACGCACCGGGATCGGGCGTCCATTGTTTGTAGCGTTTACGATTCGGAACCAGGACGATCGGCTGCTCGTTCGCCCCGTGTCAGCCCGCTACATGCATGCGGAGGAGGTCGCCGCCTATGAAAAGGAAAGTGCCAAGGCTCAAGACCGATAAGCAAGCGGAAGCGTTTCTTGCGCGAGATCTGTCGGACCTGGATTTCTCGCAGTTCAAACCTGCGCGCTTTGAATTTGAGAAGAAGGACGAACAGATCAACATGCGGATACCGAGTGGTTTGCTGGCGGCCCTGAAGGCAAGGGCCAAGGCGCGCGGCATTCCCTATACTCGATTCATTCGGGAAACTCTGGAACGAGCCATGACCGCGCCGAAATCGTGAGGAGTCGAGTGCCGGCGCTTAGCCGTGGCAAGGCGGTATGCTCGTGCGGTTAATCAGTAGAATTCTGCCTGCGCTGAAAGGAACAACATGCGTCTGTTGCTGAACTGGTTGTTGAGCGCGATCAGCTTGCTGATCGTTTCGCACCTGGTGCCGGGATTTCATGTGCGTGGCTTCATGGCTGCGCTGATCGCGGCGGTGGTGATTGGCCTGGTGAACGCCACCCTCGGCCTGTTCCTGAAGATCATCACTTTCCCGCTGAGCATTCTTACGCTCGGCATCTTCTGGCTGGTGATCAACGCTCTCATGCTGATGTTTGCCTCGGCGCTGCTGTCGCCGGATTTTGTGGTGCGCGGCTTCTGGCCGGCGTTTTGGGGAGCGATTGTGCTTGCGCTGATCAACATGCTGCTGAAGTCGCTGGCGCGGGACGCGGAACGGGAGTAGCAGTCCAGGCCGGACGTATCTGCTCAGAAAATCTTACAACTCTCGCAACCGCCGCACCGTTTCCACGAGATCGCCGCTCTGGAACAGCCGGATTCCGGCCAATCCGGCTGCGCCGGCTGCAAGACAAGCGCGAGCATTCGCGAGATTGACTCCGCCCAGCGCCAGCACGGCGAAATCGGCGTGCCGTAGACATCTCCCTCGCTCGCGCGTGCTGCGAGCATGCCTCGCGCAGCGCATCCAGGCCAATTCCTTTCACATCGGTCTGCACCTTCTCGAAGATCGGCGCGAGCACCGCGAAATCTGCGCCGTGCGCTTTGGCCTCGCGCACATCGGCTAACGAGTGAGCAGAAACGCCGATGACCGGCTCGCGATCGCAGCATTTCATCCATAGCGCGCGAATCTCGGACGCAGCAAGCTCGCCGGACGGCAGATGTACGCCGTCGGCGCCGCAGGCCAGCGCGACATCGGCGCGGCCGTTGATCAGCAGCTTGGTGTCGCCGAGTTGTCGCGCACGGCGCGTACTGCTTCGCGCGCCAGATGTTCGAGTTCACGCGAGCCAAGTTCCTTCTCGCGCAGCTGGATGTAATCGACTCCTGCGCCAGCGGCGTCGGCAATCCTTCGCAGCAACGCGGTGCGCTGGTCTGCGGCCTCCGGCGAATGCTTTGCGGTCGGTGATGTAGTACAGCAGCATCGGAGCATTTGATTGTAGCCGCCGCGATGATTCGTTGGCCTTCGGCTAGAATCGAATTGTGCCTGTCTCCGCCGCAAACCTGAATCAACCCCAGTTCGCCGGCCTCGCGCCGTTGCCAACACCCTCGATATTCCTCGCAGGCGCCTAGTTTCGCATCAGCGTCGTGGCTGGTGCACGGCTTCAGCACGCGGCAAGGCGGCATTTCGACATGCTACGGCGGCAAGACACTGAATCTCGGACTCACGTCGCACGACACCAAAATCAACGTCGAGCACAATCGCCGAGCGTTTCTGACTGCACTGACGTGCGATCGACGCAAACGGCGACGCCTGGCCGCTCGTCCAGGTGAAGCAGATTCATTCCGCGATCGTGCATCGCATAGACGCGGCGACGCTGAAGCCGCTAGCTGGCGACGCGCTTGATCACCAACGCCCCAGCGCTGCTGCTGGCGATCAAAACCGCCGACTGCGTTCCCGTGCTGGTGGCCGACATCAAGCGGCGCGTCGTAGGCGCATTCCATGCGGGATGGCGCGGAACGGTGGCGCGCATCGTGGAGAAAGGTGTAGGCGAGATGCGGCGCCAGTTCGGCAGCTTGCCCCGCGATCTGCGCGCGGCGATCGGTCCCTCGATCCGGCGCTGCTGTTATCAGGTTGGCCCCGAGGTGCGCGCCGAGTTCGAATCGCAATTCTCCTATGCCGGCGATCTCTTCGAAGAGGTCTTCGACTCCAACGCCATTCATGTGCGCTATCCGCTGCTGTTCCTGAACCAGCGCGCGCCGGGACACGGCGATCTTGGGCCGGAAATTCATCTTGACCTGGTGGAAGCGAATCGGCGTCAACTGCAAGACGCTGGCCTGCGTGAGGAGCACATCAGCGTGATTGACGGCTGCACCGCGTGCGACACCGCGCGCTTCTTCTCGCACCGCGCCGAGTTCGGCAAGACCGGCCGCATGATGGCGGTCATCGGCATCCGGCCGGAGTAGCGTCGCCCACCTGGAACAGTAGTTCTTTCGCAAATGCAATCGGGCCAGCGCGATGCCGGCCCGATTCTCACGGTTCGTCGCCTACAGCTCGCGACCGTTCTTCAATTTGTGTGATGCGAATGGTGGTGACTGGAGTGGTGATGGTGATTACTGTGGTGATGGTGATGGCTCGCGAAAGCCGGCACGGCGATCACGACCATCATGATGAGAAGCAGCGGCAACAGCCTTTTTCATGGCAGAAATTATAGCCGCGAACCGCAGACCGTCAGCCTCCGCCAAGGCGAAAAGAACCACGTTGGGCAACAGAAATTCGCCGCGCTGGTCTAGCCCAGGTCCGGCTGCCCGGTCGCCGTCACCACCGACGCCCACTCTTCGCTGGAGAGCCGTTTGCGCTGCGTGGTCGCCATCGGGATGGGCACGTGGATGAACGCGCCATGCTGCAGGCCGACGATCATGTCGGTCTTGCCCGCCATGGCGGCATGGACCGCGTGACGCGCGAAGGAATCGCACAGCACCGAATCGACGGTGGACGCCGGCACGCTGCGAATGTAGTAGCTGGGATCGAAGTAGCGAATGACCACCGGAAAGCGCTGCGTCTGGAAGTGATCGCGAATCTTGTCGCGCAGAAACGTCCCGATATCGCGATGCAGCAGATTGCCGGAAGCGTCGCGCTTCTCCGCCGGCGGCATCAGGTGCTGCCCCGCGCCTTCGGCGACCACGATGACCGCATGCCGCCGCTCCAGCAGGCGGCGATGCAGCAGCGGCCAGCAGTCCGCTCTCGCCCTCCAGCTTGAAACGGCACCTCGGGAACCAGGGTGAAGTTGACTTCCTGGCTGGCCAGCGTCGCGCCGGCGGCGATGAAGCCCGAGTCGCGTCCCATCACCTTCACGATGCTGATGCCGTTGTGCACGCAGTGCGCTTCCACGTGGGCTGAGTCGATGACGTCCTTGGCCTTCTCGATCGCCGTGAAGTAGCCGAACGAGCGGTTCACATACTGCACATCGTCGTCGATGGTCTTGGGAATTCCAATCATCGAGATCTTCAGCTTGCGCCGCTGGATTTCCGTGACCACGTCGTGCGCGCCGCGTTGGGTGCCGTCGCCGCCCAACGGTGAACAGCACGTTGATGCCGCGCTGCTCCAGGAAATCGACGATGATGTCGGCGCTGACCGGGCCGCGCGAGGTGCCCAGCAGCGTGCCGCCGAACTGGTGAATGTTGTTGACGATCTCGGCGTTCAGCCACATCGGCGCCTTGGACGTTTCCGACGAGAAGCCGGAATAGCCGTAGCGAACTCCCATCACCGCGGGCACGCCGTAGTGGTAATGCAGCTGGACGTAGACGGAGCGGATGACGTTGTTCAGGCCGGGACACAGACCGCCGCAGGTCACGATCGCGACCTTGGTCTTGGCGGGCTCGAAGAAGAGGTGCTCGCGCGGACCGGCGCGTTCGAAGAGCTGGCCATCGCTCTCGAAGGGATGGCGGTAATACATTCCATCGTGAATGAAGGTGCTTTCGATGGAACCAAGGGCGTCCAAGCGCAGCGGCGAGCGGAATTCGCGTGGGCCGAGATCGGAGATGGCGATCTTTTCGCTCATGAGTTCAATGTTATCGTCACAATATCGTCGCGCCGGAAGACTTTTCTTGGCACACTGCACATTCGCCAACCGGGTGGAGCACTGCTTCAGCGGTGCAGTTCAAGCCCCCAATAGTCGGCTTTAGCCGCTGAGGTAACGGAAGCGTTACCTCAGGCGCTAAGGCGCAGACTTCCTGTTGCGTCCTTAATGCACGCCTGAAGGCGTGCTCCACCCATAATCTCGAAGTAATTCTCCGCTACCCCTTTTTCGGCTTCATGATTTGCCAGGCCGAGTCGGGCAGGCGGCGTCCAATCATGCTGAAGCTGCTGGAGCCGGCCAACATCTCCCCTCCATCCATGTATACCATCTCGCCATTGATGTAACCCGCCTGATCGCTGATGAGAAATGCGGCCAGGTTCCCGATCTCGTCCAGAGTTCCAAAGCGGTGCAGCGGGTTGTGTTCGAGCAGCGCCTTTTCCAGCTCGGGCGTGGGCAGCAGACGCGAGAAAGCGCCTTCGGTGCGGATCGCTCCGGGAGCGATGGCGACAAAGCGAACGCCGCGGCCGCCCCACTCGACGGCGAGGCTGCGCGTCAGCGCCGCCACCCCGGCTTTCGCCACCGCGCTGGGAACCACGTAGGCCGATCCGGTGTCGGCGTAGGTGGTCGCGATGCTCAAGACCACGGCTTTGTGCTGCTCCTTGAGCCAGCGCCGTCCGCATGCCAAGGTCATGTTGACGGAGCCTTTCAGCACGATGCCGATGACGGCATCGAAAGCGTTCGGCGAAAGCTCTTCCGTCTTTGCCAGGAAATTACCAGCGGCGTTGTTTACCAGCACGTCGAGCGGACCGGCAGCCCACACTTTCTCGATCAGCGACTCGACGTCCTCGGGGTAACGCACGTCGCAAGCCAAGCCTTCAATGTGGCCTCCGGTCGAGGCGGAAAGTTCCGCGGCGGTTTTCTGCACAACTTCAAGCCTGCGTCCGCAGATGTAAACCGCTGCGCCGAGTTGGAGAAATCGTTCGGCCATGGCGCGGCCCAGGCCGGTACCGCCGCCGGTGATTAGAATGCGTTTGTTGTTCAGGAGATCGTTGGTAAACATGGGGCCCTTTCGGAAGGGATAAGCTATCACGCGAGCGAAGGGGATGTCAGTGCGGGGCCTATGGGTAGAGCGGCGCTTCAGCGCTGCGTTCGTCCCGCTGAGATAAACTGCCGGCTGCGGTGGTCATCAGATGACCACCGCAGCCCCGGGCTTGGTGAGGCCGTGCTTAGACGCCGGCCTGAAGAGACTGTGTCACGACCGGAAATCATATTCCGCGGTGGAACAAACACTAAGAAATCCGGCTCATTCAGCCGCGAAGCGGCGGCATTTGTGTTAGGCGTGGGCGTAAGCCCGCGCTCCAAGTGGGACAACAAGTGAGCCGCGGAGCGGCGACACCAGGTCGTGACACAGTCTCTGAAGGCCGGCTCTACCCGATACGAAGAGTGAACCGCAGACCCCTCGGCTCCGCCCGGGATGACAATTCTGGCGAAGAGCGAAGAGCAGCAGGTCCCTCCACTCGTCGCTGCGCTCCTCGGTCGGGATGACACATCAGGGGAGAAAGTGAAGACGAGCGAGAGCGAAAGCGAAGAGCGAAAGAGAGCGAAGAGCGAAGAGCGAAGAGCGAAAAACAGCAGGTCCCTCCACTCGTCGCTGCGCTCCTCGGTCGGGATGACACGTCAGGGGAGAAAGTGAAGAACGAAAAGCGAAGAGCGAAGAGCGAAACGCGAAAGAGCGTCTTTCTACACCTGCGCCAGCTTAACTTCTCCGCTGCTGCGCCTGCCGGCGGGCGTAGGCGTCATCGGCAACCGCAGTTCGACTTCGAGTCCATGCGGCGACACATTTTTTGCCGACACGCTGCCGCCGTGGATGGCTGCGGCATTGCGCACGATCGCCAGCCCCAGTCCCATGCCGCCAGTGTTGGTCCCGCGCGAATCGTCAACTCGATAGAACGGCTTGAAGAGCATGGCAGCGCATTCTCCGGAACGCCCGGCCCGTTGTCGCGAACGGAAATCACAGCCGCGCCGTTCGTCTTTTCGAGGCTGACGTCGATTTTGCCACCCTGGCCGGAGTAGAAGACGGCGTTGCGCACGATGTTCTCGATGGCGCTGCGCAGCAGGCCGGCATCGCCGTTCACTTTGATCTCGCCGCTGTTCTGGTAGTTGATGGTGGCTCCGGTTGCGGCGGCTTCGAAATTGGCGTCGTGCAACACGTCATCCATGACATCGTTGAGCGACAGAGGCTCGAACTTCGGCTTCTGCTGTCCGCTTTCCAGCCGCGCGACCGTCAGAATCCGTTCCAGCATGGAATCGAGCTGAATGGTGTCCTGTTCGATACGGTCGAGCATCTCGACGCGCTCCGGATCGTCGGCGTCGCGCGCCAGCGTGAGCGCCAGCCGGATGCGCGCGATGGGCGAGCGCAGTTCGTGCGAGACGCCGCTCAGCAGGTTGCGTTCGCTCTGGATCTGGTTACGCAGTTCGCCGGCCATGGTGTCGAAGTCGCGCACCAGTTCGGCAATTTCGTCCTGGCGATTGCCCAGGTTTTCGCCGGCGCGGATGTCGAGATTGCCGCGCGCCAGTTCGTGAGTAGCATCGCGCATGCGCTCGATCGGCTTGGTGAGATAGTGCGCGATCAAGAAGCAAATGATGGCCGAGAAAATCGTTCCCAGCTTCAGCGTCCAGAGCAGGTCGCCGGGAATGCGTTCCGACAGCGGCGGCGGAGTGAGTTCGGCGATCAGCAGATACTGCCCGCGGTCCGTGGTCACCCGCGCAGCCAGCACGTTGGCTTCGTAGGAATGGTATAAGCCTTCCTGCCGGTCGGCGGCTGCGGCGGCCCGCAGAATGCGGTCGGGAACGATGCGGCCGGTAAGCTCGTTCCCGCTGCCATCGAGCAGCCAGAAGCGCGAGCGGTGCGGCAGCGAAAGACCATCCAGCAGTCTGGGCCACACCCGGCCGGGCCAGCCTGCTCAAAACGTTGCGCGGCCAGCGAGGCCAGCACCGGCATTTCGCGGCGTTCGGGCTGGATCCACCAGGGATGCTCGGAGGAGATGCGGTAGTGAACGCGAAGATACAGCGCGCCCAGCAAAATCGCCTGCGCCACCCAGAAGGGCAGAAAGATCTTCCAGAACAGACGGCGGTTCATACCCGGCTCTTCTCCGGGGTTTCGGCGGCGAGGAAGTAGCCGACGCCGCGGATGGGCCGGATGAGGTCCTCGGCCGTGGGACAACCACCCAGCTTCTTGCGCAAGCGGCTGACGTGCACGTCGACGCTGCGATCGAAGGCATTCAGCGGGCGGCCCAGCGCCACTTCCGCAATCTGCTCGCGGGTGACGACGCTGCCGGCATGACGCAGCAGAAGTTCCAGCACGTTGAACTCGACCGAGGTCAGATCGACCGGCGTTTCCCGGCAGGTGACGGTGCGGGTAGCCAGCGACATGCTGATGCCGCCCACCGACAGGATCTCGTCATGCTCGTTGTGCGCGGCTGCGGGCGCGGGCTCGCGGGTGCGGCGAAAGATGGCGCGAACTCTGGCCACCAGCTCGCGAGGATCGAAAGGCTTGGCGAGATAGTCGTCGGCGCCGATCTCCAGTCCAAGGATGCGATCGACCGCCTCGCCACGAGCGGTCAGCAGAAGCACGGGAACGGACGACTGCTGGCGCAGCGCCTTCAAAAGTTCGAACCCTGAGCCGCCGGGCAGCATCACATCCAGAATGATCGAGTTCGTGCTCGCTGGAGAGTGCGGCGCTCAAGCCGGAAGCGTGGTCATAGGCGGCGTCCACGCGGAAACCTTCGCCCTCCAGGAAGCGCTTCAGCAGGTTGACCAGGGCGTGGTCGTCGTCGACGATGAGCAGGCGATTCACCGCATTTATTTTGCCTTTTCCGCGTCGCCCGTGCGGTGAAGAATTGTTTCGAGATGTGCTTGTCAGGGTTCACACTTCTTAACCTTCCTTCACTTACTCTTAACTGCGATGGCGTGCTCCGTCCGGTCTAATATTGGTGATGTAATAGTACTGCAACCAATGCGCCAGGTTGCAGTTACGTGAGTCATCGAGTTCGGTTCGAGTCAGCGGCACCGCTTCGCTGCGCTCAGGGCAGCTCTTTCAGCCGTGCCGTGGAGCATTAGAACAATATGAGGCTTTAGCCCCTGCCCCGCAGCGGCTAAAGCTGTCATCACGGAAGGACTCAACGGCACAACGGAAGTCGTGCCCTGACATAACCCGGCCTGCGAATCTGATTTGCAACCCGTTGTTATCGGATGAGCTGCGGTAACGCTTCGGGCGGGCGTGCGTCGGATGTGCTGGCGAGGAGGAGTTCTTGAAGACAGGGGCAGTTCTTGGTCTCGGAAAGCGGGGAGGTCGCGCCTTCTGGGGCGTCCTGCCTGGGAGCGGCGACGGCATCGCCATTTGCGCCGTGCTGGCCGGCTGCAGTTCGCAGTCCGCACCAAGAGCGCAAAGGCCAATGCGCCGCCACCGGCAGTACCGGTCGGCGTGGCACCGTAAAACAGGGCGATTTCAACGTCTACATTACCGGCCTGGGTTCGGTGCAGGCACTGAATACGGTTTCTTTGAAGACGCGCATTGATGGCCAGATCATGCAGGTGAATTTTCGCGAAGGCCAGGACGTCAAAGCGGGAGAACTGCTGATCGTGATCGATCCCCGGCCTTACCAGGTGGCGCTGGCCCAGGCCGAGGCCAATCTGCAAAAGGACGAAGCCCAGCTGACCAACGCCAAGGCGCAGTATGAGCGCAACAAAGTTCTTTATGAGCAGGGCGTCATCGCCAAGCAGGACCTGGATACGCTGGAAGCGTCTTTCGGAACCTACGAAGGCACCATCGCGGCCGACAAAGCTGCCATCGACAACGCCAAGCTGAACCTGACTTACTGCTACATCAAGTCGCCTGTGCCCGGGCAGAGTTGGATTGCGCCTGGTTGATCCCGGCAATTACGTTACTGCGGCCGGCGGCACCGCCATGATCGTCATCACCCAACTCCAGCCGATATCGCTGGTCTTTACCATTCCAGAAGACCAGTTGCAGGAAGTGGCGCAGCGTATGCAGCAGGGCACGCTGGAGGTCGATGCCTACAGCCGCGATGACCAGACGAAGCTGGCTACGGGCACGCTGCTCACCATCAACAACCAGATCGATCAGACGACCGGAACGGTGCAACTGAAGGCGACGTTCGACAACGCAGACAACGCGCTGTGGCCGAACCAGTTCGTCAATGCTCACCTGCTGCTGGAGAAACGCAAGGACGCCATTACCGCGCCCGCCAGCGCCATGAACCGCGGGCCCGATGGCACTTACACCTACGTAGTCGATAGCAATAATACCGTGCAGATGCGCACCGTCCAGGTTGGCCCTCACCCAGGGAACCACGGTGGTGATTTCATCAGGCTTGCAGGCCGGCGACCGGGTAGTGACCGACGGTCAGGAGAAATTGCAGGCGGGCATGAAGGTTGCTCCACAAGCCCCGGCCCATCAAAGGAATGGCGGGACCTCGACTCGCGGCAACATCGGATCGCAGACATGAGTATTTCGCGGCCGTTCATTCTTCGGCCCATCGCGACGTCGCTGTTGATGGTGGGACTGCTGCTGGTGGGCATTGTGGCCTACCGTCAGCTGCCTATCTCCGCTCTGCCGCAGGTGGATTACCCGACCATCCAGATTGTCACGTTTTATCCCGGCGCCAGTCCGGACGTTACCGCCTCGTCGATTACCGCACCGCTGGAGCGTCAGTTCGGCGAGCTTCCCGGCCTGAGCCAGATGACCTCGAGCAGCTCCTTCGGAGCCTCGGTCATCACGCTGCAGTTCAATCTGGAAGAGAACATCGACGTTGCCGAGCAGGAAGTGCAGGCGGCGATCAATGCCGCGCAGACCTATCTTCCCAACGATCTGCCCACCCCGCCGATTTACAGCAAGGTCAATCCTGCCGACGCTCCCATTCTGACTCTGGCGATGACCTCGGACAGCATGCCGCTGCCGCAGGTTGAGGACCTGGCCGACACGACCTTCGCGCAAAAGATTTCGCAGCTTCCGGGCGTTGGACTGGTCAGCATCAGCGGCGGGCAGAAGCCGGCGGTGCGCATTCATGGCCAACCCGACGGCGCTGGCCTCCTACGGCATGAGCCTGGAGCAACTGCGCACGGTCATCGGCCAGATCAACATCGATCAGGCCAAGGGCCAGCTCCAGGACAACCGGCAGTCCTTCACCATCGGCGCCAACGACCAGCTGCTCAATCCGAAGGACTACGCGGACGCCGTGGTCGCCTACAAGAACGGCAATCCCGTGCGCTTGTCCGATGTGGCCTCGGTGGTGATGGGCCCGGAAGACGAAAACCAGGCGGCCTGGATGAACACCACGCCGGCGGTGATCCTGAACATCCAGCGCCAGCCCGGGGCCAACATCATCAAGGTCGCGGACAGCATCAAGCTGCGGCTGAAACAGCTACAGGCCAATCTGCCGGCTTCGGTCAAAGTCACGGTCCTGACCGACCGCACCAACACCATCCGCGCCAGCGTCAAGGACGTGCAGTTCGAGATGATGCTGACCGTCGCGCTGGTGGTGATGGTCATCTTCCTGTTCCTGCGCACCCTGGCCGCGACCATCATTCCCAGCATTACCGTGCCGCTGTCGATTGTCGGCACCTTTGCGGTGATGTACCTGCTGGGCTATTCGCTGGACAACCTCTCCCTGATGGCGCTCACCATTTCCACCGGCTTCGTGGTGGACGACGCCATCGTGATGATCGAGAACATCGATCGCTACATCGAGGAGGGTCACACGCCGCTGGAGGCCGCCTTGCGCGGCGCCGGCCAGATCGGCTTCACCATCGTGTCGCTTGACCGTGTCGCTGATCGCGGTGCTGATTCCGTTGCTCTTCATGGGCGACATCGTCGGCCGGCTCTTCCGCGAGTTCGCCGTCACCCTCAGCGTCACCATCCTGCTTTCGGCGATCATCTCTCTGACCCTGACGCCGATGATGTGCTCCCTGCTGCTGCGGCAAAAGGACCAGGAGAAGCACAGCCGGTTGTATGACTGGTCAGAACGCGTCTTCAACAACACCATTGCGTTTTACGGGCGCGGGGTAAAGTTCGTCCTCAATCATCAGACCGCGACGCTGCTGGTGACCATCGGCACGCTGGTCGCGACCATCTACCTGTACATCGTAGTGCCCAAGGGCTTTTTCCCGGTGCAGGACACCGGCGTGATCATGGGCATCTCGGATGCGCCGGAAAGCATTTCGTTTGCGGCCATGTCCAAACGGCAGCAGGCGCTGGCCGCCGCCATCCTCAAGGACAAGGACGTAGTCAGCCTGTCGTCCTTCATCGGCGTTGACGGTACCAACACCACGCCTAACAGCGGCCGGGTGCAGATCAATCTGAAGCCGCGCGACGACCGCGACGACGACGTAACTGCGATCATGAAGCGCCTGCAGCAGGAAATCGCCGGCGTGGAAGGCATCACCCTCTACATGCAGCCGGTGCAGGACCTGACGGTGGAAGACCGCGTCAGCCGCACGCAATACCAGTTCACGCTGGAGGACGCCGACGCCAAGGAGCTGCGGAGCTGGACCGCCAAGATGATGGACAAGCTGAAGCAGGTGCCGGAGCTGCGCGATGTGGCCACCGATCAGCAGAACCAGGCGGCGCAGGCCACGCTGGTCATCGATCGCGACACCGCTTCGCGTATGGGCGTCACGGCCAGCGCCATCGACAACACGCTGTACGACGCCTTCGGCCAGCGCCTGATCTCGATCATGTTCACCCAGCTGAACCAGTACCACGTGGTGCTGGAAGTGGACCCGACATTCAGCACCGATCCCGATGCGCTGAAGGACATTTATGTGCCCGCCGGTAGCGCGCAGACTCCGGCCTCATCGGGAAACACGGCCATCGTCGGCACTCCGGTAAATCTGACTTCAAGCTCAAATTCTTTTGCCGCAAGTACCGGCCAGGTGCCGCTGAGCGCCATCGCGCACTGGGAAACCACGACGGGGCCGCTGACCATCAACCATCAGGGCCAATTCCCGGCGGTCACCATCTCGTTCAACCTGGGCAAGGACGCTTCGCTGGGCGATGCCGTAAAAGCGATTCAGCAGACGGCCGCCGATCTGGGCTTGCCGCCCAGCATCCAGCTGGCATTTCAAGGGACGGCGCGCGCCTTCCAGGCGTCGCTGGCCAATGAAGGCTGGCTGATTCTGGCGGCCATCGTCACCGTGTACATCGTGCTCGGCGTGCTGTATGAGAGCTACATTCACCCCATCACGATTCTTTCCACGCTGCCGTCGGCCGGTGTGGGCGCAATTCTGGCGCTGACGCTATTCCACATGGACCTCAGCGTGATGGCCCTGATCGGAATCATCCTGCTGATCGGTATCGTGAAGAAGAACGCCATCATGATGATCGACTTCGCCCTGGAGGCGGAGCGCAAGGAAGGGAAGCCGGCGGTGGAGGCGATCTACGAAGCTTGCCTGCTGCGCTTCCGTCCCATCATGATGACGACCTTTGCCGCCTTGTTCGGCGCGCTCCCACTGGCGCTGGGCTCCGGCACCGGCTCCGAGCTGCGGCGTCCGCTGGGTATTACCATCATCGGCGGATTGCTGATCAGCCAGTTGCTGACTCTGTTTACCACGCCGGTCGTCTATGTGTGGTTTGACCGGCTGGCCGTGGCTTTGCGACACCTGCGTGCGCCCAAACCGGCGGAGGCCATTGGAGATTAAGTCTTCACCACGGAAACACGAAAGGCACGGAATGAATTCAAGAAGAATCAATTCCGTGTGTTCTGTGATTGCGCTGTGAAAATGAATTTGTTATGAACGTCTCGGCTCCAGCTGACGTTGCCATTGTCCAACAGGGGCGGTGGGGGATTAAGTTTCACCATGGGTGCGCGGAGGGCACAGAATCGATTTTTGTTGAATTCCTTCCGTGTGTTCCGTGATTCCGTGGTGAAAATGCATTTGTTATGAACGTCTCCGCTCCAGCCATCGCGCGGCCGGTCGCTACTTCGCTGCTGACCTTTGCCCTGCTGTTGGCGGGCGCGCTGGCCTACACGCAGCTTCCGGTGGCGCCGCTTGCCGCAGATCGACTTCCCGGTCATCTCGGTGGGCGCGTCGCTGCCCGGCGCCAGTCCGGAGACCATGGCATCGGCGGTGGCAACGCCTCTGGAGCGGCAATTCGGCCGCATCGCGGGCATCAACCAGATGACTTCGACCAGCATGCTGGGCTCCACCGGCATCACCATGCAGTTCGATCTCGACCGCAACATCGACGCGGCCGCCCGCGATGTCCAGGCCGCCATCAACGCGGCCCGCAATTATCTGCCGCCGGCTTTGCCCAGCAATCCCACCTATCGCAAGATCAATCCTGCCGACGCTCCGGTGATCATCCTGGTGATGACCTCCGACGCCATGACCCAGGACCAGATGTACGACGCCGCCGACTCCGTCATGGGGCAGAAGCTGTCGCAGGTCGATGGCGTGGGCCAGGTCTTTGTGTGGGGATCGTCGCAGCCCGCCGTACGTATCGAGGCGAATCCCCAGATGCCTGAACAACATGGGCGTGGGGCTGGAGACGCTGCGCAGCGCCGTCGCCGCGCAGAACGCCAATCAGGCCAAGGGCGCATTGGACGATGGCGGCAAGATGTGGATGATTCGCGCCAACGATCAGCTCATGAAGGCGAAGGACTACAGGAACCTGGTCATCGCCTACAAGAACGGCGCACCCGTCCGCCTCAGCGACGTGGCCGACGTTCAGGATTCGTATTCCAACATCTACAACGCGGGCAGCTTCAACGGCAAGCCCAGCGTGCTGATCGTGATCTTCCGCCAGCCCGGCGCGAACGTTATCGCCACCGCCGACCGCGTCATCGCGGCGCTCCCATTCCTGAAGGCTTCGCTGCCGCCCAGCATCAATCTCGATATCGGCCTTGACCGCACCACCACCGTCCGCGCTTCCGTGAATGACGTTGCAGCGCACGCTCATCATCTCCGTCATTCTCGTGGTGCTGGTGGTCTTCGTCTTTCTGCGCGAAGTGCGCGCCACTTTGATTCCCAGCGTTGCCGTGCCGCTGGCCATCGTCGGCACCTTCGGCGTGATGTACCTGTGCGGCTATTCGTTGAATAACCTGTCGCTGATGGCGCTCACCATCTCCACCGGCTTCGTAGTGGACGATGCCATTGTGGTGCTGGAAAACGTGATGCGCCACATCGAAGGCGGCATGAAGCCCCACGCGGCAGCGATTCTGGGCGCGCGCGAGATCGGTTTCACCGTAGTCTCCATGAGCACTTCGCTGATGGCCGTCTTCATCCCCATTCTGCTGATGAGCGGACTGGTCGGCCGCCTCTTCCATGAATTTGCCGTGACCTTGAGCGCCGCCATTGCCGTCTCCATGGTGGTTTCGCTGACCACGACGCCCGATGCTGTGCGCGCGTTTCCTGAAGGCGCACGATCCCGGCAGTCACGGCGCTTTGTACCGCATGAGCGAGCGCGGTTTCTTCTGGATGAACCGCGGCTACAAAGTATCGCTGGGCTGGGTGCTGCGCCATCGCCGTCTCATCCTCGCCCTCACCATCCTCATGGTCTTCTTCAATGTCTTCCTGTACGTTATCGTGCCCAAGGGATTCTTCCCGCAACAGGACACGGGCCGCCTGGCGGGCACCATCATGGGCGACCAGGATGTGTCGTTCTACGACATGAAGGGCAAGACCAACGAGTTCATCCGCATCGTCAAGCAGGACCCCGCGGTGGATAACGTTCTGGCTTTCGTCGGCGGCAATGCTGCCCAGAACCAGGGACGCATGTACGTAACCCTGAAACCGCTGAGTCAACGCAAGATCAGTGCTGACAAAGTAATCGCCCGCCTGCGTCCCAAACTCGCACATGTTCCCGGGGCAACGTTGTACTTCCAGTCGGTGCAGGACTTGCAGATCGGCGGCCGCCAGTCGAACGCGCAGTTTCAATACACGCTCTCCGGCGAAGATCTGGACGAGCTTTACGAGTGGGCGCCCAAGTTGACGGCGCAGCTAAACAAGATTCCTCAACTCAAGGATGTCAACAGCGATCAGCAGATCAGCGGCCTGGAAGCGAATGTGGTGATCGATCGCGACACCGCGGCGCGGCTGGGCATCACGGCGAAGCAAATCGATGCTGTGCTCTACGACGCCTTCGGACAGGAACAGATCTCCACCATCTACCAGACCCTGAACCAGTATCACGTGGTGATGGAGGTCGATCCCAAGTATCAACTCACTCCCGATGCCCTCAAGAGCGTGTACGTGATCACCGGCTCGGGAGCGCAGGTGCCGCTGTCGGCCTTCGCCCACTTTGCCCCGGCGAATACCTCGCTCTCCGTCAATCACCAGGGACAATTCCCCTGCGTGACCATCTCGTTCAATCTCGCGCCGGGCGGCGATCTGGGAACGGCCACGCGTGCCATCGACAACGCTGAATTGGCCATGCGGATGCCCTCGTCGATTCACGGCAGCTTCCAGGGAACAGCTGCCGCCTTCCAGGATTCGCTCTCCTCGGAACCAATGCTGATTCTGACCGCGCTGCTCGCGGTCTACATCGTGCTGGGCATGCTCTACGAGAGCTACATCCATCCCATCACGATTCTCTCTACCCTGCCTTCAGCAGGTACCGGAGCGATTCTGGCGCTGCTGCTCTTCCACATGCAGCTCGATGTCATCGGGCTGATCGGCATCATCCTGCTGATCGGCATCGTGAAGAAGAACGCCATCATGATGATCGACTTCGCGCTGGAGGTTGAGCGCAGCGGCAAGACCGCCGAGGAAGCCATCTATGAAGCTGGGCTGGTTCGCTTCCGGCCAATCATGATGACCACCATGGCGGCCATGCTGGGAGCGTTACCGCTGGCGCTGGGAACGGGTGTGGGTTCGGAAATCCGCCGGCCCTTGGGCGTCGCCATCGTCGGCGGCCTCATCGTCAGTCAGGCCTTGACCCTCTACACCACGCCCGTCGTCTATCTCTACATGGACCACCTGAAGGATTGGGTGATGTCGATCCTGCCCGGACGCAAGAAACAAGCCAAGCGCGAAGAAGTGCCGGTGTTCGCCGATTAAGGAGGAAGGGCGTATGAGAATACGTCCTAGCCTTGGTGCACAGATGATCGCTAGAATGCCTTTGGCAGCCAGAGCGTCTTAGGTACACGCCTTGTGGACAGGTTAGCCAGGCTGGGAGGTTCAATGAGATATTGGATTTCGTATGATCTTGGATTACGTGGAAGCTATGACCAACTCTACGCCTGGCTGGATAAAAACAATGCCAGGGAGTGTGGTGATAGCGTTGCAACTTTCCTCTCGAATAAAACTCGGGAGCAGCTCACGAAGGAGCTCTCACAGGTTGTCGACGTCAGTAGGAATCCCAGAATCTACATTGTCACGATGAAGCAAGGTGGCAAGTTCATTTTCGGCAAAAGGAAGCCTGCTCCGTGGACCGGATACGCACAAGTGCTGGAAAGCGGAGAGGAAAGGGATGAGTGACATCTGTGTAGACACGGGATTCCTGATCGGCCTTTACCTGGAATCGGATCAATACCACGAACGTGCGCAGCTTTGCTTCCTTGATTACTTTGGATCTGGACGAAATCGCCTCGTCATTCCTTGGCCAATCTTGTATGAAACCGTCTCTACCAGAATGGTGAAAAACAGGCCGGCAATGAGCTTGATGGAGAGTGACTGGAAGCGCCTGGCGCGTCAAGGCCGCCTGCAGATGCTCTCGGACTTGCCATTCAGAGAAGGCATCATAGATGAATGTTTTAGCGAGTTGGCGAAGCCACGGGCTCATGCCCGCAGCTTGAGTTTCGTCGACCGCGTGATTCGACGAGTGTTGTCCGACATGAATGTGCGTATAAGCGCCTTGATCACGTTTAACCCTGCCGACTTCGCTGATGTTTGCAAGAAATCCAATCGGAACATGATTGGATAGGTTTGGAAGATTCGAGCGCCCGTCATCATGTCCGACTAAAGTTGTATAGACATACCACCCGAAGATGCTACTCTACCCTGTGGCGCTGGAAAAAAGGAGACGTACCTTTTTCCGGCGCCTTTTGTTTTGCCATCAAGAAACACGACGGTGTTGGCTTGATCACGAAACAGAACGGACAAGCCCAGCGCAGATGTTCGGCCCCGTTCTTTGACAACTGAAACAAACTCGCCGGGCGCAAACCGGTTTGCGTATCAGGCTCTGCGCAACCGGCCGCAAGCAAGGTCCTGTTCCGCGTTGATGATTCCGCGGACGAGGTGACCGGGACCTTGCTCATCAGTGGCGCGCCAGGACGCATTGATCTGCTTTACGCGCTCGCGCGCTTGGTGGGAAACTGAGGCAGCAGGAAACTCTGAGTCTGGCCTGCCGCTCCTTGACCTTCAATCGTCCTGCAATCCGCCGCATTCCGCGCTTCTACTGGCTGGCTGCGATTTTGCTCGTCGCCGTGGCCGTCTGGAGCGCAGCCAGCGGTTTGCTCTTTGCCAAGAAGGGCGCTGACGGCCCCATGTATTATCTGCCCGGCCGGGTGTTTTCGGCACAGATGTTCCGCTCGGGAGCTTTACCCCTTTGGGACCCGCACATCTTCAGCGGCATGTCGCACGTCGCCACGGTGCAGACCGCTCCCTTTTATCCGCCGAACATCGTCCTCTACATGGTGCTGCCTTCGACGGTCGCGTTCAATGTCGCGATGATGCTGCACCTGCTGTTGCTGCTCGGCTTTTCGCACGCCTACTTTCGACTCCTCACCGATCGCGATGAGGCCGCCTGGCTGGGAGCCGTGGCCTTCAGCTTCAGCGGATTCCTGCTGCTTCACATCGAATCGGTAGCCATCTTCAACTCCGCCGCTTGGATACCTCCGCTGTTTTACTGCGTGGAGAAGTGGATTCGCACCCGGGACTGGAGATTCAGCGCGGCCGGCGGCGTCTGCCTCGCGCTTCAGTTGCTGGCAGGCTGGCCGCAGATGGTGTTGCTGAGCGCGATCTACGTCGGCATTTACGTTTTGACTGCGTTGCCGGACGAGCGTCGCCGTGTCCAACTCTTCGGTGGATTGCTGACCATGGGCTTGCTCGCCGCGGGCTTCGGCGCAATCGAAGTGTTGCCCACCATGGAGTTCAAGCCGTTCTCCAACCTCGCCGTGCTCCCCTACAGTCACTTCCTCTCGAACTCGGTTGCGCCGCAGACGCTGGTCACGCTGCTGTTTCCCTACCTGATGGGCGCGGACTACGTGACCTACCATCCGGTCGGATTTTTCGGCCCCGCCCAAATGGTGGTGACCGCATCGTATGTCGGCCTTCTACCCCTGCTGTTCGGAGTCGCCGCCCTCAGCTTCTGGCGCACCTCGCGTGTAGTCCGCTTCGCAGCGTGCTCGGCGGTCGTCGCTACATTTCTCGCGTGTGCGGCGTTTACCCCTCTGGCGCCGCTGCTGTATCGCTTGCCGGTCTTCAACTTCTTCCGCGATCATCGCATCAACCTAATCTTCCTCGCCTTTTCGGTGGCGACCCTGGCGGCCTACGCCAGCGGCAATCTTGAGCAACTCTCGTCCGGGCTTCGAACGCGGTTGGCTCGCGCCGTTCCTCTCGGCTTTATCGCGCTTGCTATCGTTCTGCTGATCAAGATGAGAGCAATCCTCGGCTCCATCAACCCACGCATTGCTCCCCTGGATGGCTTGTGGGTAAATCATCTGCATCAATCCATGCGCTTCGGCAACCGCGACATGATTATCGCGTGGCTGACGATTCTGCTGGCCGCGATTCTTTTCTGGCGATGGATGAAGAATCCGGAAAGCCGCCTGACCGCCCGCCTCGCGGTGGTATTCGTGCTTGCCGACCTGCTGTGGTTTGGACTTTCGGACCAGCCACACTTCTCGCCGGGCCAGGCCAACGCCGCCGAGCGCGCCACCTACGATACGGTGAAGCGCGCCGCGGAAGGCGCGCCGTTTCGCACCATGTCTCTGATCCATGATGCGGATTTCATCAAGCCCAACCTCAACGAAATCGCCGGGGTCGATGACATTTACGGCTACGATGCCCTGGTGCCGCGGCAGTACGCGGACCTGCTGCCGGTCAGCGTCTTCGAGCTGCCCCACTGGCCCGAACTGATGGCCAACAACGCGATTCTTTCCTTGCTGAATACCCGCTTCATTCTCGCCGAGGGCGAGCAGGCTAAAGCGCTCGAAGATAGGTTTCTCACAGGCCAGCCAGTTTTGCCGGCGGAGCAAGCCGCGGCATTGCAGAATCTTTTGACTCGCGGCGGCTGGATTGCCCTGAAATCCGGGCAGCAACTTGATGTCGCCCGGCCATTTCAATGCTCAGCGCCTCCCTGCGGTATGCAGCAAGTGGGCCTGATGTTGCAGAAGAACAGTCTCTACGAGCTGCGCTTCACCGTGAAGGCTGACACTCGTATCTCAAACCTGAAGATTGTGGTCACTCGGCACGACGACTGGCGGCCGCTTCAGTCGTTCAGCGTCAGCAATGTCCAACTTTCACCGCAGCCGACGCCATACCTTGATGTCTACGTAACCGGCCGGGAAGACCAGCTCGTCGATCTCCGTTTTTCTACCGACTATCCCGCTGCCGTAGATCTATCGGAGGTGTCTTTCGCGCCGGCGGGATTCTTGCCGTCGCCAAGTCCATACCGCGAGATCGCCAATCACGACGGCATCGTTGTGCTGGAAAATCAGAACGCGCTGCCGCGGGCATTCTTTGTTTCCCGAGTGACGGGCGTCGCCGATTATCAGCAGGCCCGCAACCGCTTGTGGGACCCGGTCAAGCGCTTCGACGCTCATCGGGAAGCGCTGGTGGAAGGCGTAGCGACAGAGGAAGAGCTTAGCTTGGGCAGCGTGGAAGCAATCACGTATTCAGCTAATCAGGTGAAGCTGGAGCTCTCATGCCCGGCGCACTGCTTCCTGGTGCTGGGCGACTTATATCTTCCCGGATGGCAAGCCACGATTGACGGCACGCCAACACCGATCTATCGCAGCGATGCCGTGGTGCGGGGAGTTTTTCTCAGCGGAGGTTCGCACCGGGTGGAATTCCGTTATCGCCCGCGCTCGATCCTGATTGGACTGTACAGCGCATTGCTGGCCGGCATTCTCGTACTAGGGATGACCCTCTACTCTGTCCGGCAGCATCCAGGCCAACCATAAGGCCGCATCATAAAGCTTGGGACAAGCCGTCGCCGTCGCGATCTATTTCTCCTCGAACACCGCAAAATGCCCGTACTTCTCCATGTCGATGCGTATACTGCATTGATTGGGAGCGATGTGCGCGAACGATACTCTGAAGTCCGGCTCGGGACTGGGCAACTCACCGGTTTCCATCGGCACCCGCACCATGTCCTGCTGATCGTCGTAAGATCCTGTGGTCAGCGTGCTCTTGGAAACAATCAACGTCCATTGCCGGTTATTTGGAATGACAAAGATGGTGTACGCCCCAACCGGAAGCCTGGTACCCCCGATCTCCAGAGCAGTATTGGCGAAAAGCGTCATGGGTTTGCCACCTGGAGCCCAAACCTTGCCGAAAGGAACCTGTAGCGACAATGGCTTCTTGGGAGTAATTGAAACGTGCTGATACTGCAGTTCCAGTTGCTTATCCTGGTCGAAGTTACATGTCGCAGACAAAGCTGCCGGATCATCCTGGGCAAACGCAGCGCAGGCAACCAAGAGGGAAACTAGCACAATGGCGACGGAAGTGACGCGGTGCATAGCTGAGCCTCCGAGGCGACATTGTAGTTCTACTTGCCGCCCTAAGTCTGTGATATTAGCGCCCCATGCTGGAAAGTCAATGACCCTACTACCATTTGGGGATATAGCCGACGAAGCTGCCAGCGCATTCTCCGCATTTTTCCACTCGAATCCTGACTTGGAAGAGCTACCACTATAGTGGCGATGGGCCGAGTTCCGATCAGTGGAATCTGGAATCCTCACCGCAATGCTCCAGGAACAAAAAAGCAAGGCAGGGCAGGAGCGCATCTCGGCGCGGCACAAATCTTCCGCCGGTGTTGAAAATCGTATGGGATTCCGCCCCTATGGGGCGTGCTGGACTTTGTCTTTCGCCTGCTGGCGGCGTCGCAGCCAAGCGGCTTGCTCTACGTCAGCATGCGGATTACCGGCCTTATCGTAGCCGCACACTCTAGACATCGGGCCATTCCAAACTGCTTGTGGTGGCCGGTAATTGCCGAAGTTGTCATCGCTGTGCCCGGAAATAACCTCACCCGCGCTAGTAACTATCTGGATTCGCTTGCCGATAAGTGCATCCCCTATGCCAGCGGGCCAACGTTTAGGTCTCGGTTCCGTCCAAAATATAGAGGATCGGGTTACGCTTCGCAGGCAACGGCATTGAGCTCTCTGTTTTCTAAGTAAAGAGTAGGCTCATGATAAGGCCGGGAAGCATCTGCTGGAGGCCGTCCTTCGACAGAAGGTTTAGCATTTGAGCCAGGGCAAGGTTTACCATTCGTGTGTGACGGAGGCAAAGTTGATGGACGATCTCAGCAATGAATTCGCAGGCCGGGGAGACTATCGCTCTTCGGAAAATAACATCACCCTGGGGCTGACCATGCTATGTGTCGGGCTCGCCTTGGGTGCGCTTACCGCTCTGTTATTGGCCCCCAAGACCGGCAAGCAGATGCGCAGGACTCTGCGCCGCAAGTACGAAGGCGCGCGCGACACCATGGAAGACCTCAGCGAGCAGGCAAGCGACTGGGTCGACAAAGGTTCAGACTGGGCGGAGAAGGCGAAGCAACGGGTCGCGCCCCTCAGCAAGCCCTTTCCGCAAATAGCGACAACCGGACGCAAAAACACGTTTCGCCGAGCCGCCGGGAGCAGTGCCTGGGCGGTCAGCCTTGTGGGCGGTTGGTGGCTGCCGAATTCGCACCGCCGTTCAATGATCTGCCGGCTCTGTGGTAGGCTCTAGTGCCGCCCATTGTGAGCCTGCTCCCCCAACTCGCCGCTTTCCTTTTGCTGCACCTCGCGCAGGCCCAGCAGACTGTGCCCGTACATCACTGGCCGTGGTGGCTGCGGCTGCTGGCCTTGCTGGGAGTTCTGGTGTTCATTCGCGTGGCTGTTACCTTCGCTCGCGGATCCGGCCGTCCCCGATAAGCCGTTTCCTCCGTAAACAGGCCGTCGAAAATATCGTTGTTACCGCGCCCCAAAACCGGGCTATAATGCTCTTCACAAAGCCTGCTCCAGCTTTTTCCGGCTGACCTTGGGGTATGGCTGGGCGTCTAACCTTTTGTCATCGCCTGCGAATTACTTGCTCCCAACTTGATGGACGCGCGCCCTTAGCTCCGAACTTGGCGTCTGGCGTCCAGGGTGAAGTAATGGCATTCAGCGACCAGCGCGGCGAAAGGAGCCTCCTCCTGACGGCGGACACCCACGATCTGCCTGCGACCCCAGGACCGTCCTGACCGTCCCATATTTTCTCCTGGCGATGTCATCGGCGAACGCTACCGCGTGATTCGCTTTATCGCCCGCGGCGGCATGGGCGAGGTGTACGAGGTCGACGATTGGGAGCTGGGAGCCAGAATCGCGCTCAAGACTGTCGCTTCCACGCGGGCTTCCTCGCTCCAGGCAAATCAGCAGGTTCCGCCAGGAAATTCAGCTGGCCCGGAAGGTCAGCCATCCCAATGTCTGCCGCGTCTTCGACCTGGGCCGTCATAAAGACAAGCTACACGCCGATTTGCTTTTCCTGACCATGGAACTGTTGGAAGGCGAGACCTTGTCTGCCTACCTTCACCGCCATGGCCCCATGACCGTGCGAGCAGGCGCTGCCTCTGGTTCGGCAATTGGTCTCCGCGCTCGCGGCGGCGCATCAGTTGGGCATCGTGCATCGCGACTTCAAGCCCGGCAACGTGATGCTGCTGGAAACCGCACGCGGCCCGCTGGCCAAGGTGACCGACTTCGGCCTAGCCACCAACCCGGAGTGCGATGAGACCGTTGCCGAGTCGGTTGCCGAAGTTGTGGGCACGCCGGAGTACATGGCGCCGGAGCAGCTTCGCGGCCAGTGCAGCAGCCGCACCGATATCTACGCCCTGGGCCTGACCGTTTTCCAGATGCTGACCGGGAAGCTCCCATCCTCTCACGATGCGCCGTTCAAGGGACTGGACGCCGACATAGTCAAGCGAATCGGGCCACGCTGGCGCGACGCGATCACGAAATCTCTGGCGACCGATCCTGCCGCCAGGTTCGCTACCGTGGAAGAGTTCTGGTGCGCGTTGTCGGGAGAAAACCTCCCCAGCCAATCGGGATGGAAAGCCATCGCCGCGGGAATCAGCCGCCATCGCGCGACCTATGCAATCAGCGCCTGTGTCGTGCTGGCCGCAATAGCCCTGGTGCTGGCCGGCGGGATTCCCAATCCCTTCAAGCGGCTTCCGCAGGAGAAGCATCTTGCCGTCCTGCCGTTCCAGAACATAGGCAACGACGCTTCCAATCAAGCCTTCGCCGAAGGCGTAGCCGAGAGCTTGACCAGCAAACTATCGCAGCTGGAGCGCTACCAGAAATCGTTCTGGGTGGTGCCGTCGAGCGACACGCGCAACGTCAAGAGCCTGGACGAAGCCTATCGCAACTTGAATGTCACGCTGGCGGTAACGGGAAGCATTGAACACACGCCCGATGGCCTCAACCTCACTGCCGACCTGGTCGATCCTAAGAACCACCGGCAGCTATCGTCGCGGTCGATCCACGTCGCCTTCAGCCAATTTGGATGAAATGCAGCAGCGGGTGTGGGAGTCCGTCGCCGACATGCTGGACTCTGCAGAGTGAATTCGCAGATCAAACAAGAGTTGGCGGCGGGCGGCACTACACAGCCCGGAGCCTACGAGCTTTATGAGCAAGGAATGGGATACCTGCAGCAGTCCGACGCTGGAAGATATCGATCGTGCGATCGAGCTGTTCAACAAGGCCTTGCCATCGATCCCAAGTATGCTCTGGCCTATGCCGGGCTGGGCAGACGCGTACGCAAGCAAATACGCCCTGACCAAGGATCCGCGTTGGATGCGGAAGCCACACGCAATGCAGGACGCGCTGTGGAATTGAACGACCGGCTCATCCCGGTTCGCATGACGCTTGGCCATGGTCTATCAGCAAACCGGCCAGCTGGATAAGGCGCTGGCTGAATATCAGCGAGTGCTGCGACAGGACCCTACGGTCATCGATGGCCGAGTATCAGCGCGGCGGAAGTCTACCAGGCGCAGGGCAATTATCGCCAGGCGGAGGACATCTTTAAGCACGCTATCGCTCGCCGCCCCGGCTACTGCGCTGGGCTATACCGAACTGGGGACGCTGTACTACAGCACGCGGCCAATTCGACGATGCAGTCCAGCAATTCCAGTCAGTGATCGATCTGGCGCCTGATCATCCGGAAGGCTATATCAGCTTGGGCGGCAGCTTACCTTGCTTTGGGACGTTATGAAGATGCCATTGCCGTTCTTGAAGAAAGGGCTGAGCTATCAAACCTAGTGCCGATGCCTGGACGAATCTTGGGCTCGGCCTATATGTACCTCGGGAGATGAGAGGAAGCCGCTGACGCCATGAAGACAAGCTGCTGATCTTAGTCCCCATAACCATGTGATGTGGCGGAACCTGGGAGACAGCTACGACCAGATTCCCTCCCGGCGTGCCGATGCCCGCCAGGCATATCAGAAGGCGCTGGAAACGGCGACCGAGCAACTCAAAATCAATCCGAAAGACCCTGAGGTGCTGAGCGGAATCGCCCTTTATCACGCTCACTTGGGACAGAAGCGAAGATGCCGAAGCGTATATTATCCGGGCGTTGAAAGTCTCGCCCAATAACAGCAACACGCTATTTACATCGGCCTTGGTGTATGAGATTATCGGCCACCGCGAAAAAGCACTGCAGGTCCCTGGACGAGGCGGTGAAGGCTGGCTACTCGCTGGACGAGATCGCAGAAAGAGCCCGAACTCCGCAAACTACAGGCCGATTCCAAGTACCAGCGATGGCTGCAGCAGGCGAAAACCCTGAAGCATAACAGCAGTTGGCTACCGCCGTTCAAAAGGAGGAAATGACTATGAAGCGTTTCAGGACTGTTGTTGTTGACACTCGCGTTTCCGCCGCAGCTTTCGCCGGTGACGGAACTTGTAACCTTACCTACTCCGACTGTTCGACCGAAACAGGTTTGCAACGCCAGTACACAGTGCCAGGTTGGCATTGTCCGCACTGGCCTGGCAACTCAACAATGTCTGTACTTATTAATGGGCAATGACGTCGATGAATCGTTCTGCGTCGAAGGCGGCACGACTGTAACGTGGAAACGATAGACGCGGATGCAACCTCGTTTGCAGATGTCAGGTTCGACAGTGGTAATCCGTTCGGCCAAACTTCGTTCGGAACTGATTCCACGAATTTCTTCGCTCAGAAAGCTGTCACTCTGGCTCCCCTACTGGCGGCGTCTGCTATGTTTTTTCCGCTTCCGATTGCAAGGATGTTGTGCAAACCGCCAATGTTGCGCCAATTCCGATCCGAAGGTGGTGGCTGCAATGGTGGCGGCTATCTGAAGAGGAAGATAAGGAATCGCCTGGTTGCACGAATCAGGAGCACGAGCACGCGTCGCCTTCGCAGTAGGGTGCGGGAAATGAAGCTGTCTCAGTACCGAATGCCTTAGGGATTTGCCTTAGTACAGCCGGAAGTTTACTTCCACGTTGATCATGACGGGGACGGGGTGGCCGTCTTTCTTGGCGGGTTCGAAGCGCCACTGCTTGACCGCCTCGACGGCTTTCTCGTCCAGACCCATGCCCAGCGCGCGCTGCACCCGAATTTCCTGCGGCTTGCCTTCCGCGCTTACCACCAGCCACAGCACCACGGTGCCCTGATACTTGGCCTTGCGCGCTTCTTCGGAGTATTCCGGATCGGGCTCGTACAAAACCTTGGGAGCGCTGACGCCGCCGCCCACGCGATAAGCGCCGCCGCCGTATCCGCCGCCATGGCCCGGCCCAACGCCTGGCCCGCTTCCCGATCCCACGCCGCCGCCGCTGCCACTGCCAATGCCAGCCGCCCGAGCCCGTGCCGTTCGAAGGCGGCCCCATCACCTTAGACAGCGGATCGCCCAACGCGCCCATAGTCGGCAGCTTGATCTCGGGCGGCACAACCACCGAAGGATCAACCACGAGCTTGGGGTGGTCGTTGCGGATCACGATGGCCGGAGGTACGATCTGGTCTTTCGAGAGCTTAGGCAGCGCGCCTTTCGGGGCGGCCAACTTGTCACGATCGCCGCCACCGCCGCCGCCGCCCGCCTTCGTCTTGGAGACGGCCATCGGCAGGTACGGGCTGATATCGGTTACCACGCCAACCACTTGCATCTTGATTTCGTCTTTGTGCTCTAAAACCCAATGCCCGGACCAGATCAGCAGCCCCACCGCGATCATGTGGATAATTAACGAGTAAAGGAAAGTGTCCTTGCGCTGGGGATAAAGGCCCTCACCCTCGCCAAATAAGGCGGGAATGACCTGGTCCTCGGGCGCAACCTGGGGAATCGCTTCTTTTTCCGGTTTTGCAGCTGCGGGCGTAGCCATCGTTATTTACTAACAGTATAGACCCAGCCGACAGCCAGAAGTTCCAGAAAAATGCAGGTACAACTCTGGCTCGTCCCAGCTTGGTCGCACTTCGTCACACGAAATGAACAGGGCGTGCCCACAGGTGCTGAAGTTCAGGGCACAATCACGCGCAGGGCATCGCGCCGCACCCCGAGCTCGACCGGCGTGCTACAGATGGGTTCGCCGTCGGCGAAGACTTCGCTGACTGGATCGGTGGCGATCCGCAGCCGTTCGGCCTGGAAGTATTCCACCTCCTTCATGCCGATGTGACGTCCGCCGTAGACCACGCGAAATAAACGCAGCAGGCGCAGCTTGCTCAGCTGGCGAACGAAACACACATCGAGCAGCCCGTCGTCCATTCGCGCCTGGTGCGTCAGCCTCATGCCGTGACCGTACTGCGGAGCATTGCCGGCGGCGACCAGAAATCCGGGCTCGGCGATGCGCGTTTGCCAGATGCCGCCCGTTTCCACGGAAATGGTGATGCGCGGCGGACGAAAGCTTCCCAGGGTCTGCACCAGCGCGACCACATAGCCCCCATGCCGCCGCAGCCATCGCGACTGCTTCAAGGTCACGCGATTCACCGCGGCATCCAACCCGGTGCCGGCGATGCATCCATAAAAAGTCGTTTGCGCCAGCTCGCGCTCGGCCTCCGTTGCGCGGCGCAACTGCGATTGCATGATGCGCGTTCCCATCTGCGGCAGGTCTTTGCGTGGGCCATCGGGAACAAAGTGCAGCGTCTCCAGCGAATCGTCCTGCCAGGGAACGTTCGTGGCGTCGTTCGCGCCGTCGGACGGCTGCGGGCTCTGAGAAATCTCCAGCAACGGCCGAATCGTTCCCAGATCGATGCTCCTGGTATTGTCAGCGCCCGCGCAGAACCGCTGCCATGCTGCCCGCGCCGTCGCTACCCGGTCGATGCCGATGGATTGCGCGAAATCGTTGGCGCTGCCGATGGGGACGACCAGGGTCGGGATCCGCCTCAGCACCAGCCCGCCAAGATGGCGATGGATTGTCCCATCGCCGCCGAAGATCAGCGCCGCTTCGGGTTGGTCGGTGGGATCGAGTTCGTTGCCTGAGAAAATGTTGACGCCCGGCATCTCGAATTGCCGGACGTCGTTATCGTTGGCATGAAGTCCCCGCAGGGCAACGGCGCGCACCGCGCTACTTTCGCATAAGCCACGACGAAAAACAAAATGCGGTTCTCTCACCCGGAATCAGAAATCAAGAGAGAGCCGCATCCCGGACTCTGCCGGCAAGTTGCCGGCAAATCTCTCCGGAGCTAGGAACTGTGGGCCTCCTGCCAGAATTTCATCTCGTCAGCCGAAGGTCCGTACATGCCGGGAATCTCAATCTCATTGAGCCGCAGATAAACCCCAAGCTGGGCGCGGTGATGGATCATGTGACTCATCACCATGCCGCGATAGCAGGCAGCGCGCGGCATTGAGAAGATGGTGTCGCCCTTGGTGTTCTTCAAACTCCAGATCACCCCGAAGTCCTCGTCCTTCGCGGCGGCCAGGGCCTCGCGTCCGGCCTTGGAATTCTTGTCGAAGGTGTCGAGTACTTCCTGGCGAGTTTTTGGGTTGAAGGGCACGAAATTCTCCATGTCGAACTCCAGCACTTCCTTGGTGAATGTTTCTTTGGCCCAGCCCGGAAGTTCGGCAACGTGTCCGGCAAGCCGGTTCAGAGGCATCGACTTGGCGTGCGGTTTGTAGTCGGAAATCTGCTCGGGAAGACGTTCCAGCAGCTTGCGCGTGTTCGCCATCTCCTGGTCGTATTCGGGTAGTAACATGTCGCGAATGGCCATGCAAAGTCTCCAGCCGCAGTAGCGGCAACCGGGCTAGGATAACACGAATAAAAGGCGAAAGGTGAGGGCGAGCTGAAATATCTTTCGTTTCTCAAGTCCATCGAGGCAGGCGTATGATGTTGCCGCACATTGGGCAATTTACGAATGAGAATAGCGCGGCGGAGACAAAGTGACGGAGGGTAGCAAAGAAGATCCCGTGGCTCAACTGGACTCGGATTCCTCCGAGCTGAAGGGCGAGACTGCGCCGCCACGGCCTGCCAGTCGCCTTGCCCGGACGCTCGCCTTCGCCCTCTACAACATCGCTGCCGTGGTCATCCTGTTGCTGCTGTTTGAGGGGCTGGCCAGCTTCTACTACGCCTTTCGCGCCGCCTTTGCTTCGCCCCCCGTCGCCGAAAGTCTCTACACCGAATACGATCGCGATCTGGGATGGGTCAACCTTCCCAACGTGTTTCTCCCCAATCTTTACGGGCCGGGGAAGTTTCTACGGACCAACTCGCAGCGTTTCCGCAACGCTGCGGACTTTACTAAGAACGTGCCCGCCGGCAAGACGCGCATCATTTGCTCGGGCGACTCCTTCACCCTCGGCTATGGTGTCGACAACGACCACACCTGGCCGCAACTTCTCGCTTCCGAGGCTCCAAACCTCGAGACCGTCAATATGGGCCAGGGCGGCTACGGCGCCGACCAGGCCTATCTCTGGTACAAGCGCGACGGCGCAGCGCTCGACCACAACATCCAGATTCTGGCGATCATCTCGCCCGATGTGTACCGGATGCAGCACGCCTCGTTCAACGGATACGGCAAGCCGGTTCTGGCCGTCGAGAACGATCGCGTGGTCGCCACCAACGTTCCCGTTCCGCGCACCATGGAAGTCTGGTCGCCGCGGCTGGTGCGGACCGAAAACGCCTTGTCCAACCTGAGCATCACGCGTCTGCTCCGCAGAGTTTTGCGGCTGGACCTCGCCGCCGCCGCTGTGACGCCGTCGAAGGAACGCAACCAGGAGACGGCCTGGGTCCTGGCGCACATGCTCGACGACTTGCGGGAGACGAACCAGGCCAGCGGCAGCGTGCTGGTGCTGGCTTACCTGCCCACGCGCGAGGAACTTGGCGAGGGCGCGGGTGCGTCCTGGCGCACGTTTCTGGCTGAGTACGCCCGGCAGCACGGGGTTCTCTACCTCGACTTTCTCGACGACTTCCGCCGCCTGCCTCCCGGCCAGTTGGACAAGCTCTTCATCGCTCAGGGAGCAGTCGATTTTCCGGGCGCTGCCGGTCACTACACCGAGGCAGGCAACGCGTTCGTTGCAGACCTGATGTACCGCAGGATGCTGGCTAGTCCGGAAACTGCTGCGAAGTTGAACCGCGGTCGATGAGCAGCGTCTGCGGGATCATCCGGGGTATTGGAAGAATGACCCGCATCTTCCCAAATTCCCCCCTAACGTTCATAATGGCTGATTGCCCTGCGCCTGCACATCTGGACTGTGAGTCAGAGCGGGTTGTGGCACATCCAAATGAATCAGAAAGAAATCAAAGAACTCATCGAGCTTCTGGTCGAGAAGGACATCACCGAGTTCGAGCTCGAACGCGGCGACATGAAAGTGCATGTCAAGCGTGGAGGCCCGGCCGCTCCGGTGGTCCACGTCGCGCCCGCCGTCAGCGCCGTTCAGCCGCTTGCCGGCGCCGTGATGCCAGCCGTCTCCCGCGGCCGGCGCTCCAGCGCCACAGCCAGCGGCGCCGACCACGCCTGCTTCCCCCGCTCCAAGCGCGGAAGCGTCTCCCGATGCCGACTTGTACATCGTGAAGTCGCCCATCGTCGGCACGTACTATGAAGCGCCTTCGCCGGGCACGCCGCCGTTCGTCAAAGTTGGCGACACGGTCAAGGAAGGCCAGGTGCTCTGCATCATCGAAGCCATGAAGCTGATGAACGAGATCGAGGCGGAAGTTTCGGGCGTGATCGCCAAGATGCTCGTCGCCAATGGAAGCCCGGTCGAATACGGAATGCCGCTGTTCGGCATTCGCAAGCAGTGATGCTCTCACAGGGCGTGTTCACCACGGAAGCACGGAACGCACGGAATCTTTTGAAACGGAATGCGTGGCGGGTGCTCCACGATGCAACCGATTGCAGGTTGCATATTCCAGACGACAACTCTTGGAACAAGATTCCCTTCCGTGTATTCCGTGCTTCCGTGGTGAATTGAAACCCTATGTTCAAGAAAATCCTAATTGCGAACCGCGGCGAGATTGCCCTGCGCGTCATCTGCGCCTGCAAGGAACTCGGCATCAAGGCGGTCGCCATCTACAGCGAAGCCGACCGCAACTCGCTGCATGTTCGCTTTGCCGACGAAGCCATCTGCATCGGTCCGCCGCGCCTGAACGAGAGCTACCTCAACATTCCCGCCGTCATCAGCGCCGCTGAAATCGCCAACGTGGATGCGGTCCATCCCGGCTACGGCCTGCTCAGCGAGAACGCCAACTTTGCCGAAGTCGCGCAGGCCTGCGGCATCAAGTTCATCGGCCCGCCGCCCGAGGTAACGCGCCTGATGGGCGAGAAGGAAAAAGCGCGCGCCACCATGAAGACGCGAAGGCGTGCCCATCCTGCCGGGCTCGGATGGAATCATCGCCTCGGCGGACGAGGCGCTGGAGTGGGCGCGCAGCGTTGGCTTCCCGGTGATCGTCAAAGCTTCCGCCGGCGGCGGCGGGCGCGGCATGAGAGTCATCCGCGATGAACAGGAGCTGCCCAACCTGTTTCACGCGGCGCAGTCGGAAGCTGCAGCGGCCTTCGGCAACGGCGATCTCTACATGGAGAAGTTCATCGAGCGCCCGCGCCACATCGAGTTCCAGGTGCTGGCCGACGAGCACGGCAACGTGATGAGCCTGGGCGAGCGCGAATGCAGCATCCAGCGCCGCCATCAGAAGCTGCTGGAGGAATCGCCATCGGTGAAGGTGACGCCGGAGTTGCGCGAGCGCATCGGCGGCATCCTGGTGAAGACCCTCAGCAACATCGGCTACATGAACGCCGGCACCATCGAGTTCCTCATGGACGAGGACGGCAGCCTGCACTTCATCGAGATGAACACGCGCATCCAGGTGGAGCATCCCGTCACCGAGATGGTCACCGACGTCGACCTGGTGAAGTCGCAGATCCTGATTGCTGCCGGCGAAAAGCTGAGCAGCATCATCACCCAGCCGGTGGTATCCCGCGGACACGCCATCGAGTGCCGCATCAACGCCGAGCATCCCGAGCGCTTCACGCCGTCGGCGGGCAAGATTACGGTATTCAACACGCCCGGCGGCACGGGCATTCGCGTGGACACAGCCGCTTATGCCGAGGGCGTTATTCCGCCCTATTACGATTCGCTGATTGCCAAGCTGTGTGCGCGCGGACGCGACCGCGACGAAGCCATCTCGCGCATGTCGCGGGCGCTGGAAATGTTCGTGGTGGAAGGCATCTACACCAGCATTCCGCTGCACCAGCGCATCATGCGCGATCCCGACTTCCGCGCCGGAAACTTCGATACGAAATTCATGGAGCGCTTCCTGGCACAACGCAAGTGAAATCGTTTTCACCACCGAGGCACGGAGAACACGGAGATTTGTCTCAGCCACAGATGGCAATGTTGAGACACGGAGCTCGGAATTTCGCGTAAATGCTTCGAAGAGCAAGCCTGATGCAGCCTCGGATATCCCCGTGGTTAAGTGATTTAGGGCTCTCCGTGCCCTCCGTGTCTCCGTGGTGAAATGGCTTTCGTACATAAATGAATCTACCCAAGCTCTACGCCATCGTCGATGTTTCATGTTTCGCCATGCCGCTGCGGACCACCGCCGCCATTGTGGACTATGCGCGCGATCTCGCCGCCGGCGGCGCGACCCTCATTCAGTATCGCAACAAGGTTGGCACGACGCGCGAGATGCTGGACGATGCGCGCGAGATCCGCCGTGCCCTGGCCGACAACGTCATCCTGATCATGAATGATCGCGCCGACATCTGCATTGCTGCTGACTTGCAGGGCGTGCACGTCGGCCAGGACGATCTTTCGCCCGAGGGCGCGCGGACGGTCATCGGGCCCAATCGGATTCTCGGAGTCTCAACTCATAATCTCGAGCAGTTGCAGCAGGCCGACGCCGGTCCCGCCGACTACATCGCCTTTGGCCCGGTGTTCGCAACGTCGTCCAAGCGCAATCCTGATCCCGTAGTTGGACTCGACGGGATTCGCGCGGCACGGGCCGCCACCAAGAAGCCGCTGGTCGCCATTGGCGGAATCACCCGGGCCAATGCCCGTTCCGTGATCGATGCCGGAGCCGACTCGGTCGCGGTGATTGCCGACCTGCTCAGTTCGCCGGCGAAAGTTGCGGAGGAATTCCTGCGGCTGTTGGTGTAAAGTCTGACGAGCAAGGGTAGTGCGGCTTCAGGCCCGATCTGCGATCTTACCTGCAGAGTGGCCCTAGCCCGCTCGGACTGAAGTCCTCGGTCGCCGGATGAGCCGGTCTAGAGGGGCTGATTATGGACGCGACGCTGAAGGCGCGCACCCATTACGAGGTTTATTGGCTACTGAAGCGAAAACTATCTCCGTCAGCTCCAGCGACGCCGGATTCGTAAAGGGCCTGGGCCCGATCAGCGCGACCACGCTGGTGATGGGCTCCATGATCGGCTCGGGCATCTTCATCGTCTCCGCCGACATTGCGCGCCTGGTCGACTCGCCTGCGCTGCTGATCGGCGCCTGGGTGCTCACCGGATTTCTCACCATCACTGGCGCGCTGGCCTATGGCGAACTGGCGGCGATGATGCCGCACGCCGGCGGCCAGTACGTTTACCTGCGCGAGGCGTTCGGCCCGCTCTGGGGCTTTCTCTACGGCTGGACGTTGTTCCTGGTCGTGCAGACCGGAACCATCGCCGCCGTCGGCATCGCCTTCGGCAAGTTTCTCGGCGTCTTCTTTCATTCGGTCTCGTCCAGCCACTGGCTGATTTACCACTGGCACGTGCCGCCCATCCCGATCGGGCCCGATGGTCCTGGGCAACATGGACGTCGGCCTGAACACGCAAAACCTCGCCGCGATCGTGATCGTGATTTTCCTCTCCGTGCTGAACATCTTCGGCGTGCGCCTGGGCGCGGCGGTGCAGAATGTTTTCACCATCGCCAAGACGGCCGCGCTGCTCGGCCTGGTGCTGCTGGGCCTTTTCGTCGGACGCAACGCGCAGGCCATCGCCGCCAACTTTGGCGCGAACTTCTGGCGCAATGCCGGCTGGCACGCGCTGCATCCGGTGCAGGTCGGCGTCGGCGGCCCCATCGTCCTGGTCGGCATGCTGACCATTCTCGCCGTCGCTCAGACGGGTTCGCTGTTTTCTTCCGACGCGTGGAACAACATCACCTTCACCGCCGCCGAGGTCCAGAATCCGAAGCGCAATCTGCCGCTGGCCCTGGCGATCGGCACCGCCGCGGTCACGCTGCTCTACGTGCTGGCGAACGTGGTTTACCTCACGGTCCTGCCGCTTCAGGGCGACCCGCACGGAGCCACGATTCTGGCGCGCGGCATTCAGCACGCCTCCGAGGACCGCGTCGCCACCGCCGTCATTGAGCAGATCTTCGGCAACAGCGGCGCGTGGATCATGGCGGGCGCCATCCTGGTCTCCACCTTCGGCTGCAACAACGGGCTGATCCTGGCGGGCGCGCGCGTCTACTACGCCATGGCCAAGGATGGGCTGTTCTTCCGCAGCGCAGCCAAACTCCATCCCAAATACCACACGCCGGTGCACTCGCTGGCCATGCAGTGCGTCTGGACCTGCATTCTCTGCATCTCGGGCAGCTATGGCCAGCTGCTCGACTACATCATCTTCGCGGTGCTGGTGTTCTACATCCTGACCATCGCCGGGCTGTTCGTGCTGCGGGTCAAGCGGCCCGACGAGCCGCGCCCCTATCGCGCCTTCGGCTACCCCGTGTTGCCGGCGATGTACATTTTGATCGCGACGTTTATTGATGTAGTCTTATTGCGTTATAAGCCGCAGTACACGTGGCCCGGCCTGATCATCGTTCTCCTCGGGATTCCCGTGTATTTCCTGTGGTCGAAGCTCAATCCGCAGGGGCGCGCGCAAGCCTAGTTGTTAAGAAGAGGCAAAGCCTAAATGTCATTCAATTTGCTGAAGTGCAAACCCCTCGACATGCTGATGCATGAGGCATCCGAGACGGGGGAACATAGTCTCAAACGGGCCTTAGGTCCAATCAACCTGATCACTCTTGGTATCGGAGCAATCATCGGCGCAGGCATCTTCGTCCTGACCGGATCGGCCGCCGCGAAGTATGCCGGTCCGGCGATCGTATTGTCATTCATACTTTCGGGAATTGCCTGCGTTTTTGCCGGACTTTGCTACGCCGAGTTCGCTTCCCTGATCCCCATCGCCGGCTCGGCCTACACCTATGGCTACGCCACGCTGGGCGAGATTTTCGCCTGGATCATCGGCTGGGACCTCATTCTGGAATATGCCTTCGGCGCCGCCACCGTGGCTTCCGGCTGGAGCGGCTATGTGCTCAGCTTCCTGGAGGACTTCGGCATTCGCATTCCTCCGCGACTGACTCTTGCGCCCAGCGAGAAGCTCGTCTTCTACGGTGGTCACTGGGAGCACCTGGAGCGCATGAAGGACATGCTCGCGGCCCAGCACATCAATCCCAACACCCTGCCGCAGCAGACCGGCCTGTTCAACCTGGTAGCGTTTCTCGCCATCGTAGGCGTCACCATCCTGCTGGTGATCGGCATCAAGGAGTCGGCCAACTTCAATTCCGGAATCGTGATCGTGAAGCTGGCGATCGTGGTGATGTTTATCGTAATTGCCGGCCTGTTTGCCCTGAAGAATCCTGCCCTGGTGGCGCCAAATTGGCATCCGTTCATCCCGCCCAACGTCACCGGCAAGTTCGGACAATACGGTTGGTCTGGAATTGCCCGAGGCGCCAGCGTCATCTTCTTCGCCTATATCGGATTCGACGCCGTTTCCACCGCAGCCCAGGAATCGAAGAATCCCCAGAAGGACATGCCCTTCGGCATTCTGGGTTCGCTGGTGATCTGCACGGTTCTGTACATCCTGGTTGCGGGCCTGCTGACCGGAATCGTTCCTTACACCGATCTCAACGTTTCCGATCCAGTCGCCTTGGGCATCGATGCCACCGGCGTAGTGTGGGCGAAGTTCCTGGTGAAGCTCGGAGCCATCTTCGGCTTGGCCACGGTGATGCTGGTCATGTTGCTGGGGCAGTCGCGCGTTTTCTACTCCATGTCGCGCGATCGCTTGCTGCCGGCGTGGGCTGGCGCAGTGCATCCTCGCTTCCGCACGCCCTGGATCTCCACGCTGCTGGTGGGAGGATTTGTCGCAATATTCGCGGCCGTGGTGCCTATCGATATTCTTGGCGAACTGGTGAGCATCGGCACCCTGCTGGCCTTCGTCATTGTGTGCTTCGGAGTGTGGATCCTTGCGTGTCCGCCGCCCCGACCTGCATCGGCCATTCAAGACGCCTATGGTTCCGCTGGTGCCGATTCTGGGCATTCTGGTCTCGGTGGGTTTGATGGCCAGCTTGCCGCTGGGCACCTGGATTCGCCTGATCGTCTGGCTCATCATCGGCATGGCCATCTACTTCGGCTACAGCCGCCATCACAGCAAAGTGCAGAACATGGTCTCGGATGAGGTGAAGGTCGCCGGAGATTAGACGGACGCATTCACCGGTCGCAAACAGCCCTTCTCCCGTGGAAGGGCTTTTTGTTTGCGCTCGACACCTCACCGCGCCACAATGGCTTCAGTGAAGCCCTATCTCAACCTCAAGATCGTCTTTGTGGCGCTGGTCGTGCTGGTCCTCATCGGCATGGCGGGATTTCATTTCCTCGAAGGCTGGACGTGGTTCGAAGGCTTCTACATGGTGCTGACCACCATCACCACCATCGGCTATGGAGAGGTTCACCCGCTTTCGCACACCGGCCGCATCTTCAACAGCTTTGTCATCATCGCCGGCGTGGGTCTGGTGCTGCTGTTCTTCGGGGGCGCGACCCAGGCTTTGCTGGAATTCGAGCTACAATCGGTCTTCGGCAGGAGACGCATGGACCGCGAGATCGGCCGATTGTCGGACCACTACATTATCTGCGGCGCCGGGCGCGTCGGCCGCAGCGTGGCGCGCGAGCTGGCGCGCAAACCTCTTCCTTTCCTCGTCATCGATAATGACGTGGACAAGCTGGCGCGCTATTCCGACGAAGGCTGGCTGACGCTGGTCGGCGATGCAACTCAGGCACCCGTGCTGCGCCAGGCGCATATCGAGCGGGCCCGCGGACTGGTCGCCTCCACGACCACCGACGCCACCAACGTCTACATCATCCTCACCGCGCGCAGCCTGAATCCCAAGCTGCAGATCATCGCTCGCGCCAGCGAAGAGGAAGCCGAGAAACATCTGCTGACCGCCGGCGCCAATCACGTCGTCTCGCCGTACGACTTCGCCGGATATCGCATCGCCCAGACCTTCATGCGTCCGCACGTCGTCGATTTCTTCGACACGGCCATGAACCGGCAGCTTCCCCTGGAGATCGAGGAGGTGCAGGTGCAAGCAGGCTCGCGTGTCGCCGGCCAGACGCTGGAAGGCTCGCGCATCCGCCAGGAGATGGGCGTGATTGTGCTCGCCATCAAAGGCGAAGGTTCGCACATGCGCTTCAATCCCTCGCCCGATGAAGTCATCCACCAGGGCGACCATCTCATCGCCATGGGCGAGCCCGACGGTTTGCGGCGGCTGGAGCAGTCGGCGGAGCGCGCATGAAGATCACTACCGCGGAAGAGATGCGCGCCATCGATCGCGCGACCACGGAGCGCTTCGGTGTGCCCTCGCTCACGCTGATGGAAAACGCTGGCGGCGCAATTGCGCGATTCATCCTGCAACACTATCCAGAAGCCAACCGCGTCATCGTGATCTGCGGCAAAGGCAACAATGGCGGAGACGGCTTCGTCGTGGCGCGCAAGCTGCACCGCGCCGGACGCGTGGTGGAAGTGCTGCTGCTGGCGTCGCGGGCAGAGTTGAAGGGCGACGCCCTGGCCATGTTCGAGCGTCTGCCGTTGCGTCCCATTGAAGTGACCAGCACGTCAGAACTGGAAGCTGAGTCGTCGCGCAGCCTGGGAAACTGCGAATTGATGGTCGATGCGATCCTCGGCACCGGCTTTAAGCCGCCGGTGACCGGTCTATACGCCGACGCCATCGCCGTGATGAATCGCAGCGGCAAGCCAATCGTTGCAGTCGATATTCCCTCCGGCGCCGATTCCGACGCGATGACGCCGCAGTCGGGCGATGGGATTGCCCGGGCGGACGCGATTGTGACCTTCACTGCGCCGCGTCCCGCGCACGTCTTCGGAAATCTCACGCGCGGGCCTGTCCTGGTCGCGCCGATCGGCTCGCCTCCTGAGGCGATCGTCTCCAGCCTGAATCTGGAAGTCACGACCCCGCGCGATTTTGCTGCGCTGCTGGCGCCGCGTCCGCGCGACAGCAATAAAGGCATGTACGGGCACGTGCTGATCGTCGGCGGCTCGTTCGGCAAATCAGGCGCAGCGGCGATGGCCGGCATGGCTGCGCTGCGTGCGGGCGCAGGATTGAGCACGGTTGCGACTCCAGCGCGTGTGCTGACCAGCGTCGCCAGCTTCGCCGCCGAATTGATGACCGAGCCTTTGGCTGAGACCGCAGCCGGATCGATTGCACTGGCCGCTGCGGAGAACGGCCGCTTCACCGATCTCGCCAAGCCTATGACAGTCGTCGCCATCGGCCCGGGCCTTGGCCGCGATCCCGAGACCGTGCAGTTCGTGCACGAAGCGGTGCGCCAGACGAAGGTCCCGCTCGTCCTCGACGCTGACGGGCTGAACGCGTTCGAAGGTAAGACCAATTTGCTCGACGGACAGCCGGCGGCCGCTGGTCCTGACGCCGCATCCTGGCGAAATGTCGCGCCTGGCGGGCATTTCCATCAAGGCCGTACAGGCTGACCGTCTCAACGTCGCGCGCAGCTTCGCGCGCTATCATCATCTGGTCCTGGTGCTGAAGGGCAATCGCACGATCATCGGGTTTCCTGATGGAAGCGCATGGGTCAATCCCACCGGCAATCCTGGAATGGCGACTGGCGGGACGGGCGATATCCTTACCGGCATGACGGCCGGAGTACTCGCACAGATGCCCAACGACTATGCGCGCGCTGCCATTGCCGCGGTTTATCTGCATGGGCTGGCCGGGGACGTAGCCGCAGAGCGGATGGGCGAGCACTCGCTGGTGGCGACCGATCTGCTCGACGGCCTGCCGGAAGCCTTTCGCCGCGCTCGCAACGGGCGATCGGACGAGATGACGCGCATCGGCTAGTGGCCTTTCGAAGCCCGAACTCACCGACTGCTAAAATGTTTCCGTTTTCGCGATGACCGCGCACGAGCACATCACGCACTCGGCGGAAGAGACCATGGCGCTGGGCAGCAAGCTGGCGCCCACGCTGAAGAACGCGCGCATGGTGATCCTGCGCGGTGAGCTCGGCACCGGCAAAACCACGCTGGTCAAAGGCATCGCCGAGGGCCTGCATGCCGGTTCGCACGACGACGTCACCAGCCCCACCTTTACCCTGATTCACGAGTACCGCGGCCCTGAAGTCAACCTCTTCCACGTCGATCTATACCGCATCGACACGCCGCGCGAACTCGATACTCTGGGTCTGGATGAACTCTTCGCTGAAGAAGGCAACCTGGTGCTGCTGGAGTGGGGCGAGAAGTTTCCCCGCTTCGAGAAAGAATGCGACGTGGAGATAACTCAATCGAGCGCCGCGGCGACCAGGAACGCAAGATTGTGGTGAAGAGGAAATAGCGGCTGGACTTCAGTTGAACATTGACGGCCCGGATTCGCAGCCAGATACAAATCGCAAGAATCCGTGGCACTGCCTGTAAGATTGACGGATCACAAGGTTCACCTGAGAACGGGAGGCAAACTCTTGAGATCCGATTCAACGAGAAGCTTAAGGTTGTATTCCGGTTGGACGCGTCGCTCAGCGTTGGCCGCGATCTTGTTGTGCGTAAGTCTCCTGGGCGCTCAATCGGCCCCCGGCCAGTCCAGCCCCGCGCCTGCCACAGCTCCAACCCCTTTACTGAGCAGCACGCAAGCGGTCGACTGGTGGTTCGCCTTCAAGTTCAATGCGGCGTCCCTGCCCGGCTGCGGTGGCACGGCTCAAAGGACCTGCACCTTTGGCGGGACGGTGCAGCCTTATCACGAATTCAGCCAGCAGTTCGCCTACGCCAGTAGCGCCAATCACACCCTCCAGCAGGGCGATGGCTGCATCGGCGATACCACGGCTGACCCGGTGGGAGCCACCTTCAACCAGGTTTATACCGGCAGGCTTTATTACGTGCTTTGGAACGACCAGTTCTACGGCGACCCTATCATCAGCGAAGATGCGCCGGATGGCCATTCCAAGGGAATGCTGGCCTGGGACAATACCGGAAACGGATTCGTATTGCAGGTTTCCACGCCTTCCTGGCCCGGCTCGGGCAGCGATCTGTTCCCTCGTAGAGTCGACGGAAATACGCTGGGCTGTGTTCAGGACAACGACGTTATGGTCAGCCAGCATTTTTTCGCGTTGAAGCTCAACCACGCCGATGTGGTGACGGTGCTGAAGGCGCTTCAGAACGCGAGTGTGGTAACCGATACGACGAAACGAGAACTGGTGAACAACGGTGGCCCAGCCGACATTCAGGCACTGGTCAGCGGACTGGGAAAGGTCTCGACCAGCAAGACGGTTACGCAGGAGACCCTGTCGAGTGGGATCGTCTTAATCTCCAAGCCCTCGGATTTGCATGTCCCGCCGTGGCAGATGGTTTCGTCGCTGTTGGGTGGAGTGTCGCTGCGAGCGGCGACCTGGTGGGCCAAGCCTGAGATCCCGACAACCACGGCGAGCACAGTAGTCGGATGCTGGGATAGCTCGCTCAGCAAACCTGGAGCAGTGGAAATCGCAACTAGCGGGACCTGGGCCGGCAAATCAATCGGACTCGACGGCATCGCCGAGCCTGAGGGCAACCACGCGAAGGTTGGTGTCTCCACCTCCGGCACGCACTCGTATTCCATCTTTGGGGACATGAATCAGCAAGGCGCTCTTTCCGGGACGAACTGCGCCAGCAGCCAGAATGGCCGTGGCGGAATGTTCTTCGTCATGGATGACAAAGTGCTTTTCGGGAGCATCACCGATCTGCTGAAAGGGGCGTCGGGGCCACCCCAAAAGTGACTCTCATCGCTTAGGCTGTGTCGAGGGAAGCCAGTCAGAACGGGGTCGATTAATAGTCTGGTGCCGAAGAAGGGACTCGAACCCCCACACCCTTGCGGGTACATGGACCTGAACCATGCGCGTCTGCCAATTCCGCCACTTCGGCAAGTGTGAAACCGAGTAAGAACACAACTCGTTGTTTCGGAAGCAAAAATATTGTACAGGCAGCGGGCGTGGTTTCGCAACGCGCGCGCCGTCGGCGCTCTGCGCTCCTTAGGAGTCCCGGGCGATGTTGCTGGCAAGTTTTTCGAGCCGCCGGCATTCTTTGCCTCCGCAAGAGAGCCGCTCCGCCGGTTGAATCGGGTTTGGCCGCAAGGAGCGGGGAGACGCGCCACCGTGGCTGGGATAAAGTATGCTGCCAGAGGCACAACAAGGCTCGGATAGTCGATCAGCCGTTCCGACAAAAAGACTGCATCCGAATGTCCTGCATAACCCTCTAAATCCCATAAGGCGGTTATCTATGGCTATCGGAGAAACGGCTTACGTGAACGGTGTCCGCGAGCAGTTGCTGGCGGGCCGAGCGCGCCTGACCGAAGTGGTGGGCGAAACTGAAAGCGAGCGCATGCTGCATCTGCTGGAAGAGGTCGACAGCGCGTTGCACCGCATCGATCACGGTAGCTTTGGGGTGTGCGAAATCTGCCAAGGTACGGTGGAAGCAGATGTGATGCGCGACAATCCGCTGGCGCGCGTCTGCCTCGACTGCCTCACTCCCAAGCAGCAGCGTGCGCTGGAATACGACCTGGAGTTGGCCGCCGAGATCCAGAGGGGTCTGCTGCCGCCATGCGACGTGGCTTTCGCTGGATGGGACATTGCCTATCACTATCAGCCCGCCGGGGTGGTTGGTGGCGATTATTGCGATCTCATCGACGATGGCAATGGCGCAGTTTACTTTGTCCTGGCTGACGTGTCGGGCAAGGGCGTCGCCGCAGCCATGCTTTCGTCGAATCTGCGCGCGGTGATTCGCTCGTTGATAACGATTGGGCTGCCGACCGCGGAGCTGATGAATCGCGCCAACCGTCTCTTCCGGCAGAGCGCGCTGCCGACCCAGTACGCCACACTGGTATGCGGCAAAGCAACGCCGAACGGCGAAATCGAGATTGTCAATGCCGGACATCTTCCCGCCCTGCTGGCCAGCGAACGGGGAATCACCCTGCTGGAAAGCACCAGTCAGCCGCTGGGAATGTTTGACGATCAGCAATTCATCGCCGCTAAAGCCAGATTGCATTCTGGAGACACGTTGGTGCTTTACACCGATGGGGTTTCCGAAACGCAGAACGACGGTGGTGACGAGTATGGTCTTGAGCGCTTGCAGAAAATCATCCATCAATACCGAGCAGGGTGCACCGAGAAGTTGATTGACGCCTGCAAACAGCAGTTGGCCCAATTTCGCGGCCGGCGAGAACGCTTCGATGACGAGACTTTCCTGGCGATTCAGTATGCGCCGGCGGGTTCGGGCAGTCACATGTTCCACAGCGCTTAGGACTCACCGTCAGGGGAACTGCCGGTGAGGCCGCAATCTGCCGCGGCGATAGCTCCGGTTGCGGCTGGTTCTTTCTGTCGCTTGCTCGCCGGCACAGGCCTACTCCAGGTCCCGCCAGTTTGGCCCAGTCCCGACCTCAATTCTCAGCGGGACCTTCAGCTCGCGGACGTGTTCCATTTGCTGCGTGACGATTTGCTTCATGGTATCGACTTCGCCGTCCGGTACTTCGAAAACCAGTTCGTCGTGTACCTGAAGAAGCATCCTGGAGCGCAGCCCTCGCTCACGCAACTCGGCATCGATGCGAATCATGGCGATCTTGATGAGGTCGGCCGCGGTGCCCTGTAGCGGGGTGTTGACTGCGGTGCGCTCGGCAAATCCGCGCAGGTTAAAGTTCTTGCTGTGGATGTCGGGGATGGGCCGCACCCGGCCGAAGAGCGTGGTAACTTTCTGATCGCGCCGAGCCTGCTCGAGCGTGCGGTCGATGAATTCGCGCACCCCGCTGTACTTCTCGAAATAAGCGTCGATGAAGCGCTTGGCTTCCTTGGTGTCGATGCCAATCTGCTGCGACAGTCCGAAGGCCGACAGTCCATAGACGATGCCGAAGTTCACGGCCTTGGCGCGGCGGCGATGTTCGGCATCGACCATGAGCGGCGGCACGCCGAACACTTGCGACGCCGTGAGCGTGTGAATGTCCTCGCCTGCGCGATAGGCCTCGACCAATAGCTTGTCGCCGGAGAAGTGCGCCAGCAGACGAAGCTCGATCTGCGAGTAGTCGGCGGACAGCAGAACGTGTCCGGGTTCCGCGATGAAGGCGGCGCGGATTTCGCGGCCCAGTCTCGGTGCGGATGGGAATATTTTGCAGATTCGGATTGACGGACGACAGGCGGCCGGTCGCCGATCCCGCCATGTTGAAGGTGGTATGCAGGCGCAGCGTGCGGGAATTCAGCAGCGCCGGCAGCGCGTCCACGTAGGTTGACTTCAGCTTCGAGAGTTGCCGGTAGTCCAGAACCATGCGCGGAACTTCGTGCTCAGCGGCAAGGCCCTCCAGGACATCAACGGCAGTCGAGATCGTCTTGCCCTTGCCGTACTTCATCGGCTTGGGCAGATTCAGTTTGTTAAAGAGCACGTCGCCAAGCTGCTTGGGCGAGTTGATATTGAACTCGAAGCCTGACTTGTCGTAGACCTCGCGCGCTTTGGCTTCGATCTGGTGCGCCAGCCGCTGCGACATTTCCGCCAGCACCTCGCAGTCGAGCTTGACGCCGGCTTCTTCCATGCGCGCCAGCACCGGCACCAGCGGCAGGTCGATCTCGTCGTAGACTTTGCGCAGTCCGGCTTTGTCGACTTCATCGCGCAGTTTCTCCGTCAGGCGCAACGTGACATCGGCGGCTTCGGCGGGCGAAGACCCCAGCTTCAAACTGAATTTGCGAAATGCGGTCTCGCTCAGACCATAGGCTGAATAGGTGGGGTCGAGCAGATAGGCGTAGAGCAGGGGATCGTGCTGCACTCCGGCGAGCGCGATTCCTTGCTGGCCGAGAACGTGCATCGCGGATTTGTAGTCGTGAACGGTCTTGGGGAGTGATTCATTCGCCAGTGCCTGCTTCAGCGGAGCAGCGGTTTCGGAGTCGTCGAGCGTGACAGTCAGCGCTTTGCCAGCCTCGGCGGAGATTGCGATGCGATGGCTGATCGAGGGTGTTGCGGATAGCAGCGCAGGCGCGGTCGAGTGAGAGCTGATCACTCTCTGCCTCGTCTGGATTTTCGGCTTCAGATTGTGCAGCCGGCTCATTGGCTGATGAGTCTAAAGCGATCGCCACCACCGCTCCAGATTTCCTTGCCAGCACGAGCACGGCTTCGACATCCGCGGCGCTCTTAGCTTCGCGATAATCCGTCTCGCCCAGTTCGATGCTTTCGGTCAGGAAATCCTGCACTAGAGTAGTGAACTCCAACTCGGTGAAGAGCGCCCGCGCCGCAACCGGATCGGGTTCCTGCGTCGCGCATTGTCTCGGGCTGGAACTCGACCGCGACATTCGTGTCAATGGTTACCAGTTGTTTGGCGATGAGGATGTTGTCGCGATTGTTTTGCAGCGACTCACGGTAGGTCTTGCGCTCAACTTCGGCGGCATGGTCCAGTGCCGCCTCTACGCTCCCGAATCGCTGGATCAACTCGACTGATCCCTTGTCGCCGATGCCGGGTGCGCTGGGAATGTTGTCGATGGAATCGCCACGCAGGGCCATCACGTCAACCACTTTGTCCGGCGGCACGCCGAGGATTTCCTCGACCTTGGCCGCATCGCAGATCAAATTGTCCTTGGGCGGATTCAGCACGCAGATGCGCTCGTTGACCAACTGCATCATGTCCTTGTCGCTGGAGACGACGAAAACCGAATAGTCCGTCGTCGACGGCTTTGTCGGGCGAGCGTACCGATTACGTCGTCGGCTTCGAAGCCGGGCAGTTCGACGATAGGAATGCGATAGGCCTCGAGCGCGCGCCGGATGTACGGGATTTGCTGCGCAAGATCCTCCGGCATCGCTTTGCGATTGGCCTTGTACCCCTCATAGGGTTTTTCAACGTAGGTCTGGGTCTTGCTGTCGAACTTGCGGACACTGGTAATGGCCGTCGCCTGCTTATCGCGAAAAGTTGGAGCGGCAACATCGAAGACAGCGGCCAGATATTGCGGCCCAAAGTCAGATCGGAGTTTGCGCAACATGTTGACGAAGACGTACGTCGCGCTGGTCGGAATACCCGTCTTGGTTGACATGGGTCGCCCCATCCTCTCCATCGCATGGTAAGCGCGGAAGATGAAGCCCATCGTATCGATGAGGTAGATGCGGCCCTTGGAGTCTGCGGGCTCAGCGGGAACGGCGATCGCAGGCTTGGCAGCGCTGGAGACGGTAGCGGATTTCGCGGTTTTCCTGGTGGAAGGCAAGAGAAAATTCTAACAAGTCGCGGCGAATGCTACCACCCAGACGCGACGCCAACGCAGAACAAGGGGACATCGTCATTCCACGAACATGCAATCGCCGTAAGAGTAAAACCGATACTTGTTCTGCACAGCATGATCATACGCACGCAGGATTGGCTCGCGGCCGGCGAAGGCCGATACCAGCATCAGCAGCGTTGATTTCGGCAGGTGGAAGTTGGTCAGCATCGCGCCCACCACTCGGAACTCGAATCCGGGATAGATGAAGATGTCGGCTTCGCCGCGCTGTGCTGTGATATGGCCAGCGGAATTGTTGGGTAACTGTCCCGCCCTGGCCAAAGGAAGGCCAGAACGGGGCACCCGGCGGTTGGGGGAGTTGACGCCGGAATAAAGGCCCCTCGACTTCTCGCCCGAGGCGGGCTCGTCGCTCGGGATGACACCATGGGGGATGTTGCGTGCCGCGTATTCCAATGTGCGCACGGTCGTTGTGCCGACAGCGACGACCCTGCGGCCAGCATCGCGGGCGCGTTGAATGCGCTTGGCCGTGTCGGGCGGAATCTCAAACCACTCCGTGTGCAGCTTGTGCTGCTCGACTACTTCCACTCGAATCGGCTGGAATGTGCCGAGACCAACATGCAGGGTGATTTCGGCGGTCTCGATGCCGCGCTGCCGTATGCGCTCGAGAATTTCCGGAGTGAAGTGCAGGCCTGCCGTCGGCGCAGCGACCGATCCGGGCGGCTTGGCATAGACCGTCTGATATTGCTCGCGATCTTCCGGTGTATCGGGACGGTCGATGTACGGCGGCAGAGGAATGTGACCGATGCGGTTAAGGACGGCGAAGAAATCGTCAACGGGATCGAAGCGCAGATGGCGCTCGCCGAACGTCCCGCGTCCGATGATCTCTGCTGCCAGGTCGTGCGACGCTTCGTCCGCGTTGCCACCGAAGATAGACGCGCTCGCCCAAGCCGAGCTTGCGGCCAGGATGCACCAGCGCCTCCCATTCCAGTGGCGAAGCGGAGAGTTGTTTGGTCAGCAGGACCTCGACCTTGCCGCGCAGAAAATCTCTTGCGGCAGGGTTTTCCTCCGACAGCCGCTGCGCGCGCGAGCCGCTGCGATGCCCATACAACCGCGCCGGCAATACCTTGGTATTGTTGAAGACCAGCAGATCGTCGGGCCGCAGCAAGTCGGGGAGGTCGCGAAACTGTCGGTCCTACCAGTACGTCGCGCTTGCGATCCACGTGCAGCAGGCGTGAAGCGGCGCGATCCGCCAGCGGCTGCCGGGCAATCAACTCTTGCGGAAGGTGATAGTCGAAGTCGGAAACCAGCACACAGCCATTTTCCTCCATCGGAGGGAAACTGGTAACCGATGGTCATCTGAGACGGTACCCATGTCATATAAATCTGTTTATCTTCCCTTTTCGGACGAGCAAAAGCTGCGGTACGATACAGGGTAGTAACTCCGGCGGGATGCCACATCCATCGCATGAAGACAGAACAACAGCATCGTGAGGAAATTGTCCGTTTCGGCAAGCTGCTGCATCAGACCGGTCTGGTGGCGGCGATGGACGGAAACTTGTCCGTGCGTCTGGAGAACGGGAACATCCTGAGCACGCCGACGCTGATGAGCAAAGGCCTGTTAGAGACTGACGACCTGGTGATGGTCGATCCGACGGGAAAGAAGCTGAGTGGCGCGCGCGATGTTTCCAGTGAAATCGCCATGCATCTGCTGATTTACGGCAAGCGCCGCAACGTGGGCGCGGTGGTGCATGCCCATCCTCCCACAGCTACCGGCTTCGCCGCGGCCGGCATGGCGCTGGATCGCGCGCTGTGTGCGGAACTCATTGTCACGCTGGGCTCGGTGCCGCTGGCAAACTATGAGACCCCCGGCACTCCGGAGCTGGCTGAGGCGCTGGCGCCCCTGGTTGCGGACCATGATGCCATCCTGATGGCGAACCATGGCGTGGTGACCTATGGCGTTGACCTGCTCAACGCCTACATGAACATGGAAACCGTGGAGCACTTCGCCAAGATCGCGCTGGTCACTTATCAGCTGGGCAAGCAGCAGACACTGAGCGAGAAGCATGTCGACAAACTGCGCGAGATCCGCACCAAGTACCTGGCCCATGATCACGTGATGGCGCCCAAGGACTGAGCGCTCTGTCGAAACGGTCTCGGGGTCGCGCCCGCTCGGGAGGCCGACAGATTTCCAATCTTTTCGTCCATTCGGACCAAATCCGGCGTAGACTGGGCGTGTCCAATATCGGACACTTTAATCCGAGACAGGACACAGCGGCTCAGCTGTGATCGTCCAGATCATCTGCCGTAACACCATGACAGCAAGCGAGTTAGACCAATTCTGGAATGGCTCCCCGCTTGCATTTAAGACTACGCAATGGATATTGCCCGGCCCGAACTTAAACGTCAAAAGCGCCGCCGTCAGATCCTCTGGTCGATTGCCGCGCTGGTGGTGCTGGTCGGCGTCACCGTCGGCATTTCGCGCCTGAAGCCGGCCGCTCCTACGGTTGATCGCAGCACCATTTGGACTGACACCGTGAAGCGCGGCTCGATGCTGCGCCAAGTTCGCGGATTGGGCTCGCTGATTCCTAGCCACGAAGATGTTCGCCAGATTCCCGCCGAGACCGAAGCTACCGTCATTCGCATCGACAAACTTCCGGGATCGCAAGTCACAGCTGACACTGTGCTGGTGGAGATGGTCAATCCGCAACTGGAGCAGGAGGCGCTGGACGCCCAGTTGCAAGTGAAAGCCGCCGAGGCCGAGTACCAGAGTCTGAAGGTGAAGCTGCAGAGCGATCTGATGGACCAGCGTGCGGGCGCGGCCACGGTCAATGCCGATTACAACGAAGCCCAGCGCCAGGCGCAGACCGACAAATCGCTTTACGATCTGGGCGTCATCTCGGGCTTGGCGGAGAAGGCATCGGCGGGCAAGGCGCAGGAGATGACTACGCGCGACAAGATCGAAGACGATCGCCTGAAGATCAACGAGAAGGCAATTGCGTCCCAGCTTGCCGTGCAGCAGGCAAAAGTAGACGAGATGCGCGCGTTGGCTCAACTGAAGCAGACACAGTTGCAGCGCCTGAAGGTCCAGGCGGGAGTTGACGGGGTCCTGGTGGAGTTGCCATTGCAAGTTGGACAGCATGTGCTGCCGGGAACGGAGCTGGCGAAGATTGTTCAACCGAATCACTTGATGGCGGAGTTGAAGATTCCCGAGACCCAGGCGCGCGACGTGCAGATCGGCGAACCCGCTTCGATTGACACGCACAACGGCGTGATTGCAGGCGAAGTGAGCCGCGTCGATCCCGCGGTGCAGAACGGCACCGTCACCGTGGACGTGAAGCTGACGGGCGAGTTGCCGAAGGGCGCGCGTCCCGATTTGAGCGTGGATGGAACCATCGATCTGGAGAAGCTGGACAATGTGTTGTACGTGGGACGTCCGGCGTTCGGGCAGGAGAGCAGCACCATCTCCATGTTCAAACTCGATCCGTCAGGCAATGCCGCCAGCCGCGTGCAGGTGAAGACCGGGCGCGCGTCGGTGAACCAGATCCAGATCGATACCGGGCTGAAAGAGGGCGACACCGTAATTTTGTCGGACATGTCGCGGTGGGACAACACGGACAGAGTGCGGCTGGAATAGCTGTCAGCCATCGGCTATCAGCCGTCAGCTATCAGCTGTCAGCTGTCAGCAAAATCTCCTCGGGGGATGGCGCGCCGCAATGGGACAGGCACGGGTTGACAAGATGGATGTTGCAAATCGTCATGGAACACGGATCACACGGCGTGCGTAATTACGAGTGAAGCGAGAAAGCCAGTCAGCTCGAAAAGTAAAGCTGAGAGCTGACAGCTGATAGCCGATAGCTAATCAAGAATGGATAACCACATGAGCGAAGCAGGAATTCCGCTGATTGAAATCGAGAACATGACCAAGGTTTTCTACACCGATGAGGTCGAAACCCACGCACTTTCCGGCGTGCACTTGATGGTCCGCAAGGGCGAGTATGTCGCCATGTCGGGCCCGTCGGGCTGCGGCAAGTCGACGCTGCTGTCCATCATCGGACTGCTGGACACGCCGACTGCCGGCAATTACCGGCTGAATGGATCTCCGGTGGAGAACCTGGATTTCGGCGATCGCTCGCGCATTCGCAATCGCGAGATCGGCTTCATCTTCCAGAGCTTCAATCTGATCGGCGATCTCACGGTGTACGAGAATGTCGAGCTGCCGCTCACTTATCGCGACGGCATGCCGAGCGCTGAGCGTAAGCGCCGCGTACTGGAGTCGCTGGAGCGCGTGGGCATGGCCCACCGGCTGCGCCACTATCCCTCGCAGCTCTCTGGCGGTCAGCAGCAGCGTGTGGCCGTGGCGCGTGCATTGGCTGGATCGCCGTCGATCCTGCTGGCCGACGAGCCTACCGGAAACCTGGATTCGCGCAACGGCGAGGCGGTGATGGAGCTGCTACAGAAGCTGCACCGCGAAGGCGCAACCATCTGCATGGTGACGCACGATCCGCGCTTCGCGGCGCACGCTCAGCGCGAAGTGCACCTGTTCGACGGAAAAGTTGTGGCCGAAGAAGAACTGCGGAGGCTGATGCAGGAGCAGTAAGCCAAGAGCCACGAGCCACGAGCCAATAGCCACGAGCTTTGACATTTCTAGCTGGAAGAGTGGCAGCAGCTAATGATCGGTCTGCTCAGCGGAGCACAGGGCTCGCGGCTCGAAGCTCGAAGCAAGGTGCTAATTATGACCGGACTCCTTCAAGACCTGCGATACGCATTTCGCCAGCTGCGCAAGAACCCCGGCTTTGCCGCCGTAACGGTGTTGACGCTTGGCGCTTGGCATCGGCGTCAACGCGGCCATGTTCGCTGTGATTGATGCGGTTCTGCTGCGACCCTTGCCGTTTCCCAAGCCCGACCAGATCGTGCAAATGAGCGAATCGCGGTACGAAGATATGGGAGGGCCGATTGCCAGCATCTCGTCTCTCCCGGACATGCGCGATTGGCGCGCCCAGAATCACTCCTTCCAGGACATCGGCTGGTACACCGAAGGCGTCCGCAGTGTCGATGTTCCCGGTTTCTCCGACTTTATTCCGGTCATCGCGAGCAGCTCGAATCTGTTTTCCATTTTGCAGGTGCAGCCGGCGTTGGGACGCAGCTTCCTGCCGGAAGACGATCAGCCCGGTCACGGCGACGGCATCCTTCTCAACGATGTCGCCTGGGAGAAATTTTTCGGCAAGCGTCCCGACGTGATTGGCCAATCGCTGAAGCTGGGCGACAAGGTCTATACCGTCATCGGAGTCATGCCCCCGGGATTGGAGTTCCCCGCGGTGGGCAGTGGTCCCACAGTATGGCAGCCGCTGGTTGCGACTCCGGAGTATGAATCGCGCGATTCGCGCACTCTAACCAGCGTGGGTCGCCTCAAGGCCGGGGTTTCGCCCGCGTCTGCGCAGGCCGAACTCAGCGGCATTCAACAGAACATCGCCAAAGCGTATCCCAAGCTCGAGCTGGACAACCGCGTCGCGGTGAAACGCTATCGCGATGTGCTGACCGGCAATGTTCGGCCGGCTCTCCTCGCATTGCAGTTCGCGGTGCTGGCGGTCTGGTTGATCGCCTGCGCTAACGTTGCCAGCTTGCTGCTCTCCCGCACCACTGGCCGCCGTCGCGAGATCGCGATTCGCAGCGCCATCGGCGCCGACCGCGCACGCCTGGTCCGTCAGTTCCTCACCGAGAGCCTGGTGCTGTCCTTTACTGGTGCCGCGCTGGGCTTGGCTCTGGCCTCCGGCTGCGTTCGTGTGCTGAAGTTTTATCTCGACCTGTACCTGCCGCTCTCCAGCCACATTCACATCGATGCTCGTGTGGCTGCCGCCCTCGTCGGCTTCTCCATCGTCTCGGCTGTGCTCTTCGGACTGGTTCCGGCGATGCAGGCGGCGCGCGCGCCGGCGCAGGAAGCTCTGCGCGAAGGCACGCCCAGCGCGGGCGCCAGCCGCCGTCAGAAATATTTTCGCGACACGCTGGTCGTCGGCGAGATCGCACTCTCTTTGCTGCTGCTGATCTCCGCCGGCTTGCTGCTGCGCAGCCTTCTGGCGTTGCGCAGTTTGCCGCTGGGATTCGTCCCGCAAAATGTCGTAACCACGGCGATCTTCCTGCCGCAGACCGGCGGCGGCATCATGGGAACCGGCGGCAAATACGCCGGCAAGGACATCTCGCAGGTCTTCTACCGGCCACTCCTCGATCGGCTGGCGCATCTGCCCGGCGTCGACTCCGCCGCAATAACGACGGTGATGCCCTTGATGCCGAACTTCCAGACGCGCGGGTCCTTTGAGATCCTCGGGCGCGCCAAAGATCCGTCCAACAAGCCGGTCGCCGATGTGCGCCTGGTCAGCCCAGACCTGTATCGCACCCTGGGCATTCGCCTGTTGCAAGGCAGGCTGTTTAGTGATGACGACGCGCCGGCGAGCGGCGCCGTGGCTGTCGTGAATCAGGCGCTGGTTCGCAAGTATTTCCTCGGCCAGAATCCTTTGGGACAGCAGTTGAAGATCGCCGACAGCGGTCCGCATCAGGTCGTGACCATCGTCGGAGTCGTCGAGAACACGCACCAAACGTCGATGTCGCAGGACGTCCAGCCTGAAATCAACTTGCTTTATTCGCAACTCTCGCCCAGCGACGAGCTGCAGCCGATCCTGGCCGCGTTCACCAACCTTGCGGTGCGGACGCACATCGCGCCGTCTGCGGTGATTCCGAGCCTCCGCACCACGTTGCGCGACTTGGATCCCAGCCTTGCCGTGATGGACGTTCGCACCATGCAGGACCTGGTCGACACATCGCTCGGCAGCCAGACGCTGGCTGTACGATTGCTATGGATTTTTGCCGGATCGGCGCTGCTGATCTCGATTGCCGGCATCTATGGCCTGCTTGCCTATAACGTGAGCCAGCGCATGCGCGATCTGGGAATTCGCATGGCGCTGGGAGCGACGCGCTCGAATGTGATTGGTCTTGTTCTGCGGCAAGCGGTGGTGCTGCTGGGGATCGGAGTCGGCATCGGCGTGGTCGCAGCCGTGTCGGCGGGAAGCGTGCTGCGCAGCTTTCTTTATGGAGTTGTTCCGTATGATGCCTGGACCATTGTGGCCGTGTCCGTGCTGTTGCTGGCCTGCGGCCTGTTCGCCAGCTATATTCCGGCGCGCCGGGCTTCGAGAATCGACCCGGTGAAGGCGCTGCGGTGGGAATGAAGAAGCCACGAGCTTCGAGCAATAAGCTAAAGGCTCGCAGCTCGGGGCTCGAAGCTAGTAGCTAAATCATGATCACTCTTAAGAACGTCGAACGCAGTTACAAGACCGGAGCAGGGCAGACGTGGGTGCTGCGCCGCGTCGACCTCACCATCAATGAGGGCGAATTCATCACCGTCATGGGGCCGTCAGGGGCAGGGAAGTCGTCGCTGCTGAACGTGCTGGCGCTGCTCGACGACCAGTGGGCGGGCGAATATTGGTTCGGCGAGCAACCGGTGCACCTGATGAAGCGCAAAGACCGCGCCGAGCTGGCCAAGCGCAAGATCGGCATGGTGTTTCAGAGCTATCACCTGCTCGACGACTTGACGGTGCAGGAGAACATCGACCTGCCGCTATCGTACAAAGACATCCCGCGCAGCCAGAGGCAGGGCATGGTGGCCGAGACGCTGGACCATTTCCAGATCGTCGCCAAGAAAGATCTTTATCCCAACCAGCTTTCCGGCGGACAGCAGCAACTGGTGGGCGTGGCCCGCGCGGTGATTCACCGGCCGACGCTGTTGCTGGCCGATGAGCCGACCGGCAATCTGCACTCCAGCCAGGCCAAAGAGATCATGGAGCTATTTACCAGGCTGAATCGCGAAGGCACAACCATCGTGCAGGTGACGCACTCGGAGGTGAACGCGTCTTATGGATCGCGCACCATCCAGATGCGCGACGGCTGGCTGGTGGGCGACACCGGCAATCCAGCGTTGACGCAGAACGGGGAGGCAGTCCGCTCATGATGGAGCGTCGGCCGGCCTCGCAGGTTGTCGTGGTTGTGGTCTGTGCTCTGCTGGTATGCGCGCAAGCGCAGCAGGAAACCCCGAATGCTCCGACGCCGCAGCCGGCGCCGGTTTCCACTACGATGTCGGCGCCAGGCGCGCTCTCCATCCGCACGCCGTCGAATCTGGCGATGCCGCATTCGAACAACCCGATCAAGGCTTACGCGCCCAGTACGGTGGCCAAGCCCGATCTGGCGAATTCGAACCGGCTGCAACAACTCATCCGCGATGGCAAGCTCTACATCTCGCTGCAGGATGCCATCGATCTGGCGCTGGAGAACAATCTTGACCTGGCGATCGCGCGCTACAACCTGCCGATTGCCGATACCGACATTCTGCGCACCAAGGCGGGCGGCTTCTTTCGCGGAGTCAATACCGGCGTGGTGCAGGGCACTCCCGGCGGAGGCGTCGGCGGCTTTGGAACCGGCGCTCCCAGTGGAGCAGGAGCCGGCGGCACAACCGGCGGCGCGGGCGGTGCAGGCGCAGGTGCGTCGGGACTGGTGCAATCGACCCTCGGCATTGGAACCAACGTATCGTCTTACGATCCAGTTCTCACCGGCATCACCAGCCTGGAGCACCAGACGCTGCCGTTGTCAAACATCCAGATCTACGGTGTGCCGCAGTTGCAAACTAACACTGGCCTGGTGAACCTTAATTACAGCCAGGCGTTTCCCACGGGCACCAGTATCAGCCTGGAAGTGGACAATAACCGGCAGACCACGAACAGCATCTTCAACAGCCTGTTGCCAAGCTTGAACTCGGCCTACCGCTTTACCATTCAGCAGCAGTTGCTGGCAGGCTTCGGGACCGGGCCGAACTTGCGCTATCTGCGCATCGCCAAGAACAACAAGAAGATTTCCGACATCGCCTTCAAGATGCAAACCGTGGCCACGGTCATTCAGGTGGCCAATATTTATTGGGACCTGGTCAGCGCCTATCGGGCTGAGCTGGTTACCGAGCAGTCCTTTTCGTTCGCCCAGCAAAGCCTGGACAGCGCCAGGAAGCAGCTCCAGTTGGAGGCCATTCCGGAGATGGATGTGCTGCGTGCCGAGGCCGAAGTCTCGAAGCGCGATCAGGACCTTACCGTGGCCAAGACCAACCTACAGTTGCAGCAATCGCTGATCAAGAATGCGCTGACCAGGAACCTGGACGACCCCACGTTGGAGGCCATGCCGGTAATTCCGATCGACCGGCTGGATTCGGTGCAAATGGTTCCCGAGAAGCCGGCGCAGGAGTTGATCGCGCAGGCGCTAGTCGATCGGCCGGAGCTGGCGGAGTCGGATATTGATCTGAACAATCGCGAGATCACGCGCAAGGCGGCCACCAACGCGTTGCTGCCAACGTTGACCCTGGTTGGCTTTTACGCTGGCACGGGATTGGCAGGCGACCTCAACCCATTCTTCTCCGGGCCGAATCCTCCCCTGGTGCCCACCAACTGGTATGGCGCTTTTCAGGACGCTTGGAATAACTCTTCGCCGGATTATCTGGTGGGCCTGAATCTGAGCATCCCGATTCGCAACCGCGTGGCGAAGGCGGACCAATATCGTTCGGAGCTGGAGTATCGGCAAGCCGAACTGCGCGAGCAACAGCTGAAGAAGCAGATCCGCATTGAAGTGCGCAACGCCGAATATGCGCTGGAGCAGGGGCGAGCTCGGGTGGAAGCCGCGCAGAAGGCGCGCGATCTCGCCGAGAAGACGTTCGGGATTATGCAGAAAGAGCAAACCCTTGGCGCCGGCTCCAATTTCCAGACGCTGGCTGCGCAACGCGATCTGGCGCTGGCGGAGTTGGACCTGGTGAACGCCAGCACCGCCTATCAGAAGTCGAAGTTGGAATTACAGCGCGCCACCGGCACTACGCTGGAAGAGAACAAAATTCAGATTCAGGACGCCGTGGACGGCATCGCACGCTAAGGGAGAGGATTTTGCCGCGAACACAAAGCCAGGCCAACCCACGGGACGCCGCCACGGAAGCTCGCGATCGGCAGCGCACCGGGCGCGTGCTGGCGGCTGACGATCAGCCGCACATTCTGGAAGCGTTGGAGTTGCTGCTGCGCCCGGCCGGCTTCGCAGTGGATACCGCAAAGTCTCCCGCGGCCGTGCGTGAGTCGCTGGCCAGCGAGTTCTATGACGCCATCCTGATCGACCTGAATTACACTCGCGACACGACTTCCGGCCAGGAAGGTCTGGATCTACTTTCCGAAATCGTCGCGCTCGACAGCAACATTCCCGTCATCGTGATGACGGCCTGGGGCAACGTTGGACTCGCGGTCGAGGCCATGCGCCGCGGGGCGCGCGACTTCGTCCAGAAGCCGTGGGAGAACGACCGCCTGCTGGCCATCCTGCGCACGCAGGTGGAGCTGCATCGCGCCTTACAGCGGACTCAGCATCTGGAAGCCGAAGCCCGACTGCTGCGCGCCGAGGGCCGGCCCGACTTCATTGCCGCAGCGCCGTCGATGCAGCCCGTGCTCCAGACCATCGCGCGCATCGGTCCTTCCGACGCCAACGTGCTGGTGACCGGCGAACACGGCACCGGCAAAGAGATTGTGGCGCAAACCCTGCACGCATTGTCGTCGCGGGCATCGATGCCGCTGGTCGCGGTCAACACCGGCGCGCTTCCGGAAGGCACATTCGAGAGCGAGCTGTTCGGCCACGTCAAGGGCGCGTTCACCGACGCGCGCATGGACCGCATCGGAAGATTCGAACTGGCCGACAACGGCACCATCTTCCTCGACGAGATTGGCAACGTTCCTATGCGCCAGCAAGCCAAGCTGCTGCGCGTGCTGGAGACCGGCGAGATTGAACGCGTAGGATCGTCGCGGACCAAGCACATCAATGTGCGCGTGATCTCGGCGACTAACTCGAACTTGCAGGATGCCATTGCCGCGGGGCTGTTCCGCGAAGACCTGCTATTCCGCCTGAACACGGTGGAGATTCCCATACCGCCGTTGCGCGACCGGCGCGAAGATATTCCTTTGCTTGCGGCGTATTTCCTTAAGCGCTATGCCATGCGCTACCGGGTTGCGGTCAGCGGGTTTGCCGCGACCGCCCTACAGGCCATGATGCAATACGGCTGGCCCGGCAATGTGCGCGAACTGGAGCACACCCTGGAGCGCGCCGTGCTGATGTGTCAAACCGGAGAGATTCAAGTCTCCGACCTGGGTTTGAGTGTGCAGCAGCGGTCGCAGGGCCTGAACCTGGAAGAGCTCAGCATCGAAGAGGTCGAGGGCATTCTGGTCCGCAAAGCGCTACAGCGCTTTCACGGCAACGTGAGCCAGGCGGCGGAGGCGCTGGGGCTAAGCCGAGGCGCGCTGTATCGCCGGATGGAACGCTATGGACTCTAGCTCCAGCGACGACCCGAATCCTCCAGGCCTATCGAGCCCCAAGCTATTGCACAGTGAGGATTCCGGGCGCTATCATCCGCCCGAGCGGCGCCGCGGTTTCAGACTTCTGTACGAGAAGCGCATCGCGCTTTTTGCCATTCTGGCAGCATTGCCGGGCGTTACCTTTGGCACCGTTCTCATCTGGACGCACGACTGGAGCCGCGATACCAAGATTTCCTTCACAGCGCTGGAGTTATTTCTGTGGCTGGTGCTGACGCTGGCCTTGCTTGACCAGATTGTCCGTCCCTTGCAAACCCTGACCAACGTGATCGGCGCATTGCGCGAGGAGGATTATTCTTTTCGCGCCCGCGGGGCCGCACCTAACGACTCCATGGGCGAGCTGGCGCTGGAGATCAATTCCCTCGCCGACATCCTGACCGAACAGCGGGTACAGACGATTGAGGCGACGGCGCTGCTGCGCCGAGTGGTGGAGGAGATCGATACGCCGCTGTTTACGTTTGATCCGGACCACGTTCTGCGATTGATGAATGCCGCCGGCGAGCGGCTGTTGCAGCAGCCGGCGGCGCGACTGCTGGGCAAGACCGCAAGTGAGCTGGAGCTGAACGCGTGCTTCGAAGCGGCGAACGAGACGCTGGTCGCGCTTCCGTATTCGGCGCCCAACGCGCGCTGGATGGTGCGCAAACGTTCGTTCCGGCAGAACGGCGTGCCCCACACGCTGATTGTGCTGTCCGATGTGAGCCGCGCCTTGCGCGAGGAAGAGCGCAGCGCCTGGCAAAAGCTGATTCGCGTGCTCGGTCACGAGTTGAACAATTCGCTTGCGCCCATCATCTCGATCGCGGGGAGCCTGGCGTCACGCCTGCCGCTGGAGGAATTGCCGGAGGCGCAGAACGCGGACTTTCAACGCGGACTGAATATCATCGAGTCGCGCACGGCGGCGCTGCATCGCTTCCTTCAGTCCTACCGTAAGCTGGCGCAGATGCCCGCGCCAACCCTAAAGCCGATCGAGCTCCGGCCACTGTTCGAACGCGTGGCCGCTCTCGAGACCCGCGTGATAGTCGAAATCTCGCCGGGCGCCGAGCTGGTGCTGATGATGGATCCCGACCTGATCGAGCAGATGCTGATCAACCTGGTGCGCAATGCCGTCGATGCCGCGCTGGAGCAGGCGCAATCTCATCGTGGCGGAGAAGAGGGCGAGCCCAAGGTGACGATGCGATGGGAGCAGTTCGATCGCAGAGTGGCGCTGATGGTAGAGGACAACGGGATCGGTTTGCTCAACCCGAGCAACGCGTTCGTGCCGTTCTACACCACCAAGCCGGGCGGCTCCGGAATCGGGCTGGTATTGTCACAGCAGATTGCCGAGGCGCACGGGGGTTCGATAGAGCTGACCAACCGTCCGGATGCGCGCGGTTGCCGGGTGAAGGTAATGCTGCCGTACCGGCAATCGTAATGTCTCGTTAGGGCTTCTTTTCAGGCGAAGAAGTTGCAGACGACGGTGCTTGCGGCGACGAAGAGACCGGGGTATCTGGCGGCAGCTTGTGATCCACATATTGCACGATCACGGTGATCCTTCGATTAGCGGGGTCGGATGGATCTTTAACGTTACGTGGTTGCTGATCGGCAAAGCCGCGCACTTGCGCCACCTGGTCAGCGCGCAGGCCGTGCTGTTGCATCAGCCTTCGGCTGGCATTGGCGCGATCGGCGGACAGCTCCCAGTTGGTGTAATTGGCGCGGGCTGAAAACGGCTGCGAATCGGTATGACCCTCGATGGAGATTTTGTTAGGCACCTTGCCCAACTCCTCGGCAATGGTCAGCATCATCTCCCGGCCGTCGCCATTGGGGTCGGTCTGCCCGCTTTCGAAGAATGTGCCAGTCTTCGATTCCAGCATTTCGATACGCAGACCTTCGGGAGTGACTGTCAGCTCAATGTGGTCTTTCAGCTTGTCGAAATTGGCGACTTGGCGAATCGCCTTCTCCAACTCGGCCTTTACTTTGTCAAGGCTTTCTTTGCTGCCCTCGGTGCTCGGTGCCTGGTTGGTTCCCGTCAGCTTTCCCGTGCCCGCCGGGTCCTTGAAGTATCCGCTGATCGCCTGTTGGATTGGCTTGCTGGTGTTCATCAGCCAGAGCACGATAAACAAAGCCATCATGGCGGTGACGAAATCGGCGTAGGCGACTTTCCACGCGCCCCCGTGATGACCGGCGTGGCCACCTTTGCGCTTGATGACGATGGGTTGCAGGTTGGCGGCCATTCGGGTTCTATCCTAGGAGGACGCGGGGGCAGCCTCAGCCGGCGCGGGCTCGGCTTCGGAACTAGTGGCCGCGGCGATGCCCGATTGCTTGCAATGTTTCTCGAACTCCGCGAAGCTAGGACGCAGATGCGCCGGTACAGAGCGGCGTCCCATTTCCACTGCCAGCAGGGGTGATGTGCCCTTCATGAAGGCGATCATGGCCACGCGCAGCACGAGCAAGTATTCGTGTTCTTCGTGGGCCAGCTTCGCCAGGTTGGCGGCGATGGGACCGACGAAGCCATAGCACATCAGAATGCCAAGAAATGTGCCCACTAGCGCCGCCGCCACTTTCTTGCCGATTTCTTCTGGCGGGCCGCCGAGAGCGCTCATGGTCATGACCACGCCGAGCACGGCGGCGACAATTCCCAGTCCAGGTAACGAATCAGCGACGCTGCTCAAAGCGGAGACCGATTGTTCCGACTGGTTGGCGTGGACGTCCATGTCAGCCTCGATCATCTGATCTACGTCGAAGGGTTCGACCCCGCCCATCAGCACCATACGCATGGTGTCGCAGACGAAATCGCGCGCGTGGTGATCTTTCACGAAGTCGGGAAAGGCGCCAAAGAACTTGCTCTTGCCCGGCTCTTCGATGTCGTTCTCCACCGAGTTGGGGCCCTCCCGCCGGATCTTGTTGAACATGTCGTACATCATTTTCAGCGAGTCAAGATAGCGCTTCTTGCTGAACTTCGATCCCTTCAGCACCTGGAGAATTCCATTCATTACCTCCTTGAGGGTGTGCAGGGGATTGGCCACCAGCAGCGTTCCCAGCGCTGCGCCGCAGATGATAATAGCTTCCGAGGGCTGGATGAGCACGCGGATGGGCCCGTGCTCCATGAGGAACCCGCCGATCACGGCGCCCAGAACCACTAATATTCCAATGATGGCGAACATGCTCTTGGTGGCTTTCTAAGCGTGGCTTGCTGAAAATGCCGCGATGCCTTGGGCGCGCCACTCAGCCGCGATCTGGCGGAGGACACGTCTCGTTTTCGTTTGGTCACGGCGAGATCATTGAACACGCGCCTCCATTCTTTTCTATCGGCGGAGCGGGAAAAATCTTGTGTTCCTTGAGGCCTGGGCAGCGGGAAAAGTTATTTCGCAGACTTGCGGCGCGGCCTTTGCTTCGGGGAAATTGAGCGGATGATGAGTTTGCCCGGTCCACTTGCCGGGAGTGGAGTTTCAGCCTGCTTGACCGCCGCAGCGATCAGCGCTGCCACTTCCGGGCGCTCGAGGGTGGCAGCTGACTCAAGCCGCACAAACCGGTTTTGCGTACCCGACCCCAGGAGGATGTGCTGCGGATCGGGCAGACTGGTGCCGCGGAAGAAATGCAGGCCCACTCCATTGCCGTCGGCAGCCATGGACAGAATGGTGCCGCCTGTACGTTCGGTGCTGGAATAGCCGATGACGAAGAAGTTGTAATTGTCATAGACCAGTTCGTTGGCGGTGGGTAGCCGCTTGCGTAATGCTTTGCGCACGGCACGAATCAACGCCTGGTTCTTTGGCTCGAACTTATCAATGAAGCTGTTGAGCTGCCCGGTGGGGTCGGGCGGCTCTGCCCGAACGGCCTTAGAGAATGCCTTCATAGCGCCTCTCTGCGCTGTACAGCCTAGCACAACGGCGGCACAAGTTAGAGCTGTGGCGTACTCCGATCGCGCTGCCTGAAGCACCCCGGACGCGCGACAACTTAGCTGCCAGTCGGCTACACTGACTTACAACCCATGGCATGGTTTAAGCGCGAATCTGTTGCTCTCGATACCTCGGGCGAGAAGCGAGTCAAGACGGAAGGTCTCTGGGTAAAGTGCGACCAGTGTCGCCAGATCATCTGGAAAAAGGATCTCGACCAGAACTTCAACGTCTGCCCCAAATGCGATCGCCACTTCCGCATCGATGCACGCACTCGCCTGTCGTACCTGCTGGACGACGGCCAGTACGAAGTGGAAGACAACAACCTGGTCTCCACCGATCCGCTGAAGTTCACCGACCTGAAGTCCTATGCCGGCCGGCTGCAGCGCTCGCAGCAGGAGACGGGCCTGAACGACGCGGTCATCAACGCACGCGGTAAGCTTGACGGCAAGCCAGTGATCGTCAGCGCCATGGAATACGCTTTCATCGGCGGCTCAATGGGCACGGTGGTGGGCGAAATGATCACTCGCGCCATCGAGCGGGCCACGGCGGAGAAGCTGCCGCTCATCATCGTCTCGGCCTCGGGCGGCGCGCGCATGATGGAGGGCGCCATCAGCTTGATGCAGTTGGCGAAGATCTCCGCAGCCCTGGCCCGCATGGACGATGCCAGGGTGCCATACATTTCCGTGATGACCGATCCCACCACGGGCGGCGTGACTGCGTCGTTCGCCATGCTGGGCGACTTGAATATCGCCGAACCGGGAGCCCTCATCGGCTTCGCTGGACCGCGTGTGATCGAGCAGACCATACGCCAGAAGTTGCCCGAAGGTTTCCAACGCAGCGAATTTCTGCTGGAGCATGGAATGCTGGATGGCGTGGTACGCCGCCACGAGTTGAAGGCGTACATATCGCGGGCGTTGGACTTCATGAAGGCGCCGGCGCAATAGAGCGTATCGCCGTTCAAACCTAGAATTTTCCTTAGTGCGACACTCAAGAAAGCGACTGGCACACCGATTGGGGCACGTTAAAGTTGAGTCCGGTCGGCGGGTGTCGGCATCAAAATGGTGTTTGGCTCTCGGGGTGTCGGCTGGCGTGGGTGTTGCCAGAGGCCGCTGTGAGTGAGACAATATTCGAGGAGAGATACAATGATGGCCACCAAGATTCCGGCAATGAAGATTCCCGCAATCCTCAGTTAATCCGGGCGCACGCAGTCCTTGAAATAGTTCTGGACCTGCTGCGGGCTGTATTTAGCCTCCTCCAAGAGTTTCTTCAGCAGCTTTTCTGTTTCCTCCTTGATTACCAAATGCGCGGGACTCTCCTCCGAGTCGTACCAATATTGATACGGCCGATTCGATTCGTAATCCAGGACCGCGTAGAAGCCTCGCAGGTATTGAGCGGTCTTTTCAACCTTACCTTTATCTTTACACCAGGTGTTGAAGAGCTTCCAGGTTTCCTCGATGGAATGGTCGACAAACGTTGGAGGGTCGGTGGAGGTATCGAGGAAATTGCTTTCGAAGGACTCGAAGCTATCGATGCCGTCATCGAAACTGTCGATAGCTGCGTGAACCCCTTTATAAAAAGCGTCGTCCGGTTTCCCGAGGCAGGCTTCGCGCTGAATCTCCCAACAACTCGCCGCCAGGCGCTCCCCGCGCAAATCCTTGAAGTAAAATCCCCCGATTTCGTTGCGCGTTGCTGTCATCTTCTTACCGCAAAGTAAAAGATAATAGAACGCGAGGTAGCGTTTCTTGATCGGACGATCAAGCTCTGCGGCGAGATATTGAGCGGCCAGGGAAAGCGGAAGGTAGAATTTTGCGGCGTAGTTGTGGCTGATAGGCAGCATTTGCTTCCACGTCTCGGAGCGAAGAGCTTGTTCTTGTTCATGCTCGTGCTGGGCCTTCTGGCGGTTCAGCTGGGCAATCGCAAAGGCCTCATCGCGGGCCCGGTTTGCGTTGGCAAATTGTTCATCGTGGGCACGGTTTGCATTTGCGAAGGCTTCATCACGGATCCGGCTTGCTTCCGCGAACGCGTTGTCGCGTCTCCGGTCCTGATTATTCAGCCACCAGGCGATTAATGCCAGTATGGCCGGAATCGCGAGCAGCTTAAACAGATCGCTGATCCAGGTCGCAATGCTTTGCCACGTTCCCAGCACCTGATTTTCGCCGAGACTGGCAGATTGCGAAGAGGGTATGCCGCTCTGCGCCGCGATCCAGGCGACGACCACGGTTAACGCCGCCGATTTATGCGCCGCGTCTGAATTCGGCTTTAAGTATCCCTGCACGGTGACGCTCTGGCCGGGAGACAATACCGGGATGAATACTCTATGATATTTCTCAAAATTGGCCCCAACATCGCAAGACTGAATTTGCGGCGGCACCAGCGGGAGAATGCAAACCGGCATTGCGGCATCGATAGAATATCCAGCCGGCAGCCCCTGCAAGGTCAGGTCCCGCAAGGAGGCGTTGGGACTGGTCTTTGCGTCCGCCTTGTTCTTGACGGTGAGGGTGAACTGCAGCGCCTCATTCTGATGAGTAAAGCGAGCGGAAAGGCTTCCGGTGATGGAAACGTCCGAACTGGCGGTCTGTCCAGCGATCGGCTGACTGCCGGGGAGGATCCAGAACCACAAAATGGCAAGAACGCGAAGAGACTGGGTAATCATCCTGCCGACTCCGATTTGGGTGGCTACAAAGCTACACTGGTCAAGATCAATTGTCGAAAGGAGATGTCTTCGGACAGTGGGTCAGTTTGATAGGGAAGCGAGCCGAACGCGGGGTCAATGAGTCGCCTACTTCTCTCGCACGGAACTAATCAAATGAAGATTCTTATCCTCACCACCGATCTGGAACTCGCTCTGCTGCGGCGGCACGTGCTGCAATCCGCTGGGCATGAAGTCCTGGCGGTAAGTAGCGAGCGGGAAGCGCTGGAAGCGGCGGAGAAACAGGTGCCATTTGACATCGCACTGATCTGTCACCACCTGCCCAACGCTACGGCGCGCAAAATCATCCGCATTTTCCGCGACGGAAAACGGAAAGGTAAGGTGATCTTCATCGCGCACATCTACGGCGAATGGCCGGAAGTGGAAGCTGATCGCTATGTGGTGGGCGCCGACGGCCCCGAAGCCCTCATCCGCGTCATTGCGGAAACCGGGCCAGAGGCCGGAGCCTAGAGCTCATCAGCTCATCTCATAAATCCCGCAGCGGCCGAGACCGAAGTACCGCAGGGGCCAAAGCCCGCGATTCTGGCGGCAGCTTTTGGCGCGGCTGAAGCCGTGCCTGACACAAAGCATTTATGAGATGGCTTCGCGGCTGATCTCTACGCGCAGGTCAACGTGGCCCAAAGTGTAGCGGAAAGTTCAGCCCGGCTGGCTCGCCTGTCTCAATAGGCGTCGCCCTCCCCATCGAGATCGGATCAGGCGGCATTGCCGCGGGTTGCGATGCCATTTTGATTTTGCGTCCTACTCCGATTTCTGCTGCACTGAACTAGAAATCGTGTTACAAACAATGCACAACTTCCGTTGCACTGCGGTGTCTAATGAAGTAGGGGCGGAAGGATTTGAGATCGAGCATGGGCCGGCGCCAGCTGCCGGTTGGGGGAGGTGCCACATGGATCTGATTACGATCGCTGTGGTCAGCGTTATTGTTGTGAGTTACGTGATTGGTTCCTTGACGAGCTCGGTGGAAACCGAGCAGAAACTGCCGCACCGTTACTAGGCCGCGGCGCAAGATCCTTAAAGGCGCGGGAGAGGTAGCTTCCCGCGCCTTTGCTTTGTCCGCCAGCCAACCGCGTCCACGCGGCTGACGGCTCGGCTACAATCAAGCCAGCAACTGCAATTTTGAGAGTGTCCCGTGACTCATGCCTGGCACGACATTTCTCCCGGCGAAAAACTGCCGCTGGAGTTCTATAGCGTCATCGAGATTCCCTACGGCTCGAATGTGAAGTACGAGCTCGATAAAGGGAGCGGCCTCATCAAACTCGACCGCGTGCTTTACTCCGCCGTGTATTATCCCGCGAACTACGGATTCATTCCGCAGACCCTGGCGGAGGACGGCGATCCGCTCGACGTTCTGGTCCTATGCCAACAGCCGGTTGTGCCGCTTACTCTGATCTATGCGCGCGCCATCGGCCTGATGACCATGATCGATTCCGGCAAGCGCGATCACAAGATCATCTCCGTCGCCACTCAGGATCCGGAGTTCAATAGCTATCGGGAAGCCTCCGAGATGCCAGAGCATCGTCTTGCCATGCTGCGGCGCTTCTTTCTCGACTACAAGCAGCTGGAAAAGAAGGCTGTCGAAGTCGACGACATTCTGCCGGCGAAGGATGCGCTTCCCGTCATCGAAGACGCATTAGTTCGTTACAGCGCGCAGCGGCGCAAAGGCTTCAGCAAGGGACATTGAGGAGTTAAGTACGAAGCCGCTCCCGCCGGCATGAGCACTGAGCCAGTGCAGTCCGGCGGAAGCGGCTTTGGTATTTGCAGTTCGCAGTCGAGCCTTACGGCAAGGTCGGGGTGTACAAATCGCGGGCGCGATACGTCCGGTAGGACCAATCGTTGGCCTGCAACTGGTAAACCAGGTTGCCGCTTAAGTCGGTTTCGGTTGACTGCGCGGCGTTCCCCGCCGGCAGAGTAAGTAACCCGTTGCCGAAACTGGCATAAGCGGGACCGGAAGGCGAATATAACAACTGTGCGCTTCCCAAGGCCAGTGAGTATTGGCCAAGATCGGCCTGTAGCTGAATGTAGACCGTGCGTTGCGGCTCAGACACGGACAACACCATGCCGCGGCTATCTCCACCGCCGCATTGTTCATGCCGGAGATTGCCATCGTCGAAGACCGTGAACACCTCAGCGAAGCCGGTCTGCGTCTGAAATGCCGGATCATGCTGATGGGTAAACCAGGGAAAGACCTGGGGATCGCCGCATTCGTTTTGCGGAGGATTCAGGACGGTGAAATCGCCGTAGGGTCCCATCTTCCATATGACGCTGCCGTTGCCTTGTCCGTTGGCATAGTTCACTTTGAACACCCAATCCTGGTCGCGCTCGGAGAGCAGGATATTTCCGTCCGCGGTGAGTTGGGCGGCGTTGGCATGGGTCCAATCATTGGCGGTGGTGAAATTCTGATTGAACGGGGGACAGCCTTCGGTCAAGTGATAACACAAGTCGTCAAGGGTCGCCTCGCGGCTCAGGTCCTGATTGGCGAACGAATCCCAAGCCCACAATAGCTGCATGTTGTGGTCCAGCACGAGAATCATGTCGCCGAGAATGTCTACCGGGTTCTGCTGCGTTCCGCCCTGATAGATGGTGGACGTCTCATCGTGAGAGCCCAGGATAAGAAGGTTGCCGTTGGGCAAGCGCCGGGTCTCATGGTTGTTCAGTCCGCTGAGATTGGGAAAGCCTTTTGCGGCCAACTGCTCGTTGATGATCTCGACGTTGGTTCCCAGGGTCTGGTTGCCGGCCAGGTCCCATTCGTTCAGCGCCGTATAGGACATAGTGAAGTAGTTTCCGCCGGTCTCCATCCGCGTCAGCAGCGACGGGCCATTGTGATACCACAGGATGTTCCCCGAAAGGTCGGTGGCCGCGGGCCAATACTGGAGGAGCTCGCCGGCAGTGGGGATAAGAGAGAAAATCACCACCGGGAAGTTGGCATCGTGGCCGGTTGCCGGAATGTTGACGGTCATTTTTTCGTTGAGCGGAAAGTTGTGAGGCAAGGGGCCGGGAGTAAAGTTGAGAGTGGAACCGCTGTTGAAGTAAGTGCTGCTGTACTCCTCCCAGTGCATCTGGTACTGCGTGGACGGCAGCATTCCTGCCACCAGAAAGTTGGCGCTGGAAGAAGAACACGGCACCGAGTTGGTGGTGCTGGAGGCCTGCGCGCCATTCTGGTTGAAGCGGACGCGTATCGAATGGCCTACCGTACACGGTCCTGCACTGAACAGAGCCACCAGCGGGTGATTCGTCGTGTTTACCGCGGACCCGCCGGGAGCGGTCACGATGGGCAGCAGCACATACTGCTGCGAGACTGGCTGATAGGTAATGTACGGAGGCGTCGTGATGTCGCGCACTACAACGGTGACGACATATGTTCCCTCTACCGTCCACGGCACCCAGACAAAGGTGTTGGGAAGCTGAAAGTCGCGCACGATCTGTTGCTGACCTTGGGGAGCGGCGCTGAACTGGTAATCGTACGTGTGTCCCTGCTGGCCGCCCGTTATGGTTGCCGTCCATGTGATGTTGGTGTTCAGCGGGGCGGGGCTGGGAACACTGGGAGTCAGGGTGATAGTGACGGTAGGCGGTCTGGTCGCAGCCGCGGCCGAGCCCAACAGCAAACTTAGTCCGAGGACAAGCGAGACACAAACGCAAAATATCTTGGACACAGGCATTTTTCCAGTGCTCATCATTGGCGATTTCTTCCTTCTGGTGTGTTTTAGACGAAGTGAGACCGTCGTTCTGCTTGAGGCGCTAAAGAGGTGAAGACACTATATACCTAAATCGCTGAGCCGGCCTCCTGCGATGTTGAGAACCTGTGACTGTTTTTGGAGGTATACCGTTGCCGCCATCGGTGGCTAATTGCCCGGCTTCCATTTCTTGAGGAATGCGAGCAGGTCCTGGGGTGCCAGCGAGCGGGCTTTCTCGAACTCGCCGCCCTGCTGGCTATAGAGCAGCTTACCTTTGCTGTCGAGTACAGCCAGCGCGGGAATGCCTTTCTTCATCGGTACATGATATTGCTGCATGATGTCCTGGTTCTTGTCGCCCTCGCCGACATCTACATGCACTACCTCGTAGTTGGGTTGCAGGACAGCAGCCAGATCAGGACGATGAAATGCCAAGTCGAGGACGTGGCAGTCGTAGCACCAGTTCGCGCCGAAGACGACGATGACATTCTTATGCTGCTTTGCTGCCAGAGCCAGGGCCTGCTGGATCTCGGCGTGAGCATCGAGGCCGGGCGCATAGATCACCTTGCTGGTGGACGTGGGCTGTTGCAGCTTTGTCGCCTCGCTGCGTTTGGAGGCAACCAGCTTCCAGCTTCCGTTTTGCTGCTGCCACAGTTGTCCCTCGGTGACATAGAGCATTTGTTCTCCCGGAGCTGACGGGGATTGCACTTCAGCCTGGAAAACTACTTTCTGCGCGCCCGCTTGTGGCGATTCCGACTGGATGATATCGATCTTCATGCGATGCGGCTTCAGGCCCGTCCAGAAGGCAATTTCGGTGTCGGTGCTGCTGTCGCCCGCGACGGTCATGACTCGGGCCGGCGGACTGCTGCTATACAGGGCACGGAGGGCGGTCACGTTGCCGGCGACGACCGCGGCCTTCCATTGCTCGAGCGGCGGGAAACTAGCGGCCGATGGGGTGGCAGATTGTCCTACAGCGTAGGATAGGGCACCGGCTAGCGCCAGCGGGGTAAGAAGTAAGGCGATTCCGCGGTAAAGAAAATTCATTCGTTTCCCTAAGAGGTTGATCGTCAGAATGACTTTAGAACCTGCCGTCCCTACGGGACTCAGGTCAATTTTTATCGACTACCCAGCACTCCGCCTTCGGCTCCGTACTGGGCTAAGTTATTCCGTCCCTGCGGGACTGGTTTGTCGCAGCTTGAGCTCTCTCGTCAAAATGCGCCTCGTGATAGAGCTGAAGATGGCGAACATCCACCCGAGCGTTAATGTCCCGCGTGGTACGGATGGCCTTGCAATATGGTGAAGCCACGGTAGAGTTGCTCCAGCAACACTACGCGCGCCAGTTCGTGGGGCAGCGTGATCTTGCCGAACGAAAGCATGGTATCGGCCGCGGCTCGGGTTGCACTACTCCAGCCATCGGCCGGGCCGACGCCGAACAGCAACTCCTGCGTATCGTGAGACTGGTGATACTGGAGGAAGTTAGCGATCTCCTCGGAGGTGAGCTGGCGTCCACGCGAATCCAGCAGCACCAGCACCGGTCGGGTGCGGCCGACGCTCTTCTCTACCAACTTGAGCAGCGCAGCCTCCGATAGCAACTCGCGGGCGTCGCAGGCCGCGAAGCGCGACAACCGCTTCAGATATTCCGCGGTCAAGGATTGAATCGGCGGGCTTTTAGTACGACCGATCCATGCAAGGTGAAGTTTCACGACCCGGAACTCTTGCGCGAGCGCTTGGCTGGAACCCGCTTACGGACGGCAGCTTTCGGCGGCGTCGTGCCCCGTTTGGCGGCGGTCGCCTTAGGCTTCGCCTTGGTGGCTGCGGGCTTGCGCACAGGCTTTTCCAGGTCAGCCAACTCGACGCGGGTGGCCGTCTTCCACAGCCGCTCCAGGCCGTAGAACCGGCGCGCGCTTTCCGAGAATATATGCACCACGAAATCCACGTAGTCCATGAGCAGCCAGTCGGCCTGGGTATAGCCTTCGGTATGCTTGGGCTGCACTCCAATGGCGCTTAGCTGGTGGTCGATTTCGTCGGCGATAGCCTGCACCTGGCGCGGGTTTGCCCCCGAGCAGAGCAGAAAATAATCGGTGAAGCCGCTGGAGTGTTCATCCAGATGCAGGACGGTGATGTCCTCGGCCTTTTTCTCCTGGCAGGCGCGCACAGCAAGTGCAACCTGCGATCTCAGCTCATTTTTCTTCATGCGATAAGATCCGCCATTCGCTATTCACTGTTCATGAAACTCCATGTTCAAATCGTCCTGCCGCCCCCGAGGGGCTCAACGTCGATGGAGCGCCTACCCAGCGCTGAAGCGCTGGGCTATCTTCTTCCGTCCCGCAAAGCGGGACTCGATTGTCGCGCTTCGAAGCTCTCTCGCCAAACAAATGCCGATATGAGTTTCACGCAAAATCAACTAGAGCAATCCCTCGTCCCTAACCACCAGTCCCTGACCCCTAGTCCCTGACCCTAGTCCCTAGCCCCTAGCCCCTGTCTTTCGATACAGCCGTTCCTTCTGGATGTATTCGGCCACGGCGTCAGGTACCAGCCGTTTCAGCGCCGCGCCGCGATCCACGGCCGCGCGGATCTGCGTGGCCGAAACATTCTCGTGCGTCTCCGGCAGCATGTGCAAGGTCACTCCCGGCAGCACCAGTGGCCCCGACATCTGCTGTTTGCGGAACAGTTTTGTCACCTCGGCCCGCGGGCGCAGCTTTTCCGGAAGCGACGAGGCCACATCCGCTAGCGAATATCCCGGACGCGCCGCGACGATAAATTCGCACTCCGCCAGCAGTTCCTCCGCCTTGTGCCACTTCGCGATGTCGCGGAAGGCATCCATCCCAATCAAAAAGTATAAGTGGTCGCTCTTGCCCAGCGTCTTCTTCGCGCGCCGCACGGTATCGATGGAGTAACTCGGCTCGCGTTCCTTAGCCGGCCGCCCGGGATCGAGCGCCTCAAGCAGCGACGGCACGAACGTCTTCTCGCCGGCGAGGGCCAGAGCAATCATGGCATAGCGGTGATAGAAGGACGTGACCGGCATTTTCTGCTTGTGCGGCGGAATGTCGGCAGGAATGAACCAGACCTGCTTCAGGGCGAACTTCGCGACCGCGGCGCGGGCCACGACAATGTGCCCGCGATGGACAGGATCGAAGGTGCCGCCGAAGATTGCGATATTCATGCCGGGTGTCTGTACAGTTTCCGTGTTCCGGCGGCGGGATGCAAGGGGCAGGGTAAGGATTCCGGCAGGACAGGCGTCGAAAAGCAGATCCCTCGTCGGGCTAAAGCCCTCCTCGTGATGACAAAAATAGAGGAGATCATAGGGCGTACCCTACCTTTTCCAGGGGCTAAAGCCCGGTATTTTACTGCGACCTGCTCGGCACGACTTAAAGTCGTGCCCTGACACAAACCAGAAGATCCGTGACGACCTGGGTCCTTTGAGCCACAGCGGAGGAGCGGCGGGGCGCAGATCTGCTGACACAAACCGGGGGATCCATAACTCCCAGCATCAGGGAACAAGGGGAGCCGGATGGGCATGAGTCTCGGTCAAGCCGGCGCCGCGATAGGCGCGCATGACGTCGTCGAGCGAAACCACGCCCAGCAACTGCTGCACGTTGGCGCGATGCACGACCGGCAAGCAGCGGCCATTCGCCGATCAGGCGCAAGGCCGTGTCCAGCGGATGATCGGGATGCAGATAAGGTATGCGCGCGCCGAGCACGCGCGCCAGCGGCAGCATCGGAGTCGGCGATCATATCGAGCAGTTGGGCGCGAGCGATCCCTGACCAGTCATCGCCGCCCATGCCGACCACGAAGAATTCCTGCGCCGAGCCCTGTACGTGCTCCTGCGCGTCCGGCCAGCGTCATGTTGCCGGTAAGAATCTGTCCCAGCGGCGGACGCATGGCATCCTCCACGCGCAGCAATGGGACCTCGCGCTCTTCTTCGAGCGAGGGCAAGTCAAGGCCGTCCTGTCGCGAGAGCAGATCGAAGATCGGCGTCGGCTGAAAAGTTCGCGAGATGAAATACGCGATAGCGTTCGAGAGGATGACGGGAACGATAATGCTGTAGTTGCCGCTGACCTCCAGGATCATGAACACCGAGGTCATGGGCGCGCGCAGAATGCCGGCAAAGAGCGTGCCCATGCCGACCAGCGCATACGCTCCCACCGGAATGGCGAGGTAAGGAACGAGTCTGGCGCTCGGCCATGCCGACCGCGCCGCCGATCATGGCGCCCATGAACAGAGTGGGCGCGAACAGGCCACCAGGCGTGCCGCTGCTGAACGACAGTCCGGTAGTCAGGATCTTCAGCGCGCCCAGGCACGGCGAGAACCTGCCAGGTGTACTGCTCGTGCATGGCCTGATCGATGTAGGTGTAGCCGGCGCCCATCACCTGGGGAAACTTGATGCCGATGAAGCCGATCAGCAGACCAGCGGCGGCAGGCTGGAAATATTGCGTCCACGTCGGATATTGGCGCAGCTTGGGCCGCAGAAAGGCGATGTACTTGACGAAGATGAGCGAGGCGAAGCCGCCGATCACGCCCAGGCTGGCGTAGGCCAACAGTTCGCCAGGATGTGCGAGATGATACGCAGGAACGCGAAACAGGGCCTCGTCGCCCAGGAACCAGCGTGCGACGACCGCACTGGAAATGGCCGAGAGCACGACCGCGCCCAGAATGCCGGCCGTCCAGCGTCCGATGACTTCTTCGATGACGAACAGCACGGCGGTGATGGGCGCATTGAATGCCGCCGCTAATCCGGCTGCCGCGCCCACCGGCGCGATGAGGCGCAATTTCTCGCGCGAGAGCTTCAGGCGGCGTCCCAGCGCCGAGGCCAGGCCCGCGCCGATCTGCAGCGCAGGATCTTCGGGGCCCAGCGATTGTCCGCTGCCGATGGCCAGAGCGCTGGTGAGGAACTTGCCGATGACGGTCGGCATGGGAATGTAGCCGTCGTAGATGTACAGAGCGGCCTTGGTCTGATTGATGCCGCTGCCGCGGGCGCGCGGGAAGAAGCGAATCACCAGGACGGCGATGACCAGGCCCATCAGCATGGGAGCAAGAAAGACGCGCGGCACCGAAGGCTGCAGGCCGCTGCCCAGCAGCTTGAGATGCAGAAACTCAATGCACATGCGGAAGCAGACCACGGCCAGCCCGGAGCCGATGCCGATGAGCACCGCCAGCAGCAGGAAGAACTGCTCCTCGCGCAGACTGAAGCGTTGCGGCGCCAGCATGGCGCGCAAGCTGGTCCAGTACTGGCGGCGAGTAGGAGTGGAAACCGCCGGCTTGATGCCGCTGGCATCCTTGGATTTGGCGACGATGGGTTCTTGTGGACTCATTTCACCGTTGCGCTCTCATGCTGCGCCAGAGTCAGCAGCGCGCTATCAGCCAGTTCCATGGCGGGGCAGACCGGCGCGGTCGCACGTTCGCACATCGAAGACAAATTGCATGGTGGGTTCCAGCGCATCGGGATTCTTGCGCAAGGCCTGTTCGGTGGCAGCCGCTTTCTTCTGCAGGCCAATGGTATAGAGACTTTGCAGACCGCCGGTGGCAGGCTGCGGATTGGGTCACGACGGCAACGCGCCAGCGGGCTGGCGCCGGACGCCGCAGCCTCATGTTCGGTCAGGCTGTATCCCTGCTGATTGGCGCAGCTGGTTAATCGTTGCAGAGCAACCTGGAAGGCCGCTGGCCACGCGTTCGCTGCGCTCGGCCAGGGACAGTCCGCGGATCGCGGGGTCGAGGCGCAACACTTCGCGCACCAGTTCGAGTTGCTGGCGAGCATCGTCAAGGCGCGGGTCGCGATCGACCGCGTTGGCAAACGCCTGCTCGGCTGCGCTGGTAATCGCCAAGCGCCAGCGACGCTTGCCCTTTGCCCAGCCATGCCTGAGCGCTGGTGCGATCGTGGGCAAGCACGGCGTTGTAGGCGTCGATGGCGCGTGCCGGCTCGTTCAACTGAAGCAATAGATTCGCCAGCAGAAGCTGGTCAGCGGGATCGGGCGGGCCATCAGCCTGCAGCGCCATCAGTTCCGCCTGAGCTTGCGCTACCTTGCGTTGCTGCATGAGGTAGCGCGCCAGCTCGAAACGAGTTGCAATGCGTTGCTTGCGAGGCTCTTCCTTCCACACTCCATTGATGGCATTGCTGTAGTAGCGAACGGCGTCAGGATAATCGCCCCGCTGCGCGTTCAAGCGGGCCAAAGTGAGGTTCACTTCGCCGCTGGCCGGTTCTTCTTCCCACAGGCTGGTGAGATGCGCGCGGGCTTCGTTCCAGCGTTTAGCGGCCAGCAGCGCCTGCGCCAGATGAAGGCGGTACTGCCGGTTGTCCGGGTCATAGGAAAGTGCGTTGTGATAATCCTCGGCCGCGGCTGTGGGGAGCTGGGCTTGCATGGCCTGTTCACCACGAGTAAACCAGCGCACGGCGAGGTCGGACTCCGTCTGGCGATGAAGGTTGACAAAATATTGCGTGAACGCAAATCCGGCAATAATGAGAACCAGCGTGACTGCGAGCACGATCCTGGCGGAGCGACTGGTCGCAATCCGGCCGCAGGCCGGACAGCGATCGACACCTGGAGCAAGCTCAGCCCCACAGTTTTGGCACAGTTGGGTGGCCGGCGCGCTGGCGGTAGCTGAGGGCATGAAAGCGGCGAACCTTTCTACTGTATCAAGAGATGCAGGGGAAGCGCAGGGAAGCAACGGGGACGAGAGTGAAGCGGGATCGTTCCCGAATTGGGAATACACGACAGGCTGTGCGCGGGCGCACACCGGAATCCAGCCCTGCCGCTCTACGATGGAGGGTTGCGAGGTTGCTGATGAAGAAACTTCCCGCGGTTGAGGATGCCCGGGCCGTCATGACGAAGGCACGGAATGGGGTGTTTGGAAATGGCTGACGGAAAAGCGAAGAGTGCGCGGGCTGGCCGACAAGGCCAGGGCCGCGCTTGATGAACTGGAGATGAAGGTGAAGCTGACCTGGAGCGACGATCTGAAGATTGCCTACAATCAGATCGTGAGCGAAGACGGCGATACCAAGCGCCCCAGAAGCAAGAGCACGAAGGCCCAAAAGTCCGCTGGAGGGAACGGTCTGACCCAAAGACTCTGGGGGCGGCGAAGCGCATTGCAGAGGCAGACGACGCGGCCTACGAAGCGCACGAAGACGCGGAAGAAGCCTTTGCCGAAGCGGAACGCAAGATGAGCACGGGCATGGCCCGCGACGCCGCACGTAAAGCGCTGGCAGCCTATGATCTGCACGAAGCCGCGATTCGCAAGGCCGAAGTGCTGGCGCGGGAAAAAGTCTAAGGGCAGAAAATCACGGGGAACTTCTTCCGTCGTGCCTCCGTACATTCCGGTGTCAACAGATTGCCAACGGGGAGCGCGGCAGCGTGGCCGGAAGGAGTGGAGCGATGGACAGCAACATTGTGGGATTTGCGGCTGTGGTGATGATCTTCGGTATTCCGATGGCGGGAATGTACACGTTTTTCAGGGTGCGTAGGTTGCGCACGGAGGAGCGCCTGGCGGCAATCGCGCGCGGCGTTACGGTTCCCATGGAGCCCGAGCTTTCGCATGCGGCGCGCTCCCGGCGCGCAGGTATCCTGTTAACCAGCGCCGCTATTGGCTATACCGTGGCGTTTGCGCTGATTGCGCGGGCCGAGCCCGATGCCTGGATGGCAGCAGCCTTCGGCGTTATACCGCTGGCCGTTGGCATAGGCTTCTTCCTCGATTCGACTTTGATCCGGCGCGACGCGCGGGCGTAGTTCCCACTCAAGCAACGCATCTCGGATGGGCACACGCTATTTTCCGCGATTCTAGTGTGACGCAGTTTTACGGCGATCAGCGCGTAGACGAAAACTGCCCCGCCCTAGCCGAAACAAGGCTAGAACGGGGCACCGGCTCATCGGATTCCGTGGTGAATCTGGCGCCGCATAGGAATAAGGGGCTTAACGTTCCTCTAGTCGTAATACTCCAGCCCCAGGTGGGTGATCAGGCCTTCGCCCTTCAGGTGGCGCAAGGTGTTCTTCAGCTTCATCGACTGGATGAAGAGGTCGTGCTCGGGATAGAGGCCCTCGGCCGTCATCGGCGACTTGAAGTAGAAGCTGAGCCACTCCTGGATGCCGATGCCGCGCAGCGCCGACGAGCGCTTCGCCAGATCCAGGAACAGCACCAGGTCGAGCACGATGGGCGCGGCGAGGATCGAGTCGCGGCAGAGGAAGTCGACCTTGATCTGCATGGGATAGCCGAGCCAGCCGAAGATGTCGATGTTGTCCCAACCTTCTTTGTTATCACCGCGCGGCGGGTAATAGTTAATGCGGACCTTGTGGCAGATGTTGCCGTAGAGCTCGGGGTAGAGCTCGGGCTGGAGGATATGCTCCAGCACCGACAGCTTCGATTCTTCCTTGGTCTTGAAGGACCCGGGATCGTCCAGCACCTCGCCGTCGCGATTGCCGAGAATGTTAGTGGAGAACCAGCCGGCAAGGCCGATCATGCGAGCTTTGAAGCCGGGCGCGAGGATCGTCTTGATCAGCGTCTGCCCGGTCTTGTAATCCTTGCCGCAGATGGGCGCTTCCATCTGCTTTGAGAGCTCCTGCATGGCTTTGATGTCGACGGTGAGATTCGGCGCGCCGTTGGCGAAGGGAACGCCTTCTTTGAGCGCGGCGTAGGCGTAGATCATCGAGGGCGCAATGCTCTCGTCGTTGGCGTGCATTGCTTTTTCCAGCGCCGCAACCGACTGGTGCGCCGGGCCGGCTTCGATGAACGTCTCGGTCGAGCCGCACCAGATCACGACCAGGCGATCGGCGCCGCTGGACTTCTTGAAGTCGCGGATGTCGTCGCGCAGTTGCTCGGCCAGCTCCATCTTGTTCTTGCCCTTCTTGACGTTGGGGCCGTTGAGGTTCTTGACGTAGTTGTGATCGAAGACCGCCTGGCGCGGCTTGATGGACGAGAGGAACGGTTTTACCTGCTCCAGCAGCGAGCGGTCGAGCACGCCAGCTTTGCCGGCCGCGGCGTACATGTCGTCCTCGAAGATGTCCCAGCCGGTGAACACCAGGTCGTCGAGCCCGGCGAGGGGTACGAAATCTTTGATTTTGGGCGAGCGGCCTTCGGTGCGTTTGCCGAGGCGAATGGTGCCCATCTGGGTCAGCGATCCGATGGGGTGGGAGATGCCTTTGCGTACAGCTTCGACGCCCGCGACAAAGGTAGTCGCGACCGCGCCCATGCCGGGAATCATGATTCCCAGCTTGCCTTTTACCGGCGCGATTTCGTCCGCACCGGTCTTGCTCTTATCAGTTGGCATGTCTATCAATCCGTTTCATGAAGGATGTATAAATCTGCTGACTCGTCTTACGGGATTTGAGCTCTGTGTCAGGGCATGACTTTAGTCGTGCCGAAGAGTATGTGGAGAGGCAGGGCTTCAGCCACTGCAAGATGGACGGCAGGGGCTAAAGCCCGCACCCACGTTGCAGCCTTTTGCGGCACGGCTCAAGCCGCGCCCTGACACAGTGCGACTCAAGAGACAACTTTGTATGTTCTCGTATTGAAGGCGGCAGGCGCAATTGCCGCACCTTGAACGGTGCGCTTTGCACGCTGTGCGGCGATTTGCGGGATTCGACGGAGACCTGTGGCGCAGGGAAAAAGTGACAGTTGTGACCCCAGGCTCCAGTGGCATGGGGCTAACGACGGCGGTGAAATCAGCGGCGAACGGCTGCCGCGCCGAGACGACGAAGATCGATTGACGTTGCGATCCGCGCCCTGCTCAGCTCACCGGTATTTCGTGAAACAAAAATCGGGTGCGGAAGCGGCCAGTCCCCAGCATCCGTTTTGCGTCGTCGAGCGTATCTCGTCACAAGTATTTTCCTGGATGCCGCATCCCTTGTGCGGAGATGACGTGACCTTGTTGCAGTCGTCGGCGAGCGCGTTGGCACTGTCGGCGCCAGCGGTCGTCATGCAGGAATGGCTCTCAATATACTTGGCGCGATCTTCCTGCGACGAAGCCGCGGTATTCGAACTGCCGGAAGCAGCGGCGTTGTTCTGCTGCTGTTGCTGATACTCGGCATTTTCCTTCAGCTTCTGCAAGAGGCCTTTCTTTACCTGCTGGTTCGCGTCACCGGTAGAGGCTTGCGGGCCGGAACCCGGATTCGGATTGGTCGCATCAGGGGCGGTAAGCGGCGCGGGTCCGCTGCCCGCTCCATGGACCGAGGCGGTAATCCTGACGCCCACACTCACGCGCGAGCCGTGCTTGAAGGAGTCGCAGGAACCCTGGCTGGCATATCCGAAGGAGACGGCCGCGTTCCCACCATTGATGTTGGCCTGGTACGCGCCTGGAGCCACGCTCTGCTGGTTGGCCGTAATCCGCCCATATACGGGCACGCTACCGGTGATCCGTTGCGAGCGGCCCATCGGCACATCGATGTTCGCGCCCTTTATATCTTTGCTGTACCACGTGCCCCAGATCGTATTGCGGTCGGCGTCGGTGTACAGGTTGTAAAACAGCTTGTCGCCCGCGGAGTCAGTCAACCAACGAGTGCCGCCGTTCCCAATGCCCCAGCTCGGACAGATCCGGATGATCTCCCGCGAATTGCCGGTGCAGGCGTAGGTGAATGTGCCCGCGGCATCATAGGGATTTCCCTTCTGAAGATCGACTGTGCCGAAGGAAATGTTGCTGGCTGAAAAAGTGCACTGCGGGTCCTGCGCGAAGAGGTTTGAGCCGCAGAGCAACAAAACCACAGAAAAGAAAGCCGCCCCCGAGATTCGCAAGATGAATTCTCCTGAGACCGGCCGGGTAGGGACCGGCGAATGGATATTCACAAAAAGTGAGTGGTTCCAGAAAGTTTAGTTCACGCCTAAAAAGCTGTCGAGCAGAAAACCCGCCGCGCGGTGGAGGCGAATGGATTGTCGGCTAAACTCGGTTAGACCTCATGCCAGACGCCCCGACAAGATCCGCCCCTGCACTGTCCCGCGAACTTGGCGTCAGCCACGCCAGCGCGATTGTCGTGGGCACCATTGTCGGCAGCGGAATCTTTCTGGTTCCCGCGGAGATGATGCAGGCGGTAGGCTCGGCGCGGCTGGTGTACCTGGCGTGGATTGTAGGTGGCGTGCTGTCATTGGCAGGCGCCATGACCTACGCCGAGTTGGGTGCGATGAAGCCGCAGGCTGGCGGTGAGTATGTTTACATTCGCGATTCGTATGGGCCGCTGCCCGGATTTCTCTATGCCTGGACGTGGTTCGCCGTCGCGAAACCTGCGTCGATTGCGACCCTGACCGTTGGTCTGGTCCGCATTCTGGGAACATTTCCGGCACTGGCGTTCTTCAATCACAACGCGATCAGCCAGCCATTCGCTGTGACCTATGGACAACTGGCTGCCATCGCCGCTGCGGCGCTCATCACCGCGCTGAACTATATCGGCATCAAGCGCGCGGGTGATTTTCAGGTGGTGTTCACGCTGCTGAAGATCGTCATCATCGTTGCCGTCGCTATGCTGGCGTTTACTGCGTCCAGCGGAACGTGGCGAAATTTCGCAACCAGCTTCGGTGGTGCAACCGGGGGCTTTGCCGGATTCATGGCCGCGCTGATCGCGGCGCTGTGGGCCTACGACGGCTGGAACGACTTGAACATGGTGAGCGGGGAGATCCGCAATCCCGGACGCGCGATTCCCATTGCGCTGATTGTTGGCGTGGCCGTGGTTGCTGCTCTCTACATGTTGACGAACGCCGCCGTGCAATATGTGCTTCCTGCGGCCAGCATCGCGGCGTCGCCGCGGCCGCTGTCGGATGCGACGGCTATTGCGGTGGGCGCCTGGGGAGCGGCCATCGTCTCAGCCGGAATGGCAGTGTCGATCCTGGTAACAATGAACGGCACCATTATGAGCGGCGCGCGCGTGCCTTTCGCGATGGCGCGCGACGGCTACTTCTTCAAGGCGATGGCCGAGGTGCAACCGCGCTTTCACACCCCCTCGGTGGCGCTCATTGTGCAGCTTGCATTGTCAGTCGCGCTGCTGCTGTTTGCGGGCAGCTTCCGGCAGTTGTTCTCCCTGGCGATCTTCGCCGAATGGCTGTTCTACATGGTGGCGGCCAGTACGGTGTTTGTGCTGCGCTGGAAGGAGCCCGACGCGGCGAGACCTTATCGAACGTGGGGATATCCGGTGGTGCCGGCGATATTCATCGCCGCGGCCGCCGTGTTGTTGTATTACACGTTCACGGAGAACATTCGGAACTCTGCGTGGGGCGTGGTTGTGATTGCGGCGGGCGTGCCGGTGTATGGGTATTTCGCGAAGAAGAAAGCGATTAGCAGTTAGCCTAGATAGCAGCTGATAAATGGCTGTGGTTTGCGTCAGGGCACGAGTCGTGCCGAAGGATCACTGAGGCGAAGCATTCTCTAACATCAACCAAAAGCCCCGCCCTAGCCAAAAGAGGGCTAGAACGGGGCACCCGGCGAAGAAGCCACACGGATCTGGCCAGCAATAGGGGTCCCTCGGCTTCGCTTCGCTGCGCTCGGGATGACACATTTGAGAACCTCCGCTTCGCTGCGCTCGGGATGACACATTTGAGAACCTCCGCTTCGCTGCGCTCGGGATGACACATCTGAGAACCTTCGCTTCAGCTGCGCTCGGGATGACATGTCTTAAGAAAACAACGCGGGACAAGCGGCAAAACCCATCTAGTGCTGGCCGCCCAACCACGCATCGATCCTCGGCAACACGGCGCGCAGCAGCGCAAGAAATTTTCCGCGCACGCGTTCGCCGGTCTCTAGAACTTCCTCATGCGTGATTCTCTCTCCAGTGATGCCGGCGGCCAGGTTGGTGACGCAGGAGATAGCCAGCACCTCGATCCCCATGTGCCGCGCAACAATCACCTCCGGCACGGTGGACATGCCAACCAGGTCCGCGCCAATCGTGCGCAGGAAACGAATCTCAGCCGGCGTTTCGAAGCTGGGCCCGATCACCGCGGCGTAAACCCCTTCGAAGATTCGCTCGCCCAGCCGCTCCGACTCCTGCAAGGCGAATTGACGCAACTGCGCATTGTAGGCATCGGTCATGTCGGGATGGCGTAGCCCGACCTGATCGTCGTTCGGACCGACGAGCGGATTCTGTCCCTGAAGGTTGATGTGATCGCGCACGACCACCAGCGCGTCCGGAGCGTAGCCGGGATTGATGCCGCCGGCGGCGTTGGTCAGCACAACGGCGCGTATTCCCATACGCGCCAGCACGCGCATCGGGAATGCGACCTGCTTCGCCGAGTAGCCTTCGTAGAGATGCGCGCGGCCTTGCATCACCGCCAGCGGAAGGTTGTCGAGAGTGCCGAGGACGAGCCGGCCCGCGTGGCCGAAGGTCGTGCTCCTGGGAAAATGGGGAATGCTTTCGTAGGGGATGGCCGCGGCGTCGTGCAGTTCATCGGCGAAGGCGCCGAAGCCCGAGCCGAGCACGACGCCGATGCGCGGCCGCAGCGGAGTCGTGCGCCAAAACAAACTGCGCGGCTTCTTCGGCGGAGGTGAAGTCGTCAGCGGCAGCAGTGGCGTTCATGGGAACACTTTTCCCTTTATAGGGGTCCCCTCGGCTACGCTCGGGGCAGGCTCTTCGACTCCGGCGGTCAAAAGACGACCGCCTCCGCTCAGGATGACACATCGAAGGGAGTACCGCGCTTACGCCCGCATACCGGCTCTACTTCCCGATTTCCTCCAGATACTTCTCGGCTTCGAGCGCGGCCATGCAACCCGTGCCGGCAGCGGTAACAGCCTGGCGATAATGCCGGTCGGCGACGTCGCCGCTGATGAAGACTCCGGGCGCGCGCGAGCACACGTAGCCCTCGGGAATCAGATAGCCGTCGCCATCGCGGGCCAGTTGGTCGCCCACGAACTGCGCGTTCGGAGTGTGTCCGATGCCCAGGAACATCGCGCTGGTGGGCAGGTCCCACTGCTCGCCGGTCTTGAGATTGCGCAGGCGCAGCCCGGTCACTTCTTTCTTGTTGACGTCCATCACGTCGTCGACCACGGTGTCGGTGAGGAACTCGATTTTGTCGTGCTTGCGGGCGCGGTCGAGCATGATCTTGGAGGCGCGAAATTCGCTGCGCCGATGAATCAGCGTGACCTTGGAGGCGAAGCGAGTGAGGAACAACGCCTCTTCCATGGCGGAATCGCCGCCGCCGATGACGGCGATCTCCTTGCCGGAGAAGAAAAAGCCGTCGCAGGTGGCGCACGACGAGACGCCGTGGCCGATGAGCGCGTGCTCATTGGGCAGACCGAGCCAGCGCGCCGATGCGCCACTGGCGATGATGAGCGTGCGGGTCAGCAGCGTATCGCGGCCGACATTGACTTCGAGCGGCTTCTTGCTGCCGTCGGCGGCTTTGCGGCTGAGATCGACGCTGACCACGTGGCCGGCGAGAAACTCCGTGCCGAAGCGCGAGCCTGCATGCGCATGTTGTCGATGAGCTCGGGCCCCTGGATGCCTTCGGGAAAGCCGGGAAAATTCTCCACCAGCGTGGTGATGGCGAGCTGGCCGCCGGGCTCATGGCCGTCGATGACCAGCGGGAGCAAGGTTGGCGCGAGCGGCGTAGATGGCCGCGGTCAGCCCGGAGCAGCCGGAGCCGAGGATGATGACGTTGCGAATATTGTCTGGCATAGGGATTCGTTTGATTCTGCGGCGCGACGAAAGATGCAGCGCGGTACGCCCAGTGGGATTCTAGCAAAGAGCTGGCAGCTGTCAGCGATCTGCCGACTACTGTGCCGTCGCGCTCGTGTCAAATCTGTGTCGTCCTAAAGGACTCGGAACGTTTCTTGGCAACGCTGACCGCGGGCTGACGCCCACGGCTAAAACAAATGGCGCCCTGCGGGCTGGGAGGAGACGTGAATGCGCGATTGATCAGGGCTATGCCGGCAGCTTCGCGATATAGGGGTCCTTCGACTCCGGCGGTCAAAGGAAGACCGCCTCCGCTCAGGAGGACAGCAATAAGGGCATCCGCGCGGATACATCCCAGCACAAAAGGCCGCCCTTGTTCTGCGGTTGGAGAGGTATCATGTCCATAACGGTCCGGGGTACTTCTGTGCTTAAGTTAAGAGTCAAGAGGGCAGGTGTCAAGGCGCGATCGGCAATCGGATATCAGCCGTGAGCGAAAAGCTCCCACCCTAGCCAAAGGCAGGCTAGAACGGGGCATCCATGCTGAGAGCGCGGAAGTCGATGGTTAGGGTCCCTGACAGCTGATGGCTGACGGCTGACTAGCTTCTTTATGGCAATGCAACTTCCCACATCCGTCGACGTGCGCGCCTTTCTGCGGCGCGGGTTGCGTCCCAGGTCGAAGCTGGGGAAGACCACGCTCTGGTTCGGCTATCTGGCAATTGTCCTGGAGATACTGAACGCGATCATTCGCCCTGCTCCGGGAAGCATTCTGAGCGGCTGGGCCAGCTTCATCAGCTTGCTGTTTGCTGTCTTTGCGCTCCTGATGAGCTTGCGCTGGGTGCGGCGAAAGCTGTTGTGGCGGCTGCGCAACCGGCTCATCGTCACCTATGTTTTCATCGGCGTGATTCCGCTGATTCTGCTAGTGGGCATGGCGCTGGTCGCCGCCTATCTTTTCGCCGGACAGTTCGCCACGTATGCGGCCATGTCTGACCTGCAATCGGAGTTGCAGCACCTGGAAGCCACCAATCGTTCGCTGGCGACGCAGTTTCGCAGTCTCGCCCGCGACAGCAAGTTGAATCAGAGCTGGCAGGCGAGATTGCCAGCGCCTCGGACGAGAATTTTCGTCACCGTTCGGTGAGCGTTTGGGAGGGCGAAAAAGGCTTCGTGCTGGCCGAGCCGGCGCAAGCCACGATGGCGCCGATCAAAGCCTCGCCCGCGCTGGCGGGAGATTTTGCCGGCTTCGTTCTGGAGAGCAACCGGCTGCATCTGCGCACGGTCAGGCGGGTGGACGATGGCCAGCATCATCTGACCGTGATCTCCAATCTGCCCATCACGGCAGAGCTGCTGCGGCATGCAACGTCCGAGCTGGGAGAAATAACTCTGTTTCCGCCGGATGAGGAAACGAGTACCAAACCGAGTGTTATCGCCGGCGGTCAACCTGCTGCTTACAAAGACCGCATGTCCGTGACCACCAAGGCCGGCGGCAAAGCCTTGACGATCGATCTTTCGCGGAACGCCGCCAGCGGCCCGAAGCGCGTGCAGGCCGGCAGCGTTCCGCCGCCCAGCAACAGCCTGGACGTGGAGTTTCCCTTTGCCACCAGGCTTAATGTTACCGATTGGGAGAGCGGCAAAGCGTACAACGGTCTGCTGGTGGTCGACACCCGTCCGTCAAGGATCTATGCCACGCTGTTCAGCACCTTGGGAGAAAACGCCGGCATCTTCCGCGATCTGCTGCTGGCGATCGCGCTCGTCTTCGGCGTCATCGAGCTGATCGCGCTGTTCATTGGCGTGCGTCTGACGCGCAGCATGACAAAATCGGTGGCCGAGCTGTATACCGCGACCCAGCACGTCAATCGCGGCGAACTTCAGCATCGCATTCAGCTCCGCACCAACGATCAGATGGCGGCGCTGGAGCAGTCGTTCAACTCCATGACGCAATCGCTGGCCAACCTGATTGCGGAGCAGAAGGAAAAGCAGCGGATGGAGGGCGAGCTGGCCATTGCGCATGAGGTGCAGGAGTTGCTCTATCCCGACGACCTGAGCGGCCTGCTCGGGCTGGAGGTGCATGGGGCGTGCCGTCCGGCGCGCACCGTGAGCGGCGACTATTACGATTTCATTCCGCTGAGCGAAGACCGGTCTGATGCTGGCCGTGGGCGATATCAGCGGCAAGGGCATCTCGGCCGCGTTGCTGATGGCGACGGTGCACGCCTTTGTGCGCGCCTATTCGCTGGAGCCGGAGCGAACCCTGGCCTCGGTGGCGCTGAGCGCGGAAGCCTCCGAAAGCATGGTGCTGACGGCGACCGGCGGCAACGGAAATTGCCACACGGAACTTTCGCCAGCACTGCTGATGTCAACTTTGAACTACCAACTCTTTCGCAGCACGCCGGCTGCAAAATACGCGACCATGTTTCTGGGTTGCTACGACGCAGGATCGCGCCGGCTGACCTACTGCAACGCGGGACACCTGCCACCGCTGGTGCTGAGCGTCAACGGCAACGTGCGGCGACTGGAAACGTCGGGCACCGTGGTCGGCCTGTTCGACGACGTGACCTATGACGAAAGCGCCGTCGCCATGCAGCCGGGCGATATTTTTGTGGCCTATAGTGACGGCATTACCGAGCCGGAAAATGAGTTTGGCGAGTTTGGCGAAGAGCGGCTCATCGAGCTGATTTTGCAGCATCGCGACCAGCCGCTGGCGCGCATTAGCTGAGATTGTGACCGCTGCGGTCACCGATTGGATTGCTGGCGGCGAACAGCCCGACGATGTGACCCTGGTGCTGGCGCGGGCTCGATAGACCGAAGACTTTCCTGGAGCAATTACCTTCAGCTATTTCGCCCGGTATTTCCACAGCGATGAGGCGCGATGAATCGGCGGCAATCGTGGTACGCTGTGGGCGCGCGCACATCTGACCAAGGACGATGACCTTCCAACAATGACAGACGTGGCACAGATTCCCTCGCCCAATATTCTGCCGCCGAAGCGGCAAGTCCAGCAAAGCTACGATGCCTTCAAAGCCAAAGGCCTGCGGCTGAACCTGACGCGGGGCAAGCCCTCGCCAGAGCAATTGAATTTGAGCTCGGAGCTACTGGCGCTTCCCGGCGTCACGGACTATGTTGCCGAGGACGGAACCGATTGCCGCAACTACCTGGGGCTGCAAGGCATTCCGGAAGCACGCAGCCTGTTCTGCGGAATTCTGGGAGCCCCGCCGGAGCAAGTCATCGTAGGGAATAACTCCAGCCTCGCGCTGATGCACGATGCCATCGTCTACTCGCTGCTGAAAGGAACGTGCGACAGCTCCGCGCCGTGGTCGCAGCAGGGCGAGATTGCATTTCTGTGTCCCGTACCCGGCTACGACCGGCACTTCAGGATCTGCGAAGACTACGGCATCCGGATGATTTCTGTCGCGCTCAACGACGAGGGTCCGGATATGGACGAGGTGGAGCGGCTGGTGGCGAGCGATCCGTCCATCAAAGGCATGTGGTGTGTTCCCAAGTACAGCAATCCCACGGGAACGGTGTATTCGGATGAGGTCATTGAGCGTCTGGCGGCGATGCCAACCGCGGCCCCGGATTTCCGGATCTATTGGGACAACGCCTACGCGGTGCATCACCTGACCAGCGAGCGGATCGAAATTGCCAACATTATCGAGCTGAGCGCCCGTCATGGAAATCCCAATCGTCCGTTCGTCTTTGGTTCGACGTCGAAGATCACGCTGGCCGGCGCGGGGCTGGCGCTGTTTGCCTCTTCGGCGCAGAACGTGAAGTGGCTGCTGGCGCGATTTGTCCCGCGCACGATTGGCCCGGACAAAGTCAACCAGTTGCGTCATGTGCGTTTTCTGAAGGATGAAGCGGGCATACATCGGCTGATGGAGCAGCATCGGGCTCTGCTTGCGCCCAAATTCCAGAAGGTGCTTGACGTCTTTGACGAGGAGCTGAGTGGCGTCCCCGACGTAACCTGGAACCGGCCGAAAGGCGGTTACTTTATTACCCTCGATGTGCCCCGGGGCTGCGGCCGGCGCGTGGTTGCGCTGGCCAAAGAAGCTGGCATGGAGCTGACCCCCGCGGGCGCGCCGTATCCTTATGGGAAAGACCCCAACGATCGCACGCTGCGGATCGCTCCCACGTTTCCTGCGTTGTCCGAAGTTGGCCTGGCCGCCGAGGGTGTGGCGTTGTGTGTTCTGCTGGCCGCGGCGGAGAAGAATTCCGCGTAGTTGCGGACGTGGGGCACCAGAAGTCTAGGGCAGGGAAGACTTCGGCGTTCGTTTCACTCCATAGCTGCTACATTTACTCCTATGCCCGCAGCCCGCGAGCCTTCCCTCGCCCGTGCGCCGACGACTCCCGCAAGAATCTCGCGAGAACAGGCTGCCGTTCTCGTTCTGCTTACTATCGCGGGAGCGTGGCTGCGGTTATCTCACCTCGGCAGCAAGAGCCTATGGCTGGATGAAGGTGCGACCGTCGCGCTGGCCCGGGCTTCGTGGCAGCACTTTGCGTGGGTGTGGTGGCACGCCGAGGCCAGCCTCCAGACAATTTATTTCTTGCTGATGCGCGCTTGGATTCGCCTCGGCGATAGCGAAGCGTGGCTTCGTTTACCGTCGGCGGTATTCGGGATTGCCTCCATACCCCTGCTCTACCTGCTGGCGCGGAAGTTCATGGGAGCCGTACCAGCCTTGGCTGCGGCCGCTCTGCTGGCCTTCAGTCCCAGCGATGTGTACTACTCGCAGGAGGCTCGCAGCTACTCGCTGACAATTCTGCTGGTGCTGCTGTCGATGTACTACTTCGTGCGCGCCGTGGAACAGAATCAATCGCGGGATTGGCTGTTATGGACGCTGTTCGGGATTGTCGCGTTCTACAGTCATGATTTCGCCGCCCTGGTGCTGGTGGCGCAAGTGGTGTCGTTGTTGTTCAGAGCGACGTTCATTCCGTGGCGCCGAGTGATTACATGCAGCGTGGCGATTTTTCTGTTCGCGATTCCTGGCCTGACATATGTCTTTCGCGCCTCGCCGGAGAACCTACATTTCCTGTGGATGCCGCGAGCCAGCGGGAAAGAATTCTGGCATCTGGCGATGTTCTTCGGCGGCGCCGGTGTGAAGGTTGTGCCAGCGGGCGTGTTGTGGATCGCGGGCGCAGTTGCCGTCTGGCGGAGCCGGCGTGGCGATGCCGATGTTTTCTGGCGGAGCATGCTGATCGTAGTTTGGGCGGTGCTGCCGGCGGTGATTCTGGCTTTGATTTCGCTGCGCCAGCCGATGTTCCTGCAGCGCTACCTGATCTTTTCTCTGCCGGCGACAATCCTGCTGGCGGCGCTGGGCACGCAGACCTTACGCAAGTGGGGAATCGGCCTGCTGCTGACGGCCCTACTCTGTGGGATGTCGCAGACGGCGATCACCAAGGAGTACCGGAAGCCTCGCGAGGACTGGCGCGGAGCCTGCAACGCGATGCTTTCCTCGGCTGCGCCTGGCGATGCCGTGGCCTTCGTTCCCTTCTATAGCCGCGTGATGCTGGATTATTACCGCGATCGCTATGGCGCGGGCGCGCCGCAGCTACATATCTTTGCGCCAGGATATTACGCCGGCGGCGAAGATGTCCGCGACTTGCTGAAGACCCTGGACCACGATTCGCCTCGTTTTCGTCATGTGTGGGTTTTGGTGGACGGTGACGCTTACAGTGACGCGGTAGCGGAGAAGTTGGAGGCGACTTATGGGGCCCCTGCGGTGCAGAAGTTCGCCGGCATTGAAGTGCTGGAGTATGGACGGTAGCAAGAACGCGCCGACCCGACAGCCAAGAATCAAGAGCAGATCCCTCGTCGGGCTGAAGCCCTCCTCGTGATGACAAGAATAAATAAGGTGCCTGCCCTCCTCGTGATGACAAGAATAAATAGGGTGCCTGCCATCAGCCGCTGCTAATGCGGCAATTGACCTGGGCCGATGGCAGCCGCCGGCGTCCCGGATTGCTGGGCGACCTTCAGGAAGGCGCCCAGTGCATCATGCAAATGGAGAAATATCATTTGCGTGCCAATCACCTCGGTGAGGTGATGGCGATCGAAGTCGGCCTGCAAATACGGTGATACCCGCGCAAAGGCCAGCGTCACACCTGCGTCCGACAGTCCCTGATGAAGGTCACGGAGCATGCGGGCTGCACTGTAGTCGATATTGGTAATGGCCTCGGCATCGACCACCAGCCAGCGCACTGGCGAGGGCGCGGTCCCGACGATGGTGCGAATCTCCTCCGCGAATCGGCCGGCGTTGGCATAGAAGAGCGGCGCCCCAAAGCGATAGATGGCCAGGCCAGGCAAGGTCATAGCGCCGGCAACAACCGGGCTCATACGCCAGGCGACGTCGCTATCGGCCAGCAATACTCCAGTGTGCGGGTGGTAAGTGTGGCGCACGATGCGCAGCAGCGACAGCACCATCGCCAGAATGATGCCCACCTCGACGCCCACGCCCACCACCACGACCGCCGTGCTTACAGCCAGCCAATACTCTCCGGGACTTTCACGGCGAATGCTGCCCAGCTTACGCAAATCGATAAGCTTGATGGCGATGATAAAAACGATGGCGCCCAGCACGCAGCGGGGCAGAAATTGCAACGGCTTGGTCAGGAAAAGCAGAACCAGCGCGACCACGATGGCCGTTGAGATTTGCGCCAGTTGGCTGCGTCCCCCGGAGCGTTCCACCATCGCGGTTTGCGTGGGACTGCCGTTGACTACGAAGGTCCCGCTGAAAGCCGCGGCGGCATTAGCTGCGGACAATCCCACCAGGTCGGCGTTTTCGTCCAGCGGCTGGTGATGATGTTCAGCGTAGAAGCGGGCCGTGGCGGCACTCTGCGCGACGATCATGACGAAACAGGATGCCGCAATGCCAACCAGCATCTGCAACTCTTTACCGCTGGCATGAGGAATTCCCAGATGCGGCAAACCGCCGGCCACAGGTCCGATGATGGTGATGCCATGACCGGCAAAATCCCAGATCCAGCTGGCCGCGATAGCGGCCACGACTGCGACCAGCGGTCCCGGAAATTTGGGGAACAGTCGTATGAGGGACAAGACCCCGACTACAATCACCGCCGATACGGCGACCGTGGGCAAATGTACGTGTGCCAAGTTGTGCAGCACATCTCTAAGCTGAAAGATGGTTCGGTGAGAAGTGATTTCCAGCCCCAGCATTTCGCCCAGCACCGCGATACCAACTTGAAAGCCCACGCCGGTAAGGAAGCCGATGAGGACGGTTTGCGAGAGAAAGTCAGCCAGAAACCCGAGCTTGAGCAGGCGCGCGGCCAGCAGAAACAAGGCGGTCAATAGCGCGACCAGGCTGGCCAGTTCCACATAACGAGGGCTGCCCAGCGGCGCCATGCCGATGAGCCCGCCGGAGAGGATTGCCGCAGTGGCGGAATCGGCTGCGACCACGAGGTAACGCGACGAGCCAAACGCGGCGAAGGCCAGCGGCGGCAGCAGCAGGGTATAGAATCCCGTGACCACCGGCGTGCCGGCAATCTTGGTGTAGCCCAGGGCCTGGGGAATGTTCATCGCCGCAAGCTGAAAGCCGGCCAGGGCGTCGCGAAGCGCCCGCGACCCGCTCAGTGGGCGCACGCTCTGGAACAGTTTCCACGAGCGCCGATTCGGCGTGTTCTCGCTCACTTCTTAGCTCCCGAGTTGTCGGGCGGGTCGGTGTGTCCCAGCGTGTCCTCGGCGCTGCGCTCGTTGTGGTGAATGTTGTTCATTTCCGCGCGGGCGGACTCTCGCATTTCCTGCTCTCGCTGCTTCTCTGCCTTCTTGATTCGCCGGCGTTCGAAGAATGAGGCGCCTGCGGCGCGCTGGCTCGCATCCAGCCGCGCGGCGCCTTCCATCTCTTTTTCCTTGCTGAGGACATCGGCGGCGGCCCGGCGCGCGGCGGCGCGCATATTCAACTGTTGCAGCCGCTCCTCCTCCAGTTGTCCCACCAGCCGGATGTGGTTGGCCACAACGCTGACCAGCGAGCTGGTGGTCCAGGCAAAGGTAAACAACCCGGAGATGGCGATGATGGGGCTGATGTTTCGCCAGTGCGAATCCAGATCGACGGTGCCATAGCCGAGCGTGGTGTAGGCATTGGCGCAGAAGTAAATTGCGTCATTGGGGCGCAGGATCAAGCCGAGCCAGATGAGCCCGAAGGCCCAGGCCGTGATCTCGATGATATGCAGGGAAAGCATGAGAAAGACGGACCAGCCGAAGAGAACTCCGGCGGTGGTCGGATGCGGACGACCCATTTGCAGACGCAGCTCGGTCCGCTTGAATTGCACCAGGATGTGGTGCAGACCGAAGCCGTGAAACAGCACCAGGATCACCATCATCAGGGCCCCGATGCCGATCGCGGCCGCCGGTTTGAATTCGTCGGGAATTTTGAGCAACAACCACCCTAGGTTGGGCAAGACAGTGTCCCCTCTTGCTATTGCACCAAGCAGAGAATGTAACACTTCATGGCAGGAATGGCCGCTGGGTATTTCAGTGACTGACCATGGGCGAGGCCTTCACATTCATGGCTGGATCCAGCTCCAGTTTTCTGCCCTCGGGGCTGAAGCGGGGCAGGTGCGTTACTCCCCAGTTGTGCAGCTTGAACTGCACCGATGTCCCCAGCACGCCGAGACCGTATTTCACGCTGCGCCGGAAGTTGATGGAGGATGCCTCGGCAAAGTACTTGGTGGGACACGACACCTCGCCGATGCGGAAGCCGAACTGCACGCATTGCGCCAGCATCTGATTGTCGAAGACGAAATCGGGCGAGTTCTCCATCAGCGGCAGCGTGGTTAGCACCTGGCTGCTGAAGGCGCGATATCCGGTGTGATACTCGGAGAGCTTGACGCCGAGAAACATGTTCTCGAAGGCGGTGAGAAAGCGGTTGGAGATGTATTTGTACAACGGCATGCCGCCGCGTAAAGCTTGCCCGCCGATGATGCGCGAACCCAGCACGACGTCGTAAACCTCATAGGCCACCATGCTGGCCATAGCCGTAGTCAGCAGCGGCGTGTACTGATAGTCGGGGTGGACCATGATGATGACATCGGCGCCGGCGGCCAGCGCCTCGCGATAGCAAGTCTGCTGGTTGCGCCCGTAGCCGTAGTTCTTGTCGTGGACGAAGACCGTCAGTCCCAGCTGGCGGGCCACCTGTACGGTGTTGTCCTTGCTGTAATCGTCCACCAGGATGCGGATGTCGACCAGGTCGGGGATCTCCCGCACCGTCTTCTCCAGCGTCAGCTCCGCATTGTAGGCCGGCATGACGACTGCGACCCGTTTACCGTTGATCATGACGTGGTCCCTGAAAGTACTCTTACATGATAACGCGCAAGCGGCAACGGCGGCATCTGGGGCGTTGGCCAATCTGAAGAGGCTGGTGGCGGGTTGTTCGGCAGGCGGACCAGAATTCGTCCCAGATGTCGTTGGTTGGCTCATCCGCGCAAACGGTTGATTTTCGCCACGCGACCAAAACATTTGCCAGCCGTCGCCGTATCTACGGGTAAACTTTCACCAACGAGGAAACATGAGTTTCACCAAGGACCCAGGCAGATTCGCAGGCTTGCTGTATGTGGTCACGTCAATATTTGGCTTCTTCGCCATGGGTTATGTTCCCGGCAAGCTGATGGTGGACGGAAACGCGGCGGCGACGGCCGGTAACATCGTGGCCCACGAGACGCTGTTTCGCCTCGGCATCGCGAGCGGACTCATTGGCCAGGCCGGTTTTATCTTCGTGGCCTGGGCTTTGTACGCTCTGTTCAAGGGGGTGGACCAGCGGCAGGCCGCGCTGATGGTGATATTGATTGTTGTCCAGGTGCCGATAGCGTTTTTGAACGAGTTGAACGCCATCGCTGCTCTCGTCCTGGTGCGCGGCGCTGATTTCCTGTCCATATTCGATAAGCCCCAGCGCGAAGCTCTGGCTATGCTGTTCCTCAATCTGCATGATCACGGATTTAATGTCGCCGAAATATTTTGGGGTCTGTGGCTGTTTCCGCTGGGGCTGCTGGTGTACCGGTCGCGATTTCTGCCGCGGTTCCTGGGCGTCTGGCTCGGCCTCGCCGGCTTTGCCTGGGTGCTCCTGAGCCTTACGAGTCTGCTGTTGCCGCAATATCAGCACCGGGTGTACACCTTGTCCCAGCCCGCCACCATCGGCGAGATCGTGTTCATGTTTTGGCTTCTGATCAAGGGCGCCAGGCCGCCAGCTGTGGACTCCGCAGCCTTAGAGTAGACGGCTACTTGGCTGCGTCACTTTTCCCAAGTACCCGGGCGCAGGTGTTACAGGCCGGCCTTCCATCCACTTTGCGATGGCTACATTGCCTTCCAAAACGGGAAGGAACCGCAGATTTGTATGTCCGGCGCAACTTTGTTCTTGCTATCAGGCTGAGGAAGATCCAATCTCTGCCTATATCGGGTGACAGGATCGTTGCGGTCACTCCCGGCCCCTGATTTCACGATGCCCCTGGCTGCTTACCTTTACAGCATTCGCCAGGCACGAAATCTGCGAGCGGCTCTCGAAGTTATCCTCCTCTCGAGCCGCCACGGCAATTCGCCACTACCCAATGGCAGACTCAGTGCTTTGGTGAGGCACGCATGAAGCCATCACGCTACCTCTAGTCCAATAATTCGTGCGGTCAGCGTCTGGGAAAAGATACCCAGCCTTCATCTCACTTCGTTCCACGCGAGACATAAGACTTGAGCTTCCTTCTCCCGGGCGTCTAGCAGCGCAGGTTCCTTCGGACAAGTTCGTTTCGCCCCGATGGCCGGGAGGTGAAGCCCATGGATTTCAAGCAGCAGTTTTACAGCTCAATTTCTCGCACCGGACGCCACGTCGCGACGCCTGCGCTGACGATTGCGATCGCGTTCGCGCTTACGGCAGGGTTGACGCAATCCGCGCTGTGCCAACGCTTAGATACCGGTGGCCCATCGTCGTCATTGCCTACCGCCGATGCCATGCAATCGGCGCGCGCCTTTCCCCACCTAAATCTTGGCTCCGGGCGCGAGCTGGACTATCTAGGCACATTTCAGCCTGACGGGAAGTTCCGAAGGATATCCAGGCACGCTCGTCTGCTTGATACGCTGAGCTCGCTTCCGCCCGAAAGCCCAGCCCAGCAAGCGACTGCACTCAGCGCCGCTCCTCCGTGGATGCTGGCTTCCCGCGTGCGCGTGGTCGACGACATGGAGCCACCGGCACACGCCATGGCGCTGCCGGACGTTCATTCCCGGCCAGCCATGGTCCGCAATGCGGTTGTCTCCTTCGTTTACGGCCGGCGACAAGTGTTGCAGACGCCACAGTATCTGACCACCGACTCGCGACGGCGCCTCATCATCAGCGATCCTGGTATTCCGGCCATACACGTACTCGACTCGCAGGGGAAAAATTCTTTCAGCATTCTGGGAGGAAAAGGTCGCCGGCTGCAGTCACCGGCCGGGGTCGCGGTCGATAAGGACGACAACATTTACGTGGCCGATTCCGAGCTTGGGATGGTTCTGGTATACGACCAATACGGAAGATTTCTGCGTTACATCGGAGACTTCAACGGCGAGAACATGTATCAGGGCCCCAGCGGAATTGCGATCGACCGCAACGCGGGCCATTTATACCTTCTCGACGGCCCGCGTCATCTGCTGTTCATGCTTGACCTCGAAGGTAACGTGCTGAGACGTACAGGACAGACCTGGGACGACAACCGCGCAATCGAGTTGACGCGGAGAAGCCCCACCGGTCCGCGAAGGTTCAGCAATCCAACGGAAGTCGCGATCAACCATGACGAGGTTGTGGTTCTGGATAAGGTAGGAACGCGGGTTCAGATCATGGACTTGCAGTGCCATCTTCTTACAAGCTTCAGCGTTCAAAAAGCTTCCTACCGGGAGGCGAGTAGCAGAAAATGGGCTGGCCTTAGACGAGCACGGCTATGTGTATATCTCGTACGCCGGCACTTCCGAGGTCAGAGTCTACAGCAGCGCAGGAGGACTCATGGCTACTTTCGGCCAGGACGGTTCACGCCTGGGCGAGTTCAGCGCGCCCAGCGGATTGTGGGTGGATGCGAATAACCGGCTCTACGTCGCCGATACGGCGAACGTGCGTGTCCAGCTCTTCCAATTGACCAGCGCAGCCGAAACCGGCACGATACTGGCGTCAGGCAGATAGGGTTGCTGCGTTTGGGTGCGCAGCCGCAGGCCTCGCGCATTCTGCTAAGCTGAACAGCGCTCCATGCCTTCCGTTCTTATCCTGATTGCGGCGGTCTGCGCCCTGCTGGGCGTGGCCGGAGCTGTCTACTTCGCCATGTCGATATGGGCCGCCAGACGCTTTCAAGCTGAGCGCGGACGGGCCATCAATCGCAAATTCGCACCGCCAGTCAGCATCCTGAAATCGCTGCGCGGGCTGGACCCGCAGATGTATGCCGCTTTCCGCAGCCATTGCCTGCTCGACTATCCCGAATATGAAGTCCTGTTCGGAGTGCACAGCCTCGACGATCCGGCGGTCGCGCTGGTGGAGAAGTTGCGCGACGAATTTCCGCTTGCGCAGTCTGCGTCTGCTTCATTGCCCGGAGGAGTTAGGCTTGAACGGCAAGGTCAGCAATCTGGTCCAGATGCTGCCGCAAGCCAGCTATGAGCACGTCATCATCAACGACAGCGACATTGTGATCAGCCGCGATTACTTGCTGCGCGTGATGGCGCCGTTGGCGCAGCCCGGCGTCGGCATGGTCACTACGCTCTATCGCGGGCTGGCCGGTAACACCCTGGGCTCGAAGCTGGAGGCGCTCGGCCTGAGCACCGACTTCACCGGCGGAGTGCTGGTGGCGCGCGCCATGGAGGGCGGGATTCGCTTCGGGCTGGGCGCGACCATCGCCACCACGAAAACTGTTCTGCGCGAAATCGGTGGACTGGAGCAACTGGTCGACTATCTGGGCGACGATTACGAACTCGGCGCGCGCGCCGCCGCCGCCGGCCACAAGATCGAACTCGCTGACACCATCGTCGAGACTGCATTGCCGCACTACTCGTTCCGCGAACTCTGGCTGCACCAGATGCGCTGGGCGCGAAACATCAAGGACCGCCGTCCGGCACAATATTTCGGACTGATCGCGACCTTCGGCCTGGTGTGGGCGGGGCTTGCCGTGCTGTTCGATCCGTTTGCCTGGTGGACGTGGCTAGTGCTGGCGATCGCGACCGCAACGCGGTTTGCTTCGGCGGTGATTGTAGGCCGCGGAGTGTTGAACGACCCCCGCGTCGTCCGCGATCTGTGGCTGCTGCCACTGCGCGATTTCATTGCCCTGCTGATCTGGATTGCCAGCTTTGGCGGCCGCGAAGTGGAATGGCGCGGCCTGCGCTTCCGCCTGCGGAAAGGGAAGTTGGAGCGGGTCTAGAGCGAGGCTTTTCGCTTTTCGCCAGCGCGAGTTGAAAGCTCCCAAGAACCCTCTGGCGAAAGGCGAATAGCGAATCGCGAACAGCGACCTTCCCCAATTTGCGGTATCCTCTAGCCATCTGCGTGGGGGGAAAACCGTGAAACATATTGCCGCTACAATTCTCATTGTGTTCGGGGTTGTCCCGGTTGTGCGGGGACAAGCCAAGGAATCGTCGCCGAATACTGCTAATCCAGTTGTCACCGCGGTGCGCCAGATGGAGGCGCGCTTCGCCAAGAACCTGATGGGCGCGGCCGACGAAATGCCCGCCGACAAGTACAGCTACAAGCCGACGCCTGACCAGATCACGTTTGCGCACCTGATGATGCACAGCGCTGAGGCCAATAATTCGCTCTGTGCGGCGGTTGCCGGCGAAGCTGCGCCCAACGTCAAGCTGAGCGAGACCGATTCGAAAGACGTGTTGAGCAAGGCGCTGAAAGATTCCTTCGCGTATTGCGAAACCGTGCTGGCCAAGGCCGACGACAGCACGCTGGGCCAGCCTGTGGGCACGAACAGCACGCGCGGAGCGGCGCTGGTGCGCATGGCAGTCGGTTGGGCCGACCACTACAGCGCGGCGGCTATGTATCTGCGGCTGAATAACCTGCTGCCGCCCAGCGCCAAGAAGAGCTAAGGGCAAGTAACCAACGCGGGTTCACGAATACTGCGGTGCGCAGGAAATTGAGCCGGTGCTACCGGCTCTCTTTGGCAATGCGCGTAAGGCGCAACGATTGCGCCCGCGTGCTATTCTCCCGCGTAATATCCCTCCCGCGTCTGCACGATAAGGTCTTTGTTGGTGGTGGTCAGGGTGATGCTGTGGTATCCCGACGTGGCGTCGGCTTTGGCCGGCGTGAAGCCGAGGTTGTACTGGTTACGCAGCTCGTCTTCAATCTCGCTATAGATCTGGTTGATCGGTTGCTTCTTGGAAACTTCGAAGAAGCGGCCACCGGTTTCTTTGGAGATGCGCTGCAAGACTTTCTTGCCGTCGGCGTGCGACGGCTGTTGTTGCGGGTATCCACCACCACCGCCGCCGGGATAACGACCCATGCCGCCTCCGCCCATCCCGCCGTGACGTCCCATTCCTGGACCACCAAAGCTTGGATGCCCGTAAGCATCAGGATCGGCATAGAGAATGGAATAAACCAGCGTGTTGGCCTTCTGCGCCGTCTCAATGGCGCGGTCCAGGCTCACCTTGCTGCCGATATCTACGCCATCGGTGAGGAGAATTAGCGCCTTGCGCCCCTCCTGCTTGCGCATCAACTCATCCGAGGCGAGGAAGATCGCGTCATACAATGTGGTACCTCCGCCGCGATGCCCGCCTCCTCCACTACCGCCTCCGCCGCTGGCTTGATTGAACTGGGGTGTGTCCAGCTTCTCCAGCGCGGCCTCCAGCTTCTGATGTGAAGTGGTCAGGTCCTGAAGCAGCTCAATGTCCCAATCGAAGTGAATGATGAAGGCCTTGTCCTTCTCTACGCGCATCAGGTCGTTAAGAAATCCGTAGCTGGCGATACGCTCCTGCTCGATGAGCCGCCGCTGGCTCCCGCTGGTGTCCACCAGCAGGCCGAGCTTAAGCGGCAGGTCAGTGTCCTTGGCGAAGTAGTGGATGACCTGAGGATGGCCATCCTGCTCCAGCTTGAAGTCGTCCTGGGTGAGGGTGCTGACGATCTGGCCCTTCTTGTCGCGCACCGTGGCCAGCACGTTTACTACTTTGACGTCAGAGGAAAAGGTGGGCGTCTGCGCCTGCTGCTCGGCCTGTGCCGGCTGACTTTGTGTCTTATCGTTTAGCGTAGGTTTTGTCGTCTCCTGGCCGGGTAGGGAGGGAATTGCCAGGAGAAATAAGATGGCAGGTATGAGCAGGCGCTGATAGGATGCGGCGGACACGGGTCTCCTAACTGGAATTACTGCAAGAAATATTGCTCGGCTGAGGCGTAGATTACCAGCTACAAGAACCCCGTGGGGGCAGGGAAGTTGCCGCACGCAAACGCTGGCGAAATTTTGGAACTTTCAGCGCCGCAAATGTGAATGCGGCAGCGCCGTGGTTGGATATTGAACCTCGGCACTCCAAAGCAGATCCCTCGCTGCGCTCGTGATGACAATTCAAAATGCTTTTGTCCCCAGAATATTTTAGGAATCAGACGGCGAAAGACGCGATTCATCCATCGCCGACTTCTATAATCATACTTTCCCATGCCCCTGACTTCTGTTCCTGTACGTCCGCCAAAGTCCAAATTCATTTTTCGTACGGTAATCGCCGTTCTCGTACTGCTGTTGCTGGCGTTTCTTGGTTTCGACTTCTGGTTCTACCGCGCGGTGCGGGCGTCGCTGCCGCAACGGGACGGCACTGTCCGGCTCGCTGGACTTACGGCTCCGGTCATCGTCACTTACGATGCGCTCGCTGTGCCTAACATCTCCGCCTCCAATCTGCCTGATCTTTTCTTTGCGCAGGGATATGTCACCGCGCAAGACCGCCTGTGGCAGATGGACATGACCCGTCGCTTCGCTTCCGGCGACCTGGCCGTGGCTCTCGGACCGAAATATCTGAAGTACGACCGCGAGCAGCGCATCCTTGGCCTGCGGCAGGTTGCCGAGCGCGCCGCCGCTGACATGGAGCCGCAGCAGCGGGCCCAGTTCGAAGCCTACGCAGCCGGCGTCAATGCCTACATCGAAGAGCACCGCAAAATCCTGCCGCTGGAGTTTCGCTTCCTCGGCTACGCTCCACACGTCTGGACGGTGGAAGATTCTCTTCTGGTTGGCCTGTCGATGACGGAGTTTCTGAATCACGGTCTCTACAAGGACAAGCTGGAGAAGGAAAAGATCCTGGCGAGGCTCGGTGCGGAACTAACGGCAGACCTGTTCGTCAACACCTCATGGCGCGATCATCCGCCCGGCGCCGATAGCAGCTCCATTGAGGACGAAATTCCGCAGGAAAGCCCGCCTGACGAAGAAGAGCAGGCACCGCAGGGACCGAAGGGGAAGAGTGACGAAAAGCAGGTTCCTCGCGGGCAAAGTAGTTTTCCGCAGAGCCCGGAAAAGCAGATCCCTCGCTTCGCTCGTGATGACAAATCGTCTGGTAGTTCGCTCGGCCAGCTCAGGGCATGGCTGAAGCTGCGCCCTTTCAATTCTCTTGAAGATGAGCACCACCCATCCGGCCAGCACCTGCGTCCCGGCTCCAACAACTGGGTCATGTCCGGCGCGCATACAGCGTCGGGCAAGCCGCTGCTGTCGAACGATATGCATCTGGATCTCGAGATCCCGAACGTCTGGTACGAAGCCCATCTGACGGCCGGCGATTTCGATGTAACCGGCGTGACCCTGCCCGGCGTGCCTTATGTCATCGTGGGACACAATCGGCGCATCGCATGGGGCTTCACCAATCTCGGTCCGAATGTTGAAGATTTGTACATCGAGAAGTTCAACGACCAGGGCGAATACCTGACGCCGCAAGGCTGGGTAAAACCCGAGCATCGCCAGGAAACCATCCGCGTCAAAGGCGCTCCTGAAGTCACGCTCGACGTACTGACCACTCGCCATGGTCCTATCATCACGGACCTGATTCCGGGAGAGACGCGCAAGCTCGCACTGAAGTGGACGATCTACGATCCGCAGGCCACGCGCGTACCTTTTTTCGCGGTTGATTCGGCACAGAACTGGCAGGAGTTCGAGGCAGCGTTTTCGCAGTTCGGAGCGCCCGGGCAAAACGTGGCCTACGCCGATGCGGATGGACACATTGGCTATCAGGCAACTGGGCTGATACCAATTCGTGCTGCCGGTGACGGATCGCTGCCTGTGCCTGGCGATGACGATGCTCACGCGTGGACCGGCTACGTTCCTTACGACAAACTGCCCAGTGTCTACGATCCGCCGTCGGGCATCATAGCCAGCGCCAATGGCCGCGTCACGCCCAACGGATATCCTTACGAGCTCAGCATCCAGTGGATGTCTCCCTACCGCACGCAGCGCATCTACAAGCTGCTGAACGTGGCGAAGAAGTTTACTCCGGCTGACTTGCTGGCCATCCAGACCGATGTGGTCTCACCCTTCGATCGCTTTTGTGCGGAACGCTTTGTCTATGCCGTCGATCACACGGCCCACGCATCGGCGCGCGCGAAGTCGGCGGCGGACCTGATGCGCAATTGGGATGGGTCGATGGACGTCGATTCACCCGCAGCCACCATTGCTGTCTTCTCCCGCGACAAGCTGAAGGAACTACTGCTGCAGCCGCGCCTGGGTGCAGAGTGGCAGGACTACAAGTGGTTCATGAGCCCGGTGTGGCTGGAGAATGTGCTGGACCATCAACCGCCGCGCTGGCTGCCGCCAGGCTATACCAGCTATAACGAACTGCTGACGCGCGCCGTCGAAGAGGCGGTCGACGATGCCAGCGCAACTCGCGTCCTCTCGCTGTGGAAGTGGGGACGAGTTCATCGCGTTGACATCCAGCATCCCTTCTGGAGCCACGTCCCAATCTTGAAGAAGGGAGCGGGGACCGGAAGCCTGCCGCTGTCTGGAGATGAGGAGACGATCAAGATGGTGGCGCCACACTTCGGACCGTCGCAGCGCCTGACCGTCGACCTTGCTGACCTTGATGGAACGACGCTTGACATCGTGAACGGCGAGTCCGGAAACATCTTCGACGACCACTACAACGATCAGTGGGACGCGTATTACCACGGACGGACGTTCGTGCTGCCGTTCTCGCAGGATGCGGTGCAGCACGCCGGCGTGCATCACCTGCGGCTGGAACCATGAGCCAGTGGTCAGTGGCTAGTGGCTAGTGGTCAGTTAGATCTCCAGGGACAGCAGACGTGGGGCTTTGCCGCAGGCCTAATCCGTTTGCACGATCCCATAGAGGGCGCCGATAAAGGTGATTTGAGTTCCTTGCAGGGTGTCGGTGCTGGTGTCGTAGATATGCAGGTAGCCGCCTTCAACGGCGTACACCACGTCGCGTCCGCTGATGGCCAGCAGGCTGGTGATATTTCCTCGCGGCGGCAAGGGTGGATCGGCGGTGTTGCTGCTTACGTTAACCACCGAGAGGCAGCCCGCGGTGGTGTTGCTGCAAGTGCTGGCACCGATGTAGAGCTTGTTGTTCTGCGCTAACGCCATGGTGGTATGAAAGCCATCGGAAATAAGAACCGAGTTGGCCGTCAGGCGGGTCATGGTGGCGATGTCCACGGCGTCATACGTCGACATAGTTCCGGGAGGAACAGGGCTTCCGGCTACGTAGAGGGTTGTACCGCTGAGTAAACCTACGCTTGCGCCGCCAACCGGCACGGTAGCCACAATCGTCTTCGAAGCAACGTCGAACTCGGTGACGGACGCGGGCTGGCTTGAGCCGCATTCCGGTCCGCAATTTATGACATACGCGGTATCGTTGCCGGCGGTGAAAAAGGCATTGACCGGCCGGGCGAAACCAGGAACGCTGGCATAGGTTACGGGGCTGGCGGTGGTGTCAATGACAGTCAGGGAATCAGAGTTGTTGGAGAACACCAGCAAGTACTGTCCATCGGGAGTGATGGCGACCGAACTGGCGCCCGCCACCGTATAATTCGCGGTATTCATGGTGGACGCTACATCCCACGCCTGCACCAGGCCGGGATTACTGCCACTGACTGCCGCGCTCGGTATCGGTACATAGGCTGTGCTGCTGTCGGGTGAAAACAGCGCCATCGAAGTGGGGCCAGCCAGCGGCAGTTCGACTCCTACCAGGTCGCTCGAATTCGTCACTGGCCACAAGGTATAACTGTCGGGATCGTAGACCAGGGTGGTGTCCTTGTTGGGGCTGACGACCTCGAAAGTGACGGTGGTGGAAGAAACGGTAATGGTCACTGGGGATCCCGGTACAACCTGTCCGGCCGAGTTCGTGGTTTCCTGGGTATAGGCAGTAGTATCGTTCTGGGTATTGACGATCTGCAGAACGCCAGTATAGGTGTTGCTGATGAAGGCGGCATTCTGGACGCCGGTGGGCGTAGTGGGAGGGCCACTGCCGCCGCACGCCGCGATCAGGAGGATGCTTAACAGAGCGGGAATGAAGGCGGCAACCTGCTTTAAGCGCTTGCCTGCTAACACATTATGATTCGACATGAGCGGCTTTGAACGGTTGGATTATAACAGAGCCCGGCCTGAACCCTGGTTGCGGCCGGATAGCACTTTCCCTTGATTTGCGATAAAGTTTCAACCAGCTTTCCGCTCCCACATTTTTTGAGACACCATGTCGACAGGATTCCTCTCCCGGTTGCAGAAGGGCGCAGTCTTATGCGATGGCGCCATGGGTACACTGCTGTATGCCAAAGGTATCTTCATCAACCGCTGCTACGACGAACTGAACCTGTCCGCTCCAGATCTGATCCGCGGCATCCATCAGGACTACCTGAAGGCGGGAGCCGAGGTCATAGAAACAAACACCTTTGGCGCCAATTCGTTTCGCCTGGCCAAGCACGGATGCGTGGACAAACTGGTGGAGATCAACCGCCAAGGCGCCCGGTTGGCGCGGGAGGCGACTAAGAGCTTCGATGGCGTGGTGGCGGGCGCAGTGGGACCGCTGGGAGTGCGCATCGAGCCGCTGGGCAAGATTTCTCTGGCTGAGGCGCGCGAGGCCTTTCGCCAGCAGATCGCTGCCCTCAACGAAGAAGGCGTCGACTTACTGATCCTGGAGACGTTTGGCTATCTGGAAGAACTGCATCAGGCGATGCTGGCCGCCCGGGATGTAAACCCTCAGCTGCCGGTGGTGGCCCAGGTCACCATCCAGGAGGATGGAGTTTGCCTGGACGGGTCCAGTCCCGAGCACTACGGTCAACAGCTTGAGGCCTGGGGGGCCGACGTTGTCGGTTGCAACTGTAGCGTTGGTCCGGTTGCTATGCTGGAGGCGCTGGAGCGGGTACGGGCGGTGACCACCGTACCTCTTGCGGCCCAGCCCAATGCCGGCATTCCACGCTCGGTGGAGGGCCGCAATATCTATCTATGCTCGCCGGAATATATGGCGAACTTCATGGAGCCTCTGGTCAACGTAGGAGTGCGGCTGATTGGCGGCTGTTGCGGCACTACGCCGGAGCACATCCACACCATGAAGCTGTTCCTGAAGGTGGGGGCAGCGCGGGCGACGTCCTACAAAGTTGCCAAGACTACGGAAGCGAAACCGGTGGAACCGCCGCCGCTGGGCGAGCGCTCCATCGTGGGCCGGAAGATCGCGAACGGGGAATTCGTGACCATGGTGGAGATTGTTCCGCCGCGCGGTACCGACGCCAAGCGCGAGTTGGAAGGCGCGAAATTCCTGAAGTCGGTGGGCGTGGACGCAATCAACATTCCCGACAGTCCTCGCGCCTCGGCCCGCATGAGCAATCAGGCGCTCTGTCTGCTGGTGAAGCAGCAGGTGGGGATCGAGCCTATCCTGCATTACACCTGCCGCGATCGCAATGTGCTGGGCATCCAGTCGGACCTGCTGGGCGCCAGCGCCATCGGCATTCGCAATTTGATCTGCATTACCGGCGATCCGCCCAAGATGGGCGACTATCCCGACGCCACTGCGGTTTTCGATGTCGATTCCATCGGGCTGGTCAACATTGTCCACAATCTGAATCGCGGCCTCGACATCGGCGGCAATCCCACCGGGAATTCGACTGCCTTTGTGATTGCGGTGGGCGCCAACCCGGGCAGCACCAATCTTGACGAAGAGATTCGCCGCTTCGAATACAAGGTGGAAGCGGGCGCGGAGTTCGCCGTCACCCAGCCGGTCTTTGACATTCGCCTGATCGAGCAGTTTATGCGCAGGATCGAGCATTGCCGGGTTCCGGTGGTGGCGGGCATCTGGCCGCTCACCAGCACCCGCAACGCCGAGTTCATGAAGAATGAACTGGGAGTTTCGATTCCCGAGGAGATATTCGCTCGCATGGCGAAGGCGAACACCGCCGATGCCGCTCGCGCCGAGGGCGTGGCCATCGCCCGCGACATGCTCTTCGAGGTCAAAGACATGGTGCAAGGGGCGCAGATCAGCGCTCCCTTCGGCCGATACTCCTGCGCCGTGGATGTGTTGGAAGCGCTGGGAACGAGCAGGCGCGAGGCGGTGTAGCAGGTCGGGAGATTAGCTCCCACAAATTGCTCTGTATGAGGGCACGGCTTACAGGGGCTACCGAGGGTGCTATTGGGGCTAATTATTCAATATTACCGTTTACACGGAGACATCGAACGAGAATGCCCATTGCGGGGCCTGGGAGGGCCCTAGAATCGACGAAAGGGTGGTCGGAGGTGTCCTGGGCCGTCGGGAACGCTGGAGCCCGCCAGAACGTCTCTAAAGGCCAAGGCTGCGTTTTCCCGATTTGGAACTGATTGCCGCCTCTGACGATCACGATTTGAACTACAATCGCGTGGGGAGTTAAACCTTGCCTAAGTTTGAAGAGTGCCTGGAACGGCTGGAGAAGATTGTCGCAGAGTTGGAAAAGGGCGAGGTCTCGCTCGACCGCGCTCTGGAACTTTTTGACGAAGGCATGAAGCTCTCCGGCTCCTGCCGGAAAGAGCTGGAAGAAGCCGAAGGCAAGGTAGAAATCCTGCTGAAGCGCAATGGCAAACTTCAGCCGGAGCCGTTCGAATCCGCGACCCAAAGCGGCGATGAGCGCGGGTAGGCTCTGCTCATCTGCCGATTTGAAGGGGCGCGGCTTCAGCCGCGCCGATCGACACCGTCTTGACGGCGGGATTTTGAGATTGTGTCGCTACCGGAAAACAAATTTTGTGGTGGAACAAACGCCCAAACAACCGATCAAACTAGCCGCGCAGCGGCGAGATGGGGTTAGGCGTGGGCGTCAGCCCACGCTCGAAGTGGGAGAAACCCGAGCCGCAGAGCGGCGATACCGGGTTGCGACACAGTCTCTTTAGCCCCTGAGGAAAACTCGATTCAATCAAGCCACAGGAAGCGATTTCCCGCAGCGGCTAAAGCCGGCGGGTTTCGGCAGCTTTACCGCGCGCCTAAACAGGGCGCTGAAACAGTCGAAAAGCAGATCCCTCCTCGGCCTGAAGGCCTCCTCGTGATGACAAGAACATGAGGTTGCCGTGACACGAAGGCCTTCCACGGTTGACTTTTCAGCGGCCTGTATAAGAACGTGCCGCTTCAAGACGGCGATGAAATCCGAAAATGGTCTGACACAAACTTCCTCAGCCCAGATTCTTGCGCCAGTCGGTTTCCTCGATGAACTGCCTGGAATCGCGCCAGCCCGCCTGCACTTTCACGAAGAGCTCGAGAAACACTTTCGTGTTCAGCAATTTCTCGATCTGTAAGCGCGCAGCGGTGCCGATCTTCTTGAGCGCGGCTCCCTGCTTGCCGATCAGAATCGCCTTCTGGCCCTCGCGTTCGCAATAGATTGCCGCCGCGATGCGGGTGAGCCGTGCGCCCTCCTCGTACTGCTCGATCAGTACGGTCGTCGAATAGGGGACTTCCTGTTCGGTAGTTAGCAGCACCTGCTCGCGAATCAGTTCGGCCACCAGGAAGCGCTCGGGCTGGTCGGTGAGCTGATCCTTGGGGAAGTATCGTGGGCCGTCGGGCAGCGCTCGCACTACCGTATCCAGAAGCATGTCAAGGCCGTCGCGCTTGAGGGCCGAGATCGGAATGACTTCGGCAAAATCGTGCAGCGACTTGTATTCCGCGATCAGGGGCAGCAGCTTCTGTTTGTCCAGCGCATCGATCTTGTTCAGCAGCAGGATACAGGGCTGTCCGCTTTTCTTCGCAATGTCGAGCGCGAACTGGTCGCCGGTACCGAACTTGGCGGTGGCATCGACAATGAGCAGCAGCAGATCGCAGCCTTCCAGCGCGTCATAGACTTCTTTCATCATGCGCCGGTTGAGCGTGTTGATGGGCTTGTGAATGCCCGGGGTGTCGACCAAGACGATCTGTCCCGCCGGGCGTGGGTGCCCCACCCAAGCTTCTTTTGCTTGGGTGGGTTTCTTGCGTTCGATGTTGATGATTCCCTGGATGCGATTGCGCGTAGTCTGGGGTTTACGGGTGACGATGGCCAGCTTTTCGCCGACCAGCGCGTTCAGCAGCGTGGACTTGCCTGCGTTGGGACGTCCGATGATGGAGACAAAGCCGGAGCGGAATGCCATGAGTTCTTTCTTGCACTTCGAAAACCTGGGTGCATCTGTCGCCGGCTGAAGCCGGCTCGGGCAAAAGAATCTGCTAGACGCTGGCCTAAAAGAGTCTGAGTGAGGACCGTGTCGTCCCTACGGGACTCGGTTACTTCTTACCACCCTACCCAGGACTCCGCTGCGCTCCGTCCTGGGCTAACTGCACTCCCACCCCTTCGGGGTTCTTTTTTCGCGAGTCTTCGCGCACCGGCGAAATCAAACTTAGCTCTTACCCAGACTCTAAAAGGCAGAGCTACCTAACCGATCAGGCCCGCACCTGCCTGGGTTGGAGGCTGACGCGGACGCGGTTGACGCGGCGCTCGGTCGACTCCAGCACCTCGAAGCGCAAGCCATTCTCCTGGAACACCTCGCCTGCCTTAGGGATGTGCCCCGCTAGCTCGCTGACCAGCCCGGCGATGGTCGTCGCTTCCTTCTCTTCGGGCCGGACGCCGAGCAGCTTGTCCAGGAGGTCGACGTCGGTATTTCCGTTGAAGATATAAGAAGTGTCGCTTTCTTTCACTACCTCGGCCTTCTCGTGTTCGTCGCGGATTTCGCCGACGATCTCCTCCACCAGATCTTCAATGGTCACCAGCCCGGCAACGCCACCGTATTCGTCGATCACAATCGCCAGACGCGCGTTGTCGCGCTGCATCTCGCGCAGCAGTTCGCTGCCCAGCTTGGTTTCAGGAACAAAGTACACGTCGGGCTTCATCAGGTCGCCGACGGTGCGAGTGTGCGCCTCGACATCCGCAACCTGCAACACATCCTTAGCGTAAACAATTCCCTTGATGTGGTCGATGTCGCCTTCGTACACCGGAATGCGCGAGTAGGGATATTTCTTCAGCAGCTCGGTAAACTTTTCGACAGTAGTTGTGGCTGGGACAGCAACGATCTCCGGCCTTGCCGTCATTACGTCGCGTACGGTTTTGTCTCCGAACTCAACTACCGACTGGATGAGATCGCGATCGCTCTCCTCCAGGATTCCCTCTTCCTGTCCGGCCTCGATCAGAGCATCAACTGCCTCAGACGGGTGCTCCGGCTGTTTTTCGGCATGCTCCTTGCTCAAGGAAGCTACGGAAAGTCCAAAGCCAAGAATCAGGGTCGCCGGAAGCGCGAGATAGATGAGACCTCGCAGGACCGGGGCCCAGCGCGCCAGCCATTCGCCTTTGGTGCGCACGAAGAAGAGGTAGGGTAGCAACTGATGGAAGATGACGGTGATGAAGATGAGGCTTACGGCAGCCTGTACCAGGTCCAACACCACCCAGCGCTTTTCCATGAACAACACGTAGCCGATGAGCACGCCAATGCTGGCCATGCAAAGCTGCGTCAACACCGCCATGGAAAGCGCAGCGCGCTCGCGGCTGACATGCAAACGCGGCTCGACGCGTTCCTCATAGGCGTCGATATTTTCCTGGAACTCGCGTGCCAGGAATTTCCCCATCTCGGCATGAAGGCGGTCCACATAGGAGACGAGGGTGAGCAATCCCATGAGCACCAGCAGCAGGATGGCTAAGGGAAGGGTCATCGCCGGCGTCCTGCTTTTGCGACGGATTTGTGGGGCGATGCCGCGAAATGCTGACGCGGGTGGTGGTGAGTCCTCATCCTCTCGATAAGCCCGATTGGCAGCTTGAGTGCCTCGCGCAATTTGCCTTCCCGCGCTCCCATCTCGCCATCATCAGCCTCGTGATCGTAGCCTGCAAGGTGCAGCAGCCCGTGCAGGATCAGGACCTTCAGTTCGGTTTCGGTGGAGTGTCCAAGTCCGGCAGCATTGGCGGCCGCAATCTCTGCGGAGATGGCGATATCGCCGGCCAGCTTGGGAATGCCTGAGGGAAACGAAAGTACGTCCGTAGGCTGGTTTTTGCTGCGGAAGCGCCGGTTGAGCTCCCGCATCTCGCGGCTGGAAGTGATGCGAATATTCACTTCGCCGCGCAATTTCACAGCGCGCTGCGCTCTTGCGGCAAACAGCGTCAGGCTGCGTTCGCGAATACCCTCTTCGTCGTGCTCCAGAATAACCACTCTCGTCTCAAGAACAAATGGGAGGGCAGAAAGCCCTCCCACACTATGGTACCAAGTTTCTACTCAGAAATGCGCTCGGACGACGGCGGAGGCGCCTCGACAGGGAGCGCGTCGGCCAGAGGAGCTTCGGGCTCGATGCTGGTGGTGTATACCCTGCCGTCGTTGCCATGCACGGGGGCGTAGCCGTTGCCATGCTTGAGTTCCAACGAAAGCGAGAGCTGCTCGTTGCGGCCTTTGTGGTCCTCATAGGCACGGATGATGCGCTGCACCAGGTGATGACGCACCACGTCGCCTTCGTCGAAGTAGCAGAAGTGTATGCCCTCAACCTTGCCCAGAATCTCCACCGCTTCAACCAGCCCGCTGCGGTTGGCGTTGGGCAAGTCGATCTGGGTGACGTCGCCAGTGATGGCCGCCTTGGAGTTGAAGCCCAGGCGGGTGACAAACATCTTCATCTGCTCGGAAGTCGTGTTCTGCGCCTCGTCGAGAATGACGAAGGCGTCGTTCAAAGTGCGCCCGCGCATGAATGCGAGAGGCGCGATCTCGATGACGTTCTTCTCCAGATAGCGATCGACCTTGTCGGGTTCAAGCATGTCGTAGAGAGCGTCGTACAGCGGGCGCAGATAGGGATCGACCTTCTCTTGCAACGTTCCCGGCAGAAAGCCCAGACGCTCGCCGGCTTCCACCGCCGGGCGCGCCAGGACGATGCGGTTCACGCGTTTGGACAGCAGCGCCGAAATGGCCATGGCGACGGCAAGGTAAGTCTTGCCGGTCCCCGCCGGGCCAATGCCGAAGACCATATCGTGCTTCTCGATGGCTTCCAGATAGCGGCGCTGATTGATGCTTTTGGGCTGCACGGTGCGCTTGCCAAACGAGCGTTGCTTGCCAGCCTCGGCCAGGCCGCGAAGCGTGGCCGTGGAGTCGGAGGTCAAGACGCGAATCATGGCGCCTAAGTCGCCATTGACGAAGTTATGGCCGTTGCGCAGCAGATGCTCGTAGTCGGCAAACACCTGCTCGGCGCGGCCAACATCGACGGCCGCACCTGTGATTTCGACGGAGTCGGCCCGCAGGTTGATGGCAACGTTCATACCATTTTCCAGCAGGCGCAGGTTTTCGTCCCGGGTGCCAAACAGGGTTGCGATATTCGGGCTTATTTCAATGTTCTTCTTCATCGTTATTCAGGGTCGGAAGACAGCCTCCAAGGGTGGAAGAGACCAACTCGCGCCATTTTGGTGCGGAGAGGTTGATTGAGCCGATGACGGAAAGCCGGATTGATCGCGAGCCGACCAGCTTCGGTCTGATCTTGACGTGCGCAACAAAGCGATGCAACGGAGGAAGGGATTGCGGCCGGAAGTTCGTCCAAGCCAAAAACAACTCTCATTGGCCGTTAGCGTAATCCCGAATTGGGAGAGAGTCAATGCTGCTAAAGCGCCATTCCGTATTGATTGAGGTACGTTTCTTGAACTCTGGGTCAAAATCCCCTACCAGCATGTTGGATGACAGGGCAGGGCAAAAGGATCGCTCGCGTGGGCAGGAGTAGCTCTGATTAAGTCTGGGTTTTGAAAGGGCACGGCTTCAGCCGTGCCGTAACCCTCGCAAGATCAAATGGGCTTTAGCCCCTGGGGGAGCGAGCGGTGGCTTAATCAGAGCCTTCCTGTGTCTTTTTGCCTGGTGGGATCGGCGACCGGCTGGGCGCAGTCACCAACACGAGGCTAGCAGCATCTTGTGAACAGAAGTTTAAGAGCGTGAGAATTGGAGGGCCGGATTTTGGGAGTCCGCAATACGCCACTCGTCAGCCAATCGCCGAGGCCGATCCTTTGCCTCAGACGCAGGATAGGGATTTGTGTTCGACAGCATCTTCGGAATCGGAATCGGAATCGGAATCGGAAGGGGAGACCTGCAAGCCGGAAACGCCGGTCAGCAAAGTAACAAAGACAGAGCGGAACTGTTCGAACAGCAACTCGAATTCGCCGACTTCATCGTGGGAGCTGACCCGGATTTCAGATTCATAATCTCCGCCCACCACCCGGGTAGCGACACGAATGATGTCCTTGAGACGACGAAAGACCAGGCGGTTGAGCAGCATCAGCACGGACAGCATGCCCAGGGTCAGGGCCGCGACGGTCATTAATACGAGCACGTTCTGGGTGTGTTGCATCGCCAGATAGAACTCCGAGATGTCCCGTACGACGAACATTGCGCCCACGGTTTTGCCGGAGGCGTCGCGGATGGGGAAAATGCCCCGCACAAAAACTGAATTGGCTTCTTTATACCGTTCCAACACTTGCCCCTGAGCTTGAATTGCCGACACGTCGCCCTGGAAGCGGATGATGGCATCGGAACCGGTAGTCCGGTCGGCGACAACGAAGCTGGGGTTATCGTTCCAATTATCGCGACGCTTCCAGACCGCGCTCGATTCGGCCCACATTTCGCGGTTCAGGGAATTCTTGCCGAGCAGCAAGCCATAGTCGTTGCCGGTCTGCTGCTGCATGGCATGGATGAACTGGCCAAACTCTTCGCCGAACTCCACATAGCCGATGAGGGTGCCGTTATCGCCGTAAACCGGGCGGAGAATGCGCAAGGCAAATCCCGCCTTGGCCAACTCGTTTCCGACCACGATAGCGTGGGTACGCACGGCTTCTTTGTCCATGAAGCGATGCAGTTGATCGCCGAATTTTGCCGGGTTGTGCAGGCGCAGCAGCACCCGCATATCGGGTTCCGGGGTATGAAACATCCAGTTGGTGATGCCTTGAGCTTTCAGCTGGGTGTAGAGAGGGGCAGTCAGTTCAAGCAGGCGGGCCCGATCGTGGCTGGCCAGGGCATCGCGAATCTGAGGATTGGCGACGAGGGTCTCGCTGACCGCGGTCATTTTGCTGATTTCGCGGGCTTGCAGGATAGTGAATAATCTTTGCGCACTCATGACCGATTCGGCTGCCAGAGCTTGCGAGTTGCGTTCGAAACCGTAATGCATCATCGCCAGAATGCCGCCTACGCCGATGATGAGGCAGGCCAGCAAGGCTGCCAGCACCTTGGTCCGAATCGAGTTCCACTTCATGCGAACACCTCTTACAAGTTCAGGTCGAGCACTTCCCGGGCTGCGAGCTTGAGTTTGGCAATCGCTTCAGGATCGTCGGGAGTGGTGGGCGTGATAAAGGCGAGAAGCTTGCCGGAGCGCAATCCGATCTTACCTTTCATCTCCATGGGATCGAGGCCGGCACTTTTGATCTTTTCCTCAATGCGCAATCGCAGATCATAGAGCTGACTCACGATGCAACTCCCTTCGTGGCAACCTGGACGCGCTGGCCTCGGGCGTTTACCGGGAGCAGTCCGTCATTCTTTCTTTTTATCGGGAAGATTCTGGCAAACGTTAATTTCCGGTGGTGACTTTAGAATCCCGGAAGTTGGTCAGTCTGAAATTCGGGCGCTTACCCCGTCTCGGGTGCAGCACGCCTTGAGAGACCACTGAAAAAGCCCGTTTCCGCGCATTTGAAGGGGCGCACCTTTAGGTGCGCCGTTGCAAGTTCTTTGAGATTTGTCATCACGAGGAGGCCTTTAGGCCGACGAGGGATCTGCTTTTCGCCCTTTTTCAGCGGCCTGTTGAGGCGTGCATGGACTGTGGTGGACTTGCCGCTGGACGCCTGCTTCCGGTAAGATCAACTATCCGGCTTACGTCGAGATTCTTCAGCAAGGATTACAGCAAAGCATGGCAGACCATTTTTCCGCGCTCAAGCGGGCGCGTCAAACCGAGACCAAGACAACCACCAACCGCGCCAACAAGTCGCGCCTGCGCGGAGCGCTGCGTTCCCTGAAAGAGGCCATTGCCAAGGGCGACAAGGAAGCTGCCCAGAGCGCCTATCGCGCCACCGTTTCCGTTGTTGATAAGGGCGTGCAGAAGGGCGTTCTCCACAAGAACACCGCCAGTCGCTACAAGTCCCGCCTCAGCAAACGGGTGAAGGCTGTCGGGGCGAAGTAGGGCAGTCCCGCAGGGGAACAGCGGACAAGGTAAACGGTCATGTTCCCCACTCGTTTCAAAGCACCGATTTCTCGCAGTCTCTCATGGCCGATTCGCGCCAAAGAACTCTCTGACGCCTTGGCGGGCACGCCTCAGGCAGAGAAGCTAACTGTCAGTTTTCATCATTACGAACCGATGGATCGCCGTGGGAAACCTCGCGCGATCCTGAGCGTCCACTATCACGGAGAAGAATGGGTGCACAGCGCGGTGGGCTCTGCGGAGGAATGGTCGATCCGAGTCGCTCCAGTTCCACGCGATCTCCGACATCTGGTAAACGGGTTACTCAGGAATGAGGCATTGCCGGCAATGCGGAATTGGCTAATGGAACGGAAGAATCTCCACGGTCGTTTCGGTGGGCAAGCTTTCTCTGCAATTTTCGATGAGCGAACCGAAAGCTTGACGATGGACACTACCAGACGCCGGGCGAGACGTTCTCCATGTGACGGCAAGTCGGGATTTCTTGGGGCGCGCAAATGCAGTTTTTGCGAGAACGTGTGCCGTCCCTACGGGACTCGGATCATATTTCCGACCTTACCCAGGGCTTACGCCCTGGGCTATTATCGTTCCGCCCTCCGGGCTGGATCAACGCCCCGCATCGGCTGACTGCTAACTGCTGCCTTTCGTACCGGAGTTAAAGCAGATCCCTCGCTTCGTTCGTGATGAGAATTCTGATGCCTCGTTGCCCCATTGGCTAAATGCCAAGTGCTAACTGCCCAGTGCTAACTGCCCAGTGCTAACTGCCCAGTGCTAACTGCTTCAGCGGTTGGCCAGGGTTCGGACTTCCGCTAAGCCAAGCAGTCGCTGATCCGCCGTGGCCAATACCAGGTCCAGCACTTGCGCGGTGGCCGCGAGCATTCGATCAGCGGGATCCTGATGTAAGGGAAGACGGCTGGCCGCCAGTGCGATCTCGTGCGTGAGCGGCGCTTCCCTCGTAACCGCAGTCGCGTCCCGCAGCCACAGCTCTATATCGGCGGGAAGGCGGATTCTGCCTTTGCTATGCAGGGTTAGCGCTTCCCACGTGCTGATTGGAGACAGCCAGAGGTCGTTCGCCGGATGGCGCAACTCGCGCAGGAGCCGTGGGCCAAGCCGTCGCGGCTCAAGATATGCCCATAGCCAGATGTGGGTGTCGAGCAAGATCTTCAACCGCGCAGCGCCTCCCAGTCGGCTGGGTCGTTGGCGGGAGAAATGATGTCGCCCAGAATCTTCGCCGTGGCTTTGCCGGAGCCAATCCAGGCATTGCGATCCACCTGGACTTGCGCCGGCGGCACGACATCGGCGACCGGCTTGCCGAACCGGGTTACCCGAATTGGCTGCTTAGTCTTGCACACCTGCTGTAGCAGCGAGAGGCACTTGGCCTTGAATTCCGAGATGGCGATTTCCTGCATGACCTATCCTAGACCATAATCCTAACCATAGTCAATGCCATGGTCAATCTCCCGATCTCGACAAGGGATAGCGCCGTGTGGCGGCTTGATTATGATCTGAATGCGCTCTACGCCGGAACATACCGTTTGATGGCGATGTCGCGCGAGCGTTTTCGCGTTCTCGCCACGTCGTAGGCGAGTTGCATGCGCAGCAGGTGGTCCATGTCCGGGCCAAATGCCTTCTCGATGCGGAGTGCCATGTCCGGCGTCAAAGCAGCTTTCCCGTGCAGAAGGTCGGAGAGCGTGGCACGCCGCACCCTCAAAATCTCCGCCGCCTTCGATACGTTGAGGCCCAGGGCTTCAATGATCTCGGTTCGGATCAGGTCGCCCGGATGGGGCGGGTTCTTCATAGGCATTTCCCGGCCTCCTAGTGGTAATCGATCAAGTCGATATCGCTGGCGCTGTTCGCCTCTTGGTCGTAACGGAAAATCAAGCGCCAGTTTCCCGTGACGGTCAAGCTCCAGAATTCCTTCAGGTCGCCTCTCAGCGGGTGAAGTTTCCATCCGGGAAACCGGCCCACTTGGTCAAGATCGTTAGCGGTCTCCAGTGCGAACAGCAGCTTGCGCAGCTTGTCAGCGATTGCGGGCGGTACTCCTTTGATGTTGCCATCGTCATGGAGGCGTCTGAGCCCTTTGTGGCGAAATCGGACAAGCTGCATCTCATCCCTTCATTGGTTTATTATGTACGGTTATACCGTACGCATCAACTCTATTCGAGCCTGGGAGAAAAGATTCCGTGTAGGTAGAAAGATGTTGGACCTTTGGCGGGAGGCTTTCTTGTTCTCTTGTCCGCGGCTAAAGCGCCAAGCGCTGTTTCTCTCACTTCGCCGCCGCGACTCTCTCGGCGTGCAATTGCTGCAAGGCGTAAACCTTCGCTTCGCCGCGCTGTAATGCGGCGATGCCGTCGCAGGCCGCCTTGGCTGCGGAGAGCGTGGTGATGGTGGGGATGCGGGCCATCACGGCGGCGCGGCGGATGGCTTTCTCGTCGAACCAGGGCTCAACTCCGTGCGGGGTATTGATGATGAGATGAATGCGCTCGCCTTTGATGAGGTCGACGACGTTCGGCCGGCCTTCCTTCACTTTGTAGACGCGCTCGACGCGCAGGCCTGCGTGTTCCAGGACGCGCGCAGTGCCGTGCGTGGCGACGATGCTGAAACCGAGTTCGACAAAGCGCCGCGCCAGCTCAGGCATGAAGGGCTTGTCGCGGTCGTTGCCGCTCATGAAGACCGTGCCCGAGGTCGGCAGCGTCTGTCCCGCGGCGGTTTGCGCTTTGGCGAAGGCTTCGCCGAAGTTGTCAGCCACGCCCATCACCTCGCCGGTGGACTTCATCTCCGGGCCGAGCACGGTATCGACGCCGGGAAACTTTCCCCACGGAAACACGGGAGACTTAACAAAATAAAAGTTGCCGGTGTCGAGGTCACTCTGGCGCTCGATGTTTTCCGGAAGAAATTCACGCAGCTTGCGGCCAGTCATGAGGCGCGCGGCAATCTTCGCCAGCGGTATGCCCGTTGCTTTCGAGACGTAGGGAACAGTGCGCGAGGCCCGCGGATTAACCTCGATGACGTAGACGCGATTGCGTTGAATGGCGTACTGCACGTTCATCAAGCCGATAACTTTGAGCGCGCGGGCGAGCTGGAAGGTGTATTGGCGAATGGTGTTGAGCAGGTGTTTAGGAATATCGACCGCGGGCAACACGCAGGACGAGTCGCCGGAGTGGATGCCGGCTTCTTCGATGTGCTGCATGATGCCGCCGATGACGACGTCCTCACCGTCGGACATGGCGTCAACATCAATCTCGGTTGCCGACTCGAGGAAATGATCGATCAGCACCGGGCGCTCCTGCGAATACTCGACTGCCTCCTTCATGTACTGCATGAGCGAGTCGTCATCGTAGGCGAGTACCATGGCGCGCCCACCGAGGACGTACGACGGCCGCACCAGCACCGGATAAGAGATGCGGTTGGCATTGGCCAGCGCTTCTTCCACGGTGGCTGCGGTTGCGCCGCGCGGTTGCGGAATCGAGAGCTCTTCCAGCAGTTTGCCAAAGCGACGGCGATCCTCAGCGAGATCGATGTTCTCGGGCGAGGTGCCGATGATGGGCACGCCCGCAGCTTTGAGTGGCAGCGCGAGGTTGAGCGGCGTTTGCCCTCCAAATTGCACGATGACGCCGACGGGCGCGCCGCCTGACGCCTCGTGCTCGTAGACAGCCATCACGTCTTCGTAGGTGAGCGGCTCGAAGTAGAGACGATCGCTGGTGTCGTAGTCGGTGGAGACGGTCTCAGGATTGCAGTTGATCATGATCGTCTCGTAACCGTCTTCGCGCAGTGCAAAAGCCGCATGGCAGCAGCAGTAATCGAACTCGATTCCCTGGCCGATGCGGTTGGGGCCGCTGCCCAGAATGATGACTTTCTTGCGATCGGTGGGCGCGGCCTCGTCCTCTTCCTCGTAGGTGGAATAGAGGTACGGCGTGTAGCTTTCGAACTCGGCGGCGCAGGTGTCGACGCGCTTGAAGACCGGGCGGACGTTGTGTTCCTTGCGGAGCTGGCGGATCTTTTCGGCCGCCGCACGGCCGTTCTTCATGTTCAGCGCTTCACCCAGACGCGCATCGGAGAAACCCATGCGCTTGATCTCACGCAGGCGGTCGGCATCGATTGGTTCGGTGCCCAGCTTGGCCTGCACATCGGAAATTTCTTTGAGCTGGTGCAGGAACCAGGGATCGATATTGGTCATCTGCGCGATCTCGCGGACGCTCATGTCCTGCGATAGGGCGTAGCGAATGTACTGCAAGCGCTCGGGGTGCGGGGTAACTAACCGTTTAGTTAAGATCCGCGGCTCGATCTCATCGGCGTCCATGCGCTTGCCGGTATCGAGCGAGCGCACGGCTTTCAGCAATGCTTGCTTGAAGGTGCGGCCGATGGCCATCACCTCGCCGACCGACTTCATCTGCGGGCCAAGCGACTCGTCCGCGCCGGGAAATTTCTCGAACTGCCACTTGGGAATTTTGACGACCACGTAGTCAAGCGTCGGCTCGAAACAGGCGGGCGTCTTGCGCGTGATGTCGTTGGTGATCTCGTCGAGGGTATAGCCGATGGCCAACTTGGCCGCGATCTTCGCGATGGGAAAGCCGGTGGCCTTCGATGCCAGCGCCGAGGAGCGCGAGACGCGCGGATTCATCTCGATCACCACCATGCGCCCGTTATGCGGATCGACGGCGAACTGGATGTTCGAGCCGCCAGTCTCGACGCCGATCTCGCGAATGACGGCGATAGCTGCGTCGCGCATGGCCTGATACTCGCGATCGGTGAGCGTCTGCGCCGGCGCGACGGTGATGGAGTCGCCGGTGTGCGTGCCCATGGGATCGAAATTCTCGATGGAGCAGATGACGATGACGTTGTCGGCCAGGTCGCGCATCAGCTCCAGTTCGTATTCTTTCCAGCCGAGCACGGATTCTTCCAGCAGCACTTCGTGGACCGGCGAGAGATCGAGGCCGCGGGCCAGCAGTTCCAGCAGCTCTTCGCGGTTATAGGCGATGCCGCCGCCGGTGCCCCCAAGGGTGAACGATGGCCGCAGGATCACCGGGAAGCCGATCTTGCTGCTGAAGTCGATGCCGTCCTTCAGATTGTTGACCAGCGACGATTTCGGGACGTCGAGGCCGATGGCGGTCATCGCGTCTTTGAAGAGCAGGCGGTCTTCGGCCTTCTTGATGGCGCCGAGCTGCGCGCCGATGAGCTGCACGTTGTACTTCTCGAGCACGCCGCCATCGGCCAGCTCGACCGCGAGGTTCAGCGCGGTCTGGCCGCCGACCGTTGGCAGGAGAGCAAAGACGCCGGGGGTATTGTTCACGGCCAGCATCTCGGCTTCGACGCGGATGATTTCTTCCAGATAAGTACGGGTGAGGGGCTCGATGTAGGTGCGGTCGGCCATCTCGGGATCGGTCATGATGGTGGCCGGGTTGGAGTTGGCGAGCACAACTTCGTAGCCTTCGGACTTGAGCGCCTTGCAGGCCTGCGCGCCGGAGTAGTCGAACTCGGCCGACTGGCCAATGACGATCGGCCCGGAGCCGATAATGAGCACTTTCGCGATGTCGTTGCGGCGTGGCATGAGTTTTATTTCTTTTTAGCTATCGGCTCTTCTGATTGAAGTACGCTGACCGAATTAGAAGAATTGTCATCACGAGCGAAGCGAGGGATCTGCTGTTCGTCCGCACTGGCAGGATCCAGCATTTTGATCGGCTTTCCCCACTCGAGCGACAAGTCTTCCCAAGTCGGATTGACACTCTCGATCAAGGCAACTCTCTTTCCGCGATCCCAGCTCTTGATTTCCTTCTCCCGCGCGATCGCATTTCCGATGTAGTGAAAGCGCTCACAATAGACCAGGCGATTGATTCTGTACCGTTGCGCGAATCCTTCGATTTCGCCGTGCTTGTGCTCCAGCACTCAGCGCTCAATGTCATTCGTTACACCGGTGTAAATGCGGCGCGACTTGCTGGCCATGATGTACACCCAAAAGCGCCATTGACGATTCATAGTTCCCTGCCATTACCGGCGAACAGCAGATCCCTCGTCGGCCTAAAGGCCTCCTCGTGATGACAATTCAGGCGGTGCGGTCGGTAACGGCCTCCTCCTATGGACACTGAGTCTTACTTCCCCTTCCATTCCTCCATCATCTTCACAAAGTCCTTGAACAAATAGTGCGAGTCGTGGGGGCCGGGCGCGGCCTCGGGGTGGTACTGCACGCTGAACAACGGCAGGGAGCGGTGACGCAGGCCCTCAAGCGTGTTGTCGTTCAAGTCGATGTGCGTCAGCTCGACTTCGCTCTGCTTTAGCGAGTCGGGATCGACGGCGAAGTTGTGATTGTGAGCGGTGATCTCGACTTTGCCATTGGTCAGATGCTTCACCGGATGGTTGCCGCCGTGATGTCCAAACTTCAGCTTGTAGGTTTTGCCACCGAGCGCGAGGCCAACCAGCTGATGGCCGAGGCAGATGCCAAAGATGGGCACGCGTCCCATCATCTTGCGAATGCTTTCCTGCGCGTAGGTCACGGGCTCAGGATCGCCCGGACCATTCGAAAGAAAAACTCCGTCAGGCTTCAGTGCGAGCACGTCTTCGGAGGTAGTTGTCGCCGGGACAACGGTTACGGCGCAGCACTCGCCCACCAGACGGCGCAGGATGTTGTGCTTGATGCCGTAATCGTAGGCGACGACGTGGTGCTTTGGCGGCGCGTCTTTGACGCCGACAACTTCGGTGGGCTCGTGCGAGCGCACGCCCTCATCCCACTGATAGACACTGCGCGTGGTGACTTCTTTGGCCAGATCGGTGCCATCCATCTTCGGAATGGAGCGCGCCTTGGCGATCAGCTTATCGGTGTCGGTCTCCAGCATGGAGATGACGCCGCGCATGACGCCGTGGTCGCGCAGATGGCGCACCAGCGCGCGGGTATCGATTTCGGCGAGCACGGGAACTTTGTAGCGCTCCAGATACTCCTCCGCGACCTCCTGCGAGCGCCAGTTGGAGCTGACCCGCGAAAACTCGCGCACGATGAGACCCTCGATGTAGGGGCGCGTGGCTTCGTTGTCGTCGGAGTTGGTGCCGTAATTACCGATTTCAGGATTGGTGAGGACTACGATCTGGCCGGCGTAGGAGGGGTCGGTGAAAATTTCCTGATATCCGGTGATGGAGGTATTAAAAACAACTTCCCCGTAACATTCACCTTTAGCTCCGTAGCCTTTGCCGCGGAAGATCCTGCCATCTTCCAGCGCAAGGATTGCTTGCATTGCATCTCCGGGGAGTGGATTTTAATGATTTTATCAGGGAATGAGGGAGCGGATAAGAGGTGAGGTGAGAGAAATCGCAAAGTGCACAGAGAGCTGTGCAGATTGGCGGAGCGGCGATGATTCGCCCGGAACAGCAGATCCCTCGTCGGGCTGAAGCCCTCCTCGTGATGACAAAATCCAAGGAAACTTGCGGTGCCGTCGCCGAACTGGGCCGCTCTAAAAACGGCCCGCGATCCGGGGAGAGATCGCGGGCGCTGAGGCAATTTACGCGGCTTTGGCCTCGATGTTGACGGTGTTGGCGATTTCCGAGAGTTTGCTGTCGGCCTCCGCCTCTTCGTCCAGAGTTTGCTGGAGCAAATCCGCCATCTGCTGGTGCCCCAGCAATTTGGCGTAAGTGCGGACGGTGCCGTAGCCTGCCATCTCGTAGTGTTCGACGCGCTGCGCGGCGCTGATAATTCCAGCGTCCACGGTGCTGGGGTCGCCGCCCGCCGACACGATCTCGTCACCTTCCTTGAGCACGCCTTTCATGCCTTTACAGGTTTCGCCGCTAGGTTTCTCGCCCAGGCTCTGGAAGATGTTGTCCAGGCGCGCAATCTGCTGTTTGGTGACGCTGAGGTGCTGTTGCAGCGCATGTTTCAGCTCCGGGTGGTTGGCCGCGTCGATCATATCGGGTAGCGCATCGGTGATCTGTTGCTCGGCGTCGTAAAGGTCACGCAATTCCTTGACGAAGAGTTGTTGCAGGTTTTCCAGCTTGATTGAGAACAACGCCATTACTGCCTCCAAGTTTAGAGTCTGGCTCATAAGATGTCGGGCGGAGCGCAGGTGTTGGTTCGAGGAGGGAAAAAAGAACGAGAGAGCGCGAGGAAAAGTTATTTCGTCAAAACGTGGAACAGTCCGGCCAGCCAGGCAACAGCGCAAGCTGCGATTACGGCGGTCAAGATAATTACGGATGGACCGATAGGGATTTGGTTGGCTTCGGGCTTGCGCTTCCAGGGCTTCAGGACCAGCGCGGCAAGGCCAAGGACAACCGGGCCTCCGAGGAGGAGCAAGGCGTCTCCCAAGGTGTTGTCGAGGTTGGAGCGGCGGGCGATGGCTTCGATGATCTCGATGGCGAGGAATCCCAAGACGAAGACTTCCAGCCACGCCAAGCGAGTGCGGAGGGTGGCGATGAGGTTCGAGCGCTCTTCAACCAGTCGTGTCTGCTGCGCGAGTTGGCGACGGCGCAGCTGTTCGGCAGCGGTTTGGTTCAGATCGCGCAAGGTTGCGATAAGCCGGTCAACGCCGATGCCATCGGCGAAGCAGCGCAGGAGATCGCGATTCGGCAAGGTGAGGTTGTCCTGAATTTCAGCGGCGCGGCGAGTCAATTCTTCGCCGCGGGCGACGATGGTCTCCAGAGAAGCTGTGGCATTGTTCTCGGCGGATGGCCGAGCGGCATGAGGCGGAGTGTCGGACGGGTCGCCGAAGATCTTCACATCGGATATCAACTGGCCGATATCGCGAGCGAGAGATAGGACGCCGGCGAGATGAATGCAGAGTTCCTCCGACTTGCGATCGGCTGGAGCGCGGGGTAAGACTTTTTGCGCTACTGCGATGCCTCGATCTCCCCAAACCCCGACGCTGTCCGCGGCCACGACCACATGACGCTCAGTGAAGTCGGACGGTTTTGAGCCTGGTTGCTCGGGATAGAGCACCTGCCAGAGCGTGTCGGCGATTTGTTCAGCCAGACTGCCCCGGCCAGAATCGTTTCCTGCAAGGATTGGGACGTCGATACGCAGACGGATTGCCGCAAAGCGAAAAAAGTTTTCCGCCGGCGGGGGAATTTGCAGCGGAGCATTGAGGGCGAATTTTCTGGAAGCCTCGTCCTGATAGAGTCTGAGCTTTCCCGGCAGGTTTCTCGATGCGGAGAAATCGAGGACCGTCACTTGCGGACCGGCGACCAGCGATTCCGCGGAGTAGATGGGGTTCTCAAGCTCAGTGCGAACCTCTTCGCCGATGGCGTCGTCGCGCAGATCGCTGCGCGAGCCGGGTGGCCCGATCGCGGTTCCGCGGCTTGGCGTGCGAACCACGGTACCGGAGCTGTTGGGTCCACCGAACCAGGGGTCGGCAAGAAGCGTGCCGGTCGCTGCACGCTGGTCGCCACCGGGTGCGACATAGAAAGCCACCGGCGAATCGGATTGCGGCTCTTGCGCTCGCAGCGCTTCCACTTCTTTGGTTTGCAGGCGCGACCACACCGTATAGAGATGGCGACCGCCGGCGCGCTCGGGATCAATGGAGAAAACGTAGTCGGTGCAGTTGAGGCTTGCCGCGGGACGACCGTTGGACGCGGCGATTGCGGCGAACTCAAAGCCCGCGCCGAGCGGGGAATTCTCCAGGTCGAGCTGGGCCCATTCCTGAAACAAGAGGCACTCGGGATCGCGAAGATAAATGCCACTGGTAGGGATGCGGAAGGTATCGGCCAGCAGAAGATCCTCGGCGTTAGCGTCGGGCGCCCCGACGTGTTCCTGCAAGGGGGCAACATCTTTCGGCCGTTTGAAGAAATTCGGAGAAGGCGCTTCGGACTGGGGCAAATAGACAATCGACTTGCGGGCCCGGCGGAGGTCGCGCTCGTATCCTTCCGACTCGCGATCCAGCATGGCAAGTTCAGGAGCGAAGACCGCGCTGCCTTCCAGCACAGAATCGAAAATGGGATTGAGATGTTTTTGCTGGAGAGATGTTCTGACCTCGTCGAAAAATTCCGTGGCGCCGCTGGTGTCGCTGAGATAGTCGCGACCGCGTTTCAGCGCAGCGGAGAGGATGGAATTCAGCGAGCGCTGCCGCGGACAGGAGATGCGGCGACGGCTGTCGAGAAGCGAGGCAAAACTGGCGAGCAGCAGCGGCCAGCGATATTCGGACGGTACATGGCTGAGATCGGGATTGAGCCAGTCGATTCTTAGAATCGACGCCTGCGGGAGTGCCGTTTGGGGCAGGTCAAGCCAGCCATTGGGATGCAATCCGTAAGTTGCCCATTCGATTGCGGTGTGGGAGCTCTCAATAATCCAGCGCGCCAGATACATGGAGCAGAAGGCATCGAAATCCGGCTGCTTATGGGTGACCAGCCATAGAACCTCGGATTGCTGCCTTGCAAATCGGTCGCGAATGAGCTGCGCTTTGTGGAGAACGGCGGCGGAGGCGGAAGGGAACTGACCTTCCCCGGAAAAGTGATGATCGATGACCGCCAGCGGCTCGTTGCTTCCCCAGCAAGTGCCGCCGACATCGACGGCGAGTTCGTTGGCAAACAGCGTCGCCGGAGAATCGGCTGTGGTAGTGGCGTCTCTAATCTGAAGATCGCCGGTGAACACCGTCCCGAAATCGACGTACCGATATCTGAAAGTGGGTGCCATTTATGTGACTCAGGGAGAAACCGGGGTGGGAAAGCGATTTTAGCACGGGAGACGAAGAGCGAAGATGAAATTGGTGTAAAGGATCGGGGAAAAGCAGATCCCTCGTCGGGCTGAAGCCCTCCTCGTGATGACAAAAAAATGAGGACGGCGGGCTGAAGAGACTGTGTCGCGACCGGAAAACAAATTTTGCGGTGGAACAAACGCCCAAACAACCGATCAAACTAGCCGCGTAGCGGCGAGATGGGGTTAGGCGTGGGCGTCAGCCCACGCTCGAAGTGGGAGAAACCCGAGCCGCAGAGCGGCGATACCGGGCTGCGACACAGTCTCTGAAGCCCTCTTCGTGATGACAAAGAAATAAGAATGTCGGGCTGAAGGCCCTGGTGATGACAAAAATAGGAATTCTAGCTGAGCAGCGATTCAGTAATGTCGAGCCATTCCTGTTCGAGAGAGCTCTGCGGCGGAGTCTTATCGGCGCGTTTGTACCAATAGCCCGCATTGGATGAGTCGCCTTCCTTGCGATGCAGATAAGCGTGGACCCATGCGCCGGCGGGGCCTTCGTCCTGCTGGGCGGCGTCGTGGGCGCGATTCCAGTCGCCCTTGGCATCCCACCATAGACCGGCGAGGGCGGGGTTGAGTTCGCGGGGCGGCTCGTCGCGGACCAGGGAGTCGCGGAATTGCTGCAAGGTCATGTGGGATAGATTAGCAAACCAAGATGAATGTGGAGTGAACCCCGGGCAAAAGGAGTGCCGCCGGCTGAAGCCGGCTCGGGTAGGACAGGAAGAGCCGCTTCGGACGGCCTAAAGTCCGTCCCCTTCAAAAACGTCGTGCCGGCGGCGGGAACAGCGGGTCCCTCCACTCCGCTGCGCTGCGGTCGGGATGACAAGCATTATGGCGAGTCGATGGTTCTCTACACTTTAGTTGGCGGGGACTGCGGCGGGGTCGCCGACGAAATCCACTGCCGGCTTGTGCGGGATAATACCGGCGCTGTAACCCATTTCCAGCAGCTTGGTGATTGCCTCGCGGCCATCTTTGCCGTAGTCGAGAGTGCGTTCGTTCACGTACATGCCGACGAACTTGTCCACCATCTGCGCTTCCAGATCGCGGGCGAACTGCATGGCATATTGCAGGGCTTCGTCACGATTGTCGAGGGCATAGCGAATGCTGTCGCGCAAGGCAGTGCAGCAGGCAGCCATCAAGTCCGGACCCAGGTCGCGGCGAATGGCATTGCCGCCGAGAGGCAACGGCAGGCCGGTCTGATCGCGCCACCACTTCCCCATGTCCACAATCTTGTGCAGACCTGACTTGTTGAAGGTCAGTTGTCCTTCGTGAATGATGAGCCCGGCTTCGTACTTGCCTTCCAGCACTTTGGGAACGATCTGGTCGAAGGGAACAACTTCCGTTGCGATGTCGGGCGCGAACAGCTTGAGCACGAGGTACGCCGTGGTCATGGTCCCCGGCACCGCGATCTTCAACTGCTTGAGCTCGTCGAGCGGAATGGTACGCGGGGCGACGATCATGGGACCATAGCCTTCGCCAACGCTGCCGCCGGTGGGCATCATGGCGTACTTGTCCTGAATGTAGGGATAGGCGTGGAACGATATGGCAGTGATGTCGTAGAAGCCTTCCAGGGCCTTGCGGTTGAGGGTTTCGATGTCGCAAAGGCTATGGGTAAACTTCACGTCGGGAACGCGAATTTTGCTGGTCGCCATGCCATAGAACATGAAAGCGTCGTCAGAGTCGGGACTGTGCGCGACGGAGATTTCGCGAGGGCCTTTTCCGGATCTATGGGTCATAAGAGTGCGATCGCTCAGGCGCTACCTGAGTTCAAGATTACAGGCTGCGGAAAATCACGGCAAATGACGCAGCGGAGGTTACAAGCTTCGACGCAAACGAAGGGCAGCCGCCGCGGCGATCATGACCTTCGACACTTCAGCGAAGAGAAACGGATACAGTCCAAAGAATGCAGCCTGGCGCCAACTATGAGTCAGGACGGCGAGCCAGCCGATGCCGGCAGTGAACAGCACGACTTCGGCGACGACCGCGCCGGTCAGGTTGCGCAGGAAGCTGGGCTGGCCGCGCTCGGCAATCCAGCCCGCCAGGAACGCGATCACCGGATAAGCCCACAAATATCCGCCGGTTGGGCCCAACATCTGGACGAAACTGCCGGGGCCTGACGACGCGAAGACCGGCAGTCCCATCGCTCCCCAGGACAAATAGAGCGCGGCGGCGGCAAATCCGCGACGGCTGCCGAGGGAAAGACCTACCAGCAGCACTCCGAAGTTGGCCAGGGTGAGCGGCACCGGCGTGAAAGGCAGAGGCACGGCGAGGCGCGCGCACACAGCAATGACGGCGCTGGCGCAAACCACGATGGCGATTTGTCTGACGAGGCGAAGCGGCTGCTCGGCGACCTGCGAATCGATATGAAGTGCTTTGGACATTTCAGCCTCCCAATATCAGGACAAAACTGCTACGGGCGCTTCGGTTCGACGGCGCCGTCACCGTTCGCACCAGGGTTGGCGAGACGAGCACGGTCTGGATGGGCGTTGTCCAGACGGGCGTTCTCCCGATGAGCGTTCTCCCGGTGAACCTCGGCCGCGACCGGCTCCTCCCGCTCGGCAACCTCCGGCGCAGGATTGGTTGCAGGCTGCTCAAGGTGCCGCTTGACGCGGAAATGTATCGCCAGAATGACGGCGACAACGGCCACGGTGCAGAGCACCAGGACCGTGAAGAAAACTTTGATAACCACTGCTAGTTAGGATAACAGAAGGAGCAGCTTAATCGGTTGTCAGTGGTCCGTAGTCAGGTGAAGCAATCGGGGAAGCGAACCCGGTTACGGAGTGATCTGCCAGATGACGCCTGCGCCCTCGGCGCCGCCCAAATAGGCCGTGCCATAGAGGTTGCCGCTGCTGTCGAGGACTACGTTACAGATTGGGAAGCCGCCATCGTTGCCGCCAGTGAAGTCGTAGAGGTCGGTGAGCGTCCAGCTACTGCCCGAGGGCGTCATCTTGAAGACGAAGCCGTTGTCATAAGCGCCGCCGGTGGCGTTGGTGCCGTAGATGTTGCCGGCCGCGTCAAAAGTGAGGCTGCCGAAGGGGCCGTCGTAGCCGTCGAAGGATTCCAAGAGGCTGAAAGTCCAGTTTCCGCCCGAGGGCTGTAGCTGGTAGACGGTGCCGCCGACGAAGCCGGTGCCGAACAGATTGCCGTGCGCGTCAAAGGTGAGGCCCGCAACCGGAAATCCGCTGCCTCCGCTGAAATCGGTGAGGGTCTTTTGCGTCCAGCCCGATCCGTCAGGGCTTAACTCGTAGACCGTCCCCGAGCCGAGGTCGCCACCGTCGTAGGCGCTGCCATAAAGGTTGCCGGAGCCGTCGAAGATGACGCCGCTGAAGGGATTGCCACCATCATTAGCGCCAGTGAAGGAGTAGAGAAGACTCTCGGTCCAACTGCTGCCGGAGCGGGTCAGCTTGAAGACCACGCCGCAGGTGTCGCCCTCGCAAGTGTCCAGGCCGCCGCCGTTGGTGGTGCCGTAAACGTTGCCGGCGCTATCGAAGGCGAGGTCGCCGTATTGTGGACTGAGTCCGTCGCTGCCACCCTGGAAGCGATAGAGCACGGTCTCTGACCAGGGACAGCTTACCGACCGGCAGGCGGTGACCGGAGGCCGGAGCTGAAAGACGGTGCCGTATCCCTGAAAACCGCCCAGACTGGTGGTGCCGTACAGGGCGCCGTCCGTACCAAAGAGGACGCGAGCTATGGGAGCGGAGCCGTCGTTTCCGCCCTGAAAAGTGTAGAGCGTGTTCAAGACCCAGCCCGATCCCGAGTGCGACAACTTGAAGACGGTCCCGTTGCCGGAAGCGCCGGACATGGTAGTGCCGTAGAGATTTCCGCCGCCGACGGTCAAGCCGGCGCTGGGAGTTCCGCCATCTCCACCGCCCGAGAACGTATGGAGTACGTGGAAGGTCTGCGCATGGGCGAGGGTGAACGGGACGATGGCCAGCAGCAGGGCCGTCAGGGCAAGGCTAAAGCGGAATGCCGAATTTCTGGTAATCACAGGGCGACCTCTCTTTTTTTTAAGTAAGGCGCAAGACCTGAGGACGAGTGTGCTTGGAATCTTACACTGGATTGGGATGGGGTGGGAGGGGCGGAAGATGGGTAGTCCGCCACTTTGCAAGGAGCGCACTGCCCGACGATGGCACCATCACGATGTAGGCTGTGCCCAGCCTGGGCTACGAACCGCCGCAGGGCGGAACAATCGTAGCCCAGCACGTGAGTGCTGGGCAGCTGTGATTCATCGCGAAGAGTCCGGTAGGACGGCACCGAGTCTGTGTCGCCCCTGAAGGGACTCGGGACAGAGGCGGAAATAGGGGGAGTGTGAACAGCGGTCAGTTGTCGGTAGTCGGTAGTCAGTAGTGAAGAGAACAGCAGATCCCTCGTCGGGCTGACCCTCCTCGTGATGACAAATCGTTAGGAAGCTTGATGTTTACTGACCACTGACAACTGGCAACTGACCACTGGCAACTGCTCCTACACTCCGACGGGAAATGGTTTGGGGCTGCGTTCTTCGGCGCGATCGCGGACCAGGCTGTCGAAGCGGCCTTGCAGCAACGACATCAATCCGGTGTACCAATAGCCGAACACGAAGAGCACCAGAAAGGGCACGGTGATGAAATTCTCGTTGGCAATTGCGTACCAGACCGTCAAGGCGAAATAGGTACCGACCAGTAATTCCAGATAAGGCACCCAGCCCAGACGCTTGCGATATTTCTTAGCGGCAACAGCCTTGTCGGCTTTGTTGACCACGCGATACTTCGGCGTACGCGCAAACGCTGTCTGATGTCCGACGAGCGCTTCCAGCACGGCTTTGCTATTGGTCAGCGTCAGGCCAATGCCAAGCGCCATCAGCGCCGGCAAGTAGATGAAGGTGCGATACCAGGACTTGGGAAACAGTTCCTTCTGCGACACAAGGTAGAAGCTGGAGATGGAGAACGTCGACGCCAGAAAGAGTGGGATGTCGATGTAGAGCATCTGAAACCATCCCTGATAGAAGCGGATGACCATTGCGGGAAGCAGGAGCGTGGAGAGCACGATCATCAGGGGATAGCTGATGTTGGCGGTGAGGTGATACCAGGCTTCAATCTTCTCGCGGCGCGCCACGTTGGCGCGCAGCACCTTCGGCAGATCCTTCTTGGAGCACTGAATCAGGCCTTTCGCCCAGCGCGCCTGCTGCGTCTTGAAGGCGGTCATCTCGATGGGCAACTCCGCGGGACACTCGACGTCTTGCAGGTAACGAAATTTCCAACCGGCTAACTGCGAGCGGTAGCTGAGATCGGTGTCCTCGGTGAGGGTGTCGTGTTCCCAACCGCCGGCATCATCGATGGCCTTGCGGCGCCACATTCCCGCGGTGCCGTTGAAGTTGAAGAAGACGCCGGCGCGCGAACGGCCGCCGTGTTCCAGCACGAAGTGGCCGTCGAGCAAAATGGCTTCCACCTCGGTGAGGAAGGAATAGCTGCGGTTCAGGTGGGTCCAGCGAGTTTGCACCATGCCGATCGTGGGATTGGCGAAGTGATGAATCACCTTCATCAGCCATTCGGGCTGTGGCGTGAAGTCGGCGTCAAAGATGGCGACGAACTCGCCGGTCGAGGTCTTGAGGCCGGCGTCGAGCGCGCCCGCCTTGTAGCCTTCGCGATTGGTGCGATGGTGATGGCTGATGTTGTGTCCCATGGCGGCGTAGCGCTCAACCACGCTGCGAGCGACGTCGACGGTCTCGTCGGTGGAGTCGTCAAGCACCTGGATTTGCAGCCGGTCGCGGGGATATTCGATTTTGCAGACACACTCGACCAGGCGATCGATGACGTATTGTTCGTTGAAGATGGGCAGCTGAATGGTGACGCGCGGCAACTCCGCGAAATGCGATTCGGGCTCGGTGACCTTGTTCTTGCGATGCTTGTAGTAAAGATAGACAAGCTGGTAGCGATGCATTCCGTAAAGCGCCAGCAGGACCAGGACAATGAAATAGGGAATCAGCAACAACATGTCGAAGGCGTTGGCTTGATACAGGCCCTTGAAGGTGGGATCGAGAAAATGGGCCTTCATGTAATGGCGAAACCCGTGAGGTTCCACCAGCACGCAAACCAGCAGGCTGACGACAGCGTTCAGAAGCGTACTCCTGGAGCAAACGTCGAAGACTGGCCGGAGCGAAGCGCCAGCCGAAAAGCTCTACCAACCGAGATTGTACCTGAGGCGATGGGTGGAAATATCGTGGTTCCCACCAAAGAGGTAGCTGGCGAAGAGGATTGCGGAACTTGCCCGCCTGAGTTGCTGAACAGAATACGGAAGCAGGACGAAGACAAGATGTAATACAACGCCCGCCGACAGGTTTGGATCGAGCGCCGCACGCCAGCATCGTTCGCCGGCGTCGATTCTTATTCCATTACAATAGTGGGAAGTAAGCGCGGGCCAGCACGAGAGCAATGCGGATCCCAGGCAAGTTATGCGGACTATTTTGTTTTGTGCTCAGCGGCGTGATGTCGCTGACGGCGCAGACCTCGTCTTCTGCCGCGCCCGCGGTTGCAGGTTCCCAGTCCAGCTATCCTGAACAGGCTTATCTGTCGGCGTCGCGTTACGTCAGCCAATACTTTGACTTCACCTTCACGCTTCCGTCCGAGCTGCATCTGCAACCAATTCCACAGGCAGCGGCGCGCGACGGAAGCATTCAACTTCTGGAGCTTGCCGGTCCGCCTCCCGCAGATGCTGAGATTTCCATCTGCGCAATTCCAACCGCCGGTGGCAAGAACCAGGATGCGAAAACACTCTTGCGTTACGTGCTCGACCAGGAGCTGTATCGCGGCGTGGAGGAGTTGCGCGGATTGTCGAAGGCCAGCTTTGCGGGACATGAGTTTTACTTTTTCCAGACGCGGCGCGGCATCGAACAGCATTTCCTGCTGGCAACCGTGTCGGGCGATTACATTCTGCGGATTTTCCTGGCAGCCCATGACGACAAGACGGTTAAGCAATTGGAGGCGTCCTTCGAGCACGTGGTATTTTTTGCGCCCGCGGATCTGCATCAATACGTGGAAGCCGGGGTGCGGCCTTACGATGGACCTTCCGTCTCCTCACATCAGTTAGAGGCGCTGGAAGCGGATGCGCCCGCCAGTCGCATCGATCCGGGAACAATCAGCGGCGATTTCTACGAGAATCAGGCGATCGGTTTCAGCTATCGCATTCCGCAGGGTTGGACGCTGGAAGCTGAAGGCGCAGTGCAGCCGGCGGTGGAGCGCGACCGCGCCCGGGAAAACTTCGGCACGCCTCGGGTGGGCCGCAGCGAGCATCGGCTGATGGAAGCCTGTAGCCGAACCCTGTTCTCGGTTTGGGCCAAGCGTCCGGCGGCGGACGGCCAAATTTCCTATGACGAATTTGGCGAGGTCACGGTTTCCGCGATAGCTCTGGAATGTTTCCCGCGCATGAAGTTTCCGGAGGTCGCGACCGACCAGCAGGCGGCGAAGAATTTTCTGCTACAGTTCGGCTTGACCCATCCCATCATCGACGACATGCGCGATGGCAAGGCTTTTACCGACCAGGGCAGCGTTTTTTTATCGCTGCAAGGCACAGTCGGATTTCAAGTGCCGAACGACCCACTGTCGCGGCGTTTGTCGATTGCCTTGCTGATCACGCAGCGGCGCGGATACTTGCTGACGTGGTTTTTCGCAGCGCCGCACAAACAGGAGCTGGAAGCGTTGACCAACGAACGCGTAATTTTTGATTCTGCTCCGCCAGCCAAAGTGGTTGAGGCCTCGAAGCCTGGAAGCGGAGTTACGGCGACCGCGACTGCACCAGCTTCCGACTCAGCTGCCGCGCAAGCATCTTCTGCTACCGGCGCAAGCGAGCCTGCTGCGCCAGATGCTTCGCGCGCTTCGACTTCTTCCCCTGCGAGTTCCGATCAACCGCAGGCCACTGACGCGACGCGTCCTTCGCTTCTGCGTCCGGGCGAAACCATGCAGAGCCAGCAGGGACAAGGCGAGCCTATCTCCAAGCAAAGACTATCGCAGTAGCGTTGCCCCGATCAGCGGGATGCGAAATCCGTTTTCCCTCGGGCCTCGTAAACATAGTGAAGCTACTTGGCAGGCTTCTGCACCAACATGGCAAAATTGCCTGGGACGGGTGGACGAACGGGGTCGACGGATCGCAGGCACAATCGACATGCAATTTCGCAACTCTCTTGTAACTTTCTGCCCGTTTCGTGATCTCATCCTTTAACAGCTGACGAGGCAGACGATGGCAGACGAACGACCAACTCCCGCAGAGGATCGCCGCGAGCAAGCCGATCCGGAGCCAAGCGCAGCCGGCGCGCCGGTCGAAGAATCGCCGAAATCCGTCGCCAGCGATGGCGAAGCTCCACCTCAGGAAGACTCGAAGCACGATACGCCGAAGCACGATGCGGCGCAGCAAGAAGAGCCGCAGAAGGGAAAGCCCGTTGCCTACGCTGCTGCTCGCTCTGGTCCCGCGGGCGAAGAAATCCGCGAGGTCAGCGCTCACGAACGCCGACGTATCAATCGCCGCGAACTGCTAAAGCTGGTGCCGATCATCGCCATCGGCGCATTTGCCATTCCCAAGTTGCAGGAACCGCTGTTGATGGATGGTCTCGCTCTCAGCGACTGGGCTTCCGGCAAGCTCTTCGGGCGGCGTCGGCTGGAGCCAACCTACAGCAACAGCCAAGTCGCGCCCTTCGACAAGTTTCCCTACAACTACTACGACGTTGTCGATCCTGAAGTCGATCTCGAGCGCTGGACGTTGACTGTCGATGGCCTGGTGAAGCGGCCCGGCGAGTACAGGTTGCAACAGATCCAGGCGCTGCCCAAGGTTGTGCAGAACACGCGGCACGTGTGCGTCGAAGGTTGGGATGTGGTCGGCAACTTTGGCGGCACGCGCGCTTCCGACTTCCTGCGCTACATCGGCGCCGACCTGACCGCGCGCTATCTGGAAGTCGAGTGTGCCGACCAATATTACGAATCCATCGACATGGCCACGGTGCTGCATCCCCAAACTCTTTTCTGCTACGAGATGTACGGGCAGCCGCTGGACCGCGGTCACGGCGCGCCGCTGCGTTTGCAAATGCCAACCAAGCTCGGCTACAAGCAGGCGAAGTATCTCGACACCGTTCGCGTGACCGACGTGCTGAAGAGCGGCAAGCGCGGCTATTGGGAAGATCAGGGCTACGACTGGTTCGGAGGTCTGTGAATGATGGCGATGAGTGCGGCCACAGTCGAAAGCAACGAGAGCAGGAAGCCGGACACCATCACCGTTGCCTATGAACATCCGTGGATTGTTCGCGTGGCCCATTGGCTGAATGCTGTTGCGGTGTTCGTGCTGATCACCAGCGGGCTGCGTATCTTCCGCGCTTTTCCCAGCTTCGGGCCGAAGATTCCGCAGCAGAACTTCTGGGTCCCGCCTCCTGGAATCACGCTTGGCGGATGGCTCGCCGGCGCATTGCAATGGCACTTCACCTTCATGTGGATCTTCGTCGGCAGCGGTCTGCTGTATGTCGTCTATCAAGCCGTGACTGGACATTGGCGGCAGGTGTTGTTTATGCCGCGCGACATCAAAGGGGTGTGGCCGATGGCGCGACATTACTTTCTGTTCGGCAAGAAGCCGCCGGTCGAAGCCGCTTACAATCCGCTTCAGAAGCTTGCCTACACCTCCACAATTTTCTTCGGTGCGGTTTCATTCCTCAGCGGCCTGGTGATGTACAAGCCGGTGCAGTTCTGGTGGCTCACGTGGATGCTGGGCGGCTTTCGTCTGGCGCGCGTCTGGCATTTTATGGCGATGTGCGGATTTGTGGCTTTCATTCCCGGTCATCTCATCATGGTGCTGCTGCACGGCTGGAACAACTTCTACTCCATGATCACGGGCTGGAAACGCGATCCTGAATATCTCGAATAAGAAGCAGTTTCACCACTGAGACACGGAGAGCACGGAGAAAATCGGAACTCTGTGAGAAGAGCCGATAGGGCTTCGATTTCTTTCGGTCTTCCGCTACGAATTTTCTCCGTGCTCTCCGTGTCGCAGTAGTGAAAAGGGCTCGCCGTCGTTCACCGGCGCAAAAAAGGCCCCGCCGGTTAGCGGGGCCTCGCGAAACAATAGACTTCAGTCAGGGTCGTTTAGAATCCACCACCCAGCGGCTTTCTCGGAGTGCCGAGACCGGTGCACTCGTCCCAGCCAAATCCGGCGGGCGAGCCATTGCTGCCGACGGTCACGTCGTAGAAAATGGTGTGATAGATCCCAGGATTCGAGTAATAGGCGTAGGTCTTGCCCATTTCAACAGAGGTTAGGTTGGCAAAGCTGCCAGCCGCATTGGTGATACCCGCCAATGTCGGCGAGGCAACGCTGGTGCCGCCCACGGCACACCAGCCGCCGCAGCCCGTGGTGGAGTAGATCGCGACGGGGCTCGAGGTGCTTGCGTCCGACGACCAATCCGGCGAGCCGCGGTGCGGTCCGGTTTTGTTGCCGATCAGGAGCTGCCAATTGGGCAGAGGCTCGTATTGGCTGATGCCGCCGCCGCTGCCATTCCAGCAATCCTCTTCACCGGTGAAGAGTCCGTTGTTGCGGCGGATGCGCGTGCCGCCCGCCGAAACCACGTTCACCGAGATGCTGGGATACGCCGGTCCCAGTCCGCTGTCGCCAGCCGCGGCAAAGTAAACCACCGTAGGAGTGGTGAAGTACTGGTCATAGCTGAGTTCGCAGTTGCCGGAACCACACCAGCCTTCGCCGCCGTTGTAGGTCCAGCTATTGGAAACTTCACCGCCGTGGTAAGGCGAGGCTGCCACCGCCGCGGCCGCCGCGGTTTCGGTCCCGTCGCCGATCGGGTCGTCGCAGAACTCGGCTACGTAAATCTGGGCGTTGGGCGCCATGGCGTGTTCGTACTCCACGTCAAGCGCGGTTTCCACGTCCCAGCCGGTTCCGTTGCTGCTGGGACACGGTGTGCAGGACGGCGGACAGATAAACTGCAAGGTCTGGGCCGGCAAGCCATACTGCGAGTTGAAAGCATTGAAGTCGGCTTGCAGAGTGCTGTTGTTGCCGTAGTCAACCACGGCAATGGCTTTTGAGCCGCCGCTGGCAACCGGCGCTCCGCTCAAGGGGCATCCGCTGGTCGGTGTGGTTATGCCGTAGACGCACGCGATGGAGCCAGGATTCTCGGCGCCCGCTGGTGGAGCCCCCGAGCCTTCATCGGGAATGATAACCGTAAGCGGTGTGCTCACCTTGCCCGGTATCAAACCACGGCTGCTGGGTGGAAGTACGATCTTACCTTTGACCTGCATGTCGTTGGACTGTGCAAAGCCACCGATGGTCATTGCCAGGACAGCGATCACCGCAAGCACTACCCAAAAACCTCTCTTCATGTGCTTCTCCTTATCCTCATCTTCGAAGGTTACGTGTTAGCTCCCTATAGCCCCACAGCTGGACGGGCGTCGCGGGACTTCGGGGTATTTCTTCTTTACTGGCCAAGAAATTTGCGAGCTCACAGGCTTGACTCGCCCATGTACCGCATACGTGAGAGCGGGGACCATCACCGAGAAAGCCGGTCCGCTGATCAACGCCGCACGGTATCAGACGCGACGAGCATCACATGAGTTCAGGATTGAACTGATTTGCGCACCGCAAGCAAGACGTGTGGGTTGAGACCCCTATTGCGAAACCCGGAAGGCAGGAGAATCAACTCAGGTTTGGCTGCTTTTGGTACGCTCAACATACTCAACCTTGCCGCCTGAGTCAACAACAAACAAGCTGACCACCGTAAGAATTTGTTCCATGATGCTTGCAACTGCTTATAATGTGCGCCTACCACCTTAGTCGGGCACCGCTAACCTGCTCTCGAACCGACTCCTGCTAGCGGCGCTCCTGCCCGGCCAAGGATTACTGCATAGTTAATGCTCGTAGTTTTCTTCCCGACGAAGAGTCAGCCGGCTCCTGGCTTGTCCACCATCATCGGAGTCGCGCTCCGGCGAACTGCGAATAGCGAGGAGCGAAAAGCTTCTTCACGCCCGTCGCGCACCCACGCTGAAAACTTATCTCTGGCTTTCTTGCTTGACCCGCCAACGCTTTTCTGTAAAAGTAAGCCACAAGTCTCACGTGGGGACATGCCATGCCGTCCGGCCTTCCTATCGTGGAGTTCGACCGCTCCAAACTGATGATACGCATTGAGGTCACGCTGAACGCCGATCCCACCGCCATCAGTCCGGTGGTGGAAGGCATTATGGAGATGTCACGCGGGCTGGAGTGCGCAGCGGGCAAGGAGTTCGAGATCGAGACGGCCCTGCGCGAGGCCCTGGCCAACGCCATTGTTCATGGCTGCAAGAACGATCCCACCAAGAAAGTCCAGTGCTGTGTAGGCTGCGACGAAGAGCGCGGCATGCTGATCGTCGTGCGCGATCCCGGCGCCGGTTTCGATCCCTTCGCTCTTCCCGATCCCTGTAACGGCGAAAACGTTTACTCCAACCACGGGCGCGGCATCTACCTCATCAACCAGCTGATGGACGAGGTGAAGTTCGAACGTAACGGCACCGAAATCCACATGCGCAAGTACTGAATCGACTACAACCTTAACGCGATGGCGCTTCCGAAGGGCCGCAGCCTGTATCCCACGCTGTGAGACATTCCGAATCGCCAGCCATAAATGGCCACTGGCCACTGCCTTACGGCGTGATCTCGAAAACCACTCCCTTGCCATACGTGCCGCCCGCACTGGCTGTGCTGTAGACATTCCCGCTGGCGTCGAGAATGACGTTGCCAGACGGCTCGGCTCCGGCACTGCCACTAAAGCCGGTCAGTGTCCATTGGCCGCCCGAGGGGGTCAACTGAAAGACCTCTGGGCCCCCGACAAAGATTGTCCCGTAGAGCCTGCCGGCGGGGTCCATGGCCAGCTTGGCAAAGGAGCCTTGATACGCGCCGGAGACGGTGTAAAGCGAATTGAACGTCCAGGCGCCGTCGCTGGGTGTCAACTCGTACACCACAGGCTCCCCGGCATTGATGGCAGCTGTAACGCCATAGAGATTGCCAGCCTGGTCGAAGATCAAGCCGCCATAAGGTTCGCCAGAAAAGGCGGTGAAGGCGTAGATGACACTCTCGGTCCAGCCGCCTTCTGAGGGGCTCAACTTGTAGACCACGCCATAAAGGTTGGCCCCGCCGTATTCTCCAGCGCCGTAAAGGTTTCCAGCGCCGTCAAAAATCAGGCCGGCGAAGGGATATGCGCCGTCATTTCCTCCCTGGAAGCGGTAAAGAATGCTTTCCGTCCAGCCGCCATTGGAGGGCGTCAGCTCGTAAACCACGCCGCAGCTCTGATAACAACTCGACCCGGTACCGCCGTACGGAGTGGTTCCGTAGATATTCCCCTGCCGGTCGAAAACCAGGTCGGCCAGTTGGGGCTGCTCGCCGTCACTGCCTCCCAGGAACGAATACAAAACGGTTTCCGTCCAAGGGCAGAGGAAAGCTTTGCAGGCCGAGGGCGGCGGACTTAGTTTGAAGACGGTACCCTGATTAGCCGTGCCTCCATACACGGTTGTGCCGTAGAGGTTGCCGTCCGGGCCGAAGATCACCCTGGCTTGCGGAGAGTTTCCGTCGGGTCCGGTGAAGGTGTAGAGCGGATATAAGACCCAGCCGGAAGCCTCGTGCTTCAGCTTGAACACGGTGCCGCAGCCGCCAGAGCCACAATTACCTCCGGAGTATCCTCCGTACCCGGCGGTGCCGTAGAGATTTCCCGCTTGATCCATGCTCAAGCCAGCGTAGGGGTACGCTCCGTCGGTTCCGGCGAAGTTGTGCAGTACGGTGAACGTCTGCGCCTGCGCCGCGATGGCCGTTGCCAGCAAAATGAGAAGACCGGCAATTCCCGCCAGCCGGGCGAATCCAGATTTCCGATAGTGCTCTGAGCGCGCCATGACAATTCTCCTCCGAACGAGACAGCTTCGGTCAACACTTTCACGACCTGATGCATTACATTGTGGAGCTCCTTTCGGTCAGGTTGCCCTAACAGCCACTAGCCACCGACCACTAGCCACTGGTTTACGGCGTAATCTTCCAGACGATGCCGTCTCCATTTTCTCCGCCGGCATAGGTAGTGCCGTACAAATTGCCGTTAGCGTCAAAAATCACTCCGCCGACTGGCGCGTATCCATTGTTGATCTCTCCGGTGAAATTGTAGAGATTGGTATAGGTCCATCGGCTGCCAGTCGGCGTCAGCTTGAACACCTCGCCATCTCCATTGCCGCCGAGGCAGACCGTCCCATAAAGATTTCCTTCTGCATCGAGGGTGGGAGTGTCATAGGGACCTTCGTAGGCGAAAAAGACTTGTCTCCGGCTAACGATCCAGTTTCCATTAGCTTGCGCCAACTCATACGCTTCGCCGTCGCCCTGAGGACCTCCGGTAGTCCCGTAGAGGTTGCCCTGGGCGTCCATGGTCACGCCGCCGTACGGGTAGGAACTGTCCTCGCTACGGAAGGAATATAGCGTCGATTGCGTCCAGCCCGATTCCGAGGGCGAGAGCTCATAAACAACACCTTGGTTATTCGCTCCGCCGAAAGCAGCTGTACCGTACAAATTCCCGGCGTTGTCGAAGATTACGCCGCTAAACGGATTGGCACCGTCATTTCCTCCGGTGAAGCTCCACAACACGCTTTCCGTCCAGCTTCCCCCGGATTGCGTAAGTTTGAAAACTACCCCGTTCCCAAAAGCGCCGTCGTTCGGGGTTGTTCCGTAAATGTTGCCGGCTTGGTCGAAGACGAGGGCGTCTGCATAGGATGGAGCGCCTCCGCCGAAACCTCCGTCGCTCCCGCCGGTGAAACGATAGAGAACGGTTTCCGTCCAAGGACACAGCGCCGCTTTACAGGCCGAGGGCGGTGGCCGCAAGTTGAAAACGGTGCCGTATCCTCCGTCCCCTCCCAGACCGCCAGCGGGGGTCGTCCCATACAGCGTTCCGTCGGGACCGAAGGCAACGCTGGCCACCGGAGCCGCGCCATCCGTGCCTCCCTGGAAGCTATACAGTGGCAGAGCGCTCCAGCCTGACCCGGCACGGGAGACAAGGTAGACCGTGCCGTCTCCGTGTGCGCCTCCGGCAGAAGCGGTGCCATACAGTCTTCCCGCCTGGTCCATAATCAAGCCGGAGGCAGGCGTGTTTCCAACGTCGCCATTGGTGAAGCTATAGAGCACCGTCAGCGTCTGTGCCTGCGCTGCGATGGCCGTTGCCAGCAGGATGAGGATGCCAGCCAGCCCTGCCAGCGGTGCGAAATCTGAATTCCGACGCTGCTCTGAGCGCGCCATAACAATTCTCCTTCGAGCGAATATTACCGCCCACCCTCAACGACCCGCTGTACATCCCACATTGTGGTATGGCCCAGCCGCCCGATAGCTAGCTGGCTACTGGGTACTGACGACTGGCAACTGACGACTGGCAACTGGTTCTTACCGCGTAATCTCCCACACCGTACCCAGTTGATCGGTTCCCCCTGTGGTCGTGGTTCCATAGAGATTGCCATGCGCGTCCATCGCCAGGTTGCTCGTCGGCAGTCCGCCGTCGCCGTGGTCGTCGGTGAAGTAATGAAGAACGGTGTAAGTCCATCCGCCATTGGAGGGGCTCAACTCGAACACCTCACCGACATTCGCTCCTCCTCCCACCTCGAATGTCGTGCCGTACAGATTGCCGGCGCTGTCCCTGAGCACTGGGGCGAGCGGGCCGTGCAGGTCGAGCGGCCCTGCGAACGAATAAACCTGGTTGAAGGTCCATCCGCTGCCCGCGGGAGACAGCTCGAACACCGTGCCATCTGCGCCGCCCCCATATTGCGTGGTGCCATAAAGATTGCCCGCGGGATCGAAGATGAGCCCGGCAGCGGGAAAGTATCCGCTGCTGCCATTGCCGGTAAACGAGTGCAGGGTATTCTCGATCCAGCCGGAGCCCGAGGGGGTCAGCTCAAAGACAGTTCCGCCGCCGCCCGCCCCGTTGACCTCCGCAGTTCCGTAGAGGTTCCCTGCGGCATCGAGCGTCACTCCGGCCTCGGGATTTGACCCGTCATCACCGCCGGTGAAGATGTACGGCAGGTTCTCGCTCCAGCCGCCGTTAGAGGGCGTCAACTCGAAGATGGTGCCGCACCAGTCGTTTCCGGAAGCGCAATTGGCGGTGTAGACGCCGCCCTCGTAAGTCGCGCCGTAGAGATTTCCCGCATGATCGAAGATCGGCTGACCCACGGGAATAGCTCCATCCGTCGAACCGCCGGCAAAGCGATACAGCACGCTTTCCGTCCAGGGGCAAAGCGCGCTCTTGCAAGCTGCGGGTTGAGGTCTCAGGTTGAAGATCGTGCCGCACCCCCTCTGAGTTTCACTGGGGCAGGGCATCCCACCAAGCGTGGTTATGCCATACAAAGTGCCATCCTGACCAAAGACCACGCCTGCGGGACTGGAGCCGTCGCTGCCTCCCTGGAACTGGTAGAGGGGAGTCAACACCCAACCCTGGCCGGAGGACTTCATCTTGAACACCACGCCGCAGGTGTCATCGCAATTTTGGCTGCTGAGGCCGCCGCCAGCGGCGGCCCCGTAAAGATTTCCCGCCGCGTCTATGATCAGTCCGCCGGGGCCTGCGCCATCCGCGCCGCCTGTGAAGTTGTGAATGACGCTGTAGGTCTGCGCCTGCACCGCCATCGCCAGCAGGACAAGAAGACTTGCCACCCCTGCCAGCAAGGCGAATGCCGGATGCTGATTGTGCTCTGAGCGTGTCATAACCAATTCTCCTCGTCTTCTCTTTTCCTCGAACCAACAATCTCCAACCAAAACTTCATGATCGGTCTAGGTTCCACATTGTGGGATACCGCCATTCGACCGTTCTTGGCCGGCAGCCGACAACCGATAACTGGCAACTGACAACTGACCACCAACCACTAGCCACTGCCTTATGGCGTGAGCTCCCACACCGTGCCATCGCCGCCTTCGAAGCATCCGTTTCCCCCTATGGAGGCTGTGCCGTAGAGATTCCCGTTGCTGTCCATAAGGGGCGTGCTGAACGGGTCGCCACCGTCGGCACCGCAGGTGAAGGTATGCAGGTTGATGTAGTTCCAGCCGCCGTTCGACGGCGTCATCATGAAGATGTTGCCAAAATATTGTTGAGACTCGGGCAAGCCGCCCTGGCCCGGCGAGGTGCCGTAGAGGTTACCCGCCGCGTCCATGATCAAGCTGTCGTATTCGGGATTTCCATCGCCGTAGATGTAGGCGAAGGAGTAGAGGACGTTTTCCGTCCAGCCGCCATTCGACGGAGCGAGAGAGAAGATGGTGCCAATGTTGAAACTGCCACCCATGTTGGTTGCGCCGTAGAGATTGCCTGCGCTGTCGCGAAGCAGGCCACTGAGAGGAAGCCTGCCGTCTCCGCCGAAATCGCCAAAATTGTGGAGAATGGTTTCCGTCCAGCCTGACTGGGAGGGGCTCAGCTCAAATACCGTGCCGTTATTATGCGTTCCGCCGGCATAGGTTGTGCCATACAGATTTCCCGCAGGGTCGAAGATTACACCGGCATAGGGCCACCAGCCATCGGGAGTGGTGCGGAAATTGTAGAGCACGGTCTCTGTCCAGCCGCCCTGCGAAGGACTTAGCTCATAGACCACGCCGCAGCCGTGGCCGGTCTCACATCCGTTGGGATAATTTCCGCCTTCGACAGTCGTGCCGTACAGGTTTCCGTTTTGTTCAACCAGCTGTCCGATCGGTGCGGCGCCGTCAGACTGCCCTGTGAAGTCGTAGAGCTTGGTGAACGACCACGGACATCTAGCGCTTTTGCACGCCGTTGCCGGGGGAGTGAGCTTGAAGACCGTTCCCGCTTCTCCATGTCCACCGCCGGAATTCGTGCCGTAGAGGTTGCCATCCGAGCCCATCATCAACCCCGATGGGTCCGAGCCATCGCCGCCGGCGAAAATATAAAGCGTGGAAAGCACCCAGGACGATCCGTGTTTGGTCAGCTCAAACACCTCGCCGAATCCCAGCGGATTGCTCTGCGTCGTGCCATAGATATTTCCCCGACGATCCATCACGAGGTTGGTGCCGGGAGTTGACCCATCTCCGCTGCCGGTGAAGGTGTGCAGCACGGTAAGGGTCTGCGCCTGCGCCGTGATGGCCGTTGCCAGCAAGATGAGAAACCCGGCCACTCCTGCCAGCCGAGCGAATCCCGAATTCCGATGTCGCCCTGAGCGCGCCATAATAATTCTCCTTTCCCACAAATAATTTCCGGTCAACCCTTCCCAATCCCGGCATCCCACATTGTGCGACTTTCCTGATCGGCCACTCATCCGGTATCTGATAACCGACAACCGGGAACTAGCCACCGCTTTACGGCGTGATCTCCCAAATCACCCCGCAGCCGAAATCGCATCCGTTGTTACCGCCGCCCGCAGTCGTGCCGAAAAGTGTGCCATTGCTGTCGCGCACCACCGCGCCGACGGGAATCGCGCCGTCGTCATAGTCGAACGCGTGCAGGTAGTTGATGTTCCATCCGCCGTTGGCCGGCGACAACTCGAAGACCTCACCATAGAAACTGGGAGGATCGTTGCTATAGGAAGTGCCGTAGATGTTGCCACTGGAATCCAGTACCAGTGAGTCTTCGGGGCCCTGGCCGTAGTTGCAGCTGAAGAGCAGGTTGTACGTCCAGCCGCTGTTACCCGGAGTCAGTTCATAGACGGAGCCGCCGCCGTTCTCGCCGCCGAACTGGTCTCCGCCGAAGAGATTTCCCGCAGAATCGAAGACGACACCGCCGTAAGGCTCGCTGAAGCCGAGGTTGTAGAGGGTCTGTTCGGACCAGCCTGATTGTGATGGCGTTAACTCATAGACGACGCCGAAGTAGTTGGTGCCATAGAGATTTCCGGCACTGTCGAAGATCAATCCGCTAAAAGGAGTTGCGCCGTCGTCGCCGGAGGTAAAGCTATAGAGGACATTCTCCGTCCAGCCTTGTGAGGAGTGCGTGAGTTCGTAAACAACCCCGCATCCGGCTTGGGCAGTCTCGGCCGTCCAAACCGCCGTATGTGGCAGCGTCATAGAGGTTGCCGGCCTGATCGAACAACAGATTGCCATAACCGGGCGTTGCACCATCGCTGCCGCCAGTAAAGCGATAGAGAACAGTTTCGGTCCACGGACAGTGAAACGAAGCGCAGGCGTGGGGCTGTGGCTGGAGCCGAAAGACGGTTCCGCAACCGTTTCCACCGTAGAAGTAGGAGGGGCACCCGCTGCCACCGCCAGCGCCGGTAGTCCCATACAGAGTTCCGTCAGACGCAATGACCACTGCGGCGAACGGGTTAGCCCCGTCCTCGCCGCCCTGGAAGGTATAGATCGGGGTGAGGACCCATCCCTCGCCACTGTGGGCTAGTTTGAAAACTACCCCGCAGCCGTCAGGACATGTGCTGGTAACTTGACCGCCATACGTTGTGGTGCCGTAGAAATTTCCTGCGCTGTCCTGGGTCAGCCCGGCAAAAGGACTGCCTCCGTCGGCGCCGCCGGTGAAGGTGTGCAGGACTTGATAGGTCTGCCCCTGCGCTGTGGCCGCCGCCACCAGCAGAATGAAAAGGCCGGCCATTCCTGCCAGCCGGGCGAATCCCGAATTCCGATTTTCTCTTAGGCTCACCATAAGGCCCCCGCGATTCGTTGATATCTCACATTGTGGTACAAGCCGGATCGGCCACTAGATAGGCAACCGCCTGCGGGCTACTGAGCACTGACAACTGCCTTACGGCGTGATTTCCCAGACGATGCCGTCTGTATACTCGCCGCCGAGAGATGTAGTGCCATACAGGTTGCCGTTTGCGTCAAAGATCACTCCGCCGACGGGGTCTCCTCCGTTTGCTAAGTCGAAATCGCCGAGATCGGTATAGATCCATCCGCCGCCCGACGGCGTCAGCTTGAACACCTCGCCATATTGACCGGTGCCGGCGAAGGCGATCGTCCCGTAGAGATTTCCTTCTGCATCGAGGGTGGGAGTGTCGAACGGACCCTCGTAGGCGGAAAAGATCAGCCTCCGGCTAACGGTCCAGTTTCCGTTAGCTTGAGTCAGTTCGTAGGCTTCTCCGCCATTGAAGAGACCGCCAGTAGTGCCGTAGAGGTTTCCCTGTGCGTCCATGGTGACGCCACCAAACGGGCCGGGAGCGTCCTCATTATCGAAGGAATATAGACCAGGGCGTCTGCATAGGCCAATGGAAATTCGCCGAAACCTCCGTCGCTCCCGCGAATTCCGATGCTGTTTTGCGCGCGCCATTAACGATTCTCCTTCGCGACCAAATGTTCGCAGTCCAATAACTTTCCACTTCTGTAATCCCACGTTGTGGGATATCTCACTCTGACTGACAAGCCGGCTCCGCGCAATTGCCTTACGGCGTTATCTCGAAAACCAGACCAACCTCACTGCGGCCGCCGTTAGAAGCGGTAGTGTAGAGATTGCCACTGCCATCGAAGATCACGTTGCCGAACGGGGCGCTCCCGGCGCCGCCCCAAGAACTGGTCAGCGTCCAGCCGCCATTCGAAGGTGTCAGCCGGAAGACCTCCGGCACATCGTAGTAGTTCGTCCCGTAAAGGTTCCCGGCAGCATCCATGGCCAGCTTCCCGATGATGCCTTGGTCAGCGCCAAGGCCATAAAGCACGCTAAAGGTCCAGCCGCCGTTGGAGGGGCTCAACTCGTACACCTTGGGCGTAGTGCCGTTGTCTCCATAGGTCGCGCCGTAGAAATTACCCGATTGGTCAACAATCAAGCCCGCATACGGGTTCGCCCCATCGCTTCCACCGAGGAAGTGATAGACCACGCTTTCCGTCCAGCCACCGCCCGCTGGGACCAACTCGTAGATCGTGCCATTGTTATAGGTCCCGCCGAAGCCAGTCGTTCCCCATAAGTTGCCGGCCTCGTCGAAGACCAGACCGCCGTAGGGCGTCGCGCCGTCATTGCCGCCCTGGAACTTGTAAAGAACGGTTTCCGTCCAGCCGCCATTGGACGGGGTGAGTTTATAGACCGTGCCACGGTCGCCTTGCCCGCCATGCGGCGTGGTGCCGTAGATGTTCCCGGCGCCATCGAAGACCAGGTCACCAAACGTGGGCTGCGCGCCATCGCCATAGCCCTGGAACGAATGCAGCACGGTTTCGGTCCAGGGGCAGAGCGCGCTTTTGCAGGCAGCGGACGGCGGCCGCAAATTGAAAACCGTGCCCGTGTTGGTGTCACCTCCCAGCGACGTCGTCCCGTAAAGACTGCCATCCGGGCCAATGATCACCCTGGTCAGCGGATTCCTGCCGTCAGGGCCGCTGAAGGTGTAGAGGGTGGTCAAGACCCAGCCGGAGCCCCGGCGTGACAGCTTGAACACGGTGCCGCACCCGGGCGGATTGGGGTACGAGCAAGTCCCACCGGTATTGCCGCCGGTGCTGGCCGTCCCATAAAGATTTCCGGCCTGGTCCATGCTCAAGCCGGCAGAGGGTTCTCCACCGTCCTGGCCGTTAGTAAAGTTGTGCAGGACGGTGAAGGTCTGCGCCGGTGCCGCGATGGCTGTTGCCAGCAGGATGAGAAGACAGGGTATTTCCACCACCAGGACGCGTCCTGAGATGCGATATTTTTTCACCCGCGACATAAAACTTCTCCCTTACGAGACAATGATTTAGGCTCGAATACCTTCAATACGTGACATCCCACGCTGCCAGACATTCCTGACATCAGTCTCTAACTGACAATCTTTCACTTGCCACTGGATACTGTCCTACGGCGTGATCTCGAAGGCGACCCCCGCGCCGCCTGAGCCGTAGATATAATTCGTGCCGTAGACATTCCCGTTACCGTCCAGCACCACACTGCCCATCGCCCCGCCGCCGTCATTGCCACCGGCGAAGTCGTGAAGGTCGGTATAGGTCCAACCGCCCTCTGTGGGAGTTAACTTGAAAACCGATCCGAGATTGTCCGCGCCGGCGATGAACGTCGTGCCGTATAGATTTCCCGATGCATCCATGGTTGGGGCGTCTTCCGCTCCGTCAAATCCCGCAAAGCTGTAAAGAGTGCTGAATGTCCAGTCGCCGCCGGAGGGCTGGAGTTCGTAGACCGTGCCGCCGCCGCCCGCGCCGCCTCCATAGGTGGTTCCATAGAGACTCCCTTGACGATCAATAATCAGGCCGCCGAAAGGGAGATAGCCATCATCGCCCACTGACCCGAAGCTATGCAGAGTGGTCTCTGTCCAGCCGGAGGATGAAGGACTTAGTTCGTACACCGTTCCATAGGTATTGATCCCGCCTGCCGACGCCGTGCCATACAAGTTGCCGGCGCTGTCGAAGATCACACCACTGTATGGATATCCGCCGTCGTTGCCGCCGGTGAAGCGGTAGAGGACGCTTTCCATCCAACCTCCGCCGGAACGGGTAAGCTTGAAGACCACACCACACGTTCCACCCTCGGAGCAAGACAGACCACCGGCCACAGTCGTGCCGTAGATACTGCCGGCCGAATCGAAGGTTAAGTCGCCGTATCCGGGACCGTTTCCATCACTGCCACCGGTGAAGCGGTAAAGCACGGTTTCGGTCCATGGGCATTGGGTGGATCGGCAAACCGTGGCCGGTGGTCGCAGGTTGAAGATGGTGCCACTGTTGTCACCGCCGCCGGAGGGGGTGGTGCCGTACAAGGTTCCGTCCGGACCGACCACAACTCTGGCGTGCGGATAGCTCCCATCGCTGCCGCCTTGAAAGGTGTAGATGGTGCTCAGGATCCATCCCGATCCGATGCGGGACAACTTAAATACCGTCCCATATCCTGCACCGCCAAGGGAGGTCGTGCCATAGAGGTTTCCGGCGCGACCCATCGTCAAGCCGGCTTCAGGAGAGCCTCCATCTCCGTGATCGGTAAAGCTGTGCAGAACCTGGAAGGTCTGCGCATACGCCGCTCGGGGCACCAGGATACCTGTCGCGAACATGATTGTCAGGATGAGGGCGACCGTTGCCGGTAGCGGTTTGATGTCCAAAATCGAAGCTGCATTTTGCCGTTTGTCTGACATGGGGACTCCTCCTCGCGACCCGTTCACAGTATCGCCGAGGTCGCGGACACGAGAAACGTGCGTCAACTTGCCGCCGCAGGCTGGCTTCTCTCCTAGCGTAGGGATACTGTTGCGCTCTCCTATACGGCGAGTCAACTTAATTTCACCTTACGGTCTAATCGACTGATGGTAGGAGGTTTAGCTGGCGGTTCGCCGTGGCGGCTCTTTGGGCAGGACGGTCAATCATCGGCGCTTCCGGGCCGGATCGCAAACCAATCGAAAAAAAAGGGCCGCCCGGATCGGTGGCCCTGAGGATGATTTGCCAGATGAATCGTTACGGTTGCTCTTCGATCACCTTCCTGATCCGTTCGAAGGCCCAGTCGATCTCCTTCCGCGTGATGATCAGCGGCGGAGCGATGCGGATCACGTGGTCGTGGGTCTCTTTGCAGAGAATGGCCAAGTTCCTTCAGCGCCTCGCAGTAAGGCCGGGCCGGAACGTCCAGCTCGATTGCCGATCCACAGACCCTTGCCGCGGACTTCGCGCAGGTGGGGACTGCGAAGAGTTCGCAGCCGGTCGAGGAAGTACTCGCCCAGTTCGGCCGAGCGCTGCACCAGGTTCTCGTCGATCAGGACGCTGCAATGCGGCGCGAGCGACGGCGCAGCCCAGCGGATTGCCGCCGAAAGTGCTGCCGTGGTCGCCGGGATGGAAGACGCCGAGGATCTCCTTCGACGACAGCACCGCCGACACCGGATAGAAGCCGCCCGACAGCGCCTTGCCGACGATCACCATGTCCGGCCTGATGCCTTCATGCATGTAGGCGAAGAGCTTGCCGGTGCGTCCCAGTCCGGACTGAATCTCGTCGGCAATGAGAAGCACATTATTGCGGCGACAGATCTCGGCTGCGTCGCGCAGGAAGCCTTCGGGCGGAATGACGATTCCGGCTTCGCCCTGAATCGGTTCCACCAGAAACGCGCAGGTGTTGGGCGTGATGGCATCGCGCAGGGCCGCGGCATCGCCGAACGGGATGATCTTGAAGCCGGGCGTGAACGGGCCGAAGCCGTCGCGATACTGCTCGTCGGTGGAGAAGCTGATGACGGTGACGGTGCGGCCATGAAAATTGTTCGCGCAGACGACGATCTCGGCTTGGCCATCGGGAATGCCTTTGACCTTGTAGCCCCACTTGCGCGCGGCCTTCACCGCGGTCTCCACCGCCTCGGCGCCGGAGTTCATGGGCAGCGCCATCTCGTAGCCGGTCAGCTCGTGCAGTTGCTGGTAGAAGAGCGGCAGTTGATCATTGCGAAAGGCGCGCGAGGTCAGCGTGACCTTCTGCGCCTGCTCGAACAGCGCTTTCAGGATTGCGGGATGGCAATGTCCCTGGTTGACGGCGGAATACGAGGCCAGGCAATCCAGATAGCGATTGCCTTCCACGTCGTAAACCCACACGCCTTCGGCGCGCTCGATGACAACGTCGAGGGGATGGTAGTTGTGAGCGCCGTAAGGTCTTCGAGTTCGATGAAATCCTTGGTCTGCAATTGATCGATAACGGGCATAAGTCCTCGTGTTGAAGCAATTAGCAACTAGCAATTAGCAATTAGCAGCCAGCCTCAACCATGGTGCGGCTTCGGCTGCTTCTACCTTTCGCAGAGAGATGCGAGCATTCGTTGTACTTCTCGAGTTTTTCGGTCAGGCTTTGAAAAGCTCAGGTGATGGAAGCCTAAGTCTCGGGATAGCAATACAAAGTATTCCAATTCAGAGCACGAACCTGCTGCATGTTCAGAAAGCGATGAAAATCGCCGTTTCCTGTGCGACCGCATCCTTCGGCAATATTCGCTGCACCGACGCACTGCACCGTCGCATTTGGCTGCTGATGCCGTAAGTCTCTTCTTTCGGAAAGTCGCAGTCGCACGATAGATCGCGAGCGTAAGCGCATGTGCTTTTCCCAAACCGTCAGACGCCTGAACTCTTTCATCGACGATCCTCTTTCCGAGGCTAATTGCTAGTGCTAATTGCTAATTGCTGCTCTTATTCCAGCAGCATCGTTAACAACGCCATCCGCACATACAGCCCATTCGCGGCCTGGCGGAAATAAAGCGCGCGCGGATCGTCGTCCACGGTCTTGTCCAGTTCCACCGTCCGCGGCAGCGGATGCATGATCATCGCGTCCGGCTTCATGCGCTTGCAGCACCGACGAATTGATGGCGTAGCGCTGCGAGCCGGCCACCCGCGGGAGCCGGTCGGGACGAATGCGCGTCTGGTAGATCACATCCACTTCGCCGACCACGCGATCGATGTCCGACTCCAGTTCGTAGCGCACGCCATGCCGGTCGAGATACTGCAGGATGTCGCTTCGCATCTGCAGCTCCGGCGGGCTCACGAAAAATATCTTGACCCGCTCGAACTTCGCCAGCAGATAGGCCAGCGAGCGCGCCGTGCGGCCGCGATCCAGCTCGCCGATGAAGGCCACGCTCAGCCCATCGAGCGGGCGCTCGCGATAAATGGTGTACAGGTCGAGCAGCGCTTGCGTGGGATGCTGCCCGCCGTCGCCATCGCCGGCATTGATGATGGGCACAGGCGAAACTTTGGCGGCGCGCGCCGCTCCGCCCGGCTCATGATGACGAATGACGATCACGTCGCAGTAGCTGCCGATGATGCGAATGGAATCCTCGACCTGCTCCGCCTCGATCTCCGACGAGAAGGCGCGCGCATGTTCGGTGGACAGCACGCGTCCACCCAGCCGGTGCATGGCAGCCTCGAAGGAAAAGCGGGTGCGCGTGGAAGGCTGATAGAAGAGGCTGGCGAGGATGCGGTTCTGGTAATCCAGAGTGCCGCCGCGCGCCACGATCCGCTCCATCAGCCGCGAGCGGTCGAACAACTCCATCAGCAAGGGAACGGTGAACTGCTGCGACTCGACAACGTGCTTCAATGTCATACGCGAGCGTCCCAGCTTGTCTTCTCGCAGGTTGGGCGGTCTATGCAGAATCGGCATGGTCTACCGGAGAACCGGCTCCTCCAATTCTTGTGTGGCAGTCTCGCCGTGCGGGCTCGGCGTCGCCAACAATACGGGTACCGGCGCGGCCCGCAACCGCTTCGCACAGAAGTTCGAATGACGTGATCACAGCTTCCTTGCCGCCGGCTGCGCAGGAAATGAATCACCGATTCGATCTTCGGCCCCATGTTTCCCGGCGGAAAGTGTCCTGCTCGGTGGTACTCCTCCAACTGCGACACCGTGACCAAAGTCAGCGGCGTCTGCTCGGGCTTCTTGTAGTTCAGGTAAACGTAGTCGGTGTCGGTGGAGATGGCGAACAGATCGACGTGAAGCTGAGCCGCCAGCAGCGCCGAGGCGCGGTCCTTGTCGATGACCGCTTCCAGGCCTTGCAGTTGTCCCCGCACGCGCATCACCGGAATGCCGCCGCCGCCGGTAGAAATCACCACCACCTTGCGCGCCACCAGCGAGCGGATGACATCCAGCTCCACAATCTCCAGCGGCTCCGGCGAAGGCACCACACGGCGATAGCCGCGCGCCGCATCTTCCACAATGTGCCAGCCCAGCAGTCGCTTCCGTTCCTCCGCGTCGGCCCGCGAATAGAACGGGCCAATGGGCTTGGAGGGCTGCTAGCATGGCGGGATCGTCGGCCGAGACCACGGTCTGCGTCACCAGGCTGACCACCGGATAGATCGAGGCCGGCCTCCGCCAGTTCATTGCGCAGAGACTGCTCCAGCAGGTATCCCGACTTCGCCCTGGCTGGCAGCGCCACAAACGTCCAGGGTCTGGCTGTACACCACGTCAGAGGCGCGCTCCGAACGCAACAACTGCGCTCCCACTTGCGGCCCGTTGCCGTGGGTGATCACCAGACGATAGCCCAGTCGAATGAGGCCGACCATCGCCCGCGCGGTGCGGCGGGCATTCGCCACTTGCTCCGCGATTGTCCCCTTCTCACCGGCTCGGATGAGAGAGTTGCCTCCAACCGCGACTAGCGCAGTCTTCGACATAGGTTTCCTTAAGGACGCTGTGGGCTTTTCGCTCTTCGCTTTTCGCCAACCGCCTCCGGCGAATAGCGAACAGCGACTCTTCTACCTCACCAATTCCAGCATAGGTTCGCGCGCCACTCCGCGGTCTTGCATGTACGCGTCCTTCATCAGTTCCAGCATGATTGCTTTCTGCGCGTGCAACCGGTTCTCGGCTTGCTGAAACACCAAGGAATGCGCCGAGTCGATCACCTCGCCGGTAACTTCATCGCCCCGGTGGGCCGGCAGACAATGCAGAAAGATGGCGTCCGTCTTGGCGCGTGCAAATAACTCTGAGTTGACCTGATAAGGAGCGAAGATCTGTTGGCGTGTTTCCGTCTCCGCTTCCTGTCCCATGCTTGCCCACACGTCGGTGTAAACTACGTCGGCAGCGAAGGCTGCAAGCTCGGGATCGGGCGTGATGATGAGGCTCGCGTTGGTTTCCGCGCAGCGCTTCCGCGTCCAGGCAATGGCTGCGTTGTCGGGCTCGTATCCCGGCGGAGTCGCAATCCACATATCCGCGCCCAGTTGCGCTCCCAGAAACAGCAACGAGCGAGCGACGTTGTTACCGTCGCCGATGTAGGCGATCTTCAGGCCGGCAATGCGGCCCTTCACTTCCAACATGGTCAGGTAATCGGCCATGGCCTGGCAGGGATGGCTGTAGTCGGTGAGTCCGTTGATTACCGGGATACTCGCACAGCGCGCCATCTCGAGGACGATTTCATGATCGAAGGTGCGAATCATGATGCCGTCCACCATGCGCTCCAGGTTCTTGGCCACGTCATGTACCGACTCACGCTTGCCGAGACTGATTTCGGCGGGCGAAAGATACAGCGGGTGTCCGCCCAGTTGCTCGATGCCAACATCAAAGCTGACGCGGGTGCGCAACGATGGCTTTTCGAAGATCATGGCCAGCGTCTTGCCCTTCAGCGCCGTCCGGTAGAGGCTGGGCCGGGCCTTCAGCTGGGTCGCAACGTGCAAAAAGTGCCGCACCTGGTGGGGCGTGAAGTCGCGAATCGAGAGAAAGTCCTTGCCGTCCATAGTTACCTCCCGGCGCCAGCCAACGCGGGCTGGTGCGCTTGAGTGAACTCCTCGATCATGGCGCTGATGGCAGGTTTGCCAATCTCCTCCGATTCATAGCGCACGCACACATACGGCTTGTCGAGCTTGATGGCGCGGGCCAAATCGATGGGCGTGGCAACTACCACCAGATCGCAAGGCACGCGCTTGATGGTTTCTTCCAGCTCATGGCGCTGGGTGTCGCTGTAGCCCATGGCCGGCAGCACGCGCCACAAGTGGGGAAACTTCTGGAAGGTCTTCTGGATGGAACCCACGGCATAGGGCCGCGGATCGACCAGGGCAGCGGCATGATAGCGGTTGGCGGCGACTACGCCTGCACCGTACGGCATCTCGCCGTGGGTGAGGGTGGGACCATCCTCCACCACCAGCACGGTCTTGCCATTCACGATCTCGGGATCGTCGACCGTCACGCGCGAAGCGGTCTCGATGACCCGCGCCTTGGGATTGTGCAGAGCAATGTTGCGGCGCACCGTCTTGATGCCGTCGGGATCGGCGGTGTCAACCTTATTAATGATCAGCACGTCGGCGCTGCGGAAGTTGACTTCTCCCGGGTAGTAGCCCAGTTCATGACCGGCGCGATGCGGATCGAGCACCACGATGGCCAGGTCGGGACGATAGAAGGACGTATCGTTGTTGCCGCCGTCCCACAAGATGATGTCGCCTTCCTCCTCCGCCTGGCGCAGGATGTCGGCGTAGTCCACTCCCGCATAGACCGTGGTGCCTTCCACAATGTGAGGTTCGTACTCTTCGCGCTCCTCGATGGTGCACTGGTAGCGATCGAGGTCGGCGAGCGAGGCGAAGCGCTGCGCCCGTTGTTCATTCAGATCGCCGTAGGGCATGGGATGACGAACCACCACCGGGTGCCAGCCCCGCTGGCGGAGCTCCGCCGCGATACGGCGCGATACCGGGCTCTTTCCGCAACCGGTGCGGACCGCACATACCGACACCACCGGGACTTTCGCCGTGAGTTGCGTACGCGCGGCCGCCAGCAGCCAGAAGTCGGCGCCGGCAGCCGAGGCCCGCGATGCCAGATGCATCAGGGTGGGGTAGGCGATGTCGCTATAGGCAAAGACCGCTGCATCCACGCGCTGCTCGCGGATGATCTGCTCCATCTTGTCTTCTTCAACAATGGGAATGCCCTGGGGATAGAGACTGCCGGCTAATTCTGCGGGATATCGACGGCCGGCGATGTCAGGGATTTGAGTGGCGGTGAAGGCTACGACTTCGAATTCGGGGTGGTTGCGAAAAACTACGTTGAAATCATGAAAATCTCGTCCTGCTGCTCCAAGGATGAGCACCCGTTTCATAATGTCGTGAAAGCGTCATTAGACCCATAAAGTGGGGACACTTTTCTCCTTTGCCCACATCCTGCACCGAAGCCGCCGGTTGCGCAGTGAGCCAAGTCACGTGAGCGTGAGACATGGGATTCGTCGCGGAAATGCGTTCTCTGCTAGAATGCAAGCATGACAGCAAGCAAGCAAATTGCCGTGCTCTCCGTCAGACTGCCGGCGGCGAAGTTGCGCCGTATCAAGAGCGTGGCGGCAAGCCGGGGAGTTACCCTGCAAGACGCCGTCGATGAGGCGCTGGAGGCCTGGGCGCTTCACCTGAAGCCTGTTCTCGCGCTCTCACTCGACGCGCTGGAAGGTTCTCTCGCCCGGATCGATGTCGAGAAGATCATGCGGGAGGAGCGCAAGGCCGAGCTTGCCAAAGACCGGGGACGCGCCTAGATGGCCGATTTAGTTCTGGATGCATGGGCGGTGATGGTGTGGCTGAAAGGCCAGCCGCCGGCAGCGGACCGGATGCGCGCGCTGCTGGATGCCGCCGACCGGCGCGAGCACAAGCTCTCAATGAGTATCGTGAATCTCGGCGAGGTTTTCTATCTCTCGGTGAAGGCCCGCAACCTGGCCTATGGGCGGCGGGTGCTCGAAACATTACAGCCGCGCGTGACAACCATCTCGGCCCATGATGAGCTGGTCATGCTAGCTGCTTCGCTCAAAGGGCGATACGCAATCTCCTACGCCGACGGCTTCGCTGCTGCCACGGCCTTGCTGCAAAGGGCGCCGCTGGTAACCGGCGATCCAGAGTTGCGGGCCATGGCTGCGAAGGAAAAGGCGTTGCAGTTGGAGTGGATTGGGCGGTAAGCATCCGGTTCAGCCGCAGCGCTCCCAGGTTAGACCAACAGCAGGTCGAACCTGGGGCACCGGGCTGGGGTCGGTCTGGAGCCCAAGGGCCGTCCAGCCCAGTTACGCCTCCTCCAACACTCAGGCGGCGCCACGGGGCACCGCCTGATGGCATTCCGTTATTCGGGTCCTCCCTTTGAGATAGGTAAATTTTCGAGCAACTTTAATTCCGACCATCATGAGTTGTCGCCTATCCACGAGGCGGATTAGGACGCGGTGGCAGCGGTGGAGTGGGCCGTGGCGGAGTGGGCGGCGGTGTCGCCTGGCTCAGAAGAATTGGGTTAGGCAGCGGAGGCCGCGGCGGATTGGGCCGCGGTGGCGGCGGAGGACTGGGCCGTGGCGGAGTTGGCGGTGTAGTGAAAAAGCTCGCCTCACTCAGAAGAATTGGGTTAGGCATCGGCGGTCTCGGCGGTTTGGGTCGCGGAGGCAGGGGCGGAGTGGGCCGCGGCGGAGCAGGCGGCGTAATAAAAAAGCTCGCCTCACTCACCCCTGTCGTGGTTAGCGGCGTCGTTGTCGCATTGACCCTGAAGCCGATCGCGACCATTGCCAGGACCATAAGGAACAGTACAGAGCGTTTCATGGTTTCCCTTTCTAGCCATTTATGGTTCGAGGGACCCAAGACGGAATGATCGGGCAGGCGCCCTGTGCGAAGGATTTTCGGAGATCGCGATCTTGTCGTTGCCAGTTGGTTGGCTGGGTTGGGTAAACAAGACCGAGGGTCTCGCTCCAGGGGGAACCCACCGATGATGAGGCTATACCGGACAGCAATCGCTTGTCTGTGCTCTGTGACTCACCACCGTGTGATTAGGCGATACCCTCCCCGTACTCCAGCGAACCGGCGAAGCGCGAAGAGCGAGAAGCGACTTGTGGGATACCTGACCGCCCTTGGCCCCAGTGTCCCCCCTCACATCACCATGTGACCCACATCACTTCGCCTTGGGCCATCGCTGGTCAAAAATCGAACCATCGTTCGGTACGGGGTGAGCCTCCTAGCCGCAACGGATTCCAGGTGGGATGGCGAATCGTTAGGTAACACCAAGTTCCTTCCGACGTGCTCCCGCAAATAGAAAGGGCAGCAATGGCCAAGGTCCAAGGTTCGGTGCAGATCGTAGTCGAGCGCTGTAAAGCCTGCGGTTTTTGCGTGGAGTTTTGTCCCACCCACGTACTGGCGCTTTCCTCCGCTTTCAACGCCAAGGGATATCACACGCCCTACATGGCCCATCCCGAGAAGTGCAGCGGTTGCGACCTGTGCGGCATGTACTGCCCAGACTTCGCTATCTTCGGCTTCAAGCCGGAGGTTGAAAAGAAGGCACAAGCCGAACCGGCTCCGTCGCCCGAGGAAGTTGCGGCCCCTCCGTTGGTGTCGACCGAGACTAAGGAGGAGCAAGATGCACGCTGATCCTGCTGGAGTACTGACCGGCACACATTTTCTCGACGGCGATCACGCCTGCTGCGAAGGAGCACTCGCTGCGGGCGCGCGCTTCTCGTCCGGCTATCCCATCACGCCGTCGACCGAAGTAGTGGAGCGTTTTGCGGCACGCGTCCCCACCGTCGGTGGCACCTTTATTCAGATGGAAGACGAGCTGGCCGCCTCCATCACCCTGCAAGGCGCAGTGTGGGGCGGAGCCAAAGCGTTTACGGTAACTTCCGGCCCAGGCTTTTCGCTGATGATGGAGCACATCGGTTACGCCGCCATGACGGAGACGCCCTGCGTCTTCGTCGACGTGCAACGCGGCGGACCGTCTACCGGCTTGCCGACGCTTCCTGCGCAGCAGGACATGATGCAGGTGCGCTGGGGATCGCACGGCGATTACGAAATCATCGCGCTGTGTCCCAACTCGCCGCAAGAGTGCTTCGACCTGACCATCACCGCCTTCAACTACGCCGAGAAATATCGCTGCCCGGTGTTCGTCATGATGGACGAAGTGGTCGGTCACATGACCGAGAAGGTTGTGATTCCCGCCCCTGAGGACATTGAAATCGAGCCGCGGCGTTATACCACCATGTCGCCCAAAGAATTCCTGGCATTCAAGCCCGGGGCGGATCTTGTCCCCGACATGCCGCGAGTGGGCGAGGGCTACAACGTTCACGTCACAGGTTTGACGCACGACGAGCGCGGTTATCCCGACATGCGGCCCGAGGTACAGGCCGTGCTGGTCAAGCGCCTGGTCGAGAAAATCACCAAGAACGTCGATCAGATCACACTCTTCGAGCAAGACCAGATTGAAGGCGCCGACGTAGTTGTGGTCTCTTACGGCATCACCTCACGCGTGGCGCAAAAGGCCATCGACATGGCGCGCCAGAAGGGAATCAAGGTCGGCAAGTTCCGGCTGATCACGGCGTGGCCGTTCCCCGAAAAGCAGATTGCCGCCATCGCGAAAAAAGTGAAAGGGATAGTGGTAGCCGAACTGAATCTGGGCCAGATGGTGCGCGAGGTTGAGCGCGCAGCCGCAGGCCAAACCAAGGTCCGACTCGTGGGACACGCTGGCGGCAGCGTTCACAAACCCGAAGATATTCTGCAAGCAATCACGGAGGTGGCGCGATGAGTGAGACGACTGTGACCATCCACAACCCAGTCGAGCAGTTTCTGCGGATGGACCGCATTCCCCACATCTGGTGTCCGGGATGCGGCATCGGCACCAGCGTCAACTCGTTCGCCCATGCCCTCACCGAAGCCAACATCGACATGAAGAACCTGGCCATCGTCTCCGGCATCGGTTGCACCGGACGCGTTGCCGGCTACGTCAATCTGGACTCGTTCCACACCACGCATGGCCGTGCCATTCCGTTTGCGACCGGGCTGAAGCTGGCTAATCCCAAGCTGAATGTCGTGGTCTACTCCGGTGACGGCGATCTGTTCGCCATTGGCGGCAATCACTTGATCCACGCCGCACGGCGCAATGTCGATCTCAAAGTGGTCTGCATCAACAATCTGGTTTTCGCCATGACTGGCGGACAGACCGCGCCCACCACGCCGGGAGCGGTCATCACCGCAACCAATCCTTACGGGACCTACGATCCGTCGTTCAATCTGCCTTACCTGGTGGAAGCGGCAGGCGCGGTTTACGTGGCGCGCTGGACGGCGTTTCACGTTAAACAGCTGGCGCGTTCAATGGAAGAGATGTTCGCCAAAAAAGGCTTCAGTTTCATCGAAGTGCTGTCGCCGTGTCCGACGCTCTACCAGCGCCGCAACAAAATGGGCGACGGGCTGGACACCATGAAGTTCTACAAGCAGGTCAGCAAGGTCCGCAATGGCGCGCCCACCAGCGAGGTTGCGCTGACCAAGAGCGGCGAGATTGTCGTGGGCAAGTTCGTGGACCGCGAGCGCGGCGAGCGCGGCGACTACGGCAACCTGATGCACGACAGCCTGGCCGGCGCCCTGGGCGAAGACTATGTGGAAACGGAGGCATGCTCATGCCAGTAACAGAGATCCGTATCGCAGGATTTGGCGGGCAGGGCGTGATCCTGTCGGCAGTTGTCATCGGCAAAGCCGGGTGCATTTTTCAGGACGGCTTTTCCACCATGACGCAAAGCTTTGGGCCGGAAGCGCGCGGCGGCGCGTGCAGCGCGCAAGTCATTCTGAGCGACCAGCCGGTGCTCTATCCCTATGTTTCACGGCCCGACATTCTAGTGGTGATGTCGCAGGAGGCTTACACACTATTCAGTCCGCAGCTCAAGGACGAAGGCACTCTCATCATCGAGGAGGACCTGGTGCGAATCGGCGACCATCCTGCCGGCACGCGCGTTTACAGTGTCCCGGCCACGCGCATTGCGGAAGAGCTGGGCAAGAAGATGGTGCTGAACATCGTGATGGTCGGCTTCTTCGCGGCGGTTTCGCAGGCGGTCGATCCGGAGGCGATGCGGAAAGCGGTTGCAGCTTCGGTGCCTGAGGCCTATCGCGATCTGAACCTGAAGGCCTTCGACCGCGGCTTCGATTACGGAACCAAGGAGCTGAGCGAGGTCATCGTGAAGCAGGATTCTCTGGTTGCGGTGGCGGCGATCGAAACGTAAAGATACTCCCATTAGGAATGATTCGAGCCCGGTGCCCCAGGTTCGCCCTTCTGTTGGGCTAACCTGGGGTATTTGCCCTCGGCGACCGGCAATGTTGGCCGGAGATCAGACCAGATCCGCCATCCTCATCTAGACCCCGCCGCAATAGCGGTTCATCCCTTTCTCTCAAACTGCAAGAGTCCCAAGGTAAGAGTTGCCGACTTTGCGGAGCGTGCTTCGCACAAGTTGTAGTACGACCTGTGCGTCTCGGGTTGCGCGGGAATGTACTCATCCACGTTTGCGAAATTGGCTTTGCCCAGAGTGACGTTACCCGTTGGCCTGGAGTTCGGTGCAACAGCAACTAGATCATCCCTTCCAGTCGCACATAGCTTGCTTCCATTCCGCGTTCCATTCCTGTCGCGAGCATAGTTGCCCGCGTCTGAGCATCAGGCAGAGTCCGGGCAGCAACCAATCCCTCCCCGCAGTAGTAGAGAACAAAACGGGGGACTCAACTGCGAACCTGTTTGTCCTTGGAATGGGCATTAAGGCTGGGCCGCAATCCTGATTGCGCTGGTCGGCCAGCCATCATTGGCAGAAACCAGCTTCGAGAAGATTACTCCCGGAAGCGAGTGATAAACGGGATTATCATGGCCTGCATGCCAATGACATCTCAACCCGGTCGTTGACAGACATCGTTGAGCAAGCCATCAACTCGGCGCGAAATACGCGAGTACTTCATTCCCGACTTCAGCAACTGGAAAGACCACGACTCCTAGCAGACGGTGACTGGGGAGGACTTAAGAGTGCAATTTACGGCTTGGTTTCTTGCAGCAACACCACATCCGACACATAGCGTCCGCGCAATACCGCGAGGTTCTTTCCATCTGGCGACAATTCGACAGACCAGATTTGCTCTGACTTGAAATCTGTTACCTGACGTCCCGTAGCGCCGTCCACTGGCTGCATCCAGATGTTGTCGACGCCGTTCTCCCGCATGGCATAGACCACGGACTTGCCGTCGTGGGTGAACTGCAAGCCACGCGTACGCCGACTGGCGTCGAGCAGGCGCGGCGGAGTCGATGATCCGAGGTCGTACAGCGCTATCTCGGTGGGTCGCCGGGCGTCCACCAGCGCGGCCGCTAGAGTTTTGCCGTCAGGAGAAAAACTGAGCGCGGCAGCTCCCGAATAGCCCTGTGGCAGATCCAGAATTGCTTCCGACTTGCCGGAGCCGTCCACTGGAACCCGATGGATTTTCGAATCGCGATGATCGAAGTAATAGACCCATTTCTGATCGGGCGAGCAAGCTGGCGAACGGTCGTCATCTCCGTGGGTTAATTGCACTGGAGCGGTACCGTCGGCATTGGTCCGCCAGACGCTTCTCGAATGGGTGCCGCCGCGGTCTTGCCAGGTGAGAACGATGTAGTTTGTGCCACAGGAGAAGGGGGTGAACATTCGTGCAGTCGGATCCGCCAGAAGCTGGGTTTGACTTCTGCCGTCAAGCCCCACTTTGAGCAGGCGGCCAAAGTTGTTCAGCAGAAGATTGCCATCAGTACTCCAATGCAGGCTGCTCCAGTCGTCAAAGTCGTTGGCTTGCGAGAGGACGGGGCGCGGGCCCGCAAAGTCGTGACCGGTATCAGAGAGGACGAAGACCGTTGCCTCACTTCGCACCAGAACCGTGCCCAGGGTTTTTCCGTCGGCGGAAACCGTGACCGTCGCATAGCGGTTGGAGTCGCGAGTGATGGGCTCGAGCTCTCCTCCGGTTTCGCGCAGGAACCCGATCTGAGCCTTTATGCCATTGGCTCCGGTTTGCCCATGCACGACAAAGAGCACACGATCAACCGGCGACCACTTGATTTCGGCGAGAAACTCATCGGGGAAAGCGGCGAAGCGATGCAACTTGCCGGTATGCACATCGAAAACGTTAATCGCAGCCCGCTCGCCGTTTCCGCCTGCCCGGGAGCTGTAAATCTCATCTCCCTTCGGAGACCATGCCAGAAAGTCCGGTACGTTCACCGCGGGCTCAGTCAGCAGAACCGTTTCGTTGCTGCCCTCTAAAGATGCCGAGAGGATGCGGTACTTGCCGATTTCCGGATCGGCTTCGCGTAGATATCCGATACGCTGGCCATCAGGAGAAAATGTGAGGCTTTGACTGGCGATATTCCGCACCACCATTTGCGGATCACCCCCTAATACCGGAGAGCGGTAGAGGTTGTAGTGCGTGTGGCTGGCGTTCTCAGCTTTGCTGAAATAGATGTAGTTCCCATCCGGCGAAAAGGCCAGGCCCAGATAATCCGTAGCCGAGGGCGGGATGACTTGCGTAACGCTTCCCGTGGGTACATTGCACAGCCAGAGACTCTGCTGTCCGCTGTCGTCGGTCACGCTCAGCACGTATTTGCCGTCAGGCGAAATTGCAGCTCCTGCCACCTTGCCGGAGTCGGTGACTCGTGTCACCGTGAATTTCTGGAATGGCGCTGGGACAGGGCGATGCAACAAGGAATAGATCCCGAAACCAGCTGCGCCGAGCACGATCAGGACCGCAACCACAGCAGCCGCGAATCCGAACTTGTGCTGCTTCGCCACCGTGACCACTACGGAGCTGCTGCTAGCCTGCGAGGACTGAGCTGGTGCTGGGGTTACTGCCCCGGCACTGACCGGCGAGACTGAATCCGGCTGCGTACCACTCGCCGCTTGCACCATCGGCGCCATGCCCGGACTGCCTGCTATCCAACGACCGGACTCTGTATCCCGTTTCAGGCGAAGCAGCTCCGAGCGCATGTCGGCGGCGTGCTGATAACGAAGCCCTCGATCTTTCTCCAAGGCCCGGTCGATGATCCGCTCCAGCCCGGCCGGCAAGTCGGGATTCAGGCGGACCGCCGGCGTAGGGGCGCGATTGAGAATGGCCTCGAAGATCAAGGCTGAGCTTTCGCCGCGGAAGGGCAACGTCCCCGTCGCCATTTCGTACAGAACCGCGCCAAAGGAAAACAGGTCCGTGCGTACATCCAGCTCCTTGCCCTTGGCCTGCTCCGGGGACATGTAGGCAACGGTGCCCAGCATGGTGCCCGGACTGGTGAGATGGTCGGCATCGGAGGCCAAGCCGGTCGCAGTTTGTCCGCTGGCCCCGATCTTTGCAGTGACCTTGGCTAGACCAAAGTCGAGAACCTTAGCGTGACCGCGCCTGGTCACGAGGATGTTCGCAGGCTTGATGTCGCGATGGATGATGCCTTCACTGTGGGCGGCGTCGAGGGCGTCGGCAATCTCAGTGCTCAGCTCCAGCAGCAGCTCAATCTCCAGCGGCTTGCCCATGATGCGGTGCTTCAGGGTTTCGCCGTCGAGAAACTCCATGGCGATAAAAGCCCGGCCGTTTTCTTCGCCGATGTCGTAGATGGTGCAGATATTGGGATGGTTCAGCGCCGACGCCGCCTTGGCTTCGCGGCGAAATCGTTCCAGGGCCTGGCGATCCTGGGCCAGATCTTCGGGCAGGAATTTAAGCGCCACGAAGCGGTCGAGCCGCATGTCCTCGGCCTTATAAACCACGCCCATCCCGCCTCCGCCCAGCTTCTCGATGATGCGGTAATGCGAGATAGTTTGGCCGATCATTGGCAGCGAATCTTAACTTTGGGGAAGGCGGCAAGTCAATGAAGACGGTCGGCGTCTCAGGCTGCTCGTTGGACTTGGAATCGCCCTATCGTAGGTGAGTCAGCGAATCTAGCCGTCTTCGATACGTCACCACCTCGCAGGAAAACATCCCCCAGGAAAGCGTAATGTCCCCGGCTGTCGCCCTCGTGGCCGCCCTCATCGCGAGGTATTCTTTCGCCGTCGCCGGTGCTCGCTCTCCTTCATCATTTCGTCCAAGCCCGCAACTGGCCGTAGCTCGATCGGGCCCAATCCATACCTAAAGCCTGGAAGCTGTGAGACCAGCTGAATGGCGTGATTGAGGTCTCGCGCCTCCAGGATTTGAAGGCCGCCAAGCTGTTCCTTGGTTTCCGCATAGGGACCGTCGGTGGTGGCGACTTTGCCGTTTTTCCAGTACAGGGTCAAGGCGGTCTCCGGAGGCTGAAGCGCTACTTCGGCAACCAGATGTCCACTGGCGCGCAGATGGTCATTGTGCTCAAAACATTCGTCGAGCACCTTGTGCCGCTCGTCCTCGGTCATCCCTTCGAATTTCCCGGGCTCGAGGTATCCCAGACAGATGAATTTCATCCACTCCTCCTGGTTTCTTATCGGGCTGCTGAAAAACGGCTTCCACGCGGTTTGTGTCGCGACCTCACAGGACGCTGAAAAACTCGCCGTCGCGTGCTTTGTGTCAGGGCACGACTTCAGTCGTGCCGATGAGCCGTTTATTTTGTCACCCCGAGCGGGCTTCAGCCCGCGAGGGGATCTGCCTTTCGACTTCTTCAGCAGCCTGCTGTGACGCAGAAAGCCACAGCTCATCGTTCTGCTATCAGATAGTCGTTCGAGAGGCCGAAAATCGACAGCTGCTCCATTTTTTTGCATCGCAACCCCCGGGTGCCCCACTCATTCGCGGGGTTCGAATGAGTGGGTTCCGCGAGTCATAGCCCTCGGCCCGATCCGGCCTGGTGCCCCAGGTTCGCGTCCTTCTTCTGGACGCTAACCTGGGCAGAGGCAGAGGAAGGTCGTGTGCAGTGATCCCAGGTTAGCCCAACAGAAGGGCGAACCTGGGGCACCGGGCTTCTACGGCGCGGGGCTGGAAGGCTGGATCAGATTGTTGCAACGGTGTCGGACCCACTGCTACGATCCTTTCCGCGGGCGGGCGTCTTGCAGTGCAGGACGAAGCCGGTAGGGGGGCGAAATGGGCAGGCTGGTCTTCGGGATGATGCAGTCTCTGGACGGGTACATTGCTGGTAAGAGTCAGTTTTTCGGAACGTCGACAGGCTCCGAAGTGGCGGGAGGACCGGTGATGCCGCCTCCGGGACCGGCGCTGGGTCGCCATTTCAACGATCACGTCCTTGGGCTTGCGGGAATGTTGTATGGAAGACGCATGTATGAGGTGATGCGTTATTGGGATGAGGACCAGCCAGATTGGGACGAGGGTGACCGCGACTTTGCGGCGGCGTGGCGCCGGAAGCCGAAATGGGTTGCATCGCACTCGCTGAAGTCGGTTGGCGCCAATGCCACGCTGGTGATGGAGGATGTGGGAGCGTTCGCTGCGCGCCTGAAGGCGGAGATCGATGGCGAGATCGACGTTGCGGGGGCGGAGCTTGCGGGGAGTCTTACTGCGCTTGGTCTGATCGACGAATATCGTCTTTATTTGCGTCCCTTCGTGCTGGGCGGCGGCAAGCCCTACTTCGCCGCGGCGCGTCCGCCGCTGCGCTTGGTGACGAGCGATGTTGTCGGAGAAGATGCGGTGAGGCTGGTGTTGGTGCCGGCCTAGGTTTTTCCAGACAAGAGATTCGCGGGCTTCGAATGAGTGGGGCACCCGGTCACGATGCCGGCGAGACCGCCGGGTACAGGGCCCTTGAGGAATTCCATAAAGGCATTCAGGCCGAAGACGAAAAACACCAGCCCGAGCAGCAATCTCACAATCAGCACGACAATTTTCATGCCCACGTCTCCGGTAAAGTTTAGGCGGTCCTGGGCTCAGCCGCGCGCACCGGGAAATTATTCCCAGCGCAGCGCTTGTATGGCATCGACGCGGGCGGCGCGGGCGGCCGGGAGCATCGCCGCGACTACCGCCGAGCCCATCAGCACCAGCGCAGCAACGATCACCGGCACTGCGCCCGGCATCTTCAAGTCGCCAAAATAACTGCCCGCCACGCGCGTCACCACCAACCCGAACGCCGCGCCCGCCAGAACGCCAACGGCAGCCATCACGGCGCCTTCGGCAACAACCCCTCGCAGGAGATTGTTCGGCTGCGCCCCCAGCGCCAGGCGGATGCCGAATTCGCGCGTCCGCGCGCTCACGGAAAACGCCAGTACGCCCGCCACGCCAACCACGGCAATCAGCAACGCGACCACTGCGAACACGCCAAAGACCAGGGAGTTCAAGCGGTCTGGCGCAAGCACTTTTGCCCGGATGTCTTCGAGCGTGGCAGGGTTCTCCACCGGTTCATCGGCGGCCATCCCGCGGATAATCCTGGTTACCGGCGCTACCAGCGAATAAGGATTTGCGGTGGTGTGGATGAGGAGGTGACCGCCGAAAATTGGAGCGTCGGCAAACGTGTCGTAAACGGTGGAGGTGGGCACAGGAACGATATGGTCGTCGTCCACATCGGCGACAACCCCAATAATGCGGTGCGGCGACTTAATCCTGGACTTTTCCGCTGGCGACCCGGGAACGAACTCGAGCACGGGATCAGTCCAATAGACATGCCGGCCGACGGCATCCTGGCCAGGAAACATGCTTTGTGCGAGGGTCGCGCTGACGATCACCACCGGCTCGTGATCGTGGTCATCGAGCGCGTTGAAATCTCGCCCGGCAAGAATGGGAACCCCGAGCGCGCTGAAGAAGCCGGGAGAGATGGCCCGCCACAGCGCGCGCGGATCGTCTTTGCCAGGGGTGTGACCATCACCAGAGAATTGGAGACCTATACCGAAGTTTTCGGTATCACGCCAGGGCGCGGTCATACCGAAAGCCGTCCCGGTGACGCCGGGTAGCGCATCGATCCGGCGTATCGATTCCTTGTAAAAATCGACGATCTGCTGAGGCGATTTTCCGTTGGACAACGGCGGAACGTCGATGGCCAGGACGTGACGCGTATCGACGCCGGTTTGGGTGGTTTGCAGCGCGATCAGGGTAGCAATCAACATGCTTGCGCCCACCAGCAGCACGAACGACGCGGCGATTTGGGTGACCGCGAAGATGCGCTGGCGGCGGCTGGTGCTGCTGGTGATGCGGACGCTGCCGCTCGCCAGGTTCATGCCATTGGGTGCGCTAGCCGAGGGCAGGCGCGGCACAAATGCCAAAATCACTGCGGCAATTACGGCCAGCGCCACTCCCACCCAGAGCAGGCTGGAATCGACTGTCAAATCCAGCGCGCGAACCGAGAAGCGCGAGGCATAGCGAGCCAGGATTTTGACCAAGGGCTGCGCGCTCACCAGGGCGAGTGCCGCGCCCGCTCCGCAGAGCAGAAGGCTTTCCGCTAACAGCATGCGGCGCAGCGCGCCCGTGCTTGCGCCCAGCGCGGCGCGGACCGCGAACTCGCCTTCGCGGCGAACCGACCGCGCCAGAATCAGGTTGGCGACGTTCGAGCAGGCGATGATGAAGACCAGGCCCGAGGCGGCGAGCAGGACGAGGAGAACGGTACGCGCGCCGGAAGCAATCTGGTCCCGAAGCATCCTGGCATCAATGCGGAAGCCGCCGTTCTCGGGATAGGCTTCGGGGTGGTCCTTCTGCATGGAGGCGTAGACGGTGCGCAACTCGGCGCGGGCCTGGTCGAGAGTGGCGCCCGGTGCAAGCTTACCGAAGAGCTCGGTCATGCGATGGACGCGACCCGTGACCATGGTGGCGGAAAGATGATGCGGGCTGATGACCAGGTTGCCGATAATCTGTGTATCGGCGGGATACGGGACACTGGGTTCGAGGACGCCGATGACGGTGGCGGAACGATCGCCAAGGCTGCTGAGCCGAACTGTCTTGCCGATGACACTGGGATCTTTTTTGTAAACGGTGGACCAGAAGCGATAGGTGAGCACGATGACGCCGGCTGCCTTGGGCCCGTCGTCCTGAGGCCCGACGAGGCGGCCGAGAACCGGACGCAGACCCAGGACTTCAAAATAGTTGCCGCTGACGACGCCGCCTTGCACTACGCGCGGTTCACCCAGTCCGACCATGGTAAAGGTCATCGTCGAGAAATCGCCGAACTCGCTGAAGGAATGGACGCTGGCTTCGATGTCCTTCAATTCGGGCACGGAGAACGCGGTGTTGTCGGCTCCGAGGCTGGGGGCGCTCTGGCGGATATACACCAGCCGGTTCTCGTCGCGGTTGACCAGAGGCTTGAGCAGCACTCCGCGCACCAGGGTGAAGATGGCGGCGTTCGCGCCAATGCCGAGCGCCAGCGTGAAGACCACAATGGTCGCCATCCCTTTGCTGCGCCTCAGCGAGTGGAACGCAACTCTTAGATCGCGAAAAAATGACATGATGATCCTCGTCCCCTGGGCGTTTTGCAGCACCACGCGTGCCAACAGAAAGACCCGTGTTGTAAATCACTTACCCTGGACTGCGTCGCAAGGGAGTGGTCGTTTTCGGCGGCCCAATGTCCAAATTCGGACGGGTGTCCCGGCTGCGCGGTTATTTGTTCGCGGTCTGATTTGGCAGCTGAGCTCGGCCTTCTATTTTGTGCTGGATCTGCTCTTCCGACAGGACGGGTGCGAAGTCTTCCATCTCACCGATCTGGCGAATTTCGATTTCGGAGTCGCCGGTGTCGGGGCAGGGGCAACGCTTGACCCACTCGATGGCCTCTTCGAGGGAGTTGACCCGCCAGATCCAGAAGCCGGCGACAAGCTCCTTGGCCTCGGTGAATGGGCCGTCGATGACGGTGCAAGACTTGCCCGAGAACTTGACGCGTGCTCCTTTGGAGCTGGGATGAAGGCCATCCATTGCGAGCACGATACCAGCCTTGATGAGTTCTTCGTTGTACTTACCCATCTCCTCTATGAACTTTGGATCGGGGAGGGCGCTTTCTTTTTCTAACTCTGGGGTTGTTTTGGCAATGATCATGAATCGCATTGTGAAACCTCCTTTAGGTTGAGCGATGGTTGGGGCCTTGTTTTTCGGTTTAGCTACTTGTTGGCTAACCGGTGAACTCACATTGAGAGCGCAGTTGGGTCGCTGTTGCTCGCCATCGTACTGGCTCTCTGCTGATAGTCGAACGGGGGGTGGCCGAATCGACATGAGAACAAATTTAAATTTCGGCTTAGCGAAATTCCGTTCCGTCCGACCACCGTTCGGTTTCTTACTACTGGCTCGTCTCAGCAGCGCCGGCGTCGCCGAACTTCTTTAGGATCTCCTTTTGGACCTCGGGATCGAAGTCAGTTAGGTCAAACATCCGGCGAACTTCGACCATTTCGTTGTCCTTTCCGGGAATTCGCGAGGCCCATTCGAGCGCCTCTTCGCGCGACTTCACCTCGATGATCCAGTAGCCGCCCACCACTTCCTTGGCTTCGGTAAACGGGCCGTCGGTAACTTTCGATTTTCCGCCTTTGAAGGTGACGCGCGCGCTCATCGTCGCGGGCGGAGTCAGGCCGTCGAGCGCGACCAGCACGCCGGCTTTCCCTAGTTCCTCGTTGTACTTGCCCATTGCCTCCATGTCTTTGAGGTTGGGTGACCAGCCGGGTTTTGCGTTTTCGTAGTCTTTCGGAAACATGATCATCATGAAGCGCATTTTCTTCTCCTTGAAGGTTGTGCGGACACCGTATCAGGGCCGCTACTTTTGTATAAGAGCCTGGACCGCGCCGGGCCTGGAAAAGTTGCGAGGCGCCGGGTGCGCAGTGCGGCTCCACTTGCTAGTCGAACCAGGTGTGGCCGAATCGACATGAGAACGAAATTTAATTAACGCTTAGCGGGCTTCCGTTCCGTCCGACCACCGTTGCACCGCAACCACGAACTGCGTAAGGTGCTCCACGGGGTCGCTCAAACCAACGACGGGGGAACCCGGCAAACTCGCTCCCCAGCTGGCTATTGTTTTCCTCCTGAGAGCGGGTCAAGTCGGCCCATTGGATTGCCAGGGTTGTCACTGCCGCTCCGTTGCGCCCTTCGGGTCCGGGTTGAAAAGAATCTCGCGCACCTCGCACGACGCACGGCAGGCGCCGGCACCCTTGCGCGCCCACGCCAGCGCCTCGTCCAGATGGGCGGCTTCCAGTATCCAGAAGCCGCCCATGTGCTCCTTGGTCTCGGTGTACGGCCCGTCGGTGACCAGCACTTTGCCGTCGGGCTGGGCCCGCAGCGACTTGGCCTTGCCGACTGGGGAAAGGCCGCAGGCGAACTTCCGGGCGCCGGCAGCAATCATTTCGCGGTTGAGGGCGTGGATGTTCTCCATCATCGCTTCGGTTTCGACGCACGGGTCGTAGTCGTCGGGGTGGTAGACAGCAACTAGATACTGTGGCATGACTTCTCCTTTATCTCTTCTGGCGGGCCGATTGCCCGGCCTTCACAAGATAGTCGAACAGCCAGAGCGGAATTCGACAGGTCGTCGAGGATTTTTTTCCGCCGCGCTTTAGCGTCTGTGTGAGAACCTGTGTCGTCCCCGGGGGACTCGGACCTTGTTCCCACTTTACCCAGCACTCCGCCTGCGGCTCCGTGCTGGGCTAGATTATTTCGCGCCTATGGCGCTCGGCTCTTGGATTTCCCGCTCCGCCGCCGAACCGCCGGGTGCCCCACTCATTCGCGGGGTTCGAATGAGTGGGTTGCGCGAGTCCCAGCCCTCCAGTACGTCCCATCACAGACGGGAATGATCTGCCCCCGATACTTTCGGGGCATGACAAGAGGTTTGGAGCGCTGGTACGGTGGGCACGATCTGCACTTCATAACCTGTAGTTGTTATCGGCGCCGTCCGGAGCTTGACAGCGACGAGCGCCGTGACCTGTTCCTGCGCGTCCTGGGGCGCGCCCGGCAAAAGTATCGCTTCGTCGTAATCGGCTACGTGGTGGGTGGCCCAGGTCTCGCGGTTTTCGAGACCTGGGTAAGGGCGAGACTTCACTGCGGGAAAGTTGTCACTTCTCGAACCTTCAGCTTGTGGGCGCTCCACTCGTTTAGACGGACGGCCCCTTTCTCCTGATAGGCATAAGCCCGAAAGCTGCTCCAGCGCCACAGCTCCGGCGCTTCCACCAGACCACGCTTCACCGGGTTGCGGTGTATGGAGCGAAGTTTCTCGACTCGCTTGTGGGCCGTACAGACGTTGAAGTCATAGTACCGGGTCTGCCAAACGCGTTTTGCCGAGTGCTCGAACAAGTGGGTTTGTGCGCTGCGGCGTCGGCGGCGCTGCTCGGCCAGCACGCGTCGTGCGAAGCCGAGCTTCAGCGCTTGTATGGCCGTCGACAGTGCTCGCTGCGGCGGCTCGCTGACCAGAAGATGAATGTGTTCGGGCATCACCACGTAGCCGACGACCACCCATTGGTAACGCTGCCGAACCTGTTCCAACACTTTCACGAACAGGTCGCGGCGAGGGGCACTGGCCAGCCAGGGCTGTCGCCGGTAACAACTAAATGTGAGGAAGTGCAGATCGTGTCCGCCCTGCCAGCGCTCCAAGCCCCATGGCATAACCGTAGGCCAAAGGAGCCATTGTCTTCGCGCTGTGATTTAGGGCACATTGCGGAAGTGACCGATCACGAAAATCCCCAGGTCTCGAAAATCGCGAGACCTGGGCCACCCGGCACCGGACATTTTTTATTTCAGCTGCCGAATCCGCTCTTGCAGGAACTGCCGCTCGGGTTCCTGTTGGGTCAGGGCCAGAGCTTTCTCATACGCGGACCGGGCCTCAGCTGGCCTGCCGAGCCTGCGGTACATATCGGCGCGGGCGGAATGCGCCAGGTAATAGTTTGCCAGTTCGCCATGTTGCAACGCCGCGTCGATCTGCGCCAGACCAGCCTCTGGGCCGTCGCGCATGGCAATGGCCACGGCACGATTGAGCTCTATAACTGGCGAAGGCTGAATTCGCAGCAATTGGTCGTAAAGCGCAACAATCTGTGGCCAGTCGGTCGCAGCCACCGAATCCGCCTCCGCATGAACCGCCGCGATCGCAGCCTGCACTGTGTAAGAGCCGAAGCGGCGGGACGTCCCGCGATACCCCAAGGCTTTCTCCAGCAAGGCCACTCCCTCCGCAATGTGCTCCCGGTTCCAGAGCGAGCGGTCCTGGTTCTCCAGCAAAATCAGCTCTCCGGTCGGCGAGGTCCGCGCGGCGCGACGGGATTCCTGTAGCAACATCAGGGCAAGCAGTCCCATTACTTCGGAGCCCATGACTTCCGCCTCGGGCTGGAGTTCGGTCAGCAACCGGCCCAGTCGAATCGCCTCGCCGGTTAGCTCGGCCCGCGTTACCTCGGCTCCCGCCGCAGCCGAATAACCCTCGTTAAAGACGAGATAGATGACCTGAAGCACCGCGCCCAGCCGCTCCGGCAATTCCTCCGGCGTCGGCACCTCGTAGGGAATCCGCGCCTCTCGAATCTTTGCCTTGGCGCGCACAATGCGCTGCGCCAGCGTACGCGGAGTGGTGAGGAAGGCCTTGGCTATCTCCTCGGTTGTCAGCCCGCACACCTCACGCAAGGTGAGGGCAACGCGCGCGTCCGGCGCCAGCGAGGGATGACAGCAGGTAAAAATCAGGCGCAGCCGATCATCTTCAAGGCTGCCGTCGTCGTTGGAGCTTTCGGGCGAACTTCCTTGCGCTTCCAGATGTCGCGCGAGCTCGTCTTGCGACGCATCAAATCTCGCCCGCCGGCGCAGCGTATCAATGGCTTTGAAGCGGGCCGTCGAAATCAGCCAGGGGCGCGGGTTGCCGGGCACTCCACTCGCCGGCCACAGGCTCAGTGCAGCCGCAAAGGCTTCGTGCATCGCCTCCTCGGCAAGATCAAAGTCACCGAGCAAGCGGATCAGAGTTGCCAGGATTCGTCCCGATTCCACGCGATACAGAGAGTCGAGCAATTCGCGTATCGGCTCGGGGGAAGGCTCGGACATGACGATGACGTTAGCAAACCAGCCACCGCGAATCAATTCAGCAAACGGCGGAGCGAGGCCAAGTGCCCGGGTCGTGACTCCGACGCTGGGCAACCGACCGCTTCATGATTGGAATTTACGCGGGATGAATCGATTTCGATTTCGGCGTGTGATTCTGCCTAGGTCCCAATCACCACGCCGCCATCCACGGAAATCACAGTTCCGTGAATGAAGCTTGCCTCTTCCGACGCGAGCCAAAAGTATGCGTTGGCTACATCTTCTGGAGTTCCTGCGCGTCCCACGGGCGTTCGCGCCACCATAGCTTCCAGTATCTTCGGCGGCATGGCCCGTACCATGTCCGTCGCAATAAATCCCGGAGCTACTGCATTGACGCGGATCTTGTGCTTGCCCAGTTCCCGCGCCCAGGTGCGGGTCATGCCAATTACACCCGCCTTGGACGCCACGTAGTTGGTTTGGCCGAAGTTGCCCAGAAGCCCGACAACCGAGGCCGCGGACAGAATTACTCCGCCTCCGCCCTTGATCATATGGGGCACAATCGCGCGCGTCACCAGGAAGACGCCTTTCAGGTTGACCCCAATCACCGAGTCCCAGGTGTCTTCGCTCATGATGGACTCAGGGCTGCCGCCGTTCCATTTCACCAACTGCGCATCGCGAACGATGCCGGCATTGTTGATCAGAACGTCGATCCGGCCCCACCTGGCGACAACTGCCTCGGCTGCGGATTCCACTGCCTTTGCGTTGCGAACATCAACTGCTTGAAATTGACATTCGCCGCCCGCCCAGCGGACCGCCGACTCCAGTTGCGGTGCGGTCTCGGCTGAAACATCCCACGCCGAAATCTGTGCTCCCGCGGCAGCAAAGCGCAGCGCAGTGGCCCGGCCGATTCCAGCGGCAGCGCCGGTGATTACGACCACCTTCGCGCGCGACCCGCTCTCCCTGGTTCTCGGCAAGGCTTCGTGGACGGCGGGCGTATGGTGGGGTGTAAATGTATCGGGCTGAGAAGAATTGGGAATTATTGTATTTTCAGTCGGCAGGGAAACATCTTCTTCTGTAACAGGTTCTTGCTTAGGGCGAGGCATGTATGCTCCTGTGTTTGTGCGCTGCTGGGGAAACCCGTCCTGGTCGGAGCAAAGTCTAGTCCTGACCTCGTCGGCTCTGGCACCGCACAACAGACTAGACCCTTCGCCGCAGTGCGTCAAGGCTTGCGGCGAGATTTTGCTTTGGGCGGACGCTTAAGGTCAGCTTTTTTCTTTGGCGCGCGCCTGGTCAGCAAGAACTCCAGTTCTGCGACTCGCTGCTTTAGCTCTTCCACCTCATCCGTGGGCGCGGTTGCTCCGGCTGCCGGGGTGCGACGCTCTCCGGCGCCATCTGGTCCTCGCTCAGCTCCCGGCTGGCTCCAGGGTCCGGGCAGGAAGCCGAACGGGTTCGCCGCCGGAGGCAGGGCGCGATAGGCGTTCTGGTACAGGTCCATCATGCCCTGCATGTAGCGCAAGGCGTTTTCCTGGGTGGCGCGGCCCGAGGCCAGGATCATATGGCGCAGCACATCGAGGGGAAAAATGGAGTCCGGGGTCTTGGCATCTTCCACCACAATCTGCGCCAGGACCAGCCGGGTCACGTCCTCCCCGGTGGTGGCGTCCACCACCCGCAGGTCGTGGCCGTCGCGCACCAGTTGCGCCACCTGCTCCTGGTTGATGTACTGGCTGGTCACCGTATTGTAAAGACGCCGGTTCTCGTATTTCTTGATGAGCAGGGGCGGGACCGCAGTTCTTCTCATTTTGGGCTTGACAGGCGGCCAAAGCGGGGTATGATTAAGTTATGTTGCATTGCAGCATAATACGCAACATCATCCTGACCGCCGTCCTTTAAGGAGCAGACCATGCCAAAGACCTCTAAGTCAAGCCCGTCGACCACGACTACCGCCGCCACCAAGGCCGAGATGGTAGACATCTTTTCCCCCGTAATCGTCAACAGCGTGGAGCAAGTCGCCAAGCTGCAAAAGCAGACCCTGGACATCGCCGCCGCCCAGACCGCCGAGTGGCTCGGCGCCTGGCAGCAGGCCTTCAGCCTCTTGCCGGTGGCTCCGCCCGCCTTTGTTTTTGGCGTGGCCAGCCAGGCCGTGCAAACCGTCATTGACACCCAGAAGAGCGCCATCGACCTGGTGGTGGAGCAGACCAAGTCGGCCGCCGATATCACCGCCGTGCGCGCCGAAGCCTATGGCAAGATCGCCAGCGGCGTCAGCGCGACCATCCAGAAGTCGGTGCAAAGCTCGGTGGAAGCTCAGAAGAAAGTCCTGGACTTCGCCAGCCAGCAGAACAAGGCCGTTTTCGAGGGCACCAAGAAGCAGTTGGGTGCGGCCGCCGGCCCGGCCACGGTGGTTGTCGACGCTTTCCAGCGCGGCGCCGATGCGATGATCGAAGCCCAGAAGTCGGTCCTGAACATCGCCTCGCAGCCGTTTCTTGCTAACACCAAGAACTAACGATTGCCGGAAATTCGAAACCAGGCAGTCACCAGGAATGCCGCCCGTGCCGGAAGCATAGGGCGGAATTTCTTTGCGGCTGTCTCTGGTGTATCTTCAAGTATATCTTCGTGCTGAAAGGAGTTCCGCATGGGTGATGACCCAACTCAGGAGGGAAAGCGGGTTGATCCGCTGGACGCTTGGCGAGGCGTACGCGACATCTATATGGATGCCTGGGCCAAGAACATGGTTGAAATGGTGAACACCGAAGCCTATGCGCAAGCGACCGGAGCGATGCTCGATACCTACCTGACAGCCTCAACTCCATTCCGCGAAGCCCTTGAAAAGGCGATGGTCAAAACGCTCGAGCAACTGGCCATGCCCACGCGCGCCGATGTTGTCTCTATCGCCGAGCGTATGACTAACATTGAGATGCGCCTGGACGATCTCGACGCTAAGCTGGACACGATTCATCGCCTGATCGCACGCACTGGCGCCGGACCGCTCCCGCAGTCGCGAAAAATGCCCCAGCCAGCTAAGAAAACCGTAACTGCGAAGAAAGCTAAGAGAGGAAAAAAGTAGGATGGCACAAGCCCCGGTTATCACCGACCCCTATACCGATGCTGCCGAGCGTCTGAAAACCTTGACCAAGGTGATGACTACCAAGGCTGCGATTGCCCAGACGCCCAAGGAGTTGGTCTGGACGCTCAACAAGGCCAAGCTCTACCGCTATACGCCAGTTCTCCCTAAAGAAAAGCGCCATCCCATTCCCTTAGTGTTGGTCTTTGCCCTGATGAACCGCCCCTACATTCTCGACCTGCGGCCCGGTCACAGCTTTGTCGAGTACATGGTTAACAAGGGATACGATCTCTACCTGCTAGATTGGGGAGCGCCGGGCCCGGAAGACAAGAACCTCAAATTTGACGACTACACTCTGGATTACATGCCCCGCGCAATCCGCAAGTTGAAGGCAACCTTCGGGGTGCAGCAGTTCAGTCTCCTGGGCTGGTGCATCGGCGCCATCCTGACCACAATCTATGCCGCACTGCGGGGCGATGAAGACGGTCTGCGCAACTTGATTCTGTTGACCGCTCCTCTGGATTTCTCCAACAAGCAGGGACTGACCTTCGCCCGCTGGACCGACGAACGCTATTTCGATATCGACAAAGTGCTGGCCGCCTTCGGCAATATGCCGGGCGAGATGATTGACTACGGGGCCAAAGCGCTGAAGCCGGTGGAGAACTATGTCGGAAATTATATGAAGCTATGGGACAACATCGACGATCCCCGCATCGTCGAGTCCTGGCACGCCATGAATACCTGGGTGACCGATAACGTGCCGCTGGCGGGAGGCGCATTCCGCCAACTAATCGTCGACCTTTATCGCAAGGACAAGCTAATGCGCGGTGAGCTTGTGATTCGCGGCGAGCGCGTTGACCTTAGCCGCATTCACGCCAATCTGCTGACCGTAATCGCCGAGGACGATCACATCACGCCATCCTGCCAGTCTGAGCCCATCATGTCGAAGGTGAGCAGCGCGGACAAAGAGCTGTTCAAGGTCAGGGGCGGTCACATCGGAATCATGGCCGGAAGCGGCGCCAGCAAGTTCACCTGGCCGCACATCGATGGCTGGCTCGCATCACGTTCCAAGTAAGTTCGCGAGTCCTTACATGTGGTATCCACCGTTCACGTTCAACTCCTGTCCGGTGATGTAATCCCCGTCGGCGGCAAGGAAAGCAGCCGCTTTGGCAATCTCCTCCACGGTCGCGAAACGCCCGAGGGGAATCTTCGCCTTGATCTGAGCCGCAATCTCTTCCGGAATGGCATCCACCATTTCGGTGGAAGTGAATCCCGGCGCAATGGCATTAGCGGTGATGTTGAACTTGGCCATCTCCAGCGCGAGAGTTTTGGTGAAGGCGATGATGCCGCCCTTGCTAGCCGAGTAGTTGGCCTGGCCGAATGCTCCCATCTGTCCCACCACGGAGCTGATATTGATGATCCGCCCAAACCTCTGGTTGACCATGGCCGGCACCGCTGCGCTGGTGCAATAAAAGGTGCCGTTCAAGTTTGTGTTGATGACGGCCACCCAGTCATCGTCGGTCATTTTGCGCATGCTACGGTCGCGCGTAATTCCCGCGTTGTTTACCAGGATATCCAGGCGCTGCCACTTATCCAGCACTTCTTTCACAATGCGTGCGGCGTCACCCTTTTCGGCAACATCGCCTTGCACCAGCAGGCACTCGACTCCGGTTTCGCGGACTTCGTCAGCCGCACTCTCTGCCTGCTTGGCGTCGGAGCGGAAGTTCAGTGCGATGTTGGCCCCACGGCGCGCCAGTTCAAGTGCGATGGCGCGTCCTATGCCGCGCGAGGACCCGGTGACCAGTGCGACCTTACCTGCGAGCGAAGTCGCATTGTAATTTCCATTTCCACCTGCAACGTTTGCCATTTCTAGACTCCTGTCTTCAGAACTGCAACTCACTACTGCGGGATCTACACGCATCACCACGTAACCGCCAACCGCACCGGCTCCGAAACAAGGGGTAAAGACACGCATTGGCCGGTCAATTCGACCTTCCTGTACAGCATCGTGGACAGCCAGAAGAATGCTGGCGGATGAGGTGTTGCCCATCCGCTCGATATTGAAGAAAATCCGCTCGCCGGGAATGCCGGCAGCCTCAGCCAAAGTAAGAACCATGTTCTTATTGGCCTGATGCGGAACTACGATATCGATCGCATCAATCAACGACCCATCCCCTCCATTGGGATTGGGAAGTTGCGCCAACTCGCCCATCATCTCTTTCAGATAGCGAGTCACCAGCGCTTTCACTTCCGGCCCGTACACCGTGATGTTATTGTCGAACTCCGGGTTGGGCCAGATGATCGAATTGACCTCTGACCACGGACCGCTGGCGTAAGTCTGGAAGTACTCGATGTCCGAGGCTATTCCTTCCGGAGCAGGACCAATCACCACCGCCGCCGCCCCGTCACCGAAAATCATACGCGAGGTGCGTACCGTCCCAATTTTGTCCGAGAACTTTTCGGCACACACCAACAGCACGGGGCGGTCAATCTCCTGCAACAGGCGAACGGATTCGCCAATCCCGTAAGCCATGCCGGCGCAGGCGGCAACTATGTCGCACGAGTTGTGGGTCTGCAATAATCCCAGCTCACCGGAAAGCCAGGTAGCAACCGACGGAATCAGTCGCGTGCTGGTGCAGCTGCAAAACAGTACGGCGCCGATTTCCGCGGGCCGCCGCCCGGATTTGGCCAGCGCGCTCTTGGCGGCCAGCAGGGCCATTTCCTCCAGCCGCAGCTCGGTATAGCAGCGTTGCTCGATTCCCGTCTTCTCGCCGATCTCCGCTGCCGTCATGCGCGACCAGCAGTAAGCATGGTTGCGGATCAGGTCTTCGTTGGTGCACGGGATCTCGCCCTCGTACACGGCAATCGCCTCAATGCGGGGCTGTATCTTAAAACGCTTGCTTACCTCTACGGCAGGGTAGGGCTTGATTGGTTCGCTCAAGGCAAGCGTGTCGGGAGCTTTGCGTTCCTGGCGAACTCGCGGTCCCCAGTCGGTGTCTTTCTTCACGCGCTCGATGAACTTCAACACTTCCTGGTTGCGGGGATAAAAGGCAACCACATAGTCGTCATCCTTCAGTTGGCCGACTTCGCTTTGCCCGCTGGTCGCCGGGTCCCAGGGATACTGGTTGTGCAGGATCATGCACTGCCGCATCAAGGCCTCAAGCTCCGGCACCGGATGCAGGCAGTCGAGGACGTCGTCAAAGGTGTAGCTCAGGTAATCAGGGTCGTACGCAGTCAACACACGGGTGCGGTTCTTGGGATCAGCCAGGGCCTCTTCGACGGTGGGACGTAAAGGCCGGAGCTCTCCGCCGGAGCTGAGTTTGTTGCGAAAAACGTTGAGCAGAATTCCAAAAGCCCGGTCTTCCAGGTCTTCGTCCCACCCTGAAGGCAGTGCCCAGTAGCCGGCCTGAATTGCGATTGTGACAGCCGAGTCATCGCGCGGCTTGTATACCGGGAGGAAGACATCGGAGCGATGACGCGGTAAATCGCGGAAGCGCGTGGGGCGCTTCTCGTACATGGTCAGGGTGTAACGATTCACCCACAGCCGATTCAACACCAGATCGCGACAAAGCTCATATCTGTTCTTGTAGTCGCCCGCTTGCAGCCGGCCGGCAATCTCCACCTCGGTGAAGGCCTTCTCGCCAAAATCGCGCCGGATGACGGCGGCGAATTGCTTGAGGGTCTTAAAAACTGAAAAATCCAACTCGGGGAAAAAATTGCCCGGGAAGACAATGCGACCGTGAGAATTGATAACGAAAGGTTTTAGCGGCATGGACTATATCTTCTTTTCTCTGGAAGTCGGATCGCGGCGGCAATGGCTGCGACCAACTGACAGCAGGGCCTGAGTAAACAATCGCCAGCTAAATTTGCCACTCGAACGACAGAGTTGGGTGCCTGTTTAAGGCCAGAAACTATGTAGAAGAGCTTATGTTGCGCCACGAACATCGCGCTGTGACGAAAGCAGTTGCGTGCTGTGACCGCGGTCACAGACGAATGCCATTACTGAGTTAGATCACTACCGTGCTAAGCAGGGTTCAATCAAATTCCACCAGGACTTGGTTGGCCTTGACCGAATCCCCCGGCGCCACCTTAACGGATTTCAACCTTCCCGCCACCGGGGCCGTAACCGCAGTTTCCATCTTCATTGCTTCCAGCATAACCATGAGGTCGTTGAGCTGCAAGTGTTGCCCGGCAACCACCGGCACGCGGACCACAATTCCAGCCAAAGGGCTGCGGCACAGGCTGGCTTCATTGAGATCGGGATCCAGAGATGCTCCTGGCCGGGGCGGGCTGCGCAGCACGGTCGATTGAATGGTGGCTGTCGCCGGTGCCGGATGGTGGTCCAGGCTCTGCGGAGAATAGTCTTCTTCCGCTACTTCCACTTCCACTTCGTAGGTTTTTCCGTCGATCGAGACCTGTAGTTTCATGGCCCATTCCATTCCTGAATCTGCTTGGCTTGAAGTCGCAACGTGCTCCGCCACGGTTCAACGTCGCGGGGGACCGAGGTTGTGCGAACCCTGGACTATCGCCCGTCCTTGCCGCACCCAGCGGCTGACCCCATCCGGTTGCTGGAGCACCTTCACCGAACGAATGCGGACCTTCTTGCCGAGGAATTCCGTGACGGCCGCGGCGATGATAGACACCGTCTTGGGCGTAACTTCGTCAGACGAGTTTAAGTTTGAATCCATAGCTAGCTCCCAAGTGCCTCACAGAGGAATCAGGCCGTGCTTTTTGGCGGGACGAAGCTCACGCTTGGTGTGCAGCGCTTCCAGGGCCCGGGCAAGATATCGCCTGGTCTGCGCGGGTTCGATCACGTCATCCACCAGTCTTCGACCGGCCGACACGTACGGATTCGCAAATGTCTTGCGATAGAGTTCGATGAGCTCATCGCGCTTTTGCACCTTGTCCTCGGCGGCATCGATCTCATGACGAAACACTATTTCCGCGGCGCCTTCGGCACCCATCACCGCGATTTCCGCGGTTGGCCAGGCCACCACCCGGTCAGCTCCCAGATCTTTGCAGCACATTCCGATGTAAGCTCCACCATACGCTTTGCGCAAGACAACCGTTATCTTGGGCACGGTGGCGGCTGAGTAGGCGAACAAGATCTTCGCTCCATGGCGGATGATGCCGCCGTATTCCTGCTCAACTCCGGGCAGAAATCCCGGCACATCGACAAAGGTCAGCAAAGGGATGTTGAAGGCGTTGCAGAAGCGGACGAAACGAGCAATCTTGCTGGAGGCGTCGATGTCCAGCGCTCCTGCCAATACGGCAGGTTGATTGGAGACAATACCCACGGTGCGACCCTGGATACGCCCGAATCCGATCACAGCATTCGCCGCAAAACCAGGCTGGATTTCGAAGAAGTCCTGATGATCGAGCAAAGGCTTGAGCACGCTTCGAATGTCATAGGCAAGTTTGGGTTCTGTCGGCACCAAATCGTTCAGCGCCGGATCGTCCTCCAGATCCTGGCTGTAGGCCAGCCGCGGCGGGTCTTCCAGATTGTTCGATGGCAAGAAACTCAGCAAACGGCGGGCCAGTGCCAACGCTCCCTCATCGTCTTCGGCAATCAGATGAATGACGCCGGAGCGGTTCATCTGGGCGGCGGGCCCCCCTAACGCATCCGCCGTGACCGTCTCCCCGGTCACCTGTTTAATGACCTGAGGACCGGTGATGAAAATCTGCGCTCGCTTGGTTTGAATGATGAAATCGGTCAGCGCCGGACTATAGGCTGCACCGCCGGCGCAGGGGCCGCAAATAATCGATATCTGAGGCACAATCCCGGAAAGCATAACGTTGTTGTAGAACACACTCGCATAGCCCGCCAGGCTGTCAATGCCTTCCTGCACGCGCGCTCCGCCGGAATCGTTGACGAAGATGAAGGGACTCCCGGTCTTCAGGGAAAGCTTCAGCATCTCCACAATTTTGGCGCAGTGCACTTCGCCAGCGGCGCCCCCAGCCACGGTGAAGTCCTGCGAGGCGAGGTGAACCAAACGCCCGTCAATCATGGCGCAACCGGTGACGACTCCGTCGGCGGGAATATCCTTGTCCGCCATGCCAAACAAGGTGGCCCGATGCTTGGCGAAGAGACCGATCTCCTGGAAGCTTTCGCTGTCGACCAGTTTGTCAATGCGTTCGCGTGCGGTTAGCTTACCGCCCTCGTGCTGCTTCTCGATACGCTTCTTCCCGCCACCCTTTTCTATGTTCGCGCGCTTCTCGCGAAGTTCAGCCAGGCGCTCCGCCATCGTCGCGCTTGCCGGTTTGAGGGTTGGTGTCGCCATGTTGGACCTCCTGGGGTCAAGCTCGAAATCGGAAGCCTCATTCTGAGGCCATCTTACCGCGCCGGTGTGACCGTGACCTTATGTTCCTCAGCGCCGACTTTCACGATGTAGGTTCGGGACTCTGCCGGCATGGCTTGGCTGCGCGTAGCCTTCAACGGGTCGGTGGTGCCGCGCGTTTCCTGCTCTGGCTTCGATATGTCCTTCGACCCTGCTCTTCTCGTCTGGAAGAACCGTGCTGCAACATTCGGAAACATCGCATAACTCAATACATCTTCATCGCTGCCGTCACTGCCCACCGCCAAAGCCTCGCCCCGGCGCTTTTCCCACGCCGGCTCAAGCAAGTCGGCCGGACGGCAGGTGATGGCCGATTTGTTCTGACGGATCGCTGCCTTGCCCATTACTGCCCGGTCTTTTTCCCCTGGGGTCGTCCCGTAGTAGCCGAGCATCAGGTCAGCGAACTCACTGGTAAGCACGTTGTATCTGCCTTGCAGAACATTAAACATTGCCTGGGTGCCGAGGATTTCACTCGCGGGGATGGCCAGGGCGGGATAGCCGGCGTCGCGGCGAATGTTTTGTATTTCCTCCGCCACTTCATTCAGCAAGTGCGGCGTGCTTTGGCCCTTCAGTTGATACTCCATGTTCAACAGGAGCGCCGCCGGTATCTGGTGCTCGAAGGTCTCCGTTTCAACTCCGACGGGCCGTTAAGAATTCCTGGTATCGCGGACGGACGCTGGCAACATGTTGCTTCACGCGATCCAGACGCTCCCTATCGAGATGAGACGCGAAACCTGTTCCCTCCAACATGGCGACCAGGCTCTCGGTGGGATTGTGACCGCGGCCCAGGGCCAGAGCGCTGATCGCCGTGTCGACGATGTCGCATCCGGCTTCGATTGCCTTCATCAGCGACACCAGGGTGACCCCCGTCGTCGAATGGGTGTGGACGCTGACCAAGGTGTCGTTGCCACAGCTTTGCTTGATTCCTTTGACCAGATCGTAGGCCGCCTGCGGTTTGAGCAGACCGTCAACGTCCTGCACGCAGATGGAATGGCAACCCAATTCCTTAATTTGCTGTGCAAGTCGACGAATGCCGCGATCGTGTCTATGGGGCCAGGGCTATAGCAGATGGCGCCTTGGGCATGCTTGCCGGCTTTCTTCACCGCCTCAACTCCGGCCTTCAGGTTCCGTATGTCATTCAAGGCATCGTAGAGGCGGAAGACATCCATGCCATTTAGCGCGGCCTTCTCCACAAACCGGCTAACGATAGAATCATCAAAGTTCCGATGGGCAACCAGGTTCTGACCCCGCAGCAGCATTTGCAGCCTGGTCTTGGGCAGCAGCTTGCGGTAGGTCCGTAATCTTTCCCAGGGATCTTCATTCAGAAAGCGGAGGCTGGAATGAAAAGCTGTCCCGCCCCAGCATTCCAGCGACCAATAGCCGGCGTTATCGAGGTCTTCACACACCGGGACCAAGTCATCGAGAGCCATGCTGGTCTCGAGAAGGCTTTGTTGCGCTTCTCGCAACAGCAATTCCGTAACTTCCACGGTGCGTGCCATAGGACGTCCTTCGCGTTAATTCAGTTGCGTCAAGCCAATGATAGTGTGTTTCGACGGGTGAGCGGCGCAACTACTCTGTTGTCCGAAAACCCCACGCCGAACGAGTCGAGTCCCCAGGGCTTGCGGATCCAGATCACGGCGAGCCGTTCTGCCGCAGCGCGTTGGTGCTTGACATGAATGGTCGCATTCTTGAGCGCGGGCCAAAGGTGACTCATGTCACAGGATACGGGTATTCGGTCACACAAGACCTCCCGCGGTCGCGATATAATCCCCGCCAAATTGCACGACCCAGGCGGCTTCTATGATATCGACGCTTACTCCTTTGGAGTTTCTCTCCCGCAACGCCAGCGCGTACCGCGACTGCACAGCCGTGGTGGACGGCGATCGGCGCTTCACCTATTCCGAGATGCAGCATCGCGTGCACTCTTTCGGCGCCGCTTTGCAGCAAGCCGGCATTGTCGCCGGAGATCGGGTTGCCGTGCTGGCGCGCAACGGAGTGCTGCCGCTGGAAGCGCACTTCGCAGTCCCGCTCATCGGCGCAGTGCTGGTCCCGCTCAACATCCGTCTGCAAGCCGGCGAGTTGGCCACCATCCTGAACCACAGCGGCGCCAGAATCCTGCTGGGCGATGCTGACCTCGTCGCACCGCTGCTGGCAGCGCGGGCAGAGATTCCGCAGGTCGAGCGAATCATCTCCGATTACGAGACTTTCCTCAGCGAGAGCGGCAAGCCGGTGGCGCCGCACGCGCCGGACGAAGAGGACGTGATTTCCATCAACTACACCAGCGGCACCACCGGCGTTCCCAAAGGCGTGATGTACACGCATCGCGGCGCATACCTCAACGCCATTGGCGAAGTGGTTGAGCACGGACTGTCGTACCGGTCGGTTTATCTGTGGACTCTGCCCATGTTCCACTGCAACGGCTGGTGCTTTCCCTGGGCGGTCACGGCGGTCGGAGGACGGCACATATGTCTGCCCGAAGTAAACGCCGAGCGCGCCGTCAAGCTAATCGAGGATGAAGGCGTAACTCATCTCTGCGGTGCGCCCATCGTTGTGCGCACGCTCACTGAGTACTGCTCGCATCATGGGATTCGTTTCCACGTCCGGACTAAAGATGGCGATCGCCGCAGCGCCTCCGCCTCCCGCCGTGATTCGGGCTGCGGAAGAGGTTGGTATCCATTTGACCCATGTTTATGGGCTCACCGAGACCTACGGCCCGCACTCGGTCTGTGCCTGGCACACCGACTGGGACGACGCGCCGCTGGAAAAGCGTGCGCTGCTGAAGGCGCGGCAGGGCGTTCCTTACGTGGTTTTTGGAACCGACATGCGGGTGGTGGATGAAGACATGCATGACGTTCCCGCTGACGCAGCCACGGTGGGAGAGGTCGTGATGCGCGGTAACAACGTGATGCTGGGCTACTACCGCGATCCTGAGGCAACCGCGACCGCGTTCCGCGGCGGCTGGTTTCACTCCGGAGATCTGGCCGTGATGCATCCCGATGGTTATATCGAGGTGCGCGACCGCGCCAAGGACATCATCATCTCCGGAGGAGAGAATATTTCCTCGCTTGAGGTGGAGCGCGTGTTGTACGAGCATCCCGCCGTGCTGGAGGCTGCGATTGTCGCCCGGCATGATGAGAAGTGGGGCGAGGTGCCGCACGCCTACGTGTTGCTGAGGGAAGACGCCGTGGTCAGCGAACAGGAGCTGATCGAATTCTGTCGCCAGCGCCTGGCGCACTTCAAATGTCCGAAGGCGGTACACTTTGGAGCATTGCCCAAAACCTCGACGGGCAAGATCCGCAAGAACGTGCTGCGCCAACAAGCGCGCGCCGCAGGAGAAGGAGCTTCGTGATGTCTGAATCTGCAAACCGCTGCCCCAGCGCAAAGTACCAGAACATCTTGTTCGACGCCGAAGGGCCAATTGCGATTGTGACGCTGAACCGGCCGCAGCGGCGCAATGCGCTGTCGCTGGAGTTGATGACTGAGCTGATCGACTGCCTCAACGAAATTGGGCGCGATCGCGCGATGCGGGTGGTCCTGCTGCGGGCCGCGGGCAAAGTGTTTTCCTCCGGCCACGATTTGAGCGAAATGGTGGGACGCGACATCAACGAGTACCGCCAGGTGTTCGATGTCTGTACCGAACTGATGACGCGGGTGCAATCGATTCCGCAGCCGGTGATCGCCGAAGTGCAAGGCATTGCGACCGCGGCCGGATGCCAGTTGGTGGCGACCTGCGATTTGGCCGTGGCCTCCGACCAGGCGGCATTTGCGACTCCGGGCGTGAAGATTGGACTCTTCTGCACCACGCCGATGGTGGCGCTCAGCCGGGCGGTCGGACGCAAGCGGGCGCTGCAGATGCTGCTGACCGGCGAGATGATCGACGCGGCGACGGCGGCGGAGTGGGGGCTGATCAACATGGTCGTTCCTGCCGCCGAACTGGCGGAGCAGAGCCGCACACTGGCCGCGCGCATTGCCGACGCCAGTTCTTTTACGGTCGCGCTGGGCAAGCAGGCGTTCTACACTCAGATTGATCTCGACCAGCCGAAGGCCTATGCCTATGCCAAAGAAGTGATGAGCATGAATTCGCTGGCCGCCGACGCGCAGGAGGGAATCTCGGCATTTCTGGAGAAGCGGCCAGCGTGTTGGACCGGAAAGTAAATAAGGCCTGAGTCGCCACTTCATGGGCCCTATGAGATTCTCGCTTCCATGGGCACGGGCGGGTCTGCACCGCCGGATGTTTGGTGTAACATGTCAGGCCGGAGGCAGTATGTGCAGTAACTTCGGATTCAACCATCATCCTGAAGGCCCTCCGTGCGCCCTGGAGTCGCACTGGTACTACACTCTGGTGCGATGCTTTGCGTGGTTGCGCCTGAGGTTTGTCACCAGGTCTTCTCAGATAACCGGGCAGAGCAGCCACCCTCGCGGCCCTTATGAATTCGATAAGACCGGATCACACCGCCAGTAAGCCTGAGTAGATCGCCATTCCCACGACCGCGTCGACGCCGATCTGGTTGAGCGCTTCGATCTCGTCGCTGCGGCAAATCCCTCCGGCCGCGATTAGCTGGCGTGACGTTTTCTGTCGCAAGTCGCGGATCACGTCCATCGGGATTCCCTTCAGCAATCCCTCGGTATCGATGTGCGTGTAGAGGAAGGCCGAACAGAATGGCTCGAGCTGCTGCATCATCTGGGCGGGCGCAATGTCCGTAATGGTCTTCCAGCCGTGAATGGCAACTCGCCCGCCGCGGGAATCCACGGCAAAGACCAGGCGCTCCATGCCGAAGCGCTCGCTTAAGGTTTTGGCGAATGCGACATTCACGGTTGCGCGCGGACTTCGCGGAGGAGTTTCTTGCGGTTGCGAAAGCATGTTGACTAGCGATGAGCCGATGATGACTCTTTTCGCGCCGCAATCAAGCACGGCCTGCGCATCGTTCAGGGAGCGGATCCCGCCACCGACCTGGCAGGGCAGCTTGCCACAAAATTCGGCGACCAGCGTGCGATTTGAGCCGGTGCCCATGGCTGCATCCAGATCAACCAGTTGCACTAACGGATAGCGCGAGAAGCGCGTCACCCACTCGCTGAAGTTCTCGAACTCCAAAGCCTTCTTTTCACCTTGGACGAGTTGCACAATCCTGCCGCCCATCAGATCAATCGAGGGAATCAGCATGCGAACCTCACGGAAATTCCTGCCGCGTGCAACTCCTGCTTGATGGCGTGTACCGACTCCAATCCGAAGTGGAAGACGGAGGCGGCCAGGGCAGCATCGGCAGCGCCCTGCTGGAAAACTTCCACAAAGTGTCGTGGCTCGCCCGCTCCTCCCGAGGCGATCACGGGAATGTTTACGCTGGTAGCGATGGTCCGGGTCAACTCGCAATCGAATCCCGACTTGGTGCCGTCGCGGTCCATCGAAGTCAGCATGATTTCTCCCGCTCCCAGTTGCTCGGCCTCGAGCGCCCACGCCTGCGCGTCTATGCCCGTTGGCTTTCGTCCGCCCCACACATAAACTTCCCATGCGTTGCCGCTCCGGCGAGCGTCGATTGCCACGACCACTGCTTGTGAGCCATAACGTTGGGCGATCCTCGTGATCAATGCCGGGTCGGCAACCGCGGCGGAGTTGATCGCAACCTTGTCAGCACCACAATCCAGTACCGCAGCCGCATCGTCCAGCGAACGAATGCCGCCGCCGACCGCGAATGGGATAAAGAGTTGGTTCGCGGTGCGGCGTACAGTTTCGAGCAGCGTTCCGCGCGACTCGGCAGTTGCCGTGATGTCGAGCAAGACGATTTCGTCGGCGCCGGCCGCACTGTGGGCCGCCGCCAATTCGGCGGGATCGCCCGCATCGTGCAGTTGCACAAACTGAACGCCCTTCACCACCCTGCCGGCATTAACGTCGAGGCACGCGATGATGCGTTTGGCCAGCGAATCAGATTGCACAGAAGTTCTCCAGGATCTTCATTCCAACATCACCGGACTTTTCCGGATGGAATTGCACTCCGAACAGGTTGCCACGTTCCGCCGCAGCGGTGAACGGCGCTTCGTAGACACAGGTGGCAACGGTATCCGCACATAGCGGCGCCCAATACGAATGCGTGAAGTAAACATAGGAGCCGGAGGGAATTCCGCGCAGCAACTGCGAGCGCGGCTCAATCGCAATGCGGTTCCAGCCCACGTGGGGCGATTTCACCCGCTCGGAGAAACGCGTGCATTTGCGGGGAAAAACTCCCAAGCCACGCAGCTCACTGGCTTCGTCGCTGCCCTCGAACATCCATTGCAGGCCCAGGCAAATGCCAAGCACTGGTTTCCCGCCTGCGATCGCTTCTCGCAGCGCAGCGCTAAGACCGCCGTCGGTCAAAGGCAGTGTCGCTCGGAAATTGCCGACCCCAGGGATGATCAGCTTCTCCGCGGCATGTACAGCGTCGGCGTTGTCAGTCACCACGCACTCGCGTCCCAGGTGGCTGACGGCTTTCACCACCGAGGCCAGGTTCCCTGCGCCGTAATCGACGATGGCAATCACAGCAATCCCTTGGTGCTGGGCAGCATACGTCCGAGCTGGCGATCTTTGGAGCAGGCTACGCGCAACGCGCGACCGAACGCCTTGAATAGCGCTTCGATTTTGTGATGGTTGGAACGTCCGTAGAGTACTTTCGCGTGCACGTTGGCCTTGGCGCCGCGGGCAAATCCGTCGAAGAAGTCGGCGACAAGTTCTGTCTGCAAATCGCCGACCAGCCGCGTCCGGACCTTGGTTTCAACTACCGCGGTGCTGCGTCCACCGAAGTCGACCGCGACAACTCCCAGCGTTTCATCCATCGGCATGACGAAGTATCCGGCGCGAAGAATGCCGCGTTTGCTGCCCAGGGCCTGCGCGAAGGCCTCGCCCAGGGCGATTCCCACATCCTCGACGGTGTGGTGCTGATCGACATCAAGGTCGCCCGTTGCGTGCAAGTCGAGATCGAAGGCCCCATGCCGTGCAACCAGCTCCAGCATGTGATCGAGGAAGCGGATGCCGCTGCTGATCTGGGCGCGTCCCTGACCTTCCAGCGTGAGCGCGATGCGGATTTCGCTTTCGTTGGTTTTGCGATGTATGCGCGCGCGTCTCATGCGGTCACCTTACGGTTCAGTTCGAGGGCGCACGCGATCTCTCGCAGCGCGGCAAGAAGCTGGGATGTCTGCGCGTCACTTCCTACGGTGATGCGCACACATCCTTCGCAACCGGGATCGGCAGAGCGGTCGCGGACCAGGATGCCGTGCTGCCGCATGGCCAGAACGAATTCGCGGTGCTTCGGCCCAATTCGCACAAGCAGAAAGTTCGCCCGGCTGGGCCAACTATAAAGCCCAAGCGCGCTCAATTCGCCTGCGAGCCGCTCGCGGCCGTTCTGCACTTGCGCAACATAGCGGCTGACGTGATCGCCGTCTGCGAGAGCGGCGGGCAAAACAGCCAACGCCACGGCATTCACGCTGTAGGGCGACGACACCCGGCGTACACTTGGCATCAAGTTGCCCGGGCCGGCCAGCACGCCGACGCGAAGGCCGGCCAGTCCGTAGGCTTTGGAGAAAGTTCGCGTCACAAACAAATTCTCAAACTCGCCGACATCGCGGATCACCGTCTCGCCGTGAAACTCAAAATAGGCTTCATCCACCAGAATCGCCGCATCAGGGGCGGCTTTGGCGAGTGCCAGTAATTCTTCGAGAGGTGCAGCGGTGCCTGTCGGATTATTCGGGCTGGCAACCGCGATCAACCGGGTCGCCGGAGTGATGCCGGCCAATACCTTCGCGAAGGGAAACCGGAAGTCTGCCTCGCATTGCACCCGAATCAAGCGCGCACCGGTCGCGCCCGCATAGATTTCGTACATGCTGAAGGTGGGCGTCACCACCAGCACGTCGTCGGCTGGCTCGAGCAAGGTCTCGCACAGCAGATGGATGGCTTCATCGACGCCGTTGGTCAGCAGAACTTGATCGCGGGAGAGTCCCAGATGCGCGGCGACGAGCGCTTCCACTGGTTCACGCTCGGGATAACGTGCGAGATCGTCTGCCGTAATCTTTTGTAGCCGCTCCAGTACTCGCGGCGAACATCCTTCGACGTTCTCATTGAAGTCCAGGCGCAAACCATCGCGACGGGCCAACGGCGGATGATATTCCTGAAGATTCTGGACCGCTTTCCTCGCGCTAAGCATGGGCGACCCTCGCGCGCACCGATGCGGCGTGAGCGTGCAGACCTTCGGCTTCGGCTAGCGTGGTAATGACGGACGCGATCCTTGCCAGGCCGGCTGCATCGAATCGCTGTACGGTGATAACTTTGACGAAATCATGAACGCTCAATCCTCCGCGAAAGCGTGCCGCACCGGCGGTCGGTAGAACGTGATTTGGTCCAGCAGCATAGTCTCCGGCGGATTGCGGGGAATAGTCGCCTACAAAAATTGAGCCCGCACTGCGCACTTCAGCAAGGTCGTCGTCGTCAACCGTCAGGTGTTCAGGAGCAATACAGTTGATCCACGCAGTAGCCTGCTGTGGGGAATCTGCAATCAGCAGGTGCGCATTGCGGCGGATCGCCTGCCGTGCAATGACATTCTCCTGGCTTGCGACCGCCATCGCGGCTTGCACCCTCTTAGCCAGTGCCGGCTTCGTCGTAATCAATACCACCACCGCATCGGGATCGTGTTCGGCTTGCGCCACCATATCGGCGGCTAGAAATCTGGCGTCTCCGGTGTCGCTCGAGAACACGGCTTCGGTGGGACCGGCGAGCATATCGATGGCGCAGTCGGAACTAACCAGCTTCTTGGCAGCAGTGACAAAACTGTTGCCGGGGCCAACGATTTTATGCACGCGAGGAATTGCCTCCGTGCCATAAGCCAGCGCTGCTACCGCCTGCGCGCCACCGCAGCGGTACACTTCGCGAACGCCAAGGAGGGCTGCTGCGGCCAGCGTTGCCGGCTGCGGGCGCGGTGACACCACGCAGATACGTGGCACACCGGCAACCTGCGCTGGAATCACCGTCATCAGCAGGGTCGAGGGAAGAGGATAACGTCCGCCGGGGACGTAGCAACCAACTGCCTCCAGCGGCCGCACGATCTGACCAAGTTCACCGCCGGGGACCTGCTTACGCCACGCGCGCGGCATTTGCCATTGGCAGAAGCGCCGGATGTTGGCCGCGGCAGAGCGCAATGCGCTTTGCGTTTCACGGGGAATCGAATGCCAGGCCTCGGCGATCTCCTCAGCTGAAACCCTGATGGACTGGCCTGTTGGCAAGCCATCCCACAATGTGGCATAGCGAAGCAGCGTCTTGTCGCCGCCACGCCTCACAGCACGAACGATACTGCTCACTCGCGGTTCCACCTTCTCCAACTGAGAACTGCGGTTTGCCAACCTCGCCACCGCGTTCTCCGCGGCTTTGCCTTGCAGAATCCGCATCACATCACCACCTTGTTAAGCGGATACTCCACGATGCCCTGGGCGTTGGCTGCCTTGAGCCGCGGAATCACTTCCCAACACGCGGCTTCTTCCAGGATGGTATTGACGGCGACCCATTGGCTGTCGCTCAGCTGTGAGATGGTCGGGCTATTCAGTGCGGGCAAAACGCTCAGCACCCGCGGGAGATCCTCAACTTTAACGTTCAGCATCAGTCCAACTCGGCCTTGCGCTTCCATGGCGCCGCGGAGCATGAGCGACAGGTTCTCGATCTTTTGCCGCTTTTCCGGCTCGGCCCATGCCTTGGGGTTGGCGATGATCTGAGTGTTCGACTCCAGTACCGTGTCAATGATGCGCAGGCGGTTCGCCTTCAGGGAACTCCCAGTCTCGGTCACTTCCACAATGGCGTCGGCCAAAGTGGGCGGCTTTACCTCGGTCGCTCCCCAGGAAAACTCGACCTTCACCGCGATGCCGCGTTGCTGAAAGTAGCGCGTGGTGACGCTGACCAGTTCCGTAGCGATGGTTGCTCCTCGCAGATCTTCCGGACGTTGCGCAGGAGAACCCTCCGGCACTGCCAGCACCCAGCGGACCTTGCCGCGGCTCTGCTTGGCGTAGATGAGATCGGCCACACTGACTACATCAAGGCCGCTTTCCAGCACCCAATCCAAGCCGGTGAGGCCAACATCGAGCGCGCCGTGGTCGACGTAACGTGCCATCTCCTGGGCGCGAATCAACATGCACTCGATCTCAGGATCGTTAGTGGCGGCAAAGTACGAGCGCGGACTGACGTAGACTTGCAGCCCGGCGCGCGCCAGCAGCGCCAGCGTTGCCTCTTGCAGACTTCCTTTAGGGATGCCGAGGCGTAGCTTCATCTTGCACCTTCGGCGGCAGCAGCAACCGTCAGATGGGTGGTGAAGCAGGTGCGTGTACCGGTGTGGCAAACTACGCCTTCACCCTCTACCTGTACGCGGCATAGGATGGTGTCGAGGTCGCAATCCGTAGCGGCACTGATGACCTTCAGGCGGTTGCCCGAGGTTTCGCCTTTGGTCCAGAGTTGGTTGCGGGTGCGGCTGAAGAAGGTGACATAGCCAGTCTCTAGAGTTTTTTCGTACGCTGCCTGGTTCATGAAGCCCAACATCAGGACTTCGCCGGTCACGTCATCCTGCACGATGACGGGAGTCAGGCCACCCATTTTCTTGAAGTCGATTTCTACTGCCATGGCATTTCCTTTCGCGCAAAAACAGAAACCCCGCTGACTCGTGTCAGCGGGGAAAGGAGATCTGTTATTAGGAAGTTATCAGATTATCTCCGCTGACACGTTCGCCACGTGATGATGGTGATGATGGCGATGGGTCAACGAAGTCATCGTGCAATGAGAATAGGGCGCGCATCACCCGGCGGTCAATACGACATTCCGGTGACGCTGGGCGGAGATCTGGGATCACTTGGGACGCAGCGCTCACCGCACCTACTGAGTGGAAGCAGGGTTGTGCATCTTCACCGGATTCAGATCAAGGCTGCTTTCCAGTATCATCTCCACGGAATCGCCGGGGGCTAGATGGACCTCGGGTCCGCGGGTGAGGAGAACGGTTGCCAATCCAATGACTCCTCCAGTGGCTGCGCCAATGCCCGCTCCTTCGGCGCCACCAGCGATCGCTCCGATGCCAGCTCCCGGGATGGTGGTGGCTGCGATGGTGCCCGCGTCTTTACCCTTGCCGCCCGGCCCTTGGATGGTTCCTTCTTTCCCCGCGACAGTGTTGTCCTTGGAGCCCGGAGTATTCTGCACCGCGCCCGGCAACAGGATGGTGTAGCCATTGGGGAAGATCATCGAGGTGAAGCTCATCTGAAGTTGGGCGCGGCCTTTGACGCGTCCCGGGCGCACCACGCTGCGAACCTCGCCTTGGACGAACGTGCCGGCGGGAATCACGATCTGGTCATTCTGGGTGATGGGAAAGGCAGTTTGGGCGTAAACCGGATCGCCCGGCTTTGCGTTCTTGCTGCTGATGCCCTGCTTGAGAGTGAGAGGAATCTTGGTGCCGGCGGGAACTGTGATGGCAGGCGCGGCCGTAGGATCGGGCTGAGTGGGGGCCGGCGTCGCGGGAGCCGAACTGCGCGATGTGAGGTGCGGAGCATCCTGGCTGGTCTGGGCTACTGCCGGCACAATGCCGACCGCAGTGCTCAATGCCGATGCGAGCAGAGCGACGAGGGCTCTCATTCGTTCCTCCAAGGGGCGGGATTCGCTCTTACATGAACGCCGAAGCGGCGGAAAAGTCGCGCCGGCGCCCCCACTGCTCCGGGTCGCGGAGCCAGCAAGTAATCACTTCAGGTTATACAACGCGTTCACATGCGCGATCACGGTGATCTTCTCGGCGCTGAACTCGGCAGTCGGTGGCGGCGCGGCTTCCATTGCCATCGCAGCCTTCGCCATCATGGGACGCACAGGCTGTTGCCCGTAGGTGTCGACCGAAGCGTACGACAGCTCGCCCAGTACGCGTCCGCTGGATTGCGCGACCGCATTGCCTTCGCTATGCGCACGACGCAGCGCGTCTTCCACCGCCTTGATCTTGGCCGCGTCCATGTCCTCCAGCAGGTAGCTGATCGACGTGTCGGTCACGTCCAGGCTCGCCAGCCCTTGCGCGATGGGCCCGATCTTGGAGAAATCCTTCAGCTTGATGCTGATGTTGGCATCTACGCGATAGCCGACGAGCTTGCGCTTGGGATTCTTGTAGTCGTAAACCGGCTGGGTGGCGAAGCGGCTGATCTGTGCGTCCTTGGGATCGAGTCCGTTGCTGCGCAGAAGCTGCCGGATTTGCTCGGCTGCCTGGGTGGCCTTCTGGGTCGCGTCCTGCAACTTCTCTTCCTGGGCTGAGATGCCAAACTGCACCAGCGCAGTGTCAGGATCGGATTCGAATTTGCCGTCGGCGCCCACCCAAACGCTGTTCGGAATTACCTTGCTGGATTCTTGCGCTGTCGCCGGTACGCTGGCCACCAGCAAGCCGGCGAGTACGATGGGCAGCAACGCGAAGAGCTTTTTTTGTATATGCATGATGTTGTCTAGACGCCTCGTCTTTATCAGGGTAAGCCTTAGACCGGGATACTTCCAAACAATCTATTCCGGTTGCGGGGCGGGATGGGGAACGCTGACGAAAGGGCAGACTTAAATCAGAGTTTCCGTAGGAGCGAGGTTAGTTTTCCACAGCCTGCTTTGCGGTATACTCCGCGGGTCATTTCGCACCTGACTCCGCGACATCCCAAGGTTAAGCCGTACCCGCAGCGACTCCTGGCCAGATTACTCGTAAAATGAGGTAGCGCCGTGATTCGAAAGTTCGGCGTTCGCAGCGTTAGTTTAGGACATTCTCCGATGGACAAGTTTGTGGTTCGCGGCGGAAATCCGCTGGTGGGTACGGTTCGCATCAGCGGTGCAAAGAACGCCGCACTGCCGGCCATGGCGGCCGCGCTGCTCACCGACGAGCCGGTCATCCTGGAGAACATTCCCCAGGTGCGCGACATCGAGACCGAGCGCAAGCTGCTGGCAGCCATGGGCGCTGAAGTCGAACTCGGTTATGGCCGGGCGCAGCATCGTACTACCATTTGCTGTCGCAACTGGCCAATCCGGAAGCCTCCTACGATTTAGTCAAGACCATGCGCGCTTCCACCCTGGTCCTGGGTCCGCTGCTGGCTCGCATGGGCGAGGCGCGCGTGTCGCTGCCCGGCGGTTGCGCCATCGGCGCACGTCCCATCAACTTGCACCTCAAGGGCCTGGAAAGGTTAGGCGCGAAGATTACCCAGGAGCACGGTTACATTCAAGCGCGCGCCACGCGCTTGAAGGGCGCCCGCATCGCCTTCGAGAAAATTACCGTTACCGGCACCGAAGATCTGCTGATGGCGGCCACGCTGGCTGAGGGTGAGACGGTGCTGGAAAACTGTGCGCGCGAGCCGGAAGTGGTTGACCTGGCGGCGCTGCTGGGCAAGATGGGAGCGCAGATCGAAGGCGCCGGAACGCATACCATCCGCGTTCGCGGGGTCGAGAAGTTGCGCGGCGCGCGTCACCGCATCATCCCTGACCGCATTGAGGCTGGGACCTTCATCGTGGCCGGGGCGCTTACCGGCGGCGACCTGCTCATCACCGCGTGCGATCCCCTTCACCTGGGCGCGCTGCTGCAGAAGCTGGAGGAATGCGGCGTGACGGTGCGCACCAACGGCGATTCAGTACGTGTGGTGGGCAATGGGCCGCTGAAGAGCGCCGACATGGTAACCGAGGAATATCCCGGCTTTCCCACCGACATGCAGGCGCAGTACATGGCGCTGGCCACGCAGGGCGAGGGCAGCAGCGTGGTCACGGAAAATATCTTTGAGAACCGCTTCATGCATGCGCAGGAACTGGTGCGCATGGGAGCGAACGTCAAGGTCGAAGGCAGCCGCGCCGTGGTTCGAGGCCGCACGCCGCTCAGCGGCGCCGCAGTGCAGGCCAGCGATCTGCGGGCTTCTGCGTCTTTGGTGTTGGCTGCGCTCGTCGCCGATGGCGAGACCATCATCGACCGCGTCTATCATATCGATCGCGGCTACGAGCACATCGAAGAGAAGCTGCGCAGCGTGGGCGCGCAGATCCGTCGCATCGGAGAGCTCCTGCCGCGGCGGGTGAATGCACCGGCGGTGGCCAGCTAAAGGAGATTCGAACGAAACAGCCCCGCCCCTACCATTCTTAAGCTGCGCTGGGTCTTGCTGCCGCCTCAATCTCCTGCATTTCTTTGTCGGACAATGCGATCTTCGCCGCCTTCATGTTTTCTTCCAGGTGCGCCACGGAAGAAGTTCCGGGGATGGGCAGCATCACCGAGCTATGATGCAGCAACCATGCGACTGAGAGCTGCGCGACCGTTGCCCCGTGCCGCTTGGCAATCTCACCCAGCTTACCTCCGGGCTGCGCCAGCTTGCCGGCCGCAACCGGGAACCACGGGATAAACGCCAGGTTGTTCTTCTCGCAATATTGCAGCACATCCTCATGCTGCCGGTCGGCCACGTTATAGATGTTCTGCACGCTGACGATGTCCACGACCTTACGCGCCCGGTCAATCTCGTGCGGCTTCACTTCGCTGAGTCCCACGTGACGGATCTTTCCCTGCTTCTGTAGCTTCACAATCGGAGCCAGCGAGTCTTCCACCGGGACTTTGGGATCGATGCGATGGAGTTGCCAGAGAGCGATGGTATCCGTCTTCAGCCAACGCAGACTCATCTCCACTTGCTGCTCCAGGTACTCGGGCTGGCCGACAACTGCCCAGGCATTCGGTCCCTGGCGAGTGAAGCCGCCCTTGGTGGCGACCACCAGGCCTTTGGGAAATGGCGCCAGGGTCTCGCCAATCAGGCGCTCGCTGACCGCCGGACCGTAGGAGTCAGCCGTGTCGATGAAGTTCACGCCCAGTTCCACCGCGCGCTTCAGGACGCGTTTCGCCTCCTCGCGGTCTTTCGGTTCGCCCCAGATGCCCTCGCCGGTCAGGCGCATCGCCCCAAATCCCAGGCGATTTACTTCCAGGTCACCGCCTATCTTGAAGGTCTTAGCTATTGCCACAATTGCTCCTCTATTTAACGATTGCGCTAACAACACTCATTGAAAGATGAACGTATCGCGGTCGCGGATTCAGGAGGGCATGTCGAGTACACGCGAGATTTCACCATTAACATCACCGACATCTGTGATCTACCTCGCAGCGTTCCTCGCCCAATCACGCGATTGTAGAGACGAGGAGATTTTCATGCGTGGCGACCCGAAGGTAATCGAGCAATTGAACATAGCTCTCAGCAATGAAATGACCGCGGTGGTGCAGTACATGGTGCAAGCCGAGACTTGCGAAAACTGGGGATATGGCCGGCTGGCGGGACTGACTAAGACGCGGGCCATCGAAGAGATGCGCCATGCCGAAGCGTTGATCGAGCGCATCATCTATCTCGACGCGGCCCCGGACGTCAACATTCCGCTGAAGCCCGTAATCGGCAACAATGTCGCGAAGCAACTGGAGGCCGGACTGGCCGACGAGACCAATGCCATTCGCGAGTACAACGACGCGATCCTGGCCTGTAGCCATGCGGGCGATGCCGGCAGCAAAGATCTGTTCGAGCGGCTACTGCACGACGAGGAGCGCCACGCCGATTTTCTGGAAGCGCAACTGCATTCCATCAAGGAGATGGGTATCGGCCCGTATCTGGCGCAGCAGATGAGCAAGTGAGCTAACTTGCAGGTGTGCGGGGCGCTTTGGGCGGCTGCTTATCCAATACTTCCATGTCTACAGAGGCATCGATGTAGAATGCCCATTGCTGGGCCTGGGATGGCCCTAGAATCGACGATAGGGTGGTCGGAGGTACTCTGGGCCGTCTGGAGCGTCAAAGCCCGCCAGAACGCCTCTAAAGGCCAAATCCGGCGTTTTCCCGATTTGGAACCAGATGCCAGCAGTAATTTACGGGAGCGCAGCGCGAACTGGGAACCACGCCGCCTGCTGGGCTGTCCTCTCGTCGTCCCGCCCGCGCGACTCGATTGCGGGTATCTCCGAACTTGCTTGTACACCACGGACGCAAGCATGACGCAGAGTGAACAGCGCCAGATGACTTCTAGTTCATTTACTGCTTCTTCACCGCGATCACGTTATCGTCCGGGTTGCGGTCGATCAACTTGTCCAGGGGATCGATGCCCGCCTTCGCCGGAACTTTATCGACGGTCACCGTGATGGCGGTCTGCGGCTGATCGAACTTGTGTTTCTGTAGATAGAGATATTTTCCGTCGCCATCCAGCACGCCAATGTCGATCAGATCGTTCACCGGAACTGCGTGTTCCTGGCCGCGCCCGTCGGCGTGGAACTTTTTGGCCTCGACCGTCAGATGCACATCATATTTGCCGTCGGCCCGCTTGACGTAATCGGCGGAAGTTGCGCGATCGTCGTATAACGTGATGTTCAGGAACATATCGTCGAACAGATACTGATATTCCGGCGGTGTGACTTTGCGGAAGTAGCCTTCCAGATCAAGCGAGGTGGGATAGGGCGGCCCCTTGAAGGCAAATTGCTTCAGGAACCCGCGGATCGCCTCATTGACTTTGTCTTCGCCGATGTAGTCCTGAAGCGCATACATCACCATCGCGCCCTTGTTGTAGTGAATGTATCCCTGGTTGGGATCGACGTTGTACAGGGGATACTCTTCGTTGCGCTCCTGTCCGCGGCCGCGGAGATACTGGTCGAGTTCAAAGCGCAGGAACTTCTGCATCGATTCCGGCCCGAAGTGGTGCTTCATCACCATCAGCGCGGTGTACTGCGCCATGGTTTCGTCGATGGAGGTCGCACCTTGCACATAACTGGAAATCACCTGGTGGGCCCACCACTGGTGTCCGGTCTCATGCGCGGTCACATAGAAAGGCAAGTCGATGGCATCGGGCTTCTTGCTGACTTTGGTGATGAAGCCGATCGACTCCGAGAACGGGATGGTGTTGGCGAACGACTCGGCGAAGGTCCCATAGCCAGGAAATTCGATGATGCGAAGCTGATGAAACTGGAAGGGGCTGAAGTTGGTGGTGCAGTAGTCCAGCGTCTCCTTCATGCTCTGCATCATGTCGTCGAGATTGAACTCGTGTCCGGGCTGGTAATAGATTTCCAGGTTGACGCCGTTCCAGCGATCGCGGCGCACGGCATAGCGCGCCGATTGGATCGAGTAGATGTTCAGGATGGGCGCGTCCATCTTGTAATGGAAGTAGCGCCGGCCGTTTTCTACCCACTCCTTCTGCAAGTATCCCGGAGCGATTGCGATCTGATCTTCACTGGTGCTGACGGTGGCGTCGAGGTTGATCCAGTCGGCGTCGAAGCTGACGCTGTTGTATTGCCGCGCCGCGACATCATCGACCTTCGGCAGCCGGCGCACCTTCTCCAGATCCGTGCTTGTGGCGCGTGCTGTCGTCGATCAATTCGATCTCGGGGGCGTAGCCGATGTAAGGGAAGTATCGATCGTTGATGAAGCTCCCGTTATGAACGATGTCGGTGTTAGGCTGCGAGTTCTCGAAACCCGGATTGTCGTATTGCAGTGAGTAATCGAGCTGAATGCGGCCTTGCGGCGGCAATGGCGCGCGGCAGCTTGTAAAGATAGAAGCCCAGCGACGGATCTTCGATGAGCGCGGCCTGGCCGCCGGCAAAGCTGAGCTGCTTGACCTGGATGTGGGGACGGGGTAGCGGCGCGAGGTCTTGTGGCCAGATGGTGATGGCAACCCGATCGATGTCCGGAGGAAGTTTTGTTCTCCAGCCAGATGGTGCCATGCGCGGAGACCGAACGCTTCTCCGGGTAGATATCGATCTCTGTCGTCACATCGGTGATGCGCGGCTGCGGCAGCGACCAGTATTGCCGGTACTTCTTCTCGTACTGGGCGCGGTCTTCGTCGATCTTGGAAGTGGTGCGGTAGGGGTTCAGGACGTGGGTGTTGTAGAAGATGTAGCCGCCGACGCCGAGCATCAGCGCAACGCAGACCGTCGCGCCGGCCATGGTCGACCGCGAAAATCTTGCGGCGGCCAGACTCATCCGCACCCGCCAGTTGCTCTCCGTGCCCCGCACCCAGAGCAAATTGGTGAGGATCGCCAGCAGCACCGCGGCAATTGCCCAGTACAGCCGAATCCAGAACACGGGCGCCAGGTAAGGCCCATAGCCGTTGATGTCCGAGTAAACCAGCCGTGGTGTCTGACCGAAGCGATAGAGATAGTCCTCGAAGCCCGCCGGCGGCAGGGCCAGGGTGGCGATGAGGTACAGGACCATTACGAAGTGGCCGAGATACTTCTGGTTGACCAGGGTCTGCACGAACATCGCCAGCACACAGAGGATCCAGAGCTGGGTCAGGCGGTTGAGAAAGAGTTCGCGGAAGTAGAGGCCCAGTTCGAAGTGGTAATAGCCTTGGGCGACTTGCACCACCAGCCCCGACGCCATGATCAGCAAGACCACGATGACCTGCACCAGCATCAGCGCGAATAGCTTGGAACAGAACAGCACCCAGCGCTGCATCGGCAGCGCGTCCATCACCTGGTTGAGCTCGGCATCGCGCTCCCGCCACACCAGCTCGCCGGAATAAAAAATGATGATGGCAAAGGCGAAGATGGCAAATCCCCCGGATGCCATCAGCAGCATCTGATTGGTGACGGGCCAGGTCCGGCTGGCCTGCGGATCGTTGATACCAGCGGCTGACAGCAGGGAGAACAGGAACCCCGCCAGCATCAGCACCACGAAGAAAACATTCTTCGTGGTCTCGCGGAATTGAATTGCGGTCAGCGAGAAAAGCTGGCGTAACGACGCCCCCGCGGAGAACGTAGGATGCGCGATAGGCAGCGAATCAGCGGGTTGAATCGCCTCCTTCTCCTCCACCACGGCGCGGCGTTTGCTGGTCTCCGCCGGATAGGCAAAGGAAAACTTCGCGTACGGTAAACGCCAGGAAGATGGCGCCCACGCCCAGCCATAAAGCGCGGTTCGCCAGCAAAATCCCTTGCAGCGGAATGAGCTGGGTGTTGCGCTGGAAGGGAGGCCAGTAGCGCGTGATGCGATCGATGGCCGCGCCGCCCAGCGGGATCGGCTAACGCCGCGTGCACGCTTACCGTTAACGCCGTGCCGGAAAACTGGCTGACCGTGAAGTAGCCGATCAGCACCAGCACGCTGGCGACATACACCGGCAGCATCTTGCGCGAGAGCGCGGCCAGAGCGAAGAAGATAGCGGTCAGAAAAAGCAGGTTCGGCCAGACGTTAATGATGTACGGCTGAAAATACGCCGCGACCATCTGCGGCCCCAGCCGGGTCTGGTCGATCCAGGGCATCATGGTGCCGAGCCATGCGCCCAGACCCACGCTGCTGAAAATCAGGACCTGCAGCACGAAGGCCGCCAGAAAACGCCCGCCAAGATAGTCGAGCTTGGTAATGGGCGCGGTGTAGAAAAACGGGCGTGGTTTTGCTGTCGATGTCCTGATAGGTGGCCTGTCCGGCAATCGCCGCGGTGATGACAATGCCGAAGAAGCTTATGTAGGTGATGATGGAGTTCAGCGCGTAAGGCGAATTGACCAGCACCTTGCCGCCGGTGCCGAACTCGACGCTGGCTCCGGCGAACGCGCCGCCCGACATCAAGGTGAACAGACAGCCCAGGACCGCGAATACGACGAAGTAAACGTAGGTCGAGATGCGGCGCAGGCGCTGCTGAAGCTCGAAGAGAAAAATGTTAATCAGCATGGCGTCAGTTGGCCGTGCCCGGGGTAAAGCCGCGGATGGTCGCGAAGTAAAGGTCCTCGAGGTCGGGGACGACCGGCTCGAAACCGGGTTCGGGAACATCGTCCTGCAAAACGTGCAGCATGGTTCTGCCCGCGAACAGCCGCATGGAGATGACTTGGAAGCGCTGCTGATAGTCCGGCACCTCGGAGCGCGCGATAGCTTTCTTCCAGACGCGTCCGTTGAGTTCTCCGACCAGTGTCGTGGGATCGCCTGTCGGCCTGCACCCGTCCCTGATGGATGATCGCCATGTTGCGGCACAGGTCGCTCACATCGGAGACGATGTGGGTCGAGAGAATGACCACGACATTCTCGCCGATGGCGCTGAGCAGATTGTGGAAGCGCACTCGCTCCTCGGGATCAAGACCGGCTGTAGGCTCGTCGACGATGATGAGCCGGGGATTGCCCAGCAGCGCCTGCGCAATGCCGAAACGTTGCTTCATGCCGCCGGAATAACTGCCCAGGGGCTTGTTGCGATGCTCCCAAAGGTTGGTCTGGCGCAGCAGAGCGTTCACCACCTCGCGCCGCTCACTAGCGCTCTCGATTCCTTTGAGCTCGGCGAAGTGGGAGAGCAGTCTTTCCGCCGTGACCTTGGGATACAGCCCGAACTCTTGCGGCAGGTAGCCGAGCAGCTTCCGGACTTCGTCCTTCTGCCGCAGCACGTCGATGCCGTCCAACCGCCCGGGGTCCCCGGAAGACGCCGTTCTTGCGTCTTCTGCGGTGGTGAGGCGCGCGCTGCCGCTGTCGGCTTCCTGTAGTGTGGCCAGGGTTCGCATCAGCGTGGACTTGCCGGCGCCGTTGGGGCCAAGTAATCCGAACATGCCTTGAGGGATGGACAGCGAGACGTCCTGCAACGCCTGCGTCCCATTGGGATAGCGCTTGGAGAGTTTTTCGATTTGTAGTTGCATCGACCCGCCTACAGTCTGTAATACGAAAACCACCAGAGAAGGTTCCCGTTATTCTACGGCGTTATTGGGCGGGCCGAAGCCTTCATTGTGAATCGCATGGCTGCGAACCGAAAGCAGGAATTGGCCAGGAAATGTAGACCATTCTCACAGCGATCCTCTTACGCCTCGTTCTTCGGCAGAAAAAAGAAGCGGGGCGATTTTCGGAAACCGCCCCGGCGATACTTAATCAGCAGTGCCGCAGCCTGATTGGTGAAGCAGGCATTTACTGCGGGGTGAACTCGAAGATCATGCCGCAGCCGCTTTGAATGCATCGCAGAATGCCTCCCCCGACCGTGCTGTAAAAGTTTCCTTCGGGGTCCTGGATCAGCCCGGCGTAAGGCACGCCTCCATTCAATCCGCCTTCGAAGTTGTACTCATTGGTATAGGTCCCGTCGGTAGTCATTTTGAAGATCGTTCCCTGATCGTGGGCGCCTCCGCCGGCGGTCGTGCCCCACAGATTGCCGTCGGCGCCGAACATAAGCTCATTGGGAACTGCGCCGTCGGGGCCATGGAAGGTGTGCAGGATGGTCTCCTGCCCGCCGGGGGTCACTTTGTAGATTATTCCGCAGCCAAAAGCGGGACAGGCTGCCGCATCACCGCCCTCCGAGGTGCCACCATATATGTTTCCCTGTGCGTCCAACACTACCGATCCCGGCAGGTAACCATCGGGCGCGCAGGTGAAGGTGTGGAGCACGGTGAAGCCCGCGCCAGTGTTTCTCATCTTGAAGGCAACGCCGCAATCGTTGCTGCCGCCTTGACCGGCGGTGCCATACAGATTGCCCGCACCGTCGGAGGCAACGCTGCCTTGCGGTAGGGCGCCATCGCTATAACTGAAAGCTATGCAGGACGACGTCGCTTCCAACCCCCGCCTTAGACAGCGCGAACACCGCGCCGTAACCGTCGTAGCCGCCGGGACCGCCGCCAAAAGTCGTGCCGTAGATTATGCCGGTAGTGGGATCCCGCAGGAGGGTAAATTGCGGGCCCAGGCCATCGTTAGGAGAAGAAGGGAAGGTATGCAGTACGGTAAATCCTCCCGAGGGAGTTATCCGGAACACAGTGCCGTTATCATGCAGACCACCTATCGATGCCATGCCGTACAGATTGCCGGCGGGATCCGGGATCAGAGAGCCCCAGGTCGCGTTAGGCCAACCATCGGCGCCCCCGGTAAAGGTGTGCAAAACGGAGAGCTGGCCGCCCGGAGCCAGCTTGTAGATGGTGCCGCAGCCATAGTCGTTACAGTCGTTACGGTTGCCGGCCGTATTGGTTATGCCGTAGAGATTTCCGGAAGCATCACGGTAAACTCCGCCATTCGGGAAGCCGCCATCGGTTCCCCCCTGGAAGGTATAAAGGATGGTGTACGTTTGCGCTGACGCCGTCTGCGCAGCCAAGGTCAACAGCAATACGGCCGCAAAGGCTGCGATGGCGGCGCGGCCGAAACGCGACGCTTCGCTTCTAGACTGCTCTCGAGTAACCATTCTGATCTCCTGACCGCATTTGCAAATTAGGTAAGACGCTGGGATTGGTGGGGAATGCTGCGCCCAGTCCCGCCCGCACTCTATACGACCGAAGAACAGAAGACAAAGGACAACCAGTGCCGACACAAAACTTTTACAACTTGCCTGCCCAAGTCGGGACAATCAGCCGCGGCGCATCGAGGCATCGAGAACGCCAGCGCAAGCGAGTGCCCATCGGTACTGATAGCATTTACAAAACTTATGTTTTCTTAACACAGGCCCGATATGGCCATATGTTTAGGTAGTAGTAGGTGCAAATGCGTAGCTTAGTCCGATCGAAAACCTCGGGTGCGACTGCTTCCGCGCTCGCTCTTGCCGTGTTGTTGATTGCTGGGTCCGCAGGTCTCGTTGGGGCAGCAGGGCGATGCCGCACAGCAGGCGGGTGCGCTCGAAGAAAGCGCGGGTAGTGGGGTCGTCAAGACGGTGAGCGGCAATACCGTCACCTTGACGACCGATGCCGGCGCCGAGATTAACGTCACCATTCAGCCGACAACGCGACTGATGCGCATGGCTCCGGGACAAACCGATCTGAAGAGCGCGACCGCCATCCAGTTGAGCGATGTGCAGGTCGGCGACCGCATGTTGGCTGGGCGGAACCGCTTCCGACGATGGCAAGTCGATCACCGCAACCTCGGCGGTGATCATGAAGAAGTCCGACGTCGCCGAAAAGCAGGAGCATGATCGCGAGGAGTGGCAGAAGCACGGTACCGGCGGAGTGGTGAAGGCAGTCGATGTCAGCACGGCGACGATCACACTTTCCACCGGCACATTGGGAGCGCCGAGCACGCTTGGCGGTTAAGGTCTCGAAGGACACGATCATTCGCCGCTATGCTCCTGATTCGGTGAAGTTTGACGATGCCAAGCCGGGAACGCTTGACCAGATCAAGCCAGGCGACCAGCTTCGCGCGCGCGGCACCAAGAGTGAAGACGGCAAAGAGATGGCTGCGGCGGAGATCGTCTCCGGAACCTTCCGCAGCATCGCCGCCGCAGTGATTTCCACGGATGCCGCGAACAACACACATTACCGTGACCGATCTGGCGAACAAGCGGCCGGTGACGCTGAAGATTGCGCCGGACTCGCAGATGCACCAATTGCCGGCGATGTTCGCGCAGCGTATCGCCATGCGGCTGAAGGGCGCGGCGCCAGCGGCGCGAAGGAACCACGGCAGCCGGCGCGACGCGCCGACGCGACCAGCCAGGTGCGGGCGAGCGCGGTACCGGGCGGCGATGGCGGCCCCGGCGGTGCGACGCCCGGGCGGGCCGCCCGACTTTCAGCAGATGCTGAACCGCATGCCGCGCCGTAACCCTGAGCCAGCTGCAAAAGGGCGACGCGCTGATGATCGTCGCCACCGAAGGCACGGCTGATTCGCCGTCGCAAGTCATCATTCTGCTCAGTGGTGTCGAGCCAATTCTTATTGCCGCCTCTCCCAGCGCGGCCACCACCATTCTGTCCCCCTGGAATCTGTCGGCCGGCGCAAATGCGGGAACGGGAGACACTCCGTAAAGGAATACATGTAGCAACCATACTTTCTGTGTTTGATAAAGGTCTAAATACTTTAAATGCGTTTGTGTGCCATCGTTCTTGTTATTGCTTTCCATCAGCCTGCGCCTGTTCGTCGGCGCGCAAACCACTTCGCGGAACGCTGCGCGGCAAGATCACCGATCCTTCCGGAGCGGTGGTTCCGCAAGCGACGGTCACGGCCACCGGCGCAGACGGCAAGACTCGCGACGGTCCAAAGCAATCACGACGGAGTTTACGAAATCAGGGGACTTGCGCCGGGATCGTATACGGTAACCGCCATCGCCAAAGGCTTTGCCCTGGATAAGGAAGCCGACGTACAAATCAATCCCGGGCAGACCCAGGACTTCGACATCCAGCTGCAGATCGAGGTTGAGCAGCAACACGTCGAGGTGCAGGAAGAATCGCCGACGGTGGCCGTGAGTCCGGAAAACAGCGCGGGAACGATCGTGCTTAAAGGCAAAGACCTCGACGCGCTTTCGGACGATCCCGATGAACTGCAATCGGAGCTGGAAGCGCTGGCTGGACCTTCGGCGGGACCTAATGGCGGCCAGATTTACGTTGATGGTTTTACCGCCGGACAGCTTCCACCGAAGTCGGCGATCCGCGAGATCCGCATCAACCAGAATCCTTTCTCCGCCGAGTACGACAAGCTCGGCTACGGAAGAATCGAGATCCTCACCAAGCCGGGTACCGACAAGTTTCACGGCCAGCTGCATGGTGAACGGCAACTCGTCGGCGTTCAACTCGCTGAACCCCTTCATCACCTCGACGCCCGGTTATTACTCGGAAATCTTCAATGGCAACGTCAGCGGCCCCATCGACAAGAACGCTTCATTCTTCTTCACCGTGCAGCAGCGCGATATCGACAACGTTAGCGTCATCGTCGGGCGCAGGTGCTGGGCCCCGGCAATATCGCTACCCCATACAGCGCCGCGGTGCCCAGCCCGTCGAGGCGGCTCAATATCAGCCCGCGGGTTGATTTCCAACTGAGCCCCAGCAACACGCTGACCATCCGCTATCAGTACTCGCAGAACACGCAGGACAACGGAGGGATTGGAGGATTCTCGCTGGCTTCGTACGGGCTACAACTCCAATAGCACGGAAAATACGGTGCAGATCACCGATACCCAAATCATCAGCCCCACCATCGTGAATGAGACGCGCTTCCAGTACATCCGCGACAGCGACAATCAAATTCCTCTGAGTTTGGACCCCACCCTGGTGGTGCAGGGAGCCTTCACCAGCGGCGGAAGTTCGCAGGGCACTGCAGTCAGCAATCAGGACCATTACGAATTGCAGAATTTCACCTCCATCGCGCACGGTAAGCACTTCATCAAGTTCGGCGGGAGGCTGCGCGGGACGCTGTTTTCCAGCAACGAGAACTCGGGCTTCAACGGTGCGTATAACTTTTCCTCGCTGAATGCCTACCAGATCACGGTAAACGGATTGGAACAGGGCTTGTCGCCGGCGGAGATTCGCGCCATGGGCGGCGGCGCCAGCCAATTCACGCTGGTCGCGGGACAACCGCTCTCCGACGTTTCCATGATTGACGTGGGACTCTATGCGCAGGACGAGTGGAAGATCCGTCCCAATGTCACCCTCAGCTACGGTCTGCGCTATGAAACGCAGACCGGTATTCCTTACGAAGGCAACTGGGCGCCGCGGGTGAGCGTGGCCTGGGGTCTGGGACACAGCAAGAGTGCGCCCAAGACGGTGCTGCGCGGCGGCTACGGAATCTTCTACGACCGCTTCTCGTACGATTACATTCTGCAGGCCGAGCGCTACAACGGCATCACGCAGCAGCAATATGTGGTCGCCAACCCTAATTTCTATCCGCTGATTCCTACGCCGGCGCAGCTGGCGACACTGGCCACCAACTCGCCGACGACGTATCAGGTGCAGAGCAACCTGCACGTGCCTTACACCATGGAAGCGGCGTTCAGCGTGGAGCGGCAAGTCACCAAGAACGCGACGGTTTCGGTCACCTATCTGAACTCACGTGGCGTTCATCAGCTGTTCTTGCGCAATGCTAACGCGCCTTTGCCGGGCACGTATCCGCAGTAGCGGCATCACGCCGCTCGGCAACAACGACAATATCTACCAGTACAACTCCGGCGGAATCTTCGAGCAGAACCAGCTGATCACCAACGTGCGGTACAGTCTCGGGAACAAAGTTTCGCTCTTTGGCTTTTACGCGCTGGGCTTTGCCAATAGCGATCTTGGCTCGGGCGGCCCGATCTCGATTTCCTCGGGAGGCGGTGGTGGGGGCGGTTTTGGCGGCGCCTTCGGGGGCGGCACCGGCAACCCCCAATTCGTTTCGAACTCCTACGATCCCATGGAAGATTGGGGCCGCGCCGCGTTCGACGTTCGTAACCGCGTCTTTGTTGGCGGGACGATTTCTCTGCCCGTATGCGTTTCGTCTCAGCCCATTCATGATTGCGGACTCAGGTGCGCCCTTTAACATCGTCGTGGGGCAGGACCTGAACGGAGACTCGATTTTCAACGATCGCCCCGCACTGGCCTCCACGCCCGGGCCGGGCGGCAAAATTTACGTGACGCCCTACGGCACCTTCAACACCGTGCCGCTTCCCGGCCAGACCATTGCGCCTATCAACTATGGCGCTGGCCCGGCTCTGTTCACCCTCAATCTGCGGCTGAGCAAGACCTTTGGACTGGGACCGAAGCTGGAAAAGGGCGCCTCAAGCGGGCCGTCCGGCGGCGGCCCCGGCGGTGGTGGTGGTCGCGGCGGTGGTCCGGGTGGCCTGGGAGGCCGCGGACTGACGGGCGGCGGTGGCAGCCCGTTTACCTTTGGCAACGAAACCAATCACAAATACAACCTGACCTTCAGCGTCAGCGCGCGCAACCTGCTGAACAACGTGAATTATGCGCCGCCCATCGGCATTCTCGGCTCGCAATCTCTTCGGCACTTCGAACGCCCTGGCCCCTGCGCCGTTTTCCTCCGGTTCCGCCAATCGCCGCATCGATCTGCAGATGCTGTTCTCGTTCTGACGGTCTTGCTAAGGAAGCTCTGATTAAGTCGGAGTTCGAAGGGGGCGGCCTTCAGGTTGAAGGGGACGGCCTTTAGGCCGTCCGTAAATTACCCGAAAGTAGTGCGGCTTTAGCCGCTGAGGGACTTCGCTTTGACTTGATCAGCATTTCCCTGACGGTTCGCGCTTACTTTTTGTCTTCGATCAGGCGCACGACGATGCGGTCAATCGTATCCAGCGCCTTCTTGGTGGGCATGTTGTTGTTGTTGGTGATCACCGAGAAGGCGATGTGGTCGCCCGACTGCGTGGTGCCATACCCGGCCAGCGAATAGACGTGAGTCAGCGATCCGGTCTTGGCGTGAACGGCCCCCGCTGCCGCGGTATTGTGGAAACGATCGGCAAGCGAGCCATCAATAGCGGCGATGGGAAGGGTATCGTTAAACGCCTGTCCCCAGGATTGGCGCTGGCAGTATTGCAGCAAGCTTACAATCGCTTGCGGCGTCACTAAATCCTCGCGCGATAATCCCGAGCCATCGTAGAAAACAAACTGGTTGGGTTTGATGCCGGCGTTGACCAGAAAGCCGCGCATCACTTCCAGTCCGGCTTCGATCGATCCGGATGTTCCTTTTTCCTTGCCCAACAGGCGCAGCATCAATTCAGCATGCAGATTCTGACTGACCTTATTGATCACTCGCAAGTCCTGGGTGACGGGCTGCGACTGATAGCTGGCCAATACCAAAGGGGAGAGATTCGGCGGCCGCGAGGCATCGCCGCCTCCCGATGCCAGGGACGTCACACTGAAGGTCTGCGTCGAAGCCAACTCCGTGTGATGAGTGCGCGAGCGCCCATAGATGGTTATGCCGCGCTGCTTCCAGCAACTGGCGAAACAGACGCACGGTGAAGTCGGCGGGATCGTCGATGGCCAAAGCCTCGCCGAAGCCGGGATCGTCCTGGGGAATGTTGCCCCAGAACGTCAGCTGATTGGAACCAGGCTCGCGATTGATGGAAACCGTCCGCGGCCCGCTTCCTGGCGGCGTCGTCATCACCCGATTATCGATCTTGTAATACTCCGGAAAAGGCGCGATGCTGAGAAACGCGCGCTCGCCCGGCCGGTCCGCGGGCATGATATTTACGAAGATGACGTTGTCATTGATGGTGAGCGCCGACACCGGAGCACCCCACTCGCGCGCCAGGTCATCCTGCGACCAACCCTCGTCATAACGCTCCCAGACGAAATACGAATCGTCAGCCACCACGTCGCCGTCCACGTACTTTAAGCCATGCTGCACCAGCTGGTCAGCCAAGTCCTGGAGCACCTGGATAGGCGGTGCTTTGCGCTCGGTGTGCATGTTGTAAGGCAAGGCGCGACCGGAAAGATTGGGATCGCCGCGTCCCACCAGTACGAGATCGGAGTTCAAGCGGCCGTACTTGTCCAGGGAGCCCAGAGTTTCCACTGTGGTCTTGAAGCGGTAGTCAGGACCGATCAGGCCGAAAACCGCGGCGGTGGTGAAAAGCTTGGCGTTGGACGCTGGGGTGAACAGCTTGTCCTGGTTCAGCGCGAAGATTGTTTTACCGCTGTCGAGCGAGACCGCGTAGATTCCCCAGAAACCGCGGGCGCTATCGGGATCGTCAAGAATCGCGCGAATGTCGTGGGAGAATTTTGCGGCAGATTGCGGCTTCTGGTTGTTGCCCGCAACTGCAGGATTGAGCGCGGCAACCCCGATCAGCAGTATCACGAAATAACGAACCCGGAACATAACACTACTCCCCCGATCATAGCATCGACCGGGCAAGCCATTTCCGTTGAGTTTTGACGATATCGTTCGACCACGGGACCGGGTTGCGCCGGGACGCTTCCTTTGGCAGTTACAATCGCGGAATGCGACCTCGCTACCGCTGGCAACTGCGCTCCCGCGTCCTTGAGTTGGGCGAGCGGACTGTCATCATGGGAATCGTTAATGTCACTCCCGACTCGTTCTACGACGGAGGGAGCTTTCGTTTCCCCCGCAGAAAGGCGTTGAACACGCTTTGCGCTTGCTGGAGGAAGGCGCCGACATTCTCGACATTGGCGGAGAATCGACACGGCCGGGAGCCCATGTGGCGGCGAAGAGACACAGCCTAAAGGCGCGGCCAAGCCAATGGTCAGCGCCGAAGAAGAGTTGCGCCGGGTAATGCCGGTGCTGGAAGGCATTCTGCGAGCACGTCCGGACGCGCGTGGTCTCGGTGGACACCTACAAGGCAGCCGTTGCCCGGGCGGCGGTTGGCGCGGGCGCGGAGATTGTCAACGACGTCAGCGCCTTGCAGTGGGATTCGCAGATGGCTTCGACCTGTGCTGAGCTGGGATGCGGCGTCGTGCTGATGCACACCCGCGGCAAGCCCGCCCAGTGGCGGAGTTTGCCAGCCGACCCAAACCTGATTTCGCTGGTGGAACATGAGTTGGCGAGTCGTCTGCAGGTTGCCATGGAGCGTGGCGTCCAACCCAGCCGCATTGTGATTGATCCCGGCTTTGGCTTCGGCAAGAACTTCGAGGAGAACTATCCCCTTCTGGCCCATCTTGGCGAGTTGCGAGCGGCTAGGATTTCCGTTGTTGGCCGGGACCTCGCGCAAATCCTTCATTGGTCGCACCCTAGGCAGGCGATTGGGGCACGATGCGCCGCCCCCAGAGCGGCTGTACGGATCTCTTGCGGCGATGGTAGCCAGTATTCTGCGGCGGCGCTCACATCGTCCGCGTCCACGACGTAAAACCGGCGGTGGAAGCGGCGGCGGTAGCTGACGAAGTGCTGGCAGCGAATCGGGAATTCGACCAACTTCCGTCGCATACTACGGAGACGCCCAAGCGCCAATAATTCCGCCGGAAATCGCTATGTGTCCTTACTGAGTACCACTTTGGATAGGCACAGTTTCCTCGCAGCACAGTTACTTTGATACCCAAAGGTAACTACCAATGATGTTACTTTCGTGTATTCCACAGGTACTTTCCTGTGCCCTTCGCTGCCCTGGAAAAGGGATACTTTGAATAACTCCTACCGCCCTGTCTTGAAGTCACCAGCGGACTGCGCTCAACAGCCGCATTGCAACAGTCTCGCGTTTAGGAGTAAGGAGATTCGAAGATGACATCCGGATGTGCCCTTTTTCCCTGGAGATGTGCAACAAGACCCTATTGGCGGCGCCTGAAGCTTTGCTTGGCGCTCTCGTTCCTTGGGATATTAATAGCGACGCCATTATCCGCCACCGTCAATCCCGGTGAGATTATTCCGGGTTCCGTGGTGGTGACCGTTCCTGCTCCTGGCATTTATGACCCTGTGAATGGGGTTTCGATCACCTTCCAATGGCAGACGGTCCACCCGGGTAACTCGATCGTAATCATCGAAAACGACCTCGATTACCAGGGCAACGACAATTCGTCATCGCGGCAAATTGTTCAGAACGACTACACGACGAACCATGTCGTGGTAGTGGATCATTTTCCGGAATATAGCATTTACCCGACCTGGGGCTATTACGTTGCCAGCCAGGTGAACTATGGGCGCTGCTATGACGTCAAGGCAGGCCGATCTGTAACGTTTGGGCCACTTTTCCCGGCCCTGCGACTCCTGCTTGTGGCTCGCCCCGGGCGGCAGGTTGCGGCGGTATTACATTCCTTTTAGCCTTCCGAATGTCACTACCGACTACGACCCCACCGGGCCTCTTGCCTTCACCATGTGGCCGATCGGAGGCCAGAACGTCTATCAAGGCGATCCCACGCAATCGCCGGCCTGCACTCCTACCGCGAAGAGTTCGCGCGAGTGTAACGATCTTTATGTTGTAACCCAGGCGAATCTGATGAGCGGACCGGCGCAGGCCATCGTGCTCATGCAGAAGCGTCATTATCACGAACTTGGATACTGGCCAGATGGTCACCGACAATAGCATCACCGCGCAGTATCTTTGCGACCTGGACGCCCCCTCGAATCCCCCTCCGGCGGGCTGGGACGGAGACTACAATCCCGCTAACGAGGCCTGTTCCAACGGCACGCTCTACACTACCAACTCGACGGTGCGACTGCGGGTAAATTCCCAGGCCGTGCCCGGACACTATCAATTCGCTGCCAACTTCCAGGGACAGCTGAACGGAGCAATACCTGGGCAATGCCACCGCCATGACCTACAATTTCACGGTGCTTGCCAACCGCGTCCTTTACGGCAACCCCTCCCACTACGTTTCCCGCCATTCCCGGTCGCACCACCTGGGAAAATAACATGGTCAACTGGAACGCTCCTCGCAGGCAGCGACAACGCGGATTTCTGGTGCACGAACGTTACCGATACCAATCCATGGCCGAGCCTCGACAACGGTAACTTCGCCGGATGGATGGACATTCCAGCCGGCATTTATTTTGAAGCATGGAATTATGACGGCGGGCGTGTCTACCAGCAGGTACTGGACTATGACTGGAACATTTTGAACTATCACAATACGAACGATCCGCCCATATGGCAGCGCTGTGGCCAGCTTGCGATGGAACCCTACAAGGATACCGATATCGGGACCGCCGGCGGATTCGCCCAGGAGCCCAACCAATTTCCCTTTGGGTCTGGCCATGAACTATATGCGTACGGGGGATCCTACCTACCAGGACGCTGTCAATCTCTTGGCCTTTAACCCCGGATACTATCTATTGGTTTAGCGGAAGCGTTTACGCCGAAAGCGTTCGGGTGAGCGCCTACATGATGGATGACCGTCTGGCCAACGAAATCATTGGCGCCCAGCGAGACACGGCGTTTATGCTGCGCGCGGTTGATGTCATGCTGGGTTATCTCGATCAGAGCTACAACCTTAATTTCAGCAACCCGAACCAGCAGGAATATAATATTCACCCGTTTATGGTCGGTCTTGCCATGGAAGCTCTGATAACCTACTACGAACTCGATTTGGCTGAAGGTAATACCCCAGATGCCAGAATACCTCTGGAGATCAAGAAGGTTCTGGACTGGTGGGAGGCTACCCAATATATTCCTACCAGCATGACTTGGCTTACGATCCATATGATCTTCCGAAGAATCCTGAGCTCGTTGCCAGGCACTCTGTATGAGGCCACCGAACTGAATGACCTGGTGGCTACCGCCTACGCGTGGTATTGGTACAAGACCGGTAACAATACTTATCTGAACGAAGGAGATGACCTTTTCTCCAATGTGTGGGACAGTGCCGGTGGTCAAACCCTCGGAGGTAATGGCGGCTGGACCTGGTCGGTGAAGGAATACAACCAGGTTTATAAGTGGAGCTTCGACTATGTACGGTGGAGATCAGGCGCGAACCCGGATGGTACGCAGCCGCCTGTGGAAACCGTGCTGGCGTCCCAGAATCCCTATAGTGGACCGCTGACGGACTACACCACGCCAGTTCAATTCTTCTGGACGGCGGCCCAGAATGGCCAGGTGGCCCACATTGATCCCAATCTCTCCGACTCCACTAACACGGTAACTGTTACCGCTACGACCGCCACAATTTACCTTAATGTCTTTAAGCCAAACACCACGATGCAGGTATGGTATGGGACCGCAACTCCTCCCACCTGCAATATCAACAACCCGCAGCCACCATACTGCATGCAGCCATTCCCCAACTTTGGCTTCCTGCAGATGCTAAATGCCAGTTACCCCTATCAATCCACGATCGTGACGGGAGTCCCGGACCAATTAGCGCTGAGTCAGGGAATACCCAACATCTACGACGAAACCGTAACTATCACGGGGCTGTCGCCGAACACAACGTATCACTGGCGACCTTTGACAACTGATTCCTTGGGGAATATGGCGGCATACAACGATGAAACTTTCACTACTTTGGGACAGTAGTATGGCTAAATAACCTTTGGATGGATCCATGCTGGAGTCAGCATGGATCCATCCAATCTCAAACCAAACTAGGCGAATGATGTCGCTGCACGTCGCAGATGTATGCTTGGCAGACTTCGGTAGAGTAGGTTGCCGAGGATTTATTCCGGCGCCACGTCCAAAGCAACACTCTTTCGCCTGGGTATCAAGGCGGCGAGTCCCGTTAACCACGCTTCGAACTCTTCGTCGCCGAGTCCGTACTGGTCAAGCAAGCGGGGCAAACGAAATGGGTCGCTGCTACGTGTCGCCAAGTCGTGGACACAGGTCGTAGCCGATTGCACTCCAGCTTCTTTCAGCCAAGGGATGAAAGTCGTCACGGACGGCGCCACTCGGGATAGCAGAAATGCACGTGGTTCCTTGATCCCGTCATCTCGGCAATGAGGTCTACGATTTTGTTCGATTTCGCCGATAAATCGCAGCCGATCCAGCGGGGTGCGGTGCCGGTGGGTATGTAGTTGGAAGTCGACTCCTGCTCGGGCCATCGCTGCCACCTCCTCCGGATTCATAAGCTGGAAAAGGCGTTCCCTGCAAAAAGCTCGAGTAGTCGAAGCCTATAGTCTCGGCAAACGCTGCGGCCAGATCGTCCTTTTGTTTTCCGGAAAGGTCCTGCTGTTTGGCGTAGTCGTCGATCTTCCAGAGGAATGAAGTTTCGGTTGGCTTCAGTCCTTAAGTCAAGCTGCTCCGGTAGCCAGGGAAAGGTACGGTTTTCCATGACCTTCGACTTTAGCTTCCACATCATGTGTGACAAGGCAAAACGAAACAAGGGACGGCTGAAGAGACAATAATAGGTCGTCAGATACACGGTTGCTGGGAACCCATGCTTTTGCAGGATTGGAAATGCATAGAGAGGGAAGTCCGCCCACCCGTCGTCGAAGGTGATGGCCACGCTTCGTGCAGGGAGTTGTCCCGTCTGTAGAAGCCGCAAAGCCTCTGACAGATCGAGCACTTTGCATCCTGACTGCGCCAGCGCTTCCATGCGGCGGGCGAAGATTGCAGGCGGCATGAACATCTCCGGATGCGACCCGTGTTCCTCGCCCATGGCGATGCCGTGATAGCACAGGATCAGGAGGCGCTGGCGGCGCCAATTACTGCGCGCGATGACGCGCGCCAGTCCCAAGACCATTGGTCGCCAATAATGCCCGTTTGATTCGCCGCAGCCCATTCATAGATATTTCAGTCGCTGAGAGGATCAGTTGATCCTTTTAGAAGCAAGGTCCTCGGCAATCAGCATGATGGTGATTGCCGCAACCCTCAGGCGGATTCATTGCCACTGTGACCGTTGCGGTCCCGAATCGTACCTTCCGAATAATACTATCCTGATATCTAAAGCCGGCTGTTTCCAGCGCCCGCTGGCCTGCCCGATTGCCGGCTGGAACGGCGGCGTACACGAACTTAACATTACCGCCTGACGCCTCATCGTTCACTATCTGTTTCAAGGTACGCGAGCAAAGACCTTGTCCTCGATAGGATGGATGGGTATAAACCTGCTGTAGCAAGACCGAGTGCGGCGGGTACTCATAGGAGTGCTCCACCTCAGTAACCAAAGACCTGCCAATCACCGAGGTAAGCCACGCGTAGTTAACCAGCACGTCGCCATGTACAACGGAATAGGCATGAACCCCCGACTCAATTCTGGCCAGAGCATCTCTCAGGAAGGCTTGCCGGGAGGGACCGGTTCGGTTGGCGGGCTTGTAGCAGAGTAAATGCTGCAGATTGTTCCGCCGCACCTCAGCATCGCAGGGGGTCTCAACGACGCTGGTTTCCGCGCGGTAAAAGCGCATCTCCGTCGAGCTCCAGATTCTGTCTTTAATCGACCGGAAGAAGGAGCGCAACCAGCGGATGGGATCGGCGGCAGCCGACTGCCAGCGCGAGAGCTTCTCCTTATCGAGATGAAGAATACTCGGCTATGGTCTTCGCAATAGACCGGAGAGTTGACGCGATTCTATGTAGGACCCAGGTTTTTCTGTCGAGAAATACGGATAGCACATAAGCTTCATCATAGCGGTCTGCCCGGTCTCCCTTATACGCATCCCCTCCGGGAGTAAGATCCAAACTAGAGAATCCTTCCTCATGAAGTAGTAATCCAAGCTGCAAAAGATGTAGCTTGCCGGGAGAGTGGATAGCGTGAAATGGCGAGTGTCCTACCAACACCACCATTACCTCGTTCTTATTGCGAATGCCAATATGCGCGGCAACCGCTCGTTGGCCAACCTTCATGACACCGACGTGGAGCAGCCCTTGCTGGGCCATCAAAGCCCTATAGAAAGGCCCTTTGTGGGGGTCGTCGCGAAATGGGCAGCTTCCGTGGATGGCCCCCGTGCGAAAGTCATAGAAGTCCCTAAGTTCGTGGTAGTAAGCATCCAACTCATCTGCTGTGCGCAGTCCCTGATAACTAAGAGGACCGTCGGCCTGGAGCTTTTCCAGCCGGCGCCGGTTCTTTTTCTTGGTGAGTGAGTCACGGATGGAGTCTGTATTGTCCACGGCAAGAAGCGGTTTGGGCACAGTGCGAATGGTGATTCTGCGGTTCCAACCGGCCTGCAACCATTCCAACGGTGTGCCCGGTGGGAGGTAAGTGAAGGTCAAGGACGAGAACCCAAGTTGCTGCAAACGCCCCAGGGCTTCGACGATGAACGTCTGCTCGCCGGGCAAGGCCAGCCAAACGTTGTACTCGGCCTGGTGCGCACCGGCGAAGGTGAGTTTGCCGCTGGAACGGTCCGTAGCCAGAGTCATCAGTCCATCCATCTCTCCGCTGGGGGCGTAACGGACCAGGATCAGGGGCCGATAGACTTCCTCATAGCACTGATACCAGGTGCATGCGAACTCGGGAGTCTGGAGGGCGGTACCCCATGGACATTTGCGGGCTAGAGCTCTCCACTGGGATTGGAATTCAGAGGATGCGATGAGCTGAAGGGCCTCGGAGTCGGAGTAGACCAGCAAGGTTGCGGCTTGGGAAGAGGCGACCGGCTGACTCGTCATAACATCGTAAAGAAATCTGACATAGGCGGAAAAGCCGTCGTTGCGAGGACTCCTGGTGGTTCACGGTACCGGAATCCGGCAGCGACGACACAGTGGACGAAATTCGGTTCGTTGAGGGCGCGGCGCCGCCCACTTTTCCGAGTCTAGCAGATTCCTGGATTGCTTCTGGTGGCATGAATCTGGTGGCATGAATAAGGCTTGGCGGGAAGCAAGGTGGAAGGAAAAGCGGGAGAGTGAGGAGGGAAGGTCGCGGTTGCGCCGCCCGGAGTTGCCTTGACACTGACCTAAAGTGAATTTATGCTTATAGTTCGCCTTAGGGCGATCCCGCCCGTCTGTACCTGCCAGCGTTTCCCGTCAGGAGCTTGGCCTGCCAATACGGGGTTTGTCCCGTGGGGGTTCTGCGCGGGATGAAACGGCTGAATCCATTTCCAGCCGCTGGGCATTGCGGGCGGATTTGTATGCGGGCTGAGGCCGGTGCTGCTATGCTGATTCGTGTTCGGGAACTGGAACTCCAAAAGCTGGAGTTTGACGAAAACTATCAGCCTGGGGCCATCGAATTTGGGCCCGATTTTCGCCAGGTTGGGGTGTTGCACAGCGATGGCCGAGCCGAGTTGATCGTGGAGCATCGCGGCCATCATCAGGATGTCGAAGATATCCGACTGGTGGGCAAGGTGGAGGCGCATCTGGAGTTCAGTTGCGCTCGCTGTCTGGAGCCCGTAGTCGATGATGTGGATAAGGCTTTCGACCTGATCTACCGTCCCCTAGGGGTGGATCGGCGCGCTGACGAGGTCGCCATCAGCGAGGCGGAGACCGAAATCGGCTATTATCAAGGCGAAGGCCTGCTGTTGGAAGATGCTCTGCGGGAGCAGGTGCTGCTGGCCACGCCGGTGAGGGCCTTGTGCCGCGAAGATTGCAAAGGGTTGTGTCCGCAGTGCGGCCGCAACCTGAATGTCGAGCAATGTCATTGTGAACAGCATCTGAGCGATCCCCGCTGGGATGCGCTGAGCGAGATCAAGAAGAAGCTGCAAAGCTAATTCTAAAGTTTCGATCGCCGTGCCGGCGGTCTGGTTGAGAGGTTTTTATGCCTAATCCGAAACGGCGCCATTCTCAGGCGCGCACCTCCAAGCGCCGCGCCCACGATCATCTGACGGCGCCGGGTTTGTCCGAATGTCCCAACTGCCACGAACGCAAATTGCCGCATCGGGCGTGTGCTAAGTGCGGCTACTATAAGGGCCGCGAGGTCATCGAGATCGAGGAAGCCACCAGCTAGGATTTTCACCACAGAGGCACTGAGGACACAGAGAAAAAATTGGGGAACGGCCCCGTGTCTCCCGTGGAGATTTGGTCGCGTCTCGGCCAGGAGTCTGAACCGTCGGTAAGCCCGGGTTTCCGTAGCCTCGGAAAGTTGCAACTGCCAGGCAAGCATGCCCACCATCATTGCTGTTGACGCCATGGGCGCCGATCGAGCGCCCAAACCCGAAGTAGAAGGCGCCATTCTCGCCACGCGCCACTATGACGTGGAAGTGGTGCTGGTCGGCAAAGAGGAAGTCATCCGCGCCGAGCTGGATCTGCACCGCTTCTGGCGGCGGCTGCCCATCAGCATCGTCAGCGCGCGCGAAGTCATTGGCATGCAGGAGAAGGCCGCGCATGCCGTGCGCAGCAAGCGCGACTCCTCGCTGCGGGTTGGTCTACGGCTGGTGCGCGACGGCAAAGCTGACGGCTTTGTCACCGCCGGCAACACCGGGGCTGCCATGGCCACCGCCAAGATGGTGTTGGGCGCGCATTCCCGGCGTCGATCGTCCGGCCCTGGCTGCGGTTTTTCCCACCGCGCAAGGCACGGCGACAATCCTCATCGACGTAGGCGCCAACGTCGATTCCAAACCGCAAAACCTGCAGCAGTTCGCCATCATGGGCGACATTTATTTCCGCTCGATTTTTTCCGGACGCTTCCCCAGCGCTGAGCATCCCCGCGTTGGTTTGCTCTCCATCGGCGAAGAAGAGAGCAAAGGCAACGACCTTACGCGCGAAGCCTACAAGCTGATCAAAGAGCTGCCCATGAATTTCGTCGGCAATGTCGAGGGCCGCGATCTGTACAACGGCAAGGCCGACGTGCTGGTGTGCGACGGTTTCGTAGGCAATGTGGCGCTGAAGATTTCCGAGGGCATGGTGGAGACGGTGCGGTTCCTGTTGAAGCAGTCCCTACAGGCGACCATCACCAGCCAGGTAGGATTTCTGCTGTCGCGCAAGGCTTTCGCGGATTTCAAGAAGCGCCTCGACTACTCCGAATACGGTGGCGCGCCGCTGCTGGGGATCAAAGGCGTCTGCATCGTGAGCCACGGCTCGTCGAACTCCAACGCCATCAAGAATGCGATCCGCGTGGCGATGGAATACGCCAACAGCAAACTGAATCACACGATCGAAGAGCGCATCGCCGCGGCCAGCCGAAACCTGAATCACCACCCAACCGAATCCGCCAACGCTGAGTCCGTCGGCACGGGGTTGGTGTGAAGCTGCCGGCTCTGAGCGCTGCGGGGCCACGGTTTTTCTTCGCGAGAGCGTTTTTGGCAACTTGTTGCTGCGAGCTATGGGCCGGATAGACTGATCCTCAAGTCCAACTTCATGACCCCACATTCCTCTCCTGTTGCATTCCTCTTTCCCGGACAAGGCTCACAGTCAGTTGGCATGGGCAAGGAACTCGCCGCCATGTATCCGGTGGCGCGCGAGACTTTCGACGAGGCTGATGCCGCGCTGGGTTACAAACTTTCGCAGCTGTGCTTCGAAGGGCCGGAAGATCAACTGAAGCTGACCGAGATCACGCAGCCGGCGATTCTCACCGTGTCCGTCGCGGCGTGGCGGGTGTTGCAGTCCAAGGGCATCACGCCGGCCTACGTTGCGGGACACAGTCTGGGCGAGTATTCCGCGCATGTGGCGGCGGGAACGCTGGCATTTGCCGATGCGGTGCGGACGGTCCGCAATCGCGGAAAATACATGCAGGAGGCAGTACCGGTTGGCGTGGGCGCGATGGCCGCAGTCCTGGCTCTGGCGGCGGACAAGGTACAGCAAGTATGCGAAGCGGCTGCCCAGGGAGAGATTTGTTGCGCGGCCAATTTGAACTCGCCGGACCAGACCGTGATCTCCGGCAACAAGGCTGCGGTGGAGCGCGCTACCGAGTTGGCCAAAAAGAGCGGGGCAAAGCGAGCCATCATACTGCCGGTAAGCGCGCCCTTCCATTGTCCCCTGATGCAGCCCGCGCAGGACCGCCTGGCAGCAGACCTGGAGGCGCTGACCTTCCATGCACCGGAGATTCCGGTGATGTGCAATGTGGATGCGGCGCTGATCACGACCGCCGAGCAGGCCAGGGACGCGCTTATCCGCCAGGTGACGGGCGCGGTGCAGTGGGACAAGGCGATGCGCGGGCTGATTGGGCTGGGCGTGCACAGACCTTCGTCGAAGTCGGTCCGGGGAAGGTGCTCTGCGGGCTGATGAAACAGATTGATCGCTCGCGCGCTTGCTTCAACGCAGAAGACGAATCTTCATTGCAGAAGACCGTGACCCACTTCAGTTCTGCGTCGCCCAAACCGGATTAGGGGTCATAACGTCATAAATCGTTCCGGCGTTGCCAACAGTCGAAAGCACGACCTTTAGTCGTGCCTAAAGATCTCACGAGCATATTAAGAATCAGGGCTTTAGCCCCTGAACGTCATCAGAGGTCACTCAGGGTTGAGCCCAACATCTAATCGCGCATCCGCCCTGACGCCAGCACGGCTTGAAGCCGTGCCCTGATACAAACGCGCCATCGCGCTTAGTCGAGCATGCAGCTCGAGTGGCTTCTAAACCCGTGTCGAAAGCCTCTGTGCAGTAGTTCCCCGTCGTCGCCTGCGCCATCACAGCGCGGCCACTCGCCTCTGCACCAGCAGAAAGTACAGCGCCATCAGAATCAGCAGCAGTCCGTTCACGCTCAGCACCACGGGCGCGGTAAACATCGGAACCAGCCATCCCGACAGCAGGTTTCCCATGGGCATGCCGCCGCGAAAGGCGCAGTTGTATACGCTCATCACGCGTCCGCGCATTTCGTTGGTAGTAATCAACTGCACCAGCGAAGTCACGGTGGCGAAGACCGCCATCATGGAAGCGCCCACGATCACCAGCATGGCATAGCTCAGCGGCAGCGATCTCGAAAGGGAGAACCCGGCAATCGCCGCGCCCAGGCAGATCAGCATGGTGATGGCGAATCGTCCCTTGTGGCGAATGTTGCCCAAACCCGCGACCATCAGCGAGCCGCAGATGGAGCCGATGCCCATCAGGGAAAGCAGATTGCCGTAGGTTTCCGGGCCGCGATGAAAGATGTCTTTGACGAACACGGGAATGTAGGTGCGCATGGGCATGGCCAGCGCGGTCATGCAGAACGCCAGCACGATCAGCGCCTCCATCGAGGGCTGCTTGCGGACGAACTTGATGCCCTGCTTCAGGCTGGTGAACATCGACTCGGTCGTGCTCGCCGGCAGAAAGCGCGTCCGTGATCATGCAGCAGCGAAATGACGGGCGCCAGAAAAGAAAGCGCGTTCAGGCCGAAGCACCACTTCTCGCCCAGCTTCGCCAAAGCCTGGCCGGCGAGCGCTGGCCCGATGGTCACCGCCAGGTTGAACTGGATGGAATTCAGCGCGATGGCGTTGGGCATGTCCTCGCGGTCGACCAGGGTGGGAATCAGCGCCGAGTAAGCCGGTCCGCCGAACGCCTGCGCGAAGCCCGAGACGAACGACAGGCACAGGATATGCCAGACGTGAACCAGGCCGGTCGCAACCAGGACGGTGAGGATCGCGGCACTGGCCATCTGCACGTATTGCGAGGCCAGCAGAACCTTGCGGCGCTCGATGCGGTCGGCCACCACGCCGCCGATCAGCGTGAACAGAAAGATGGGAATGCCGCCGAGAAACTGATCGAGGGCGAGCAGAAAGGCGGAGTGGCTGAGGCGGTAGATGAGCCAGCCCTGGGCCACGATCTGCATCCAGGTGCCGATGCTGGAAGTGCAGGCACCGATCCACATCAGGCGAAAATCACGATAATGAAATGCCTTGAATATCTTGCGAAAGGTCGAGGCCTGCATGTGCTCCGTGCGGTTCTATCGCTCGCACTCTATCTTCGCATAAGGGATACCGTTCTGGCGGATGCTATACTCGGCGGCTTGTGATGTGAGGATTTGTCTGTCGCCAGTGCCACTGGAGAGTTGTGATTGCCGTCGATGATGCCGGCCAAGAAACCCGAATGGAATAAGCGCATCGAGCGCGCCTTCGATCTCGCAGTGCGCCATCCAGGCGCCGCCGAGGTCCTGAGCTTCTATCGGCGAATCCTGGAATTTCAGAAGACCGGTATATGAACGCGCTGCGGTCGCGACCGGCGCCGGCGCCTGATGGCCCGTTTCGCGACCGACTTGATTTGGATATCGCGATGCGAAGAGTTGCCGGAACTGCTCTCGCTGGTCCGGACGAATGGCCCATCCAAAGCTGGCGCAGGAGGCCGCAGAGCTTTAGCAAAGTGTCACCGGAAGAATGCCGTCAGGTTCTCAACGCTTTCTTGCGGACTAAGCGACGCGGATGACGCAGGGCGATATGCATTTTTCGCGCGCGTTCTTTTACAGCCGCTGGCTGAACATCTGGCGGCGATACCGGCGGCGAGTTTGGCGGGATTCTCAGGCATGGCGTGCCCGGTATGCGGATGGGAAGCCTCAGGTCGCGGTCCTTCGTCCTGAAGGCGACGGCGGAAAGCGCTTTCTGGTGTGCTCGCTCTGCGCGACGGAGTGGGAGTTCCGCCGGGTGCTGTGTCCTGTTTGCGGAGAGGAAGATCACACCAAGCTTCCGCGCTATACGGCGGAAGGCATTCTCGGCCGTGCGGGTTGAGGCTTGCGAAACTTGTCACTCTTATCTGAAGAGCGTTGACTTGACCGTGGAAGGCCATGCCGTTCCTGTGGTGGACGAGGTCGCCACGGCGTCGCTCGACTTGTGGGCGGTGGAGAACGGATTCCAGAAAATCCGACGAAATCTGATGGGATTTTAGTATCCCACATCCGATTCTAACCGCATCGGCGCGCGCGTTTTGAGTCGATTTGACCAGCGAGCCGGTGCCACGGTATAGGCTCGATTCGCATTGTTTGGGTCTGGCACAGATTCTCCGTAGTCACGGCAGACTGGTGAAGATGTGGACCACGCTGAGCAAACTTCTCGATGCTTAGATTCGGCGCTTCTCCAGCGCTTACGTTTGTCTCCTGTATACATTCACAGTTTCGAATCTCTTGTTCTGGAAGGCGGCAATGGAGCTATCTAGACGAGCATTCTTCAAGAGTGGAATCGCGGGGGCGGTTGGCATTAGCGTATTTGGCTTCGATGCGGAGCCGCTGCTGGCCCAAGCCCAGGCGCTGAAGATTTCGCGCACCACGGAGACGCGCAGCACCTGTCCCTATTGCGCGGTGAGCTGCGGCGTCATCATCCACACCATCGGCGACAAGGCCAAGAACGTCACGCCGCAGGTGGTGCACGTCGAAGGCGATCCCGATCACCCCATCAATCGCGGCACGCTTTGTCCCAAAGGCTCGTCGCTGCAGCAGGACATCCAGAACGACCGCCGCATTCTGTACCCGAGAGTACGACGCCCGGGCTCGGACCACTGGGAGGACATCTCGTGGGACCAGGCCATCGAGGAGATCGCGGTCTGGACCAAGAAGACGCGCGACGCCGGCTTCATGGAGACCGACGCGAAGGGCAATACGGTCAACCGCTGCGAATCGCTGTTCTTTAGCGGCGGCTGCACCGATACCAATGAGTTCAATTACCTGGTCGTGAAAGCGATGCGGGCTATGGGGGTGGTGCGCCTGGAAAACCAGGCGCGGGTTTGACACGGCCCCACGGTCTCAAGTTTGGGACCAACTTTCGGGCGCGGGGCCATGACCAATGGCTGGGTCGACATGAAGAACACCGACATGATGCTGATCATGGGCGGGAATCCAGCCGAGAACCATCCCTGCGGATTCAAGTGGCCGGTCGAGGCCAAGCGCAACCGCAACGCCAAGATGATCGTGGTCGATCCGCGCTTCACGCGCACGGCGTCGCAGGCCGATATTTTCTGTCAAATTCGCGCCGGCAGCGACCTGGCGTTTCTCGGCGGCCTGATCTATTACGCCATCCAGAACAACCGCGTGGCGCACGAGTATCTGGTCAACTACACCAACGCGGCGTTCGTCGTCAAAGACGGATTCAAGCTGCCGGAAGACGGCTTGTTCTCCGGCTTCAACGCCGACGACCAAGAGCTACGACAAGGCGACCTGGAATTATGAAGAGGGCGGCAACGAGACGGGCAAAGCCGTTGTAGCTGCCGGGATCGGAAGCGACCGCCGGACAGGAAAGCCACGGCAAGGCTGCGGCGATGCCGCAGCGCGGCCAGAATAGTCCTCCGCAGGGCAGCAAAGCGCAGCAACGCTGCTGAAGGGCAGGGCCATCAGGCGGCGGACCGGCGGGCGCGAAAGCCGTGGCCGGCGCTGCACCTCCTCCTCCAGTCGCTGCCGCCGAATGTTGCCTACGATCTCTCGCTGCAACATCCGCGCTGCGTCTATCAGCTGCTGAAGCAGCAGTACTCCCGCTACACGCCGGAGATGGTGGCGAGCATCACCGGCATTCCGCAGGAGCAGCTGCTGAAAGCGTGGGACCTGTACACCTCCGTCCGCAAAGACGGAGACATGAAGAAGGTTGCGACCGTCATCTACGCGGTCGGCTGGACGCAGCACAGCAACGGCACGCAGGTCATTCGCGCCGCGTGCGTGCTGCAGTTGCTGATGGGCAACGTGGGACGCGCCGGCGGCGGCGTGAATGCGCTGCGCGGACACTCCAACATTCAGGGCGCGACCGACATGGCCGGCATTTTCGACATCCTGCCGGGCTATTTGAAGATGCCGAACCCTGCCGACAAGGACCTGAAGACGTTTCTCGACCGCGTAACCCCGAAGCCATCGAAACCGGGCGACTGGGAGTCGTTCAACTACTGGTCGAACACGCCCAAGTTCATGGTTTCGTTCCTGAAGGCGATGTATGGGCCGGCGGCGACCAAGGACAACGATTTCGCTTTAACTGGCTGCCCAAGATCGACCGCAACTATTCCTGGGTCCAAAACTGGAACGACATGTACGAAGGCAAAGTGAAAGGCGTCTTCGCCTTCGGCATGAACGGGGTGATGATCGGTCCGGATTCGAAGAAGAACATCGATGCGCTGAAGAAGGCCGACTTCCTGGTGGTGTGCGAAATCTATCCCGACGAGACCAGCGCCTTCTGGCAGGCGCCGGGCACCACGCCGGAGGAGATGAAGCAGATCAACACCACGGTGTATCAGCTGCCGGGCGCGGGATTCGCGGAGAAGGATGGGACGTTTGTGAATTCGGCGCGCTGGCTGCAATGGAAGTACGCCGCGCTGCCCACTCCGGGCGCGTGCCGTCTGGATCAGGACATCCTGTCGCAAATCTTCCTGCGGGTCCGCGAGCTCTACAAGAAAGACGGCGGCAAGTTCCCCGATCCCATCGTGAACGTGACGTGGAGCTACACCATTCCGACGAGTCCGTCGCTGGCCGAGGTGGCGAAGGAGATCAACGGCAAGGCGCTGACCGATATCAGCGACGAGAAGACGAATCTTTCGCTGAAAGCCGGACAGCAATTGCCGGGGTTCGCCGCGCTGCGCGACGACGGTACGACCTCGTCGGGCAACTGGCTGTATTGCGGCTCGTGGACGGAAGCTGGCCCGATGATGCAACGCCGTGGCACCGACGATCCTTCCGGTCTGGGTATCTATCCGAACTGGGGCTGGTCGTGGCCGGCGAATCGGCGCGTGCTGTACAACCGCGCCTCCTGCGATCTCACCGGCAAGCCCTACGATCCCACGCGGCGGCAGGTGTGGTGGAATGCGGCCACGGACAAGTGGGTGGGCAACGACGTTCCCGACTTCAAGCCCGATTCCAAGCCGGAAGAGCACATGGGGCCGTTCATCATGAATCCGGAGGGCGTGGGACGCCTTTTTGTTCCGCTGGGCGCAATGGCCGATGGTCCGATTCCCGAGTACTACGAGCCGATTGAAAGCCCGGTTGCGAATCTGCTGCATCCGCAACAGTCGACGCAATCCGCTGGCGAAGACCTTCAAGACGGATATGGACAAGTACGCCAAGCCGGGCGAGGGCTACAACATCGTCTGCACGACCTACCGGCTGACCGAGCACTATCACTACTGGACGAAGAACAATCCCATGAATGTGGAGCTGGTGCCGGAGCCGTTCGTGGAGATTCCGGCGGAACTGGCCGACCAGATGGGCATTCGCGGCGGCGAGAAGGTGAAAGTCAGCAGCATTCGCGCCGACTACATCGCCAAGGCGATGGTGACCAAGCGCATCAAGCCCATGATGGTGGACGGCAAGAAGACGTACCAGATCGGTATTCCGATTCATTGGGGCTACAAGGGGATCTCCGAGAGCGAAGGCAGGACTTCGCTGATGCCGACGAATCGGCTGACGCCGACGGCCATCGATCCCAATGCCTACACGCCGGAGTTCAAGGGATTCCTGGTGAAGCTGGAGAAAGTGTGAGGTGGGGGCAGCGACTGCTATCAGCGTCGCGCCTTTAGGCCTCGTTATTGTCATCACGAGGAGGCCTTTAGGCCGACGAGGGATCTGATTTTCGTGCGAGCATGGTCTACACTGCGGACGAAAAGCAGATCCCTCCTCGGGCTGAAGCCCTCGTCGTGATGACAATTCATATGGAACGCGTATCGGGCTCCTAATGGAATGCGCGTGGGCCGCTGAAGGTCGTTCCCTCAGCGGCTAAAGCCGGGTTGGTTGTGGGCTTTATCGGCGCACCCAAAGGTGCGCTCCTTCAAAGCCAGCGAACAAGAGGGGATCTCGTTAAGGAGGGCGTGAGATGAGTGATCGCGGCACATTACGAATCCAGCAAATCTCGGGCCATCCTGGACCGATCGCGGGCGCGGGAACACAGCGCGAGGACAAGGTCTGCAAGCTGATCGACACCACCACCTGCATCGGCTGCAAGGCCTGCGAAGTAGCGTGCGTGGAGTGGAACGACATGCCGTTCCGCGAGACCTACTTCGACAACACCTACCAGACCATGCCGGACACGGAATGGAACTACTGGAACCTGATCAAGTTCAACGAGGATGAGCACTCCGACGGCAGCTTCGCCTGGCTGATGCGCAAGCATCAGTGCATGCACTGCGCCGATCCCGGCTGCCTGCATGCGTGTCCCGCCGACGGCGCCATCGTGCAGTACGAAAACGGCATCGTCGATTTCCAGCAGGAGAACTGCATTGGCTGCCAGTTCTGCGTCTCCGGCTGCCCATTCAATATCCCGAAGTACGATCCCAATACCAAGAAGGTTTACAAGTGCACGCTGTGCTCGGACCGAGTGGGAGCGGGTCTGGAGCCCGCGTGCATCAAGGCGTGTCCGACGGGCTGCCTGCACTTCGGCACCAAGGACGACATGAAGTTTCTGGCCGAGAAGCGGGCCACGCAACTGCGCGAAGTTTCGGGCTTCAAGGAAGCCGGGGTCTACGATCCGCCGACGATCGGCGGCACCAGCGTCATCTACGTTCTGCACAACATCAACAAGACCGAAGCCTACGGCGGCCTGCCGCAAGAGCCGCGCATTTCGCAGGCGTTCACCATCTGGAAAGACTGGTTCAAGCCGATTGGCCTGTTCGGCGCGATGCTGGGCTTTGTCGGCGTGGTGATGCATTACGTTTTCGAAGGCCCGTTGCGCACGCAGCCGACTCCGCCGGTGAAAGAAATCGTGCCGCCGGATCAGCGGGAAGGGAGAACTAGATGGCGACTTCAGCCGATCGTTTTATTCATCGTCCCAACGCCATCGATCGCCTGGGCAAGACCGTGGTCTATGTCGGCGAGCTGCTGCGTCATCCGGTGTACACGCGTTTTCTGCATTGGATGGTCGGCATCTTCTTCTTTCTGGCGCTGCTGTCGGGATTCGGTATTTATCTGCCCTGGATCTTCCGCTTCTTCACGCCGCTATTTGGCGGCGGAGCGATGACGCGTTTCCTGCATCCCTGGTTCGGCATCGGCTTCGTCTTCTTCTTTGCGCTGCAGGCGATCAACTGGCTGGGGGTGATGAGATGGACGCCGGGCGATTCGCGCTGGATGAAGAACATCAGGGAGTACGTTATTCGCAGCGATTCGACGGAATCGCCGGAGACCGGCTTCTTTAACGGCGGCCAGAAGCTGATGTTCTGGGAAATCGTCTGCGGCTCCATCGCCTACGTCATTACCGGCGTGATGATGTGGTTTCCCGACGACCTTCGGGCGCATCCTGGTGTCGCATCGCATATGTCATTCACGACATCTCGGCGCTGATCATGCTGTTCGGCATCTTCTTCCACATTTACCTCAGCACCTTTGGCGAGCCGGGAACGATTCAGGCGATGACGCGCGGAACGGTCAGCGAAGCCTGGGCCTGGACGCATCATCCTGCGTGGTACAAGGCGGTGACCGGCCGCGATCCGCGGCAGGCGATGGAACAAGCCGAAAGAGAGATGGCGACGGCAGAACGGCAGGGAAGGCCGCCGGAAGTGCTTTAGGGCGCTGTGTGAGAATCCTGTCGCCGCGCTCCCACCCCAATCCGCGTGAAGGCGCGGCTTGGGGAAGCTGGCTACGCAGCTCGCAGCATTTCCCCACGTCACCGAGGGCTTACGAGACTGTTACGAAACTCGTGTCGCCGCCCTGCGGCTCGCATGATTCCCTACTAGAGCGGGGGCTGACGCCCCCCGCCTAACATCATGCCGCCGCGTTGCGGCTGTTTTCATCGCCTAGTCGGATCGCCTTGGTCCACCGACCAATTCTGGACCTGAGTTTCGTAGCAGCTCTTGCGCCCCGGGCTAAAATGCGCCTCCGCCGCTTTGCGGCTCGTTTGATCGGTTGTCTCGGCGAGGGCGACGGTGCAGTTTTCTTGCTCGCGAAGGTCGCAAGCCTTATCATCAAAGCCAAATTTGGCGCCACTCGGCTACTCTTCCTAACTCAACGCCCGAGTGCTAACGCGGGATGATGCAATGGCCCCATCCAACAGCGCACTGTCGGTTGGCGATCTTGTAGGAACCAACTACGAGATCCTCGGTCGGATCGGTGCGGGCGGCATGGGCGTGGTTTACAAGGCCCGCGATCGCAAGCTGGAACGCACGGTCGCCCTGAAATTCCTTCCTCCCGGACTGAATGCCAGCGAACTGGATAAAGAGCGTTTCCTGAAGGAGGCGCGCATCGCCTCATCGCTGGACCATCCCAATATCGGCGTGATTCACGGAATCGAAGAGACCTCCGACGGCCGCACATATATTGTCATGGCCTTCTATGAAGGCCAATCGCTGGCCGACCGGATAAGCATGGGGTCTCATCCGTTATCGGTGTCGGAAGTCGTCGAAATTGCAATCCAGATTGCGAAAGGTTTGGAGGAGGCGCATTCCCGCAACATTGTCCATCGCGATATAAAGCCTTCCAACGTGATGCTTACCGCTCACGGCGACGCGAAGATCGTTGACTTCGGGCTGGCCCACATCAACGAGGCAACACAAACGCTGACGCACGGCGCGGTCGGCACTTTGAGCTACATATCGCCGGAGCAGGCCACGGGTTCGACGGCCGACCAGCGCAGCGATATCTGGGCGCTGGGCGTCACCCTGATGGAAGCGCTGATCGGTGGCAATCCATTTCAGCGGGAGAACATGGCTGCGACCTTCATGGCCATCGTCAATGAAGCGCCTCCGCCGCTCGACGGCGTTCCGCTGGAAGTCCAGAACATCGTGTATCGATGCCTGTCGAAAGATCCGATTAAAGCGGTATCAATCGTGTTCCGAGCTGTTACGGGATTTGGAGGAGGCGAAGACTGCGCTGGCCCGAGCCGGGATAACCCCGCCGTCCAGCGGCCGGCGACGAAGTGACCAGCTCAAGGCGCTGCGCGAATCGCGGCAAGAGGCGTCGCGCTCCGCCTGGGCGCTGCCCACAGAAGTCTACCCACGTTTGGGGCCGCTCGATCGCGATCGCCGCGGTCATTCTCCTGTTGCTTTCCGTTGTTCTCTGGCTGCCGCCGATTAGCGAGCGTCTGCAAGTCGCCTTCTTTACGAGGGGCCAGAAGCACATCGCAGTCCTGCCCTTCGACAACATTGGCAACAATCCAGAGAACGAAGCCATGGTGGAAGGAGTGGTTGATTCGCTTTCCGGGAAGCTATCGAACCTGGAGCTGGGCAAGCAGTCCTTGTGGGTGATTCCGAGCAGCGAAGTGCGACGGCTGAAGGTGACGGATCCTGCTGCAGCGCTGCGCGAGCTGGGCGCCACCTTGGTTGTCAAGGGCGACGATATCGCGAGAGGGCTCGGATGTTCGTCTCAATATGGACCTGATCGACACCAAGAACCTGCGGCAAATCGGTTCGGTTGATGTGGAAGACCAGGCCGGAGATCTGGCGACGCTGCAAGACGAAGCGGTGGCCAAGCTTGCCCGGCTGATGAACATATCCGTAACTGCCGACATGATCCGCGGGACGGGCGGTTCGGTCAATCCTGCTGCCTATGAGGACTACTTAAAAGCCCTCGGCTACATGCAACGTTACGACAAGCCCGGCAATCTCGACCTCGCCATCCAGTCCTTGCAGAACTCGGTGCAAACCGATCCGCGCTTCGCCCTGGGATATGCGCAACTGGGAGAGGCGTACCGGCTGAAGAATCGGCTCGACCAAAATCCCAACTGGCTGGCGGAAGCGCAGGCCAATTGCAAGAAGGCGGCCGAGCTCGACAACCGCATTCCCGCAGTGCACGTCACGCTGGGTCGCATCCACGATTCGTTGGGCCATCACGACCTCGCCTTGCAGGAGTTTCAGCAGGCCCTGGATATCGACCCGCATGACGCAGCCGCACTCAACGGCCTTGCCCATGCCTATGAGCACTCCGGCCGTACGGCCGATGCGGAAGCTGCCCTGCAGAAGGCTGCTGCCTTGCGTCCGGATTCCTGGGACGCCTACGATGAGCTGGGTAATTTTTATGATCGCCAGGGAAAGTTTCAGCAGGCCATCCAGCAATATCAGCACGCCCTGGAGCTAACGCCCGACAATGCCCAGGTGTACTTAAATCTGGGGGCCACATATCTCGATTCCGGTGATCCCAAGCTACAAGCGGATGCCGAGCGTGCGCTTAAGAAATCGATTGAACTTACCCCTAGTTACCAAGCTTATGCTAATCTAGGCGCTCTTTACCTTACAGAGCAGCGTTACGGTGAGTCAGTTTCGTCAACCGAGAATGCTCTCAAGTTCAATGACCACGACTACACGGTGTGGAATAATCTTGTACTTGCGTACGAGTGGCTGAACAACAAAGACAAGGCGGAAGCCGCACGCCGGCGAATGTTGACTCTGCTTGAACAAGAGGTCAAGATGAAACCTCAGGATGCCGAGGCGCAGGCCGAGCTGGCCGTGCTGAACGCGCACTATGGTCTAACTTCGGAGGCCGAATCGCGGATTCAAACAGCGCTGGCTCTGGCTCCGGACGACCCCGAGCGTTCTGGCTGACGTTGCCAAGGCCTATGAACTTCTTAGGCAAACGCGGTCAGGCGATATCTGAGATGCAAAAGGCGGTACAGAAAGGCTTCGCGCTCGATCAGTTGAGAGGCGATCCAGAATTGACAGCACTCATATCCGATCCCAGGTTCACCAGCAGTAGTAGATAAATCGCGCCACTGATGCGCACGACGAAGGAGATTTGTACATGCCAACCAACACCATCATCGACATTCCGCCTGCTGAAGGGAAGACAGTCTCCGCAGGCACAATCACTTTTGACGTCTCATCCAATTGCACCGTTTGCTTTGGAACCGCAACCCCGGCTGGCACTTTTCCCGACCTGGAGGACGAAACCTTCGAATGGTCAGGCGGCTCCTCGTATGGGCCATACACTGCTGATACCGTGGATGCCGAGCTGCCGTATAACACCTCCAGTCCAGGAACTCCCTGCTCCACGGCCGGGCCAGCAGATGCGGTACATACCATTCATGTAGGCTCGGGCTTCGGATCAACGGCCAGAACTACGGCCCAGACCGGGGCAAAGCCAAAATCAAAGCCTAAGCCGAAGCCGAAGGCCAAGGCGGCGGTCGTGGCGAAGGCCAAGCCCGCGCCCAAAACCAAGGCAAAATCGAAGGCGAAAGCAAAGCCTAAGAAGGCCATGGCCAAGCCGAAGACCAAAGCCAAACCCAAGGCGAAAGCCAAGCCCAAGGCGAAAGCCAAACCCAAGTCAAAAGCTAAGCCCAAGGCGAAAAAGGGTGGCAAGAAGCGGTAAGGCTTCTAACAGAGCGTCAAAGCGTTGATTGCAACGCAACGTTACTGGCGTGTTGATCCAGGGCAGGCGGGAGGCGCGAGCACTCCCCGCCTGCCTGTTTCGATTCCTTCGCCCCTCCGGCAGCTCGGGCCGATTCCGCTTTCCGGCGGCAACTGCAAGGCTGAAGCTGCGCTCCACCCTCTCTTGGTTTTGTCTCACACCTCCGTGTGATTGCGGTCACAGCAAATGTGGGCGGTGTTTTGGCATAAGTGTTCCATGACACATGTGGGATCCCAGTGCATCATTCTCAAGGTCTCTCCCGAGTTGAAGAGTGAGATCCAACGGCTCGGAAGTAACCAGCGTTTTCTCCCCGACCAGGTACTGTTTCGGGAGGACGACAACAACAGCGGCGTATTTCTCGTGCTGAGCGGTAAAGTTTGTATGAGTGTGAATGGCTTGCCCAATCTCGACCGGCTGTTTACCGCGGGTTCGCTGCTGGGCCTACCTTCAACCTTTACCGGACATACATACTGCTTGACCGCCGTAGCCGTTACCGAAGCAGAGGCGATACGCGTGGCCCAGGAAGATTTCGTGAGTTTAATGCGCGCTCAGCCCGAGCTGTGCCGCGAAGCCACGGAGATATTGGGCCGCGAAGTGACTTTCATCCAGTCGGCCCTTGCCGAACGGCGGAAACAGGTTACCTCAAAGAAGCTTTCGCTGGATGAAGTTCTTGCCTCTTCCTAGGGCGTGCTGAAGTACCTCGCTTTCTCAACCCCGCTGACAGGGGCACGCCCAACGACCCCGTAACGTGCAGCCTACTGCGATTGCACCGCTTGCAGCAGGTTCAACAGCCTCCAAAGCAAAAGTGTTGTCCTAATAGATGAATGGCCGAGGGCAGTTGCCAGCCGCCTGCGCATCGGTGAAATGTTGCGCCGCCTGTCCCATAGTCGCTTTCGTCTGACTGACGTTGCTCACCCTTTCTGCGATTGGTGAATGGGCTCGCCCAAGTTCTGCCTGGCAAGAGCACGGCGACACTCCGGTTGGCTGCTATCATCTCTTTCGGACCGCCGCGTGATTCGGCGGATTTGAGTCCCGATGATCTGTCATGTCGATACAACTCAGGATCCCGACTGTGAATCCCGGCGAACAGTATGGCAAATGGTTCAAGGTCGCCATCGTGATCGGCTTGGCGGTAGCGGCGACAGGACAAGCCGTCGCTCAGAACCAACATGCCACCGAGCCTTCGCCCGCGATTTTGATTGGCGGAGAGCCGGTGGTCACGCTTCATCGGCCGGCCGTCGCTGATCGCGGTAAGCCGCAGTTCCTGGAAGCTACCGTGCTTCCGGGCCGCGGCATGGCCGTTCTTCAGATCACCGCCTATCTGCCGGGCAAAGGCAAGATTGATCTGCTGAACTCGCCGCCGCTGCCCGAAGCACAGCAACTTCTGACCAAGGGTGACGACGCGTTCGGCAACGAAATCTTCAAGATCGGCGCAGCCATTCTGCTGCCGTACGCCAATCGGATTCGCGGCCAGCTTTCCGCCGACGGCAAGACCATTCTCGCGACCGTGGCCGGCAAGACGGTCACGCTGCCCGCCAACTGGAGCGGCAACCATCCCGGAGCGGAGAAGCATTCGATTCACGGCCTGATGCGGCAATCGCAATTTCAAGATATATCCGTCAAGAACGGTCGCGATGAATCCGCCGTCTCCGCCATCTTGCACGCCGGCAACTTTGGCGGTCATTGGCTGTCGGACACTGACGTGAGCATCGAAACCAGGTTGAGCCGCGACGCTTTCCAGATGACGGTCACGGCCACCAACGTCGGCCACGACCCGCTTCCCATGGGCATTGGCTGGCATCCATACTTCGTGCTGCCCAGTGGCGATCGCCCACAAGTCAGACTTCATTTGCCCAGCCGCACGCGCGCCGTGATGAACAACTATGACGACACCTTTACCACCGGACAGCGCGCTGCGGTGCAGGGAAGCGCGTACGACTTCTCGGCGCCTGGTGGACGGCCATTGGGGACGCAGTACCTGGATGACAACTTCTCGCCCCTGGACTACGACAGCCAGGGCCGCACCCTTTCCGAGCTGATTGATCCGGCGGCGAAATACGGTCTGCGGCTGATGACCCTTTCCCCCCAGATCAAGTCCATCCAGGTATACGCTCCGCCACTGAAGAATTTTGTTGCTATTGAGCCGCAGTTCAATTTACCTGATCCTTACAATCAGGATTGGGGAACGGCGGACACCGGCATGGTGCTGCTCCAGCCCGGGCAGTCGGTCTCCTGGCGCGTCCGTCTGGAGCTGTTCACGCCGGCGCCGGAGCGGAAGAATAGGTGAGGCATGCATCGTCTTGCGATCAAAACGCACAAGAAGCGCGAGGTCATCGACATCACGCAGCGGCTGGAAGCCATCCTGTGGAAGCACTATGCCGACAAGACCGGCATCTGCCACCTGAACCTTCTGCACACCACCGCGGCGCTCACCACCGCCGACCTCGATCCCGGCACCGATCTCGACATGCTCGATGCCTTCGAGATCATGGTGCCCAAGCTCGACTATCGCCACGAGCACAATCCCGAGCATGTTCCCGATCACATCCTCTCGGCGATGATTGGCACCTCGGTGAACCTGGCCGTGGAAGCCGGCCTGCTTCTTCTGGGAACGTGGCAGCGCGTTGTCCTGATCGAACTGGACGGCCCCCGCGAGCGCGAACTGGTAATGTCCCTGGCCGAGACGGTGTAGGCGGCGAAAAGCAGTCCGACGACAATCCGACGGATGTGAACGACTACCGCAACCGAGCGTATTCGGCTTTGGCTTGCCCATAGATGGGAATGTCAGGGTCGGCGTCTTTCCAGAGGGTGAGAAAATCCTGATAGGACTTGTGGGCGGAGGCCTTGTCGCCCATCATCACTTGCGCGCGCCCGAGTTGCAGATGAGCCAGAGCGCCGATGACAAAGTTGCTTACCAGTCCGTGGTGGTCAAGGATCTCCTGGAATTCCGCAGCCGCCTGCTGTCCGTGACCCGCTTGCAGGTAGGCCTTCCCTCGCACGTAGATAGGGTAGAGGTTCCCGAAAGGTTCCTGCTTGAAACCCGGCGAACCCAAGTCATAAGGAGCAGTTATCGCCAGTCCCTGAAGTCCCTTGTCCGGTTTCACGGCGGTCATCTCGATTTGGGCCCTAATCACAGGCAACCAGTAATATTTAACAATCGTATCCAGCGGTCGTTCGCGATCGATCTGGTCTGCCAGCTTCTGCGCCTGTACCGAGTCGCCGGCAGCAGACAAGGTAAGGGCGGCGAGCGCTTTCATGTCGTAAGGATCGGCCAGGGAAAGACTCTGGGCGGCCATCTGCTGGGCGCGGCTTACGTTGCCAACCTCGGCCTCGCGCAAAGCCCCCTGACCCTCCCAAGCCGCGGCGGCTTCGGTCTCACCGGCCTTCCGCGCAGAGTCGACGGCTTGGCGAGTGAGTTCGCGCGCCCTGGCAAAGCGACCATAGTAAGCCTCAGTATCGGAAGCAGCGGAGAGCAAACGATTTTCGCCGTCGGCCTTGCCCTTTGCCCATGCCACCTGCTCCTCCATGCTCTTGGTGTCGCCCTCGGCAAAGGCCACCACGTATCGGGAAACGCGTAGATCGGGGCCGTCCAGGTGGCGTGCTCCCGCGTCGTCGAACGTCGATTTGGCATCGTTGAAGCGATCCAGCGCACAATAGACTCGGAGGAGGGCCAGGTAAGCCCAATAATCGTCTGGATCCGTTCGCACTTGTTCCCGGGCTTCAGCCAGGGCTTCCTCGTGTTTTCCCAGGCTGTAATAGGTCATACTCAAGGCATAGTGCGGCCCCTCACCATCCATCGGAACTGGATAGTCTTTCACCGTCTGCTTTTGAGTCTCGATGTACTTCTCCAACTCCCCCGTGACCGCGAAGTAGTAGAGGCCTTCGGCGAGCAATCTTCGGCGCTGGGTCAGCCTGGCACGCAGTTCGTAGTACTTCTTCCAAGCGCCTGTAGCGAGGGCGTCGGAACCTAGACCGCTGTAAGAGCCTCCGAGGTTATAGAATGGCTCGGCAAATCCGGGATCCAGCTCAGTGGCCCGATTCAAGTAAGTGATGGCGTCCTGCCCATTGGCTGCATCCCCTTGCAGGTAGGCCTGCAAGGCTTCGGGAGATGAGGTCAGGGCCCGCTCGGGTGGGGTGTTGAAGCGCTTTCGCAGCGCGGACGGCTCTCCCAACTCTTCTCTGAGGGTGGCACCCGCCTGCCCCAACGCGGCCATGACGCAATCGCGATTGTCCGCTTCTGCCGCTGCGGTAGCCATCGTTGCTCCGGTCTGGCAGTTCATCGCCTTGATTTCAACTCGGTATCGATTTCCGACGTCCTCGATGCTCCCCGTGAGCATCGCCTTGCTGTTGGTACGCAGGCAAACCTCACGCGCCCAGGCAAGCGGCAGGCGTTCCTCAACAACGCTTTTCGGGGGCGTATAGTTCAATAACTTCAAGGCCGCATTCAGTTTGCGACCCGACAGGCGGCTGAAGAAGGGTGATTGGTCCAGGTAGAAGCCCAACGCCGTGCTCAACCCGTCGTCGAATACCGGATCACGAGTGGTGTTGTCGAAGTCCGCAATGATGATTGTGTCTTTTTCGGTGAGCTTGCCAGCGCGATGGGAGTACAGGTAGCGGCCAACTGCGACGAGGGCGAAGAGGACCATCAGCGCCACAGTGGCCAGCACCTTCCACTGGCGCGGCAATGGCCCGCGCGCCACCGCTCGCTCTTCGGGACTGATTGCTTGCAGGTCGGCACGTAGATCCCCGGCTGCCTGATATCTGAGCTCGCGGTCTTTTTCCAGCGCCTTGTCGATGATTCTTTCCAGTTCGGGCGGGAGTTTGGAATTGAGGTCGTGAACCGCAACCGGTGACTGATGGAGGATCGCGTCGTGCACCGTCCTCGCACTGTCGCCGGTGAAAGCGCGCTGGCCGGTGGCCATCTCGTAGAGAATCAAGCCAAGCGAGAACAGGTCGGTGCGGGTGTCCAGCTTCTCGCCGCGAACTTGTTCTGGCGACATGTAGCCGGTTGTGCCCATGGTCGCGCCAGTGCGCGTCACACTGCGATCGATGGCCGCAATATCTGTGACCGGAAGATTCCCGGCCTCAACTTTCTTATCAGATTCGTCTTTGGATCCGGCAGCCTCTTCCGCAGCCGTCGTCTGCTTCGCAACCCCGAAGTCCAGAATCTTGACCTGCCCGGAATCTGTCAGAAAAATGTTGGCCGGCTTGATGTCACGGTGAATAATGCCCTTCCCGTGTGCCGCCTGAAGCGCCGCAGATATCTGCAGTCCGATATTCAGCAGTTGCTCCAGCGGCAACGCTTTCTGAGCATCGCCGGCGCGAGACAGATGATCGCGCAGCGTCTCGCCCTCCAACAGTTCCATCACAATGAAGGGCTTGCATTCATGCTCTTCGACTTCATAGATGGTGCAGATATTGGGATGGTTCAGCAAGGAAGCCGTCTGCGCTTCCCGCTCGAAGCGTTGCAACGCGTCCGCATCCGTTGCCAACTCTTCCGGCAGGAACTTCAACGCCACCTGCCTGCCCAGTTTGAGGTCTTCGGCCTTGTAGACCAGCCCCATGCCTCCGCCGCCGATCACTTCCAGCACGCGATAGTGCGAGACCTTCGTGCCCGTCAGGCGGGAGGTTTCCAACCTCAGCTGTTCTTCCGCCGCCCCACTTTGATGAGTCGCAACTCCAGTGCGCGGGAACATCTCGGCCGGCGAGGCTTCGACGCTCAGCACTGGCACCATCAGCCGATAACCACGGCCAGCCAGGGTTTCTACATACTTCGGGCTTACCGCCGAATCCCCCAGTGCAGTTCGCAGCCTCTTGATGGCGGAGTTGATGCCATGTTCAAAATCGACGACGGTGTCGTTGGGCCAGAGCCTCTTCTGGATTTCGTCGCGGGTGACTAACTCGCCCTTGCCCTCGATGAGGATCTGCAGAATCCGAAACGACTTCTCCTGCAAACGAATGCTCTGATCGCCTTGGCGCAATTCTCCCGCTCGGAGGTCGAGTTGAAAGACCCCTACGCGCACGCGACCTGACGGCGTGTCTCTCATTGGGGACGGCAACTTGGGAGCGGTGCGCCAAGTGTACTACTAGAACTGGCAAGCTCCTAGTCGATTTGAGACCTACCGGAGAAATTAACCCGCCGGAAACACGGCGACTTTGGGGGAATCGGGCAAAGAAGGACCCGCGATCCGCTCAACGTTCCCTTTCTGCTGGAGCATGTATCTCGCGCTGCGCTTTCGTTTCAAGCTCTTACGTTCGTCACCCATAAGCTACCTGAAAGTTACCTCGGGTGCATTGTCTGTGCCCGCGTCTCGACGCACACTCAGCCTCACTTCGGCCACGGCCGTCGCTCCCACACAACTCAATACGTGGAGGCAGTATGAAATGCAGGAATAGGTTTCTTACGCGAGTGACTCCGTTGGTCGCGATGCTCTGCTTCGCAATGTGCGCTAGCAGCGCGGTAGCGGCTACCCAATATAAGGTGCTGTACAACTTTGTCTATGGAGCCGACGGCTTTGGGCCGGAAGCAACTCTGGTCTTCGACAGTAGCGGCAACCTCTACGGCACCACCGTAGCCGGCGGGACTGGGTGCCTGCGACCCGGCTGCGGTGTGGTCTTCGAACTCTCACCCGGCCTGAACGGAAGCTGGGGTGAGAGCCCGATTTATAGCTTCAACGGCAGCGCTGGCTCGTCTTCCTACACTCCGGTGGTCTTCGACAGCCATGGAAATCTGTATGGCTCGACCGAATCTGGCGGCAGCGATAGCGAGGGCACCGTGTTCGAACTCACGCCTGGAAGCGGCGGCGCGTGGACTGAAATTGTGTTGAACTCTTTCACCGGCGGAGTGGGCGGAGACCAGCCGCTTTCAGGAATCACCCTTGACACTTCCGGCCACTTATACGGCACGGCCTCAGCTGGCGGCCTCAACGGCGGTGGCATCGCCTTCCGCATGGGAGGTGGTGGTCTCCCGGTGCAGGCCAGCGTGCTGCACTCCTTTGGGGGAGGTACTGACGGCGGTCAGCCTTCTGGTTCGCTGGCGTCCGATGGCAGCGGCAATCTCTACGGCACCACATGGGCAGGTGGCGCCTTTAAACTCGGCTGTGTTTTCGAGCTGGTGCGCGATCCGCTGAGCGGAGACTGGACGGAGACCGTCCTCCTTTCCTTCAATGGATCGGACGGGGCCAATCCCTATGGCGGGGTAATTATCGACGCAGCCGGCAATCTCTATGGCACCACCTATGCCGGCGGCTCTGATGGCGTTGGCACCGTGTTCAAGCTCAGCGCCAGCTCGGGCGGGAACTGGAGCGAAAGCGTCCTGCATTCGTTTGCAACGGGAAACGGTGACGGCGGCAACCCATACAGCGGGGTAACCTTCGATCCCCAAGGCAATCTGTACGGCGCCACCAACTCGGGCGGATCAGGCGGCTACGGTACAGTGTTCCGCCTCACACCCGTGCCTGCTGGGCCGTGGATCGAAACGATTCTTTACGGATTTACCGGTCGGCTGGACGGCGGCTGGCCGGTTGGCGGCGTGGTGCTTGACAGCGCGGGCAACATCTACGGCACGACTTGCATGGGTGGTACCGGCGGTTTCGAATACGGCGGAGTGGCGTTCGAGATCACGCCCTAGCCCCAACGCCGAGGTTCCCCACACAAGCTGATTTTGCTTGTGTGGGTTCCCTGGCCGGAACCATCGTCGATCAGAGAAGGGAAAAAGCCGACTGCGAGGGGCAGTTGACCTCGGGCCGGACGCGGCGAAGTCCGTCAGCGGCTAAAGCCGCAATAGTTTTGCGGGATTTACGGACGGCCTCAAGGCCGTCCCCTTCAAACCCGGATTCAATCAGAGTCTCCTACAAGGTTCTCTCCGCCGCTCAAAACTCTATTCGCGCCTGAAACGCGATCATGCGGGGACTGCTGTCGCCACCTAATCCGACTCCCAGCAATCCGGTGGGAGGAGAAGTGGTGTAGGTTAGCGCTCCGAAGCCCGTTTGTGTAGAAGGTTTTCCGGGAATACCGGCCAGCACCATACTCGGGAGCGCGAAGTTGGGATGGTTAAAGACGTTGAAGAATTGCGCGTCGAATCGCAGTTTCACCCGTTCGCCCAGCGGAAACCACTTGGTGATGTAAAGGTCGCTCCAGAAGAAGTCAGGGCCGCGTAACGCGTTGCGTCCGAGATTTCCGAATTGGCAGTTCTGCGGAGTGTTTCCGCCGTAGCAGGCTCCAGTCGCCGGATCGACCGCGGACACAAATGCATTTGGATTCAGCCATTGAATCGTTCCCGGTTGAGTCACGCCTGGAATATTGCAATTGCGACAGTAGGGATCTGCTCCGGGCACAAGGCTTGCATATTCCGGCCCGCTGCCCTGCACGATGCCGTTCCCGTTCGCCGAGTAGGGCGTGCTCAGCACCGAGAACGGGAGCCCGCTGTGCCAGAATACGGTGCCTGAAACTTGCCAGCCATTCAGCGCATAGCCAAGGGACTCGTTTTTCACTTTGATCGGCAATTGATACACGTATTGCCCAGTCAAGTTGTGGCGGACGTCGTAGTCGCAGGAAGCGTAATTGCGGCTGAGCTCTCCCGGCAGAGGCGAGAGAATTCCGGCCGAAGAGAACTGGAGAAAGCCTCCGTTGGAAACCTCGTCCAGGCAATGGCTCCAGGTGTAATTGACTTGCCCCTGAAAGCCGTGTCCCATCCGCTTCTTGGCCGTGAGTTGAAGGCCGTTGTAGTTGCTGTTGGCGCCGGTCGAAAGCTGGGTTACCGCCCCGAATCGCGGATCGATTGGCTGCATGTAAGGGAAGGGAGCAAAGCATCCCTGGCACACCGTCTGGTATCCGTTGACCTGGGTGAGAAAGGGTTGATCCACGGCGCGAGTCCCAACGTACTGCGCCTGAACGCTGCCCGTGTTTCCAAATTGATGCTCGATGCCTAAACTCCACTGCATGAAATAGGGCGCGTGGAGTTTGCCATCAGGGACCGCTGTGATGGCGACCGGGGGAAGACAGTTCGCCGGATTTGCCAGCGGAGAGGCGCAGGAAAGCTCGCCTTGCGGGAAGCCCGCGGTGAACGTCTGATTCGCCGCAATGGTCGCATCGACTGCGCTGTTAGGCACTCCCGGCGCGATTGCCGTGCCACCGACGGTTCCCAGCAGACCACCCTGAAATGTTTGCACGTAAGGCGGATTCACTCCCACCAGGTCAGCAACGCTCCCCGGCAAGATGTCGCTGAACAGGCCGAAGCCGGTTCGAAGAACGGTATTAGGTTCGACCTGCCACGCGATGCCGGTTCTGGGTTGCAGAATCGCCAATGGGGTGGATGCGAAGACATTCCCGAGACCAGTTTGAATCACGTCGCTGAGCGGCTGGTTGACATTGTGCGAGATGGAATAGAACGAGCCGTCGAGACGGGCAATCTGGTCATGCGGATTCAGCGGGTTGGAATTGTAGGTATCGCGCAGGCCGAACGTCCAAGTCACCGTTTTCGTGACCCTCCACGTATCCTGGGCATAGAAATCCAGATTGAGAAAGTTGAAAGGCTCGTTAGGCGATGTGGGGAACGTCTTCGCTGGCCGTCGACGCCACTCCATAGATGAATTGCGGCAGGGTCGTGTACGTCACCGTTGGGACTGTACCTTCGCCGAAGTCGAAATCATTCAGGCGAAAGATTCGGGTGTTGGTGCCAAACCTCAACTCATGGGCGCCATGGCTCCACGCCAGATTGTCGTTGATGAAGAAACGGGTAGCGCGCCTCCCTTGCACCCAGGTATTGTCGAGTCCTCCGATGGTGGTGAAGGGTGCGTTCGCGCCCATGCCTTCGAGCACGATCGGGAATGCAGCCAGCGTCTGCGGAAAGTCGCTTGGCCCGAACAGGCTCTCATACCATGAAAACGCCGGATTGAAGTAGTTCACCAGATTCTGCGAGAAGACGTGGGTGTATCCCGCCGCAAACGAATACAGCGGCTGCGGAGAAAAGGCATTGAACAATGGGTTGATTGGGTCGGTGTAAGCAGCTTGCAGCCCGGTGTCCGCCTGAAAACGAAACCAGGTGGTGTCGTTGGGACCGATGTTGTAGTCGATGCGGGCCGTCTGCACCTGCTCGTGATCGTCACTGGAGTGCGAAACGCCTTTGCGATTGGCGCAGCCGTTCCCATTGGGAGGACTGCCCGAGGCTGGAGACCCGTTCGAGTTGAAAGGACAGCCCAGCACTGCCAGTGGCGTTCCGCTGGTGTCTCCGTAGAGTGAGAACATCTTCTGGTAGAACGGCACCTGTTGCGGAGCAGGTGCATAGTGCGATCCCGTGACCGAGTCGGTTCCACCGAGCGGCAGTTGCTGCAAGACATATTGCTGGAACGCCGGCGTGGGAACAGTCACAGTCGTATAGATAGGCAACGCGATCCGCACCCACTCGCTGTCGAAGAAGAAGAACAGCTTGTTGTGAATGATCGGTCCGCCCAGACTGCCTCCAAAATGGTTTACGGTGGAACCCGGTTTGTGATTTCCCGGCGTGGCATTGGTGAAATAGTCGGCCGCATTCAGGGCTGCGCCGTTCCACAGTTCGTATAAATTGCCGTGAAATTGGTTAGTCCCGGACTTGGTAATGTAGTTGGTCTGGGATGCGCCATAGCGGCCCTGGTCGACCGAATACGAGAGCGTATTCACGGTTACTTCCGAGATCGAATTCAGGCCCAGCACCAGATTGGTCGAAAGACCGCTGTTGAGATTCGTCAGTGGATCGTTGGTCTCCAGCCCATCCACGATGTACCCGTTAGAGAGCGCAGGCAGACCATTGAATTCCACATTCCCGTATCCGTTGGTGCCGCCGACAAAATCGTTGCCGCTGCCCGCCGTGTTGATCAGGGCTCCCGGCGCAAACTGCAACGGGTAGGTCATATCTCCACCGGGATTGGGCAGGTTTTCCAATGCCGGCGCGGCCAAAGTGGTGGATGTGTTTGGGTTGCTGGTATTGATAATCGGCGCTTCCGCACTGACGTCTACGGTTTGCTTCGATTGCGCCACTCGGAGCGTGAGGTTGACGGTCTGCTTCTGCCCCAGCCCCGAGGAGACGTTATCGGCTTGCTGGGATTCGAAGCCCTGCGCTTCCACCTTGACCGTGTAGGTACCCGGCTTGAGCTGCGGGAAGTTGAAATGCCCGGTGTCGTCCGTCTTCGCACTGCGTTGCAGCCCGGTCTCCCGGTTGATAACGGTCACGGTAGCGCCTGGAACCGCGGCATTCGTCGAGTCCGTAACCTGTCCGAGAATGGCGCTGGTAGTTTCTCCCTGCGCGACCAATTCCGCTGGAAGCAGTAACCCAATCGTAGCTGCCAGCAGACCGAGTCCAACATGGCGACCCAGAAGCCGCCCGGCACTTCTATTCACAGTGTGTTCCCCATCTTTCAGGGCAAGCTACGGCAGAGCCAGCCCCGCCAAAGATGGTAACCAGCATACACTATTTAATGTTAACTATAGTAAATAACATTACGAATATTACAGTTTAGCCAATCAGCGGCCCGCTCCGAGGGTGCCCCACACAAGCCGATTTTGCTTGTGTGGGTGTTTTGGCCGGAACCACCAACGATCTCCACTCATGAGTATGATCGTTGTTTGGCCCGCGATTATTCCGCGATCTTGGCTGCCAAGGTTTCTACTACGGCGATGTTTTGCAGCAGCTCCGGCGGCAGGTTGTGCCGCTGCTGCAAGTATGCGGGGCTGTTGTAACTGACCCAGACTTTGTCCTCCGCATCCTGCCACACCAGGATCTTCAGAGGCAGGTCGATGGCAATGCTGGGAGCGGCCAGCATCAGCGGCGTTCCAGCTTTGGGGCTGCCGAAGATCAGCAGCTTGGTAGGACGCATTTTCAGCCCCACTTTTTCGGCTTCACCACTATGGTCCACCAGCGCGAACAGCGCGACGCCCTTCGCTTGCAAAATCCCTTTCAGCTTTTCCACGGTCTGGTCCACCGAGCGATGGCCGGGCACATTGACGATGCCGTTGCCGGCGTTTGCATTCATAGGATGTCTCCTCACCACTTCCAACATAATAGTTCGGAGACGTTTTTCCTGGGAATACTCTGCACGGCTGGCGCGACCGATAGCTACCGTTAAACCATGACTTCCGCGCCCCGATGTTCCAATTCATGGGCGACGGCGATCGACAACCGCCGTATGCCTTCGCGGATCGGTTCCGGCGCGGCGTTGGAAAAATTCAGCCGCATGTGCGAGCCGCTGTCGCCATTGGGGAAGAACGGGTCGCCCGGCACGAAAGCCACGTTCTGGCGCAGCGCCAGCTCCAGCAAGCGCGACGAATCCACCCCCGGCGGCATGCTGACCCACAGGAAAAGTCCGCCTTGCGGGTGCGTCCACGAAACCTCCGGCGGGAAGAAGTCGCGCAAGGCCGACAGCATGGCATCGCGGCGCTGCTTGTAGGTGGCTGCGAATCAGCTTCACGTGCTCGTCGATGAAGCCGTCGCGCGCAGCTTCGTAGGTGACCATCTGGGTGAAGGTGCTGGTGTGCAGGTCAGTACTCTGCTTGATCTGTACCAGCTTGGCGATGACTTCCGCCGGCGCCACAATCCACGCCACGCGCAGTCCCGGCGCCAGCACTTTGGAGAAGGTGCTCAGGTAGATCACGTTGCCCAGCTTGTAATCCTTGTCGCGCGCCAGGTTAGTGCGGTCCAGCACCACCAGCGGCGAAATGTGCTCGCCTTCATAACGAAGCTGGCCATAGGGATCGTCTTCGATGATAGGGATGCCGTAGCGGTCGGAGAGTTCGACCAGTTCGTCACGCCGCCGCCGCGCCAGCGTCACTCCGCCTGGGTTCTGGAAGTTAGGCAGGATGTACATGAACTTCGGGCCGGAGCGCAGCGCCTGTTCCATGTTGCAGGTTTGCAGGCCGTCGTCGTCCACCGGCACGGTGACGTATTCGGCGCCCATCAGATCGAAAGCCTGCAACGCGCCCAGGTAGGTCGGCGACTCCACCAGAATGCGGTCGCCGCGATTGATGAGCAGCTTGGCGATCAGGTCCAGCGCCTGCTGCGAGCCCGAAGTAATCAGCACATTGTCGACGGTCGCCACAATGCCGTAGCGCGCCATCTGGGCGACGATCAGTTCGCGCAGCGGGCGATAACCTTCGGTGGGACCATACTGCAAGGCCGTGGTTGCCTGCGTCGCCAGAACACGCTGGCACGCCTCTTGAAAGCGGGCCACGGGAAAGACTTCGGGAGCGGGCAAGCCGCCGGCAAAGGAAATGACTTCAGGACGTTGGGTGATTTTCAGAAGCTCGCGAATGACCGAACTTTTGACTGACTTGGTGCGCTGCGCGTAACGATGTGCCCAGGGCGCTGCCATACGACACCTCCGTTATTACCTTCAAGCCTAGGGCGGCGGAAGCGTCGCTGTCTGTGACGGCGGACACGGCATGAAGTCAGGCGAATGGCGGGGCATTTGGCACTCTCGCCTGCCCGACGACCGTAGCTGACCACAATAAGGATTGACAATAGTGGGCCGCCGCCCCACAATTCCAACCCACACGGACCACGCAATCTGATTTGGCGAACCATTCAGAGTACGAAAGGAGCGCTTCATGCGCCGCTTCATCCTGTCTCTGGCTGTCACTTTCTTTACCACTCTGTTGCTGGTTTCTTCCGCCAGCGCGCAGCAAGCCGCAATCACGACCGTTCCCAACCTCATCCGCTATGGCGGAGTATTGAAGGATGCGCAGGGTGCGCCGCTGGCTGCCTCGACGGTGGGCCTCACCTTCGCCATCTACAAGCAGCAGGAGGGCGGCGCGGCGATCTGGATGGAGACGCAGAATCTCCCCACCGATGCTAGCGGCAACTACAGCGCGCTGCTGGGCAGCACCACCGCCGCCGGATTGCCGGCGATCTGTTCTCGCAGGAGGAGCAGCGCTGGCTGGGAATTCAGGTGCAGGGCCAGGCGGAAGAGCCGCGCGTGCTTCTGGTCAGCGTACCCTATGCGTTCAAGGCGCATGAAGCCGAGACTCTGGGCGGCAAGAGCGTTTCCGACTTCGTGCTCGCCAATGGCGCCAGCTCTTCGGCGAATGGCAGCAGCACGACGCCGACTGGTCCGAACACGGCGACCAATCTGCCGGCAAGCAACGGAGCCAGGAAGGGCGCAGCCAGTGCCGGGCCGACGAACTTCAGCGGCTCGACCACCGATCAGATTGTGGGCGTAACCCAGACCGGTACCGGGGCGGGAGTCATTGCCTCAGCGCCGACGAAGGGTATCGTGGGAACCGCGACCGCGACCACTGGAACGGTTATCGGCGTGGAGGGCGGGTCGAACGGCGCAGGGGGCTACGGAGTTTACGGCAATGTGACCTCGGCCACCGGTGCGACCGTAGGCGTGAAGGGCAATTCGCAAAGCAGTGCCGGAACGGGTGTGCGAGGGACAAACATTGCCACCACCGGGGCAACCACGGGCGTCAGCGGCTACGTCGACAGCGCAGCCGGCACGGCGGGATCTTTTAACAACGCCGCCGGCGGCAAGATTCTCAGCGGCCAGAACAATGGGGTGGAGAAGTTCGCCGTCGACGGCAGCGGGAACATCACTGCGGGAAACATCACGACATCGGGACTGACGGGTACCACAAGCGCTCCTACCGGCGTGGGACTAACTGGTGACGCGACCAACACGACCGGCGCCAATACCGGTGTAATGGGCGAAACGCCCAGCACTAACGGAACTGGCGTTGGGGGTTACGCGAATGCCACGACCGGTCAGAACGTTGGCGTTTACGGCCAAACGAACAGCAACAATGGCTGGGGCGTTTACGGCGAAGCCGACTCAACCAGCGGGCAGACTTTTGGGGTAGAAGGCAACAACCAGAGCAGCGGCCAAAATTCGTCCGGAGTTCTTGGCTATGAGAACAGTGCTACTGGCCAGGTTTACGGAGTAAGCGGATACACCAATAGCAGTTCGACCAACGCGGCGGGGGTCGACGGCGTTGCCGTTGCGACGGCTGGCCAGGTCTTCGGCGTCTTCGGACAGGCCGCAAGCTCCGGTGGTACTGGCGTCTATGGCACTAACACGGCAACTTCCGGCAGCGCCTATGGCGTAGCCGGTTACACCGCCAGCACCGCGCAGAACGGGAGCGGTGTGTATGGCCAGGCATCGGCCGGCACCGGCAACACCAACGGCGTCTTCGGACTTACCAACAGCACCAACGGCCAGGCCGATGGCGTGTACGGTAAGGCGGCGGCGACCACTGGCGGCGCTAACGGCGTTACCGGACTGACCAACGCCCCCAGCGGCTATGGCGTCTGGGGCATCGCGGCGTCCACCGACACATCCGGCTTCTCCTACGGCGTTTACGGAACGTCCGGCAACGGTACTGGCGTATACGGCAGTGCCCAGTCCTCGTCGGTCTGTGCCGCCGGCGTGGTTGCCTACAGCGCCAGCACCTGTAGCGACGGCGTGTACGCTGTCGATACCGCAACCAGTGGCAATGCGAATGGCCTCTACGCCCAGACCGACAGCCCCCAGGGTGTGGCCGGGTTCTTTAACAACGGCGGCGGCGGTTACATCCTTGTCGGCATCGTAAACGGCAACGGGACCCACATGTTTCACGTCGACGGATCCGGCGATGGCTACTTTGCCGGCAGTGTTCAAGTCGATGGCGATCTCAACGTCAGCGGCAGCTTGAGCAAGGGCGGCGGCTCCTTCAAGATCGACGACCCGCTCGATCCCGAGAATAAGTATCTCTCTCACTCTTTCGTCGAATCACCCGACATGATGAACATCTACAATGGCCTCATTCGGCTCGACGCGCGCGGCGAGGCCTGGGTCGTGCTGCCCGACTACTTCGAAGCGCTCAACCGCGACTTCCGCTACCAACTGACTTCCGTGGGCGCCTCGCAACCCCGCCTGTACATCGCCAGCGAGGTGAAGGGAAATCGCTTCAAGATTGCCGGCGGCAAGGCGAATGCGAAGGTCTCGTGGCAGGTCACCGGAATCCGTCAGGACGCCTGGGCCAACGCGCATCGCATTCCCAACGAGGAAGACAAGCCTGCCGACAAGCGCGGTACCTACTTGCATCCCGACTTGTTCGGCGCTGGCGCCAACAAGAAGACGAACGCGATGCTGCAACACTAGCAGCCATCTCATGGGGCATGTGTCAGGGCACGCCTTCAGCCGTGCCGCATCGGGTCGTGGTTGACTTGGGCTTTAGCCCCTGGGGGATGCAGGGGCTATAAAGCCCTCATTCTGGGTGTAGTCGGGCTCGGCACGACTAGAAGAGGCCGCTGAAAAAGTCCCCTTCGACTTGCTTTGAAGGGGCGCAGCTTCAGCTGCGCCGTAGCAAGTCCTTTAAATTTGTTATCCCGAGGAGGCCTTTAGGCCGACGAGGGATCTGCTTTTCCGGCTTTTTCCGAAGACCGTTCGGCCGCCGCCGCCGGGCCCTGTTTCGACTTTTTCGGCCGCCGCTAAAGCCGCGCCCTTCTAGTATCACCCGAACAGCTGTAACTGCTCGTCCTCCAATTTGACCGGATGGGCGCTCTGGCTGCGCGAACTGAATTCGCGGGTGATGCCGTGTTTCTTGCGCAGCTGCGCCATCAATTCTGAAATGCGCTTACTGTAGGCCTTGCTCACAAAGGCGCGCTCGGCAAATCGTTTGCGATAATCCGCCACCAGCTGCGGAAACTCCTTCTCCAGAAACGGCAGAAACACGCTCGCCGAGCACGGCTTCAGGAACAGCGGATTGGCATAGATGTATTTGCCGCCGGCTTCTTTGGTCGCGCGTACCACCGCGTCCAGCGCCGCGGGCGAATCGGTTATCCCCGGCAGTACCGGCGCGCAAATCACCCCTGCATTAATTCCGGCAGCGCACAACTCTCGCACCGCATTCAGTCGCAGATCGGGACGCGGCGCGCGCGGCTCAAGAATTCGCGCCAGCTTCACGTTCAGCGTGGTGACCGTCAGGTTCACGAACAGGGAATTGTGTTCGGCGATGCGCTTCAGCAACTCCACATCGCGCCCCACCAGGTCCGACTTGGTGACAATGCCAATTTCCAGCCCGTGATGTTGCGCCAGCTCTTCCAGAATGCCGCGCGTCACCTCGAAGCGCTTCTCCGCCGGCTGGTAGGGATCGGTTGCGGTGCCGATGGAGATCGATTCGCCGCGCTTCACCTTCTTCAGCTCCTGCCGCAGCAGCCACGCCGCCTGCTGTTTCACATAAATCTTGCGCTCGAAGTCAACGCCGTCGCGCATTTCCATGAACTCGTGGGTATAGCGCGCATAACAATATTTACAGGCAAACTCGCAGCCGCGATAAGGATTGATTGTCCAGGTGAAGGGCATGCGCGACGAGGTGCAACGGTTCAGCAGCGCACGTGAAGGTAAGGTGAAGTACTCCACCAGATGACCTTGGCGGATCGACTCGCCTTGGGAAGCGAGCTTAGCAATGCCGACCAACGGTTGCGATGGGTCTGGCTGCTCGAGCTGGAGAAGCGAGGGGTGCATATGCCGAACCAGCGTCCTGTTTTCGCTTTTTGTTCGCCATAGCCATCCTACCTCTGAACGTCCTCCCGGTCAAGCCGGATCAGCGCGGGTGCCCCGTTCCAGCCGCGGGTGCCCCGTTCTAGCCATCTTTTGGCTAGGGCGGGGTTCCGCCAACTGGCCACTGTCTATTTCAAGTTCTTCCGCAGAAACTCATCCGTCAGTTTCTGCGCGCTGGCCGCGTCCTCGGCCCGGTATGCCTGCTGGTTGTTGGGATTTTCGAAGCCATGTCCGGCGTCAGGATAGATCTGGATCTCGACTTTCTTGTCCAGCCCCTTCATCTCCGTCTCAAACTTATGCACGTCGGCGGGGGGAATGCCTTTGTCCTGGCCACCAAAAATACCGAGAATCGACGCATGAATCTTCTTCAGCGTAGTTTTCTCGCTGGCCAGGTGTCCGTAGTTAATGACGGCAACCTTCAGCTTGGGATCGGCGACTGCCAGGTCGAGCGCATAGCCACCTCCCATACACCAGCCAATCGCGCCCACGCGTTTGGAGTTGACCTCCTTCAGCGATCGCAAGTAGGCTGTCGCCGCCAGCAGGTCGCGATTGGCGCGGTCCTCGGGAACTCCCCGCATGATCTGGTGCGCTTCATCCGGAGTGGTCGCCAACTGGCCGCGATACAGGTCGATAGCCAGCGCTACATATCCCTCGTCGGCGAAATTCGACGCCTGCTGCTTGACCCAGTCGTTCACGCCCCACCATTCGTGGATGACCACCAGCGCGGGGAAGGGCCCTTCGCCCTTCGGCATGTAGAGCGTTGCCTGTACCGTCTCATCGCCACTGCGGTACGACACCGCTTGCGGCTCGGCGGCCATCGCCGGCAGCGCAAGCAAACAGATCAATGCGGTCAATAAAAGCGCTCGCATGGGAACCCTCCGGCAGATAGGTTAGCAGCTAAAGCCGCTTTTATACCGGTTACTCCGACTCCAGCACCAGGTAGCTCAGCAATCCCGAGCGTTCGATCTGTAGACACGATGGTATCTCCCGGTTTCATCTTGTGCAGGTCCTGCTTCAATTGCGGCAGGTCGTGTACCGGCTTCCCGTTGACCGCATGAATCACGTCTCCCGGTTGCGGCCCTTCGCCCAGCAGCGTGCTGCTGGGAGTTCGCGCGGCCACCAGCACTCCGTTGGGAATTCGCAGGTCGCCGAGCGCATCGCGCAACTGGTCGTTGACCGTGACCGCGACGATGCCCAGGCGATTCACCAGATTTTCCGGCCCCGTAACCATGTCGGCGAAGCGCTCCGGATCGTCCGGCCGCTCGATCACCTTCACCGCGACGCTCTGCACTTGTCCGTTGCGCAGCACTCCAATCTCCGCTTTCTGGCCGATCTTGTATTCGTACAAATCCAGTGCGAAGTGCCGCACATCGCTGACCGGCTTGCCGCCCACGCTTACCACCACGTCGCCCACATTCAATCCTGCCCTGTCGGCTGACGAGCCGGGTACCACGTCTTGCAGCAGCACACCCTGACTGGTGGGCAAGTGCAGCCCCTCCACCAGCTCGGGCGTGATGGTGCGCAGATACACCCCGATCTGCCCGCGATGTACGTGTCCCTCGCTGCGGATCTGGTCATACACGCTGCGCACCACATCGCTGGGAATCGCGAATCCCAGTCCTTCATTGCCCCCTGACTCCGACAGAATGAAGGTATTGATCCCCACTACATGGCCATCGACATCCACCAGCGGACCGCCGCTGTTACCGGGATTAATAGGCGCGTCTGTCTGAATGTAAATATCGGGCTTGTCCGGGTCGATCAGCCGCGCGGTCGCACTCACTACGCCCATGCTGACGGAGTTTTCCAGTCCCAGCGGACTACCGAAGGCGAACACCACTTGCCCTTGCCTCAGACTGTTGGAGTCCGCCAGTTGTAGCGTCGGCAATCCCTTTACCTCAATCTTGAGCACGGCCAGATCACTTACCCGGTCGATGCCCACCAGCTTGGCCTCAATAGGTCCGTGGGGTGAGGTGTCCAATTGCGCCGCAGTTTGCTTGTCCAGTCCCTGCAACCGCACGCGGATCTTTTGCGCGCCTTCCACCACGTGGGCGTTGGTTACGATGTACCCATCCGGCGACAGCACCACACCGGCCCCAATCCCGCGCTGCGCCTCCAGGTACGCGGTATCATCTTTCTCTTCGTCAGTGGTCAAGCCGAATCCAGTCGTCAGCACCTGCACCACCGACTGGGTAACGGTGCTCGACAGCTGTTGCACCGACTCGCTAAAAACGTGCAAAGGATCGCTCTTGAGCAGCCTGGCCGATTCCGCCGATTTGGTCGGCTGCTCGGTCTGCGCCATACCGAGCGCGGGCAGCGCCAAGGTGAATGCCAAAGCGGCGATAGAGCGGATTCGTTTCGGCATTCGTGACCTTCTCCCTGGCCTGCGCGCTGATGCTTCTTGAAACTCGCGAAGTAAACTGGGATTCATGCGCCTTTCGTAAACATGCAGGCTTCGCAAGGCAGCGGCCCACACAGCAGGTGGCTCAGTGTAGCTCACATGGGCCCGCGCAGATGGACCTGTTTCGCTAACGCGAATCAGCCGCGCCGCAGATGCCCTATTCGCTAACGCAAATCACGCGCAGCAACTGGAACTGTTCGCACATAAAAATCCAGCCCGCGCAGCAGGTGGCTCAGTTTAGCCCAGGACGAAGTCCTGGGTAGGAACTGGAACACAAGAGTCGGCTTCAGCCGACCGCATCTCGCCCTCAACACTCCATAAGATGAACTTCCAGAGAGGAAGAGTCGCAGTTCCCTTGATTTCTTTCGACTAAATCCGGTCCTGCCAGCCTACGCCACCTCCCGGCTGGTTGTCCTGCCGCAATGTTCACAGATCACTGCAAGCCTTTATGAGCCCTGGATAAACTGAGAACATCCATTACTATGTAAGGAGCTATTGCATGGCAACTGTCGTAGAACCGACTGCTCTTATGGAAGAAATCTCCGTTCACCCGCCGAAGCGCCTTTTGTACGGCCCCGGTCCGGGTCAAGTTCACCCTCGCGTCTATCAGGCTATGGCCCAGCCCATCGTCGGCCATCTGGACGCTTACTTCTTTCAAATTTCCGCTGAAATTCAACGCCTGCTGCGCACTGTCTTCGGCACCAAGAACGAGATGACTTTCCTCATCTCCGCCACCGGCAGCGGCGGCATGGAAACCGCCATCAGCAACTTCGTGCAGCAGGGAACCAAGGTCGCGGTCTTCGCCAACGGCTTCTTCTGCGATCGCCAGACCGAGATGGCCCGCCGCCAGGGTGGGGAAGTGGTTCGCTTCGAAAAACCCTGGGGCGAAGTCTTCAGCGACCAGGAAGCCGCGGAATTTATTCACCGCGAGAAGCCGCAAGTCGTCACATATGTCCAGGCCGAGACTTCGTCCGGCGCCTACCAGCGCGGCGAGGCCATTTGCAAGGCCGCGCACGAAGTGGGCGCGCTGGTCATCGCCGACTGCGTGACCTCGCTGGGCGCAATGCCGGTCGAGGTGGACAAGACCGGAATCGACATCGCCTATAGCTGCTCGCAAAAGGGATTGAGCTGTCCTCCGGGACTGTCTCCCATCACCGTGTCGCCGCGTGCAATGGAGTGGCTCAAAGCTCGGACCACCCCCAATCGCTCCTGGTACTTCGACATCAAGCTCATCGCCGACTACCTGGTCGAGTCCCATCGCTATCACCACACCGCCTCGGCCACCATGTTCTACGGCCTGCGCGAAGGCCTGGCGCTGATCGAAGAAGAAGGCCTCGAGAACCGCTGGGAGCGCCATCACCAGGCTCATCTGGAGTTTGTGAAGCAGATCGAAGGACTGGGCCTAGAGATGCACGTCGCACCCGGCCATCGCATCTGGAACCTGAATACTCCCAAAGTGCCGCAGGGCGTTGACGACGCGAAAGTGCGCACCACGCTGCTGAAGGACAACGGCATCGAGATCGCTGGCGGCTTCGGGCCGCTCGCCGGCAAAGTGTTCCGCGTGGGATTGATGGGTCCGCTGGCCACCACTGATAGCGTGAATCACTTTGTCCACTGCTTCGGGAAGGCGCTGCGCGGAGCGGGCTACAAGGGCTGAGATTTCGGCAAACACGAATTTGGGTGCCCCATTCTAGGCCATCCTTTGGCCTAGGGTGGGGATTTTCGTTTGAGGTGGAGAAATGCCCCGCCCTAGCCAAAGAGGTTGAGGACAGCAGGTCCCTCGACTCGCTTCGCTCGCTCGGGATGACAGAACGGGGCACCCGGCCAGTAGGTGGCGAGCAGGGTGGGGCACCTGTGATCTTTCAACACGTTGTTCCCTTTTCTGGATGTTTGCTTATACCGCCGTCGTAGTGCGGTGCGAAAGTGGGAATCGGCTGTAACGATTTCCAAGGCGCGGACTTACCGCGCCGTCTTTTGCACGGCCTGGCTTGCGCTACCGTCCAGAACGTCCGTTCTCGATGGGAACAACCTCTTGACCATCTACAGGCACCCGCACAGTATCTCTGCAAGAAAAGTCGCAGCCGGAAGTCAGGCAAGGCATCCAATCGTTTGTCATGCCCGGAACGAATTGGGCAGGAGAGCGAATGTCCAACCTGAACCAACGTCTACAGGAGTACAAGCGCACGTTCGAATCCGGGGCCGCGCCCTACAACGTCCCTCCCGAGATCGTGGCGACGATGCATCGCGCCACGGCGGAGCTGAAAGCCTTGGGAATCGAGGGCCGCGCGTTGAAGGCCGGAGCCCGCGCCCCGGAGTTCAGCCTGTTCAATCAGGACCACGTCAACGTGTCTTCGGCGGATCTGCTGCAACAAGGGCCGCTGGTGGTCAGCTTCTTTCGTGGCCACTGGTGACCCTATTGCAACATGGAGCTGGAGGCTCTACAGGAAGTCAACGGCGAAGTAACCAGGCTGGGAGCGCGCATTGTCGTCATTACTCCCGAGCTCGAACGGTATACCCGTGCGCTCCACAAGAAGCTCAATTTGAGCTTCGACATTCTCAGCGATCTCCATCTCGAAGTCGCGGAAAAATTTGGCCTGGTGTTCACGCTTCCGGATTATCTCCGCAAGCTGTATGAATCGCTCGGGGTTACTTTGGAGCGCTTTAACGGTGAACCTGAATACCGGTTGCCGATGCCTGCGCGCTACATCGTTGACTCCAGCGGGACGATCCGCGCTGCCGACGTGAACGCCGACTATACAGTGCGGCAAGAGCCGTCGGAAACCGTACAACAGTTGGCGGCGCTTGCAACCGGCAAGAGCGGGTAGTCGTAGAAGCCGGGACCGCCCCGCGAATCAGTGAATTGCTGAAGCTGGAACAGTCACTTTCGATGACCTGCGCCAGCTCCAGCTTGTTCGGAGGCAGTCCAGGATATCTGGGTGCCCCGTTCCAGCCTGATTTTGGCCAGGGCGAGGCGTTTGTTTTCGGGCCAACGAGAATCCAGATGCCATACGCGCAGATGGCCCCCTGCGCGACGCGAGTCCGCTCGTCTCTAAGAGCTTTTACATCTATAACTTCCACTGTAATCCAGAATTAAGTTGACTTCCCGCTGCCACCAGCGCAACAGTGAGCTGCGCGCAGGCGGAGTAGACCCGGCTCGCAGCATTCGAGGCAGCGCTTCCCGCCCGACTATTTTGCCGGAGCGGCGTGACCTGCCAGGAGGTCAACATGGGGAAAGGGAAAATTTTCAGCCACTTGGCTTTTGCGTGGCAAACCGCAACCGTAGTAGCACTCTTCATTCTGACGCTGGTCATGAGCACTGCACCCGCCGCCCAGGCCCAGAGCTTCCAGGTCATACACTTTTTCACCGGGGATGACGACGGCGCTACTCCAGCAGCCGGCTTGACCCCGGCGGCCGCTGGAAAGTTCTACGGCACCGCCAGCGGGGCTGGAAATCAAGAACCTGGAGTGGCTTTCGAGCTGACCCCCGGGGGGTTGGGTTGGGCGCTGGCCCCGTTGAATAGTCGCTTCCCGTCGGGCGGACCGGGAGGGATCACGATCGGCCCCAGCGGCGCCCTCTTCCTGACGACCTACGTGGGAGGACGAGGCGATTGCGTGGGTGACGGCAGTTGTGGGCAGGTTTATGAGCTGCAACCGCCGGCGCATGCCTGCGGCTCCTTTCTCTGCTCCTGGAACGCGATGGTGCTGTATGACTTCAACGACATTCCCGATGCCGGCGTCCCGGGGAGCGGAGTCATCTTTGATAGCGCGGGCAACATGTATGGCACAACCGAATATGGCGGATCGGGAATCTGTTACAACAGCATTCACTTGAACTACGGCTGCGGAGCCGTATACAAGGTGGCGCCTTCCGGCGGCGGGTGGACGGAAACCGTCATTTACAGCTTTCAGGGTGGCAACGACGGACAGACGCCGTCGGGAGGACTGAGCTTCGATTCTGCCGGCAACCTCTACGGAGCGACTGCACAAGGCGGCAGCTCCGGCGACGGGACGATCTACGAGTTGAGTCCCTCGGGCAGCGGCTGGACGGAAACCATCCTGCACAACTTTCAGGGTAGCGACGGAATTGGTCCCGGGGGGACCCTGATTGCCGACCATTCCGGCAATCTCTACGGTACCGCTGGAAGTGGCGGCGCCAATAACGGCGGAGTCGTCTTCGAGATGTCGCAGCCGGGAAGCTGGACCTACAACCTGCTATACAGTTTCCCCGCCGACTACTACCCCGCAGGCACCCTGGTGTTCGACGGCTCTGGAAACCTGTATGGCACGACGTACTCCGGCGGCGCATACGGCTTGGGTAACGCTTATAAGCTGACTCTCGCCGACGGCAGTTGGACGGCAACTGATTTGCACGATTTCCAAACCTCTGACGGGACGGACCTCAACGGCGCCCTGGTATTCGATTCTGCCGGCAACCTGTATGGCACTGCTAAATTTGGCGGCATGGGCTTCGACGGACCCTGCTACGGCGTAGGCTGCGGCACCGTCTGGGAGATCACACCGTAAGTCTTTGATCTGGGTGCCCCGTTCTAGCCTGACTTTGGCTAGGGCGGGGCATTTCTACGACTCGAACGAAAATCCCCGCCCTAGGCCAAAAGATGGCCTGGAACGGCGCACCCGTCTTAACGAAAAGCGAACAGCGAACCGCGGCTCTTCTACGCCGTTCCCAATCTCTTCAGCACCGTCTCGCGGAATCCCCGGCTCAGGGTCAGCTTCGTCCCATCGCGCAGCAGGATCGCATAGTCTCCGTACAGCGACGGCCGCAGCGTCTTGATGCGGTCCACATTCACCAGCGTCGAGCGATGCACGCGCAGGAACTGCCGATGCCCCAGCCGTGTCTCCAGCGAGGTGATGGTTTCGCGCAGGATGTGAGTGCTGCCGCCCACGTGCAGGCAAACGTAATTGCCCGCCGACTCCGCCCAATCGATCTCGCCGGGTTTGAGGCAAACAATCTCGCCGTCGGCCTTGATGACGATCCGCTGCGGAGCGTTCTGCCGCGAATCCAGTTCGCCCAGCAGATTGAGCACGCGCCGCTGGAACATCCCCTCCGACGGCTGCTGCAATTGCTTGCGAGCGTGGTCCAGCGCTTCCGAAAGCCGCTGCTTCACCACCGGCTTCAGCAGATAGTCGAGCGCGTGGATCTCAAACGCCTTCATCGCGTAGCGGTCGTACGCCGTCACGAAAATTGTCAGCGGCATCTGTTCCGCCCCCAGCGCCGAGACCACGCCGAAGCCGTCAATCTCCGGCATCTGAATGTCGAGGAAGACCAGGTCAGGCTTTTCCCGTTTGATGGTGGAGATGGCCGACTTGCCGTCGCCACATTCAGCGACAATCTCCAGATCGGGTTCTTCTTCCAACAGGCTGCGCAGGCGTTCGCGCGCCAAGGCTTCATCGTCGCTAAGCAACACTCGAATGGGCATCGCTGATTCTAACCTCCTCGGAATAAGTGCGGAACGGAATGTGAATCTTCACGATGCAGCCGCCACCGGGCGCATCTTCCAGCATCAGGCTGTGATCGTGGTTGTAGAGCTGTTGCAGGCGGGCGCGCGTGTTGCGCAGCCCAACCCCTTCGCGCGGAATCTCGCCGCCGAAGCGCCTCAGCCCCAGCCCGTTGTCAGCAGATCTCCATCCACAGCTCGTCGAAGACCTGGCGAGTGGTGATGCGGACTTGCCCGGGCGCGCGCCGTGGGCCAATGCCGTGCCGGATCGCGTTCTCCACCAGCGGCTGCAGGATCATGTTGGGCACCAGCGCCGACAACGTGCTGCCGGAGATGTCCATCTCCACCTGCAAGCGCTCCTGAAAACGGGTCTGCTGAATGTCGATGTACTTTTGCAGCACAGTCAGCTCGCGGCTGAGCGGCACCTCGTGTACGCCCATCGCATCCAGCGAGAAGCGCAGCAGGTCGGCCAACTGGAGCGTCATGTTCTCCGCGGCGGGGCCGTCATTGCGCGCCAGCGCAGCGATAGAGTTCAGGGTGTTAAACAGGAAGTGAGGCTCCAGCTGGATCTTCAAAACTTCCAGCTGCGCGTGCGCCAGTTGTGCTTCCAGTTGCGACGATTGCAACTCCCGCTCGCGATACTTCGCGTAATAGCCAAGCGCCTGCGTGATCAGCAGGATGTACCAGTAGCGTTGGAAGTCCATAAACGCGCGCGACAGCATGTGCGCGGAAAATGGCAGATGCGCTTCCGGAGTCCAGGTGACGAACGGCTCCAGCCAGACAATGACCGACGCGCCGACAAGAGTGAGCGCAATGCTGGCGGCGATGTGCAGGGGCAGGACAAGCTTCCAGTTGCTGCGCTCGAAGGTGAATCGTCGCGACAGCGCATAAACCGGCGGCGTCAGCAATGACCATATAAACGAGATGGTCATGTTCCAGGCCAGCAACTGCGCCCAGCTTTCGGGGCTGCCGACCGATGCCGTATAAACGTGTGCGCCCGCGGCGCTGAGGAAAGCCAGCACCGTCCACAGGACAAAGCCGATGGCCCAGACGCGTCCCCAGTCTTTGAGTCCGTCGAGCGTCAACCCGCGCCGCGTGGCGTGACTACGTCGCTGGCCAAGCTCCGCGGAAAGCTGGGCGTTCACCGGGAGAACTAACTCTTTTGCCATGGTGAGCTACCTGTTCTGCGTTGAACCCGAACCACCCCAACAAGTCCAGAACCGGGGATTTTTGGGAGCCCCGGCAATAAAACGAAGACGAGCTGCACCTACGAGGTGATAGACGAAGTTGCGGCAAAGATGTTTCCGGAAAATTATCGGCGTCGCGCGGGAAGCACCAAAGGGCTATGATGACTCTGGTTCGCTGGTCGCAGCAATGTCCGGTTGCGGACATCCTGAAGTCGATTCACCACAGAGACACAGAGGGCACGGAGAAGATTTTTTTCATTAGAGTCTTTGCAATGAATTGATTCGAATATTGCAAGTCTGAGACCAGCCAGGGAAGGTCATAGAGACTCTTTCGCAACCTCGACTGAAATGTTCTGATTGGACGAAGTCGGCGTGTCACCAACTAAGCTAGCCGCAAGCGGCGGAATGGGGTTAGACGGGGGCGTCAGCCCCCGGTCAACTGGAGATAAGAACGAGCCGCGGAGCGGCGACACTGCTTGCGACCCAGTCTCCATAATTTAAGCTAAGGGGACTGTTCGATTATTTCTAAGTTCTTCTCTGTGTCCTCCGTGCCTCCGTGGTGAAATGGTTTTTCCATGCACGAACTCGGCATCGCCTCCTCTATCCTCGAATCCGTCCAGAAGGAAGCCGAGCGCCATCCCGGGGCTCACATCTCGAAGGTTGGGGTTAAGATTGGAGAACTCGCCGGCGTCGATCGCGACGCGCTGCAATTCGGCTTTGAGGTCCTGGTGAAGGACACGGAGCTGGAGCCGCTGGCCCTTGAGTGGAATTGATTCCGCGCGTGCAGCGCTGCTCGAAGTGCGCCTACGAATTTCGCATGACCGACTTCGACCCGCAATGTCCGTTGTGCGGCGACCTGGCCACCGAGTGCATCAGCGGAGAAGAGCTCGACATCGCCTATATGGAAGTGGACTGAATGGACCGCATCGCCGTCGAAAAGAAAGTCCTGAACGAGAACCAGATCCTCGCCCAGCAATTGCGCGAGCGCTATCGCCAAAACGGAGTGCTGTGCGTGAATCTCGTCAGCTCGCCCGGCTCCGGCAAGACCGCGCTGCTGGAGCGGACCTTGGAGCGCATGGACAAGAGGCGAACGTGTCGCCGTGCTCACTGGCGATCTGCAAACCGAAAACGATGCGCGGCGGCTGGCCAAGTTCGGCTTTCCGGTCAGGCAGATCACCACCGGCGGCACCTGCCATCTCGACGCCAAAATGATCGGCAAGCATCTGGAAGAATGGAAGCTGGAAAACCTCGGACTCGAAGATCTCGATCTCTTAATCGTGGAGAACGTTGGCAACCTGGTTTGTCCGTCGAGCTACGATCTCGGCGAAGACGCGAAGATCGTCCTGCTGAGCACCACCGAAGGCGAAGACAAGCCGCTCAAGTATCCTTCTATCTTCTTCAAGTCAGAGCTGATGTTGCTGACCAAGATCGACCTCCTGCCGTATGTTCCCTTCAGCGCCGACCTCGCCCGCGAGAACGCTCGTCGGGTGCATCCTGGCATGGAGATCATCGATGTCTCCAGCACCACCGGCGAAGGCCTGGACCGCTGGATGGAATGGCTGAAAGCGCGGCAGGAAAAGGCGAAACTTCAGGGCGTAGCCAGCTCCTAATCAAGGATGACGAGGGCCAAAGCCATGGCGCTAACCTTCCATGCGTGAATCTAACGTTCTCTAGCTCTCGCTATTATGGATCCCGCCAATTCTCAAGTACCAGATTGACGCCAGTTTCCTGAATAGCCTGGAAATCTTCGGTGTTACCGGTCACAAGCGGCCTCTCCAGCCGAACGGCTACCGCAGCAATCAAGCAATCAGGGAGCTCAAGAACAGACCCGTGCTTTCTTGCTGTTGCCTTGATGGTGGCGGCGGTCACGTAATCCGCGGAAGTGGGAGTAATTTCCTCGTTCTGGTTGAGCCATTCCAAAGCCCGTTTCAACTGACTGGAGGCAGACTTCAGCTCGAGACCGTAGACGATTTCGTCAACCGTAACGCTCGTAAAGGTGAAAACGCCATGCTCTTCAGCGTAGCGAGCCGCGTGTGTGATGACGTTCGGGTCGTGCCCCTTAAGGTACTCGGAAAGGATGTCCGTATCCAGAATGGATCTGACCATCGTTTATAGCGTGGGCGCAGTCTTGGATGGCCGCCGTCTTTCCTGGTAGGCGATGCATACAACTTCATCGAGCAGAGCAGAATCCTCGGGACTCCCAAACAATCCCAAGCCTTGCTCGAATACCGCTTTCGGAACCGGCTTTTTGACTGAGAGACCAGTTTCAATGAGCTGCAGAACGGCTTCGTCGTGCGTGATGTGCTCTTGCTGCGCAAACTGCCGAATGTCGTGCTCGATGTCCGACGGGATGTCCAAGCGCATCAGTTTGCGCCTCCTGCCGCTGATATTAGGGCTTTTCTCATCCATTGTCACGCGGCTTCCTTGAGTCCCGCCTCCACATGCCCTAACATGGCCGCAGAAATGTTCTGCTAGGGTTTTGCAGCCTCGGAGGGCACACGTTGCGCTCAGCCAAGTTCCTTATCGTAATCTTCGCTCTCATGCTGGCTGCGACCGCTCTCACGGCGCAGCCCGTACCGCAGACGAGCCAGGATAACCCGGGCTATCCCGTTACTATCGAAGGGCGCGAGGTCCTGCGAATCTACGAGGGCATCGGCAGCTTCACCGCGGAAGACCGTGCCCGGGCCGCCTCGGAGCGCTTCGAGAAACTCATTTACGCTCCCGCCGCCGACCTCGCCAACATCAAAAGCAGCGATTCGCCCTACGGCACATCGGTTGTGCTGGGCGACAACGTGCTGCTCGTCGTCAGCGACGACGATGCCAGACACTTCCACCTTTCGCGGCAGGCGCTGGCGACATTTCTTGCCGGACGAATCCGTCAGGCCATCAGCGAGGCCCGACTACAACACAGCAGTCAGTTTCTTATCCGGGCGGCGATCTACGCCGTCGTCACGCTAGTCATTTATCTGCTGATTGTCTGGCTGGTGGTCCGCCTCACTCGTTGGCTGCTGACCGTGTTGCGATCCATGGCGACTCGATTTAAGGGCATCCGCATCCAGCAGTCGCAGATCATGGCAGGCGAACGGCTGGCAGCAGTATTGATCGCCGGCGTTCGGCTGGTCCGCTTCCTCTTGCTCTTCGTGTTCACTTGGATCTTTCTGGCCACCGAGTTCAACTACTTCCCCTGGACCCGCGAACACGGCGCCCAACTGTTGAGCTACATCGGCACGCCCGTCAAACTCATCGGCCACGCATTGTTGAACTATCTGCCAAACCTGTTTTACATCGTCGTGATCGTTGCGGTGATGTACTACGTGATCAAGTTTGTCCGGATTGTGATGCGCGAGGTCGAGCTCGGCAACATCCGCATCTCCGGCTTCTATCCCGAATGGGCGCAACCCACCTATAAGATTGTCCGCTTCCTCCTGTTCGCGTTTACCGCGGTCATCATCTATCCCTATTTACCGGGCGAGAATTCGCCAGCCTTCAAAGGCGTAGGCATCTTCATCGGCGTACTGTTCTCGCTGGGATCGACTTCGGCCGTGGCCAACATCGTTGCCGGAGTCATTCTGATCTATGCGCGCGGCTTCCGCGTGGGCGATTGGGTGAAGATTGGCGACAACATGGGAGAAGTGACCGCGCAAACCATGCTGGCCACGCATGTGAAGACCATCAAAAACGAGGAGATCATCATTCCGAATTCCGTCGTCCTGGCCAGCTTTGTCACCAACTACAGTTTGCTGGCCCAAAGTAATGGCCTCATCCTGTATACCTCGGTGACCATTGGCTACGACGCGCCCTGGCGCAAGATTCATGAATTGCTGATTGAAGCGGCCTTGAAGACGAAGAACATCCTGACTGATCCGGCGCCGTTCGTTCTCCAAAACGCGTTGGATGATTCCTTCGTCGAATACGAGATCAACGCCTACACCGACCAGCCGCTGTTGATGGTGTACACCTACTCCGACCTGCACGCCAACATTCAGGACTGCTTTTATGCCGCCGGGGTCGAGATCATGTCGCCGGTGTTTCACGCTCTGCGTGACGGAAATCGCACCGCTATGCCAGCAGAGTTTCTGCCCAAGGATTACCAGCCTCGAGGTTTTCGCATTGCGAAGGACGACTCGGCCTCCGCCGCGTCAGGCGGGAAGAGTTAGGGCATTCACGCGAGTGGACGGGGAGCGCGCCTTTTGCCGGGTGCTGAGGAAGTTGCTCGTGGAGTGCTTTGTAGCAGGGCACGACTTCAGTCGTGCCGATAAGCTCTTTATTTTTGTCATCCCGAGGAGGCCTTTAGGCCGACGAGGGATCTGCTGTTGAATCTTCCGCAGCCTGTTTCAGACGCGCATTAGCCGGCGACATCCATAAACCGCGATACCCTACATAATCGCCGTGGGCGGCGCCGGTTCATCCGGCCTGCCGGCATTGGCCAGCGGCACGCGGATCATCACGATCGCCAGAATCACCAGCACGATGAATCCCGCAAACACGTTGGGATGCTGGAAGATCACCGGCAACGGCCACTGCTTGTAGCGGAAGACTGCGATCACGATTCCCATCAGCGCCTCGCCCGCAATGAATCCCGAGGCGGTCAGCACGCCGGCATTCTCCACGCGGGCCTTCTGCGCGTCGTTGAAGTTCTTGCTGTCGCGAATCTTGTCGGTGATCCAGCGAATCATGCCGCCGATGAAGATGGCGAAGGTCGTCTCCAGCGGAAGATACATGCCGACCGCGAACAGCATCGGGCTCTTGACCTCGATCATGATCAGCGCCATGCCCATCAGGATGCCGACAACGATCAGCGGCCAAGCCATCTCTCCGCCGACGATGCCGCGCGACAGCATGGCCATCAGGCCGGCCTGCGGTGCGGGCAACTGCGGATCGCCGAAGCCGATGCCGCCGCTATTGATGTTCGCCTGATTCAGCAGCAGCAGCACCGGCAGCAGCGCGAAGCTGGCTACGGTGACGCCCATGAAATCGCCAATCTGCATCTTGGAGGGCGTGCCGCCGAGAATGTGCCCGACCTTCAAGTCCTGCAACATCTCGCCCGCTACTGCGGAGGAGATGCAAACCACTGCCGCCACGCCCAGCACGGCAGCGACGCCGTGGATTCCGGAGACGCCCATCAGCACCATGAGAATGGCGGCGATGACCAGCGCAGCCAGCGTCAAACCGGAAATTGGATTGTTCGAGGAGCCGATCATGCCGACCAAGTTGCCGGAGACGGCGGCGAAGAAGAAGCCGACGATGATCATCACGATCGCCGCCACCATGCCTGGCCCCCACGCGTCAGCGTAGCTCTTGTACAGAAACACCATGCGATCAGCACGATGAACAGGCCGGTGAAAACAAACTTGGCATTCAGGTCGCGTTCGGTGCGAGCGGTGCCGGCGTGGGCGGCAGCGGACTTCTTCAAGTCGGAGACGGCGCGCGCCATGCCGATGCCCAGGCTCTTGCGCATGCGGAACAGCGTGTAGCAGGCGCCGACCAGCATGCCCGCCGACGGCGATGGGGCGAACGATGAAGCTCCAGACCGCTCCCGCCTGTCCCGCCCAGAAGGCGTCGTTCGGTATCGTCGTCCCCGCAGGTGCGAACTGCGCCACCAGCGTGGGCCCGCCGAGGAACAAGATGAGTGGAACCAGCAGTCCCCAGGCGATGACGCCGCCGGCAAAGTTCAGCGAAGCCAGGCGAGGTCCGATGATGTAGCCCACGCCCAGGTAAGCCGGGCTGATGGCCGGAGCGGAGATGGTGGTCACGGCGCCCGCCGGCAGCTTGGGAGCGGTAGCGCTGCGCCCCATGCGTACGAAGCTGGTGCCGATGTCGCCGACGTGGACGATGAAATCGCGGCTGGCGCTGAACAAACTAAACTGGCCGAGAAGGTAAACGATGCCGCCGAATCCCATGTTGCCGAAGAGGATCTTCGCGGCCCGGCTCCCCTGTTGACCCGCGATATGAATCTGCGATGCGGCCACGGACTCAGGGAAGGGAAGCTCGGGATCTTCCACCATGACGCGGCGCAGCAGGGTGACGAAAAGAATGCCGAGCACGCCCCCCACCAGCATCAGAATGGACGACTTCCAGTAGGCATGCTCGAAGTCAAAGACCGGCCAAGCGCCGGAGATGACAAACGCCGGAATCGTGAAGATAGCGCCGGCCGCCACCGATTCGCCGATCGAGCCCACGGTTCGCGCGATGTTCTCTTCCAGGATCGAGCCCTTCATGAGGCGCAACACCGCCATGCCGATGACGGCGGCGGGATACGTAGCGGCAATCGTCATGCCGGCGCGCAGGCCAAGATAGGCGTTGGCAGCGCCCAGAATGACCGTCAGGATCAGGCCCAACAGCACGGCGCGAAAAGTGAACTCCGGCATGCTGGTATCGTCCGGAACGTAGGACCGAAACTTCCTGGTTGGAGCAGATGTGGTGGTGCTCATGAAGGCAGACCTCGCGCAGCGCACAAATTATAGCGACCGCGCAAGTTAGCACGTCAGCGGCCCTTGTTACAAGTGCGAGGTTCGTGTGGACGCGGCCTCCCAGGTCGCGAAAGAATCGATTTCGACATGTTTTGAAGGGGCGCACCTTCAGGTGCGCCGTTGAAGCGTTTATTTTAGTTGTCGAGCCGGCTTCAGCCGGTGGTACTCCTCTATATTTGCCCCGACCGCCATGCCGGGTAGAATGTGGAATTCAGAAAAGGAGATAAAGTTCCATGGACTACCTTCTGAAGACTGAGCCTTCCGCATACTCTTTCGCCGACCTGCAACGAGACAAAGAAACCGTGTGGGACGGCGTATCGAATCCCACTGCCTTGCGGCATCTGCGGGAGATGAAACCTGGCGACGGCCTGATTATCTACGAGACCGGCGATCTTAAGACCGCCGTTGGTACCGCTTCGGTGATTTCCGTCGATCCCACCGATCCGCGCAATCCGGTGGTGAAAATCAAAGTGGGGAAGGCGATTGCGAAGCCGGTTTCGCTGGCCGAGATTAAGGCCAAGCCGATATTCGCCGATTCGCCGCTGGTACGGCAGGGCAGACTGTCGGTGGTGCCGCTGACCGCGGCACAACACAAGTTCATTACGGGGGAATAGAACTGCTTTTAAGCAAGGTTCATCCGGCGCAGCACCCTGCGCGCGGCGGGTTTCTTTCGAGTGGGCGCCTGCTGCCTGCATTTTCCGTTGCGACGCACCTATCACGGGATCAGCCCGAAGGGCGGCATTTGTTTTAGCCGTGGGCGTCAGCCCACGGTAAATGGTTGAAAGAAAATTCTGAGTCCCTTCAGGGACGGCACAATCCGCAGGAGTAAGTAAGCGCAATATGCCGGGTGTGAACCTGGGCAGTCCATACTGTCTCGCGCAGCAGCTGTGCCGCCGCTCCGCGGCTCGGTTATTTTTCCATTACACCGCGGGCTCACGCCCGCGGCTAACCCAAATGTCGCCGCTTGCGCGGCTGCCGATTCACGGTGCTGTACATACGAATCGTAGGCGCACATGCGTCGAGGAGCCGGTGATGTTATTCCTGAGATACCATCCGCTCCGCTGCCCTCTAATTCGTAAATTGTTGATGAATCCGCCGCAAGGTATCTCATCCGGCATTGCACCCGGCATAGCGAAGCACATATACTACTCAGTCACGGTGCTTCGGGACCGGACGAGCGTCAACCATCGCTTCTTTCCGGACCCGGCGGCACCGGCGACAGGGCTTCCAGCGAGCGCGTGACTGCGCGCAGCATGGAACTGTTGGAGGGTCGTCTTCAGCAGTTGTGAGACGCTAACTCGAACCCGGCGAGACCTGCGCGCCCGGCAACGCGCTGTGGCTCTTGTGCCCTTCCAAGTTCTCACCCAAAGTATCTTCTCTGTCCTGTTTCCTTCCGATTGCAAACTCTGTGGCACGTCGCTCGATAACATCTCCAGAATTCCCGTATGTCGGGAATGCCTGGCCGGAATTGTCCCGACGCGAGCGCCGCAGTGCATAATCTGTAGCGACCGCCTGGCCAGCGCTCAATTGCTGAGGGGCGATGGCCTCTGCGCGAATTGCCGCGATTCTGCGCCGGATTTTGACCGGGCAGCATCGTTCGGCGAATATCGGGAAGGCCTGCGCGGACTCATCCATCTGCTGAAGTATGAGAACGTCACGCCGGTCGCCAGTCCGCTGGGCGGAATGCTGGCCCAGGCCATCACCGAGTTGCTTGCTGGTTACGTCGATGCGACACCGCTGCTGGTTCCGGTTCCACTGCATAAGAGCAGGCGCCGGTCGCGCGGTTTCAATCAATCGGAGTTGATCGCCCGTGCTACAGCGAAGCATCTTCCTCAAAGGCTGGAAGTGGCTTGCGACGCGCTGCTTCGCCAGCGGGATACGGTTTCACAAGTGGGACTCACGCGCGAAGAACGCATTGCCAACGTGCGCGACGCCTTTCGGGTTGCCGATGCCGCTCAAGTAAAGGGCCGCGACGTGATGCTGGTCGACGATGTCATGACCACGGGTACCACATTGTCAGAGTGCGCTCGCGTCCTGAAGAAGGCAGGAGCGAACCGGGTTTGGGCCGCAACCGTGGCCCGAGCCTTCGACGGCGCGGATTTGCGGCCGGCCGGCGATTCAGCAGAATACGAGGAGGCAACCGAAGCGGCTGTTACCCCTTCGGTATAAAACAGCTTATGGCAATGCAGGCGCAGGGCGCAGTGCCGCGATACGGAAAGTCACTTGCCGGCTGCATGCATCATGCTCGCATGGCGGGCGACGAGCCACCGCTGTGGACGCCGATGCACGCCCCGGTGCTGGTGCTGAATGCGTCCTACGAGCCCATCAATGTTTGTGCCGCGCGTCGCGCCATCATCCTGGTGCTGAAAGGCGTGGCCATGATGGAAGAGGCCAACGGTCACATCCTGCACGCCGCTCGCGTTGCCATGCGCGTGCCTTCCGTAATCCGCCTGCTGGAGTACCGCCGCATTCCCCATCAGACGCGCGCCTTGTCGCGCAAGAATATCCTGCTGCGCGACCGCAATACCTGCCAATACTGCGGAAAGATCCTGACTGCCGGCGAGTTGACCCTGGACCATGTCATTCCGCGCTCCCGCGGCGGAGCTTCCACCTGGGAAAACCTGGTTGCCTGCTGCCACACCTGCAATCGCAGGAAAGGAAATCTGCTGCCCCACGAATCCAGCATGAAGCTGATGCGCGAACCCCGCGCCTTCAACCTGCACACCAGCCGGCACATTATGCGCATGATGGGACGGTCGGATTCGAAGTGGCAGAAGTATCTGTTCTACTGAGGGAGCAAAGCCGCATTTAGCGGGCAGCAGTTGGCAGTTAGCACTTCGCACTTCGCGTTTGGGGAAGCTCTGATTAAGTATTGCTGCTTTGAAAGGGACCGCCTGAAGGCGGTCCGCTAAGTCGAGTAAACGACCTCGGCTTTAGCCGCTGCGGGCCTCGGTATTGACTTAATCAGAGTCCCCTTGCACTCAGCTCCCTTTTCGCTCCGATGCCAGCACCGCTCCCCAACCGTAGGCCGTTTGCAAGCAGAGCGTGCCTGTAGTTCCTGCCCTGTCATCGTTCCCTGTGCTACGATGCGTCGTGTTCAATTTTGGCCGACCCAAAACACTCGGCGACTGGATCGTTCATGTCGCGGGGGCTGTCGTCGCATTATTTCTCATTTGGTGGATGCTACGGGTCTACGTTCTGTAATCCAACTTCAGTTGAATGGGACCTTGTTCGGGGCTGCAAGTCCGAACCAGCTTCGAGCTCCCTCACGTAACATTCAAGATTGGCTGTAATCTTCTAGAAAACCTCTGGATTAGCAGCTAAGCAGACTCTGATTAAGTCAAAACCGAGGCCCTCAGCGGCTGAAGCCGAGGTCGTTTGCTCGACTTTGCGGACCGCCTGAAGGCGGTCCCTTTCAAAGCAATACTTAATCAGAGCTTCCCTTACTGCTACTTGCGATCTGCTGATTGCTGCCTTCTCACTGCTTCGGCGTTGTGGTTGTACCGCTCGGCTGTTGTCCAGACTGAGACTGATCGCCCTTCGGGATCTCCTGGCCTTCGTAAGTGATCTTCGACTTCGTCCCGTAGCGTTTGTAGTTCTTGTACTTCACGATGTAGCGCATCTTGACGTCTTCGCCACCCGCGAAATGCAGGGTGTCCTCAGCGTAAGTATAGGTAGGGAACCAGTACTTGCCGTCGACTTGTTCGCGCCAGGTAGTGTACTTGGGCGAGAGGTTTTCCTTCTCGGGATGTTTAAGATTGTGGACCTGAGGAACGGTCTCGCCATAGGTTTTCACGATCTGGAAGTCGTGATCGTCCACCCAGATGCGGCCCTGGAAATAGCGTTCGCCTTTTTCCATCGTCTTGGGCGCAATGTCAAAGACGTAGGTCCCCAACTCATCTTCCTTTTGTTTGCCGACGTAGAGGATTTGATACTTGCCAATATCGTCGCTGGTGAGGACAAAGGGCAGGCGGTGCCGGATATCGTCATAGTCGGACTGGGTCATGATGACCCGCTGGAGACTGGACTGCGGAGCAAAGGTCACTTCCTCGATGCGGCGTCCGCTGTCGTCGAAAAGAATGTCGCTCACCTGGTGGTACTGGCCATCCACGGTTTCGCCATCCAGCGTATCGACGGTCACGTCCTGGGTGTAGGTGTATTGTTCGCGGGCGATCTTGAATTGCTTTTCCTTGGCGGCAAACTGCTGGACGATGGCATCAACCGTGATGCCTGTCGGCTGCGAGGGATCGAGTTTGCCCTCACCGCGGTCGTCCGCTGCCGCGCCTATAGGAAGGCATAACGCCAGCAGCGAGAAAAACATTAAGGCTAAACACGGAGCGCTTCGGCGATACTTCATTCAAATCACCCTTGGCATTATTGTAATTGTATTTCGTGGGCGGCGGCGCACCTGGCAAAGGAGCATTCTTGGCGCGGCCCACAGCTTACGGATATTTATTTGACCAATTACCGAACCACCCATTTAACATAGTTATAAAGTGCAGATATCCAACCCCAAGCAACGCATTGGCGTCATTAATGCACTCCGTGCCTTTGCCGCACTGGCGGTGGCCTGGGGCCACTTCGTTGGTGGCCAGGGTAAATACCTTGGGATGACCGGCAAGTATGGATATCTGGGCGTCGACATCTTCTTTGTCATCTCCGGATTTGTGATTCCCTGGAGCCTGTATCGCTCGCGCTACGTGCTGCGCGACTATCCCCGCTTCGTGCTGAAGCGCAATGTGCGCCTGTATCCGCCGTACCTGGCGTCGATCGCGATCACCATCCTGGCCACCAACTTCGTGCTGGTGCCGCTGTTTCACATTCCGCGGATGACGATCACCGGACGCGATCTGCTATGGCACTTCGCTTACCTGAACGACCTGGTGCACGTGCCCTGGGTGAACGTAGTCTATTGGACGCTGGCCATCGAATTTCAGTGGTACTTGCTGATCGGGCTGGCGCTGCCGCTGCTGGCCAGCCGGCGGGGCCTGGCGCGCTTCACGGCCATCACCGTCATGACGCTGGCCTACTTTGCCTTTCCCTGGGACCGACTGGTCTTCCATTACCTGCCGGTTTTTCTGATCGGGGTGTTCGTGTTTCAGTACCGCGCGGAGATCATCGACTTTCGTCAGATGCTGGGGCTGATCGCGGTCATGGTGCTGGCGATGCTCCGGATGTCGGGTGTGCTGGTTCCGCTGGTTGCGGTGCCCACCGGATTGCTGATCGCCGTTTCCACCTTCCACAGCCACGCGATGGACCGCGTGGGCGATGTCAGTTACTCGCTGTATCTGCTGCACCTGCCGATCGGTGTGAGCGTGATTGGCGTGCTCTCCCATTGGCTGCCCTTTTCCAGCTGGTATCTGGGATTGCTGGATGCGATTGGCGTGGCCGCTTCCATGTGGGCCGCGTGGATCATGTATCAGATTATCGAGAAGCCGTCGCAGGAGATGTCGTCCGCCATCCGCTTTACCCACCGTTCGCAGCCTGTAGCACAACCAGCCGTCGCCACCGTGGCGGAATAACCTTCTCTCATCGCACACAGCAGGGTGACGCAGGTTACTGCCTCGCGTGCCCGACAGGTATCTCCTGAACGTGGCGACGTGCGTTCCCAGTTGCACGTCGACCGCAAGGAGAACAGCATGGCTGACAAAAAAGCAGATCTCGCTGGCCCCGGAATTGGCGACTACACAGAGCTGGAACATGTGCTTCCGGCGGATTACAGCTCGCTGCTGTCACCCAAAGACACCCAGAGGGCGATCTTCGAGCTGAAGACTTACATCGAAGACCAACCTCTGCAAAGAACTGAACCTGATGATGGTCACGGTTCCGCTGATCGTGGACGAAGAGTCGGGCGTGAATGACTATCTCGACCGCGACGGCTCGCGCACGCCCATCCAGTTCCATATCTCGAACGATCGCAACCTGCACCCCATCAACGCGCAGGTGGTGCAAGCCGCGACCAAGTGGAAGCGGATGGCGCTGAAGCAGTTCAACATGCAGCCCGGCGAAGGTCTCTGCACCGACATGCGCGCCGTCCGCAAAGACTATTTCCTTGATCACGATCACAGCGCCTATGTCGATCAGTGGGATTGGGAGCGCGTGATCACCGCCGATCAGCGCAATCTCAGCTTCCTGAAAGGGGTGGTCAGCAAGATCTGGAAGGTGATGGTGGGCGCCGAGCGCTACGCGCAGGAACTGTTCCCGCAGCTCAAAGACGCACGCTATCCCAACCTGCCGGAGAACCTGACGTTCCTTCATGCCGAAGAGATTCTCGACATGTATCCCGACCTGCCGCGCAAGCAGCGTGAGACGGCGATCCTGCAGAAATATCCGGCGGTGTTCATCATCGGCATTGGCTGGACGCTGAAGGATGGCTATCCGCACGAGATGCGCGCCGCCGACTACGATGACTGGGTCACCGAGACGCGCTCGGAAGACGGCCACATACGGCATGGGCTGAACGGCGACATCCTGGTGTGGAACCCAGTGACCAAGCGGCGGCATGAGCTGTCGTCGATGGGCATTCGGGTGAATCCGGAGTCGCTGAAGAAGCAGCTGGAGCTGACGCACCAGATGGACTTCCTGAACTTCCCGTATCACAAGGCGATCGTCAATCACGAGATCCCGCTGAGCGTCGGCGGAGGCATTGGGCAGTCGCGGACGTTGATGCTGCTGCTGCGCAAAGCGCACCTGGGCGAAGTAAGCGTCACCGTGTGGCCGAAGGTGCTGAAGGACATGTGCGAGAAGAAAAACATTCACGTGCTGAATTAGCAAGCAGTTATCAGCAGTCAGCAGTCAGTGTAACGGGCGCGGAGAAATCCGCGCCCGGTTTGCGCGTCCGCCCGAAGGGCCGCCAGGCCGGAACGGGCGGCATGTGTGTTAGCCGTGTCCGCCTCGCGATCCTGCGACTCTGCCCTCCGTCCGACATCCAATGTGGTAGCCTTTTAATGGGATAGAGTGCTCTGGCCGCGGAAGATTCCGCTCGCCGGGCCACGTCTAAAGCCGCCCAATCAAGGAACACAGCATTGTTTAATAAACTTGCCGCCAAAGTATTCGGCACCAGCAACGAACGGGAAATCAAGCGCATCCTGCCGCGGGTGGAGGAGATCAACGCGCTCGAGCCGGCGATGAAGCAGCTTAGCGACGAGCAACTCCGCGCCAAGACCGAAGAATTCCGCCAGCGCATTCGCGAGCGCGTAGACGCGATCGAAGATGCCGACGAGAAAGATCAGGAGCTGAAGGTCGTCCTCGACGAGATTCTGCCCGAGGCGTTTGCCGTGGTCCGCGAGGCCGGCTGGCGCGTGCTCCAGATGCGGCACTTCGATGTGCAGATGATCGGCGGCATGGTGCTGCACCAGGGCAAGATCGCCGAGATGAAGACCGGCGAAGGCAAAACCCTGGTCGCCACGTTGCCGGTGTATCTCAACGCGCTCTCCGGGCGCGGCGTACACGTGGTCACCGTCAACGACTACCTGGCCAAGCGCGACTCGGAGTGGATGGGCAAGCTCTATACCTTCCTTGGCCTGAGCGTTGGCGTCATCGTGCACGATCTTGACGACGTGCAGCGGCGCGAGGCCTACGCCGCCGACGTCACCTACGGCACCAACAACGAGTTCGGCTTCGACTACCTGCGCGACAACATGAAGTTTGATTTGAACGATTGCGTGCAGCGCGGTCACAACTTCGGCATCGTCGACGAAGTGGATTCCATCCTGATCGACGAGGCGCGGACCCCGCTGATCATCAGCGGCCAGAGCGAGGAGTCGACCGACAAGTATTACAAGGTGAACCGCATCATCCCGCAGCTGGAGATGGGCGAGGAGATCGATCGCGGGATGGGCGAAGACAAAGTCCTGACCGGCGACTATGTGGTCGACGAGAAGCACCGCACCATCACGGTCACCGACATTGGCTGGGAGAAAGTTGAGCGGCTGCTGGGCATCGGCAACATCGCCGATCCCGAAAACTGGGACCTGAAGCACCACGTGGATACTGCGATCAAGGCGCACGCGCTGTACCGCCGCGATGTGGAGTACGTGGTGAAGGACGGCGAAGTCCTCATCGTCGACGAGTTCACTGGCCGACTGATGCCGGGACGGCGCTGGTCTGACGGGCTGCACCAGGCGGTGGAAGCCAAAGAGAACGTGAAGATCGAGCGCGAAAACCAGACGCTCGCCACCGTTACCTTCCAGAACTATTTCCGCATGTACAAAAAGCTGGCCGGCATGACCGGTACAGCCGAAACGGAAGCGGCCGAGTTCGACAAGATCTACAAGCTGGAAGTCGTGGTCATCCCGACCAACAAGAACGCTGCTGCGCATTGAGAATTCCGACGTTGTCTACCGCACGGAGAAAGAAAAATATTTCGCTGCGTCGGACGAGATCATTCGGCTGGCCGAGACTGGGCAGCCGGTGCTGGTGGGCACCACGTCAGTCGAAAAGTCGGAGCGGCTTTCCGACCTGCTGAAGAAAAAGGGCCTGAAGCACGTTGTGCTGAATGCCAAGTATCACGAGAAGGAAGCCGAGATTGTGGCGCAGGCCGGGCGCAAGGGCGCGATCACGATTGCCACCAACATGGCCGGCCGCGGTACCGACATTCTGCTGGGCGGCAATCCCGAGTTCATGGCCAAGCAGGAACTGCTGAAGAAGGGCATTGCGCAGGCGCTGAAGCCCGTTGCCGGTGAAGTTTCGGCCAAGCCCGACGATCCCAGCATCTCCTACTTCTACTACGGCGGCGTCGAATACAAGGTCGATACGGCGAAGTGGAACGAAACCTTCCACCGTTACAAGGAGCTCACTGACGCCGAGCACGATGAAGTTACCGCGCTCGGCGGGCTGTTTATCTTCGGCACCGAACGTCACGAGGCGCGCCGCATCGACAACCAGCTTCGCGGACGCGCCGGCCGTCAGGGCGATCCCGGCGCATCGCGCTTCTATCTGTCGCTGGAAGACGACCTGATGCGCATCTTCGCCAAGGAGTGGATCTCAAACCTGCTGCAGCGGCTGGGCATGGATGAAGGCGTGCCGATTGAGTCGCGAATGATTACCAAGCGGATTGAAGGCGCGCAGAAGGCGGTTGAAGGGCAGAACTTCGAGGCCCGCAAACACCTGCTGGAATACGACGACGTGATGAACAAGCAGCGCCAGGCGGTGTACGCGCTGCGCCGGCAGTTGCTGGAAGGACTCGACCAGAAGGAACTGATTCTTGAGGATTACGTTCGCGACATTCTCGGCGGGCTGCTCGATAAGTACGCCGGCAAAGACACGCGGCCTGAAGATTGGGACATCAAGAGCCTGAAGAACCAGATCTTCACCCGCTTCGGCGTGGACATCGCGGCGGAAGGCGTTGATGCCGAGAAGCTGAACCGGCAGGAGCTGGGCGACGCGATCTTCGACAAGCTGAAAGAGCGCTACGAAGCCAAGGAGCAGCTGATCGGCCTGGACGCGATGCGCCATCACGAGCGCATCATCATGCTGAGCGTCATCGACCAGCAGTGGAAAGACCACCTGCTCTCGATGGACCACCTGCGCGAAGGCATTGGACTGCGCGGCTACGGCCAGCACGATCCGCTGGTGGAGTACAAGCGCGAGTCGTTCGACATGTTCGAAGCCATGATGGAGCGCTTCGAGGAAGAGACGGTTCGGTATCTGTACCTGATGCAGATCATCGAAGCGCCGCAGCGCCGCGAGCCGCAGACGGTGAGCGCGGGAGGCGATTTCACCGGCGAGCAAGTGGGATCGTTCAGCACCGGACCGGCTCGCGGCCGCGCGACAACTTCCATGGACGACATGGAAGAAGCCTTCCAGCGCCGCAAGCGTCGCGAGCTGGAACAGGCGCGCATGGCGGGCGCCGGCGAGGCGGGCACGGTGCAGCAGGTGGTCCGCGGCGACAAGGTCGGACGCAACGATCCCTGCCCCTGCGGCAGCGGCAAGAAGTATAAGAAGTGCTGCGGGGCTTAGGCAGGCCGCGGTTGGGTCTTCGCTTTTCGCTTCGGAAAAGGAAGCCGTTCTCTTTCACCGGCACGAGCTCAGGCAAGAGAAAGCCCAGTAGGGTGGCTGGGCTTCGCCAGGCTGTTGCGTTAGTCCCTAACTCCCTGCTGGGCTATGGTCACGTTGCCGGCTTGCGGTCCCTTTTGACCGTCAACGATCTCGAACTCAACCTGATCGCCCTCCTGCAGGCTCTTGTAGCCTTCTGAGTTGATGGCGCTGTAGTGGACGAACACATCCGCGCTGCCGTCGTCGCGGCCGATGAAGCCAAAACCTTTTGCGTTATTGAACCACTTTACGGTCCCTTTAAGTCTCACTTTCTGTCTTCCTTCGGGCAAAGCCCAACAGCGCCACCGGGGGCGCTGATCTTAAGTTTGCGTCCATCAGGATGAGCCCAGAAGCCAAAGTCTGGAAAAGGTGAATCCCCACGTGAGCCATTGGCACGGTGTTCGGAGCCTGCTTGAACTGCCTGTCCCAAGTATGCTTCCGGTTTGTGGGGTTGTAAAGAGAGTATATAGCCAGGAGGCCGCATTTTTAGCGGGTTTTTCGACATTTTGCACAAAGTCGGCATACGCGAAATCCCGCTAGCTCCAGCGTCACTTTAGTCGGCTACAGCTGGTTACGCCGCAGACACTCGGCCAGCCACAACACCCCGGAGATGGTCTTGCCGTCGCGAATTTTGCCCGAGAGAACCATCTCGATCGTCTGCGCCAGGGGAATCGAGCTGGTAGGCAATGCTCTCATCGGCTTCGGGCTGGGCTATGCCGGCAGTCAAGCCGCGGGCGAGGTAGATGGTCATGATCTCGTCCAGAAATCCCGGGCTGGGGTAGAAGCGAAGCGCGCGCTTCCATTGGCGGGCGCGATAGCCGGTTTCCTCCATCAGTTCGCGCTTGCCGGCAGCGAGCGGATTCTCGCCCGGATCGAGGCTGCCGGCAGGGCAGCTCCAACAGATAATCGCGGGTCGCGTAGCGATACTGGCGCTCCAGCAGGACGCGCGGCTCGTCGCCGCTTTCGTCGACGGCAAGGATCACAACCGATCCGGAATGATGAACGACGTCGCGGCGGGCGACAATCGCCGTTGGGCTCCTTGACTTCGTCGGAAGTGACGCTGAAGACCTTGCCGCGGAAGACGGGTTTGGACGAGAGGAGCTGCAGGCGGTCCTTGAGAGATTTATGGGAGGACTTGGATTGCGCGCGTTTACGGATTGGCATGTTCACCAATATATGACAGATCGGCGATGGAGCAGCAGGTCCCTCCGCTTGGACTAAAGTCCTCGGTCGGGATGACACAAATATAGGACTTGGACACGGCGCACCCTTCGGCAAGCTCAGGGCATGGCTAAAGCTGCGCCCCTTCAAGGCAGTTCTCCGCGCTGGTGCAGCGTGGCGGGCAGATCATACGCGGTGTCGAGCTATCAGAAGTAACTGCGAAGGTGGCCGAAGCTGGCCACCTGGAGCAGGCGGCTGTTGCCGATGCCGGGGCGAAGCTCGCCGCGCTCCAGCATCCAGGTGTTGCGATGGGGCACGAAGACAGCGTGCAGGCCGGCCTCAAGCGCAGGGTTGATGTCGGAGCTGGGACTGTTGCCGATCATCCAGGTCTGCTCGCGCACCAGAGCGTATTTTTCGACCAGCGAATTGTAGGCGAGGGCATTCTTTTCCGCGACGACCTCGACCGCGGTGAAATGGTGCTGGCAGGCCGGAGCGCTCCAATTTGCCGGTCTGCTCCGTGATGTTGCCCTTAGTCACCAGGAAGAGGTGATGGCGCTGCGCGAGATCGGCGAGAGTTTCGGCGACTTCCGGCAGCAGTTCCATAGGGTGTTCGGCGATGGTGTAAGCGATGCCGTGAATGGTCTCGTGCAGCGCGGGGGTGAGCGGCTCAACCGATAGCTGCTCGAAACATTTGACCAGTGCGATAGCGAAGCTATTCATGCCGTAGCCGTGCTGGCGGATGTTTTCGCGCTCGACATCGTAGAGCACTTCGCGCACCTGGTCAGGCGTGTACTCGTGGTGATTGAGGAACGAGATGAAGTTGGCGATGGCGCGCTCGAAGTAGATGTTGTTTTCCCAGAGGGTGTCGTCGGCGTCGATGAGCAGGTTCTGGCCGGGGGGATGACGATCAGGAGATGAAGACACGGTTTCATGATAACGTCTCCGAACGTCAAATCGCTCTGTGAATCTTGCTTGAACGGGATACGGTGTCACACAAAAATCCCCACCCAAGCAACGGAAGCTTGGGTCGGCACCCGTGGCTAACTCAGGTCATCGGGTAGTGTTCACGTTCATAGATCTCGATCAGCGTGACCAGGGATTCTAGTTCGTCCCCTTGCGGACTACCAAGAGCGGAATTCCAAAGCGCTTCGACACGCTGAAGCGCCTGGTCGTAATCCTTTTCCGATCGAATCGGCCTAACTTCCATTGCGCTATTGTCCTCCCGGACCTTGCTCGCCCATCAAGCCCGCTGGCGGAGGCGGGATGGCGATGTCCACGTTGGTCACTGGGCCGAGGGAGCTGAGAGGCTTGTCGAATTCGGCGTCGTTGCCGACTACCAGCACCGCCAACTGATTCTTGTGCACGTACTTGCGGGCGACGCGCGAGACATCGTCGGCGGTGACTTTCTCAACTTCGGTGCGGTAGCGCTCGAGAAAATCGAGCGGATAGTGATAGGCCTCGTAGGCCATCTTCTCGCGCAGCACTTTTTCCGGCGAGTCGAACTGAAAGACGAAGGAGTTCAGGATGTCGTCCTTGGCGCGCTTGAGCTCTTCGGGTGTGGCTGCGTTCTTCACCAGACCGTCGATCTCCTCGTCCATGCCCTGGATGCCTTCGACGGTGGTGGAGCTCTTGGTCTGCATTTCGATGTTGGTGATGCCAGGATGGTTCCAGCCGAGACCAACGCCGCCGCCAACCACATACGCCAAGCCGCGACCGGAGCGCAGATCGTTGACCAGGCGCGAAGAGAAGCCGCCGCCGAAGATCTCGTTCATCACCGTGACCGCGTAGTAGTCAGGATTGCTGCGCAGGATGCCGAGATCGAGCATGCTGATGCTGGTCTGGTTGACGTCGGTCTTGCGAACGAAGTAATAGCCCGGCTTGGGTTCGTTGAACTTGATCTCGGGACTGCTGCGCCTCCGGGCCTTTCGGCCATGAGTCGAAAGCCGCGCGCAGCTTGGCTTCCATGGCAGCGGGATCGAAGTCGCCGCTGATGCCGAAGATGATGTTGTTGGGATGGACGTACTGCTGATGCCAGTTCAGCAGGTCCTGGCGGGTGACGGCGGCGACGGTCGCGTACTCAGGCACGCGCGCGTAAGGATTGTCCTTGCCGTAGGCGAGGATGAGCATCTCGCGATGGACGATGGAGTCGACATCATCATTGCGGCGCGAGATTTCAGTGAACATCTGCTGTTTGGCGAGCTGAATTTTGTCGTCGCGAAACTCGGGGTTGCGCAGCAGGTCGAGGTACATGTCGAAGACGGCGTCGAAGTCGCCCTTCAGGCAGTTCAGCGAGATGCTGGTCGAGTCAGACTGATTGTCGGTCTCGATCTTGGCGGCGCGGGCTTCGAGGAAGTCGTCCATCTGGTCGCCGGTCTTCGTCTTCGTTCCGCCGGTGCGCCAGACATCGCCGTAGATATCGGTGAGGCCGATCTTGGCTGGCGGCTCGGAGATGGAGCCGCCGCGAATGCGAGCGGTCGCGCTGATCAAAGGCAGCTCGTGATCGGGCTGGAGGAAGATGACCATGCCGTTCGCGAGTTGAATGCGCGTGGGCTGGGGCGGGGTGAACGCCGGCAGCGGCGGCGATTGGATTTTGTTCCAGGGAGTGAGTTGCTGGGCGGAGGCGAAGGTGCTTAGCAGCAAGACACATAGAATCGCGGCGAGGGAACAGCAGATCCCTCGACTCCTCGCTCCGCTCGTCGCTCGGGATGACAATTCATTTCTTACCGTGCCAACGCTCAGGATGACACCGGCGAAGGATAAATTTTTGCGGCTGCGGCGCACCTGAAGGTGCGCCCCTTCATTAGTGTGCGCGCTCATTGCTGTTCCGCTCCTTGGCCGGCGGTTGCTCCCGGACCGGGCTGCTTGGACGCGGTCTGCGTCTGGATGATGCCTACCGTGCGGTTGTTGTCCTGGAAGACCTGGTTGGCGACGCGGCGGATGTCGGCTTTGGTCACCTTGTCGACGCGGTCGAGGTAGCGAAAGAGTTCGCGCCAATCGCCATAGCGCGTCTGGTAGACGGCGAGCTGCTCCGCCAGGCCTTCGTTGCTGGCCAGGCCGCGAATCAAGTCGGCCTTGGTGCGGGTCTTGAACATCTGCAGCTCGTCGTCGGTCACGTCCTGCGTCTTCAGCTTCTGGATCTGGTCGGCGAAGGCCTTCTGCATTTCGGCGTTGGTGTGGCCGGGAATCGGCACCGCGTAAAAGGCAAACAGGTGAGCGTACTTGCTGCCGGGAAATCCGGTGAAGCCGGCGGCGTAAGCGGCAATCTGCTGGTCGCGCACCAGCGAGCGGTAGAGGCGCGAAGTGCGGCCGTTGGACATGATGTCGGAGATGGCGTCGTAGACGACATCGTCAGGCGCAAGGTAGCTGGGGCGATGATAGCCCTCGAGGTAGAAGGGCTGCGATGGATCTTGCAGCGTGACTTCGCGAACGGAGTTCTGCGGCGGCTCAATGGTGTGAGTTTCCGTTGGCTTCGGGGCGGCGGGAAGCTGACCGAAGTAGCGTTCGACGATGGGGAAGACCTGGCCGGGATCGAGGTCGCCGACCAATCCGATCACCATGTTGCTGGGTACGTAATAGTGTTGGAAGAAACTCAGCCGCGTCGGTGGCGGAGAAGCTCTCAAGATCGGAAGCGTAGCCGATGGTTGGCCGGTGATAGGGATTGGCCATGAAGGCGGTGCCGAGGAACTGCTCGACCAGACGGCCAGTGGGACGGCTGTCGGTCCGCATGCGGCGCTCTTCCATGACGACGCTGCGCTCCTTGTAGAACTCGCGGAAGACGGGATGCTTCATGCGATCGGATTCCAGCGCCGCCCACAGCTCGATCTGGTTCGAGGGCAAGGAATACATGTAGGCGGTCTCGTCGTAGTTGGTGAAGGCGTTGACGCCGACGCCGCCGTGCGCCTCGAGGACCTCAGTAAACTGGTTCTTGATGACGTACTGATCGGCGGCCTTGATGGCATCCTGCCAGGCTTGTTTCAGCTGCGCCAGCTTCTGCGGATCTTGACCGACGCGCTTGATGCGCTCGGCGTTATAGGCAGCGTAAGTCTGCTCGACTTTCTCCAGCGCGGGCTTTTCGGCGGCGTAATCCGTGGTGCCGATGTCGGGCGTGCCCTTGAAGGCCATGTGCTCCATCATGTGAGCCAAGCCGGTTTCGTTCAGGGGATCCTGCGCCGAGCCGGCGTCAACCATGGTGAAGAAGGAGAAGACGGGCGCTTCGGGCCGTCGCCATAGAACGACGGTCAGGCCATTGGGCAGAGTCTTGACGGTGACGCGCTTCTCGTAAGAGGCGACGTCAAGCGAGCTTGACTGGGACTGCGCGGCGGACGGTTTCGCGGCGGACGCAGAAGCCGGCTGCGGATTCCCCGCGGCCAGCGGCAATGCGGCCGACAGCAGGAGCAAGCCTGCCAGCCTGGTAAACCAGCGCTTCATTATGCCTCCAAGCAAGTTGGTACAAAATAAAACGTTACTGAGGGTGAGACGAGTAAGTCAAACGAAGGGTGGGTTCGAGGGTGTGCGTTGTGATTGGTTTCTTGGGCAGTAGGCGCCCTTGTGCCGTGCCCAGGGTACTCGGGGATTGCGTTTGTTTTCCCCACCGCTGAAGCGGTGGGCTTTCTTATGCTGCTCCCGTGGCGCGGGAGGGCCGATTGACCGAGTCCCGGGTCTCGAAAAGCGCGAGACACGGGGCACCCGGCGCGGGAGTGACTGATGACCGACCTCCCGGGTCTCGAAAAGCGCGAGACCCGGGGCACCCGGCGGTGTGCTTCGAGTGGATGAAAGCTTCACCCGGCGGCCATTCCGCAAACAGGGTCGTGGTTCGGGCGGGTGTCAACAGGTGATTGATGACCGACTTCCCAGGTCTCGAAAAGCGCGAGACCCGAACCAGCGAGCTGGGTCATCGTGCTTTGCCCGCGTCCTTCGCTTTCAAGAACCGTGGCCATGCTGCCCGGCCAATCTTCCAGACGAGCCAAACCAGACCACCGACAGTCAGGGCCCACAAAAGGATTAACGGCAGCTTGATGAGGAGGGCTACCATCCAATCCGTCCAATCGCCCAGGCCGGCCAACAGCTCGCGGACCGCAATCTTGGCGTTGTACAACGGCCGCCACTGGACGCCGACTACCGCGATGTCAGACTTCTGCGTAAGAATAATGCTCACGGCGGACATGTCGATGTCGTGGGTCATGATTTGGATTTGCGCCTGCAGACGCTCGATCCGGTCGCGCACATCGCTGAGTTTTTGCGATACCTCCAAGGTGTCGGACACGGTGTGCGCCTGCTTCATGATGGTCAAGTACTGTTGTTCTTCCGCTCGCAGGTTGCGCATGTGGGCTTTGTTGTCGTAGAAATCCCGCGTGACATCGCGCCCGCTGACCTGCTCATGGTCGGTTCGCACTGCGAGCTTCTTATATTCCGTCAGTGCGTTTTCCAGTCCGGAAGCAGGCACACGAACCACGAGGGTCGCGGACACGGGGCTGCCGCCGGTCTCGGTGATTTCCAGATTGCTGATTTCGCCCCCGCCCACTTGGGTGATTCTCCGAATCTGGTCGGCCGCGGTGCGCACGTCCATGACCGTCAACGCCAACTCGGCGTTATGAATCAGCTTCCTGTCGGGAACCGGGGAGCTTACGCTGTCGAGGGCCGCGTTCGTCTGTATGAGCGCGAGACCTTCCGACCTTGCGAGCTGCAAGTCAACTGCCGCTGAGCTCGTCCGCGGGCTGAATACGGCGGCCTCTTGTGGGGCCAAGCGCGCTTTTTTCAAGTTAGGCAGGCTGACGGCCGCTAGAAATAGCAGAAGCAAAATTGCCGCTGCCGATAAAACCTTCTGACGCTTACTCATGAGGTCTCCCGTCCCGGTCGCCGGCGGAGCGATTTGACCCCGCGCGCTATGACTTGCTTTCAGAGATTGAACGAAACTCCCAGGCAAACTTGCAGCGCTGACGGGGAAAAGTTCTTCACTCAGGATGACCACCAGAGGTACATGTACTTTCGTAATCTTGACAAGAAGCTGGCATGCTCTACGCTGATATGTTGGGCTTAGTGTCCGACGATCTGGCGGAAGGGTTTAGCGCGTTGCCGGATCGAAAGAGTTCTTTGAAAACTGGACATGCGGATTGGGCATGGAGTAGGTTGTCGGCTGGTGGGTTGGTCCCTTTGTTAAGTCATTTGTATGGAATGGCTTGCAAGTAAGTCAAGCGATATGAATACTTTGCGAGGGATATGCGCAAGCTGCTGATAATAAGTAGGTTAGCTTTAAATATAAATCGTTTATTATCAATACTTTAGTTTAAGTCGTTTGTATTCAACATATTTTTGCGGGGGGGGGTGAGCGGTGCCGCCGCTCCGCGGCTCAGTTGTCTTTTCCACCTTCACCGCGGGCTCACGCCCGCGGCTAAAACAAATGTCGCCCGCTGCGCGGCTCAGTTGTCTTTTCCACCTTCACCGCGGGCTCACGCCCGCGGCTAAGACAAATGCCGCCGCTGCGCGGCTCAGTTGTTTTTTCCACCTTCACCGCGGGCTCACGCCCGCGGCTAACAATAATGTCGTCGCAGCGCGGCTTTCGATCCGAGTCTTGAAATGCTCACCGGCTGGGCGGCGGCAGGTCTCGCGCTTCGAGACCTTGGTGAGTGCACAAGTGATCGAGGACCGGCCTCCCGGGTCTCGAAAAGCGCGAGACCACGGGGCACCCGCCAGAAGCGAACGGTTGAACTTTTACCGGCTAGGTGGCAATTCCACCGCAAACGAGGTTTGTTCGGGGAGGCGCAGGATGTGTGGGGTGATGACGACCAGCAGCTCGTCCTCGGTGACGTTCTTGTTGTGGACGGTGGCGGCGTAGGTGAGGCCGGGAACGGTTCCCAGGAAGGGATATCCGTTGATGCCGCGCGAAGTCGTCCATGTCGATCAACCCGGTGACCACGCTGGACTCGCCATTCTTTACCGTGATGGTGCCGGTGTACTCGCGGTTGTTGATGATGGGAATGCCGTTGTTGTTGGTGGTGCCCAGCGAACGAAGTTGCAGCTCCAGCTTCATGGAGACATCTTCGTTGGAGTGAATGAGCGGCGTGACCTTCAGGACCAGCCCCAGGTCCTCAAAGTTAAACGAGGGGATGGGAGCGATGTAGCTTTGGTTGCCGATGACCGAGGAGATGGCTGCGCTGTTGTAGATGGGAGCGAAGGTGGCGTTGACGATGGGATAGCGCTCGCCGATCTTCATCACGGCGGGATCGTTGTGCGCGGCCCGCAAGGTGACGTGCTCCAGGTTCTTGATGGACGAGTCGTTCAAGCTGAAGGTCGGGGTAACCCCGACGCCTCCGGCATTCAGTCCGAACAAGAGTGAGGCCGCCGCCGAAGGTGACGAAGGGCGTGGTTAACAGCGAGCCGGTGCTGGAGTTCTGCAGTTGCGCCAGCAAGGCAGAGATGGCGGTGGAATTCGCCTGATTGATGCCGCCGGAGGAGATCAGCTGATTGATGAGGTTGCTGGCGCCGGCCCCCAGTCCGGCAAGCAGCGACGGGCCGATATTGAAGGCGGTGAATTGCGTAGGCAGCGCCGTGCCCAACGCGTGCGCCAGACTGGTGCTGACGGCATAGACCCGCATGTCGAGCAGAACTTCCGGCCGGCCCGTGGTAAGGCTGCGGATGAGGTGGTCGGCGGCGTCCAGCACCGGCCACTCGGCCCGAATGGTGATGGCGGATTGCGCCTTCTCCACTCCAATGAAGCGCAGATTGAGCAGCACGCGCAGAGAGTTGGTCATCTCTGTCAGTTGCTGATCGTCAGCTCAGGCAGGTAGAAAGTCCGCAGACCCATGCGATCGAAGTTGCGATGATTTTCGACGGTATCGGTCAGCAGGAAAATCTGTTTGGCCGAGAGCGGCACCCAGAATGTCTTGGTGACGTCGTTGGCCGCGCGCATGGCGGTAGCGAAGTTCACGTCCTGAATATTGAAGTGCACGTGCTGCTGCTTGACCGAGTCGTCGAACTGCGCGCTGATGCCATAGGCGCGCGCCACCTCGGTGAGCAGCGCGCGCGAATCGCCGCTGAAGTGGAAGTCCTGGTGCTTCGCGGTGGGCTGCATCTCGATGGGCACCGACTGATCGGCGACGCTGACCGTCTGCGGTGCCGGATCGGGCTCGGGCATGGAGTCGCGCAGCCTTTGCATCGCGTAGTCGTTGGTCGGGTCATATTCCAGCGCGCGGCGGAAATCGGCCATCGCGACAATTTCGTTGTGCTCCATCATCGCCTGGTTGCCGTGCTTCAGCGCCTGCATGGCCAGCTCCTGGCGGGTGAACTCGCGGGCGGTAATGTAATTGACATTGCGGGGATCAAGCTCGGAGGCGCTACAGAATTTGTCGAAGGCGACGTCGAGATGGCCTTTCGATTTCAGCTTCACGCCGGCCTGGAACTGGCGCTTGGCTTCGGCGGCCTCGCGACTTCGTGACCGTGGGAACCAGAGGCGTTCCATCCGGCGCGATGGAAGCCGCGCCAGTTGGTCTGCCGAAAGTTGCGGCGTAGTTGTCCCAGCGGCAGGCGCTGGTGTTGTTTGCTGAGGAACGATGGCTTGCTGTGAAGGCTGCGCAGGCGGAGCAGCCGGATCGCCGGGAGGCGGAGAATTCGACTCTTGCGGATTCGGATTTTGCTGTGGCGGCGCCGGTTGGGCCGCATCCGTGACTAACGGGCAGGCTCGAGTTTTGCGGCTGAGCTGCTGGTTGAGGATTGGGCTGAGATGTAGCTGAGAGATTAGTGGGAATGCTTGCAGCGCCCGGCGCGACGCTCTGCTGCGCAACCAGCAAGCTCGCCGTGGCGAGGGTGAGCAATGTCCCAGCAAGAAACCGCATGTGAGGAAATTGTAAGCCAGAAAGGCCGGGGTTCGCTATGTTGGCAGGTAGCATTTAGCAGTTAGCACTTAGCTAAAGGCTAAAAGCTAAAAGCTAAAAGCGAAGAGCTAAGAGCCAAGGCTGAGCGCCGAACAGCGAGAAGCGAACAGCGGCTTTGCCCTGTGCTACACTTCACTCCATCGAGGGCTGAGGATGAATACTGTTCTCCGCAAGATGCTGTTTGTGGATCTGCTCACCGGGCTGAAGGTCACCTTCCGCAACCAGGATCCGAAGAACGTCTACACTGAACAGTATCCGCTACAGCGGCCGCAGATAGCTGAACGCTTTCGCGGAGCCCCTCGCCTCAACAACCATCCTGACACCAACGAGACGTTGTGCATTGCCTGCGACCTGTGCGCACTGGCCTGTCCCGAGAACCTCATCATCGTCGGCAGCCAGCGCAACGAGAAGACCCGCCGCAAGGAACTCACCGAGTTTACCTATGACCTAAGCCGTTGCATGTTTTGCGGTCTGTGCGAAGACGCCTGCCCGGTCGACGCGCTGGAGCTGACCCAGGACTTCGAGATGGCCAACTACAGCCGCGAAGGCCTCATCTGGGACCGCGAGACGCTGGAAAAAGGTCCCCAGCCCAAGGAATACCGGCGGTAAGTCTTTCGCCACAGCCCGCCTCACAAAACGTTTGTGCGGCGCTTCGTTACCTGCTTCCAGCTCCGCCGATAAATCTCTTCTTCTTCGTCAACTTACACCGTAATCTAGAATTAAGTTGACGTTCGCCTGCTACAAGTGGGAAAACCGTATAACGGCCATCCAGTCACTTGACCGTGGTCTCGGCCAAAAGGAGAATAATTATGGCAAACTCAACCTTGCCCAAGACGGCGATCTTCGCGGCGGATCTCCGCATAGCTGCAACGATAGCCGCCGCGCTTCTGCTGATCGCGCTGATCGGATTTGCCGCTCTGCCCGCCGACGCCCAGACCTTCCAAGTCTTGCACAGCTTCGCCGGCGGGCGACCCGGCGCAGATCCCTACTCCGGATTAACTATGGACAGGGCCGGAAATCTGTATGGAACTACGGCATATGGAGGGCTGACGGGATCATGTTTCGAAGGCCTGGGCTGCGGCACAGTGTTCAAGCTTACGCGTGCAGGTTCCGGTTGGACCCTCAATCCGCTCTATACCTTTCTTGGAGGCAACGACGGCGCTTTTCCCGAAGCCAGGGTAATCCTCGGCTCCGACGGTAGTCTCTACGGAACCACGGCGGGCGGCGGAGGAGGAACATGTACTACGGTTTACTACTCCGGTTGCGGCACGGTTTTCAAGCTGATCCCTGCGGCTACAGCGTGCAGAGGAGCACTCTGCCCCTGGACCGAAACCGTGCTTTACCGCTTCACAGGATCCGCCGATGGAGCTAACCCATTTTATGGAGACCTCGTTTTTGACCACGCGGGCAACCTTTATGGCACGGCGTCAATCGGGGGCGTACTGTCTTGCCCCGCAGGAAACGGAAAAGGCTGCGGCGTTGTCTTCAAACTCACTCCGTCGAGCGGAGGCTGGACCGAGAGCGTTCTTTACAGCTTCGCCGGCCGGCCCGACGGCGCATTCCCGTACAGCGGCGTTATTTTCGACAGCGCCGGCAATCTTTACGGCACAACTTACTGGGGAGGCGCTGACACTAACTATGGCACGGTGTATGAACTGACGTCCTCCGGCTCAGCGTGGACGGAGACGATTCTGTACTCATTCCTTGACGGAACGGTTGCACAAAACCCAATCGGCGGCCTCATCTTCGATGGCGCCGGTAATCTCTTCGGAACTGGCTCGTCGGTTTACGGTTCGGTTTTCGAGCTAACGCCAGGAAGTGGCGGCTGGACATTTGATTTGCTGTATAGCTTGCCCGGCATGGGTGAGTTTCTAGGCGGGCCATACGGGAGCTTAATCATGGACACAGTCGGCAATCTCTATGGCACAACTTCCAATGGCGGTGTTTACGACCACGGCACAGTTTTCAAGTTAATGCCACCCCAGAATGATAACTGGATATACATACCCTTGCACGAGTTTGCCAACGGCGACGACGGAGGCGATCCCATGGGAGCTGTAATACAGGACGCGAACGGGAACCTGTACGGCACCGCTGGCGGAGGGGCCGGCGGTGCAGGCGTCGTCTTCGAGATTACGCCATAAGGCAGTTGGCAGTTGTCTGTTGTCAGTCGAATCTGGATGATCCCACAATGTGGGATAACATATTTTAGGCAATGGGAAAGCGGCTTGCTTCGCAGAGGAGAATTACCATGAAGCGCTCACACCAAACCAAGAATGGCAGCTGCGAGATCGACCTGTGGATGACGCTCGCGGCAACCGTCATCGCAACTTTCTTGATCGTCGCGGCCACGCCCGCCCACGCCCAGACCTTCCAAGTCTTGCACAGCTTCGCCGGCGGAGACGATGGGGCGATTCCGATGGCCGGCTTGATCATCGACGCGGCCGGCAATCTTTACGGAACGGCCAGTGACGGCGGCAAAAACATGGATGGTTGTGAGACCTATCGGCTGCGGCGTCGCCTTCCGCCTGGTGCCCTCCGGCACGGGCTGGATACTGAGAACGCTTTACGTTTTTCAGGGAGGTCAGGAATCCGGGCACGACGGGGCTAATCCCGAAGCGCGCATGGTTTTTGCCGCCGACGGCACCCTCTATGGCACCACCTACGATGGCGGCGGCCATCAGTGCAACGACATTAGCTGCGGCACGGTGTTCAAGCTGAGCCCTCCGGCCACGGCTTGCAAGAGTGCGCTTTGCCCATGGGACGAGACCGTCGTCTATCGCTTTCTGGGAAATCCACAAGCTGGTAATCCCAACGGCGGTCCGCTGGTATTCGACCAGCAGGGCAATCTGTATGGCGCTGCCAACTGGGGACCCACCGGCTATGGCACCGTTTACGAGTTATCCGACAACGGCGGGACATGGTCGGAAACGATCTCTTTAGCGCCGATTACAGTTCTTCACGGCGTGGTCGCCGACAATGCCGGCAACCTCTACGGCGCCAATAGGGTGAACAATTTGACGGCGGTGGCGGAGTCTATCAGTTGGTCCACTCCGGCTCCGGCTGGCACGTCAATCCAGTCTTTATTGGCTCACCGACTATCTCACCCAGGGCGCCGACATGTACGGCGGCCTCATTCTCGACAACGTGCCGGCAATCTCTATGGCAGCACGGCGGCAGATGGCCCCAACGGAGGCGGCACCGTGTTCGAGCTGTCTGCCGGGACGTGGAACTTCAACCTGCTGTATGGCTTCAGCGGCGGCGGCGGTCCCGAGGAGAGTCTGAGTATGGACTCGGCTGGCAATCTGTACGGGACAGCGACCTATGACGAAGGCGCATTCGGCTACGGGAGCGTCTTCGAGCTAACGCCCTCCGCTAATGGCTGGATCTACACCGACCTTTACGACTTTACCGGCGGCAACGACGGGAGAAAGCCGATCAGCAATGTCGTGATCGACGCCCACGGCAATCTTTACGGCACCGCGACTCGCGGCGGTTCGGGACCCTGCACCAACATTACTACGGTAACGGTTGCGGCGTGGTATGGGAGATCACGCCGTAAAGCAGTGACTAGTGGCCAGTTGTCAGTTGGGCGGCCGATTCCAGAATAGTCCCACAATGTAGGACTACAGGACTTAAGCAGCACAAACACGGCTCGGATCGCAGAGGAGATTCACCATGAAGCGCTCACAACAAATTATGACCCGGATCGGCAGGCTTGATCTGCGGATGGCGGCCACGGCCATCGCCATCGCAGCTTTGTTGATCGTCGCGGCCACGTCAAGCCCACGCCCAGACCTACACCGTCATCCATCGCTTTAACGGCCCCGACGGGGCAAAACCAAACGCCGGCCTGACCATCGACCATGCTGGAAATCTCTACGGCACCACCTCAGATGGGGGTAATACCGGAGGAAGTTGTTACGGCGGTACTGGTTGCGGTACCGTCTTCCAATTGAAGCATGCAGGTTCGGGATGGGTGCTCTACACCTTGTACAAATTCACCGGCAACGGCGATGGACTGTTTCCGAACGCCAGAGCAGTCTTTGGCCCCGATGGCACACTGTATACCACTGCCAACTGTTGTAGCGGTGGCACCGTTATCAACCTGCGGCCTCCAGCTTCCGCGTGCAAATCTGCCTCCTGCTTTTGGACCGGAAGCGTAATCTTGCAGTTCGGCTACCTCAATGGCACGCAGCCTTCCGGTGACCTTATTTTCGACGCCGCCGGAAACATCTATGGAACTACCGGGTTCGGCGGCAACGACAATCTCTGCGGGGGCCTGGGCTGCGGCACCGTTTACGAACTGACGAAGGCTGGGGGCACGTGGACGCAGAACATTCTCTACAATCTCACCGAAGCCAGCATTAATCCCGACAGCGGCGTAATCCTCGATCGCGCCGGCAATCTCTACGGCACCGCGCCGCAAGGCGACACCGACTTCGGAGCAGTCTTTGAATTGACCCCCTCAAGCTCCGGCTGGATAGAAAGCTTCCCGTATTTCTTCACCGCCACATCCGGCAACGGTACCAATCCTTATGCCGGCCTGATTTTCGACGAGGCAGGCAATCTTTATGGAGCAGCCTCATCCGGAGGGCCGGGTAGTGGCGGCACTGTCTTTGAGCTCTCGCCCTCGGACGGCGGCTGGAACTTCAATCTGCTTTACGGATTGCCAGGTAATCGCGACAACCCCGGGCCGGAGGGAACGCTGCTCATGGACAGCGCGGGCAATCTTTATGGCACTACTCTCAAACAGGGTGCGCACGAGCTTGGGAACGTCTTTAAGCTGACGCCCTCGGACGGCGCGTGGAACTACACCTCGCTCTACGATTTCGCAGGCGGCACCGACGGGGCTTATCCGACCGGAGTTTTAGTGATGGACGCCCGCGGCAATCTCTACGGCACTACCAGTGAGGGAGGCAACGTTACACAAGATTGCCAGTATGGCTGCGGTGTGGTCTTTGAGATCGCGCCTTAAGGCCAGTTGTTAGTAGACAGTTGCCAGCCTGATTCCACATAGTCCCACAATGTGGGATAATAGTATAAAGTCTACAAACGCAGCTCGGATCGCAGAGGAGATTCACCATGAAGCGCGCACAACAAATCATGACCCGGATCGGCAGGCTTGACCTGTGGATGACCGTCGCGGCAACCGCCATCGCAACTTTGTTGCTCGTCGCGGCCACGCCAGCCCAAGCCCAGACCTTCACCGTGCTGCATAACTTCACCGGCGCACTCGATGGCAAGTTCCCCAATACGGGCTTGACCATGGACAGCGCCGGGAATCTGTATGGAACGACGGCCTACGGCGGGTTTTACGGCAACGATTGTCTGGGCGCAGGCGGCAACACCGGGTGCGGCACCATCTTTAAGCTGGTCCACAAAAGCGCAGGCTGGGTCTTCAATCCCCTCTATCAGTTCCTGGGCGATTCCACCGGCGATGGAGCTTCGCCCTTAGGCCGCGTCATCTTCGGACCCGACGGCGCTCTCTACGGCACCGCGGCTTACGGTGGACTACAGACATCCGGCTGCAACGGTTGCGGCACCGTCTTTAAGCTGACCCCTCCGCCGCAAGTCTGTAGAGGCGTTCTTTGCAGCTGGGACGAAACCCAGCTCTATGCCTTTTCTGGCGGCGACGGAGCATTTCCCATGGGCGAGATAGCTTTTGATGCTGCCGGCAATCTCTACGGCGCGACCCAATCTGGCGGGCCCGGCGGCTACCAAGGCACTGCCTTTGAGTTAACTCCCGCGCACGGGACGTGGACCCGGACCCTGCTTCACGACTTCGGTGATGCCGGCGGTACCCAGCCGATGGGCGGCGTGCAGCTTGATCACGCGGGCAATGTCTATGGCACAGCGTTTTTCGGCGGCGACGGGCAGGAAGGTACGGTATTCCAACTGGTTCCTTCCGGTTCGGGTTGGACGCTGCATGTCATTACCTACTTCACCCTCAGTTCCGGCGGAGATAATCCTGCCGCCGGCGTCATCCTCGATCAGGCCGGCAACTTATACGGCGCTACCTCCAATGGACAGCCGAACCCCGTTGCTTTTGAGATAAGCCCGTTCGACGGAGGCTGGACCTACAACACGCTCTACACCTGGGCCAACTTCTTTGGAGGCGGTGGCCCCGTCGCCAGCCTGGTGATGGATTCCGCCGGCAACCTATATGGCACGACCAGCTTTGCGGGAGCCTATTCTGAGGGCAGTGTCTTCGAACTCACTCCTGCCAACGGCAGCTGGATCTACACCGATCTGCATGACTTCACCGGCGGCAGCGATGGGGGATATCCCAAAAGCAACATCGTGTTGGACGCCAGCGGAAATCTTTATGGCACAGCCTCCCAGGGCGGCCAATACAGCGATGGCGTCATCTTTGAGATCACGCCGTAAGAGCCGCCGCCAACTTGTAATGTGAGACTACCGCAATGTGGGACTATGACAATGTGGGACTATGACAATGTTGGACTATGACAATGTGGGATATAAGCATTAGGCGAAATGTCGGCCGCGACTTCAACTCCGCAGGGCGGATTATCATGCAGCGCCCAGCACAAACCGGACACCGAAACTGCCTGACCTACCTGTGGATGACGATCGCGGCAACCGTCATCGCAACGTTGCTGGTCCTTGCGGCCACTTTAGTCCACGCCCAGACCTTCACCGTGCTCCACAGCTTCAGCCGAACCGATGGGTGGTTTCCGGATGCAGGCTTGACCATCGATCGCGCCGGAAATCTCTACGGCACCACGGCTGACGGGGGCACATTGGGGGGCTCGTGCTGCGGTACCGTATTCAAAATGTCCCAGCGAGGCTCCGGCTGGGTACTCTCGGAGCTGCATCTATTTAGCGGGGGTAGTGACGGAACGACACCCTTGGCCAGGGTTGTATTCGGCCCGGACGGCACTCTGTACGGCACGGCGAGTGGTGGTGGTTTGAATGGTGACGGCGTCGTCTTCAATCTGCAACCTCCAGCGACGGCCTGCAAATCCGTGTCCTGTCCCTGGATCGAAACCATACTCTTTCCATTTCAGGGCTACAGCAATCCCTCAGGCGATCTGGTCTTTGACGCTACCGGAAACATTTACGGAACCACATTCAACGGCGGTAATTACTCAGACTGCGCACCCCTGGGATGCGGCACTCTTTACCAGTTGGCGAAGTCCGGCGGCGTGTGGACAGAAGACATCATTCACATCTTCACGGGCGGGACCGACGGTCAACACCCTGACAGCGGCGTGATCTTCGATCCAGCTGGCAATCTCTACGGCACGGCCGTAGGGAACCCGAACCAGAACGGCAACAATGCAGGACTGGTCTTTCAATTCGTCCCCTCGGGCGGAGGCTGGACGGAGAACGTTCTTTACCAATTTCAACCAGGTGGGCAAGACGGCGAGTATCCCTATGCCGGCCTGGTCTTTGATCCGGCAGGAAATTTGTATGGTACGACAACCGTCGGCGGCTCCAACGGCGGTGGAATATTCTATGAGTTGTCGCCTTCAGGAAGTGACTGGAACTTCACTTCTCAATACAGCTTCCCACGCCCTGGTTTCGCTACCGCCGGTGGCCCGTATGAGGCACTCATCAGGGATGGCGCGGGAAACCTTTATGGAACCACCGCGACCGACGGCGCTAATGGCTTCGGCGCAGTTTTCAAGCTGACCCCATCCAATGGCGGCTGGATCTATACCTCGCTGCACGACTTCAACTTCAACGACGGCTATTACCCACTTAACGTGGTAATGGATGCGAGGGGCAACCTGTACGGCATTACCAGTTACGGCGGTAACACTAGCGACTGCCAATATGGATGCGGCGTTATTTTCGAGATCACGCCGTAAGCCAGTTGTCAGTTCCCAGTCCAATTTCAGCGTCCCACACTGTGGGATAAGAGGCTTTGGCAATTCTGAACCCAACTCGACGCGCGGAGGAGGATCACCATGAAGCGCTCAGAACAAATCGGACATGGCAGCGGCGGGCTGGATCTATGGCTGACGGTCGCGGCAACCGTCATCGCAACGTTGCTGGTCGTCGCGGCCATGCCAGCCCACGCCCAGACCTTCACCGTGATCCACAGCTTCAACGGAGCGGACGGGGCGAATCCGTTCGTCGGCTTGACGCTCGACGCCGCCGGAAATCTCTATGGCACCACCGAGTTTGGCGGCGGCCATGGCTGCAACATTGGAGATTGCGGCACCGTCTTTAAGTTGACGCACCGAGGTTCAAGTTGGGTTCTCTCGCTGCTCTATGCCTTTACTGGAGGCCAGGATGGCCAATTTCCAGAGGCTAGAGTGACCTTCGGCCCCGATGGCACCTTGTACGGCACAGCCTCTACCGGTGCCTCCAACGACTATTACGGCGTGGCTTACAATCTGCGGCCTCCAACTTCCGTCTGCAAGTCCGTATCCTGCCCCTGGACCGAAACCACGATCTTCCCGTTTGACTTCGGCACCGGCTATTACCCTTCGGGTGACCTTATCTTCGACGCCTCCGGTCACATGTACGGAACCACCTTGAGCGGTGGAGAATTTGAGAACTGCGGCGGCGGTGGCTGCGGGGTGGTTTACCAGTTGACCTTGTCCGGCGGCGTGTGGACAGAAGACATTCTCTTCAACTTTACCGACGGGGTTGACGGCGGCCAGCCGCGTAGCGGCGTGATCTTTGATCACGCGGGCAATCTGTATGGGACCGCGTCCATCGACAACTTCGAGGGCAGCAGCGGGGGAGTGGTCTTCGAATTGACTCCCTCGGGTTCACACTGGACGCAAAACGTTCTTTATCACTTTCACGACCCGAGCGCCGGCAGCGCCCCCTATGGGGGCCTGATCTTCGATGCGGCCGGCAATCTCTACGGCACAACCGCGTATGGAGGGTCCGGCGACGGCGGCACCGTATTCCAGTTGTCGCCTTCCGGAGGTAGCTGGAACCTCAACCTGCTCTCCAGTCTAAGTGGCCTTCCGGGAGGATATCTCGGCCCCTACGGAAAACTTGTGCAAGACAGCGCCGGCAATCTGTATGGCAGCAGCGTTAGCGGTGGCGCCTACAATTATGGCTACGTCTTCAAGCTGACGCCCTCCAACGGCGGCTGGACCCTTACCGACCTGCACGACTTTACGAATGGCAGCGACGGAGCCTGGCCTTACGATGGCCTGGTCATCGACGCCAACGGCAACCTCTATGGCACGGCCTTCGTCGGTGGCAGTCCGGGGGAAGGATGCTATTACGGTTTCAACTGCGGTACGGTCTTCGAGATCACGCCCTAGTTGCCGGTAGGCGGACTATTCGAAGATCAGGATTGCCGCCGCGATCACCGTGGTCCAGAGGGCACGCTTGTCGCCCACCGCGCTTTGCGTGATGTTGGCTGTGCGCACGATTTTGTTCGACAGCCGGTAGACTTCTTTCTTTTCGTCCCACGACTTGTCGGCGTCGAACTCCACATCGAGCGTGGTGGCCAGCATCTCAGCGGCCAGCTCCTCGGCGTAGTCGCCGGCCACATCATCGGTTTCGCCGAAGGAGTGGTGCTCGCTCAAATAGCCGTAGGTCTCTTTGTCGGCGGGAATGGCCAAACCGATGCTGGAGGCTGTCAGACGATGGGGCTCGCGGGTAGAGTTCTCGGCCACCACGGCGAATGTCACTTCGCCGGGAGACAGATACTTGAGCCCTTCTTTACGGGTGATCAGTTTGCAATTAGGGGGAAAAATGGAAGAGACCCGAACCAGGTTTTGGGCCGCAATGCCGGCGTCACGCAGCGCCAGCTCAAATGAGGTGAGCCGTTCTCTGTGTTTCCCAACGCCTTTCGTCAGAAAGATGCGTCTGGGGACCATGTCCTTGGCCAATTTGGAAGTGCCTCCGGAAAGGAGAAATGATTAACGAATTTTCAACATAACACATTCCGCAGCCGGCGAATTATGAATTCGCCATGAATGTCATGGTGGCGGCCCGCCGCTCTCAGGAAGTGGCGCGCGAGGCCGTACACCACGCTTTAGCTGCCTGCAAATGCTTTTGCCGCAAAGCCAGCCGCTCCCGGCAACTCAGGGCTGCACTCTGCATGATGGCCAGTTCATGCCGCAGCCGCACCAGGTTCGCGCGATAGCGAGCCAGTTCGTCGCGGACCGCGCCGTTTTGACAGCGTTGCAAGCGTCCATCCAGAAGAACTCCTACCGATTGCAGGCTGCGCTCGATTTGCAGCAAGGCTTGCACTTCTTCGTCGGTGCCCAGCACGGGTGCGCCGGCGAAGCGCACAAAAAAACGGCTGAACCGTTCATTCGCACGCCGCAACAACTCCAGACTGGCGGGCTCGTCTATGCGCTCCATTGGCTTCTGGGACCTCCCTCTCCCTCGATGGCGCCGGCGGCAGGCGCGGCAGACACCGCAGACACGGCTGTCTTGGGTTGCAGGATGCGCTGGGCCTGCGTCCAGCAGTCCCGCACCTCCGACATGTAGCGAATCTGCTTCTGCATCAGTTCCAGCGAACCGCGCATCTGCGCTTCCAGCAGCTTCGCCCGCATCAGGTTGTAGAACTGTTCGAATTGCCGGGCCGCTTCGCCGCCATGCTCGAAGTCCAGCGTGCCTTGCAGCTGCTGCAGCACCATCAAGGCATGGCCAATCTGGCGGGCCCGCACTTCGACGTCGCTTTGTTGCATCGCGGTCATGGCCCGCCGCATGTCCTCGATGGCGGAATCGTACAGCACGATGACTAACTCGATGGGGGTGGCCCCGCGCACCGCACTGTCCTGATAAATCTGTCGCGCATCTACGATGGTTTTCATTCGCCTCTTACAACCCGCTGGTACTGCTGCTGGTGCTGGTGGTGGCGTCGGGCAGGCTGGCCAGTTGGGCTGCTGCCTCCTGCATCTGCATCGGGTATTGAATCAAGAGTGTGTCCAGGTTGTCGTATTGCGAGGTCAACTGCTGCTGCACCTCGGTCATATTGGCTTCGAAGTCGCTGATCTGGCTGGACAAGTCGGTGTTGCTCTGGGTCAGCCCATTGATGTCTACGGCCACCGGGCCCTTGGTGGGATCCGTAAGCTGCGTCATCTCCGTGCCCGCGGTTTCCGCCCAGCCGGCTGGGGACGTCGACTGAAAGAAATTCTGTACCTCGGAATACGAGGTGCTCAAGGCATCGCTTAAGGTGGTGCTGTCGACCTGGAGCGTGCCATCGTTCTGCATTTCGATGCCCATCGACTCCAGGTTCGTATATTGTCCGTTGTTGCCCACGGCAGTGGAAACCATGTCCAGCAGACTGCTTTGCAGGCTTTGCAACATGCTGTCGCCCGCCAGAATGCCTTCGCTGCCGCTGGAATCCACGGTGTACTGGCTGTTGATGGAGCCCACGACGGCGTTGTAGGAATCGACGAAGCTCTCGATGGCGTCGGCGGCCTGGGTGGTATCGGGCTCCACGGTAATCATGATGGGATTGCCGGGATCGGCCGCGCCCAGGCTGAGCGTGACCCCTTGAATCGCTCCGGTGACGGTGTTGCTGCCGCTGTCCACCGGTACGCCATCCACCGTCAGTTGCGCGTCCACTCCCGCGGTGCTGCTGAAACTGGTGGCGGAGCTGTTCACGGTCAAACTGCCGGCGGCTCCCGAAGTCTTACTGGTCAGGGCCAGCCGCGATCCCCCGGCGTCCGTTACCACGCTGGCGGTCACGCCATAACTGCCAGAGTTGATGTAGCTGGCGGCTTGCGCCAGCGTCGTATCCGTGGAAGGAATGTTGATGGTGTCGGAGCTGGTGGGATCGCTGGAACTGCCGTACTGCACGCTGATTTCGGCGCCCGCCAGCGAGCCGGAAGAGATGTAGCCGGAGTAACTGCTGGAGATGGTCGCCAGGTTGGTGACGGTGACGGTGTGGGTGCCCGTAGTGGCGGTATCGCCGGCTGCGGCCGAAACTACGGTCGCATCACTCGATCCCGTGGTGAACTGATTCAGGGCCCCGTCAAAGTCGCCCAGGCTATTCACACTGTTGGAGAGCGTGCTCAGCTCGGTGCCGATGGTGGTCAGCGCCGTGATCTGTGCGTCCAGGCTGGACTGCTCGTCCTTCATCTGGGTTTCGGGCTGCTCCTCTACCTGCATCATGCTGTCAACCACGCTGCTGACATCGATGCCCGAGCTCTTGCCGCTAAAAGCGTCATTGACCTGGCTAAGAATGTTCCCGAGCGCGGCGCTGTAGTTGGTGCTGAATGAGGCCATGGTTGAGGTGCGGCTCCTTTCCTGGCTTCAAGCTTTCTAGCTTTCAGCTTTCAGCTTTCAGCTCTTAGAATCCTCCGGTACCAACTTTCTTGCTAAGAGCTAAGAGCTAACAGCTAACAGCTAACAGCTAAGAGCTAGAAGCTAACAGCTAAACCTGTGGGAGAAGGGGGACCCGAAAGCCCCACCTTCTCCCCCGTGCAACCCGGGTGTCCGCCGGAGGCGGCTGGTTCTCTACCGCCGGCTAGACAGTGTCGCTTACTGGAGCAGCTTGAGCACGTTCTGCTGCATCTGGTTCGCCTGCGCCAGGGCGGAAATACCCGTCTGACTCAGGATCTGATACTTCGTCAAGTTGGCTACCGTCTGCGTAATGTCGGCAGCCTGAATGCCGTCCTCGGCGGAGGACAGGTTCTGGGTCTGGGTGCTGATAACATTGTTGGCCGCATCCAGCCGGTTGACGCCGGCGCCGATGCCGCCGCGCAATGCCGCTACCTGCGAGATCGCATTGTTGATGTCGGTCAGCGCCGTCTGCGCCGCCCCTGCGGTCTGCAGATTGTCGTTGACAATGCTGATCCCGTTCATGTTGCTGCTGTCGAAGGTGCCCAGCGTGACTCCGATGGTGCTGCTGCCCGCCGTGGTCGAGTCGCTCAGGAACACATCCATGGTGCTGGAATTGGTAGTGTTGGCCAAGGTGTCGGCCGCGCTGTCGCCGTTGATCTTGATGGTGGAACCGGCGTCGGCCAGAGGATCGGTTGTGGAGCCACGGTTCTGCGTGTCCGTGACCACTATGTTGCCCGTATTGTCAAGAGTCGCAATCAGGCCCTTACCCGAGCCGTTGATGTCGTTGATAAGGTCTCCAACCGTAGTGTCGCCGGTGGAGGCGCCGTAGGTTACCGTGGTGTAGGCAGGCGCAGCCAGCGTGGTGTCCCAATACTTGATCTTCATGTCGCCGGTGATGGCGCTGGACAAGCCGGCTGGGTTGGTGACCGCTGTGGTTACCTGATTGACGTTGGTCTGGCCGCCGGTGAAGATGGGCGAGCCGTTGTAAGTGGTGCTTTGGCCGATGCTGTCGATTTCTGCCTTGATCGACTGGAACTCGGCATCGATGGCCTGACGTTGCGAGCCGTCGTTCACCGTACCGTTGGCCGACTCGGTGGCCAGGGTGACGGCGCGGTTCAACAGGTTGGTGACCTGCGACAGGGCGCCGTCGGCGACCTGCAGCTTGCCCACACCTTCATTGGCATTGAGCGCCGACTGGGTCAGCGCCGTGACGTTGGCTTGTAATCCATCTGCGATGGCCAGACCTGCCGCATCGTCTGCGCCGGTGTTGATACGCGAACCCGAAGCCAGTTGTTCAAGGGTCTGGTTCAGGTTGGCTTGCGTCATCGACAACTGGTTCTCTGCGGCAAGGGCTGGAATGTTATTCAGAATACTGATTGCCATGGGACAGCTCCTCTCATGGTTCCACCTTGCCCGAGCTCGCCAGGAGCTCGTTCCCGCAGGTGCGCTGCCAGGTTTTTCTGACCGGCGGAACCTTTTGCATGTTCACCCTCCCTATCGGCCCTGCCGCAATCAGCTTTAATCGGACAGAGATATTTGCCTCCTAGCAAGGTGCTGGGCATGTCCATCGGCCATGGCGGGTTAGAGCGCCCTAATTAGCTGCAAGCTACGAGTTACGAGCTTCGAGCAGGCAATGAATTCTTCCTGGGTTGCACCTGTTTTTTCGCTAATAGCTGACACGCTTGCGGGGCCTGGCACTCGCAGGCCGCCCGCAGCCCGGGGCTCGCGGCTCGAAGCTCGAGGCTCGAGGGTCGCTTCTTCTTCAAGCCCTGGGCAACTCTTGCCGATGCTTCCATCTGACTCAAGTCCCCCGGCGGAGGAGTGCGCATGATCCAACTCACCCGCCTAAACAATGCGCGTCTGGCGGTCAACTGTGACCTTATCAAGTATGTCGAGGAGGCGCCCGACACGGTCCTGACCTTATTGAATGGCGAGAAGCTGGTGGTGCGCGAGACCACCGAGCAGGTCATCGAGCGGGTGCGCGACTTTCGCCGCTCGGTCCTGACTGCCGATCCCGACCCGGCGTCACCTTCCCACATGCCGGCCAACCATGAGGAAGAGACTCCGGCCATCGCGGAAGGACCGCAGCATGGATAAAAGCAGCGTCGCGGGGGTGATCGTCGGCCTGGGAGGAATCATGCTTGGGTTGCTGCTGGAAGGCGGCAAACTCACCCAGGTGCTACAGCCCACGGCTGCCATCATCGTGTTCGGGGGAACGCTGGGTGCGGTTTTATTGCAATATCCCATGCCGGTGGTAGCGGCTGCTTTCCGCCGCCTGGTGCAGGTCTTCCTGGAGCGCAAGCTGGACCCGCAACAGACGGTACAGAAGCTGGTCACCTTCGCCAATAAGGCGCGGCGCTACGGCATGATTTCTCTCGACGCCGACCTGCCATCCCTCACCGACCCCTTCCTGAAGCGAGCCCTGATGCTGGCCGTCGACGGGACCGAGCCGCAGGAGCTGCGCAAGATGATGCAGTTGGAAATCGATAATCAGGCCGAATATGAGGACAACATTCCCAAGGTCTTCGAGTCGGCCGGCGGTTTTGCGCCTACCATCGGCATCATCGGAGCAGTGCTGGGGCTGATCCAGGTGATGCAGCACCTGGACAATATCAACGAAGTGGGCAAAGGCATTGCTGTTGCTTTTGTGGCGACCGTCTATGGTGTGGGTTCGGCGAACCTCTTCTTTCTGCCCAGCTCCGGCAAGTTGCGCCTGCGCATTCGCGAAGAACAGATTCTCCGCGAGATGACCCTGGAAGGCGTGGTTTCCATTCTGGAAGGGATGAATCCTCGCATGCTGGAAAGCAAGCTGATTGGCTTTTTGCCCGAATCGTCGAAAGCCATGACCACAGCTGGAGTCCATTTGCCATGAAAGACCGCCGCCGGCCGGCCGATCATGTCAGTCACGAGCGCTGGCTGGTCTCCTACGCCGATTTTGTCACCCTGCTGTTCGCCTTCTTCGTGGTGCTGTACGCTTCGGCACAAATCGACAAGCAGCGGGCGGCCCGTCTCTCCACCGCCATCGACTCCGCCTTCCAGCAACTGGGAATCTTCGAGCGAGACCCGCATAAACCGGGAGAAATCGATCCTAAGATCTCCCTGCCCAGCGCCGTCAACAGCGCGCAGGACTTATCGCACTGGGCGCCAGCCGGTCAGGAAAAGCTGGGTGGCGCCGAGCAGAAGAAAGATAATTTCAACGCTATCCGCAGCGAACTGGAGAAGGCGCTGGCTGCGGAAATCGCTCGCAATGAAGTTGCCCTCCACATGGAAGCGGATGGTCTGGTGGTTAGCCTGCGCGAGGCCGGTTTCTTCGACAGCGGTTCCGCAACCATCAAACCGGGCGCCGAGGCCGCCTTCGCCCGGGTTGCCAACATCCTGCGCGAGCACTCCTGCGCGGTCAGGATTGAAGGGCACACCGACAACGTGCCTATCCACACCTCGCAGTTTGCCTCCAACTGGGAATTGTCCACGGCGCGCTCCACCAGCCTGGTACGGGCGCTGATCGTGCAGTACGGTGTTCCCTCCGAACGGCTGTCGGCTGCCGGATACGCAGAGTTTCATCCTGCGGCCAGCAACGACACGGCGAAAGGACGGCAACTCAATCGCCGCGTCGACGTTGTAATCCTGACCTCGATGGCTCAGCGCCAGATGACCACTCTGAACACGCCCGCCGATAAGAGTCCTCCGAGTTCCTCGACCCGCGACGCGGCCGGTTCCAACCGGCCCCAAAAGCGCGACATCCAGACCGCCGATCCGCGCGCCTCAAGCGGAAACTCTGGGCACAGCGGCTAGCCGGTCGGGTGCCGAAGACGTCCGCAGGGCGTCGCCGATCCGCGTCAGCAAGATGTTCACGGTGAATGGCTTTTGGATGTGTATCGCCGCTGTCCGGCTCATCGTGTGGGCAATATCGCTTTGGGCATAGCCCGACATAAAGACGGTAATCAGATCAGGCTGCTGGCTCTGCAAATGACAGGCGAGTTCAGCCCCATTCATGCCCGGCATCACGACATCCGTCAGCAGCACATCAATCCGCCCTGCGTGCTGGCGGGCCAGGAGGAGAGCCTCTTTTGCGCCGGCCGCTTCCAGGACCTCATATCCGGCATGCTTCAGCACCGCGCCCGTGACCTCGCGCACAATCGATTCGTCCTCCACCAGGAGAATGACCGGCAAGTCCGCGGCTTGCGAGGGGGTTGACCACACCGGCTTCATGGCTTCCACTTTCATCTCTTCACCCACCTGCTGCTCGCGCTGGACACCAGCGAACACCTTGAGCAATGCAACTGGGCCGCCACTCGTCGCCCAGACAGCGGCCGCGCTAAGTTGTCGTGGATGGTGTACATTGCGAAACAAAGGCGAAGATGCTTCTCCGCGGTTCGTTATCCGGATTGGGAAGGTTCCGCTTTTGGGGCTCCGCTTTGGGAATATCGCCGCACGAACCGAACTCGGCAAAAAATCCCGCAGCCCTCGGCTTGGGGCGTTTTGCTGCCGGCTTCGCCATTCGTTGGATGTAGAATCTCAGTCTGGAAATTGCAACCGTTGACAGCACAATCTGTAAGTAGCTCAATTGCGTAATACTGATGGGACCCTTCGAACCGAGCCCGTTGAAGCGTGGCGATGCAGGCGACGAAATGCGGCTGGTGGCACGCATTCGGGCCGGCGATCAGCAGGCTATGTCCGAGCTTTACGACCGCTATGGCAAGGTGGTCTACGCGGTATCGTTGCGGGTGTTGCAGGATGCGGCCGGGGCCGAGGATGTGTTGCAGGATGTGTTTCTCCAGTTGTGGCGAAATCCTGACGCCTTCGACGCCAGCCGAGGCAATCTGGCGGCGTGGCTGGCGGTGATCGCGCGGCATCGTTCCATCGACCGGCTGCGCAAGCGGCGTCCCGAGATCGACATTGAAGATTGTGTCATTGCCGGCGGCCCTGACCTGCGCGATGAAACCGAGCGTGCATTGGTGATCGAGAAGGTACGCGTCGTGCTCGCCGAGATGAATCCTGAGCAGCGCAAGGTATTGGAGTTAGCATTCTTTCAGGGATTGACGCACACCGAGATCGCGGAAAAGACGGGAGAGCCGCTGGGCACCATCAAGACACGGATTCGCAGCGGGCTGCAACTGTTGCGGGCAAAGTTTGCAGGATGAAAAGTTCGCGGGCGTTTGGATTATTTGTGTGTGAACCAAGTTTGCTTTTAGCGGTGGAGCAAGAAGCGCGATAACCAGTGCCGTGGGCACGGCATAAGTTAGCCCAGCACGGAGCCGAAAGGCGGAGTGCTGGGTAGCGTGGAAAATGAGCCTGAGTCCCGTAAGGACGGTACAACTTGTCACGACAATCCTTCAGGGTAGCGCCTGAGGGTCATAATTAAAGCGGGGCTTTAGCCCCGGATTTTCAGGATGAAGACACACGAACAATTCGCCGACGATCTGGCGCTTTACGCGCTGGATGAGTTGACGGGCGTCGAGCGCCAGGAACTGGAGGACCACCTTCAGAGCTGTGCCGCCTGCCGTCGCGAATTGCACGCGCTACGCGGCGATCTTGGCCTGCTGGGCCTTACCAGCACCGGCCCGCAGCCTCCCGCGCGCAGCAAAGACCGGCTGATGCGGGCGATTGCAGCCGAGCCGCGTGGAGTTTCCTTGCCTGATCCCACGCCCGCTCCTCGGCGGAGTCTCTGGGCGATCCTGGTTCCGACATTTGCCGCCTTGGGGTTGCTGCTCTTTGCGGTTGTGCTGTGGCGCAGCAATGGCCAGATGAAGGACCAGCTTGCCGAACTCGGCCATCGCAATCAGGACCAGAGCATGCAACTGGAGCAGATGAACCATCAGCTCACGCTGCTGACTTCACCCGACGCGGTGCACGTGGCGCTGAATCCGCAAAAGTCGCCGAAGCAGCCCAGCGGCACCGCCATCTTCAGTCCGTCGCAAAAGCGCATGATGTTCATGGCCAGCAATCTGGTTCCCGTTCCCGAGGGCAAGGCCTACGAACTTTGGATTATCCCCATGACGGGCGCGCCCATCGCCGCCGGCGTCTTCAAACCCGATGAGCACGGCAATGCCATGATGATGGACCACAAGATGCCGGAAGGCGTCGAAGCCAAGGCCTTCGCCATCACCATTGAAAATCAGGAAGGCTCGGACAAACCTACCTCGCCCATCGTGCTGATGGGGGTGGTGAGTTAACCCGCTACTCGTAGCGCAACGCTTCGACGGGATCCAGGCGCGAGGCCTTGACGGCGGGATACATCCCAAAGAACAATCCGACGCTCATGGCCATCAGCACGGCGATAACCACCGCCCAGATGGGCACCGAAGTCGGCATGGAAGGGAAGATCAGCGGCAAAGCGGCGGCCGCGGCCACGCCGACAATTACTCCGGCCAATCCCCCCAATCCGGTGAGGACGATGGCCTCGGTCAGGAACTGCCGGACCACGTCGCCGCGCCGCGCGCCGATAGCTTTGCGCACGCCGATCTCGTGGGTGCGCTCGGTTACCGACATCAGCATGATGTTCATCACCCCGACGCCGCCCACCAGCAAGCCGATGGAACTGACGACGATGGTCATCAGCGCCACCGTGCTCATGATCTGGCGAAACTGATCGGCGATAGCTTCCGCACTGCTGATGCCGAAGTTATCGGGCTTGTTGAAGGGTACATTGCGGCGGCGGCGCAGCAGGCCGCGAATCTCGTCCTCGGCGGCGTCCTTGTAGCCGGGATACGCTTCGGCGCCGATGAAGATCTCGTCGTCCGCGGGATAGTGCTTGTGGTAACTGGCGTAGGGAACCTTTATCACGCGGTCAGTGCTTTCATCCTTGAAGAGCCCGCCCTTACGCTTCTCTAACACGCCGATGACCTGATAAGAAACGCCATCGACCAGAATGGTTTTGCCGATGGCATCGTGCGCCGGGAAAAAGTTCTTGTCGATCTCGTCTCCAATGACAGCGACGTCTTCGCGGTGCTGGTCTTCGAAGTCGCTGAAGAAACGGCCCTGGGTGACGTGTCCGTTATAGACATCCTCCCAGGCTGAGTCGGCGCCAGAGTAGTCCAGGTTGGTAATCTCGTGCGAGCCGTAGCGCGCTACCCGGAGTGGCGGCCGCTGCTCGTCAGGATTGAAACGCGGCATAACTTCCACGGTGACGTTCTTGACGTGCGGACACTCGGCCAGGATGGCCTTGGCGTCGTCCAGCTTAAGCGGCTTGCGATTGCGTTCTTCGGCGCTCATGCGTCCGGTGCGGATGGCGATGTCCCAGCGGAAGATGAAGAGCGTGTTGGTGCCATAGTCTTCCAGGAAGCCCTGAATGTCACGGCTGACGCCGACCAGGATAGAGGCGACGAAGATCATGGCCGCGACCCCAATCACCACCCCCAGCACGGTCAGAAACGAGCGCGTCTTGTGGTCGCGCACCGTCTCCAGCGCCATCCGCGAATTTTCCCCAAAGTGCATCCGCATAGGACAACTTCCAGGGGCTAGGGATCGGGGACTAGGGGCTAGTAAGCTTCGATCTGCCTGGCTGATGCTAACCCCTAATCCCTAATCCCTAATCCCTAATCCCTAATTCTCATACCGCAACGCCTCAATCGGGTCCAGCTTGGCTGCTTTGCGCGCGGGATAGACACCGAAGAACACGCCCGTTGCCGACGAGATGCCGATCGCCAGCACCACGGCGGAGATGGGAACGGCCATCGGGACCGGCGTCGCCGTGCGGACAATCACTGCCAGAATCCAGGCGATCAGCACACCCAGGGCACCACCGACCAAAGCCATCACCGTCGATTCCACCAGAAACTGCAACAGAATATCTCGCCGCTTGGCGCCCAGGGACTTGCGAATACCAATTTCGCGCGTGCGTTCGGTCACCGAAGCCAGCATCACGTTCATGATCACTACGCCGCCGATCACCAGGAAGATGGAGACCAGTCCCACCATGCCCGAAGCCAGCGTACCGGTCAGATTTTTCCACAGCCCCATCAGGGTGTCACTGGCCAGGATGCCGAAGTTGTCATCGTCGTTCGGGCCCAGGTGACGGCGGGCACGCAGCAGCACTCGCGCTTCCTCCTTGGTTCGCGCCAGCCATTCCGGCCCACGCGTCTGAACGTTGACGCTGAGAGTATAGTTCCGGCCATAGATCTTCAGCCAGGTTTCGATGGGAATGTAGACGAAGTTGTCCTGCGATTGGCCCAGGGTGTTGCCGATTCTCTTGGCCACGCCCACGATCTGGAACTCCTGGCCGTCGACGGTCAGAATTTTACCCAGCGGATCGGTATTGGCGAAGAGCTTATCTGCGACATCGGTGCCGATCATGCAGACCATGTCGCGATGTTCGTTATCGCTGTCGGTCATATAGCGTCCGGTGGCAACTTCTTCCACGTCCATGTCGCCAATGTTGGCGGTGACGCCGCGCAGATCGACATCCTCCATGCTCTGCCGCTCGGTGCGGAGATTGGCGGTGCGCCGCACTTCCACGCCCACCGCCTGGGGGAGCTTCAGGTTATCGCGCAAGGCCACATAGTCGTCCCAGGTGATATCGCGGTTGCGGCGAGTGGCTTGCAGCAACTCTTTTGAGTCGCTGATGATGGGGAATTTGTGGATGAGAAAAACGTTCGAGCCCAGATTGGCGATGCGGGTGGCGAAATACACGTTCATTCCGTTGACCAGCGCAATCACCAGAATGAGCGTCGAAACCGACAGGATTACGCCCAGCAACATGAGAAACGAGCGCAGCTTGTGGGCCCGCATGGTCTGCAACGCGATAACTACCGGCTCTCGCAGGACATGCTGGTGAAGTCGCCGTGGCTGCGAAGCTGCTGTCATGGGAATCTGGGTGGGCCCTGGAACCATTCTACCTATGTGGACAAGTCCGTCTGAAGGGTAGTACGAGCCAACTCGTCCGGAAGTTGCAACGGGCGGAGGATTCGGCGGAATAACGGTACGGACTCTGGGAGCTTCCCGGGTCTCGAAAGGAGCGAGACCTAGAGTACCTTACCGAGCAAGTAAGGCCTTGCAGCAGCGCAGCTTAGCCAGTCTTTGCGGTTGCGTCGGTCTCCTTCGTCGCCTGATGGTACTGGCGGCGAATCATCTCCAGATCCACTTGCGGCTTGGGCAATTGCATTCCCAAATCTTCCAGGGTCGCGGCCACGATCTGCGAGACCGCCAGATTGCGAAACCACTTGTGATTCGCGGGGATGATGTACCACGGAGCATGCCTGGTGCTGGTCTCGGCGAAGACGTCCTCGTAGGCCTTCCGGTACTCGTCCCAGTATTCGCGCTCGCGATAGTCATCCTCGCTGATCTTCCAGTTGCGAGCAGGATCGACCAGGCGCTGCCGAAACCGCTCCAGCTGCTCTTCCGGGCTGATATGAAGAAAAAACTTCAGGATGTGAGTATTGTTCTGGCGATACAGCGCAGTCTCGAAGTCGTTGATGATCCGGTAGCGTTGCGACCAAACCTCTTTGGGAACAAGCTTGTGGACTCGCACCACCAGCACATCCTCATAGTGCGAGCGGTTGAAGACCGCAACTCCTCCCTTGGCCGGCGCGTGGGGATGCACTCGCCAAAGAAAATCGTGTCTCAGCTCCTCTGCGGTCGGCTGTTTGAACGAGGTTACCCTGGTGCCTGCGGGATTCATCGCCCCCATGACGTGCCGCACAGTGCCGTCTTTGCCGCCGGCATCCATTGCCTGAAGGACAATCAGCAGGGACTGCCTGGCCTCGGCAAACAGCAAGTACTGGAGATTGTTGAGCTTGCCGCAGTATTTTTCCGTCTCAGCTTTCGCTTGCGTTTCCGACACATGTTTGCCGCAATAGCCGGGATCGAGTTTGGCCAGCTTCAGCTTCGCGCCCGGTTTCACCAGGAATAACTTGCGATAGTCCATAGATTTCACCGGCCCTCGGTTACAGCTACGAGAACCACGGGTCATTGTCTCTCAACCCTGCGTCTGTGGCCACGCCCGATCTGGATCAGCGTATTTCCCGGTCTCACCTTCTTGTGGATGCTTCGTCAATATCAGGTGAACAGAGAGGAAGCCGCGCGCGGAAATCCCTGCACTCCCAAATCTGGACACGGCCCTTTGCCATCCGATGTTTTTTGGCAAGTCTTTTGCCCCGTTTCTTTTAGCTGCGGGTTACAATCAGGTGGTGTGCCGGAATTTCTAAATCCGGCAGCCGAAGGCGGCATCTAACTCTCCAGGGGAGCCCTGACGGAACCCACATAAGTTTGATCAGGGATTCCTGGGCGCAGGACACGTGTCTGCCCCTCTTAACAGGAGTTTTCAGTGAATTCGACGGTCAAGACGGTCGTGTTCTGGCTCGTAATCGTGCTTTCCGGCGTGCTGCTTTGGCAGGTCGTAAAGGGCGCGAACTCGGGCGCGAAAGAACGCGACATTACCTTCTCAGAGTTTCTCTCCCAAGTGGATTCGGGCAACGTCAGCGAAGTAACGATCATTGGCCAGGAGGTCCGCGGCAAGTTCAAGAACGACAAGGCGGGCTTCCATACCACCATCATGGCCGGCTATACCGACATGGTGAAGGAACTGCGCGACAAAGGCGTCAACATGACGGTGAAGGACGCGCAGGCTGGGGGCTGGCCTTCATGGCTGCTGAATTTGGCGCCTTTTGTCCTGCTCGGAGCGCTGTGGTTCATCATGATCCGCCAGATGCAGACCGGCGGCAACAAAGCCCTGTCGTTCGGCAAGAGCCGCGCCCGCCTGCTCTCCATGCAGCAGAAGAAGGTGACGTTTAAGGACGTTGCCGGCGTGGACGAAGCCAAGGAAGAGCTGAAGGAGATCATCGAATTCCTGCGCGAGGCGCAGAAGTTCCAGAAGCTGGGCGGACGCATTCCCAAAGGCGTGCTGCTGGTTGGACCTCCCGGAACCGGCAAGACGCTGCTGGCGCGCGCCGTGGCCGGCGAAGCCAATGTGCCGTTCTTCAGCATCTCGGGCTCGGATTTTGTAGAGATGTTCGTCGGCGTCGGCGCAAGCCGCGTCCGCGATCTGTTTGAGCAGGGCAAGAAGAATGCCCCCTGCATCATCTTCATCGACGAAATCGATGCTGTGGGACGTCATCGCGGCGCAGGCCTGGGCGGTGGACACGACGAGCGCGAACAGACCCTGAACCAGTTGCTGGTCGAAATGGACGGCTTCGAGTCGAACGAAGGCGTCATCCTGATCGCCGCAACCAATCGACCTGACGTGCTCGATCCGGCCCTGCTGCGGCCCGGCCGTTTCGATCGCCGGGTGGTGGTTTCGCGTCCCGACGTTCGCGGCCGCGAAGAGATTCTGCGGGTTCACACTCGCAAGATTCCCATCAGCGACGATGTTGATCTTGGCGTTCTGGCCCGCGGCACTCCGGGATTTTCCGGCGCCGACCTGGCCAACATGGTGAACGAAGCGGCGCTGAGTGCTGCGCGTCAGAACCGCAAGACGGTGCTGATGTGGGACTTTGAGCAGGCCAAAGACAAGGTCCTGATGGGTGCCGAGCGCAAATCGATGTTGCTCTCGGACGAAGAGAAGAAAGTCACCGCGTATCACGAGGCCGGCCACGCACTGGTGGCTGCCTTGCGCGAGCACTCTGACCCGCTGCACAAGGTAACGATCATCCCGCGCGGCATGGCGCTGGGCGTCACCATGCAGTTGCCCATCGACGATAAGCACACCTACACGCGCAAATACCTGGAGACGCGGCTGGCCATCATGATGGGCGGACGTGTTGCCGAAGAGCTGTTCCTGAACACCATGACCACGGGCGCGGGCAACGACATTGAGCAGGCGTCGGACCTCGCGCGCAAGATGGTCTGTGAGTTCGGCATGTCGTCCTTGGGGCCGATCACCTTTGGCAAGAAGGAAGAGCAGATATTCCTGGGCCGCGAGATCAGCCAGCATCGCGACTTCAGTGAGGAGACGGCGCAGAAGATCGATGCCGAGGTCGTCCGCTTTGTGGATGACGGCTACAACTCGGCGCGGCATATTCTGGAAAGCAATCGTCCCGTGCTGGAGCGGATTGCCATGGCGCTGCTGGAGCGCGAGGTCATCGACGCTAACGATGTTCAGTTGATGATCGAAGGCAAAGAACTGCCGGTGCGGGTGAATCCCAATGCTCCTCCGCCGGCCAAGGAAGATGTGCAGCAGGTGCTGAAGCCGGCTCCGGGTCAGCCGAACGTGGCTCCCGGCGAACGGCCAGCGCAAGCGTAAGAAGCTGTCAGCAGTCAGCTATCAGCTATCAGCTAAATCAAGAACGCGGGCGGCCCTAGTGGCCGCCCGGAGTTTTTCAGCCCTGCAAAATCAGGGTGACTTCTCCGGGTGGTCCTGGTTTGGCTGGAACTGGGTCAGTGGGCGGACTGAGAGTCATCGCTTTGGGCTAATCTCCCGGTTCGAAGCGGTACCCGACCCATGGTTCAGTGAGAATGTATTTCGGCTCGCCGGCGTCAACCTCCAGCTTCTTGCGCAACTGGCCCACGAAGACCCGCAAGTACTCGTTTTGTTCCATGCTGCTCCCTCCCCATACTGCGTTGAGAATGGCGCGGTGGGTGAGGACCTTGCGGGGATGCTGCGCCATGTAGAGCAGCACATCGAACTCTTTCGGAGTGAGGCGAACCTCGCGACCAGCCACAGTGACGGAATGCGCGTCCAGATCGATATGGAAGTCCCCATCCTCAATCCTGGTGCGCGGCTCGGTACCGCTCGGCGGCGAACGCCGCAAGGCCGCGCGGACCCTGGCCAACAGCTCGCCGGTGCTGAAGGGTTTGGTGATGTAATCGTCGGCGCCGGAGTCCAGCGCCTCGATCTTGCTGCGCTCTTCGCCGCGCACCGACAGCACCACGATAGGCACCTGGGAGATTTCCCGTAGCCGCCGGCACAGCTCAATGCCATTCATGTTCGGCATGGCCAGATCGGTGATCACCAGATCAGGAGTGAAGTCGCGCATGATCTCCAGCGCGGTTTCGCCGTCGTTGGCCACGCGGATGTCGTAGCCCTGGGCGTTGAGGCTGGTGCGCAGCACGCGGGTGATCTGCGGCTCGTCATCGACCACTACAATGCGCGGGCGTGTGTGCATGAAGAGACAGTTTCAGGACCGTAACTAGCTGCGTAATTTCGTCAGCAAATCGGAAGGGTGAACCGGCTTTGCTAGAATCTCAAATTCGTGTCCCTGGGCGCTGGCATTGTCCAGCAGGTCGGCCGTGGCAGCCTGTCCGGAGAACAGCAGGATCTTGCACGCCGGCAGGAAGCTGCGAATGCTGATGGCAGCTTCGATCCCGTTCATGTCCGGCATGATGATGTCGCTGATAACCACGTTCGGGCTGTAGGGTGCGCGCGCTTTCCACCGCGGCCGCTCCGGTGTAAACCGCCGAAGCCTCGTAGCCGTTCATGTCCAGAATCTTCGCCAGCGTATCGGCGATGACCTGCTCATCGTCCACCACCAGGACTCTTGGCTTTTTGCCTGAACCCACGCACTTGCTCCTTCGAAATTTATGACGCCGAACTGCCGATTATAGCGGAGGAACCCGCCGCAAGGGCGGTTTGTGGACTCACCATAACTCCCGTATAACTCCAAGGTAAGACGCAGAAACCCCCCGTCCGGGCCGCACCCTGAGGGCCATGAGGCGGCTGGCGATCCTTCGTCTCCCCTTCGACAAGCTCCGGGTCGCTCAGGATTTCGGCATCGGGCTCCCGCTACGCTCACGCCCGCTAGGCGCCTCAACTTGTGCGGCGGCTCACAACAGGTCAGTGACCGGCGTCACCGCCTCTGTGGTCGCTCGCTTTGTACATTGGTTTCAGAGAAGGACCTACCGCCCAGGTCCTAAACGTGGGGCGAGAAAACCAAACGGGAGAGCGCAATCATGGCATACGTTATTACTGATACCTGCACGAAAGATGAACTCTGCGTCGAAGCCTGTCCGACCGACTGCATCCACCCTAAGAAGGATGAAGAGGGTTTTGAAGCCGCGACCCAGCTTTATGTAGATCCCGAGGGCTGCATCGATTGTGGCGCCTGCGTTCCAGTTTGTCCCAGCAATTCGATGTTCCTGGTGGACGAGGTCCCCGCGGACAAGCAGGAATTTATCGCGAAGAACGCCGAGCACTACGCCAAATAGTGGACGCGCGTTAACGAATTCAGCGCCGACCCCAGCCCGCGGCCGGTCGGTGAGTGCGCCTGCGGCATCAGTTGTCCAGGGATTTCCGGCGCGCGCCTCGCGATCCAGCCGGCCATGAAACCGCGGGGGAGTTCCGCCCGCAAGATGGCGGTTCGTGTGACGCACAGGCACAGCGCCGACTGTGCCTTCTTTTCTTGCTGCATATGGTCTGGCAGCAGCAAGCCCGCAGCCCCAAAACCGCATCTCACAAACTATGCAAGTTCGAGCGACTATTCTGGCGCTTGTCGCGAGCGCCATTCCAGTGTTTCTCGCCGGTTGCACTGCCTGCACCAGCAGGCCCGCAAGCCCGGACCAGGTGCGGCAAGAAACAGCCGCAGCTACCGCGCAGCTCAAGGACAATGCGAAGGCGGTAGCGCAAGGTATTCGTGAAGGCCTGGCGCGTCCCAGTCCCGACCAGCCAGTCAACCTGAACACCGCCTCGAAGACGCAACTGATGAGCCTGCCTGGTATGGATGACGCCTCAGCCGAGCGCGTGATCACGGGCCGGCCTTATTCCACCGAGCATCAACTGCTGGAGCGGCGCATCCTCTCGCGCGAGGAATACGACAAGATCGCCGACAGCATTACGGTGAAGAAATAATCGTCTGCCCGGTCAGCGGGAGACAAACCTGTCGCCGCTACAGCCTCCACAAGGTTTGAGCATCACCCGGGCTCGCGCCCGCGGCCAAGTCGACCTCTTCGGATTTCTTGTTATCCGCAGCCACTCCTTCAAGCAAGTTACAATGAAGTTTTGGAGAGGTCATTCTGGTGTCCACCTATCAAGAGATCGTCGATCGCGAAGAGAAATTCCTGCTGAATACTTATGCCCGTTATCCGCTGGCTATCGCGCGCGGTAAGGGCGTGTACGTCTACGATGTTGAGGGCCGTCGCTATCTCGACTTCCTCACCGGACTGGGCGTGAACGCGCTCGGCCATGCGCATCCGCGCATCGTGAAGGTCATTCGCGACCAGGCGGCGAAGGCCATTCACGTCTCCAATCTTTACTACAACGAATACCAGGGGCTGCTGGCCGAGAAGCTTTGCACCGCCTCGGGACTGGATCGCGCTTTCTTCTCCAACAGCGGTACCGAAGCCATCGAGGGCGCGCTGAAGCTGGTGCGCGCTGCCGGTCACGCCGTCGGCGGGCCGGAGAAGTCGGTCGTCATCGCGCTCGACAATTCCTTTCACGGACGCACCATGGGCGCACTCGCGCTCACCGGCCAGCCCAAATATCGTAAGGACTTCGATCCGATGCTGGAAGGCGTGCGCTTTGTAGCCGCGCAATGATGTGGAAGCGCTGCGCGCCGCGATGGACGACAAAGTTTGCGCGATTGTGCTGGAGCCGATTCAGGGCGAAGGCGGCATCCAGGAGACGTCGGCGGAATTCCTGCAGGCATGCCGCGAGCAGGCCGATCAACATCAGGCCGCGCTTGGTCTTCGACGAAATCCAATGCGGGCTAGGCCGCACGGGCCAGCTGTTTGCCTTCGAGCACTTCGGCGTCAAGCCCGACGTGGTTTGCATGGCCAAGCCGCTTGCCGCCGGATTGCCGCTGGGCGCGTTTCTTGCTACAGAACAGTTCGCGCAGCACATTACTCCCGGCAAGCATGGCACAACTTTCGGCGGTGGTCCGCTCACCTGCCGCGTGGCGCTGGAATATCTCGCAATTCTGGAAGACGAGAATCTGCTGGAGCGAGTGCGTCGCGTCGGCGGCTACTTCTCGCAGAAGCTGCGCGAACTGGTCGACAAGTTCGACATTGCGGTGGAAGTGCGCGGCGTGGGCGCGATCCAGGCGTTGCAGTTGAACATTCCCGGCAAGCCGGTCATGGACGGCGCGCTGGCCAATGGCCTGCTGATCAACGTGACGCAAGACAACGTGCTGCGCTTCCTCACGCCGTTCCTGCTGGAAGAGAAGCATGTGGACAAGGGAGTGCGGATCATGAGGAAGCAGCTTGCGGCGGCGCAGAAAGAGGCTAAAGCAGCAAAGAAGACTGCGGTCAGCGCCTAGGGGTCGCCCAAGTCGCTCTCATGCGACGGCCATCGAGAGGTGTGCCGTCCCCGGGGGACTCAGATCTCATATTCCTTGGCCACCCACCGTTGAAACGGTGGGCTATGATATTCCGTCCCGCCAGGCGGGACTTGGGCGCCTACGCCGGGCAGGTGTAATACCATTGCAATATGAAATCTCCCCGTGACGAACGGCCCTTGCCCTCGCTGCTTCGGGTTGGTGGGCTCTGGGTTCATCAAGGAACAGCAGAGCCGGGAGCCGATTTGGAGAACATCGTAGGCGCTGTTCGCGAGGAGAGAATCCTCGCCGTTTGTCAACTGCCGCACCTCATCGACCGGTCCGAAGGCGAAGAGCCAAAAGCCAAGAGCTAAGAGCGGCTTTATCCCGCCACCCGCTCTGCAATCCACGCTGCGCATTCCTTCGTGCCAAGCGATCCGCCGACATCTACCGTCATCTTTTTCGCGCGGACGGCCTCCAGCACGGCGTTCTCGATCTTCTGCGCTTCGGAATTCAAGCCGAGATGCGCCAGCATCATCGCCGCAGTCAGAATCGAGCCCATCGGGTTCGCGATGTTCTTTCCCGCAATCGGCGGAGCGGAGCCGTGGACTGGCTCGAACATCGACGTTCGACCGGGGTGAATATTGCCGCTGGCGGCCATGCCCAGCCCGCCCTGGAGCGCGGCGGCCAGGTCGGTGACGATGTCGCCGAACATGTTGTTGGTGACGATCACGTCGAGGGAGCGCGGTTCGCGCACCATTTGCAGGCAGAGGGCGTCGACGTACATGTGCTGCGTCTTGATCTCGGAATATTCCTTCGCCACCTCTTTGAAGACGCGCTGCCACAGGCCGCCGGCATAGGTCATCACGTTCGACTTGTCTGACATCATGACTTTCGTGCGGCCATTGTCGCGCGCATACTTGAAGGCGAAGTGAATGACGCGCTCCACGCCCTTGCGCGTGTTGATGTCTTCCTGCGTCGCGACTTCTTCGGGCGTACCCATCTTGAAGTTGCCGCCCATGTCCATGTAAACGCCTTCGGTATTCTCGCGGATGACGGTGAAGTTGATGTCGTCGGGAGTGGCATTCTTCAGCGGGCAGAGCGAGGCGTCGAGCAGACGCACCGGGCGCACGTTGGCGTAGAGGTCCATCTTGAAGCGCATGCCCAGCAGGATTTCCTTGGCGTGGATGTTGGTAGGGACGCGAGGATCACCGAGGGCGCCGACAAAGATGGCGTCGAAGTCGCGCGCCAGCATGTGGAAACCGTCGGCGGGAATGGTGGTGCCGTCGATGAGATAACGGTCGGCGCCCCAGTCGAAGAGGGTGAACTCGACGGCCGCGCCACTGGCGCGGACCACTTCCAGGGCGTTAGGAATGACTTCCTTGCCGATGCCGTCTCCGGGAACAACTGCGATGCGTTTGTGGGTGGTCACGGGAAATCAAGATAACAGAAAAGAGCAATTAGCATTTAGCAGTTAGCAATTAGCACTTGGTCAAGGCAGATCTGCCGACGGCTGTCGGGCGGCTACTATTCAAGAAGGAAGAAGACTTGAACACCGAAAATCGGATGTGGCTAAGTGACAAGTGCGAATTACTAGCGGCTGCTTTAGCGGACCCACCACGCCCACGCGACGAACAGAATTTGCAGGGGCGTCCTGATCCACAAGGGCGTGGCTGCGCTGCCACGCAACTGAACTCCTCGCAGCGCGGCACTGACGTTTGCCGGGAACATGGCCAGCAGCAGCAGGATGAGCCCCCAGGCGGCCCACGGCCGGGTGGGAGCTAACAAGAGCCCAAGCGCGCCCGCTGCCTCCAGGATTCCCGTGATGGTGACCAGCAGGTCAGGCCTGGGGAAGGCCGGTGGCACCATAGCGATCAGATCTTTTCTGGTGGAGGTAAAGTGGGCAGTCGCGGTGAACAGGAACATGGTCGCCAAAGCAAAGCGGGCGCAGCTCTGCCATGTTTGCAACGCCGCTATGCCCATTGCGCCTAGCGCTCGATAGAGCAGCAACGATCCGAACAGAACGATTAGCACTGCCATGGTGCGCCCCCGCTTTCGCTGCCGCCGGCTGGAGCCGGCCCAGGATCTTTAAGCTTACGTTTCCGGCACGACTGAACCGGCTGCTGAAAAAGTCAAAAGCAGATCCCTCGTCGGCCTAAAGGCCTCCTCGGGATGACAAAATCAAAGGACCTGCTACGGCGCAGCTAAAGCTGCGCCCCTTCAAAACAAGTCGAAGGGGACTTTTTCAGCGGCTCTGAAGTCGTTCCCTGACACAAAACTCGGACACAAGCGGTTTCGGCACGGCCAAAACCGGTCGCTGAAAAAGTCAAAAGCAGGTCCTTCGTCGGCCTGAAGGCCTCCTCGGGACGACAAAGCCAAAGGAGTTGTGACGGCGCACCCTTCGTCAAGCTCAGAGCAGGCTCTACTGCGGCCGCGCATGGTGTATAGACGCGGAGTCGATTGTTTCGATGCGAGAAGCCGCTGGACGTACTCCGACGCTTCCTTTCCCGCTTCGCTATAATCAAAGATTCGGTATGAGTGTTGCCACGTTACAAGACAAGCTTACGGCCTCGGGAGCGCGCCTGGGAAACTATCGCGGCGCCGACACGCCTGCGAGCTTCGGCGATATAGCAGCAGAGTTGCAAGCGCTGCTTGAGGGCTGCGCCGTTTTCGACATGAGTTGGCAGGCCAAGCTGATCTTCAGCGGCCGCGATCGGGTGCGCTGGCTGAATGGCATGGTCACCAACAACGTCCGCGACCTGGCGCTGGGACATGGGGTCTACAGCTTTATCCTGACGCCGCAAGGACACAACCAGGGCGATCTGGTTGCGTATAACCGTGGCGACTATCTGCTGGCAACCACGGATCGCGAACAGGCGCCGAAGATCACGGCCTCTGCTCGCAGCGCTACATCATCATGGATGATGTTGAGATTGAGGACATCAGCGACAAGCTGGGCGCGATTGGCGTTGCCGGCCCAAAGGCCGCGCAGTTCTGTCCACTGCGGGGATTGATGTTTCGCAGCTGCTAGCCGGGGCAGGTGATCGACATGGTGTGGCGCGAGATCGGCATTTCGGTCGCGCGGAGTACCCATCCGCAGATGGATGGCTACGAGATCTGGCTTGCCGCCGAGCATGCCAGTTTGGGATGCGCTGGCCGCTGCTGGCGCCAAACCCGGTGGGCAGCGATGCGCTGGAGATGTATCGCATCGTGCGCGGCGTGCCGCGCTACGGCATTCGATCTGCGCGAGCGCGACCTTGCGCAGGAAACGGGTCAGGAGCACGCGCTGAGCTTCATCAAGGGCTGCTACATTGGGCAGGAGATTGTGGAGCGAGTTCGCGCACGCGGCAACGTGCATCGGATGTTTCATTGGTTTTGAAGTGCAGGGCGATGCACCGCCGGCGGGAACGAAAATTCGCGCCAACGATAAAGATGTGGGAGAGATCACGAGCGCGGCGCGGGTGCCGTTTCCCGGCGGCGACAGGACGCTGGCCCTCGGCTATCTGCGGCGAGAAGTTGCAACGCCGGGTGCGACGGTGCAAGTTGGCGAGCAGAGCGCGACGGTGAGGACACTTCCGTTTATCTAAGACAAGGGGCTCTAAAGCCCGCTCGGAAGAACAAAATGAGGGACCTATGCGGCGCAGCTAAAGCTGCGCCCCTTCAAAACAGCACGAATGACGGCGCAGCTAAAGCTGCGCCCCTTCAAAACAGCACGAATGACGGCACAGCTAAAGCTGTGCCCCTTCAAAACAGGACGAATGACGGCGCAGCTAAAGCTGCGCCCCTTCAAAACAGCACGAATGACGGCACAGCTAAAGCTGTGCCCCTTCAAAACAGCACGAATGACGGCACAGCTAAAGCTGTGCCCCTTCAAAACAGGACGAATGACGGCGCAGCTAAAGCTGCGCCCCTTCAAAACAGCACGAATGACGGCACAGCTAAAGCTGCGCCCCTTCAAAACAGGACGAATGACGGCACAGCTAAAGCTGTGCCCCTTCAAAACAGGACGAATGACGGCACAGCTGAAGGTGCGCCCCTTCAAAGCAGGGCGACGTCGAATTTCTCGACAGTCTGTTGAGCCGTAAAGAGAAACCTATGGCAGAAAAAGAGAAGAAACCTGAATTTGTAGTGACCGATCGCCGCCTCTTCAGCACCGACGGCGAGTTGCGCCAGGATGTGGTGGAAGCCGAGGAGCGCCGCGAAGAGCGCGAGCGCGAGACCAAGGAAGCGCAGCAGCGGGTGAATGAAGAGCGCGCCGCGCAAAACCATGCTGCCCAGACCGCGGCGGCTCCGGCATCAACCTCGGTAGCGGAGCCCGACCCCCAGGCCCCGAGCGCGCACGAGCAGCAGGCTTCGGCCGCCGCGTACAAGGAGTCCACGCGCGAGATCGACGCCCAGATCGAGAAGGAGATGCGCAAGCAGGGCCAGCCGCATCGCGCGCAGGACTTCGAGATCACCTTCGAGAAGTTTATTGCCTCGCTGTATATGACGTCGCTGATGCAGCTTGGCCTGGCCGCGCCGCAGGGCGCAAAGCCCGAGGTGGACTTGATTGGCGCGCGCCAGACCATCGACACGCTCGCCCTGTTGCAGGAAAAAACCAAAGGCAACCTGACTCCCGCGGAAGAGAACATGCTGCAAAACTGCCTGTACGAGCTGCGCATGGCCTACCTGGAAGTCACCAATCTGATCACTCGTCCGCCGCAAGGTGGTTCCGGCGCCGACGGCAAGGTGAGATGAAAGCCACGCTCACGGTGCTGGGCAGTGGAACTTCGATGGGAGTTCCGACCATCGGGTGCGACTGCGCGGTGTGCACCTCGGCCGATCCGCACGACCGCCGCACGCGGCCCTCGATCATGGTGCAGTGGGACGGTCACACCGTTCTCATCGACACCACGCCTGACTTCCGCGAGCAAGCCATCCGCGAACAGATTCGCAAGATCGACGCCGTGCTGTACACCCACGGGCACGCCGACCATATTCTTGGACTGGACGATGTCCGGCCGCTCAGCTTTCCCCGCAGTCACCGGCGGCGGGAAGATTCCGCTGTATGCCAGCGAAAAGACAGCACAGGTTTTGCGCAACGTCTTCCGCTACATCTTCGAGGCAGACTACAAGTACGGTGGCCTGGCGCAAGTGGAACTGCAGCCGATGAACGGGCCGGTGGAGCTTTTGGGCGCGACCTTCCAGCCGCTGACGGTGATGCACGGCGATGTGCCCATCGAAGGTTATCGCTTTGGCAGCGCGGCGTATCTCACCGATTTCAGCAGCGTGCCGGAAGAGACGCTGGCGCAACTGGAGGGTCTGGACATTTTGTTTCTCGATGCGCTGCGCCATCATCCTCATCCCACGCACTCGACGGTGGAGAATTCGCTGAAGATTGTGGAGCGGTTGAAGCCGAAGCGAACCTACTTCACGCATATCTCGCACGATCTGCCGCATGAGGCGACCAACGCGGCGCTGCCGGAGAATGTGCGGCTGTCGCACGATGGGCTGAAGCTGGAGTTTGAGATCTGACGAGAGTAGGAAGTTCGTCTGAAGCGAAGGTTTGGTTGTGCTTTGAAGGGACACGCCTTTACAGGCCGCTGAAAAAGTCATAAGGCAGATCCCTCGTCGGGCTGAAGCCCTCCTCGGGATGACAAAAATAAGGGGTCGTATCGGCACGACCGAGGTCGTGCCCTGTTACAAAGCATTTCAAGCCCGACTTTTTCAGCGGCCAGTTTAGCCGCTGGGGCAGCCGGACCTTAGGGCCTAAAGGCCGATTTTGTTTGCGCGCGCTGACGGCACGGCTGAAGGTGTGCCTTTTCAAATCGCTACCGCAGGCTGGGCGTTGCCCTCGGGCCTATGACCTGCGGCACAAGGAATCATGCAAGTCTTTCGCCATCTCGATGACGTGCCGGCGGACTTCGGTCCGACCGTGGTCAGCGTGGGCAACTTTGATGGAGTGCATCGCGCGCACCAGGAAGTGGTGCGCCACATGGCCGAGCGCGCGCGGGTGTTCGGAGGCAAAGCGGTGGTGGTGACCTTCGAGCCGCATCCGCTGCGCATCCTGCGTCCCGATGTTGCGCCCAAGCTGCTTACTCCGTTGCCGGCCAAGCTGAAGCTGCTGGAGCAGACCCACGTTGACGCAGTGCTGGTGCTGCCGTTCACGCGCGATTTGTCGCTGATGACGGCCGAGGATTTCGCACGACAGGTGCTGGCGGAAACCTTGCACGCCCGCGAGGTCCACGAAGGCTACAACTTCCACTTCGGTCATAAGGCGCAGGGAAACGTGAATACGCTGGCCGAGTTGGGGAGGCAGTGTGGCTTCGAAGCCAAGGTCTATCCCGAGCAGTTGCTGCGCGGGCATCATCTCTCCAGCAGCGAGATTCGCAAGCTGATAGCGGAGGGAAAGGTGAGCCGCGCCCGAGCGCTGCTGGGACGGCCATTCAGCATTATCTCGACGCCGGGACGCGGACGCGGCTACGGCAGGCAGTACACGGTGCCGACGGTGAACCTGGCGCGCTATGACGAGCTGGTGCCGGCGAATGGTGTCTATATCACCTGGCTTGCGGGTTGGCGGCGAGTGTTTTGAGGCGGTGACCAACGTGGGCAACCGGCCGACCTTCGGAGAAGAGTCCTTTGCCATCGAGAGCCATCTGCTGAACTTCCATCCCATCGAGTTGCTGCCCGAGACGGAGCTGGAGTTGATGTTCCTGAAGCGGTTGCGGCCGGAGATCAAGTTTCCCTCGGTGGATGCGTTGCGCGAGCAGATTGGCAAGGACGTGCAGACAAGGCGAAGAGATATTTTCGGCTGGAGAAGCGATTAGCAACTAGCTAAGGCAAATCATTTCTCCCGCGTCTCCTTGCCTTCGCCGGTCTTTGTCCAGGTCTTGCCGTCGTCGGTGGAGAACTCCGACCACCACTCGACCTGATCGTGCACCGTGAAACTGATTTGTGGAGCGAAATTGCACGCTCTTACCGTTAATCTCATTGGTGCTCGAGTACACCCAGCGTTCGCCATTCTCGGCAACTTCCAGCGCGGTGCTGGCGGGGTGTCTCCTCGCCGAGCGAGACTCCGTAGAAGTAGAACTTATTGGTTTTGGGTGCGAAGGTGTAAATGGAGAGATCGCGCAGAGGTGTCCCGCCGAAGTTGATGTCCTGATCGCAGATGACGAAGATGTGATCGGGCGACCAGGCGCATTGGGTGACAGCGCTGGTTTTGTTGGCGTGACTGTATGCGGAATCGAAAAACTGGCCGGTGCTGACCCACTTGCCGCCGACCCAGCGATTCAGCGCTGGCAGCAGGCGGCGTTGTGTCGGCGGCCATCAGCGCCAGGGAACAGGCAATCACGAAAAGCGACCGCTCGAGCAGCCTCATAAGCACCTCCTGGGAGTTCCAACGTAATCGACTGAATTCAGCCGAGTATAGGGAGAATCATATCCAAGAAGGGAGACAATTTTGATGAATGGTCGAAAAACCTGATGAGCGGCTGCTGAGCGGGTTTGCGCGGCTGCGCCCAACCTGATAACTTTTCCCATTGCCCTAAGAACATGATGAAGAAAGCCATTCCTCTCTCTCTATTCTGCTGTCTGCTTTGTGTGCCGCTTCTGGCCCAAGCTCCCAGCGACACGTCCCGCCGATGTGCTGCGGCATCCCGGCTGGAATGCAGGGATTTTTGCCGGTGGCGGGACCAGCGTGGACAGCACGCCCAGCGGCAGCAACCTGGTGCTGGGGGTTCGCCTGGGGCGCGTGCTGACGGACGAGCACGGTCCGGGAATTCTGCGCGGCACCTACGAGATGGCCATCGACATTGTTCCTCTGGACGAGTATTGGATCAACGGCGGCCAGTACGCTGGAGGCGTTGATCCCGTCGTCTTCAAGTGGAACTTCACCAGCGGCAGCAAGATTGTGCCGTACTTTGCGGCGGTGGGCGGCGCGCTGTTCAGCAACCACAACCTGCCGCCGGGCGACACCTCGCAGATCAACTTCACCAGCGGGCCGGAGATTGGCGCGCAGATTTTCGGCAACGGAAAGAATTCCTGGGACATCATGGTGAAGGCGTATCACCTGTCGAATGCGTCCATCGGCAATCACAATCCGGGGCTGAACGCCAACGTGCAATTCATGCTGGGCTACACCTGGCATTAGCAGCGCCAACCTCGCGTTCAAGCGAATCCGTGGCGTTGACGTTTGACAACGTTGCACCGCCGGCCCAGTTTCCAGGAATGAGGATCGCCACGCCCACGCTCCAGGAACAATTTGGCCCCATCGACATCTATCTTTTCGATCAGCTTCTGAAAGGCCGCATCACTCCGGGAATGCGAATCCTGGACGCGGGCTGCGGTTCCGGTCGCAACCTGGTCTACTTCCTGCAACAAGGGTACGAAGTTTACGGCGCAGACGCGGATGCGCAGGCGGTGGAAAGCGTTCGCGCGCTGGCCCGCAAGTTCGCGCCCGCTCTTCCGGCATCGAATTTCCGGGTCGAGAGCGTCGAAGGTACGTCGTTCGACGATGGCTGCGCGGACGTGGTGGTCAGCAGCGCTGTCTTGCATTTTGCCGCCACCGACGCACAGTTTGAGTCCATGCTGGAGGGATCGTGGCGCGTTTTGAAGCGTGGCGGGCTATTCTTCTGCCGTCTGGCATCCACCATCGGGATGGAGAGCCGCTTCCCACGTGGCCGAACGCGCCGCTTCCAATTGCCGGATGGCACGGAGCGTTATCTGGTAGACGAGGAACGGCTGGCATCCTTAGCGGAACGATTAGGCAGCGACCTGCTCGATCCCTTGAAGACTACGGTCGTGCAAAATCAGCGTTGCATGACCACATGGGTGTTGCGGAAGAGGCTGCGGTGAGGGAAAGCAGCGCGGTTTCGTGGCTGGCCGGGCGGCGGAAGATTTTGCGTGTACGGACGGGCATCAGCGTATACTCCTGTGTGATACCGAACCGTCTGATGTCGAACAGTCCGACACCGAACATATGAAATCCGATCCCTTAGTACATCCGCTTATCCTCTGCATTGACGATGCGGAGATCGCCCTGCGGGTGCGCAAACTGCTGCTGGCCGGCGCCGGCTATTCCGTTCTGACCGCATCCTCGGGCGAAGAAGGGCTTGAAGTATTCCGGGAAAGCCCGGTGGAGTTGGTGATCGCCGACCATTTCCTGTCGGACAAAACGGGAGCGGAAATCGCCAAAGAGATGAAAGAATTCAAGCCGCAGGTGCCGATCCTGATTGTGTCGGCGGCTTCGGAAGAGCCCGACGGCCTGGAGTTTGCCGACGGCTTCCTGTCGAAGGGCGAAGGCCCGGACGCGCTGCTGGAAAGTATTGCCCGCCTGCTGCCCCTCCGACACAACGCCGGGTAGATTCTGCGTGCAGGTAAATCGGTTATTTCTCTCGGACAAGCCAGAGAGCATAGGCAGCCATGTCGATGGCTGGGGCGGTGCCTATTCTTTGCAGGCGGGTGATGAGTTCGAGGAGAAAGCACGTCGTCGCTTTGTCGTGTGGGGCCGAGGACACGGAGTTTGCCCCCTGGCAACCGAACGTCCCATAGGCAGCGATGCAGCCGAAGTCGAGTCGGCCTTCGTCCTGGTCGGCGGCGAGTAAGGGCGAAAGATATTTCTCCGATGTCCGCCGTTTTCCATGTGTTTTCAAAAGCCAGAAATCCCGCCAGGATTGGCTGCAGTTTTGCCGTGCGAGGGCCATCGATGGTCTGCACCGGGGCGCTGGTGCGATGGAGACGGCGTACGGTCGCGACCTTCTGCTGTGCATATCTCACATAGCGGGGCCTGATGTCCTGCTTGGCTTCGAACAGGGCGTAGACGGCCTCGGCCGGCACAACAATCTCATTTTGATGCTCGAAGATCAGGGGCGTGTACTGGCGGTCGAAGAGCACGATGTCGATCTGATCGCTGAACTGGCCGTTGCTGTCGACGATGGTCGCTTTCGCCGCGGCATAGCGTTGCGGCAGGTATTTTGTGAAAAGCGTAGTCCAAACCGCTTCGCTGCTATCGCCTTTGGCAGACGGATGCGCAAGCGCCTCGCGGGCGATTTTCAAGTCTTGCTCCACGCGTTCGTGCAGGGCCTGCATGAGTCTCGGCAGCGACCACTCGCTTTTATGGCTCATCGCACGATGTCCTCCCAGGATGCGGCCCGCGCAGCTTTGGCGGCTGCGCTGACTTTTGCTTTTTCCTGTGCCGTGAGATCTTCCGAAATAATGTTGTTGGTGTTGGCCGGATCGGCGATTCTGGCGGCAGGAAATGAGTCGCGGAGATACTCGAAGACCGCCATGACGCGCTGCGATAGCATGGTTAGCGCGTGGTCCGATAACGGGCCCGGCAGTGGTCCGGCCGATAGAGCGCGGATGACAGAGAGTTCAAGATAGAACGACGGGAAATCGAGCCCTTTCTGATTTCTCCAGAGCTTCAAAATGCGTATCTCGTTTGCCCGTGCCGCGCCAATCACCGTTCGGGCATGGGTCAGAACGTTGGTTTTGGTCCAGGTATCGGCTTTGCGCCGGTAGAGGCTGTGATCGCTCGAAAGCGCGTTCTGGCGTTTCCCCGGCACCAGATCCACGGAGTACTTCGACACGGTTACGTTCAGCGAAACGTTCTGGCGCCTGGGCGAGTAGCCAGCGGATGTCAGGCAGTCGAATAGATTGTTGTATACCTCTTTCAACGTTTCGTTGGTATGCTCCGACAGGGATAGAAACAGGTCGATATCCGTCCCGCTAAGAACGGCAGTGCCTTTCTTGAAGGAACCGCTGGGATAGACACCCAGCAGATTGTCTCCTGCCCATTGCCGCAGGGTGGGCATTAAGGTAGTTTGGACGGCAAGTAGCGGTGAGTTTGGGCCGGCATCCACCGCTTCACGCAGAAGGATTCCGTATAGGTACTGGTCTGCGGTCATGGTTAAGAGTGATTGTAAGCTGGTGCCCCAGGTTCGCGTCCTTCGTTTGGACGCTAACCTGGGCAGAGGTTCGCGCTGGTCCGCCGGATATTCTGAAACCACGATGCGCCTACACTGACCCAGGTTAGCCCAAAAGAAGGGCGAACCTGGGGCACCAGCCTAACTCGGGCAGAGGAACACGCGGGGCTGGCCACCCGTCACTTTGAGCTCGCGATCTCTTCCCGTCCACTCCGACTCAATCTCGACCACACCCATCTCGCGGAAGGCGTAGTGCCGAAAACTGCTCCACTTCCAATCGCCCGGGTCACGCACCAACCCGCGCTTCACCGGATTGCGGTGCAGATAGCGCAGCTTGATCCCGAACTCGCGCACGCTGCGCACGTTCCGGTCATAGTATCTCTTCTGCCAGAACGGTTCGACGGGGCCCGAGTTAGCGTCGAAACGCTGGTGCTGGTGCCCCAGGTTCGCGTCCTTCGTTTGGACGCTAACCTGGGCCCCGGTTAGACTCTTCGCGCGCTTACTGAACGACAGCTTGAGATAGTGCATCGCTTCAGCCAGGTTGCCGTGTTCGGGCTCGCTGACCAGCAGATGCACGTGCTCCGGCATGACCACGTAGCCATAGATGCGCATCCGGAAACGCAGTCGCATGGCTTCCAGGCGGAGGGGAAACAGGTCGTAGAACCTGGTGTCGGCAAATTTCGGTTTTCGCCGATAGCAGCTGAAGGTGATGAAGTGCGACTGACCGGATTCGTGGTAGCGCACCAGACCTTGCGGCATAGATCGAAACTACATCGACCGATGTCGGTCATCAGTGACGCCACGCACTGAACCCAGGTTAGCCCAAACGAAGGGCGAACCTGGGGCACCAGGCTCCGCGAACGTGACACGACTTACTTACCGGGCCGCCCATTGGAGGCATCGGGCGGCCACTGCATCGCGGGGGCCATGCTGCCATATTGCCGTGACACTATTGAGCTGCCGTCCGCCTCCATAGGGTAAAGCGTAAAATCACACCATAATGATTCGGAATATACTGTAATACGATCGCGATGAAAGCATCGGCGATACGGTGCTCATGGCACGCCTCCGGGTGCGACGTGACTCCATCCCATGGTTATTATGAAGGCGCTGACCGAACGTCGGACTGGGGCGTCGCAGTTGAAGCTTAATGTCAGCCCATTTGGTTCCAGTTGCGGGTGATACTCGATGAAGCGGCAGATTGGCACATTTGATACGCGATGGACAGTAATACAAACCAAATGACGCGTAGACGCTAGCCATTATGGACGGCTGCGCCGAGATCTGAATGGATGCCTCCGCCGGCGGGTCGCGGTACCCAGGTCGGGAGTGGCGGATTCGAAACTATCTGCCGCCAGGCAGGACGAAGTTCGCGCGCACGCTCCCCCAGCTGCGGAGACCCAGTCCGCAATGCTCTTGTAAGTATTAGAACTTGGGCGAACGCTCGATGCGATGAGAGTCATGAGATTGCAGCAGACGCATATGAGTTTCATGGCTGATCGAGCCACGAAGGTCCAGAGGATGCAGATTTCGCTGCGTCTGTTCCAAATGGAATCACCACCGTCTTTAACTATTGTTGCTTCAAAGGGCTTGGCGTCTCAAGTATGCTGGCTGATAATCCACGTGCGTCGAAGCCGTCGTACGCGATGGGCTTGATCCTTCCTTCTAGCAGGCCTGTTGTCGACTTAGGGAATCTCTACCTTGAGCCCATGGCGTGGTCTCGTACGCTCGCGCTGCTCAGCGTTATTCTTCGTCATGCTGCGGACGATTGCCCACGTACTTTCCGCCAGCTTACGCATATCGCACCATTTCGCTGCAAAAGCGATTTGCCCCGAGCGATCCCAAAATCCTTGTAGTTCAATATCGTTCAGGCTACGTCCCTAACGACGCTACCGAGGCTCTACTACCTAGCAAGCCGTATCTCGCCTCGGCGCAACTGAAGGGCGGTGTCAGCCCGACACAGATTGTTAAGCTCGATCCCGATGGTGAGTTGGTAGAGACGCTAGAAATAAGTTGGAACAACTGCAGAGGTGATGTTTCGATCGCCGCGGTGCCTGGTGCCCCAGGTTCGCGTCCATCGTTTGGACGCTAACCTGGGCGGAGGTTCGCGCTGGTCCGCCGGGTATTCTGAAGCCACGATCTCTGGCTATCCGCTCCAATTCAATTTCCACGCGCCTGCACCGACCCAGGTTAGCCCAAAAGAAGGGCGAACCTGGGGCACCAGCCGCGGCCTAACTCGGGCAGAGGAACACGCGGGGCTGGCCACCCGTCACTTTGAGTTCGCGATCTCTTCCCGTCCACTCCGCGGGCTGAAGCCCGCTCGGGATGGGAAAAGGGAAGCCTATCGGCACGACTGAAGTCGTGCCCTGACACGAACCATGCCCAACCCTCGCTCGGGATAAGGAACGAGCGAAAGGCCTTGTCGGCACGGCCGAACAGGTTGCTGAAGAAGTCGAACCGCAGATCCCTCGTCGGCCTGAAGGCCTCGTCGGGATGACAAATCAAAAGGGGCGCGCAGTTTGTTTACTCATGTGCCGCCGGCTAAAGCCGGCTCGGGGAGAAAAATAAACGGCTGATCGGCACGACTAAAGTCGTGCCCTGATACGAACCGCGGAGTGACTGAAGTCTTGCCCTGACACGAGGCGTGCCCAACCCCCTCTCGGGATAAGGAACGAGTGAAAGGCCTTATCGGCACGACCGAACAGGTTGCTGAAAAAGTCGAACCGCAGATCCCTCGTCGGACTAAAGTCCTCCTCGGGATGACAAATCAAAGGGAACCGATTCGGCACGACTGAACAGGGCGCTGAAAAAGCGCAGTTTGTTACTCATGTGCCGCCGGCTAAAGCCGGCTTGGGAAGAAAAATGAACGGCTTATCGGCACGACTGAAGTCGTGCCCTGATACAAAGCTCGCGTCGCATGAGTCACTCAAAAGAAGAGCGGTACGCTGGTCGCACCCTGCCGGGCTAAAGCCCCGTTGTCTTGTTACGCTGACGCCGCCTAAAGGCCGGCTCTTCCACCTTATGCACCCGGCGTTCCCGTGCTAGGATGCCATGATGTTCAATTTTGGCAGACCAAAAACCGCGGGCGACTGGATTGTTCATGTCGCGGGGGCAATGGTCGCGATATTTCTTATTTGGTGGATGCTGCGAGTCTACGTACTTTAGTGCTTTTACCAGAAGCTGGCCGACGACGGGATCGTGGCTGACCTTTGGGCCAGTCTTCCCCCATCAAGAGGGATTTGGAGGACCAAGGAAAACGGGGCGCTCAATCGCGCCCCGCCGGGGCTAAAGCCCCTTGTTCTTGTTGTTCCGCGCAACGCCGACCTAAAGGTCGGCACTACCCACCCTTCAGCGAGGCCGCCGGCCTGAAGGCCGGCACTACCCGAACTGTTAGTCGTGCACTCCGTCCATGAAGGCGCGGAGCTTGCGCGAGCGCGAGGGGTGACGCAGTTTGCGCAGGGCCTTGGCCTCGATCTGGCGAATGCGTTCGCGGGTGACGGCGAACGACTGGCCCACTTCTTCCAGAGTGTGCTCGGAGCCGTCCTCCAGCCCGAAGCGCATCTTGATGACTTTCTCCTCGCGCGGCGTCAGGGTGCGCAGCACCTGGGCGGTCTGCTCCTTGAGGTTGACGTTGATCACCGCTTCGGCGGGCGAGACCACGGCGCGGTCCTCGATGAAGTCGCCGAGATGCGAATCTTCCTCTTCGCCGATGGGCGTTTCCAGCGAGATGGGCTCCTGCGCGATCTTCAGCACCTTGCGCACCTTGGCCACCGGAATGTCCATGCGCTTGGCGATCTCTTCCGAGGTGGGCTCGCGGCCGAGCTCCTGCACCAACTGCCGCGAGGTGCGGATCAGCTTGTTGATGGTCTCGATCATGTGCACCGGAATGCGGATGGTGCGCGCCTGATCGGCGATGGCGCGGGTGATGGCTTGACGGATCCACCACGTCGCGTAGGTGGAAAATTTGTAGCCGCGGCGATACTCGAATTTGTCCACCGCCTTCATCAGGCCGATGTTGCCCTCCTGAATCAGGTCGAGGAATTGCAGTCCGCGATTGGTGTACTTCTTGGCAATCGAGACGACGAGGCGCAGGTTGGCTTCGATGAGCTCGCGCTTGGCGTACTCGGCATCGACGTCGCCCTGCACGATCTCGCGTTGCGTGCGCTTCAGTTCGGTGAAGCTGGCGCCCGCGTCGTGCTCCATGCGCTCCAGGTCGGCGCGGATCTGGCGTACCTGCTTGCGGTACTCTTTCTTCTGCTCTTCGGAGCGCGTGGCCTCGGCGCGGCGTTCGAAGTTCACCGCCTGCTTGTCGAGCCCGCGCATGCTGTCGACAGTTTTGTTGACGCGGTCGATCAGCCGTTTGCGTTCGGTGTTGGTGAAGCCCAGTTTGCGGATGACGCGCGAGACCATGATCTGCTCGCGCCCCAGGGCCCAGCGGCAGCGGCGATGATCGCGCGGACGTTTCTTCTGCGGGATGCCGGCCAGCTTGTCGAACAGCTGACTGGACTTCTTGTAGTGACGGTGCAGTTCGTCGATCTTGCCCGTCATCTCGTTGAGCCGGTGCGTGACCACCTCTTCGGTGATCTCCTCTTCGTCGAAGAGAACGATCTCCTTGATGGAACGTACGCCGCGCTTCAGGTCCTCACCAATCGCGATGATCTCGCGGATGACGATGGGGGAACGCGACAGCGCCTTGAGGACGCGCAGTTGGCCGCGCTCGATGCGCTTGGCGATTTCAACTTCGCCTTCGCGCGTCAGCAGCGGCACCGTCCCCATCTCGCGCAGATACATGCGGACAGGGTCGTTAGTTTTTTCCAGAGCGCCGGGCGAGAGGTCGAGCTCCATGTCCTCGCCGGCTTCGATCTCTTCGAATTTCTTGTCGCCCCCCATCTTGGGCCCTTCGAGCACGTCAATGCCCTGCGTGCCGATGGTGGTCAGCAAGTCCTCGAGGTCGTCGGGGGAATGCACATCGTGCGGGATGAGGTCGTTCACCTCGTTGTAGGTGAGGTAGCCCTTCTCTTTACCCACATCGATCAATTTTTTGATATCGTCGTACTTGTCTTCTAGAGCCAAAGCGGAATTTCCCCTCGCCTGGCGCCTGTTGAAAGGCGCGCGCTTGTTGTGTGCACACTGCGGCGGGACCGGTACTGCAGTACCGGAACATGCACAAACTTACAGATTCTATCATAGGCCGGGGCCGCTGCCCAGCCTTTTCGTCGGTTTACAGGATTGAGTGGCTCACCACCCTGCTATGGGAACGTTCTACCGTTTCCCGACACCTGCCCCTACAGGAATTAGATGTTTCGCCTGTGGAAATAGCTTCACCCTTTTGAGTCAATGAGTTAGACGCCTGTAGGTGACCAAAGTACCTCCCAAAAAGCTTTCTCTTCCGCGACACGCTTCCCAAGATGCTAGACGCGGAACACATCGAATACAAAGAACTCACGAAAGCTGCTTAACATAAGTAATCTCTTGAGTAAGGGTGTGCGGAGATAGTCCAAGACCTAGCTCGAAACTAGCAAGAATTCCTCCAGATTCGCATGAGATCAGATCGACACCTACAGTTCCCGCTTGGTGCGATGGAATGTCCGGCTGGAATCCCATAGAAATAGCTTCCGCACTGTTTTCCCTCCGATTAATGACGGCGCACCAGAATCTAGTTAATTGGACGCTGCCAGAGCACAGCGCAATAATCAACTCTCTGGTAGCCCCCGGACCGATCTCGACAGCACTAAAAAATTCCGACACCCACGCTCCAGGAGAAACTACCCGCACCCAATCCCCTAATCGAAATGTTATCTGCGCCCTGATTTTGCCGCTGCTGTCCATCTTGCGTCGTTTGTGAGGAGAGTTAATCACTTCAAGGAGAATCGCGAGATGGGAGCGCGGCGGATCAACGGTATGGGTAAAATATCCGTGATCGTCGTGATAGAGAATTGGCGTGACCTCAGCGGGCTTTGCCCAATAACTCCATCCTGCCCCATAAGTCGGGCGTCTGCCCCAAAAGTCGTCACTCCCCGACGTCAGTTCCCACCAAGTCGCGGATCGTGTTGAAAACATTCTCCTGAATCGCCTCGCGCTGCTGGTAGATTTGCGCCAGAGAGTTCTGGGCGTTGCGGTCGAATGCCCCGAACAGGTTAGCTAGGGATTCTGACCGTGAGGGAGCTTCAGACGCTCTCGGTACAATTTTGCGCCGTAGCCAAACTGCGCCATTGCAATCGACTCTTGCAGAGCGAAGCGGAAGTAGTTCAGATCAATATCCGGCGATAGGACTTCTACCGCAAGGGCATCATCATGCAAGAACCACTTTTCCTCATTTCGGACGTGTACCTTGCCAACTGAGCCGGTTGCTCCAACCGTGACCACATTCTCTCTGCCCTCGAAGTATCCCGGAACACCAGAGATTCTGTCCTGTTCAAACTTCCTCGTCAGGTAGCCCTCGCTGATGCTTCCAAAATATGACTCCCTGTGGCGTCCGCTGGCGATTACAATCACGTCCCCCGGATTAGCATTTACCTCTTTCTTGGTCACGCGATTACCGCGATGAATCGTGAACAGCGATTCATCCGATAGTGAAACATCCAGATAATGGGCCGCGTGGGTCTGAGATTTGCGAAGCGTTTTTTGCGATCTCCTCAGCGAATCTGAGACTTCTTCAAATCTTGAAATCAGTTCATCAACAGGAACTACCTGTCTGTCGATAATTCCAATTGATCGCTTCTCTTCTATGCTCCACAGGAAGTCCACATCCCAGCGCAGGGAGGGATCGAACTGTCGAAACGGAATCGCCTTGCATTGATTGGTAGCTGGCGCGAATGCCGCTCGATTGGCTAGAAAACGGTGATATTCCTCTACCATGTCCGCCAAGTCGTTCTTGACCTGCCCCCCATCTTTAGTCCAGGGATAATGAGACTTTCTCCGGTTTTTGTTCGCCTCCACCTACGTTACTTCTCGTAGCGGGGATGGGGGTGTGGGGAAAGGGGCGCGCGCGCTTGAGGCCCCTGTCCCCACTTTATCCACGTAGAAGCCTGCCGACTGCTTAGCAAACTCCATCGGGGTTCGGTACTGCCAGCTGCTGTGTGGCCGGATTTCGTTGTAGTCTTGCTTCCACTGAGCGATCTTTTCGCGTGCGTCGGCAAGAGTGCTGAACCAGTTCTCGTTCAGGCACTCATCGCGGAAGCGCCCGTTGAAACTCTCTACATAGCCATTCTCCATCGGTCGTCCGGGCTGAATCGTGTGCCACTGCAGGCCCTGCTCGTAGGCCCATTGATCGACAGCGCGGCTGACGAACTCGGGTCCATTGTCGCTGCGGATCTGCCGCGGCAGTCCGCGGTTGTGCTTTAGTTCTTCCAGCACGCGCACGACCCGCACTCCGCCCAGCGAGGTGTCGACCTCGATCGCCAGGCACTCCCGCGTGTAGTCATCCACGATGTTCAAGGTGCGAAACCTCCGACCCGAGCTGAGCGTATCGCTCATGAAGTCGACCGACCACACCTGGTTGGCTGCCACGGCTGCCGGCAGCGGCTGACGCACCGTGCTACGCTTCCGCCCACGCTTGCGCCGCAACGACAACTTCTCCTCCACGTACAGCCGGTACACCCGCTTGTGGTTTACCTGCCAGCCTTCACGCTCCAACAGAATCTGCAGACGGCGGTAGCCGAACCGGCGCCTGGCCTCCGCCAACTCGCGGAGCCGCACTCGCAGTGGCTGGTCCTCACCTCTGCGCGTTCGATAGCGACACGTCGCACGATACAGTTCCACCAGCCCACAGGCCCGTCGCTGGCTCATCTCTACCTCTACTTGCATCACCAGCACCGCCTCTCGCCGCGCCTGTGGGCTCACCACTTTTTTGCGACTACCGCCTTCAACGCCCGGATGTCCACCGCCTGCTCGGCTACGATATGTTTCAGCTGCCGGTTTTCTTCCTCCAGCTGCTTCAGCCGTCTCGCCTCGCTCAACTCCAACCCGCCGTACTTGCTCTTCCACCGGTAGAAACATGCCTTCGCGATCCCGTGGCGACGGCACAGTTCTCCCGTTTCCACCCCACCCTCCGACTCCTTCAGGATGGCGATGATCTGATCTTCGCTGAATCGACTCTTTCTCACGACTCCTCCTCTGGCCCTGGCGGGCCAGTGGGATCACGTTTCACATCTCTCGTTTCTCCTATTTCGCTTATGAGGTAAGCGAAAACCGGAGACTGCTGATTTTGGTCGAGGTCGGTTTTCTTTGTTATCGCCAGTATGCAAGTCTCCACAGATGTGGTGTAGAAAGTATCGGTCGGCAAGTAGATGAATGCGTCAATAAAGCAATGATCCGATATGTACTGCTTGATTCCGCTTTCTGTCCTCGCGAACATCGACTTTGGCAATACGACAAACGCCCGCCCCCCCCCTTGAGCGATCTGATGATCCAATTTAGAAATCTCGATTCCAGCCCAGTTCCGCCCGCATCGTAGGCGGCAGATAGCACCGCACTTTGATTTATTTTCCTCGTTACACTGCCCGTGCCGCTGACGATGTATGGCGGGTTGGCCATCACTAGGTCAACATGGCCCTCAATCGGGTGCGCGAGCGACCCCAACTGGCTGTCCTTATGACAAAGAACGAATGTGTCGCCGAGAAGTTTTTGATAGCTCTCCCTGCCACGACGAGAAAGGGACGTGAAGAACTCTATTGTATGGAGCAGAAAGTTAGACTTTGCCAAGCAAACGACATCATATTCAGCGTCCATACCGAGAAACTTATACTTTACCTCTATATCGCCGTCCCGCTCCCGGTATGACTTGATTCCAGACCTCTCTATCGCCAGAACCGATTCGGTGATAAATCCGCCCACGCCACAAGCCGGGTCGCAAACAACCGACCCCTCCGGTAGTTCGGGGACTTTTGCCATCTCCACCATTGCCCGAACTACCGTGCGTGGGGTGAAATACTTGCCGCTGGCTTTCGTTATGTTGGGATCGCGACGCAGAAATTGTTCGTAAACTCTCGATTTGAATCCGGGATCAAGACTTCTGACACTATGTAGTTGGCTTAACTTGCGAAGAATGTTTACAAACTCTTCATTGTGGGATTCTGCGTTCTTCTTAAAAGCGTGGCCGTTTATCACGGACGTGGTTCCACGGCTAAATCTACTGCCCTCCGCGTTGCGTATTATGCTTCTCGTCGGCGTGTAATCTCCAGCCCGCTGAACGATGGAACGCGTATCGTCTGGCGCTCCCAATGGTGGGAATAGTGATTCCTTGATGTGTCTGCGCACGTGGTTTAGATAAAACCGAATGACAGGCATACCAACGCGAGACTCAAAGGTTGCTGGATTGCCAATCAGGGCCGCTATACGCATGTTTACAGGCAGCAGTTGAGAATCACTTAACATCTTGTAGGTAAACAGTTCTACGAACGTCTGAAAGCATCTCTCTGCATTCTCTCGCGTCGCTATCCATACGCTTTGCCAAACAGAACGCGCCACCTGTGATGGGTCGAGTCGCTCAGGCTCCGAGATTAAGTCTGCGGACGGATCGAGCCGCGTCAGGGCCGTCACCAAGCCGTGCGGCGTCAGGGAAGAAGAGTAGAGTCCTTCGGCATCCCTGATTTGCTTGACTGCGTTCTTTCGGGCCGGATCGAGGTTGTGTAGCCATACCCGCATTCGCCCATCGTCGAGAAGTCCGAGCTTTGCGTTGGTAGCAAGGAGGTAGGCGTGAAGCCGCTCAAGGGCTTCTGTTAGCTTCCTTGCCGTTCTGATCTCGCCTGGGGACTTATTTTCCACGACAAGAAATATGCTCCCGCCCTTGACCACCAAAACGTCAGGACGGAGGCTCCCGATGTCATCCGGCTTTTTCCAGAGGGTCGGAATAAATGTGTCAGCTTCCTCTGGATTGATGGGAAACCAGCGCCCTAGACACGTGAGCGTCGTAGCGCCCAGTTTCAATATTCCGTAGTCTCGGCCAAAGCGCTCCGGGGAGAGCTGCTCCGGGCGCTGCAAATCCAAATATCCTTGCTGCAATAACTGCTCTACGCCCTGCATTGTCGGCCCTCGGTAATGCTTGGCGTTCCGCAGATCACTTCGCCTCCGGTAGAACACCAGCAGCGCGTAGACCAAGTTGGCGGAGCCACGCGGAAAGCTCAACGCCTCACGCTGAGCGGCGTCGGTGAGCGCCTTCTTTTGTTCAGCCGTGACCCGAATCCTGATCACGTCGCTCTTTAGCGCCTTCGCGGCGGTTACTTGGCGGGTTCGTTTCTTGGACTTTACCATGCGCCACAATGTAGGACTAATGTAGCCACATGTCAATAGCAAAGTTTGTTCTTGACAAGTGGCTACGTTGTAGCTACACTGTGGTAACAGTTGGAGGCTAAGGAAATGGATATTCGCGGACAGCGGGGCCTTGAACTTGCTGCCACAAGAACGATTCGCAAGCGTGATGGATGGTGGTTTGTGCCGTCGCAAACGGGCAACGGGATGTATAGGGTACAACTGACCCCGAAGTTCGCAACCTGCGAATGCCCTGACTTTGGGAATCGTGGCGTCAAGTGCAAGCACATTTTCGCTGCCACCATCGTTATGAGACGCGAAGCGGAACGCCGATGGCAGCACTACTGTGACACAGACCGCCACCTTTGCCGTGACGCAGCAAACGACCTATCCGCAAGGATGGGCCGCCTACAACGCTGCGCAGACCAATGAGAAAGACAAGTTCCAGACCCTGTTGCGCGATTTGTGCAGTGGCATAACGGAACCGCAAGCGCAGAAGATGGGTCGCCCAAACCTGCCCATGTGCTGACGCCATCTTTAGCGCTGCGTTCAAGGTCTATTCGACCGTCAGCGGGCGGCGCTTCATGTCCGATCTGCGCGAGGCTCAAGATGCGCGGTTTCATCTCCAAGACGCCCCACTACAATTCGATTTTCCGCTATCTTGACAATCCCGACCTTACCCCGATTCTGCGCAACCTGATAACCGAAAGCAGCCTGCCTCTGAAATCCGTCGAGGTGGACTTTGCCGTCGATTCCAGCGGCTTTACCACGTCCCGATTCACGCGCTGGTTTAACCACAAGTACGGGGAAGTCAGGGAGCAGCACGATTGGGTCAAGTGCCACTTGATGTGTGGGGTCAAGACGAACATCGTTACGGCAGTCGAAATTCACGAGCGGACACGGGCGATTCCCGCTGCTGCCTCCGCCTCTGGTAAACGACAGCGAAGAACTTTCGCGTCGCCGAAGTTTCTGCCGACAAGGGATACGCGAGCCTCACCAATATGAACGCGGTTACGCATCTTGGGCGCTACACCCTACATTTCGTTCCGACCTCACAAGGGGCAGGGCGGCGGGATGTGGGGCCAGATGTACCACTACTTCATGTTCCGGCGTGAGGAGTTCTTGGCGCACTACCATAAGCGGTCGAACGTCGAGTCTACGTTCTCGCATGATGAAGCGGAAGTTCGGAGACTCCCTGCGCAGCAAGACTGACGTTTCGATGGTCAATGAGACGCTGTGCAAGGTGTTGTGCCATAACTTGGTAGTCCTGATTCACGAAATGTACGAACTCGGCATCGACCCGACTTTTTGGGCAAAATCGGCTCCTGCCCCGGAAGTCGTCAATTAATCAGACTTGCGAGGCAAAGCCACCTCAGCGTGTGTGGCCGTTAGCTTATGCGTCTTGCGGTTTGCAAAAACAATCCACCCTGCAATAACCCACCCCGAAGCAATGGCTGAGATTGTTCCAACAAGCTCAAGACCGTGGAGCTTGTGCCAAATAGACGCTATTCCTATAAGCATCGCTGGCAGCGCCAAGATGAGAGAAAACTTGAGATTTCCCTCAATAACATCGTATTGACGAGCAGCCCATGCCTTAACTTTTCCCAAAATCCACATCCCCCGTGTCGTCGGGCACCGCCGGCCTTAGTTGCTTTGTAACAGGGCACGACTTTAGTCCTGCCGAAAGCGCTCGCTTAGAGATTCCGAGCCGGCTTTAGCCGGCGAAACCGCCGTCCCACGGCGTAACCGGATCCGCCGACCACTTCGCCAACCATGCCAGTCCGCGCAGCGGACTCCATAATCCAGCCCAGCGCGAAAACCGGGCCCCCAAGCCGCGCCTCTTTTGCGCGGATTGGGGTGGAGAAGCGCTGGGTAATCTCACCATTTATCATCCGAGCCCCGTAGGGGCGGCATCGTCGGACATCGCGGACCGCATAGCCTGCCGCAGACGAAGCTTCTCCTGCGCCAACTGGGCGCGCGACATCACGTCCTCCTTCGATTCCAACTCTTTCACCCGGCGCTGAAGTTGTTCCAGTTCACGTTGCCGCACCCGCTTCTTTAGCGACCGAATCGCGCTCTCCAGCAACTCCGGAGTCAGCTCTTCATGTTCGTCCATCAAAATCGCCGCCAGCAAATTGCGATCGGCCTCCTCCAGCGGAAGCGACATCTGGTCCAGTCCCTGCTCGTGCGCGACCAGGAGTGCATCGATCAAGCGCTCCGCCGCCGACCCTTCATGCAGCCGCTCGCGGGTCAGCGCGAAGTGTGCCTGCCGCGCCGGCTCGAAGTCCAGGTCCTGGCCTTCGCGGCTGGTCAGCGGACTATGCGCCAGCTCCTGGCTGGCCAGCGCGCGAACCAATACCCGCTCGCCATCGGTCAATCCGCCGCCACTGGCCGCGCTCACCCGCGAAGCCGATCGTGATCCCGCGGCATGGCGCAGCTCTTGCCGCAACGACGGCCGAATCGATTCCCAGCCGATGCGATACTTCATTCGCCCACTCGTCGCGAACAATGCGGCTGGGAACGCGCTGGATATGCGGCAGCAAGTAATTCAGGGCTTTCACTTTGCCTTCCGGCGTGCGCGCCGGAAACAGCGTGCGCGCCCGTTCGATGAGGTAGTCGAAATATTTTTGCGACTGCGCGAGCGCTTCCGTGTAAGCCTGCGTCCCTTTCGCCGGATATAAAGATCGGGATCGAAGCCGGCCTCCAGCGTCAGCACTTTGATCTGGAAATCCTCGCTCACCAGCAGCGCCAGCGAGCGTTCCGCCGCGGCTGCACCCGCGGTATCGGGATCGAAGTTCACTACGATGTTCTTGCTGAAACGTCCCAGCAGTTTCGCCTGCACCTCAGTAAACGCGGTACCGGAGCTGGCGATGACATTGTGGAATGGCGGATCCGCCGTATAGAGCGAGATGCAATCCATTTGGCCTTCGACCAGAATCGCGTATTCCAGCTTGCGAATTGCCTCCTTCGCTTTATCGAGATTGAACAGGACGCGCGACTTCGAGTAAACGGGCGTCTCCGGCGAGTTCAGATACTTGGGGCCGGCCTTCTCGTCGGTAGACAACGTGCGCCCAGTGAAGGCGATGACTTTTCCCGATTCGTTGGCGATGGGAAACATCACGCGGTTGCGGAAGCGGGAATAAGCAGTGGCCAGGCTAGGGATTAGGGCCTGGGGATTAGGGGCTGGTGTGTTCACCTCCGCTCCGCCTTCTAGTCCCAGATCCATGGGCGCTAGTCCTGTCCTTCCAGTCCCCGATCCCTAGCCCCTAGCCCCTTGTTTTCCGACCCCTGATCCCTGGCCCCTAGCCCCTGACTTTTGTCCTTCCACGAAAAAAGTCCCGACTCCCGCAGCAACTCCTCGTCAAACTGGCCGCGCAACGCATCGCGCAGCAGGAAGCCGTGATCCGGCGCAAAGCCAATGCGAAACTCGGCAATCTGCGCCGGCGTCATTCCGCGCGATGCCAGATATTCACGGGCGTGGGCACCGTCGGGACGTCGCAGGTGTTCCTGAAAGAACGCACAGGCGCGCTCGTGAATGTCGATGAGCCCGCCGCGCAACTTCGCAACTCGCGCTTCCTCGGGCGACGAGTAGGTCATCTTGGGCAGCGGGATCTTCAGCTTCTCGGCAATCAGCCGCACCGCTTCCGGGAAAGTTATGTTTTCGATTTTCTGGACGAAGTTGAAGACATCGCCCGAGGCTCCGCAACCAAAGCAATGGAAGAATTGTCGCGTGGCATGGACCGAAAATGACGGCGTCTTTTCTGAATGAAATGGACAAAGGCCCTGGAAGTTTTGCGCGCCACTCTTGCGCAGCGTGACGTACTCGCCCACAATGCGGACGATGTCAGCCTGCTCCTTGAGGGTGTACGCAAAATCGCCTGGGTTGGCCATCGTCAATTAGTTTGCAGGAAGATGAGTGACGCGTCAGCAGAAATGGGGTTACGTCTGTGGGTAGTCTGTGGATTTCCACAAAAAACGGTGCACAACGGTGCAAGAACTGGGTCGAATCGAACCTTCTGCTCTACAATTGCCACGAAAACCCGACATGGCAAGACAGTATGGTCCCACAAAACGCGATTACTACGACCAGGAGCGGCTGAAAGCCATCGCCGAGATACGCCGGGCCCTACCCGAAATTATGGAATATGGTACGGAAGACGATTTCGTGCAGTTAGTCAAGAAATGGAGAAAGAATGTTACGCCGGAGGAGCTAACAGACTGGATCAGGCTGTTCCGCGCTTCCGTTCGCGAGAAGCGCGGACTCGATTGATGATCTGTTTCGATTCTCTTACCGCACGATTGAACTCCGCATCGGTCATCTGGTGAGACTCTTGCGCGGCCATTTTCGAAAACTTGTCCAGAAGGGTATCGGTCGCCGATTTTGTTTTGACCCGTGCAGTGGCCATCAAGGCACCTTCTTCTTTAGCAACTCTACTCACAAGTTTACCCCATGTCTTAGACGCGTCGGCAAGAAGTTTAGATTCCCGCCCAATGGAAAGAAACAGTACGACGCCGGGTCCCCCGCTGCTGACAGCTGGCTACTGACCACTGACAACTAGCCACTGGCTACTTCGCCACTTCCGCCGGCTGCGCATTCTTCCGCGGCCTTCGGTTGGCCTGCAAGATCTTCTTGCGCAGCCGCAGATGCTGCGGCGTCACTTCCACCAGTTCGTCGTCGGCGATGAACTCAATCGCCTGCTCCAGGTTCAGGTTCTTGAAGGGCACCAGCCGAATCGCCTCATCCGCGGTGGACGAGCGCATGTTGGTCAGCTTCTTTTCGCGAACGATGTTGACATCGAGATCGTTGTCGCGCGAATTCTCGCCCACCACCATGCCTTCGTAAACTTCGGTGCCCGGCCCGACGAAAAGCTCGCCGCGTTCCTGAAGTCCCCATAGCGCGTAGGCTGTGGTTGTGCCGCCGCGGTCGGCCACCAGCGCCCCTGTCACACGATGTGGGATATCGCCCTGCCACTCGGTATAGCCGTCGAACAGCGAATTCATCACGATGGTGCCGCGCGTGTCGGTGAGCAGCTCGCTGCGCAGGCCGATCAGCCCGCGGCTGGGAATCACGAACTCCATGCGCACCCGCCCGTAGCCGTGATTGTGCATCTTCTGCATTTGCGCTTTGCGCGCGCCCAGCTTCTCGATTACCACTCCAACGAACGCCTCCGGCACATCGACCGTCAGCCGCTCCATCGGCTCCAGCAGTTTGCCATCCACGCGCTTGGTCACGATCTCCGGCTTGCCGACGGCGAGCTCAAAGCTTTCGCGCCGCATCATCTCGATCAGGATTGCCAGCTGCAATTCGCCGCGTCCCATCACGGTGAAGGAGTCGGTATTCTCCGGTTTCTTCCACGCGCAGCGAGACGTTGGTCAGCAGCTCTTTTTGCAGCCGGTCGCGCAGATTGCGCGAGGTAACGTACTGGCCTTCGCGTCCCGCAAACGGCGAGGTGTTCACCATGAACTGCATGGCAATCGTGGGCTCGTCGATGGTGATCACCGGCAGCGGCGAAGGATTTTCGACGTCGGTGATGGTCTCGCCAATGTTGATGCCGGTCACTCCCGCGACCGCGACAATGTCGCCCAACTCGGTCGCGACAATGTCGGTGCGCTTCAGCCCGGAGAAGGAAAACAGCTTGGTGATCCTGATCTTTTCCAGCGAGCCGTCGCGCTTGGCAATGGCAACGTCTTCGCCGGTGCGCAGGGTGCCGTTGAAGACGCGCGCAATCGCCAGCCGTCCCAGATAGTCGCTGTAGTCGAGATTGGCGACCAGCACTTGCAGCGGTCCTTCGGCATCGCCCGTCGGCGTCGGGAATTGTTTTCACAATCGCATCGAACAGTGGCCGCAAGTTCTCGCCGGGCTTGTTCAGATCGGTCGTCGCCGTTCCCGTCTTCGCGTTGGTGTAGAGCACGGGAAAGTCGAGCTGATCTTCGGCCGCGTCCAGATCGATGAAGAGGTCGTAAATCTCGTTCAGAACTTCCTGCGGACGCGCGTCGGGCCGATCGATTTTGTTGATCACCAGGATCGGCGGCAGCTTGGCTTCCAGCGCCTTGCTCAGCACGTAGCGCGTCTGCGGCAGCGGGCCTTCGCTGGCATCCACCAGCAGCATCACGCCGTCCACCATCTTCAGGGCGCGCTCCACCTCGCCGCCAAAGTCGCTGTGGCCGGGCGTGTCGACGATGTTGATCTTGATCTCTGATTGCGGCGTAGGGTGATAGAAGATGGCGGTGTTCTTGGCGAGGATGGTGATGCCGCGCTCGCGCTCCAGTTCGTTGGAATCCATCACCCGCTCGACGTGGCTCTCGTTGGCGCGGAAGATGCCGCTCTGGTTCAGCATGGCATCCACCAGCGTGGTCTTGCCGTGGTCCACGTGCGCGATGATGGCGATGTTGCGAAGACTCGTGCTCAAAACTGTCCTTTCCTGCTTTGCGGAAAACACTGGGGAAACCGCGTTCGATCAGCGAATCGGAGGGAGTCGGACCGGTACAACCAGTTTACAATACGCAGCAATGCGAATGCGCGATCTCGCTCTCTAATAGAATCGAGTCAGCCGTTCATCACTCTCAGGGACTACGGAATGCGCTTGCTCTCACTGATCGCGCTTGCGATCTCGCTGCTTCTTCTGCCCGCCCACGGCCGCGCCCAGACCAACAACGCGCAACCCGACTCCTCATCGACAATTTCAACCTCGCCCGCGTCCGACGATCCCGCCTTCGCGTCCTTCCAGCCTGTCACCAAAGGACATCAAGCCACCGAAGGCAACGTCCGCGCCTGATCCCAAGTTTCCCGATCTTCCCGCCGACGCTGAACCGCGCGGCACCGTTGTCATGTTGATTGGCGTAAACACGAAGGGCCGCGTGGAACCGGTACGCGTCCTGCGCAGTGACGAGCAAGCCTTCGAGACGACCGCCGTCGCCACGGTGAAGAAATGGAAGTTCAAGCCGGCGGAGAAGGACGGTCGCCCCGTCGCCGTTCAGATCACGGTAGAGATGAAGTTCCAGCGCGTAGGGAAGATCTGGAAGGCTGGCAGGCAACTCTGAAGAAAGCAGATCCCTCGTCGGCCTAAAGGCCTCCTCGTGATGACAAATCTACAGAGGGGATCGGAGGGTAAGAACTTACCACGTGCTATAGGCGGTGCCTTCGCTGGAGTTCTGGTCGCTGCCGCTATGCACGTCGATGATGCCGGGCTCGGTCTGGTCGGGCGACATGATGCTCTCGTCGCTGACCGGAACCCAGGATTCGCGCGAGTTGGTGAAGGGGTCTTTGGGAAGCTGCTTCAGATATCCGGCTTGCACCAGGTCGTCCAGCGACGTTGGCGCCTTTTGCTTGTCCAGCGTGTACTGGTCGATGAGCGAGCGCATGGTGTAGAGATCGTCGCGCAGCGCCGTCTCTTTGGCGTGGAGAATGGACGACGAGTAATTGGGGATGGCGAGCGACAGCAGGATGACGATGATGCTGATGACCACCATCAACTCAATTAACGTGAACCCGCGCTGTCGCAAACGTCGCATAGGTTGATCTACCAGGTTTTGTACTTCGTGCCGTCCAGACCCGTGCCTTCGGACTTGGTGTAGACATCGAAGACGTTTTGCCCGCCCCAGGAGTCGGAGTCAGGATCGTCCTGCATCGAGCGCAGGCCCCACTCGTCCTTGCCGGTCATGGGATCAATCGGAATACGCCGCAGGAAGCGCATTTTCTTGCCGTTGGTATCCACGCCCTTCACCAGGGTCTCGAGATCGGGCGGATATCCCTGGCTGTCGACCTTCACCTGGAAAGCGCCGCGGTCGGCGGCGTCCTTGTAACGATCGATGGCGTCGCGCATCTGCCAAAGGTCGCGGCGCAGTTCGCGCTCCTTGTTGCGCTGGATGACGATGTGGACCACGGGCGTGGCCGCGGCCGTCAGGATCATCAGGATGGTCATGGCGACCAGCAGCTCCACCATGGTGAAGCCGCGGCATGCCAACCTTCCGCAGGCGCGACAACGAGGGCTGCGCCTGTGCCCGAAGCATCGGGCGCGAAAATTATCGGCGGCGATTGGAATGTCTGACGAGCACTGACTTTAATTTTAATCCTTGCAGAGATTTCTGGCAGGCCATGTGGCACGCGCCTGAAGGGGCTCAATCTGCGATAATGCAGCTGACCCAGCGCTGAAGCGCTGGGCTATCTAGTTCCCGTGCCGCCATCCGGGGACTCGGGTATCGGCATTGCGCAAGCTTCATCGCGACAGACGCGCGGTTGATAGTCCCGATCACACGGTGCCCACAGCGGCAAACAATCTCTGAAGCCCGGCGCTTTCGACCACTGTTTTAGACGGCTGTCCTAGTGAACGGTCACAATCGCCTGCGAGCCGCTGGCCGGGGTGGTTTGCATGGCGGCGTTCTTCAAGGCCGCGCGATTGATGCTCAGCGTCGATTGTCCCGGAGTCCTGGCCTGGAACGTCAGGGTGAACACCGATCCGTCGCCGGAAATCCCGTTCGTCCCCGGCGGCCGCGAGGCCGTGACCTGCAGATTCCGGCCATGCTGTCATCGCGATTCACCAGCGCCGACCGTTTGCCCGTCCTGCGACAGCAAGGTGCCGTTGGAGACGTTCAGCAGTTGCAGGACGCGCGGGTTGTACATGATCTGCAAGCGGCACGGAGAAGACATTCTGTCCGCCGGCCAGATTCACGTTCACGGTGAAGGTGGAACCTACCGGCTGGTCGAGAGTTGGCGGATCGAAGCTGACGATCGCGCTTCCCATAGGCGCCGAAGCCGCGGCCGGCTGATGCCGGCGAAGCTGGTGCAAGCGATCCTTGAGGCTGGACCGACGGCGTTCCCGGCTGACCCGGGTTATTCATCGCTCCCGGCGGATTACCCGGCTGGCCCTGCGGCTGGCGCATTGCTCGGCGGCGGGCTGTTGTCACGCCGCAGCGAAATCGTATTGGCCGTGCCTACGTCGATGGCCTTCATGTTGCTCGGATTGATGTCCTGCGCGCGCACGATGTGCGGGTATCAGGATGAAGACGATCTCGTTGTCGTTGACTTCCTTCGTTTCCTCGGAGAAGAGATACTTGAACAAGCGGAATGGAAGCCAGTCCGGGAATGCCCGAGAGCGATTTGGTTTGGGTGCTCTCCAGAATGCCGCCCAGAATGTTGACTTCGCCTTCCTTCATGCGGATCTCGTTTTCGATCTTGCGCTGTCCGATGACCGGCTGTTGGATGCCGCCGATGTTCTGGTAGGAGTCGACCGCCGAGATGTCCATCGCCAGCTTCAGGGTCACTTCGTCCATGCCATGGACGTGCGGCGTGATATCGATGTTGACGCCGACGTCGATGTAGTTGAACTGGGTGTTGACCAGCGGGTTGATGCCGACGCCGCCGATGCCGGGCTGAAACGATCCTGTCGCTACCGGCACGCGCTCGCCAATCTTCAGCGAAGCCTTCTGCCCGTCGGAGGCGCGAATCTCCGGCTGCTGGATCAGCTTGCTGCTGCTGTCGGTCATCAGGAAGTTCGCCGTCGCCGGCGGAATGGTCACCTCGAAGTTGGTGGCGTTGAGGTGGGCCAGGCTGTTCAGAGTTGATCTGTCCGGTGTTGGAGGTCGAGGTGGTAGCTGTTCCACCCGCGCCGGAGTTGCCGGTCACCGAGGTCGTAGTCGTGGTTCCGGGAGACTCCTGCACCGCAATGCTGACGCTGGTCGGCGGATTGATGCCCAGGTTGCGCAGCTTGTCGCGCGTCACCTGCATGATGGCGACTTCCACCACCACTTCCGGCTTGGACTTGTCGAGGTCCTCGATCAACTTCCCGGCCATGACAATCTGATCAGGCGTGCCTCGCACCACGATCGCCTGCTGCGAGGGGAACTGCTGCAAGCGCTGCGTGTCCAGCAGCGTGCGCAGAATGTTGACCATGTCCTGCAACTCATTGGGCTGGGAAAGATTGCTCAGATAAAAAGTGCGGATGACGCTCTGTTCCAGTTCCTTGCGCTTGGCCGCACGTATCGGCAGCCACAAAAATTGTGTTAGGAGTGACCGGACGCCAGAAGGTCTTCGACTCCAGCGCGGTGATCACCAGCGCTTCCTGCAGGGTGACGCCGTTCAGGTCAACGTGAATCTTGCGCGAGGTGTAATCGGGATCGAAGAGAACGTTGATTCCGGCCAGCTTGCCAATGCTTTCGTAGACCGTCTTCGAATCCTGGGTCAGATTCAAGGTGATGGGCGTTTGCGAGATGGGCGCCAGTTCCACCGGGCCGGTCGCCTGCTCCAGGCGCTTGTCCAGCTCCGATTCCGTGCTCGGCGCCAGGGAAGCCCCCGGATTTGCGTTCTTCTGCAAGAGCTGGCGGACTTTATTGGATTCCTGTTGCGCGATGAAGCTGGAGGGATCGATGGCCAGCGCCTGCTCGAAGTCGGTCAGGGCCTCCTGCAACTTGCCGGTATTGAGCAGCAGTTGGCCCTTATGAACGTAGGCCGCCGCAGCCAGAAAGCGCACATATTCGTACGAGGAGCGATAGGTGAGGTCGGTGGGCTTTAGCTGGTAGGCCTCGTGATAATAGTTGTAGGCCGAAATGTAATCCTGGCGGGCTTCCGCCTGTTTGCCCTTGTCATAAAGGGCCTTGGCTTGCTTATCTGTAGAGGCGAGGGCGGCTGCCACCAACACCAGCAGCAGCGCCAAGACGCCGGTAAAGCGTTTCATCACGTTCCTTGAGACCCCGGGTATGCGGACCAGACCTTTCCCTCCGTGCGGCCGGAGAGCCAGGCTCCGGATGTAAGACTTGGACCCACGTTAAACGTGAGCATGGTACTCGTCCCCAACCCAACTTGCCTTAGCGGCCGGAACGGAGTGAGTGCTAACCGCGCGATTATAACATCCGGAGGCCCTGTCATTGATCGCATACATTTGCCTCACGCGGGTGCTAACCAGGGTTCACAAAGCGTTGATTGCGCCTCAGGCGAACGCCGGAAACTATCGGGAACCTCAAGGCACGAATTGCCGAATAAAATACTGCGGTTATATGAAAAGCCCGCTTGTAAAGGGAACGCGATTTGAGGCTAGAATAGGGAAATGAATTTGTATAAGTATGCCTGCGCGGTCGCCTTATGTCTGTTTTTCGTTTCGTGTGGTGGTTTCTTTGTTTCCAATGACACGGTGACGCAGCTGGCGCTGTCGCCGACGAATCCCACCGTGCAGGTAGGCTCGACCACGCAATTTACGGCGACGGGAACAACCGCCGTCGGAAATCAGATTGACGTGACCCCGGGCGTGAGTTGGTCGTCGTCAAAACCTGCCGTAGCCACGGTGAACTCCGCCGGGCTGCTGACGGGAGTATCGGCCGGCATATCGATCATCAACGCGACCTATCAGGAAGGTTCGACGCAGACGATTGCGACCATCACTTCGGCGACCCTGACGTCCATCGCGATCGCGCCTCTGGGAGCTACGCTTTCCGTGGCCGGCACCCAGCAGTACACCTGCACTGGCACCTACTCTGACGGCACGCAGCAGGACTTGACCGGAGTGGTTACCTGGTCGTCGAGCAATGTGGGTGTGGCCACCATCTCCGCCACCGGACTGGCGACGGGAGTGGCTTCGGGCAGCACCACGATTTCGGCGGTCTACGGCGGCTACAACGCCAATACCACGCTCACGGTTACGGGAATATAACGTTTTCGGTGTGGCTCGCACAGAACAGCAGTCGCGAAGCAGAACTCGGGTAGAGCGGGCCTTCAGAGACTGTGTCGCCGCTCTGCGGCTCGTATTTCTTCCCACTTCGAGCGTGGGCTTACGCCCCCGCCTAACTCCATCTCGCCGCTCCGCGGCTTGTTCCCACTTCGCCTCTAACCGTCTACACTTGTTGCACGCATCATGGCCCGACCACCGCAAAATCCTCCGCCGAAGAAGCCAGCCGGGCGCCGCGACCCTATCGCCAGCGGCGAGCGCGATGCCTCGGTCAATCGCTCCGCTTCTCACAACTACTTTCTGCTGGAAAAATTCGAGGCCGGCGTCGCGTTGCGGGGTACGGAAGTGAAGTCAGTCCGCGGCGGCCGCGCGAATCTCAAAGACGCCTACGGCCTGGTCAAGGATGGCGAACTCTGGCTGATCAACGCCCACATCGGCCCCTATGAGCACGGCAACATCTTCAACCACGAGCCGCTGCGAACCAGGAAGCTGCTGGTGCATCGCAACGAGTTGCATAAATTGGTCGGCAAGGCCCAGCAGAAGGGCCTGACGCTGATTCCCACGCGGCTTTACTTTCGCAATGGCCGGGTGAAGGTGGAACTCGCCGTCGCCAAGGGCAAGCAGAACTGGGATAAGCGCGAAACCGAGCGCCGCAAAACCGCCGACAAGGAAGCGAAAGAGGCGATGGCGCGGAGCCGGAAGACCTAGTTGTGATACTGGCTGATAACGCCAACTGACGCCACAATTTGCTGCATGTGAAACCTATTCCGCCGCTGGACCGTAATTAGTCCGCCGGAGGATGACATGCATGACACCAAGGAGCGGTTGTCTCTATTCTGGATCTTCGCGTTATTGAATTACCTGTATGCGGACGTGCTTGCCCTGTTCGCTTTCGTTGGCTCGCCGAATTCAGCCCCACACCTTCCACCATGGGCCCTGATGGGTTCAGCGGTCTTGATGGAAATACCCATCGCCATGATTGTGGCGTGTCGACTGCTTCCGTTTAGAGCGAACCGGCTGGCGAATATCATCGCGGGTACAATTTTGACCCTGGTAAACGGTTTCCTGACCTTCGTTCTGCCTCTGACTAACGGTAACTTTCGGGACCCCATTTTTCCAGCGTACGTGTTCTTCGCGACGATCGAAACTGTGTGCACCTCGATCATTATCTGGCAGGCGTGGAATTGGTCAGGGGTTGAGACTGTCCGCACGTCGTAACTGGTCGCTCAGATTCAGATAATGAGGTCAATGTGAAAAGAGAACGCCTGACACAGATCGTCCTGGTGATGGTGGGGCTGGTGGATGTGGCCCAAATTTATTTTCTATACGTAGATCTGTGGCATTCCAGCTGGCTTTTGGAGCGGAAAAACGAGTGCGACCCGATGTTTCTGAGCTTTTTTATTCCGGTCGGGGTCTTTCTACTGATAGCCGCAAGGCGACCGTCTGAGCATCGCTCGATGATTGCGCTAGCAGCTTGGTGGAACATCTCCCATGCCGCTGTGATGGCAATTCAAACCGTGGAAGCGTGGATTCATGGCGTGCACAGGAACTTTGCCGATGTGATCATATTCCTTGCGATCGGAGTTGTCCTGTTAGCCCTTCTGCCGGCAAAACGAGAGGCAGTGGCGCCGGGAGTTGCGTGAACGAGGCAGAAATCCCACACTCTACGCGGATAACCGCTTCTTCTGGTCTTCGTTTCACGGATTTTTTCCCCAGGGGATGACAGTGTAGCCGGGTGCCCCGTTCAAGCGAAGCGTGAGCGGGTCTTTTTCGTGGTGCCAACGAAAAATCCCCACCCAAGGCCAAAAGATGGCCTTGAATGGGGCACCCTGCTCGGGATGACAAGTCGTCCACTCGCTTCGCTCGGGATGACACATTAATGGGATAATCGAAGTTTGCGAATGACAACGCAATCATAACCTATGAAAACTACTCTTACTACCGCACCACCTTCGCAGATCGAAACCGAATGCCTCGTCGTCGCCGTGCTCGACGCGGCTGAGGCAACCAACAACGGCGACAAATCCGACAAGCACGATCCCAGAGTCCAGACCGACGACAAAGCTGTTCTCGCCGCCGCTGCCGACCTCATCGCCTCCGGCGAAGTCACGGGCAAAGCGATGGAGACCACGCTTCTCCACAAGCCGGAAGGCGTGAAGGCCAAGCGTCTGCTGCTGATCGGCGGCGGCAAGGCTGCCAAGTTCTCTTCTGCTGACCTGCGCAAGCTGGCTGGCGCAGCCGTCCGCAACGTCAAAGCCAAAGACCTGACGAGCTTCGCGCTGGTGATGCCGGCCAAGATCGACGATGCCGCCAAGGTCATTGTGGAAGGCGCGCTGGTCGGCAACTTCGATGCCGACTACTACCGCAGCGATCGCACCAAACAGAAGATCGAGGAGCTGACCATCGTCGCTCCCAAAGGCGCGAACCAGCAATCGCTGAAGAAGGGCATGGAGCAGGGCCGCATCATTGGCGAGTCGCAGAACTTTACCCGCGACCTGGTCAACGAGCCCGGCAATCGCATGACGCCGACCATCCTGGCCGACCGCGCCAAAGCCATGAGCGACGAGACTCGGGCTGGCCTGCGAGATCTACGGTCCCGACAAGATCAAAGAGCTGAAGATGGGCGCTTTCTGGAGCGTCGCGCAAGGCTCCGACGAAGAGCCGCGGCTGATCGTGATGCGCTACGAGCCGGAGCGCGCACCCAAGAAGCGCGTGCTTGGCCTGGTCGGCAAGGGAATCACCTTCGACAGCGGCGGCATCTCCCTGAAGCCCGGCGAAGGCATGGAGAAGATGAAGTACGACATGGCCGGCGGCGCGGCGATGATCGGCGCCATGCGCGCCATCGCGCAGCTCAAGCCGAACGTGCGCGTGATCGGCATCGTTTGCGCCAGCGAGAACATGCCATCGGGCAAGGCGCAGAAGCCGGGCGACGTGCAGATTGCGATGTCGGGCAAGTCGATCGAGATCATCAACACCGATGCCGAAGGCCGCCTGGTGCTGGCCGATGGCCTGCACTACGCGCGTGAGCTGGGCGCAACCCACCTGATCGACGCGGCAACTCTGACCGGCGCATGCGTGGTGGCGCTCGGCATGGTCAACGCCGGCGTGTTTTCCAACGACGACGATTTCTACAACCGCTTCAATCAATCGCTGGCGAAGTCGGGCGAGAAGATGTGGCGGCTGCCGGAGGAAGACGACTATCGCGAGCTGATCAAGTCTGACATCGCCGACATCAGGAACACGGGCGGCGGACGCTGGGCCGGTGCGACCGCGGCAGCCATGTTCCTGAAGGAATTTGTTGGCGACACGCCGTGGATTCATCTCGACATTGCGGGCGTGGCGTGGATGGAAGACAACAAGCCGTGGATTGCCAAGGGGCCATCGGGCGTTCCGGTGCGCTCGCTGGCGGAGTTCACGCAGGACTTCGCCAAGGGGGGCGCGTAGCGGATTGCAGCTGGCATACAGAGGAGTTTGGACATACCCGATCCAGAGCAGGAGCGAAAGCGGCTGGTCGATCTCTACGCAGGGATGTCGGACGGCGAGTTAGAGTCGATTGCGCGCGAGGGAGCCGAGCTGACCGACCCGGCACGGCAATCCTTGCGGGCGGAGCGAGATCGGCGACAACTCGAATTCAACATTCCGGAGCCTGACGGCCCAGGCGACGAGATCGAATGGGAGGATCTCATCGTAGTGAAGCAGTTTCGAGATCTTCCCGAGGCGCTGCTCGCCAAGGGATCGCTCGAATCGGCCGGCATCGAGTCCGTGCTTGCCGACGACAACATGGTTCGCATGGACTGGTTCATTTCGAATCTGGTCGGCGGAATCAAGCTCTGCGTCAGGCCGGAAGATGCGGATGTGGCAGCCGAGCTGCTGGCACAGCCAATGCTCCAGGAGTTCGAGGTCGAGGGAGCGGGCTCGTATCAACAGCCGGCCTGTCCTGAATGCCAATCGCGGGACGTCTCCTACGAAACTTTGAACAAACCGATTGCGTACACCACAGCGTGGATTGGTGTTCCCATTCCTGTGCCGCGAAAGAGATGGAAGTGTCACGCCTGCGGATCGAAATGGCAAGAATCTGTAACCGAGTAGTATCGCCCCGGAAGCGACATGGGCGCGGGCCCACCTTGCGGATGTTGTGGATTCCGACGATCCTGGTATTGATGTCCGCTTCCGCGTTGGCCGCTCAGCAGGCCTCGATTAAACGCCTGGACGGCAGCACGATTTCCGCCGCTGAGATTGACGCGACGGTCACGCGACTGATGAATGCGGCCGAAGTGCCTGGCGTCGGAATTGCAATCTTCAATGACGGCAAAGTTGCGTATCTGAAAACCTACGGCCTTCGCGACAAAGAAAAAAACCTGCCGCTCACGCCCGACTCGATAATGACGGCAGCCTCGCTGACCAAGGCTGCGTTTGCCACGATGGTGATGGAGTTGGTGGAGCAAGGCGTGCTCGACCTGGACAAGCCGGTTTATCAGTATCTGCCCAAGCCGCTGCCGGAATATCCTTCATATCGCTGATCTCGCCGGCGATACGCGCTACAAGTTGCTCACGTTGCGCATGTGCCTGGACCACACTACGGGATTCCCCAACTGCGCGCCTTCAATGACGATCACAAGCTCAACATCAATTTCACTCCGGGATCGCGCTTCGCCTACTCCGGCGAAGGGATTGATCTGGCGCAGTTCGTAGTCGAGACGGTCACGAAGACGCCGATCAACGACCTGATGCGCGAGCGCTTATTCTTGCCGGACAACATGACGCGCACCAGCATGGTCTGGGAAGAGCGCTTCGACAGCGACTTCGCCAACGGCTATGACGAATATGGCCGCTCGCTTGGTCCCGAGCGTCGCAAGACCGCAGATGCGGCCGGCTCCATGCAGACCACTTTGCACGATTACGCCAACTTTCTCCAGGCGATCCTGCAGGGCCGCAATCCGGACAAGAAAACTCGGGAGCAGATGCTCACGCCCGCAAATCGAGATCTTGTCAGAAACATGAGTTCCCATCGCTCAACACGGAGACCACGACCGAAAACAAAGCCATCGGCCTGAGCTACGGTCTCGGCTGGGGCCTCTACTTCACTCCGTATGGCCGCGCGTTCTTCAAGGAAGGCCACGACGAGGGCTGGCGGCACTACACCGTTTGTTTCGACAAGTCGAGCACGGGAATCCTGATCATGACCAACAGCTCCAATGGCGAAGGAATTTACAAGCCGCTGCTGGAGAGGTTGCTGCACAACCGCTACACGCCGATCGAGTGGGAAGGATTCACGCCTTATGATCAGCTGCCGCCACGTCCGCCGCTGAAACAGCATAAGGGAGTCACGCTCGATCCGAAGTTGCTGGACAAGTATGTCGGCCGCTATCGCTTCTCGCCGGAGGTCGTTCTCGGCATCACGCGCGAAGGCAACACGCTGTTTGTTCAGGAGAACGACGAGCCGAAGCAGGAGCTCGGCGCCGAAGGTGAACGGCAGTTCTTCTCCAGGACGGCCGATGACGAATACAGCTTCGAGCTCGACAGCTCCGGTCGCGTGACGGCGATGGTCCTGCACACTGACGGCAAGGACCTGCCCATGCCGCGCATCGACGACACGCCCCCTCCTGCTCATGTAAAATAGCTTTGCTACCAGGCGAGTAGAGAACGGCGCATCAACCGCGCCGCCTCATTTCCCGTTGCAGTCGAAGCCGCTCCCAGATACTCGATTGCGCCGCTGTTGCGCGAGATGGATGGAGGAGCGTGGGCCGCAGACATGTGCAGCGCGCAGCAGCGCCCGTCCGCTTCGATCTCACGAAACTCCAGCCCAAGTAGACATTGGTACCGCAGCAGCCTGCGGAAGAACTCGTAGTGTTCAGGAGAAGAGAATGGCCAAGATCGCAAAAACCGCAGACCGCAAGAAGGTGATGGATACCAGCAAGAGCACCGATTGCCCGAAGTGCGGCAAGCCTACCCGCGTGGTCAAGCGCGTGAAAGACCGCGAGCGCAACATTCCCGGCGGAATGTACATTTCGTGCTCGGCATGTGAGTTTTACGAGAAGCTGTAAAGTCCCGCTGTTCCCGCAATTAGGTCGACCCTGCTTTGAAAGGGCACGCCTTCAGGCGTGCCGCTGGAGCCAGATCAAGAATCCGGCTTTAGCCGCTGAGGGAGCAGACCCTCAGGGCCTAAAGGCCAACCCCGTTACGCGGCTAACGACACGGCTGAAACCGTGCCCTTTCAAGGAGGACACGCCGGGGATGGCGCCGCCTTACCGCGCAGGAGCAATTCGGCACCCTTACAAGACTTCTAACTCACTGCTGATGTGGGCGGCGATCTGGTTCCTCCACTCGTCGTCCCACACGCTCCGCTTTCTCATGTAATGCTCCATGTGTTCCAGCGGATCGCGAGCCGATTCCGTCGTACAGTGGATGAGCGTTGGCTCCAGCGCCGTTGCGCGCGCGATGGATCGACTCCTGCGCCACGCGCCAGACTGCGACCACATCTCGCCCATCGACCATGATGCCGGGAAAGCCATAGTCGCGAGCCATGAAACTGAACTGCTCCAGATACGCGGGCTGACCAGCGGAAGCCATTTCATCTGGAGCGCCGCTCTTCACCACATACAGAATGGGCAGCTTGTGGACTCCGGCAAACTTCAGCGCTTCCTGCCAGGGATCGAGCGACCCCAGCTCTTTCTCGCAGAATGCGACCACAACATTTCGCTTCCCGCTCAGCTTGTGGGCCAGCGCAATGCCGGTTCCCAGATTGAAGGCATCTTCGGGAAGGGAAGCACGAGTAATCGAGCCGAGGAAATCGCCATAGTCGTCACGCTCGGTCAGCAGCTTCTCGAACGGCAATCCCCTCGCGACCAGCGCGGCCAAATTGCGAGGCGACGCGGCGATCGTGTCCTCGGCGCCAAGATCTGCTGTTGTTCCAGCGGTGACCGCCTCATGACCTAAGGCGATCTCATATTCCGTTGAGTGCGCTTGCCGCGCGCGCTCCTGCACCAAACGGCATCGCAGCAACGCTGCATAGAGTTTTCGCAGCGTCTCACCGTTGGAGGCAGACGAGCCGTTGCTGCTTATTGTTTGTGGCGCGCGCCGCCAGCGGCTGCTTCGTCGCACTGGTTTTGCGCGAAGATTTTCGCGACTCACTTCTGACCCTGGTTGCCATTTTGCTCGCTTCCGGAAGATTGGTCATTGTATCGCAGACGGAAATGCTGTCTTCGACATCGCGCAAGGCGAGTCACAGCTCTGTTCATCGAGGCGCACGAGTTGCAATCGCTTGCAGACTTCATGAATAGCTCGTGAAAGTTTTCAACACAAATGTGCATAACGCTGTGGAAAAGACCGGCTCTATTCCCCTTAAGTAGCATAAATTCACAATCTCTAACAAAATGCACTGAACCGGGTGCGGAAGAAAACCAACCTTGATCTGATTTTCGCAAACGCGCGATCCCGGCGCAGACGCTGCGGCACGATGGCATCGTGCTAGTCTGTCGCCGTGAAGTTGCGCCTCGACAAACTGCTGGTGGAACGCGGCTTGGTACCCTCGCGCGAGCGCGCGCAGGCGCTTATCCTCGCAGGCAGAGTCCTGGTGAACGAGCAGAAGCTGGAAAAAGCCGGCGCCAGCGTAGACAGCGATGTCGCCGTCCGCCTTCTCGGCGACGACATGCCTTATGTCAGCCGCGGCGGACTGAAGCTGGCGCGCGCCCTCGAATACTGGGCCATTGATGTTGTGGGTCAAACCTGCCTGGACGTCGGCGCGTCAACCGGCGGCTTCACTGACTGCCTTCTACAGGCGGGTGCGGCGCAGGTGATCGCGGTCGATACCGGCTACGGCCAGATAGACGCCCGACTGCGCAGCGACCCTCGGGTTCGCCTGCTGGAAAAGACGAACGCGCGTTATCTCACCCCTGAACAAATCTGGGAGGGTGGCAATCCCATCCGCATCAGCCTGGTGGCGATGGACGTGTCGTTTATCTCTGCTACCCTCGTTCTTCCGGCCGTCGTAAGCTGTGTTCGTTCGGCTGCTGCGGATTTCCAACTCGTCGTCCTGGTAAAGCCGCAGTTCGAAGTGGGCCGTGGACAAGTGGGCAAAGGCGGTATCGTTCGCGATCCTCAAGCTCAGCAGGCAGCGGCCGACAAAGTTGCGGCGCGGTGCAGCAACTCGGAGGCGCTGGGATCGAAGTCATCGACTCGCCAATCCTGGGCACGGAAGGCAACCGCGAGTTTCTGCTGCATGCCCGATTCTCCTGAGCGCTCGACGCCAGCCGCGAGAATCGCGTTACACTGGGCAGTCGCACTTGGTTTTTCACCACGGAGGTCACGGAGAGCACAGAGGAATCCTTTTCACCACAGAGGCACTGAGTTTTTTGTTGTTTTACGATTTCAAAGAAAACTCCGATAAGTATTGCTTTGAAGGGGACCGCCTTCAGGCGGTCCGCAAGAATCGAACAAATGACAGCGGCTTTAGCCGCTGAGGACCTCGGCATGGGTTCAGGGTCCGGAGATTTTGGAGCCACATTGTCCCCTTTTGATGGAGTACTGGCCGCATCGGGATCGGAGCCATGTTGCGCAGCACCCTAGCCGGCCAAGAAATGAAAATGAAAATGAATTTGCTCTTCTCTGTGCCTCGGTGTCTCTGTGGTGAAATAAAAACTCCGTGACCTCCGTGTCGGAGCCTGCCCTGAGCGAAGCCGAAGGGTGGTGAATAATTACCCCAATGAAATCAGCCGCGATCATCTCCAAGCCGTCCAAGCCTGAACTGGCAGACATTTTGCCTGAGCTGCTTGCCTGGTTCGGCAAGCGCGGATACAAGCTCTACGTCGACGAACAAACCGCGGAATACATCGACGGCAGGAGAAGTAGTTGTCCGCAAGAACATGGGCGACAAGCATCCGGATTTTGCGCTCGTGCTGGGGGGCGATGGAACGTTGCTCTCGGCGGCGCGCGCCGTGGCGCATGAAGGCGTGCCGATTATGGCGGTCAATCTGGGCTCGCTCGGATTCCTTACCGAGGTCCCGCTCAACGAGATGTATGCCACTCTCGAAGCGATCGACGCCGGCACCTGTCCCATCGAGCAACGCGCGGTCATCGACTGCACGGTATTTCGCAACACGGAAGCCATCGCCCACCATTTTGCCTTGAATGACGTGGTCGTGAACAAGAGCGCCATCGCCCGCCTGGTGGATTTCGATCTGCTGATCGACGGCGCCCTCGCCTTCAACTACAAGGCGGACGGCGTCATCATCGCCACGCCAACCGGTTCCACCGCCTACTCGCTCGCGGCGGGCGGCCCGGTGCTGATGCCCAGTGTCCAGTCCTTCGTAGTGACGCCGGTCTGCCCCCATTTGCTCACCCATCGTCCGCTGGTGGTGACCGACAAAGCGCAAATTGAGCTGCGCATCGAAACCGGCGCCGAAGAGGCGTTTCTCAGCATTGACGGACAGGTCGGAATGCCCGTCCAACAAGGCGACCGCCTGCTGTGCCGCCGGGCACAACACTCCGTGAAGCTGCTGCGCGTCCGCCGCACATTTTTCGACGCCCTGCGCAACAAGTTGAAATGGGGTCAGCGGTAAGGCAGCTCAGCCCCGCCGACATTACTTGTGAAATGGCGATGTAAGACGGTTACTGCAAATCGCAAAAGCCCGTCTTCTTAGTTCTCGGCGTGATCTCCCAAACCACACCGCAGCCTCCGGAACCGGAGCAGCCCTGTCCGCCTTGCAACGTCGTGCCATAGAGATTGCCGCTGGCGTCGAAGACCACGGCACCTTGAGGGTACTGACCGTCGGTGCCAGCAAAGTCATGGACATCGTTGACCGCGCACGTTTGATGGCAATTCGGTGGCATCTCGAAGACCCACCCGTCGTCGTTAGCTCCGCCGGTCACGCATACGCCGTATAGATTGCCGTCCGGGCCCAGCCTCACACCAGGATAAGAACCACACTTGCTAAAGCCATAGACCAGGGAGAAGTTCCAGCCCCCATTCGACGGGCTGAGCTCGAACACCGTGCCCCAACCGTTAGGACCGCCAAGCTCCGTCGTTCCATAGAAATTACCGGACTGGTCAGCGATTAAGCTGGCAGAGGAATAATATCCCGTACTTTCGTTGAAACCAGCCAGTGTATGCTCCGCCCAGCCGCCATTTGAGGGCGTCAATTGGTAGACTGCCCCGCCTCCGCCGATTCCGCCTCGATAAGTTGTGCCATAAAGATTCCCGGCTGCGTCGAAGGTCACACCGGCAGACGGGTTACATCCATCTGCCGCCCCGGTAAAGTTGTAGATAACGCTCTCCGTCCATCCGCTTTCCGAGGGCGCCATCTTCCATACCACCCCGCAGTCAAACCCACCTTCCTCCTCCGCTGTGCCATACATGTTGCCAGCCTGATCGAAGATCACACTGCCGTACAGGGGCCGCTCGCCATCACCTAGATTTCCGGTAAAGGAGTGCAGTACGGTTTGGGTCCAATAGCAGATCGCCGTGTGGCACGCCGTTGGCGGTGGCGTCACCTCAAATATGGAGCCTGCCCCATAGGCTCCATCAGCTGTCGTCGTGCCGTACAGAGCGCTATTCGGGCCGACCACCACGCCAGCATACCGGGCCGTTAGTTGGGTCCCCGGTGAAGTCATATAAGGGGTCCAAGGTCTAACTCGCGCCGTTCTGGGTCAGCTTAAAGACCGAACCGCGCCCACCTGAAGTCGTTCCGGCGAGCTTTCCGGCGCCGGCAACAGTCACGCCAGCAATCGGATTCTCTCCGTCCGACTCGCCGCTGAAGTAATGAATGACGCTGAACGTTTGGGCTTCTGCCGGCTGGTCGCGATATTGCCAGCGCACAAAGATCGCGAACGCGAATGCGGGAAACGTAGGCGAAACCCGAAGCGCGGCCGGATTGTCATAATTAGCTCCTTTACCGATGCTGCAGTCGGAATCGCGTAATGACGTTGGCCCTTGCACTGCCTTCGACGCCGCATAAGTATCGCGTCTTCCAGAAGCAAGTCAACTTAATTTTGGATTACGGTTTAATGAGTTGATAGCAAAGAGCTTAGGCTGGCAATGTCAAAGCGGGTAAGATCAGGCATTACCGTAAGCAATCGTGTCGGCAAGCCAGGCGTGGGATATGCCGAAGAAAAAGGCGCGGCTTGCGGCCGCGCCCCTGTTATTCGCTCTCGGACTTCATGCTCTCCTGCAGCCAATAGCGCGCTTCGTATTCGCACTTCTTGGAGCAAAAGGTGTGTCCGTCACGAGCCCGGCTTGTGCTTTTTAGATATTGGGAATAACACCAGAGGCAGACTGCAGTGGAAGTGGCAGCGTCAGATCGATTTGGTTGCATGGGCTCTCCCAGTGGTCTGCGAGCATAGGACAAGTTGCCGCCAAACGCAATCAGCAAAATTAGGAATACCCAAGAGAGTCAATGGGTGGGACAGAAGTGGAGAGTACCGCAGTAACAACGAAGTGCTATGGAACGGATTGAGTCGGCTCTTTGAAGGGGACAGCCTTCAGTGTCTGGCGTGCAGAGTTAACTTTCCTTCGCAGTGGAGTAAGAAGCTCGAAAAACGAGCGCCGCAGGGCGGCTCATTATAGCCCAGGACGGAGCGACCGGGCCGATCGGCCTCTTTGCGCGAATTCGGGATGGGAAGCGGAGTCTGGCGTAGCGCCTGAGTCCGCCCGAAGACGCCGCCTTATCTCACTCGTTTCAGGCCGCGCAATGCTGCAATCGATTCGGATCTAGCCGCTCACTACATCACGCTCCGGCGCCAGTAGATCGGCGACCGTCTCCCGCCTGCGGACCAGCCGCGCACGCTTGCCATCCACCAACACCTCCGCCGCGCGTGGCCGGGTGTTGTAGTTAGAGGCCAGCGACATGCCATACGCGCCCGCATCCAAAATCGCGAGCAGATCGCCTTCCTCCAACTCGCCCACTTCCCGATCGCGAGCAAAGAAGTCTCCGCTCTCGCAGACCGGCCCAACGATGTCGGCCTTCTCCCTGGTTTGGCGTCCCGGCTTAACTATTACGGGCACAATCTCGTGATAGGCATCGTACAGACGATGGCCGAAGCAGATCGTTCATGGCCGCGTCCACCACGACGAACCGCTTCCCGTCATTCTGTTTGCGGTAGACAACGCGGGTTAGCAGCGCTCCCGCCGGGGCGATGATCGCCCGTCCCGGCTCCAACAGCAGATGCACGCCCAGACCTTTCAGCGGCTGCATCACAGCCTTGGCATAGCGCTTGACCTCGCCGGAGAAGTTGGAAGTGGAATCGGTGGTCATAGCAGATCCCCAATCCACCACCCGCGTCCACGTATCGAATGTCGAGGCCGGCTTCTCGCAACGAACGCACCAGCGCCGCCACCCGCTCCATGGTTTCGCGGAAGGGATCCACGTCGGTGATCTGCGAACCAATGTGCACGCTGACGCCGGACGGCTTCAGCCAGCGTTCTTCGGCGCCGCGTCGGTAAAGCGCTGTCGCATCACGCCATGGAACCCCGAATTTGTGCTGGTGCAAGCCGGTCGAGATGTAGGGATGGGTTTTGGCCGCGACATCGGGGTTTACCCGGACCGCGAACTGCGCCGGCTTGCGATGATGTGCCGCCCGCGCTGCCAACAGCTCCAACTCGCTTGCGCTTTCGACATTGAACAGCAGAATTCCGGCCTGAAGCGCTTGATCGATCTCTTCAGCCAGCTTGCCGACCCCGGAAAAAACCATCGTCCTCCCGAGTCGGGTGCCCCGTTTCGCTAGGGCGGGGTCGGCCGCGATCACGCGCTGCAACTCGCCGCCGGAGACGATGTCGAATCCCGCTCCCAGCCGCGCCAGCATTCGCAGAATCGATAGGTTCGAGTTCGCCTTCACCGAGTAACAGATGGTGTGCTCGCAGCCGCGGAAAGCCAGATCGAATTCGCGATATCGCTCGCGTATGGTCGCTGCCGAGTACACATACAACGGCGTGCCGAAGCGCGCTGCCAGTCGCGCCAGCGGTATGGCCTCCGCATGCAGTTCGCGATCGGAGCTGCCGGCGCTGCGCTTTTCTCGTGAGTAGGTGAAGCCAGGCGGGCGCTGCTGCGGCTGATCGGCTTTCACTTCTTGGGCGAAGGTCCTTTCACCTTCAGGGCGACGATGGTCTGGTCGTCGAAGGCCTCTACGCCCTCAGCGTGCTCCGACACCGCAGTAAAGATCGCGTCGACCAACTCCTCGGCGCTGCGATGCGCGTTGGCTTCGCGCGATCGCCTCCAGCCGATGCCGCCCAAACATTTCGCCCTTGGAGCTGGTCGCATCCAGGATGCCATCGCTGAAGAACAGGAACGCGTCGCCTTTGCGGCCGCGCACATTCAACTCATCGTAAGTGGCGTGGCCGAAAAGGCCGATGGGCAAGCCCGTAGCCTGGATCTCCTCGACCTTGCCGCCGCGACAGTGGATCGGCCGCGGCAGGCCGGAGTTCGCCAGTTGCAGTTGTTGCTGGTTGTCGTCCCAGATGGCATAGATCATCGAAACATACTGGCCATCGATCGGGCGCTCCGCCAGCGAGAGATTCAGGGCTTCCAGCATACCGGCAGCGGTCGGTTCTTCCATCGCGTGCGAGCGGACGATGCCGCTGACCAGCGCCGCATAGATCGCAGCCGGCGCGCCCTTGCCACTGACGTCGCCAACTGCGATTCCCGTCACTCCATGGCCACCGTATTTCAGGAAATCGTAGAGGTCTCCGCCGATCTGGCGCGCGGGTGCGAAGCGCGACGCCACTTCCGCATGCTTGAACACCGGCAGCTTCTGCGGCAGCAGCCGGAACTGCAACTCGCGGGCCAGCGCCAGGTCCTGCTCCAGGCGCTTCTCCTGGCGGGCGATGCGCTCGTACAGGGTCGCGTTTTCGATGGCAATGGCAACTTGCGCGGCCATGGTCGTCATAATGCGCACGTGATCTTCGTTGAAATATCCGCGGCGGGTGTGCTCGATGTCGAGCACGCCGATGACCTTGTCTTTGTAGATCAGCGGAATGCACAACTCGGAGCGCGTCTCCGGATTGGCGGGGATGTAGCGCGGGTCCTTGCTGACATCCGGCACCAGCACTGCCTCGCCATGTTGTGCGGCATAGCCAACCAAACCTACGCCCAGCGGAATCTCGTGTCTTCAGCTGCACATTTTCCTTGAAGCGCAGCGAGAAGCGGTGCTGCAGGACGCTCCCGCTGGCGATCGAGCAGCAGGATGGAAAACATCTGGTAGTCGATGATGCGGGTCAGCAATTCGGCAATCCGCTTCAGCAGCTGATCGACATTCAGGATCGACGTGAGCTCGCGGCTGATCTCGGTCAGCAACGTAAGTTGCCGTGCCTGCCGCGACACCCGCGTGTAAAGACGGGCGTTCTCAATGCCGATGGAGATGCGCGAAGCAAACAGCGTCAGCAGGCGTTTGTGCTCTTCCGTGAAGGCGCCGGGCTGGGCGGCTTCGACGTCGATGACGCCGATGACTTTGTTCTTGGCGATCAGCGGCACCGCCAACTCGGAGCGCACGCCGGGAGCCGAGTTGATGAAGTTCTCCTCCGCCGCAACGTCGTTCACCAACACCGCTTCGCGCCGCTGCACCGCCTGTCCGGTGACGCCTTGGCCAACCTTGATGCGGATGCGCTCGGCGACCTCGCGGCGGATGGCCAACCTGAAAGCGGATCCGAAGTTCCTGGGCTTTCTCGTTCAGCAGCAGGATGGCAAAGATTTCGTAGTCGATGAAGCGCTTCAGCATCTCCGCCACTCGCTGCAGAAGCGTGTTCAGGTCCAGCGTGGTGTTGACCGCGTCGGCGACCTCAAGCAGATAGGAATCGAGTGTCGCGGAAACCAAGGGCTGTGGGGTGACGGATGACATTACGTTTCGAACTCGTGCTCTTCATGATAGCAGCGGCCGCCGGGCAGCTGTGGCTTGGCTCTGGGCAGATAGCAAGCTGCGAGCGCCGGCGCACGACAATATTGACACCGCGTTGTCAAATATGACAACATTGATCCGTTGCGCGGGAAAGCGATGATTCCTAAGACCCGACCAATCTCTTGGATTAGCTCCGCTCTTAGGAATTCCAGACATTTCCTGAGGGTGCCAAATCTGTTTGCTTAACGGCGCTGACGATTGCGGCCGAAGGAGCAAAGCGGAGATAGCGAAGCCAATGCATGGGATGGGGTCTGGAGTCTTCGAGATTGCTCTGCCATTTCGTGGTAATGCGTACCGCGTAGTGTATGCCGTGCAACTTGCGAAGCCGTTTGGGCCGTGCATGCCTTCCAGAAGAAGTCGACTCAGGGCATCAAAACACCGGCCCGCGAATTGCAATTGATACGTGAGCGATTGAAGAGGCTGAAGGAGACGTTGACATGAAGGGCGAAAAGCTCGAATTGGTGCATGGAAGCGGCAATGTATTTCGAGATCTCAAACGAGATCATGCTGATGTAGATCAATTCAAGGCCATTCTGGCGGCCGCGATCATTAAGCTTCTCGATCAGGAGCAACTCACCGTGCGGGAGGCGCATAGTCGTACGGGCATTGCTGCCGCTGACTTCTCGCGCATTCGTAACGCAGATCTCAGACGCTTTACTGTCGATCGCCTTATGTCAATTGTCAATCGCCTCGGCTCGCGTATTGAAGTGAAGGTTAGAGTCCGGCCCAACGACACGATGGGGCACCGGCTGCCCGCGTGATGACTCGTCGCCCGCGCGGCCCCGCTCCCATGATCACGCCTCACTGCTGCTTGCCGAACGGCCGCAAGCGCACGAACGCCACCACGCCGACAGGATGACTTCCGTATAGCACCGTCAGCGTGGCGGGAGTGGAATACAGCGTGACCTGGGCACCGAGCGCGGTTGCCAGGTGAGGGATCAACTTAAAGTCGTGGTCGTACCCGGCGGTATAGGCTTGCACCCGCCCGATGATGTTCTCCTGAAAGTCCGGCAACTCGAATTCGTTCTTCAACAGTAATTCGTTGGTGCGATCGACATTTTCAAGCCGCCCCCAGATGTAGTTGCTTTGCGCGAATTGCAATGTTGATTCCGCCAGATAGCCGTTCCACACCAATCCGGTTGGCAGAACGCGATTGCGCCCCCAAAGCAGCATGCTGGCCCAATTGCCGTGTGCCAGGGGACGGTTGTACATGACCGACGCCGTCATTCGCTGGATGTTGTCATTGGGTTGCAGGACCTCCGGGCTGGTCAGGTGCGCGAAGGAATATTGTGCGCTCCAGTTCTGGCCCGGCTGCACCGTCAGCCCTGTCGACCATGAATTAATCGCTCCGGCTTCGATGGTCCAGCGATTCTCATCCGGCTCTCGCCCGTGAAATCCTGACGCTTCCAGGCGCACGATCTTGTGGGTGATGCCCGCCGTGATTACGTCGTAAGCGACGTGCGTCGAATCCTCCAGGTGATGACCGAGCGGCGCGATGGGGTCTTCCGACGCCGAAGCGCGATGGGGATAGGCCGTCGGGCCCATTGCGGGATCTCCCACCGGCGCAATGTAAAACGACAACAGGCTCTGCTCACCCAGATTCAGGTCATAGAGCGCGGCCAGCTCCATGACGAAGTTATGCGGATGCTGCCCATCGACGATGGGCTTGCCAAAGGCTGTTTCGCCCTGCTGAAACAATTCGGGATAGTACCGGCCGGTGATGGTGGCGGGCTCGAAGCTCAACATAGTTCGCGCCGTGAATGTTCCCGGCCCGAGGCGCCGCTGCGCCATAGGCATAAGCCAGTTGGTTGAAAAAACTTTGTCGGTGCCGCGCGGACCCGTCTGCTGCTGCACGTTCAGGAATGCGACTCCGTGGAACATGAGCGTCCAACTACCTTGCATGGTCATGAGCATCGGCACCGGGGTGGAGTTTGGCTCAGCGCTGGTGCCCGAGGTCGCGTGCTGCTCGATTTCCTCTACCAACGTTGTGGGATTCTCGTTCATGTTCATCGCCGCAGTCTGCATCTCTGGCATTTGCATGTCGGCCATGTCCGGGCTTTGCTGACTCTTGTCCGGCTGCTGGCTGGACGTGGCCGGTGGTGGCTGTGAGACCTGCTGCCCCGCCGAACTTGATGGTTGCTGGGCGTGCGTGTCCACCGCGGCGGCGCACATCAACCCCAGGAAAAGGACGCCGATATAAGCACACTTTGGCAGGCGCACTACACTCTCCGAACTGCGGGAAGAAAGGCAAACGGCGATCGCGGCTGCAGGTGCAGTCCGCAATCAAGGGTGGCAAGAAGAGAAGCGAATCAGATGCGAAGCACGGCGGAAAGCGGAGGTGAAGCGTCCTCGACCTCGACTTTAGGGGTAAAACGATTGCCGGGCGCGACGACCTCATGCCCCGCAATCGAGCCCAGCATGGCGCTTAGAACCACGCGAGGTGAGGCCGTCGTCTTTACCGCCGCGGGCTGTGGATGTTGGGTATAGCAACAGCTACGGGCGGGACAATGCGCGGGCGTATGGTGGCTGTGACAACCTCCCGGCATGCTGCCGGATCCTGCGGCGATTCCCGCTGGCCGTGCCAGACACATGACAGGCAGCATGGCGCCAACCATCGCAAACAAAATGAGAACCGTCAGTGTTCGGGAGCCGCGCATACGATAAGGTTTGTCGGGCGCCCGCTGCCAGGGGCACGGCAATATTCTATCCCAGGCAAGGCCTTGCCGACTCCCTGCCGAACCGATCGGTAGTGCCTGAAATTTCAGACACTACCAACGGAGCCTTCCAAGTTGCGTGGATTTCTGTCGGTTGCAGCAGCGGAGGGCAACCACTAGAATTCTTCCCGGTCGCAGATTTGCCGGATTGGGGGGCCACCCTCTAACCCATGTCGCGATCGGGCCGGGGGCTTTACGCATCCGTAGCTTTAATTGTACGAGGCAAGAATGAATCTGCAAGGAAACCGGTTGACGTGGCTGGGCCACGCGACCTTCCGCATTGAAACCGGGGATGGAACGGTTGTCTATGTCGATCCGTGGCTGAGTAATCCTCTCTGTCCAGAGAACGAGAAAGAGGTGAAGAAGTGCGACGTAATGCTTTGCACGCACGGCCACGGCGACCACATCGGCGATGCCGTCAAGATCGCGAAGCAGCATAATCCCGTGGTGGTTGGCATCTTCGAACTCTGTGCCTGGATGGCGAAAAAAGGCGCAAAACTGATGTCGCCCATGAATAAGGGTGGTACGCAGACCGTCGCCGGCATTGCGATTACCATGGTGCATGCGGTCCACTCCTGCGGCATTGAGGACGACGATGGCAGCATGGTGTACGGTGGCGAGGCTTGCGGTTATGTGCTGGAGCTGCCGGGTGGTGTGAAGCTCTATCACGCCGGCGACACTGCGGTGTTCAGCGACATGCAGATCATTCACGAGATCTACCGCCCGCAGATTGCACTGCTGCCGATTGGCGACCACTTCACCATGGGCCCGCGCGAGGCAGCCTACGCCTGCAAACTGCTGCAACCGCAAACGGTCATACCCATGCACTTTGGAACGTTTCCAATGTTGACTGGCAGACCAGACGATTTGAGGAAGCTGCTGGGTCCGGGTGGCCCGGAGATACTGGAAATGAAACCCGGACAAACACTGTGAATCCTGCACTTAGCATTTGGCACTTGGCACTTAGCACTTAGCACTTGGCCAAAGCTAGGTACCCTGGGCTGAGTACTAATTGTTACTTGCTAATTTCTAATTGCTAACTACCATGCCTAACATCACTGACGAACCCGTAGAAAACTACCTTTACGCCATGCTTCCGCCTCGCGAACCGGTGCTCCAGGAAATGGAGCGCCAGGCGAAGGAGCGCGACATTCCTATCGTCGGTCCCGCGGTCGGCCGTCTCTTCTACCAATACGCCCAGCTGATCAAGGCGAAGACTGTATTCGAGATGGGCTCAGCCATCGGCTACTCCACCATCTGGTGGGCCAGAGCGGTGGGCGAAGGCGGCAAGGTCCACTACACCGACGGCAGCCGCAAGAACGCCGACGAGGCCCGGCGCTACTTCGCACAGGCGGGCGTCGCTGACCGTATCGAAATTCACACTGGCGATGCGCTGGAATTGCTCTCCGAACGCAAGGAGCAGTTCGACATTCTATTTTGCGACGTCGACAAGCACGATTATCCGCGCGTCTTTAATATGGCGTCGGCGCGCGTGCGCAAAGGCGGACTGTACATCACCGACAATACCCTGTGGAGCGGTCAAGTCGCTTACGCCGCGGGCAACCCCGAGCTGCCGAAGCCGCAGTCGGACAAAACTACTGAGGGCGTGGTCGAGCTGAACCGGTTGCTCTACTCCTCGCCCGATTGGTTCACCACCATCATTCCTTTGCGCGATGGCGTGGCCGTCGCCACCAGGCTCTAACGCCGATGTTCGACCACTTCAAAACCGACATCCTTGCCATTGGCGCACATCGCGACGATGTGGAACAGACTTGCGGCGGCACGCTGCTCAAGATGGCCGAGAGCGGCCATCGCACAGCCATCCTCGACTTGACCCAAGGCGAGATGGGCACGCGCGGCACCGTCGAGGACCGCGCCCTGGAAGCGGACGAAGCGGCGCGCATCCTCAAAGTTGGCTGGCGACATGCGCTCGACATTCCCGATGGCCGGGTGGAGAACACCTACAAGAACCGTCTGAATGTTGCCAGTGTCATCCGCCAACTCCGTCCGCGCGTGCTCATCCTGCCGTACTGGCAGGCGCGTCATCCTGACCATGCCACGGCCTCGGTGCTGGGCTACGAAGCGGCGTTTCTGGCCGGACTGTCCAAGCTGGTTCTGGACGAGCCGCCGCATCGCCCCTTCAAGATCATCTATGCCAGCCTCTATGCCGACGTTCGGCCGACATTTGTGGTGGACATCTCAGCACAGTTCGAAACGCGCTTTGCCGCGCTGATGGCCTATCGTTCGCAGTATGAAGATCACGCAGCGGGTAGCGGACTTTTTCCGCGGCAAGCGGAGATCCACCAGCGCGTCGCCGCCATGGCCGGCTACTACGGCGTGCTCGCCGGAGTGCAGTACGCGGAGCCCTTTGTGCAGAAGGAAGTTGGGCTAGTGGAAGACTTGATGATGGTGCCGGTGCAATCCATCTAAGTGTGATATCATGATATCGACAAGGAGTCGTCGATGGCCCAGCTAGTAGTTCGCAACCTTGAAGACAGCGTTAAGAAGCGGCTACAGCGGCGCGCGGCCAAACATGGTCGCAGTATGGAGGAGGAGGTCAGGGACATCCTGCGCAATGCAGCTAAAGACGAATCCGAGTCCTCCGAGGGTTTGGGCACGGCGATCGCTGCGTTGTTTAAAGGGGTTGGCCTCACTGAGGACATTCCGGAGCTGCGCGGATTCACAATTGAGCCCGTAAAGTTCGACGAATGATCGTACTGGACACCAATGTGCTTTCAGCGCTGATGCGTGATGTGCCTGAAAAGGAGGTCGAGGATTGGCTAGACCGGCAACCCCGGACATCGATTTGGACGACTTCGATTACCGTATTTGAGCTTTACTTTGGGCTACAGATCATGGCTGCAGGCAAGCGTCGCTCGGCACTGGGGGAAAAGTTCGAACTTCTGATTGGTAAGTTTGACGGCAGGATTGCTGCGCTGGACAGCGAGGCGGCACAGCGGGCTGCCGAACTGATGGCGGCGCGTCGCAAGGAAGGCCGGTCAGTTGAGCTGCGCGACACCATGATTGCAGGCATTGTTTTGAGTCATCACGCCAGTCTCGCCACGCGCAACGTAACGCATTTCGAAGATGCTGGCGTACCGCTGATTAATCCCTGGGAGGCTTAGGTTGAAGTGCACCGGCCTCACTTCTTCCTCTCCACCAAGAAATGCGCAATCTCCCGCAGAGTGGTCGCGCGCTCGCCGAAGCTATCCAGGGCCGCGGAAGCTTTGGCCACTAGCTCATCCGCCTTCTTCAGCGAGGCGTCAATCCCAAACAGCGCAGGATACGTCGCCTTCCCTTCGGCCTTGTCTTTGCCGGCGGTCTTGCCTAGTTGCTCGGACGTCTGGGTCACGTCGAGCACATCATCGACAATCTGGAACGCCAGCCCGATATTCTGTCCGAACTCGCGCAGGCTTTGAATCTGCTCCGCGCTGGCTCCCGCGTAGATGCCGCCAGTGACCACGCTGGCGGTCAGCAGAGCGCCGGTCTTGGAGCGGTGAATGTACTCCAGCGTCTTCGCGTCGGGACGCGTGTGCTGGGCCTCCAGGTCCATCACCTGGCCGCCAATCATGCCGTCGATGGTTCCGGTTGCATGCGCGACCTCGGCGATGATGGCAACGCGCGCCTTCGCCTTGCATTGCAGCTTCGCCAGTACTTCATAGGCATACGTCTGCAAAGCGTCGCCGGCCAGGATGGCGGTCGCCTCGCCAAACGCCTTGTGGCAGGTAGGAAGCCCGCGCCGCAGGTCGTCGTTGTCGAGCGCGGGCAGGTCATCGTGGATCAGCGAGTAGGTGTGCAGCATCTCCAGCGCCGCGCCCAGTTCTTCCACGCCGGGGGGAACGCAACCCTCAATCATCTGCGCGGACTCCATGCACAGGATGGGACGCAGGCGCTTGCCGCCGGCAAATACGCTGTGCCGCATGGCCTGATGGATCGATGACGGGTACTGCTCTGCCGCCGGCAGCAGGCGCTCCAGCGTCCGGTCGGTGAGGATTCGGCCTTCTTCCAGGATTTCTTTGAGCATCAGAATGGAAGTATAACAATGGCCCCGGTTGAAGTCGGGTTCGAATCGGCAGCATTGCAGCCGGCACGCTGCCCTTGTGCGCCATGTCCGCCTGCCATGTGACGTATGCCACAGACTACATGTACATACCCCAGCAGAATCAAATACGGAGGGTACCCGTGTACGAGATCGTGGAAACGCGCCCCCTGGCGCGAGGTATCAAGCTATTTGTCATCAAGGCTCCCCGCATCGCCAAAAAGCAGAAGCCGGGGCAGTTTGTGATTGTGCGGCTGGACGATTGCGGTGAGCGCATCCCGCTGACCATTGCCGACGCCAATCCCGAGGCCGGCACCGTCACCATCGTCGTGCAAGCCATCGGCAAAACCACCATGCTGCTCAACATGCTGGAGGCGGGTGACTCGATCCTCGACGTCGTTGGTCCGCTCGGCAAGCCCTCAGAGATCGAGAACTTCGGCACTGCCGTAGTTGTCAGCGGCAGCGTTGGTACGGCCATGGCCTATCCGACGGCTCGCGAGCTGAAGCGTGCGGGGAACAAGGTCATCTCCATCGTGGGCGCGCGCAGCAAAGAGTTGATGGTGCTGGAAGACGAAGTCCGCGCGGTCAGCGACGAAACTTACGTCGTCACCGACGATGGCAGCTACGGCACCAAAGGCTTGGTGACCGACAAGCTGAAAGAAATTATGGCCGCCAAGAAGCTGGATTATGTGCTCGCCTGCGGCCCCGTGCCGATGATGCGCGCCGTTGCCAAAATGACCGGCCCGGAGCAGATCAAGACCATGGTCAGCCTGAACTCCATCATGGTGGACGGCACCGGAATGTGCGGCGGCTGCCGCGTTCTGGTCAACGACAGCAGCCAGTTCGCCTGCGTTGACGGCCCGGAATTCGACGCCACCCAGGTCAACTTCGAGGTTCTGATGCAGCGCAACAACATGTATCGCGAGCAGGAGAAGCTCAGTATCGACCGGTTGCAGGCTGATCCCGAGGGCGAAGCTGGACAGACTTCGCCAAAAAAATCACAAGCACGAGTGCGCCGCTGAGCCACCCCGCCAAGCGCAAAACAGCGCTCGTCGGGGACCCCGGAAGCAGTGGGGGTGACCAATGAGTGATGCGACCCAGACCAAAGTCAGCCACAATCCGCTGCCCAACAAAGAGCGCACCAAGTTGCCGCGTCAGCGCGTACCGGAGCAGGAAGCGCAAGTCCGCGCCCACAACTTTCAGGAAGTGAATCTGGGATTTCCGCCGGAGCAGGCGCGCCAGGAATCGCTACGCTGCATCGAGTGTCCCAAGCCGGGATGCGTCCTGAAGTGTCCCGTGTCGGTGGACGTGCGTGCGGTCATCGATCTCATCCTGGCGGAAGATTATCTTGGCGCTGCCGCCAAGGTGCGCGAAGACAACGCGCTGCCTGCCATCACCGGCCGCGTTTGTCCGGTGGAAGATCAATGCGAGTCCGGCTGTGTGCTGGGCAAGAAGGGCGAGCCCGTAGGCATCGCCTATCTGGAGCGCTTCGTCGCCGATTGGGAGCGCGAGTCTGGGCAATTCGGCTTGCCAAAATCTGCGCCGTCCGACCGGAAAGAAAGTTGGCATCATCGGCAGCGGTCCAGCCGGTCTGGCCTGCGCCGGCGACCTCATTCAGATGGGACACCAAGTTCATGTCTTCGAGGCGCTGCACGAGCTTGGCGGCGTGCTGGTGTATGGCATCCCGGAATTTCGCCTTCCCAAGGAGATTGTGCGCCACGAAATCGATGTGCTGCGCCGCCGCGGCGTCGAGTTCGAGACCAACGTCGTCGTCGGCAAGACGGTTACCGTTGACGAGCTGATGAACGAAGAAGGTTTCGACGCCCTGTTCATCGCCACCGGGGCCGGACTGCCGCGCTTCCTGAACGTTCCCGGCGAACACTTCAATGGCATCTATTCGGCCAATGAGTTCCTGACGCGCGTGAACCTGATGCGCGCCTACCGTTTCCCGGAATACGATGAGCCGCTTTATCCCTGCAAAGACCGCGACGTGATCGTGGTGGGCGGCGGAAACACCGCCATGGACGCGGTGCGCAGCTCGTTGCGTCTGGGTGCGCGCAGCGCCAGCATTTACTATCGCCGAACTGAAATCGAGATGCCCGCCCGTGTGGAAGAAGTTCACCACGCCAAAGATGAAGGCGTGCATTTCGAAATGCTGGTGAACCCGGTCGAGTTCCTTGGGGACGAGAAGGGCAATCTGACCGCAGTGCGCTGTATTCGCATGGAGCTTGGCGAACCCGACGACTCCGGCCGCCGCAGCCCGGTTCCGATCAAGGGCTCGGAGTTTGTTACGCCATGCTCGGTTGCGATTATCGCGGCGGGCACGTCGGCCAATCCGCTGATCCAGTCCACGACTCCTGGCTTGGCTACCACCAAGCGAGGCTATATCTCGGCCAACGACGACACGCTAGCGACGTCAAAGACAGGCGTCTTCGCCGGCGGCGACATTGTGACGGGCGGAGCGACGGTGATCCTGGCGATGGGCGCCGGACGCAAAGCGGCGAAGTCGATTGATGATTTCTTGAAGGGATTGGTGCAGATCGCGAACTAGGCACTACGCATGAGCGTCGCTTCACGCTGTGTGCTGATTCGATGGAAGCCGTGCTCAATTACCGGCCTCTTTAATCAGCAATGCCGCAGGGCAGGTGGAAGGGAACAGGTCAAGAAAAGTGCATCAATGGTCTGCTAGCAAGAAAGCCGCCCTCATCCTGTTTGCACTGATCCAACTGGGAGATTTCGCGACCACGGCCCTGGCGATGACCGTCCACGGAGTGGTGGAACTGAACCCTCTGCTGAAGAATTCCGGCGGGTCGGCAGACCTGGGTCGCGTGATCCTGGCAAAGGCGTTCGTAATCGTCTTATCAGTGATTCTATTGAAGCGAGCGAAAACGCTCAGAAGGATGTGGATTACCTGCGGACTGTGTTCCGCTATGGTGATATCCAACAGTGTACTGTTCCTCACGCACCTATAAGCAAGGCGGTCAAGCAGGCTCTCACCGCAGCGCCATCACCAGTAACTTGCGCTCGGTCATATCCTCAATCGCGTACCGCAGTCCTTCGCGGCCGAGCCCGGAATCCTTTACTCCTCCATACGGCATCTGGTCGACACGAAATGTCGGAACATCGCCCACGATAACGCTGCCCACCTCGAGTTCCTCAAACGCGGTTTGAATGAGCCGCGCATCGTGCGTCATGATCCCGGCTTGCAGCCCGTAAACGGAGTTGTTGATGGTGCTCAAGGCCTCATCGAAGGTCTCGTATCGCTCGACCGTCACAACCGGGCCGAAAACCTCGGCGCAGTTCACGCGCATGTTTGGGGTTGTGTCGGTGAGCACCGTCGGTTCCACCATCGCGCCTTTGCGCTTGCCGCCACACAGCAGCTTGGCGCCGGCCTGCACCGCTTCGTCAATCCATTCGACCACGCGAACTGCGTCCTGCTCGCGGATGAGCGGAGGGACATCCGTCGTCTCCAGCATGGGATCGCCGGACTTCAGTTTGCGAACGCCGTGCACCAGTTGCTCGGTGAACTTCTGGAACAGCGATTCGTGTACCAGGATTCGCTGCACCGAAATGCAGGTTTGCCCGCCGTAGGAAAAGCCGCCGGCGACGCAGCGCTGGGCGGCATATTGGACATCGGCGTCGCTATGCACAATCACGCCGGCGTTGCCGCCGAGCTCCAGGGTGACGCGCTTCTTGCCGGCGTGGCTCTTGAGCTGCCATCCCACTGCGGCGCTGCCGGTAAAGGTCAGCAGCTTGATGCGATCGTCGGCGACCAGTATTCCGGCATCGTCGTTCGACAGCGGCATGACGGCGAGCGCGCCCTCCGGCCAGCCCGCTTCCTGCACGACCTCAGCCAGGAGAAACGACGAGATGGGAGTTTGCGGCGCGGGCTTCAGGATGATAGGGCAACCGGCGGCAATCGCCGGGGCGACCTTGTGCGCCACGAGGTTGAGTGGAAAGTTGAACGGCGTAATGCCGAAGACCGGGCCGAGCGGAAACCGCCGCACCAGACCCCAGCGTCCGGCGGCGGATTCCAGCGTGTCCAGCGGGATGTACTCGCCGTAGATCCGCGTGCTCTCCTCGGCCGCGAGCTGGAAGGTATAGATGGCGCGCTCGACCTCGACGCGAGCTGTCCTGATCGGCTTGCCGGCTTCCTGGCAGATGGTGCGGGCAAACTCCTCACGGCGCGAGGTGATGCCTTCGACGATCTTGTGCAGTACGTCGGCGCGTTGTTGCGAGGTCATCTTTGCGGGTGACGGCAAAAGCCTGCACCGCCGACTCGATCGCGACCTCGACATCGTCGCTGCCCGCCTCGCTGATGACCGCAAGGACGCTGTGGTCATAGGGCGAGGTGACAACCGCCTCGCGTCCATGCGTGTTCCAATTGCCATTCAGGAAAAATCCAAAGCTGCGGATGGTGGAAGTAGTCTGGCTCATTGTGTTCTCTCGATTCGGAAAAACGGATTCACAATCCTATTGTGGAGCATACGTTGAGAGGCTGCTGAAAAAGTCGAAAAGCAGATCCCTCGTCGGCGCTAAAGCCCTCCTCGTGATGACAAGAACAAAGAGCTTATCGGCACGACCAAGGTTGTGCCTTGACACCAAGCCTTCCATAGCCGACTTTTTCAGCGGCCCCTTCAGGCGTGCATAACATCCAGAATATATAAAGGTGGATGCCGGCGGCTGCAAGTCGGAATCTAATTCTTGAGAAAGAATCATGGCCGACTCCGAGACCGAATACATCGTCGAACTACAACCTAAGATCGCGCAGCGCCTGAACGAGTTGGGCTTTGGCGCGAACGCTCATGCCCTCGTGTTGACGCACGGTCTTGCCGAGATAGCCTCGCGAAGCCGAACCCTCGACCAGCAGGCGCTGCCGTTGTTCCTGGCACTCGACAGCCAGCACCGCCGCTCGCTGGCGGAAGTGACGGTAGCGCTGAAGAATCACCTGGATGCGATGCAGGATGCGATTGCGGACGCGCGCTCGTCGCTGACCGCGCTGATTGATTATCTGGCGCGTGAGCAAGAGTAGAGCGCCCGCCTGAGATCAGAAGCCATCTCATCAATGCTCTGTATCAGGGCACGGCTTCAGCCGTGGCGTATGCGGATGCTGAATGATTTGGGCTTTAGCCTCTGAGAACTCTGATTTCTCAGGGGCCAAAGTGTCTACGTGAAAACCGTGTCGTCCCCGGGGGACTGTGTCATAGCTGTGCCGCCGCTCCGCGGCTCAGTTGTTTATCCCACTTCACCGCGGGCTCACGCCCGCGGCTAACACAAATGCCGCCGCTGCGCGGCTGGTTTGATCGCCAATGCGATGGTTTGCTCCACCGCTCAGCGCGACTTCCAGCTACGACACAGACACCCGGGGGACTCAAGTACTTTTCCCAGTTAACCCAGGACTCCGCTGCGCTCCGTCCTGGGCTAACTGCAATTCCACCGTCCTCCACCCCAATTCGCGCAAAAGGCGACGCGAACCGGGGGGCCCGGCTTCGGGGTTCTATTTTCGCGGGTAGTACTCCACCGACGAACCGCAAACCTGGTTCTCACGCAGACTCTAAAGCCGTGATTCTTAATACCCTCGCGTCGGCATGACCAAAGGAGGCCGCTGAAAAAGTCGGAAAGCAGATCCCTCGTCGGCCTGAAGGCCTCCTCGTGATGACAAAATAAATCGGCTTATCGGCACGACTGAAGTCGTGCCCTGTTACAAAGCTTTCGGAAACAGACCTTTTCCGCGACCTGTAAAGGTCGTGCCCGGTTACAACCCGGAACGATTTATGAGCTGACCTCTAGTCTTCCGCGGACAGCGAGGTCATACGCACAACTCTTCCTTGACCTGCTGCTCCGGAATTGCGGGCTCTTTCACGGCGGCAGGCCGGCCGCGATATGCGCTCCAGTAAAGCTCGGCCAATTCGCTGATCAGCGGCATGCGCGGATTGGAGCGCCAGGAGGGATCGTCGAAGGCGTTCTTCGTCAGCTCCGGCATGGCGCGCTCGAACTCTTCCTCGGTGATTCCCAGATCGGCAATCGAGCGCGGAACGTCCAGGCGGTCGAGCAACTGCTCTGTCGCCGTGACCAGCTTGTCCACCTTCTCCTCAACCGTATGGCCGCCGAGGCCCAGCAGGTCGGCAATCATGGCGTACTTCTTGTGGGCGACGTACGCCCGCGTGTTGGGCGACGGCATGAACTTGGTGGGCACCGCCGCGTTGTAGGCAATCACGTGCGGCAGCATCAGGGCATTGGCGCGGCCGTGGGCAACGCGGAAGCGCGCGCCGAAGGCATGGGCCAGCGCGTGATTGACGCCGACCGACGCGTTGGAGAACGCGATCGCCGCGATGCAGGCGGCATTGTGCATCATGGTGCGCGCCTCTTCGTTGCCGGGATTCTCGTAAGCCTCGGGCAGATACTTGAAGACCAGCCGGATGGCCTGCATGGCGTTGGAGTCGGTGAAGGCGGAAGCGTAAATCGAAACGCCGGCTTCCAGCGCGTGCGTCAGGCAATCGATGCCGGTATCCGCGGTCAGGCCCTTCGGCATCGACATCACGAACTGCGGATCGACAATCGCGACATCGGGAGTGAGCGAATAGTCGGCCAGCGTAACTTTGTCGCCGCGCTCCTTGTCGGTCATGACGGCGAAGGGCGTGACCTCGCTGCCGGTTCCGCTGGTGGTGGAGATGGCAATCAGCCGCGAGTGGTTCACCTTTTCGGTGGGATACTGCACCACGCGCTTGCGGATATCGAGGAACGGCGCGGCCAGTTCTTCCAGGTCGGCCTCGGGCGATTCGTACTTCAGCTTCATGATCTTCGCCGCGTCGATGACCGAGCCGCCGCCCAGCGCGATGATCTGGTCCGCCTTGTAGAAGTTCAGCGCCTCCACTCCCTGCGCGATGATCTTGATGTCGGGCTCGGCATCGGGAATGATCGTCACTCGCACCTGGGTCTGCGGCGGGAAGTGAGCGCCGCACGATGTCGACGTGGCCGATCTGCTCCAGCGCCGGATTGGTGATGATGAGAGTCGAGCGCGAGGGGAAGTTGCGCAGGTTCTCCACCGCATTCATGTTGAAGTAGATCTGGTTGGGAACGCGGAACCACATATGGGCTGGTGTCCTTCGCGCCATGCGCTTGATGTTCAGGTAGTGATAGACGTTGACGTTGTCGGTGGTGCTGTTGCCGCCGCCGGTGCCGCAGCCGAACGAAAAGGTGGGCACCATGTCGTTGTAAACGCCGCCCAGCGCGCCGATCGATCCGGGCGAATTCACGATGATGCGGCCGGCATTGATGACCTCGCCGAACTTGCGGATGATTTCGTCGTTGCTGGAGAAGACGACCGCGGTATGTCCGAGCCCTCCGAGGTGGTTCACCTCCACGCAAACCTTCAGCGCTTCCTCCGCGGACTTGGCGCGATAGACCGCCAGCACGGGGAACAGCTTCTCGACCGACAGCGGATGCTCGCGGCCCACGCCCTTGATGGGCGCGATCAGCAGTTTGGTGTTGGGCTTGACCGAGATGCCGGCGAAGCGGGCGATGTCTGCGGCCTTCTGTCCGACGGCCATGGGCTGCATGAATCCGGTCGCGGGATCGATCACCGTGCGTCCCAGCAGCTCGGTTTCCTTCTGCATTGCAGATGTGCGCGCCCAGCTCGGCAAACTTCTTCAGCACGCGATCGTAGATTTCGTCGTCGATCACCACCGTCTGTTCGGAGGCGCAGATGGTGCCGTTGTCGAAGGTCTTCGAGGTGATGATGTCCACCACCGCCATGTCGAGGTCGGCGGTCTTCTCCAGATACACCGGCGTGTTGCCCGGACCGACGCCCAGCGCCGGCTTGCCGGAACTGTAGGCGGCCTTCACCGCGCCCGGTCCGCCGGTGGCGTCGATCAGGCCGATGTCTTTGTGATGCATCAGGTAAGCGTTGTCCTGCAGGGTGTGCGATTCCAGGCAGGTGAAGACGCCTTCGGGAGCGCCGTGCTTCACCGCGGCTTCGTACATGATCTTCACGGCTTCGGAGCAGCAGCGCCAGGAGCTGGGATGCGGGCTGAAGATCACCGCGTTGCGCGTCTTGATCGCCATGATGCACTTGAAGAGGACGGTGGAAGTGGGATTGGTGATCGGGGTAAGCGAGAAGATCACGCCGATGGGCTCGGCCAGTTCGATCATGCCGCGTTCCGGATACTCGCGAATGACGCCGACGGTGCGTTTGTCCTTGATGTAGTTGTAGACGAACTCGGTGGCCACCATGTTCTTGAGGGCCTTGTCCTCCAGGACGCCGATGCGAGTTTCTTCGACCGCCAGGCGCGCGAGATGTTGCGCGTTCTCAAGCCCGGCCAAAACCATTGGCTTTCACAATGCGGTCGACGTCTTCTTGGGTGTATTGGGAAAAGACGGCGGCAGCAGTTCTGGCCTGGCTGACCAGTCCTTCCAGGTAGGCGATACGTTCTTCGCTGAGGGGTTCGGCGTTCTCCGGCATGTTTCCTTCTTTCGCGTTGCTCTCAAGGGCGGCCTGATGGCCAGGGCAAGCCTGAGGAGACACTGATGACAGTATCGCGGGCCATTAACAAGGGGGCAGTGAGCGCCGTCACTCACAAAGTGTGAGACCTTGCCATGCCTCCGAAGGGCGTGTCAGCGATTTATTTCCAAAATTGGCTGTCAGGATTACCCAACCGCATCACACTCGGGAAGCTTTGGAGGTTTGCTGAAAAGAGTTAGGGAAACTCTGATTAAGTCATAGCGAAGTCCCTCAGCGGCTAAAGCCGCATCGATTTTGCAGTTCTTACGGACGGCCTGAAGGCCGTCCCCTTCAAGGCCAGAACTTAATCAGAGTTTTTCTTGGTTACTATCGGTGGTAGTACGAGCGGGGGCAGAGTAGCCTTTGGCGTTCGACGCTTCTGGCGCCAGAAGTACTTGCCAGGCTGGAGGGTTAACCTCATGCAGTCCGCTCCCGGAACATCGCAGCAAATCCGCCGTACGTTATTGATTGCCTTCGCCCTTCTGCTGGTCCCACTTGCAGTGTCGGGCGCAAAATTCCACCAGCACACTGCGAGGTGTGGTCCAAGACCAAAGCGCCAGGCGAGTGGTGGGTGCCCAGGTCGTCGTCCGGTTAAGAGGATCAGGATCCTCTATCGCCCGCGAGGCAACGGCAAACGATCGCGGAGAATTTCGCATTGACGGCCTTCTGCCCGGTCCCTATCAGGTAACCGCTACGGCCAAAGGTTTCGCGGAGGCCACGGCCGATGTAGACACCGCAGTCAGCGTGGTGCGCGATATCACCATTACGCTCAAACCCGCAGGCGCGCATGAGACGGTGAATGTGCAGGGGAACGCTTCCTCGATTACGACCGAAACGCTGGACACGTCGAGCGCTGTGCGTGGCGGCGTAGTGGACAGCAAAGACCTCGAAACGTTTCCGCTGCCGGCGCGCAGCTTCGCCAACATCGCTTATCTGGTACCCGGAACTGAGCCGGTCGAGCCTTCCGATCCCACCAAGGCGCGCATAACCGCCGTCTCCACCGGCGGAAGCTCCGGCTTGAACAACGAACTGTCGGTTGACGGCGCCGACAACTCCGACGACTGGATTGGCGGCTTTCTGCAAAATTTCTCGCCCGACGGGCTTCAGGAATTTGCCGTGCGCACCTCGAATGAAGAAGCGGATACCGGGTGGACAACAGCCGGGTCGGTGGTGATCACCACCAAGCACGGCACCAACGATTGGCACGGCGACATGGCTGTCTTCGAGCGCGCGGCCGCGCTAAACGCCCGCTTCCCAATTGAGAATCCGGCGGAAACCTGCACGGACGGGGTTTGCGTGCACAATCCCAAGGCGCCGTTCTCACGCCAGAACTATGTTGGCACCATCGGCGGTCCCATCGTAAAAGACAAGGTGTGGATCTTCAGCTCATTCGAGACCGTGCAGGAGAATGCGAGCGTCGCCTACAGCCCCGCCAGCATGACGCAATTTAACGCGCTCTCGCAATTGGCGGCACAGGGATTGATCACCGGCGCTCCTTCTATCGCCAGCCCGTCATTTGTTCCGATACCCTTTCGCGACTACATGGGTACGGTGCGCTTTGACTGGGCGCAATCGGCAAAATCGAGTTGGTTCCTGCGTACATCGGAAGACAGCTATGTCACGAACAACAACCTGGTGGAGCAGGGCACATTGCCGTCAACCGGTCTGCTTACGCACGACAATTACTGGAATACGGCGATCAGCAATACCTACGCTTTCAATACCAGCACGGTTGGCACCCTGGTTCTCGATTTCAGCTTATTGCATCTGACGCAGACCCGGAACTCCAATCTGGGATTCGCGCTGGCCTTCCCCTTCAGTTCCACGGCGCTGACCATTTCCGGTTTCGAAACCTATGGCGACAACCAATTCGCTACGCCGATTACTTTTTTCCCCGACCTGCGCAATCAACAGAAATACCAGTTCCGCTACGACCTGAGCCACATTGTGGGAGCCCATTCGCTGAAGTTCGGAGTCGACTTTATTCACGAACCGGTGCTGAGCGGGGCGTTTCCTGGCACAGCCGAGACTCTTGCCCAGTACGTCAATAACCCAACCTATTACATACAGAACCCCGGGGTGTTCGGGACCTTCAACCCACAGTGCGTCAACTTCACTACTTCGGACGGCTCAACGTGCACGTACACGCCTGCCGGCGACGGCAGCTTTTCGCAGAATGTTCAGCGCATGGCGCTCTACGCCGAGGACTCCTGGCGAGTCACGCCCAACCTCACGGTCAACTACGGCTTGCGCTGGCAGTCGACTTGGGGTCTATTCACGGCTTCGGGACGAAGCCGAGGCGGATAACGCCGCGTACATAACGATGCAGGCCTTGCAGATTCCGGTTGTGCCCAGCCTGCCGCAGGATGACCACCACCAGTTCGCGCCGCGCCTGGGGTTCGCTTGGTCTCCCGGCGGCAGCGGGAACACGGTAATTCGCGCCGGCTTCGGCATGTTCTACGACGATCTGGCACAGAACGGATGGGCGACTGCATTCCAGGGGGTCAACAGCACGAACTACACCACCGGACCGTGCAGCTCTTACGGGAGGCCCAGGCACGTATGCGCTTACCGGCTCCGGCTGCCTGACCGGCGGCGCCGGGGCCACGGGAAATCTGGTGGGCTCGCCTTACAAAACGCCCTACGCCATTCATATCACCGGCGGCGTGCAGCACGCTTTCAACAATCAATGGCTGATGAGCGCCGATTATGTATACGAGGACGGCGTTCATGGATACCGCGCCTTCCCTTATACCAGCGGCACCAACTTATTCACTCCACTGATTCCCAAGTCAGACCCGGACTATGCCGAGGACCAGGCGAATGTGGTGCCCAATGTCAATGTGTTCGAGTCTGACAACCGTTCCAAGTACAACGCGATGATGCTGCATCTGGCAGGCAATACGAAGCGCTTCAATCTGGTCGCGAACTACACGCTTTCCCGGGCGAACACCTGGGGTTGCCTGCTGGGCGAACTGTTCGATTATGTCGATGGCGTTTGCCAACAGCCGAACGGGCAACTGAATGCCTTCGGACCCGGAGACTACGGACCATCGGGCGAAAACGTTACCAGCCGCTTCATGCTGGCCTTCACGGTGAACATTCCCGGCGGATTCCAAGTGAGCAGCATCAATCAGTTCGAGAGCGCCCGCCCCATCACCATCACGAATGCGGACAACACCGGCCGCATCTATGTGAATGGAGTGTACACAAGCCTCGACGAATTCCGCGGCACGCCTTACATCCAATCCGACCTGCGGGTCACGCGTCCTTTCAAACTCAACGAGCGCTGGAAGATCTACCCGTTCATCGAGTTCTTCAATCTTTTCAACCGCAACAATCCCGGGGCGAACTACGCGGTCAATGTCGTCCAGCTTCCGGTGCCGGCGAACCAGATGGTGCCAAATCCAGTGACAGGTATCACCAATGTCACCAGCGTTTGCACGAATCCAGCCTGCACCACAACCACGCCTATCACCAGCCTGAACCAGCTTGAGATACCCGAGGGCGCGCTGGGAGATTTCTTCGGTCCCGGAACCACGGTAGGAATTCCGTTCGCCGCGCAGTTGGGAGTGCGAGTGACGTTCTGAGGCGGCGGCGAAGCTGAGGCCCGATGCACGCCGGCTGAAGCCGGCTCGGGAAGATAAATTAAAAGGACTGCAACGGCGCACCCGTTCGGCAGGCTCAGGGCATGGCTAAAGCTACGCCCTTGCAAAACTTTCCACGCACAAGAAAGCCGGCCCTGTAAAGGGGGCCGGCTTTTGTATGGGGCCGAAAACTTACTTCTTGAGGGAAGCCACGTAGGTTGCGATGGATGAGGCCTGATCGGCTGACAGACCAGAGATTCCCTTGGTGTGGGGAGCTTTCTTGCCGGCAGCGCCATTGGTAAGCACATCGGCAATCTGCTTGGCTGACAAGCGACGTCTTCTGTAACGATGGACCGACCTTGCCTTCACCCATTGCGCCGTGGCACATGGCACACTTCGACTTTGTAAAGGGCAGCTCCGTCCTGCGCCCAGGCTATGGTAGACAATGCTGTCAATGCGGCCAGAATGATGATGTAACGCTTCATGTAGTGCTCCTTGTTTTATGAATTGGGGTGTAGTCAGGCAGCCAGTCCTTGGTGCAACCGGACGACTGGTGCTACAACTTTGGTGGGAACGTGGGCGTCGTTCCGCACCTCAACTCGATTGTAGAGCGGATTTTCAATCTTGCAACGGAATTCATCACAGGTTGTGGCTCAGTCTGAAAATTGTGATCAAGGGATATTAGGTCGAGCACGCCTTCAGAGGCTGCTGAAAAAGTCGAAAAAAGGGCCTGGTGCCGCCGGCTAAAGCCGGCTCGGGAAGAAGAATGAACGGCTTATCGGCACGACTGAAGTCGTGCCCTGTTACAAAGCGTTCAAGGCGGGGTTGTTCAGCAGCCTGTCAAGGCGTGCTCCACCCGACACAGGGCAAGTGCGTGAATTTCAAACTGTCCCACTACCCAGCGCTGCCGCAATTCTTGGACTAATTCCAGAGCAGCGAGGATCTGAAGCCAGGCTGGCGATATTGCGAAGCTTTCGTAATATGATGGATGCTCCAATTTACTTCTGGTGGAAGTCTCGCTGTCTGGTGTCTGTGGATCTGTTATGGACATGGCGCACACATTCGGCTTGCTGGCGGCGCTGCTGATATTGGCAGTTGCCGCCAATCGCCTGTCCAAGCTGACCCGCGTTCCCGACATCATCGTGCTGCTGCTCATCGGCATCACGCTCGGTCCCATACTGCACTGGGTTAATCCACAAACCTTCCAGGGAGCAATCCGCGTTCTGGGAACGCTGGCCCTGGTGCTCATCCTTTTCGAGGGCGGACTGGAGCTGCGGCTTCGCCAGGCGCTGCGCTATTTTCCCGCCGGCTTGTTGCTGGTGGTGCTGAGTTTCGGATTGAGCCTGGCGCTGATCGCGCTGATGGGCAGGGCACTGTTACATCTGGGTTGGACGGATTGCCTGCTGCTGGGAGCGGCGCTGGGATGCACGAGTGGGACGATCGTGATTCCCGCGCTACAGCAGATCGACACTCCCGACCCGGTAAAGATAACGCTCACCGTGGAGTCCTCGCTGGGCGAGGTGATTGCTGTCCTGTTGGTGGGGAGCCTGCTGAAAACCGAAGGCAGCCAGTCGCTGATAGCCGGGTTGGCGACCGATTTTTCCCATCACATCGTCGTATCGTTGCTGATTGGCGTGGCAGCGGGATGGGCGTGGTACAAGATATTCCCGCGGCTGGCTGGCATGCCGTTTACCAATATTCTGAACCTGGGCGTGGTGCTGGGAGTGTACGCCGCCGGCGACTACCTGAAAGGCAGCGGCCTGCTGACGGTCCTGATCTTTGGCGTCACCCTGGCCAATTTGCCGCGTACTCCTCACCTGACGCGGCAAGGCGCGCGTCTGCTGGCCTTCCACGCCGAGTTCAGCTTTCTGGTGCGCTCCTTCTTTTTCGTTTTGCTCGGCGTTGTCGCCCAATTCGTCAGCCGGCGCTATATCATTCCCATCCTCGGGCATACTGGCAGCGCTGGTGCTGGCCCGGTTCCTGGCCGTGCAGGGCAGCCGCTGGGTGGTAAGGGATGTCTCCCGCGAGGATACCGAGCTGCTCTTCTGGATGCTTCCCCGCGGCTTGGTCACCGCGGTCCTGGCGCTGGAGATTGTCAATGATCGCGGAGCGAGCTTCGCATTTCTTCCTGCCATGGCCTTCACGGTGGTGATGGTGACGAACCTGTTTATCGTCTGGGGTTCGGTGAGAGCCGGACACCGTGCGCGGCACAGCTTGGACGAGGGCGCAACCGTCGCGTTGCAGGAAGCGGAGAGTTCGTCCCAGACTGAAGATGCGGCCAGCGGCTCCGCGAATGCTGCCGGCGCCGCCGCGGGTGAAGCATGAAGCGAGCTCTGGCTGCTGCATTGGCAGAGCTGGAGGCTGCCAGAAGTCAGTACGGGCCGGGTTGCGCGGCTCGGGTGGAGAAAGCTGCTGGCGTCGCTGCGAGACGAAACCTTCGCCGACGCAGAATCGCTGATAGCGTTTCACGACGCGCTGTTGTTTCTGCGCGCATTTCCTCAAAGCCGCAAGGTCGTCATCCTGACAGAAGCGTTGCTCGGGGGCATTGGGCAGCAGGTAAGAAGGCTTGCGCGACTCCGACGCCGACCTCGATCTCTTCGATTCAGAAGAATTCTCCGGCATCGCCGGCACGGAAATACGCGATACCTTTACCTATGAGGTCGCGCGCTGGCTGGCGTCGGATTCTGCCCACGATCTGCGAGTTGAGTGGGACCTGGAGGAGCAATACAAACAGGTGTGGAGCAGCCTGCCGCGGTACGTCCCGCTGCTGGCGGACGATTGCCTGGTGGAGGCCGACACTCCGTATCTTGAATGGCTGAGCAACGCTGCCAGTGGTGCCGATCGAATCCTGCCGTGGCTGATGCAACGGCTGGAGCAGTCGTCCGGCGACATGCTGGAGAAGACAGCGTGGTACGACGCGTTGAAAATCGAAATCGCCTGGGAGTTGGGAGAATCGAGTGCGAGCCGGACGCGGGCGCGGCGCAATCCGCCTGATCCTTACTACCATAAATCGCCGCTCATTCGTCGCAATCAGGTTTCGCTGGAAGCCGAGTTGTCTGCACCGCCGCTTTCCGTGCGGAAACTTTCGCGCCGCGAGGGCGAGCAGGTGATGGACCTGGTGCGCGCGGTGCTCACGGTGCGCTACCGCGAACTGTATGGGACAACCCGTGGCGATGCGGAGCAGGTGGTGGAGGCCGATGTGGGACGAGGCGTTCACATCTTTCTTTGGGGACTGCCGCCGGAGCGGCGTCTGCCGCTGCGCGCCTATTACGCCGGTCTGACGGTGAAGAATGGCGTGCCCATCAACTACATCGAGGGCATTGGGCTGTTCGAGTGGATGGAGGTTGGCTTCAACACGTTTTACGCCTTTCGGGAGGGCGAGACGGCGTGGATTTATGCCAAGGTGCTTCACCTGCTGAACCAGGTTGCGGGCGTTACATGCTTCTCGGTTTATCCGTATCAAATCGGACAGGACAATGAAGAGGCGATCAAGTCGGGCGCGTTCTGGTTCTATCGCAAGCTGGGATTCAGGCCGGGCAAGCCGGAGTTGCTGGCGCTGACGGAAAGGGAAGAGGCGCGGATTGCGAAGACGCCGGGATACCGGACGCCGGCGCGCACGCTGCGCAAGCTGGCGGCGGAACATGTGTTCTACGAGATCGGAGATGGGCCGCGTGGGCTTGTGGGACCGGTTCGCGACTCGCAATATAGGGTTTGCGGTGCAGCGGCGGATGGCGGAGAAGTTCAAAGGCGATCCGGGCAAGATGCGGCAGAAGACAAGCGAGTGGCTGGCTGGACTGCTTGATATTGATCTGGACACGTGGAGTGCGCTTGAGCAGTCCGCGTTCGCCGACTTTGCGCTGGTGTTGACGTTAGCGTCGGAAGTCAAAGGCTGGAGCAGCCGTGAAGAGGAGCGCCTAGCGGAGATCATCCGCGCGAAGGTGGGTGCGACGGAAGCAGAGTATCTGCGGGTGATGCAGGGGCATGAGAAGTTGAAGCAGACGATGGTGCGGCTGGGGAGTGTGGATCGAGGGTGACGGCGCAGTCGTCCAGGTCTCGAACAGCGCGAGACCTGGGGCACCCGGCAAAAATAGGGGTCCTTCGACTGCGTTCGGCTTCGCCTCACTCCGCTCAGGATGACACACACGTGGGCTGGTGTGCTGCACGCGGTACTGGCCCAGGTCTCGAAAGGCGCGAGACCTGGGGCAGCCGCTATGTGGCGCGGCCATTAACCGGCTGGAGTGAAGGGAAGTTATTGATCCCGAACTGCGCTCCGAACGAACGCTCGTTAGTTAGCACCAAAGCGCAGACGCTTCTTTGTTGTCAGTCGCTTGGCAGGTTACTTTGTGATATTTCGCAAATGTTCCACGTGGAACAATTTGTAAAGTTGGAGGGCGACAGCGGGTTTTCGTTGATCCTGCCGCCGGCTGAAGCCGGCTCGGGAGGAGAAATAAAGGGCTTGTGACGGCGCACCTAAAGGTGCGCCCCTTCAAAACTCGCCGAAAGCGACTTTTTCAGCGGCCTGTGAAGTCGTGCCCTGACACAAAGCAACCTACGAGTTGAATGCCATGATAGAGGTCCTTCGACTGCGTTCGGCTTCGCCTCACTCCGCTCAGGATGACACGCACGTGGGTTGGTGTGCTGCCCGCCCAGGTCTCGAACAGCGCGAGACCCGGGGCACCCGAACTCTTCCACTATGCGGGAAAATCTCACGCAAGCAACAGCGGGTTAAGTGAGGCGCCCGGGCTGACTGCTGACTGCTGACTGCTGATTGCTGATTGCTGACTGCTTCTTCATCCCAGATCGCTGGTCATGATGAACAGCGGCTTCATCTCGAAGCTCTTGTAGCGCGGACGCAGCCGTTCGGTGTTGTATTGATCTTTGATGTTGACGACTTTCTTCGTGGCCACGATAACCTCGATCGGCATGTTGTCGTAGCGGCCATTGCGCAGCACCACCAGGCGTCCGTGGACATTGGTCAGAATGAGATCGAGCGCCAGATTCCCGTAGGCCATGGGGACGATGGAGTCGATGGCGTCAGGATCGCCGCAGCGCACCAGATATCCCAGGCTCTGAGTCATCACGTCCAGAGCTTTGCCCCCGTTGAATCGCGCCGATAGCTCCTTGATCCGTTCGGAGATGACATTGCCGATGCCGCCCAGCTTCTTGTGGCCGAAAGCGTCCTTCACCTCGCGCTCGAAGATCATGTCGCCGCCCTCAAACATCGCGCCTTCCGACACCAGGACAACGGAATACTTGCTGGGGTTCTTGTTGCGATCGAAGATCAGCAATTCGGTCAGGCGATCGATATTGAACTTGAACTCAGGAATCACGCAGCGATTGGCAGCGCCCGCCATGGTTGGCAGCATGGCGGTGAATCCGGCGTAGCGGCCAAAGACCTCCAGCACCAGAAGGCGTTCGTGCGAGCCGGCAGAGGTGCGCAGCCGGTTGGCCATCTCGATGATGCGGGTCACGCAGGTGCTGAAGCCGATGCAGTAGTCGGTGCCCGGAACATCGTTGTCCATGGTCTTGGGAATGGCCACGACCTTAACGCCTTCCTGAAACAAACGGACGGCGTAGCTGAGGGTGTCGTCGCCGCCGATCGGAATCAAGTAGTCGACGCCCAGCCAGGCCAGATTTTTCAGCACCTCGGGAGTCAAATCGTTGCGCTCGGCCTGGTAGCTGTCGCGCAAGTGGGGCGGAACGTTGTCCTTGCTGATGCGGCTGGGGTTGGTGCGGGAAGTATGCAGGAAGGTGCCTCCGGTGCGTCCGGCGCGATTCACCAGCTCTTCGGAGAGACGCTGAAAATTGTCGCTGTTGTCGTAATCCTTGTCGCGCACCATGTCGATGAGGCTGGCCCATCCCCGCCGCAGTCCAATGACGTCGTAACCTTCGCGCACCGCTCGAATGGTGACCGCACGAATCGCCGGATTGAGGCCGGGCACATCGCCGCCTCCGGTGAGAATTGCGATCACCCCCTTCTTACTATTGCCACTTGCCATGATGAAGACCTCGTCCTTCCCGGGAACCGCTGAACCTTACAGTGTAGCCGGAGGACACGGTAGAGCGCGACGCGAGGTGCCGCGCCGCGACTTGAGAACCCGCACCACTCCTGCATGGCATGGTTCGGTTTGTGAAATGAGCAACATTCTGGCACTGTAGTATTGAGTGATGAACCGAGGATTTCCCCCCGGCGTATTGGCGGCGGCTCAGATACAAGAAACCTCAGGCCTTCATGGGAGAAGAAACGGATGATGGTGCGGCACCGCAGGCAATCTTTATCCTTGGTCCTCTGTTTTACGCTGCTACTGCTCACCGTGCCGCTGGATTCGGGCGGGACAGCGCTTTACCAGTCCGCCGCAATGTCAGGATCTGACTACTCGGGCCAGGGCATACCTCTTACCCCTGAGGAGTTGCAAAGTCTGGTGGCGCCGGTTGCGCTGTACCCCGACGCTTTGCTGGCGCAGGTCCTGGTTGCCGCGACTTATCCGGACCAGGTGCTGGTGGCGAACATCTGGGTGGGGCACAGCATGGATCTCCCGCAGGGCGTGTTCATCCAGGAAGTCAGCGCTCAACCCTGGGACCCCAGCGTCAAAGCTCTCACCCCGTTTGTAGCGGTGATGAACATCATGTCGCGCAATCTCGTCTGGACCTCGCAGCTGGGCGAGGCCTATCACAATCAGCATTCCGCGGTGATGGCTGCGGTCCAGGCGTTGCGCGCCCGGGCCAAGACGGAAGAACGTCTCAAGTCCACTGCGCAGATGACGATGGGGCAACCGAGCGGGGACATCATCACGCTACAGCCGGGAAATCCTCTGATGGTGGTGGTCCCGCAGTACAACCCGGGAGCAGTTTTTGGAACTCAGGTGCAGCCCCCGAATTACAACAATACGAACATGCCGGAAAATGGCTTGATTGCGTTCGGTGACGGGGTGGCCGTCGGCGCTTTGTCGGGCACCGACTGGGGCTGGAGCAACTGGAGTTGCAACTGGTACCAGGGCGTGGCGAACTATCGCAACTATCCCTACTTCGGCAATCACGCTTGGCATGGCGGCTATTATGGCGGCTATGTCTACTACGGAAACCATCCCTACCATGACGACGCCAACCGGCCGTTCGGGTCGCAAGCCGCCGGCCAGCCGGGCACTCAGCCCGGTCCACAAACCAACCCGCCGGCAGCCGACACCTCCGCCAGCAAGCACGCTTTCAGCGTGAGCGGTACCGTGAACCCGAGGCCCGGCTTTCAGGTTTTCAGCGCCTGGGCCCGCGAGGGCGGGGGCTGGCCCGACGCCGCTGGGCCTTTGGGTTGGGGCCCGCCCGATCCGCAGCAGAATTTGACCGCCTTTAGCAGTTGGGGCGCTCAGGCCGGCACCACCTTCGGGATTGGTGGCTGGGGCGACCGTTCCGCCAGCTATCGCGGGTGGGTCATTCGCGGCGGAGCTTCGGGTTGGGGCATTGGAGGCCGCTCCAGCGGATTGCACTGGTGATTCCTGTGGCTGGTTCAAGGTTGCGAAAATCAAGGGAGGGGTGGATGAGAATGATGTCGGGGGCGAGCCGTAAGTGTGGGATGGTGGGTTGCCGGTCTTGGATGACTCTCGCCCTGGTGGCACTGACGATTGCACTTCCCGCCTGCCGCCATCACGCCACTGCGGCGGGCGAGCCGGCGCGCGGCCAAAAGACATTCTCCACCCCTGAGGAAGCCGGCCTGGCGGTGGCTCTCGCTGCCAAGAACGATAATCAACAGCAGATGCTGGACATCTTTGGCCCTGATTCGAAAGGCGTCTTTTCCTCCGGCAATGCCGAAGAGGACAAACGTTCGTTCGCGGGATTTTCCTCGGCCTACGATAGAGTGAATCGCTGGCGCAAGCTGGAAAACGGAACCCAAATCCTGCTGGTCGACGTCAGTAATACTGCCTTTCCCATACCCCTCAGAAAGGCGCCGTCCGGACAATGGTTCTTCGATACCGCGGAGGGCAAGAATGAGCTTCGCAATCGCACGGTTGGCGCCAATGAGCTGGCCACCATCGACGTCCTGGGCGCCTTGGCCTATGCCCAAAACGAGTATTTCTCCCGCGATCACGATGGGGTCAAGCAATACGCCCGTAAGTTCATCAGCGATCCGGGCAAGGAAGACGGATTGTACTGGCCTGATGCTCCCGGCAAACCCAAGAGTTCGCTCGGACCTCTGGTCGCGTTTGCCACCGCCGAAGGTGCCAAGCTTCAACCCAGCCAGCACAAGCCTTTCCACGGTTATTACTTCGGCTTGTTGACCACGCAAGGGTACTTTGCCAACGGTGGTCTTAAAGATTGGGTCCGAGGCGGCATCCAGAATCGGGGATTTGGTTTCGTGGCCTATCCCGCTGAATACGGCGTCACCGGCGTAATGACCTTCGTCATCGATCAGGACCGCATGGTCTTCCAGAAGGACTTGGGCGACGCCACCAAAGACCAGGCGCCTTTCATGAATCAGTTCAATCCTGACTCCAACTGGAGCGAGGTGAGGGAGTAGCAGTCGGGAGTCCAATAGGGCAACGCTGTTCTCATGCAGCCTGCTTCAGCGATCTGCTGTTTCTCCCGCAGCTGCCGTGAAATGCCCACGTTGGCGCGGTTGTGTGCGCAACGATGCTCCCGTCTTGCAGCTGCCGTGAAATGCCCGCGCCGACGGGTAGTGTCCCAATTTCGTCGGGTTTTGAAGGGGCACGGATTCATCCGTGCCGTCAGCGCGGTTCACCAACGCGGCTTTAGCCGCTGAGGGAAGTCCCTACCGAAACCAGGACACTACGCGCCGGCGAGACTGTGTGCGCGACGATGCTCCCGTCCCGCAGCCGCCGTGAAATGCCCGCGCCGGCGGGTAGGGTCCCAATTTCGTCGGGTTTTGAAGGGGCACGGATTCATCCGTGCCGTCAGCGCGGTTCACCAACGCGGCTTTAGCCGCTGAGGGAAGTCCCTACCGAAACCAGGACACTACGCGCCGGCGAGACTGTGTGCGCGACGATGCTCCCGTCCCGCCCTGCGGGACGACTCAGTTTAGCCCAGCACGTAGCGCAGCGGAGTGCTGGGTAGGCGGGAAATGAGATCAGAGTCCCCCGGGGACGACACGGCTCTCGCGAGCCGACGCCGGCACCTCCCCTGTCGTACACTAACTATCAAACATGGTCGTCATCTACGGCATTCATTCGGTCAGCGAGGCCCTGAAGTCGGGCGCGCGCAGCTTCGAATATGTGGGCATCGCGCGCGAGCGTCACGATCAGCGCATGCAGCGCCTCATCGACGATTGCCGCGCCAGCGGCGTGCAGGTGCGCTTCCTGCCGCGCGAGCAACTCGACCGGCTCGCCAACACCAATACCCATCAGGGCGTCATCGCTGTCACCACCGGCAAGCAGTTCGCCGACGTGGACACGCTGCTGGAGCAGCGTCACGGCGAGTACAGCTTCCTGGTAGTGGTCGATAGCGTGGAAGATCCCCACAATCTGGGTGCGCTGATTCGCACTGCCGACGCCGCCGGCGCTGACGGCATGATCATTCCCGAGCGGCGAGCTGCGGGATTGACCGGCACGGCAGTGAAGGCTTCGGCCGGGGCCTCCGAGCATCTGCCGATCGCGCGCGTCACCAACATCTCGCGCACCCTGGACGAGCTGAAAGAGCGTCACGTCTGGGCCGTCGGGCTCGACGAGCGCGGCACCCAGAGCTACGACGAGCTGGACTACAACATGCATTGCGCCATCGTGCTGGGTGCGGAAGGCAAGGGGATGCACGATCTCGTGCGGCGCCGCTGCGATTTCCTGGTCTCCATTCCCATGCTCGGTCACGTGCCTTCGCTCAACGTTTCGGTCGCAGGAGGCGTGGTGATGTTCGAGCTGGCCCGCCAGCGGCGTGCGGCTGCCGGAAGGGCGAAATCTTCACAATGAAGTTTCCTATTCTGCGCCAAGCTACTCCGGCCGCGCACCAGGCTTGTATCAAGGCACGACTTCACAGGTTGCTGAAGGAGTCCGCTTGCGAAAGCTTTGTAACAGGGCACGACTTCAGTCGTGCCGATAGGCGCTTATTTTTCTCTCCGAGCCGGCTTTAGCCGGCGACACGAATTGACCCAAGTCCCGTAGGGACGGAACGGTCCGGACGCAGACCCTCAACGGTCGCAGCACATAATGTACGTCCTCCCGAATGCGGCGCTAAACTAATAATGCGGTCCTTCACAATCATCGTCCTTCTATTCTTCTGTTCGCTGGCGCACGCCATCGATCGCCGGGCCTTCACCATCACCCGCTATCAGCTCGAAGTCCAGATCGACCGCACCACCCACGTCATGGCGGTTACCGGCAAACTCACGCTGCGCAACGACTCCAAGACTCCCGAGAAGAATATTGCCTTGCAGGTCTCGTCGTCGCTGAACTGGAACAGCATCACCCTCGACGATCAGCCGGTGCAATGGCTGGGCGAGAATTACACTTCCGACATCGATCACACCGGCAGCCTTTCGGAAGCCATCGTAACTCTTCCCAAGGCGGTGCCGCCGGCCGCCTCAGTCACGCTGGATGTGCAATACGGTGGCACCATCACGCCTGACGCGACGCGCCTCACTCGCATGGGGGCTCCCGCCGATGTCGGCGCGCGCAACGATTGGGACCAGATCAGCGACGCGTTTACCGCCGTGCGTGGCCTGGGATACGTCACTTGGTATCCCGTGGCCATCGAAGCGGTGAACATGAGCGATGGCAATGCCGTGTTCGATGCCATCGCCGTTTGGAAAGAGCGTCATGCCCGCAGCGAGTTCAACGCTCGCATTATCGTGCTTGGTGGAAGTACGGAATCGCTCTGCATCGCCGTGAATGCCGCCGTGTCCAGTTGCGGCGAGAGTCGCGAAGTCACGGGTGGCGAGAACAACACCGCCAAGCTTAAGGAGTTCAGCAACACGTTAACGTTGACGGGAATGAAGGACAGCGTCCCGGTCTTTGCCATCGCCAACTATCAGTCGCTGGATCGCCCGACAATTTCCCTGTTGCATCTTTCTGAGGACACGTCGCTGGCCCGCGATTACGCTCTGGCCGCCGAAGCCAGCGATTCCCCTGTTGCACGATTGGCTGGGCGAACCCGGTCAACCCGCGCGGGTGGTCGAGCTGACCGATTCCGATGCCAATCCCTACCAGAGCGGAGCCATCCTGTTCACCCCGCTGCGCGCGGCGCCGACTCCTACCTTGCAGCTCCTGTTGTTGCCCACGCAGGTGGCGGCCCGTTTCCATTCTCCGCATCCGTGGATACAGGAGGGCACCGAACGCCTCCTGCAAACCGTTTTGGTAGAGCACCGTTCCGGACGCCAGGCCGCGTTGGACTTCCTCGACGAGTATCGCGAACCGCTGGTGCGAGCGGAAGAAGCGGCCAATCCCAAGCCGAGTCCAAAGCCGGATGCCGCGTCAAAGACGGCGCCGGACTCGAACTCCGCCGACAACACCCTGCTCAACACCAACGATGAGATCTACCTGCGCGGTAAGGGCAGCTTCGTGTTATGGATGCTGCGCGACATGCTCGGCGACTCGGCGATGCAGTCGGCGATGGCTGCCTATCGTTCCGGGGCCGACAAGGATCCCGCCTATCTGCAACGTCTCTTGCAGGCCAGCTCCAAGCGCGATCTGGAGTGGTTCTTCGACGACTGGGTCTATCGCGATCGCGGCCTGCCCGACTTTCACGTTGCCTCGGCTTACACGCGTCCGTTGCTGAGCGAGGGCAAGAGTTTTCTGGTGACCGCGACCATCGAGGACCGCGGTCGCGCCGGAGCTGAAGTCCCGGTGCTGGTGCAGACTCCGTCGGGCGAAAAGGTCATGCGGATTCTGGTGAAAGCGGGACAGAAAGGCACGGGCCGTATTGAGGTTTCTGTCGCTCCCGATAAAATCACAGTCAACGACGGGAGTGTGCCGGAGGCGAATGCCGGCAACAATGTGTACAAGGTGCCGCCGCCGCGGGAGGAGACAATTCCACCGCCGCCCGAAGACGACAAGAACAAAAACAAAGAGAATTGATGCTGCGGTCTCCGGGGCTTCTGTTGTTGAGGCCGTCGCGAAATGACGAAGAGGAAGATTGACCACGGAGGACACGGAACTCACGAAGGCTTTATGATTCATCATTGTGATTGTGATTCTGATTCGTGATTCTTGATTTGCGATTCTGATTCTTGATTTGTGATTCCTCCGTGATCTCCGTGTTCTCCGTGGTAAACAAAAACTATGACCTACATCCAATTTCTCGGCGCCGCGGGAGTTGTTACCGGATCGAAGCACCTCATCCATGTTGACATTGACGGCGACGGCGACGGCGCGCGCCCGTTGCAAGTGCTGGTCGATTGCGGTCTCTTTCAGGGCCAGAAGGAATGGCGCCTGCGCAACTGGCAGGACCTGCCGGTGCCCGCGAATACCATCGATGCTGTCATCCTGACCCATGCGCATCTTGACCACTCCGGCTGGATCCCGCGCCTGGTGAAGCAGGGCTTTCACGGGCCCATCTACGCTACCGCACCCACCATCGACCTGTGCAGCATTTTGCTGCCGGACTCCGGACATCTCCAGGAAGAAGACGCGGAGTTCTACAACAAGACGCAGGCCTCGAAGCATCATCCCGCGTTGCCGCTCTACACCATGGAAGAAGCGCAGCAATGCATGACGCTCTTCCGGCCGGTTAACTTCGGCGAAGTCAAACAGCTTAGTCCTCAGTTGTCGCTCCGCTTCGTCCGCGCCGCTCACATCCTCGGGTCGTCGATGGCGGAGATCACGGTGACCTCGGCCGGCAAGGCGAAGAAACTGCTCTTCACCGGCGACATCGGACGCGTGCGCGACAGTGAGATCGCGCCCGGCAACGTTCTCCATTCCGGTCCCACAGAAGGCGAAGACTGCGATCTGCTGGTGATGGAGAGCACGTACGGCAATCGCCTGCATCCGCACAACGATCCTCGCCCGCAAATGGCCGCGCTCATCCGTACGGCGTTGCAGCGCGGCGGCAGCGTGGTGGTGCCATCGTTTGCTGTCGAGCGCACGCAGAAATTCCTGTTCATGCTGAAAGAGTTGATGGAGAATGGCCAGGTTCCACGCGTGCCTGTGCACGCCGACAGCCCCATGGCGATCAAGGCGGTGCAGATTTTCATGAAGCACTCCGAAGAGTTCACGCCTGAGACTAAGGCGCTGATTGCCAAGTACGGCTCCCCGCTCGACTGGCCCGGCTTCCACTTCGATGTCACCCAGGACGATTCCAAGAAGATCAATAACATAACGTCTCCGGTGATTATCATCTCCTCCAGCGGCATGGTCGCCGGCGGACGCATCCTGCATCACTTGATGTTGCGTCTGCCCGATCCCAAGAATCTTGTGCTGTTCATCGGATTCCAGGCCCCAGGCACGCGGGGTTTCACCATCCAGCATGGCGCGCCGGAGGTAAAGATGTTCGGGCAGGAAATTCCTATTCGCGCGCAGGTGGCCAGTCTGGAGCAGTTCAGCGACCACGCCGATACTCCCGAACTGCTGGAGTGGCTGCATACCTTTCGACGCGCGCCAAGCGTGACCTATCTGGTGCACGGCGAGCCGGCCGCCGCTGCACAACTGCGCGATGCCATGACTCAGGCCCTGGGATGGAATGTGCAGATAGCGGCATATCGCGAGAAGGTGCAAGTGGAATAATCGTTGTCACCACGGAAGCACGGAGTGCACGGGGAAGACAAAGAATAAGAAGTTCCCGTGATCTCCGTGCTTCCGCGGTGAAGGAGATTTTCTATGGCAACATTTGGACTCATCGAATACGCCGACGCCAGCCCTGAAGTCCGGGCGGTGTATGACGACATCATGGCCACCCGCAAGACCGACTGGATCAACAATTTCTGGAAGGCCCTGGCCAACGATCCGGCGCTATTGCAGCGAACCTGGCAGGACATTAAGCAGATCATGGCGCCCGGCGCGCTCGACCCGCTCGTGAAGGAGATGGTTTACGTTGCCGTCAGCGTAACCAACGGCTGTCCCTACTGCATCGCCTCGCACACCGCGGCGGCGCGCAACAAGGGGATGACGCCGGAGATGTTTCATGAGCTGATGTCCGTGGTCGGCATGGCCAATGAGAGCAACCGCCTCGCCAACGGCTACCAGATTGAAATTGACGACCAATTCAAACAGCCGTTGAAGTGATGCGGCGTTTTGTGCGTCTCGCCGAATCCAGGTTTGAAAGCAGGCGGCTCGAAATCCGATCGCCTCACTTCTGCGTACCCTATTTGATGGCCCAATCCCTAACGCCCGGCAGGCTCCGGCGGATTGCCTTGTAACCTTCCGGCGGTTTGCGACTCTAATCGGTTGAGGATGGTCGGGCCATCAGGTCAGGCGAGGAAACTTATGTCGAAGTACTGGTTACGTTTTACATTGGCGGCGGCAATGGCCGCGGTGGCAGTTGGGATCGTGACGCGCGGCTCTGGCAGCTATGTGGCTGCGAGCGAGAAGGTGATGGCGCTTCCCAAACCTGCCGTGGATGAGCCTCTGGCCAGCGCGCCAGGCCAGGAGACTGCGGTGGTCGCGGGAGGCTGCTTCTGGGGTATCCAGGCTGTATTCCAGCACGTCAAAGGCGTGGTCTCGGCCACGTCGGGTTATTCCGGAGGCTCCGCGAAAACGGCAGAGTATGAGATTGTCAGCACCGGTACGACCAATCATGCCGAGTCGGTGAAGATCGTCTTTGACCCGTCCAAGATAACTTACGGCCAGCTGCTGCAGGTGTTCTTGTCGGTGGCGCACGATCCCACCCAGTTGAACCATCAGTATCCCGACGAGGGCACGCAGTATCGCTCCGTGATTTTCTACGGCAACGACGAACAGAAGAAGATTGCCGATGACTATATCGCGCAGTTGGAGCAGGCGAAGATCTTTTCGCACAAGATCGTCACCCAGGTGGTGCCGTTGAAGGGCTTCTATCCCGCGGAGGGCTATCACCAGAATTATGCGGCGCTGCATCCGGATAACCCGTACATCGCGCGCTTCGATCTGCCCAAAGTCGCCAACCTGCAGCAGATGTATCCGCAGCTTTATCGGAATCAGTAAGTAAGCTGCAAATCGAGCCCCGCGAAGCGGGACGGAACATCATAGCCCAGCGCGAAGCGGTCGTAGTCTCCGGACTCGAGTCTGCGTGAGAACTAAGTTTGGTTCGCCGATCGAATGTGTCATGCGAAAAGAGAACCCCGAAGGGGTGGAATTGCAGTTAGCCCAGGACGGAGCGAAACCGGGCCCCCCGATTCGCGCTTCTTTTGCGCGAATTGGGGTGGGAAGCGGAGTCCTGGGTAGAGTGGAGAAATAACTGAGTCCCGTAGGGACGGCACACTTCCCGCTCAAACTCCCTGGGCCCGCAGATTGGCAAGAACTGAGTACACTATGACGAACCGAAGAAATTTTCTGAAAACCAGTTTCTTATCCTTCTCAGGAGTCGCGTTTATGAGCCTGTTTAACCGCACCGAAGCCGAGGCCGCACCGGCCTCAACCGACTATGTGGAAGTTGTCGAGTTCAAAGATGACGGCCAGAAGATTGGCCCCAAGCGCGTGCCCAAGGTGGTAAAGACCGAGGCCCAATGGCGCGCCCAGTTGACGCCCGAGCAGTTCAACGTCACGCGCCAGGCTGGCACCGAGCGCGCCTTCACCGGCCAGTACTGGGACTTGCACGCCAAAGGCATCTTCCGCTGCGTGTGCTGCCAGAATGCGTTGTTCAGCTCGGCCACCAAGTTCGACTCCGGCACCGGCTGGCCGAGCTTCTGGGAGCCCATCGCCAAGCAGAACGTCAAGACCGACAGCGACACCAGCCTGGGCATGTCGCGCGACGAAGTCCGATGCACCGAATGCGACGCCCATCTGGGTCACGTGTTCGACGACGGTCCGCGTCCCACCGGCTTGCGCTACTGCATGAACTCGGCCTCGCTGACGTTCGTGAAGCAGGGCTGAAGGGGCGCGGCTTCAGCCGCGCCGTTGCAGTTCCCTCGATTTGTCATCACGAGCGGGCTTCAACCCGCGAGGGATCCGCTTTCTTCATCAGCAACGAAAAGCAGATTCCTCGCGCCCAGATGCCGGGCGCTCGTAATGACAATTGAAAATTGTCGCGCAATCGCCATTCTTGCGATTTCCTACTCCACCGTAACCGACTTAGCCAGATTCCGCGGCTGGTCCACATCGCACCCGCGACGCACTGCGATGTGATACGCCAGCAACTGGCACGGCACCACTTCCAGAATCGGCGCCAGCAACTCCGGCGCGTCGGGCACATACAGCACGTGGTCGGCGGCTTCGCGAATCTCCTCATCGCCCTCGGTCGCAATCGCTATCACCGTGCCGGAGCGCGCCTTCACTTCCTTCAGATTCGACAGCGTCTTCTCGTAGCGCAGCACCGAGCCCGGATCATTCACATCGCGCGTCGCAAGAATCACGACCGGCAGGTCTTCATCGATCAGCGCATTCGGCCCGTGCTTCATCTCGCCTGCGGGATAGCCTTCGGCGTGGATGTAGGAAATTTCCTTCAGCTTCAGCGCGCCTTCCAGCGCGATGGGATAGTGAATGCCGCGTCCCAGAAAAAGGAAATCGTGGGCGCGGTGATATTCCTTGGCCAGATCTTCCGTCTCCTCATCGTGCGCCAGCAGCGCTTCCAGCTTGCCCGGCATCAGGGTCAGGTCCTCCAGCAACTTCTTGGAGTGGTCGGCATCGATGGTGCCGCGAAGCTGCCCGAGATAGACCGCGAACAGGAACAGCGCCGTCAATTGCGCCGTGAACGCCTTGGTGGAGGCGACGCCGATCTCCGGACCCGCGTGGGTGTAAATGGTGCCGTTGGATTCGCGCGCGATCATGGAGCCCACGACGTTGCAAATGCCCAGCGTCTTGGCGCCCTTCGCGCGCGACTCGCGCAGCGCGGCGATGGTGTCTGCCGTTTCGCCCGACTGCGTGATCAGGATGCACAGATCGCCGGGGCCGGTCAGCGGATCGCGATAACGAAACTCGCTGGCGTAATCCACTTCCACCGGCAGCTTGGCCAGGCGCTCGATCATGAACTTGCCGGCCAGTGCGGCGTGCCAACTTGTGCCGCAGGCGGCGATATAAACCTTGCTGAGCTTGCGGAAGTCGTCCTCGGTAATGTCCATCTCGTCGAGAAAGACCTTGCCGGAATCGAGCGAGACGCGGCCCAGCGTGGTGTCGCGGACGGCGCGCGGCTGCTCGTAGATTTCCTTCAGCATGAAATGCTTGAAGCCGCCCTTTTCCGCCATGATGGGGTCCCACGTGATGTGCTGCACCTCGCGGGTGATGGGACGGCCTTCAAAGTCGCTAAGCTGCACGCCCGTCGGCGTGATGACGGCGAGGTCGCCGTCGGCGAGAAAGAACAGGTCGCGGGTGTGATAGAGAATCGCCGGCACGTCGCTGGCAACGAAGTATTCGTTCTTGCCCAGGCCGATGACCGCTGGCGGCCCATTGCGCGCCGCGACAATCTTGTTGGGCTCGTCCGACGAGATGACCGCGATGGCGAAGACGCCGGTCAGCACTTGCACGGTCTTGCGCACCGCTTCTTCCAGCGAAACGCGATGGCCATTGCCGTCGGCCTTCAGGTTCTTCTCGACCAGGTGGGCGATGACTTCAGTGTCCGTCTCGGTGACGAACTTGTGGCCTTCGTCGATCAGCTTCTTCTTCAGGCTGACGTAGTTCTCCACGATGCCGTTGTGGACGACGACGATCTTGCCGGTGCAGTCGCGATGAGGATGGGCGTTCTCTTCCGTGGGACGGCCGTGCGTGGCCCAGCGGGTGTGACCGATGCCGTAGGTTCCGTCGAGCGGCTTCAGCCGGATCGCCTCTTCCAGATTGCGCAGCTTGCCCTCGGCGCGGCGTATCTGCAGGCCATCGCCATTACCGGCCACGGCGATGCCGGCGGAATCATAGCCGCGATATTCAAGCCGCCGCAGACCGTCGATGATGACCGGCACAACCCGCTTCGGTCCTACATAACCAACAATGCCACACATATACCGAGCCCCCTTTGAGCTGTCCCAACATCAGACGGAGACGCACGAGAGACGAATGCCTGAATTGTAATGTTAGCTGATTAGATGTTACAGGGATTGCCTCGATTCGCAAGGACGCCGAGTCCGACGGCGCTGCATTCCGTAATTGGGCGGAGGAAATTCCGCCGGCTCCTTAGGCACACTAATCGGCCTGCGACCCCTCCACCGAATCCGCAACGCCATAGGAAAAAGCGGCGGTAACTACCCAGAGACTCCCACGACATTCGGCAACAATAACGCTGTCGCACAAGGCTAAGATTGTCGCGGCAGGGAGTCGCCAAACAATAATTTTGGTGTTATGAAGTTCCGCTAGCGGAGGACTTACGGCTATGAAACGCATCTGCGCCTGGTTTGTGCTGCTGACCGCTTCATCCGGTTTTTGCCCAGTCATACAGAACGTGCGACGTGACGATGTGGGCTAACGAGACGGATTCGCACGCCTCGGCTACGTCCCCCAAGGACATTTTGTACTTTGTTCGGGTGGGAAGAGTGAACTATGAGATTGCGCGGCCTGGGCCTGAGGTGGAGATGAATTCAGGACAGCAGATACGTTGTCGCGTTGATAACGGCTACATGTTCATCCGTGACCGCAAGGGCCAAGTACGCAAAGCGCAGATCGTTGAGGCGGGGCAGGCGATCCAGGCCCATTGGTAGCTGTCGGAAAACCGCTATAGCGCAGATCGTGGAGACGGGGCAGTCGATACTGGACCATTAGTAGCTGTCGAAAACACCTATCACGGTGCTGCGGATCTGGCGGGGTTCCGGACCCGGGAAGTCCGTCACTTAATCACCTGTGCGGTATGCCCTCAAGTTATCGTCCCAGGTGCAGGGATGGGCCAGCTTCTTCGGAGTACCGCGTCACCCCTCGAGCTTGAAGCTGTATTCCTCGATGACCGGATTGGTGAGCACTTCGCGGGCGATGCGCTCGATCTCCGCCTGCGCGTCTTCGCGGCTGACACTGTTGTCGAGTACGATCTCAAAATACTTACCCTGGCGCAGATCGTCGATGCCGCGGTAGCCCATCTTCTTCAGCGCGCCGTGAATGGTTTTGCCCTGTGGGTCGAGAACGCTTTTCTTGAGCGAGACGTAAACGTAGGCTTTCATGGGAGAATCCATTATAGCTTTTGTCAGCCGGCGGTTTCCTGTTGCATATCGGACGCTCGAAGTCCCTGGCGACGCGCCAGTTTTCACTTGACGGAGAGATTTTGATGTCCTAAGCTTCTTGACAACTTAGCCGAAGCAAAACACGTAACAAGCAAATGGCCGCCGGGTTGTCCCTCTCAGGGCACAGCCTTTGTTGCATATCAGGGAATTCGCATGCAGTAGTGGCGAACGGGTTGGTCGACTACGACCTTTCGCGCTCCCAAGGTTAGAAACAGATAACTGCGGTTGGGCGAGCCGTACCTGGTGCTTTTGCATTCGGTGGGCGCCAACCCATATTGGCAGCGGTGTTTTGGGGTCCCCGGGAGACGATCGTCATGACCTTGCGTCTGAACTCTCTGCGCTTCTATCTGCGGTTGTCGTGCTACCTGATGCCGCTTACGGCCTTTGCCGCCGCAGCCTATATCCGGTTCGTCCCCCTCCGCTCCGTGCTCTCCCAAACTGAGTATGACCCCCGCTTCTACTGCGGCGTGTTACTGGTGGCAAGTCTGGTGTGGGCCATCGCGGCGGAAAACTGCGGGCTCTGTGATATCGAGGAGCTCTTCCAGGAATACACCGGGCTGAAGAAGACCATATCGGCTTGTGTAACCACCTACGCCGTACTTTCCTGCGTGCTGTTTTTCTACCGGCAGCAAAATTTCTCACGCGTGTTTTTTGCGGTCAGCGCCATCTTCCTGCTGGCCAGCACGATTCTGAGCCGCAGCCTTTTTCGGCTGGCCCTGCGAGGCTGGCACCAGCAGCGCCGGCCGCTGCGCATTCTGGTTGTGGGTGCTGACGCCTACGCGCGCCGGGCCGCCGCCAGGCTCGTCCGCATTCCCTTTGCCGCCTCCAAGGTTGTGGCCCACATTCGCGTTCCCGAGGACGAAGAAGTCGCTGTCGTGGATGTCCCTGTTTTCGAACTGGCCGACGTCGGGCGCGGCATCGGCATCCCCTTCGACGACGTTGTGATCGCTGTGCCCGGACATCGCCTGTCGTGCCTGTCCGATCTTTTCCGCACTCTGCAACCACTGTGCACGCCGGTGCGCGCCATTATGGATATTGGCGATATACCCGTGCTGCGCGAGAGGCTGTTCCAGTTCGGCGATTTACAGATGCTGGACCTGGCCAATTCGCCGGCCGAATCCCCAATGTATTTTGTCTTGAAGAGGGTGTTCGATGCGGTCTTTTCCCTGCTGGTTGTGCTTCTTGCGGGTCCGTTAATGTTGGTGATCGCCGCCATCGTCAAGATCACCTCAAAGGGCCCGGTGCTGTTCTGTCAGGAGAGAGTGGGCCTCAACGGCCAGCACTTCAAGATGTTTAAGTTTCGCACCATGAAGGCCGATGCGTCGTCAGAAAGCTCCACCCGCTGGACGACAGCCAACGATCCCCGTTGTACTCCGGTAGGAAGGTTCCTGCGAAAGACCAGCCTCGACGAGTTGCCGCAATTCTTCAACGTTCTGAAGGGCGAGATGAGTGTGGTCGGTCCACGTCCCGAGCGTCCCCATTTCGTGAAGAAATTTCTCGAAGAGATTTCGCATTACGACACCCGGCACCGTCTGAAGGTCGGCATCACCGGCTGGGCCCAGGTGAATGGCTGGCGCGGCGACACCTCCATTGCCAAGCGCTTCGAATACGACCTCTACTATCTCCAGAACTGGAGCTTCTGGTTCGACCTGCGGATCGTCTGCCGGACGGCCTCTAGCCTGTTCCACAAGAACGCCTACTAAGGCCGGCTTCCTGTCGGCGAAGTTTGAAGGGGCGCACCTTTAGGTGCGCCGTCACAAGTCCTTTATAGTTGTCATCCCGAGGAGGCCTTTAGGCCGACGAGGGATCTGCTTTTGACTTTCTCAGCGGTCTGTTTAGCCGCTCAGTGCTTTGTTATGACCTGATTAGGGTTTCCTTCATTCGCGCCAAAAGCAAAGCCCGCGTGCGCGGGCTTTTTGACTGCGGCGGAGCCGTGTTCTTGCTAACTGCTAACTGCTACCTTTCCTACCGGCTGCTGCTTGCTCCAGCCTCGCTCTGCTGTGCCGTCAGGCGCGCGCTGTTGCGCTGCGCGATGGTCTTCTTGGCGTTATCGGCCAACTGCTTGGCCTGCGGCAGCAAATCCAGCCCCTTCTGCACCTCAGGATCCGTTTCGGCGTGCACCCTCATACCTTCCTGCTGGCCGAATTCGTTGATGAACAGCTCCGCCTTGATGTTGGAGCGGATCCAATCGTTGTTTTCCGCCAGATCGGCTTCGGTGAAGGTGATCTTCTGTTCGTCCAGGTACTTGCGGAACTCCTGCATCACGGCGTCATCAACTTCGAACTGCCGGTTGACCGTGTGATTGATCACGTAATGCTTGGCGAAGTTGAAGAACGCGTACTTCTCCAGCAGGGTGTCCTGGAACTTGTTGGTCTTAGGATTCGCAATCTTGACGTCCGGCGTGATGCCGCCGCCTCCGTACACTGTCCGGCCGCTGTCCGTCATCTTTACTTCATGATTGCCGACGGCGCTATCCCCATTCTCGCGGTCGTTGTAGTAATAGTCGTAGAGCGAGACGCCGTTGTAATCGCGCTGAATCAGGCGTCCGCTGGGGGTGTAATACTTGGCAGTTGTCAGCGCCAGTCCGGTGTTTTCCGACAGCGGATAGACCGTCTGCACCAGTCCCTTGCCAAACGTGGTTTCGCCTGCGATCAGGCCGCGATCATGGTCCTGAATCGCGCCCGCCACAATCTCTGCCGCCGACGCGGTCCCGCGATTTACCAGCACCACGATGGGATAATCCTTGCCGCCGTTGCCGTGGGTCGCCTTATAGACCTTCTCGGCTGACGCGCGCCCATGATGGGAGACGATGACCTGTCCCTTCTTCAGGAACTGGTCGGCCACGCCAACGCCTTCGCTCAACAGGCCGCCGGGATTCTGCCGCAGATCCAGGATCAGGCCGTGGATGTCGCCAAACTCGTCCAGCGCGTCACGCACTTCCTTCTCCGTGGTTTCCTGGAAGCCGGAGACGTGGATGTAGCCAATACCGGGACGAATCATGAAATGCACGTCGACGCTGTAGCGGGGAATCTCGTCGCGAATGACCGTGAAGTCGAGTGGCTTGTCCGAGCCTTCACGCAGCACGGTAATCTTCACGCTGGTGCCCTTGGGCCCTTTCAGCAACTCGGCTACGTCGCTGGTGCTCATGTTGTCGGTTTGTTTGCCATCGACCGCGATAATGATATCGCCCGGCCGGATGCCGGCCCGGTAGGCAGGTGCGCCGGCGAAAGGCGCAATCACGATGACCTTATTGTTGCGCGGACCAACCTGCATACCTACACCGTAGTACTTGCCGCGCTGCTCTTCGCGCAAGGCCGCGTAGGACTTGGGATCGAAAAAGTTCGAGTGCGGATCCAGCACCCGCAGCATTCCCGGGATGGCGCCGTTGTAGATAGACTTGTCGGGGCTGACCGGCTCGGCGTAATTTTCCTGCACCACGCGATACACGTCGCTAAAGGTCTTCAGGCTGTCGCGAACATCGTTGTCGCCGCTGCTGGAAGCTGCATTGGAGCTCAGCCGCTGGCCAAACACCATACCCAGACAGCCGCAGGCAAGAACGATGGAAAGAATTAGAACAGCAGAGCGCCGCGAACTACGTGCCATTGTGCGTTTCCTTCAACTGCTACCCCGTCAAGCTTCAGAGCGCTTTGCGAGGGGCCTCAACTCGGCCGGGAATGCATCTTCTAGGATTCTAGGACTGGCGCACCCGGAGTCCCGGCAAGTCCGCCGATTGGACTTGTTGGGGGTGATCATCGGTGTGAGACTTATCCGAAGTATACCATGCAGTCCGGCTAGCCCTAGCGCCCAACTCAGCCGCTATTTGGATGCTTTTCCCAGAAAAAAAGGTGCGAATCCGCCCTGCGTAACAGACGGCACAGGCGCGGGAACGTGAGCCGGAAGTTGGTTCGCGCGGCACGGAGTGGAAGATGGAAATCTGCCGCACGCCGCCGTCTGCCACTTTCTGCCGGTATCCTGGAACCCATTCCGGCGCGCCATGCATCCATTGGGATGGAATTCGTCACGAAGGCACGGAAAAAGGCAAAAATCGCTGGCGTTAGGGGAGTAACCGTCAGCTATAATCTGACCTTAAAGGTGAGTTCCGAAGGTTGCGGCTCCCCCCGGTCGCCGCACAGTGGGCCTGACGGAACTTAGGGTTGGCTTGCAAAATCCTCGGCGCGGCAACAGAACAGAAGCTTTACTCACTTCGCTTTTGAAGGAGCCTCACAATGGCCATAAAAGAAAGTGAACACGTTTGGCACAATGGGCGCCTCATTCCCTGGGATGACGCCAAGATTCATGTCATGGCCCACGTGGTGAACTACGGCTCCTCGGTGTTTGAGGGGATTCGCTGCTATCACACCCCTAAAGGGCCGGCTATTTTCCGCCTGCGCGACCACACTCTTCGCCTCTTGCAGTCGTGCAAGATTTATCGCATCGAGCTGGATTACACGCTTGATGATCTGGTGCAGGGTACGGTGGACCTGGTGGCTGCCAACAAAGTTGCGCCGTGCTACATCCGTCCCATCGTGCTGCGCGGCTATGGGCAGGTTGGTGTCAATCCCTTTAATTCGCCTACCGAGGTCTACATCGCCAATTACGAATGGGGCAAATATCTGGGCGGCCCCGACTGCGATGATGGTGTCGATGTCTGTGTTTCCTCCTGGACGCGTCTGGCCCCCAACACCATGCCGACCATGGCGAAAGCCGGCGCCAATTACATGAACTCGCAGCTTATCAAGATGGAAGCCATCGTCAACGGCTATAGCGAAGGCATCGCGCTTGACGTGAATGGCTACGTCAGCGAAGGCTCAGGCGAGAACGTCTTTGTCGTGCACAAAGAGCGTATCTACACTCCGCCGTTGGGCAATAGCGTGCTACCCGGCATCACCCGTAATTCCGTGATGCACATTGCGCACGAGCTGGGCGTTCCGGTGGTCGAGCAGGTTATTCCGCGGGAGATGCTCTACATCTGCGATGAGCTGTTCTTCAGTGGTACCGCTGCCGAGATTACGCCCATTCGTTCCGTCGACAAGATCACCGTCGGCCGCGGCCTCGCCGGTCCCATTACCAAGGCCATTCGCAAGGAGTTCTACGGCATCGTCAACGGCGACGCCGAAGACCGCTTTGGATGGCTGACCCCGGTCCCCGTTCCAGTGAAGCAGCCGGTAAGCGTTACGGTGTAGCGCGAGTTCAGAGACAAAGGAAAAAGGGCGCAGCCATTGCGCCCTTTCTTAATTTCCCAGCTTGTACCTAATGCGCTTGCGCTGCAGGCTGGAATTCTTCTTCCATCCACTTCTGGAACGCTACTGTATTCTGCGGACGGCCCAGGAAATTCTTTACCAGGTCGTTGGCCGACATCGATCCGCCCGGCTCCAGCACTGTCCGACGGTAGCGCATGGGCGCTTCGCCGGCCAGCAGGTTGTTGTGGTCAAACTGCTGGAAGAAATCCTCCGCAATGACCTTGTCCCACATGTAGGTGTAGTACGCGGATGAGTAGCCAGCGAGGTGACCGAACGACGCGTACATATGAGCGTCAGAGGGAATAGGAACGTACAAAGTGTATTGCCGAAAATCGCGGGGACAAACTGCATCCACGTCGATCTTGGCGGGGTCTTCTTTGTACAGATCGTAGGAAATGGCCGACAGCGCGTTCTGCAACGACACCCCGTTGGCGCGTCCAAAGGCTGAGGCCCGGTTCATGCGCGCCACCAGTTCTGCGGGAATCGGCTCGCCAGTCTTGTAGTTGCGGGCGAACGTAGCCAGCACCTGCGGGCTCTTCATCCACTCCTCCAGCATCTGCGACGGTGCCTCTACGAAATCGGCTTCCATGGAGATACCGGAAATCCCTGCCCATTGCTGCTGTCCGCCCAGAATGTGATGCATCAGGTGGCCGAATTCGTGGAAGAAGGTCACCGCATCCCCGTAGTTCATCAGGCCAGGATCGGTCGCGGTTGGCTGCGCGAAATTGCAGATCAGAATCGCTTCCGGCAGTTGTTTGCCGCGCACCCCATCCAGTATCGGCGACATCTGCGCATGACTGTACTTGCCCGGCCGGGGATGCATGTCGAGATAAAACCGGCCAATCATTTTGCCGCTGTCGATCACGTCCCATGTTTCCACCGCAGGGTCCCACGAAGGCGCATTCATCTCCTGGCGGAAGGTAACGTGGAACAGGGTCGCAGCCGTATCCAGAACGCCCTTTTTCACTTGCGGATAGGCCAAATAAGGACGAACGCTTTCGGAGTTGAAGTCATACTGCGAACGGCGCACCAGTTCCGCCAGGCGGAACGATTCGTAGCTCGCGATTTCCGTTGCCTTCGGATCGGTCTGCCGCTTGGCCGCCAGCAACATCGCAAGCTCGCGCTCCGCCACCGGACGCGCTGCCGTATTCAGGTCCGCAATGAACTTCGCGATGTTGGCTCCATTCTGCATCATCTTGTCGGCGGCATTGTAATCGGCCCACGACGAGTACCCGATCAGCGTCGCAATCTGGTAGCGCGTCCTCATCATGTCGATAAGGACGTCGCGGTTCTTGGGATAAGCCCGCGTGTTCCACGCTTCCCACATGCTGCGGCGCAGGGTGTCACTCTTGGCATATTGCAGGGCCGGAAAAAGGTCGGGATAGTTGGTCGTGAGCTTGATTTTCCCGTCTGCCCCCGGCTTGTGATTGTCGATGTAGTCCTGCGGCAGACCGTCAAGTTCCGACACCTTGGAAACCATGACCGTCTTGGGGTCGTCGGAGATGTTGCGATCGAACATCGACTGATCTTCCGTCAGCTGATCTTGCAGCTTCTTGAGCTTTGCCCGCGTAGCATCGTCTTTGTCCACACCAGCTAAACGAAACTCCAAGAGCTGCCGCTGGACGTAGTAACGGGTTGCGGCATCGGACTTGGAGACGTCGAGCGCCGACAGCGCCTGGTAAACGTCCCGGTTCAGCGACACGGAAGTTGCTACCCCGCTGACCTTGACGAACATTGCCGTAGCCCGATCGCGGAAGGCGGCATCCGGGTTCACCTTCTGCACCAAGTCAGCAAAATAGCCGGCTGCATTCAGTTGCCGTGTCGCTTCGTCGTAGGGGACAAGGGTATTTTCGAGCGTCCTGGGACCTTTGACTGCGACAATTTGATCGATGGACTGCTGAGCTGCCGCGATGCGGCCATTCTCCACCGTCTCGAACGCGGCGATGCCGGGTTTGGCGTTCCATACGGACGGCTGATTCGACGGCGCTTCCTGCGCAGCAAGTATGGTAGCGAGCAGCAAAATTGCGAATCCGTAGATACCACGAAAGACTTGCGACATATTCCCTTTCTATTTTTCCTGATTCCCCCCGGCGAGTTTGCACCGCGCGTCCCCGCAGGCTGCCGAATCTTAAGTCAGGCAACCGCTTTTCTCAACTAGTTTTCCGCGAAGCGATCACCCGGAGAGACCGGCCGCGCGCTGCGTTGGCGATTGTGTCTGAGTGCCGGCAAACCCGAAGCCAATGCCGTATCGCCGCGGAGTGCAAAGCTGTCGTCAAAACAGCATCGTGGTCAGCTCCGGGCTCACGATAAGCGGCGCCGCAGTCGCCTGCTGAACGTCCTCCACCGTCAGGCCGGGCGCGATCTCCTCCAGCACCAACCCGCTTTGCGTTACCCGGAGGTATGCCATCTCGGTCACAATGGTGTTCACCACGCGCAAGCCGGTAATAGGCAAGGTGCAACGCTTCAGGATTTTTGCCGCGCCGTCGCGGGTGGTGTGCTCCATAGCGACGATCACGCGCTTGGCGCTGGCCACCAGGTCCATAGCACCACCCATCCCCTTCACCATTTTGCCGGGGATCATCCAGTTGGCCAGGTTGCCGTCTTCGTCCACTTCCATCGCTCCCAGCACGCTCAGGTCGATGTGGCCGCCGCGAATCATGGCGAACGACTCGGCGCTGGAAAAATACGCTGTACCCGGAAGCTCGCTGACGGTTTCCTTGCCGGCATTGATCAGGTCACCGTCTTCCTCGCCCGCCAGCGGAAAGGGCCCGACGCCCATCATGCCGTTCTCGCTCTGCAACACGACTTCGATGCCGGGAGGAACGCAGTTTGCCACCAGCGTCGGCATACCAATGCCCAGGTTGACGTAGAATCCGTCGCGCAACTCGCGGGCTACGCGCCGCACAATGCGGTCGCGCTTCTCGGTGTCCTTCTGCTTCGCGATGTTCGGAGGTGTGGCCATTCGATCTCCCACTCGCCTAGAGCTGCGAAACCCTCGACGCGTTCTTGTTCTTGAAAGGGCGGCAGCTTGAGCTGCGCCGGTAACATTCCCTAACTAAATTGTTATCCCGAGGAGGCCTTCACGCCGACGATCTGCTTCCCGACTTTTACGGCCTAAGGTCTACGCCTTCCGCACCGTCCGGCGCTCAATGCGCTTCTCGTACTCGGTTCCCTGAAGGATGCGGTGCACATAAACACTGGGCGTATGCACCTGATCAGGATCGATCTCGCCCGGCTCTACCAGGTGCTCCACTTCGACGATGGTCACCTTCGCCGCCGTCGCCATCATGGGATTGAAGTTTTGCGCGGTCTTGCGATAAACCAGATTGCCCCAGCGATCGCCCTTCCATGCCTTAATCAGCGCGAAATCCGCAGTCATCCCGCGCTCCAATACATATGGGCGCCCGTCGAACTCGCGGGTCTCCTTGCCTTCGGCCACCACGGTGCCAAAGCCCGTCGGCGTATAGAATCCCGGAATCCCCGCGCCACCGGCGCGAATGCGCTCCGCGAGCGTGCCCTGCGGCACCAGTTCCAGATCGATGCGCCCGGTCAGCACCATCTCTTCGAGCAATTTGTTCTCGCCGACGTAGCTGCCCTTATGCGAGGTGATCTGTCCGGCGGCCAGCATCAGTCCCAGGCCGAATTCGTCCACGCCGACATTGTTGCTGATGGTGTGCAGGTCCTTGACGCCTTTTTTCACCAGCGCGCGGATAAGGTTCTCCGGGATGCCGCACAGGCCGAAGCCTCCGACCATGATGGTGGCCCCGTCCTGAATGTCGTGGACGGCCTCATCGGCGTTCGCAACTACCTTGTTCATTGGCATAAGCGTTTTGCTTCCGACTGGCGATTGTACCGAGGAGGGGTGGGTCGGGGCAAAACATCATTCGTTTTGGCGCTGATCTCCAGGTCAGTACCTTCGTTTTGTATCAGGGCACGGCTTTACAGGCTGCTGAAAAAGTCGCTTTTGGACTGCTTTATAACAGGGCACGACTTCAGTCGTGCCGATAAGCCATTTATTCTTGTCATCAGGAGCTGGCTTTAGCCGGCGGCACATGACTAGCAGACTGCACCCAGGAATCCTCTTGAGGCGCTAGTCGGCACGACCAAGGTCGTGCCCTGACACAAACCAGAAGCACTGCAGCAACCGGTCTCCAACGCGGCCATCGACAACCTAGCCACTGGCCACGGATCACTGGCTACTGCCTACCGAACTTGTTCGCGCTCTCAAACATCTCGCGCAACCCCGGCCCGCGCAGGTTCTCGCGCAGGTGCGCCATTTGTTGCTCGAAGTACAGCATGGCCTCTTCGATGTTCTGGGTGTTGGTCAGCGCGATGTCACGCCACATCGAATACGGGCTGTGCGCGATTCGTGTCATCTCGCGCAACGCGCGGCCGCCGATCTGCCCCAACACTTCATCATCGCCGAACTCGTCTCGCAACGCTGACGCCAGGGCGGTGGCCATCATTTGCGGCAGGTGGCTGATCCAGGCGCACAGCCGGTCGTGCCGATTGGCATCTAGCACCATCACGCGAGCGCCGATGGATCTCAGCAAATCCAGATATTCCTGCTGCCGCGCCGTGAATGCCACGCCAGAGTCAATCGGAGTAAGCAGCCACACGGCGTCGCGAAACAGGCCCGGCTCAGCATGTTCGATTCCGCCGACTTCCTTGCCCGCCATGGGATGTCCCGGCAGCACGCTGCTGCCAGCTCTGGTGCCGAGCACGAGACGCGCTCGTTCGACAAACTTTTCCTTGGTGCTGCCGGTGTCGGTGATCAGCGTGTCCGGTGCCACGAGCGGCGCGATGGCCTCCAGTTGCGACAGAATGCAGCCTACGGGAGTAGCCAGCACGATAACATCGCTGCCGGCAATCGCGCGCTCCAGATCAGCCTCCGCGCGATCAATGGCGCCGCGAGCCGCAGCGATCTCCAGCACCGTGGGCTTGTCGCAACCGACGAGAGTGCCGCTGAAGCCTGCCTGCCGCAGCGCAGACCCGAGCGAGCCGCCAATCAAGCCAGTTCCCACGATCGTGATTTGGTGGATCGGCATGATTTGAAGGGGCGCAGCTTCAGCTGCGCCGGACCAAATGTTTCCTCGCGTCCAGGGTTCAGAGTCTGCAGGAGAACTAAGTTTAACTTCGCCAGTGGAGTACTACACACGAAAAAAGGAACCCCGAAGGGGTGGAAACGCAGTTAGCCCAGGACGGAGCGAAACCGGGGCCCCCGATTCGCGCTTCTTTTGCGCGAATTGGGGTGGGAAGCGGAGTCCTGGGTAAGCGGGGAAAAGATCGGAGTCCCGTAGGGACGGCACAGGTTCTAACGCACACACTTCAGCCCGCGACAGACGATTCCTGCCCGCTCTATTGGATCACCAGAACGATAGTCGAGCCGCCGCAGCGGCCGAAGCTGAGATTGACCAGTCGCTTACGCCGCAGCTGAAGCTGCGCCCATTCAAACCTTAGATCGTCCGCCCCACCGCCGGCGCAATCATGCGCAACTGCGCCATCAGTTCAGAGAATTGTTCAGGAAACAGCGATTGTGCGCCATCGGACAGCGCCTCATCGGGTGAGGGATGCACCTCGATGAGCAAGGCGTCGGCGCCCGCTGCTACTGAGGCGCACGCCATCGGTGCCACTTTGTCACGCAAGCCCGTCCCGTGCGAAGGGTCGGAGGTAATCGGCAGGTGCGACAACTTGTGCACGATGGGAATCGCCGAGATGTCGAGCGTGTTGCGCGTGTAGGTTTCGAAGGTGCGGATGCCGCGCTCGCACAGGATCACGTTGTAGTTGCCGCCCGACATGATGTATTCGGCTGACAGCAGCATCTCTTCGATGGTGGCGGCAATACCGCGCTTCAGCAGCACCGCCTTGCGGACTTTGCCCAGCTCGCGCAGCAGGTTGAAGTTCTGCATGTTGCGAGCGCCCACCTGGAAGAGGTCGACGAAGGGCAGCATCGGCTCGATCTGCGAGATCTCCATCACCTCGCTGATCACCATCAGGCCGTGTTGATCGCCGGCTTCGCGCAACAGTTTCAGTCCGTCGAGACCCAGGCCCTGAAACGTATAGGGAGAGCTGCGTGGCTTGAATGCGCCGCCGCGCAGGACTTTCGCCCCTGCCTTGCTGACCAATTCAGCGCTGGTGAAAATCTGCTCGCGCGATTCCACCGAACACGGACCGGCCATCACCACAACTTCTTTGCCGCCGATCTCAACGCCGTTCGGCAGCCGGACGATTGTGCCCTCAGGCCGAAATGGCCGTCCTACAAGCTTGTAGGGCGCGCTGATGCGATGCACCGTCTGTACTCCCGGAAGCACTTCGAGTTCGCGCGTGTCGAAGTCGATCCGCTTGCCCACGGCGGCCAGCACGCTCTGCCGCGCACCCGTGGTGCGATGCACGGCGAAGCCCATCTTCACCAGGTGGTTCGTGACCTCCTGGATCTCGTCTTCGCTCGCGGTCTCCCACATCGCTACGATCATGGTTTCGCTCTTGATGGGCCGCAGAACTGCACGGTGGCTAATCCTCGCTGCCCCAAGCTTAGAATCTCTACCTTTGGGACTTTATCATGGGCCCAACATCTCACGCGGGCAAAGAATTGACGGCCAGATGTGCTGAGTTGTACTGTTGAACTATTGAACGGAGCGACCATGGATATTGTGACGGTAAAAAATAAATTTCAGATTGTCATACCTCAGCATGTTCGGGATAAGGTGCGAATTGAAATCGGCGATCTGCTGGAGGCCAACGTCGCAGACGGGAAAATTATCTTCACTCCTAAGAGCCTGGTTGACCGGCATTTGGCCGAGGCCCTGGAGGACTTGCGAGAAGGCAGAACGCACGGTCCCTACGCAAGCGCACGGGCCGCGATTAAGGCGCTGGAAACCCGCGCCAAGCGCCGCGCGAAGAAGCGTACGCCATGAAGCTCCGCTTCACCGCAAAGGCGGACAAAGACTACGTCCGCCTGCCAAAGCCAGTTCGCAAGGGTTTTGGAAAACAGCTGCAATTTCTGCTGGCGAATCTTCAGCATCCATCCCTGCATGCCAAGAAATACAGTGAGAGTATGGATGTGTGGCAGGGAAGAGTGACCAGGGACTGGCGATTTTGCCTTAAGGTGGAGGGAGACGAATATGTAATACTCTCCATCATTCCCCACCCCAAGTAATCCACGGAGTCACGAAATCAGGCGAGGAACGGTCCCAAGCTTTGCTTGATTGCGGTTTCGTCGACCTGTTCGCCGCGATTCAGGCGGTCGAGAATTTCGTCGACAATCTGCTTGGCCTGGTTGCGCTCGCGGTGCAGCAGGAATCCGTCGAAGATATGCTGGCCGCGCATGGCATTCTCGATCTCGGTTTCCTTGTCGTGCTCGCCGAGTTCGGTGAAGTAGACCACTTTGTAGCGCCCGCCGTAATCGGCGTCGCGGTAGATTTCGAACATCACCTTCTTAGTATCGGTGGTGAGTGGCATGGTGGTAGATCTGACCTTTAGAGCCTGCCCTAAGCGAAGCCGAGGGTCAACAGTCGTATTTAATTATAAAGCCAGCTCGGCCGCGGCCGACAACTTCTTGGCTCGGAAAGAGCTCTCGCAGATTCGATGTCCACCTCACTTCAGGAAGCCACGAATGAGGTCTGCCACCTGCTGCGCCTGCGTGTCCATGGCGAAATGGCCGGCGTCGAGAATGTGCACGTCTGCCGCCGGCACATCGCGCTTGTAAGCAGCACCTCAGCCACCTGGAATGATGGATCGTACTTTCCCCAGATCACCAGCGTGTGCGGCTGTTTCTTCTGCAGCCAAGCTTGCCAGGCCGGATAGGATGCGACATTGGTGCGGTAGTCGTAAAACAGGTCGCTTTGGATGTCCACCTGATGCGGCTGACTCAGAAACGCGAACTCGTCCGTCCAAAGGTCCGGGTTGTAACGATCAATATCAGGATCGCTGCCGAGATGCCTTTGCTTGGTCGCTGTGAACGAAATCAGATTGGCGCGGAGGGCAGCTTCGTTCGCGGCGCGGTCAGCCCAAAACGCGCGGCGAGTGGCCCACAGCGGTCCCAGGCCGTCCTCATGTGCCACTGCGTTCTGAATGATGAGACTCTCGAGCCGCTCAGGATGCGCGAGAGCGAGCCGGAAGCCAACCGGTCCGCCATAGTCCTGCACGTACAGGCTGTAATGCGTGAGCCCGACCGCTTGGGTGAAGTGATCGATAACGGTGGCGATGTGGTCGAAGGTGTAGGCGAAGGCCGCAGGCTCGGGCGCAGTCACTGTGACCGAATCCCGGGTAGTCCGGCGCGACCATATGGTAGTGGTCCGACAGACGGGCAAAGAGAGGCTCAAACATCCGCGAAGAGGATGGGAAACCGTGAAGCAACAGGATTGTGGGCGCGTCCTTCGGGCCGGCCTCTCGATAGAAGATGGAGAGACCATCGACTTGAACCGTGCGATATAGAACGTTCTGCGTACTCACAGGCGGGTTCCCGAAAGCGGTTGAGGAAAAAATCGATGCGAACAGTAACAGAACCAAGGCCGCGCGAAAGAGGTGGCGATCTCGCAAAGAACTATGCATCCACTTCCCGCGGCCAGGTCAATAAGCTTTAATCGTCACCCGAGGCCGTCGCGCGCATGCGGCTCGTCCACCGGCGGAGGGAAGGGAACCAGCATACCTCCTCGCGCCACAGATTTGTGCGTCAACGACATGCGCAGCGAGCGTTCGTACTCGGCCAGCTGTTCCTCCAGATTCTTCGCGGTATCGGCTTTCTTCAGCAGGTCTTCGCGATAGCGCTTCAGGAAGTAGTCGATGGTCTCCACGCGAATCTTGATCGAGCCGGTCGGCTTGTTCTCGTCCAGATCTTTGAACGAGAAGTATGGCGTGCCCGACTTCTCGATGATGTCCTCGATCACGCTGTAAATGGGCGCGTCGTGGCCGCACTTGAAGTTGCTGATCTCCAGCGCCACCAGGTTGGGATGGCGCGCGGTAAACTTTGCCGCCCAGATCTTGATGTTGGTGCTGCCGGAGTAGGCATTCTTCCACACGTCGCGAATGTCGAGCGCGTGCGTAATTGCGCCAGAGCGAACTTCCTCGCCGAAGAGCCGGTCCAGGATGTCCTCATCCATGGGCAGCAGGCTCTGCGAGAAGACGGGGTAGCCGAGCTTCTGGAACTCCTCCATGATCTCGTGATTCAGGCCGGGATCGTGATGATAGACGCGGCCGAGCATGACGATGCCCAGGCGGTTCTCGCGCTCCAGCGTGTCCAGCATCTCGCGGGCGCGCTTGCGCATAGTTGCGATCGTAGTCCTCGAAGGCCTTGAAGCCGGCCTCGATAGCGCGCTCATTCTCTTCCTCCGACAGGCCGAGCAGCGGAGCCCAGGTCTGGAACATCTGCAGGGTCAGCAGCTTCCTGTCGTCGATGTTCAGGATGGGATCGAGGTACTGAATGCCGTTTTCCTTGAAGACATCGCCTTCCTTGATGAACGCGGCCTTCACGGCATTGGGCGTCGCCGTGACGGTGGGACAAGCGTTGGCGCCGCTGCAGTTCTTCAGCGGCTGATTCATGGTGTCGATCATGGGGAAGAAGATGGCGTCCAGCGGCTTCTTCTGGTGCTTCTGGAAGATCAGGTTGTAGACGTGCGGAATGCCGATCTTCGAGGGGAAGCAGGGATCGATTGCGCCGCGGCCCGCGCCCTGGCGATACATCTCCTGGCCGGTGAATTCGGAGTAGATGAGGTTCTCGGGCTCCAGGCCGAGGCTCTCGAGATAGGCGCTGAACATCGGCGCGTAGAGATACATGTTCAGCACGCGCGGCATGCCGACGCGCATGGTCTTGCGCTTGTTCATCAGCTCGATGCGCTGCTGTACGGATGCCTTGGCCTTACCAAAATCCCAGCGGCCCGGCGTAGGCAGCGGGTCGGCAACCTTCTGCGGATTGCGCGAGCGCCAGACTTCGTTGGCGGCGATGTCGACGAAGTTCGGGTTCTCCTTCTTGATCGCGTCCAGTCCGGCCTTGATGCCGCGCATGGCGCCGACGTCCTCGACCTGGCCTTTTTCGCAGGTCGAGATGATCAGGCGGCGCTCGCCGGCTTGCAGCGGGACCTTCGACTTGAAGACCGGCAGCGGCGACGCGGGTTCAAGCGCCTCGTTCTTGCCGTCGCCGACGTTGACGTCGATGAAGGTACGCAGGCAGTTGTTCTTGCAGAAGTAGCAGCGCGTGTCTTCGCTGCGCGTGGTCTTGTAGCCGATCTTCTGCGACCGCGTCCAGGCCGATGAAGGTGGTGCGATGGCCGTTCTTGTAGATACGGATCGCCTCGACGCCCGCGCCGATCGCGCCCGACTCGCCGCAGTGCTCGTGGACGATGACCTCGGGCTCCTGACCGGCGCCGTGGAAGTGCGAGTGGATGAAGTCCACCTCCGACTTCACCGCAGCCAGGTTCTTCTGTGTCCCACCTTGCAGGATGAACTTCGATCCCAGCTTGGCGAGGTTGGGAATTCCGGCGACGTACAGGAAGATGTTCTTCGGCAGAACGTTGGCCAGTCCGGCGAGGATCTCTTCGCCGCGCCAGCCCTGGCGCTGGAAGTTCACGATGTCGGACTGCATGAAGACCGCGCAGCCGTAGCCGAAGATCGGCATGGTTCCCGCCGAGAACGCGATGTCGGCGTACTCCTCGACTTTGTAGCCCAGCGATTCGGCGGTGCCTTGCAGGAAGTAGCCGTTGCCGGCGGAGCACTGCGTGTTCAGCTTGAAGTCTTTGACGCGCCCGTCTTTCAGGACGATCAGCTTGATGTCCTGGCCGCCGACGTCGACGATGACGTGCGGATTTTTGTAGAACTTCATCGCCGACTCGGTGTGCGCGACGGTCTCCACCAGCGCGACATCGGCCTTCAACACGTCCTTCAGGACATCCTTGGCGTAGCCGGTCGTGCCCACGCCCAGGACTTCCAGCGTCGCGCCCTGCGATTCCACCTGCTGGCGCAGAGCGACGAACATGTCGATGGTGTCCTGGATGGGATTGCCGCCGGAAAGCTGATAGGCCTTGCACATCACGTCGCCGCCCTCGGAGAGCAGCACCGCTTTGGTCGAGGTCGAGCCGCCGTCGAGGCCGACGAAGCCGCGAACGGTTTCGCCCGGCGCTGAACTTCGCGCCGATGAATTTCGGGAACGCGATACTTCTCCTTGAACTGCGCCAGCTCTTCATCGGATGTGCTCAGGCCGGCAGCGCCCGACTTCGCTTTCTCCGCCTGGCGGCCGACGGAGATGTAGTCCTCCAGGCACTCGGTGCCCATGTAGATGCCGACTTCGGCCTCTTCATCCTTGCCGAACTCGACCGCGCCCAGCGCGGCGAAAGTACTGCGCGTTCTCCGGGACCTTGATCAGATCTTCCGGCTTCATGCCCTTCGGGGATCTGGACCTTGCGCTCTTCCCAGGTGCGAGGAATGTTCTGCTGCCAGGCTTCCTTCATGCCGCGGATGAAGCTGTTGGGACCGCCGAGCAGCAGCACGTGCGGGCGCAGCGTGTGGCCGCGCGTCAGAACGGTCAGGTTCTGAAGAACGATGGCATCGAAGAGCGAGGCCATGAGCTGGTCGGGAGGAATGCCTTGCTTTTGCAGGCCGTTGATGTCGGTCTCGGCGAAGACGCCGCACTTGCCGGCGACGGGATGCAGCTTGATGCCGGTGTAGCCCTGATCGCAGAGCTCTGCGGCGGGAATCTTCAGCTTGGCGTTGATCTTGTCGATGACCGCGCCCGTGCCGCCGGCGCACTTGTCATTCATCGACGGAATCTTCTTCTTGCGGCCGGTGTTCTCGTCTTCCTTGAAGACGATGATCTTCGCGTCCTGGCCGCCCAGCTCGATGACCGAGTTCACTTCGGGGTGGAGCTTCTCGACGGCGAGCGAGACCGCCGTGACTTCCTGCACAAACTTTGCGCCGACCAGGTTGGCCAGCGCGCCGCCGCCGGAGCCGGTGATGAAGATGCGGCAATTGTGCGGCGCGATGCCGACTTCGTCCTGCATGCGCTTGAGGAATTCCAGCAGCTTTTCCGGCTGCTTGGTCTCATGGCGCTGATAGTCCTGCCAGATCATCTGGTCGGTTTCGGCCTCGACCACGACGGCCTTCACCGTGGTCGAGCCCACGTCCATGCCGACCGTGTAAACCGCCTTGCGGCCGGACTGCGCGGCGACCTCGCGCGATTTGGCGAGAATGCGCGCAGGCAGGGATTCCGCCACCGGCGCGGGATTCAGCAGAGCGTCGAGCTGAACGTCAACTTTCTCGGGGCCGTGCTCACACGATCCGTGCTGGTGAGAATGACTCACTTGACCTCCCAAATCCTGAGGGGTTTAGTCCCCTTCTGTTATTCAGTACGTACGTCCAATTGGTTGCGCAAATTTAGTGCCGTCCCTACGGGACTCGGATCTTCATTGTTGCGTCCTACCCAGCGCTTGCAACGCGCTGGGCTAACCTGATCTCGCGCCTCCGGCGCTTGGCTCCGGAGTTCGCTACCTCAAGCTGCCCGGAACGCGTAAAGTGTCGCCTCACATAGGATCCTAAACGCAGCCGCTTTACCTTCCGACCTAATCCGCCGAAGTTGCCTTCAACCCTTCTGAACCCATGCTTCGCCTGCCGGAACAACCACTCGATCACGCGCTTGTCGTTGTAGCAGAAGGCGAGGATGTGATTCAGCGTCGAGAAGCAGCTCTTCTGACACTCTTTCTTCATCTCTTTGAGCTGCTTGGTTTCAAACTTGTGGTTCTCGATGGTGCCCCAGTCGTATCCGGCCGAGTACATGGGGAAGCACGGCGCCAGCGTGCCGTCGACGCGGACGATCAGCGAGTTGTGTCCGGCGCGGCAGCCCCAGTCGTGCAAGTCGCCCTGCATGAAGTTCTTCATCTGCGCCAGGCGCTCCACGGAGTTCACCATGTGATAGCCGGACTTCTGCTTCTCAATCAGCCAGTCGATCAACTCGGCGGCCGCGGCGTGGTGCTCCTCGCGGATGAACGTGGGGTTCGAGTACAGGTGCTTGAAATGCGGCTGCTCGGTCATCGGCGACTCGCAGATGTGGTAGTCGGTGGCGATGCCGTTGTCGTGCGCCAGCTCGGTCAACTGGCGCACATCGTCCATGTTGTTGGCGCAGATGTTGATGTTCAGGAACACCGAGTAGCCGTACTTGTACTGCTTCTTCACCAGGTAATCGAAGTGGCTGCGGATGGGCACCATCGCCTTGGGCAGTCCGCGGCCGGCTACATCGTCCCAAGCATCGACCGCAAGGTTGACGACTCCGACGCCGGCATCGGCGATCTTGTCGATCACCTTGGGCCACATCAGCCGGCCGTTGGTCGGCAGATAGACCCAGAAGCCCTTCTTCGACGGCGTAGTAGATGATCTTGTGGGCGAAATCGGGACGCAGCAGCGGCTCGCCGCCCATCAGCGCCAGCACGCCTGCGCCCGAGTCGCGCAGCCAGTCGATGCGAGCGCTTGGCCGTGTCTTCGGTCATGCCGCGCACGCTGTTGTCGAAGGCCCAGCAGTAGTGGCAGTCGAGGTTGCACTTCCACTCGTTGAACAGGTACGCGATGATGGGGTGGAAATCGCCGGGCAGCACGCGCGAGCGGATCCACGGAAACGCCCAGCCGCGCATGGCGCGATAGATGTGCTTGGCAGACCACGAGCGCTTGCCGTTACTTGGGGAAGTAGTCCTCGTCGGGAGCGTTCATCAGTTCGGGATGCTGCGGAAAGACCGGCGTGGGCAGCGTCTGCTCCTTGCCGCTGGGAGGCGGCGGAAGCAGGCGCGGCTGCTCCGGCGGCTTCATCAGCAGCTCGTGTAATTCGACATCCAGACGATAGCTAGGGGCGGCCTGGGTCGCTTCGGGCACCTGCACCTCTGGCATGCAGTCGTTCTTCCTTTCTGTGATCCAAATTGTGCTGGGCTGAAATATGCCGTCCCTGCGGGACTCCAATTCCTTATTGCAGCCCACCCGGCACTCCGCTTACGCTGCGTGCCGAGCTAGATTATTTTTGCGCCTACGGCGCTCGATTTTCGGCTTTCTGCTCCACTGCCGAAACGCAGATTCTAGTTCGCACTCAGACTCTGAAGCGTTGCCCTGATACAAGACACCAGCTTCTGGTAGCAAGCTGCGTTTAGTCGCCGAACGCGGGCGACGCAGCCAGCTTGCGCGACGGCTGGCGCCGGTACCCGGGCCAGCTTCTTCTTGCCGTTCATCAGGTCGCTGACGTGCAGCACGAAGTTGGCCGCGACGCCGGCATAACCATGACGATGCGGCACCGGATAAAACACGTTGCGCAGCTCGGGATGTTCGGCGACGTAGTCCTTAATGTCGTCCAGGCGCTTGCCGGTCGACTTCAGGACCTGCTCGAACTCCATGCGGGCTTTGACCTTGGCTTCGCCCAGCGCCATCTGCACGCGGCTGTGGGCGTTGATCTCGCCTTCGCCGGAGGTTTCGATGGGCAGGAAGATCATCTCCTTGAAGTGATTGGCGACGGCCGACTGAACGCCGTCGGACTGCGAGGAAGGCATGCAGCCGAAGGGCTTCAGCGCCAGCACCATGTGGCAAAGCTGGTTCTTGGTGTAGTAAACGTTCTTGCCGACTTCCAGATGACCTTCGCCGCCGCGGGCGAATTCGTTGTAGAAGGGATTGGCCATGTCGGGCCATCGTCTTCTGGTCGACGAGTTCGTGGGCGATGTTGCCCAGTCCCTCGCACGGCGCGCTGATACTGCCGCGCGTAGATGCGCTCGCCGACGCGCGATCATCCACTGCTTCGAGCGGAACTTCCATTCGTTCGCCGCCTGCTTCTTCAGCTCGTACCACTTCGGGTGCTTGTAGGGAGCGTCGAGCGAGCGGCGGGCCGCAGCGCGCGCCTTCACCTGGTACATCATGTACATGACCCAGGTGCCGATGGGCTCAACCAGGACCTGCGCGCCTTCGCGCTCCAGGAACTCGAACATGTGGAAGTTGCCGTCGCCTTCGGTGATCTGCGCCCAGAATTCGCCGATGATCTTGACCACCGGCTTCACTTTCAGGCGATCGACCTCGATGGTGTTCAGTTGCTCGCGGACCGCGGCCAGCGCATCTTTATAAGGGTCGCCGTAAAGCTGCTCGCGAACCTTCAGCAGCGAGTTCACCCAGACCTCCCACTTCTTGCCTTTGTTGGCGCGGATCTTCTTCGCCATCCACTCGGGCAGGTCTTCGTGATCTTCGAAGGGCTTGCGCTCGCGCAGCATGGTGCAGAGCGTCGTCGACGGAGGACTCGAAGACCGCGTCGGTCTTGCCCTTTTCCACTTCGTAAGGACGGATGCGGTAGATCATCTCGTTCATGATGTCGCCGAGGTTGAGGGCGTTGAACATGCCCATGCCGAAGTCGACGGTGAACTTCAGTCCGGCTTCGCCGGAGGCGGCCTTCACGCCGTCATTCTGCTGGAAGAGCAGCACGCGGAAGCCGTCGAAGCCGGCGTTCTGCAATGCCAGGCGGTACTCGGCTTCGTACATGCCGAAGCGGCACGGGCCGCAGGATCCGGCAGTAAAGAAGATGTAGTTGTCGATGATCTCCTGCTTGCTTATCCCACGTTCACGCTCGATCGTCTGCAAGTGCTGCACCAGGTTGCCCACGGTGAAGTAGGTGGGATTGCACTGGCCGTTGTTGCCGTATTCCTTGCCCAGCTGAAAGGCCGAGACGTTGGGCACGGGCATGACCTCGCAGCGATAGCCGCAGCCCTGAAAGACCGCCTGGATCACGCGCTCGTGCTTCCAGGTGAGGCCGCCGAAGAGGATGGTCACCTTGCCGCGCTCCTCGGCGCCGAAGGGCCGCTCCACGGGACGCTTGAAGTGGCGCACCGGACGGCTGTCCAGCCCCATCATGCTCTCCAGCCGGGCGCGCTCCTGCGCCAGCTTGCGTTGAATCTCTTCCTCGGTCCGAGGACGCGTCAGTTCGTCAATAGGGAAATCGATGCGAGTGACAGGCATAATAATCTTCCTCTTCTTCGAGTGGAATTGATGATTCTTCTGTTTGTCAGTGATCAGAGGTACATGCACCAGGAAGGTGCGGCGCAGACAGACGCACGAGTGGATAAATTGCAAAGACGGCCGATAGGGGTGAAAACTCTCACGGCGTAAGCGGTCTTTTCAACCAGACAGTTTGTTACATGCCAACGGCGGAACTACGACTACCCCAAGCTTGCCCGTATTATCAACTCCCGATGCGGCCTGCATCAAGGGCGGTAGAACGTTTTTTTGGCAATTCCGTCGCTAAGCCGTCAACCGGGCACCTGAGTGCTAAAAACAAGCTATGCTTCAGACGCCAAAAAAAGCTCTGTCAGTGTAGCTCGGACAAAGCCGGTGTTTCCCCACATAACTCTCGCCCTAGATGCAATTTGAGTCGCTGCGGGTTTCACCAATTTCGACAGTTGTCATTTTTCCGGGAGGATTAAGGGCGTCAGTCGCCGCCGGGTACCCGGGATTTCTGGACGAGTTGCCGCCATCAAGCTCGAGACTCGCTGCCGATTGATTTGCCCGCACCGGGAAATGCTCTACACTCTGAATTGAATTGAAATCCCTGTGGCGCGCCGTGTTGGGAGGCTGGATTCGTGGCGAGATTTGCCGAGCCGATGGCTCGACTGATTGAGGAGTTCAAGAAGCTCCCGGGCGTGGGCAGCAAGACCGCGCAGCGCTTCGCGTTCCATCTTCTGCGGGCGGACGACGAGGACGCCGAGCTGCTGGCCGAGGCCATCCGCGAGGTGAAGGCCAGCCTTCGCCTGTGCTCCATCTGCAATAACATCACCGACGTCGATCCCTGTGTTTATTGCACCAGCGCGACGCGCAATCAGCGGCTGGTCTGCGTGGTCGAAGAGCCGACGAACATTGGCGCCGTTGAGAAGACGCGCCACTATAACGGCGTCTATCACGTGCTGCATGGCGCGCTTTCGCCGCTGCATGGCGTCGGCCCGGAGCAGTTGCGCATCGCCAATCTTGCCAGGCGAGTGGAGTCAGGCAATGTTGATGAGTTGATTGTGGCGACGAATCCCACCATTGAAGGCGAAGCTACGGCGACCTATCTTTCGCAGCTGTTCAAGTCATCGGGAGTGAAGGTGACGCGGATTGCCACTGGCGTGCCCGTCGGCAGCGATATCGAGTACGCCGACGAAGTGACGATGCAGAAGGCGATGGAGGGACGGAGGGAGTTGTAGGAAGGCCGCTATCCGCTCTTCGCCTTTCGCTCTTCGCTTTGACCCATCACATCATTTTGGCAGCTGGGTTGCCTCGCAGTTTGGCGAAATAGCCGTTGATCGCCTCTTCCCATTCCTTGCCGGCCTTTTCATCTCCCTTGGCGAAGTGCTGGACATGTTCATTGGCTTCGGGAATCAAGGCGGTGCGTTCGTAGAGCGACGGTCACGCCGGTCTTCTGCGCACTGTCGCGGGTGAGATGAATGTCGATCAGTGTTGCCATGGCGTCATTCAGCACGTAGGTGTATTGAATGTGTCCGGCGGCAAGATCGAAAGCCGTATTGATCCACACGGCGGAGTGATCGCCATGCTCGACGCGAAAGACCATGCCTTGCTGGTCGTGCGCGGGAACGGGATAGATGAACTGCGGATTCCACTCCGGCGCCCACTTGCGCTCTTCGTTTGCGCCGAAGAGCGGAGCGGCTTGTTCGAAAGGAGCATTCACGACGAAATGGAATTCGTATGCGTGTGGATGAGCGCAGGCGCTGAAGCTTCTGAGCAGACAGCGCGCAGCAGGCGACGACTCCCATCAGCAAAGTCAAGGTGATGTTCAGCAAGGCGAAAACCTCCGGCACATAGCAGAGCTACGATTGTCGCATCTTTCGTGAATACGCCTTTACGAATTTCTTGCGAAGATGGTGCCGCCGCTCCTCCACCCCATCAAGCGCAAAGGAGGCGCTACGATAGAACCCCGGCTCCGCGGCTCGTTTTGTTCTTCTGCATGGACCGCGGGCTAACGCCCACGGCTAACACAAATGTCGCCGCTGCGCGGCTGCTGAAGGTGATCGCCGACAAGAAAAACGGCGTCCAGACGGACGCCGTTTAATGAGAGCCCAGCAAGTCGAAGGGCCAGATGCCGCCGGCTCGAAGCCGGCTCGGGATGAAGGGAAAAGGCTAGACGCTGGCCTGAAGGCCAGCTCTACCTGAATTCCCTTTCGCCCGACTTTCACGGGCGGCCTGCTAAGGTGGCGCTGCCCGGCGTTAGCGCGTGGCTCCGGCGGTCATTGCTGCGCCGCCGTTGGAAGCGTTGGTTACGTCGCTCTGCTGTTTCAGCCACGCCGACAGCGGTCCCTGCTGTTGATCGCGCAGCTGCGACGCAATTGTTGATCGACTCGATCGCCTGCTTCTGGTTGCGCTCGGTGCCCGGGAAGGGATGCTGCTGGAAGAACTGCTGCACCTGCGGCGGCTTTTTGCGCGTCGCAGAAGCTCTGCGCACCGTAGAGGAATATTCCTACTCCGCCCAGACCGCCTCCGGTTTTCTTCATGAGATCGTCAAAGTGCGCCTGCATGAAGTTCCACGTCTCGTCCTGGCTCTTAGGATTACGCAGCAGCGGGATCAGGATGTAAAGGTCCTGGCCACGCACGGCCGGCGTCAGGGTGGAATCGAGCGTTTCCTTGGTTAGATCCGGCTGCGGAAATTGCGATAGCGCGTAGAAGTACCCGTAATACTGTTCCGGCGAAGAAGCCTTCTGCATCTGCGCTTTGAACTGGTTGTAGAGCTGGGCATCGCCATGGCGCGCCGCCACTGCGATCACCGCATGCGCCAGGGTTCCATCTACGGAGCTCGGATCTTTCATGTATTCCTGCACCATGACGCGGGCCTGCGCGATGACCTGAGGATCGTCACCCAGAATTCCCAGACCCTCGAAGAGAATCGCGCGTTTCTGTTTCTGCTCGGGAGTGTCACTAGGCCGTACCGTTGTATCCCAGTTGTTGCAGGACGGGAGAGAACTGCGTCCGCAGCCAGGCCTGGAAAGCGGGACGGTCGGCGTCGGTGACCAGGTGGTCGTTGATCTCGGTGAGGCGGTCACCGAAGGAGTCCAGCAGCGCGGAGCCGGGCGTGTTCTTCAACTGCGCGCCCAGCGCCAGATAATCGCCGACGCTGTGCTTGCCGACCCGCATCAGCGCCCACTCATTGCCCATGAGAGCAATGCGTTCTTCCGGCGTCAGCGCGGTCTCGACGGCGTTGCCCAATTGATGCAGGGCCGCGCTGTCGTAATCAAAGCGGTAATAGCCCATGGCGCTGGAGTCGGGGAAGACAAACTTCGAGCAGCCCTTCAAGGTGAACTGCTGCTCGCGCTGGGTCAGCAGGAAGCACTGCTGATTGCCGGCGGAAGCGCCGTTGATGCCCTTGGCGCAGACCGGAATCTGCCAGATCTGCTGGTCGGGCTGGTTGAAGGCAGCGGGCGTGTCGAAATAGCGCTGCTGCGAAAGCTTCAAAGTTGTGTTTCCGCCTTCGCACTTGGCCTCGACCCCGACGTAAGGCACGCCCGGCTGCAAGACGAAGGTCGGCATAATCTGGTCCACGGGCTTCTTGGAGGCGCGCGCCATGGCACCCCAGAAGTCGGCGGCGGTAGCGTTGCCGTAGGCGTGCTCTTTCAGATAGAGGTTGACGCCGGCACGGAAGGTTTCCGGCCCCAGATAGGATTCGAGCATGTGCAGCACCGAGGCCGACTTGCCATAGGCAATGCCGTCGAAGAGCTGCTCGATTTCGGCGCGGGTCTCGGCTGCCTGGTGGATGGGGCGAGTGTTCATCACGGAATCGCCGGCCATGGAGCGATCAATCTGAGAGACGGTCTGCTGGCCTTCCATCCAGTCGGGCTTCCAGTTGGCGATGGGATGCGGCGTCATCCAGGTGGCAAAGCCTTCGTTGAGCCAGATATCGTCCCACCATGCCATGGTGACCAGATCGCCAAACCACTGGTGCGCCATTTCGTGGGCGATGGTTTCGGCGACTCCCTGCTTGGCGTTCACCGAGGCAGTTTTGTCGTCGATCAGCAGAGCGGTTTCGCGATAGATGATCGCGCCCCAGTTCTCCATTGCGCCGGCCTGGAAGTCAGGCACGGCGATGTTGTCCAGCTTGGGCAGCGGATACTTGATTCCGTAATAGCTGTCGTAATAGTGAAGGAAGGCCTTGGAGGCGGCGAGCGGAAACGCCGCCAGGTTCTCTTTGCCGGGCACGGTGCAGACACTCACCTTCACGCCATCGGTGTGATCGGAGACGCACTTCCAATCGCCGACCGTCAGCGCAACCAGATAGCTCGACATCTTGGGCGAGGTGGCGAACTTGATGGTGTGCTTGTCGCCGGCTGCCGGGCGTGTCGGAGACGATCTCGCCGTTGGAGATAGCGGTGTCACCCTTGTCGATGGTCGCGGTCAGATCGAAAGTTGCTTTGTAGGCCGGCTCGTCGAAACAAGGGAAAGCCACACGCGCGTCGGTGGATTCCATCTGCGAGACGACATACTTCTTGCCTTTGTAGGTGCTCAGATAGAAGCCGCGAAGCTTATCGTTGAGATGTCCGGTGTATTTGATGTGCAGGGTTGCGGGACCGGCAGGAAGCTGGTTATCGAAGCTAAAGGTCGCGCTCTCGTTTTTTTCGTCCAGCGAAACCTTGGCGGTTTGGGTTTGTCCGCCCGCCGTCGCAGTCACGTTATGGAAGTCGATCTCAACCGCATTCAGCGTGATGGTGGTGCTGGGTTTGCTGAGCTTGAGGTCGATGGTCTCGTCGCCATCAAAGGTGTTGTTGGGGAAGTTGATGTTGACGGCAAGGGAATAGTGATCGGGAGACGCACCGCCGGGCAGGCGCTGCGCCATCGCTGTGCAGCAGGCAAGCAGGCCGACAGCGAAGATAAGCAGGAACTTTTTCATAGATACACTCTCTCAGGAAATGGAAGATACCCAACCAGTATGAAAGGCAATACGTGACGAAGCGGATGATAGTTCCGCAAGACTGTTTAGAACATATTAGACGAGTGCGAGGAGAGTGGGTGAGCGGATGGGATAATAAGCAGATATGCGTGGGTGTCCATTTCCGCACAATGCGGACAGTGGTCGAGATGTGGTCGGCGAGGCTGGAACAGGGGCGGCTCACGACGATTTTAGGTAACCACTTTTGCAGCTGCCGGATGGTGTCTGATAATCTGGAGGTTTGGTGGTTGGGGCGTGGTGATGCTCGCACCGTAGCGTGGTGACGGGCGGCACTGCGCGGTCCGCATCGGATTGTTTAGCTTGTGCATGAAATATTTTTTGGAGGCAAATTGAAGCAATTCAAGAGGCAGCTTTTCTCGTTGGTAGTGGTGGCTGGTCTGCTGGCGCCGGCAGCGTTGGCCGGCAGCAAGGAAGATCCGCATGATTTGCTTTCGAAATCGTTTCAGCAAGCCGGCATCTGGAACCAAGGTCCGGTGAAGCTGGTGGCAAAGGTGCAAATCCCCAAGCCTGACGGCAGCAAAGTAGATGTGGATTACACGGTCTCGTGGATTGGACCGGACAAGTGGCGGGCGGAGTGGACGGCCAATGGATTGGAGCAGATCGCGGTCTTGAATAATGGAAAGCTATCGTACTTCAGCAATCAGGCCACGCCGATCGTGCGCATCGTAGAGTTCGAAGCGGCTTTGGCTGCGCTGGATGGAGGCAATCCCGCCGGGCCGTATATGCTGCCGCCGCTGGACTACCAGAAGGCGAAGATCGAGGTCAGCAAGAAGAAGATCAACGGAGGCGATGCGAAGTGCCTGGCGGTTGGTCAGCCGGCGACGACATATTGCATCGACAATGCGACGGGCCACCTGCTGAGCGCCGATGGCGAGCTGGGCACCTTCGAATATAGCGACTACGCCACCACAGGCAGCAATGCTTACCCGCAGACGGTGAAGGTGAGCTATTTGAAGACGTCGATGGAAGATGCCAAGGTGACGGTAACCCGGGGCGACAAGTTCTACGACGCCCTGTTCAGCCCGCCCGATAAAAGCACCACGGTGGACTTTCCCTCCTGCGCCGACGTGGCCAAGAACTTCACCGCGCCGCAGCTGAACAAGACGGTGACGCCCAAGCTGTCGGATGCCGCAAAGAAAGCCAAGAAGTACGGCTTGGTGTGGGTGCTGGCGTCGGTGGGCAAGGATGGTTCGGTAGAGAAGGTGACGCCGCTGGGAGGGGAGCCGGAGCTAACCAGCGCAGCTGCCGATGCGGTGAAGCAATACAAATTCACCCCCTACTTGCGCTGCGGGCAGCCGGTGGAATTTCAGAAAATCGTGGTGGTGCCATTCGCGCCGCCACAAAAGCCGGCCGACGAACCTATGTTGCCCACCCACTAAGAGATTCCCACCCAGGCGGAGCTTGGGTGGGAACTTCTGCCTGCCGGGAGTAATTGTTTCTGCAATCGCGCGTTCGTGCCAATCACTTTGAAACGGCGACGTAAGTCCCTCGCGGTCAATGCTTTGAACCGTAATCTTAAATTAAGTTGACCGCGTCCCCCTTTATCCCTCAGGATTCGCTTTGCCGACCGAGGAGGATCAAGATGACGCGCCGTCAGCGAACCAGTCATTCGATTTTCGCCATCAGCTTGCAAATCGGAACGATTCCATTCGTCCTGGCTGCCATCTTGGCAGCCGTGATCATGTCAGTACCGGCAGCCCAGGCGCAGACCATCACCGTCCTGCACTCGTTTAACAGCGGTTCCGACGGATCCGGATCGAACCCGGTCGCCGGCGTGACCCTGGATCGGGCAGGGAATCTCTACGGCACCACAAACGGCGGCGGCTACCCGGGCACCGTGTTCAAGCTCTCGCACGCTGGAAGCGGATGGATCTTGAACACCCTCTACGCCTTCGATCATCCCAATGACCCGACCGATGTCTATGCCGGAGTGGTCTTTGGCCCGGATGGCCGACTTTACGGCACTGCGTACAGCGGCGCGCAGTTCAACCTGGGAGCCGTGTTCGCCCTTCAGCCGCCGGCTTCAGCCTGCAAAAGCGTGTCTTGCCCATGGACCTTGACCATCCTCCACAGTTTTGACGGTAGCGATGGCACTCACCCCGATCTCGGCAATCTCATCTTCGATGCGGCGGGTAACATCTACGGCACCACCTCAGCCGGCGGTGCGCATGTGCGCGGAACGGTGTTTAAGCTGACTCGCAGTAACGGCTGGGCAGAAAGTGTGCTCTACAGCTTCACCGGTGGGGATGACGGCGGGACTCCGGAAAACGGCGTGGCCTTCGACAGCACCGGCAATCTCTACGGCACGACCACCGTAGGGGGCAACTCCGGATACGGCACGGTTTATGAGCTCTCGCCCTCCGGCTCGGGTTGGACCGAAACCACGCTCTACAGCTTCACCGGCGGCGCCGATGGCGGCACGCCGATTGGCGGCGTCGCCGTCGACGCGCAGGGGAATCTTTACGGCACGGCATCGTTCGGCGGAACCGGCGCCGGAACGGCGTGGGAGCTTTCTCCCTCCAACGGTGGATGGGCTTTCACCCTCTTGCACTCGTTCTCAGGACGAACCACCCCGGGACCGACTGCCACCCCGACGCTCGATGCGGCAGGAAACATCTACGGGACGTCCCCGTACACGGGCCAAGACGAATTCGGCGAAGCCTTCAAGCTGACGCCCACAGGTAGTGGATGGACCTACACCTCGTACCATTTCGACCTAAGCGACGGCGCGAGCCCAGAATGCAGCGTAGCCCTGGACGCAAATGGCAATCTCTACGGCACCACCCCCTACGGGGGAGCTGGGGATTCGGGGGTGGTGTGGGAGATCACGCCCTAGGTTCGTGGACCGTGAATTCGTGAGCGTGGAGCGTGAAGCCGGCAGGCAGGCGCGTTAGAAAGAGCAACACGGTATCCTTGTGATCATGGATCGTGAAGCTACGGAAAGTTTCTCCCTTGATGTAGTCGTGATCGGAGCGGGGCCGACTGGGCTGGCTTGCGGCATCGACACCAAGCGCGCCGGCTTTACCGTCGCCAATATCGACAAAGGCTGCCTGGTCAACTCGCTGTTCAACTATCCCAGCAACATGACGTTCTTCACCACGCCGGAGCTGCTGGAGATTGGCGACATTCCGTTTTGCAGTCCCAACCAGAAGCCGACGCGGCAGGAGGCGCTGGAGTATTACCGCAAGGTTGCCGAGCACTACCAGCTCGACGTGCGGCAGTACGAGCCAGTGGTCAAGATCGAGGGCAGCGACAACAACTTCGTCGTCCACACCACCAACCTGCACGGCCACAAGCGCGAATACCACGCGCGCAAGTTGATCGTGGCGACCGGCTACTACGACCGCGCGAACTATATCAACGTTCCCGGCGAAGACCTGGCCAAGGTAATGCACTATTATCGCGAGCCGCATCCGTTCTTTGGGCTGGACGTGCTCATCGTTGGGGGAAAGAATTCGGCGGCGATTGCCGCGCTGGAATTGTGGCGGCATGGAGCGCGGGTGACGATGGTGCATCGCGGGCCGGGGATCAGCCCGTCGGTGAAGTACTGGATCAAGCCTGACATCGAGAACCGCATCAAGGCGGGGCAGGTGAATGCCTACTTCAACACGCGCGTGCGGGAGATCACGCTGGAGCACGTGGTGCTGGACACGCCCGAGGGCGAAGTGACGCTGGCCGAACGATTACGTTTTCGCGCTGACCGGATACCATCCCGACTTCGAGTTCCTAAGTGCGCTGGGGATCAAGCTGAGCGGCGAAGCGGACAGGAAGCCGGTGGTGGACCCGCAGACGCTGGAGAGCAATGTGCCGGGAATTTATCTGGCGGGTTGCATCGTGTCGGGCATGAGGACCAGCGAGATCTTCATCGAGAACGGGCGCTTCCACGGGCAGGCGATCGCCGCCGATTTGAAGCAGAAGCTGCGGCCGGAAGCGGTGACGGTGTGAGACTACTATTCGCTGTTCGCTTTTCGCTCTTGGCTTTTCGCCAGAGAGAGATTGTCAGCCGATGACAACCAATTTCACCCTGAGCGGCCTGAAGAATGAAAATTCTGGCGAAAAGCGAACGGCGAAAAGCGAACAGCGAAAGGAATCCCGGTGTTCACCTTGCGGACAGACTAACTGCCTCACGCGCCTGCGGGCGGCAATTCCGGACTGGGATCGCCGGGAGGCAAATCCGGCGCCGGAGACGGCGTTGTTTCGTCGATCTCCTCGGGATGAGGCGTGGTGTATATCACCGCCTCAACCACAACGACTCTCTGCGTGACGCTGATACCAGGTGGTCGCGCTGGCCAGTTGCCACAATCGCGTCATCAGTTGCGCGAAGATGATCAGCTCCAGCAGAACGAAGGACAGCGGCAACGAAGTTGGCGGCAAATGTGCCCAGATCACCAGCCCAATCACCAGCGTTATCCACGCGACCAGGCTGATGCAGAAGTAAATCCGGAAGAGATGCCGCGAATCATGCCAGGTAATGCGCCACGACTTCCACAGATTGCGCCACATGCCGCGTTCGTTCCGCGCGACGGCGCGCACTTCCGCGATGTCGAACCACAGGCGCACCCAGAGGGCGAGCAGCAGGAAAATCAGAATTGCTCCCCACCACAGAAAGATGCCGACCTGGTCGGCGATGGCGCGGTCGCCGATATAGTCGGCCAGCTTGCTCAGGCCCTGATAGATCATGCCGACGATCACGAAGGGAATGATCGACAAGAGCATCAGCCGCACGAAGCGCCAGAAGAACGCGCCCGAAGCGGCGAAGAACTCGCCGGTATTGAGCCGGCGATCCTGGCGATAAGTCTCCAGAATTCCGCCGGTGACCAATATCATGAACAGGAAGAACAAAACGCGAAGATATAGGAGCTGGTGCTGTAGCGCATGAGGTTGACATCGGGCAGCGCGGAACAACTCGATGAACATGCCCAGATCGAAGCCGTTGGTGAGTTTTTGTCCCGCCAGCCCGTGGGCCAGCGCGTGGGCCGTTCGCATCGCCGCGGGAACCGCGCCCAGCGCTCCGCACACCGCGTTCACTACGAACACCCACCACAGAACGCCTTGCCGCCGCCACAGGAGACTGAATCCGGCAGCCACTGGGCCTTTTTGATCGTCTGCCATGATGCGCCTCCTAGGCCAGCCAGCTCAGCATCTGAGCCAGGAATTGGGTCAAGAACATCCAGTATGCGGCAATCTTGTGCACCGCTCCGTGGTGCGAATCGGTGGTGCGGCTGTTGTTCAGATAATCGCTGTCCAGCGTTACCTGGTAGTCGGGATCGATTTGCACCGACTCCACCTGCGCCTTCTTGCGGTACACATATCGCACCCAGCGGTCTTTGCCGTCCCAGCGCTCATAGGTGGTGTCGCCATTGTCGAACTTCACCACCGCTTCTACCGGGAAGACGAAGTCGCCTTTGCGATGCAGGATCACTTGCGTTTCATATTCCGTCTCACCCTTCTTTTCTTTCAGGTTCGGGTCGAACCAGTTCACCGGATTGGAGTCGGCACGCAGCACTTCGTAATCCAGCACCTGGGTTCCGAACAGCGCCTGGTTCCAGTACCAGCTCAGGTCCTGTCCGGCAACTTCGTTGACCGTCTTCATGAAGTCTTCCTGGGTGGGATGAGTGAAGCGATAGCGCATGAAGTAGGTATGCATCGCGTTCCGCATGGTCTGCTCGCCGATGATCTTCTCCAGCGAAATCAGCATGGTCGCAGTCTTGCCGTAGCTGATGGAGCCATAGTCGCCCATGCTCATGTCCTGATAGCTATGGCGATAGAGAGGATCGATGTCGGGATCACTGAGATAGCTGAATGGCGCTGGTATATCGCGCTCGCCCAACTGCGCGCCCATCCAGTTAAGGATGCTGGCGTTCGCACCGTAGAAGTTGTCGAGCACCTTGACTTCGGTATAGCTGTTGATGCCTTCGTCCATCCAGGCATTCTCGAACTCGTTGGTCGCCACCATCCCATACCAGTATTGGTGGCCGAACTCGTGCTCGGTGACCAGGTCGATCAGGTGAACGCCTTTGGGAATGTACCAGCCGCTGTCGCCGGTGATGAATGTCGGGATATTCCATGCCGCCTGCTTCGCCCGCGCCGTGCGGAGGATCGACCACGGTGATCTGCGCATACGGATAAGGTCCGTACCAATCGTCAAAGCGCTTCATGCTGTCTTTGACGCAGGTCGATGTACGGCTGCCACTGGCGATCGTGGCTGTCATAACTCAGCAGGCGGATCTTCACCTGTCCCACGCTGCCGTTGAAGGTGTCGTTGATGACTTTGAAGTTGGGGTCGGCGGTCCAGGCAAAGTCGTGAACATCTTCGGCGTGGAAGCCAACCGTCTTGGTGCCGTTGCCATTGTCCTGATCGGAGACCTGCACGCCGGTCGCGCCAATGACGTAATCCTTGGGCAGCGTGACTTTCACGTCAAAGGTGCCGAAGTCGGCGAAGAACTCAGTCATGGCGTGGAACTGATGGCAATTCCACTGCCCGTGCCACCATACGCCGACTTTGGGAAACCATTGCCCGGCCAGCAGGAAGGTGCGCTTGTAGCCGGTGCGCGCGATCACCTCCGGGAACGTGGCTTTGAACTTGATCTTGAACACGACGTCTTGCCCGGGCGCGACCGGCCGCGGCAGCTTCACCTGGAAAACCGTCTTGTCGTCGGGATTGCCGTCGTCGGGCGAGACAAACTTCATCTGCTTGGTCAGATCGCCCATGCCGACCGACTTCGAACGAACTCACCTCGTTGGCGCCATAGTCTTCCGGTTTCCATGTCGCCAGGCTGCTGGTGCGGAAGTTGCCGTCGCGATGCGCTTCGTGAATCCAGGTGGCCTTCGGCTGAAAGGCGTTCAGATAAAGATGGAATGGGAAGGTATCGAGCGGCCTGGCCGGTGAGGTTGTGATAGGTCAGCGTCTCGGTGGCTGTAACGGTGTGCGTCGGCGGATCGTATTTGGCATCGATCTGGTAAGCGACGACGCGCTGCGAGAGCGGTCCCTTGACCTGAGGCGCAAACGGACTCTGCGCAACCGCCGCCGCCGCAGAGCACAACAGCACAATGAGACACCACCACAGCACCAACTGCTGTTTCATGGGCAACCTCCCAGGAATTCCAACTGCAACCTCATAAACCATCAGGAGCCGAAGCCACGGTCCCCGCAAGTATCGCTCGTTTCAGCAAGCCAGTGTACACTCTGCCGCCAAGCGGTGACTATGCGGGGCGAGCCGTACAACTTCAATTCCTTATGGGGTGCTCTGGGCATTGTATCCGCGGAAGATTAGATCAGAATTCTGAAGTTGCGCGGTTCAGGCGCAACTTCTTGACATAACCGGTGTCTATAGATTCCGTCTGAAGGGGGCATTCCGATGTCCGAGAAGAAACTCGGCCCACTCAGGATACTTGCCTTTGAAATCGCAGCGATGGTGTTTCTCCTCTCGGCTACCTGGGGACAGGCCGCGACGCCACCACCCGCCCATTCCACATCGTCAGCCTCCAAAGTGATGCAGGAGCAGACGCCTAAACCGCGCCCCCCGACGCGCAAGGATGTAGCCGAGCTCAAGGCGGCAATGAATTGGCCAGGGTCGGTCCTCGACTTCGTCGCTATTGTGGGCAACTACGCGAAAGCCGGGGGCTCGCATGGCCACATCGGTGATTCCATGCTGGCTGTTTATACGTCGGGCAAATGGCAATACGTGATTGACGACGGAGGGGACTTCAGTCCCATGGAAATGGTCGACGCTGTGCCTGACATGCCGGTGCCAGTCGCGCTGGCAATTCAAAAACAGGCCTTACAGGGGCAGGTGTATTGGTTGGGAAAGGTTCAACAGGCCGAATTGGACAAGAAAGTGCAAGCGTATGGCACCTACGAGTCTCAGGGAGACGATGCTGTCCATGACGGTAACTTTGACGCTGCCATTGCCGCGTGGACCGAGGCGGCCTCGGTCGATTTGGGCGACCTGAAGATCTGCGGTGACCTGGGTCAGCGCGTAGAAATCCGCGCAGCCAAGGACGCGAAAGCCCGCATGGAACTGCTTCACTTGAGCAAGGAGCAGGCTGCTTCCTGGTACTACGAACACTCCGTGGAGCTCTGGAAGAGCAACCACTGCGACACACCGTAGCCTGGTGGGCGACCGCCAGCTTCGTCGTCACCGGTATCATTCGTCTTCTGAACTTGCTTTAGCAATCTAGGTTGACTGCCCCAGCGCACATCTACCGATTGCGAACTGCGCCACTCCTGCTACACTCTCCGCAATGCGTGTTCTCGGCATCGATTGCGGCGGCGAATACACCGGCTATGGGGTCGTGGAGCAGGACGATCAAGGTCGTCTTCGCCATCTTTGCAGCGGGGCCATCCGGCTTTCGCCGCGCGACGCGCTGGAGCTCCGTCTGAAGACGATCTGCGAAGGACTCGCCGAAATCATCGCCGCATACTCGCCCGAGCAAGTTGCCATCGAAGACGTCTTCTACGCGGTCAACGCCAAATCGGCGCTCAAGCTGGGACACGTTCGCGGCGTAGCCATGCTGGCCGCCGCGCAAGCCGGCCTGGCGGTTGTCGCCTACTCGCCGCTGTCCATCAAGTCCGCTGTCGTCGGCTACGGCAGAGCCGAAAAATCGCAAGTGCAGCTCATGGTGACACGCTTGCTGGATTTGCCTGCCCCGCCGCAATCCGCCGATGCCGCCGACGCGCTCGCCATCGCCATCTGCCATCTACACACGGCCGCGACGCTGCTCCGCCAGCAGGCTGGCGCTGGCTGATAGAATTCCTCCTCAGAATGAGACGGTGTTTCCTCTCGCTGCTTTTCGTGCAGACGTTGTCGCTGCTGGCCCAGCAGCCCGCTCCTGTTCCGGTTCCTGCTGTCGCTACTCAGGCGTCGGTGCGCTTCAGCTTCGACTGGAGCCAGGGCTTTCCCTGGCAGTCGTACTCCATCACCGTTCAATCCGACGGCAAGTCCAGCTTCAACGGAACTCCCCACGCCGATGGAGACCAACGATACCGACCCGTATCAGCAGGACTTCACCATGTCGGCGGCCAACCGGCAGAAGATCTTCGATCTGGCGCAGAAGCTGAATTACTTTCAGGGCGATTTTGCTTCCCGTATGAAGCACATCGCACAGACCGGCCAGAAGACGTTGCAGTACCAGTCGCCGCAGGTCCAGGGCTCCGACCACCTACAACTGGTCGCAGAACCCCGACGTGGAGGACCTCACGCGCCTCTTCGGGGCAATTGCCATGACCATCGATTTTGGCCGCAAGCTGGCCTTCCAGTATCGCTATGACAAGCTGGGCATGGACAAGCTGCTGAAGGAGCTGGAGGACCAGCAAGCCAGCCACGGCGTCGAGGAGCTGGCGATCATCGCGCCCATGCTGCGCAAGATCGCCGATGATCCCAACCTGATGAACATCAGCCGGCAAAGCGCTGAGCGCCTGCTGCACTACCAGGGGCAACCGGCTGGCGCCGACTCCTGCCTCACAATAGAGACGCATAGCTCCTCCCGCCTCCCGCTGTAACAGCAGATCCTACACAGTACGCTCACAAGACTTTGACAACGTCACAACCCGAATTTCCGAATCCTTGCCTCCGAGATTGGTGTTTAATAGCCTTAGAACAGAGAAGGCTTTCGACCAGGCACGGTCCAGCCGACCGTCTCTCAGGTTCAGCAAGTCAGGCCCAGGAGTACTAACATGACAAGGCATTCGTTTCCGCATTGTCCGCCGTCGCAGCCTTTGTTTTGGCTCGCCGGCTCGCTCACCGCCGTCGCCGACTCGCATGTCAGGATCGTTCGCCTCAGCTCCGTCGAAGGACCAGTCCAGATGGATCGCGCCACCGGCGAAGGGCTGGAGCGCGCCATCCTGAACACGCCCGTTCGTCGAAGGCACGCGCGTGGTGACGGGCAGCGATGGACTGGCCGAGGTCGAGTTCGAGAATCAGAGCGCCCTGCGTTTGACCGAAGACTCCGAAGTAAAGTTCTCCCAGCTCCTGATGAACGACGCCGGCATCAAGATCAACCAGATCCAGGTGGTCAAAGGCCTGGTTTACCTCGATGCCGCGACCAAGGGCGACGACGTTTATCGCCTGATGGTCGGCAATAACAGTTTCCTGGTGCGCCGCGATACCGAGATGCGGCTCAGCGCCGGCCCGATCAAGTCCAGGTCGCCGTCTTCAAGGGCGAGGTCCAACTGGAGAACCAGCCGCAGCCCGTGATCGTCGGCAAGAAAGAAACTCTGACCCTCGCAGCGGACAACAGCACGAAGTACACCATCGCCAAGGGCGTCGAGCCGGTGCGTTTCGACGGCTGGAACAGGGAACGCGAAGCCTACAGCAGTACCTATGCTGAAAATCAAGGCTATGGCGGACCCGAGCCGCGCCTATGGCTTGCAGGACCTCAACTATTACGGCAACTATTTCTACGCCGGCGGGCTATGGCTACGTTTGGCAGCCCTATGGCTTTGCCAACGCCATGATGAGTTGGAGCCCCTACGACAACGGGGCCTGGATGTTCTATCCCGGCATGGGTTACGCGTGGGCGTCGGCCTATCCGTGGGGATGGCTGCCATTTCACTATGGCTCATGGGCTTTCATCAATGGCGCGGGATGGGCGTGGTTGCCGGGCGGCAATTATGGCGGCCCATGGTACGCGACCAGCTTCCAGAGCGTTCCTCGCGTTACTCGCGCGCCCGCAGGCTGGACGGCACCTACTCCTCCTGCTACCACCGCAGCGACGAACTTCGGTCAGTCGACGGTGCTGGTAGGCAAGGCTGGCGCACAGCCGCTCTCCATTCCGGGAGGACGGATTCCACCAAACTTCGCCAGCCTGGTTCCCGGTCGGACGGGCGGATCCACGACGGCACCACAAGCTTTTGCCAAGCCAGTTGCAGGCAATGCGGCGTCTCATGGAAATGTCTTCGCGGCTGCGGACAACGGCCCGGGAGCAACCCATCATGGTTCGGCGCACGTATTTGCTCCGCCGCCGATTGGCTCGGTTGCAATGAGCGCCGCTTCACCGGGCGCGTCATACGGTGCCGGTCGCCCGGGTGGCAGCATCATGGGACGCCCCGCGACCAGCAGCCCTGCTGCCTCGGCAGCTCACGCCTCAGCCTCGGCTCCCAAGTAAGGGAACTTAAGCGAGCAAGAAAAGGACGGCCCTCGCGGCCGTCCTTATTGTTTTATTGCAACTGCTTACTCAATCGCCGGCGCCATGCCGTGGCGATCGCCCTTCAAGATGCGCGGCGGACTGCCTGGCGCGCGCGCTCTTCCTGATGGCAATTCCAGCACAGAGGCCGCATATTCTCCAGCGTCGCCTGCAACTCGTCAGATACATTCGCGCAGCTCGAATATCTTCTGTTCCAGTTGAGCACAGCCAGGCGGCTGCGACGCCAATCGGAGGGTGACAGCGCCCGCGTGCAGATGGCGCAGCTCTTGCCTTCGTACCATTTCGTCAGCAGGCGCTCGACATTCTCCGGCGAAGGATCGAGTTGCGCCAGGCACTCCTGTCCGCAATCGCCCTTCTCCGGCCAGCGCGAGCACGATTCCAGCCGCGAATGTTCCTGGCCGCGCAATGCCGACCAGAAGGCGAACTTGTTGTCGACCTCGACCTCGACGGGCTGCCCGGAATCCGGACAGATGACCGGACTGGCGGCCGCGGTTCTGGTAGTAATTCTGCAAGCTGACACGCGACCGGAAGGCCGGTAACCAGAACTGCGCCCAGGAAGAACAGCACGATGGGGAAAATGGCAAAGGCTCAACATAACGCACCTGCGGCCGCGAGTGCAGCCTTAATGCGTTTGTACCGCCGTTGTCACAGGGATTCAGTGATCCAGCGCACAGGAGGGTGTGACGGCAAGAATTCACCACGGAGACACGGAGGTCACGGAGAAATTCAAAGATGCCGCACAAGTCCGCGATCTCCGTGTTTCCGTGGTGAAACCACCTACGTCACTTGTTGGTCACGTCTGGCGCAGGCATGAACCGATATCCCACTCCGCGGACGGTCAGCAGATGCTGGGGATGCGACGGATCTTTCTCGATATACCGGCGCAGCCGCACGATGAAGTTGTCGATCGCGCGCGTGTCGGTGTCCTCGTGCAGTCCCCAGACTTCTTCGAGAATCGACTTGCGCGAAACAATTCTGCCGCTATTGCGAATCAGATGCCGCAACAGCTCCGCTTCCATCAACGTCAAGCGGAAGACCTTGTCATGGGCCCGCAGTTCCAGCGTGCCGAAGTCGACTTGCTTGCCGTCAAACACATAAACATCGAACTCGCGTAGGGAGTCGGCGTCCTTCGGCTCAGCGACGCGCGCATCGGCTGGGGGATCGTTCAGCAGGGTGCGGCCCCAATCGTGGCGGCGCAACAGGCTGCGAATCCGCGCCAGCAGAATAGCCAGATCGAACGGCTTGGGCAGGTAATCGTCCGCGCCGCAGGCAAACCCCTTGAGCACGTCTTCCGGACGGCCCGCGCGCGGTCAGCATCAGCAGCGGAATATAGTTGCTGGCCTTGCGCAATTCGGTGGCAACCGCAAAGCCGTCTTTGCCGGGCAGCATGACATCCAACACCAGCAGATCAAACTCGCTGCGTTGCTTCAGCAGCAACTCGAGCGCGGTCTCGCCATCGCCCACAACCTTGGTGCGATAGCCCTCCGCCTCCAGGTTGAACTTCAGCCCGCGCGCCAGGTGCTCTTCGTCTTCCACCAGCAGAATTTCGTTCACCGGGAGTTCCTCGGCAGCTCAATGATAAATGTGGTCCCGCGTCCGGAGCCTTCGCTGTCGGCATAAGCGTTGCCGCCATGGCGGCGGGCGATAGCTCGCACAATGAACAGGCCCAGACCGCTGCCCTTCACCTGCGACGCGCCCGGCGTAAGCACGCGATAAAAGCGCTTGAAGATGCGCTTCAACTCGCCTCGCGGAATGCCCACTCCATTATCGCGTACGCGAATTTCCACGTGCTCCAGGTCCGGCGTGACCACCGCAACCCGGATTTGCGGGTCCTCCGGCGAGTACTTCACAGCATTATCCAGCACGTTCAAGAGCGCGGTGGAAAGCTCCTCGCGATCGCCCATCACGCTGAGTTGATCGTCGGGCTTGCCCTCCGGCGCCCAGTCCAGCACCGTCTCCGAGAGATGATGGCGCGAGCGCGCCCACCCGATCACCTCATCCACCAGCGGCCCCACCGCGAGTTCCGTGCGCGAAAGCACAGCGTTCTTCTGGGTTATGCGCGCCGCCCGCAGCACGCCCTCCACCGTTCCCATCAGCCGCTGCGTGTCCTCCAGCATCACCTGGTAGAACTCGTGGCGCTGCTCGTCGTCCACATTGCGCTTCTGTAGGGTTTCCAAATAGAGCCGAATCGAAGTGATCGGCGTCTTCAGCTCGTGCGTCACCGCGTTCAGGAAGCTGTCCTGCTGCTCGTTGCGGCGGATTTCGCGCACCAGGAAAATCGTATTCAGGATCACTCCGGCGATGATGAAGCCGAAGAAGATGACGCCCAGAATCAGCGGCACGATCTCGCGCCAGTTCAGGATCACCCAACTGGTGCTGAGCACCGCCGCTGCTGCCGCGATGCAGACGCCTAACGTGACAAAGAACGCGATCTTGGCTTTGCGGCTGGTGGTGCGCATGGGAAGACGCGCTCAGGATAGCAGACGCCTGTCGGCCGGCAGCTATCAGCCTTCAGCGCCGCAAGTTCTCCGCTGCTTGTAAGCTCTGCCGAGCCGTCTCGCCTTCGCCCATATCGCGATAGGCATAGCTCAGGTAAGTGAGCGCCCGGGTCTTCATCTCGAGGTTGGGAGCGTTGGCGACCACGATCTTGTAACGCCGGATCGCGTCTGGCAGGTCGTGTCGCGCTTGCTCGTAGACTGCAAGGGCAAAGTTGCTGAGAGGATCTTTCGGGTCGAGGGCCACAGCTCGTGAATAGTGCCGCATCGCGGCTTCCGGTTCTCTTCGCCGCATCAGTTCATTGCCCATCCGCTCCTCGGTTATGGAATTCACGCCGAGAATCTGGGTAACGTGCCGCCAGAGAATTAAGTTGTCGCTCCAGTATCCCAACTGACGACGGGTCACGACACTGAGTGCGAGTAATAGCAGACCGGTCGCGACTACAAGGTAGGGCGAAGGGAAGGCCCGCCGCCGCCGCCCGAAGGGCCGGTCCGCGGTTGCCGCACGGCTCGCTGCCATTCTCGTCGGTGCGGCCGCGAACAAATCGCCCACGCCCCAGCAGATCATGATGAACAGGCCAATGAAAGGAAGATAGGCATAGCGATCAGCCATCGCCTGATGACCTACCTGCACGATCCCGATCATCGGTACCATGGTTCCAAGAAACCAAAACCAGCCTACTGGCAGATAGCGCCGCTCGCGGTACTTCCAGACCAACGCACTTATGGCCAGCAACAATAGAAAAGCCGCACCCGCCTGCCATGTCTTGATGGAGTTTCCCGGATGCGGGTACAGCGGGGTCAGACGCGACGGCCAAAACGCTTTGCCGATGTATCGCACATAGGCAACCAGTGCATTCTCCACCCGCACGAATAGCGAATACTCAACCAGCGAGACTACGGCTCCGCCGGCGCGCTGCGCCGGATTGTCAGGATGGCGCTGGCCGCACACAGAGCCAGAAGCGGCAGCTTTTCCAGCACCAACCATCGCCATTCGCCACTCGCGATTCGCTTTTCGCCAGAACACCGCTCTCCGCTGTTGGTTCTTCCCTGTTCGCCAAAGCTTTCACCCATGCCATTCTGGCGAAGAGCGAACGGCGAATGGCGAAAAGCGAGCCTCTCGAGTGGCCAGTAATCCCACAGCAGCAACACAAACGGCAATGTGATGACTTGGGGTTTCGCCATCAAACCCAGCGCAAACCACCAAGCCACTAGAGCGTAACGGGCTATTCCGGGCCTGTGCGCGTACCAGCGATAGGTCCCCAGCGCCAGCAGGAAAAACAACATGCTGAGCAGGGTCTTGCGCTCGGCAATCCAGGCCACCGACTTCGACATTGATGGGATGCACGGCAAACAGCGCCGCAACCACGGCGCTGCGCCCTGCGTAGCCGGTCGCTCGCTCCAGCACCCAGAACAGCAGCACCACGTTAAGCACATGGAGCAGCAGGTTGACTTCATGGTGCCGGGCAGGCATCGAGGCCAAACATTGCAGTCCAGTGCGTGCGAAAGCCACGTCACCGGATGCCAGTTCAGCGAGTAATAGGTGGTGAACGCCCACTTGACGGTGTCCCGTTCAAGCCGCCTTGTATGTCGACGTTGTCGGTTACGTATTGATTGTCATCCAGATTGAGAAAGGGATGACGATGTTACGGGGAAGTACAGCGCGATGGTTGCAGCCGCCAGCAGAAGGCTGACAACCAGGTTGCGTTGGTATTGGGTGAACGCACTCACATGGCTTGGAAACCGGGGCCTCGTAGCGTTATTCAACTCAACCGAAATCATTCGCACTTCACTGCCACCGGCCGAGGGCCGGTGAAACGCGCCCCGCTAATCTACCGCAAACCCGCTTGCGCCAGCATCTCCAGAAACTGCCGCTGCGTCCGCATGTCGATGGACTGCGCCACCAGCTTGCCCTCGCGATCGTAGACAAAGCTCTTGGGAATGCCGTCCACCTGGAAAAGCTTGTTCACCTTCTGGCCGGGATCCAGCAGGATGGGATAGCTGATTTTGCGCTCCGCGATGAAGGGCGGCACTTTGTTCGTTTCTTCATCTTCGGAGATCGCGAGTATTACGAAGCCCTGGCCTTTGAATCGGTTGTACAGCGCCTCCAGGTCGGGCATTTCCTTCCGGCACGGCGGACACCAGGTGGCCCAGAAGTTCACCAGCACGACTTTCCCGCGCAGGTCTTTCAGCGTCCAGTTTTTCCCCTGCAGATCGGTCAGCGTGAAGTCGGCCTGTTGGCGGCGCGCATCGTCGGCTTCCAGCTTTGCCATCGCCGCCTTGTACTGCGGGGCATCCGAAGACGCTTGGACATGCTCGTAGCGCACTAATTCCGCCAGCTCCACATAGGCGCCGGCGGGTTGCCCTTTCTCATCGGGAGGCGGTTGCTGACGCAGCGTCTCGGCCAGGGTGGTCGCCACTTCCTGTAGCGTGTCGTGGCCGAAATCGCCCTCAGTCGCGCGGCTGGCCAGATACACCGCGAGCTTGAGCTTGTTCGGCGTTGCCGGCAAGGCGCGAATCTCCAGCGCAATGTCTTTGGTGGTGTGGGCGCGCACGTCGTCGGGCAGGCTGCGCAGCGTCTTGATCTGATCGAAGATCGGCTTCTCCTGCGCGCTCCAGTTGACTTGCTGCTGCGCCTGAAGCGCGGAGGATGCCATCACGACTACCTGGATCGCGAACAGGAAGAGGATCGCGACCGCGGCAAGCCGCCGGCAGAAATGCCGCAGACTGGAATTCATGTGCTTCGCACCTCGACCGCCATTGTAAGCCCGGACCGGCTTTCGCAGCTCTCTACTGCAGTTCCCGCGTTCCCACTGCTTGCCGCAGTTGTTCCAGCGCGCGTCATATAGGATGCCAGCGCCTGCCGGTAGCTCAGTTCGGTCGAGCGATAAGTGCGTTCGGCATCCAGGAAATCCAGCAGCGAAGCCGCTCCGTGCTGATAGGCAAACTGCGCGATCTCCAGCGACTGCTTTGCCTGGTTCAGGTAGTCGTGGTCGTACAGTTGCACGATGTCGCGGTTATTGAGCAGGGTCTCGTAGGCGTTCTTCACATCCGTCATCACCTGCTGCTCCGCCGCCTTCTCCTGAAATTGCGACTGGGTGAGAGCGTAGTAAGTTCGCGCCACCTCGCCCTGGTTGCGATTGAAGATAGGCAGCGGCATGCTGAAGTAGAAGGCGGCGTCGTTGGAGGCGTTCACGTGGGTGTAATCGAAGGCTGCCGGTGATGTCCTGCTTCGCATTGGCTTTGGCCAGACCAATCTGGCTTTGCGCGGCGGTAATGCCGCGCTGCGCCGCCTGGAGATCGGGTCGCGAACGCAAAGCCCGCGCTCGGAGATCGTCCAGAGTCAGATTCACAGGTTCGTAGACGAGCTGTCCGGTGACATCGTAGTTACGCGGGATGGCGTCGAAGCCGATCAACTGGCGCAGTGAATTCAGCGCCTGCACCAGGGCGATTTTCGCGGAGGTCACGTCGGTCTGGAACTGCAAGGTTTGCAATTGGATCTTCAGCAGGTCCGCCTTGCTCATGGCGCCGGCCTTCTGCTGGTCCTGGCTGATGCCGACGGTATGCCGATAGCTTTCCAGGAAGCGCTCGGCGAATTCCAAGTTCGATTTCGCCAGCAGGGCAGCTACAAATTGCTCGGCGGTATTCGCAATCGTGGTTCGCTCCAGGTCCAGCACTTGCGACTCGGTGACCGAGGTCGCGTCCCTGGCCGCCTGTAGCCGGTGCTGGCGCTTCTTGCCCCGCTCAAAGAGGTAGCCAATCCCCAGGTCAAACTGCGCCGAAGTATCGATATAGTCCGAAGACCACTGGTTCGGGCTGAACAGCGGCAGATATTGCGCATCCGACGTGAGCGTAGGGTTGGGACGAAGATTGGCCGTCACTTCCTGCTCTTTGTTTTGCGAGATCAGGGTGCGCTGCGCCAGCAGCGTGGGATTGCCTTGCCGGGCAAGCTCAATCGCCTGGTCCAGCGTGATCACCACCGATGGGGCTTCCGGTTTGCCGGGCGCCGGTTCCTGCTGCGCCGGTACAGGCGGCGGCGCCGGCATTGACGGCTGGGATTGCGTCTGCGTCGGGGATGAGGGCGCCGAAGTCGTCAGCGATTGCGTGTCCAACTGGCGACGCTTGCGTTTGGGCGAAAAGATGGCCTGCCGCGCAGAGCAACGCGAGTACGGCAAGCAAACGAGGAATCCGCCGACCCTTCAGGCCGGCCTTAACGCCTTCCTCAAGGCCAACCCCACCTAGGCTATGCCGGAGCAAACGATGTTGTACGTGAGGAGCAGGTTCTCATTCGGAGATCTCCTCCTCGTCCGGCGGCAACACATCCGTTGGTCCTGCCAGGTCGGCATAAAGTGCCGGCAGCAGCACCAAGCTGAGAAACAACTCGGTCAACAATCCTCCCACAATCACGATGGCGAACGGGCGCTGCGAGTCGGAGCCAATGCCGTGCGACAGCGCTGCCGGGATCAGTCCGAGCGAGGCGACCAGCATGGTCATCATGATGGGCCGCAGTCGCCGCATCGCACCCAGCACCGCGGCCTCGCTGGTGGCCAGCCCGCGCGCGCGCAGCTGGTTGATGTGCTCCACCATGATGACGCCGGTCTGCACCGACACTCCGAACAGCGCTAGAAAGCCAACGCCCGTGGAAACGCTGAAGTGCGTTCCGGTAATCAACAGCGCGACCAGGCCGCCGATGGGCGCCAGCGTCAAGTTCAGTAACACCAGGAAACTCCACTTGAAGGAGCGGAACATGGAATAGAGCACCAGCACGATGACCAGAATGGTGATGGGGATCACGGTGGCCAGGCGGCGGTTGGCGCGTTTCTGGCTCTCATATTCCCCCGCCCAGTCCAGAGTGTAACCGGGCGGTAGCTTTACCTCGCGGTTCACCTTGTTCATGGCTTCTTCCACGGTGCTGCCCAGATCGCGCCCGCGCACGCTGTACTTGATGGCGATGTATCGCTGATTGGCCTCGCGGTAGATCATGGAAGCGCCATCGTCCACGCTGATTTTACAAAGCTGTCCTAATGAAACTCGCTCCCCGCTCGGGGCCAGCAGCCGAATGTTCTTGATCTGGTCGATGGTGCCGCGGAATTGCGGCTGGTAGCGCGGAACCAGGTCGAAGCGCTGGTCGCCAAGCAGAATCTGGCTGACCGGATTGCCCCCAACCGCCGTCTGGATTGCATCCTGCACGTCCGCTACGTTGATGCCATAGCGATCGGCCTGGGCGCGGTCAACCGAGATATCGACATTGGGCTGTCCCAGCACCCGGAACACGCCCAGGTCGGCGACGCCGGGCACCGTGCCCATCACGTTGGCGATCTGCGTGGCCTTGGCCTCCAGGTCCTTCAGATCAGGACCGAAAACCTTCAGAGCGAGTTCGCCCTTTACGCCGCTGACCGCCTCCTCCATATTGTCTTCGATGGGCTGTGAGAAACCCCAACCTACTCCGGGAATCTTGCTGACGGCCTCATTCATGGCGTCGATCAACAGTTCTTTTCGGCCGTGAAACTGGGCGCGCCACTTTTCGCGAGCTTTCAGGTCGACGTAATACTCGGTGTTGAAGAAGCCCGTAGGATCGGTGCCGTCATCGGAACGCCCCACCTGCGATACCACCTGCGTGACTTCCGGGAAGCTGGCGAAGATCAGCCGTGCCTTGTCCATGATTTCCCGGCCGGCAGTCGGGCCGGTGCTGGGAGCCAGAGTCCCGCGTGCCCAAATGGCGCCCTCGTCAAGATGCGGCAGAAACTCGGAACCGACAACGCCGCCGAATCCGAGATATAAGCTGACCGCCCATACCAGCGCCATCGCAGCCCAGGTCAGCATCCGGCGTGGGATGATCCAGTTCAGAGTTCGCTCGTAACGAAGGTTCACCCAATCGAGCAGCGGATTGCGCCACTCCTTTACGCCCTTGCGGAAGACGAAAGAGGTCAGCACCGGCGCCAGCAGAATGGAGAAGAACAACGAGCCCAGCAGGGCGAAGGCGACGGTCCACGCCATGGGCCGGAACAGACCGGCCTTCCACCCGCTGCAAGGTGAAAATCGGCAGATAAGCGATGATGATGATCGCAATGGCATAGAACACCGGCCGCTGTACTTCGTGGGCCGCCGCGCGAATCACCTCGTCGGGTGCGCTGTGACTTTCGCCTTGTACCGACAGCCGCCGCTGAATGTTCTCCACCATGACGGCTGCGCCTTCCACGATCATGCCAAAATCCAGCGCGCCCAACGACAACAGGTTGGCGGGAATGTGATTCAGGTCCAGCAAAATGGCCGCGAAGAACAAGGAGAACGGAATGGTTAGCGCCACAATCAGCGAAGAGCGAACGTTCCCCAGAAACAGGAACAGCACGATCACGACCAGCAGAATGCCTTCGGTTAGATTGTGAAACACAGTATGAGTGGTGAAATTCACCAGATCGTCCCGATCCATGTGCGGCACAATCTGGACGCCCTTGGGAAGCACACGCGTCGTTGATGAACTTCACTTTCTCGTGAATGTCGCGCAGCACGCCTTCGGTCTCCGAGCCTTTGCGCGACTGCACGATACCTTCGACCGCATCGGCATTGTCCAGCAACGATCCATCGGGACGCCGGATCGTCTTGCCGATCTGTCCCAGCTTGATCTTGGGGCCTTCGACGACGACACCTACATCGCGAATGCGCACCGGGGTGCCGTTCTTCACCGCGACGACGGTCTGGCCGATGTCCTCGGTAGTCTGCATCAGGCCAAGAGCGCGAACGTTGAAGGCCTGCTGTCCCTTCTCGATGTAGCTGCCGCCACCGTTGGCGTTATTGGCTGCCAAGGCCTGCTCCACGCTCGCCATCGACAATCCGTACGCCACCAGTTTGTCGGGATCGATCTGGACCTGGTATTCCTTCGTCTCTCCGCCGAAGATTGAGACCGCGGCTACGTTAGGCACTGACATCAGGTACTTATAGACAACCCAGTCCTGGAGCGTCTTCAACTCCATGGTGTCGTATTTGGGATCGCTACTGACCAGGGTGTACCAGTAGATCTGCCCCGCCGGACTGAAATCCGGGCCAATCTGCGGATTGACTCCCGCAGGCAGGGTCACCATCGTCAACTTTTCCAGCACCTGCTGCCGGTTCTGAAGGTTCTCCGAATCGTCATCGAAGATGAGGGTGATAAACGACAGGCCCGCCAGCGACAGCGAGCGCAGATGGACCAGGTGGCCCACCCCATTCATCTGAATTTCGATGGGGATGGTGACCTGCTGCTCAACTTCTTCCGCCGCGCGTCCCGGCCATTGGGTGATGACCCAGGCATACTTGTCGGCGACATCGGGATACGCCTCCACCGGCAGTTTGTGGAACGAGAGGATGCCCCAGGCCAGCAGCAATATCCCCATCGCCAGCACCATCATCCGGTTGCGAAGCGCGAAATCGACGAGGTATCGAATCATGCGCTACTTCTCCTCGGTGGCGCTGGAGAACTGGAGAGCGCTGGTCACCACCTGGTCGTTTGGCTTTAGGCCGCTGATGATTTGCTGATACCCTCCCTCTACTTCCGGTCCCAGCTCCACGGGGACGCGGCGGAACTGCCCGTTGCCCAGCGGAACGAATACCCAATTGCTGTCGTGCAGCTGGATGATGGCGGTGGTCGGCACAACCGGACGCTCCACCTGCTCGCGCGCATGAAACATCGCCGTGACGTACATGCCGGCCCGCATGATGCCATTGGGATTCGGCAACTCGATACGCACCTTGGCGGTGCGCGTAGTGGGATCCAGGACCTGGCTGATGTTGATGACCTTCCCGGCAAACTGATCGTGAGCGTAGCCGTTTACGCTGATGTTGGCGATGTCGCCGACGTGGACCTGCGGCAACATGTCCTGGTAGACATCGCAGACCACCCATACCTGCGAAAGGTCGGCGATGGTGAACAGCGCCTGCTGGTTATCCAGCGAGCGCACGCCGGTCCCGTTGGTGATCTGCTGATCGACGATGGTGCCGGAGATAGGCGCGCGCAGCGGCAGCATGGTCGTGGGATTGCTGATGTCCCCGCCCAACACCTTCACATGGGCGATGGCTGCCTGCAAATCCACATCGGCCTTGGCATGGGCGTCCTGCGCGGTTTCCAGATCGGCCAGCGCGATGGCCCCCTTGTCATAGAGCAGTTGGGCACGCGCCAGTTGCTTCTCGGCCAGCACCTGGTCGGCCTTGAACTTCTGGTAATCCGAGAAGGCGCCGGTCAGGTCAGGGCTGTTGATGAGCAGCAAGACCTGTCCCTTCTTCACATAATCGCCAAGCTTGGACTTGATTTCGACCACCATGCCGCCGCCCAGCGAGACCACGGGGACTGAGAGATTCACGTCCGGCGTAATGGCGCAGTTGACATGAACTTCGTCGCTGACCTTGCGGACCTGGACCGAGGTCAGCGCAAACTGATTGGGGTTCTCCATGGCAAAAACATTGGGGTCGGCATTGGTTTCCACGACTTTCGCCGAGGTTGGCTCAGGCTTGTCGCCCGAGCAGCCCGCAGCCAGCACCAGCAGGAACAAGGACAACAAGGAGCTGACAAGAAAGGCGATAGGACGCCGGCAACGGCGCGCGTGGTTATGCTTCTTCATTCCACGAACTCTCTTCTGGTAAGCGGATTGGCTCTTGCCGAGCGCATTCATGCCGCTTACGAAAAAGCAACTTCAACCCGTAAATAAAATGAAAACAGCCTGCGGAATTTTTGTGACTGGCCAAGCGATCAATGGCAGGCCAGGGGCGGACCGCGGACGGCGCCCGAAATCCCGTGGCCGTCAAGCCGGCACGGCCCTGACTCCAGCACGGTCAAGGGCTGCAACTTCACCAGCGTCAGCAGCAATCCCAGCAGCAGCATGGGCAACATTTGCGGAGCCGGACCGCCGGTGGAGAAGTGCACCGGAGAGGCCACATGCTGGATCCGCTTGCTTGCTTCTTCCACAAGGGCTTGCGTAGGGTGCAGATCGTCGCTGGCAGAGATGATGGGAAACAACAACAAAAGCACGCAGGCCAGCGCCAGCCGGGAACGCCAATCGCCACTGCTGTCGCCAGTCGATGGATGGCGCCGCGTAACCATCACGAAGGAGCCGATGGCCAGGGCGATCCAGATCAAATTAAGCAGCAATTCCATAAGCAAGAATGCAGTAGTTTACCATCCGGCGCGCCCTTCCGCGTACGACCCTGGAAGCGCGTCGGGACGCAATTCACCGGATATTCAAACTCGATTCTGACCAATGGAACCCTGCGGACTGAAGTGTGCGACCCGAGGCCAGCCACCTCGGGTCGCGATTTGAGGCGCAGCGGTAACGTCACCTGACGTAGCGTGGCTTCCTTCGCTCAGCCCAGAGCAATGGCGATGTTCGCCAGCGTGTTGCGCAGTTGCGCACTTAGAGGTACGGACTCGGAGGAACGCCCTCGGACCTATTCATGGCCCGAGTGTAGTCCGTACAAAGTCACGCGCGGCCCCATCTACCTTTACGGTTGTAACGGCCCCGCATGCGGCAAATTCCCTGGCGCAACAGGTTGCACTAGGAAAAGGACCCGGTCCGCAGTTCGCTTCTGCCCCACCATGCGCAAACCCGGCGCTTGCTGGGGCCCCGCACTTCAGCCCGAATCGCCTCTCATCGCCGAATGGCCGTACTCAACCGGGAAGCGGCACGCAATTTGGCTGTGCCTCGATTGCGTGAAAGAATGCCTGAAAGTCGCGCAACTCTCAAGCAGAAAAATGACCGCGCTTGTGCGTTTTGTGTGTAAGCTGCCCATTTCCTGTGCAAATCTCGTCCCGAACCGCTGGCGGAAGAGGAATCGCCGCATATTCCACAGCAGTTAACCAGCTTGTTACTACCCGCGACGCTCGCCTCCGGTTATGCTCGCGATTATGGCAGTCTCGGTCACGGTCCTGGCGAGCGGCAGCAAAGGCAACTGCACCCTGGTGTCAAGCTCCGCTACGCGCTTGCTGATCGATGCCGGTCTTTCCTGTCGCGAACTTCTGCGGCGCCTGATGCTCTGCGGCCAGGACGCGCGTGGCATCGACGCCGTCCTCATCACCCACGAGCACACCGACCATGTGGCCGGGTTGCGCGTGTTGGCGCGGCGCCTCAAGATTCCCGTGTACATCACGGCTTCGACCTATCAGGAATACCAGCGCTGTGCGCGCGATGCTGCCGGCCATCGCGTCAACCTCGATCGCCGCGAGGTGTTCACCTCCGGCACTGGCTTCCAGGTGGGCGACATCACCGTGACTCCGTTTACCATTCCGCATGACGCGGTCGATCCGGTGGGATTCACCTTCCGCAGCGACGGCATCAAGGTCGGCATCTGCACTGACCTGGGCTACATGCCGGCCAGTGTTCGCAATCATCTGCGCGGATGTCATGTGCTGATGATCGAATCCAACCACGATCTGGAGTTGCTGCGCGGCGGCCCCTATCCCTGGAGCGTGAAGCAACGCGTGATGAGCCGCGTCGGCCATCTGTCCAATGATGCGCTCGCGGATTTTCTGACGACCGACTATGATGGAGGTGCAGAGTTCCTCATCCTGGCGCATCTTTCGGAGCAGAACAATCATCCGGAGATTGCGCGTATGACAGCGGAACGCGCGTTGGGCCGCAGCCCAGCCTGCTGCACAATCGGCTAATGCTGGCAGCCCAGCATGAACCGTTGGCGGCGGTCCGTCTGTAGTAAAACGCCTTATGAGCCTACCTCCCAGGGCGCGCGAGGCGTCCAGTCTTTTCCATGGCAAAATGCACTGACCCAGTCGTCGGCAAGATCCTGGCCGGGTGGCGCTACGACATCTCCGGCCTGGCCCCTGAAATGGGTGGCGACTACGAGGCCCACTTGGCCGAGTGCGCTTTTTGTCGTTCGCGACAGCGCCTGCATCGCGGCATTGATATTGGGCTGATGGCGCTGGCCTCCGCGTCGATGGTGGTCTTCCTTCTTGCCTTTGGCGTGATTCGCCATTTCCATCCCCGCCATGCCTTCTTGCTCGAGATCGGCGCTCTCGGCGGATTTCTGCTCTCTATGCTGCTATGGCTGCTGGTGGCGGTGGCGACGCCCGCGCCGCTGGTGGTGAAAGATGTAGCCATGTTCGGAGCGCGGGTGGGACTGGAAAAGCTGCCGGACGAAATCCGTGATCGCATCCCGGAAGATCTAAGGCTGAAGATTTCAGGGCAGAGCTAGGGGTAAGCGCAAAGTAGAAGTTATCTCATAAGTCTTTTTGGGTTGTATCAGGGCGCGACTTTTACAGGCTGCTGAAAAAGTCGCTTCTGGATCGCTTTGTAACAGGGCACGACTTCCGTCGTGCCGAAAGACGCGCAAAGAAGTCAGGGCTTCAGTCCCTGCAAAGCAGGGACTGAAGCCCAAGTATTTATTGTGCTGTCTGCGGCACGGCTGAAGCCGTGCCCTGATACAAGGCGATTTAGGCTCTTGCAACTTGCGACTCGAAACCTGAAACTCGAAACTGGCTTTCAGAACTTCTTCGCCGTAATCCGATCCGCGCCGACATACGGCCGCAGCACTTCCGGAATCAGCACGCTGCCGTCGGCCTGCTGATAGTTCTCCACGATCGCGACCCAGGTTCGCCCGATCGCCAGACCGCTGCCGTTGATCGTGTGCACCAGTTCCGTCTTCTTGCCGCCTTCGGGCGATAGCGAATGTTGGCCCGCCGCGCCTGATAATCAGTGAAGTTCGAACACGATGAGATCTCGCGGAAGACCTGCTGGCCCGGCAGCCAGACTTCAATGTCGTACGTCTTCGCCGACGACCATCCCATGTCGCCAGTCGACAGTGCCACCACGCGATAATGCAGCCCCAGCTTTTGCAGCACCGCTTCGGCGTTGCGCGTGAGCTTCTCGTGCTCCTCGCGCGATTGCTCCGGCTTGGTGAACTTCACCATCTCAACCTTCTGGAACTGGTGCTGGCGGATGATGCCACGCACGTCTTTACCGTACGATCCCGCCTCGCTGCGAAAGCACGACGTGTGAGCCGCCAGAGAAATCGGCAGCCGCGCGCCGTCCAGCGTTTCATCACGATAGAGATTGGTCACCGGGACTTCCGCGGTGGGGATGAGGTAGAAATCGCGCCGGTATAGCAAAGCCCCGCGAGGTAACAATCTCGGTATCACGGCGCACTCGGTGCTCCTCTAATGAACTCTATCTCCCCATTCCAGCCATCCACCTTCTTGATAATGAAACGTCCCGGCCCGCCGCTTTTCCGCGCACTTGTTCACCGACCATCCGGGGACAGTGGTGTCTATCCTGCTCGAAACGGTCGGTCGGCACCTTGAAGAGGTCGGCCTCGAACTTGGGCAAATTCCCCGTGCCATACAAGGACTCGGCATTCACCAGGAACGGCGGCAGAACTTCCGTGTAGCCGTGCTCGCGGGTGTGCAGATCGAGCATGAAGTTCATCAGCGCGCGCTCCAGCCGTGCGCCCAGGTCCCAATAGACGGCGAAGCGCGCTCCCGTCAGCTTGGCCGCGCGTTCCAGATCGAGAACGCCGAGTTCCTCGCCCAGCTCCCAATGAGGCTTTGGCGCGAAATCGAACTGCGGCTGCGTTCCCCAGCGTCGCACCTCGACGTTGTCGGCCTCGCTTTTGCCGACAGGCACGCTGTCGTCCGGCAGGTTGGGAATGTTCAACAGGATGTTGCGCAGTCGCGCGTCCGCTTCTTCGGCAATCTTCTCGGCTTCGGCAATCTTCTCGCGCAGATCTTTGGTCTGGTTGATCTGGGCGGTGGCGTCCTGCTTGTCTTTCTTGAGCTTGGCGATTTCCTCCGTGGCCTTGTTGCGCTCGGCTTTCAGGGTCTCGGCCTTGGTGATCGCGGCGCGGCGATCGATATCGGTGGCATGAAAATCTGCCAGGATGACTGCGGGATTCATGCCGCGCTGACGGAGTTTTTCTTCAACCAGAGGGAGATGATCGCGTACAAAGGCCAGATCGAGCATAAGAAACCAGACTACGCGAAGACGTGGCGCATCACAAAATCGGAAAGGTCGTTTTCACCACGGAAGCACGGAGGTCACGGAGAAGAATCTGTCGTACCAGGGCTGCGAGGCCGAGTCCTTAGCCATAACAGGCTGGAGTACCTTCATGCTTACGAAATCCTAGCTAAGTGAAACCTCATGTCTCTTTGTCCGCGCGAATATGACCTTGTCTTCTCCGTGCGCTCCGTGCCTTCCGTGGTGAAAAAAGCTCCTCATCGGAATGAACTACCTCTTTCTCGCCACCGATTCGAAGTCCTGCTGCTTGGTCGCCAATTGCCGGTGCCACTCGGCAGCGGCTTTGACGAAGGCGCGGAAGATGGCACGCGAGGCTGGTTCGCTGTCGTAGGTTCGCTCGGGATGCCACTGCACGCCCAACACAAATTGATCGGGCGACGTTCCTTCGATCGCTTCCTTCACACCGTCCTCGGGAGACCACGCCACCAGGCGCAATCCATCGCCGACCACCTCAGCCGCCTGGTGGTGGCTGGAATTGACAGGAATGACCGGATTGCTCTGGGGCAGCGCGCCCGCATCGCGCAGAATGGCCGCCAGCTTCGACTCGGGATCGATTTGCACGCGATGCGCTTGCTGCACCTTGCGTCCGGCCTCGTGGTTGACGCCTTTCGGCACTGCCTGGTCCAGCGTGCCCGTGCGCCATACGTTCAACGACTGCAAACCGTAACAGATGCCGAACACCGGCTTGCGCATGTTGTAGGCGTCCTGCAAAAGCAGCTCGTCCGTGCTGTCGCGAAACGCGTCGGCAGGCGCGGTGCCGGGGTGCCGCTCGGCGCCATATTTCTCCGGATCGAGATCGGCAGGACTGCCGGGAAGCAGCACGCCGTCGCAGGCCTTCACCGCCTGCGCAATCTCCGACGGGCGTCGCATTCACGTCGATGACGACGGGCTCGCCGCCGGCGTTGCGCACCGCCTGCATGTACTCCGGCAGAGAAGTGCTCACGTAGGCCGGCCGCTTGGAGTTGGGCACCGGAATGGCGATACGAGGCTTCATTGATATCCGGGGCTAAAGCCCTTCTAGTTATTGGCGTGGCGGACGCTGGCCTGAAGGCCAGCTTTACCAGCCAGGGAACTCCGATCAAGTAATGGCGAAGCCCTCAGCGGCTAAAGCCGGTTTATTTGCCCGCCTTTGCGGACCGCCTGAAGGCGGCCCCTTTCAAAGCAACACCTAATCAGAGCTTCCTTACGTATTCACCATCGCCTTAGGCTCGCCTTTGCTGGTTGCGTTTAGCCCGTGTGCCTGTTTGGAGTGCGAATCGCACAACTCGGCGATCACCTGGCGCACTTGCGCCGCCAATTTGTCCGTGTCACGCAGGCGCATCCCGGTAGTCGGGATCGGCTCTCCAATTACCAGATCAATGTTGCCGGGAAGCATGTGGAAGCTATTCATCGGCAGCAGTTCAAAGCTGCCCACAATCGCCATGGGCACTACGGCTGCCTGGGCTCGGATGGCGACATAGAAGGCTCCGTTCATAAACTCCTGCAACTGTCCGGTGCGCGAGCGGCCGCCCTCCGGGAACACCACCAGCGGCATGCCGTGGCGCAGCGTCTCTCCGGCGCGATTCAGGCTGCGCAGCGAGGCATGCGCGTCGCCCGACACAATCGGGATCTGGCCGGAACGCTTCAAATGCCAGCCCAGAAAGGGATAGCGAAACAATTCCTTCTTCGCCATGATGCGAAATTTTCCCGGCAGATGCGCGTAGAGAACGGGAATGTCGATAGCGGACAGATGATTGGCCGCGTAGATCGCGGGTTGCGATGGATGCAGGTGCTCCATGCCCTCAACCCGCACGCGAATGCCCACGGTCTTCAGGATGAGCCGTGCCCACAGGCGCGCAATCCAATGCTGCACCCGGCCGCTGCTGTCGAACAAAGAACACACCAACGAAACCGTACCCAGCACTCCGGTATACAGGTACACCATGGGCAGGCAGAAACAATACGAGCGGACGCGGGTGAAAAGAGAACCGCGTTGCTGGGCCGCCTGCGCGAGTTGTTGGTCCGTCGAGTTCATAGAGACAGCAATTAGCAACTAGCTTCGAGCTATTAGCTATTAGCTCTTAGCTCTTAGCAAGCCAACTCGAAGTACCGAACAATTCTCTGGCTAAGAGCTAAAAGCTAACGCCTAAGAGCTTAGTGCCATCGCCTCCATCGCTTCGCCCACCAGGAAAATTGATCCCGTCACCACGATGACACCTTCCGCTGTACTGAGTTCGCGCGCTTTTGCCAGCGCTGCCGGCACTGTCGGCTCTTCATGCAGCGTAGCTCCAGTGTGTGACGCCGCTTCGCGCAACTCGCCGGTGGTGGCGCTGCGCGGATTATTTGCCTGCGTCAACACTACGTGCTCGGCAATCGGAAACAGGATCTCAGCCATTTCCCGGATTGCCTTGTCGCGCATGGCAGCGAAAACCAACGTCAATTCACGGCCGGCAAAATTCTCCGACAGCGCCGATCGCAGCGCCCACGTCCCTGCCGGATTATGCGCTACATCGAGCACCATCTCCCGCTCATGCGTCGCTGCCGACGGCGGAAGGACCTGGAATCGTCCCGGCCAGTGCGTTTCCCTAATGCCTTGTTCCACCTGCTTGGCCGTGACTTTGAATCCAAATTGTCCCAGCTCCTCCGCGGTGGCAATTGCCAAGGCGATGTTGCGCAACTGATGCCGGCCAGCCAGCGGCGAATCGACTTCAATTTCCTCGCCCATGACGGAGAGCGGATAGCGGCTGCGGCCTGACACAGGAATACCGCGTCCTCCAAGAGAAGCGGCAGCGCCCGGCGAGACCGGTGGCACGTACTTCGCTGCGCTGACACCCCTGGCATCGTTTTCCACGATCGCGTGGCCGATGACGTCGTTGGCCTGGGGATGTTGCGGCAGCGTCACCACCACTCCGCGCTTGCGAATGATGCCCACTTTCTCGCGCGCGATCTCGGCAATGGTGTCGCCCAGGTACTTCTGATGATCGAGCGAGATGTCGGCGATGACGGAGATCGCCGGATCGACGACGTTGGTGGCATCCAGCCGCCCGCCCATGCCGACTTCAAGGACCGCGATCTCCACGCCAACGCAGGCGAAGTACTCGAAGGCCATCGCGGTCAGCATCTCGAAAAAGCTGGGATGCCAGGGCAGCTTGCCGGATTGCAGAAGCTGCTGCGCCACGCGCTCCACGCGATCGTGAATCGCGCCAAACTCGGCGTCGGAGATCATCTCGCTATTCACCTGAATGCGCTCATTGATGCGCACGAGGTGCGGCGAACTGTAGAGCGCGGTGCGGTATCCGGCAACCCGCAGGATGGACGCCAGGGTTGCCGCGGTCGAACCCTTGCCGTTCGTGCCGGCGATCAGCACGCTGGCAAAACGCCGCTCGGGATGGCCAAGCTCCTGCAACATCTCCCGCACGTAAGCCAGATCGAACTTGTGCGAAGGAGTGCTGGCCAGCTCGTGGCCGAGCGCGTAAAGCTGCTCTACCGTGTGTTGGTAGGACATGAGATCAGAGTTCAGATTACAACAGTTTGAATGGGGGTTCGAGGCTGCGCGCCAGCAGAACGGCGACGCTATAGGCCGTTTTCGTTGTAAAATTTGTACCTTTCCGTCGCCCGGTGCATCTTTTCCTGAGTCGGCTTGGTGTTTACGCGGAAAGCTGGTCGGCCTGAGGATTTTCTGCATCTAAGGTGATTTATGTCGCGAGCGGGCGCACAGAGTACCGTCGAAGGTCAGCGCTACTGACAATCCTCATTGTCAGGAAGACGTGTCTCTGCTTCAGAAGTATCTAAAGGTGCGGGATACGTCGCTGCAAATCTGTGCTCCGCTGGGCGTCGAGGACCACAGCCTTCAGCCCAATGCGGATGCGAGTCCCGCGAAGTGGCATCTGGCGCACACCACGTGGTTCTTCGAGACTTTCGTGCTGTCGCAGTACATGGGTGACTTCCGCCAGTTCCATCCTGCCTTCCGCAATCTTTTCAACTCCTACTACAACGCGGTTGGCGACCGTCCGCTGCGGGCGTTGCGGCATATTTTGTCGCGGCCCAGCCTGGATGAAGTTCATGCCTACCGCAGCTATGTGGACGAAGCCATGGTCCACCTGCTGACGCTGGAGCAGCCTGCGGCCGCGCTTGACCTGATCGCGCTGGGCATCAATCACGAGCAGCAGCACCAGGAGTTGATCGTCACCGACGTGAAGAGTGGGCTGTGGGCCAATCCTCTGCGGCCGGCTTATCGAATCAAGGCTGAGCACCTGGCGACGCTGGCGAACTCGGCGCCAGCGCTTCACTGGCATAGCTTCCCCGAAGGCGTGTATTCCGCGGGCTTCGAAGGCAGCGGCTTTGCCTTCGACAATGAGGGTCCGCGCCACAACGTTTATCTTGGGGCTTTCCGCCTGGCATCGCGTCTGGTGACCAATGGCGAATACGTGGAATTCATGCGTGATGGCGGCTACAGCAACCCGCTGCTGTGGTTCTCGGATGGATGGGACTGCGTTCGCAATAATCAGTGGATTGCGCCGCTGTATTGGGAGCAACGCGACGGCGAGTGGTGGAACTATACCGTCGAAGGCATGCAGCCGTTGCAGTTGAACGAGCCGGTGTGCCACGTCAGTTTTTACGAAGCCGATGCCTTTGCCCGTTGGTCTGGGGCCCGGCTGCCCAGCGAGTTCGAATGGGAAGTGGCGGCGCGGTCATGCCCGATCGCCGGCAATTTTCTTGAGTCGGGCGCTCTGCATCCGCAACCTGCAACTGCGACCGAACCACTGGCGCAGATGTTTGGGGATGTATGGGAGTGGACGGCGAGTCCCTACGTTGCCTATCCGGGTTTCAAGCCGGCGGCGGGCGCGGTTGGCGAGTACAACAGCAAGTTCATGTGCAACCAGATGGTGCTGCGCGGTGGATCGTGCGCGACGCCGCAGTCGCACATCCGGGCTTCGTATCGTAATTTCTTTCCGCCCACTGCGCGCTGGCAGTTCATGGGGCTGAGGTTGGCCAATGGCGACTAGCAAGCAAGTTCAGCTCTTCACCAATGATGCGATCGCCCTGGACGTACGCCAGGGACTGACCGCTTCGCCGAAATCCCTGCCCTCTAAGCTTTTCTATGACGAGGTTGGCTCGCAACTGTTCGAGCAGATCACCGAGCTGCCGGAGTATTACCTGAGCCGCACCGAGCGCTCGATCCTGGAACAATATGCCGGGGACATTCTGGCAAATGCCGGGCCGTCGCTTACCCTGGTGGAGCTGGGCGCAGGGACGGCGGCCAAGACTTGCGTGCTGATTGAAGAGCTGTTGCAGCGGCAAAGCCGGGCGCTGTTTTATCCCATTGATGTTTCGCCTTCGGCGCTGGAGCAGGCGGTGCGGCAGTTGGGCCGGCAGTTCCCGTGCTTGCGGGTGAATCCCATTGTCGGCGACTACACTGGCGGCGTGCCCGCGCTCAGCCGCATCACCGGGCGCAAGCTGGTGCTGTACATCGGCTCCAGCATTGGCAATTTCGAGCCGCACCACGCGATTCGTATGCTGCGCCGCATTCGGCAAACGCTGCGCTCCGGCGACGCACTGTTGCTGGGCGCCGACTTTGCCAAGAGTCCGAAGATTCTTGTGCCGGCCTACGATGACGCCCAGGGCGTGACCGCAGCCTTCAACAAGAACATCCTGGCGCGCCTGAACCGCGAACTGGAAGCCGACTTTGTGGTCGACGCCTTCCGGCACATCGCGCTGTGGAACCGGCGCTGCTCGCGCATGGAAATCTATCTGGAGAGCATGACGGCGCAGACGGCATTTATTCCCGCCCTCGATCTCGACGTTTCCTTCGAACGCGGCGAGCGCATGCACACCGAAAACAGCTACAAGTACACCGACGCCATGATCGAATCGATCCTGCGCGAGAGCGGCTTCATGCTGGAGCAGACCTGGTGCGACCGCAAGAGGTGGTTCGGGCTGCATCTGGCGCGGGTGTAAACTGCGTATTCCTTCCCTCCCGGTTAAACTCAAGAAGAGTTACGCCGATCGAGTGGCCGTGTGGTCTCAAATGAAAACCTGTATCCGTCGAACCGCAGTGTGCCTGTTTGCGATTGTCTGCCTTATCTCGCCGGCATGGCCGTGGGGCAATGAAGGCCACAGCGCCATCAACCGCGTAGCTGCGGAGAAGTTGCCGCCCGATCTTCCCGCCTTTCTGCGCAAGGCCGAAGCCCAACTGGCCTATCTTGGTCCCGAGCCCGATCGCTGGCGGCAAACTTCGGAGCTGGCCCTGAAGCGAGCGCAGGAGCCTGACCACTTTATCGATCTGGAGATGGTCGAAGGCATGGAGCTTCCGCCCGACCGCTACAGCTTCTATCGCGCGCTCGAAGCCCGGCGCCAGCAGACCCCCGGACATCCGGATGATCTGCTGCCGGAGCGAGTGGGGTTGCAGCCCTACATTGCAACCGAGATCTTCGAGCGCCTGGTGGTCGCCTTTCGCGAATATCGCCACGCCATGGCGGAGCATCGCAACCCTGGTTTTGCCGAAGCCAACGCTATTTTCTATGCGGGATGGCTGGGTCACTACGTTGGCGACGCGTCGAACCCGTTGCACACTACCATCCACCATAACGGCTGGGTGGGGCCAAACCCGAAGGGCTACACCACCGCCAACACTATCCATTGGAAAATGGAAGGCATTTTCGTGGCCGACAATCTGAAGCAGTTGCAGTTTGCCGACCTGGTGCCGGCGCAACCGCGGCGGCTTGCCGATCCCTTCGAGGATTACTTGAAGTATCTTCGCGAATCCCATCAATATGTGGAAGCTGTTTATCAGCTCGAAAAGGCGGGAGGGTTCGACGGCGCGGGCACTGCCGCTTCACGCGAGTTTATCCGTCAGCGGCTGGCGGCCGGGGCCACCATGCTGCGCGACATGTGGTACACGGCGTGGGTACAGAGCGGCAACAGCAGCGTTCCTCCGGGGGCGCATTGACAGCGAAGTTCTTCAGCTGCCTTCAGCTTTACATACTGTCGTTCTCAGGGATTAAATTCCGCAGTAATCACAATCGACAAACGAGCACTGCGCTGAGGTCAAAACAACTTGCGCCGCAGCACTCCCAAGACAGCAACGAAGCCTGTACCAAACAACAGAATGCTGCCGGGCTCTGGCACGCTACCAAAGCCGCTGCTGCTGGTGCTGCTGGTAGTTGAGGTGGTGCTGGTGCTGGTGCTGCTGGTGGTCGTGATGCCGGTGCCGCCGAGCACAGTGAACGATTCCGAAGGGATCGTGCCGACCCCGTTATCCGAAGCCGACGACGGACCTGAGTTCTCGTCCCAATACACTGGGTCGCCGCTGGGTAAGCTGGCGTTCTGAAGGTTCAGCCAATAAGCACCGATATTAATAGTCGGACCAGCAAACGTCGTGTTTTCCAGGCAGATGTTGTATCCATACTGGTTCTGATTGCAGCTTCCCTGTTGGGTGAAGTTCACGGTCTGATCAAAGTAGCTGGTGCCGCCATTTTCGCTCGAGGTGATGGACAGTTCAGCGGAGGTAATGGTGTCGCCGGGGAACAGCCACATGGCGAAGTTGGCGCCCGTGATGGTGGTGTTGTTGGCAGCCACGTTGAAGGTGTCGCTGACAATAAAACCGAAGTTAATGGTCCACGCGCTGTCGTTGCCGTCGGTGGGACCGTTGCTATAAACGACCTGTGCCATGGCCGGAACAGCGGCCAATGCGAGGCAAAGTGCGAGCAAGGATATCGACGCAAGACGCTGCTTCATGGAGGGCCTCCATCTCGTCGAATTGTTTGCAGACTTGAGCGCAAGTATTCACCGCCGTCCGTTGTCTGTCGGTGATGGCGGTCACGGGTAGGTGTTTGGACGGCGAGGCCGGTTGAGTTTCCACTGCGCTTTCTCTACTATCCAATTTTGCTGACGGTCGAGGTGCGCAGCGGTGGACGGACTGAGGGTTCTGATCACGCGCCAGCAGATTGCAGCCAAGGTTGCCGAGATTGGTGCGCGCATCACGGCTGACTTTGCAGGCCAGCCGGTTGTCCTGATCGGAGTGCTGAAGGGCTCGACGATTTTTCTCGCCGACCTTGCCCGCGCCATCCAGCTCGACGCCAGCTTCGATTTCATCGCGGTTTCCAGCTACGGAAGTGCCAAACAGCACAGCGGGGAAGTGCGGCTGGTAAAGGACGTTGACCAATCGCTGGAAGGCAAGAACGTCATCCTGGTGGAAGACATTCTCGATACCGGGCTTACCCTCACCTACATCAAGAGCCTGTTCCAGGCGCATAAGCCGAAGTGTATTAAGATTGCCGCGCTGCTGGATAAAGTGTCGCGACGCACCGAGCCTATTCAGGCCGATTATGTTGGTTTCGTCATTCCGGACGAATTTGTCGTAGGATATGGACTTGACTTTGCCGAGCGTTATCGTAATCTGCCAGATGTTTGTATTTTGGAAGCGCCCTCGGATAGGGCATAGAATCTAACTGGCTATGTCAGTGTATTCGCCTGTCGTTGCCGGAATGCCGGCCCATTCTGTGAGTGATTGGCAAAGCGCTGCCAAGCTCATCGAGCACACCCTTTTGAAACCCGATGCCACCCGCAACCAGGTGGCGAACGCTCTGCCACCAGGCGGCGCATTACGGATTCCACTGCGGTGATGGTGAATCCGGTGAATGTGGCGCAGGCGGCTGCGCTGCTGCACGGAACGCCGGTGAAAGTCGGCACGGTCGTCGGCTTTCCGCTTGGGCGCAAATCTGACGGTCACCAAGCTGGTGGAAGCTGAGGCGGCGCTGCGTCATGGCGCCCACGAACTCGACATGGTTATGAATATCGGGGCGCTGAAGTCGGGCCAGCGCGTGCTGGTGCAGACCGAGATTCGCAGCCTCACCCAACTGGCGCATCGGCATGGCGCAGTCCTGAAGCTCATTCTGGAAAACGCTCTGCTGAGCCAGGAAGAAAAAATCCTGGCTTGCGCTCTCGCCGTCGAAGCGGGAGTGGATTTTGTGAAGACCTCGAGCGGGCTGGCCGATTCCGGCGCTAGCGCGTCAGACGTGGCCCTGATGCGTGGGGTGGTCGGCCTCAACATTGGAGTGAAGGCCGCCGGCGGCATCCGGACCGCGGCGCATCTCCTGGAGATGGTGGATGCGGGAGCGAACCGTATTGGCACCAGCGCCAGCGTGCAGATCGTGCAGGAAATGGGCGCGCCCGCGGACGAGTGAGCTCCTGTACGGACAGAAATAGAAGACTGCGGCTACCGGCCTAGCGATCTATATCCAAGCTTCTAAACCCTTCCCGCACCGCATTTCTTCCTTCCCGCTTTGGCAGTTGTCCCAATTACGTTTCATCCCACACAAAGCCTAATCCCTCTCCCTGCTCCAGCCGATAGGAGTTACCGACAGTACTTAAGTAGTGAAACAAGCCAGCCAGACGTGTCTGTCTGGCGAAACCTACAGGGAGGAAGGTTGAAATGAAACTTGTATTTCTTAATCTTACTGCGGGAGGACTCCGGCCAGGACCTGATCGAATACGCCCTGGCAGCGGCAATGATAGCGTTGGCCGCCGTGGCCGCCATGAGCGCCTTGGCGACCAACATCAGCAATGCGTTTCAGTGCGGTCGGCAGCAAGCTGAGCAGCGCCGTGGCCTGAGGCCAGGACTGCAACTGCTGGAGGCCGGCATCAGCCTGGGCCAGGCCTTCGAGGAAAACCAGCAGGAGCGCCGCGCCGAGGTTATAACGGTTGCTCAATCTGACCCGCCAGGCTCAATTGCTCCAGCGCCGGAGATGGTTGCAGACAGCCGCAACCTCTCCGGCAACGCTGGCGATCTGCGATTTCCGCCGAGATGAAATCATGAACTCCCGTCGCGTGCTTCTTGCCCTGCTTATCGCCCTGCTGCTGTCCGGCGCAGTCACGTTCTTCATCAGCCGCAAGCTCAGCAGCCCCAGCAACACTCATCCCAAGGTGCAGCGTTATGTAGCTGCCTCACGCGCGCTCGAAGCCGGAGAGGTACTGAAGGCGGAAGACCTGATCCTGACCGACTGGCCGGCGTCGGTCCCATTGGCGAATGCGTTCACCAAAGTCGGCGACCTGGCCGGCCGGGCCGTGATCTATCCGGTGGCCGCTTCCGAGCCCATTCTGGAGGGATACCTGGCAGCGCCGGGATCGGGCATTGGGCTGACCACCAAGATTCCGGAAGGCATGCGCGCCACCTCGGTGAAATCCGACGAGGTGGTCGGCGTGGCCGGGTTCCTGTTTCCGGGATCGCATGTGGATGTGCTGGTCACCTTCCGCTCCGACCGCGTGCCTACGCCGCAGACCCAGATTGTGCTTCAGGACGTGGAAGTGCTGACGGTGGGCCAGAAGCTGGAGCCGGAGCCGCAGGGCAAGCCGGAAGCGGTCAGCGTAGTGACCCTGCTGCTGACGCCGGAGGACGCCCAGAAGCTGGTGCTGGCCAGCGCCCAGGGAAGCATCCAGTTTGTGCTGCGCAATGGCGCCGACCATACCAAGGTCAAGGCTGTGCCGGTACAGATGGCGCAGTTGTCGGGCGTGCGATGCCGCGCCATGCCGACATCCGCTCCGGCAGTAACGCCTCGCCCTCATTTGCCGATAAAAGAACCGTACGTCGTCGAGACCATTCTCGGCGACAAGCATACGAGCAAGAGCTTTGAGTGACGCTATGAAACCCCTTTTCTCGCTGGAACTTTGCTTTGGCGTTGCTCGCGGTGCTGCTGGCGGCTGCGGTATCGGCCGCCCAGTCGCCGGCGGCGCATCGCCGGCAGCAACTTCATCTCAATCCGCGGGCGCCGGCTGCAAGTGAAGCCCAACCCAGCTCGCCGTCAGCGCCGGCTCGGGGCAGCGCCAAGCGACGCGATCTCACAGAGGCATGTTGCTCCCATGGCGTTGAAGGCTGCTGCCGCGGCAGCTGCGCCGGGCGACACTGCCACGCCCGGCAGCGAGCCGGGCCAGCCGCCATCCGATGCCAAGGGAAGCCCACAAGCTGCACCTGATTGTCGGGCGCTCGCTGTTTCTGAATTTTCCCGAGCGGCTGCGCCGCGTCTATGTGAGCAATCCCGTGGTGCTGGATTCGATTGCCTCCAGCCCGTTTGAATTGGTGATCACGGCCAAATCGGCAGGCACCAGCAGCCTGGTGTTGTGGTCGACCGGCGGCCAGACGCAGATGTATACCGTGCTGGCCGACGTGGATGTAGCCGGTCTGCGGGAGTCGCTGGCCGACGCGCTTCCCGGCGATCACGTCGAGGTCGAGGCCCAGCAAGGCCGGGTCCATCTGAGCGGCGTGGTGGGCAGCGATGCGGCTGCGGACGAAGCCGCGAGGCTGGCGGGCATCTACTCCAAGGATGTGATTAACTCGCTGGTGGTCGATCCCGGCCACCTGCCGCAAGTGCAGTTGCAGGTGCGCATCGCCGAGATCGATCGCTCCAAGCTCACTGCCTTCGGCATCAACCTGTTCGGTCTGAATGGCAATAATATCGGCCAGGGAAGCACGGAACAGTTCTCTCCGTTCACCTTTCAGCCCAGCGGCTCAGCCACGCAGGCCATTACCTCGGATTTCCTGAACCTTTTCTACTTCGATGTGAAGAACGGCATTGGCGCGACGATCAAAGATTTGCAGACGAAGGGCATGCTGCAAATTCTGGCCGAACCCAACCTGACCACGCTTCATGGCAAGACGGCGCGCTTTCTGGCGGGCGGCGAGTTTCCTTATCCCATCGTGCAGCCGGGCGGAGCGGGCAGTGTGCCGACGGTAACCGTGCAGTTCCGGCCCTTATGGAGTGAAGCTGGAATTCACTCCTTTCGTGAACTCCGATGGAACCATACGGCTGAAGGTGGCGCCGGAGGTAAGCGCGCTGGACTATACCAACGAGGTGGTCATTGCCGGATACGCGCTGCCGGCGCTATCCACCCGCAAGGCCGAGACGGAAGTGGAATTGAAGGATGGGCAGAGCTTCGGCATCTCCGGCATTCTCGATAACCGCATCACCGACACCCTGAGCAAGATGCCGGGCATCGGCGATATCCCCATTCTGGGCGTGCTGTTCCGCTCCAAGAACCTGAACCACTCGACCATGGAACTGGTGGTCATTGTCACCCCGAAGATTATCGACTCGCTCAACGGCTACCGGGTTGCCGCCTCCGTCGACTCCGGAAATGCCGGTGCCATTTCTGCAGCCGCAAGCGTTTGATCAGCACTTTGCCGAAGAATTGAGGGGCAGGACTGCGTTGCGCAACGCAAGTTTGGAGAGCATGACGTGAACAGCGAAGAATTTGCGGAAAACGCTACCGGCTTGTGCGCCGCCACCTTGTGCGCGGATTCGGAGACCGTCGCGGCGGTGCAGCAGGCGGTAGCGCGGAAGAACGGGACCTTCGCCGGCGAGCTGGAGGACTACGCATGCTACAGCAGCAATCCACAGCTGGTGCAGAAGCTGCAACGGGCCGAGGTCTGCGTCTGTGTCATCGACTTCGATCGCGACCGGGAAGCGGCGGTGGAGGCGGCGAACGCCCTGCAACAGACTCTGCATGGCCGGGGCAGCCTGATTGCAGTCTCCGCCAAATCCGAGCCGGGGCTGCTGCTGGAGGCGATGCGGGCGGGCTGCGGCGAATATCTGACCAAGCCGGTGCTCGCCGATCAGGTGGCCGAAGCCCTCGACCGTCTGCGCAGCCGTTTAAGCGCCCGCAAGCCCGCCCAGACCAAGCCTATGGGCAAAATTCTGGCGCTGCTGGGCGCGCGCGGCGGAGCCGGAGCCACCACCCTGGCAGTCCATCTGGGCTGCTTCCTGGTGCGTCAGTACGGCAAGCGTACCCTGATTCTGGATGAACATCGCCGCCTGGGGCATGTCTCGTTGTACCTGGGCGAGGACGAAGGCAACTACCATTTCTACGAGCTGGTACGCAACATCGCCCGCCTGGACGAGATCCTGCTGGACGGCTTTGTCATTCATCACTCCACTTGCCTGGACATTTTGCCTTCGCCCGACGTCTTCGACGATTCCGCCAACGTCTCGCTGGACGACATCCAGCGCGCCATTCGCTTTCTGGGCCAGAACTACGAATTTGTGGTGATCGACTGTCCCCACGGGGTCCACAACCTCAGCCTGGCCACCATCGACTGTTGCGACGAGCTTTACCTGATCGCTACTCCCGATGTTCCCGCGCTGCGCGACCTTACCCGCCACATTGACCGGCTGCTGCAAGGCAACGTGCCGCCGTCGAAGATCAAAGTCGTCATCAACCGCTTCTCGTCGGAAGGCGCGCTGGGGCTGGAGCAGATCGAGAAGGCGATCCGGCAGCCGATTGCGATCGCGATTCCCAATGCTTCCTCAGACCTGATTCGGGCGATGAATACGGGCAACCCCATACGGCCCGAGCGCAAATCGGATTTCGCCATCGAGATGAAGAAGTGGGCGGCAAGCCTGGTTCCCGAGCAGGCGGCGGAAGCCTCCGAGCCCAAACGCAAGTTCGGGTTTTGGAGTTGAGCCGGCCGGACGGCCGACCGGGACGAGAGTAAGGAGGATTTATGGCTGAAGCCGCGACCGCCGTGCTTCCCGCCAGTCAGCTGGCGGCGCATCTGGGCCGGGACGCGAATCCCTTGCTGGCGCGGGCCCAGCAGGACGTGAAGTCGGCAGTACATCGCGAGCTTATCGACAAAGTGGATCTGGAGAAGCTGCTCTACATGCAGGACTCGCGCGGGCGGCAGCAATTGCTGGCCGTCATCCTGCAACTGGTCGGCGAGCACGGTATCCCCTTCAGCGCCAGCGAGCGCAGCCGCCTGGCCAATGAGGTGATGGATGAGGTCTTCGGGCTGGGGCCGCTGGAGCCGCTGTTACAGGACCCGACGGTCACCGACATTCTGGTCAACACCGCCGACGCGGTTTATGTAGAGCGCGGGGGAGTGCTGGAGGCCACCAATGTGGTTTTCAAGGATAACCACCACCTGATGCACATCATCGAGAAGATCGTTTCGCAGGTAGGGCGCCGGGTGGATGAGTCGTCGCCCATGGTGGACGCGCGGCTGCACGATGGCTCGCGCGTGAATGCGATTATCCCGCCGCTGGCCATTGATGGCCCGATTCTCTCCATCCGCCGTTTTGGCGCGCATCCCCTTACCGCCGACGACCTGCTGGCGTATCGCGAGCTTACCCCGGTCATGATGAAAGTGCTGGAAAGCGCAGTAAGGGCGCGGCTGAATATTGTTGTGTCCGGCGGCACCGGCGCGGGCAAAACCACGCTGCTGAACGTGCTTTCCGGATTCATCTCCCCGCGCGAGCGCATTGTCACCATCGAAGACTCGGCTGAACTCAAGCTGAAACAGCGGCACGTAGTGCGGCTGGAATGCCGCCCGCCCAACGTGGAAGGGCACGGCGGCGTGCGCCAGCGCGAGCTGCTGGTGAATGCCTTGCGTATGCGGCCCGACCGCATTGTGGTGGGCGAGGTACGTGGCGAGGAAGCGCTGGACATGCTGCAGGCCATGAACACCGGCCACGATGGCTCCATGACCACGGTCCACGCCAACAGCCCGCGCGACGCCATCTCGCGCATCGAGACCATGGCCCTGATGGCCAATCTGAATCTGCCGGAGATGGCGATGCGGCAGCAGATTGCCGCCGCCATTCAGATCATCGTGCAGGTCTCGCGCATGAGCGACGGCTCGCGCCGCGTGACCCACGTCTCCGAGATCACCGGCACCAGCGAGCAGGTCATCAGCATGCAGGATGTTTTCCTCTTTCAGAAGAAGGGATTGGGGCCGAACGGCAAAGTGTTGGGACGTTTCTACGCGACCGGGATTGTGCCCAAGTTTTCCGAGAAGCTTCAGGCGGCGGGCATCCCCATGGACACCAACCTTCTGGATTTCTCCGAGGAGGTGTGATGCGAAGATTTTTCACCACGGAGAGCAGTGAGGGCCCAGAGGAAACCCTGGTGAAGTCGAGCTTTCGGAAAGAGCTTTTCACCACGGAGGACACGGAGAGCACGGAGAAAAAACTGAAAAAAGGAAAACCAGAAGCAAGAAAACCGGAAGCAAGAAAACCAGAAGCAAGAAAACCAGAAGCAAGAAAACCAGAAGCAAGAAAACCAGAAGCAAGAAAACCAGAAGCAAGAAAACCAGAAGAGCAAGAAAGCCAGAAGCAAGAAAACCAGAAAAGACTTTCTCCGTGTGTTCCGTGCTCTCCGTGGTGAATATGCTTTTTGACTGCGATGGGCGTCTGGAGGAACAGCCATGTTTCTGATGGGGCTCATCTTCTTTCTGGTTCTGTTGCTGACTTTCGGAGTTGTGCTGGTGGGGACTCGGCCGACCTCGGCGGAGCGCACCATTGCAGGCCGCATCGCGCGGCTGCGGGGCGCGCCCAAGGCCGGCGGCGAAGTCGAGGAAGACGCCTCTGCCATCATCAAGCAAAACCGCGCCAGCGAGATACCCTGGCTGGACCGCTGGCTGCGCCGTTGGAGCCTGGCCCAGGCCATCCAGATGCTGATTGCCCGGGCGCAAAGCCTGTGGAGCGTTTCCGGCGTCCTGGCCTGGAGCCTGGGGCTGGCCCTGGCCGGCTACGCGCTCGGGTATTACGAGTTGCCCAGCCTGGCCCTCGCGCTGTTGCCGGCCGCGGGGTTCGCCGCGTTGCCGTTCCTGTTCCTGCGCTTTAAGCACATGCGCCGTTTGAAGGAATTCAGCCGCTACCTGCCGGAGTCCATCGACCTGATGAGCCGGGCCTTGCGCGCCGGCCACTCTCTGACGGCGGCCATGGAGATCATTAGCGAGGAGTCTCCTGAACCGGTACGCAGCGAGTTTCGCGAGGTCTACCGGCAGCAGAACTTCGGCATCCCGGCGCGGGAAGCGCTGTTGCAACTGGCCCACCGGATCCCGCTGCCGGAGCTGAACTTTGTGGTCACCGCCATTCTGTTGCAAAAAGAGACAGGGGGAAACCTGGTCGAGGTGCTGGACCGGACCACGGCGGTGATTCGCGAACGGCTGCGCATTCAGGGCGAGATCCGGACTCATACCGCCCAGGGCCGAATGACTGGCTGGATCCTGTCGCTGCTGCCGGTGGTGATGTTCTTTCTCCTGAGCCTGGCCAACCGCGGCTATACCCGGGTGCTGATCGAAGATCCGACCGGCCGGAAGCTGATCTACACCGGGCTGGGTCTGATTGTGCTGGGCGGACTGGTGATCCGCAAGATTGTGAGCGTGAAGATATGAGCGGCATGAACGCCCTACAAGTTGATCAGCTCGATGGTGACCGTCTTCTGTGCCCTGGCCGTGGTACTGGTGGCTCTGCTGATGCGGGGTTCGAACGAGGCCAAACGCCTGATGGAAGTGACGCGGACGCCGCTGCGTTCCGATGCAGCCGGCAACCGGCTGCTCGCACAATGCGGCGTGGCGGTCGGCTGCTGGCCCTGGCGCATTTCATCCGCACCCGTCTGGGCTTTGCCCAGGATGAGAAGCTGCGGCAGAAGCTGCTGGCCGCCGGCCTGCGCGAAAGCTCTGCCGTCGATACCTACTTCGGCATCCGGCTGCTGGGGCCGATTGCCGCGGTGCTGGCCGGCACCTTCATTCGCAGCAACACCTTCATGTGGATTCTGGGGCTGATGATGGCGGCCTATCTCGCGCCTGACGCTTGGGTCGGCTATCGCACCCGCAAGCGGCGGGAACGGATTCGGCTGGGATTGCCCGACGCGCTGGACCTGATGGTGGTGTGCGTCGATGCTGGGACTGGCCATCGATCAGGCGTTGCTGCGGGCGGGCCAGGAGTTGGCCCTCAGCCAGCATGAGATTTCCGAGGAGTTTATCCAGATCAACTTCGAGCAGCGCGCCGGCAAGCCGCGCATTGAGGCCTGGCAGAGTATGGCCGACCGGACCAAGATCGATACGGTGAAGAGCTTTGTCCAGATGCTGGCGCAGACCGACCGCTTCGGCACGCCCCTGGTGCGGGCGCTGCGGGTTTTCGCCGACGGCCTGCGGCAGAAGCGCCGCCAGCAGGCGGAGGAGCTGGGCGCAAAGACCACGGTGAAACTGATTTTTCCCCTGGTGCTGTTTATTTTCCCCAGCATTTTCATTGTTCTGCTGGGGCCGGCAATCATTCTGATAGCCCGGAACATGGCAGACATTTTCAAGTAAGGGTCGAGCCTACCGACGCAGGGAAGGAGGGAGATCAATGGATACAGTCACAGTGATCCGAGCACATCGCGGCGACGTTAGCCGTGGCATGCCTGGGCGTCATCGTCCTACGGCGCAAAAAGCATGCGTAGCTCCAGCCCGGCGCAGATCATCAGGCGGCGGGGCCAACAGCGTGTAGATCCCGGAGGCGGAGTGGTGGTGGATCCGTCGTCCGGGATTCATGCTTTCGCCCTACATCGCGTTTTACGGTGCACGCTCCAGGTGGCTGTTGCTGGCGACCTGCCTCATCAGCTTTGCGCTGTTCACGGCCCGAATCGATGAAGGTTTCATCGGCGCCGACGATGGCACGCTGGCTCATGCTGCCGAGCGCGTCCTTCACGGCGAACGGCCGCAAGTGGATTTCTACGACAATTACACTGGCGGGCTGAGCTATGTGGATGCCTTCGGGCTGAAGCTGTTTGGCATGCGAATGCAGTCGCTGCGCTGGATACTGTTTCTGTTCTTTGCGGCGTGGGTGCCGGCGATCTGGTATCTGGCGTCGCAATTTGCTTCGCCGCCAGGGGCATCGCTGATTACCTTGCTGGCAGTGTTTTGGAGCACGCCCAATTTATCCCGCTCCGGTGGCATCCTGGTACAACCTGTACTTTGCCACCTTTGGGACGGCGGCGCTGTTTCGCTATATAGAAGACCGCCGGCTGTCTGGATATCTCTGGCTGGCATTTCGGCAGGAGCCTCGTTCCTCTTCAAGATTGCAGGCCTGTATTTTCTCGCCGCGATGATTCTGTTTCTGGTGTTTGACGGGCAGAGCGCCGAGCCAGTGCCGGAAGGCGAAAGCGGTTCGGGATGGGCGTACTTTGCCCTGATCGCGCTGGCGTTGTGTGGCCTCGATTGCATGTTGTGGTGCTTGATTCGCAGCCGAGCGAGTGCAGCCTCCGTCTACAACTTCCTGCTTCCCGTGCTGGCGCTCTCCGCGCTGCTGATGGCGCGGGCCTGGCAGTCTCGCCGCGGAGCTGGCTGGCGGCGGCTGCGGCGGTTGGGCATTCGGATCCTGGTTTTGACTTCAGGCTTCCTTGCACCGGTCCTGTTCTATCTCTTGCCCTATCTTCACGCGCACGCGCTGGGCCGCTGGTTATACGGGGTCCTGGTAATTCCTACGGGACGATTGCAGGTCACGTTTTATCCCGCGATCTATCCGGTGGCCGCCATTTGTTGTGTGCCCTTGGTTGTCGCTGCTTCTGCTGAGCTCTCGTTCTGGGGCGGCGTTCAGCAGCAGAATCGCTTTCGTTCTGCTTTCTGCCGCGGCCATCGTGCTGCTGTTTTATCTGCGTTCGCTACCCGGGATTCGCGCGCTGGGTGTGGGTTTCGGCCGCAGTGTCCATTCCGGTAATCGTCATTGTGGGAGCAATCAGGTTATGGCAAGGCACACGGCGAGGCGAGGCGGCATCGCGCCTCATGCTGTTGCTGGCAGTAACGGCGCTGTGCAGCGTGGTTCAGTTCCCGTTCTCCGTCCCGATGTACTTTTGCTATGTTGCGCCGCTGTTGATTCTGAGCTGCGCGGCGCTGGGCGATCCCGGCAGCATTCGAGGGCACGTCCCTCTGACCGTCCCCGTTGCCATCTTCTATCTGCTTTTCGCGGCGCTCATTCTTCTGCCCAATCAGATTTATCGCCGTGGCATGTCACTTCAGACCACCTCGGTGAAAGCTTTCACCTTGCCGCGGGCTGCGGGCATGAAAGGTGACGCGGTGCAGGTGGAAACCTACGAACAGATTGTGGCTGAAATCGCGCGCCATGCTGGGACGTCCCCGATCTGGGCAGGTCCGGATTGCGCCGAGTTTTATTTCCTGGCGGGACGGACGAATCCGACGCCGGTGCTATGGGAAGCGCTCTCGGGAACGGACCGCGATCCCCACCGTATCTTGAACTGGATAGAACAGCGCGGGAGTAAGAGTGGTGGTGATCAACCACACCGCGCCAACCCCGTCAGGACCGATGCCGACGCTGCTGGAGAACGAACTACGCCGGAGATTTCCCTACAGCAGGACGATCGATGCCTTCGAAGTGCGATGGATCGAGGAGTCAGCGCGCGCTCGACCCTCACCGGTCGAAAGCCATACGGCGCTGCTCGATTGAAGGGACAACTGGGCGGGAAATTTTGGTCGAGTGATGACGAGGACCCTCAGCGGTTAAAGCCGAAATGATTTTGCTGCGTTTACGGACGGCCTGAAGGCCGTCCCCTTCAAATCGGAGACTTATTCGGGATTTCCCAAAGCAGCGCGTCATTGCAAACCACAGCCAGCCGACGAACATCGCAAACACCGCGACTTTGAATGCGCCCAAAGCTACCAGATAAGCCGGCGTACAGAATAAGACGATAAGCGGCGCCGTGACCTTCCAGCCGTTCTCGCCGGTGCAGAACCTGTCTTGCATCACCATCAGGATTGGCAGAAGCAGCAGCGCGAGATCGTGCAGGTTCAGATGGAAGCTGACGAGGATGGCAAAGCAAAGCAGGCCGGCAAAAGCCCGCGCGGGCGGCTGGCGGCGTTGCATGGTTCTCCGAGCGGCCAGCAGCAGGCCCACCGAGATGGCGCCGCACCATGATGGCTTCCAACCTGGAGTGTCCGGCCAACAGCAGGAAGAGCAATCCGCGCAGGTTCGGCATCATGCTGGGATGGATTGCCATTTGCGCAGAAGTCTGGCCCTGGAGCAGGATCGTCAGCATCTGGCGCATGCCGGCAAGTCCCACCATAAAGATACTTACGGCCAGAGCGGCAAATCCCGAGCAGAGAAATCCCCGCAACATTCTCCAGCGCCGCATCAGCAAATAGATCGCTGCGATTGGCAGGACGAGTTGGGGTTTGAACAGAGCCAAGCCGAGCGCGGCTCCGGCCATCCACTCCATACGGCGGCCCAGCAACCAGGCACACCCGGCAAGGATTGCCAGCAGCAGCAGGGAATCCTGACCCATCCACAGGCAATAAGGCACGGGAAAGAAAGCCAGGGCGCGAAGGAAGATGGCTGGCGCTCCCAGGCGCGGACACAGCGCAGTTGCCAGCAGCTTTGCGGCGACGGCCAGCAGAACCAGACTGGCCAAACGCCATATCCAGAATGCAGCGTTGAAGCTTAGTCGCGCCAGCGGCAACCACAGCAGCAGCTCGTAGGGAGGATGATTAAAAGGAATATCGTCACGGCCAATCAGCTGCTGCTCCGTCGCTCGTTGCAAAGTGAGATCGTAGACGCGGCGGGGATTCTGGAGATAGATTTGAGCGCCGGTATAGAACGCGCAAAAGTCGCCGGGAAAGTCAGGATGAGTTCCCAGATAAGTTAGAAGCAGGACGCAGTTAAGAGCAGCCAGCGCCAGGAAGCCCAGGGTTGAGGCTGCGAGTTTCGGTTTGTGATCCATCGATCAGGTTGCCCTTGAATCCGTAACTGGCGCCGCCTTGGAAATGGCATAGACACCAAGACAGGCCGCGACCGCGAATGGGTATAAATATGCAGCCGCCAGAGGAACCTGCCAGAACATGAGGCCGGAGCCGGGAACCAGCACATTGGACAACGAGAGTCCGGCTGCCGAAATCCATCCCGCGCCCAGCACGATCCAGGTACAGGAGTACAGCAAGTGAGCAATTGTCCCCGGGCCATGATGGTTTTGGCGTTGGCAATCAACCATAAGGCTGCGGGAAAAAGCAGGACCGCGTTGTAGATCTGGAAAGGGAAGAGCAACTGAAAGACTGCCGCGGAGAAGCCGATGGCGAACAATAGATCGGAGTCCTGGAACTTGAAGCTCACCCAAACTGCTGCGCCAAGGAGAAGCGCGGCGCGCCGGCAACACGAAATGGCCGTCCAACAATTTCTGCCAGCAGAGGCTTGCCCCCGGCATAATGCGAATAGGCACCGTAGGGTGGCCAGCCACTCGGCGAACCAGCCTGGCACTGCAAATTCAGCGGCGATCAGCAAAGCGGAGAGCGTCGCGCCCAGCGATAGGAGGAAGGATTTCCTGCTTGCCACTCCGGCCATAGACCAGATCGATAAAGGCAGCAGGACCGCAATCGCAAGCTGCGGCTTTGAGACGCACAACGCCGCCGAGCATCCCTGCCAGTACCAGCCGGCCCGAGCGCACCCAGAAGTAAACCAGCGGCGAGCAGAGAAACAAAGATCAATGTGGGTTGCCGAAGTTGCAACGCTAACACGATGGGATAGGTGGCCAGCGCGAACAGGGTGAAAGTCAGTTTTGCGAGATTGCTGAACTTCCGGCCCTGCAGCCACGAGGGAACGGAGGCAACAGTCAGCCAATACGCATACTAAGAACGCGCGACTCTGCGCATCCCAAACGGCAGAAGAGCAATGGGGAGGAAAAGAAACACAAAGAACACCGGGTAGGCGAAGCGTTGCTGATTCAGCGGCGCAGCGGCGGCGCCGGGGCTCGTCCGTAGATGGCAAGCTCGATCTGCCGTGTAGCCTCGGCCCGGTAAGGGTCGCGGTGATGCAGAATTTCGCGACAGCCAAACCACTCCGGAAACAGGCCCTGCTGAACGCTGGGCGCGCTGAGGCCCAGTCCGGCCGGAGCGATTGCGACGGCAAAGTACCACGATGACAACAGGCACAGCACCGCGGTTACAAAGAACAATTGCGGCCGGCGGCCGCGAGAGCTGACTGCCATGGCCTCGCCATCGAAGCGCTCGACCTGTACCTGTTCGGGCATTCAAAATGACATCCTGCAAAGCGCTCCATCAGTAATAGCATCGGCTTCAGTCGTTGCCGCTTGAGCAGTCCGCAAACGATAGATTGCCGCTACCCACCGTTTCTGGCGGGTCTCGAGGGCTGCGATCTGGCAGATTTATGTCGCGCGATTCATGAAACAGTCATGTTCGCCAGTAAGTGATCGACCATATCTGGAATCACTAAAATGCCACCTAGAATGCTGTTTCTTATGTGGTTTAGAAGGAATACAACTGCCGGCAGCTTGCCCGGGTCACCCGATTGGTGGGGAAAAATTCAGCTACAAAGTTGCAATTAGTTGCATCTAGGATTTCGAAGTAACACAATTTTAAGGCAATCTTTCGGAAGTCAGATTGCATCTCAGGTTTTGGAGTTTGTCGGTCGCTTTTCCGGATTTTGGAGTGAACCGGTCAGCTGGCCGCTGGCATGTTGTTGAGGCGCTTTGGATTCTGACTTCGTCTGGCTCTTGGGAGCTTCTGTTCGGTGTGAGGTTGAGGCGGTTGTCCCTGGGAGGCAAGGGAGTATGCGTAAGCTGCTGATTCTGGCCGTACTGATCTGTGGTTCCGTTTACATGTTCGCAGGGCCCACGGAATTTACCTTCATTGGTTGGGACCAAGGGAACTGGCAGAACGGATATCCGTATTACATCATGCCCACCGGCGGTAGCCCCACTATCTTCGACGTGATGTGCGACGACTACGTTCACGGCGGAGAACCAGGCCAACGGTGGGACGCGAACATTACCGACCTCGGCACTGGCAACATAATGCTGACGCGCTTCAACACCACGCCTGAGCCAGATTCCGATATCGACCTGATGCATTACAACGAGGCTGGCTGGCTTCTGCTGGAAACCAAGCTTGAGCCGATGTCCCAATGGATGTACATGAACGACGCGGTGTGGACGATTTTCGATCCCAGTGCGCCCTGCAATACCGCCTGCGCGGGATGGATGGCCGCAGCCGCGGCTAGCATCAAGGGTCTGCCCCAGAGTTATTTCGACGACGTGTACATTATCACTCCGGTAAATCAACACGATCAGGACCCGAATTCCATGCAGGAATTCCTGTACTCTAGGGGAGGGCGACTCAAGTCCTTCCCAGAACCAGCAGAGCACACCGGAGCCGGGTACCCTGGTGCTGATGGGCACGGGGCTGCTTGGCATCATTGGCCGCCGCAGGTTCCTGAACTAAGAAGGCCGTTCCTCAGTCGGCAATAGTTTGTGCTGTACTAAAACGCTTCCGCCAGCAAGTCTTTCTTGCCGCCGGGAGCGTTTCGCAGTCATAATTGATCGTGCAAGCGTCACGCTCTCCCAACCTCATCGCGCAGAAACCTCGGCGCACAGGGCTCCCTAACAGACAGCTCAGGTTGAGGCGTTATCCCCTGGGGCGGGGGAATAGGCGTGAGCTGCGAGGTGGGGGACTATGCGTAAGCTGTTGATTCTGGCCGTACTGATGTGTGGTTCCGTTTACGTGTTCGCGGGTCCCAGCGGGAGTTTACCTTTCTTGGTTGGAACGGCGGGAATTGGCAGAACGGATACCCGTATTACATCACGGAAACCGGCGGTGACTAACGCCATCCTGGACGTGATGTGCGATGACTATGTCCATGGCGGAATGCCCGGCGATCAGTGGGATCGCGAACATCACCGACCTCGGAACCGGCAACATACAGCTGACTCGCTTTAACAACCTCGCCGGAGTCCAATGCCCTATATCCGCTGATGCTGTACGATGAGGCCGGCTGGCTTCTGCTGGAGACCGCAGGACTTTTCCGAACTCCAACTGGATGGAGATGAACTCCGCGGTGTGGACGATTTTCGATCCCAGCCGCGCCCTGCAATAGCACATGCCAGCAGTGGTTGACGGCGGCCCAAAATGAGGCAAAGATCGGCTTTCCGCGGAGTGGACTTCGACAAGGTTTACATCGTCACCCCGGTCTACCAACACGATCCGGACCCCAACTCCATGCAGGAATTCATGTATATCGGGGAAAGATCCTGCCGGCAGCTCAGCCAAGCCCAGAGCACACCGGAGCCCGGCACGCTGGTGCTGATGGGCGACTGGCCTGCTTGGCATCGTTGGCCGCCGCCGGTTCCTGAAGTAAGAGGGTCGTTCCTGGAACGACAACAGCTTTTGCGCTACTAAAACGCTTCCGGTAGCAAGTCTTTCTTGCTCCCGGGAGCGTTTCCAGTCATAATTGATCGTGCACGCTCACGCGCTCCACCCTGATCGCGCCAAAACGCTGGCGGACAGGGCTCCCTCAAAAATAGAGGGGCAGGCGGCGCATAAATCTCAGCAGTCCCAATCCCCAATACAGAGGAATCGATGTCGGCAAAGTACATCTTTGTGACCGGCGGTGTTGTGTCTTCGCTTGGCAAAGGCCTGGCGGCGGCGTCTATTGGCTGCCTGATGGAGAGCCGCGGCCTTCGCGTTACGCTGCAGAAGTTCGATCCCTATCTCAATGTCGATCCTGGCACCATGTCGCCGTTTCAGCACGGCGAGGTCTTCGTCACCGACGATGGCGCCGAGACCGACCTCGACCTCGGCCATTACGAGCGCTTCACCCACGCCAAGCTGAGCCGCGACAATAACTGGACCACGGGCCGCATCTACGAAACCATCATCGCCAAGGAGCGCCGCGGCGATTATCTGGGCAAGACCGTCCAGGTGATCCCGCACGTCACCAACGAGATCAAGAGCGCGATGAAGAAGGTGGCGCAGGATGTCGATCTCGCCATCATCGAGATTGGCGGCACGGTCGGCGACATCGAATCGCTGCCGTTCATCGAGGCCATCCGCCAGATGCGCCAGGAACTGGGCCGCGAGAACACGCTCTTCGTCCATGTCACGCTGGTGCCCTATATTGCCGCAGCCGGCGAACTGAAGACCAAGCCGACGCAGCACTCGGTCAAAGAACTGCTCAGCATCGGAATTCAGCCCGACATTTTGCTTTGCCGCACCGACCGTTTTCTCTCCAAGGACATCAAGGCGAAGATCGCGCTCTTCTGCAACGTCGAGAACGAAGCCGTGATCACGGCCAAAGATGTGGCCTCGATCTACGAGGTGCCGCTGGTGTTCGCGCACGAGCAGGTCGACAAGCTGGCGTTGCGCTATCTGCGTATCGACGCGAAAGAGCCGGACCTGAGCCGATGGGAAGACATTGTCCATCGCGTTTACAACCCCAAAGACGAGGTCACGATCGGCATTGTCGGCAAGTATGTGGAGTACGAAGATTCCTACAAGTCGCTGAAAGAAGCGCTGGTGCACGGCGCGCTCGCCTACAATCTGAAGCTCAATGTGAACTGGATCGAAGCCGAAGGGCTGGAGCAAAAAGAGCAGAGCGTGTGGGCGCAGCTGGAACATGTTGACGGAATTCTGGTTCCTGGCGGCTTCGGCAAGCGCGGCATCGAAGGCATGCTGAAAGGCATTCAGTATGCGCGCGAGAATAAAGTCCCGTTCTTCGGCATCTGTCTGGGAATGCAGACGGCGTGCATTGAGTTTGCGCGCAATGTCTGCGGCCTGGAGCAGGCCAACTCCAGCGAGTTCGATCCGGCAACGCCGCATCGCGTGATCTACAAATTGCGCGAGTTGCGCGGCGTGGAAGAGCTGGGCGGAACCATGCGGCTGGGCGCGTGGACTTGCAAGCTGGAGCCCGACACGCTGGCCCAACAGGGCTTACGGTCAGAACGAAATCAGCGAGCGCCATCGCCATCGCTACGAATTCAATCGTGAATACGAAAGCACGCTGACCGCCGGCGGACTGCGCATCAGTGGCGCCACTCCCGATGGAACCTACGTCGAGATTGTCGAGATTCCCGACCATCCGTTCTTCCTGGGATGCCAGTTCCATCCGGAGTTCAAGTCGAAGCCGCTGGAGCCGCACCCGCTGTTCGCGAACTTCGTAAAGGCGTCGTATGAGAACCGGCTGCGCCGCGAGCAAGTGCGGCAAGGGGTTGAGGTAGAGATGTTCCACCGGCCGGAAAAAGTGAAGCACTGACTCCAAGTGGGGGTGCGCGAGTGGAAATCTATGCCGACTTAAAGATCACTGGAGAGGACAATCTCGAGGAGTTCTTGGAATCTCTAAGTGAGACGTTGCCGGACGGTTGGTCACGCAATCGCAAAGCGGAGGCTGGATTATCCGTACCGCCTAAATGGAGGCAGTATTGCTTCCACTGTGACTCGCGAGCTGGGCGTATTGCTGGCGACGTGTGGGTATCTTGCTCGCTGCAAGAAGGCGCTTACGTCTCAAACGTGCTGCCCGGGGGCGAAACCGGACTGTCGAGCCTTACGCCCGCGCAGTACCATGAAATACTCGAAAGCTTCAGGGATGAGGTTCTTCTGCCAGTGACGAGAGGCAAGCACCTGCAAGTTTATCTTGGGGACTACACGGTGGATATTGAGCACTGGCTTTCTGAGGATGCGGCGAAACTCCTTCGCGGTTTTTCCCGATTGGCAAACAAGACAACCGGTTCCTCTCATCCCCTGGATCGCAAGCGGTGGTTGGATTTCATTCTAACTGCGCAGCGGGAGCATTCTACATTGCATGCGGACGAACTGGGAAGGTGGCTGGTCGAAAGTGAGGGTTGGACGGACGACATGGCTGAGCACCTCGCTGTGCAATATCAGTTTGGGCGGGATCTTCTGCAACAGCTGAATGATGAGTAAGCCAATATCTGCCTGGGTGAGCGACACTCTGTCCTCACCCGCCCCAGTTATCCTCTGGGACACATGTGCACTCTTGGATATCATGCGGGCTGTCTATAGGACTGAGGTCGATAGCCGGTCTGTCGATCGCGCACAGAAATTGTTGTCACTCCTCTCCATGCGACCAAGGAAGATTTGGTCTCTAGCCAGTGAAATTGTGGAGCTAGAGTTTCAGAAATATGAACTGGCGGTGCAATCGGAACTCTATACGCTCCTTGATGCCTTGGATGTTTGCGCCACGGACCTCGCCAGGAGTGGCCGATACACCGGCAGTTACTCAGCGACAACCCCCTTTGCGCTTACTCTGCACCAGCTCTCAGCGGAGCTGATCAGCAACAGTGAAATAGCTGCCTTGGACACAACTTGCGACAGACGCGCGGCTTACCGCATGGCTGCGGTTGTACCGCCTTGTCGCAGCCGAGGCAGTAACAACAGTGCAGACTGTCGCATCATTGAGCACTACTTGGAAATTGCCAGGCAATTGTCAGCCGCTAGCTTCTCTTTTCGCGTCGTGTTCGTGAGTTCCAATAAAAGGGACTATGGCGAACCGAGTAACATAAAGTACATCCTCGGTGTGGAGTTCTCCACCGTGAAACTCGACTATGTTAAAGACGCCCACGCGGCAGCCGAACTGCTCGGAATTTGACTAGCTCCTTCCAAATCGGCTCGGTGACTATCGGCGGAGGCCAACTCTTCCTCATCGCCGGGCCGTGCGTTATTGAGAGCGAGGCCCACGCGCTGAAGATGGCTGAGGCGATTTCTGCGATCGCACGGCAGAAGAAGCTGCCGTACATCTTCAAAGCTTCCTACGACAAGGCCAATCGCACTTCCATTCGCAGCTTCCGCGGGCCCGGACTCGAAGACGGCCTTCGTATTCTGCGCAAGGTGCGGGAGACGGTGAAGATTCCCGTGCTGACTGACGTCCACGAAGTTGCTGACGTGCTGCGCGTTGCCGAAGCCGTCGATGTGATCCAGATTCCAGCGTTTCTTTGCCGGCAAACCGATCTTCTGATTGCAGCAGGGAAGAGCGGCTGCGCGGTCAACATCAAGAAGGGGCAATTCGTTTCGCCGTGGGACATGTGGCACGCGGTCGAGAAAGTCCGCGACGCCGGTGGCCAGCGCATCTTTCTCACCGAGCGCGGCAGCAGCTTCGGCTACAACAATCTCGTTGTCGACATGCGGTCGCTGGCCATCATGCGTCAGTTCGCGCCCGTGGTCTTCGACGCGACCCACTCAGTGCAACTGCCGTCGGCGGGGCCGGCAACTGCCCCGCCCCAGCCAAATGAGCGGAGGAAAGCAGATCCCTCGACTCCGCCCGCCGCGGCGGGCTCCGCTCGGGATGACAGGGACGGGGCACCCATGCAGAGTGGAGTGCAAAGCGGCGGCCAGCCCGAGTTCATTCCTCTGCTGGCGCGTGCCGCCGTTGCCGCGGGCGTCGACGGGGTCTTCCTGGAAGTCCACGACAATCCCGCGCAAGCCAAATCCGACGGCGCCAATGCCCTCGATCTCAAACTCCTGCCCGAAATTCTTGACCAGCTCCTCGCGATCCAGTCGGCGTTGTAGCGAACCACGAAATGATATGGCTCGGTGACTCCAGATGCGGTGTACAATACCCGCATTTCCGGGACAACGAGGGAAACCGTGATGACACTGGGGAGAATTGCGTGCAATCTCTGCGGCGGAATCCTGGCTGTGGTCTTGACCACATCCGTCTGTAGTTTGGCTCAAAGCAAATCAGGTCCGGTAGACCCGGGCGTACGTGGCGGCTCGGCGGGCGCCGGTGCTCCGCTGAAGGGACTTACTGCGGACGAACTTGCTTTCTTCAACGATGGGCAGGCGAGGTTTGCCGAAGTTGAGGTGGTGCAGAAGGGCGCGAACAACGGCCTCGGTCCGCGCTTCAATTCCAACCAGTGTTTGTCCTGCCACTCGCAGCCGGCGGGCGGCGGCTCCAGCCCCGCGCAAAATCCCCTGCTGGCAGTTGCTCACCTAAGCGGAGCGACGAACGCGGTGCCCTGGTTCATCGTGGAAAATGGTCCCGTTCGCGAAGCGCGGTTCAAGAAGAGCAACGGCTCCGCCGACGGCGAAGTGCACGACATCTTTGTGATCACCGGGCGGACTGACGCTCCCGGTTGCAACATCGCTCAATTCGATTTCCTGCCGGCGGGAAATCCGCTGACCGGCCAGCGCGGGAATGAGAACATTATTTTCCGCATCCCAACTCCGGTCTTTGGCGCCGGACTCATCGAAGCGATTCCCGACTCCGCCATTCTGGCGAACATGCAGGCCAACCCAGCGGAGAAGCGCGCGCTGGGCATTTCCGGGCACGCCAACGCACACCTCAGCGGCAACGTGAACCTCAGCGCGAACGATGGCACCATCACGCGTTTTGGATGGAAGGCGCAGAACAAATCGCTGCTGGTGTTCGCGGGCGAGGCCTACAACGTCGAGATGGGCATCTCGAACCAGATGTTTCCGCAGGAACGCGACGAAACGCCAAGCTGCGTTTTCATTCCCAATCCGAATGACACGCTTAACTTCACGACCGCTCCCACAACCACGGCAATTTCCAATCCGGCCGTGATCTCAGACATTGAAGCGTTTGCCAACTTCATGCGGATGCTGGCGCCGCCCGCTCCCGCGCCTCCGACGCCCGCCACCGAGAAGGGACGCGAGACCTTTGCCAGGATCGGCTGTGCGCACTGCCATACCCCGTCGTTCACTACGGGAACAATGATTGCGAGCGGCTCCTCGACCAGCCCCAGCGCGGCGCTCTCCCATCAGACGGCGAATCTTTTCTCCGACCTCATCGTGCATCACATGGGCAAAGGCCTGGCTGACGGCATCACGCAAGGCGGCGCCGGTCCTGACGAGTTCCGCACTGCTCCTCTGTGGGGCGTGGGCCAGCGCGTCTTCTTCCTGCATGACGGACGGACCAGCAACCTGGTGGAAGCAATCAAAGAACACCAGAGCCACGGCAGCGAGGCCAATAAGGTCATCGAACATTTCGACAGGCTGAGCAAAGAGGAGCAGCAGGAAGTCATCGACTTCCTGCGGTCGCTGTAGCGGGAAGAGCGGGCCTTTGAGAGGCCGCTGAAAAGTCCAAAGCCGATCCCTCGTCGGCCTAAAGAGACTGTGTCGCAGCCGGGTGTCGCCGCTCTGCGGCTCGGGTTTCTCCCACTTCGAGCGTGGGCTGACGCCCACGCCTAACCCCATCTCGCCGCTGCGCGGCTAGTTTGATCGGTTGTTTGGGCGTTTGTTCCACCACAAAATTTGTTTTCCGGTCGCAACACAATCTCTAAAGGCCTCATCGGGATGACAAATTAAAAGGACTTGCAACGGCGCATCTAAAGCTGCGCCCCTTCAAAGCAAGTTGAAGCGGACTTTTCAGCGGCCGGTTTGAGTCGCTGGCCGCCCGATTGTTGTTGACATCGGGTGGCATGCGCGTAGACTGCCGCTATCGGCCACAACTTTGTTGTCCTAGCGCTCCCGGGCAGAACTTAAGCGCGTAATTCTGCGACCCGGTCTGACGTAAACGACAGATGCCATCCCAGGCATCGCGAGTCCGGAGTCTGCTAACTCAGCACCAGCGGCAAAGTCGAATCTGCGACTTTCCCACCTCCGCTCCAGGCAAGCAAGGGGACACCCTATGACATCCCACACGTGCATCTGGACCGCTGCTATTTGTTTAGCGGCGTCCATCCTCGTAATGCCGGCGGCAGGCGAGATCGTTTATACCCCTGTCTATGTTGCCATTCCCGTCGGTGGTCACTACAACATCGATATCGACGGCAACGGCGTCACTAACTTCACACTAGATTCGAAACTGTTGCAGGGCTGGTGCCAGTCAGGCGAAGAGGATGAGTGGACGGTGAGCATTAGTCCGGCGAGCGGAAATGCCATCGTGATTACGCCCGGCCGTGCAGGTGCGAGCTATGCATCCGCCCTGCTGCATGGCGTGCCGGTGAATTCCGCCCAAAGCTTTTATGCCAGCGCCTCCACGATGGCGGAAATCTACTGGGGTGCTTGTGGCAGCGGTACCCTCGGAAGTTGGCTGAATCTCCCTGGCCGCTATCTGGGGTTGCAGTTCCAGGACGCGGCTAACGAAACCCACTACGGATGGGCGGAAGTGAGTACTGGTGCTTACATCGATCAGGACGGCCACCTTCACTCCACCACCGTGCTCTTTGGTTTCGCTTACGAAACCGTTCCCGGTCAGGCGATTTTGACTGGCCAACAGGCGGGTGCTCCGTAGGTGGCAACATCGTGGAAGCTATCGAACACCAGAGCCACGGCAGTGAGGCCAACAAGGTCATCGAACATTTCGACCGTGGCTAAGCGCGCAGGAGCAGCAGGAAATCATTGACTTCCTGCGATCGCTGTAGCGAGCATCCTCACAGCTCTACTACGGCTCATCATCGAGCTGCCCTAGCTTAGCCCCGGCATTAGCTCTGATCCCATCCTTGCGCTGCTGGCTATCCGTAGTATCGGATGACAACAGTGCGATCGCTTTCCTGGAATTTTGGCGCGCCAGGTCTCCCTGACCATCGGCCAGATACGCGTCACCGAGGCTGTCATATACATTCGGCGAATTCGGATAGGCATAGACGTTCAGCTTCAGGATCTCGACGGCACCCTTCACATCGCCCGCCTGCATGTGTTCATATCCCATGAAATTGACCGAAGCCTCGTCGAACAACGTGGCTTTGGGGTCGCGTTGGCGAGCTTGCTCCAGCTGAGTTTGCACCTTGGCAGCGCCGCCCTCGTCGATCGTATTGAGCACCTGGACTTCCGGCAACAACGCGACGGACGGATTCGCTGCCGGCGCTTTGCCGGGGGTTTTGCTGAGCGTGGTCACATACCAATCCGTGATTGCCGTCATCAGTTCCGGATGAACCCGGAAGATGTCAGCTCCATGCCCGCCTTTCGGATAAGAAACCAGCTTCTTGTCAGGATCGGCGGTGCTGTCGTACAGCCACTGAACCTGTACGACCGTGGGCTTAAAATCGTCATCCTCGGCATAGGCGAGAAAAACAGGAATCCTGTTATCGCGGCGCAGAAATTGACGTCCGTCGTAATTGGTATTGCCCGACAGCAGCACCAGAGAGCGCACTTCGGGGTGGCGAATCGCTGTTTGCAGCGAATTATTCACACCGCAACTGGCGCCACCAACGCCAATCGCATCCCGCGCGACTCCCGGCTGTGACACCAGATATTGATACGCAACATCGATGTCACGCGGCCATTTCTCCACTTCTTCATTCAGTTCCTGCGGCGTGGCCTTGTCGTGCGGTATGCCGGCACTCTCGCCGAAACCGCGATAGTCGAGGGTGAGGACGTTGATTCCAGCCGCGGAGAGCCGCTGTGCCAGCCCGTCCCAGACCTTGCGGTCGCGATTGCACTGGTGCAGCAACAGCACACCGGGACCGGGGTTGGCCGCCGCATAATAGGTCGCCTTCAGCTTGGCGCCATCAGCAGCAGTCAGATCGACCACGCGCCCAGCGCACAGCGCCAACGATGCTGTAGCCAGCATGAAAAGAAGTGATGGAATGCAACCGCGGACAAAGACGTTGCGCATCGAAAACCTCGCAATCCGCAAATATTCTACAGAGCCAGCAGGAAGTAAACCTTCGATGCCGAATTCCGCTGTGTGGCGCTTGGAAAGCGGGACAGACGGCTGCGTCGCCGAGCAGAGTCAATTGGTTGCTGGTAGTTCGCTCACGTTTCAGACGTGTGGTTCCTGCACACCTTCAATGCCGATTTTGCCCTTTAGCTGGCCGAAAGCTGCCCTTTGGCCGTAAAATATTGGGAGTTTCCCCAGTTGCTCGCTATCCTCTTCGATAGGTCACAACTGACCGCGATACCATTGTGTCCAGCTGATGTGGTCTGAGTCGCTCCCGCCCAGCGGCGGACAAGAATAAGGAGTTTTGATTTGCCTAAGAAACACTACCTCTTTACCTCCGAGTCGGTGACCGAGGGTCACCCTGACAAGATCGCCGACCAGATCTCCGATGCGATCCTCGACGCCTGCATTAAAGAAGATCCGCACAGCCGCGTGGCTTGCGAGACGCTGACTGCGACCGGGCTGGTCGTGATTGCCGGCGAGATCACCACCAAAGCTTATGTCGATTTCCAGACGCTTGGTGCGGGGCGTGGTCGCCTCCATTGGCTATGACAACGCGCTCTACGGCTTCGACTCCAACACCTGCGCGGTCATCTCCAGCATCAACAAGCAGTCGGGCGACATTGCCATGGGCGTTGACACCGGCGGCGCCGGCGATCAGGGCATGATGTTCGGCTATGCGTGCAACGAAAACGCCAACTACATGCCGACGCCAATCTTCCTGGCGCACAAGTTGTGCGAACGCCTCACCGAAGTCCGCAAGAACGGCATGCTTCCTTACCTCCGGCCCGATGGCAAATCCCAAGTCACAGTGGAATACGACGAGAACCACAAGCCGGTCCGCATCGACGCCGTGGTCATTTCCAGCCAGCACTCGGAGACGGTTTCCAACGAAGACCTGCGCGCCGACATTCTGAAGCACGTCATCCAGGCTTCGCTGCCGGAGAAAATGCTGGACGAGAACACCAAGTACCACATCAATCCGACTGGCCGCTTCGTTATCGGCGGCCCGATGGGCGATACCGGGCTGACGGGCCGCAAGATTATCGTCGACACTTACGGCGGCATGGGACGTCATGGCGGCGGCGCGTTCAGCGGCAAAGATCCGACGAAGGTTGATCGCTCGGCGTGCTACATGGCGCGGCACATTGCCAAGAACATTGTGGCTGCTGGATTGGCGGACCGCTGCGAAGTGCAGCTGGCTTATGCTATCGGCGTGGCTGAGCCGGTCAGCGTGCTGATCGATACCTTCGGCACCGCGAAGATCGACGAAGATAAGATTGCCGACTTGGTTCGCGCGAACTTCAAGCTGACGCCGAAGGGCATCATGGAGTCGCTGAACCTGCGCCGCCCGATCTATCGCAAGACCGCCGCGTATGGACACTTCGGGCGCAACGATCCCGACTTCACCTGGGAAGCGACCGACAAGGCTGCGCGCGCTGCGTGAGCAGGCGGGCCTGGCGGGCGCGAACGCGCAGAAGAGCGCACAGGCGGAAGTAGCAAATGGCGGTGCCCCACGTTCGCCCATCTTTTGGGCTAACGTGGGCCCAGGTTAGCGTCCAGAAGACGGACGCGAACCTGGGGCACAAGGTCCTATGCCGTCCCCGAAGGGACTCTGGAATTTTCAGATACAACGATTTCCCAGCACTCACGTGCTGGGCTACGATTGTGTCGCCCTGCGGGCTGCGACCAGGCAATTGCTGATCACGATGGCTCGTGGCGGCACCGGAGAATCGCCGCTCAACTCGAATCGGACCGCTCGAAACTTGAAATCAGAAACTCGAAACTGTTCTTAGGAGACTAATGTCAAGCACAACCACTCGCGTCGCCGGCGACATCGCCAACCTCGCTCTTGCCGATATGGGCAAGAAGCGCATTGACTGGGCCAACCAATCCATGAAGGTCCTGCAAATCATCCGCAAGGACTTCATCAAGAGCCAGCCGCTGAAGGGCATGCGGGTTTCCGCCTGCCTGCACGTGACGGCTGAAACCGCCAACCTGGCCATCACCATGCGCGATGGCGGCGCCGATGTTGTGCTGTGCGCCTCCAATCCGCTCTCTACTCAGGACGACGTCGCCGCCTGTCTGGTTCGCGACTACAACATCCCGGTCTTCGCCATCAAGGGCGAGGACAACGACACTTACTACTCGCACATCATGTCGGCGCTCGACCACAAGCCGCACATCACCATGGACGATGGCGCTGATCTGGTTACGATTGCGCTGACCAAGCGCACTGATGTGCTCGACGGCGTGATTGCCGGTACCGAAGAGACGACCACCGGCATCATCCGCCTGCGCGCCATGGCGAAGCAGGGCGTGCTGCGCTATCCCATCATTGCGGTGAACGATGCCGACACCAAGCACTTGTTCGACAACCGCTATGGCACGGGACAGTCGACCATCGACGGCATCGTGCGCGCCACGAATTTCCTGCTGGCAGGCTCGAAGTTCGTTGTCGCCGGCTATGGCTGGTGTGGTCGCGGATTGGCCAGCCGGGCTCGCGGACTGGGCGCAGAGGTCATCATCACCGAAATCGATCCGACCAAGGCGATCGAGGCGGTCATGGACGGCTTCCGCGTGATGAGCATGGACGAAGCCGCGAAGCTCGGCGACGTCTTCTGCACCGTCACCGGCAACAAGAGCGTGCTGCGCAAGGAACACTTCGAAGCCATGAAGGACGGAGCCATCGTTTCCAACTCCGGCCACTTCAACGTCGAGATCGACATTCCGGCGCTGGAGAAGATGTCGTCGTCGAAGCGCACCACGCGCACCTTCGTCGAGGAGTACTCGATGAAGGATGGCCGCAAGATCAACCTGCTGGGCGAAGGCCGCCTCATCAATCTGGCGGCTGCTGAAGGCCATCCGCCGTCAGTGATGGACATGAGCTTTGCCGATCAGGCGCTGTCGGTCGAATACCTGGTGAAGAACCACAGCTCGCTGGAGAAGAAAGTCTACGTGGTACCGGAAGAGCTGGACAAGCGCGTGGCCAAACTGAAGCTGGAGTCGATGGGCATCAAGATCGATCGCCTGACGCCCGAGCAGGAAGAGTACCTGGCCAGCTGGAACGAAGGAACGTAGAAAACCAGTTGTCAGTGGCTAGTGGCCAGTGGCCAGAGGGCGGCAGCGATGCCGCTCTTTTTATTGCTTAGCGGTGGCCCTGAGCCGGGATTTGTGCCTAGAATGAGCGGCTGAAAAACCTGTGCTCAGATTCGCTAATAGGTGTAAATTTAGGGCGTGAAAAAAGTCCTCGATATAGTTCTGTTTGCCCTTGTGTTGTCTGCGACTGGTTTTTCTCAGACGCCGTCTGCGTCCGATCTGCTAAAGGACGTCGATGCGCAGGGCAGCCTTTGGAGTGCGGAAAAGCCGTTTCTGCTGCAGGCTGACTTCGCAACCCAACTTCACACGACGGCGACGGGTCATGTCACCTGGAAGTGGTCTTCCAAGGAGTTGTGGCAGGAAGAGACGACTCTAGAAAACTTTCACCAGATCACGGTTCGAAAGGACGACGATACTTATACGGCACGCAATCTGAAATACACTCCTTTGCCGATCCGCGAGATTCACGAGGTTTTCAGGGCGCCACGGGTGCAGCCTGACAAATGGAAGACCGGCAAAGTTAAGGCGAAGGAGCACGGCACTCAGGAATGCCTCGAGCTCCACAGTACTGCGAACGGGAACTGGAAGCGCGAGATCTGTGTCAGTTCCGATACGAAGCAAGTAATCAGCGACGAGACGATGGGCCCCGCCGAGGTCCGGCGCAGGGAATTCAGCGACTATCAGCCTTTTCTAAGTAGCAGCATTCCCAGGACGCTGAAGCTCACCGTAAATAACGTTCCGGTATTGACGGTGGTGGTGACTTCGCTGGAGCAGCGGTCCTACGCGGCTAATGAGTTTGTTCCTCCTGCAAACGCCATCGTTCGCCGCAGTTGCGCGAATATGGTTTACCCGAAAGTATTAAGGGCCCCAGACCCGACATACCCTCCTTCAGACCGGGAGAAGCATCTGAATGGCAGCTCGATTGTTTCCGTGACGGTTTTGCCTGATGGGTCGGTCAGTGATGTTTACCTGGTAGGCAGCTCGTATCATGATATGGACGAGGTCACAGAGCAGATCGTGAAAACCTGGAAGTTCAAGCCTGCAATGTGCGGCACCGAGGCCGTGACGGCGGACATTCAGGTTCAAGTGAATTTCCGCACGAGGTAATGTAGTACTCAGTTGTCAGAGGGCGGCAGCGATGCCGCCCTTTGGTTGCAGGGCAGGATCGGGCATGAGGCTTTCAGGCCGCGACTAACGAGTTATATCGAAGAGAATCCAACCGCACCCGCCGACAAACAGCAGAGCATAGGAAGCGAGATTTGCTTTGAACGTGGCCTCCGTACGATGCGCCATTCCGGCGCGACCATATTGTTCACGATAATGGCTTCGATGTACCACGAGGCGAAGAAGGTTGGGATAAGAAGAAGCATTGCCGCCGCGGGCACGATCCAGTCATGCTTGCCGTCTGGCGGAACTATCCAAGCGGGGCCAAGAAGCAATTCCGTAATCATCAAAACCGGTGGCGAGGCGTGCTTAAGAAAGCGCTCGCCCAGCAGTTTGTCTCCGAGAAGCTCAAGGCCTAACACTACGGCCCATGCAAGCGGGACACCAATGATCGTGGATGCCAAGTTCGCGACTGCAATTGCCCACGCCGGCTTGCCGTAGATCCCTTGGAGTTTCGGCTTCGCGACCCAGATCTCGACCAGAATTACCGGCGCAAGCGCACAAATCATCAAGGGAAACGTCACGAAAATCATCGGCAGGCCGGCATCAGCGAATAGGCCCACGGCGCTCGGAATGGCTACAAGAGATAAATGCATGCTGAGCTTAGTTTTGAGACTTTGTTCTGAAGGTCAAATGGTAAATGAGATAGCACCTGCCGGCGATCACGCTTTCCGCACCATCATATCCACCAGAATCAGCACTGCCCCGATCGTCTGCACCACAAAACTGAATACCAGCAGATACACTCCGGCTACGGTGCGATAGCGGTTCTCGGGATTTATGGTTGAGAATTGCTCGGCGCTGCGAATGGCTTGCCTGGCCTCTTCCACATGGCCAGTCAGCAGACGTCCGCAAATCCATAACAGGTGGCGCACCACGCCCCAGGTGCTGAAGGGATGATAGGGTCGGCACATCAGCAGAGTGCCCCACGCGCCGAGCACGACGCCCAGCAGCGTGATCAGCGGCCCGGAATAGTGCAGAAGCATTGCGTCCCTTTAATAAACGCCGATGAAGCCGACCAGCACCTGCCGCTCGTCGTAGCGGAAATGGATGCGAAAGCGGCCAACGTCGATGCGGTAGGCAGGCGGATTCAGGAAGGCAATCCGGAAGCTGCGCGAGAGATCGGTTCCCAGCTCAGTCAGCACATGTCGCAGGGCGTCCCGTTCCGCATCGCTGGGATGCGCCGCTTCCATCATCTCCAGAGCTTTGGGAGCGAGAATGACCTCTCTGCGTTTTGGCATGTTCGATTATGGTGCGAGCAGCCGGCGACCATGCGCTTAGGGCGGCTTCTGGTTGCTGTAAACGCTTTGAAAGGGCGCGGCTTTAGGCGCGCCGAAGGGCGTTATAAACAACCCCGGCCTTTAGGCCCTGTGGTACAGCTCCCTCAGCGGCTAAAGCCGATCTCTTCGGACCAACTTTTCGGCACGCCTGAAGGCGTGCCCCTTCAAAGAGCCGCGACGCGCCTTGCGCGCGGCCGGCATGGCTTCCGCCAAGGTCACGCCTTCTCCCCGGCGCAACTGCTCGAAGCCTTCCTCCGAGGCGCTGCGCACCTCGGGATGCGAGGCCAGCTCCGCTGCCGCCCGCAGCGAGTTGTATTCGCCCACGCTAAGCAGTACTGCCTGGGCTTCGCCTTTGTTGGTCAGCACCACCTGGTCCATTCGCCGGCCAATGTCCTTGGTGAGCTTAAGCAGCTGTTGGCGCGCGGAGGTCACGGAAAGCGTTTTATGCACGACAATCCCTCGTGCGTACAGAAAAACGTCCTGTACGTAAAACTGTACATAGAATACCATTGCGAGATTCAGGGGTCAAACTCAGCCCGGGATGAGCACAGGCGCCCCTTCACCGGCTGCTGAAAAACTCAAAAGCAGATCCCTCGTCGGCCTGAAGGCCTCCTCGTGATGACAAAAAATAAAGGGTTTGCTACGGCGGACCTTTCGGGCAAGCTCAGGCTCTAAACGTGCTCCCCTTCAAAACTCGTCGAAGCCGACTTTTCAGCGGCCTGTCAAGGCCGTACTTTTATACAAAGCGATCCTGCAATTGCGTTAAGGAATGCGCCCGCCGCTGCCGGATTGCGGAGGGTTGCCTTAGCTGACGGCTGACGGCTGAGAGCTGACAGCCATCTTCCTGCTGCTCGCGAATCCCAGCACCAGGCCGAGCCAGGCCACGCTCATCAGCAGCCAGACGCAGCCGCGCCATGCGTCGGCTGCCCAGGCCCAGCCGGTGACGATGGCTCCCAAACTTCCGCCGACGTAATAGAACGTCACGTAAAGTCCCGCTGCGGACGATCGCGAACGGCCGGCGACGGCTCCGGTCTGCACCGTTCCCACCGCCTGAAAGATGAAGATGCCGGAAGAGAACAATGCCAGGCCCACGATGATCAGCGGCAAAGGATGGCACAGCGTCAGCAGCAATCCCGTCGTCGTGAAGCCGGTGGCGATCACCGCGGTTCGCCGCATTCCGTAATGATCGAGAAACCGGCCCGACAGCGGAGTGATGGCGACTCCCAGCAGATACACGAAGAAGACGCTGCCCAGTTGTCCGGAGTTGAGGTGATAGGGCGCCCGCGCCAGGTGAAAGTTGGTGTAGGTGAAGGCGCCAACCAGCGAAAACAGGACCGCGAACGCCATCCCGTAAACGGCAAGCAGTTGCGGATTGTGCAGGTGATGCAGCATTTCTATCGCGGAGTTGCGCACATTGGTCGCGCGCACAAAATGTCTTGGCTTGGGCAAGGTGTGCTGCACGACCGCAGCGCCTATCAGATTGATGACGCCGATGACCAGGAACGCGTGCTCCCAGCGAAAATGCTGCGCTACCAGCCCGGAGATGTAGCGTCCGCCGAATCCGCCCAGCACGCTGCCTGAAACGTAAGCTGACATGGCCCGGCCAACATGGGCGCCGGCAAACTCCTCGCAGATGTAGGCCATGATGACCACAACCACGCCCGGGACGAACACGCCTTGCATGAAGCGCCAGAAGATGAGCTGGCCCAAGGTGTGCGACGTTGCCGCCAGCAGCGTGGGCACGGTAAGCGCGTACAGGCAGGGCACGATGACCCGCTTGCGGCCGATGGATTCCGCCATCACGCCGATGAAGGGTGCAACCAGCGCGACTGCCAGGATGGTGGCGCTGACTGTCATGCTGACGTCGATTTCCGAGACGTGGTAGATGCGCTGCAAATGCGGCAGCAGCGGCTGCGTACAGTACATGTTCAGGTAGGTGCAGACGCCCGCCAGAAAGCAGGCAGCCACTGCGCCATGCGGCGGCGGGACAGGCTTGATCGCGACAGCGACGGCTGGTGCGGCGGTGGTGCTCATCGGCTAGGCAGGCCTCGGACGTTGGGGGATGATGGACATTCGGGCGAAAGAAAAGTTTAGATGAGGATTATAGGGCAGGGCAGTGATCCGCAAAAAGCAGACCTGCCAGTTGTTTGGGCATTGGCATTCACAACAGCACGATCGTAATCCCCTTGTTGCCTTTGCCGAGATCGCTGTCGGCCTTCAGCTGCGGCATGCGTTTCAGCAACTCCCAGGTGCGCTCGTCGGACTTGCGCCAGTTCTCGCCGTAGATGCAGTCGCGGATCTCGCCCTTTGTTGCCATCTGCCGCAAGGTGGATTGCAGCGCGATGCGGAGATCGCCGCCGACTCCGGTGGAACCGTAGCCGTGCACCAGCTTCAGTACTTTCACCCCACTGTGCTGCGCGTTCTGGATTTCGCCGTGCAGCCGGGCGCGGGCCTGCTCCACGCTGGGCATGCCTTCTTTCAGGATCACGGTCTTGATGGTGGAGGCCATTACGCGAGTCGCTGACAGCCCATATCTAAACGTGAACTGTGTCATCCTGAGCGGAGGTGCGCTTCGGTTGCGCGCCGGAGTCGAAGGACCCCTATTGTGATCGCAGCATAGGGGTCCCTCGACTCCGCTTCGCTCCGCTCGGGATGACACCCAAATCCTCAGCCGCACCACTCGGGCGCGCTGGTGCCGAACACGATATCATCTTTAGCGCGAGGACCGTAGATGAAAGAGATGGCTTCACGCGCGCTGGAGACAGCCAAACTGCGCGGCGCATCTTTGGCCGAAGCGCGCATTGTCGACGAGCGCGACCGCTCGCTGGCCACCAAGAACGGCAAGATCAGCGGCGCATCGGACGCCGAATCGCTGGGCATCGGCATTCGCGTAATCGCCGACGGCGGCTTCGGCTTCGCCGCCACCGACGATCTCACGCGCGATGGAATCGACCGCTGCGCGGCGAGGGCGGTCGAGATCGCGAAAGCGTCAGCCCGCGTGAAGGCACACGAGCTGCACCTGGTTCCCGAGCCTGCGGCAAAAGCGGAATGGAGTTCGCCGTGCAAAATCGATCCCTTCGCCATCTCCATCGAGAAGAATCTTGAGCTGCTGTTTGCCGTGGATGAAGCTCTGCGCAAAGTTAAGGGCGTCACCCTGGCAGAGACGAATATGAACTTCCGCCGCTACGAGCAGTGGTTCTACTCCACCGAGGGTGCGGAGATCCACCAGACGACGGTGACTTCCGGTGCGGGCTACGCGGCGCATTCCTTCGAGGGAACGGAAATTCAGAAGCGCTCTTATCCCAACTCCTTCGGCGGGCAGTATCAAAATCGCGGCTACGAACTGATTGAGGAGTTGCGGCTGCTGGATCATGCTACCGAAATCGGCGAGCAGGCAGTCGCGCTGCACTCGGCGGAGCAATGTCCCGAAGGCACCTTCGACATCATCCTCGACTCCTCGCAACTCTCGTTGCAAATCCATGAGTCCATCGGCCATCCTATCGAGCTGGATCGCGTGCTGGGCATGGAAGCGAATTTCGCGGGCACGTCGTTCCTTACCCTCGACAAGCTGCGAACGCTGAAGTATGGCAGCGAGATCGTGAATGTCGTCGCTGATGCCACCGAAGCGCACGGCCCCGGTCTCGGCACCTTCGCCTACGACGACGAAGGCGTTGCCGCGCAACGCACGCCCATCATCACCAACGGATTGTTCACGGGCTACTTGACCTCGCGCGACACCGCTTCGGCGATTGGCGCCACGCGCAGCGGCGGATGCCTGCGCGCCGAAGGCTGGAGCCGGCTGCCCATCGTGCGCATGACCAACGTCAGCATCCTGCCCAGCGAGTCGCCGCTGACGCTGGAGCAGCTAATCGCGTCCACCGACCGCGGCGTCCTGATGGAGACGAACCGCTCGTGGTCCATCGACGACAAGCGCTACAACTTTCAGTTTGGCTGCGAAATTGGCTGGGAAATCGCCGGCGGCAAGCGCAGACGGATGCTGAAGAATCCGTCGTACTCGGGCATCACGACCGAGTTCTGGAACTCAATGGACGCGATCTGCTCGCGCGATCAGTGGACGCTGTGGGGCACGCCCAATTGCGGCAAAGGTCAGCCGCAGCAGGTGATGGGCACTGGACACGGCGCCGCGCCGGCGCGCTTTCGCGGCGTAAGCGTGGGGACGGCGTATAAAGGCAGCGATTAGCTACGAGCTACGAGCCACGAGCCACGAGCTATGAACAATAGAGTTCGGGCGCAGATGTTTCTGGGTTGTGTCAGGGCATGGCTTCAGCCGTGCCGGCCCGTCGCGAAAAAGAACTTGGGCTTTAGCCCCTGAAGGAATTTCCATGCAGGGGCTAAAGCCCGGTTTTCTTATTGCCGCTTTTCGGCACGGCTGAAGCCGTGCCCTGACACAAGGCGACGCTCGTAGGATAGGTGTGCAACCGATTCGAAATGGCCTAACGAATGTAGTTCCTCATGGGAGCCCCGTCGGCGAGGGATCTGCTGTTCCCACTTTTCAGCAGTCTCAAAATCGCGCTAACACGCCGATCGCGTTCCAAATCGGGAAATCGACGCTAGTGGCCCTGGCAGGTCGCTGGGTGACTTGGAGGCTCGGGATGGCCCCTCGGGTCGTCCAGCTACCCAATCGTCGCCCCTTGGGCCTCCTGGCGCTCGCAAACAGCATTCTGTAAGTTCTGTAACTACCAAAGTATGCTACTGGAAATATTGAAGCACCACGAAGGTGTCAAGTCCGACTCAAACGGTTCCAAATCAGTCCCAAAAAGGAACCACCTCACGACCCAACATATCTGGCGTACAAACTTCGCGCAATCGCGGTATCCGTTGTGCCTTTGATGATCGCGCGGCCGTCGGGGAAGAGGGTCAGCTCGTAAGGATCGCGCCAGAACTTCAGGATGAACTCGTTGTGCTTCACGGGGCCGTGCGGCGAAAGGCGCCGCGTGATTTCGGCGAAGTCGATGGGCCGCTGGCGCTCGTGAATCTGCACCGAGTTACGCCCGCACAGCGAGATATGCGGGCGTCCCTCGCCAGCGAGGTGAATGAAGTCGCGCTCCTGGCAGGCGCGGCAGCCGGGGCGAGGCTTGCCGGTGAGGACCGAGGCGTAATCGTTAGTCCACACGTCATACGACAGCAAGGTGCGGCGAAGTTTGTCGCGCGCGCCCACCGCCAGCTTCAACGCCTCGGTCGCGGCGATCGAGGCCACGAAGTTTACCGCCGAGTTCAGAATGCCCGAGGTGTCGCAGGTTTCAACGATGCCGCGCGGCGAGTCGGGAAAGATGCAAGCCAGACAGGCCGTCTCGCCGGGAAGGATGGTCATGGTGACGGCGTAGCTGGCGACACCGGCAGCGTAAATCCACGGCAGATTCTTGCTGACGGCGAAATCGTTGATCAGGTATCGCGTCTCGAAGTTGTCGGTGCCGTCGAGGATGATATCGACCTCGCTGAGCAGTTCGTCGATATTGTCCGGCGTCAGATCGGCGACGTGCGGCTCGACCGCGATCTCGGAATTGAAGGCCGCGATCTTACGCGCTGCGGCAATCGTCTTGGGCAGGGATTCGGCGGCATCGGCTTCATCGAACAGCAGCTGGCGTTGCAGGTTGCTGGGCTCGACGTAATCGCGATCGATGATGCGGAGGTATCCCACGCCGGCCCGCGCCAGCAACGAGGCCAGTGCAGAGCCGGTAGCGCCGCAGCCGATGATGGCCATGCGAGTCTGGGCCAGTCGCTGCTGTCCCTGCTCGCCAATCGGCTGGAAAAGGACTTGTCGGGAATACCGCTCCGCAAATTCCAACGTCTTAACCTCAGTACCGGGGTTTCTACTGAACGTTACGAAAACCTATCCTCGTAAATCGATTTGTATCAGGGCACGGCTTCAGCCGTGCCGCAAGTGGCTCAATAAAACTTGGGGCTTTAGCCCCTGAAGGGCTATTTTACAGGGGCTAAAGCCCTGCCCTTCATTGCAGTTTCTTTCGGCACGACTCAAGTCGTGCCCTGATACGAGTCGTAACCATTTACGAGATAGGTTCTAGTCAATGGCGGCACTCCGAAGGTCGTACAACGAGGCGGCGCTGTCGAATTGTCATTACGAGCGCCAGCTTTTGGGCGCGAGGAATCTGTTTTCGTGCCCTTCCCAGGAAAGCAGATCCCTCGCAGGCTAAAGCCTGCTCGTGATGACAACTCCGTACGCGATGTCCGCCTAATGACAACACCAGCTTGGCGGCCAGCTGGTTCAGCGGAAGGCTCTCATTGGTTATTATAGGTACTCCACATCAAGTGCGCCTTCCCCGGCTGAGGATGGAGAGGTCTCCGTGGGCCATACGGCGCTTTGAACGCAAGTGCGCAAGCAATAAAGACTTGGCAGAGTCGCTAATGACATTCTGCGGGGTAGCGAGTGCGCTGAAGGGCAGAGTTTGAGGACGCCGATCACGCCATCGTTGTGCACGCTTGCTGTTTTCTGCGCTCTGGTTGCCCTCCCGGCGCAGACGCAGACCAACCAGCCTTCGGCCCCCGCCACCGCACACTCCGAGGCAAACAATCCAAGTGGAGCTCTGGCCAAGTATGACGGGGAGACGGTCAGCAGCATCGACTTCCGCGGCACCACCGGCATTGACACCGCAACCCTGCGCTCCCTGATCGTACAGAAGACCGGCCAGCCGCTGGATCGCGAGAAGCTGCACGCCAGCATTGAGGCGCTGTATGCGACGGGGCGCTTTGCCACGTTGCAGGTAGAAGCCGAAGCCGAGCCCGCGGCGAAGCACGCCATCAAGCTGGTCTTCGCCGTCACCCAGAACTACTTTAACGGGGCCGTCACCGTCGATGGCACGCCGCAGAAGACCAATCCCAAGGCCAACCAGTTGGTTGCGGCCAGCCAGCTCGATCTGGGCTCGGTGTTCAGCGAAGACAAGGCGGTCAGCTCCATCGAGCGCATGAAGAAGATCTTCGCCGACAACGGCTACTACCAGGCTACGATCACTTACACCCTGGAGCCCAACGACACCGACAGCCTGATGGCGGTCCACTTCCATTGTGTTCCCGGGCCGCTGGCGCGCATCGGCGAGGTCACCATCAAAGGCGACACCGGAATTCCTCCCGACCAGGTTCGCAGCCTTACCAAGCTGAAGGAGGGCAAGAAAGTTGTTGCCGATCATGTGACCCGGGCGCTGGAGCGGCTGCGCAAGCATTATCAGAAGAACGATCACCTGGAGGCGCAGGTCTCGCTGATCGACCGGCAGTATCACGCCGCGACCAACCAGCTCGACTACGTTTTCCAGGTTGACCAGGGCCCCACGGTGAACATCACCACCGAGGGCGGCGGCGTCAGCAAGGGACAGCTCAAGAAACTGGTGCCGGTTTACCAGGAAAATTCCGTTGACGACGACCTGCTGAACGAGGGTCGTCGCAACCTGCGCGACTACCTGCAAACCAAGGGCTATTTCGACGCCACGGTCGAGGTGCAGCGGCATCCGGTGACGGATGAGAACCACGTCAACATCGTGTACGTCATCGATCCCGGCATTCGCCACAAGCTGGTCTCGATCAAGGTAGAAGGCAACAAGTACTTCGATACCGCCACCATCCGCGAGCGGATGGCGGTTGAGGCTTCCAGCCTGCTCCTGCCCAATGGCCGCTTCAGCCAGCGCCTGCTCACTGACGATGTGACCTCGATCAAGTATCTCTATCAGGCCAACGGATTTCTGGATATCAAGGTGAGCGGCGATCTGGAGGACAACTACGAAGGCAAGAAGAACGAAATGCAGATCGTCATCAAGATCGACGAAGGTCCGCAAACTCTGGTGAACAATCTGAAGGTGGAAGGGGCCAACAGCACCACGCTCGAAGAGTTGCAAACCCGGCTGAGCAATCTGAAGGGCCAGCCGTTCAGCGAAGCCAGCGTGGTCAGCGATCGCGACGCCATTACCTACTACTATTACGACCGCGGCTTTCCCAACGTACAGTTCGAATCCTCGGCTACGCCGGTCTCCCGGCGATACCTCAGCGCATGGATGTGGTCTACAAAATCACCGAGGGCCAGCGGGTTTTTGTGAATCGCGTTCTGGTCACCGGACTGAGCTACACGCGGCCCTACGTCGTCAACCGCCAGATGCGGATTCATGATGGCGATGCCCTGAGCCAGAACCGCATGGTCGATTCGCAGCGCCGGCTGTACTCGCTCGGCCTGTTTAACGAAGTCAACATGGCGGTGCAGAACCCCGAAGGGCAGGAGCCGTCGAAGGATGTGCTCTTCAACCTCCAGGAAGCCAAGCGCTGGACCTTCCGTTACGGCGGCGGCATTGAGTTTGCCACCGGCAACATTCCCACCACCAGCAACCCGCAGGGCGCGACGGGAGTCAGCCCCAACGCCGTGCTGGAGATCACGCGTCTGAACCTGTTTGGGCGCGATCAGACGTTCAGCATCCGCGGCCGTTATGGTCTGCTCACCCGCCGGGGGCTGGCGACGTACGAAGCGCCGCGTCTCTTCCATCGCGAAAACTGGCGAATCATCGTCAGCGCGTTTGTATGACAACACCGCCGACGTCAACACCTTCGCCTCGGAACGCGCTGGAAGGCGCGGTGCAAGCCGAGCAGCGCTTCAATCGCTTCACCACCCTTATCTATGGGCTCACGTTTCAGCGTGTGGCCATCGATCCCAACAGCCTGGTCATCGATCCCACGCTGATTGCGTTGTACTCGAAGCCGGTCTTCATCGCCATGCCAACCTTCACCATGGTGCGCGACCGGCGCGACGATCCCATCAATCCCAACAAAGGCTCTTACAATGCGGCTAACCTTGGGCTGGCGACCAGCGCGCTGGGCTCGCAAACCAATTTTGGACGGATCCTGCTGGACAACTCGACCTACTACACGTTCAAGAAGCATTGGGTCATCGCGCGCAGGACGCAGATCGGAATCGAGAAGCCCTATGGCACCAACGATTTCATCAAGCTTCCGCCAAACTCCACCCTCCCGGTAGAGGCCACGCAGATTCCGTTGCCGGAGTTGTTCTTCGCGGGCGGCAGTAACTCGCTGCGCAGTTTCTCCATCAATCAGGCTGGCCCGCGCGATCCGGAGACCGGCTACCCTATCGGCGGGCAGGGGTTGTTCGTCAATAACATTGAGCTCCGCACCCCTCCGGTGCAGTTGCCGTATGTCGGCAACAATCTGGGATTCGTCTTCTTTCACGACATGGGCAACGTCTTCGACACCGCCAACCACATCATCAGCGGAATGCTGACACTTCAATCAGCCGTCCATCGCGGACTGCGCGCCGACAAAGCAGCAAGACAGCTTGCAACTTTAACTACGACTCGCAAGCCGTCGGCATGGGCATTCGCTATAAGACGCCGGTGGGCCCGGTGCGCTTCGACCTGGGTTACGCGCGTCAATGCGACGCGCTACCCGGTGCAGGAAGACAATGAGACGTAGTCGCTGCGCCGGATCAACGTTTATTTCAGTATTGGACAGACTTTCTAATGAAACGCATTTTGTATTTCGCGATTTGCTTCCGTGCTGCTGTTCCTGACAGCAGTAGTGCCGGCCTTTGCCGGTGAAGTGATCGATGGCGTAGTGGCCAGCGTCAATCGCCAGCCGGTGCTGCGCAGCGATTGGGACGAGGCCGCGGCTTTCGAGGCTTTCATGCAGCAGAAGCCTATCGCCCAGTTGAGCGAAGCCGACCGCGTGCTCGCTTTGCAGCACCTCATCGACCGGCAGTTGCTGAAAGCGCAGATGGGCGATGCCAGCTACATGCAGCCCTCGGACGAAGCCTTGCAGCAGGACGTGGCCAAGCTGCGGGCGCAGGTTCCCAACGGCACCGACGATATCGTCTGGCATCGGTTGCTGGCCAATTACGGGCTGAACGAGGAGATCGTGAAAGAGCATCTGCGCACGGAAGTTCAGGTGATGAACTTCGTCGAGGTCCGGCTGCGTCCCGATGTGCACATCCAGCCAGACGACGTGGAGTCTTACTACCAGCACCAATTGCTGCCCGATTTGCAGAAGAACGGCGGCAAGCCGATTCCGCTGGACGAAGTGGAGCCGCGAATTCGCGAGCTCCTGACCGAACAGCGCATCGATGAACTGCTGGACGCCTGGCTGCACAATCTGCGGCAGCAGGCGGACATTCACAGCAGCGTGCCGATTCCCGGAGTGAATGCGCCGGGCGACAGCGCGCCGGCGAGCTTCCGCCGGCAACTGAGGTCGGCAACTGAGAATGACGGAAGAGGTCACAAAGCGGCATCCCCACAAACGCCTCTGGATCTGGCGCGACGGTGGGAGTGGTGTTGCTGGCGGTGGTTGTGTCGCTGGCGTGGTATCTGCGCAGCCCCAGCTTCGAAGGCTTCGTCCGCAGAAAACTGATCGCCGCGGTGGAAGATGCCACCGGCGGCCGCGTGGAGATGGCTGCCTTCCATTGGAACCTGTCGCAACTTGCCTTTGAAGCCGATGGCCTGACCATCCACGGACTGGAGCCTCCCGGCGAATCGCCCTATGCCCACGTAGATCGCGCTCTGGTGCGGCTGCACATCATCTCGTTTCTGGAGAGACAGATTCAGCCTGGAGCAGGTGGAGCTTTGGGCGCCGGCCATTCACATCATCGTCAATCCCGGACGGCAGCACCAACGCGCCGGAGCCGAAGGTAAAGCCGGACCATCCCAAGTCGCCGGTGCAGCAGTTATTCGATCTCGCCATCGCACGCGTCGATGTGCACGATGGCATGTTGTTGCTGAACCAGCACAAGCTCGCGCTCGACTTCAGCGTCAACCAGGTGGTTGCGGCGATGACCTACGATCGCCTCGCCCAGCGCTATGACGGCAGCGTTCAGGTCGGCAAGATGGACGCGAAATATCAGGACCTTCGCGACGTTGCCGCGCAAGCGGATTTGCAATTCAGCCTCTGGCACAACCAGGCCGAGATCAAGGCTCTGAAGCTGGCATCGGAAGCCTCGTCGCTGCAGATGACCGGGAAGATTACGGACTTCGAAAGCCCGCAGGTACATCTCACCTACAGCAGCACGATTCGATGTCGCGCAGTTGGGAGCGGTGACGCGTGTCTACCAGTTGCGCGGCGGAACCATCGTCCTCGACGGATCGGGCACCTACTCCGAAGCCGCCGGCTACGCGTCGACCGGGCGGATCGCAGTTCGTGATCTCGACTACCTGAACGATGCGATTACCCTGCGGAAGGCCAATCTGGATTCGAATTTTTCGCTCGACCAACAATAACCTGTCGATGACCCGCATTGCGGCCCGCTTGCTGGGCGGAATGCTGACGGGCGATGCCGAGGTGAAGAACCTGTGGCCCAAGCAGTCTGACGCCCATCGCGCCTACTCCGGCAGAACCAATCGGGCTCAACGGCAAGAAAGTGCCGCGGAACACCAGCCAGGTACATGGCACTGCGGCAGCCGTGAAGAGCGTCAGCGCTTATCCGGAAGAGGGCTTGGCACGGCTGCGCGTGAATGGATTGTCGCTGAACGAGCTGGCCCGCATGGCTTCCAGCAGATCGTTGCCGCTGGACAAGCTGAATCCCGTCGGCAGCGTGACCGGATCGGTCAACCTGACATGGAAGCATGTCGCTGGCCGATGCTTTCGCCGACCTCGCGCTGGATATCGCCGCTCCAGCCCAGCCTTCGATGCAACCAGTTGCCGGTGAGCGGTCACTTGAGTGGCCGGTACGGCGTGCGCGCTGAGACGCATTGAGCTGTCGGCGCTAAGTCTGACGACGCCGCACTCGCATCTCGACGCTACGGGCACGTTGGGAGCGACCTCAGCCACGCTGAAGCTGAATGTCAACACCACCAGCCTGACAGAATTCCAGCCCATGCTGACGGCGATGGGCAATGCGCCTTTGCCGATCGAATTGGGCGGGGCTGCAAGCTTCAACGGAACGCTCAATGGCCGGTTGCGGACTCCGCAGATTGCGGGACACCTGCAAGCGACGAACTTTACCTACATCTACACGCCGGCCCTCGAAACTCCTGCGCCGCCCGCGCCACCCGCGCCGGCGAAACACAAATCGCTGTTCCATCTCGCAGTCCAACCCTGCGCCTCCGCCTCCGCCGCAGCCGGTTGCTCCATCCCAGACGGATCCACATCGACCAGTTTTCCGGCGACGTGCAGTATTCGCAATCAGAAGTAGCGCTGCACCACGCCGTCGTTCAGGAAGGCAGCGCGCAGCTGACCATCGACGGCTCCTCCGCGCTCGATCGCGGCAATTTCACGGACAAGTCGCAGTTCCAGGTGCAGGCGGCGATGCACGATGCCGACATCGCCGAGTTGCAGCACGCTTTCGGCCTTGATTATCCGCGTCAGCGGCAAACTGAATTTCACGTCTGCACGCCGCGGGCACCGCAGCTGATCCGCATGGGCAGGGCCAGATCTCCATGAAGGACGGCCAGGCGCACGGCCGTCCCATCCGCTCGCTCACCTCGAAAATTGTTTTTGCTAACCATGGCGTGCAGTTCGACGGCATTCACTTGCAGGCGGCGCACGGCACCGTTCCGGTCGCGCCGCCTACAATTTTCACAGCCAGGAAGTGAAACTCGATCTCACGCGGACAAAGCATCGACCTGGCCGAGATCCCCGAAGTGCAGCAGCCGCACCTGCAAATCGCGGGCGTCGCCAACTTCACCGTGAAGGGATCGGGCACGCTGGACCAGCCGGTCATCAATGCGCACGTGCAAGTCGGCAAGTCTGATGCTGAATGGCGACATCGTGGGCAACATCACCGCCGATGCGGTCACGCGAGGACGGCAGCTCACGCTGACCGCGCGCTCCAACTTCCCCAATGCGACCCTCACCCTCGACGGCAGTGTCGACTTGCAGGGCGATATGCCGGGCAGCGCGACCCTGCGCTTCGCCAATCTGGATGTCAACCCGTTCCTGCCCGAGGGAATGCGGAACCAGGTCACGCGCCAGGCCTCGCTTGACGGCGAGGCCCACTTGACGGGGCCGCTGAAGCAGCCGCGCCTGTTGCATGCCAGTCTCAGCATCCAGCAGTTTTCCGTGGAGGTTGAGCACATTCCGATCAAGAGCGATGGCCCGGTCGAGCTCAGTCTGGCCAATGAGACTGTGACCGTGCAACGTTGCGCCATGATCAGCCAGGACAATCGCCTGACCTTGACGGGCACGGCGAGTTTTGAGGGCGATCGCCCCTTGAACCTGAGCGCCGACGGCTCGCTCAACCTGAAACTGGCGGAAACCGTCAATCCCGATCTCACCTCCTATGGCTCCGCCAACGTCAACGTCAAAATCGGCGGGACGGTTTCGGCTCCGCTGATGTCGGGACGAATGGAAGTGCTTCATGCCGGTGTCTCGATGATCGATCGTGCCGGCTGGACTGGGCGACGTCAATGGCACGCTGGTCTTCAATCGCGACCGGCTTGAGGTGGAGAATGTGACCGGCCGCATGGGCGGCGGCCATGTAAAGCTTGGCGGCTTCGTCACCTTTGGACCCGCCGTCGGCTTTAATTTGACCGCCAACGGAAGTGACATTCGCTTCCGCTACTCCGGCATCAGCGTCACGTCCGATCAGTCGTTGCAACTCAACGGCACGCTGCAAAACGCCTCGCTCACCGGCACCATCACGGTGACGCGCTTCGCCCAGATTCCATCCGGCGATATGCAGTTCCTGCTGGCCCAGGCCACCGCGCCGCCGCGCATTCCCAATCCCAAGTCGCCGCTCAACAATCTCCACCTGGAAGTGCGCATTCTCTCCACTCCGGCGTTGACGGTGCAGACCTCGCTGGCAAAATTGTCGGGTGACATCGATCTGCATCTGCGCGGAACGGCAGCGCGGCCGGTGCTGCTGGGCCGCGTCAACATCGCGGAAGGCGATATCAAGGTGGGCGGCACCAAGTTCACCTGGAACGCGGCGACATCACCTTCCTCAATCCCGTGCTCATCGATCCGGTGCTGGATGTCGAGGCCACCACCCAGGTGCGCGATTACGACATCACCATCGGCCTGCATGGCACCATGGAGAGGCTCAACACCACCTATCGCTCCGATCCGCCGCTCTCCAGCGACGACATCATCTCGCTGCTGGCGTTCGGTTCCACCCAGACCGAGAATGCCATGGGGGCCGCGCCCTCGTCCGGATTCGCCGAAAGCGCTTCCGGCGCTCTGCTCAGCTCGGCCCTCAACCAGGCCGTCACCAACCGCGTTTCGAAGCTCTTCGGGGCCAGTTCCATCCGCATCAACCCGTCGTTTGGCGGGCCGCAAAACGACCCCAATGCCCGCCTCACCATCGAGCAGCAAGTCACCAACAACATCACGCTGACGTATGTCACCGACCTGGCCCGCTCCGGTCAGGAAGTGATCCAGTTCGAATACAACATCAACAGCGAATACACGCGTGCAAGGGCTGCGCGACGAAAATGGCGTGGTCAGCTTCGACCTGCTGATCCGCAAGCGCAAGCAGTAAGGATTCTGATTGCTAAGGAATCTCTGATTAAGCATTGCTTTGAAAGGGACCGCCTTCAGGCGGTCCGCAAAGACGACCAAATGAACCCGGCTTTAGCCGCTGAGGGAACTCCAACTGACTTAATCAGCACCTACCCTAACGGTTGATGGTCTTTTGCATGTGCGCCGGATACCGCTCACCTTGAATTTGCACCTGGTTCACGGCGTCGTGGATTCGTTGCAGGTCCCCAGCAGTCAACACGACACTGGCGCCGCCAATATTCTCCTCAAGGCGATGCAGCTTGGTTGTTCCCGGAATAGGGACAATCCAAGGCTTTTGTGACAACAGCCAGGCCAGAGCGATCTGAGCGCGGGTTGCATGCTTGCTGTCGGCGATGTCACCCAGGAGCTTCACCAGGGCTTGGTTTGCCTGTCGTGCTTCGGCGGAAAGCGCGGAAGGATGTTTCGAATATCACCCTCTTCGAACTTCGTATCTTCCTCGATGGCGCCGGTCAGAAAGCCCCTTCCCAGCGGGCTGAATGTTACGAAGCCGACGCCTAACTCCTGCTAACGTTGGCATCACGCTCTGTTCGGGTTCGCGCCACCACAAGGAGTATTCACTCTGTAAAGCAGAGACCGGTTGGACCGCATGGGCCCGACGAATGATGGCCTCACCAGCTTCAGACAGCCCAAAGTATTTGACCTTGCCTTCCTGGATCAAGTCCCGGACGGTGCCGGCGACATCTTCAATCGGCACGTTCAGGATCCACCCGATGCTGATAAAACAGGTCAAGCCGTTCTGTCTGCAAGCGCTTTAACGACTGCTCGGCAACAAAACGGATGCGCTGCGGTGTGCTGTCCAGTCCGTTAGCGGCATGACCATCCTTGAAGCCGAATTTTGTGCCAATCACCACCTGGTCGCGAAATGGAGCCACGGCCTCGCCGACCATTTCCTCGTTGGCGTGGCCATACCCCTCGGCGGTATCGAAGAACGTTACCCCTCGCTCGAAAGCAGCGCGAATCAGCTTGATAGCCTCAGACTTTTCAATAGCTGGGCCTAAACCAAAACTCAGACCCATACAGCCCAAGCCGATCGCCGACACCTCAAGGCCGTTGTTTCCCAGTTTGCGTTTCTGCATGCCGTTTTCTCCTTCCCAACTTCGCGGGAATTTTGTTATCCCTTGCTCTACGTTAGGTGGAATGGATGCCTGATGCCGTGCAGTTCAGGCATTATTTCTGCTGGTCTCGCCCAATCTCGGCAAGCTCCGGCGTTGAAGGTGTGCCCCTTCTGGCCTTACGCTGGCCCTTCCGCCGCAATGCGCCCGGCCGAGCCGGCCGCTGCCTGACCCGGCTGGGACTGATGTCCACCAGAGGAAATCCCAAGTTCCTTCCATTCGTAAAAGCCGCCCAGCAGAGGCCGCACGTGGCGAATGCCCAGCTTGCGTAGTTGCAGCGCCACCCGGGCGCTGGTCGCTTCGTTGGGTCAAGTACAGAAGAGAACGATTTCTCCTTCGCGAGTGATTTCGCGGTTCCGGGCCTGCAATTCTTCAGGCGAGATTTGCAGCGCGCCGGGCAGGGTTCGCGGATCGGTGAGCACGTCCAGGGGATGGCGCAGGTCGATAATGACCGGCTGCTCGCCCGCTTCCAGTTGATGCTTCAATTCGTCGGGCGTGATGCGGTCGCCCTTTACCTGCTGGATAAAGCGTTCCCGTTCGCGCCAGCGGTAGAGCACATAGGCGATGACGCCGGTGACGAACAGGATCAGCAATCCATTGCCCAGCAAGTGTGCGTCGCGGGCCACCAGATCCAGCTGCTTGCTGAAAATGAATCCCAGAAGCGTGTAAGCCAGCGTCCACAGCAGCCCGCCCGACAGGCCAAAGGCAACGAACCGCGCATAGGGAACGCCGACCATCCCCGCCAGAGCAGGAGCTGCGGTATTCAGGCCGGGAACGAATTTGCAGAAGAGCAGGGTGCGAGGGCCCCACTTCTCGAAGCGCGTCTCGGTGCGGCGCACGCAGGAGTCCGGTTCCATCGCAATCCGGCAGAGCAGGTTCAGCACCACCGCTCCCCGGCGCTTGCCGAAGCTGTACCAGAAGACGTCGGCGCCAAAGCAGCCCACGGTGGCCGCCAGCACCACCAGCGGCAGGCTCATCCGGCCCTGTCCCGCCAGCGCTCCCGCCGCCAGCAGCAGAGGTGTCGCTGGAATGGGCAAGCCCCCCTGCTCCAGCAGCACCCAGCCGAACAGCAGGGCATAGCCGTACTGGACCACGAATTGGAGCGTCTCGGCCATTCAATTCAGGGAAACAACCGCACAGACTTATCTGGATGCGCTGGTTCTGGGGAAGGTTCCGCTTGAGCGCAGTATAAACCAGAAATCTTGGTAGGCAGGTTACAGAGACTCGGGAACTACGATCGGCTAAGTATATTTCGCGGTGGAACAAACCGCTCGAAAAGCGATGGATATGCAGCCGCGCAGCGGCGGCAGCGCGGTTAGCCCGGGGCGTTAGTCCCGGGTCGAGTGGAAAATCAGACCGAGCCGCGTAGCGGCGACAGAGTTGCTTGGTGTCGCCGGCTCAAGCCGGCTCGGAATCAAAAAATAAGCGGCTGTCGGCACGACTTAAAGTCGTGCCCTGACACGAACCTGACCTGCGCGTATTCTGGAACGCGCCTCTGCGGTACATAGGAAGAGCGCCGGTCATGCTCTCCTTTGCGCATTCTTAGGGCAGGGAATTAGACTCTGTGGAAGCAGGAGGCAATGGCATGAGAAAAGCACACGGAATCGTAGCGGTTGTCCTGATAGTGGCGTTTTGGGCGCTAGCTGCCGGAGCGCAATCGGCACAGCCGCCGATGTCGAACCAGTCGATGTCCAATCACCAGGCCCAAGGCCAGGCACCCGGCGAGACCGCTGCCGCCGGCGACCCAGGCGAAGCTCATGAAAGGCGATCAACCATGCCCTGATCATGCTGCCCTACTACGGCGTATTCGACAATCTTGTCTACCTGCTTCAGGGCCGTACCGTGATTCTTACCGGCCAGGTTACGAACCCCAGTCTGAAACCGGACGCCGAAAGGGCCGTGAAAAAAGTTGAGGGCATTGACAAGGTCGTCAACAACATCGAAATCCTCCCGCCCAGCCCCATGGATCAGCAGATTCGCGAGCGGGTGAAGCAAGCGATTTACGGCGGCTATGGCCCACTCTTCAAGTACAGCCACATCCGAATCCGCCCATCCGCATTATCGTGAAGAACGCCCGGGTCACCCTCGAAGGCGTGGTGGATAGTGAGGGCGACAAGAATCTCTGCACCTTGCGCGTCAACCAGATCTCTTCCGTCCTGTCCGTGACCAACAATCTTCGCGTGGTGAAATAGTAAGGCGCAGATAGAGCGCTTGCGATAGTCGGTACATATCGCCTGTTCTCGATCGCTATCTCCGGACCGTCAAAGGGATCGCCTGGAAGTTGGAGCAGCCCGACCGCTGCCTCGTCGTCCGCGGTTGCGGTGTGGGGTGGGAATCACATATTCTTGTCTAGAATCAGCAACACATTTTGGCACTGCATGCAATTCTTCGCGCGCATTCTGCGTGCCGGAACTAATCTGCCACAACCTTCTGAGGGAGACCTGATGCAACGCAAATTATTCGTATCCGGCAGTATTGTCGCAATTCTCTTGGTCTTGTGTAGTTGTTCTTCCAATCCCGCGCCCGCGGCCAAGTCGCCAGGCGTAGAAGAGGCTGTCAACGCCGCCGTTGACGCTTACATCTACGGCTACCCGCTAGTCACCATGGACATGACGCGCCGACAGTTCACGAACGTAGCTACGGCGGACGCCGCGCATGCCCCGATGGGACAGGTTCTAAAGCTACGCAACTACCCTGCAGTGGACAACCATGCAGTGACCGCACCTAACGCGGACACTCTATACACGACAGCCTGGGTAGATGTTTCCAAGGAGCCGTGGGTTCTGAGCCTGCCCGACATGGGCGACCGCTATTACCTGATGCCTATGCTGGATGGTTGGACCGATGTCTTCCAGGTCCCGGGCAAACGCACAACGGGCGACAAAGCCCAGAAGTATGCCATCACCGGTCCAGGATGGTCGGGCACCCTTCCCGCGGGCGTAACCGAGTACAAGTCGCCCACCGCAATGGTCTGGATCCTCGGCCGCATCTACTGCACCGGTACTCCTGACGACTACAACAAGGTCCACGCGCTACAGGACAAGGTCTCGCTGGTGCCGCTCAGCTCGTATGGCAAGCCGTACACTCCGCCGCCAGGCGAAGTCGATCCCAGCTTCGACATGAAGGCCGGCATCCGCGACCAGGTCGACGCCATGAGCGTTAACGACTACTTCAACTATCTCGCCAAGCTGATGAAGACCAACCCTCCTGCGGCGGAAGATGCACCGATGGTCGAGAAGATGAAGGCCATTGGCCTCGTCCCGGGACAGGACTTCGATCCCAGCAAACTGGGCGCTTTTGACAAAGAAGCCATCAAGGTTGTCCCCAAGGTCGCGCAAGTCAAGATCATGGAGTACTTCAAGAAGGCTGCTGAGCCGGTCAACGGCTGGACGTACCTGACCAAGAACATTGGCATCTATGGCACGGACTATATCCAGCGCGCCCTGGTTACGGCGATCGGCCTCGGAGCCAATCGTCCGCAGGACGCCATCTATCCCACCTCGCAGAAAGATGCTGCCGGCGACGAATATGACGGCGCTTCCAAGAAGTACGTCATGCACATCAACAAGGGTGATTTTCCGCCAGTGAACGGCTTCTGGTCGCTCACCATGTACGACAAGGACTACTTCTTTGTCCCCAATTCGCTGAACCGTTATACCCTCAGCGCCCGCAACAAATTCGTCTCCAATGCAGACGGCTCGGTGGACCTATATCTCCAGGCTGACTCACCCGGCAAGGCAAAGGAAGCCAATTGGCTGCCTGCGCCCAAGGCCAAGTTCATTCCCATGCTGCGGCTGTACTGGCCAACAGAAACCCCTCCTTCGATCATTGACGGCACTTGGAAGCCGCCGGCAATAGCGGTAGAGAAGTAGGCAAAGAAATTTGACGTCGCTGCAGGTGGTAAACACGCTGCGTCGACACAAAAACGGGGGCAGCTCGCACGGGCTGCCCCTTAAAGCGTTCGCAGCGCCGGCATGCTTGCCATTTTGCGTGATGCCCCGCGATGCATCCCCATAACGCGAAGGAACGTGGTCTGACCTCCCAGTTTCCGCTGTTCCCTTTCTCGCGCACCTTTACGAAAAACTTACGACTTCCTTAGCCCGCCCTTAGCAGCTGAATGCTCCAATCCAAATGCGAGCAGCGATGGCGCTGACGTGTGCGAGGAAATCATGACAGCTTTGTTTCTTATTATCTGCGCGGTGAGTGTTGTCTTCTTTGTGATTTTTCTGCTGCAGTGCTTACGTCCGGCGCGGAAGGCGAGGGCGTCTCAACATCAGTCCAGGACAAATCTTGTAGTCCGCCGGTCGCCGGAGCCGCAGCCAATGTATGGCGTCGGCGGGCGGCGATTCTTTGCTCACCTGGAAGGGGAGATGGCGGAATTTATGGCGGCGCATGGCCGCACCGCCGCAATGCTGCTGGTGATCGTCGCGCTTCCTCTGATAGCGCAGGCGCAATCGCTGAGCGGCCCATCGCCTGACCCGTTACTCGCCAGCGCCGACCAACCGCCCACCGCCACCGCCGGCCAGCCGGCCAGCGGCGACCAGCAAATCCCGCCCGCGGTACAGAAGCAGCTTGATGCCATGCAGAAACGCATCGCGCAACTGGAAGCCCAGCTCAACGCGCAGACGCCCGACGGAGCGCCTGCAACTGCGAAAGCTACTGCCCCGGTCCACGAGGTCGGCGACCAAACCGCTCCGGCGTCGGCGGAAGCAGCCCTGGCGCAGCCGACTGCCCCGGCGAACGAAAAACCAGCGCCATTTTCCTTCGCCGACTTTACCTGGTTGAACGGGAACAGCCGCATCAAGGAGGTCCCGTTCGATACCAAGTTCTTCACCCCGGAAATCCGATCGGATGTGAACTACACCCACAGCTTCAATGATCCCCAGGACGACACCATCGGCGGGTCGAGTGAGATCTTCCGCGCTAATGAATTTCAGTTGACCCAGTTCGGCGTGGGTGGAGACTTTCATTGGGACAACGTGCAGGCCAGACTGATGACCCAGTTTGGCTTGTACTCCCAGACCACTCCGCGCAACGATGCCAGCCCGGCCCGCGGCCAATGGCAGCTGGCCGACGCCTACCGTTACATTTCAGAAGCCTATGGCGGATATCACTGGGATGTGTGGGACGGGATCAATGTGCAGGCCGGCATTTTCATGTCCTACATCGGGCTGTTCAGTTACTACCAGTTCGATAACTGGGCGTATCAGCCGTCGTACGTCTCGTCCAACACGCCGTGGTTTTTTAACGGTATGCGGGTACAGATCTATCCCAACCAGCACCTCAAGATTGAGCCTTGGCTGATTAACGGATGGCAGTCGTATGGGCGCTTCAATCATCGTCCAGGCTTTGGAGGCCAAATCCTGTGGCGGCCCACGGGCTGGTTCTCCTTTGTTGGCAATCAGTATGCCTTGGGCGAGGACACTCTCGGCGTCCCCGGACGGGTGCGCTATCACACTGATGACAGTATCCAGATTATGTACTATCAGCACCCCGATCGCATGTTAGACCGGATGGCGTTCTCGCTGACCGGCGACATGGGCTGCGAGCACGGCGGCGGCGTCAGTTGCGCCGGCGATTCCGCCCAGGGGCCCAAACAGAGCTTCCTGGGATACATGCTTTACAACCGCTTCTGGTTCCACAAGGACCTGTACGCGCTGACCCTGGGTGGCGGCCAGATCAACAATCCCGGACGATACCTGGTTCTTCTGCCGCCTATCAATGGCGCGACTGCGATCTCCGGGACGCCGTACTTCCCGGAGAACCCCGGCGATCCGTTCAAGGCGTGGGATGTTTCCGTCACCACGGACTACATGCCCAGCCAGTACGTGACGTTTCGTCTGGAGTACAACCATCGCGCGGCCAACGTGCCTTACTTCTCCGGCTCGGGCGGAGTCACGCCTCCGGGCGGAAACACGGGAGTCGCCAGCTCGGCGGTTCCGGGTTGGTCTCCCGACCTGGTCAAGAGCGAGAACCGCATGACGGGCGCGTTGTTGGTCATGTTCTGACGAACATGAGATATGTGACGCGTACCTCAGTAACCGAACACCGGCCCGTAGTAGGCTCCTATGGGACCTGCAAGGCATCCGTCGCCCGCCCGGCACGGATGCCGTCGAGGAGGTGTTCCAATGATCGCAATTGCGCGATGCGGCAGCTGGATTGGAAAGGCGTTGCTTCTGTTTTTCGCCCTGGCATTCGCTGGCCAGATGAGGGCGCAGCAACCGAGTCGGCGGGAAATGCATCTGCACCGCCGCCGTCGCCAGCGGCAGAGACAACCCAGAAGCTGCAACAGCACGTTGACCAGCTGGAATCAGAGGTGGAGGAGCTCCGGGAACAGATGAAAGAGATGAGGGCGGCAATGGCGGCAAAATCGGTAACGGCAAGCGGCGATCCGGCTGAGCACAGCACGGTTGACGCCCAGGCCCCCGGTTTTGCTCCCGCCACGGCCACCCTCAGCTCCGAAGACCGCAGCGTGCTCAACTATCTGAAGGGCACCACCATCAATGCGATGTTCGATGGCTACTACGGCTACAACTTCAACGACCCGGTGGGCAGGGTGAATCTGCTGCGCGCCTACGATGTCCTCAGCAACGCCTTCAGCCTCAGCCAGGCCGACCTGATCGTGGAACGCGCTCCCGACGTTGCCGACGGCCGGCGCTACGGCGCTCGCATCGACTTGCAGTTCGGACAGGCAACCGCAACCTCGCAGGGCAATCCTCTGCTTGAGCCGCGTCCCGATATCTATCGCAATATCTTCCAGGCTTATGGGACCTATGTTGTTCCTGTCGGCAATGGTCTGACGGCGGACTTCGGCAAGTGGAGCAGCTCGCTGGGAATCGAGGGCAACTACACGCAATACCAGATTAATTACTCCCGTTCCTACTGGTTCGACTTTCTGCCCTTCTATCACATGGGTGGAAGGCTAAGCTATCCCGTCAATAAGAAGCTGGCGCTGAACTACTGGATTGTGAATGGCACCAACCAGACTGAACCTACCAACGGTTTTAAAGACGAGCTATTTGGAGTGGTCTTTACTCCTAACAAGAATGTTAGTTGGACGGTGAACTACTACTTTGGCCAGGAGCATCCCAATGCCATCGTGGTCCCTACTTGCGGGCCGGTGCCAGTGCAGTCCGGGTTGTGCTTCCAGCAAGTCAGCCCTGCGCCCAATGGCAAGACGAACATCTTCGATAGCTACGTCAGCTGGCAGACTACCCGGAAGCTTTACCTGGCGCTGGAAGGTGACTACGAAATCGAGCGTCTATGGGCCAGCACCGCGCCCGGCCAGTCGTCGGCACCATCCGATGTGTGGGGCGGAGCTGCCTATGCCAAGTATCAATTATCGCCGCGAACCTATGTAGCCGGCCGCACGGAATATCTCAACGATCATGGCGGCCTGTATACGGGAATTACCGGCTATATCGAAGCGCTGAAGGAAGTTACCGCAACCTATGACTTCACCCTGGCCAATGGCTTCGACATGCGGTGGGAATATCGGCGCGATATGTCGAACCGTCCCATCTTCCTAACCGGTAGCCAGGGTGTGTACAGCACCGATCAGAACACCGCCACCATGGGAATGATCTGGTGGTTCGGGCGCAAGCAAGGGCCGTGGTAGGAAGTGTTCACCACGGAAACACGGAGGACACTGAAAAAGGCAAAAGAGAGACAAGAAAGAGCATCAAGAAAGAGAATCAGAGAAACGAAAAAGCAAAAAGAAGCCAAGAAAGAAGCCAAGAAAGAAGCCAAGAAAGAGAACGTAAGTCCGATGACTGTTTCTCGCTTTTCTTACGTTTTTCTTCCGTGTTCTCCGTGTCGTAGCCTGCCCTGAGCGAAGCCGAAGGGTGGTGAATTCGCTTTAGCAAATTGGAGCCGACAATGCAAGACCTTCTATTCGTCGCGATCACGATTGCTTTCTTCGCGCTGTCGCTGGGTTATGTGACCTTCTGCGACCGCATTAAGTAAAGGGGACCCCATGCACACCGAGTCAAGCATCATGCTCACAGTCTGCGCGTTGATGTTGATCTACCTCTTCTACGCGCTGCTGCGGCCGGAGAAATTCTGACATGACTGCCAATGGATGGCTTCAAATCGCGGTCTTTCTCGCGTTGATCCTGGCGGTCACCAAGCCGATGGGCGTCTTCATGGCGCGGGTCTTCAATCGCGAGCGAACATTCCTGGATCCGGTCCTGCGGCCGGTAGAGCGGCTGCTCTATCGCCTGACTGGAGTGGACGAAACCCACGAGATGCGCTGGACCGAGTACGCCGCGGCGATGCTGCTGTTCAGCGTGGTGTCGATGCTGTTGCTCTACCTGATACAGCGGATGCAACTCCATCTGCCGTTCAATCCACAGAAGTTTGCCGGAGTCACGCCCGAGCACCTGGCGTGGAATACGGCAGCTTCGTTCACCACCAATACGAACTGGCAGCCGTATTCGGGCGAATCGACCATGAGCTACTTCACCCAGATGGCCGGCCTCGCCTATCACAACTTCGTTTCGGCGGCGACCGGCATCGCGCTGGCGATTGCTTTTATTCGCGGCATCGCGCGGCGGCAGATGCAGACCATCGGCAACTTCTGGGTCGACATGGTCCGCGCTTGCTTATGGGTGCTGTTGCCAGTTTCTGTGATCGGCGCATTGCTGCTGGTTTCGCAGGGCGTGGTCCAGAACCTGAAGCCCTATGACACGGTCAAGCTGATGGAACCGCAGCAGGTGCAGCATGTGAATGCTGACGGCAAGCCCGCGATCGATGCCCAGGGCAAGCCGGTAATGGATACCGTCACCACCCAGACCATCGCCCAAGGCCCAGTCGCATCGCAGGAGATCATCAAGGAGTGGGGCACCAACGGCGGCGGCTTCTTCAATGCCAATAGCTCGCACCCGTTCGAAAATCCGACTCCACTCACCAATCTCATCGAGCTGTTCGCCATCTTCGCAGTCAGCGCCGGGTTGACTTACACCCTGGGACGCATGACCGGATCGCAGGCCCACGGCTGGGCAGTGTGGGGAGCGATGGCGATTCTCTTCCTGGCCGGAGTCACCGTCGCGTACTGGGCGGAAGCTCGCGGCAATCCTCTGCTCCATGGCGTGACCACGCAAGCTACCGCGTCGCAGCCCGGCGGCAACATGGAAGGCAAAGAGGTCCGCTTCGGCATCACCAACTCGGCGCTGTTCGCCACGGTGACCACGGACGCCAGTTGCGGCGCAATCAATAGCTGGCACGATTCCTTCATGCCGCTGGGAGGCATGGTTCCGCTGGTCAACATCATGCTGAGCGAGGTGATCTTCGGCGGCGTCGGCGCCGGCATGTACGGCATTCTGATTTACGTCGTGCTCGCGGTGTTTATTGCCGGGCCTGATGGTGGGCCGCACGCCCGGAGTATCTGGGCAAAAAGATTGAAGCCTACGACGTGAAGATGGCAATGCTGGTGGCGCTGGTCTTTCCGCTGGTAATTCTCGTTTTCACGGGCATTTCCTCGGTCAACGGCTTCGGCACCTCAGCCATCACCAATCCCGGGCCGCACGGCTTCTGCGAGATGCTGTACGCATTCGTTTCCGGCGCCGGCAACAACGGTTCTGCCTTTGCCGGACTCAGTACCAACACGCCCTGGTACAACACGACCCTCGGCTTTGACATGCTGATTGGCCGCTTCTTCATGATCATTCCCATGCTGGCCATCGCCGGCAATCTGGCGCAGAAGAAATATGTTCCGCCTTCGCTGGGAACATTTCCCGTCACCACGCCGCTGTTCTCGGCGTTGCTGATCGGGGTGATCATCATCGTGGGCGCGCTGACCTTCTTCCCGGCGCTGAGCCTGGGACCGATCCTTGAGCACCTGCTGCTGGCGGCGGGTAAGACATTCTGAGGCGATAGACAATGGCAAGCAAGAGTTCCAAAAGGGCTATCTGGGAAGGCAAGATCGTTGGCCGCGCCATCGCGGATTCCTTCGTCAAGCTGGATCCTCGGCACATGATGGGCAATCCGGTGATGTTCGTGGTCGAAGTAGGCAGCGTCATCACCACCGTGCTGCTGGTCGCGCGATAAGAAGAATTTCGGCTTCAATCTGCAGATCACGCTGTGGCTGTGGTTCACGGTGCTGTTCGCCAACTTCGCGGAAGCCATGGCTGAAGGCCGCGGCAAGGCGCAAGCCGACACTTTGCGGAAAGCGCGCTCGGAGACGATTGCCAACCGCGTAAGCTGAAGAACGGCGAGATCGAAAAGATTCCCAGTTCCAATTTGCGCGCCGGCGATGTCGTGGTTGTTTCTGCCGGCGAATTTGTTCCCTCCGATGGCGAGATCATCGAGGGTGTCGCCTCGGTCGATGAGTCGGCCATCACTGGCGAGTCCGCGCCGGTGATTCGCGAAGCGGGTGGCGATCGCTCGGCCGTTACCGGAGGAACGCGCGTGCTCTCCGACCAGATCCGCGTGAAGGTGACGTCGAATCCGGGAGAGACTTTCCTCGATCGCATGATTGCGCTGGTCGAGGGCGCGGAGCGCCAGAAGACGCCCAACGAGATCGCGCTCAACATCCTGCTCGCCGGGCTCGACCATCATCTTTCTGCTGGCTGTGGTCACCTTGCAGCCGTTCGCAATTTACGCGCGCGCGCCGCAGACGGTGTTTGTGCTGGTCTCGTTGCTGGTGTGTCTGATTCCCACGACTATCGGCGGATTGCTCTCCGCCATCGGCATCGCGGGCATGGATCGCCTGATCCAGCACAACGTGCTGGCCATGTCAGGCCGCGCGGTGGAAGCTGCGGGCGATGTGGACACACTGCTTCTCGACAAGACCGGGACCATCACCCTGGGCAATCGCCAGGCGTCGGAGTTCATTCCCGCGCCCGGCGTAAGCGAAAGCGAAATGGCCGACGCGGCGCAGCTTTCCTCGCTGGCGGACGAAACGCCGGAAGGCCGCTCGATTGTTGTGCTTGGCCAAAGAGCGATACGGCCTGCGGGGCAGGGAACTGAGCTCGCACGAAATGGAATTCGTTCCCTTCACCGCGCAGACGCGCATGTCGGGCGTCAACATGAACGGCAACCAGATTCGCAAGGGCGCGGTCGACGCCATTACCAAGTACCTGGCCGCTGAATGGTTCGGCGATGCCGCCGGAGGTGCAAGCCTCTGTCGAGCAGATTGCGCGCTCCGGTGGCACGCCGCTGGTGGTTGCCGAGATGGGGCGCGCGCTGGGCGTGATTCACCTGAAGGACATTGTGAAAGGTGGCATGCGCGAGCGCTTCGATCAGTTGCGCGCCATCGGCATCAAGACGGTGATGATTACCGGCGACAATCCGCTGACCGCGGCGGCGATCGCGCGCGAGGCGGGAGTCGACGACTTTCTCGCCGAAGCAACTCCCAAGGACAAGATGGACCTGATCCGCCGCGAGCAGGCGCAGGGCAAGCTGGTGGCGATGACGGGCGACGGCACCAACGACGCTCCGGCGCTGGCGCAAGCCGACGTTGGGGTGGCGATGAACACCGGCACGCAGGCGGCCAAGGAAGCCGGCAACATGGTCGATCTGGATTCCAATCCGACCAAGCTGATCGAGGTGGTTGCCATCGGCAAGCAGTTGCTGATGACGCGCGGCTCGCTAACCACGTTCTCCATCTCCAACGACGTCGCCAAATACTTCGCGATCATTCCGGCGATGTTCGCCGGAACATTCCCGGTGCTGAACGCGCTGAACATCATGCATCTGAAGACGCCGCAGTCGGCGATTCTGTCGGCCGTGATCTTCAATGCGCTGATCATCATCGCCCTGATTCCGCTGGCGCTGCGCGGAGTGAAGTACAGGCCGATGAGCGCGGCGGCACTGCTGCGTCGCAACCTCTGGGTTTACGGAGTGGGCGGCATCATCGTCCCATTCATCGGCATAAAGCTGATCGACATGATCATCACCCGCATTCGGCTGGCGTAAGAAACCTATTCACCACAGAGACACAGAGACACAGAGGAAAAGACCGAAAGAAAAATCAAAGAAGAGATAAATAGACGCAAAACGAAGAGAGAAGACGAAAACTCTGTGACTCTGTGTCTCTGTGGTGAAAAGGGTTTATCGAGGGACCTATGAAGCAGAATCTGAAGATCGCAATCCTGATGACGTTAGTCACGACCGTGCTGTTGGGGATCATCTATCCGCTGATTGTTACCGGTCTGGCGCAGACGTTGTTCCATGACCAGGCCAACGGACAACTCATCAACCACCGCGGCGAAATCGTCGGGTCGAGGATTATCGGCCAGGCTTTCGCGGGCAGGGATATCTGCACTCGCGGCCTTCGGCGGCAGGCAACGGCTACGATGCCGCGAATTCTGGCGGTTCCAACTACGCCCCTACCAATCAGAAGCTGATCGACCGCGTGAACGGCGACGTGGCGCGTTTGCAGGCGGAAAATCCCGGAAAGCTGATTCCCATCGATCTGGTGACCACTTCGGCTTCGGGACTTAGATCCGGACATCACGCCTGCGGCGGCGGAGTTTCAAGTGCCGCGCATCGCGCGTGAACGCGGGCTGAGCGAAGATCAGGTCCGCGAGATCATTCGGCGGCACACCTTAGGGTCGCCAGTGGGGATTTCTGGGAGAACCACGGGTCAACGTGTTGGAGGTCAACCTCGCGCTGGACGATGTAGTCCCGTTGCCGGCGAAATAGTTCGGGGAGTGCTGAGCCTTCAGGCTCAGCGTCGCGAATTTCCCGTGTCCCGAAGATTGAATATTCACCGTCCTTTCATAATTCCCACCGCCTTGCGAGTTGTCTGCGGCTCCAGGTACACCTAGACTGGGAAAGCGCAACTTAAGGAGAAAGATTTGGCCGAGGCCATCATTCAAGCCCAGGCGGTGGAGAAGTATTATCCGCAACCCGACGGCAATCGCATTGAGGTGATTGCTCCGACCGACCTCGAAGTGTGTCCGGGACAAATCGTTGGCCTGCTGGGACCGTCGGGCTCGGGAAAATCCACGTCTGCTGCGCATGTTGACCGGCCTTTCCAAGCCGTCCTCGGGTCATGTGCTTTGGCACGGCAAGCAGATGGACGGCCAGATTCCCAACGTCGCCATCGTCTTCCAAAGTTTTGCCCTGTTTCCCTGGCTGACCGTGCTGGAGAACGTGGAAGCTCCGCTGGTGGCGCGCGGCGTCGGCGCAATCGAGCGCCACAAGCGGGCGCTGAAGATGATCGACACCGTCGGCCTTGACGGCTTTGAGACGGCTTATCCCAAGGAACTTTCCGGCGGCATGAAGCAGCGCGTCGGCTTCGCGCGGGCGCTCGTGGTCGAACCCGAAGTCCTGTTCATGGACGAGCCTTTCTCCGCGCTCGACGTGCTCACCGCCGAGAACCTGCGTTCCGAACTGCTGGAACTTTGGCTCAGCAAGAAGATGCCGACGCAGTCGATCTTCATCGTCACCCACAACATTGAGGAGGCGGTGCTGCTGGCCGATCGCGTGATCGTGCTGGGCCGCAATCCGGCGCGCATCCGTTCCGACTTCGAAATCGACATCCCGCAGTATCGCGATCGCAAGTCGCCGCGATTTCTCGCCTATGTCGATTACATCTACAAAACCCTCACCCGTCCGGAGGAGGAAGCTGACTGCGCCGGGCAAACCGGTTGTGGCTGCGGCGAACGGCCAGGCCCGCGAGCGCAGCAAGTTCCAGATGCTGCCTCACGCGCGCCCCGGCGGCATCGCCGGCTTCATGGAATTGCTGACCGACCGCGGCGGCCGCGACGATCTGTACAAGCTGGCCGACGAGCTGGCCATGGACGTCGACGATCTGCTCCCCATCGTGGATGCTTCGGTGATGCTGGGTTTTGCCGTGCTGCACGAGGGCGACGTCGAGATCACGCCCGAAGGCCGCACCTTTGGCGCAGCCGACATCCAGAAGCAGAAGGAGCTCTTCCGCGCGGCGGCGCTGAAGAACATCGCCATTCTGCGTCTCATCGAGAACACGCTGCACGCCAAGCGCGACCACGCCATCGGCGAAGAATTCTTCCGCGACATTCTCGACGAGCATTTCAGCTCCGACGAAGTGGAACGCCAGTTCGAGACCGTGCTGAACTGGGGACGCTACGCGGAGATCTTCGATTACGACTCGGAGAACCATCGGCTTGTTCCATCGCGAAGACGCTGACGTCTTGCCGGCGGCGGAAGAGGCCTGATGGCGCGCTCCGGCTGGCAGCCCGTCCGCATTCTGGGCAAAGGTCCGTGGTCGCTGCTGCCGGCGCAGACCTGGTCGGTGGTCACCGACTTCTTCATCTTCGCCGCCGGACTCTCGGTCTTCTACGCCATTCTGGTCCTGGCGCGCAGTTGGTTCGGCCCGTTCAATCCGCACGTCGAGATCTCGCGCGATCCTTCGCATCTTCCGCTGTACGCAGCGTATTCGCTGCTGCGGATCACCATCGCCTACGTGCTCTCGCTCGCTTTCACGCTGGTTTACGGTTACGTCGCCGCCTATAATCCGCGGGCCGAGCGCATCATGATTCCGCTGCTCGACATCCTCCAGTCGATTCCCGTGCTCAGCTTTCTGCCCGGCGTCATGCTGGCCATGGTCGCGCTGTTTCCGCATCACCAGGTCGGGGTCGAGATGGGAGCGATCCTGCTCATCTTCACCGGACAAGTCTGGAACATGGCTTTCAGCTTCTACTCGTCGCTGAAGAGCATTCCCCGCGACATGCGCGAAGCCGCCAAAATCTACCGCTTCAACTGGTATCAGCGCTTCACCCAATTCGAGCTGCCTTTCGCCGCCATCGGCCTGGTGTGGAACTCGATGATGTCCGTCGCCGGCGGCTGGTTCTTCCTGATGGCCTGCGAGATGTTCGTGCTCGGCAATGACGACTTCCGCCTGCCCGGCCTCGGATCGTATCTGCAGACCGCGGCCAGCGCGGGCGATACCGAAGCCATCCTGTGGGGCGTCGGAACCATGATCGCGGTCATCGTGCTGCTCGATCAGATTGTCTGGCGCCCGGTGATTGCCTGGGCTGAGAAGTTCAAGGTCGAGCAGGTCGAAAGCACCGACGCGCCGCAGTCCTGGTTCCTCAACCTGATGCAGAAATCGCGGCTGCTGCATCGCTTGCGCAAGAAGGCGATCAATCCCCTGCGCGAGCGCTTAGGGCTGCACTTTGCCCGCGGCTATCATCCCGACCACGAGGACGCTGCGCCCGCGCCATGGAAGGTGTGGATCGGTCGCACCATCGCCGCCATCGCCGTCCTGGCAGTCTTCTATGCGATAGTGCGCGCGTTCGGCATGTTGACCCAGCTCAACGCCGGTGACGTCCGCCAGATCCTGCAAGGCGCAGCGGCAACATTTGGCCGCGTGATTGCCGCGCTACTCATCGGCGCTCTGTGGACGATTCCCGTGGGCGTCGCCATCGGCTTCAATCCCAAGTTGGCGCGCATCGCGCAGCCGCTGGCGCAGATCGCGGCTTCCGTTCCGGCGACCGCGCTGTTTCCCATCGTGCTGCTGGTCCTCATCCGCATTGGCGGCGGTTTAGGATTGGGATCCATTCTGCTGCTGCTGCTGGGAACGCAGTGGTACATCCTCTTCAACGTGATTGCCGGCGCTATGGCGATCCCAACCGACTTGAAGGAAGCTGCGTCGGTGTTCAAGTTCACCACCGGCCAGCGCTGGCGCAGGGTCATTCTGCCGGGAATTTTCCCCTACCTCATCACCGGACTGGTCACCGCTTCCGGCGGCGCCTGGAACGCCAGCATCGTTGCCGAATACTTCCGCCTGAAGGACCAGACTTACACGACGGTCGGCCTGGGCGCCACCATCTCGCGCGCCACCGACTCCGGCAACTTCGCGCTGCTGCTGGGCTCGACCATCATGATGTCGATGGTCGTCGTCACCGTGAATCGCCTGGTCTGGCGCAGACTGTATCGCCTCGCGTCCAACCGCTACACGCTGGAAGTGTGAGAGGCCGCTTTTCGCCGTTCGCTCTTCGCTTTTCGCCTTTGGCTCTTCGCAACCCGCAGCCGGCGGGTGTCCCCACTCATTCCTGGTTTTGGAATGAGTGGGAGGGCCCGACTCTTGCAGAAGAAGGCCGTCGCCCGAACAACACTCTGCCCTCCCACACATTCGAAACCGCGAATGTGTGGGGCACTCGGCCGTTGCAAGTCCCTTAGATTTGTCATCACGAGGAGGCCTTCAGGCCGACGAGGGATCTGCTTTTCGGACTTTTTCAGCAGCCTCTTTACCCGACGGCACATGGGCTTCGACCACACCATCCCCCCCCTTGTTTTCGAAATATAATGAATCTCCACGATGTAGCAAAAACGTTCGCTACGGAAGATGAAGCGGTTGAGCACCTGATTGGGGTGCGTTGGCCCAACGGAATCCACTGCGTCGCCTGCGACGGTACCGCATTTCGCCAGAGTCAGTTTTTTAGGCAAAACCGGGAAAGTCCGCCGGGTTCTGGAGTGTCTGGAGTGTGGCTGGCAGTTCACCGCTACCAGCGGCACACTGTTCCACGACTCCCATCTGCCGCTCCAGAAGTGGTTTATGGCAATCGCGCTGATCTGCGAAGCCAAGAAAAGCCTGTCGGCCATGCAGTTGTCGCGGCATCTCGGCGTCCAGCATAAGACTGCGTGGTATCTGAATCACCGTATCCGCGAAGCGATGCAGGACGAAGACTTGAAGCCTCTAGGTCAGCGAGGGCCAAGTGGTCGAAATCGACGAGGCGTTCATTGGCGGCAAGAAACGGAACAAAGGCTTATCGGCTGCTCGTGATGCCAAGATCAAAGTCCTCGGCATGGTGGAGCGCAATGGGCGCATCCGGCTGAAGGTCATTCCAAACACCAAGAGGGAAAGCCTAAAGTCCGCCGTCGAAGCCAACGTCAGCCCCAACGCCCGGATCGCCACGGATGGCAATTCCGTCTACACCACATTCATTCCGCCGGAACAGCACACCGTTGGCGTCCACAAGGACGAGCTTTGGAACCACGGCACCATCCGAGTCACCCGCACGATCGACGGCGCGTTTAGCCTTACTGAAAAGAGCTTTAGTTGGTTCGTTTCCATCGGCTAGAGCAGGATCACATCGAAGCGTATTTCAATGAGTTTTGTTGGCGGTATGACCGGTGGCAACAGCAGAAAGAGATGTTTGACGCACTGCTCACAAACGTCGCGGCAGCTAAACCGCTAACATATAAGAAGTTGACACGCGAGATTTTCTGAGGTATGATCTTCGGTTAGGATCTAGTGGGCTGTTGTACTGGCCCAATCCAATCCTTTTAAGTCTGGGCGGTGTTCCCGACCGTCAGACTCCGAAGAAAGACTTACCTTGAGTAAGCAAGAAAGCGGACGCCAGTTCGCATCCTGCCCACTCCCGCAACAGCTTTGGCTGCTGTCGGTGGTTGGCTTTCAGATATATCCAAACCAACGAAGGTGCGGAATATCTAAAGCGATAGTACAATTTCCCAGTCCCGCTTTTCCTTTGGTTGTGGGCTGCAGGAAGATCCCGCGTCAAACGTGATCCCTCTCTAAAACCCGTCAAGATCGTGCTGGGAATTATCTTCAGGTTACGCTAAAGAGTGATCGGTATCATAACTTTGTGCTCTGTGAGGAGGTCATACTCACGGCTGTATTCGCGCTTGTCGCTTTTTCTGGCATTCCGCTCGGTACACACGGAAAGAACGCCACTGTTCAGGAGGAAGCCGTGAAGACTCACTTGCTCTGGATCGCCGCCGTTATTTTGGCTTTGGGGAGTTGGATTTCTGGCTGGACGGCAGTTTCCGGCCCACCACTACCAGAAGTACGGTGAAACCAGATTTCTTCTGGATACCTCTACTGGTTGTAGCGATCTATGTGACCCCGTTCCATATTTTGCCTCCCTAAAGTCACCAACTGCCGATCAGATCGACCATGCTCACTAACGACCACAGTGTCCCGTCTGCCATCTCAACTAGGAATCCTTTTCTTCTTTCCTCGGCCTTCGTGCTGCCAGTCTTCCCGGTTCGTCGCCTAGCTTGGAGCGCGGGAAGCGGTTTAGCAGTCAGCAGTCTAGTCACTAGACTGTCGAATTTCGCGGTATTCCACGGTTACATTTTCGCCTTCGTCGGCGACTTTCTTAACCAGGTATTTTCTTGAGTTTGCTCATTTCACTTCACCGTCCACGTTACTTCCCCGAAAGACGACGTGAATGCCGCCTCCCGTTCCGCTGCGCCCTTTGCCTCTAGCTCCCACATGATGGGCAACACCCGGCCCTCGTTCAATCCCGCTTGCATCAGGATAGCCCTCGAGTCACGCTCTGAGTACGGGCCGCCGCCTCGATACAAAGCTGTTGTACGAATTGCCTGAGCGCCCATCTTATCCTCTGCGGCCAGCTTCTCTGCGGCTGACCGGCTCTTCTCTGCTATCCGCCTCGCTCGCTTGTCAATGTAGTTGTCGAGCGAAGCTAGCACGGCAACACCCCAGCCCAGAAACCACGTAATCCCGATCCAGTGCTTGAAGAGGAAAGCGAACACAACCCGATCATACTATCCGGGGTACTCGGCGGTAAGTCGTTGATAATCGCCACGTCCTGTGTCAAATACGTCATTATTTGTTTTCGGCCTTGAAAACAAACGACTTATACTAAAGTATTCAAAACAGGAGACTTATCGCGTCGACAAGACGCTTGTTTTCAATGGGATGCGCGGAGCGGCGCAAAGTATTCAAAACAAAATGGTTGGAGTTATGCGTTAAACGCTTATTTTTTAATACTTTGCGGATTTGTCAATCACAAGGCGGATACTGTACTCGCTTCCTCGCGGGCGACCTTTGTCTATCCCACCCACGAAAAACACACCAGCACCTAAAGGGAGACGCCCAACTCGGCTCGCCCTCCATCACATGATCTATCAAAGAACATCTCCATCGGCTGCTCGGGTGCCCCAGAGCCCAGCGTTTCGCTGGTTTCGAAACCTGGGCGACAAGCTGCAGACTGACGTGTGGACACTAAGTCCAACCTACCAGCGTATCGACCGCTGCTATCTCTGCCTAGATGTCAAGCGAATTTTCGCGAACGAAGGTAACCACAATTCCCGGAATGGGAAGCCGCGCGCTTCGGGCGCGAGAGAGGAGAGCCGGCCACCGCCTAAACCGGACCCGGCTAATCCGCTCAAATTCGCCTTGACACACGGCAACACGGGAGTATTATGCGTTGATCAGCCAAGCGCCATTTAAATCTCCGCGGCCTCGGGAAGAAAGAGCAACATTCATGTTCACTCGCTCTATCCGTTTGGCGGTTACTCTCCTCATCGTTGGCTTGAATATGGTCGGGGCGCAACCGGCCGCCGCTCAGTCCACAACCGCGGATGATCGTCTACGGGCAGTTGGGCAGTTTCACCACCAACAACTATGGCGACGGCGGGATCAACGCCAACAGCTTAGCCGCCCCGCAGGCAGTCGCCCTGGACAGCAGCGGCAATCTCTATGTGGCCGACACCTATAACAGTCGGGTGCTGTACTATCCTGCCGGCAGTACGACCGCCACGCGGGTCTATGGGCAGTTTGGCAGCTTCACCACCGGCATCTCGAACAACGGCGGGATCAGCGCCAATAGCCTAAACCTTGTGGTTGGACTCGCCCTGGACAGCAGCGGCAATCTCTACGTGGCCGATAACCAGAACAATCGGGTGCTGTTTTATCCGTCCGGCAGCACCACCGCCACGCGGGTCTACGGGCAGTTAGGCAGCTTCACCACCAACACCGAGAACGCCGGCGGGATCAGCGCCAACAGTTTATTAGAACCGGAATACCTCACGTTGGACAGCAGCGACAATCTCTACGTGGCCGACCAAGCTAACAATCGGGTGCTGTTTTATCCCTCCGGCAGCACCACCGCCACGAGGGTCTATGGACAGTTGGGCAGCTTCACCACCAGCACAATGAACAACGGCGGGATCAGCGCCAACAGCTTTTGGTATCCGGAAGGAATTGCGCTGGACAGCAGCGGTAATCTCTACGTCGCCGACTACTTATAACAATCGGGTGCTGTTCTATCCCTCCGGCAGCACTACCGCCACGCAGGTCTACGGGCAGTTGGGCAGCTTCACCACCGGCACCTTCAACAATGGCGGGATCAGCGCCAACAGCTTACTGGGTCCGATCGGAATCGCCCTGGACAGCAGCAGCAATCTCTATGTGATCGACCAGCTTAACAGTCGGGCGCTGTTCTATCCCTCCGGCAGCACCACCGCTACGCAGGTCTACGGGCAGTTGGGCAGCTTCACCACCAACACCGGAAACAACGGTGGAATCAGCGCCAACAGCCTATATTATCCGTGGGGAGTCGCCTTGGACAGCAGCGGCAATCTCTACGTGGCCGACCGCCCTAACAATCGGGTGCTCCTGTATCCGCCGACGTATACGCCTGGAATCTACAGTCCGGCCAACCAATCCACGCTGGCCGGCAACTCGGTGACATTCTGGTGGACCGGCTGTGGATGCCTATACGGCGCTTCGGCTTATTGGCTGGACATCGGTTCCAGCTATGGCGGGAACAATTATCTGCAATCCGGCCCCCTCCCTGCTTCCCAACATTCGCTGACAGCCAATAACCTGCCCAATGACGGCAGCAGGGTCTATGTAACCTGGTGGTACGAGCTCAATTTCTCGTGGTCTTACATCGAGTATCAATACACGGCGGCTGGCCCGGGCGTGATCACGTCGCCGACGAATGGCTCTATCCTTACGGGCAGCAGCGAGCAATTCACCTGGACGGCGGGCTCGGGCACCCAATTCTGGCTTACTGCCGGCAACAGTCAGGGCGGCAACAATTACTACAATTCGGGGCCTCTGGGCGACGTGACCACCACTACCGTCACCGGTCTACCCACCGATGGCAGCCAGGTGTACGTAACCCTGTTCAGCTATGTAAATGGTCAGTGGGTCTACAACGAGTACCAATACACCGCGTACAGCCAAGCGGCGGGCATCCTGGCGGTGATTCAGTCGCCAGCAAACATGACCACGATCTACGGCCCCCAAGAGACGTTTACCTGGAGCGGCGGCAGGAACGCTCAGGGTTACTGGCTGGACATCGGAGACAGTCCCGGCGGCAATGACATATTCCAGTCGGGCCCGCTGACCACCAATACCTTGAGTGCGATGGTATCTGGCCTGCCAGCCAATGGAGAGCAGATCTACGGGACGCTGTGGACAGAGATCGCTGGCCAGTGGTACTACAACAGCTATCAGTGGACTTCGGCGCCGAGCCAGGGCAGGCACCCTGGTCAGAACCAGTTGCCGATGCTTCAGAAGCAGCAGCCAAAGCGCTAACCGGCGCGAAGCGACGATACCGGGTACGGACTTCGGTCCGTGCCTCTTTTTTTGCAGCAACCGCGCACCGCACAGTCGGGGTCACCGCCATCACCGTCGCCGGGTTCCCCATCCTTCTCCCTCGTTTGGGGAAAAGGATGGGTCCCTTACTATCGCCGATTGTCCGTCTGCGGTTCGGGATGGATGAGCACCCGGAATAGCTCCGGCACTTCCTGGCGGAAACGGCCTTCCACGGCGGTCTGGATGTCGTGTACGCGCGACAGCGGCAGGTCGTCCTGCATGGTGATGTGCAGCGACAGATACAGCCTGCCGCTTACCCGCTTAAACGTCAGGTCGTGCAGGTCGACGACTTCGGGAAAATTCTTCGTTACCGCCTGAAGGCGCGCTTCGAAGTTCGGCACGCGTACCAGGCCATCGCTGGTCTCGATGGTCGCCGGCTCGCTCTCAATGTGGGTCAGGATGTCGTTGATCTCGCCCACATCCTGCTTCATCTCGTTCTCCAGGCGGGTCACGCGATCATGAGCTTCCTTCAGGCTCAGCCGTTCGTCCAGTTCGACGTGCTGCTCCACATGCAGCTTGCCGTCGATGTCCTGCACGCTGATGTCGTGCACGTTCAGATTATTGCGCGTGGCCACGGCGCGAATGCGGTCGAAGAGGCTCTCCTGGCGGCTGGCACGGGCGACGGTGTTTACCACCACGTCGGCGTCGGGCAGCAGCTTCCGGATGCGCGCCGCCACTTCGTTGGAAACCTGCTCCGACTTCTGGAAGGTCACATTGCGTGACATGGCAATGGAAACGTCGGCAAAATACCGGCTGCCCGCCCGGCGAATGCGCACGCGCCCCACTTCCAGCACGCCATCGACGCGATAGACCTCTTCCATGATGCGGCTGCGGATGCCGGCGGGCGCAGCGTCCAGCAGCGCGTCGACCGTCTGGCGCGCCAGCCGCCAACTGACATACACCACGATGCAGGCCACGAACAGCGCCGCGATGGGATCGGCCTTGGCCAGCCACGGCAGCGCGTAGTGCCGTCCCGCCAATACCAGCGCCAGCCCCACGATGACGACGCTGCTGGACCAGATATCGGTGCGAAAGTGCAGCGCGTCGGCGTGCAACGCCTGGCTGTCGTATCGGTCGGCGATCAGGCGCAGCCGCCGCGATCGCCACGTGTCCACCACAATCGAGACACCCATCACCACGAAGGCCCAGATCGTCGGCTCAATCTCGACCGCATGAAAGAAGAGGCGCTTGCCGGCTTCGTAAACAATCCAGACGCAGGTCAGCAGCAGCAAGCCGGTTTCCAGGAAAGCCGAAAAGCTTTCCACTTTGCCGTGTCCGTACTGATGGTCGGCATCGGCGGGCTTGTCAGACACGCGGACGGAAAAGTAGGTGACCGCAGCCGCGACCAGGTCGAGTCCGGAATGTGCCGCCTCCGACAAAATGCCCAGGCTGGCCGTAGTTATGCCGACAACCACTTTGAGCGCGGTGATCCCAACCGCTGCCAGAATCGAGTGCAGGGCGACTGCCTTCTTCTCGCGCTGCATGTTGGCGGTGGCGGCGACATCCGTCATATGTTCCGATTATTCACTTTCCTTCGGCAATCCGCCAACCGCTGGCAAGGGCTCTTCGCCCGCGTTTACAGCATTTTGGTCACAATGTGGTACGATTTTCTGCATCCACTTGCTCCGCCTCAGGCGGTAACTATTCTGGAGGAACACCACTTCATGTTACGTTTCACACTGTGGGCACTCGCGCTTTCGTGTGCCATCACCTGCACCACCTACGGTCAACAGCCGTCCCCGCAACAAGCACCGCCCCCGGCCGGGCAGAGCGCGCCCATGCCTGGAATGGCTGCCGCCCCTGCGCCCGCCGCTCCTGCGGCCACCAACGTTCCGATGGATACGGTCGTGATCACGCTAAAGGGCGCCTGCGAGGCGAAAGCCGGCAGCACTCCCCCGGCCGGATGCATCAGCAGCCTTACCCGTGAGCAGTTTGAGAAGCTCACCAACGCGCTGCAACCCCCCGACAAGGGACCGGTGCCTCCCGAGGTGAAACGCCGCTTCGCCACTCAGTATGCCAAGTTGCTGACCTTCGCTGACGCCGCCCGCGAGCTTGGGCTGCAAAATGACCCCAAGGTCCAGGAGATCTACCGCTTCGCCATGACTCAGATCCTGGCGGAGACGCTCAATGCGCATTTCACCGAGGAGTTCGCGCATCCCAGCGATCAGCAGATCCAGAGCTATTACGACCAGAACATCAAGAAATACAAGGAAGTAACGTTGCAGCGAATCATTCTCCCGGCCAACCCCGGAGCTGCCGACAAAGACAAACCCAAGCCGACCGAAGCCGAGCGGACAGCCTACGCGGAGACGATCAGGGCGCAGTGGGTAGCCGGCGGCGATCCGGTCAAGCTGCAAAAAGATGTGATGGAACATAACGGCGTCACCACCACCGCTCCCGACATCAACGTCGGCGCCCGTCGTCCGGGCGCGTTGCCGGAAGCTCACGAAGGCGTATTCGAGCTGAAGGCCACGGAGGTTTCGCCGGTCTACTCCGACCAGAATGCAGCTTACATCTACAAGGTCGTCTCGGTGCGCACGGTTCCCCTCAGCGAGGTGAAGACCAGCATCTCGCAGACCTTGCAGCAGCAGCTGTTCAAGGACAAAATTCAGCAGATACAGGGTGCGGTCACGGTCACCTTGAACGACGCCTACTTTGGCCCGGATATTCCGGCGCCGCCGCCGCAGAACATGAGGCAACGCGGCCCGATGCGGGGTCCAGGCGCTCCGCGGATGCCGCCCGGAGCCGGTCCTGGTGCTGGCGCGCCGCCGCCGCCCGGTGCTGGTGCGGGAGCGCCTCCACCGGCTCCCAACTCAGCTCCTCCGGCTAACTCACAACCGTCGCCCCAGCAGTAGTGATGGCGCCAAACCGGACTGTCCTGATTACGGGCATCTCGGGCAATCTGGGGACCAGGCTGCTGCCGTTGCTCTCGGATTTTCGCGTGGTGGGCGTCGATATGCGCCCACCCGAGAGCTCTTCCCTAAGCCAATTCGAACCTATGGATCTGGGCCACGAGGCTTGCTGCCGCCAGCTCATTGAGTTGCTACGCGTCAGCGGGGCCCAGTCTGTCATTCATCTGGCGTTCGTGCTCGATCCGCAACGCTCTGGCGTGCTCGACGCGGAACGTATGTGGCAAATCAACGTTGCCGGCACGGCGCGCGTGATGGAAGCGGTCAGCGTCGTAAACCGCACCGGCGGCAACATTCAGCGCTTCATCTTTCCCAGCAGTGTCGCCGCCTACGGGCCGGAAACCCCAGGCCCGGTGAAAGAAGATGCTCCCCTGCGCGCTCACACTTTGCCTTATGCCATCCATAAGCGCGAATGCGATGAAGTTGTCCGCTATCGCGCCGACAGCCTGGGCGATTGCCGCTGCTATCTCCTGCGTCCGCACATCTTCACCGGCGCCAGCATGCAGAACTATATAGTCGGCGCCCTGCGCGGTACCCCGTTAGGGCCCAGCAAACGCGCTGCGCGTATGCGTGCCGAAGGCCGTCGCCTGCCGCTCATGCTTCCTCGCGGGGCTAAGTATCTGGAGAAGCGTTTGCAATTCCTCCACGTCGACGACATGGCCCGGCTGCTGGTGGTCCTGCTGGATCGCCCTGCCACCGACCCGCCCATCAGCATTATGAATGTGGCCGGACGGGGCGAGCCGCTCACCGTGCAGCGCTGCGCAGAAATTGCCCACGCCACCATCAAGCGAGTTCCCACCCGCGCCGCCTTCCATACCGTCCTGCGCTTCCTGTGGAGATTCGGGATTTCTTCCATCCCGCCCGATGCTTTGCCTTACCTGATCGGTTCCTACACCATGGACACCACTCGCCTCCAGCGGTTTCTTGGCCCGGACTATCCGCGGGTTATCCAGTACACCGTGGAAGACGCACTGCGCGACAGCTTCACCAGCGTCGAACAGGCATCCAGTTAGCCTCTCAGCCTCTTTGGTGTCTGTGCCCCAGATTGAATCGTAATTATGGGGTGGAACCGTCGCTCGAGATTTGCCTCAAACCAGCCGCGCCAGCGGCGGCACAGGCACCTTTGGGACCGCAAGAAATCCCCGTCGTTGTGGGGGTTACGCCTGGCCTCCAAGCCGACTATAATGGCGTCAGGAGCTTTGCCTTGACCCTGCACGCCAACACCACCTCCGCTGACTCCAAACTGGCTCCCTGCATGGTTCGCCCCAATCTCTTCTCCGGCGACTAGCCTCCGGTTTTCCCGTATCTCCCGCGCAGTGTTCAACTCCAACCAGATTGCACTCGCGGGCTGACCAAAGCTCCGGCCCACAACTCGGCCGCAAGCCTTTCGGAGGAAAACATCATGTCAGCTAATACTCTTATTCCGGTTGCCGGTCCTCACATCAAGACCGCTCTGCCCGGACCCAACGCCCGCCGCGTTCTGGAAGGCGATCAGCGCTATATTTCGCCGTCCTACACCCGCTCGTATCCCATGGTCGCCAAGCGTGGCCGCGGCGTCATCGTGGAGGATGTCGATGGCAACGAGTTCCTCGATTTCTCCGCCGGCATCGCCGTCACTTCTACCGGACACTGCCATCCCGAGGTAGTCGCCGCCATTCAGAAGCAGGCTGCCGAACTCATCCACATGTCCGGCACCGACTTCTACTACGAGAGCATGGTCACGCTCGGCGAGCGGCTGTCGCGCATCGCTCCCATGAAGGGGCCGCACAAGATCTACTACGGCAACTCGGGCGCAGAAGCGATTGAAGCTGCGCTGAAGCTGGCGCGCTATCACACCAAGCGCCAGAACATCATCGCGTTCTACGGCGCATTCCATGGCCGCACCATGGGAGCGCTGTCGCTGACCGCGTCGAAGCCGCAGCAGCGCCGCCGTTTCGCGCCGCTGGTTCCCGGCGTGACCCACGTGCGCTATCCCGACATCTATCGCGGATGCGTGGGCGGAAGTCCAGACCAGGCCACGGCCGACGCCTACGCGCTGGGCTGCGCCCGCTTCATCGAAGAGAAGCTCTTCAAGACCACGCTGCCTCCGGAGGAAGTTGCCGCGATCTTTGTCGAGCCCATTCAGGGCGAAGGCGGCTACGTGGTCGCGCCCACGGTCTTCATGCAGGAGCTGCGGCGCATCTGCGATCGTCACGGCATTCTGCTGGTGGCCGACGAAGTCCAGTCCGGCGCGGGCCGCACCGGCAAATGGTGGGCCATCGAGCATACTGGCGTCGAGCCCGACATCGTCTGCATGGCCAAGGGAATCGCCAGCGGCATGCCGCTGGGCATCATGATGTCGAAGGCCGAGATCATGGATTGGGTGCCGGGATCGCACGCCTCCACGTTCGGCGGCAATCCGGTTTGCATCGCGGCGGCAATGGCGACCATGGATGTTCTCGAGCGCGAAGCCATCCACAACGCCGAAGTCGTTGGCCGTCACATGATGGATCGCATCGCCGATTGGCCTGCGCGTCTCGACTTGGTGGGCGACGTCCGCGGACGTGGCCTGATGATTGGGGTCGAGATCGTCACCGACAAGAAAGCCAAGACGCCGGGCGGCGCGGAACGCGATCGCATTGTCGAGCTGGCCTTCGAACGCGGCCTGCTGCTGCTGGGCTGCGGCCCCAACACCATTCGCATTTGCCCGCCGCTCATCGTCACCCAAGGAGCAGGCGGACATCGCGATGGATATTCTCGAGGAGTGCATCGACATCACTGCCGGCAAGCCGCACACCAAAAAGGCAACTACCGGCAAGCAAGCCGGGGCGTAGATGGTTTTTTCTTTAGGTGTCATCCCGAGCGGAGCGAAGCGGAGTGAGGGACCTGCTTTTCTCCGCTCCTTTGGCTAGAACGGGGCACCCGGCTTTTTTCTTTGGGTGTCATCCTGAGCGGAGGCGCGCCGCGCGCCGGAGTCGAAGGACCCCTATGGTGGCAAAGATGTAGTGGGCTTCCCCTTCTTGTCATCCCGACCGAGGACTTCAGTCCGAATGGAGGGATCTGCGGTTCGACTCGCAGCCACGCTCGCGTATGTCAGAAACGTCGCTGAATTGCGCACGCCTTCTCCAAGGACTACACTGCCTAACGCCATGATCCGACACATCCGAACCGCCCTCGCTCTATTCATCGCATCCACCGCTTTGCTTGCCAACGCCCAATACACCGACCGCGCCGCCATGAACGATCTCGGCGGTCCCAAGGAATTCGCTGCCCGTCGCACCGAACTTGCCGCCAAGCTCAAGACCGGCTACGTCCTGCTCTTCGCCAAGACGCAGGAGCCTGCTGCCGATCACTATCGCGAGGACAACGATTTCTACTACTACACCGGGCTCTCCGATCCCGGCGCCATCATGTTGATGGACGTCGCGACCCAGCGCACCACCATCTTCGAGCCGCAACAGAGTCCGCGCGAAGTGCAGGTCTACGGCGCCAACCTGCTCTCCATGTCGAAGGACGAGCAGAAAGAGCTGGGCTATCCGGCCGTTGCGCCTTTAGCCGGTCTGGATGGCTACTTGAGCTTTCTGTTTGGAGGCGGCGTCGATAACGATCTCTGGGTGCGCCTGGGATTCGCCGACAAGCCCGATGGCGCGCGCTTCGAAACCGGACGCGACTACGCCGCCGAGTACAACAATCCCTACGGCCAGAACCTGCCCGGCGATCGCGATGCGCTGGTCAAGCTGCGCGAGCGCTATCCTGCCGCCAACTTCCGCAACATTACCGGCGCGATGGACGCGATGCGCAACATCAAGCGTCCTGGCGAAATCGAAGTTCTGCGCCGCAATGGCCGCATCAGCGCGCAGGGCGATGAGCAGGCCATCCGCATGGCCCATCCCGGCATGTACGAGTACCAGATCGAAGCCGAGGCGGCGTTTGTCTTCCGCAACTCCGGCGCGCAAGGTCTGGCGTATCCCGCGATCGTCGGCTCCGGCGTGAACGCCAATACCTGGCACTACTTCTTCAATCGCAACAAGATCGAGCCCGGCGAGCGTTGTGGTCTTCGACTTCGCCGCCGACCTCGACCACATGACCATGGACATCACTCGCACCTTCAACATCGACGGCAAATTCACGCCCGAGCAGGCCAAATGGTACAACGTCGATCTCGAATGCCAGAAGGCCGTGATCGACATGCTCAAGCCCGGCAACACTTACGAGCAGGCCCAGGCGCAGGGCAAGAAAGTTTTCGACCGCGAGGGCGTTGGCGACGCAATGGTACGGTTGGCCGGGTCACTTCGTTGGCCTCGCGACGCACGATGTCATGATGGCCAAGGGCCCGATCCAAGCCGGCCAAGTCGTCACGGTTGAGCCGATTGTCGAATTTCCCGACAAGCACTGGCACTTCCGCGTGGAGGACACCATCCTCATCACCGCCAACGGCGCCGGAAGTCCTGTCGTCCAGTGTTCCCAAGGAGATCGGCGATGTCGAGAAGCTGGTGGGAACCTTGCCTGCCGTCGAGCCGATAAAGTGAATCGCCGCATCCAGCCGATGTCAGGAAGCGGTAACATAGAAGCGTTACGAGCAAGCTGTGATTGAAGTATGGCTTTGAAGGGGACCGCCTTCAGGCGGTCCGCAAAGTCGAGCAAATGAACGCGGCTTTAGCCGCTAGAGGGACTTCGCCTTAACTTGATCAGACGAGTTCCCTTAAGAGTCCGGGAAAGGTCCACCGTGCCTGAATTACGCAAAGATCCCATCATTGGACGCTGGGTCATCATCTCCACCGACCGCGCCAAACGCCCTTCCGATTTCACCCGCGAGCCGGTCAAGATCAAAAATGGCTTTTGCCCATTCTGTGTCGGGAATGAAAGCAAGACTCCGCCGGAAGTGCTGGCTTATCGCCCCAACGGCGCTTCGCCGAACACCGAGGGCTGGACGGTTCGCGTGGTGCCGAATAAGTTCCCCGCGCTGGGAATTGAAGGCAACCTCAATCGCCAGGCCGAGGGCATGTTCGACAAGATGAACGGCATCGGCGCGCACGAGGTCATCGTCGAAACCCCCGACCATGATGTTGACCCTGGGCGATCTTTCGGAGAAGCGCATCGAAGATGTCTTCTGGGCCTTTCGTGACCGCATCGTCGATCTGAAGAAAGATCGCCGCTTCAAATACATCCTCATCTTCAAGAACCACGGCCAGCTGGCGGGGGCAACGCTGGACCATTCGCACGGCCAGTTGATCGCTCTGCCCATCGTGCCCAAACACGTGGTCGAAGAGCTGGAAGGCTCCAAGCAATATTTCATCTACAAGGAGCGCTGCGTCTTCTGCGACATCATCCGGCAGGAGACTGAAGCCGGCGTTCGCGTGGTGGCGGAAAACGATAGCTTCCTGACCGTTGCTCCCTATGCGCCGCGCTTTCCCTTCGAGACCTGGATCCTGCCCAAGCGCCACGAATCGGCATTCGAGAATTCGTCGTCGCACGTCTATGAGAGCCTGGCGAAGGCGCTGAAGAACCTGCTCATGCGCGCCGACAAGGTGCTCGACAATCCCGCCTATAACCTGGTCATGCACACCGCTCCCGTGCAGGAAGCGGCGATGGATTATTACCACTGGCACGTGGAGTTCATGCCGCGGCTGACGAAGATCGCGGGCTTCGAGTGGGGAACCGGCTTCTATCAGAATCCCGACCCCGCCGGAAGAAGCGGCAAAATATCTGCGCGAAGCCAAGATCGAGTTCGCGCAACCCGTCGCCGTTTCGTAGGTGGCAGATCGGCGCCGTAGGTGGTAGAGCTGGCCTTTAGGCCAGCGTCAAAGCCTGCCATATAGTTTTGTCATCCCGAGGAGGGCTTTAGAGACTGTGTCGCAACCCTCTGTCGCCGCTCTGCGGCTTGGGTTTTGTTCCACCTTGAGCGTGGGCTAACGCCCACGCCTAACATCATGCCGCCGCTGCGCGGCTTGACCGGGTGAATATCGCGACGTTCGTTCCACCGCAAAGTTCGGTTGCCAGTTGTGACACACTCTCTTTAGCCCGACGAGGGATCTGCTTTTCCGCCCAAACTGGCCATACCGACGACCTTCTTTACAACCCGACCAACCCGCGTGATTTGGTATAACCTTGAATCATCGGCTGCGCCGGCGATTCATGCCGGCGATCCTCTGAAGGCGCCACTCTTCGACGTTGATCATGACCAACCCCTCCACCATCGGATCCCGCTCGCTGGAAAAACGCACCCGATTCCTGAGCGGACTCTACAGCGAGCTGCTGGAGAACGGCATCCGCTACTTTCTTTCCCGGCGCCACCCTGGAGCGCATTTCGCAGGGCACGGAACAGATGCCGGGCCTGCTGGGCGCAGTCCCCAGCGGCGGCCAGGTGGAATTCGAATGGATGGGCGGCGGCTACTCCCTTAAGTCTTCGTCGAATAAATTGTCGGACCACGAACGCCGCCTGCTGCGCAGCATCGGCATGGTGCTGTCGGCGCGCTATCAACTGCTCACCAACGAGGAACTGGCCGCGCAAAGCTTTCAGCTCTTTCGCGGGCTGCCGGAGGACCGCTTCATCTCCGCCTTCCTCGATCCCGCGCCCCACAGCAGCGCCGAAGCCATTGCCGAACTTCCCGATCGCGTTGCCGACGCCATTGAAGTTTTGCGCACCAGCAGCATGAGCACCTACGAGAACCGGCGCATCGCGACCGGCGTGCTGCTCTTCGGCTCCATGCCCGAGCCTTGCCACGAGCCGCCGCGTACCCCGAAGCGCGCCCTGCGCTATTCGCATCTGCTCACCAGCATTCGCAGCTTTCATCGCCTGTGCGACGGCCTGCGAACCATCGCGCTGGTCGATCAGAACGGCATGCTGGCGGAGTTGGTCGACGTCCACGAATGGGCCGAGCCTTACCGCGACATGCCGCTGGCGGTTCCGCCGGCGGCCGCCTACGCCGACCACTGCCGAGCGACGTTATGCGGCGGCCACATCTGCCTCGTCCTCTCGCCCAATGGCGAGATCAAGATTTACTCCGACGGTGTCCCCGTGTTCCGTTTCATCGACGGCACGTGGCGCCTGGTGGACGCGCGCCATCGTTACGGCTTATGGAAGAAAGCGATCGGCAATGCCGAGCTGGCAGAGCGGCTGTTCTCCGTTGCGCTGAATCTGACCGAGAGCCGCCGCGGCGCGCTCTTTGTTGTGCTCGACGATCGCGAGTCGGCGCACGTGCTGGTGTCGCAGCCCGACCTGCTCGACAATCTCAATCGCGAAAGCGCCGCCGACGGCGTCACCAGCAAAGATCAGCTGCATTATCTGTTGCGCGACAAGAGCATTCTCGACGTTCCTTCCACCGTGCTGGAAAACATTGCCCGCATCGACGGCGCCGTGGTGCTTTGTCCCGACGCCAATCTGCTGGCCTTTGGCGCCATCCTGCATCACGATTCCACCGAAGAGGCTTTGAATCGCACCGTCGAAGGCGGACGCACCACCGCCGCCATCGCCGCGTCCCGTTACGGCACAGTGCTCAAGATCAGCGAAGACGGCTTGATCTCCATGTATCGCGGCGGGCGATGTCTGTGGGAAATGTAGGGAGATAGAACCCATCGCATAAAATCGTTTGCCTTGTATCAGGGCACGACTTTGACAGGCCGCTGAAAAAGTCGCTCTTAGAGCGCTTTGTAACAGGGCACGGCTTCAGCCGTGCCGATAAGCCCTTTATTTGTGTCATCACCTTTAGAGACTGTGTCGCGACCGGAAAACAAATTTTCTCGTGGAACAAACGGCCCGAACAACCGATCAAACTAGCCGCGCAGCGGCGAGATGGGGTTAGGCGTGGGCGTCAGCCCACGCTCAAAGTGGGACAAAACGTGAGCCGCAGAGCGGCGACACCGGGTTGCGACACAGTCTCTTTAGGCCGACGAGGGATCTGCTTTTGACTTTTTCAGCGGTCTGTTTGAGTCGTGCGCGTGGGAACTAGCTTTTCGCGCCGAATAGTGGAGTTAGAACCCCGGAATCCGGAGCGCCGTAGGCGCGGAGTCATGATAGCCCAGCACGGAGCGAACCCGAGCCCCGATTCGCGCGTCTTTTGCGCGAATTGGGGTGGGAAGCGGAGTGCTGGGTTGGGTGGCAAAAGTACCTGAGTCCCCCGGGGACGACACGGTTCTCAGCAGACAAAATAAACCGGCCCCAAGCTGATTTACCAGATGGCCCCTGTTACGCGGGACATCGACGCAGCCATTCCGCCGATCGGCTAACCTCCAAGTTGGACAAGACCAGTTACAATCAAGGCAGTGACCAAGCGTCAACCTGAGTTCGTATTCGATCTGACCGGCGGGCAGCTCGCCCTGAATTTTGCCAATACGGTCAGCCGGCGCCACGTTCCCGACCGCCGCAAGGAACATCTCGAGAGCTATGCCGACATCGTCACCTTTGCCAAACAGTCGGGAATCATTTCCGCGAAAGATGCGAAGGAACTCTGCGACTACGCCGAGCGACATCCCACAGAAGCCGCTCGCACATTCCGCAAGGCCATTGCTATGCGAGAGGTAATGTACCGTGTCTTCTCGGCAATCGCGCAAGGCAAGACCGCCAGTACCGCCGATCTGGATCTCATGAACGATTTCGCCATTGAGGCGCTACGGCATCGTTGCCTCGCGCGCTCCAACGGAGGTTACCGGTGGCAATGGCGGCCGGATGGCAAGAATCCGCTCGACCGCATTCTATGGGAGACAGCGCAAGCGGCTACCGATCTGCTGACTTCTCCGGAACTGCAACTAGTGCGCTTCTGTGAAGCTCCGGACTGCGAATGGCTTTTCCTCGACCACAGCCGCAACCGCAGCCGCCGCTGGTGCGACATGACCAGTTGCGGCAATCGCCAGAAAGCCCGGCGCCACTACCGGCGAACTCGCGAATAACTGAGGCTCACTCGTAGGCATTCCGCTCCCACGCAAAAAAGGCACACCCGCGCGGTGTGCCCTTTTTCATCTCTGGACGCTGCTTAACGGCCGAAATACTTGGCGTTGCGTTCGGTGTACTCTTTCCACTTCTCCGGCAGATCGTCGAGCGCGAAAATCGCCGACACCGGACACACCGGCACGCACGCGCCACAATCGATGCACTCCACCGGATCGATGTAGATCATCTCTTCTGCCGCGAACTTCTCGCTGTCCTTCTTGGGGTGGATGCAGTCCACCGGACAGGCATCGACACAAGCCGTGTCTTTGGTGCCTATGCAAGGTTCCGCGATCACATAAGCCATAGAACAATGTCTCCTGAAGTCTCTCTGTTGGAGAATCTCACTCGAAGTCGTTACATCGATAGTATCAAAAACCCCGCTGTTATGGCATGACTGCGGGTGCCCCGTTCTAGCCTTCGTTTGGCTAGGGCGGGCCAGGCCATCCACGAAGAAAACGAACCGCAGATCACGCCACATTCGCCGGCTCCCGCTCCCCCGCCGGCTCATACTCCACAATGTAGCCCGCGATAGCGCTGGCAGCCACCGTCAGCGGGCTGGCCAGATACATCTGCCCCGGACCGCTGCGGCCAGGAAAGTTGCGATTCTGCGCGCTGATCACCACCTGGTCCGGACGCGTGGAAACTCCCGGGCCCGGCGTTGATGCAGGCGCCGCAGCTGGGCTCGATCACCTGCGCGCCGGCCCGCTGGAAGATATCCAGATAGCCCTTGCGCACGCAGTATTCGCGCGTCTCCTGCGATCCGAACTGGAGATAGAACTTGCAACTCTCCGCAACCCGCCGCCCTTGCTTCAAAGCATCGCCCAGCACCAGCGCGTACATGTCCATGTCTTCGTTCTTGCCCGCGGTGCAGGTGCCGCCGTAGGCGATCTCCACCGGCACCGGCGTGTTCAACTCGCGGATAAACTTGCCATTGCCCGGATCGCCCGGCGTCGCCACCATGGGATAAATCTCGGACGCGTCCAGTTCGATCACGTGCGCGTAGTGCGCATCGGGATCGCTGTACAATCCTTCCACCAGCGTCTGCGCCTCGTTCTCGCTCATGCCGCGCCGCTCCATCAGGAACTCCACCACCTTCTGGTCAGGCGCAACGATGCCGGTGAAGCCGCCGATCTCGGCTGCCATGTTGGTCATGGTGGCGCGCTCGTCGACGCCCAGCGCCTCGATGGCCTCGCCGGAATACTCGATCACCTTGGCCAGCGCCTTGCCGGAGCGAATGTATTCCATCGACAGCAGCTTCAGGATGAAGTCCTTGGCAGTGACGTTCTCGCGCCTCTTGCCGTGGATGACGACCTTCACCGATTCTGGAACCTTTACGCGCACATCTTTGGTGAACCAGGAGTTGAAGACGTCGGTCGTGCCGATGCCGAAGGCCACGCAGCCCATTGCGCCGACGTGCGGTGTGTGCGAATCGCTGCCCACGTTGAGCTGGCCGGGCAGGGCATAGCTCTCGGTGACGATCGAGTGGCAGATGCCCTCCGAGCCTTTGCGGTCCTTCAGCTCGCCGTGCAGCTTGATGCCGCGCGACTTCGCGAACTCTTCCTGCTTCAGCTTCAACTGGCCTGCCAGATCGAGCAGTCCCATCTTGCGCTTCTCTTCCGACAGCACTTCGTCCAGGAAGGTCAGGTGGTCGCGGAAGAACATGATGGTACTGGCGTCGGTCACCGGCGCGTCTTTGCCGAGGAAGTGCTCGAAGAAGATCGCCGCCATCGGCGTGACGTACTCGTGGCTGAAGCGCAGATCGGTGCGCGCGAATCCGGTGTCGCCGGGCTTCACCGCTTCCACGCCCACCTGGTTGGTGCCGTGCAGCATGTGGCGCGCGAAAATCTTCTCCGCGATGGTCATCGGGCGCGGCTTGGTCGTGATCGGCGGCAGGAAGACCTTGCCCTGCATGCGCGCCACGTTGAACGGGAACAAGCCCGCCGTACTCGATGACCTGCCGCGTGATCTCGTCTTCACCGGCGGTGAAGTCGGCCAGCGGAATCTCTTCGCCGCGGCGAACTTTGTCGATCAGGCCGAAGTCGGTGGAGGTCAGCACTCCGAGGTTCTGGCAATTCTGCTTGTAGATGCGCTCGATGTTTTCCGCGATCACCAGCTTGATGCCGGCTGACATCTCGGCATAAGGCGACTGCTCGCGGCTGGAGCCTTTGCCGCGCCGCTTGCCGCTGACCGCGCAGACAAACCCGCCGCGTCTTCACGTCGCCGCGCTTGATCGGCGTCTCGTTGCCGCACTTCAGTCCGGTGTACGGGAAATTCGCCCAGCGTCTCGTCAAAGAAGAAGCAGATGTGCGCCGGCGTGATCTCGTCGGTGGAGATGTCGTCGCGCAGCTTGGGATTGCGCTCGGGATGCTGCGTGTCCCATGGCAGGTCTTCGCCCGCAAGCTGCCGCTTGATCAGTTCGGGATCTTCAGTGAGGAAAAGGATTCGCCCCGGCAGACGGACCCTGTCCGGGCGCTTCTCAACGGTACGGTCCAAAAACGAATTGTTCACCCGACAATTTTACCGCAGTCACAGGGGTATGTGAGGAAGCCGAACGGGCGTTCGAGACGGCTCAGGCAACCGCCCGGCTGGTGCGGACGTGCAACCGGACGCCTTCCTGCCGCTGCAGGTAGGCAACGATCTCGAAGAGGTTGCTGGCGGTGGGATTTCCTTTCGGGCCCGAACATCTGGTGCAATGTCTTGACGTGCAGCTTTGTATGCGTGGCCAGCTCCGGAAAGCCAACCGTGGCATTAATATAATCGCGCAATAGTTCCTTGCCGAGCGGAACCTCCCCAGCAAGAAGGCTTTCAATGGCATCACGCAGAAGGCCCTTGCGGAATGCAGGGTCGCGCCGTACGCGCGCTTGAACCGTCTCCCGAAAATCGCGGTCAATGCCACTTAAACCTCCTCAGACTTCTGCCGTTTCTTGCGCTGTTTGTAATCTTCCCATCTGGCGACCGCGTACCTTACGTCTTTCTGCTGGAGATGGGCTTTGATCGTCACGGTCGTGGTACTCGCGCAGCGCGATCATAATAGTAGCATATATTTTACCATTATCCAACCTAGCTACCTGGCGGCTGATCTCAGCGCTTGCGGTGGCAAACCACGGTTCCAAGAATAACTTCTACTTCCGCGTCCTTCACGTACTCCGCCACCGATGGCAACTCTTCCAGTCCGCGGCCGGCGAAGATCTCTTCGAAGTTCGTGATCAGTTCCTGATGGATGAGGCCGTTGCTGGCGAGGACCTCGCGGCTGTCGAGGCGAAACGGCGAGCCATCGAAGCGCGTTACCGTGCCGCCCGCCTCCTGCACCAGCAGGACTCCCGCAGCCGTGTCCCAGGGATTCAGGTTGAACTCCCAGAAGCCGTCGTAGCGTCCGCAGGCAACGTTGGCCAGATCGAGTGCAGCCGAACCTGCGCGCCGCACGCCATGCGAGCGCAGCGTAATCTGGTGATAGAAGTGGATGTTGGGATTCTTGTGCCGCTTGTGGCTGGGAAAGCCGGTTCCCAGGATCGACTCCGCCAGCGCTTTGGTTTGGGAAACGTGAATCGGCTGGCCGTTCAGCTTCGCGCCCAGTCCGCGCTCCGCGGCAAACATCTCATCGCGAGTGGGATCGTAAAGCACGCCCACGGCAAGCTGTCCGTCCTGCCGGGCCAGCGCAATCGAGACGCAAAACACCGGGTAGCCGTGGGCGAAATTCGTGGTCCCGTCCAACGGATCGACATACCAGCGATATTCCGCATCCACTTCGCTGCGCGTGCCTTCCTCGGCCACGATGCCGTGTTCGGGCCAACGCGCGCGCAGACGCTCGACGATCAGCTTCTCCGAAGCGCGGTCCGCCTCGGTCACCAGATCGACTTCGCCTTTGTACTCGATGGTTACATGGCGAGCGAAGTAGCCCATCAGAAGCTTGCCGGCCTCGCGGGCAATCGCTTCCAGGTCTGGCAGGTAGGAGCTCATTGCTCGGAGTTCACGGAATCGCCATTTTGCGGTGCGGTTTCGGCGCGCGGCTTGCGCACGGCCTCTTCTGCGATGTAGGCGATTTCATGCTTGAAGATGAAAAGGTTGGGTGCTCCTTCGCGGGTCAGCCGCACCATGCGCCGGTCGTAATACTCAATCCAGCCCCGTACTACTTCTCCGCCCATCAGCTTGATGCGCACGGGGCGTTGCTTCTCGCCCAGCATCTTGAGGTAGGCTGCTTCCTGGTGGGTATCGTCAGGAGGAGGAGTTCTGCCTTGATGATGATTGCCGTCGTTGCCGCCGCGAAAGACCATGCGTCGATTCTACATGCGATACTGTTACAGCGTGCAGGAAGAATCATTCACGACGGCAAGGGCAAAATAAGAGAACCTCGAGCGAGAAGTTCACGCTGACGGCCGCTACAATTCTTAACAATATTTTATGCTTTCGAACTTGGTATCGGACGATGCCGAAACTGCATCATTGCAAGGGTGGCGAGCATTGTACTCGCTATGGATAGCAATAAGACAACGAGATTTGCATCGACGCGACGTGACCCTCTGTCCTCGAAGGCGCTCATTTTTTGGGCATACGTCACTTTTCCGTGACGTGCGGGTTATGACGGTAAGCGTTGAGCGTATCGACTGACCCGACTCATGTTGCAGCACGTTATTTTCTTATTCTCAGAATCTTTCACGCTGCCGGCTGCGCTTTGTCTCAGCCTGGGCGTTCTCATCTATTTCGCTCTGCATAATTGGCAAAGGGTAGCGAGCGCTCTCGCGCAACCGTTCCCAATTGCTCTCGGTGGGGCTTTGCTGGCGATGGTCCTCTTTATCCTCCAGCTTTCGCTCATCCAGTCGAGGCCGTTCCGGCGAAAAAGCGAGCGATGATTTCTTTGCGGCGGCCAATCCTTCGGCGCAGCCCCAAGCCATGACTGCCGAGGCGCTGACCGCCGCCGGCCTGGCAGTAGTCGCGACTTATCATAATGACAATGCCCGCACTGGCCAGAACACGCATCGAAGCTGTCCTCATCCCCGACAACGTGAACCCCGCGCATTTCGGTCGGCTCTATTCGTTTCCTGTCGACGGATACGTTTACGCCCAGCCGCTCTACATGCCGCAGGTTGCGATCCCGGGAAATGGAATTCACAACGTCGTGATCGTGGCTACACAGCACGACAGTGTCTACGCCTTCGATGCCGATTCTCCCACTCCAGCGCCGTTGTGGCGTGTCAATTTCTTGAATCCTGATGCCGGAATAACCACCCTGTCGCCGGGCGACGTCAACGCCAACGACATTCAGCCGGAGATCGGAATCACCGGCACGCCGGTGATCGACGTCGCCGGCAACACGGTTTATGTAGTCGCGGCTACGAAAGAGAGCGGCGTCTTCTATCACCGCCTGCACGCTCTGGACATGACCTCGGGCGCGGAAAAATTTGGCGGCCCGCGCGTCATTCAGGCTTCTTATCCGGGCAATGCCCAGGATGGCAACGATGGCGTGCTCAGTTTCTCTTCCCGCTTTCAGTTGCAGCGCGCGGCCTTGCTGCTCTCCAAGGGTAAGGTGTATGTGGCCTTCGCATCGTACGGGGACTCGGGACTCTATCACGGCTGGATGATCGCTTTCGACGCCACCACCATGCGGCAAGTTGGGGCTTGGGTCTCCACGCCCAACGGCTACCAGGGCGGCATCTGGATGAGTGGCTGCGGCATCGCCGCAGACCCGGACGGCAATCTCTATCTGTCGATTGCCAATGGACCGTTCGACGCCTTTGGCGAAGAACCGGGATCGAACTTCAGCGACAGTGTCGTGAAGCTGAAGCCCGGCGCGCACGGAATCGCGCTGGCGGACTTTCTTCACTCCCTTCAATCAGGCAAACATGGCGAAGGACGATCTGGATCTGGGCTCCTCCGGCGTGGTCGTGCTGCCCGATCAACCTGGTCCGTATCCTCATCTGGCGATCACCAGCGGCAAGAACGGCCACATCTATCTGCTGAACCGCGATACTCTCGGCGGATATGGCGTCGGGTTGAAGAACAATCCGCAGGCAGTGCAGGAAGTGTCCGGGCAATTGAGGCAGCAGATGGGCACTCCTGCCTACTGGAATGGACGACTATATTTTGGCGCGGGAATCAGCCCGCACAAGGATTCCATCAAGGCGTTCGCTCTACGCAACGGCATGCTCTCCACGACTCCTGTATCGCAGACTGCCGCCATCTATCATTTGACGCGCAGCACGGTGAGTGTCTCGGCGAATGGAAGCGGCAACGGCATCGTGTGGGCGGTGGACAGTGACGCGTACTACGACGCACATCAGGGTCCCGCCGTCCTGCATGCCTATGACGCCAAGAACCTGGGTCGCGAGTTGTACAACTCAAACCAGCGCTTCGCACGCGATAACCCGGGCCAGGCGTCGAAGTTTACCGTTCCCACGGTTGCGGATGGCAAAGTGTTTGTTGGCACTGCAAACCAGTTGAGCGTGTATGGCCTGCTTCCAGGTGCGGGAAATTAATGTCTCGCCTTACGACAGACATCAAGAGGCCGCTGAAGAATTCGAAAAGCAGATCCCTCGGCGGCCTAAAGGCCTCCTCGGGATGACAAATTAAAAGGACTTGCTACGCATCCCGTTCGGCAGGCTCAGGGCATGGCTATCGCTGCGCCTCTTCAAAGCAAGTCTAAGGGAGGCTTTTTCAGCGGCCTCCGAGGTCGTGCCCTGACACGAAGCCTCTCATAACCGCCTGATCAAGTCGGGCCCAGCTACAGGTAAACCGCAGAAAAGCGTGCCAGACAGCATCCATAGCGACCTCCGCAATGCGATGATAGAGAGCAGGAATTCCTGATGCGTATCAGCCGGCTCTCGTCCATCATCTGCGCGTTGCTCTTGTTCACGCTGATCCACGCAACCGCGTCCATCACATCCGCACAGAACGCAGCCCCGCCGCCACAACCGCGGGCCACCAGCACGCCGTATAGCGGCGACCTCTCGATTTTCGAAACGCCCGGGCGCGACGAGAGGCTTCACATCAACGGCGTGATGGACGCACTTTCCATCACTCGAGGCAAGACCGTAGCCGATATCGGCGCCGGCTCGGGATGGTTTACGGTGCGGGCTGCCCAACGCGTCACCGCCACGGGAGAGGTTTACGCGGTCGACATCAATCCCCAGGCCATTGAGTACATCGACAAGCGCGTCCAGAAAGCGAAGCTGCACAATGTCAAGACCATCTTGAGCAAGCCGGACGATCCCGAATTGCCGCCGGACAGCATTGACTCGGTGCTGCTGCTGAAGACGTACCACGAGGTCGCCAATCCTGTTGTGCTGCTGCGCAATCTGAAAGGCTCACTGAAGGCGGGCGCGCGGGTTGGCATCATCGATCGCGACGGCAACGGAACCGACCATGGAATCCACAAGGAGATTGTTCTGCGCGAGGCCGACCAGGCCGGCTACCGCCTGCTGAAAGAACACGACAATCTGGTGGTGGACGACGAGATGGATTACTTTCTGGTGCTGGTGGTCAAGTAGACGAGCCTGTCATTGCGAGCCGACCCTGCCATGCGAGGGACCTGCGCTGCGGTCTCTTTCTGTGGCCGCCAGGATTTACGGGATGACATCGACTCGCAGCAAACTCAATCTCCCGGCGAAAGGCCTTGGGTTGGCGCTGTGCAGAAGTTTAAGCGCCAGAGCCAGATAAAGACTGCCGCTGGAATTGCGTGGCTGGAGGTCAGACAGCACAACCGGTCTGACATTTTGGGTCGAGACCCCGAACGACCTGGTTGCAATCATCGGTGAAGACGTCGCGGCATCCGAAGCCTGCACGATTCGGGCGTCGGACTTAAGCTGGCCCGAGCAGTCGGGTTCATCGCAAACCAGGAATTGCACCTGGAAGGCTGCGCCGCTCAAGTCGGGATCGGGCGTGATGGTCCCTGCCGCTTGAATGTTGAACATGGTGAAATTGCGTGGCCTGCCCAGCGAAACCGAGCCCAGGACAACTTGTTCGCCAAGCGTGTTGGACAGTTGGACGGGTGCTACTGAGCTGACGATCAGCGCTCTTGCCTGCGCGTACGCCAACGACGTCACCATTAGACAAACGGCGACCACACCCAGAGCCCGACTACGCATGTAGGAAATCCCGTGTTCCCGCGGAAAACATGAACGACTTCTTTTAACCAATTCTTAACATAGGCCGCAGAAAGGCAAAGAGCAAGCATTCCGACCGGCGCCTAGCGGTGTCAACGTGGCGGGCTGGAACGGCGGGCTGGAAGCGCAGAAGACGGAAAGGCAGTTTGCAGGCGAGGCTCGGCGATAGCTCTCGATTGGGGGCGGTGATCAGGGGATGAATCTGCGCCGCTGCCGCGACGGGTGAATCACGTCATCCCAGATGCGCGGCGCCTGGAGCAACAATTTCGGCCCGACTAATCCGATTGGCCCAGCTCCTTCATCATCGTTGCCACAGAATGCGATCACATTCCAACGGAACCGAAACCCCGGAGAGCTGCGGTATCACTCGCGGCGTGTAATCGGTTGCAGGACGTGCAGCGGCCACGACTGCGCGATAGAGGTAGCCGCCGTCGGCAGGTGGCCCTGCGGGCTTCATCTCTACATGTACCGGATCGCCGCCGTTGACTCCGTCGGCATAGAGCTCCACTCGCACTGCGCTCGGGTTTAGATCGTTGAGAAAAACTTCCGCTTCAAACGCGTGGTGTCCGGCGTCGCTTTGCACGCGCAAGTTTCCAAACCGCAAAGAATCCCACTTGCGATCAACTGCGTCCCGCCAGTCCAGCACCTGCCTGCCCACGGCACCTTTGTTCGCGGAGCGCTCACGATAGGCGGCCGCGGCGGGAAGGTAATGTTGCTCGGTGTATTGTCCCACCGCACGGCCCGCGGAGAACTCTGGTGTCAGCCGCGCCATGCTCTCGCGCATCCGCTTGAGCCAGGCAGTCGGAATGCCGCTCGCGTCGCGAGCATAAAACTCCGGAACCACCTCGTGTTCGAGCAGGTTATAGAGCGCCTCGGCTTCAGCCGCGTCCCAGGCGGGATCGTCGCCATGTTCCTGGCCGTCTCCCAAGGCCCAACCCACCTCAGGCGTGTAGGCTTCCGCCCACCAGCCGTCTAACTCCGACAGATTGATGCCGCCATTGACCAGCACCTTCATCCCGCTGGTCCCGCAAGCTTCCCACGGCCGTCGCGGGGTGTTGATCCAGACATCCACGCCCTGCACCAGTTGGTCGGTCAGCAGCATGTCGTAGTCACTGAGAAAGATCACATGAGGCCGTGCTTCCGGCCGCCGGATGAAAGTTATCCACTCATGGATCAAGGCCTGTCCCGGCAGGTCCGCCGGATGGGCCTTGCCGGCAAGGATGAGCTGCACCGGACGCTGAGCATTCGTCAAGATGCGAAGCAGTCGCTCCGGATCGTGCAACAGCAGGTTGGGTCTCTTGTAGGTGGCGAAGCGCCGGGCAAATCCCAGCGTCAGAGCGTTGGGATCAAATAGATGTTTCGCCCTCTCAACCGCATCCGCCGAAGCGCCCATGCCGGCCAGTTGATGAGAGAGTCGTTCGCGAGCGTATTCCACAAAAGACTTGCTGGCAGCGGTACGAAATTGCCAGAGCTTGGCGTCCGGGATCTGCCGAATGGCCTGAGCGGGGGTTGCACTTGTTCCCAGCCAGCGGCCTTTGCCGCAGGCTTCTGTCCAGAGATCGTCTGCCGGACCCGAGTCCCAGGTCGGCACGTGAACTCCGTTGGTCACGTATCCGACCGGAACTTCATCTTCCGGCCAGTGCGGAAACAGAGAGAGAAAGAGTTGCCGGCTGACTTTCCCATGCAACCGGCTCACTCCATTGATCGCCCCGCTCCCGCGGATTGCCAGGTAAGCCATGTTGAAGCTTTCTGATGAGTCGTCTGGATTCTGGCGACCCAGAGCCAGCAAATCGCGAAGCGGAATGTGGAGCCTGTTGTCGGCATACCAGCCGAGATATTGCTCGATGAGCGCGGGATCGAAACGGTCAAAGCCGGCAGCAACTGCCGTATGGGTAGTAAAAAGATTGCCGGCTCGTGTGGCCGCCAGCGCCACGTCGAAGGGCTGTCCCGTGTCTTCCATGAAATTGCGGGCGCGCTCCAACACGGCAAACGCCGCGTGCCCTTCGTTCAGGTGACAGACGTCGGGTTGGATGCCAAGAGTGCGAAGCAGTCGCCATCCGCCGATCCCCAGCACCAGTTCCTGCTCGAGGCGCAACTCCGGCCCACCCCCGTAAAGTTCGCTGGTAATTCCGCGGTGAGCAGGGAAGTTTGCCGCATCGTTGCTGTCCAGCAGGTACAGCTTCACCCTGCCGACCTGGACTTGCCAGGCGCGCAGCCAGAGCGAGTATCCAGGCAGCGCGACCTCCAGCCGCAACCACTCCCCGTTCGCTTGGCGCAACGGCGTGATCGGCAATTGTCCGGGATCGTTGTACGGGTAAAGCGCCTGTTGCTCTCCGTTCTTGTCGATCACTTGGCGAAAGTATCCCTGCTGGTAGAGCAATCCCACGCCGACCACCGGCACACCCAGATCGCTGGCGGCTTTCAGTTGATCGCCGGCCACATTGCCCAACCCGCCCGAGTAAATCGGCAGTGCTTCGCTCAACATGAATTCCATGCTGAAATAGGCGACGCAGGACAAGGGAGCTTGCGGATGCTTCTCGCTGAAACCATGCCGGCGTTTCCGCCAGCTGACGCTTGGCTCGCAGCAGCTCATCCATGTTCTTGCGGAAGGCAGGATCGGCAAGCGCGTGTTCGATTTTGTCGCGCGAAACCGTCTGTAAAACAACCCAGGGATTTTGCGTGAGCGTCCCACAGGGTGGGATCAAGCGTGCGCCAGACTCCGTCGGTCGCGTGGTTCCACGCCCAATGCATGTCCAGGGCAAGCTCTGCCAGGGAATCAAATCCCTCGATATCGGCAGGTAGAAGGCTGTAGAGGGGACTGACCCGGGCTTGTTGGCTCATGATTTCTCCTTTGCATCCGACGCGGCCAAAGCGTCGCTGACGATGGTCTGCGCTTCCTCCAGGATGAGCCGCAGGTGGTCTGCTCCCCGGAAGCTCTCCGCGTAAATCTTGTAGATGTCCTCGGTCCCCGACGGGCGCGCCGCAAACCATCCGCTCTCCGCTGCCACCTTTAATCCCCCGATGGGAGCACCGTTGCCGGGCGCAGTGGTGAGAATGGCCTGCACTTTTTCTCCCGCCAGATCGGTAGACCGGACCTGCTGCGGCGAAAGTCTTCCCAGAATTTCTTTTTGCTGCGGCGTCGCCGGCGCCTCCACCCGGTCGTAAACCGGCTCGCCGAATTCGCGCGTCAGCTCGTGATAGATTTCGCCGGGATCGCGATCCATGCGCGCCGTGATCTCGGCCGACAGCAACGCCGGAACGATTCCGTCTTTGTCCGTGGTCCACACACTGCCATCCCGACGAAGGAACGACGCACCCGCACTCTCTTCGCCGCCGAAGCCGAGGGAGCCGTCAAGCAGGCCATCCACAAACCACTTGAAGCCAACCGGAACCTCATACAGCTTGCGGCCCAGCTTCGCGGTGACGCGATCGATCATCTGACTGCTCACCACGGTCTTGCCGACCGCAGCCTGCGCACCCCATTTTGGGCGATGCTGAAAGAGGTAGAAGATGGCGACGGAAAGGTAGTGATTAGGTGGAAGCAGTCCTGTGCTTTTGGTGACAATACCGTGCCGGTCGTGGTCGGTATCGCAGGCAAAGGCGATGGCGAAGCGATCTTTCAGGGCGATCAACCTCTGCATGGCGTAGGGTGAAGACGGGTCCATGCGGATCTGGCCGTCCCAATCCACCGTCATAAAACGGAAGGTCGGATCGACTTCCTTATTCACGACGGTGAGATCCAATCCGTAACGGTCGGCAATCGGCTCCCAGTAGTGGACGCCGGCGCCACCCAGCGGATCGACTCCCAGGCTGATCTTCGCGCCTCGAATCGCATCCATGTCGATCACGTTGGCGAGATCGGCAACATAAGCATTCAGATAGTCGTGCCGGTGGGTGGTGGGCGCGCGCAGAGCTTTCTCGTATGCGATCTTTTTCACACCCGCCAGGCCGCTCTCCAGAAACTGGTTGGCCTTGGCCTGCATCCAGTCGGTGATGTTGGTATCGGCGGGACCGCCGTTGGGGGGATTGTATTTGAAGCCGCCGTCATGCGGCGGATTGTGCGAGGGCGTGATCACGATACCGTCGGCCAGTCCGGTCTTGCGCCCGCGGTTGTAGGTGAGGATCGCGTGGGAAACGGCCGGGGTGGGAGTGTATTCGTCGCTCTCCGCCAACATGACGTCCACGCCGTTGGCGGCCAGCACCTCAAGTGCGCTGGCCAGGGCCGGCACAGAAAGAGCGTGTGTGTCCATGCCCAGAAACAGTGGGCCGTCGATTTTGTTCTGCGCCCGGTACAGGCAAATGGCCTGACTGATGGCGAGGATGTGCCATTCGTTGAACGCCTTCTGAAACGAGGAGCCGCGATGTCCGGAGGTGCCGAAGGCAACGCGCTGTTCCGGCACGGACGGGTCGGGTATCTCGGTATAGTAGGCGGTGATGAGTCTGGGAACGTTGACCAGCATCGAGGCTTCGGCCGGTTTGCCTGCAAAAGGACTTACTTTCATGATTCCTCGTCAACTGCGGTGGTGAGCTCTCGCCCAAGTCTCCCAGTCACAATGACGGGGCGAAGGAGAGGGACACGATTGCTGTGGGTTCCGGTCAGGATCTCTGCCTCGTGAAAAGCATGGTTACCAATGTATTTTGCTTAGCAAAGCGACGCAGGGTTCGTTTACTCTCTTACAGTAGTGCTGACGCATTTTTAATGGCGTCTGGATTTTCGGATTCTCGCGACACCAGAGCCCACCGAACAAAGTATTTGATATTTTACATGTCTCGTTTGATATGAATTTGAGGTGAATTGAGTGGGCTCCATTCTGCGGCCGAACCGTCGCGGGTAATTTTCAGGATGGCAGTCGGCCGCGAGGCGGGCCTGAAGGCGATCCTTGGGGACTGCGATCGCTCACCCTTGGACGGGAACGGCGTTTGGCGGTCGGGAGGTAAGTTGCAATGCGAAAGCTGCTGGTCGCGGTTATTGTGGTTGCGCTGTGTGCCATTGCGCTGTTCGGAAATGCGCTCTGGGTCGACTCGCTGACCCGAAAAGCAGCGCCGCGCGATGGCGGCCAGGTCATTGACACGCAGGTTGTGCCGGCCAATGTCACCATCGAAGGAGTGGGTCCGACGATTGTCCTGATCCACGGATTCGGCGCGGCCATCGATTGGTGGGACAAGATCACGCCTGGGCTCGCCGCTGACCATCGCGTCATCCGCATCGACCTGATCGGGCATGGCGGGACGATGGCGCCCCGCTCCGGCTACTCGATCGAGCGGCAAGCCAAGTTGGTGTCGGCGCTTCTCGACCGGCTGGCTGTCGATCGCTTTACCGTTATCGGTCATTCCATGGGTGGGGAGGTGGCCACGGCGCTGGCCGAGATCAACCCGCAGCGGGTGGAGCGAATCGTCCTCATCGATAGCCCAGCGACCGGCGAACACGGCAGCTTTTCGATTATGACCGGCACTTACTTCCACTCGCCACTGGGACAGATGCTCTCCCACGTGGAGAGCGACGATGCGATTCGCCGCGGGCTGGAGCAAGGCTTTGCTCCCGGCTTCACGGTGCCGGACAATTTCATCGCCGACGTCAAGCGGCTCACCTACAGCGCTTTTCGCCAGGCGCACGATGAAAGCTTAGCCTACCGCAAAGCCAAAGCGCCCTATGAGCGAATTGCAGCCCTCAAACCGATGCCGCCGTTGCTCGCCATCTTCGGCACGCGCGACGCCATCATCTCTCCCGACGACGCGAAATTCTTTGCGCGCGTTCCCGGCGCTAAAGTCAGCATGATTGAGGGTGCCGGCCATTCTCCGATGGTCGAGTCGCCGGAAAAGGTGCTGGCGGTGATCCGGGATTTTCTACACTCCGCAAACTGATCTTCTGCGCTCCAAGCCAGGACACAGACAGCGGTCGCGGTGAGGTGCACGCGGAACTCTCATTGTCTTTGCCGGATCGTCACCCGGCGTCCGGTCCCGCGAGAATACGGTTTTGGATCACCGCGCGATTCCGAAAATCGATAGCAACCTTTTATTAACAGGGTGCATCCAACCGCCAAAATCTCTACGCGGAGGATGAAGGAGATGCTAAAGCACATAGCTATTTTGGCAATAGCGGTAATTCTCGTCCTGGGTGTCGTTGGCCTAAGCGGTGTATCGGCGAAGCCTGCCACCACGGCAGGTTCCTGGCAGGTTGATACCCGCCATTCCGCGGTGCAACTTATCACGGACGGAACCACCGACTACGGGAAAACCAAAATGGATTTCACCCTGGGTTTCGGAAGAGTGAACGGTAACATGATGATCGACGACGCCGATCCTACGAAATCCAGCGTCGTTTTCAGATTTTATCCGGCCGCGGGTATGGGGCCAGCCATTGCTGAGAACGGAAAATTCCTGAGCCAGTGGCTGATGAACGTGGCCAACCACACGCTCGTGTCTTTTCATTCCAAGACGGTCCAGCGGACACCTGACGGCAAGCTGCAAGCCACCGGCGATCTCACCATAACTCGCGTGGACCGCAACGTTGAGCTGGATCCAACGGAGGCTTACTCCGGGCCGACCTACGGTCCGCCCATGGTCCATCGCGTGGCGCGTGAGGCCACCTTCGTTTTCGACCTCTCGCCCGCGGATGGAAACGGCGTGATCGAGGCGTCAACATCTACCAGCGTGGGCCGCGAGAATTTTCCCCAGTTGGTGAAGGCCGTCGTCGGTACCTACTGGCCGCCCGTGGTTCAGGATGAGGATTGTCAAAACCCTACGGGGGCGAGTGAGGCTTATCGCGGCTTCAAGTGCACGGGGACGTTTATGGAAGCTGCGGGCCTTCCCCCAGCGCCTGGCACACAAGTCGCTGAGGACTACGCTGGAGCCCCATCGAATTTCAATTCCGTGGTCGGAAACCGTCTGAATATCGCCCTTCACATGCGTCTAATGGCGAAGGCCTCCGCCGAACCGATGGGAGCAGGGAACTAGCGCAGGGCAGGACGCGGGTTGCGGTTGAGGTTGGTTGGCGGACGGTTCGTCCGCGTTCGCGGACAAGTTGCATCGTTGTGTGCGTGTCGCAAGCACTCTCAGTGTTTGACGGAAGTCGTCGGCGCGGTGACTTTCGATGACGTGCCTGATTCCAGCTTCAGCCTGCCTGACGCCGTGAAGGCTCTGCCCCCGCGCCTGCCGGAAAGCCTGCTGTTTTCGAAAGTTGAACTCCAGTTCAAGCCAGGCTCCCTCTGCCACAACAAGGGGAAGCAAAGTCCTATTTGGTGCGCGGCCGAGAAGTGCTTTAACTTAGACTCTCTGTATCTTTTCCAGTGGAGGCATCTTTTGCCCGGTACTCTCAAGATTTCTCCCGCCCTCAAGAAGCGCGCCGTGCGAATTAAAGTGCTTCTCATGGACGTGGACGGCACCATGACGGACGGCAGTGTCACCCTGCTCTCGCAAAGCGACGGCACTACTTTGGAGATCAAGACTTTTGACGCGCACGACGGCCAGGGTTTGACGTTGGCTTACAGCGCCGGCTTGCGCACGGGTTGCATCACGGGCCGCGAAAGTGCGGCACTGCTGCGCCGCGCCCAGGAAATGAATATGGAATTTATCTATATGAAGCAGCCGTTGAAAATACCGGCATATGAGGAAATCCTGCAAAAAGCGGGCGTGCCGGATTCGGCGGTCGCCTATATCGGCGACGATCTTCCGGATCTGTGCGTTATGCGGCGCGTAGGCTTGGCCGTTGCCGTAGGCGATGCTGTTCCCGAAGTAAAAAGAGCTGCCCACTACACCACCAAAGCTCTGGCCGGGTACGGCGCAGTTCGCGAAGCGGTTGAACTGGTGCTGAAAGCAAAAGGTGTCTGGGCAGAAACCATTGCCAAAGCGCGGGCCTGACGAGTTGATCAACCGCCGGTGACCGCTCGCGCCTAGATGAAAACGAAGTGGGCGCCAGGCGCTGGCTGACGGCGTGGTATCTTCGACGGGAATCGCGAAACTAAAGAACGAGGACTGGGCTGATGGAAGCAAAATCCGCGGCGCGGGAACGTTTCGACTCGGCTCACGCCGGCCTGATCCAGCTGAGCCATCGCATCCATGCTCATCCCGAGCTGGGTTTCGAGGAAGAGCAGGCATCGTCCTGGCTTTGCGAGGCGCTGGCTGACGCCGGCTTCGCGGTGGAGAAGGGAATTTGCGAGCTGCCCACGGCGTTCCGCGCTCGCGCCGGGAGCGGCCCGCTGCACATCGGCATTTGCGCCGAGTACGACAGCCTGCCGGGTATCGGCCACGCCTGCGGCCACAACATCATCGCCGCGTCCGCGGTTGGAGCGGCGCTGGCCGCAGCCAAGGTTGCTGACGAAGTGGGCCTCACCATCAGCGTGATTGGGACGCCCGCCGAAGAGGTGGGCAATGCCGGAGGAAAGATTCTGCTGCTGGAGGGTGGAGCCTTTGCCGGCATCCATGCCGCCATGATGGTGCACCCGGCGCCGTTTGACATGCTGCGGGCCAAGATCATTGCCGCTTCCATGTTTGAGGTGCATTGCACTGGGAAGGAATCGCACGCTTCAGCATTTCCGGAACTGGGGGTGAATGCCGCGGATGCTCAAACCATCGCGCAGGTAGCGCTGGGACTGTTGCGGCAGCATATCCGCTCCACGGACCGTATCCACGGGATTGTTACTAAGGGTGGTGTTGCTCCCAACGTCGTTCCTGCGCACACTTCGGCGCGATACATCATTCGCTCTGAGACTCTGGATCAACTTGCCGAGCTGCAACCCGAAGTCTATCGCTGCTTTGAGGCCGGAGGTCTCGCTACCGGCGCGAAGGTTGCCATAACCGGAGGCGACAAACCTTATGCCGAAATGCATCACGACACAGACATCGCGGCCCTTTATCGCAGGAATTCCGAGACGCTGGGCCGGCCGTTTCCGAATCTAGGGGAGTGGGAGACGCGGCCGACCGGTTCCACCGACATGGGCAACGTGTCTCGCGCTGTTCCGTCCATCCATCCGATGATTGGCATCAACTCTTTGCCCGCCGTAAATCACCAGCCGGAATTTGCCGCGCACTGCGTGACGGCGGACGCCGACAAGGCGCTGGTGGATGGGGCTGTGGCCATGGCTTGGACCTGCATCGACCTGGCAACCAATCATGAGGTGCGAGACCGTCTGCTGGCCCGCTAGTGACGTAGGGGATCCATAGGACACTTGCGATATCAGCTAAACGCCGCGGCGGGCCATTTGCACAGGGACTGCGAGCACGCATCCTACGTCGCAAGGCGTATCATTATCCTGATCCTGATCTTGTTGGCTTCGGATTGTCGGACTTAGACTGACTCTCATCCTGAGGGTATCGTCCCCGAGATCCTGATCCCACCTTTCGCGGAGGGCAACCTTTATGAGCAAGACCAATAAAGTATTTCCTCTTGTTGTTCTGGCAGCCGCATCGCTTGCGCTGACGTTGGGAGTTGCAGGATGCAAGTCCAACAGCACGCCGGACAACAACGCGCAGAACCAACAGGCGCAGAACGATCAGTCGCCGAATCCCGCCGACGCCAACCTGGCCCCGGCAAATGGCAACCTGGCGCCTGCTCCCGCCCAGCAACCCGCACAGCAGAATTATCAGCAGCCGGCGCAGCAGCAGCAACCGGCGCAGCAGAACTACCAGCAGCCTGCTCAGCAGCCGGCGCCGTCCGATCAGAGCAATCAGCAGGCAGCGCCGTCGGACCAGAACTATCAGCAGCCTGCGTCTGACCAGGGGCAAACTTATTCCGATAACGGTTCCGCCGCCACCGTCCAGGACCAGACTTACGGCCAGCCGGTGCTGCAAGCGCAACAGCCGCCGCCGCCGTTGCCGGAATATCAGCAGCCCCCATGCCCGGCCCCAGGCTATATCTGGACGCCCGGATATTGGAGCTATGCTCCTCAAGGCTACTACTGGGTACCCGGCGCCTGGACGCAACCGCCTCAGGCCGGCTTGCTGTGGACGCCTGGTTTTTGGGGATACGTGGCTGGGGTATTTCAGTTCAGCTACGGCTATTGGGGCCACTATATGGGCTACTACGGCGGGGTTAATTACGGGTACGGTTACACCGGCATGGGCTATCAGGGTGGGTACTGGAACAACAACCAGTTCTACTACAACCGCTCTGTCAACAATGTGAACGTTACCAACGTTACGAATGTGTACAACCGCACGGTCATCAACAACACCACGATCAACCGAGTCAGCTACAACGGAGGGCCGGGAGGCATCAATCGGCGGCCGACGAGCGCGGAATTGGCGGGACTGCATCAGCAGCGCATTCCGCCCATGACGACGCAGTTGCAGCATCAGCAACAAGCAGCGCAGAACCGCCAGCAGTTTGCCTCGGTCAATCACGGACGTCCGGCTGTTGCCGCAGCCGCGCAACCCATCCGTGAAAGCAGACCCATCGCACCAGTCGTTCCGGCGCGTCCAGCTTTGAACACACGGCCGGCACAACCAGCGAACCGTCCGGCAACGCAGACGCGACCGGCGCCACAGCAGCGGCCGCAGCAAGAAGCTAAGCCGGCGCCACAGCAACGGCCGCAGCAAGAAGCTAAGCCGGCACCGCAGCAACGGCCACAGCAGCAAGCAAAGCCGGCACCGCAGCAGCGGCCACAGCAAGAAGCTAAGCCGGCACCGCAGCAACGGCCACAGCAGCAAGCAAAGCCGGCGCCGCAGCAGCGGCCACAACAGGAGGCAAAGCCGGCGCCGCAGCAACGGCCACAGCAGGAGGCAAAGCCGGCACCGCAGCAACGGCCACAACAAGAAGCAAGACCAGCGCCGCAATCGCGACCACAGGAAGCAAGACCGGCTCCTCAGCCACAGAAGCAGCAGGGTAAGCCGCAGGAGGAGAAGAAGCAGCAGTAGCAGCTACTTCAAGCAGGGTTCGATGGATGGGCGGGGCTTCGGCTCCGCCTCTTCTTATTGTGCGAGCTTTTGCGCGGGTTCGGACGGCTTGAGACCGGGTGGAATCATGCCCTGCCGGAGCGGAGCACGGCCAAAGTTTTCCATAGAAAGCCGCGTTAGAAAGTCGTCCGAGGCGCATGGATACAGGCATGACTTTTCGCCGCGAGTTTTGGTATAGTGGCGGGAATTCTGGCCGCCCTTCGCGGCCCCTACACCTTGGTTGAGGAAGGACGGGGGCAAATGTCCAGCTCCCTGCGCACTTCGAAGTCGTTCGTATTCTGGCTGGCCTGCATGAGCGTCGCTCATGTCACATGGTTCTGCGCCAACGCTCACGCGCAAGGCTTCGGAACCACGAAGAAGAAAATAACTCTGCATCGCAAACTTCCACCCAACGCCCATCTGACGGGCAAGACGTTCAAGGTGGAGGCGAGCTCCCACGGCAGCATCCAGCAAGACGTCCCGCAGGACTTGAAGACCATGCTGGAGGTCGAGATCATGAAGGATGATTCCCGGCTGAGCCAGGACGACAAGAGCCCGGACAATCTGATCATCTGCACCGTGACCCAGTATGCGCAGCCGACGCCGCAGACCTCCACCAGCCAGCAATATGAGCTGGGCTCCAAGAAGCCGCAGAATGTGACAGTGACGCGTTACACCGGCCTGCTGACGGTGTCCTACGTAGCGAAAGACCGCAGCGGACGCGCCCTGGACTCGGCCAATATCAGCGCCAAGTACGATGATGCGTTTGACCAGAATGGCTCGACCAAGAAGGGCATCACGGGAAAGATATCCGGCACCTTCAACACCATTGCGCACGGCAAGAGTGAGGCCGATACGCCGCCCACGGCTGCCGATCTGAAAAACAAGCTGTTGAGCGACGTGGTGAAGCAGATTGCTTCCCGCCTGGTGGTGACCGATGAGTCAGTAGAAGTTCTGCTGGCGCAAGGCAAACTTAGCGACTACAACAAGCTGGCGGAAAATGCCCGCTGGAGCGATTACGTCGAAAAGCTGGAGACCATGACACCGTTCCCCAGCAAAGAAGACGATGCCTATCGCCTGTACAACATTGGGGTGGGCTACGAAGCCATGGGCTACGCGGCGGAAGACCAGAAGGCGGCACAAAAGGACTTTCAGGACGCCGCCATCAATTACGGCAAAGCCGCCGACGACAAGCCGAGCGAGAAGTACTTCATCCAGCCGCAAAATCGTATCGAATCAGCACTGGTGCACTACAAGAAGCTGCAAGAGCAGCCGGTTTCAGCCGGCAACACTTCGGGATCGAAGTCCTCGAGCAGCGAGACGGCTTCGAAAGCGACCAAGAGCACCACCACCAAGACAGCTCACAGCGGAACAAGCTCGGGAACAACTTCCGCCAAGTCAAGTTCCACCGGAACCAGCAAGAGCCTGGTATCTTCCGGCACCGCGAAGTCCTCGGGACCGCCGCTTACCAACGCTCAGGTCATAAAGCTGGTGAAGGCGAATGTGGATGAGGACAACATCATTGACACCATCCGTCACGCGCCGGCGGTAAGCTTCGATTTGAGCGTCGATGGCGAAGTCAATCTGGCAAACAATGGAGTGAAAGGGAAGATTCTGACTGCGATGAAGGTGCGTGCCCGCCAGGGCGGCAAGACGGCCACGCAATGATCGCACGGCGGCTCATCGCGCTGATGCTGTTGGCGGGCGCGACTGTGCAGGCACAGGAGCGTTGCGGCGTAGGCAAAGACCTGGTGCTGCAAACGCTGGAGCGTGTGCACCCGGGCAGTAACGCCTCCACCATGCAAGACGGCGTCGAGCTGTTGAAGCACGCCATTTCCACCTGTCCGACCCTGGGCGACGCCTGGTACTACCGCTCCTTGTTGGAACGCCAGCTAGGCAATGCGCGTCTGGCGGACTACGCGCTAAAGAAAGCCCAGGACAACGACTCCGAGGCGTATCAGCAGAAGCTCGATCCCTTCACCTCTTCGACCAAGCCGAACGTGCCACCGCCCACTGGGCCGATACGCGACAAGTGGGCACTGGTCGTCGGCATCAGCACATTTCAGCAGCCCGAGATTGAAAAGCTCGGCATCAAGTTCACCACCACCGACGCCCAGGAGTTCGCGGAATTACTGAAGAACCCCAGCGTGGGCCGCTTCAAACCGGACCACGTCATCACCTTGAAGGACAGGGAAGCCACGACGGTCGCCATCAAGGAGAAGCTGAACTTGCTGGCGCGAATGGCTGGGCCGGATGATCTGGTGGTTGTGTACTTCGCCACCCACGGTTCCTCGCGCGACATGGACACCGCGAATGCGAGCTACATCGTCACCTACGATACCCAGGTAGGCCCGGATTTTACCGATCAGGACTCGCTCTTCGCCACCGGGCTGGGGATGGCTGAGGTAGCCAGCGCCGTCGCCAGCCGGGTGAAGGCGCGGCGCACCCTCATTGTGCTGGATACCTGTTACAGCGGTGGAGCGACGGGCGCCAGAAAAGGCTTGTTGACGCCCGGTTCGGCCGTGCCCAAGGACACTCTGGAGCTGATGAAACAGGGGACGGGCCGAGTGGTGCTGTCGGCCAGCCAGGGCGACGAAGAAGCCATCGCGGACAAGACGCTGGGCGGCGGCCACGGCTTGTTCACCTACTATCTGATGGAAGCGTTGAAGCGCAGCCATGGTCTGGAACCGGTGGGCACGATGTTTTCCAGGGTTCAGCAGCAAGTGTCGGCACGCGCCCGATCGCTGCGCACCACTCAGGTTCCGGCCATGGCCCAGAGCGATCAAGGCGACCAGATCGTCATTGGAGTTGCGCCCGCGGCCGGCTCATCAAACCCGGCCGGAGAGTAGGGCGTCCAGGATACGGCCAAATTGATTGCGCCAATCCCCAAGTCTCGCGGTATTCTTGTGCCCGGTTCCTGAGCTGACAAGCTGCCATGGAAGAGAGCAATCCATCGAAACCGGAAGAGCCGTATGGCGGCCACCTTTTCTGGCATATTTTCGGAGTGGTAACGACGTTGCTGCTGGTGGGGTTGGGCAGCTACTACTTTGAAAACATCAAGGACCATTTTCCCGACCTGATCACCGGGCAATTGTGGGTGTACAACCGGATTTCACACTGGGAAGCGCGCAAGGCGCGACCCAAGTGGGTGGTCGGCGTCGAGATCGATAATCGTACTTTCTTTCAGGACCTCCATCTAAACGGCCAATACGACATCACCGATCGAGGATTTCTAGCGCACGTCATTGACAATGCCGTAGCGGCAAAAGCCGCGGTCATCGCCCTGGATATCAATCTCACGCGCGAGCAGAGGGACACCGACGATTCCCTTCGACGGCAAAAGAACCGCGCCTTGTATGACGCAATCTATCGGGCGCAACAGGCGCATGTTCCGGTGGTGCTGACGTTCGGGTTCGACCCTGGGAGCATGACCCCGCTAGACGAAAACATCACCGACCCTGCCGAGCCGGATGTAGAGAACGCCGCGCCTTCTGCAAGTAACGATCTGGTTGCAGTGACCCTGGCGCCGGAGAACTCTCGCCAAACCATCACGGTACCGGTTTGTGTCGATCTCCAGACGATCCCCGTCGATGCTCCCCGGGCTGGGCTGGACCGTGGAGCCGAGGACATGAGGAAGGTGCCGCTGGCCCACGATGGAGTGCGGAACGGGCAGCTGGTTTCTTGTGCGTCCTTTGCTCTGCAAGTGGTGGACGCCTTCGAACGGACGACCGGAATCACGCCTTTGACGCGCGCCCGGTTTCAGTGGTGGATCGAGCACGGGCAATTTGTTTACACGGCGTTTCTGGGGGAGAAGGATTTTCCTCGGGTTTCGGCTGCCGATGTTTATAACGGCAGGCCTGATGCGCTGAGGGCCCTGCATCACCGGATTGTCTTGATTGGCGGGAACCGCAGTCAGTGGCCGGACAGCGCTACAATGATCGACAATCACCCCAGTCCGGCGGGCCAGATGGCGGGAATGTATTATCACGCCAATTACATTGAAGGCCTGCTCGACGACCGTATCAAGGCGCCGGTGGGGCGGGGCAAGATGGCCTTGATTGACGTGCTGCTGGCGGCCCTGGTGATGTGGCTGGTGTGGCGACTAAGACGAAAACCTTTGGGCGGCCAGCTTGCGTTTCTGGTGGGAGTCTTTGTTGCCATCGCTTTGGCGTATGTGACCTTCGTAAACTTCGGGTTTGTGGTGGATGGTTTTGCCATGCTCGTGCTTCTGGTGCTCCACACCATTTATGAGCACTACCTGCATCTACTGGAGCACCGGCATGCCTGAGGAGAGTGAAATGTTGAAAAAGCCTGCGAAGCTGGCCGCTCTGGTCACGCTGCTGCTCTTCTCCGCAGCTGCATTCGCCCGTCTGTTACCCGATGGGCAGGCTACAACTCCAACTCAGACGAACGCGCAGTCGAGCGCCAGCAGCGGCAATCAAAAGAAAAATGTCAGCCAGAAGGACACCGATAAAGCTGCCAAAGACAAAGCCACTCAGGAGCAAGCGGCCAAGGACAAACTTGCCAAGGAAGACCAGCTCTCCAAAGAGAGGTATTCCACCCGCGGACTGCATCCCGCGGATAAGAGCAGCGGCAGCAAAACAGCGAGCGACTCCAGCAAGCAGAACCCTCAAGCCGCCGGCAAATCGGACGCGAAGGACACGAAGTAAGCGCCATTCACCGGCCAGGTGGAGAACGTTGTCCGAATCGATCTAATATTCGTTGCGCCGAAACCATGTAAGCTAACCGCATCCCTGGCCCTGGAGCTTCCATCAGCGATATGCAACGTCTTGTGCGCAACCTGCGAATTGTCGGCCTAGTGGTCTGGCTGTGCCTCGCCTGCCCGATCGGCTGGGCGGAGACCGGAATCCTGGTGGTGCATGTGAAAGACGTGCAGCGTCGTCCGGTCGCCGGCCTGGAGATTGGAGTCGAGGGCGACGGTGGTTCGGCGATCACAGACTCCAGCGGCAAAGCCCGCATCAGGCTGGCGGCCCAGACGCGGGAGAAAAGTTCCGTCCCGCTACAGATTGTTGCTTCTCCGCGCAGCCAGGACGTGGTGATGGTGTCGCCGTGGGACTATCGGGCGCAGGTTCCGGCGTTTGAGAACGAGGCTGACAACTTCGTGGAAGTGGTAGTGGTGCAGCGCGGCGACCGTGCAGCCCTGGAAAGTGGGACGGTCCTAAGAGCGGCAGTGTCGCAGATCAACAAAGCCAACTCTCCCAAGAGCGCCGGCCAGCAAGGCGTTCAGGAGGACCCCAAGGCCAACCTGATTGCCGTGGCAAAACAATTCGGACTCAGCCCTGAAGATCTGGATAAGGCCATAAAAGCCTGGGGCGAGAAAACTACGGACCCGTACGAAGCGGGGCTGGCGGCGCTTTATGCCCGCAACTACGACAAGGCTACGGTTGACCTGCGAGGCTCGTTGAAGCAGCGCGAGGAGAAACTAGCGTCAGACCAGAACGCGGTGGCGTATGCCGCGTATTTTCTGGGACAGTCGCTGCAACAGCAACGTAGCTATGTGGAATCGGCAGCTGCGTATGAGCGCTGTGTGGAGCTGTTCCGGCTCGGCGCCAATCGCCAAGGCGAAGGCCTGGCCTTGATTCAGCTGGGACAAGTGAACGAGCTACAGGAAAAACCGGAGACCTTCGAGAAAGCGATTGCCTACTTTACCCAGGCGCTGCCCTTGTTTCAAGTCACCGCAGATCACTTTAATGAGGCGATTTGCTGGTGGGGAATGGCCACGGCGAATGACCGTCTGGGACGTACGCAAGCGGCGAGGGATGCGTATCGTAAAGCGCTGCCGTTTTTTGTGGCCAACAAGGATGACCGCGTAGTGGGACGGATTCTGTTGGATTTAGGCGAGGACGAAGAGGCGCTGGGAAGTCTGCCGAAGGCAATTGAGTGTTACCAGCAGGCATTGCCGCTACTGGCCGCGACGCAGGATGAGTTAAGCCGAGGGATGGCATTGATGCATTTGGCGAAAGCGCAGCAGAAGGCGGGGGATCCGGCCGCGGCAATCGCTGACTTCAAGGCCGCGACCCTGGTGTGGCGCTCGGCGGGAGACAACGGCATGGAGGCGACCGCCTATCTGTTCTTAGGGCAGACGCTGGGCGGGACCGACGACCCCAAGGGCGCGCTGGACGCTTATGCCGAGGCGCTGAAGATTTCTGGAGCGGCTGGCGATGGGGTGGGACAGTTGGGGGCGCTGGTGGCGATGATCGGCGTGTACTCCAGTGAGAGCGACAACCCGAAAGCGCTGGAGCTGGAGCAGAAGGCAATGGAGATTCTGCGTCCGCTGAATGTCCCAGCTGCAACCAACAAAGTGTTGAACCAGATGGGGATGACTTACCTGGCGCTCAAGGACTACGCGGCAGCCGAGCCGGTCATGCGGCAGGCGCTGGCGGTTTGCGAGAAAACCTACGGCCCGGACCATGCCGAGATGGCCTATAGCCTGAACAACCTGGCTACGCTGCTTGAGGACAAAGGCAACTACACGGAAGCCAAGGAGTTGTTGGAGCGGGCGCTGGCGATTGACACCAAAGCCTTGGGGCCGGACCATCCTTCCACCCAGGCCATCAAGAAGAACCTGGATGAGCTGCAACAGAGGTCGGCGGCGGCCACCGCGCCCAAAGGCAGAAATTAGACGGAGTGATGCCAGATTGCCGGCGGCGGAGTACAAGAGGCTAAGTGAAGGAAAAGAATGGTGGCCAGGGACGGAATCGAACCGCCGCCGCCAGCCTTTTCAGGGCTGGATTCTGCCATGGCTAGCCTGCTGATTAATCTGCACATACGTCCTGAAGTTCTCCTCCTGAGACACCACTTATTGGGACGTAACTGTGACGTTGCGGATGCTGGAGTTCGCCTCACGTACTCAGCAACCGGTAATGGGCTAATTATGTGTTGCTGGCTTTGTATCCTCGTTGGGTTGCTGTTTTTTGGCAGGGGGATTCTTGCTCAAGAAGTCCACAATTACGGCAGCATCCCTTGCCATGCCTGAACGCGCTCCAGAATCTGCGGATCTTCCAGGACGCATATCTCGATCCGAATTGCGTCCTTGGCGGCGTCCATCGCCCGAGAGGTAAATGCCGCGACCATCTTCAGGCAGAACAGTTAGTGAGCAGGAGGTCTTTGTGCTGCAACGCGCAGCTCGGAAAAAGAGCGAAAGGAAAAACTGAATAATAATGCAGTCCCCAACAGCGATTATCACAATGTGAATCGGGCGAATGGCGTGAACAGACGATTATCGTTAACGATCCTGCCCCGCCCGATCACTTGCGTAATGGGGATGTTACAACAGTTACGGTAATATCTTCGGTGCCAAGAGAGTTCTCAGCGGAGCAGGTAATGAAGTGATCGTTCGAGAGCTTCCGCCGTCTTCTCCCAGGTTAGGTGCACCGTGCTTTCGATCTAGCCCTCACGCCGCGCTAGCCACCTTGAGTGGTAGCCATGCGTCAATTCTAGTCCCTTCCATGGGCCGCGATTGAATTTCCAATTTCCCTCCCAGAAGTCGCAAGCGTTCCTCCATGCTATGAATACCAATTCCGCGCTCTGCTGACGGCTGGTTCGAATTAAAGCCCCTTCCCCGATCGGAAACTGACAAGTGGAGCATTCCGTCCAACTGTTCCAGGCGAACCTCGGCCCGGTTGGCACCGCTGTGCCTCTTCACGTTCCGCAAAGCCTCCTGGGTAATGCGGAACATACACAGCGCGGCGTCTGCCGGGACGCGACGGGGAACATTCTGATGCACAAGATCCACCTGTACTCCCTGTTGTTCCGCGAACTCCTTGCAGTACGCTTCCAGACCAGCGAGCAGCCCTAGACTCTCCAAAGTAGCAGAATGCAAGCGGTGCGATAAGGAGTGCAGATCCGCACCGAGTTCGCTGACGCGATCAAAAAGCTCATGGACGGTGCGGCTTGTTTCGCCTGAAGAGTCTCCGACGCTTTCGGCCAACCGTTCCAGATCAATCGCCACCATCGCTACACGTTGGTTGTAGTCGTCATGAATCTCACGGGCGATTCGCTTGCGCTCTTCGTCTTGGGCTTCGATCAAGCGGCCGCTCAAACTGGCTAGGGCCTCCTCTGCCTGCTTGCGCTCCGTGACGTCCGCGATCACAGAAAGAGTACATGGCTTACCATTGACCTCAATCAATTCTGCTGAATTGAGAATTGTCCGAATCTGACCATCTTTTCTGCGAATCCTAACCTCCAAGTCTCGCACGTTGCCCTCAGCGAGAAGCTGTTTAATGAACCGCGATCTTTGATGGGGCTCCACCCAAAGGTCGATATCTAACGGGTTCCGGCCGATGACGTCGTCGCGGCACCAACCAGTTTGCCGTTCGAAAGTCTCATTGACGTCAAGGTAGCAACCATCCTTCGTACTGGCGATGCTGATGGCAAGGGGACTCTGGCGAAAGGATTTGGAGAATTTTTCCTCCGATCTTATAAGCTCTGCCTCTGTCTTTCTTCGTCGGGCGCGTTGCCAGAGGAGTCCAAGAATAGCCGCGGACTGCACCAATATAAGAAAAATGGCGGCGAAGGCGTACTGCTTATATAGCTCCCAGAAGCCCGGGTGCCGATGGAGCACGATGCTGCCCGGGGGAAGGTCCTTTTCGTTCATTCCCCAGCGCTTGAGCGCCCGCCAGTCGAACATGTAGGCGTGGTTGCTGGTGACGACGGGGATATCCTGGGTCTTCTCGCCGTTGAGAACCCGTGCAGCCATCTCTCCCGCGATGCGACCATCGTCGGCCCAGTTCACCAAGTCGCCGCCCACTGTTCCTGCCCTGAGATCCACATCGTCCATTACAAAGACAGGAGCATTCGCTGCACTGGCCACCATCGGTATCGATTGGGCTGAATCAATAAAGTAGTTTCCCGCGGCATCTTGCGTGATCGCGGTGTGATAAACAATCGTATCGCTGGGTAGATGCTTGAGCCTCTCAAGCAGTGCGGGCATGGTCAAGTCAATAAGATACTCAAATTCCAACTTCGATTCGTAGCCGTGGAATCCCTGCTTAGCGATGGCTTCGAATCCTGCGTCAAACTTACCCACTCCACCGACGACCACCACGTGCTTGGTGCCGGGCAGCAAATGTAACGCCGCATTCAGGGTTCCCTCGGGGTGCAACTGGGCCAAAACACCAGTAAAGGGCACGCCGTGCCTTAGCTCGTCCGGAATTCCGCCCCAGATTGCGCAGAAGATAATCGGCGTACCCTGGAACTTGTCGTACAGCTGGACGATGAACTTCAGGGACGCTGGCCCGGCAGCGATGATTACGTCGGGTTTGCGGGCTGAGTATTTTTGAATAATCGCTGCTCGAAACCTGTCTTGGGAAACTCGGTCTGGGAACAGGGTGAGTTCCAGGCTCTCCTGATAGAGTTCGATCCGGTACGGAGACTTTTGTAGACTAGCGAGGACTGCCTGATCAGCTTCAGAGAAGCCGGGCGACGAGATAATGCCAAGGTCGTTGATAATGAGCACGCGCCGCACGTCTCTCGTTGGCGGCGCCGCGCTTGACCGCGACACCAGCAAGGCCACAGCAAAAACAGAAAGGATGAGCGTGCGCCCCGCCGCTCTCACGGATTCCGAGAAGTGGGAGTGACCGGGATTGCGCCGACCGACGCCCCAAGACCGGCCGGCGATCTGCTCCTCAAGACAAGGCGGCACCACCAACCTCCAGCCTGTGTTTATTGATCCAGACCAATATGAGATCAACCACGACCGAGCCCGACCCAGGGCGCTCGCAGAACCCAAAGCGGCCACGGGTAGACCAGTATAGTACTCAACTTTTTGGTGCTTTGCCGGTTTCGCATCGTCCAAGGAGGACCCAGGAATGTCCAGAAACACCGTGAAGCAGCTCGCTGGACACTTGGACCTGAGCGAGAAGACAGTCGCGTTCCACAAACATCACGTCATGGAAACCTTCAACCGGAAGAGCAATTCCGGATTGGTACTCTTCGCCCTGAAGCAGGGTCTGATTTCGATGGATTCCATTCTTCCCAGCAAACCCTGTCCTCCTGATTTCGCTCACTGCGGTGGCTTGCGTGACTAGGGGTTCCCCTAGTTGTCGGGTCTCGATACTGAACCTAACATTGGCTTGTCACTGTGAACGCGTGTCGGCGACGATTTGTCGCCATTGGATGGGCTCATGTCAGATATGGGAAAACCTGAAAGCTCTGAGAATCGTCTGCGTGTCCTGTTGGCCGACGATCATCCTCTCGTACTAGAGCGAGTGATGGCGCTTCTGCAGTCGACCTTCGAAGTGGTGGGAGTGGCTCACGACGGGCTCGAAATGGTCGATAAGGCGATGCGGTTGAGCCCGGACATCATCGTGGCCGACATATCGATGCCGGAGTTAGACGGAATTCAAGCGGCCCATCGGCTTCAGGAAATGGGGGCTAAGGTTCCTATAGTGTTTCTGACGATCCATGAAAGCCCCCAGTTCTTGGAGGCATGTCTGGCTGAGGGTGCACTTGGATTTGTGCTGAAGTCTCAGATGAGGGCTGATCTGATCCCTGCCGTTAACGCCGCATTATCGGGCCAGTGCTTTGTATCTTCCCGCCGCCACAGCTAGAAATTTCGTCGATGATCGTAATCGCTGATGATTGTAATCGCTAGACCAATTCTCTCGCGAAAGGTCAACTTAATTTTGGACTACAGCTTAATAAGCTGAGAGGGAAGGCTTTAGCTTGATTGTCTTAGTATGATTGGCGATAACAGGCCATAACGCAAGTTTTGCGCCGTCTGTTCGCCTAAGCGCAACTGTCGACAGCACGAATTGTCCGTTCTGTCCGTGAACGCGAGTCGGAAGCAGCCGAAGAGAACGACAGTGCAGCCGCCGAGTGCAAGTGCTTTTAGCGAAAAATTGCCGGAGCCGCCTGGGTAACTCGCGGGCGGGGAGCCGTCTGCGGGGGCTAGGGGTCAGGCAAAAAGCGTAGAGGTTTCGTCACCAATTCGTGAGGTGCTCGAAGACTTACTGTAATGATACTGGAGGCAGCCTGAGTCGTGGCAGGTTCCTGAAGGCGTTGGGACCTTAAACTGGAAGGTCGGAAGCAAAGTTGCCCCTATCGGGAGTTGACCTTCTTATCCAGTTCTCGCAGGCTCGCTTCGACCCTAGCCTCGTCACCGGCAAATCTCGCGGGTTCGCCCTGGGCAAGCTTGCGGTAGATCGTCAGGGCCTCGGTGTAATTCGCGCGGGACTCTGCAAACCGCTTCTCAAGCTGCTCAACCAAGGCGAGGTTGCTCAGTGTTCCTGCCAAGTCCGCCAGGTATTTGCCTGGAGCTTGCTGCGCCAGTTGACGGTAAGTTTGGACGGCCGCCTCATAATTTGGGCGCGCCGATTCCAGTTGATTTCGCTCGGTATAGAAATTCCCAAGGTTCAGCTGTGTGCTGGCAAGGTCGGGCAGGAACTTCTGCGGGTCCTGTTGCGCCAGTTGGCGGTCGATTTGCGCGGCCTCCTCGAAGTACGAACGGGCTTTGTCCGGCCGCCCCGCAGACCTTTCCAGGAATCCGAGGCCCATAAGCGTATTGACCATCTCCGGCAAGTACTCACCAGAGCCTTCGCCAGTCAACTGACGCTCGATCCTCAACGCCTGCTCGTAGTTCGTACGCGCCTCCTGAAGATGGTTCTGCTGCATCGCCACACTGCCCGCATGGTTCAACGTATGGGCCAGGAACGCCAGGTTCTTCAATGCGACGACGACCCCCATCTGGTAGTTGTCAGGGTCTTCCTTCGCCAGTTCGCGGTACATGCTCAATGCTGCTGCTTCGTGGTCGTAGGCTTCGCTTACCCGGTTCTGGAGTGTAGCCACACTGCCTAGGTCAGTCAGCGTAATCGCCAAATCCGGCTGGTACACAGAATTCTGCCGCGCTAGCGGCACGTAAATCTGCAAAGCCTCGTCGAAGTTACGACCTGCCTCATCGATCCGATTCTGGAGTCTGGCTACATTGCCAAGGTTGTTAAGCACCCCAGCCAAGTCGCCCAGATATGCGGCCGGGTTCTCCTGCGCCAGCCGTCGGTAGATCTTCAACGCCTTCTCAAAGTGCTGACGGGCGGCATCGATGCGCTTCTGCTCTGTATCGAAGGCCTGAAGATCGTTGGTAGACATAGCACCGTCGGGGTAAACGAGCGCGTCCGCCAGCGATTTTTGTGCCGCGGGATTCTCTCCCGATACGGCCACGGCGTGTGCCCACAAAGCGTAGTCGCTCTCCCAATAGCGGATTTGGCGCGAGGTTACGAAAGCCAGAGAGAGCACCACTCCCACGGCGGGAATTACACGCCACATCGTCGGGACTCGTTTGGAGTCCGCCCAGTCGTCCAGACCGAAGGCAAGCGCGAGAAAAATTCCGATCACTGGCAGGTAAGCGTAGCGATCCGCCATTGCGGCTCGCCCAACCTGCACCAAGCCGATGACCGGAACCAGGGTGCCCAGAAACCAGAACCATCCAACAGGCAAATAGCCCCTGCGGCGAAAGACGATAACCAGAACTGTTCCCCCACCTAGGATGAACCCAGATAAAGCGACCTGCCAAGTGGGAAGAAGGCTTGCAGGATGGGGATAGAGCACAGACAGTGCCGCCGGCCAAAGCGCCTTCCACAGGTACAACGCAAAGGCAACGGCAGCGTTCTCGAGTCGCACGGCAAAGCTGAACTCGGCAAGGCTTCGGGCTGCCGTTTGTTGCGCTCGCAGGGTTATCCACGCGCTGGCAGCGGAGAGTGCCAGCAAAGGGATTTTCTCAAGGAGCAGAAATGACAACGGTCGCTGTTCGCCAAAAGGCACGCACGGGTCACTCTGGCGAAGAGCTAACGGCGGAGAGCGAAGAGCGATTCTTTCCAGCGGCCAGTAATCGAGGAGCAGCAGGACGAAGGGCAGCGTGATCACCATCGGCTTGGCCGACAATCCTGCGGCAAACAGCAACGCCATCGCCGACTGGCCGCTGCTGAACGCCTTGCTCAACACCGCGAGCGGCGCATCGTGGTGTCGATTCACAACGGGGGCGGCGTTGGCATAGGCTACTCGCAACATGCGGGACAGGTGACCGTCGCCAACGGCAATGAGGAAATGGCCAAGCGCATCGAGCGCGTGCTGACCAAACGATCCGGGAATCGGCGTCGCGAGCCACGTCGATGCGGGCTTACGACGAGGCGAAGGCCTTCGCGAAAGAGAAGGGAATCAAGGTACCGATGGCGGACTAACCGTGCAGATATCAGCCCTCAGTTTTCAGCCGACAGCGCTTTGCGCTGACCACCTTGCAGACCTCGGTTAGCTACTTCGTCGCCTCGAACTCGGTCCACGGCCGCGAATCCATATCGTGCAGGATGTCCTTCTCCCAGTTGAACTCGGGATGGGCTGCGAGGTGCGGTGCGGCCTTGAAGTCGATGCCGCAAGCGTGTCCGGCGGCGGCCACCATTTGCATCTTCTCGGCCATAGCGGCCGTGGTGGCTTTGTTCTGCACCGTACCGGCTGGCGCGAAGGGCGGCTCCCATCCCGTCATGCCCCGCGGGGAAAGATCAACGTGTCCGCAGAGCGTGCGATCGCTTGGTTCAACCTTTTTGTCGTAAGTGTCATAGTGGTCGCTCTCGAACTTCTCCGCAGCGGCGAGGTCGATCCGCCCCTTATTTTCCGCCATCAACTGATCCCAACGGATGTGGCGCGCATTCGCGCTGAGGCTGGGATTCTCTACGTCGTAATTGGTTTCCGCGCGCGTGAGCTTCGGATTGATGGGGAAGTTTGAGCCGACGAAGTAGCCGTCGGTCTTGCGCTCCAGCGTGACGTTCTTCAGGCCCAGTTCCAGGCTCGCGATCTGGTTGCGCTTGATGTCGGCGATCAGCCAGGTGTTGGCATAACCGCCGTTGTTGCCCTCCTTCATGATGCGCGCGAAGTCGTCGATCGACTGCGAATACTGCATGGCCTTGCGGGCGCGCACAAACTCCGGTATGCCGTTGGGGTCGTATCCGAAGAACCCGCTGATGGTGGTCTCCGTGATCACGATTCCGGCAGAGTTGATGCCAAAGTCATCGGCACTGTGGATCACTCCCGGGAAGCCATCCATGATGAAGCGCTCGCCGTGCGCCGGCACGATGTCGAAGATGATGGTCCAACGTTCACCGTCAAGATAGCTGGTCCAGTTGTTGTGCGCGATGACGACACGGCCGTCTTTGGTGTAGCTGCCAGTGGCGACGAAGGCGCTGCAATGCTCGGCCGGAGTCGCCGAAGGCGCGGGCTTGATGCCATGTTGCTTGTTGTATTCGGCGACATAGTAGCTCCACTCGGGGAACGCGTTCAGGGCGACCACGTCCCACAGGTCGAGCTTCACGCCGGCGGCGTTTGCGCCATCGGTGATGCCCTGGAGCTCTTCGCGGTATTCCGTCTCGATGTGAGGCCACATCATATTCTGGGCGGCATCGCGGAAGAACTGCCAGTCTTTTTGGTTATCGTGCGGCAGCTCGATTTTTTCGACGCGCAACCCATCTTCGATCTGCGGCGCCAGCAGATAGCCATGCTGAAAACCGATCTGCGAAGGGTTGCCGGCGAGGTGGACATAGGTCCAGCCGTTCTCGGCGGGGCGGCGGAATGCGCCTGCCAGGCGCGGGTCGTTGGATGAGTCCTGCTTCGCCGCTGGCTTGGTATTGCCCGCTGAAACAACGGTGGTGAGCAATGCCACGAACAGGACCGCAACCAGGGATCGTAAGGATAGGTGCACGGTTGGCTCCGGCATAGGGGATGAGCGGTATGGTACCAAAAAGAAGCCGACTCAGGCTCTTGAGCCTAGAACCGTGTCACTGGGACCACGCGGATGCAAGGCTCCTATTTCTACGGCGCGAAATAGCCCGAAATGTCCAGGATCAGCTGCGTTAGTCCAGCCGCGTAGGCATCGATCGAGCCATTCGTCGTCGGAACGATGGCCATGTTCGACGTGATAAAGCCGTCATAAGCATTCAGCGTCGAGACAACCGGTTGCTGCTGCCCGTCAGGCCACAACGTGAGATAGGGCATGGTGCCCGGCGGCACCACCGTCGCGTTGAAGACATAGGCCTGGGCGCTGCTCGGCGGGGCGCAAGGGCTGCCTACCACGTTCACTACCTTCTGTCCCATGAAAGGCCGGCCGTTGTTCTGGCGCGTGTCCAGCACGCGACAGGGGACGACGGGATAGAGTGAGAGCCCGCCCTGTCCGGCAGCCGCGAAATAGCCGTTGATATCCGCGATCAGCTGGGTGTTGTTGCTGGGATAGGCCGATATCTTCCCTCCGCTACCCGCAGGCACTATGGCCGCATTGGCTACCACAGTTCCGGTCGGGTTGTTCAAGGTCGAGACCACGGGCATGGTTTCGCCCGTGGGCCACACGGTCAGATATCCTAGCGTGCTGTGCACAGGCACTACAGTGAAGTTCATCGAATAGGCTTTTATATTGGGGCCTGATGGAATGCAGGAGCTTTCCAAGACGGGGAAGTCGCGTTCCTGGTCTCCATTCAAATAAGGGCCGCCCAGCGCTCCATCAGAACCGCGCGTGTCGATCACGCGGCACGGCGGCAACGAATAGAAAGCCAGGGTAGAGCTGCTGACCGGTGTGAAATATCCGTCGATATCCAGCACCAGATTGGTGGTGTCGGTCACATAAACGCTTACCGAGCCCCCGCCTCCTGCGGGAACAACCGCGGCGTTGGCCTTGGTGCGGCCATCGGGCGAGTTCATGGTTGAAACAAGAGGCTGTGTCTTGCCTGTGGGCCAGATAGTCAGGTATCCCAGTATGCCGCCCGGTGGAGGAACAACCGTGACATTCAAGGAGAAAGCTGCGGCGTTCGCGGGGATGTTGCAGGATCCTTGCGGGAGCGGGAAGTTGCGATATGTGCCAGCCTGGAGCGGCGGGCCACCAAACTCGCCGTTGGGAGTGCGCGTATCAACCACGCGGCACGGGGTCAGGGGAACGAATTGCCAGGGGAGCGGACTGAGTCCCGTTGACAGACGAAAGACCGTGCCGCATTGGCCATTCTCTTGGCAGTTGCCTCCGAATGCGCTATTTGTCCCGTAAAAGTTTCCATCGGTGGCTTGCACCAGCCCCGCAAGCGGGTGACCTCCATCGGCGCAGCTGGGTTGAGAGCAAAAGCTGTAAAGCGTGGTCAGCGTGCCCCTGGGGGTGATTTGGAAGATCGTGCCAGAGTAGTTCGCCCCGCCCGATTGGGTTGTCCCATAGAAGTTCCCATCGGTGGCTTGGACCAGCCCGGCATAAACGTTAAGGCCATCAGGACAATTACTTTGAAGACAGAAGCTATAAAGAGTGGTCAGGGTGCCGCTGGGGGTGATCTTGAAGACCGTGCCACAGCCTCCTGGAGAAACACCACAGTAGCCGCCGGACCCACCAAATGCCGTCGTCCCATAGAGGTTCCCATCCGTGCCTTCCACGAGAGAAGCCAGAGGGTAAAAGCCGTCGGTGCAGTTGGCTTGAGAGCAAAAGCTGTAGAGCTGGGTGAAGGTGCCCCCCGGGGTGATTTTGAAGACCGTGCCGCAGCCGCCTCCCGTGCCATTGCCGCAGCCTTGGTTGCCACCCAAAGGAGAGGTTCCGTAGAAGTTGCCGTCGGTAGCTTGCACCAAAGCCTGCGCCGACCCGGCGATGTAACCCAAGAAGCCGTCAAGGCCATTGAAACTATGTAGCGTGGTTAGGGTGCCGCTGGGCGTGATTTTGAAGACCGTGCCACATCCGGCATCCGTGCAGGATTTGTTGCTCCCACCATACAGGGTGGTGCCGTAGAAGTTTCCGTCAGTGGCTTGTATCAGTGCGGAAGGCTCAGTGCCGTCTGTGCAGTTCGGTTGAGAGCAAAAGCTGTACAGGGTGGTCAGCGTGCCGCTTGGGGTGATTTTGAAGACCGTGCCGTCGTAGTAGACAGCTCCGCCTCCGGAGGTTGTCCCGTAGAAGTTGCCGTCGGTGGCCTGCACCAGCCCCGCGTAGGGGAGCTCGCCGTCCGTGCAGTTCGGTTGAGAGCAAAAGCTGTACAGGGTGGTTAGCGTGCCACTTGGGGTGATTTTGAAGACCGTGCCGAAGAGGCCATTGGCTCCGCCCTCGTTGGTCGTCCCATAGAAGTTGCCGTCGGTGGCCTGCACCAGCCCCGCGTAAGGGACCTCGCCGTCCGTGCAGTTGGGTTGCCCGCAAAAGCTGTAAAGCGCGGTTAGAGTTTGGGCAGGCAAGGGAATCGCCGTTAAGGCACAGGACCCTAAGATGAGCCAAGCTATTTTTGGTAGCCCTAGTTTTTCAAATGGCCAACGGGACGCAGTGCGCACGGCTCCCTCCCCGACGGATCTTCTCTGGGATTGGACTTGATGGCCTGTAGTCTTTCTGACCCGATGCACCCTTAGACGGTTGCCAGCTTACGACGGCTAGCATTCTACAACCGGCTCTCGGCTGAGCGCCAAGAGAAAGGGGCAGTTTGTTGAAAATCAGGCAATAGCGCTCATTGACCCTCAATAAGTGTAATGGGGGATATAACGCCAGCTAGATGCTACATTTTCGTTTCCTACTCGGCTAGACGGCGGCAGTAAGGGAGTGCCTTCTCATCTGCCGGGCACGATATACGTCTCCACTGGCCGAGTCGAGTTTCACGCGTTTCCTCTAGTCGAGGATCTTGTGTGGTCCTGCGGTGAGGTCGGTGATGAAAGCAGTCTCGGCCGATTCCAATGGTCACAATCGAGGCGCCCGGCTCGGTCTATCGATTTAATCTCATGTCGCCTCGACAGGCCACGGCGTTCGAGATCGCCGCCACTTCGGCATGCGCTACCGGCACTCCATCCGGGGAGCCTTCGTTGGTTACTTGCCGGCGTAAGTATGGGCGGAACCGATGCCGGTGCACAGGTCCCAACCAACTTTGCAACGCGAATCACCGGTGGTAATGTCGTTGAAGTCAGCATGGTACTTGATGGGACTGTTCATGTCGCCGTACATCATGGTGAGCTCAGCCGAGGACGATTGTTGCCGGCTGCCGGCCGCGTTCACAATACCAGCGAAGGTAGGCGACGCCCAACTGGTACCTCCGACGGAACCCCAGCCCTGGAGGTAAATGGCAGTGCAACAAAAGTCGGAAGCGACATCAGGATAGCCGCGCTGGGTTCCTACGATGCTGGCAATGCCATTCTGATAGCTGGGACGCGACTCGTAAGGACTAATGTCTCCCCCACCGCCGCCGGTGTAGTACTGCTCGGAGGTGAAATCTCCGTTGTTGTTGCGGTTAAAATAGGTTCCTCCAACCGCTACAACGTTCGGTGACGCTGCCGGATAGCTGCTCACGCCAAGTCCCCCATCGCCGGAGGCTGCAAAATAGACGACTCCCGGGGTAGTGAAGTATTGATCAAAGCCAGTTTCCTGCGGAATCTCCGCATCGCCAAAGCTCATGCTCACCACGCCGCCGCCGTTCTGGGCCACTAGAGTCCCGGCGAGCTGCACCGCTTGCCAGGTCGGATCGGTGTCGCACGCCTGGCTTGTACACAGGGCCGATACCACCAGGAACAGCTTGGCCTGCGGCGCCATGGCGTGAGACCACTCGATATCTAATGCCTCCTCGACCTCCCAATCCCCGTAAACGGGTGGCCGTATCGGGCCAGGCCAGACCTGCGTAATGGTGGTAGCCGGAATACCGAAGTAGGAGTCAAAGGCGTCCAAGTCGGACTGCGCGGTCGGATAGTAACCGGCGTCCACGATGGCAATGGCGCCAATACCACCGTTGGGCACGGTTGTGCTGGTGGCGATCGGGCAGCCGGTCGGTCCCGTTACCAACTTATATACGCAGGCAACTGAGCCTGGGGTTTCATCGCCCGGATCGGGGTTCGGTTGCATTTGGTCCGAGTCAACGAAAAAGTAGTTGGTGTGAGGGCGACCGGGCACGGGGATGCTGGATGCTGGATAGATAATCCTGTGTCCGTTGTAAACGGATTCGTAGCGGTTTTGTGCGGATGCTGGGCTAAGGGCTGCACCGGCAAACACGACAACTGCAACCATGGTTAACACTACAATCTGGATGTCTTTGCGGAAACTAGTCATTCATTGGCTCCTGCGTGGCGCCCCGAAATCATGAACGGGGTTCATGGAAAATGCAAGCTCGAAACCCATGCGAGTTGTTCTTTTCAAGACAACTGTTGTAATCAGGCCATTGCGCAAGTAATCCTGGCGACAGGGATTGCTTACGCTATGGAGGTCTCCCGGCAATGGAACGCCCACCGAAGGCTAAGAAGCCCACCTACGGTGTGATCTCCCAGACCAACCCAGACACAGGCTCGTCATCAATAAAGGCGTCGTGAGCAAGCCCGGCGCGGCATCAGCCCCCAAAGATCTCGCCGAATTAGTCGAATTTCCCGTTGTAATTTGAAGCACAGCGCATACGATGATGTATATCATGCGCCAAGCCTCGGTACTGCTGCTCACCCTCTGCGTGACGGCCAATGCCTTCTCCCAGAACTCTCAACCTCACAATTTGGGCCAGATTCTTGCGCCCGACTCAGATACCGCGACGCTCAACATGGCCAACGACCATGCCAGCGTTGCCTTGCAATATGAGAGCAAGCAGCAGTGGGCCGCCGCAATGGGCGAGTATCAGGAGATCATCAAGCAAGTGACGGGGGAGTTGGCAGAGTTTAGTGAAAGCCAACAAAACCAGATGCTCTACTACTTCCTCGGGCTGGCCAATACAGACTATGCGCGCATGCTCTTGAATATGGGAGCGAGCCAGCTATTTGTGACGGATTACGTGCAGCATCTGACTGACGCCGACGAGGCACTACAGAAAGCGCTGTCTCTTTCGAAGGCGGGCCCGGTCGCTGCCCCGCAGATCTATGCCGCGATGGCCGTCGTTAAGACCTTTCAGGGCAACTATTCAGGCGCACGCGCTGACCTCGGAATCCTACATCAAGTGAGTCCGAATGATCGGGCGGCGGTAATTGCGGCAGAGAAGTTGTCGACGGTTCCACTTGCCAACCAAGACGCCGGGGCAAGCTTGCGCATGTACCGCTTGTCCCAGAAAACCTTAAGCGTCAGTTCCCCGACCAGCCAACAATCTAAGCCAAGCACGCAATCACTCCCAGCGCTGACCGAGAACCAGAAGGCGGCGCTCCTGCATCTAGGAGAAGCGATTGCTAGCATTCTCTTCCCAAAGTCTCTCAGTCTGGCAAAAGCCGGAGTCGAGGTCGTGCGCGCGTTCCAGACACCAGCCCACGGGCCAGCACCCAAAGCACCTTGAACTTTGCCGACAATCGCGCACCCTCACGGTCAGAGACTAAGGCCGGCGCCGGACGCTGCATTCGGTTCGGAGTGGCAAGACTAGCGAATTCCGATAGATGAAGGCCCTTCAACCAAAGTTCCGAGTTTTGGCTCGAATACTTAGCCGACATTCGCCTTTTTCAGTAGCCTGCTAGGGTGCGAAGTAGCCGGAGATGTCCAGGATCACTTGCGTCAGAGCATCGGCGTAGGCGTCCATTTGTTGTTGGCTCTGACTGGGTTCCCAGACCGGATGAATCCGGCGAGCTCCATCCACCCGGCCCCTCGCCTTGTTTCGGCCCGAACGATAATAACGGCGTGCATGTCGCCCCTCATGAACTTGCCTAATGGCTGGAAGATCGGTTCCGCGAGTGAATATTCTCGGAGAGGCGCCAAGTGACTACGAACTATAAGAACGGTGCTCAAAGGACGGCACATCTCGATGTCGCGGTCCGCGATTCGGCGCCGCCTGTACCTGATCCCGTTTACCGTCACCATCGGCGAACACGAGCGAGACCCTGATCTCGCCGACAAGCTCAAAGTGAAATATCCGGGCATTCTCCCATGGTAGGTCAGCCAAATATATTATTACCCGTGCAAGTGATTGATTTAATGGTGGCCAGGGACGGAATCGAACCGCCGACGCCAGCCTTTTCAGGGCTGCGCTCTACCAGCTGAGCTACCTGGCCACGGAGCGGAAATCGCTGAGTGTTGAGGACTGCGGCAGGTGAATTATAACAACCGGGAACGCACTTCCGCCAATGGGTTCCCGGCGCGGCTAGCAGGACCTAAGCGACATGTTTCGTTAGCGGGCGGTTCGGCACGGGTGAAGTGGCCGCCCAAAAGCTCAAAAGCAGATCCCTCTTCGGCCTGAAGGCCTCCTCGTGATGACAAATCTTATGTAAAGCTCCCAGCTCCGCAGCAAAGTTAAGGCTCAGGACGCCATATCTACTTTTTCGTTTCTGTGGCGCCCGGCTGAGAGTGCTGCTGGGCTTTGGCGCGACGCTCCAGTTCGTCAGGAGAAACATCTTCGACGTGAGTGGCAATCCACCAGCCGTTGCCTTGGGGGTCGGTCACGCCGCCATGGCGGTCGCCGTAGAACTGATTGGCAGGCTCGCTGATGGACTTTCCGCCGGCTGCGATGGCCTTCTTGTAAACCGCGTCCACGTCTTCGACGTAGAGATAGAAGTTGCTGGGACGCGCCTTCCACTCGCCTTGCGCTCCACCGAGCATGATGATTGAGTTGCCGACTTTGACCTCGGCATGGCGGACCTTGCCGCTGGAATCGCGCATGGCGTAGGTCTCGGTCGCGTCGAAGGCTTTCTTCAGAAAGTCGATCACCGCGCCCGGGTCGTCCAGGGTGAGGTAGGGGGTGACGGTGTGGAATCCATCGGGAATTGGGTTGACTGCCATGTTGAGCTCCTTCGTCTGGGAATGGTGAGTTCGGCGAGCCGAACGCTTCTAATAAGCGCATCTCATAAAGGTACCGCAGGGGCTAAAGCCCACGATTTGGCAGCAACTTTCGGCACGGCTGAAGCCGTGCCCTGACACAAAGCATTGATGAGATGGCATCTAATAAGTTGCAGCTCGGTTTACTGGACTGACGCGCCAACCTCGGCGCTGCATTACTTTGACGGCTTAAACAAGCCAATGGTGTTGCCATCGGGGTCGGCGAACCAGGAAAACTCGCCTTGCGGGATGGTGATGACCGGCAACAAGGCTTTGCCGCCCAGAGACACTGCTTTGTCGAGATAGGCCTGCACATCGTCCACGCCGACGTAGACGGTGACGTAGTTGTTGGGTTCGTGACCCAAGGCGGTGATGTGGCCGTTGATGCCGGCGCCCGCGGCGGTGTCGATCATGGTCGCCGGTCCTGACTCCTGTGTGTTCCAATCGAATAGCTTGCCGAAGAATTCCGCGGCGCGCGCTTTGTCGCGACACCCAATTTCGAAATGCAACACCGGACGACCCATGCCATGCCTCCAGGCGCTTCTTGCGCGAAAATCCTGGTGATTATAAATGAGATGGTGAGGTTGGAATCTCAATTTTAGGTTTTAAATTGAGGCCAAGGTCACGGTGAGTTTATTCACCACGGAAGCACGGAGGGCACGGAGTTTTATGGTCAAAACTTAGGTCCGCTAACCTGGAAATCAGAAAGCTTCAGATCGGTGACGGGTTTGCCAGCGGCGTCCTTCACAACCACCGGCATCAGAATCTTGACTTGCGAGATGAGAGGAAGAGGCAGCAGTAGCAGAAGTAAGAGCAATCGGCGCATCGTGAGCCTCAGAATGTCGTGAAGCGAATGAGTGTAGCACCGCTGCAAGCTGATCGAAGTGAGCCTAAGAAAAAACTCCGTGCCCTCTGTGCCTCTGTGGTGAAAATGATTTCTCTTTTCCACAACAGCGACGACTTTCCCACAGCTGAAGATGGATTGCGGCGATTCCGCACAAACGAAAAGGCCACCCGGCAACAGGGCGGCCTTCTCTTCAAGGGAGAATAGTTCCAACGGAGGCTAGGCCGTCAAAACTTTCTGGAACAAATACTAGGGTTCAGGAAAGTGCGTGTCAAGCGTTTTTTGGGACTTAAATTGCTGTATTTTCAATGACTTGCAGTGGATTGCCAGAATTCACACAAAACCCTGAAATTCATCTGAATTTCCCATTTATCTACTAACAAGCTTGGTTTCAGCAGCTTAGCGCTCGCGTGGCTCCCCGAGGTGGAGCTGGATGATCTCGATTTCTTCGGGCCGGTCGAAGACCCTATTGGGAAAAACCCGCTTCGCCAGGATACGAATGCCTCCGAAGAAAACTCCGAAGATGAGGGAAATCAACAAAATAATTCCGATGAGAGCGAAGACGGCGACAATCAGATTGCCGATGTTGTCGCGTTTGCTGACGCTGGTCGCTTCATTCCACGTGACCTCGGCTTCATAGTTCACGGAGTTGAGAAGGGTTTGCGCGTCGCTGCTGTTGATGGCTCCGGTGACGATGTCGAGAATGGGGCCGGTGCGTCGCGCGAGAAAATTCGGCTTCGTCGGCTGCGCGTTTTGCAACGCACGCAGACGCTCGCCGGCGATCTGCGGCGTGGGATAGTCAAGCAAGGTCAGCGTCAGGCCGCCGTCCTTCGACGAGTAATCCTGCATCAGGAGCTCGGGGTCGTGGCTGAAGTCAACCTGCTCGGCGGTGAGCGGAGACTTGGCGGCGAGCAACGCCTGCGGTCCAAGAATGTACTTGGCCGAGTTAGCTACTGCGTCTTTCTTGGGCAAGTATTCGGGCAGCGTGGGCAGGTTGTCGGCCGAACCCTTGGCCGAAGGCAGCAAGCCGGCAAGCTCGCGCAACTCGGATGCGGACATCTCGGTCACATGATCGAAGTTGGCGTCGACCAGGACGTTGCTGCGGAAGAAGAGAATGCGGTTGTTGGCCGAGGCGGCCTTGGTGCCGATTTCCTCGCTGGTCATCGCCGGCTGGCGGTAAAAGGTGAAGGCTCCGTAAGCTCCGGTGGCATCGTTGAAGCGAGCGGCCTTGAGGGTGAGCTTGCGCCCGTCATCGCGGGTGTAGGTTGCGGTCTCGGAGTCGATGAAACCGTATTCGGTCAGGACTGCGGGATAGGCAGCGTCGGCCTGGGCAGCGCTAGCAGTGGTTTGCGGCTGGCCGGTCTGAATCCAGCCGGCGAAGGCCTTCGGCAGAAGCGCGGGATTGTCAGCCGCGACGGCGAAGGCGCAAAGCCACAGCGAGGTCAGGATTGCTATAGAAAAGCGTTTCATCTGGAAGAGGGTGTTCGTCCTACATTATTAGACTACGGCGTGAGGGACAAAGTTTCCAGGAGAGAGCTGCGAGCCCCGAGCCGACGTGCCGCCCCTGAAGGGGCTCGGATTTTGGTTTGCGGATGCGACCGCGGGCTGACGCCCACGGCTAACACAAATGACGCCCTGCGGGCTCCGCGATCCGGAGGCGTTTGACGATTTGATGCTGCTGCTATTTTCGCTTCAGGCCTGAAGGCCATGTTTTCTCGGGCGCATTGGTCGGCACGACTCAAGAGGCCGCCGAAAAAGTCGAAAAGCAGATCCCTCGTCGGCCTAAAGGCCTCCTCGTGATGACAAAAATAAAAGGGGCTTATCGGCACGACCCGAGGTCGTGCCCTGACACGAGGCCTTCGATAACCGACTTTTTCAGCGGCCAGTGAAGCCGTGCCCTGACGCAAACCTCTAGTTGCGCAATGAACTTCCAACTTGACGCTAGCTCGCGGCTCGCGGCTCGCAGCTCGCTCACGGCTCACGGCTCACGGCTCACGGCTACTGACTCGCATCCTTGTTGAATTTGGTCGCCACTTTGACGCCGCTTAGGCCTCCGGCGTACTTGGCTATGCCTCGGTAAAGCGACTCGGCAATTTTCTCGCGGTAGTCGGGAGTTTCCAGCTTGGCTTCGTCGGTGGGATTGGAGACAAAGGAGATTTCGGCCAGGATGCTGGGCATGTTTGCGCCGATCAGCACCACGAACGGTGCTTTCTTCACGCCACGGTCCTTCAGCGTGGAGTGCTTTGAGGACAGCCCGGTGTAGAGAGATTGCTGAACATCGGTGGCCAGCTCGCGCGATTCGTCGATCTTGTCCTTCAGCGTGATCTTCTTCACCAGGTCCTGAAGCTCGAAGATCGATTTCTGCGACACCGCATTTTCGCGGGCGGCTACTTCCAGGGCCTCGGGATTGGAGGTGAAGTTGAGGAAGTAGGTCTCGACGCCGCGGGCGGTGGGATCGCTGCTGGAGTTGGCGTGGACGGAGATGAAGAGATCGGCCTGATGCTGATTGGCGATGGCCGTCCGCGTCTCCAGGGGAATGAAGGTGTCGTCGTCGCGAGTGTAGATGACATCGGCGCCCAGCCGGGTCTCCAGCAGGCGACCCAGCCGCAGGGTGACGTCGAGGACCAGGTCTTTCTCCATCAGGCCGTCGGGGCCGATGGTTCCGGTATCGTGGCCGCCGTGACCGGCGTCCAGCACGATGCGTCCGATCTTCAGGCCGAGGGTGCGGGTGAGGCTGCGATCGCCGAAGGAGGTGGGTTCAGCTTCGTGGCCGGTTGCGGCGGCGGTGGTGGTGCTGTTCTTCGCGGTTTTCTTGGAAGCGCGAGGAGCGACGGCCACGGCGGTTGGAGCAGTCGTGGGCTGAGTGGTCGCCTTCAGCTCCGGCCCGCTGGTGTCTTTTGGGCCTGAGAAGAGCGGGTCAGGAGGATTGGATTCCGCAGCGGTGCTTCGTTTGGTGCTGGCGACGGGGACAGCATCGTCATCGTCGTCATCGACGATGACCTTGGGAGGCAGCGGCTTCGACGATGCGGCAGTGGTGGACGGCGCGGGCTGCGAGGTCGAGTTCGTCGTCTCGCTCGAAGCGGCGAGCTTCTTCGCGTTGGCTGAGGTTGCGGGCTTCGTGGCTTCGTTGGCCTTCTCAACCGAGCGGTAGGACTTTTCGTTGGAGACGGTGGTGATCGATCGGTCGTCGCCGGCGGCGGCCGGGGCGGCATTGGCTTTGGCAATCAGCGTCTGCGACTGCGACTGGCGGCCGTGAATGTCAATGATGAGGCGATAGGGATTGGGCAGCAGGAAGGCCGAGTAGTCGGAGACGTCGGCAACATCCAGCACCACGCGGGTTGCGCCCGGCTGGTACTGGGCCACGCGAATCTTCTTGAGGAAGCCGTCCTGCACGTCGAAGATCTTGCCCACCAGCACTGAGGCCAGCTTGGTATCCGACAGGTCAAAGAAGATGCGATCGGGATTGGGCACGCGACCGGCTTCGTACTTCACTTCGCTGTCGAGATCAATGGCGACGCGGGTGTAATCGGGCGTCGACCAGTGCCGGATTCCAGTCACCAGAATGAGGCCGGGCTTCTTCTTTATTGTGGCTGAGGATGTGGCCGAGACGGGTGTGGGCGGGATGGGCGTCTCGCTGACTGTAGCGGGAGGCTCCGACTTCGCGGGAGCATGGGCTTCTTCGACCGGTGGCGGGGCCGGAGCAGCGGCCGGCGGCGGAGGGTGATTCAACTCCGCCAGAGCTTGTTTGGCCTGCGGCGCCAGCGAGTTGCGAGGATAGTGCTTGAGGAAGTCCTCGAAGGTCTGGCGCGCGGCATCGTCGTCGCCCAGGTCTTCCTTGTAAATCTGGCCGATGGTGAATAACGCCTGGAAGCGATACTTGCTGCCGGGATACTCGCGGCGCAGGAACTCATATTCGCCGATGGCAGCGCGCAAGTCTTTCTCGCCGGGCTGAAACTGGCGACCCATCTCGGCCAGGATCTCGGCGACGGCGATTACGCTGGCGTCAGCTTTGCTGGACGCGGGAGCGACGTAGTAGACCTTGCGATAAGCGTCGGCTACGTGCTGGAAGTCCTTGCGGGTGCGCTCGTCGGCGGGCTGGCCGTTCAGGGCCTCGCGCATCTGCTCAGCCTTGTCGAATTGCTCGCGGGCCTGCTGTTTGCGAAAGGTGGAGTTCTGCGGAACCGCGTGGAGAGTGAGGCTCAGCAGCAAGAGCAGGGCGATGGTGACAGACGCTCGTCGAGTCTCCCACACAAGCCAAAGCGGCTGTAGCGCGCCCGGAGCGCAGCCGAGCAGTGGGGCACTCGCACTATAAGAGTGCGAGGAAAGGCGGCGCGGATGGCTTCCACCGCAGTTAGCGGGGAACGGGATCGCCATGCGAACAAGCTTTCGGATATCCCACTGGCGCAGCGGTGTCTCCCACACACGTAGGACACCCCGCTCTATCTGCGCAACCAGTGCGAGACGCGATCCGGCGGATACTTTTTCGTCCAGAGCAGTTTGATTATAGGTTGCGGGAATGAGGGAACAAGTGACGAAAGCAGAACGGAATCAGGGGAGTGACCCCATGTCCGGGCTAGACCCTGGCCGCAACGTGCAGCAGGGTTTGAACTTACGGCAACATTCGGGGCCAGTAGCCGCGAATCGGTGTGCCGGACGATCCCTGTAGACCGCTGCACTGTTCTTGCCCATCTTGCGGTCAGTCGTTATCCGAAGATTTTAGCGAAGGCCGGGGCGGTGATTTCGTAGACGAAACTGTCGCGGCCTTCGGAGTTTTGCCGCGATCCTGCGCGAAGGGCGCCGATCTTTTCCACGGCGCGCTGCGAGCGGAAGTTCTTGGGATCAACCAAGAAGACGACGCGCTCGACATAGTTGAAGGCATGCCGCAGCATGAGCTCTTTCATCTCGCGGTTGTACGCACCTCCCCAGTGCGACCGGGCGAGAAAGGTGTAGCCGACCTCGATCTGATTTCTTTCGGCGTGGTAGTCGTGGAAGCGCGAGGTGCCAATGACGCGGCCATCTTCGCGATCGATAGCGACGAAGGCTCCGCCGGAATCAAGAGCCTTCTGAAAGAACTGCTGGAAGACGTTTTCCTGGCAACGGTCTTTCGCCGGGTGTTGCTCCCAGATCAGGGGATCGGAAGCGACGGCGTAGAGGGCGGGAAAGTCGTCGGGCCGGAGCGGCCTGAGTTCCAGGAGTTTGCCCGTTAGGGTTGGCTGAAGATCGAAGGGCGCGGGGTTGGTTGCCATGGTTGATTATCGGATATTACCGGCTGCGGAAGAACCTAAAAGCAGATCGTTCCGCGGCCTGAAAAGTGGGTGCGAGAAGCGTGTCGCCGCGCCGCGGCTCGGCTCAATTTCCCATTCCACCCAGCGCTTACGACGTCGTTACGAAACCCTGTCGTCCCTACGGGACTCGGCAATTTCTTCCGTTCTACCCAGCACTCCGCCTGCGGCTGCGTGCTGGGCTAGACTATTTCGCGCCTCTGGCGCGCTGTTCGTTGCGAATTGTTCCACCGATGCAGCCGCGAACGGCGTTTCGTAACAGGCGATTACGCGCCGGGCTAACTTCATGCCGCCGCCGCGGGGCTAGTATGGCAGCCAGTTTCGATGCTCGCGTTCCACCGCAATCGGACAAGTCGAGTTCGCGCAGACTCTGAAGGCCGCTTGGGATGACAAAAACAAGGCTTATGGGCACGACTGAACCCATGCCACCCGGCGCTTACGAGGTTGTTACGAAACCCTGTCGTCCCTACGGGACTCGGCAAGTTCTTCCGCTCTACCCAGCACTCCGCCTGCGGCTGCGTGCTGGGCTAGACTATTTCGCGCCTCTGGCGCGCTGTTCGTTGCGAATTGTTCCACCGATGCAGCCGCGAACGGCGTTTCGTAACAGGCGCTTACGCGCCGGGCTAACTTCATGCCGCCGCTGCGCGGCTGGATTGCAGCCAGTCGCGATGCTTCGCGTTCCACCGCAATCGGACAAGTCGAGTTCGCGCAGACTCTGAAGGCGCCAACTCGCGACGACAATTCAAACGGCCTGTGATGGCGCACCTTCGGGCAAGCTCAGGCCAGGCTCTAAAGGATCTGATTAAGCCAGTTGGTATTCCCTCAGCGGCTAAAGCCAGGTTCATGTGCTCGACTTTGCGGACCGCCTGAAAGGCGGTCCCTTTCAAAGCAACACTTAGTCAGAGATTCCCTAGGCCTTGGGCTGGGGCACAATCCGTAGATAAGGGCGAGGCGCTTTCCAGCCGTCGGGATAGATCTTCCTGGCGTCTTCGTCAGAGACCGAACCTGAGATGATAACGTCGTCACCCACCTGCCAATTCACCGGGGTCGCGACTTTGTGTTTCGCGGTCAATTGCAGCGAGTCGATCACGCGCAGCACTTCGTCGAAGTTGCGGCCCGTGGTCATGGGGTAGACGAGGATGAGTTTGACCTTCTTGTCGGGACCGACGACGAAGACGTTGCGAACGGTCATGTTGTCGGCGGCCGTGCGGCCTTCGCTGGTCCCGGATGTGCTGGCGGGCAGCATGCCGTAGAGCTTCGCGATCTTGAGATCGGTGTCGCCGATCATGGGATAATTTGGCGCGTGACCCTGGGTTTCCTTGATGTCGTTGGCCCAGCGCGCATGGTTGTCAACGGGATCGACGCTGAGGCCGATGATCTTGACGTTACGTTTGTCGAAGTCGGGTTTCAGCTTCGCCATGTATCCCAGTTCGGTGGTGCATACCGGGGTAAAGTCCTTGGGATGAGAAAACAAGATAGCCCAGGAGTCGCCAATCCAGTCATGGAAGCGGATTGGGCCCTGGGTGGTTTGAGCTTCGAAGTTCGGCGCGATGTCACCGATTTGAAGAGGCATAGTATTTCTCCTTTTTTAGTGCGTGTTTTTTGTTTTACCTTCAGGGCCGTTCAAGGCCATGATTTCCCTAGCACATGGTTCGGCACGGCTGAAGAGTATGTGGGAGAACCGTGTCGTCGCTACGGGACTCGAGTACTTCGGCGGCCTGACCCAGCACTCCGCCTCCCCAGTTCGCCAAAGAGCGAGCGAACCGGGAGCCCCGCTGCGTGCTGGGCTATCCTGTCGCCGTCCCATTTTGCGGGACTCGATTGCCGGTATTTCAAAATTGCTCGCCCTACCCCTGCATGGCGAGGGTGACGGAAGAATGTCAGCAGAGCCACGCACACGCCAAGAGGAAAGTCGTGCCTTGTTACAACCGAGGATCGCGTTGACTGCGGTTAAGCGCTCACCATTGCGCCGGTCTCCGCCGGCAGTTGCGCCTTGCGCCAGGCATCGAAGCCGCCGAGCACATTGATGATGTTGTGGTAGCCCGCGCGTTGCAGCAGGCTGCACGCGATCACACTGCGATAACCGCCGGCGCAGTGGATGGCGATCGGCTGATCGGGTTTGATCGCGGGCAGAGCAGCCTTGAAGCGGTCCAGCGGATACCATTCGGCGCCGTTGATGTGGCCAGCTTCCCATTCGCCCTCGCGGCGGACATCCAGCACGGGCAGGGCATTGCCTTGCAAGCGAGCCTCGAGTTCCTGGACCGTAATTTGGGGCAACGACTGCAAGGGAAGTCCCGCTTGCTGCCATGCAGCCGGGCCGCCGTCGAGATAGCCCGCAACATCTTCGATTCCGACGCGAGCGAGGCGAAGACGGGCCTCGTCCCGTTGGGCAGAGGCTTCTGCAATCAGCACCGGCCGCGACGACAGGCCGAGGACGGCGCCGGCCCACGAGGCAAACTGGCCGGAGAGTGCAATGTTGATGGAAGCGGGCACGTGGCCGGCGGCAAACTGATCGGTGGGACGAACGTCGAGGGCAACCGCGCCGCGCCTCAGCATGGTATTGAGCTCGGCGGCGGCAATCGGATTCAACGGCGGCAATTCCGTCAGCGGCGTAGCTCCGGCGCGGTTGATGGCTGCGTCCTCCAGAAAGTAATCAGGACGGGCCGGCAGGTTGCTGGTCATTTGGCGGATGAATTCGTCGCGGCCCTTGATCTGGAGCGCGTAGTTGGTGAGGCGCTCAGTGCCGATCGTCGACGAGCGCTCGGCGCGCATGTTGCGGCCGCACAGCGATCCGGCACCGTGCGCGGGATAGACCTGCACGTCATCCGGCAACGTCATGAGCTTTTGGTGGAGCGAGTCGTACATCAGGCCGGCGAGTTGTTGCGGGGTGTGGGTCTTCGACAGGTCAGGACGCCCAATGTCTCCGATGAACAGAGTGTCGCCGGTCAGCACGGCCCAGGGAGTTTGCGACTGCACCTCATTAGTAATCACAAGCGAGATGCTTTCCGGGGTGTGGCCGGGAGTTTCGAAGGCGTCGATGCGGATCTTGCCGACCTGTAGCTGAAAACCGTCTTCCACGGGAACGTGGGCGAAAGTGGCTCCAGCGGCCTTGCCCATGTAGATGGTGGCGCCAGTCCGCGCCGCCAGTTCCTTATGGCCGGAGACAAAGTCGGCATGCAGATGGGTCTCAAAGATGTGGCGGATTTTGACGTTCTGTTTCTGTGCCGCTTCCAGGTAAATCTCGACATCACGCTGCGGATCGACGACGATGGCCTCGCCCTCCGAGGCGAGCATATAAGAGGCGTGGGCCAGACATCCAAGATAGAACTGTTCGAAATACATGAATTCTCCCGCGGAGCATAATAGCATTCGGGTCAAATGAAACCGATTTGGGTGCTGTGTGTCGCGACCCGGTGTCGCCGCTCTGCGGCTCACACCATTTCTCACTTTGACCGGAGCCTCACGGCCCCGGCTAACTTCATATCTCGCCGCTGCGCGGCTGAATTTGCGCTAATTCCAGATGTTTGTCTCACGAACAGACTCTATTCTGGGTTGCGACACAGTCTCTAAAGCCGCGATGGTTGTTGAAATACACTTGGGCGGGCGAGCCAGAATTCCAGTGCGCTGATCCAACATCTAATTACCTACATGTCGAAGACCACCAGGACCATTCAGATTGTCGTGCTGGTTGCCATCGTGGCGGCGAGCATCAACTTGTATCTGACCTTCCGCGAGCGCAAGGCGGGATTGGCGATGGCGAAGCCGGCGGAGGTCGCGCTCGATCCTGACTACTATGTGACGCCGAAGAAGCTGCATCCCCAGGACCTGAAGGACGCGAAAGAGCTGACGCGGCAGCCGGTTTGGGTCAGGGACGGCTATCGCTACGCTTACTATTCCTACGCCGGCCATAGCGACTTCGAGCACGTGGCGGGAACGCTGGGGCCGATTGAGAAGCTCGACATTAAGGATGTGGTGCTGGACCGCACGCCGGGTTCGGCATCGCAGAAGCAGGTAATGGCGGTGTTTGAGAAGGACGGCAAGCAGTACGCGTTTCCCATCGGAGTGGACGACAAGGGCGACTACAAGATCTACAGCGACGACATACTGTTTATCCAGGACCCGCACCAGCTTTACAAGCACTGGCCGGCCGACGTTTGGAAGGCCATCGACAACCACGAAGTGAAGCCCGGCATGAACGAGCTTCAGGCGTTCTTTGCCATTGGAGCAGGCAGTCCCGAGGGAACGGGAACGTCGAATCCGCGAATCGTCGACTTCCCCAACAACGGTCATCCTCTGCGCATCACCTTTACCAACGGCAAGGCCACGGAGATTCAGCCGGGAGGGTAGGGAAGCAGGGCGAGCTTTGGAAGTCGCTAAAGGGGATGACGGGTCCACGCAGGGAACTACCCCGCCCTAGCCAAACGAGGGCTAGAACGGGGCACCCAGCCGGGAGGGTAGTCGGCAAACCCGCGCAACGTGATAATCTCTGCGGCCTAGGAGACGGGAGTGGCGGGAGCTGTTCGCTGAAAGATTGCTTTGACCTGGGGTTGGAGCAGATACCAGATAATCAGGATGCTGACGGCGATGCGGAGCAGGCGATAGCCGCCGAAGAAGAGGTGCAGATGCATACCCATCGCCAGTAATCCAGGCAGCGAAAACAGCAGCGAAATCACGGCCAGCACGATAGACAGAATGCGTCCCCACTCGCGCAGGAGCCAGATTCCGTAGCCCGTCACGAAGTGAACCACGGCGTAGAGAGCGAAGAAGACAGCACCCACCACGCCTACCATCATGCCGAGCCCGCCCAGCGGGGTCATGTGGGCGCCACCACCAAACGCGTGCAGCACCGTCCCACCCACCAGCAGCAGCATGGCGAAGAAGACGAGAAACACCGCGCTCAGGAAATGGTAAACCGCAATCAGAGCCACTCCGGTTGGCCGCATCGGCAGTTCTCCTTCGGTTGAGATTAGCGGCACAGTAAGCCAAGCCCGGGCGCAAGTCAAGCCCGCCATTTGCGGATGGTGCATGCTGGACATTTGGGCGCCAAGATCCTAGGGTACTTCTGTAGGAGGCAATTGTGAAAGCTATTCGCGTGCATCAGTTCGGCGGCCCTGAGGTGTTGAAGCTGGAAGAGGTGCCTGATCCGCAGCCCGGCCCGGGGCAAGTGGTGGTCCGGGTTCATGCCGCGGGCGTGAATCCGGTGGAAGCCTATATCCGCACCGGAACCTATGCTGTGAAACCCAATCTGCCGTACACGCCGGGCGCCGATGCGGGCGGTGTGGTGATGGCGGTGGGGCCGAGCGTGACGCGGTTGAAGACTGGTGATCGCGTTTATACCACCGCGTCCGTCACGGGGACCTATGCCGAGCAGGCGCTGTGCGACGAAGGCAAAGTGCAGCGACTGCCGGAGCGGGTCAGCTTTGAGCAGGGCGCGGCGATGGGAGTTCCTTACGGCACGGCGTATCGCGGGCTGTTCCAGCGTGCCGGCGCGAAGCCTGGGGAAACCGTTCTGGTGCATGGCGCCAGTGGCGGAGTGGGCACGGCCGCAGTGCAACTGGCGCGCGCGGCGGGCATGGTTGTCATTGGTACCGCCGGCAGCGAAGACGGGATGAAGCTGGTTAAGGAGCAGGGCGCGCTTCACGTGCTGAATCATTCGTACGGAAGGCTATCTGGACGAGCTGATGAAGCTGACCGAAGGGCGCGGTGTGGATGTCATCATTGAACTGCTGGCCAACAAGAATCTTGCCCACGACCTCACGGTGCTGGCCAAGAAGGGACGCGTCGCGGTGATCGGCAACCGCGGCACCATCGAGATCAATCCTCGCGATGCGATGGCGCGCGAGGCCGACATTCGCGGCGTGACGCTGATGAGCGCATCGGACGCCGAGTACAAAGAGATGCAGGCCGCACTGATTGCTGGGCTGGAGAGCGGCGCGTTGCATCCGGTTATCGGCGAGAGGATTCCCCTGGCCGAAGCGGCGCGCGCGCAACGGAGATCATCAGGGGCCGGGCGCGAGAGGGAAGATGGTGCTGGTCGCCGTAGGCGGTTGCTAGCAGCCGTATAGAGGGTTCGTTGTGCTGGCAGACGGGATGAGGTCTCCGTGCCGGCTCACTGTTTTTTCCTCTCAATATCGCCTGATGATTCGTTCTTGACGTGCTTGTAGCCTGTAGCACGAGAAAGGAGCGGCGCTAGGCCGTGTCCGTATCGGCTCGGGCGGCCGCCATTGAATCCCCAGCTGCCATGGAGGTCAACATTCTTGTTGAATGCTGACATCATTTGTGCCGCATGAGAAAACCCCACCCAAGCAAAACCAGCTTGAGTGGGGCACCCGTTTACGTCGTTGTTCCAGCCTTTAGCTAGTAGCTCGAAGCTAGTAGCTAGTAGCTGCCTTTAGTACATCCCGCCCATGCCGCCGCCGCCGTGAGGCATTGCTGGTTCCTTCTTCTCTTCCGGAAGCTCGGCTACCAGGGCTTCAGTGGTCAGCATCAGGGCCGCGATCGAGCCTGCATTTTGCAGGGCCGTGCGCGTGACCTTGGTGGGATCGATGACGCCGGCCTTCACCAGGTCTTCGAACTTACCCGTCTGCGCGTTGTAGCCGAAGTTGTGTTCCTTCGACTCGCGGATGCGGCCGACAACGATTGCGCCTTCTTCGCCGGCGTTGCCGACGATCTGACGCAGAGGCTCTTCCAGAGCGCGCCGCACGATGTTGGCGCCGATCTTCTCGTCGCCTTCCAGCTTCAGCGCGTCGATGGCATCAGCGCAGCGCATCAGCGCAACGCCGCCGCCGGGGACGATGCCCTCCTCCACCGCAGCGCGGGTGGCATGCATCGCGTCTTCCACGCGGGCTTTCTTTTCCTTCATCTCGGTTTCGGTGGCAGCACCGACCTTGATGACGGCAACGCCGCCCACCAGCTTCGCCAACCGCTCCTGCAACTTCTCGCGGTCGTAGTCGCTGGTGGTCTTCTCCATCTGGCCGCGGATTTCCTTCACCCGGCCTTCGATGTCGCTATGCTTGCCCTTGCCCTCGACGATGGTGGTGTTGTCCTTGTCGATGGTGATCTTCTTGGCCTGGCCGAGGTCCGCGAGCTGCACGTTCTCCAGCTTGATGCCAAGATCTTCGGTGATGGCCTTGCCACCGGTGAGGATGGCGATGTCCTGGAGCATGGCCTTGCGGCGATCGCCGAAGCCAGGCGCCTTCACGGCTGCAACCTGCAAGGTGCCGCGCAGCTTGTTGACCACCAGGGTGGCCAGCGCTTCGCCTTCCACGTCTTCGGCAATGATCACCAGCGGGCGTCCGCCCTTGGCAATCTGCTCCAGCAGCGGAAGCAGGTCCTTCATCGAGGAGATCTTCTTCTCGTGGATCAGGATGTAGGCGTTCTCCTAAACCGCTTCCATGCGCTCGGGATCGGTGACGAAGTAAGGCGACAGGTAGCCGCGGTCGAACTGCATGCCTTCGACGACTTCCAGCTGGGTCTCCATCGTCTTGGCTTCTTCCACGGTGATGACGCCGTCCTTGCCAACCTTCTTCATGGCCTCGGCAATGATCTTGCCGATGGTCTCGTCGTTGTTGGCGGAGATGGTGCCGACCTGCGCGATCATGTCGCCGGTGACCTTCTGCGAGAACTTGTCGAGCGCGCTGCCGTTGCGGTTGCCATCGTTGTCGACGGTGCCGCAAATAGCGGCGACCGCCTTCTCGATGCCGCGCTTCAGGGCCATCGGGTTCGCGCCGGCGGCAACCGTCTTGACGCCTTCGCGGTAAATGGCCTGCGCCAGAACGGTCGCGGTGGTGGTGCCGTCACCGGCCACGTCGGAGGTCTTGGAAGCGACCTCGCGCACCATCTGTGCGCCCATGTTCTCTAGCGGGTCCTTCAGTTCGATTTCCTTGGCTACGGTCACGCCGTCTTTGGTGATGAGCGGCGAACCGAATTTCTTCTCGATCACGACGTTGCGGCCCTTGGGACCGAGCGTGACCTTCACAGCATCAGCCAGAATATTCACGCCATGAAGAATCGCCTGGCGGGACTCTTCGCCATGCAGAATTTGCTTTGCCATTGTGTGTATCTCCTAGAAATAGTGGTCAGTGGCCAGTGGCTAGGGGTTAGTCAAGCTACGCCTGGGCATGACCCGAATTTTTGAATCTAAATCATTTCCAACGTCCGATTGTCGGTTCAAGACCTTCAGGACCACGGCTAAGTTCGAGGAGGGTTAGCTTCAACTAAACCCTGATCCCTAGCCCCAAGCCCCTTGGCACCTACGGCGCCACTACTTCTTCGCAGCGTGTTCCTTCGCCTTTGCGGCGCCTTCCAGGATGCCGAGAACTTCTTCCTCGCGCATGATCAGGAAGTCTTCGCCGTCAATCTTGATTTCGGTGCCGGCATACTTGCCGAACAGGACGCGATCGCCCGCCTTTACATCCAGCGGGAAGGTCTCGCCTTTATCGTTGCTCTTGCCCCGGCCCACGGAGATCACTTCGCCCTCTTGCGGCTTGTCTTTGGCGCTGTCGGGGATGATGATTCCGCCACGTGTGGTTTCCGCCTCTTCAACCCGGCGGATCACGATGCGGTCGTGCAGGGGAGTCAGTTTGGTAGACATTCTTTGAACTCCTTTCGATTTGTCGAACTCAGTTGGATTACCGTACCCATCAGCCCGTCGAAGCAACGGCGCTCCCGGCTGGGCGACATATATGAGGTTTGTGCAGCAAATGATGCGGGGGAAAGCCTGTTAGCACTCACCATCAACGAGTGCTAATATAGCAATTCGCACCTTGCCATGTCAAGCCCCGACAACATTCCGAATCAACATCGTCCGAGTGATTGTCATCCCCAATCTGTGTCATCCCCAATCTGTGTCATCCCCAATCTGTGTGATCCCCAATCAAGTGTCATCCCGACCGAGGGCTTTAGCCCGAGTGGAGGGACCTGCTGTCCGCGCGCAGTTGCTAGCTGCGGGCGCGAACCGCGTTTCTTCCGACTCGCGCCTGGATCGCGCGAATTGGGGTGGGAAGCGAAGTGCTAGGGAGACTGGGGAAGGTAACTGAGCCCCCGGGGACGATACTGCTATTCACACCGCCTCTTTCGCGGCGCGCCTGCTACTCTTCATCTCCACCGTCCTCACGCTGACTGGCTCCTTCTTCCCCGGCTTTGCGGGTGCCCCGGTTCTCGCGCTTTTCGAGACCTGGGTAGTCTTGCCCTCCCTGTCCGAGACGCTGGGTGCCCCAGGTCTCGCGTTTTTCGAGACCTGGGTAATCTTGCTGACGCATGCCTCCATCTGTTTCAGGTTGCTCCGTGCGCCATCCAACGCGGCCAGCACCAGCCTCGCCTGCTTTGGATCCAGCCGGCGGCTGGTAATTCCGTACAGCGCCTGCATGTATCCAATCTGGATCGCGGCCGCATCCTCCAGAAACGGTATGGGGAATTCGGGCATGGGCGCCGCATCTGGAAGCCCTGGGCTTGGGTCCTGGAACATGCCGCGGCCAACCGGCAGGCATTGGCGCGCTCCCAAGTGGTAATAACAGAAGTGCTGACCGCGCATTGCCGGCGAGGCGCATCGCGTTCCGCTCGGCTTGATATGCTCACACAGGGAAGGGACGCTCACAAGATACCTCCATCAACTAAATAAAAAAATAAAGTCCTCTGATACAGCAGCTTACGAAGACGAAATTGCAAAGTATTCAATCCAAACGATTTCGCTTGCACTCCAACTCCCGTGTTTCGAAGACTTTGCAGGCTGCTCCGTAAAGTGTTCCGTCCATTGGGCTTAGCTCGGTAAGCAAGGCTCCTGTTTTGAATACTTTGCGAAGGTTCGCCTCCGTAAAGCCGACAACTGACAACCGACAACCGACAACTGCCTCTCTACAACTGACAACTGCCTCTCCTAAACAAAATCAGGGCAGGAGCGCCAGGAGTCAGGCGAATCCTACCCTAACAGGCTATTATTATAGGCCACTAAAATGGTGTCAATACAAAACCGGTCTAACATCCAGTTTCATTCCCAAATCGGAACTGGCAAAACCGGCCTGATAGAGCACTGGCGGCCCGCACGGCTGGTTGTTTTTCTGGCCGCGCCAAGTCCGTGCTAAGCTCATCGCACCCGGACTCCCGCTGCGTACCAATCGGATCAACGAGGTAGATTATGGCCACCACGGTGGCTTTGCCCCGGAAACTGCGCGCCGACGATGTTTTTTTCCCCGCAATGGCAGTGCTCATTCTGGGCGTCGTCGTTCTTGGTTTCGGGCAGAGTTACTTCTTCGCCGGGATGCTGCGCGCTAAGCTGCCCAATACCCTTGTTCACATACATGGCGCCATTTTCGTCTCGTGGATCTTTTTCCTGGTCGTCCAGGCCTCATTGGTAGCCATAGGCAGGGTGAAATGGCACATGAAGCTCGGTATCTTTGGCGTGATCTTGCTTCCGCTTATGGTCGTTTTCGGCGTGCTCACCTTGTTTGACTCAATCCGCCGCAATGGAACGGGCCTTCCCCCAGAGCTCTTGCTTGTAGGCGATCTGGAGAACCTGGCTGTCTTCGTTGCCCTTACCGTGTGGGGTCTCCTCGTGCGCCGCAATGCCGCTTCCCACAAACGCCTCATGGTCCTCGGCACCATGGCCATCATGGGTCCCGCCATTGACCGCTGGCCTATACCTCACACCATCGCCGTCACACTCGCGATTTTCCTGGGCCTTCCACTGCTGGTTGTTGTCTATGACCTGTGGTCATCCCGGCGCCTTCAACGGAGCACCGCCGTCGGCTTTGCTATGATCGCCGCCGTAGTTTTCACGGTGTTCCCCATCTCCCGCCTCGGGTTCTGGCAACCAGTCATCTCTTGGATTCGCCATACCTGACAGCTCGTCGGACTGTTTGGGCGGGTGGCCCATCTCTCGCGCTTGTCGAGACCCGGGAGACCGAGCACGATGCGTCACCCTGGAATGCGTGTCGGCGCCTCACCGAAGCCCGCTTTTTGCGCTTCCAGCCAAACCTGTTTTCCCGATTTCTCCTGTATGCTTGAAGTCTGTCGATGCCAGCCCGTTGTTTAGCCCGCTTCCCATTCAGACGCCGTCTGACGACCACTCTTGCCGCGCTGCTCCTGACCGTGCTGTTCGCCAGTGCCGTCTGGAGTCAGACTGCGCAGCCGCAGTCGCCTCCATCGCAAGCAGGAACAGCACCGCAGAGCTCCGGTCAGCCTTCATCTTCTCCGCCACAATCCGGCAACGCCGGCGCGGTGCAAGTCCCAGGAGCCGGGGCCGCCGTCCAAGACAAGCAGTCCGGCGCGAGCCAATCTTCCGACCAGTCCGAGCCTGAGACCCACGTCACCAAAGGTGAGGCCAAAGAACTCTTCCGCTCCGTCGACGAGATTCTCGGCTGGGTGAGCCAGGACACCGGGCTGCCCATCGAGCATAAGGTCAAGCGCAATCTCATCACCCGCCAGGAAGTTGAGAAGTTCGTCGACAAGCGCATGAAGGACGACAAGGACGAGAAGCGGTTGGAGCAATCGCGCCTGGTGTTGCAGAAGTTCGGGTTGCTGCCGCCGAATTACGATCTTCATGCCGAATTTCTGCGCCTCATGGGCGAGCAGGTTGCCGCCTACTACGATCCCAAGACCAAGAGCGTCAACCTGCTGGACTGGGTGCAGCTTGACGCGCAAAAGCCGATCCTGTCGCATGAGTTGACCCACGCTCTGCAAGACCAGAAGGTGGGCATAGAAAAGTGGGAGCTCGCGGGTGCGAAGGATGATTCGACGCCGCTGCCCGATCCTCAGGAATATGTGGCGGAAGAAGCGCAGTCGGCCCGCCAATGCGTCACCGAAGGGCAAGGCATGGCCGTCATGTTCGACTACATGCTGGCGCCGCTGGGAAAAAATCTGCTGACCGCGCCCGGCATCGTTTCCGCCATGCAGGCGGGTATGGCCGACAGCAAGGATTCGCCGGTATTTGCCCAGGCCCCAATGTTCTTGAAGGAATCGCTGCTGATGCCCTACACCTTCGGGCTCGACTTCGTCAGGACCGTCATGGCCAACAAAGGTAAAGAGGCTGCGTTCGCCGGCATCCTGGAGAATCCTCCCATCGACACGCGCCAGATCATGCAGCCGGAAACATATCTGCTCCACCAGGTGGTGGCGCCGCCGCCCATCCCCGATTTCGATCAGATGGTTGCGCCGGCCTATCAGCGCTTCGATTTCGGCAGCATGGGCGAATTCGATGTCTATCTGCTGGCCAAACAATACGGCGCCAACGATGCTCCAAACTATTATCGCCACTGGCGCGGCGGCTATTATTTCGCGGCCCGCGCCAAGACCGCGCCCAAGGACCAGATCGCGATGCTGTATTACGCGCGCTGGGATTCGCCCGAAGCAGCCCACGATTTCGCCAAGCTGTATGCGGATTATCTTCCCAAGCGCTATAAGAAAGCGGTGTTGCAAGCGCCGTCTGCGGCGGACGCCAAGGGTCCTCGCAGCCTCTACGTGTTCGATACCAATGAGGGCAAAGCGACCATCGAAATCGTAGGCAACGACCTGCTCATCATGGAAGGCTTTGACGACACCGTGACCCAGCGCGCGCGCGATGTCCTGCTCTTCCGCGCGTCGCTGCCGGCCCCATCGGCGAAAGGCAAGAGCTGACGATGCCAAGCGTAACCGGCCGCACAAGAATTCAATGTCCAGGCGTTGTGAAGGGGCGTACCTTTAGAGCCAGCCCTGAGCTTGCCGAAGGGTACGCCGTCAACGTGCCTCTATTTTTTTTGTCATCACGAGCGGGCTTTAGCCCGCGAGGGATCTGCTTTGCGGATTTTTCCCGCCGCAGGTTAGTCCTGCTTGCGCAGACGCTGCTGATCCTCTGCCTGTTCGCCCTGCCACTCGCCGCTCAGCAATTCGACGAGAAGATGTGGGGCAAGAACAGTCCGGGAGTCGAACTCGCCACGCACGAGTCGCCGCGCGAGCACAACGCTTCGGGAACGGTCTTGCTCTACAACCTCCTCGGCAAAGGCTTCCCGCTTAACAAGACTTACGATTTGTGGTTTTGGATTGCGGGCAAGGAGCCGCAAAAGGCCATCGCCGGCGTCAGCTTCGACAAGCGCGGCGTACTGGTTTGCACCGGCAAGCCCGGCGCATGCGCCGGTCAGGGAGCCGACGATCCCATCAACATCAAGTCGACGGCCGTGCTGGGCGAGCCCAAACGCTTTGGAGTTGTCTCCACCGACGGCATGGTTGCCGGCTTTGCCGAAGCGGTGCCATTTCCCATCGAGGCCTCCGATAAGAACTGCAAGGTGTCGGTCGTACGCCAGTCCCCACTAGCTGAAGTTGTGGCGGTCCGCGCCAGCGGCTTTACGCCCTACGAGATGTTGACGGTTAAAACCAATTCGAACCCCAACGACGCCACCCACAGTCCTACCGCGTCGCCTGACGGAACCTGGCAAGCGATGATGGGGACCAAGATTCCGGGACAAAGCTCCGGGGTCGCGACCATTCAAGTCTCCGGCCACGGCTGTTCGGTGTCCGTCAGCTTCCCCTGGGGCGAAGGCAGCGCCCAGCAGCAGTAGAGTGTCTTGCCCCGAAATCCAAGCAAGACAATTGTCCTGATTTGTAGTGCCTTTTAGCACATCGCCTTCTAGATCTGGTTTTGGCAGTCGAGTCAGAAGCGGCAGAAACCAGCGCCGTAGGCGCGGAACATCATAGCCCAGCACGCAGCGAAGCGGAGTGCTGGGTAAGCTACGATTTGCATCCGAGCCCCGTAGGGGCGGCACGGCCTCTCACTGCTCTTCCGGGGGACGGCAGGCACGGGTCTCTGAGCGACTAACACACCAGTCCCGCGAAGCGGACGGAAGCCGATAGCCCCGCCCTTCAGGGCGGGGTGTGCTCGCCCATCTAGAATGCTGGCACTCGCCACGCGGCGTTCGCCATCCACGCTCCCGTCCCGCGTTGCGGGACGACTCGACATAGCCCAGGACGAAGTCCTGGGTAGCCAACCAAAAACATCCCGAGTCCCGTAGGGACGACACGCCCCGCACCTCGCGCCGCGATCTGCCGCACCTCGCGCCGCGGTCCGTCGTTCCTCGCGCCGCGATCCGCCGTTCCTCGCGCCCATCTAAAATGCCGCGTTCGCGACGCGGCGCCGACAAGCATCTAAAATGCCGGCGCTCGCCACGCGGCGTTCGCCATCCATGCTCCCGTCCCGCGTTGCGGGACGACTCAGCTCAGCCCAGGACGGAGCGCAGCGGAGTCCTGGGTAAACCTGAAATTTGACCCGAGTCCCGTAGGGACGGTACGGCTTCTCACAGCTCTTCCGGCGACGGCAGCCTCGGGTCTCTCAACGACTAACACACCAGTCCCGCGAAGCGGGACGGAAGCTGATAGCCCCGCCCTTCAGGGCGGGGTATGCACAGAAACCATCCCGAGTCCCGTAGGGACGGCAGGCCCTCGCGTCGCGCCGCCGTCTGTCGTTTCAGCCTGAAATGCCGATGCTCGCGCCGCGGTCCGTCGTTCCCATCTGGGATGCCAATGCTCGCCGCGCGGCGCCGACAACCATCTAAAATGCCGGCGCTCGCCACGCGGCGTTCGCCATCCATGCTCCCGTCCCGCGTTGCGGGACGACTCATCTCAGCCCAGGACGGAGCGCAGCGGAGTCCTGGGTAAACTGAAAATTGCGTCCGAGTCCCGTAGGGACGACACCTACGCCCCTCACATCACAACAGGTTACAAAAGTATTACAAACAAACCCCGCCTAACTTGTTACTCTCAATTCAGTTCTCACGCACAAAATAGTCGAGGATGGCACGCACCAACTTAGGGGAAAAATGTCTCAGAGCGAAAAACAAAAAGCTACCGGCATCAACTGGCTTACTACATCCATCATGGTCATCTTTCACGTGGGCGCAATCGCTGCCCTCTTCATGTTCAGCTGGAAGGCCCTGTTCGTCGGGCTGTTCCTCTACTGGGTAGCCGGCAGCCTCGGCATCGGCATGGCGTATCACCGTCTGCTGACGCATCGCGGCTACAAATGCCCCAAGTGGGTGGAATATGTTCTCACCGTCTGCGCCACGCTGGCGCTCGAGGGCGGACCCATCTTCTGGGTGGCAACGCATCGCGTCCATCATCAGCTCTCCGACAAGCCGGGCGATCCCCATTCCCCGCGCGACGGCGGCTGGTGGGCGCACATGGGCTGGATCCTTACCGGCAAGACCTTCCACAACAAGAGCCATGAACTGCTGGCCTATGTTCCCGATCTTCGCAAAGACAAATTCCACATGTGGCTCAGCGAATACCACTGGGTTCCCATCACCACCCTCGGCGTCATTCTGCTGGCGGTGGGCGGATGGTCCGTGCTGCTGTGGGGAATTTTTCTGCGCACGGTACTGCTGCTGCACTCCACTTGGTTCGTCAACTCGGCCACCCACATGTGGGGCTCCAAGCGCTTCACCACCACCGACGATTCGCGCAACCTGTGGTGGGTTGCCTATCTCAGCTTTGGCGAAGGCTGGCACAACAACCATCACGCCCATCCCCAGTCGGCGCGCCACGGCCTGGCCTGGTATGAGGTCGACATGAACTGGTATGGCATCAAGACGCTGGAGTTCTTTGGCCTCGCCTGGGATGTGAAGCTCCCCAAGCTGGGTTCAGCGCGCATCCAGCCCATCGTGCCGCCCGCGGTGCCGGCCGAAGCCGAAGCTGTCGCTGTCGCCTACAGCGGCGACTAGCAAAATTCCATCCCCGATCGAGCGGATGGAGCAGGGGAATCGCCCTGCTGTGACATGCCACGTTCGCGACGCTCCGGGATTGGGACCGTCCGGCCTAAAATGTCCGAGCTCGCGACGCTGCATGGGCAACACGCTGCTCCCGTCCCGCTGTGCGGGACGACTCAGCTCAGCCCAGGACGCAGCGCAGCGGAGTCCTGGGTAAACTGAAAATTGCACCCGAGGCCCGTAGGTGTCTGTGTCGTAGCTGGAAGTCGCGCTGAGCGGTGGAGCAAACCATCGCATTGGCGATCAAACCAGCCGCGCAGCGGCGGCATTTGTGTTGGCCGCGGGCGTGAGCCCGCGGTGAAGTGGGATAAACAACTGAGCCGCGGAGCGGCGGCACAGCTATGACACAGGCACCCCGGGGACGACACGGTTCTCCCGTCCGGCCTAAAATGTTTACGCTCGCGACGCTGGCATGGGCAACACGCTGCTCCCGTCCCGCTGTGCGGGACGACTCAGCTCAGCCCAGGACGCAGCACAGCGGAGTCCTGGGTAGGTTAAGAATGAAGGCCGAGTCCCCCGGGGACGACACGGTTCTCCCGTCCGGCCTAAAATGTCCACGCTCGCGACGCTGCATGGGCAACACGCTGCTCCCGTCCCGCTGTGCGGGACGACTCAGCTCAGCCCAGGACGCAGCGCAGCGGAGTCCTGGGTAGGTTAAGCATGAAGGCCGAGTCCCCCGGGGACGACACGGTTCTCCCGTCCGGCCTAAAATGTCCACGCTCGCGACGCTGCATGGGCAACACGCTGCTCCCGTCCCGCTGTGCGGGACGACTCAGCTTAGCCCAGGACGCAGCGCAGCGGAGTCCTGGGTAGGTTGAAAATGAAGGCCGAGTCCCCCAGGGACGACACGGTTCTCCCGTCCGGCCTAAAATGTTTACGCTCGCGACGCTGCATGGGCAACACGCTGCTCCCGTCCCGCTGTGCGGGACGACTCAGCTTAGCCCAGGACGCAGCGCAGCGGAGTCCTGGGTAGGTTAAGAATGAAGGCCGAGTCCCCCGGGGACGACACGGTTCTCCTGTCCCGGTCTAGAATGTCTACGCTTGCAAGACGACACCATGCCCGATCCAACTTCGCGAACCCTCACCGTCGCCATCACTGGCGCCAGCGGCTCCATCTTCCCTAAACACTTATTGGATGCCCTGGAGCGCGACGAGCGCGTGGGCACCATCAACCTCATCCTCTCTGACAGCGGCCTGCGCGTGATGGCCGAAGAGCTCGGCGTCTCCGGCCGCAACGAAATCATCCCGAAACTCCTGGGCCGCACCAGCAACAAGATTCAGCAACAGAACAATAACGATATCGCTGCCAACGTCGCCAGCGGATCGTACGCCACCGACGCCATGATCGTTCTCCCATGCAGTATGGGAACGCTGGCCCGCATCGCCAACGGCATGGCGATTCAACTCATCGAGCGCGCCGCCGACGTCTGCCTCAAAGAGCGCCGCCCGCTGGTCCTCTGTGTGCGCGAAACCCCCTTCAATCGTATTCACCTGCGCAACATGACGCTCGCGGCCGAAGCCGGAGCGACCATCTTCCCCATCATCCCGGCGTTTTACTTTCACCCCGCCTCCACCGACGAAATCGCGCGCGAGTTCGCCAACCGCGTGCTGGCCCACGTCGGCCTGACGCAGCCGGGCGCGTATCACTGGAAGATGGAATAGATGCAGATTGATTTACAACCAGCCATCTCACAAGCGCTTTATGTCAGGGCACGGCAACGTTTTGGTCACGGCCCCGCCGTGCTTTGTGTCAGGGCGCCGCGATGCCTTGGTCAGGCCACCGCAATGCCTTGGTCAGGGCAATGCTTTGTGTCAGGGCACGGCAATGCTTTGTGTCGGCTCGGCAATGCTCTGTGTCAGGGCACGGCAATGCTTTGTGTCAGCACGGCAATGCTTTGTGTCAGGGCACGGCAATGCTTTGTGTCAGGGGCACGGCAATGCTTTGTGTCAGCACGGCAATGCTTTGTGTCAGCACGGTATGCTTTGTGTCAGGGCACGGCTTCAGCCGTGCCGAAAGCTGCCGCCAAATTGCGGGCTTTAGCCCCTGCGGTACCTCGGTCTTCGCCGCTGCGGGATTTAATGGGATGAGTTCAAGCAGGACGTCGTCCCAGCGTCAGCGAGAACTTGGCACCTTCTGCCAGCTAAGACCGTCGGCGTTTGAGTAGCCAAAGGTAATGGCGTTGCTCTTGCCTTTTTCATTCGCGACGGACGCTTCAAAGTAATACTGGCCGCGAATAAGGCTGTCGCCAGCGGACGGCGGCGCCTCGAATTCCAACGTCAAACCATCAGGAGATGGAACGTTGCTCACCACCGCGCTTCCGATGGTTACGGTGTTGCCGGTGGCAGTAAATCCTTTGCCGCTCACTCTGATCGTATCGCCCGGCAAAACGCCCACGTTGGGATAAAGCAGCGAGATCGAAACCGGGGCAGGCTTTGCAGTTACGGTTAGCGTCACGTCGTTGCTGCGCACCATGGTTCCAGCAACCTGAATCTGATACGCTCCGGGCGGAAACGGGACACCGCAGAAAGTCGGATGCCGGTCGTTAACCCGCGGACATTCGATGATGCCCACCCGCTCGGGAAGCACCGGAACACAATTGCCGCCGATGTCGACATAACCAGGCCTGTCGCAACTCTCAATCCTTTTGGACGGCGGAATTCGGAAGCTCATCGACTTCCCGTCCGCAGCGACCACCGGAGGCGCCATCGTCATATCCGGGAGGACCACGAATCGCGGCTCGAGATCGAAGTTCTTCAAAGCAAAACCGCTGCCGTAAAGTGTGACCGTCGCGCCCGGAGCGGCCGTCTGCGGCTCGATGCTCGTGATCACGATGGGCGGCTTCAGCTCGCACGTTTTCATCATCCTCTCCACATCGCTCAAAACCTGCCTCAGCTCCGGAGAATCCTTCTTGGGCAGGGCGTTCACGTCGTTTGTGTCGTAGGCCAGCGCGATAATGTATTCACTCTCCGGTCCTGCACCCATCGCGTACGATCCAAACCACGCAGGTTTACCATCCGAAGGGAACTTGCAGCCGTAATCAACATTCGACTTCGTGTCATCGGTATAGAGCGGCCATAATCGGATCCTGCTCGTCCCGATCATCTTCCCGGGCTGAGCACAACTTGTCATCCATGGTCCATCGACCTCCCGCATCACTGCTTCGACGCTTGGCAGTACACTGGCAATATCTTCCAAGCTGCCGAATGCCCTGGCGTGCGTATGGATCGGATCTATGGTCAGGACATAGTTGCCGTGTCTGAGCTTTACCAGCGGCGGGGACGAAGCATCGACGGTCCAACCGGGTAGGATCGTCATCCCGACATACTGGTTTTCGAAGTTGCTGCCTATCGCTGGTGGGCTTTGCGCGAAGGAAACGCTAATCGCCGCAAATACGACAATGACGAACGCCGCAGTCTTGCCGGGCATAACGCGAAATATAGCATGGAAAGCTCCAAGCCCTTCTGGCTTTTCCGGGTTTGGACTTCACCCTCGGCAAGGCGTCAAGAGGTCGCTACGAAACTCGATTTCGACTTGTTTTGAAGGGACGCAGCCTTAGCGGTGCGGTTACTACTCCTTCTAGATTTGTCATCACGAACCGACTTTAGTCGGTGAGGGATCTGCTGTTTCGACTCTTGAGCAGACTGTTCAAGTCGTGTCTGACATAAACCAGTCCTCGAAATCATCCCCCATCACAACCGACCGGGACATGCAGGCTTGCAGCCGTTCCCACGAAGTGAAATGATCTACGCCACATGCGACCCCTGCTTGCGCTGCTATGGCTCCTTCTGTCCTTTTGCGCCGCGGACGCGCAGAACCTGCTGTTGATGCAGCGAACCTGGGCTAACAGCCCCGCCCACGAGTCGAGCGACTGCGTGCAGGTGGAAGCCGATGGCTCGTACCACTTCGAGCACACGCCAATGTCCCCGGGGCAAACGGGCACTCGCCAGATTCACGCCGGCAAACTCAGCGAAGAACAAATGAAGCAGCTACAAGGAATTCTGGACGAGCCGGAGTTGCAATCATTGACCACGCCAAAACCCGGTGCGGGATCGATGATGGGCGGCGCCTCCTTCGATCTGCTCTGGGTCATCATTGGCCGCAATGGCCAGTCTCAAACTCTCTACTTCAACAGCGGCGGAGAGAGCAGCAAGTACCCCACCGGAACACGGCTTCCCAGCGTCTATCAGACCCCGGCCATTAAACCGCTGCTGGACTGGTACAAACAAATCAGCAAGCGCAAGAACGACCTCGACAAAGCCGCCGCCGCGACCTGCTCAATCCAGATACGGTGGTATTGAATTCGGCGCCCTCCACTCCTTTGCTTTTCAATAACATAGCCCTGTGATCTGGGTCACCATTCAATGTGAGATTGTCCCGCTAAGCCGCCAATTCCGCCCGTTCACTCCATCCTGCTTGGCCCATTCGCCTTGGGGTCATTACCTTAGTAACAGTAGAGAAGTGTGGAGCTTAGCCCACGTGGCCTAAGCAGCACCACCATCTAAGCGAGAGAGGCGTAAATGCACAAACCCGTAAAGTATGTTGAAAAGGCTGTCACCGTTGCCGCCAGGGGCGCATGGGTAGTCTTCGACAAACTGAACAGCATCCATCCCAATCCTTCGTTTACGCCCAAGTGGTCCGATAAGCCTCTGCTCAAGTCTTACCAGAAATCCAAGCCGCCGCTGGGCTGGCCGCGCAGCACCGATTCGCTTTGCCCCAAGTGCGTACCCGACATTCGCCAGCAGATCATCGACGGCAAGCTGCCGGTCGAAGTCCTGATGAACGAGAAGGCCGGCGAGATCAAAGCGCAGATCATCGAGCGCGATGGCAAGATCCTGATGGTGAAAGACTGCCCCATCCACGGCCACTTCGAAGACGTGATGGCCATGGATACCGCGTTCTTCAAGCACCTGGAAGACGTTTTCCCCGGACGCGACATCCGCGCCCACAATGACGAGAAGCTGCATCATCACGGCTCGCAGCACGGTAAAGCATGGCCGTGGCTCGGTGCTCACCATCGACCTCACCAACCGCTGCAACATGATGTGCGATCCCTGCTTCATGGACGCCAACCAGGTTGGCTTCGTCCACGAGCTCACGTGGGACGAGATCAAGACCATGCTCGACAACGCCATCACCATCAAGCCGCGGCGTCAGATGTCGGTGCAGTTCTCCGGCGGCGAGCCCACGTTGTCGCCGTACTTCCTCGACGCGGTCGCGTACTCGCGCAAGGTCGGCTACAACAGCGTCCAGGCTGCTACCAACGGAATCGAGTTTGCCAAGAGTTTTGAGTTTGCCAAACAGGCCGCGGAAGCCGGCCTGCGTTACGCCTATCTCCAGTTCGATGGCATCGGCAACGCTGCTAACTCGCATCGCCTGGTCGGCAATCTGTTTGATGTGAAGTTGCAGGCCATCGAGAATCTGCACAAGGCCGGCGTCGAGATCGTCCCCGTCGTCACCATCGTCAACGACCTCAACAACGAGCAGGTTGGCCGCATCATTCAGTTCGCGCTCGACAATCCCAAGCGCATCTCGTTCCTCTCGTTCCAGCCGGTTTCGTTTACCGGCCGCGACGAGGCCATCACCGATGAGCGCCGTGCCGCGCAGCGCTACACCTTGTCTCACCTGGCGCACGACGTCAAGAACCAGACCGGACTGGGCGAGCCCACGCGCGACTGGTTCCCCATCTCCTTCATGAGCACCTTCTCCGACTGGGCTGACCTGGTCCACGGCCCCGACAAGGATTGGGGCTCGCTAAGCTGCGGCTGCCATCCCAACTGCGGTGTCGGCATGGCCGTCATGATCGACAAGGAAACCAAGGAAGCAGTACCGGTCACGGCTTTCCTGAACGGCGATACCATCGCCAAAGATATTGCGAAGGTGAACGATGCGGCGCGCGGCAAGTGGATGTCCATTGCCGGCATGACCCTGGCGCTGCTGAAGAATTACGATCCCTTCAAATCGCCGACGCACTTCAAGTTCACCGACCTGCTGAAGAAGTTCGACAAGACCTTCGGCGCGACCGGCAAGAGCTACGGCAAGGTCAGCGGCGACCGCACCGAGACCGACATCGAGAAGCGCCGGCGTGATCGCTGGAATTTCCTCTTCGTCGCCGGAATGTGGTTCCAGGACCTGTTCAACTACGACTTCCGCCGCACCGAGCAGTGCATCATTCCCTACGCCACGCAGGAAGGCGAGATCAGCTTCTGCGCCTACAACACCGGCGTCGGCTGGCGCAATATCGTCGAGAAGATGCACATGACTGCAACTCTGACCAAGTGGTACGAGGAGCACGGCCGTCACGAGATCTTCGCCGGCGGCAAAAAGGTCGGCCTCGAAACCACGGAGCACACGCTCAAGCTGGTGGACGACCACGTCAACGCCGCCGCCAACGATACCCTCGACAAGCTGGGCATTGCCAAGAACGCGCGCCAGGAAAAGTTCGCGGCGCGCGATGCGAAGGTCAAGGCCGAAGCCGAGAAGGCCCGCATGATGGCGCTCTACAAAGAGCACGTGCTGGGCGAAAAGCCGGTCAGCCAGGAAGGCTTCATTCCCCTCGGCAGCATCGGCGGTATTCAGCCTGCAACGCCGGCCGTGGAAGAGCGCGAAGCCGTCTACGGAGACTAATTCACCTTCAGCATTCGTTCTGAATTACTGGCCGCAAAAAGCGGCCAGTTTTTTATTGCCAGGCTGCCAATAAGTTTGGCTTGGATGAAGAGGGCGTAAACTTCAGCAACTACTTCCTCCACCGGTCGAACACCTGCCACCAGATCAGCTTCTGCCACTCCGTCAGATAGGTCTTGGCCCACTCCCGATTGCTCCACCACGGCTGCCCAAACAGAAAGTCATTTCTGGCTGCGGCCGCGCTCCACTGATACTGCGGCAATCGATTGCGCAAGATGGATAACGCGCGCCGGGTGTGGTAGTCATCGGTGGCTACGATCACGGAATGTGGCGGCGGCTGCAAGCGCTGGAGACACTCGCCTATCTGCGCTGCTTCTTCCTTGGTCGAGTCCCCGGTGATGGGACATATGCTGACCTGCGAGGCGTTTGCCCCCGCCGTGCGACCCACAAAGTCGGCTGCCAGGTCTGCGTATGCATGGCCATAGGTGACGCCGGTAGTCGCATCTAGTACCACATGCTGCCCGTAGCCGGAGCGCAGCAGCTCCATCCCCCGCCAATACCGGTTGTCGGCCGCATCGCCCGCCAGCACGACAATGGCATCTGACTTCTCCGGATTGTTCACTACCAGGTAGCTACCGTGCTGGAAGATGAGCAAGGCGCAGATCAGGATGAAAACTATAAGCACAACCAGCAGACGTTTCATGTTAGGTGGCGCCTTGGAACATCCTTAACACTAGCACGGCGCTAACGGACTGCGCGAAGAGTTGCCTCGTAGGTAGTGGGCTAAATGATTAGCCCACTGCCGCCGTGTAACAGGGCACGACTTCAGTCGTGCCGATAAGCCTTTTTATTTTTTTTCATCACGAGGCGGCTTCAGCCGCCGAGGGATCTACTGTTTCAGCAGCCGGGCGAAGCCCCTAGGGACTTGTCCTACAAGTGCGGCGGCAGAGGATCGGGCCATTCCACCACTACAACCTTGCCGTCAGCTTCGCGCTCCAGCACCGGCGCGTACAGCCCCAGCAGCTTGCGCTTCCACCACATTCCCGTGGCCCGCTTTTCCGCCATCGTGGTAAACCAGTATTGCCACAGCACCGCCCGCACTTGTTTAGGCGGCGCTTGCGGAAAAGGATTTCCCGCAAACAGCGCCAGCACCTCCGGCGCACCATCCAGCAAGCGCTCCTCGGTGCTGGGCACAATGATGTTCTCGCGCCAGCCGCCCAGCGAGGCAAACCACAGGTTCCAATCGAAGCGCGGCTGGTACGGGGCATAGATGCGCGGCCTCTCGCTCAGCTCCTGCGGCTTGTAAAGGAAGGGATAGGCTTTCCAATTCTGTCCGTCGTCTGAACCTTGAAACTCAATCTCGTAGCGGCCGCGCGTCATCACCGCAAACAGTCCATAGCGATTGGCGATTCTGAACGGCTCCAGCGCCGCAACTGGCGACACCGGAAGTGGCGCGTGGGGCCAAAGTATCCATATCATCTGCACCGTGGTCGCGTAGAAGACCCAGATCAGCATCACGCTGGCCAGCGCGAGCTTGAAAGCTGCAATGGGTTTCGGCCTCTTGCCGATCAGTGAGATCGTCGGGCTTTCACGCCCAGTGCCTGAGCCTGCGGGCTGGGACCGCGATTTCCTGTAGCGCCAGCCGTTCTTTCCATCGCTCTGGCATAACTCGCAAGACGAACCGATCGTCCAGCAACAGAAATCCCAAAACCAGGACAAGATAGTTCAGGAAGGTATAGTTGGCCGTGAGGATGACCGGAATCTGCCACGCGGTCACGATAAAGAAACATGCAATGCGCCAGCGCCGCGGCAGAAACAGCATCAAGACCAGGCCGAGTTCCAGCACCAGCGTCGCCCCGGTGGCGAAGGCATGGATCCCGTGCGGCAAGTGTTGCACATACCACCCCACCCATGTTGGCAGCGGCCCGTTCTGGTAGTACTCGTCCATGGCGGTGAAGTTGCGCCATTCGATATCACGGCTGGCCAGCTTTACTACGCCGGATTCGAAATAGATGCGGAACCACTCCCACTGCAACAGAAAAAGGCTGGCGCGCGACGGCGGACTGCTCCTGCCCAGTCCCGGCCATAGTCCCGCCGGCGCAAAGAATAGCGAGATGAATCCCGCCTCCAGCAACATGCCGTCCGATTGATAGCCGGAAAAATCCTGCGCCGCCGCGACAAACGACAGATAGCAGACGAAGCAGATCAACAGCGTCGCTCGCGGCCACACATTCAGCACCAGCAGTAGAGACGCAATCATTCCCACCCAGCAGATAGCCATCAGCATGTGTCCGCCGCTGGATAACCACAGCACTGTGGGAGCAAACCAGAATCGCGCCTGGCCAAACTGTCGCGTCACCGCGTCAAGATACTCGCCAGCCGGAAGAATTCCGTCAGGCCCGATCAGCCCGCGAATCTGGAACACGAGCGCGTAGAACGCGGAGAAATAAATGAGCCCCAGTGCCCGCAGGAAAATCCAGCGGGGAATCAGCCGGTCGGAGGCGCCCACCGTCGAATCGAACAGCCAGCGGATCACGGATGCAGGACTCCGATTCATGGGTACCGCATTATATATTTCCTGAAGCTGCGAATCAGTACTAGTAGTTTGCAGGCAGTTTCGAACCCGTCGCGTTTTGAAGGGGCGCAGCTTTAGCCATGCCCTGGGCCTGCCGAACGGCTGCGCCGTAGCCCTTCATTCTTGTCATCACGAACCGGCTTCAGCCGGTGAGGGATCTGCTTTTCCGGCGTTTTCAGCGGCCTTCCAGGTTGAGCCTGACCTGGCGGCATAGGTTGATGCGGGGCGCACGCTTAGTCTTAGTGCGTTACTGAATGCGCGCCAGCTCCGACACGTAGAGCTGATTGTTGGGGAATTCTTTCGCCAGACCTGCCAGCAGCACCCGCGCCGTGGGCCGGTCCTTATCGCGCAACGCCGCCACCGCCAACAGCAGTCGCGCGAATGGCGCCAGGTAATGTCCCTTTTCAGCGGTAAGCCGAAGCCTTTGCAGGCCCTGCTCCTTGTCGGTTTGCGAACCGGTCACGCGCAGGAACCAGCGCACCGGCGCGGGATTGAGCCCCAAAAGATAATTCTCCACTCCCACCGCCAGATAGGCGTCATAGCAGATCGGATCGATCACCAGCAGCTTCTCCGCAATCGTTCGCGAAGTCTTCATGTAGCTCAGGCTGGCAAGATTCCGCTTCTCAATCAGCGCGGTGTAGTCGCCTCTCAGCCCATTGGCCAGCACTTGCGAAAACAAGGCATTCTTCTCGTTTGGATTTTGCGCCAGAATCTTGGTCGCCGCTGCATCGCTCTTTGCCAGCTCGCTGTCGAATTGCGTTTTAACCGCCGGATCGGGAGCCAGCTTGCTGCGCTGCTCGAACTTGTGATCGTCGGTGAACAAATCCGACTCCAGAATATGCAAACGGTCGAACTCAGAGAATAGATATGCCGCCGCATTCGAAACGTACCCCATGGGATCTTGCGGATTGACCTGTTGATACGCGCGAAACGTCTCGTGGGCAGCAGGGAAGTCCAGGTTGTACATCTCCTGGAAGCCGCGATCCAGGTTCGGCGAAGAATCAGTTTGCTTAGGAGACGATGCGAAGCTTGCACACACGAGCGCGAGCACCACGCTCGCCTGCAATGCATTCCTGCGAATTTGCCGCGATAACCTCATTCGCTAGACGTTCTTCCTTAGCACTTCTCTCGCTGCATATTAACCCTGGTCTTGCCCCGGTGTTGTGTTGATTATGTCGCAGACGGCAATGTTGCGATGTCAACCGAATGTGTCAGCGTCGCCAAAAACCAGTCGCAATTTCGCAACAGCATTAGGACTGACGGAAACTCTGATTAAGTCCAGCTTCTTGAAGGGGACGGCCTTTAGGCCGTTCGCAAACGCCCCGTAATGGATGCGGCTTTAGCCGCTGAGGGACTTTGCCGTGACAACTTTCTTTCAATGCACGGTCTTCGTCTTGCGCGACATGTAGTCCATCAGCAAATACTGGCCCAGCGTGTAAGGCGTCGTGAAGTACGCCTTGCCGCGGCACATCTCGGTCACCTTCTGCACAAACTGCACCAGGCCGTAATCGGAGGCCAGCATGAAAGTATTGATCAGCACCCCGGCGCGCTTGCACTTCGACACTTCCTTCAGCGTCTCGCTCACCACCAGCGGATCCAGTCCGAACGCGTTCTTGTAAATTCGGCCGTCCTCCAGCGTCAGCGCCGACGGCTTGCCGTCCGTGATCATCACGATCTGCTTCATGTCCTTGCGCTGACGCTGCAGAATGCGTTGCGCCATCCGCAGACCTTCGCGCGTGTTGGTGTAGTACGGCCCCACCTTGACGCGCGCCAGTTGCGACAGCGGCAACTCTTCCGCCGAGTCGTGGAACAGCACCAGCGACAGCGAGTCGCCCGGATACTGCGTGCGAATCAGGTGCGAGAGCGCCATGGCGACTTTCTTCGCCGGGGTGAAGCGGTCTTCGCCGTAAAGAATCATCGAGTGCGAACAGTCGAGCATCAGGACGGTCGCGCAGGACGACTGGTATTCGCATTGGTGCACCTGAAGGTCGCGGTACTCGATGTTCAGCGGCAGGCTCAAACCCTCGCGCTGGATCGCATTGGAGAGCGTCGCGGTGATGTCGAGGTTCAGCGTGTCGCCGAACTCATAGGTCTTCGAGGCCCCGCTGGCTTCGATGCCGGTCGCGGTATCGCGCGTGTCGTGACGCCCGAAGCTCGACTTGCCGAGCGAACCCAGCAGATCGCGCAGCGCGCGGAAGCCCAGGAAGTCGAGACCTTTGTCGGTGATCTCGAAACGCGCTTGAGCTTGGTTCTCGCCCACCTGTCCGCCAGCCGTCAACGATCGCGAAGGATCGTGCGGCTGATCGACGTTGATATAGTTTTCCTGCTCCATGCGCTCGATGAGCTGCTCAATCAGTTGCTCCAGCTGCTCATTACTCATGTTCTCGATCTGCTCGCGCATCTGCTCATCCAGCATGTCGCTGTTCAGCAGCGCTTCGGCGATGGCCTGGCGCAGGTTTTCCAGCGTCTGCTCGGCATCGTTCAGATCGTAGAAATCCATGTACTGCTGCTGAAATCCGCTCTGTAGCAGGTAATTGGACAGCGCGCTGAGGAGGTCCTCCATGCTCATCTCAGAGGCCGGTTCGGGAACGTATTTCTTGTACTTGATGAAGCGCATAAAGGAAGCAATTAGCAATTAGCAACTAGCAATTAGCTCTTAGCTTTCAGCCGTCGGCTCTCAGCCGTCAGCCAGACCAGCAATTCCAGCATTGCTGCTGTTGGACAGCCAAAGTGTTCGAATCTCCGAATGCACGAGCGCCGTAGGCGCGAAAGATGATAGCCCCGCCCTTCAGGGCGGGGTAAGCTTACAAGAAATATCCGGAGTCCCGTAGGGACGGCACGCTACGTTCTGCTAACTGCCTCTTCAATTAAACGGCCTCCGATGCCTGCGCAAATCCGGCACCTCATCGTCGTCATCCACGCGGCGAGGTTTTTCCCGCGGCTGCGGCTGTTTCTCGCCCGCGGTAAACGTCCTCTCTTCGGTCCGGCCAATCCGCTTGTGCGCGTACAGCCCTTCGAGAATGAACTCCGCCCCCGACACGATCACCTCCGACGGTTCCTTGCCGCTGAGCCCGAGCGCGCTCAGCTTGTCGAGAAGTCCCTGGATGCCGCGCAGCTTGCCCAGCATCTCCTGCGCGCCGGCGGCATCGCGCAACTGGATCTCGCCGCCCAGATCGAACCACTGCACCACCTGGTTCATGTTGTTGTTGCCGTGGAAATACTTGTCGTAGGTGCGGGCCACGGCGGCGCGGATGATCTCGCGCACCACATTGTCCGCGCCCTTCAGCTCGCCTTCGTATTCCAACTCCAGCTTGCCGGTCATCGCGGGCATGGCAGCGTAGATGTCGCCCACGCGCGGCACCACCAGCTTCTCGCCGGAGCGAATCGCGCGCCGCTCCGCATTCGAGATCACGTTTTCCATCGCGCTGATCGGCAGCCGCTGGCTCACTCCCGATCGCTTGTCGATGCGCTTGTCCTCGCGCGCTACGAATGCGATCTGCTCAATCACCTGGCTCACGAACTCCGGAACCTGCAACTGATGACCGTCGCGCTCCGTCCACGCTTCCTGCGCGGTGATCGCGATACCTTCGTCGACCGTCGCCGGGTAGTGGGTGCGAATCTCAGAGCCGATACGGTCTTTGAGCGGCGTGATGATCTTGCCGCGCGCGGTGTAGTCCTCGGGATTTGCGCTGAAGACCAGCGCCACATCCAGCGGCAGACGCACCGGATAGCCCTTAATCTGCACGTCGCCTTCCTGCATGATGTTGAACAGCCCAACCTGTATCTTGCCCGCAAGGTCCGGCAGTTCGTTGATGGCGAAGATGCCGCGATTAGCACGGGGCAGCAAGTCCGTAGTGGACGGTGTACTCGCTGCCCAGCGCGTGGCCTCCCTTGGCCGCCTTGATGGGATCGATGTCGCCGATCAGGTCGGCGATGGTCACATCGGGCGTTGCCAGTTTCTCGACGTAGCGTGCTTCGGGTGTCAGATAGGCAATCGGGGCGTCGTCCGGATTATTGGCCAGCAGTTCGCGGCAGCGGCGGCAGATTGGCTCGTAGGGATTGTCGTGGATCTCGCAGCCGAGCAGATACGGCAGGTGCGGGTCTAGCAGCGTAGTCAGCGCCCGCAGTATGCGGCTCTTAGCCTGCCCGCGCAGTCCCAAAAGAATGAAATTATGCCGGGAAAGAATCGCATTAACGATCTGTGGCACAACCGTATCGTCATATCCGACGATGCCGGGGAAAATCGGACCGCTGCCGCGCAGACGCTCCATGAGGTTGTCGCGCATCTCATCCTTAACGCGGCGATTGCGCACTCGCTCTTCGCAGAATCGCTGGCTGCGGCGAAGCTCGGCCAAAGTTTGTGGGAGATTGCTCAAGGGCTGGTCACCTCCGGGGTCACGGCCGCCCTCGTTCAACGGCAGGCCGAAACAATTACGGATGTCCGTATTCTACGCCAGTGGCCATCACACGCGCGGGTGATGGAAATCACCAGAAGGTTGGTTGATGGTCGCAACGAAAAACTCAGGAGAACACGCCCTTGCGGCTCGGTCACTCATTACCGGTCGCGGAGCGCTTCGATTCATCGAGCGCCAGACTTGATTCCAACGCATGACCGGTATCCCTGGCCAGCGCTTCGCCCGCTCCATTGGGCGAGAGCAATGTCGCTGCCGCATTGGCGTCCACGGCACGCAGGCGAAGATCGCGCTGCGGGAAGGGAATCTCGATGCCGGCGTTGTCCAGCAGTCGCATCACGGTCAGAGCCACTTCGCTCTTCACTTTGGCCGTGTTGCTCTCCTGCATCACCCAGAACTGCGCCTCGAAGTTGAGGGAGCTGTCGGCAAATTCCTTGAAGAAGACGGCAGGCGCAGGCGAGGTGAGCACACTTTCATTCGCGGTGGCGGCCTGGTCGAGCAGCTTGCAGACCAGTTTGACGTCGCTGCCGTAGGCAACCCCGACTCGGCAGATCCACGCGGCGCAGTGATTCCGACAGCGTCCAGTTAATTACTTTGCCGGAGATGAAGTTGCCGTTGGGAATGATGACCTCCGCTCCCTGGAAAGTCTTCACCGTGCTGGAACGAATTCCGATGCGCGTTACCTTGCCGGTGGTGCCATCGACATCGAGAACATCGCCGACGTGGATTGGCCGCTCGAATTGCAGGATAAGTCCGGAAATAAAATTGTTAACGATGTTCTGCAAGCCAAAGCCTACGCCCACGCCCAGCGCGCCGGTCAGCACCGTGAACTTGTTCAGCTCCACTCCGCCGGCATTGACCGCAAAAAAGAAGACCAGCAGCAGCAACAGGTAGTGCAGCATCGACGAGAAGAGCTCAGGCAGTCCGCGGGACAGATTGAAACCGGCTGAGAAGTTCCTCGCGGAACAGAAAACGGATAGAGCTGGATACCGCATACCCGACCAGCAGGATCAGAAAAAAGCCGAACTACGCCGCCCAGGGTGACGCTCGCCGATCCGCCGGCGATATGAAAGTCGCGCACGTCCTTAACCCGAGCGTGTCCACCCAGTCGCTGAGGCCCAGCAGGTTCACCGTTACCCTCAGCCAGATCAGGACTCCCGTCCATTGCAGGTTCGGGCACCCAGCGGGCGATGCTGTCGCGATGGCAGCGGACCGCGGCCAGTTGCTGTGCGCCGGGTCTGTCGATGCCCTCCAGCAATAGCAGGGTAAAGACGCGCACCACGGTCAGCATGCAGATGGCGATAAACGTACTGTAACAGGCACAGTATCGCCAGGAACTGCGCCAGTCTGACATAGCCCAACAAGTTTGCCAACAGCGAGACGCCGAGAATGAGGACGGCGAGCCTTATCGCCTGGAGGCGAAGCATAACCCGAGTTGCCTTCGGCTTCGAACGCGGAGTGCGTGAGGGCCGCAGCAGAATCACGAAGAAAACGAAGACGGCCAGTTGAAGGACGAATCTGCACCTCCCGCTTGGTTGCGGGCGAGAACGCCATCCATGCGGCAAATGCGCTAAAGGCGTAAACGCCCGCAGAGGCAATACAGCACCATGCGAAGCGGTGGTGCGATAAAAGGCGGCAGCAGCTAAACAATCGGTATGAATGAAACAGGATGACGAGCCTAACCAGCGGTAAAGGCGCCAGCGGCGCCAGCAGGTAGGCGCACAGCATAGGCGGCAGCAGACCCAGCGCAATCCAGTGACGAGCGACATGCTGCAACCGGGCACGTCTGCGCATCCGTCGGCTTGCAGCGTTGCGGGTCGCGCAGCGCAGCCGGTAAGCACCGAATAAAGAGAGGACCAGCAGCATCGCCAGCAAGATCAGCGGGCCCCGCGTCTGCGCGGCAAAAGCGCGAATGGCCAGCAGCCGGGTGGAAGCGTTCAGATAAATGCTGCTGCTCTCGCCCTCTTGCCGCCGCTGACGCATTTGCCACAGAGGCAGAGCTGTCGCGCTCGAAGAGGCGGCTATCCTGGTCTTGCTGCGTCTTTGTTCAGGCGGTACCTAGACATCAGAGCCAACTGGTCCTGGCTGGCAGCGCGCACCTGCAGATTCACCAGGACGCAGCAATTGGTCTTGCGCCTGCACCGTGAGCTGATGCAGGTTCGGTAACGGATTGCTGGATCACATCCAGAGTTGGGCCCAGGCCAGGTGTCGACTTGTTCTCTTCGAGCGTGGCATTCCACTGTGGTTGCTGCGCCTGCAATTGCTGAACTGCCGATCTGCGCGGCATTGGCCCAGTCCAGTAGCTCTCGCCGCGTGGCAGCCGTCTCTTTCTGCACGGTGCGCCAATAATTTTCCTCTTCGCGAATCTCCAGGGCAGTAGGAGCGGCGGCCAGCAGCGCGTCCGTCTCTTTTTGCCGGGATTGCAACTGATCATTCCGCGTGTCCAGGGTGGCTCTGGTGGCGTCGAGTTGATCGGAAGAGGGCAGCCCGTCCGCGATCTCGCGCAGCATGCGCTTCAGATCTTCCGAACGCGCAGCGACATCGGGCAAGGGAATGGCGAGCGAAGCCGGCGCTGGCGGAGCAGCCGGCGCTGCCGCAGCCGTCGGCGCCGGAGCCGGTGAGCGCAGTCGCAGACTTTTGTTCGGAGGTGCCAAGCAGCAGCTTTGCCGCGGCACTGCTCTGCGCGACAGCCGGAAATACTAACGCGAGCAGCAAGACAAAAACACAAAAGAGCCGCGAGCGCTGGCTCTGGCGCCGCTCAGTACCTGAACGTAGATGGCCATTGGGACATGCTGCCGCCATTATCGCCGATCAGAGCAGAGCTTTGAACGAAATCCAATCGCAGCGCGTCAGCCGCGCTCCAACTCGTCCAACATGCTCCTTCCATTTCGGCGAGAGCGTGCTGATTGCGCGTACGCCGGGCGCATTCGATGCCTTGCCGCAGCATGGCGCTCGCCTCTTCCGTGCGTTCGGCGCGGGCCAGCGTCTGGGCAGCCATGAAGTATCCGTTCGTATAGTCAGGGTGCGCCGCCAGCAGCTGTTGGAACTCGGTGAGCGCAGCGTCAGTCTCTCCGCTACCGGAATACTCCAGGCCGAGAGCGTAGCGGGCAAAGGCGTCGTCGGGTTTGGCGGCGAGGATCTCTTTCAGGGCGGCTACGCGGGCTTTCGTCAGGCATGGAGCGGTTCTCCCGCAATCGATAATCGCATGTCCGCGGTGAGTTCGGAAAGGCCATCGCGTCCCAAGGCTGGCTGCGATGCAGACCTGCCAGTACAATTGGCATTTGATTTGGCACTTGCGAGGAACTGAGTGGCCTGTCCTTTCTTCATGCCGGATTCGCGATTAACTCGGACTGGCCGTTTCCGCAGCGGCTTCCATTGGGCGCGGGATGGGCAGGTGTCTGTACCGCTCCCGGTCACGAGGGTGCGCGTCCGCGGGAAGAAGAACTGAAGTCGGGCTGCAACCTCGGCTATGCGAGGACCTGCAGCCGTCTTCCCGCCGAACGTCACGCTGACGCTGTGCGCTTTGTGCTGGGAGAAGAGCGCGATGGAATTGTGCGCGTGCTGTTCGTCTGCGAGCGGGCGTATCTGCCGGCCAGTCACGGCGAACTGTTGTATGTGAAGGCAAGCGGGACGTGGCTCCAGCGACACGAGAACGCGTGCGTGCAGCGCATGGCCGAGTGCTATGTGCAGGCGCAGATGGCAGCGGCGGGCGGGCGCCAACGGCGACTCTTAAGCTTTGCTGAATCTCATTACGTTTTCTTAGGAATTGATATGGACCAGAACGACGGAAATTTACGACCGAGGCCGGTGAGCGAGTCGAAGTCCGAGATGATCGAACTCGTTTTGCCGAACGACACCAACCCGCTGGGAGCCCTGCTGGGCGGCCGTTTGATGCACTGGATCGACTTGGCCGGAGCGCTGGCGGCGCATCGCCATTCGCACTCCTACGCCGTGACCGCCTCCATGGACCACATCGATTTCCTGGTGCCGGTGCACGTGGGCGACATGGTCATCCTGCAGTCGGCGGTCAACCGCGTCTTCCACACCTCGATGGAGGTCGGCGTGAAAGTGCTGGTGGAAAACTACATCTCCGGGACGCGGCAGAAGGTCGCGACGGCTTATCTGACCTTTGTCGCCGTGGATCGTCATGGAAGGAAGCTGCAAGTGGCGCCGGTAATTCCTGAGACCGAAGAAGAAAAGCGGCGCTATGAAGGCGCGCTGCGGCGTCGCGAAGCTTCGCGGAACGAACGCGAGCGCCGGCAAGCGGCCAGGAGATAAGCATTGCATCGTCTAACGGCATGGTCTTCGCTGTCTTATTCGGCCTGTTTCGTTCGAGCTCGTGTGGCCCAGCAGAAGGAAGCTGAACCGAAAACCGAGTCCGTCACGGCGAGCCGACCGTCGAGAAATCCGCTCCGTTCAAGTCTCCAGCGGAATCGCCGAAGCCAGGTGAGACGCCAAAAGGAAACTCCGCCCGTCGTCACCCATCACGAGATCCATGTGGGCTGGCCGCGTACTGCATTACACCGCGACCACCGGCCTCATGCCCATCCGCAACACCGAAAATGATGAGGTCGAGGCCAACATCTTCTTCGTCGCCTACACGCTGGACAACGCGGGACCCAATCGCCCGCTGATGTTCTCCTTCAATGGCGGGCCGGGCTCGGCGTCGGTGTGGCTGCACCTGGGGCGATCGGTCCGCGGCGCGTGAAGATGCTGCCCGACGGAAGCATGCCGCCGCCGCCGTTCGAACTGATTGACAACCAGCAGACCTGGCTCGACCAGACTGACCTGGTATTCATCGATCCAGTCGGCACGGGCTACAGCCGTGCCACGAAGAAGGAGTACGCCAAGAAGTTTTACGGAGTAAAGGGCGACCTCTCCTCCGTGGGCGAGTTTATTCGCCTGTATTTGACGCGCTACGAACGCTGGACTTCGCCGCTGTTCCTGGTGGGCGAAAGCTACGGCACCACGCGCGCCGCCGGACTGAGCGGATATCTCATCGACAACGGCATTGCGCTCAGCGGCGTAGTGCTGGTTTCCTCGGTCCTGAACTTCGAAACCTTGGGATTCTCCAGCGGCAACGATCTGCCGTATGTCCTGTACCTGCCTAGCTACGCTTCCACCGCGTGGTACCACAAGAAGCTGCCTGCCGATCTGCAGCAGCGCGATCTGCAAAGCGTGTTGCGAGAGGCCGAGCAGTTTGCCGCCGGCCCTTACGCCAGCGCGCTGGGTAAGGGCGATACCCTAAGCCACAGGAGCGGCAAAGCGTAGTCGATCAACTAACACGCTTTACCGGCCTCGACCGCAGCGTCATCGACGAGAACGATCTTCGCATCAAGCAATGGATGTTCTGCGGCGAGCTGCTGCGTCCGCAGCGGCTCATCGTGGGCCGCCTGGATAGCCGCTTCATCGGCCCAAGGCTCTCGCAGGGACCAGCCGGCGATTTTTACGATCCCACCATGTCGGTGATCCGGCCGCCGTTTACCGCGACGTTCAACAACTATGTCCGCGCCGATCTCGGCTACAAGACCGATCTGGCATACAACATGCTCGACTCTTTGGAATGGGATTGGGGATCGGCGGGTGAGGGCTTTCCGCGACACCAGCGAAGCGCTGCGCCAGGCTTTCGTCAAGAATCCCTATATGAAGCTGTTTGTGGCTTCGGGATATTACGACCTGGCGACGCCGTACTTCGCCACGCAGTACACCCTAAACCACATGGACCTGGATCCGCAGCAGCACGCTAAGATTACCTTGGGCTACTACGACGCCGGACACATGATGTACCTCCGCAGCGATTCGCTGGATCGGTTGAAGCAGGATGTGTCGGGATTCCTGGCGGGCGCCTTGCACTAAGTTCACTGCAAGGCACGAAGATATTATCTGCCTTGGACTTCCTTCTCCCCGGCAAAGCGATAGGTAATGCCGTTCCAATCGTAAGCGTAGATCACATATTTCACCGAGCTGTCGGCAGCCGAAGTTGGCACGCGCACGTTGATGACGCCGTCCTGGGCCCCCGCGTAGGCGCTGCCGAAGGCAGCATCGCAAAAGCTGGTTCCATCGGGCGAGTGCTCAACCGACCATAATTTCGAGAAGTTGAAGTCGGAAAGCTGGCGGAAGACGGTGATGGTCAGGCAATTTTTCTCGCCGGCATAAGTGACCAGCAGTACGTGATGACGCTCTGCCAGCCCAGTCAGGTCGAGGTTGGCGATGCGCGAATCGTCATCCTTTTCCTCGGGAACGTTCGACGCTGCTCGCCAGATTTTGTGGACGGTGATGGGGTCCAGCCCGGTGGCCTTCGCCCACTTGGCGTCGTCTGCTCTATGAACCTGTTTCCAGTTTTGGCCCAGCAGGCAGGGAACAAGCAAGCTGACGCAACCAAGGATGGCGAGCGTACGCAGAGCCGCGAAGACCGGGGACCGGCGTTGTAGCTCCGAAATTGAGTCCGTTATGGTGCGTGCCACGGCAATCGTCGTCGCAACCAAGTACTCTCGCGCACAATCACAACCCGCCGACAACTCACGGGCCAAGCCTGCTCATCCTGCGACCAGAATTTCCCGGCGGGAAGATAGGAGCTATTTACGCCGGGAGTTATGCCTGCCTACTTCAGCGCAATCGTCTGCGCCTGGTTTCCCACCAGCTTCTCCAGGCGCGACATCCGCTCCTGGAGGTCGGCATTCTGCATCTGCAGCTGACCCTTCAGGCTTTCGATCTCCTTCTGTTGCGCCTGGATTACCGTCGCTGCCTCCTGTGCCTGCCGATACTGCTTCTGCACTTCGTTCAACAGCATGGATGCCAGATACTGATAGCGCACAGTGTAGGGCTGGCCGTCTTTATCGTAGGCCACCAGTTCGGGATAAACCCGGGCCACTTCTTCCGCAAGCAAGCCGTACTGCAGCGTTCTCTCACCCTTGTCGTACTCTGGCTTGTAGAAGAACGTTACGGGCCGCAGTTTCATCAGGGCGCTGGTACTGTCGCCCATGTCATTGATCTGCTCTTTGAAGCGCATGGATGAGGTTAGCGTTCCCAGCAGGCCATCCGAATTGACGAACACCGGAACCCCCGACGACGAGGTTGAGCCGAAGATACCCGCGATGTAGGCCGCGTTCTGCTGACCTGCCCCGCTGCCCTGCCAACCGATGCGGATGGTATTGGATTCGGTGCCCGAACTGGCCCCCGGATTGGCAATGTACACGTCATTGCTGCCCGTGGTGTTGCCGTAGCCGGCACTCTGACCGTAGAAGACGTTGTCCGAGCCAGTGGTGTTGCTGTAGCCGGCGAAGAGGCCGGCAAATGTGTTGTTCTGGCCGGCAGTATTGCTGTAGCCGGTTTTGTGGCCATAGAAGGCGTTGTAGGAACCGCCGACATTGCTGAATCCGGCGCTATCGCCGAAGAACGCATTAGCAGCGCCGGTGGTATTGCTGTTGCCAGCGTTGTTGCCGGAGAATGTATTCTCGATACCGGTGGTATTCGTACCTGCTCCGATGCCGAGATATAAGCCGCCGCTAGCAATGCTCAACACGGTGCTGCCGCTGATGTTGTAGTTTGTAGCGGCATTTACAAACGTGGCGGAAAGTGCTCCGCCCAGGGTCCCGTTGCCGCTGATGTTAAAGTTGGTGCCGAGCTGCGGGGCGGTCCCGTTCTGAATGTAGTTCGGCGAGCCAGCGGCAGGCAGCACTCCTAGCAGTTCCGCACCATTCCCCGCGAATTCATTGGAGTGATTATTGAGGTTCAGTGCTTCTCCGTACGTGCCGCTGAGCTGTGAGCTGACGAGCCTTCCACTGAGCTGCGAGAGGCTATAGTCATTCGCCGCCGGAAGGACCGCGCCGGTCCGCCCATTGAACGAGGTTACGATTCCCGCGCCGCCCCCGGTGCCCAGTTTCCCCGTGGAATCGATGAGCACGGCGACGCCGCTGGACGTGGTTGAGCCGTAAATACCCGCGACGTAAGCGGCATTCTGCTGGGCCTCGCCGGTGCCTTGGGTACCGATGCGAATGGTGTTGGACTCGCTTCCGGAAGTGGGCCCTTGGTTCGCAAGGTACACGTCATCGCTGCCCGTGGTGTTGCGATAGCCGGCATTTTCGCCGTCGAAGAGATTGTCTGAACCAGTGGTATTGCTAAACCCGGCCAGGAGTCCGGAGAATGTGTTCTTCTGACCGCTGGTATTGCTGTAGCCGGCTTTGTGGCCGATAAAGGTGTTGTAGGAACCAGTGTTGTTGCTGTAGCCGGCGTTGTCGCCGTACAGGGAATTGTAGGAGCCGGAGACGTTGGTGAAGCCAACCTCTAGGCCGGAGAAAGTATTGTCTGAGCCGATAGTGTTGCTGTAGCCCGAGCGATAGCCGGAGAAGGTGTTGTAAGAGCCGATGGTGTTGCTGGTGCCAGCCTGGTAGCCGCAGAACGTGTCGGCCGTACCGACCGTCGTGATACCGGCTCCCACTCCCAAGAATAGGCTGTTATGGTTGATGCTGACCACCTTGTTCCCGCCTATCTTGTAGCTCCCTCCGGCGGTGTTCACGTTTCCTAAGCCGTCCACGGAAAATTGTTCCACACCGTTGTTCTGCCCGCTCAGAATCTTGCCTCCGGCCGCGTTGTTAAACACGCCTGCGATGCCCGTGGTGCTGGCGACGTAAGCGCTCACTCCGGTCGTGCTGCCGCTGCTGGCGGTGGCGGTACCGCGTACTCCGGTTCCCGAAGCGCTGGACGAGTTACCTTTCACGCCTATGCTCGAACCCGTGGCCGAGGTTGCGTTGCCGAAAACTCCGTATCCGCTTGTGCTGGCGGCCACTCCCTCCACGCCTAGGGCCGTCCCGCTGGCGGCCGTCGCCGTACCGGCGATGCCATTGGTACCGGCGGAGGCGTTCACCGCCCACCCTGTGCCGCTCTGCGTCACTCCCACGATTTGGTCGGTAGTCGAACCGCTGAAGTTCGTCGGCCCATCACTGGCGGCGCCCTTCCGGATTCCTCCTCCAGTCGTCCCGGGAAGATTGTTCGCGGTAGAGGTTGAGGATGATGCCTGGCTGGCGCCGTTCGTTGCCGAGTTACTGCTGTTAGCCAGCACAAAATCGGAAACGCTCTTGCCCCCCAGAGTCTCTGCCTCGTGGGCCTTGAAGGCATAGGGAACACTAACCAGCAGCACGCGGGGCTGTTCAGCTTGTCCCTGCACTTGAACGCCTAGCCAGCGCTGCTCCTGCTGCGAGAAAAGATCGCCCGGCAATCCTGCGGCCGTTGTACTACCCAGGACTACACTGTATTGCCCGTTGGCCTCGATCGAGACGTTCTGCGTCTCCTGCCACACCGCCGCTCCGCCGTCCTGCTGGTTATAGATGGCAAAGGTAACGCCCACGGTCGTCGTCGGAACCGATGCCCTTTCCTGCGTGTCCTTCAGAATTCCGCTATAGCGGATGAGATTGGGAACGGCGGTGGAGGCCTGTTGGGCCGGAAGAGAGGAAACTAACAACGCGACGGAGAGAGCGAGAGCGAACGCTGTGCTGACACGGCGCATGGTGCATTCCTTTCATCAGCGAAGGTCTGATAGCTGAACGTGGATCGATTAGGCTAGGATTTTGGGCCAGCGCAAAGGTGTTGTCAATGGCTAACTAAAGTGTGAGGCCGAAGAGTATACAAATCGAGCGAGCTTAGGCGGCAACAAGGTATTCGCTTTGTACCAGGCCGCTGGGATAGTGGCGAGTGGTTACATGACGGAGACGAACGTCGCGCGGCAAGACCCCAAAGAGAGGGATCCCATCTCCAATCAGCACCGGCACCCGAGTGACAATGAGGCGTTGGATGAGTCCCGCTGCCAGAAACCGTTGAATCGTGATTCCACCGTCGACATAGAGGTGTTGAGCGCCACTCGCTGCCAGTTGCGAAACAATGTCACCCGGAGCGCCCGCCATTTGTTCCACGACGCCTCCGGCGGCCAATGTCAAGTCGACAGGCCGGCTGCTGAGCACGACTACACGCTTCTGACCATACGGCCAACCGTCAAAGCTCAGGACCTTTTCGTAGGTCTTACGACCTATGACGATCGTATCGACGCTGGCAATGAACTCGGCATAACCGTGGGGCTCGCAGTCCTCGGGCAGAAAGTCGAGGTCGCCATTGGCGCGCGCAATAAAGCCATCCACACTGGCGCCCACAAAGACAGTTGTTTTCATTCGTAATTCCTCACCTGCGCCAGCCGGCGGCGGAAAAGAATTGGTCGGGGCGAGAGGATTTGACTTGAGGCGCTGTGCGGGCGTGTCAGCCCGTAGCCGAAATCCCGAGTGCAACGAGGGACCCCTCTCGGATCAATCTCCGCAATCTTTGTGTTTGGTCGGGGCGACTGGATTTGAACCAGCGACCCCCTGCGCCCAAGGCAGGTGCGCTACCAGGCTGCGCTACGCCCCGACTCTGTTGCTGTACTGATTCTAAACCAGGTCTAGCGGAGGCACCACGGGCCGCGTCCTGACGGCAATGTTACAGGCTTGAGAATCCAAACGCGTTTATCGGTCGCCGCTATAATAGTGAGGTTCATGACTGGCCTTGTATACGCCGCGGTTGCGTACGTTCGCAGCCCGGTGGGAATCTTCGTAGAAGAGTTACGGCGCGAACTGCATCCGGCGCACACCCACGCCGACGCGCACGTGACGATTTTGCCTCCCCGCGCACTATCCGGCGGCGAGCAGCAAGCGCTGGAGCTGCTCGCGGAAGTGTGCCAGTCGACCCCGGCATTTGAAGTTGCCATGGGCGATGTGGAAACCTTCGTTCCGCTCACTCCCACGGTTTTCCTGCGGGTGGCCCGTGGGGCCTATCGCCTGCGCGAGCTGCACGACAAGCTCAACCGCCAGACCCTGTATTTCGAAGAACCCTGGCCGTATATGCCGCACCTTACAATCGCCAAGATGGACACTGAGGAGGAAGCCAAAAAAGTACTGGCGATTGCTCGCCATCGTTGGAGCACTTACACCGGCCCGCGCACGGTTCGGGTCGAGTCGCTGAACTTCGTCAAGGGAGTGGGCGAACGCTGGGTTGACCTGGCGATGACGCCGCTGCGCAGCGTCGCAGCAAAATGACGTTGCGAAAGCCGAGTTAAGGAATTGCCGCCACACTGACCAGAGTGGCCGCCTGGATAGCTGCTTCCAGTGTACGTCCCGCCAGAATCTTGCCGGTACTGGAAGGCACCACCAGAATATCGTTGGCTTCCATCTGCACGTCTGGAGCTTTTGCTTGCAGGATTTTCTTGAGATCCACGGGAGTCTGAACCATCCCGGTAGGGCCTCTGCGCAGGATTTTTGCTCCGCCCAATTTGGCGGTGCGTTGCGTACCGCCCGCCATGGCGAGTGCCTGTAATACCGTTAAGCCGCCAGAATCCATCAGAACGCCGCTGGGCCGCAACACATCTCCCACTACATAGATGATGTCGGCCCGGCGCACAATAATTACATCTCCGGGATAGACCGGCACATTGGTTTCGGAATTGTCGGCAAGATTTCGTGGCAAGTCGATGGTGACAGGCGAATTGGGGTCACTACGATGCGTGATGGTCAGGCTGCGGCCAGATTTTTCCGTCAACCCACCGGCGGCGGACAATAGGGCGAAAAGGTGTTGCTGTCCCAGTACCGGATAGATGCCGGGTCTCATCACTTCTCCCAGTACACTGGCGCCCTCCGAGGCATATTCGGATACGAACAGAGAAACGTGCGGGCTCTTTACAAAATCGGAAAGGCGTTTCTCGATTGCCGCCTCCGCTTCTTCCGCACTGAGGCCAGCTACACGCATGTAGCCGACCAGGGGACAATACATGTCGCCATCGCTCGATATGCGGGTCTTAGTCGTGAGTTCGGGAACGTTGTAGACCGTCATCTCCACCAGGTCTCCGGGCGCGAGTTTCAGGGACCCTGACGAAGCGACTCTGGTTTGTGCGCTGTTGTCTTGAGCGGCGGTGGGAGCGGTGGCGGGAGCATCCCCGGCCTTGACTTGGGACTTGAGACTGACGGTCAATGCGCAAGAGAGAACAAGCAGCGAGAAAAACTGAAACCTGATGGCCTTAGGGAAGTGCAGAGACCAGAACGACATTATGCAGCCTTTGATATCGATTCGGGGGATCAATGCTCTAGCATAAGAGAATCAAAGCAAAATAAACAGTCCTGCTTTTGTCTAAGAGCGAAGCTTCTGCGCCAGCGGAATTTCCGGACGCTGGGCCGCTTCCGGCTTCCAGCTCTCAGGAGGCAACACCCCCACACCTTGATACTCGAATCCCATCGCAACCATTTCCCTGCCATTTAGAAGATTACGGCCGTCCAGCACCAGAGGCCGTTGCATCACATTTCGGATTCGCGGCCAATCCAGCTCCCGGAAGCACTCCCACTCGGTAACAATCATGAGCGCCTCCGAACCTTCGGCAACCTCATAGGGGTCGGCGCCATAGTGGATCGCCGGAAACAGCTCCCGCGTCTTCGCCATCGCTTGCGGATCGTAAACTCGAACTTGCGCATGTTCCTGTAACAGCCGGCCAATCAACTCCATCGCCGGCGCGAAGCGGATATCGTCCGTGTTGGGCTTGAATGACAGCCCCAGCACTCCAATGCGTTTGTCCTTCAACGTCCACAACCATTGCGTAGCCTTACTAAGAAAATGATCGATCCGCCGCTTGTTGATCAGCTCGGCATCTTTGAGCAGAGAAACATCCACTCCTGCTTTCTCCCCCAACCGGATGAAGGCCTGGATATCCTTGGGCAGACAGAACCCTCCAAATCCAAGGCCTGGGGCGAGAAACGCTGCGCCGATGCGAGGATCCAGCCCCATAGCTCGCATGACCTCTTCCCCATCCGCGCCCATGGTTTCGCAGACGTCGGCGATAAGATTCGCGTATGAGATCTTGACCGCCAAGAAGGAATTGCACGCGTGCTTGATCAATTCTGCGCTGTTGATACTGGTTACCAACAGTACGGGCATCTCGCGGATTGGACAATCACGGTCGTGAATAGGGCAGGGAAGCGCGCTCTGTTGCAGAATGGGTCGATAGATTTCGCGAAGCTGTCTCTCCGCCGCTTCATCGCTTACTCCGATCACGATGCGATCGGGGTGTAGAAAATCCTGGACGGCCGTGCCTTCGCGCAGAAATTCGGGATTAGAGGCGACCGAAAAACTGTTCTTCGAGCTGCGCCCGTAAATGGCCAGGGCCCGCGTCAACTTTTGCCCCGTCTGCATCGGTACCGTGCTCTTCTCAACCACCAGTTTGGAGCTGCGAGCCTCCACCGCAATCAAGCGGGCCGCACTATCAATTGCGCTCAAGTCCGCGTCGCCATCGGGCAGCGGCGGCGTGCCGACACAGATGAAAACTACATCGCCGTGCCGCACCGCTGCTCCCAAGTCCGCAGTAAACGTCAGTCGCTGAGATGCAACATTCCGCGCCACGATTTCCCTGAGATAAGGTTCGTAGATGGGCAACTCGCCAGTCTTGAGCACCCTGATCTTGCTCTCATCATTGTCGGTGCACACTACCGAGTGACCTATTTCGGCGAGACATGCTCCCGAGACCAAGCCAACGTAGCCGCATCCCAAAATTGCAATCTGCAAACGGTCCCCCAACCCGGATAAAGGATGGAACAAAATTTCCCGGCGCTCGCGCGGATGGCTGCGCTGCTGCGCTCGACGGGAGAACTAATCATGATAGCAGGCGCGTTTAGCAGGCCGCGTGGCACGCCCTTTGCCCGTCAATCTTGCGAGGAGTGAGACGCTGGGTCTGGCCGCAGGCTGATGTCGTCGGCCCAGAAGCTTCCTTTTATATGGGTGCTGGCGGGGTCGCGCGTGACCCCCAGGACCACCAGTCGAGTCTCCGGTCCAGTCTGGAAGCTGCCTTCCACGTGATGCCAATCCGTTGTGCCCAGAGTCTCTTGTGTCGCTGCATACATCTTGCCGTCGTAAGCGTCTCGCACGGATATGGTAGGACCGTTTGCACTATCCAATGCCTGACTTCTTGCCCAAGCCGAGATCGTATATTGGGTATTGGGCTGGACTGCTACGTACTGAGATATTCCTGCGTCACCGCCCGCGCCATTGTAAGAGATCAGAAGGGACCTGCGATCACTGTGGAATTCAGTATTGTCGAAGCCACGGCACAGCCTGGCTGGGCTAGAGTAGCGCCAATCAAAACCGGCGTTCAGAATCCCTTGTTCGAATCCTCCATCAACCACCAGGTTGTCAGTGCGGCTGTAACGGCGCAGAGTCGCGGAATGGGCAGCCAATTGGTCCCATACTGCTTCCGCGCGGGCAACCTCGCGGCGTTGTAACAGACTGTCGACGTAGAACAAGGCCTGGCGATAATCAATTTCTTGATTCAGCCGCAAGAGCGCTGACCATACCTGATGTGCACCCTCCCACTGATGGTTTGCGGTGAGGAGCCGAATAAATTGCAGATATGCGTCCGAATCGGGAGGAAGAATAGCCTCGATCGCATTCACGTCGTGCAAAGTGCGCCAACATAGCTCGAGCGACGGCCTCACCATGCTGGGATCGCTGCGCATTACCACGGCAAACTGATGGAGGGCCTCTGGGACTTTGCCCTGGGCGAGGAAAAAATTGGCCGCATTCCAGGCTACATCAGGAGTCGTCGGATCCACCGAGATGGCTTTTAGAATTGCTTGTTGCTGCTGGTATTCCGCGCCCGTGCTGTAGTACGCCAATGCGAGGTCGAGCCAATAAGTGGAATGGTAAGGGTTCAACTCGGTGGCGCGCTGGCAGCGGGGAAGAGCGGCGCCGGCATCCTGTTTATCGAAGAGCAAGTACCGGCAAAGCAAATCCTGATATGCGGCGTTCCGAGGTTCTAATGCGACGCCCGCCCCAGAGCAGTCACGTCAAGGCTGGACGCAAGCCGGGCGGCCTGAAACGAGCGTGCTGCAAACCAACCATAAATCGCAAGCAAGCCAATGCAAGCCGCTAACCCTAGTGTGCGATAGCGTAGTCGTCATAGCCGCGGAGCGCTCTCCTTCAGGACCAGAGATGCAAGAGGCCTGAGCTAGCTGGAACGCCCAACGCCTCAAAGGATCACCTCGGCCTCGTCATCTCTCTACCCATGCCGATTCAAAATCAGTGGCGAACGGCTCCCTTCAGAGGTACTGCCGGCTGCAACCGCCGCCAAGACAAAAAAGAGCGCTGCATTCGCCGGAACCTGTAGATTGAAGTCGGAAAAACTATGCACTAGCAGTCCGGTGCAACCCACCAGTGCTGCCAGTGCCGTACTGGCTCTGGGATCGTGCCGCCAGTGCTGAACTCTGCGCAGGCCGTTGCGATATAGGAGATAGATAAAGGCAACCATCAGCGCGACGCCCAGCAAGCCGGTTTCGACCGTCACTTCGACGAAATCGTTATGCGCCGCGTTGACCGCGAGGTCGGTGTGGAAACTTCGGAACGAAGGATACACCACCGAAAATGTTCCGAATCCCCATCCCAACAGGGGACGCTGGCGCACCATTTTGAGACTGTCCTCCAGCATCGTCACTCGGCTGGGATCATGCGACCTGTCCATGGGAGTGCCCAGCTGCATAAACCTCTCCCACAAGCCGTTGGGTCGCACCAGGACAAGAGAAATAATCAGCAGCAGACAAAAGAATCCCAACAGGGTTACTTGCCGGCGCGTGCGCCGCCCCAACGCTGACAAGATGGTCAGAACGCCTACTTCTACCGTGAACGCAAGGACCCCCCCGCGGGACTTGGAGAGGAAAATCGTGCTGCCCATGATGACCGCCGCGAAACGAATAGAAGATCCGCATCGGGATTGGCGAAAATCCAACCATCGCGAGCACCAGCGGAAACGGAACCAGCATCTCCATCAGGCCGGCGTAATGGGAGTGATTCGCGTAAGGTCCAAAAAATGGTCCGCCAGCCTGGTTCGGTACCACCCAGTAATACTTGCCATTTCCGGCGAACTCCTGCGCAATCGAGAGCATAGCGACCAGGAAGCCGAACACCGTGACAGCGATGGCAAACCGCCTCAACCAGGCCCCGCGGCTGAAGCACTGCGTGCTCAGGAAAAATAGAATGCCATAAGCGGCCCAGAGCAGCGCTTTCTGCCAGGTAGCGTACCAATAGGCGGATCGGTTGGGTAGCAATTGCACGGCGACCAAAGCTGCGAACAACAGAATCGCGGAAAACAAGGGGCTGCCCGCGACTTCCACCGGGCGGAGGAGATGGCGCGCGCGATCCAGATCATCAGCAGCAACGCGGCGCCTTCTTCCAGGATAAAAATCGCCCATCGCCTGCACGGCACCGAACGCCAAAACGCCAAAGGCCAACAGCAGGCAAACGCCCACCGCGAGGAAGACGTTCAGCACTTGCGCTATGCGAGTGTCCGATTCCATAGAGCGGGGCATGAGACTGGAGGCAGGTCTGTCGTGGCTGCCGATGATCGCAGCGGCGACGTGACACCCCCATTCCTGAACGCACCGTCCACTCTAACAAGAGAATGCGCGTCAGTGGGTGGTCGTAACCGATGTTGAGTCGTCGTAGTAACTGTGGTACCGGTCGCCGTAATAATATCGGTCCGACTCGACAGCGTCAGCGGCATTAAGCACCACACCCATCATGCGAGCATCGACGTGTGCCAGCACATCACAAACCCGGCGCAGGGCGGCCTTGCTGGTTACGCCCGAGCGGACGACCAGCAGGCCGGCGTCGGCCAGGCTGGACAGGAGGACAGAATCCGTGACACTCAACGCCGGAGGAGTATCGATGATCACATAGTCAAACCTCGACTTCAGGTTGACCAGCAGGTCCTTCATGCGGGATGAGCCGAGTAGTACGGCGGGGTTAACCGGGACGGGACCGGCGGGTAATAGAGAGAGATTCGGAATGCCTGGTATCGGCTGGATCGCGGCCTCAATTGGAGTGTTCCGCCCCAATACGGTGCTCAGACCCACATCCGGCTGCTCCAACCCAAATACTTGGGAGATGCTGGCGCGCCGCATGTCGGCTTCGATCAGAAGCACACGCGCATCGTGCTGCGCCAGGACAATGGCCAGATTGACACTTGTGGTTGTTTTACCTTCCTGCGGCAAGGCGCTGGTGACCATCAGTACCTTGGCGGATTGCCCGGTCCGGGACAGCAGAATGGAGGTCCGCAAGGCACGGTAGGCCTCAGCCATTTGCGACTTCGGCTGCAAGGCCGTGGCCGAGGCAGCCGTTGTTCGAGACAGGCGCGGGGTCCGCAGCAGCGAGCGTCCTGGAGAAGAGGCAAGTGGTATGAAGGCCAGAGACGGAAGCGCAGTAATCATCTGGGCCTGTTCCAAGGAGTGCACGGTATTGTCGCGGGACTCCAGGATAAACGCGAGCGACACTCCACCAGCCAAACCCACCAGCAGCGACATCATTAGATTACGAGGAATATTCGGCGTTGAGGGCGCGGTCGGAGGCGAGGCTGGATCCACAATCCGCACGTTGCTCGAACGCAGGCCGGTCATGACCCCCGCTTCCTTCAATTTCTGCAACAGGCCTTCATAAAGCTGGCGATTGCTTTCTACATCGCGCTTCAAAAGGCTGTATTCGATGGAGCTTTCGTTAAGCTCGTTCTCTTCGTTTTTTTGGTTTTCCAGCGATGCCCGCAGCAATTTTTCGCGTTCCAGCGCAGCCTGGTAATCCTTTTTGTATTTCTCGGCTACGCGGTTTACCTCGACCTTGATGTCGGCTTGTACTGCCGCTATCTCACTGTCCAGTTCCTCGACTTTCGGATAGGTGGGCTGGAATTTAACGCTGGCCTCGGCCCGCTGCCGATGCAGGTCCACTTCCTGACTTCTCAGCTTCATCAGGGGGCTGGACGGATCAAGATTGGATAAAAGGTCAGGATCACCGGAACTGGCCAGGCGATACACCGATTCCTTCTGCATGCGATCGCCTTCGGCGGCGGTTAGTTGCCGATTCAGCTCATCGAGTCTGGAGGTAATAATGTTTTCTTTTTCATCAATGCCCAGGATCCCGTGCTCCTTTTGATAGCGGACCAGTTTTTCCTGGGATTGCTCCACCTTCATTTGCAGTTCAGATAATTGCTGTGTGAGCCAGTTCGAGGTACGCGTGGTGGCCTCGAAGTGGGTCTTGTAATTCTGCTCGATGTAGGTGTCAATCACCGTGTTGACTACCTTCGCAGCCAGGACGGGATCGGGGCTGGAAAAACGAATTTCCAGCAAACGGGTCCGGGGGATTGAGCTGATTTGCAGGGCGCGATGGAACTTGGCGACCAAGCCTGCCTCCCGATGAGGTTCAATTTCCGGGACATTCGCGGACAGGGGAGCACCGGTGGGACTGGCAGCGCTTGCGCCCTTGCCGGCAAAGGCCGGGTTGGAGTCGAGGCTCAGCTTGGAGATAACCAGCTTGGCGATGGCATCGCTTTGCAAAACATGGGTCTGCGTGTCGACCGACACCATGTAGTCATCGTCGGAGTCTGCGCTGGCCTCCGCGCTCTTGAGGCCGGCGGCATCGGCGCCCTCGCGATTGATAACGATGCGGCCGACTGCTTCGAAAATGGGCGTGGTCGATAGGGCAATCACCGTGCCCATGGCCAGCGACACCAGCACCACCGCCAGTATCATCCACTTGTAGCGCAGCAGGATTGGCCAGTAATCCCATAGGCTGGGAACTCGGCTGGTGCTTTCTGGATAAGCGCCGGGGAAATTAATGCTCTCGTTAACGCGCAAACCGCGCGTATCGTCTTTGCGAGGCACTAACATCTCGAAGTTGTTACTAGGACCCATTTACCTGTTCCATTCCTAATGGTCATTGGCGTGGCTGTACGCCAGAAGCGTTTACAAGCTGCGATTTGACGGAGGTCGAATCGATTGTAACAAGGTTCGCAACCGCCAGAAAGAGTTTTGATTGACTGGTGGCTGCATCCGCGCTGGGAAGGGCGCGCGTTTTCCCAAAGAAGGAGCAAGGGTGGCAAGCGCCGAGCTCGAGGAAACCGCAGGCTATGCTACACTTTCCGCGATAATTCGCTGTGCCCAGGCAGCCGTCCGGATAGCGCCCTCCGTTGCTTCTGCCGCCACCAGGATTCGACCCACAATGGAACCCGCGCCCGGCAAACCATGAAAGACTCGCTGCCGTTTGTTGACGAGAATTTGCCGCGCGAAGCCGGCGATCCCGCCGAAGCCTGTGCCTCCGTTCCCTCGCCCGCAGGCTACCGGGCCATGCTGCAAACCCTGTTTCGCGGCAAGTTGACCGGCGCCGCCATCGCCCTGATCATCCGGCAAGTAGTGATTATGGGCCTCAGCGTCGGCAGCAGTATTGCCGTTTCACGCTGGCTCGGTCCGGAAATCGTCGGCCGCTTTGCCATCCTGATCTTCGTGACCCAGGGAATCCTCGGGTACTTCGGCGACCTGGGTCTGAAGGCGGCGCTGATTCGCAAGCGAGGTCGAGCTGGAGCCGACCGAGCTGGCCACGGCGCAGAAGGTGATCTTCGGAATCTCTGTCACTTTCGCCCTGGTCATTGGGGCGCTCCTGCCGATAGCTCTGCGATTGGTGAAGCTGGGCCCGGAGAGCTACTTGCCCGCGGTCGTGTTCCTGATGCTGCTGGTGGTGCGCAATCAGCGGACGGTGCCGCTCGCCATGCTGGAGCGGGCCATGCGATTCAAAGCGGTGAGCGCGGTGGAGGCGGCTGAGAGCCTGATCTATACCGTTCTTCTAGCTACCTTGGCTTATCTCCACAAAGGCATCTGGTGCTACGTGATCGCGATGGGATGCCGCGACATATTTGGCAGCGTGGCTTTCAACCTGATTACCCATCCGCCTTTTCGAAGTTTTTCCTGGGCCTCGCTGCGTCCCCATGTTGGCTTTAGCCTGGTGTATCAGGGCGGCTCGCTGCTTGAACATGGCGACCCTGGCGTTTCCGCCGATCATGATTGCTCGCCTGCTGGGCAAGAACGCCGTGGGCTATGTGTCCTGGGCCGCCACGCTCTCGCTCTACCCTCTGGTGATTTGCAATGCCATGGCGCGCATTTATCTGCCGGCGTTCAGCAGCGCCGCCGGCGAGCCTGCCTTGCTGCGTTCCCGGGTGGAAAAATCGCTGCGGATCAATGCCAGCATCGCGTGGCCAGCTTGCGCCGTGCTGGCCAGTCTGAGCACTCCGATCATCATTTATGTGTTCACCCGAAAATGGCTTCCCGCGCAGCCGCTGCTCTACGCGTATTGTGTGAATGCGGTGATGAACGCGGTGGGCGTGCCCCTGACGGAGCTGTTCTTCTCGCAGAACGATGCGTGGTTCAACCTGCGGCTATGTTTATGGTGGACTATCCCGACCTGGACGCTGGGCACTTATGCGGTTTATCACTACGGTCTATGGGGCTTCGCCATTTTTCAGGCTGCGCTTCAGAGCACCTGGTTCCTGGCCTTTCTGCATGCTCGGCGGACTGAAGGGCTACGAGTGTTTGCGCCCTTGCGAGAGCCGTTCCTATTGAGTGCCTGCCTGGTAGTGGGAAATGTTTTGCTCGCGCATGCGATGGCCGTATCCTCACTGTATCGACTGGGGGCGATACTGGCGATCGAGGCCTTGATCTGCGGAGCTTTCCTGGTACGTATGCTCTTGAGCTGGAGAAGTGGGGCCGATGCCGTTGGATTGGAGTCGGCTGCGGTACAAGCGGGATAACTTCGGGAGTGAGTCAATGTCAGAGGTCGATAAGTGGTATCGCGACTACTGGGCACGACATAAAGCTCGCGACGTCATGTACCAGACGCTCAGGGCGCGGTGCCTGTCCTGCGAAGACTGTCCCCAGCTCAACGAATATGAACGCGTCATTTTTGATCGCACCCGTCATGCCACGCGTCTGCTGGATTTTGGCGGCGGCGACAATCGGCTGAAGCGGAAGTTTCTGGCGGCCGGATTCACAGGGACGGTATGAAACTCTCGACATCTCCAGCGAGGACCAGCATGAGTATTCATCGCTGTCGGAGATCAAAGGCGAATTCGACTGCGATCGTGTGCCTGGAAGTGATCGAGCACATGTCTCTGAACGATTATGTGGACCTGATGGACGCGTTCGGAAGGATTTTGTCGCCCGGAGGCGTATTGGTGATCTCGACGCCGAATCCGCTGTGCGTAGTTCCCATGTGGGCGGGCGACCCGGGACACGTGCAACAGTATCCCATCGCGGACCTGGCCGCGGATTTTGTCATGCGCGGATACGACGTGGAAGGCTTTCGCGTGCGCTACGGCGCATGGCCACGAGGGATTCGCGCCGCGGTTGCGCTTCTTCGCCATGCGCGTGCTCTCGCTACCTGCTGAGCGTTGACTATGCGCACGGCATCATGGTGATCGGCAAGAAGAAGCCTTCAACGGAAAGCAGGGGCCAGCCGGTATGAACCGTTCCGTTAGCTCCTGCGGGCTGCTGCCGTGATGCGCAACTGGAGTTGCAGTCAGCATCAATATGGATGGGTGCGGAAGGACGCAATCGGACAGACGAAATGAGCCGCGCCAAGACTGCATCCAGAACCACCTCCCAAGCCCGTAAGAGGCAACGCTCCACAAAAGATTCCAGGACCGAAGCATTTGTTCCCGGCTGGAAGCGGATTGCCACTCTCTGCGTACTGCTTGCAGCCGCAACCCTTGCGCTCTACACTCCCGTCCTTGGACACCCATTTCTCGTCCTCGACGATCAGCGATTATGTCGTCGGCAATTCCCACATTCATGGCGGCCTGTCCTGGAGCACGATCAAATGGGCCTTCACCTCCACCGTGGCGGCGAACTGGCATCCGCTGACCTGGCTCTCCCATGCTTTCGACTATCAACTCTTTGCCCTGAATCCCGCCGGCCATCATTTTGACAGCGTGCTGATTCACGCCCTGAATGCGGTGCTGCTGTTTCTGCTGCTGCTGTGGGGCACAAAGCGTGTGGGACCAAGCCTACTGGTAGCGGCCCTGTTCGCCGTGCATCCGCTGAATGTTGAGTCGGTGGCATGGGTGGCGGAACGCAAGAACGTTCTGAGCATGTGGTTTTTCTTGTTGGCGATCGGTGCGTATGGGTGGTACGCGCGAAAGCCGGGTTGGCGGCGTTATCTGCTGGTGGCGATGCTGTTTGCCGCAGGGCTGATGGCCAAGCCCATGGTCATCACACTGCCGTTTGTCCTGTTGCTGCTGGATTACTGGCCGCTGGAACGGATCGCTTTTCGCTCTGCGCCTTTCGCGGTTCGCCAGAATGCCGAAGCTGAGACTTCTGCGGAAAAGTGGAGAGCAACGAACGAACTGCGACTGCTGGTGCTGGAAAAACTTCCGTTGCTGCTTCTCTCAGCCGCAAGTGCGGCGATCACCCTGAAGGCACAGCGGGCGGGATTTGCAGTGCGTACACTTAAGACAGTTTCCTCTCGCCATACGGATCGAGAATGGCATTGTGGCGTACGGGTTGTATCTCTGGAAAACGGTCTGGCCAGCGCAATTGGCGCTCTATCCCCATCCTGCAATGGCTTTGCCCGCATGGCAATGGATTCTATCCGCGCTGGTTTTGATCAGCATCACGGCGCTGGTCGTAGTCTTTCGCCGCAAGCGCTACTTGCCGGTGGGATGGTTCTGGTTCCTGGGTACTCTAGTTCCAGTCATCGGCCTGGTGCAGGTAGGACAAGGCGCCATGGCTGATCGCTATGCCTACCTGCCGCTGATCGGAATCTTCGTCATGCTGGCTTTTGGCTTGGCCGACCTGGCTGGACGTAAGCAGATGTTCGCCTCGCCTGGCGATTGATCCCGGCATTTTGCGCGTTGATAGCGCTGGGCTGCGTCACTCACCGCCAGATGAGCTATTGGGACAGCGATTACGACCTGTGGTCGCACACGCTGGCGGTCGCGGAAAATCCCTTCGCGCATGACGCGATGGGTTCGGCTCTGCTGGATCCCAACCTGACAATTTCGCCGAGTGATCAGGAGAGTCCTGGATACAGGGCAGAAGCGAATGCGAAGAAGCGCGCCGGCACTTCGAGCGGGCGTTGGAACTGCGCCGTCAACTGGCGCAGCAAAATCCGGCTGTGTACCTGCCGGACATGGCGACGACGTTGAACAACCTGGGTAATCTGGATCGGCTGGAGAACCAGCCGGAAGAAGCCCGCCGGCATTATGAAGAAGCTTTGAAAATTCACCGGCAACTTGCGCAGGAGAACCTGGAACCATTCCCGCCGGACCTGGCGGTTACGCTGAATAACCTGGGGTCGCTGGAAAAAGCAAACATGCAGTTGGAAGAAGCTCGTCAGCATTTCGAGGGCGCTCTAGAGATTTACCGTCAAATGGCGCAGCAGAATCCGGATGCATATCTACCCAAGGTTGCTGAGACGCTGAATAATCTGGGGTTTGTGGCGAGAGAGCAGAAACAGATGGCAGAGTCCCGCCAGTATTACGAAGAAGCCCTAAGAATTCGAAATCAACTGGCGCAAGCAAGACCCGGATGCGTACCTGCCTTACCTGGCAACCACCCTGAATGACCTGGGAATTCTGGATGCAACCCAGGACCGAGCCGATGACGCGCGGCGACATTATCAAGAGGCATTGGAGTCCTATCGTCAACTGGCGCAGCGCGACCCGGACACGTACCTACCGTACTTGGCGGCGACGCTCAACAATCTGGCGCTGGTGGATGAAAGCCAGAACCGGATCGAAGAATCTCGCGCCCACTTCGAGGAAGACTTGAGCATATTCCAGAAGCTGTACCAAGCACGACCCCAGGAAATATGCCGGCGACGTTGCCAGGGTCGAGGGGAGCTTGGCAGAACTGAACAAGAAAGCCTCCTCTCAATAGGACCTTTCTGGCCTGAGCGATGTGAGTACGGAAACGCCAATTCGCGTCGGCATTGACGGCCGGATCTTGATGCATTACGAGATGCGCGGCTTCGCCCGTTACACGGTAGAGCTGTTTCGTGCGATGAAAGAAATCGCGGGCAGCAACGTCGAGTTGATTTCGTTTTCTCCCGGCCCGATTGCGTCCGAGTTTCTAGCCGCTGCTCGATATCACTCCCGTAATGTTCCAGGCGCGAAGAGAAATTCTTGTGGGAGCAGGTCGAACTGCCGAGACAGCTACAGCGAGCACGCATCGATGTTTTCCACGCGACCGCGAACCGTGGGCTGCCGTACCGCCGGGTGTGCAAGTACGTCTTGACCTGTCATGACATTATCGATCGCTTGCCTGAATATTGCGGGCAGGAGCACTGGCGCGGACGCTGGCGGAAGAAGTACGCGGATTTTGTCTCCCGGCATAGCGCCGACAAGTACGTTACGGTTTCCGAGTTCTCGAAGCGGGACATCTGCCGGTTTCATGGAGTGCCAGCGGAGCGGGTGCTGGTGATTCACAACGCGGCGAGTCCCCGCTTTCATGAGAAGGTAGCCGCCGAACAGATTGCGATGGTCCGGGAAAAATATCGCCTGCCGGAGCAGTATTTTCTTTTTCTTGGCGGTTTCGACAAGCGAAAAAATGTAGCTACGCTGGTGGAAGCTTTCGCGCAACTGCCGAAAGAAGCGCCGCCGCTGGTATTAGCGGGCGAACATAAATGGGAGTTCGCGGCGATCTCCGAACGAATCGCCGCACTGGGGCTTGTCGGAACGAGTTCTGTGTCCCGACGCTATCGCCGACGAAGACCTGCCTGCGCTCTATCAGGGAGCGATTGCATTGGTGCATCCCTCGCGCTACGAAGGCTTCGGCCTGCAACTGGTGGAAGCAATGGCTTCGGGAATTCCGGTGCTGGCTTCGCGAAGCACCAGCCTGCCAGAGGTGCTCGGCGGCTGCGGTTTGCTGTTCGATCCGGAAGATCCGGCTTCCATCGCCGCCACAGATGGAACGAATCGCGTGCGATCAGTAACTTGCGGACCGCCTTGATAGAAAGTGGCCGGGAGCGGGCGCGTTTTTTCTCCTGGCGCAAAGCCGCGGAGCAGACCCTCGGCTTGTATCTTGAGCTGTTGGGCCGCGGCGATGAAATCGCGCGGCTTTGCGGCCGGGAAGGCAAGGAGCAGCGGCGGTGAGAATCGTTGTGGTGACTCCTGCGGCGCCTCACCCTTTCGGCGACACCGCCGCGCGATGGTTCTACGTACTGATTACCGAGCTGGTGGCACGCGGTCATGAGGTGGTTGCGGTGGTCGCGACGGAGGAGCCGGATGAAGCTGGTGGCCGAAGCGCGGCAGTGGCTCGCAAAATCCAGTGGGCAACTGACGCTGCACCTCCACCGGCTGAAGGTGGATTCGTTCGCGCTGCGAAGGAAGTGGCAGAACCTGATGCGGCCGCGCAGCGAACTTCGTCAGGATTCTGGCGTTGACCGCCCTGTTGGGGCGAGAGTTGGCGAAGGGCTATGACGTCCTGCATTTGGAGCAGATGTCGACCGGCTGGCTTGGCCTGGGCGTGCCGCGAGTCGCTGCTCAACGTGCACTACTTTGATGTCATCGATTGGGCTGCGCGCGACCACATGACCTTTGACGAGCGCAAGGCACTGTGGCAGGCGCAACGCGCCACCAAGCACCTTCTGCACGGGATCAATAATGTTCGTCTGCTGACGCCACGATTGAAAGAAGCCGCCGAAGCTATCAACCCCAAGGGACGCTACTGGGTAGTTCCGTTCGCCCTGGACACATCGCTGTATCTCATGCCGCCGATGGTGGAGGAGCCGATCGTGGGGATGATCGGCTCCATGCACTGGGCGCCTTCGCGCTCCGCGGCCGAGCGCCTGATCACGCGTATCTGGCCGCGGGTGAAGCAGCGAGTTCCGAAGGCCAAGCTTTTTGTAGCAGGATGGAACGCCGGGAAGTATTTGCAGAAATATTCGTCGCAGCCAGATGTTGAGCTGGCTGAGAACCTGGCGCATCCGTCGGAGTTTTTCTCCAGGGCTGCGGTGATGGTCTATGCTCCTTCGCGCGGCAGTGGCATGAAAGTCAAAGTGATGGAGGCGATGGCCTACGGTGTGCCCGTGGTGACTACATGGGAAGGTGTTGAGGGCATCGACTATGAGAATGGACGGGATTGCTGGGTTGCCGAAACTGACGAAGATCTGGCCGACAAAATCTGTCGCCTGCTGGAGAACTCTGGCGAGCGACAGCGGTATGCGGGACGCGGCGCGAAGCTTGATTGAGGAGCGTTATTCCCCAGGTCCGGTGGTCGATAAGATGATGTTGGTTTACCGACAGTTGAAGGGTTCGTTCAAGGCGAGTCCCACGAATGGTTTTGCACGATAGCGCAGGTAACGCCCACGCTGATCAGCCTGAAGGGGATCAGGATCAGGCTTCAGCCGCTTGCGACGGCCTCAGAATGAGACGATCAATTGCACATGATACGGGGTGGGCAACAGCACGGCCGAATCATTGAGACACCTGGGCGTATGCAAGTCAAAAGATCTTCACAGATTGGGAGGGTATCAGGTTTGGTGGAAACCCCGTTTGTGACACCGTAAAAAGGGTGCTCGGACAGACGGTCTGAGAGGAAAGCCACGGTGCTTGCTTTAGAACCCGCATCCTGGGCCCCCGCTGCCGGAGCCGCAGCCAACTCAGCGCTCGATCCCGATTGAACAATTAACGTACGGCTACCGTCCTGCACCGTAAGGGCACCTTCTCGACTAACGACAATGACCTTGTTGTCAGTTCTAACCACATCAAACTTTGCTGCTGAATCTTTAGGAGAAACGATGATCTGGCCTGCGCTTGCGGTCATGCCCTTGCTTGTGCTGACCCGTGCACTGCCCTGAAGGACTTCGACCGATGCCGACTGATACTGGATTGAGGAGTTGGGATTGACCACCACCGACGATCCACTTCGATTGATCGAACTCGCAGAGGAGCCAGTCACGTCAATCCTGTCACCGGGAAAAACACTGGTGGAATCTCCGGCGGCTTGCCCGTTCACCTTCACATTGCCATTGGCGTACAGCATTGCTCCACCGGTTTGAGCCGACAACACGCTCACACCCAGGACAAGCAATATCAGAATGCAAAATAGGAACGTAAGCCTGTAGTGCGGCATAGCACAGCCTCCGGAGCGGAGCCGAATAGAAATCTAGAGGATGTTAGTCTGACGACCACCCCGCAGTCAATAGCCCGTAAGGCTTTTCTTAAGGCTTGCGCGGCAGGCATTTCCGAACGAAATATCCCTGTCGCCCAGGGCCGCCGCAAGCCGTCCACGCTGTGGGATAGATAAAGCTTGACGGTCGGCCCGGGTTGACGTCGTTAGTCCAAGATTCGATCCGCTTAGCGCACCACCCGCTCCGATTGCACGCCCTGCCAAACAGAGTCGGTGTATGCCATCTTCGCCAAGTGGACGGTGTATGCGTACTTCGGCAGCAGCGAGGTCAGGGTGAATACCTTGTAGCCTTCTCCGGTCGTTTCCGTTCGGCGAAAGAGTCCGGGCTCGGTCTCGGTGACTTCGCGGGTCCCTTGCAACTGGTCGAGGAACAATTGCGCAGCTTGTTGGTTGGCCTGGCCGTTGTAGCTGGTCGTGGTCAGCGAGTCGGCGGCGTAGGAGCGGATCAGCTTCTGCCAATATTTTTCCAGCAGGTCGGTGCTGGCAAAGGCGTCAGCCCAGGTAATGCGGCCGTTAATGGCCACGACCACCCCCTTCGCGCCCACCTTGCGCAACTCGCGCAACAGTCCATCGTAATCGTCAACGATGGAGGCAAGCTTCTTGTCCACGTCGGGATTCTGCATGGCCTTGGCATAGGAGGTGGTCGCGCGCAGCGACGGGCTCGCCTGCGGCGCAGCCGCGGCCATGCCGCCAAGCGCCGACGCCACCGTGTCCCAGACACTTTGTTGATTGCGCGTCGCCATGGCTGGCATGCGCACGCTCGGCTGCACCATTTGCGACTTCATGCTGCCAAAACGCTCGGACGAGGCTACCCAGCGGCCATGTTCGACACAGAAGACCGACAGATCGATGGGACCAGACTTGGGAGGGACAATGCGGTCAAGCCCGATCACACGGTCCTGTTTGCCGCCGGTCACTACCTCGCCGGCAAGCAGCAGCAAAGGGCGGTCGGAGTTGTTAACCAGCACCAGACGGTTTACTTCGGCGCCCGCTGCTCGCGGTGTATCCGGGCCGGGACGGATAAGACCCCGCAACGACCCGGCTTCGGCGACCACCACCAAGCCCGAGCGTACGCCTTCATCGAGCGTCAAGAGGTCGGTGGTGTTGCTGTCCGCGCCTCCGACGATGGGGAAAATGGTGAGGTTCCCTTTGGTTACCGGCGGCAGGACATGGTACTCGTGAGTAGGAGTTCCTGCGTTGACGAAGGTCGCAGCCAGGAACAAAAAAGAGAGCTGCGCCAGCATGTTGTAGTTCATGATTCGCCTCCCGAGACGCATGCCTCGGGAAGTCGCCGAGCGGGACTCTGCATCCGGTGACGAGAGGAGGCAATGGAGCGTCTATAGGAGAAGAACGCAGCCCGATGTCTTTCTTGCACACGAATTGGTAGGATTCGCTGACATGGCTTTCACCTCCGCCGGCCGCCCGCTCGACGCGCAGCTTTCTGCGGTGTTGCGGGAGTTTTGCGCCCAGCAGTACGCGGCCAGCGGAGCCAGAAGGTTCGGCATCGACGAGGCCGGACTTGCGGTCGTACTCGCGGAGGTATGTGGCCAGGGTAACCCGGCGGCTACAGCGGTCGACCTGCGCGGCTTGCTTGGGTCTTTGCATCTGGAGGACCTGGTCCTGGCGCGGGCTTGCATGAATGGAAGTGAATCCGCCTGGGAGATTTTTCTCATGCGGTACCGGGCTACGCTCTACGAATCCGCATACAAGATGGCGCGAGAAGAGCGCGCTGCTCGCGAGCTGGCAGATTCACTTTATGCCGAGATCTACGGCGTAAACGCCAAGGGGCAGGAGCGAATCTCCAAACTTCGTTACTACCAGGGTCGTGGCTCGCTGCAAGGCTGGCTGCGGACGGTGCTGGCGCAGGAGTACGTCAACCGCTACCGCAGTTCCAGGCGGGAGACCAGTCTGGACGAGGCGCTTGATGACGGCCGTCAGTTCGAGGCTCATGAAGCGGAAGTCAGCGTTGCCGATCCCCAGGTGGAAGAGGCAGCGGCGGCGGAACTGGCCGCACTGGAGCCGGAAGGTCGCTTCCTGCTGGCGGCTTACTACCTCGACCGGCGAACATTGGCTGAGATCGCCAAGCTGATGGGCGTGCATGAATCAACGATCAGCCGCAAGTTGGAGCGCGTGACCGCGGCTTTGCGCAAAGGAATTCGTAAGCGGATGATTCAATCGGGCATGTCGCCGCGGCAGACGGACGAAGCCATGCAAGATGTGGACGTGCGCGACTTGCGCATCAAAGTGAAGGAGACTTTAAGGCAAGAAACGCCCGAAGGCGCGTTCTATAAAGAGAAGGACGAGTGGGGATGAACCAGGAACTTCCCAAGCCGTTACGAAATGCGCTCGCCCGACAAAAAGGTGGGGAGGCCCATCCTTCGCCTGACGTGCTGACATCCTTTATGGAGCGAACGTTGCCGCGCGACGAGAGTGACCTGGTCAACAGTCACTTAGCGCTGTGCGCGGATTGCCGGGAGGTGGTTTTCCTGGCCAGCCGTGCAACCGAAGATGTGGCAGTCGACGAGGAGGAAATGGTGGCGGCTGCGGTGCCGCAGTTGGTCCCGACTCCGGTTTACGGGAATGCGCACCCCCAGCCGGCAGCCAGGGCTGAGGTTGCCCGGCGGCGATGGTCGCTGGGGTGGTCATGGGCGGCCGCAGCAATGGTGACATTGCTGGCTTCTGGAGTTGTGATGTGGCAGAGCTTCCATTCCGGTGGTCTATCGCGCCGGACGGTTTCGAGCATCGCCAGCAATCGTCAGCCGCCCGAGGTTGCGCAGCCGGTTCCTGCGGGGACGCCTTCGGCATCTGAGACGCGGGAGAAAGGCACAAGCGCACAGACCGCTTCGTCAGGCATTTCCGGCGTAAACGGAGCCGACGCCCTGGCCCTCAAGGATGCCGGGAAGGATTCACCGGCACCAAGCGCGGCGGCCACTACAGCCGGGGAGGGCACCCAAGCGACGGCTAATATTGCCGGGGCACAGGTCGCGGCACCGGCTCCCGCCCCGCACACGGCGTCGGTGGGAAATCAGGCTGAGGCCCTGCATCTGCGTCCGAGTGCGGCGCTGGCGAAGTCGATGATGTCGGTGACGGCCAACGCCGCCCCCGAGCAGTGGCGCATCAGCGACGAGGGTCACCTCGAACGTCGTGTGACCGCAGGTGAGTGGACGCGCGTGCTTGCCGATCAGGCCACGACTTTCGGTGCCGTTTCCGTGATTGGAAGCGAGGTGTGGGCTGGGGGCAGTAGTGGCGCGCTGTTTCACTCCAGCGACGGTGGGCAGCACTGGAGCCAAGTCCCGCTGATCAACAGTTCCGGTGCCGAAACCGGCGCCATCGTCTCCATCCAATTCAACGATGAGCGGCAGGGAACAGTCGTCACCAACGGCGGCTCACGCTGGACTACCTCTGACGGAGGAGTTATCTGGGCTTTGCGGTAGATCGAGCCCGATCGATCTTCTCGGCGTGACGGCTAAGCACCGCGCCTCATGGAAGCAGCCCGTACATGTCCACTTGCTGCTGGGCGCCGACAAAGACATGCCCGTCAGCCACCGTAGGAACCGCAAATTTGACTTCCAGCCCCGCCTGGTCGCGACCCGGATTTTGCTGGGAATTGTAGAGTTCGGAAGCCAGGTTGCTGGCGGTGTAGGCGCGCAATACGGCGTATTCGTCGTTGTTATAGTCGGCCTCGATGATCCATACGATTCCATTGCTGGCGCCGCTGGAGGAGACTGCCGGCGTCGGTCCGGGGAAGTTGAACTGTTCCGGCGACTGGGAAGTGGGAGCAGTGGAAAGAAGCTCCGTCTGGGGATTGAAGGCAAACGCCTTGAGGTGGTCTAAAATCCCGCCGAAGTACGCATTGTTGTTCCAGAACGCCGGGCCGCCAAATTCTCCGCCGATAATGGCGGGCAGGGTCTGTACGATCTGGTCGTCATCGCCGGAATGGAAGTGGCCCATGTTATCGCGATTGATCAGATCGATGGTGCCTTCTTTGCCAGCTTGCAGCAACAGATGAGGGTAGGAACCGGACTGATTGGGCAGTAGAACCACGCCGCCGGAGGCAACATCGCCGTCATGGTCGTCGAGGGTCTGCTGGTCCCAGGGCGTGAAATAATCGGCGACCGAGAGACCGGAAGCCGACCAGTTCAGGCGGAGAACGGTGTCTCCATAATCGATGCCTCCGTTATTAACATCAAAATATCCATTGCCGGTTGCGGTGTAGATGGAACCAGCAGCATCGGCCGCCGGCCCGGAGCCGCCTCCCCAAATGCCTCCCTCGTAACCATTCGGCGTGTCGATAAAAACACCGGTGGCAGCCAGGCTGGTCTTGTCGAAGGACATGAGCCAGCCGTGATAGGAGCCTGCATCACAGTGTGATGACCAGGAGACGAACACTTGTCCGTCGGCGAGGAGCAGACTGGGGCGCTGGTTCGCCAGCAGGGCATTGAAGGTGATAAACCCGCCGAGAGATCCAGTGCCGATTCCGCGTACCACCGCGTTCATGTTGTGGGCCGGGACCTTATCGAGACCGGTGGTGATATCCAGCGCATGCAGCTTGTGACGGTAATTCAAGGCATGGTTTACCGGGTTGTACTCCTTGGTTTCCACCGACACATAGAGGGTGTTGGTAGTGGTATCGATCACGGGTGTACCTGTGATCCCGATCTCGGGAACAAGGTCGCCGCAATTTACATCACCGTTGGGGACGGTGCTGACCATGAGCAGCGGTCCTGAGTTGGCCAGAAAATTGTTATGCCACAGCTGCTGACCGCTATTGACGTCGAAGGCGTAGACCTGATCGTGTTCGGTGGCCACAAACAGCACATTATGCGAGGTGCCCCCGATGGTCAGATTAGGGACGTACAAAGGCTGGGCGTACACATAGCCTTGTACCGGGAAGACAGCTACGCGGCCAAACTGCGAGACGTTAACGTTCGATGGGGTGAGAATGGTTTCGTTCGTGTTCGTGCCGGAGTGGCTGCTGTCGTACTGATAAATCGGAACCGTTACTTGCGCCGTCAGCAGGCAGCTAAACAACGCCACAAAGCAGGGAAGGGAAAAGCCATAAATTTTTTTCATCGAATCGCAATTGTCCTTTGCAGCCCAGGTTCCTCTACGACCGAACAGCGCTCATAAATTTTACCGTGCAACCTTCTCCGCACCGGATCTGAAGGCCCACATAAGTTCGGATTGTTGTTTTGGCAATCTGTGCAGCTGGTTGGTGAGCTATTGTACTGCAACCTAATACCAATTGGCTGCAATGCAATTCGAACCTTACCGCAAATTCATCGCTGGCAGACACACGGTCCCATTGGTGTTTCACGGCTGTGTACAATCGGCTAGACAAAATGAGCCGCGCCAAGACTCTCGCGAAGAACCAGCTCCCAATTCCGTAAGAGGCCGACCCTCAGGAAAGCATTCGAGGACGGAGCCACTCCTCTCCGGCAAGAAGCTGATTGCTGTTCTCTGCGTTCTAATCGCGGGCGCGACGATTGCTCTCTACAGCCCGGTTGTTGGGCACTCGTTTGTTGTCCTGGACGATCATGATTACGTCGTCGCGAATGCCCATGTTCATGGCTGGCTTGTCGTGGAGCACGATCAAGTGGGCCTTCGCGTCGACGGAGGCGGCGAACTGGCATCCGCTGACCTGGCTCTCGCATGCGCTCGACTATCAACTCTTTGCCTTGAATCCGGCCGGCCATCATTTGGACAGCGTGTTGATTCACGCTGTGAATGCGGTGCTGCTATTTCTGCTGCTGGTTTGGGGCACAAAGCGCGTGGGACCGAGCTTGCTGGTGGCAGCGCTGTTCGCCGTGCATCCTCTGAATGTTGAGTCGGTGGCGTGGGTAGCAGAGCGAAAGAATGTTCTGAGCACGTTTTTCTTCTTGTTGGCGATCGGCGCTTATGGCTGGTACGCGCGAAAGCCGGATTGGCGGCGCTATCTGCTCGTAGCGGCGCTATTTGCCGCCGGGCTCATGGCCAAGCCAATGGTCATCACGCTGCCGTTCGTCTTGTTGCTGCTGGACTATTGGCCGCTGCAACGGATCGCTTTTCGCTCTTCGTCTTTCGCAGTTCGCCAGAATGCCGGAGCTGAGATCTCAGCCGAAAAGCGGACAACGACGAAGCATCTGCGATTCTTGCTGCTGGAGAAAGTCCCGTTACTTTTTCTTTCGGCGGCAAGCGCCTGGATCACGCTAAAGGCACAGCGAGTCGCCGAGCGTACCTTCCAAGAGCTTCCGCTCGGGGTGCGAATCGAGAATGCCGTTGTGGCCTATGGGTCATATCTATGGAAAGCGATCTGGCCGGCGCGGCTTGCGTTCTATCCCCATTCGGTAACCGCCCTGCCGGCATGGCAATGGATTCTATCCGCACTGGTGTTGATAGGCGTAACCACGCTCGTCATTATCTTTCGCCGCCGCGGCTACTTACCGGTTGGATGGTTTTGGTTTCTGGGTACGTTAGTTCCGGTCATCGGACTGGTGCAGGTGGGTGAGTACGCCATGGCCGATCGCTATGCGTACATCCCGCTGATCGGAATCTTTGTCGGGATTGTCGTGGAGTCTGGCCGACTGGGCGGAGTCGAAAAAAGTCCGAACTGTTTGGCTGGCGATTCCGGCAGTGTGCGTTCTGGCAGCGCTCGGGGCGCGTAACTTATCGCCAGATGAGTTATTGGGAGAGCGATTACCAACTGTGGTCGCACACGCTGGAAGGCGCGGAAAGTCCGCTGGCGCATAACGCTCTGGCGATGGCGCTGATGCATCCCGATACGGAGTTGACCCGGCATGATTTAGAGGAGGTGGGCACAGAGCAGAACCGGATGGACGAAGCGCGCCGACATTTTGAGCGGGCATTAGAACTGCGCCAGCAAATGGCGCAACAAAATCCGCACGCGTCCTATATGCCGGACATGGCCAGGACCTTGAACAATCTGGGAAACCTGGATCGACTGCAAAACCGGATGGATGAAGCGCGCCGGCACAATGAGGCGGCGCTGAAGATCTACCGGCAGCTGGCGGAGCAGAATCCCGACGTATATCTGCAGTACCTGGCGGCGACTCTGAACAACCTGGGAGCTGTCGATCGAGCGCAGGGCCGGATGGACGAGGCGCGCCAGCACTATGAGGAGGCTTTGAAGATCGACCGGCAACTGGCGCAGCAGGATCCCGCGAAGTACCTGCCGAACATCGCCATGACGCTAAACGAGTATGGGTTCCTGGATGCGACCCAGAATCGGATGGATGAAGCGCGCCAGCACTATAGTGAAGCACTGAAGATTGACGAGCAACTGGCGCAGCAGAGTCCCGCCGCGTACCTGCCCGACCTGGCGATGACGCTGACGGAATTCGCGCGTCTGGATGCAACCCAGAACCGCATGGACGAGGCGCGGCAGCACTATGAGGAGGCGTTGAAGATTGACCGGCAACTGGCGCAGCAGGATCCCTGCGGTGTACCTGCCAAACCTGGCCATGACGCTAAGCAATTTGGGAGAGTGGATCGAATGCAGAACCGGATGGACGAAGCGCGCCAGAATGATGAGGAGGCCGTGAAGATTCGACCGGCAACTGGCGCAGCAGAATCCGGCAACTTACCGCCGGCCTTGGCGATGGCCCTTAACGAATTGGCATTCGTGGAGAGCCAGCAGAATCGGATCGAACCAGCGCGCGCTCACTACGAAGAGGCGCTGAGCCTGCTTCGGAGTCTGGCCCAAGTGATAACCGATATGGTGGAGATGTGGCCCGGGTGGAAGCCAGCCTCCAGCAACTAAACCAGAAGAGCAAATCGCGCTAGGGCGAAAAAGAAAGGCACGGATGAGAATCCGTGCCTTGTGAAAACCGTCTCCAGAAGACGGCGTTGAACTTCAGATCCTTAAGGATTTGAAACGTAGGTGTATTGGTTGCTGTACCACTGGCCGCCGATCAGCGAATACATAGTTACGTAAATCGTGCTGCCATTGGCGGGCAGGCCGCTTACTTTAACTGAGAACGTAGTCGTGGGGAGGCTCCCAGACTGGTAATACTGGTTGCCGCCCGGGGCTGAACCCAGATCAATCCAGTAGGCAGTGGCGGAATCGCAGGCATCCCATTGGAAGGTTACGGTGGAGCCCGCCAGGGTGGAGTTGGGAGGCGGACTTTCGATATGCGCCGGCTCGTTGAAAATCGTGTTATTCAGCAGTATTGATAAGTTGCTGCCATACTCGTTCGCTGTCACCAAGTCGGGCTTCCCGTCGCCGTTGAAGTCTCCCACCGCCGCCGAGAAGGGGCCGTAGCCCACGCCGTAGTTCATACCTGCCTGGAAGGTGCCGTCGCCGTTACCCACCAGTGCGCTCAGGGTCTGGACAAGGACTGCAACCGCCAAGTCGGGCTTGCCGTCGCCGTTGAAGTCGGCCAGCGCGACCGATTCTGGTTCATTGCCCATACCGTAGTTGACCGCAGCCTGGAAGGTGCCGTCGCCGTTGCCCAGCAACACGCTAACATTGTTGCCGGCGAGGTTGGCCACCACCAGGTCGAGCTTGCCATTGCCCCTTAAGTCCCCTGCCGTCACCCAATAGGCACCGGAGCCCGCAGCGTAATTCACCGCCGCCTGGAAGGTGCCGTCACCGTTGCCCAGCAGCACGCTCACGTCGTTGCTGGATTCGTTGCTTACGGCCAGGTCCAGCTTGCCGTCGCCGTTGAAGTCCCCCACCGCAACCGAGGTGGGAACAGAGCCCACTCTATAGTTGACTGCTGTCTGGAAGGTGCCGTCGCCGTTGCCCAGCAGCACGCTTACGTTGGCGCTGCCGTAGTTCGTCACTACCAGGTCGGGCTTGCCGTCGCCGTTGAAATCCCCTACCGCGACCGATGCGGAATTTGCGCCTGTCTTGTAGCTCACCATCGTCTGAAAGGTGCCGTCGCCGTTGCCCAGAAGCACACCGACGGTTCCGCCGCTTTGGCACGTAGGATCGTTGCCACACTCGTTAGCCACGGCCAGGTCCAGCTTTCCGTCGCGGTTGAAATCTCCCACTGTCACCCAGTCGGGCATGGAACCGACGCCATAGTTGACCGCGGTGTGGAAGGTGCCGTCGCCGTTGCCCAGAAGCACGCTCGCGTCGTTGGCGCCGTAGTTTACTGTCACCAGGTCGAGCTTGCCATCGCCGTTGAAGTCGCCCACGGCCACGGAGTAAGGAAACAAGTCGGTGCCGTAGTTCACCGCCGTGCGGAATGACAGCGGCGACGGGGCGTAAACGTTGTAGGCCGTGTAGGTGTAGCCGGAGCTCAGCCACTGGCCTCCGACGAAGGAGTACAGGGTGACATACACAGGAGTGCCGTTGGTCGGCAGACCATTGACTGTCACGGTCAGGACATTGCCCAGGGGCTGCGACTGGTAGTAGTTGTTGCCGCCGGGAGTGCTTCCCACATCCAGCCAATAGTTGGAGGCGCCAGAGCCCGCCGTCCAGTCAAAGGTTACGGTGCTGCCGCTGAAGGTGGAACCCGGGGTCGGAGTGGTGAGTACACCTTCCTCCAAGGCCACGTTAAATGCGGTGTATTGATACTCGGTATACGACCACGATCCGCCGACTTCGTACCACCAGGTTACATAGACCGTGCTGCCATTGCTGGGCAGGCCAGCGGCCGTCAACGAATATTGAGAACCGGGCAGTGGGCCGGATTGCAGATAGTTGTTCCCGCCAGGGGTGGAACCGATGTCCAGCCAATAGTTGCTGGCGCCGGGATAGCCGGCCCACCAGAACGTCGCCGAGGTGCCGGCCAGTGAGGATTGATTGACGGGGCTGTAGATTCCGGGAGTCGTGGTCGGCGGATACATGAGAACCCGATTGGCTCCGGAGTCGGCTATATAGAGATTGCCGCTGCTGTCCAGGGTGACGGCTTCCGGATAATACAAGCTGTTGGCGCTGACTCCGCCGTCGACCGGGATGTTGGTGGTGAAGCTGCCTAATTGTCCATAAACTTGCGTGGCAGTGGTGCTGCCGGAGGGATAGAACAGCACCCGATGGTTCCGGTTGTCGACAATATAGAGATTGCCGGCACTGTCCAGGGCTTCTCCATATGGGTCCCATAAGCTGTTGGCGCTGATGCCGCCGTTGTTCGGGGTGTTGGTAGTGAAGCTGCCCGACTGCCCGTAGACTCGCGTGGCGGTGGTGCTGCCGGAGGGATAAAAGAGCACACGGCTGTTACCGTAGTCGGCCACATAGAGGTTGCCGCCGCTGTCGAGGGCGAATGCCTGCGGCTGGTATAGGCTGCTGGCGCTGATCCCGCCTTTGTTTACGGTGTTGGTGGTGAAGCTGCCGCCCTGTCCGTAAACCCGCGTGGCAGTAGTGCTGCCTGAGGGATAGAACAGCACCCGATTGTTCCCGACGTCGCCCACGTAGAGATTGCCGTTACTGTCCAGCGCAACTCCTTGCGGTAAATATAGGCTGTTAGCGCTGATCCCGCCTTTGTTCATTGTGTCGGTAGTGAAACTGCCCAACTGTCCGTAAACCCGCGTGGCGGTCATGCTGCCGGAGGGATAGAACAGCACCCGATTGTTGTACGAGTCAGCCACGTAGAGGTTGCCGCTACTGTCCAGAGCGATGGCATATTCTGCACATAAGCTGTTGGCGCTGATCCCGCCGTCGTTCTGGATGTTGGTAGTGAAGCTGCCCAACTGCCCGTAGACCTGCGTCGCGGTGGTGCTGCCGGCGGTATAAAACAGCACCCGACTGTTACCGTCGGCGATGTAGAGATTGCCGCTGCTGTCCGGGACGAGTCCATTCGGAAGAATTAAGCTGCTGGCGCTGACGCCGTTGGGGTCGTTCGCGCCGCTGGCGGTGAAGCTGCCGCCCTGGCCGTAGACGACGTCCGCGGTAGTGGAAGCCTGGGCGAACGCCGGTTGTGCCGCGCCCAGACTAAAGCTTGCAATCACGAGAGCAACTGCAAAGTGGATAAAACGAGTGAACATTTTCATAGGGGTGAACCTCGCTTTCATGAGCGCACCATGCGCTTCTTCGCAGGTGGGAGCAATACTCAGGAGATCATTTGGAGGTAAGTTCCAGATCAGTGGCTAAGTAGTTCTAAGGCGAGGAGTTAAGTCGATGTATCATTGACGAAAATCAGCCCTTCGCGGAGGGTCATCGCGTGTTTGAGAGCATCTTGAGGCGCGGAAACGGGTTCCGGCTGACGATTTGTGGGGTGTGTACAATCGGCTAGACCAAATGAGCCGCACCAAGACTCCCGCGAAAACCAGCTCCCAAATCCGCAACCGGCCGACCCCCAGGAAGCGTTCCAAGGCGGAGCCATTGCTCTCGGGCAAGGGGCTGATTGCGGTTCTCTGCATTCTGGTCGGGGCCGGGACGATCGCCCTCTACAGCCCAGTTCTCATGCACTCGTTTGTGGTTTGGGACGATCACGATTACGTCACTGCCAATGCCCACGTTCAGGGCGGCTTGTCGTGGGCGACGATCAAGTGGGCATTCGCCTCCACGGACGCGTCCAACTGGCATCCGCTGACCTGGCTCTCTCACGCGCTTGACTATCAGTTCTTTGCTCTGAATCCGGCCGGCCATCATTTCGACAGCGTGCTGATTCACGCTCTGAATGCGGTGCTGCTGTTTCTGCTGTTGGTATGGGCTACGAAACGCGTAGGGCCGAGTCTGCTGGTGGCGGCGCTGTTCGCGGTTCATCCCCTGAATGTTGAGTCGGTGGCCTGGGTAGCGGAGCGCAAGAGCGTTCTGAGCACATTGTTCTTCCTGTTGGCGATTGGGGCCTATGGCTGGTATGCCCGAAAGCCGGATTGGCGACGATATCTGCTGGTGATGGCGCTGTTTGCCGCAGGGCTGATGGCCAAGCCCATGGTCATCACGCTGCCGTTTGTCCTGTTGCTGCTGGATTACTGGCCGCTGGAACGGACCGCTTTTCGCTCTTCGCTTTCCGCAGATCGCCAGAATGCCGGAGCTGAGACCTCCGCCGAAAAGCACACAGCGACAAACCTGCCATTCTTGCTGCTGGAAAAAGTGCCGTTGCTGCTCATGTCGGCGGCGAGCGCCTGGATCACGGTAAAGGCGCAGCGTGCTGGACAGAGTGTTCGCAGCCTCCATCAGTTCCCGCTGGGTTTGCGAATTGAGAATGCGGTTGTGGCCTACGCGCAATACTTGTGGAAGATGCTGTGGCCGGCGGGGCTGGCGGCGCTCTATCCGCACCCGGCGACACTGCCAATGTGGCAGGTTGTGTTGTCCGGGCTGGTTTTGAGTGCGAGTCACGGTGCTGGTGATCGCTTTCCGGCGCAAGGGCTACTTGCCGGTGGGATGGTTCTGGTTTCTGGGAACGTTGATTCCCGTCATCGGTCTGGTGCAGGTTGGCGGGGCGGCGATGGCCGACCGTTATGCCTACATTCCGCTGATCGGGATCTTTGTGATGATGGTGTGGGGTCTTGACGACCTGGCTGAGGCAAGAGCAGTCAGCACCGTTTGGAGAGTGGTGCCGGCGTTGTGCGTATTGATCGCGCTGGGATTTGTCACCCTGCGCCAGTTGAGCTACTGGGAGAACGAGTACACGCTGTGGGCGCACACCGTCGCGGTTACCGAGCAAAACCCGTATGCCGAGGCTGTCCTGGGAGATGCTCTGATGAATCCCGACTTGACCGCGGCCGTGAGTAGTCTTGAGGGACTGAACACAGAGCAGGGACGAATGGACGAAGCTCGCCGGCACTATGAGGAGGCGCTGAGGTCTTACCGGCAACTGGCGCAGCAAAACCCAGCGGCCTACATGCCGGACATGGCGACGACCTTGAATCAGATCGGCAACCTGGATCGGCGCGAGGACCGGACCGACGAAGCGCGCCAGAACTACGAGGAGGCGATGCGGTATTACCACCAGTTGGCGGAGCAAAATCCGGACCCGCACCTGATGAACATGGTTACCACACTGAACAACCTGGCGGCTATGGATCTGCGCGAGAACCGGTTGGACGACGCCCGCCAGAACTATGCGGAGGTCCTGAAAATCCGCCGGCAATTGGCGCGACAGGACCCGGAGAAATACCTGCCAAGTGTGGTCGACACCCTGGTAAACCTGGGATTGGTGGAACGATCGCAGCGGCAAACGGACGAGGCTTCGCAGCACTTCGAAGAGGCGTTGACAATCGGCCGGCAACTGGCGCAACAGGACCCGGACAAATATCTGCCGGCTTTGGCCAACCGATTGGTCAACCTGGGAAACTTTGATGTCCAGCACAATCAGATGGACCAAGGCCGCCTGCACTATGAGGAAGCCTTGAAGATTTGCCGGCAATTGGTGCAGCAGAACCCGGCCGCGTACATGCCAAACTTGGCGGCGACGTTGAACAACCTGGGGCTGTTGGAACGAGATCAGAAGCAAAACTCCCAGGCGACTGCGCACTTCGAGGAGGCCTTGAAGGTTTACCGGCAACTGGCACAGCAAAATCCAGATACTTATCTGCCTGACACGGCGATGGTATTGAGCAACCTGGGCAGATTGAACGGGATCCAGAATCGGCTGGACGATGCCAGGCAGAGCTTCGAAGACGCTCTGAAGATCAACCGGCAACTGGCGCAGCAGGCCCCGGACAGATACCTGCCGGGGTTGGCAATAACGCTGAACGATCTGGCGTTCGTGGAGGCCAGCCAGAATCGCATGGAGGAATCGCGCGCGCATTACGAAGAGGCCTTGAGCATTCTCACCAAGCTGTCGGCAAGCGATAAGCGATACGCCGGCGACCTGGCCCGAGTGCAAGCCAGCCTGCAACACTTGAGCAAGGGGAACCGCTCGCAGTAAGGCTGTGTACAATCGGCTAGACGAAATTCGCCGCGCCAATCTCTCCCTATGTATCTGAAAAGTGTTCTCCAGATGGGATCGCTGCTGCTGCATTTTCGCAACGGCGCAACTCTGGTGCAGCAGATGCGCGCCTCGAAGCCCAGCGATGCGATTGTGCTTTGGGACGGCACGCGGATCGCGCATCCGCCGCAGCGGGCCGGCTTGCTGGAAGCGGTGCAGGAAATCTGGCTGGAGCGAACCTATACCGGCGGCTTTTACCGGCCGGCAGACGGCGACGTCATTATCGATGCTGGCGCCAACGTAGGCTTGTTCGCGATTTACGTGGCGCGGCAAAATCCGCGCTGCCGGGTGCTTGCGCTGGAACCCTTCGCAGAGAATTTCCAATATCTGCAAACCAATGTAGCGCAGGCTTGTCCGAAGAACGTGAGTTGCCACGAGGTCGCGCTGGGCGCGGCGTTTGGCCAGGGTGAGATGCAGGCTGTAGGCGACCGTTCCCTCGATCACGTGCTGCGCAGCGATGCCAACGTAGTCGGCGGTGTTTCGGTGATACCGCTGGCGGGACTGTTTGACCTCGCCGGTGCCGGGGAGATCGACTTCCTCAAGGTTGATATTGAAGGCTCCGAGCACGACGTGTTTGCCGCAGCCTCGCCCCAGTTGCTCAGTCGCATCAAACGCATCGCAATGGAGTATCACGACCAGATTGTGCCGGGAACACTGGAGCTCTTGCGGAAGGTGCTGAGCCCAACCCACGAGCTGACGATTCGGCCCTCGCAGATGGCAGGATGCGGTATCCTGCTGGCAAGCCGTCGTTCTGCCGCTGGCGCGCGTCCTACGAAATCCGGCGCACTTCATTCTTAGGGAACCTGCATGAGAGCCCCAATTGTATTTTCCAAAGATTACGAGGGAGTTGACTACGAACATTTCTGGGCGGGCGCCGGCAAGCGCTACCTGGACCGGCTGGAGCAGAAGATCGTAAGACACGTTCTGCCCGGGGGCCAGTCGATGGTGGAAGTGGGCGCCGGATTCGGTCGGCTGGGACCTTGTTATATCGGCAAGTATCAGGAAGTCCACATGGTGGAGCCTGCCAGCAATCTTCGCGCTCTCGCAATGGACACCTTTGGCGATGCGGTGCAGTATCACGATGCCAGCGTCTACGCGCTGCCGTTCGCCGACAGTTCGTTCGACGCGGTGCTCATGGTCAGAGTGTTTCATCATCTGCACAATTCTGAAGACGCTCTGCGAGAGCTGCAAAGGATTCTCCGTCCCGGCGGCACCCTGGTCTTCAGCTACAGCAATCTTCGCAATCCGGGCAGGATTGCCCGATTTATCGCCGGCAAAGTGCCGAACCCATTCGCCAGTACGCAGGAAGAATATCTTCCCGATTTGTTTGGGCACAGTCCAAGCATGGTGCGCACGCTCCTGAAGAAAACTGGATTTGTTTTGAAGGAACAGTACGCGACCTGCATTCTGAATAAGACCATCGACACGTTTCCATTCCTGCTGCCGTTGATCAATCCACCGTTGGTTCTGGAGAGAAGCCTGGGAGCGCTCGACCTGGCTCCCGCTGTTTTTGTGGTGGCGAGGAAGCGGTGAAGATTCTGATCGGCTGCGATGTGGATCCCGAGCTGCCGGCAATCCTCGCTCGCCGGCCAGAGGGTGATGTGTGGGCATGTCTCAATCGCATTGATGCGCTGCTTGAGCGCATGGGAAGTGAGATGCCGGCGGTCACATGGCTCATCCGCGCGGACCAAAGCGTGGAGTTCAGTACCGGAAGCTTCGAGAGCGGATACTCCCAGCACCGCTCGCTGTGGGACAAGTTGTGCGAACGTGGGCACGAGCTGGGATGGCATATGCATACCATGTCGTACGCTCCGCCGCAGCGGCAGTTCGTTTTCGATCACGCTCCAGAGTGGTTGGCCGAGGCCCATGAGCGGCTCGCCAGCTTCTTTCCCGTGAAGGCCACGCGCACCGGTTGGGACTACGGCAGCAATGCATTGCTTTCTACTCTCGACCGGCTCGGAATTGCGATGGATTTTTCTGCGTTGCCCGGCAACGTGCTCTGGTTCGCGCTGGGCAAGGTTACGCTGATGACGGACTGGCGCGAATGTCCAGTTGAGCCGTACCATCCGAGCGTCAACAATTACCAGCGCAGCGGTCAAGATGGGCTGAAGCTGTGGGAAGTTCCAGGCGCGCAATTTCGCCATTCGCCTGCGGGAACCATACTGCGCGGATTGTTGCGGCTGAGGCATGGATGTATTTCCATGGCGGGATTGAAGAACCGCACCCGCTTGCTCACAGATCCTTGGCCGGAGCTGCCGCAGCAGGGAAGCGATGTGTGGGCATTTTTCTTTCATCCCTACGACCTGACTGAAACCGGAATCCGGAATTTCCAGAGCAATATCCAGCGGCTGCAAAATCTTCCGGCTGTCGAGTTCAAGACGGCCACGGAAGTTTCTACATGGCTATCAAATCGTGAACACCAAGCAAGAGCAGCCTTCCAGACGCAGTGAAGGCGGCGGTGAACGTGCGGCACGGAGCGGGACTCGGGCCCGCGTTCTCACCGTGCTGCCGGATCTTCCGTGGCCCGCGACAACTGGATTGCATCTGCGAAATCTGAGCAGCCTGGAACTGGTCCATCGGCTTGGCTGCTACAGCGCCGTGCTCTACTTCACCACCGAGGAGCGCGAGCCGCCGCCGGTGGAGCAGACACCGCTGGCGCGAATCTGCGACGAAGTCCGTCATGGCGGACGCAGATTCCCGCACGCCAATTTCTCCGTAGCGTCGCTCGCGCTTCACAAGGCTGACTTCCTGCTGCGCGGCGCGCTTGGCGTGGCTGGGAAGTGCTATCCGTTCTCCATGTCGTATGACCGCATTGGCGCGGAGAAGATCATTCTGGCGGAGGCGCAAAGAGTCAGAGCCGACTTCGTGGTGTTGCCGTCGATGCTGATGCACTACACGACGGGGCTGCGCCAACGAAGATTCCAGGTGATCATCGATGCGGCGGACGTGCTGACCAACCTCAGCGCCTCCTTCATGCGCGATCTCGAGGGCCGCGCCGGGCGGTTGGGACTCTACGCAAACTACCTCGCGTGTCGCAGCCAGGAGCGCATCTTCCTGAAGCAATCTTCGGAGTTGTGGACTACATCCGCAGTTGAGGCTGAGGAATTTCGTCGCATCGCAGGCGACATTCGCGTGCTGGTCGTTCCCAATAGCCTGGACGAGCAGGCGATTCATCCTGCGCCTGTGGGCAAGCGTCCGATTGTGGGCTTCATTGGCACGTATTCCTATGCTCCCAATCTGCATGCGGCTCTGTTCTTGGCTGAACAAGTTTTCCCTCAGGTGCTGCGTGAGTTTCCAGACGCCGTGCTTCGCCTTGCGGGAGCGAACCTGCCGCAAGCTTCCATAGCGAAACTGCGGGGCTTGCCGCAGGTCGAGATACTGGGCCAGGTTGCGGATTCAGGCCGCTTCATGGACGAGTGTGCCGTGCTGGCGCTGCCGGTATTCTTGCGCGGCGGCGTGCCGCTGAAACTGGTGGAAGCGATGGCCCGAGGCAAAGCCATCGTCGCCTCGCCTGAAGTAATTGGCGGACTTAATATCGCCGATGGTGAGGCAGTCGTCATTCGCACCAAGGCAGAGGACTTCGCAAGTGCGATCGTTACGCTGTTGCGGGATGTCTCGTTACGCGAACGCATGGGTGCGAATGCCCGGGTTACTTTTGAGCGGGATTTTTCCATCTCCAGCGCGGAAGCGATGTTGCGCCGTGATAGTGTGCTGGTGAAACACGATTCGCGTACTCTGCGTCGTAAGGATTCGCTTGCCAGATGAACTCTCGCGTCCTCGTCATCGGTCCATCGCACCAGGGCGCGTTGCCGGAAAGCTATGCTCGCGCCTTTGAGCGGCTCGGCATGGAGGTTTTCCGCTTCGACGACGAGCGGGCGCTTTTCCGCGCCGCTGGTTTCGCCCGCAATCGCTGGCTGCGCCGCGCCTTTCGCCCGCTGCTGTGGTGGGAGCTGAATCGCGCCGTCCTGGAAATTGCAGACGCGGTTCGGCCTGCGCTCATCTTTGCAGTCCGCGCTGCCTACCTGGAGCCGGAAACGGTGGCGCGGGTTCGCCACTTGACCGGAGTGCCGTTCGTCAACCATTATCCCGACAATCCTTATATAGGTGTTCGTCTTGATCCCCGCGAAGCCTCTACGCAACGGCGCAATCTGATTGAGGCGCTGCGCCAGTACAGCACCGTCTGGATGTGGGAGCGCAGTCTGGTGCGGCGACTCGTCGACGACCGCGTTGCGGCAGAATACCTTCCTTTCGGCGTCGATCCTGAACTGTTTCATGCTCAAGCGGTGACGGAACCGTTGCTGTGCCAATCCTGCGGCGTGCAGCACAAGGTGGTGTTCGTGGGAACCTGCACTCGTGCGCGCAGACAGGAGATCGCCGCCATCCACAAACATTCCGTCGCGATCTGGGGAAACGGTTGGCCGCGCCAGTGGCAATCGGCCCAGCATCAAGTCCACGCTCCGGTTTACGCCGAAGCTGTAGCTCGCATTCACGCCGCGGCGCACGTCTCGCTCAATGTGCTGAACGCCGAGAGCCTTGCTGGCCACAACATGCGCACCTTCGAGGTGCCGGCAAGCGGCGGCGTCATGCTGGCGCGCTACACGCCAGCGCAGGACGAGCTCTTTCCAGAGAACGAAGCTGCCGCGTATTACCGTTCCCCTGACGAGATCGACGCCAAGATCGACAGCCTGCTTGCCGATGACGCCTTGCGCGACCGCATTCGCCGCAACGGCTTGCGGCTTGCCGCCGCGCAAACCTACGATCATCGCGCTGCTCAAGTCCTGCGACACGCCGGTTTGGCTGTTCCCGCCGGCGCGCATCAGGCGAACGCCGGAACTCTGCCGCGATGACCAACCGTCCACTTCGCCTGCTGACCGTCGGTCATTCCTATGTCGTGGCCCTCAACCGCCGCTTGCCGCACGAGATGGCCCGCGTCAGCGGCGGACGTTGGGAGATCACCGCGGTTGCGCCGCGCTTCGTTCGCTCTGAGCTGCGAAACATCACTCTGGAAGCGGGCGCGGATGAAGCCTGCCGCGTCGAGCCCGTCAATCTTTACGCTTCGAAATACATTCACGTGATGGCCTTCGATCTCCGCCTTCGCGAGCTTCTCCGCCGCGGCTGGGACATGGTCTACATCTATCAGGACGCCTACATTTTCGCGGGCTGGCAATCGGCTTATTGGACGCCCGCCAAAATCCCATTCGTCTTTTTCACCAACCAGAACATCACCAAGAAATATCCGCCGCCGTTCCGCTGGATGGAGCGCTACTGCGTCGAGCGTTGCGCGGGCTGGATCGGCTGCGGCGATACCGTCATTGAAGCCCTGGTGAAGAAAGGCTACGGCCGCCGGCCGCACCGCCGCATCGGATACGGCGTCGATGCCGAGCACTTTCGCCCCGACCAACAACGCCGGCAGCGAATGCGCCGGCAGCTGGGGTGGGACGACTCCATTCCCGTGATCGCCTTTCTCGGCAGGCTGGTCGCGGAAAAAGGTTTGGCGCTGCTCACCTCCGCGCTCGACGACCTCCATTCGCCCTGGCGCGCCCTGTTCATCGGCGGCGGCCCCATGGCCGGCACCCTGCAACAGTGGAGCAGCAAATATCCCGGGCGCGTTCGCATCGTCACTGCGACCCACGACGAGGTGCCTGCCTACCTCAACGCCGCCGACATTCTCTGCGCTCCCAGCCAGACCATGCCCAACTGGCGCGAGCAGTTTGGCCGCATGATCATCGAAGGCTTCGCCAGCGGTCTGGCCGTCGTCGGCAGCGACAGCGGCGAAATTCCCCACGTCATCGCCGACGCCGGCGTCGTGCTCGCTGAGAACGATCGTGCCGCCTGGGTGCAAGCTCTCGATCGCCTTCTCCAGGACGACGCGCTTCGCGCCGACCTCTCGCAGCGCGGACGGCTTCGCGCGCTGGAACATTTCGCGTGGCCTGTGATCGCCCGCCAGCACCTCGACTTCTTCGAAGAGATTCTGCGCGGCGACGCCGGCGCACCCGCCGGATCACACGCTCGCGAAGGAGAACTCGAGTAGAGCTCGCCTTCTGAGACTCTGTCGCAACCCAGAACAGAGTCTGGCCGTGGGACAAACATCTTTAGGTGGCGCAAGCCCAGCCGCACAGCGAAGTAGTGCAAGGGCCATCCGCACAGCGAGGTGGCGCAAGTCCAGCCGCGCAGCGGCGGGATGAAGTTAGGCGTGGGCGTTAGCCCACGCTTGCAGTGGAGCAATCCCTGAGCCGCAGAGCGGCGACACGAGGCTGGGCATAGTCTTTCAGGCCTGCGCCCAAAACCATTCATTCCTAGACCTGAGCCGGCTTCAGTCGGCGGCACCTCCAGGGTCGGCATGTGGGCGTTAGGGGATACCCCCATCGTTTTCGATCCTGATTCTAAAGACTTTAAGCTATAGTATTCAAAACAAAGGGCCTTCAAAAATGCGATAAACTGCCCGTTTTCAACACTTTACGCTAACTATCTCTAAAGTATTCATAATAAAGATGATCGTTCAAACCATGAGGAATCATTAGCTTAGCGTCCATAGCGCGGCCCCGCTGCCGCTACCGGCGCCCCGACGCCTCTCCAGTTTTCAAAGATCCTGCGGCCACACTGGGCATTCCGCGGCGCCGCACTTCCGTCCGGCATCTTCAGCCTACATCGCCCCCACGACTGGGCTTCATCCGAACCCAAAGATTTCCGAACGAAAGTAACCACTCATTCCCGAAATGAAACCGCCCTCCGCCCATCGCCCTTTGGTAGAATCCCACCTTCCGATCATGCCCACCGAAGTCATGACCACTCCGGCGCCGCGTCGAGGTTTCCTGCGGTCTCTGGTTTATCCGGTGCTGCGCCCCGTCTACCGCCCTGCGCGTTATTACTACTCTCTTTGGCGCGCTCGGACCGCGGGCCTCAATGTCTCCCCGCCGCGCTCCATTTCCATGGACTGTTCTCACGCGGAGATGGCTCGCCGCATGCAAGAAGCAGTCTCGCCGCGCGTTCACTGGAAGCATGTCGCCCTGGACTCCGACCCGCTTCGGCAAAATCTCCAGCTTTATTTCCAGCGGCACCGCGACGTCTACAACATCGATAAGGGCAGGGCCAAAGCGCTCGAACACGCGCTTGGACTTGAGCTCTTCGATTTCACCCGCGTTCATCGCTACTGCGATGTGGCGTCGTGTGCCAGTCCTATTCAGGAGACATTTGCGGCGCATTTTCCGCAGACGGAGTTCTGGGCGCAAGACCTGATCTACGAGGACGACTTGCAGCATTTCAAAATCGGCGGCTTCGCGCAGAAGATGAGCGCAATACCGGATGGCTTTTTCGACGCCTTGACCCTGCACAACTCGTTCGAGCATTTCATGGGCAGCTCTGACACAGAGTTCGTCGCTGAAGTCGATCGTGTGTTGAGTCCGGCCGGGGCCTGTCTCATCCTGCCGCTTTACGTTGCCGCAACCCACCGAATCTATTTCGACCCCATCGCCGTCACCCCGAATTTGCTGCGGACTTACGACCAGGGCGCAGAACTGATTCCGGTTCGCGGCTTCGCTACCCAGGAACATGCCCGCTGTTATGATGCGGCTACGCTACAGGAGCGACTCATCAGTCGCGTCCCACCAACATTGGAGGCGACCATCCTCGATTTTTCCGGGGGAGAAAATATCGCCCCTGAGATGTTTCCCGAATTTGCCCTGGTGCTGCATCGGACGGAATCGATCTTCGGAGCAGAAGACGCTCCCGGGAAAATATGCTGAAATGTTCTTAGAACCGTTGCCGTCATTCGACTGTGACAACTTGCAGGTCTCCGAGGATATGCCCTGTGACCTTATATCCAGCCCGTTCCAGGGTGTGGACCGTCTCCTCCGAAGGATTAATCAGGGTCGTCCCCTTGGCATGGGCTCTTAGGCCATCCAAAGTCCAGATGGGCATGGCGGAGAACTGCCCTAGATGCATCGTGTTACGGACGGCCGCATCATCAGAAACAAGAAACACGTACCGCTCTGGATGCTTTGAATAATAAGGACCTTCCAGGCTTAACAAATCGCCCGCTGGAACAACAATAGATTGTTTGGCAGGCCGGATCGTTTCCTCCAGCAGCAATAGTGCATTTATCCGCTCCGGCTCCGATTTTCGAGCGAGAGGGCGAACGTGGGTCGGATGCCGTACCAGATCCAATTGTCTGCCGAGGCCAAGAGCAACAAAGAGCAGAAGCGCTGAGAGGGATATCCATCGTGAACTCTTAAGCTGCCGCCACAGTAGACAAGAAAACGCGACCGCGATCCCGGGCAGCAGGCCAATAAAGTAGCGATTGTAGAAGGCATTAGTACCGATCTTTGCCAATAGATAACCGGCCAGTGGTATAAAGGCAAAAAACCAGCAAAGTTGCTCGGGTGGCTGCATCCCGACGGTCGCCCCACCCTTTTTCCCCGGGCCGGCCAGCGCGACTAGGATCATGATCCCGATCAGCGGAAACAATGCATATGGAAAAAAATCATCGTAAATCGCAGCCAGCGACGCCATCGTTGCCGGGCTCCAGGAGGCAGGCGAAAGGATCCTGTGCATCGACAGGATTTGGCTCGAAAAGAGCGCTCCTGCAAACAAGACGGCTACGAAGCCCGCAATCAGTCTGCTGCTTGGAGCATGCCGCCCCCTCCAATTCCACGCCTCCCAGGCCGCGTACGGCACCAGGCAGAGAACCGCATAGTAGTGGACTGCAACAGCAAGGAAGATAACGAATCCGAACAGGAGGGCTGAAAGTTTGCTCTTATCGCGTGCGCCAAGCCAAAGCCAAAGAGCCGTAGACGCGAACATGAAATACAGGGCGTACGGACGGGCTTCGTAGCTGTAGTAGGGCAAGATGGAGCAGGAAAGTACAGCAAATGCTATTAATCCGTGAAAACCGTCCGTAAGCCGACGCGCGCAATCAAACGTAATCAGCATGCCGATCACCATCGCCAGCGCTGACGGCAATCTCGCAGAAATCTCGAGCGGGATCGGCAAACGCTCGAACATCCGAACCACCGCATAATAAGTCGGGGGCATTCCATCGCCGCCGTGTGTGAGGGCCTTCCATATGCTGGAAAGATCGGACAGCCGGCTGAATGTGATCGTGAGTATTTCGTCGTACCAGAACAGGCGGTGCCGCGCGATCAGTATGCTGGTCACCAAGTAAATCAGAGCCAGCAACCCCGCCGCAACGAAACTCCAGCTTCGCTGCTGTACTATTGGCGTGGTCATTTTAGACTCCAGAAGGCTCGGTGCATTCATTTGAACTTTCCGGGTGAGAGTACCACTCCCTACGTGCGCAGGCTACTGCTCTACGTCCTTATCAGCGCCTCGTTGGTGTGGCTTGGCTCTCACCTCGTCCTCACCCGCCACTCCGGCGGATCGCCGGAGCGCCTGATGGACATTCCCACCGGCGGTAGCGCCGAGTACATCGACATGGCGCAGCGCGGCACCATGGCTGGTCCGGCTCCATTCCGTTATCGCTTCCTCGTGCCGTTGCTGGTTTCCGTGTTGCCGGTTCCCGCCGAACTCGGCTTTCGCATCGTCACCTTCACCTGCCTCGGACTCACGTACCTGGTGGCGCTGCTCACGGCGCAGGCGCTGGGCATTTCGCTCCGCGGCTCGCTCATTGCATTGCTGTCCCTGTTCTGCGCGCGCACTCATGCCTTCAACTACTGGAACCCGCTGTTGCTTGACGGTTGGGCGTTGCTGGCTTCGTTCCTCATGGTCTGGGCCCTCATTCGCAGACGCGATTGGGTATTCACCGCCGCCTCCGTGCTGGGAACTCTGGGGCGCGAGTCGGTGATGTTTCTCACTCCCGCCATCTTCACGCCCAAACAGTGGAAGCGTGCTGTGCTGCCCATCTCGCTCACTGTTTTGGCGTATGTGCTGCCGCGCATTCTGCTGCGCACGCCTGACCAGGACCTGGTGCGCTTCTACTCCGAATACGATGCCTTGGCAAAGTTTGCCGGAGTGCGGTTCTGGCAGAACCTCGCCGTGGCGTGGAGTTATCTGTGGCTGGTGCTGCCGGCGGGAATGTTGCTCACGCCCCGGCCATGGCGTCCCGTGATCTTCCGTTTGCTGGCGTGGGCCTGTCTGGGTACCTGCATCGCGCTCGTAATGGCCGGCGACACTGAGCGCATGGTCTCCTACCTTACGCCGTTCGTTTTCCTCGCCACTGGTTTTCTGGTGGATGGACTGAGGAGTCGCGTCCTCGACGCGGTGTTGATCGTGCTCGCTCCGGCCCACCTGCTGCTGATGCTGGCAACCGTCCCGTTTCCCACCCATCACCACGGTCTGTTGGCGGCATCGGTGCGGCTGGAATTGCTGGTCGTCTCGTGCGTCGTCATCGCCGGCATCTTGATTTGGCAGATGCGCGAACAGCGGAATCTCTTGAGCCACGCCCCATAGATGAGGGACACGTCGCGTGGGCGATCGGGGGTGTGATTACGCCTTACGCAATACCACTTACGTCGTAGTCGCCGACGCCCTCATTTCTCCGCTCCCGCTTTTTCCCAAAATCAAATATTTCCGCCCATTTCGCGAGTTTTTTCTATCCCTGCCTCCAGTCGATGCCCTATACTACCGCAATCCATAGATAGCAAGTTGGATGTACGCCAACGCCACAAACGTCTAGTCAGACTGGCGCTCGGACGGGGCTGTTCTCCCAGACAACTCGCTCCCGGGCCGCATTCGAACCATTGAATCAGCCGTCGCCCGTCTCCACTGGGCGGCTGCGGAGCCCAGTCTTTCTCGCGATTGTTCAGCGAATCTTGCAGCCGATTTGTTGCCGGGACCTCTATGCCTGACTTTGCCGGATTGCGAACCGACACCCTCACCTGGGTCATCCTGGCAGCCATGACCGCCTGCTGGGTGCTCTCCGTCCGCCTCATCCCGGGATGGAAGCGCGAGGGTTGGACTTCGCTGCTCAAGTCGCTCTACGGCTTTGTCTGGATCGATTTCGGCGTGGACATCATCCTGCGCTTCTGCATGCTGGCCTACAACGCGGTGGAGTGGGGCAATCATACCCTTCGTCTGGTAGCGCAGCCCGTCGGTACCGTGAACGCCACTCTCGAGTACTCCGCACTGTTCTGGGCGCTGCTGGCTTCGGCCTATGCCCTCATGGTGCGTCGCCGTGGTCCCGGGCCGTTGGCCATAGCGCGCTCCTTTTCCGTCGATTTTGCTTACGCCGCAGCTATCCCCTTCGCGCTGCTGGCCTCCGTCATCTTCTACCTCATTGAGGGCGACTCACACCTGCCGCTCGTACTGATTACGCCGCTGTCTCTGCTGGCCAACCTTTACATGGTTCCGGCCGTCCTCGTCTGGTGGGACCACTTTCGCCGGCCCGTTCCCCTCTGGCAAATCGGGAGCGTGCATTTGGTTGTCCTGCTGCCGGCGCTGGTGCGCGGTCTACGCAGTCCCTACCGCGAGAATCTGGCCCCAATCTTCCTGATTCCGCTGATTGCTGCCGTCTTTGCGGGCAAGCGGCCGTCATTCTGGAAAGCAGTTCCGGCTGCCCTGCTGTGTCTGCTGGTGCTCAGCATTGGCGTCAGGTCCTATCGCCGCATCAAGTGGGAGAACGTCCGTCCCGCGGAAGTGGCCAGCGAGTTTCGCGAAGGCGGTATCGTCGACTGGATCAGCAGCGGTTCCGATGAGCCTCTGCACCGCTTCCACGGCTTCGACTCGTTTCTGCTGACGGTCGCGGTGGTGCCTTCCGTCGAGCCCCATTCCGAACGCAATGTCCTGCTCTCGCCGCTGATTCGCGGCGTCGTGCCGCGCTTCATCTACGGCGACAAGATTGGCGCCGACGCCGGCCTCAGTTTCGGCGCCCGCATCTGGGCCTTCGATGATCCCGCCATCCGCGGCACATTCGGCGCCTCCATCGCTCCCTCCATGCCCGGCGATCTCTTCGATGCCGGGGGCGTGCTGTACATCGCCCTGGGAGCGTTGATGTGGGGATGTTTGCTGGGCCTGGTTGACGGCTGGAAGGGCCATCTCCCGCCGTTCTTAGGTGCTGCCGTTACTGTCCTTGTCGCCACCCAATGCGCCATGTCGGTGGAACGCGACTTCGATAACTCGGTAGCTACCTTCATTCAAACTCTGTTGGTGTTTCTCCTCGCGGCCGGGGTGGTTGCCTTGGCTCGGCGTCGTGACACCGGCTATTCCTTCGGGCTCCGGCCCGGAATGGAGCGCTCCTAGTAACCGCGTGATGACTTCTCTGGCCGCCCTATCCAGTTCGCGTGAACTGACGAATTCACCCACCGCTCTGCGCTCTCTGCGCCGCGGAGTGCTCCTCACCACCGATTTCCCTCCGGCGATGGGCGGTATCAGCAACTACCTGTTCAATGTGTACCGGCAATTTGACCTGCGGCAGATGACCCTGATCGCACCCCAGCATCCGCAAGCGGAGCGTTTTGATTGCGCGCAGACCTACTCCGCAAAACGTTTCCGAACCGCGCTGGATGTCCCCGGCCTTCGTGGTGCATGGCAGGTCTGGCGGATGTACGCCGAGGCTGAGAAGCTGGTAAAGCGCGACCCCAACATTGTGCTGCATTGCGGACATGTGAACGCCGCCATCGCCGCGCGCAAGCTGAAGAAGCGCTACGGCACCCCGTATCTGCTATGGACCCACGCTCTGGAAATCATGGACGAGTGGCTGCGCTCCAGCATTCTGCCTGCCATGCTCGCTGCCGACCTGGTCATCACCAACAGCGAATTTACCCGCGCCTTCGTTGCATCGGCCGGTGTGCCGCAATCGCGCAGTGTGAAGATTTGTCCCGGAGCCGATCCAGCTCATTTCCGTCCCGGCCTTGACGCGAGCGAGTTGGTGCAGCGCTTGGGATTCGCTGGAAGACCGGCATTGCTCACGGTCTCGCGAATCGTGAAGGCCAACCGTTACAAAGGCCACGACGTTGTGCTGCGTGCGCTTCCCGAAGTCGTGCGCGCTTTTCCCGATGTCGCCTATGTGATTGCCGGTGATGGCGACGACCGCGACTATCTCAGCCGTCTAGCAGCCGAGTACGGAGTGCAGAAGAACGTCATCTTTGCCGGCCGCGTTTCAGACGCCGAGCTTCCTCTGCTCTACAACGCCTGCGATGCCTTCATCATGTGCAGCCGCGAAGATCGCACCCGTCGCGGCATTCTGGCTGAAGGCTTTGGGATCGCCTTGCTGGAGGCATCGGCCTGCGGAAAACCCGTCATTGCGGGACGCTCCGGCGGCATCGCCGACGCTGTGCAAGACGGCATCACCGGTTTGCTGGTGAATCCGATCGATAGCGAAGAAGTGGCGGCGGCAATCGTCAGACTCCTCCAGGAACCTGCTCTCGCAGACCGGCTCGGCCAGAACGGACGACATTGGGTGGAGAGCGAAATGAATTGGACGCGCGCCGCGGACGAGTTTCAGCGCGCCATGGATTGCTTCCGGCATGTCTACGGCAAAGAGGCAGCGTAACAACTATGTGTGGAGTTGTTGGATTCTGGAGTCACGGCAGGCCTGAGCAGACGCGCGCAGCGGTGCGCGACATGATTGCCGCCTCCCAGCATCGCGGTCCCGACGCCAGCGGCAGCGTCGAGATCCCGCTCGCTACCTCCAGCCTCGTCCTGGGACACACGCGCCTTTCCATCCTCGACCTTAGCGACGCCTCGCGCCAGCCCATGCACGATGCCGACTCCGGCTTCCTGGCTCATCTTCAACGGCGAGATCTACAACTTCCGCCAGTTGCGCGCGGAGCTGGAGACGCTGGGCGCGAAGTTCTCCACCTCGGGCGACACCGAAGTTCTGCTGCGGGCGCTGGTGCAATGGGGCGAAGCGGCGCTCGACAAACTGGAAGGCATGTTCGCCTTCGCCTTCTGGGATGGCCGCGAGCGCCATCTCCTGCTCGCGCGCGATCGCATGGGCATCAAGCCGCTCTACTACTGCCGTGCGGGACGCGACTTCGCCTTCGCTTCGGAAGTGAAAGCGCTCGAACGCGCCCACATCTGTCCTTTGACTCTGGATCGCGACGCGATGGATTCGTTCCTCACCTACGGCGCGGTGATCGGGCCGAACACCATCTTCCGCGAAATCCGCGAACTTGAGCCCGGACATTTCCTGCGCATTCACGGCGACGGCCAGGTCGCACGACTCCGAGTACTGGTCGCTCAGCCGCAGCCTGGCCGAGAGCCGCCGCGCGGACCATCAGGATTTCGAGCAGTCGGTCTCGCAGATCCGCGAACGTCTCGCCTACGCCGTCGAATCCCATCTGGTCAGCGATGTTCCCGTGGGAGTCTTTCTTTCCGGCGGCGTCGACTCCAGCCTGCTGGCGCTGCTGGCGTCGCGATGCGCCAAGAGTCCGATCACGCTTCTGACCGTGGCCTTCGCCGAGCAGGAATTCTCCGAGCTGCCTTACGCCCGCCAGATCGCTCGCGGATTGCCCCATCATCACGAAGTCGTGACCCTGACCGCAGAACAATTGCAGGACATGCTTCCCGAAGCCTTGCTGGCGATGGACCAGCCGACGGTCGACGGGATCAATACCTACGTCATCGCGCGCGTGGGCGCGTCGCTGGGGCTGAAGGTGCTGCTCAGCGGCGTTGGCGGCGACGAGCTGTTCGGCGGCTACACCACCTTCACCAAAGTTCCGCGGCTGCTGAAGTACGGCGCCGGTCTGCGTCCCGCCGCGCGCGTGCTATCAAAGTTGAAGACGAAGAATCCCATCCAGTGGAAGAAAGTTGCCGAGGCCGCTCCGCTGCATAGCCTGGCGGAAGCCTATCTGCTCCAGCGCAGTATTCGCTGGGCGACAGAATGGCGCTGCGATCGTTGTCGCAGCGCGTGCAGCAGGACATCGATCCTCTGGCCAACGACTTCCAGAAGCTCGCCACGCTGGAGTTGGAGTTTTACATGCGCAACCAGTTGCTGCGCGATGCCGATGTATTCAGCATGGCCAACTCGGTTGAGCTGCGCGTGCCCTTCCTCGATCAACATTTGCTGCAGGCGGCGCTGACGATTTCGCCCCAGCATCACTTTGAGGGCGGTCGTGGCAAGCGCATCACCGGGCGGATTCTCTGCGACTTGCTTGGCGAGCAACTTCCGCAGCGCCGCAAGATGGGCTTCACCTTTCCCTGGCAACACTGGCTCCGCCGCGAGCTGAAGACAACCATCGACAACACCCTGCGCGACCGGCGGCGCTATGAGCCGCTGTCGCCTCGATCCCACTCTATGGCGCGCGGCTGCTGGATGGTTTGGAGAGCGGCAGATCCGCATGCAGTCGTGGTCGGAGGTGTGGTCACTTTTCGTGCTCCTGAATTGGCAGCGCAAGATTGGGGTGGAATGTGCCGTTGCCTAGGATAGCCGTGCTGTGCGCGATTGCCGGCATGGGCGGCGCCGAATTCAGCCTGCTGGAGCTGGTGAAGCACCTGCGCGACTCCTACGAATTCCACCTGATCATTCCTGGCGAAGGGCCATTCCAAAGACATGCGCGAAGCGGCGGGCGCGAACGGTATGGCTCTTGCCTTGGCCGGAAGCTATTTTCAGCACCGGCGAAACCGCCATGCATGCCGGAGCGGGGAAGATTCTGCGCGCCGCCACCAGCCTGCGGCCGTTCACCCGGCGTCTTTCCAGCTTGCTGGAAGAAATTCGAGCCGTCGGTGTTCATCACCAACGCCGTCAAGGCGCACCTCATTGGCGCGCTGGCCCGCAAGCCGCAGCACGTCCCACTAATTTGGTATATGCGCGATGGCCTGGAGGAACGTATTCTGTCGCGCAAGTTGCTGGCCTTGCTTTCGCGCCGCTGCGATATGTCCGTTTGCATCTCCCATTACGTCGCTGCGCAGTTCCGGGAGTACGTCTCGGCATCGCTCCCGTCGACCGTGATCTACAACATCGTAGATTTGAACCGCTTTCATCCCGGCGTGGCGCCGCCCGCGGATTTGTCGCAAGGGCCCGGAAGAGGTCTGGTTTGGCATAGTCGGCGCCATCACGCCGCTGAAGGGTCACGACGTTTTTCTCCAGGCGGCGGAGAAAGTGCTGAAGCAATTGCCCCGAGGCGGTTTTTGTGATTGCCGGAGACAACTCCTACGTCACCGAAGCCGGGCTCGGCTATGAAGAGCTCTTGCAGCGCCGGGTCGCAGGATTCGCTGGGCGATCGCGTCAGGTTCCTGGGCTTCAGAAACGATGTGCCCGCCGTTCTTTCCCGGCTTGACGTGCTGGTGCAGCCCAACCGCGGCCCGGAAGGTTTGGGCCGCTCGCTGCTGGAAGCCATGGCGTGCGGGGTGCCCGTCATCGCGGTAGACAAGTGGGGACCGGCCGAGCTGGTCCAGCACGGCGAGACCGGCCTGCTGTTTCCTCCCTTGGATAACGAACGACTGGCCGCCCACATGCTTACCTTGGGCAGAGACGAAACCCTGCGCAAGTTCATGGGCAAGCTCGGCCACGATTGGATTCATAGAAATCTTGTGTCAAGAAAACTGGCAGGACAATTCGAGCAGGTCCTGGCCGGCATGATTGCTTCCCAGCTCCAGGAGGCTATGGCGTGAAAGTTCTTCAACTCGGGAAGTTCTACTTTCCCGTCGTCGGCGGAATTGAAACTGCTCTTAAAGACATCTGCGAGAGTTTGGCCGAGGACGTACAGTTCCAGGTCCTCGTCGCCAACACTCGCTTGCGTACCGAGCACGAGCCGGAACGGATCGCCGTTACTCGCGTGGCCAGCGCGGGAAAGCTCTTCTCCTGCTCGCTGGCGCCCTCCTATCCGCTATGGGCGAAAAAGTTCGACGCGGACCTCATCCATGTTCATCTGGCCAATCCGCTTGGCGGAGTTGTCGGCACTGCTGGCTGATCGCGACATTCCGGTGGTGGCCCACTTCCACAGTGATGTCGTGCGGCCGATCCCTGCTCCTCTGCGCCTGGTCTACAACCGCTTCCTCCACGCTTTCTATCGCCGGGCCAATTGCATCGTAGTGCCAACGCCCCGCCACATCGATATCTCCAATTTCGTGCCCCACTATCGGGATAAGTGCCGGGTTGTTCCTTTTGGCATTCCGCTCTCCCGCTTCGAACTGCGATGAGCAAGGACGCAAAAGAGTAGATGCAGCTAAAAGACGGACTGCCGACCGTGCTCTTTGTTGGGCGGCTGGTTCCTTATAAGGGCGTGGAGTTCCTGATTCGTGCGCTGGAGGATGTTAAAGCTCGTCTTTGGATTGTTGGTACGGGGCCGCTGGAAAACTCTCTCAAGAACCTGGTCCGGGAAAAAGGAATGGCCGATCGCGTTGTATTTCTCGGTCATGTTTCGGATGAGGATCTGGTTGCCTACTATCACGCTTGCGATGTCTTCGCCCTTCCTTCCATAACCAACCAGGAGATGTTTGGGCTGGTGCAACTGGAAGCTATGGCTTGCCGCAAACCTGTGATCTCAACTACCGTGCCCACGGGCGTGCCCTGGGTGAACCAGCATGGAAAGACTGGCTATACCGTTACCCCGGGAAACTCGGCAGAGCTGGCCCACGCCATACAACGGTTGCTTTCCAGCCGTGAGTTTCGCGAGGAGATGGGAGCGGCGGGACGCGCGCGCGTCGAGCAGCCATTTCACTTCGGCCAAGATGGCGGAAGGTATCTTGCAGGTCTACCAGGAGACACTCAACGTTTCCTGCGAGGCCCTGCCAAGTGTCGAGGAATTCGAGACTCAGGTCAACGAGGTTTATTAGCGTCACCGAATCCGAGTTCGTTAAATGAGCCGTGGCTTTGTGTCAGGCGCTGCTTCCCAGGTCCGCGGAACAGTCCGCTTACGAATGCCTTGTATCAGGGCGCGACCTCGGTCGTGCCCATAACGCGATTGTTTCTTTCCGAGTCGGCTTCAGCCGGCGCCACGCCGCTGATCGGTAATAGCCCGTCTTACTCCGCCGCGCTTATGCTCGACTGGTAATTGACCGCGCATTTGCCGAAACATCGGTAAGGGCGGAATACATTCCCGGAGAGGCTGTCGATGCGCACCGCGCCGTCTTCTTGTATCGCAGCGTGATTAAACGGGCCGGTGGCGGATAGCGCAAAGTTATTGGCGAATCGACGAATCGTGGTGGCGTTCAACTCAAAAGCAGTAAATGTAGTGCGATAGAGATGATAGTGGGTGCCGGGTGGCAGCGCGTCCACATCATTATCCAGCTCTATCAGGGAACGGCTGGCGAACGCCCGAATTGGCAGGTTGCCTCGATTGGTAAACAGTGTAGGGTTACTCCAGCCAAAGCCCCACTCCCCGCCGCGCAGCAGGATCCAGCGGCTCCGGCCCGACGGCATACACGTGGTCGAGGTCGCGTTTGCCGCACTACAGATCGTGCCGGAATCGTACTGCTGCTGGTCGTCAATATAAACGTTGTCACTGGCATCTTCCACGTTGCCGGCAATAACGTACCCGGCATGGACATCGCTGGGACCATTCTGGCCAATGTCCATTACAAGGTTTCCCCGTATTACAGAGCAGGCATTGCAATCGATGCCATTGTAGTTGGCGGTGTATCTGACTTTGTTATAGCTTACCTCAATATCACGGTTGGCCAGCGGACCCCCAACCCGAATATTGCCGTCGAAGACACGATTGTTGGCGATGATGAGCCTGCCGGTAAAGGTATGCTCCAGACCTCCAATAGAGATACTCCCGGAACGCAGTTCGTTGTTGGCGATCGTCAGTCCGGTAACAGACGCTGTCGATCCCGATTGAAGCGCGACATAAATGTCTCCATGATCAAAGAAATTGCTGCTGATCTCGGAGCTATTCAGCCCTCCGTACGCGATACTGGCTCCGTGAAAAACGTTTTCGCTGATCTTGACGTTTTCCGGCAGCCGCCCCAGGTTGTCCTGCCCGGTTTCAATGCCCGTACCGTTTTCCGGCGGCACAAGATGCGCTTCAAAAACATTGGAATGAACATAGGTTCCAGACTGGGTAACAATCAATATGGAGAAGGCATGATAGTCGCCGGTCTGGCTAAAATAGTTGTCGCGCACTACTCCTGCCTCCGCACCCACGGTTATGGCAGAATTGAAGCGGCTCAGGGACAAAGCATTATTGCCGAAACCATAGCCAGTCGAGCGCAGCAGAAATTGATTGTCATGGATGCTGGATCCGGTACAGTCCAGCAGATTAACCAGCTTATTGGGATTGCCGTCCAGACTAAGATGATCAAGCTCAACTTCGGTGCATCCATGACATATAAAGATTGATACCCACTGGAAGGTTCGACTGGAGTCCGTCCAAACTATGCTCATGTCATGAATATGAAGGTTCAAGTTCAACTCATTCGCATTCGCCAATAGCGTTGCCGCAGGATCGGTGGGCGAGCGCTTCACCTGGATAATTGTGTGGCCTGGGCCAGCTCCGTAGAGATTTACATTCGAGGGAAGCAGAATGCCAACCCTCGCGCCGCTGACATCGCGGCTATTCCAGGTGGAGACAGCGCTGGCGTTATAGGTCCCTGCTGGAATGTACACCTCGCACGGGTTCGGCCCGCAGTCCAGAATCGCAGCTTGTATCCGTTCGACGATGGATGCTCCAGGAAACTCGGTGGCGACCCTTGCACCTCGAGGCGCCGCTGCGCTGGAGCTAACCTGGGCGAACGCCACCGGCCATCCGCCAACGGCCAACAGCAGCCCGAGGGTCACATAAGCCCACTGCGGGCCAGTCAGGCCGAAGCAGGGACAGTCGTTTGCCATGGTTTTCATCCTCTCAAGGTAGCAGATGGCTGCGGGAGCATGAGCGCCGATGGGCCCTTCCACGACATGAGTGGGTAAGCAGGTTGTGGTGGTCAGAGTGAGTCGTGGCAAGGTCTAAGCCCCAATTCGGGAGAGTAGTGCTACATTAGTATGTCGAAAACCTGCGTCTAATCTGGGCTAAACACGAAAACAAATGTCCCGGTTCTCGTGCCTGCATGGAAATCGAATAGTAGAATATGTGCAGTTCCGCGCGAGAATGCTCCGAGCTTTGATGGCACGGCAGAGCATGCAGCATTCTAAAGAAGACTTGGGACAAGACGTGCTACCCCTAATCACGTAATGCCACTTGTCGCCGTTGGAGGCTTTCGAGTACTTCAGTGCGGGTAGGTGCGACGTTCGCTCTCTGCAACAGGCGTCGCTCATCTAGTCCAGCTGCATCACCAGACAGTAAAAGGATAAATGATCATGAAGAAACTCCCTGTTCTGTCGGCCGGCGTGTTAGCTCTGCTTGCCGTGGCGCTTCCCCTGATGGGGCAAGCACCTTTCGCTCCCAAAGGTTTCGCGCATACGAATGTTATCGTTATGGATGCGAACCATCAAAATACTCCGACCGGCATTTTGCCGATTGCGTTCCGGGCTGCATACGGATTTAATCAGATTCCCAACCAGGGAGCGGGCGTAACGATTGCCCTGGTTGACGCCTTTAAGGATCCCACCATCGCATCGGACGTGGCGTTTTACGCCAGCTATTTCCACAAGGCACCCTGCAACCTTACCGTGGTGGACCAGGCCACGATTGAAGGGCAAGGCTGGGACCTTGAGGAATCGCTGGACGTCCAACAGGCCTGCGCCCTGGCACCGGCAGCCAACATCGTCCTGGTGGAAGCCGCCAGCAGCAGCTACACCGATCTGCTGACGGCGGTGGCAACGGCTACCCAAGCCCCGTATAACGCGACCGTCGTTTCCATGAGCTGGAGCGGCGGTGATTACACGCAGGGCGATAGCTACTTCAATAACATCACGAACTCGCTGGGCCAACCCGTGACTTTTATAGCCGCCACCGGTGACGACGGACACGGTACCGGGTGGCCCTCCACTTCACCCTACGTGATCGCCGCGGGTGGTACGGACTTGGCCTTGAGCACCGCTACTCCCCTGGGCAATCCTTTCGAGCTTGACTATGGACATGAGACCGGCTGGGCCGGCAGCGGCGGCGGAATAGACTCGGGCGAGACGGAACCGTCGTTCCAGGTCGCGGCGTGCGCACCATATTCACCAAACGGTCGCTGCGTGCCTGACATCGCCTCCGATGCCGATCCCGGCACCGGCGTTCCCGTTTATGACACCTATAGCTATGGTGGCTGGGTCCAGGTCGGAGGCACCAGCGTGGCGACCCCGGATTGGGCCGCCTTCTTAACCCTGGTTAACTCGGCGCGTGTGGCTAACGGCGGTACCACCCTCAGCACGGCCGACGCAGACCTGTACACCATCTACTACAACGCCACCGACTACGCCGCAGACTTCCACGACATTACGTCGGGAACCAATGGCAGCTGCGGAACGGACTGCACTGCTCAAGTCGGCTATGATCTGGTGACCGGAATCGGCACTTATCAGGCCAACACCCTGTATCCGGCCATGGTGGCAATGCCCAACTAACTCACCCTCAAATGGTTGCATCAGGCGCGCTCCAGTAGCGCGCCTTTTTTCTTTGTCGTATGCAGCATCCTTATGTTGATGTCGCACTCCTCGCCGGCGGTTATTGCTCTTGGTGGCCTGGTGGAGAGGTAAGCGTTACCGCGATCGCTCACCATCCTTGCTCTCGCTCAATACTCTAAAGAGCTTTGCCAATCGTGCTTAATCCTTTGGGGTGGTACTCGGCAGAAATTCACATTCATTTAACCTTAAGACGTAGTGTGCCTGTGCTTAACTCAACCTGGTCTGGATAGAAATTCCGCAGCACAAGGAAAACGCACGCTATGGTTCAAGGTCGAATATTGGCGGCCGTTCTTGCAGCCGCATTGTTCCTGTCACTGCCGGCTTTTGCGCAGGAAGGCACGTTCTTTACCCCGGGAAATCTGGTTGTTACCGTCGAAGGGTGCGGTGTCTACGGAGGCACATGTACCAACGTCCCCAACGGCACCGGCAACGGCACCGGTAACAGTTCAGTGGGCGGCTATGGCGACAATCAAGCCTCCCCGCTCACGCTGTTCCAGTACGCTCCGAGCGGCACGTCGAGCGCATCCTTCGTGAATTCTCTGGTCTTGCAGCCAACCTCTTCTGCCGGCAACGTTAACCTCGCCAGCGAGTACGGATCTTCGTCGGAAGGTACGATACAGCTTTCGGGAGGCGGCCAATACCTGACAATCCTGGGATACGGCATCAATGTCGGCGCCTTCAATCTTAATCCCGACGCCTACGGCGCGGCGCCCTCGGGAGCGACTGGCCCAGTCGGGCAGCCTGACCGGGCAAAGCTATATTCCCGGTACCGCGCGTGCTGACGCTGATTGACGCCAACGGCAACATCAATTCCGCGACCGCGATCTACAACATCTTCAACACCAACAATCGCGCAGCGCCTACACCCTGAATGGAAGCACGGCCTATGTTTCGGGCCAAGGCAGCGGCAGTGATGGCACCGGTGGAGTTTTCTACGTTCCCGTGGGCGCACCGGACACCGCGCCCACGGCGATTACCGGTCTGGACACCAGCAGCAAGACCATTGCGCAGGACACCCGCACCGTTCAGATCTTTAACAACACGCTGTACGTCTCGGTCGACAGCAAGGAGGGATCGGGCAATAACCGCTCCTTCATCGGCACCCTGGGCTCGCCTCCATCGACCGGCTTGTACAACAGCGGCGGCGGTCCCACCATGATCACCGGCTTTGGAAACACCGGCGGCACCGGCAAGGAGACCATCTCAACCGGCACCAACAGCAACGGCAATAATCTCAATGCCGGTTTGCCGATCAACCTGAGTCCAATGAATTACTTCTTCGCCAGCGCTTCGGTCCTCTATGTGGCCGATACGGGCGCTCCGAAAAATGATTCCAACGGCGACAACAATTCCACCGGTACGGCCAACATCGGAAACGGCGGGCTGGAGAAGTGGGTCAACAGCCAGTCCAATGGCTCCGGGACGTGGAGCCTCGCCTATACCCTTTGGCGGGGATTAAATCTGGTCAACAATGGCAACACCACCGGCACCAGCGGCCTGTATGGGCTGACGGGCCTGGTTTCGGGCAACAACGTTTATCTGTACGTCACCAATTACACCCTGAGCGATCTGGACTACACCTATCTGTACGGCATCACCGACAACCTTACTTACACGCTGGCGTCGCAGGCCTCCAGCGAGACATTTTCGCTGCTGGACACGGCCCCTCCGGATTCCAACTTTAAGGGAGTGTCGTTCACGCCAACGATCCCAGCGGGCAACGTGGAGGTCACAACTTCGCCGTCCGGCCTCACAGTCACCACCTCCGGCACGGGCTGCGCGCCGGGAACCTACGTGGCGCCGGTGACCTTGAACTGGACGCCGGGAAGCTCGTGCACGCTTGAGCGTGGTCGGGACGCAAGTTGTGTCGGGCACGCAATACGTCTTCACGCAGTGGGCCGACGGCAACACCAGCACCTCGGATACGGTTACGGCTCCAGCCACCACGGCTGTCTACACCGCCAACTTCAACACTACGGCTGGCGGATTGTATAGCCCGGCGCCGGGTTCGACGCTGACCGGCAGCAGCGCTACCTTCCAGTGGTTCGGTCCCCCGCAAACCACGGCGTTCTGGATCGACGTAGGCAGCACTGCGGGCGGCAACAACTACTATCAGTCCGGGACGCTTCCCACCACTACGCTCTCGGCCGTGGTCAACAGCCTGCCGACGAATGGCAGCACCGTCTATGTGACCCTGTGGTGGCTCGTCAACGGTGTCTGGGTCAACAATCCGTATACCTTCACAGCGTTCAACACCAGCGGCGCGCAGGGCGTGCTCACCACTCCCGACTCCGGGGTCGACGTTGACCAGCAGCACGGTGACGTTCGACTGGACGGCGGGCGCAGGCGCTTCAGCTTACTGGCTGGACGTGGGGAGCACTCCGGGCGGCAACAATTACTACCAGTCGGGCAACCTGGGCAATGCGCTGACAACCACGGTCAACGGCCTGCCGACGAATGGCAGCACGGTGTATGTCACCCTGTACTCGCTGGTGGGCGGACAATGGGTCAGCACCGGTTATACCTACACGGCGTTGAATTCGGGCAATGTCCTGGCGCAGATGTCGTCGCCGGCACCGGGATCAACCCTGCATGGCAATGTTCAGACTTTTATCTGGAGCGCGGGCAGCGGTGCGACGGCATACTGGCTGGACGTGGGGAGCACCCAAGGCGGAAACGACATTTATCAATCCGGTAATCTGGGTACCGCGCTCACCACCACGGTGTACAGCTTGCCGGCCAACAACAGCCCCATCTACGTGACCCTGTGGTCGTACGTCGGAGGGCAGTGGTTCTACAACGAATACAATTACACTTCAGCTCCGTAAGGACCTGAAGCTATGCCCCGACGCCGATTGCGAGCGGCGGCCTGACATAATTAGGGAGCACGGATCAGTCCGTGCTCCTTAAGTTTTGCCCGAGTCGCCATCGAAGTGTTGCGTTTTTCAACTATTTTCAGCGCAACCATTTCCGCGAACGGAAGTACCTACAACTATTGTCGTAGGGCCAAATATTATCCTTGACATGAAACCGAACACCAGATGATATTGCTACGTCGAATTTAGAGCTGGTCTTGCGCCCCTTGTCGGTTCTAAGTCTTCCAAAGGTCTTCTGAAGCCCGCGAGTTTCTGGCCCAGCCTTTGTCTCCGTATCGGTAAAAGTACCGCCACAAAGAATAGAGGATTACTTGATGACCACTGTCCGCCGCTCCCGCACCGCTTTGTCCATCGCCATGTTTTCTCTGGCGTTTTTCCTCTTCTCGCAGGCGTTGTTCGCCGCGACCGTTTACACCAATGCTCATCCTGTGGCCCGTGTAACCAAGCCAGTGAATGACGGCAAACGCGTCGTGCTGCATGGCCATGTGCCGCGCGTCATCGCCAATGGATCGATCACCGGCAAGGCCATCGATATGGGCCCCATCGATCCCAACACTCCGCATGCAAGGCATGCGGATCTGTCTTGCAGTCCAGTCCCGAGCAGTCGCGCGAACTGCGCCGCGTTATCGACGAGCAGCAGGACAAACGGACGCGCAACTTTCATCAGTGGGTCACGCCCGAAGAGTTTGGCAATCCCTTCGGTGTGCATGACGCCGACATCCAGCAAGTGACCGACATGGCTCACCAAGCACGGTTTCACCGTAGACAACGTCACCAAGAGCAAGCGCGTCATTCAGTTCAGCGGCACCTCGGGCCAGGTCGCAGAAGCCTTCCAGACCTCGATGCACACCTACCAGGTGAACGGCGAAACCCACGTTTCCGCCAACACCGATATCTCGGTTCCTGAGGCCCTGGCTCCGGTCATCGCCGGCGTCGACGGTCTGCATAACTTCTTCCGCAAGAGCCACATGGTCGATGTGCAGAAGTTAAGCGAACAGCATCTACCCGGCCAGGACCTTCCCGACCAGCGTTTAAGCGAGCTGGGAACTACCTCAAATTGGGGCTGCGTATACCAGCAGCTCCAGCGTGCACTACGTCGGACCCGCCGACTTCGCCACCATCTACAACACCGCTCCTCTGCTGGCGGCGGGCATCAACGGTACCGGATCGACCATCGCCATTGTCGGACGTTCCGACATTCTGATGAGCGATGTGCAGACCTATCGCCAGTTGTTCAATCTTCCTGTCAACGATCCCATCTTCATTCACGCCGGACAGGACAACGGAGTTAACGCCGGGCGACGATGGCGAATCCGATCTTGACGTCGAGATTTCCGGCGGCATCGCTCCTAATGCCACCGTCAAATTCGTCATTGGCACCCCGACGTTCACGGTTGACGGCATCACCAACTCCATCGAATACATCGTCGAGAACAATCTCGCCGACATCATGAGCATCAGCTACGGCTCTTGCGAAGCGGTCGAAGGCGCGGGCGGAAATGCGTTCAACCTGCAAGCCTTCGAGCAGGCGGCCGCGCAGGGCATCAGCGTCTTCGTCGCTGCCGGTGACGGCGGCCCGGCCGGTTGCGATGATCAGGGAAGTCAAACCTATGAAGTTCTTGGTTATGCCACCGGCGCCGAGGCTTCCACTCCCTACAGCGTGTCGGTCGGCGGCACGGAGTTCTACGGCGACGGCGGCGCGGGATACTCGACCTACTGGAGCTCGACCAACAACTCGCTCTATCTGAACTCCGCCCTCACCTACATTCCTGAGTACCCGTGGAACGAATCCAGAGTCGCCAGCCCCACTCCGACTGGCGAACCGTCCAGCGATTTCACCGACCTGTGGTCGGGTAGCGGCGGCATCAGCGCTTACTACCTGCGGCCTTCCTGGCAGCAAGGGTCCGGGATCAACAACGCAACCGATCCGACTCTAACCCTGGGCAATGGCGCGACTGGCCTGTGGGTCAGCAGCGTCACCATCAACAACCCCGGCAGCGGATACACTTCCGCTCCCACGGTAACTTTCAGCCGGCGGCGGCTGCACGGCTGAGCCAGCCGCAACATCAGTGATTAGCGGCGGACATGGTCACCGGGTTCACCTTCACCGGCTACACCTCCCACTTCGAGGGCTTTGGCTGCACCTCGGCCCCCACCGATCGCATTCTCCGGCGGCGCCGTGGTACGGGAGCAGCGGCAACAGCAAACGTCGGGCCGATGCAGAATCCGCCACCCCTCATCTCCGGAGTTCCGCATCGCTTGACACCCGACCTCGCCTTGAACGCAGCCTCCGGCCACGACGCCACGTTCTTCTGCAGTGAAGGCGTCTGCGAACTTAACAGCTCGGGTCAGATTGAGGATGCCGGACTGGTCGGCGGCACGTCGGTCGCCGCTCCCAGCATGGCAGGCATCCAGGCGCTGATCAACCAAGCCAATGGCGGACGCCAGGGCATGCCGGGCTACATCTACTACACGCTGGCGCAACCAGCAGAATGACACGCAACTGCAACTCGTCAGGACCTCCGGGAGCCGGGTCCAACTGCGCCTTCCAGGACATCACCCTGGGGAACAACCTGATCTGCGGTCTGGCCGGCGGCAGTTGCACGGCCGCGCTGACGCAGGCCAAGATCGGCTTCAACGCCGGCACGGGCTATGACATGGCCACCGGGCTTGGGCTCACCCAACGCCGCCAACCTGGCCAGCCAGTGGAGCAGCGTAGTCTTCAACAGCTCCACCACCACGCTGAACCTCTCGCAAACCAGCGGGATCAATCACGGCACTGCCATCACTTTGAGCGGCACGGTCTCCAGGCAATGCAGGAACGCCGACCGGCGATGTGGCTTTCATCGTGAGCCAGGGAGCAATCGGCTGGCCGGTTGATCCGAACACGGGTGCTCCTGCCGGCGACGTGCCGGTTACCACCCTCAGCGGCGGAAGCTATTCCACTCATCTTGAATAACCTTCCGGCTGGCACCTACAACGTGCACGGCGCGCTACGGAGGCGACAGCACCTTCGCTTCCAGCATTTCCGCCCCGGTGCAGGTGACGGTGAATTCGGAAGGCAGCGGCCTTACGATCACTCCGTACTCACTGAACGGAACGGCCTGCGTGATTACGCCCCAGAGTACGTTCAGCTATGCGTCCAACATCCTTATCCTCCTGAACGTCGCCGGCAATTCTGGTGCGGGCGCTCCGACAGGCACGGTCACCATTAACCTGGACGGAAATCCCCTTGGGACCTATGCTCTGGATTCCAATGGGAACGCCTCAGTTCTGTCCGGGCCCCAAAGCACCAGCGGCAGCAGTGCGAGTTGCCTCTACGGCTATGAAGCCTCCAACGTTGCGAACATCGTTGCCGGCGGCCACACTCTTACCGCTTCGTACTCGGGTGATGGAACCTTTAATGCGACCACCGCAACCCCGGTTGCTATCACGGTTAACCCGATCAATCCCACGATCACGCTGTCGGCCGGAGCGACCCAAATCACTTCGGGGTTCGCTGATCCGCTAGTCGCCACGCTGGGCGTTACCGCCCTTACTGGCCAAGCCCCGGCGAGCGCAGCGCCGACCGGTACTGTAACCTTCTACGACACAACGACCAGCACTTCTCTGGGAAGCGCGCCGGTTGTTACTACAAGCCAGACCATCACCGGCACTGGCATCACCACCTACACGGCCACCGCGGCTCTAAGCGCCACCGGTATCACGACAAGCGGGGCCAACGCGATCACCGCTACCTACAACGGTGACACCAACTTCAACAGCGTGACGTCTTCGGCGGCCACGGTTACTGTAACCACGGGCACCGCAACCACAACCACGATAACTTCCAGCGGCAATCCAACCACCCTGGGTGGACGGCCAACCTTCACGGCCACCGTGGCCAGCGCGACGGCCGGCACAGTTACTTTCTATGACGGCACGGCCCTGCTGGGATCGGGCAGCACGGTAGGAACGGCGCACACAAGCACCTTCAAAATCGCGGCAGCCTATGAATTCACGGGTGGCTCGCACAACATTACCGGCGTGTACGCAGGCAGTGGCTCGTTTATGGCCAGCGCATCTCCCGTGTTCGTGGAGAACGTGACACTGGGAAGTGTGACCCATGCGGTGACAGCCAAAACGGTAGGCAACGCCGGGCAGACCTACTACTTCACGGACATCATCACGCCCAGCAGCAGCACTGCGATTTATCAACCCACCGGCACGGTGACGTTCTATGACGGAGCGACCCCTGTCGGCACCGCTTCACTGACGAACATCGCGGCAGCCAATGGCGGATACGCCCTGTATAACGCCAATTTCGCGGTGACGTCGCTGGCGCCTGGAACCCACACCATCACGGCGACGTTCAATGGTGACGTGAACTACAACGCGAGCACCTCGTCGGGCACAAGCGGCACGCAGACGGTCTACGTGGGCAACGGAAGCCCGACCAATTCGGTGGGCATCTACTCCCCGCTCAGCAATACCACCCTGACGAGTACTTCGGCCACCTTCAGGTGGTTCCCGATGGCTGGTGCCAATTTCTGGATCGACGTCGGTTCTACTCAGGGCGGCAACAACTACTTCCAATCGGGCAACATCGGCTCGGTTCTGTCCCAGACGGTCAATGGTCTGCCCGATAACGGTAGCCCGGTGTGGGTAACCTGGTGGTACGAGATAAACGGCTCGTGGTCCTACCTCGAATATCAATACTCGACCGGCGGCCCCGGCCAGATCACGTCCCCGGCGAACCTCTCGACTCTCACCGGCAGCAGCGAGGCGTTCACCTGGACGCAAGGCTCAGCCACGCAATTCTGGCTTACGGCCGGAAACGCTCCGGGCGGCAACAACTACTACAGCTCGGGGAACCTGGGCAACGTGCTTACCACCAACGTCACCGGCCTGCCTACCGATGGCAGCCAGGTGTACGTGACCCTCTTCAGCTTTGTGGATGGTCAGTGGGTTTACAACCAGGACACCTACACGGCGTACAGTAATAGCTTGGCTCAGATACTGACGCCCACCAACAACACGGAGGTCGACGGTACCCAGGTCACGTTTACCTGGACCAACCCGAGCAATAGCGACAACTACTGGCTGGACATCGGGAGCGTTCCCGGTGGCAACGACATCTATCAGTCGGGCAACCTGGGTAATGTCACTACCACGACGGTGAATAACATGCCAAACAACGGCCAGGAGGTCTACGGAACTCTATGGACGTTGATCGGAGGCCAGTGGTACTACAACAGCTGGCAGTGGCAGTCGGGAGCGACCCCAAGGAAGCCCGGTCATCCCACACTGCGGCAGCAGCTCAGCGTGCGCTAACCGGCGCAATGCAGCGATATGGGGCACGGACTTCGGTCCGTGCCCTTCGTAGTTTTAGCGGGCTAATTCCACAATTTGCAGGTTCTTACTTGGACGGCGCCGCCTGCGGTAGCCCTTTTAAGCTCGCCTCGACTCGTGCCACATCGCCAGCGTATCGGTCGGGGTCCACCTTGGAGAGCTCCTGATAGATGGTCATGGCTTCCAGGTAGTGTGTGCGGGATTCTTCAATCCGGTTCTGGCTCTTGTCCAGGAAACCTAAGTTGTTCAGTGTCCCTGCCACAAAGGGTTGATAGACGTCAGGATTCTGCTGCACCAGTTGACGGTAAATCTTCAGTGCCTCTTCATAGTGAGCGCCGGCATCCGCCGTTCGTCTCTGTTCCACGTCCAGATTCGCCAGGTCATTTAGCGTCATTGCCAGATCCGGCAAGTAGGTGTCAGGATTCCGCTGGGCGAGCTGGCGGCGGATCTTCAAAGCCTCCTCATAATGACTGCGTGCTTCCTCGCCTCGTTTTTGCTCTCTTTCCGTTATCGCCAGGTTGTTCAATGTCATGGCCATATCGGGTAGGTAGGTATCCGGATTTTGCATTGCCAGTTTACGGTAGATCTCTAGAGCCTGACCAAACCGCTGATGGGCTTCCTCGGCACGTTTCTGCACCTTATCTAAGAACCCCAGATTGTTCAGTGCCATGGCCATATCGGGTAGGTAGGGATCCGCATTCTGCCGTAACAACTGCCAGTGAATGTCCAAAGATTCCTCATAGTGTTGCCTGGCCGCCTCCATCCGTTGCTGGATCCGGTCCAAGTTCCCGAGGTTATTCAGCGTTGTGGCCATGTCTGGGAGATAGACGTTCGGGTTGTGCTGCGCCAGTTCACGGCGAATGCTCAAAGCATCCTCATAGTGCTGCCGGGCCGCGTCCATCCGCTTCTGATCCGTATCCAGGTTCGTCAGATCGTCGGACGTCATCGCTACGTCAGGCTCCAGCAGCGCCGCACCGAGAGCGTCGTGCGCAAACGGGTTTTGCCGGGTAACAGCCAGGGTGTGTGACCACAGGTCATACTCGCTGTTCCAATAGCTCAGCTGGCGGTGAGTTACCAGCCCCAACCCTGCTAATACGCACAACGCCGGAACAACTTGCCACGCCAGGGAGACTTTCTTGACCTCCGCCAGATCGGCGAGGCCGAACGCGATCATCACAAAGATCCCGATTAGCGGCACATAGGCATAGCGATCGGCCAGGGCAGCGTCTCCCACCTGCACTAGACCGATAACCGGAATCAAAGTACCCAGGAACCAAAGCCACCCAACCAGCAAATACCGCCGTCGCCGAAGCCTAATCACAAACGCGGTAACCGTCAGCAAAACAATTGCGGACCAAGCCACTTGCCACGCCGGCAGAGTATCTCCAGGATGCGGATAAAGAGGCGCCAGCCGCGCCGGCCACAGCATCTTCCACAGATACATCCCGTAGGCGACAACAGCATTCTCGACTCGCACGGCAAACGAGAACTGCCGTAAGCTACGAACCGCCATCCCCGCGCGCTGGGCCTTTACGGTAATCGCCGCACTCACGGCAGAAAGAACCAGCAGAGGCACTTTCTCCAACACTAGCCTGGATACCTCGAACTGCGGCACGCGCATAACGGCAGATGGATCACCTTGAATTCTGCCAAGCGGCCAGTAGTCCAACAGCAGCAAGACGCAGGGTAAGGTAATGACCATGGGCTTGGCCATTAGTCCCATGGCGAACAGTGCCGCCAGCACCACGTACCTGCGCCAATCCGGTTTCTGCGCATACCACACATAGGAGCCGATTGCCGACAAGAAGAAGAACGTACTCAGCACATTCTTCCGTTCCGCGACCCAGGCTACCGACTCAACATTGAGAGGATGCACGGCGAAGAGCGCGGCTACCAGCAGGCTTGGGCCCGTACGTTTTGTGACCCAGCTCAATACCAGGAACAGCAGCAGCACATTGAACGCATGGATCAGCACGCTGTCGAAGTGGTGACCTGTCGGACTTAAGGCAAAAAGCTGATAGTCGAGCGCATGCGAAAGCCAGGTCAAAGGATGCCAGTTGGCCAACTCGGTTGAGGTAAAGGCCCACCGGATTGTGCTCCAGCTCAGGCCCTGATGGATGTGCGGATTGGCTGTGACGTAATCGTGATCGTCAAAGATGAGAAATCGATGCCAGCCCGCCGGGCTGTAGAGCGCCACAGTAGCAACCGCCAGGAGAATGCCCAGAGCTGCGTTCCACCTCTTGGCTGGCGAGGATGGTGTGTCCTTCTGCAGCGGCTTTGGGTTTGGCCTTCGGCGTAATCGGGATGGGAGAGTTCTTGGACCGCGCATGTCTAGGGTTGTCGCCGGCGACCTATCGTTCGGCGACCGGCGAAGCAGATGCCAGTCTTACGATTTCGCTGCATCTCCATATTGCGTTGCCAGGCAGCCAAGTGCACGGAAACAGCATACCAGCTGTTCCCATCGTTGATTTCCGGGATGGAGGATAGCGTATTCTCCTGCTGCGCGAAGCTAAATTTCATCGGTCAGGATCACACCCGAAATCGTTCATTGGCTCAATCCGGCAACGTTGCTCCCGGCGGAGCGATACGGATCCAGTGGTCGGTGAAGGTGAAATGAAAGCCCGGGTTGGTGAATTTCGGCATATGGCAGGTGACGCACAACTGTACCCCGGTCGGGCAGGCCGTGCGATGATCATCACTGCTCTGCTTCATGCCGGCTGCGACGTGGCACTGGAGGCATTTGGAGTCATAGGCCGCCGGGTCTTCTGCCAGCGGCTGGTGCGGATCATGGCAGGTGAGGCAGGTGATGCGAGCGTCTCCTCGTCCTGCCTTCCAGCATCGGCTATTCTCCAGGCGATAAGGGGCAAAGCGCACGTTCAAACGCCCAATGCTTGTCGGACTATCCAGCAGGACATCCTGGTGCGTGCGATGACAGGCGCCGCAGAAGTCGACCGACTCCACCGGACTCAAGTGTGCGGGGTTCAAGATCGACTGCAATGCGAGCTTGTAATTTCCCGCTCTGGCGGCGGCAACATGCGCCGCTCCCGGCCCATGACACTGTTCACAAGTGACGCCCGGAACCAGCTTCCCGGGATCGAATTGATTCTTCGTCGTCGAGGCCGTCGTGTGACAGCCGAAACACCGGCGCGCCTCGTCCGCTGGTATCAGGCGGCCCGCGCCTTCCACCACATTGGGCGGCGGAGTGCGTGGGTGGCCTGGGGTCACATCGAGCGCTTGCGGCGCAGTGTAGAAGCTCAGATGGGCCTCATAGAAGTTCCCGTTTTCCTCATAAACGTAGGTCTGGGCAATACGCCCTGCGCCGAACGCCCACAGCAGGGAGTCGGAATGAGACGCCTCACCTTGGCGCACCGTAAAAATACTTTTTCCGCCGGAAGTGTCGATCTGGTAGCTGTAGGCGCCTATCTGAAAACCCAGATGATCATGCTGGCGAAGCATCGTGGAGTCAGAAGCAGGAGTTGCGGCATGCGCCATGGCCGTGCCGGCGAAATCTTCAGACTCGGTGCTGTGGCACTCGGCGCATTCGGCCGCACCGGCGTATTCATTCCGCGAGCGGTCACCCTTGGTTGGCCACCAGCCAGGCGCCCGAACGCGAGCTGCCGTGGACTTGGAACTAACGCCCGGGCCATTGCTCTGCGCCAGCATCCCGCTGCATGCAAGAACCCATGCTGTTACCAGCGGAACCAAGCACCGCACGTTACCATGCATCATTGATGATCTACTAGCGGTCCGTGGGACGCCGCTCTTCGGAGCTTCCGCTTCTCAGGCAGGCGCTGCTCAAGAACTCAGGCCGGTTTCGCCTCTCGATTTTGTCCGGCTTGCGTGCCCGGTGAACGGACCGGCGAAGCGGCCGCCAACCTTATGCCTTCATTCCTTCTCCGTGTTCCATTGCCCATGTAGCCAGGGTGCACAGAAACAGAATGCCGGCGAAAAACAGCACGCTGTGCGGTGTAACGATGCCAAAAACTTTGAGTCCCAAGGGCATGGCCAACTTCATCAGGAGTCCGAGCACTAAACAAAGCACGCCAAGCCACCAGGATAAGCTGCCTACCAATTTGTAAACGCTCGCCATTTTGGCTGTCCTCCAGTGTTGACTTCTGGGATGGAAGTAGAATATTCGCCTGCCTCAATAAAACAAGCCAATTCCGCGGCCCAGTACACCTGCTTCGCATGCCTACAGAGTTGGAGGACTTAGTAAGGATACCCCCCTCCCCCCATCGAAATTAATGTTATACGTAAAGGCCTTACGCCAAAATATTGATTCCAGTGGAGTTGGTGTCGATCCATTAGTGGATGATTCATTAGCTGGTTGCGCATTTCCTGCCAAATATTCATTCAACTAACTATTGCTGCAAAACCTCTGCGAAACGAAGACTTGCAGTTCGTCTAACAACCGGCAACCGGCAACTGCCTTCCAGTATTCGACTGCACCATAATCAGGTCAAGTTACGAAGGTGCCAAAATCTCTGTCCGTTCCCTCAACGGGAATTCGCCATCTTGTACCAAAAAGCGTTTGAACGCCGTGCAAGCGGTGCTAACATTCGGCTTCGCTCCAAAATGTCGCCGAATTCGGATGTGACGGACGAGATAACCATTGCCTGCGGATACTGCGGATCCCCACACAAGTCGGTGTAGCTTGTGAGAGGTTTTCCTCCGCAAAACGATTGTAGCCGGGCGCAACCCGGCCCTGACGAAGACTCTCGGAAGGGAAGCCATGCCTACCAGTCACCGTTCGTCATCGAGCAACTTCAGCTTGGCGAAAATCCTCTGCATCGTCTTCCTGCTTTGCGCCGCAACGGCGGTCTTCTCCACCGCACAAACCCTCATCACCTTGGTAAACTTCAACGGCACAAATGGCTACAGCCCGGACGTTGCTGTGGTTCAGGGTTCCGACGGCAATCTTTACGGTACAACCGTCCAGGGCGGAGCCAGCAATGACTGCCCTGGTGGCTGCGGCACGGTTTTCCAAATGACTCCGAGCGGCACACTGACCACCCTCTACAGCTTCTGTTCTCAACCCGGCTGCGCGGATGGGACTACACCTGGTTCACTGATTCTAGCCAGAGACGGCAACTTCTACGGAGTTACTGCCAACGGCGGAAACAGCAACAACTGCACTGGCGGCTGTGGTACCGTCTTCAAAATTACGCCCAGCGGGACACTGACAACGCTGCATGTTTTCTGCACTGGAAATCTTCCCTGTGCTGACGGTTCCGAACCTGGCCCGCTGATGCAAGCCACCGACGGCAATTTCTATGGAGGAACGGAGAACGGCGGGCCCAGCAACAACTGCGCTGCCGGCTGTGGAACTGTGTTCAAAATCACCCCGAGCGGCGCACTCAGCACGCTTTACAGCTTCAGCCTTACGGATGGGTCAGGACCGGGGGGTGGCTTGACGCAAGCCACCGATAGTAACCTCTACGGTGTAACCTTTGCCGGTGGCGCCAGCGACAGTGGTACTGTCTTCAAGATCACACCGAGTGGCGCTCTAACCACTCTGCATAGCTTTGATGTTGATGACGGCGAATTCCCGCTAGCAGCGCTAGTCCAAGCCACAGATGGCAACCTCTACGGAACGACTTGGTTGGGCGGGAATTCTAATCTTGGAACCTGCCCCATCGGCTGCGGCACCATCTTCGAAATCACCCTCACGGGTACCCTAACGACGCTGTACACCTTCGGCGGTACCGACGGCGGCGCTCCGACGGCTGGACTCCTGCAAGCTACTGACGGAAACTTCTACGGGACAACAGCCGGCGGTGGGACGGCCCCGAATTGCACTTACGCTGAAATCACTGGTTGCGGCACGATCTTCAAGATCACCCCCGCCGGAGTGCTGACCACGCTCTACAGCTTTTGCGCGTCGACCTGTACGGCGGGTGCCCTCCCGTTTGCGACACTGGTGCAGGCGACGAACGGCAATCTCTACGGGACAGCTTCAGGAGGCGGGGCCAACGATAACTGTTACTATGGCTGCGGTACAGTCTTCAGCCTGACAGGGCCTAATCCCACTCCTCTGCAATTCATTCCGGTCACCCCGTGTCGCGTAGTGGATACGCGTCAGACGAACGGCGAGTTTGGCGGACCGCCGATCACTGGCGGCGTATCCCGCAGCTTCCCTATCCCCCAAAATACGATGTGCAACATTCCTGCCAGCGCCGCTGCCTATTCACTGAATGTCACAGCGGTGCCGATTACCACCTTGGGTTACTTGACCATCTGGCCCACCGGCGAATCCCAGCCTGTCGTTTCCACTATGAACTCGACCGATGGCCGCATCAAAGCCAATGCCGCAATCGTACCGGCGGGAGGCGGCGGGGGCGCGGTCAGCGTGTATGTCACCGACACAACCAACGTCCTACTCGACATTGATGGCTACTTCGCTGCGCCCGGCTCGCAGACTTATCAGTTCTATCCCCTGACGCCTTGCCGCATCGTCGACACTCGCAACGGCGATGGAGGAATGCTTCAGGCGGGTGTGGAACGCGACTATTCGATTGCGGGAACTTGCGGAATTCCGACGAGCGCGACAGCCTATTCGTTCAATGTCACCGTCCTCCCGGCCACTGGTGGTCTGGATTATCTGACCGTGTGGCCTCAAGGCGAATCGCAGCCCGTCGTCTCTACCCTTAACGACGACACTGGAACGGTCGTAGCAAACGCAGCCATCCTACCTGCGGGCAGCAATAGCGCGACGGCCTTTTATGCTCACAGCAACGCCACCAACCTGTTGGTTGACGTCGATGGTTACTTCGCGGCGCCCGGAACTGGCGGGTTGTCGCTGTACCCCGTCGCGCCGTGCCGCGTGCTGGACACGCGCCAGAGCGGCGGCTCATTCGTTGGCGAGAAAACTGTGAACGTAGTCGGTAGCGCCTGTGCTCCGCCTAGCAGCGCCGCGGCCTACGTCTTCAACGCGACGGTCGTGCCGCCCGGCCCTATGCTTTACCTCAGCTTGTGGCCCGATGGCGAGCAACAGCCCGTAGTCTCGACGCTGAATGCCGAGGATGGCTTCATCACGTCCAACATGGCGATTGTGCCGACCAACAACGGCTCCATCGACGCCTACGCCGCGGCTCTAACGCAACTCATCCTCGACATCTCCGGCTACTTCGCGCCGTAACGGACAGCCTTCTGGCACGGCGATCAGCTCCGCCACTGTTCGAAAACCTCCCACCAGAGCAACTTCTGCCACTCTGTAAGGTTGGTCTTGGCCCACTCGCGTTTCTTCCACCACGGCAGCCCAAAGACAGTGTTGTCACTCGCCGCAGCCGCCGACCACTGATACTGCGGCAGCCGTCTGTGGAAGATCGAGAGCGCGCGCCGGGTGTGGAAATCGTTTGTGACGATCAGCACGGTATGCGGCGGCGGTTGCAACTGCGCCAGACACCGGCCCGCGTCGGTGGTCTCCTGTAGCGTAGAGTCTCCCCGGATGACACACACGCTGATGCTTGACGTTTGTTCTCCTGCGGTCCGGGCAGCGAATTCTGCCGCGTGCTCGGCGTAGCTCCGGCCAAACATGCGCTCCGTGCTCTCATCCAAAACCATCTGGCGCCCATAGCCTGCACGCAGCAGCTCCAAGCTTCGCCAATAGCGAACGTCGTTGCGGTCCCCCGCCAGCACCAGGATCGCATCAGACTTTTCCGGGCGATCCACGACCAGGTGGGACCCAGATTGGACAATCAGGAAAAGGGCGGCCACTAGGATTACGGCGGCGATGACGAGACGTTTCATGTGGGAAGACCAAAAGGATTACCGGTCGGCAGCGCCGGGGTCTCGGGCGGTTGCCATGAGTCCCGTTTCGTCAGGCGTGCGCCCTGCCTGCAACTTCAAGAGAGGTGGCGCCAGGCATGACTAACGGCCTGATGGTAGGGCGAGGATGGCTGGGAGCGCTGGTCGGCTGCTCCAAACCATAGTTGACGGGCATCTGCATCATCGCTTTGCGCGCCGCTTCGTCGTCGCGCGTAAGCGCCGCCGCCTCCAGCAATCGCAAACGGCTCTCGAAATCCTGGGGCGGAGCCGGCGGCCGCACGCTTAGGACGCGCGAGAACGATGTAGGAGTTACCTCCGCCGAATCGGTCCACAGCTGTTCGTGCAGTTTCTCGCCGGGCCGCGTGCCGACGAACCGGATTTCAATATCTTCGCCGGGACGCAGTCCGGACATTTCGATCAATCGCCGAGCCAAAGTAGTTATCTTGACGGGATCACCCATCTCCAGCATGTAGACCTCGCCATTGGATCCGAGCGTGGCCGCCTGAAGCACCAATTGCACTGCCTCGGGTATCGTCATGAAGTAGCGGGTCATGTCGGCATCCGTGATCGTCACCGGTCCGCCGCTCGCAATCTGCCGCAGAAATATTGGGACTACGCTGCCGCTGCTGCCCACGACATTTCCGAAGCGTACACAGGTACAGCGAGTCGAGCTCGAATTGCCGTTCTGGCGTCCTGCCAGGTGTTGCACCAGCAACTCCGCCATACGCTTGGTCGCGCCCATCATGCTGCTGGGATTTACCGCCTTGTCGGTTGAAATCATGAGGAACCGTTCCGCGGCAAACTCCACCGCCGCTTCAGCAACCGTTCGCGTCCCCATCACATTGTTGAGCACGGCCTCCGCGCAATTGTCCTCCATCACGGGCACATGCTTGTAAGCGGCGGCATGCAGCACCACTTGCGGCCGGTATTTGGCAAACACGCTCCGGATTCGATCCCGGTCCCTGATATCGGCGACCAGGGGAACTACCTTGGTACCTCCACTCTGGCTTAGTTCGCCATAGATGTGGAAGATTGAATTTTCATCCTGGTCCAACAGCAGAACGCGCGCTACGGGAAGGCGGGACACTTGCCGGCTCAACTCGGAGCCAATCGATCCGCCCGCTCCGGTGATAAGCACCGTACACTCCCGGAAGGTCTCGACTACCTCGGGATGAGCCTCATTGGCGAGTGCAATGGGATTTTCAATGGCCAACTCCGGTTTGGGAGTTGTGGATACGCGGACGTCGCCGCTGATGATGTTCGCCGCTGAGGGTAAGAGCCGCACCTCCACTCCAAAGTGCATCGCAGTCTCAATCATCTTACCGATCGCATCCGGACCTGCATCGGCCACAAGGATAAGGTCGATCTCCCCGGTAGCCAGCTGCTTCGGCAAGGCCATAGGGCCATCCAGAACTTCAAACCCACTGATCCTGGTCCCGTGCAGTTTTTCGTTGGGTGTCAGGAGAGCGACAACGAAAACCTCCGGGTGTAGCGCTACTTGCCGCAGGGCCGATGCCAGTCCTGCTTCCGACCCTATCAGGAGAGTCCGCTTTCGCTTGCCACCCCGCAGCGAGGCTTCGTACAGGATTCTTCGCAGGCTTCTTACGCCCAAACCAAAGATGAGGAACACGCCATAATCAGCCAGCACGACGGTGATAGGTAGACCCACCCTTCCGATCGCATCGGGCCAAGCCAGGCGTACACACAACACCAGCACCGTGGGAGGAATCGCTCCCAAGGCGAATAGCAGGGCGTCGTTAAGGTTAAAGTGGCGCCAAATACCCTTGTAGCCTCCTGTGATCCATATACAGAATGGGCACAGAAGGGAAAACGACGCTGCCCAAATCCACAGGAGCAGCTGGTGCTCACGCGGAACTGCAAAGTCGAATCGAAGCTGGTAGGAAAACCAAATCGCGCTTATGGACAGAACAGAATCAATAACCATCTGTCCCCAGCGGTTGAACAGTGGTCGCGGCAATCGGTCGATTGCGCGGCCCAGTTCCGGGAGAAGAGTGGCCAGTCTTCCTTCACGGTCCGAATTTGACAACGGTAGACCCTTAGTCTTTCAAAATGGCGCGTGCGATTTCTTTGGGTTACTAGAGTAGGCGAATTGTATATTGCGGTACCGGCATCTTCAAGCAAAAATTTGACAAATCTAGCAGCAGGACTTGGGACGGCCTATAGCAGTTGAGATAGCCGAAGAATGCGCCAACATGCTAACTAAGGCGCAACCTTTCCCGCAATGGGCCAGGTCGATAGATGCGAATCGAATAGCCAATTAAACATAGCTTGGCCATTAATTGCCGTGAATTAAGTCGCAGACTTCAGTTACACAAGACGCGGGGTGGGCAACAACATGGACTGATCTGCGAGACGTTGGAGCGTATGCACGCCAAGACATCTTCACAGATGGGGAGGCTCGGAGGGGCATTGTCGACCCCCTTAAGGACGCCGTAGAACGGGTGGTCCGCAAGGCGATCTGACAGGAAAGGCGCGGGAATTGCTTTATAACCTGGTTCGGGTGTCACGGCCTGGCTGATCGTTGTACCCAGAGCCAACTCGGTATTGGATCCCGGCTGAACGATCGTCGTGTGACTGCCATCCTTCACCGTCAGGGCACCCTCGCGGCTCACGATGACAACCTTGTCGCCAGACTTTATGACATCAAACTTCGCTACCGTGTCTTTTGGCGAGACCAATATCTGCCCCACCGTGGCTGTCATGCCCTTACTTGTACTGACACGGGCACTGCCTTGAATTACCTCGATGGAACCTGGATTGTATTGAATTGAGGAGTTCGGGCTCACAACTATGGAGGACCCATTTCGGTTGATCGAACCCGCCGAGGATTCGGTAACATCAATCCGGTCTCCGGAAAAAATACCAGTTGAAATTCCAGAAGCTTGCCCGTTCACTTTCACGGTGCCGTTGGCGTAGAGCATGGCTCCGCTGGTTTGAGCCGACAACATGCTCACACCGAAAGCGACCACCAGCAAGGGAGCTATCCAGGTGATCCTGCGATGCAGCATAGAATCCTCCTCATCGGCGTCGGAAAAAACGGAGACTTAACACGCAAGTCTAGACTCCAGATGCCATCCGAGTCTATAGCACTTAGGTTGGCCGGCAGTACCCATCTCTGTATGGGATATAGGGCATCATGAAAGAAGCGAAGCTATTGTTCCCGCCAACACCACACTTTCCGCTGAGGTTCGACTGCCACTCACGTTCCATATCAATACTATTCACCTAGGAGTCACTGCACGCTTTGCGAAGGCTTACCCGACGGCCGCAGGCTCACGTCGTCTATCCAGAATTGTCCCTGGATGCGCGTATTCGCAGGATCGCGGGTAAAGCGTATAGCCAGAAGTTCCGTCTCCGGTCCCGTTTGAAAGCTAGCTTCTAAACGATGCCATGGGGTTGTACCGATAGTCTCTTCGGTCAGCGCAAAGAGCTTACTGTTGTACGCGTCCGACACTGATATGCGCGGACCGTTCGCGGCTTGCAACTCTTCGCTTTTTACCCAAGCCGAAACCATATATTGCGTATTGGGTTTCACGGCCACGTATTCATACATTCCCGAGTCTCCGCCGCTATCGGAGTAGGAGATCAAGAGGGAACGATTGCCAGTGTGGAATTCAGTAGTATCCAGCGACACGGCATTACCGGGTTGTGTCGCGTAACGCCAATCGAACCCGGCATTCAGAATCTCTTTGGAAAAATCCCCGTCGATAACCAGGTCGTCGGTGCTGTTGTAATGACTCAGAGTCGTGGTGCGGGAAGCCAGTTGGTCCCAGACCTCTCGGGCGCGCGCAACCTTGCGCTCTTGCAATAAACCGTCCACGTAGAACAAGGCTTTGTGATAATCAAACTCCCGATTGAGTTGCAACAGCGCGGACCATACGCGATGAGCCGCCTCCCATTCATGTTTGGAAATCAGTAGCTTGACAAATTGCAGATATACTTCCGGATCAGGCGGGAGAATGGCCTCGATGGCGTCCACGTCATGCAATGCACGCCAACATTGGTCAAGCGATGGGGTTACCAGGTTTGGATCACCCCGCATCACCACCGAGTACTGATGCAAGGCTTCCGGAATCTTGCCCTGAAGGCGAAAAAAATTGGCCGCCTCCCAGGCTACGTCCGGCGTAGTTGGATCGACGGAAACGGCTTTCAGGATTGCCGCTTGCTGTTCGGCTTCCGCCCCGGTCCTGTAGTACGCCAGCGCAAGATGCAGCCAGTAGGCAGATTGGTAAGGGTCTAACTCGGTGGCCCGTTGGCAAAACGGAAGGGCCGCACTGGCATCCTGTCGATCAAATAGCAAGAACCGGCAGAGCAGGTCCTGGTGCGCCGCATCTCGAGGCTCCAGCGCGAGAGAACGTTGCAGTGAGACTACGTCGAGGCTGGAAGAAAGCCGCGAAGCTCGATAGTCCCGCACCGCAAACCAAACATAGAGCGCAGCGGCGGCTATGCATCCCACCGCAAAGGCGACGCGGACGAGTTTGCGTTGGGGGAGTGCAAAGGCCGTCCACACGCTTCTTAATGTCCCTCGTCAAGAACTAGCAGCATTCGATGCCTGGTGCGGCTCGTCATCATCATCATCAGCGCCTCGGGGGTTGCCGTTCCGGCCCACTTTTAGTTTAGGAGCATTCTTGTCGGTGTAGTATCCGCCATATTTCGAGCCCGAGTAGTAATAGTAGTAGTAATCTGGCGACTGAAGATCAAAGGCATTCAGCACGATGCCCCGCAGCGGCGCCTTCAGATGCAGCAGCAGGTCGCGGGCGTTACGAACCGCCCCCATCGTGGTCTGACCAGAACGAACCACCAGGGTCACCATGTCGGCCTGCACTGCCAGCAGCACTGCATCGGTAACCGAGAGCACTGGGGGTGAGTCGATGATGATGTGATCATATTCGTTGCGCCACTCCCGGATCAGTTCTTGCATCTGGCCGGAGCCCAGTAACTCAGAAGGGTGGGGCGGCAGCGGTCCCGCGGGCAGAAGGGAAAGGCTGGCTTCCATGGTGGGCTGTAGCGCGTCTTTCCATTTCGCCAGGCCGCTCAAAACATTAGAAAGACCCATTTCCGGCCGCATGCCAAAAGCTTTATGTATGCTCGGCCGGCGCATGTCGGCGTCGACCAGCAGCACCCGCTTGCCCTGTTTGGCCATTATGAAAGCGGTGTTTACACTAGTCATGGTTTTGCCGTCTTGAGGCAGAGCACTGGTGAAGACCAGCACCTGGGGCGGGTGTCCAGCACTCGAAAGCAGAATCGAAGTGCGCAGCGTACGGTAGGCTTCGGCGATTTCCGACTGGGGTTCAAGGTGGCTAACCAGCGCGCTGGCCCGCGAATTACTGGGCTTCGCCGTCAACAGTAGGCGGGAACCAGCCCCTTGGGCTTTGGCTCCGCTCATATCGGCTTTGAAGGGAATGACGGCCATTACAGGCAGACCCGATATCGACTGCGCCTGATCGGGGGTGCGAACCGTGGTATCCACGGCTTCCAGGGCAAACGCAACCGCGACCCCGCCCACCAAGCCCAGCAGCACTGCGAATAGCATATTGCGTGGCACGTTGGGGCGCGCCGGAAACAGAGGAATGCGCGCCTTGTCTACGATGCGAATGTTGCTGGAGTTCAGACCGGCGGCCAGGCTGGCTTCTTTCAACTTTTCCAGCAAACCATCATAAAGCTGCCGGTTGGAATCCGCCTCCTGCTTCAGGATCCTGTATTCAATGGCATTCTCATCAAGCTGGTTGGCCACGGCGGTCTGCTCGTCCAGCGCCCCTTTCAGCATCTGTTCGCGCTTTACGGCGGTGTAATACTCGTTTTGCACTCTGAGTACGCCGCTTTGCAGTTCTTCCTGGTAGGCTTTGTCGATCTCACTGAGTTGATTCTGGACCTCACGGACTTTGGGGTATTCTGAGCCCAGTTGGGTTCTTAGCTGGGCATATTGGATTTGCAGTTGCGTCTGCTGCTGACGAAGGCTGGCCAGAGCGGGGTCTTGCAAAACGGTGGCAAGGGCATCCGGGTTGGTGCCTTTTGCAATCTGATACAGCGACTCCTTTTGTATGCGCTCCGCCTGCGCCTCGGTCAACTGCTTACCCAGTTCGTTCAGCTTTTCGAAGGTCAAGTTCTGCTTATCATCGGTGCCGACAATTCCATGTTGTTTTTGATACTCGATCAAGCGGGCCTGTGACGTCTCCACTTTTATCTGCAAGTCGGCCAATTGTTTTGAGAGCCAATCAGCCGCTTGCATCGTGCTGTCGAACCTGGCCTTAATGTTCTGTTCAATAAACGTATTGGCGGTAGTGTTAGCGATCTCCGCTGCGAGCCGGGGGTCTGGACTGGAATACCTGATTTCAATGATCGCAGTGTTGGGAACGGGCATCACACCTAGGTTGGAATGAAAGGCACCGATCAGCTGATCTTCACGCCCTAAAGTCTGGGCCGGCGATCCCGATACGGGGACGCCGCCGCTCGTGGTTGCTTGCTCCTTTCCAGCAAACTCAGGCCGGTTGTTGAGTCCGAGGTTGCGGATGACAAGCAGGGCGAGGGAGTTTGATTGCAAAATACTGACCTGGGTCGCTATTAACGACTCCTGGTCACCGGAGTCGCCGAATTGCTGGTTGTCTTTGAAGTTGAGAATGCTGCTGGGCGCCTGGCTGGAGATTGAGATGCGCGCCACCGCGTCATAGATGGGAGTCATGCGAAGCGAAATTAATGCCGCCGCGGTGACCACCACAACCAGCGAAACAATGACCGTCCACTTGCGTTTCCGCAGGATGCGCCAATAGTCGCCTAGCGTGCGCTCCCGCGACGAAAGCCCATACATGTCCTCAACCGTGGTGATCGCGGTCCAGTCCCGTGGCGCAAGTTCCGTCGTGCCCTCGAGCAATTTATCGGTAGGACTCATCTCCCTCACTTCAACCATCGGTCACGTTCAGACGCCGGCGGCAGCACCTGAATTGACAATCATGCGTTCAGACATCCTGCGAGTCAATATTTTGCCTTGGCAGACACTTATCTTCCACTTAGCCGGACCCGACCGGGAACGCCGCCGGTCGTGGCGATTGCCGTCAAGGCAAAAAACAGGGCCGCATTGGCAGGAATCTGCAAGTTAAAGTCGGACAGGCTATGTATCAGCAGGCCGGTGCAACCCACGAGCGCGGCCATGGTTACACTAGCTCTAGGATCGCGCCTCCAGTGCTCCAGACTACGCATTCCCCCGCGATACACCAGAATTATGAAACCCACCATCAATCCGAAGCCGGCGACACCTGTTTCCACTAATATCTGGATGAAATCGTTGTGCGCCTCATTCACTTCGTCCTCGCTATAGAAGCTGCGAAAGGCCGGGTAAACGGTCGGGAAGGTACCGAGTCCCCATCCCAACAGCGGACGTTGCCGCACCATTTTGAAACAATCCTTGACAATGACCGCCCGAATGCCGGCATCACCTTTGTCCAGCGGGCTTCGCAACGATGTTAGCCTGTCCATCAATCCCACCGGGCGGAGCACGCTCAACCAAACTGCAAGAAACACACCCAGCAGCACTAGCCACACAAGGCCCTGGCGGGACCGCCGGCCGCGTGCCAATAAGGCCCCTAAGACCAATATTTCTCCGGTGAACCCGAGAATGCCTCCCAAGGATTGCGATAGAAAAATCGTACTGGCCATGATCAGCGCCACGAAGCCAAACAGTACTCGCACCGGCCTTCGCCAGACGTGGGTCATCGCGAACACCAGGGGAAATGGAATCAGCATCTCCATCAGCCCGGCGTAATGGGAGTGATTAATATAGGGTCCAAAAAAAGGCCAGCCACTTTGGTTCGGAATTACCCAGTAAATCTTTCCGTTCGGTATGAACGATTGGACGATGGCGAACAGGGCCACAAGGAATCCGAAGACGGTAAAGAACAGGCCCACATTTTTTCGCAACACGGGCTGACGAAGACATTGGCTGGTGAGAAAGAGCAATATTCCGAACGCGCACCACAGCAGACTCTTCTCCCAGGTGGCATACCAATAAGCCGACCGCCCCGGTAGCAACTGGATAGCGATCAGGCCGCCGAACAACAATGCCGGAACGAACAGCGGATTGAAGGTCACTGCAAATTGTCCCAGCGCAATTTGCCCTGCGGCCCAAGTGATCAGCAACAGACCAGCGCCAGCTTCAAGGACGCACATGGCGAACTTATCCACTGCGCCGAACGCCAAGGGACAGAACGCCAGCAGCAGGCAAATCCCAACCGTTAAAGCTATTGTCAGGCGTCGCTCCGCCAGGGTATCCGGCTCCGTAGAGTCGGAAACTCCTACCGCAAGTAGAGTCGGCTGGACCCTCAGCGGCAATTCGGTAGTGATGCCAGAGCGATTCACAGGTGCTCAGTCTAACCTGAGCTACCCAAAAGATGCTATATGTATCTCGCAGCAACAGTTCGCCGGACAACTATTACCTTCCCAAACTGGAACGGTGCTTTGGGAGTGGATGGCAAAATCTTGGAAGAGTACGAAACGGACCTGCGGGAAACGGCCACTGCATCAACCTGGCCAAGTCCATTAAGTACGAATCGAGCGCGGCTGCGAACGCTCCAGCGGAGATCATTGTGACGACAAGTGCAAACTCGAACCAGTCGCAAGTCCCATTCCCCGGATATAGACAGCGGCGAAGTCCATTTTGCCGCGACCGCGCAATGGCTTCGGCCAATGTTCTGGACGACGACAATTATTTTCGGGCTTGCACAGTGTTGGATCACACGGCATACCATGGGCCCGGACGGGTTATCGTATCTCGAAATCGGCCAGGCATATGCCCGTCTGGATTGGGCGCAGACTTTAAATGCATACTGGAGCCCGCTCTACCCGGTCCTCATTGGCATCGGGTTTCTGATTTTCCGGCCCTCGGTTCCGTGGCACTTCCCGGTTGCACACCTCGTCAACTTTCTTGTCTTGCTTGGAGCTGCTCTGGCATTCGAGTTTTTTTGGCGCGGCATGGTCGATGCCATTTGGCAACGAGATGGCCAGTCTGCGAATGCACTCCCACTTCCCAAATGGGCGTTGTGGAGCATTGGCTACGCCGTCTTTCTCTGGGCTTCGCTGGTCTGGAACGGGATTGGGCAAGTCACGCCCGATCTGGCAGTCAGCGCCTTCGTCTATTTAGTGGCTGGTACATTGGTGCGCCTCAACGCGCAGCCGAACGATTGGCGATGGTATCTCTTGCTGGGGATCTGCCTGGGATTCGGCTATCTCTTCAAGACCATCTGGTTCCCGCTTGGATGGTTCGCGCTTCTGCTGGTTGCGGTCGGTAATGCGCGGTCCGCCAAACGGCTCGCACTTACGGCGGTCGCAAGCGCATTATTCGTCCTCATTGCGTTGCCGCAGCTTCTCGTTATTCACCAGCTTGAAGGCCACTTCGGATATGGCGGATAATGGCACACTTACTTATGCCGAACAGGTCAGCCCCAAAGTCCTACCATCGCAATTGGCAGGGCGAGCCGCCGGGCAGTGGCACGCCGCTTCACCCGAGTCGCATCATCTTTGACCATCCGCGGGCGTACGAGTTTGCTACGCCTGGGCCGGGGACCTATCCGCTCTGGCTCGAATCCCTCGTATTGGGAGGCAGGAAAGAAGGTAACGTTCTCACTTCGGGCCCAGCTGGACCAAATCATTCGCGGCCTGTACTCGTGCATAGACTTGTTCACTCACGAACCCTATGGAATGTTGCTCGGTGTTTTGGCGCTGGCCAGCATTGGATGTTGGCGCCGCCTGCCTTCAGAACTCCTCCGGTGGTGGAACCTTGGGCTGATTGCCCTGGCCGGCATCGGCGCATACCTGTTGGTGCTGATTGGCACGCGCTACATTGCCGGATTCATGGCGGTTTTATGGCTGCTTATGGTTGCGAGCTTGCGCTACGACAGCAGCGAACGGGCCCGTCTGGCTGGGAGAATCGCCGGGATGCTGGCGCTGACGATAGTCTTCGCGCTCTTGCTCGCGTTGGTCCGGCTACAATACAAGGGCCCTGACGACGATGCTCGTGGTCAATACGCGGTGGCCGACAGACTGCGCGACATCGGCATCACGCCCGGCATGCGTGTGGGCGATATCGGGGAGGATTCCGGAGTCTATTGGGCCCACTTCGCAGGACTGCAAGTGATGGCGGAAATAATGTCGCAACAGGCAAACGAATTCTGGACTGCACCTCAGGCGACCCAGCAAGCGGTCATGGAAGGCTTCTCTCAGGCGGGTGCGGTAGCCGTGATTGCGCGAAAGCCGCCTGCCTCTGCGCCCGACCCCAAATGGCAGCAGCTGGGCGAAACGCCCTATTTCGTGTTCCTCCTGGCGAAGCTGCCGGGCGCCGCGGGCACACCCGTAGGCTGAGTCCCGGAATTTGCTGCGCAGGACTGATCGCCATGCCCGTGCTAGGGACTGCTCCCGCAGAGCCTAAGAGTGGGGCAGCGTAAAGGGAAGGCGATCCGAGGCAACCAGACCTGGATCAAGGATTTGAGCTTCACGTATAGCGCTAGCGCGAATCTGCTCCGTAATCTTTCTGTCCAACCGTCTTGTCCGGACATAAAGCATGAGAACGGCGTGGATTCCGGCAAGGATCGCGATATACAACAAAAGATCGGCGCCGCGTCCGACTCCCAATGCATGCGCCAGTACTGTCGTGGTGGTGGGAAAAAGGATCAATCCGGTCGCGGTGATGAAAAAGAACGCCGCCAGCAAGCGGGATGGAAGTTTCGCCTGGAAAGCATGACTGCCGAAGACAGCAATCAGCAGGCTCAGCGTGATGAGAACGATCTGGATTGACGTCATTTTTGCAACTTGCCTAAAAGCAGATCGATCAGAATATTGATTCCGTTGAAGGCGCTCTGGCCCTTAGCCTGAGAGTAGGCAGTGTACTGGATGGTGACCGGTACCTCTTTGTACCTGAGTCCTGCGCGCCGCACCAGTTTAAGGATTTCGGTGGCGTGGGCAAATCCATCCTCGCTCAGGCTGATTTGCTGGGCTGCGGCTCGAGACAAGGCCCTAAAACCGTTATGCGTGTCGCTGAGCCAGACGCCACTGAACAACCAGGAGATCAGGACGCCGACCTTCAGTACGAATCGTTTAGCGCGAGGAACCTGGCTGCGGTCGTGTTCGTTCAGAAATCTCGAACCAAATACTACGTCACACTCACCTTTGGCAATCCGATCGATTAAGGATCGAATCAGGGCTGGGCTATGCTGCCCGTCGGCATCGAAATGCACAATGCATTGCGCTCCTCGAAGAAGGGCATAATCCGTGCCCGTTTGCAACGCGGCGCCCTGACCCAGATTGCTGGCATGCCGCAGGTACGTGACGCGGCTGTTGCGAAGGAATTCCAGAGCTGGAATCCTTGAGCCGTCGTCCACAACTACGACGGTGTAACCGTAGGGCTCCAACTCGGCGACAGTGCGGGACAGCGCTTCTCCTTCATTGAAAGAAGGCACGACCACATACACATTGCCGTCGCGCATAGGCTAAATGACCTTTCGGACTGCAAGCATTGTAAGGGCTATCGCCACGATAATACAGAGTAATCAGGACTCCGCGTGAACCTACACCGTTCGGGACTGTATCGCGGTGAACTCCACTTTTCGGCGCAAGAACGGTGATTCCAGCCAGCGATAGGAAGCGCTGGCCAGCCCGATCGTGAGCCCCAGCCCGCCAAACCAATACAACAGAAACCTGGCCGGGGTGTCGGTTTTGCCGCCTAATGCGATGCCCACCAGCAGCAATGCCAGCAGGTGATAGACGTAGAGCCCATACGAAATTTTGCCCAGGTAGATCAGCGGTTTGAAGGTGAAGGTCATCCCGCAGACAGCGAGAAACAACGCCAGACATCCAGCGACGGCAAAAGGATAGCCGGCGATGATAAACATAAGCGTCTCCACCCGGCCCAGGTATCCGCAACCCAGCAGCAGCGTCAGTCCAATGTAAACCAGGAGCAGGCGCTGTCCCGTCGAAAACCTTGGTACCGACCCTTTGAGAGCCAGGGCGCACAGAATGCCCGCCGCGATCGCATCGAGCTCGGCAAAGGTGTTGGCGAATACCGTGTAGGGGCGCAGAGCGCCCACCGCCAGGTAATAACGCACGATGTTGGCGAGCACAACCAGTGCAACCGCAACATACAGCCGGCCCGCACGTGAAAAGTACTTAATTACCGGCGCCCACAACAGGTAAAACTGTTGCAGAATCGGCAGCGGCCACAACACACTTGCCCATGACGCCGGAGGACCAAGAAACACGGTCATCCAATTTCCTGCAAGCAGCAGGTAAGCCACAAAGTAAGGCAGAGGCAACCGAGCACCCGCCCACGGCCACAATACCGCCAGCAGCAGAACAAAGAAGTAAAGCGGCCAGATGCGCAGCATGCGGCGGATGTAAAACGCGCGCAGGTTCACGTGGCCCGTGACCCATCTCTCGCGCAGCAACAAAGATGTGATCAGATACCCGCTCAGGAGAAAGAACAGCTGGCCGCCAAACCTTCCCGAGGTTGCAATGGCTGCCATCAACTCGCTGGCCAATGGGGGCAGATGATAGCGCGTATAGTTGCCGGGGTCGTGCGACAGGGAATGGAAGAGGTAAACCCCAAGAAAAGCGAAGAACCTGAGGGCGTCTAGCTCAGGGCGGTAAAAACTCGCTTCCTTAATCCGTCCGGTATCGGTTGAAGAAGCGGGTATCGTCGGAGGGCCCATCCCGGACATGGCGCTAGTATGGCAGCGGCAGGGATGAGGTGCAATGCGGATTACGGGCGAATTGCGGCCGGCCCATTAGCAGCGACTCTTGAACGAAGAATCCTTACGATGCCGTGACGCGAGCGAAATGGTTCTCTTCGTCTGCTGTGGCGGCAGTAACCACGGTTACCTGTACGGCACCCGGATCGAGCCCCCCATGGCCGATAGCCAGAGGTTGGCAATGCTCATGTTGTTCGGTCAGCTGGAGTTCCACAACTTGCAGTACCCATCGTTCTGGGCCGTCAGGCACTGAAATTCCGGGCAAGCTGCTGCTAGCAGGTTCTGCTCAGTTGGGCCTTGTCTCGCGCCATCATCTTGCCGGCGGCGAGAAGGCTTTTATCTATTGGCGTCGCGGCTCGTGTACAGGCAAAGCCCCTACCTGGACTTTTTCTATCGCAGGCTCCCTTACTGCCTTATGTATACGGATTGTGGATTAAGTGCTTTGGGATTTCCTGGATTTCTGCACGCACTTTGTCTGCGTTGTTGACCACCACCTTAGGTGTGCTCTTATACGTGAATGTCTGCCAAGTGACCCGGAAATGGATTGCTGGGCTGGTGGCAGCGGTCTTGTTCATGTCGAGCAGCCTCATCTATGGGTCGTATCCAATTGCAAAAACTTATTCTCTGGCCGCGCTGTGTCTGTATGCTGCGTATGTCGTCGTAAGCCGAATCTCCGCGTCGTCACCCGGATGGATGATCGCAGTGGCGGGACTTTTCTTGGGTTGAGTGTTAGTACTCGTTCCTACATCGTAGTAGTCGGTCCAGTCTTTTTGTGGTGGATTCTTCACCAATCGGAAGCGCGCAGCAGATTCGCTCGCCTCGTTTGGCTTCTCACTGGTTTCACCATCGGCATTGTGCCGTCTCTTTATCTTTTTGTGGCTTCTCCAAGCGTCTATCTCTTCAACAACCTGGGATATCACGCTTTGCGATCGAGCTCGGGCCTGATAGGGGATTGGCAAGCCAAGATGTTTGTGGCGGCAGCACTTTTCGCTGGCTCGGATACCGGGCTTCAGTTCAGTATCGTGTCTGCTGTCTGCGTGGCTGCTGTGTTTCTCCGGCGAATGCGTACCGCTACTTCGCTTCTACCGTTTTTGGTCGCAGCTGTTCTGGGCTTTATTTCTATTCTTCCCACTCCCCCTTTTGTCGAGTACTTCTGCCTGTGCATGCCGTTCCTCATTGTTGCCGCCGTAGGCAGCGTTAACGACGGTTTCGCCATGTTGCAGTCTCCGGTGGCCAAGCAGATCGCCGGCGGAATTTGCGTAGCGCTGCTCGCGATTTTTGTTCTCATGGGAGTTCTACGTTTCCAAAGATACGTCACCACGAAGCAGAATCCTCTGGAAAACTTGACTGCGGTTTCTAATGCGATTGACCAGCTCGCCGACCCGGGGGAAAAGGTTGTCGCCTTTTGGCCGGGTTACATTTTCGCATCCAAAGCAGACCCTTATCCAGGACTTGAAAATCAAGCTGGTCCGCCCGTTGCATCGAAACTGACCGTCGAAGATAGAAACAAATATCACCTCATCTCTCCGGCAGGAATCGAGGCTGACCTGGCGGCCCATAGACCGCGAATAGTGGTTATAGAAGACTCCTTGGCTGGGTCACCAGGGCCGTCGGCTTCGACACTTCTTCAACATAATCGCCTGGGGACGATCAATAGGAAGCTACAGCAGACGGTGTCGGATTTGGTGTTCAATGGCAATTCTCTTCTTCCGGTACTTCCCGGCGATGGCTACACGTTCCAGCGCAGGATCGGAGACATCGTCATCTACACGTGCTGTTCCAGACCTTGATGTGAAAATCGCGGCTTGACTTTTTCAGTAGCCTGTCAATCCGCGTTGGTGGGAAATCCCTTAGGGCACGGATGAATCCGTGCTCTTTCAACATCCGATGAAGTTGGGACACGATCGCATATTTGCCTCCATAGGAGATTAGGCTGGCCCGCGTTATCATGCTATGACTTGGGCGAACGGATTTCAGCGATAACGCGCTTGGCATCTGGGGAGATGATCTTCTCGGCGAGCCGTAGATTTTCGCCATCCGTGCAGGCTTCACTGGGAGTCGGATCATGGGCAGCATGACGGAACCGTTGCTGACAGGAGTAGCACCTGAAGCTACTCCGCTTCCCAGTGCGAAGGTTGTCGCTATCAGTATCGTGCGAGCGTTCAGTGTCTACGGACTCGCCAACCTGGGTATCCGCGCCCTCAATTTCCTGCTTTTGCCCATCTACACTCGCTTTCTCACGCCGGCGGATTACGGCGTAATGGTGCTGGCAGAAACCCTGGCTGCGTTCCTGGTATCAATCGTCAGTCTGGGCTTTGACGCCTCCATCCAGCGCCTTTACTTTCGGCACGTTGACGACTCGCGAGCGCTGTCGGCCTATGTAGGCAGCGTGCTGAAATTCGCCCTGCTGCTGGAAATCGCCTTCCTCGCGCTGGCCTTTGCCGTCGGTCCGCGATTACACCATGCGCTCGCGCCAGCCGCCAATGTGCCCTTCCTCTATATAGCGATGGCGCTGGCCACGGCGGTAGCTACGCAGTTCTTCGGTTATCGGCTGGTGCTCTATCAGGCCGAGCGTCGTCCTTGGGGTTATGCGATCCTCTCGGGCTTGTCGTTTGGGCTGACGGCGTCCTTGACCATCGCGCTGGTGGTCTACGCCCGGCGCGGTGTTACGGGGATGTTAGGCGGAAAATTGATAGCGGCAACTATATGCCTGATGGTTGCGGTTCTGCTGGCACGACACGCACTGGGCTCCCACTTTCACTGGGCATACGTGCGCGAAACCATCGCCGTAGGTTTGCCGCTGGTGCCTCATCTGCTCATGGCCATGGGACTGGTCAGCGCAGACCGGTTTATCCTGGCATATTACCGCGATCTTCGCGAAGTGGGTCTGTACGCGATTGCCTACACCTTGGGCATGATCATGTCGTTGGTAACCATGTCCCTCAGTCAAGCCTGGGCGCCCATCTACTACGATATGGCCCGCAAAGGCGAAGAATCAAGTCAAGTGCTAAGTAAGATGTGTGCCGGCCTGATTGTCATGTTGACCGCAGTTGCCTGTTTCGGTTCGCTGATTGCTCAGGATTTCGTGGCCCACTTCCTGGATCATCGCTACGCTTCTGCCGGCCGCGTAGTGCCGTGGATCATTGCCGCCTACCTGGCGCACTCGCTATTCTCCATGTTCGCCCTCGCCGCCATGCAGACCCGGCGAACCACGCTAATCATGGGCGCCAGCTTCGTGGCCCTGGCGCTGAACACGGTGCTTAATTTCGCCCTTATTCCTCATTGGGGCATGTATGGAGCAGCCTACGCTACGATGATTGCCTACATCGTAGAGGCGCTGGTCATGTACTGGTTGGCGCAGCGAGCGTTCCGCCTGAATTACCACCTGCCGCGAGTGTTCGCAGCCGTCGCGATTTTCGCAGCGGTCTTGACTGTAACCCAAGTTCACTGGAGTCCTTCTGGTCGCCCAATTGTGATGGCAGCAATGGCGGTTGTATCCCTTGGGTTACTATCGATCATTGGATCCGAGCGCGTCACTCGATACTTGCGCCTGGGAGCAGGCCATCGTTATTAGAGATTGAAGCTGTCGCTCATCACGGGGGAATGCCCAGCTGGATCAGGGAGAATATTTGAGCACGAGGAAGCGAGTTGCGATCGTTGGCATGGGACCAATGGGTCGGCGCTACCTTGAGGCCTTGCGCCTGGTAGATCATGCGGAACTGGTCGCGATAGCCGACACGCGGCCGGAAGCTTTGTCCGGAGTGGAGGTTCGCACTTATACCGATCCACTCACCATGCTGGCCGAGGTTCAGGCCGAGGTGGTGATTGTGGCCACCAACGGACCAAGCCATCATTCGCTCGCGTTGGCCGCGATGGCAGCGGGCGCCAGCGCCATTCTCTGCGAGAAACCGATGGCATGCTCGGTGGCCGAGGCCGAAGAGATGGTTGGCACTGCCCGCGAACGGGCATGCAAACTGGCGGTGAATCATACCTTGCGCCACGTACCTGCCTACCGTTGGCTAGCGCAGCAGTTGCAATCCGGTCATTGGGGAAAGTTGCGGTCGATGCAATCCACTTGGCCAGGAATCGGATTGGGCTGCTTAGCCACGCACATGGTCGACCTCTGGCGCTTTCTGGGGAACGAGGAAGTGAACACCGTGGTTGGCTGGGTCGATCCGGTGCGCGGACGAAATCCTCGGGGCGCGGAATTTTCCGACCCCGGCGGAATGATTGTGGCCACATCGGCATCGGGTACACGTTACGTGCATGAGCAAACCGAGGATGGTGCTGGTCCCGGGTCGTTGGTAATCGAAACCACCGCGGCGCAGATCGTAGTGGACCAATACGCCCAGTCCGTTGTCGTGCTCCTGCGCGATCTCTCCGTCAAACCAGGCCCGGGTCGACCGCCAAAGTACGACCCTATTTTGCCGCCCCCTGAAGCGCGGTTGGCCCTGGATATCGTTCGTTGTTCAGCCGAGGCTCTGCGCGAGCTGGTCGAAGATCGCGAATTGACTTGTGGTGGAGAGCACGGGTTACGTTCCTTGGAAGTGGTAGTCGCGGCCCACCTTTCTAGTGAGCGTGGACATGTTCCGGTGGCTCTGCCGCTGAACGATCCCGAGTCGAAGGCCAAATGGCTGCCCATCACGTGAACAACTCGAAGCTTCGTCTTGCGGTCGTCGGCTTTGGTGACATTGCGAAAAAACACCTGGCTGCGTTTCGCGCGCTGGGCGTGAACGTGGTTGCCGCCGCTAACCGGTCCGCAGAAGGACGACGCAAGGCCGAACAAGAGGGTGGCATTGAGCGCACCTATTCTGATGCAGCGATCATGGTGGAGCGGGAGCGTCCCGACGGTGTTCTGGTGGCAGCCAGTGTGCTGTCGCAGTTTGACGTGGTCCGCAACCTGATTCCTTACGAGGTTCCGCTGCTGGTGGAAAAGCCGCCTGCGGTCAGTTTCCACGACTGGAATTTGTTGCGGGCCCAGATCGAAGCGCGACGCCTGCCCGTGATGGTGGCGCTGAACCGACGCTACTATTCCGTCTATCAACGCGCCCTCCAGCGCATGGGCGGAGTTGAGGCCGTCACCGCGGTAAGTGTGGAGTGGTCAGAGGATGCAGAGAAAATGTTGGGGCTTGGCCATCCCCCGGAAATGATTCCGCTCCTCAGCTTCTCCACCAGCATTCATGGATTGGATCTGCTGGTTTTTTTTGCGGGCATCCCAATCAATCCCGGACTATGGGGGCGCAATCTCGATGCGTCGGGAGATTCGTTTCGCTGGCAGATGGGACTCTGTGGACAGACCGAGCGCGGAGCTTATGCTCGTTTCGAATCGAGCTGGGACGTGCCCGGACGATGGCGTGTCGTCGTGGATGCTCCGAATATTCGCATGGTGAGCGCCCCGCTGGAAACGGCCGTGCTGTACGCTCGCGGCCAGTCTCCGGAAACCATTGAGGCGAGTGCTGAGGATCAGCAATTCAAACCAGGTTTTTACGGTCAGGCCGCGGCCTTCCTGGAATTAGTGCGTGACCACAATTATTGTGCGAGGCCGATGGCGAGCTTGAGAGAAATTTCCGCGGATATGGAACTGGCTGACCGGCTAACCCGCGCGTGCCAGAGCTCATCGCCCGCCGACGCCACGCTTCTGTTATAACATCACGATTCGGTCCACCATGCTCAAGGCACTGGCCAAGAATCTTCCGCATCCTCTCTTGCTGCGCCTCTACCATCGTTACGAACTGCACCGCCAATCGACCCTTGCCCGCATAGTTTCGGATCGCGTAGGGCTGCCCCTGCTGGAGACGCTCGACTTGTCGCAGGTCAAGACCAGCGATACGGTTTTCGTGCTGGGCAGCGGCTGGTCGATCAACGACATCTCCGATCGACGCTGGGAAATTATTGCCCGCCACGATACTATCGCCCTCAACTTCTGGCCACTGCATTCGCTTGTCCCACGAATCTACTTGTTCGAGAACGTCAATCGCGAAGAAGGCTACGAGTTGATGTTCGACACCCTGCAACAGCTCCTTTGCCAACAGGCCGGCAACTATCAAAACGTTATTAAGATTATCAGCGAACTGCGGCCGCTCGGTCCTCGGCAACTCGTCCTCGAGATACCGGAAAGCTTTCGTCCGAACCTGTATCTTGGCCGCTCCACCGCCATCGTCGCGCGCAGTGAGCAGGAATTTATTGCGGGAATGCGTTACTTGCGCCGGACGGGAATCTTCGACCCAGGGAACCATATTGCCTGGCATTTCAAGTACGGCAGCTCGGTTATTGCGGCCCTGAGCCTGGCGGTGCGCATGCATTATCGGCGCATCGTGCTTTGCGGCATCGACCTGGGCAACGCCGACTATTTCTACCATGATGCCACGCGATACCCTGAAGCCAGTGCTTGGGAGTTTATGTCGCGGACGGAGCCTCAAGTTACTGCGGTGCGGCTTGCCTGGCGGCTTTCCGCGCAGGACGTGATCTACCATTTCAAGCAGCAAGTGCTGGATCCTGCCGGCATCGAGCTGTTGGTGGAGAACCGCAGCTCAGCGCTCTTCCCGCGAGTCCCCCAGGTTTCGCCACAGCTATTCGAGCAACTCGCTACCGTCGATCTTGGGGGACAACGATAGCGTGAAACGGAGTTAATTGCTTAGGAGTGAGATGTATTGGGAGGCAACGCTGCGAGCCGTGAACTGTTGCACGTGTTCGGAATTGTCACGGCGCGCCGGACCGTCCAAAGCGCCGAGCAAGGCTTGAGCCATAGCTTCATGATCACCTACCGGCACCAGCGCCCCGTACTTGCCATCGCATAGGATTTCGGCTGGACCATAGGTGCAATCCGTCGACACGATCGGCAGTCCCAGCGCCAGGGCTTCCACCAGAACGACCCCAAAACCCTCCCATGCCGAGGACATCGCGAAAACCGCCGAGCGACTCATAACCCGGTATGGATTATGTTCGAAACCGGCGAGTGCAACGTCTGCGGTGAGACCCTGCTCCCGCACCACGCTTTCAATCCGGCTTCTATCCGGACCCTCACCAAGAATCATCAGCCGTGCCGACCGTGAATTCCTCACCCGTCGAAAGGCACGTACCAGCGTGGGAAAATCTTTCTGCTTGTCCAATCTTCCCACTGCCAGAACAACCGGGGGTTCGCCTGCTTGAAACCATGGGTGCTCGAGTGGTGCTGACGCAGCGTCATAAAGCCCATCTGAGATTGCCGGGTTGTAAATCACTTGCAATCTCGATCGCGAAATGCCGGTTTGCGCAGCGAGATCGTCTGCCACTCCGCCGGAAACGGCAACAATATAATCTGCGGAGCTAAGGGCCCAGCGACTCCACAACGGCATCAGTCGGTATTTAAGGCCGCGAGTGTTAGCCACGATTTTCGACATCGCGTTATGTTCCGTAGCTACAATCTTAACTTTCTTGCGCACAACCCGACGGGCCAGAACCGCGGCGGCGGTGGAATGTGTCATGGCAGCGATAAGCGCTTCGGGTTCCCTGCGTCGGAGATAGCTCGCAAGCTTCGGCACGCTTGTCAGCATTCGGCCACAATCCAGATCGAACACTCGTATACCGCTCCCCAGTTGGCGGCCCATGTCGCCCCCAGCTCTGCCTACGACCAAGTCAACTTCGACGCCCCGGTCGTGCAGTCCATGGGCAAGGTTGATGAAGACGCGCTCCACTCCCCCAATCTCCAGGGTCGGCACCAGCAGTGCGATCCTCATTTCTCCAGCTCGAGTCCATTTTTTTCCCGTCTTCGGCGGGCAATGGCGGCAAGCCGTTCCAGGGTCGCAGCATCAATCCTGTTGTCCGCGCCCGCGGTGTAAGACACGGGTGTGTAGTGTCCCGCGCGAATTGCAGTCAGGGCGGAATAGCAGCTCGGCAGATAGGCCGATGAAAAAATCTCGCAGACATCGATGCCTTCGGGAGCCCAGACGACATTCGCCAGGGCAGCGCCATGCATGCCGATCAACTGCTGGGCAGATGAAAACAGAGCAACCTGCGAGAGCAAGCTCGCCCCCGTCCCATCAAAGCGCTCAAAACCCTGCTCTTCGATGGCCAGTTGCAGGGCGGGCTCGTTGGCCGGGCTACGCTTCTGGCCGACGCGTGACAGATAGAGTTTCCGATCGCCGGCGCCAGCCTCGCGGTACTTGGCGAAGAACTCGCGCAAGACAGCAACGTCGGCGGGATGCGGCGTCAGGCCAGCGGTAGGGCTTCCCATGCCGCCGGTCTTACCGGTCATCACCAGCCGCTCTACCCGGACAGGGGAATTGATCTCCACGATCTCGTTGTCGAGTAAGCGCGTTACTTCGCGCACATAAGGAGCAGCGTTAGCGGAGACGAGAACTCTGGCCTGGGGCGCGACCGCCAATGATTTCAGGAATACGGGAAGATCTTCAATAAGCCAGTGGTAATAGCCGTTGTTCGGCAGGAAAATGAACTCTCCATGCAGCCTGGTGCCGCGCACGCTTATCTGGGGTTGTGGCCAGCTGTAGAACTGACGCAATGCAAGCCAGCTGCTGCTTTCGGCGATGAATTGTCCGTTCGAGTCGTAGACCAGATTCGAAACCGGGTCGATGGTCGCGTCGCTCAAGCCGTACACAAATCGCGGACGGTAACAATTGCGCGCCTTCGACCCGTCGACCGGCAGAACGAATTCAATATCGACCGCGTCACTATAAAGCAGAATGCGCTCGACATCGGTGCGCGGCCGGACTATCCCGGAATCGAGATAGAACTTCTGGTCACTGACCATTCCCAGACGAATGAGAAGCCTTCGCTTCACCGCCTGGATCGCTCGCCGCGCTAGGGATTGGGTTGAGCCTGCCATAAAATCGTTACGCTAGGACTGGGAGTGGTGGTGCGCCCGAGACCAGCACCTTCACGCCTTCAGGCGAAATTGCGTTCTCTCAGATGGACGATGCTCTCAAGCCGCATCATCCGGTGCGACAGCCTGGGAAGACGACGTTGGCTGTTAACAACAAGACGCCTTTCTTACTATAAATAACATCTCAAAATCCTTTTTCTTCCAAACGCAACAATGATCGACGCCGTAGGCGACCGCATAGGCGACAGCCGCAAACGCTGCATAAAGGAGTCGCCCTGCCGCCAAGACTAGTCGGCGCTCGCCGCGCGCCCGGCGAAATGACCGGAGAACATGGGTCTCACCAAGCTCGTAGCGTAGATCACATGGCCGGTATTGCCGGTAGATCACTTTTAGGTTCAGCTTCTCCAGTAACTTGCCGAGCGACTCCTCGCTGAACTGACTTAAGTGATAAGGAGGGGTTGAGTGAGACCACGGAATTCTGAACAGCCTATATAACCAATAGGTCAGCATTGGAAAAACTGCGTCGTGATTCGGTGTTACCAAAGCAATTACGCCATCCGGATCAAGTAACGCAGACGCCTGAGTGAGCAACTTCGCAGGATCCTGAACATGCTCGATGACATCCCCAACGTGAATTGCATCAAAGGAAGAAAGTGGATAGTCGGCGGAGGATAGCTCGCCCACGAAGACCTCGATCCCATTGTCTTTGGCGATTTGAGCCGTATCCTTGTTGAGTTCTACACCGTAAACCGACCATCCATTTTGTTTGGCGAGCCATAGAAATCTTCCCGAGGAGCAGCCAACATCAAGAAGTCGCCCCCGGCGCAGGGAAAACTTCTCTATCTGCTCTAGGCTCTTGCGATTTTTCTCCAGGATAGCCGTCCCGTCGGCATAAATTACCCTGTCTTGGACTTGATACAAATTTGCGAACGAATATATCTGCTTTAGTGCCTCAATGGTTGGGATTGGCCACACGAACAGGTGGCGACATCCAGCGCATTTATACAGATCGTACCCGTCTTTGGACAAGAAAAACTTGGTATCGTCCGGCACTTGGCAGACCGGACATGTGGCCCGATCCTGGCTTAGGGCATTGATCAACTCTGGGTCCCCATCATGGCGATGATGATCTGAACAATCCACATTTCATTATGCTCCGAAGCCATCTGTTGCGTTACCGCGGGAGTAGCCAATAGCACACCAGAACACTTTGTCGCCAAAGGCAATTCTTTCCAATCCTGCGTTGCCCATCATTTGCCGCATCTGCTCCCGCGTGAAGCGCCGCTCCAACCTTGTTCCGAAGCGGTCCAAAGCATCGGTTCGCATAGCGTAAAAACTGCGATCACGATATGCGGACAGGGGTAGATGAGCTACATTCATCCCAAGTTTTTCCAGGCCAGCGGCGATGCGAGCCAAGGGCCAATAGACTAGGCCCGCAATCAGGTCGCATAGTGCGGATCGTATTGCGAACGGCAGCCTGCACAGCAGCCGCCGGCCAACGTCTGACATCCGCCACAATGTTCGAAACCACCAAGGCCGGTTGTCAAAAGCATAATAAAGATAGAGCAGAAAAGGCGCGCCTGGCTTGAGCTTGCGCACACATTCAACGATGCCTTTCTGGGTATCCGGTATGTGATGCAGCACGCCGAGTGAGTACCCGAAATCAGCCGAAGCATCAGCTAGCGGAATGGCGTCCACAGAAGCGCAGTGGAACTCACAATTCGATAGTCCTTTAAGATTCCGACGTGCGACATCCAGTGCGGCGTCACTTGCGTCGATGCAATGCAGCCGGCCCACGCGTGGCGCCACAAATCGCGCCCATCGTCCGCTGCCGCAGCCCAGATCGAACCCTACCGCTGCGGGCGGTAAGTCTGCCCAGGGGAATACGGCGAAGTATTCCTCGAAAATAGTCTCAAGTTCGCCCGCAGCGACCGCGCTTTGGTCGAACCTGCTCCATTCCTGGCCGAAAGCCTCGATTACCCTTTTGTCCGCATTGCTCATCGTGTGCCTTCAACCGCGACTGCTTGTCTCCGCAGCACCGACTCATACATCGAGATACAACCGTCAACCGTGGTTTCGATGCTGAAGCACTGGGCACGTTGGCGGCTGGCTTCACTCATCTGGCGACGGCGGTCAGGCGATGCTATCAGAGTCTGAAGTTCATGGGCCAGGGCGCGGTCGTCCCCAGCGGGGAACAGAATTCCTGCTCCTTCCACTACTTGTGCCAAGCCGGGCACATCGCTGGCGATCACCGGCAGACCTGCCGCCATAGCTTCGCAGGCCGCGATTCCGAAGGCGTCGAAAGCAGTGGAGTGGACGTATATGTCGGAGGCTTTCAAAATCTGCGCGATATCGTTTCTTCGACCGAGAAAGAGGGTGCGTTCAGCGACCCCCAATGAACGAGCCAGGGTCTCGGTCTGTGCGCGTAACCGGCCGTCTCCGACGAGGAGAAGCTGGGCATTGGGCACCCTGCTCAAGGCCCGCAAGATCGTTCCATGGTCCTTGGGCGGTTCAAAGCGACCAACAAACACCAGCCGAATCATGTTATGAGTGCGCGGCAGGTCAGCAGGAACAGCTGTTTCAAATTCATTCAACGGAATGCCATTGGGCACCACGCAGACCTTGGGCGCGATGCGCGGACACCAGCGGATCAACTCCTCGGAGGTAGCTTCGCTGTTGCAGACGATGCACTCGTAGTGTGGGTACATCCACGCGTCTAAAGGCCGCAACCAATTACGCCTGCGTGAATTTGAAGTTCCATGCTCGGTGGTAACCAGCGGGACGCGGTGCCCCAGGCGTTTCAGCGCCAGGACCGCCCAGAGCTGTGCGGGGAACAGGTGCACATGTACGAGATCATAATTCTGAATCAATCGCGCCAGAGGACGCACCTGGCGGAGCGAATATATCTTATTCACCCCCGTGGTATGCAGCGGTACTCCCGCCGCCTGCAACACCGATTCCAGGGGGCTGGCAAGCGGGCAAAGCACAGCTACCTCGCAGTCGACGCCGCGCTTGCGAAGGCGAGGGGCAACGTCCTTGACCAGGACCTCAGCCCCGCCCAGCGCGAGCGAGTCGATGAGTTGTAGAACGCGCATGCTGATTCTTTCGACGTGAGGCGCCGAACAACTATCACCTCAGGTCGGTTGACCAGCACATGTTAAACTATGCGCTCACGCACAACCTTCCTACGAGTTGAGACGGGTAAAATGAGCAGCACTACGTTCCGAGCCCTGGATGTCTCCCAGCTATCCGAAATGCGGGCTTGGACGAGATACTACAGCGTCGCCAGAGTAATGGCTTTCGCGGGAGTCTTGTGCTCGCCCTTCTCACTTTGGGCCCTTTTTTACAGTAGCCCGGAAGACTATCCATTCCTCACATCCATGCTCTTTGTTCCACTGGTTACCTATGGATGTGTTTTGTTGTTCAGCCGTGTATGGCGCCGAGACCGATTTACGAAACTGCTGTTCGGAGGCGGAATGGCGGTCAGGGTGGCTGCCGCCGGCGCTTACGTATGGACAGGTTTTCATTTTTATGCAGCCGATGCTTTGCATTATTACTGGATTGGTCTGGAACGGGCGGCCCAGTTCGCGAGCATTGGCTGGGGGGCGTTTCCGCCTCCTTACACCAGCAGCAATCTTGTTTTCAATATCTGCGGGGTCGTTGAGTTGGTGCTCGGCGATGTGCTGCCGACCCTATTCATCATTTTCGCATTTGCCGCACTGTGGGGCGGATATTTCTTTTACCGCGCATTCTGTATCGCTTTTCCTAACGGGAACCGTGGCCTCTATGGTTTGTTGGTTATCTATATGCCGTCGATGCTGTTCTGGTCCAGCGCCATCGGCAAGGATGCCATGGAGCAACTCTTCATCGGAATATCCGCCTATGGGTTCGCCAGAGTAGCCAGGAAGCTGGACATCCGTTCAATCCTGATCTCCGTGATCGGGGTTGCGGGCGCGGGCGCTTTCCGGCCTCACATCGGTGGCATGCTAGCCATCAGCATGCTTCTGCCTTTCACCTTCAGCACCATAAAGGGTGGATGGATGACGGTGTGCGCCAAGATCGTCTTGATACCTATCCTGGTGGGCGCAACCTTCTTTATGGCGAAGGAAGCGCAGAGTTTTGTGAATGGAGGCGGCAACGATTTTGGAAGTACCCGGCAGGTGCTGGAACGGGAGCATCGAATCACTTCCGAGGGCGGCTCACTGTACAACCAGGGATCGTCCTTGCCCAGGCGCATTCTCGAAAGCCCATTTATCCTGTTTCGGCCGTTTCCGTGGGAAGTGCATAACTTCATGTCTGCCCTTTCATCAGTCGAGGGGCTTGGGTTGGCCTTCTTGCTCTACCGTAAGCGCCGTGAGTGCTGGCAGGTGGTGCGCGCCTGGCGCCAAACCTATGTCAGCTTCGTCCTGACATTTACGCTTGTGTTCACCATCATTTTCTCGGCTGGGATTGCCAATTTCGGCATCATTGCCCGCGAAAGGATGATGCTGTTCCCCGTCGTTCTGATGTTGTTTTGCGCACGACCTTCGATTAAGAGCATAGTTGGGTCTCGGGCCTCCCAGCGATATCCCCAGGTGCGAGGCCGATTTTCAGCTCCACAGCTGGGGCCATCGGCCTCCTAGGACGCGGAGTTACGCATGTGCGGCATCGCCGGCTTACTCGATTCGAGTCCCCGTAGGTCCTCTGAAGTGCTTAACGAAATCTCGCTTCGCATGGCCGCTACCCTGCGCCATCGTGGTCCGGATGACGGTGGAGCCTGGGTGGACGCGGAGGCTGGAGTCGCTCTCAGCATGAGGCGGCTTGCCATTCTGGATTTGTCGGAGGCGGGCCATCAGCCCATGCAATCTGCCTCCGGACGCTACGTCATTGTTTTTAACGGAGAGATCTACAACAGCGAAGAATTGCGCAGCGACCTAATAACCAGAGGTGAGGCGCCAAGGTTTCGCGGTCACTCAGATACCGAAGTAATGCTGGCTGCCTTTGAAAGCTGGGGCGTGCTAGATTCGCTGCGGCGCTTCAACGGAATGTTTGCCTTTGGCCTGTGGGACCGCCGCGAGCGCACCCTGACGCTGGCACGTGATCGCTTCGGGGAAAAGCCCCTTTTCTACAGCGCCGTCGGCAACACCTTCTTGTTTGCCTCGGAATTGAAGGCCTTGCGAGCCCATCCAGCGTTTGTGGGGCAGATAGACCTGGATGCTGTCGCGCTCTACTTGCGCCATAATTGCATCCCGGCACCGTATTCCATTTACCGCAACACCTGGAAGTTGCCGCCGGCGAGTCTGTTGACGGTTTCCGCTAATGATTTCGCCGCCAGCCCCCAGTCCTACTGGTCGTTGCGCGAGATTGCCGAAGCCGGCCTGGCCAATCCGTTCACCGGAACCGAGAGCGATGCCATCGACCAGCTCGACACGCTGTTGCGAGACGCCGTCAAGATACGGATGTACTCAGATGTGCCGCTGGGCGCTTTTCTTTCGGGCGGCATAGATTCTTCCACCGTGGTCTCGTTGATGCAAGCGCAGTCCAGCCTTCCGGTAAAGACCTTTTCGATTGGACTGAGAGAAAGTGAATACAACGAAGCCGCGGAGGCGGCGCGTGTCGCATGCTACCTTAATACCGACCATACTGAGCTGTATGCCAGCCCACAGGAAGCAATGGAGGTGGTGCCCCACCTGCCTCAGATATACGATGAGCCCTTCGCCGATTCTTCACAAATCCCAACCTTCCTGGTAGCTCGGTTGGCGCGCCAGCATGTGACCGTTAGCCTGTCGGGTGATGGCGGGGACGAAATCTTCGGCGGCTACAACCGTCACACCTGGGCCGGCCCGCTGTGGCGGAAGCTAAAGCCAATCCCCCGTCCGCTTCGTAGACTGGGCGCTGCTGGCATCCTACAGTTGTCCGCCGAGGCTTGGGATTCCCTGTTCCGCGCCTCAAGCCCTATGCTTCCACGGGAGTGGCGGCAAAGGATGCCAGGCTATAAGTTACACAAGCTCGCATCCGTCATGAGAAGCTCCGATGCGCAGGATATGTACTATCGGTTAGCGTCGCACTGGATGGCTCCAGAGACGATGGTGTTCGGCGGCAAAGAGCCGCCAACCTTGTTGACCCAGGGGACAGCCGCCTCTTTTCCGTCTGCCACCGAACAGATGATGTACCTGGATTCGGTTACCTATTTACCGGATGACATTTTGGTCAAACTGGATCGGGCCACCATGGCTGTCGGCTTGGAGGGTCGAGTTCCATTCCTCGACCATCGCGTGGCGGAATTCGCATGGCGACTGCCTCTACCGTTGCGGGTACGAGGACGGCAGGGGAAATGGATTCTGCGCCAGGTGTTGTATCGATATGTCCCGCGCGAGCTGGTAGAGCGTCCCAAGTTCGGCTTTGGCATCCCGCTTGACTCCTGGCTTCGCGGCCCGCTGCGAGATTGGGCGGAAGCCCTGCTCGACGAGGGTCGTCTGCGCCGCGAAGGATTCCTTAATCCCGAACCTATCCGTAGATCTTGGCAGGAACACCTTTCGGGGCGGCGAAGCTGGCAGTATCACCTGTGGGATGTGTTGATGTTCCAGGCCTGGCTGGACGAACATCATCGTGTCCCGGAGAATGACCGCTGCGAGAGTCCTGTAGTGAAGGTGGGGGGAGCATGAGCGACGAACGCATTGACATTCTGTACTCGGTCACGTCGTCGCTGAGTTTGGTCCTTTTGCGCGGCCAATTAAGTTATCTGCGCGCCGCCGGGTTTCATCCCGCTGTTGTTTGCGGTCCCGGGCCGACGTTGGAGGCAATGAGGGCAACAGAGTCGATACCCGTATTTACAATCGAGATGAACCGGGAAATCTCTCCGTTGAAGGACTTAGTGGCGCTGGTACGGGCAAGTCAGCTGGTGCGGCATTTGCGGCCATTGATCGCGAATTCCGGTACACCGAAGGCCGGCCTGCTAGTTGGACTGGCCGCATGGTTCAACCGGGTACCATGTCGCATATACACCTTGCGAGGACTTCGAGTCGAAACCACGTCCGGGCCCAAACGGTGGCTCTTGCGGCTGACGGAGCGAATTGCCTGCGCCTGCGCTCATCGCGTCATATGTGTAAGTCCCAGTCTGCGGCAACGCGCCGTCGAGCTGGGAGTGGTTCCAGCAGGAAAAGCTATCGTCCTGGCATCGGGCAGCAGCAATGGAGTTGATCCTTCTCGTTTCTCGTCAACCCCCCAGGGATTAGCGAATGCGGCTGAGGTCCGCCGCCAGTTGGGCATCGATCAGAGCCGAGCAGTAATCGGCTATGTTGGACGTCTCACGCGCGACAAAGGGGTCCCTGAGTTGATGGCGGCTTTTGAGCTGGTACGCCAGCGTTTTCCCAGCGCGGTCTTGCTGTTAGTCGGCAGCTACGAACCCGGAGATCCGGTCCCGCCAGAGACCCGTGCAGCGATCGAGCTCGATGCAAATGTAATTCGCGTTGACTTCACTTCCGAGATTGCGACTTACTATTTCCTCATGGACATGTTAGTGTTGCCGACGCATCGCGAAGGTTTTCCGAATGTCGTGCTGGAGGCGCAAGCAGCATCACGCCCCGTGGTGACCACACGCGCGACGGGAGCTTCGGATTCGGTTTGCGATGGGGTTACAGGTTTGGTAGTTCCGGTCGGTGACGTTGTTGCCCTGGCGAACGCGTTGATGAAACTGCTGTCCGATCGAGACTTGGCGCAGCAGATGGGTCGTGCGGGTCGCGAGCGCGTGATCCGTGAGTTCAGTAGGGAAAAGATATGGGAGGCGCTCGCCGAACTATATCGCGACCTCTTGCAACAGCGGGGACTGCCGGCTCCGGCAAAGCAAGACTCGGCAATGTGCATGGAAGAACGATGAACGCTTTCTGCAAGCGCGCATTAGATATTGCTGTCGCCTCCGCGGGATTGATCGTGTTGTCCCCATTGCTTTTGATTATTGCGTTCGTAATTCGCCTAACCATGGGAGCACCTGTGTTTTTCCGACAAATCCGTCCCGGCTACAAAGCGCGGCCGTTTACCGTCATCAAGTTTCGCACCATGATGGGGAACGTTTCGCAGGTGGAAACTTCTTTGGATGGGGCTCGTTTGACCAGGCTCGGAAATTTTCTTCGCCGCTTTAGCCTCGATGAGCTGCCGCAATTATGGAATGTGCTGACGGGTGAAATGAGCTTGGTGGGTCCGCGGCCGTTGTTGACAGAGTATCTGCAATATTACACACCCCAGCAGGCTCGTCGTCATGACGTAAAACCTGGGATCACGGGCTGGACGCAGGTCAATGGCCGGAATGAAGTCAGCTGGGACCGAAAATTCGCCCTGGATGTGTGGTATGTGGACCACTGGAGTTTCTGGCTTGACGTCCGCATTTTGGGCATGACTTTCTGGAAGGTGCTTACCCGCCAGGGAATCAGCCAGCGAGGACATGTCACCACGGAGAAGTTTGGGGCGCCGGGACGATGATTGCGACACCGGCATCCCGTTCGATATTTGTCTACGGCGCCAGTGGACATGGCAAGGTTGTGGCGGATGCACTGCTCACGCAAGGCATCCACCTCGCGGGATTCATTGATGACGCCGTTCCGGCAGACTCTGCCGAGATCCTAGGGCTTAAGATCGTCGGCGACGGACGTTGGCTTTTTCAGCAAGGGAAACGCGGGAAGGTGTCAGTTGCATTAGGGATCGGGGATAACGCCGCCCGGCGCAGAATATCCGAACAGTGCATGGATGCAGGTGTCGAGTTACTCACCGCAGTGCATTCTTCAGCGGTAGTCGCACCCTCCGCGCAGCTGTCGCCTGGAGTGGTGGTCATGGCGGCTGCTGTCGTCAATCCGGATGCTTATATTGGCATGGGTGCAATCATCAACACCGCATCCGTCGTGGAGCATGATTGTCGCGTGGGAGATTTCGCGCATCTTTCTCCTAACGCCACCATGGGTGGCGGCGCCCGCTTGGGAAGCCTCTCGTGGTTGGGCATGGGAGCAACGATCATTCATGGCGTGACGGTGGGCTCCGGCACCATGATCGCGGCCGGAGCCGTGGTAGTCTCAGATATTCCTGACCAAGTGGTTGCCATGGGCATTCCGGCTCGCGTGCGCCGTCGTTGTTCCGAGTAGAGGCTGAAGCTGAGAGTCCGCCGGGTTCTTTCAAGCGCACGCCAACCGCGCTCTGGCAAACTGGCATAATGACCAAATGACGATGCCTGCAACGCAAGTGTCACAAAGGCTGGCCATAGACGGCGGCCGACCGCTTCGTGCCCAGCCGTTTGCTCCGTGGCCTTCTTTCGCGCCCGATGAGGTCAACGCCGTCAGCCGGGTAGTGGAGTCTGGCAAGGTGAACTACTGGACGGGGGACGAAGGGCGTCTCTTCGAGGCCGAGTTTGCTGCCTGCGCCGGCTCCAAGCACGCTGTTGCGCTCGCCAACGGAACCGTCGCTTTGGAGCTTGCCTTGTATGCGCTGGGTCTCGGGCCGGGCGACGAAGTGGTCGTCCCCAGCCGCACCTTCATTGCTTCTGCCAGTTGTGTGGCGATGCGTGGAGCTGTTCCGGTGGTGGCCGACGTAGACTCGATTTCGCAGAACATCACCGCCGACACGGTCGCGACCGCAGTCACGTCGCGTACCCGGGCCATCATCGCGGTGCATCTGGCGGGCTGGGCTTGCGACATGGATCCGCTTCTTGAACTCGCGCGCGAGCGAGGGTTATGGGTAATCGAAGATTGCGCTCAGGCGCATGGCGCCACCTATAAGGGGCGACCCGTCGGGTCGATGGGAAATGTGAACGCCTTCTCTTTTTGCCAGGACAAGATCATGACCACTGGGGGCGAAGGCGGGCTGGTGACGACGAACGATCCCGACCTGTGGGCGCGCAGCTGGGCTTTCAAAGACCATGGCAAGAGCTACGATGCCGTGTACCATCAGGCCCACCCTCCTGGTTTTCGCTGGCTCCACGAATCCTTCGGCACCAACTGGCGGCTTACTGAAATGCAGAGCGCTTTGGGCCGAGTACTGTTGCGGAAACTGCCCCAGATGGTGGAGAAGCGTCGCCATCTGGCCGCCATCCTGTCGAAGCGCTTTTCTGAAATGCCCGCATTGCGAGTCACGGTTCCACCGGCAGAGATTGGACATTCCTACTACAAGTATTACGTTTTCCTGCGGCCGGAGCGGCTGCGCGAGACCTGGATGCGCCAGAGGACCATCGACGCTATTAATGCGGAAGGGATTCCTTGCTTTAGCGGCAGTTGCAGTGAAATCTATCTGGAAAAAGCTTTTCCTGAATCTCTGCGCCCGCACGGTCGACTGCCGGTTGCAAAGCAACTGGGAGAAACTGCATTGATGTTTTTAGTTCACCCGACTCTGTCGGAGAGCGACATGCACGACACCGCGGACGCAGTAGCCAAGGTTCTGCATAGTGCTGCGAAGTGAACTTCGCAGAGCGTCATCACCACGCGTGATACAGACCTATCATGGCAACCGATTGCGCCATGTTTACGGCCTGAAACGCTGCGCTCTTGGCGTGATTCAGAGGCACCAGCAGGATATCGTCTGCCATAAGCTCGGTATCTGGCGCTTTGGATTGGGCAATCTTATCCAGGGGTACTGAGATCTGCTTTACCCCTTCAGGGGTCTGGCGCACGATGATTGCCTGCGACAGTTTAGCCAGTCTGGTGGGGCCGTGTGCCATGGCAAGCGCTTTCAGCGCGGTGTAGCCTGATTTGCTTTCCATTATAAAAGCACTCGGGCTCAACACTTCACCAACCACAAATATCATGCCAGCCTTCGAAACCATGATCGTGTCGCCTTGATACACCGGCACATTGGCCTCGATCTCTTTCTGGGGATCGTGCGACAGGAAAACCGTCTGCTGCTGGCTGTCGCCCCGATGGGTGATGGTGACGGCCTGCCCGGCAGTTTGGGTCGGGCCGCCGGCTTCGGTAAGGATATCGAACAGCATCCCTTTTGAGGCCGTGACCGGATAAATTCCCGGCTTCATTACCTCGCCCATAACCACAACACCGCTGGCGTATTCCGCGACGAAAATGCTTACATGAGGAGAGGTCAGAAAGTTGCCGCGCTGCAGGGCACTTTCAATTGCCGTTTGGGCTTCCTGTACATCCAGACCCGCGACATGAACGTAATTGACCAGCGGCAAGTAGGCCTCGCCACTACCGGTCACCCGGACCCTCTGCGAAAGTTCTGCCGCCCCAAATACCGTAATGTCCAGAGTGTCGCCAGGCGATATCTGGTAGTGCGCCTGATCGGAATTGGGTACCGTCACCGCCGGGCCGGCATTGACTCCGGCGTGGCCGCTGCCAGTGGCGGAAGCTGCGGCCGGGGCCGCGCTTTGCGGCGTCGCTGACGAAGAGGTAACTGTCTGGGCAACCACAGCCGCTGCGGAAAGAAGCAACACTAGTCCAGTGAAGATTACAGCCGTTACACGCATTCCATGCCCAAGGCGCATCTGGATTCTGGCTGGGATTAAATTGAATTCCAGCTTTGTGTGACGTAGTGTACCATGCGGGTGTGCGAACCCTGTAGCACCAACGGCCCTTGGCTAGCGAGGATCCAGCGGCCTTCGAAGTGGATTAAACTGTGCAGACCATGGCATCCCAATCGGACCTGCCAAGCTCCGACGTTCCGGCAGTGCCAGGGGCAGTTGAGCCGTGGCCACGCCATAGCCATCATCCCAGACGGAAGCGCCGCCGGTTCAGCAGGCGCAAGACCAAGAAAGTGGTGCGAATCACGCTGATTGTGGCCTTGCACGTCATTCTCATCGGGGTGCTGATTTACATTTGGACAAAAATTGCATACGCTTCGGCGCGAACGCCGCCGTCGAAAGATTCCGGCGTAGTCATGGTCTGTTTGATGTCTGGAAACGATAACCTGAGCCAATCCTACAGCCTGGATTGAAGGCCGCCGGCATCCAGGATTGATGCGCCAACAACATTTCGCATAGCTTTTCCGCGAGAACTTATGTGCAGATCACGCTTTTGACCGGCGGGCGACCTCCTGGACAGACGGACGAAGGTGTCGACGTGAGGTTCGGATTTCCGGGCGGGTACGCCATTGTGATGGATGATGAGGACGGCGAACTGAGTAAGGCAAGGGAGCACTGCGTGTCCAGACAACAAAATATGCTGGACGATTGGAGGCTCGCTTGAGCTTGCGCCCCTTGCTTGCGGTCATCCCCGCCCGGGGAGGATCAAAGGGCTTGCCCGGGAAGAACATACGTCCTCTGGCAGGTCTGCCGTTGATCGCTCACTCGATTCGGCTGGCCGAACGCTGTGGGGAAATTGATCGATGCATCGTCTCAACCGATAGTGAAGAGATCGCGGAGGTGGCGCGAGCTAACGGTGCCGAAGTGCCTTTTCTTCGTCCTGCTGAACTGGCGCAGGATGACACCCCGATGTGGACAGTTCTACAGCACGCCTTGCGGGAGATGGAGCAACGCGACAATCGGCGCTTTGGGTCCCTGTTGTTGCTGCAACCTACAGCCCCCTGTCGTCTGCCCGAAGACGTAAGCCACGCCGTGGAAGTGCTTGATGCTGAACCGGCCGCGGTTGGAGTGGTAGCGGTTTCTGAACCGCCCTTCAATCCGCGATGGGTATGCGTTGAAGAAAGCGGCGGATATATGAAACGGCTGGTCGCCGAGAACACCAGTTACACTCGTCGCCAGGACGTCCCCAACGTTTACCGGATCAATGGACTTTTATATCTTTGGCGACGAGATCATGTCGTTCACAGTTTGGCTCCGAAGTATTTCGCGGAGCCACATTGTATGCTGGTGGTTCCCGAAATTCGCGCCGGCGATGTTGACACAGGGCAGGATTTGGCCATGATGGAGCTCTTGCTGCGGGAAGGTCTGATTCAGCTGCCCTGGTTGGAATCCAGCGCAAACACGAAGTCACAACCATGAGGGAAATATTTGTATGGTAAAGCCAGTTCCGATTGGTAACAGCAATGTCGGACCGGGCTTGCCCTGTCTCGTCATCGCCGAGGCCGGCGTGAATCACAATGGCAGCTTGGAAATGGCCTTGCGTCTGGTCGATGCCGCGGCTGAAGCGGGAGCCGATGTTGTCAAGTTTCAGACTTTCAAATCCGAGCAGGTTATATCTCCTGTCGCGCCCAAAGCCAACTATCAGATAGAGACCACGGGTACAGCGGAGTCGCAACTCGAGATGGTAAAAAAGCTGGAGTTGCCAGCCGAGGCTTTTGGGAAAATTGAGCGCCGCTGTGCCCAGCGCGCAATCGCGTTTATGTCGACCCCTTTCGACCCGGACAGTGTCGACCTCCTCCACAAGCTGGGAGTGGCTGCCTTCAAGATTGGCAGTGGCGAACTCACCAATCTGCCATTTCTGTCGTACGTCGCGGCCAAGGGAAAGCCATTGATTCTCTCCACTGGTATGTCGAACCTTCAGGAAGTGGCTGCGGCAGTCGAAGCGGTCAGGCTTGCAGGCAACCGCGAGCTGGTGATCTTGCACTGCGTCAGCAACTATCCCGCAGCCCCGGCGAGCGTTAATTTGCGCGTCATGAAAACCCTTACGGACGAATTTCAAGTGCCGATTGGTTATTCGGACCATACCGAAGGCATAACCGTACCCCTGGCGGCGGTGGCTCTCGGGGCCTGCATCATCGAAAAGCATTTCACGCTGGATCGCACTCTGGCTGGGCCCGATCATCGCGCTTCACTGGAGCCGGCCGAGTTGGCAGCCATGGTCCGCGGCATTCGCACCGTAGAAGCCTCACTGGGCAACGGCATTAAGCGCCCCGTAGCGGAAGAATTGAGCACGGCCGCGGTGGCCCGTCGCAGCCTGGTGGCGGCCCATGATCTCCAGGCCGGCACCGTGCTCACCGAGGGCATGATCGCCATTCGCCGCCCCGGTACTGGGCTTTCGCCGGCCATTCTCCCGGAATTAGTTGGTCGCCGCCTCCGGCAGGACGTGTCTGCCGGGAATTTGTTCACCCTGGAGATGCTGGGGTGAGGACGATTGCGGTGGTCACCACCTCACGGGCGGACTACGGACATCTGTTTCCGTTGCTGCGAGCCATTGCGGCTGATGCGGAATTGTCCCTTCAGCTCATCGTTTCTGGTACTCACCTCTCCGCTACTCACGGCCATACCGTCAGCGAAATTGAGAAAGATGGCTTCGCGATCGTTGCACGCATTCCCATCCTCACCGCGTCCGACTCTCCGGAGGCTATTACCGTAGCCATGGGTCGTGCCGTTACCGGCTTTGGCGAGGCATTTTCACGGCATCGGCCCGACGTTTTGGTGGTATTTGGGGACCGCTTTGAGATGCATGCGGCGGCGCTGGCCGCGCTGCCATTCAAAATTCCGGTCGCGCATATTTCCGGCGGCGATGTCACCGAAGGTGCCATTGACGACGCGCTTCGTCACAGCATGACCAAGCTTAGCCATCTCCATTTTGCCTCGACCGAGGACTCAGTGCGCCGGCTCCTGCAAATGGGAGAAGAGCCTTGGCGCGTATTTAAGGCGGGCGAGTTGAGTCTCGACAACCTGGCCACGACCAAGTTGCTTTCGCGGGAAGAGTTGGAGGCCGAGTTTCAAATCCAACTACCGGATCCATTTCTGCTGGTTACCTATCATCCCGTGACGCTGGAGTATGAACAGAGCGAGTGGCAGATCGCGCAGTTGCTGCAAGCCCTGGAGACGTCAGGGCTGGCGGTGGTTTTCACCATGCCAAATGCCGATACGGGCAACCGGGTCGTCGGGGACGCGATACGCGAGTTTGCAACTCGCCATTCCTCGGCATGGTATGTTGACAACTTTGGCTTGCGGGCGTATTTCAGCGTGATGGCATTGGCGGCGGCGATGGTCGGCAACTCCTCCAGCGGTATTTTCGAGGCGGCGTCGTTTCAGCTGCCGGTAGTTAACATCGGTACCCGCCAGGATGGGCGTCCGCGCGCACCGAATGTGATTGACTGCGGCTATTCCTCGGGCGACATTATTGCAGCGGTGCGCAAGGCCGTTAGCTCCGATTTTCGGGCATCGCTCGATCAGCTGATAAATCCTTTTGGACAGGGAGACGCTAGTTCCCAGATTGTGAATGCGCTCAAGAGTGTTAATCTCAACGACAATCTGATTCGGAAACGGTTTATGGACCGGAGCCCATAACGCATCTGACGAGAACTAGCGGATGTCGACAAGCGAGATGTGCGAAAAACAAACATTGTCGTTTCGTAATCGGTTGAGTTTCGTGGGCGCAACTCTTAGTGGCAACCTCATGCGTGCGGATTCAGCTCAGCATCATCGCAACCTGCTGCCTTACTCGGAGTGGAGTAAATGCAGGCAATAACTTTCGTGATGTATCACTACGTTCGTGAGCTGGGCCAGACCCGTTACCCGCGCATTCGCGGTCTGCAAGTCTCTGAATTCCGCGAGCAGCTGGCTTACATGCGGCGACTATATAACTTCGTGACGCTCGCAGACTGTCTGGCCGCGCTCCACGGCGATAAATTGCCTGAAAACCCGGCAGTCTTGACCTTCGACGACGGCTTCGCCGACCACTATCATGCGGCTTTTCCCCTCCTGCAACAACTCGGGATTCAGGGGTGGTTTTTTCCATCCGCCGCTCCTGTTTTACGGGGCGAGGTCTTAGATGTACATAAGATCCATTTCATTTTGGCGAGTACTGGGGAGCAGGAGATTTTCGATGCGATTGTCCGGAAGCTGGATGATTGGCGGGAGGTCCTCCACTTGCCGGTGCAGGCGGCCCTATTTGCAGAACTGAGTGGCGGCAGCCGCTTCGATTCGGCTACGACCACGTTTGTCAAACGAATATTGCAATACTATCTTCCCCAACCGTACCGTAGTCGCCTGGTGCAGGAGTTGTTTTCGCACTTCGTTTCTGCCGATGAGCCGGCGTTTGCGGCGGAGCTTTACATGAATATCGATCAGCTTCGATCGATGGTTGCGAGCGGCATGTACGTGGGCTCACACGGTTATCGACATCTTTGGCTTGACCAAACCAACCACGCGGCGCAAATCGCCGAGATCGATCAATCGCTGGCATTTCTGGGCCAAATTGGGGCGGACACCGCCAATTGGGTCTTTGCCTACCCCTATGGCGCCTACACGCCTGAGCTCATCCAGTTGGCCAAAGAGCGCGGGTGCGCTCTCGGCCTCACCACGGAGGTTGGCATCGCGAATCTGGTTCCGGAGAATGCCTTCCGGCTGCCGCGGCTGGACACCAACGATCTGCCCAAGAGCGAGCTTGCGGAAGTCTCGCCCTGGACCCTGGCCGCTTCCACGCGGGCCAATCTCTAGTGGTCGACCCAGAGAGTATTGGAACCATGCCGAGTAAAATCGACGACCACAACAGCTTTTATCTCTCTGAGGATCGCCGCGATCAACCCAGGGAGTTCTTCAAGTTTCTGGTGCAGGTAGCGGAGTCCGAGCTCTCCACCGCTGCGACGGTACTTGATGTCGGCTGTGCTACCGGAGATTTCCTGCATTATGTGCGATCACTCTATCCAACATTGGTCTTGACTGGGATCGACATATCTCCAGAGTTCGTCGCCAAGGCCCGTGCGGCGGTTCCTGACGCGAGCTTCTCGATCGGAAACATCTATACGGGAGCACAGCTTCCTGCCCAACGTTTCGACGTCGTTTTCATGAGCGGCGTCAATTACCTCTTCCCGGAATACGAGTCGTGGCTTCGCAACATAGTTGCACTTACAAAGAAGAGCGCCTTTGTTTACGGAATTTTCAACCCCGAAGACCTTGACGTATGTGCGACGGTCCGCCGATCTGGAGATACCACGTCCAGTACCTCATGGAACCTGATTTCAGAGAAGTCAATCAGCAATTTCTTGCAGGGCCTCGGCGTACGGCACAGGTTCATCCGCTGGTCTCTTCCCATCGAGAATCCAAGGATTCATGCTGACCCGATGAGATCGTGGACGATCGAAACGAAGGATTCCGGGTTCCTGGTGGTCAACGGAACCCAGATGATACAGCGTTTTGCCGCGCTGCAGATAACCGTGTCATGATGCTGTTGATAACGGCGGCTCTTACTGGCCGGTAGGACGATCAGACTGATGGGTCGTCAAGGAGCTTGTCGCTCTTGCGTGTTGCGCGCCCGTATCTTTGTGGCGGGCACTCCAAAAACTGTCGTACCAGGTTCTACATCCCTAACCACTACCGATCCTGCGCCCACCGTCGCATGCGCTCCGACGGTAACGTAAGGGAGAATTTGCGCGCCACTGCCGACGACCGCGCCCTCCCCTACGACGACTCCTCCCGTGACGTTAACCGATGGGCCAAGCACAGCGAATTTTTCTAGGCGCGATTCATGTCCAAGTGTGCAGTGGAGGTTTACCAGAGAAAATTCCTCAAGAACAACGTTCACACTTGCTGTGGTGCCGGCGAAAATGATAGTGCCCCGTTCGAACCTGGCAGTTCTACGATCAAAACAAACCGACGGGTGAATGAGGGACGGCCATTCCAGGTGGGGAAATCTACTTACTAACTTTTCAACAACAATTGTTTTTCGCTGTGGGTCTCCGATGGCCAGGGCGAGAGCTTGAACGTCATTGTTATTCTCGAGCCAGTCGTCTTCTCCCAGGATCATGTCTCGGCTGTCATACTTGGAGGGTCGCGACAGGTCGGCGGTCAAGAATCCAAGAAAGTCGAATTGCGGCCTTGTCTTGTTAAGGTCATTTATCACCCACGCTACTTCTCGAGCCAAACCGCCGGCCCCCACAACAGCAATCTTCTTCATTCGCTAGCCCTTCAGAGCATCAGAGACCCTTATAGCCCTCGTGACGGCCCACTCGCAACCCAAGCCTCAAACTCTTAATGACAATTGCGCAATCGGTGTGGTGTAATAGCGCGAAACGAGCGCGAGAAGCTAAGTGTGTTTCGCGCGTTGGCGCCCTCTAAGCCAAAGCCGAGGGTCAGAGTCAGAGTTTCCTGCTGGAGGTCAATCGCAGACCGATAGCACTTTGCTCACTTTCCTAGGGCCAACGCTGAACGGTTGGCTACGTCGATGCTCATCAGCAACCTCTGCTCACATTTTGTCTAAATGTGAAAGATTGACATATTTTTCGAGGAACTTGTCGTGTCGCCTCCCACTGGACGGAACCTTCCCTTAATAACTGCAAAGAGCTCTGTGCGCGAAACCATGTCTGTGATCGATCGACATGGTAAGGGAGTTGCGGTTCTGGTTGATGAGGAACGCCGATTCGTAGCTATCGTCACCGACGGAGACATTCGTCGCGGCATTCTGGCGGGGGTAAATCTAGAGCAGCCAATTGCGCGGTTGAAAGAGTGGCCGACCATTCCGTCGCGTGTGCCCGTGACTGCGCTGGTCGGGATCTCCGAAGCCGACATCCTCACCCTGATGAACACTCGCGACATCCGCCAGATCCCCCTTCTGGATGAGGAGGGACGGGTTTGTGAATTGAGCGTGATGGAGGACATTGTTAAAGAAGTGGATTTGCCCCTGACGGGCGTCATTATGGCGGGCGGATACGGCAAACGCATGATGCCGCTAACGGAAACCCTGCCTAAGCCCATGTTGCCGGTCAACGGCCGTCCTCTGCTGGAGCATATGTTGAACAAACTCCAGAAGGCCGGCATTCGTTCCGTCAACGTCGCTACTCATTATCGTAGCGATCAAATCGTCGAACATTTCAGCGACGGCTCCCAGTTCGGATTGAAGTTGAACTACTTTGACGAGGCTGAACCGCTGGGCACCGCCGGTGCCCTGGCGAAAATGACCGCTACCACCGAACCGCTGCTGGTGCTGAACGGTGACATTCTGACCGACGTGGACCTACGCGCCATGCTCCATTTTCACCGCGAGCATAACGCGGCTTTGACCGTAGGTGTCCGCCAGTATGACATCGAGGTTCCTTTCGGCGTTGTAGAGACGAACGGCAGCGCCAAAGTTACGGCCATCACCGAAAAACCGGTATTGCGCCACTTTATTAATGCCGGCATCTACCTGGTGAATCCGGAGATGTGCCGGCTGGTGCCGCCGGACCGCTGCTTTGACATGCCTGACCTGATCCGGGCCGCAATCAATTGCGGGAGCGCGGTGATCAGCTTCCCCATACGAGAATACTGGCTCGACGTCGGACAGCTCGAACAATACCAGAAGGCTGAAGCCGACGTGGCAAAGGGGATCGTTTGACGGACATCGGCTGGAAAGGACGCAAGGTCCTGGTGACCGGCGCTGGCGGCTTCATCGGCAGTCACCTCGCGGAGCGTCTGGCAGTGCTGGGGGCTGATGTTCGTGCCTTGGTGCGATACACCTCTACGGGCCGCTGGGGTTGGCTGGACCAGTCTCCGCTGAAGGCTGACCTCGAGGTTGTTCTGGGAGACGTCCGCGATTTTTTCAGCGTTCGCGAAGCCATGCAGGGCAGGGAAGTGGTGTTTCATCTCGCCGCCCTGATTGGCATTCCTTACTCCTACCACGCTCCCCAGTCCTATTTGCACGCCAACATCGAGGGGACGTTGAATGTGTTGCAGGGAGCTCGCGAACTGGCGACGGAACGAGTCATCTGCACCTCGACCAGCGAAGTTTACGGTACCGCGCAATACGTTCCGATCGACGAGGACCATCCATTGCAGGGGCAATCGCCATATTCGGCCAGCAAGATCGCGGCTGACAAGTTGGCCGAGTCTTATTTTCGGTCGTTCGGCACGCCTGTGGTTGTCGTGCGTCCGTTTAACACTTACGGTCCGCGGCAATCGGCCCGCGCGGTGATTCCCACCATCATCAGCCAGGCATTGGCCGGAAGCGAGGTGCGATTGGGTTCGCTGACACCTACACGCGACTTCAATTTCGTGGCCGACATGGTCGCAGGATTTGTCGCTGCCGCAGAGAGGCGGGAGGCGGTGGGCCAGGTCATGAATCTCGGAAGCGGCGTTGAAGTCAGCGTCCAGAAGCTAAGCAGCATTCTTGGCGACCTGCTGGGGAAAAAGCTGACCTTGGTTGCCGAGGCTCAGCGCATTCGTCCCGAGAACAGCGAAGTGGAACGACTCTGCGCCGACGCTACCAAAGCGCGCGAGCTTCTGGGGTGGACATCCTCTATCAGTCTCGAAGACGGCCTGCGCCAGACGATCGCATGGGTGGAGCAAAATCTCCATACATATCGCGTCGATAGCTACGCTGTTTGAACCTTCTTCTCGTTTGGATTACTTGGCCATCCAAGTTCCTGTGCTTCCGTCGCAGACATACAAGGTCGTAGCCGGACCTCCGTCGGTCCGCGTATACAGAGACCCCCCTTTGTTGTGGGTGCAGCTTTCCGTCGGCGGCGGGCCTTTTCCGGAGTTCCAGCAGATGCTGGCCGATAAGCATACGCCCGAGAACGTTCCCTTGCCGGAACTGTCGACGTTGGCTACTTCAGTCGTGCCGCCGAAGAACTGTACGCCCCCATTCGAGCCCCGACCTAGCCGGACAGCAGCATTGTCGGGAGCGCTGATGTCGGTGCTTCCGCCCTTATTCAGTAAGATCGTGTTGAACCCTTTGCTTTGCACATCGCGTAGGAAAAAATAGCTGTCGTTGTACTGTCCGAAGTCCCAATAATCTCTCTCGCCCACACCAGCGAGGCGAATTCCTTTGACTTGTTCTTTGGTGCGGCCTGCCTGGATGGTGAGCCAGTTCATGGCATCGCTCGCATTCTGGAGAGCTAACCCCTGACCCGAACGCATGGTGCTGCTCCAGCCTGGTCCCGGTATCCAGCTCGTCCACGTCCGGTCGCCGGTCACGTTGACCTCGCACGACCTTCCGACAACGATTGCAGATGGACCGAAATCGGGAGCGTTAGAATAGCCTTCGCAATACGGATTAATCCACACCGTCACCGAGGAGCCACCGATGCCCAGGTAGGCTCCCGTCTTGATTCCATCTGCGTTGTAAACCGAGTACACATCCTGGGATGAGGCGGTGCGGACCATGCCTCCAGCGGCCGGTCCATCCAACGCGGGACAGCGGTAAGTGAGCGTCCGGTCGTTGAACGCGCTCAGTCGATAGGTGCCGTCAAACCCGCGTCCCCCGGACGTGCCTTGCACCGTGATCCAGGTGTTCGCGCGACTCAAACCACTTGCGATCGTTGCCCGCATTGTTAGCTCACACTGGCCGTTGTTGACGGATATATGAGCAATGGCCTGGGGTACGCCTGCAACGATGGGGTTGCGATTGTCCAATTGACTTGCCGGGCTAATGTGCGTATTGCCGAGCACACTGTGGTCATAAATGCCGCCCAACTGGTTGCCGGTTGTCTTCAGGGCAATGCTTTCGCCGGCGTTACTGTCAAGACCCTTAATATAAAGACCGTATCCCCGATTGCCATAGGCGAAGGAGTTGCGAATGCTCCAGAAGTCAGGCTGCCCCGGAGATATTTCACGTTCTTCATTGTCGCCGAGCACGGCAAAACCATGCCGTCCGAAGCAGTAGGCGGTGACCCCGTCCACCGATGGCTCACCGCCGGTAAGCAGCACGCCGTCAGCTCCCAATCCTGATAGCGACGCTGGTTGGTCAAAGGTAGTCAAGTCGCTTGAGCTCCAGCAGCGCTGGCCATTCAAGAGCAGGTTTCCCACATACGCGCTGGAGACGTTGGCCGGGACCCAAATTCCGGGTGCGTTCATGGTGGGAGAAAACTTGATTTGCACTGCGCCCGCCGGCCATCGGCTGGGACCTGTTCCGATTAGCGCCTGTCCGTTGCCATTCAGCTTGAGCGTCTTGCTCACGTAGTAGTCCACCGAACCTTCACAGCCACCACCCGCGCCCGATGAACAAGGCACAAGACGCATCTTGGGGAAGAAGATGGTTCTACCCGGGTGGTCAGTGATGCAAGCCTGAATCGCCGCCCAATCGTCTGTGATGCCATCGCCGACGGCCCCGCAATCGGTAACTACGTTGATCACCATTGCAGACTGAAGTGCAGGTTTCCCCGAGTCCACGTGTGGAGGTGTGTTCGGGAGGTTGCTGACTGTCTGCGAGAAGGTCGCGGGTGGACAGGCTAGCAATAGGAGCAACACAGCTGGGAGTGTTCGCAAGACAAGCCTCCAATCCGCGCGGCTGTCACCCTGAACGGACGTTACATCCGGTCGCCCGACTGCATTCGCCAGGCGCCGAGGAACCAAGGGCTATGTGGATCGGCAATGACGGCATTCGAAGTGCCCTGCTGCGAATCCCGAACGCGCAGCGCCGCGGCGAGCAATGGCCAGTCAGCCACGTTTACAGTGAGAAATCCTGGCCGCTCAGTGAAGCCTGACGCCAGGCAGAACTCCGACAGATCAGGATCGGCACAGAACGCAAACACTTTCTTGCCCCTTGCGGCCGCCTGACTGAGAACGGCACCCAGGAGATCGGATGGAAACTTACGTTGTGAGCCAAGGTAACCAATGATGCGGTCGGTGTCGGCCTGTTCGTCGATCATCACGAACCCATCACTGCCAGCAAAGACACGCGGGCGGCGAGGCCGGTATAGAAATTGCGAGCGCCAATCGTCAAGGGCTTGGTAGCCGAACCGTGCAAAGCCGACATACTGTTGCCGCCATTGGCTTATCAGCTCGTCGGAGATGTCGCCGACCTCCGCCAGGGTTTCGACGTGCGTCTTTACCTCGCCGGCCTCGGGCTGCCCAACGAAGTATGAGGTCGGGAATGCTGCCGCCCCAGATTTCAGAAGTGCGCGGCAGCTGGGATTGTCTGCGGTCACAAAGGCGAGGAGCAGCGCGCCCTTTCGGGCAGCGGTAATCTGAATTGATTCCTCGATCATGCAAGAGAAGAGCCCCCGGCCGCGCGCAGCCGGAAGCGTCCACGAACCCGTCATGATTCCCACGGTGATTGCGGCATCGTTGGGCAACAATATCTCACGATAGCTGACGCCTGAGCCTGCGAGGGTTTCGCCACCTTCGGACAATAAGATGTAATCGGTGGGCGGCTGACCATGCATCTGGCGTGCAAACGCCCAATCGAACATCTGCTGGTCTCCCCAGGCTGGGAAGCATGCGTTGAGATAGTGGAGCGTCGGCTCGGAAGCCGGAGAGCTAATGTGGACTTCCATGTTCCTCTTGATTTGGTCGCTCGGAGAGTACCAGCGAATCGGAGTGAGTTCCCAAGCAGCGTGAAGTGATCTGCGCCATGGATGTCCACCAGAGCGACTCGGCGAAGCGGTCTTCCAAGCGGCAGAATAACTCGTGGAGGTAGTCCCGGTATGCCTGGTCCATTCCGTCCAAAGCGACATGGCCGAAGGCTTCTTTGATGATGTGGGCTTTCACGGCAACCAAGCCATTCAACGCGATGACCTGTTCGGCGCGCTCGATCGTTGATGTTGCCTGGAAGTTGGTGGCGAAGTGCAGCAACCGATGGCCCATGATCCACTCGGGATAGATCAGCGAGAGACCAAGCCGGCCGCTCATTGAGTTCACCGAGTCACGAGCGATCGGGGTCCGTACGTCGCGCGCGGACGCAACAAATTTTAGTCCCACAGCGATCATTGCCTCGGCAAGATCATCCGACAATCCCCAGCCCGGGGGACACATCCCCGGAGACCACGGCAGATGGACTGCTTCAAAGATGTCCATCGCCTCTTCCAGCATGGACTGACACTCTAGGCGGCCTCTGCCCTTGAATTCCTCCATGATATCGAAACCCTTATTGATGTGATGGAGCCCATGCAGCGCACAATCTACCTGTGGCAACGACTTCAGGTAAGCGACGAATTCAGGGTGACGCGAGAGGAGCATAGTTTCAGCGCGAAGAGTCTTCGCCAGGTAAAGCTGTCTACTCAGGATCGGAATACGCGATAGCAATCTGCGCGTCGGAAAGGGACTGATCTCTCTCCAGTCGGGAGTCACGAAGAGAGTGACATGCAACTGCGGGTGGTGACGGCAAAGCCATTCTACGTGTCCGAGGGCGCCTTGGCCGAGGTCTCCGCCGGCTTCGTAAGCGTCAGACGACCTGCCAGGATGAACATCGTCGATGGTGAAGCAGAGTGCGGCCTGCTTCCCGGGTAATAGCCAACCGCTCGGGAAATCGTGGCCCTGACCGGGTTTCATTCGACCGTGCTCCAAAAAATCCTTGGGTTGCCGAGTATCTGGACGAGATAAGAAAACTATTGGCTACGGACCGCTATCCACGAGCTTCAGCAACACCGCTAGCGAAAAACTCATCCTTCCACGACGGGCATGTGCATGGCCGTGGATTGCTTCCGTCAATAATGCCTAAACCAGGCAATAATTGATAGATCTCTGTTTCGCCCGCTTACAACGGCCTCAGGACCATTCGCCAACGTGAGGACGAGCCGAACGCCGAGGCCGTTCTGCGTTGCTTTCGGCGCCCGGCCAATGATCATTTCGACGGCGGGAACGGCCGCTTACGGGTCGTATAATGCGAGCACCTCCGGTGCCGCCATTGCGACCCGTATCTTATCGAAGAGGTGTTAGAAGGTGCCGACGGACCACGGTCACCACGACGAAGGACCGACAAGCTACCTCCCGCGCATCTTGCGGGCTATGGTGGCCGCGGTTTTAGGGGGCGGCCTGCTCCCGGCGGCGCGATACGGATGGGAGCGTCTCTTCGCCAGGCAGTTGGGCGATTGGGCGCAGGGCACCCGGGCAACGGTGGTCGGCGCCGTTGTTCTCATCCCTACGGTTTGGGTAGTTACCCTCCCGATATTGCGGCTGACGAACCGCCGAATGCCCGCGAAACCGCAAGCTAACAGGAACAAACTCGTAATCTATGTCGCTCAGTTTGGTAACGACGAAGCGAGCGAAGCCGCCCGCACTCGTGTAATTGACTCAATTCGCAAAGAGCTGAACCCGAACGCGGTTGAGGTGCTTCGCGCAGAAGTCCTACTCAACTTGACCGAGGGCGCGAGCTTCGACGAAGCGGCGGATCACACTTCGGCTGAAGCGCATCGCCTGCTCAGTAGGAACCAAGGCGATCTGCTCATTTGGGGACGGGTCCACACAATCGGGGAAGGGGCAGTCATCGAGCTCAGATTTGTATCTGCAGTACGGGACGGCAGAGAGGGCGGGCGTATTGGTTTCACAGGCACTCTCAGGCTGGAACCAGGCTTCGGGGCTGAAGTCGGAGCGGCCGCCGCCGCGATCGCCGCCACTCTGGCGGTGCCGACCGTCGAGAATTCGGGAAAATACCTGGCAGAAACCTTGCTACCGATAGCGACTCGGCTGGCGCACCTGATTGCTCCGTTGCCCGCATCGATGCGTGGGGACGATCGCGCCGCAATGCTCTTGTCCTACGCCTTGGTCGAATCAACCTTGGGAGAGCAATTGGATGAATCCAAGCGACTGGAGGAGGCGGTTGCCGCCTATCGCGGGGCGCTTAAGGAGTATACGCGGGAACGTGCGCCCCTAGATTGGGCCATGGCACAAACTAATCTCGGCACGGCGCTCTGGCGGTTAGGCGAACGGGAGACGGGAACGGCGCGACTGGAGGAGGCGCTTACGGCTTATCGTGAGGCGCTAAAAGAGTACACGCGGGAGCGCATGCCGCTGCATTGGGCAATGACCCAGAACCACCTCGGGACCGTACTCTCGACGTTGGGGGAGCGAGAGAGTGGGACGGAGCGGCTACAGGAAGCGGTTGCATCCTATGGCGAGGCGTTGCAGGAATACACCCAGGCGGGCGCGCCCCTGGATTGGGCCATGACGCAGAGAAACCTTGGGGTTGCGCTCGCGATATTGGGGAAGCGAGAAAGCGGAACCGAGAGGCTGGAGGATGCCGTCACTGCCCATCGCGAGGCGCTGAAAGAATACACGCGGGGGCGTGCCCCTCTGGATTGGGCCATGACGCAAAATAATCTCGGCAAGACGCTTAAGTTGCTGGCAGAGCGCGAGAGTGGCACCGGAAGGTTGGAGGAAGCGGTCGCGGCTTATCGCGAGGCCTTAAAGGAACTCACGCGGGAGAAAGCGCCGTTGGATTGGGCGAGAGTGCAGAACGACCTCGGCGACGCCCTTCAGATATTGGCAGAACGCGAGAGTGGGACCAAGCGACTGGAGGAGGCAGCCGCGGCCTTTCGCAACGCTCTAAAGGAGTACACCCGAGAGCGCGTGCCTCTGCAGTGGGCATCGACGCAAAATAACCTCGGCACCGCGCTCCAGATCTTGGCGGAGCGCGAGAGTGGCACCGGGAGGTTGGAGGAAGCGGTCACGGCTTATCGCGAGGCGTTGAAGGAACTCACGCGGGAAAGTGCGCCGCTGGATTGGGCGGGGGTACAGAACAACCTCGGCAATGCGTTGCAGAAATTGGGGGAACGTGGGAGCGGGACGGCACGCCTGGAGGAGGCTGTCATAGCCTATCGTCAGGCCCTCGAAGTAGCTAACGATGAGACCTCACCGGGGCTGCACTCAGTTGTCCAATCGAATTTGGATCGGGCCAGGAAACTACTGAGTGTTCGAGGTTCCAGCCTGAGCAATTGATCCCCTCTAGCCACTGCCAGTCGCCGTGAGATGGGCGCCTCAGATACAGCACTAAGACTTGGTCGGTGTCAACGCGAATGGCAAGCTTCTCCGTCGCTGCCAAGCCATCTTTCCCGTGAAAAGGGCTGTCCTTACTGAAGACACCCCTTTTGCACTAAGGTCCATCGACCTTATCGACCGACCAGTTTCCTCATCGCCTCGGGATACCGTTCCCCCTGCACCTTAATGCCGGAAAAAGCACTCTCAATCTGCCGGCATGGTTCCCCAGCTGCGCAAAGGCCGCGGCGGGACAATTTCGTTAGTTGGGTTTGAATAGACTTACAGCAATTGGTCCGGGAAGCACTTGAAAATCGTCGTAAGCCATTTTCCCATTGACATAGATTTGCAGGCGAAACCTGTCACCAGCGTTCCCATTTACACTAAGTTTGAACCTCCCGAACTCGTCGGGAGAGGTTTCGCCCTTCTGCCCCTCTACCACAATCTTGACGGCGTTGCCTTTTTCCGGCGGCGGAATGATCGAGCCAAGCAATGTGATCTCAGAGCTGTCAGCGCGCGCTGTGAAAGAGAGAGCATCGTTGCCGGTTAGCTTCTGCAGTCGCTGAGAATATCTAAATCCGCCCACCATCAGTGCGATCATGACTGCCAATCCAACCAGTACCAGCGAGAGCTTCATCCGTTTTAACTTGGAACGCTCTGCTGCGGCCGCTGCGACATACGGCGAAAGACCAACCTCAACTCTCTGAAGATCGGCGGCCAGCGCATGAGAAGACTGATAACGACGAGCGCAGTCTTTCTTTAACGCCGTCAAGATAATCTTCTCAAGCCCAGACGACAACAGCGGGCTAACGGATGTAGGAGACGCGGGTTCCTTGTTCAAGATGGCATCGGCAAGCAGTGAGCTCGTTGCCTCGATAAATGGAGGCTTACCCGTTGCCATCTCATAGATGACGGCTCCAACCGCCCAAGTATCGGAGCGTACATCGGGGCTAGCTCCTCGGAGCTGCTCGGGAGCCATGTAGGGTAGTGTCCCCATATAAGTTTGAGTTGCCGTCACTGTAACTGTGAGTCCAAGTTCGCTAGCGTGCGGCATCCATCGGGCAAGACCGAAGTCGAGGATCTTCAGTCGATCGTCGGCTGTTATTTGGAGATTGCTGGGTTTCAAATCACCATGGATAATGCCATTCTTGTGGGCGGCTTCGAGGCCTTGACAAAGTTGCAGAGCGAGACTCACAACCTCTTTCTCGGGAAGGGCGCGCGCGGCGAGCTTAGTATCAAGCGTGATACCTGAAATGTATTCGATGACCAGATAGTCGGTACCGTTCTCCGTGTCGAAGTCGAAAACCGTAGCTATGTTTGGATGATTCAGACGCGAAAGAGTGAGGGCCTCTTGGCGGAACTGCTTGCGGCCAGCATGACTTGCGAGCGTAGCCGCAGACAAGACCTTGACGGCCACATCACGTTGCAGTCGCTCATCGTGAGCGCGATAAACCACTCCCATACCACCGGCGCCTATCCGCTCCACGATCCGGTAGTGACCCAGCATATTACCGATAGCTAAAGACGGAGACGACATTGCGGGCAATTCTAGGACGGGGACGTTGGGACGTCAATAAATTACGCGGTAGGAGATGTTCGCAGTGAGCAATCCGTCAGACTTTCAAGCGATGCCTTCTGGCGCTTATGCGGCCGATCATATTAACTTCGGTGGACTATAAAGTTATTGTAAAGCTGCCATTTCTCCTGAACACCAAGGTCAGTAACGAACCTGACCAATGTCGGTCTAGTCCAACTTCTATGCTTTCCGAAGACGACAAACGTTGACACAGAACTCGGGTAACACCAAAATGATCACACCGTGGCTCTCGTTTTCCACTTCGCTCTACTGCCTGCACGGCGTTTCTCGGGGCTAAGGCTCATAAACCTGGGAACGCTGGCGGTTAGCCTGTTAGCTTGTCCGGTTTTCTGTGCTTCATCGCAAGAAGGCAAGGATAGCGACCGGCCTAAGCTTCCCTACAATATGATGGGAGTTCAGCGGCAGGATATCGATGCCTATGACAGCAAAGCCGAGCCCGTTGCTGACGCTACCGCGGCACTTCTGGCGGTGAACAAAACTGGCTGGGAGGTGATCCGCACATACTTTCCCTCACTGGGCATGCCCGCGGAGAAAGGAGAACAGCGAACTCACCCAGATGACCCAGGCCCAAGCCTAAAGCAAAGACAGAAACTAGATTCGGACTCCCCCCCAACGGACAGCCGCTTCTCCGCCCGTTACGCGAACGAAGATGCTGGCCTCAGTCCTATGCCGCTATTGTGCATTGTCTGGTCGCTTCCTGAAAACGAGCTATCCGGCCGCCTAAAGGCCCTCCACCAGGAGCTAGCGAAGGCCATGATGCAGGGGGACTACTCTGCTTGGAAGCTCAACGATCTCCGCAAAGCGGTCGACAGCATGACGAATCCTGCCATGACTGTACAGGGTGTGAAATATCGAACCCCCAAGCCCAATTTATCGTTTCCTCAGGCGCTGCGTCTTTACGCCATGACCATTACTCTGCTCAGGATGGAAACGAAATGGGCGGACAAAGCTGATAACCCTCCGCCCGATATGGTTGACTTCACTAACCGGCTTCGACAGCAACTGCCGCGCGAAATCGGCGAGGGCAAAACCACGGCCCTATTTCTTTATCGTCCGGGCGTTCTCGACCATCCCCTATCAAAAGCTGAGTTTGAAGAGCGGGCCGACGTCGTGATGATGACGAGGAAAGGGACAACCGTAGGGGTAGAACAGTTTCCCGTATATCTGACTGAAGACCAGAAGGAATGGGGCCCTTCGTGGATTAAGCCCGCCGACGAACAGAGCGACACGACACTCGCAGCGCGAAAATATGAGCATGATTGGACTCGGCTGGATGGCCCATTCTTATGGTTTCGAGGCGACCAGCTGGATGGCAAAGTAGTCTATCGCGCTACCGTGAAGTTGTCTTCGGACGAAATTGTGATCGAGGCTGAGCGAATGATTGCAACCCGGGGGTCGGTAAAGCGAGTAGAGCGACCGCGGAATTACGATCCGTTGCTGATGACGCCCTTCACTCCCGGTCTCGATACGCCGACAGTTGGCCTATCTGACGGGCTGACGATTGAACCTCCCAGGTTGGAAAACCAGGTGGGTAACCTGAAACGCCTGGGACCCTACTTCTCGAGCAGTTTCAGGGCATGGTGCGTCTATGGGGTCTCGGCCTCGGGATATACTCCAGACGGCAAAACCTGGGTGACCGTAATCCCCGATGAGCCGCGCCCGGGCGCGTCCAATTCCAATGCGCCACACGCTAGCAGGAAATTGCCTTCGAGTCAGACAGTCGGTCAAGGATGCGAGGTCGAATGGACGCCGATAGATGGATTGATCCCTTACCCCACTTCAAGCAAGAGCTGGACCGCGATAGCCCGATCGCGCGGCAGGTTCATTGTGGAGTTGGCAAAGAACCTCGACTCCAAGAAGCTTAAGCAAGGGGATGAAGTTGATGCGAAGCTTACGGGTGTGGTCACTCTTCCCAACAGTCCGCCCTTTGCTCGCGGCACGAAGATAATTGGCCATGTTACCGAAGCGACAAGTCGTTCGGACAGCGATCCGCAATCGACCCTCGGACTTGTGTTCGACAGAATTGTTCGGCCGGGAGGCGAGGAAATCCAAGTCCACTGCATCGTCCAGGCTGTCGCTCTAAATCCCAATGCAGACCTTACGACAGGGGGCGGAATTGGCTATGCGGATTTGACGGCAACTGCTCGTTCTCCGGTGCTCGATACCCGCGGCACCACACAGAGTCTGAATGAAGCGTCGATGGGGGTGTTTGGGATCAAGAACATCCAGCTCGGACCAGATGGTGTTCTCACTTCCGCTGGCAAAGAAATAAAGCTCGATAGCGGAACACGAATGTTACTCAACGTGATAATGCACTAGGAAGCTGATTTCCGTCGCTCGGCTTTATCTAGAGAGCTTTTTCTAAGTTAATTGCTAACGTGGTATTGCCAGTTAGGAAGCCGTGGAAGGTTATTGCGTCTCTACATCCAAGCCCAAGCCATGAAGCATGAAGAACTACATTCGCGTAGCTTGCCTAGGGGATGCGTTCAGACTCCGACAGAGTTCCTGAAGCTCGTGGCAGAACTTTCCTGGCTTAAGTTATCGCTTGCCCTTTCGTTCAAATCGGGTGAATATATTTCCGGGAACAGAGGTGCTCGATGCCTTCTCCGGAACGCTGGGGGGGAGTTGCCATCGCGTTGGTTATCTTCTGCACGGCCGTTTCCGGTCAGCAGAAGCCCTCGATCTTTGGAATAGTCCATCAGGTGGAAGGATCGCCCGTTTCGCACGCCGAAGTGAGCGTGGAGGGTGCGGGCGCTACTGTTACCAGCGACTCTGGGCAGTTCGCGTTGGCTATGGGAGCAAATCTCAGAGTGGGCATGGCAGCCGTTTTTCATGTCAAGAATTGGGTCATAATTAAACCGTGTGAACTTAGAAATGGTCGCACCTACCTCCACGATCCGGCAGCCGAGCCTATAGAGTTTTTCGTTCTTCGGCGAGGGGACACGAGGCTTAAGGCCGTCAACACGAGTTGGTCCATCATCGGATGTGTCATTGTCGAGGAGGCATCTCAGTTTGCGAAAAAGCCAAAATCCGATAGTGGGCCGCGTGGTTCACTACACTACATGCCGTCCCAACAGTTCCAGCCGACCTATCTCGGATCGATGCTGAAACTCAAGGGAGGGTCGTCTCATTCATTACTAGTTGAGGCTTCATATAAACCGCCGCTTCCGGAAAGCTGGTCTCCCCCTGGTTCGCAATCGCAAGGCCCTGAGGGACTTGGGGGAGAAGATTTTCTCACTGCGAAAGCGAAGGAGCTGGGCTTCTCGATCGAAGAACTCGAATCAGCGATCGCCACATGGTCTAAGTCGGTTCAGGATTTGTATCAGAAAGGGTTGGCGGCCCTCTACTATGGTAAATACGAAGAAGCCAGCACGTACATTTCTGAATCCATCGTGTCGTCGAAGGACGATGTCGTCGATCGATATGTTCCACTTGCCCGCGCTGAGTTTGAGCAGGGACGATATGCCGAGGCGGAGTTCGCCCTACGGAAGGTGCTGGTGGTTCACGACGACGATCCTGTCCTTTTGAACAATCTGGCACTGACTTTGGACGCACAAGCCAAATACAAAGAGGCGGAGCCACTCTACCAACGTGCGCTGGCGATCGAAGGAGATGCCTTCGGTCCTAACGACCCATCAGTCGCGGCTTTGCTGAGTAACTTTGGAGATCACAAAGTGCAAGCGGGTAACTACAGCGAGGCGGAGCCGCTCTACAAGCGCGCCTTAGAGATCGATGAAGGAGCGACGGACATCGACGATGTAGCGATTGCAACGGTACTGGATAACTTAGCAGTCCTCTATGAAGATCAGGGCCGATACACAGAAGCGGAGCCTCTATACAAACACGCTCTGAAACTAGACGAGAAGGCCTTGGGCCCGAATCACCCATCGGTGGCAAAGATGCTCGATAACTTGGCCGTGCTCTACCAGGACCAGGGCCGATACAGCGAGGCAGAGCCCTTGTACAAGCGGGCTATAGAAATCGAGGAAGAGGCACTGGGCCCGGATCACCCAGCCGAAGCGACGGCGCTCAGCAATTTGGCCGCGCTCTACCAGGCTCAAGGCAGGTACGCGGAAGCGGAGCCACTGTACAAGCGAGCTTTAGCGATCGATGAAAAGGCGTTCGGTCCAGACCATCCATCCGAAGCCAGGGGGCTGAGCAAGTTGGCAGCTCTCTCCCAAGCCCAGGGTAGGTATAACGAGGCAGAAATCCTGTACAAGCGGGCGTTAGCGATCGACGAAAAGACATTGGGTCCGGATCACCCATCAGAAGTGACGATGCTGAGCAACTTGGCAGCGGTCTACCAAGTCCAGGGCAAATACAGCGAGGCGGAGCCGCTGTTGAAACAGGCTTTGAACATCACCGAGAACGTTCTCGGACCCGATAACCCAAAGGTCGCGACCAGGCTTAGCTCTCTGGCGGCCTTCTACAAGGCGCAGGGCAAGTTCAGCGAAGCGGAGCCGCTGTACAAACGTGCATTGGCCATCGATGAAAAGGCATTTGGGCCAGAACACCCGACGATTGCCAAGGATCTCAACGGCTTGGCATTGAGCTATCGTGCCCAAGGGAAGCTGAGCGAGGTGGAGCCGCTATATAGGCGTGCGTTGACGATCGACGAGAAGGCGTTGGGTCCAGACAGTCCTGAGGTTGCGGCGGACCTTGATGCTTTGGCATGGTTCTACTATCAGCAGGAAAAGTACGCCGAGGCCGAGCCCTTGTACAGACGTGCCTTGGCTATCAAGGAAAAATGGGGCGCCGGTCTTCCGGCGGTAGCTGACGCAGCTGAAGACTTAGCTGATGCCCTCCGCAAGCTTGACCGTGACGCTGAGGCCGAAGCCTACGACGAGCAAGCGGCTAGGATCCGCGCCAAGAAGAAGCAGTAAGCAGCTACCACTCCAACCAGGAACGAAGAGGCTTACGATCTGTATCTGCGTAGCCTCGCGCTGCCGCATGACCCGGGCCCCAACAAGGAAGCCATCCCCATGCTTGAGCGCTCGGTGGGACTCGACCCTACGTATGCGCCGGCGTGGGGCAACCTCGGTCGTCGCTATTACCTTGATTCTCAGTATGGAGGCGGCGGCGAGGCGATGTTCCAGAAATCAAATACCGCTCTTGAGCGGGCGCTGGCCCTTGATCCCAACCTCAGCATTGCACTTGGCCAGAGGATCGCAAACCGGACCGAGCGGGGTGAAGTGGTCAAGGCCTACCAGGACGCGGCAAATTGGGTCGAGCGGCAGCCTAAGAATGCAGTGGCCCATTTCGTTCTAGGGTACGTGCTTCGTTATGCGGGATTGCTCGATGAGTCGGCTCGCGCGTGCGAAGACGCCATCGCTCTGGATTCCGGAAACTATCTGTTCCGCGCCTGCGCGTTCACCTTTAGCCAGATGGGGAACCCCGAGCGCGCCATGGATTTCAACCGTCTGGACGCGGGGTCGACCTGGGCCGACAGTAATGGGTTATGGATACTTGTGCGGGAAGGCAAACTGTCAGAAGCGCAAGCCGCAGTTCAGAAACTGCCTCCCGACGCTGCCTACACCAAATTTGATAAAGCCTGTCTCGACCGGCCCTCGTCACAGTCGCCTTCAGCAGAGTTGGATCGCATCATCCGCGAGCTTGAGCCATCCTTCGAGAACAACCCTGACCCGGAAAACAGGTACCTGTTCGCGACTGACGTGGCTTTCTGTGGCCAGAAAGATCTGGCGTTGCGGCTACTGAAATCGGCCATCGAGAGCAAATACTGCGCCTACACCGCCCTGCAAAAAGATCCTATGCTGGCGCCGCTGCGTAGCACGCCGGAGTTCGCACAGTTGCTCGGGGACGCCAAACGTTGCCAGGACGCCTTCCTTGCGGAAAGAAACCAGGCGCCACACTGAGTGTGCTCTAACCAAGAAACGACGACCCGAACGTCCGGTGCGCCAAGGTGGAGTACGCGAAGGTACGATAGCTACGATGGCCACTACTGGGGAACTGCTCGCGCAAGGCAGTAACGAGTCCCATCGTTGCCGAAGGCAGGGACCAGAAGTCAAGTCGAGCTTTGCGAGACATTCGCTTTCGAATCGCGTTCCGTTCGCCTTGGATGAGGCGCAGACCTGTACTCCGATTTTGGCGTTCAGAGAAATTTGATGGATTTACGCTCTAGTAACCTTGAAGAGAGTTTCTCTGGTACAGGTCGCGGGCTTGGATTCGCGAAAAAGGCCGCCAGCTACGCACAAACTGGGATTTTGTAGTTACTTCTCGTTCGACATCACGATCTACAACGCCGCGGCCGGTGCCCCACGTCTCAGCAAGCGAGACGTGGGGGGTACGTAAATCGTTTTTGGTAGTTGCTGTCTTACGGCACTTGAGTCAGTCGTGTACGGGTATAGCGCGGTACGTGTGGATCTCGCCGCTGGTGGTTATGCCCAGTCCGGTGATCTCGCCTTGGGCATTGATCGAGCAACTAGTCAATAGATAGAGCGGCGAGTTAGGTTCCACCAGAGTATTGAGGTCGGTGGGAACGCCGCCGTGCCAAACAACGGCGCGCGTATTGCCGCTGGCGTCGATGGACAGGCCCACCACCACGCCAGGGTCGTTGATGCTGATGGCAAGGCTGGCAGCATCTCCCGGCAGCGTGCCCAAGTCCTGCATGTGGGTGGCCGCGGTCCATAAGAACGCGTGAAAGGTAGTGTCGCCGGAGAGGTCGGAGACACCGACCACCTGTCCTCTGTTATTGATGGCGTAGGCGAGATTGCCCAGGGCCTGCCCAGTCGTTCCGCCGAGGTTGCCGAGGTCAACCAGTCGGCCGTTCTGCCACAACAACGCGTGCACGGACTGAAGATTGATCAGCAAGTTTGGGTTGAAAGCGGTACAAATTCCGGATCCTCCGACGACCTGGCCGAGATCGTTGATCCCTATGGCAAGTCCGTCCGGATCGCTGCCCTCGGTGGGAAGCGCAATCGCCCTTCCGAATTCCCAGGCGACGGGTTTGAACTGCAGCTTTTGCGGGGCGGGGCACGCCGGATCTTCGCTCGCAGTTTCCGCGACGCCGGCAGCAATGCCCCAGAAGTTGATTCCGTTAACGCCACCATTGTTGCCGCCCAGCGTCGGCAGCGGGTACGCTCCTCGGCCTGACCACAGAACCGGCAAGCAAATCAGGTGCGTTCCAAAACCGCAGAAGTCCTCTCCGTTAGGATCGGAGGTCGAGGTCTCCGCTTCGCCTCCGGCCAGCCCGAGCCGATTCAGCGCGAATGCGATGCTGTTCGGACCGCCCAGCGTTCCCAGATCGATGATCTGCCCACGATCCCAGAGAACAGCGTTCTGGTTGTTGTTGGCCAGGTTCGACGAACCACTCACCACGTCGCTGTCGTTGATGGCAAATGGCTGGCTGAACGTGCCGCCCGGCAAGGTGCCGAGATCGACAACGGCATAGTGTGGAGCAGACGACTGCTGCGCATGCGCCGCCATGGCGGTCGCGGTTGCCCCCAGTAAGCTCATTGCACAGAGGAATGACACAACTCTCGATTTCATACTGCCTCCTTCGGGTGGCCGTGAGTCCTCAATGCATTCCACCCTGTCCAGATAGGCGCAAACGGGCCGCGAAAACTATCATGGAACCCGCGGTAGCCGTACCCAGTTGCGCAAGCCCTTGAATCAGCCCTACGGGACACACAGCTCTTCAGCTGCGGGCTCAAGCATCCGCAGTACGCCTGAGCTTCGGCACCGTGGAGCAAGTTCATTCGTTGACTACACCGCCTGGGCTCTGTGCCGGGGCTTCGCGCAGGGGCTCAAGATAGGAATAAATTCCAACCCAGACGCCGTTTACGTTGATCCAGGTCCAACCTTCCTTGCTGATGAATTCCTTCGGTTCAGCCTCAGAAACCCCGACCTTCGTGCCGAACCTCTCGCCTATTTTCTTGAGGCGTTCGAACGTCAATGGCGCCGAGCCGCGTGTTTTGGAGAGCTGTGCTGCCAGCATGCCTGCCAGCACCAGCGTGGTTTCGTCGGCCACAAATCCCTCGCGGCTAGCATCACCGCTATGGATGATCTGCCAAAGGGCAAGAAGCCAGGCTATGTCCGCCTGGTGGGTGGTCACAATGTTGTCGATTGTCATGGAATCCTCCTGCCGAGTCCAAGTCCTGAGAAACGAGACGTGGACTGGGCCAAGATGCTCTCATTCATTGCCGCCTTGCGAGCTTGAATCCTGTATGGGTATCGCGCGATACGTGTGAATGTTTGCGCTCGCCGTTGCTCCCAGGCATGCCTTCCTGTTCCTATAGGCGCAAACGGGTGGCGAAAACTATCATGGGATCACGCCGACCCGGCTATAATTCCGTCCACAGCACATGCCGGAAGCGAATGTCAGGATGAACACCGGACCGAACACCGGAGCAAACGTCACCGTCCTGCTCCAAGCCTGGAGCAACGGCGACCGGGAGGCGCTCGACAAGCTGACGCCTGTCGTCTACCAGGAACTGCGGCGCCTGGCCCGGCACTATATGCGAGGGGAACGCAGCGGGCATACCTTGCAAACCACGGCGCTGGTCAACGAGGCATACTTACGGCTCGTGGACTTGAAGCGCATGTCGTGGCAGGACCGCGCTCACTTCTTCGCCGTATCGGCGCAACTGATGCGGCGCATCCTGGTGGACCACGCCCGCCGCCATAACTTGAAGCGCGGCGCCGGCATACAGCACGTGCCGCTGGAAGATACCGCGATCGTCGGCGGTGAACACGAGGCGGACTTTGTCGCGCTTGATTTAGCGCTGCGCGAACTGGCCGCGGTGGATGAGCGCAAGGCGCAAGTCGTCGAGCTGCGTTTCTTCGGCGGATTGAGCGTCGATGAAACTGCTGAAGTATTGAAGGTTTCTCCGATCACCGTTATGCGCGACTGGAGTACGGCGCGCGCATGGCTCTATCGCGAGCTTCGGCCCGCGCGCAGCGGCGAATAATCTGGTCTTGGCCCATGCATCCCGAGCGATGGAAAAAAGTGGATGACCTGCTCCAGCGGGCACTGCGGCTCCCGCAGGACGAGCGCCGCGAGTTCCTCCGTCACGAGTCGGGCGGCGACGTCGCCTTGCAGGAAGACGTCGAGTCGCTGCTGAGCTCGCACGATCAGGCGGGGAGCTTTCTGGGGCAGCCCGCAATTCAGGTGGCCGCGCAAGCGATGGCGTTCACGGCGGAATCGTCGATTCCTCCGGTTCGCGACGGGGAGGTCGTCTCTCACTATCGCGTCCTGCAAAAGCTCGGCGGCGGCGGCATGGGCGTGGTCTATAAGGCTGAGGACACCCAGCTCGGGCGCTTCGTCGCGCTCAAATTCCTTCCCACTGAGTACGCCCACGATCCGCAATCCCTCGACCGCTTCCGTCGCGAGGCCCGGGCTGCATCCGCTCTCAACCATCCCAATATCTGCACCATTTACGAAATCGGCAGCCACGAACAGCGCCCGTTCATCGCAATGGAGTTTCTGGATGGGAAGACGCTGAAGCACCTGATCGCCGGTGGCCGCGTGGCGCTCGATCTGCTTCTCCCGCTCGCGGTTGAGATTGCCGACGCATTGGATGCGGCCCACAGCGGCGGCATCGTTCATCGCGACATCAAGCCCGCCAACCTGTTCGTCACGGAGCGCGGGCACGCGAAGGTGCTTGATTTCGGACTGGCTAAGGTCATGGAGCCGCGAACGTCCGCACACGCCGCGCCGACCGGAGACGAGCGCCTCACGACGCCCGGAGTCGCTATGGGCACCCTCGGCTATATGTCACCGGAGCAAGTGCGGGCGATTGAGCTGGATGCCCGCACCGACCTGTTCTCCTTCGGGGCAGTGCTGTATGAGATGGCCTCCGGCGCCGCCGCCTTTCGCGGCAACAGCGATGCCGAAATCATCGACGCCATTCTGAACCGCCGGCCGACCCCAGCCGTGCGCCTGCATCCCGACACTCCGGCAGAACTCGAGCACGTCATTGACAAGGCGTTGGAAAAAGACCGCAGCCTCCGTTATCAGCATGCGTCCGAAATGCGTGCCGACCTGCAGCGCTTGAAGCGCGACTCGGATGCTCTTCGGCTGCAAGCTCAGCCGCGATTGGCCAGCCGCAATAAGCTGCGGACGCGAATCTTCGCTGCGGCCGCATTACTGGCGATTGCCGTTGCTGCGCTGCTCTTCTTCTTACATTGGCGCTCTCAGCCGGCAAAGCTCACGAACAAGGACACGGTGGTGCTAGCCGACTTTACGAACACGACCGGGGACCCGGTCTTCGACGGCACGCTGCGGCAGGGTCTGGCGGTGCAACTGGAACAGACACCGTATCTCAGCCTGATCTCCGACGCGCGCATCGGGGAGACGCTGCGCCTGATGGGCCAGCAACCGGGTGCACGGCTTACTCCAGAGACCGCTTATGAAGTATGCCGTCGCACGCAAAGCGCCGTGGTCATTGATGGTTCCATCGCAAAATTGGGCGGCGAGTATGTTCTCGGCTTGAAAGCCGCGAACTGCCAAACCAGCGACACTCTAGCTGAGGAGCAGGCCAGCGCCAATGGCAAAGAGCAGGTGCTCGGGGCCATGGACAAAGCTGCCGCCAAGCTGCGCGAAAAGCTGGGCGAATCGGCCAAGAGCCTGCAAGCATTCGGCACGCCTCTGGAGCAGGCGACTACACCATCGCTGGAAGCGCTGCAGGCCTACAGCTTGGGACGCAAGATGTTTTATACGAAGGGGGAAGCCGCCGCTACACCCTTTCTGAAGCGGGCAGTCGAACTTGATCCGAATTTCGCCATGGCGTACCGCGCTTTGGCGGCCAATGGAAGCCTCGATCAGCCGAATCTAATGGCCACGTACGCAACCAAAGCCTACGAGCTGCGCGACAAGGTGAGCGAGCGCGAGCGGTTTTTCATCGAGGCAAGCTACTACTGGTACGTGACCGGCGAGCTGGAGAAAGCAATGCCGGTGTACGCACTTTGGCAACAAACTTACCCGCGGGACTACTCGCTTTACGTGCACCTGTCAGAAATCTACAGAAGCCTGGGTGACCTGGAAAAATCGTTGGACAACGGGCGCGAGTGTATGCGGCTCGAGCCAAGTCGCGCGAATAACAACGAAGACCTGATCGCCGCCTACATCAACCTTAACCGGCTGGATGAGGCGGAGGCGGCCTCCCAACAGGCCGAGCAACGAAACCTGGAGAGTGAGGGGCTGCTTGCGGTCCGCTATCGACTAGCATTTGTCGACGGGGATGCCACCCGCGCGGCACAGACTCTATCGGAGGCGATGGGCAAGCCGGCAATCGAAGACCGGCTGCTGGCAGCGCAATCGGACACCGAGGCCTGGTATGGGCGTTTTAACTCCGCGCGCGCACTGACCCGGCGTGCCATGGAGTCAGCCGAACGCAACGATGCCAAGGAAATTTCCGCAAGCTATCAGGCCGAAGCAGCGTTACGCGAAGCAGAAGCCGGTAACCGGGAGCAGGCACGTGCCGATGCCAGCGCAGCCGCGAGACTTGCCCCAAACCGCGACGTTCTGGCAAATGCGGCCTTGGCTATGGCCCGGGCGGGTGATACGTTAGCGGCGGAGAAGCTGGCGGACGAACTCGATAAGTCCTTCCCGGTGGACACGATCGTACAGAGGTATCGGCTTCCCACCATCCGAGCGGCGGTCGCCTTGCAGCGCAAAGATCCGAACCAGGCAATCGAGCTATTGCAGGTGACCAGCCCGATAGAATTGGGGGACCTAGGCTATCTGCTACCAGTCTATTTGCGCGGTGAAGCCTATCTCATGCTGCACGACGGCAAGGCAGCCGCTGTGGAATTTCAGAAGTTCATCGACCATCGCGGACTAGTGGCCAACTTCCCCTGGGGCGCGCTGGCCCGCTTGCAGTTGGGCCGGGCGTACGCAATGACGGGAGACAGCGCCAAAGCAAAATCCGCATACCAGGATTTCCTGGCACTATGGAAGAACGCAGATCCCGATATCCCCATTTACCAGCAGGCCAAAGCCGAGTACGCGAAATTGCAATAGCTAAGTTGTTCTGGTGAAAGCTCGGAGCAAGGCTGATCCGCCCATGATTCGGCCCTGCGATAGGTGAGCGCGTGGGTCGAGCCTCGCGGGCTCCGACTCACATCGCGTCACTGCGATGTTGGCTTGCTCGTTGGAAACTTGCTGGAACGGATGTTAGCACCATCCTGCGCGGCGTTCACCGGGCGATTTTGTTCTCTGGCGCAAATCAGCGAGTTATCGGTCCTTTTGCGAAAAAGTAGCGCTTGCAAAAATGAAATTAGAGACGTCGAGCGCTTGCCTGGGCAGGGTTTTCCTTGTGGCGCAAAGTACCCCGAAATGTCCAGGATCAAGTATCGCGGCTTGGCTCCGCAGAACGACTGACGCGCAATCGGAGATTGGGCTGCTGGCGTCAACTTGACGGTTCACGCCCTACCCTTATCTTATGACTTACGGCGTGTCGTCCGCTCTCAGTCGGCGGTTTGGCGACAATACGTCCAAGTGACTTCCTCGAACGAGATTTCTGGCCCGCGTCGACGGGATTCCGTGCTGGCCATACATTCAAAACCGAGCGAACTCAATCTGACCGAAGGCGAGAGAGGATTGGAATTATCGTGAGTTCTCTCCAATATAGCTTGTCGAGCGTTGGGGTTGCTGTTTGTCCGTTGCACGCCGGCGCGCAATCGAGGAAGGTCGCAGAACTCGACTTCGGGAACATACCTAGATGAATGCCGGTAACTACGCTTTCCGCCGCCCCACCTAATTCAAGCCTTTCGCCACCAGGAGCTCCGACAAAAGTCGGCGATAACTGTAAGCGTAAGCCTTGCCATCGGGCGATAGCACGACAGCTTGTATGTCGACGACTCCCGACGAATCAGAAGGCATTAATTGCAATAGGAGAGTTCTGTGCCCAGTCGAGAGATCTGCCTTGTAAATCGTCGTTGGTTGTTGGTCATCGCGCACATAGATTGATCGGCCATCTGCGCCCCACTGCACGAAGAGCAGGCCCCGCTCCAATCCGGGCAAGACCTGCCGCGCTCCACCGTCAACTGGAAACAGCGTAAGCCGGCCATCCGTGCCAGGCGCGACCAAGAATTTGCCGTCAGGAGAAACGCCAACCGCAAAAATTCCCTCAGGTGTCGCGGCGTGCGGGCTCCCGCCGTCAATGTTTTGGATATAGGTACGGTTGGCATGACCGGCCTGGGCGCCGATAAACCAGATCCGTTTCCCATCAGGGAAGAAACCTAGAGAGTAAGCTATGACGCGTTCAATCCCAGGTATGGGAACAACCTTAGGATCTCCCGCTCCGGTGGGGAGAATTGTGATTTTGGGCGGCGGGCCTGAAACGAAAGAGAGTGCCCACTTTCCATCAGTGGAGAAGCTGCCTCCATAGCCATCGCCCAGGCGGATGGGCGCGGAACCATCCATCGCGCGCACGCCCACCGCATAGTTGGGACCACCCATTGTGCCTTGCTCCTCGAGCAGAACCGTTTGCCCATCCGAGGAGATGTCGTGCAGTTGGGTGTAGTCGTACCAGGAGAGGTCCTTTTCGCTCTTCGCTCCGGCAGCGCGGCCAACCACGTGATAGCGGGGATCTGCGGCGGTGATAAGAACCCGGCCATCGGCAGCCACGTCTTGCAACATGATGGTAATGGGAGCGGTGAGCAACATACGCACTCGTCCGGACAAGTTCACTGCCTGCAAGGAATCGTCGGATCCGCTATCCGAGGCCGCAAACCATACCTCATCGCCGTTGGGCGACCATGCCAGACCACGCTCATCTTCCCACTCCTTGGTCAAGGTTCGCTTTTGAGCCCCGCCGTGGACACCGATGATCGCAACCGTTCCCCGCGTGTCCGGATCGGAAGTGTGGTCGCAGAATGCAATCTTGTCCCCCCGTCGAGAAAATCGTGGCTGGCTGATCCAGCCGGCCGTATCGTAGAGGACGTTGCCGATGGGATATTCCAGGCGGTCGCGACCGTTAACGATGTGGACCACGGCAAGATTTCCATCCGGACCCCAGACCGCATCCCGCACATGCGCAAGCACCTCTCGTGGCGAGCCTCCGGAGAGTGGTACGCGATAAAGAGTTCCATCGATTTCGACGAACCCGATTTTGCTGAGGATGAATGCGATTTCGTTGGTAGGAGAAATCGAAACTACTCTTGAGCCACGAATGCCCAGCGCTTGCGGCTGAGGAAACTCCGCACGCGTCGAGTAAATCTGCGCGGGTTGACCTTCCCAAGCTGCGCTATACACCACGGTGTGGCCATCGGGCGAAAAACGTGCCGAGTTCACGGTTCCCGATTCGTAGGTCAACCGGTAGAAGGTGGGCGTAGGCGCGGGCCCCCTGTACCACCACAACCACAGACCTGCAGCCACGGACGCCAGCAGGAGTCCAGCCAGGATGGAGACGAGTCCCGAGAATATTGGCTGCCGCTTCGCCGCATAAACAACCGCACTCTTGCCCGAGGCTTCCGACAGATTCGATAACGCGAAGGCTACATCGGACGCCGATTGAAAACGTTCTTCCGGATTCTTCTCCAGGCAATGTCGCACGGTGCGGTCCAGCGCCGGCGGTACAGTGTGGTTGCTTTGCATCAGCTCCGGCGGGTCCTGTTTCAGAATCGCACTCATGATCTCCACGGAAGAGTCGCCCTCGAAAGCACGCTTACCCGAAAGCATCTCGTAGAGAATCGTCCCGAAACTGAAGAGATCGGAGCGGTAGTCTGCAGGCAGCCCCTTCACCTGCTCGGGCGACATATAGCCAACGGTACCCATCACGACTCCGAGCTCTGTCTGCGAGGTCAACGTCGCGGAATCGGAAGAAACGGTGGTATCAGAACACGTCAGCTTCGCCAAGCCAAAGTCGAGAATCTTCACTTGTCCATCGCGCGTGATGAAAACATTCTCTGGTTTCAGATCACGGTGAACGATTCCTTTTTCGTGTGCGGCTGACAGACCACGCGCAACCTGTATCGCATACTCGCTGGCTTTCCGAACCGAGAGTGGTCCGGTACGCAGTTTCTCACGCAAGGTCTCACCGACTAGAAACTCGGTGATCATGTACGGTGAGCCGTTGTGCTCGCCAAAATCATGTACCGCCAGAATGTTGGGGTGATTCAGAGCGGCCGCAGCCTGCGCCTCTTGCTGAAAACGCCTGAGCCGTTCAGGGTCGCGTGCGAAAGCCGCAGGCAAGACCTTGATGGCAACCTCCCGGTTCAGGCGCGTGTCGCGCGCACGATACACCTCTCCCATCCCGCCAGCTCCAGCTGGCGCAATAATTTCGTGCGGTCCAAGCTTGGTGCCTGTGGTTAGCGCCATTCGTGTGCGTAATTATAGACTGGCACGCGCTTCCTCATCGTCCTCGTGGGCCGCATCCGTCATCCCCGTCCGTACCCTGCTCCGCCGATGTCCAAATCGCTCCCAATTAGAGGCTCTCTTCGTGAAAATAGAGCCGCCCAATGAATCACCGGCGTTTCGTCAAGAAAAGAGGACTTCCGGAAGGTCGATCGTGGCTCGTACATGGTCGACCAATAGGAAGTTGGCCAGAAACCGGCTTGTAGGAGATTACTCCCGGGAAGTCGAGCATATCCGGCAACGGCATTGGCACCGCCACTTTGACGTAAAACGCCCTACTTGTAGAAGTGCAAGCCCTGACTCCCCGGGAGTCTGGTTGTTGGGAAGTTGCATGGATGACTCGGGAAAACTCCCCGTCGCACTGACCCTAAGCACGAATCAGTTAGACTGCTTTCGACGTGGGAGCTCGATCTGCGCCGTTTTGGGTTTCTTTGCCTTGAGATGCCCGGTTTTGAAGAACACAGGGATGTTCACGCTCGGTTTTGAAAATTTGCTACTGTACCTGATTCTTCAACCGTTTACAAGATAACGGATATGCACCATTCTGATTCATTTGTTGTATTTGTGAACGTGGATTTATCACAAATTTCATCACAGCAATTCCGGTCGCCGAAACGCGGTCCAAAAGCCAACTTCCGAGCAGCCGGTTTCTGGATAACTGCCTTTTGCCTGACAATCCAGAAACCATGCAAGACCATTCGCAGCAACCCATTGGCAATCTCGGAGTCCGTTCATAACGTCCCCGTACCCGTAAGACTCACGCTCGGCTGGGTCTGGTCGGGAGTACCGGAGAGGTTCAACATTGCCGACCGCGCTCCTATGGTTTGTGGATCAAACTCCACGTTGATCGTACAACTGCTCTGCGCTGCCAGCGTAGTGCCACAGGTTGTTGTCCCCAGCACAAAGTCATTGGGATCCGCGCCACCGATTCCGAAGCTCAAATTGGTCTGTAAGTTCGTATTGTTCTGCACCGTGACGATCCGGGGTGGGCTGAGAGTTCGCATGGCCTGACGGCCAAACGCCAGCGTCGCGGGCGTCACCGTCACCGGCAGTACGCCCGTACCCGTGAGGTTCACGCTCGGCTGCGTCTGATCGGGAGTCCCATTGAAGCTCAGGGTTGCTGACAGCGCCCCCGTGGCCTGGGGATCAAACACCACGCTGATCGTACAACTGCTCTGCGCTGCCAGCGTGCTGCTGCAGGTGGTTGCCGGGTAGTTGATCTGGAAGTCCGGGCCATCGGCTCCGGTGATGTTGAAATTCAAATACGTCTGTGTGCTCGTATTGTTCTGCACCGTCGCCGTCTTGGCATTGGTCGGGCTGTTCAGCCCCTGGCTGCCAAACGCCAGGGTGGCGGGCGTCACCGTTACTGGTTGCACTCCCGTACCCGTGAGGTTCACGCTCGGCTGCGTCTGATCGGGAGTCCCATTGAAGTTCAGCGTTGCCGACAGCGCCCCCGTGGCCTGGGGATCAAACACCACGCTGATCGTGCAACTGCTCTGCGCTGCCAGCGTGCTGCTGCAGGTGGTTGCCGGGTAGTTGATCTGGAAGTCCGGGCCATCGGCTCCGGTGATGTTGAAATTCAAATACGTCTGTGTGCTCGTATTGTTCTGCACCGTCACCGTCTTGGCGTTGGTCGGGCTGTTCAGCCCCTGGCTGCCAAACGCCAGGGTGGCGGGCGTCACCGTTACTGGTTGCACTCCCGTACCCGTGAGGTTCACGCTCGGCTGCGTCTGATCGGGTGTCCCATTGAAGTTCAGCGTTGCCGACAGCGCTCCCGTGGCCTGGGGATCAAACACCACGCTGATCGTGCAACTGCTCTGCGCTGCCAGCGTGCTGCTGCAGGTGGTTGCCGGGTAGTTGATCTGGAAGTCCGGGCCATCGGCTCCGGTGATGTTGAAATTCAAATACGTCTGTGTGCTCGTATTGTTCTGCACCGTCACCGTCTTGGCGTTGGTCGGGCTGTTCAGCCCCTGGCTGCCAAACGCCAGGGTGGCGGGCGTCACCGTTACTGGTTGCACTCCCGTACCCGTGAGGTTCACGCTCGGCTGCGTCTGATCGGGAGTCCCATTGAAGTTCAGCGTTGCTGACAGCGCCCCCGTGGCCTGGGGATCAAACACCACGCTGATCGTGCAACTGCTCTGCGCTGCCAGCGTGCTGCTGCAGGTGGTTGCCGGGTAGTTGATCTGGAAGTCCGGGCCATCGGCTCCGGTGATGTTGAAATTCAAATACGTCTGTGTGCTCGTATTGTTCTGCACCGTCACCGTCTTGGCGTTGGTCGGGCTGTTCAGCCCCTGGCTGCCAAACGCCAGGGTGGCGGGCGTCACCGTTACTGGTTGCACTCCCGTACCCGTGAGGTTCACGCTCGGCTGCGTCTGATCGGGAGTCCCATTGAAGTTCAGCGTTGCTGACAGCGCCCCCGTGGCCTGGGGATCAAACACCACGCTGATCGTGCAACTGCTCTGCGCTGCCAGCGTGCTGCTGCAGGTGGTTGCCGGGTAGTTGATCTGGAAGTCCGGGCCATCGGCTCCAGTGATGTTGAAACTCAACGATGTCTGTGTGCTCGTATTGTTCTGCACCGTCGCCGTCTTGGCGTTGGTCGGGCTGTTCAGCCCCTGACTGCCAAACGCCAGGGTGGCGGGCGTCACCGTCACCGGTTGCACGACCTGGAAACTCTGGTTTACCGGCGTGGCTGGGGCGTAGTTCGTGTTACCTGCCTGCGTGGCTTGGATGGTGCAGGTGCCAAGTGCATCCAGCGTAACGGTTGCGCCCGACACTGTACACACCGATGTGGTTTGCGAGTTGAAGCTCACCGGCAGACCAGACGAAGCAGTTGCACTCACGGTAAACGGGGCGGCACCGAGCGCCTTGTTCGCCAGCGCGTGGAAAGTGATTGTCTGACTCCCCTGCGTGACCTGGAAACTCTGGTTTACCGGCGTGGCCGGGGCATAGTTGGCATTACCTCCTTGCGTCGCTTGGATGGTGCAGGTGCCGACTGCAACCAGGGTAACGGTGGTGCCCGACACCGTGCACACCGACATGGTCTGCGAGTTGAAGCTCACCGGCAGACCGGACGATGCAGTGGCATTGACCGGGAACGGAGCGGTACCGAACGGCTGATTCGCCAGTGCACCGAAGGTGATGGTCTGACTCTCCTGCGTAACCTGGAAGCTCTGGTTTACCGGCGGGGCTGGGGCATAGTTGGCATTACCCGCCTGCGTGGCTTGGATGGTGCAAGTGCCAACTGCAACCAGGGTAACGGTTGCGCCCGATACCGTGCATACCGACATGGTCTGCGAGTTGAAGCTCACCGGCAAACCCGACGACGCAGTGGCATTGACCGGGAACGGTGCGGCGCCGAGCGACTGATTCGCCAGCGCACTGAAGGTGATGGTCTGACTCGCCTGCGCGACCTGGAAGATGGCTACGTTAACGGGTTCGTTCCCAACTCCTATTGTGGCAACGACGGTATTGCTTGAAGTAGCGATCACCGAAACTGTGTTGTCGTCGATATTCGCAACATAGGCAAAAGTTCCGTCTGGCGTGATGGCTACGCCATAGGGGAAATTCCCAACTCCTATGGTGGCGACCACGGTATTGCTGGAAGTAGCGATCACCGACACCGTATTGTCGCCAGAATTCGGCACATAGGCGAGGGTTCCGTCCGGTGTGATGGCAATGCCGTAGGGGTTACTCCCAACTTGTATAGGCGTGCCAATCACGGTGTTGCTGGAGGTAGCGATCACCGAAACGGTGTTGTCGTAGACATTCGGCACATAGGCGAGGGTTCCGTCCGGTGTGATGGCTACGCCACCGGGAAAATTCCCAACCGCTACGGTGGCGACCACGGTATTGCTGGAAGTAGCGATCACGGAAACTGTGTCGTCGGTAGCATTGGGCACATAGGCGCGGGTTCCGTCCGGTGTGATGGCAATGCCGTAGGGGTTACTCCCAACCGCTATAGGCGTGCCAATCACGGTGTTGCTGGAGGTAGCGATCACCGACACAGTGTTGTCGCCGAGATTCGCAACATAGGCGCGAGTTCCGTCCGGAGTGACGGCCACGCCAATGGGGTCGTTCCCAACTCCTACGGTGGCAACCACGGTATTGCTGGAAGTAGCGATCACCGACACCGTGTTGTCGCTGGAATTGTCCACGTAGGCGTGGCTTCCGTCCGGAGTGAGGGCGACACCATAGGGATTGTCCCCAACCGCTACCGTCGCAACCACGGTATTGCTGGAAGTAGCGATCACCGACACCGTGTTGTCGTTGTAATTCGTCACAATTGCAAAGTTCTGGCAGAGGGAGCACAAAACTTGGAAGCTTTGATTCACCGGCGTGGCTGGGGCATAGTTCGAGTTACCGGCTTGCGTGGCTTGGACGGTGCACTTGCCAACTGCAACCAGGGTAACCGTCGTGCCCGATACCGTGCACACCGACGTAGTCTGCGAGTTGAAGCTCACCGGCAGGCCAGAGGACGCAGTTGCACTCACCGTAAACGGGGCGGCGCCGAGCGACTGATTCGCCAGCGCACTGAAGGTGATGGTCTGGTTCTGCAGCGTAACCTGGAAACTCTGGTTTACCGGCGTGGCTGGCGCGTAATTGGCATTACCTGCTTGCGTGGCTTGGATAGTGCAGGTGCCAAGTGCGACCAGGGTAACGGTTGCGCCGGACACAGTGCACACCGACGTGGTCTGCGAGTTGAAGCTCACCGGCAAACCCGACGACGCACTCGCACTGACCGGGAACGGGGCGCTACCGAACACCTGATTCGGCAACGCACCGAAAGTAATCGTCTGACTCACCAGCGTGACCTGGAAACTCTGGTTTACCGGCGTGGCCGGCGCGTAACTCGCATTACCTGCCTGCGTGGCTTGGATGGTGCAGGTGCCGCCAGCAACCAGGGTAACGGTTGCGCCCGACACAGTGCACACCGACGTGGTCTGCGAGTTGAAGCTCACCGGCAAACCAGACGACGCAGTGGCATTGACCGCGAACGGGGCGCTACCGAACACGTGATTGGCCAGCGCACCGAAGGTGATGGTCTGGTTCACCATCGAGAAAGGAGTGGTGTTCAGCAATATTGATACGCCGCCACCTGCGTCTGACACCGCCAGGTCGGGCTTGCCGTTGAAGTTCGCCACCGCTACCGAGGCGGGAGCTAACCCCGTGCCGAAGTTCACCGCCGCCTGGAAGGTGCCGTCGCCGTTGCCCAACAGCACACTCACGGTATTGTCACTGTAGTTTGCCACGGCCAGGTCAAGCTTGCCGTCGCCGTTGAGGTCTCCCACCGCCAGCGAGGCGGGACCAAAACCTACAACGTAGGTTACCGGCGCCTGAAAGGTACCGTCGCCGTTGCCCAACAGCACGCTCACGGTATTACCGGTACCACTGCCGAAATTTCCTACCGCCAGGTCAGGTATGCCGTCGCCGTTGAAGTCCCCCACCGTCACTGGGTTGGGATCAGAGCCCACGGCGTAACTTGCCACTCCATGGAAGGTGCCGTCGCCGTTGCCCAGCAGAACGCTCACGGTATTGCTACCCGCGTTTGCCACCGCCAGGTCAAGGATCCCATTGCCCCTGAAATTCCCCACCGCCGCCGAGACAGGAGCGATTCCTGTCGGGTAGTCCGCCGCCGTCCGGAAGGTGCCGTCGCCGTTGCCCAAGAGCACGCCCACGCTGGTCTCTCCGTAGTCTGCCACTGCCAGGTCGGGTGTGCCGTCGCGGTTGAAGTCCCCCACCGCCACCGAGTAGGGAGCTGTTCCTGATCCCGTGCTGTAGTTCACCGCCGTCCGGAAGGTGCCGTCGCCGTTGCCCAGCAGCACGCTCACGGTGTTGTCAGTGTTGCTTGTCACCGCCAGGTCAAAGTTGCCATCGCTCCTGAAGTCCCCCACCGCCACCCAGATGGGATTTGCGCCAACGCCATAGTTCGCGGCTGCCTGAAAGGTGCCATCACCGTTGCCCAGCAGCACGCTCACGGTGTTGTCTCCGTAGTTTGCCACCCCCAAGTCGGGTGCGCCGTCGCCGTTGAAGTCCCCCACCGCCACCGATTGGGGACCGATGCCAACGCCGTAACTCCTCGCGGCGAGAAATGACACCGGCGGCGGAGCTTGCGCCAAGACAGTATTCAGGCAAACAATCAGAAGAGCAACCAGAACGCTGGTAGAGCGGGTGAACATGATCTTGCTCCTATCTCGAAAAGCCGCAGGGACATATTGAGTTTTCGTTTCCCTATTACTGAGGGTCATAGGTTGGGAGCAGCGAACCGAGACTGGATGACTTGTAGAAATGTACCGGGCACCGAGTGCGATCACAGTGGCCGCTGTGCGCAATTCCTCGCGCTTAAAGCTCAGATGGGGACCGGTTCAGTCGGTCCTAAAGACAAGGATGATGAAGGTAAGTAAGTGGCGGCGACCGAACGTTGCGAGTCTACACCCATCGTGCCGGATGTCAAGAAGTTTGCTTGTACGTAAGATAGGTGCGGGTGTCGGAGATTGCAAGATCTCAAAAGATTCGTCGAGCGCCATGCTCGCCGCTCGAATCACATCCGCGGCGGAAAAACTACCAAACGAAGCCAATAAATTGTTTCTTATCAGAGGAAAACGAAGCAGCCTGAGGAACGGACCTAGTGGGGCGCCATGGGAGATTGCAGCCCGTCTGGAATGCTCAAGAGCATCCGCCGGCGTATTGCCCGTTCAGCGCCACCAGTTGCTCATGAGTTCCGGACTCCACGATGCGGCCTTCCGATATCACATGAATCTGGTCCGCCAAGCGGGCAGTGGTAAAACGGTGGGTGATCATGATGACCGTACGCCCGCCGGCCAGGCGGCGGAAGCGACCCAGCCAATCCGCCTCTGCCCACGGATCCATGGCGCTGGTCGGCTCGTCGAGGATCAGAATGGGGGCCTGGCGCAGGAAAGCTCGCGCCAGGGCGATGCGCTGCCATTCGCCTACGCTCAGTTCGGCGCCATCGGCGAACCAGCGGCCGAGCAGTTGATCATAGCCGGCGGGAAGATGCTCGATAATCTCGTTGGCGCCCGCGTCAACAGCGGCTCTGGCTACGGCGTCGGACGCCGCGATCTGGAGGTCTCCCAGCGCGATGTTTTCTCTGGCCGTGGCGTTGTAGTGTACCGGCTGCTGAAACAGGACGGTTATGGAGCGGCGAAGGTCGTCGAGAGCCAGTTGTCGCACGTCCACTCCATCGAGTTCAATCGCGCCCCCATCGGGATCGTAGAAGCGACACAGCAGCTTTACCAACGTACTCTTGCCCGCTCCATTGGGCCCGACAATGGCCGCGATGGAGCCTGCGGGCACGGTGAGATCGAAGCCATCAAGAGCCGATCGCTGTGTTCCGGGATAACGGAAACAAACATTTCGAAAGCGGATCTCGATAGCTGTCTGGCGAGAAATGAGGCACGGGATGGGAGGGTCGGCAACTTCAGGCCGCAAAGCCAGGAACTCGAACAAGCCGCCGAGAAAGAGGCTGCTGGCATAGATCTGGCCCACGTTGTTGAGCAGAGCGCTCATTAGACCAAGGCCCTGTTGAAAGGCCTGATAGAACATCGCCAGATCTCCGGGCGACACTAACCCCTGGACCGTCTTCCAACCCATCCACACCACGGCCCCGCCGCTGGAGGCGAGGGCAAATACCGCGGCGCCGAACTCCGCTATAGATTGTTGCCGGGTCAACCGGAGACGCTCGCCGCGCAACATGCTGCGTAGCGAACGATAAGCACTCTCGAAATGGTCACCCAGCCCAAAGAGCCGCAGTTCTGCAGCCGTGTCGCGGGCCGTGAGCAGCCAATCGTAGTACCAGGTCTTGCGCTCGTCAGCAGTAGTGCGAAGATGCCACTGATGTTGACGTACCGCAGAATTAAGGACGACATACAACGCGGGCATGGTGCCGACTAATAGCACAAGAATCGGCCAATATCCGAAGCGCAGAATCACGCCCGCCATGGCCACCAGGGTCACTGCGTTTTGCAGCAGACTTCCCACGCTTTCGATCAAGATGGGAGGACGGTAGGAAGCTTCTTCGCGGGCACGATGCAAATGATTGTAGAAATCCGGCGAGTCGTAGAAAGCCAGATCAGCGGCCAGCGATTGGCGATGAATCAGAGCGGTAATGTGGTCTTGGACCAGCCCCGACTGCGCGGTCCGAACCCAGTTGCTGATGCTCTTCAGAAGCTCTGTGAGCAGCAGGACCAGCGCAATCAGGCCAGCGGAAACCATCACGGGGCGGAGCGCAACAGCATTACCCCTCGCGCGAAAAGCCGCCACCAATCCGTTAACCAGGTTCCGAACGAGATAGACCGTGGCCACCGGAAGCAGGCCCTGCGCGAGCAAGAGCGCGGCCCATGCAGTCGTCCACCCTGGCGCTGCATCCCAGACGAGCTTGAGCGCTCGCGGCAATTGCGCGAACTGGATGGCCGCGTTGCGCAGCTTTATATTCAGGATTCGAGTCTTGTCGGCCAAGATGATCGATTATTACCCCGAGTCCGTGGAGGCGCAAAGCAAATCATCCCGACACTGAAGTGTGGAAGGCACAGAAAGAGGTCAGGATTACGCCGGTTGGAACGCGGCGATCTGCACCAGACCGCGGGGCGCGGCGGCTGCCTTCTTCAGGATCATGTTGGCGGAAGGGATGCCGGTTCTGGCAAACGACTTTTCGCAGTCCTGGGTGGACGGGCCGCGCATATTTCCTTCGAGGTAGGCAAGGCCGGGGCATCGCGTGCAAGTACCCACATGATTGCATCCTGAACAAACTGGCAGATCACGGGCGGTGATGGTGCGCACTTCCTTGAGTTGGTCCGAATGACGCCAGATGTCCATAAATTTCTGCTGCCGCACGTTCCCGCTGGGCAAAGGAAACTGCACGCAGGGATACACATCGCCATAAGGGGAAACATAGCAGGCAGTATGGCCCGCACTGCAAGGAAGTTCCTCCAGAACATCATCATTCACCGCGGGCGGCGGAGCACAGAACTCGTCCACATCACCCACCATGTCCTCAGTGCGGAACACTTCTTGCAGTTGAGGGACGCCCAACCCCAACTGGAGAACTGCGCGGTCGCCATCCATCATGGGCGTGACCGTGGGGTCGATGGTGTACTCCGCGCCTAATTCCTTGGCCAGCGCCTTAACTCCGGCATGATCGTTCAAGTTCTGCATCATTAGGACGTTGGCAATAATGACCTTGACGCCGTGCGAACGTAGCAGCCGGATGCCGGCGACCGACCGTTTCAGCGATCCGGGGAGTTTGGTGATGGCGTCGTGCACCTCCGGCCGGTGGGAGTAAAGGCTGACCTGGATCTCCTGGACATTTAGATCGCGAATGCGTTGCGCCTCTTTTTCCCGGACCATGAAGGCGGTGGTTTTAATTTTTACGCAGAACATCAACGAGCGGGCATACTCCAGGATTTCGAAAAAATCCCTACGCATGAAGACTTCGCCGCCGCTCAGCGTAAGGAAGAAAACGCCTGCCTCGGCTAATTGATCGAGGAGGTTACGGATTTCGGCGATGGTCATCTCGCCGTGATCTTCGTGGTCCAAATAGCAATGCACGCAGCGCTCGTTGCAGCGGTAGGTGACATCCAGTTGCACGCTGATCGGCACGCCTCGGTCCAGAGCGCGTTGTCCCACCTCCTGCATCAGGGTCATGAGTGTCCTCCCGGCGATGGCGTCAGGATGATGGGCTGATTGGAAACTTGCAGGATGCCGTGGCTGGCCAAATCGTTGACAAAGGTTTGCGCGTCCTTCATCGCCTCTTCTGGTTCGACTGCAAACTCGGGACAGATCTTCTGTTCGACGATCGCCGCCAGCGGTGTGCGTCCATCGGCGCTTTGCCAGATGATGGTGCCGACCGGGTTTAAAGTGAACAGGGTCGAATCCTTGGCCGACATGATCATCATCTCGCCATCCAGCACGCGCGCGGCGATCGAAGTCGCTCGAGCGATATAAATCGGTATCATGCGATCAACTCCCACACGCGGGCATCGGGAACGAAAGTCAGGCGATACACGGGCACCCGCCGCACCAGATCGCAAGCCGATTCGAAGACCATACTCACCAGTTCTGGATCGTGCGCGAAGAACAAGACGTTCTCCAGTAGCGAGCGAGCCGCGTCGCCAATGCTGATCGGCGCAATGGCATTCTCCGGTCCCTGATGCAGAAGATACAGCGCCGCCAGCGGGGCCTGAACGTTCTCACCCACCTTCGCCAGTTCTCCTGCGAAAGGAGTTCCGTAAGCGACGTAACCCTGGCCGTTGCGGCGCAGATAGGAGATCTCGTCGGTCAACAGAGTGACGTCAGCAGGCGCCAGGCGAGAGATGGTCGTCTTTCCCGCGCCCGAAACGCCGGCAAACAAGAATGCCCGGCCATTGCGAACTGCGCTGGCGGCATGCACCAGCAGGCCGCCCTGTCGCGCCAGGATAAGGCTATGAAGGATGCGCAGGGCCGCATCGATGGAATAAGGATTGGCAGACTGCCGAATCTCGCCGCGTCCGGATGCCGGATCCCATTCCACACGCAAGTCGCCGCGCTCAATCAGCCAACGACCGGCGTTGAACCGTACCGCGATGTCGTCTTCGTCCGTAATCCTCGCGGGCGGTACCAACTCAACGTCAAATTCGCACGCTGGATGCCCGTCTCCGCCAAGAAAACCAGAATAACGGTCCTCCAGCATGCGTAGGAACTCTGTGCTGTCGGTGCGCACCAGCACCGGCATACCGCCGATCGCAATGACGAGAGTATGGGTGGCCACGCTGGTTAGCCCGCCCATAGAAGCTCCAGGCTGCGCAGGCGCTGCCAACGACGGCCAATGCGTAGCGTCATGCGCATGCAGAAATCCGAACGCACCAGAACCGAGGAGATCGCGCGCTGCCACAGTGATTGCTGGACAGAAACGTAGCGGCCATTGTGGAGAATCGAAACTACCTGGCCCAGAACCTGGAAATCGCCGATGGGCAAATCGCAGCGCGGTAACGCGTCCCCTTGCGTGATGAGTTGGTCGCCAGCAACCGATTTGATGCGGTGAGCCGTCAGCTTTCCTTCCCGGCGGCACAAGACAACCTGACCAGGCTGCAACTCGCAAATCTCACGGCGCTCTACCTGCACAATGTCCCCGGGCCAGATAGAAGGCAGCATGCTGGCGCCGGTGACTTTCAGGCGGACCTCACCGAAGCGGCAAACTACTTCCGCGGCCAGAGCGCAACCCACGGCCATGCGACACTGCGGATCGGCAGGCATGGTCAAGCTAGGAGTTCTTCCGGTTGCTGTGACAAGAGCCCTGGGTGCTCTGCACTTTTCCGCAGGTCAGCGCCTGGGTCTCAAAGACGCGCTCGAAGCGAAACTGCGGCTTCTGGTAGGGTTTCTTGTCGGCTGACCCCTGTGTGCCGCCAGTTCGCGGTGAGTAGTCATGCTCGGATTGGCTCATTTCCACCTCTGTGTGCCCTGGATGGGCTCCTTCGTTGAACAGCCGGTAAAACATCACTGCCGCCATACGCGGCGTTTCAGGCCTATGGGTTCGACTGCGACGCTTGTGTCGCATTAAGACTTGCAGTGCCGGAAGTACAGTCGCTGCTGGTATTGCCGGCGCCCGCGTTGCCGCCCGCAGCGGCGCCATTTAGATTTACGAAGTAAATCTGCTGAGCGCCCGTGGTGGAGCTGATCCGAGTTGTCGATCACAATCCCGCCCGTCGCCCAACAACCAGATTTGGTACCCAGGAGTTGTAACGTTCAAGCCGCTGCCAGACAGAGCTGACCGCAGTCGGGTTGGTGACGTTATACGACAAAATGCAGCCGTCCCCGGCAGCGTTGGTGCAGCCAGACGCCGTCCCCCGGTTGACGCTGAAGAAAACATAGTCGGTACCGGAGGTAGTTTGTCCGCCCTGGATCGCGAGCGTCTCGCTCGACACGGTGCCGCTCGGCGCGGTGGTCAGGTTCGCGGTAGTAGAGGTCAGCACGCTGGAGATCGTATCGCCGAAGGGTATGCGCTGTTCCCGGAAGACATATCGGCGCTCCCACGTCCGCGCTAGTGAAAGTTCCCGACCCATTCAGGATGGTTAAGTTAGGGCTGGCGGCCTCACTTTTGCGGTGACGCTGCGCTGGGAAGTGATAGCGCAGGCGCTCGTACCGTTGTTGCAAAATTCGGTGAGCGGCGATGGCCACGGATGCTCGGTACTGTTGAGGCCGGTGGCAACGGTATTTACGGTTCCCGTTAGCGAACTGTACGCTATGTCAACTTGGTATAACGTGCCGCCTCCCGCGGTGCCGGTGTTTCCCACAACATAAAGATGCCCGTAAGCCGGATTTCCCGACTCGTAATACACGTTGTCGAAGTCGCCGGCGTAAAGGTAATATCCGGTCGCCCCCCGTCCCTACGCACACAACCCCCGGGCTGCCGTAGGGTGGTGAAACTGCTCACGAACTCCCACACGCCGTTGTCGCCAGTGTAGGCTAGGTAGCTGCCGTTGGTGGTCACAAAGACGAACTCGGTTCCCTCCGAGGAATCGACCAGGGGAGCGTCGGCTATGGCATCCCCAAGGCTGCCGGTGGTTCCATGTATTTCCCCGTTGGTTGTTCCGCTATAGCCGGTGCCCACGGAATAGAAAACGCCTCCAAAATCGCCCACAAAGACGTATCCGCCTTGGAACCCGCAGTCGCAGTCGTAGACAGGGGATGAGAGTTTGTTCGTGCCCAGTGTCTACCGGCCAGGGGCTCCCCGATTCGGCTGGGGATCCATTAAACACGCCGGTGAACTGGTGGAGGTTGCCGCTGTCGTCGCCCACATAAAGTAGATCATGGCCGTAATCGTAGAACGGCGCTGAAAAAGTGTCGTTCATGGCACTGGCAACGCCAAGGTGTACATGCAAGGGGCCAGTACAAGTACGATAGGCGGAGCCCGATGACTGACTGGTACAGAGTTGGTCAGCGGCCGCCAGCCGCCCACTTAAGCGAGAACCAGGCTTGCGACACGTGCCACTGCGACCTGCATGAACGCCACCTTGTGAGCCGTCCTCAGGAGAGGACGGGAGAAGTTGTACCGCGTGCCTCCCGTGTTGTAGGCCCAATAGACCGACGGGCACCGCGCTGTGCATCCCGCAGTGTAGAGATTGTCATATGCGGCAATGATATTGCCGCGCCCGCGGCGCCCGCCTGCCCCGTCGGGTAAACAGCAAAATCGGAGCAACTGGCGCCGCGTGAGGCTAACCCCATACTTGGCGGGGTAGGCGTTCGGCTGCACCTTGCCGTGCCCGCTGCGCCGCCGCTGAGGTCCGACCGACTCCAGTGAAGGCCGAAAAAAAGCCTTTGCCGAGCGCGATGCTGTTTCCACCCGCCCCGTATTCCGGGCGGCGACGATGGTGCACGTTCGCCGCTGGCCGGCGAGTTGGCGGTAACGCGGTAATCCCCGGGAGGTCGTGGTGTTCGCATTAATGGCAGTCGCGATATTGGTGGCCAGCGTAGAAGGGCTGACATAGTTGTTCCCGACCAGTAAGCAAAGGTCGGCGGGCTGTTGGTGCCCGAAGTGGTGCCGTCCGTGCCGTTGGTAACGGAGCCCCACGTGAAGTTCGTGGAGCCTAGTGACGGGGCGGCGAACCCGGTTGAGCCGGGGTGACCGCCTGCACGGTAATGGTGTGGGCCGCTGGTGCTAAAGCTCGTAACCGACACCAGAGTGTCTGTCGGGACGTCACTGTTGCATTCCCAAGCTGAAGTGCCCTTAGAGTTTCCACTTGCGCCATTTGTCATTGCGCCGACGAGGTTACCTGTGTGGTGCTACGGCTCGATGAAGAAGTAAAGACCCCGCAGGTATTCGCTGACTGGCTGGTACTGAGGGTTGAGCTCGAAAAGTTATAGTTTATGCCTCCAATAACAAGGGTTGTACCAGTGCCCGGTGAGCTCGACCCCATAGTGAGAGTTCCAGTCGCCGCAGTAGGCGGGCTGGCATGGAAGACGACACCGTCGACGGTCAGGGTTGAGCTGCTGCTGATGTTGGATGAGGTGAGGGTTGCGATCGTGCCAACCGCGGCTCGCAGCGGCGCCATCCATACCCTGGCTCCAGTCTTTGTACACCCCCCGGTGTTGATGGTCTGGACCGTGTCTCCATTCCAACAACTCGTCTCGTGACCCTCCCGCAGGCTGCTCGGCCAAACCTCCCGCGGGCTGCCCGGCCAAGTGATCGTCGTCTCGGCTCAAGGGCTCAGGTGTGTTCTGGCCCTCGCCGGTCTTGCCAGCGCGAGCCAACTCCTCGATTCTGGTCAGGTCTTCGGCTGATGGCCCCTGCGCCGGGGCGCGCCGTTTTAGCTGCTGGATGACGTAGCGAGGATCATTGACGACACTGAGCCAGCGCTCGTACGTGCCTTTCGCCAGGGCCTCCTGCTCCGTTCCAGGATTGGAAAAGATAAGGTGATGATGGCTCCAGTCATCGGGCAGGCCGGTAATTCGCACCCCACCTACCTCGATGGATTGCGGATCTTGCTGGGCCACAGCGGGAGTGATCAGCCAGACGGCCAGAAAGGCTGCAACTCCAAGACGAAGAAAACTTAGCGCGCAATACTGCATTTAGGAAACCGCCACTTGTCAGGGGAGTCAATCTTGGGCCAAAGCATAACCTAGCGAATGTGTTATGGCAAAGGAATAAATCGCCAGGGCACTGTTACAGCTCTAACAGTACCCATGGCAAGCTTTCGGAAGAATCACCAGCGTCAGATAGACACCTTGCTATCACGACACCGACTTCTCATAGCAACCCGGATTGGGTCAGCTTGATGGCATCGTTGGCTCCGCCGGACAGGGTGCCGAAATAGAGGCTGGAAGCCTGGCCCTGTGAGCTGACATTGTCAATGATGATTCCGCCGGTACCCACGGACTCTGCGGCCGCGGCGACAGGCGCGCCCGGAAAGCCAGTAGCCGTATCGGGGAGCTCGAAGTTCATTGCGCAACCCGCAGTCCCTCCCCCGGTTGCAGTGCAGCCGTCCGGCACGCTAAGAAACAGCCAGTCCGTACTGGTTGTGGTGTTGTAGATCTCGGTCAGAGGGGAGCACTCTTCGGCAGATGAGCCGAGGACCCGCGTCGTAGCGCTGGGGGTGGCACTCATGGTCCCGGCGGCGTTGAAATTGAGTTGGTACAAGATGGGGGTATTCTGAAGAGAGGGTTCTCCGCAGACGTAAAGGTGTGCATTCGCGAGCGAGCCTGAGTAGTAAGTATTGTCAAAGGCTCCCTCATGCGTATTGTTGGTACCCGAGGCAAAGCCCACCGAGGCCCAGACAGCACCTGTCAATGAGTTACTGGCCTGCATTACCTGAGCATAGGCATCGGGAGTCGTGGTCGAGTGGCTACACTGCTGGCCGGTTTCGGAATATCCGCAGGAGATGAAGGCGTACAGCTTCTCGATACTCGAATCGAGTATGACCGGATCGATCAGCGGACGGCCGCCGGGAGTGGCGAAACCATTAATTGCACCTACGTTTACGCTAGTGGCGTTACAAGGCGGTGTGGCGGCTCCGCAGTTCGCGGTGGTGCTGACTGCCCAGAGCACGCCATTGCTATCGCCCACGAAGACGTTGCCCGAAGCGGAGTCGAGTACGGGGCCAGTCATGGTATTGCCTGAGCTGACTGTGAAGGGCCAGCCACCGGTGGTTACTTCCGCCGGAGTGCCGTTGAAGACCCCGGTGAACTTGTGCAGCTTGCCGGTGTCGTCGCCTACATACGCTATATCGTGGCCGTAATCGATGTAGGGCGATGACAGGGTGACTTGAACGTCGCTGCTCATTGTGATCGCACTATCGGAGGCGTTGTTGCCGGTGCCGGGCTCAACCGGCGAAATGGCAGTGGTGCCGTTGCTACCGGTAGTTCCGATCTTCAGCACATGAAATTTCGACCCTCCGGTTATGCTCTCGACGTAAGCCAGTTTGGTTCCGTCATCAGATAGCGAGGGCGAAGTCTGGACGGTTCCCGTGCCAACTTCGTAAGAAAACAGGACAGTCGGTATAGCTCCGCAGAGTCCGCCGGCGCCGCTATACAAATTGTTGATGCCGACGAGGTTGCCTTGCCCTGCGCCGCCCGCGAGAGTAGTGCCAGTCCAGGTGAAATTGCTTACAGCTTCGGCCAGAGTGATGTTATTCCCATCGCCTCCTGGCGTGGTTGCGGTGACGGTCACCGTTCCACTGGCGGATGTCGCGCCGACACCGACCGTACTGCCGTTGGCGTTAATTGCGCTCGCGATATTAGCGGCCTCGGTCGACGCGGTTGAGGATGTAGCGAAGTAAGTGCCGCTGGTCATCGAATTAAGCCCACCGGTCAGGGTCGAACTTGCCCAGGTGAAGGTGGTCAACGTTTTGGCGAGCGAGATACTGTTTCCGCCTGAGCCGGAGGCCGTGGCCGTTATGGTAACTGTATCGCTTGCGACTGTGGAGCCAACGCCGACAAACGAACCACAGTTGGTGTGGCCGATGAGAGTGTTGAGATTGGTGGCGTTGGTGCCTATCGTTCCGCTCCTCGCGAAGGTGCCGGTGCTGTTGCTCCCCGACACGGTGCACGAGGTACTTGTCGAGGCGCCAGCAGTTAAGACGAGCACATCCGACCCGTTGGTAATCGTTACAGTGCCGCCAGTCGCAGGCTCGCCGGTGAAAGTGCCAGTCGCGCTTGCGACCGTCGGCGTGCCGGTTAGAGGAATGTTATTCGCGCCATTTGTAATTGTGATTGTCTGGCCTTGAGCTGTGGTGGGCGTCCCCGACACGGTGCCCGTCTGGTGGGCAGCGACCGGAGCTACGCCGGCCGAGTTCGCGGGAAAGACCACGAAGTCGGAGCAGCTGGCATTATTAATACTGAAGCTGTACTTCGCGGGATACATAGTGGCGGCGACACCGCCGGCCCCTAAACTCAGGTTCCAATCTCGTTGCAGCTTTCCGTGCGGCGGTACCACGAGGCCAGCCTTCTGTTCTACTTCCTCCGACTGAGGAAGCGGAACCGTCTTCCGCTTCAGTTGCTGCATCTTGAAGCGAGGATCGGTTTGCACGCGGAGCCAGTTCTGGTAGGTACCGTTGCGGATGGCGTCCTGCATGGTGCCGGGATTAGAGAAGATGACGTGGTGGTGAGACCAGTCGTCCGGCACACCCTTTGGTTGACTTGCGTCGTCTTGGCCAGCAGCGGGAACTATGAGACAGGTTACAACGACAGCCGCGCCAACTATGCGAGAAAGATGGAGAACAAAAGTATTTGGGAGCCTCACTACACACCTCCAGCTGTGCCTATCTAGTTATGTAGGAGTGGGATAGACGGTTTGAAGGTTACTCTAGTCTGGAAACTGAGACAAGGCCAATTTCGGGCAGTAATTCTAAACTCTTACCACCAAAAGGTGGTGACTGAGCGACATGATCGGCGGGACTGAACTTCACTCTCAGTAGCTTAAGGAAGCTCTGGCCAACTCGCCGAACTTGCCGGTTGCTTTGTCTGATGCTCGCGTCACGGCTGAACAGGCCGCTGAAAAGTCAAAAGCAGATCCCTCGTCGGCCTAAAGAGACTGTGTCACGACCCGGTGTCGCCGCTCTGCGGCTCGGGTTTCTGCCACTTCGAGCGTGGGCTGACGCCCACGCCTAACCCCATCTCGCCGCTGCGCGGCTAGTTTGATCGGTTGTTTGGGCGTTTGTTCCACCACAAAATTTGTTTTCCGGTCGCGACACAATCTCTAAAGGCCTCCTCGGGATGACAAATTTGAAAGGACTTGCTACGGCGCAGCTAAAGCTGCGTCCCTTCAAAACAAGTCGAAGGGGACGTTTTCAGCGGCCTCTGAAGCCGTGCCTTCTCAAAGCCCGGACTTAATAAGAGTCTTCCTAATAGCAGATAAAGAGATCAGGGTAGAGCATCGCGCTCAGAACTGGCTTGGATTTTGTAACTTTCGTTTTGCGCCGAGACACACCTTCCGGAACGCTCTCCAATGCGCTTTGGTCTCCACTGTCGACATCAATTCAGCGCCGATTGCGAGGCTTGGACGGCGCAGCCCCCTGTCCCGGCAGAGGTTGCGCAGGTGCTGTTACTCAGGGTAGAGAAGTAGACTTGTGAAGCTCCTGTAGTGCTGGACGTATTGTCGATAACGATCCCGCTGGTGCCGCCGGGAGTTACCAAACCGGCGGAGGGCGCCGCACCCGAACCTAGCCCAGTGTTTACGTTCCAGGAATAGATGCAGCCGTTGCCGGTAGCGCATCCCGCGACGCCGCTTATGTTGCTGTTCGCCGAGACGCTGGCGAAGATCCAGTCCGTACTGGTGGCGGTGTTGTAGATCTCGGTGAGCGGCGAAGGCGCCGCAGCGCCGCTGGTCATGGGATTAACGATGTTGATGGCGCACTGCTGGGACGAGCAGTCGGGAGGAAGCGTGGTACCGGTTTGGCAAGCATTGGTGGTAAAGCCAGAGGTGTTGAGGGGTATTCGCACCAACTTCGGTTCTGAGGTGCCGGTGTTGTCGTTGATTCCGTCGACGTAGAGATTGCCAGTTCCACTAGTCCAATAAAGGTTGTCAAATGCGCCATCATAAATAGTTTCGCTAGTGTTGACGCCAATCACCGACTCTGTGTATTCGGTCGACGCGGTGAAGCTGGCAGGAAACTGGATCACACCATTGCATGCCAAAGCGCCCGCGCCGCTGCCGTTGCAGGCGCTCTGGGTGGAGCTTGCGTTCCTGTCGCTGGATACGAACGCATAGACTTGTTCCGCGCTGGAATCTACCAGCGGACCGTCAACAATGCCGGAGCCGGTGGCTACCTGGAGCGACTTCGTCACCGCAGCAGTTGCACTGACCGCATAGAGGTAGCCGGAGGCGTCGCCTACGAAGACGCGGGTGGAAGTGGCGTCATAAACCGGGCTGGAAAGGGCAGTGGTGCTTACCGCGACCGGCCACGGAGATCCGCTCTCAGCCGGTGGCGTGCCACTGGTGCCGTTGAATACGGGATGAAACTTGTGCAGCCCGCCGCTGGCATCGCCGACATAGAGCGTGTCGGAGCCATAATCGTAAAAAGGCGACGAGATTGTATCGTTGCGGGAGGTCCCGCTAAAGGTAAGAGTAGTGATGCAGGGAGCGCCGCAAGTAGGGTAACTCGAATTGCCGACTGGAGTGAGGGTGGCGGGGCCGCCGGCATCTGCGGTGATGGCGAGGGTTTCTCCAGAATGAGTGCCGGTGGCTGCGGTCAATAATGTGCCGGCAGTGGTACTGGTAACCGATGCGATGGTATCGCCGGTCGGTATGCCGGTCCCGGAAATCCCCGCTCCCACGTCACCGTTGCTGAGAGCGCCGGACGATACAGTGAAGTTCTTGCTGCCGCTGGTCACGCCTCCCGTCACGTTACGACCAGCCGGAGTCGCGCCCCACTTCAGGAGAACCAGTTGTGCGTTGCCGCTGGTCGGAGTCTGAACGAAAGCCAGTTGCGACCCGGAGAGCGAGAACACCACAGATGTAGAGATGGTTCCGCCGGTGCTGAAAGCCCAATAGACGGATGGCACCTGTCCCGAGCAACTGGAATAGAGGTTGTCGTAGGCGACGATGCCGGCTTGAGTTGACGAGCCCGCCAAACTGGTGTTGTAGACAGCGAAATCAGGAGAAGTGGCGCTGCCGCAGTTCGGTGGACCGTTGAAGGAAAACTTTGCGGGATACATGCCCGCTCCCACTTTGGCTCCGGCACCCAGGTACATGCTCCAGTCGCGATGCATGACCTCCGGTGGGTTGGCGTTACCCCCTGAGGCTTGTAAATTCTCCTCGATCCCGGCTACCTCCTCGGCCGCGGGGCCTTGGGCGGCAGCGCGCCGCTTCAGTTGTTGCATGATGTAGCGCGGATCGTTGACAATTTTGAACCACTCATCATAGGTACCCTTAGCGAGCGCCTCCTGCTCTGTACCGGGATCGGAAAAAACCAGGCGATGGTGGGTCCAATCGTCGGCCAGACCGGTGAAATGAAACCCACTGACAGTAGTCGGTTCCGGCGGTTCCTGCGCCGAGATCTGAACGGTGAGCGCGAAAGTCGCGGCGGCTGCCCAAAGAACATTGAGAGCCAGAGCACTATGGAATCTCACGGGATACCTCCTGCGACGAGCATGAAGCCAGTAACACGGGAAACTGAAGAAGGTGGCTGTGAGCGTACTATAAGCTGCCAGGTTAGACAAGAAAATTACCCACTTTATTGAGGGAAACTTAGTCTACTTGCTCCACAAAGATCGTAGTCGGCGGCGGTCGTGGCAAAGAGTGAACCTTAAGAAGCTCGAGACCGACCTACGAAGTCTGTTGGTTGGACGGATGTGCAATTGCGACTTCCTGGATGTGACCTTGCAATGCTAAGACGGCTACAGAATTCATCTGCTTCATTGAGCGAGAGCGAAGTTGCGTTAGTGCAAGGCTCATCGGGTTGGGGCCACAATTTCGGTACGACCAGCCAGTGGTTGCTCGCCATCTATGTTGCCGTCCTACCGCTGATGCAGCTGACGTTGTTGGAGCGTTTCGACTCGACTGCGGTGGTGGCCGACGCTGTATTTCTGGCTGCCTGTAGTGTCTTGGTAGTTGCGCTGTTGCGCGGCGATCTAACCTGGCGGCGGGGCGGCTTCTATGTGGTTCTTGGAATGTATGCGGGCGTGCTGCTGTTATCGACGCTGGCTGCCGCAGACCGAAGAGCGAGTGCCGGCAAGCTGGTGGTGGAAACCTACCTGCTGACGATTGCCATTCTGACTTTCAACCTGGTCCGATCGGAGCGGACGCTGAAGCTTGTGACCCAGGCTTGGATGATAGGCACGGTTTTCACCGTGGTCGCGGGAATCGCCGGCATTGGATTGTTCTATGGAAACGTGAGGGGCGCGGCCAACATTTTTCTGTCGCACTACGGCACGTTGATACCGGGGAACTATCCGCGCATTCGCGGACTGTTTCTCAACATGAACATGTGCTGCAACTATCTGAGTGTCAGTTTTGTGCTGCTGCTGGCTATGCGTGCGGTGGGTTGGATTGGCGGGCGCACCGCTCTCATGCTGGGCGCCGCGATAGTGGTTGCCGCCGTGTTTACCTTCTCGCCAGGGTTAGGCGGGCTGGCACTGGGCGCGGGAGTGTGGTTCTGGGCCGACTATCGCGGGCGCGGTCGTGGGGTTGCAGCGCGCAACGCATTGCTGGCGGGCATCGTCGTCGCCCTGGCATTTATTGTGGCGATGCTGGTTTCACCACCTTCGCTCTTTGCTCCTGACGGACGATTGCATCTGTCGCACCTGCAACCGTCGGGCCGGGTTCTATGCTGGCAGAGTGCACTGCATACCGCCTGGCATCATCCGTGGCTAGGAGAGGGTCCGGGGTCTTTGCCTGCGTCGGTTGACTATCTGACGGCGTCGGGCGAACTGCAACATCTGGCCGACGCTCACAACACTTTCCTCAGCATCGCGGCCAAAGACGGGATGCTCGGTCTGGCGGCCTTCGCTGCTGTGCTGATATTCCTGCTGCGGAAAACGCCCTTAGAGACACGCGGCAGCCCAAGCACGGTTTTGCGAACTGCGATCTGGATTGGCCTGGTGCAGGCATTGGTGTACCAGGGGCTCGGAGGATCCTGGGAGCATACGCGGCACATCTGGGTGCTCATAGGACTCATGGCCGCGCTCCAGGGCGACGAAGTCTATGAAGGTGCACACGACCCTTAGGTGCGAACCCTCCGGAAGCACCAGCGTGAGATGGAAGCACGACCCTTCCCTCGACTCGATCCAGCCGCGATGACGATCACAGGCCGTGAGCTTCGGCCAGCTTACGCGGGGAAAGCCTCTACCACGGCTATACACCTGTTCAGGGCCGCATCATTGGCCAACACTTGCCACTTGTGCCGCACCGCGACCGCTGCGATCAGAATATCGATGGCGCCGCATTCCACGCCTCGGTTTCGGCACAAGTTATAGAGCCGCGCCGCTTCTTCGTAGTCAGAGCTATCCAAGGGCTCATCCCGAAAGGCCTGAAGAGCATACTTCACCTTCTCGAACTGGGATTGCTCCTTGATTCCTGACAACAACTCCTGGCGTATCGGCCCGATCATCACTACCCGGCCGTCGCTGACGGCTTCCGTCAGTAAGGCCGCCAAGCGCCTTTCGTCGCTGCTTACGCTGGCTGTCTTTCGCCGACGCAGCGCGAGCGACCACACCGAGGTGTCGGCCAGTAGTTTCATCCCTCGTCCGCGATTCGGTCGCGTCGGCGGTTGGCTTTGTGGTCATAGCCGCGGGCATACTCGACGGTGCCGAACAGCTTCAGGATTTCGACCTGCTTGCGTCGGCGAATGTACTCATCGAGCGCCGCGGTCACGGCGTCCTTCTTGGTTACATGTCCGCCCACGTTGCGGGCTTCCTCAATCAGTTTGTCGTCGATCGCGAGATTGGTTGCCATGATAGATCTCTGTATATGTGTAGCTTATCACACATAAAGATGTGTGGATTGGACTTCGAAACCATGCGATGATTTGTCGCCCACGATGCAGCTGGGCGTCGTCGGCTGGCGGGGTCGCAACCTGGCTCCAACAGAGTATGCTCCACCTAATTATTATGGTGCCGCGCACGTGCAATCTATGAAGAGGACGACGAGCCCGGAGATGAATGCCCTGGTTGGGTGTGTACGGGCATTTCTGTCGCCTGGTGGAGGGGCTGCGCTGGAGACCGGCGTGGCTCAGCCCCTGGACTGGGACGCACTGCTGCGCATGGCCGACGATCATTCTGTAACGCCGTTGGTTGCCTACGTAGTGTGTGAACAAGAAGCTGGATTGGCGCCAGCCAAGGCTCGGCGGCGGTTGCAGGAACGATTTCTTCAGATCACCAAAAATAATCTGGCTGGATTGCAGGAGTGGCGGCGTCTATTGCGAGCGCTGGGGCAAGCGGGTGTTCCGGTAATCACCTTCAAGGGGCCGGCGCTTGGGTTGTCGGCATATGGGAACGTGGCCTTGCGCGAGTTCCATGACCTGGACCTGCTGGTTCGCCCTGAACACATAGGGCAAGTGCGCGACTTGCTGGTGCGGGACGGGTACAGTCTTTGGTCGCCGCTGGTTGGCGGGAGCGATGCGGCGCTGGCGCGGTCAAGCAATCGTCAGGTGTGTTTTACCAACAAGGAGCGCGGAACCTCGGTTGATCTGCACTGGGGGGCGCTGCACGAGATGTTTTCCTTTCAGCTTGAAGGGGACGAGCTGTGGCAGGGGGCTTATGTAGAGCGCAATGAGGAAATGGCGTACCTGGCACTCTCGCCCGAACACTTGCTGCTTTACCTTTGCGCTCACGGCGCCAAACATTGTTGGCGGAACCTGTGCTGGCTGAGCGACATTGCCTGCCACGTTCAGTCGCACCCGGCAACGGATTGGGAGGCGTGTACCCGCATGGCCAATTCGTCGGGATGCGGCCTCCTGCTGGAACACACGTTGCTGCTGGCTGAACAAGTACTGGGGCTGCAAGTGCCCGGAGGGAGCAGAAGCTATGAAGATGATGAGAGCGCGCAAGCACTGGCCGACATGGCGCAGGCATTTCTTTTTCGCGAACATGGCGAGCATCCCGGCTACCTGGGGCCGTTGCGATATCACTTGGCCTTAGCCAAAGGCTGGCGTGAGGGCGCCTCGCTATTTTTCCAGCGGGTGTTCGTTCCGGCCGAGCCCGATTGGGACCGTGTACGGCTGCCGCGCCCTTTTCACTTCCTCTATTACGTGGTGCGGCCCGTCCGCTTTGTCGTTGAACGCATCATGGTTGCCGGGCGTTCGTCGCGCTGAGTTAAGTCAGATGGAATTCCCTCGCGGGACGGGAGCATAGTTGCCGGCACGGCGTCGCTAGCGCCTGCCTTCCAGGCAACTGAGGGTGAAGCGGTTGGGTTGCGAGCTTCCTCTACCTCATCGCCACCTTAGTGTCTACAACTAAAGGACAAGGTGGTCCGCCTGAGGCGAAAAATCATCTTGCGCAGGCCACTCAGAAGGAGTATTTTTGCGGCATTCTCGAAAGTAAGCGGTTTGCGATCAAAGGTCTGGTCGCTGAAGAGGGACGACGTTATTTCTCTCTCGAGATCTAGCGGCGAATCTCCTCAGCAGATTCTTGTGGTCGCATCGAGTAACTCCGAGGATTCGCGCTCTGCAAGATTTTCGGTGTAAGTTTGTGCGATTTGGTGGCCGTCAATTGAGTGCGCAGCAACACTCTGTTTCGATTGCGCGATCTGCCCGGCGTCACTTCGTCCCCGCCGGTCAAACACAGCAATCCTGACAGTCCGACGCTCCCGGGTTTCGCTACGGGCCAGGAGAAGTTTGCATTCGTTCGACCTTAAATCACTGTCAATTCGCGCCTCGGAAGAGGTGGAAGGTGGAGTTCAATGACAAAAAAGACCCTGCTTAGCTTGTGGTGTGTGCTCATGCTGGCACTCATCACAGCGTTCAGTCTGTGCGCCTATGCTGCGGCGCCCAATCTAAACAACCATGCACCGGCGCAGGTCGGCCCTCGCATTCATCAAAATATTGACGAAAGCGTGTATGTGCCGATGAGCGGCAACACGCGGCCTGAGGCGACGGCAGTCAATTATCGCGGCCCGGCATCGCCTGGCCTGCAGATGGACCACATATTTCTGTTTCTCCAGCGCTCGCCGCAGCAGGAACAGGCGCTTAATCAGTTGATCGAGCAACTCAACGACCGGAAGTCGCCCAAATTCCATAAGTGGATGACCGCCGAGCAATTTGGCCAGCAGTTCGGAGTGGCGCAGTCGGACATCGACACCATCACCGGCTGGCTCCAGTCGCATGGCCTGCGGGTCAACAAGGTTTACACCAACCAGATGGTGATCGACTTCTCGGGCACGGCGGGCCAGGTCGGCGCAGGCCTTCCACACCCAGATCGGGCAGCTCCAGGTCGGCGGCGAGTCACATATCGCCAACATGAGCGATCCGATGATTCCGGCATCGCTGTCGCCCGTAGTGGCGGGAATTTTCTCCCTCAACGATTTCAAGCCCCACGCCATGAACCGGCCGATATCGAAGTACACCTTCTCAGGCTGCACCCCTGGCGCTGCTTCCCCAACCGAACCGGGTACCTGCTACGCGATGACGCCGCAGGACACCCAGACCGTCTATAACCTGACTCCGCTGTACAACGCCGGTTACTCGGGACAGGGCCAGACCATCGCCCTCGTCGAAGACACCGACACCTATGGCGGCGCGGCTGACTGGGACACGTATCGCTCGACCTTTGGTCTTGGCCACCGCGTTCCCGCTGGGAACTTACACCCAGTCGCATCCCGGCGGCTGTACCGATCCCGGCACCAACGCGGATGACGGCGAAGCCGCCATCGACGTGGAAGTAGCCAGTTCGGTTGCGCCCAGCGCAGCCATTGAGCTGATCTCGTGCGCAGGCGGCACGGTCACCTTCGGCGGCCTGATCGCCATGCAGAACCTGGTTAACGGACCCGGTCCGTATCCTGGCGTCATGAGCATCAGCTACGGCGTCTGCGAAGCCTTCAACGGTAACGGCGGCAACCAGGCTTTCTACAACACCTACCAGCAGGCAGCGGCTTTGGGCATCTCGGTCTTCGGCGCATCGGGCGATGAAGGCCCATCCAGTTGCTCCGCCGACTTCTCGGTCGGCTCCGAATATGACGTTGCCAGCCTGGGCATCAGCGGATGGACCAGCACACCCTTCAACGTATCCGTAGGTGGAACCGATTTCGAGGACGTCTACAACTCGAAATGGAACGGTGGAGCGCCACTCAGCAACTACTGGAATGCGTCGAACACTGCGGGCTATGGCTCCGCTCTGTCGTACATTCCGGAAATGCCCTGGGACGATGCCTGCGCCAACGTACTGATCTCGCAGGTTGCTCGCGGCAGCTTTACGACCTATGGAGCCACGGGCACTGTGCAACACCAGTCCCTGGGACACGACCAGTGGCTACCTGATTGCCGGCGCGGGCAGCGGAGGCGCGAGCAACTGCTTCTCGGGAACAGGGCGGCACGAATCAGGGCGCCGACGGCATATCCGATCCTGAGTGCCAGGGATTGCCCAAACCCTCGTTCCAATCGGGCGCGGCGCTGGCCGGCGGTCTGGCTGTCTATGGCAGCCCCTCTGACGGCGTGCGCGATATTCCCGATGTGGCCATGTTTGCCGCCAACGGCGTTTGGGGACACTTTGAAACGGTTTGCTGGTCCGATCCGACCCAGACCTCGGGTGGAGCGGCGTCCTGCACCGGCGTCAACCGAGCACCTGGTCAGGATTTGGCGGAACTTCCATCGCTTCTCCCACCATGGCGGCCATCCAGTCTCTGATCAATCAGGAGACCGGTGAGACTTGGGGCAATCCCAATCCCATCTACTACCAGATCGCGCAGAACGAGTACGGCACGGCTGGCGGGACGTTCCAGGGCACTGCGTGCAACTCGAGCACGGGGTCGGGCGCGGGATGCGCCTTCAACGACGTAACCCAGGGCGATATCGACCTGGCTTGCGAGGATAACGGCACGCTGGAAGAAGCACCACTGCTACAAGCCTTCCGGCACTCACGGCGTCGACAGCACTGACGCTGTTACCGGCGGCACCGTCCTTTGGGGAGGCTCGGGTTATACCACCGCGCCGACCTGTACCATCGCGGGGCCGACCAACGTTAATCCCTACAAGTCGCCGACCGGTACCACCCTTTGGGCGGGCGGTACTCAGGCTACTTGCACGGCAGCGGTCACTGCCGCCTCAACCACCGCCAAATGGACGGTTGCGATGGAGAGCACCGATGCGGTTGGCGACACGATCATCCTGACCAACGTCCCTGTCGGCGGGTCGACTACCTGCGGACCCTACACGCTGACGGGAGCGACCACCACGCCATGGCATCGAACCTGGTAACGTCGCATCGGGAGCGCTGCTCTCTCGCGACTCGCAACGCGCTCGACCAGCACGGTCACGATTACCGCGAGGCGGCGGGCGCGGCCGGCAACTTCATCACGGAGTTCGGCACGGCCACGGAGTTTAACGCCTTCTACGTCTACATCACCAACACTACCAAGGGCCAGGGCCCGAATTACGTCAGCGCCATCACATAACGACCGGCGGCTCGGGCTACCAGCCGGAGACTCCGATCACGTTGGCTGGTCCTGGGCACCGGCGCAGTTGCCGTGGCCAACTCCACCATCGGGACCGCCCCCACAACCTACCAGCCCGCCTACGGCGCAGCGCCTGGTTATGACTTGGCGACGGGACTCGGCAGTCCCAACGCGACGAACTTAGTAACGGCTTGCGCGTGGCTGCCGAACGCTTCGCCGGGAATCTTCAACCCGGCTAACGGGTCGACACTGAGTGCAACCAGTGTTGCCCTCTCGTGGTATCCCAACGCCAGCGCTTCCAACTACTGGGTAGACGCAGGTTCTACCTATGGCGGGAACAATTACCTCCAGTCTGGTCCGCTCTCCAGTAACGGATGCGGCCTGACGTTGAAGAACCTGCCCGATAACGGCAGCACCGTCTACGTCACCTGGTGGTACGAGATCGCCGGTACGTGGGCGTATACCGAGTACACCTACACGGCGTACGGCGGCCTGGGCGTTATCACCTCGCCGAGCAACGGCTCAACCCTGACCAGCAGCACCCAGGTCTTCACCTGGAGCGCGGGCGCGGACGCCTCGGCCTACTGGCTGACCGCCGGTAACGCACCGGGCGGCAACAACTACTACAGCTCAGGTAATCTGGGCAACGCACTTACCACCACGGCGACTGGACTGCCAACCGATGGCAGCACCATCTACGTGACCTTGTTCACCTATGTCGGCGGTCAATGGGTCTACAACCAGTACAGCTACATCGCATCTGGTGGGGCCAGCAACTACGCCGTGATTACGTCGCCGACGAATAACACCGAAGTCGACGGCACCTCGGTCACATTCGACTGGAGTGCGGGCAACGGCGCTTCAGGCTACTGGCTGGACATCGGGAGCACTCAAGGCGGCAACGACATTTACCAGTCGGGCCAGCTGAACAACAGCACGTTCAGCGAAACGGTAAATGACATGCCGAACAATGGCTCGCAGGTCTATGCCACGATGTGGACGTTGATCAATGGCCAGTGGTACTACAACCAGTACAGTTACCAGTCGGGGCCGGGCCATGCCAACAAGGCCGGTCAGAGGCAGCCGGCGGTGCAGAAGCAGATCACAAAGCGGTAAGCTTGGCCAAGCCGATGAAAAGGCTTGGTCAATGACGTGGCCGGGCTGCTGAAGGCCCGGCCAAAAGCGAAAGCGAGTTCGGGTTTCCGTTCCACGTGGAACATTTTTGAGGGCCGGGAACACGACGATTCAGGGGCATGGACTTCGGTCCGTGCCCTTTTTTGTTGGCAGCGCAGCGGTGAGGCAGCCGCCGCCGTCAAATCTGTTGAGATCCTGGCGTGGAGTCCCGCAGTGAAGCTTGAGAGAAAAATTGTGGGCTTGGTGGGTGCTTTGTCCTGGCTGAGTATTTTCTTGCCGGCTTCGATTACTTTTGCTCAAGCGCCTCGGCAAACCAGTTCTGCCCTGAAGAAGCCGCTGCTCTACCAGATTGGCGAGATGGTTCACATCAACGCCGGCGGTCCACGTCCATTATTGCAGGCGGTGGACGCCTTGCAGCAAAAGTATGGTTGGGTGGTGGACTACGAAGATCCGCGGTATCTTCCGGCTGCCGACGCGGCGAACCGGACGTCGCCTCCCAATCGGCGGCGCGCCAACATCGGCCCCGGCGAAAACGGTTTCAGTGTGCAGTTCAACGTTGGCCCCACGCCGGACAGCCGTCCGGATGAGGGAACCGTTCTCACCACCGTGATTGATGCCTACAACGAGAGCGGCGGCGAAGCAGAGTTCAAAGCGCTGAAGCAACCCGGCGCTGGATTCGCCGTCGTTGGCGTGGGCGTTCGCGACACAACTGGTGAAATTGCCAGCCAGCAGCCTGTGCTCGATTTGTCAATCAACCTTGCGTCAGAACGCAGAAGTGCGGAGCAGACAATCGCGCTGATCTGCCACGAGCTCAGCCAGACGAGCAAGGTTCCAGTCGCAGTCGATCCTGCCTCCGGAAATCTTCACAAGAAAGCGAGCGTGGTTGTGGGCGGCTCCAGTGTGCCGGCGCGAACGCTGCTTTCGCGGACCCTGGTATCGCTGGGAGGGAAGCTATGTTGGCGACTACTCTACGATGCGGCCGGCAACAGTTACGCGCTAAGTATCCAAGAGCTGTCGCGATAGTGAATCGGTAAGCAGCTTCCCTAAGCGTAAGCGAATGGCCGCTCTGCGCTGCTTTTCCAGAAGTAAGCGAGGATGATGATACTGGCGACTGCCGCGTAGGCACACCACAGAGAAGTAAAGGCGTAGCGCTTGAACTCCATCACGATCAGGAGAATCGCCAGGTTGGCCGCGCCGAAGATCACCATCGCCCTTACCTTCGAGAAGAACAGCGAACCGCAAGTTGCGATCACGTACAGTAAGGCAACCACGGTATTGTTGGTCGCCTGATTCATGTACACAATGCTATTGCCCTTGACGTAGACCTCGGTTGGGTAGGCTGTCAAAGCCCACAATATATAAAGCGTGGTGGCTCCGCCCAGCACCAGAAAAGGCAGCATGCGCTTGCGGCTCTTCCTGTCAGCCTCGAACAACAGCACGCTTAGCGGCAGCAGGAAAGGCAGCAACCCCTGCGCATACAACATGAACGCCGCCCCCATGTCGTGCGTCACCGCAGGCGACAGAATCCCGTCCAATCCCAGCCAGACAAATCCTTCGATGAACTGATGAATGGCAAATAACGTGGGCAGGGCCGCGAACAGCAGTTCACGCCGGTGTTTCACTTTCGTCAAGGTGACGACGCCGACAGCGCCCAGAACTCCGCTGCCTACAAAGTTCGCTGTGGCTGAAAAACACACGGCTCGTTTTCTCCCCTGCGAAGATTACGCGTAGGAGCCCAGAAAACAAAATGGCAAGGGTACAGCTTCGTACACTGCACCCTTACGCAAATCGAGCCCACTCAGCTTCTACGGTGCGAAGTAGCCGGAGATGTCGAGGATCAATTGCGTCATAGCCGCGGCGTAAGCGTCGATGGAACCATTGTTCGTCGGCACAATGGCCATGTTCGACGTGATGAAGCCATCCTGCGCATTCAGTGTCGACACCGTCGGCTGTTGTTCGCCGTCCGGCCACAAGGTCAGATAAAGCATGGGACCCGGCGGCACCACCGTCGCGTTAAAGATGTAGGCCGCCGCACTGCTGGGCGGAGCGCAGGCGCTGCCCACTACATTCACCGGAATCTCGCCGATGAATCCATTGCCGCTCTGGCGCGTGTCCAGCACGCGGCACGGCGACTGCGGATACATGGACAAGCCACCCGTTCCCGCGGGCGCAAAGTATCCATTGACGTCCACCAACAGGTTGGTGCTGTTGCTGTGAGCGTAGAAAGCGGTGGCGCTTTCGCTGCCCGCCGGTACGATAGCGGCGTTGGCTACGATTGTCCCGGTGTTGTCGTTCAGAGTAGAGACCACAGGTTGGGTCTCACCCTTGGGCCATACCGTCAGATAATCCAGGCCGCCCGGCGACGGCAGCACGGTCACGTTGAACGAATACGCCGTCGCGTTGCTTGGGACCGCGCAATTTCCCGGTATCGAATAATCGCGTTCCACTCCCGCCTGTAGCATCCCCTGGTCCTGGTTGTTACGAGTGTCCACGATGCGGCAAGGCGTCAGCGGATAGAACTGATAGTTTTCCGGAGTAGCCGGCGCGAAGTAGGCATCGATATCGAGGATGACGTTGGTGGTATCGGTGACGTACACGCTGACCGCGCCGCTCACGCCCGCCGGCACAATGGCTGCATTGGCCTTGATCCGGCCATCCGGCGAATTCAGCGTGGAAACTACGGGCTGCACCTCTGACGTCGGCCAGATGGTCAAGTAGCCCAGGGTAGTAATTGGTACCACAGTGACGTTCAAGGAATAAGCAACAGCAGTGGAAGGAATATTGCAACTCGTGTTTTGCGGCAGGGGGAAGTCGCGGGAAGCTCCGCCGGTTATAGCCGGTCCGCCAAACGTACCGGTTGCTTGGCGCGTATCTACTACACGACAGGGCGTAACATCCACCAGTTGTAGCTTGGTGCTGCCACCGATGACCGATACAGTGTTATCCAGGATATTGGGAACATAGATCGTATGCGTCGAAGAATTGGCCGCCAGTGCCAGCGGTTCATCTCCAACCGCGATGGGGAGGGTAGAGTTGGTTGCCCCGTCGATCACGGTCACCGTTCCTGGACTTAAGCAATTAGGGTCGTTGCCGCAGGTATTCGCCACATAAATCTTATTGGCAGAGGTGTCGATATCCATAAAATACGGATGATAGGCAACATTGACCGTCGTGGTGCTGTAGTTGTTGTTGGCGTTGATGACGGTCGTGGTCCCGATGGTGCTGCACGTGGTATCCGCGCAGTTGTTCGCCACATAAACCTGATTGGTCGATGGATTAACGACAAGGTCTTCGGGATAAGCCCCCACATTGACCGTGGTCGTGGTGTTGGTGGCGCCGTCAATTACTGTCACTGTTCCCGGGCTGCTGCACGTAACATCGTTACCGCAATCGTTGGAAACATAAATCTTGTTCGTCACCGCGTTCAGGACCAGAAAAAAGGCAGCAGCGCCTACGTTGACGCTTTGCGTGCTGTTGTTGTTTCCGTTGATCACCGTCACCGTTCCGGCGGCAGGGCAGGGCTGCGGGAAGTCGAAGCAATTGGCATTGGCGACGTAGATGTCGTTGGTCATCGGGTTTACGGCCACGGCTTGGGGATCAATCCCCACGTTGACCGAAGACGTGGCGTAGTTGTTATTGGCGTCAATGACGGTCACCGTTCCCGCGCTGTTGCAACTGGGGTCGTTGCCGCACTGATTGGCCACGTAGATCTTATTGGTCGCCGTGTTGACCGCCAGGGCGTAGGGATAGTATCCAACCGTAACCGTGGTGACCACGTTATTGGTGGCTCCATCGATTACGGTAACCGTTCCCACACTGCCACAAGTGACATCGTTGCCACACTCATTGGCCACGTAGATCTTGTTCGTCGTCGAGTCCACAGCCGCTAAATACGGGTAGGCGCCAACATTCACCGATGCCGTGCTATTGCTGGCCCCGTTGATCACCGTCACTGTCCCCAGGCTGTTGCAGGTGGCATCGTTGCCGCAATCGTTGACCACGTAGATCTGGTTGGTCGTGGGGTTTATCGCCGCGGCGTACGGCTCCACGCCTGTGGGAAGGATCGCCGTAACCACTTGTGCAAGGGCGGGGAGCGACGCTGTTACTAGAGTAAGGGCGAGAATCAACCACCGGACTGGGGGCGTGGGCTGCATGGTGTTCCTTTCACGGATGACGAAATTTACCAACGTGGTCGCATCACGCCGCAACAGCAGATGGGCCTTCCGTCGCGCTGAGTTCACCACAGCCGGTTCAGCCGGACTCCGCTGTTAGGCGTCCGATGCCTGAGATGATACCCCATTTGTCTCCTGGCTCGCGCGGATCATCACCCCGCGTCCAGAGGGCAAATCAATTTCTCAGATGACGCTTGGCCCTTGCCCGTTGTATCCCTCGCCGCATTCGTCAGCGAAGCCGCGGCCTTCAGAGATTGTGTCGCGACCGGAAAACAAATTTTGTGTTAGAACAAGCGCCCAAGCAACCGATCAAACTAGCCGCGCAGCGGCGAGATGGGGTTAGGCGTGGACGTCAGCCCACGCTCGAAGTGGGAGAAACCCGAGCCGCAGAGCGGCGAAACCGGGTGCGACACGGTCTCTTCAGGCCGACGCGGGACCTGCTTCCCGACTTTTTCCGCAGCCTGTTTCAGCTGTGTCCCAAGCATCGAAAAATCAACGGCGCTTTAGCCCCTGAGGCTGACAACCAAAGGCATTCGTGCAAGAATCACTCACCGAGCGTGAATGGTGCGCATGAACCTGCCTTTGGCAACAGCGACGGCCAGCGTTGTTCCGGCGGCACAAGGCCGAAAGCTGGTGGGCCCGCGTCTCTCCGACGCCTTGTCCTACGCTATTTTGTTGGGCGGGATCGGCACCATTGCCGTTGCTGTCTACACCATCCTCGTAAGTTACTCCAGCCTTCCCTGGTGGGACACCTGGGAATACATCGCTGCCATTGCCAAAGGTCAGGACCCATTCTCTCCTGCTTGGTTGTGGCGCCAGCATAACGAACATCGTCTGGTCATTCAGAAGTTGTTCTTCGCCGTCGATCTGGAAATATTTCATGCCCGCCAGGTATTTCTGCTGGCCAGCATCGCGGTTATCCAGTTGCTGCACTTGGGGCTGTGGGCATGGAGCTTGCGAGTGCTGGGCGAATGGCGTGGGGCCTTGTGGCGTAGTGGCGTTGGCTTGCTGGCCTTCTGTATTTTCTCTCCGGCCCCGTGGCTGAACTACACCATGGGGTTTCAAGTCTGTTATGTGCTTTCCCCGCTGTTTGCCACACTGTCGTTCGTCGGGCTGCTGCTTTATGGGACCGAGGCCCAGCGTCATCCGGGAAACCCAGGCTCATCGAAGTTCCTATGGCTGTCCATCCTGGCAGCCTGGTGTGCCACCTATTCGCTGGCCAACGGAAATCTTCTCTGGCCACTGCTGGTGGCGGCAGCGCTGTTCCTCCGGTTGCGTCTCTCTGCGGTGCTCAGTTTTGCCATTACGGGCGCGGTCAGCACCTCGCTTTATTTCTACGGCTATGTTCGCCCGCCTTATCACGCCAATCCCATTGCCTCACTGGCTGCGCCTCTTCGCATCATGAAATATGTGGCAGTGTACTTCGGGAGCTCATGGGTCAAGGGCTCCATTGCCGCCGCAGAAGTGATCGGCGTTGTCGCATTGGCGGTTGCCCTGCTTGTGCTGTTTCAGACACCCCACTACATCCGCACTTCTCGCGCGTTCGCGCTTCTGCTTGTCCTTACCATTGCTTTCTGCGTTGCAACGGCCTTGGTTACTGCCGCAGGAAGAATTAATTTCGGAGTCAAGGAGGCATTGGAAAACAGATACCAGACATTCGCCCTTCTTTTCTGGTGCAGTTTGGGGCTGCTCCTGTTGAGGCATGTCTCCGCACTTCGCGCAAAGCAATCCTGGTTCCTTGCGGCCCAAATATGCCTGCTGGCGGTATTAGCGCGGGGCGCCATTCTGGCTAATCGCCCGGTCGGAGAGGCGCGAGCGCATGGCTTCGGGCTCAATCTCGCCAGCATGGCCCTGCGCACCGGTGTCTATGACGGGGAACTGCTAAGCGGAATTGCAGAACGCAGTGACAAACTTCTATTGGGTATCGACTACTTCAGAGCGCGTCAACTCTCTCTCTTCTCGGGCTGGGATGCTTCTTTGCTTGGAAGTCCATTGGAAAAGGTCCTCCCGATCGCGGCGCCAGATGAAGACGAGTGCGCAGGCCGGTTGGAATTCGCTCCCCTCAAAGATTCTGCTACGCCGGGTTGGTTTATGTCAGGCTGGGCTTGGGACCGCAAGCACCACCAGCCGCCGCGCGAGATCGTCGCGACTAGCGAAGGAAGAATTACGGGCCTGGCCGCGGTAGGATTCAGGCCTCTCATGGTTTCGGTATCGGACCCGGAAATCCGCAACCGTTACGCGGGATTTGCGGGATATGTCCTGCAACCGAAGTCTGGGACTGAAGTGAAAGTTTACGCAATCCTGCACGGCAGCCCACCCACTGCCTGCTATTTTGACAGCACCAACGAACCGCACCACCCGGCAAAATGATCTGTTGGCTGAACGACGCTGCCCTAATCCTCCGAAGATCAGAAGCCCAGAGAAATCTGACTTCCGTCGGCGGGGAACTTCAGATCGATCCCCCGTTGGCGATTGGCTGCGATGGTGGCGTCGACATTGAGTTTGTCGAGAGCGATGGTACGTTGCTGCCGCCCAACCTCAACCCGAAGAGAATCTGGGGTCAGGGTATATCGCCGGGCCTCCAGTTGCTCGCCATTCGCGAAAACGAAAAGTGTCGGCAAGTCAGGTTTGGACGGACCCTCAGCGTCTTTCGCATCCGGTAGCTCAATCAGCTTGGGCGATTGCGGAACCGGCGCTGCCTGGCGGTTATCGTCGCGGTTCTGCACCACGATCACGGGAGGAGGCGCGGGCTGGGCCGGAGGCTCCGCATAGTATTCCGAAGGCCCCAGGTCCCAACCCCAATCGGGGTAATATCCGGGGATGAAGTAGGCGCCGGTGTTGCGATAGCGGTTGTAGCCCCGGTAAGGGCCGCTCGGAAAACCGTGTCCGCCGCCAACGAAATGCGCGCCGCCGCCAGACACACTTGCTCCCCCACCTCGCGCCTGGCCCTGCGCGGGAACAGTAATCATGACGGAAATCGTAAGCGAAGCTAACATCAATAATACTGAGCGCTGCATAATTCATATGATGATCTCTTTGCACTGGGGATGCAACGGATTTTTGGGCTCGCCGTAGTCTGCCAAGTGAGCGCCGGTCGGTCTTAAGTTCGGCTTCGCCTTGCCTCTATGAGTATTATGTTGAGGAGGTTGTCCAATGAAGATGGCAGGATTGGTCGCGATCCTACTCTGGTCGTTGCCGGGCATGGCACAAGAGATGCATGTGTCCCAGGGCAAGGGCATCGTCGTGCTCAGTGTGTGGGCATTGAAGCCGTATCAACTGATGTCCGGCGAGGAAGTAGTCCCGATTTTCGCTGTGGATTGCATTCAGAAAGGCAAGAAGATCTCGCACCTTCTAAAGTTCCTGCCCGGGGGGTTGCTGGTTGAAGAAAGTTCCGACATCTCAGCCAAGAGCGGGGAATCTGTCTTTAGTATGACGATAAACGGCACCAAGCAGATAACCGAATGGACGTCCAGCGATCCTTCGACCTTCGTCTACGACGCCAAGACTGACGCCGACCGGGTGAACTTCATCCAGTCGTTGCTGAACTCGGGATCGGTTTCCATCGAGTTCAAACCCTTTCTCAACGGAGCGACAACCACCAGCAAGTTCGACCTGGGCAAACTTCGCGAAGAGATGGCCAAGCATCCCGAGTGCGGCACCCACTAGCCTGAACCCCGCTCAGTTCAATTCGTTATAGGTGTCGCACGGCTTCACCCTGGTCAGGCTCTTGCGCCAGTAGAAACATGCCTTGGTGGCATGGGTCTTTTGGAACACGTCCTTATAGGTGACGTATACGTAGTTCGCTGCCCGCAAACGATCTTTCGTCAGGCCGGCCACGGCGTCGGGTGAAGTCGTGAACCACACATCGGTCGTGTACACTCCGCCGGGCATCAGAGTGCCCGCCGAGGACGTAACGTTGGGTTCCTGCTGCGGTCCGGCTTGATCGACATCTTCTATCGTGGCCACGTCCGCCACTTGCAGGTCAAGCGCCGGCGTTTTGCCCGTATTCTGCAGCTTGATGGTGAAGCCGCCGCCGTTGGCGGTCAGCGGGTGGACCGTCGCTTCCGTTAATCCTACCCATGCTCTCTGGTCGGTTCGCATTCCGTCTTGCAGTATCCGCGTTGTCGCTTCCGAGGACTGAATCAACTGGGTATGTAATTTTCCCAGCTGCCTCTCCAGGCTGATTCCGAAAGCGATCACTGCGATGGCCGCTACTAATGCGCCCACCGCGGTCATCCAACTCATCACTCTGCGCTGCCGGGATTGCAGTGGATCAGCCTCAGCCCGCGGGACCATCGACACATTGGTGAACGTATTTCCATAAAACAGTGGGTTCGTACCCACCAGCTCACCAGAAGTTTGTCCCGTATACTCTGCTGGAGGAAGAGTGGAGCCGGTCGCCACCACCGCCTCCGACACCACTGCCTCCGACACCACTCCTCAGACGCCACCGCCTCCGACGCCACCGCGTCCGGCACCAACTCGGTTTCGGTCGCGACGATCACAGGAGGGGAGTGCAGTTGCTCGGAACGGCCTGCTTGCTCTGCCCCTTTTTGCTGGGTCTTTTCCAGAAGTGCTTCCAGCTCTGCGCGACTCTGCCAGGACGCCTCTGGAAACTCCGCCGATACCAAAGCCCGCAGGGCCTGGCCGGATTCGGCGGCCGTCTCCAGTTCCTGGATGATTTCTGCGAGGTCGATTGACTTGCCAGCCCGGAGATATTCCACGCTTTCAAACGGCAGCACCAAAGCATCGTCCAGAGACGCAAGAGCCGAAGGCGTTAATGAACTCATGTCAAGCTCCTGATCCGGAATGTCCGTTGGGGCTGTCGACATCAAGACCTGATTACCACTCGCCATGGGTAAACTTCGCTCCTGCTGCCGAATCGCCGATATCTCAGGGCCCACCTACCTGTCGGGGCCACGTTTCAGCTCGCATTCTAGCAGTACCCGGACCCCAACCCTCCGTACCCAGAATGGTTCGCCACCCCGCCGTTCGCCAATGCTGGCCGGCAGTCCGTGGACCATTCTCGTTCGGAAAACCATCGCGTCGCTCGCCCTCGCAGGCGAGCTCTTTAAGGCCAACTCAAGCGTGAGATGCAGCCAGTGCCGGAAACCGCGGTTCAACCATAATCCCGAGCCAATTCGAAGTCAGACGGTGTCTGCCGCCGCGCCGTATGCAAACTTTGTTTTCGCTGCCGACAAGGGGGTCGGTTGTTGTATATTTGAACTCCTTGTTTGTGCCAAGCTGCGCTGAGGAGCCTCCATGGATCACGTCCCGTATGCCGTCGAAACTGTGCCTCTGCCTGTCGTACCGCCAGCCCCGGAAACGGTTGTGGACGTTGGCGTACCCAGAGCGGTCCTGGAGGACCTGGCGCTAAAAAACCTTTACATTGACGGTTCCTCGTCATTGAAGATACTGGCCAAGAAGCTGCGGCTCTCGTTCCGAGTGGTGGACGAACTGTTCCGCCGGCTGCGTACCGAACAGCTCTGCGAAGTGACGGGTATGGTCGGGAATATTGCTGAGGTCGCCATCACTTCTCGCGGTCGGTCTCGGGCTTTGGAGTTATTGTCCCTCAACCAGTACACCGGCGCCACCCCGGTTTCACTGGAGAGCTACATTCAACGCGTTCGCCAGCAAGGTGTGGGCGGCACGGAAGTACACCTGCCTGAGGTCGAGCGTGCTTTTTCCCATCTGGTGCTTGACGCGAAGATGCTGGGAAAACTTGGTACGGCGCTGAATTCGGGCACCTCGATTTTCTTGTACGGCCCCACTGGCGGAGGAAAAACCACGATTGCGATAGCTCTTTCGCACGCCGTCGCAACTGACCCGGTGTGGATACCCTATGCGGTCGAGGTCGATAGCCAGATTATTTCCGTCTACGACCCTCATGTTCACAACAAAGTCGAGGGCGCCGTCGCCCACGGCAATGATGAACGTTGGGTACTTTGCCGTCGTCCTACGGTCTTGGTCGGCGGGGAACTTACTATTGAAATGCTGGAGCTGCAACTCAACGTCGATCACCCGATTTTATGCGGCTCCCGTCCAGATGAAGGCCAACAATGGCATCCTCATCATCGATGACTTCGGACGGCAGCGCGTGCGTCCAGAAGAGTTGCTGAACCGTTGGGTCGTTCCCCTGGATCGCCGAATTGACTTCCTCACCCTGGCCGGAGGGAAAAAGGTCGAGATTCCATTCGAGCTGATTGTTGTATTCGCCACCAATCTGGAGCCGGCCCAACTGGCTGACGCCGCATTCCTGCGCAGAATCCAGACCAAGATCAAAGTCGGCACCGTTTCCGAGCACCAATTCCACGAGATCTTTCGCAAGGTCTGCGGCGATCTCGGGCTGCAATGTGAGTCTGACACCATCGATGAGTTAATCGGGGTAATCCGCAGCAAGTTCAAAGAACCGCTGCGCGCCTGCCATCCTCGCGACATCGTGAATCAGGTGCGCTGGGCTGCACGTTACCAGCAGCGCGAACCTCGGGTGGATCGCGAAGCTCTCATGGTTGCGGTCAATACATATTTCGTTTCCGACACCGACGACGACAACTGAAGCGCCTGCTCGGCTGAGTTTATCCTTCCGTGCAGACTCGCCGCCTGCCCTTCTGAACCAGGGGTAATGGTGCTGATGGGATCAGTCGTCGATGGATGCTGCCGTCCTTTCTGACGATGACCGATCCGGAGCCTTAAGCGCCATCGGGCAGTGACAGACATCCGCACAAGATCCAGGCCCCCCAAATCTCGCCGCATTCCGCTGCAAGACCCGCAGCCGCGGGCTGTTATCCTTACGCTTTGCACCTGCACCTCTGCGAAAATATCCGCCTATGAATTATGTGCCGATTCACGGTCTGCGGATGCTGGCAGTGGAAAGCTGCCTGCTTCTGGCCGTGTTCCTGATCGCACTCGGCGGCCTGCGCTTTCTGCCATCCGGAAGACCTCCGAGATGGCTGAACGCGATACTCGCCGTAAATTTGCGGTCTGCGCTGTTTGTCGTTGCGGTCGCACTCCTCGGCCGTGCCCTTCTGTTGCCTTTCATCGGCGTTCCCGGGCCTCGCATCAACGACGAATACAGCTATTTGCTGATGGCTGACACCTTCTCCCATCACCGGCTTACGAATCCAACTCCTCCGGCATGGCAACACTTTGAAACCTTCCATGTAAACCTGACCCCAACCTATCACTCCAAATATCCCGTTTCGCAGGGACTGGTTCTGGCTTTTGGGGAGATTATTTTCCATCAGCCATGGGTCGGCGTGTACTTGAGCACCGCGGCTTTATGCGGCGCAATCTGCTGGACGCTGCAAGCTTTTGTGCCTCCGGGCTGGGCCCTGCTGGGCGGACTGCTGGCGGTAGTTCGCATCGCTCTATTGTCGTATTGGATGAATTCCTATTGGGGCGGGTCGATGGCGGCGCTGGGCGGGGCGCTCGCTCTGGGCTCAGTGGTCCGTCTTTTCCAACCCCAGCAGACCGATCGACGTCGTCTGGCGCTGGCATCGCTGTTCGCGGTTTCCTTGTTGATGCTGGCTACCTCACGGCCATACGAAGGCTTCGCATTCTCAGTTCCGCTCCTGCTGTACTTTGTCTACAAGTCAGTGCGGGCCGTGTACTCAGGCGAAGCGAGGTTTCGCTTCACCGTGCTGCCCGTGGCCGTTATCGGAGTGGCTGGGGTGCTGATGATGGGATACTACAATCAGCGCACTACCGGCAATCCTTTTCTGCTACCCCATATTCTGAACGAGCGCACCTATTCCCCACTCCCATTGTTTCTGTGGCAACGGCCTAACCCCAATCCCACATTCCACGACCCGGTCTTTGCAAAATTCTTCAAACTTACGGAAGAGGAATATGGCTACCAGAAAACCAAATCAATTTCGGGGTTGATGAGTCTGCTGGGCGCGCGCCTTTTGGCCGACTGGTTTTTCTATGTGGGTCCGGCCCTAACGTTCCCTGTATTGCTGGGCTTGATTTCGAGCGTGGTCCAGCCACGCATGCGGATTGTGGCGCTTGCTACGCTGGCGATGGTTATTGCCCTCGCCCTTTGCATCTACACCATGCCGCACTATGCCGCGCCCGCGACTGTCGCTGGCTATTTATTTGCGGTCGAGGGGCTACGTTATCTCTGGCAGCAGGGAAGGGATGGGGAGCGGGCGTTTGTCGTCGCGGTGTGCTTCACGGTTGTGGCGGCGTCGCTGACCAGGCAGACCGGGAGTGCTGCCATCAATTCGAGCTTCGCTTTTCCCGATACCCGAAGGCTGATCACCCAGCAATTGGAAGGTAAACCAGGGGAACAGATGGTTTTGGTTTCCTACGACCTCGAACGCCATTATCCGGGAGATGAACTGGTGCATAATGGGGCGGACTTCGACTCGCAGAAGATTCTGTGGGCGCGATCAAAGGGAACCGCAAGCGACCGTGAGTTGTGCCAAGTGTATCCCGGCAGGACCTTCTGGAGCGTGAAGACCGACGACCTGAACTTCTGGTTAAACCCTCTCGACCTCTGCCCCCATCCTTAGCTCACTCCTTTCAACTCCGCCAGCGCAAAATTAAACGTCGGGCAGAAGGCCAACCTTCCTTATCCGTTTTCCATCACACTTATTACTTTGTGCAGCGCATCGCCGTAAAGTTCACGCCGCCGGCTGCCGAAGTAGTTGGAGGAGTGAGTCCTGTCCCCGAGGCGCTCACCGCAGCCAAGAACCTGAGATCAAGGTGGGCCGCCTCATGTCAGAGACCAATATCATAACCATTGAACCCCGCCATTCTATCCACCTGAGCCCCAAAATCATCCCGTTTCTTGTTCTCGGCCTGCTGCAAGTCGGCGACCTGCTTTCCACCCGCATGGTGCTGAAAATACCTGGCGTGATGGAACTCAACCCGCTGGTGCGCGAGTTAGGCCTGTGGCCGGCGAAGTTGCTGGTGTTGGGATTTATTGCGTTGCTCGTGTATCGCACGAAAAGCCTGAAACGGCTATGGGTGGTGTGCGGCGTTTACGCGCTGATCGTCGCCTCCAATGTCCTGCTGTTTGTCACCCACGCCTGAAGCCTTACACCGGGACGAACTGGCGGGCTGGCGGAAATATCTCACCGGGCCCTGGGTCAAAAGATGTCGAAGACGTAATCGTGCGCAGCCAATGCTGCCTTATCCATGGTGCCGGCTTCCACGCGTTTGACGATTTCCTCGCGCGAGAGATCAAAGAGTGCGTCTAGTATCTGCGACCGCAGCCGCTCATCCGCCTGCGCCACTCTGAACAGCACTCTTGCACTGTGCTGGATGTATCTGGGGCGACCGCAACTGTCGCCTCAACAGGTCCATGATCAGCGGCGCTTTGCTGCGGTCAAAGCGGCCGGGATCGCCGCTGCGATCCAGTTCGGCGAAGAACGCCCGCGTCCATTCGTTGTGGAGCTCCCACACTTTGTCGAACAGCTCAGGAGTGAAGCGCGTGCCGGCTTTCACCGCGAAGACATTGATTGCCGGAACCACGCCGTCCTCGGTGAGCTTCGGCGCTTTCAGATAGCCATCTTTGGTAATGACGGCCTGGTGTTGAACAAGGCTCCATAGCCAGGAAACGTAGATGCGATAGGTTGCCAGATCGTTCATGAAGCGCAGGCCGAGCTCGTAATCGTCAATCGCGGCGGCGAAGTTGCCGTTCAGGATCTGGTAGCCGTAGTTCGCAGCCATGTAGAACGAATGCTGAATATGCTCGATGGTGACGTCACCCTTGGGCACGCCATAAATCGCCTCCCAGCGTTCCTGGCTGAGGATCTTCTCCGGCGTATCGACCGCTTCCTTCGCGACCACTGAAGGCGTGATCTTTCCCTGCGGCGTTCAGCAAACCGCGGCTCTGGAACAAGCTGCGCTCCGAATCGATGAGGCCGCTGGCGACGGTGGGCACGGGCTTGCCGTTCACCTGCACCGTCTCCTGCGGGGCATCGATGATGGCTTGCAATTGCTCAAGTGAGGCGCGCAAGGGCACATTGCCTGCCTCCACGTAAGCTGGCTCCGGGACTGGCTACCCAGCTCTGGCGATAGGCGTCATACAGCTTTCCTTTCGACGCGGCCGGCGAGAATGTCTTGCAGGGTCGGCGGTTGACCGCCGTGAAGCGGCGCCTCGGGCACAAACATCAAGCCCAGCAGACGCTCGCGCAGCTTATCGATTGCCATGGCCCGGAGGGCAAGCGGGTTGTAGCGCGCACGGCCATAAGGGTCGCTGGTCTGATAGATCATGACCGCAGCCATCCCGCCGATCGGCGCAGCCGTTGGTAAGCTCGCCGTTCTTCATGCCGGCCATAAGCATCGTCAGCGCATTGAAGCGTTGGTAGGCGATCATGTTCGGAGTCGCCATGCCGATGGACTGCGGATCGGGAAAAACGCCCTTCGGATCGTCCTTCCACATCTCGATGAGGCTGCCCAGATAATCCCAGCGGCCGACATTGGTTCCCAGCAGGCGACGGCGCAATACCCAGGCAATCGCCGGCAGAGAAGCGACCTGCATTACCTTCCTCATACAGCATCTTGATCTTGAACGTGCCGGCCGGCACGCCAATCATGGCTTCCACGCGCGACAATAGCTTTTCAAAGATCAGCGCTTCCTGCGGCGTCTGAATCTTCGGAATGTAAAAATATGCTCCGGTGCCGAGCTTCTTGAGCGCATCGTAATTATTGACGACCCACAGCACGATGATGGGAATTGCGCCAGGTACCGGTTGATCCCCGACGGTGATGTGGTCGTAAAGTACGTGGAGGCTGGGCGGTCGCACCAGACGCGTCGGCCACTTGGAAGGAGGGTTGTTGATCCGGTACTTCCGCACCTTGCCCTTCTTCGTCACTTCGTAAGCGCGCTCAGTCCAACGACCCTCGAAAATCTCCTTGGCATTTTGCAGGGCGGCGAAGACGCCGACGGGTTCGCTGCTGGCAGAGCCGTCGGGCCGGAAATGCGGCGGCGAGGCATCTTCAAAATCCGGCATGTTCATCGGCGCCGCGCTGTTCAGCGCGTTGAAAGCCATGTCCAGCGGATGCCATGGTCCCGTCAGCTCCAGCCCCGCATTGTTCAGCGGGATGAACATCATCAGGGATGGATACCTCGTCGTTCAGCCGCCAGCGCCATTTACTATCGGTACCCAGAAAGTTGTCGATCATGCCTTGAACGATCTGGCGTTGCGTCCAGCGATCTCCGGTGACGGGATCTTCGAACTCGTCATTCCCATCGGGCCACGCATAGCGCTCACGAACAGGTTGGCTGGATTGCAGCAACTCGCGGCGGGCGGTAAGAGCGGCGGCTATTTCCGGGCGTAGCTCTTCGGTGAGCGCAGCAATCATCTGTTCGATATCAACTTCGCGCCCGTTTACCTCTTGCGTGCCAAACAGCTCGGGAAATTTCTGGAGAATGTCCTGCGCGGATCATGTCAATGTCCTATCCGCTGCAAGTGCGATGGAAGAGTGAGTGTGAGGTTGGGGGATTCCGCAGACTCCATTTTCACACTGCAAAAAGGTTAACAAATAATGGAAACTTAAGATGAGAAAATCACCGAGAGTTCGTCCCGAATTGGGAAACCGCGACGATTGCTCGCCGTTGTCTGCAAGCCAGCCCTGCGTCCCCCATCGATAAGGTTCGGCGAGTTCGGAGCAAAAAGTAACTTTACGAGGCAATGAGCGGACCTGAGACCACCAGGCAGCAGAAATCGAAGCGAGCTACTGTAGAGACTGTCCTTGCTCGACGACCAGTTTGTAGGCGACGTAATACTTATAGATATTGCTGACGTATTGCACCGTCACCGGCCCCACGTTCCGGGCGACCATCAGCTCGACATTCTCAAACCACTTATTCGGATCGAGTCCCTGGGCGGGCGCTTGCTTGCGCAACTCCGCGATGCGATTCGGCCCCGCGTTATAAGCCGCAAAGGTAAATAGCAGACGGTTCATCGGATCGATCTTGGGGTCGTTGAAGTATGTACTCGCAATGGAATTGAGGACCTTGACTCCGGCATGAATGTTGTTTTCCGCGCTCCATACATCTGGAATGCTGATGGGCGGCGCCGCCGCGGTTGACGGCTTCACCTGCATGATCCCTACCGCCCCAGTTGGGCCTCTCGCAGATTGTTCCAGCGTCGACTCCTGGTATCCCTGGGCCACGACCATGAGGTAGTCGAAGCCGTACTGGGATGAATACTTCTTAAATAAATCAACCGTCGCTTCGAACTTCTTGATTTCGGCCGCCGTGGTGGGATTCTTCACCCACTGATTGCTCTCCAGATATCGCCGCATCAGAGTATTTCCAAATGACGTCCCCACGGCGCGCGTCTTGGCAAATTCATCCACCAGTTGCTTCAGCTCAGGATTGTTCTTGCGCATCGCCCATGCCAGATCTCCATTTTCGGCGATGACCAGTTTCGGCTGCGGAGTTATGTTCGGAAAGACGCTTGCCCAGAGCTGAGCTCGCTCGCCCAGGGTAACCGTTGCCGGCAGTATGCCGGCATTCACCATCTCCAGCAGGTCTTCATCCATCAGGTTCGGGTCGGCTTTCTCGATCAGGATCGGCGGTTTGCCCTGTTTCCGCAGCGAGTCATTTACTTTTTCCAGGTTATCGTAATAAACGGTAAGTGGATTCACGAAGACCTTCTTACCGCTCAGGTCTGCCAACGATGACAGGCGGCCAAAATCCTTCTGCGTAACGACAATCTGTTTTACACCGGTTTGTACCGGGACCGAGAAGGCGACTTGCTGCTCGCGCTCGGGAGTTACCACCAATTGGTATGCAACCAGGTCACCCACGCCCTGCTTCAGGGCCGTTTCAATCTGGTCGGGGCGGACGGGAATAAACGTAATCTCCACATGCTGCCGCTCAGGCAGCTTCTGATTCACGAACTGCTGAAAGTATTGCAGCGCCTCGTAATCAATGCCTTCAGGACGCCCGTCCACATAGAAGAAGCCCGTGCGGCTGTACACCACCAGAGCTCGAATGTTCCCGCGCTTCACCATTGAATCCAAGTCCCCGGTGTAGCGCTCGAAGGTCAGAGGCAGTCCGGCGTCAGGTGACTGAAGCGAATTTTCTTTGGGTGAGAGGGCGGGCGTTTCACTTGGCTTGGACTGGGCTCCCGCCGCAGCCAGAAAGACGACCGCCAGCAGCGAAGCCAACAACTTCTGATGCTTCAACTCCTCTCGCCTCCCATGCAGAATGTTTATTGTAGCCGCTTACATCGTAAATGGGATGGCTCCAGCCGTTGATTTCAACGACTGCACCCGGGCGCAATGTCCTCGCGCAGCGCTGGCCTCATCGAGAATGCGGCGCAAACGGATTTGAAGTCTAACCCTTCGTTTGCTTTGCAGCCGCCGGTTTGGTTGCTTTCGCGGTTTCCGAAGCCGCTGTCTTGGCGGCGATCGGCGGCAGCGCGACAGCCCGCACCTCCGCCGGCAGATCGCCCAGCTTGGCCGCTCCAGCTGGCAGTGTGACTGCCTGATAGGTGGCTTGGCCCACTACCGGCACAAAAGCAGTCTGGCTGAGCAGAACCGGGTTGGCGTTTGCATCGGTGACTTGCAGGAACAACTGCTGGGCTGCGGAAGCCGTCGGCGTTGCCGCGGTGTCCTGGCTGGCCACCGCGGTAGTGGCTTCGGCCGCCGCTGACTGTGCGGTCGCCGCGCCGCCGCTGTACGAGAGCAGAAAATATCCGGTCGCGTCGGTGTAGGAGAATCCATAATCGCTTAGATAGTTCTTTTGGGCGTCAACCAGAAAGACCGCGTAGCCGGCCTGGGGCGTGAGGTCGCTGGAATACATGCGTCCGTGGAGTGCCCAGCCCGTAGCGGAAACCGCCGGCTGGGGAGTCGTCACCTGCTGGCTCAGCACCGTGAGGCGTGCGCTTGCCGCCGTGGTGGTGGTTACGGCCTGCTTGGCTGCGGTAGCCTGGGCGGAATCTTTCCCATAGGTTGCCACGGTCAGGGTTGCGGCCCGAGTCTGATTCGAGAGCCTGGCCTGCTGAATGAGACCCAGAGTCGACACCGCGTCCGCGGCTATCGGATCGGCGGCAGCGGCGACAGTCTCAGTCAGACTATTCAAGTCGTCAACCGGGTTCTGGCTTGTAGTTGCGTCGGCAGTATTCGCCATAATCAATTCCTTTCAACGCGGGCTAGGCAGTACTAAGGTATCCTCTTTCGCATTTGGCAAAATGCATGGCGACGTTGGGCGCTTGGATCCACCACTCCGCCTTCGAGGCGCGCGACTTGAAGCAATAAGTCGATAGGTTCTGTGAAGTGACGTTCATTTTTCCGAACGAGTAGCCCGAGTAGGTCACGGCCTTGGTCGATTCCTGGAGCCGGTTGGCCACGGCCTGCGCCGAGGCACCGAACAAGTAGGCATCTACCTTCGCCGTCTCGGGCGGACCATTCATCCAGAGCTGGTTGTTGGTGAACATCACGTGATCCAGCGTGAAAATGGACACCGAAGAAACTCCGCGCGCGTAATTCAACTGGGCCATCAGCTGGCAGATGTTGTTGGCGAACAGCACTGTCCCGTCGGTGACGGAAACGCTGTTGGTCGGATCCTTGGTGTAGACGTCGCCGGCGGAAAGGCTTTCGAAGCTGTCCAGGAGATCGGGTTCGTCCAGGGACACACCCATGTTCATGATTGAGACCGTCAGTGCGCCCAACATGGTATCGATTTCGGCAAGGTCCGGCGATTTGAGGTCGAGCTCACGCAGTCCTACGGAGTCCGTCGCAACGGTGCCGCCGGTGCTAAAGTGGTTGCCCTGAATCGAGAATGGGCCGGTGCCGCGAGCCTGCAGGGCCAGGCCGAATGCGACTCGCACCGTATTGTTCTCAATGCGTAGCGCGCTATAACCAGGCGCGTAGCCAGGCGGCTGATAGCGATACTCGTCGCTCGGGTCGGCGGCGTAAACCATCTTCACGGATTCAGTCCAGACGGAGCCCGAAGATGTGTCGAGTACCGGCGGCGTGGCCAGGTCAATGTAGATTCCGGCACGCTTGCCTCCATAGTTGCTCCACTTCACACCGCCTGAATCCGACAGGTCGCGCGATTCGCGAATCTGGTTGCTATCAATCTCGATCCCTTCGCCGTGATGGACGTAGATGCCACACACTTCTGCACCCGGGGAAACGCCATAGTTCGCAACGACATTGTCGCGAATGATCAGGTTCAGCACATCGGGCAGGCTGATCACTCCGTATCCATAAGGCGATGCGTTCACGGCAGCAGCCAGCACGTTTCGCGTGAGCGTGTTCACCAGGATGTTTTCAGCGATGAGCACGTTTTCCAGGGAGACGATTTCTCGCGTGGTTTTGAGGTCGAAGAATCCCACAGGGCCAATGCCGCACATGCCAACATCTCGAATCCGGTTGCGCAGGATGTGGAGGTCGCGAATGCGGCCTCCGGCTGCGACCGGCGTAGGGGTTTTGCCGCCCCCCGTGGTGCCAGGAATGGTGCCGGAACCACCGCGGGCGCACGAATCCTCCGTCTCCGTCAACACGCCCACCAGCTGTCCGTCGCCATTGCCTTTGCCGTCGAGATAGATGATGTTGCCCAGGGTGATGCCGTTCCGGGTGCCACCGTCAATCTCGTTCTCGACGATCCATACATCGTTCGAGGGTCCGGCAACCTGCACGCCGCCCACGGCCAGCACTTGCGGCGTTTTCCTGGTGCTCTCCACCATCATTCTGGCCGTATACTCGCTTGCCGCTGGATCGCTGGTGACTGCTGTGACTACCGGCAGCGGTTCCGCTCTCAACACGGAGCGCGATGCAATCTGGACGAGGTTGCGCTCGAAATGGATCGCATCTCCCGACAGGTATACGGCGGGAAAGAGGCTGGCTACGTCTTTCATCACGATCCGGTTGTCGCAGACGGTGAGGTCGCTGATGTCGCGCGCCGCAATCGCCGGTCTGGTGGAGGCTGAGAGGTCGAGGTCGCGGATGGTGATATCCGAATCCGGCAGAAGAAACCGTTGGTCCAGTTCGATGCCGGTGCCCTTCGCGGCCCGCGCCTGGTCCATCAGCACACCCACTTCGCCCGCAGCGGCAGTAACGCTGAAGCACTCAAGCGTGATTTGTGCGCTGCTCACAATGGTGAAGACGGCTGGTATGTTTGCGATCGTGCCGCCGGTAGCGCCGCCTCCCGAAACTCCGCTACCGCTCGGTTGCAGGGATTGTGAGTAGACGCGCGTCCGCGGGCCGCAACCTCGAATCGTGATGTCCCGCTTGCCCTCGATTACGACGTTCTCGTAGTAATTGCCCGGCTGAATGCAGACCTCGCCGCCGTGCTTGAGCGACTCCACTGCTTTCTGGATTGTGGTGAACTGGCCGTGGCTGGTGGTGCCGTCGCCCACCGTAGCCGTGCAGCAGCAGCCGCAATCGCCGCCGGAGGATGCTGGTGGCCACTCCGTGCGGCAATCGCTTGCCGATGGCGTGGTGGAGACGCCGAAGGTCACCACGGAGAGCTTGGTGTAGTGATGCGTCACGCCCCGCGGCGGTGCGTTGGTAAGCGTCTCGATGGAACCGTCGGCGGTGCGCGCGGTAAAGTTCCAGTAGTCCATCGCCTGCATGCATCCGGTGGCGAGGGAGAGACCGAAGGAAATCGCGACCCCGTTTTCCAGGACGATGGGCGAGCCGTCCGTAGGCACGGGAATCCCACCGCAGCCGTTGGGCAGCGCTCCCGGTGAGGGCGATGCATCCAGATTGTAGTAAGGCTGCTGCTTGCCAGACACTACGTTGTAAACCTGGCCGGACTGGTTCCAGCGCACGATGCGCGTGTAAGCGTTGGCCCCAAGCGTAGTGGAGGTGAAGTTGGCGGAGAGCTGAGTGGTGAGAACGATGGAAGACTCCGAGACAAGCACTCGGTCGATCTTGTACAACTCGCCCGGCTGGCAGTTGTTGTCGTGGGTCTGGTCGGTAATCTCAATCCAATCGCCGGCGGTAAAACCCAGCACCTGATCGCGACCCAGGCTCTGTACGGTCAAAGCGTTGCTGGGCGCGCCGAGCGAATTCGATGCGGAAGAGATCGCGGTGACAGCAGTCTGCACGGAAGCGTTCTCGCGCGACCATTTGAAGGTTGCACCCGCGGCTCCTGCGCCGCCCGGGGTATGAATCTCGATGCGGTAGAACTGGTTCTCCGGGCCGGTGTATCCGCTGCCGGTGCTCAGGCAGCAGGGCCCGGTCTGGTTGGAGCTGACCGGCTGCGTGGTTAGAGTTCCTGAGCTGGCGGGCCAGGGAAGGGAATAATCCGGGGTCGAGCAACTCCATCCCGATGGGACCGGATCGCCGCCGGGCGTGAAGGTGGCCTTGCTTGCCTGGCCCACCCAGTCGTCGTTGTCGTCGGGTGTTTTCGTGATGGCGCCGATGACCATAGGCCCCAATGCGGGCACGGTGCCAATCAGGTTCGCAGACGCCCCGGTCGAGTTCTGTACCACCTGCTCGTTTGCAACAAATGTGCCCGAGGATACGCCGCCGGCGATGGTTGAGACCGAACCCGACGGCAGACACAGCGAGGTAAACACGCCGCCGTTCGTTTGTCCCACCCAGGGCGCAAACGCCGCCGGCGTTCCAGAGATGGACCCCAGAATCATCGGTCCGGCTGAAGGCACAGTTTCACTTAGGATTGCCGATGCGCCAGTGCCCTCTTGCAATACTTCTTCGCCGGCTTGCAACGTTCCGGAGGTGACCGACCCGTCGACGAACGAGCCCATGTCGATGGGTGCGGCGCTGGGCGTGAACTGCGCCCCACCGGAGTTCGACCAGATGTCGGTTGCGTCGGGCGTCCCGCTTACCAGGCTCAATATCATTGGTCCGGCGGTGGGGACTGCGCCGATGACGATCGCGGTCGCCGTTCCGCTACCGGCCTGAGTCACCAGATCGCCGGGGCTAAACGACGCACTGCCGGTGACCTTGCCGTCGACGATCACACCGGGCAAGGGCAGCAAGCCCACGCGCCACGCCGTCTGCACTCGGCCAGTAGTATCCACGCCGATGGCCACATCGATCAGCGACGAATCTTCAATGTAGGTGACTGGACGCTGCCACACGTCGAGATAAGCCACGTACTGGCCCGGTCCCGCGGGCACTGAGGCTCCGGCGTTGTAGGGCTGGTCCTGGAAGAGGATCGAGTTTGTTCCATCCAGCAGCTGCGGTGTTGCGGGCTGCGGCTGGGGCACGTTCGAGAGCTCCGCCAGCGCCGGGTCCCAACTCGCATTCGCCAGCGGCCCATGATTCTCCACCAGAATGCCGTCGACATACATCCGTCCCAGGCCGATGCGGATTACATTCGCGCTGCCGGAAACCGACGCGTCAATCTTGAATGCATTAGGCGTGGTCTGCGGATATACCGCATGGCCCATGGTGTCCAGAGTGCCTGCGCGCAGCCGCCGCGACAGCTCACTGAGCCACTCATTCCAGTCGGCGTCGGTCTGGACGCGGCCCTGTTCCATCACGACTTCGGAGTAGTCCTGCCACGGGTCGAAGGTGAATCTACTGGTGTCGAAGCTCATGGGTCGGTCCTCATTCCTTGCCGCCGTCGAAGGCGGCGATTACTGCGTATTCCCGCCGTAGCAGCGGTGGTCCAATTCCAAATGCGCCTGTTTTAGTGCGCAGGCGCGCGAGCGCACGGCGCTCAGGTCTGGTAAATCAGCCCGGTGTTCAAGCCGACCGGGGTGTACTCTTGCAGGCGAATTTCCAAGTCTTGCTCGCGTAACGGCGCCAGCAGGAAGTGGAATGCGCCCATCTCGCCTTCATCGTCCGCGCCTCTGCGAACTTCGTTGTCGGTCGAGGCAATCAACTTTAAGTAAGCCGGCTGGCCGTAGCGGCGCGAGAGGAAGACTGGCGCAGGACCGGCCAGCGCGCGCTCCACGCACTGGAATCGCTTGGGCGTTACCGATCCGACTGGAATAAAGCTGAAACGCACACAGCCTGCCTGTTGGCGATCTGCCACCAGGCCGGAGATCCATCCCGACGAGGCTTCGGCCCAGACAATACTGTTGGAAACCAGCACCAGTTCCTGCGCGTGGACTTTGCCGACGACGGTGGACCCCGTGAGCGTAAGGGGCGCGCCGCCGCTGCTGCCGTCCAGCGCGGCGTACGCCACCAGCGTCTCGCGGGTCGCATCCAGGATGCTGTCTTGCAAACTCACCGCTACCAGCTCCGGCGCGCGGATCGGACCCACGATCGAAAGCTCGATGGAAATGCCGCCACCGCTGGTCTCCGCCTGTATGGCAGGCGCGTCGGCCTGCGTCGGATGGCCGGCGCTGTCCAGCGTCCAGCCGGGCACCAGCGTGGTGTGGATGATCTCGAGCGTCGGAAGCAGATTGGTTGCGCCGCTGGGCCGGTTCGGCGGCAACACCAGCAACGCCTCTGCTCCCGCCGAGCCCGGAGTCATCTGCGCCGCCGCGCCTATCAGCAGTCCGTCGATTATCAGCGTGCTCAGCTTTCCGCCAGAGGCCTGGATCTCGCCATCGAGCAATAGCGTTGGGCGGCATCCGTCCTGGGCGCGAATCTCCACCGTGGCTCCGTCGGGTACATCCACCGCCAGCGGACCCGAGGGCAGAATGTAGGTCTCGCTGGAAGTGATCTCAAGTGCCACCTGGCCCAGCGTCGCCGTTTGTCCTGCGACAAACGTGAACGCATCTTGCAGGGTGTGGTAACGGGGCGAGGAATCCGTGTCGGGATACGGAAACACCGCGTCGGTATCCGTCACGGTGAAACTGCTTTCGCGTTCGTATTCGCCGCCTCCCATCTGTCCATTGCAGCCGTAGTGGTAGCTCACGCTGAGGTTTTGTGCGGAGCCGTCGGTGGAAGGCGCCAGCGCAATTCGGCCCAGCTTGGGATCGATGGCGGCGGCATAGAGACTTCCAGCGGCGGGGAGGTTTATCCATGCGCCGTCATTTCCCGAAAGATCGCACACCTGGATCTGGTAGGGATTCAGAAGCTGATTGTTGAGGACCAGCGAAAGGCTTGCACCATTGCCGTAGTAGCTGGCGCCTGCGCCTTTCTTCAGGTCGGCGCACAGCTCGTGGCGCGTCAGATAGTCGGGCACGTTGATCTCGGTGGCCGCTGCCGTGATTTGCTCGCCCTGGTAAACCGCGGCGTGGAACAGAGGCATGTCGTAACCCAGCGAGCTGAAGCGGTAGCACTCCGGCACCAATCCTGATCCGGTGGCCGCCTGCGCCGGAGTTCCATTGGTCACGCTCATGGCCGCCAGCGACCACAAAAAGATGCCAATGTTAGGGAGGTTGTAGCGTGGCAGGCTGGGCGACGACGGGTTGTGCACATCCACCTTGCGTGCCATGGTGCTGAATGCGCTGTTGCGGAAGGCTCGCGGCTTCCAGCCTCGGACGTCAGGTGCATAGTGATTGCCGAGCCGCACGCATTTCACGTATTGCGTCGCGCCCAGCCGCAGAAAGAATTCCTCCGCGTGTGCTCCCCATCCGGTTACATCGCGCGCCAGTTGTTCCAGCACCAGCACCGTGCCTTTGCGGCGGCGCATGGAAATGGTATTTGCCACCTCGGAACGCGGATCGTCCACCGAGGCCGCGATGCCTTTAATGGACTGGTACCCAATCAGGTCGCCGATGTAGGGAATCACCCACGGCGCGCACGTCTCAATGAACTGGTTGTTGTAGAGCTGATTAAGGTCGGCAGCGAAGTTCTGGAGCTGCTCGTCGATGACCATCAGCAGCGACTCAAGAGGGCCGCGCGTGGACTTGGCCGTCAGGGCATTCAGCAGCGCCTGCTGATCCGTGGTCAGCGGCGTTGAAGAGGTTTGCAGCGAGACCAGCTCAGTCTGCTCCGCGGCCGTGAGCAGTTGCATGGTGGCGGCAATCTGCCCATCGCGCAGGCGATATACGGCGGGAATAACCTCGAACAGACTGAAGCTCACGACATCACCCCCAGCACCACGTCGGTAGGATTGGGACTGATGACTAGGATCTCCGCCGGGTCAGGCAGTTGATCCAGTTGCGGAATCGGAATGTAGGGGCAGATGGCCGATGCCGAGCCGGAGCACGTCCTGGTCAGCTGCTGCTTCTGCTGAATCCAGTTCTGCCAGTTGGCGACGGAATAGCCTGCGCTTCCCAGATCGCCTGCCGCGCTGGTGGCGATCACCTTTACCTTGGTCACGTTGACGGCGACCACTCCGGCAACACCCTGGATGAGCGCGGCCAGCTCATCGCCGGAAACACCCTGACCAAAGGAGCGCTTGGCAAAGCTGTAGGTTGAGTTCAGCAGCGCCATCACCGCCGCATCCACGGCGTCCACGCTGTAAGCCGGGTTGTAGGTGAGGTCGGCTTCGAGGCCGAAGAGTGTCTCCCAGAAGCTGACCACGCGCAGGGCGACGCCGGGGTTGCCATAGGCAGTCAGCGAAGCGATCAGGTTGTTCAGGGTCAGGTTCGCCGGCGGTAGCGCGGAGCCGCCCGCGGCCGCAACCGTCAGAAATACTCCGCGATAGAAGCCGCTCGGAATCCAGAGTGCGCTGGCCTTGGCAATTCCCGCGAAGGTGTCCGCAAAGTTCTGGTAATCGGTGATGGAGACGGCCCGACCGAGAGTCTGCACCGACATGGGCGCGTTGGTCTGGATGTCGCTGACCGATTGCGGGTCCTGTCCGCCAGTTGCAGGCAAAGGATTGATGACGCCGTTCACTCCCACCGGGCGATCCACCAGGGTGGTGATCGCTCCCGCGCCAACGTTGCCCGCAGCACCCAGTCCCACGCGATAGGTGGCAATAATGTTGTTCTGTCCGGTGGGCAGCGTCGATCCTTCGACTCCGTCGCCGAAGATTACCTGCGCTTTGCCTCCGGTTAAGTTCATGGTAGTGAACACCTGCGCTTGCGGTGGCTGGCTGTAGAGCGTGGGAACCAGCGACCACTTCGCACCATTCACGGCCACGGTCAGCGAGCTCGCGCTTCCCGTCGGTGTAAGTGCCTGGGTGTACGTCAGGGGAGTCTGCTTCAGAGTGAAGGTCTGGTTGGGAGTTGCCGCTGCGCCGTTGCCCAGGAGCTCGGTCACCGGACTGCCGGCTGTGGCCGCGCCCACATTTGCGTTAACAGTGGTCACGGTGCGGTCGTAACAGTTGATAAGAGGCGTGGCCAGCACGATGCGGGTTCGCGCCGGAGTAATCGCGGCCGGATTCTGCGACGACGACACCTGGCTCACGGAGGTTACCAGTGCTACCTCCTGCACCAGCGGGGCGTTGGGTGGCGCAGGCGCCACCGCAAAGCTGGACAGCGCGGCTTCGACTGTGCCCAACCTGCCGTTCGCATTGGCTACGACCAGCGAAACCGGAGTCGTCAGCCCGTCCCAGTCCGGAATGCTGCCGTCAGGGTTGAAGACTGTCGGCGGAGGCTCAATCAGGGTCAGCATGGAGCCCGGTCCGAACGTGACTGTTCCGCTCGCGTCATACGGATTGAAAGTGACCGTCACTCCCGGTTTCACCACGAGTTGCGGATTGCTGCCGCTCACCGCTACAGCCTGAATCGCTGACAGATCGTCACGCACCGTCTCCAGATCGATGATGGTTCCGTAGAGTGGATAGTCCAGCGGCTGTTCGGTTGCCGGCAACAGTTCGCTTTGTGCTAGCGCGGAGACGCTGCGAGTTGCGGTGTAGTCATCTGTAAGCTGACCCTCGGTTGACGAATTTGAATCGGTGAGAACGCGTGTGATCTTTGCGCTGAGACTATAGTCTGATCGGCTGACCGTCGCGAGCTGCTCGATAGCGAAGAGGCTGACGAAACCTGCGGGCGTGCGCGCATGGTCGCTGGTGGGCCGAATGAGCGCGATCCATCCGCCGGGAACGACCTTGGAGTAGACGTTGTCCAGGTCGACGAGGGCCTCGCTGGCCAGAGAAACGTTGGTTGTATCGTCCAAGCCGAAGGCCCAGTCGGGCGGCCAGTCGCCATTCAGCAAGCCGGCGGAGCAAAGCGCTTCGCGGGCGTCTTTCGTCAGCATGATGGGGTTGACTGCGTTGTAGCCAAACAAGGCCGCCCGCTGACGCAACGCATAGAACTGCGGGTTAACCTGCGCGGGAGACACGCCACTGCCGCTGCCGAGGCCTTCGGACCAGGTGATCAGGGTGCGCCCGTTGACTGAGTCGGGAGTTACCGAGTTCACGATGCGCACGTCCCAGTGAGGGTCGGTCGGATCGCTCGCCGAGCCGGTGGCCAGGCTTCCGCCACGCTCGTCGCCGACGATCAGGAATGCGTCGCCCGGGTTGAGCTGGGTCGAAGTTCCCTGCAAGTAGACGCTGGTATCGCCGGAGTTCGGCGTCCACGGAATTCCTGTCTGCACGGCCAGCGCGTTCCAATCCGGCTTGGCCAGAATGACGCCTGAAGTCTGAAAGGCCTGCGGTGTTTGTCCTTGCCCGGGAACGCTCTGCACGGTGGTTCCGGCAGGGATGGCGATGGCAGTATTAGTTGGGTTGGGGGGCAGCCCCGGAGCGGCGGAAAGGCTGAATGCCAGATACACGGACGCCGAAACGCCCGGCGAAGGCTGATAGCCGATCAGCTGGCTCAACTGGATCAGCGAATAAAGCTGCGTGGCCGTGCGCAGATAGCTTTCGTTGGCCAGCCGCTCCTGGTAGAAAGTGAGAATGTCGAGCACGACGGCGCTGGCATCGAGCAGTGCAATGCTGAAGTCATCATTGGCGCGCGTCTTCAGTCCGGCAAGCGCGGGATAATCGGAGCTCGAAAGGCGCGCCAGCATGGTCTCGTTGAAGGTGGCCCATGTGCCCGTGCGATAGGCGATCGCCGGCAGCCCGGGCGAATTGTTTTCCGCGATGGGCGTAGCTACGCTGGTGCCGGCGCAGCATCCGCATGTGCAGGTATCTCCGCAACCGCAGCTCATCGCCTCACCTCCCGCCCAACATCGTCAGGCTCAATATCCCGTTGCCGGGAAGACTGGGATCATTGTCCAGCTGCGCCACCTGAAACGGCCCCATCGGAATGTAGCCTTGCTGGATATAGGTCTGTGTGTTCTGGCCCTGGGGCTCAAACACCGTAGCCGTGACGCGGGTGACGCCGGGAACCGTTCTTGCCGCAGCGTAAATTGGACTCAAGTACAGAGGTTGGCCCAGTTCGAAATTTTGCGGTGCGAAGAAGGCCGGCGCTCCGCTGGGCAGCGTGCAACTGCCCAGCACTTGCAGCAGCGCCGTGCGCACGTCCATCGCGAAGCTGTCCGGGTCAACGCAAATGGCCAGCGTGATCGCCAGCGGCACGTATTGAGGCGCTTCAAGAAACGCAGCCTGGCCTGCCAAGCGATACGCGTTCACCGTTTTGGTGAGGCTGCGCCGGAGCGCTTTGCTTAAAGGGGCGTTGGCCTGCGGCTCGGCGGCGATGAAGACGGTGTACCAGCTTCCAGTCCAGCGCGCTTCGGCAGCGGCATCTTCAATCTGCGGATTCAACTCCACGGCGTTCACGTAGTCCTGCATGGTGATCGCGCGCTCCTGCTTCATGAACGCCTGTGGCGCGCGCCGGCAAATTTGTGCGGCGGTCTCAGGATCGATTCCTCCGGTGGCCGCGATGGGGTTGGTGCAGGTCTGAATTGTCGCCTTGGCCGCTACGGGCGCGTAGCAGTTGATCAGGCAGTTGGCGCCGACGTTGCCTGCCGTCCCATTGCCCACGCGATAGATCGCCGCAAAGTCGTCGCCTGCAACCGGCAGCTTGCCGTTGGTGCCATCGCCAAAGCGCAGCTGGGCGGTGCCATTGGTGTCGATCTCGACCACGAATTGTGTGTCTTCGGGGCCCGAGCCCAGCAAGTCCGGCACCGGCTTCCACTTCACCGGTGGATTGGAAGATCCCGGCGTGGTGCTGGTCACCTTGATTGCAGGAATGGCCTGCTTCGCGTCGAACTGCATCAGATCTGCTACGGAGAGGCTTAGGCTGGGCTCGCCCTCAAAGGTCTCCACCGAGATCAGATCCGATGCGGAGGCAATCGCGGTCGAGACGGTTGCCAGCGACAGGTTGAGGAACTGCTCCACAATGACCGGTGGGGTCACGCCCTCCGGACCGGTGGGCGGTGTGTAGAGCAGCAGCAGGTTGAAGTGAGTCGGGTGGACGATCTGCTGCTGCGAGACGATGCTGAACAGCGGCGGCCAGCCCATCGGATTCGTCGGTTGGACGGTGAGATAGACCGTAGCGCTGGCGTCGGCAAGATTCAGGCTGCCGGTGTTCGGAAGCATGGTTGGGCTCGCCGGAAAGCTGGTCGGAACCGGCGGGGTGGGATGAAAACTTGCAGGCACGTTGATGAACTGCGAGTTCGCAAGCACGGTCCCTGCGTAGTTAGGCGATCCGGATGTCAGGTTCATTCCCGCAAAGTATTCGAGGGTGACCGGGCCGCTCATTCCAGCCGGGCCGCCGGGGAGCGGGTCGAAGACCACCGCCAGATCGAACGACCCTGGTGCCGATCCCGGTGTGGCCAGCACGCCGAAGTATTGCGGCCAGGTGGCAGGGCTGTCGGCGGCCACCTGCATGGTGATAAAGCCGTTGCCATCCTGCAGACTGACAGGCGAAGTTGCCGACAGCGGAATCGCATCCGGCGTGGACGGGCTTCCGCTCAGCGGCAACGGCACGGCCTGCGAGATTGGGCTGTCGGCCAGAGTAGGGAGGAAATTTACCGGCAGTGGATTCTTCGCCGGCGCCGCGCATTGGTTGGCCGCCGCGCCGGACGCGTAGAACAGGCTTGGGGCCGGGACGATTCCCAGCTCCGCAACCGGCATGGTGAGCCCGTTGTCCGCGAGGACTACATTGCCCAGCACAACGCTGACGTTCGCGAGGGACGTTTCAATGTTCTCGGCGCCGAGGAACGTCGATGAGATGCACACCGGGAAGGGAAGCGCATCCTCCTTGGACCATTGAATCTCCGTCACCGGTTGCGGCGTTTGGGCGCTGGAGGTGATGGGGTTGCCGTTCACGTCGAAGAGCGGATCGACCAGCAGATTGCCGGCCGCGTTCATGGTTGCAACGGCGGTCAGGCGCACCGCACAGCGATGGCGAAGGTCGGCATCGGCCGGCACTCCGGTTTGCGGTCCCAACACTTCTTGGAAGATCAGCACGTCGCCCACGCTGCAGATCGGCGAACGTGCCCAGCAGCGTCGCTTCCGTAGAGCCACTTGGCAGGCAGCAGTTGGTGTCGCCCCAGGTGTAGAAGTACATCAGGTTATGCGCCGGAAACAGCATCGCTTGCTGCATTGGCTCAAACCCTACGACGCCTGCATCGAGCGCGGCCTGCTCATTGCCGGCCCCCGGCGCCAGCGAGTTCGGCATGCCCGGCGCCGTGGTGTAGAAGCGCGTGCCATGACGTGGCAGGAAGGTTGTCGCCGAGACGCCAACCTGGATCCACGCCCGCGCATTGCAGCCTTCGCTCACCTGATAGTCCACCAGCCGCGCATGACGGCGCAGAGAGATGCGGCTGCGCGCCGTGTTCAGATAGGCCTCGGTGGTGACTGCATCCTGGCGATAACTCAGTTGATCGCATGCGTAGGCGACCACCTCAGCCAGCATCACGCCGATGTCCGCCTCGGTGGACGCACCCCACGACGGCAGCAGCTGGTTCATACGGTCCAGCATCACCTGGCGGAAAGTTGTGTAGTCCTTGGCGAGATAGTTGATGGGCGGTGGTGTGGGCAACTGAGGCGCGCAGTTCGGCGGCACGGGAGCGCAGTCAAACTCCGGCCCGCACTCTACTTTGAAGGAAAATGTCACCGCGGCAAGCTGGGGATCGAATCCGTCGAGGGCTTCGGTGACCGGAAACACGCCCTGCGCGGCCGTCTCCGCATCGTTTACCAGTTGCAGGGTGTATGGAGAAAAATCCCCATAGTTGGCGAGACGGACGACCAGCACGTTGGCGGCGCTGGGAAGATTTGCGAAGTAGGTTGCTTCGGCAGGCGTCGCCTGTGGCGGTGCGGGAATCGCCGGGGCGATCCACTGTACCGCGATCGAGGTCATGCTCTCGCCACCGGTAATCAAAACGTTGGCCGGCTTAAGTCCCGTGGGCGCTGGACCATTCAGGCAGGTAATCAACAGCGTGCGCTGGCGAGGACTGCCGGCAGGCGCATTCGGTCCGTCCACTACCTCCAGGTAGTCAATGCCGTTGATCGCCGGATTGCCCAGCACCGCGGCTTTGCGACTGTCGTTGCAGCAGCTGTAGATCATCCGTTGCCCCCGTAGACGAAGGTCTGCACCTGCGAAACGCCAGTGTTCAGCGGCGTGTAGGTCACGGTGACGGTGAGCGTAGAGTTGACGGAGCTGGCCACTACCGACTGCACTTTAATTTGTCCGCTGAGCCACTTCTGCAAGGCGCCCTGCACGGTAAACTGCGTGGCCGCGGCAATCTCAGGGCTGGTCGGCGAGAAGACCATCTGCAACAGCCCACTGCCAAAGTCCGGCAGATTTACGCGTTCGCCCGGCGAAGTGAACAGCACCTGTTCCACCAGTTGGTTCAGATAGTCGGCGAGCGGGTCGGCGGTGCCCCCAGTGCCATCGAACTGGAATGGAAAGTTGACGTTCATCGCATCATTCCTTTTTCCGCAACTCGGTTCGCCTCGTCTTCACGGACTAAGTGGCAATCACGAAGGTTTGCGCCGATACAGGAAGCATCGGTGTTCCCGTGGGGATGCAGGTTGACACGCCGCTCAGGATCGCTACTGGCTGGCCGTTCGAGGTGACCATCAGGGAGCCGACGATCCACTGACCGGTCACGCACGGCCCATTGCCGGCAGGCGGTATGAAAGCGCAACCGGCAATCGAGTACGGCGCCGCAATGGTAGCGATGGGCATGCCCGACACCAGCACCACGGGACTGGGAACGGTGGGCATCGCCATACCGCCGTGCGCGCATGTAACCACCGCACCAACATGCAGAATCGGTCCTGGCATTGCTCCCTCCCTCGTTTCTTTGAATGCAGTGTTCGTGAATGCGCGTCGCGTCTGGTGCTCCCACCCTCAGGGGCCAGTGATCACCAGCGCAGTTTCGTTGATGGTTACGGTGGTCCCGGTCATCATGATGGTGGCCAGTCCTGGCCCGCAGGTCATGTAGATTCCCGTGTCGTTGACCACCAGCATGGGTCCGGCAAGACTCTTCAGGGTGATGCCGCCGATAAAGGGGGCGGGAACGGTGTCGCTGAGCAGGACGGTGGCCTGCCCGGTGGTTTGCAGCACGATGTTCTGTCCTGGTGGGATCGCGGGGGGAACCGTTGCCAGCACTGGGACCTCAGCCACCACGCCCCAGAAGCCGCCCGTCCAGATGGGATAGTCCGGGTTGCCCTGTTCGAATTCGATCCACACCTGCGAGCCCATGGGAGGCACGAAGAAGCAGCCGGCTTGAATGCCGGCCGCAGGCACACATGGCATTGCCCAACTGGAGGGAATCTCGCCCAAAACGTCGGGCACCTGCGCCATGATGCGGCCAATCTGCATTGGGTCGACGTTATTGATGACCAGGCCGCGGTACTTGCCGTAGTACCGCTTGGGCGTGGAATTCGAAGCTGGAGAAGTTGCGATGCTCATGCACTCACCGTGGAAACCGTTGATACCAGCCCGTTTCTGGTTAGCGTGAAGTTCTGTTTGTACTCGCCCCGCTTGATGCGGTGGGTAACGCTCTTCACGTAGTACAGTCCGTCAAAGCAATAGCCGGCGCCGCGCACGCCCACCAGTTGCCGGGCTTGTAGTACGCCGCCGTAGCGAGTTACATCCAGCGAGCCTTCGCAGGAGACACACTCCGAACTCTCCGCCCCCGCCGCAAAGCCCATCATGATGAGCTGCGGAATCGACAGCTTCGAGGCGTCGTCGCGGAACGAAACCAGGTCAGGGGGCAGCAGGTTAGTCGGTATGGGCGGAATGGCGCCCAGCGGCGGCTGTAGCGGATTCACCGGAGGTATCGGGATCGGAATGCTGATCCCGATCTGTTGAATGTAGGTGTACACCAGCGGAATCTTGCTCTTCTCCTGGTCGAACTTGAAGTGCATGGATTCGACGTTGGTATACGCGTCCATATCGATATTGAGCGCCGACTGCACCGGGCCAATCTTCACCTGCGGTCCCCAATAGGCAACGCTGGTGCCGACCGCCGGGCCGGCCGCAACGAAGAACACATATCCGGCATCCTCGGCGAGTCGCCGGATGTATTGCAGGTCGCTGCCCTGTTGGGCGGGAATGCGATCGATGGGCAGCTCAATGTCCATCAGGATGCTGGGAATGATGACCGGCAGCAGTCCAAAGAACGCGTACTTGGCCAGCAGCAAGGCCACGCGCGCCTCGCTGGGGCAGGCAGGAAACGGGAAGCCACTCCAGTTGACCTGGTCCATCAGCGCGGTGAGGTCGCGGCCTAACAGGCTCAGGGTCGAACTCGAGCCGCGATCGCCGGGAGCAATCTCGTTCTGCGTGATCACGCCGTCGATCAGCACATTGGACGAGCCGTTCACCGTCGCCACCAGAATGCAGCGCATGAACAGCAGCGGCAATCCGCCGGTAAGCAGAAACAGCAGTTGCAAGGGCGATCCCTTGTCGACGCTGAAGGTCAGCTTGAAGCCGCTGGGCTCAAGGTCGTGCACCGTCACCTCGACGTCCACCAGGGAATCGAGCACGGAAGATGGCACCGGCGAGGCCACCACCGGGCCCATCATCAGCGTCAATTGGACGCTACTGAGCAATGGTTCCTCCCGGCACGCCCTGCGGCGTCGTAATGGCCAGCACTGTACCCGGCGTAGCCACCAGCAGGTAGGGAATGATGGCCCCATTGGCATCGCAGATGAGCCAGGCCAGCAGCGGATCGCCCAGAAACTTCGCTGCAATGCGGTCCAGCCGGTCGCCCTGCTGCACGGTGTAGAGGTTGATGGTGGCGAAGTTGGGCGCGCCCGGCTGGGGAACGATGCGGCGTTGCAGATACGGAATGCTCTGGCCATTCGGGGCCACGTATTGCTGCACCCCAAACGCGTAGTAGCGGCTGTCGGTGGGAAACGTCACCGGCGGAATCACGCCCAACTGCACCATCGCCTGAAGCGGATATTGCATGGCTTAGCTCCCCAGTCCAAGAGTGGTCAACGCAGCCGTGGCAACCATTCCGGCCATCGTTTCCTTGTTGTTCAAGTAGGTCAGGAACATGCGCCCGCCGGGATGATCGAAGCCCAGATCGTCCACGTTCAGCACCCGCATTCCCAGGCTGATCTTGGCGCGGATGGGGTTCAGGTTCGGATCGAAGGCTTCTTCGGTAATGCTGAACTCGGTAAGCCGCACCGGTATCACGCGCATCGCGCTCCATACGAACAGGGTCAGCGGCTGCTCCAATGGAATGATTTCGAGGGTCCCCGCGCTGGCCATTGCGTCGTCGGACAGCAAGGTCTCGACCGTGGGATTCACCAGCATCTCGAGCTGCGAGATCTGCGGCTGAAGACCGTACTGCACGGCCAGCGGATTCAGGTTGGGAAACTCGAGCTGATCGACGGCGTCCAGTTCCACATCCACCTTGATGGTCTCGATTGCCGGTCCGCGCAGGCGCAGCATGTCCACGCGCGTTCCATCCGATGGCCCCGCGACCGACTGAATTTGCAGCGACCGGGTGACCGTCTCCGGGTTGTACTGGAGCGAGATGACGCCCTGCACCACGGACGTGTCCGGGTCCATGGTCACAATGCCGCCCTTCAGCAGGCGGGGCGAAAGCGGGTTGCCGGAAGTGGCCATCAACATCCTTTCCTTGTTCCCACTGCGTATCAACGGTCGGCGTTCCGCATGGCGGGGTGGTTGCTCCTCCATTCATCCTTCAGCCCCATTCCCTGGCTTGACCATGGATCATTGTTGCGGCCGAACCTTGGCGCTGCCGTCGGGCTCAAGTCGAACAATAGTGCCGTCCTTCCAATACTCGGTAACAGTCCCGTCGGGCTCAAAGACTCTGGTCGCCTGCGGATCAGAAACTATCTGGGCCCGGTTTTGATATTTGGCTTCGGCCTTGAAGATTGCGCGGCAGGACTCACACATATCCTTCGAGACTCCTACCGGTTCATTCGGCCGCGCGACCATCTGCTGGACCTCAGCATGTGAGGCGTGATACTTGCCGGGGAAGCCAGGTTCGTTTCCCGCGACATCATGTCCACCGGCCGGCTTCAGCGTCAACTTGAGCCGCTCGTTCACATGTTGCGCGACTTGCTCCGGTGTAGCACTGACCTTGCTCTCGGGCAGCGGCTTGTAACCGCTCACACTGTGCCCATGAACAGTGGTTGCGATTGTTTTGTCGCTTGATGCCGGCAGTTCGAGCGCCCGCCCTGCGGCGCCTTCGTGCAGTTTCCCGGCAGCTTCGATGTGGGGGACATTCGCCCCTCGCGGCTCCAAGCTGTCCCTCCCTGTAATGCCATGCTCGACAGTGGGACGAGGAGCGGCGTGAGTTTTAATCGTCTTGCGGGTGGACGTCGCGCCTCTGCCCTTTTCTATTCGGTAGGGGCCTTGGCGAGCGTTTTCCAGCAAATGAATCAAACGGGCAGCCTCGTCGGCGGCTTTGTTGGGATTGGACTTGCGTAGCGATTGAACTTCATCGTTCAACGCCTTCAACCTGGGAAACTTCTCCAATTCCTTGGCGTACTCAACGGAAATCACAGGGCAGGGCGACGGGCTGCATTTACCGACGCCTTGCTCCGTCACTACTACCTCGTGCCCATCGCCAATTGGCTTCTTTGCCTTGGCTTCTTCCTTCAGCACTGCGGGAGGTCCTTCATGTCCTGTCAGCGCCTTCTGCTCCTCCAAGACCTTTTTCGCCGGAGGCTTCTTTGCGGGCTCGGCGGTATGGGCTGCTTCATGCTCGGATGGTTTCGGAGTGCCGCCCTCGGCATGAGCAGCAGCTGATGGAGCGTGTTCAGGATGAAGCGGCGCAGGCTTCGACCCTGTTCCGTGAGTTTCGTGCGGGGGCGCACTTTTCGTCGCTTTGGCGTGTTCACTTCCCGCGTGGCCGCGGGCAACGGCCGCGGAAGTGAGAACGTTCTGTCCTGCCGCCAGAAGCGCTTCCTTATTGCTCTGTCCCGCTAAGCGGGCATCCACATAGCCCACGCCGGCTCCGACCGCCAGTTCACTCGCTTTAGAGGCGGTCCGTCCGAGTTTGGCAACCGGTACTCCCAACACCCCGCTAATGCAACCGGTGAGGGCCGCTCGTGCTGGGGCAGGAACCAGAGGCTTGGGAGCGCTTTCCTGCTTTCCTTCAGCTGGCTTTTCTTTGCCTGCCGGCGGCACGGCTGCGTCCAGCAGTTCCGTCGTAACCTCGCCCGCCACGTTTACGCCGGCTTCCGTGAGGCACCGCTTGGCCGCGGTCTGCACAAAAGGTTGGGCCAGTTTTGCGGTTGTTCCCGCTGCGGTCAGGGAGCTTCCCAAGCCGGCTGTTAACCCGGTAACCAGACCCTGTTTGCCAAACTTGAGAGCGTCGGCTTTTGCCGCTTTTACGTCTACTTTTCCGGTGGCTATCAGACTGCCTGCCGCCGTTGATCCTCCGCCCAACACCGCGCCGCCGGTACCGGTAGCCAGCGCCGTGCCCGCGGTGGTAAGAGCCGTGGCGGTAACGCCGGTGGCACCTGTTGCAGCAACACCTGCGGCAATTACCGGGGCCGCAACCGCCGCGCCCGCGACCAGTGCCACCGCAAAAGAAACGTCGCGCACCGTTTCGAGGTTGCTGACCACGCCTTCAGCGCCGCCGATCGTCGCCTCGCGATATGCGTTCCATGCGTGCATCGCGTCTCGGTATTCGGTGTCCGCTAGTTTCAGGTCGCGCGCTGCTTCTGCAAGGTCTTCCCGGTCACACGCAGCGAGTCCCAAGTCAGTGGTGTGTTTCGGGTTAGACCATGCACCTATGTACGGTGGTGTGACTCCAGCTTTGATGTCGGCCGCTATACCGATCAGGGCTTTTGGCTTCTTCACTACGTCCCAAAGGCTCTCGACGCCGCCTTGATACTCGGCCAGAGTGCTTACCTGGGTCTGACGTCCATTGTCCGCGAGCCCGGCAACCAAGTTCAAATCAGAACGTAACTTCACGATGGCACGCCGCTTGTACCCCGCAAACTCGTCCTGCGTAAGTTGCCTGACCCCGTCGGGGAACTTCACCTCGATCAGAGTTTGTTGCCCAGCATTTGCATCACGCGCCAGCCCAACGCCCGAACTCCGTCTTACCGAAAGCTCCGATTCATGGCTATCGACCTGGCTGGAAATGTTCCTGGCTTCGCCTTCGAGCACGGGATCGCCAGATGCGGGCGGCGGCGATCCGCCTCGCGACTGCTGTACCACGTGTGCCAATTCGTGAGCGAGCAGCCTGCGGCCTGATGGGGAGTGCGGCTGGTATTTGCCCTGGTCGAAGACGATCGAGGAGCCAACGGTGTAGGCGTTGGCCGACACATCGCGCGCTGAGCCCGCGGCCTCGCTATCATGGTGGACGCGCACGCCGCTGAAGTCGTAGCCGAAACGCGACTCCATGAAGCTGCGCGTTCCGCTGTCGAGGGCGCTGCCCGGCCGGCTGAGAACGCTGCTCACCGAGGCTGGCGCGTGGACGCCGCCGGCTGCGGACGACATTGCCTGGCGCTGAATCATTTCTTTCTTCTTCTTGCAGTCGTCGCAGGAGCCTCCGCAGGAGCACTGCCGCTGTACCGGCCCCAACCCTACGCGCGACAGCGACCACGCTACGCGCTCGTGCTCGCCCGAGGTCACTTTCTCCGCCGCCTGGTCCGCTTCTTGCTCAAAGCTGTCGTGTGCCGGACCGACGTGCAGGGAAGTGGCAGCACCTTTGCGCGCGTTCTGCGGCGCGTGCTGGAGAGCGGCGCGACTCATCGCTTCACTCCTTTGCCACTTGCAATGGCGCGCGCCACGTTGGTCCCGAACTTTCGCGCTCCCGCGCGGCCTGCGTCCAGCGGTATCCGGCCCAAGCGCAAAACTGGAGTGCTCTGTGCGCGCAGCAGGCGCTGGTGGCCGCCGGGTTCGGCAAAGGTACGCGCCAGCTCTGCCTTCAGGCTCTCCGCCAGTGCCTGCGCGTGATGCGGATCCACGCCGCGCAGCACCAGACGGTCGATCGTTACCTTGGTTTGCGGCGCGCTCATTCCCACCCCCGCGTCTCAAGCCCGGCAATGGGCCGCTCCACTTTGCAGGCTTCCAGCGTGGCGGCCTCGCGCAGGTGCGCCATGCTCAGAGGCGTGTTTTGCGCAGCCGCCAGAAACGCCGCGTTCAGCGCAATGTTGCGAATGTTGCCTCCGGGCATGTTCAACTGTGCCAGGCGCGCAGGATGCAATCCATGAGCTGGCGTCTCGGGGGGAATTGCGCGCTGCCAGATGGCCTCGCGCTCCGTCGCGCCCGGGTAGGGAAACTCCACCGTAAAGCGCAGCCGCCGCTGAAAGGCCTTGTCCAGCGAAGCCTTGACGTTGGTGGTAAGGATCGCTACGCCCTGAAAGCTCTCCATGCGCTGCAGCAGGTAGCCCACCTCGATGTTGGCGTAACGGTCGTGGCTGTCCTTCACCTCAGAGCGCTTGCCGAAGAGCGCCTCCGCCTCGTCGAACAGCAACACCACGCCGCCTTGTTCCGCCGCGTCGAAAACCTGCTTCAGGTTCTTCTCGGTCTCGCCGATGAACTTGCTGACGACGCCGGAGAGATCGATGCGATAGAGATCGAGTTCCAGCTCGCTGGCCAGCACTTCGGCCGCCAGGGTCTTGCCGGTACCGCTTGCGCCTGCAAACAGCGCGCTCAGGCCCAGCCCGCGGCGTCCGCTGCGGGCAAAGCCCCAACGTTCGTAAACCGTCATACGGTTGCGCGCCTGGCTCACCAGCATTCGCAACGCAGCCATCTGTGGCTCTGGCAATACCAGGTCCTCCCAGCCTGCGCGCGGCTCAAGCCGCTCAGCCAGCAGGTCGAGCTGCGGTCGAGAGACCGCACGGCAGCTCCGCCACAGCCGTGCCGACAGATCTCCCGGTTCCACGCTTTCTGCTGCAACGGCTGCTTGGGCAATGGTCGCGATCGTCTCCGCGCTCAGCCGAAACTGCTCGGCCATGCGATCCAGCATCTCGTTGAGCTGCGAGCCGCTTGCGCTGCTGTCCACCGAGGGCAGAGTTCGGCGAGAATCTTGGGACTCCCCAGCACGAGCCAGCGCCAGGTCCCAGAGGGTGCGCTGGGTTGCAGGCCCAGGCCTGCTCACGTCGTGACGCCACGTCAGCCGATGCAGCTTCTGGGGATCGCGGCTGGCAATCAGCAACGGATTCGGCATTCGTTCCGCCAGAGTGCGCGCGTTTGTGCCCGGCGACTCTGCTTGGCATGCCAGAAGCAGAAACGCCGGCAGCAGTAGCGCTTCGCGAGACCACAACGCCAGAAACTGCTCCAACTCTGCGCCCACTGCAGGTCCATCCTCAATGCGCAACACGAAGAGATGGCGGCCAAAGCGCGCGGCAATTCGCGCCGCTATGGTTTCCTGGGCTTCGGGATCGTCGCCGTGGAAGTGCAAAGCCATGGCCTCAGGCCGGCCGCGAAACTCTGTCGCAATTTGCTCGACTAGCGCCTCGTGCTCTTCCGCCAGCGGACTTCGTGCCTCCTTGTAATGCAGTACGTTCTCCAGGCGCGAATCCATCCGGTTCGTCCCTGCCAGGAAATGCAGAATCCGCTCATCGATACGCAGCGGCGCGGCGGCCAATCCGAAACCCGGCTCAACGTCGATCAGCCGAAATCTTCGCAACGGGCCCCACGGCGCCAGCGCATTCCAATCGGGATAGGACAGCAGACTCATCGCCAGGCCAAAGGTCGGGCTGTTGCGCTGTGGTCTACCCGTCAGCCGGCCGCAGAGCTCGCCCAGATCGCTTTCCATCTCGACGCCGGCGCACAGCAACAGCAGATCGCGCTCAAACGGGCCCAGTTCGAAGATCGTGGCCAGCATGTCGATCGCCGGAGGGCGTTCGCCATCCCATGGCTCGGAAGAATGCGGGTGCGGTCCAGGTGTATCGCCGCCCAGCAGCCCCCGCAGCCGCGCAAACTCGCCCAGCAACTGGGTGCGGTTGCTCTCGATCCACAGCGGCATGGTGAGCGTGCTCATATCGTCACCCAGGGACCGGTGAACGAAGGCGGTCCGGACTTCGGAATATTGGCCTGCACCACGCTGCTCACGCCGTCGACCTCAATCCGTGCCAGCAGGTTGGTGGCGGGCGGCAGTCCACTGCTGAAGAGAAAGTTCAGAGATGAAACCGGGGTCTTGTCGAGAAATGGCTGGGCATCCGCCGACAGGCTCACCAGCGGCAGGGAAGTATTGCTCAGCGCCAGGGTCACGGCCTGTCCTGGCCACACCTGTGGAGCAAAGTTATTGAGGGTCAACTGAATCTGGCTTCCGGCCGGCACAGTTACCGCGGCCTGGGTTGCCGGGAGCCACAATGCCACGGCGAACGGAATTGTATTGGTGGACTGCTGCGCCGTCCCTGCGCTGTCTACCCAGTGAACCACCAGGTCGTAGAGGCCGGCGGGATATTGCGTGGGCGGGCTGGCGGGCAACTGGAAGGTCAGCGAGTTCGCGGTCACATCGCTGGGCGTCAGCTTGAGCTGGGTGCCGAGCTTGGTATGAGTCAGCAGCACCTGGTTCGCGCTGGACAGGAACTCGCCTGTCAGAGTGACGCTCTCGCCCTGCTGGGCAGCGGGTTGTCCGCTCTGAGTTTGGATTGACAAAATCAGCGAGGGCGGAGAAGCGGTTGCGGAGAAGACCGTCTTCAGCACCGGCAGCGCGAATGAAGTTGCCTGGTCAGGCTGGAGCAACGCCACCGAAACCTGAAAGGGAAAAGTCGGGCGGTAGTCGGCCTTCAGAGCGGTCCACAGCCACGCCATCTCTTCGCGGCCCATGCTCTCTGGGGTTATCTTCAGCATCTCTACCTGGTCGCCAATTCCGCACAGGCCGATGGTTGCGTTCAGCGGGTAGCCGGCGTAGGGATAAGACGATCCCGACCGGGCCGACAGCGCGGCATCGACATCGGAGCGAGTCAGCACCGGCGCCTGGTGCAGCATCATGAGAGCAAAGCCCAGCAGGGCTTCGGCCTGCCACGGCTCCGAGCCGTAGGCGGTCAGGAGATAGTGCAGATCCAGGGCCAGCGGCGGGTTGCCGATCGCGCTCGCGCCGTCGGAACTAAGCGATGCGTATCCGACGTTACGCCATGCCGCGTTGGGCGTGACCAGATGAAGAAAGAGGTTGACCTGATTTTCCGCAGTGGAAGATCCGCTCGACATCTGCTGCTGCACCTGGTCGGGCGCCAGGCATGAAACGTGTACCGGGGAGGGGAAGTTGCTGGCTGCCGACACATAAAGGTTGTGCAGGTAGTACTGTAAGACCGCGGTAACGCCGGCGATGGCGAGGGCATTGCTCATCGGCCGCGTCCGTTCTGCCTGGCCAGGTAGTCTGCCAGGCTGGTGGTGCGCTCGCGTCGTGGCGCTGGGGCTGCCGGCGCCGGCGGCTGCACCGCAAGCACCTCAATGCGCCCAATGTGAATCTGCACTTCGGGGCCTTCGGTGTGGGCGTCGCGCGCTGGCCCACGTTGCGGAGTGTTTGTCTGCCGAGCCGTCGGCAAGGGCTGCCTTAGCGCGAGCTCCTGCTTCTTTTCGCGCGGGACCAGTTCACCCCGCGTCTGTACTATCTGCCCGCTCTCTGCATTAGCCGCTGATCGCTTGTCAGCCAGTCCACCCAGGTCGGCGGCGATGCCATCCGGGCGTAACGCGGGAGTTTGCGATGGTCCATCCTCCGCGTTAATGGCGGTGCGGACGTTCGCTGCAACTCTGCTGGTTTCGTTGCTCGGGTACAGCCTGCGCGTTGTACTCTGCTGCGGGCTGTGCTGTGGGATGCTGCGTTCGGCATCGTGCTCGGGCGAAGCCTCCCGATCGGTGCGCGCCGGGTCGCGTGATTCTCGCGAGGCCGGCACACGCTGGCGGGATTCGCGTCGCTGCGGTTGGAGCGGCTCGTACTCGTCCAAGAATGCCATCGCGTCGGGCGGATGGGTCTTTGCAACCTGCGCAGGAGGCGGAGACGACATAACCGTTTGCTCGCGCTCAAGAAGCGGTAGCTTCTCGCCATCCCTGCGCGCTGCTTCCGGGTGCATTCCGCTGGGGCGCGCGGTCGAAGTGTCCCTTTCGCCGTAGACCGATCCGGCAAACGGATGTAGCCGCCGTTCGCCAGGCGCGGGGAGCTGCAACATTCTTCCCAGGTAGCCGCTCATGCCAGCACGATCTCCAGGTAAGTGCTGCGCCGTGCGGGGCTAAGAGCTAAAATCTCGCTTTCGCTCCACCCATACGCTCTGGCCAGCAAATGCACTTCTCTCAGAACTTGTTTTGCCTGGCTCTCAATTTCCGCCCACACGAAGTCGCCCAGATCCAGGTTTTCGTCGAACGACGCTGAACAGGCTGGACAATCGAAATGCAAGCGAATCTCCGCCAGAGGATCGGCTTGGGCCGAAATATCTTCGATCGCCTGCAATCCGTCTTCGCTCCAGTTGCTTGCCGGTTAATCCCACGTCAACACACATTGCCGCAGCAGGCGTCGCGCTGCAGCCTCGCTATCCCTCTCGTGCACGACCGCCGCGAGGTCCCGGCTCGTCGGCAGCCGGAAACTCCGCCCGTTCACCGTCACGCGCGCATCGCATCTCCGGCGCTTCGCCCTCAGCCAACGATCTGCGCTGTCGATCTGGAACTCCAGTTGCTCAGTGCAGCGACGGCACGCGGTCCAGCCGCGCAGAGGCGCGCCGAAAGACGCGCAGCGCAGTTCCGCAAGCGCGCGATTGCGCCGCCCGAGCGGCCAGTCGGCAACGTTCATCCGTCTCCGATGGGAACGCCGTCTGCACGGCCAGAACACCCTGGTCAAGCGGATGCAACGAACGGCCGGTCTCCCACAGAGCAAGAAAATCGGCTTGGGTAAGGGAGCGCATCTTACGTGGCGACGCTGCTCAGGGTCGGTTCCACCGGCTCGGTCACAGAAGTGTCGCGCTCCCAACCCTCGTTTTCCAACTTGATGTGCTCGATGGCGATGGCGTTCGCATTCGCATCCAGGTCCGGCATTGCCTGGTACTCCGAGACCCAGCAGCGGAATATCTTGTAGGCCATCACTAGCTGTCCGGCTTCGTTGTAGAACTCCAGGTAAATGTCCTTGCGGAAGTTGGCCAGCGACACCTCCGAGCCCAGCCCCGAACCGTAGTTCCAAACCAGGCCCGCCCAGTCGTGGAAATTCAGGTCCTGGGTCAGTCCGCGCTCCAGCGTGATGGCGTCGTACTTGTTGCGGCCCGGCGATTTGTGCGCTGTGGATGGGTCGCCGCCGCTGCGGTGCGTCCACCACTTCGGTGGTGCGCTTCAGGCTGCTCATCTTGCTCACCGCTGCCACATATTGCCCGTCCCATTTCAGACGGAACTTGAAGTTTTTGTAGGGATCCAGCCGCGTCGGGTTTGCGGGGAACATAGCCATGGTTCGTCTCCTTGATTGCGCGCATCGCGGCGGTGATCTGGGGCTTAGTTCTGGTTGACGATTTGCTGAATCTGGATCACGACAAACTCCGCCGGATACAACGGCGCAAATCCAACCAAGATGTTCACGACGCCCAGCGCCACGCTGGAGCCCGGATTGTTTTCGGCGTCGCACTTGACGAAGTACGCCTGCGCCGGTGTCGTCCCGGCGAACGCTCCCTGCAGAAAGAGTCCCTGGAGGAATGTGCCCACGCTGAGCCGGATCTGTCCCCACAACGTTTCGTCGTTGGGCTCGAAAACCACCCATTGAGTGCCGTCATAAAGGCTCGACTCCAGGTAGAGCGCCAGTCTGCGGATGGGAACGTATTTCCACTGCGAACCCATGATGTCGGCTCCGGCCATGGTGCGCGATCCCCAAACTACCTCACCGTAGGTTGCAAACTGCCGCAGACAGTTGATCGCGTAAGGATTCAGATTGCCATTCTGTGTGTCGCTCAGGGCGTACTGCAATCCAAGCAGTCCGCTCAGGCTGGCATTAATGCCCGCCGGCGCCTTCCACACTCCGCGACTGGCGTCTGTCGAAGCGTAAATACCGGCAACAAAACCACACGGCGGAGAAAGCTTCGGACGTCCGCCAAAGAGTGGGTCCGGGGCTGAAACCCACGGGAAGTAGTACGCAGAGTTACTGGCGGACGGATCCACCAGGCTCACGGGCGTGCCGTCACCGCTGATCGGGCCCAGTGCGCTCAAGCTTGAGGAACCGGTGAATGTCGCGACGTTTTTTGGCGCGTCCACAATCAGAAATGCCCGGTTCTGCGCGCAAAAACTTTGCATCGCCCCCACCGATACCGCCAAGTTTTCTCCCGGCACGCACAACAGGTTGAAAATCGGCACGCTGCCCAGCAACGCGTAACCCGTTACCAGAGGTGAACCCGACCACCAGGTCTGGGTGTTCAGCAACTGGGTTTCAAAGTCGGCGGTGTTTGGCTGTAGGGTCTCGCCATCGGCGCCCGCCGTGGTCGAGCCGTCCAGGGCCAGCGGCTCCGCAAGCGACTGCACGGGGACGGTTGTGGGTGCAAAGGATGCACCGCTTGGGGCTGTCCACACTCCGGAGCTGCTTACCGTCTTGCCGCTCGGCGGCGCCGGCGCAGTGCTCAGGATCATGTAGGAACCGTTGACCGTACCCAGCACCGTAGCTGTCGCCGAGGAACCCGCTTGCGTCACGGTGTCGCCGGAGGTGAACAGGGTTGTCGTGGTCAATGAGCCGGGCGCAATCCAGATATTCGTGGTTGCCGAAGGTGTGGGCAGCGTGGTGGGCGGTGTGCCACCCGGCGCGGTAAATGTGATGTTCGTGGAGTCATTGTTGACCACCGTTACCGCCCATTGCGGGCTCGCCGGATTGGTCGAGAGATTGGTGTAGCTCTCTAGTAGCGCCGGTGTGCCGCTCGGCGTCAGCATCAGCACCTGGAGATTGAAGGTGTAGAACCCGCCAGAAGCCGCGGCCACATTCGACACCGCAACGCACAAGGCGTTGGCCCATTTTCCAGGATTGTTGGCATAGATGGTCAGGCCGCCAATGGTATTGGCGGCGGTTGCCGCCATGTTCGTGTCACCGGAGGAAGCGCCCGTGTCGTAGAGGCGGACGATGTAGGCCTGCGCCCCACCGTTCAAGAAGAACTGGTAGACCGCGTATCCCAGTGGAACCCCGGGCTTCATGCCCCCGAACAGTGCTTCATACTCCGGCCAGCTCTCCACCATCACCGCTTCGCCCACTGGCCCCTGGTTGGACCAGCCGATGAAAGCGGCAATCGACGTTGCCACGCCGGTGATCGTGTGTTGACCGCTTGCGATCTCTTCGATATAGACACCGGGGTATGTGTATGCTGCCATGGGTCTCAACCTCCTCTGACCGGGCGCAGTGGGTTTGCCGCCGCGTCCATGAGATGTAGTGGTTTCCGGAAGGAAGACGGTGTGTTTCCTTCCGTCAGGTGATCCTCAATATTTCTAGTTCTCATCCGTGCCTACAGGACCCAGCTTGCTCAGAAACCGAGCAGGCGATTGCAAAAAGTTCTCCGAGGGGCCGTATACTATCGATCCCGGGCTGGCATTCCAGACGCGCAAGGCGCCCAGCTCCACCAACGCCTCAACCGCCCCGCGAAGCTCCGGTTGGCTGCACTTCGCGGAATCCTCAATCCACCACACTCCGATCCCCTCCAGCGAGTCCTTCGCGTCCGGATGCTCAACCAGATAAGCAAGAATCGAGAGTGCAACGCCTCGCGCTTTACCAGCTAACTCCAATGGAAGGGACCGCTCCGCGCATTCCGGAGTTGCAGTTGTGTAGCCAGCATCGAACTCGTTGGTTTTGAAAGGAGGGAGCCTTGAATCTGCGGCTGAAACCCCACACCACCAAGGCTTACCCGTACGCCGGGCTAAGGGCAGCAAGATGCGGGTGTTCTCCCGCACCTGTGCAACCGACGCCGCAGCGCGTTAGTGGCGATATTCGGCTGGGTCGAGGTTACATTTGCGAAGGAGTCGTTGAAAACTACGCCGGTCTTTTCCCGCCAGCTGCGCCGCCCGGCTCACGTTGCCTTCGGCTTGCGAGAGCAATTCAATGAGGTATGCATGTTCAAAGCCATGGATGGCCTTTTGTTTCGCTATCTCAAAGCGAATCGTGGACTGCGGATGATCGTTTGCGGCAAGCTGAAGGTCCGTGGAATCGATGGTGCAGGCCTTGGTAAGGACCGCGGCCCGCTGAATGACGCTTTCCAGTTCGCGCACGTTGCCCGGCCATTCGTAAGCCTGCATGGCCCGCAATGCGTCGTCGCTGAGTCGCAGGGCCGGGCGATTGAGCTGGTCGGCGAAACGCCGTAAGAAGGCGCGCGCCAGCCCGGGAACATCGCCCATTCTTTCCCGCAGCGGTGGCAGATCGAGCTGCAAAACGTTTAAGCGATAGAACAGGTCTTCTCGAAACAGCTTCCTCGCCACCAGGTCACTAAGTCTGACGTTGGTGGCGGCCATGATTCGCAGGTCCGCGCGATGGGTTTGCGAGGAACCCAGCGGGCGGTATTCTCTATCTTGCAAAAGCCGCAACAGCTTGACCTGTCCGTTCAAGCTCAGGCTTTCAATCTCATCCAGAAATAGCGTACCTCCATCGGCAATGGCCAACAGTCCCTTTTGCTCCGAGCGCGCGTCGGTATAGGCCCCGGTCGCATGCCCAAACAGCTCGTTCTCTACCAGGTGGTCTGGTAGCGCCCCGCAATTACAAGGGACGAAGGGGCCGCTGCGCCGGTGACCACAGTAATGCAAAGCTCTGGCCACCAGCTCTTTGCCGGTACCGGTCTCTCCCGTGATGAGGATGGTGGCGTCAACCGTAGCCAGCAGAGGTATGCGGCGCAGCACGCTGGCGAAAACCTCGCTATCGCCCAGCAACGATGCGAGCTGGTGCCGGAGCTTGAATACCTGCATGTCGGTGCGCTGGTCAAACTCCGGCGCAAGATTCAGGAGGCGATCGATGCGGGCGCGCAGCTCGGCTTCCCGCACCGGAGCACACAGGAAGTCATTGAGGTTGTCGGCAACAACACTGCGCAAAGCCTGGGAGCTGATCGTCGCTTCCTCGAAAATGCCTACGAGGGAGGTTCCGCGCCACATTGTCTTGATGATCTGCAATGCTTCCGGCCAGCGCGGCCAGGTCACGGCGTGAATGATTGCTACTGCGGGAGCGGCGCGTCTTCCGCAGCCGTCACCGAATGGCATGCGTTCGCCTCCTAAACTCGCCAGCACCGCATTGATCGGACCTACTTCCGACGCCTGGGGTCGATAGGAGGGATCGTTGGTGTGAACAAGAACAACCGCGGGATAGCTCATGGTCGCCTACCAAGTCTTCGATCATCAGCGCGCAGGAGACACTGTCTAGCGCATTGCCGCAGGCCCTGGGGTTTGTATGGCCGATCCCGGGCAGGAAGCGGTGCCTTTGTGGACGCTTAAACTCGTTGCTTCGGTTACGGTTGGCATCCAGCTTAATTCCCGGCCAAAGATCCAGCGGTTAGAGCAAACACATTCCAGTTAGAGCTAGTGGGAGCGACCGAGAAGCTAGCTAGTTTTGACTATCGGAGAAGAAGTGGCGGCACACCTGGGAGCAATCCGGTGAATGTACTCTACACGAGATAGGTATCCGATGCCATCTAAATTCATGCGTTTTGCCCGAAGATTAATAGTTGTCCCCGGCAAGGACTTCTGCAGGCCGCCGTTGGAGGTTGCAGGTCTGAGTTGTTGATTTTCCCAGCACAGCAAGTAGATTGTCGGCACTGCGAAGGAAGCGGTCAGGCCATGACCGGGAAGTACGACCAGGGCTCAAGTGGAAGGGCCCCCACGCCGACTATCTCAATAAGGGCCTACGGTTGTCAGGCTGTGGATAGAGTATTGTCCACGAGGCTTTTCCAGCCTGTCCCGCGAAAGCCGGTCCTTACTCCGAAGCAGGAGCGGGAGAGTGAATTCGACGACCATGGTTGGGCGCGATTTCTTGAGTGCCGGTCTGGCGCTCGGGGACGGTCGGCCGGGATATGAGCAGCTTTTCAAATCCATCTTCCAGTGCTCGGCCGCCGGCATGCTGGTGCTGGACCTTGACGGCCGATGTGTCTGCGTCAACCAGGCCTTCTGTGACCTGACGGGCTATACCGCGGAAGAAGTGATGGCGCGCACTGTCGCCGAGATTACTCATCCGGATGATTTGGCTTTAAGCCGGGAGATGCTTCGGCGGTTGGCTGCCGGGGAAGCCAAATTCAACCAACTGGAGAAGCGCTATCTGCACAAGAGCGGGCGGCCGGTGTGGACGCTGCTGACGGCGGTCCTGGTGCCGCGCTCGGATGGCCTCCCGCCGGGTTTGGCGGTGGGGTTGGTACAGGACATCAGCCAGCGTAAAGCGGCCGAAGAAGCCCTGCAACGCAGCGAGGCGCTGTTTCGAACCATCGGGGAAAATGCCGGCGACCTGATTCTGATCGCCGATTACCCCACCATGAAAACCCTCTACGTCAGCCCCGCTTACTGCAAGCTTCTGGGATATTCACTCGACCAACTTCAGGACCGCAATTCGCTGGAATTGGTCCACCCTGACGACCTTCCCGTGATTCACCGGGCAACGGAAGAAATGGTGTGGAAGGGAAGCAACGGAATCATCGCGGAAATGCGTTTCCGTCACCACAACGGCCATTGGCATCATGTGGAAGCGCACGGCTGTGCGGTGCGCAATGAGCATGGCGAACTGGAACGGGTGGTGGTGATCTCCCGCATCATCGACGACCGTATCCTGGCCCAGCAGAAGCTCAAAGAGCGGGAAGAACGGCTGCAACTGCTGCTCGATTCCACCGCCGAAGCCATTTATGGTACGGACCTCAGCGGCAACTGTACGTTTTGCAATCAGGCTTTCCTGCGGACGCTGGGCTACCAGGATGCGAGCGGACTGCTGGGAAAAAACATGCATCACGTCATACATCACAGCCGGGCCGACGGTTCCCTTTATCCGGTGGAAGAATGCTGCATCTTTCAAGCTTTTCGCCTGGGCACGGTAACCCATGTCGATGACGAAGTGGTGTGGCGCTCCGATGGTACCTGTCTTCCGGTCGAATACTGGTCTCACCCGGTGAAACGCGAAGGCAAGATGGTGGGCTGCATGGTGACGTTCGTGGATATCACGCAGCGAAAAACGGCCCAGGAGGCGCTGCGCCGGGCGCATCAACAAGCCGAGCTGTTCATCGACTCGGTACCGTCGATTCTCATCGGCATCAGGCGGGATGGGCGGATCAAGCGCTGGAACCTGCTGGCGGGACAGGTGTTTGGACTGAGCGCAGCCGAGGTGGCGGGCAAGCACTTGGCGAGCTGCGCGATTCAGTGGGCGCGTTCCGACATGAGAGCGGAGATTGATTCCTGGTGTGTCCATCGGGAACCGGCGCGTATCGACGCGCTGCCGTTTGTAGTGCGTGGCGAAACACGATTTCTGGGTCTCACCTTGAATTGGATTGGTACGCGCGAGGAGGGCACGGACGAACTCCTGATTATCGGCTCCGATGTCACCGAGCGCGAGGTGCTGGGACAACAGTTGCGGCAGGCGCAGAAACTGGAGGCGATTGGACAATTGGCCGCCGGAATCGCGCATGAAATCAACACTCCCATTCAGTATGTAGGCGACAACACTCGGTTCTTGCAGGAGTTCTGGGCCACCTTCCCTGCCTTATTTGCCACCATCGGGGAGTTGCGGCGGGAGGGCGCTTCAGGATCGATTTCGCCGCAGACGCTTCAGCGACTGGATGCTTTGGCCGAGGCTGCGGACTTCGAGTACATGCAGACGGAGATTCCCCGCGCCATCGAACAATCCCTCGAGGGCATTCAACGGGTGACCAAGATCGTCCACGCTATGAAGGAGTTTTCTCATCCTGGATCGGAAGAGAAGAAGTGGATGGACATCAATCAGGCGATCGAGACCACCATCACGGTTGCCCGCAACGAGTGGAAGTACGTTTCTGACGTGGAAACCCATTTTGATCCCGAACTGCCTCTGGTGCAGTGCCATGCCGGGGAGTTCAACCAGGTCGTTCTCAACCTCCTGATCAATGCCGCGCAGGCGATTGCGCAGGCAGTGGGGGACGGCTCTCACGGCAAGGGAAGGATCGTGATCTCCACCGCGCGCGTGCAGGACGCGGCGGAAATTTCGATTGCCGACACCGGCAGCGGAATCCCGGAGGCCATTCGCTCCCGGATCTTCGAGCCGTTCTTTACTACCAAACCCATAGGCAAGGGAACGGGACAGGGGTTGGCCCTGGCCCACACTGCCATCGTGAGACGGCATGGCGGAAAGATATGGTTTGAATCGGAAGTGGGGAAGGGATCAACATTTTACATTCGTATCCCATTTGCCGACGCGGGGGAGGGGTGATGGCCAAACGGATTTTATTTGTCGATGACGAACCCATGGTGCTGACCGGTTTGAAGCGCAGTCTCCGGCCCATGCGTTCGGAGTGGGAGATGGTCTTTGCCGGCGGCGGCGACGAAGCTCTGACGGCGATGGAGCAGCAGAGCTTCGACATCATTGTTACCGACATGCGAATGCCGGGAATGGATGGAGCGCAGTTGCTGCATGAAGTGCAGAAGCGGTCACCCCAGACCCTGCGCATGGTGCTCTCGGGACAATCGGACCGGGAGACCATTCTGCGCTCAGTCAATCCCGCGCATCAGTTTGTTTCCAAACCCTGCGCAAGCGAGGAACTGAAGGCGCGCTTGACCCGCATCTTCGCTCTGGGAGAGCTGTTGCAGAATCCAGGCTTGCGCGAGTTGGTGACCAAGCTGGATTCGCTGCCCAGTTTGCCGGGAATTTATCTGCAACTCAACCAGGAACTCAGCCGCAGGGAACCCTCGCTGCAACGCATCGACGAATTGATTGCCGCCGATATGGCCATGACGGCCAAGATCCTGAAGCTGGTGAACTCGGCTTTCTTTTGTCTCCCCTGCGAAATCTCCAGTGCCTCGCACGCCGTCAAACTGTTGGGTGTGGAGACGCTGCGTACCCTGGTCCTGACTGCGCACATATTCGACCAATTTCAAAGTCCGCAGCTGAGCGCCGAAGATGTTCAGGACATTTCAAACCACTCCCTGGCGGTCAGCAAGAGTGCCAGAACGATTGCGGTCTTAGAGCATGCCGACCAGGCTACTCAGGATGGATGTCTCACCGCCGGTCTGCTGCATGATGTCGGCAAGCTCATCCTGGCCTCGACCCTGGGCGAGCACTACCGCGAGGTGCTGGAGTATAGCGAGAAGGCGAACCTGGGCGTCTATGCGGCGGAGCGCGAGTTGCTGGGGTGCAGTCATGCCCAGGTGGCGGCCTATCTGCTTGGTTTATGGGGACTGCCCAGCACGATTGTCGAAGCCGTTGCCTGGCACCACGACCCTGCCGGTAGCTTAAGCACAAGGTTTTCGCCGTTAGCTGCGGTGCACATGGCCAGCGCTTATCACGATGAAAAAAGCAGCTCGCGGCTGCGCGACCGCACCCCTGTCGACACAACCTTCCTGGCTAGCATCGGTTGCGCGGAACGAGAAGCGGCGTGGCGCAGCAAGCTCGACGGCGAAGAGGTACATCATGGCTGAAAAGATCCTTTTAGTGGATGACGACAGCAATATTCTCGAGGGCTATCGCCGCAGCTTGGGCCGCGAGTTTCTGCTGGAAACCGCCCTCGGTGGCGCCCAGGCCCTGGAACTCGCCACCGAGCAGGGGCCCTACGCGGTAGTGGTTTCCGACATGCGCATGCCGGGGATGGATGGCATTCAGCTGCTGCGCAAAATCAAGGCCCTATCGCCGGATACCACCCGCGTCATGCTTACCGGCAACACGGAGATGGATACCGCCATTAACGCGATCAACGAAGGCAGCATCTTCCGCTTTCTCACCAAGCCCTGCGGCCGGGAAGCGATGGCGACAACCCTGACGGCGGCGCTGGAGCAGTACCGCCTGGTGATTGCCGAAAGACAATTGTTGGAGCAAACCCTCAGCGGCAGCATCCAGGTACTGACGGAAGTGCTCAGCCTGCTCAATCCTGCCGCCTTCAGCCGCGCCGAGCGCGCCCGCCGCTACATCCACCGCATCGCCATCTCCATGCAGCTGGGTAATCCCTGGCAGTATGAGGTTGCCGCCATGATGTCCCAGCTGGGCTGTGTCACGCTGGCTCCGGAAACCATTGACGCGGTGTACCAGGGCGAGAAGCTCCTGCCCAAAGAGCAGGCACAATACGATGCCCACCCCAGCGTGGCCTATGATCTTCTCTCGAAGATCCCCCGTCTGGAACCGATCGCGTGGATGATCGAGTACCAGGACCGGCCTGCCCCAGAGTCCGACCACTCCCAAACTCCGGACGTACGTATGGGAGCCAAGATACTGCGGGTGATTCTGGCTTACGAAAGATTGATCCACACTGGCAAGTCGCGGACCGAAGCGGCGCACCTCCTCAGTCGTCAAAACACGGATTTCAGCCCGGAATTCTTTCAGAATCTGGTGGCCTTGGATCCCAACGCCGAAGAGGGCGAAATACGAAGCTGCCGCCTCGACGAACTCGCCCCGGGGATGCTCATCCAACAAGAAGTTCGCGCCCAGGATGGATCCCTTTTGGTCTCCCAAGGTCAGGAAGTTACTCCAACCGTCATATCCAAGCTGAAGAACTTTCACGCCCGGCGGGCGATTGGAAGTAGCGTCGCGGTGTCCATGCCGGCAACGACCCTGGCATTTGTTAAAGCCGCGTCGTAGATTATCACTTTATATTGCTTAAAAATAATGATGTTACTTGATGCCGATATGGTTGGCAGATGGTCCAGCTACCGGACCTTTCCTTCCCCAAACTTTTTCTCCTGGTGCAGCGGCAGGCGAACATAAAACGTGGTTCCCTTACCCGCTTCGCTCTCGAAGGTTAGGGTCCCACCATGCATTTCGACCACAATCGAGCGGGCAATGGCCAGGCCCTGGCCGGTCCCTCGCCCGATCGCTTTGGTGGTGAAGAATGGATTAAAGACCTTATCGCGAATGGTTTCCGGAATTCCGCAGCCGGTGTCTGAAACAGAGATTCGCACAGCATCGTCCGCAGTCCAGCTTCGAACTCGGATCAGACCTTTCTCCCCGGTCGCTTTCTTCGCCTCCGCGATGGCATGGGCGGCGTTCACCAGCAGGTTGAGGAAAACCTGGTTCAGCTCACCGATATTGCAAAACAGGGCAGGGATACTTCCTAAATCTGTTTCCACGTTGGCAACGTATTTCAACTCGTTGCGGGCGACGATCAGAGTGCTCCGCAGCGCCTCATTGAGGTCGGCGTTCGCCTTTTCTTTAGCTTCGGGATGGGCAAATTCCTTCATGGCTCGTACCAGAGTGGCGACCCGGGTCACGCCGTCCAGAGACTGGTCGATGGCCTTGGGAATTTCCGCCATCAGATAGTCAACGTCCACAGCTTTTTCGATCTCACTTACCTCCTCCGCCAAGCGCTTCTCCGCCTCGCCGTCGGCGGCGGCCGCTTCCCGCAGGCGCTGATATTTGTCCCGTACCTTATTGAGGTCGGTGTAAGCATCGCGCAGGAAGCGAAGGTTATCGCCAACGAACTGCACCGGAGTATTGATTTCATGGGCAATACCGGCAGCCAGACTGCCTACCGCCTCGAGCTTCTGGGAATGGCGAAGCTCAATCTCGAGGCGATTGCGCTCCGTCACATCCTGAGCGATGGCCAGACGGGCGGTATGACTGTCGTAGTTAATGTCGTGAAAATGGATTTCCACGTCAATGGCGCGTCCGTCCTGGCTCCGATGCTTCCATTGTCCCGCCGCGCCTTTGACCAGCGAGAGTTGTTGCTGTACCCGCTGTTGGAAGCGTTCCGTGTCATCTTCGGGAGCAATATCGGTGGTTTTCATCCCCAAGAGCTCATGCCGGCTATAGCCGTACTGCTGCACGGCGGCATCGTTGACTTCGAGAAACTCCAGGCTCTCGACATCGAAAACATAGGCGGGATGGGGAATGGTGGCAAACAACAATCGAGCGCGTTCTTCGCTCTGGTGCAGGATGTGTTCGGCGCGGCGGCGACCGACGAGATGCGCGGTCAGCAGCGCGGTGAACAGCAGGCCCGCCAGCAGCGTTCCCCAACTGCTCCAGCGTACCGGCCGGAAGCTGTTGGAAAGGGGATAGGCGGCGAGCTCCCAGGTACGCCCGGCGACCGAAATAGTTCGCGTTGCCCGGAAGCCGCGAGGAAAGTCGCCTACGCCATCGATGGGCGCGCCCTTGGGATAAAGCAGCTGTTCGCCCAGATTGGCGTCACGATCGAAGATGGCCAGGCTGAGGCCGGATGCGGAACTGGTCGCTCCAGCCTTTTCCACGATATCCGCTATCCGAAAGACGGCGAGAGCGAAGCCCGTCAGCGCCGCCCGCCGTCTCTCGGTCCCATCGGGCTCGATGCCTCCGCGGTAAATCGGGCGGAAAACCAGGAAGCCATACTGGTCGGAGGTTTCCTGCACCAACTTGATCCGGTTGGTGGCCACCATCTGGCCGGAATCCACCGAGCTTTGCAGCGCCTCACGGCGCACCCGGTCCGAGTAAAGGTCGAAGCCCAGGGCCTTTTCGTTGCCTTGGAAAGGAGCAACGTAGAAGACGGGAAAGTACACTGCCCGCTCTCCGGCTCTGGCCATCTCCACCGGCGAGACTCGCTCGGTGAACTGGAACGCTGGGAAGCCGTCACGCCGGGCCTCGTCTTCATACCGCTGCCGTAACCGTCTGGGGACGCGCGGAATCCACTCCAGAGCTTGAATGGCAGGGTTGCGCGCCAGCAGGGGCGCGGCGAACTGTCTGAACTGCTCCCGCTCGACAGCTGGCGAAGCATCGTGCAGCGCCCCCAGAGACACCAGATTATTGACCGTCAGTCTGACATTCGTCTCCACGGCATCGAGTCGTTCCTGGGCAATTCCGTTGAACGAGGCCTCGGCGTTCCTGCTTTCAAGGTTCCGCAGTGTGATGAAGATCACCGCGCTGAGGGCGATACCGGAGACGATGATGCCTAGCGAAGATAAGACGCGGTGCACAAGTCTTTGACCTAGTCATCGTCTAGTATCGGCAAAAAGCCTTCAGAACCGTAACCTCGCCAGGACCCGGCCGGGTCACCCCCTGGCAATGCCTCGCCTCAAGTTGCCCGGATTGCCTGCCGATCCAGATTGGTGTGCTCATGACCATCCAGGTAGCGAGGGCTGTGACCGCCGTCACCGCCCAGTGGGTCTTGGCTTGTTCCTGACGCGAGGACGAGGCATGCGTCCGCGATCGGGAAGTCCTCTTTTTGGACTCGCCGGGTTAATTGCAGGCGCCTAGTCTGCCGGATATCACTGCCTGACAATAAACGAAAAGTATGCAATGGCTGTGAAAGAGGGTTCACGGCCATGTCCAATGAAACTACCCCTGCACTGCTTCTGTTAGTTCCTGTCCTCATGCTGCTCGCCGGATGCGGCAGCTCTTCCAATCCCGATCCCATGCCGCCAACTCCCGCGCCGCTGAGCGCTACAACGTAAATCTGATTTTCGTAGTCAGCGAGGACTTGACCTACCACGCTTCCGGCGACGTCAATCCGAAGACCGCGAACCTTACCAGTCAGGGCTTGCAGCGGTCGCTTCGCATGGCTACATTCCTCAAGCAGCAGGTGCTGGGGGCAGAGAATGTCACCGGCATCTACGCTCTGGAACCGATGACCCATTTACAAACCGCAAGCCAGCTCCCCGACATGGTTGGAGTGGAGACGGTGCAGCAGTTCGCCCTGCTCAACCAGATCACGCTGTCCAGTGACGCCAAGGGCGGGACCCCATACCTCGGCCAGAGCTACCCGCTCAATGCATCCTATTCGGCAGAGTCGATACCTGTCGGATTTCCGGTGCCATCGCCGTTCTGCCCGAATTGCCAGGGCCTGGATTTCAACGACCGGGAAGGCGACAACGAAGCCCTGGTCAGCAGTCTTGCGCAGGCAAGTCCGGGCTTTTATGTATTCTCGGCGCCGTGGGAGACTATTAGCGTCCTGCTGGCAAACATCAATAAGCTGGAGGGCTACAACCTGACGCTTCCCCCGAGTTATGCCGGCCCCAACGATATTTATGCAATCTCAATCACGCCGTCGAAGCGCGCCAGCCTGGTTACCTACAACAGCAATCTAAATCCGCCTTCCACATATCCTGAGCTGCCGGCGCCGCCGCTGGTCAGCACTCCATGCACGGCGCAGACGCCTTTCAGCATCACCGTGACAGGGGGCAAAGGCGGCGCCGTAATTCCGGCGGGAAGCAATACCAACGAGACGGTTTACATCATTCGACACGCCGAGGCGCATCCCCAGGGCTACTGGGACGACAACAACTATGTGGGTGCGGGGCAATGGCGCGCGCTGGATCTTCCCAACGCCTTGCGCGGCAAAGTCAGCCCTGACCAGGTATATTCGATCGACCTCGCGCAATATGGTCCGGGCTCGGTTAACAGCGTCACGCACGATTCCACCTGGTCGAGTGTTGCCCCCGCCCTGACAGCCGAACCGTATGCAATTGCCAATAACCTGCCCTACAACCTGTTCTCAAGCTTCTTGCTGACCGATAGGAACGCCCCCGGCAATCTACCAGTGCGCTTCTGTTCACGGGCGGCACATTGTCGAAACACAAAGTGCTGCTGGCGTGGGCTTACCAATACATACAACCGACAATCACCGCACTGCTGGCTACCTATCACAGTGACGGCTCGTCGGCGCCGGCCTGGCCCGACACCGACTATGACAGCATCTGGACGGTAAGGCTTGATGCCCACGGCAATTTGTCCATTGACAATGCCCTGTGCGAAGGCATCAAGTCCTCGGCGCTGCCGGCGACGCCTCCGCAATTCTGAAAGTGGCGATTCGCACTCCCGAGGTTGCGGGGAATTAACTTGCTCAGGTTTCACCCCTGGACGACTAACGTCGAAGGCCAGGCCGGGTCCTGTGGAGCTGGAAGTTTTCGCAGTTTGTCGTCCAGTTGATCGACGGTGAGGGGCTGGCTGTAGTAGTAACCTTGGAATTCGCCGCACTGGTGGGCGCGCAAGAAGGAAAGCTGCGCTTCGTTTTCTACTCCTTCGGCGATGACCTGGAGATTCAGGTCCCTGGCCATGCCGATGATGGCACCGGTAATGGCGGCATCGTCAGGATTGATCGCAATGTCGCGGATAAAAGAACGATCGATCTTCAGCTTGTCGACCGGAAACTGTCTAAGGTAGCTAAGGCTGGAATATCCCGTACCGAAATCGTCGATGGCCAGCTTCAACCCCATGGCCTTCAGTTCCTGGAGAACGGCGAACATCATGTCGGCATTGGACAGCAGCAGGGTTTCGGTGAGCTCAAGTTCGAGCGATTGCGGGGCTAGACCAGTCTCGACCAGTACATCCCGGATGAGATTGGGGAAGCCCTCCTGGCGAAACTGGACGGAGGAGACATTGACGGCAATCGGCACCATGAGAAGCCCATCCTGCTGCCATTTCTTGGCCTGATGGCATGCCGTCCGGAGTACCCACTCGCCAATGCCGACAATCAAGCCGGTATTCTCCGTAATCCGTACAAACTTATCCGGCGATACCAGGCCCAGCTGAGGATGTTGCCAGCGAAGCAGGGCCTCCAAGCCTGTGATCTCTCCGGTGACGATGCTGACTTGGGGCTGATATACGAGGAAGAATTCTTCCCGTTCGAGGGCCAGGCGCAGGCCATTCTCCAGGGTCAGGCGCTCCACAATCCTGGCGTTAATATCGTCGGTAAAGAAGCGGAAGTTGTCACAACCATTTTCTTTAGCGCTGTACATGGCGGCGTCGGCATTCTTGATCAAGGTTTCGCTGTCACTACCATGCTCCGGAAAGATACTAATGCCCAGGCTACAGGTGACCCTGAGGGCTTGCCCTTGGATGACGAATTCGTCGGTTACGGCCTTGATAACGCGTTCGGCGGCGGTGGCTATGTCTGCGACGTCGTTAGCAGAGGTGAGCACGATGACAAATTCATCGCCGCCCACCCGTGCCACCGTATCTTGTTCGCGGGTGGCATTCTTCAGACGGCCGGCTACCTGTTGCAGGAGAAGATCGCCGAAGGAGTGGCCGAGGGAGTCATTAATAGTTTTGAAACGGTCAAGATCGAGGAACAGCAGGGCAACTTTATCGGTCCGGCGGCGGGCCTCAGCCAGCGCCTTGTCCAAGCGCGCGCGCAGCAGGGCGCGGTTGGGCAACTCCGTAAGCACATCGTAATAGGCCAGGAAGTGGACCTCCTGTTGGGCGATCTTGCGGTCCGTGATGTCCTCGATGGTGCCCTCATAGAAAACCACATCGCCGTCGATGCTCCTTACCGCGCGAAGGTTCACCAAACCCCAGGTGTCGGCGCAACCGCGGCGGGCGATTTTCACTTCGGCCCCACATACCACACCTTGCGAATCCAGCACCTCCACCCAGGTATCCAGCTGCACGACATGGAGAAATATGGGGTGAGGCGTGGAGGAAATTTCCGCCAACAGGTCCGCCGCGGAAGCGTAGCCATGCATGCGGGCAAAGGCGCGATTGACATCCAGAAGGTGGCCCTCGGGAGTCAGGCGGAAAATTCCCACGACGGCATCTTCGAAGATGGCCCGGTATTTTTCTTCAGCCCGGCGAAGCTCTTCCTCAGAACGTTTACGCTGAGAAATATCCTGGTTAATGGTCACGAAATGGGTGATATAGGAGGGGGCGAGGGAAACCGGCGCGATGATCATCTCTTCCGTAGAGTTACTGCCATCCTTGCGACGATTGACAATCTCCCCTTGCCACACCTTTCCCGACAAGATTGTGGTCCACATCTGCTGGTAGAATTTCTGGTCTTGCTCTCCCGATTTCAGCAAGCGCCGGTTCTTTCCGATTACCTCTTCCGCGGAGTAGCCGGACAGGACAGAAAAAGCGGGATTGGTCCAGACCAGCGAACCGGTGGCATCGGTGATGCCGATGGCGCTGGGAGCGGCCTTTAACGCTTCGGCCAGCAACCGCAGGCGAGCGTTGGCATCGACCAAGTCGGTAGTACGGGAGCGGACCATCGCCTCCAGGTGGTCGCTGTGCCGCTCCAGGGTCCGTTGCAAGCGGCGCAACTCTACATGAGTTTCCACCCGCGCCAGCACTTCGGCAACTTGGAACGGCTTGGTGACATAGTCCACGCCGCCGGCGCGAAAAGCCTTGATCTTGTCCTCGCTTTCGGTCAGCGCGCTGAGGAAGATAACCGGGATCTCCGCCAGCCTACAGTCCGCCTTCAGGCGTTCGCAGACTTCGAAGCCATTCATCTGGGGCATGTTGATATCCAGCAGGATCAGGTCGGGAGGATCCTGGGCGGCGGCTGCCAATGCGAGTTGGCCCCGGGGGAAGGAACGGATAGCGTAGCCCTGATTCTTCAGCATGTCTTCCAGGAGCTTCAAATTGGCGGGTTGGTCATCCACCACCATGACGTTGGCTTTGCTGGTTTGTGTCATCATCGTTCCGCCTGCCTTTCCGTTCTGGCTTCCGTTGTTTGGTCGAACCATCGGGTCAGCACGTCGTACTCATATCTATCTCCAACCTCTTGCAGCGCCTGTGCGGCGCGGGCGTTGATCCCTTCCACCTCTAAGATGAGCCGGTCCAGACGATCTTTATCGCCCTTCAGGACGGCATCGTGCATCCCCGCGATCCACTCAGGGGGCAGCTCGGCGAGCAGTTCGTCGCCCTTGGGCGCAGGCCCGGAGACGCCGCTGGTCATTTCCGGCGCAGCGGGCTCGTCTGCGTATTGGTAGTCGAGATGCAGGTGCACCCGAATCATTTCCAGCAGATCGCCTTCGCGGCATGGCTTGGCAAGGAAATCATCGATACCGCTGCTGCCCAGAACGGCATCGCGCTCCTCATCCACGGCGCTGGCGGTCAAGGCGATGATCACGGGTGGAGTCTCGGCAGCCTTGGCCTTGATGGCGCGGGCGGCCTCCAGCCCAGTCATGCCTGGCATGCGGATGTCCATCAGGATCAGTTGCGGTTTCCACTTCCCCCAAACCCGAATCGCAACCTCTCCGCGGTCCGCTTCATAGACCTCGAAAGCCAGCGACCGCAGCAGTTCGGTAAGCCAGCCGCGGGCGTTAGGCTTGTCGTCCACGACCAGGACGCGAGGCGCTGGCGGTCCGGCCGCGAGTCCGATGACGCGGCCCGGCCTGGGACGCTCCGCGATCTGGTTGGCGCCATCCCGCTGCACAGGAATTTCAAAACGAAAGATCGAACCCTGGCCCGGCTCGCTCACAATCGTGATGTCGCCACCCATCAGCCCTACGAATTCCCTGCTGATCGCCAGGCCCAAGCCGGTCCCGGAGTGTGAGGTTATGCCGCTTTGAGTTTGCACGAAGGGCCGGAAGAGCAGACCTTGTTCCGCCGCCGGAATGCCAATGCCGGTATCTTCCACCTCGACCGACAAACTACCCTGATCCGTGGAATTCGTGCGGGCGCATACGCGCAAGCTTGATCCAACCTGCTTCCGTGAACTTAACTGCGTTTCCCAGAAGGTTGATCAGCACCTGCCGCAGTTTGCCCTGGTCGGCGACGATGCAGCATCCCGCTTCCGCATCCAGGCATACCTCCAGCTGTAGTCCTTTGGCTTCGGCGCGCAGCTGGAACATGGCCGCCAGATCTTTGACGAACGTCGCACAGATCAAACGCCACCGACACTAATTCCATGCGCCCGGCCTCAATCTTGGACATCACCAGAATGTCGTTGATGAGGCCCAGCAAGTGCTCCCCGCTTCGGTTAATGATGTTCAGGTTCTTCTTGGCCGCGGCGCTGAGCGATGGATCGCGCAGCATAAGTTGGGAGTAGCCGAGGATGGCGTTCATGGGAGTACGAATCTCATGCGACATGTTGGCCAGGAACGCGCTCTTCGCCCGCCCCGCCGCTTCCGCAGCTTCCTTGGCCTTCTGGAGATCAGTCTGGGTGCGTTTCTGGTCGCTGAGATCCGCGAAGGCTTCGACCAGATATGTCCTGCCCTGGCAGACCAGCGGCACGCACGCTCTTGAGAATCGGCAACCGGCTCCCGTCCGCCCGTCAGCAAGATGCGCTCGGAGTGATCGACTTTCTGATGCAGATCGATGATCGGGCACTTCCCCCTTCGGCGGGGCAAAGCAGGTTGTGACAAACGTTGCCGATCACCTCGTCCCGCTCCCGTCCCATGAGAGTCAGGGCGGAGGAATTCACATCCGTAACCCGATGGCTTTCGGAATCGATGACGACCACGCCCGCCGGTATGGCGGCCAGCAAGGCGGTGACGTAATCCTCGCTTTCGCGCAGCTCCTTCTCGATTCGTTTACGCTCGGTGATATCGCGGGCGAAGGTGAAAATGTATTCTTTGCCGCCGAACTCCACGTAGGTTCCACTCACCTCCACGGGAAAGACGTTTTCTTGCCGGGTTTTGTAGTGGGTTTCATAAGTCATCGGAGCCGCTGGGCTTTAACCTTCTCCCATTCCGATGCCCAGGCTTCGGGCGTGAACTCCGGAACGATATCGCTGATCGACAGGGCCAGGAGTTCTTCACGGGTGCGCGCTAAAGAGCGGCAAGCCGCCGCGTTCACCAGAAGGATGCGGCCCTGCGAGTCCAGCCAAAACACGCGCGTCGGAGGCTTGTTCCACTGAGGACTGCGCCAGGCGAAGCTTCTCTTCCGCCTGCCGGGACTCGGTAATATCGAAAAATGTGACCACCGCGCCGACCACCTCGTCACCGTTGCGTTGGGGATGAGACCAGTACTCGGCGGGAAAACAGCTTCCATTGGCCCTCCAGAAGACCTCGTCGGTGACGTGAGTTCCTTCGCCTCTGCGGAAGGCGCGAAAAATCCAGCATTCTTTTTCCAGGTAGGTGGTGCCGTCGGCGTGGGAGTGATGAATCAAGTCATGCATGTTCTTGCCGAGAACGGCCTCGGCATCGCCGTATCCCAGCAGGCGGAGGCAGGCGGGATTGCAGAAGGTACAGCAGCCTTCCAAATCGATGCCGTAGATGGCCTCCGCCGTCGACTCCAGCAACAAACGGAGCTGATGTTCCTTGGCTTCCAGGGCCGTGGTCCGCAACTGCACCAGATCTTCCAGACGCTCCCGAGCTTTTTCTATGGCCAGCCGCCGGCTGCGATTCAGGCGAAGGTAGCCGCCCAGCAGAGTGGCCAGCAGGATACCTGCCGCCAGGGCCGACCAACTGCTCCAGTGGGCCGGCCGGAAAGCCTGCTGGCTGGGATACGCGGCGATCAACCACCGCCGGCCGCCCACCGAAATTTCCCGAATCGCACTGAAGCCCCGAGGAAGGTCTGCTGCTCCATCGAAGGCGGCGCCCTTCGGATATAGCAGCCTCTCGCCCGGCTGAGCGTCGGCGTCGAAGATGACCACGTGAAGTCCGGAGGTAGCATGCTCGGTCCCCGTTTTCGCGACAATGTCCCCTACGCGGAAGACAGCCAGGGCGAATCCCATTAATCGCTGGCGGCGGTCCTGGACGCTTGCCGGGAGGACGCCTCCGCGGAAAACCGGGCGGAAGACGAGAAAACCGTATTGGTCCCCAATCTCCTGCACGAGCTTCACCCGGCTGGTTGCAACCAGCATCGCCGGTAGTCGCCGAGCGGCGGAGCGAGGCGTTGCGAACCGGGTCGGAGGCCAGATCGTAGCCGAGCGCCTTTTCGTTGCCTTTTAGAGGTTCTACGAAGAAAACAGGAAAATATTCCGGGCGTTCACCGGCGCGGACTAATTGGCCCTGGGGGCGCCGCTCGCTAACTGCAAAAGAGGTGAAGCCGTCACGCTGCGCGGAATTCTCGCACGCGGCGCGCCCACGATTGGGGGTCTGCGGAATCCACTCCAGCGCCTGGATGGCGTTGTCGCGGGCCAGCAGGTCCTTGGCAAATCTTCCAAACTCGGCGCGCTCGACCTTGACCGAGCCATCGAAAAAGGCCCCCAAAGACACCAGGCTATTCAAGGTCAAGGTGACGTTGGTCTGTAGATCGTCGAAGCGTTCCTGGGCAACGATCTGGAAGGAAGCTTTAGCGGTCTGATCTTCAAACTTCCATAGCGCCAGAAAGACAGCTACGCTGAGTGCGATAACCGCAGCCACGGCCAGGATTGCGGACAAAGGAAACAACCGGTGCTTAGGGATAGCGGCAAAGGTCATGGCAGACTTCGCTGAGTTCCTGGCGGCCAGACGCAATCGGCTAGTGGGCGAATCGACACGGGTTCCTGTCAGGGATACGGCACAGCCTCCCGTTTGTTCTTATCGGCAGAGGGGATGAAAGACTTAGTCGCGGGGAGCGGGAGCATCGTCCTCGACGGGCGAGGACAAGAAACGTGTGCTTCTCAGGACGTGAGTTTGCGGTTTAAGGCGAGCTCCATTGGTTCAAACAACCGTTCGTCCGACATGCGCACCTCAGGCGGAGAAGCGGCAGACTCTCTAATGCTGCATGCTGGCAAGAGGCTTGCCAGAGCCGACGCCGATCGCCTGTGCAATGGCGATTTTGCGCCAGCTACTGGTCTTCGGCGTCAACAATCAACGGTGGCACGAGCAAGCACGCGTCAGCATGGCACACTGACAAGCGGAGTCCCTCACTAGCTGTCGAGAAGATTACACTCTGAACCTTAGAGCCTCTAACAAAACCGCTGCTGCAGCGCTAAATCAAGGAAAGAAGACAACTTCACAGTAGCTTAGCGTATTCGGATTTGGCTTCTTTATAGATGGGGATGTCGGGGTCGGCGCCTTTCCAGAGGGTGAGAAAATCTTTGTACGCAGCCAGGGCCCGGACGCGCGCAGCATCGGCGTCCACTCCCTGTGAAGTCCTCGCCTGCAACGCATCGGCACGAGCCTTACCCAGATGCGCCAAAGCTCCGGTCCAGCAGTTCACGACGATGCCGCTGTGATCGAGAATCTTCTGGAACTCGGCCACCGCTTCCTTGCCCTGTCCGGCTGCCAGATACGCGTTGCCGCGCACGTACGGCGCATAGAGGCAGTCCACCAATTCGATGGGCGAAGCCGCAGCTTGCAGTGTAGTCAGGGCAGCGCTAGGGTCCTCCTTATTCAACGCCAGCTGAGCCCGAATCACAGGCAGCCAAATCGACTGCACCAGGGTATCGAGGGGAGATTGCTTGTTCAGGTCTTGTGCCAGCGAGTCGGCTCGTGCCGTATCGCCCGCCAGGGCAAAAGCAAGCGCGGCTTCGGCCTCGACGGCTTGACTGGTGGGAACCAGCTTCAAAGCTTCTGCCGCCGACTGCCGCGCTTCAGCAGGATTGCCGTAAGCGGCTTCCCACTGCGCAGCATTCGCCTGCGTGATCGCCCCACTTTCCTTGCTGTCCGCTCGAATGGCGGTATCTACCGATCGTTTGGTCAACTCTCGTGCCTTGGTAAGGTGACCGCCGTATGCCTCGGTGGCGGAGGACAGCGCCAGACCCTCGCTCGCATTTTCAGGCTGGCTCGCAAACCACTGTAACTGCTCCGACATAGTGGTCGAATCCGCATCAATAAAGGCAAGAGCATACTGAACCAACCGGCGACGTCACATAATCTATTTTTTTCGCCTGCATGTCGCGGACGACCTGACGCGCCTCGTCGAGGCGTTGCAGGTGAAGAGCTTCGGTGGCAAGATTCGACCCGTACTCCGGATCTCGTCGGGTGGTCGCGCACCAGTTGCCTGAGGATTTCCGCTGCTTTCTCATACTGCCCCTGCTTGGCGTACACCAGGGCCAGGTTGTTTTGCCAATCTTGCGCTAATCCAGCTTCTGGATAAGTGGCAAGCAGCTCCTGATAGCTTTGTACCGCCTTATCCAGTTCCCCGGTTACAACTTCATAGTAGTCGGTGGTGAACGCCAGCTTTTCCCGCTCACTGGCATGCTCTCGCAACTGGAATGCCTTGGCGTAATACTCTTTGGCCCGCGCTGGTTGGTTGAGATTCTCATAGCACACACCAGCTTCGTGTATTGCCATGGCAAAATTCGGATCAAGCTCGATGGCACGTTGAAAATAAACCAGGGATTTGGCTCCTTGATCGGAAGCCGCTCCAAGGCTGTACGCTTTCAGAGCTTCGAGCGAAGACGTGGTGGCCTGTGCGAGCGGAACATCCAGCTTCTGCACCGAGGCCAGGGATTCGCCCAACTCGCCGCGCAGCTTCGACGCCGTCTCGCTCAGCACGTCCAGCACTTTCTCCTTGGACTCCACCGTTACCTGATGCTCGGCGAGCGTGTCCCCGCTCTGGCAATTCACCGCCTTCAACTCCAGCACATAGTTGGTCCCGAGACTTCCGATCGCTCCAGCAACGTAAGCCTTGCTGCCCGCCCGCTGGCAAAGCTCGCGAGCCACATCTGGCGTGAGCTTCGTATCGGCTGGACGAGTCATCAGTTGCAAGGTCTCCGCGACTTTGCCATCGGGCACCAAATTCAGAAACGGCGACTGATTCAGAGAAACCCTGAGCGCGGTCTTGAGCGTGCCGTCGAATATGGCATCGCCCGTGCTGTTGGCAAAATCGGCGAGAACGATGGTGTCTTTGTCGGTAAGCCGATGAGCTCGATGCGAGCGGTAATAGAGTAGACCGCCAACCAGCGCGGCGATGATAATCAGCGATGCCCCGGCGATGATCGGCCAGCGCTTCTTTTTCGCTGTGCCATGCAGGCTCTGGCTGGATGGCGCGTCGGGGGCCTTGGCCTTTGCCGAACTCTCGGCCCAGACTCCGCCGGCAGCCACAGCCACCGCGCCCGAGTTCGATCCCACCGTCGCCAAGCGGGGACGTTCGGTGTCACGCTTCAGCCGCTGCAAGTCCGCGCGCATATCGGAAGCATGCTGATAGCGCAGATTGCGATCTTTCTCCAGCGCTTTGCCGATCACTGCTTCCAGCCCGGCAGGAGTCTCTGGATTCAACTGCGATGGGGGCGGAGGTTGGTCGCGAATGATCGCCCCGCAAATGTCTCCTGAACTTTCGCCCTCGAACGGCATCCTGCCGGTTGCCATCTCATATAACACCGCGCCGAAGGAAAAAAGGTCCGTGCGCGCGTCGAGATCGCGGGCCTTGACCTGCTCGGGTGACATATAGGCCACCGTCCCCAGCATCGCACCCGGGCTGGTCAGGTGTGCGGCGTCGGACGACACCATCTCGGTCGCGGTCTGGCCGGTAGCTGCAGCCTTTGCCATCACCTTCGCCAGCCCGAAGTCCAGAATCTTGGCGTGGCCACGCCGGGTAACGAAGATGTTCGCCGGCTTGATGTCGCGATGGATGATGCCCTGGCTGTGCGCAGCATCCAGCGCGTCCGCGATCTCGGTAGCTAGATCCAAGAGCAGCTCGGGCTCCAGCGGCTTGCCCGCGATCTCATGCTTCAAGGTCACACCGTCGAGGAACTCCATCACCATGAACGCACGACCACCCTCTTCGCCAATGTCGTGGATGGTGCAGATGTTCGGATGATTAAGGGCGGAAGCCGCTTCCGCCTCACGCCGAAAGCGAGCCAAGGCCTGCGTGTCGCGAGCCATATCCTCGGGCAGGAATTTCAACGCGACAAAGCGATGGAGGCGGGTGTCCTCAGCCTTATAGACTACTCCCATGCCACCGCCGCCCAGCTTGGCGACGATGTGGTAGTGCGAGATGGTTTGGTCGATCATCTGCCGGCCAGAGGCTCTGGCTGGAATGGTACGAATCACATGGCGGCGAAGTCAACGAGGAACAATGCCGAGTTTCAACCCGTCACCCAGTCGGCTCGTAGGAAGCGCCAGCAGATCAGAGCGCACCCCAAGGACAAGAACGCCTCGTGAATGTCCGCCCGCTTTTCGTAACGCACCCGCAGTCGCCGGAATTGATTCAGCCAAGCGAAAGTCCGTTCGACCACCCAGCGCCATCGCCCCAATCCGCTGCCATGCTGTGTGTTGCGCTTCGCTAGAAACGGGATGATGCGTCTGTCGCGCAGACCTTGCCGGATGGACTCAGCGTCATAGCCGCGGTCGCCCATTACAAAATCAGGACGATGGCGTGGGCGTCCTCGCCCTCCCTGCAAGCTTGGGATGGCGTCAACCAGGAACCCCGCTCCGCGTCCCAAAAAAAGGTGCTTGGTCGGCCGATTGTAGTGTTTGGCTTAACCGACAGCACGACAAACGTCTATTGCTGGACACAGCCGTCCTGAACTGAGAAATCTTCGACAAATAACCTCTTCATCTGGCGAGTGACCGGCAAACCGGAGTGCCCCAAGTCATTTGCATTATGAAGTCGATTGCAGTCCTATTACGGCTTACGGCCAACTTGGAGGACAGCCCTGGACAACTATTGACAACAGGCCATAGCGCTCATGCTATCCCGCTGCTCGTTTTGTTCCATGCTTCCTCCGCTGTTCGTGGAGGCGCTTCTCGGGGGGAGTGTACTCGCGAGGGTGTTTATCAGGCTACCTGACCCGGCCGGCATTCCTCTAAGTGATTGAGTAATTTTGGCGTCCCCGGCGGGATTCGAACCCGCGTTACCGCCGTGAAAGGGCGATGTCCTAGGCCGGGCTAGACGACGGGGACGTTTGTATGGCGGGCAGAGTAATCGATAGTAGCAGCCGCTTGGAAAGCGTGTCAAAGAGCGTGGGGCTATGGCGCGGTTTCATGCAGGATGAATGGCTCTGAGCCGCATGAGGTCCACGGCCGCAATCGTCGCTTCTCAAAGTGTGTCCCTCAGTCAGAGATGCCGTCAAATTGCGAGTCAATTTGGGCGGTGTTACACTTTGCTCACTGCGCGCTGAGCGGGGAGTGACTTGAGCCGTTTTGCGGACGTCTGAGCCCGCAGGCGAAATCCCCAGCGGCAGCCAGGGACCGGTTGGCGTTTTCGAGCGGGAGTAACTCAGTGGTAGAGTCACGGCTTCCCAAGTTGAGGGGACTGGCGGGCGTCTGAGTCCGCCGCCGAAATCCCGAGCGCAGCCGAGGGACCTACAAATCGAGCGGGAGTAACTCAGTGGTAGAGTCACGGCTTCCCAAGTTGAGGGCGACTGGCGGGCGTCTGAGTCCGCCGCCGAAATCCCGAGCGCAGCCGAGGGACCTACAATTCGAGCGGGAGTAACTCAGTGGTAGAGTCACGGCTTCCCAAGCCGTTGGTCGCGGGTTCGATCCCCGTCTCCCGCTCCAAGATTCCCAGCGTCGGCGCCTACTGCAAAATGTTTTTCGCCATCAAGTGCTCTACTTCGGATTTGCTTATCATCTGGATTGATTATGTCGACAATGTATTACTTCCGATATGCTGCACCGGTGTTCGTTGCTGTCACCTCCCTCAGCGGCAGCGGTCACTGACAAACCGCAGCCCGCAGGCGTGAAATCCTGGCAGATGCTGCGGAAGAGGATTCCTGTGGCTCTTTCCTAGTCCACTTTCGTCGCTTTAGTGCGGCCAGAAGCAAAGTGTTCTGGTCTTCATCCTCCCAGCGTCCGCGTGCGCCCATCCTATTGGCCAGTTTTCCGTTACGCCATATGGCGAGGAGGCAAGTCCCATGCAATGCAAGCAGCAATTCCGCAATTTGCTTTTGAACATCATCTCGCGCGCGGCGACGGCCGCATTGGCGATCACAGTTGTATTTGCGCTGACGGTTGCCTTGAGCCACATCAGCGCAAGCGCAGACCTGGACGGAGGGGGTGCTGCACAGCTTCGGCAACGGCAGTGACGGAGACTATCCATCCGGCATGGTCTTCGACTCCGCCGGCAATTTGTACGGCACCACCAGCGAAGGCGGCACTTACGGCATAGGTACAGTGTTTGAACTGATGCCCAACGGCCACGGGGGCCGGATAGAGCACGTGCTCTTCAGCTTCAATGGCCCGGATGGGGCTCAGCCTCTTGGCGGCGTGATCTTCGACGCCGCGGGAAATCTCTTCGGCACAACCCAGGATGGATGGGACTCGAACCTCGGCACGGTTTTCGAGCTTACACCCACAGGCGGCGGAGGCTGGACGGAGCAGGTGCTGCATAACTTCAACGGCGACGGGTACGACCCCGAGGCCGGACTGGTCATGGACAATGCCGGTAATCTCTACGGCACGACCTCGGGAGGGAACCAGGATTACCCCTACGGAACGGTGTTCGAGTTGTCGCCTACGGTGGGCGGGGAGTGGACAGCCAAAGTCCTCCATAGCTTCAACGGAGCCGACGGAGTCGACCCTTGGTTCGGGAGCCTGGTTCTCGATGGTGCTGGCGATCTATACGGTACGACGCTAAGAGGCGGGACCTACAGTGCCGGTGTCGTTTTTGAGCTGATGCCCACGGTGGATGGGAACTGGACAGAGACGGTGCTCCACAGCTTCAGCCAAGACGGCACGGACGGGTGCCTTCCCTGGGGCGGCGTGACCCTCGACGCAGCTGGCAGCCTTTACGGCACGACATGGGTCTGCGGCAGCAATGATGCTGGGGTGGTTTTCAAGCTTACGCCCACAGGCGACGGTAGTTGGACGGAGACGCTGCTGCATACCTTCGGCGTTGGCACAGACGGGGCTAACCCCGAGGCGGCCCTGATCTTTGATGCTGCCGGCAATCTTTACGGCACGACCGCCGGTGGCGGCAACTTCGGCTATGGAACCGTTTACGAGTTGATGCCAGACGGCAGCGGAGGCTGGACCGAGCAAATTTTGTATAACTTTCGCAATAGCCCAGACGGGAATGGTCCCGACACGCCTCTTGTCCTGGACAGCGCCGGGAATATCTATGGCGCGACCGGTGGAGGCGGCACTTACGGCTACGGTACCGCGTTCGAGTTGACGCACGTTTACGCTTCTCCGTGCGCCAGGTGCAGTCATTAGCGTCCTCGGGTGAGGTTGACGTGCTCCCCCGCCAAGAGGTGAGACGCCGGATTGAAAGTGCTATAGCAGGGGGTTACGAAAGGACAATCGGGGTATTGTACTTTCGTAACTTGACAGGTCGGGCGGGCGCGGTAGGCTGATAGGTTAGGTGACGTTTGCCCGACGGCCGCCGATCAGTCGGACCAGGCCTAATGTTCGTTGAAAAGTCGTTGTCGGTGATCCGCCGGACGGTGCGCGGAGGAGCGACAGCAGGAGCTAATCCCTTATTTCATAACACATTGCAAATACTCCCTTTGTATTCAGGACTTTAGGCTTGTTTACGCAAAGTATTGGAAAATAATATACTTAGACGATAAAGTAAGTCGCTTGTTTTTAATACTTTAGCAGCATTATTGCAAGTTACTCATAACACTAGCTTTAGCATGTCAGCTAAGTCGTTATTTCACAGGACTTTGCGATAAGTACTTTGTAATCAGGATGATTTTTGGGGGGGAGGGGGGTACCCTCAATAGCCGGTACTGTTCGAAAACAGCGAATCCCCTCGCGGGCCGAAGCCCGCTCAGGGGGACAAAAACAGAGGACTTATCGGGACGACCAAAGTCATGTTCCGTTACAAAGCCTCCCGTAGCCCGCCCTTCAGCAGCCGGTAAAGTCGTACCCCTGATACAAAGCGTTGCAAGCGGACTTTTTCAGCGACGTGCAAAGCCTTTGGTTGCCGGTTTTGATCGCCCGTCTCGCGCAGAGGCCTGACCCGTCGGAGGCTGGAATCAGGCCGCAATCTCTGTTGTGTCGTGCAGGAAGCTGCGTCCGCGATTCTCTGGGCCGAAGGCCAACGTCAGCGACAGAGCGGCGATCACGACCAGCTCAAACGCCGTCAGGGCCCAGGCGTATCCCAGATGGTCGCGCAGTATGAACTCGACGGTCGGGGTCGAGGCGGCAAACAGAATTCCAATCTGATAGGTGAATCCGGGCAACAAGCCACGCACCGAGGACGGTGACAGCTCGTTGAGATGCACGGGAATGATGCCCCATGCACCCTGCACGCCCATCTGCATGACAAACGCGCCGACCGCCAGGATGAGCATGGTGCTGCCGAAAGCCCATACCGGGATGATCGCCAGCGCGACCGCCAATGCTGCCAACATGCTGTAGCGGCGGCCAATGCGCTCGGAGAGCAGGCCGAAGATGATGGCGCCCGTCACCGCTCCGATGTTGTAGAAGATGGTGATATACGCGACGGTGTTAGGCGCGATGCCATGCCCGTGCTTCAGGAAGTCGGGGTAGAGGTCCTGCGTGCCGTGCGAGAGGCAGTTCATCAGGAACATCAGCGCGATCATGTAGAGTGACAGCCATTTGTGCTGCCACGCAATGCGCGGCCCGTCGATGGTGCGCGCCACGCGATGCAGTTGCCAGGCTTCGGATTCCGGGACCTTGGTGCGAATGTAGAGCGCCAGCAGCGCGGGAATTCCGCCTACCCAGAACATGGCGCGCCAGCCGAAATTCGGCAGCACCAGTCGCGCGGCCATTGCGGCCAGCAGGTAACCGATGGAATAGCCGCTCTGGAGAATTCCGGAGAGCACGCCGCGCCAGCGCACCGGAGCGGTTTCCATGACCAACGATGCTCCCACGCCCCACTCGCCGCCCATGCCAATGCCGAACAACATTCGCAGGATCAGAAACACGGTGAAGTTGGGCGCGAAGCCGCACAGCACCTCGATGGTCGCGAAGAATATTACGTTGACCATCAGCGGACGCCGGCGGCCATAGCGGTCGGCCATCATGCCGAACAGCAGCGCGCCGACGGGACGCATGGCCAGCGTGGCGGTGACGCTGAGCACGATGTCGCGCTTGGGAACGTGGAAGTGGGCGGCCAGCGTGTCGAAGAGGAAGATGACGACGAAGAAATCGAAGGCATCCAGCGTCCAGCCGAGGAAGCCTGCGGACATGGCATGCCAGCGATCAGAGGTCAAACCGGACGGAGAAGACTCGGCCCGAGGTTCAGCCATGGTGCGAGCGAAAATAACAGAGAGTGAAGGGAAGAGCAATAAGATTCGCGGGATAAATCAGTTTCTAGTTTCTCGGCGCCGCGTCAGAGCTCGCCGATTTGAAAATGGGAACTTGAAACTGGAAACTTGCAACTCGAAACTTTCTTCTTCAATCCAGCTGTTGCTTCACGATGTGAACGTCCACGGCAGGCGCATCGCGCAAGAAGCGATGGACGGCGGAGAGAAACAGGTATCGGCGCCAGCCGCTGGTGGCCGAGTGTCCGAAGATGACTTGCGTGATGTGTTTTTCGCGGACCAATTCCGCCATCGCCGAAGCGACGTCTTTGCCCTTCAGCCTGACCACCTGTGCGCCCAGATTCTCCGCAAACTGAAAGTTGGCCTGCAAGGAACGCTGGTGTTCGGGATCGTCATCGCCGCCGATATCGACATAGACGACGAACAACTCGCCATTTCCGGCCTGCGCCATGCGCGCTGCGCGCGCCACCAGATACTGCGCCGCGGGATTGGAGCTGACGCCCACCGCGATGCGTTCGCGCACTTGCAATTCACGGTTAGGATCGATTTCGGTCTGGATGTAAGGTTCCAGGCTGCGGTCTACCACCTGCGCCACCTGGCGCAAGGCAATCTCGCGCAGGGCAATCAGGTTGCTCGGACGAAAAAAGCTGCCCAGAGCGCGGTCCACCCGCTCCATGGGATAAACATCGCCACGGCGCATGCGCTTGGCCAGCGCCTCCGGCGTCACGTCGGACAGGACGATCTCATCGACGCGCTTCAACACCCAGTCAGGAACGGTCTCGCGTACCGCGATGCCGGTGATCTTATGCACCAGAGGAGTCACGCTCTCCAGATGCTGCACATTCATAGTGGAGAGAACATCGATCTTATGGTCGAGCAACTCCAGGACATCTTCATAGCGCTTGTGGTGCTTGCTGCCGTCGATGTTGGTGTGCGCCAGTTCGTCCACCAGCACGACGTGCGGATGGCGAGCCAGAATGGCGTCCACGTCCATCTCTTCAAACACTGTGCCCTTGTAGTTGAGTTGCTTACGCGGGACAGTTTCCAGCCGGCCAGCCAGTTCCTTCGTCGCCAGACGGCCATGGCTTTCCACTACTCCGATGACGACGTCTTCGCCGCGGCTCTTGCGGCGGATGGCCTCGCTCAGCATGGAATAGGTCTTACCTACGCCGGGCGCGTATCCCAGGAACAGCTTGAACACACCGCTCTTCTTTTCCGGAGCAGTCACCTCAAGCCATTGCTCGGGCGTCTTTTGCATGAGCCATCCATTCTGCGACACCGCGCGGCAAAAGTCGATTCTGTACAATCGTGCCGTGAGTGCGGAGCCGCAGTTGGACGGAGAAGGGAAGCAGCGCGGGCGCGCCGCCGTCTCCCCGCTGCGATTTCAGACCTTGCTCTACCGCTATGCGGTCGCTCTGGGTACAGTCGCCATCGTGGCCGCGGCCTACCTTCGCCTGCCGGTCAATCCCACCACCGTGGCTTTGACGTTTCTGTTGGTGGTGCTGGGCATTGCCAGCCGCTGGGGATTGACGCTCGCCACTACCACCGCGGTTGTCGCCACGCTGGCGTTCAACTATTACTTTCTGCCTCCGGTCCATACCTTCACGGTTGCCGATCCGCAGAACTGGATTGCGCTGCTGGCTTTTCTGCTCACCGCAATTGTCGCCAGCCGGCTTTCCGAGCGCGCCCGCCGCGAGGCGGAAAATGCGCATCGCCGCCGCAAAGAGGTGGAGCGCCTGTACTTCCTGAGTCAGCAGTTGCTAGCCACGGAAAATGTAATGGAGTTGCTGAATAACATTCCGCAGTTCGTGCGCGACGCCTTTGGTCTGAAGGCTGCGGCCATGTATCTGCCCAAGCGCAAAGAGGTCTATCGCACCGGCTTCGACCATCCCGAGCTCAGCGAGGAACAACTGGAAGCGGTGAGCTGCCGTGGCGAGCTGGTGGTGGATGAGGAACAGCAACTGTGCTTTGTGCCGTTGCGCATCGGGGTAAGGCCCGTAGGCAGCCTTGGGCTGGAGGGAACGGTACTCTCGCGCGAGACTTTGGAAGCGGTCGGCAGCCTGGTTGCCATCTCCATTGAGCGTGCCGGCGCGGTGGAAACCCTGACCCGCACTGAGGCCGCGCGCGAGAGCGAGAAGCTGCGCTCGGCTTTGCTGGATAGCGTCACCCACGAATTTCGTACGCCGCTGACTGCGATTAAACTTGCCGTCACCACCCTGCTTGCTTCCGATCCGGTCACGGCCGAGGCCCGGCAGGATCTGCTCACCGTGATCAACGAGGAAAGTGACCGCCTCAACCGCTTGGTGGGCGAAGCCGCGGAGATGGCGCAGCTGGACGCGCAGCAGGTGGAGTTGCGCCGTGAATCTCATCCCGTCCGCGAAGTGATTGCAGCCGCACTGGAACGGGCGAAGCAGATTCTGGCCGGACGCGAGGTCAAACTACAGATCCCCGAAGGATTGCCGCCGGTGGGAGTCGACCTGGAACGCATTGCAGAGGTGCTGGTACAGCTTTTGGAAAATGCAGCCAAGTACTCGCCTGCGGAAACCCCCATCACCATCACCGCCGAGCCGGCGGGCAAGATGGTAAGCATCAGCGTCGCCGATCAGGGGCCTGGGATCGACGACATGGAGCAGTCGCTGATCTTCGAGAAATTCTATCGCGGTCGCGACCAGCGCTACAGAATACAGGGCACGGGAATGGGACTGGCAATTGCCAAAGCCATCGTCGAAGCCCACGGTGGAACCATTGGCGTGACTTCACAACTGGGCAGCGGCTCGGTATTTTCCTTCACCGTGCCGGCAGTGGGAAGCAATTAGCAGTCAGCAGTCAGCAGTCAGTAGTCAGCAGTCAGTAGTCAGCAGTCAGCAGTCAGTCAAAAGCTCAAGGCCCTAATCCCAAATCCCCAGCCCCAAATCCCTAACGACTTACCGAATCACCAGCACTTCCCGGATATTGTCCCGGCCGAGAAAGAATTTCTTCGACGCATATTCGCGAAAAAGATTTTCGACGTGCCGGTTATTGAAGACGCGCTGCAAGCGGAAGCCGCGGACAGGTTGCAGCTCCAGACTGTCCTTCGACATGATGTTGTAGCGATAGAACGGCGCATCCGGACCGGCGTCTTTGGTGTGGAAGAACGCCAGCATGATGCCTCCCGGCTTCATGGCAAACTGAATCCGCTCAATCACCGGCTGCACCAGCGGTTCAGCCATGAAATCGGCGAGGTCCCAGAACATCACGGCATCGAATTCCTCGCGGGAAAAACACAGGTTCTCGCGCAGAAAACGTTCCGCATCGATGACGGTGCCGCCATCACTATTCGGAATCAGCAGGGATTTGTCGCTGGCCAGGCGCAACAGATCTTCCTGGTGGAAGCGATGGCCGAGTCCCGTCATGAAGGTGATATTGGCGGGCGAGGTTGAGCCCAGATCCAGGACCTTCAGCCCCTCTTCGCGCGAGATGGCGCGAATGAACTCGCTGAAGCCGGTCGAGCGTCGGCTTATCTTCTGGCCGGGGACGCTGTCCTCGTCCTCTGACTGCCGGCCAAAGCCGAATAGTTTATGAAAAATGCCTGGGGCCACAAGGCACCATTGTAGGGGCTGACTGCCGAAGCGGCAATCCTTCCGGAGCTGGTGAGCACGCCGCCCGGCTAGAATCGCAACGCCGTGCGGCGCATTGTGGCTTACAGCTTCTTGGACTCCAGCAGCGATCCCTGCGTGGAAATCGGTGCGGCAACCGGGGCTGCGGTGACCGAAGCTTGCGGCTTGGCCTCGATCCTCGGCGTAGTCTCCGCCTTCTGAATATCGATGCCGCCCTTGAAGAACGCCCCGTCTTCGATGGAGATGCGCGCGGTGGCAATGTCGCCGGTCAGGGAAGCGCTCTTACGCAACTCAACCCGCTCGGTGGCATGGATATCGCCGTCTACCCGGCCATGCACAATCACATTGCGCGCCTCGATATGGGCGCGCACGCGACCGTTCGGGCCTACCGTCAGGCTCTGCCCGCGCAGGGTGATGGAGCCTTCCACCTCGCCGTCCACAATTAAATCCTCGCTGCCCGAAAGCTCGCCCTTTACCACCACGGACTTCCCGATGGTAGCGACCTCGCTGCCGCGCAGATTTTCGCTGCGCACAGGTTCGGCGGGACGTGACGGCGCAGCTGGGGCGACCGGCATCGCAGAGGAGCCGGCAATGCCGGACTCGTGGGGACTGGTGTACTCGTCTTCCTTCCGCTTCCACATAATATTTTATTAAGCTCCGTAAGGCGGCCGCGCCAGCCAGCAGGCGCCGGGCGGTAACGCCCCAATTATAGTGCAGTAACCACTCCGGAAGAGCATACTCAACCTCCCGCAAGGCCGCAAACGATTTTCTGCACGAAATGTGAATTTTAGGATGACTTTCGAGGTCACCCGGGAGCCTGTGGAAGCCCGGAAACCGATGGCCGGCCGTCACAGATGCCGCTCGCCGCCTCCCGTATAATTGGCTGGTTTCATATCGCTCGCGCCTCGCATCAGCGAATCCCATGGGCGGCAGAGCAGGACTTTCATGACTGACATTGAACTGATTCTTGGCCGCGAGGTTCTTGATTCTCGCGGAAATCCTACCGTTGAAGCTGACGTGATCTTATCCAGCGGAGCCCGTGGCCGCGCCGCCGTTCCCAGTGGAGCCTCAACCGGCGAACACGAAGCCCTGGAGCTGCGCGACGGCGATAAGGGCCGCTACGCCGGCAAAGGCGTGCTCAAAGCGGTGAACAACATCAACGAAGTTATCGCGCCGGAACTCGAAGGCATCGACGCCAGCGAGCAGCGTGAACTGGACAATGCCATGCTTGCCCTCGACGGCACGCCCACGAAGAGCAAGCTGGGCGCGAACGCCATCCTGGCCGTCTCGATGGCCGCGGCCCGTGCCATGGCCGACCATCTTGGCATCGAGCTGTATCAGTATCTCGGCGGATTCACCGCCAGCCTGCTGCCCACGCCGATGATGAACATCCTGAACGGCGGCGCGCACGCCGACAACAACGTCGACTTCCAGGAATTCATGGTGATGCCGGTGGGCGCGACCTGCTTCAGCGAGGCGCTGCGCTGGGGCGTCGAAACCTTCCATGTGCTGAAGGGTGTACTGAAGAAGCGCGGCTACAACACCTCCGTCGGCGACGAAGGCGGCTTTGCACCTTCGCTCAAATCGAATGTCGAAGCCATCGAGGCGATACTGGAAGCGATCACGCAAGCGGGCTATAAGCCGGGCGAGCAGATTGCGATTGCGCTCGATCCCGCGGCCAGCGAGTTCTACGACAGCGAGAAAAAGAAGTACGTCTTCAAGAAGTCCGACAAGAGCGAGCACTCCAGCGAAGACATGGTGAAGTTCTGGGCTGACTGGGTGCGGCAATATCCTATCGTGTCGCTGGAAGACGCCTTTGCGGAAGACGACTGGGATGGCTGGAAGCTCCAGACGGACGAGTTGGGCAGCAAGATCCAGCTTGTCGGCGATGACATTTTCGTCACCAACATCGACATCTTCCAGCGTGGGATTGACGCGGGCGTGGCGAATTCGATTCTGATCAAGCTGAATCAGATTGGTTCGGTCAGCGAGACTCTTGACACGATCAATCTCGCGCGGCAGAACGGCTACACCACGGTCATTTCGCATCGCTCGGGCGAGACCGAAGATCAGCTTCATCGCCGACTTCGCCGTCGCCACCGGCGCAGGCCAGATCAAAACAGGCTCGGCCTCACGCAGCGATCGCATCGCCAAGTACAACCAGCTGCTCCGGATTGAAGAAGAACTCGGCCCGGCGGCGAGGTTCCTGGGATTGAAGGCGTTGAACTATCACGGGGAGCTGGGGAAAAAAGCAGGGGCTTAGGAGCGAAGTTATTTCTTTCGCGCAAGAACTCGTTATCGGTGTTTTTGTCGCCTTCGGTGTGTGGAGTACTGGCCGAGCTATTGTAGATTCGATCCGAGAACGACGAGGATTTTCCAGACGCAAGAATTATTCGCTCGGATTGGACCTGACGGTTCTGGCCGGTTCGAGCATCGTGGGAGTGGGTGCAGCGCTTTGTCTGATGTGGGGTTTGGATCATTTTGGAGTTATGAGGAAGCCTTATATTTGGCTTGCAGGCATTCCCCTCCTGGCGGCTTATTTTCTAGGTAATCGCGCCAGACGAGGGTTGGAGCGGCGACTGGCTCAAGGTCACAAAGAGCAGCAATAGCTGATGGGCCTACGGGTTGCCTGGAGTGACGGAACCGTAATCCACGAGCCTCGGAACGAGGCGAAAGCTGATAACCCCGCCCTTTCAGGGCGGGGTTGGCGTGTTAAGAAGTCCGAGTCCCCTGGGGACGGCACCCAACCCTGCCGTTAGTGCGCGCCGCGTTACGTTTTTCTCGCCAGCACAAGGTCAATGCCGGAAAAAACAAGTTCCAGCTTCGGGTTGGGCAGTCTGCCGACGCGCGTGGTCAAAACACTTTTGTCAATCGTGACGATTTGAGAAACGTTGGCGACTGAGTTTTTCGGCAGCCCCGTAGCGCGTGCCGAGAGATGAACGTTCCCCGGCATCAAAGCCCATTTCACATTGCTGGTCAGCGGTACGCAAATAACCGTTGCTATGCGGCTACGGTTCAAAGCATCGGACTGTACGATCACGACGGGCCTGCGAAATCCGGGAGCTGATTGCCGGGGCGCAGGCAGTTCTGCCCACCAGATATCGCCCTGCGAGATCACCACTGGCTTCGCTGAAGGATGCGCGCGGCAGCGGAGACCGCAAAGGTATCTTGCCCCTCGCCGATCTCCGAGCAGGCCCGGTTTACGGCCTCGGTAACTTCCTCGGGCGAGTGACGTGCCAAGTATTCGCGGAGGGCGTCGCTGAAGATTCGACTGCGCGATTGCTTGGTTCTTCGCGCGAGCCGCTCCGCTCCGTTATAAACTTCATCGGGAATAGAAACCGCTGTTTTCATACCAGAAGTATAACCATAGAATTCGTGGTGAGGCAATTTCTCGAACCCGTGCCGCGTTCTTGCTTACCAGCTCGCTCCTATGATCAAATCCCGAGACATGTGTATGCTCGAAGGGTCGCTAAGCTTAGGTGTGATTGTTGCCTCTAATGGCTGCTATTCCCAAACCACTCATCCTCATCATCCTCGATGGCTGGGGCTATGCTCCGCCGTCCGCGGCCAACGCCATCTCGCTGGCGCGCAAACCCAACTACGATCGCCTGCTCGCCGAATATCCCAACACGCTGATCCACACCAGCGGCCGCTATGTCGGCCTGCCCACCGGGCAGATGGGCAACAGCGAGGTCGGACACCTCAACATCGGCGCCGGGCGCGTGGTCTACATGGACATCACCAAAATCGATCTCATGATCGAGAATGGCGAGTTCTTCACGAATCCGAGCACTGCTCAACGCGATGACCGCAGCCCGCACCGGCGAGCGGCGTCTGCACCTCTTCGGACTGCTCTCCGATGGCGGCGTGCACTCGCACCAGAACCATCTCTACGCGCTGCTGCGCATGGCCAAGCAGAATGGCGTGGAGCGCGTCTTCGTGCACTGCTTCATGGATGGCCGCGACACGCTGCCCACCAACGGCGCCGGCTACATTGAACAGCTGCAGCAGAAGATGCGCGAGTATGGCATCGGCAAGATCGCCACCGTCAGCGGGCGTTACTACGCGATGGACCGCGACCGCCGCTGGGAGCGCGAGAAGAAGGCCTTCGATGCGATGGTCTACGGCGACGCCGAGGGCGGTCGCTACACCGACGCGGTGCAGGGCGTGAAGGACTCCTACAACCGCGGAGTTACCGACGAGTTCATCATCCCGTTCGTGCTGACCGGCGAGCGCGGCGAGCCGCTGGGCAACATTCGCGACGGCGATGTCTGCCTCAACTTCAACTTCCGCGCCGACCGTGCGCGGCAGATCACGCGCTGCCTCGGGCGCAACAGTCACTTCACTCCCGCAGGATGGCCGCGAACTGGAAGGCGCCGACGATCTTGACAGCGCGATTCCGCGCAGCCGCGTCCCCAAAGATCTTACTTACATCTGCATGACGCAGTATGACAAACATTTCACGCTGCCGGTCGTCTCGCCGCCGGAGTCGCTGACCAACATCCTGGCCAACGTGATGGCCGACCGCAGCCTGCGCAACCTGCGCGTCGCCGAGACCGAGAAGTACGCGCACGTGACCTACTTCTTCAACGGCGGCGTGGAGAAGCCGTTCCCCGGCGAAGATCGCGTGCTGGTGCCGTCGCCCAAAGTTGCCACTTACGACCTGAAGCCGGAGATGTCGGCACAGGGCATTGCCGACGCGGTGGTGAAGGCGATCAGGGAAAACACCTTCGACGTGATGGTGGTGAACTTCGCCAATGCCGACATGGTGGGACACTCCGGCAAGATTCCGCCGACCATCACGGCGGTCGAGACGGTCGATGGCTGTCTGGGTCAGGTCTATAACGCACTGCGCCAGCAGCGGCGGAGCGATGATCGTCACCGCCGACCACGGCAATGCCGAGCAGATGATCGATCCCGCGACCGGCGGCCCGCAAACCGCGCACACCACGAACCCTGTACCGTTCATCGTCGCCGCCGAGCACGCCGTGACCATCCCAAACTCTGAAGGGTGATCCGCGGCGCTTTACCCTGCGTCCAGATGGCGCCCTGCAAGACATCGCGCCGACGATGTTAGGGATTCTTGGCTCCCGCAGCCCAAGGAAATGACCGGGCGGGACTTGCGCGTGATGGCAGAACCTGGAAAAAGTCTAGGTTAGACGGAATTTAGCATTTAGCACTTGGCAATTAGCACTTAGGATTCGATCGACTTAGAGCTAACAGCTAAAGGCTAATTGCTAATTGCTCTTGTTGCCCTTCTCGTCTTGCGAATCACAAACGGCATCACGCCCGGGAGGCGCAGCAACTCGAATGCGGCGGCTCGGGCAAGACCAGGCAGCGACAGCAACGATCGTCACTCGCGAGGCAGCCGACAATAGCGGTGCGAATTGCCGTGAATATTCCTCCTGGTACAACGCTGCTCCGATTCGCCTAATTCGATTTCACCCGAAAGAAACCTACCGACACATTGCGCCGCCAGTCGCCCGCTGCGCAGCGCAATGGAGATACCGTCGCCGACGAAAGGATCGATGAAGGCTGCGGCATCGCCTGCAAATATGACGTTGCCGCGCACCGGCTTGGGAATCGCGGTAGATCAACGGAGCGGTGCTGACCGGCTGCGTCACCGCGGTCCAGCCAGCCGCTCGCTCTGGCCAGCTCCGCGTGTAGTGCGAACACCTCCGGCAGCGAGGTCGCGCGATCCGAGCGTACCATCGCACATGCATTGACTACGTCTTTCGCGACCGGTTGAACCCCGCAATATCCGTTCTGCAAAAAAATAAAGATCAGTTGAGGGACTGGGATCGAGCTCGCGAAAATGACCCTTCACGCCAATCCACCTCGGGCCAGCTGGGATGGTTCGGTCCGGGCGTGAATTGCGACCACCGGCCTGCTGCGATAATCACGGCCTTGGCAGAGCAATTTCCACTGGACGTCGTCAGACGAAACGGGCCGTTCCCCTCGGCGGAAGACACCTCGCAGTTGCTCCGCGTTTCAACCCCGGCAGCTTGCGCCGCCATCCATAGCTGAACGTCGAGATCGTAGCGAGTGACACTGAGCGCCGCTGGTGAAACTGTGGCTTCCAGCATTCGCGTGCCCAGGAACAGACGTGCGCGTTGAATAACCGGTGCAGAGTCGAGGAGATTTCGGCCTGAAGGCAAATCTTGCAGCAAGCTCGCGAGCACATCCAGCGCTTCGGGGGACAAGAACTCCCCGCATACCTTGTGACGGGGGAAGTCTCGAGCTTCAAACATTACAACGCTTGCCCCCAGGCGCGCCGCCGCGATGGCCGCGGAGCTTCCCGCCGGGCCGCCTCCGATGATGGCCAGATCGAATTGGGGAGCAGCAGTTAGCATTAGTTATGAGTTATGAGCTACGAGCTTCGAGCCACGAGCAAATACGTGGGCGCTGTTTGCAATTGTCGACGAAAGCTGGCGCTCGCTACAACTCGATAGCTGAGGCGTGAGAGAGTCGCTATACCAGCCTGCAGCTCGGGGCTCGTAGCTCGCGGCTAGTCGCTCTCTTTCCACACCAACACTCCCATCCGATAGAGATAATGTCGGGAAATTGTAATGCGCTGCGCCGGCAATTCTTCCAGCAGCCGCCGCATTTCCTGCATCGTGTACGCGTTCTGCACCGACGCGGGAGCGTCATGCCGGGTGATGGGGCTGCCGAACAGCGGCAAGCCCGCGTAGACCAGCCAAAGATGCAGCCGGCTGCGAATCAGATCGTTGATCAAGAGCGCCCGCCGGCACACCCGCAAGCCTTCACGGGCAAAAAGGCACAGCGAGTCGGGATCCAGGTGGTGTGCGAACAGGGAACAGCTCACCACGTCGAAAGCATCGTCGCAAAACGGCAGGTGGAGCGCATCGCCGCAAACCGAGGGCGCGCCTTTGCCCGGCAGATGCGAAGCCTGGCGATCCAGCAGAGTTACGCGCAGCTCCACTCCATCTTTAGCCAGCACGCGTTGCGCGGCCAGCGGCAAGTCTCCCGCGCCCGCCGCAACTTCCAGCAGCGACAGCTTGCGGCATTTGCCCTCAGCAGCGACACGCCGCAGCAGCTTGGTCGTTGTCCGCGTGCCGCCGAACCATTGATTGACATGGCGCAGGTCGGTCAACGACGAAGCCACCTCCGCGGGCGTTCCCAGGTCCTGATCAAGAAGTTCGGAGATGACCTTGCGTTGCATAGTCGTTGCAGTTTCCGCCAGACTGCCGGCGAGCGCTCCTCTGACAGCCTTCCTCCGATGGTAGCAAGGCGCAACGTAAGCCGTCCTTCCAAGCACGATGACAGGATTTTTTCGCCGCTCTCAAAGCGCGCCTGCCGGCCAACTGGCCGCTACCGCTCTTGCGGATAGTCGTCGCACCTTGCAAAAGCCGCCCTCGCGGCAGCATCATCCCTAAGTACTCCAGAAATATTGCGCCTGCCAGCCGTTGACGCGCAGCACTTTACCAGGACTTTGGCGTCCGGCGGGAGCAATTTTCGGAAAAGCAACGAATCACGCGCGCCTCTCGTCTAACTAAAAGGTAAGTTGAGCGGTAGAGGGATCCGGTGGAATTACGGCGCAATTCTATTTCGTGGGTTCTGACGGCGGCCTTGGCCGTCCTGTTGGGCAATAGGATTACGCCTGCGCAGCAGAAACCCGCTGCCCCGCAACAACCAGTTCTCTCCGCTCAGCCAAAACTGGATATCGATCCTCTGGAGCTGGTCCGCCGCGCGTCAAGGAACGAGATCAAGGCCAATGACGTGCAGTATTACTGCATGTTCAAGGACACTACTGAGTACAAAGACCATTCCGTCACCAAAGAGATCATTCGCACTCCTCAAGGGGGCTTGGCCAGCACTTTGCTGATCAATGGCCATCCCCTGTCCGCCGATGAGCGCCAGAAAGACGACGAGAAGCTTCAGAAGTTCGCCAACAATCCCGATGCGCGCCGCAAGCGTCGCGAGGCAAGCGCCGCTGACGATAAGCGTTCGGAACTTATGCTGACCAGCCTGCCTGACGCCTTTCTCTATACCTACGCGGGCACCAACCGCGGCCCGAAGGGCGAGGAACTGGTTCACCTGAACTTCCGGCCCAATCCCGGGTTCAACCCACCGAACCACGAGACCATGGTTTACCTCGGCATGCAGGGCGACATGATCATCGACCGTAAGGCCATGCGTATTGCGAAGATCGATGGCACGCTGTTTAAGGACGTCGACTTCGGCTGGGGCATCCTGGGCAAACTCGTATAAGGGTGGCAAGTTCATCATCGTGCAGCAGGACGTTGGTGGCGGCGATTGGGAAGAAGTGCAGGAAACCCTGCAATTCAACTGGCAAGATACTCCTGGTGAAGTCGCTTACGATCTGGTCCACGGAGACCATGACTGATTTTCGGCCGGTGCCCTCCAACCTGACCACAGCCCAGGCCCTCGATCTGCTGCATAAGAGCGTCGATGTGGTCGCGGCCAATCCCAGCGACGTTAAGCAAGCGCAGAACAATCACAAATAGCTGACGATCGGGTTTTGAAGGGGCGTACCTTCAGAGCCTGCCCTGAGCTTGCCGAAGGGTGCGCCATCACAAGTCCTAACTTTGTCATCACGAGGAGGCCTCAAGGCCGACGAGGGATCTGCTTTTGAGTCTTTCAGCAGCCCGTTAGAACCGTGCGCTTTCAAGGCCGGATGAAGTTTACCTAAGCTCTTCTTTTCGTACCGTCAGCTCCTCGATCAAATCTTTCCTCACCTCATGTCCACGGCCCGGCTTGTTCGCCGATCGCGATTGTTCCCCCGGCTGAGACCTCGACCTCCGGCTCGATGATGTCTTCTTTCCAGTAACGCTTGGACGCCGACACGTCGCCCGGCAGCTTGAAATTTGCCAAAGTCGAAAGTGCCACATTGTGGGAGCGGCCAATTCCCGACTCCAGCATTCCTCCACACCACACGGGAACGCCGAACCGCTGCGCGACATCGTGGATGGCAATCGCCTCGGAAAATCCGCCGACTCGTCCCACCTTGATGTTGACGATGCGGCATGCGCCCAACTCCAGCGCAGCTTCAGCATCGCGGGAGCTGCGAATCGCTTCATCAAGGCAGAGCGCCGTCCGCAATTGTTTCTGCAAGCGAGCGTGGAAGTAGAAGTCGTCGCTCCACAACGGCTGCTCGATCATCAGCAGCTTGAAGCGGTCGAAGCTCTTCAAATGCTGCTCGTCGGCCAGCGTGTAGGCGGAATTGGCGTCGCAGCTCAGCAGAATGTCGGGCCAGCGCTCCCGAATCTTCTCCAGCACCTCGACATCCCAGCCCGGCTTCACCTTGATCTTGATGCGCTGATATCCGGCCGCCAGCTCCGTCTCGACTTTCTGCAACAGCTGCTCGTGCGAATCCTGAATGCCGATGCTGACGCCGCAAGCAATTTCACGGCGTGTGCCGCCCAGCAGCTTCCACAGAGGAATGCCTTTCTCCTGCGCCTCGGCGTCCCACGCGGCGTTTTCCAGAGCGGCCTTGGCCATGCGATGCTCGCGCACCTGCGCCAGCAGCGCGGGAACTTCGCGTCCCGGATTGCAGCGTCTTGCCCAGCAGCGCCGGGCCCAGGTAGCGCACGATGACATCCCACGCGCCGTCGATGTACTCCTCGCTGTAGTACGGGTTCTCGCCGGCGACGCACTCGCCCCAACCCTCCAGGCCATCACAATGCAACGTGACCAGCAGAACGCGACGGGTATAGGTGCGTCCGAAGCTCGTCTCGAAGAAGTGGACGAGAGGGATTTTCAGCTCGCGCAGAGTGATAGCTTCAATTCGCATGTGATCCACGACCAGTTATACTGCCCTGCATGCATGAACTCCAGCCCGAAATCGAGCGGCTGTACGCGATGGGCGCGGACGCGTCGCAGGATCCTCATGCCGTTCGAGAGTTTTTGTGCGCTTTCGCGATGCGCTGACCGCGGGACGAGATTCGCGCCGCCGAGAAGATTGACGGCCGCTGGCAAACCAACGCGTGGGTGAAGCAGGGCATCCTGCTCGGCTTCCGCATCGGCAAACTGGTGGAGAGCGGCGATCGGAAAGTGCTCTCGTTTGTCGACAAGGGCACCTATCCCACGCGTCACTTCGCCGCCCGCGAAGAGATACGCGTCATTCCCGGCGGCTCGTCGGTGCGCAGCGGAGCTTATGTTGCGAAGTCGGTGGTCTGCATGCCGCCGATGTTCATCAATGTGGGCGCGTATGTTGACGAAGGCACGATGGTCGATTCGCACGCGCTGGTGGGCTCGTGCGCGCAGGTGGGCAAGCGAGTGCACATCAGCGCCGCGGCGCAAGTCGGCGGCGTGCTGGAGCCGATCAACGCCTCGCCCGTCATCATTGAAGATGACGTGCTGATCGGCGGCAATTGCGGCGTGTACGAAGGAACGCAGGTAGGCGCGCGCGCGGTGCTGGGAGCCGGCGTGATCCTGACGCGCTCCACGCCGCTGTTCGATACCGTGAAGGGCGAGATCTATCGCGCCACGGCAACCGATGGGCTTCGCGTTCCGGAGGACGCAGTCGTGGTGCCGGGCGCGCGCTCCGTCACCAAAGGTAAAACTGTGGACTGGGGGCTGTCGCTGTACACGCCGGTCATCGTGAAGTATCGCGACGAGCGGACTGACCGCGGCGTGGAGCTGGAAGATCTGTTGCGGTAATCGACCTGTCGGTCGCCTCGGCTCCTCAGAGAGGTGTTATGGGAGGCGGCTTTGAAGGGGCACAGCTTTAGCTGTGCCGTGGCAAGTCCTTTGAAACTTGTCATCACGAGGAGGCCTTTAGGCCGACGAGGGATCTGCTTTTGACTTTTTCAGTGGCCTGAGGGCGCGCCCCTTCAAAACGTCTGCGCATCGCAGGCATGAAACGCATGAGCTTGGCCGACAGCCATCGCCGCCAGAACATCGCGCTCCTGATCGCCGCCATTGCCGCGATCGCGGCGCTGATGTGCTCGCGCTTCGCCGGGCCATCGGCAGCGATGCTCTTTCCCGCTCTGCGCTGGATTGCGCTCGCCGCCCTTGTCGTCTACGGATGCTTGCGACGCACGCTCACCGCATGGATCTTCATCGCCATGCTGCTGGGCGCGGAGATCGGCCACGACTTCCCCAATGTCGCCGTACACCTGCGCGTGCTGGCGCTCATCTTTCTGCGGCTGATCAAGACCATCATTGCGCCACTGCTGTTTGGAACGCTGGTGGTCGGCATCGCCGGACATTCCAACCTGCGACAGGTTGGCCGGCTCGGTCTGCGCTCCATCATCTTCTTCGAAGTGGTCACCACCATCGCGATCTTCCTCGGCCTCGGCGCCATCAACCTGAGCAAAGCCGGCGTCGGCGTTCAACTTCCCGCCACCACCAGTGCCGATACCAGCTCCGTCGGCAAACTTAGCGCGGAAGACACCATCCTGCACGTCTTTCCGGAGAACATTGCCAAGGCCGTCGCCGACGGGGCGGTGCTGCAGGTGGTGGTCTTCAGCCTGATCTTTGCGGTTGCGCTGGCCATGCTGAGCGAGGCCAAACGCCGCCCCATGCTGGCGTTCTGCGAGAGCCTGAGCGAGGTGATGTTCAAGTTCACCAACATCGTGATGTACATGGCGCCGCTCGGCGTGGGCGCAGCCGTGGCCTACACTGTGGGACATACCGGTCTCGGCGTGCTCGGCAGCCTGCTGAAGTTGCTGCTCACGCTTTACGCGACGCTGATTGTCTTCATTCTCGGTGTCCTGTTGCCGATCGCGTTGATGTTCCGGGTGCCGCTGCGGGCATTCATCAAAGCTGTGGCCGAGCCGGTGACCATCGCCTTCGGCACGGCCAGCTCCGAGGCGGCGCTGCCGCGAGCCATGGAAGCGATGGAAGCCATCGGCGTGCCGCGCCAGATCGTGGCGTTCGTCATTCCGACCGGCTACAGCTTCAACCTCACCGGCAGCTCGCTATATCTTTCCGTCGCGGCGATCTTCGTGGCGCAGGTCTCCGGCATCCATCTCTCGCTGGGCCAGCAGTTGATGATCATGTTGACGCTGATGCTGACCAGCAAAGGCGTGGCTGGAGTTTCGCGCGCGGCGCTGGTTATCCTGCTGGCGACGGCAAGTTCCACCGGATTGCCCACCGAGCCGGTGTTTCTGCTGCTCGGCGTCGACCAGTTGCTCGACATGGGGCGGACCGCGGTGAATGTGCTGGGGAATTGTCTGGCAGCGGTGGTGATGGCGAAGTGGGAGGGCGACTTTCAGACGGAAACGCCGTCGCCGGTGGTGGCGGACGCCGTGGGTTAGAGTACAACAGGCGAAAATTTCTTATGTCGTCGAAACCGATACAGAATTTTGTCCAAAGCCAGCACGGAATTCCGCCGCCGCAGCCACGATATCTCCCGCATCGAGGCCTTCAGCGACGTGGTCTTCGGCTTTTCATTGACCTTGCTGGTGGTGTCGCTTGAAGTTCCGCACACCTTTGGCGAGCTGATGGCCGACATGCGGGGCTTTGTTCCCTTCGCCGTGTGCTTTGGCCTGCTGGCGCAGGTCTGGTGGCTGCATCACAACTTCTTCCGGCGTTACGGACTCGACGATGCCACCACCGCGACCCTGAACTTCGTGTTGCTGTTCGTGGTGCTGCTTTTCACACGTATCCGTTGAAATTTGTGTTCGTGGGACTGTTCAACCAGATGACGGGACATGCGCAGGCCTATGACGCCGCCGGTAAGGCGATTCCCTGGATCGAGCCACAACAGGCGCCTATGCTGATGATCATCTACGGGCTGGGGTATGCCGCCGTGTTCGTTATCTTCGTTCTGCTGTACCGAAATGCGTTGCGCAAGCGCGAGCAACTGGAATTGACTGCGCTTGAGCTGTTCGACACGCGCACCAGCATCGTTGAGAGCAGTTTCCAGGTCGGAGTTGGCGTTTTGTGCGCGGTGGCCGCGGCAATACTTCCCGCTAGAATGGGTGGATTGGCAGGCTTTCTCTTCTTCCTTATTCCCATCGGAATGCCCATCATCGGCCGCCGCCGGGGAGCGGCCAGGCGACGGATGGAAGTGGCGATGATGCCGGTCAAGGCCGGCTGGCGGGCAGCGGGATCGCAGCTTTTGTCTGGCGAATTTGCAGGTGCCTCTGGCGGAAGTGGCCGAGGGCGCGCTCGCCCCAGATCTTGACGAAGTAATAGTTCAGGCTGCCGCCAATGACCCCGCTGACCACCGGAATCAGGCGCGCCGTCCACTTCTCCACGATTTCGGCGCTGGCGCTGACCGCGATGCGCTGAATGACGCGCGGCACGAACTTCGAGACAAACTGCTTCTCCACCAGCTCGCGGCTGATGTCCACGCCGGCAGCGCTGGCGGCGGCGACCCACAGCTCGGCTTCTTCCTCTTCGGTGTTGTAGGGAAAGCCGTATAGCAGGCTGAGCTTCTGAATCATGCGCAGGGTGATGGCGGCCAGGATGCCGAGGTCGGGCAGCATGGTGAACATCCCGCCCATGCCAAGTCCCGCGCCTTCGGCAGCAGCCATGCGCATGTGAGCGCGAATGGTCTCCTCGGCGATGCGATCGAGCAGATCGGGATCGACCGAGTACACGCCGTCATAGGTGAGCGCGGGAAGATCGTAGGCCATGCGCAGATGCTGGAGATAGTTTTCGGGATCGACCTTGATGGTGTCATAGGCCTTCATGAAGGCGTTGCGGACGGCATGTTCCACGCCGCGGCGGACCCAGGATTTGTGATTGTTGCCTGCCATGATCGCTGTCTCCAGTATAACTACGCCTGACGGCGGGACGCGGGCCTGAGTGACGCGCCTCACGCTGTGCTAGCATCGAAATTACAGATGCCAACAGGAAAACTACAGGTTATTCCCCTCGGCGGGCTTGGCGAATTCGGCATGAATTGCATGGCCATTCGCTGGGGTGACGACATCATCGTCATCGACGCCGGATTGATGTTTCCCGAGGCCGAACTGCTCGGCGTAGACATCGTCGTACCCGATCTCAGCTACCTCATCGAGAATCGCGAGCACGTCCGCGCCGTGGTGCTGACCCACGGCCACGAAGACCACATCGGCGCGCTGCCGTGGCTGCTATCGGAACTCAATGTGCCGGTGTACGCGCACCGAATTCACGCTGGCCTACGTGGAAGGCAAGCTGGAAGAGCATGCGCTGCTCGACGATGCCGAGCTCAACGAGATCAAGCCCGGCGAGCGCTTCAAGATCGGCCCGTTCACCATCAATCCCATTCAGGTGACGCACAGCCTGGTGGATTGCGTTGCGCTGGCGATTCACACGCCGCTGGGCGTTCTGATTCACACCGGCGACTTCAAAGTCGATCCCACGCCCACCGACAATCGGCTCTTCGATCTGCACGCCTTCGCCGAGTACGGCAAGCAAGGCGTGCTGGCGCTGTTCCAGGATTCCACCAACGTCGAGCGCAAGGGCTACACGCCCAGCGAACGCGCGGTGCGCGCACGCTTCCAGGAGATCTTCGCCCGCGCCGAGCGCAGGCTCTTCATCTCCTGCTTCTCGTCGTCGATCCATCGCATCAAGCTGGCCGTGGAGCAGGCCTTCGAGAACGGCCGCAAGGTTGCGCTGGTGGGGCGCTCCATGATGGAGTCGTTCGAGATCGCGCAGGACCTCGGCTACATCGACGTTCCCGACGGCCTGCTGATTCATCCGGCGCAGATTCGCGACTTCCCGCCGGAGAAAGTTTGCGTGCTGATCAGCGGCACCCAGGGCGAGCCGATGTCGGCGCTGTCGCGCGCCGCGGTCGACAATCACAAGCACGCGCGCATTCAGCCGGGCGACACCGTGGTGCTGTCGTCGCGCATCATTCCGGGCAACGAGAAGGCGATCTATCGCGTCGTGGATCATCTGTTCCGCCGCGACGCCCACGTCATCTACGACGACGGCTCATCGCCGCCGGTGCACGTCAGCGGACACGCCAGCCAGGAAGAGCTGAAGCTCATCATCAACCTGGTGAAGCCGCAATACTTCATTCCGATTCACGGCGAATATCGCCAGCTCAAGCTGCATGCCGAGATGGCGGGCGCCATGCACGGCTCGGTCGGCAAAGTCATGATGATCGAGAGCGGCGACGTTCTGGAGTTCGACGAATTGGGCGCGCGCAAGGCCGGCAAGATCAATGTTGGCCGCGTCTGCATCGATTCCAACTCCATGGGCGATGTGGTGGAAGACCTGATCATTCGCGACCGGCGCCACCTCAGCGAAGACGGCATCGTGCTGCCCATCATCGCCATCAACAAGCTGACCGGAAAAGTGGAGACCTCGCCGGAGATCGTGATGCGCGGCTTCGGCGCCAGCATGAGCGAGGAAGACGGCTTCCTCGACCAGGCGCGGCAGACGGTGATGCGCACGCTGGAATCGTCCAGCGATGAAGAGAAGGGCGACTACGGCATGATCAAGGAAAAAATCCGCCAGGACCTGAAGCGCTTCATCGTGAAGAACACCTCGCGCCGCCCGCTGATCATGCCGGTGATACTGGAAGTGTGACCGGACAAGAGTCGTTTTCGGCCGCCTTGGCCGATGCCATGATTGACAACCGACGCTTGTCACTTTACAATCACTCCGATGATCAGAAGCTTCAAGCATCGCGGCCTGAAGCGACTCTATCAGCAGGGGGACCGTAGCGGCATCCGCCCCGATCTGTTGCAAAGTGTTGAACGAATCCTGACGGTCCTTGACGCCGCAACTGCGCCGCAGGCCCTGGATCTCCCGCGATATCGTCTCCATCAGCTGAAGGGTGAGCTGAAAGGATTTTGGTCTGTAACGGTGCCGGCCAATTGGCGTATTGTTTTTCGCTTTGCCGGTCCAGACGCCGTTGATGTCGAGCTCATCGATTATCACTAGGGAGCGATGTGCCATGCCCATGAAGAATCCAATCCATCCCGGCCGTGTGGTTCGCCATGATTGCCTCGAGCCTTTGGGGCTTTCGGTGACGGAGGGCGCCAGGGTCCTCGGCGTTACCCGCCAGGCTCTCAACAACATTGTGAACGGCAAGTCTGGTATCAGTCCCGAGATGGCAATCCGACTGACCAAGGCCTTCGGTAGCACGGCGGAAACCTGGCTGGGGATGCAGCTTGCGTATGACCTCGCGGCAGTACGGAAGCAGGAAAGCAAGATCAAAGTGCGACGGCAAAGAGTCGAGGAACTGCGTGCAAGCTAACCTCCCGCGTGCGCCTCAGCGATGACCACCGTTGCCTGGCAAGACCGACCGTCGCGCAAGGCACGGCTGCTGGCGTGGCTCCTGTTGTTGATTCCAGTTGTCGTCGCTTTGCTCTATCCGTTTGCGCAGGATTATCTGCGCGCAGCTTCGCTGCTGGAGCGCATCTCCGATCCGCACGCGACCGGCTGGATCGCCAACTACGATGTGCATCCGGTTGATGTGCGCGACAGCACCTTCGACTTCCGCGGCAAATCGATTCCCGCTCGCATCTATCTGCCGCACGGTGTCGGCTTCGCCCCTGGCATCGTTGTCGTTCACGGCATGCACCAGCTCGGCATTGACGAGCCTCGGCTGGTTGGCTTCGCACGCGCGCTGGCTGCCAGCGGCTTTTTCGTGATGACGCCGCTCGTCCCCGGCATCGCTGATTATCGAGTGCAAGCCGAGTCCGCCGACCTCATCGGCACTGCGGCGCAGAATTTCGCGCAGCAGCTCAGCGTGCCCAAGGTCGGCATCTTCGCCATCAGCTTTTCCGGAGGGCTAGCTCTGCTGGCCGCGAGCGATCCGCAGTATTCGCCGTCGATTGCCTGGGTCGCCTCTGTCGGCGGCTACTACGATCTGGCTCACGTGCTGCGCTTCTTCGCCACTGGCGAGGCCGTTCGTCCGGATGGAACGATCAATCATCTGTCGCCGCACGAGTATGGTCCGCTGATTGTTGTGTATGACGAGCCTGAGGATTTCTTCTCGCCGCACGATGCGCCCAGCGCACACGACGCGCTCAAGCTGCTGCTCTCCGGCAACGGCAAAGCTTCCGAGGCGCTGACCGAGACGATGACACCTGCCGGCCAGCAGATCATGCAGGACATTTACCACAAGCATCGCGAAAGCCTGACGCCGGCGATTCTCGCCGAGATCGACAAGCGCCGCGAGGAACTGGCGTCCGCTTCGCCAGCAGGGCATCTTCGATCCTTGCATGTGCCGGTCTTGTTGTTGCACGGCTCCGACGATACAGTCATCCCGCCAGCCGAGCTGTTGTGGCTGGAGCGTGACGTCCCCAAGGAATACCTGGCTGGCGCACTCGTCAGTCCTGCCATCAGTCATGTGGAGGTTGGTATCAAAGCCAGCGTGTGGGACAAGTTAGTGCTTGTACACTGGATGGCAATGTTGATTCACGAGGCGCGAAGCACCGCCGCAGGCAGGGCGCCGAATTAGAACCTTGTAACGGCGCGTCTAAAGCCGCGCCCCTTGAAACCCAGTCATGGTCACACTACAAGACATCAAGCGCGCACAGCAACGATTACGCGGCATCGCCGTGCGCACACCGCTGATCGAATACTTCCCGCCGGCGCAGACGGCCGATATCGGTTTCGCAGATGACGCCGCCCGCGATCGGCTTTGGCTGAAGCCGGAGAACCTGCAACCCGATCGGCTCCTTCAAACTACGCGGCGCCTACAACAAGATTGCGTCGCTCACCGACAAGGAACGTCAGCGCGGCGTCATCTCCTACTCCAGCGGCAATCACGCGCAAGGCGTGGCCTACGCCGCACGCGCGCTCGGGGTGAAGGCGGTCATCGTGATGCCGCGCAACGCGCCCACACTCAAAGTTGATAGCACCGCCGCGCTGGGCGCGGAGATTGTCACCGTTGGCCCGGCCTCAACCGAGCGGCTGCAAAAGGCGGAAGAACTGGCGCGGCAACACGGTTATGTCATCGTGCCGCCTTACAACGACGAGCAGATCATTGCGGGGCAGGGAACTGCCGGCCTCGAAATTCTGGAGGACTGTCCCGACGTCGATCTCGTGCTGGTGCCCAGCGGCGGCGGTGGGTTGATCAGCGGCATCTCAGCGGCGCTGAAGCTGAGCGGATCGCACGCGAAGATCGTCGGTGTCGAGCCGGAGCTGGCCAATGACGCGCAGCAGAGTTTCCGCAAGGGCGCGATCGTCGAACTGCCGGCCGAGCGCGTCTCCAGCACGCTCGCCGACGGCCTGCGTACGCAGTCGATTGGACCCATCAACTTCGAGCACATCCGCCGCTACGTCGACGACATCATCACCGTCACCGAGGACGAGATCCGTTCCGCCATGCGACGCATGGTGACCAACGCTCGCATCGTAGCCGAACCCAGTGGCGCGGTGACTTTCGCGGCCTGGCTATTTCACGTGGAGGAATTGCCGGAATCGAAGAATACGGTCGCGGTGGTCAGCGGCGGCAACGTCGATCCGCACTTGCTGGCGCAGGTGCTGAACCAGGCCGAAGCGCAATAGATTACAGCATCTCTCGGACTTCACGGCGAGCCGTGGGTCTCAACGTCCTGCCGCTTGCGTCGCTCCTGTAACGCCAGGTTGAGGTACCTCGTCGCATTCGCTTCATCGCCAATGGCGTTGCAGGCGGTATACATGCGTACCAGGGTGTCGGCCCGCAGGCTCGCCATCACTCCCCTATCGTTTTGCGTCAGCTCAAGCACTTTCTTGAATTGCTCGATGGCCCCCCGCGGATCGCCATGCTGCTGCTCATATACCCCAATGTGGTAGTAGGGGTACGGTAGCAAAGGGTCCATCGCGTTTGCGGCGCGGAAGTGGAGCATCGCATCGTTCGCGCGGCCTTCCTTCTGCAAGGCTTCTCCCAGCACATTCTCCGCGCCCGAGTTGTTGGTCGTGACTTGCACCGTGTGCGACCAGAGAGCTACATCGTCAGACCAATAGCTGAGTTGGCGATGAGTGGCGAACGCCAATAGCAACAGTATGGCGGCACTCGCGCCCGCCAGCCACACCTCGGAAACGTGCCATTGCTCAGCTGCGTCTGCGACCCCCCAGCAGACCGCGATGAAAAGTCCTACGAACGGCAGATACGCATAGCGATCGGCCATGGCCTGGCCGCCAACCTGGAGCAGCCCGATCATGGGGACCAGCGTGCCCAGGAACCAAAACCAGCCCACGGCGAGATAGCGGCGATTTCGGCTGGCCACAGCTAATACGGTGATCGCCAGCAGCAAAACAGATTCCGGCCAGACGTGCCGGAAGCGGCTGGCATGCGGATAGAAAAACGCCAGGTGCGTTGGCCAGACGGCTTTGCCCAGGTATTGCGTGTAAGCGACGATCGCGTTCTCCACGCGCACCGCAAACGAATACGACCGCTGGACGCCGCCCATGGCGCCACCTGCTTGCTGCGCAGCCACAGTGAGGACCGCGCTAATGCCGGAGAGCGCCAGCAGTGGCACCTTCTCCATCACAAGCCAGAGGAATCGCACTTCGCTCTTCGCCTTTCGCTCTTCGTTCGAAGACCGCTGTTCGTTACTTGCAAGTTCAATTTCGTCAGCCACGACGGCCGCGCCCTTCTGGCGAAAAGCGAATGGCGAACGGCGAAAGGCGAGCCTTTCCAGCGGCCAGTAGTCCCACAGCAGCAGGATGAACGGCAGCGTGACGACTTGCGGTTTGGACATCAGCCCCAGCGCAAACAACATGGCGACGACAAGGTAGCGGCCCGCTCGCGGCTTAAGCGCATACCAGCGGTACGCGCCCAAAGTCAGCAGCAGAAAAAACATGCTCAGCAGGTTCTTGCGTTCGGCAATCCAGGCGACGGACTCGACGTTCATGGGATGCAAGGCAAACAGTGCCGCCACCATGGAGCTACGCCCGGCGCGGGCGGTGGCCCGCCACAATATCCAGAACAGTAATAGTGCGTTCAGCACGTGCAGCAGAAGGTTGGAGTCGTGGTGCAGACCGGAGTCGAGGGAAAATAGTTGCCAGTCCAGAGCGTGCGACAACCAGGTCAGGGGATGCCAGTTGGCCGCATAGTAGCTGGTGAGCGACCACTTCACCAACTCCCAGTTCAGTTGCTTGATGTGAACATTGTGGGTGACATACTCGCCGTCATTGAGCGAGATGAACGGATACTGACTCACCGGAAAGTACACCGTAACCGTTGCCGCTACCAGAACCAGGCAAAGACTGAGCAGAACGCTGCGCCTGACGGGCCGGCTTAATAGGCCATGGCGGAGTCCCACGTCATGTTCAGCTCCCGACCGAACGGGCATCATCGCTTCCTTCCCTGAGCACATCGCAAGTCTGCTGAGTATATATAAGGCGGCGATTTCGCCGGGAATGCCGATTCCCAGAGATGCATTGGTGCGTCCGCCAGGCAGGGCCGGTCTGCGCTACATCACGTCACGACGTGACCGCGATCACAGGCCATGGGCAGGGTCGCGAGCTACCCTTTTCTTGTTGAAAATGATTTTCAAATTCATAACCGACCCAGCTTCCTGCGGCCCCGTAGAGGAACGTCCTTATGCCTTCATACCGGCGCTTCACCCTTGCCATTCTCCGTACTTTGTTGAGTGTTTGCCTCCTGTTTCTCACGGGACTATGTTTTGCCGCCGACGGCGCTAGCATTTCCGGGACCGTCGCCGATCCCAGCGGCGCGGTCATTCCGGGAGCTGCCGTCGTGCTCCGCAACCTGGCGAGCGGCGCTCAGCAGACGGCGGCCGCTAAAGACGACGGAAGCTACGCGTTTAACAGCGTCCCTGCCGGTCACTATGAAATGCAAATCGAGGTACCCGAGTTCAAGCCCTATCGCGATCCCAACATCGAAGTCGCCGCCAACGCCGCGCTGCACCTGGATGCGGTCCTGGCCCTGGCGCCGCAAACCGAAGCGGTCGAAGTTTCCTCCAACCCTTCGCAGGTGGACCTTGCGTCAACCCAATCCGGCGATCTCATCACGGCGAAAAAAATGACGTCGGTGCCGCTCAATGGCCGCAGCTTTACTGACTTGCTGGCCACTCAGCCGGGGGTGGTGCCGGCCAGTTCGGCCCAGCCCAACGCAGTCGTAATGTCTGGCTGCACCACTACGCCTCCTTCGGGCGACTTGAACGCCGGCAACCTGTCGGTGAGCGGACAGCGCGAGACCGCCAACGGTTTCACGGTCAACGGCAGCATCGTGGAGGAGGACTTCAATAACGGTACGGCGGTCGTGCCTAACCTGGATGCGATCCAGGATTTTCGCATGCTCACCAACAACTTCGACGCCGAGTACGGAAATTACTCTGGCGGCCAGGTGATCGTGAGCACCAAGTCGGGCTCCAATCAAATCCACGGCAATGTCTTCGAATTTCTGCGCAACACCGACCTGGAGGCGCGCAACTATTTCGCCACCTCGCGTGCTGCCTACGACCGCAATCAGTATGGCGGCACGCTGGGCGGGCCGATTCGCAAAGACAAGGCCTACTTTTTCGTGGACTATCAGGGCACGCAGATGACGCAAGGCCAGGAGACGGGCATCATCACGGTGCCCAGTCTCGCCGACCGCAGCGGGAATCTTTCCGACTTGGCCAGCCAGTTGACCGGCAAGGTCAGCAGCACGTACTGGGCCAGCCAGCTGTCGCAGAAGCTGGGCTACCAGGTGTCGGCGGGTGAGCCGTACTACTCCGCGGGCTGCACCAGTTCCACGCAATGTGTTTTTCCCAACGCGAAGATTCCGACCTCCATCTGGTCGGCTCCGGCGAAGGCGTTGTTGCAATACATTCCGCAGCCCAATATCGGCTCGAACCTGTTCTCGGACTCGGCAGAAAATGAAACTCTCGGCGACAGCAAAGCTGCGGCCCGCTTCGATGTCAACACCCTTCGCTTCGGAAATATCTCAGCGTATTACCTGCTGGACCAGTACGCGATGAACAATCCCTATCCCACGCAGCAAGGGGGAGCGAATGTGCCCGGCTTCAACGCGCTCTCTAATGGGCGAGCGCAACTGTTCAGCGTGAGTGCGGTCAAAGCGATGGGCGCGAACACCGTCAACGAGATGCACTTCAGTTACATGCGCTTTGCCAACATTATTGGACAACCGGTTGGTGGTGTTGGACCTTCGCTGGCCTCGCAAGGCTTCGTTTCCGGCGAGGGCACGCTGGGCATTGTTCCCCTGAACAAGAGCATCGAGGGAATCGAAAACGTCGCCTTCAACGACTTCACCATCGGCGTGGATGTGACCGGCGAGACCCAGGTCAACAATACCTACAGTTGGAGCGACAGCCTGTCGCACGTCATGGGCAAACACACCTTGAAGCTGGGCGGTAGTTTTCATCTCGACCAGATCAATATCGTCTCCGACTCCATCAACAACGGCTCCTTCGTGTTTCAGGGAACGGAGACCGGTTCCGATTTTGCCGACTATCTACTGGGCGTTGCCAGCACCTACGAACAGGGCGATGCCCGGCCATTCTATCTGCGGAACAAATACATTGGCGCGTTTGTGCAGGACAGCTGGCAAGTGCGCTCGAACCTGGTGCTGAGTTACGGTTTGCGATGGGATGTTTTGCCGCCGTGGCGCGAGAAATATAACCAGCTTCAGACCTTCGTTCCCGGCGAGCAGTCGAAGGTCTATCCCGACGCGCCGCAGGGCATCGTCTTTCCCGGCGATCCCGGCATTCCACCGACGCTCTCGCCCACCAAGTGGAACGACTTCGCGCCGCGCCTGGGAGTCGCGTACTCACCGGCCTTCGAGAGCGGAATCCTGGGCAAGATTTTCGGCGGACCCGGCAAGAGCAGCCTTCGCGCAGGATATGGCATTTTCTACAGCGCCTTCGAAGGCCTCTCCGCCGGCATCATGAGCGCTAACGCTCCCTACGGATACGATTACGACAGCACCGGAGGGCGGCCGCTGTTCAACCAGCCCTTTGTCTCGGCGACCACCGGACTGAGTAATGGCCAGCCTTTTCCATCACCGATGCCGCCACTCGGCGCGTCGGTCACCAACCCCAACACCTCGGTCAATTGGTCCAGCTACGAACCCATCACGGGCGACCCGGCTTTTTACTATCGCAACACTTCGCCGTATACCGAGAGCTATACGCTGTCATGGGAGCGCGAGCTGCCGGGCCAGACTTTCTTCAAGGCCGGCTATGTGGGCTCGCAAGCTCATCATCTGCTGGTCTTGACCTCAGCCAATCCAGGCGATGCGGCTGCCTGCCTCAGCGTCAGCCAGCCCAGCGAAGTTATGCCGGGCACGCCGACTTGCGGACCGTTCAGCGAAGGCGGCATCTTCACCATGGCCAATGGCAACCAGATTCTGGCGCGCGGCCCCTTCGATGCTAACTTCGACGGCATCACCTATCAGAAGACCATCGGCTTCTCCAACTACAACGCGTTGGAGGTCTCCTTGCGCCACACCGGTCGCAACCTGGACCTTTCCGCGGGCTATACCTACAGCAAGTCGCTGGACGATTCGTCCAGTTTGGCGGAGCCGGTGTATTCCTTCGATCCGGCTTTGACTAAGGCGATCTCTGCCTTTGATCTGCGCCACAACTTCGTTGCCAGCTATCGTTACCTGCTGCCCTTCGGCAGCCTTTTCGGCGAACACAATCGTTGGGGCGATGGCTGGTGGCTCTCCGGCATCACCCATTTTTCCAGTGGACTGCCAGTCACGCTCTACAACAACACCGACAGCTCGCTGCTGGGCTCGATGCCGAACGGCATCAACAACAATGGCGTGGACACACCTCAACTCATCGCCGGCAATCTGGCAGTCAATACCAATCCCCGCAACGGGCTGGCAGCTTTTAATACCGCTCTGTTCAGCGTCCCCACGCTGGGTACTCTGGGCAACGCCCCGCGCCGCTTCTTCTACGGCCCCGGCCTGGAAAATTTCGATATGGCTCTTCAAAAGGAATTCTCCCTCACCGAACGCAAGGTGCTGCAGTTCCGCGTCGAGGCATTCAATGTGTTCAATCACGCGCAATTCTTCGGAGCTGCGGCGGTGAACGGAAACATCAGCAGTGCGGGCTTCGGTCAGATCATAAATGCCATGCCTCCACGCCAGGTACAGCTCGCGCTGAAGCTCAGCTTCTGAGGAGCGAACCCCGCGTAAGTGAGTCGCGCTGTTTACCATGTCAATCAAATTTGGCCACGGGCAGTGGGTCCGTTTGGCAAAGGCATTATCCTGAAAGCGCTCAGCGAGAAGTAAGCGCGGTTTTTCGCTAAAATCCGCTCATGACTACGATACTGCTGCTTACTATTTCAAACATTTTCATGACGTTTGCATGGTATGGACACCTGAAATACCGCCAGACACCGTTGTTCAAAGTCATCCTCGTGAGTTGGCTGATCGCGTTCTTCGAATATTGTTTCCAGGTCCCGGCCAATCGCATCGGCTCATATGAGTTCACTGTCGTACAACTCAAGACCATCCAGGAAGTCATCACCCTGACAGTCTTCGCGGTTTTCTCAGTTCTTTACATGGACGCTGAGTTGAAGTGGAACTACTTTGTTGGTTTCGCACTGTTGGTGGCTGCTGTTTATGTCATTTTCAAGAAATGGTAACCAATTCCAGCGCCTGTGGAAATCAAACGGACCCACTACCCGGCCACGGAACAGCTCGCCGCTTGCACGTTTCCTAAATCGGACCATATATTGAGCGTAGTGCAACTACTGTCGATGTTTGGCGGGCACTTTTTACATGTCAATATGGCGAAACGCAACAATAAGCCCCAACTCCCTCATTCCGCTGGAGATATAAAGCTGGCGAAACGTGAACAAAGCCAGCCTTAATGTGATATACTGAATCTAGATTGAGTTCAGCGAACCCAGCCAATCCGGCTGGGTTTTGTGTTTCCAAGCTTGGTTTCGCCCAGTCCGGCGCTGAGACTCCCCTTTAGTTGCAGACTGCCTTCGTCGGAATGCTTGACACCTGACCGGCGAATCCGTTAACTTCTCAACATGTTGTCAGTCGCTAACGTTACGACCATGGCCATGTGCACCCTAGGCGGTGCCGTGTCCACGTTCGGAGCCTGACAGCCCAAGCAGAAAACTCCCAATCGTGACTGGCCGCCTAGGATGACAGGCGGTCTTGCTGTTTCTGGGCAATTCTCGATTGGAGCTTTCGATGACTTTTTCTCCTGAGCAGTTTGCGACCACCGCCGTCCGCGGTGGCCTGGTGCCCGATCCGGCGACCGGCGCTGTCGTAACCCCCATCTATCAGTCCACCACCTACCATCAGGAAGCGGTTGGCGTTCACAAGGGATTCACCTACTCGCGCGCGGCGAATCCAACCGTCTCGGCGCTGGAAGCCGCTCTCGGCGCGCTGGAAGACACGCCTCCGGCCGTATGTTTCTCCACCGGCATGGCCGCCATCTCGACACTGTTTCTCGCCACTCTGAAGTCGGGCGATCACGTTGTCGTTTCCGACGTGGTTTACGGCGGCACGGTTCGCCTGTTCCAGCAGGTGCTAGCAAACTTCAGCGTCGAAGCTTCATTCGTCGATACGTCGGATCCGGAGTCTGTCGCGCAGGCAATCCAGCCCAACACGAAGCTGGTGTTCATCGAGACGCCGGCGAATCCCACGCTCAAGCTGACCGACATCGCGGCCATCGCCAAGATCGCCCACGCGGCCGGCGTAAGGCTCGCCGTCGATAACACATTCCTCACGCCAGTCTTGCAGCGGCCATTGGAGTTGGGCGCAGACCTCACGCTGCTTTCGACCACCAAGTACATCGAAGGCCACAACTCCACCGTCGGCGGCTCGATTGCCACCCACGACCCGGCGCTGCTGGAGCGCTTGCGCCTGGTGCGCAAGACGCTCGGCTGCATCCAGTCTCCGCAGGAAGCGTGGCTGACGCTGCGGGGACTGAAGACGCTTCCGTTGCGGCTGCAACAGCACTGCGCCAACGCGCAGAAAGTGGCCGAATGGCTGGAGCAGCATCCCAAAGTCGCGCGCGTTCATTATCCCGGTCTCGCCAGCTTCCCGCAGTTTGCGCTCGCCGAAAAACAGCAATCCCTGCCCGGTGGAATGCTGGCCTTCGAACTGAAGGGCGGCGCCGACGCCGGCATTCAGCTGATGAACACCGTCCGCCTGTGCCTGCTGGCAGAGAATCTGGGCGCGGTCGAGACCCTGATCACCCATCCGGTGTCGATGACGCACGGCGATGTGCCGCGCGAAATTCGCGAGCGCACCGGCATCACCGATGGCTTGGTGCGGCTCTCGGTTGGGCTGGAAAACCCGGCAGACATCATCGCCGATCTGGAAAGCGCGCTGCTCGGCATTGCCGCCGCCGATGCGCAGGAGGTGGAAACATGTCTCGCCCAGTAATTGTCCTCAAGTTTGGAAGCTCTGTCCTGCGATCGCGCGCTGACCTGCCCCATGCCGTGCATGAAGTTTATCGCTGGATTCGCCGGCAATATGACGTGGTCGCGGTGGTTTCGGCGTTTGCCGGAGAGACCGATCGTCTGCTGGGAACGGTGGAAGGCTATCGCGATGCCAATCCGGAAGCGGTCGCCCGCGTTGTTGCCACGGGCGAAGAAGTTGCGACCGCGTTCCTGGCGCTCGAGCTCGATCACTTCGGCATTCCCGCCCAGGTGCTCGATCCCAGCCAGATCCAGCTCATCGCCGAAACCGAATCCAATGACACCGAACCGGTCAGCGCCGACATCGCACCCATCCAGAACGTTTTCCGGTTGGGACGGGTCGCGGTCATTCCCGGCTTTGTCGCCCGCGATCGCCGCGGGCGGGTCGCGTTGTTCGGACGCGGCGGCTCCGATCTGTCGGCCCTGTTTCTAGCCAAGCAACTCGACGCGCGCTGCCGTCTCATCAAGGACGTCGACGGCATCTACAACATCGATCCCGCAGCCAGCTCTTTCGCCCAGCGTTTCGACGAGGTTAGTTTCGCCGACGCTCTGGCCATCGCGGGAAAGATCGTCCAGAAGAAAGCCATCGCTTTCGGAAAGAAGACGGGTGTGCCGCTGGAAGTGGCGGCCATCGGCGAGGACTATCAAACCATCGTGGGCAGTCACCGCTCGGTGTTGTCGGCCCGGCACCATGCGCCGGCGCCCATCCGAGTCGGGCTGCTGGGCCTCGGCACTGTCGGATTGGGCGTCTTCCAGGAGCTGTGGAAGCATCCTAACCTGTTCGAAGTGACCGGCATTGCCGTCCGGCATCCCGAGCGCCACCTTGAGGATGCTCCCAACAATCTGCTGACTCGCGACTGCTGGGCCGCGATTGACGATGTGGATGCCGTGGTCGAGTTGATCGGCGGTACCGATCCAGCTGGCGATCTGGTGCACGCGGCGCTGTTGGCAGGCAAACCGGTCGTCACCGCCAACAAGCTTCTGGTTGCCGAAGATGCCCGCCTCATCGGATATGGTGGACTGCGCTACTCGGCAGCCGTCGGCGGCGCGGTTCCCGCGCTGGAAGCGGTGCAGGCCCTGGTCAGTTCCCATCCCCATTCCCATTCCAACGCCGGTAGCATTGTTTCGCTCTCTGGCGTGCTCAACGGAACCTGCAATTACATTCTCGATCGCGTCGCCGCCGGCTGCTCGTGGGAGCAGGCGGTGGCGGAAGCGCAAGCCCGTGGTTTCGCGGAGCAGGATCCCAGCGCCGACCTCTCCGGCTCCGACACGGTTTGCAAACTGCGGCTGCTGGCACGCCGCGCCTTCCCCGAGATCGAATCCCACTACGTTCGCGCGACCGGAATCAGCGCTGCTGACCTCGATTGGGTGCAAGCGGCGGCGCGGGACGGCAAGCGCGCACGCCTGGTGGGGAGCGCCGAGGTTGTGGACGGAAGAGTTTGCCTCGAAGTCAAGCCGACGCTGGTCGATCTGTCGCATCCCTTCGCGCAAATCAAGAACGAAGAGAACTGCCTGCTGATTGACAACGGCCACTCCGATTCGCAGCACGTCTGGACGGGACGCGGCGCTGGCCGCTGGCCCACTACGGCCGCGGTGATGGCGGATCTCTTCGACCTCTACCGCGAGCAACGAGCAGCGGCCGGCGAGCAGTGGTCGGCGGTCAGCAAGAAGGCGATCCCGCCACAACTCGCAACTGACAACTGGCAACTGGCAACTGATTTTGGAGGTGTGGCGTGAAATTCGCAACCAGATTACTTACTTTCGATCCGGCTCCGGGCGATCGCTTCACGCCCGCCAATACCCCCATCTACCAGACCGCAACCTTTCGCCAGCAGGACGCCACTGAGTTCGGCGAGTACGACTACTCCCGCAGCGGCAATCCCACCCGCGCCGTCGTGGAAAAACACATTGCTGGACTGGAGAACGGTACTCGCGGCTTCTGCTTCAGCACTGGCCTGGCGGCGATCACCGCGGTCACGCGATTGCTCTCGCCCGGCGAAGAGATCCTCGCCTGCGACGATCTCTACGGCGGAACCTATCGGCTGTTCTCCCGCATCCTGGCCAAGCGCGGCATCAACGTTCGCTACGTCGACTTCACCAACCTCGATGCCGTGGCCGCGGCGATCAACAGCAACACCAAGCTGGTCTACCTCGAATCGCCGACCAACCCGCTGCTCCAGATCATCGACATCGGCGCGATCGCCGACATCGCCCATCGCAACGGCTCGCTGGTCTGCGTCGATAACAGCACCATGTCGCCCTATCTCCAGCGGCCTCTGGAGCTCGGCGCGGACATCGTTCTGCATTCGGCGACCAAGTTTCTGTGCGGACACAGCGATGTGATGGCGGGCGCGGCGGTCGTCAACGATGAGGAACTCGCGCAAGAGCTCTACCTCATCCAGAACGGCGAAGGCTCGGGACTGTCGCCCTTCGACAGCTTTCTGCTGCTGCGCGGAATGAAGACGCTGTCGCTGCGGCTGGATCGCCAGCAGTCCAATGCCGAAGACGATTGCCGAATTGCTCCACGCCCATCCGGCGATCGAGCGAGTTTATTATCCCGGTCTGGCCGATGAGCGGCAGCTTCGCGTTCATCGCGCGCAAGCGTCGGGCGACGGCGCCGTGCTCAGCTTCATTACCGGCGACGCGGAGTTCTCGCGCACTTTCGTCGAAGCGACCCGGCTGTTCGCCATAACCGTCAGCTTTGGCAGCGTGAACTCCACCATCAGCCTGCCCAATTACATGTCTCACGCCAGCATTCCTCAGCATCTTCGCCAGCAGAAGAGCATCCCGGCCGATCTGGTCCGGATTTCTGTAGGCGTGGAGGATATAGAGGACTTGGTAGACGACCTCAGCCAGGCACTGCAACATGCATCGAAGCAGAACGTCCGGACCCTGGCGTTGGCAGCGGACTGAAAGAGTTTCTTGTTGGGTAGAGCCCGCCTTCACAGACAGAGTCGCAACCAGCAGAATAATCTTGCGGTCGACGAGCCGTGCGAAAGTCGACGAATGCAGCCGCGCAGCGGCGAAACCGAAGTTAGCCCGGGGCGTAAGCCCCGGGTGGGAGCGGGAAATGGGTCTGAGCCGCGGAGCGGCGACATCTAGACCCAAAGGTCGAACACACCTACTCAGCACCATCGTCAACCGCGCGCGCCGACTCGCGCCTTTCCGCTATAATCCCGATAAAAGCCACCGAGTAGGGGATGATGTCGGCAGTCACGGCAGCCAAACTTCAAGAGGAGGATGCAACCATTGATTCTCCGATATTGCTCCGCGAACTCGAGCCCTGGCAGAGCGTTTTCTTTGGTAATCTCGCCGACCTGATTCTGCGCCGTGAGCCGCCTCCCGTCGAAACTACGGCAACTCCGGTTCCTCTCCGCCACGACTACTTCATCAAGACCGGCATCGAGGCCACGCGATTCGTCGAATCCTACGGCGGCCATGTCGTCCTAATCACGTTGGTGTACCTGGTGTGTACGCTGCCGTTCTTCAATCGCACCCCCAAACTGAATTCGCCCTTCCAAAACACGGAGATCTCGTACTACCCGGTCAGCGATTATCTTCCCCCTATCAATACCGCCGCGAAGGCTGCGATGAAGCCACGCCGGGGCGCGCCGAAGCTGGCGAAGCAGGAGATTCTGTCGGTTCCGCCGAATCCCGACAACACTCATCAGACCATCGTCACGCCCCCGAAGATCAAGCTCAACCATGACGTTCCGTTGCCGAATATTGTGGCGTGGACGCCTATTCCTTCGGCGCAGCCCGTGGCAGCCTCGGCCCGTTCAGTTTCGCAATTGAAGGTGCCGCAGTTGGAGCCTGATGTGGCGGCGCCCACGGCCGATGTTTCGAAGCTCCACACCAAGCTTGACCTGCCGGCGTTCCCACAACCCTCCGTAGTTCAGCCTCCTCTGACGCCGGATCAATTGAAGCTGAAGAGCGGCCAGTTGAACATGGCGCAACTGGAACCGACCGTGGCTGCGCCTAAGCTGCCGGTGCCCGTACAGCGCGCCAGTGGAGTCGTCGACAACGGCACGAAGCCAGCCCCCAGCGGGGCCGCGAAGGATGTTCCGCCCTCGCCGAACGTGCAGAATCTTCCCGGGCAAGGTAAAGGTCAGCTCATCGCGCTGGGGCTGAACCCCGCGGATGTCCACGGCCCCGTCAGCGTGCCCAATGGCGATCGTAGCGGCGAGTTCCACGCGTCGCCCGCCGGCAAGCCCGACGCACCCGGAACGCCCAACCTCGCCGGCACGGGCTCGGCTGACAACGGAGGCGGTAACAGCAAAGGCAACGGCGTGCCTCCAGGCATCGTGGTGGGTGCCGCGCCGCCGGGAGCGACCACCTCCGCCGCTGGCGGCATGCCCAACTCGGGCGCCAGCGGTGGAAAGGCTGGCGCACCTGCGTCCAATGCCGATCAGGAAGCACGCAACCGCATCTTCGCCGCCGCCATGAAGCCTTCAGCGCCCAGCATGCGGGACCGTGTGACCACCCCGCCGCCCGCAACTCTTCCCGAGGATCCTGACCGCAGCATCGAGCAGCGGGTATTTGGCAGAAGGCACTACTACTCGCTGATTATGAACATGCCTAATCTCACCTCGGCCAGCGGCAGCTGGATCATTCGCTTCGCTGAACTGAAGGAGAGCAACGATAGCAGCCCCTTGACCGCTCCGGTCGCAACCACCAAGGTCGATCCCGCGTATCCGCCCGACGTGCTCCGCGATCACGTCGAGGGCACGGTGACACTCTATGCCATCATCCGCACCGACGGAGTAGTGGATAGCATTCGCGTCCTCGATAGCCTGGACTCCCGTCTGGACGAAAATGCGGTGCAGGCATTGTCCCATTGGCGCTTCCGCCCCGGCATGAAGAACGGCCAGTTCGTCGCCGTCGAAGCTGTGGTGCAGATTCCCTTCCGCATGCGAAAGTTGCAGTAGAGCGTTCTCACGCCTTCAGAGTCTGCGTGACTGGGTCGACTTCCCGGGTGCGCCAGCGATCGCTGGGGCGGGGGATTGAGTGTGCTAACAATCCCGTCCCGTTGCGCGGGAACGACTCAGCTCAGCCCAGGACGAAGCGCAGCGTAGTCCTGGGTACACTGTGAAGGCATCCGAGTCCCGTAGGTGTCTGAGTCGTAGCTGCAATTCGCGCGGCGTGGTGGAACAGACCATTGGGAATCAAGCTAGCCGCGCCAGCGGCGGCCATGAAGTTAGCCCGGGGCGTAAGCCCCGGGGCGAGTGGGAAATTGACCCGAGCCGCGGAGCGGCGGCACAGCTATGACACAGGCAGCATAGGCACGACACGGCTTTCCGGGTCGCACGGCTGGCACAAACTATTTTTGATTGGTATTTTCCGCCACAACTGGAGCCTGCCTGGCAGCAGGCTTGGAGCGCTGCTCGAACAAAACCACCTCACCGGGTTTTACATAGCCCAATTGCTCGCGAGCTTCCTTCTCGATTACCCCGGGGTCGCCGCGCTGCAAGGCCTGCACGCGGTACTCGAGCTGTTCGTGATCGAGTTTGCCGTGCTCAATCTCCTGCTCCAGCGCCTGGACTTCGGCCCGCTTGCTTTGCCAGACCTTCATCCCGTTGGCGCCAAACACAACCTTGTATCCAATCAGGACCGCAAGCACAGCGAGGCAGATCGTCGCCATAACGCGGCGCATGCGATAGAGCCATTTTCCGGCGAAACGAATCGTGATCTTCACAGTGTTTCTTAGTGGAATTCGCATCGCGCAACGAGTCAAGCAAACTTCCAGCGAAAAGCTGGCAGGGAACCAACTGTGACACAACGAAGAGATGGCGAAGATGCGATTTCCCCGGTCCCTGCCTGGCTGGGATTCTTGCGCCCGCACACCACGTTTGACAAATAGTGACCGTGTTACAGTCTCAACCAAATCTTCAGTGGAGGTCTTGATGACGAACGCTCGCCTTGTGCTGACCACGGTGGGGCTGAAGGAAGCGGCCGAAAAGCTTGCTCAACAACTGGTGGAGCGGCGGCTGGCAGCCTGTGTCAACATCGTTGGCCCCATACGCTCCCTCTACCGCTGGAAGCATAAGGTCCACAACGAGCAGGAATACCTGCTGCTGATCAAGACCACCGCCGAGCACGCCGCCCAGTTGCAGGCGGCGTTCAAGGGATTGCACCCTTACGAGCTGCCCGAGTGCGTACACCTGCCCATCGAGGGTGGCAGCGAAGAATATCTGGCATGGCTGGCGGCGGAGGTCAGCAGCGGAGAGTGAGGGCAGTTGCAATGTTATTTGGCGGGCTCTCTTCACCAAGCCATTCGCGCTCGATGGAAGCGAACAAAATGCTCCGGCGGTCGCCACCCTCAGTCGGCAGGCCAAAACCAGGATATTCAACCAAAGATCGGCCCCAGTACACCTGGTCTTACGCTCTCAACCACAGGAGAATTGATATGCAAGGATTGATGCGGATCCGATTGCTACTTTTCATGATGGCTATGTGTTTGTTTGCCACCGCGGCCTTCGCGGCCAGGGACGTTCCTGTGCCTGCGGCCTGCACGCCCGAAGTCAATCAGGGCCTCGCAAACCTGATCGCGTCCCATACCACCCGCGACGTCGACAACATCATGGTGTGCGGCATTGCCACACAAAAATCGCGCGTTCAGCGTGGCGGACCCCACGGCAGCCATCATGTGACAACGCTGGTGGTCCAGCTCCCCAACGGTCAAAGTGTCAACGTTCAGGTCGTCATCAACGACGATCTTGATGGGGTCGTGACGGCTTCGCCCAACGATCAAGTGTTCGCCTACGGGCAGGGTTACCTTACGCATGGGCTGTGGGTTGCAGGCATACACGACCTCCACTGCTCCACGCATCCCGGCGCCGACAACGGCTGGGTGGTTGTCGCAGGCGTGAAAACGCCCGCTAGTTGCCCGTAGCGGTGGCGTCGCGGCTCGGCCCGCATATGTCGGCAAGTCGACCGAAAAGTAAAAGCCGCTTCCAGCCGTTCGGTTGCTGCGTGAATTTTCGCGACTCAATGCCTGGTGACTTCGATGGTATTGTCGTCAGCGTCCCGGTCGACAAGCTTGTTGTAGGGATCAATGCCGGCGCGGGTTGGCATTTGATCGACTACGATCTCAAAGGTGTTCTGTTCCTGGGTAATCTTCTCCTTCTTCAGGTACAGAGGCTTTTCTTCATCTTTATCCCCGCTTAGCACGCCGATCTCGATGTAGTCACTCAGCGCCATGGGCGTCTCATTACCATTCCCGTCGGCTTTCACTTTGCGCGCCCTGACCGTGAGAGTGACTTTGTACTTGTTGTCGGCGGTGGGAGTGACGGTAGCGCTGAGCGCCTTGTTGTCATAAAGAACAATCGAGTCGAAGCCATCGGTGATCAGATACTGATATTCAGGCGGCGTTTGCTCGCGTAGCGCGGCCACCAGAAGACGCGTGTCCGGGTAGGGAGCGGTCTCCGAGTTGGTGGCATTCGCGTAGCGGTACTGCATCAGAAAGTTGTGCAGGGCGGCATCGACCTTGTCCTCGCCGATGTAGTCGGCTAGGGTGTACATAATCTGACCGCCCTTCTGATACCAGACGTACGGCTCGCGCTGAACCAGGGCCAGGGGCGGTTCATGGCGGACTTCGCCGCCGCGGCCACGCAGATAACCATCAAGTTCATGCCGGAGAAATCGGTGCATGTTGTCCCGGCCATATTTCTTCTGCATGACCATAAGCGCCGAGTACTCGGCTAGAGTTTCGGACATCATGTTAGAACCCTGCACGTTTCCGCCAATTAGCTGATGGCCCCACCACTGGTGAGCAAGTTCGTGGGCGGTGACGAAGTAGGTTTGGTCGATATCGTGTTTTTTCACCACGCGGCCAATGAAGCCGATGCTCTCGGAATAGGGAACGGTATTCGGGAACGACTGCGCGAACGTGCGATAACGCGGGAACTCCATGATGCGGAACTGCGCAAACTGATAAGGACTGTAGTTAGCGCGGTAATAGTCCAGGCCAGCTTTGGAAGAAGCCAGCATGTCGTCAATGTCGTACTCATGTCCGGGGTTGTAGTAGACCTCGAGATTGGTTCCGTTGTACTGCTCGCGACGGACTTTGTAGCGCGCCGAGAGGTACGCAAAAAAGTCGGCGATGTTGGTGGACCCCATACTGTACTCGAAGAAGCGGCGTCCACCGTCTTCCCACGAGCGCTGAAGGTAGCCGGGAGCGATGGCGATTTGATCGGCGGAGGTGCTGACAATCGCGTGATAGGTGATCCAGTCGGACTGCTTCACGAAGAGGTTGTACAAGGATTGCACCGGGTCGCCGCGGGGCGCCATCTCTTCGAACGGACCAAGATGTTCCTCTCTACGGCGGCGCGGATCATCCAGTTCGAGATTCCGATCATAGCCAATGGTAGGGAAATAGCTGGAGTCGAAAAAGGTTCCGTTGTAGGCGAGCTCAGCTTTTTCGTTGCCGTCACGAAAGCCGCGCGATTGAAAGCCGACGTCGAAGGTCATCTTGAGAATGTCGCCGGGAGCGAGCGGTTGATCGAGCGTGTAGATGGAATAAATATCGCGCGGGCCGGTACTGACCAGATGAAAGGGCCGATCAAACTGCACGTTGGAGACGGAGTGCATCTGGTCGGTAATGTGGATTTGAGCGATAGGCTGCGAAGTTTTGTTTTGCAGCGTGTAGTGCCCTGAGCCGGAGAAGGAACGGCGGGCGGGGTTGATATCGATCCGAGTATCGACGGCGGTGACCTTAGGTTGCGCGAGGTTCTCGTATTTCTTGAAGCTGCGCTCATAGTCGGCCTGGATACCGCGCCGCTGCTTGGCGTTGAGGTATTCGTTCAGGACATGCGCGTTGTAGTAGTACCAGACTCCACTGCCGACCGCGACCGCCAGGCAGATCGCGGCGGCTGGTATCAGGCGCGGTATGCGTGCCGAGGCCAGACGCAGGCGCGCCGACCATCCGTCCTCCGCACCACGGCGCGCCAGTGCGATAGAGATGACGCCGAGAAATGCGGAGATCGCCAGCCAATAGGTGATCGCCCAGAACAGAGCAGGGACGAAGTGCCCATAGCCGTTCATGTCGCTGTAGATGTACGGCGGCGTATTTCCGAACAAATAGAGGCTATTTTCCCAGCCAAAGTTGAACAGGATAGGAACAATAACGAAGATGCCGATGACGATGCCATGACCAATAAACTTGTTCGAAACTATTGTCTGGACGAAGAGCGCCAGCAGAGCAAAGGTCATGATCTGCGGGAAGACGACGATGTAGAGTTCCTTGAAGTATTGCAGCAGCTCGAAATGATAGTAGCCTGCAATAGCCTGCATGAACATGCCGCAGAGCATGGTGACGGTGAGAAGCGCCAGCTCGACAAAAGCGATGGCCACCAACTTGGAAAACCAGTCGACGCCGTCGCCCATCGGCAAGCTATCGTGGATGCCGTCGAAGTGAATATCGCGTTCGCGCCAGAGGAGTTCAGCCGCATACAAGGCAGCGACGATGTAGAAGAAAAGGACGGCGCCGCCTTCGACCGCCTGAAGCATCAGGAATGTCACCGGCCAGACGTCGTTGTCGGCGACCCGTCCGGCGAAGTAGCCGTTCGAGAGCGCCAAGGCGGTCATCAGTCCGACGATGGCCCAGAAAGGAATCTCGTGCAGGATCATGTTGATCCGCAAACGCGAGAGCGACAGGAATTGAGCCCAGGATGCGGCCGGCGAGAACTCACGATTGACCCTGGGAAGAGTTGCTGCGACCAGCGAGCGCACGGGACGGAGTTCCATCTCGTCCTGCTGCTTGGCTCTGGCGGCACGGCGTCCTTGAGAAACCGCAGTGAGCGCTTCCACTGACATGGGAAAGAACGCCCAGAGAACTATGAGAGAAATGCAGCCGACTGACAGCCAGAGCAGACGGTTGTAGAGGAAGACTCCGGACCAGCTGAGTAGCAGCGAATTCCTCTCGACGACGGTCCAGTAGCGGGTGACGTCGTCCAGCAGGACAAACCCCACCGGATCGAATATGCCAGACCAGAAGCGCTCCAGCGAGCGCGTCGCTGAAAACACTGTAAGGCCGATAAGGTAGAGCACGAACACGGTGGCGCCCTGGACATACACCACGAAGATTTTTCGGGATAAAGCAGCGACAGCGAAGAAAAGCGAGCCCAGGAAGAAGATTTGTACAACCGTGATGGAAAGAAACGGCTGCACGTACCACCAGAAGTGGCTGGGACCGATACGAGTGTGGTCCGCCCAGGGAGCAAAGGTGCCGGCGAATTCCCCAAAGAGACATCCGGAGAAGGCAAAAACCGTGACGACCAGCGATCCAGCCCAGCGTCCGCCCAGATAGGCGAGCTTGGAGATCGGCTTGGTGAAGAGCATCTGGTAGGTATCGCGCTGGAAGTCGCGGAGGATCGAGGTGCCGAAGATGGCCGCAACGATGATGATGCCGAACACGCTGATACCCGTAGCGTAGACGGATGTGGCATATGGACCGTTCAGCAGAACTTTGCCGTTGCTGCTCCCGATGGGGCCGAAGCTTTCGGAGGCGACGCAGAGGAAGGCGAAGACAAACCACAGGAGAAAGTAAATATAAGTAGAGAGGCTCTTGCGTCGAAGCCTAAGTTCGAACGAGAAGAACTCCCAGAACATTCTCACGGTTATCCTCACTCGCCTCAGTTTTTCGCCTGTTGTGACAGGTTAAGGAAGTACACGTCTTCCAGCTCCGAATCGACGGCGTGAAACCCGTCGCCCGGATTGCTATCGGAGTAGACACGAATCTCGTGCTGTCCGGCGACCAGATGCGTGGAAATGACGTGCATCTGAGATTCGAGCGCGCGCAGTTCGTCGTCGCTGCTCACCACCTTGCTCCAGATCTTGCCGTTGAGGGCCGCAAGCGCGTCTGCCGGAGCGCCCTCCAGCAGGAGCTCGCCAGACGCGATGATGGCCATGCGAGGGCACAGCTCGCGGACGTCGTCGACAATGTGAGTGGAGAGGATTACCGTCACTTCGCGGCCGATCGAGCTGAGCAGATTCAGAAAGCGGTTGCGCTCGGCAGGATCGAGGCCGGCAGTCGGCTCGTCAACGATGATGAGCCGGGGATTGGCGAGCAGCGCCTGCGCAATCCCGAAACGCTGCTTCATGCCGCCGGAGTAGGTGCTGAGCGCCTTCTTGCGAACCTCCCAGAGATTGGTCTGTTGCAGGAGCGCGTCGATCATTTCCTTGCGTTCTTTGGCAGAAGTGACGCCCTTCATCACCGCCAGATGATTGAGCATGTCGAGCGCGGAGATCTTGGGATAAACGCCGAACTCCTGCGGGAGATAGCCGAGCAGCTTGCGGACCTCATTCTTCTGCTCGAGGACGTCGATGCCGTCGAGGTGGACCGATCCCGAGTCAGGATCCTGCAAGGTCGCAACGGTGCGCATCAGCGTGCTCTTGCCTGCGCCATTCGGACCGAGAAGCCCAAACATGTTATTACCGATTTGAAGAGAGAGATTCTTGAGGGCTTTGACGCCGTTAGGGTAGGTCTTCGAGAGATTTGAAATCGTCACGGCCAAGGGAGTGACCCTCCTCAGGAACTGGCAAGACACGAGCCGTGGCCGGAAATGTATCACACAATCAGGATTGTCCGCAGCAAGTAATCCTGAGTATCAGCCGATCAGTGTGTCTGCCTTCCCGGGGATTATCCAGAAGTCCTGTTGCAAGGAGTTTCGACGGATCGGTACTGGGAAACGCTCTAGCAGTGACCAACGATCGCCGGCGAGAAGCCGCGTTCTCAGGACCAATCCCGCAGGGGACACCCGGACAGCTTCAGATTTGCCGGCAAACACGCTCAGAATTGTCGCATCATCTCCAACGTGCAGCTCAGGCTATAATTGCGCGAACTCATGGCTCTAACCTCTGGCACCAGACTTGGCCCCTACGAACTCGTCACCTCCATCGGTGCGGGCGGCATGGGCGAGGTGTATCGTGCGCACGATGCGCGGCTGAGCCGCGATGTAGCGGTCAAAATCATTTCGGCGTCCTTCGCCCAGGACGCCGGCCGTGTGCGCCGCTTCGAGCAGGAGGCCCGTGCTGCCGCCGCCTTGAATCATCCCAACATCCTCGCCGTATACGACATCGGAACCCATGAGGGCAACCCGTATATTGTCAGCGAGCTGCTCGAGGGCTCGACGCTTCGCGACCGCCTGCGCGAAGGTCCGCTGCCGATGCGCAAAGTGGTTGACTATGCGCTGCAGATCGCGCGCGGACTGGCGGCGGCCCACGACCGCGGCATCGTGCATCGCGACCTCAAGCCTGACAACGTCTTCATCACGAACGACGGACGGGCAAAAATTCTGGATTTCGGTCTGGCGAAGTTGACGCGCCAGGACACCGGCGTCCAGGACATGACGCGCACCATCCAGAGCGAGCCTGGCATGATTCTCGGCACGGTCGGTTACATGTCGCCCGAGCAGGTGCGCGGCAAGGACGCCGACGCGCGGGCCGAATCTGTTCAGCTTCGGCGCGGTGTTGTATGAGATGGTTTCAGGCCTGCGCGCTTTCAAAGGCGATTCGTCGGCTGACATTCTCAGCGCGATTCTCAAAGAGGAGCCGCCGGACCTGGTCGAGAACAACGCCAGCGTCTCGCCGGCGCTGGATCGCATCGTGCGGCACTGCCTGGAGAAGAATCCTGCCGAGCGCTTCCAGTCGGCGCACGATCTGGCCTTCGATCTTGAGAGCCTGAGCAGCATCAGCCGAAGCTCGAAGGAGCTGCTGCCGCCGCCGCCGCCGAACCCTCGCGTCTGGCTTTGGCCGGCAGTCATCGCCTTGCTGCTGCTGGCAGCCGGTGGCGCATTCCTCGCAGGTCACGCGCGCCGCGCAACCGTGATACCGGAATTTCACCAGCTCACATATCGCAGCGGCACGATTTACAGCGCTCGATTTACCAATGACGGGAACTCGATCCTTTATTCGGCGGGGTGGGAGGGCAGTCCGATTGAGCTTTACACCTCACGCTCCGATAGCGTAGAGGCGCGCTCGCTGGCGCCGAAGACGCTGGTAGCCGCAATTTCTTCCAAAAACCAACTCGCGGTTTTGCTCGAACCGCAAGTAATTTCCGCCGGCAGTGTCCCGATACCTGAAGGTACGCTGGCCCTGCTTCCCCTCGAAGGCGGCGCTCCCCGTCCCGTGCTGCAGCATGTGAACTATGCCGATTGGACGCCCGATGGTTCCCAACTCGCCGTGATCCGGACGGCGGAAGATACCACATTGAGCAGAAACGTATTGCAGTTTCCTGTCGACACCACCATCTACACTCCGCCGCGTGGCTGGATCAGTCATGTGCGCTTCTCGCCCGACGGAAAGTACCTCGCCTTTCAGGAGCATGTTCCCGCCGGGGATGATGGAAAGCTGATCGTCGTCGACCATAGCGGAAAGAAGATCGCCGAATCCCCGCACTACGATTCCATCAACAGTCTCGCCTGGGCGTCGAATGAGGAGATCTGGTTTACGGGCAGTCCAGGAGCCGATAGTCGCAGTTTGCGGGCTATGAATCTGCGAGGGCAAGTTCGCGACCTTTATCGCGCGCCTGAGGACTTGACCATCTATGACGTCGCTGCCGACGGCCGCGTGCTGCTGACCGGCGACAGTAGCCGGCTGTTACTGCTTGGTGGAGAGGCTGGTTCGCCGGACAAAGATCTTACGTGGCTGGGGTGGTCGCTGGCTGCCGCCATTTCCGACGACGGCTCAACTGTCTTGTTCAGCGAAAGCGGGCCAGCGGTCGGCGGTAATGCGGCAGTGTACATCCGCAAGCTTGATAGCGGCAGTCCCGCAGTCCAACTTGGCGGCGGATTACCAACCGACATCTCGCCCGATGGCAATTGGGTGGCGACGCTGGACTTTAACGTACCGCCCAATATCGTCCTGCTGCCGACAGGCGTGGGCAAGCCGGTGCAGCTTACCTCGAATGGCTGGGAATACAACCGCATCATGCATTGGATGCCCGACAGCAGCGGGCTCCTGGTGAACGCTGTACAGCCGGGCCACAAAGCGAGGGTTTATCTGATCGACGTCAAGACCAGGCAGATTCAGCCCGTGTTGCCGGAAGGCGTACGCGGCGGCAGGCCTTCACCTGATGGCAAGCTATTGCTGGCCAGCGATGGCGACGCAAGAAAGATATACAACCTGAAGGGCGAAGTGGTTACAACCCTGGCGCAGGTGGGCCAAGGCGGTGCTGCGCCCCTGCAACTGACCTTAGGGGACGTCATCGACCGCTGGACGGCAGACGGCCAATCCCTCTTCGTATGGAACTATGCGGCTCTACCTCGGCTCGATCGTCTGGAGATTGCCACCGGCAAGCGCGTCCCCGTATACTCCGTCGTCTTGCCCAATACCAGCGGTATTGTCAGGTTCACCTTCTGCCGCACCAGCAAGGACGGCAAGGCTCACGTCTGCTCCGCCAGTCGCCTGCTGAACGACCTGTTCGTGGTGAATGGACTTCGCTAGGGATCTGAAGCGAGATAACTTCGAACCTTAAACGGGGCTGTGCAATTGCTCGCGACCACTTCCTCGTTTCGGGGGCGTGCTGGCACCGGCCTCAAGACGGCTGTGCGCTTCGGACGAGAAGTCCGCTTGGCGGAGGTTTCACCGGACAAGTGCTCAACCGACGTGGGAGCAGTTGGCTAGCAAATTGGAAGCAACTCGGCATGCCCGTCGCACTCGGGTCATCAAGCGTCGTGCATCGGCAATGTCAGTGACTTGGCGGCAGTGGTCATGGCAATGCTCCAGCAAGTCACAGCACGGTCCTAGCCGATGTGCTCGTCATGACCCAAGTTCCATGCGGAAGAAAAGGACAGATAAAACCAAACTGATATTGCACTTGCACTACAGCTTCAACCCCCGTAGCACAAGGCAACTGACTGGGTGCATTTGCACTTATGCAGCCAGCCTGTACAGTAACATCACTCCAATCGATACCCTGTGCACTAGTTTGTAAATAGCTGGTCAATTGGGTGTTGTTAATTTGACAGGACGACCCATTTGGATAAACACAATCCGACCCAGTTACCATCGCATAGCGGGCGCCTACTCTAGCCGTGTGTGCTACCCAGACATAAGCAAACACCGCTCGGCCGAAATCAATCACCGCAAATATCAAAGTGAGCACCAACACCGTAGATAGTGCAAACTCCACGAGCGCAGTTCCGGCTTCTTTATTTGGCTTCATTACTTCCGCACTCTCATAATAGCGCTACCATTAGCCTGATAAGACCTTGGGAGGCCAGGATAAGAAAACAGCGGCGCAAAGGTTTCTTGCGTCTTAACCTGTACACACTCTGCAATCTGCCCACCCGGACAAGAAACATTGGAGCAACTACCTACGCCGGATATAGGGTTCGTACAGGAGGTTGCTCCTCCCTGATCACATACACACCCGTAGGATGAAACAACTGTAACCTGACTATTCGAATAATTACAGCTCGGATAGTGGTCCGCACCTGCAAATGTAGCGGTGTTAGTATCACAGACCACAGCATTTTGTATGGCTGTAGTGGCTTCAGCTGTAGTAGGATTTTGCGACGCATATACAGCGCCGGCCGTAGCCCCATTCGTTACCTTAATTGTAATGGCGATGGCTCGCCCTACTTCCAGCACACCCAACATGAGAAGCATGACTATGGGTAGTAGCAAAGCGAATTCTACTAAGCTTTGGCCTTCAGATCGTTGTTGAGTTTCAAGCATCATTTACTGCACCAACACTGCGCTGTGAATCGGTGATCCTCCAAACGCAGGGATGTAGGTGTTATTAAAGGCAACGTTCCCGGTAATATTGATCTTCCATGCCACTAGAAGAGTTGGACTCCGGATGGCGATTGAACCGCCTCCGACACCGCCGCTTGTTACCCCTTTGTAGATGAGCGTTGTGCTAGGGAAGTAGAAAGCGCCAGCATACACCTCATCGGTAGAAGTATCGACAGTGCTAGCAGATGATCCTATTGGTATACTGCGGTCTTGGAAAACCAAAATGCCAGCCAAAGCGCCGCTAGTAGGCGAAGACAAAGTTGGGTTTGCATAGCCAAAACCCGCATATCCACCCAAGCTGATGGGGCCATAAGGGTAGGATGCACTGGCGGTATTAACAAAGGTTACTCCGCTGCCAACTAAAGTTGCGTGACCATTTCCAGTTACAGTTAATCCACCGAATAAAAAGTAGGTTCCCGGCTGAAAGGTGACCAAAATGTCACCTGACGTGGGTGCGATGGCAATAGGACCGCAATAAGCGCCGTTCGGTAGAGTTGTCGACGTGGTTATAGTAAAAATCCCAATGTGGACACAAGATCCAGGTGTCGGCTGAGTTACACCGGCTAACGGGTCCTGAAATTGAGGTATGCCTGTAGTGGGTTCTGGCGTATACCCGGAGCCGGACGCAGTGCCAACGATGCCAATAGCTGTAGCGTTGACCGTTCCATTGCTTAGGATGTTGGCATCGGCATAGATACCACAGGGGGAAGAAAACTGTCCGGTTACTGAGAAGCCCATGTCACCTGAAACGGTATCTAAAGCGTAGACGCAACCAGAAGCAGGTCCAACGGCAGAACCTATGGATCTAGCCGCAATAGTCGTGGAGTGAAAACCACCGACATTCATAAAAAAGAGCGGTTGCTGTTGCTGTACTTGTACTTGTACATAGTGCGCGCCGCCGTAGTTTGGGTCTTGCGAAGGCCAGGTCACGGTTATTGTGCTGCCTGGAAAGCCATTGGCTACAATATCATCGGTAGCCACTGCACTACAGTTGCCGCAGTTACCATAATTAAGGAGGACCGTAGCGGCAGCGAGAGCACCTGCATCGGCGGCTTTCTGCATCTGCTGCTGCTTATAGCGCAGGTAGCCAACGTCAATGCCTATTCCAGCCATCAGAGCCAGAACTACCACGGATATAGCTAGTAGTACAACAACCTGTCCCTCTTCATCGCGGCTAAAGGGCAGCATTCTCACTCCTGACAGCAGCACTCTCTTGGGTGGACTGACGTTGCCGCTTTCTTCCTCGTACGTCGCCAACGACTCCGATCTCTGCTTGGCTGACGGCGAGGTTTGCCAGGTTTGGCTGAGCCCGGGCAACAATCACTTCCACATATTCAATGTGATGGAGAAACGGGCCGCTTTGATGAAGGTAGTTATGAGAGGCGGCGGCAGCAGCTAGTACGAGTGTTCCGTATACCAGCTCCGGGGCAACGGTGCGAGCAACGGCGTCAGATGGCTTCTGCATCTGGTGCTTCTGGTTGCGCAGGAAACCAACGTCGATACCCAAGCCGGCTATCAGCATCAGGGCAAGTAGCGCCAAGGCGGTCAGCACCAGGACTTGTCCCTCGTCCGCTTTACGAAATAGCCTCAATCGCCGCATTGCAAACAACTTCGTCACCGTGGCACCTCCGCCTGCGCGATGCTTCGGAGCCCGCCGATCGGTCAACGATGTCCGGAACGGAAAGGTAGCAGCCTACCAATTCTGGAAGTTGACAAATCCGTACTCACTCGCGCCTTGTTCCTACTTACGGAGCGAAAACTTTCAAGACAACAGAACTGCCCTGCCACGATTGGAGCAATGATGGCTTTGATGCAATAACGCGGCATAAGCGTAGTACGATCCTTACAAGAAATCTATGGCCTCTTCAGGTAAAAAATTCGCGACTAAGGAGGTGCTGTAAGAGTCATGTAAAGCGGCATGTTGAGGCTATTTACGACCACCGCCAATTGGCGCGCGGCGGTAACCACGATAGTCGTACGTAAAACATGAACATCCTTAAGTCAAAGGTGGCTGGGCCCGTTCCGTAAGCATTACCCTCGATAAGGGCGTCTCTAAGTTACAGAAAAATAGGGACACTGCCAGTGGCCATACATTGTCCCAACAATCAAACTGGTTTCAGGGACTTTTTTCTAACGAGCAGGGCATACCGGGAATAAGGCTTCTGGGCGTTGGATCCTTCTATTTGCAGCCGATCTCAGCGATCCAGAAAGTGAGTGAAACCGATTGGGTAGTGCTACCAAGACATAGGCTCTGCCTCCCTAAAAGCTAGCAACAGGTTAGCAACGACAAAAGCCCCAGGATGCTTCGACAGTCGCATCCTCGAAAATTTCGAATACTCAGAGCATCTTGTTTTCTAGCTCTTCCCAGCGGCCATAAAGCTGATCGACGAGTTGTTGCGCCCCCTCGAGTGCAGCCTGCGTCGCGAGAAGACGTGCGGCGTCACTGGCGATGGACGGGTCCTCATAAGCGGAGCGCGCCACTTGTAGTTGTTTCTCGGCCTCGCTGATGCGCTGCTCGAGCGTCGCGTATTCTCGAGCTTCGAGATAAGAGAGCTTCTTCTTCGCCGCAGTGACGGTCGTCGCAGAACCAGCGCCGGCAGTTTCCTGGTCAGCCGTCTTGGCAACGGCCTTAGAGATGCGTTGGCGCTCCTCCAGCCACTGCTCCCACTGCGAGTAATCTGCGAATTGCCCAATTGAGCCCGAGCCGTCCAGGCCAAGAACGGTGGTTGAGACTCGATCCAGCAGATAGCGATCGTGCGTGACCAGCATCAGTGCACCACGAAATTCCAGCAGGCTCTCTTCCAGCACTTCGAGAGTGGGAATGTCGAGGTCATTCGTGGGCTCATCGAGCAGCAGAACGTCTGCTGCCTGCAGCATGAGTTTGGCGAGCAGGACCCGGGCACGTTCTCCTCCGGAGAGCCGTCCTACCGGCTGATTGAGTTGCTCGCCGGTGAACAGAAAGCGCGCTGCCCACGAAGCCACATGGATTACGCGGTCCTGGTAGACGACGGAGTCGCTGTCAGGAGCAAGCGCGCGCCGCAAAGTCACGTCGGGGTCGAGCATGCGGTTTTGATCGAAGTAAACGATCTGTAGCCCGTCGGCGGTGCGAATCTCGCCGGCCACGGGCAACAGTTCTCGCGAGAGTAGCCGTAGCAGTGTCGTCTTTCCGCTGCCATTGGGGCCCACCAGGCCGACACGCGTTCCAGGGGTGAGGATGAAGTCCAGGCCCTGGAAGAGGGTGCGGCCGCCGATCTCGAAGCTGAGCCCGTGCAACTCAATCAGCCGCCGGGTCTTTCGGTCGGTAGCGGAAAAATCGATTGCGGCGCTGGCAGTTCGGGTGCGCGCATTCAAATCAGCTAACTCGCCAATAAGTTGATTTGCTTTGTCGATGCGGGCCTTCGATTTGGAGGTGCGTGCCTTGGGTCCGCGCCGCAGCCACTCAATCTCGCGGTGTACTCGATTTTCCAGGGCGTCCTGGTGCTTAGCCTGCGCCTGCAGGAACGCCTCTTTTTCTTCCAGCAACCTGCTGTAGTTACCCGTGACCCGCAGCAGGCCGTCGGGGTAGGCGCGGTTCAACTCGGCCATGGTCGTGGCAACGTTCTCCAGAAAGTAGCGGTCGTGACTGACTACCACCGACGCAAAGGATGCAGATTGGAGTAGTTCTTCGAGCCATTCGATAGCAGCCACGTCGAGGTGATTGGTAGGCTCATCCAGCAGCAGGATGTCCGGTTGCTGCACCAGCGCTTCTGCGATGGCGAGCCGCTTGCGCCATCCTCCCGAAAGCGATTCCGTTGAAGCGTCGAGATCTTCCAGGCCGGCGCGCCCTAGCGTCTCGGCCAGGCGAGCCTGCCACTCATCGGAGGGAACGCCAGAGCGTTCCAGGGCAGCCGCAATCACGGACCGAACTGTCCGGCCGCCAGCGAACTGCGATTCCTGGTGAACAAAACTGAGTCGAACATGCTTGCGCAACACAACCTCTCCGGAATCCGGATCAATCGTGCCGGAGAGAATTTGCAGCAGCGTCGACTTGCCTGAGCCATTTGGCCCAATCAGTCCGATACGGTCCCCTTCAGAGACGGTAAAGGCGACGTTCCGAAAGAGCGGAGTTGCGCCATAGCTCTTTGAGATATTTTGTGCGTTGAGAATCGGTGGCAATTCGTACAGTTTCCTCGAGTGGGTACTCCCGAGAATAGCAGGGGAGCCAGTCGGGTCACGCATTCTGTGCCGCCCAAGCCACGGAAAGCCGTGGTTTCGTCAAGCGACGACCCGGGCGGACCTTCTATCACAGGAGAGGATAAATTCACGCATTCGCGAATGAAATGAGGCGATGGTGCGCTGATCTCCTCAATCCCGGAAACGAGTGTACCGGGGAAGGGAACTGGAAGCAGAATAAATTCGTGAGCCGGGTTCGAGAGCCACCACGGAACGACGAGTCACTGCAATGTCGCCGATTTTCGTTGCAGATTTGCACCCACCCTGTGTTTTCCCGGGGACGACCGGACTTTACCTTGCCACGTTCCGACATCTTTCTTACTTAGAATGACCGTGTGTTCACCGGGCGAGACGACAAGGGAATAGGGCGTCTGTCCGACGAGCTGACCATCCATGGTTATGTCAGCTCCCGTCGGAATCGACCAGAACTCCAATACTGCCTCTGCTGGTGACTCTTCGCGTGCGTCACTTGCTGATGCTGTGGGCCCAGTGCGCTCCAGGCGGCGCAGGCCGGAAAGTCCAGGGATAGCGTCTTCTGTTCCAAGTAGGCGCCGACTTGGTGCGTGCCGGCGTCCACTTGCATTCGGCGCTGCCAAGAGCCGAAGTCTTGCTTGTGCAGTGCGATGCTATGTTCGCCCGGCGGGACGGTGAGGGAATATGGCGTTTTGCCGACGTACGCTCCGTCCAGCGCTATGTCAGCTCCCGCGGGTTCCGACCAGATGTCCAATACAGCCTTCGGTGACTGCCTTCGGCATGGGAGCGTCCTTGGGAACTTCCTTGGGAGCAGACGCTGGTGGGGCAGACGGAGACGGAGATTCAGCGGCGGCCGTCTCGACGGGCGGACTGTCCACATCGCAGTTCACGTAGTAAACCGAGAGAGGCACGGGCAACTGACTTCTGTTTCTGGACGGGCGCCGCATCACCGATGATGCTTGTAAATACGTACTCCAGAACCTTCTCCCTGGAAAAAAATCCGCCGAGATTGTATTTGGATATCACCCGGCCCTGCTGGTTGTAGGCGCGGACGAAGAGCGATTTGGGCTTGTCGTCGCGCTTCAGATCGAGCGTTGTGGTCGTGCTGGGCGGCGGCATGCCAACGTAAGAGTAACTCCAGGTTCCTCCGTAACTGCTGACCATGGTCGTATCGCCTGAGCCCTCCCTTAGTACTCGTGTAAGTGTGGGCCGAGGGAGTGAGTCCTTCGAATGTCGCCTCGGACGACGAAAAGATCACCAGATAGTTATTCGTCGTCGACGATGGTATCTGAGAAAAGCAAAGGCCCTTGGAGTCCTGCCTGATGCGACTTCCTGTCGACCCATTTCGCGGCGAACTTGGGGATGGCGGGAACTGGCTGTCCGCCCTTCGGCCATGGCGAAAGAGACGTTCTTGGAGCAGGCTGCGGAGCTGCAGCCGGAGTCTGTCCCCGCCCCTGGCTGCCGCGATCGCCGCGAGCAAGAAAATCAGTATCCTGGGAGTATTCGCAACTGTGAACCCCACTAATTTCCAGTTTCATATGGCCTAAACCGCCTATTCGTTTTATGATGTTAATCCTCGTGCCCCTGTAATGTCACCACTTTTTGCCAAAGGCAAGAACAATTGATTTCCGGGACAAAGCGCCCTACACTACGAGCCATGTCGCGCGTGCTTGTAACCGCCGCCATTGTGACTCGTGGTGATCGTTCTGTTGCTCACTGGTTACGACATAGTAAACCACAGGATGGGGCTTCCCAGCATCGGTTCATTCCTGTTGTCCCTATGGCCGGACCTTCGGAGACACTGTCGGATAACAAGGGATGGGTTATTACTGTTGTATCGGGCCTTGTCGTGGCGTTGCTGCTGATCCGGTTCCCCAAGTTCGGGAGATACTGACTGATGGGCTCGTCAGCCAAGAATATTGCTTTTGCCAACCAAATTCAGGTCGGTAAGGCAGACTACAGCGGGTGCAGAACCCAGCACTTTGGTGGTTTATGTCTTGGCATTAATATGCTGATATGGATCATTCTTACGCCACGTCCCTAGTCGCGATTTTTATCCGAAGAGGCTATGGATTTCGGGCGGCGTAGTAGCGTAATGTGGCATAATTGCATCACACATCATTGCTCCATTTGTCGCCAGGCCGTGGATCATGGTTCTTGTTGGGGTCCTTATAGAAAGTGGTAATTTGCTGCGACTGAGTAGGGATTTGTCAGCTTCCAGGATCATTCGGCCGCTCCGTTTGGTTCTGAATGTTGTTGACCGATCGAGTGACTCCGAGCTATTCGCGTAAGCGGAGCTGCCAGCGTGACGAGTTTGTTTCCAATACGGCGAATGAGGCAATTTTGTAGCGCGGACGTGGGACAGGTTCAGGTACTGACCGCCTTGGCGCTGGCTGTCCTGATGCTAATGGCGGCCCTGGGTGTCGGTGTCGGGATCCTCCGCTACGAGAAGCAGCAGAAGCAAGAAGCGGCTGACGCCGGCGCTATCTCCGGTGCCTCGGTGCTGATATATGGCAGACAGGTTGCTATCGCCGCTCAAGACGTAGGTGATGGTTCTCTGAAGGTAACGTACTCTTATCATATCATACCAACGGCATTTGGAAAACGTGGGTCGAACGTGAGGAGCGCCCGGTTGCCGCCCAGTGGGGACCAGGTGGTTTTCCTTGCGAATATCGAAAGCCGTAAGCTGAGCGGAAGAGATGATTTGGCATAGAGTAAAACCAAGAGTTGGCCGTCAAAGGGTAAGGGAACCTGAGCCGCAACCCGGGCCGAGGAGAATGAGTAGGGGTGCAGAAATATGAAACCCTTTATCGAGATGAAGACGGGCAAGTCATTGTCCTGGTGGCTCTTGGCTTAACTGTGTTGTCTTTAATGGCCGGACTTGCCATTGATATTGGCTATCTGCGCTATGAAAAACAGCAAATGCAGAAAGCCACTGATGCAGGTGCTCTCGCCGCCGCTGCTGTTTTGCTTAACTATGGCTCAAGTGCTAGCCAAGGCATGTTAACCGATTCCGCCACTGCTGACGTTACTGCTAATGGGTTTAAGAACGCGGCAATTACAGTTGTCAATCCTCCTGCGAGTGGTCCATTTTCTGGCAACACTAACTATGTACAGGTACAGGTACAGGAATCTTTTCCTGTGTTTTTTATGCACCTTGGTGGATGGTCCACCGTACCTGTTCGTGATACAGCAATAGGCTCTGCAGTTGGAAATGCTTCTGGCTGTGTTTACGCCTTAGATTCGAACGCAGGTGATACGGGATTCTTATCTGAAAGTCTTGTTAGCTTTGTCACTGATTGTGGCATCTATGTCAATTCTAATGCCCAAACCAGTGGCACGGTTAATGCAGGCGGCGCGGAAATTGGAGTTGTTGGAACTTCTACTGGCTCTTTTACCCCAACCCCAGTTGCGGTTCCTTCATTTATAGATCCCTTAGGGGGCCTTCCAATGCCTGCCGTACCTCCAGGCTGCCAGTACCCAGTCAATTATCACGTAACCGCCCCCGCTAACCTTCAAGCGGGCGTATACTGCGGAGATCACTATCAGCGGTACCGGCGTTGTAAACTTCGCCAGCGGTCTATATATCTTGAACGGCAATGGTCTCACCGTTAACACCGCTATGGGTATACCAACTCTAAATGGTACCGGGGTGACCTTTTATAATACCTATGCTCAACATCCATATGCTCCTATCAATTTGTCTGGCTTCTTCTGGAGTCTTATCAGCTCCGACTACGGTACATACGCAGGTATTTTAGCTCTTCAAGATAGGTCGGTGCTAGTAGGGTCTTCTGGCTCTACTTTTGATAACTCGAACGGTGAGGTTTATATAGGAGCTCTTTATTTTCCAACCACATCTCTTACTTACATAGGTAACAGTCCAAATCATTTTGCAACTCTCATAGTTGCTTGGCAAGTTTCGATCTCAGGCACTGCTTATTTTGATTATTACGCAGGAAGCTTTAGACCATCCCCAGTTCACAGTGCTGCTTTGGTGCAATAATGAAACATAAATCTGGCGGACAAAGCCTGGTAGAGTGTGCTCTATTAATACCATTCATGATGGTTCTAATGCTTGGTGTGCTGGAAATAGGGCGGGCCATATTCATTACCATGAAAGTAACGAACAGCGCTACTGCCGGCGCCGGATACGCTGCTCAAAACCCTGCCAAGGCGCAAGATGTTACCGGTATACAAAATGCGGCCATATGCGATGCCGATGGCGCTGCGTTTCCTGCAAATAACCCTCCGACTTGTAACCCGACGGGTATTCTTACTCAATCTAATATCATATCTACTTCGGGTTGCACGTGTGACGGCGGAGGAGACATCTCCTGTAATCCTATGCCCCCAGAAAGCTGTTCTAGTTTTTCTTGTCGCGCCGGGGCTGGGATTGTTGTTGAATGTGTTCAGGTCAAAACGCAAGCAACGTTCTCTCCTTTATTTCCTTACCCTGGTCTTCCAGGTCAATTTGTAGCTAATGGAAATGCGATTATGAGGGTACGAAAATGACAAAAGCAAGAAACGGAGAGGCTGGTGTTGCCCTTGTAGAGTTTGCGCTTTCGATAGTTTTGGCACTCACCATAATTTTTGGCATTATAGATTTTGGACGAGCGATTTTTGCTTATGTCTGGGTAGCCAACACAGCCCGTATAGGGGCCCGCTATGCTATGGTAGGTGGATCCTATTGTCTTTATCCAGACGGGACATCATGTAGCGTCTCTGGTCCGCAGTTAATTTCTTACCTTCAAAGTAATTCACAAGGTATTGCTTTTACTAATGCCTGTCCTGTCGGAGGAACTCGAGGTTCGGTTTGCATACAATCAGGTTGCATAAGTAGCACGGCGTTCTCTGAATTACCTTGTGCTTCAACAGTTGAAGTGGCAGTACAAGTACAATACCAGTTTGGTTTCATTTGCCCTTTCCTGCCATTGCCAACTTGGACGATGACTAGTACATCGGCCAGGATAGTGCAGTGACACTGCCACCCTCGTTCAAATAGCAGGACGGCTGATCTGTTTTTGAGTGCCCCCCGGATACACCACAGATCTGAGTAATGAGTTGCCACTCTGCGGAAGGCAGAGATGTTGGGGAGAACGATGTCTCGAAGTAAGCACGGGGAAGAAGACGGAACGAACAATCGCAAACGCGTGCTACGCTAACAGATCGTCAATTATCTTCTGGCCTAACTGCTCCGAGGTATAGCGTTCATTCCCGATCTCGGCAAGTAATGCTTCCTCCGGAGAGAGAACTAACTTGATGACTTGTGGGGTTTCGGTGGTCTTGCCGGAACCTATACTCAACCGCAGGGAGGCGGAGTTGTTCTGGTAATCGAGATTGGCGATTCTTTCCTCGGTAAGTATAGGCCGGGCCAGGATTTGAGCGCTGCGGCTGCCTTCGTCGCCTGACACACTTACTGCAAGAACGTGAGCGCCAAACTTGATGTTAAAACTCCCCTCTATGCTTTGGAACCACGCAAAGAGCTGGCGGCAAAACTGACCACCAAGCCTTCGTTTCAGCGTCTGCTCATGAGCTGATCGTTCTTCCTGAGCGCGCTGGGCCTTATACTTCTCTTTCGCTCTCTGTACGGCTTCGTCAAGCCAATGAGTAGGTGGCATAGGGGAAAAACTCCTGATTAAACTGCTCCTACCATAAAAGGAGGAGCTTCATCGGGTGGTACTCAGGTGACGCATGGTGGGCCCGGCTCCGAGTGGCATTATGGCCCATTCGGCTCCATCCTTGCGAAAAATTCTTACTGGATTGCGAACTCAAACGACGGTAAGCAATGAACGGTCAGTTGGCCCTGGCTGACCTCTCTCACTCCGTGATGGACAATTGGTCCCCGACCACAGTTGCCGTTTGAGCGATAACACCCGAAGGCAGTTCCAGCACACACCGTGCCTTCCAATGTAGCCCGGTCACCCTATATGGGGGCATAGTGTGCCGCACATGAATGACTCGCCAGTCGCGATCCACGAAAACCACATCAATCGAGAAGCGCATGGCTACGGTATGTATGGCTTGCGAAGGAATGATGAGCAGGCCCGTGCCCGGTTCGAGCCCACGTTTGCCCAGCAATCCTACTAACCGTCGCAAACTCGTACCGGCTACCGAAATTTTCTCCCCAAGAACAGTGTTTCTGGTCGTGTTGAGAACGGCGACCATCTCCGGTTCCATCCTACCTTCTCGGAGTCGTACGCTTGGCCGAGGACATGCGCTTGCGCCTCGCGATTACGATCGCCAGCAAAATCACTGCTACCACGGCTGCGACAACCCGAATCATGGTTACAGTATCCATAGTCTATCTCCTTTCTATAATCTATCTATTTGCCAAGGTCTTCGAACGTCTTCAAAATCGAAAGTACTCCGGGTCCAAGCAGCACCACAAAAAGTGACGGGAATATGAAAATTGCCAGTGGGAAGACCAGCTTGATAGTAGTCTTGGCCGCTTGTTCTTCAGCCAGCATCAACCGCTTTGTGCGCAAGTTGTCAGCAAATATCCCAAGAGCCTTAGCGATCGGAGTTCCCAATCGCTCGGTTTGTACCAGCATCGCGACAAACTGGTTGACGGTATCAAGATCAACTCGATCCGCCATGCTGCGCCAAGCCTCAAGGCGCGGTTTGCCGGCGCGCTGCTCATAGCCAATGATGCCAAGTTCTTCACTCAATTCAGGGTGCACAGGTTCTATTTCCTTGGCGATTCTGAGCACAGCCTGGTCAATGCCCAATCCTGCTTCCATGCAAATCACCAAGAGATCCAGTGCATCAGGCAGCGCTTGGGAGATTTTATGCTGGCGCTTCCTGATCTTATAATGCAGAAACATATCTGGTACGAAAAACCCACCGACACCCAGTACCAGAATGTAAATGAGGAGATTCGCCGGTGGGGCAAAAGTGCCGAGTAGAATTCCAACGACAGGAAGGAGCAGCTTTAGGCTCAGATATGTCTCGGCGTCTTCCGGCTGGCGATAACCGGCTACTACCATACGGTAGGACAGCTCTTGATCGTGCGATCTCAACCAATCGCGGAAAGGCGCCAGTGGTTGGGTCAACATCGAGAAAACGTCTTGCACCCCCCGGTTCTCGGATGTTTCTGTAGCCTCACCATCGACATAGCGAGATCTCAAGTTGGCGAGCCTGACTTCCGTCGCCGAGCGTTCGCGCACAACGAACAGAAGTCCCAGGGCGATTGCCGCAAACAATGCAACCGCTACAAAAACCGCAATGAGTGTCAGTACCATATTAGTACTTGATCTGAATGATCCGTCGTATAAAGATGGCCCCGAGGGTCATGCTGGCTAATGTACCATAGATCATTTTCCGGCCAGTCTCCGTCTCAAACAACGGGCTCGTATAACCGGGCTTAACGATGTTGAGAAGAACGAAACTGACGAACGGCATCGATATAAGGATAATCCCGGTCAGGCGGCCCTGCGCAGTATACACTTTGACCTTTTGCTGCAGTTGAATTCGCGACCGCAATACCGCCGCTGTCTTGTCCAGCAACTCAGCTAGATTTCCACCAGTTTCCTTCTGCACAAGGATCGCAGCGATAAGGAATTGAAGGTCTTGCAGGGGAAACCTGCTGAAAGAGATTCAGCATGGCTTCTCGAAATGGCAACCCGTAAGCTCATCTCGTCGGCGCATTGGCGAAACTCCGACCCCAGTGGATCCGCAACCTCTTCGGCAACCTTGACCAACGCGCTGGGCAGCGAGTGTCCGGCACGAAGGGAACGAGCGATCAAGTCGACCGCATCAGGAAGCTGCAAATTGAACCGACGAAAGCGATCCGACCGCCGAAAGAGCACCCAGCCAAACGGGGCCAAGCCCAGCGCCAGCCCTGGAATCCATCCCACAAAGCCTACGGGTATCCACCAGTTGCCAATGATCGCGCCCACCAGCATGCAGCATGAGGAGTAGAAGAAGAAGCGGCCAACCGTCCAGCGCATCTTCGCCTGGTCAAGCAGCGATTGCAGCTGCAGGTGCGGACTTAGTATCGCGAAGGATGCGATCAATCCACGGAATTCGACTGAAGGTGACGCGCCTTACGATTTCCGTCTGCTCACCGTCCACGGCGAGGCGATGATCCAAGGTGCTAAGCCGCTCCTGGATTCGCTTGTCGGTTTCGGAAGGCTCCAATAAAAGAAAGAGCGTAGCGAAAACCGCCACCAGAATAATCAGAAATACGGTGATCATCGACATAAGTGGATCCGCCTATATCTCAAACGAGTGTTCAAAGATGTTGTGGCGGGAGGACGATGCCGGCCTTCTTGAGTCTCTCGGCGAACTTCGGAGAAACGCCCGTTGCCTTAAACCGCCCCAAGACGCGTCCACCGACGTCGATTCCGAGCTTTTCGAAGACAAAGATGTCCTGCATCGCGACCACATCGCCGGTCATGCCGGTAATTTCCGTGACATAGGTTATGCGACGCGTACCGTCGCTCATGCGAGAGATCTGCACAATGATAGCGATCGCGGAAGCAATCTGCTGCCGCAAGGCTTTCTCCGGGAGATTGAGGTTGGACATCAACGCCATGGTTTCCAGGCGGGCCACTGCATCGCGAGGACTGTTGGCGTGAATCGTTGTCAGCGATCCGTCATGCCCAGTATTCATCGCCTGCAACATGTCGAGAGTTTCCTCGCCACGCACCTCGCCGACGATTATCCGGTCCGGCCGCATACGCAAGGCGTTGATCACCAGTTCGCGTTGGCGGACGGCTCCTTTGCCTTCCACGTTGGGAGGACGGCATTCCAGACGAACAACGTGTTCCTGCTGCAATTGGAGTTCGGCAGAATCTTCGATGGTAACGATGCGCTCTGCATCGCTGATATAACCGCTCAGCACGTTCAACAGCGTCGTCTTTCCTGCGCCGGTACCGCCGGAAATGACGATGTTGAGTTTGGCTCGCACGGCGGCTTTTAAGGCCTCAAAAATCGGGGCTGTGACCGTACGATTGGCGAGTAGCTGCTCGCTGGCAATCGGGATTTTTCCGAAACGGCGAATCGAGAGAATCGCGCCGTCGACCGCGAGCGGCGGGATGATGACGTTGACGCGGGATCCGTCAGCCAAACGCGCGTCGCACATCGGCGAGGATTCGTCTACGCGCCGGCCCACCTGCGAGACGATCTTATCGATGATGTGGTTTAGGTGGGCATCGTCCTTAAACGACGACGCTCGTCTTCTCCAGTACGCCGGCACGCTCGACGTATACCTGTCGGTACGTGTTCACCAGGATGTCGTTGATCGTAGCATCCTGGAGCAAAGGCTCAAGCGGTCCCAAGCCAAAGACTTCGTGCAATACCTCACGTGACAGGCGATCTCTCTCGCTGGTGCTGAGGGGGGTCTCCTGCTTCACGATGAGGGCCTGAATCACCTCCTGCACCTGCGCTCGGGCCCTGACATCCTCGAGCGAAGTCAGCTTTTCCAGGTCGACCTGGCTGAGCAACTCCCGATGGATTGTGGTTTTCAGCTCCTGGTAGGCCTTGGCGGAAACACCAATGCTGCGTGGCGCAGTCCAAGTGCCACTACCGACGCGCATATCAGGACCAAAGGTTTTCGTATTCGCCATTTACACTTCCTTACTTAGTCTGAGACCCGAAAAGGCTGAGCAGTCCACGCGACCCCTTGCTCTCCTTTGCCGCAGGAGCTTCCTCTCCGATGAGAAGGTCCGCCCAGGCATCAAGGGGCGCTGCCAGATCCGACTTACGCGAGAAATCGATTGGTGTGCCGGCATTGATGGCGTTGACGATCAGCTCGTAATTGTTGGGGATCCTTACGGCGACCGACCGATGCAGAGACGCTTCTATCTCACGGTCGTTCAACGCACCTCTTCTTGAACTCCGGTTCAGCACGATATCGATGTTCTCGTCGGGATAATGCAAGCCCGTCAAGTACTCGATCGCGCGAATTGCATTGTGGATCGCCGGAAGTTCAGGAGTGATAACGATTGCCAAACGGTCCGATTGACGTATAGCGGCACACGTGTCCTCGCTCAGTCCCGGCGGACAATCGATGATGACAAACTGGTAGTTCTCCGCCAGAAACGCCAATGTGTGCTCGATGGCGTCGGAGGCTGCGCTCGGAAACGCATGAATTGCTTCCGGGGAATCCATGACGTTCAATCCGCTGGAGTGCTGCAACAGGAAGCCTTGCAGCAAATCAGCATCCAGTCGGTCCATGTTATGGACCAGTTCATAAAAACTGTACTGATGACGGCCCAAGCCGAGGTAGAGTGCGAGATCGCCGAGCGCGGGATGTTGGTCCACCACCAAGCACTTCTGTTGATGTCTCTGCACCAAATTCAGCGCCAGATGCAACGCCAAGGAGGTAACACCGGTTCCTCCCTTGGCTCCCATCAGGGTAACGACTCGACCTTTCTGTCCCACCAACCTACCCTGGCGCCGCGCCTCTACCTGCACCAGAGCATCTAATATCTGATCCCCCCGGATGCGGTTTGACCAGATATTCCGAACACCCGGAGCGCATCGCCTTGATGATCGCGTCAGGATGAGAGTCGTTGGAAATCGCGAAAATGCTAATGCTGCTATCGCAGCCGTCGTGAAGCCGTTGGCTAACTCGCGCGCCAGTCTCAGCGTCGTCAAAATCGACTACGCAGACCCGATGCTGAAACTGCTCCAGCACCCTCATAACCTCACGCGGGTTAATATGCTGGTCAACGTTGTCGACGACATGAGCCCCAGCTGTTTGCTTAAGCAAGGCCTCCAGGCTGTCTCGTGAAGCCGGATCCAAGTTTATGCACAGGACACCGATGCGCCGTTCAGAACTGCGCGAGCTTCGTATCATCGTCGGACGGTCACTCATAGTCACTTCGATTCCGGAGTATTCATTGGGTTAGTAGGGGGATTGTTGGGGCTCGGCAAACCGTGGTCGAACCTCTCCTTGTCAAGATTTTGAACCGGCATATTGACCTGCGGTGCGGCGGTAGTCGGGACGTTCCCTCCTACCGGATCAATAATGGTGGGTGTTACCAGTACCAGGAGTTCCGTGTTCGTACGACTGTTGCTCCGCGACCGGAAAAGCTGTCCCAGAATGGGGATATCCCCGATTCCTGGCATCTTGCTGAGTTGTATGGTCACGCGGTCGTCCAACAGACCAGCGATGCCAAAACTCTGGCCATCCTTCAGCTCGATAACGGTTTCAGCGCGCCGCACTGAGAGGGCGGGCATTGTGAAGCCCGAAATTGTAATTGCGTTCGTATAATCCAGCGAACTTACCTCAGGAGCAATCTTTAGGCGAATCGAACCATCGTCCATGATCGTTGGCACGAACTCCAGCTTCACGCCATACGGCTTGAACTGAATGGTAACGGTTGGAGTAGTGCCAGCGGTACCGATGGCCGCCACCACCGGGTATGGAAACTCGCCACCCGCCAGAAAATGCGCCGACTCGCCATTAAGAACCATCAAGTTGGGTTCAGCCAGGATTTGCAATACGTTCTTGGTCTGGAGATCCGAGATGATAGCACCCAATTGAATATCGGGGCGGTACAAGAAGACATTCAAAAGGTTGGACAGGTTGAATTGTTGTGGAGTGCTTGGCGGCGTTACCGTCCCAGCTGTCTGCCCTTGCTGGAGTGCAAGAGGGCCAAATTGCTGTGTGCTGGTGGTGCCAATCGTATTGGTTGCGCCCGTGCTGAACAAATTGATGCCAAATTGGGTCAGTTTGCCGCGGTCTGCCTCAGCGAAGCGCACCTTCAGCATCACCTGTTTCTGACGCGGGGGCGCTGCAACTTGCAACCCATCAACCACTTCCTTGGAGAAGCTGACGGCCATCTTATGAATCTGCTCCGCTACGGCGGCGGACGGCACCGTTCCCACCAGCATTATCTTCCCGCCCTGCGATTGCACCTCGACGCTGGTATTCGGAAATGACTGGTCAAGGTGTTGCGCAAGGGAGTTATATCCAGATCAGCGTACACATCAAGGTTCGATTCTGTCCCGTCTCATCCCACACCATCAAACTGCTGCCACCTGGCGACTTGGCGGTAATTACCAATTCCGCGAGGAGAGGTCGGCACCGACTCGATGACTGCGGGATTTCCGGTAAGAACGCGCTTGATCCGAGATCCGGTATGGATCAATAGCGAATGGCCCACCATGATATGCACGCTTTCCGGACCCTGCCCGCCTTGCTGTCCCAGGATGCCGGTTGGGCCTGCTGTGCTGGCGGCGGATGCTCGCCGTACGCTGATGGTTGCTGTCCAGGCGATTGTTGAGCTGCCGCTCCCAACGGAGTGAGGCAAAGCGCCATAACCGTCAGCAGTGCGAAGGCCATGCTTTGCCAGAAAAGCCTTTCCTTGCCAATTCGCTTGCGTTGCACGAGATGCTCCGTTCCTACTGCGTGTTAGAACTTGACTGTGTTCTTCTTCGTACCGTCGTAGGTCTCAACTTCGTAAATGGTTGCCGGCTTTGCCGGTGCCGGCGGTGCCGCCGCCTTCCTCGCCACAACTACCGGTGCAGCAGCAGCGCCGGTTTGCAAGTCCTTTATGTTGACCGGGCGGGTCGCCACTTTGTCCTGATCGGAGGCATTCCGAAGAACAAACTGCACTGTCCCTTGGTTGGTGGCTAGCAAAAGTTTTTCCGCATCATCCGGAGTCAGCAACAGCGTCACCACCTTCACATTTTGCGGCTTGCCGTTTACGTCCGGTTGCAGCTTCTCCCCAGTGCTCAGGACCTGAATGTCCTGTAAAACGGTCGTGGTCATGGGGTCCTTGGCGCCCTCCTGGCGGAAACTCACCAGCACATCGACGTGCGAGCCGGGTAACAGAAATCCTGAGACGTTGTTCACTTCATTGGTGACGATAGCTACCGCGCGCATGCCATCGGGAATTTTCGCGGTCAGGCCCACGGTGGCTCCCGGAGCCGCCAATAACCCTTCGCGCACCGGCTCTTTGAAGGCGATGGGATACATCACGATTCTACCGTTCAAATCTTCCGGCTTGTGGAAGGTGCCGTCGATCATAGCGCTACTCGGCCAGTCGATCAGGATCAAGATCGTCGGCGGTCAGTGGCGTTCCCGTGTCCAACGGCTTGGCAGCGACTACGACCTTGACGAGTCTGTCCGCCCGAATACAGTCGCTTAATGTGCCGGTATAGAAACCACGTCACTATCAACCGAAACCACCAACGCCGCGAAAAGAGCAACACCCAGCCGACCAGTTTTCATAACTCAACTCCAACAGATCGTCAAGAACGCGTACAGCGTTCCTGCAGCTATAGCCAAGCCATATGGCATGCGTAATGTATCGGGATTGTCGAGATTCAATTCCGGATGCGCCTGCAAGCCAGCCCATGCGTGGAACCGCAGCACCGAACCAACGTTCCTGAGAGTCGCCCACATGCGGCCCCGGTAAAGCGCATACACGATAGCCATCACGCCGCCACAAATCGCTGTTGCCAAAAGCACAACAACGCCATGCTTCGGTCCCACCAGCGATCCGATCGCCGCCATCAACTTCACGTCTCCCGCTCCCATGGCCCGTACTGCGAAAAAGAGAAACATGATTCCGCCCGCGAGCAAACAACCCTCAACTGCACTGCCCAAACCCTTCCACCCTAACAGTAACCCGCGAAGCGCAATTCCCAGTAAGATTCCCGGGTATGTAAGCCAATTAGGTATGCGGCGCTGCTTTATGTCCCAAACAGCCGCGGTGATAGCCATTGCCAGCGCGATAAAGAGAAGAATTGATTCCCGGCCCATGGCGCGTCACGAAAAGCAAAACAGCAGAGAGAAAAAAGGAAGCAAGCTATATAAGGCTGACGATCCGCTCGTAGCCACACGCCCAAGCAAGAGCTTTTTCTCCCGGGTCTTGCGCGTGCAGGTGGCGCCGGTTGTCCGGCCCCGCTGGTTGTATAGCCTGCTTCCACGGCCAAACAAGTGGTTAGGTTAGCTGGTCCGCGACCTTGGTGAACACCGCGTTAATCGAGCTAGCCAAACTGCCCATACCGACGACGGCACCCAGGGCAACGATCAAGGCGATCAGTCCATACTCGATCAGGTCCTGGCCTGATTCTTCCTCGTGCAGATTCTTCAACATGTTGATCATCTAGAGATCTCCTTTTATTCTTTCACGATTGATTTTGCTGCCCCGCCCCAGCGAGTCGAGAATTCCCCCAAGCCGCAAGGGCTTTCGAACAAAGCGGCGCATCCGCGATGCTGTGGTAGCGGAGATACTGTAACAATGGGAGCGCCAGTTAGCAAGGGAAAAAAGGATCACGATTCTAACTAAGGTAACGAAGCATTATGTTACCTTGCGCGTCGGTCTGGTGGGCGAGTCGGCCGCCCGTCAAGCTTTTTACGGAATTAGACACCATTGTAGCACCTTTATAGCATATTCATAGCACCTTTATACTAGGTAGCTGTAATAACGAGCTATAAGGTGGGGGATAAGATCGCTGGCTGGCCTCTCGGGAAACTCTGATTAGGCTCTCATTTTCCACCGCGAATCCAGGTCCATTGACAGCCAGATGCAGCAGAGGACATTGGCACGTTGAATGGATTCGAGCGTTACACGAAGAAGACTCGGCGAGCGTTGTTCTTGGAAGAGGTGGACTGGGCTGATCGAGTCTTACTGCCCCCAAGGCAGGCAACGGATGTGGTTTTCAGACCGGTACCGCCGCGTGCAATCCGGGCCAGCGGCGCGCATTGCTGGATGACATCTGCTTGTCCGCGACACGCCTGACCGCCCCACGCGCGCGTCTCCTCCCCATGCAGCAAGTCGGGAAGCCCTGTTGCTCATTCCGGGGCCCTAGGAGTGAGTCATTGCCGCCTCGCAATTGGAGCCGGCAATGAGGTAAATTCATAGCGGAGCTTTCTTTAACTTGAGGTCGCAAGAGTTCCTTTGCAAACCACTTCTAAGGCGCCCCAGACGGCCGTCCCAAACGCCAGCACTGCGTGGACTAGTCTAGCTGCCAACGTCTTTTCTTTCCCCGCTATGTGCATGTCCCTACTGGCGGCGGCGATCCTTGGGTCTTCTGTAAAACAGTTTGCGGAACCGGACATCTGGTGGCATCTGCGCAACGCTGCCTATCTTGTCCAACACCACTCGTTCCCTAGCGTAGACACTTACTCCTTCAGCGCGGCGGGCTCGCCGTGGATGAATTTCGAATGGCTCTCGGAACTCCCATTTTTCTTGGGTTTCAAGACTATGGGGCTGCAAGGCGTTTTGACCGTATACTTCGTGCTGCTGGTCCTGATTTACGTGGGCGTTTATTACCGGTCATGCCAGGCTGGCGCCGATTGCAAGGACGCCGCGGTCGCCACATTGGGCGCTATTTGCCTCGGAACCGTTTCCATCGGCCCCCGCATGCTCTTATTCGGCTGGCTGTGCATGGTGGGGCTACTGCTCGTGTTGGACCGCTTCCGTAGTACCGGAAAAAGCCTTTGGCTGCTGCCGCCATTATTTGCCCTCTGGATCAACCTGCACGGCTCCTGGGTCTTTGGTTTGATCGTGCTGGCGCTAACGATCGCCTCAGGGTTGGTGAAAGGGGAGTGGGGTTTGATTGTGGCGCGCCAATGGACTGCCGCAGAGTTAAGGAAGCTTCTGCTGACTCTGGGCGTTTCGGTGGTTGCTCTGTTCGTGAATCCCTTTGGCTACAAGCTGGTGCTGTACCCATATACGCTTCTTCTTCGCCAGCACGGAGTAATGCAGCACCTCATGGAGTGGCAGTCTGTCGACTTTAGCAACAGGTACGGTAAGCTTGCGCTCATCCTCATTTTGACGACTCTGGCGGCCGCTTTGTTCTCCCGCCAGTGTTGGAGGTTGGACGAAGCCTTGCTTACGGCGTTTGCTCTATGGACGGCGCTGTCGCATCAGCGGTTCTTGTTTTTCGCGGGCCTGATCGTGGTACCGATACTTGCACCGCGTCTAAAGTTGTTTCCCCCCTACGAACGGAAGCTTGATAAGCCGTGGCTGAACGCCGGTATTATGGCTGCGGCTCTGGGCGTACTGTTTCTCTCCTTTCCATCTTCGGCACAGCTACAGCTTAAAGTGAATGAAGAATACCCCGGAACCGCTCTGGAATTCATGCAGCGACAGCACATCAACGGACGGATTTTCAACCAGGACTGGTGGGGTGGGTACATGGAATGGAATGCGCCCGAGTTAAAGCCCTTTATGGATGGCCGCACTGACATATTCGTCTTCAATGGCGCTTTCGGGGACTATCTCAAAGCTGTAATGATCCAGGCGCCGTTTGAAGTTCTGGACAAGTACCGAATCGACTATGTTCTGGTAGAGCCACGCAAACCTCTGACCTATGTTCTAGATCACTCTCCGGCATGGCGCAGGATTTATGAAGACAACGTAGCTGACCTTTACGAGAGAGTGCCCGCGGCAAAGACAAACTTGTGTGAGTCACGCTGACTATGATGAAAGACTCCTCAGCTGAAACTGCGTCTCCGCCTATCACCTCCGTAGTCGGGGATGCAGTTGCTGCCGGCGACGCACGAACCTTCTGGGCAATCCTCAAACGAGCTTTACGCGTAGCGTTCGCGTTGGCCATGATCGCAGTCACCTTTGCAATCTTGACGATAAGCTTGACTAGCACTGGAACCACAGCGAAGAAAGATTTCATCTCCTGCTGGGCGGCCGGCCGCCTGTTGCTACATCACGCCAACCCCTATGATGCCGCTGCGGTTTTTTCTCTCGAGAGATCCGCCGGTTACGGTGATGCGCAGGTACTTCTGATGCGGAACCCGCCCTATGCGCTCTGGACGAGCATCTTGGCGGGATTGCTTAGTCCGGTGAAGGCTGCTGCTTTCTGGATTCTTCTGATCGTAGCTTCTATCGTGGTCTCCATTCGCATGTTGTGGAAGATTCACGGATCCCCGCCTGATCGGCTTCACTTGCTAGGATATTTATTTGCGCCCACGTTCGCGTGTACCATATTCGGGCAGATTTCCAGCTTCGTTCTGCTTGGCGTAGTAGGCTTCCTTTATTGGTATCGTAGCCGGCCGCTACTCGCGGGGCTGTGTGTCGCGCTGCTGGCGCTCAAGCCACAAGTTCTCCTGCCCTTCGGCTTAGTCCTGTTGGTGTGGATGGTCGTTCGGAGGGCGTACTGGGTGTTGCTGGGGGCGATTCTTGGAATCGCGATGGCGACGGCCGTCCCGCTGTGCTTCCGCCCGTCGATCTGGTCGGATTATCTACCCATTTTCCGAGGTGCAGTTGCAGACAGCGTAATCATCCCGACTGTAAGCACGTTGGTGCGAATCGGAATAGGCCTCCACGCCCACTGGGTCCAGTTCCTCCCCGCGATTCTGGGAGGTATTTGGGCAATCATTTACTTCGCGCGTCAGAAGAACCAGTGGGACTGGAATCGGCAAGGGCCATTGTTGCTGTTGGTCTCAGTGTTCGTGGCCCCCTATAGCTGGTTCCCCGACGAGATCGTTGTGCTTCCAGCCATCCTGGCCGCTGCCTATTGCTGTGCGGAGCGCGAACGGCCTCTGCTGATATTTGCCATCCTCGACGTCGCGGCGCTTCTTCTGGTTTTCTTTATCGTTCCTGTGCAGTCGGGCGCTTACATCTGGACTACGACTGCATGGCTCATCTGGTATCTTTTCGCCACGAGGAGCGTTGGCGACCAGGATGTCCCGTCGTCCGGAGGCGCCCACGAGCTGATTGGCAATCCGTCAATCACTCGAGAAGGTCTAACGAGGAAAGACTCACCGGCTGAAACGACGGCTTCGGTTACCAAGTCAGCGGTCTCGCCATTATGATGGCAACCGACATGAGGCGCCGCAACTTTTTCCCATTTCCCGTCTTGTGGTTTTCAATCATTGCACTGGAAATTTCCGTGCTGGCCGATCCACGCATTGCAGAAGCCGATATCTGGTTTCATCTGCGCAACGCCCAGGAGCTTCTCACGCGACACTCCTTCCTGCGTGCAGATCTGTACACTTTCACGGTGGCGGGCACGCCGCTGCTGAACTTCGAATGGCTTTCCGAACTTCCGTACTACTTTGCTTTTCAAGCCTGGGGTCTGCGCGGCCTACTGGCGGTGTACCTCGTGGTTTTGTGGCTGGTCTTTGCCGGGGTTTATTTCCTGGCGGTGCGGCGAGGAGCAAATGCGAGCGACGCGGCCCTGGTTACCATGGCCGGCGTGGCGATCGGTTCCTATTCCTTTGGGCCGCGGATGCTCCATTTTGGATGGCTGTGCCTCATCATCCTGCTTCTCGTGCTGGAGCGCTTTCAGCAAACCGGCAAAGGCCTTTGGCTGCTGCCGCCGTTGTTCGCTCTGTGGATCAACTTACACGGTTCCTGGTTGTTCGGCTTCGTAGTAATAGGTATATACATCGTAGCTGGCCTGATTGGAGGCCAGTGGGGCATGGTAGTGGCTGAGCGCTGGACACCTGCCCAACTTAAGAAGCTTCTTGTAGCTTTTGCCGCTTCCGTGGTCGCGCTGTTGGCCAATCCCTACGGCTACAAACTGATGTGGTATCCCTTCGAGCTGTTGCACCGTCAACAGGCGGTCCGCGACAACATGATCGAATGGCAATCGGTAGACTTCCATACCGGATGGGGCAAGCTGGCCATGTTCATGATCTTCGCCCTGCTGGGGGCCGCGTGGTTCTCGCGCAGGCCATGGAACCTTAGGGATATTGGGCTCATCCTGTTCGCGCTCGTGACATCTCTGAGCCACCTTCGTTTTCTGCTCTTTGCCGCTATCATTCTGGTGCCGATTCTTGCTCCTCGCCTGAAGCTCTTTGCACCTTACGATGCAGAAAAGGACAAACCCTGGTTGAACTTAGCGATGACTGCCGCGATCGCGGGCATGATTTTCTGGATGTACCCGAGTGCCGCACAGCTGCAGAACGACATAGACACCCAGTTCCCGCGCGACGCTTTGCGTTTTATGCAGCAGAAACAGATCACTGGACGACTGTTTCACTACTATGATTTCGGAGGGTATATAGAGTTTTATGCCCCCACGCTAAAGACATTTGCCGATGGTCGAACCGATATTTTTGTCTACAACGGCGTTCTCAGTGACTACCTAAAGATCAATACAATCGAGAAGCCATTTGAACTGCTCGACGAGTACAAAATCGACTATGTGCTGTTCCCGGTGGACAAGCACCTTTCATATGTCCTTGACCATAGCGCCGGATGGCGAACGATATATGAAGACAAGGTAGTGAAGCTTTACCAGCGGGTCTCCCTGCCGGCAACGTCGAAGGTACAGTCGAATCGAGCGGCAGGAACAGAACTAGCTGCGTTACACCAGCCGTCAAGTGGGAAAACGACGCTACTTGCATCACTTGAAGGGCATACGCTGAGCACCGCACAGCGAACTCCAGGGAGAAAGGAGGAAACCACAGACTGCACAGCGTGGGGTAAGTTCCCGAGCCACAAGGTGAACTGTTCATCCATCTGACGGGAAATGCTATTTTCAGGCGGAATCACTGTACTTCAGGTCTGCTCCCTTGAACGCTACTGCTAAAGTGGATGACGCTCTCTCAGGGCTTCGCAGAATAAACGTAAATGGATATGCCGCCGATTGATCGGACCAAAGTGTATCCGTGGGTGAGAAGTGAGGTCTTGAGAGTGGCCATCGACTCTTGCAGCCCGCGTTGTTCATCCGCTGGGTCCGCGGAGAAGACTTGGTCACGCAGCACAACGATGCGTGGACTATGAGCGGCAAAGTCGTTTTCGATGTCGGCGGGTGAAAGAATGTGATGTGTCGCCCTCTGCTGCGAGGAGAGTTTCTCGGAAATGGCTAGAGCGAAAGGATTTTCAAATCCCGGGAAAGGAACCGCACTGGTCTGAAAGATGTCCCCGGGCCAAAAGCTGGCCACCATTTCACCGGGTTGGGCAACCCCATCGATCACCTCCGACACTGCGAGGATTCGTTGCAGCCGCCAGTCGCCTTTGTCGCGCGCCCATCGTACACCCGGGATTCCCTCGCCAGTCATAAGATACCTGCGGAACTCGCCGACAGATGCACCAAGGTAAGTCCCTAACAGCACAACACAGGCAATCGCCGCAAACTGCCGGTGTCGCCTCAACTCCAAACTCACAAGTAAGTCGTTCACCACACAGACAGCACTTACCACGAGGAAGGGAACCGCTAGACAGAAGTAAGGCAGATAGGCTGGAGTTGGGAGAAGGGAAAGGGCACCCAACGCAAGTGCAATCTGAAAAGCCTGCCGTGCTGGACATTGTTGCCGGGGCATAGAGAATACAAATCCCAGGCTGACAAAAAACAAAATACTGTCTTGAATCCCGTTAGCCCCCGGGCCCCCTAAGAAAAACATGATCGTAAGCACAAGCTTCTCTTGCCACATCCCAATCAGACCCATGCCGGAGCGAATTGCATGATATCCCAGATTATTGAACAGGAATGCATCGGGAGAGGAAACGAACAAATAGAAGCTTGGGATCATTGCGATGGCGAAGCCGCCAAGGAACCAGAGAATCGATGTCAACCGCGTGCGCGTAGCCAAGCTGTGAAGGATCCACCACAGGAGCAGCGGAGCGAGGAGAACCAGATAGGAGCGGACATCGACGCTCAGGCCAAGCATTAGCCCGGCCATCGCGATGAGCCATGGCGAGGATTCTGCCGAAAGGCGGCTGACAATGACATATGCAGAGAAAATGAATAGCCCAGCTAAAGAGAAAGGCCCCACAATTGGTAGCCACGCAAAAATCAGACTAGACGAGGCAAACACGATTACTGCTACAAGCCCGGCGAGCCAATTTCTGGTCAGGCGACAAACCTGCTGATAGACAAGTGCACCGAGCAGGCTCGTCAACAAAGTGGCCAATTGTCGTCCTGCGGCCCAGGTAATTCCAAAGCACTTCATCCACACGGCGTAGATGTAAGGCAGCAGAGGGGCTTGGGGGTAGAAAAAGTCCAAATACGGTTTCTTGTGCATCAGGACCAGTCGCGAGGCGAGCAAAAAGAAACCTTCGTCCACATGGACAAATCTGTGACGGGCGACAAAGGCAAATACGACTAGCTGCAGCAAGACTATGGGGACCAGTAGCAGCTTGGCCGTGCGGGTCATGTGGGCTGGATAAGCGAAGGTGAGTATACTACGAGGTTTGCGGCCTGTGATACCGTCAACAGAACAGTCCAGATGAAAACGACGCCTGTGCCCCACACAGCACCTGTAACGTCAGAGGCAGCCCTGCCCACGGCCAGAATCTCCTGGACTGGTTGGGCGGCCGACGTTTTTTCGTTTCCAGTCATGTGCATGTTCCTGCTGGCGGCAGTGATTTTCGGGTTTTCCGTAAAGCAGATTGCGGAACCGGACATCTGGTGGCACCTGCGCAACGCTGCGTACCTTTTCCAACATCACTCGTTCCCCGCTGTCGATACGTACTCGTTCGGGGCAGCCGGATCGCCTTGGCTTGATCATGAATGGCTGTCTGAAATCCCCTTTTTCCTGGGCTTCAAGGCCATGGGCTTGCAAGGCGTTCTGGCCGTCTATTTCGCGGTGCTGTTGCTGATTTACATCGGCGTCTATTACCGATCATGCCGAGCCGGCGCCGATTGCAAGGACGCCACCGTCGCCACCCTGGTGGCTATTTCTCTTGGGGTCGTGTCCATTGGCCCTCGCGTGCTGCTGTTTGGTTGGCTATGCATGGTGGGGCTACTGCTGGTGATGGACAGTTTTCAGCGGACCGGAAAAGGCCTGTGGCTGCTGCCGCCACTGTTTGCCCTGTGGATCAATCTTCATGGCTCCTGGGTCTTTGGCCTGGTCGTACTAGCGCTGACGATCGCCTCCGGCCTGGTCGAAGGGGAGTGGGGTTTGGTGGTGGCGCGACGCTGGACGGCCGGGGAGTTGAAGAAGCTGCTGCTGGTATTTGCGGCTTCGCTGGCCGCTCTGTTTGTGAACCCTTTTGGCTACAGACTGGTGCTGTACCCGTTCGATCTTCTTTTCCGTCAGCCGGGGAATATGCAGTACGTTGAAGAGTGGCAATCGGTAGACTTCAGCACCGGCAATGGCAAACTGGCGCTGATCGTCATCCTGGCGTTGCTGGCAGGCGCTTTGTTTTCCCCTCGCCGATGGAAGCTGGACGAGGTTTTGCTGACGGCGTTTGCTCTTTGGGCCGCGCTCTCGCACGGGCGCTTTCTGTTTTTCGCGGGCCTCATCCTGATACCGATACTCGCGCCGCGTCTGACGCTGTTTCCGCCTTATGAGCGCGAACTTGATAAGCCGTGGCTCAACGCCGGCATCATGGCCGCTATTCTGGGCGCGCTAATCTTCTTCTTCCCGTCAACGGCACAGCTACAGGAAAAAGTGGAGGAAACATACCCCAGGGCCGCGCTGGAGTTCATGCAGCGGAAGCACCTGAATGGAAGGATCTTTAACCAATACACGTGGGGAGGGTACATGGAGTGGAATGCGCCCACACTGCGGCCTTTCATTGACGGGCGCGCGGACCTATTCGTGCACAACGGAACTTTCAGCGACTACGGCAAGGCTATGTTGATCCAAGGGCCTTTCGAAATTCTGGACAAGTACAAAATCGACTATGTCCTGTTGCCGCCGACCCAGTCTTTAACGTACCTTCTGGAGCACTCTACGGGGTGGCACGCGACCTACTCCGACAAGGTTGCGGTGCTACTTGAACGCACGCCAGCAACTGGGGTGGCTGAGGCACCGCCGCAAGTCCGGGTTAATCAAGTCGAGATGAGATAGGAAGGACGATCCGTTGCCGGCCGCCTCAGATTCGCCAAAATCAGAAATAGTCCCGCTAACAGCCAGCACCTCCTGGATGGGCCTCGTCGCGGACATCTTCTCTTTCCCCGTGATGTGCATGTTCCTGCTTATAGCGGTAATTCTTAGATATTCGATACGCGGTATTGCAGAGCCAGACATCTGGTGGCATCTGCGCAACGCTCGTGACCTTTTGCAATTCCACTCCTTCTCCCGAATGGATACCTACTCATTCAGCGCGGCGGGGTCGCCCTGGATTAATTTCGAGTGGTTGTCGGAGATCCCGTTTTTCCTAGGTTTCAAGGCAATGGGTCTGCAGGGCCTTCTGGCCGTCTATTTCGCAGTCCTGGTGTTGATTTACGTCGGCGTTTATTACCGGTCATGGCGTGCCGGCGCCGATTGCAAGGACGCCGCAATCGCCACTTTGGGGGCCATTTGCCTCGGAGGGGTGTCGATGGCTCCTCGCATGTTGCTTTTCGGCTGGCTTTGCATGATGGTCCTGCTGCTTATACTGGACCGTTTTCAGCGGACGGGAAAAGGCATCTGGCTGCTGCCGCCGTTGTTTGCCTCGTGGATCAACCTGCACGGCTCCTGGGTCTTCGGCATGGTCGTGTTGGCAGTAACGATCGCTTCCGGCCTGGTGGAAGGGGAGTGGGGTTTGGTTGTAGCGCGCCGGTGGACCGCTGAGGAGCTAAAAAATCTGCTGCTGGCTTTGGCCGCTTCCCTCGCTGCACTCTTTGTTAACCCCTTCGGTTACAAACTGGTGCTGTACCCGTATACGCTCCTTCTCCGCCAGCAAGGAGTCATGCAACACATTGAAGAGTGGCAACCTGTGGACTTCGGCACACCCAATGGCAAGCTGGCGCTGATCGTGATCTTGCTGTTACTGGCTGGCGCGTTGTTCTCCCGACGAAAGTGGAGGTTGGACGAGGTATTGCTGACGGCGTTTGCTCTGTGGGCCGCTCTGTCACACGCGCGATTCTTGTTCTTCGCTGGCCTGATCTTGGCACCAATACTTGCGCCGCGTCTGAAGCTGTTTCCGCCCTACGAGCGGGATCTTGACAAGCCATGGCTCAATGCCATCATTATTGCAGCTGTTGTAGGAGCGCTGATCTTCTTTTTTCCGTCGGAGACACAGCTACAACAGAAAGTGGCCGAAGGGTATCCCAAGGCCGCATTAGCGTTTATGGAGCGGCAGAACGTCAACGGAAGAATCTTCAATGAGTATGCCTGGGGAGGATACATGGAATGGAATGCGCCCCAGTTGAAGACTTTTGTTGACGGACGCGCAGACATCTTCATATTCAATGGGGTGTTTGATGACTTCCTTAAAGCGACTGCGATAAAGCATCCGTTCGAGATCCTGGATAAGTACAAAATCGACTATGTTTTCTTACGGCCTCAAGAGCCATTGAACTACCTTCTAGCGCATTCTCCGGCATGGCATCCGATTTACTCCGACAATGTTGCCGTGCTGTTCGAGCGGGTGCCAGTACTTGCATCCAAAGGGCGCTAACGAGTGAGGCCCGAGGTGATCTGTGTTCTAATGACGATGGCGATGAACCAGCCGGACGCTGCCGAGCATCGAGCGGCGCGTCTTCCGGACGCCAGAGTTTACTTTCTCTATACAGGAGAGGCGGTGTGACCACAGATTTGGCTGGCAAGGCCCAGCAGGCGGAAGCGGTCAAAGCGTCGGCAGCTCATTCTCGGGTCGTAATGCTGGCGCTCTTTGGCTTTACAGTGTTTTGCAGTGCATTTCTTTTGTTTCAGGTGCAGTTGGTAATAGCAAAGTATATTCTCCCGTGGTTCGGTGGCACACCGGCTGTTTTTACGACCTGCATCCTGTTTTTTCAGATACTCCTTTTGCTTGGCTACGCCTACGCCTACCTCACTAATGGTTGGTTAAGGCCTCGCGCCCAGGCCGGCGTCCATTCGCTGCTGATAGTTCTCGCGCTTGCTGTGCTGGTATTCCGGCTATCTACATGGGGATCCCCACTTCTGCCAGCTTCCAGTTGGAAACCAAGTGGTAGCGAGCATCCCTTGTTGCGCATCGTTACGCTGTTGGTCGCTAGTGTTGCATTCCCCTATTTCCTGGTCTCCACAACTGGTCCGTTATTACAGGCCTGGTACGGCCGGATTTCCAGCGAGGTGCCCTATCGCCTCTACGCGCTTTCAAATGCGGGTTCCCTGATCGCACTAATTACTTACCCTGTGATTGTTGAGCCGCTACTGTCTCTGAAGGTCCAGGCACTAGTCTGGGGGATTGGCTTCCTGCTGTTTGGGGCTGGCTGCATCGCTACTGCATGGTGCGCTGCCCGAGAAGACCAGACAGGGCCGCGGGAGTTCCAGTGTCTGGACGAACCGCAACCGTCAATAGCTCCCAATTGGCGCCGCAAAGTTGTCTGGTTGCTTCTTGCCGCAATTGGATCGCTTAGTCTCTTAGCGACAACCAATCGGATTTGCCAGGATGTGGCTGTCGTCCCACTGCTTTGGGTGTTGCCGCTGTCTTTGTACTTACTATCCTTTGTGGTGTGTTTCTCATCCGAGAGATGGTATTCGCGAACTTTGTGGTCCGCTGGTCTGGGGTTGGCTACACTGTTGGTGAGCTTTGCGCTCTATCAACCTCGTCTTGGCGTCATTTGGCAGATCGGTATCTATTCCTTCGCCCTATTCGCTTCATGCATGGTGTGCCACGGCGAGCTGGTGCAGTTGAAACCCCCCAAAGACTATCTGACATCGTTTTATCTGTTCGTGGCTGCAGGCGGCGCCCTTGGAGGGCTTTTTGTCAGTATCATTGCGCCGATCATATTCAAAGGATTCTGGGAATTTCATCTCAGCGTATGGCTATGTTGCTTATTGTTCTGCCTCATTCTCTTGCGGGATACGCAATCCTGGATTTATCAGCCAAAGCCCCTGCTACTGGCATTCTCCGCTCTTGTGGTCTTTGCGGGACCGGGGCTGGCGGCTATTGGTTGGAGGCCAGTTGCGTTGCTGATTTGTTTCCTGGTGGTGGCCGCGCTATTTGCTTTGACCGTGTTCGGGACTTCTTCGGGCAAAGGTTCGGTCGGGCAACAAAGGCGCGCAGCAGTATTCAGTGTCTGTTTTACCACGCTTCTCTTGGCAGCAGTTCTGGCGTATCCTCCAGTCGTCATAGGGTATGGCGCAATCAGGATGGTGCGCAATTTTTACGGGGTCCTTACCGTGACTTCTGATAAGGTCGGCGGCTTTCCTGTGCTGACGCTGCGTCACGGCAGAATTTCTCACGGATTTCAGTTTTGCGAGGAGACAAAAAAGCGGACGCCAACGAGCTACTTCACGCCCCAGAGCGGCATTGGGTTGGTGCTTACGAGCTATCCGGGAAGAGCGGCAGGAAGAACCCTTCGCATCGGGGTGGTGGGTTTGGGGGTTGGAACCATCGCGGCTTACGGAATCCCCGGAGATTACATGCGGTTCTATGAGATCAACCCTGACGTTGTCCGAATCGCGAACTCCGGTCCGCAGGGAATGTTCACTTTCCTTTCAGACAGTCGAGCAGAAGTGGAAGTCATTCCTGGCGACGCCCGCATCTCACTGGAGCAAGAGCTTAAACAGAATAAAATTCAAGACTTCGACGTGCTGGTGATAGATGCATTCAGCGGAGATGCCATTCCGGTCCACTTGCTGACTGAGGAAGCATTTCAGTTGTATCTCCGGCACCTCAGCAAACCAAACGGGATCTTGGCGTTTCACATAAGCAACGACGCGCTTGACCTCCGTCCTGTGATTGCGAGGCTTGCCGCGGAATCAGACATGTCAGCTTGGATGGCAAGCTCGAACCCAGGAATTCCTGGGAACCCATCTGTGTGGGTCATAGTCGCGGCACTCAACCGGGACGGCCCAGTTCCCGGTGTAGAACACATGCGCAAGATCACACCAAGCCCGCATTTTCCGCTGTGGACGGATGACTACAGCAATCTGGTACGGGTCCTTCGGTGGTGAAACAGCGCAGGTCTGGACGATTATTACGAGCCAACCTGGAACAAACGACCCTCATCCTGAAGTGACTGTGCATGGCACCTTGCGGGCTTACACTGGCCTATGGCCCGGACCAAGTTCAAATATCGCGCTCCGTCGATCACGGGGAACAGGAGAAGCAGAGCGAAGCCAAATATCATCCAGTCACGCGACGACCGGTTCTTTCTCAGATTGGCTATCTCTGGAAGCGCGTGGAAAGGCGCTACCGCCAGGTAGGTTATTGGAGGAGCAACCCACATGGCGTAGGTGCTGATGGCGTAACTTGGTCTAACTGGAGCGCGGTGGCGCGTACATGCCAATGGAAGGCGCATTGGCGGTGACGCTGACGCCGTGACCGTGAGGCTCGATGACGGCGGGGAACAGGCGATCTCGCAGTGCCAGAGCCGGAACCTCAATGAGTTTGGCCATACCGATACCGACGAGGCAGCTGAAAACGACGACCGAGACAAGACCCAGCGCGGTGACGCCGAAAGTTGAGGCAGCTTTTGCCGCCACATAATGCCAAAGGTAGATCGAATAGGAATAGAAGCCTATTCTTTCGAGGAGCGGTACCCTTACCCAGGTGCGCGGTAGTATCCAGACGAGCAGGGCGGAGAAGGCCAGCGCGTTGCACGTCAGCAAAATAGAGCTTTGTAATAGTCCACCTTGAAACAGGAATAGAGGTGTGAGTAGAGCGAGAAATAAAGGGAACAACCACCAGCGCGAAAATGCATGAAACGAATCCTGGTGGAAGTGGAACCAGTAACCCAGGGCAACGCCGCAGAACAAGTCGTCTGCGCGCGAGTGGAAGCAGTTAAAGGGACCGACCAACCTTGCCCACAAGCATCCGGCTAAGAGAACGACGGCAATAAGCGGGATGAGTGCGAACCCGCGATGCTCTTTGTGCTTCCACATCTGCGAAAGTGCGAGTAGCACGAAGGGGAGTGCGATATAGAACTTCTCTTCGACCCCAAGACTCCAGGTGTGACCCCAGGCGGGGCGAAAGTAGTCCTGCATGAAGGATGCTTCGGCAGAGATGCGGGGGATGGACTCTCTTCCGTAGCGAAAAAGTACCAAGGGAAGCGCCAGTATAAGAAATGCATAAAAGGACGGATAAATTTTGAACCCGCGGCGGATAAAAAAGCGTTTCAGGTGAATCGTTCCACTTCGCTTCCAGTCAGCGAAGAGAAGCCCGGAAATGAGGAAGCCAGAAAGCACGAAGAACAAATCGACCCCTATCCATCCGATGCGGCCTAGAATATGGATGTAGGGGTAGTGAACACCTATTACTAGTAGAACGGCAATTCCCCGCAGCAAGTCGAGTTGCGGGATGCGACTCGAATAAGAACGCGCATTCATTCGACGACTGCTTCCACGCTGGAGTTGTGTATGCAGTTTAGATCCATGGCCGTCCAGCCCGACATTGGCTGGAATTTTCCTTTTGATCTTGAAAACCGCATCATAGTATACCCGGCTTGCGTGCTCGCGATACTGTAAAACGATTTTCATCAGGTAGCGCTGCCGATGCTCCTCCATGCGACCTACCCTTGCCAAGCTGACTCGCAGAAGCTACGGGCGCGAGGGCGATTCTCGCCGGGCGAAGAATCTTACCGGCTTTGCCCCTTTCACCAGCGTCAATTGGTCAACCAGGATGTAATTGTCTCCGATAAATCTCCGCAGTTCGGGATCGGTTTCATAGCCATCATTCTCGGTCCAGGTGTGCCACATGAAGGCATCTGGTACGACGGCGTCGATAAACAGGTCAGGGGGTTTCTGGAGCAAGTCAGCAAGATAGCGCGCCCGGGCATACGTTCGCACTGGCTCATCCCGGCCCCCAACCGGCGCAATGGAGGAGCGAGGTGACGGAAGTATCCCCGTGAGGACATACACCCCGGGCGCCCATCCCCAGATGGCCAGACTCCGAACGGGTTGCGTCTTCTGGATATCGCGGACGATGGCGGCAATTCTTTCGTTGGAATCCCCCACAACCCAACGACGCGGCGCAGTCAAGCGAGCCAGGCTGACATTAGAATCCGACTCCGGCGCTGGCAGAGCATCTTTGGGGGTCCGGGGATTCCGCTGGTGCGGTGAATAGGATAGATGGTGTATGGCCCGGAGCATGTTTACGTAGCGCGCTCCATCGATCGCCGCGAACGGGAGGAGTAGAACAACGCCAAATATCATCCAGTCACGCGACGACCGATTCTTTCTCAGATCGGCCATCTGGGGAAGCGTGCGCAAAGGCGCTACGGCCAAGTAGGTGATTGGAGGTACAACCCACATAGCGTAGGTGCTGATAGCGTAACTTGGGCGGCATGCCGCGAATAAGGTGGCGGCCAAATACGCCAGGAGGCCGATGCCCGCCCATTTCTGGTTCTTGAAGAAAAGGAGCATGTCTCCAGTGCGAAAAGCGCGAAGGAGGCAAATTGCGACAAGCAGCGCGAAGAGCAAGGGCTGGAGGAAAAATGGCCATGCAAGAAATAGCAGCAGGAGATTCTTGACGTATCCGGTAGAGCCCTGTGGCCCGGCATACGCCACGGCACCGCGGATGTAGGAATACCAGAAGTCCTCAATCGCGCCGGTCCTGGCTAGGATGGCCAGCATGACGCCGGTGGTCAGGAGCGCGCCAATACAGAATGCGGTCAGCTCCTTCACGCGGAGCGACAGGCTGAAAGAAGGGCCTCTGTCGCGGAAGATTGCTGCGAGGAACACCAGGCCCAGCGCAGCGGTCATGGGTGCAGCCTGCAATTTGCACCAGGGCGCAGTGCCTAGCAACAGTGCGCCGGAGAACAAGAGCCATAACGATGAGCGGGTCTTGCGCCGGGGCGGTTCCAGCCATCTCAGGAAGATGTAGAAGCCCAACATCACTAGCAGGTTAGGCAGCAGTATGGTTGAGTAGTGGAGGTAATTGGTGTGGGTCGCCAGACCATAAAATAAGATGATGAAAAAGGCGCCTACTGATGCAGCGATCGCGGATCCCAGTCGCCGCAGCGTGAGGTATGCCGTAACGACTTGCAGGCACACCAGCACACTCCCCAGCAGGTGCACGAGAACGAATCCAGGCTTGAATCCCATCAACAGAAGCCCCGATATCAGATAGGAATCGAGTGGTCCGGCGGTTCCGGTGTCACCGGCCAGCCACGGCCTGGGATCAACCAGGAACTTCATAGCCTGGCTGAGCATTAAGCTTTCGTCCGGATTCAGCTCGTGCGGCACCAGCGCGCTGGGCAGGCGAAGCAAGAAGACGCAGGCTATGAGCACGGTGACGGTAATCGCAGGGGAGGGAAGGCGCAATCCAGAAGGACGTGCCAGCGCGGTTTGGCCCGGAGGAATTGCACGGACAGTCGAAACATCAGGCATGGAAAAGCAGAGGCCTCCTGTGATCCGGACGTACCTATACTATTGTAAGAAGCGACGCACGACGAAAAAGGCCAGATCTTTTGCCGCGGACCGCTGGTGAGTGGCTCTCAGGACGTGAGAGCCACCGGCCCCCGATTCACGCACAATCGTGCCCCTCGACGAACACCTCCTTGGTGAAACGCTGGAGAGCGCTGCGGTGGCGAGACCGATGATCTGTAATACAATCGGCGAATGAGCAGCCGCGTCTTACAGCTGCGCGAGCAGATACTCCGGCTCGCGGAAGAATATTACGACGAGCAGTTTCCGGCGGGACCGTTCGTCGCCGGGGAGTCACCGGTTCCGGTTTCCGGTAAGGTTTTGAGTGGAAAAGATCTGCGGAACCTGGTGGACGCGGGGCTGGATTGTTGGCTGACCACCGGAAGATTCGCGCAGGAATTTGAACGACGGTTCGCCCAGTTCTTCGGGCTTCGCGGCTGCTCGTTGGTGAATTCGGGCTCGTCAGCCAACCTGGTCGCATTCTCTGCCTTGACATCCCCCGAACTAGGAGATCGCAGGCTGAAGCCAGGCGATGAGGTAATCACACTGGCCGCAGGGTTCCCTACGACCGTCAACCCCATCATCCAGAACCAGTGTGTCCCCGTCTTCGTCGACATCTCCTTGCCCACTTTTCAGCTGGACGTTTCGCAAATGGAAGGCGCCTTGAGCGAGCGCACCCGGGCGATCATGTTCGCGCATACGCTGGGCAACGTCTGCGACCTGGACGCGGTGGTCGATTTTGCCAGGAAGCACAACCTTTGGTTTATTGAAGACAGCTGCGATGCGCTCGGATCGACTTACAAAGGCCGGATGGTTGGTACCTTCGGCGACATTGCAACAGTAAGTTTTTATCCGGCACACCACATCACCATGGGCGAGGGTGGAGCGGTGATGACGGCCTCGGCGCTCCTTCAGTCGCTAGTTGAGTCGTTTCGGGATTGGGGCCGCGATTGCTGGTGCGATCCCGGAAAAGAGAATACTTGCGGAAAGCGATTCCAGTGGCAACTGGGAGACCTGCCCTGCGGATACGATCACAAGTACATTTATTCGCACATCGGCTATAACCTGAAAATGACCGACATGCAGGCCGCAGTGGGATTGTCTCAGCTCGAGCGGCTCCCGAATTTCATCGAAACTCGAAAACAGAACTTCCGCTATCTATATGAACGCTTGAAACCCTTCGAAGACGTTTTGCTCTTGCCCGAAGAGCACTCCCGGCGCCGATCCGAGCTGGTTCGGATTTCCGTTGGGAGTACGCGAAAATGCGTCCTTCACCCGCAACGATCTGATTCAGGCTTTGGAGAGTCGACGAATCGGAACCCGACTGCTATTCGGCGGCAATCTGACGCGGCAGCCTGCGTATCAAGACGTTAAGTTCCGGGTGGTGGGCGACCTGAGGAACACAGACTACGCAATGCGCAACGTCTTTTGGGTTGGTGTTTATCCCGGTCTCTCCGAAGCTATGCTGGACTACGTCGTGGACGCATTTTCCGTATTCATTCGGGACGTGAAGACTGTCCCGGCTGCGCAGTAACGCGATTCTGCGGTTCTTCTTATCGTCCGTTTTAGACTTGACCGGCAGGCATCAATCTTCGACACTGACACAGCGAAAACACAGACTGCCCCACGGAGCCCGACTGGCGGTCGCCCGGAGGTGTCATGAAAGCCGTCATACTTGCAGGAGGTTTGGGAAGCCGCCTGAGTGAAGAGACGTCGGCTCGCCCCAAGCCCATGGTCGAGATCGGCGGTCATCCGATCCTGTGGCACATTCTGAAGATCTACTCTCATTACGGAATCAATGATTTCATTATCTGCCTAGGTTATAAAGGCTACTTAATCAAGGAGTATTTTGCTAATTATCTGCTCCACTCGACTGATGTGACCATCGACCTGCAAACCAATCGCATCGAGACGCACAAGAGCGAGTGTGAGCCGTGGAGAGTGACGCTCATCGAGACGGGAGTGGGCACTCTTGACCGGCGGGCGATTGAAACGGGTCATTCCCTATGTGAAGGACGAAGAGATGTTCTGCTTCACGTATGGCGACGGATTGTCGGATATTAACGTTAGTAGCCTGATCGATTTCCATCGCCGGCATGGCAAAGCCGTGACGATTACCGCGACCCAGCCCACGGGGAGATTCGGCGCTCTTGAGATTGGCGGCGATGGACAGATTACCGAGTTCGTGGAGAAGCCCAAAGCTGACGGCCGCTGGGTGAACGGAGGGTTTTTCGTGCTGTCACCGCGCGTGGCGGACTACATCGAAGGCGACGACACTTGGTGGGAGCGTGAACCGCTCGAGCAACTTTCGCACGAGGGTGAAGTATACGCGTTCAAACATAGTGGTTTCTGGCAGCACATGGATACGCTTTATGAGAAGAACCTGCTGGAGAGTCTCTGGTCCGCCGGCAAGGCGCCGTGGAAGGTTTGGTGAGCAATGTTCTGGCGGGGAAAGAAAGTCTTTCTGACGGGTCATACTGGCTTTAAGGGAAGTTGGATGTCGCTCTGGTTGCAGAGCCTGGGTGCGGAAGTCGCGGGGTACTCGCTGGAGCCGCCTACTTCTCCGAGCCTGTTTGAGACTGCATCGGTTGCATCGGGAATGCGATCGATCACTGGAGACGTTTGCGATTTGCTTCATCTGAAGCGGGCGATGGCAGAATTCAAGCCTGAGATCGTCTTCCACATGGCGGCCCAATCGCTCGTGCGAATGTCCTATGAGGATCCCATCCTTACTTACCAGACGAACGTGATGGGCACGGCGAATGTCCTGGAGGCTGTACGCAAAACAGAGTCAGTCTCGGCTGTCTTAGTTATCACAACCGACAAGTGCTATGAGAACCGCAATTCCAGCGCGGGCTACCGCGAGATCGATGTTCTGGGAGGACACGATCCTTATAGCAACAGCAAAGCGTGCGCTGAGCTCGTAGTGAGTGCTTACCGCAGCTCCTTCTTCGGGACCGGGAGCCGCAATGCGCGGGCTGTAGCAGTCGCGTCGGCCCGCGCTGGAAACGCAATCGGTGGAGGAGACTGGGCACAGGATCGGCTTCTCCCGGATATAGTCAGGTCCTTTGCCGAGGGCAAAGTGCTGAAGATCCGCAACCCGCAAGCGATCCGGCCGTGGCAGCATGTGCTGGAGCCTCTTCGCGGATACCTTATGCTGGCGCAGAAGCTATACGAGGATGGGGCGAACTTCAGCAGCGGCTGGAACTTCGGGCCTGACCCGAATGATGTTCGCTCCGTGCGCTGGATCGTGGAAAGGATCGCGTCTGCCTGGGGAGCGCCGGCTGCGTGGGAGATCGATGAGGGAGAACACCCTCACGAAGCGCAAATGCTGCAGCTGGATTGCTCGAAGGCGGCGCAGCAATTGGGATGGCGGCCGATGCTACGCCTCCCGGAGGCGCTGGCGATGACGATCGAGGAGTATCGACACTTCCTGAGCGGCAAGAATGCGCGCGAGAAATGCCTGGAGCAGATTTCTGCCTACCGTGCGAAGACTGATCGAAGAGAATTCACCAACGTCCGTTGCCCAGAAAAATGTTATCATGTTACGGCGGTTAACCGTCGAGCTTCTCGACTGCGATCTTGATCGGTTTACCCACTCACTTATCTCCAAACATCTCTTCCTCAATCAACTCGCACAGAATGTGCCCCGTCAAAATATGCGCTTCCTGGATTCGAGGAGTTTGATCGCTGGGGACGCAAATGCAGTGGTCGACCAAGTCGCGCAACGCTCCTCCGCTCTTGCCGGCGAGTCCGATAGAAGTCAGTTTCTTCTCGCGGGCTACTCCGACAGCTTTAAGCACGTTGAGCGAGTTGCCGCTTGTCGAAATTGCGAAAGCAATGTCACCTGAGCTCCCCATTCCTTCAATCTGACGCGCAAACACGTCCTCGAACGAGTAGTCGTTCGCGATCGCGGTCAGCGCTGAGGAATTGGTGGTCAGCGCCCAGCCCGAGAGGCTTGGACGTTCCCTCATGAAGCGCCCGCTCAGCTCTGCCGCCAGGTGCTGCGCGTCTGCTGCGCTTCCGCCATTTCCGAAGAAGAGAATCTTGTTCTCCGAGCGCAGACACTTCGTCATGGCGTCCGCCGCGGCCACCACCGCGCTCAAGTATTCCTCGCTCCCGAGCAGTTGTTGCATGACCGCCGCGCAGTCACGAATCCGGGCAACAGCCAGCGAACGCGAGTTATCGATGCTCATCAATGCCCTCAGCACGAGCTATCAAGGCCGCCCGGCATCTTCTCCAGCCAATTTCAAAATGTTCCACGTGGAACATTTTTTCGGGCTGCAAGCTATTGCAGGACAAAGGCTTACGTGCGCCATGTAAGTGGGGTAACCAGTTCCGAAGACAGTAACCCAGTCATGTGGTTACTATCGTCACCTACCCCCTACTTTTTCCCTCTTATCGGCACTCAACGGCGCGCCCGGACCGTACTCAAAGTTAATCCGCTCCTGCTCCACCACCAGGGGCCGCTTCTGCACCAGCGTGTGTATAGTCCCGATGTATTCGCCGACGATGCCCATAAACAGCATCTGGAGCGACATAAAGAAAAATACTCCAATCACCAGCGGCGCGATGCCGACGGAAAACCGATTCCAGAAGATCAGCTTGTAAATCAGGTACCCAAGCGAGACCAGCACCGACAGCACCGCCCCTGCAAAGCCCGAAAACGTTACCAGCCGCAACGGCACCTTCGACAGGTTGGTAATGGCCAGCATCGCCATAGTCGTAAAGCGTGTAGAAATTGTTCTTGGTGATTCCGTGCTTGCGCGCCGGCTGATGATACGGAATGTCGAAATGCCGGAAGCCCAGCCTCGGCAATCATGCCCCGGAAGTACGGATACGGATCGTCGAAGCTCCTTATGACTTCCACTACCTTGCGGTCATACAGGCCGAACCCCGTATAATTCTCGTACGTCTCCACTCCGGAAAGGCGGTTCACCAGCCGGTAGTACTGCTTCCGGATCCAGAACATCAGACCCGCCTTCTCCGCTCGTCGTCTTCACGCAGATCACAACCGGGTAACCCTCCTCCCATTTACGGATCATCTCCACAATCATCTCGGGAGGGTCCTGGAGGTCGGCCACAATACCGATCACGGCATCGCCGGTAGCCTGATAAAGCGCGTGCATGGGAGACCGCACGTGACCAAAGTTACGCGTGTTTCGAATTACCTTCACATTCTTGTCACATGCCGCCAGCTTTTTGAGCTCAACGAGAGTGTCGTCGCGGGACGCGTTGTCAATGAAAATGTGCTCGTAGCTATAACCACCTATGGCGGTGATGGCCGAGCGCACACGTTCGTAGACTTCCCGCACGTTAGCTTCTTCGTTGTAGCAGGGAGTGATGATCGAAATTATTCTATCCGCACTCCGTTGCGGGTCAGTCATGCGACCCCCCGGAATCGTTCATGTCATACAGGAGGATTAACTCATTAGGGAGCCGCAGCCTGTCTCGGATCTCATCGCTGATCTCTCTCTGAAAGGCATACGAGGAGATCAGAATGGGTTCACGATGATTTGTCAATTGGTCTGGAGAAAGCACAGGGATTCCGGCAAGCTGCTGGCCTTGGTACTTGGGGCTGGCGTCAACGAACGCAGAAATATCTCCGGGCCGCAAAGTATTGTTTGCCAGTAAACGCCGAGTGTGCGTTCCGACGCCCCAAACCACAACTCTTCTCCCGCCAACCGCTTCCTGGATTCTGTCTTTCAATTTCCTGTCCATGGCCCGGCATTCGTCGATGTACCGGATCAAGCCCTCCCTGGTTGTGTTGTCGAAATAAAAGTCCCTCCGGAAATTGGTCGAAGGTTCAAACACACCACAGACTGCTGGCGTCAAAACACCGCAGTGCAGCTCAAGGCTCACCGAAGCGCAACTCACAGTACGGAATCCGCCCGCTTCCATTAGATATTGCAAAGAGGCAGGCGAAAAAAAAGTAATGTGTTCCGTGCTGAATTCTTGAAATGGCGCATCCTGCGCTGCGATCAAGTTACTGGCATCAGGAACGCCGACGAAGACTCGACCGTCTTTCGAAGTCACGTCGCGGATGTTTTGCACGGCCTGCTTCAGCTCTCGAATGTGCTCGAGGACACCCAAAGTCACTACGAAGTTATAGCCGGTACCTGGCTTCCGAAGGCCGAACACTGTTCCCGTGTCCACGGCGACGTCGTACAGCAGTTTGGCAGCGCGAGCACAACCGGGTGAAGGGTCAACGCCTCTCACGTCACGGTAGCCTGCCTCTTTTAGATAGGAAAGCAACCGGCCATTGGCACAACCGATTTCCAGTATCCGAGAGTTTTTGTCAGGGATGCTTGACTGAAGCAGGTCGGCCAGTACCTTCAACCGCTGGCTGTCGTCTTCCGATTCTTTGCCGGCCCTGTACGCGTATTCGTATTTGGATAGTTCCCGGTAATACTCATCGAATTCTGATTGGGATGGTATCCCGTCTGCAAACGAGGTACCGCACGCCGTACACACAACGACATCGTATCCGTCGATCGGCCCGCCTCTCTCAAAACCTTGAAAAGATTGTCGGAATAAGTCCTCGGCATATCCTCCCTCGCACACTGGACAGGGCCGGCTTACCGCGCTCGCGCTTTTGCTCTGAGCAAGATGGGCCCATAGGCTTCTACCCAACTTAAATTCAGTAAACCGTAACCGTGTGCAACCATTTTGAGAGGAGATAGTACTCGCGCCTGCATGAGCGCCAGCATCCCACACGACATCTCCCGGCTTCGGCGTATACCAGTGCGTGTACGCATTCATTACATCGTCCTCGGGAATGAGGGAAAATGAAAGACAAGCCGTTCCTCTTGTATGTGTGCACCGCGGGTTGGGAGAAGTCCAGGATTTGCGTCCATCGGAACTTGTAGGCTCGATAGTGTCAAAGAACAATTCGTAGCACTCCATCATGATCGGGATCTGAACGTATTGCGTACTGGAAAGGATCATCGCACGGTGCCTGCTTCTCGATGATATCGTGCTTTTTGAGAAGTGCAGTCTGAAGCCATGGAACCGCGCGTGCGCCCTAGAGCGGCGCGCAAAGCTGGTTTTCGGGACCCAAAGCGACCAGCAGCGACTTTAGACTCTGCAACCCCATGGCTAGCAGATCAGACTGAGTCGAACTTCCAACCCCGGAATCCACCCGACCAAATCCGCTGCGTACCAAGCGTACAGTTCAGCAACTGAGCTTCGTACATCCTGGAATTGATACTCACCCATCTCGCCCAGCAAGCGCGAATTTCGCCGGTATACTCAGAGCCCATGCCGCCATGAATGACCGAGACACTCGGATTGCATCCCGAAACTTCCGCCACCATCCGCGCCAATTCTGTGAGTGCGACCGGCGCGCCCGGTGCAGACATTGTATGCCTTGTGGCGAGCATCGTTCTCGATGAACCAGCTCGTAATCCGGGCCAGGTCTTTGACGTACAGGTAGTCAAACACGACATCCTGCCGCAGCACAATCGGCAAGCCTTTCAGCACCCGGCAACATGCGTTAGAGATGAAACGAACCGTGTAATCCTCGTAGGGGCCGAAGACGCCGAACAGACGCAAATCCACGATTCGCTCCGACCGCTCGATGTACTTGGCGCAAATGTACTTGGAAAATCCGTAGGCGTCAGCCGGGACTCGCGTGTCGAAATAATCCTCCTTGACCCGCGGCGGAAGCCCACTTCGGTCGTACTCGGCGCCGGAGCCGAAATGAATCATCTTTCCGAATCGTCCCGCGTTGCGCGCGAGATTGAAAAACATCCGGCAATTGCGGTCGAGCAGGTCCGGCGGGGCAGCCAGGCGCCGATTCGACCGGGTGGTCGCCGCATGCACGATGACGTCGAAACTGTGTGCCGTGAGGTATTCGCGAACCTCCTGTTCTTTCAGTAGATCGAGCTCGGCCGAAGATGGCGCCAACACCTCATACGTCGAGGCGAGCTGCTCCGCCAGATTCCTTCCAATGAAGCCCGACCCGCCGGTGACTAGTATGCGCATTATGCAGGCGACCGGAAGGAAAACTTCTTATGCCCCACAAAGCTGTACACCACCATAAACGCCGTCAGAATGCGCCGGCAATGTAGGGCGCTTCGGCGAAGAAGCGGGTGTTGCGCCGGATGATTACGACCAGCACCGGTAAGGCGAGGACTCCGAAGACAATGCCTCCGCTGTACACGCCGACGCAGCGGATCCATTCACGCAGGTAGTTGCCCTTGGTCTTGAATACGAAAAACTTGTAGCCGAGGTATGAGACCGAGATGTTCAACAGACTCGAAATCACCGAGGCGGCGATATAACTGTGTGGAATCATCGGGCTGAGAATCTTCGTGAAAAACGCGTAACGAGCCGTACCCGAACAAAGTATTCCAGGCCCCCACCAGCAGGTAGCGCCCGAATTGGCCGGGCGGAATGTGTCGCTTCAACATTCTGCAGCCCAATGGATTTTGCCTGGTAAAGATTCCATGAGTTCCTGCGTGAAGTACACGACACGTGCGAGTACCCCTCAGCGCGCAGCCCCCTTTCACCAGCAGCTACGACCGCCGTCAATCACCAGGTTCGCTCCGGTCATATAAGAAGAAGCATCGGAGCATAAGAAAAGAACAGCTCCGCGGTACTCGTCGATTCGAGCCATCCGCCCCAACGGTATTCTCCAGGTCACTTGGTCCACGAATTCGTTTGGTTGGCCGTTGAACACCCCACCGGGAGAGATTGCATTGACCCGAACGCCCTGCTCCGCCCAATAAGTGGCGAGGTAGCGCGTTAGTCCGATCAGGGCCGTCTTCACCACGGAATAAGTTACCGGCTTCACCGGTTGTTGCTCCTCGGGCGTCCTTGTTGTCGATAGATCCGTTGGTCCGGAGCAATCACAGCGAGATCCGACGCCACGTTGAGGATGACACCCCGGCGCTTCCGCGCCATTTCTGTGCCGATGACTTGACTGCACAGAAAAGCCCCGGTTAACCCGACATCCAGGTCAGCTTGCCATCGGGATAACGGAAAATCCTCGAACCGTCCCAAGTCGCCGTCCGCGCCACCATCCATCTTCGGATTGTTGGCGGCGTTATTGATGAGAATGTCGATCCTTCCAAACTTGTCCAGCACCTGTTCTGCAAGAGAACAGATCGCGCGATGGTTTGTGATATCTACTTGGGCGCCCCAGACCGGAGCAGTGAACTGTCGTGCATGTTCGGACGCCGCTACTTCGACTCGCTCACGTGAAATGTCCGCCAGTACCACTGCGGCGCCAGCACCCGCGATTGCTGCGGCGTGTTGCTTGCCCGAGCAGGCCGGCCCCTCCCGTGATCACCGCCACGCGGCCGGCCAGGGAGAATATCCCGTGAGACATGCTCGCTTAGCCTCAGTGACGTACTTGTTTACATCCGGCTCAATCTCCACCAACTGTCCAGTCGCAATCGACTCCTTGGCCGCCAGAGCCGTCCTCAAACTCACCGCAGCATCTCGCAGGCTGACAACCGGGGTTTGCCGCGTCTCAACACAGTTCAGGAAATGTCTCAGTTCGTCCAGAAACAGTTGGTTGCGCTCAAAGCCTTCAACCTTGAACCGCTCACAGTCGCCTCCGCGGCCAGCGTAAAGAATCGTCTCGTTGGCAATTAGATCGATACTCACCTTACCGTTGTCACCGATGACTTCGCACCTTCTCGACGGAGGGTATTGAAGATAATCGAGATGCACGTGCACGGGAAGAGGCCTGCCCTCCGTCGCGCATTCCAACATAATGCTCGCCGTGTCCTCCACATCAATCTCGAGAGCACTCCAGTGCCCACCTATGGCGAACACCCGCTTTGCTGCTCCGAACAACGAGTATAGATAGTCGAGTTCGTGAATCTGGGACAAATTACCCCGCCGCCAAGATCGGCGCGGGCGGCATACATCGTGCGATAGTCCTCATAACGGTGCCAGTAAGGCAAAAATTCGCCGATTACGCACGCACTGCCAGTAGTCGCCCGATTGTTCCCGCATTCAGAATTGCGCGCAGCCGCTCTATGCAAGGATGGAAGCGTAACTGATAGCCAACCATCGCGACTCCGCGGTTTGTCGATACCGAATCGATTAGCCGGTCTATGTTGTCGAGGCTGTTGGATAGAGGCTTCTCAATAAACAGATCGCAACCCGCCTCGGCACATTTTAGGGCCACTTCAACGTGCAAGCTGCTGGGATTGCAGACGAAAGCAATATCCGGAGACTCGCCAAGCGCTGATTCCAGCGACCCAAAGCTCCGAATGCGGTACTCCTGCTCAACCTTCCTGGTCGGATCCAGGCTGAGTTCCGGCGTCACAACATCGGATCGTCCGCGCGTGCGGTAAGCGATGAGTTCTAAATCCGGGCCGAGCACTTGCCGCAGATTGCGAGAGTGCCGTTGGCCGATACCGCCGAGTCCAATCAGCAAAACCCTCATTGGCGGCGCTCCGCTGAAGTTTCTGCAGCCTGCAAATGGGAAACCAGAACACGGCGATTATGTTCGGCCCATTCAACTTCCTGTCCCGGTTCGCCGCGGGCCATCTGCAAGATGAAATCACCTGAATAACCAAGTTCATGAAGCCTGGCAACCACTCCTGGTAAGTCAGCATTACCGCAGCCCAGGGGTACAGTACCGCCGCCCCGAACGCGGTCCTTAACGTGCACACTTCCAATACGGTCGCCGTAGGCCGACAACTCCTCCCTGTAGTCGTAGCCGAGCGATGCACTGTTACCAGTGTCGTAGTTCACCTTCACTTCGGGGAACGCCAGGCTACCGAGAAGGTCTTCGAAAGCCGCCGGCCCCAGCGACGTCTCCAGGTGAATCTCGACGTGCGCCTCGGATGCGTGAGGCACGACCTCGTGCAACATTGAAACAACTTCAGCGATTTCTGAGGGCGGTTGAATACTTGAATTATCCACAAAGGGCAGCACGATTCGAGAAATATTAAGAAGCTGGCAACGTGAAATTAGCCACAACAAATGCTCTGTGCGGCTCCGTTTCTCTTCGGAGCTGATGCGAATCAATGGCCGCTCCATGAAATAATCAGCACAAAGAGAACGGACTTCAACGCCGTGTTCCTTGGATAGAAATCCCATCTGTTCTACCCCGCGATTGGAACATATCGGATTAGCGTTCTCGCCCCACACGTCGTATATCCACTCTATCGAATCAAGCCCGGCCGCTGCCGCCAGGCTGAACTCCCTCATCCAGCCCTCACGCGGAAAGCATTGGAATCGGCCTTCTTCAGGCGGCAGAAGTCGCCCCTGCATGATGCCGATGCGCCGCATGTCTACTGTTCTCTCCAGTCTTCAAGAGGTGGAACAACCATGTTGCTAAGAAACTCTTCTCGCGGCAGGAACGGCCACAAGTCTTCCAGTGGCTTCGAGACAAACGATCCGTCAGCACGCTGAATTGAGGTTACACGCGGCGCCCTGATCTCTTCCGGGCGCACGCGCACGTCACACACCACAGGCCCACGGCTTCGCAGCACTCGACGGACAGCAGTCCGTAAGTCCGATTGGTCCTCAATGATCGCAGTCTTCAAACCATACGCCCGAGCGACCTTCCGATAATCAGGAACAGATATTCCGGTGTTCGAGTCGCATCCGATATTGGGGCCTCCGAAGTAGGTCGTTTTGCGTGGCCCGAATCGAAGCGTATCCATCGTTATTGAGAACGAAAAACTTGATGGGCAGGTTGAGGTGGGCGATGGTTGCCAACTCCTGGATGTTAAGCTGGAAGCCGCCATCGCCGTCCACGCAGATTGTCTTCTTGCCGCCGCTACCCAGACACACGCCAATACTTGCCGGGATGGCAAATCCCATTGCCCCCAGCCCAGCGGTGTGAAACACGCGGCGTCCTTTCCGCGCTCGATAGGCCAGCAAGAACACCTCAATGGCGCTTCCGGAGCTTCCGGAAACGATGCGGTCGTTCGCGCCCGGCTTCCTCGCCGATGATCTCGGCCAGATGATACACGCTGACGAGTCCCGGGCTGCGATGCTCAGGCAGAACGATGGGATAACGCGCCTTCCACTCCTGGCACCGCTTGATCCAGGGGCTGCGGTCGGGATGGAGCACAGAGCTGCCTTGCCGGAGCATGGCCTCAATAAAGCTAAGAGCATCAGCGCGAATTGGATTATCGATGACGCCTTCCAGCTTTTGCAGCTCCGCCGGATCGATGTCGACAACGGCTTTATAGGCTCCACGTGCGAACTGCCGCGGGTCCCAACCCATGAGCGGCGGATCGAGGCGAGCTCCGATCACCAGAACGAAATCAGCATTTTGCAGCGCGAAGTTCGCGCCTCGAGACGCAACCGTGCCGGGCCGGCCGACGAACAGAGGATCGTCGTCGTCCAACAAATCCATCGCCATCCACGTAAGGCCGACGGGAACATTCAGCAAACGCACCAGTTTCTCGAATGCCGCAGCCGCCCTTGAGACCCTGACGCCATTGCCGGCAAAGATGAAGGGTCTCTCGGCCCGGCTCAGCCGATCCATCACCTCGCGCAACTGGGCAGCCCAGTCGCTCTCAGACTCCGGAATCAACTCCGAAGGCTCAAACCTGCGCATCGAATCCGGATCAACCGCCATAGCCTGGACGTCGATGGGAATATCAATCCAAACTGGGCCGGGCCTTCCCGTGCGCGCCAGGTGAGTCGCCTTCTCGAGATGATAACGAACGTCGTGAGGATCTTCGATGGTCACAGCGTACTTGGTAATCGGCTTGACCAGAGAAACAATATCGACCTCTTGCGGGCCCTTCTGCCGAAGCCCCAGATGTGTACCGTCGGGCCGATACATCCGATCCGCGCGTTTTACCTGTCCTGAAATAACGACGGTCGGTGTTGAGTCCAGCCAGGCGCCCGCCACGCCGGTGATGGCGTTCGTCCCGCCAGGGCCAGTGGTTACCAGGGCAACCCCCAGATTATTGGTTGCCTTTGAGTAGTTCTCCGCCGCGATCGCGCTCGCCTGTTCGTGGTGATTGCAGACAAAACTCAAATCGCTGCACCGGGCGAGAGCATCGTTCAGGTGCATGGCCCCGCCGCCGGTCACCAGGAAGACGTGTTTCACGCCTTGGTCAGCGATGAAGCGCATTACATAATCAGCGAGTCTCATGCTTTTCCTGGCGAGTCGATTTCGCCGCCAGCTTGGCAGCTTCGAGCAACATGTCGATGACTTCCCGGACCGCACCGTTTCCGCCGGAAAGTTTTGTCACCACTTGGCAGTGCTCCCGGACTGAAGGCCGCGCGTCCGCAGGACAAGCGCTGAGGCCCACGATGGCAAGCGCGGGCAAATCGTTCACGTCGTCCCCGATAAAACAAATCTCCTGCAGGCGCAAGCCGTGACGCTCCGAGAAGTCGTGGAGCGCACTCGCCTTGTCCTTGCAACCCTTGTGAACGTCAGTGATGCCCAGCTTCCCGGCCAGCCGGTCGACCAGGGGGCTGTCCTCTCCGGACAACAGCGCAATGACCATTCCCGATTTTCGAGCCAGCGAAAGGCCCATGATGTCGGCAAAGTGAAAGCGCTTCCACTCTTCGCCGTTCGGCCCCCACCAGACGCCGCCATCGGTAAGCACACCATCCACATCCATTGCGATGGCCTTGATCTCTTGCACTAAGCTGCTCCCACGCGCCTCAGCTTCTTGATAATCGGCTGTTCGCGTTCCAGCACCCGCTTAACGCCATCGCCCATCGATTTTTCGATCAGCCGGATGTCCCGGACCAGTCGCGTGATCCCGTTCGGCTCAAGCGACGCTGCGTGGTCCGTTCCCCACATGGAGCGATCGAGCGTGACATGGCGCTCAATGGCGCAGGCGCCCAGCACCGCTGCTGCGACGCTTGACGGCAAACCAGTCTCGTGGCCTGAGTAGCCGACCAGCACACCATACCGCTCTCGCAGCAAATCGATGACCCGCAGATTCAATTCCTCGTAGTAAGCGGGATACGTGCTGCACGCATGCAGGATGATCAGGTCCTGCTTCCCCAGAATCTCGACGGCGTGGTCAACCTCTTCGATCGTGCTCATCCCAGTGGAGAGAATGATCGGCTTGCCGGTGGCACGCGTGTGGCGGAGCAGATTGTCGTCGGTGAGAGAGGCGGACGCGATTTTGAAGCAGGGCACATTAAACTTCGCTATGAGATCGACGGATGGCTCGTCCCAGCACGAAGCGTACCAGTCAATTTTGACCTCATGGCAATAGCGGTCGATCTCCCGGTATTCCTCGATCCCAAATTCGAGGCCGCGCTTCAGGTCCCCGTTGGTATCTCCAAAGGGACTTTCACGAGGCTTCGCTAACTCTTCTGCCGAGTAGACAATATCAATGGTCCGCTTTTGAAACTTGACGGCGTCACAACCCGCGCCCACAGCAACACTGATCAACTTCTTTGCAATGTCGATGTCGCCATTGTGGTTAATCCCGATCTCAGCGGTCACATAGCAAGGTCGGCCCGGACCCACCATCTTCGAACCTAAGCGAATGTCCGGAAACTCAGAGGAGTGGTTGTTATCTTCGCGCTGCATCGAAAACCGTCCCTTTCCAAGCAACTTGATTCATGGTTTTCAAGACATAATCTCGTCAGATAAATATGGCTCCCGGGCCTGGTCGGTGTACCGGATGTTCGCGCAACTGCGAGTCATACGAAATCGCGATAGTCTCAACATTCTACTATCCCACTTGCCACGCTGGTGTCGCGACCTGGTTCAAACTGGCTCCCAGTGATAGACTTGCGAAAATCGCCCCCATTATTTTGAGGATGCAAACTCAGAACAATAACGGCCCATTGTTGCAGCCACGGTCGTATCCCAGCCTTCTCACTCTCGTCATTCCCCTCTACAACGAGGGATCGGTGGTGCCTCATCTCCGGAGCGTCCTCGATGAGTTTATGGGCGAAGTAAAAGGCGGGACGGAGGTCGTGCTGGTTAACGATGGCAGTACCGATTCGACTTTGGCTCAGATCGCAGCCTGGGCCTACGAAGATCCCCGCATTAAGATAGTCAATTTGTCGCGCAACTTCGGCCATCAAAGCGCGGCGACGGCAGGGCTGGACTACGCTTCCGGAGACGCGGTTGTCCTGCTGGACGCCGACTTGCAAGACCCCGTTGCAGTGATTCACCCGATGATCGTCCGCTACTGCGAGGGTTACGATGTCGTTTATGGCCAGCGCGTAAACAGACACGGAGAGAGTCTATTCAAACGATTCTCAGCCTGGTTTTTCTACAGATTGATGCGGAACCTGGTCTATAAAGATCTGCCGGTAGATACGGGCGATTTCCGGTTGATTTCCCGGAATTGCCTCGATGGCTTGCAGCAACTTCGCGAGACCCACCGATTCTTGCGCGGCATGGTTGCCTGGGTTGGTTATCCCCAAATAGCCGTGCCATACGAACGTGCTGCGCGGGTGGCAGGTGAAACCAAGTACCCGTTGCGAAAAATGCTGACCTTCGCCTGGACGGCAGCGACCTCATTTTCTGCGTTGCCCTTGAAGGTTAGCATTTGGTTGGGACTGCTGGTAACACTCTTCGGATTGGAAGAGGCGGTTCGCGCCATGTTGGCGCATATCTTCCACTGGTACGCGGTGCCTGGTTGGTCTTCGTTGACAGTTCTGGTCAGTGTGCTTGGCGGAGCGACATTGATGAGTATCGGCGTTCTTGGAGAGTATGTCGGCAAAATCTACGAGCAGGCAAAGAACCGGCCGCTCTATCTTGTTTCCCGGACATTCAATATTGTTGAACCTCCCAAACATCAGAATGGCGCCGAGTTTACGACACGGAGCCAGTACCGGTGAGCCAGCCTGAATTCGACCGCTATTCCGGATCCTATGAAGAGCTGCTTAAGGACCCCATTCGAGACCGTTTTACCGGGTCGGGATCACAGTTCTTCCATGTGCGGAAGCGTGATCTCATTCGCGAACACTTCGGCAGCCTGGGTGTTGACACGCGAGCACTGCGGTATCTCGACATAGGATGCGGCAAGGGCGAGCTGCTATTGCTGCTGCGCGACGACTTCCGCGAGGTTGCCGGCTGCGATCCCTCCCCCGGCATGCTGAGCTCCAGTCAAGGTGTGGAGACTCGAGTTCAGGAGAATCCCGGCAAGATACCGTTTGGCGATGGCACCTTCGACTTCGTCACGGCAGTTTGTGTTTACCACCACGTTCCGCCGTCATCGCGGCTGGCGCTGACGCGTGAAGCCAATCGGGTTCTGCGACCTGGAGGCGTATTCGCGATTATCGAACACAACCCCTACAATCCTGTGACGCGGTTGATCGTCAGCCGCACGCCGGTGGATGCGGACGCCGTGCTGCTGAAGGCTTCCGAAGCCCGCGAATGGATGTGCGGAGCTGGATTCACCTGCGATGTGCCACGATATTTTCTCTATTTTCCGGAACCAATCTATCGGCGGACCGGCAGTCGGCTGGAACATTTGTTGCGCGGCGTGCCTTTCGGCGGCCAATACGCAATCTTTGGGACCAAACCAAGCTCTCGCCTGTGACGAATCGGATCGAATGCCCTCCACCGTTCCTCCCGCTTGCCGTTCAGCCCTACTGCCGCAGCAATATCGCCAGCCGCGGAAATACAAAATGCCCAGCCGCATCATCAATGACATTGATCTGGCAGGTATAGAAGCCAGGCTTTAACTCCGAGAGTGGTACGTCCAGCTGAAAGACTGCTGCGTGCCGGTTAGGAATAGTAATCTCTTGAATCTCTGTCAGCGAGGTTTCATAAGCCTTGATGTCGCCCTTGAAGAAAGCCACGTTGCTCAGTAACCTGATCGAGTTTTTCGGATCGCGGGTGGAGGGGTTTTGAGACGTAACCTTCCTGTCACTCGCACTCTCAGGGAGTGCCTTGCGGCTGCGCACCGGATCGTAGACCTCGTAATAAAAATATAAATGCTGGCCGCTGGAGAATACGCGGGTCACACTCGGCACAATTTCCGAGCCATTGCGGATGAGAGGATCATTCGGGTTGTCGTGCTTTCCCGCAGACTGAAGCTGGCTGGCCATGACGATCGAGCTCATCTTCAGCGGTGCGGACTTAAGATCGGAAACGGTGAAGTCGGTCTCAAACGCTCCCATCTGGCCATTCTCGTTTTCCCGTACCACGATTTTCAGATGATATTTTCCGGGCGGCAAGACCAGGCCATTGTCGTATTGAACATTCTTGCGCTGCACTTCATTCGCGGCGTTGACGGCGAGCTTCACCGTGTCACGAATTTCACCCGCCGGGATTTTTCTCTCGTCGGTTACCACCCCCAGCACATCCAGCGTGGCCTTGTCTTGATCGCGATTTCGGGTAAACGGGATTGCCGAACCGGGAACGATCAGGGAAATCGGAACATAAAATCTGTTGTCGGCGAGGCGAAAATATCCCGTCGCGAGATACAGCGGCAGATCGGTGCTGGGCAGGTCCGATGCGAGTTCTTCCTGAAGCTGGCGCTCACGATCATCCTTATTCGAATGCTTGAAGTCAGCTGCGGCGTAATAACCTTTGCGGTACTCCAGCTTCACACCAGGGCGATTCACCCGCACCGTGATGCGCCGGAATTTCCCATCTCGCGCCGCATTGGTGCTGTGATATCCGAGCAGGTAGTACATTTCCATGTCCTGCTGTACGCCGCGAAAGACGCGTGTGAAATCGTTGGAGTCAAGATAAGCGCGCCCCCCGGTATCGACAGAGAGCGAGACCAGCGTCTCCTGCGTGGTGAAGTTAGCATTCAAGTCGTTGAGGGTTGACTGGCCGTTGTAAGGCGAGACCCCGCGCAGGCTGGCGTTCTGCGCTGCGCCGCCAGGAGGCAGTGCCTGCAAGCCGCGAATGTCCATGGTGTAGATGGCCATGTTCGCCAATACGGCGGCGTTAGTGGCTGAGCGCAGCTCCGATTCATTCTCGATGCCGGTGCGGTCCATGCCACTGGAAAAGTAAATCAGCGCCTTCTGTTGGGGAACGCTGGCTACCCGCTGCGCGATACTGCGGATTGCCTCCAGCCGCCGGTCAGTGTTGAAGATGTTGTATTCGGTGTCGTCCACGGTAAAGGAATTGGCATTGTCGGGAGTGCCTTCGGTGCTACCGACGCTGCCTTCTTCGAAGCCCGCGCCAGCGCCGAGATTGAAGCTCTCCAGAACTTTCTTAAGCTGCGCGCGATCGGAAGTAAAATCCTGATTCAGCGTGATGCTGTTTCCCAGCGACACCACTGCGACCAGATCGGCAGGTTGCATTTGTTTATCGACATAGTTCTGCGCCGCCTGGGCAGAGCGCTCAATTTCGTCGGGCTGCATGGCCGATAAATCAAAGAACAGGATAATGAGACGCCGGTCCTTGATCGCCTGCGCTTGCGCCGACAGCAGCGGATTCGCAGGCACGGCAGTCGCCTTCTTCGGCGGAGTGCTCAACAGGTTCACTTGTTGCTGCTCTGCCACGGCCGGCGTGGCCGGCGCGTTCTGCATGTTCTCAATGTCGAAGCTCGACACCTTCTGCGGCTTGTTATCTTCCAGAATGGTGAAGTCTTCGGGCTTCAGGTCGCGAACCAGGTTCCCATCGCGGTCGCGAACCGAAATATTCACTAGCACCAGTTCCGCCTCAGCTTTGAAGGTGTAGCCCGTCTGCTGGGCAAGGGCCAGGTTCGGACAAAGCAACGCGGCGGCAACAACCAAAGCTATCGCCCGGCGCAGCACGAGTTCTGGAATTCTGGTCATACCGTCTCTAAAACCTGAATCTGGCCGTCATCAAAACAGTCCGCATAGCGCCCACCGAGATGACTCGTCCGAATGTTGGAGAGTTCACAACGGTATCGATGGCGGTGTACTCAGGATGATTGAAAACATTCGTCGCCGACATGCGTACCTCAAAGAAGCGGTTCTCCTTCAGCGGAAAGACCTTGGTCATGGCCATGTCGAAGTTGACCTCGCCCGGCCCTTCGATGCTGTTGCGGCCGGCATTGCCGTACTGGCCAACCGGAGGAATGACAAATGCGCCAACATTGAACCATTCCGCGATACCAGGATTAGACAGGCTGACCGGCTCGCCGGTTAGGTCGGGCCGCAAAGTTCCATTGACGCCGCTGTTCACATTGCTGAACGAGCCGAGGATCCGCGGAGTAAACGGAAAACCCGAGGCGATAGTCCAGTTCCCGCTCCACTGCCAATCGCCCAAGACATCGCGTCCTATACCCGATCCCGAAAGCCAGCGCTTCTCGTGACCGAAGGGCAGCTCCCACAAGTAATCGCCGATGAACTTGTTGCGCTGGTCAAAACTCGACAGACCATATTCAGCCTTCAAGTTGTAAGGATTTTGGGCCACCAGAGTTTGGCCGGTGACAGTACCGGTAGGGCTGACCAATGCTGATCCCGCGCCGATGGTCGAGGCGTTATCCAGTGACTTGGACCACGTATACGTGCCGCCGATCGAGATGGCGTGGGCCAGTCGTTTGCGCAGGCGTACAGTGCCGGCGTTGGCGTTGGAATCGGCGACCGAGTCCTCATAGTAGAAGGCCGGCACGGCAGGATTAAGCAGGCCCAAGGGTGTTCGATTAGGGGCGTCCAGCAAATCGAGATGCGTACCCTTGGTCCCGGTGTAATCCAGGTTCAACACCAAGGTTGGCGTAATGGTCTGCTGGAGATCAAGGTTCCAGATCTGCACATAACCCAGCGGGTAATTCACATTGACTGCGTAGTTGTTGGTGATGGTGTTGACGGGGGGAGCCGGGAAACCGTTTTGCAGCGTCAGATGATTTGTGGACGACTCGACGTTGGTTTGCGTGAAGGAAAATGGTGGTTGGAAGGCCATATCCTGCGCGATGTTGGAGTAAGCGGTGGTGTTGTAGTTGATGCCATAGCCAGCGCGCACAACCGTGTCTTTATAAGCCTTCCATGCAATCCCCACGCGTGGGGCAAAGTCAAAGTGGTCGGGATTCACCAGCGTGATGGGGTAAACCGCTCCTGTCAGGGGGCCAACTTGGCCAGGAAAAACCGGAGCCACCGCTGTCAATCCGGGCGCGATATTCAAGTTGACCATTTGATTCGTGGTCTCGCTGAAAGGCGAGACATACTCATATCGAAGGCCGATATTAAAGCTCAAGTTGCTGCGAACGCGCCATTCGTCCTGCGCATAGAGGTCCCAGGAATTACCGCGGAAGTGATAGCCCGAGGGATTGGTCCCGTATTGCACCGAAGTTTGTTGCGGCAGACCCAACAGAAAATCGGCAAAGTCGAAGCCGGTCCCAGCGACCGGCATGCCATTAACAATCTGCGTAGTGTTCAGTCCGGTGAAGACAAAGCTGCCCCGCGGATTGCTGGCGGTTCTGCTGTTGATCTCAATGCGCCGGAAATCTCCGCCCCAGCGCAGCGTGTGTTTCTTGTGGGTGTAGACCATCTGATCGGTGAACGAAACCGTCTGATTGCGATCGGAGATGGGAACGGTGTCCTGAGGCTTCCGAAGTTGGTAAAGGAAAGATTGGGCAAGCCCCAATTAGCAGGATTCTGCGAAACGCCATTGATGCCCAGCAGTCCGGTGACATTGGTGTTGTTGGCGTAAAGGTTCTGGGTATCGATGGTGCTGAGATTGTATTCGACGCGAAAAGTGTTGATGAGCCGGCCGAAGCTGCGCACGTAGCCGATCGGCACATCGTAGCCGTGGGTAACGGTTTGTCCGCCGACGCTCGGGTAAGCATTGGTCAATGTCTGGTCGGACTGGTGATAGTGGAAGGCGAAGGTGAGATTGTTCTGTGGGCCGCGAAAGCGTCCGGGGCCGTGTTGGCTGGCGGCGCCCAGGGCCTGATTCAAGCGAAAGTTGAGGTCGTTGCTGTCGGTCTTGGCCGCGGTAATGGATTGGAAGTTCTGCACCTGGCCCGGCAGATTGGGCAGCGGAATGTACGCCAGCAGGCCCTTGGCAGCGGGGTTGATCAGGCTCTGCGGAATCGTGTTATTGGCGAAAGCCTGCCCGGTCGCCGGATTGAAGATTTGTACCGTTTGACCATTCACCAGCGTGTCAGAGAAGTTACCACTGCGTTCGGCCAATGTAGGCACAGTTGAGAAATAACTGTACGGCGTGTCGCCGAGCGTGCCGTTGTAATGCAGGAAGAAGAAGGTTTTCGCGCCGTTGTAAAGGTGTGGAATGATCAGCGGACCGCCGACGTTGCCTCCGAAGCGCTGCTGCAAGTACGCCGGATTGGGTGATTGCGCACCGGTCAGCGAAAACGGCGCGGCATTCAAGGCGGCGTCGTTGGCGGAATAGTAGATCGTCCCATGCATCTGATTGGTATTGCTGCGCCCGACTGGGCGACCTCCGCCGCGACCGCCAAACCCTCCTCCGCCACCCATTCCTCCGCCGGGCGCGCCGGGAACGCCTCCCATTTGGTTGTTTTGGGAGCCGGCGCGCAACTCGTCCTGACCTGTTCCGGCCAGACTTGGCGAATTCGAACCCGAAACCGCAACCGACTCCGTCGCAATCGTTGGCGGCACGCCCGGAACCGGCATGCCAGAAGGCGCGACGGACTCCCCGCCATTTACCCCCTGGTCTGCGCCTGCGTCACTTTGCATTACCGACAGCGCCTGGAAGCCACGGTTGCCTGCTCCCCCGCCTGTTCTTCCTTGCATGTTACCCTGGCGGGATTCAGAGCGCGACAGGAGAACGATCTCGAGATCGAGGTGAGGATTCTGGTTGGACGGGCCGACGGTTACCCGCGCCGTGGCCGTCGCAAATGCCGCCATCTGGGCCCGCACCGCATATTCACCATCACCCGGCAGGGTGAGTTTGTAGCTGCCATCGGAACGAGACCAAGCCACAGCTTTTTGCCCTGAGGCATGATTGACCGCGGTTACCGTTGCTCCGGGAATAGGAGTTTTGCCGGACTTTACTACGCCTTCGAGAGTCCGGAGCTGGGTGGGTGGAGGCGTTACCTGGCTCCAGCAGAAACTGCACCAGAACAAAACGGCAACCGCGGTCATGAAGAGAATGCGCTTCTTCTTCAGGGCAGGCTTCTCCGAAGCCGTAAACAACATGACAGCCAGCGGCATGAGAGTTTTATCTGTGCAAGTGACGCTATCCTGCGGAAATAGTCGCTGCCATGTCGCCACTCATTCCGCAGTGGAGCGGCCAACTATGCATTCACCCAAGCTGGCCGCGTAGTTCCCGCAAGAAAAGCACGGAAGCAGCGTTCAGGGGGAAGGGACACCCATCTCCTTGCCCAAAGCGAGCTGGTCGGACTGAAACTCGATAAGCGCCTTTTCCACACCTGCTGTAGTTCCGGCGAGCCGGCCCGAGGTTAGTTTGTTTTGCTCCAGCTGTTGCGAGATGCCTTTGGCGCCTTTGCTGACAGCTCCGCCGGATTTCGTCAGCTTCTTGACCAGGTTCTTCAGGTTGGTTTGCTGCAAATCCGAAAATGATTGCAGGAAAATTCGAGTGTCGGTCAGGGCCTTTTCGACCGCATCCTGCAGGTCATTGGCTTTGTGAGCTAAATCCTCGGAACTACTTACGCTTGAGCTCGGGTGTTGAAGGTCCTGCGCCTGCAGCCGGGCGGCTTCCGTGCTCTTGGTCATGAGGCGGAACTGCGCGATCTGTTCGTCTGTGGCCTGTTCCGCGACAGTACGCTTGAAGGTTGCCGCGTCTGGATCAGCCGGCTGGGTGGCCGTCCCGCCATTGCTGCCTGAGGTGCCGTGCCGGCCTCCGTGTTGTCCCAGGACAGTGAGGGGAAACAAGAACAGTAGGGCAATGATCGGCCGACTGTGGCGCATCACGAGTATTCTCTCCGTTACAGAGTACGACAGAAAACTCGCAACGGTACTCGTTCGCAAACCCAATTGCGATAAGTTCGTTGTGCGGCAAGGAATATCAACGTCTCACATTGTGAGATGTTAGGATTTCACTACGGGCAAACAGTTCGCACAACCTATTCGAACGTAAGCACCACAATCTCAGGATTTGATCCCAGCCGCAGCGGGGGTCCCCACGTCCCGGCCCCGCTTGAAGTGAAGACCTGCATCTTCCCGATCCGGCTTAAGCCGTACACAAACTGCCGGTAGATCCGTCGCGCCATCCAACTCCAAGGGACAAACTGCCCGAGGTGAGTATGCCCGGATAGCTGGAGTGAAAAACCCGCAGCTTCGGCGACTTCCGGATGGTCAGGGGCATGTGTCAATAGAATGCTCGCGCGATCGTGATCCAGGCGGACATTGTGCAGCACCGACGCAAACTGCCCATCTCGTGCCGCGTTCCGGTAGGGCACGCCGACAATCTGCAGGCCGTCCACTTCAACCTTCTCATTGCTGAGCACACGCACACCGGCTGCGGCCACGGCACGCAGATACTTGCTGTCGTCTCCAAATTGTTCGTGATTCCCCGCGACAAAATAAACCCCATGAGGAGCCGTGAGCTGGTTCAACGGCTCTGCCGCTCGTCCAGCGTCGATGGCTGTACCATCGTACAGATCTCCAGCAATGAAAATCGCATCCGGCTCTTCCCGCAGAATTTTCCTCACCATACGCCGCAGAAAACTGCCGTTTCGCACGTGCCCCAGGTGCAGGTCGCTGATCAGGGCCGCTGTTCGGCCGCGCCACGCTGTAGGCAGATTAGCGAGCCGCACCGTCGTCCGCGTGATTCGCGTCAAGCTGGCATTGAGAACTCCGAACAGCCCGACGACCACTGCGGCCGCAAACAGCAATTCAACGGTCAAATGGAAGTTCAAGTTCAGCCCGGCTAATCGCGCCACTCCAAAAATGATCCAGGAAGAAGTCGCCGCGAGGAAGAGAAAGGTCAGCAGACCCACCCAAACCGCTGCCGCCCGGTAAAAAATGCGTACTGGAGTATTTGTATAGCGAAAAGCGAGTAGCGAAGCGGCAACAAAGCTCACCGACAACAGGCCGAAAACAAGTTTGGTCCACGGATCGCCACGACTGACGCTGCCGGTGGGCGAAAATGTCCACGTCTCGTAGAGGAACCAATGGGTCAAGAAAAGAATGGATTGAACAAATGCAATGAAACCAGCTATACGTTTTCCTGCCTGCATGTTGTATTAGATTCCGCAACGTGGCATTCGGATTGTCGGCGCAACAATTCTTAAAAAGTCGTGAGCGAATCAATCGCAGGCGACTTCCGGACTGTTTGTCAACTGGGAGTCAACGAATGAGTGAGCATTAAGTTACTGTCTTAAACACAGGGCTCGTTAGTCGGCATACTTGATTGAGCACCCGTAAGGGCGTGTTGCCGGGTTGCTGACCGCCTTGCCCGATGTGGCCTCGTCGAGCGCCAGCGACACATAGTTCTTGGCGCCGTTCACATCGGCAACGTCGGTGCTTGGCCGGTCGTCAATCGCGCCACTATAAATCAGGACTCCCTTTGGGCTAATGACAAAAATATCTGGTGTAGTCTTGGCGTCGTAGAGGTGTCCCAGGGCGCCGGTGGGATCCAGTAGAACAGCGGTGGGTGCGGCGTTCGCCTGCTTAAGATAGGCGTTCTCCTCAGGTCCGGTAACGTACCCCTGCTTACCGGGCGCAGACGAAGCGACCGTAAGCCATACGACGCCCCGGCTCGTCCATTCACGCTGCAGGCGCTGCATGTTTCCACTGTTGTAGTGCTTCTGGGTATAGGGACAGCCTCGATTCGTCCATTCCAGAACCACGTACTTGCCCTGATATTCCGCAAGCTTATGGATTACGCCGTTGCTGTCGGTTGCGGTAAAGTCCGGTGCAGGGTCGCCCACTCGCGCCGCCCAGCCTACCGAGAGGGCGAGCAAGGCGAATCCGACCACGGTCGAAGCAGCCAGCCATTTTTTCACTCTTAATCCTCCTAAAGAATTCATCTTTAAACTGAGCTATCACCGAGTGTTTCATCCAGATCTCATGCCGGGTTACTCTCGCAGTTGCCCAGCGACGGGGGCAGCAATTTCGAACGCCTGGCCTGGTCCGAGGACAATGAGGCCTCTCAGACTGGGGAGCGGCTTGGTTAGCTGTTCCGACTTTCGCAGGACGAGGCGAAATCCGGCCCGAGTCCCGGCAAACTCCTGCGGGCTTGAATTTTCGATCTGGCTGGGTTCGAGCGGGAAAAAGCTTGCGCTGGATAGCTGCGCCTGGCCTCGCACTGACAATATAAAATGCTGCTTGTCCGAAAACGCCGTCACTTTCCAACCAGCAGGCGTCGGCTTCGGAAGCTGCCTTCTAGTTTGCTCAAAGAGCGCGCGCCGCGCTGCCCAGTCGGTGCCGGGAGAACCTGACAGCGCGAGATGGGCCTTCCCGGGTATGCACACGTCGCGACAAACGATGTACTTTACATCCGCGGAGAGGGGTGGGGCCGAGCGCGCGCCAGGCATGGATTGCCCCGCAATGGGAGCCATCAGTAGTACCTGTCCCTCGTAGCCGTAATCGATTATCGATCCGCTTCCAAGACGTATTGGCTGAGGCCATCGAATCGAGCCAGCCGAAAAGCCTTGCGGCAGCTCCCATTCAACTTTGGGGGGTTCCCCGGAATCGCCTGGATTTTGCCAATAGATATGCCAACCCGGCTCGATCCGAAACAGCAGACCGACCCACAGAGGTTGGCCTGGAGGCGCCGTGGCCTGCTCGGAGATCAACTCAAGTCTGAGGTGTGTCTCCGCCGGTGACTCCGCGAACGGCAGCCCGGGGAAGGCCAGCATCGAAACCGCCACGAGACGGAGTAAACCCTGTCGCCATGAAAAGGCCATAGTACTTGGACGCGTTCCTGGTCCTTTGGTTGTCAGGTCGAAGCCCAACAGACTCCCGTGGCCGAATGGCCCAGGCGGCTAGCTGAGCTCCAGCGTCAGCGGCGGCAGTGCTAGGCCCTCGACCGCAACCGTCCAGCGATCACCAATGACGGTCGGATGTCCAGCCGTGAGCGTTCCGGAACTGACGATGTCTCCAGCATGCAGCGGCTGGCTTGGGAATCGCCTCAGGATGGCTGTGCCCAGTTCCGCCAGGCACGACGCGGGGCTGGTCAAGGAGTTCCTGCCGGATCCTTCTTCCACCAATTCTCCATGCCGCGACAAGCGCACCTTGCATCGCGGAAGTTGCTGCAAGAGCGTCGCAATCAGTTCTGGACGCACTGGCACTCGCTCGCCGATGACGAGCGCCGCATGAAGCCCAAAGGAGGCCACGAAATCACTTGGCTGAAACTTCCAATCCGGAAAGGGACAATCGATGATTTCGAATCCTATTGCCAGCCATTCCGTCGCCTCGAGCGCCGCGGTGGCGTCGATGCCCTCAGCCGCGATCGCTTGTTTCAAACCAAACACAATCTCGGGTTCAATCTTCAGAGCGCGAGGATGGGTCGGTTTCAGCCAAGCGGACTTGCCATCACTGTAGTGCACAGTGTCGTCGTACATGTGGGCCCAAACCAGGGTTTCAAGTTTGAACACTCGCCACATCGCCTTATTGGCATAACCAACCTTGCGGCCCACGGCTCTGGCCCCACTGGCTTCGCGAAATCGCTTGAGCGCCGCTTCGACTTGATAAGCGGTGTTGAGGTCAAAGCCCGGGCGGGAAGAGGGAAGGGAAGTCACCGGCTGGCCCGTTTCGTACGCAGATAGCAGTTCACGCGCCAAAGCTTCGACCTCAGCGTGTTCCATAGGTCAGTATGCTAACACCCGTGTGTCGCAGCAACTGGCCATGCTTGCATTGGCAGTTCGAATCGCAACTGCTTCTGAAGAGTCTCTCGATACCGCCGTATGGAGAATCGCCGCGGGCTGCAAGACTTTGCGCCAGCGGATGCCTCAGAGGACTGTCGCCAGGGCCCGTACTGAATGCTTCGCCACCGCACGCCGAAAGAGATTTGACTCAGAATAATCACCCTGCAATGATGTCCTGTCACCACGCGAGCATTGGAAAGAAGCAGACAGCGGGAGAGTTCAGCCCCGTATTAGGACCCGTGCCGAAGGACAAGGAATGACCCTGAAGTCGGTAGATACGCTTCTTGACGTTTTGCATTTCGCCGATAGTCACACCGCAGTTGTCATCCCCGAGATCGGAATCCGTGTAACCTACGATTCGCTCCGGCAGCAGGTCCTGGAGATGGCGGACGCGTTGGCTTCCCTAGGCATTCGTCGCGGCAACGCAGTCGCCATCGCTTTGCCGAATGGCTTGCCTGCCATTGTAAGTTTTCTGGCTGCCTCTATCGCCGGGACCGCGGCCCCATTGAATCCGGCATACCCCTATGAAGAGTTTCTGTTTTTCCTCGGCGATACCGATGCCCGTATCTTGCTCTGTCCTCCTGTTGGGGCAGAATTTGCCCGCAGCGCAGCGGCCGATCGCAACATCCCGGTCTTCTCGGTGAGCATGACCGAGCAGGGCAAGGTTACGTTGCAGGGTGCCCCGGGCGGAGTTGCGGCCACCGAGCCCACCGCGGAAGACATCGCGCTGATCCTGCATACCAGTGGAAGCACGGGCCGGCCGAAACGCGTGCCCTTGCGGCATTTCAACCTCGCCGTCTCATCGGCCAACATTGCCAACACGTATGCTCTGTCCGAGGAGGATGTCTCCCTCTGCATCATGCCGCTATTCCATATTCACGGCTTGATTGGGTCGACCATGGCGACTTTGGTTTCCGGCGGCACCGTTGTTGTCCCCACCAAGTTCAACGCCCTCTCATTCTGGAAGACGGTACGAGACCATGGCGTCACCTGGTATTCAGGGGTGCCTACCATGCATCAGCTCCTGCTGGCGCGGGCCCACCACAAACCAGTGGAAGCCGCGTCTTTGCGCTTTATCCGTTCCTGCAGCGCGCCCCTGTCTTGCGAGCTTATCCACAAGATCGAGGGTCTGTTCGGCGTGCCGTTTGTCGAAGCCTACGGAATGACCGAAGCGGCCCATCAGATGACGTCCAATCCTCTGCCGCCGCGGCATCGCAAAGTCGGTTCGGTCGGAGTGGGAGCCGGACTGCGCGTCAGAATCATGGATCAAGAAGGCAACGACCTGGGCACGGGGCGGCGCGGAGAAGTTACCATTCAAGGAGCCAACGTGTTTCGCGGATATGACAACAATCCCGAAGCCAATGCCAGCGCTTTTGTCAACGGCTGGTTTCGCACCGGTGACGAAGGCTGGCTCGACCAGGATTGCTATTTGCACCTGAGCGGACGGATCAAGGACATCATCATCCGCGGAGGCGAAAATGTTGCCCCTCATGAAGTCGACGAAATTCTGCTCAAACATCCCGCTGTCGCGGCAGCGGTCACGTTTGGCTTTACTCATCCGACGCTGGGCGAAGAAGTGGCGGCGGCCGTGGTCTTGCATGAACCGCACGGCGCCACCGAGTCGGCGCTGATCAAGTACTGCCGCGAATACGCTGGCAGAATACAAATGTCCGAAGAAAATCTATCTCGTGAAGAGTATCCCGACGACCGCAACGGGGAAAATTCGCCGCCGCGCCGTTGCCGATGCGCTGGTGGATAACAAGCGATGAAATTCCTGATCGCGGGCGCGGGGGCAATCGGAGCCTACATCGGTGCCCGCATGGCGCAGGCTGGTTTCGATGTCACGCTTTTCGCGCGAGGGCCCCATCTGCGCGCCATGCAGGAACACGGCGTGCAGGTGAAAAGCGCCGAAGGAGATTTCGTGGCCCGGCCCACAATCGCCAGCTCCCTCGAAGCATTGGAGCCGCCCGACGTTGTCTTTCTCGGGGTAAAGGCGCATGGACTGGCCCAACTTGCACCCCAGTTGAAGCCGGTATTGGGGCCCGATACTACCGTCGTCAGCACGCAGAATGGAATTCCATGGTGGTACTTCCAGGGGTTCGGTGGCGAATGGGAGGGATTGCGTCTGGAGCGTGTCGATCCCGGTGGGGTAATTTCGTCGGCCATCGAGGCGCAATCAAGTGGTTGGATCCATCGTTTACTTTTCCACCGAAATTACGGCGCCGGGAGTGATCCAACATATCGAAGGGAATCGCATTTCTCTGGGCGAGCCGGATGGCACGCGCTCCGATCGCTGCCGCCGAATTGCCGAAGCGCTGATCGTGTCCGGCTTGCGCTGTCCGGTCACCACTCATATCCGGCACGAGATTTGGGTGAAGGTACTGGGCAATGCTTCCTTCAATCCGGTCAGTGCGCTGACGCGCGCCACGCTGGTTCAGATGGTGCGCGATCCGGGAGTTTGTTCGGTCATCCGAAACATCATGCAGGAAGTGGAAGCGGTTTCACATAAGTTGGGCATGGAGTTGCCCGTTTCTATCGATCAGCGAATTGCAGGCGCGGAAAAAGTTGGAGAGCACAAAACCTCGATGCTGCAAGATCTGGAGGCGGGCCGGTCGATGGAATTGGAAGCTTTGGTAGGCGCGGTAGTCGAACTGGGTGAGCGGGTGGGTCTCCCCATGCCCTACACGCGAACGGTGTACGCCTGCACTAAGCTGTTGGCGGACCACGCCGTGCGGTGCCATCTGCAGCCAGCAGATCGCCTGGCGCCCTAGCGGCAAGTGCGAAACCGTCGAGTGCGGCACCTCTCCGCCTTGTAGTCCAGGTTTCGCTATCTCCGAACTGAGCGCTGATTCTGTTTTACGAGCTTCCGGCAGGGGCTCTCTCTCTGCCGAACAAAATAGCCAAAATAAACTTAGTTGCTGACGGCGTCACTATGGAGCTATACTGCTTGGCTGAGGCTGGTCCACTTAGCAGACCACATGCCGATGCCAGAATCCGATTCAATCCGACTTTGAAGTTGTTCGCAGACAAAAGGTCTACGAAGCCGTGGCTGAGCAGATCGAACGCCTGATTCTAAAAAAACTGAAACCCGGCGACAAACTGCCTTCGGAACGCGAACTGGCGGAGTTGCTTCAAGTGAGCCGCAGTTCCATTCGAGATGCGATTCGCAGCCTGGAACTGATGGGCCTGGTTGAACCGCGCCAGGGCGCGGGACAATTGTTCGCGAACGGCCAGCCGACTCATCGATCAATCCTTTTGCCAATGCGCTAAAGCGTCGGCAGGAATTGGTCAGCGAGCTTCTGGATTTTCGCAAGATGCTCGAACCGCCGCTGGCTGCGCGCGCCGCCACGCATGTTTCTCTCGACGATATTTCGGAGATGGAAGAGATTCTGCAACGGCAGGAAGCAAAGCTGTCTCTGGGCGAACCGGCCATCGCCGAGGACGCGGAATTCCACTACAGCGTTGCTCTGGCTTCCGGTAACAGTGTCGTGCTTGAAGGTGCTCGACATCCTCATGGACCTGCTGCGCGACACGCGTGAACGCTCTTTGCAGGTGCCAGGCCGCCAGCAAAAATCGCTTGCCGGGCATCGGAGGATTCTAGCTGCCATCAAGCGTCACGATGCTGAAGCGGCAAATCTGCTATGCGCCGGCACATTGAAGACATCGAAGAGATCGTACTTAACAATTCTTGACCGACGAGGACGCCCACTAAGCACTTACGAGGGTCGATCATGAGCTACACGGAACTCACAGTTTGGACGCGCGGCATCATCATGGACAAAGAGGGCCGCGACATCGTCAATTCCATCTCCGCTGCGGCCCGCCTCGAGGGCAAGTACGCGCAGGCGATGGAGAACTATGTTGACAATCCCGATCGCACCAACTGCCCAACCCGTAAGTATTGCCGGGTGAGCGATAGCGTAATCGAGAACGAGCTCACCTACGAAAATGAAAATCCCAACATCGTCGTGCTGGTCGAAGGGACGATGGTCAAGGGTTGGGACTACATGCGCGGAATGCCTCCGGGCGGAACGCTGGTGATTAACACTCACTACACGCCGGAGTACATGATTCGTTTTGTGCCGGGTCCTGAGCGGCTGGCGCAACTGGTGTGTGTTGATGCCGCTCATCTGGCCGACCACAAATGGCTCTATTACCGGCTGGGCGAGCTGGGCCTGGATCGTCTTTCGACGGAAGGCGCGGCTGAGCGCAACAAGTCGATTGCACCCGACATCGCGGCTCCGCTGATTGCAGCCGTAGTCAAGACCACGGGCATCGTCAAGCATGGAGACGATTGAACCCATGATCGCAAACAAGAAAGCCTTCCAAATGGCGCTCGATGAATTGCACATCATGCCGCTGAACCCGGTGGCGGTGTAGGGAAGGACCGAAGGACTAATGTCGACTAAAGGCACTCGCATCCCCGACCGGCTGAAGATCACGTTTGCCGGCATCACCCCCGCACCGTCGCAGGAAAAAGGGCAGGACCTGTTTCCCACCGGTAACTGGCGATCGATCCGGCCGGTCTATCGGGACAAGTTGCCACCTTGCAACAACGCTTGCGGGACCAACGAAAAGATCCAGGGCTATCTCGACCTGGTGAAGCGCGGCAAATATCTGGACGCCTACGCGCTCATCAAGGAAGACATGCCCTTCCCGTCGGTCACCGGACGCGTGTGCTATCACCCGTGCGAGCAGGCCTGCAATCGTGGGCAGTACGATGAGGCCATCTCGATTCGCGCGGTCGAGCGCTTTCTCGGCGATCTGGGGCAGGCATTAACTCATGACGTAGTGAAAGCCGGGAAGCCCAATGGCAAGAAAGTCGCCGTTGTCGGCTCGGGTCCCGCCGGCCACAGCGCCGCCTACCAACTTGCACGCCTCGGCTACCAGGTGACGATGCTGGAGAAATCGCCGAAAGCCGGCGGACTCAATCGTGGTGGCATTCCGGATTGGGTGCTGCCGCAGGATGTGCTTGATCGCGAGATCGAGCGCCTGGTCGAGCTCGGGGTGACAATCAAGACCAACGTTGAAGTCGGCAAGGACGTGAGTTGGGACGACTTGAAGAAGAACTACGACGCCTGTGTGCTGGCCGTCGGTCTCATCGACCCCAACAGCGTGCGGGCCGAGGGCGAAGATAAAGAAGGCGTGCACTACGGACTTCCGTTCCTCCGCGACATTGGCATGGGCACATCCAAGGTGAAGCTCGGGGGCTCGTGTCGCCGTCATCGGAGGGGGAAATACGGCGATCGACTGCGCCCGCGAAGCGCTTGCGGCAAGGCGCCGTGGAAGTGACCATGATCACGGTGGAGTCCAACCACGAAGAAATGCCGGCTGTCCCCGAAGATCTGCACGACATGCTGGAAGAAGGCGTGGAGCTGTTGCACGGGCGGGCGGTGACCGCGGTACATGGCAATGGCAAGGTTGAAGCGCTTGCAAGTTGCATCCCGCCCGATTCTCAGGCGCCATCAATGCCTCGCCGATCAACATTGATCGCGAAGCGCCGGCTGAACATTTCGTCGTCGACAACGTGATTATCGCGGTGGGACAACGGGCGTCGCTTAGTTGGTTGCCGGACGAGTTCAAGACCGAACGCGGCACCATCAAGATCGACCGCTTCGGGCGACTCGGTGACACCAACTTTTTTGCCGCAGGCGACGTGGTGCAGCTGGGTTCGGGTCAGCCGCTGATGGTGGTGAATGCCGTAGGCGACGGGAAGCGCGTTGCCTTCAATCTGGATAAGGTGCTGCGTGGGGAGCCGTTGCAGCCGCGCACAATTCCGGTCGACGTCATCTTCGATTTGAACCGCATGAACATGACGTACTTCCCGCACTTCCCCCGCGTCCAGCAAACCCTGCTGCCGCCGGCAAGCCGAAAAAAAACGCAGGAGGAAGTGATCCAGGCATTTTCAGAAGAACAGGCGGTCGAGGAGGCCAGTCGCTGTTTCAGTTGTGGCACCTGCAATGCCTGCGACAACTGTTATCTGGTCTGTCCAGAGCCTTGCATCGTTCGCGGTGAGCGGTCGAACGGCCTCTATAAGATTCTGGTCGACTACTGCAAAGGCTGCCGCGTCTGCATCGAGGAATGTCCGACGGGCTGCCTTGAAGGCGTGCCCGAACTGGACTTCGACACGGGCGTGGTGCGAATGGATACCGCCTTCGCCATCTCGCCGGGGTTGCATGGACGGCAGGCGGAGGAGTTGCGACATTTGGCGGATCGGCCAGCAAAGAATATCTAGAGCAACGTTCGCCACGGGCGAACCACGCGGAGTTAATGATGGCGACAGCTACGGTAGCAAGAAAGAAAATGGTGCGGATCAACGGCTGCGTCGCAGCGGCGCAAGCCGCCAAGTATGCTGATGTCGATGTGATTACGGCCTATCCCATCCGGCCTTACACTGCGACGATGATGGCCCTGGCGCAAATGGTGGCCAACGGAGAACTCGATGCCGAGTACATCGTGGCCGACAGCGAGCACTCGCAATTAAGCATCGCGCATGGCGCTTCGTCGAGCGGCGCCCGCGTTTTCACCGGCAGCTCGGGAGTCGGCGTGCAGTTTGCCTACGAGCTTTATTCGCCGATCTCGGGCAGTCGTATGCCGGTGCAGATGATGATCGCCGACCGCACGCTCGATCCGCCCGGCGATTTTGGTTCCGAGCATACGGACGCGCTGTCGACGCGCGACATGGGCTGGCTCATGGGCTGGTCGTGCGACGCGCAGGAGGCATTCGACAATCACCTGATGGCCTATCGCATCGGCGAGGACCCGCGCGTGCTCCTGCCCCAGATGGTTTGCCAGGACGGTTTCTTCGTCTCTCACATCACCACCGACGTCGAGTTGCCAGACCCGGGCAGGTGAAGGAATTCCTGCCGCCGTACAAGCATCCGTACCCGCTCGATCCGCGGCATCCGGTATCGCACGGCCCGCAGATCATGCCGGAACAGGGTCCGCCGCTTCAGTTGGAGCGCGCGCGCGCCATGGAAGAATCGATGGCGGTCATCGAGGAGGTCCACGACGAGTTCGCGAAGATCTTCGGGCGGCGTTACGATCCCTGGGTCGAAGAGTTCATGACCGACGACGCCGAGGTAGTCTTCTTCATGCAGGGCGGCCACGCGGTGACGGCGCGATTTGCGATTCAACACATGCGCGACAACGGCATAAAAGTTGGCCTGGTGCGGTTGCGGACTATCCGGCCGTATCCCGACCGATCGCGTGAACGAGACCCTCAGCAAGTTCAAAGTGGTGGGCGTGATCGAAACCAACCTGGGTCTGGGCAGCGTGAGCAGCGGCGGCTCGCTCTATGCCGAGGTCTGCGCGGCCCTTTACGAAAGCCCGTCACGGCCGCTGGTGGTCTCGTTCATGGCTGGCCTGGGCGGTGAGGCCATCGTGCTGAAAGAGTTCTACTGGATGACGCAGAAGATGACCGAAGCGATGAAACGCGGGAAAATCGAAAAACGCACGCATTGGGTCGGTGAGATTGCTGAGGAGAAAGCATAGAAGGAGGATTGTTGGCTTAGCGCGAGTATCGAGGGCTGTGCAAAGTCTACAACGCATGCAGCCTGGGCGCCAGAAACACGGCGGACGCACTGCGACCGTGATGAGGCAAGCCTGCATGAAGAATGAAATGGACCATTGAAGTTGAGCGGCAGCTGCTGCCAATTCTCGACAGCCCGAACCAGGGAGCGCGTTTCTACAACCCTGAATTACCGTCGAGCGAACCGTTCGTTCCCGGCCACCGCACCTGTGCCGGCTGCGGGCCTTCCATCCAGTATCGGATGACGAGCAAGGCGGCAGGCGACAACACGATCCTGGTGGGACCGACGGGCTGCATGTATGTCGCCAACAGTTCGTATTTGTGTACGCCCTACAATGTGCCCTGGGCGCACACCCAGATTGGCAGCGCGGGCAGCTTCACCGCGGGCGTCGCCGCCGCCTATGAAGCCATGATCCGCAAGGGCAAGTGGAAGGGCACGTTTCCAAACATCATCTGCGAAGCGGGCGACGGCAGCGCGTCCGATATCGGCCTCGCCTCGATTTCCGGCGCGCTCTATCGCAATCACGACTGCCTGATCATCTGCTACGACAACGAGCAGTACGCCAACACCGGCATCCAGGCGTCGTCGCGCACGCCCTACGGCGGCATGACGACTTTCTCGCCTCCCGGCCCGAAAGTTCCGGAGGCGAAGACGCTGTTTCCCAAAGACCTCGCCCGCATGATGGCGGCTGGCCATCCTCATTGCTATGTGGCGACTGCCAGCGTGGGCTATCCCATCGACTTGATGAACAAAGTCCGCAAGGGACTGAACCACCGCGGCGCTGCCTACCTGATGGTCTACACTCCCTGCCAGAAGGGCTTTGTCTACGAGACGCCGCGGTCGATCGATCTTGGCCGGCTGGTCGTGGAATGCGGACTCTACCCGATGTGGGAGTGGAATCCCGGAGAAGCGTGCGTTCGATTACAGCTTCCGTCCGCAAAGCATGCGGCCGGTATCCGAGTACTTGAAATTGCAAGGACGCTTCGGCCATCTTCACGCCGAGCACATTGCGACATTGCAGAAGTTCGCCAACGAGCAATGGCGCATGATGGGTGTCGAGCTGCCCGAGGCCTTGATCCAGGCCGCGGATGCGAAAAACCTGGTCGATATGGCGTCGGCAGTTGCAGCGGAGGCGGTGGCGCAAACCCTATGAACACCAAAGCAACGGAACCGGAAGTCGAACCTGAGGGCCAGGAAAGCTATATCGTCAGCGAAGGCAAGAAACGCGGTTCGACGCGCGACGTTCGACCGGAAGCGGCCTTCGACCGCTACTACACCGTGCTGCGCGTGCACGCCGGCGACGCCATCCTCACCGACAACTGGCACACCAATGAAGTGCTGAACCACGCGCGCAACAACTTCGAGGGATACACGTTCGCGATGCGCACGCTGGAGGCTTGGGGGGCGATGATCGAGAACGATCAGCGCGCCTACTACACCGCCGGCGGGCGGGTGTGGGTCATGGATCTGGAGCCCTGCGAAGGCAAGAAACCGCGGCTGCCTGGCGCCGGAACGGGCAAGAAGTAGGTACTGTTGCCGCGCATCCTGCTCATCGACGACACGCCGGAGATCGCCGAGCTTCTGACGTTTGCGTTGCGCGACCGCGGCTACGAGGTCTTCGCCACCGGATACACCACCGCCATCAATGAGTTGCTCGTGGAGCAACGCGCCGATGCGCTGGTGCTCGACTGCACCAGCTTCGACATGAGCGAGTCGCTCTTCGACAGCGTGCGTCAGCGATCCCAGGCACGCCGAGCTTCCGGTCGTCATCATCAGCGACACGCCGGAGATGGCGGAAGAGCGCTTGCGTTCCCGGAATGCCAGCAGAGTGTTGCTGGTGCGGAAACCATTCACCGGAGCGCACGTTGCGACTGCGCTGCTCACTGCTGGAATGACTATGCCTTTGTGGAGCATGGACGATTGGCAATTCCTCGAGCGCGAGGTCGTTAGCGACCCGAAGGGCAGGCAGTGGACGGTGGCGCTGATGGACGTGTTGGGGCAGAAGGGCGATCCCGAGATGCCCAGCAAGTTGCTGGAAATCCAGTATTCCTCAGGCCGCTATTTCACCCTGGTCTATTCGGTCAACGGTGGCTTGCAGCGCGAACGCGGCTATGCCTCCTTGCCCGAGGCGACGGAGGCGTACCAACAGTTGCTGAGGGGCGTCATCGACGGCAGCCTCGATCCCATGCAACCGGTCTTCCGGCAAGACCTGGAAGATTGACGCTGAGTAATCTCCGCTTCCTACCGTCCTGGATTCAAATCTCGCATCACGACGTGAAGCACCTGTCCGGTCAGGCGTGCCTCGCGCTTCGGAAATTGCCGCTTTTGATCCATTCTGACCGTTGCCATTGGCGATGTCTCGATATCCTCGCGCGACTGCCGGCAGGCGCGCGCAACCGCCCCGAATGAGTCCTGTTTTCTCCGCGACCACGAGTCGCGTCTCGAATGACCAATCGGCAATCCTGCCCGCGGGCGCGTCCGCTGCCGTCAGGGCACGGAACCCCTTGTGTTCCAGCGCATCGGTCACAATGGCTTCCAGGATTCCACAGGAAGTGAATAGCGCCAGGTCATAGTCGCCTTGCTCGAAGGCGCGCCGGCCATCGGTGTAGGCCTGCTCGAGAACGGGCCGGAGCTCGGGGTTGTGGACGAAATCGAAGCGGCGAGACGGCGGCGCCTCTGGTGATGCAGATACGACCGGGCCATCCTCCATTCGAGAGAGCGAGCCAACGGCTTGTTCAAGAACGCCGAGCAGCCGGTTGAGAATCTGCAACCGGCGGCGCTCCTTCGACGGCACGCCGTCCGCCGAGCGCATCAGGAAGGCTTCGCTAAACGACCGGGCAAGCCAATGGGCTTTGCTGCCTCCGGACAATTGATTGATGGTTACTCCACAGTCTTCCTGCCAGGCGCGAGTGGCCGCGATCGCCGAACTGTTGGAGGGATCACGCGCCAACGCGTCGCGAACCTCACGCCCGCGACGGATAAGGCCATCGAGGCGGGATAGGTAGGTCTCGATCTGCGCTCTCAAGCTTTTCCATGGGTCACATGCCACCCTGATGGCTGGAATCACAGGAAAGCGCCCGGGCAGAACGCGTCTCGCCGTCGCGCAAAGTAAGGGTCGGAGGAAATGCTTGACAGGCTATGAGGAGTGCTGCTAACTTTCGTGCTGCCGAAAGTGGTTCGGTCACCGGACCAGTATATCACCGCTTGCTGCTAATGGGGTTGAAGTGGGCGCCGTCCAGCTATGGCGCGCCGGACAGTAGAGTAGTCGACACACCGGATTCTGCAGCGCAGAGATTGCGTGAAGGTTCCCTGCGCCTGCTACCAGTACTCAGTTGATGTTCAACGCGCTGTCATGGAGGCTAAACGATGGCTGAAGCTCCGGCCGCTCTGATTCACCCCTCGCGTATTCCCAATCGCTGGATCCAACTCACAGCCGGCATCGTCGCGATGATGGCGATCGCGAACCTGCAATATGCCTGGACCCTCTTTACCAAGCCCATACAGGCGCATCTCCACGTCTCGCTGGTCGCGGTGCAATGGACTTTTACCTTGTTCATCGCTTTGGAGACCTGGCTCGTGCCCTTTGAAGGATACCTGGTCGACCGGATCGGACCCCGGCTGATGCTGGGTGCGGGATCCATCATGGTTGCCCTGGGCTGGATTGGCTCGGGATACGCGGAGACGATCAGCGGCCTGTACTTCTGGTACGGACTGGGTGGTATCGGCGCCGGCATCGTTTACGGGGGAACGGTTGGCAATGCGCTGAAGTGGTTTCCGGACCATCGCGGTCTGTGCGTCGGCTTGACCGCCGGAGCCTACGGCATAGGCACGGCCACGACGATCGCTCCTATCGCCACCATGATGAAAACCTCGGGCTATCAGCACACGTTCATTGTCTGGGGAATTGCCCAGGGATTCGTGGTGCTGCTGGCTGCTCTGTTTCTAGCCAGGCCTCCGGTGGGCTGGAAGCCGCCCAACTGGGAGGCCAAGGTAGCGAAGATCAAAGTCCAAGGTGAACACCGCGGTTGCCGACATGACGCCGTTGCGAGATGGTGCGTCAGCCGACCTTCTACGTGATCTATCTGATGATGACCATGCTGGCCTTCGGTGGTCTGGTGGTTACAGCGCAACTGAATCCCATGGCTTCTTCCTACCATGTGGACAAGATCGTGGTGGCTTTCGGAATGACCGCCGTAGTGCTGGCGATTACCGTCGACCGGATGCTGAACGGACTCACTCGCCCCTTCTGGGGATGGGTCTCAGATCATATCGGCCGCGAGAACGCCATTTTCATAGCTTTCATTCTGGAAGCGATCGCGGTGTATGCCCTCCTCCAATTGATCGCTCACCCTATCTGGTTTGTGGTGTTGTCGGGCCTCTGTTTCTTTGCCTGGGGGAATATCTTCTCGTTGTTTCCATCGCTCACCGCCGACCTTTATGGAAGTAAGTGGGCGACCACCAACTATGGAGTTGTTTACACCGCAAAAGGAGTAGCGGCGGCCTTCGCCGGACCGGGCGCCGCCTGGATCTATGCCAGGACCGGCTCCTGGGCAAAGGTCTTCTGGGCGATGATTATCTGCGATGTAGTGGCCGCGTTTATGGCCTTGCTATGGCTGAAGCCTCTGGCCGCTCGCGTCGTCAGAGATTCAGAAAAAGGAGTGGACGTCGCAGGCCCGTCAAAGGCTGATGGTCTCAGAACGGCGGTGTAGGCACTGAGCCGCCTGCAAGGTCGCTTACTTCAATCCGTACCGACTTTTGTCGCGGCATTGGGTGATTGACCGCTGCTTAGGGTCACTAGCCCTTCGCCGCCAGCAGACGCTCCTCGAGAGCCTTCAGCTCAAGATTCAGTCCTTCCGGTAGATGGCTGCCGAAATGGGCAAAGTGCTCCTTCATCAACGGCACCTCAGCCAGCCAGCCACCGATGTCGACACCCAGCAGCGCTGCCAGGTTCTCCGGAGTCATTTGCAGTCCGCTGGTGTCAAGATCGGCCACCTCGGGAATCCGTCCGATCGGAGTGTCCTTGGCATGCACTTTACCGTCGCAGCGCTCGAAAATCCATTTCAACACGCGGCTATTTTCACCATAGCCCGGCCATAGGAACTTGCCGTTCTGGTCCTGGCGAAACCAGTTGACGTAGAAAATCTTCGGCAGCTTCGATGAGATCCGGGCGTTGCCCATCTTGAGCCAATGCGCAAAGTAGTCGCCCATGTGATAGCCGCAAAACGCCAGCATAGCCATGGGATCGCGGCGCAGCTGTCCCACTTTTCCAGCTATGGCGGCGGTCGTCTCGCTGCTGACCGTTGCTCCCAGGAAAGTACCGTGCTGCCAATTGAATGCCTCTGTGACCAGCGGAACAATTCCCGCACGCCGTCCACCGAACAGGATCGCATCGATCGGCACGCCTTTCGGATCCTCCCATTCGGGAGCGATCGCCGGACACTGCTGGCGGCAACTGTAAACCGCGCATTCGGGTGCGCTGCCTTCCGTCCTGAGTCCGGGGTCCATGGCCGTCGCAGCCAATCCACCAACTCGGACGGCTTCTGATCGGTCATTCCCTCCCACCACACGTCGCCGTCGAAGCGTCATGGCGCAATTGGTGAAGATGGAGTTCTCGGTTACGGTGCGCATGGCGTTGGCATTCGACTTCATGCTCGTGCCCGGCGCCACGCCGAAGAAGCCGTACTCCGGATTGATGGCGTAAAGCCGGCCATCCGCGCCGAATTTCATCCAGGCAATGTCATCGCCGATGGCCTCCACCTTCCAACCGGGAATCGTAGGGATCAGCATCGACAAGTTGGTCTTGCCGCACGCCGACGGGAAGGCGCCGGTGATGTACTTCACCTGACCGGCTGGGCTGATCAGCTTGAGGATCAGCATATGCTCCGCCATCCAGCCTTCGTCGCGCGCTTGCACCGATGCGATGCGCAGCGCGTGACACTTCTTCGCCAGCAAGGCGTTGCCACCGTAGCCAGAACCATACGACCAGATCTCGCGCGTCTCCGGAAAATGGCAGATGTACTTATCCTTCGCATTGCAGCGCCATGTCGCGTCCGGCTGATTGGGGCCTAGCGGGAAGCCGACCGAGTGCAGTCCGCGCACAAACTCGCCATCTTCGCCGAGAGCCTCAAGCACCCGGCTTCCTACCCTGGTCATGATGTGCATGCTGACGACGACGTAGGCTGAGTCCGTGATCTCCACTCCGATCTTTGCGCTGGGCGAGCCGATCGGGCCCAGACTGTAGGGAACGACGTACATCGTGCGTCCCACCATCGAACCGGCGAACAATCCCGGTCAGCTTCTGCTTCATCTTCGCCGGATCTTCCCAGTTGTTGGTCGGGCCGGCCTCTTCCTTGGTTCGCGAGCAGATAAAAGTCAGCTCTTCAACGCGGGCTACATCCGCGGGATCGGAGCGGACCAGGAAGCTGTTGGGACGCTTCGCGGGGTCGAGGGGAATCGCGGTTCCGGTGAGGACCAGCAGCCGCAGCGCATCGCGGTATTCCTCCGGCGAACCGTCGCACCAGTGAATCCGATCGGGCTTGCACAGTCGTCGCCACTTCTTCGACCCAGCGCTCCAGCTTCGTGTTTCTGCAATTACTCGCGGCTGCATCAACTTCTATCGTCGTAGTGGCCATGCTAAGTATCTCTCCGTATAAAGAACTGCGGATTCAATTTCACACCTCTGGCTATCATCGTTGGATGCAATGCAGAAGGCATCGTAAATGAGTCAATGGAGGGCTGTGCTCAGGTTCAGCTACGCAGTCTCATTGGAACTTCAAGGTCAAACGGAACGAAGGCATCGCGGGAAACAGCGACCAATCGGCTGCCCCCTCGCCATCTAATTAGTTTACCTGATTATGGTCAAGAAGCAGCTTAATACTGCCGTAAAGCGCATCGATCGCTCATGCGCAGCGACACCGAATCCCCTCGCAGGCTAACGTACAGTGATGAAGTAATAGGCGCTCATCGCTACCCCGATGGCAATCACAACGCGCCGAACTTTCTGGGGGTCGGCTTTTTGCGCGTAGTGCGCGCCGAACCAGCCGCCGACCAGCGAACCGGCAATCATCACCAGGCAGTGCGGCCAGAACACGGCGCGCGCCAGAATGAACATCAGCACTGCGGCCGCATTAATCACCACGGCAAGCAACGTCCGGATCGCACCCATGGCATGGACGTCACGCATGCCCAAGGCCGCCAACATTCCCAGAGTAATGAACCCGATTCCCGCGCCGAAATATCCGCCGTAGATTGCAATCAGCAACTCCACAAATGAAATCACGGTGACTACCTGCCACGACGCTTTCCGCCAATTATCCATAACGGCGGACTTGCCCGCGATGGTGCGGATATTGTTGCCGAAGGCGAACAGCAAGGTGCCACTCAGCAGCAGCCAGGGAACGAGATGCAGGAAAACATGCTGGGGCGTCTTGAGCAGCAACAGCGAGCCGGCCAATCCTCCGACCACGCTCGTCAGCAGCATGGGAACCAACAAACGTCGCGGCACGTCCAGCCGTCTCACGTAGGCACCGGTGCTGGCTGCCAACCCGGGCCACAAGGCAACCGTGTTCGTCGCGTTGGCCTCTACGGCCGGCATACCTGTAGCTAGCAGTGCAGGGAATGAAATAAAAGTGCCGCCCCCGGCCACCGCGTTTAACGTTCCCGCGATGGTTGCCGCGATGAACAGGAAGATGACCTGGCCGAGATGCAAGCGTAACGCCATGGCGATCAGGCCTGTTCCCACTCTCACGTTCATCAGGATTAACGCTGGCACGCCATCCCATCCTATATTAGTGGCCTTGGGCTAAAGGATCCCACCATCCTCACGTGGTTCGAGCAAAGTTGCTGGTTTGGGAGGTTCGCCTGGTGTTCTCGCGTGATATTCTCCTAAAATCTCGGGTTAAGAGTGGAGTAATTCTCAAACGCATCCCAGCGGATTCCCGCCCGGCAGTTTGTCGGCGTAGGCTTCCCAGTTCTTGAACCAAGGAGAGTCGCAATGAAGGCAATACTGATCGCTGTAGCTGTAGCCGCCCTCACAGTCGGGACTGCCGTTTGCGCGCAGGACCTGGTGAAGGACACCAAAAAGGCCGCCGACAAAACTGCTGACGTAACCAAAGACGCCAGCAAGGACGTCGCCCACGGCACCACGAAGGCAGCCACCAAAACTGCTGACGTGACCAAGGACACTAGCAAAGATGTTGCTCACGGCACCACGAAAGCAGCCAGCAAGACGGGCAACGCTGTGGGCACGGCCGGCAAGGACACGGGAAAAGCCGTCAAAACGGGCACCGACAAAACTGTTGACGCCGTGAAATAAGGGGCGCGAATCCGCTTTCGCGGTTTGGTTGGCCCGTACGATTTTAGGATTGCGGCTCGCCAGCGGACAATCTTAGTTCGTCGCCGCGATGTCTCAGTTCGCTGTGCTCCAGGCATCTCCGCGGTCACATTAGCTATATCTTTGGGTCTTTAGCCCACCCGTTCCAACAGGCCGTTCCCAATGCGCATTCGGATATTCCAGGTTGACGCATTCGCCATTCGGCGGTTCACAGGAAATCCCGCTGCAGTGATGCTCATGGATAGCTTTCCGGACGACGCCATGCTGCATGCCATTGCCGCCGAGAACAACCTCTCCGAGACGGCGTTTATGGTTCCCGAAGGCGACGACTATCGTTTGCGCTGGTTCACACCCCTAACCGAAGTGCCGCTTTGCGGTCATGCGACCTTGGCCAGCGCAGCGGTGGTCCTGGAGCGGCTGCAGCCTGACCGCCGCAAGGTAGTTTTCCGCTCGGCAAGCGGACCTCTGACGGTGAACCGTAGGGCAGCGGGTTACGTCATGGATTTTCCGGCGCGCTTGTCCGAGCCGAGTCCGACACCGCCGGGTTTGGACGAAGCCCTGGGCGTCGCGCCACTCGAGGTTTTCGCCAATGCGTTTAACTACATGGTTTTGCTGGAGAGCGCGGAGGTTGTGCGGCAGCTTGCTCCTGACATGACGCCGCTGGCCCACATGGGCCGGCCGGGCGTGATCGTGACCGCGCCAGGAGACGGAACTTATGACTTCGTCAGTCGCTACTTCGCGCCGGCGAAGGGCATCCCGGAAGATCCAGTGACCGGCGCCGCTCACTGCATGCTCACACCCTATTGGGCCCAACGACTAAAGAAGACAGAGTTTCGCGCCTTCCAGGCTTCGCGACGCGGCGGAGAAGTTGTCTGCCGCCTGGCCGGTGATCGGGTTGAACTGGAAGGCTCTTGCGTTTTCTACTTGGAGGGCGACGTGGAGATCTGAGGCGGTTCCTTGGGGCTGCCGGTGCGACGGAAGGGCAGTCAAGGGCGGGTTTCGTTGCCTGGCGTGAATCCCTCAGGTTACTCGGACCGCAGTGCGTTGGCCGGGTCAACGGCCGCTGCCCGCCGGGAGGGCAGATAACAGGCAAAATAAGCGGCTGCGACGACACAAGCGGTGATAGTAGCGTAAGTGAGCGGATCGATGGGACTCACGTTGAACAGAAGTGACGACATGAGCCGCATCACAATAAATGCGACCACCAACCCACATCCTACGCCGATACTCGTAAGCACTAATCCTTGCCGGACAAACATCGCGGTCAGAGCGCTTCGTTGTGCGCCGAGCGCCATGCGAATGCCGATCTCGCGGGTGCGCTGCGAGACCGAGTACGAGATGACACCGTAAATTCCGACGATCCCAAGCAGCAGTGCCATGCCGCCCGCAACGCACAGCATTACCAGGGTGAAGGAAGTTCGCGCCATAGACTTCGTATAGAGTTCACCCAGCGTCGAAACGTCTGCCAGAGGTACGTTGGGATTGATCGCCCAGACACTGTGCTGGACTTCTTTCACAAAGGCCTGTGAGCCGGCGCGTGGACTGCGAATGGCGAAAGCCATGCCCCGCCGCAGCTCCAGCTTTTGACCTTCAAACCCCTCCTGCATCAGGTGGCCAGTACACGGTGGTGGGCGCGGCCTGGTCTACGCCATCATCGTGTACGTCTTGAACAACGCCGATGATTTCGCGCCAGTCGTCCGTGTTTGCGACGCGAATTCTCTTGCCCAGAGCGTTGTTCGGATCATGCCAATACTCGCGCGCGAAATTCTCCGAAATGATCGCGACGGGTCTCTTCCCGTACGTTTCCGTCCAGGTGAGGTCGCGGCCGGCAACCAGCCGCGTGCCGAGCGTCGCGAAAGATCCGGGCGAAATGAATTTGAATCGGCGAATTGGCGGAAGCTCGCCCTCGGCGTATGCGTGGTCTTCTGCAAACAGCACATCGTTCGAGTCGTATCCGTCCATAGGTACAGCGCTGGAAAAACTGACCGAAGAAACGCCGGGAATCGCCTTCAGTTTGTCCAGAATGTCTTGCTGCATCCGCACCACGCGCTCCGCCTGCGAATCGGGAATCTGCGTTTCGGGAATATAGAAGCGGAATGTTTGTACTTGCATCCGGCGCGTCGAAGCCCGGAGAAACGTGGATCAAAGCGCGGAACGTCCGAATCATGAGTCCTGAGCAGATCAGAAGCACCAGCGCGAGTGCTACTTGCACCACCACCAGCGCCTTCCGCGCGCGATGCCGCTCGCGGCTCTGGCTGAGCGCGCGGCCGCCTTCGCGAAGCGCGCTGTTCAAACTCGCGCCTGCATACTTGATAACGGGAATGGCGCCGATCAAAAGGCTGGTGAAGAGTGCGAGAAAAAGTGTGAACAGCAATACCGGAAAGTCGATGCCGATTTCGTGAAGGCGGGGAAGACCAGTGGGCGCGATCGCTACCAGAACGCGAAGCGCGCCATAGGCAAGCGCCAGGCCGATCAGGCTGCCTGCCACGCCAAGCACCAGGCTCTCGAAGAGCAGTTCCTTCGGCGATTCGTCCCCACCCGGCTCCTAAGGCCGAGCGGATCGCCAGTTCCTGACGGCGTCCTTCGACCCGCACCAGCAGCAGGTTCGCAACATTCGCGCAGGCCACCAGCAGCACCAGGACGATGGAACCCATCAACACCCACAAAACGTTGCCCACATCGCCGACAACGTCTTTCTTCAGCGGTCGGAGGTTCGGGGCAATGTGCGCTTTTTCGAAGAGGCTTGCGCTGAAGCCTTCCGGCGCCGGGAAACTCCGCATGACCACGGGAAGCAGGCGAGCCATGTCCGCATTGGCCTGCGCCATGGTGACCCCGGGCTTTAGCCGGGCAAGGGCACGTTGGCTGAAGTTGCCGAGTTTCGTCTTGTTGCGGTCCCACTGGAAGGGCAGTACGAGCGCAGCATCCTGTTGATCGAGAAAATGAAATCCCTTCGGCAGAACGCCGATGATTTCTCTCGGTTTGCCATCCACCGTGATGCGCGCGGCCGATGACGGAAGATGCGCCGCCAAATCTCTGCTGCCAGTATTCGTAGGAGAGCAATACGGTTTCGGGTGCGCCCGGCGAATCATCCTGGCGGGTGAACAGACGTCCCAGTGCCGGCGTCACGCCCAGAATCGGCAAGATGCCATCGGTAACATCGAGTCCGCGCACGTGCTCCGGGTCTCCCACGCCGGTAACGCTCAGCGAATCGCCATCGTAGGCGCCAATATCCTGTAGCGTGCTGTTTTGCTCACGATCGATAAAGTAAACGGAGGGCGACATGTTGAGGTCTTTGATCCCGATGCCGGGCGCCGTGTGCCATACTCCGATCAATTGCTCCGGATGGCGATAGGGCAAAGGCTTCAAAAGCACTCCCTCGACGACGCTGAAAATCACCGTGTTCGCTCCAATACCGATGGCGAGGGTGAGAAGCGTAATCGTCGTAAACAGAGGGGCCCGATGGAGTCGGCGCACAACCTGTCTGAGTTGATCGCTGAACATAGCCACGTCTTACGCCTCCGGGCCGCTCGGACAAAGGTCGATCACGGGCTGCCGCGGGATGCTGCGGCTGCTCTTGCTATGTACGCGAACAGTGGCTGGGTAGTTCCATGCTCCTGGCTCCCGCCAACGGACTGGGGTGAGAGCTACAATGATTTGTGCGAAAAGTCATCGTTGTCGTAATTGTGCTCGTAGTTTTGGTGTCGATTGCATTCGTGGTAGCACGATCGGCGACCCCCGTCATTGACCTTCCGTCCTCCGTCATCACCCTCGGCCAGGCTACGCCCATTACCGTCGATATACACGATCCGCATGGAGTCCGCAGGCTGGCGGCCTTTGTCGAGCAAAATGGCGCCCGTTACCAGGTCTTTGAGCTGGCGCAACCCTCCAACCTGGCGGACACCACGGCCAACTTTACGGCAGGCGTTAAGACCACGCCGCAGCTAAAGGACGGCAAGGCAAAGTTGATCCTGGAAGCCACTTCGAACGATCTACTTCGCAAGACAGCCCGCTTAGAACGCGAGGTCGGCGTGGTAACGCAGCCGCCAAGCGTCAGCGTCGATTCGGAACAGCACTACCTTTATCTGGGCATGGCTGATCTGGCGACGTTCAGTGTTTCCGGAAGCTGGACGGAAGCGGGCGTGCGCGTCGGCGACCAGACATTCCGTGCGTGGCCAATGCCTGGCGGCAAGCCGGGCCTGTTTTCGCTCTTCGCTTTTGCCTGGAACATGCCGCCGGGAACCGCGCCGCTGGTTTATGCCTCCAACGGAGCGGGAAACGACGTGACCAGTCCGCTGGTTGTCGTGTTTCCAAAGAAAGAGCAGCCGAAGTACACCACGCATGATTTGCAGGTGAGCGACGCATTCCTGCAAAAGGTAATCAACGAGCTAGATCCGAATGGCACGGGCGATCCGGTGGCGCGCTTTGTGAAGATCAATAGCGAAATGCGTCGTGCTAACAACAAGACACTTTCCGACCTGCGCCTAAAGACCGCAGACAAATTCCTGTGGTCGCAGCCTTTTACGCGGCAGCCTCACTCGCAGGCGGAGGCGAATTTCGCCGACGTACGAAACTACATGTATCACGGCAAGAAGATCGATCAGCAGGTTCATCTGGGATACGACCTGGCGGTCACGCAGCATGTCGGCGTGCAAGCCTCGAACGATGGCAAAGTCGTATATGCGGCTCCGCTGGGCATCTACGGCAACTGCATTGTGGTCGACCATGGTTACGGACTACAGACGATCTACGGCCACTTGAGCAAGATTGATGTGCACGAAGGCGACATGGTCAAACGAGGCCAGGTCATGGGCCTGAGCGGCATGACCGGCATGGCCGGAGGCGACCACATTCACTTTGCTATGCAGCTCGACGGCGTCCAGATTGACCCAAAGGAATGGTGGGACAGCCATTGGATCAAGGACCACATTGCAAAACGAGTGGAGCTTCCAGGGTTTAAGGAGTAAAGCGCGCGGCGATCTCGCTTAGAGCGTTTTCAGATACTCGATAATCTGCATTCGCTCCTCTTCGGACAGCTTGCGGCCAATCACGCCGTTGCCCTTTGGACCGTCGTTGAATTCGTGACCCGCGTTCGAATTGCCGGGCAAGTCGGTACGAAACTCACTGGCGCCTGCGAGGGGATCCGTGTTGAGGCCGAGCTTGACGGGATCGTACTGCTTATTGCCGAGATAGAAGACTTTCGGCCGCTCCGAAACCGGCGATAGCAGCGCGAAGAGGTTGGGAACCGAACCATTGTGAAGGTAAGGGGGCGTAGCCCAGACGCCGTTATGCGGGCGCGCCTTGTAGGCCAGGGGCGCCAGCAGTTCGTTGTCCCGATAGCCGTTCCATTCCGCCTGTTGATCCGGCGAAAGCTTGAGTTCGGCGTAGGACTGATCGATCAGCTTTTGCGTAATGTATTTGAGTCCGACGCGGGCAGATACGATTCCTTGTCCCAGCGGCCCGCTATCGGCGGTGCGGTTGTAGAAGTTCTGCGCCTCCTTGGGGTCGGTCCCGATCTCGCCCAGGGGAATCATGGTTACTTTGAAGAATTGTTTTCCTTGGCTGTCAGCAGTCGTGGTCCAATGCTCCGGCTTGCGGCCGTCATCGGAAAGCATGGGCGGCTGGTGGCAGTGCAGACATAATTCGTTATAGAGTTTTTCGCCCTTGGCCGCCTTCTCAGTATCAATCTTCCCCAGGATGTCCTCCGGCCACTTTGGCGACCAGACGCCCGCTCCAGCCTCAGCGCCGCCGAGCAAAACTCGATCTCGTGGAGGTTGTCGACGTGAATGGTGTTCTGGAACTGCACGCCCGGATAGCCTAGAAGGTTGATGCGCGATCGTACACCCAGTGCTTCGCCCACGTTGCGCCCCATAGGCTGCTGGATGGAGCCGTTGTATTGCACCCAGTTCATCCAGGATGCATCCCAGACCGGCGGGAAGTTTACGGGACCATCGCCGACTACCAGGTTCTTGTTGTTGTTCAGCTCGGTTCCGAAGACAAAATTGCCGATCCGCGCCAGCGCGTCGGTGCGGCCGTAACCTTCAGGGGTGGGGAAGAGATGGCGTGTTGCTTTGAATTCGGCAAAGCCGGTGTCGAGATAGTAGGCGAGGGCCTTACGCAAGAGGGCTTGGTCGGCGTGCGTGTGGTTGGGTCCGAGCACCCTGTTGGCAAAACGATGGAAGCGCAAAGGATCGTAGTACGTCCAGGTTATCGCGAGACCCAGAGCCTCAGTGAACTTCTGAAGGTCGATCAGCGATGGACCTGCGTCGATCCGAATCGCCTTGCCGTTATAGAACAACTCGCCGGTGTGGCAAGCCGAGCAGGTGATGCCGAGCACGACGGTCTTCTGGCCAGTGTAGGGATCAACGAAGCGATCGTCGCGGGCGAATCCAACCGGCAAGCCGTCCGGATTCTGCTGATAAGCACCGTCAGGAATGAATCCGAAGCCCTGCAAGTAGGAGTTGTCTCTGAACGGAGGGGCTGCCGTGATACTGAACCGCGGCTGCTCCAGTGCTAGAAACCACGCGTAAGGTAAGAGATCACTTCCTTGCGCCGTGTGGTAATAGCTGCGACGCTGGTCTTCCGTCCAGTTCTGGGGAAGCCAGGCGACCTCCTTAGGTCGGTCGATCTGCGGCACCTCCAGACTGTTGTGTAGGGTGAAAATCGCGATTACAGCCGCACATATGGCCAACACAACCAACGACGCCAGAACCCCGACCACGGTGGGGCGCTTAAGCAGCGGTATCCTGGGCGGAGCAGATGGCTGTTGTTCAATCACGGGCCGCGGTGTGAGTTCGCAGGCGTTCTCCGGTTCGGTGATGTATTGCTGCGGTAGATTCTTGGGCCTGTAGCTTGGTTGGTCACGCATCCGGTGAAGCACGCTCTCATGAATATGGGCGCCATTTGGAATGAGCCTGAGCTGCGCCAGGTTGAGCCTGATACCGCGCTTCCATTTCGGTGCGGCTTGTCCCGGCACCGGCACGGGATGGAAGAAGAGCTTAGGCCAGATTTCGCCGAGCCACCATATACCATTCAGCGAATCATGCAGCTTTCCCTTAGGGTCCGGGGACACGTACGGAGCCACGCCGCCCAATACATCGATTACTTTCTGTGGATGTAGTTGCAAGCCCGCGGATTGGGCTTCGCACAACATCCAACGCAGCGCAATTTTCGATAACCCGCTCTCAGCTTCGGCGTAACTGCCACCCACGTCTGAGTGAACGCCTGCGAACCACACTTGCTTTACATTCTGACCCGCGGGCACTGGTTCATGGATCAGGTTCTGACGAAAAAACGCGCGACGCTCGTCGATCGATACTGCGTGCCGCAGGACCGGGATGCCCGGCAGGGTTGCGGTGTAGGGTAAGTGGCCGCCCTTGGTGTGAATCGGATCGAGAATCCACCCGACCGAGCTCACGGTGTCCCACAATCCCAGGAAATATGGAGTGCAAGGGACACTGAAAGTCGTTCTGAAACCGGCCGCGATCTCAAACTTGCAGGGATCGTTACTCTTGTAAAGCCGCAGAGCGTACGGAATTAGCGCCTCATTTCCTGGCGTCAACAGCCCAACCATGTGCAGCAATCCGCAGAGGGCGCGAGCGGTGTAAGCACCTCGACTAAAGCCGAAGATGAAGACCTGGTCGCCCGGGTTGAACTCTCCCATCAGGAACGAATAAACGTCGGCGATGTGGTCGGAAAAGCCATAGCCGAACGCCAGACCTCTCACCTGGGTCCACCACTTTCCAAGCGCACTGAGGGCATTCCTCGCTCCCATGGTTCCCACGCCGGGGTGATAGTAGGCACATTGCTTGTCCTGCGGGGACAACGTCCAATAGAGCTTTACGACGTTCGAGTTGGCGGACCCATACTGATTTCCGGTGCCGTCACAGCAAACGACAATATTTTTCGGCATACTCGATCATTCTCCAATGCCCGGCAGCGGAAGCGCTCGTGGCAAAGTCAGAGCTGACGGAGTTAAACGGTCAGCCCAGGTTTACACAGGCCATGCTCAAGGTGGGAACAGCTGTGATCTTACACGCTCAGTCAAGGGAGCAGGGAGGGTACGGCACAGTGAGTCAGGTTAGGAACCCCGCTCCTGAGGATATAGGTGAGTGTGCTAGATTCGGACAGTTCATGGATGCCGCGGCCACAATTTGCACCCAGAGTCTGACCCGCCGTTTCGGGGAGTTTGTTGCCGTTGACGGCATCAACCTGCGGGTGTCGCGCGGTCAGTTTTTTGGCTTTCTGGGCCCGAACGGGGCAGGGAAGTCCACCACCATCAAGATGCTCACCGGCCTGCTTGCGCCCAGCTCGGGGAGGGTCGAAATCCTGGGGCTGGATCTTGCGGCGCATTCGGTCGAAGTGAAGCAGCAGATCGGCGTTGTCCCCGAAGGGATGGCGCTGTTCGGGCGACTGACCGGACATGAGTTTCTAAACTTTGCTGGACGGATGTACGGACTGGATCGCGAAACCGCGGCCAGGCGCACGGTAGAGCTGCTTGACTTCATGCAGCTGGCCGAACAGCCGAAGAAGCTGATCACCGATTATTCACATGGCATGCAGAAGAAGTTGGCGATGGCGGCGGCGGTAATTCACGGGCCCAAGGTGCTCTTTCTGGACGAGCCTTTCGAAGGCGTCGATGCCATTGCCGCTGGAACCTTGAAGGTGATGCTGCAAGGAATGATTGCGCGTGGGGCCACGATTTTCCTCACTTCTCATGTTCTGGAGATCGTGGAGCGGCTGTGTAGTCATGTTGCCATCATTCATCAGGGACGCCTGGTGGCGCAGGGAGCGCTGGAGGAGCTTCGCGCCGGCGTGGAGGCACAGACGCCTGTGTTGTCTGGCGACGGATTGGCATCCTCTGGCAAGACAATGACCCTCGAGCAGATCTTCCTGCGCACGGTGGGCGGCATGCATCGCACCGATCAGGAGCTCTCATGGCTGGGATGATGGTTGACAAGACATTGCCGGCGGCCTATCTAAGCAGGAAAAAGCCTGTGATCAATCATGACTAAAGCCGGGGTTACGGCGCGCGGCAATCTGCTGGAGGCAGTTGCCCGGATGCGTTGGCGGCTCTTCGTTAATTCCCTCCGCACTCGGCACGGCAAACTGGAGCTGATGTCGCGCGGCGTCGTGTGGCTGGCGTTTGCAGTGGTTGGCTTTGGGGTTGCCGCCGGCATGGGAGCGGCGGCGTTCTTCTTCGTTGCGGAAGGCAAGCCAGGAGCGCTAGTCGTGCTGTTGTGGCCGATTTTCTTCTTCTGGCAAGTCTTCCCCATCATGGCGACTGCCTTCACCAACAACCCGGACTCGTCCGACCTGCTGCGCTTTCCTCTGAGCTATGGCTCCTACTTCCTAGTACGTCTGGCCTATGGCACAGCCGACCCGGCCGCCGCTCTCGGCAGCCTGTGGTCGTGTGGGATTCTGGTGGGGGTGGGGTTGGCGAGACCCCGGCTGCTGCCCTGGACTTTGCTGGTGCTGCTGGCCTTCGCCGCCTTCAATCTCCTGTTCATGCAAATGATATTTGCCTGGGTCGAACGCTGGCTGGCTCGGCGCCGGGCGCGCGAAATCATGGGCATTCTATTTCTTGTGCTTCTCCTGAGCGTTCAGTTGATCGGGCCCCTGTCGGGATACTTCACAAAGACGCCCCGACCGGAAGTGCGCCGATTGGTGGAACTCCTCAGTCGTGGGCAGAAAGCTCTTCCTCCGGGACTCGCCGCCGGCGCCATCGCGAAAGTTGCGGTCTCGCAATTCCGTGCGGGCTTTGGTTTATTGGCGCTGCTGGGGGTTTCAGTGCTGGTGGTTGCCTATGGCTTGCACGTGCGACTGCTGGCACAGTATCGGGGCGAGAGTCTCAGCGAATCCTCCGCCGGACCACTTCTCGCCAAGGATCGCCGGCTACGGTTGGGATGGGACCTGGCCGGATTCTCGTCACCCGTGGCGGCGGTTTTCGAAAAAGAGATCCGCACGCTGCTCCGTAGCGGCCCCATGTTACTCACCTTGATCATGCCGATTTTCATGCTGGTCGTCTTCCGCTTTGGACCTCTGAATTCTGTACGGGAGCCGGGGATGGCATTTACGGAACGTGCCCCCGGCCTGGCGTTTCCCGCCGCTGCCGCGTTTGCGCTGTTGACATTGACGAATCTCATCTACAACAACTTTGGGGGAGACGGCAGTGGTATCCAGTTTCTGTATGCATGTCCGGTGAGATTTCGCGACATTGTGCTGGGGAAGAATGTCACCTATGCCAGCGTTCTAGTGATAGAAACGGCAGTGGTGTGGATGGTAGTCATGGGCCTTTTCGGCAGGCCGGCCCTGATCTTGACCGTCGCCACGCTCGCCGGCCTGTTATTTGCTGCGGCCATAAACCTCTCGGTTGGCAATCTACTGTCAATTTACTCGCCGAAGAAATTCGATTATTCAACGTTCGGAAGGCAACGGGCTTCCCAGATCTCAGTGCTGATCAGCATGGGAGTGCAAATCCTCGTCGGGGGAATGGCGGTCAGCGCATTCTGGGTAGCTCGACGCTACGGCAATTCCTGGATCGCGACTCTGACCGTCTTATTGATGGCGATGATGGCGCTCTACGCTTACCGGGAGGTTCTTCGCCACATAGACGGGGTGGCCCAGGAGTACCAGGAGAAGTTGTTTGCCGAACTTTGCCGGGCCTAGGGAGTTCAGTCCGTCAGCGATACTTACTGCAGCTCAATGTGGCTTGGGTAGCGGGGCGCAGCCGACAAGGGCAGCTCGATTTCGCGCGTCTCGTTGGGACCCAGGTTGAGCTGCTGCTTTCCAACCTCCATCCGTGGCCCTTCCATTTCGATTTTGTAGACGCCGGGAGCCAGGGAGATCAGCAGAGGAGTCTGCCCAACCGGCTTGCCATTAATCCTCACGGTGGCTTTGGCTGGTTCAGACTTCAAAGTGAGCTTTGCTGCCTCTTTTCCTGCCTGATGCTCGAGCGCCAGCCGGTTCGTATCTGCTGGATTACCTTCCGGAGCGGTCGCGGCCTGCGGCTGCTTGGCAACCGTCTGTACCGAACTAGACTTATTGTCCGGCGAAAGCACAGCGCCTAGCTTGTTGCTGAGCTTGCCGAGTCCGGCTGAGCCGGCGGTGCTGCTGCCGGTCGCAACGTGACCGTATTCGACAGACGCCTGGGCGGCTGCGGGGCAACTCCCGAGAAGCATAAGTCCGAGTGCCATCGCCGATGCCACAAGAAAGCGGTTCGCCACGACCGAAACTGTGCAAGGCAGGACAATCGATCGTGGATTTCGGAGCATTGACTTGAACCTCTGGCCGCTAATGTAGCACAAGGATCCTGTAATTGGCCGAGACCGTGACCTGGCTCGCATCGTCTGCGAGAATTCTCCGAACTCCCATACTCGATTACGTTATGATGCCTTTGGATTCGGTGCGCCTTCAGCATGACCAGCCTTCCGGAGTTCAGGTAGTGGTTGACAAACAGCGCCAGCCATTGCAAGCAAGACTTGGGCCCGACCGCGTGCCTAAGCTCATAGTGGGTCGGTTCTCCTCACCGAACGCGCTGGCACTTGTCTTCGCAGCGCTTCTTGTTCTGGCGACGGCCGCAGTGTACGTCCCCGCGACCGGCTATTCCTTTTGCGACTTCGACGACGGCGTTTACGTCACTGCGAACTCTCACGTCCAAAGCGGCCTTACGTGGGAAACTGTCAAATGGGCATTTTCCACCTATGACGCGGCCAACTGGCATCCCATCACCTGGCTCTCGCACTCGCTGGATTACCAGTTCTTTCGTCTCGATCCCAGCGGCCACCACGGCGTTAACGTGGTGCTGCATATCGTCAACGTACTGTTGCTGTTCTGGGTGCTGCTGAGGGCGACGGGATTCGTTGGACGCAGCGCCATGGTGGCTGCGCTCTTCGCCGTGCATCCCATCAACGTCGAATCCGTTGCTTGGGTGGCAGAGCGCAAAAACCTCCTCAGTATGCTGTTCTTTCTGCTTGCCCTCGCGGCCTATCGCTGGTATGCGCAGCAACCCCGAATCGCCCGCTACAGCCTGTGCGCGTTCCTGTTCGTGTTGGGATTGATGTCCAAGCCGCAAGTAATCACTCTGCCATTTGTTCTATTGTTATGGGATTACTGGCCGCTCCAGCGTATGTTTCCCGCCACCGCAGAGTCGTCTTCCCCGACCGCGAAGCCGGCGATCATCCCGGCAGCAACACTTTCCTGGTTGGTCCTGGAGAAGCTTCCGCTGTTGGCGCTTTCCGCAGCCAGTGCCGTGATCACGGTCGAGGCGCAGCGGGCCGGCGGCGCCATCGCCACGTTTAGGATTCCCCTCGACATGCGGCTGGCAAACGCCGCAATCTCGTACGTCCGGTACCTCGAGAAGGCTTTTTGGCCGTCGCGCCTCGCACTTTTCTATCCCCATCCGCTGAGGGCTGCCTTGGGATGGCAGGCTGTGGCAGGCGCGGTTTTGCTGCTCGGCATAACGGTTCGCGTAGCGCTCGCCCGTCGCCATCGTTATCTGCTCGTCGGATGGCTCTGGTTTCTGGGGACACTCGTACCTATGATCGGTCTGGTGCAAGTGGGTGCGCAGGCGATGGCCGATCGCTATGCGTACCTTCCATTCGTCGGTCTCTCCGTGATGATCTGCTGGGGAGCCGCTGAACTGGCGCAGCAATGGCATATCCCGGCCGCCGTTCTGCCAGTGATCGGTCTAGCAGTCCTGACAGCACTGATACTCGGTGCTAATCGTCAGATCGCATACTGGAAAGACGATGTGACATTGTGGTCGCACACCGTTAAGGTCACCAACCGCAACTTCGTGGCAGAGGATAATCTGGGAGAAGCGTTAGTGGCAGAAGGCAGAATGGAAGAAGCCATGCCGCATTTCTTCCGAGCGGCAGCGATATTTCCGCCCGATCCAACCAGCAATCTGAATATCGGGGCTTACGAGCAGGTGCACCAGGATTTCTCCTCAGCCATTGCTCAATATAAGTTGGTCTTAAACAACACCAACAACCCCGCCGTCAGGCGCAGAGCTTTAATGAACATGGCTGACGCCTACAATGCGCTGGGCGAGTCCGCACGCGCCCAACAATGTTTGGAAGCGGCAGCCAGGTTGCACGAATAACGTCCTCAGCTTGCCGCTCGTACGATAGCCAGGGCCGCGATGACCGCGGTTTCGGCGCGCAGGATAGTTTCGCCCAACGAGGCTGAGAGCCATTGCCATTCCGAAGTGGCGAAGCTCCGCAATTCGTCCGTCGTCCAGCCGCCTTCCGGTCCTACCGCTAGCGCGACAGATTGCAAGTTGCGATGCTCCCGCAAGATGTCCGCAAGCCACACCTCGCGTTCGGTTTCGTCGAGCACAATGCGGAGCCTAGCTGGAGGGCTGGCGTCTTCGGATCGATCTGGGGCTGGAGCTGGCGCTGGCGCGTTGGAGAATGCAGGAAGCCGCAAAGCTTCGCTAAGTTTCACCGGGTCGGCGATGCTGGCGGGCACGGTGCGGCGAGACTGTTCCGAGGCTTCGCGTGCGATTCGCCGCCAGCGTTCCACCCGCTTTTCAGAGGCAGCGGCAAGGTGTTTCTCAGTGCGGCGTGCGATCACCGGAATGATATTAGCGACATTCAGTTCGGTGCACTTTTCTATCGCCCACTCCATGCGATCGAATTTGAAAACAGCCAGCAGAAGTGTAATCGGGATGACGGAAGTGGCAGCGATCGCTTCGCCGAGGGCAAACTCCACACGATCATCGGCCACGCTGGCGACCGTGGCGCGCCGCACCCGATCTCCGCATGCCACTTCGAACTCCTGTCCCACGCGGGCGCGCAAGGTTCGCGCCAGGTGAGCGGCGTGCTCTCCGGTCAGGGCGGCGCGCTCAGTGGAGAACTCATCGGCGATCCAGCGGCGGCGGGTCATCGGGTGAAGAGTAACAGAGCGGTGGCAATGGCGATGGATGCGTAGACGCCGCCGAAGAAGCGGTTCTGCCGGGCCAGCGTCTCTTCGTTGGAGACACGGCTGTTGCACAACGATTCCACAGCCGAGAGCATAACCAGCAACAGGAGGATGATAATCCAGCGCGCCTGGCGCGCCTGCGCGTACAGCAGGAAGGGAATACCCAGCAGCGCCAGTCCAAGATAGATGGCGCCGGTGATGCGAGCGCGCTTGCGCCGTTTGGGATTCTGATAGCGCAGCATCACGATGTGAGCCAGTTCGCGCGGTTTGGCGAGACGCGCCGCCGCCGGCAGGGCGGTGACTACCAGCAGAAAACATGCGTAGATGCGGAGGGTCTTGTCCAAAGGGGAATTGTATGCCGACAGCAGGGAATAGTTGGAATCGCAGCCCTTGACCTGCTGGCAGCGAAGTTTCTTTGCTGGCCACTGGCCACTAGCCACTGCCTTCTAGTGTTTGATTGCCCACATCACCCAGGCAGCGAGCAATACGCCGCCGATGAAGAGTGCGAAGCAATAGGCGCCGTAGCGGAACATGTCGCGCGGGGCGTTGCGTTGCGAGATGCCAAAGACGGTGGACGCGCAAAGCGCGAATACCAAGGCGGCATTGAAGTGAGAAAGTTCGAGGGTCATGGTTTCTTGCCGATCGCAATGTGGTGGGCGTCAACGGCGGCGATAATGTTCAGCAATCCCGCCACAACAATGTACTTGGTGCCATAGTCGGCCACGGCGCGATGAATGTTGCCGACGCCCCAATCCATCATGCGCGCCACAAAGTACAGGGCGCCCGACGCCAATGTCGCCGATGAAGCCCAGGATGTCCAGCAGGTCGCCAGTATTAAACGAATACACCTTGCCCTGCATGGCCAGCCCCGCGAAGAACATGGTGAAGATCGCCGCCATAAGCAGCAGGCCGCGAATCCAGCGCCTTTGAATGAAGTGTCCGAGGCCGGGCAGCAGCCATCCCGCCACCGGCGCGATGATGGCCATGGAGTTTGTCTGCGGCGCGGCCTTCGCGTTGCGCTGCATGGTTGCTGTGTTTTGCGCCATCAGATGAGCACCAACTCGTTCTGGATCCGTCCGGTCACTTCGCCCTTGCCGTGGCGCGTCATCATGTTGATCTCGCTGCGCACGCCAAATTCCGGCAGGTAAATGCCCGGCTCCACCGAGAAGCAGGTGTTAGGCAGGATCTCGCGATCGTCCTTGGTCTCCAGATTATCAAGATTCGCGCCGTTGCCGTGAATATCGCTGGTGATGGAGTGACCGGTCCGATGGATGAAGTACTTGCCCCAGCCTTTGCCGTCGATGAACTCGCGCGTTGCCTTGTCCACTTCCCAGCCGTGAATCTTTTTTCTCGGCATCAAAGGCCTTCTGCACGGTTTGGATGCCTACATCACGCGCGCCGCGAACGATCTCGAAGATCTCGCGCTGCTTGTCGCTCGGCGAGCCGACGACGCCCGTCCAGGTGATGTCGTAATAAACGGAGTCTTCGGGCTTAGCGCATCTGGCCCAGATGTCGAGCAGCACGAAGTCACCTTGCTTGATCGGCGCGGACGTAGCCGAGGATGGCTCGTAGTGCGGATCGCCGCTGTGCGCGTTGACGCTGACATTCGGCGGATCGCAAGTTTCCAAGCCGTCGCGATTGAAGGCCTCCATGATCCATTGCTGCATTTCGAACTCGTGCGTGCCGCCGTTGCGCGCACGCTGTCCGACTTCCTGGAAGAACGCTGCGGTGATCTTGTCGACCGCATCGCGAGCCTTGAAGTGCGACGCCATCTGCGCTTCGGTCAGGGTTGCCTCGAAGCGAGCCACAAGATTGGCCGAGCTGACAATCTCTTTGCCGAAACTGCGGATCAACTCCAGCGTGCCTGCGTCTACCAGCGAGATGTAGGGAATCTGGTTGTTGGGCGAGTACTGCATCGTCACGCGATGGTACGGCTTTAGCATGGTCTCGAGGTTTTGCCATAGCTCCTGCCACGCCGAATACTCCATCCTGCTACCGGGCAGCGAGTCGAGATGATGGCTCTCGATACGATGTACCAGCTTCACCGGTTCGCCGTTCGCCGGAATGACGTAGAACCAGCGGCGCGTGACCAGCATGTTGGCGGGCAAGCCGAGCACGCGGTACGCGATAGGATCGCGGTGATGATGATCGTAGAACAGCCAGCACTCGTGGCCGCCGTCGCGCAGCGCAGCCTGGATTTCGGGAAGATTCATTACGAGGACTATTGTAAATGAGAGAGCGTTTCACCACAGAGGCACCGAGTTCACGGAGGAACAGAAGGGATAGTTATTGGAGTGTGGGCACCTATAGTGACCTGTCATCCTGAGCGGAGGCGTGCGGCCGTTGCACGCCGGAGTCGAAGGACCCCTGTACGATCGATAATCCTTTAGCTCGTGCACGGGTGCCGCGTTCTAGCCTGCCTTTGGCTAGGGCGGGGCATTTCCTTCTGTGCCCAATCATCGTGCTTGCATGACGAGGATGTCGTCGCTTACCGCGCTCTCTTACCCAGCACCCGCTCCCGCGTCGCCGCCGGCAGCGTCTCGCACGCCGTGCGCAGCACCAGTCGCGGTGTGCGCTCGCGAATCGTCATCAGGTACGTAACCGTCTGCTGCGGATTCGACTTTGGCGGCCTCGCGCAGCAGCCAGCCCAGTCCTTTTTGCACCATGTCGTCATCGCTCGGCAGCGAGCATCTCGGTGATGCGCTGAATGTCCATCGAAATTCTTATGCTGACGCGTGCTGTGGATCAGGCTGACGGCGGCGGCGCGTTGATGCCAACGCTTCTTCGACTTCGCCCATCGCGGCTGGCCGCGACAACAACGTCGCATCGGCGGCAATCATCGGCCCGATCAGGTAGTTGACCAACCCGTCATGGTCAGCCCAGGAGCTGATGCGATCCAGCCAGCTTTCGAAGAGTTTGAATTCCGACTTCTCCGAAATCGCCGACAATCCCCTGCAGCATCACAACTGCAAATACTTTTTCTTCCAGCACATTGCCGCGGAAGAGCTGATCAGCCACTTGCAGCAAATAGGGGATGTCGTGTTCTGCGAGGATCGTGCGCCGAAAGCGCACCGCAACCTTGCGCAACTCGTGCGTATACCAACCGCGCGATTTGATCTCGTGTTTGAAAAAGCGCTGCACCTCTTCAGTGTGCGGCGCGGATGCACCATCCACCAGCACGCGGCGGATGTGAGCAGCAATGTAAGCAGGGCTTTTCTTCATACGAAAGACTGCCATCTAAAACGCACTGGCAGGCAGCCGTCCCGCTTGAGGGACGACCCAGTTTAGCCCAGAGCCTGCCCTGAGCGCAGTCGAAGGAACGAAGTCCTGGGTATGCTGCCAATGGATTTCAGGTCCCGGCAGGGACTGCTTCACGCTCCCGCATGCACTAACATCCAAATTCCCAGTGCCAGAATAATGCTCGACACCATCAGCCGGAAGACGTTCTGCGGAATACGTCGCAGCATCCACTTTCCGGACAGCGTTCCCACGACCACTCCGACCGTCGCGATCGCCGCCATCGGCCATTGCGCGACAATTTCGCGGAACTGCAACGCTGCATACACCGGCATGCGAAAAACATCCACCAGCAGCGCGATTGCCGTCGCCGTAGCGACAAAGGCGTCGCGCTGAAGGCCGAAGCCCAAGAGCGCCGCCGAGCGTATCCCGCCCTGGTTGCCGACCAGCCCGCCAAACATTCCGGACAGCGCGCCTGCGATCCATCCGGTGCGGCGGCCGAACCTCATCCGCGAAGCCAGACCGGTGACGCCAGTGATTCCCGCGAACACCAGCAACGCTCCCAACACGTAGCCGAGGACTGCGCTGCGCAGCCAGACGTGCAGCACCGCGCCCGCCAGTCCACCCACAGCGCTGGTGACGCCGAAGCTCCACAACACACGTCGGTCGACGTGCTGGCGTATCACGGCGAAGCGCAGGGCGGTCCCGATGAAATGCGGAATCGAAACAACTGCGACCGCCAGCTTGGTGCCAATCCAGGCGGCCAGCAGCGGCGTCAGAATGCTGCCGATGCCGAAGCCGGAAATCGCGGCAATAGCGCCCGCAATGACTCCGGCAAGCGTGAGTAGCAAGGTATGATTCACGGTGCATCCAGCCCCAACAACGCGAGACGAAAGATGATAGCCCCACCGCCTCAGCCGTGGGTTGCGGCAATAATAAATCTGAGACCGTGCGGGGACACCACAATCATAATTGCAGACCCTTTTTCCACACCTTCCTCAGACTACAGACGCTGTCGAAAACGATAAAATAGAAGTAGCGATGCCCCAATCCGAATTCGTTCATCTTCATCTGCACACCGATTACTCGATGCTCGACGGCGCTTGCGAGATCGAGCGCCTGGTCGATCGGGTCAAAGAACTCGACATGCCCGCCGTCGCCATGACCGATCATGGCAACATCTTCGGCGCGGTCAGGTTCGTCAACGCCGCGAAGGAAGTGGGCGTCAAGCCGATCCTGGGCTGCGAGCTCTACATCTGCAAGAAGGAAGACCATCGCGCCTCGCCCGAAGGCGACAGCTACAACCACCTCATTGTGCTGGCCGAGAACGACCAGGGCTATCGCAACCTGGTGAGGATCGTCTCCGAGGCATCGCTACATGGCTTCTACTACAAGCCGCGCATCAGCAAGAAATTTCTCGCCGAGCACGCGCAGGGGTTGATCGGCCTGTCGGCATGTCTGAAGGGCGAGGTTGCCGAGAACCTGACCGAAGGCAGGTACAACGCAGCACGCGAAGCTGCAACGACCTACACCGACATTTTCGGAAAGGGCAATTTTTATCTCGAGATTCAGGACCAGGGTGTCCCCGATGAGCAGCGAATTCAGGCAGACCTGCTGAAGCTGGAACAGGAACTGGGCCTGCCTCTGGTTGCCACCAATGACAGCCATTATCTCTGCGAGGATGATTCGCACGCCCAGGACGTGATGGTCTGCATCCAGACGGGCAAGTCAATCCACGACACCAATCGCCTGAAGTTTCACGGCAATCAGTTCTTCGTGAAGAGCGCCGCCGAGATGGGAAAGGTTTTCCAAGGATACGAGCGCGTGCTGGCGCGCACGCTGGAGATCGCCGAGCGCTGCAATGTGCGGCTGGAAAAAGTTCACGACCCGTTCCCGCAGTTCGAAGTGCCGGCCGGCTACTCGATCCCTGACTACTTTGAGCATGTCAGCCGCGAGGGTTTTGCCAAGCGTCTGATTGTTCTGCGCGAGCTTCAAACCATGGGCCGCCTGAAACAGTCGCTGGAAGATTACGAGCACCGGCTGTCGCGCGAGATCGAGATGATCCGCCAGATGCAGTTCTCGGGGTACTTTCTTATCGTCTGGGACTTCATCCGCTACGCCAAGGAACGCAACATCCCGGTCGGGCCGGGTCGCGGATCAGCCGCAGGATCGCTGGTGGCCTATGCACTTAGCATCACTGACATCGATCCGCTGCAGAACGAGCTGCTGTTCGAACGCTTCCTGAATCCGGAGCGCATCAGCCTGCCCGACATCGATATCGACTTCTGCATGAACCGCCGCAGCGAGGTCATCGAATACGTTACCCAGAAGTACGGCCGCGACCAGGTGGCGCAGATCATTACCTTTGGCACCATGGCAGCCAAGGCCGCGATCAAGGATTCCGGTCGGGCGATGGACATTCCTTACGCCGAAGTGGAGCGCATCGGCAAGATGATTCCGACGACGCTGAACATCACGCTGAGCCAGGCGTTGAAGGACTCGCCGCCGCTGGCTGCCGCCTACGAAACCGAGCCGCAGACGAAAGAGCTGATCGACACTGCCAAGAAACTGGAAGGGCTGGTACGCAATGCGGGTGTTCACGCTGCCGGCGTGGTGATTGCGCCGCAGCCGCTGACCGAACTGGTTCCGCTGCATCGCACCAAGAACGACGAAATTGTTACCGCCTACGATATGAAGGCGGTGGAGAAGCTGGGCCTGCTGAAGATGGACTTCCTCGGGCTCACCACGCTCACCATCATCGATGCGGCACTGCGGCTGATTCAGCAGACCCGTGGCGAGCATCTCGACTTGCAGACGCTCGCGCTCGATGACGCCGAGACTTACGAGAAGGTCTTCCACACGGGATTGACCTCCGGCGTCTTCCAGTTTGAATCGCATGGCATGAGGGACGTGCTGCGACGCTACAAGCCCACCGCCGTCGAAGACCTCACCGCGTTGAACGCGCTCTACCGTCCGGGGCCGATCCAGGGCGGCATGATTGAAGACTTCATTGAGCGTAAGTGGGGCCGCAAGAAGATCGAATACGAACTGCCGGAGCTGGAGACGATGCTGAAGGAGACGCTTGGCGTCATCGTCTATCAGGAGCAGGTGATGCAAATCGCCAACCGGCTGGCTGGCTACTCGCTGGGAGAAGCCGATCTTCTGCGTCGCGCCATGGGCAAGAAGGATCCGGAAGCCATGGCCAAGCAGCGCGAGCGCTTCGTGCGCGGCGCCACCGAGCGAGGCTTCCAGCCAAAGAAGGTGGAGAAGATTTTCGACCTGATGGAGCAGTTCGCCGGATACGGCTTCAACAAGTCGCACTCGGCTGCGTATGCGCTGCTCGCTTATCAGACGGCGTATCTCAAGACGCACTATCCGGTCGAGTTCATGGCCGCGTTGCTGACCTCGGTCTCAGGCAGCACCGACGACGTGGTGAAGTACATCAACGAGTGTCGCGAGATGGGCATTCCCGTTGAGCCGCCCGACATCAACGTCAGCGACGCGTACTTCACGCCCCACGGCGAGGCGATCCGCTTCGGTCTGGCGGCGGTGAAGAATGTCGGCCATAACGCCATCGAATCGATTGTGGCGGCGCGCAAGAAGAATGGCAATTTCAAGTCGTTCTATCAATTCTGCGAGAACGTTGATCTCCATCTGCTGAACAAGCGCGTAGTCGAGTCGCTGATCAAGAGTGGCGCCATGGATCCACTGGGCCGCCGCGCGCAGTTGATGGCTGTGGTCGACGGCGCCATGGACAACGCCCAGAAGGCGCAAAAGGACGCCGCACTGGGACAGCATGGCCTCTTCGGCGTATTCCAGCAGGATGAGGAAACGCGCGTCGACGAGAAGCCGCTGCCCAACACTCCCGACTGGGATGAGCATCAGCGGCTGGGCTTCGAGAAAGAAATACTGGGCTTCTTCATCACCGGCCATCCGCTGGAGAAGTATCAGGAAAAGCTGCTGGACTTCCACGCGCTCTCGACCACCGACATCGGCGAGCTGAAATCGTCCACTGGCAAGGACGAAATCCTGGTCGGCGGAATCCTCAAAGGCATCCGCGTCGCCAAGTCGAAGAAGGGCGACCTCTACGCGCAGGGACAGCTTGAGGACATGAACGGCTCAGTGGATGTGCTGTGCTTTGCCGAACCGTATCGCAGGCTGGCGGAGCGATTGAAGCTCACCGTGCCGGTATTGATTAAGGGCGGCGTGCGCGTAGAGGAGGGCTCGAATCCCAAGGTCATGATCGGCGATATCACGCCGCTGGAGGACGCACGGCCTAAGCTGCCTACCCACTTGCGTATCAAGGTCGCGCTGGAAAGCGCGTCGACCACCACCATCGACGAGCTCCAGGCCTTGTGTCGCGAGCGCAAGGGCGACGCCCGCGTCCTGTTTGATCTGGAACGCAGGGGTGACTTTACCGCGGTGATGGAGGCAGAAGGCTATAATGTGTTGCCGGACCGGGCCTTCATCAATCGTGTGGAAGAGTTGTGTGGACGCGGCAGTGTCCGCGTCATGGATTGAGATTTTGACATTGTCTGCTAACAGCTAAGGCTAAGAGCTGTAGGCCACCGCTGACGGCTGATAGCTGACGGCTGACAGCTGAGATTTGCGTGCCTGACGAAACCCAGCTGACGCCTGCGCAATCCGGAATGCTGTCCGCGCTGGACTTCTGGCTGTACGCGGCTGAAGCGGTGTACTGGGCGGCCACCAAGCGAAATGACCCCAATATGGAAGCTGCCTCAAAAGCGCAAGAAGAACTGCTGAAAATCGAAGAACAGATACAACAACTGCAGGGCGTGGCCGGAGACAATCAAGCGGCCCTGAAGCAGTTGCAGGGGCTACATGAACGCGTGGAATCTCTGCGACGCCAGATGTCCGGACAGCTGACGCCCTGGGAGCGTACCGAGCTGGCGCGCCATCCCAATCGTCCTTATCCACTGGATTACATCGAGCGAATTTTTCCTGATTTCAGCGAGATCCACGGTGACCGCGCATTTGGCGACGATGCCGCCATGGTCTGCGGAATGGCCCGCTTTCGCGGCAGGGAAGTGCTGGTACTGGGAACGCAGAAGGGCCGCGACACCAAGCAGCGCGTGTATCGCAACTTCGGCCAGCCCAATCCCGAAGGCTATCGCAAAGCGCTGCGGGCGATGAAGTTTGCCGAGAAGTGGAGACGCCCCGTCATCTCGCTTATCGACGTCGTTGGCGCTTATCCGGGATTGGGCGCGGAAGAGCGTGGGCAAGCAGAAGCTATAGCGCATAACTTGCGGGAGATGGCGCGGCTGGCGGTTCCGTTCATCGCGGTCATTACCGGCGAAGGCGGCAGCGGCGGCGCCCTGGCGATTGCGGTTGCTGACCGCGTGCTCATGATGGAGAACAGTATTTACTCTGTGATCTCGCCCGAGGGCTGCGCCTCGATCATGTGGCGCGATTCGAGCAAGAAGGATATCGCGGCGGCAGCCCTGCGCATCACGGCCGAAGACAACCTGGAGTTGGGAATTTGCGACGAAGTTATCCCCGAACCGCCCGGCGGTGCCCAACACGACTACGATGCAGCGGCGAACGCGCTGGCCGAGGTCCTGGACAAACAGCTCTCTGAGCTGGAGAAATTACCTACTGCTGAATTGCTGAACGCGCGTTACAACAAATTCCGCAAGATGGCGCAGTACTTCGACGTCAAAGACGCGCCAGCGTAGGATGGGCGATCTTCTGGCGTTGAAGGGGCACGGCTTCAGCCGTGCCGTCAGGATGCGTGGGGATTGGCCTTTAGGCCCTGAGGACTTATCCCCGCAGCGGCTAAAGCCGGCGATTCTCCTTGAACTTAGTGGCACGCCTGAAGGCGTGCCCTTTCAAAACCCAAGCTTCCCGCATGGCACTCAGTGAAGTTTGGCCGGTGGTTTCTCTTCCAGACTGGCGGCTACGGTGTCTGCCACCAGCGCATTACCCGCACGAGAATAATGCTCGTCGCCAAAGATGAAATCTTTCAGGTACCAGCAGCCCGGTTGGCCCGCCGGACACGAGCTTTTGTCCGCAATAAATTCGGGAAAGACGGAGATGAAGCGCTTGCATTTGCCGGCGCACCAATCGCGCCACATGGTTACCTGCCGCGACTCGGCGGTGTCGTGCGCAACTTGCGCCGGCCAGGGATAAACCACCACGCTGATGGGAATGCCGCGCTGCTGAAGTTCTGTCCACAACGTCGTCATCTTCGACTCTTCCTTGCGAAGACCGGCTTCCAGGCCAAGCGGCGCATAGCCAATCTCGTAGGGCTCAGTGTCGGAGACAGCGCGATAGGTCCACGCCGAACGCGGCAGATCGAATAGCTGGCCGTGCCCAATGTTCAGGTAATAGAAGCCGTGCTTGACGGCCAGCCGCTCCAGCCGGTCGAAGATGCTGTTGGTCACTAGAAGGTGCTCGCTGATAAAGGCTCGCAGGCTGGCATACCAGCTGTCATTGTGAACGATTCGCGCCGGACCATCGACCGCGCCCGTAGGGTTCTTGTCCTGATAGAAGGCGGCTTCGTCCTGGGCGTCGGACATGTCGATGAAGACGATCACCTCATCCAACTTCACGTCTTTGTCCATCAGTTGACGCGCGACATTGAGATAGTTGGACGGAGCGTAGCTCTCAATTCCGCCATTGAGGAATTCATATTGCGGAAACCGGGCTGCCATCTGTCCAACGTAGGTGTCGGGCCAGGCGCTCATGCCTTCGGTAAAGGAGTCGCCCAGCAGCAGGATTCTTGGCTGGGCAGTCGTGGGTGGAACCTGGCGTACAGTCTGGTCGCGAAATCCCAGATTGTTGGTTGCGAAAGGATAGGAATTCTTGCCCCAGTGCCGGACGCAGGTGCAATCGGCCTGTAGCGAATGATGGCGTACGGGATCAGACTTGAAACAGGTGCCTTGCGCGCTGATGGCCGGAGCGCGGCGCACAACGACCGCGCTGTAGGCCGCGTCCAAGAGCAGAAAGAGGGCCACGCAGAACGCGATAGTAATCAGAACAAGAAGCAAGCGATGCTTGCCCGTCTGAAATTGCTGCTGCTCCGCGGGCGGCTCTATCGCAGCTCCTCCATGCACTCCTCCAACGCCTCGCGGGAAGGCCGGGTCACGCTCTCCGGCAGTGTGGCCAGCGGCGCATCCGTCATATTGATCATGTCGATGAAGTTGGGGGCAGTAGTGTTCACATACAACACGCCGGTCAATACCTCTTCGGCGTCGTGCGACTGCATCAAGCGCTTTACGGCTTCCACTTTGTTGGTGGGATCGTAATCGTGCTCCAGCTTCTTCAACCGCAACGAGGAGCCGTCGTGCATGGTGACATTCAAGCTCGATCCCTCATCGTATTCCACCGCGATATCGTGGAAGTGGGGCACAAAATCCACATCGTGCAAGGGCTCTTCGTGGTCCTTGACGAACTTGTAGGACTTGGTCGAGCCTTCGTGATCGTTGAAGGTGGTGCAAGGCGAGATGACGTCAAGCATGACCGAGCCGCGGTGTGAGAGCGCCGCCTTCAACATGGTGTGGAGCTGGCGCTTGTCGCCGGAGAACGAACGGCCGACGAAGGTTGCGCCCAGCATGATGGCCAGGGCGCAAGTATCGATCGGCGGCAGGTCGTTGATGACGCCTGTCTTGAGTTTGGAGCCCAGATCGGCGGTCGCGGAAAACTGTCCCTTGGTGAGTCCGTAGACGCCGTTGTCTTCGATGATGTAGATCATCGGCAGATTGCGGCGCATCAGGTGCACGAACTGCCCGATGCCAATGGACGCTGTGTCACCGTCGCCGCTGACGCCCAGCGCCACGATCTTCGAATTCGCCAGCACAGCGCCGGTGGTCACCGACGGCATGCGGCCATGCACGGAGTTGAAACTGTGCGAGCGGCCCATGAAGTACGCCGGACTCTTCGACGAGCAGCCGATTCCGGACAGCTTGATGACGCGCTCAGGCGCGATGCCCATCTCGTAGAACGCGTCGATAATGCGTTCGGAGATGGCATTGTGGCCGCAACCGGCGCACAGCGTGGTCTTGCCGCCGCGATAGTCGAGGACGGTGAGACCGATGCGATTGGTTTTGGCTGGCGGCGGTGGGGTAGCGATGGCTGCCATTTACTTGCCCTCCTGGGAGATGATTTCGTCGGTGACGGAGCGCGCGTCGATGGGCAATCCGTTGTAGTGGCGGACGCTGCGCAGCTTGACGATGTCCGGGATGGCGATGTCGAGCTTCAGCAGCTCCAGCATCTGCGCGTCGCGGTTCTGATCGACGATGTAAACCCGCTTGTGGGCGGCGATGAACTCATGCGTCTCGCGGGTGAAAGGATACGCTCGCAGGCGCAAGTAATCGGCCTTCACGCCGTACTCAGCCTGCAACTGGTCGAGTGTTTCCACCAGGGCGTGATGCGAAGTTCCGTAGGCGATGATGCCGATGTCGTTGCCGTCGTTACGAATGAGCTGGGGGCGGGGAACCAGGGTGCGCGCGGTCTCGAACTTTTTCGCCAGGCGATCCATGTTGTTGGCGTAATCGTCGGGACGCTCGCTGTACTGCGCCTTGTCGTTGTGGCCACTGCCGCGCGCGAACCACGCGCCCGCTGGATGGTCGGTTCCGGGCAGCGTGCGGTAGCCGATGGCATCGCCGTCCACATCTTTGTAGCGCGCAAACCCGCCTAAACGATTGAGGTCTTCGGCCGTCAGCACCTTGCCGCGATTCTGCGGCTTCTCGGGATAGTGGAATGGCTCCGACATCCAGTTGTTCATACCAAGATCAAGGTCGGACATGACAAACACCGGCGTCTGGAGTTGCTCGGCCAAGTCGAAGGCCTCGCTGGCCATGCTGAAACATTCACTGGGATCGCTGGGAATCAGCATGGGATGGCGGGTATCGCCGTGCGAGAGTCTGGCAACGAATGAGATATCGCCCTGCGCGGTGCGGGTCGGCAAGCCAGTCGATGGGCCTACACGCTGGATGTCCCAGATAACTCCGGGAATCTCGACGTAGTAGCCCAGTCCGGCGAACTCGGCCATCAGCGAGATGCCAGGGCCAGCAGTGGCCGTCATGGAGCGCGCTCCGGCCCATCCAGCGCCGAGGACCATGCCGATTGCGGCGAGTTCGTCCTCCGCCTGAACGATGGCAAAAGTAGCTTTGCCATCAGCTCCGATACGGTATTCCTTCATGTATTCGATGAGACTCTCGACGAGCGACGAAGAAGGCGTGATGGGGTACCACGTCACCACCGTGACGCCGGCGAACATGGAGCCGATGGCCGCCGCCGAATTGCCGTCGATGATGATCATGCCGCTGGTCTTGTTCATGCGCTCGACGGTGAACGGGTCGGCCTTGGCGAGCGACGCGGCAGCATACTCGTAGCCGGCCTTGGCTGCACCCCAGTTGAGTTCGGCGGCCTTGACCTTCTTCGCGAACTGCTTGCGGAGGGCCTTTTCCACTTCGGTCATGTCGAGGTTGAGCAGCCGCGCCACCACGCCGACATACACCATGTTCTTTACCAGCTTGCGCAGCTTCGACTCAGGGCAGGCAGCGGCGGTGATCTTGTCATAGGGCACGGGATAGAAGATCAGGTCGGAGCGCAGCTCGTTGAGCTTGAGCGGCTCGTCGTAAAGCGCGACCGCGCCCGGCGCCAGCGACATCACGTCTTCCTTCGCCGTCTCGGGATTCATCGCCACCAGGAAGTCGATTTCCTTCTTGCGGGCGATATAACCCTTCTTGCTGGCGCGAATGGTGTACCAGGTCGGCAGCCCGGCAATGTTCGAGGGGAACATGTTCTTGCCGGAGACAGGCACGCCCATCTGGAAGATGGTGCGCAGCAGAACCGTGTTCGCGCTCTGCGAGCCCGATCCGTTTACGGTTGCAACCTGGATGCTGAAGTCGTTAACGACAGGCTCACGCACGGCGCCTTGCTCGGCACCGTGTACGGCAAATTCAGTTGTGGCCATCAATACCCCTTACTAGCTCGATGAGAACGGAGGGACTAACGCTTCATTATAGGGCAGGGGGCAAGGGCTGGGAAAAGGGCCCAATTGGGAGTGTCCCAAAGTTGTAACATCGGAAGACGCTTTGTGCTTCGGACTTTCTGAATTCGCCACAATCTAAGGTAAAATCAGGCACGGTCTTTCGCACCGCCTCAGACCTCTTTGGTCTGCGAAGGCGGCTTTGAATTTGGGGAGAGGTACATGGGGATCTTCAGGACAACGGGTCAGCGTTTCAGCACGGCCGGGCAACTGTTTTCCTTCTTTTGGAGCAATAAACGCTGGTGGCTGACGCCCATCCTCATTACTCTGGCGGTTTTTGCGGTGTTGCTGATTTTGGCACAAAGCTCCGCGATCGCGCCATTTATCTACTCGTTCTTCTAGGGGAAAAGGCAGGATGTTGCTTCATTTCATAAAGCTGCATTGGAAGACCGTGCTGGCCGTCGTGGCTCTCGCCGTCGCGATCTGGTTTTGCTTGCCTGCTGGCTTTCGGGCGAAGATATCAGGACGCTGGAAGAAGATTGGCCATGCCATCGGCAACTTCCAGGCCCGCATCCTGCTGACCGTGATTTATTCGGTGCTGATCCTGCCTTTCGGCCTGGCGGTGCGCGCCTTTGCCGACTCGATGCACATGAAGAAGCGCCCCGAGAAGTGGTTTGACCACCCCCCTATCCCCAATACCCTTGAAGAGGCGCGGCGCCAAGGCTGACATGAATATCCTGGGAATCTCCTGTTATTACCACGACGCCGCAGCTGCGCTCCTGCAGGACGGCAAGCTGATTGCCGCCTCCGAAGAAGAACGCTTCAGCCGCATCAAGCATGATTTCGGCTTCCCGCATCATGCCATCAAGTTCTGCCTGGAGAGCGGGGGAATTCAGGCTGGGGACTTGGACTATGTGGTTTTCTACGAGAAGCCATTCCGCAAGTTCGATCGCATCCTGATGAGCGTGCTACAGACCTATCCGCAGTCGTACAAAGTTTTTCGTGAGTCGATGATCACGTGGATGATCGACAAGCTGTGGGTAGGGTCGAAGATCTCGGCCGAGCTGGGCATTCCGACGGAGAAGATCCTTTACAGCGAACATCACATGTCGCACGCCGCCAGCGCGTTCCTGTGTTCGCCGTTCGAAGAAGCGGCCATCATGACCGTGGATGGTGTGGGCGAGTGGGTGACAGGGACGTGGGGCGTGGGGCGCGGCAACCAGATCGAGATTCGCAAGCAGATGATGTTCCCGCACTCGCTGGGGCTGCTGTACAGCGCGTTCACGGCCTTTCTTGGCTTCGAGGTGAACGAGGGCGAATATAAAGTGATGGGCATGGCGCCCTATGGGCAGCCGCGCTATGTCGAGAAGGTGTGGAAGGTGATTCGGCAGGAGGCCGATGGATCGTTTTCGCTGGACATGGATTATTTCTGCTTCCAGCACTCGACCACGCGGACCTTCAACAAGAAGTTCGAACAACTTTTTGGCGAGCCACGCGCGCCTAAGACCCTGTTCTTCACTGCTGATTCGGGCTTCCCGACCTACTTCGGCGATCCGCCGTCGAACTTCAACGAACTTTGCAAGCAGAACCAGCACTATGCCGATATCGCGGCCAGCATCCAGCAGGTGACGGAGGAAGTGCTGATCTGCATGGCGCGGCAATTGCAAAAAGAGACTGGCCTGACCAAGCTCTGCATTGCCGGCGGCGTCGGGCTGAACAGCGTTGCCAATCATCGTATTCTGCGGGAGACGCCGTTCGACGACATCTTTATCCAGCCGGCCGCGGGAGATGGCGGTGGGGCGCTGGGCGCCGCTCTGTGGGCCGACAACATGCTGCTGGGCAACAAGCGGCGCTTTCGCATGGACCATGCGTATTGGGGCAGGGGATATTCCGACGGCGAAGTGCAGCAGTTTCTGACAGAGAATGGGATTCCGTATCAGCGAGTGGAGGATGACGACAAGCTGCTCGACTTGGCGGTCGAACGCTTGCAGCAGGGCAACGTGATTGGCTGGTTTCAGGGACGATTCGAGTGGGGACCGCGTGCGCTGGGTAATCGCAGCATTCTGGCCGATGCGCGCAATCCCAACATGAAGGACATCGTCAACACCAAGATCAAGTTTCGCGAGCCCTACCGGCCGTTTGCGCCGTCGGTGCTGGCCGAGCGCACGGAAGAATTTTTCGAGCTGCCCAACGCGATGGAACACTATCCGGCGCGTTACATGCTGTACGTTGTGCCGGTGCGGCCGTCGAAGCATAGCGTGCTGCCGGCCATAACCCACGTCGATGGCACCGGTCGCTTGCAGACCGTATTTGAGGATGCCAGTCCCCGTTATCACGGGCTAATCAAACGCTTCGCGCAAGCGACAGGAATTCCGGCAGTGCTGAACACATCGTTCAACCTGAAGGGCGAGCCCATCGTGAATACTCCTGCCAACGCTTTCAGCACCTTCCGCGCCAGCGAGATGGACATGCTGTTCCTGGGGAATTTTGTGGTCGACAAAGAGCGGCTACAGCAGAAGCGGCAGTTGGTTGAGGCGGAGCCCGTCGGGGTGAAGTAACGGATAGCGCGCATCCTCAGGCTTGATTCTCCGCGCCCGCCGCTTGGTCGTTCTTCCGCATGTGCTCCCAATGCAAGCGTTTCTGATTGGGATACTTCAGCACTTATGCAACAATGGCGCTATGAAGCGTATTTTCTCAGCCTCGGTCTGGCGTGAGGACGACTGGTTTATCTCGCAGTGTCTTGAGGTCGACGTGGCCAGCCAGGGCAAAAGCGAGGAAGAGGCGCTCGAGAACTTAAAGGAAGCTCTCGAGCTCTACTTCGAGCCTCCCAACGCTACGCGCCCCCCGAAGATTCGCACCATCGAGGTCGAGGTTGGGGCGGCTTAGGCCTCTTCCATTTCGCGACGTCAAACGGCGGCTGGAGGCAGCCGGCTTCATCGAAACGACGCAGAAGGGCAGTCACGTCAAATTCGTTCGCCAGATCGAGGGCGCGACTGATGTCGCGATCGTTCCCCGCAAGCACGAGATTCCGATCGGGACGTTACGCAGCATCCTGAGCCAGGCGCATATCGAGCCGGACGAGTGGGAAGTACTTGCCTAAGGCCGCCCATTCGGCCGATTTACCCCAGCGACGCCATATCGATCACGAAACGATACTTCACGTCGCTGCGGAGCAGGCGCTCATAGGCTTCGTTGATCTTCTGAATCGGAATCAGTTCGATGTCCGACGTGATACCGTGTTTGCCGCAGAAATCCAGCATTTCCTGAGTTTCGGGAATGCCACCAATCCCTGATCCCGAAAGACTGCGTCGCGCCATGATGAGATTGAAGGCCGCGACCGGCGCCGGCTTTTCCGGAGCGCCCACCAGCACCATCGCCCCATCGCGCTTCAGCAGATTCAGGTATACGTTGAGGTCGTGGTCGGCGGAGACGGTGTCGAGGATAAAGTCAAAGCTGCGGACATGTTTTTCCATCTCCGCCTGGTCCTTCGAGATGATTACGTGTTGCGCTCCCAGTCGCTTGGCATCGTCCTTCTTGTGAGCCGAGGTGGTGAACAGGGTGACGTCAGCACCAAGGGCATGCGCCAGTTTCACGCCCATATGTCCCAGGCCGCCGAGACCGACGATGCCGACCTTTTGGCCTTTACCGACTTTCCAGTGGCGCAGTGGTGAATAGGTCGTGATGCCGGCGCAGAGCAGCGGCGCCACGGCCGCCAAGTCGAGATTGGTTGGGACTTTCAGCACGTAGTTTTCGTCCACGACGATCAGCTTCGAATAGCCACCAAAGGTGACGCCGCCAAGCTGTGGGTCAGGAGCGTTGTAGGTGAAGGTGGCCCCGACCTCGCAGTAATTTTCCAACCCGGCCTTGCAGCTCTCGCACTTGCGGCAGGAATCGACCAGGCAGCCGACGGCAGCCAGATCGCCCGGCTTGAATTTGCGAACTTCCGATCCGACCTTGCTGACGCGGCCCACAATCTCGTGGCCGGGAACCGCCGGAAACGTGGTGGGCATGAAGCTGGCCCATTCGTCGCGGACGGTGTGCAAGTCAGAATGGCAGACGCCGCAAAACAGAATGTCGATTTGAACATCCTGCGGGCCAGGCTCGCGCCGCTCGAAAGAAAATGGCTGTAAAGGCGAGGTCGAGGAATGGGCTGCATAACCGATAGTCTTGGTGCGTCCCGGCTTGTCTACCGACTGCTGGGGAGTGAGAACATCAACTGCATTTGCCATGAATAAGCTCCTAGGATGATTGGAAGAAGTTGCGTCCGTTGAAAGGTGCAGCACGAGTGCATGCGCGAGTGGGAATATCTACGATCACTTCACTGCATTAGATTCCATAGAGCTCCGTCGGTCGCATCGTCTGGACGAATTTTCCGTCGCCGAAATTCTCCTACCTATCAAATTGCCCGGTCTCTGCCAAAGATGGCCGGTTTCATCCGGCTGGGGTAAGATTCCTGCATGGCTAAGTCGTCGCTCCAATTCGAAGTTGCCTGCCCGTGCTGCGGCGCAACCCTTAAGATCGATCCCGAAGTGAAAGCGGTGATCGCTCACACGGCAAAGGCCGTTCCCAAGACATTCGAGGACCTGGAGGCCGCTGCGCGTGCCATGAAGGACCAGGACAGCCGCAAAGAGTCCATCTTCCGGCAATCGGTAGAGGCGCAGAAACACCAAGGCGATCTGCTGGAGAAGAAGTTCCAGGAAGCGCTGAAGCGCGCCAAGGAAACTCCGGACACGGGCAAGCCGCTGCGGGACTTCGACCTGGACTGAGAAGAAGCAATTAGTAATTAGCAACTAGCTAAGAGCCACGAGCTACGGGCCGCGAGCTAAGGGCTAGCGGCTAAGAACTAGGAGCGAAGAGCGAAACGCGGTTTTCCCATGCCCACCACAGGCGAACGATTCGAACGTGCCGTGTCGATCATGGCGCGGCTGCGCGGGCCCGGCGGATGTCCGTGGGACCGCGAACAGACCTTCGATACCATCAAGCCGTACACGTTGGAAGAAGCGTACGAGGTGGTGGAAGCCATCGACGCGCGCGATTGGGATGAGCTGACTGGCGAGCTCGGCGACCTGCTGCTGCAAGTGCTCTTCTACTCGGAGATGGCGGCCGAGGAAAAGCGCTTCTCCATAGACGATGTCCTTGACCGTCTCTCCAACAAGCTGGTGGATCGTCACCCTCACGTTTTTGGCGATGTTAAGGCCGATACGCCCGGCGAAGTGCTGCGGAATTGGCAGGCTCTCAAGGCTGAAGAAAAGAAGAAGCGCCAGCAGGAAGCGGGGGATGATGGGGCGAAGAGCGAAGATCATCCTGAGGCCGTGCTGGCAGGCGTCTCTTCCGCGATGCCATCGCTGATGGAGGCTTACAAGATCAGCTCGCGCGTAGCGCATGTCGGATTCGACTGGCCCAATATTGAGGCCCTCTTCGAAAAGTTGAATGAGGAAACCGACGAGCTGCGGGAGAATCTGGCAGACTATCCCGCGCCGGGTCCGCAGCCGGAATCGGCGGCTGGCGTGGCGGGCGCGCGCGGGGTGAAGGTTTCGCCGGAGTTGCGTTCGCGGCTGGAAGATGAAGTCGGCGATCTTTTCTTCGTGCTGGTAAACATCGCGCGTTATCTCTCGCTCGATCCGGAGTCGGCACTGCGCAAGACGAATCGCAAATTCCGCCGCCGGTTTCAGTATCTGGAGGACAGGCTTCGCGAGCAGGGACGCAAGCCGGCGGAAGCTTCGCTGGACGAGATGGAGTCGTTGTGGCAGGAATCCAAACGGCAGGAACAGCGGTGAGCGACGATAAGATCCAGTTGCGCAATTCGACTGAGGTAGAGGAATTTCGCGCCTGTGTGGCCCTGCAAAAAGAGGTTTGGGGATTCGCCGACAACGAGCTGGTGCCGCTGCGGATCTTTTCGCTGGCGCCCAAGATCGGTGGACAAGTCATTTGCGCGTGGGATAGCGACACTCTGGTGGGTTTCGCTTTCTCCATTCCCGGCATTCGCGATCGCCAATATTATCTGCATTCTCACATGCTGGCGGTGAAAGCCGACTACCGTAACAGCGGCCTGGGGCGGAAACTGAAGCTGTTTCAGCGGGAGGACGCAATCGCTCACGGGTATGAGCTGATCGAGTGGACGTTCGATCCGCTGGAGATCAAGAACGCGTACTTCAACCTGGAGCGGCTGGGAGCGATTGCGCGACGTTACAACATCAATCAGTACGGCATCACGTCGTCGCCGTTGCAGGGATTTCTGCCCACCGATCGCCTGGTGGCGGAATGGTGGCTGAAATCACGGCGGGTCGAGGCGCTGCTCTCAAGAGGAGAACAGCCGGTATTCAGCGAAGAGATGCGAATTGAGACTCCCGCCGAAATCTATGCCTGGAAGGCGCAGGCCGAGACGCGCCAGAGGGCAGCGGACGTGCAGCTGCGTAATCGCGAGCAGTTTCTCAGGGCGTTCTCGCAAGGCTTGGCTTGTTTGCGCTATGGGCGTGACGAGAACGGCAGCGGCGTGTTTGTATTAGGCCGCTGGGACGAGAACTAGTCTTAGCGCGACCGACTAGCGGCTCGCCGCCGGTTGCGCTTGCAGCAGTCCCACGTCGGCCGCGATTTTCTCCAGCCTGGCGCGATTCTCCTTCTTCATCGGTACGATGGGCAGACGATAGACCTCTTCGATGCGGCCCATCATCGCCAGCACGGCTTTCGCCGGGCCGGGATTCGATTCGATGAAGTTCGCCTGCATTAGTGGCAGGTATTTGCGAAAGAGCAGCCGCGCGGTGTCCCACTTGCCGGCAAGCGCTGCGCCGGTCATGCGCGACATCTCCGCCGGAATTTCGTTGGAGACGACCGAGATAATCCCAACGCCGCCCAATCCAATCACCGCCAGAGTGATGGCGTCGTCACCGGAGAAGACGAGGAAATCTTCCCGCACCGTGGCGCAAACTTCCGCGATCTGCCCAATATTGCCGCTGGCTTCCTTGACGGCGATGATGTTGGGAATCTCAGCCAGACGCAGGAGCGTGGGCGTCTCGATATTGGTTCCGGTTCGTCCGGCAATGTTGTATAGCACCAGCGGCTTGGTCGAGGCTTCGGCAATCGCCTTGAAGTGCTGATAAATGCCTTCCTGCGTGGGCTTGTTGTAGTAAGGCGTCGCGGTCAGGACGTAGTCGACGCCCGGGCGCGCCGAAATTTCCTTCGCCTTGGCGACGGCTTCGCGGGTGTTGTTCGAGGTCGCGCCCGCCATGATGGGCACGCGGCCGGCAGCGGCCTCAATGGTCAGGTCGACGACGCGCAACCATTCATCGTGCGAGAGGGTTGGCGTCTCGCCGGTGGTGCCGCAGGGAACCAGGAAGTCGATACCCGATTCGATTTGCCAGCGGACCAGTTCGCGCAGCGCGGATTCGTCGACGCTGCCATCTTGTGTGAACGGAGTGACTAGAGCGGTACCACAACCACGCAGTTTCATTGGAAGAGGATAATCCTGATCGGCGGGAATCTCAAAAGCGTTTTCACCACGGAGGCACGGAGAGCACGGAGAAGTTCTTTTTTTTGAAATACTACGGCGATGTCAATTGATTGAGGCAAAGTCTTAACTCTCACCCATGGTAATCCGACTTCATCAGAAGCAACTCTAAGATAGGTTCCGACCTTCCGTACGTCGGTGTTTTTCGACAAACACGAACTACTCCGTGATCTCCGTGCTTCCGTGGTGAAAACGCCTTCACATCTGGCCGAAGATGTCTTTGAAGTCGTAGAAGCCGGTCTTGTCGACGATCCACTCGGCGGCGAGCACTGCGCCCTCGGCAAAGGTCCGGCGCGACTTGGCCTCGTGGGTTAGCACGATGCGGTCGCCTGCTGCGTTCAACTCGAGCGTATGCGTGCCGGTCACTTCACCCTCGCGTTCGGAAGTGATATCGACAGCGACGCCCGCAGCTTGCTCCAAGAGGCGCTGCATGGCGGCTGCCGTCCCTGACGGCGCGTCTTTCTTGTGGATGTGATGGGTCTCCGTGATGTGCCCGCTGTAGCCATGTGTCAACGCAGGCGCCGCCGCCTTCACCATCTGGAAGAAGAGATTTACGCCGTAAGAAAAATTGGCCCCAAAGACAAATCCCGTTCCTGCCTGCTCGACGGCGTTGCGAATGCGCGCCATCTCGCTGTACCAGCCGGTGGTGCCGACCACCATCGCTTTACGCGCGCGCAAGCCGGCATTGATGTTGGCCAGCACCGCTTCTGGCGAAGTGAAATCGATAACCACATCGACGTCGCGCAGGTTTTCAGGCGTGAGCCACGCGCCGTCGCGATTCACATCAATGTCGATAATCCGCGCCTGATGTCCGCGTTCGCGCGCGACCTCGGCAACCAGCGAACCGGTCTTGCCCGGCCCCAGAACCAGCAATCTCAGCGATGGCTTGCTCAATCGAACACCTCGGGATCGACGTCGGTGAAGAACCGCGCATGTAGCCGGCGCACCGCTTCGGGCACGTCGGCCTCGTCAATAACGAACGTCAGGTTGATCTCCGATGCACCCTGCGAAATCATGCGCACATTAATGTCGCGGATGGCGTCGAAGATTTGCGCTGCCACTCCGGGCGTGTCCCGCAGGTTCTCGCCTACCAGGCAGACAATCGCCTTCCGCCCCGAATATTTCACGAAGGCAAGTTTTTCCAGGTCGGCGGCGATCTGCGGAATCGCCTCGTTGGAATCGACGGTAAGCGAGATGCTGACCTCCGAGGTGGAGACGACATCGACGGCGCAGTGATGCCGGGCGAAGACCTCGAAGACCTGCGCCAGAAAACCGTGGGCCATCAACATGCGTGCCGCGACAATGTCGATGACGGTGATTCGGCTCTTGGCGGCAATGGCTTTGAACAGCGAGCGCGAGCGCGGCGTGTGCGACAGAATACGCGTGCCGTCATTTGCCGGATTGCGCGAATTCAACACCAGCACTGGAATGTTCTTTTCGACCGCGGGCAACACCGTCGCGGGATGCAGGACCTTCGCGCCGAAGTAAGCCAACTCAGCAGCCTCCTCAAAACTGATCAGCTTGATGCGGCGCGCCTCGGCACAGATGCGTGGATCGGTGGTCTTCATGCCGTCGACATCGGTCCAGATCTCGATGCGCGCGGCGTTCAATCCTGCGCCGACCAGGGCCGCGGAGAAATCGGAACCGCCGCGGCCGATAGTCGTGGTGACGCCTTCGCGCGTCGCCCCTACAAAGCCGCCCATGATGGGCACGCGTTGCTGCTCGATCAGCGGCTGAATGCGGTCGTGCAGGCGATCGTTGATTTCCTCGGTTTGCGGAACCGCGCGGCTGTGCTGCGCGTCGGTAACGATCACTTGCCGGGGATCGACCAGCGTTGCCGGAATATCGCGCGCCAGAAACGCCGCGGTCGCAATCATGCTGGACAGCCGCTCGCCGAACGATACAACGTAATCGGAGGTGCGAGGCGTCAACTCGCCTACGGCGGAGATGCCGCGCAACAATTCGTCAAGGGAGTCAAACTCCGAGCCGAGCTCATGGTGCAGTTCAGTATGCAAACCGGTGTCCAGCAGTTCGCCAACCGCAAGGTAATGGCGTTCACGCAGAGCCCGGCAGATCTCCAGTGCCTGATCGCGATCGCCACGTCCGGCTGCGGCAGCCATAGCCAGCAGTTGGTCGGTAACCTTGGCCATAGCGCTGACTACGACGAATGGCCGCTCGGGTAGCCGCGACTTCACGATGGCGGCAACACGATCGATGGCCTTGGCGTCCTCGACCGAGGTGCCACCAAATTTCATAACGATCACAGTCGCACCGCCGGCAGAAACTTGCAGGTCACGGCAGCAGACCTCGAACCTTCAGCAGTTCAGCGTTGAGCACGGCAGCGCCGGCTGCTCCACGGATGGTATTGTGCGACAGCACGGTGAACTTGTAGTCGAGGACGCCGCAAGGACGCAGACGTCCGACGCTGACCGTCATGCCATGGCCGCGGTCCACGTCGAAGCGCGGCTGCGGACGATCGGGCCTGGCATCGTAAAACACCGGCTGCGCCGGCGCCAAGGGCAGCTTCAGCTCCTGCGGTGTGGAACGAAAGTCGTTGAACGCCGCGATCATTTCTTCGGGCGACGCCTTCTTCTTTAGCTTCAACGAAACCGATTCGGTGTGACCGTCCTCAACCGCGACGCGATTGCAATGCGCGGTCATCGCGAAGTCAGCCTGCTCCACGTGATCGCCGTCCAAACGTCCCAGGAGCTTGCGCGTTTCCTCCTCCATCTTTTCTTCTTCCTTGGCGATGTAGGGAATCACGTTGCCCAGAATGTCGAGCGAGGCGACACCAGGATAGCCTGCGCCGCTGACCGCCTGCATGGTGGTGACGAAAACGGACTCGATACCGAATTTGCGATGCAAGGGAGCAAGCGCCAGCACCAGTCCCATGGCCGAGCAGTTGGAATTGGTGACGATGTAGCCGCCGGACTGCTTGCGCCAGCTCTGCTTCTCAATCAGCGCCACATGATCGGCGTTGACTTCCGGGATTACCAGAGGAACGTCGTTTTGCATGCGAAAGGCGCTGGAGTTGCTGACCACAGCGCAGCCGGCGGAGGCGAATTGCGGCTCCATCTCGTGAGCGATGCCGGCGTCGAGCGCGGCAAAGATGACACGCGGCGCGCCGTCGGGCGCGGCGTTCGACACCTTCATGGTGCGCACGCCATCGGGCATTGGCGTCTTCAGCCGCCATTTCGCGGCGTCGCCGTATTGCTGCCCGGCGGAGCGGTCGGAGGCGGCCAGCCATGCCACTTCGAACCAGGGATGGTTTTCGAGCAACTGGATGAAGCGCTGCCCCACAACTCCAGTAGCGCCGAGAATTCCGATAGGGATTTTATGCTGCGACATTTTGGTGTGGAAAATTCAAGTTATATCACGTCCGGCGACGGGCACGACATGTCGAGAAGGTGCTATGTGCCATGCTTGCCAGCAGCCAGATGCAAGGCCGCCTCAATCTCCCGCGCAACCTGCTCCGCCGCCTTCCCCGCAGTGTTTACGATCAGTTCTGCCTTGCGATAGTGCGGCAGCCGCTGAGCATAGAGGGCGCAAAACGCCTGGGCATCGGCGGCTAATGGCCGGGGATTCTGCGCCGATCGCTCACTCGCTGCCCGGCAGCGCCGCAGCAGTTCCTCGACGGCAATATCCAGGAAGACAACCTGTGCGCCGAAGCTGCGCAGAAGATCGGCACTTCGCGACTCGATAAAGGTCCCACCGCCGAGGGCGATAACTGTCGGAGAGCTGACCTGCTCCAGCACCGATCGCAGAGCATCGCCCTCGAGCTGGCGAAAGTGCGACTCGCCATAGGTCGCAAAGAGTTCGTGAATGCCCAGCTTCGAGCGGCACTCGATTTCGCAGTCGAGGTCGAGGAAGCGCCAGTGCAGCAACGATGCGAGCACGCGACCGACGGTACTCTTGCCGGCAGCCATGAAGCCGGTGAGGGCGACAATGGGCGGCGACGAGTCGGGTTGGCCGGGTTGCGACGTTGTGGGCCTCGAAAAATCCAAAATTTGAAACGCTCACCTTAATCTAGAATCATACAATCGTGGTGCCAAGACACGGTTTCTACTGGGAAGACTTTGAAGGCGATGGACGCTGCCAGCTCTACTGATCCGCAACTGCCGCTGTACGTCGGCACCTCTGGTTGGGCGTATACCATCTGGAAGCCCGACTTCTATCCCAAGGAAGTTGCTTCGAAAAGCTTCCTTAAGTACTACGCGACGCAGCTTACCGCAGTGGAGGTGAACTACACCTTCCGCCGAAGCCTGTCGGAAAAAGCTGCGAACGGTTGGATGGCTGACGTTGGGCCGAACTTTCGGTTCGCGCTGAAAGCCAACCAATACATCACCCACATCAAGCGGCTGCAGAATGTGGAAGAGGCGATGCAGCGCTTCCTGCCCACGCTGCAACCGCTGGCCGCGCAACTGGGCCCGGTGCTGTTCCAGTTGCCGCCCACGGCCAAAGCCGACATCGCCGTACTGCGTGACTTTCTGGCGCTGCTGCCGCGAACCTTCAAAGCGGCATTCGAGTTCCGCCACGAATCGTGGTTCACGGACGAGATCTACCAGACGCTGCACGATCACAATGCGACCCTCTGCATTGCCGAAACCGAGAAGCTCAACACCCCTGAAATCCGCACCGCCAGCTATATCTACTTTCGCTTTCGCCAGCCCAGCTATTCGGCCGACGACTTGAAGAAGCTGGAGGAGCGTATAGAGAAGTGTGTCGCCGATGGACTCGAGACCTACGCGTTCTTCAAGCATGAAGAAGATCCGCGCTCCCCGCACAACGCAGTGGAGGTGCTGCATGCGGTGCGGAAGAAAGTGGGCGCAGGACCGTCGGCGAAATAGGGGTCCTTCGACTCCGCAGCGCCTGAAAAGCGGCGCTGCTCCGCTCAGGATGACACAGTCGCATTGGGGCGCATCTCGTTGGCTATTCCATGCCGCTTTCTCTGCCATCATACTTAGCTCGTGCAGAGTGCCGATCCCAGCCTGCGGCTGCTGATTTCGTTTCTCGACTACCTCAAGATCGAGAAGGGGCTGGCGCGGTTGAGTGTAGCGGCTTACCGCTCGGACCTGGAGCAGTACTCCGAGTTTCTGCTGAAGCGCAAGCGCGGATTGCGCGAGGCGCGGCGGCAGGATGTGCGCGACTTCCTCAACGCCCTGCTGTCGAATGGCGTTGATGGACGCAGCGTCGCGCGCAAGCTTTCGGCGCTGCGGCATTTCTACAAATACCTGCTGCTGGATCGCTATATCGCCGCCGATCCCACTCTGAATATCGACACGCCGCGGCAGTGGAAGGTGTTGCCGAAGGCGCTGGCGGCCGACGAAGTGGAAAGCGTGCTGCACGGACCGCCGCGCGTGAAAGACGATCGCCAGTCGCAGGCGCTTGCCGGCCGCGACCGCGCCATGCTGGAAGTTTTCTACGCCGGGGCGCTGCGCGTCTCCGAGGTCGTCAACCTGAAGCTGGAAGATCTGAAGCTGGAGTTGGGTTACGTGCTGGTGCGAGGCAAGGGTGACAAGGAACGCATTGTCCCGCTGGGTCGCGCGGCGCAGGAAGGGGTTCAGCAGTATTTGCGCGACGCTCGTCCGGTGCTGGCGGCCGGGAAGGCGTCGCCGTTTCTGTTCATCGCCCGCGGTGCTCGCGGCATCACGCGGCAGCGTGTGTGGCAGATGGTGAATGACGCATCGGCCCAGTCGCGTCATGCCAGCCCGCACATGTTGCGGCACAGTTGCGCCACGCACATGGTGGAGAACGGCGCCGACTTGCGTACGGTGCAGACCATTCTTGGCCACGCCGACATCTCGACCACGCAGGTCTACACCCATCTGGCGCTCGATCGCTTGAGCCGCGTGTACAAGGAACATCATCCGAGGAGCAAGAAAGCAGCGAGTGCAGGACAAGCAGATCCCTCGTCGACCTGAAGGTCTCCTCGTGACGACAATTCTTGGAAATTCGAGCGGCGAAGCAGGTAAGCCATGAGCAAACGCGGCGCAACCATCGTGGAAAAAGCAGTTGCGAATTTCATCCGCGCACTCCAGGAGCGCAACGCTTCGCAGCACACCATTAAGGCCTATCGCACCGATCTGGCGCAGTTTGCCGAATTTATTGGCCCGCAGAGCTGGCGCGACATCGATCATGTTCTCATCCGTGGCTACCTGGCGAACCTGTACGAACGCGGGCTCAGCAAGACTTCGGTGGCGCGCGCGCTGGCGGCGGTGCGCTCGCTCTACAGATGGCTGGCGCAGGAGGGCGAAGTCGAACAGAATCCGGCGGCGCTGGTGGCAACTCCAAAACTGCCGAAGAAGTTGCCGCGTGTGCCGACTATCGAGGAGGTCAATACGGTGCTCGATTCCGAGATGCCGGAATGCTCCGCCTTCCGCGAGCGCGACCAGGTGATCCTGGAACTGCTTTATGGCTGCGGCATCCGCAACTCCGAGCTGATCGGCATCAACCTCGACGACATTCGCTGGTCGAATGAAGTGGTGCTGGTGCGCGGCAAAGGCCGCAAAGAGCGCTACGTTCCGTTCGGTGATTCGGCGAAGGCCGCGGTGCAGGCTTACTTGCCGGCGCGGCAGAGAGTGCTGGGCGAAACCAAGCGCACCACCGAACGAGCGCTGCTGATCAACCTGCGCGGCGCGCGGCTTACCACGCGCAGTGTCGGCCGCATCGTCAAGCAGATTGCGGTCGCGCGCGGACTTTCTCCCGACGTTCATCCTCACACACTCCGCCACGCCTTCGGCACGCACATGCTGGAGGAAGGCGCCGACCTGCGCGCCATCCAGGAGATGCTCGGCCACGAGCGCCTTTCCACCACCCAGCGCTATACCCAGCTCACGGTGAAGCACGTGATGGAGGTGTACGACAAAACCCATCCGCACGCGAAGAAAGCCGCGAGCGGCTAGCCGCGGGCCGCAAGCTTCGAACTTCGAGCCAAGTGCGAGCTGGTACGACCTTCTTGCGCAAGTCATCACTCGCCCGAAGCTCGAAGCCCGCAGCTTCTTCTCCAGTTTCCCCAACCCGATCTCGCCTGATACACTTGGCTGCTCCAAATTCCTCCCATGAGTGACGCAGTTTCCCCCGCAGGTTCGCCGAAGATTCGGCTGGTGCTGCTCTGGCACATGCACCAGCCGTTTTACAAAGACATGGTTACGGGCGAGTATCGTCTTCCGTGGGTGCGGCTGCACGCTCTCAAGGATTACTTCGGGATGGTCAAGTTGCTCGACGAATTTCCCGAAGTGCATCAGAACTTCAACCTCGTTCCGTCGCTGGTCGCCCAGATCCAGGATTATGTTTCCGGCGACGCGCACGATCCCTTCTTCGATCTCGTCGCCAAGCCGGCCAATGAGCTCACGCTTCGCGACCGCCGCTGCGCGCTGCAATATCTCTTTCAGGCAAATCCGGTCAACATGATCGGCCGCTATCCGCGTTATCGCGAGCTGTGGGAAAAATACCGTTCCACCAGCGACCGGCCTGAAGGTCCCGAGTCGTACTTTGTCGCGCGCGATTACGCCGATCTGCAAGTGCTGTCGCAGCTCGCCTGGTTTGACGAGTTCTTTCTTGCCGATCCCGACATCGCCGCACTCGTGCTGAAGGGCGAAGACTTCACTCGCGACGATCAGCAACTCGTTACCGGCAGGGAGCGCGAGATTCTGGCCAAAGTCCTGCCCGCTTACGCCGACGCGGTGCAGCGCGGCGCTATCGAGCTTTCCGCAACACCGTTCTACCATCCCATTCTGCCGTTGCTGTGCGACACCAATGTAGGCGCAGAGTCGTCGCCGGGTTTGCCGCTGCCCACGCGGGGCTTCCGCCACCCTGACGACGCCTCGCTCCAGATCCAGCGCGCGCTCGATTCGCACCAGGCGCTCTTTGGGGTGCGCCCGAAAGGCTTGTGGCCGTCGGAAGGCAGCGTCTCCGAGGAAGCGCTGAAGCTCGCCTGCCGCCAGGGCATCGAGTGGATGGCGACCGATGAAGGTGTGCTGGGCCGCTCGCTCGACTTCAACTTCGCTCGCCATAACGGCGATCACCTGACCGTCGACGGCGCTGAGCGCCTCTACAACATCTATCGCTATGAGAAGAACGAGACGCGAATGCACTTGCTCTTTCGCGATCATCGTCTCTCCGATCTCATCGGCTTCGTCTATTCCGGAATGCCCGCGCAGGACGCCGCCAATCATCTCATCCGCAACATCAAGGACTCGGCGCAGCCGCTGCTCGATAAGGGTCAGAACGCCGTCGTTTCCATCATCCTCGATGGCGAAAACGCCTGGGAATACTATCCGCAGTCGGGCCGCGAATTTCTGCGCCGCTTCTACGACGCCCTGCAACGCGATGAGCAGATCGAACCAGTGACCATCAGCGAAGCCCTCGCGCGCCACGCTGAAGCCGACTTTGGCCAGTTGCATAGCCTGGTTCCGGGCTCGTGGATCGACGCCAACTTCAACGTCTGGATCGGCGCTCCCGAAGACAATCGCGCTTGGGACTTGCTGGCCGAAGCGCGCGATTACTATGACCATCACGCCCATCGTGTCTCCGAAGCGCAGCGCCAGATCGCCTGGGAAGAGTTGCTCATCGCCGAGGGCAGCGACTGGAATTGGTGGTACGGTCCAGAACATCACTCGGCCAACGACCGCGACTTCGATGAGCTGTACCGCAAGCATCTCTCCAACGTCTATCACGCGCTGGAAGGCATTCCGCCCGAGGAACTGAACACGCCGATCATCAGCGGCGTGCTGCGGCCAAGCTACATTCCGCAAACCGCGTATGTTCGCGCTCGCGTTGACGGCCGGGTCAGCGGATACTTCGAGTGGATGGGCGCGGCCAGTTACACCTCCGATCAGCGCACCAGCGCGATGCATGGCAAACAGTTTCTGCTCGACGCCGTTTACGCAGGACTCGATACCGATTCCGTCTCTGGCCGGCTCGACTTTCATCACGACATTCCGGAAGACGCTTATCGGCTGGTCGTCAACCTTGAGGTCTGGCGCGAGCGGGGAAACCTGAAGGCTGCGCCGGATTCTTACCGCCTTACCGTCGACGCGCAAGGCCGCAACGTGCAGCGTTGGGTCCTGACCAACGGCGAAGAACGCAACCAACTGGCGACCTTCTCCGCCGACAACGGCAACTCGAATCCCAATGGTGTCGAAGTTGCCCTCGACAAAATTTTCGAGATGCGCGTGCCTTTCGATCTGATCGGCGCGCAGTCGGGAAGCCGCATCCGTCTCCGCTTCGCCATCTGGCGTGAGCACCTGCCGGTCGACTCGCTCCCCCTCGAAGGCTGGATCGATCTCCATGCCCTTACCGAAGACGAGCTGGAAACCAACCTCTACAGCTTCTCGCCGCAGGACTGAACGGCAAGTCCTTGTCGTCGGGCAACTGACAAACTCAGGGAACCCTCCCCATAGTCTAAGCCCTTTGATTTCAATATATTACCCCAAGAACTATTGAAATCATTGACTTTTCCGTCGTAAGACAAACACTGCACGACGATCAGGTCAAATTACGAAAGCGCTAATACCGTTGCCCGTTCCCGGAAGAGGAACTTGCCAGTTGTGAGGAAAAGCGTTTGAACGAAGCCCACGCGGTGCTAACATTCGGCTTCTATCCAAATGTCGTTCGAGGCACCGAAGACTACATCGATTCCGGCTTTGTCTTCAAACTGACTCCCAGCGGCGACGAGAGCGCGCTTACCTGAGGAGATTTTAAGATGCGCTACAGAACCCGTCCGCGCGTGGCGTTCACGGGCATGATCGTGGCTGTGTTGCTCCTGGCCACCGCGATAGTGCGAGCTCAAGCACCGGCTGGCCCGCACCGTCCCGCGCAAGTGCCTGAGGAATATATCGTCACTCCCTTCGGCTACTTCCATCCCTCCTGCGTTGCCCATTTGGTAAAGGGCGAGGAACTGATCGAGGGCGGAGAGGCGATTCAAAAGGCCGATGGAACTATCTACACCGTCCCGGTTTGCGAATATCCCTACTACACGGCCCGCGGAGAGATGTTCGCGGCGGGGTCAAAGATCGAGCCTCCAACCATCGGCCATAGCTGGATCGTTTCTGCGAGCAACAACACCAGCACATCTTATGGCGAGATTGTCGCGGACTGGAACGTCCCGTCCGCTCCACTGTCTTACAACGACCAGACGATTTATTTCTTTCCAGGGTTAGAGAACTCCAGCGACACCGTCAGCATCCTTCAGCCCGTTCTTGGCTGGAACGCCGATTTCTCAAGGGCGTGGGGAATCGCAAGCTGGAACTGTTGTCCTGAGAGCACCGCGGACGAAAGTTCGCCAGTGCAGGTGAACACCGGCGATCAAATTGCTGGCACGGTGAAATCGATGTGCCGCCCCGGCACCGAGTCGTGTCCCAGCTGGGAAATTAAGACCGAGGACGAGACTGCTGGCAGGAGCACAACCCTGGCGAACACTCCGAGTGAAGGGCAGATTTTTAATTGGGCGTTCGGCGGGGTTTTGGAAGGCTACAGCATTGTGCAATGCAGCGATTATCCGCCCGACAAATTCATCACGTTCGATCTGACTCAGTACGACAATGATTTCAACATTATCCACAATATGGAACCGATGGGAACTGACCGACTATACCTCGGGTTTGACGCCGCAATGCGACTACGGTGGGCAACCCTCGCCGAACCAGGTGATTTTGTACTTTGGCAGTTTCACCCTGACGGTTTCCCTCACTGGTGACGGTACTGTCTACAGCAACGACGGCATTATCAACTGTCCCGGCACCTGTACGGAAACCGATCAGCCGGGTACGCAGGTCAGTCTGAATGCCTACCCGGCATGGCAATGGGGCTTCGCCGGCTGGAGCGGCGGCGGCTGCAGCGGCACTGGCTCCTGCAACGTTGTCATGACGCGGAACCTGACGGTCTCGGCTACATTCCTGCCTGTTTACACGCTGACGGTCACAACCACTGGCAACGGAAGCGTGACCAGCGCCGACGGCAATATCAACTGCCCAGGTATGTGCAGCTACACCTATCTGGCCAATACGCAGGTCACGCTGAATGCCAACCCGGCGCAGGGCTGGGGCTTGAATGCCTGGGGCGGCGCCATGTAGCGGGAACAACGACAGCTGTCGTCGTGCCGATGACGCAAAACCAATCCGTAGACGCCACCTTTACGCAGAGCAGCTATACCTTGACAGCGTCGATCAGCGGTCAGGGCAGCATCACCAGTACGGACGGCTTCATTAACTGTCCCGGAACGTGCAGCCACACCTATCTTTCGCTTACTCAGGTGACCCTGAATGAGTTCCCCGCTCAGGGCTGGATCTTCAGCGGCTGGTCCGGCGCCTGCAGCGGCGTCGGCCCCTGCAACGTGACCATGCTGCAGAACCAGGCAGTCACTGCGTCTTTATTCAGCCTGGGCCTAGCGGGATTTCAGTTCAGTCCGGTCACGCCCTGCCGGCTGGTGGACACGCGGCAAACCCACGATCCCATCCAAGGTGGCACGTCGCAGAATTTCTCTGTACGCAACTCGGCGGTTGCGGCATTCCGGCCAGCGCCGACGGCCTATTCGCTGAATGTCACCGTAGTGCCGCACGGCCTCTGGGTTATCTGACCATCTGGCCTACCGGCTGAGCCCAGCCAACGGTCTCAACCATGAACTCGCCCGATGGCCGCATCAAAGCTAACGCCGCGATTGTGCCGGCCGGAACGATGCGGGGCGGTCAGCGTCTATGTCACCGACACGACCAACGTCATCCTCGACATCGACGGCTACTTCGCTCCGCCGGCTCACGAAACCTATCAGTTCTATCCGCTGACGCCCTGCCGCATCGTCGACACCCGCAACGGCCGATCGGAGGATGCTTCAGGCGGGCGTGGAACGCGATTATACGATTCCGCGAATTGCGACGTTCCGAGCAGTGCGACGGCCTATTCCTTCAACGTCACAGTGCTTCCGGCCGCTGGCGGCTTGGATTATCTAACCGTGTGGCCGCAAGGCGAGCCGCAGCCCGTCGTCTCCACCCTTAATGACAACACTGGGACGGTCGTAGCCAACGCAGCCATCGTGCCCGCGGGCAGCGAATAACACAACCGCCTTTTACGCTCACAGCAACGCCACCGATCTGTTGGTTGATGTCGATGGCTACTTCGCCGCACCGGAACCGGCGGGTTCTCGCTGTATCCGGTGGCGCCTTGCCGCGTGTTGGATACGCGCCAGACGACGGCAGCCCTTCATCGGCGAGAAAACCGTGAACGTGGTCGGCAGCGCCTGCGCTCCGCCCAGCAACGCCGCAGGCCTACGTCTTCAACGCGACCGTCGTGCCACCCGGCCCCATGCTCTATCTCACTTGTGGCCTGATGGCGAGCAGCAGCCCACGGTCTCGACGCTGAATGCCGAGGACGGCTTCATCACCTCCAACATGGCGATCGTGCCGACCAACAACGGCTCCATCGACGCCTACGCCGCGGCTTTAACGCAGCTGATCCTGGACATCTCCGGCTACTTCGCCCCGTAGGTGTCAACCTGCGGGTGACGGTTCTGCGACATCTCTGGCTACTTCGCCCCAATCCAACTGCGCTGCCGCCGACGCCCCGTAGGTGTCAACCCGCGAGTGACGGTTCTGCCTTGAGCGGGTGACGGCTCCGCCTTGAAGGGGACGGCCTTCAGGCCGTCCGCAAGACCGCAATTTCAACGCGGCTTTAGCCGCTGAGGGACTTCGCCTTATCTTGACCAGCGTTCCCTAAGTATCAGTACGGGACCGCGCCGGCAACCTGTATTCGCTTGCCTAATTTTTCCCAAAGCGTAACAATATATTGTTCGATGCTTGTCGCGCCGGATTTCACTCCATTGGACCGCGTCGAGGAAAGACGCGGTTTTCAATTTTGTGACGAATCCGCCGTCCCGATCATCGAATGAAGTGAGTGGTACAGAAGCGTCAACTGGCAGCTTCAACATCCCCGTAGGTCGGGCGCGCAAGCGTAGTGGATCTACTGGAGCCGCGAGTCAGCTTTCAACATCCCCGTTCCGGGCCGTGCTCTCACGTCGCCGGGACTGAAGGCAGAGACAAAGAGATGGCTACAGCACCGGTTACAGAAGCGGTATCTTGCTCGCTCGAAAATTACCTCGTTCTCCCCGACAGTTCCATGGACCACAGCATTGCCGTGGCCAAGGAAGCCTTGGGCGACGAGTGCGTTGTCCTCGGTCACCACTATCAACGCGACGAAGTCATACGTTTCGCCGATTATCGTGGCGATTCTTACCGCCTTTCGCAAATTGCCGCCCAGACCAAGGCCAGCTACATCGTTTTCTGCGGCGTCCATTTCATGGCGGAGAGCGCCGACATCATGGCGCGCCCCGGCCAGGCCGTTCTGCTCCCCGATCTCAACGCCGGCTGTTCCATGGCCGACATGGCTGAGATCTCGCAGGTGGAAGACGCCTGGGAGCAGTTCGTGGGCCTCGGCCTCACCGACGACGCGGGCAATGGCATCACGCCCATCACCTATATGAACTCGACCGCCGCAATCAAGGCGTTTTGCGGCGAGCGCGGCGGCATGGTCTGCACCTCGTCGAATGCCAAGGGCGCATTTGACTGGGCCTTCGGCCGCAATGAGAAAATCTTCTTCCTGCCCGATCAGCACTTGGGCCGCAATACCGGATTTGCCCGCGGCATCCCGCTCGATGAGATGGTGGTGTGGGATCCCTATATGATGCAGGGCGGCCTCACCATCGAGCGTCTGCGCCAAGCCAAAGTCATTCTGTGGAAGGGACATTGTTCCGTCCACCAGCGCTTTCTGCCGGAGCACGTGGACAAGATTCGCGCCAGCTATCCGGACATGCAGGTCCTGGTCCATCCCGAATGCCGCTGGGAGGTTTGCCAGAAAGCCGACGGAATCGGTTCGACCGACCGCATCATCAAACTGGTGCAGCAAGCGCCTGCGGGATCGTCGTTCGCCATCGGTACGGAAATTCATCTGGTCAATCGCCTGGCAAAGGAAAATCCCGACAAGCACGTCATCAACTTGTATAACTCGGGCTGTCTGTGTACTACTATGTTTCGCATTTCGCCGCAGCATCTGTGCTGGGCCCTGGAGAACCTGGTCGACGGCAATGTCGTCAATCAGATAACAGTGAAAGAAAATGTTAAGAGGTGGGCGCGCGTGGCACTTGATAGGATGTTAGAGATCCAGTGATTATTCGCAAGCGTCCTCGGGAAAAGTTTTTGCGGCGGGTGCCACGCTACTGGTCCGACCTGCGGGCCCACCGCCGTCGCGTTATGGCGCGCCATGGGGCGCAAACTCTGGCCGAGCTGGAATACATCGATATGTCGCGTACCTTTACCGTTGCTGAAGCTGAGACCCTGTTGCCCGTGTTGGAGTCGTTGCTGCGCTCCGCCATCCAGGCGAAGACGCTGATCGAGGAAGTGGACGCCGAGCAGCAGGCGCTGGCCAACCGCATCTTCGTGAACGGCGGCACGCAGGTGGACATTGTCTCCGTGGCGCGGCGCAAAGCCGAGCGCGAGAAGGCGCTGCAACGCGCCAAAGATGCCGTGGCCGAGATTGACGCCACCGGCGTTCAGGTGAAAGACCTCGACATCGGCCTGCTCGATTTTCCCTGTGTCGTCGGCGACGACGTTATCCTCCTCTGCTGGAAGCTGGGCGAAACGAAAATCACCCACTGGCACGGTACGCAGGAAGGCTTCGCCGGACGCAAGCCCATCGACGACCGCATCCTGCGCAGCCAGAAGAAGAGCAACTAGCTGCGAGCTACGAGCGACTAGCTACGAGCTGAATTAGCTGAGGTGATCGACGCAGCCTCCAGCCAAAGACTTCCGGGTATGGGAGGTCTTGAAGGGGCGCACCTTTAGGTGCGCCGTCACTACCCCCTTGAATTTGTCATCACGAGGAGGCCTTCAGGCCGACGAGGGATCTGCTTTTGGGTTGCAGCGAGCACGCAGGTAGTGCGGGCCTTTGGGTCCGCGTCCAATCTTCCTTATGATGTGTCATCCCGAGCGACGTGCCCGCTTCGGGCGAGGAGTCGAGGGACCTGCTTCTCGGCTTTTTGCCGGGTCTGCTAGTCGTGCTGGCCAGTCGCCTTGTGTCAGGGCACGACTTTGAGTCGTGCCGAACAGCACGTGTTTTCGGCCAAACCCTTTTTGTCCCAATGAAATCTATAATCGCTTCTGACCTTTCATCATGATCCAGCTCTCCTCCGCCGGCAAACGCTTTGGCCCCAAGCTTCTGTTCGACAACCTGGATTGGCTCATCACCTCCGACGCCCGCGTCGGGCTGGTCGGCGCCAACGGCACCGGCAAGTCCACCTTGCTGAAGGTGCTGTGCGGCATCGAATCGCTCGATTACGGCAGCATCGTCTCGGCCAAGAACACCACCTTCGGCTATCTCCCGCAGGATGGCCTGCAACTCTCCGGACGCACCGTCTTCGACGAATGCATGTCGGTGTTCTCCAACCTGCGAGCCCTGGAGCAGGAGATGGAAGACCTCACTCACAAGATCGCCGAACTCGATCACACCTCGAACGAGTACGCGCAGGTGGCCGATCGCTACCAGCGCATCTTGACTGAATTCCGCGTGAAGGACGGCTACGCGCTCGACTCGCAGGTCGGCACCGTGCTCGACGGCCTCGGCTTCCGCAAAGAAGATTGGACGCGCTACACCGAAGAGTTCTCCGGCGGCTGGCAGATGCGCATCGCCTTGGGCAAGCTGCTGCTCTCCAGGCCCAACCTGCTGCTGCTCGACGAGCCTACGAACCACCTCGATCTGGAAACCCGCAACTGGCTGGAGCAGTATCTGCTGCAATATCCCTTTGCCTATGTCCTGATCTCGCACGACCGCTATTTCCTGGATGTCACGGTGAATCGCACGGCCGAGATCTGGAACAAGCGCGTGCAGTTCTACAGCGGCAACTACGAAAAATATCTGGCGGAGAAGCAGGAACGGCGCGACTCGCTGGTGTCGGCTTACAAGAACCAGCGCGACCGCATCGAGCAACTGGAGGCCTTCATCAATCGCTTTCGCGCCCAGGCGACCAAGGCCAAGCAGGTGCAAAGCCGCATCAAAGAACTGGAAAAGATCGAGCGCATCGAGATTCCGCCGGACGAGAAGACCATCCACTTCACCTTTCCGCAGCCCAAGCCCAGCGGACGCACGGTGGTTGAATCGACCGATGTAGCTAAGAGCTATGGGCCGAAGGAAGTTTTTAGCGGCGTCAATTTCACCATCCAGCGCGGCGATCGCATCGCGCTGGTGGGAGTAAACGGGGCAGGGAAGTCAACGCTCATCAAGCTGCTCACCGGCATTGAGCCGCTGACCGAAGGCACTTTGAAACTCGGCCACAACGTCGAGCCTGACTACTTCGCGCAGGACCAGTACAAGGAGCTCGATTCTTCGCGGCGCCTGCTCGACGACCTTTCCGACGTGGCCCCGCAGAAGTCGATTACCGAACTGCGCGGCGTGCTGGGATGCTTTCTTTTCTCCGAAGACGACGTTTTCAAGCCGATCGGCGTGCTCTCCGGCGGCGAGCGCAATCGCTACGCGCTGGCAAGAATGTTGCTGCATCCCTCGAACTTCCTGCTGCTGGACGAGCCGACGAACCATCTCGACATGCGCGCCAAAGATGTACTGCTCGAATCGCTGGAGAAGTACAACGGCACGGTCGTCTTCGTCTCCCACGATCGCTATTTCATCGACAAGCTGGCCACGCGCATATTCGAGATCGGCGATGGCCGGGTGGAAGTCTTTCCCGGAAATTACGAAGATTACCTGTGGCGCAAGCAGCGCGCGGACTCGGGCGAGACCGAGGCCGAACAAACTGCCTGGGCTCCCACATTGTCAGACGTGCCGGGCTACGACGGCCAGAAGTCACAAGGGCAGTCGAAGAAGCGCATCAATCCCATCAAGCTGAAGCAGATGCAGGAGCGCCATCAGCAAGTGGAGCAGGGAATCGCTCGATTGGAAGGCGGCATCGCCGAATGCGAGCGCGAGTTGCAATCCTTCGTCAGCGCGGAAGAAACCGCGCGCTGGACCGAGCTGCTGGCCACGCGCCGCGCAGAACTGGAAGGGCTGATGGGCGAGTGGGAAGGTTTGTCGCAGGACCTGGAAGGAGCCAAGGCGTGAAGGGCAGTTATCAGTTGTCAGCGGGCGGGTAGGCAGTTGTCCGTCAAAAGGGGACTGCCCTACGGTTGTGTCATCCTGAGCGAGGGCGCCAGATTTTGGCGCGCGAGTCGAAGGACCCCTACGGCGCCTCGAAACCATGTCTCGCCGGCCGCGAGCCTCCCAGGCGACTGACCACTGGCAACTGACAACCGACAACTGCTTTACGGTTTCATCCCCGCATTCCACTTCGGCGTGAAGTCGCTATTCGCCAGCCAACTCACCGGCGCGATCATCGACCCCACGGCACTATCCAGATGTTGCCAATCCACTTTGTCCAGCGTGTCCGTCGGCTGGTGGTAATCCTTGTGCAGCCCATAGCTTGAGACGGTCTGCGCGATGATGCCGGTCCTCGCCAATGCATAGTTGTCCGAGCGCATGAAGAAGCTTTGGTCGGGATGGGGATCGCCAACCAGTTGGGCGCCATGCGCCGCCAGCGCCGGCCCCAGATCGGTGCGCTCCCATCCCGTCAACCAAAGCTGATTCGGCTGCACCTTGGGGTCGGGCCGGGCAATCATCTCGAATTCGAGATTGGCCACCAGATTCTTCAGCTCAATAGTCGGGTGTTTCAGGAAGTATCGTGCCCCGACCAATCCCACTTCCTCGCTGCCCCACAGCGCAAACACAATCGTCCGCTGCGGCCGTGGCTGTTTGGCCAGCGCTCGCGCCAGTTCCATCACCGCAACCGTGCCTGACGCATCGTCGTCGGCTCCGGGATAAGTCTTGCCGTCCTTCACTCCCAGGTGGTCGAGGTGCGCGCTAAGCAGGATGATCTGGTCGGCTTTATTGCCCGCAATTTTCCCCAGCACGTTCCAGGTATGCGAGACCTGCCATGGCGTCACCTCGGCGTGCAGCTTGATCAACGTGCCGTCAGCCACGCCCCATAGTTGCTGTGCCTGTTCAGCCTTCAGGAGGATGCCGTCAGGGCCGGCCGGCGCATCGTCGATTTTCTTCTCGGGTCGCGGCAGACGGCTTGCCAGTTGCTGAAATCTCGTTTCCCCGCCCTCCGGTTCCGCCACAAGAATCAGCGCCGCTTTACTCCCCAGGAAAAGACCAGCAACACTCTGCATGTCTTGCACGCCTGCGCCGGGCTTGAGCTTGAGCAGCACCGCTGCTCCCGCCTTCACCGACTTTGGCGAGATTTGCGCATCGTTCAGGTCCAGCTTCTGCAATGGCGCCGCAATGTCGGGCTGCGGAAATTGAAAAGCAGCAAACTCGTTCCCGTGCTTCCAGGAAACAGGCTGGCCCGCGTCGTAAGTGAGCACCGGCGCTGTCGTCACCGCCCGAGCCTTGATGGTCCCAGCCTGGATGAATCCGCCATTTTCGGCAGCCGGAGTAAGTCCATAGGCCTTAAGCTTGCCGGCGATGTATTGCGCCGCGTGATACTCGTCGATGGTTCCGCTGCCGCGGCCATTCAATGCAGGTCCAGCGAGATATTCCAGATTGCCGCGGATGCACGAGGCACAGACGGGAGTCGAAGCCGAATCGCCGATTTGCGCTGCCGCCGGCGGCATTAGCGACAGAAGTAGTAGCGGCAGGATGAGAACCGTATGGCGCATTCGAAAGAGTTTCAAAATGTTAAATCCCCGTTCGCCCTTTTGGCTCACTCTAGTGAGAGGTGCACACTATGGCGATACTTTTTAGATTTGTCATCACGAGCGTAGCGAGGGATCTGTTTTTTGCTTGTCCATCGAACAGCAGATTCCTCGCGCCCAAACGGGCGCTCGTAATGACAATTCATTGTGCTTGACCACGCTTGCTCCCAACTCGCTTCTCTGTGAATTGCGATGCCAACTAGATTCGTATCCACCCCGCACGAATTGCCATCAGGCTGCAAACCGCCACGATAATCCACAACAGAACACCTTGCAGCAGCGGGCGCGGACCAACCTTGCGCAGTGCCGCCGGCGACAGGCTGGCGCCGATCAGGAACAACGTAACCACCAGCATCAGCCTGCCAAAGCTGCTCAGATGGTGATACGCCTTCGCTCCGGGAAAGAAGTAAGTGTTGGCTACCGCTGCCAGACAAAAGAACAAAATAAACCACGGCCACTGGATGCGCGTCTTGCTGCCTTTAACGGCGGCCGTGACCACCGACAGGGGAACAATCCAAAGCGCGCGCGCCAGCTTCACCGTGGTCCCGACGGCCAGGGCCACGGCGCCATACTTTGCCGAGGCTCCAACCACCGAGCTGGTATCGTGGATGGCCAGCGCGGCCCACAATCCAAACTGGGTCTGCGACAGCTTCAGCCAAAGTCCGATTGCCGGAAAGGTCAGCAGCGCTATCGAGTTCAGCACGAAGATCGTTCCCAGCGAGACCGACATTTCGTCCGCAGTGGCTCCGGTTATGGGCCCGACCGCGGCAATGGCGCTGCCTCCACAGATCGCAGTTCCGGTCGAGATCAGAAACGCGGGACGCGATTGCACTGCCAGCAACTTGCCCAGCAGCGTACCCAATGCCATCGCAAACGTGATGCTGAGAGCGGTATAGAGGAAGCCGCTTTTCCCGGCCTTAACCACTTCCTGAAGGTTCATTCCAAACCCCAGGCACACCACGGCGGCCTTCAGTAGAAACTTCGAAGCTCGCTGGGATTCTCCGGGATAGGGGTGGGTGGTGATCGCCCCGAAGACGAGGCCGGCCAGCAGCGCAAGTGGCGGCGATGCCCACGGCGTGAGGCAAAAACACAGTCCAATAAGGAAGAGAATCTTTGAACGCATCGACCTAGCAGACGGCAATCAAAGGTGCGTCGATTGCCACCCCGGCCGTGACGGTACCAAAATCGAGCAATAAAATGGGCCCGATGCCAAGGAGCGGTGACGATTTCCTTGGCTCCGAGCCCATTCGATCCTGAAATGGATCGGAGGTGATACTCGTATGTTACTCCCGGAGGTGCAAAAGTCAAGAAGAAACCTTCATAAACTACTGAATTTTCAGTAGTTGTACGCTTTTCGGGAATTGCTTCAAGTACATGAAAACAGTGGGGATGGTTTGTCGCTAAGCTAGTGGGCGGGGCCAACCACTGCGCAAGGCATGAACTTTTCTGTCGCGCGCGCGTATCAGACTCTGCGCGTAACCAGCTAGCAAGTGAATGCACATGGCACGTTTTCGAATATTGCTGGCGTTCGTCCTCCTCCTGCTGTCTGTACCGGGATCACTCGCCTCCAGCAGCGCCCAACTGCGATCGCCGTCTACGGTTGCGTCTGCATCCCAGCCCCTGGTGCAGTATTCCTTGCCCCCGGACAAACTCGCCCAAGCCTACGCACTTTACCTGCTCGACGGCGCGCTGTATTTCGGCACCGCGGTTTGGGGTCTTCTGGTTCTTTGGCTGATGCTGCGTAAGCAGTTCGGCCGGCGTCTAGGCGAGCTGGCACAGCGCGCCTCCCAGCGCCGCGTGATTCAAGCCGTCATCGTGATGTCGTTGTTCGTTCTCACCCTCGAACTCACCCAGCTTCCGTTCGCTCTCTACGAACACCATCTCGGCCTCAAGTACGGGCTCTCGGTACAGCATTGGGCATCGTGGTTCGGTGATTGGGGCAAAGGCGTCCTACTCGGCTGCATCCTCGCCAGCATTTTGGGCCGGATTCTCTATCGCATGCTGCGCCTCAGTCCCAGGCGTTGGTGGCTTTACTTCTGGGTGGCCCTCATTCCCATCGTTGCATTCGCGGTCTTCATCACGCCGATTTGGATTGAGCCGATGTTCAACAAGTTTGAACCCCTCACCGATCATCACCGCGAACTGGTCGCCCAAATCGAGCGCGTCGTCCATCGCGCGGGAATGGAGATCCCTCCGCAACGCATGTTCGAGATGAAGGCCAGCGAGAAGCACACCACGCTGAACGCCTACGTCACCGGCTTCGGGGCCACCAAGCGCGTGGTGGTATGGGACACCACCATGCAACAGATGACGACTCCCGAGACCCTATTCGTCTTTGGGCACGAGATGGGACACTACGCTCTCGGCCACATTCCCAAGGAAGCTGCCATCGATCTCCTGCTGCTGCTGGTGCTGTTCTACCTTGGTTACCGGCTGGCGAACTGGCTGGTGGCGCGTCACGGCGCACAGTGGGGAATTCGCGACCTCAGCGAGTGGGCGTCCCTTCCGCTGCTGGCCCTGATTCTGGCGATCATTACATTTCTGGCGACTCCCGCTTTCAACGCTGTCTCCCGTCACTACGAGCATCAGGCCGATCAGTACGGGCTGGAGGTCGTTCACGGGCTGGTACCCAATGAGTCGCGAACAGCTGCTCAGACCTTCCAGAAGCTCGGCGAACTGTCGCTCGATTATCCCTACGTGAACCGGTTCTGGGAGTTCTGGGCCTGGACGCACCCGACCATTCGCGATCGTATGATCTTCGTGCAAACCTACGATCCGTGGTCCCAAGGCGAGCAGCCCGAGTTTGTGAAAAACGAAAAATGAGCGCCGTAGGCGCGCAATAATCTAGCCCAGCACGGAGCCGAAGGCGCAGTGCTGGGTAGAGTGAGAAATTCGCCGAGTCCCGTTAGGGACGGCGTTGTTCTCGCGCACGGTATGAACCCGTCGCGATGCGCGTCCTCTGTCTTGTCATCACGAGCCGGACGTTAGTCTGGCGAGGGACTCTGCTTTTGGACGATTACCGCGGCCCGTCAAAACACACGCTTGCGAACTGTTCAGTCGCGGCCCTGCGTTCAGCCCTCACAGGGCCGCGTGACAGCGCTCACTGCACCTGGGTTCACAAGGTCCATACTGGAAACATCCGCGACTGCCTCTGCAAGGACCAAGCACGGAGAGCGAACGGATCCCAAAGCCGTTCAGACTTGCCCGGCAGCGTCGCGCTGGAGGTATTGCTATGGCGACCGTCATCGAACCTGAAACCGAGAAGGGCACGCAGCCGCAATCCGTTCCCCCAACCCCACCCGAGCCGGATCTTTTTGCCGCCGAACTTGCGATGGAGAACAGGTCACACAATTTCCTGCCGATGCTGTTGGTCGCGGGATTGGTCCTGGTCGTTGGTGGAACTATTTTCTACTTCGTAAAAGGCGCGCGCGACGTCTTGACCGCCCCCGTCGCCACCACCACCATCAACAACATTTTGCAGGCCCAGGGTCCGGCGACGGTTCGCTTCAGCACCGGAACTGTAGTGTCGAGCGTCAACGAAAACCCACAGGATCCCCACTACAAACTGCTGGCCAAAGCTGGCGTCATCACCACTGCCAAAGTCAAGAGCGCGACTTCGCTTATCGTCACTTTGACCGGCCCCGGAGAAAACCTGCTAAGCACCATCAAAGGCGTGCATAAGGCCAAGAACCCCGACGGTACCACCAGCTACACGGTCCCGTTGGCCGAGCGCCAGTTGGTCTCCATCGACAAGGTCACCATGCTGAAGCCGCACCTGGCGCAGGTGGTCTACACCTGGAAGTGGACCCCCAACCGTCTGGGCCAAGAATTTGATGCCTCGGGCTCTCTGGTAAAGAGCTTTACCACCTGGGACCGGGCGACCTTGATCAAGTCCTACGGCGTGGACTTCTACAGCGCTGACCCAACCAAGGCCAGCCTTGTAGTCACCGAATCCGCCGACGGCACCTGGAAGCCGTATACGGAGTAGCCACGAGCAGCCAGCAACGAGCGCAAGAGCTGCGAGCTAAGACAGTCGCTGGACCAAGAGGAGCCTGAAGGCGGTTGGTCCTGCTCTGCCATGCCTGAGAGGGTGCAAATATCGCACTGCGTAAGAGTCCTACTCTGTGGTATCCGCTTAACCGCTTTTGCCCCGCCGTCACCGCTTGACGTATACCACAATGTGGTATGACTTGCCGCCAGCGCCTGTCAGGCCTCTCGCAACAGTTTTTACAACATTTTCATCTTGCTTTGATGCTGACAACCCCCCACTTCGCGTAAGCTGGCTTCAATTGCAAACCTGATCGGAGAGAGAGGGGAGATGGCCAAACAGCCGCTCCCCGTTTTTGTTCAGCTGTCATCCGTCAGCTATCAGCCATCAGCCACCAGCCATCGGCTCTCAGCATGTTGGCGGAGCTGTCCTGGCCGTGGGTCGACACCGCTTCTCCGATCACTTCGCTCACCATGCAGCCACCGCGGTCGCTGGCTGACGGCTGATAGCTGACGGCTGACAGCTGCCAACCGCTAACTGGCGTTTTCCCGCCCGCCGCACTACCATTCTCCTGTTATGCCAGTCCTTACCGATTCTTCCACCTCTTCCTACACGCCGGTTCGAGCGCCGCGCGGCAACCAGCTCTCCTGCAAAGGCTGGGCGCAGGAAGCCGCCATGCGCATGCTCATGAACAACCTCGATCCCGACGTCGCCGAGCGTCCCCAGGACCTCGTGGTCTACGGCGGCACCGGCCGCGCGGCGCGCAATTGGGAGTGCTATCACGCCATCGTGAGTTCGCTCCAGTCGCTTGCCAACGATGAGACCCTGCTGGTGCAGTCGGGCAAGCCGGTCGGCATCTTCCGCACCCACGACTACGCGCCCCGCGTGCTCATCTGCAACTCCAACCTCGTCGGCCACTGGTCGAACTGGGAAAAATTTAACGAGTTGGAGAAGCTCGGCCTCATCATGTACGGCCAGATGACTGCCGGCTCGTGGATCTACATCGGCTCGCAGGGGATTATCCAGGGCACCTTCGAAACCTTTTCCGCCGCCGGACAAAAACATCTCGGTGGCGAACTGGAAGGCAAGCTGATCGTCTCCGGCGGCATGGGCGGCATGAGCGGCGCTCAGCCGCTGGCTGCGACCATGACTGGCGCATGCTACCTCGGTATCGAGGTCGATCCCGAGCGCATCAAGAAGCGCCTGCGCACCGGCTATTGCGACCACATGGTCAATTCCCTCGACGAGGCCTGCGCATCATCAAGAACGCCGTCCGCAAGAAGGAGAACATCTCCGTAGGCCTGGTTGGCAACTGTGGCGACATCATTCCGGAGCTGGCCGAGCGCGGCGTTGTGCCCGATATCCTCACCGACCAGACCTCAGCGCACGATCCCCTCAACGGCTACGTGCCCAGCGGCATGTCGCTGGAGGACGCGCTGGAGCTGCGCAAGACGCGATCCCAAGGCATACACCGAGCGCTCGCTCGACACCATGGCGCGCCACGTCGAAGGCATGCTGAAGCTCCAGAAAATGGGTTCGGTCACCTTCGATTACGGCAACAATATTCGCACCTTCGCCTTCGAGCATGGTGTCAAGAATGCCTACGATTTTCCCGGATTCGTGCCCGAGTACATTCGCCCCCTGTTCTGCGAAGGACGCGGTCCGTTCCGCTGGGCGGCGCTTTCCGGCGATCCCGCTGATATTCACACCACCGACGATCTGGTGCTCCAGATGTTTCCCGGCAACAAGATTCTCAGCCGCTGGATCGATCTGGCGCGCAAGCGGATCAAGTTCCAGGGACTGCCGTGCCGCATCTGCTGGCTCGGTTATGGCGAGCGCGCAGAGTTCGGTCTCGCCCTCAACGATCTGGTGAAAAAGGGCAAGCTCAAAGCGCCAATCGTCATGGGCCGCGATCATCTGGATTGCGGTTCCGTTGCGTCGCCCTTCCGCGAGACCGAATCAATGAAGGATGGGAGCGACGCCATCGCGGACTGGCCGCTGCTGAATGCATTACTCAATGCCGCGAGCGGAGCGTCCTGGGTGTCGATCCACAACGGCGGCGGCGTGGGCATCGGTTACTCGCAGCACGCGGGACAAGTGACCGTCGCCGATGGCAGCGACGAGATGGCCAAACGCATCGAACGAGTGCTCACCAACGATCCCGGTATCGGTGTCGCCCGCCACGTCGACGCCGGCTACGACCAAGCCAAGACCTTTGCGAAAGAAAAGGGAATTAAGGTGCCCATGGCGGAGTAGCAAGTTGGGGCCATCGCATGTTTGAAGGGGCGCAGCTTTAGCTGCGCCCTTACAAGTCCTTTCGATTTGTCATCACGAGCCGACTTTCGTCGGTGAGGGATCTGCAGTTAACGAGGAGAAATGTTCGTCACGTTAAGTCTGATAGAGATGAAAGTCCGGCAAATTCTCATACTTCGACTTGCTGGCCCAGCACGATGCACGATAGTTCTTCCATGATCCTTCTCACCCACGCCTCCCAACTGCTGACCCTGCGCGGCGGCGATGACGCTCGCCGCGGTGAGCAGATGCGCGACCTCGCCATCATCGAAGATGGCTCTGTTCTCATTGCGAACGGAAAGATTGTCGCGGTCGGAACCACCACCGAGATCGCCAAACACGAGCTTGCCAAACAAGCCGAGGAAATCAACTGCTCCGGCAAAGTCGTTCTGCCCGGATTTGTCGACTCCCACACCCATCCCGTCTTCACCGCCCCTCGCCTGATTGATTTTGAGAAGCGCATCGCCGGCGCCAGCTACGAAGATATTGCCGCCGCTGGCGGAGGCATTCGCGCCAGCCTGCACGGAGTCCGCGAATCGTCGAAAACAACCTTGGCGGCCCACGTCCTCCGCGCGCTCGACGAGATGGCCGCGCAAGGCACGACCACCGTCGAGGCAAAGTCGGGTTACGGATTGAGCTTCGAAGCCGAGATGAAGTCTCTGGAGGCGCTTCGCGAGGCCGCAGAACAGTGGCCGGGGACCGTTGTTTCAACCCTGCTGGCCGCCCACGTGTTCCCTCCCGAGTATCGGGAAAATCACGATGAGTATGTGCGCCTCATCTGCGACGAGATGATTCCCGCTGTGTCAAAGCGCAGGCTGGCGGAATTCGTCGATGTCTTCTGCGAGCGCGGCGCTTTCAATCTGCAACGGTCGGAACGCATCCTGCGCGCAGCTCTCCATCACCGGCTGGGAGTGCGCGCGCACGTCTGCCAGCTCACCTTGACAAATCTCGCGCCGCTGATTGCGCTTTATCCCGCGTCGCTCGATCACATGGATTTCGTCGGCGACGCTGATATTGCTGCGTTGGCCAAGGCCGACACGGTTGCCACCTTGCTGCCCGCAGCCAACTACTTCCTCGGCCTTCGATCTTTCCCGCCCGCGCGCAAGCTGATCGACTCTGGTGTCGCCGTGGCGCTTGCAACCGACTACAATCCCGGCACCGCACCCACGCCGTCAATGCCGTTCGTGCTTTCGGCAGCCTGTACTCACATGAGGATGTCGCCCGCCGAGGCCATCACGGCCGCCACCATCAACGGTGCGTTCGCGCTTCGCTGGCAGGCGCGCAAGGGGAGTCTTGAGCCCGGCAAAGATGCCGATGTCGCGATCTTTGACGCTAAAGATTATCGTGAGCTGGCTTATTGGTTCGGTGTGAACCACTGTTGCGAGACCTTCTTGCGCGGCGTACGGCGATTGCCGTCAGCAACCAAACAGCGCGACGATGCCGGCTAGTTAATCAGACTATCGCTGCCGCGCCCCGTGATTAGTCTCAACCTACGCTAGAAGATTCCGCGCCTGCTGCTTGTTCCAGCAAGCCTAGCTCTCCCAAACGCGCTCGAACCGAGACGCCAATCACGGCCGGATCAAGGACCTGGCGAACCTTGCTTCTTGCTTTTAAGCCCACTTGCGCGGCCGCCTCCCTACTACTCTCAACCTGCCGCATAAGATCGCATGCGTAGTCCAGATCAGGGTCGGCCCAGTGATAGCCTGCCTTATAAGGCCCGTGCGTGCGGTCAATCGTGACCATCCTATAGGGGACTAGAAAGCTGTCCGCGTCCGACATGAAATCAATATTCCCAGAGTATCCCGTCGCGATCACGGGCTTACCACACAGCATCGCTTCCGCCATGGTCAGGCCGAAACCTTCCGACCGGTGAAGGGAGACATAGCAGTCAGCCGACATCGTCAATTCCTGGGTGGCTGCCCGGCTCAGGACCCGGTCCAGCAAGCTCACATTCGCTCCCGCACAGGCTTGCTGCACCATGCCCATCTCCTCTTTATGCGCATCGCCGTGGGTCGATTTCAGTAATAACTGAACGTCTTGCCTTCCGCCGAAGGCGTTCTTGAACGCTCTAATCAATCCTAATGGGTTCTTTCTTTCCAGATAGCTATGGAAGTCAAATATAAATAGAAAAACGAATGTGTCGGGATGCAATCTAAACTTGGGCTTGTCAAGAGTGGGCGGATCTTTCATTTCCAGTTCCAGCGAGTGCGGCATCACCTTCACGGGAACTGGGGACTGAGAAGCTATCGAAGCCCGGGCGAATTGACTGGGCGTCCATACCTCGTCCAGACAGCCGAACGAAGTTGCCCATTCCTCCGGAAACTCCGCCAGCTCCCATGCCCAGTAGCCAATGTTGTAGTGACCTCGTAAGTAAGAAGTATGGTCCTTGGCAAAGTTCACGAACTGGTCAGCGTTTACCGTTACTAGATTTACCAGAAATGGATTCGCCTCAGTTGGGTCTTCAGGTGGTCGCTCTATGTTATGGGACTTGCTGTCGACCCAGTTATTTACCGTGTAGGGAATCCCGGCCGCCTGGATAATCCGCCAATTGCTTCTCGCGCCTTCCCCGACACCGGTTTCAGCCTCAAAGTACCCCATAAGGTTTACGCCCGGCAATAGATGATTTGACCGCGAAAAAGCGAATCGCTCGATCGGCGGCGGAGCGCCACCCGCTGCGTCAAGCCAGGAAAAGGGATTTCCCAAATGTGCAACATCCGCCCCTAAGCTCCAATAGTACCGCCTTGCCGAGGCTGGGATTCTCACTCCATTGTGGAAGAAGTCATTACCGTATTTCCACGCCCGCGTTTCTCCCCACCCTTTCTCAAACAAGAGATCGCGATATTTGCCATAGAGTTTACGGGCGTCGCCGGTATCATCCTGGGTGTAGCGATCCTGGTATTTAGACACCACCCACAATTTCTCAGGATCGAAGCCGCTGAAGTGGAAGAAGTGCAAAGGCTCGCCATTTACCGTCGGCGGCTCAGCACAGGCCACGGCACGCTCGTGCAAGTTCCAGTAGGCTACGTTGTAGCCGGGCTCGCGCAATATGCGGACCCCCTCGAATAGAGCTGGAGCCAAGTCCATCCATCTCTGATCCACAAACAAGTTATTTTCAATGGAAACAAGACAGTGGTGATACAACTTATCAGACCACCAGCGTAGTAAGCGCCTCGACTCGAGACTATTCCGCAACCCCAGAAAGCCTAGATTGTAGGTTCCAGCTTGAAGGATGTCGTGATCATCCTGTCTGCGGCCGTCCGCCGGCAGGGGAGACAGGAGATGTGGTGTAAGCAGCACATTTGCTTCTTCTAGGCTCTCCTTAAGGCTGTCAAGCGAATTCAAGACGAGAATATCGGGATCGAGATATAACAGCTTACTTATCGAATATCGGCGAAGCAGATAGTCCAGCAGGTAGGGTTTTACTGCCGTGCTTGCTTCCAGCACACTATACTTGAATAGGAAACCGGGAAGGTTCGCTATGGGGAGTTGCGAGACATCGATGGTGTCAAAAGCTTCGCATGTGGGATCAAAAAATCCCTGTGGCGAGTCGAGGAGTAGCACATAAAATGGACAGTTGGGATGAAAGTTGCGCCAAGAGTCGGCCAGAACACGAGCCATTGGCAGGTAGTTCTTGGCCATGATAGTGCACGCCGCGAATTCTTTATGTGGAGGGCTCATTTTGCACAAGGGGAACACAGATGAATTTCAGGCGCGCCGCGCAATCGCAGCATAGGCCTGAGCGCCCGACACGCCGGGAGCTATGGAGCGCATATCGGCTCCGTCATCTGCATGGGTCATGGCGCTACTTTCTTCCGTGTCATTTGCGACCCGAGCCACACAGGGAGCGAGAATAGAGATTCGAGCGTCCCGAAAGCCCCCGCTATCCAACATAGACTTTAAGATTTCCGGATAAACAGGACGAAGATGGCTAGGATCTATACGGGAGTTCCTTCCGAAGGGGAAATCCGACTCTGGGTTGATAGTTTCGATAACCATTACGCCACCTGGTTTTAGTCTTGTGGCGCAAAGGCTGATAAGGTCAAGACGCCGGCTAGATGGCAGATACTCGATAACTCGGGCCGAAAAGACTCCGCCCAGTGAGCGCTCAGGCAATTGCCGTAGATGATCAAAAAGATCATCCTGGAGAACAGTTAGATACTTGTTACGGGCCGCGGCGCAAGCCACAGGGTCGGAGTCAACGCCGTAGGCGTCAATCCCGCTTCGCTTTAATAACTCGAGAAATTCTCCTCTTCCGCAACCAAGATCTACTACTGGCGATAGCCCGCGAAAAAGTTGAACATAAGGACTTAGTTGTTCCTGGGTCGCAAGCTCGACGGTTCTGACCGCTTCCTGTAACGCCACAATGGTTGGTTGGAAAGAGTTTATGGCGCGTCCGTGTTCTTCGATAGCCCGTGCTACATCGCCGTGAAATTCCTGAAGAGGGCGGGTGTACCAACTCAAACAACGCTGCATGATTTTTTTCAGCCCTTGAACCACACGGTTCAGCAGGCCGGGATTCCTTGGGTTGAGCCGCCCGACGGCTTTGCTGGAGTTCCATACTTCCGCGGAAAGCGTGTCTATACGGGAAGGATCGACAGCGGTGCCCGAAGCGCCCAGCCTGGTCGACGTAGCCTCCTGGCTACGAGCTACATGGGCCCTCAAAGTCGACAATATTTCCTGCTCTTCCATTGATTTTCCTGGGATCCTGCTACTGTCCGTCGGAGTTAAGGGCCACTACTGATCCAGCGGCTTATATCATTATGGTACCGTACGAGGCTTTGGTCGCAGGACAGCCATCATTTTACGAACAGGTTTGGTTACCTTCCAGGACAAGGAATTCTCGATGCCATCGAGGGTATTCTTGGCGGTGGCCAGAAGCTGTTTGCTTTGGTCCAGCGATTGCTGTGCGGCAGCTCTGGTGTCGGCTAATTGGGTCGTAAGCATTTCTGTCGTGCTGATCTGCTGTCGCAGTCGTGAGGCGAACATCTCTACAGCCTGGCCGGGTGCTGGGATTATCCTAAGAGAGAGAGTCAGCTTCACTGGCCCCTTGAGATTGGCAGGAACGGCAACCAGAATTTGCGGATCGTCGCCCGTGCTGATCACGAAGGATTGCTTGTCGTCGAGCGGCGCCTCGGCAGTGCCCGCGATCGTGAAGACGGGCGTCGCTTGCGAAGTTCGAGAAGTCCATAGCAGTTCACCGGAGTCGCCGGAATGCATCAGAACATCGCCGACTTCGACGAGGGCCGGCTCCGCTCCTGGATCAATCCTAAGCGGCCCAATCGCATGGGGGTCTCGCAGATCAAAAACCAGGGTATCCCAGACGCCCGAGGGCATTTTTCGCACCTGAGTATTTTCTCCCGAATAGCCGTGCTCACCAAACGGAAACACCTGCACCCTGACCTCTGGCGAGGCGTGGACAACCGGCCGCCCGCCCGATACCGAGAAGCGGCCCAGAAGGTTCTCCAAGTGCGATGCATAGATGACGTAATGCCGGCGCAGTTCTTCACGGACCGGCGGCGAGCTATCAAAAAGAAGCTCCGTCAGAAGCGATTGTCTGGCTACATTTCCCTTGCCTACTACGCCTAGTCCCCAACTGTGATGAAACTCAAAGGTATCCGGAAATTCCGTTTTGATCTCATCCCAAAAGCGCCAGACGCCAAAGTCCTGGTGCTTAGGGCAGATGTCATGCAGCAGAATTATTCCGCCCGGCTTTACCTTGGGCAGCCAGGAATCAAAATCGTGGCGGACAGCTTCATAGGTGTGAAGGCCGTCGATGTGCAGAAGATCGATAGAATCGTCAGCAAATTGCGCCAGAGCATCGTCGAAACTCCTGCGAAGAAGATAAGAGAACTGCTTATAGTATCGGTCGTTGTACTGACTTACCTCATCAAAGACTTCTTCACCGTACTGTCCCGCATGCTCGTCGCCTTGCCAATGATCAACGGCATAACACATGGAACTGAGCCCGCGTTCTTCCACGGTCTGGCAGAAGGTAAAGTAGGCTTCGCCCCAGTGAGTGCCGAGTTCGACGATGAGCGCGGGGCGGGTAGCCGCAATCAGATCGCTGGCAAAGGCAAGGTGACCTGACCAGCTGCCGACATTGCGGGGCTTGTAACGGCGCGGAAGGAACCGGGACGGTGGCAATCCGAAGCCGGGAGTCGTCGTTTTGGTTGCTGCGACTTGCAGGATCGCCGATCCTCCATGCAGAAAATACGGGGAGCTCGCACACCACAAAGAACAGCCTGGTTCTCCGTTGGGAGCCGGTGCGGCCGCCGCCCGCCACTTTCAATCTGGACGGATTATACCGCTTCGTAGCCATCAGATACCCTTCCCGCGGCATTGATTGAAGGGCTACCTGCCAAGAAACACCCGCCTTGGGGGACCTATCAAATCTCCCGGTAGTTCAATAGCCCCGCTCCGATCAACACAAAGCACATTGGCCAGATCCAGGACGGAATGGTGCGATCTTCAGGCGGCAGGCGCAGCTCCAGCCAGCGCGACCAACCGGCAATGACGCCGAGCACGGCCATGGGTGTATGACTTAACTCCGCCAGCATCTCCTCTTTGACATTGGCACTGCCATGGGAGTGGGTCAGCAGCAAGGCCGCTCCCACCGCGCATATCACGGGGAAAATCAAAGGCAGTATTCCGCCCCGCGAAGGGCTCCGGCGAACGCGCAGCTCGAAGACCGCGAACGCCAGGCAAAGCAGCGCCGCCGCGCGATGCTGAAAGATCTCCGGATCCGCCCATGTGGTCCAGAAACTCTTAGGCCCCAGGGGCCAGCACTCGGGATCGCCGCGTAGAAAAATAAAGATTGCGATGCCAATCATCAACAGCGGCCAATTCTCCGCCCATTTGGCATGGCCAGTGCGCGCCAGCACCGCCAGGACACCCATCGCAATCACGATAAGGCCCATCCAGTGATGGTTGTACTCCGACCACTTTCTGTCGTTCAGACCTCGAACGGAGAGCGGCGAACCCTCGCTGTTATAGGCAACGATTTGCCGGGAGGGATCGAGCGGAGAAATAACCTGTCCGGGAAGGCGAGTCGAGAGAGCGCCAATGTCGGGACTGCGCAGACGCGGCCACTCCGGCCTGAAGCGGGCCCAAATATGCGAGGGGCCGACGGTGTCGTTGACCAGGTCGACCGCCGGGGGTTGCGAGGTCAGCGAGGCTGCGGCCAGCACGATGGTAATGCCGATGCCCACTTCGGCTTCCACCAGGCGGCGCAGACGAGGTACCACATTGTCGGGGCTATACTTGCGCAGCATCAGGAAGTTGATACCGCCCAAGGCCAGCATCGCGGCCAGCATTATGATTTTGGCCATGAGCATTACGCCGTAGGAGGTACCGATGAGCGAACGCCAGGAGCCGACGTAAGCCAGGCTCATGCCGAACCCGCTCAACACCAGCACCACGACACTTACCAGCGCCAGCCGCGAGAACCGCTGCGTCAGGTACCACTGCGTGGGACGATCGCCTGCCACATACAGCCCCAGCAGCAGGAATGGCAGGCCGCCGATCCAGAACCCTGTCGAAGCCTCGTGCAGCGAAGTAAGGAGGATTAGCCATGCCCGTCCTTCCATGCGCGCGGCGGCGTGATTAGTCATTACCGACGCGGCCAGCACGATGACTACCAGTAGGCTCAGACAATGTGGGACATAGCGACCCCGCGACCCGGAGAGGAGCGCTATCAGGAGTGAGGCTGCAAGCAGCACACTGCCGGCAAGAAAAAAGTTCGCTCCCGCAACGTCCCGTAATCCGATTTCAGCCGTAGCCATCAGAACGGCCGAGTTTACGTACAGATAAAGCAGTTGCACGACGGCCAGACTGATGGCAGCACCACGAAACATTCGCTGCGATCGCATCCGGACACGTTCGAGGCTATCGGTCGAGACTTCCTGAGCAGGCCGGGCGATCCAGTACATGAACAGCAACCCGCCCAGCAGAAAAGACTGGCCGATCAGCGTTCCGGCGCGCAGCAGCACCGAAAGATATCCAAAAATATCGACAAGCTTCAGCATCGTGGGGGGTCAGTTCACCGTGAAGTCAACCTCGCCGCGACTGAGGTGACCGTCGGAGGCAAGCACCTGCCAGAGCAGTTTGTAAGCCCCAGGCTTCAGTCCAGTGGCGCGTGACTCCAAGATGTTGGGAGCAGTCTGTTTGGTGGCTGCCAGGGGAAAGGCCGAGCCATCGGGCCCGGTCAGTTGCAGGCGGGAGCGGCTGCCGTCGACGCGAACGTTGAAGCGCAACCAGATTGGAAGCTCTGGCCCTTTAACCGTCGAGTTCGCTACGGGCTTCGACTCCATGAGGATTGCATGGGCCCAAACTGGCTGGGAAATTCCGGTTATCAAGATGGCGAGCAGAAGAAAAATGCCAGGCGCTGGCAGACTACGGCGCAATTTGCATACCTCCATATCGATGTTGGACGCTATTTTGTAATTAGTCGCAGAATACTCTCTTCGGGCGCGGCGCTCAACGCAGCGTCAACCCGCAAATCGACTCAGGATGCAGCAAACGGAAGTAATTCATCGCAGCAAGGCCGTGGGGTCGGGATCAGCAGCGGCTGAGTCAGCCGCACCGACTTCGTTTTCTTCGACGGTATCGCCCTCGCCCGGCGCTAGAAACAGGTTCTCCTCAATGCCGTGCTGTTTAGTATAGAGATCGTAATAGCGGCCGCCCTGTTCGAATAGCTCGCGATGGGTGCCGCGCTCCACCACGCTTCCTGCTTCCACAACCAGGATCTGGTCCGCCCGGCGAATGGTGGAGAGACGGTGCGCGATGACGAATGTCGTCCGTCCCTGCATCAGGTAAGCGAGGCCTTCTTGAATCAGGGCCTCAGATTCGGAGTCGAGGCTCGAAGTGGCTTCGTCCAGAATCAGAATGCGCGGATTGGCCAGGATGGCTCGCGCGATCGATACTCGCTGCCGCTGGCCGCCAGAGAGCTTGACTCCGCGCTCACCGATGATGGTGTCATATTTCAATTCGTACTTTTCCGCGAACTCGTCCACGCGTGCGATGGCGCAGGCGCGAAGGATTTCCGCCTCGGTCGCATCCGGTTTCGAGAACGCCACATTCTCACGAATGCTGCCGTCGAAGAGGAACGAGTCCTGCAACACCATTCCCAACTGCGTGCGATAGGTCTCCAGCCGGATGGTGGAGAGATCGACGCCATCGACCAGCACCTTGCCTTCATTCGGCTTGTGAAAGGCGGCAATCAAGCCGATGATTGTCGACTTGCCCGAGCCTGACGACCCCACCAGAGCGGTTACGGTTCCCGGCCACGCATGGAATGACACGTCGTGCAGAACGGTCTTCTGTAGTTCATAGGCGAAGTCGACGTTCTGGAACACGATGTCGCCTCGGATAGGTCCGAGCGTGACGGTGCGATCCGGGTCCTCGTTCTCCGGCGTCTCATCCAGCACTTCGCGAGTGCGCTCCAGGCCGGCAATGGCTTCCGTGATCTGCGTGCCGATCCCGACAACCTGGATCAGCGGCGCTGCCAGGTAGCCTAAGAACATCGTGTAAGTGAAGAAGCCGCCGAGCGTGAGTTTGCCGGCCAGGATCTGCCGTGTCCCCATAAACATGACGATGGCGCCGATGACGCCCATCAGGGTCGAGGACGAGAGACTCATCACCGAGGTCGCCGTCAGCGTCTTGACGACGTTCTGCAGCAGTCGCTCTACTCCCGAGCTGAACACCTCGTGCTCGCGCGCTTCGGCGTGGTACCCCTTCACCACGCGCACGCCGCCCAGCGACTCCGTAAGCCGGCCAGTCACTTCAGCATTGATTTTGGCGCGCTCACGAAAGATGGGACGGATGACGCGAAACGCCTTCCGCAATCCGATACCGAATATCAGCAGAAAGGTGAAGGCAATGCCGGTCATCACCGGGCTGAGGCGGATCAACACGGCAAAGGCGATGACCGCCGTCAGCAGGCCACCCACGAAGTCGATCAGTCCAGTGCCGAGCAGGTTACGAACGCCTTCCACGTCGCTCATGATGCGCGACACCAGCATGCCGGTTTTGTTGGCGTCGTAGTAGGCGACCGAGAGCCGGCCAACATGCTCCTGCACCCGCCGGCGCAGTTCGGCGATCAGCTTTTGCGCGGCCTTGGAGAGCGTCTGCGTCAGTGCAAATGAGGTCAGGCCTTGAATGAGAGTCGCCACCAGCACAACTCCCACCAGCGGGTAAAGCAGCTTGAAATGGCGCTTGCCGATAACGTCGTCAACCAGATACTTGGTGGAGGCCGGCAGCACCAGACCGGAGACGCGGTTGATCACCATCAACCCTAGCCCGAGCGCGAGCAGCACCCGGCGCGGCCGGATCAGCTGCCAGATCTCCGGCAAAGCCTTGAAGATTTCGGTTTTCTTTCCCGGTGTTGAGGAACCGGAGCCCATCATGTAGTGCAAACTAATTAGATTGTCGGACGGTCGATTTGGGTTCGGAATTGGCGTCCACAAAGAAGGTCTAAGGTTGAGGTGCGGTTCCCCACGCGATAGACTGCTGCGGACCGCTCTAGCAGTGGTTCGGCTCCTCCAGGGAGATTGGGAACCAAATCGTCAGGTGTCCGATGAAACCGTTCTTCCTCGCTTTCGTGCTGGCCGCGACGTCCGCGCTGTTTGCGCAGGCGAATCAGCAGCTACAGCCTGATCCTCCACCCCGTCAAGTCCAAACCCGGGACTCGCCGGGGGCCCCTGACCCCAGCCTGATGAGCGAGATCAACCAGATCAAAGCCATCGACAACCACTCGCATCCTCCGGCTCTCAATGGCCCCAATGGCGAGAAGGATGAAGATTTCGATGCCCTGCCTTGCGATCCGTTGGAGCCGACCGACTCCGGGCTGATGTTTCGCGAAGACAATCCCGTCTACATCAAGGCGTGGCAGACCATGTTCGGCTACAAGTACGACGACTTTGCGCCGGAGCACGTGAAGGAGTTGCTGGCCGCCAAGGAAAAGGTGAAAGAGCGTGAGGGCGACAATTATCCCAACTGGGTGCTCGATCAACTTGGGATCGAGACGGAGCTGGCGAATCGCGTTGCTCTGGGCCGTGGACTCCAGCCGCCGTACTTCCGCTGGGTGGCGTTCGATGACACCTTGCTCTTCCCGCTAAATAACTCGTCGCTGGCGGCGCAATCGCCTGATCGCAAAATCTTCTACGGTCGCGAGGAATTGTTGTTTGCGCGATACCTGAATCAGCTCGAGATTAATGTCGTGCCGCCGACCCTGCCTCAATACACGGCCAAAATAGTGACGCCTTTGCTGGAGCTGCAACGTAAGAATGGTGCCGTGGCCATCAAGTTTGAGGCCGCCTACCTGCGTTCGCTGGAGTTTGCTTCCGCAAGAGAGGCGGACGCTGCCCGTATCTACGCTCGCTATGTGAAGGGCGGAGTTCCCAGCGATGCCGACTACAAGATCCTCCAGGATTATCTCTTCCGCTACATTGCCGGCGAGGCCGGGCGGCTAGGTATGGCAGTGCATCTCCACACCGGCGGCGGATGCGGCGGCTATTTCCAGATGGAGGGCAGCAATCCTTTGCTACTCGACTCGGTGTTCAACGATCCGACGCTGCGGAAGACAAACTTTGTCATGCTGCACGGCGGCTCGGGCGGCTTTGAGCAGTTCGTGCCCTATCTGCTGATGAAGCCCAACGTCTATGCCGACTTCTCCGAGCAAACCTGGATGACCTCGCCGCGCCATATCGCCGCCAGCATTCGCTTCATGCTGGAGTTCTATCCGGACAAAGTGTTGTTCGGCACCGATCTTTATCCGCTGACGCCGCAGGTGAACTGGGAAGAGACTGGGTATCAAACGGCAACCGCGGGAAGGACGGCGCTGGCCATCGCCTTGACGGGAATGATGCAAGATGGAGAAATCACGCGCACTCAAGCCAGCGACATCGCGCGCAAAGTTATGCGCGACAATGCCATTAAGCTTTATGGATTGGATGCAAAGCCCTGATCGTCGAATAGTCGCAACGCGATCACTTGAAACTTGAAACGCGAAACCTGAAACTGTCATCATGCGGCTGATCATCAACGGCAAAGACCAGAACTTCGACGAATCCCTCACCCTCGCCCAACTGGTCGAGCAGCTTGGCATGAAAGGCGATCGCGTCGCGGTCGAACTCAATCGCGAGATCGTCTCCCGCGCGCAGTGGCCGGAGACAATGCTCAACGATGGCGATCATCTGGAGATTGTCCACTTTGTCGGCGGGGGATAACGGCAGTTCTGTGCTTCTAGTCTCAACACAGGCCACGAGCACGCAGTAGCAGGCCTCATTTTCACAGCGCGAAACTTGAAACTCGAAACTGGAAACTTTCTTTTGTAAAACCCTGATGAATCGTGCTGCTCGCGCGGTTGACACCGCTCGCTATCAAACTCTAAACTCGAATGTTTGCCTGTTGTTGTGCAAGCTTTTCTGTTCTTAGCGCAATCATGCCGGACTTTTATTTTGATCGCTATCTTCCGCTGCTGATCCACATCCTGGTCGCCGGGGTGATCGCCTGTGCCATGGTGACGCTCTCCTATTTCATCGGCCAGCACAAATACAATTCCGCCAAGATGTCGCCCTACGAATGCGGCATGGAGCCCGTGGGCAATGCCCGCCAACGCTTTACGGTGAAGTTCTACCTGGTCGCCATGCTGTTCATCCTTTTCGATGTCGAGGCTGTGTTCCTCTATCCCTGGGCCATTGTCCAGCGTTCGCTCAAAGCCTCTGGCTTTGGCATGTTCTGGTTTTGGGAGATGCTGGTATACATCGCCATCCTGCTCGCCGGTTACTGGTACGTCTGGAAAAAGGGCGTACTCGACTGGAATAAACAGGGTAAGGCGGAGAAGCTCTGATGGGACTCCAGCCGGCCATCACCGATCTCGATCAATTGAAAGATCGCGCGGAAATAGCAGCTTTGCAGGCATGGAACTCCGCTGCGGTTACGGGCGCCAGGTTCGATCGTAACGAGCTCACCATCTGGCTGGATCGCATTGCTCTGCGCGAAGCCTGTCTCACGCTGAAGAACGCTCCGCAGCTTCAGTACAACGCTCTCGCGGACCTCACTTGTCTCGACTGGTATCCACGTGAGCCGCGCTTTGAAGTCGTCTACCATTTGTTTTCCATCCCTAACAAGAAATACCTGCGGCTGAAAGTGAAGTTGTCCGGCGAGGATGCCAACATCGATTCGCTCACGCCGATCTGGCCGGGCGCCAACTTCTTCGAGCGCGAGGTATTCGATCTCTTCGGCGTACGTTTCGACGGGCACCCCGACCTCACCCGCATCATGATGCCGGAAAACTGGGAAGGTCATCCGCTGCGCAAAGACTATCCCGTCGAGGGCTACCGTTAATGGCGCACATGACTCCAACCCCGGTCCTGGATCCATCGCAAGACAAAACCATGATCCTGAACATGGGCCCGCAGCATCCCTCGACGCACGGCGTCCTGCGATTGCTGCTGGAGATCGATGGCGAGACCATCGTGCGCATCATGCCCGACATCGGCTTCCTGCACACCGGTATCGAGAAGACCTGCGAAGCCAAGTTCTACCAGCAGGTCGTGCCCATGACCGACCGCATCGACTATCTCTGTCCCATGACCAACAACCTCGCCTATTGTCTGGCGGTGGAGAAGTTGCTGGGGATCGAGATTCCGCCGCGCGCGCAGTGGATTCGCGTCATGCTAAACGAGCTGACCCGCATCAACTCGCACCTGGTGTGGCTGGGCACGCATGCCATGGACATCGGCGCCATGACCGTCTTCCTCTACTGTTTCCGTGAGCGCGAAGATGTCCTGCGCTTGTTCGAGGCGGTCTCCGGCCAGCGCATGATGACTTCGTATTTCCGCATTGGCGGCCTCGCGCTGGAACCGCCGCTGGGCTTCATGGAGCGCGTCAGGAAATTCCTCGTGCGCTTTCCCGCCGACATCGACGAATACGAGAGCCTGCTGACCAACAATCCGATCTTTGTGAACCGCCTCAAGGACGTCGCCTACATCTCCGCCGAAGATGCTATCGCGTTGTGCGCCACGGGCCCGACTTTGCGTGCCAGCGGTGTCGATGTCGATCTGCGGCGCGATCTGCCGTACTCAGGCTACGAAAATTTCAAGTTCAAAGTGCCGGTATCGACCGATGGCGACGTTTACGCGCGATACATGGTGCGGGTGGCCGAGCTGCGCGAGTCGCAGAAAATTGCCATGCAGGCGCTGGAAGGCATGCCCGAAGGTCCGGTGAAAGCCGATGCGCCGAAGGTCGTTCTCCCTGATCGCGAGAAGATGAAGACGCAGATGGAGGCGCTCATCTACCACTTCAAGATCGTGACCGAAGGCTTCACCGTCCCCGAAGGCGAAGTGTACATGCCGATTGAATCGCCACGTGGCGAGATGGGCTATTACGTGGTCAGCGATGGAACAGCCAAGCCGTATCGCGTGCACATGCGCTCACCATCGTTTGCGAATTTGCAGTCGCTGCGCAAGATGTGCGAAGGCCGCCTGATTGCCGACGTGGTCGCAGCCATCGGCAGCATCGATATCGTTCTGGGCGACTGCGACAGGTAAGAGGCATTTAGCAATTAGCAATTAGCATCTGGCACTTGGTCTTCGGTGCTGGGTATCTGGATTGAGGAATTCGGAAGGTGCTTGATCGGGAATGATCCAGCCGCGCAGCGGCGGGATGAAGTTAGCCCGGGGCGTGAGCCCCGGGTAGGGTCAGGAAGGTCGGGGAGCCGCGGCAGTGGCGGCCGGAAGTTCTGGGTCGACGCAGACTGAAGCACAACCAGAGCGCCGTAGGCGCGAAAGAAGATAGCCCAGCGCTTCAGCGCTGGGTGAGCGAACAAAACGAAGGAGAGTCCCTTCAGGGACGGCAGGTTCTTTTCTTGAGCCGTCGGTGAGGGCGGCGACACAAATGGCAACCGCGGGACACAATCCGGGAGACCCAAAACGCGAACTGCTTCGCCACGCGCTGGCAACGATTGCGTATCGTGGTGGGAAAGCGTTGCGGGGTGCGCCTCCTGAATTTGCCGACTTTCGCGCGTGCGAGACTACGCGCTCGCCGGCCAAGCTGCTGGCGCACATCGGCGATCTGATGGATTGGGCGCTCACCATCGCGCAGGGAAATCAGCGCTGGAATGATTCAGCGCCTTTGCCGTGGACCGATGAAGTCAAGCGATTCCATGCTGCGTTGCAGGCCTTCGACGATTACCTGGCTTCCGGACAGCCGCTGGCTGCCAGCCCTGAGTCGCTGATGCAAGCTCCGATTGCCGATGCCCTGACCCATATAGGCCAGATTGCGATGCTGCGGCGCATCGCTGCATGCCCGATGAAGAGTGAGAACTATAGCAGGGCCGAGATCGTCATCGGTCGGGTTGGTGCGGAACAGACACCACCGAAACGCGAGTTTGACTAGAAGGGCGGCGAATGCGGTGCAAGGGTCCTTCGACTCCGGCGCTGAAGCGCTTGGCTCAGGATGACATGCTCTTGGGTTTGGCTAATTGCTAACGGCTAGTTACTAACTGCTGCTTCATGATATTTTCCGATCAACTCGAACAACGTTTCACCACCATGGTTGGCCACTATCCGACCAAACGGTCGGTACTCGTCCCCATGCTGCTCTACATCCAGGATGAACTTGGCGCGCTGACCGACGAGGCCATCGACGAGATTGCGAAGCGGACCGAATTGTCGGACCTGGAAGTTCGCAACGTGATCAGCTACTACTCCATGCTGCGCACGCACCCGGTCGGCAAGTACAACTTGCAGGTATGCACCAACGTAAGCTGCCTGCTGCGCGGCGCTGACGACATTTTCGAGCATTGCAAGAAGAAGCTTGGGGTTGGCAATAAGCAAACGACGCCCGGATGGCTTGTTCTATCTGGAAGAAGTGGAATGTATCGGCGCCTGCTCCTGGGCGCCGGCGCTGATGATGAACTACGATTTCGTCGAGAACCTGACGCCGGAGAAGATTGACGAGTTGATTGATAGTTTGAAGAAGAAAGAGCAGCAGTAAGAATTAGCTACTAGCCCTTAGCTTTTAGCTCTTAGCAAGACACTTCACGTATCTGCTAAGAGCTAACAGCTAAAGGCTGAAAGCCGCGAGCGATAGCGAGCAGAATGGCGTATCTAGTCTCCCATCCCGATGAGGTAAAGGTCGTCTCCAAGCGCTTTGGCCTGGGTGCGACCAATCTCGACCGCTATCTGGAACTCGACGGCTATAAAGCGCTTCAGAAAGCGCTCACCATGGGGCCCGATGCCATCGTCAACGAAGTGAAGGCGTCCAATCTGCGCGGCCGCGGCGGTGCGGGATTTCCCACCGGCATGAAGTGGTCGTTCGTGCCCAAGCAGTCGCCCAAGCCCAAGTATGTGCTGTGCAACGGCGACGAGAGTGAGCCCGGCACCTGCAAAGACCGCCTCATCTTCGAGCACGATCCGCACTCCGTCATCGAGGGCGTGATGATTGCGGCGCTCGCCGTGGGTTCCAAGACCGGCTACATCTACTTGCGCGGCGAGTACCGCTACCTCATCGAGATCATGGAGAAGGCCGTCGCCGATGCCTACGCGCGTGGCTTTATCGGCAAGAACATCTTCGGCTCCGGCGTCGATCTCGATATCTTCGTGCACTCCGGCGCAGGCGCTTACGAAGTGGGCGAAGAGTCGGCCCTGATGGAATCACTGGAAGGGAAGCGCGGTATACCGCGCATCCGTCCTCCGTTCCCGGCCGTTGTCGGCCTGTGGGGTGGGCCTACGGTCATCAACAACGCCGAGACCCTGGCCAGCGTGCCTCACATCATTCTCGGCGGAGGCGAATGGTTCGCCCACCTGGGCACTCCGCGTAATGGCGGCACGCGGCTCTTCTGCATGAGCGGAGAACTGGAGCGGCCCGGCGTTTACGAGCTGCCTATGGGCTACAGCCTGAAGAAGATGATCTACGACGTCTCCGGCGGCATGGCGAAGGGCAAGAAGCTGAAAGGCGTTGTGCCCGGCGGCTCCTCGGTGCAGATCCTCACGCCGGAGGAGATCGACATCGCCATGGACTTCGATTCCGTGGCCAAGGCCGGCTCGATGCTGGGTTCGGGCGGCGTCATCGTGCTCGACGACCAGATGTGTATCGTGAAGTTCGCCCTGCGCGTCACGCAGTTTTATCAACACGAAAGCTGTGGCTGGTGTATTCCCTGCCGCGAAGGCACCGACTGGATGAAGAAGACGTTGGTCCGCTTTCACAGTGGCGGCGGCGTCATGAAAGACATAGACAACCTGAAGTACCTGGCGGAAAACATGTTGGGGAGAACTTTCTGTCCGCTGGGTGATGCGGCGGCGATGCCGATCATCTCCTATATCCAGAAGTTCCGCGGCGAATTTGAGGACCATCTCGACGGCAAGCCGTGCCCATATGAGAAGGCGGCGGAAACGGTCGCGGTGTAAATAACCGTGAGACCAACGGAACTGCTGCGCATCCTCGAAGCGGATGGCTGGTACAAGACAGGCCAGAAAGGCAGTCACGTGCATTTTCGTCATCCGGTCAAGCCCGGGCCTCTTGGTTGTGCCGATGCACGCGGGAAAAGAGATCGGCAAGGGACTGCTTCACAGTATTCTGAAGAAGGCTGGATTGAAATGACGCGAGAATATCTGGTTGTCTACGAGAATGTCGGAAAGAACTGGAGTGCGTTTTCGCCTGACATCCCTGGATGTGGCTCGTTGGGCGAAACCCTGGACGACACGCGCGCGAATATGCGCGAGGCGATGGAACTGTACTTGAGCGAGACGGCGAAGGCCGGAGAGCCGGTGCCGGACGCCATCGCAACCAGCGTGGATTTCAGTGAATTCGATCCGGACCACCAGACAAAGCAATATGTAGTTGAGTGGTTGGCGGTAACGCTTCCGCAGACTGATTCAACCAGGACACCGGCTCACGCGGCATGATTTGGTTTTACTAATTGCTAACGGCTGATTGCTAATTGCGGTTTTTATGGCTGACGTAACCCTCACTGTCGACGGCAAGAAACTCAACGTTCCCGCGGGGACGCTCCTCATTGAAGCCTGCAAGAGCACAGGCATCGAGGTGCCGTCTTTCTGCTATTACCCCAACTTGTCGTTGCAGGGCGCGTGCCGCATGTGCCTGGTGGAAATCGAGAAGATGCCCAAGCTGCAGACCGCCTGCACCACGCCGGTCACCGAAGGCATGATTGTTACCACCGAGAGCGACAAGATCAAGCAGGCCCGCAAGTCGATGCTCGAACTCCTGCTCGCTAACCATCCACTCGACTGTCCCGTCTGCGACGCTGGCGGCGAGTGCGAGCTGCAGGACATGACCTTCAAGTACGGCGCTGCCGAATCGAAGTTCATGGACCTGAAGAACCATCGCGACGAGCAACAGTGGTCGCCGGTGGTGTACTTCGACCGGCCGCGCTGCATTCTCTGCTACCGCTGCGTCCGAGTTTGCGGTGAAGGCATGGACGTCTGGGCGCTCGGTGTGCAGAATCGCGGCGCCGGTTCCATCATCGCGCCCAACAAAGAAGATCATCTGGAGTGCGAAGAGTGCGGCATGTGCATCGACATCTGTCCAGTCGGTGCACTGACTTCCGGCGCTTATCGCTACAAGACGCGCCCGTGGGAGATGAAACACACGGGCACGGTTTGCACTCACTGCGGTGACGGCTGCAAGACTACGCTGGGTGCGCGCCGCGCCGATACTGGCATGCAGATCGTTCGCGGCGACAATCGCGACAAGAGCGGCATTAACGGCGACTTCCTTTGCATTAAGGGACGTTATGCATTCGACTTCGCGAATAATCCCGATCGCCTGCAGCAGCCGCTGATCAAGCGCGACGGCAAGTTTGTCGCGGCGACATGGGAGCAGGCCTTCGACCTGATCGCGACCAAGTTCCAGGAAGTCCTGGCGACCGACGGTCCCGCCTCGATTGGAGTGATTGGCTCGAATCGCACCAGCAACGAAGAGAATTACCTGCTGCAGAAGTTTGCGCGCCTGGTGCTCGGCACCAACAACATCGATCATCATCGCACCGCCGATTTTCCCGCCTTCGCTTCGGCGCTGGCCGGCAAGCAGAACGCGACAGCCTCAATGCGCGATGTTTTCAGCGCACCGGCCATCCTGCTGATCGGCAACGATCCCACCGAGCAGCATCCTCTGCTGGCGTGGCAGATCCGCAGCAATGTCCGGCTGCATCGCGCCAAGTTCTATGTGGCGAACTCGTCTCCCATCAAGCTGCACCGGCAGGCTACGGCGTTTGCGCAGATCGCGTCCGGTTCCGAAGGCCAGCTTGGTGCAGTTCCTCGCCGGAAACGACGGCGCAGCCGACGCAGTTGTCTCCGAGCAGCTCACTCGCGAAGCTCTGACCAAATTGCGCGACGCGGTGAAAGCTGAATCCGGCCTTGGTCATCATCTTCGGTTCGGAGCTGCGCGGCAGCGACGTCAAAACTCTGATCGACTTCGGCCTTGCGCAAAGCGCAAAGTTCATCTGCCTCGCCGACTACGCCAACTCCCGCGGCGCAGCCGACATGGGTCTCTATCCCGACATGCTGCCGGGCTACGCTCCCGTGTCCAGCGCGACGCGCTTCCACGAGGAGTGGCTGGACGAGATTCCCACCGCTCCCGGGTTGAACCTGCTGCAGATGATGGAAGCTGCCAAGGAAGGGAAGCTGAAGGCGCTCTACGTAGTCGGCTCCAATCCCATCGCGCGCTACAACGTCGATCCCTTCGCCCTTTCCAAGAGCTTCGTCATCGTGCAGGACATGTTCCTGACCGAGACGGCGGCCATCGCCGACCTGGTGTTGCCCGTCGCCAACGCTTATGAAAAGGGTGGCACTTACACCAACACCTGCGGCGACGCGCAGATGCTGAAGAAGGCGGGCGAGTTTTCGGGCGTGCGCAACGATTTCGAATGCATTGTCCGCATCGCGGCCCGCATGGGATACGACGTTCACAAGCTGGTGCCGTTCGGCGGTGGAGGCACGCGCGCCGACATGGGCCAGACGCGCGGCGCGCAATCGGGTGAGGCCGATCGTCATGCAGTTTGGCTGGCCGAGCACAACCTGGAACCGAAGATGAGCCCTTACGATCCGACGGCGATGCTTGACGAAATTCAGCGGCTGGTGCCGGGATACGACATCTCGCGGCTGGGACTGCTTGCCGGCCGCGACGAGCACACCCAGTTGGTTCAGATCACGGGCACAACGGGCATAGGCGATCCAGCGCTGGTGCTGCCCGCGAATAATTCGTTATTTACCTCCGGTACCTTGGGGCGATTCTCGCAGGCATTGAGTACGGTGATGGAGCGTTACAACCCGCCGTCCGACTTGGAGATGCGCTGCTGGTTACGATCCCATGGTCAGGACCGAAGGATAGTTGGTGAGTTCAGTTTCCGGGTTCAAGTTTCAAGAACCGCGCGGCTCCGCTCAAACGAAGTTTATTTTCCGGCGGAGAGCGAAAAGCGAAAACGAGCTCGAAGAACGATTTAACTGACGGCTGATAGGCTGATAGCTGATAGCTAAGACATGACCATTGGCATCTACATCCTGGTTTCGATCGTCAAGATCCTGCTGGCGGTCTTCATTCTGATGACGGCGGTCGCCTACACGACGTTGTTGGAACGCAAGGTTGTGGGCCACATGCAAAATCGCTGGGGGCCGACGCGTGTGGGGCCGTTCGGCATCTGGCAGCCGCTGGCGGATGGCCTGAAGTTTATCTTTAAGGAAGATGTCACCCCTCCCTTCGCCAACAAGCCCTTGTATTTATTGGCGCCAGTCATTGCGCTGGTGACGGCGCTGACTTCCGTAGCCGTCATCCCCATCGGTCCCTGGATCTCCTTGGGTTCAATCCATACGCCGCTACAGATCACCGATGTGAACATCGGCCTGCTCATCGTCCTGGGAATCACGTCGGTCGGAGTTTACGGCGGCGCCCTGGCGGGATGGGCATCGAACAGCAAGTATTCCATGCTGGCCAGCCTGCGCGCCTCGGCGCAAATGATCAGCTACGAAGTGGCGCTTGGCCTTTCCCTCGTAGGAGTGCTGATTCTTTCCGGCAGCTTCAGCTTGCGTGACATCGTAGATGCGCAGTCGGGCACCTGGTTCGGCTTCATTCCCAAGTGGAATATTTTCCAGGGACAGTTCGTCGCCTTCTTCATTTACATCATGGCAGCCTATGCCGAAACCAATCGCATTCCCTTCGATCTTGCGGAAGCGGAGACGGAGTTGGTCGGCGGTTACCACACCGAGTACAGCTCCATGAAGTTTGCCATGTTCTTTATGGCCGAGTACGCCAACATGTTCACGGTGGCGTGCCTGGCTTCCATTATGTTCCTGGGGGGATGGTCAGGACCGGTGTTCGGGCCGCCAATCCTCCAGTCGCTCTTGCCCGTGGCTTGGTTTGCGGTGCGGGTGTTTGCTTTCATTTTTGTCTACATCTGGGTCCGCGGAACGTTGCCGCGTTTCCGCTATGACCAGCTCATGGCCTTCGGCTGGAAGTTCCTGCTGCCGCTGGCCATTGCGAATATCGTTGTGACGGCATTTGTTGTGGCAGTGAAGTAAGCTGCGAGCTGCGAGCTACGAGCTTCGAGCAATCAGCAACTTGCAATTGGCAGCCTGCAATTTGCAAATCGCAGTTGGAAAGTCCAGTAAGCCGCTGCTACGGTGGAGCTTTTAGCTCATGGCTCGCGGCTCGTGCGCGAAATATCATGCTTGCTCTTATTTTGTTCTTCATCTTCGCTCTGCTTTGCGTGGGAGGTGCCATCAACCTCCTGGTGCAGAAGCACCCTATCAACAGCGCCCTGTCGCTGATCGTAGTGATGGGTTCGCTGGCGATGATCTATCTGTTGCTGGGCGCCGAGTTTGTCGCCGCGGTGCAGGTGATTGTGTATGCCGGCGCGGTGATGGTGCTGTTCGTCTTCGTAATTATGCTGCTTAACGCCGGCGAGGAAGAGCGTTTGCCGCATGGCAGCCGCGTGGCCACCATGCTCGGTGTGCCGGCGCTGATCATCGGCTTGGGGATCGCAGCTGCGGTCGTGAGCCATCTCGCCGGGCTGGATCGCATCGCTATTGGCGGCCCGACGGTCATGAATGGCGAGAACGTCTTCGGCAATCCGCAGGCCGTCGGACACCTGCTATTTCGCGAGTACCTGCTGCCCTTTGAGGTGACTTCAATCCTGATCCTGGTGGCGATCATGGGCGCCGTGGTGCTGGCGCGGAGGGAGGAAGAATAGCATGGTGCCTCTTTCCTATTACCTGGTGCTGAGCGCGATATTGTTCGCCTGCGGTATTGCTGGATTTCTGATCAAGCGCAACATCATCACCATATTTCTTTCCATCGAGCTGATGCTGAACGGCGTGAACCTTTCGTTCGTCGCCTTCGCTGCACAGCTCAACAAGCTTGAAGGCCACATTTTCGTGTTCTTCGTGATGGTAGTGGCTGCTGCTGAAGCGGCTGTGGGTTTGGCCATCATCATCGCCGTATTCCGCACGCGCGAAACGCTCAACGTGGATCGCGTGAATTTGTTGAAACTGTAAGAAACGCCGTTCGCTGTTCGCTCTTCGCTTTTCGACGGAAACACGGGCATTAAGCAGATGCAACCTGACCCAATGATCGAGTCGAGAGTCGAAGAAATGATTCTTTTTGTCGTTGGAGCACGTTGCACGAAAGTTGCCACGGTGATTTACAAAGTCGCGGATGCAATAGGCCGAGATTTGCCAAATCAAGATGAACTGTGGGAAATGGTCTCGAGACATATTGAGGCGCTGGTTAACGATGGCCGGTTAGCTGCGCAGGGAGACACGAGGAACTGGCGCGCCAGTGAAGTCCGTCTGGCGCAACCCTGAAGCTGAAGTGCTTAGCCTTCTGGCGAAAAGCGAATGGCGAAAGGCGAAGAGCGCACCTGACCTTTGCTGTCGGTAAGTGAGACCTATGCACCTTTGGATCATTCCGCTGCTTCCGCTCACCGGCGCCGCCATCAACGGCCTGCTGGGCAAGCGCTTTCCTAAGGCGCTGGTGAACACCATTGCCTTGGGATTTACCGCGGCGGCTTTTGCCATGGCGCTGTGGGTCGCAGCTCAGTTTGCCGGCCTGCCTGCGGACCAGATCCCGCACATTGAGCGCTACGCCACTTGGCTGAGCGCGGGGTCATTCTCAGCGGAATACGGCATCTATCTCGATCAGCTTTCCCTGGTCATGCTGCTGATCGTTACGGGAGTCGGATTTCTCATCCACGTCTATTCCGTCGGCTACATGGCGCATGAAGGCGGCTACTACCGCTATTTTGCTTATCTGAACATCTTCATGTTCTTCATGCTCACGCTGGTGCTGGCGAATAACTACCTGCTGATGTTCGTCGGATGGGAAGGAGTGGGCCTGGCGTCGTATCTGCTGATCGGGTTCTGGTTCCTGAAGAAGAGCGCGGCCAATGCCGGCAAGAAAGCATTCATTACGAATCGCGTGGGCGACTTCGGATTCCTGATCGCACTGTTTCTGCTCATCAAGCACTTCGGTACGCTGCAGTATGAAAGCCTGGCGAAGCTGGTGAGCCAGCATCCGGTAGAATCCGCGGGCGCTGGCTTGCTCACCGCCATTGGCTTGCTGATGCTGGTAGGCGCAACCGGCAAGTCCGCGCAGATCCCACTGTATGTTTGGCTGCCTGACGCCATGGAAGGCCCAACGCCAGTTTCGGCTCTGATCCATGCGGCAACCATGGTAACTGCTGGCGTCTACATGGTGGCACGGTCCAGTCCAATCTTCGATCGCGCGCCGGATGCGCGCCTGGCGGTCGCCGTCATCGGAACGCTGACTGCGATCTTCGCCGCCTCCATCGGCATTGTGCAGACCGATATCAAGAAGGTACTAGCGTATTCGACCATCTCGCAGCTGGGCTACATGTTCATGGCATGCGGCGTGGCCGACTACATCGGCGGCATCTTCCATCTGATGACGCATGCCTTCTTTAAGGGATTGCTGTTTCTGGCGGCCGGCTCCATCATTCATGGCCTCGGCGGCGAGCAGGACATGCGGCACATGGGCGGGCTGCGAAAATATCTGCCCTATACCTTCTGGTCGATGACCATTGCGACCTTCGCCATTGCCGGCATGCCGCCGTTTGCCGGCTTCTTCTCCAAGGACCGAATCCTGTGGTCGGCGTGGAGCAGCGGCAACCACATTATCTGGCTGATCGGCGTCCTCACCGCAGGCATGACTTCGTTCTACATGTTCCGGCTGTGGTTCCTGACCTTCTTCGGCGAGTACCGCGGGCCGAATCCTGAGACCGCCGGACACGGCCACGATGCCGATGCGCAGCATGCCGGCGACCATGGTCACGGCGCTCCGCACGAGAGCCCGTGGGTAATGGTAGTGCCGTTGATGATTCTTGCCCTGCTGTCGCTGGTCGGAGGATGGGTTGGGGTGCCGCACTCGTTGCATGGTTCCGATCACTTCGACGCGTTTCTTGCGCCGGTGTTCCTGGCGGCCTCCGCAGGCACGACGGCCGCGGAGCCCGCGCCCGAAGCTGGAGGCAGCAGTACGGAACTGATTTTCAGCGGTATTTCGGTCGGGTTAGTCGCCCTGGGTTTCCTGCTCGCCTGGTATCTCTACTACAAGCGGCCCGACCTGCCTGCTCGAATGGCCAAAGCTGCCGGCGGACTTTATACCCTCGTGCTGGACAAGTACAAAGTGGATGAGCTCTACGGCGCAGTCATCATCCAGCCGCTCATTGCGCTCTCGACCAACGTTTTCTGGAAGGGAATCGACCTGGGCCTGATCGACCGGGCCGTTGACGAAGGCGCTGAAGGCGCTCTGGAGACTTCAGACGCGATGCGGCACATGCAATCCGGCAATATCCGCTCCTATGCGGGATGGGTCGCCGTGGGCGCTACCGCGGTGATCGCCTTCATGGTGTGGAGGGGGTTGCGATGAAGTTCATCAACGACAACATCCTCAGCATCGTGGTCTTCTTGCCGCTGGTGGGCGCGATCCTGCTGGCGTTCTTTCCGCGCCGCGATCGCGACATCCGCTACTTCGCGCTCGCTGTCTCGCTGCTTACTTTGCTGGCATCGCTGCATCTGCCGTGGTACTTTGTGCGCGGCCAGAGCGGCTTCCAGTTCGAGGCCGATTCGCAATGGGTTTCGCACCCTAACATTCATTACCACCTCGGCATCGACGGAATCTCGCTGTGGCTGGTCGTCCTGACCACCTTCCTGATGCCGTTGTGCGTGCTGATCTCGTGGAAGTCGATCGGCGACCAGGTGAAGGAATTCTTCATCCTGATGCTGGTCCTCGAGACCGCGATGATCGGCGTCTTCGTCGCCCTCGATCTTTTCCTTTTCTACTTCTTCTGGGAAGCTACGCTGATCCCGATGGCGCTCATCATCGGCATGTACGGCCACGGCCGCAAGATTTATGCCGCAGTCAAGTTCTTCCTGTATACGATGATCGCCTCGATGTTCATGCTGGCCGGGATTATATGGCTCTACGCGCGCACCGGAAGTTTCGACTTCGTGACCATTCAGAACGCGATCCAGAACGGACAAGTCGCTGGGTTCAGTCAGGCGGCGATATGGCTGTTCCTTGGGTTCTTTATAGCTTTCGCGGTAAAAGTGCCGCTGTTCCCGCTCCACACCTGGCTGCCCGATGCGCACGTGGAAGCGCCGACGGCGGGCTCGGTGTTGCTGGCTGGCGTGCTGCTGAAGATGGGCACATATGGCCTGCTGCGCTTCAACCTTGGACTCTTTCCTGAACAGGCGCGACGCAATGCTCCCTGGATCATCGCGCTGGCCATCATCGGCATCATCTACGGCTCGCTGGTGGCGATGATCCAGCCCAACATCAAGCGGCTGATCGCCTACACCTCGGTCAGTCACCTGGGCTTTGTTGTGCTGGGGATCTTCAGCTTCACACAGATCGGAGTCGACGGCGCGGTCTATCAGATGCTGAGCCACGGCGTCTCCACCGGCGCGCTGTTCATGCTGCTGGGGATGATCTACGATCGCCGCCACACCTACGACATCTCCGAGTACGGCGGGCTGGCGACGCCCATGCCCGTGTACGCAACATTCTTCGCGTTCATTATGCTGTCCTCGGTCGGACTGCCGCTGCTCAATGGCTTCGTCGGCGAGTTCCTGGTGCTGAGCGGCGCATTCCAGGCGAAGCAGCTTTATGGAATTCTGGCGGCGACCGGCGTGATCTGGAGTGCCTGTTATTTGCTGTGGATGTATCAGCGCGTCTTTCTACGGCAACGTGACGGTACCGGCCAACAATTCCTTGCGCGACCTCGACGCCCGCGAACGGGTTTCGCTGTGGCCGCTGGTAATCGCAGCGCTGGTGATGGGAGTTGCCCCGATGCTGTGGCTGCACTCCATCGATCCCGCGGTTTCCGCCGCGCTCAAGCAGTTCTCGGCGATCACGCAGGCCGCGGCTCCCGCCACAACGCACATGACCCAGTTGCTTTCGCAGGTGATCGGACGATGATCCCGGCCGTCGACTACATTCGCATCTTGCCTGAGGTGGTGCTGAGTGTCTTCGGCATCATCGTGATGATGATCGATCCGCTCATCCCTGAGCAGAGCTCCGAAGAAGCCGCTGGGCATTATCGCCATCATTGGCATTCTTGCCGGTCTTGCCGCCACGGTCTTCCAGACCGGGTTTTATGGCAACGCGTTCTACAACACAATCAGGGTCGATACTTTCAGCGTGTTCTTTCACGTCGTGGTGCTGTTGATCGCGCTGGTCGTTAGCCTGTCCTCGTTGGAATATCTCGAAGTCCAGCGCATTCGCTCCGGCGAGTATTACGCTCTGGTCCTGTTCGGCACGGTCGGCATGATGCTGATGTCGTCTGCCGTGGAACTGGTGCTCATCTTCATCGCGCTGGAGATCTCGTCGATCTCGACTTACATCCTTGCGGGAATGAGACGCCGCGCCGCCGAGAGCGCCGAAGCGTCACTGAAATATTTTCTGCTGGGCTCATTCGCCACCGCGTTCTTCCTCTATGGAGTCGCGCTGGTTTTCGGCGCTACCGGCACAACCAATGTTTACGGCATCGCGCAGTATCTTCAGACGCAATCGTCGCTGCTGGTTTACCTTGCCGTGGGGCTGATGTTCGTGGGCCTGGGCTTCAAGGTCGCATCCGCGCCGTTCCATGTGTGGACGCCCGATGTCTATGAAGGCGCTCCCGCGCCGGTCGTCGCCTTTATGTCCACGGGGCCGAAGGCCGCGGCGTTTGCGGTCCTTCTGCGCGTGCTCTTTGCCACCGGCGCGCCCGGCTGGTTCTGGATGATCTGGGTCTCCGCCGCTCTTTCCATGACGCTGGGCAACATCGGCGCGCTGGTGCAGCAAAACGTTAAGCGTTTGCTGGCCTATTCCTCGATCGCCCACGCCGGATATCTGCTGGTCGCCTTCGCCGCAGCCAAACAGGTCGGTATCTCGGCCGCGATCTTCTACGCGGCATCTTACGCGGCGATGAATGTCGGCGCCTTCGCCGTCATCAGCCACTTCGCCTCCACCGGCGAGAAGTACGTCACCCTCGACGACTACGCCGGACTCGGCCGCCGCTCTCCGATGCTGGCTGCCATCCTCACCATATTCCTGCTATCGCTGATCGGTATTCCTGTTACCGGCGGCTTCTTCGCGAAGTTTTACGTCTTCTCCGCCGCCCTGCAATCGCACCTGGTCGGACTGACGATCATCGGCGTCATTAATAGCGCCGATCGCTGCTTACTATTACCTGCGCGTGATCGTCTATATGTATATGCGGAACGAGCGCGGAGAAATTCCCGTGGCTCGTATCCCGGCCGGACTGGGGATTGGATTGGCGATCAGTTTGATCGCAACCATCTACCTGGGCGTGCTGCCGGGCCGCGTGCTTGACTACGCCATGCAGAGTGCGCAGGACCTGATGAAGTAAGCGGCCTGCGAGAACCAATCACAACAGCTTCAGGAGGTTCAGATGCACAAACCGTCCCTGCATCCCTGGAGCCCAACTTTTTTCTGACCGCCGGTAATATTTCGGCATCGCGTTACGATTTGTTAAACCTCTCTCGCTTTCGGAACTAGCCGTCCTTTTTATCGGAAGGAATGTACAGATGCACTTCGAAGAGGTAAGACTCTTGAGCCAGGCTACAATATAAGAAAGCGGAAGCTTGCACTCGAATTAACTCCACTGGACAACGCCGCGGGAGTCAGCTTACCGCGACACAGAAAACAATCGTGCTCGCCTCACCCAGCCTTTCGCCATCCAGGCCGGAAGAAGCGGCCGGCATGCTGGATGCCACGAAGAATAAGCTACAGGAGCTAATGCAGTTGTTGTATCTGCTCAGCCGGGACCCGGCAGTACCGACAGATGCCCGCTACCATGTGACCCTCGCCCAGTCCGAGATTGCTTTGCTGACGCGCCAGATGCAGAACGCGGCCGAGGATCAGGCAGGAAGCCGATCTTGCCGGCGCGGCGGGGAATGCGAGCATGGCCACCAATCCTTAACTCCATAACAAAAAAAACCCGGCAAAAGAAAAGCCCCATCGCGGATGGGGCTTTTCAGTTGAAGTCGAAACCTAGACGACCTTGGCGAAGATGATAACCAGGGTGAACAGCACCAGAGACTCGATAAACGCCAAGCCGAGAATCAGTGCCAGCTGAATAGCCGGCCGAGCGGCGGGGTTCCGGGCCATGGCTTCGCAAGCCGCAGCACCGACGCGGCCCTGTCCCAGACCAGCCAGGCCAGCCGCGATCGCGATACCGAAACCGGCTGCGATGGCTACATAGTTAGCATGTGAAGAAGCAGCGCCTCCCGCCTCCTGCGCGAACGCCGGCATGGCCACCATCATCAGGGCCATCAGCGCAAAGACAATCATCATCATTTTCCGCATTCTGTGTTTCTCCTTATGAATCGCCGCCAGGAGGTGGTTGACGTTCACCGAGCTGACGCCCTCACACTGACGGCGATATAGCAACTAGCCACGAGCTACGAGCCACTTGCTCATACTCTTTGGCTTAGATCTTGCCTCTCACCTGCAATGCTGGCAAACTTGCCGCGGCAGACTCCAAATCAACAGGCTAATTGCTCGTCGCTCGCGGCTTCTTCTAGTGCTCATGGGCCACCGCTTCGCCGATATAAACCGTCGCCAGCAAGACGAAAATGTATGTCTGGATTAGAGCGACACCGGCGTGCAGCAGCATGAAGATTATCGGAATACCAAGCGGAAACAGGGTGAAGAACACGAGCGTCACCATGTCGCTGGCAAACATGTTGGCAAAAAGACGGATGGTGAGCGACAGGACCCGCGCCAGATGGCTGCACACCTCAATGACAAACATCAGTGGCGCCAGCCACCAAACCGGTCCGATGAAATTTCTTATGTACCCAAACCCGTTCAGCCGAATGCCCTGAAAATGGTAGTAGAACCAGGTGACCAACGCGCATCCCAGCGGCACCGAAGGCGAGGCCGTCGCGGTCTCGAAGCCGGGAATCAGTCCGATGAGGCAGCCGACGAGAATGAACAGGCCCAATACCGTCAGATAGCCGACGTAGCGTTCATAGCCATGGCCAATCACTTCATGGCTTTGTTCGCGATAAACGAGTTGAGGCTCTCCGCCACATGCTGCAACGCTCCCGGATTGTCCACCGAGAGCCGCGCCCGCACGATAGCGAAGAACAGAATCAGCAGCACGAATACCAGCAGCTGCATGGCTACATAATTGGTGATTGGGGCTTGTGGGTACGCGGGATGAACGTGAAAGGCGCCAAGAACGGCGTTAGCTACGCCAGCCAGGTATTTATTTAGTAGTGCGGTTAACCAAAGTTGCTCAGGCATGAATAAAGATCGCTTTTCGCCGTTCGCTACTCGCTAACCCCTTGGCTCCCGGCGATCTGACGAAAAGCGAAGAGCGAATGGCGAAGAGCGATACAGGCACACTTCTAAGAATGATATTTTACGAATCGGAATCAGAATCCGTGCCGCAGGGCGACAAATACCTCGACCGCGACTTCGCAGGCGATGGCGGCAATCGGAAGGCAGACGCCTCCGAGAAAGCCGTATAAGCCCGCGAGGGAAACATTAAATATAACATATGCACCGCCCGCGATCAGAACGTATCGCAGCAAGGCCCGCAGTACGATGATGCCGCCACGCTCGCGGCTTTGCTGGGTAGTGATTCTCTCGCCCAGGGCCTCGATGGCGCGCTCCATCCAGATGTGGTTGACATAGGAGACTACGGCGCCCACGACGAAGCCTGCCGTTACCGGCCAGCGAAAAAACACCAGGCAAACTACGGTTCCCACCCCTGCGAGCACGAGCAGGAATTTGCGGATTCTGGGCAAAGCCTGGTCGAGGAAGCCTTCCGCGAAAGCGGGCGTCGGTTCCGGCGTCGGCGTGGACACCAGATCAATGTACCGCAGATCAACTCTTTTGCCGCGTGATGGTGCGGATCATGTCGACGAAGCCGGCGATCGAGCCCACGATGATGCCAACGAGAAACAGCCAGCGCGTATGCAGCCAATAGTCGAGCAACTTGCCGAGCAGGAGGCCCACCACCACTGCCGCAGGAATGATAAAAGCGATCTGCGAATAGCGCGCCCATTCCACCGCAGCACTCTGCTTGTCGTCAGGATCCTCTCCAGCCATGGTGACAGCCTACCATGCGCGGCTGCCGAAACTCCCGGCGGGCGGTGACTGGTATAATCCCGCGGGACGCCGCCGCTGCCGTATGGCGGGGTCTTGCGATGGCACTCAATCTGGGTATTCGTGGTTCGGAGGAGGCAATTCATGGCGCAGCAGGATCATAACTTGAAGATTGACTACATCGAGTTTCCCGCTACGGATATCGACGCGACCAAGCGCTTTTACAACGGCGTTTTTGGGTGGAATTTTCAGGACTACGGCCCGGACTACACCAGCTTCCACGATGGCCGCCTGGCAGGTGGATTCAACAAGGACGCTAAATCCGCAGGCGCCTCCAGCGACAAAACCACTGGCCCGCTCATCGTGATTTATGCTGCGTCGCTAGAAGATACTTATGCCCAGGTCACGGCAGCGGGCGGCAAGATTGTGCGCGAGATCTTCGGATTCCCCGGCGGCCGTCGCTTCCACTTCGCCGACCCTAACGGCAACGAACTGGCGGTGTGGAGCGAGTAGCTGGCTCACGAGAGCCGCTCCAAACTTCGAGAAAACCGTTAGAGACCTTACTCACGATGAACTAAGGAAGCTCTGATTGACGTCCAGGTTTTGAAAGGGCACGGCTTCAGCCGTGCCGTAAAGTCTAGCGATTAAACCCTGGCTTTAGCCGCTGAGGGACTTCGCCATAACTTGATCAGAGCTTCCCTAATCCCCTGAGGGTGAATCCCCGGGACGGTGTTGGTGCCGCCTTCCGATGGCGTACAACGCAACGCCTCCGCCGATCACAGCCATGCTCAGCAAGACAAGCTTAGCGACGACGAGGGCTTTGTGCGGCTCACTGGGGTCCGGAATCATGGAACCGATGATGGCTGCGCAAGTGCCCACCAAGCCGACAATCGCAAGTGCGATCGCCACCGGCTTGCCGCCCGGCACGCGAATGATTTCCGGTCCCACCGGCTCGCGCTGCAAGCGAATCAACGCCGCGAACATGAACAGATACGGAACGAAGCTGGTGATGATGGTCATGCTCACCAGTACCTGATAGGCGCCGTGGACGGTGCTGCCCAACTGTCCTAACAAAACGAATAGCAGTGAGCACAGGCCCTGCACGATCAGTGCGACATGCGGCGTTTGCCAGCGAGGGTGAAGCCGCCCAAAGGCCGGTGGCAGATAGCGGTCGATGCCGGCAACAAACGGCAGACGCGACATGGCGGCCAGATAAGCGCCGACACCGCCCAGATTAGCGACGCAGATCAGCAGCGCCACGGCTGGCCCAAGTCCGTACCAGCCGATCCGCTCGGCGCTGGTGGAAATCGCTTGCATAATGCCCTCAAGGCTGTTGAGTTGCTGCTGCGGCAGCACCACCAGCATGGCGACGGTCCCCAGCATGTAGCCAGCTGTGATCAGAACGCCGGCAATCAGCAGCGCGCGCGGAATGGTGCGCCGCGCATCTTTGATCTCGCCGCCCATGCAGGATGCCGACTCGGCGCCGATGAATGCGGACATCAGCGTCGCCCAGATGGCCGCGTTGCCCAGGTTCAAAGACGGCTTCATGGACGACGGCGTTGAAGCTGGTAGCCGAGCCGAACCTCCGCAACGCGATCACGCCGATCACGCACAGCAAGCCTACCGGCAGCCATCCCCCGATGGCGCCAAGATTGTTCAGCCACTTGCCGATGTCGAGGCCAACGATATTCACCGCCAACGCCAGCGCCAGTCCGCAAAAAGAAAAAATGAAGAAGAACGTCGGGTTGCCCTGGAGCGCTTTGCCCTTGTTGCCGGCAACGTAGAGCGCGTTGCTGGCTGCGAAATACAGCACCGCCGGGAAGTACGGCAGGTTGCTCATCCAATAAACCCAGCCAGTGAGGAATCCGCTGAAATCGCCGAAGGCGTGTTTGCTCCAGACGTACATTCCGCCTTCTTCGGGATAACGCGAGGACAGCTCCATGACGCAGAGCGCCAGCGGCAGAAAGATTACGGCCAGGCCGACCAGCCATATCACGATGGAACTTGGTCCGGCGGCAGCCGCCAGCGCAACCCAGCGCAGGCTCAGCGTTGTGACGATGTAGAACAACACCAGATCTCGCAACCCCAGTGCCCGCTTGGGTTGGGGATGAGCGCCGGCTTCGTTTCGAAGGGGCGCAGCTTGAGCCGCGCCGTTACATGTACTCTTTGTCATGACCGGTTTCGCCGAGCGGCAGACTTACAACGGCAGATAGTAGCGAAAGAATTCCTGCTCCTGTTTCCAACCCAGGTTCTCGTACAGTCGTTGCGCAGGGAGGTTGTCGGCGGCGGTTTCCAGAGTCAGGCAGTTGGCGCGCGTCGCCTCCGCCAGCTCGCGGGAGCGTTCTACCAACGCTCGTCCCACGCCGAGCTTGCGGGCATCAGGAACCACATACAAGTCATTCAGGATCCATTGCCGCGCCAGCGCCACCGACGAAAAGACGGGATAAAGCTGAACAAAGCCCACCAATCGCCCGTCCTGCCGCGCCAGAAATAGCACTGACTCGCCTTTGCTCAGCCGCGCAAACAAGAAGCGCCGAGCAGCTTCCAGGTCGGGAGGCCTCTGGTAGAACTGGCGGTAAGCATCGAAGAGCGGCGCCACTTCGCCAACGTCGGCCGGCGTCGCAGACACAATTTCCAACACCTGTTCCACAGTAGCCATGACGACAAGGGAACACGGCGGCGGCTGGGCGTCAACTGTTTTCGCAAGCTGCGGCTGTTATGATTTGGCCGCACCCTTGGAGCCTCGGTTTATGGATTCCTCTCTGCACGATATTCTCGCCGCCTATGACGACCAGGCTTCGCTGGAACGGGCCTCCACGATTCCGGCTTCCTGGTATGTCGACGAGCGCATCGCAGATTTGGAGAGGCGGAACGTCTTCGGCAGGACGTGGCAAGTGGTGGCGCGTGCTGATCAACTGGTGCGGCGGGGAGAATTTGTTACAGCGGAGCTCGCAGGCGAACCGTTAGTCATCGTTCGCGGCAGCGACGGGCAGCTTCGTGCCTTCTATAACGTCTGCCGCCATCACGCCGCCGCGGTGGTGACGGATGAGCAGGGCACGGCGAGCATCTTTCGCTGCCCCTATCACGGCTGGAGCTATGGTCTTGACGGCTCGCTGAAAGGCGCGCCGGAGTTCGAGGGCGTCTGCGAATTCGATCGCTCGCAGAACGGCCTGGTTCCGGTGCGGGTTGAGACGTGGGAGCAGTTCGTGTTCGTCAATCTTGACTCAAAAGCCGCGCCCCTGGCTGATTTCCTGGGCAGACTGATACAGCGGGTCGTTCCGCTGAACGTCGGTGCGCTGCACTTCTTCGAGCGTCGTTCGTACAGCCTGAAGTGCAATTGGAAGGTCTTCGTCGATAACTATCTCGACGGCGGCTATCACGTTCCTCATCTGCACAAAGGCCTGAACAGCGTTCTGGATTACAAGCAGTACACCATCGAGATCGAAGACCGCTACTGCCTGCAATCCAGTCCGATGGTCGCGTCCGGAGATGATGCTGCGACTGCGGCGACGCGCACCGGCGATCGCGCCTGGTACTTCTGGCAGTATCCCAACTTCATGATCAATCTTTATCGCGGATACATGGACACCAACCTCGTCCTGCCCGATGGCGTTGATCGCTGCACCGTGATCTTCGACTTCTATTTCGACGACGTGAGCGAGTCCGGAGCCGAACGGAATCGTCAGAGCATCGCCGTGGGCGAACGCGTGAACGATGAGGATGTAGGGATCTGCGAGGCCGTGCAGCGCGGATTACATTCGCGAGCTTATAACGCGGGACGGCTTTCCGTGCGGCGCGAAGCTGGAGAGCATCTATTTCATCGTCTGCTGGCGAGGGACTTGAAAAACGAATGAGCTAATGGGCGGTTGGCGCGGCGTTATGGTCTTGTGTCAGGGCACGGCTTTAGTCGTGCCGCAAGGTAGTTTTGCTAACACCCAGACCTTTGTTGCCGCGGGTTCGGCACGACTAAAGTCATGCCCTGATACAAGCCTGGCAGTTCTAGCTCCTATTCCGTAGATCCCTCAAAATCTCCCTCGCCGCGTTCGCTCCTGACATTCCATTTAGCCCGCTCCCCGGATGGGTTCCCGAGCCGCACAAATACAGGCCTTTGATCGGCGTGCGGTATTGCGCCCAATCCAGCAGCGGGCGCATGGTGAACAACTGGTCGAGCGCCAGCTCGCCGTGGAAGATGTGCCCGCCGGTGAGGCCGTAGGTTTCCTCCAGGTCTTTCGGCGTGATTACCTCACGCGCCTCAATCAGCGATGGCAGGTCGGGAGCATACTCGGCCAGCGTGTTGACGACCGTATTGCCGAGTGCATCGCGTTGCGAATCCCAATCCGCATTGCGGAGTTTGTATGGCGCATATTGCATGTAGATGGACATTACATGCTTGCCAGCCGGAGCTAGCGACGTATCCCACAATGTGGGAATCGTTGCCTCGATATAGGGATGCTGCGAGAACCCTCCGTACTTCGAGGCATCAAATGCTCTCTCCAGATAGTCGATCTCGGGCGAAATCTGAATTCTGCCTGACAAACGAGCGGCCACATCGCCCTTGACGCCTTTGAATGTTGGCAGTCCGCTGAGCGCTAGATTGACTTTTGCAACGGTGCCGTTCATCCGATAGTGCAGCAGCCGTTGCAGGAAGCTGGGCTGCAAATGTTGCGGCTCGACCAGCCCGAGTAAAGTACGCTTGGGATCGGCATTCGAAATCAAGGTGCGTGCCTCGATCTCATCGCCATTCGCGAGAACGATACCCGTGGCCGCGCCATCGTTGACCTTGATCCTGACAACCTCGCAGGAAGTGCGAATCTCGGCGCCCGCTGCTTGAGCTGCCGCAGCCATTGCCGCGGTGATTGCTCCCACACCTCCCGCAATGTAGGAGGCCGGACCGGCCAAGTTGCTGTCAGAAGCAGCCCGCAACAGAAGCGTGGCGCTGGAGCCGGCTGACCAGGGCCCCAGAAATGTTCCAAAGATTCCTTGCGCGGCGATTGTTCCGCGCAGCAACTCTGTTTCGAACCACTCGGCAACGAGGTCGGCAACGGCCATGGGCGCCCATCGCAGGACACGATAAAGATCCTTTTCGCCGAGGCCGCGAATCTTCCGGCCAGTATTCAGCAGCTCCCAAAGATTGTTCGCGCCGGGGTCGTCGATATCGGGCGGTGTGATGCTCATCAGCAGTGCTGCAATCTCGCCGATGCGAGACAGCGACTGCTGAAACTCGGCGTAATTCGCAGCGTCTTTCTGCGAAAATCTGGCGATCTCCTGCTGTGATCTTGAGGTGTCGCCATAGAGCGCAAGATTGCCGCTGTGAGCCAGCGACAGCACGCGGACCGTCGGCGTGTACGTCTTCAGGCCATATTTAGGCAGATCCATGTCTGCCACAATCTCGGAGCTGATTGGTCCAGTGGCATGAGCAAGGCGGGAGCAGCGGAAGCCGGGATGAAATTCTTCGGTGATGGCGCAGCCACCGACAACCGGCCGTCGTTCCAGCATCAGCGGTTTGAATCCGGCTTTGGCGAGACAGAAGGCGGTGACCAGGCCGTTGTGTCCTGCGCCGAGGATAACGATGTCGCGAGTTTCAGGCATGGGAATCGAGGTTTCTTAGTCTCGGACCAAAAGCAGATCCCTCGTCGGCCTAAAGGCCTCCTCGGGATGACAAGAGAAAAGCCCGTCACGGCGCAGCTAAAGCTGCGCCCCTTCAAAGCCGCGTCATGGGTGTTTCAGGATCTCCAGCGCTGCCAGGCGGCCGGGAGCCCCCATGATGCCGCCGCCGGGATGCGTGGCCGAGCCGCACATCCACAAATTCTTGATTGGCGTTTTGTATTGCGCCCAGCCCGGCACCGGACGCAGAAAAAATAACTGTTCCAGCGAGAGCTCACCCTGAAAAATGTTGCCCTCGGTCAGTCCCCATTCGCGCTCGAGATCGAGCGGCGTGACTACCTGACGACCGACGATGATGTTCTTCAGGTTCGGGGCGTGTTCGGCGATGGTATCGATCACGTTGTCGCCAAAGGCCTCGCGCTTTTCGTCCCAGTTGCCCTGTTTGAGTCTGTACGGTGCGTACTGCACAAAACACGACATCACGTGCTTGCCCGGCGGCGCGAGCGATGGATCGGTAAGGCTGGGAATCACGATGTCGATGTAGGGCCGGCGCGAGTAATCGCCGTATTTCGCGTCGTCATAGGCGCGCTCCATGTAGTCGACGCTGGGAGAAATCGAGATGGCGCCGCGCAGGTGATGGCCTTCGCCGGGCAGGCAAGTGAAATTCGGCAGAGCATCGAGCGCGAGGTTGACCTTGCCCGAGGAGCCGCGGAATTTGTAGCGCTTCACTTCGGCGCGGAATTCGTCGCTCAGGTGCCTGGCCTCGATCATCTTCAGGAAGGTGAGATTGGGATCGACGCTGGAAGAGATCACGGGAGCGAAGTATTCGTCGCCGGCGGTGGTAGCGACGCCGACGGGTTTGCCATGCTTGATCAGAATCTGCGCGACGGCAGTCTGCGTTTTGATCTCGACGCCAAACTCGCGCGCTGCGTCGGCGATGGCATTGGAGATGGCCCCAGTACCGCCGCGGGCAAAGCCCCACGCGCGGAATGCGCCATCGATCTCGCCCATATAGTGATGAAGGAGGACATAGGCTGTGCCCGGCGAGCGCACGCCAAGAAACGTTCCGATAATTCCCGACGCCGACATGGTGGCCTTGAGCACATCGGTCTCGAACCACTGGTCGAGAAAGTCGATAGCGCTCATCGTCATCAGCTGTACCTGGTTGTATTTGTCTTCGCCGCTGAGGTCCTGGAAACGCCGGCCCAGGAAGAGCAGCTTGAACAGATCTTTGGGATTCAGCGTCGTCGGATCGGGCGGGACCATGGAAAGAATCGGCTTCACGAAGCGGCACATCTGTAGCATGGCCTTTCCGAATTCCTCATAGGCCTCGGCATCGAAGCGGGAGTGGCGCCGGATCTCGCGCATGGTCTTGCCATGATCGTTCACGCGCCAGAGATAGTCGCCGTTGGGCATCGGCGTGAAGGTGCCGTCGAGAGGAAGGATTTCCAGGCCGTGGCGGGGAAGATCGAGGTCGCGAATGATTTCCGGGCGGAGCAGCGACACCACGTACGAGCACACAGAAAACTTGAAGCCGGGAATGATCTCTTCGGTAACGGCCGCGCCGCCGACCAGGTGACGGCGCTCCAGCACTAGGACTTTCTTGCCGGCGCGAGCCAGATAGGCGGCGTTGACCAGGCCGTTGTGGCCGCCGCCAATGACGATGACGTCGTAGCGTGATGAATTGTCCGAAGCCATATTGTTCGCGAGATGAACTGCGTCCACATTCTAACGTAGTGAGCTAGCGAAACAGCGGGCCGATGTGGATGCGAGTGGCGAGACCTTGCCGCAGCCTTTGGTGATGGCTATAATCCGCGCACTGTACGAAACCACGAGGAAATGCAGCGTGCCAGTAGGAACAGCAGTTCACGACAGAACGTTCGCCCTATGCCAGAGCCTGAATTACCGCGAGTGGTCCGGCTTCTACGCGGTGAGCGTTTACGAGACGCACCATGAGCACGAGTACAATGCCATCCGCAATGCGGCCGCGCTCATCGACGTTACCCCGCTCTACAAATACATGATCAGCGGGCGCGACGCCACGCGCTTCGTCAACCGCGTCATCACTCGCGACATCAACAAGGTCACCTTCAATCAGGTGATCTACTGCTGCTGGTGCGATGAAGAGGGCAAGATCATCGACGACGGCACCATCACCCGGCTGGAAGAGAACCGCTATCGCTGGACCGCGGCCGATCCTAACCTGCGCTGGTTTCGACAGAACGCAATCGGACTTGATGTGCAGATTGAGGACATAACCGAGCAGCTTGCTGCGCTGGCGCTGCAAGGGCCGACTTCGGGAAAACTGTTGAGGAGCGTCGCCGAAGCCGACATCGAAAATCTGAAGTACTTTCGCAAGGCCAGAGGGAAGATTGGCGGCGTCGCGGTGGACATTTCGCGCACCGGGTACACGGGTGATCTGGGCTACGAGATCTGGATTCCGTGGCCAGACGCGGGCAGGGTTTGGGACACGCTGATGGACGCCGGGAGACGGTTCGATATTCATCCCACGGGCATGCTGGCATTGGATGTTGCGCGCATCGAAGCGGGATTGATTCTCGCTGATGTGGACTACGTCAGCAGCAAGAAGGCGCTGATTGCATCGCAGAAATACAGCCCCGCAGAGGTTGGGTTAACCAAGTTGGTGCACTACGACAAAGAGAACTTCATAGGACGGGAAGCGCTGTTGGCCGAGCAGAAGGCCGGAGCCAAGCGGCAGTTGATGGGGCTGGAAATCGACTGGAGCGAATTTGAAGCGCTGTTCGACCGCATGGGGCTGGCGCCGCAGACGCCCGCGACCGCTTCACGCGTTCCTGTGCCGGTGTACAAAGGGCGGGAGCAGGTGGGCAAGGCGACATCGACCACCTGGTCGCCGCTGCTGAAGCAGTTAATTGCATTGGCCAGTGTGGATTCGCGACATGCGGAGCCTGGGTCAAAACTGCACGTAGAGATGACAGTGGAAGCTGTGCGTCACAAGGTAGCAGCCAGGGTTCGCCCACTGCCGTTTTTCAATCCTCCGCGCAAGACCAGGACTCCCGTCTGAGGGGTGGACTGCGGGCCGCGAATCCAGGCAAAAAAAACCGCCCCAAGTGGGGGCGGTTGGCGGCGTGCAGATGTGGTTTATCCGCGTCCGCTGGACACGTTGACCGCTGACTCTTCGGGGGGATAAAGGAGGCGTTCGACCGTACGATCCATGTTGTCCAGGAGACTATCTTCAGTAACGGGCACGCGAGCATCCTGGAGCGCCGAGTTCCAGTCCTTGGAGCGCAGCATGATCGGCTCGGCGACCCTGCTTCTGGAGGGCGCGGCGGCCAGAGTATAGCCGAACCATATCATCACGGCGATCAGATAGGCGGCGCTGTTGATCTGACTGAGGGTGGCATGAAGCAAGACGCCGCGATGGCTTGCGCCGGTAATGACCAGCATATTGACGGCGGCAAAAAAGCCAAAGCCCAGAGAAATTCCAAACAGAAGGCTGCGGTGCGGGATACCGAGATATTCGCTGAAGAGCAGGAGGAAGAAGACCAGACCGCACTGCATCAGGCGCAGGCCGCGATCAGCCAGCAGGATCACATCCTGAACCCGGTCGTAGTCGGGCTTGTGCGCAGCACTGATTGCCCACATCACGCCCACCAGAAGCACGACCAATGCCGACCAGCGAAAGAGAATGACACCCAAGTCGCGCAAGGCCTCGTAGGGACGAAATGCGTCCTGGAAGATTTCCTGAAGGACCGCGAATGAGAGCAAAACGCTAAGGCCAACGTTCACGTAATACGCGTAGTAGTAAACCTTATAGGAATAGGGGTTGATGAGGGCCAGAATCGGGACCGAAACGACTTGGAGTATGGTGTAGTTGAAAAAAAATGGGTAATCACGATGCAGCCCACGCCTGAACATGCACACCAACACACCGGCCTGGAGCAGAGGCGCAGCAAACCAAAACACATAGTCGATGAGGTGCAGCTGCATGACTCCTCCGAATAATATTCGTGGAGTCGCTAGAATACAAGCAAGATATTTTTACGCTCCCGGGTAACCAGCCCGGGGATTACTTGCAGGTCACGTAACTGGGCATAAACAATCGGAAAACTCGACTGCTACCCGGTAATTCCCATTAAAGCAACGTCACTCGACAGAGCTTCGCCGGTAATCTGGCGGAAGTGGTCGCCGCAATTCTGTCCTGGAGGGCAGAGAGGCATGGGCGAGCCTTCGCCGGCAATCTGGCGGAAGTGGTCGCCGCAATTCTGTCCCGGAGGGCAGAGAGGCATAGGCGAGCCTTCGCCGGCAATCTGGCGGAAGTGGTCGCCGCAGTTCTGTCCCGGAGGGCAGAGAGGCATAGGCGAGCCTTCGCCCGCAATCTGGCGCAGTTCACCCGTGCAATTCTGTCCCGGAGGGCATAGGGGTAGAGGCGAGCCTTCACCTGCGATCTGGCGAAGTTGACCGGTGCAATTCTGTCCCGGAGGGCAGAGGGGCAGAGGCGAGCCTTCGCCCGCGATCTGGCGCAGTTGACCGGTGCAATTCTGTCCCGGAGGGCAGAGAGGCAGAGGCGAGCCTTCACCGGCAATCTGGCGCAGTTCACCCGTGCAATTCTGTCCCGGAGGGCAGAGAGGTAGAGGCGAGCCTTCACCGGCAATCTGGCGCAGTTCACCCGTGCAATTCTGTCCCGGAGGGCAGAGAGGTAGAGGCGAGCCTTCACCCGGAGACACGGCGGCGAGAGCGGAGCCGCAGACATTCTGGCCGGTACATACTGAGAAGGAGGACGGCGCCAGAGCGATTCGCGGCGACGCGGTGTTTGTAGTTGAGGGCGGGTTAGTGCCGGCGCAAGCGATACCGACCGACATTAGGGTTGCGAGGGTAACGACGAGGGTATTTTTCATTACGATCTCCTTGGTCGTTTCCGACCCGAATCATTGTCAGAAGCGTTTGCCAAACGAAGCGCTGTCGTTGTCCGGGACAGAAGACCCGACAGGCAAGGGAGCTGGCCCTTCGCCAATGATGGCGACGGAACCGTACGAGTTCATCGAGGTTGCACCGCTAACAGCGCTGAGAGAGCCCGCAATCATGAGGGCGGCTAGGGCGGCGAACATCAGTTTCTTTGCATTTTTCACGGAACAACCTCCATACCAATCGCGATTACAGATCTTTTGGCATCGCGAGGTGCGCGCATAAAAGTTGGCCCACCTCAACGAACGCCTTCACAACGCTACAGCACTTGTCTCCGACTTGGGCATACAACTTAAGGGCGAATAGGGCCCAGATTGTGCCACTCGTTCACGGGCATGGTTCCTGATCTTTGTGCCAGTTACTAACTGGTAATCACCGGTCTTACACTAGCCCGCCGCGTCGGTAAACCGTAAAAATCCAGCAAGGGTGATGCATATCAAGCGCAGATACACGCACCCAGATGGCATTATAGGACAGCAGCTTGTGAAATTGGCGCGGAATTATTTTCGATTGCTATGCACTTAAGTACATGTACTAATAGGGGATGAGAAACGCCTACTAGAGCGGTCTTCTTTCGGCAGGCTGATCGCCCCCACAGGGCCGCCCTGCCTGATGTATTCTGCTGGCATTTAAGATGGGCGGTGAAGGCAAGATCATGAGCGATACTCCGGCTGGGAATTCCGGGCTCGAGCAAGACAATTCCGGGCTCGAGCAAGACAACGATCCGCTTGCTCAGGCCAGCCAAAAGCGGGAGACGCTCAGCCTCCAGGTCTGTCCGAACTGTTCCGAACGGCTTCGAGAAAATCACTGCAAGCTGGCGTGTCCAAGATGCGGGTACTTCCTGAGCTGCTCCGACTTCTACTAAACGCCCTGTAGCGGCGCCGCGGGGCGAGAATTTTCTTGGCCCACAACTTTCCTGCTTGCCTGCGATCTCCCGCAAGAGTTGCGGCGTTCGTGTAACGTAAGCAGAGAAAGAAAATTATTTCAGGAGGACAACATGCAACGAACAGCCAGTGCTCACTGGTCGGGTGGGTTGAAAGATGGCAAGGGGACCGTGTCCACGCAGAGCGGGGTGCTGAGCCAGACGCAATATTCCTTTAGTACGCGTTTCGAGAACGGGGTGGGAACGAATCCCGAAGAGCTGATCGCCGCGGCGCATGCCGGGTGCTTCACCATGGCGCTGTCGGCGCAGCTGGGCAACGCCGGGATGACCGCTGAAAGCCTCGATACCAATGCGAAGTTGACGCTGGAGAAGACAGATGCCGGCTTCACCATTAGTGCCATTCATCTAGAGGTGAAGGCGAAAATTCCCGGGGCGGACAAAGCGAAGTTTGAAGAAGCCGCACAGAATGCCGAAAAAGGATGTCCGGTTTCCCGGGTCCTGAATGCGAAGATCACCATGGAAGCTGAACTGGTTTAATAAGCCTGGCGGGATGGCTGCTCCATGGCGCGTGGCGCAGCCAAAGCCCTGGCGTCAAGCCAGCCTTGGCGCAGTCAAGGCCGAAGATGGTGGTGGGGCTGGAGACGCTGTGGGCCAGCTAAGGGCCCGGCTCAGTCTGGGAGCGGAGGATCTCGCGGATCTCGCGGTTAACCCGGGCGGCATCCTGCGAAGCCTTTTCGACCAGCCCCAGCCACTTCTGGTTGTTGTCGTCGAGTTTGGCCTGGGCCAATAGATAAGAGGCCTGCATGATGGTTTCGATGTAGTTGCTGAGATCATGGGACAAGGTGCGCAATCTGGCCACCGTCTCACGCTGCAAGTTCCTGCCTTCTTCTGCTGTGGTATGACCCAAGTGTTCTTCTCCTGCCACTGCGCCTGCGCTAACCAGACCACGACTGGAGGTTAGACGCGGATGCGGCGTTTGGGGTTGTTTCCCGACATAAAACGCCGTCGAAGAACTTAACACATCGCCGGTTTGGGAACCATCCCACCTGCGGCAGGAGAAAATGCACGCCCCATTTTCGTCTGCTGCGGGGGCTGATATGATACCGGCAACAGCCCGCGCCACTGAATTTTTCTTCATGTGGATTCTATGCGATTGAAGACAAAACTGGTGCTTGCCATCAGTGGCATGGTGGTTGCGCTGGTCGCCATATTTTCCTACTTCTACGTCTCTCGTTTGGTGCGCCAGCGCATGTACGAGGCCTACGACAGCGCGGACTTTGTGGCCAAGGAAATCCGGGAGAGCGCGCGCGCGGCCAGCCTGGCCAGAGTGGGCAGCACGTTTGCCGATGAAAACGATCCGCAACAGGTGGAGGCAGTGCTGGAACAGGAGCTCAAGCTCAGCAAGGGCTTGAACACTCTGTTGCAATCGGTGGTGGGTTATTCTCCCACCGTTTCCGATGCGGCTATAACGGACGTAAGCGGCCGCGCCATCGTGCATACCGATCCCAACGCGATTGGCACCAACCTGAACCTGGAGGAGCGCAGAGATTTTCAGGAAGTCCGTAACGGCAGCTTCCTGCAACAGCTGAAAGTAGTGTTTGGCGAACCCCGAGTCTACGACATACATCTTCCTATCCAACGCGAGGGGCATCCGTTTGGGGACATCCGGGTGGGAATATCCACGGTGTTCCTGGAGACGGAAGTGCAGCCCGAGTTGCGCCGCGCTCTGTATTTTTCGATTTTCGCAATCCTGGTCTCGATGGCATTGGCCGCCAGCGTGTCGAACATTGCACTGCGTCCGCTGGAAGCGATTGGACGACGGCTGGATCAAATGACCGCGGGCGTTCCCGACAGCGTGCCTGACCCCAATCCGAGGAAGACGGACGAGTACGGTTTGGTGAATACCAAGATCGACCGCCTGGGACGTCAGATCCGCGACGTCAAAGAAGTCTTCAGCGCCCTGAAGGAAAATCTCGACCAGATCATGGGTACGCTGCAGGACGGTTTGGTGTTGTTCACGCGCGATACCCGGGTGGTGCTGGTGAGCGCCTCCGCTGAACGCTTCATAGGGCGGCCACGGGCAGAGATTCTGGGAAGCGTGGTGGAAGACGTCTTCAGCGATGCCAACAAACTGGGGCGCATCGTACTGGACGCATTTGCCTTGCACCAACCCATACCGCAACGCGAAATCGAGTTGGATAGCGGACGCCGCGTCCAGATTGCGCTGGATTTCATCGCGGAACGGGGCGAGCGTATTGGCGCGCTACTCACCATGCGCGATACCGAGTCGGTCCACCGGATCGAAAACGAGATCGAACTTTCGCGCCGCCTGGCGGCCATTGGCCGGCTCACTTCAGGTGTGGCCCATGAGGTGAAGAACCCGATTAACGCCATCGTGGTGCACCTGGAATTATTGCGCGAGAAAATGCGCGAGATCGATCCTGACACGCGGCGCCACCTGGACATCATTGGCAGCGAAATTCATCGCCTTGATCGGGTGGTGCAGATGCTGGTGGACTTCAATCGCCCAGTGGAATTGCGGCTGGTCGATTTTGATTTGCGGCGGGCCATCGAAGACGTGGCTTTGCTGGCATCTCCAGAAGCTGCCCAGCAAGGTGTGAGGATTGAGACCCATCTGAGCCGAGAGCCGCTGCCGGTGCGGGCTGACGCTGACTTGATCAAACAGGCCCTGTTGAATGTGGTGCTCAACGGAGTGCAGGCCATGAGCGGCGGCGGTGTGCTCAGCCTTACTTCGGGTCAACTGGACACGGCCGCAACCATCGAAGTGCGTGATCAGGGCAGCGGCATACCGCCCGAAGTGCGCGATAAAGTTTTCAACTTGTATTTCAGCACCAAGAAAGCCGGCAGCGGCATTGGTCTGGCCATGAGCTACCGGGTGCTGCAACTGCACAACGGAGCCCTCGATTTTGTTACAGAAATGGGTCGCGGTACGACATTTCGTTTGATTCTGCCTCTGGCCGGAGAGCAGCAGCACGAAGGCGCGGAGGCCATTACACAGATGTGAGACCTAAGTATGGCAACTCGGGCGCCAATGCGTGGGCACTGCGGTTTTTGCGATCTATGTTTATCATGGAGGCGATGTCCGAGTTGGCTTGCTCCCTGCGCTCGAGTTAGCGGAGGCAAGGCAACTGGGCAGACGTCCCCATGAAGCTGAGCCCTCAACTCGTTGCCTTGCCGCTGTTAGCGCTGCTGTTCGCGGTAGGTTGTCAGAAGAAAGCGCCGCAGCTTCCGACTCAGGCCAAAGCGCCGGCTGAAGTGATCCCGATGCCGTTGCCGGCCGAGATTTCGGAGGAAACTCCACCTCCACCACCGCCGGAACAGCCTAAGCCGAAAGCACCGCCGCCGGAAGAGCCGAAGCCGAAGAGCTCTACGCATCGCAAACGCAAGCCGACGCAACCGACAGCTCCGGCCCAGAACGCGGCAGCGCCTGCGGCGGGAGCTGGAACTGCTAATGCAGGAACTACGACGATGGCGGTGGCCCATCCTCCGGCGAATCCGGCAGGGGCTCCGCCCAACACCGCCCTTGCCGCCGATGTGAGCAGCGCGCAATTGTCGCAGCAGAAACAAACCACCGCGCAGTTGCTGGAAGAAACCGAAAAGACGGTAAGCGCGCTGAATCGCACCACGCTATCGAAGGAAGACGAGGAGATCGTTGTCCAGATACGGTCCTATATCGTACAGTCACGCAGCGCAACGAAAGACGGCGATTTCGAACGCGCCTACAATCTGGCAAACAAAGCCCATCTGTTATCTGCCGCGCTAGTCAAGAAGTAGATCTGACGGCTTGGCTGGTTTTCAGGCAGTACTCAACTTGATCAAGTACCGCAAAAAATGGTCCAGCGAGCTTCAGCGGACGGACGCAGCCGAGGCCGCGGTCACAAACGCTTTGATCAGCGGATGGCTGTGACCGGCGAGCGCGGAGCGCTCAGGCTGGAACAAGGTGAGGAAGAAGAAGGGATGGGAAGGCAACTCCAGGGCCCGCGCCTCACCTGCAGGCCCCGTTACGCCCAGGCGCATCCCGCCAGCGACCAGGAGCTGGACGTATGCAGGGTTCAGTCCATAGCTACAGCGATACGTTTCGCGAATCTCGTCCGCCCCATAAATCGCGTGGAAATGCGTTCCCGGCACCGGGTGGAGCACTTCGCTGGCTTCGATGAGGGAACAGGTGAGATTGGTAATCACCGGCTCGTCAGTTGAGGGATCGACCTCGGTATGTCCAGCGGTGGAGATCTTCAGGACATTGCGCGCGAATTCCAGTACTGCGTGCTGGAATCCCCCGCAGGTCCCAAGAAACGGACGACCTTGTTCACGCGCAAAACGAATGACGCGAAGTGCACCCTCCATCGAGCGGTAGGGACTGGCGGGCACACACCAGAATCCGGCGTAGGAATCCAGCTCGGCCTGCAACGCAGACTCAGTAGCGAGCCATTCGGGATGTACGTCAGCGCCACCGCCGGCCAAAGCCAAAGCCTTCGGAATGGCCTGATGCGCGACGACATTGGGGTCGTAATCCCCGATCAAAGCAATGCGAGTGGCGATTGTGTCCTCGACTTTCTGCCGCTACGTTACCCGATTAGCAATCAGCAATCAGCAATCAGCAATCAGCAATCAGCAAAAATTAACCCTTAGCTGGCCAAAGTTAGTCGGCGCTTCCATGACTGGCAAGTGCTAATTGCTAACTGCTGATTGCTTCCTTCTTGTCGGCTGCAATCTCGAATGCGGTGCGGGGCGCGTCGTGCAGCAGGAAGTCGCACAACACCCGGTTGAATTCGTCAGGCACTTCTTCGTAAGGCATGTGACCGGCTCCCTGGAACATCACCAGGGCGCTGTTTTTCAGCTGCCTTTGCAGCTGATGAATGGACGAGGGATAGACCGCGCGATCGCGGGAGCCCCAAAGCAGCAGGGTAGGGAAGCCGCTGATTTCGTTGATTGCCTGCCCAATGGCCTCCAGGTCGTCATGCCAGGAGCGCAGGATACGAACCAGGTATTCGAAGCTCCCCGGCGGATCCAGTCCGGCCCGGTAGCCTTCGAAGGTGCCGGGAGAAATTCGCGTCGCGTCGCCGTAAAGAGTTTTGATGTAACGCCGGGCGATAACCTGCAGCCGGGGCTGCACGTGGACAATGTAGAGACCGCCCAGGGTGGTGGCGAACAAGCGGGCCAGAACTCTTCCGAAACTTGACCAGGGATTGATAGGCGAGACCAGTACCAAGCGCCGCAGACGATGCGACTGATTAGTTCTGGCTGCGATGGCGGCCAGGATGACGCTGAGACCGCCGCCTCGTGAAGAACCCACGATGTCCGCCTCTTCAATGCCGAAGTGCTCCATAAAGCGGAGGACACCTTGAGCATCGCCCACCAGCGAGCACCCGTTGCCGATGGGGCGCTGCGAAAAGCCGCTACCTGGCAAATCCATGGCGTAGACAGAAAAGTATCGTGACAGGGCCGCGAGGTTGAAGCGCCAGGAAAAGGAGTAGCCCATGAAGCCGTGGATCAGGAGCAGGGGAGGGCCTGAGCCGGCAAATAAGTAGCGCCATGTGACCCCATCCAGAGTCACACTGCGCTCTTCGGCGCCGGCGATGCGCGCAATTTGCGGAACGCTTCCGAGCTGCTCAGCCTGCAAGGTTTTCGTCATGGCAACCAAACCATCCAGCTTCTGATCTATTTCGCGATGCTGCCTCTGGCGCGCTGGGTATGCTTGCAACTTCCCCATTTTTCTTACCTGCACATCAGGTTATCACCGCAATCCAGGTTGTTGCGGCAAATGCCGCCATTTCGCTGCCGGGTTCAGAGCGGAAGCGCAAATTCGCTTTTCCCCGGGACCTGGAAATTGGGAAAGCCCACGGCGCAAGGCAATTTACCCTGACACCACTTTAGATTTTCCTGCAATCTGGGACGTATAATCGGAGGTCGGTCAGGAGCAACCAAAGATTATGAGTGGAACGAATGGCAGCAATGGCAAGACCGCGCTGAAGCCGCGTGCCGAATGGATCGCCAAGCGGCGCGAGGAAGCGGCGCGCACCGGCGATACCAACATGTCGCAAATGCATTTCGCCCGCAAGGGCCTGCTCACGGAAGAGATGCTCTTCATTGCCGAGCGCGAGAAGCTGGCGCCCGAGCTGGTTCGCGATGAAGTTGCTGCCGGCCGCATGATCATTCCCGCTAACGTCAATCATCCTGAGCTGGAGCCGATGTGCATTGGCGTCGCATCGGCGTGCAAGATCAACTCCAACATCGGCAACTCGTCGGTCACCAGCAATGTCGATGAGGAACTGAAGAAACTGCACACCTCGGTCCACTACGGCGCCGACACAGTGATGGACCTCTCAACCGGCGGCGGCATCCACGAAATTCGCGAAGCCATTCTGCGACACTCGCCGGTGCCGATCGGCACGGTGCCGATTTACGAAGCGGTCTCGCGCGTGAAGCGCATCGAAGACCTGAACGCCGACGTCATGCTGGAGGTCATCGAAGAGCAGGCGGAGCAGGGCGTGGACTACATGACCATCCACGCGGGCGTGCTCATCGAGTACCTGCCGCTGATCACCAAGCGCATCACCGGCATCGTCAGTCGCGGCGGGGCGATCCTGGCGCAGTGGATGGCGCATCATCACAAACAGAATTTCCTCTATGACCGTTTCGACGACATCACCAAAATTCTTGCCAAGCACGACGTGAGCTACTCGCTGGGCGACGGGCTGCGGCCCGGCTGCATCGCCGATGCCAGCGATGAGGCACAGTTCGCCGAGCTGAAGACGCTGGGCGAGCTGACCAAGAAAGCCTGGGAGCGCGATGTGCAGGTGATGATCGAAGGGCCAGGCCACGTTCCGCTCGACAAGATCAAAGAACAGGTGGAGAAGGAAGTTGAGCTCTGTTACGGCGCACCGTTCTACACCCTGGGGCCGTTGGTGATCGATATCGCACCCGGCTACGACCACATCACGTCGGCGATTGGCGCGGCCATGATTGGCTGGTACGGCGCGGCCATGCTCTGCTATGTCACGCCGAAGGAACATCTGGGACTGCCGAATGATAAGGACGTGAAGGACGGCATCATTGCCTACAAGATAGCGGCACATGCGGCGGATGTGGCGCGGCATCGTCCCGGCGCGCAGGACCGCGACAACGCCATCAGCTACGCGCGTTACACCTTCGATTGGGACAAGCAGTTCGCGCTGTCCCTCGATCCGGAGACGGCGAAGGCGATGCACGACGAGACGCTGCCCGACGCCTATTACAAGGAGGCGGCATTCTGCTCGATGTGCGGCCCGAAGTTCTGCTCCATGAACTACTCGGCGAAGGTGGACGAGTACAACAAGCAGGTGCACGGCGTGGAGAAGAAGGATTACTCGGAGCTGATGAACAAGCTGGTGGCGATCAAGTAAGGCAGCAATTAGCACCTAGCAAGCGGTGAGGCCGCGCTAAGCGCGGCCTTTGTGCAGAATGAGTTTTTCTCGATGGATCTCACATTGGATTGTGTAGTCGAACAGTTCGCAGACGCAGTCGTTGCAATCGACTCTTCCGGGATCCCCTTTAGAGGTTTCTCGCCGGGGGTTGGGCCTTACGGCGAGCCCCAGTTACTTTCGCAGGTCGCGGCCCGGCTAAACGCCGCGTTGCCTTGTGACGGCAGAATTTGCACCAAGAGAACGCCTGACCTACTGATTCCCGAGCAGTGGGCCGTCGAATGTAAAATCGCTCGCCCTTTTGGCGATAACGGCAAGCCTGCTGAGAACTGGTCGGTTAATCTCTTGCACCCTTATCCCGGGAACACCAGCCTCTTGGGTGATTGCCTGAAACTGCAATCGCTTGGCGGATCCACGAGGAAAGCTGCAATTGTGGTTGGGTACGAACATACACCGCCCCAAATCAGCTTGCTACCCCTGCTGCTGGCATTCGAGGTTTTGGCGAAGGATGTTGTCAGTGTTCGGCTCAGCGCGAGGGTGCAGGAAATTCGCACCGGCCTCATGCATCCCATACATCAACAAGTGACAGTAGCGGCTTGGGAGATTCTCTGATTCGTTCGAGGCGGTCCGCTCTTGATGGCAGTTAAGCCCTGGGGCCGAATCGCTCCACCGCTTCGCGCGAGAGCTTGACGCGCTTCATGCTCGCTTGCGTAACTGAAGCTCTCGAATCGTGCCCGTACCGTTGTTGTCCGCCATTGTGATGTTGGCTAGTATAACGGACGGCAATTGGCGTTCGCGCTTTGGGGAAAGCTTTGAGCTGGTTAGGCTGCCGTCCTAAGTGTCGACACTGACATGGGCCAAGAGCCTCGAACCATATACACTACTTACCGTGAGCACCACATTTGGCAGCTTCGAGGAATTCTGGACGGCAATGGGTCGGCTCTACGACCAGCAATTGAAGCATGACGAGCAAATTGCTAAGAATGCTTTGGACATTGCGCGACTTCGAGAAGCACAGGAAGTAACGAACCAGCAGATGCAGGCCACTGACGCACGGCTCGACCGCGTTATGTCAATGATTGCGACCTTGGCCGGAACCGTGGCCAAGCAAGCCGAAGAAGTCGAGTCGCATGAGCGCCGGTTGGAGCGGCTGGAAGGCACAGCTTGATAAGTGAAGTGACGCTGCTCTATCCCGCTCCTGTAATCATCTCGTAATCTTCCCGCAGCCTTGCTCACGGTTCTCTTTGCTACACTCGCAACGTGAGACGCATCCGCCCGAATGCCTGGATCTTCGCCTGCCTTTCAGGCGTGCTTCAGGTGCTGATCTTCCCCAACTTTTCTTTTTATCTGCTCGGCTGGGTCGCGCTGGCGCCGCTGATCTACGCCATCCTCAAATGCCGCGATCAGGATGTGATGCTGGTGCTGGCCGACGGCGGACAATTTCTTGCGCCGGCGACGCCGTGGCAGGGATTTCTGCTCGGCTATGTGTGTGGCGTCATCTGGTATCTGGGAAGCTGTTCCTGGATTTTTCACGTGATGCACGTGTACGGCGGGATCGGCACGCCGATGTCGATCCTGCTGCTGGTGATGTTTGCCTTGTATCTCGGCCTGTATCACGGCCTGTTCGGATTGCTGCTCGCTCTGATTGCCGCGCGCCGCAACGGCTTCAGCCTGCGCGCGCTGGTGTTTACGCCGTTTCTATGGGTCGCGGTCGAGATGGCGCGCACCTACATCACCGGATTTCCCTGGGACCTGCTGGGCACCACGCAGATCGATAACATTCCGCTCACGCGAATTGCGACGGTCACTGGCGTGTATGGAATTTCGTTTGAGATCGCGTTGGTGAATACGGCGGTTGCCGCGGCGTTTCTGGTGCCGCGTGCGCGACGCAAGTTCTTGCTGACGGCTGCGCTGGTGGCGGCGCTGGTGCTACATGCCGGCAAGCTGGAGAAGCCTGGCGCACTGCCGACCGAGCGCGGCGCAACGCTTGGTGCAGGCGAACATTCCTATTCTCGACGCCGACTGGTCATTGGACTACCTGGAGCAAACGCTCAGCTCGCTGCGGGAACTCAGCGTGCGCCCGCAGAATGAAAAGCCTGACGCGCTCGGGCTGATCGTCTGGCCGGAATCGCCCGCGCCCTTCTGGACGACCGACCTGCACCTGCGCAGCACGCTGGCCAATGTTGCCCGCGACACCGATTCGTACATCATCGCGGGATCGATTGGGATCGAGCATACGGGCGATCCGAACCGGCGTCCCGAAGTCTACAACTCGGCTGCGGTGATTACGCCGACGGGCGCGTGGACCGAGCGCTATGACAAGATCCACCTGGTACCGTTTGGCGAATATGTGCCGTTCGAGAAAGCGTTCAGCTTCGCCAGTGGGCTGACGCGGCAGATTGGGACGTTCGCGCGCGGTCGATCGCGAGCCCCGCTGGATCTGGGCAATATCAAGGCCGGAGTATTTATCTGCTACGAGTCGATTTTTCCCAACGAAGTGCGGCAATTTGCCAAGCACGGCGCGGAGGTGTTTGTGAACGTCTCCAACGACGGCTGGTACGGCGAAGGCGGCGCGCCGCGGCAGCACCTGAACATGGCCCGCATGCGCGCGGTGGAAAATGATCGCTGGCTGCTGCGCGATACGAATACCGGCATCACGGCGGTCATTGACCCGTATGGCCGCGTTGTGGCGGAGGCGCCGCGCAATCAGCGAGCTGGCGCTGCAAGGCAATTTTGCGCTGGTGGAGTCCACGACGTTCTACACGCGGCACGGCGATTGGTTCCCGTTTCTGTGTGCGATAATCACGTTGGCGGGGCTGTTGCTGCACTACGTTGAGCCGGCGGAGATGACGCAGCCGCAGCTGGCATAAGATCTTATTCACCACGGAGACACGGAGAACACGGAGACACGAGAAAAGATCATTTAGCACTGTGCTTGTTCGAGACGAGATGGTCTTGCTTTGCGCAGAATGTCTAGCACCATGTCAAGAAGGCTAAGAGTTAAATGCATTCTCCTCTCCGTGTTCTCCGTGCCTCCGTGGTGAAAACAGTATTTGAGGCGAAATGGTCGAAGAACTAGAACAGGAATACGCTGCGCTACGCGACAAGGTTCGCGATCTACAGGAGTATCTTTGACGCGCCCAAGCTGCGCGAAAAGCTGAGCGAGGTCGAGAAGCAGGCTGCCGATCCCACGCTGTGGTCGAATCCCGAAAAATCTCAACAAGTAATGCGCGAGAAGAAGCGGCTGGAGAGCGCGCTGGCGACGCATGACGAGCTGGCCCGGCGCACGGGCGATATCGAATGCCTACTTCGAGCTGGCGCACGAAGGCGAAGACGTCTCGGCCGAGCTGCGCCGCGAGGTGGACAGGCTGCGCGCGCTGGTGGACAAGCTGGAGACCGAGACGCTGCTCTCCGGCGACAACGACGACCGCAATGCCATCGTGACTATCCATCCCGGCGCGGGCGGCACCGAGTCGCAGGACTGGGCCGAGATGCTGATGCGCATGTATATGCGATGGGCGGAGCGTCAGGGCTTCTCGACCCAGCTCTACGAATATCAGCCGGGCGATGAAGCGGGCATCAAGTCGGCAACCTTCGGCGTGAATGGCGAGTACGCTTACGGGCTGCTGACCAGCGAAATCGGCGTGCATCGGCTGGTGCGCATCTCGCCCTTCGACCAGGCCAAACGGCGGCACACTTCGTTTGCCAGCGTGTTGTCTCGCCGGAGATCGACGAGAGCATCGAGATCGACATCAAGCCGGAAGACATTCGCATCGATACGTATCGCTCGGGCGGCAAGGGCGGGCAGCACGTCAACACCACGGATTCGGCGGTGCGCATCACGCATATTCCGACGGGGATCGTGGTCGCCTGCCAGAACGAGCGCTCGCAACACAAGAACCGCGAGAAGGCGATGAGTATTCTGCGCTCGCGGCTCTACGAGTATGAGTTGGAGAAGAAGCGGGCGGAGACCAAAATCGTCGAAGATTCGAAGCTCGACATCGATTTCGGCTCGCAGATCAGGTCGTACGTGCTGCAGCCGTATCGCATGGTGAAAGACCTGCGCACGCGTGTCGAGATCGGCGACGTGGACCGGCGTGCTGGACGGCGATTTGAATGAGCTGATTCGGGGATATTTGCTGGCGCGAAGGAAAGAGCAGCGGGGATAGATCAGGCGGTTGATGACTAGACTGGCGCTTGACGAAGTTGGGATCTCGAGCGTTCTATCGGCGCTACGGGATGCAGATGAAGGTCCGCCGGCAGGGATGAACTAACTGCGGTAATGGGTCAAGACTTCATCCCGCAGCATGAATTGGCGCCTGTGCCGAGCGCTCGGCGACATCGCTTGCAGCGACGGTTCGACCGTGCCGCGACCCGTCGAGACTTCGGCATGCGACTGACTCGCAGAGTTCCAGCGAGAATAGAACGAATTGGAATTCGGTGGATCACTGATCGCTTTCAAGGAGTGATCTAATTCAGTTTGAACTATCTTGACTGACGAGTAATGGTGATCCGACTTTGCCAGCACCCTTGAAGGTTTGATCACTTGATTCGTGTTCGTTTGACGGTTGCTGGCTCACTGGTGCTGTGCTTTATATTGCGTTGGTTTACATGAGCGTGGTGTGCTGCGCCACAACACCGGACGAAGCCGCTCGATTACAGAACCGTGCTGTGGAACAGTTAAGAATGGCTCAGTTGCGACTCTTGCGGTTATCGGATGCGCTGTTCACGGTTCATTCTCGCCAAGCGTTATTGGTCTCGTATTCGCGGACAGCGACAGGGCGTCCTTACAACTCCGGGATTCCTCAATGGAACTCTGCTTGGATAAATCTGATCCAACTTAGGCTTTGGCAGCAATGTCGGGTCCGGATGGTGGCGCTCCCACTGCGCATTCACGTCGAGAAGATGTTTCATGGAAAATCCGAGAGTATCTCCTCCACTTCTTTGCTGGTCAGGACTGGAGCGCCAGGACCCAGGGTGAGCGCCGGAAAGCCCGTCAGCGGATCTGTGACTATCTTTCCTTTGGTCTTGCGCTTCTTCTTAGGCATCAGAACGATATTTCCCCCTTCGATCTTGGCATCCAGAGGGTCGCCCGCTTGCAGCCCGAGCCGCCGACGGATGGGGCTGGGAAGCACAACCTGGCCTTTGGTGGAAATCTTGGTCTGCATGGTAAGAGGATCTTACCATCTGCGGCCAACCGGCCAGAGACGTAGGCAGGCGCGAGCGATTCTTAGCGCGAGGAGCCGGGAAGGACGAAGTCGATGCCGCGGTCCTCGTTGTCGCGCTTAGTGGCGGGCACATCGAGTTCGGAGATGGCGACCTTGCGGGCCCGCGCTTCGTTGAAGATCCAGATGGTTTTGCCCACGATGGCGTAGTTTTGTACTTCCTCGGTATGGCCGTCGCGGTAGACGAGCACGGTCTCGGCATGAATCTCGGCGGTTTTTGATTGGCCTAAGCTTTGCTGAGAGCGCAGCTGATTGACTTCGCCCGTCAGGCGATCGATCTGATCCTGAGTTTGGTTGTCCTGCGAGTAGTCGCCTGCATCAGCAGGAGGATAAGTGTAGGCGGGGTAAGCCTGCGCCGGGTAGGCGTCAGAGGGATAGTAGTTGTAATAGGAATTGTCGTAGTAGCTGCCGCCCCATCCCCACCACGGATAACCCCATCCCCAACCCGCATAGCCAAATCCCCACCAGGGATATCCCCAGCGCCAGCCATAACCGGCATACGGATAGCCGCGATACGGATAGCCGCGCCAGGCGTAACCGCCGCGATAGCCGTCCCAATATCCGCCACGGTAGGCGCCCGCATAGCCTGGAGCGCGGGAGTAGCCGACCGCACCGCGATAGCTGCTGCCGCCGGCATAGCCGCCACTATGGTAGCCGCCTCCGGAGACGCCGCGAGCACCGCCGCCACCCATGCCACCGTGTCCGCCGCCGCCGCGTTGTCCCCAGACCGGGAGCGTGAGCAGAGCGCATAAAGCCGCACTCAGAACCCATCGCCGCATATAGGTATTATCGCTCTAATCATTTAGATGCGGAAAGCCGAGGAGCGTTTCGGTGATTCAGAAGGGGTAGGGCGGGAAAGAGAGAAGCAGATCCCTCGTCGGCCTAAAGGCCTCCTCGTGATGACAACTATGAAGGGGACTGCAACGCCGCGCCCGTGCGGCAAGCTCAGGGCGTGGCTAAAGCTGCGCCCCAGTGTGACCGTAGTGCAGCGAGTTTCCGTTCGGCGGGCGTCACTTTTTCTTTGCGGATTTCTTCGGCGCGACGGGTGCAGGTTTTTCGGCTTTTATCTTGCCGTGGCGGATGGCACGTCGCAACGCTTCCCAATCCTTCACCGTCTGGTTCGCGTAGGTGATGCCGAAGCGCGCCATTGCGGTATCGAATCTGTCGGCAGTGCCCAGATATCCCGACAAAGCGCAGGGATCGCCGGAGCGCGCGTGGCCCTTGGCGAGCAGTTCGCCGGCCATGCGCGCGTACTGCACCAGCCCATTGCCCTGGAGTACATCGGCCTCGATGCAAGCCTTATGATCGCGCAACTGGCGAACCATGTAATCGCGGCCGTCGATCGAGGTCCATCCCAGGAAGATGTCCGACTGCATTTGCATGGCGCGCTGGCCTTCGGTAACGCGCTCGCCCTGATGCACGGGATTGCGGCGCGGCGGCAGGTAAGGAGCATAAGACGAAGGCGGCTCTTCCTTGACCTGGAGAAAGAGCGGGTCGGCGATGGCGCCGGCGAACATCAGCAGCACGTAATCATGCGTGCCGACGCTGCCGGTTCCGACCACACGAAAGACAACGTCCTCCGGAACGTACTGCGAGAAGAAAAAAGCGCGGTCCGCCGGAGAGCGTCCTGGCATAGGAGCGGAGCGAGGCGATTACCGCGCTGGCCACGGCGTGGCGGAATGTGGAATTGGGTTGGTCTCTCTTCGCAGAAGCGATGTTTGCCGTTGGCGAAGACGGTCAGCTTCTGAAGATTGTGCGCAGGCGTGGCCCGCTCGGCCTGGCGCAGGACCGACTTCACGCGGACCTGCAACGCGAAATATCTGATAGCGCGCCAACTCCAGCACCGCCATCTCGGAGAACCGGCGCATGCATTGCCGGTAGCGCTCCACGAAAGCCAGCACCGCCAGTTTGCACTCCTTGTCGGAGTTGCCGGCCTCGCGCCCGGCCAGCACCAGGCTGGCTGCCATGCGCTTGACGTCCCACTCCCACGGGACCAATCGTAGTCTCGTCGAAATCGTTGATGTCGAAGATGAGGCGGCCATCGGGAGCTTCGAAGGCGCCGAGATTCTGCACGTGAGCGTCGCCGCAGATTTGCGTCCTCAAGGCTGGTAGAAGGCATGGCCGCCAGATCGGCCGCCATCACCGGCACCGCGCCGCGAAAGAAGCCGAAGGGCGAAGCCGCCATGCGCGCATACTTGATGGGCAGCAGACGCGCGATGCGCGGGCGATTGGAGTCGATCAACAGAGAGACAACGTCGAACTTGCGCTGCTTGGGCTCCCAGTCGCCCTGGTTGATGCGCGCGATCTGGTTGCGCAGCGATCGCCCGAATTGGCGGCGCTCTTCGCGGGTCTTGGCAGGATCGTTGATACGGCGTACATTGCGGCAAAACAGAAAGCATGATACATGGCGCACAGGCAAAGTGGGAAAAAGCGATGGCAGATCGCTGTTCGCTTATCGCTTTTCGCCAGCGGCTGTGAACTGCGGCAGCGGCGAATCGCACATCAAACCACGGCCTCGGGCATCATAAGCCCTGTTGCTCGGAACGAGGAAGCAGATGAAAATCGCATTTATTGGTTTAGGAAATATGGGAACGGCGATGGCGCGGAACCTGATCCGTGCCGGGCACGAATTGACGGTGTGGAACCGCACTCTGGCGAAGGCCGAGCCGCTGCAAGGCGGAGGGCGCGAAGGTCGCGCAGTCGCGCGGGCGAAGCGGCCAAGACGGCGGAGGTCGTCATCACCATGCTGGCCGACGATCATGCGGTCGAGTCGGCGGTGCTGCATGCGGGCGGCGTGCTGGAGAACCTGCCGCGCGGCGCGACCCACATCTCGATGAGCACCATCAGCGTCGCGCTCTCCAAGAGGCTGGCCGAAGAGCATGGCAAGCGCGGTCAGCATTACATTACCGCTCCGGTCTTTGGACGTCCCGAAGCCGCGGCGGCGGGGAAGCTGTTTGTGGCGACCGCGGGGCGAAGAAGCAGTGGTTGACCGCTGCAAGCCGATTCTGGAAGTGATTGGGCAGCGGGTGTTCGTGATTGGCGACCAGCCGGAGATGGCCAACGTGGTGAAGCTGAGCGGCAATTTCCTGATTGCGTCGGTGATCGAGTCGCTGGGCGAGGCCATCGCGCTGGTGCGCAAGTACGGCATCGATCCGCATGAGTATGTGGAGTTCCTGACCAACTCGATGTTTGCAGCGCCGGTGTACAAAACCTACGGCGGGCTGATCGCCGATGCCAAGCCGGAGAATGCCGGCTTTGCATTGCGGCTGGGGCTGAAGGACATCCGGCTGGCGCTGGCGGCGGCGGAGAGCGTCGATGCGCCTTTGCCGATTGCCAGCCTGGTGCGCGATCACATGCTGGCTGCCATTGGGCGCGGCCGCGAGAAGCACGACTGGAGCGTGCTGGGACAGTTGGCGGCGGAAGATGCCGGGCTAATAGCGGTGAACGCTGGTGCTGACGAAGCTCTGAAGCTCTGAAACCGGCTATCAGGATTGCCTTTAGGCGCCGTATTGGCAGCATGCTGGTAAGCCGCTGAGGGCTCGCGTTAACTTGATTGTGTCGTGCACCCTAGCCGGACTCGGCGGAATGTACTTAGACCGGTGTCAGCCCCGCACCGGAACGAGGCGGGCGGCCATCGTTGCGACTTTCTGCGCCGGTTGCGGCGTCTGGCTTCTCGGCTGCGGATCCGCACGCTGTTCCTGATTGCGTGTGAACAACAGTTGCTACTTTTGCCAGGTTCGCTCCAATAGTCTGGCGAGTCAGAAGAATTTAGCGGTAACACTGCCGGCACACTTTTTGGTCGTGCCCTTCTAATCGACTGGAGCAAGAAACATGATCACCATCAGGCCATCAGACGAACGGGGACATGCTAACCACGGCTGGCTGGATACCCACTACAGCTTTTCGTTTTCCGACTACTACGATCCCAAGCACATGGGATTCCGTGACTTGCGGGTCATCAACGAGGACCGCATCAGCGCGGGGCGCGGCTTCGGCAAGCATCCCCATCGCGATATGGAGATCCTCACCTACATCGTCGACGGCGAGTTGAGCCATCGCGACAGCATGGGACGCGGCGCCACCATCAAGCAGAACGACGTGCAGCGCATGTCGGCAGGCACGGGCGTGATGCACAGCGAGGTCAATCAGTCGAAGGCGCCGGTGCATTTGCTGCAAATCTGGATTCTGCCCGAGGCTGAGGGACTGAAGCCCAGCTATGAGGACCGGACTTTTCGCGGGAAGAGAAGCAGAACCGGCTGCGGCTTATCGCGTCGCACGACGGGCGCGATGGGTCGACCACGATCAACCAGGACGCGAGGGTTTATGCGTCGGTGCTGGATAGCGGCAAGTCGGTGGAGTTGGAGCTGAACCAGAGGCGCCATGCGTGGGTGCAGTTGATTAGCGGAGAGCTTGACGTGAACGGCGCGAAGCTGGCGAAGGGCGATGGGGCTGCGATCAGCGGAGAAAACAAGTTGCGGATTGCCAGCGAGGGCGGCGATGGCGCGGCGGAGTTTTTGCTGTTTGACCTGGCGTGAGTGCGGATGTGGGTTGCGGCTTTAGAGTCTGGGTGAGATTTTGAATCTGACCTTCGGCGGGGAGTGCGGCTTACGAGAAAAGAACCCCGAAGGGGTGGAAGTGCAGTTAGCCCAGGACGCAGCGAAGCGGAGTCCTGGGTAGGGCGGGAAAAGAAAGCGAGTCCCGTAGGGACGGCAGATTCTCTAGCCATTCGGACAACGTGTAATTAGAGGAAGGGCTTTGGCGCCTGCGTTCCGCAGGCGCCAAAGCCCGATCTCTTTAATTGCGCCTTTTCGGCACGACTGAAGAGGCCGCTGAAAAAGTCAAAAGCAGATCCCTCGTCGGCCTGAACCCGACCCCACAGCGCAAAACCGGCGCTTGGCGTGGGCCCCGGTCGGCCTCCTCGGGATGACAAATTTAAAGGACTTGCTACGGCGCAGCTAAAGCTGCGCCCCTGCAAAACAAGTCGAAGGGGACTTTTTCAGCGGCCTGTGCAGTCGTGCCCTGATACAAACCAGTCTGCCGGGCTCAAACCCGGCTCAGAGTCGTTTCTCTGCGCGCAACGCGGCGCTGAAGCGCCGCTCTTCCACCCACCCGCTGGAGCAGGCTCGCACCACCTATAATCTCCTCCATGCCTTTCAAGCGCACGGCGAAGACGTATGACGAAGAGTCGCTGTACGAATACGCCGTGGGAGCGCTGGGACGGCAGATGCGCACCGTCGCCGAAATCAAGCGCCTGATGCGCAATCGGGTCGCTAAACAAGATGACGGAGACGCGCTGATCGAAGCCGTGGTCGCGCGGCTGAAGGAGCAGCGCTATCTCAACGACACCAGTTACGCCGAGAGCTACTCGCGCTTTCGCAAGGAGAACGAAAAGTTCGGGCGGCTGCGCGTGATCCAGGATCTCAAGATCAAAGGAGTGCACGCGGACATCATCGAGAAAGTTGTTCCCGCGGCCTATAACGATGTCAACGAGGAGCAGCTGGCGCGCGAGTTTCTGCGGCGCAAACGCATCGCGAAACCCGACGGATCAGAAGCAGGCAGCCCGCGTTTTTCGCACCCTGGTGCGCGCCGGCTTCGCAAGCCGTATTATCTTTCGCATACTGAAGAAGTGGGATGTTGATGAAGAGACGATTGCGGCGCTGGAGGAGGAAAGCGCAGAGGGATTAGGGACTAGGGACTAGGGATTAGGGGTTAGGGACTAGCGTGACCCACGAGATTCGAGAGTTGAGTAGCACAGCGAGATTCCAGAGCTCTGATTCTTAACCCTAGCCCCAAATCCCTAGCCCCTAACCCCCACAACTGGTCTTCCCATGCCCAAGAAACTTGACCACACCTCGGCTTGCGAACATCTGTCGCGAGTGGACCGCCAACTGGCGCGATCATCGCGCGCTGGGGGCCGTGCAGCCTTCAGCAGGAGACGACGCAGAGCATCTTCGAAGCGCTGCTGGAGTCGATCATCTACCAGCAGCTCAATGGCAAAGTCGCTGCCACCATCACGGCGCGGGTGAAGGCGCTGTTTCCCGAGAACACCAAGCGCATTCGCACGCGCCGTGGGCTGGTTGACGGCTTTCCCACGCCTGAGCAGATTCTGGCGGCGTCGGAGGAGCATCTGCGATCGGCAGGATTGTCGCGGGCGAAGATGCTGGCGATCCGCGATCTGGCGGCCAAGACGCTCGACGGAACCGTGCCGACAGCGAAGCAGGCGCATCGCATGAGCGATGAGGATTTGATCGAGCGGCTCGACACTGTGCGCGGTATCGGCCGATGGACGGTCGAGATGCTGTTGATCTTCCGGCTGGGCCGTCCCGATGTGCTGCCGGTGGACGATTATGGCGTGCGCAAAGGTTTCGCAAAGATGCGCAAGCTGGCCGAGCTTCCCAAGCCAAAAGAGTTGATGGCGTATGGTGAACGCTGGAAGCCGTATCGCAGCGTAGCCAGCTGGTACATGTGGCGCGCCGCTGAGATGAAAGACTTGCCGATGGCCCGCCCTAGCCAACAGAAGGCTAGAACGGGGCACCCGGCTCTGGCCAAAACAGACGGGAAAAAGCTGCTGGCCCGCCCTGGCCAAAAGAAGGCCAGAACGGGGCATCCGGCGGCTTCAGCCACCAAGCCAAAGGCAACCCGAGTCACCACTCGAAAGCGAGCCACGAAATGAAAGGGCGCGGCTTCAGCCGTGCCGTATCGTCGCCTGACAATTTTGGGCTTCAGCCCCTGTTTCTGAGGGGCTGAAGCCCCTATTCTTTTAAACAGCTGTTCGGCGCGCCTGAACAGGCCGCTGAAAAACTTGAAAGCAGATCCCTCGTCGGCCTGAACCCACCCCACCAAACGCAAAACCGGCGCTTGGCGGGGGCCCCGGTCGGCCTCCTCGTGATGACAAGAAAAAAAGACATGTGACGGCACGGCTAAAGCCGCGCCCCTTCAAAACAAGTCGAAGGGGACCGTTTCAGCGGCCTCTAAAGCCGTGCCCCTGCAAGCCTCGGAGTAAAGCAGAATTTCCTCAGGAGTTCTGGATCTGCTGGCACCTGGCTACGGCGCCTTTTGCAGGAAGTCGACAAAGGCCTGCGCGGCTTCGCGTTCGTTGCCCGTTACCTGTGCGGGAATGATAGCGGGGATAACGGTGGGGCATCCCTGTAGCCCCGCACAAACGTTGGCGGCCTGGGGCACAGCAATCTGTAGCGAAGCATTGGATCCGACATCGTCAGGCGAATCCAGGATGATCAGACTGACGTTATCGCTGTCGCTGCTTTGCCTGCGCAACATTTCTTTGTAGTCGCTGGTCTCGCTCTGAATGTCAATGTGCTGGCCCGACTTTACGCGGGGATTGCTGCCTTCAAAATCCAGAATTCTGCGGTCGAGATTGCTGCCATAGATGAGTTGAGGTTTCGTAGCAGGTGTACTACCACCGTCGAAGACTTGGGCTTCCTGGGCTTGCAGCCGCAGAACAGGGCGAACAGCGGAATCAGGGAAATTGCGACTGCCAACTTCAGTCGTTGTGCCATCTGGACATCATATCTGGAGCAAGCAGGTTTTGCAGGATTGGAACACGAATTCCAGGCTCGCATCGGAGCATAATCTTGCAACCTGGGTTGCGCGAATCACGAAAAACTTAATCTTCCGGAATAAAGTCAAAACACGCCTTTTCTAATCGGACGACTTCATACATAATGCTCGCACCGAGCTTCGGGCCACGGGTGGGGAATGAAGACGGGACGCGGTATTTTGTCTTGGCAGTGGGATTATGGAGTGTCGCCGCTGGCCGCGCAGCAGGCTGTCATTGCGAGTGGAGCGGCTTCGCCGTCGTTGCCCGCTATCCTGACCACCGGCGCCCGCTCCGGAGCTTTCGCGAGCCCACGCAGGCCTGCTCCCTAGCTGATCTTGAGCTCTCCTCGCCTGCGCTGGGAGTTCCGGCTAACGCTACATGTATGAGGCTGCGCTGCCGTATGGCCCGGCGAGCGTGTGTACGCAGGCGCTGCCGCCGGTGCTGGCCATGGCCCGGAGCGATTACGCGTTCGATCACCTGCAATTCAGCGCCGCGGCATTTAAGAGCGCCTTTACCCATGACAATCTGGTGAAGATGGCGCACAACTTTGTTCCCGGCCAGCCGTTTCCGGACGCGCCATCTTACGTGCCCCTCAGCAGCCGGCAAAAATTCGATTTGTTTGTGCGCCGCGCGCACTCCTTCGACACCGTCAGCGGAGCGATTATCGACTCGCTGACGGCGCAGGCAACGGGAGCTTATCCCAGCTTTGGCGGGGGAATGGCAGGCTACGGCAAGCGGCTGGGGGCCGCAACCGCCGGCGCGGAAAGCGCATCGTTCTTCGGGACCTTCGCTTTGCCGGCGTTGCTGCACCAGGACCCCAGATATTTCCGCTCGCAGCAGACGGACATCTCCGACCGTCTGGCCTACGCGGCCAGCCGTGTCATTATTGGGCGCAGCGACAGCGGACGCAGCGTCATCAATACTTCGCTGATTCTCAGCGAGTTTGTGCAGGCGGCGGTATCGAACGCCTACATTCCGTACCGCCGCGAAACCGTGCCAGGAACGATTGAGAATGCGCTAACCGGTCTAGGGTCGGTGGCGCAAGCCCGCATCCTGAACGAGTTTTGGCCCGACATCATGGCCTTCATGGCGCGCCACGAGCCGGCGCGATCCATGAATGGCATGAGAAGTGGGACAGCAGCGCCCTGGGCCAGTACGCCAGCAAGTAGATCACCCTCCAAACTTGGTTGACAGGGACAAAAGCCCGAAATCCGATTGCCGACCGTGCAGCGCGGCTGTACAGGCTCCCCAAAAATCCCCAAAGCAGAGCCCTCGTCGGCCTGAAGGGACTGTGTCGCAGCCCGGTATCGCCGCTCTGCGGCTCGGGATTCCCCCACTTCGAGCGTGGGCTGACGCCCACGCCTAACCCCATCTCGCCGCTGCGCGGCTAGTTTGATCGGTTGTTTGGGCATTTGTTCCGCCACAAAATTTGTTTTCCGGTCGCGACACAATCTCTTAAGGCCTCCTCGTGATGACAAGAAGAAAAGACATGTGACGGCACGGCTGAAGCCGTGCCCCTGCAAATCCGGAGATGCTGACCGCGGGCTTACGCCCACGGCTAACACAAATGGCGCCCTGCGGGCTGGAGCCGCTGCCCGACATAGTCGCTTCCCACCCTTCATCCAATCCCGAATTCACGGACAGCTCATGCATGACAATTGTCATTCGCGCAGGCTGACAGTCCGCACTGGTGGGGCGGGCTGCGCTCCGGCTAGTATTACGACGTGAACTGGTGATGGAAGACGGCTGGAAATGGGGCTGGATGTGGAACGACGCACCTCCCTCTTTCAAACTTGCGGCAGGAATGCGATGCTAGAGGCATTAATCGTGGGAAGTCCAGGCTGTTCTTATGCCCGAATTGAAGGATGAACTGGCATCGCTGCGGATTGATCGCGACACGCCGCGCCCGGCGCGATGGCGGCTTCCGCTCATTCTGATTGTCATGCTGGGCGTGGCCGTGGCTGGAGGCTTTTATTTTGCCAAGGAGCATCCGGTTTTTGGCGCGATCGAAGTGGAGACGGCGCAGGCGAACGTGGAAAGCGGCAGCGGCGCCAACGCGGGCACGCCGATCCTCACTGCCTCCGGATATCTGGTGGCGCGACGGCAGTCGGTGGTGTCGTCGAAGATCCAGGGCCGCATCTCTTCGCTGCGCGTGGAAGAGGGAAGCGTGGTGAAGGAAGGCGATGTGCTGGCGACGCTGGACAATGCCGACGCGCTGGCCGCGATTACCAAAGCCAAAGCCGACATCGAATACGCCAAAGCCGATCTGGCCGAAGCGCAACGCCAGGAGCGTTTGCAGGAAGACCTTTATCGCAGCAAAGTGGTGTCGCAAGATGCGCTGGACGCGGCCAAGGCCAAGGTGAATCTGGCGGCAGCGGCCATCGAACAGGACCAGGCTACGCTGCAAGTGCAGCAGGCATATCTGGATTTCACGACGGTGCGCGCGCCGTTCGCCGGAGTTGTGGTGAAGAAGATGACGGAGATGGGCGAGAGCGTGGCGCCCATTCCACCGGGGGTCAACATCTCGACATCGTCGGGCGCGATTGTGGCCATTGCCGACATGAATTCGCTGGAGGCGGAAGTGGATGTGAACGAGTCCAACGTCTCGCAGCTGGAACCCAATCAGCCGGCGGAGATTACGGTGCAGGCAATTCCCAACCACACCTATAAAGGCGTGCTGCGGCAGATTATTCCTACCGCCGACCGGACAAAGGCGACGGTGACGGTGAAGGTCTCGATCCTGGACAAGGACAAGTATCTGCGGCCGGAGATGAGCTGCAACGTGACCTTCCTGGAGCCGCAGAAGAAGACGCAGAGCGCCGAAGCAACGCCGCCGCGGGTGATTACCGTGCCCAAGGATGCGGTGATCACGCGCGAGGGCAAGTCGACGGTGTTCGTGATTGAGGACAACAAAGCGCGCGCCATGCCGGTGACGACCGGCGCCGATCTGCACGGTCAGGTGATTGTGAAGCAGGGATTGGCGGGTGGAGAGACGATTGTGAGCAATCCGCCGCAAAAGCTGAAGGATGGCGATGTGGTTAAGGTGAAGGGGTAGGCTTCGCGGTTTGAACAGCTTCAGGCACGCGTCATAAGTAACTATATTTTGTCATCACGAGGAGGCCTTCAGGCCGACGAGGGATCTGTTGTTAGAAGGCCAAGTTAGCCTGAGTTGTGTGGGGACTTCGTCCCTTCGACTGCGCTCAGGGCAAGCTCCAGGCTGAGCTGAGCCGCCCCGCAGGGGAAAAGCAGATCCCTCGTCGGCCTAAAGGCCTCCTCGTGATGACAAATTCAAAGGGGGCTTATCGGCACGACCAAGGTCGTGCCCTGACACGAGGCCTTCCATAGCCGACTTTGTCAGGCGGCCTCTGAAGCCGTGCCCTGATACAAAGCGAATAAAGAACAATGGGAAGCTGTACGGCGCAGCCGAAGCTGCGCCCCTTGCGGCTTTTCACGCGAACCTATTTCTGTTTTGGCGGATAGTTCTTGAACAACTTGGCGACCGCCTTATCCAGATTGTTGATGTTCTTGTTGCTGTTGTCGGAAATTGTGTCGGTGGCGTTGCCGCGCCACAGGATCTGCTTGTTCTTGGCGTCGGCCAGTTCCACTACCAGCGTCCCCATCTTGGTGACGTAGGTGTTATAGGTGGTCTGACTGGGCCTCCCCAGTAACCCCAACCCCATCCCGGACCGAAGCCATAGTTGTTGCCGACCACCTGCTTCTGATCGTGAATGCTGTTGCTGTAGACCACCCACATGTCGGGATTGGAATCGACTTTGGTGAGCCCTTTGGCCTGCAACTGCTGGTCAATGGCGTCGATGATGCGCTGGTGCCAGAGCCCGTGGGCGGGACGCGGACTGGTCTCCCACATGTAGGTGTGGAAGTTGGAGAAGTTAGCGCTGCGGTCCCAATCGGTTTCGATCTTTTGCGCCAGGGCCAGCGTGGAAAGCAGAAGGCTGAGAACGGCAACCGAGAATACGCGTTTCATCATGGAAAACGGCTCCCTTTTGGATGGATTGCTGCGCGATGCGCGTAGGCATCGTCGCATCGCCAAAGATACTATTCCGGGTTGGCGGCGTCCAGTGGGAGGCAATCGCGGAGGGAGAGCATCCGGCGGGAAAAGCGCGAATAAGCAGATCCCTCGTCGGGCTAAAGCCCTCGTCAGTGTTATGACAAAAGTAAAGATCTTGCAACGGCGCGTCCGTTCAGCAGCTTAGGACATGGCTGAAGCGGTGCCCCTTCAAGGTTCGGGAAGTCGCGGTGCGTCCGGGAACCATTTGAGCTAGGCTAACGTAACGTGCTGGGGAGATGGCGATGGGCGGAATGCCGATTTGCGGCTGGATCTGGATCGGTGTTTGTTGTGGTCTGGCTGGTGTCGGCGATCAAGAACAAGCCGGTACAGCAGCGCGAGAGCGTGTCGTCGCGGCTTTCCTATACGGTGCTGGTCGTGGTCGGCTTCTATCTCGTCTTCTCTGTGAAGGCGGCTCCAGCCCTGGATGCGTGTCCATCTGTTTCCCGCCAGCCGGGCTGCCGAGCTACTTGGGGTGGTGCTCACCGCCGCTGGAATTGGCTTTGCCATTTGGGCCCGCGCTTTACCTTGGCGGCAATTGGAGCGGCGCGGTAACGGTGAAGGTCGGACATCAACTGGTGCGTACCGGGCCGTATCGCTGGGTGCGACATCCCATCTACACAGGATTAATTCTGGCACTGCTGGGAACGGCGCTGGAGCGCGCGACAGGTGCGCGGGCTGATTGCCGTCGTCCTGGTGTATGCGGGCTTCAAGATGAAGAGCAAGATCGAGGAGCGCGCGATGACCGAGACCTTCGGCGCGGAATATGCTGACTACAGCCGGAGTACGGGCGCGATTGTGCCGAAGCTGCGACTGTGATGGCACACGCTGTGCTAGCTCGCTGCGCCTGATGACGACCCGGCCCGATTGATCCGTGACCAAAGCTGAAGTTGTCACGTAAGTGAATTCGATTTGTGTCAAGGCACGACCTTGGGTCGTGCCGATTGAGGTTGAAAAAAGGTTGGGGCTTTAGCCCCTGAGGAAACTCGGGGTTAATAACCGTACAAAACGAGTGCCCTCAGCGGCTAAACAGTTTGCTGAAAAAGGAACCAAGACAGTAATTTCGGGCCGTCTTGACGCGAATTTCGGCCCGTAAACTGTTGATTCTCGGTTTATGGAATCGCGCGAATTGTCGCGTAATTCGTTTTTCAGCAAACTGTAAAGCCGGGGGGTCGCAACCGGCTTACGGCGCGCCTAAAGGCGCGCCCCTTCAAACCCCGATGATGCCTCCCAACATTTCGGTGGCCGCACGCCTGTGCTAGACTCGCTGCGCTCGATCGTCGTTCACACCAGACAATCCAAGGAGCGCCTCGAAATGCTTCGACGTGCTTGCAGCGTTATTTTGTTCATCACGGTTGCGACCCTTTTTGCGACCGTGCCTGCTAGTTTGCCTTGCCTGGCGCAAGCCGGCGCCCAGTCTTCTTTGCAGAACTACTTCATCGGCCGGCAGGTGCGGATCGAGATCGACATGCCCGGCACGCAGCAAGGCGTGGACTTGCGCGTGGAGCACGACGATCCCATGGACTGGAAGAACTATTCCAGCCGGCTGAAGCAGTTTGGCCCGGCCCTCCGCAGCGGCGACCGCGCCACCGTCACCACGCTGGTGGTGAAGAAAAACCTCATCGAGTTTCAGCTCGACGGCGGCGGCTTTGGCACCTTCTGGGACGACACCCGCACTACGGTCACGCCTTATCAGATTGAGAAAAGCAGTTACGAGCGGCAGCTGGAGAACGACATCCGCAACACCAGCGATCCGCAGAAGAAACGCGACTTGCAGCGCGAGCTGGACCGGGTGCGGCAACGGCGCGAACGGGAGCAGCGGGCCGACGATCGCGCGGCCCAGATTGCCAGCCAGCTGAAAGCGCAGGAAGTGGCGGATAAGCGCATGCGCGGCGGCTCGCGTTTTAACTTGCGCTGGGCAGGCAGCATTCCGCAGGACCAGCTCACGCCGGAGGCGGTGATGAAGCTGCTCGATGGCTATGTCAACTTTGGCGACCTGGCGGGGCAGAAGGCGATTCTGGAGCCGGTGGCGCAGAACATTGCGGCCCCCAACGCGCCGGCCAATGCGCCGAATTCGCCCATCACCCAACTGAAGCGCGGCATGCAGATAGGCGAGATCAGCGAGCTGCTGGGGCTGGGCCGGATGCTGTCGGAGTCCACGTCGGAAGAGGGATTGAAGACGCAGATCTTCGAGTATTTGCCCAATGACTATCGCGTCGAGATGACATATGTGGATGGCGTGGTGGTGCGGTACTCGATCACGTCGAGGTAGAAAAGCTGCGGTTCGCCGTTCGCTCTTCGCTTTGCGCCCTGGAGTCGGCTGCACAACTCTGCCCCCGTCGCGCTGATATGATTGCCCCGTGGCTAAACAACCGCAGCGCGGGAAGTTCATCACCTTTGAAGGGCTCGACGGCTGCGGCAAGAGCACGCAACTGGAGAAGCTTGCCGATGCGCTGCGAGAGCAGGGAATCGACGTGGTGACCACGCGCGAGCCCGGCGGCACCGAGATTGGCGAGCGCATTCGCGCGGTGCTGCTGAGTTCGCGCACCGCCGGACTGGATTCCCACGCCGAGATGGCGCTGATGTTCGCCTCGCGGGCGCAGCTGATCGCCGAAGTGATCCTGCCTGCGCTGGAAGCAGGGAAGTGGGTGCTGTGCGACCGCTTCACCGATTCCACGGAAGCCTATCAGGGCGGCGGGCGGCAGCTTGGGACGGAGCCGGTGCTGCGGCTGCATGGAGTTCTGTGCCGCGGCTTGTGGCCCGACCTGACCATCCTGATGGACTCAGATGTGAGCTCCAGCGTAAACCGGGCGCGGCGGCGCAACAAGGCCGCCGAGCAGGATGAGAACCGCTTCGAGAAAGAGAGTGGCGCGTTCTTTACGCGGGTGCATGAGGCTTTTCTGGAGATCGCGCGGCGCGAGCCGCAGCGCGTGGCTCTGGTGGATGCGCGGCCGCCGATCGAGGTGGTGCATCAGGAGATTGTGCGGGTGGTGAGGGAGAGACTGATGAAGAGTGGGAAGATCGTTGATTGGGGCATGGTGAGCCGTGAGACTTCGTGAACAGAGATGGTGCATTGTAGATGACTGATGACGTTCGAGACCGAGATGGTCACCGTAGTGCAACAAGTCGGGCTTCTGACGGCCGGCTAATCCTCCGATCCCTGAACCAGCGATTCACGATTCAGCGATTCATCGGCTGCTAGTCTAATGCCTTTTTCTGATTTTCATGGCAATGCCGAGACGGTGCACACGCTGCGCGAGATGCTGGCGCACGAGCACTTTCCTCATGCGCTGATTCTTTCCGGGCCGCAAGGAGCGGGCAAGTTCACGCTCGCGCAGATGGTGGCCAAGGCGATGAACTGTCTGGAGCGGCCGGTGACCGACGGCCTGCCGGACTTCTGCGGCCACTGCGCGCAACTGCGTTCGCATCGCCGAAGCCGACGCGCTGGAAGATCGTTTTGCCGAAGCGGTGGAGGCGCGCGAGAACCTGCGCGACGCCGACAAGCGCGAGACCCGCATCTTCGTCCAGACCCATCCCGACGTGCTGATCATTCCGCCCGATCCGCCGCAGATGCTGGTGAAGGTTGACCAGGTGCGCCACGTCATCCACGAGATCTACTACCAGCCGGCCGAAGGCGGCGAGCGCGTCTACATCTTCAGCGATGCCGACTTCATGAAGGAGGCGGCCAACTCGCTGCTGAAGATTCTGGAAGAGCCGCCGGAGTTTGCGACCATTTTCCTGCTGACCGACAATCCTTCGGCGCTGCTGCCGACGATTCGCTCGCGCTGCATGCATTTGCGGCTGTCGCCGGTTCCGGCCAACGAAGTCGAGCAATACCTGGCTAAGACGCGTCCGGAGTGGAAGCCGCGCGAGCGGGCGGTGGTGGCGCGAGTTTGCGGCGGCGGACTGGGACGGGCGCGCAGCTTCGATCTGGCCGCGTATCTGGCGGCGCGGCAGGACGCGCTGACGCTGCTGGGGCCGGCGATGGGCGCGCGCGAGCACAGCGATCTGTTTCGCGTGACCGACACTTATCGCTCAGGCGCCGAAGGCAAGGCCAAGACCGAGCACCTGATCCGCACGCTGTATTCGCTGCTGGAAGACATGCTGTTTCTGCGGTCGGGTACGCCGGAGCTGGTGCGCAATCAGGACATCCAGCCGGAGCTGGCGCGCATGGCCGAGAGCGTGGATTTTTCCTGGATCGTGACTGCCGTGCAGCGGCTGGGCGAGCTGGAGAGCGGCATGCGCCGGAACCTGCTGCGTACGCTGGCCCTGGACACCTTCGCCACGTCGCTGGAGATGACACCAAAGTAGCATTCAAATGATTGTCTTGGCGGAACGCCTGTGTTAGGGTATCGCTAAGTTCACACCTAGGAAAACCTCGGGGTCAACCCAACGCCAAGGCTTGCCACGCTTACCGTGCCGGTTGCCGCGTCCCGAGTTCACGATCGCCGAAAGGCTGGTGTGCAGACCACAGGAGCTAATCACCATGAAAGAGTCCATGGATGCCACCGCCGTAGGGCGAGCTATTGACCCGGAAGGGTTTGCCAACCGCAAGCTGATCCGCCCCGCACTGAACCGCAACGACCATCCGCGCCCGGATGTCGACCGCCGCGAACGGGCCGATCGCCCCGATCGCTCCGACCGCTCCAACTCCAACGGCAAGAAGACGCCGCCGCCGGAACAGACCCACGCCGAGAATTTCTATTATCAGAAGCAGATGCAGTCCAAGACACCGATGGTGCTGGTGCTGCAGGACGGCGAGGAGATTCACGGCATGATCGAGTGGTACGACAAATACTGCCTGAAGGTGAACCGCACCGGCGCGTCGAACCTGCTGATCTACAAGCCCAGCATCAAGTATCTGTACAAGGAAAGCGAAGCGGCGCCGCGGAAGTAGGAGAGCTGGCGTCAGCTTTCAGCCGTCAGTGAAGGCGCAATGTTCGCTCTTCGCTTTTCGCTGTTCGCCAGAACAAGATACTCATGTGTCATCCTGAGCGGAGTGAGGCGCAGCCGAACGGAGTCGAAGGACCCTTATGCGCGCATTGATCTGCCGCCCCCGAGGGGCTCAATAGTCAAATGAAATCCCACCCAGCGCTGAAGCGCTGGGTCATGTTATGCCGTGCCTGCGGTGTCTGTGTCATAGCCGTGCCGCTGCTGCGCGGCTCAATTATTTTCCCACTTCACCGCGGGCTTACGCCGCGGCTAACACAAATGTCGCCGCTAGCGGCTGATTCCATCCCGAGTGCGATGGTCTGTTCCACCGGTTAAGGCGAATTGAGGCTATGACATAGACACCTGCGGCACTGATTTCGCGCTCATAGCTCACTGTGGAAAGCGGTGGAAATAGCTAACGACCGACGGCTGACAACCGGCAACTGACAACTGACAACTGCCTTCTCACAGCTTCGGCAGCACAATCCCTTTCTGCCCCTGATACTTGCCGTGCTTGTCCTTGTAGCTGGTCTCGCACATCTCGTCGGACTGGAAGAACAGGATCTGGCAGAGGCCTTCGTTGGCGTAGATGCGCGCGGGCAGCGGCGTCGTGTTCGAGATCTCCAGCGTGACGAAGCCTTCCCACTCCGGCTCAAACGGCGTGACGTTGACGATGATGCCGCAGCGCGCGTAGGTCGACTTGCCGACGCAGATGGTCAGCACGTCGCGCGGAATCTTGAAGTACTCCACCGAGCGCGCCAGGGCAAACGAGTTCGGCGGCACGATGCAGACATCGGTTTGCAGGCTGACGAAGGAGCGCTCGTCGAACTTCTTGGGATCGACGATGGTGCTGTTGACGTTGGTGAAGATCTTGAACTCGTCGGCGACGCGCAGATCGTATCCGTAGGAAGACAGACCGTAGGAGATGACGCCTTCGCGGACCTGCTTCTCCGAGAAGGGATTGATCATATCGTGCTCGGTGGCCATTTTGCGGATCCAGCGGTCGCTCTTGATTGCCATGGTTCTCCTTAGGATTAGCGATTGCCCTCGGTGACGTGTCATCCCGAGCGACGAGCCGCTCCGGGCGAGGAGTCGAGGGACCTGTTGTCTGTCGGGTCTTGGCGCACCGCGTGCGAAAAGCAGGCCCTCGACTTTCGTCCGCGCGCGAGCCGCTCACTCGCTCGGGATGACACATCACAGTAAAGAGCCGCAACGGCGCAGCTAAAGCTGCGCCCCTTCAAAACCACCGAAGTCGAATTTCCAGCAGCCGGAAGTCGTCCCCTGATACAAACCTGCTCGTCTGCGAAACGTCATCTTACGGAATGCCGGGCAAATTGACAAAGCGGTTATATTAAAAAAAGTATGTGCCGAACAGGCCGCTGAGGTGCCGGTGTTTCGCAGGAAGATCATTCTACTGCTCGGATTTCTGGTTATGCCGGCGCTACTGTGCGCCCAGCACGAGACGATAACCATCAAAGGCAGCTCGCGAGGCAGTAAGAACTCTGCCTGGCGACCGGGTTTTTGTTTATGGCGACCTCGAAGGACACTCGGTGGTGCTTCGGTGTGTACTGGCTCACTCCGATTGCAAGGAACTGCCCCGCGGGGAATACGAAATCGACCGGCTTCTGGACGGCGAGGGGGCTTACAAAGATTGCCCGAATGTTGATATTTACCGGATTGGCGCCGAGCGGTCAAAGGAAGAGCCGCTGGGCGAGTACTGCATGCGTGGCGAATAGACCGGAAGCAGCGTAACCCATAACTGAAGGATTGACAATGCCCGCGGGCTTCACTAGGATTCGCCCATCCGCTCGAAAGTCGAAGTATAAAAGTAACTTACGCGAAGCTGTGAAGTCGGATAGAATCACAGTTGCGTCTGCGGTGCAGGCCATTGCGCCCGGCGAGCGTCAACTTGCGGAGCCCCTTGTGATCAAACTGGATCTGATCAACGAAGTTGTCACCAAGACCGGCGTCACCAAAACCAAAGCGGAAATGGCGGTCGAGACCGTCTTTGAAAGCATGAAGAAATCGCTGGCGCGCGGCGATCGCATTGAACTGCGCGGCTTCGGCGTCTTCACCGTACGGCCGCGCAAAACCGGCATCGGCCGTAACCCGCGCACCGGCGCTGAAGTCAACATTCCCCCCGGCAAGGCCGTCCGCTTCAAGCCCGGGAAGGAGCTGCAGTCGATCGAGTAACAGTGCCAGTGGTGGTCAGTTGTCGGTTGTCAGCTCTCGGTTGCCGTTTACCGGCTGAAACGTCGCTGGCAACTAACGTCCGCGCGCGGCAGCCGACGGCGAACCCACACTCCTCAGTACACACATTCAGGGAGTGGCCCAAACTGACAACTGATAACCTGACAACTGACAACTGTTTTCCACGATGTCTAACTCCACGCCGCCCGTCTCCTACACCTTCGAAGTCTCTTCCTATCCGCAGGTCTTTGCGCCTGCGCCTGTGAGCCGCCGGCGATACTGGCTGCATATTTCACTGCTGCTGATCACGCTGTTCACGACGCTGGTGGTTGGAGCGCGCCTGCAAAGTAACTTTCTGCACAATCAGCCGGCGTTTACCGACGATTCCGTCGTGCTGCCGCTGTTTCACCTGAAATGGCTCGTCGCGCCATCCCGCCGACATCTTGCTGGGCCTGCCATTTTCATTGACGCTGATGGGCATTTTGCTGGCGCATGAGTTCGGCCATTTCATCGTTGCCAGGAGAAATGGCGTTGATGCGACGCTGCCGTTCTTCATTCCCGCTCCGACGTTGATCGGAACGTTTGGCGCGGTCATTCGCATCAAGTCGCCAATTCGCTCGCGGCAGGCGCTGTTCGATATCGGCATCGCCGGGCCGATCGCGGGATTTCTGGTTGCGGTTCCGGTGCTGTTCTGGGGTCTCGCACTTTCGAAACCCATGCCTCCGAGCGCGTACGACTCTTCGCTGCTCCTTGGCTATCCCCTCATTTTCAATATCGTGTATCGTGCCGTGGCGCCGCTCACGGCGCATCCGGTTGCGCTGGGCAACCTCTATCTTGCATCCGGTGGGAGTTGCAGCCTGGGTGGGGATGCTGGCGACCGCGCTGAACCTGTTGCCCGGCGGACAACTCGATGGCGGCCACATCACGTACGCCGTCGCGCCGCGAGCTCACAGGTGGGTGACGTGGGCCAGCATTCTTGTCCTGATACCGTTGGGCATTCATTATTGGCCGGGCTGGCTGGTTTGGGCAGTGATCCTGGGATTCACCGGCCTGCGGCACCCGAATGTTCCCAAGTGGCCGCCGCTCGATAGAAATCGCCGGGCACTGGCGCTGCTGGCGGTGCTGATGCTGGTGCTGACGTTTGCGCTCGCGCCGATTCGTGGCATCTTAGGCAGCTAGAAGTTATATCCCACCTCCAGCACCGTAGTCGGATTCGCCAGCTCCGGATCGAAAACATACGTCGTAAATTCCAGCTTCTTGATACGACACCCCAACCAGAAATCCGCGCTGTATGTTGAGGCTGGTGTGGTAGGCGTCCGTATGTTGCGCCACCGCGCCGATGCGGAACCACTTGACCGGCGAGTAGGTCAGTTCCGGCCAGCTGTAAAAGAAGCTGCCGGAAGCCTTGGTGGTGTCGAAGACATACTCGCTCGCGGCATAGAACTCGATCTTCTTGTAAGTGAGCGTGGTCTCCAGGCCGGGAGCGATTCCCGTCGTCTGTCCCATCACGCCGCCGAGCATCGGAGTCAGGGCCAGCTTCAGCTTCTTCTTGCCGAAATTGAAGTTGTAGCCAAACCAGAGCGAGCCGGTGTAGAGATTCTCGTAGTTGTAGCGCGCTTCGAAATGCCAGTTGTTGTCGGCCGTGAAGATGGGGCTGGCATAGCTGGTGCCGTTCGGCACGATATAGCCGTCGACCGTGAGGGAGTACTGCCCACGGATTGGACTTGTCAGCCGGCGGCGCGGTCGCTCCCTTGCGCCAGCAGAGGACCGCTTAACGCACAGCGCGAAGAACAGCGCTCCGAGAGATTCCAGAGCACGCTTGCGCGATTGAGTTGCTTTTTCGGACATGGCGCATTTGGAGCGCGACCGTAACCCTGCGACCGAAGTTGTGTTTCTACAGTAGCAAGAGCAAAACTGCTACAGGTTTCGCCGTCTATTGTGACTCAGGCGATCAGGCCGGGGCTGTGAGGTTCGGTAATTGCTGAAATGTGACTCTTGGCTCTCCCGCCACATATGTTGCATTGACAGAGGTTTTTCCCTCCCGGAGAATCGAAGGTAGCAGGAAAGGATTCATCAATGCTTGAAGAACAACCGAGCGCTCCTCCCGAATCGCGGTGGGCCGCATTCGACAAGCAGCGGCATCCTGAAATATGTATTGCTGGCAGCGGCCGTAATCTACGTGATCGCCTCACTGTACCTGATGTATGGTCTGAAGACGCAGATCACGGCGCTGGAGCAGAAGCAGGCCGCGCTGGCAACGGCGCAGGACGAGCTGGTCAAGCGCATTCATGCTACGTCTTCGGAATTAAAGGCAGACCCTGAGCCAACGAAGTGGGCATGACCAAGCAGGAGCTGGCGGAGCGCGCCGCCGAGCTGCAAAAGGAGCAGAAAGCGACGGCCGCGGCTGCCGCCAAGCTGGCCGCCCAGCAGAGCCAGCAAAGCCAGCAAATCGCCGCCGTCAATGGCGAAGTCAGCGGCGTGAAGACCGATGTGGGCGCGGCCAAGACCGACATCCAGAAGACCCAAACCGATCTGGCCGCGACCAATGCCAAGCTGGAGAAGAACTATCGGCGACCTCGGTGTTCAGAGTGGGCTGGTCGCCCACAACTCTTCCGAGTTGGACGAGCTGAGGCGCAAGGGCGAGCGCAATTACTACGACTTCACCCTGCAGAAGAACGCGCGCACTCCGGTGGCAACCGTGAGCCTGCAGTTGAAGAAAGTCGATCCGAAGAAGGGCCGCTTTACCCTCGACGTGATGGCCGACGACCGGACCATCGAGAAGAAAGACCGTACCGTGGCCGAGCCGCTGCAGTTCTACACCGGGCGCGATCACATGCTGTATGAGGTGGTGGTCTTTACGGCGGGCAAGAACAGCATCAGCGGATATCTATCGACGCCGAAGAACGCGCCGGTGCCGGTCACGCCGTAGGGTTCCGAGAGGGAAGTGATCTGGCAGTTTCCGACCACCTCTCCGGTTCCAAAACGGGAAATAATCGCGCTGATGGGGCACTTTAATGCCATATAAATGGCAGTGGCTGGGGACTGCCCGGAATTAGGGCATCCGGGCATTTCGTAGGATGCCCCGTAATCGCGCAGAGAGGCCTGCAGACTGTATTGTGTTGCCGGACATGTCAGAGGTCGTCCGCTGAACTTTCGGCCCGTCCTAGGGCAAATTGCGCAAAATTTTGCACATCTGGCGTGCAGGCGTGCTCTCGTTATAGCCTTTAATGCTACCAAGAAAATCCAGCCGCATCTCACTTCTGAACCCGGATCACGGCTTTGCCGCTAAGGCCGCCGCTGCGAAGCTTTCGAGGATCTCGCCTGCGCCGTCGAGGTCAACCGTCTCGCTGATGCGCGCGGTGATCTTGCCCTCGGCCAACATGCGCGCAACCTGTTCCAGCCCTTGCGACGATTCTGCGGGATTCAATTTGCGTTAATGTTGTACGCCGTGATCTGACGTCCCGCGAACCATTTTTCGTCCGCCGCGCCAATGGTCGAGACCACACTGCCTCCGGGCTTCAGAATCTCAGCGTCGCGGCGGATGGCGTCTTTACCGTTGACCAGATCAAGTATCGCGTCGACGCCGTCCGGGTGGGCGGCATGCAGCGCGTCGATTACATCGACCGCCTTGGTGTCGTAGACTTCTTCGGCGCCCAGCCGGCGAGCTTCGTCGGCATCGCCGCGGACCGTCGCCAGAACATGCGCGCCGCGGGCACGGGCCATCTGCACCGCGTAACCGCCGACCCCGCCGGTGGCGCCCATCACCACCAGGCGCTGGCCTGCGGCCACCTTCAGCAGCTCCAGCGACCCCAGCGCAGTTAGGCCCGAAACTGGCAGAGCGGCTGCCTGTTCGTCGCTGACGCCGTCGGGAATGCGGGCCAGCGGTTCTGTCTGCACTGCGGGCGCGACCGCGATGTATTCGGTGTACGCGCCGTGCGGCGCCATGCCGAAGACACGGTCGCCGGCGCGTAAACTTGCGCTCGCCTGCAGGAACGCGTTCCACGACGCCGGCGAAGTCCACGCCGACGACAAAGGGATAGGTTGATTTAGCGGTCAGCCGGTCGATGAGTTTGTAGTCGATGGGATTGACCCCGGCACACCTGACGCGTATGAGCAACGCGCCTTCGGCGGCGGGAACGGGTAGATCGTAAATTGCCGGAGCTTCGCCGAAGCTCCGCACCGCGAATGCGCGCATGTCGCCTCCTTGTCCAGTATTCAGATGCACGGCTTGAGGTTTGGACGCTGATCTGAGCAGAGAAAGCGCCTGTGCAGGTGCCTTCGCGTGGCGCCTAGTTCCCACCTGCGGCGGCGGGCTTGGGAGTTGCCGCACCGGGCAGCTGTTCGCAGGACGCTCCCTGTATCCACGTGGTCATGTTGTTCAGCACGTTCTCCCAGGTTGCTTGCGTAACTTCTCCAGGATACGCGGGCACCCACACCCACACGTAGAGGCGGACGTTGTTACTATGTCGCGCCGCCTCGGTATAGCCGGAGTTTCTGGAAGCCGTTTGCAGCGGCTCCTCCAGCAGGGGCGCCAGCGTATTCATGAAGACCCGCGTGGCGCTGGGCTTGCCGATGCACCCCGAGGGAGGCGGTACATAGTCCTTGGGATGGTCGTTCGGACCCAGGGGACGGGCCGCAGGATCCAGCGACGCAAAGCGCACCAGCACAGGCGCGTCCGGGCTGTTCAAATGCTCCTTTTCGATCCAGCTCTCCCACGCAGTTTTGAAGTTATTCGGGTTGTCCCGCTCCTGGGATACCTTCATCAGGACCTCCTTCAAGCTGTGCTCCCAAAGCGGCTTGCCGTCCAAATATTGCTCGGGCGTCAGCGCCCAGACCCACACTTGGGGGTCAGACTGGAGCAGGTTCGGCACCAGATACTCGGGAACCTTCGCCTCCGCCGAATTCGTAATGCCGATCGGTTCCGAGGTCCCGGTTCCGATGAATCGGTCATCCACGCTCAAGCGGGCTTTAAGCTCGGTGCGAACGGCCTCATTGGCCAACAGCACTTGTCCGGCCATCACTCCGCTGGCCAACCGGTTCAGGGCTTCATTGTCAGACTTGCCCGGCCGTTCGTTCAGCGCGGGGCCGAAGTCACGGACCATGCAGGTGTCTAGATCCTTGCCCTTCTCGTCTTTGCATTTCGCTGCCGAGGCTTCTACCTTTTTCTGCCACGTCAGCCAATCCTTGGCCAGCTTGGAGCTTTTGTTCGGATTCCGCCACAGAACTGCATACAGAACTGCCGCCATGCCCACGACAATGAGCCAGGGCAGCACCAGGGTGACAGCGTGTTCTTCGTGAACATTCGGAAAGAACCGCAGCCCGATCGCCAGTAGCAAAGCGACTAGCGCGCAGATGGAGAGCACACTCTGGTTGTCCGGGTAGAAGAAGCTCGCGATCACCGTGGCCAATGCCGGGAGCCCGGCCAACTCGACAAAGAGGTTCAGGGTCTTCCGGTGCCACTTTCTCGCATCATCCGGAGCTGGCCCGAAGGCCATGTCGGCTGCCGATTCCTCCGCAGAAGCCGGGACGTGCTTTCGTGATGTCTTCTTAGACTGAGAAGCCCGTTTCTGCGCCTCTTGCATTTCTTCGAGACCTCCGGAGCGGCGGCTATTGTACATCGGCTGTCCCAAGCTCGCGGCATCAATCTTTCTGCCATAATCTTGACAAACAATCGCAAGCATTGCATGGTGGCAGATGTTTTACAGATGCAACTTTTCTGGATGGCGCGGCCGGGAGAGAGAGAATGGAATCGATCATGAGCTTGGGCCCGTTTCTGATACCAATTACGGCGATTATCGTAGGTGGAGTGATCGCGGTGGTGGTCATAGTGCTTCGCCACCAGGAGCGAATTGCGAAGATCGAGCGCGGAATCGATCCCGACGGCGCCACCAGGAAGTAGCCGCTCAGGTCATTAGCGAAGACAATGGTTCGTCCTGCGGCGCGAAGCCGCATAAACATTTCTACGGCGTTCGACAAGGTAGCCTCTGATGCCCGACAATGCAGCCGCCAGCCCCCTGACCCTTTCCGTTGATCGCAGCGGCGACTCCGCCGTGGTGCGATGCAGCGGCCGGTTGGTGTCAGGGCCGAACGATCTTCTCTACCTTCAGGTCAAGCAACTCATTCCCGACTGCAAACGCATTGTGCTGGACTTGCAGGAGACTACCCACATGGACAGCTCGGGGCTGGGGACGGTGGTGCGTTTGTACGCTTCGGCCAAGTCGGCAGGCTGCGCTCTGGAGCTCGCCAACATCGGCAAACCGGTGCGCTATCTTCTCGGCGTGACCCATCTCATCTCGGTGCTCACCATCATCGGCGAAAACAACATCCGCATGGGATAGGGAAACTCGGTTGATTCTTTGCCTGCTTCAGCCCTGGCCTCGCAGGGGACGGCGTTCAAAGTCTGCGTGAGAACTCGCCTGGTCAGATTGCGGTGGAAGGTGAAGCATCGAAAATTGGCTGCAATCCAGCCGCGCAGCGGCGGCATGAAGTTAGCCCGGCGCGCAAGCGCCGGGTGGATGGGAAATTGAGCCGAGCCGCGGAGCGGCGACACGATTCTCACGCACCCACTTCACGCCTTGAAGGGACGGCGACTCAGTTCTGCCTTGAAGGCGTGGCGATTACGTTCTGGCTTTGAAGGGGACGGCGATTGAGTTCACGCCTTGAAGGGGACGGCGATTACGTTCTGGCCTTGAAGGGGACGGCCTTCAGGCCGTCCGTTAGAGCCGCATAATCACCGCGGCTTTAGCCGCTGAGGGACTTCGCCTTGACTTAATCAGAAGCTTCCTCAGCCATTGCAGCCCGCCCCGCTGAAACCTTCCTCCGCACTCGCCCGTATCAGACGCGGAGAGCAAACATGCACGCGTCCCTGATGGCGACTGAACCTTCCCAGAAACTTTCCCAGCCCGCGCCCGCCCATACTCCGACACAGCCCATCGCGCCCTGGTGGCATACCGTTCTGGTGCTGCTGCCGCTGGCGATCATGTCTGTCGCCAGCGCCCGCCAGCATGGGCTTCCCAACGCCAATCTGCCGGGCATGAGTTCGCGGCTGTCGGGCTACTTCACCGTGATCGCGATTGAGTGGCTGGTGGTTCTCATGATCTGGCTCGCGCTCAAACGCCGCGGGCTCTCGATGGCCAGCCTGGTTTCAGGCCGTTGGCAGTCGCTGAAAAGCTTCTTCCGCGATCTGGGGTTGGGCGTCGGACTGATCGTGGTCGCGGTGCCGGTCACGAGCAGCATCATTCATCTTCTGCGTGTCCACACCGAAGGCACCTTGTCGGCCCTCATGCCCAGGACGGTGTTTGAGCTGGTGGTATGGCTGGGACTCTCCCTGACCGGCGGCTTCTGCGAAGAGCTGATCTTCCGCGGATACCTCACGCGCCAATTCAGCGCGTGGACGGGCAGCCGCGCCGTCGCCATCGTTCTGCAAGGAGTAGCGTTCGGGCTTGGCCACGGATACTACGGCAAAGCCATGTTGGCCATCATGGTCCACGGCTGGCTGCTGGGACTGCTGGCTTACTGGCGCAAGAGCCTGCGTCCGGGAATGCTGGCCCACGGGCTGCAAGACGCCCTCGGCGGCATGGTCGGCTTCTTTGGAAGATAGGAATGGGAGCGTAAGTGCGGGTGCCCCGGGTCTCGCGCTGTTCGAGACCCGGGAGGTCGAAGCAGCAAGGAGCAGCTAGCAATTAGCTTAAGACACTCCTAACCTCATCTCGTGAAAAGCGCTGGCACCCAGGCCTACCCGGGTCTCGAAAACCGCGAGACCCAGGGCACCCGGCTAATTGCTAACTGCTGCCCCTACGGAAAGCTGACCTTCAGAATCGTCCCATTCGTTCCCACCATCCATCCATTCTGCGGATTGGCAAACGCCACGGCCCAATATCCCGTGACGCCTTGCAACACGTTCCACGTGGTGCCTTCGTCGGGCGTCCAGGCTGCGCCTCCAATGTCGGCAGTGATCACGACGTAGCGGGTGTAATCCGTGGGGCTGGGCTTCGCCGGACGCCGAGCGTCGTGCTGCCCGCCGCACACCCGTTGTGTTGCTCAGGTAAGCCAGGCAGAAGATGGCATACGCCACCGGCGGATTACGGGTGAGCTGCCACGTCTGCCCGCCGTCATTCGAGGTCGCGGTCTGCGCTTGTTCGACGGCCATTCCCGGCGCCAGACTTCCGCCGCCCAGGATGCCGTTGCTGGCGTCGCGAAAGGCCACGCTGAATCCGCCGGCAATCGGTCCGCTGCCCAGCGGAGTGTCGTACGCGTTCCAGGTGTTGCCGCCGTCGGTAGTAGCCAGAATTCTGGCGATGCTGGAGCCGCCGGTGGCAATCCACGCATTGCTTGTGCCCTGCGTCGCCACGCAGGTTCCGCTCGAGGAGAATGACGCCTCGCCCGACAACGCGGGCGGCATGTTGTTGGCGATGCTCTGCCAGGTCATGCCGTCAGTGGTGATCAGGTCGGGGAAGACGCCGTTCACCGAATCGCTATGCGCAATCCCGTTGGTGGGCGTCCAGAAGGCAAAGCAATCGTAGAAGGCGCCGACCAGTTGGTTCTGGAACTGCTGCGTCCAGGTCGCGCCGCCGTCTTCGGTCTTGTAGATGGCGAAATCGCCGCTGAGGTTTCCAATGGAGAGCACATACGCCACCTGATCGCTCACGCCCTGCACATCGCGAAGCTGCACGTCAGCGGCATTGGGGGTTGGGACCACGCCGGAGCGCCAGGTGTTGCCGCCGTCGGTAGTGACGACGAAGGTGCTGTTGGTTCCTACCGCCCACACCACGTTTTCGTCGACTGGGCTGACGGCGATCAGGAGATTGTTGGTGTTGCTGTTCTGGGGCGTGAGCACGGGTTGCTGACTGAAGGCCGCGGCTGCGCTGCAGCATCGCAAGAATCAGAGCGGCAAAGAAGCAAACGGCTGGTGTACGTTTCGACATGACCCATCCTCCGAAACGAGATTTGCAGCGGAGTATAGGTCGCGGCCAGAAAAAGTGTCAACCGCAGGAGGGATAAGAGCTGGGCCGTTCAATTTGTACGCCGCCATTAGGGCTAACATATTGACTTCTTATAACGATTCGGAGTACTTTTCCGAAGCTGTTGCTGAGTCGAGATGTATAACTTCGGCGCTCCCCTCGGCTGCCGGCGGTCTGCATCGACACCCTACCTTCAGACAAAACTGAGACAAATATTGAGGAGAAACATGAAGCTTTTGCGAATGCTTGGAATAGCCTTGGTCGCGGTGGCTGCGGTGGGTGTAGCCAGCGCGCAATCCTGGACACCTGTACAAAATGTGCCCATCCCCGCGGGCGCCATCGCGCTGCTGACCGATGGCCGGGTAATGGTCCACGAGGAACAAAGTAATGCGGGCACCTGGTACATCCTGACCCCGGATATCAACGGTCACTACGAAACCGGTACCTGGACACATATACCCTCGATGCCCTCTGGCTACGCGCCTCTGTTCTTCGGGTCTGTGGTGCTGCCCGATGGCCGTTACATCGTAGAAGGCGGGGAGTACAACAATGGCAACGGAAACCGTGGCAAGTTGGGCGCCATTTATGATCCCGCGGCCAATACCTGGACCTCAGTAAATCCCCCTACTGGCTGGACCTACATTGGAGATTCTCCTAGCGTGATCCTGGTCAATGGAACCTACATGCAGACCAGCTGTTGCGACAGTCCGCCAACGGCGGCTTTGTTTGACCCTTCAACCTTGACGTGGACTTCGACGGGTACGGGCAAATACGACATCTACGACGAGGAAGGCATGACCTTGCTGCCCGGCGGTAACGTACTGGACGTGGATGCTTACGTCGAGCACTACGTCTCCAATGGCATGAACTATGAGCTGTACAACCCGGGCAGCGGTGCCTGGACCGTGGCGGGCACGACTCCAGAGCAGTACTGGGATTCGGCAGCCGACTGCGGCGGATCGGGCAGCGCCTCCTTTGAGGAGGGTCCGGCCGTGTTGATGGCTAACGGTACGGTCTTCCAAACCGGCGCGAACAGTTGCGGGGCCGGCCACAACGGAGTTTATAACGTTAGCAGCGGCACCTGGACCGAGGCTCCGGACTTCCCCGGCACTTTTGACATCGCCGATGGGCCGGGAGCTCTGGAAGTGAATGGCAACGTGCTGGTATTCGCCAGCCCGGGAATCTTCAACACTGGCGGCCAGATGTTTGAGTGGAACGGCAGCACGCTGACCGAAGTCGTTAACCCGCCCAACGGTCCATCCGACTCTTCGTACTACGGGCATTTCCTGATGCTGCCCACCGGGCAGATCATGTTCGCGGACTTAAGCAACGACATTGAACTGTTTAACTCGGTCGGAAGTCAGTACACCGGCTGGACGCCAACTGTTCTGTTGACCAACCTGGTGTTCTCGCGTGGGTCAACGGTTAAGATCAACGGCAGCAAGTTCAACGGCGCGACCCAGAACAACGCTTACGGCGACGACTTCCAGGACGCCACCAACTACCCACTCGTCCGGTTCACCAACGTTGCTACGGGACACGTCTTCTACGGCAAAACGCATGGTCACAGCACCATGGCTGTGGGCTACCCTGGTCCGACGTACACCTACGTGGACGTTCCGAGCGGCATGGAAACCGGCACAACCGACATGCAGGTAGTCGTGAACGGTATTGCTTCCCAGAACTACCAGATCGGAATCCAGTAGGGATTTTCTGTAACCTGATTGCTTCGACGGCGCCACCTCTCAACGGTCGTGGCGCCGTTGTTTTGTTAGCGTGGAATGCCTGCGGTTCTAGGTGGCCCAGAGCCCGCCCTGAACTGGTCGAAGGGCTCGCGCATTTCGAGACCAGGGTAAGCGTACTTACGGCAAACACGTCTGCCCCAGGCTATTGATCTGGTCTCGGCTGACGAACACCATCTTCCCGTTCTTTTCTTCTTTCACCGTGCGCAGCCAGCCGCAATCGCCGCCCGTCGACGTACCCAGGTCTGTCTGAGTCACGGTTTCTTCCCGAACCGGTATCAGTTGTCCTTTGGACCAGCGGTAGGTTTCCTGTTTGGAGCAACCGATACAGCCTCCTTTGGACGAGGAGGTCACGGTCCTGGTCTTCGGATCGGGACGAGGATTGGTGAGCTGCGACAACTGCGGCGAGGCCACAAAACGCTTCGTCTTGGGATTGAACAGCCAGATGCAATAGGAAGCATTGCCTTGCTTGAACGCAGTCTCCAACGCCAGATCGCCATAGCCGTCGAAGTTATAGTCCGCGGTGTCCATGGTGCCCACCGGACTTTCGCGCGGCACCGCTTCGGCAGTGCACACTTTCAGCGCCTGCACTTGTTTCTGGCCGCGGTACACCAGCAGCTCCAGAATCTTGCCGCTGCTGGAATCCAGCCCCAGCTCAACCCCATATCCAGCCAGGCCGGGGATGGGATAGCCGGTGACGCCCGGCGATGGTTGCGGTATGCCGGAGTTCGCAGCTGGCAAAGATGTCCCAGCCAGCATCGCGGCGCTAATCAGGATTGCAATCGTACGCATCTTGAACCGGCGGGTGGCCCGGGTCTCGCGCGTTTCGAGACCTGGGTGAAGCGCGACCACTCTCTACTTCTTCTCTTTCGGCGGATATCCCTTAAACAATTTGGCGACAGCTTTGTCCAGGGTCTTAATGTTCTTGTCGGAGCTATCGTTGATGGTATCGCTCACCGAACCGCGCCAGACCAGTTGCCTGTCCTTGGTGTCCGCCATCTCCACCACCAGCGTACCGATCTTGAAGACAAACGTAGTGTTGATAGCGGCGTTCGCGCCCGAGTTGCCCCATCCCCAGGTCGGTCCCAGGCCATACCCCGCGCCGGCCACGCTCTTCTCGTCCTTGATGCTGTTGCTGTAGACCACCCACAGGTCAGGGTTAGCATCGACCTTGGTCAGGCCTTTGGCTTGCAACTGCTTGTCCACCGCTTCCACAATGCGCTGGTCCCAAAGACCGTGGGCGGGATTCGGGCTCTTTTCCCACATGTAGGTGTGATAGCTGGAGAAATTTGCGGCGCGGTCCGCATTGATGCTGACCTTCTGCGCGACCGCCAACGTGGAAACCAACAGGCACAATACACCCGCCGCCAATACTCGCGTCTTCATATAATTCCGCTCCAAACCGATTGGGATTGATTGCTGCACGATGAGGCTACCACGCGTGCCCGCTGCAAACCATACTCCGCCCGGGTGGTGTCGTCCAGTCTGGGGCGGGTTGCTTTGAAGGGGCACGAGTTGCTTTGAAGAAGCACAGTGTGTTTTGAAGGGGCACGCCTTCAGGCGTGCCGGTAAGGTCAAACAGAAAACCCGGCTTTAGCCGCTGAGGGAGCGAACCAGGGCTTGAAGGCTGGAGTCTCAGGTGATGAATCCGACCAGCTCTTTGTCTTTGTCATCACGAGGAGGCCTTCAGGCCGACGAGGGATCTGCTGGTCCAACTTTTTCGCAGCCTGTGAAGCCGCTCCTACTTCGCCGCCCCACTCTGGTCATGCAGCACGATAGCCTTCTGGTCATACGGGTCGATGGTCACCGTCAGGTCCCGGCGCGAATCAAATTGCTGCTGCGTGATAGGCAGTGTCACCATCACTGTGGCTTTCTGCTCCCCGCCGGGCTGGATCTTGGTTTCGACCTGAAGCGGCCGGCCATGTCCCGCCAGATCGGGATACGCCGTCAGGTATCGGTCATAATCGCTGGCCGAGGCCGCCTCGTCCGACTGCTCGCCCTGGTCCGTCTTTACCGCCGCGCTGATGTCTTTCACGTACAGCGTCTTGTCGCTGACGTTGCGCAGCGTGAATGCCACCAGAATCATGGGGCTGGGCATGTTGGCGGGCTGGCTGAACCACACGCCGTCGATGTTGCCCTGCGCCACCGGCTTGGCCCGTTGGGTATAAGCGATGATCGCGACTACGACGGCGACCAGCACAATCGCAATCGCCACCGGAGCCAGCGGCGGAAGGCTGCGCTTCGCCGTGCCAAACTCCTCATAGGCGGGGCCTTGCGGCGATGCGATTTCTGGCGTGCCGAGCTCTGGCGCAGTTTCTTCTTCCGGCGTCAGCGGGATCTCATTCTCCGGCTGCGGAGGAACTCCGTTTTCGCCGGTGCTCGCTTCTGGCGGAATCTCATTCTCAGCCATAGATCATCTCCGTGGACGAATCCTTATCGGGATAGAGGTCCTTCGACTCCGGTTCGCAAACACCACGAACGCTGCGCTCAGGATGACACCTGTGGTTCACGAATCAAGGCCTAATCTCCAGTCCCTAATCCCTAGCCCCTAATCCCCAGCTCCTAATCCCTAATCCCCAGCTCCTAATCCCTAATCCCTGACCACTAGCCACTAGCCACTGGCCACTGTTTCCTCATCGCCTTGCGAAATTCCTTCTCCGGCAGCGTGTTCAGCACATCCGCGGGCGTCAGCCAGGCGCGCCGCGCCTGAAGAATACCGTACTTGATCTTCTCGAAGTGCGAAGTATGGTGCGCATCGGTGTTAATCACGATCTTCACGCCGCGTTCGCGCGCCATGCGCAAATGCACGTCGTTCAAATCCAGCCGGTCAGGATAAGCATTCAGTTCCATCGCAACTTTATTTTGCAGTGCGGATTTCAGGATCGCGCTCATATCGAAGCCGTAGGCATCGCGCCGCAACAACAGCCTTCCCGTCGGATGCCCCAGGATCGAAACATTCTTATTGTCCAATGCACGCAGCAGCCGGTCGGTCATCTGCTGCGGCTCCTGATTGAACGCCGAATGCACGCTGGCGACCACCACATCCATCTGCTCCAGCACCTCATCTGACAGATCAAGCTCGCCATCGGCCAGAATGTCGACTTCGATTCCCGCCATGATGGTGATGCCGCCGATCTGCTGGTTGGCTGCACGAATGCGCGCGATGTGCTCCACCGCGCGCTTGTCGTCGAGCCCGTTGGCAAACGCCAGGTTCTTCGAGTGGTCGGTGATGGCAATGTACTTGTAGCCGCGTTGCTTCGCCGCCTCGGCCATCTCTTCGATGGTGCACTTGCCGTCGGTTTCCACGGTGTGCATGTGGACCTCGCCGCGCAGGTCCTTCACCGTAATCAGCCGCGGCAACCGGTGCTCGGCCGCAGCTTCGATCTCGCCGCAGGTCTCGCGCATCTCCGGCGGAATCCAGTCCAGCTTGAGCGCGCCGTAAATCTCTTCCTCGGTCGCGCTCGCCACCAGCTTCTCGTTGTCCAGACGAAACAGCCCGTACTCATTCAGCGTGTAGCCCATCTTCAGCGCGCGCTGGCGCAGCGTGACGTTGTGGTTCTTCGATCCCGTGAAGTATTGCATTGCCGCGCCGTAGGATTCCGGCGCCAACAGCCGTACATCCACCTGCATTCCATTGCGCAGCTTGAAGCTGACCTTGTTCTCGCCTTTAGCCAGAACGTCCACGATGCCGGGGAAGCGCAGGATCTCTTCGATCAGCTCGGCGCGTTGCTCGTCGTTAACGCAGCACGGCCCGGTGATGAGCACGTCAAGATCGCCGACCGTCTCGCGGCCCCGCCGCAACGATCCCGCAGGCGTAATCTTCTCGATGCCCTTAATGTGCTTCAGGTGTTCGGTGAGCTTCTCCGCCGTGCGGTCAGCTTCATCCAGCAGGAATCGTCCCGAGATGCGGCGATAACCCTCAATCGCCTTCAGGATTTTCTGCTCGCTCTTCTCGCTCAGGCGCGGCAGTTCGCGCAGCTTGCCCTCGCGCGCCAGTTTCTCCACTCCCGCCAGGTCGCTCACCTGAAAGGCGCTCCACAGCAGCGCAATGGTCTTCGGCCCAAGACCCTGTATCTTCAGCAATTCCAACATGCTGGGCCGGTATTTATGAAGTAACTCTTGATGTGACGAAAGTTTGCCCTCGCGACTCAGCTCCTGGATATTAGCGGCCATGCCTTTGCCGATGCCGGGAATTTCCAGCAGCTTTTTCGGCTCGGCAAGCAGCTCCGAAACTTGTTGCGAATGTCCCTCCAGCGCCTCGGCGGCCCGCCGATACGAGCGAATTCGGAACGAGTCGTCGCCGTTGACCTCCATCAGGTCGGCGGTCTCATAGAAAATTTGCGCGATGGCCTTATTTTCCAAGCGAAGATACCCGTGCGAAATTGTATCGCGTCACGGAGGTGTTATTGCGAGCTGTTTTGAGGCGGCCTGGCTTTAGCCGTGACCTGGGTCGGTCGAGGGTGCGCCATTGGCACGTAGTTTATCCTTGTCATCAACAGTAGGCTCGGCGGGCTTCGGGAAAGTCGTTTCCGATTTGCCTTGAAGGGGCGCGGCTTTAGCTGCGCCAGGTGCCAGCCTTTTATTTTGTCATCACGAGGAGGCTCGGCGGACTTCGGGAAAAGTCGTTGCCGATTTGCCTTGAAGGGGCGCGGCTTTAGCTGCGCCGGTGCCAGCCTTTTATTTTGTCATCACGAGCGAGGCCTTTAGGCCGACGAGGGATCTGCTTTCAACCTGTTTCGCTGGCACCCTCCAACATTGGCGTACCAAGATCATGCCGCAAAATAATTCAGTCTCGATCAAGCCCGCGCGCAACCTTCTGGGAAGCCTGCGCGTGCCGGGCGACAAATCCATCTCCCATCGCTACGCCATGCTGGCGGCGCTTGCCGCCGGACGCTCGCGCTTCGACAACTTTGCTCCCGGCGACGACTGCGCCAGCACTCTGCGATGTGTGCGCGCTCTGGGCTGCAAGGTCGAGCGCGATGAAAACGGTGCGGTCGTAATCGACGGACTAGGCGCTAAGCTGCTAGAGCCGGCCACGCCGCTCGACTGCGGCAACTCCGGCTCGACCATGCGTATGATGTCCGGCATCCTGGCGGCGCAGGCTTTCACCACCGAGCTGATCGGCGACGAATCCCTCTCGCGCCGCCCCATGAAGCGCGTCATCCAGCCGCTGACCCAGATGGGAGCCAACATTGACGCCGCCCATGGCGACCGTGCGCCGCTGCGTATCCGCGGCGCAAAGCTGCACGGCATCGACTACGCGCCGCCGGTGGCCAGCGCCCAGGTTAAGACTTCCGTGTTGTTCGCGGGATTGCTGGCGGAAGGGAAGACGACCGTAGCCGAGCCGGCCCGCACCCGCGACCATGGCGAGCTGGCGCTGCGCGCCTTCGGCGTAGAAGTTGGTGCGCTCGCAGAACACGGTCAGCATCGTCGGCGGCCAGACGCTGCATCCCCTGGAAGCCTTTGTGCCGGGCGACATTTCATCCGCCGCGTTCTTCCTGTGCGCCGCCACCATTTTTCCCGAGTCTAATCTGGTGATCGACGGCGTGCTGCTGAATCCCACGCGCTCGGCGCTGCTCGACGTGCTCGCCGCGATGGGCAGCCGCGTCTCGATGGTGCGCGTCGAGGAAAGCCACGGCGAGCTGGTCGGCACCATCGCGCTGGTGCCGGGGCAGGGAAGACATGTGCGGATCGAAGGCCCGCTGACGGCGTTGCTGATCGACGAGCTTCCCGTGCTTGCGGCCATCGCGCCATTTACCGCTGGAGGGCTCGAGGTCCGCGATGCAGGCGAGCTGCGGGTGAAAGAATCCGACCGCCTGAGCGCGGTCACTCGCAATCTTCAGGCGATGGGCGCGCAGGTGGAGCAGACCGCCGATGGCTGGCGCATTCCCGGCGGCCAGCACCTGCACGGCGCCGAAATCGAGAGCTACCACGATCATCGCATTGCCATGGCCTTCGCCGTCGCCGCCCTGCGCGCCGAGAGCGAAACAATGATCCGCAACGCCGACTGCGTCGCCATTTCCTATCCCAGCTTCTTTGAGGACCTGGAAAAGCTCGTCGAGCGGTAGTTCTCCCGGCCTTGTGTCGTTCCGACCGAGGACAGAGCGGCGGACCCCTAAATCTTGTGTCATCCCGACCGAGGACGGAGCGGCGGACCCCTAAACCTTGTGTCATCCCGACCGAGGACTTCAGTCCGAGTGGAGGGACCTGCTTTGCGGCCACGGGGCGTCGATCAAACTCAATCCAGAATTGTCATCACGAGGAGGCCTTCAGGCCGACGAGGGATCTGCTGTCCTCTCACCAAACGAAAAAAGCCGGGTGCCCCGTTCTAGCCATCTTTTGGCTAGGGCGGGGCCTTTTTACTCGCACGACAATCACTCAGAAGCCTCGTATTCTTCCTCGCGCTCCAGTTCCGAAACCTGTATGGCCGCAACCCCGGCCTTCCGCAGCGCTTCATTCAACTTCGCCAGCTGCGCGCTCTTCAGTTGCGCCCACGCGGCCATGCCGGCCTTTGCCGCCTCCTCCGCCTCGCGATAAAGCTCGACCGCCTGCGAAGGCACCCTCCGATCGCTGCTCTCGACGACGCGCAGCGCTGCTCCCAGACCTGAGCTTGCCGACTCCAGCCCGCTGATCGACCCCGGACTCGTTCTTTCGCCTTTCTCGATCTTCCCGATGATCAAGTTCAGATCTGTCACCTGCGCCAACAACTCGGGATGGTGTTGTCAAGCTCTCCTTCTCAATTTCTCCCAGCCGCTTCTTCACGGCAGCGATTTCCGCCAGCGCCTTGCGGCTGCTCCGCACCTCGCCGAAAAACTCCAGCCCCAGACGAAGCTGCTCCTCCAACTCGGCGCGAGTCGCCTGCGCGCGCGGGTCCATCTCCACTCTTAACGGCTGCGTCAGAGCGTTGCCATCCACCGTCAGCTTCACCTGGTAATTTCCCGGCGGTCGCGCGCGGTCCTCGCGGCGCGCCGAAGCCTTCTTCATCCTCGGTCTCGGGATTTGGGCCGGAAGTGCCCCAGCGCAAGTCCCAAATAAAGCGATGCGCGCCCGCAGTTTTCTCCAGCACCACGGGCTTCGGGAGCCAGCGCTCGGCTATGGCCATCGGCGGATGCGGCTGCTCCTTCATTGCTCCGCCCACGTATCGCCGCATCAGCTTGCCGCTGGAGTCGAAAATTTCCAGCGTCACCGACTTCGCCGCCGCCGGCAGGTAGTAGTCGACGATCGCTCCGTCCGGCGGGTTCCTGGCTACCGGCTCCTCCGGCGGCAGAGGACTGCCCAGGAAAACGTCGTTGTCCACGCGAATCGCCGTCGCAGGTTTATAAAGTTGGGCACCGGCTGCCGCTTGCGGATTGACCTGCCGCAATAGCGTGATGTCGTCCAGGATCCAGAACGAACGTCCGTAGGTCGCGATCGCCAGATCGTCACCATGGATCGTGATGTCACGCACCGAGGTGGCGGGCAGGTTCAACTGCAACCGCTGCCAATGGTCGCCGTCGTCGAACGAAACATAAACGCCAAGCTCGGTTCCGGCAAACAGCAATCCCTTCTTCTCGGTGTCCTCGCGAATTGCATTCACGAATGACGTGCGCCGCAATGCCATTCACAATCGGCTGCCAGCTTTTCCCGTAATCGCGCGTGCGATAGATGTAGGGCGCCTGATCGTCGAGCCGGTGACGGTCAACCGCGACGTACGCGACCGCCGGGATCGAAGCGCGAAGCCTCGATCATCGCGATCTTGCTCCAGTCGCTCAGTCCCGGCGGCGTAACATCCTGCCAGCTCTTGCCGCCGTCGCGCGTCAGGTGCAGCAGGCCGGTATCGCTGCCCGCCCAGATTTCATCGGCCTTCAGCGGCGATGGCGCGATGCTGAAGACCACGCCAAAGCCGCGCTGCTTGGCGTTCTGCACGGTCGCGGGTCCCGACGGCCTTTCGGCCGCGGCTCGGCTTCCGCTCCGGTCAGGTCGGGACTGATCTGCTGCCAGTGCAGCCCGCCGTCGGTCGTCTTCATCACGTACTGCGTTCCCAGATACAGCGCGTTCTTCTCCGCTGCCGACAGCACCAGCACCGGAGTCCACGGATCGCGATACTTGCGCTGATTGATTTCGCTGACGAAGTTCTGCATCGGCCACGGCGTGATGTCCTGGCTGAACGAAGTGCGGCGGTCGAAGCGCACTACGCTTCCATAAACGCCGCTGGCATAAAGAATGTTGGAGTCGCTGGGATCGGGGGCAATCCAGCCGCTCTCGCCGCCGCCCACCATAAACCAGTCGCGTCCGGTGATATTGCCATGATCGGTGCGATTGGGAACGCCGAGCGGAGCCGGTGTCCTGCTGCGCGCCGTAAACGTGGTAAGGAAATTCGTTGTCGGTGATGACGTGGTAGAGCTGCGCCGTCGGCTGGTTGAACCACGAGGACCACGTCTGCGCCGCGGTTGACGCTGACCGTCGTACCCTGGTCGGTGCCGAGGATCAGGTGCGACGAATCCTTGGGGTCGACCCAGATCTGGTGATAGTCATCGCCGCCCGGCGCGCCGCGCACAATCGTAATCGTCTTGCCGCCATCCTCCGACTTATACAGCGCGACGTTCGGCATGTAGACGACATCGGGATGATTGGGATCGACCGTGACGCCCATGAAATACCAGCCGCGGCTGGTGATGCGAGGATCGCCATTGGCCAGCGTCCAGGTATTGCCGCCATCGTCCGAACGATAGAGCCCCGACTTTTTCCCGGCATCGATCAACGCGTACACGCGCTTGCCATCGGGCGCGACGGCCACGCCTACGCGGCCCCAATCGCCGTCGGGAAGACCGTTGCCGGTTAGTTGCGTCCAGTTCGCGCCGCTGTCGGTGGAGCGATAGATGCCGCCGCCCGGCCCATTGCTGTGGAGCGTAGGTGCTCCAGGGTGGACGACGCGCATTCCACGTACCGGCAAAAAGAATGTTCGGACTCGCAGCGGCGATGGCCAGATCGGAGACGCCGACGTTCGCGCCTTTATCCAGCACATGCGTCCAGTTCGCGCCGCCATCGGTTGACTTGAAGACGCCGCGCTCGGCGTTGGGCGCGTAGGCGTGGCCCAGCGCGCCCACGTAGACGACATCGGGATTGCGCGGATCGATGACGATGCGGCTGATCTGCCGCGTATCTCGCAGCCCAATATTCTTCCAGCTCTGTCCGCCGTCGGTGGACTTGTAGACGCCATCGCCTGAGCTGAGCGCGGAACGGATATCCGACTCGCCCGTGCCGGCGTAGAGAACGTTGGGATTGGAAGGCGCAACTTCCAGCGCGCCGATGGAGGCGATCGGCTGGCCATCGAAGATGGGATTCCAGGTTATGCCCGCGTCAGTCGTCTTCCAAACGCCGCCATCGACCGAGCCAAAATAAAATACTGCTCCGCCGCCGGGAACACCGGTGACGGCGGCCGCGCGTCCGCCGCGAAATGGGCCGATCAATCGCCACTGCAAGCCGCCGAGCAGGTCAGGCGAGACCGTCTGAGCGGCAGCGGACCGATTTCAGAAAAAGTGCGGCGAAAACAATAATGGCGGAACAGCAGACACGTCGTACACAATGGCTCAATCGAAGGTCCTCTACCTGCAAAGTTCGGTGCGAATAGATTACATTTCGCTGACGCCGTGCAAGCGTTCGCCGGACGCGCCGCGATGGGTGGAGCGCGCCTTTCAGGCGAGCGGCTTTGAAGGAGCACGGCTTTTAGCCGCGGCGGCTTTGAAGGGGCACGGCTTCGGGTGCAGGAGTTTTGAAGGGGCACGGCTTTAGCCGTGCCATCGGGGCTGCGAGAAAATTTGGCCTTCAGGCCCTGAGGGGTATCCCTCAGCGGCTGAAGCCGAACTTCTGATGCGATTCCAACGGCACGCCTAAACGCGTGCCTCTTCAAAACGCGGATACCCTGCTCGGCGAATCGACCACGGCTACGACCATAAAAGGTGACTACATAATGTCGAGAAGACGAATCCTGTTTCTCTTTTATTTCCTCTTGCGCTGGCTTTTACTACGCATCTCCGACGCCCAGCAAGTCTACTACCTCGCTCCTCACCGAGATGCGCTGGCGCAATGTCGGGCCCGTTTCGCGGCGGCCGCACCCGCGCCGTTTGCGGCGTCCCCAGCCAGCCGAATGTTTTCTACGTTGGAGCGGTGAACGGCGGCGTGTGGAAGACCACCGACTACGGCCGCACCTGGAAGCCGATCTTCGATCAGCAGCCGACCGGCTCCATCGGCGCGATTGCGGTTGCGCCCTCCGATCCGAACATCGTCTATGTCGGCAGCGGTGAAGGCCTGCATCGCCCCGATCTCTCCGTCGGCGACGGAATCTACAAGTCCACCGACGCCGGCGCTACCTGGACGCATCTTGGCCTGCGCGATGGCCAGCAGATTTCCGTGATGGCCGTCGACCCGCGCGATCCTAACCGGCTCTTCGTCGCCGTCGCCGGACATCCTTACGGGCCGAATCCCGAGCGCGGCATCTACCGCTCCACCGATGGCGGCCAGAGCTTCGAGAAAGTTCTCTACAAGGACGAAAACATCGGCGGCAACGACGTCGAGATCGATCCCTCCGACCCCAACATCGTCTATGCCACATTGTGGGAGGCACGGGAAGGTCCGTGGGAGAACGGCGAATTCAGCGGCACCAATGCGGGGATCTTCAAGTCCACCGACGGCGGCCAAACCTGGAAGCAGCTCGCGGGCGGGCTGCCCAGCGCCATCATTCAGGCGTACATCACCATTGCGCGAAGCGATCCCAGGCAACTGTTTGCGGTGGTAGCCATCAAGGGCAACGTGGAATTCTATCGCTCCGCCGACGCGGGGGCGACCTGGTCCACGGTGACCACCGATCCACGCCCCAGAATGCGCATCGGCGGCGGCGACCTGCCGATCGCTGCGATCGATCCCAGGAATCCCAATGTCGTGTACGTGGTCAGCACCGTGACCTGGAAGTCCACCGACGGCGGCAAGACGTGGACTGGCTTTCGCGGCGCGCCGGGCGGCGACGACTATCAGAACATCTGGATCAATCCCAACGATCCCAACATCATCATCCTGACCAGCGACCAGGGCGCCATCGTCACCGTCAATGGCGGACAGACCTGGAGCTCGTGGTACAACCAGCCCACGGCGCAGCTCTACCACGTCAACGCCGACAACGCATTTCCGTATCGTCTGTGCAGCGGACAGCAGGAGAGCGGTTCGGTCTGCATTTCCAGCCGCGGCAATGACGGCGAGATCACCTTCCGCGACTGGCATCCTGTGGCCGCCGAAGAATACGGCTACGTTGTGCCCGACCCGCTCAACCCCGACATCGTCTACGGCGGCAAGCTCACCCGCTACGACCGCCGCACCGTGCAGGCGCAGAACATCATACCCAGGCCGCTGGGCGGGCCCGATTTTCGCGTCATTCGCACCGAGCCCATTGCCTTCTCGCCTTTCGATCCGCACCTGATGTACTTCGCTGCCAACACCCTGTGGGCCACTTCCGACGGCGGCCAGAGTTGGAAGCAGGTGAGCCCCGACTTGACCCGCAAGACATTTCCCGTACCCGCGTCCGTAGGCATCTACAGCTCCGATCCCGCGGCTCAGCCCCGGCAGCGCGGCGTGATCTATGCGCTGGCGCTGTCCGAGATGGACCGGAACATTATGTGGGCGGGAACCGATGACGGCCTGATCTGGCGCACCACCGACGGCGGCGCCAACTGGAACGACCTCACTCCGCCGCAGCTTTCCCCATGGCAAAAGGTTTCCGTGCTGGAGGCCAGCCACACCGATGCCAACACCGCCTACGCGGCCATCAACACGCTGCGGCTTGACGATCTGCATCCCCACATCTATCGCACCCGCGATGCCGGTAAGACCTGGACGGAGATCGTCGACGGAATCCCGGCGGATGAGAATGTGAATTCAGTCCGCGAAGATCCCAAGCGCAAAGGGCTGCTCTTCGCCGGAACCGAGCGCGCCGTGTATGTCTCCTTCGACGACGGCGAGCACTGGCAGTCGTTGCGGCTCAACATGCCGGCCACGTCAATTCGCGATTTGCTCATCAAGGACAACGACCTTGCCGTTGCAACCCACGGTCGCGGCTTCTGGATCCTTGACGACATCACGCCTCTGCGTCAGCTGGAGGCCAGGATCCTGGCTGGGAACTTTCTGTTTGCCCCGGAGCCGGCCCTGCGCATTCACTGGAACTCGAATACCGATACGCCGCTGCCGCCCGACTATCCTGCGGGGCAGAATCCTCCGGACGGCGCAATCTTCGACTATTACTTGAAGTCTGCCGCCTCCGGCCCTGTAATGCTTGAGATTATGACCAGTAAAGGCAAGGTGCAGCGACGCATCTCCAGCGCCGATCCGCTGCCGCCTCCTGATCCCGAGCTGGCCATCCCAACCTATTGGGTCCGTCCGCCGCAAGCCTTGTCGACCGCTGCCGGATTTCATCGCTTCATCTTCGATCTGCATTACGCGCCGGTGCCGGGAATCCATCCCGAGTATCCCATTGCCGCGGTGGCGGGGAACACCGCGCCTCAGCCGACTTCGCCCTGGATCATGCCGGGACACTACAGTCTGGTACTGACCGTGGACGGCAGAAAATACGCCGTACCCCTCAGAATCGAAATGGATCCGCGGGTGAAAACTTCGCTCGCCGATTTACAGAAGCAGTTCGATGCGTCCTACGGGGTTTACCAGGACTTGCTGGCGCTTCAGCCGATCGTGGAAAAAGCCAGTGCTGTCCGCGCGCAGCTCAAGTCCATGCGCGAAAAAGCCTCGGGAGCGCAGGCCGCGAAGCTCAGCGACGTGAGCAAGAAATTGGACGCAGTTGCGGGAGGTGAGGGACGACGACGGCGCGGTCCCCACACTGACAGCCTCGCCGGTGTCCGCGATTCATTGCTGCAAATGCTCGGCATGTTGCAGGAGGTCGATCTCGCGCCTACGACCCAGGCCGCAGAGGCGCTGCCCAAGTTGCATGAATCCGCCGCAGCGCTGATTGAGCAGTGGAACCAATTCGAAGCCGAAGAACTGGCGCCGCTGAAGCTGCAACCGTGAAGAATCAGTGGCCAGGGATCAGTTGTCAGTTGTCAGTTGCAACTGGCCAATGCGAATTGAATGCTGGGGTGCCCCGTTCTGGCCGTCCTTTGGCCAGGGCGGGATTGGATGTCCCTTCCGCCATGGTGAAGCGGGACGAGGGACCCGCAGTGCTCCAACTCTTGGGCCACGGCCGGGCATTTGCGATAATGGTTCAGCGCAATCCCCGCGCGCGCTCCGTGGGCCCGTAGCTCAAGTGGATAGAGCATCAGCCTTCTAAGCTGAGGGTTGCTGGTTCGATTCCAGCCGGGCCTACCATTTCTTGCAACGACGCCAGTCGCCAATTACTAGCTACTAATTACTTCTTCGTACGGATCGCGGAGATAGCCTTCCACGGCGAAATCTTCTCCAAAGCGATGCAAAGTCAGCGACTGCACCCAGGCAGCTTCGCTCATGCGCTGGTAACCGGCTCCCAGCGCAAACGGAATTGAGCCGGTGCCGGCCAGAATCTTGGGCGCATAGTAAAAGAAAATCTTGTCTACGATGCCCGCCGCCAGCGCGGCCCAGTTCACCATGGCGCCGCCTTCAATGATCAGGCTGGTGATCTCACGCTCGCCCAGGTTACGCATCACCCGGTCAAGGTCGGGACGGCCATCCACCGTGGGCGAAGCGCTGGGGAAAACCAGCGTGCCGTCGTTGGGCGAGCGTCGCATGGGAACCTGCTCAACGATTACGCCGCGCGTCTCCAGTTCGCGCCGCTTGTTCTCCTCGGCAAAGCAGCAGAAGACGATGAGGTCCTCGCGCGCCGTCTTTACCACGCGCGAGTCCAGCGGCAGGCGCAGGCGCGAATCGAGGATCACGCGCAGCAGCGGCCGGCGGCGCGGCAGCCCGGTCCGGTCGGTCAGCAGCGGATCGTCGGCAATCACCGTGCCCACTCCTACCATGATGGCGTCGTTGGCGTGACGCATCTCGTGCACATGCGCGCGCGCCACTTCGCTGGTGATCCAGCCGCCGCTGGGCGCCAAACCCGATGCGGCGTCGGGCTCGCCCGGAGGCGGCGCGATCTTGCCGTCCAGCGTCATCGCCGTCTTCAGCGTGACGAAGGGAGTCTGGTGGCGAATGTACTTCGCGAAAGCTTCGTTCAGCTTCTTGGCTTCCGGCTCGCAAAGGCCTTCGTGCACCTCGATGCCGGCAGCACGCAACTTGGCGAAGCCGCGGCCCGCTACCAGCGGGTTGGGATCGCGCATGGCGGCATAAGACACGTTTGATTCCGGCTGCCATGATGGCGTCGGTGCAGGGGCCAGTGCGTCCGGTATGACAGCAGGGTTCAAGATTCAGGTAGAGACCGGCGCCATGGCGCGCGGCTCCCAGCCTGCTCAATGGCGAGCACCTCGGCATGTTTGCGGCCTTCGTAGGTGTGCGTGCCCCGGCCAACGATCTCGCCAACGGGAGCCACCACCACCGCGCCGACACAGGGATTCGGCGAAGCCAGCGCCACGCCCTGACGAGCGAGCTCCAGCGCCTGCTGCATGAACTGCTCGTCGCGGGTGGGCTTCGGAATCGTCACCTGAAATAACTTCGGTCACAGATTACTGAATTTGGCAGCACATTGCGACGAACTAGTGAAATTGTCATCACGAGCCCGCTTGAGCGGGCGAAGGATCTGCTTTCTTAGGGCCAACGGAAAAGCGTAGTCGTCGCGCGCCAAAGCGGGCGCTCATGACGAAGGACTCGGGACAGCTGGCATTCGCTGAGAGGTGCGTTATCACCTCAATCGAACAGTGAGTTCACAAAATCCTGCGGATTGAACGGCAGCAGATCGCCGGCCTTCTCCCCCACGCCCACATAGCGCACCGGCAGGCCCAGCTCTTTGCAGATGGCAACCACCACGCCGCCTTTGGCGGTGCCGTCCAGCTTGGTGAGCACGATGCCGGTCACTCCCGCCGATTGCGTAAACAGCCGCGCCTGCTGCAGGCCGTTCTGGCCGGTGGTGGCGTCCATCACCAGCAGGGTTTCGTGCGGCGCGTTGGCGCTGAAGCGCTGCGCGGTGCGCCGCATCTTCTCCAGCTCGGCCATCAGGCTGGTCTTGGTGTGCAGGCGGCCGGCCGTGTCCACGATAACGTAATCGGTGTTGCGCGCCTTCGCGGCTTGCAGGGCGTCGAACAGCACCGCCGCGGGATCGCCGCCCGGCTTGTTCTTGATGACTTCGGTTCCGGTGCGGTCGCCCCAGATCTCCAGTTGCTCGATGGCGGCGGCGCGAAAGGTATCAGCCGCGGCCAGCAGCACGGTCTTGCCTTGCGAACGCAGCAAGTGGGTCAGCTTGCCGATCGAGGTGGTCTTGCCGGTGCCGTTCACGCCCACCACCAGAATCACCTCCGGCTCGCCGTCAACTTTCTGCACCGGTCGTTTGCTCGGCGGCATTAAGGATCGCCAGCAGCTCTTCCTTCAAGACGCGCTTCAGCTCGTCGACGTTCGCCACCTGCTTGCGATCGACCTTCTCGCGCAGCGCGGCCAGGATGGTCGCGGTGGTCGCCGTACCCAGGTCGGCGGAGATGAGTGTGGCTTCCAGATCGTCGAGCGTCTCGCGATCGATTTCCTTGCGGAAGGCGACGACATCTTCGATCCGCTCGCTGAGGCTTTCACGCGTGCGCGTGACCGCCTCTTTCATGCGTTGCAGAAAGCTGGGTTTTTCTTCGGTGCTGCCGAACAGGGTCTGAATCATGATAAGAGTGGCTCTTAGCTCCTAGCTCTTGGCCTTTAGCTTTTAGCAAGCGCAGCTTGGATTACTGACGGCTAGAAGCTATTAGCTAAGGGGCCAACAACGAAATGCGAGCCGGAAATAGCTCTCGTCACACCCATTTCCGTGCAATAACGATTATAGACACTTGTGCCGGCACAGTGATTCGACCGCACTCCTCGTGCAGTCGCCAGCGAATCCGCTGCGCGCCGCCGCTTCATCCAAACAACTTATTCCCAGGAGGCCGAATGCCGAGTTGTGAGCACGTGAAATTAGCCGACCCGAGCAGTCCAGCCCAGTCATGATGGCTGTGCCGAATGTCTCCAGGCCGGCGAGCGCTGGGTGCAGTTGCGCAAATGTCTGGTCTGCGGACACGTTGGCTGCTGCGATTCCTCGCCCGGTCAGCACGCCAACCAGCACTTCCGCGAGACCGGACATCCGGTGATGCAGGCCTTCCAGTCAGGCGAGTGGAAGTGGTGTTACGTGCACGAGGCGTATGTGTGAGAAGCGATTGTCGCTCTTCGCCAGAGGCAAGACGTTGTAGTTCTTGGCTCCCAGCGCTTAGCGAGCGCAGTTACGATTTCCGCTTGCTAAGAGTTAAGAACGAAGAACGATTAGCGCTCTGGCAGAAAGCGAACCGCGAATAGCGAAGAGCGAATAGCGGCCTCTTTGTGTACTCTGTATGGATTGGCCATATTTCGAAAACCAATGTTCCTCGATAAACGTCTCACACGCCCACGCCTGAATCCTCGCATCATCCTGCGCCTGTGTTTATTGCTGGCGTTGCTCTGCGCCGCAGCGTCGGCGCAAATCGCGTCGCCCTGGGTCGATACCAAGCCGCTCGCCGTCGACACCGGAACCACCGGGCTGAAGCTGACGCTGCGCCGCCTGCACACCACGGCGCGGCTGATGCACACCGTCGCCCATCCCGACGACGAGGACGGCGGCATGCTGACGCTGGAATCGCGCGGCCACGGCGTCACCGTCTTGCAGCTCACGCTGAACCGCGGCGAGGGCGGACAGAACAAAGTTGGCAGCAATCTCTTCGACGAGCTGGGCATCATTCGCACGCTTGAGTTGCTGGCCGCCGACCGCTACTACGGCGTGGAGCAGCGCTTCACCCGCGTCGCCGATTTCGGTTTTTCCAAGACGCCCGAGGAGACCTTCCAGAAGTGGGGCGGGCACGACATCCCTCTCGGCGACATGGTGCGGGTGATTCGCACTTTTCGCCCCGATGTTATCTGCACTCGGTTCCAGGGCGCTCCGCGCGATGGCCACGGCCATCACCAGGCCTCGGGAATCCTGACGCGCGAGGCCTTTCGCGCCGCCGCCGATCCCACGCGCTTTCCCGAGCAGATTCGCGAAGGCCTGCAACCCTGGCAGGCGAAGAAGCTGTACATGGACAACGTCCGCGGCAACGAGGACTGGACCATCAAGCTGGAAACCTCGCAATCCGATCCTTTGCTGGGCGAGACCTATGTGCAGTTTGGCTGGAAGGGTCTGAAGCACCAGCTATCGCAGGGCGCGGGCGCGTGGAATCCTCCTGAAGGCCAGCGCTTCAGCTACTACACGCTGATCGACTCCGCACTCCCCGGCAAGCTCGCCGCCGGCGCGCACGAAGCCGCCGGGACTCATGAAACCGCCGAGGCGCATGAGACAGATTTCTTCGATGGCATCGACACTTCGCTGCCGGGTCTGGCAGCGCGGCTGGGAGCGGATCAATCGAAGGTCCCGTGGCTGCGTTCCCAATTGCAGGCGATTGCCAAGACGGTCGATGAGGCGACAGCCGCCGCCGACAAAGATACGCAATCGGCTGGTGCGCCGCTGCTACGCGGATTGGATCTAACGCGCGCGTTGATCAGCAAGGTTGACGCGGCAAACTTGTCGGGCGCGGAGAAAGCCGATCTGCTCGCCAGCCTGCGCACCAAGCAGCAGCAGTTCGAGCAAGCCGCCAACCTTGCTTTGGGAATGGATCTGGAGCTTGGTCCAGGCACTCCTGACGGCCGCCCCATGGCAGCCAGTTTTCCCACCGGCGAGGGCGATGTGCTGGCGGCGGTGATCACCGCGGGCAAGACCTTCCTGCTGCGGGCGACGCTGCATAACGGCAGCGCCGCACCCATGGACGTCAAGCAGTTTGCCCTCGACGTTCCCGAAGGCTGGAAGTCCGAACTCTTCATGGACAAGGTGCCGACGAAGATCGCTCCCGGCGACGGCTGCGCGCTGACCTTTCGCGTGACGCCGCCCATCGACGCGCAGGCGACGAAAGCGTACTTCCATCGCGACGATCCCGACACCGACGCCATCTACAAGATCGACAATCCGAAATACCTGACGCTGGCGCTGCCGCCGCCGCCGGTTTCGGCGCGCGTGGTGTACAGCATCAACGGCGCTGAAGGCAGTTATTCAGCAGCGTGGCCCGCACGCCCATGCATGACGATAAGGGCGATAAATGGTCGATGCCGCTGGCCGTGGTGCCGCCGTTTTCCGTCGAGGCCGCGCCCGCGACCCAGATCATTCCGGCAGGAGCGAATCCCTCCGCAGGATTGAGCGTGGTGGTTCGCACGACTGCGGACCGCGGCAGCGGCACGGTGCATCCCGAAGTGCCGCAGGGATGGAAAATCGAACCTGGCTCAGAAAATGTTGCGTTCACAGAGCCTGGCCAGCACGCGGCGAACTTCAAAGAGTCTCCTGACGGAGCGAAAGAATCGCGCTACGAAGTTCGCGCGCTGCTGAATGCCGGCAGCCGCGATTACAGCGAGGGCTACAGCCTGGTCGCGCGGCCTGATATTGGCGGCTTCTTCTACTATCAGCCTGCGCTCCAGCGCGCCAGCGTCGTCCAGGTCAAAGTTCCGCAGGGTCTGAAGATCGGCTACATCATGGGAGCCGGCGACGATATTCCCGACGTGCTGCGCGAACTCGGACTCGACGTCACGCTGCTTACTCCCGGCGATCTCGCGAGCGGCGATCTCAGTCGCTTCGGGACCATCGTGCTGGGCATTCGCGCCTACGATACGCGCGACGATGTGAAGAAGAACAATCAGCGGCTTCTGGATTACGCGCGCAACGGCGGCACGCTGGTGGTGCAGTACAACACCTCGCCCAGCGACTTCAACGACGGCCACTACACGCCTTATCCGGCGCAATTGAGCCGCGAGCGCGTAACCGTTGAGCAAGCGCCGGTAACGATTCTCGATCCTCAGAACCCGGTGTTTCATTATCCCAATCCGATCACCGACCGCGACTTCGATGGCTGGGTGCAGGAGCGCGGCCTGTACTTCATGGACCAGTGGGACCAGCACTACACGCCGCTGCTGGCCTCGAACGATCCCGGCGAGCAGCCGCAAAAAGGTGGTCTGCTGCTGGCGCAGTATGGCAAGGGCTATTACATCTACACCGGCTATGCGTTCTTCCGGCAGTTGCCCTTCGGCGTGCCCGGCGCCATTCGTCTCTACGTGAACCTGCTGAGCGTAGGACATGAGCCGCGCTAGTAGGGTGGGTTGGAAGACTGAGTTTCTCGAAATGTTGTGTCAGCGCCCGGATTTACAGGGCTGCGGAAAAAACGTGCTGTGAACGCTCTGTAACCGGGCACAGGTTCGCACGTCGCTGAAAAGTCGGTCATGGAAAGCTTCGTATCAGGGCACGACTTTAGTCGTGCCGATATGCCGTTTATTTTTCCCCTGAGCCGGCTTAGCCGGCGGCACCGGGCCCTGCTTCGACTTTTTCCGCAGGCCTCTTTAGCCGTGCCGAGTGGTTGGTTCTTTCGATCCGCGGATTGCGTGAAGCCGGTCGCTGCACGACCGGCCTCACGCGGTCGATAAAAGGGGCGTCGTTCGGCACGACTGAAAGTCGTGCCCTGATACAAACCTCTTGTCGAAGCGGGTTTGTCACAAAGCGGAAGCAAGCATTTCATCCAGGCCGTGTTTTCGATGAGCCTCTCCAATATTTCCGAGTCGCAACCCGAGCTCGTCCGCGGCATCGGCCTGACCGAAGCCACCTCGCTGAACATGATCGACATGATCGGCGTGGGGCCGTTCATCACGCTGCCGCTGGTCATCGCCGCCGCCGGCGGTCCGCAGGCCATGCTGGGCTGGATTTTCGGCGCGATCTTCGCGCTCTGCGATGGGCTGGTCTGGGCCGAACTGGGCGCGGCCATGCCCGACGCCGGCGGCTCGTATCGCTACCTGAAAGAAATCTACGGCCCCGATTCGCTGGGCCGCCTGCTGTCGTTTCTCTTCATCTGGCAGCTTTCGTTCAGCGCGCCGCTGTCCATCGCATCGGGCTGCATCGGCCTGGCGCACTATGCGGGATATCTCTGGCCCAGCCTTGAGCGCGTTATCCTGGCGCACACCATTCACTTCGGCACGCTGGAAGTCAGCATCCTGGTGATGCCGGCAACGTGGGTTGCCATTGCGACCGCGGCGGTCGTGGTCTTTCTGCTCTATCGCCGCATCACCGTGCTCGGCAAGCTGGCGGAGTTGCTCTGGGTCGGCGTGGCGCTGGCCGTCGGCTGGGTCATCGTTGCCGGGCTGACGCACTTCAGCGCCGCGCGCGCCTTCGACTTTCCCCCCGGCGCGTTCACCTTGTCGCCGGCATTCTTCATGGGCATGGGTTCGGCGATGCTGATCGCCACCTACGACTATTGGGGCTACTACAACGTGTGCTTTCTGGGCGGGGAAGTGAAGGACCCGGGCCGCACCATCCCGCGCGCGCTGATCATCTCCATCGTCGTCGTCGCCGCGCTCTACCTGACGATGAATATCGCCGTGCTCGGCGTGATTCCGTGGCGCGAGATGGTGTCGCATTCCGGCGGCAGAACAACCACATCATCTCGGTTTTCATGCAGCGGATTTACGGCACCTGGGCGGGACGGCTCATCACCGGCCTCATCATGTGGACGGCGTTCGCTTCGGTGTTTTCGACGCTGCTGGGCTATTCGCGCGTGCCCTATGCCGCGGCGCTCGACGGCAACTACTTTCGCGTCTTCGCCCGCGTCGATCCCAAGCGCCGTTTCCCCACCGTGTCGCTGCTGGCGCTGGGCGGCGTCGCCATGCTGTTCTGCTTTCTGCGGCTGGCCGACGTGATTGCCGCGCTGGTGGTCATCCGCATTCTGTTGCAGTTCATCGTGCAGGCCGTGGGAGTGATGGTGCTGCGCCATCGCCGTCCCGATATGCCGCGGCCATTTCGCATGTGGCTGTATCCCTTGCCGGCGCTGATGGCGATTGCGGGATTCACCTTCATTCTGCTGGCGCGCAAAAACTTTCTGCGCGAGATTCGCTACGCCGTCGCGATTCTGGTTGTGGGATTGGCGATCTACCTGGTCCGCTCATGGCGGCGGCGCGAATGGCCGTTCGCTCAGGGAGAGCGCGCCTGAACCGGCTCGGTGATGAAGAGGCTGCGCTTGTCGGTTTTGAATGGGGCGCACCTTCAGGTGCGCCGTTGCGGATACTTTTTGTTTTGTCATCACGAGCGGGCTTTTTAGCCCACGAGGGATCTGCTTTTTCAAGGTCGGCTAAGAATCAGAACAACAGATCCCTCGTCGGCCTAAAGGCCTCCTCGTGATGACAAGTTCAAGGGGCCTACAACGGCGCGGCCAAAACAGTGCGCCGCCTTCGAGTATCCTAAAGCTCAGCTGCAAAGCAATCTCGCCGCGCGTCTGGTCACGAATTCGCAGCCCCTCGGAACGTCTCGCCAAAGCACCCGCCGTCTGCCGGCTTACTTTTGCCTCCAGTCAGAGTCTGACGGCCAATGGCGACCAGCGGAGCATGGCACCAGCGGAGTGTTCCCCAGCAAGCAGCGCAAGACCCGCGCCCGCCAGATCGCGCGGCCGGTCGTGAGTCCATGGCCGAGCTGCGCACGATTCCACAGATGCCCATCGCGCCGCAGCGTGCCGTGCTCGGGCCGTTGCACGAACCGCTGTTTCGCACGCTCTGGATCGCAGCCGTCGTCAGCTATACCGGCACCTGGATGCAGAACGTCGGCGCCGCATGGCTGATGACCTCGCTCACCATGTCGCCGCTGATGGTGGGACTGGTGCAGGCGGCAGGCAGCATCGCGGTCTTTCTGGTCGTGCTGCCGGCGGGCGCCATCGCCGACATGGTGGACCGCCGCAAGCTGCTGCTCTTCACGCAGAGCTGGATGGTGCTGGCGGCGGCCGCGTCTGGGCGCGCTGACGCTGGCCGGAAAAATCACGCCAACGCTGCTTCTTTTGCTGACGCTGCTGATGGGATTCGGCGCGGTGCTGAACGATCCTGCCTGGCAGGCGATTACCCCCGAGATCGTCTCCCACCAGAACTTCGCTGCGGGCATTGCCCTGAATTCCGCCGGATTCAATGTGGCGCGCGCGATTGGTCCGGCGCTGGGCGGGCTGGTGATTGCCGCCGCCGGTTCGGGCATGGCGTTCCTGCTGAACGCGGCTTTCGTTCTTCGGCGTGATCTACTTCCTGTACCGCTGGCGACGGCGACCGGGCCGCACCTCATTTCGCGCCGCCCACATGATGCGCGCCATGTTCGACGGCGTCCGCCACATGCGAGGCTCGCAACCGGTGAAGGCTGTGCTGGTGCGCAGCGCCGTCTTCAGCATCTCCGCCAGCGCCTTGCCGGCGCTGCTGCCGTTGCTGGCGCATCCCTTTGGCTCGCAAGGCTACGGGCTGCTGCTGGGATTCTTCGGCGCTGGGCGCTTTCGCCGGCGCTGCCTCCATGCCGTTCTTCCGCCGAAGGCTCTCCACCGACGCGCTGGTCTCGATTGCGACCGCGGTCTTCGCGTTCACCACCTTCGCCGGAGCGCGCTGGCAGAGTTTTCCGGTGCTGTCGGTTACGATGTTGGTTGCCGGAGTGGCGTGGATCCAGATCCTCGCCAGCCTGAACGTTTCCGCGCAGACCATGTGTCCGGGACACATGCGCGCGCGGGCCATTTCGATGTACCTGCTGGTGCTGCAGGGTGGCCTCGCCGGCGGCGCCGCGCTGTGGGGAGAAATTGCCGGAACGGGTTGGCATGTCGCGTTCGCTGTCGTATGCCGCCATCGGCCTGCTGATCGGGATGGTTGCAGCAGCCTGGTTTAAGCTCCATCCCGCCGATTTGCAGCCAACCATCGCGGGGATGGACTAGAATTCTGATACACCATTCGTCCCGGGCAATGGCCAGGGCGCGGCCCGCATTTACACGACAATTCTCTGTGGAGGCTTTTGATGAGGAAAGAAGTTGTGATGGCAATTGTTCTACTGGCATTGGGTGCGGCAGGGAACCTGCCGGCAGCCCATGCGCAAGGCAAGATGGACCAGAACCCGACGTTCGCCGCGGTGTTCGATCACTCGCTCAGCGGAGTGGAGAAAGAATTCGTTTCCGCCGCCGAAGCCATGCCCGACGATAAGTTCAACTTCGCTCCCACCCAGGGCGAATTCAAAGGCGTGCGCACCTTCGCGCAACAGATCAAGCATGTTGCGGCTGTCAATTACATGCTGGGAGCCGCCATCTTGAGCGAAAAGCCGCCGGTCAATGTGGGCAGCGAGAATGGCCCCGACAACCTCACCTCAAAAGCGGACATCGTGAAGTTCCTGAAGGACTCGTTCGCCTATCTTCACAAGGCGGTGAACAGCATCGACGAGAAGAACGTTCTGGAAAAAGTGCAGAGTCCATTCGGCTCCAACAAGATCACGCGGCTGAGTCTGACGATTATTGCGCTCGGCCATCCCTTCGATCACTATGGCCAGATGGTGGAATACCTGCGCATGAACAACATCATTCCTCCCGCCAGCCGCGGCCAGTAGCGGAATTCGGGAGTTGATCTGCGACAAGGGGCGCGGAATGTTTCGCGCCCTTGGCTTTGCATTCCCCTTTCGCCTCTATAATCGGTACAACACTTCTTTACACGCGAAGCCGGAAACTTCCCGCCTGTAGCGGGGTTTCAGCACACGGACGAAGCAAAATTCGCTCGAACTGCCGGGACATGAATCCATCACGGATATTCCAAAGACTTCACGCTATGGCGGTGCTGATGACCACATCGAATGCACCGGTTTCGACGGCGGCGACGTTTATGGCCACCACTGCCTGGCGGCGGGTCTCCAAGGAGCTTTACAGAATGAAGAAAGTTTTAATTTGCGCCCTGCTGGCCACTGCGATGGCTTGCCTGGGTACCGCACTTTACGCACAGGACACCATGAGTCAGGGACAAGGCATGGGCCAGGGCGGCGGCATGCATCATATGGCCAATGTCACCCGACCAGCGGCTGCAGCGCATGACCCAGCAGCTTAACCTCACCGCCGATCAGCAAGCTAAGATCAAGCCGATCCTGGAGCAGGAACAGCAGCAGATGCAGACCTTGCATGGGGACACCTCAATGTCCCAGCAGGACAAGTGGAGCAAGATGCAGCAGATCCGGCAGGGCACCAATGACCAGATCAAAGCCGTACTGACTCCCGATCAGCAGCAGAAGTTCGTGCAAATGACAGAGCGGCACGGCCCCGGAATGGGCCACGGCGGCATGGGCCCGGGCGGAATGCAAGCTCCGCCGCAGCAAGCGCCTCCCCAGCAGTAGTCTTGAATTGCTCGCATGAAGGCATCCGGCTGGAAACAGCTCCCCGCCGGATGCCTATTTGCCTTTGTGCCTGTCATCCTGAGACGGAGCGAGATCGCGTCCAGCAAGCGAAACGCAGTCGAAGGACCCTCTATAGTCACGACGCACCCGGTTGCCCATCACACCAAAGCCCCGCCAGCTCGTGTCATCCTGAGCGTAGGCGGCCTGATTTTGGCCGCCGGAGTCGAAGGACCTCTATACCCTGGCAGAAACCCATGCACTCGCAACGTCAGCACTGCTACACGGTTTATATTCTTGGCAGCCGCAGCGGAACGCCCTACGTGGGCATCACCAGCAACTTGCATTTCCGGTTACAGCAGCACAGAAACCACAGGTTCCGCGGCTTTACTGCGACCTACGAAGTCAACCGCCTGCTCTACTTCGAGACATATGGCGAGGTGACGAACGCGATCGCTCGCGAAAAACAATTGAAGGGCTGGCGGCGCGATAAGAAGATCGCGTTAATCGAGAAAGCGAATCCGCAATGGAAGGACTTGAGCCGAGGATGGTATGACAAACCAGTTAGGATGAGTTTTGACTGGCGACTATAGGGGTCCTTCGACTCCGGCGCGCAAACGCGGCGCGCCTCCGCTCAGGATGACACGAATTCCTCGGCTGCCTCTGCGGTTAGGCGTTCTCCGCCGCCCACTCGCGGCGCTTCTCCGCTTCCGCTTTCGTGAACACTCCCGCCATCCGCGCACCGCAGTTCGCACAGCATCCATTCTTCAGCTTGTTCGACATCACGGAGTGCCACGACCGCGTGATCACCGTCTGCTTGCAGCCGGGGCAGATCGTGTTCGCACCATCGGAGTAGATGTTGCCCTCATAAACGTACTTCAATCCCATCTGGAGCGCGATCCCCCGCGCGCGGTGCAGCGTCTCCGGCGGAGTTGCCGGCTTGTCCTGCAACTTGAAGTCGGGGTGAAACGCGGTGAAGTGCAGCGGAACATCATCGCCCAAATTCTCCAGCACCCAGTCGCAGAGTTCCTTGAACTCGGAGTCGCCGTCGTTCAACGTCAGGAATGATGAGGTTGGTGATCTCGAACCAGACGCCCGTCTCGTGTCGCAGCCACTTCAGCGCGTCCAGCACCGGCTGAAGGTGCGTCATGGTGATCTTGCCGTAGAAGCCTTCGGTGAAGGCCTTCAGATCGATATTGGCGGCGTCGATGTGACGGTAGATATCGAAGAACGCCTCGCGCGTGATGTAGCCGTTGGAGACCATCACGTTGTTGAGCCCCGCGCTGTGCGCTTCGCGCGCAATGTCGATGACGTACTCGCCCCAGATCGTCGGCTCGTTGTAGGTGAAGGCGAGGTGCGGCGCGCCATGCTCCAGCGCGACCTCGACGACCTGCTCAGGACTTAGCGCCAGCGAATTCACCTGATCCGACTTCGCCTTCGAAATGTCCCAGTTCTGGCAGAACAGGCAGCCCATGTTGCAGCCGGCGGTGCCCATCGAGAGAATCTTCGTTCCGGGGAAAAAATGATTGAGCGGCTTCTTCTCGACCGGGTCCATCGCCAGCGCGGCAGGCCGTCCGTAGCCGAGCTGAATCAGCCGCCCGCCGTCATTCTTGCGGATAAAGCAGAAGCCGTGCTGGCCTTCTCCGATGTGGCAATGGCGCGGGCAAAGATAGCAGTGGAGGCGGCCATCGGCCATGGTCTCCCACCAGCTGGCTTCATGAACTTCAGGCTGTAAGACTGTTAACTGCATGGTTACTGCTCTAGGTCTATTGTAACGCCGGTGGGATGAGGTCGCTATTCGCTTTTCGCCATTCGCTTTTCGCTCTTGGATTTCCGGCAGCAGGGTTGTGGCGCTATGGGCCAGTAAGTTCGGAGCCGCAGCTGCGACCTATGAGCCAGGTCTGGAGGCACCCGGCGAAAAGCGAAGAGCGAAAAGCGAAGAGCGAAAAGCGAAGAGCGAAGAGCGAGAGCCGAAGAGCGCGTCCTAATGTCTTAGTCGTCTTCATTTCCGGACTTGCGTATGGCATCGAACTTTCGCCACAAGGCGTAGGCAGCAAAGGCGCAGATCGCCGCTCCGGCGAAACAAACACTTTTCCAGGCGGTTCGAGGTTCATCAATCGCCAACAGGACACACCTGACGCCCTGCACGCCCAATAACACGGCGAGCAGCAGCGCCAACCACATGCTGAGTTTTTCCTTCACGCCACTGCCTTCACCCGGGCTGCGCTTGTACATTTCCGGCTCAACCATCGGCGCGCTTTCTTCGGACTCTGTAAACGCCATCGGACCCTCCGGCGAATTTTGCCGAGAGATGCGCGTCCTCTCGTGGATTCTGGCGAAATTGTAATGCATGAAGTGCAACTCTATTCGAAATTCGCCAGTGGTACAGTTTGGTTCCTCTGCCGTGCCAGGCCGCACTTGACTGCGGCCTCGCGCTCAAGCAGTCTTGCTCGTTGGCCATTTGTTCGCCACCAAGCCAGGAGAAAGCTCATGCTATTTCGCACTCTTAGCCACTACTTCGCGATCACCGCCTCAATGCTGGTATTGGCGGCGCTTGCCCACGCAGTCAATCCTCCCACCATGCGCCTCGATTATTACCACACCGGCAACGCCACGCAGGAGATGTTCAGCTTCGATCGCGTGGTCTACGAGCCGCTGCCGTGGCCGGGCGACATGGCGAAGACCATCGATGACACCAACCTGGGCAATTATTTCTTCGAGGTGCGCGACCAGGCCAGTGGCAAGCTGCTGTACTCGCGCGGCTTTGGCACCCTCTTCAGCGAGTGGGCAGAGACCGACGAGGCCAAGACGCTCAATCGCACCTTCTCTGAGTCGCTGCGCTTTCCCGCGCCCTCCGCGCCGGTGAAGATCGTGCTGAAGGAGCGCAGGGAAGGCAAAGACGTTGACTTCCATGATGTCTGGACGACCACCATCGATCCCAAAGACCAATTCATCGACCGGACGAACCCGCCGTCGCCCGGGCCGGTGCTGACCATCCAGAAGATGGGCGAGCCCGAAACCAAGGTCGATCTGCTGATCCTGGGCGATGGCTACACCGCTGCCGAGCGGGGCAAGTTCGAGGCCGACGCCAAACGCGCCACGGAAATCCTGTTCTCGCGATCGCCGTTCAAGGAACATCGCAAAGACTTCAACGTGTGGGGCCTGTGCCCGCCTGCGCATGAGCCCGGTATCTCGCGGCCCTCGACCGGCGTGTATCGCCACCCGCCGCTGGGCACCTCGTACGACACCTTCGGCAGCGAGCGCTACATCATGACCACCGACAATCGCGCGCTGCGCGATGTGGCGTCCTATGCGCCCTACGAGTTCATCGAGATCCTGACCAACTCGCAAACCTACGGCGGCGGTGGAATCTTCAACCTCTACGCCACGGTCGCCATCAACAGCGAGTGGGGGCCGTACGTCTTCGTCCACGAGTTCGGGCACCACTTTGCCGGATTGGCCGACGAGTACTTCACCTCTGACGTGGCCGTTGAATCGGCCGAGAAGCGCATTGAGCCGTGGGAGCCGAATGTTACCGCGCTGCTGGATCCGGCGATGCTGAAGTGGAAGGACCTGGTGGTGGCCGGAACGCCGGTGCCGACGCCGTGGCGCAAAGCGGAATTCGAGGCGTACGAGAAGGACATCCAGGCGGAGCGGCGGCAAATCCGCAAGGAGAACCGTCCGGAAGCGGAGATGAACGCGCTCTTCGAAAAAGAGAAGAAACACGAAGACGAGCTGCTGGGGACCGACAAGTATTCCGACCGAGTGGGAGCCTTTGAGGGCGCAAACTACGAGGCGCACGGCTTCTATCGTCCGCAGGAAAACTGCATCATGTTCAGCCGCTACGACAGATTTTGCGCCGTCTGCAGGCGAGCCATCGAGCGGATTGTCGGCATGTACGCGACGGAGTAGAGGGAACGGCCTGCCGGGTGGAGATGCCAACCACGAAGTTATCGCAGGAACTGTTTTGTGTCAGGGCACGGCTTTAGCCGTGCCGCCCAGCAGCCACAAACTCGGGCTTTAGCCCCTGAGGAAGCTGTTCCGGCCAACGGCCACCCAAAAAGCGCGGTGGGCGCCCGATTCGTACTGTTGGGGTTCGAGCGCCCACCTTGGATTTGGGTTATAGCTATAGACGCGGAGCAAGCGAAAAAGTTCAGCCCAGATTGCAAACTCAGCGCGATTTTACAATTCTTCACAGACCTGACAATCAGCGCGCGCAGTTAACGCAATAAGACAACCCAAGTTTCTGCTACAGCGACTTCGCAAGCGGTCCAGTTCCGCTGGGCGACGACTCCGCCGGGCTTTGAAGGGGCACGCCTTTAGGCGTGCCGTTAGGCCTGATCAACGAACGGGCTTTAGCCGCTGAGGGGATTCGCCCTCAGGGCCTAAAGGCCAATCTCTTGCTGGCGCTGGCGGCACGGCTAAAGCCGCGCCCCTTCAAGGCCAGATCAAAATCGAGATTAGCGCGGTTGCGACGACTCTAGTCAACTCGCCTTGCGCCCTTCCGTCCCCAGACAAAATAGCAGAGGCTGAGCACCACCAGCCACGGAATACCAGACTCCAGCGTCACCCTCATTCCCTCGACCCACCACGTCGAGATAATAATCGCCAGCACCGCCGCTCCGCCCAGAATCGTGGTGAATGGGAACAACGGCATTCTCACTGGCAAGAGCTGCTTCTTACTGGACGCCTCCATCTTCGGAAATTTTCTGCTCCGTGCGAAAACTGAGATGGGTGACGAAGATCATCAGCCACACGAACAGCCCGCCGAACAGCGCAATTCCGAACATGTAGACATAGGCCGAGCGCGGGAACGCGATGGCGAACAGCGTTGCCAGGCCCAGGCCGCCGGCCGACACCAGTCAGCGCCGGAATGGGCGCGCCTTTTTCGGAGAGCCGTCCCAGAACCCTGCGGAGCATAGCCGCCGCGTGCCAGCGAGAAGACCATTCGCGTGCACAAATAGAGGCAGCAATTCATGCCGGAAAGCGCCGCGGTCAAGACCACGAAGTTGAGGATGTCGGCGGCAATCGGCACGTGCATTAACTCGAAGACGCGCACAAAGGGGCTGACGGTGATGCTTTGCCCGGGCTCGATCTCGGTCCACGGAATCACGCCAACCAGAATGGTGATGGCGCCAACGTAAAAAATGACCAGGCGCAAAAGCATGGTGCGCAGCGCTCGCGGCACGGAGCGCTGGGGATCCTTCGCTTCTCCCGCGGTGACCGCCACGATCTCAGTTCCGATGAAGCTGAAGATGACGAAGGCCGTCGCCAGCCAGACGCCAGTCCAGCCGCGCGGCAGGAAGCCGCCATTGGCGTGAAAGTTTTCCAGCCCGATGGGACGCTGCTGATGTATGCCGAGCAGAATGCTGCCGCCCATCAGGATGAACACCACGATCGCGCTCACCTTGATGGTCGAGAACCAATACTCGAAGCTGCCGAAGGCGCCGACGCTGTGCGCGTTCACATAAATCAGCAGTGCTGAATAGAAAATCACCCAGGCCCAGACTGGAGTGTTGGGAAACCACCATCGGGTGTAGATGGCCGCGGCAACTGCCTCGCCGCCGGCGGCAATGGATTCCGCCGCCCAATAGGTGTAGCGCACCACGAAGCCCGCCCACGGCGAAAGATACAGATCGGCATAGACGCCGAACGATCCGGCGGTGGGATGCGCGACCGCCATTTCCGACAGGCAATACATCAGCAGCAGCGCAATTCCTGACACGAAGATGTAGCTGAGAATGACGCCCGGTCCAGCGGTGCGAACCGAGAGTGCGCTGCCCAGAAATAATCCCGTGCCAATCGCGCCGCCGATGGCAATCATGCCCAGTTGGCGCTCGCTGAGCTGGCGTGCCAGGCCTTGCTCGTTGGCGATGGCTTGCGCGTGATGTTCGGGTACGGGGAGCGGATCGGCGGCCATCAGGCGGTGGCCTTCGCATGCCGACGCATAAATTCGCCGGTCACTTCTACCAGGCGGCCAATGTCCTCGCGATTGTTGAACAGGTGGCACGCGACGCGCACGCCGCCAACGCCCGAGGTATAGCGCAAGGAAACCAGGACCTTGTGCTGCTGAAGATAATCCACCAGCGCTACATTCTGATTGACCTCGCCCATCGTGAACGTCACGATGCTGGAGCGATTCCGGCGCTCCAGTGGAGTGACGATCTCCACCCCTTGCTGTTGCAAGTTGTCAATCAGGTAGTCGGTCAGGCAGAGCACGTGCTCGCCGACATTGCCGATGCCGATCTCGTTGATGAGTCCCACTGACTCGGCCAATGCGATTGCCCCGGGATAGTTTGCCGTGCCGCCGGCTTCCCAGCGGCGCGCGGCGTCAACGAAATCGTAGTTTCGAACCGGCTTGATCGTCGGAGTCTGGAAATAAGCTCCCCAACCGCCTTCCGGCTCGACCTCCGAAAGATATCCGGCAAGCGGCGGCTTGACCCGAGCGCGAAACTCTTTGCTGAGGTATACAAAGCCGCAACCAAAGGGCGCCAGCAGCCACTTGTGGCCGCCGCAGGCGAGGGCGTCGACGGGCGTCTTTTGCACATCGAGCGGAATGGCGCCAATCTGCTGGATGGCATCAACAATCAGAAACACGCCGCGTTCGCGACACACGCGCGACAGTGCGTCCAGGTCGCAAAGGTAGCCGTTGCTCCATTGCACTGAGCTGATGGCGACCACGCGCGTGTTGGCAGTGATTGCCTCCGCGATGTCTTCGATCAGGACTTGCCCATTGCGATTGGGCACAACGTCAATCTCGATGCCAATCTCCTGTTGCTTCTGGACCCAGGGAAGGGCAACGGCAACAAATTCCAGATCGCAGACCACAACTCGATCACCGCGCTTGAATGGGATCGCGTTCGCCACCAGGCTCATGCCTTGCGATGTGCTCTCCATCAGCGCGATGTCGTCCTCGTCGGCGTTGATCAGCTTGGCCAGTGGCGGACGCGCCGCGCTGCGCATGGCATCCATATCAAGATGCTGCTGCGAGGCGTTGCCCGAGGGACAGGATGCGGCCATGTCAAGAAAGGCGCGCAGCTTCTCAATGGAACGCTGCGGCGCGAGGCTGACACAGGCGGAGTCAAGAAACACCTGACTCTGAAGCGCGGGAAATTCCTTACGAGCGTCGTTGATCGTCATGGGTGAACACGTGTGGCTTGGTCATTGTACAGAAGCAGCCGTCTGGAGACGTCTCGATTGGCCTGAGCAGAATCCTTCGACGAATAAACAGGCTGCCGAAAACTCTAAAGCAGATCCCTCGTCGGCCTGAAGGCCTCCTCGTGATGACAAATTCGATGGGCTTGCGACGGCGCAGCTAGAGCTGCGCCCCTTCAAAACCTGACGAGAAGAAAAGCTTCCTAACCCGCCACGATCTCGAAGGGCCGCATCATCTCGTTGTCTTCGTGCTCCAGAATGTGGCAATGCCAGACATATTTTCCCGGATAGGCGTTGAAGGGCACGATGATGCGGGTGACCATCTTGGAATGAGCGGTAACGGTGTCTTTCCACCCAGCCTCGAAGGGTTCGGGTGGAACGCGCGGCCCCAGGAACCGGAACTCCTTCTTCGTCTGGTAGGTCCAGGGCTCGTAGTTTTGCCGATCGAGAATCTGGAAGCGCACGGCGTGCAGATGGATGGGATGAGTGTCGTCAGTGGGATTGATGAAGCTCCAGATCTCGGTGCTGTTGAGGGCCGGTTTCTCGCTGATGGGGTCGTGCCAGTAGCTCCCGTTCAACAGCAAGAGGACGGGCTCGGCTACTTGGTTCTGATATTCGTCGAGCGTTAGCAGGCGGGTTTTCACGGCCTCCGATTCTGCGATCCTGGGGACGGGACGCAGGTGGGCGGGAAGGGAACTGCTGTCGCTGACCTTGTTCGCCGACACCCGAAATTGCATAACCGTGAAGGCGTCGTCCTTCAGCACAATCTGCTCGCCCCGGCTATCGCTGAAGTCGATGACGATGTCGGCGCGCTCGCCCGGTGCCACCCTGATCTTCTTGATCGGAACCGGAGCCGGCAACAGACCCTGGTCGGTGCCGATTTGCTGGAAGCCCAATCCATTCTGCATCGCAAGATGATAAAAGCGTGCGTTGGAGCCGTTCAGCACCCGGAAGCGATATTTTCGCGGCTCCACTTCGAGATAGGGAAAGAGCTTGCCGTTCACCAGAATGGCGTCGCCAAAGAGCTCCGGGACCCACGGCGCCCGCGGCTTATCGGAAATTGGATAGTACAGCTGGCCTTCGGGCGTAATCATGCGGTCAAAGATCACCAGTGGCACTTCGTACTTTCCGCTGGGCAGATTGAGGGCGTCTTCCACTGCATCGCGAACCATGGCGGCGCCGAACAGGCCTGCGTAAATATTCAGGCGATTGATGCCCATGGCATGATCGTGATACCAGAGCATCGTCGCGTCCTGCTGATTGGGATAGTGATAGACGACAGATTTCCCGGGGACGAACCAGTCTTCAGGAAAGCCATCGCTGTCGGGCGGGCACGCGCGCGCCATGCAAGTGGGAAACAATTCGCACCTCGGGATTGCCCGCGGCGCCATGCAGACGGTAGTCGATGGGCAGGAAGTGCTGCTGTGGAAGTTCGTTCGCCCACTCCACCAGCACCTCTTCTCCACTGCGCAGCTCGAGCGTCGGGCCAGGCACAGCCGGTCCGAATGACCAGAATCGCGTCGGCTTCAGGTCACGGTGAATCTTCATCGCCACGGGCTGGGCCGCGAATCGGTAGTAGGGAAGCTTGGTTTTGGGTGAAGAGGGTAGCGACCGCGTTCCGCTGGCCTTAGCCACCGCGGGAATCAGCAGCGGATCCACAAAGGTTGCCAGGGTGCTGGCGTTGAGTGTATTCGCCGGCGTTGGCGTGGGATGCATCTGCATCAGGGCCGAAAGTGTTTTCGATCCACTTACCCATGCGCCGCCGGCCAGAATTGAAGATTGGTGCAGGAAGGTTCGACGTGAAGTCACCAGGTCCCCTTGCTCATAGTACAAGCATAAAAGGCAAGGATGCAGCCGATGCTGCATCCCTTGCCGATGTGAAACAGGAAAGTTACAAACTGCGGCCTGCGGCCCTTAGGGAAGGGCACAGCCTTTCATCGTGACCTCTCCAGTCTGGTCATTGAGCAGTTCATAGCGCTTACAGGTGTTGGGCTGAACCGAGATCATGGACGCAATTGAGTTGGCGATGGTGTCAAAGGAACCGTTGCCAATGCGCTGCCCGCTGAGCCAGTTATCCTCGATAAAACGAATGATCGAGCTCTGGTCCAGCATGGTGTGATCGACAAAGTTCTGCCTGGCATAAGGCGAGATCACCATCATGGGAAGGCGCGGGCCGTAGCCGCAACGTCCCTGAGCATGGGCGGCAGTGATGCCGGCAAGCTGCGGGGCTACGATGCCGCACAAACCGTTGCCGGTCAAGCCATCGGCGGTGGTCTGTGAGGTGTTAATCACCTGGCCTTGCTGATGATCGTACCAACCGTCCGAGTCGTCATAGGCGATGACCACGGCGGTGCTGGCCCAGTACCCGCTCTGCACCAGGAAGTTGATGGTATCGACGATGAAGGTCTGGCCATCGAGCGGATCGGAGTAGCCGGCGTGTTCATCCTGATAGCCCGGGGCTTTCAGGAAGCTGACGGCCGGGAAGTTTCCAGCGGAAACCGCTGCGAAAAAGTCCTGCGTGTCGTACTGGTGATTTCCGGGATCACCCTGCTGCCCGATCGTCATAACCGACGTGGGACGCGTATGCTGCGGGTTGTAGGTGGAAGCGTAGTACTGGAAAGGCTGGTGATGGGGGATGTAATCCTTCTTGTTGACCCCGGTAACGGTAGACGTGGTCGAGCGATTGCAGCCCGTCGTGCCATTCGGGTTGACGATGCTCAGGTTGAAGCCGCCCTCGAAAAAGCCCCAGCTGATGCCAGCGGTATTCAACAGATCGCCGATATTATGTCCGCCCATCTGGAGAACTTCGCCGGAAGTGGTCGAGCACACATCGCCGATCGGGTCGGCGTCGCTGACCAGGGTGTAGCCGCCGTTTCCGTCACCGATAATCGATCCCGTACCGTTTTCGTTCTGGATCACGCCATTAGTCTGACCCGAGACCAGGTTCAACGCGCCATCCGTCGAGGGACCAAAGTTGGTGCCATAAGAGTTGTCGCTCATCGCAAAATACTGGGCGTAATTCCACAGCGCGGTGACGGTATTGCCGTCGTAGTAGCCCATTACCAAGCCATTGGTGTCGACGATGCCGCCGCCACCCGGAGGAGGTCCAGCCACGCCGGTATTGAGCGGGAACAGATCCATCAGCCCGCTATCGAAGGCCAGCTCTTCAGGTGTGTAATCGTGGTCCTGGTCATTGGTCGCGGACTGTGAGCGGTCCAGACGGAAAGGATTGCTGGCGCCGGTGCCATTGGCTGGGTTCAGGTTCGGATTGGCCACGCTGAGCGTCCCCGCGATGCCGTTGACCGAGGGCGTTCCCGCAGTCGCGGTGAACGGCAGGTTCACCCGACGGATTGGTTGCGTTGGGATACGTGCCGAAGTAGTGGTCGAAGGAGATGTTCTCCTGAAAGATGACCACTATATGCTGGATCGGAGTTGCGGTTGGAACATGTGCTGGTTTGGCAGTCGGCCTTAACCGGCGCGGCGTTCGCGTTCACTAACGGTCCGAACATCATGACCGCCATTAACGTAGTTGCCAGAAACTGACGCATAGCTTTCCTCACCCTTTCCACTCCTCAGGGATGGATTCTGAGGTTCTACCTTCATAGCTGGTACAGATCAATCTCAGTTGAACCGCACATTAAATTTTGATGAACGACGGGAAGGGAGCCGGAATTGGACAGGCTTATGGCAGACGGCAATTTTCCCTGCGCCATGAGGCCCGGTCGCCGGACGTTAAGATACACACACATGCCGCCGGTCACATCCCCGATGAGAAGGTCAACCGTCTGCGCCTTGGCGCTGGCTGCCCTGGCCGTGGTCGCGCCTTTTAGCCTTCGCGGCATCGCGTGCGGGCACGATCTCAGCTTCCACATGAATAGCTGGATGGAAGTAGCGCAGCAATGGCGCGAGGGAATCGTCTATCCGCGCTGGGCCGCGTTTGCCAACTACGGCAGCGGCGAGCCGCGCTTCCTCTTCTATCCGCCCCTGTCGTGGATTCTGGGCGGAGTGCTGGGCAGCGTTCCTCCCGTGGACCCTTGTGCCGGCGGCTTTCGCTGGCTGCGCGGTTTTTCTCGCCGGGCTGGCGATGCACAAGCTGGCGCGCGAGTGGTTCCCCGAGCCAGATGCCACTCTGATCGCCATGGCTTATGCGGTGAGCCCTTACCTGCTGCTGACGATTTATGTTCGTAGCGCCTTCGCTGAGCTGCTGGCCGCGTCGCTCCTGCCGCTGCTGGTGCTGTGGATTGTTCGTGACCGCCCCGCCCGCGCCATGTTCGTTCCCTTGGCGCTGACCATTGCCGCAGTATGGCTGACCAATGTTCCCGCGGCGATCATCGCGTCCTATGTCGCGGTGTTACTGTTGGCCGCCGTCACCATCCTTCGCCGCAACTCTCGCGTGGCCCTATATGGCGTCGCTGCCATAGCGATGGGAATGTTGCTGGCGTCGTTCTACATTGTGCCTGTCGTGTACGAGAAGAGCTGGATAACGGTGGCGCAGGTGCTGTCCGCGGGGGTGCGGCCAGCGGAAAATTTCCTCTTTACGCGCATTGGCGAGCCTGAACACGATGCATTTCTGACGAACCCTGTCATGGCTCGCGGTTGGGAGAGCTGGCGATCACGGGGGTGGCCAGGGTTCGCCGCCCGGGGCTGGCGCAGACGCAATCCTACGCTGTGGTGGTCGCTCGTCATCCTAGCCGGGGTCTCACTCGCCTTGATGCTCCCGGTCGCCAGCCTGGCCTATCGCTTGATGCCCGATCTCCGCTTCCTGCAGTTTCCCTGGCGCTGGTTGATGGTCACCGGCATTGCCTATGCCATATTCGTCGTCACGGCTGTGCCCGCCTTTCGCGGCAAGGCATCGCTCTACGCGGTTTTGTTCGTCGCGCTGATCGCGGTCTGCAATCTGGCGCTGCAACCGCAGTGCGATCCTGAAGATACGTCCTTCATGCTCTCCAGCTTGTTCCACGCGGGCTACGGCTATATGGGGACCGACGAATACACTCCCGCAGGCGCTGATAATTACGAGATCAGGCCGGATTTTCCTGACTTTGTGGTTCGCGGCGCGGATGGACGCACGTTGGTGGGAAGCGCTCAAGTGACCCACTTCGCACGCCGGCACCTATCGCAAGCATTTCATCGTGGAATCTTCGCTGCCAGTCGACATCGTACTTCGCCTGATGAATTATCCCGCATGGCGCGTGGAAGTGAATGGCAGACGAATTTCGCCGCAGTCGGAAGATCCCACGGGACGCATGGTGCTCGCCATTCCCGCCGGGCACAGCGAAGTCGAGGTTCGCTTTATCCGCACTCCAGACCGCTGGCTGGGCGACGGCTTGAGCTTCGGAGCTCTTATCGTTCTGTGTGCGTTCTGGTACCGTGAAAGCAGGAGACGTCCGTCATAAGAAAACGGAAATCTTCACCCCAGAGGACACGGAGAACACGGAGGAAGAAGCAAGTTGGATTCAGACCACCGTGTCGATCCGAGTCGAAATTCGTAAATTCTTGAACTCTTGTTACCCGGTTCGCAGGGACAGATTAAGTCAAATAAACAACTCCGTGATCTCCGTGTCCTCCGTCGTAAAAGAGCTCATTGGCGAAGTGGGATTCCGATGAAACGCATACTGGTAGCCACCTCAAATCCCGGCAAGATTCGCGACCTGGTTGGCGCGGCCATCGCTCACAACGTGCAGATTGAAACGCTGCCCGGCTTCGCGTTACTGCCCTCCGTGACCGAAGACGGCGCCACCTTCGAGGCCAATGCCCGCAAGAAAGCGGAGTACTATAGCAAGCACGCGGAAGGCGAAATCGTCCTTGCCGACGACTCCGGCCTGGAAGTTGATGCCCTGGGTGGCGCGCCTGGCGTGCGTTCCGCGCGTTACGCTGCTGACGAGCACGACGCGCCAGAATCCGTTGGCAACTCGGACGATGAGGCCAACAATGCCCGGCTGCTGCGCGCGTTGCACGACGTGCCCGACGAATTCCGCACCGGCCGATTCGTTTGCGTGATCGCCGCCGCGCGCAACGGCCACACCCTGGCGACATTTCACGGCCAAGCTGAAGGAATTATCCGGCACGCGCCCTGCGGATCCAATGGCTTTGGCTATGATCCGCTGTTTTATTTTCCAGAAATCGGCAAGACCTTTGCTGAGCTTACGGCAGAAGAGAAGGCAGGCTATAGTCACCGCGGCGCCGCCTTTCGCGGGTTTCTTCAGTGGGAGGACGAGAGCGCCGATCGCCATCTACATTAACCAGATTGAAATCAGTCCGGCGTCTATGCGCCTATCACCGTTATTGCGGTCAAGACGCAGCCAGCCGCCGCCTCATATCAGGTGGGCGAGTCGAACGACACCCATCACTACGGAAAGGAGCGTCGCCACCAGCAGGCAAAAGCGAATCGTGAACGCCATGGGATGATCGCTGTAGATGATTCTTCGGACAATGAACAAGGCACCAGCAAGCGCAAACCATTCCCACCACAACATGTCCCACGGCGACATAACTGCCGTGATTATAACCGCGAGGGGATGATTTTAATTTCAAGCCATGTGATTTTGACTCATGTTTTTCGACAGAACTACGCGTCCGGCTCGATCTCTGTCAGCATTGGTGCCTCGTTGCTGCCTTCGCGCACTTTGGCGGTGGTGACCAGCGCCACTCCGGCGACGATGATCACCGTCCCAGCCAGCATGAATGTGTCCAGCTGCTCGTTCAGCACCAGCCATCCCAAAGAGAGCGCGACCAGCGGATTGACATATGCGTACGTCGCAACCTTCGGCGTCGGCACATGCTTTAGCAACCAGATGTAGGCCGTGTATCCCACCCACGACCCGAAGACAACGAGGTAGAGCACGGCCAGCATTCCGCGGCGGGTGATGGCGACGCGGTGCACCTCGCCGGTGAGCGACGGCGACGAGCGCATTGCCGATGGCCGCAAACAGCATTTCCCAGCCAGTCGCGGTGAACGGATCGACCTTCATTTGCCACTTGCGCGACAGCACCGAGCCCAGCGACCAACTAAACGACGACAGCAGCAGCGTGCAGGCTCCCAGCAGCGGCATGATGCCGAGAGTGGCGCGGTGCTCGAACCTGGGCCAGAACAGTACCGCGACACCCGCGATACCCAGCGCCACGCCGACCAGCGCCGCGGCGCGAGAGCCGGTCTCCGCGAAAGACAAATGTCTCCAGCAGCAGAAACCAGATAGGCGTCACGGCGATGATCAGCGCGGCAAAGCCGGTCGGCACCCACTGCTCGGCCCAGGCCAGGCCGAAGTTGCCGCCCACCAGCAGCAGGCAGCCGATAGTCGCCAGGCGCACGGCTTCATTCAGCGTGATCCGTATGCTGCGGCCGATGAGGGCGCGGACCGCCAGCATCAGCGACCCGGCGATGGCAAAGCGCAATGGCGCACATCACCGCCGGCGGCAGGCCTTCCTGATCGGCAATGCCGATGGCCAGATAGGTGGAGCCCCAGAAGATGTACACCAGGGCAAACGCAAAGATCACTTGCAGGCGATGATGGCGGTCGGGGGGCATGAAGAAAGTGGCTAGTGGCTAGTGGTCAGTGGCTAGAAGCCAGCTCGTCAATGGTTTGTGTCAGGGCCCGGCTTCAGCCGTGCCGAAAGCTGCCGCAATGGTTTGTGTCAGGGCCCGGCTTCAGCCGTGCCGATGCTGCCGCCAATCGTGGGCTTTAGCCCCTGCGTATCTCAGCCTCCGCCACTGCGGAGTCTATGAGATGAGTTCCGGTTGAAGTTAGTATGCCGCCGAGTGAGGCAAGCCCCGACTATAAGTGACAATCGGCAATTTTTCAGGGACGGACTCGATCAGATCAACCGTCGGCTAGCCGGCTCGGTTTGCGACTTGCCCTCCAGCCACTACCCACTAGCCACTAGCCACTGGCCACTGACTCTTTGCGCAGCCGGTGTCCGGTTATCAGGACGTAGTGCACTCCGGAAACGGTAGCGAAGGTGAAGGTCGCATAAAGAAAAAACTTGATCAGCAACTTGACCCAATGCGCGTCCACCACTTGCGACAGAACGACGAAGAACACCGCAGAGATCTGGCAGGCAGTATTCAGTTTGCCGCAGATGCTGGGACGGAAGTCGCGAAAGCCCACCGTGGCGTAGAGCACGACGGCGGTGGCCACAATGCAGAGGTCGCGGCTGAAAACTACGATCGTGAACTTCCACGGAATCTTCTTGACGAACGAGAGCACCAGGAACAGGGAGCTCAACAGCAGCTTGTCGGCCAGCGGATCCAGATACTGTCCCAACAGCGTCTGCTGATGCAGTGCGCGCGCCAGCAGGCCATCCAGGGCATCGCTCAACGCGGCGGCAAGCAGCAGCCCCAACGCCCACGGCCAATGCGCATCGAACACCGAAATAATCACGAAGGGAATGAAGATCAGACGCAGCAGCGTGATCTGATTGGGCGCTGTCCAGAACGGATTTTTCACCCGCGTACTGTCAAGAAGTGGCATGTCGTTGGCGTGAGCCATACCCGTTGCGCAACCCAGCTGCAGATTATGACTAGGGGACTCCATCTGATTGTGACGGGTTTGTTACCGACTTGCAATTCCTCTTGCTATTCTTTGACGGTGTCCAAGACCGCCAAACTGGCAGCCCACGGGCGGGCGTGCTTGAGTTCAGGAGCGCGAAATGCGTCATGGTCAATTGGGGACCCGTTCATGCTGCGCTTGTCAACTGCCCCGCGGGCGTTGGACGCAGGACTTCGGGCAAGCCGCACGCATCGCGGGCGACTGGTGCGCCCAGGGCGATAAAAGCCAAACACTGCTCCATCAGCAGCAACGGGGCCTTCCTGACCTTCACCAACGAAAGCGGCAGCACCTCGACGGGCCACTTCGTGAATACGCAACAGACGGTCTTCAGCGCCGACGAATGGCAATTTGTACAGGGAACGCTAAGCCCGGATGGGCTGCGCATCGACTGGACCAACGGCACGTACTGGATGCGATGCAGCCGGCGGAGGTGGACGCCGTCCCAATCTCGACGGCACCTGGTATCGCGACGGCAATCGCTCCCAGGCTTGCTCCATTCGACAAAAGAAAGGCAATCTGCAACTGAAGAATGAAAGTGGCCAAACCGCGACGTGGCTCCTTCGACGACTCGCGTCACATCACCACCAACTGGTCAGGCCAGCAAATTGGCGGGACTATCAGCCCGGACGGCAACACCATTAATTGGGACAACGGCACATCGTGGAGCAGGTAAGCACACTTATGTCGCGTTGCTGCGTGGCATTAACGTCGGCGGCAAACACATCGTTGCCCATGAAGCAGCTGGCCGAGATTTTCACGCGACGCCAAGTGCGGCAATGTGCGCACCTATATCCAGAGCGGCAACGTTGTGTTCACCGCATCCGCCGAAGGTTGCGAAAGCTCTTCCCGCTCTTCTGGCGAAGAAGATCGAAGAGCGCTTTGGATTTTCCGGTTCCCGTCGTCCTGCGCAATCGGGAGGAACTCGCTGAGGCCGCGCGCAACAACCCGTTTCTGAAGGCAGGTTTGCCGCAACCGACGCTGCACGTCTACTTTCTCGCCGACGTGCCCAAGCGCCGATGCGGTCAAGTCTCTCGATCCGCAGCGCTCCGCCCCTGACGCCTTTCACGTTTCTGGCCGCGAAATCTATCTGCACGTTCCAAACGGAATGGGGCGTACGAAATTGACCAACGCTTACTTCGATTCCAGGCTCAAGACGGTCTGCACCGCCAGAAACTGGAACACGGTTCTGAAGCTGCTGGAGATGATGAGCTGAGCTTCGAGCTGCGAGCCCCGAGCTCGACCGCAGGCTTCCCAGGTCAAGAATCTGAAATAGCACTGGAATCTCGGGCCTTCGGGCTCGCGGCTCGTGGCTCGTAGCTGTGAGCATTGCCGCCGCCCGTCCGCGAACGGTACACTAGACCATCTACAAGGGGTCTCCCAATGCTTATTGTCATGAAGGCGCACGCCACCGAAGAAGATGTGCGGCGCGTCTGCGAACGAATCGAAACTCTCGGCTTTCGCGCTCACTCCATGCCCGGAGCGCAGCGCACCGCCATCGGCATCACCGGCAACGAGACGGAGATCGATCCCGGCAGCTTCGACGAGATGGCGGGCGTGCAGGAAGTCATCCGCGTCAGCAAGCCCTACAAGCTGGTCAGCCGCGATCTGAAAGAAGACGACACCGTCTTGCGCTTCCCGAACTCCGATGCGACCATCGGCGGCGCTGAAGTAGCCGTCATGGCCGGCCCTTGCGCCATCGAGAGCCGCCAGCAGGCCTTTACCACCGCCGGACACGTAGCTCGCGCCGGCGCGCGCTTCTTCCGCGGCGGCGCCTATAAGCCCCGCACTTCGCCCTACGCTTTTCAAGGGCTGGCGGAAGACGGCCTGAAGATCCTGGCCGACATTCGCGACCAGTTCGGTCTGCTGATCGTCACCGAGGCAGTGGACAACGAATCGCTCGATCTGGTGGAAAAGTATGCTGACATGATCCAGATTGGCGCGCGCAACATGCAGAACTTCTCGCTGCTGAAGCGCGCCGGACGGGCCCGCAAGCCGGTGATGCTGAAGCGCGGCATGTCGGCCACGCTGGAAGAGTTTCTGATGGCGGCCGAGTACATCATGAGCGAAGGCAACTACAACGTCGTGCTCTGCGAGCGTGGCGTGCGCACCTTCGCCGACCACACTCGCAACACGCTCGACCTCAGCGTGGTGCCGGCGGTGCAGCGGCTCAGCCATCTGCCCATCATCGTCGATCCCAGCCACGGCACCGGCAAGCGCAACAAGGTCACGCCGCTCTCGCGCGCTGCGGTTGCCGTTGGCGCCGATGGCCTGATCATCGAAGTCCATCCCGATCCCGATCGCGCGCTCGAGCGACGGCAAGCAGTCGCTCTATCCCGATCAGTTCGACCAGTTGATGGTCGAGATTCGCCAGATCGCCAACGTGCTCGGCCGCTCCGTGGCCGACACCGTCTTGAATCCCGAGGCCCGCCGTCCCGCTTCGGTTGCGGCCAGCGCCGGAACGGCTGCCGCTCGATAATGCCTGTAAGAACGCCGTGGCGCAGCAGTGCTCGATGGAATGCGCTGCTGTCGCTGCTGCTATTCGCGGCAATTCTTCCAGCGTGCCATCAGGACAAAACCGTCGCTCCCGGCTATCACGAATACGCCTACGTCAGCAACGGCAAGAGCAACTCCGTCAGCGTTATTGATCTGCTGCAGCTACGCAATGTGAAGACGATCACCGTTGGCGCTGGTCCCACCGGCGTCGCCGCCAGCCCCACGCGCAACGAAATCTACGTTGCTAACGCCGACTCCAACAACGTCAGCATCATCGACGCCGAGCGCAATCAGGTGGTCGCGACTCATTGGCGTTCACGCCAAGCCGTATTATGTTTCGGTTTCGTCCGATGGCAAGCGGGCCTACGTCGCCAACTCCGGTTCGGCAAATGTTTCCGTAATCGATCTGGCGAAACGAGCGGTCATCGCGACCATTCGCGTCGGCGGCGCGCCCGGAGTGGCCAAGGTTTCGGCGGACGGCAAGCTGGTGGTCGCCAGCAATCGCGCCGACGATACCGTCTCCATCATCGACGCGGATAAGCTCGCCGTGCGCACTACGGTCAAGGTCTGTAGTCAGCCGCAGGACCTGGCGATCGTGCCCGACAACAGCAAGGTCTTCGTGGCCTGTCCCGGATCGAACCAGGTCGCGGCTGTCGATCTGAAAGTCGGGCCGGCTGCTGGCTTATCTCGATGTCGGACAGCTGCCGGTCCAGCTCGCGCTCAAACCCGATGGCGGCGAACTGTTCGTCAGCAACTTCAACAGCAACAACTTTTCCATCATCGAGACCGGCACGAACGAGGTCGGCGGCAGCTACCTTATCGGCAACAATCCTTCGCACGGCATCGTTACCTCCGACAACAGCTGCTCTACATGAGCAATTTCGGATCGGGCACGGTAAGCGTTTATGCCATCGATGAAGGCCGCGTGATTGGCGCGGTGCAGGTTGGCAACCATCCTGACGCCCTGGCGCTGACTCCCGATGAAGCGCATTTGCTGGTTGTGGATTCAGGTTCCGGCGATGTGGCCGTAGTGCGCACGGTAAAGACGCGCGATAACTCGAAGATCAGCGCCGACCGTGCCCTGGTAACGCTGATTCCCGTCGGCAACCAGCCCAACGACATCGTGATCAAGGCGTTTAAAACCAGTGGCCAGTGATCAGTGGCCAGTTGCCAGTAGCCAGTAGCCAGCAGTAGCCACTGTCACCTGTACAGTCGTCAGTGCTCAGTACCCAGTGACCCAGTTGCCAGTACCCAGCTGCCAGTGAAAATGCTTCTTGATAGAGGTGTCATCCTGAGCGGAGGGCGGCGTTTAGCTGGCCGCCGCGAGTCGAAGGACCTCTAGTCACCACGAACAATATTGACGACGGAGTAGGGTCTGCTCGATTCTCGCTGCGCTCGCTCGGCGATGACATCTCAATGAATAAGCGAGTGTCTTCACTGACCACTGGCCACTGACCACTGGCCACTGTCACTTCATCTACTTCCTCTTCCACCTGCACGCCGTCCTTGGTGTTCTCCAAAATGACGCCGTTCTCCGCCAGTTGTGCACGAATCGCATCCGACCGCGCAAAGTCTCGCGCCTTGCGCGCCTGCGAGTGTTCGGCGACCAGCTTCTCGATCTCTTCATCCGACAGCGTTGCCGCCTTCGCCAGCTCGGCCGTCTGCAGGGCTGATCTTGTCCTCAAGCCCCTCCGCCTTTGCCCACTCGACCGTCGCCCGCACCTTCGCGGCATCGTCATCCTTCAGCACCGCGAAGATTTCCTCGAACTGCTCCAGCACCTTGAGCAGCGCCGGAACGTCGCCTTGGTGGACATCGCCCGCATCGGCCGCGGCGTTCACATCGCGCACCATGTCGAAGATCGCACCCAACGCTTGCGCTGTGTTCAGATCGTCGTTCGAGCCCGGCCCGCATTTCGTCAGAAGTCTTTTTCGCAATCTCCGCGATCGCAGGATTCGCACCCTCGGGAAACTGCGACGTCTCCAGCCGCAGCTTGAAGTTGCGCAGCCGCTCCACCGAGTTCGCCGCCTGGGTCAGGCCATCGAAGGTGAAGTTGAGCTGCTTGGTGTAGGGAACCGACATCAGCAGAAAGCGGATCGACGACGGCTTGTGTCCCATCAGGATCAGATCGCGCACGGTGAAGAAATTCCCCGCGCTCTTGGCCATCTTCTCGCCTTCCACCAGCAGAAAGCGCGAGTGCACCCAGACCTTCACGAACTGCTTGCCGGTCTCGCTTCCGACTGCGCAATCTCGTTTTCGTGATGCGGAAAAATCAGGTCCTCGCCGCCGAGATGGATGTCGAAAGTCTCGCCCAGATATTTCATCGACATGGTCGAGCACTCGATGTGCCAGCCCGGCCGTCCCGGCCCGATCTCCGTCTCCCACTGCGCCTCGCCTGGCTTAGGCGCTTTCCACAGCGCGAAGTCGCGAGCGTTGTCCTTGTCGTACTCGTCGACGTCGACGCGCGCGCCATCCGCCATCCCGGCGAAGTCCTTCTTCGACAGCTTGCCGTACTCGGGAAACTTGGCGATGCGGAAATAATACGAGCCATCGTCGGTGCGATACGCGTAGCCCTTGTCCACCAGCACGGCGATGAAGTGCGCCATCTCCTGGATGTGGTCGGTCGCGTTGACGATCAGCTCGGGATGCTCGATGTTCAGCGCGTCGGCGTCTTCCAGAAATGCCTCGCGATATTTCTTCGTGTACTCCTGCACGGTGACGCCATCGCGCGCGGCATTGCGGATGATCTTGTCATCCACGTCGGTGATGTTCATCACGTGCTTCAGTTGATAGCCGCTCTGCTTGAGGAAACGCCGCAGCGTGTCGACCACGATGAAGGTGCGGAAGTTGCCGATGTGGCCGTAGTCGTAGACCGTGGGCCCGCACGCGTACATGCGGACCAGGTTGTCTTGCAGGGGATGAAACTCTTCGACCTTGCCGGACAGAGTATTGAAAAGCTCAAGCGCCATGAATTCTTCCTGTAGGAGTACGGAATCCTCGATTGTAGGGAAGTGCGAGAAAGAGGGTCAACTGCAACAGCACGTTGGACTTTGCCAGGTGGGTGCTGGAGCCGTGGATTGTCGGCCTGGCGAGAGGCATCGCAAAATGTGGGAAACGGCATCTGAACAATACGAGCGTCGGCAACACCCTTAAGGTGCCCTCGACCGAAGGAAGGAGAATCATGAACGCTAAAACGATCGGAACATTCTTGGCCGGAGTGACTTTGATGCTGGGGCTTTCGCTAGCAGCGATCGGGCAGAGCCAGAGCACCACCACCACCACCACGAGTGAGGATCCGTCGCAGCCTGCGCAGAGTACCACCACCACCACCATGAGCCCAGCAGAGCCCATGGCGCAGTCCACGCAGAGCACGACCACTACGACGAGCCAAGAGCCCATGGCGCAGTCTACGCAGAGCACGACCACGACCACGGAAGGCCAGCCGCAGACGACGCAGACCACCCACACCACGACCAAGACCAAGCACCACCATCAGAAGACCACAACCGATTCCACAACTACTACTACCACTCCGCCGCCGACCAGTTCGACCACGACCACCACTACCAATCCGCCGCCGCAGCAGTCCAATTCCACTACCACCACCACGACCACCAATCCGCAATGATGGAGCGGCCAGTCCCACTCTGTCGTGAGCAAGCTTCGCGACAGAGGTGGGATCTCCAGCGGGCCTGGCACTCCTTATGTCACCGCCCTTTCTGCCGCCGCGATTTACAATACCCCCATGGACTCATTCACTATTGCAGGCAGGCAGTTCCGCTCGCGCCTCATCGTCGGAACAGGCAAATACAAATCGGGCCAGGAGACGGCGCGCGCCATCGCCGCCAGCGGCGCTGAGATGGTCACCGTCGCGGTGCGGCGCGTCAACCTGGATCGCAGCAAGGAGTCGCTGCTCGACTTCATCGATCCTAAGCAATATTTCCTGCTGCCCAATACCGCCGGCTGCTACACCGCCGACGAGGCTATCCGCGCCGCACGACTGGGCCGTGAGGTTGGCCTGTCTGACTGGGTCAAGGTCGAAGTCATCGGCGATCAGCAGACGTTGTTTCCCGACGTGCAAGCGACCATCGAAGCCACCCGCGTGCTGGTGAAGGAAGGCTTCACTGTTTTGCCGTATACATCTGACGACATTGTGGTTGCCAAGCGGCTGATTGACGCCGGAGCGTCTGCCGTCATGCCCTTGGGCGCGCCCATCGGCAGCGGCATGGGCATCCAGAACCGCGCCAGCATCCGCATCCTGCGCGAGATCATCACGGACGTACCACTGATCGTCGATGCCGGAGTGGGCACCGCCTCCGACGCGGCCATTGCCATGGAACTTGGGGTCGATGGAGTGCTGATGAACACCGGCATTGCCGGAGCGCAGGATCCGGTGCTGATGGCCGAGGCCATGAAGAATGCGGTGCTCGCCGGCCGTCAGGCCTATCTTGCCGGCCGCATGACCAAGAAGCTGTATGCCACCGCCAGTTCGCCGCTGGAAGGCGTGGTGAGGTAGGGTGGGTTGGTAGAGCGGGCCGTTAGGCCGAGTCAACGCTCCCGGAAGAGCATTCTTCGGCTGCTGAAGTCTGATGATTTCAGCAGCCGAAGTCTCTTACCGTGCAGGTTCACACTACCGCGAAAGCCGCTTTACGGCACGGTAACCGTAACGTGTCCCGTGGATCGCCCGTATTGATTGGTGGCATATAGCGTGTAGGTAGTGGTCACCGTGGGATACACCGTGACGCTATTGCCGCGGATCGCTCCTACCGCAGGTGACACAATGTAGTACTCCCCGTTGGTCACTGTCCAATTCAAAGTTACCGGCTGCCCTGATCCGCCGGACGATGTCGCGGTGAAGCTGTTGATGGTGGGATCCGGGCCGGTGGGGACATTTTGCGGCGTGTAGAGCGGCGAGATCAGCACCACCTCGAAGTCGGAGGCCGTCACCGAATGCAGGTCGCCAAGATCATCGTTATTCCAGCGCATATCGGTTGTACCGGTGATGAACATGGACGAGCCGTTATCAGCCATGATCATGCCGTACTGCTTCAGGGCGGTCAGGATCACCTGGTTGTGGGGCGAGAAGCCGGAGATATTGAAGCTCGCCTTCAGGCGCATCCGCATCCCCATGGGCGCAGCGTACTGGTTGCTGGAATTCGGAGCCCAATGTGAAGCGGGTGGCGTGAAAGCTTCCAGACTGTGCTGGAGGGTCACGCGAATGGCATGGTTGATGGCCCCGGCCTGCACCTCGTCAAAGCGGACCAGCCCGGGCAAAATGGGCAGCCCCGCCGCATCGGCTGAGGTCCAGGTGTAGGGACGCATCTCGTTATTTTCCAGGTCCCAGACCGCTCCGGAGCCCGCGTTCCAGCCCAACGGGCCCAGATTGAACGCGTAGTACAGCTCGTACAGCCAACAGTTGCCCTGGTCCAATATCAACACATGCCGATCGCCATTGCCGGGCTGAGGGAAGCCTTCAATCAGCGCATTGGCTGGGATCGGCATGGGGCCCGGATCGCTCTCGTCCCCGTACAAGGTGTAGACGATGTTCAGCAGCGTCTGGGTGCCAGGTACCACAATGTAGGGGATGCCGATCGTCTGGCCGTCGTAGAGTCCCGCCCCGAAGTCGGGATGCAACCCCACATTGTTGCCGATGTAGTTGATGAGCGCCGCCGAGTTGGGATCGACCGGCGCGTTGGCGATATTGGTGTTCCACAGGCTGTTCGAAGGGAAGGGAACGAACCCGTTGAAGCTGCCCATCGGTCCCAGGCTGATTCCGCTACAGGGGTTGTTCTGCGCGAATGCCAAGCAGGTGACCAGCAGCAAGCCGGCTGCCAGCAGCAGAGAGCGTAGCGATTTTCGGTGCATGGCGGTTCTCCTTTGCTTTCCATTCCCACGGAGTAGGAGACGCTGTTCGTGCGAAGCATATCACCGCGCGAGAGACTTTAGTGCATATTATGTAGGAAAAAAGTGCGAGCAATCGCTGTCGACATAGGTCTCTTAAGTGGTGTACTCCGGGAAGGGAAGCGATTAGGCAATTGATGCCCGTTACAGCAATTGACGTCTTGTTCGGAATCAAGCTAGATTAAGCTAGATAATAAATGGGAGGCACCACTCGTGAGGGAAATAGGGGCCTTCGAGGCCAAAAACACCCTGGGTTCGTTACTGGACCGCGTAGAACAAGGTGAAGAAGTCGTGATCACGCGACACGGAAAGCCGGTGGCGCGTCTGGTGCCCAACGAAGGCCGACTCAATGCTGCGCAGGCCGTGGCTGCTGCGGATCGCATCCGCGCCCGAGCCCGGCAACTGAAACACGGCCGCTTTAATTGGAAGAGCCTTAAACGGGAGCGCGACGCGGACCGCCCATGAGCTTCGTTCTCGACAGCTCGGTGACCCTGGCGTGGGTCTACAGTGAGGAAACAAGCCCGGCGGTAACCCGTGTACTGCAACTGCTTAGCAGCGACGGCGCTTGGGTTCCGTCGCTGTGGCGGCTGGAAGTTGCCAACATTCTTGAGATGGGTGTTCGCCGTCGCCGCCACGACGCCGCTTTTCGGGACACAACCTTGGCAGATCTGGCTCTGCTTCCTATCGCTCTCGATCCGGAGACGGCAACCCATGCCTGGGGTGCGACCCTTCGCCTCGCCGAGCGACACCGCTTGACGCTATACGACGCCGCCTACCTCGAGCTGTCCCACCGCCGGAGTCTGCCCCTGGCAACGCTGGACGCGGAACTGCGGACCGCTGCAAAGAAGGAGAACGTTGCTCTACTCGGAATGTGAACTCGATCTTCCGCCCAGAAATGGCGTATGGCGGCTAATCCCCGAAGAACCTGTTTGCTCCGGGCCCAACTCTCGCGCTGTGAGCCCCTAGTCTCCAGCCCTACTTCATCACCAGCTTGGCGATGGTCTGCAACTGCATGTTCGAGGTGCCTTCGTAGATCTTGCCGATCTTAGAGTCGCGGAAGAATTTTTCCACGGGATAATCCTTGGTGAATCCGTAGCCGCCGTAGATTTCGACACACAGCGAGGCCACCCGCTCGGCCACCTGCGAGGTGTACAGCTTGGTCATGGCGGCTTCCTTCAGGAAGCTCATGCCTGCGTCTTTCATGCGGGCGCAGTTGTAAAGCAGCATGCGGGCCGCTTCAATTTCGGTCGCCATCTGCGCAATCTGGAATTGAATGCCTTGGAACTCGGCGATGGCGCGGCCGAACTGCTTGCGCTCCTGGGCGTACTTCACGGCAAACTCCCAGGCGCCGCGCGCCAGTCCCAGCATCTGCGCACCGATGCCGATGCGGCCTTCGTTCAGGGTCTCAATCGCGATCTTGTAGCCCTTGCCCACTTCGCCCAGCACGTTGTCCTTGGGCACGCGGCAGTCGTCCAGGATCAGCTCGCAGGTACTGGAAGCGCGAATGCCGAGCTTGTCTTCCTTCTTGCCGACGGTGAAGCCGGGAAAACTCTTCTCCACGATAAACGCCGTGATGCCCTTGTACCCCGCTGTGGGATCGACGGTGGCCAGCAGAATGAAGACGCCGGCTTCCTTAGCGTTGGTGATCCACAGCTTCTGGCCGTTCAGCACGTACTCGCTGCCCTTCAGTTCGGCGCGCGTTTGGAGCGCGAAGGCATCCGAACCCGAACTCGCTTCGCTCAACGCGTAAGCGCCCACGGTGTCCTTGCACATGCGCGGCAGGTAGCGCTTCTTCTGGTCCGCGGTAGTCCAGCGCAGCAGGGCATTGTTGACCAGCGTGTTCTGCACATCGACGATGACGCCAGCCGAGGGATCGACCCGCGACAGTTCCTCGACCGCAAGGATCGCCTCAAAGAACGTGCCCGCGCCGCCGCCGTATTCTTCGGGCACTTCGATGCCCATCAGGCCAAGCTGGAAGAACTGGTCGATGAGGGAGTGCTCGAAGACGCCCTTCTCGTCCATTTCTTTCACATGCGGACGAATGCTCTCGTCGGCAAACTGGCGGACGGTGTCGCGGAAAAGCATTTCGTCTTCGGTGAGAGCGACCAGAGGAGCAGGAGCATGGCGGCGTTGTGCAGTAGCTTCAGACATGATGGCAATCCTTATAAATGGGATAGGAAACCTTTGATTTTAGCATTGCGGACACCGTGGAAGTAATGGGGAACGAGCCCCACAAGATTATTAAACCAGATGGTTGACAAACCCTTTCTGCTGGTTATATATTCAACCACATGGTTGCACAACGCTCGGCATCGCTGAACAACGTGTTTCATGCCCTGGCCGATCCCACCCGGCGGGCGATGCTTCGCTCCCTGGCGGCGGGAGAGCGCAACATCGGCGAGCTGGCGGCGCCTTGCAGGATGTCGTTCGCGGCGGCTTCCAAGCACGTAAGAGTATTGGAACGGGCCGGATTGGTGCGCCGCCGGGTTGAGGGGCGAAGACACATTTGCCGCATTGAGCCGTCGCCGCTGATGGCTGCCGAAAAATGGCTGCGCTACTACGAACGCTTCTGGAACACAGCGGCTGGACGCGTTGGAAGCTCTGCTGAAGGCCGAAGATGAAATCAGGAAAGGACATTTGAGATGACCGTCGATTCTGAGCGTGTGCTTCGTATTACCCGCCACTTCGATGCTTCGCCCGAGCGGGTGTTTGACGCCTGGCTGGACCCCGACACCGCGGGGAAATGGTTGTTTGCCACGCCCACAGGACAAATGACGTGTGTTCAAATTGACGCGCGCGTCGGCGGCAAATTCCTGCTGATCCGGCGCGATAGTGACGACGTGGAGCACCACGGCGAATATATCGAGCTTGATCGGCCTCGACGGCTGGTCTTCATGTTCAAAGTCCCCAAATACTCTTCCGAAAACACGCGTGTGAGCATCGACATTGTTGCTTCTGCCGGGGGCTGCGATCTGACTTTGACGCATGAGGCGGTATTGCCGGAGTGGCTCGAGCGCACGCGGCAGGGTTGGACGATGATTCTGGACGGACTGGCTGGCTCATTGCGACAGGTGAGTGACGATCATGCCACCCTCGTCGAGCCCGGCACGCTTCGCTTCGAGACGAGTGCTGCCCGGGCCTATCGAGCGTGTGTGGGCTTATCTGACAGAGTCGGACAAGCGCGCAAAGTGGCTGGCATCCGGGCGAAATGGAGCAGCGCGTGGGCGGGTCGGTCGAGCTGACCTTCCGTCACTCGAGCCTTTCACAAAATACCGCACCGGTTCCCGAGCAGTTCAAAGGCGCTGAGGAGGGCCAGAAGACGCAGCACAACGTGACCCGCTTCGAAGCGCCGCGGCTGCTGAGTCTAACCTGGGGAAGCGGCAAGGATGGACCTTCGGAAGTCACGTTTGAATTGACTCCGCAGGGTGACAAAGTTCGACTGGTTGTCACCCATCGCCGGCTGCGCGATCGCAAAGCGATGCTCGCGGTCGGTCCTGGCTGGCACTCTCATCTGGCGGTGTTGGTCGATCGTCTGGAAGGCCGCGAACCGGCTGCCTTCTGGGCGGTCTACACCAAGGCCAGGGATGAATACGAGAAGCGACTTCCGGCGGACTGATTGCCTGCGTCTCAAACATCGATTGTTAGGTAAGCTCTGATTAAGTATTGCTTTGAAAGGGACCGCCTTCAGGCGTCCGCAAAGTCGAGCAAACGAACCCGGCTTTTTAGCCGCTGAGGGCATCGGCATTGACTTAATCAGGGTCTCCTTAGGAGTAAGGGTAGAGCCAGCCTTCAGACTGGCGTCGAGGCCGAGTTATACGAAAGCTGGGGCTGAGCTGGTCATTGGGGAACTGACCAGCTCAGCCCCAGCGATCTATCGATTCGATTGGCGAACGCGGCGCTGAAGCGCCGCTCTACCCTTAATGAAGCTGGTTACCTCTGTCGCTTGTAGACGATCTTCAGCGGATCCGTTTCCAGGATGCGCGCGACCTGGTTTCGGGCATGAACTGCCCAAGGCCCGCTGCTGTCGAGCTTGAGGTAGGTTTTCCAATGGAGCAGGGCGCGCCGGGCTTGGCCCAGGCGTTCGTAAGCCAGGGCCAGATTGTAATGCGCGTCGGCGTAGGTAGGCGCCAGTTGGATTGCAGTTCGATAGGCGATGACCGCATCCTGAATCCGCTCAGTCTCATCCAGCACATTGCCGAGGTCGAAGTAGGCTAGAGCATAACGCGCGTCGGCGGCGACGGCAGCGCGATAATGTTTTTCAGCGGAGACAAAATCCTGCCGATTGTAATAAAGCGTGCCCAGATTGATATGGGTGGCGGCGTGCTCCGGCTCAATCTCCAGCACCCGCAGATAAGTGCGAATGGCTTCGTCGTGGGTGCTGGGATGCTCCTCCATCGCCACGCCGCGGGCGAATAGCTCAACTGACATCGTCGTAGTTGAGCGATCGGCTTTACTTTGCCGGCAGGAGATCCACCGAGTTCGTCGATACCACTGTCCCCACCGGGCCAAATTCGAGCACAAACTGCCCCGCGATCGGCTCCACCGCGTGGCCCTGATGGCGATAGGCCACGCGCGAACCAACGCTGAAGGCGCTCGCCTCGAGCAATGGGTTCTCCATGCCGGCCACTTGCTTCTGCATCGCTTGCAACGATTCGCGAATTACCGCCGGCCGCACTTTCTTGGCGCGAAGGTCGCGAATCTTCTTAAGCTGGAGGAGGTCGTAGAAGGTAAACGTCTCGGAAATAGGAACAAGTCCTGCCCGTTGCCAGCCCACAAGTTGCTTGGGCCGTGATGTGCAGGATCCGAAGAACGTCCGCTCGACAATATCGATTCATGTAAGCTCGGAGTCGCCAGCTGAGCTTGCATTCATTATCCGGAGACAGCAGTTGCGAAGCAAGTGGAAATCCCTGAAAACAGTGGAAAACCGGGCCGGATGTCCCTTTACGGTAACCTCCCATGACATTTACAATCGAGCCAAGCCGACGTAGCTCAGTTGGTAGAGCAGTCGATTCGTAATCGACAGGTCATCGGTTCAAGTCCGATCGTCGGCTCCAGTAAGTTCTTGCGCAGCATGTACTTGGCTGTGGCCATGCCAGCGCGTTCCCAACCAAGTCTTCGGTTTGTGTCGTAACCTCACATAGTCCGGCTGTTCCAGTCCTCGATCGCCTCCCGCCAGCGACGCGAGATCCGAAATCATCGTCGCGCGCAGGTCGGCATGTCCCATGACATTCTGTACCAGCGCCGGAGTGCGGTGCGCGAACTGCTGCACCAGCACGTCCATAAGACCGGTAGCCGACTGGGACAACGGCTCGTCGAAAACTGGCCGAAGACTCTACAACAGGTCCTCCGCGTCGCGCCGAGGGGCGGGATGGCGTAAGAGCGCACTAACGGGACTCAGCCGTTCGGGCAGTAATACGTCGGCAGCAGCGCCATCCGACCCACCGCTGCCTGACCGAGCTCAGCGGCCGACATCAACATACTGGTGTTCATTGACTTGCCTGATTAACCCAACGTAAGATTCGCGGCAATGATCGGCCAAACTATCTCGCATTACCGCATTGTCCAGAAGCTGGGTGGCGGCGGAATGGGGATTGTCTACAAGGCCGAAGACCTCACTCTGCATCGCTTCGTCGCGCTGAAGTTTCTGCCCGATGAGTCGGCGCACGATCCCCACTCTCTGGCGCGTTTTGAGCGGGAAGCGCAGGCTGCTTCCGCGCTGAATCACCCCAACATCTGCACCATTTATGAGATCGGCGCAGCGGACGGCCAAACCTTCATCGCCATGGAATTTCTTGAAGGTAAGGCTCTACAGGACCTCATTGCCGGGCGGCCCCTAGAGACGGATGTGCTGTTGGCGCTCGCCATCGAAATCGCCGACGGCCTTGACGCTGCCCATGCCAAGGGCATCGTTCATCGTGATCTTAAGCCTGCGAACATCTTCGTTACCGACCGCGGACACGCCAAGATACTGGACTTCGGCCTGGCGCAAGTGGTGCAAACAACGATCGCTGCGTCCGGCGCCGATGACGCCCTCACAAAACCATCCTCGCTGACGCTCCCTGGCGTTCCGGTGGGCACGCTACAGTACATGTCGCCTGAGCAAGCTAAGGGCAAGGAACTGGATGCGCGCACTGACATCTTCTCTTTCGGAGCGGTGCTCTACGAAATGGCGACGGGAACAATGCCTTTCCGGGGCGACACCCCGGCCGCCATCTTCGACGCAATCCTCAATCGCGATCCGGCGCCTGCTCTGCGGTTGAATCCGGAGCTGCCTACCCGACTGGACGACATCATTCTGAAGGCCCTGGAAAAGGATCCTGGGCTGCGCTACCAGCACGCCTCCGAAATAAAGACAGACTTGCAAAGGTTGCAGCGCGGATCGGACACTGATCGCGGAGTCCGAAGCAGCGGCATCGGCCGCGGAGCAGATTCGCCAGTGACGAGAACGAATCTGGCTCGCAAGCTGGGCGTTCTGGCTGTCGTTCTCTGTTGTTGGCAGCGGTGGGAGGCTACTTTTGGAGAAGCCGGCATCCGGACGCACGCCGCGGAGATGAATACAGCGTCCATCGCGGTACTGCCCTTTGCCGACATGAGCCCGGGAAAAGACCAGGAATATTTCTCCGATGGATTGGCCGAAGAACTGACCAACGAGCTCGCCAAAGTACCCGGGCTAAAGGTTACGGGGCGCTCTTCCGCCTTTCAGTTCAAAGGCAAGAATGAAGACTTACGGGCCGTGGGGCAGAAGCTGAACGTGGCCAACATCCTGGAGGGAAGCGTGCGGCAGGAAGGTAGTCATGTCCGGATTACCGCCGAGCTCACCAAAGTGAATGATGGCTTTCAGCTTTGGTCGGAAGAATACAACGCCGAGCTCAAAGACATCTTCGCGGTGCAGGATCAAATCGCCCGTGCTGTCGCTCAGGCACTGCAAATCAAGCTGCTCGGCGCCAACGCAACCTCCGAGCCTGCGGAGCCGAAGGTCACCAATCCCGCCGCCTACCAGGCTTATTTGCAAGCCGCGTATTTCTTGAATCGAGGATCGAACAAGGCCAACTACGAGAAGGCCCTGGCTTACGCCGACCAGGCAATCAGCTTGGATGCGAATTACGCGCCGGCCTGGGCGCTCCGCTCAGACGTGCTTTCTAACATGGCTTTTGACGGCTTCATGGACACGAGCGAAGGAGTTCGCCGGGCGCGCGCAGATGCGGAACACGCCATCGCTCTTGATCCGCGTTCGGCCGACGGATACCTTGCGTTGGCGGGTGTACGTCAGGATTATGACTTCGATTGGAACGGCGCCGAAGCTGCCCTGAACAAAGCGGCGGCGCTGCAACCAGGAAGTGTCGACCTACTTGCTTCTCTGCGCAGACTTGGAGGAAGCGCGGGGCCGTCTGGACGAAGCTATCGAGTTACGGAAGCGGACAGTCGCCTTAGATCCGCTGTGCTCTTACTGCTATCTGTTCCTGGGAGGCGATCTCTCCCAAACCGGACGGTACGACGAAGCCAACACGGCATTGCAGAAAGCTCTGGACCTGGACCCTCAACAGGGATTCGTTCACTTTGAGCGGGGCCAGATCTTACTGGCGCGAGGGCGCCCGCAAGAAGCCCTGGTGGAGATGCAGCAAGAGACCAACGATGGATTGAAGTTAGCCGGTAAGGCAATGGCGTATCACTCCCTGGGCCGTCAACCGGCTTCGGAAGCCGCATTGAAAGAACTCATCACCACTCATGGTAGCGGTGCGGCATACAATATCGCTGAAGTCTATGCATATCGCGGGGAGGCGGACAAAGCGCTCGACTGGCTGGAGCGGGCCTACCAACAGCACGACTCTGGATTGACGTATCTCAAGACCGACTGGCTGTTGAAGGGCCTGCACCAGAACCCGCGTTACATCCAACTTTTGGAAAAGATGCAGCTGCCGTTGTAATCGATGACCATGATTGCGGCCCTCGAATCTTAGCCGCCTAACACGACTGGTCAGACCCGCCGACAGTTATTTCTCAGGGCCGATGTCCGGCTCCGATTGGGGCTGCGTTGACCAGTAGCAGCCAACCGCTGCCTTCCCGGACGAGGATCTCCTTCGTCGATTCCAACGTAATTTGTCCCATGGGAGGAGTGCTTCCCAACTGAGTGAGCTTCAGATCCTCAAAGCCATAGATTCCGCACGCGGTAGTCGAAAACACCCATAAGGCCTGCACTTGATCGTTGACATCCTTAGGCGGACAATCGCCGCCAGCCGTCAACTTCCCCCAAGCTCCGGCGCCATTCCAGCGTCCGACCTTCCCTTGGGGCGAGGCAATATACCCACGACCGCGAAATACCACGTCGCCGCCCACTTGTTTGGTGGTCCACCCATAGGAGGATTCGTAAGTGGAGGCGGCATCGATGGGAGTCTTGGCCTGGAAAACGCTCTCCGAGGCGGCTATGGCAAGCACGCCGACATTCAATGGAAGGATGCGTCCCTGGTCCTGGAGGCTGTCGAACATCACGCTAAGGCGTTTCTCCGGTCCGGTTGTGTCGGTCGCGACCACGTGTCCCGTCACGTGCGATCCCGACTTGATTTTCCCGCCCGAGGGCAACAGGACTTGCTGCATGAGTTTTCCCTCGATTTTTTCCCCAGCCTTGGCGTCCGCGGACTTGAGAGTCGTGTTCAACATGACCGGAAGCGCGGTCCCGGCGGGAAGGTTCTGGGCGGCTAATGAGGTCACGGAGCACAGCAAAGCGGCAGCAAATTTTGTCAAAAGCATAAGGTGTTTTCCGAAAGGAGCTAGAACTCGTCTGACCCGACGCGATTGCAGGCGCCGACTTATTGGCGATGGAGCGCCGTCGCGGTCAAAAGTATACACAAGAGGTATGACAGTTCAGTTGTGCTCACCGTGCTTCCTCGCTGAAAGCCTGGCTCAAACGATATATGGCACCAGCGCGGCCACGCGACGGGAGTAAGTTTCGTATGGCTCGCCGAACTGCGCACGCATCCATTGTTCCTCGAGCCGTAGTTTGCGCCATAGGGCGACAAAAACAAGGGCAACAGCCAGCAACCCGCGCCATTCGCCACGGGCTACCGCGCAACCAATAAATCCCAGCAGAAGCCCGGTATAGATAGGATGACGGACCAGCGCGTAGGGCCCACTTGTAATGAGTTCGTGATCTTCCTTCCGGGTGACGGCCTGACTCCAGTTTTTTCCCAGGTGACGTCGCGCCCAGACCGAGAAGAGCAGACCACCGGCGGTCACTACCGCGCCACTCCAGAAGCACCAGACGCCCAGCGGAAGAAATCGCTGGTTCAGCCACGGCAGGGGAACGCTGGGTAGCCAGAGAAGCGCGAACGCGCAAATAATCAAAAGCAGACGCGTAATCCTGGACGGCGCGGACTCCTGGCGCTCGGTTTCTTTCACATCTCTCGACATCGCCCACCAGTAGGCCGAATAACTGATCCACATGGCGGGGAAGAGATAGCTATACAAGAGCGACATGAGCATTTCTCATTATCCTCTCTGGGGCGCACGAGCCGGAAGATTCGACTGAGGTGTCCCGCCCCGTCTGTCCGGCGCAAAAGCGTTCGTACCTAAGTAGAATTGACCTTCCGCCATGCTGGAAAACATCAACCTGAAGAAGAAGCTTTCCCGGGAAGAATACAAGCGCGCTGTTCCCGGCTTGCAGTTGCGCCTGTACGATTTGGAGAAAGCGTGCTGGGACAACGGTGTGCCCACGCTCATTGTTTTCGAAGGCTGGGACGCGTCGGGCAAGGGAACCACCATAGCGGCGCTGACCCAGCGCCTGGATCCGCGCGGCTTCAAACTCTATCCCATCACCGCGCCGCGAACCTACGAGCAGCAGCGTCCGTGGCTGTGGCGCTTCTGGCTGAAGGCGCCGAACCGCGGCGAGATGGTCATCTTCGATCACAGCTGGTACGGTCGCGTGCTCGAGGAGCGGGTGGAGGGCACGATTCCGGAGAAGTCCTGGCAGCAGGCGTTCCGCGACATCATCGAATTTGAGCGCATGCTGGCCGACGATGGCACCGTGATCCTGAAATTCTTTCTGCACATCAGCAGGAAGGAGCAGAGCAGACGCTTCGAAATGATCCAGGAAGACCCGCTGGAAGCGTGGCGCGTGACCAAGGCCGACTGGGCCCGGCACAAGAAATACGGCGAGTATCTGGCGGCAACCGAGGAGATGCTGGAGACTGACCGAGTCGGAATACGCACCCTGGACCATCGTCGAAGCGACTTCGAAGTGGTACGCGCGGAAGAAAGTGTTCGAGACCATCATCGGGCCATGGAAAAGAACTTGGGCGCCAAAGCGCCGCCCACGCGATGTTGCTGCCGAATTCTCCAAAGACGCCGAATTGCGCGCCGCCATGGACTCCCTGACCGAAGGCGGCCACTGATGCTGGAGACCCTGGATCTTACCCACACCCTGGACCGCGCAGTCCTATGTGCGCGAGGTAACGCGCCGGCAAATTCAACTGCGCGAGCTGGGATATCAGGTCTACCTGCAGAAGCGTCCGGTCATTATCGTGTTCGAAGGCTGGGATGCGGCGGGCAAGGGCGGCGCCATCAAGCGCATCACCGAGAAGCTGGATCCGCGCGGCTACGTCGTTTATCCCATCAGCGCGCCGCATGGCGAAGATCAAACCCGGCACTATCTCTACCGCTTCTGGCGGCGGCTGCCGGAGCGTGGACAGATCGCCATCTTTGATCGCTCCTGGTATGGCCGCGTGCTGGTGGAGCGGGTGGAAGGATTCGCCAGCGAAGCGGAATGGAAGCGCGCCTACAAGGAGATCAATTCCTTCGAACGGCAACTGCGCGACTTTGGCGTGATCCTGGTGAAGTTCTGGATCCACATCTCGCGCGAGGAGCAGCTGCGCCGCTTCGATGAACGCAAAGCCATCGGCTACAAGTCGTGGAAGCTGACGGAAGAAGATTGGCGCAACCGCGAGAAATGGGCAGCTTACGAGGAAGCAGTGGAGCAGATGCTGGTGAAGACCAGCACGGCCGCTGCGCCGTGGACGCTGGTCGAGGGCAATGACAAATACTGGGCACGAACCAGAGTGCTGGCGAAGCTGGTGAAGATTCTGTCGGCTGAAATGGGTTACGAGCCGATCGATCCCCTGCGTAAGGCCGAAGCAGGGAAGAGCCGCAAGCGTACCAGGCGAAGCTGAGCGTTCGTTAGGACCTGCTAGTCAGAACCAGGTCTTGCTCCTGTACTGGCGATAAGCATCGCCAAAAGCCGCCTCCAGCACTCGCGCCTCGCGCCGGGCGCGAACCGCCTGAACGATAATCAAGATCGCGAGGACGATCACGAGGATAGGCTGCTGCAAGACCAGTAGAAGACCCGCCACATACAGGTTTCCGAAAACATAAATGGGGTTGCGTATTTTCGAGTACAGGCCATGGGTCACGAGTTCGTGAGCCTCCGCTCTTGCGGAGAAAGACTTGCCGAGTTGGCAGCGAGCGACCGCAACCATGCTAATACCCGCTACGGTCAGTACCGTACCGATGTATCGCATGGCGTTCCAATGGGTCTTCCACCTAACCAGCATCCATAAGGCAACGATGGCCGCTAGAATCTGAAGCGCGTTTAACACGTAGAGCGGACGGCCTTCCATGGCGACCACCTCATCCTGGTGCAGCATGGAGCAATTTGAGCGGCACGCTTTCTCCTGCTCAGTATTGATAAAAGCCACGGCCTGACTTGCGCCCCAGCCATCCCGCATCCACCATTTTGATCAGCAGCGGACAGGGGCGGTACTTGGGATCGCCGAGACCGGACTGCATCACGCGCATGATATCGAGGCAGACATCGAGCCCAATGAAATCCGCGAGCGTCAGCGGGCCCATGGGATGCGCCATCCCCAGCTTAAAGACTTCATCCACGGCTTCTGGCGTGGCCACGCCTTCCATCACGGCGTACATGGCTTCGTTCAACAGCGGCATCAGCACGCGGTTGGAGACGAATCCTGGAGCGTCATTTACCTCAACCGGAGTTTTTTCCAGCTTCAGAGCCAGGGCTTTGACGGTAGCGTAGGTCTCGTTCGAGGTTGCCAATCCGCGGATCACTTCGACCAATTTCATCACCGGGACGGGATTGAAGAAATGCATTCCGATGACTTTGTCGGGCCGCGTCGTCACCGCGGCCAGTTTCGTGATGGAAATGGATGAGGTGTTCGAGCTGAGGATTACTTCCGGCCGGCACATCGCATCCAGGTCGCGGAACAGTTCGGCCTTGATCTCGAAGCGTTCGCTGGCGGCCTCGACGATGAAGTCGCAGCCGGCGAGATGCTTGCGATCGATCACGGCAGTGATGCTGCCCAGGGCCTGGTCGCGTTGCTCGGCCGTCAGTTTGGCCTTGGTCACTTCACGCTCTAAGTTCTTGCGGATGGTTTCCAGGCCGCGATCGACGAAGCGCTGCTCGACATCAACCAGCACGACCTTGTACCCACTTTTGGCGAAGACATGGGCAATGCCATTGCCCATCGTGCCCGCTCCAATTACTCCTACGGTTCTTATATCCATGATTGCCTCGGATTATTGAATGTTCGGGAACAGCCTAGATTCGTGTGCCGCAGTGCGTCAAGGCTTGCGGCGAGATTTTGCTTTGGGCGGACGCTTAAGGTCAGCTTTTTTCTTTGGCGCGCGCCTGGTCAGCAAGAACTCCAGTTCTGCGACTCGCTGCTTTAGCTCTTCCACCTCATCCGTGGGCGCGGTTGCTCCGGCTGCCGGGGTGCGACGCTCTCCGGCGCCATCTGGTCCTCGCTCAGCTCCCGGCTGGCTCCAGGGTCCGGGCAGGAAGCCGAACGGGTTCGCCGCCGGAGGCAGGGCGCGATAGGCGTTCTGGTACAGGTCCATCATGCCCTGCATGTAGCGCAAGGCGTTTTCCTGGGTGGCGCGGCCCGAGGCCAGGATCATATGGCGCAGCACATCGAGGGGAAAAATGGAGTCCGGGGTCTTGGCATCTTCCACCACAATCTGCGCCAGGACCAGCCGGGTCACGTCCTCCCCGGTGGTGGCGTCCACCACCCGCAGGTCGTGGCCGTCGCGCACCAGTTGCGCCACCTGCTCCTGGTTGATGTACTGGCTGGTCACCGTATTGTAAAGACGCCGGTTCTCGTATTTCTTGATGAGCAGGGGCGGGACCGCAGTTCTTCTCATTTTGGGCTTGACAGGCGGCCAAAGCGGGGTATGATTAAGTTATGTTGCATTGCAGCATAATACGCAACATCATCCTGACCGCCGTCCTTTAAGGAGCAGACCATGCCAAAGACCTCTAAGTCAAGCCCGTCGACCACGACTACCGCCGCCACCAAGGCCGAGATGGTAGACATCTTTTCCCCCGTAATCGTCAACAGCGTGGAGCAAGTCGCCAAGCTGCAAAAGCAGACCCTGGACATCGCCGCCGCCCAGACCGCCGAGTGGCTCGGCGCCTGGCAGCAGGCCTTCAGCCTCTTGCCGGTGGCTCCGCCCGCCTTTGTTTTTGGCGTGGCCAGCCAGGCCGTGCAAACCGTCATTGACACCCAGAAGAGCGCCATTGACCTGGTGGTGGAGCAGACCAAGTCGGCCGCCGACATCACCGCCGTGCGCGCCGAAGCCTATGGCAAGATCGCCAGCGGCGTCAGCGCGACCATCCAGAAGTCGGTGCAAAGCTCGGTGGAAGCTCAGAAGAAAGTCCTGGACTTCGCCAGCCAGCAGAACAAGGCCATTTTCGAGGGCACCAAGAAGCAGTTGGGTGCGGCCGGCGGCCCGGCCACGGTGGTTGTCGACGCTTTCCAGCGCGGCGCCGATGCGATGATCGAAGCCCAGAAGTCGGTCCTGAACATCGCCTCGCAGCCGTTTCTTGCTAACACCAAGAACTAACGATTGTCTTCCGCACATTGGTCGGCGGGATGGCTCAGCGCAGGTAGGGTTACAACACGCCGATGTCTCAACAGAAGGGTCCAGTGCGCTGGGCCCTTTTCGCTGTTCCGGTCTCTTGGATGACCAGATCCACTGGGCCCCATCTGGAACATTGAACTTGCCCACTGCGTGCGGCCGCTCCCGTACCGCACCAACCTTGACATCCTGTAGTGTGACAGCCGTCACCGCCGCTTAGATTCGCAAGTGCTAAAACCGAACCGTATCTCCCCGTCCGGGGGTTTTCATTGGGTACACCAATCGTCCATCCTAAGGCCCGCAAAGCGCCATCCTCGAGGTGTTGGAAATGAACGCTGGGTTGGTAAGTGAATTTCGTTCCATTGTTGGAGATGCCGGCCTGGTGAGTGGGCCGGAGCAGCTTCGGACTTACGAGTGCGACGGCTTGACCCTGTTCCGGGTGGTGCCTGACCTGGTGCTGCTGCCCGCAACCGCCGCAGAAATGCAGGCCGTGATGAAGCTGTGCTACCGGGAGAAAATCCCCATGGTCGCGCGCGGCTCGGGCACCGGACTAAGTGGCGGAGCGCTGCCGGTGAAGGGAGGCGTGGTGATCAGCGTCACCCGGATGAATCGCATCCTGGAGGTTGATCTGCCCAACGCCCGGGTCGTGGTTGAGCCGGGCGTGACGAATTCCGCCATAACCGCCGCGGTTTCCCCCCGCGGCTATTTTTATGCCCCGGACCCGTCGTCGCAGGTGGTCTGCACCGTCGCGGGCAATGTGGCGGAGAATTCCGGCGGGGCCCATTGCTTCAAGTACGGGGTGACGACCACCTATATTCTCGGTCTCGAGGTTGTGCTCTCCGACGGCACGCTGCTTAATCTGGGCGGCACCACCCTGGACCAGCCGGGCTACGATCTGGTGGGAGCTTTCGTTGGTTCAGAAGGAACGTTTGGGATCATTACCAAGGTCACGCTGCGAATCATCAAGAAGCCTGAAACCATTCAGGTATTGATGGCAGCCTTCAATTCCAGCAGCGAGGCGGGAGCGGCGGTCAGCAACATTATCGCATCGGGAATGTTTCCCGCGGCCATGGAGATTATGGACAAGCTGGCGCTGGAAGCCGCTGAAGCCGCAGTCCATGCCAACTATCCCAATTGCCAGGCGCTGCTGCTGGTGGAACTTGACGGGTCGGCGCGCGAAGTTGAGTTGCTGATGGAGCAGGTAGGCCCAATCTGCCAGGCGTGCGGCGCCTGGGAGATTCGCCTGGCGAAGTCCGAGCCGGAACGCATGGCGGTGTGGAAAGGACGTAAAGCGGCGTTTGCGGCCGTGGGCCGGATCTCGCCGAACTACCTGGTGCAGGACGGCGTTATCCCGCGCACGGCATTGCCGAGGGTGCTGGGAGAAATCGATCGCATCAGCGCCGACGCCGGACTGCGCGTGGCCAATGTCTTTCATGCCGGAGACGGAAATCTTCATCCCCTGGTGCTGTACGACCGCCGCATTGCCGGGCAAGAGGAACGAGCTATGACCCTGGCCGAAGACATTTTGCGGCTGTGCGTGGAAGCCGGCGGGTCCATCACCGGGGAACATGGGATTGGGGAAGAGAAAAAGATGTTCATGCCGGTCATGTTTTCTCCGGCTGATCTGGACGCCATGCAGCGTCTGCGTTCGGCTTTCGATCCCTACGATCTCTGCAATCCGACCAAGATGTTTCCCGGCACCGACGCGAAGCTGCAACGGCCGGTCGCCTACGAGCCACACCCGATCGAGTTAGCTGGGCTGGCGCAACGGTATTAGTCGGGGAACCGGCGATCTAAACGGGAGTTTAATCATGAGCCAAGCTGAAATACAGACCAAAGAAGCGTGGATAGAACTAAGTGCGATCGTGGGACCGGAGCACCTGCGTCCGGGGACGCCCGAGGATGCGGTGGACGCGGTTCAACCGGCGGGCGTACTTGCACCGGGGAACGCGCTGGAAATCGCGCAGGTGCTCCAATACTGCGCTTCTGCCGGCCTCAGCATCATTCCGCGCGGTGGGGGCACACAGTTGGGGCTGGGAAATCGCCCGCGCCAGGCGGATTTTGTGCTCTCGCTGGAGCGGCTCAATCAGGTGATTGAACATGCCTGGGGCGACATGACGGTTGCGGTGGAGGCTGGCTGCACCATCGCCAAGTTGCAGAGCGTGGTCCGCGAGCATGGTCAGCAGTTGGGCGCCGATCCCATGCAACCGGAGCACGCCACGGTTGGCGGGGTGCTGGCAACGGCGGAGAGCGGGACCTTGCGCATCCGTTACGGCGCCATTCGCGACCTGGTGCTCGGTGTGGAAATGGCGCTGCCGGACGGCAGCGTGATCAAAGCCGGAGGCAAGGTCGTGAAGAATGTTGCCGGCTACGACCTGACCAAGCTGGCCATTGGTTCGCTCGGAACCCTGGGTGTGATCACTCGAGCTGTGTTCCGTCTGCACCCCGTCCCGGTGGCTACGGCCACCTTCGCCGCCATGCTGCCCAGCGCGTCGGAAGCGGAAAAGCTGGTGCTCGCCATTCTGGATTCGCATCTGGTTTACACCGGGCTTCAGATTCGTGCCCGCCACGCAGACGAGATTTTTATCCACATCCGCTTCGAGGGTATTCCCGAATCCTTGCAGGACCAATATGCCAAGCTGGGCCGCATTGCGGGCGCGCATCAGTTTATGGATTGTGCCGGCGACGTCTGGATGGAGCGGCAGAAACTGTTCGTCAACGCCAGCACTTCGATGATCTGCAAATGCAGTGTCCTGCCATCGCAGATTGGATCGCTGTGCGATGCTGTTTTCCTGCACACGAAGGAAGCTGGGGTTTCAGTTACCCTGGTGGCGCAAGGCACTGGATTGACCGAGGTGCGATTGGATGCCGCCGGCCTACAGCCGCTGGCCGCCGTGCTACAGGTCCTGCGCCGCGAAGTCGAACGCCTCGCGGGGACGCTGACCGTGTCGCAATGCCCGGTAGCCATGAAAAGCCAACTGGAGGTGTGGGGCACGGTACGAGATGCGCTTCCTCTGATGCAACGAATTAAGCAGAAATTCGATCCGGACCAGGTCCTGAATCCGGGACGTTTCGTGGGGGGCATATGACACCGCAGCTCGCAACGCCGGCCAACGCCAGCAGAAATAAACTCGATGAGCACCATTCCCCGGATGCGGAGCTTCTGAATGCCTGTGTCCATTGCGGTTTTTGCCTGCAAACCTGCTCCACCTACACGCTGTGGGGAAAGGAACAGGACTCGCCGCGTGGGCGCATTCATCTAATGAACATGGCCAACGCGGGCGAGGTGGGTTTAACCGAGCTTTACGTCTCCCACTTCGACCACTGCCTGGGATGCCAGGCGTGTGCCACTTCCTGTCCGTCGGGAATCAAGTACGGGCGGCTGATTGAAGCCATGCGCGCCCAGATCGAGGAGCAATATCGCCGGCCGCTGCATGAGCGGGCGCTGCGAAGAATGATCGCCGCAGTGTTCAGCCGGCCCAAACGCATGCGTAAGCTGATCGCACCTCTGCGGGCTTATCAGACGCTGGGAATACAACGCCTGGCACGGGCCCTCTCCCTGACCTCGTTGCTGCCGCGCAGCTTGCGCACCATGGAGCGGATGCTGCCTGATCTGCGTCATCGCGACACCTCGGTGAGCTTGCCGCCGCGCATCGCTGCCCAGGGCGAGAAGCGCCGCACCGTCGCCTTGCTGACCGGCTGCGTGCAGAGCGTCTTCCTGGGTCAGGTAAACGCGGCCACGGCGCGCGTCCTGGCAGCCGAAGGCTGTGAAGTACTGATTCCGCCGGACCAGGGCTGTTGCGGAGCGCTTCAGAAAGACCTGGGCCGGGAACACGACGCGATGAACGACGCGCGCCGTTTGATCGACCTGTTCGAACCTCTGGCAGTCGATACCATCGTGGTGAATGCGGCTGGTTGCGGAGCCGCGCTCAAGGACTATGGATACCTGCTGCGCGACGATCCCACCTACCGTGATCGCGCCATCGCGTTCTCCGCTAAGTGTAAAGACGTCTCGGAGGTGCTGGCGGAATTGAAACCGCGCGCGCCCCGGCATCCCATAGCGTTAAAGGTTGCCTTCCACGATCCCTGTCACCTGCAACATGCGCAAGGGTTGCGCGAGCAACCGCGTGCCATGCTGCGCACCATCCCCGGACTGGAGCTGCTGGAGCTTGCTGATGCTGCACGCTGCTGTGGTTCGGCCGGTCTCTACGGTCTGGTTCAGCCGGAAACAGCTCACCACCTGGGCCAGAGGAAGGTGGAGATGATTGTCGCGACACCGGCTGAGGCGGTGGCGACCGGTAATCCTGGCTGCCAGTTGCAAATTGGGGCGCTGTTGAATGAAGCCGGGCATCGGTTGCCGGTACTGCATTACATGGAGTTGCTGGACGCTTCCATCAGTGGCGCACAACTGCCGGGGAAGCGCGACTAGCAAGCGTTATTGCCGCAAGCTGGTGGTTACTTGTGCGGAGGGCTGACGGCGGGCGGGTTTTGCGGGGAGGCCGGACCTTCACCCGCCCTTAACCTGCGGCAGCAGCCGCCCAGGATGTCGCCGTTCGGCAAATAGATGGTGGCTGCGTAGGGGAGCGTTGGCTTCTCCCCGGGTTCGGTGCACTCGGCCTTCCGGATTTTGGCGGTCAGGGTATTGCCGCTGCTCATCTGCCACACCCAGGCCTTCTCGTCTGCCAGCCAGAAAAAACCGCCGAGCAGGTCCTGATCGGGCTGATTGACTATCCCGGAATATCGCGCGCCCCAGGAAACAAACTGTACGCTCCACTTGGGTCCATCGCCGAAGCAGGCCATGTAGGCTGGCATGCCCGCAACCTTCTTCGCGGGTTTACGAATCGGAGTTTGCTCGGAGCCGTCCGTCGTCTCTTGCGCCTGCACCGAGATCACTGTAGCTATCACGAACAGAATCGCAATACAGCGAACAAGTATGCGTCTCATCTGGACCTCTCGAAGGCAAACTAAACTCTGCCGAAAGGCGATATAGCCGCTATTGTAGAGCCTCGATTCGCGGCTTCAAGGTCAGAGTATCTGGAAAGTTACCACAGTCCGTTCCGCCCTGCTCGCAGCACTCCTGCCGCCGCGAATCAACTGGCGAAGCCTGGCGGGTTAGAGTCTCTTGATCGCGCCAATTTGGAGACACGACAGTAGTCGCTTGCGGAACGCTCGCCGTCACGTTAGGGAGGGATTTGGTGGACCTGGTCGGGATCGAACCGACGACCTCTTCCATGCCATGGAAGCGCGCTCCCAGCTGCGCCACAGGCCCACTTGCGAGAAGATGGCGCTGAGGGATCAGCGCCTAAAGCTATTTTCTCCCACTCGGACATCCTAGTCAAACTGACTGGGAAGAGACAGCCACGAGCGACCCGCATCATGGCCAGCTATCACCGTCGCCTGTGCGCCAGTGACCTTCGCTGGTACTCCTCCTCTACAATCGAAGAGTGAAGACCTGGGACGTTGTCATCATTGGGGCAGGTGTAATTGGGCTGACGCTGGCGCGGCGCCTGCGGCAGAGCGGCGCAAGCGTTCTAGTGGTGGAGAAGTCTGAACCTGCCCGCGAGGCTACGCACGCCGCCGGCGGCATGATCGCGCACTGCGATCCCGGGAACCCTCCGGAAATGGCAAAGTTGGTTACGGCCAGTGGACGCATGTATCCGCAGTTCATCAATGAGCTAAGGGCAGAGGCATTCGAATCACCCGACCTGCGCGCGGACGGGACAATCGCATTCTTTGCGGACGGCGAACTTCCAGCGTGTGGGGAGGCGCGGGCGTTGGAGGACGATGCGGAACTGGCGCAAGTAGAGCCGCTGATTGCCTTGCGTGGACGTGCCTATCTTTTGCCCGAGTGCAGTGTCGATCCGCGCAAGCTGGCCAGCGCCCTGGAAAAAGCCGCTCGCAAGCTGGGTGTCGACTTCGTGACTGGCTCGGCCGTGACCGAAGTGGCTAGGCTGGGCGGGCAAGCTACCGGCGCGCGCACCGCGAAGGCGTTCTACATGGCCGCGGCCGTGGTGAATTGTGCCGGAGCATGGGCCTCGCAAATCAAACCCTTTGGAATGCCGACGCGCCCGGTGAAAGGACAGATGATTTGCGTAGTGCCGCAAGCGGGAGCGCACGCCGTCCGCCCGCTGCTTCGCCATGTCGTGCGCACGCCGGATGTCTACATTGTTCCACGCAGTGACGGACGCATGCTTCTGGGGTCAACCGTCGAGGAGGCCGGATTTGACAAGCATGTGGATGCCGATACCGCGCAACGTCTGCACCGGGCTGCGGTCAAGGTTGTGCCGGCGATCGGGGAGATGCGCATTCACGATGCCTGGGCAGGACTGCGCCCGGGCTCGCCCGACGGACTCCCTATTCTAGGCGCAACTTCTTTGCCGGGATACTACGCAGCCACCGGGCACTATCGCGATGGGATCATGCTGGCGCCGGCGACCGCGGAAGTTATGACGCAACTGCTGACGGGACGGCGCCCAGATTTCGACATGGAGCCGTTTTCGCCGTTGCGATTTTTGTAAATCGCCGAAGAAACTTGAGCGTGGTTGTGAACGTGATGTCAATCACTGTGAAGGAATGCAAATTACTGTAAAAGGGAAGATGGGCGCGGCTTACGTCGCCGGACGCAATTCGTCCAAACCACGACGCCCTGAAGTTTCAACGTGCTTGAACTTTTCCCTCGCGTCAGGCGTATATAAGTGAGGGATACTTGAAGTAGGAGTGTCGCGTCGGTTGGCACTCCAGTTGCATCAACAAAAAAATGGGGTCAAACAGAGTGTTTCGCCAGCGGTTTGGCGGCCCAGGCGGAACAGACTCGAGGGAAACTTGAAGGCGTCCCCGTGCTGTTTAACCCCGGCCTCACATTCTATGCGAAGGGGCGGGAAATGCAAGCAGATCCCGCAACCGGCCAACTCCCGCTTGGGGCGTTGTTATGCGCCGCATGGGCTGCCAGAACGATAGTCAAAAAGTAAGGAGAGACTAGAAAATGACTCGTACACTGGCAAGCGTAACCCTCTTTATCTTCGCGCTCACCCTTTCCATTGGCGCTTTTGCCGCCTCCAAGTCTCAGGAAGTCACGCTCAACCACGATGTCCAACTCAACGGCAAGACGCTGCCTGCCGGCGACTACACCGTGAAGTGTGACACCACTGGCTCTACCGCCCAGGTGAAGTTCGTGAAGAACGGGAAAGAATTGGCCTCCGCGACCGGACAGGTCAAGCAACTTTCTACCGCGCCCGACCACAATCAGGTCGTTACTCAGGATGGTAACGGAGCTTCCACCATCAGTGAGATCGATTTCAGCAACAGCAAGACTGGCGTGACGTTCAATTCCGGAAACAGCATGTCCGGTGCTGGACAGTAATAGCTGACAACATTTGAGCAACTGAGAGAGGGATTTGCTCCACGCGAATTTCGCGCAACAGCAGATCCCTCGCTTCGCTCGTGATGACAACTTCAATGTTTGCCGACTTCTTTGGTGTTGAAGCCTAAACGAGCTTCCGCAGCTCACGTCGCAGGATCTTGCCCGACGCGGTGCGTGGCACCTTCTGCACAAAATAAATCTCGCGCGGCATCTTGTAATGGGTCAGGCGCTCGGCCACGAATGCCTGTAGCTCTTCCGCCGTCTGTTGATTCGCCGGCTTCTCCTCGCGCACCACGACGAAGGCGCAAGGAATTTCTTCTCCGGCAGCGTCGATCCGCGAGACCACGCCGCAATCGCGCACCGTGGGATGTTCCAGCAGTACACTCTCCACCTCGGCCGGCGCAATGGAGAATCCTTTGTACTTCATCATCTCCTTGCGGCGATCGACCACGTAGTAGAACCCGTCCTCATCGACGCGCACAATGTCGCCCGGTCCAATACCAGCCGTCGCGCAGGACTGCGGCGGTGGCGTCGGGCGATTTCCAGTAGCCCAGCATGAACTGCGGCCCGCGCATCACTAACTCACCGATCTCGCCGGGGACAACGTCCTGCTCCTTCTCATCCACCACGCGGCAATCGGTCGCGCCACCGGCATGCCAACCGACTCCGGCTTGTACAGCTCCGGTCGCCAGGAAGCCAAGATGCGTGACCGGCGAGGCTTCCGTCATCCCGTAGCCCTGGCGAATGGGAATGCCGGTGCTGGCGGTGAAGCGGCGCGCCAACTCCGGCGCCAGCGGCGCAGCACCCGACTTCACCCAGCTCAGGCGATGCTCGCGTCGGAAACTTCCCCTGCTCCGCAGCCTGGCAATACGCCAGCAGCGTGGGCGGCACGCACAAGACAATGGTGACGCCCTCGTCGGCGATAAGCCGCAACGAACTCTCGCAGTCGAAGCGCGGCATCAACACCAGAGTGCAGCCGCGAATCAGAGCCAGGTTGAGGCCCACCGTCAGCCCGTAAATGTGGTACAGCGGGAGGAAGCACAACATGACATCGTCTCCGCTGACCGCGCCGTCCTCGCCCGGAATCAGCGTCTGATAGACATTGGCCACCAGGTTGTAGTGCGACAGCATCACGCCCTTGGGCAGGCCCGTGGTGCCGCTGGAGTAGGGAAGCGTCGCCAGCGTCACTCGCGAGTCGCGTTCTGGCGCTGGCAAATGCACGCTCTCGGCTGCTTCGAATAGCGAGTCGAACGGCTGCGATCCGCTCGGCCCCGGCGCGCGCACGGTATATACCCGCCGCAACAAGGGCAGAAGGCTAAGATCGATCCCGGTGAGCAGCGCACCATCGCTGATGAGCGCGACCGCGTCAGAATTCTCCAGTTGGTAGCGGACTTCGCGATCGCGGTAGGTGGGGTTCAGGGTGGTGGGAACGGCGCCCGCCAAAGTGGCCGCGTGATAAGCCACTCCGAATTCCCAGCAGTTGGGCAGGAAGATGCCGACGACCTCTCCCGGACGAATGCCGGCCGCCACCAGTCCACGTGCGGCGCGCTCCACCATCGCGCCATAAGCGGCATAGGTAATGCGCTGTACCGGTATGCTGGACGCGTCGACCATCGCGATCTTCGACGCATGTCGCCGGCAGGAATCCAGCACAACATCGTGCACAAACCTGCCCTCGGGATCGGCGAACAGCCGGGTTCGTAAGGATGCAGGTGAGCGCTCCATAACTCGTTGCCGCAAAGTTTATCAGGTCAGAGCGGGCAGGCTGCTGACTTCCGCCAATCACCGGAAAGATGGCCGTTTGTTATGCTGGGGGCGGACCCGGTATGCGAGGACTGAAAGGGAAGTGCGTGGTCATCACCGGCGGCGCCAGCGGTATCGGCGCGGCCACGGCTGCTCGCTTGGTTGAGGAAGGCGCCAAGGTCGCGATTCTCGATCGCGACGCGGACGGGTGCGACAGAATCGGCCGCGCGTTGCCTGGAATCGTGGGCGCCTTTCGCGCCGATGTTGCCGAGCTCAGGGAAGTTCAGCACGCCTTCGGCAACATCCTGGTCGCCTTGGGCGGCCTCGACGTCGTCATCAACAATGCCGGCATCAGCTTTCGCCACAAGTTTCTCGACATTACGCCGGAGGATTGGAGCAAAGTCCTCGCCGTCAATCTGAGCGGCGTCTTCTACGTGGCGCAGACGGCCGCACGCTACATGATGAAGCAGTCCGGCGGCGTCATTTTGAACATGGCTTCGACCAACGGCATGGTGGGACATCCCTACTACGCCGCCTACAACGCCACCAAGGCCGGCGTAATCGAGTTGACCCGCTCGATGGCGCTGGAACTGGCTCCCAAGGTGCGAGTGAATGCCGTCGCGCCCGGCTACGTGCTCACCCCCATGCAACGCGCCGAATATTCCGATGAGATGCTGGAGGCCGTCAACCAGAAGATCCCGCTGGGTCGCCATGCCCAGCCGGAAGAAATTGCTGCCCTGTTCGCCTTTCTAGCCTCAGACGACGCTGCCTATCTCACGGGAAACGTGTACGTTATCGACGGCGGCGAGACGGCTGGAGGACTGGCCAGCCGCTGAACTGGCGGTGAAGGTATCGGCGGATATGCATTGCGCGGCATATGCACTTGGAGGTATGCTTGGAGTCGAAATGGATCGTTGAAGTTGGCGACGAGTTTGCGCGGGAATTTGATTGTCTACCGGAGGACGTCCGCACGGAAATCCTGGCTCTCGCCCGCCTTTTACAACGATTCGGGCCTCAATTGGGAAGGCCTCGCGCTGACACGCTGTACGGCTCCCGCCACGCCAATATGAAGGAATTGGGTTTTGGCGCGGCTGACGGCGAATGGCGGGTTGCATTCGCGTTCGATCCAACACGCAAGGCCATCTTGCTTGTGGCGGGTGACAAATCCGGCGTGAGCGAGAAACTATTTTACAGGCGTCTTATCGCAAAAGCCGATAAACGCTTTCAGGCGCATCTGGACCGTTGGCGCGCGAAGAAAGGGAAGTAAGTATGCCACGCAATGTGAATCACGTTATTCGTGAGCTTGGCCCCGCGCAACGCAGGAAGGTGGAAACCCGCGCGGCACAGCTCATTGCTGAGGAGATGACGCTGCAGCAGCTCCGGCAAGCATGCAGGCTTACACAGCAAAGGATTGCAAAGTCCCTGCGCATCGGACAGGAGGGCGTGTCCAAGATTGAGAAGCGCAGCGACTTGCTGATCTCCACCTTGCGAGACTATATCGAGGCCATGGGTGGACAGCTCTCTCTTATCGTGCAATTTTCCGACCGCAACCCGGTCGCTCTGTCGGGCATTGCTGAGGTCGCTCCAAGTCGCAAATCCAATCGCAAGAGCACGCACGCGACGATGTAGAACGCTCCGAGATCGCTTCTGGTGACTAGCCACTGGCCACTGCCTCTAAATTCCCAGCCCCGTCACCCGCCATCCCGCGCCATGCACCTTGTGCCGGATGTTGAGGGTGATCAGCAGCGCGGTCATCGCTTCCACAATGCGCGCGTTCTCCAGTTTGCCGCCGTCGATAGCACGCACGCCCGGAATCTTGGCCGCCAGTTCCGACGCGACCTGGCGGGCACGGTCATCATCGCTGCACACGATCACGTCGCAATCGACTTCGCCATCGCCGGCCAGCACCGTAGCCGACAGGCTATGAAATGCCGCAGCCACCGCGACATTCTTGCCCACGATTTCCTGCGCCTGCTCCGCCGCCGATCCCTGCCACACGCCGAGCACGCGCGTCGGCCGTCCGCCCACGGCGGCCGCCAGCGGAACGGTAGCGTCGATCAGCACCGTGCCTGGGCGAAACGCAGGCTTCAACTGCTTCAGTAATTCGGCTTGTCCGGCGAACGGAACCGTCAGTACCACAATGTCGCACATCTTCACGGCGACGGCATTCTCCATGCCTTCCACGCTGCCCAGCACGCCGGCTTTTTCCGCGATCTGCGCGGCCGCAGCTTTGGCGCGCTCGCCATCGCGCGAGCCGATCACCACCGATTCGCCTGCTCGCGCCCAGCGCAGCGCCAGCCCCGAGCCTTCGGGACCAGTGCCTCCGATGACCGCGATCATGCGTTGCCGCCGGCCGCCAACCGGCTCAACCGTAGGTCTTGGACAGAGGGTAGGTGTATTGCGTGTAGAGCGTGTTGCGTTGCGCGGGAATGCGGCCTAACTCGACGATTCTTTCCTGGAACTCCGCTGCCGACGTGTACTGGCCCGCGGTCGATCCCGCCAGCCGCGAGATGTTTTCCTCGAACAACGTGCCACCGTAATCGTCGGCCCCAGCCAGCAGCGCCAGTTGCGAAGCCTCGCGGCCAAGCTTCACCCACGAAACCTGGATGTGATTGATGGAGCCGGCAAGCACCAGCCGCGCCAGCGCATGAACTTTCATATGCTCCGCCATCGTGCCGCCTTCGCGCGCCAGTCCTTGCGCAAACAGCAAGGTGTTCTCATGAATGAAGCCCAGCGGAACGAACTCGGTGAAGCCGCCCGTGCGCGCTTGGATCTCGCGGAACAGTAGCATTTGGTTTACCCAGTGTTCCGGCGTTTCGCTGTGGCCGTACATCATGGTCGAGGTGCTGCGGATGCCGCACTCGTGCGCCGTCTCGATCACCTCACACCACTGCGCGGTGGTCAATTTGTTGCGCGACAGCACGTGGCGCACGCTGTCGTCCAGAATCTCCGCCGCCGTGCCCGGCAAAGTGTCCAGACCGTTGTCCTTCAGCATCAGCAGGTATTCGCGCACCGGCATGCCCGTCAGCTCGACGCCGTACACCATCTCCATGGGCGAAAAGGCGTGGGCGTGCATCTGCGGCGTCGCCGACTTCACCGCGCGCAGAATGTCGCGATAATAAAACGGCGGCAGATCGCGAGGCAGTCCGCCCTGAATGCAAACTTCGGTCGCGCCCCACTCCTCCGCCTCGCGGCACTTGTGCGCCATCTCGTCGAGCGACAGGAAGTACGCAGTCTCATCGCGCGGACCCACACTGAACGCGCAAAACTTGCATCCCACGAAGCACACATTGGTGAAATTGATGTTGCGGGTTACCACGTAGCTGATCGTATCGCCCACCAACACCTGCCGCAGTTGATTGGCTGCCACCACTAATCCGAAGAGATCGTCGCCCTCGCAGTTGGCCAGCAGCACGACATTCGTCGCGGCTGAGCACGCCTCCGTCGAGCGCGGTCATCACTTTCTCGATCGCGGCCCGCACCGGAGCAGAAACCCGACGCTGAACATCATCCCAGGTTGTGCCTCTGAAGCGTCTGCCGATTGCACCAACTTAGCCCTTGCATCCCGTTCTCCTACTGTCATCCCCAGCTCCTGCCGAGGCATTCCCAGTGGCATTCATCGACTCTTGCCACGAAGTGTCGTCCTGACCCAGGACTTCACTAAAGATGTGTTTTCCTGAGCGAGGACTTCAGTCCGAGTCGAAGGACCGCTATCGTTCCGTCAATGTTGGATTACCTTTGGCAGTAGCTAACGAAACAAATCCTTCTCCGCCGGCCGCACTAAGCTGCCGTGCGCTACCACGACCACGGCGATACGGGTAACCTCGAATTATACAGGCTGGAATGCGTGAATCTTTTCCGCAAACCAGGCCCGCAACGCAAGCCAGTTCATCCGCGACCGCTTCCTCCGTCGCATGCATTTTGTAGCCGTAGGGATCGGCTTTGCCGCGATAGTCGTGAATCACCTTCATTCCGGCAACGCCGATCGCCACTTCGCACAAACCCTCGCGCCACGGACGGCCGAAGCTGTCGGCGATGATCACCGGGAATGTAGAGCCCCGTCCGCTTCTTCAACTTGCGATGAATTTGCGCAGCAGACCGATCGGGATCGAGCGGCAGCAAAACGCGCCGTCTTGCCGCCGTCAACATTGGAGACATCGACGCCGCTGTTGGCGCACACCAAGCCGTGCTGCGTCTCGGTGATGAGCACGTGTTTCTTGCGGACCACGCGCTTCGCCTCCCGCAACGCCAACTCCACCACGCGCGCGTCAACGCCGTTGCTCGCCGCAAACTTCCGGGCCGCCGCCGGACGGCTTCACCGAATCCAAAGCGACTCTACGATCCTCCGCTTTGGACACGATCTTGTGCTTGATGACCAGGATGTCGCCCTCATGCAGGCGCAACCCGCCCAGAGCCAGCGCATCGACCACAAGATCGGCGACCGAGTCGCCCGCGAAGACATCGCGAATGCCGCGCACCGGAATCGCGCGCAGCTCCGCGCTGTCGCCGATCGCTGCCGCGAAACTTGTCGAGCGTCGGGTCACACCGCTGCTTCCCAGGCATCGAGATCGCGCCGCCCAAAACCCCACGACCGCAGCAGGCGCTGGGCGTTGGTTTCACCTTCGCGCTGCACCAGCAGTTCCAGTTCGTGCGGATTGTCGACATCCAGCCCGATCCCCGCCAGCTCCAGAATGATCAACTCCTTGCCGGTCCGCTTCATGGCAGCGCAGTGCGGCAGAAAGCTGTCGTTGCCAAAGCGCAGCGGAATGATCGACGCCGGCCGCCGCAGAATGCAGTTGCTGCCGCGGCGATCGTAAGCCGGAACGAATACCGCACCTTCCTCCGGAGCCGCATCCAGCACGCGATGCAATTCCTCGCTGGTGATGAGCGGAATGTCCGCCGGGACAACGATCGTTGTGTCGTAGCCGCGCTGCTCGCACCACGCCGTTGCCATCTCGATCGCTGCTGTCTCGCTTTCGTTGCGCTCGTCTTCGATCACCAGGAAACCGAACTCTCTCGCCATCTGCCGCGCGCGCGCATCGCCCGGTGACCAGGGCCACGTCGATGCGATCCGCGACGCCGGCAGCCGCGGTCAGCACGTCGCGCAGCATCGCCTCCGCCAGTTGCGAACGTTGTTGCTGGTCCAACGCCTCCGCCAGGCGTTGCTTTGCCGTCGCCAGGCTCTTGAAGGGGATGAGAAGGATTCCGTTCATTTCAGGCCTTCGTGGCTTGCGGAGCGCGCAGGCGTGCAGAACGAACTCCGCCAGTTCGCGCTTGTCCTCGGCCGAGCGCATGATGGTGTTGGTGTACACAAGGCTCGGTAATGATCGTGGATCGTGAATCGTGGATCGGACGGAATCGGCCCGACTGTCCTCGCGGCCGATCTGGCTGACTGCTGACTGCTGATTGCTGATTGCTTGTTGCGTCAGTCCGATCGGCCACCAGCACGTCGAGAAAATCTTCGTACGCCTTCGCCACTCCGGCGATCGTGCTTGGCCAGCCCATCATCTTCATCAGCTCGCCTGCGGGACCGGAGACCGCCGCTCCTCCCACAATTGGGCTCACCGCAACCACCGGCGCCGCAGTTCGCCGCAGCGCCTCGCGAATGCCAGGCACCGCCAGAATCGGGCCGATGCTGGTCACCGGATTGCTCGGCGCAAATACGATCGCCTCGGCCCTTTCGATGCTCTCGATCACGCCCGGCGCCGGACGCGCCTGCTCCGCGCCTTCAAAGCGCACCGCCCGCACTTCCACCTGATGCCGCTCGCGCACAAAGTACTCCTGAAACGTCAGCGTGCCTTTCGAGGTGTCGAGCATGGTGGAAACGCGATCGTCCGACATGGGCAGCACGCGCGCGCGAATGCCAAACTTCGCCGCCAACTCAGCCGTAGCCTCGCTCAGCGTCTTTCCTGCGCGCAGCATCGCGGTGCGCGTCAGATGCGTCGCCAGATCCAGATCGCCCAGGCTGAACCACGACGGCTGTCCCAGCTGCTTCATGCGCTCCAGGCAGCGAAAGCTGTCGTCCTCCACGCCCCATCCGCGGTCCTTGCTCAGCAGATCGGCCAGCCCATACAGCACCGAATCGATATCGGGCGAAACGTGCAGCCCCCACCATTCGAGGTCGTCGCCGGTGTTGACGATCGACCGTCAAGCTCTCCGGCGCAACCACCTGCTGCAAGCCTTGCACCAGCTTGCTGCCGCCCGTCCCGCCGGTGAAGACGACGATCATCTATGCGGCCCTCGCATATCCGTCATGATCCGATACAGCTTGCAATCGCTCCGCCAGCACGCCGCCACGCGCAACCACGCGCCGCCACAAACTCCGGATACACCGGCAATCGCTGCACCAGCTTCTGTCCCGCGGCTTCGGTGCGGCGCTGCAATTCCACCAGATGCGGCCAGGGCGCTTCGGGATTGATGTAATCCGGCGTCAGCGGCGAAACTCCGCCCCAATCGTTGATGCCGCCCTCCAGCAGCCGCTCGTAGCCGTTCTCGGTGAGGTTCGGCGGCGCCTGGATGTTCATATCGCGCAGCAGCAGCCGCGCCACCGCCAGCGTGCGCAGCATGTCGCCGATGTCAGGCTCGGGCCACGCCGCCATCGGAATCCGCGGCTTCACGCGAAAATTCTGGATGATGACTTCCTGGATGTGGCCGTACTGCTGGTGCAGGCGCTTGATCGCCAGCAGCGATTCGACGCGGTCTTCCATCGTCTCGCCGATGCCGATCAGGATGCCGGTGGTGAAGGGCACGCCGAGTTTGCCGGCGTCTTCGATCGTCTTGCAGCCGCAGCGCGGGAGCTTTGTCGGGCGCGCGTCCCGCGGGATGCGCTGCGGCAAGCTCGGTGCTCGTGCTCTCCAGCATCAGCCCGAGGCTGGGATTGCTGGCCCGCAAGCCGCTCGATCCAGTTCGCGCTCAGCAGGCCGGGATTGGCGTGCGGCAGCAAGCGCGTTTCGCGCAACACCAGCTCGCACATCGCCTCCAGATAATGCAGCGTGCTGCGATAACCCAGCCGCCGCAGGTCTCGCGCATCTCCGGGAAACAGCGCCTCCGGCCGGTCGCCCAGCGAAAACAGCGCCTCGGTGCAGCCCAGCTTTTCGCCCTGCTTTGCGACCGACAGAACTTCGTCCGGCGTCATGGTGTGCGCGCCCGGCTCGCCGGGATCGCGGCGGTAGGTGCAGTAGCCGCAGTAGTCGCGGCAAAGATTTGTCAGCGGGATAAAAACCTTGCGCGAGTAGGTGATGATGCCGGGATGATACTGCTCTTTCAGCGCCCGGGCCGCTGCCAGCAGGTCGGGAAGAACTTCGTCGTCACAGCGCAAGAGCTGCACCGCAACTTCCGGAGCAAGCTCCGCGCCGTCGTGAACCTCGCGCAGGTGCCCGGCGAGAGCATCGGCAGACACATCAGCCACCGTGCCGCGTTGTGCTATGAATGTCAGTGACGAAGACATGTCCGGCTCACGGCGCGGCAAATCTGAATGGGCGCCATCAGCAAGAATATCGCAACCGCCAGGGCGCCGCATCTCGGGCACTCATTCCCGCGTTGCTCCCGGCATTCCATACCGCCCGCGAAAATACAGCAGCGGCGATCCCTCGCCCAACGCGATCTCCCGCACCTCGCCGACGAAGATGGTGTGATCGCCCGCCGCGTGGGCGCCGACTACGCGGCAGTCCAGATTGGCCAGCGCATTCTCCAGCACCGGCGTGCCGCTCTTCATCTTGCGATATCGAATACCCAGCCGATAAGCCGCGTCGGGATTGCGTTCCGGATCGGCAAAAAACTCCGATAGCGCCTCCTGGTCCTCTTTCAGCACGCTGACGCCGAACTCGCCTCGCTCGCGAACGTGAAGATAGGTCTCGGCCAGATGATCGATGCAGACCAGCACCAGCGGCGGCTGAAGCGAGACCGAACAGAAGGCATTGGCGGTCATGCCGTGCACGCCGCCTTCCGCTGTCTCAACCGTGACGACGGTTACGCCGCTGGCGAAGCGGCCCAGCGCGGCGCGGAATTCGTCGGGTGTGACCAGCTCGTTCCATGCGCAATGCCGGCATTGCTGACCGACAACTCACCAACTATACCGGATCGCCGACGATCGCCTTGTTCCTGGCGACTTGCCTTCACCAGTGGTCCTCTCAGTCCACGGGAGAGATCTGCTGTTTCTCAAAGTGCCTCAACTTGCGATACTCTTCAAACCGCAGAGAAATTCTGTGCGGCCTCCAACAAGCACCTCTTTTGCGCTTGACTGGAGAAGGTCGTGGGGGCGGGATGTATCCTCGAGCATTTGCGTACCATCGCGCAAAGTCGTATCCGGAAGCCATCTCCGCTGCTGAGCGAATTGGGAGAAGACGCCAAGTTTCTGGCCGGCGGACAGAGCCTTATCCCGCTGATGAAGCTTCGCCTCTCCACTCCGCGTCATCTCGTCGATCTCAACTTCATCCCCGAGACTTCGTACATTCGACAGCAATGGAGCGCTGCGCTTCGGGGCCATGACGCGCCATGCCGAGATCGCTGCCTCTGCCGATAGCTGCGCGAATTCCTATCCTTCGCGACTGCGCTGCCGGCATTGCCGACCCGCAGGTGCGGCACATGGGAACCATCGGCGGCTCAATTGCCGAAGCCGATCCCACCGGCGACTGGGCGCCGGTACTGCTGGCCACGGGAGCCACGGTGAAGACGCTTGGGCCCGGGCGGCGAGCGCAGCATCGACTATCGGCGACTTTATCCTCGACGCTTACACTACCGCGCTGCGAGCCGGCGGAACTCGTTACCGAGATTGTACCTCCGCCAGCGCAATCCGCCCCGACAGCGCGGCAGCGGTCGGAGCCTACATCGCGCTGAAGCGCTGCGCTCCGGTCTACGCCAGCGCCAGCGTCGCGGTGCAGCTCACCATGCAGGACGAGCACACATGCCAGGATGCGCGCATCTATCTGGGAGTGCTGGGCCTTACGGCAACCCGTGTGAGCGCGGCGGAAGAATCGCTGCGTGGCCAAGCAGATCACTGCCTGACAGCATCGAGAAAGTTCGCGAGGCGGTGATGGACATCGCCGAACCCACGTCCGACATGCGCGGCTCCGCCGATTACAAACGCCAGGCTGCGGGGGCGCTGGCGAAGCTGGCCGTGGAAACCGCGGTTAAGCGTGCTCGCGGAGAACACTGTGGAGGCGACGCATCTTTATGCCTGAGGAGATTTCCCGCGTGCGAGTTAGCGTCGAAGATCAATGGCAAGCAATACACGCGCGAGGTCGAGCCGCGAATGTTGCTGGTGCAGTTTCTGCGCGAAGAGTTGAGCCTGACCGGAACGCACATCGGCTGTGACACCAGCTATTGCGGCGCGTGCACTGTCCTGCTGAATGGCAAGAGCGTGAAGTCGTGCACCCTGTTCGCGTTTCAAGCCGACGGAGGCGAGGTGCTCACGGTGGAGGGTCTGGCGAAGGACGGCCAGCTTCATCCCGTGCAGCAGGCCTTCAGCGACTGCCATGGATTCCAGTGCGGATACTGCACGCCCGGCTTTCTGATGAGCACGGTGCAATTACTGGAGGAACATCCCCATCCCACAGAGTGGGACATCCGCAAGGGCATCGCCGGCAATACCTGCCGCTGCACCGGATATCAGAACATCTTCAAAGCGATTCGCGCCGCCGCTGCCGGTGGAGGAGTAGACATTGGCCATTAATTTTTCCGGCGAGTTCACCACGCCGCGCAGTCCGGAAGAGGTCTTTGACTTTCTCTCCGATCCCAACAAGTTCGGCCCGCTGCTTCCCGACTTCCAAAGCATGAGCATGCAAGATCCCACCCACTTCACCGTGAAAGTGAAGGTCGGCGTGGGAAATATTCGCGGCTCAGCAGAAATCAAGATGGAGCTCAGCGAAGCGGTAAAGCCGCTGCGGGCGCAATACAAAGGGCAGGGAACCGCTGTGGGCAGCCAGGTGACGGTGAGCGCCGGCTTCGATCTGTCGCCGTTGCCAGAGAGTACGCGTGGTTGTCTGGCAGGGCGAAGCCAGTGTCTTCGGCAAACTCGCCTCGATGGCAGGCGGAATGCTCGAGCCGCTCGGCCGCAAGAATATCCAGAAGCTGATTGACGGATTGCAGAAGGCGCTGGCGGAGCCGGTCGGCGCGGTAACCGCCGTGATCTCGCCAAGCGCGGCCTCAGCAACGGAGAAGCGGCGGGCTTCAGCACCGAGCGGAACGACTAGCTGAAAGCAAGTGCTTTAGCCCCGGAAGTCTCAGCCTGACCTAAGACGCAGCTCCAGCCAGCGGACGCGACTCATTCTCCAGGATGACTACGGATGTCCCCGGGTGGCAGTCCCGGGTGGAAGCTTCGAGCTCGAGTCTGGGAAGTGTCGATCCACCTCAAGCCGAGAACCCAGCGCAGAACGACGGTCGAAGGAGATCATGGCAACAGCAACGCACCGTCAAACCACTGACTGGGTGGGCCAATCGATCAGGCGCAAGGAAGACGCGCGCCTGGTTCGCGGCAAAGGCAAGTTTGTCGACGACATCAAGATGCTCGGCATGTTGCATCTGGCATTCGTGCGCTCACCCTTCGCGCACGCGAAGATCACCGGCATTGATGTTTCCGCCGCCGAGGCGCTGCCGGGTGTTGTTTGCACTTTGACCGGCCCTGAGATCACCAAGCTCATCGATCCCTTCTTCGAAATTGGTCCCGCGCCCAGCAATCAGATTCTCGACTACCCCATGGCCGTCGATCGAGCGCGCTATCAGGGCGAACCGGTCGCTGCGGTGATTGCCGAAACCGCTGCCATCGCGGAAGACGGCGCCGAGCTTGTGCAGGTCGATTACGAACCGCTTGAGGCCGTGATCGACAGCGAGGTCGCCGCCGCTGACAAGACAATTCTGCACTCACGCGATGGGTACCAACATCGTCTGGAACGGCGTCTACGAGTATGGCGATATTGCGCAAGGCATTCGCCGATGCCGCGCACGTCATCCACATCGATCATCTGCACATGCATCGCTTCTCCAGCACGCCGCTGGAAAACAACGCCGTGATTGCGCAATGGGACGACAACGACGAACGCCTCTATTTCTGGAGCAACAATTCTTTTCCCACCATCGGCATCCAGTTGCTTGCGCCGGCGCTGCATCTTCGTATGGACCAGGTGCGGGTGCAGACCCACGACATCGGCGGCAGCTTCGGCATCAAGATCACCAACTACCCGCAGATGGCGGTGTGCGCGCTGGCCTCGCGCAAAGCCGACGGCGCGCCCATCAAGTGGAGCGAGACGCGCTCCGAGCACATGACCTCAAGCGCGCATGGCAACGAGCGCACCTTCCGCGATACCCGCGTTGCACTGGATAAGGACGGCGTGATTCTCGCGGTCGACTCGCGACACATTGACGACTGCGGCGCTTATCCGCGCTACGAGCCGCTGGGCTGCGTGATCTGGTCGCAGGTGACGCCCGCAACTTACCGCCTTCGCAACCTGCGCATCGATTTCACCCAGGTGGTTACCAACAAGTGTCCCGTCGGCCCCAATCGCGGCTATTCGCGCATGCAGCACTTGTGGTTTCTGGAGCGCGTGCTCGACATCTGCGCGCACGAACTGCGAATTCCTGCCGACGAGATGCGGCTGCGCAATTACATTCGTCCCGAAGAATTTCCCTACACCACGCCTAACGGTTGCATCTACGATTCGGGAGACTATCCTCGCATGTTGCAAGTCGCCAAAGACCTCATCGGCTGGGAAAAATGGCAGGCCGAGCGAACGAAGGCGCAAGCGGAAGGTCGTTGGTTGGGCATCGGCATCGGCACCACGCTCGATTCCGGCACCAATAATTTTGGGCAGTCGCAGATCGTCAATCCGCAAGCGCCGTTTTCCGGCAACTCGCAGGCGGCCAATGCCAAGCTGGATATCTATGGCGAAGTCATCGTCGCCGTCGGTTCGGTGCCGCAAGGGCAGGGACACGAGACCACGGTCTCACAGGTTGTCGCCGACATCCTCAACATCCCGCCTGACATGGTGAACGTGCGCGTTGGCTTCGATACCGAGCGCAATGTTCACACCGGACACAGCGGCACCTATGCCAGCCAATTTGCGGTGTCGGGACTCTCGGCGGTGAACGGCGCAGCGCAGTTGCTGAAAGCCGAGATCAAGAAACTCGCCGCGTTTGCGCTGCAAGCCAGCGAAGATGATCTGGAGCTCGGCGTGGGCAAAGCAGGGAGCGGAGGTGCGGTTCGCGGTACGGAGAAGGCGATTCCGTACATTGGTCTGGCAAATCTGGCGAACGTGAATACTGCCGTCGTTCCTGAGGAGCTGCGCTCGCTCACGCTGAATTGCCGATACACCTGGCGCGCGCCCTTTCAGGTGCCCGACGTGCAGAAGAAAATACGGCAACCTGACGTTGACCTACTCGTCGCAACTGCACATCGCGGTGATCGAGATCGACAAGGAGACGTACATCCCGAAGATTCTCGATTACGCTGCGGTTGACGATTGCGGCACGGTGATCAATCCCATGATCGTCGAAGGCCAGGTACATGGCGCGACGGCGCACGGCATCGGCGCAGCGCTGATGGAAAATTGCGCCTACGACGAGAACGGCAACATGCTGGCCTCGACCTTCAGCGATTACACGCCCATCACCGCCGTGAACATGCCGAAGCTGAAATACGGCAACATTCGAGACGCCGTCGCCGCACAGCTATAGCGGAGCCAAAGGCATGGGCGAAGGCGGAGGCGCGCCGCTGCACGCCATCAGCGCCGCACTTCAGGATGCGCTGTTTCGCGAGGGCATCATCATCGATGACTCGCATAACAACGCGAGCACGTTGTACGAGTTGATCCAGAAAAGCCGTCGGGGAGAACTGACGAAGAACGTCACGGTCGAGCGGGGATGAGGGCAACCGGATTTAGCTATTAGCCCTTAGCTATTAGCTCTTAGTAACCAATTTCTGGTGGAACCTGCTCATCTTGCCAAGAGCTAAAGGCTAATAGCTAAGAGCTTGCATGAAACGCATCCTCATCGTCGGAGCTGGAGCTATCGGCAGCCTTTATGCTGCGCACCTGGCGCGGGTGGCCGAGGTGTGGGTGTTGGTCCGCCGTGAAGAGCACGGCCGCAGCATCAACGATCGCGGCATTCGGGTCACGGGGCATAATGAGTTCCACGCACACTTGCGTGCTTGCACCGATGCCCGCGAGCTGCCGCACTTCGACTTTGGTGTTGTGGCGACCAAGGCAAACCAGACGCGCGAGGCGTTTGCTCCGGTAGCACATCTGTTTCCCAACGGAGCGGTGTTGTCGGCGCAAAACGGTCTGGGCAGCGAAGAGGTCATCGCCGAGCTGATGCCATCAGGCTACGTGATTCGGGGAACCACGTTTCATGAGCGGCACGCGTTTTGCCGACGATCATGTGCATTACGAACTGAACACTGCCACCTGGATGGGACCGTTCGAGCCAACGAACACGCCCTTCGAGCTGGTGGAAGAATTCGCTGCGTTGATCAATGCCTCGGGACTTGAAGGCCGAGGCACTGCGCGATGCCCGTCCGGCGCAGTGGTCGAAGCTGATCTTCAACGCATCGGTGAACAGCGTATCGGCCTTGACGGAGCTGCCGCATTCGCCCCACTTCGCTGCCGAGACAGACTTCGGCGACCTGGGACATCTCCTGCATCAGTTGATCGAGGAGGGCAAAACCGTGGCTGCGGCGGTCGGCAGTCGAATTGCATGAAGATCCCTGGACGATGAACTGCATCGGGGCGCGCACCAACCATCCGCCATCGATGCTTTACGATATTCGACATCGGTTGCCCACGGAGGTTGATTTTCTGGGCGGCGCGATCGCCCGCGAAGCGGAACGCGCCGGCGTTGTGGCGCCATTGCATACCGCGCTCTATCGGCTGATCAAGGCCAAAGAGGCCAGCTGGGAGTGGAAGAAGGAAAACGTGCACGAGGGCGTGAATGGTGGGTGCGACCAGGGAGTGGGGATTAGGGACTAGGGGTTAGTGGGCGGATACTATTTGCTGGCGATTTTGCCCGAGACGATGACTATGCCGTATCCCATCGACAATCCGAAGCTCCAACGCGTTCGCGAACTGATGAAGGAGCGCGATCTCGACGCGCTAGTGGTTCGCGCGCCCGACAATATCGTCTACCTCACCAACTATTGGTGCATGAAGGGATACGATATCGCCATCTTTCCCTGCGAAGGCGAGCCCACGCTTATCGCCATCGAGCCGCAGGAAGAGGATGCGCGTCGTACGTCATGGACCCAGGACATCCGGCTGTTCAAAAGCTATGATGACAGCGATCCCCGGCCGCCGACATTTCGCTCGCTTGAAGTTGCCCTGCAAGTCTTGAAGGAGCGCGACCTGACTGGCCGCGTCGGACTGGAGCTTTCGCAGGGAACGCAGAGTGCCGACCGCATGGTAGGTGAGCCGACTACCTGGACGCAGCCTTGGTTCGACGCATTCAAACCCGTCGCGAGAGAGGTTGTCGACGCAACGGGACTCCTCGCCGAGGCGCGCGCCATCAAGACCGATCAGGAGATCGAGCGTATGAGGCTGGCGAATGAGCTGGCCGCACTTGCTATGGAACATACCTTCGAGCGGCTGCGTCCGGGGATGAAGGAGAGTGAGGTCGCCGCGATCTTCGAAGGCTATGTTCATGCCACCGGCATCGGCTACAAAGGCAAAGTGGAGATGGCGCGCGCGTTTACGCTGGTGTGGTCGGGCAAAGGCATTCGGACATTTACGGCGACCGGCGACCGTCCGGTGCAGGAACATGAGCCCACGCTGTTCGAGATCTGGGTGTGCGTCGACGGCTACTGGAACGACCTGACAAAGAATCTGTGTCCCGGCGAGTTGACGCCCGAGTATCACAAGCTGCTGGATCTGCTGCTGGGCGTCTTCAACCAGGCAGCGGCCTTTGCCAAAGACGGAGCCGAGCCTGCCGGAGCTGGATCGCCTGATTCGCGCGCGCATCGCTGAGGGCGGCTATCCGGGACAGCCGACGCACGCGGTGTGCCACGGTGTGGGAGCTCGCGCGCACGAGCCACCTTATGCCCATCAGGCAGGCACCGGCACAATTCGCAAAGGCATGGTGCTGGCCATCGAGCCGGGAATTTACTGGCCGGGCGGCGGCGGGCTGCGCCTGGAAGACAACTTCTGGATCACCGGCAACGGCAACGAGAAGCTGTGCTCGTTCCCTGACGATTTCCGTCTCCTCCGCACGCGACGCACGCGGAAAGGATCGCGAGCTGATGGCGACCGCCGGCAAAGCCGTTTTGTCTGACAATGTCAGAGACGCCATCCTCAGCCGCATTCGCGAGGACGAGATCGTCTCCATGTGCTGCGAGGTGATCAACATCCCTAGTCCCACAGGCGGGGAGCTGGCGATGGCCGAGTACATGCGTGCGGCATTTCAACGGCTGGGACTCACGATCACGTGGCAGCCGGTGGAAGACGCTCGCGCCAACGTCATCGGACGGCTGGAAGGCAGCGGCAATGGCCAGTGCCTGATGTTCAACGGGCACATGGACACATCGAATACCGGCGACGAAGCGTTCCTGACCGGTATCGGCTACAAGCCACATGCCGTGGTCAAGGACGGGATGATCTACGGGCTTGGCATTTACAACATGAAGGGCGCGCTGGCGTGCTATGTGCATGCGGTGAAGGCGTTGCTGGAAGCCGGAATCAAGCTGCAGGGTGACGTTATCCTGGGCGCGGTCTGCGGCGAGATCGAGAAGACGCAGTGGGGCGAGTTCGAAGGCAAGGAGTATCGCGGCTACGGCGCAGGCACGCATTACCTGGTGAACCACGGCGTTTTGCCCGACATGTGCATCCTGGGCGAGCCCACCGACATGCAATTGGTGCTGGAGCATGCCGGCTCGATGTGGGTGCGCTTCGGGCTGACCGGCAACTATGTGCACTCGGCGTTTGCGCCGGGCAAGGAAGAGCAGAACGCCATTCGCCGCATGTACCACGTTGTGGGAGAGGTGATGAAATGGATTCCTGAGTGGCAGGAGCAGGCGCACTGGGCCGGGCGTCCGGGATTCGTCAATATCGGATGCCTGCGGGCGGGGCATCCCTGGCGAGCCAGCCGCACCCCGGAACGCGCTGACTTGTTTCTCGATGTACGCGTACCGCCGACGATCAGCATGACTGACGCTCGTCGCGCGGTGAAGAAGCTGTATCTGACAATGAGGGACAAGCATCCGGAGTACGGACTTGAGTTCGAGACTTATGTCTCCGTTCCGGGCGCGACCATCGACGAGAACCATGCGATGGTGAAGGCCATCGAGCGAAACCATCAGGACGTGGTCGGCAAGCCGCCGGTGCGCGACACGGTGCTGTGGTGTTCGGATGCCTCGGTGCTTTCGCGCTTCGGAATTCCGACGGTGAACTATGGGCCTTCGAGCGGACCGCGCGATCACGAGGGCGAAAAGGTTGCGATCAAGACGCTGGTGGATATAACTAAGGTTTATGCGCTGACGGCAGCGGAGATATGCGGATGAGGAGCTGTCAGCCATCAGCTCTCAGCCGTCAGCTGAAGATGCGGTTGGTCCGAGGGTTGGGTTGTTCAATTTCCAGTTGCAGCTGCTGTGACCCAAATGCATCAGCTGATGGCTGAGGGCTGACAGCTTTCGCTCAGGAGCTTTCGTTGCCGAGTCCCGCCGAAATTCAACGGCGCTACGATAACGTTCGCGCGAAGATGCGCGAGCAGAACGTCGATGCACTTATTGTGTGCGGCAATCAGTATGCCGGGATTCGAGGGCGCGGTTTTTTACACTTCCGGCTTCGAGATTGTTCATCGCTACGTCTATGTGCTGATTCCGCTGAAGGGCGAGCCCACGCTGGTGTTTCCGCAGGAGGCGCGCTGGATCGGCGACAAGAAGAAACCGTTCGTGAAAGAAAAGGTCTGGGCCGAGATTCCCGGCCGCTGGTTGCGCGAGCAAGCACAGGACGCAGGCTGGAAGCGCGTCGGTGTCTACGGACTCGACTACATCATGGCGGTGCGCGATTATCGCGAGCTGCAACAGGGGCCATTTGAGCTAGTGCCCTTCGATTTTCATTTCGACATGGCGCGTGCGGTCAAGAGCGACGAAGAGCTGGTGGAGATTCGCGATTCGATGGACATCATCCACGAAGGGTTCTGGGCGCTGCTCGACGGCTTCGCGCCGGGCAAGACCGAGGCGGAGATTATGGCGCCTGCGGTTGAAGTGTTTTTCGCGCGCGGCGCTGGGCCTCGCATGATGAATATCGTGCTCTCGGGCGAGGAGGGCGAAGCCGAGGCGCACTTCAAGGTGCCCGGGCATCGCCGGGTCGGCGCACGAGATCTGCTGCTTTATTCCCTGGAGATTGCGGGCGCAGGCGGCTACTGGGTTGAGTTCTCACGGGCGCTGATTGAAGGCGAGCCGAGCAAGCGCACGCTGCAAATGGCAGAAGTGTATCCCGAAGCGATGGAGGCAGCGCGGCGGATGATGGGTGAAGGCGTGTTAGCCTGCGAGGTCCATAAAGTCGTCGCCGAGACGTTCGCGCGCCATGGCTTCGCGCTGGGACATCTTTCCGGGCATTCGATTGGGACTACGATGATTGAGCATCCGGCGATTGGGGCGCGCAGCGAAATAGAATTAAAGCAAAACATGATATTTTCCCTGCATCCGCAAGTTATAGATAAAGATGGCACGGTCTGTCTTTACACGCAGGACACCTTCCGCATCGGCTCCGCCGAAGGCGAGAATCTGAGCAACATTCCCTGGAAGTTCTATTCGAGAGCTGACGCCCAGGACCTGACGGACAAAGCATGAAGAAGATTCTTGTCGTGGGATGCGGCGCGATTGGCAGCCTGTTCGCGGCGCACCTGGCGAAGGGTGGCGAAGTGGAGGTTTACGCCTTCGACGCGTCGCAGCCGCACGTGGATGCGATCAATCGTGACGGCTTGCGGCTCTCAGGCGCAGCGCAGGTGCACGTACGGCTGGCAAACGCCAGCACCGATGCGGGAGCGTTTCCCATCTGCGACTACGGCGTCGTAGCTACGAAGGCGATTCACACTGCGGGCGCGATCAAGGCGGCGGCGCGCTGCTTCGACTCCCACAGCGTGGTATGCTCCGTACAAAATGGCGTGGGCAATGAGGAGATCATCGCGAAACATGTGAAGTTCGTGATTCGCGGTACGACGTTTCCTGCCGGTCACATCGTCGAGCCCGGCCATGTGGGCTTCGACATCAAGGGCGATACCTGGATGGGCCCGTTCGAGCCGACGAGCACGGCGATGGAGCGCGTCGAGGAGTTAGCAGGATACCTGACCCGCGGCGGCATGAACACGATCGCCCTGGCGGATGCGCGCGGAGCGCAATGGACAAAACTGATTTTCAACGCCGCGACGAATCCAGTGGGAGCGCTTACCCGACTGCACCACGGAGCGGCAACACGGTTTCCGCCCACGGGCGAACTGTTCGAGGCGCTCATCCAGGAGGGCGAAGCGGTCGCCAAGGCGATGGGAGTGGAGTTGCACGGCGATCCCAGAGATCTGGTTGCCAAGGGCGCGAATGCTGCTGGCAAGCACAAGGCCAGCATGTTACAGGATGTGCTGGCCGAGCGAACGAGCGAGGTTGACTTCATGAATGGGGCGATTGTGAAGTGGGGAGAAAAGTACGGGGTGGCGACGCCTCTGAATAGGGCCATGTGGGCGCTGATGAAGGGGCTTGAGCATTCGCGGACAGAGGAAGGCGGCTGAGCGCTTTGCGCTGTCCGCTGCCAAGGGCTGAGGAAACCCTGATCAAGTCAAGGCGAAGTCCTCAGCGGCTAAACAGTTTGCTGAAAAAGGAACCAAGACAGTAATTTCGGTCCGTCCTGACGCGAATTTCGGCCCGTAAACTGTTGATTCTTGGTTCATGGAATCGCGCGAATTGTCGCGTAATTCGTTTTTCAGCAAACTGTAAAGCCGCATTAATATTGGGGCATGTGCGGACGGCCTGAAGGCCGTCCCCTTCAAAGCCCCACTTAGTCAGAGGCCCCCAAAATCCTCTGGCGAAAAGCGAAAGGCGAAGAGCAAGGCGCGAAGAGCGAAGACCGAGCGACAACTATCGAAAGGCGATATCCAACCCATGTCCGTTCCTTTCCGCATTGGCGTACTGCAATTAAGCATGGAGCCGTTGCAGCAAACCGTGCGCATGGCGCAGGCTTGCGAGCGCGCGGGCTTCGACATCTTCTGGCTGGCCGAGGCCTATCCGTGGTGGCGCAAGCACGGCTTTGAAGCGCGCTCCTCGACCGCCATGACCGCGGCGATCGCCACCCAGACGCAGCGCATCACGATTGGCTGGGGAATCATCTCGCCCTACACGCGCCATCCGGTGCAGATCGCCATGGAAGCACGGGTAATGCAGGACGCGGCCGGCGATGGCCGCTTTCTGCTCGGACTGGGCGCCTCGAAGATCTTCATGAAAGAAATTGGCGAAGGCGAGAAGGGAAGAGACGCGGGCCCGGCAGTCGTTATGCGCGAGAGTATCGAGATCATCGCGGCGATGCTCGGCGGGGAGGCTGTCGAATATCACGGCAAGGCATTCGAAGCTTCGGCCCCTGCGCTCCCAGCCGACGCGCACGTTTCGCGCGCGCGCGTGCCCATCTACGTTGGTGCGACGGGCCCGGTGTTGCAGCGGCTCGCGGGCTCGCATTCCGACGGACTGCTGACTGCCAGCATCACCACTCCCGATTTTGTGCGTTACGCTCGCGGCAACATGGAGGAAGGCGCGCGGAAGGCCGGCAAAGATCCATCGTCGCTCGATCTGGGCGCGGTGATTGTCGGCAGCATCAACAAAGATGCGAAGAAGGGCAGGGAAGGCGCGCGCGAAATGGCGGCCATGTACCTGGCCAACAAAGTACAGAACATTCGCGGCTCGGCCGACGTGCTTCTGCAAAAAGCCGGGCTCAGCTTCGAGGAGATTGCGCCTATTGCCGACGCCATGGAGAAGGGCGGCCGCAAAGCTGCTGCGCAAGCGGTGACCGACGAAGTCCTGCGCAAGGTGTGCGCGATAGCCGGGACGCCGGACGAATGTTGCGAGCGCATCCAAGAATATCGTGAGGCTGGTTGCACCAATATCATGCTGGAGATTTGGGGCGAGGAGCGCGAGGAGCAGGCGAAGTTATTCGGCGAAGCGGTGCTGCCGCAATTTCGATAGGGCCTTCCCACGGTTGCTTAATGTTCGTGTTCGGAATGCGAATGGAGGTGCGGGTGGGAGTGAACGACACCGTGGTGCGAATGCCGGTGGGCGTGGACCAGGTTGGCTCGCAGCAGCAACTCCTGATTCGACAGGATCTCCGCCGGCGTGCCGCTGGCGGCAAGGCCTCCGGCTTCCAGCACCACCACTCGGTCTGCGATGTTCTCCACAATTTCTAACTGATGGGTCGCGGTAATCACCGTCTTCGACGAACCTTTCCACTCCTGGATGAGATCGATGACCTGGCTCTGGCTGCGAGGATCGAGGGTCGCCGTGGGCTCGTCCAGGAGGAGCACCTCGGGCTCGATCACGATGACGGAAGCCAACGCGACGCGTTTCTTCTCACCGCCGGAGAGACGATAGGGCGGGCGGTCGCGAAGATGAGCGATGCCCATCAGCTCCAGGGTTTCTGTTACCCTGGCCAAAACTTTTTCCTTCGCCCACTGCAATTGCAAGGGCGCGAAGGCGACCTCGTCGAAGACGGTGGGATTGAAAAGCTGCACATCCGGGTTCTGGAAGACCAGCGCAACGCGCCGGCGAAAGGGAAACGCGAAGCCATCGTCTGCGAGGTGTTCCGCAGTCAAGGGCTGTCCCGCGAAGCTGACTGCGCCCTGCGAGGCAAAGCACAAACCATCCAGCAGCCGCAGCAGAGTGGACTTGCCGGAACCGTTAGCGCCGAGCAAGGCGACGTGTTGGCCCGCGGCCATCTCGAGCGAAAGTCCGCGGAGCGCGGCAACGCCGTCGTAATCAAAGCTCACGTCGCGCAGCTCGAAAAGAGGCGGCATGGGTTCCTATCTATCCCTCAGGGGCCAAAGCCCGAACGCTTATACCGATGGGACGGCACGGCTGAACAGGCCGCTGAAAGTCGAAAAGCAGATCGCTTGTCGGCCTAAAGGCCTCCTCGTGATGACAAACTCAAGCTACTTTTCACAGCGCACCTAACGGTGCGCCCCTTTCAAAACTCGCCGAAATCGATGTTTTCAGCGGCCTGCGAAGCCGTGTCCCTTCAAAACCAGGAGCTCTACCTTCCTATCCAGACGGCGATACCCGCGGCCAACAGGAACGCCAATAATCCGCAGTAGTCCCACATTGTCATACGAAAGTCCGAGAGGACGTGAACTTCGCCGCGAAATCCTCGCGACTGCATGGCCAGATAGACTTCGTTGCTCAGGCCGACACTCTTGCTCAGCAGCACGCCGGCGGTACGGGCGGCCATGTGTCGCTGCTGCCCCGGCTTCAGGATGCCGACGGTCCGGCTGCGCCGCGATTCCACCATCTGGTTCGCCGTCTCCACCAGAAGAAAAACATAGCGATGGGTCATCGCCAGCATGGTGATAGCTTCCTTCGGCAGCCGCAGAGCGCGTAACGCCTTCAGCACATGCGTCCACGGCGTGCATAGCACCAGCAAGGTAGTGAAGGTGACGGCCGTCTCCACCCGCAAGAGCAGAAGCGCAGCGGTACGCAGGCCTTGCTCGGTGATCGTAAGCGGTCCCAAGGGTCGCTACGGGATGGCCGGGGGTGACGAAGATTGCGGGAAGAGCAATCACTCCGGTAAACGCCAGCACCACCAGCCAGACGCGTGTGACCAGCGTGGCAATCCGCACTTTGGAGAGAAGCTGCAATCACAAGCGCGAGGGCAAAGAGCGCTGCAACGACAGTTATCCTACGAGAGATTGTGACAGCCAGAACGAGCATCAACAGTCCTACCAGGCGCACGCGGGGATCGAGGGATTGCAGCAGTCCGCGCTGGCGAGCCGTCTGCTCGGAGAGCATGGCGCGGGTGAGCGCGCGGGTGAATTGCGAGAGTCGTCGCTTCGAGGAATCCGCGCTTCATGGCGAGTATTCCTTTGGCCGATGCCGTTGCAGCAACCAGCGCAGGAGCAGAGAAACCGCCAGCACGAAGCCGACGCCGAACATCGCCGATAGCAGATAGCCGAAGCCGCGACTCCTGGCGAAAGAAGGCGCATAGGCAGGGAAGGGAGCTGTCCAGAGATTCGACAGGCGTTGCAAACCGGTGGGGAGGGTTTGCGGTGTAGTCAGGATTGTGCCAGCGTCGCGGCCCGGGCCAGCTCCGCGGGCGACCATTCGCCCCACGCGGTTCCGGCTGCCAGAATCCCCAGCGGCGTCACCAGCATGAGGGCTGCAATCGCGATCCACAGTGTCTGGAGCGAACGCACCGGCGCCGCCGTGGCGCAACTCTCGGCGCATCGGCGGCAATTCCGGAAGTTGAGCGCAGTAGAGCCGGGTCGGCGACCTGCAAATAGGCCAACAGCCCAGCCGAGATGACGGCCTCGGCCAATCCGGCGAAGGTCAGGTGACCAATCATCATGGCGGGAATGGCGACGCCCAGGCGATAGGGCGCGTAGAGCGGCGTTCCACTCGCGTCATGGAACAGCACGGGCTGAATGCCGAATTCGACAGCCGCGAACAATGCTGCGGCATTGACTGCCAGATAGCCGGCGATGGCGGCGGCGACGACGCGGCGACGGGAGGTAAGAGCCGCACGGGCGGCAATCAGTCGATAGCTGGCGTAAGCCACCAGCGAAGCCACGATGGCCATGTTGAAGCAGTTGGCGCCGAGGGTGCTGATGCCGCCGTCGCCGAAAAAGAGCGCCTGTATCGTGATCGCAATCGAGAGTGCGAGGATCGCGCCAGACGGGCCCAGCACGATGGCCGCGATGGTTACTCCCAGGGCGTGTCCGGTGGTGCCGCCGGGCAGCGGCAGGTTGAACATCATGACCACGAATGAGAATGCAGCAAAAACCGAGATCAGCGGAATGACGCGACTGAGCAGCACGCGCTTCAGCCGCTTCAGCGCAGAGTACCATCCCGTGGCTGCGCCCACGTAAAGCACGGCGCAGGTCGATGGACTCAAGTAGCCGTCAGGAATGTGCATGACGTGAAGCGTCCGGGTGTGGCGATTTCATCGTAACTCATGGGCGATTGTTGGGGCGGGTTTGAAGGGGCATGGCTTCAGCCGTGCCGAAACGGGGACCAAGGAATTGGCCTTTAGGCCCTGAGGGCAGCCTCCCTCAGCGGCTAGCCGATTTCGCTGGCTTCTAATCGGCGCACCTAAAGGCGTGCCCCTTCAAAGAACCGCTCTACCGCTTATCCATCGGCACGTAGGGATTGGGATAGGCGGGGCCGTGATAGTCGGCACGCGGCCGGATCAGGCGATTGTCGTTGAGCTGCTCGATCACATGCGCCGTCCAGCCGGACACGCGCGACACGGCAAACACCGGCGTGAACAAGTCGATGTCGATGCCCAGCGTGTGATACGTCGAGGCAGAATAAAAATCGACGTTGGCGTTGAGCTTGCGATCGGCCACGATGAACTCTTCGATCTTGTGCGAGATCTCAAACCACTTGGGCGTTGCCGCTGGATTGCCCCAGGTCCTGCGACATCTTGCGCAAGTGCGTGGCGCGCGGATCTTCGGTGTGATAGACGCGATGCCCGAAGCCGGGAACCTTCTTCTTCTGCGCCAGCATGCCTTTGATGTAATCGACAGGATCGGCGCCGGACATGTCGATCGCTTTCAGGATGTGAAACACGGCTTCGTTGGCGCCGCCGTGCAGCGGCCCTTTGAGCGCGCCGATGGCCGCGGTGACCGCAGAGTGCATGTCGCTGAGCGTTGCCGCCACCACGCGCGCCGCAAACGTCGAGGCGTTCAGCTCGTGGTCGGCGTGGAGGATGAGCGCGACGTCCAGAGCATGTTCCGCAGTGTCGCTGGGAATCTCGCCGTTCAGCATGTAGAGGAAATTGCCGGCATGCGACAGCGAGCGGTCGGGCTCAACCAGCGGCTTGCCCTTGCGGATGCGATCATAGGCAGCGACTACGTAGGCCAGCTGCGCGGTAATGCGAATCGCCTTGCGCACGTTGGCTTCGTGGTCGTTCACCTTCTCTTCCGGATCGTAATACGACAGGGCCGACACGATGGTGCGCAGCACGTCCATGGGCAGCGCGTGCTTCGGTGCCTGCCGCAGCAGGCTGATGATGGAGGCGTCCAGCTTGCGTTCGCGCGCCAGGTTCAGTTTCAGCTCATTGAGTTCGGCGCGATTGGGCAGGCGCCCGAACCACAGCAGATAGCAAACTTCCTCGAAGGTGGAATGGTCGGCCAACTCGTGGATGTCGATGCCGCGATAGGCGAGCACACCCAGGTCGCCATCGATGTAGCAGATGCCGGAATTTGCTGCGGTAATGCCTTCCAGTCCCTTTGGGCCTTGCACCGTCGTCGACATGAATACCTCTTGCGGTCCCCGACCGCCGTGAATGTTAGTGGTGGCGCCCCAGGCGCAACCGTCACCTTGAACTGTAACTTACTTTTATACTCCGCGCCTTTCGCGCTCGTCTATCGCCCCAACGGGGGATAGCGCCCCGCGTTAACTGGCGGCGTGGCATTCCGCTTTTTCCGTCCCGCCCAAACATGCATCCGTAGGACAGCTCCTAGCATTCGTCACTCGCCTGCTCACCGCCGCGCCTGTGCTACAGTCCAAGCTCTCCGAAGAATCCGTGGGGCGAGCCACGATTTCTGCGGGCGGATTCGCCGCCGGAACACTCCATAAAAGATGAGGTACTTTCGATGAGCAAGTTTCGCTTCCTGATATTGCTTCCGTGTGTTTTGTGGCTGGCTGCGATGGGCAGCGCGCAGTCCACGCAGTTGGATCTTCCTCTGCAAAGCCAGGGCGCGCGGGTGACGCAAACCATCGGTATCACCGACATCACCGTCAACTATCATCGCCCGCTGGTAAATGGCCGCAAGGTCTGGGGCGAACTGGTGCCGTACGGACAGGTCTGGCGAGCGGGCGCCAACCTCAACACCACTATCACGTTTGCCAACGACGTCACGGTGGAAGGCCAGCCGCTGCCGGCCGGGACCTATGGGCTGCACATGATCCCCAACCAGGACCAGTGGACGATCATCTTTTCCAAGATGCATACGGCGTGGGGCAGCTTCAGCTACAAGGAATCCGAAGACGCGCTGCGCGTCGACCGTGAAGCCGCAGACCGGCCGAGTTCCACAATGCCCTGGCCTACGACTTCGATGAACTCAAGCCCGATTCCGCTGTGGTCGTCATGAGCTGGGACAAGGTTGCGGTGCCCTTCAAAGTTTCGGTCGACGTCAACAAGGTGGTGCAAGCCAGCCTGAACAATCAGCTCCGCGGACTGTCGCAATACACCTGGGACGGCTGGGACGATGCTGCGACCTACATGGTCGACAACAAAATGGAGCTGGCGGAAGCGCTGAAGTACGAGAACAACTCCATTGGCAACGAAGACCGCTTCGAGAACGAGATGACGAAGTCCCGGATTCTGGCAGCTATGGGTCAGAAGTCCGAGGCGGAGCAGGCGAAAGCGAAGGCGCTGTCTCTGGGCAGTGCGCAGCAGCTCTATGGCTACGGTCGTCAGCTCCAACGTGAGGGCAAGCAGCAGGAAGCGTTTGCCGTCTTCAAGCAGGCGGCGGCGAAGGATCCCAACAACTGGCTGTCCCACGCCGGGCTGGCTCGTATTGCCTGCGGGGCAGGGAATTATCCTGAGGCCACCAAGCAGATGCAGCTGGCGTTGGCTGCCGCTCCTGATCCGGCGAAGTCGGGAGTGGAGGGCCTGATCAAGAAGCTGCAAGCCCAGCAGGACATCAACAAGTAGCGGGAAGCGTGGTTCGTGGATCGCTGATCGTTCGCCGCGTTTTGACCCTCTCTGCCCGCTGCGCGTTGTGATTCGGGGCGCCCACTCATTCGAACTCCACGAATGAGTGGGCACCCGGCACACCGGCTGGCGCTGTATCATAGCCTTCGTTCTGCAAATCGGTAACGGACACGTGTTGCTTTGAACAAAGAGGCTATGAATCCAAGAACATGGTTTTGCTTGATCGCGATGCTCGCGACTGCATTCTATGGATTGCCCGCCGCAGCTCAGGCCCCCACTGCGCAAAGTCTGGCCGGCGACTGGCAAGGGACTTTGGGCGTGGGAGCTATTCTCTGCCCCTGGTGCTTCATCTGACCGCTGCCTCCGACGGTAAGCTTGATCGCCACGCTGGACAGTCCCAGACAAGGTGGCTACGGAATCCCGGGAAACCATGTGCAGAGCAACGGCTCGACCCTCAGCTTTGCAGTGCCTTCGGTCCACGGCTCCTACACGGGAACTCGTGAGCGCCGACGGCAAAACCATTTCCGGGCACCTGGACACAGGGCAAATCGCTTCCGCTGGTCTTGAAGCAAACCGTGACCGCCGCCGAACTGGCGCAGATGAAGCCGTCGCCCATCGACGGTGACTGGATAGGTGTGCTCCGTACCGACGACGCTTCGCTCCGCCTGGTATTTCACTTTCACGCCATGCCCGGAGACAAGATTGACGGCACCGTCGATTCGCTCGATCAGGGCGCAATGGGACTGCCCTTCAGCGTGGTAAAACTCGAGGGACAGAGACTGTCGCTCGGCGTTCCCAACGTCGGTGCAATCTATCAAGCGATGCTGAGCGCCGACGGCAACAAGCTCACCGGGACCTGGCTCCAGCACAAGGTATTGCCTCTTGATCTGACGCGCCAGGCCAAGCCAGCGGCAGCCGCGGGACCTGCGCCGGCTGGGGCTCCCATTGCCCTGAAAGACCTGAAGCCGGTGCTCGACAAGGAATTTGCCGCGGTCATCGCCGGCTGGCCTCAGGTGGGCGTAGTGGTCGGCGTCTTCGATCATGGCGAGCGCAAGGTCTTCGCCTATGGCACCGCGAAGCCCGACTCGATTTTCGAAATCGGTTCGGTGACCAAGACTTTTACCGGCCTGGCCCTGGCGCAGATGGTGCAGCAGCATATCGTTGCTCTCGATCAACCGGTCCGCGAGCTGCTGCCCGCCGGAACCGTGACCAAGCCGTCCTCGGGGCCGGAGATCACGCTCCTCGATTTGGCTACCCAACACTCCGGGCTGCCGCGCTTGCCCAGTAACATGCACCGCGAAGATCTGGCTGATCCGTACGCCAAGTACACCGCCAAAGATCTGTATGACTTTCTGGCGAAGCAAGGCGTTGGACGTCCCGAACCGGCCGCGTTCCTTTACAGCAATCTGGGATTTGGATTGTTGGGACAGGCGCTGGCCCTGAAAGCGAACGAGTCCTACGAAGCGCTCATTCGGCAGCAAATCACTGGACCGCTGGGTATGAAGGACACGACGATCGCGTTGTCGCCCGCGCAACAGACGCGACTCATCCAGGGCTACAGCGGCGCGCATGACAAAGCGCATGCCTGGCACTTCGAGGCTCTGGCCGGCGCCGGCGCGCTGCATTCCACCGCCGATGACCTGCTCACCTATACCGAAGCCTATCTGCATCCCGAGAAATTTCCGGCGGGCGGCGGCGGCCCGGCAGCGACCCTGGCATCGGCGTTGCGCCTGGCCCAGCAGCCGCAGGCGGATGGACCTCGAGGCATGAAGATCGCGCTCGCCTGGCTTCTGCGTCCCGAGGCCGGTGTCTACTGGCACGATGGCGGAACTGCGGGATACTCGGCGCTCGTAACCTTCGATCCCGAACGCGATCGCGCCATTGTCGTCCTCTATGACTGTCTGGATATGACTCCCGGCAAGCCGATACCCGCAGACGCCGTGGCCGCCAATGTAACGGCGCTGCTGGATGGCAAGCCGGTCCCGCCGATAGGGAAGTAGTGAATCACGGATCGCGGATCGTGAATTGTTCCGCGTCGGCACGGAACGGCTAAGTGCCCTACCGACGCCTGTCTTGCCCGGGCGGGGACGCTCTCAATCACCAGGGAAGCTCTGACTAACTCCTTTCCTTGACGGGGATGGCGTTCAGTGTAACTACACTCCTTTGTCTGATTCAGGAACGGACGCCCACCAAGGTTGTTCGTGAAATGGCGATGTTAAGCCGTTTTATCAACCCATACCGCACCATCCGTCAGACAGACAAATCCCAGCCCGCTTCGTAACCGACGTGTTTCTAGTGTCTTGCGCCGTAATCCACAATTAAGTTGACGCAACCCTTAGAACGGCGCAATAGTAACCGCGCCTTTGAGGAGAACCGCAATGGAAACACACGAGCAATCTACGGCCTCAGTTTCTGACAGGGGCTTGCGCACGCCAGCAGTTGTGCTTTTCCTGCTCGTCCTGTCCTCAGTGATTATCGTCGCCACTCCCCGCGCGGAGGCGCAGACGTTGAATGTCCTCTTCAGCTTCACCCGGACTGGCAATGTCGGATACACCCCTTACTCCGGCGTGGTCATGGATGGGGCGGGAAACCTCTACGGCACAACCTCGGAAGGGGGAGAGCAAGGATGCGGTACGGTGTACCGCGTCTCCCATGCCGGGTCGGGTTGGATTGCCAGCGGGCTGTACACCTTCCAGGGAGGCACGGATGGCTGCTCTCCTCAGGCGAACGTTGCCTTTGCTCCCAATGGAGCGCTCTACGGCACCACAAACGGCGGTGGCGATGGAGGATACGGCACCGTGTTTGGCCTGCGTCCGCAGGCTTCCGCTTGCAGGCAGGCCCTGTGTCCCTGGACAGAAACCGTGCTCCATCGCTTCACCGGCGGCAGTGATGGAGGCTTCGGAGCAGACGACTATTTACCGTTTGCAGGCAACCTGGTCTTTGACCAAGCCGGCAAGATCTACGGCACCACCCCGATCGGCGGCGCCTACGGATATGGTGTCGTTTTCGAACTCGCCCTCTCCGGCGGAACCTGGACCGAAACTGTGCTTTGGAACTTCACCGGAGGAAGTGACGGCTCGATTCCTTTAAGCGGCCTCATCTTCGACAGCGCAGGCAACCTCTACGGTACTGCCTCCGGCATCGCCGGTGGCGGCGGATCAGTTTACGAACTCTCACCTTCGGGATCGGGATGGACGTACAAGACGCTATACACCTTTAGCGGTGAAGACATCGCCTGCCCCTCTGGCGGCGTCACCATGGACGCATCGGGCAACCTCTACGGCACCACCGGCGGCACGGGATCCTGTGGAGACGGCGGCGAAGTCTATGAGCTTACCCTCTCCGACGGAAACTGGACGGTCGCAAGGCGGCATACGTTTCAGGCGTACATAGGTCCCGTCGAGACTCCTACTCTCGATGCGCACGGAAATCTGTACGACACCATCCCCTCACAAGGCTTGGGCGGAGGCCCGGGTGAAGTGTTCAAGGTGACGTCGCCCGGGAATGGATGGATCTATTCCGATTTCTACGAGTTCAGCGGTAGCCCCGGGAGCTATCCCTTTGGCGGAGTAATTCTTGACTCCAGCGGCAACTTGTATGGCACCGCCTCTGTGGGCGGACAGTATGAAAGTGGCATCGTGTGGGAGATTACGCCGTGACCCTTTTCTGTTGCAGGGTTGTTGGCGTGAACCGGCATTAGCAGCGGGTGCCTGTAGATGGTCAAGAGGTTGTTCCCATCGAGAACGGACGTTCTGGACGGTAGCGCAAGCCAGGCCGTGCAAAAGACGGCGCGGTAAGTCCGCGCCTTGGAAATCGTTACAGCCGATTCCCACTTTCGCACCGCACTACGACGGCGGTATAAGCAAACATCCAGAAAAGGGAACAACGTGTTGAAAGATCACAGGTGCCCCACTCATTCGCGGGTTTCGAATGAGTGGGCGTCCGAATGACAACGCGCCTTGCGCCAACCCGATTCGCGATGACCCTCTACGATCCACGACCCACCGTTCCCGCCTCCCTCCCGCGCTATACTGATTCATATCGAGGATGGTTGTGAGCGCTCAGCAAAAAACGTTTTACATCGAGACCTTCGGCTGCCAGATGAACTTCCACGACTCCGAAAAAGTCGTCGGGACGCTCATCTCCGAAGGCTACCAGCAAGTGCAGCGCGAGGAAGATGCCGACCTCATCTTCTACAACACCTGCTCCATTCGCGATAAGGCCGAGCAGAAGGTCTTCCACCGCCTCAACGATTTCAAGAAGCTGCACAAGGAAGGGAAGCGCTTCGGGGTCCTCGGCTGTGTGGCTCAGCAGGAGGGCGAGAAGATTTTCGAGCGCGCTCCCTATGTCTCGCTGGTGGCCGGCTCGGCATCGTATCGCAACTTGCCGCAGATGCTGGTACAGATTGAGTCGGGCGCCGATCGCGTTACCGGCCTCGACGACCGCGAGACCGACCTGACCTTCGAGACCGAGTTCACCGCGCGCACCAATCCGCATCGCGGCTACATCACCATCATCGAGGGCTGCGACAAGTTTTGCGCCTATTGTGTGGTTCCGTACACCCGCGGCAAGGAGCGCAGCCGCACTTCGCAGTCGGTGCTCAGCGAAGCCCGGCGCATGGCCGACGACGGTTACACCGACATCCAATTGCTCGGGCAAAACGTTAATTCCTACCGCGATCCGGCGGGCAAGATGACGTTCGCCGAGTTGCTCTCTGCCATCGGCGAGCTGGCGGGAATTCGCCGCGTGCGCTTCACCACCTCACATCCCCGCGACTTCACCCGCGACATCGTTGACGCCATCGACTCCGTTCCTGCGCTCTGCGATCACGTTCATCTGCCGGTGCAGAGCGGCTCGTCACGGCTGCTCGCATCAATGTTCCGCGAATACACCCGCGAGCAATATCTGGAGCGCATCGCCTGGATAAAGTCGGCGCGCAACAAGGAAATCAGCATCACCACCGACGTGATCGTCGGCTTCCCCGGCGAGACCGAAGCCGAGTTTGGCGAGACCCTTAGCCTGCTCGACGACGTTGGCTACGACGGCGTTTTCTCCTTCAAGTACTCGCCGCGGCCCAACACGCCGTCGCTGCAATACATCGATTCGATTTCCGAGGCGGAAAAATCACGCCGCCTACAGGTGTTGCAGGAGCGTCAGCGCGAAATCCAACGTGCCAGCTATACCAGGCATTTAGGGCAAGTCCTTGAAGTAATGGTCGAAGGAACGAACTGTGCTCGCGGGCAGATGATTGGCCGCACCTCGCAAAACAAGACGCTGAACTTCGTCGTCAATGGACAATGCGATCCGGGCATTGGCGACTACGTCAACGTCGAAGTCACTCAGATATTTCCCAACAGTCTTCTGGGCAAGATGGTAGGCTGAACATCCACAAACCGCTTGCGCGGCGTACTCAAAACGGAGTATCAAAGGGAAGTGCGAGGGACTCTTAGCTGCCGCCTTTCAGCTTTTAGCGATCACCGATCGAACAGTTTCGGTATGCTAACGGCTAACGGCTAACGGCTAACAGCTAAGAGCTAAGAGCTAGGCGCGACAACGCCACGGGAGGGCCACGATGGAAGTCGAGATGAAGATTCGCGGGTTGATGATGGATCCCGTCACCAACATGCCCATCGTGGTGCTGAAGGACCAGGGTAGCGAGACCGTGCTGCCCATCTGGGTCGGCGTCTACGAGGCCAATGCCATCGCGCTGGAGATCGAGAAGATCACCACCCCGCGCCCCATGACTCACGACTTGCTGCGGAACCTGCTGGTCGGGCTGGAAACCATGGTGCGCAAGGTGGTCGTCACCGAACTGAAGGACGACACTTTCTTCGCCGTGATCTGGCTGGAGCGCGAAGGGCAGAGCATCAGCATCGACTCGCGGCCGTCGGACGCCCTCGCATTGGCCCTGCGCATGGATTGTCCCATCTTCGTCGAAGATGAGGTGCTGAAGAGCAGCAAGGTCGCCGGAAATGTCAGCGATAAAGTCTCCAGCGACGAACTGCGCAAGTGGCTGGAGAACCTGGGCGAGGACGACCTGGGAAGGTACAAGATGTAGCTGCGAGCTATGAGCCGCGAGCCTCGAGCTTCAACCTTTGTAGAATTTTACAATTGTAGAATTTTACAATGCTCTCCGACCCGACCCCACTAGGCGTCGCAGGAGAACTACCACGGAGATTCTGGGTTGTGCCTTGCCGAGTGTTTTGATTACGAGCTGTGGCTCGCAGCTCGTAGCTCGCGGCTTCTCAGCTCCCGTTGCTGACTGCTTCTTCCCATGCCCGATCCCGCCGAACAACTGCAGCGCATCTACCTCGCGGGCTTCGAACTTCAGACCTTCGAACGCTATCCCAACGCAATTGGCGTCATTCGCGACGGCTGTGTCGCCTTGTTGCGTTCTACTCCTGCCGGCCTGCAATTTATTGGCGCGCCCGGCTGGCGCATGGGTGAGGTGATGGGCGTGCTCGTCGAAAAAGACGGCAGGGAAGTTTTCCAGGCGAAAACCGAGCTGGTGGAAGCCACGCCGGAGCGGTTGGAAATGCTGCGCCAATTCAAAACTGACCTGGAACAGTTATTGACCGCGACGGCTTAGATCAACCCGCAGCAATCCGCTAATCACAGATTGCACTCCGCAAAATGCCATTATTGATGACGCAGAATTGGCTCCCGCTTTTGAGCACACGTTAGAACACAAGCCATCGTCTAATGAGTGCGGAACAGGAGGGCCAAACCTGATGGTTGCGGACAGACCAAGGACCAGAATTTTGCTCGACGGCGGCGATCCCAACGAGACTCTGCGCGTAAAGACAGACCTTGAATTCTTAGACGGCCAGACCACGAACCCCTCGCTGGTGGCAAAGAATCCTCAAATCCAGCGGCGCATCGCGGCCGGCCGCAGGCTCAGTCCGCGCGAGCAACTCCAGGCCTACAAGGCAATCGTGCAACAGATTTCGCCGCTGGTCGGCGATGCTGGGGTCTCCATCGAAGTTTTCGCCGACTTGCACACTCCGGCCCGCGACATGCTGGAGCAGGGCGAGGAAATGTTCTCCTGGGTCCCCAATGCCTACGTGAAATATCCCTGCGTGCCGGAAGGCCTTCGTGCTGCGCAAATGTCGGTGCGGCGCGGCCTTCGCGTCAACCTCACGCTGTGCTTCAGCCAGGAGCAGGCCGCCGCCGTATACGCTGCCACCAAAGATGCGGCCGAGCCGGTCTACGTTTCCCCATTCGTGGGCAGGCTCGAAGACCGTGGCGAGAACGGAATGGACCTGGTCTGGAACATCAAGAAAATGTATGCCCACGGTGACGGTCACGTTCATGTCCTGGCCGCCAGCCTGCGCCGCATCGATCATCTCCTCTGCGCCTTTTCGGTGGGGACAGAGTTGGCCACCGCGCCCGCCAGGCTCTTGCGGCAATGGGCCGAAGCCGGTCGTCCCGAGGCGGACGCCACTTTTACCTATCAGGCATTGGACGCCGCCGGCAAGCAGCTAGCTCCCATTCCGTACAGGGAAATCGACTTGCATGCCCCCTGGGAGAGCTTCGACGTACGCCATGAGCTGACCACCAAGGGCATCGAACGCTTCGTGGCGGATTATCACCGCACTCTGCAATTTGCGGCATAGCTCCGGCTTTCGGCCGTTTCCTGAAGTTGCCGCAACCCAAGCCGCGCAGCGGCGACACGCGCCTCGCCCAAGGCCCTCCGTGAGGTCAGCAAAATCGTCCCGGTCCTTGCTGCGGCGCGACCTCGCCGTCAATTCGTCAGAGTCTCCTTTACAACTGTATTCCTCCGACATCCTCGGAAATCCCACGCGTCCTCTCTCTACGATAGAATGTGCCGTTGTCCCTGCGGGCTGCCGCACTTGTGCTGTCCGGTGTCCCATCAATCTGCCACGGTATGTCGACAAGCTCCAACGCGCCGAAGTTGCGGATACTTTCCTCCATGAACCTGGAGCAGGCTATGGCCGAGGTACGCCGGTATCTCCAGGCCGGCAACAGCCACGCGTTCTCGACCAGCAACCCTGCCGCGGCCGCACTCCCGTCCCCGCAGTTCAACATGCAGAGCGCTAATCTTGCAGCATTGTCAGAGATTGCGGCCCGGCTGGCTCAGATTGAGCCGCACAGTGAGATGGGCGCAGCCGGGGTGTTTCTGAAGCGCGCCGTGCGCAAAGCCATCGCATGGTATTCGCGACCCGGGCACGAGTTCGATCGCGCCACCATCGCCGCCCTGCAGCAAGTTCGCCAGGACATGCAAGGACTACAGCAACAAATCACTGCACTCCGCCAGGACATTGCCCATGGGGCACTGGCAACAACCGGGCCCGCGAGCGCATCTGCCCGCGCCCCGAACTCCCCGTCGGAGCCGACCCAACTTCTGCTATTGGCGATTGAGTTGTTTAAGAATCAGGTTGCGATGCAGGCACTCCGGCAGGCCCTGCGCGAGGAAAATCCGCAACTCCTCCTGCGGCTTGAGACCCTGCTCAACCAGCTTGAAGGCGAATCCAGAGAACTGAAGATCGCCCTCCTGACGCAACTGATGCAGGGAACCGAGACGACGTAATTCCCCTTGTCGGCCTCTACGCTGGTTTCGACGGGAATACGTGGTCTCGTCATTTGACGGCTGCCACTTCAGGGAATCGGTCTAATCCGATCAGCGCCCGGTTCGGCAGTCACGCTTCGTCGCCCAGGGCAACACCTCATTCTTCACGCGCACGGTGGGCTTGTATAATGAAAGACGCTGGTTGCAGCCAATGGCATACCACCAGTCCTCCATTCCCATTCTGCACGTGGGGCTATAGCTCAGCTGGGAGAGCGCATCGTTCGCAACGATGAGGTCGTCGGTTCGATCCCGACTAGCTCCACCAAAAAATCAATAAGTTACAGAGATTACGAAGGTTGGATCAGCCATTTTGGGTCCCAACCACCTCACACAAATTGCAGCAGCCTAACCGCTGCCAATGGGAAGTGCGGTCATTGATCACTTCCCGGGAAGCGGTAATGGACTTAGTCTGGACTAGGTTTCGCACAGTGGGCGTCGCGATCCTTCCTCGCCGCGGCACAGTTTTCGGCTTGCATTACCGGCAAAACTGCCCCACACTACCGCTCGTGTCGGGCCCTTGCTTGTGGCCTGGTTGCTCTCGCCGCCGCTGTTCGTCACCCTGCGGTAGCGGAGCTCTCCTCCTCCGCAAGCCCTTATCTCGCATTTCAAAAGGAGAATGCCGTGTCGAAGACCGCAAGGAAACATGCCATCCATGTTTGCGTGATCGCAGTCTGCATCCTGATGTCGGTGTCACTGGGCGCTCAGGCCGTTACCCAGCCGGTTAAGGTGGTTAACGGCACCGGGCAGCCAGTTCCAACCGCCGCGCAAGGTACAACCACAGTTGCCGGCACGGTGAATGTCGGCAACACGCCTAACGTCAACGTGGCCAACACGCCAACGGTGACGCTGTCGAGCGGAGCCAGCGTGAACGTCACGAATCCGCTCGACGGCCAGGGCAACCCAACGCCGTTGGCAACGCTGGAGGCGGTCCAGGTTTACGGTTCCCACTGCGCTATTTCTTTCGGCGGCAACGACTCCGGCGGGTGTGCCTTCACCTCCATCCCTTACGGAAAGCAACTGGTCGTTCAGGAGTTTGACGCCTTCGGGCGGGTGGAAACCGGCAACCGGCCTTTCGAACTGGCTCTGGCTCGCACCGTCACGGTGGGCAACTACTTCCCGTACACGTTCATGGTCAACGCCAATGGCTTCGACTTTCTGGCCACGCACCAGGAAACGCGCCTCTATGTGCTGCAAGGCACAACGCCGCAGTGCTTCGTGGCGCTGCCGGCGACTTCTGCGGGCTTCTATGGCTGCGACATCTCCGGATTCCTGGTAGATGTGCCCCTGGCTGAGCAGCCAATCACCGAGCAGGATGCAAAGCCGCTCTCCCAACTGTTCCCAAAGATGCCCGGCAGGTGATGCAGGCCGGCAAATCGTGACGCGTGGATGGCGGATCGTCATTCGCCATCCACATTGACAGGCCTGCGTGGAAGTCGTATAAGAACGGACCTCTTCTGGTTTATTTTTCGCCCAGACTTTATTGCTGCAACCGAGATTTCGGCAAAACGGAAGTAATCCTTCTCATAGTTGACGTAATATCGCCACAGCACTCAACGATAGGATAATTACCTCAAGGTTCTAAGGAGCATGTCATGGCTGAGAAGTTAACCTGGGACGATGCCGAGAAGATCGGCGTGCTTCTCGCAAGAAAACACCCTGAACTTTATCCGCTCTCGATCGATTCCGAGGAGTTGCGTCAGCGGGTAACAGATTTGGCGGAGTTCAAGGATGATTTCAACCCTTGCGATAAGGATAAATTGGAAGCGATTCGAACGGCTTGGAACGAGGAGTTCCTTGATCGCACGCAATAGTAGCGCCTCCGTCGCTTACTCGAACTGCGAGCATCTCGGCACTCTGCCGCACGTGACTCCGCCTGGGCTTCTTTCAGAAAGGAGTGGCGGCCGTCAGCATGGGAAGACCAACGCGCCGCAATAGGTCTTGAAAACCCGGGTTGTCCCGCAAGTCGTCCATGCTCGGATCTAGATGAAGATAGATAAGCCAGTGGGAATGTTCTTCATAGCATTTCTGCAAGTATTCAATCGCGCGTTCATTTTCTCCCAGGCCGATGTGGATTCCGGCGAAGAAGTAGGGCGCGACATACTTTTGCTTCGCTAGTTTTGTCAGATCATCGAGTATTTGCAGTGCTTCCCTGGTCCTGCCGGCCGTGCCGAGAGTGTGGGCCAGTGCCGCGCGCATCAGAGGACTTCCGCCTGATAGCTTCACTCCCTTCTCACCCTCAGTGATAGCCAGTTCATAGCAACCTGTTTTTCTGAGCAACAGGCCGAGAATCCAGTAGGTGATGGGGTAGTTGGGATCCAAATCGACAGTTCGCCGGAGTTGTTCGATGGCTTCATCGTATCGGCGGGCAAAGTAGTGGGCCCATCCGACTGCGACGCTAATAATGAGCGACAACGGATCCAGGTCCTGACTCTTCTTTATCCTGACCATAGCTTCTTCGTGTCGGCCCATGGTCATCACATACTCGGCGTACCAGTGGTTGGCAGTGGGATAGGTGGGACTCAGTTCGAGGCTGCGCTTGAATTCAGTCTGGGCCTTTTCCCACTCCCAATCGTCAAGCCACAACAGGGCCGCCAAAGCCGTGTGGGCTTCGGCGAGATCCGGGTCGAGCTGCAGGGCAGCCTTGGCCGCCGCTTTGCCTTTCGGGAATGCTTCCTTCGGCGGCAGATAGCTGTTCCATCCCAGCAGCACATAGCAATCGGCCAAACCAGCATAGGCCAAGGCATAGCTGGGATCGTTCTCGACCGCCTGCTGAAAGTGCTCGATCGCCTTATAGAACCCCTCTTCGGTCCACCGGTTCCAGTGGTGACGACCTTTCAGGTAAAGCCGGTACGCCTCGACATTCTGCGTGTGGCGTTTTGTCAGTTGCTTCTTTTCTGCCCGGGTCAACTGTAACCGCAATTTCCCCGATATCTCGCTGGAGATTTCGTCCTGAACCACAAAAATGTCGCCCGGCTTGCGATCGTATTGCGCGCCCCAAAGTTGAGAGCCTGTGGCTACATCGACTAATTCGGCCCCAATACGCAACGAGCCACCGCTTTGCATGATTCTTCCGGTGAGCACGGCGCGAACACCAAGCTCGCGACCCACGGCCTGAGGGTCAATCTCCCGGGCCTTAAACCTGGAGACCGTACTCTGAGCCATCACTCGCAGTTTCGGCACCGTCGCCAGAATATTAATGAGGCTTCCGGTGATACCGTCGCTAAGGTATTCGTGCTCAGGATCGCCGCCTGCATTTCCGAAGGGCAAAACTGCGAGCGAATCAATCACCTTGGAAACTCGCCTGGCGCGCGTGGCCGAGGTTTGCACGGTAGAGTCCTGGACCTGCCCCGCTGGTGGCGGAGGACGAACCAGTTGTCGTTGGTTGCAGGACTCGATCCCGATTCTTCCTGCGACTCTCGGCCCCGACTCCATTTCTCGCTTTAGCTGTTTCAGCTCAGCCCGCATGTCGGCCGCGTGTTGATAGCGAAGGTTTCTGTCCTTCTCTAACGCTCTCCGGATCACCTCCTGGAGTGCCGAAGGGATGCCGGGATTGACCCGCATGGGAGCCACAGGATCGCGGTTGAGGATGGCTTCTGCGATCACCCCGGAGCTGGGTCCTTGAAAGGGGATCGTGCCCGTCGCCATCTGGTAAAGAACGATGCCGAAAGAAAACAGATCGGTGCGACCGTCCAATTCCTCGGCCCGCACTTGCTCGGGAGACATATACGCTGCGGTTCCCAGGGCTATCCCCGGGGTCGTGAGCTCGTACTTCGGACTCATCGTTCGCCGCACTCATGGCGACACTTTCTGAGTTGAGGAGAACCTTTGCCACCCCGAAATCCAGAATCTTGGCGTGGCCGCGGTTGGTGACAAAAATGTTTGCCGGCTTGATGTCGCGGTGGACGATGCCCTTGGAGTGGGAGGCGTCCAGAGCATCGGCGATCTCGATACCCAGATCGAGCACCGTCTCGATTTCCAGAGGCTTGCCTCGGATCCGGTGCCGGAGCGTCTGGCCCTCCAGGAATTCCATGGCGATGAAGGTTCGCCCCTCAGCCTCGTCAATCTCGTAAATGGTGCAAATGTTCGGATGATTCAGTGCGGAAGCAGCTTTGGCTTCGCGCTGAAAACGGCTGAGTGCACTGGGAGCCCTTGGCTACGTTGTCGGGCAGGAACTTGAGAGCTACAAAGCGACCGAGCTTCACATCCTCGGCCTTGTATACGACACCCATCGCGCCGGCGCCGAGTTCCTCGACGATGTGATAGTGCGAGATGGTTTGCCCGATCACTGGCGCGAATCTTACTTCTGTAAAACGGGCAAGTCAATGAAAGCCCTTAGCGAACTCTGAGCACGTTCCGTTAGGTTCCAATCGGAAGACCAGTTTGATCCCTCAACGCATTGACTACAAATAGCCGCTAGAGCTACGTCCCATCGTTCGCAAGCATGATCCGACGTAGGGTCCCCTCGATCCAACGTCTGCACCGAAGCTGCTCGGCTACGGGGTCCAACCATGAGAAGAAATGCTGCGCTCCACTCCCTCGGGGTATATAGTGTGGGGCCATTGGCAACCAAAACGGAAATTCTTGCTGAGATGTACGCCTGCTTCCTTGCTGCCATCCTGAGCAGAAGCGGGGAGGGGTTTGTGCCGCCGGAGACAACGGCCTCTTCCTGCGGTAAGAAACCCGGGTTTTCGATTACTCTCGCACTACTTCTCTGGGTTGTTCTCATTGCCCCCGCTTTCGCGCGCGACTGCCACTTGGCGCGCTTCGAGGCCCAGATGTCGGTGGCGCGCGACGGAGTCGTCGAGGTTACTGAGCGACTGGACGTGGTCTTCGACGGCACCTACCAAGGCATCTGGCGCAATATTCCGCTCGAGTATCCCGGTCCGCACGGCTCTAAGTACACCCTGTTCCTTCAGGTCACCCGTGTAACCGATGGCGCCGGCAACGACCTGAAGTTCGACTCGACCACGCAAAACGGCAATCGTCACCTGACCATCAACATTCCCGATGCGGTGAACGCGACCCGGACGGTGCAGATCCATTACACCGTGAGAAATGCTGTGCTCTGGTTTGACGATCATGACGAGCTTGATTGGAAAGTTACCGGCAACGACTGGTTAGCGCCCATTGCGAGCGCCGCGGCCCACATCGTCTTCCCGGCGAACAGCAGCGGCAAGCTTCGCGCTGAGGCTTTCACCGGAGAGGATGGCTCCCGCGCGCAGGGCGCAACTGTACAGGTGGGGGGCAATTTAGTCTCTGTCGAAACCACCGGTCCTCTTTCCGTGCGCGAGGGACTGACGGTCGACGTTCACATCGCCAAAGGCGTGCTGACGCAGCCCAGCCAGCTGACGCAGGCCATCTGGTCCGTGCGCAACCACTTCATCGTGTTGCCGCTAAATCAATCGCTCCTCTTCCTCGTGCTCATAGTTGTGTTTTTCGTGGTGTTTGGTTTTCTCACCATGACACGTAACCCTTTTATCGAAAGGGTACTGCGTTTGCCCAACAGCGAGGCATCGAATAGCGACCTCATCCACTACCCGCCGCTGAATGCCGCAGACTACCCGCGCACCTATCGTATTTCTCTGCTCTGGGGAGCTGTCCACCTGATTCTTGAGGTCGCGGCAATCGGCTTCGGAGCCTCCACTTTGCGCTCCGCGCTTGCGGGACCTCAAGTGCGTGCGAGCTGGGTGATGGGCATCCTGTTCATCCTTGGCGGGATGCTTGCGATGCTGTACGACCTCAAGTATCGTGTAGTCCTGTTTGCGGACCGCATTGAAGTGCAGAGCCTGGTCTCTACCCGAGGGTTGCGGCGTGACGAGATTCTAGGCCGCCGTTTGCGGCAGCACCAAGGTCCTCCCAGCATACAGCTGGTACCGCGCGGCGAGCAGCGGTCAGTGGGAGTAGATCTCGTCCTGAAAACCGACGCTGCTTTCTGGGCGTGGATCAACTCGCTACCTGATCTGGACGAGCCGTAACGCCTAAGTCCAGGTGAGGAGATCGGCCACGTGCTCGGGTCCATCTGAGTCCAGTTGCAAATCTCTGGCTAAAACCTTATCCAGCACATCGTCGTAGCGCCGGGCAGCTTGCCCCATGCCCCGGTTGCCTGCAACGTTCGCAGCCGAAACCTGTGCGGCGGAGATCTTGCCGATCTACTCCAGCAAGGTGTCGGCAAGCAAATTTAACTCGGCTTCGTCTCGATGGAGCTGCGTGCTCCCTCTTTCTCTCCTCGCAAACAAGTCCGCCCTGGTTTAACCGGCAAGCAGGAATTGTTTGCCGCTGATTGATATTTTCCTTTCGCCTGCCGATCTCTCAATACGGGACCAATTCGCCGGTATGTCGCCGGCCGAGGTTATCAACATGCAGATGGGAAATAGACAGAATCAGATGGGAAGCTCATTCCGGATTCCTGCGGTCGCAGCAGGCGTCCTGGCTATCATGCTTGGTTTCAGCGCGTCGTTGGGGGCGCAGAACCTGGGTTGGGAAGGCGAAACCGGGATCTTTGTGACTCCCTTAGCGTACACCGCTGGAGCTGAAGGTAAGCTCGCAGAGCCGGTCGTGGGATTCCACTTCCTCGATGCCGGCCCGGTCATTGGGCAATTCTACGAAGCCTCCATCGAAGTGGGTTTGGGCCGACGCTTCGAAGTGGGATACACCAGCGACATCCACGCGCAAGGCGGAAATACGGAGCTCAGTCCGCTTTGGCATAACGGCTTCAACATTTTCAATGGCAAGTTCATCCTTGTCCCTGAAAACTACAAGAAACAGGCTTGGCTGCCCGCGGTTTCCCTGGGTTTCATCGCCCGTACCCAGGTCCACAATGTGGGTGGCGCCATCATGAACCAGGACACCGCCAACGGAGACATCTACATGGTGGCGTCGAAAACCATCACCCAGACCAAGCCGATTCCCATCGTGCTCAGCGGTGGCGTGCGCGGTACCAACGCTGAACTCTGGGGCATGGCGGGTAATGCGCCCAACTGGCAGGCCCGCGGATTTGGCGCGGTGGCTTTCGTCTTCAAAGGCCCCAAGTCCAGCACCATCATTCTGGGCTCCGAGGTCTCCCAGCAACCGCTGCATCCCCAGTACCTGCCCGGTGCCAACATTCCGACAACCCTCACCTACTGCGTGCGGGTTGTGCCGATGTCGAAGCAGAAGTTGAACTTCGATTTCGGCATTGCGCAAGTGGCCGGGGAGATCGCGCCCGGGGTCAATCTACAAGCGCGTTCCCAGGTGGGCGTGCAGGTTTCCTATGGGTTCTAGCCTCAGGTTGGGAAGCGTCAGTCGGACTACGTCTGGCTTGGTGTCCTTCTGAAGCTTTCCACCTCCGGCTGCTTCGGGTCTATATGGGCGCACTCTTACGGCGCGAAGTAGCCGGAGATGTCCAGGATGAGCTGCGTTAAAGCCGCGGCGAAGGCGTCGATGGAGCCGTTGTTGGTCGGCACGATCGCCATGTTTGAGGTGATGAAGCCATCCTCGGCATTCAGCGTCGAGACCGTGGGCTGCTGCTCGCCATCAGGCCACAAGCTGAGATAGAGCATAGGGCCGGGTGGCACGACGGTCGCGTTGAAGACGTAGGCCGCGGCGTTGCTGGGCGGGGCGCAGGCGCTGCCAACCACGTTCACGGTCTTCTCGCTGCTGAACGCACCGCCGCTCTGGCGCGTGTCCAGTACACGGCACGGCGCCACGGGATACAGCGACAGCCCGCCGGTGCCTGGTGCGGCGAAGTAGCCATCCACATCAACTAACAGATTCGTAGCGTTGCTGTGAGCATAGAAAGCAGTCGTGCTATTGCTGCCCGCAGGCACGATAGCAGCGTTGGCTACGACCGTCCCAGTGTTGTCGTTAAGGGTTGAGACGACGGGTTGCGTTTCACCTTGGGGCCATACCGTTAGATAATCCAATCCGCCAGTGGCAGGTAGCACGGTGACGTTGAAGGAATAGGCTGTCGCGTTGGTCGGAATTCCGCAAGTTCCCGCAATCGCATAATCGCGTTCCACGCCTGCCTGAAGCATTCCATCGATCCTGGCCGTTGCGGGTATCGACAAGGCGGCAGGGCGTTAGCGGATAGAACTGATACGTTCCGGAGCCGGGTGCAGTGAAGTAGCCGTCGATGTCGAGGATGACATTCGTTGTATCGGTGACGAACACGCTGACAGCGCCGTTTGTTCCAGCCGGAACGATTGCAGCGTTGGCTTTGATGCGGCCATCGCCGGAGTTCATGGTGGAAACAACAGGCTGAGCTTCACCGGTAGGCCAGATGGTCAGATAACCCAGGCGGGTAATGGGAACCACCGTAACATTCAATGAATACGCGGCCGCGCTGGCGGGAATGTTGCAGCCGCCGAGCTGCGGCAATATGTAACTCTGCGACGTGCCGCCTGTAATTGGATCCTGGGTTTGTCGCGTGTCCACCAGACGGCAGGGCGTGACCGGGACGAACTGAATTCCATGGCCAGGCTCAACGAAGACAGCGGTGACCGCCTGATTCTGTGTCATCGTCACGTTGCAGGGACCGACGCCCATGCAAGCACCGGTCCAGCCGCTCAGGCTCCAGCCTTGTGCGGCGCGGCATTCAAAGTCACCGGCGTATTCGGCATATAGATATGGCTGCAGGTGCCGGGACAATTGATGAAGCCGTCGGTGCTGGTGACGCTGCCATTGCCGGCGACCGATACCGTCAGCGTGACGGGAAGCTGGTGAAGGTAGCCGTGACGGATGGTGTTCTGCGACATGGTCACAAGGCAGGAGCCGCGTACCGGTGCAGGCGCCACTCCAGCCGCTGAAAGCTCCAGCCTGTGCCGGCGAGGCGTTCAATGTGACCGGCGTGTTGTCGGGATAGTTGTGGCTACAGGTTCCCGGGCAATTGATGAAGCCGTCAGTGCTGGTCATGCTCCGCTGCCGCTGGTCGATGACAGTTAGCGTGTACTCGACCAGGCCGTCGATCAGGGTGGTCATCAGGTGCTGGCCGTTCATGCTTCCCCATCCGGTCACCAGGTCATAGCCAGCCACGGCATAGTAGAACGTCGATTGGCCGTCGGTGTCGTTATTGCCCACGGTGATGTCGTGGAAGTCGCTGTTGTAGTTGGCGCTCTGGCCGATGGAGTAGAGAGTGGGGTTGATAAAGCCCAGACCGGCCCCGCGGCCGTCGGCCACGAGCTGCTGGTTGACCAGAGCGAGCCACGCCGCCCAGCGTGGGGTGGCAAAGCTGGTACCGCCCCAATCGGTTTCGCAGAACCCGCGGTCATAGCAGATGTAATTGTCGAAGTCCGCTTGCAGGGCCACGTCCGGCGAATTGCGTAGCGTGGTTGAACCTCCATTAGACGAATTGATGACCGGAACCTGCCAGCTCGGAATCCCAAAATATCCTGTGCCATCGTCAGCCGGACCGCCGCCGCTGCCACTGTTGTCGTCGTTCCATACCACTTCCGATTGCCAGAGTCCGCCGGCGCCACTTGTGGTCAACGCAGTTCCACCCACAACCGTCAGATGAACGTCCTCGGCCGGATAACTTGATCGTCAAGGTTGTTTCCGGTGTAGGCTCCGTTGTCCCCGGACCCAGCTGAATAAGGTCTGGCCCTGGGTCGCCATTTCCTCGAAGTAAGGGTCGTCGGTCGCGGGATCGTCGGGCGACCACCACCAGGAGTTACTCAGTTGCTTGGCAATATTGTCCGTGGCCATCCGGCTGAATATGTATCCGTCGACACCAGTGCCGAAACTTGTGGGGCCGATATAGACGCGCAGCTGAGTCAGGCCGGGAGCCACCGAAACCGCCTGCTCGATATCCAGGCAAACTTCGCCTTCGTTGTTGGCATTGATCCAATTCGTGGCCGAGCCGCCATCTACCACGATGTTGGCGATGGGGACGTTGTTGGTCTGATGGATATTGGAGAAGTACAGGCTGATATCGCTGGCGGTATAGCCAGAAAACTCCACCAGCCCGACCGTTTGTCCTGAGCCGGTGTTGGAGCCCATGTTGTAGGCGGCCCGCATGTCACTGCCGAGGAACGACGACTCCGGACCGGAACCCGTGCCCGTGGCGCTGGACCTCCGACGCCCAGTTCCGCCGGACGCGGTCCTGCCGCGGGATGCGGGTAAGAGTAATTGTTCAGGCCGGAGATGTGCGATACGGGAACATCCAGAGCGAATGAGGGCTCACGGTCCGGCGAATAAAAAATGCGGCTTTCCGCCGGAGACCCGGTAGGTCCTCATCTCGACATTGAAAGTCTTCTCGATTTGCGCGACCGAGCCGCGGACGACCAGCATCAGGCGGTTAGGAGACTGATAGGTGACGGCAAAGCCATTGTTGCCGCGAAGTCGGCAACCTTCTGGTATTCCGCTTCCGTGCGGCCGAACCTTTCAGTGAACTCAGCCACGCTGAGCCAGTGACGGTAGTCGGGGCTGGTCGGATCGGAGAGCCGATCGATCAAATTGGTCAACTCCTGTTGATTGCGCACCGGCAGGTGAATGACGAGGTTCAAGGACTGAGTGGAGGGAAGAAACCCCACCGGCACCGCGCGTCCGCTGGTAACGAGCGGGCGAACATGCTTGTGCAATACCTGGAGTGCCTGCTGCGCTTCCCGGGAATCGCTGTCCAACAGAACGCAGCGGCGCAGACAATCGCCGCAAGCCTCGACGGAATTCCGCGCGAGAACAATCGTCGCTCTTTGCCAACCTGGAGATTCTTACGCATACGTCTCTTTAGCGGAATGCCCTTCGAGGTTGTCTCGGAAGCGAAATATTAGCACTGCCTGCCCTGGGTTCAAGGATTTTCTGTGTGGCCCTGACGATTTTATTGTTGTGGGATCTTGGTCCCTGACTGCTCATCCTGCCTCCTGGTGCTCCGGGGCGTCGGCTGCGAGCGATGCGATCTTGCGCGCGTAGAGCCCGATGCCAGGCATGGCACTTAGTCCGTGGGCAAAGATGCTGAGCAGTACGGTCGCCTTCACCGCGAAACGGATTGTGGACTCGCCCGGCAAATGCGTCTCCTGCTCCAGATAGACCAACCCGAGAACAATTGACGCCAGGCCGCGCGGCCCGAACCAGCCCATGAAGATCACGCTGGCCGCACTGAGACGCGTACCGATAAGCGCGATTGCCACCGGCAACATCCGCACCAGCGTCAGGCTTAGAAGCGCGTATATCCAGGATGCCGCGCTGAACTGCGGCCAGTCCCGCACTGCCGCCATGCCAAACAGGAAGAACACGGCGAGGTTCAGCAATTGTCCCCATTCCTCCGCGAACTCGACGCTCTGCTTGCCGGCTTCCTTAAATCCAACTTGCACCGCCAGGCCGGCGACGAACGCCGCGATGAACATGCTGGCGTCAACCGTCTCCGGACACCAACAGGCAAAGCAGCGGCAACGCGACCACGCCGATTTGCTGGAAAGATTCCGCAATCCACTCCTTGCGGCGCGCCAGGCCCAGCAACCATCCGCCGGCGAGGCCGATTGCCAAACCGACAAGCGCGCCGAAACCAAGCTGTTCCACGATGAACTGCGATCAGGCTGCCCCTGCCACCTTCGGTTTTGGCGGCCGCGATGGCAATGAAGAACAGGAGGAACGGGACGGAAAGTCCGTCGTTGAGACCGGCTTCCACATTGAGGGCCTGGCGAATGCGCATGGGCACGCGCGGGCTGTTCACGATGATCTGTCCCAGGCCGGCGTCGGTTGGCGCAAGTATAGCGCTCAGGATCCCCGCTTCCCAGATGGAGAGCTGCGGGAAACACCAGCCGCGCGACCACTGCACCCAGAAGAATCGTCAGCAACATCCCGGTGCTTAGCAATCGCGCCGGCAGGTTCCTGATGCTGCGCAAGACATTCAGGTCGGTGCGGCTGGCATCCGTAAACAGCAACATCACCAGCCCCACCTCGGCAATATGAAGTGCGGCTGTTAGCCGTGAAGCCGGCTCTCAGAATTCCTTGCAAGGCGGGAAACATGAGCATTCCCGCGACCGTGAACATGATTGGCGCGGTGACGAGCGTCTGTTCCAGACGCCGCGACAGCAGACTGAAACGAAAAGCAGCGAGACAAAGAAGGCCAGAGGAATCATTGCGGTCCATCTGGGGAAACGGTAGTTGCCGGCTTCGCGTCTCCAGCGCCACCATCGTCTTCAGGTTCTGCCTCGGCCTTCAGCATGTGAGTAGCGACCCGGTGCATATTGCAGGATTGTAAGAGTACGGTGCACACTACGGTTCAAGATTTTCGCAGGAGTAGTCAGCCTCATCTGTGATGCCTGTCACATCCAGGCGGTCTGGCAGCGTTAGCTGTAAAGATTTCGCGCAAAAAGAACGGAGCCGAACCAATCGCTCTGAATCTGAATAACCAGGAGAAATGCAATGCCGACAAACCAAGAAACAGAAAAGGAACACGGCAAAGGAGATCGTGCGATGAACACACCCCCAATCGTATCGCAGCCGGAGTGGGAGGCTGCGCGCCAGCAGCTCCTGATCAAGGAGAAGGCCTTAACCCGCTCCCGGGACGCGTTGGCTGCCGAACGCCGGCGGATGCCTTGGCTGGCCGTGGACAAGAAGTACGAGCTCGACGGACCCAAGGGCAAGGTAAGCCTGCTCGATTTGTTCGAGGGCCGCCGTCAGCTGATCATCTATCGCGCCTTCTTCGATCCTGGGGTGTTCGGCTGGCCCGAGCACGCCTGCCGGGGCTGCTCCCTGGGCGCCGATCAGGTCGCCCACCTGTCCCATCTGAACGCTCGCGACACCACTCTCGCCTACGTCTCACGCGCGCCGCAGAAGGACATTGCGCGCCTGAAGACGCGGATGGGCTGGGCGATGCCTTGGTACACCATCACCGACAGCTTCGACAAGGACTTCGGGGTCGATGAATGGCACGGCCACAACGTGTTCTTCCGCGACGGCGAACGGGTTTCCGCACCTACTTCATCAACAACCGCGGCGACGAGGCGATGGGCAGCACCTGGAGCTACCTCGACAGCACGCCGCTCGGCCGTCAGGAGACCTGGGAGGACTCGCCCGAAGGTTATCCCCAGACCCCGCCGTACAAGTGGTGGAACTGGCACGACAACTATGACGCCGAGGCCTCGCCCAACCCGCAGTGGGTCGATATAACCATCGATCCTCAAGCCGCCGCTCTCCGAAGACGCGAAGCAGAGGAGAACGCGTAGTCGGGTTAGCAAAATTGCCAATCTGCCACACTTGCCCGGTTACGATGCGTACCTCCCGGTCCGGCTATTTCCACCGATGCTGTCGAGATCGGCCATCACTTCAGCGGGAATCTGAAGCATCGAAGCCTGAAGATTCTCGCGCAGATGCGCGAGGGAAGATGTTCCCGGGATCACCAGGATGTTCGGCGACCGCTGGAGTAGCCAGGCAATCGCAACCTGCATCGGCGTGGCGTCAAGGCGCGCGGCAAGGTCAGTCAAGGTTCCCGACTGGAGTGGCGTGAAGCCGCCGAGCGGAAAGAATGGAACGTAAGCGATGCCGTCGGCAGCCAGATGCGCTATGAGCGCATCGTCGCCTGATGCGCGAGGTTGTATTGGTTCTGTACGCAAATGATGGGAGCGATCTGCCGGGCTTCCGCGATCTGCGCAGGGGTGACGTTGCTTAGCCCGATGTGACGCACCAGTCCCTGTTGCTGGAGTTCGGCCAGAATAGTCATTGGTGCTTCGATGGATCCCTCGGCCGGTTCGTGAATGCTGAACATGCTGCGCAGGTTGACCGCATCGAGGACATCCAGACCAAGATTGCGAAGGTTGTCGTGAATCGCGGCGGTCAACTCTTCGCGGGAGTAAGCCGGAATCCACGATCCATCTTCACCCCGCCGGACGCTGACTTTGGTGACGATCACCAGATCGTCAGGATACGGGAACAGCGCTTTTCGTATGATCTGGTTGGTGACATGAGGACCATAAAAATCGGAGGTGTCGATGTGGTTCACGCCACGGGCGACAGCCTCTCGCAGAACAGCCAGCGCGGCATCGCTGTCGCGGGGAGGGCCCCATACCAGCTTCTTGCCATCTCGCCCCGCCAGTTGCATGGCACCGTAACCCATGCGGTTCACCGTCACCGACGTGTCCGGCAGAGTAAAGCTGCCCCCGAAATCCTGCTGTTCGATCATTCGTTCCTCCTGGAACCATTCGTCATTTGCAGGGAAGGGAACTAGAACGACTTTCCCCCCAGCTCTAAACTTTTCTTCCAGAGCGCATTAAGGGCGCAACCCCATGGTCTCCGTAGTCTGTTCGAAATAGTGCGCCGCGTTCAGATCGGCAATCAGCCCAGCCTGAACGGGTCGCCATCCCAGCCGCTTCTGCGTCAACGCGCTGGAAGCCGGGCCATCCAGCCCAAAGAACAGCGCCATCCAGCCAAAGTGATCGGCTGCTTCCTCGCGCGACTTGCTGACAACCGGTAGGTTCAAGTGACGCCCGATGATCTCAGCGATTTCTCGCGTCGTCACGCCTTCGTCGCCCACCCCGTGATACCGGGCCCCGGCAGAACTTTGCTCCAGCACAAGCCGGTAGAGATGAGCAGCATCCAACCGGTGCACTGCGGGCCAGCGGTTGAGCCCGTCCCCGATATAGGCGGAAGCGCCTTTTTCACGCGCGATGCTGATCAGGTGTGGCACAAAGCCATGATCACCGTTGCCGTGGACCGATGGGGGAAGGCGCAATACGGATGCGCGGACTGCCGTGTTCCGCCAGCGCCAGCGTTGCCTCCTCCGACTTGCGGGGAAAGCTGGGATTGGGCGCATCCTCTTCTGTGGCTAGCGGGCCCTGGCGCTGAGCCAGCAAAGTCCCCGAAGTAACGACCAACGGGCGATTCGAGCCGGCGAGCGCGCCGCCCAGAGCTTCGATGGCAAGCCTATCCGCCTCGGCGGCAGGCCCATAGTTTGAGAAGTCGTGGATGAAAGCCGTGTGGATCACTCCATCGGCAGCCGCAGCGCCGCTGCGCAGGCTTTCGAGATCTTCCAGCGAGCCGCGCTGTACCTCGGCGCCCGCAGCTACGAGGGACTTGGCGCCGGCATCTGAGCGTGCAAGGCCAAGCACCTGATGCCCAGCGTCGATCAATTCTCGGACGACTGCTGTACCAATGAAGCCCGTAGCCCCGGTAACAAAAACACGCATATTCTTTTCCTCCTAAGCATTGATGAATTGGGTTGACAGGGACGAGGCGTTCACTCGCCTTGCCAGCCGCGCCGAAACCTTTGCCGTGATCAAACTCCATTCGCGCGATGAACTGGGTAGGCCATCGCCGGCGATCAACTCCCGCAGCCAGTCCTCGGCTGAGAGTTCCGCCTGTTCCGAGCCGAATAACCGGGTGACGGCATGGAAGAATGCCGACAGTTCCCGCTCCGCCATGGTCAAGAGCTCGGCACAACGAGAATTGGAAGTTTGAGACAATTTGTAAGGAGCGAGTGGATTCATATTCCTCACCTCTCAAAGCCGGAAGAATCGGGAATCGCTATTGACAGGCCGCCGGCTTCCGGCTAAAACGGAGAGTGTCTCCGAATCTGTAGATAAGATAACCGGAGACTCTCTCCGGTTGCAACTTTTTTTTATGCCGGCCACAAAGCGACAACTCCCTCGCGAAAGCCCCGCACCGACGCGCAGCGCAACCGCGAGCGCATTCTGGAGGTGGCGAAGCAGGCGTTCACCCGCTCCGGGGCCAATGCCAGCCTGGATGACATCGCCAAAGAGGCAGGGGTTGGAGCGGGAACTCTATATCGCCACTTTCCCACGCGGGACGCACTCATTGAAGCGGTTTATCGCACCGAGGTCGAGAAGCTGGCCGCAGCAGAGCGGAAATTCTCGGACGCCATGCCTCCGGTGGAAGCCTTGCGCGCCTGGATGCTGTTGTTCGTGGATTACATTGCCACCAAGCAGATTATCGCGCCGGCACTGAACTCGCTCGTCGGGGGCCCCTCGAAGCTGTATGAAGGTTCCCGCAGTCAGATCCAGGGAGCGATTGATGGGCTGGTGAAACGCGCCATCAAGAGTCGCGACATTCGTAAAGATCTGGAGCCCTTCGATCTGCTGCGGGCTCTGATCGGCGTCTCCCATGTAGCGTCCGGTCCGGACTGGCAGCAGAGCGCCAGGAGACTGGTAGACATCCTCATCACGGGTTCGCGGCCCATCAAATAGACGCGACGCCCATGGCAAAAGCAACAGCGCCGCTGCTCGCTTCGCTCCGTGGCAACGGCGCTGTCCCCGCTCAATTGCTAAGTTTCGGTCCGTGCCTCTATTGATTGAGTTCGGGGTAAATTGCCAAACCTACCCAGGAGTATTGCCCCAGGTTAAATCCGTCGCGATGAAAGTATTGCGTCCCCGGTGTCACATTGTTGTGGCCTACGTCTGAATTGCTGGAGAAGGGACCGTGCCCAGGCAGATAATCCGGTCCGTCATCTACGGGACAATTCAGGTCGCGCATCAGGCACTGCAACTGATTTGGGCCGTTGGTCAGCCAATTGGTCCAATAGGTGATAGGTGCGGGAACCTGGTCCACCATCAGCAGCGCGCCCAACTGTAGATCGCTGGAGAATGCAGTGGAAGCGGTGCCGGCGTTCACAGGCGCGAAGCTCCCTCCACCGTTGTAAGCGCCAGTAGCATTGCTCGTGGTCTCGATTGTCCCATTGAATTTGGGCACATCATAGACTTTGAGTTCGGCCGGGTTCTTATTGGCCAGGGTCACCGTCACGGTGCACGCCACGTTGGTATTCGAGGTCCCTTTGTACCAGGCCACGATACCTAGGTTGGTGGGTAGCGCTTTCGACGCAACCAGCGACCACGCCGGGGCGCAGCCGGTGACAGAAACGGGAGCGTTGGCTGGGTTCATTACCTTCGAGATCGATACCTCAACGAACAACGAATCGTTGTTATTCGGGGTTATGGAACCGGACACCAGTGAGGTATCAGAGTCGATGCGGCCGCAAGCACTATTAGTCACATACTGGTCGTCCGTGGTGGGAGGAGTGCAATTGCAATTGCCGTTGTCCCCAAGCGAGCAATGGTCCGCAGGGGGAGGGTCCCAGCGGCAGAGGACCCCTTGGCTGGCGTCGCTCCTCTGGTCAGGGTTACAAGGCCAATCGGAGCCGCTCGAATACCATTGGTTAGGAGGCTGGTTTCGAACCACGCCAATGCCAAAAACCGCGCCCTGGTTATTGACCGATATGCCGCAGTTCCCGCGATTTTCAGCGTACTTGTAGTTGCTGGGGAACGTTGTCGTGGCTGAACAAAGTGGAATGCTGGGCTGGGCCGGGGTAATGTTCGCTTTGCCTCTTCCTTCCGGAGAAAATACGATGCGATATACCGGGGCATCACCGGAGTACACCTGAGGATCGTTAGGCCACGTGTACGCGCCATGAAGTATTTTATGCAAGGTGTCTTCACCAATGCAGGCAGCTTTCTTGCCAGTTCCAACAAAAACTACATCGGTACAGTTCCCCACGATAGGCTGGTCGTTCCAATCGTATTTATCGGCCTCGTTCTTGGCCAGCGGGTTGATGGAGCCATAGGTGTTGGTGCAAGCCACGGTCGAGGTCGGGGCAGCGGGCTGGGGATCCGGGACGCCGTTACATGCGCTGACCGTCCCGTTGAAGAAGCCTCGCAGATCACATCGGCCTGGCCCATTGGGACCTGAGTTGTGGAAACAGGCAATGTGGTAGTCCATCCCATTGTTATATTTCAAGCAATCCGCGTCCACCGAACAGTCCCCACCATATTTTATCGAGATGTCGCCGGCACAAAACGTGTCCCAAAAGTAGCAGTTGGCATCTGTTTTCGGGTTGCACTTAGGGTATCCCAGTTCCTCGGGAAACTTGTACTTTCCGCAATTGCTGAGACAGGCGAGGGCGAAGTTGAAGGCCGGCAGTGTCGGCATGCCGTTGCTGTCGACAACCACGTATCCGAGTTTGGGATAGCCGGGCTTGCTGCCTTTAGTTTTGTCGATGTCAGCTCGGAAGACTTTGAAAGAGCCGGCGCTTGCGGTCGTACAGTTCGCGGCCTCTCGCAGGTCGGCGCCATGGACAGTGAGCGGGTAGTTCCACTCCAGCCAGTGCCAATTGGTCTGACTGCGGGGATCAAATTCGGAGCTACCGCGCGGCGAGACGTCGACCGTAAGGTTGGCGCCATTGACCGCACTGATATCGGGAGAATCGATGAAGTAGTTCCCGAACTGCTGATAGAAAGTCCATTCGATGATCGTGGTGGCGTTCGGGGGTGATATTTCAGCGGAGCTGCAATCATATTGATCGGCGCAACTCCCAGTTTCGCATTGCGCCCGGTTGGTAACGGGATCGTAACGGCACCCGGTCCGCGCCCAGAAGACCGCCCCCACACCGCCTTTCTTAAACTGGCCGTACCATTCTGGAGGGATATCAACCGTGAGCACGTTGGCATAGTTCGTAGGGTTGTTCGGGTTGAAGGCTTGCATCACCCAGCTTCCGGCTTTCGCCGGCGGCACTGCCTGGGGAAACACTGGATAGGGTGGCTTACCCGCGTCATGCGCTGCGGTCGCCGCCCCTAGTAACACCTGATCAGAGCAGTTAACCAACTGCACTTGGCGTTTGATGCCGGAACCCTGAGGTGCCGGAACCGGCAGACTGGCCAGATATGCGTCTGAACCACACGCCGCCGCGGGTTGCTCGTCCTCGCCGTCCTGAGCTTGCGCGGTTTGAACCGACATGCTCCATAACCATGCGAACGCGAAAGCCAGAAACATCCCTGCTACCGAGGTCAGTCGACGAAGTTGCATTGTGCTATTCCTCCTCAATTCTGCAATGCCAGCTCGATCCGGCGCGACTCCAGAATGTCATTCGTTAAAGAAACACCGCTCAGCTTCACGGTTAGATTTGTACTCAATGGGCCCAGTCATTTAGATCCAGCCGTTAGGCGCTCAACCCGCTTCCATTGCAATACTCATGAAGGCCAGCCGCGGGACGAGGCTCAGCAGCAATAAAGCCGTTGGTCTAATGAGCAGATAAGGACGAAGGCGTGGCCGCACCATGCAATACTCCCGCAACGAGAGCAAGACTAATGAACAAGCCTTAAGACCGAAGAGTCCGTTCAAAAAGTTGTGGCGAAGCGTACTACAGAAGCTACTCCCATGTCCAGAATAGCCGTGACCGCAGGCGCACTCCTTCGTCTTTAGTTTCTCTGATATTCTCTCCCTGAATTCGGGGGGGCTCATGGCTCAGGGCAGCGGTGGCATCGGCAATGTAACGCCAAACACAGGGCTCGTAGAGATGGCAATGGCGTATTCCCGCAGCCGTATGCTTTGCGCGGCAGCACGCCTCGGTATTGCCGATGCCCTTGGAGATGAGATACGTAGCGTAGCTTTCCTGGCCGAAAACTGCCAGGCAGATGCCGATGCTCTGTATCGTTTGCTGCGCGCCCTGGCCAGCATCGGTGTGACTGAGGAGACTACGCCCCAACATTTTCGCCTGACGCCCTTTGGCAAACCGCTGCGGAAACATGTGCCGCAGTCTGCCTGGGCCGCTGTCATCTTCTGGGCCGACCTGCTCGCCGACGAGTGGTCCCTGCTTACCGACTGTGTGCGAACCGGCAAACCGGCCTCCCTGGTGCGCGATCCGAAGATCCCTTCTCGCTGGTCGCAGGAAGCCGAGGCTAGCTCGATTTTTCGTGCAGTGATGGGCACGGCTCCGGCAGAAGATTACGCTCCCATCGCTGAGGCATGGGACTTTTCCCGCGCCACGGTGGTCGCCGATCTCGGCGGGGGTGGTGGGTCCCTCATTCTCGCCGTCCTGGCCCTCAACCCTCATGTGCGAGGTATGCTGGTGGACCTGGAATCCAGCGTGGACACGGCCAGAGCTCGCTTCGCCGAGGAAGATACCTCAGCCCGATGCGCCCTGATTGCCGCCGACCTGATGCAATCGGTCCCGGCGGGCGCCGATGTCTACATGCTCAAACATGTTTTACATGGGCGTCGCGACGCAGATGCAATCACGATTCTCAAGAACTGCCGCGCCGTCATTCCGCCGAGCGGCAGTTTGCTGATTATCGAATTCGTTCTGCCTCCACTCGTCTCTCATGCCGATCCGCAACTGGAAGGCCGCCTGATGAGCGATCTCAACATGCTTGCGGTTACCGGCGGAAGAGAACGCAGCGAATGTGAGTGGAAAGCCCTTCTACAGGCCGCGCGATTCATTCTCACCAAGGTGTACCCGGTCGGGGACGACACTCTCATGGTTCGTAACGTGGGAGTTCTCGAAGCCAGGCCAGCTCAGACATGAGCCCAGGTTGTTCGGAGCACGACTGGCGTGTTGACCAGCCCACGGCCGTATCGGCGGAGCGTGAATCCGGTCGATGATTGAACCGCGGGAAGCGGCGCCGGCGGCGATTTTGCGAAACGGCTCGAACGAGGTAAACTGACTTTTACAGGGCGCGTTTCGTAGCTTTGCTTGCGCGGCCCGCCGCCAATAGCTTGGTAAGATATTGAAACGGCTAAAGATAGGCGCGTAGCTCAGTTGGTTAGAGCGCTACCTTGACACGGTAGAGGTCAGGAGTTCGAGTCTCCTCGTGCCTACCATTTCTTTCAATGGCTTAGCAGCGAACAGTCGAAAAACCTCAACCCACAATCCAACCCACAATTTCATTGCACTGCTCCTGATGGCATGCCGAGGGCCTTCAGGAACTCCCCTTGCGCGGCCCGTGTTTCATCGCTGTCTCCATGCGTGTAGAGATCGAGGGTCGTTTGAATCCTCGAATGGCGCAGGATGCCCTGCACCGTTTTCGCCTGGACCTTGGCGGTGTTTACCAGAAAGGTGCTGAGCGAGTGACGCAGGTTGTGAAGCCCGAACCGCTGTGACGGCTGAATAGAGACGCCAGCTGCGATTGCTGCGGGTCGCAGGTGATCAGCAACGAATATCGAAGCCGAGAGAGGGGCACGCCCACCCCTGCGGAAAGACGGGAAAACGAAATCCGTGGCTGAGGCGTATGGCGTTCGCTCTCGCCAGTCCTGCAGATGACGGGCAAGGAGCGGATGCAGCGGAACGTAACCGTCCGATGCGTCTGTCTTGGTTGGGCCTTCTCTCCCATCAGACCATCGTTTTGACACCCGAATCCTTTCTTCATTCCAGAGAATGTCTGCCCAGCGCAGCGCCAGAATCTCCGAGGACCGGAGTGCCGTTGCTGCGCAGGTGAGGACAAGCGTGAAATGAAGGAGGTTCGCTAAAGATTTGAGAATCCTGAACGTTTGAGCGGGTGTAATAACAATGGGTCGGTAGTTGGTCTTGGCCCGTGTCTCGACATTCAGCACAGGATTCTTGCTGACCCTGTCGTGCAGCATCCCGACCTTGTAGATGCGGCTCATGACACCGCGCATCTTGGAGATCGTCGTCCAGGCAAGTCCAGAGTCGACATGAAGCGACCTGAACCAGCACTGAATGTCGAGAGGTTTGATGTCCTCGGCGATCTCGTTGCCCCATCGGGAAACGAGATAATCGCGGACGATGTGCTTGGTGATGATGATGGTGTTTTCCGACTTCGGACGCACGGCATGGTCGCCGAAGTCGGCCTTCAAGTAGTGCTCTGCAAGGGCGTTGAAACGGATGCGAACGTCGCCGGGATCATCGTTGATGCGAAGCAGCAGCCCAAGCTTGTCGACCTCGCGCCACGCGTCTTTCTGCTTTGGAAAGTCACGCACTAATGCGACTGGCATCGTGTGCTCAACCCGCCTGCCGTCCGCTTTGGTAACCCGGTAACGCAGCACCCAGGTTTCTCCTCCCTTGCGCGGCAATTTTTTAAGTGATCCACGCTGATAGCTCATATGCTCCTCTTTTCAGCGTGGAGACTGCCTGACCGAATCGTAACGCACTTCTGGGTTCTTTGGATCATGTGACTTTGTTCCTCAACAGCGATGGCGAGTTCGGAGAGCCGGAAGACCCAGACTTTGCGTATTGTGCCCGTGCCGAGGGCGTAAGCACCTGCCAGCCCTCTGCGAGCGAGGGCAAGGAGGTGGCGGCGCTTCACCGAGAGGAACCGCGCCGCTTCTTCCGCTGAGACAAAGGGCTCGGGAGTCATAAGGACCTCGCTTCGCTTTGGACAGCAGCATCTCCCGGTTTCCGCAGCCGTCTTTCTATTCGGTGGCAAACTGCGCGGTGAATGGCATCAGTGTGACGGGTTGCATCGGGGCAAAGACCGTCCAGCGTTTTGTCGGCGTGAGATTCAATAGATCCGTTCGGCACGCTGGCGCCTTGGGTTACGGGAAGCAGCCCCAAAATCTGGGCGGCTGGTTGTGCGTCAATCAGCGGTTCGATATGCGCCATGTTCTGCTCGTCAGCTGCCAGAAAACCAGCGACCTAAAGACTAGGACTTGCTGCCGAGCACTTGAACTGGCAGCAGAATTCCGTGTCTGTCGGCCCGCAATTTGGCCTTGCGGGCACCGCCAGGAGGCACCAATAGGCTTCGCCATCCAGAGCAGTGTCGCTGTCAAGAGGTCAAAAATTCCACGAGTTCAAAGTTTGAGCAGGCATTGAGGGCTGGCGAGAAAAGGGATGATTGGTTCACCCTTTCTCGCCGGCCCGGCAGACCGATGTCGGGTCCACACGTATTTGGTCTGCAGAACAGAACTGCAGATGGTGTGTCGACAATTACAAGCAGATTGGACGAGCGATTTCGGTACAGACAGGATCTAGAAAACCTTGAGCACGGTCCGGCTGCTCAAGAGACAGGTCGATGACAGCGAAACCGTGAGACAGCTCGCAGCCACCGGACAAGATCGGGCGACAGGTGATCGTCTCCGAAAACTTGTTGCGAAATACTAAAACACTTTCGCGGGGAGAAATGCAAGAAAAAAATTGGCAGTGATGCCAAATTATTCCCGGCGCGCATGGATCGGCAATAGCCGGGGCTGAATATGTGGCGGGAGAACTTGCCAATAGCAAAGTACTTGTCGTAACGTACCCCACGCGATGCGGCTTCGGCAACGACCTCGACAACAGATCGGCGACTCGATAATTGCCCCACAGTGCCAAGAGGTACGTGGGCGAGCGTCAGCCAGGACCTCAATCAGCGGTGCATCGCCGGAGGGAAGAAACTAGCGTCATGCAGTACTCGTGCCCCACCTGCGGCAGCCAGAACACGCAACGACTCTCCACAGCGTACATGTCTGGCGTATCAGAGTTCTCGGCCGTGACGAGCGGATTTGGTTGGGCGAGGGCTCCCGTGTTTGGGAGCGGTTGGACAAGCGGAACTTCACAGACACAGCTCTCGAAGATTGCCGCACCGCCGACCAAGAAAAGTTATCGGAACGCTCTCTTCCTGCTTTTCCTGGCACCATTCATCGGTCCGGCGCCCTTTGCCATACTTGAGCACATTTACGGAGTCACTCCGGTTTACGAACATCTGGCCGTTGTTTTCGGCATTTTGCTGGAGATCGTCGCTTTCGTTTGGCTGATCTCGACGTTCACTTTCAATAAAACGGTCTGGCCCAAATTGTGTCGGCAATGGCAGCTCCATTTTGTTTGTCTCCGGTGCGGGCAGATTTACGTTTCTGGCTGAAGCGCCGGGCTGACGGCATTGCTGCAATTTGACGATCGGGATGCGCAACAATATGCTGGCCGGGATTTGAAGGAGAGGCGACCCTGCTTGCCCAAGAAAATTCACGACCCAATAGCATCTCAATCCGATCCTCCTCCATGGGAGATTCTTCAAGAAAGAATTCTCGCCGTTCTCAATGACTATGCCGACGACAATCCCGTTGTGCCAGATGCACTGTTGCTTACCGGGGCCGGTCTTGCGTACGTGACGTTTGCGAACACCCGTTACGGCGCAGATGCTTTCCAGAACGTCTACGAAAACCTGCGATCCATAGTGCAATTATTTCAACTCATAATCGATGACGAGAGAAAGCAGTTGCCCAAGCGTTCGCTCAAAGAAAGCACGAACAAAAAGAAAGCGCTCAAGGAGAAATGGGATGTTCTCGAGTCAATCCGGAAGAAACTGAGCGTTCTGGTGGAGCAAGAAATCAAACGTATTCAGGAGCAAAGCCCTAAAGCGAACTAGGAAATTGAGATCTTGCAAACAGGCTGCTCTGACCGCTCGCTGGCCGCATCCCGGAAAGGGCCAGTGGAAGTGCAGGGATCTAGCCTCCTCTAGCGCTGTTGTCGCAGCTGCTTCGGCTGCAACTTAAACTGAATAGAACCAATACGGTGAGTGTTCGATTTGGGAGATCTACACATGAAGAAGCTCATATTATTGCTGGCCGCCATCATGATGCTCGTGGCAACGGCTTGCCAGAAGACAGAGGTGCCGGTACCGACAGAGAAGGATGGTGAGCAGGTCTGGCACAACACTTTCAAGAAGCATGGGGTAGAAAACCAAGTTGAACTTGTGAGCTTCAAGAAGGTCAACGGGCAGTTGGAAGGTGACCATTACACCCTGTATTTCGAGGCGCAGGAGCGCTACTTGACTGACAATCTCAAGCCGAAAGGGACAGTGGAGACAGTCAAAGCGGCCTACGAGTTCCAAAAAACTGAAAAGGGCTGGATGGGTCCCGACAACCAGGTTTACGAGTTCGGCAAATGAAGGACAGCCGGTGCTTTGGTTCTCATGACTTGCTTGAACCAGATTCACTCCCTTGAAAATTTGACGGGACTCGGCAGTGCCCCTACTCTGCTGCCCACACTGCAAGGCGGTGTGGGAGGTCAAGGGTGTTCGAATCGTCCGAGCAGGTGCATCATGCGCTTTCTGAAGTCGGTTATCTCACCGACAGTGTGACAGCAACGGCCGTCTACCTGGCGGCTAAGCTGAAGAAACCGCTGCTGTTGGAGGGGCCGGCAGGGAGCGGCAAGACGGAACTCTCTTACGCGGTGGCGCGTGCAGCCGATACGCAGGTCGAACGGCTGCAGTGCTATGAAGGGATCACCGAAGACAAGGCCATCGGTAAATTCGATGAATCCCTGCAGCGACTTTACGTGGAGATGGCCGCCCGGAGCCCCGTAGCAGCCGACTGGGCAGAGCTTGGCAAGCAACTTTCCGCCTTGGAATTCTTTGCCGCCGGTCCGCTGTTGAAGGCTTTGCTGTCGCCAAGCCCTTGCGTACTGCTGATCGATGAGCTCGACAAGGTGGATCACGCCTTTGAGGCGACGTTGCTGGAGATCCTCTCCGTGTGGCAGCTTTCCATCCCACGCCTTGGAACGATTCCGGCATCCTCGATTCCATTCACTGTACTGACTTCCAACGAAGAACGCAGGCTGGGAGATCCCCTGCGCCGTCGCAGCCTGTATCTCCGCATCGAACACCCCACCGCTGAGCGGGAAGGCGAGATCGTTGCACTCCGTACGCCCCTAGCCGGCGAAGCCACACATCGCCTCATTGCGGGCTTTGCGAAGGCACTCCGCGCGTACAGCCTCGAAAAGCCGCCGTCGGTCTCCGAGATGATCGACATTGCCTTGTCGCTCGGCCACCTCGGGATCGAAGAGGTCTCCAGCGAGCACCGCGATGTACTGCTGCCGCTGCTGGCGAAAACCGAACGTGATCGCCAGCGCCTGCTATTGCGAGATGGATTTGCCAGCGTTGTGTACGCCGCCAGGCACTACGCAGAAGCCATGCCCAGCGAAGAAGTGGGGTCTCTGCTTGCTACAGCGGAACCGCCCAGGCAGGAGTCAGCCGCATGAATGAAGCCTGGGCCCGTCTTTCACTCTGGCTCGCAGCGGGACTACTGCCGGTTGCGCTCTCGGCGGCGCCGCATCCGGAAGCCAGCTACTACGCTGACGCCTATGCGAGGCACTACCAGGTGCCGCGCGAGTTGGTACGCGCGATCATCCAGCAGGAGTCGAACTGGAATGACCGTGCCATCTCGATCAAAGGCGCCTGCGGGCTGATGCAACTCATGCCGCGTACCGCTTCACGGCTCGGAGTTTCGGACACTTTTGACATGAAGCAGAACATAAGCGGCGGCGTCCGGTATCTGAAGCATCTGCTGAGCCAGTACCACGGCGATATGCGGCTGGCTGTAGCCGCTTATTACGCGGGCGAGCACCGCGTTCGCGGTTTGCAGTACAGCAACCAACAAGTCATCCAGTACGTGGAACAGGTGCGACGACGTTACCTCAAGGAACTCACATCGCACACCAGCTCTGAGGAGGGTCAACCATGAAACATAAACTCGCAAGCCTGATTTTCCTGGGCATTGTCGTGCCGGCTATGGCACAACAGGCCCCGTCCCGTTCTCCAGATACTAATGACGTCGCTCCGGTTATCTCGAAGCTGACCATCTCTCCGGACACGGTGACGGACCTGAGATTGAAACCGTTCTATGCCGCGACAATCCGAATGCCGGAACCTGTGTCTTCCGTGGTTGTCGGCGCCCCAACACTGTTTCTGGCCGAGCACAACGAACACGAGCCGGACCTGGTCGTGGTAAAACCCGTTACCGCAGATCCTGCAGTCAGCAATCTGCTGATCGCCACCAAGTCTGGTCTGGTGGTCAGCCTGCGTCTGTTGAGCGACGGATCGTCTTCCGGCGGTGCGAAGCCTGTTGATTTCGTGCTGATCTACAAACGGCGTGGGAGTTTTCTGATCGGCGCAATGGATGAGGCCCAAACGACACCCGCACATGCCCCGAAAGCAGGCCTAACGCCCTACGAGTTGGCTCTCAGTGAGCAGACGCAAGTGTCCAGTCCAGCATGGAAAGACGAAAGCGGTGCAATCGCCGCCAGCATGGGCATGGTGACGGGCGACGGAGATGACGTGCTCGTCGCCTTCTCCGTTCTTAACAATAGCAGCCATTGGGTCGAGATCCTGCCGCCGCAGGTGGAACTGGCAAATGCCAACGGTAAGGGGAGCAAGAACAACACAGAGGACGGAAAGGCGAAGAAAGTTCTGGCGGATCAGGTCGCTGTCCGGGAGTTCCGCTTTACCGAGCAAAAGCTGGCGCCGGGAGCTCGCGCCGATGGCGTTGTGCGCTTTGAGCGCCCGGATTTCAAGCAGCACCAGGAACGTCTGCAACTGGTGCTGGCCACTGCCGATGCCGTGAATCGGCCATTGCTGCTCGAGTTGCCGTTCACGGCCCAACCCACGACCGCCAATCTCAAAGCTGGCAACTAAGCGAGGAGTCCATGTCTCAATTCAAACAGCGCACAAACAACAACGGGTCAAAAGCAGAAGGAACGAAGGCGGCAACACTGCACATCGCGGACCTGGCCCCAGATCTGAACCCAGGCACTGCCGAAGCGGATGATGCTGAGCGCGAGTCCCATGAACAGCGCCCACCAATAGCTGCAACACGCAGTTTTCGCATGGCCAAGGACGATAGGACAGCCCGGCTTGTTATCGGCTTTCTCGGGGTCGTTGCCGTTGCGTTCCTGATGTTGGTTCTGTTCTCCCAGAAGAGCAAACCAAAACCGAAAAAGAGCGGAGAGGCCGGCCTTGGACGTCCGAAGGTGGCGGAAACAGCACCTGCCAGCAACGACTCCATCGTTCCCGGCGGCAGTATGCAACCGATGCAGGAGGACAAGCGGCAGCCCGGCCAGGTAAACGCACATGACGTGGAGAACACCAAGAAAGTGCGAACCGGTGCAAGCGATGCAGTTTCCAACGCCACGCCGAATGGAGGGAAGAACCTGGCGCAGATTCCTTCGTTTCCGCCACCTCCGAGCAATGGCGATAACTGGACTCCACCGCCCTACGGGCAGAACCGCACTGAAACAACCACGGACAAAACTGTCGCAGATGGCCTCGCCAAGCCGTCGTTGGTCTTTACCGCAAGTGGCGAAAAATTAAACCCAACGGTCAATGGGGACAACACAGCTCCGACGCTGGACCTTGGCGTTGGGTCACGTCTTTCGGCCAGGCTGGCCTCGGTGGTGACGACGGCTGTCGATCAACCCGTGGTCGCGATCATCGAATACGGCTACCAGCACGATGGCCAGATTATTGTGCCCGCCGGATCGAAGGCGGTAGGGACAGTTAGGCAAGCAGACCGCAGTGGCTACCTGCAACTGCATTTCGATCATCTGGAAATGCCCGACGGCTCAAGCGTCGGCATCGACGCCCTGGCGACCGACCCTGACTTGGGGCCTTTGCGAGGGAAGGTTACCGGAACGAGCAGGGGAAAGGACTTCGCCGTCCGTGCTCTCACAGGAGTTGGACAGATGAGTGCAATGCTGGTCGGGCAGACCAACTTGAATGGAGCGGTGAGTGAGGCCGACCTGATGCGCATGCAAATGTCGGAGAACGTGGGCCGCGCCGGCGATGAGGAAATCAATCGTCAGGTGATGATGGAGCATCCGATCGTCACCTTACCGGCAGGCCTGCGGATCTATGTGGTCTTCGAGAAACAGCCGGAGGAGAGACGGGCGTCGGGCGAACTACGGCGGCTCGAACGCGGAGCGGTAAACAGCAACTCCAGCGTCCAGTAATTCTCGACAATTCCCCTGTATTTCGTATCCCCAAGCCCCGTCCGCGTGACGGGGTTTTCTTTTGTTTGCGCAGGGATTCAGATTTCGGAATTAGGTCTCTTGCGCAATCCGGAATAGAGAAAAAGATCGCACCTGGTCTCGAATCCGGAATCGCCCATTTTGCATAGTCCGGAAACGAGAAAGACATCGCAGATGATCTCGAATCCGGCATCGCTCTCGCAACACAATCCGGAATCAAGAACAACATCGCACCAGTTCTCGAATCCGGATTAAACGTATCTGCAAAATCCGCAATCGACAACCGTGTCGCAGCTCACCAAGGTTCCCGGAGCAGTGAACTTCTTACGACGAAAGCACTTGCTGCGATCCTCGGGCGACTGCGAAGGCTCGCACTGCAGTTTCACATCTCAGTTCCCCAGTCACAAAAAAGGTCGTATGAGCATCACTCATATTTTTCGTTCGAGAGCTTGCGCTGAAAACGGGCGGGTTCTCGCCCATACGCGCTGTTAAAGGTGCAGCAGAAACTTGAGGCCACTCCCGAAGAGTCCTACATTGCGCTCATCCGGCGGAATCACCGCCCTGGAGAGAGAGCCTCATGAGCAACACTCGGCACCTCAGCTGGTATGGCTCGCCGTTGATTCGGGCGATCGGTACCACACTTGTCTTTCTTAGCCTGGTGTCCATACCGGTAGCCAGCCATGCCCAGAACCTCGGCAAGCAACCAGCGACAGGCCAGGCGGTACAGGGAGAGCAGGCGAGCCAACCCGAAGGCGCCTTCCTCAACCTCGTCGACTGGATCGGCAACGTGATCTGCCCGGTGGGAGCGGCGCTTGCCATCGTGGGCTGTGTCATCTGTGGCGTCAGGGCCGGGGTTACATGCCATGGGCTTCGACGGCTGGCGGGCTGCTCGCGGTTTCCGCCTTAACGCGACTTGCCGAATTTTTTATTGCGAACGGCCAGCAGATCGGCTGACACACACAGTTCTTTCGCGAGAGTAAATCCATGTTGCTGCCTCCATTCCTGGGAAACGTGATCGCGCTCCTGCTGGCCTTGATGACGCCGGCCGCACTGGGATGTCTGGTGCTCGCCGGGCTATGTCTAAGAACAGAAGGAGGGATCAACTTTCAGATTGGAGGCAGCTTCCTTAGATACATCCTGTGGGCCGCAATCTTTTTGACCATGCAAGGTATTGGGGCGTGGTTCGCCAGCCTGGGACTCGGCCTCAACGGTTTCAATAGCGGCCTCGGGACCGGCGAACTTGGGCCGATTGCCGTCGTGGTTACACGGTTCGTTGAAGACGTAGTGCTGGTCCACCTGGTTCCGGTGATCGCGGCGGCGTTGGTCGTCAAGGCCATTTTCGATATTGGTGAAGGGCACAATCCGCTGCCTTCGATCTCTCCGCCCTGTTCCTGCTGGGCATTCAGGGGTTGTTCACGATATTCCAGGGCTGGAACTATGGCTCCGCTTTGCGACCGCCGATTTCCTGGTAAACGCTTGGAATTACCTGGCGTCACAGCTCTGCCCGCTGGCTGCATCGCTCGCGATTGGCGGCGCGGTGTTGGCCTACGTACGCAACCGAACTGGCTGCGGTAT
>CAVWLH010000008.1:0-9541 GCA_963755925.1 uncultured Acidobacteriaceae bacterium | reverse complement strand
CGCCGCGGCTTTCTGGAGCACCGGCTAAAGCACCTATCGCCGGAACCAGCATCGCGCAAGAGTTCCGCGTCGGCCGCTACATTATTGTTGCGTTGTTGTTCGCGATGGGGTTGATGTCCAAGCCCCAGATCATCACTTTTCCATTTCTGTTGTTGCTGTGGGACTACTGGCCGCTGCAACGGATGGCGGCTCCATCGGATGGCCGCGCTCCGGAACGCTGACCGCGCCGCTTCTTCCGCCGCGCAGTTTCTGGTGGCTGGTGAAGGAGAAGATCCCGCTTTTCGCAATGAGCGCGGCCAGCGCCGTGGTCACGGTAATAGCGCAGAAAGCCGGCGGCGCCGTGGTCTCGCTGGAGGTTTATCCGTTCTCCATCCGGCTCACCAATGCGATCGTCGCGTATGTCCGAGACATTCGGCAAAGCTTTCTGGCCTACGAATCTCGTGCCTATTTATCCCCATCCCTGGCACGTCCTGCCGATGTCCCAAGTCATACCCGCGTCTGGCGCTTCTGCTGGCGATAACGGCGCTGGCGGTCATGGGCCGCAGCCACCGCTACTTGCTGGTGGGATGGCTTTGGTTTCTGGGAGCGTTGGTGCCGATGATCGGCCTGGTCCACGTCGGAAATCAAGCGATGGCCGATCGCTACGCCTATTTGCCATTCATTGGTCTGTTCCTGATGGTTTGCTGGGGAGTGTCGGAGTTGGCCGAGCGCCGGCATGTTCCCGTCATTGCGCTTCGCAGCGCCGGCATGATTGTGCTGCTGGTGTTGGCGGTAGTGACCCACCATCAGCTCGCGTACTGGAATGACAATGTGACGCTGTGGACTCACGCCATCGAGGCCAGCACCGACAACTACGTAGCTCATGACAATCTGGCGCTGTTGCTGATTGATCGCGGCCAGACCGAGGAGGCCATGAAACACTTCCAGGCGGCGCTGGCTATCTATCCCGTCCGACCCCACCAGCAATCTCCAGATCGCCGTGTACGACCACCAGCATGGGAGGTTGCAGGAAGCCATTGCGCGCTACGATCAGATGATCAGGCATCACGCCGGATGGTCCGGGCCGGGCGGAATTGCTCAGCAACAAAGGGCTGGTCTATCTCGATCTTCGCGACAACGCCGCAGCGCAGGAGAGCCTCGACAAGGCAGTTGCGATGGATCCTCAGCAATTATCGAGGATGGCTCGGCTTGGGAGTCCTGGCGTTCCGCTCCGGCGATCTGAATCTGGCCATCGACGACCTCAAGCGCTCCAACTGCGGCCAAGCCAACCGAGGTGGCCTATAGGCTGCTGGCACAAGCGCTGGACCAGTCAGGTCGCCAGGTCGAGGCGCAAGCGGCGCGCGAGCAAAGCCCGCCTGCTGGCGCAAGAGCAGCGCAGACTCGCAGGCGCTTTCAGAAGGACTTTTGGCGCACTTAGAGGTCACCCGATGCTTGGCGCATCCGATTGCCGACGTGGCATCTTCGGACGATGCCTCGCCGCCGCCATCACCCCACCTTGACGCTGCCTTCCGCTAGCAATAGAGTCGAGTTAACTGGAGATTTCACCTTTGGAAACCCTGGCCGGGAAGATCATTCTGCACTACACCATCTTGAAGAAGTTGGGCGCCGGCGGCATGGGCGTGGTGTACGAGGCAGAAGACACTCGCCTGGGCCGTCATGTCGCGCTCAAGTTTCTGCCGCGCGAACTCGAACAGGATCCCAACTGCGCTGGAGCGCTTCAAGCAGGAGGCGCGCGCCGCATCGGCGCTGAACCACCCCAACATCTGCACCATCTATGCCATCGAGGAGTGCGAGGGACAACACTTCATCGCCATGGAGTTGCTGGAAGGCCAGAGCCTCGACGAAAAGATCGATGGCCATCCGCTGCCCTTGGACAAAATTCTCGACATCGGCATTCAGGTGACCGACGCCTTGGATGTGGCGCATGGCAAAGGCATCGTGCATCGCGATCTGAAGCCGGCGAACATTTTTCTGACCTCGCGCGGACAGGCCAAGATCCTCGATTTTGGATTGGCGAAACTGACCTACGATCGCCGCGCAGCGTTGGAGACAGTTGCCGGCAACGCACCAACCACTTCGCCGTTGATGCTCACGACGCCGGGAACGGCGGTAGGTACGGTCGCCTATATGTCTCCCGAGCAAGCGCGCGGCGAGGAGCTCGACGGCCGCAGCGATCTGTTTTCGCTGGGCGGCATTCTTTACGAAATGGCGACTGGCAAGATTGCCTTCGACGGCAATACTTCGGCCGTCATCTTCCAGGGAATTCTCGATCGCAATCCGCGTCCGCCGGCCGAACTGAATCCCGCGCATTCCTTTCAAGCTCGAAGAAATCATCGACAAGGCGCTGGAGAAGGACCGCGATCTGCGCTATCAAAGTGCGGCCGAGCTGCGCTCCGACTTGAAGCGTTTGAAGCGCGATAGCCTGGGACAAAGCTCGAGAACCGGGATCGCAGCAGCTTCCGCTTCCCGCAAGCCGTGGCAGTGGCGCGGTGCAGCGCCCTGCAGGCGAAACCGTGGCGGCCGCACAAGCGGCGTCGCAGTGGCACCAATCTCGTCCTGGCGATCAGCTTGTTGATGGTTGGCGCTGGGATCTATGGCTTCTACACCCGCTTTGCTCAATGGCGCGGCGATTCCGGCCCCATTCCGTTCCAGAACATGAGCATGGAGAAGCTGACCAACTCGGGCCATGTGGTGCTGGCAACCATTTCCCCTGATGGCAAATATGTGGTCAATGCGGTCGACGAGGGACAAGGCCAGCAAAGCTTGTGGATGCGGCACGTCGCCACCGGCAGCAATGCGCAAATCATGGCGCCGATGGAGGGCGGCTACTCCGGACTGACTTTCTCGCCCAACGGCAACTTCCTCTACTTCGTGCGCGGCGACCCGCAGCATCCGGGCGTTGGATTTCTATACCAGATTCCGGTGCTGGGTGGTACGCCGCGCAAGCTGGCCGATGATGTCGACAGCGCTGTCAGCTTCTCACCCGACGGGCAGCAGATGGTCTATCTGCGCGACAGCTCCTCCGATGCGAGTTCGACCCTGATCATCGCCCACGCCGACGGAACCGGCGAGCGCGTGCTGTCCAAGCTTGCCCTGCCGGGATATTCCGATCCTGCGTGGTCTCCCGATGGCAAGTCGATCGCGGCCACGGTGCTCGATCCCGGCAGCCAACATCTGGGACGGGTGGTGTTGCTCAATCCTGAGAGCGGAAAAGAAAAGACGGTCTACGCCGGTGCCGGCTTCCTTGAAAAAGCCGGCGTGGATGCCGGACAACGAACACCTGGTCCTCATCTTCCACGATGTCTCCAGCGACTGGAATGGGCAGGTAGGCGAGATTGCAATCGCCGCCGGCAAGCTGCATCGCATCACCAACGATCTGAACTCATACAGCAATCTCACGCTCGGCGTCACCAAGGACGGCAAGCAACTCGTCGCCATCCAGATAACTCCGGAGGTTGGGCTCTACACCATGAGCTCCGATGCCAACGGCAGCGCCAACGCGAAGCAGGTCGACAACCACGGCGACATTGGCGTGGGATGGCTGCCCGACGGACGCCTGGTGGCGATGGATTACGACGGCCACATCGCAATCATGAACGGTGATGGCAGCAATCGCAGCATCATCTTCTCAGGAGCACCTCCCGATGTCCGGTCTGTCGGTATGCCCGCGATGGCGCCTACGCGCTGTTTTCCATGCCGAACAAGCAAACACAAAGCGATTAACATCTGGCGGCTGGATCTGCAGAGCGGCTCGGCGACGGCGCTGACGAAAGGAAAGGTCGATCAGAATGCCTCCTGCTCACCCGACAGCAAATCGTTCCTCTATACCACCTTCGATAAAGGAAAGAAGACGCTGATGGAGATGCCGCATCGGCGGTGGCCAAGCCAAAGCGGTCAGCGACAAGGTGATGGATTTTGGCGTATTTTCGCCCGACAGCCAGCAAATTGCGGCGCTGACCGCGGAAGGCACCGGCGTCAACTTCAAAGCCATGATCGCGATTATTCCCGCGCAGGGAGGATTGCCGGTCAAGACCTTTCCGCCCGTAGTCGGCCATCTCCGAATTCTTCCAGTACTCGGCTGACGGGCAGTCGCTGTATTATCCGGTTACCGCTGAAAGGCGTCTCCAACATCATCATGCAGCCTATCGGCGCCAGAACCGTGACGCAAATGACCAACTTCAACGATCTGCTGATCTACCACTATGACTACGACTGGAAGAACAAGCAGCTGGCGGTAACGCGCGGGCGCAACAATACGGATGTAGTTCTGCTCACACAGCAGCAGGCGCAGTAATGAAAGTGTGGCCCATGTTCTGCAAGATCTGCGGTCGAGGCATCCAGCCTGAAGACAATTTTTGCAGCGGTTGCGGCGCGGCCTATCGCGCAGGAGCCGTTTGAGAGCGCCGCCAGCTCCAGCAATTCGACGGCTGCTGCCGAATGCTATCGCTTCGCCGCCCCGTCGAAACGCACGAGCCCACTATCCGCGGCACGCACCGACGTCCTTCAGCGGCGATGTTGCAAGCGGGAAGCCCGTGCCACCCTTAACGCTGCCGGACACCGCGCCGCGCAGTTCAGCAATTCCGCCGCTGTCCCAGGCTGCCGCAGACTAAACACAGGAACTGACTTGTCCTGCGACTGGTGTGGAACGGAGCTGCCTGCGGATGCTCCAGCGCCGGCGCTGGGTCCGGCTGCGAATATTGCGCCTCCGTCTTTTGCCGGATATGCCGAGAAAAACCTCACCAGTGAGACTGAAGAGGCGAATCTTACCGGTAAGGCTGCGGCATCCGATGGTACCAGTAAGACAAATCGCTCCGCTGAGGGATACTCGGCGGTCGCGTCCGCCAGTGCTGGAGATCCTGGTGATCGTTCTACTCCTGGCGGGTGCTGGCACTGCCGTTTGGATACTGCGCTCGTCCATACCAGACAAGACCACGCAGCCAAGCCTTCGTCAGTGGTCGTAACTATCTCACCGGAGAGCGCCGAAGTGGTTGCGGGAAAAGCCTTCGACTTCTCAGCTACGGTCAGCGGCACGGATGACACCGAGGTAATCTGGACGGTGGAGGAAGGCGACGGCGGCGGCCGCATCGTGAGTCGCGGAGCCAAAGCCAAAGACGGCACAGTATCATCGCTGGCGGTTTACGTCGCGCCCAGTACGCCAGGGACCTATCATCTGGTGGCTACCAGCGAAGCCGACCCGCAACAATCGGCGTCCGCCGAAGCCACCGTGACCAGGCGATGAAGGGCTGAGCGACTGACCTTGGTTTGCAGTGCAAATTTTCGCTGAGAAGACTTGCCAGGCTGCCGAGTAGTGAAAGATCAGGACGGTACTGAATCCAGGAAAGTGGGCCCCCATGACGGGAGCCCATTTCATTTAGATCGAAGCCATCCAGACTACATCGTGTGTTTGGACCATCTTGACTTCCATGGGCAGGCGGGTTGTAATGGAAGCTAGTAAAAGGGTGAAGGAGTTCACCCCAACCGCTGTCCTACCAAAGTTCCGGACAGATGATGACTCCTGACGAGAAGCCTTGTCGCGGAGTCATGTCCCCGGCGAGTTTCCAGCAATAATTTAGGAGCACCGTTCATGGCGCAGAGCCAAGTCTCCGAGGCGTGCGCAGAGGGAGCAGGAGCTTGGACGAGAACCCCATCACGTTGAATCCGAACCAACGGCAGCGATTGCTGATTACCTGCAAGCACATCGATAAGCTGCTGGAAGACATGGAGGAGACAATGAACGCCACGGCGTCCCGGAGCGTGTTTCCCGGTTATGCCGCCGATATCACTGCTCAGCAGCGGAAGACCATTGAGGAGCACATCGCGCGGATCCGGCGTCAGCTTTTGGATGTCCTGGCCACTCAGTCGCTGGCTCCGGAGGAGCCCCACATCTCGGCCTCACATGCCATCCATGTTGGGCTAACCTTCGTCGAAATCGCTATTGCCGAGCTTGCGCCTCGCTACATGCGGGGGTATGGTCCAATATCGCAGGAAGCTGCGGCCGATTTGGACGAAATCGTGACCGAGCTGCAGTCTGGCGTGAAGGAATTCCATCGCTACATACTGCAACCCGACTCAGACGACGAGCGGGAAAGAGTACACGGGCCGGCAAACCGGGAAATGCGCGAGGAACCAAGGCGTGGATGCGGCGGCAAGCAGCCGTGAAGCAATCGCTTCTCGATAGGGCTATCTTCAGATAGAGAGGACCGCAAGTTTTGCTGAAATATGTAATGGTCGGGGTCGGCGGCTTTCTTGGTGCAATCGCCCGCTATGTGCTGGGAAATTACATTGGAAGCCGCTTTGGAGTTCGCTTTCCCTACGGCACATTCGTGATCAACATGAGCGGATGCTTCTTCATTGGACTGGTCCTTGCCTTACTCACCAGGACCACGGCCAGCCCGTATTGGCGCTACCTGATTCCAATTGGATTCATTGGGGCGTTCACCACCTTCTCGACGTTCGAGTATGAAACACTCCGTGCGGTCCAGGATGGCCAGGCCATTACCGGGCTGCTGAACGTAGCTCTCAGCGTAGTTGTGGGTTTCATCGCAGTATGGGCGGGAGATGCGTTGGGAAGGATATTGGTATGAGGCAAGATAGGGCTGAATTTGTCGAATGCATCGCGGAGCTTGCGGCGCCGCAGCCAGGGATTACGCGGCAGGAGGACAAGTGCTGACTACGGGACCAGCTAAGAAAGTGGCGGTTTACGTTATGGAAGGCCAGACGTATCACGGCACTGCCTGTTATGCCGCGATCCTCGATTACCTGTTTTTTCGCGGAATATCGGATGCGACTGTGGTTCGTGGCATCGCCGGCTTCGGCACAGATCATAAGCTGCACGCCAGCCGTCTGGTGGAACTCTCCGATCAGATGCCCATCAAGATCGAATTCATCGAAACGCCGGAAAGGGTGCAGGAGGTCTTGCCCAAGCTGGCCGAAATCGCCAGCCACGGATTGATCGAAGTTTACGATACCACCGTCATTCGACCAACGCCGCCGGGAGAAAAGCAAGAGCCCGAGGTGCCGGCGGTCAAACTCCAGTCGCAAGCCAAAATGATGCGCATCCTGATCGGCGAACATGATACCTGGCGTGGCAAGCCGCTCTATCAAGCGCTGGTGCAGGCGCTACGGGCCAACGATATTGCGGGCGTCACGGTCTACCGCGGCATCCTGGGATATGGCGCCAATCGCCGCATCCATAAAGACTCTGCCTTGAACCTCTCGCACGATGCGCCCATCCTGCTGACCGTCGTCGATAGCGAGGAAAAGCTGCGTGCGATTTTTCCCGTGCTCGATCAGATGGTGAAGCAGGGACTGGTGGTGCTGTCCGATGTGGACGTGATCAAGTATTCCCACGCACCGCCCCTGCGGGAGGCCCAGGAGACACGGAAATGAAACTCGAAGGTAAGGCCAAGATGTTGCGCATTTACTTTGGGGAGAACGATCAATGGCAAGGCCGTCCCCTGTATGAAGCCATCGTCGACGCGTTGCCGCGAACTCGACATCGCGGGGGCCACCGTGTATCGGGGCATTGAGGGGTATGGCGCCAGTACGATCATTCGCCGCTCCCATCTGCTCCGGTTTTCGTCGGATGCCCCCATCCTGATCCAGATTATCGATACTGAAGAGAACCTCCAGCGCCTGCTTCCCGAGCTGGACAAAATGGTTGCGGAGGGCCTGATCGCGATGTCCGATGTTGAAGTCATCAAGTACGTGCATCAGGAGGGCCAGCATCCCCAGCAATGACAGTCTGACCCCAGATGCGATCGCGCCTCTTTCAGATTGCGTACAGGATTGCGATGGTGAGTCGTTAGCCTGCCGAGCGATAGAAGCTGGCTGAGCGAACCAGGGATGCACAAGGTGGAAGACATACCGATTCCCAACCAAGCTCCCGTGGCCCGGCCATGGAACGGGCAAGCACTGGATCGACTGGCCGTGATGGCCGAACAGTTGGGCGAAGATTCAGCCGGCGGCGAGCTGCGGCAGCTGGCGGCACGCATCAAGGAAGGGCGCTTCTTCGTCGCCTGCGTTGGCCAGTTCAAACGAGGCAAATCCACTCTGCTCGATGCCTTCGTGGGCGAGCCTGTGCTTCCGACCGGGGTTGTCCCTGTGACCGCCGTGCCCACGGTGCTGCGTTACGGAGATGAGCGAGGGGCGCGGGTCCTCATCGACAGCCGCTGGCGGACGATTCGGCCAGAAGACTTGCCGCAGTATGTTTCCGAAGAACTAAACCCGGAAAATTCCCAGCAAGTCGCGGGCGTGGAGGTGTTTCTTCCTTCACCCCTGCTTGCCGGTGGAATGTGCCTGGTCGATACGCCGGGAATCGGATCTGTCTTCTCCGGGAACACTGAGACCACGCAGGAGTTCCTACCGCAAATCGATGCTGCCATTTTGGTTGTGGGCGCCGACCCTCCGATTTCCGGCGAGGAATTGGCGTTGATCGAGGCGGTCGCGGTCAACGTCGACGAGATTCTGATCGTGCTCAACAAGATTGACCGCGTCTCGGCGACGGAGCGGCGGCAGGCGTCAGAGTTTGCCAGCAAGGTTCTTGAGGGACGTCTGGAGCAACCGGTTGGAAAAATTTATGAAGTTAGCGCGCTCAACCGGCTTAACAACTCTACCGATGCCGATGACTGGCGCGAGCTGGTTGAAAATCTCAAACGCCTGGCGGACAAGTCAGGGCAGGCCATGACGCGCGCGGCGGCGGAGCGTGGCCTACGTCGATTCTCGGCCATGCTGCAACGCTCGATCGAGGAGCGGGTCCGAGCGCTAAGCGAACCTATCGCTAGCTCGGAACGGCGAATTGCGGACCTGCGACAGACCGTAAGTCAAGCCGAGCAGTCGCTGCGAGACCTGGGAGCGCTATTTTCTGCCGAGCAGATGAGGCTCTCGATGACGCTGCTGGGTCGCCGCAAGGAATTTCTGAGGCAGGTTTTGCCAATCGCACAAGAAGAGTTCCAGCGCGAGAGTGGCGCTGTAATCAGCGCGTTTGGCCCCACCAGGCGACGCGAGCTGATGGCCATCGCTCAGGTTGTCGCCCGCCGCCACGTCATGCCGTGGCTGGACACGGAGGAGGCGCAGGCGCAGCAACTCTACAGCACCGCCACGCAGCGCTTCAGCAATCTGGTCAACGATCTCCTGCGGCGACTCTGCGAGGAGCAGGCAGCCGACTTCTCGCACTTGCCAAAATATCTGGACACCGAACCTGGCTTCCGCACGCGCTCGCGGTTTTTCTTTCACGACATGATCACCATGGCGCAGCCCGCGTCGCCACTGCTGTACGTCATCGACTGCCTGATGGGAGGTCTGAACGTCCGTCGCTGGATGCAAGCGGACGCAGCCAAATTTCTCGAACACCTTCTGGAGAGCAACGCGTCACGCGTTCAGGGCGATGTGGAACAGCGCGTGGTGGAGAGCCGCTTGCGTCTTGAATCTGAGGTTCGCGGGTTGCTGCGGGAAGTGAGCGCTGCCGCCGAGCAGGCGCTGGCCAGAGCCAGAGAGCTGATGGCCGCCGGTAGCAACGCGGTGCAGCAGGAGCTTGAGCGCC
>CAVWLH010000007.1:0-480052 GCA_963755925.1 uncultured Acidobacteriaceae bacterium | reverse complement strand
CTACGCGGGCTGCGCGAGGAACTCGACACCCTTGCGGCGGCTGGATAGACGCCACCTACAGAGCAATCTACAGGCTCTTGAGAAATTGTTTGGCTTGCTCCAGGTGGGGAAACAGTTTTTCTTCTGCCTGAAATTCCGGCCCATGGACGCAGCGGCGGCTGCCACGCAGTTTCACCGGATGCTTCAAGTGCAGCATTTCGTGGTAGACGATGTACTCCAGGGTATAGCGGGGTACACGGGGGTGGTCGAAGACGCGGCTGACCACGATGGCATTGTGCGCCGGATCGTAATGCGCCAGGCTGTTGCGGGCGTGGGCACGGCTCCACGTCATCCGCGGACGCGCCAGCAGGCCATGGAAGAATTGCTGGTTCAACTCCTCGAAAATCTGGTCGAGATCGTAGACCTGTCCGCGTGGGGAAGCGATTTGTTTTCGTCCCCGCACTTGGCGCAGCAGGTGCGCCTTGGCAGTCATATCGTGACTGGAGACGTAGCGGCGGTAGCGAGTGGAGTGCAGCGCCTGGATGGGTTTGCGATAGATCTTGGCTAACAAGATATGGGCGATGGCCTCGATGACGGTGTCGGGCGAGCCTTCCAGCAGGTCGGAAATTCGTACACGGACTACGTCCTGGCGCAAGCGAATCGTGTTATTGACGTTAGCGAAGGCATAGAACTCCACCTGAAACTGAGGCATGGGAGCCCGCGGACGAAGCTGGCGATAGGTCCGCTGAAAGATTTGTTGGAGGTCTTCGCGCAAGTTGTTCTTAACCTACCATGAGTGGTCTGGAGAGCGTACGAGGACCGTTGACCAGGCGGGTACTAAGGTCTTGGTGCTATTGAATTCCGGTGGCGGGTTCTGCTACTGTCGCTGAAGTCGTTTTGCAGTAAAAAACCAACTGAGAGGCCGCCACAGGGGGAAATTTGGCGGCCTTTTTGTTTTGCTGTGATCAATCGGGACGCTCCGAGTAGATCTTGGTCAGCTTCTTTTGTTTGGCCAATTCGTTCTGCTCCTGTAGTTCTTTGCGAGTGTCGTCGGCGGTATCGCCCACTGCGTCGGTGGCATTACTCAACACGAAGGCGAACTGCTCCAGTTCTTCCGGCGGCGATTGCTCCTTCAAGCGGCGCAACTTCAGTTGCCACTCGCTGTTGGCCTCAAGCAGCAGCGTCAGCCCCTTGCGCATGTCCGCCTTATGTGACCCGTACATATCCACATTGTCTTCGATTTCGTCCAGCAGCGCGGTAAAGTCCTCCAGCAGATCGTGGATTTGCATGAAGCGGTCTTTGGCATTCTTGCTGCCGTTTTGCAACTGCTCGATGGCGGTCATGCGCTCGCGAGTAAATTTCACCATCAGTTCCAGGCGTTTGTCCGGCCAGTCAGCCGACTCCCGCATCTCGTCGACTTCTTTTTCGTTGAGGGGATCGCGGCGCTGGGCCGTGCTGTTCCCCGGCAACCAGCACAACAACAGCGCCAGGAACATCGCGCATTGGATTCGGCGCCTGATCATGATCCACCTTTCGGCTGGGCTTGCGGGCCCCACATTCTGACCATCAGATCGGAGCGGATCTGTTCAATATCGTCTTGCGCCTGATGCACGGGCGGGCGGTCCTCGAAGGCCAGCGACTCTCCAATGTCGTGCATACGCTCCACCAATTTCCGCAGCCTGATTTCGGTTTCTTTGAGTTGTTTACCGGAGGATGCGGCCGCCTCCGCACCCTTACGCGAGTAGTCGACCACTTCCCTGATTTCGGCCTGCGCCTTGTCGACCTGGCCGTCGGTAAACAGGCTGTTGGCGCCTTCCAGTTGAAGCCGGGCGTATTCCAGGCACAGCTTGGCCTGCTCACCGCCATGGGCGGCGTCGGCCTTGGCTTTAAGGCTGGTCAGCGTCTCCACCGCAGGCAGGGCGATGCCGCTGAGCATCGTCAGGACCAGGACCGCCGCGGCTAGGCAATGCGCGCGCATACTACTTTTTAACCCGGTATTGGTCAGCGTGTTTGGGATCGATAGCGATCAAGCGGTGGCGCGCCTGCCACTCCTCGTCGGGAAATTTGCCGGCGTCCACCGCCAGGAACTTCTGATAATAGTCCACTGCCGGCGCTATCTGTTTCAAGTTGTCATAGGTGGTAGCGCGCAAGAAATATGTCGCCGGGGTTTCCGGCAGGAATTTCGCGCGCATGTCCAAGGCCTGTAGAGCCAGGGTGTAGTTCTTGTTCGACGACGCCACCACCGCCAGGTTGCTGTACGCTTCCGCGAGATCAGGTTTCAATCGCACTGCGAGCAGCAGCTCCTGTTGCGCTTCCGGAAACTTTTTTTCGTGCAGTAGCAGGGAGCCGAGAGCGAAGTGGGCTTCCGGATCCTGAGGCAGCTTCTGCACCGCTATGCGGAACTGCTGCTCTGCTTCGGCGTCCTTGCCGGCATTCACATAAAGGGTGCCGAGCTCCAGCGCGGCGTGAGGATCGCCAGGATTGACTTGCAATCCACTCTGGAGCTGGTGGGCAGCTTCGTCGTTCTTGCCTTCTGCGGTCAGCACCCGAGCCAGTTGCATACGCGCCGCGCCGTTCTGAGGATCAGACGCCAGCAACTGGCGCAGGATAGCCTCGGCGTCAGAGTATTTTTTCTGGACGACGTAGACGTCAACCAGGCCGGCGAGAGCGTCATTCGAAGTTGGGTCAAGCTCGACGGCAGTTTGATACTCGCGGGCTGCGGCCTCGAGATTGTTTTGCTTGCGCAAGAAGGCTGCGGCAGCAAGGTGGGGTTGCGGGTCTTTGGGACTGAACTTGGCCGCTTCGGCGTAAGCTGCCAGCGCCTGCTGCGGATCGGAAGCTTCTTCGACCCGTCCTAACGCCTGCCAGGTTAGCGTCAATCCTGCCTCAGGATGCTGGGTGGGAGTCACTTGGGTCGCGGCCTTCAGGTACTTAGCGGCTTCGGCATTTTCGCCTTGCTTCGCCAGCAGCAGTCCCAGGTTCAGGTTTGACTCGAACACGTCTGGCTTCACCGCAACTGATTTGCGATAAGCATCGATGGCATCGGCGCGGTGGCCGGTTGCGTTGTACACATATCCCAGGTCGAACCAGGCGCGATAGTCGTCAGGCTTGGCGGCGACGGCTTTTTGCAGTAAAGGTTCGGCAGCCGCGAAATCCTTGTGCTGCATCGCCTCTTCGGCGTGAGCGACTTCGGGCGAGCTGGGGTCTTCCGCGGGCTCTTCGACGAGATGATGACGAATGGTGGGTTTGCTCTCCTGCTGTGCATGACAGATGCCCGGCGCGAGAACGAACGCCGCCAGCAAGAGCGCAGCCGTGATTCGGTCGGGCTTCATGGTGGTGCCACTTAGGATCACGCGCTTCCATCACGCGGCAAGACACGGGCCAGCCACTGTCCGGTGTAGGAGTTGGGCGCGGCGGCGATGGCCTCCGGCGGCCCGGCCGCGACTACTTGCCCACCCCGCGCACCGCCTTCGGGGCCAAGATCGATGACCCAATCGACGGTCTTGATTACATCAAGATTATGCTCGATGACCACGATTGATCCACCTGCCTCGATTAGACGCCGAAAAGCGGCCAGCAGCTTGCTGACGTCGTCAAAGTGCAAACCCGTGGTCGGCTCGTCGAAGATGTAGAGCATGCGCGGCTGGCGCTTGTCGCGCTCGCTTCTGGGCTTGCCAATATCGCGCAGCCGGGGTTGCAGATGCGCTCCCAGCTTCATGCGCTGCGCCTCGCCCCCAGAGAGCGTGGTGGCCGACTGACCCAGCCGCAGGTATCCCAGCCCAACTTCTTCCAGCACGCGCAGCTTCTCCACAATCTTGGGGACGCCGGAAAAGAAATGCAGCGCTTCCTTAATGGTGAGATCGAGGACATCGTGAATGTTTTTGCCGTGGAAGCGAACTTCGAGGACCTCTGACTTGTAGCGCGTGCCTTTGCACTCCTCGCAAATCAATTCGACATCGGCGAGAAACTGCATTTCGACGGTCACCGTGCCGTCGCCCTGACAAGCCTCGCACCGGCCGCCGGGAATGTTGAAGGAGAAATGGCCCGCGGTGTAGCCGCGCTTCTCGCTCTCAGGCAGCGAGGCGAAGAGTTCGCGGATGCCATCGAAGGCCTTGATGTAGGTGACCGGATTGGAGCGCGGCGTGCGTCCGATGGGCGACTGATCGACCAGCACAACTTCGTCGATCCACTCGCCGCCTTCCACGCGCTCGACGTCGGCGGTTGGGCCGCCCGTGACCTGGCCTTTCTCGGCGGCCAACGCGTTGTAGAGGACATCGTGCACCAGCGTGGATTTGCCCGAGCCCGACACGCCCGGTGATGCAAACCAGCATGCCCAGTGGAATGGCAACGTTGACGCGCTTCAGATTGTGGGCGCGAGCGCCCGTCAGCTTGATCTTCCGGCCGGTGCCCGTTCGCCGCACCGCGGACGGCTGGATGCGCAGCTCGCCGTTGAGATAACGTCCGGTGAGCGATGCCGGATTGTGCCGGATCTCGTCGTAGGTTCCGCTGGCGATCAGGCGGCCGCCGTTTTCGCCGGCGCCCGGGCCGAGATCGAGAATGCGATCGGCGGAGCGCATGATCTCGACGTCATGTTCCACGACCAGGATGGTGTTGCCCAGGTCGCGCAGGTCATGCAGGATCTTGATGAGGCGCGCGGTGTCGCGGCTGTGCAGTCCGATGGAAGGTTCGTCGAGAACGTAGAGCGTGCCGACGAGCCGCGAGCCCAGCGAGGTTGCGAGCTGGATGCGCTGCGCCTCCCCGCCGGAGAGCGTCGAAGACAGCCGGTCGAGCGTGAGATATTCCAGGCCTACATCGTTCAGGTAGCGCAAGCGATCGTTGATCTCTTCCAGGAGCTTGCCTGCGATGTCGGCTTGCTGGCGCGACAATTCGACCTGGGAAAAGAAGCGCGTGGCTTCTTCGACGGTCATCGCTGTCACCTGACAGATGTCCTTGCCGCCGACTTTGACCTGGCGCGCTTCCCGCCGCAGGCGCAGGCCGCTGCAATCCGAACACACCGAATAACCGCGATAACGGCTGAGGAAAACGCGGACATGGAGTTTGTACTTTTTGCGCTCCAGGTGCTCGAAGAAGCCGCGCACGCCAGGGAACTTGCCGTCGCCGCTGATGATGAAGTTTTGTTGCTCGGCGTCGAGATCTTGCCAGGGAACGTCGAGCGGGATGCCGGCTGCGCGGGCGTAGCGGCGCATCTCGGTGGCCAAGGGTTTGTACTTGGGCTTGGTCCAGGGCTCGATAGCGCCCTCGGCGAGGGTCAGCGTCTTGTTGGGGATCACCAGGTTGAGGTCGAAGTCGATGGTATTGCCGAAGCCCTGGCAACGCGGGCACGCGCCGAAGGGATTGTTGAACGAGAACAGGCGCGGCTCCGGCTCTTCGTAACGAATATTGCATTGCTTGCACTCGAAGCGCTGCGAGAAGCGGAGACGCTGGGCGGTTTCGCTTTCACGCGGGGCGGTCTCGAACAACACTTCGCCGGATTCGCGATAGCCTTGCTCGATGGAGTCGACAATGCGGAGGCGCGAATCGGGCGAGACAGCAATGCGATCGATGAGCACTAACACGGGCTCGGCGAAGTTGAGGTCGAGGAGCGACTCGGGAGTGGAGAACTCGACGATCCGGCCATTCTGATAAAGGCGGTTGTAGCCGCGCTTGCGGAGTTCGAAGAGGCGCTCTTTCAGAAGAGCATCGTCGGCGGGCGACTTCACAGCTTTCTTTTTGAGGGTACGACGGCCTTTTGTTTTCTCCGGCTCCGACGGTTTGGGCGGAGGCTGCAAGGGAAAGAACACCTGCACGCGCGTGCCCGGGGCCCCCGACGCGCCTTCGGTTGGCGCGGTGGGGTGGGTGCCTTCACCGAAGGCGAGGATGCGCTCGGTCACTTCGTCGACTGTGTCCTTCTTTACTTCCCGACCGCAATTCAAACAATAGGTGCGGCCCACGCGGGCATAGAGCAGGCGCAGGTAGTCGTAGATTTCGGTTGCGGTGGCGACGGTGGAGCGCGGATTGCGTGTGGTATTTTTCTGGCGAATGGCGACGGCGGGAGCGATGCCGTCGATGACATCGACGTCGGGCTTCTCGATGCGCTCCAGGAACTGGCGGGCGTAAGCGGAGAGCGACTCCACGTAGCGGCGCTGGCCTTCGGCGTAGACGGTGTCGAAGGCGAGCGACGACTTCCCCGAACCCGAAACGCCAGTCACCACCGTTAATTGGTTGTGCGGAATTTCGAAGTCGATGTTCTTCAGGTTATGGACGCGTGCTCCGCGTACGATGATGCTGTCGTTCGACATGGCCCAGAGTTCCGGCACCGTCCCCACAGACTCGTTCAAAACAGGGTGCCGAAACTTCTTATTATAGCGGGTTTGGAGGAGGAGGTTTTCACCACGGAGACACGGAGGGCACGGAGGTTTTTGTTTTCAAGAATCTTTGGGATGTTGCAGTTTTCTTTCGATCCGCGCCAGTTGGAGGATATGGGGTTTTCACCACCCTTCGGCCTCGCGAAGATGCTTCACCACGGAGACACGGAGGTTTTTCTTTCCAAGAATCTTTGGGATGTTGCAGTTTTCTTTCAACCTACGCCAGTTGGAGGAAATAGGGTTTTCACCACCCTTCGGCCTCGCCCAGGACAGGCACCGGCACAAGACACCTGAATTCTTATTTTAAGAGTTCTTCTCCGTGATCTCCGTGCCTCCGTGGTGAAAGGTCTTAGGGTTTCAACCGCTGGGCGTATTTTTCGCGGACTTTCTTCACCTTGGGCGCGACCACGTAGGCGCAATAGGGCTGACTGGCGTTGTTGGCGAAGTAGTTCTGGTGATAGTCCTCGGCCACGTAGAAGGTGGAGGCCGGTTCGACGGCGGTAACGATGGGGTCGGCGAAAACTTTGTCACGAGTCAGTTCGGCGATGACGTCCTCAGCGGTTTTCTTCTGGGCTTCATCACGATAGAAGATGACCGAACGGTACTGCTCGCCGACGTCGTTGCCCTGGCGATTGAGGGTGGTTGGATCGTGCACGGTGAAGAATACGTGCAGCAGATCGCTGAAGCTGATGATGGCGGGATCGAAGGTGATCTCGGCCACTTCGACGTGCCCGGTTTTGCCGGAGCAGACCTGCTGGTACGTGGGATTGGAAGTGCGTCCGCCCATGTATCCGGAGCGGACGGATTCGACACCTTGAAGCTGTGTAATGGCGGCCTCGACGCACCAGAAGCATCCGCCGCCGAGGATTGCGGTTTCGGTTGTGGGCATAACGATTGGATGCGCGAGAGGACGAGTCGTTGCAAGTGAACATTGGTCCGGGCGCAACGGACAGCAGGTCCCTCCACTCACCCGCTAAAGCGGGTTCGGTCGGGATGACACAGCAAAATCGAAAAGCGCGAATGAACGGGGCGCCCGCGGAGATGTCGTCGCGACAGGGGTCCTTCGACTGCGGCGACGCGGCGACGCGTCCGCTCAGGATGACACGCGGGATGGCGGATTGGTAAAAGGCAAGTGTTAGGTGCTTACGACTGACAGCTTACAGCTGGCCACTAGCCATTGGCCACTGCATCCTACAGTCCCACTTCAATCCGCGCGCGGGGATCGAGGTAGTCGCGCAGGCCGTCGCCGATGAAGTTGAACGAGAGCACCGCCAGCATGACGGCGGCGGCAGGAAAGAGGACCAGGTGCGGCGAATCGAACAGGTGCGAGCGCGCGTCGTTCAGCATCGAGCCCCAACTTGCCGTGGGCGGCGGGACACCGAGTCCCAGGAAGCTCATGGTGGCTTCGGCGAGGATCGCGCCAGCCATGCCGATGGCCGCCTGCACGATGACGGGCTGAATGATGTTGGGCAATATGTGGCGCACGACGATGCGCAGATCGCTGGCGCCGAGAGCGCGCGCCGCTTCCACGAACTCACGTTCACGCACCACCAGCACTTGTCCGCGGACCAGGCGGGCGTAGCCCACCCAGCCGCCGAGCGAGAGGGCGAAGATCAGATTGAAGATGCCCGGACCGAGAAACGCAACGAAGGCGATGGCCAGCAGGATTCCGGGAAACGACATGAAGGCATTCATCACGACGACATTGAGCAGGCGATCCGTGACGCCGCCGTAGTAGCCGGCGATAGAGCCGAAGATGAGTCCGAGAGTGAGCGAGGTTGCGACTACGCAACTGCCGACCAGCATGGAGATGCGGGCGCCGTAGATGATACGGGAGAGAATGTCGCGGCCGAGCTCATCGGTGCCGAACCAGTGCGAAGCAGAGGGCGGCATGAGGCGCTGCGGCAGATCGATGTGGGCGGGATCCTGCGGGGCAATCCAAGGCGCGAACAGAGCGCAGACCAGAAAGATGGCGACCATGGCGAGGCCTGCCGTTGCCAGCACGTTGTAGCCAGCGACGCGGCGCAGCGAGCCGAGTTGGACGGCGGAAGCCATGAACGACATCTTAATGCAGAGTCAGGATCCCAGGTTAGGCCAAAGGATGGCCGAACCTGGCGCACCCATGCTTCACTTGGAAGCACGAGGACTTCTACCGCCTTCGAGAGCGATTCGCGATATCCTCGCATGGGTCTAGAATTGAGTTTTGACGTGAACTTTGGCTGTCACAACATCACAGGCCCATGCTTCCCTTCAAGCTGATCTATAGCGAAAAGTATTATCTACCCATCGGCGAGCACGTGTTTCGCGCCGACAAGTTCCGTCTGATCCGCGAGCGGCTGTTGCAAGAGCACGTGGCTGACGAGAGCGATTTCCTTGCTCCCGAAGCGGCCAGCGAGGATGACGTGATGCTGGTGCACTCGCCGCACTACGTAAACAAGCTGATGGAGGGCAGCCTGAGCGCGCGCGAAGAGTTGGAGATGGAGATTCCGTATTCGCCGCAGGTGGTGGACGCCTTCCTGCTGCACACGGGCGGGTCGATTCTAGCGGCGGAGCGGGCGCTGGCGGACGGCGTGTGCGTGAATATTGGCGGTGGCTTTCATCATGCCTTCCCCGATCACGGCGAAGGCTTCTGCATGATTAACGATTTTGCGGTTGCGATTCGCGCGATGCAGAAGCGGGGACGGATTCGGCGCGCCATGACGGTGGATTGCGATGTGCATCAGGGCAACGGGACGGCGGTCATCTTCGGCGTTCCGCGGCCGAAGCCGGGTCGCCCGCTGCCATCGTCGGCAGCTGTTGTTGCCGGTACTGCGCAGGGCGCCAGCTTGGGCAACCGCTCCGGCGCAGAGGTGTTCACCATCTCGCTGCATCAGGAGAACAACTATCCCTACGTGAAGCCGGCGTCGTCGATCGACGTGAATCTGCCCGACGGCTGCGGCGATGACGAATATCTGGCGTGGCTGGACAATGCGCTGAGTTCGGGGCTGCGGCAGTTCGAGCCAGAGCTGATCTGCTACGTTGCGGGTGCCGATCCTTACCGCGACGACCAGCTCGGGGGATTGAATTTGAGTATCGAGGGATTGAAGCAGCGCGATGAGCTGGTGTTGCGCGCGGCGCGGGCACGGAATATTCCGGTGATGACGACGTATGCGGGGGGATATGCCAATCGCGTTGAGGATACGGTGACGATCCATTGCAATACGGTGGTGGCGGCGGCGGAAGTTTATCGGGGGGCGGGATTAGGGATTTGGGACTAGGGATTTGGGACTAGGAGGCTTGGCCTCACCGCTTCCCCGCTCTACCCATCTATCTTTGACCTCCAGCATTAAGACCTCTGACTCCATTTTCTAATCCCTAATCCCCAATCCCTAGTGCCTAATCGCAGACCTCCAGGCTCGAGCTTTGCGAATTCTTGCGTGATATCCTAAGACTCAGCATGGACGCTCTGAAAACCATGCCCATCCAGCCGGATTTGGACTCCTGACAATGTTTGAGAACCTGACAGACAAGCTGCAACGCGCCTTTAAGAACCTGCGCGGACAAGGCACACTGACGGAAGAGAACATCGGCGAAGCGCTGAAAGAAATCCGCATGGCGCTGCTGGAAGCCGATGTCAATTTCAAAGTGGTCAAAGAGCTGATCGACCACATTCGCGAGAAGGCGGTTGGCCAGGAAGTGATGACGTCGCTGTCGCCCGCCGAGCAGGTCATCAAGATTGTGCGCGACGAGCTGGTCAACATCCTGGGCAAAGACACCGCCAAGCTGAAGTTTGCGTCGCAGCCGCCAACGGTGGTGCTGATGGCGGGGCTGCAAGGGTCGGGCAAGACGACGACCTCGGGCAAGCTGGCGAACTGGCTGAAGCAAGGTGGACACCGGCCGATGCTGGTGTCGGTGGACGTGTATCGTCCGGCGGCGCGCGAGCAACTCAAGGTCGTGGCGAACGCGATCAAAGCGCAGCTGTACGAAGGCAAGGTCGAGGAATCGAACACGGCGACGGTCGAGCGACTGGTGAAGGAAGCGCGGCGCGAGGCCATCAACAATGCGTGCGACGTGCTGATTGTCGATACTGCGGGACGTCTGCACATCGACGAGCAGTTGATGGACGAGATGCAATCGCTGAAGAAGATCCTGAACCCGCAGGAGATTCTGTTCGTCGCCGACTCCATGACCGGCCAGGATGCAGTGCGCTCGGCCGACGAGTTCCACAAGAAGCTGACGCTGACCGGCGTGGTGCTGACCAAGATGGATGGCGACGCGCGCGGCGGCGCAGCGTTGTCGATTCGCAACGTGACGGGGCAGCCCATCAAGTTCATTGGCGTAGGCGAGAAGTACGATGCGCTGGAGCCGTTTCATCCTGATCGCATCGTGGGGCGGATTCTCGGCATGGGCGACATTCTGTCGCTGATCGAGAAGGCCGAAGCGAAGCTGGACAAGACGAAGTCGGAAGAGTTTGCGCGCAAGGCGCTGTCGAGCGACGGCTTCTCGCTGGAGGATTTTCGCGGGCAACTGCGGCAGGTGAAGAAGCTGGGATCGATTTCCAGCATCATGGGGATGATGCCGAAGATAGGGCCGTTCGCCAACATGCAGCAGGCGGCGGACAAGGTCGACGAGAAGCAACTCAATCGGGTGGAGGCGATCATCAACTCGATGACGCCGTATGAACGCGAGCATCATGAAGTGATCAACGGCAGCCGGCGGAAGCGCATCGCGCGGGGATCGGGAACCAGCGTGCAGGAAATCAATCAGCTGCTGCGGCAGTATGCGCAGATGAGAAAGATGTTCAAGACCATGGGCAAGCCAAGCTTCGCGCGACGGATTGCCGGGATGAAGGTGCCGGGGAGGTAAGAAGCAGTCAGCAGTCAGCAGTCAGCAGTCAGCAGTCAGCAGTCAGCAATTAGCAATTAGCAGTCAGCAGTCAGCAATTAGCAGTCAGCAGTCAGCAATTAGCAGTCAGCAGTCAGCAATTAGCAGTCAGCAATTTGCAGTTAGCGTCATTTGGCGCCGAATTTGAATTTGTTCGGGTCCTTCGTCTCGACTGCCCCTTGTTTACCCGGAAGCGGCCACCGCCATTTGTAGTCGAGGAACTCGGTATTTTCGAGCCGAAACTGATATACGGCGGCAGCGTACTGTGAGAGCATGACGACGACGTCGCTGTTGGTTGGAAGATCGTTCTCATCGAAGATCTCGAATTCCTTGAATGGCCTCTGGTCCCCTAGGAACTTGTTGACCCCTTCCAAAAGGACATTGACCAACTTCAACTTGAATTTATTCAGGCCATCGTTCGCCCTTTTCTTTGACAACTCCGACATCTCCGTCAACATGGAGTGGAGCTGCTGCTCCAATCTTTCGAAATCCTGAATCTCGGCTTCGCTCTTCACGAATCCCTCCTTAGCCGGGGCAGGCGCGCGCGAATTCGACGTACTTCTTGTGGAGGACGTCGATGGGGTCGCGCTGCTTGCTTTCGAACAGGTTGACGATGAGGTCCAGATCGTCGTCCGTTAAGGCAATAATGCAGCGGCGGTGGGCGGACCACAAATCGATTGTGTTTCTGAACATGCGCGCCGGCAAGGGACGGCGGGTGAGCAGCACGCCGAAACGCCCGAGCTGATCGGTCAGGTAGCGGTTGAGCTGACTGATGTTTCCCCCGTCAATCTGCCTGACGTTTTTCATCTCCATGACGATCTGGCGACAATCATACTTGGTGATGAGTTCGTCGAGGAATGGGTGGGAGCGGTTGTTATAGAAGATGAGGTCGCGAATGAGCACGCCGGAATCGGTGCGGTCTTGTGCCGCGGCAAGATCCAGTTGCGGATAGAACACGGAGGCGAGCAGGCGCACCATCTCGCGCTCGTACTTGCGATCGTTGCGATCGCCCGGACCGCTGGATAAGGGCAGGTTTCGGATCGCCTCGAGGCCGGCTTTGGCCGAGCTGACAGGTATCTGCGCGAAAAGCGGATCGTTCCTGCAATCTCCGGCTGTGCGCTCCTTCCTGGCGACGAATTCAAGAACTGCGTCGTAGTTCTGGCGGTTGTAGGTGAGGACGGTGACCCGCTCATCTGGAATGGATTCCGGCTTGGCATCCTTGGGACAGGACTCGGCAAAGTATTCGTCGAAGTTGATCCAGGGAGTGAAGCGGAGCCAGCGTTTGGGAACGAAGATGATGGGCTTGTTGTTTTCCGGATTGACGGGCAGGGTGACGTTCTCCGACTTCAGCTGGTTTTCGCTGTAGCTGTACACCTGGAGATGCACGGTCGACATGGGGATACCGGTGGTTTGGCACTGTTGGATGGTGTAGTCAATCAGGAAAGACTTCAGGAAGCTGCAGGCAAAATCACTAATTCGATCTTTCGAAATGTGTTCGACGAAGAACTGGATTTCCTCGAAGTGGACGAAGCCGGCTTTGTAGTATTGCGGGATGTCGTGGAAGAGACCGAGGATTTTCTGCGCTGTGGGCGCTCCGATCCTATGACCTTCGCGGGTGCGGGACAGCCCCAGGCCAACCTCGTCGCACTCGCTGAGCGCGACGAGCAAGTCGATGGCGTCTTGTTCGCGGCCTAGCTTCGCCAAGTAGCCGAGATGGTTGAAGGAGTTGATGAGCGAAGTATGAAGGGCCTGATCTTGTTGCGAGGGCGAGCGCCATAGCAGGAAGGGGTCGAGGTAGAGCGGGATGTCCTCGTCGAGGAAGGGGATGGCAAAATCGGTGTGGGCCTGGGGGAGCAGGATGTTGTGGAAGTCGGTGAGACGTGGGCGAACCAGTGCCATGTGTCCAGAATATCCGACCAGTCAATCCCACACATTCGAAAGGCGCGAATGTGTGGGGCACCCGGCACCCGGCGGTTTCGTCGTGCGGGCGAAAAGCAGATCCCTCGTCGGCCTGAAGGCCTCCTCGGGATGACAAAATAAAGGGCCTATGCGGCACGACTGAAGTCGTGCCCTGACACGAAGCCTGGATGGTGTCTGAGCGGTATAGGGGTCCTTCGACTCCGGCTCGCGCAAAAGCGGCGCGAACCTCCGCTCAGGATGACATCCAGGATTGATGACCATCGGGACTGATGACGATCAGAACTTATGACACCCAGGATTGACAAAAGCATTGATGGCAATCGGGATTAGAGTTTGGTGTTGCGCAGCCGCAAGGCGTTGGTAATAACTGAGACGGAGCTGAAGCTCATGGCGGCGGCGGCGATGATGGGGCTTAGGAGGATGCCGAACTTGGGGTACAGAATTCCTGCGGCGATGGGCACGCCTACCGAGTTATAGACAAAGGCGAAGAACAGGTTCTCGCGAATGTTTGCCATGACGGCGCGGCTTAGGCGGCGGGCGCGGACCAGGGCCGCGAGATCGCCTTTGATGAGCGTGATGCCGGCGCTCTCCATGGCAACGTCGGTGCCGGTTCCCATGGCGATGCCGACCTGAGCTTGAGCAAGGGCGGGAGCGTCGTTGATGCCGTCGCCCGCCATGGCGACAACTCTTCCCTGCTGTTGCAGCTTTTTGATGGCGTCGGCTTTGGTTTCAGGCAGGACGCCGGCTTCGAAGTCGGTGATACCGATTTTGCGGGCCACGGCTGCGGCCGTGGTTTCGTTGTCGCCGGTCAGCATGACGACGCGCAGGCCTTGCGCGCGCAGATCGCGAATTGCTTGAACGGCCTCGGGCTTGATGGGATCGGCGATGCCGAGAATGCCGGCGGCGCGGCCATCGATGGCAGCGAAGACGACGGTTTGGCCGTCTTTGCGCAGGGCGTCGGCCTGGGATTTCAGCTGGGCGAAGTCGGGGTCTTCGCGGAGCCGTGCCGCCGCTCCGCGGCTCGAGTTCTCTTCTCCACTGGATCGGGGGCTTACGCCCCCGCCTAACTCCATCCCGCCGCTTTGCGGCTGGTTCGGCAAGTCCCTCGACTCTGCGGAGTCGGATGAAGAAGCATTCGTTCCCGTCGGGGCGGACAGCAGGTCCCTCGACTCCGCTTCGCTCCGCTCGGGATGACACATCGTAGAAGGAGTTCGCTCCTCGGACGGGACGACACCCTCCCGGGAAATCGTGCCCGGGCCCTCGCGGGCTGAAGCCCGCTCGGGAGAGTGAGGATTAGAGGGCTGATCGGCAGGACTGAAGTCGTGCCCTGTTACAAGGCGTTCGTTATCGGCAGGACTGAAGTCGTGCCCTGTCACGAAGCGTTCGTCATCGGCAGGGCTGAAGTCGTGCCCTGTCACAAAGCGTTCGTCATCGGCAGGACTAAAGTCGTGCCCTGTTACAAAGCGTTCGTCATCGGCAGGGCTGAAGTCGTGCCCTGTCACAAAGCGTTCGTCATCGGCAGGGCTGAAGTCGTGCCCTGTCACAAAGCGTTCGTCATCGGTACCACTCAAGTCATCGCCCGTTACAAAGCTCTCGTTGGAGCCGATGTTGAGTTCTTCGAGAAGCGCTTCGTTGCCGACGACGACTGTGTGACCGGCGACGCGACCGACGACGCCGCGGCCGGTGATGGAGCGGAATTGCTCGGCCGGCATCAGCGACATGCCGTTGGCTAGCGCGGCTTCGACAACTGCGGCGGCGAGCGGATGTTCGCTGCCCCGCTCCAGGCTGGCGACCAGGCGAACGACTCGCTCTTCGGTTTCACCGCCAACCGCGACAACCGACATCAACTCGGGCTTGCCCTGGGTGAGGGTTCCGGTTTTGTCGAGGGCGAGGGTGTCGACTTTCTGCAACGTCTCCAGGGCCTCGGCGTTCTTGATGAGTACGCCGGCGCGGGCGCCGCGTCCGGTGCCAACCATGATGGCGACGGGCGTCGCCAGGCCCAGCGCACAGGGGCAGGCGATGATGAGCACGGCGACAGCGTTGACCATGGCGTTGGCCAGATGCGGTTCAGGGCCCTCCACGAACCAAACAATGAAGGTGATGACCGCAGTGGCCAGCACGACAGGAACGAACCACGCGGCAACTTTATCGACCAGGCGCTGAATGGGGGCGCGGCTGCGTTGCGCTTCGCTCACCATCCTGACGATCTGGGCCAGCATGGTTTCGCTGCCTACGCGTTCGGCACGCATCAGCAGCCAGCCGGTGCCGTTCACGGTTGCGCCAATGACTTTGTCGCCGGCATGTTTCTCGATGGGGATGGATTCGCCGGTGACCATGGATTCGTCGACTGAGCTGAGGCCGTCGAGGACGGTGCCGTCGACGGGAATCTTTTCACCGGGGCGGACGCGCAGCTTGTCGCCCACTTGCACCTGATCGAGGGGGACATCGTACTCAGCGCCATCGTCGCGCATGATGCGCGCCATCTTGGGCGAGAGATCGAGCAAAGCGCGAATGGCGCTGGAGGTGCGGCTGCGGGCGCGCAACTCCAGAACCTGACCGAGAAGAACGAGAGCGATGATGGCAGCGGCAGCTTCGAAGTAGACGTCGGGCTGACCGCCCATGCCTTCACGCGACGGAAAGAGCGAGGGAGCGAGGGTGGCGATGGCGCTATAGATGTAGGCGACGCCGACGCCCATCGCAATGAGGGTGAACATGTTGGGGCTGCGGAATTTTACTGAGGCCCAACCGCGCTGGAAGAACGGCCAGCCGCACCAGAGGACGACAGGAGTGGCGAGCGCGAATTCGATCCAGTTGCCAAGGCGCGGGGTGATGGCGTGGAGGGCCGGAAGCAGCGTCGTCATCCGCGGCATCATCCGTAACATGGCAAAGGCGACGAGAGGGATGGCGATGACGACGCTGGTCCAGAAACGGCGGGTCATGTCGCGGAGTTCGGGATTTTCGTTCTCGGAGGCGGCGGTCATCGGCTCCAGCGCCATGCCGCAGATGGGACAAGCACCGGGAGCATCGCGCACGATCTGGGGATGCATGGGACAGGTCCACTGCGTCTTCGCGGGAGCGGTGGGGAATTCCGGTTCAAGGGCCATGCCGCACTTGGGACAAGGGCCGGGGCGGTCCTGGCGAATCTCGGGATCCATGGGGCAGACGTAGGCGGCGGCCGGCTTATTCGCAGTCGCAGTAGAAAGCGCCGGCGTAGGCGCCTGGATCTGGGTCAAGCTTGAAGCTGCGGGAGGCGCCAGAAATTTATCGGGCGCGGCTTTGAACTTCTCGCCGCAGCCGCGTGAGCAGAAGTAGTAGGTGTTGCCGGCGTGGGCAACGGTGCTGGCCGCGGTGGTGGGATCGACATTCATGCCGCAGACGGGGTCGGTAGCGAGTTTGCGGGTGCCTCCAGCCTGGAGCGGCACAGTGCTGAGTTGAACGAATCCGGTCATGCCCACGGACTTGGGAGCGGGCTCAAGATATTTCTTGGGATAACGGCGAAATCTCTCGGCACAGCCGCGGGAGCAGAAATGAAAGAGCTTGCTGTCATGCTCGGCGGTCGATACGGCGTTGGCCGGATCGACGGTGCGGCCGCAGACGGGATCTTTGTCGAGCTTCCGGGGAAGAGGGGCGGCGAGAGGAGCAGCGGCAGATTCGCCGGCCGACGCCAGATACTTGCCCGGTGAGGCCATGAACTTCTGCATGCAGCTGGGTGAGCAAAAGAAATAGAGATCGCCCAGATAGCGCGCTTTGCCGCGAGCCTGTGGGGGATCGACGACCATGCCGCACACGGGATCCTTGGCGGAAAAGTCCAGTGACAGGTTCTGGAGGGGCGCTTCGGGCTCGCTCATTGCATCGCTCACTGTAATGGTAACGCCGCGCTATCCACAAGGACAGCCATGAACTATATTGAACTCGGAGCTGAGCGGAGGCGACGCGAAATTGTGGATGCGGGCGGCGCGGGTTCCGCAGATCCTTATAGTTATCATTGCACATTGCGCGAGGTGAGTTGGATGACAGCTGTGGAAGTTGTGTTTCGCTATGGGATGGCGCCGGGAGAGCGGGAGATGAGCGCGCTGGGACAGGTGAGCGACGTGTATGGGATTCGGCGAGTGCAAGTGGATGAGCAGGGGCGGAGGATTCGCGTGGAATACGACGCGACACGGCTGAATGAGGCTACGGTGGAAGGGTTGCTGCGGAACGCAGGGTTCGATGTGCGGGAGCGGTTGGCGCTGACCTAGGCCAGTTGAGCGGGGTTGGTGGAATGAGGACGGCGTGGCCGGGGAATTCGGGAATGAGGCCGAGGGGATGGAATTGGGCAAGAATAAGGGTCACTCTGGGAGGCGAACTCTGGCCGAAATTCGCATCCGAGTGACCCTATGCGCCACTTCGTCTGTATTTGAAATAGCATTTTTCGCGCCAAACCGCACCGCCGGAAAATATTGGGAAATATAAGGCTTTCCACCTTTCACCATCACGCTGACGATGTAGAACTTTCCACCTCTCGGTAAATTTTACACACCAACCACCAGCGGACCACCTGCCCTATCTTGCTGATCGTACAGTTCCCCCCACTCGCGACACTCTCGCCGCCTCTAAAGCATTCCGGCCCAAGGCAACAGCCGCCAGCCGCTCTACTCATCAGCCTGCCCAATTGGCGCCTTGAACCCTGACATTCCTCGCAAGCGGAGTTCTTCCTCGAAGGGGTATTCTATGCGCGGGGGCTGCCATGGTCACGGTGATCTCGCGCTTTCGGGTGCGCAACGGTTTAGAGAAACAGGTCCGCCACGCCTTCTTGAATCGTCCTCATCTGGTGGAAAAAGCCCCCGGCTTTTGCGGTCTCAGTGTCGCTACCGATGCTTCCGACCCAGCCATCTTTCTCCTGCTCACGCGCTGGACGGATACCGAGTCGTTCCGCGCCTGGCACGCCAGCGACGCCCACCATCAGTCCCATCAACTGATCCCCGAGGGACTGAAACTGGATCCCGCCTTCACCTCTCTGACTATTGGAAATACCATCGACGACCCTGCCGGGCCCCAAAGCCTGGACCATGCTCTCGAGAACCAGACGGCTGCAATTTCCCTTTGGCTGATAGAATCCGACGCCGTGTTTGTCTTGCTGGTGGCGCCCGACGGCACCATTCGCGCCCGCAATCGGGCCGCTCGTCACGTCTTTCCTCTGGATCCTGCCAACAACTTCGGTTCCACTATTTGGGATTATCTGGTCGGCTCCGATGTCCGCCACCTGCGCGAGTGGTTTTCCACCTCCGCCGAGCCGTACGGCGGCTGTGTCCTTCTGAATTTGGCCGACGGTCAGCAGAATCCCATCACGGTCGAAGTAGGTCTGGTACGCTGTGGCCAAGCCATCCTGCTGCTGGGAACCCACGAACGCCGCCACGATTCCAACCTTCAGACCGAAATCCTTAAACTCACCAACGATCTGTCCCTGATGGTGCGCGACTCGGTGCAGAAGAACCGCCAACTCCAGGAGGCAAATCAAACCATCCAACGCCTCGCCCGCACCGATGCGCTCACCGGACTGGCCACTCGCCGCACCCTGGACGAGGCCTTTCTCCGCGAAATTGCTCGTGCCCAGCGGCACCCTCAAGGCTTGAGCCTGATCATGGCCGACCTCGATCGTTTCAAGTCGATCAACGATGAGTACGGCCACGTCATCGGAGATCAGGTGCTGATCGCCGCCGCTACCGTCTTCAAAACTCAAGTGCGTCCTTTTGATCTGGCGGCGCGATATGGTGGCGAGGAATTCGTGCTTCTGCTGCCCGGGACCTCAACCGCCGACGCGGTCGGCATCGCCGAGCGCCTCCGATCCAGAGTCGCCGCGATGCTGGTCCCCGCATGTCCTCGCCCCATTACCATCAGCCTGGGTGTCGCCACCTGGAGGACTGGGGAAACCCCGGACCAGCTCGTCGCCCGCGCCGACGCAGCCCTCTATGACGCCAAACGGGCTGGCCGCGACTGCCTCCGGGCTGCTCCCTCAACCCATGAAGAATGAAGCGCAGAGGAGGTGTTTGCGTTGATGATTTCCCTATCTCTGTCGGAGCGCTTTGCGCTCATCCAGAAGCTGGTCTCCGTCAAGCCAAGCGTAGCCCAGGCAATGACCGACGAGTTCTTTGCCCATCATCCCGACTGGCTGGTTCGCTATGGCGAGCGCGGCCGCCAGTTCTGTACCGCCGATGCTTGCTTTCACATCGAGTTTCTCGCCGGCGCCATCGAAGCCGATTCACCCCAGGCCTTTGCCGATTATTCGCGATGGACGGCGCGCATGCTCGCTTCCCGCGGCATCCCCGCGCACACCCTGGAAGAAAATCTGGCGCAACTGGAAAAACATCTTTCTACTGCACTCCTCCCCAATGAAGCGACCACGGTTTCTACTTTTCTGGCCCGCGGCCGCGAAGCCTGTCTCCAGCCTGATTCGCCGCCCGGCGTGCAGCCGCCCGGCAGCCGCCTGCAACTCACCCGTGACGTCTTCCTTGCTGCCCTTCTGGGTGGACAACGGCAAGCTGCCCTGGGCATTGTGGAAGAAGCTTTGCGCTCCGGCCACAGTATTTTGGATGTCTACGTCGATGTGTTTACGGAATCTCTCTATCGCGTGGGTGATCTCTGGGAGCAAAACAAAATCAGCGTTGCCCAGGAGCACCTGGCAACTTCCATCACCCAGTACGCCATCGCTGCCCTCTATCGGCAAATGGTTCCGGCCCAAGTCAAGCGCGGCAGCATGGTCGTAACCGGCGTCGCCGGAGAGTTACATCAGATCGGCGCGAATATTGTTGCCGACGCCATGGAAGCCGAGGGCTGGACGGTGCGCTTTCTCGGTACCAACCTCCCCCATTCCTCCATCCTCACTACCGTCCGCGACATTTCAGCCAACGTACTCTGCATCTCCACCACCATCCTTTCCAATCTGCCTTCCGTTGTCGCGTTAATGGAAACCGTCCGCAGCCAACTCCAGGATCAAACTCCAAAAATTGTCCTGGGCGGCGCAGCCTACCGCATGGCTACCCATTTTGCTTCCGAAGTTGGCGCCACCGCCGTCGTCACCGACCTGCGCGGCGCTTTGGCCCTGCTTGCCCCCGGCCGCATTGCTTCTTCCTGACTTGCGCCCACGGGTGCCCCACTCATTCGCGATTTTCGAATGAATGGGATCCTGGAAACAACGCACTGATCCGACGCACAGGTGCGCGAGTGCCCACCGGCGGGTGCCCCACTCGTTCGCGATTTTCGAATGAGTGGGATTCTGGAAACAACGCACCGGTCCGACGCACGGGTGCGCGAGTGCCCACCCACGGGTGCCCCACTCATTCGCGATTTTCGAATGAGTGGGATTCTGGAAACACGCACCGGTCCGACGCACGGGTGCGCGAGTGCCCACCGCTTCAGCGCTGGAGTACGTCACCGCAAGAACCGAGTGCACGGGCACAAGCCTTGCCCACATTCGTGTGTCTTTAGAACTGGCTCCTAAGTCCAGTTCCGGATTGCACCCTTTTCATTCAATAATTACCCAGCTAGACTTAGGCTCCTAATCGTGGTCTCCGACGTGGATAGGTGGTGTGTAATGTTCTCTCGCAGATTCCTGTGCGTGTTGCTTCTTGCCCTCGGTTGCATCCCGGCCGTCGCTCAAATTTCGTCTCTCAACTTTTCATCGATGCAGCTGAACAGCTCCGCCATCGTAGCTACCAATGGCAACAACCAACAGGTCTTGCGGCTTACGCAGGACGGACAGGTACAGCAAGCCGGATCGGCATGGTGGAGGACCCAGCAATCCATCGCCAACGGCTTTACCTCCGTCTTCACTTTGCAGATCACCCACAGCATCGGTCCTGGCCCGGCTGACGGCATTGCCTTCGTCATCCAGAACTCCGCTAACTTCGGCAACAATGGGCAACTATCCGCCGTAGGTGGTCCCGGCGGCGACATGGGATATGGCTCCATACCCGGCGAATTGAACGTTCCCATCGACAACAGCATCGCCATCGAGTTCGATACCTACCAGAATCCCTGGGACCCTAATGGCAACCACGTCGCGGTGCAGAGCTGCGGTACAGGTAACAACACGCCGGAGCACGGTCTACAGTGCCCTTCCGGCCAGTCCTCCACTCTCGGCATCGCTTCCAACCTGGCTGTCAACTTATCGGATGGCAACGTCCATACCGTCATTCTCCAGTATGATCCCGGCACCTTAAGCATTTTTGTCGATAACAACGGCACGCCCGTCCTCACCGTCCCCTTGCAGATTGCTACTTTGCTGAACTTGAATCCCGGCAACGGAAACACCCAGACGGCCTACGTCGGTTTCACTGCCGCTGACGGTAACTCCACCGAGAACGGTGACATCTTGAGCTGGACCTTCACTCCGGGCGGATCGACCCAAACTACCATCACGCAAACTTTGACGCCGGGCCCCGGACAGAATTACACCAACTACATCTTCGGCAGCTACAACCATAAGTACGGATATTCCAACGCCCAGGCAGGCGACCAGGTCAGCGTCACCGCCATACCCACCAGCCCGGCGGTGGTCAATCCCATTCTGTCCAGCTTTGCTCCCAACGCCAGTTGCATCGTGTACGACGGCACCGGCGGTGAGTGCGTCGTCTTCCAGGTCTCCTGCACCCAGCAGACCGGCAGCGATTGCACCAATCTGCCTTACGACTTGTTCGAAAGCTACAACACCAATCAGAACATCACCAATCCCTGCCTGCTGAAGACGGAAGTTTATAATCCACCCGCATCCAGCACCTGGATCAACATCGAGACCGGCTTTTCCCAGACCCGTTTCGATCCCACCAGTACTGGCACCTCCAAGGGCTTTTCCTACTTTGTGGCAGCACAGAATTGTGCTGTCCCTGCCTCGGGGCTGAATGGCGTGAATTGTAACGGGGTTTACACCGGCACCTATCGTGGCACGCTGTTGGTCTTCGACGGCCAGTCCTGTTCCTTCTCCAACGGCGGCGTCACCGGAAGCCTGCTGCAATTCGGCGGCACCGTGGTGCTGGGGAATTCCAGCTTCGTGAACGGCAACCTGTTCTCCTATGGCGGCGGCCTGTGGATCAGCAACAGCACCGTGGGCAACGGTGTCGAGGTCATCGGCGATGGCTCTTACTCCATCGGCCCGGCGGCCCGCATCACCGGCGATTTGCAGATTCTCGGTCCCGGCAGTAGCTCCGGCGCCAATCAGGTCTGTGGATCCAGCGTAAGCCAGACCTTGTTGTTGCAATATAGTGGCGCCGCGGCGCAGATCGGCTCATCCGCGGGCTGCCCGGGAAATACCGTGGGCGGCACTCTTCAAGTGCAGAACAATAACGGAGCCACCACCATTGATGCCAACACCGTCGGCGGCAATCTCCTCGACCAGAACAACACCGGCGCTACCCAGGTCTACACCAACACCGTTACCCATAGTTTGCAGTGCAACGGAAATAGCTCGATCACCGGAGGCGGAAACACGGCGGCCCACAAGCAAGGCCAATGCGCCGCCTTCTGAGGAGCCTTGATTAGCTCGGGTGCGCGAAATTTGCGGTGGAACGCGAAGCGTCGGAACTGGCTCGAATCCAGCCGCGCAGCGGCGTAAGCGCATTGAGCCCGGCGCGTAAGCGCCGGGTCAAGTTCGAATCCAATCTCGAGCCGCGCAGCGGCGACACGCTTCTCACACGCCCGCCCGCAATGCACGCGCGCGCCACGCTGTGTCGGCAACCATACTCCCGTCCCGCTCCGCGGGACGACTCAACTTAGCCCAGGACGTAGCGCAGCGGAGTCCTGGGTACGGTAAGAAGGGCATCTGAGTCCCGTAGGGACGGCAGGCTTCCTGCATCGCTTCGCTGCCATTCCTCTCGCCTGCCCGCAATGCACGCGACCGCCACGTCGCGTCCGCAACCATACTCCCGTCCCGCTTCGCGGGACGACTCAGCTTAGCCCAGGACGAAGTCCTGGGTCAGGGCATGAAAGATATCTGAGTCCCGTAGGGACGGCACGCTTCCTGCATCGCTTTGCTGCCATTCCTCTCGCCCGGCTGAAATGCAGACGCCCGCCACGCCGCGTCCGCAACCATGCTCCCGTCCGGGCATCCGCTCGACGCAACTCCTTCGCCTACTTCAACTCTTGCAACCCACTCTGCGCGTCTTTATACATTTGCGCCAGATCGGCGCGCGACAAAAACGCCGGATTGCCCGCTTCCTTCTGCTCCTCATCCCACTTGCTGACGGCGGCGCGATAATAATCCGCCGCCCCTTTAGCATCGCCGCTCTGCCGCAGCACCATCCCCAGCAAATAATTGCTGCGCGCCTCCAGCCACTGCAATCCCAGCTTCTGGCTGTTGGTTAACGCGCGCTCCAGTTCCTGCCTCGCCGGCGCATACGCCTTGTTGCGGGCCAGCGCTTCGCCCAGATCCACCGACGCCTGCACCGCTTCGTACTTCAATCCCAATCGGTCTGCCTGCTGCGCCAGCGTCTTCAGCGCCGAGGCTGCTGCTGCCGATCGTCCCTGCGCAATGTCATCCTGGGCCAGCGCCATCCTGGCTCGCAACGCTTTCTCCGGGTCCTTGGCCTTGTTGGCCGTCTGCAAAGCCTGCTCGTAGAAAGCCCGCGCCGCTTTCGTATCCCCGCGATACTTGGCTACGTCCCCATAAAACAGCTGGATCTGCGCGATGGAACTGTCATTGTTGATTTCATGCGCCAGTGCAGCCGCCTCATCCAGAGCGCGCTTGGCATCGTCTTCGCGTCCCACCTGCGCCAGCGACTGACCATAGCCGCTCAAACTTTCCACCATCCAGAAGCTGCGGTCCTTTAAGTTGCGGAACGATTTCAGCGCGTCCTCTCGCGCCTTCAACGCCGCCCCATACCGGCCCTGATACTGAAACACCGTGCCCATGTCGTAGGAATCCATCGCCGTGCCGCGCGCGTCATCGATACTGCGGTGCAGGTCCAGCGCCTTCAGATACTGGGTCAGCGCTTCGCTGTATTGCCCCAGCTTGGTGTTGACCACGGCAACGTTGCGCACCGATTCCGCGATCGAGTCCGGCGTCTTCAGCTTCTCGCGCAACTGTAGCGCCTGCTGAAAGTAGGTCAGCGCGTCATCGTATTGTCCCTCGCTAAAGTACGCGTCGCCGATGTTGTTCAGGCAGGTCGCCTGGCCCAACTCATCGCCTCGTTCGCGCTCAATCTGGAGCGCCTCTTTGTAAAGCGCCAGCGCCTGGTCTTGCTTTCCCCGGCTGCCGTAGAGTGCCCCCAGGTCCATCAGGGTGTCGCCCACGCCGCGCTTGTCGCCAATGTCGCGCCGGATTTGCAGCGCTTCTTTGTAACTGGCTTCCGCAGTTGCGAACTGCCCCATCGTCGCCTGCACCTGCGCGCTCTCATTCAGGCTCACCGCAATGCCGCGCTTGTCCCCAATCTCCCGCTTGATGGCGATCGAGTCCTGATAGTTCTTCAGCGCATCCTGCGGCTTGTCCATCAACCTGTAAGCCACGCCGATGGCTTGCAGAATGGCCGCCTTCTGCTCCTGATTATCCAGACGAACGGCCAGGCTATAGGCCTGGTTTAACGAGTCGAGGCTGTCCTGCGGCTTGCCGCTCTTGATCAACACCCGGCCGCTGGCCAGCAGCGCCGCCACCGACTTCGGGTCTTCCTTCAGCACCTTCGCATAAAGCTCCGTAGCCTTATCGAAATCGTTATTGGATTCGTACAGGCTGGCCAGCGTGTACTGGAGATCGGCGTCGCCCGGCGCAGCCTTCACCAGATTGCCGTATAGCTCGATCGCCTTGTCGGTGTGTCCGCTGACGCGCGCATCGTTGGCTTCGATAAGGTATCGTTCGGCGGCCGGCAGTTGCGAACTCAGTTCCACCGCGCGCTGCGAGTAGCGCTCCGCCTCATTGTCGTAGCCAAGATTGGAGTAGCTCTGACCCAGCCGCGAGAACGCCAGCGCAAAATCAGGATCGGCCTGCGTCGCCGCCTCAAATTTCTTCTGCGCCTCCAGATTGTCGCCCTGCCGCATCAAGCTCACGCCTTCGTTATAAGCGCGCAACGCGTCAACCGACTTCGAGGTCGGCCGGAAGGCATTCTGCTTCAGCTCCTTCACAATCTCCGGCGACAGCGCCAGCTGGTCGCGGATCTTCTGCGCCAACTGATCAGTCTGGGCCAGCAGCTCTTTCTCCGATGCCGCTTCCACCGTGATCGTCACCGGCGAAGTTCCCTGCTTCAGGTTCTGTAGCGTGGCCTCGACGCGGATCTGGCCGCCACTGCGCACGTACTGTCCCCACACAATCGTCTGCGCGTTGCTGAACTCCGCCAGTTGCTTGATGTTTTGTGCATCCAGCGGGCTGTCCGTTTCAATGTGCAGATCCTTCAGTACCTGATGCAGCCGGTCTGCCGAAACTGTGCGCAAGCTTGCCGAGTGTCCCACATCCGTGGTCAGCATCTCTGCCAGGCTGGTGCCCAGCCAGTCCAGACTCGGATCGCCGGTGGCATTACGAAACGGCACAATCGCCAGCGACATTACCGGCCCGGCATGGGCCGAGCGCGAGAACGGCGATGGCCCGAAAAGCCGCGCGCGAAAAACGTAGCCGCACAGCGCCAACAACAAGACGGTCATGATGCCCGTAATCAGCGGCCACGGCACCGTCCGTCCCCACGGTTGGATGCTCGCGTCAAACGCGATGGTATTGGCCGCCCGCTTGTCCCTCCACGTATTCAGGTCGGCCAGAATGTCTGTTACCTTCTGATACCGGTCGTTCACATCGCGTTCCAGGCACTTGCTCACAATCCCGCTCAGCGCTCCCGGAATCTGCGCGTCCACATCCGCCACCGGAATCGCGCGCTCCTGCGTCCGCTTGATCAGGCTGGCCACAGCGCTAGCCGCTGCAAACGGCATTTTGCCGGTCAGCATTTCATACAGAATCAATCCCAGGGCAAAAATATCCGAACGTTGATCGAGCTCCTGGGTCAGGGCCTGCTCCGGCGACATGTACTCCATGGTGCCGACCATGGCGCCACTCTGCGTCATGCCGTCGCCTTCCAGCGTGCGCGCCAACCCGAAATCCATCACCAGGATTCGCCCGCTGCTGTCCTCCATGATGTTTTGCGGTTTCAGATCGCGATGAATCACGCCCACGCTGTGCGCCGCATCCAGCGCCAGGCAAACCTGCTGGATCACATCGATGGCTTCCTCGGGAGCGAATTTCTGTTTTTCCCGGATGAGGGTCCGCAAATCTTTGCCCTCAATGAACTCCATGGTGATGAACTTCACGCCCTCAGCCTCGCCGAGGTCGTAAATGCGGATCACGTTGCGGTGCGTGACCTGGTGCGCCAGCAGCAGCTCCTGCTTGAAACGCGCCAGGATTGCGGGGTTCGACGCCAGCTCCGGGCGGATGACTTTCAGTGCGACAAAGCGATTCAGCTCGTTGTCGCTGGCTTTGTAGACGGCGCCCATGCCGCCTTCGCCCAGCAGTTGCAAAATCTCGTATCGTCCTCCCAGCAGATCGCCGATCTGCAATACGGCTGCACTGCCGTATCCGGCGGAGCTGCGGCTGGAGGCCGGCCCAGACGAACGGCGAGATGGACCTGTGTCGACGATGGTTGCGTCAACATCCAGCAGCGTGTTTTCGGCGTTGAACTGCGGGCGCGCAACCTCAACCCCAAAGACCGTCGCCTCGGGATCTTTCTGTGACGATGCTGCGTCAGCAAGTTTGGCTTTGTCGGCCGGAGGAAGTGCGACGTTGCTGGACGAACTCGCACCCGGAACCGGAGTCTTTACACCGGGAGATGCGGGCTTTCCAGCCGCAGAATTCTTATCGGATGGTGGTCTGGAGTCATCCATGTTGCGATGCCGGAACCGCCCGGGAGTTGGACAATGCTACGCCCCCACCAGGTAGCCCCGAGCGTCCGTCTGTGCCTAGCTTCTCAGTGCAGGAAGTATATACGATTATGGGGCGGGCAGAGATGTGCTGGCGCAGTCGATCCTTCATGTTGTGTCGTCGCAAGGGAGTCTTCCTTCATTACATTTTGTCATCACGAGGAGGTCTTCAGACCGACGAGGGACCTGCTTTTCGACCCGACTGAACACGAAACCACTTCTTTCTGGTTTGTCATCACGAGGAGGGCTTCAGACCGACGAGGGATCTGCTTTTCGACCGGACTGAACACGAAACCGCTCCTTCCTGTTTTGTCATCACGAGGAGGGCTTCAGACCGACGAGGAATCTGCTTTTCGACCGGGCTGAAGCGAACAGCCGATCCCTTCGCCCACGCGAAGAACCGGAACTGACCCAGCTCCGTTTCACTTCCTTGCGTCAAGCTTGAATGCGTAGTCTGCCAGCAAGTTCGATGTTCCAGCAATCAAGTCCCGCACAGCGGGACGGCGACAGGATAGCCCAGCACGCAGCGGGGTCCCCGGTTCGCCGCCTTTAGGCGAACTGGGGAAGCGGAGTGCTCGGTGGGCTCTATCTTCAACTCTGAGTCCCTTCAGGGACGGCACAACTTCGCCCACGCGATAAACTAGAACTGATTTCATAAATCCAGCCGCGAAGCGGCGGCATCGCAGTTAGCCCGGGGCGTAAGCCCGGGTCAACCGGATCCTGACCTGAGCCGCAGAGCGGCGACACAGATTCATCCTTATAACGAAGGGAACCCTCATGCCGGCCATCATCCTCGACGGTACGAAAATCGCAACCCAAATCAAAACCGAAGTTGGCGAAGAGGTGAAGGAACTCACCGCCGCCGGTCTTCGTCCGGGACTCGCCGTCGTCCTCGCCGGCCACAATCCGGCGTCGGAGATTTATGTCCGCAACAAGGTCAAGACTTGCGAGCAGCTCGGCATCTACAGCGAGAAGCACACGCCGCCCGACAGCGTGACCACCGACGAACTGCTGGCGCTCGTCGACGACCTCAACCGCCGCGACGAAATCGATGGCATCCTGGTGCAACTTCCGCTGCCTGCGCAGGTCGATGCCAAAAAAGTCCTGCTCGCCGTCTCGCCCGCCAAGGACGTCGACGGTTTCCATCCCATGAACGTCGGCTATCTCTCCACCCAGCGGCCTGGCCTGGTGCCGTGTACTCCCGCGGGCATCATCGCAATCCTCAAGCGCAGCAACATCCCGATTGCAGGCGCGGAAGCCGTGGTCGTCGGCCGCAGCGACATCGTCGGCAAACCTGTCGCTATGCTCTTACTCAATGGCAATGCGACCGTCACCGTCTGTCATTCCAAGACCCGCGATCTGCCCGGCGTCTGCCGTCGCGCCGACATCCTCATCGCCGCCATCGGCAAAGCTGGAATGATCACCCCTGACTTCGTCAAGCCGGGCGCAGTCGTCATCGATGTCGGCATGAACACCGTCACCGATCCTGAGGAGTTCAAGGAATTTTTCGCCGGAAACGAAAAGCGTGAGCGCGACTTCGCCGCCAAAGGCTCAACTCTGATGGGCGACGTTCATCCCAAAGTCGCCGAAGTGGCCGGAGCCATGACACCCGTTCCCGGCGGCGTGGGCCCGCTCACCATCGCCATGCTGATGAGCAACACAGTGAAAGCCGCCAAACTGCGGCGCGGAAATAAAGTGAGCACCATGGCCGGGCGATAGCTCAGGCCAGCCCGAAGACAGCTTGCCCCATTCATTCGCGGTTTTGGAATTGAGTGGGAACGATCTTCTACCGCTTTCCGCCCCTTTCATGGCTGCACCCTCACCACGTTCCGGCAGCCCTCAACTACCCCGCATAGGCGTCTTGTAATGCACGGCCAGACAGCGCACAATGTGAAAACTTCAACAATACAGTTTTGATTTTCCGATAAGCCCCTCTGTCGGAATTGCCGTTTTGGCTTCTGTCTTTAGCGACCCGTCGGGACACCACATCGCAGTTCGTCGTACTTCGGCTCCAACAACATGCAGACCCTGCTGCATAGGTGATCTAGGTACAGGACGATTCGAACTCAATATCAAGGAGAAAGAATGAATAAGACACTGTTCAGGTTTGCTGCCCTGTGCACGCTGGTGATGGCTGCTCTTTGGGCCATGCCGGCTGGTGCGCAGATGTCAGAGGCGAAAGAGAAACCCCGGATGTACTCCTACGTCTCGTTTTGGAATATTCCCCGCGCGCAGTGGGGAGCGATGGAAAAGGCCGATGCGGACGATAAGCCGCTTCTCGACAAAGCGGTTGCCAGCGGCACCCTCGTCGCCTACGGCAATGATGTGAATCTGGTTCACCAGCCGGACGGCGCAACCCACGATGAGTGGTGGTCGTCGATGTCGATGGCCGGACTCATGAACGTGCTCAATCAGTTCTACGCCAACGGCAGCGCCACTTCGTCCGTTCTGGAAAGTGCCACCAAACATTGGGATGGCATTTTTGTCAGCCGGTATTACAACTGGCATCCCGGATCGTGGCAGGCCCTGTACGGCGGCGGTGGTCAGTACAAACTGAAAGACAGTGCGCCGGATGATGCCGTGGACATCGTCAGCAAGGGTTTGCTGGTGCCGGTATTTGAAAAGCTCTTGGCCGATGGCACCATTTACGAATATGAGGTCGATACCGAAGCGATCCATACCGATGCGCCTGGGACCTTCTGGATTTTCTACCTTGCGGCCAACGCGGATGCCCTCGACAAGGTAAATGCAGCCGTACGCGCAGCCACCAAGGCGGACCCGTTGGGCGTTGCCGGATTCAGCGGCATGATCGACTGGAACAGCCACCGCGATTATCTGTCGCGCACCAACGCCACCTACAAATAGCTTCTTTACTGCCTATCCCGTCCGCGAGCGTCCCCTTCCTGGCGGCGCTCGCCGGCGGGGGTTTGAGACCCGCAATCCCCATGTGCTAGCATTGCAGGTTTGTTACAGCTTCACCATGCCTTGCCCAGGCGTGGTGCCCCGCCTTTTTGCCTCACCGGCAACCTCGGGGTTGTGCAAGCACACATCTCGCGTGCGCAAGGAGTCCTACGTGAAGAATTACGAAGGCGCAAACATTCGCAACGTCGCCCTGCTGGGGCATTCGCATTCGGGCAAGACCTCGCTCACCTCGGCCATGCTGTTCACTGCCGGCTCAACCCAGCGGCTGGGCCGGGTTGACGAAGGCAACACCACCACCGACTACGAAGAAGAAGAGATTGCCCGCTCCATGTCGCTTTCTGCGGCCACCGCCGTCGTCGAATGGGGCAAAACCAAGATCAACCTCATCGACACCCCTGGCTTCAATATGTTCATTCACGAGGCCGAGATGTCGTTGCCCGCCGTGGAAGCCGGACTGGTGGTGGTCGACGCAGTCAGCGGCGTGGAAGTGGTTACCGAGCGCATTTGGAACTATTGCGACAAGCTGGCCCTGCCCCGCGTCATCGTCTGCACCCGCATGGATCGCGAGCGCGCCGACTTCAATCGCGTGATGGAGTCGCTGACCTCGGCGTTCGGTCGTACCGTGGTCCCGGTGCAGTTGCCCGTCGGCTCCGAGAAGAGCTTCACCGGCGTGGTCGACCTGGTGAAGATGCAGGCCTACACCTATGAGATGGGTGGCAATGGCAAAGCCAAGATCGGCCCCATTCCCGACAATCTTGCCGAGCAGGCCAAAGCCGCGCACGAGCGCCTGGTAGAACTGGTGGCCGAAGGCGACGATGCCCTGATGGAGGAATTCTTCGACAAAGGCACCATCGACGAAGAGCACATTATCGCCGGCCTGCACAACGCCATTCGCGAGGACAAAATTTTTCCCGTGCTCTTCGCTTCGGGCCTCGGCAACATCGGCACCGACGAAGTGCTCGACTTCATCGTGAACTACATGCCCACCGCTGCCGAGCGCGGCACCGTAAGCGCCGCTCCCACGCCCAACAACGGCGAACCCGCCACCCGCAAGGTCGGCGACTCCGAGCCGCTCTCCATCTTCGTCTTCAAGACCATCAGCGATCCTTTCGCCGGCCGCATCTCATTCTTCAAGGTGTACTCGGGCGTGCTGAAGAACGATGCCACACTCCAGAATTTCACCCGCAGCACCGCCGAGAAGTTTGCCCACATTTCCGCCATGCAGGGCAAGACAGCTATTCCAGTAACCGAACTGCACGCCGGCGACATCGGTGCGGTTGCCAAGCTGCGCGAGACACTGACCGGCGACACCCTGGGCGACAAGGCTTCGCCCATTCAGTATCCGCAGGTGACCTTCGCCGAGCCCGCCATCACCTTCGCCATCGAGCCCAAGACGCGCGCCGATGAAGACAAGCTGAGCAACGGCATCCACAAGCTGATGGAAGAAGATGCCATGCTGCGCTTCTTCCGCGATCCCCAAACCAAAGAGTTCCTCATCGCCGGCACCGGCCAGCAGCACATTGAAGTTGTTGTCTCCAAGCTGAAGAATCGTTACCACACTGAAGTCAACCTGAAGGCGCCGAAGGTGCCGTATCGCGAGACCATTCGCGGCCGCGCCGACGTGCAGGGCCGCCACAAAAAGCAGAGCGGCGGCCACGGCCAGTTCGGCGACTGCAAGATCAAGATGGAACCGCTGCCCCGCGGCGGCAACTTCGAGTTCGTCAACGAAATCTTCGGCGGCTCAATCCCCCGCAACTACATTCCCGCGGTCGAGAAAGGCATTGTGGAAGCGGCGCAGCGCGGTTTCCTCGCCGGCTTCCCGGTCGTCGATTTCAGGGTCATCCTCTACGACGGCTCGTATCACGATGTCGATTCCAACGAGCTTTCGTTCAAGACCGCCGGCCGCATCGCCTTCCGCAAAGCCATGGAGCAGGCCAAGCCCACCATTCTGGAGCCCGTCATGAACGTCGAAATCACCATTCCCGACGAGTTTGCCGGCTCCATCATGGGCGACCTCAACAGCCGTCGTGGACGCATCCAGGGCATGGACAATAAGGCCGGCAAGACTGTCGTCAAAGCTGAAGTACCCATGTCCGAGATGTTGACTTATGGCACCGACTTGACCTCCATGACCCAGGGACGCGGCAGCTTCGCCATGGAAATGCATCACTACGACGTCGTGCCGGCCCTACAGCAGGAGAAGATCATCGCCGCCGCCAAGGCCGAGCGCGGCGAAGAGGTGGAAGAGGAAGAGTAGTCGCCGCGACCCCGGCTGCGCGTTTTGTGCGGGCGAATTTCGCCGAGCGTTGCAAGTTGCTGCCTGATCGCAGGGTCTGTACGGGAACTGGGATCGCGGAGTTTGCGGTGCGACATTTGAAACTGTGCCGCGAATCGAGCGCCGTAGGCGCGAAATAGTCTAGCCCAGCGCTTCAGCGCTGGGTGAAGCGGGAAGGAAGTCGCAGTCCCGTAGGGACGGCACAGTTTTCACGTAGACTCCGCAACCGTAGGCTCCGCAACCGCAGCCTCCTCGTCCCGAACGCCTGTATGCTAATGAGGTGCACTGGAGACCTCGATGTCCCTAAGCTTCGCGCCGCGCCCATACCTTCGACCGCTTCTCCTCATCCTCTTCATCGCTTCCTTGCCGCTCAGCCTGATTTGCCAGCAACAGCCTGACGCCAAGCTCTTCTCCAAAATGCAGTGGCGGCTGATCGGCCCGTTTCGAGGCGGTAGAGTTACCTCCGTTGCAGGAGTTTCGGGCGAGCCCAACACTTACTATTTCGGCACGCCCGGCGGCGGCGTCTGGAAGAGCACCAACGGCGGACGCGTCTGGCAGCCTATCTCCGACGACGTGCGGGTGGCTTCCATCGGAGCTCTGGCGGTTGCGCCATCCGCCTCCAATGTCATCTACGTCGGCACCGGAGAGCAGACTGTCGGCAAAGGACTCTACCGCTCGTCCGACAGCGGAACGACCTGGAGCAGCGCCGGCTTGCAGGACGTGGCCTACATCCAGGCAATCATTGTCGATTCCCGTAATCCCGATGTCGTCGTCGTAGCCGGCAATTCCGTCGGCGTGGGAATCTTCTGGCGGCCGCTTGCAAAATCGGCATTTCTCACCAATCGCGGAATCTTCCGGACCGAAGACGGCGGAAAAACCTGGAAGAAGGTTTATGCCAACGATCAGAGTCTCGGCATCGTCGACATGTGCTCCGATCCGGACGACCCTCGCACGCTTTACGCCGTGGTGTTTCATCCTGAGTCGGGCTCAGGTGCCGCTGCGGTAGCCGACACTTCCGAGATCATCAAGTCCACTGACGGCGGTTCAACCTGGGCTCCTCTGGAAAGCAAAGGCCTGCCTGACAAAGCCCGCGGCAGGGTGGGCATCAGCGTCGCCGGAAAAACAGGCGGGCGCCGGTTGTACGCAATTGTCGATCAGGGCATGTTCCGCTCCGACGATGGCGGCGCGAACTGGTATCAGTCCAGCAAAGATCCGCGCGTCATTGGCAGTCTCTATTTCAGCCGCGTCTTCGCCGATCCGCTCAAGCCGGATGTGCTCTATGTGGCCCAGACCTCGCTCTATCGCTCCACCGACGGCGGCAAGACCTTCGAGGCCTTCGTGGGCGCGCCCAGCGGCGACGACTTTCACGTCCTCTGGATCGATCCGCAGAATTCCGCGCGCCTGCTCCTCGGCGTCGATCAAGGCGCCATCGTCAGCGTCAACGCCGGCAAGACCTGGACCTCGTGGTATAACCAGCCGACTGGCCAGTTCTATCACGTCTCTACCGACAACCTGTTTCCCTATCGCGTCTACGGCGCGCAGCAGGACAGCGGAACCGCGGGCATCCTCAGCCGCAGCAACTACGGCGAGATTCTGCTTCAGGATTGGTACTCCATCGGCGGCTTTGAGTACGCCTTCATAACTCCCGATCCCGCGAATCCAGACTTGGTCTACAGTAATGGCTGGTATGGCTCGGTCGTACGCTATGACAAGGCGACGGGCGAGATTGCGGTCGTCTTTGAGAAAGGACAAAAATATCGCGCCTCAGCTATGCCGCCGCTTGTCTTCTCGCCCCAGGATCCGTCTGTGCTGTACCTGGGAATGCAGCTGGTGCTGAAGACCTCGGACGGCGGACGCAGTTGGCACGAGATCAGTCCGGACCTTACCGGCTACGTGGAGAAAGAGGAAAGAGAAGGAGAGAAGACCGCACCCGGCCAGGAACATCCTCCGGCCATCACCTCGCTATCGCCTTCGCCGGTGCAGGCTGGTGAAATCTGGGTTGGAACCACCAACCGGCTGGTACAGCTCACGCGCGACTCGGGCGCGACCTGGCAGAACGTTACTCCGCCGGGCTTGACCGCGCCTACCGAGATTCTCTACGTGGAAGCGTCGCATCACGACGCCGCTACCGCTTACCTCACCGTTGGTGGGACGCGCGTGTCCACTTCTCCGGCTGTTTACCGCACTCACGACTACGGAAAAACCTGGCAGAAGATCGTCAATGGGTTTCCCCAGGACGAAATGGTCCGCGTCGCCCGCGAAGATCCCAAACGCAAAGGTCTGCTCTACGCCGGAACCGACACCAGTGTCTTCGTCTCCTGGGACGACGGCGATCACTGGCAGTCGCTTTCGCTGAATCTTCCGCCCACTCCCATCACCGATATAACTGTCCACGGGGACGATCTCGCCATCTCAACTTTTGGACGCTCCTTGTGGATTCTGGACGACGTGACTCCGTTGCGCGAATTCAAGCCGCAGGTCACGTCCGCGAACGCCTATCTCTTCCCTCCTGCGAACGGCATCCGGGTGCGCTGGGACAACTATGAGGACACGCCGTTTCCGCCCGAGACTCCGGCGGGGCAGAATCCGCCGGACGGTGCCATCATCGACTACTACCTGAAAAACGCGGCTACCAGCGAACTGATGCTGACTATCTACGACGAGAATAACAACCAGGTCGCGCAGTTCACGAGCGAGCCCAAGCCGTTTGATCTTCTGCCGGCCAACGCTCCGGAGTACTGGTTCGCACCTCCCGTCGCGCTGAGCAAATCGCCTGGGGTGAATCGCTTCGTATGGAACTTGCGATATCCGCCGCCGTCGACTCTTCCCTATGGCTACTACGGCGCTCTTTTGGGCTACACCGAATACACCCTGGCCGACCACGCCGTGCCAGCCGACACGCCGCGAGTGCAGCCGCAAGGGCCCTTGGCGATTCCCGGTAATTATCGCGTGGAGTTGCGTTATGCCGGAAAGAAATTAGAAGAGCCGCTGAAGTTAGATCTCGATCCCCGGGTCCGGGCTTCTCAGGCGGACCTGGTGGAGCAACGCGATGTGGCGTTGCAGGCCAGCCGCGGCATGAAGGCAAGCGCCCAGGCCTTTCATCAAGTCACGGATTTGCGGAAGGCCCTGGCAGATCGGCAACCGGGCTTAAGCGCCGACGACATGAAGAAGCTGAAGGAAGCTTCCGATGCGCTGGATAAGAAGATTGACATTGCGCAAAACGGCACTCACACTGCTCCTGGCTTCGGGCCCATCAACCGCGAGTTGGCCCGCTTGATCTACAGCGTCGAAAGCGCCGACATGCGTCCGGCGGACACCGTACGGGCAGCCATTCAACAGAGCTGCGACGCGCTCGACAAAGCTCTCGTGCTGTGGTCGCAGCTGAATGCGCAGGATGTTCCCGCGTTCAATACCGCCCTTGCCGCCAAGAAGGCGCAGGCCTTGCCGGTAACCACGGTTAGTATGCGCGGATGCAAGCCATGACGCACATGGTGATCGGGTAGAATCCCGCTATATGAAAGCTCTCGATCGCTTCATCAAAGGCGACATGCACGGCGTCCACTACGCGGTAAGCATCGCTATTGCGACCGCGGTGCTGTGGATTTGTGTCCACGAGATCGCCGAAGCCAATCCTATCTGGGCCATCAGTTCCATGGTGGCCACCAGCGATCCGCTGATGAAGACCGCCGTATTGACGTTTCGCGCCCGCATCATCAACACCATGGTTGGCTGCGCCATCGGACTTTTGTTCATCGCCATCGGAGGCCACCGGATCATCTCTCTCCCCGTCGCCATGGCGGTGACCGTGCTGGTGACCTCTTATATCGTGCGTATTCAAACCATGTGGCGGCAGGCACCCATCAGCGCGGCCTTCGTCATTGCCGCCGGACTGGAGCATCACGCAAGACTGCCTGGCTTGCGGGCCGGAATGCAACGTATGTCGGAGGTGCTGTTCGGATGTCTTATCGGCTTGGTGGTGGCATGGCTGGTGTCCATCGTCTGGCCCCTGCCGGACCCGGCGCAGGTTGCCGAAGTTGCCCAGACCGCTCCAGCAAAAAAGTAATTCTCATTTTTGGAGCAGTTCCATTTTTGCCAAATCCTGCGACGAAAATTAGCCGCCATTTACTCGCCCAGAGTTGAGCCGGGTGCCGGTTCGGTGTACGATGTGTCAGCCAGTTATTCTCGTCCCCCAAAGAAATCTGATTCACATAATCTGATTTTGTTGCAGTTAAGCGGATTTCGTTGCATGTAAGTTCAACATGCATTGTAGGAGTCTGTTCCACTAAGATACGATTCGCGTGTCGTCGCTACTCGCCAGATTGAGAGATCGCCCATGAAGAAGTTATTGATCGTGTTAATGGTGGTAAGCGCTGTAATCGCTCCCGTAATGCTGGGCGCAATCGATAAGAAGCCAGGCGCAATCGATAAGAAGAAGCCCGGAAGCGCGCCCACTTACGTCGTCACTAACGACGATGCTCCCACTCACACCTATGCCAGCTTCTATCTCGCTGGAGGTACGCAAGGCGCACCTACATTGTCGTACCAGCAGAGTATCCTCATCCCCAATGCCCTGGGTATTGGAGGCGGGTTTTTCGGGACGCCGCGGCTGGCCATGCTGCCGTCCAGTTCTGCGCAATGCCTGTTTCTGTCCGATGCCGGCTCCAGTGACATCGCGGCCCTGAACATCCAGGCCCAGACAGTCGTGGGGACCTTCCAGGGTTCAGCCACCGACAATGGAACCACCAACGGCATAGGCATCGTGATGAACCAGAACTACCTTTATGCCGGCTATACCCTGTCCAACACCATTGCAACCTTCTCCGTCGGATCAGGATGCCAGCTCTCGTTTCTGGGCGACATCAGCGTCACTCCATTGAATGGCGGATGGATCGCCGGCATGGCGTTGAACGGCAATATGCTGGTGGTCACCTACATTGATGGCTCCATCCAGTCGTTCAACACGGCGAGTGGAATCCCGGTATCGAATAACGACGAGCAGAACGCCACCGGCTTCGCGTCTGCCTTCTTCCCGGATGGTGTGGACATCACCCAGGACGGCCACTTCGCGATTTTCGGCGACGCTGCCGTGCCTACCACGGTTGAAGTCTCCGACCTTTCCTCGGGCAAACTTGCCCCCACCGTGATGTACATTCTGGGCACTGCAACGAACGCCATCGGACCGGGGATTAATTCCTCTAACGTGCGGCTCAGCCCGGATGAGAGCCTGCTCTACATTGGCAACAGCCAGAGCGCCTATGTCAGCGCTGCCTTCTTCAATAAGACCACCGGCAAGGTATCGGCGGGTTGTATCTCGCCGCCGCTGACGAACTTTTATAACCCGTGGTCCTATGTCGGAGGGCTACAGACCCGCGATACCACCGGGACCGGCAATGTACTCTACGTTGCGGAATTCGGTTCCTCCATCGGCATTGTTAATGTGACTTCAACCGGGACAACCTGCACGCTGAACGAAGCTGCCGGCTCGCCGGTGAGTCGACGACTTCAGTCCGGGACTGCTGGACATCCAAGTAGTCTCCTCCGCGGCCGTTCTAGCAGGAGGAGCGCCGCGGCCCGAGAGCTGGGAGCAGGAAAATTTCAGGAGTTTAGGGATGCGCGCAATGATGAAAGCTAATCTTGTCGTTCTTGATCTGTACGGTAGCTGTCACGCTGGCTTCGGCGCAGGACGTGTGTCCGCCGCGACCGCTGCCCGGCAGTCTGGTGGTAAACCCTGTGGACTTGTACAGTCAAGGTGGCGTTCTCAACGTCAATATGACGCTGGAGAATCAGGAAGGCACCGACCACTTCATGCACTACTGCTATTCCTACATCTACCAGGGAACCGCAGATTGAAGCTCCCACGCTGCGCCTCAATCCTGGGGATCAGTTAGTCCTGAATCTGACGAACAACATTCAGGCTCCCTACGACAAGTTCCCAAAGAAAATGGAAATGAGCATGCATGTTCCGGAGCCGGCCACCAAGCAGACTGATCCGGATTGCGAGGGGGAACCATCTTGCCCAGCACCACCAACATGCATTTCCACGGAATGAATATTCCGCCGGTCTGTCATCAGGACGACGTTATCTATACGCTCATCCAGTCAGGCGATCCGCCGTTCCCATACAACTTCCAAGTTCCTCCCAACGACAACCCTGGAATGTATTGGTACCATCCGCATCCCCATGGTCAGGCCACGACCCAGATCGACGGCGGAGCCTCCGGAGCGCTCTTCATCGAAGGCACTATCAATGGAACGCAAGGCTTGCCGGAGCGGGTATTGGTCATCCGTCAGCAGTTCAATAATCCGAATTCCTGGATCCCGGGACCGAATCAGCTGACCATTAACTTCCAGCCGGCGCTGTTTCCCGATGCGCCGTCGCCGTACATCAACATGCAATACGGCCAACAGGAATTCTGGCGAATTGTGAACGCCACCAGCCAGTCGTTTCTGACCCTGCAAGTGATTTACGGAACCACCGCGCAACAACTGGAAGTAATGGCGTTGGACGGAGTTCCCTTGTCGCCGCCGATCTTTGAAAGTCAAATTACTATGCCGCCGGCAGGACGGGCTGAATTCATCGTGCCCGGTCTTCCCTCCAGCAGGAAGGCATATTCCTGACCAATGGCTATAACACGGGTCCGGTTGGCAATCCCAACGCCCCCGCAGCAACTGATGAAGATGTTCGGAACCGACAACGCGAAAGTTGAGCCTCCTCCGGCGCGCCCTGCAAGCAAGCCGCCTGCCGAGCGTCCGCGATTTGCCGGCCTGCTGACCGCCCAGCCGACTACCACCAGAAAGCTCTATTTCTCCGAGCAGACGGTGGGCAGCAATGGACCAACCCAGTACTTCATCACGGTGGCCGGCCAAAAGCCGAAGGTGTTTGGCATGGATGATCCCCCGGCGATTGTTACCAACGTGGGCGCAATCGAAGATTGGACCATCGAGAACCACGCCGGCGAGACTCACGATTTCCACATTCACCAGGTCCATTTCCTGCTGATGGCGATTAACGGCGTGCCCGTGCAAAATCCCGAACTCTACGATAGTTACACTATCCGATAGTTGGTCGGGCAGCGGGCCTTACCCCAGCATCACCGTTCGCATGGACTTCAGTGATCCGAATATCGCTGGGACCTTCGTCTATCACTGCCACATTATTGACCATGAGGATGGTGGCATGATGGCCAAGATCCAGGTGAATCCGTCCAACAAGCACTGATGACCTCATTGATCTTCCGTCCGGGCACGGCTTCGGCCGTGCCCTTTGTTCATTATGTTGCGCCTCAGAAGCCGACAAACGTTGCGGGTTGATACCGGGGATTCCCTTGCCTAAGCCAGGAATGGGTTGATTGGCGCATTTCGCCGCCTGCGTTTATTCTGGGTGGTCTTCATCGGCTCACCGTAAGCCCTCAATCACATGCCCGACACTCGGCGCCTCAGAGTTTGGAGAATTCGTCTGCTGATGTTCCTGGCCGTCATCGGGCCAGGCTTCATCACGGCGAACGTCGACAACGATGCGGGCGGCATTTACACCTACTCAGCTGCCGGCGCGCAGTTCGGTTATCTGTTGCTTTGGGTCATGATTCCCATGACCGTCGCGCTGGTGGTGGTGCAGGAGATGTCGGCGCGCATGGGCGCGGTCACCGGCAAAGGCCTCAGCGACCTGATCCGCGAAGAATATGGATTGCGCATCACGTTCTTCATGATGCTGGGGCTGGTGATCACCAATTTTGGCAATGTGGTGGCGGAGTTTGCCGGCATTGCCAGCAGCCTGGAGCTGTTTCACATCTCGCGCTACATCAGCGTGCCCTGTGCCGCGGTAGTGGTGTGGCTGCTGGTGGTAAAGGGCACCTATAAGAGCGTGGAAAAAGTTTTCCTCGCAGCGTCGTTTTTCTACTTCGCCTACATCATCGCCGGCGTGCTTGCCGGTCCCAGCTGGAAGGCGGCTTTCGTCGCCACCTTTAAGCCGCCGCTGGCGGGCGCGTTCCACCAGTCTGCGTACATCTACATGGTGATCGCCGTGGTGGGCACCACCATCGCTCCCTGGATGCAGTTCTATCTCCAGTCGTCGATCGTGGAGAAAGGCATTACCCCTCGCGAATACAAAGCCTCGCGTTGGGACGTGATCCTGGGCTGTCTGTTCACCGACATCGTGGCCTGGTTCATCGTGGTGGCCTGCGCCGCCACCCTCTACGTCCATGGCATTCGCCAGATTCGCGATGGCGCTGATGCCGCCCAGGCGCTGCGTCCCCTGGCGGGGGAATATGCCTACATCCTTTTTGCCGCCGGGCTGTTTAACGCTTCTTTGTTTGCCGCTTCCATCCTGCCCATCTCAACCGCGTATACCGTCTGTGAAGGTCTGGGCTTCGAGTCCGGCGTAGGCCACAAGTTCAAAGACGCGAAAGTCTTCTACTGGCTCTACACCCTGCTGTTGATCGCGGGCGGTGCGGTCATCCTTCTACCGAATATTCCACTGATAAAGATCAGCATCCTGTCCCAGGTAGTGAATGGCATTGTGCTGCCCTTCGTGCTCATTTTCATGCTGCTGCTGATCAATAAGAGTGAGCTGATGGGCAAGTACGTGAACGGGACCTGGTTCAACTTCATCGCCTGGGCCACTACCATCATCATGATCGGGTTGACGATTGCCTGGTTTGTCACCGGCGGCGGCAGCTAATTGCTGCATCTAACTACCGATGCCCATTCGCCCGAGAACCCGAATCCTGCTTTGGACGGCGCTGTCCGCAGTTGTCCTGGTTGCGATTGCCTTCATCGCGCTGACCGTCACCCTGATCCACGTCCCCGCTCCGGTTGAGCGCTGGCTCCAGGGCCGTATCCAGCTCGCCCTGCGCCAGCACTATCAGGCCGACGTCCAATTGCAAAACCTTCACGTCACCCTGATTCCTGGCTTTTACGCCACCGCCGACAACTTTGTGCTGCCCAATCGCAATGCTCCCGGCTTTCCCCCACTCATCACGGTTAGACACATCACCGTGCGCGCAGCCCTTTTCGAGCTGCTGCGCACTCCTGTCCATCTCAGCTGGCTGAAGCTGGATGGTCTGGTGATTCAAGTCCCGCCCAAACGCGAACATCCGGCGCAGGCGCCCACGCAGAAGCCCGGCCGCCGAATTCACCTGGCCGATTTTGTGATCGACAAAGTGGACGCCGACGGTACCGAACTCTACATCCTGCGCAAAGATGCGGCGCGAGAGCCGCTACAGTTCGAACTGCGCAAGCTTACGCTCCGCAGCGCCGGGACGGGCCGGCCAATGAACTTCGCAGCCGAGCTGACCAATCCCACTCCGCCCGGCTTGATCGAAACCACCGGTCGCTTCGGTCCGTGGGTCTTCGACGAACCATCAGCCACCAGCGTGGGTGGCCACTACGATTTTCAACATGCCGAGTTGTCGGTGTTCAACGGCATCTCCGGCATACTTTCGTCGGTGGGGGATTATCAGGGCGTTCTGCGTAACATCGTAGTGGACGGCACAACCGATGTTCCCGATTTCCAGCTCGACCATGGTGGCCAGCCGGTCCACTTGACTACGGAATTCCATGCCACCGTGGATGGCACCAACGGCAATACGTATCTGCACCCGGTGAAGGCGCACTTCCTGAACTCCGACGTGACTACGAACGGCGAGGTCGCCGGCAAGCCCGGCCAGAAAGGCAAGACGATCACCCTCGCCGTCGACATGCAACATGCGCGAGTGCAGGATGTGCTGACGCTGGCCGCCAAGTCCGATCCCCCGATGCTAACTGGCAAGCTCAGACTGAAGGCCAATCTCGATTTGCCGCCAGGGCCCGATCCGGTGCTCCAAAGGATGCGCTTGGGCGGTACGTTCAACATCACCGACGCCAGATTCACCAGCGATAGAGTGGCGTATGCGATTACGGCCTTGAGCCGCCGTGGTCAAGGCAAGCCCGACGACACCAGCATCACCGACGTGCCGGCTGATTTCGCTGGGGACTTCTCCATGGGAGACGAAAACTTGAGCTTCAGCAAACTGGATTTTGCGGTGCCTGGCGCGGCCGCTCAGGTGAAAGGTTCTTACGGATTGCAGAGCAGCAAAATCGACTTTGTGGGAGATGTGCGGCTCAACGCAACTGTTTCGCAGACGATGAAAGGCGCCATGCATTGGGTGCTGGTGCCCTTCGATCCCATCTTCATGAAGCACGGCGCGGGAACTTATTTGCCGGTTGCGGTGGCGGGGACGCGGGAGCATCCCCAGATCACATTGCAGTGGAAGAAGATCTTCTGACCAGCCTGCGGGCGCAACGCCGATTTTCTAAGCTACTTTTGGGCTGGTCACGCATCTGGTTAAGACAAAAAGCGAGGCTTTCCCATGGCTCTTTTCGAAAACAATTCGCGCATAACCCCCTTTCTCTGGTTCGACTCGAACGCCGAAGAGGCGGTCGAGTTCTACCTCACGGTATTCAAAAACTCGCGCCGGTTTGGTGAGGTGCGCGACACTCGCTCGCCAAAACCTCCCGTCCTGACCGTCAGCTTTGAACTGGATGGACAGAAGTTTGTCGCGCTCAATGGAGGCCCACTGTACAAATTCACCGAAGCGATTTCCTTTGTGGTGCGCTGCGACTCGCAGGCGGAAGTGGATGACTATTGGGCGAAGCTGAGCGCGGGCGGCAGTGAAAGCCGGTGCGGCTGGCTCAAAGACAAGTTCGGGCTATCGTGGCAGATTGTGCCGGCACGGCTACCCGAGCTCATCCAACATCCTAAGGCGATGCAGGCGATGCTGGGGATGAAGAAAATCGATCTTGCCGAATTGGAGCGAGCCGCCAAAGAGTAGACGAGGCTCTGGGCACGAACAGCTCGCTAAATTCAGCGAGCTGCTGGATTCCGCGGCTGAATCAATTCTCGCTACGGTTGTTGCGGCGGTGGTGCGGGCCGCGGCGGTTGCGGAGGCGCGGCTGCGCCCTTGTCGGGCTTGTGGGCCGTCGGCTTCGCACCCGCCTGGACCTTTGGCGGCGCTAGGATCAGGTGCAGGGTGTTGCCTTCCTGCCGTGGACGAAATTCCACGATCGCCTTGTCGCCCAAGTCCTTGATGAGGCGGTCCAGGATCTCGCGTCCCAGTCCTTGCCGCGTCATCTCGCGTCCGCGGAAGAAGATGGTGGCCTTCACCTTGTCGCCTTCACCCAGGAAGCGCAGCACGTGGTTCTTCTTGGTGTCGTAGTCGTGATCGTCCACATTGATGCGGAACTTCACTTCCTTGACTACGATCTGATGTTGGTGCTTCTTGGCCTCGCGCTCGCGCTTTTCCTGCTGGTACAGGTATTTCCCGTAATCCATGATGCGGCAAACGGGAGGCTGAGCGGTGGGCGAGACTTCTACCAGGTCAAGGGTTTTTTCGCGGGCAATCTTGAGCGCATCGTAGGGAGTCATGATGCCCAACTGATTGCCTTCATCGTCGATCACGCGAACTTCACGAACACGAATGCGGTCATTCGTGCGGATAAAACGTTTGTCGATACAGTCCTCCGCAGTAACTGCAGTACTGTGAAAAGTATAGCATGGGGCGACTGGCTAGCCACCTTCGGTCTAAGCAACCCGAATCGTCTGAATTGCTGGTTTGCGTCAGGCGCGACCTCGGACGTGCCGCTCGCTGCTTATTTTCTAGTTGTCATCCCGAGCCGGAGTGAGGCTGATCGCGCAGCGAGCAGACTCACGCAGTCGAGGGACCTGCTTTCCTCCGCGCATTATCACGCTGTAGGCGAACAGCAGGTCCCTCCACGCGGACTAAAGTCCTTGGTCGGGATGACACTCTTAGATTATGCAGTGCTTAGGTTATACAGTGCTTAGGTTATGCAGGGTGTTGCGAAGCGATCAGAGCATCCACTCGTGCTTCAGTGACCGGCATTCGAACCAGCTCATTCGAGTTGCGTTCGCCGCACACCAGCAACTTCAGATAGTTGTCCGTCAGTGCTTCGGTGTACTCGCCATCGAAGTGGGTAAGCGTGATCGCTTCCACTTCTCGTCCGATGAATGATTCCATGAACGCTCGCTTCTTCTGTGAGGCTAGTTCGCGCAACACGCGATTGCGTTCGCGCGCGATTTGCACTGGCACCTGGTCCGGCATCTCCGCCGACGGCGTTCCTGGCCGCGACGAATAGGTGAACACATGCAGATAAGTAAACGGCAGGCGCTCAATGAGCGCGCGCGTCTGCTCGAAGTCGTCGTCGCTCTCGCCGGGGAAGCCGACCATCACATCCGCGCCGATGGCGGCGTCGGGCATCGCGCGCCGGATTCGTTCGATTCGATCAGCATAATGCCACGGCCTGTACTTGCGATGCATCTTGCGCAAAATCCTGTCGCTTCCCGACTGCATTGGCACATGGGCATGTTTGCAGATTCGCGGCGACGACGCGACCAGTTCGATCACCTCGTTCGTCCAATCCATTGGCTCGACTGAGCTGATGCGGACCTTCTCGATCGCCGTCTGCTCCAGGATCGCGCGCAGCATCGCAGCAAAACTCATACGCGGCGACAATTCCCTTCCCCAGCGTCCGAGATTAATTCCCGACAGCACGATCTCGCGATAGCCGTTCGCGACTAGAGCATCGACTTCGCGCAACACCTGTTCCAGCTTCAGCGACCGGCTCTTACCGCGTACGTAGGGGATGATGCAGAACGAGCAGCGATTATTGCAGCCGTCCTGCACCTTCAGGTTGGGCCGGGTCTTCTCGAAGGATTCGCCGTCAAAGACAGGGGCGGCCATTAGCTCGGTATGCGCGAAGATGTCGCCGACGATCACCTTCGACCCACCTGCTGCGCCGATGTGCGCCAGAGGAACAAAGTCACCTTCCCACTCATCCGAAAACCGCGGATGAGTGGGGCACCCGGGGAGTTGGACAAATCCCGGATCACGGGGCACGACGTACTTTGCCAGCTCGTGTTTATGCGAGTTGCCGATGACAAGGCTCACTCCCGGCAGCGCCGATATTTCTTCTGGGGCGCGCTGCGCGTAGCAGCCCGTCACCAGAATCTGGGCTGCGGGATTCTCGCGCTGGATGCGGCGAATGGCAGCGCGGGCGTCTTGATCGGCGGAAGCGGTTACCGTGCAAGTGTTGAGTACGACAACTTCGGCCCGGTTCGCAGCAGCGGCCCGCTGGAGACCGCGATCGAGCAGTTGCCGCTCAATGGCCGCGCCGTCAGCCTGGGTCGCGCGGCAGCCGAAGTTCTCTACATGATAGGTCGCCACAAATTGATTATACCGAGGGACGGTCCGTGTCTTTTGCCCGCCGCGAAGGCCGGGGTGTACCATCAACCTCAGATGGCACAAGAAAAGTAAACGCCACCGGCAGCAAACCTGATACACCAACTTCGCATCACAACACTGGCTTGCAACGGTGGCGTAGTTTTGGAGTTCCCCATGAAAAAACGTCGCATTCTGTTGGTCGATGACGAGTTGGCAATTCTACTCACCCTCCGCGCAATTCTGGAGATGAATGGCTTCGAAGTGGACACCGCGGCTTCGGCCAAGGAAGCGCAGAATAAGTTGAAAAGCGGTGTCTATGAGATGGTCATTGCCGACATGCGGATGGAAACCGAGACCTCGGGCTATGACGTGATTCATGCCGCGCGCCAACAAGAATATGATCCGGCCACGGCATTGCTGACTGCCTATCCCTCGCTAGGGGATGAATGGAAGACCAGAGGAGCGCAGTCTTTGCTGGTGAAACCGATCAACACCGCGGAACTGCTGCGCCAACTGGAAGCGCTGCTGATTACGCACCAGGACCACAAGATGCTGGCCCAGAAATCAGGTGCCAGGAAGAGTGTTGTGCCCGACACCGCCGGGCGGCAGCGTCAAGCCGCGGCGAAGAGAGCGGAATAAGCTGCGGCGCATTCTTCGCTGTTGGTCCTCAGCCTCTGCCGGGCTCACTGCAAGGTTGGCAGCGGCAACAGCCACAACTGGGCCGGATCGAGATACGCACCCTGCCAACGCACCGCGGTGTGAAGATGCGGCCCGGTAGCGCGACCCGTGGCTCCTGACAAACCAATCTCCTGTCCCTTTTTCACCTTTTCGCCTTCGCTGACATCCAGACGCGACAGATGCATGTAGAGCGTCATAAATTGCTGTCCATGGTCGATGATGACGCAGTTGCCTTCATAAAACAGAGCTTGCGCCAGCACAACTTCGCCGGAGTTAGCGGCGACCACAGGTGAGCCGGGCTTGGCGTGGTAGTCCAGGCCGCGATGCACACTGGCCAATTTTCCATTGAAGGTGCGGCGCGTACCGAATCCCTCCGAGACGGTGGAGTCGATGGGGGCAACAAATTTTCCTGACCATTCCGGCGCGGGCATGTCATGGGAAAAGGCGGCGTCTTTGAGCTTTCTGTCGGCCTCGATGCGGCGAAGAGTTTCGGCGTCGGGTTGCACGAAGCGATCGGGCACGGTGAGGGTCTCGGTTTTGTAGACAGCGCGGCGCACCAGCACCGTGCTCGCCTGGCGAAGGAGCTTGCCATCGGCCAGCGTAGCCTCAAGCGCGAGGGTGTAGCTGCCCGGCTTGGCCTCGACATCAACTCCGGCCAGGCCGTACCAGAGGTGCGGATCGGCGGAGGGAAAAAAGGCAATCTCATGTCCCAGCCAGGTAGCGTGCAGGCTGGAGATGGAGTTCGTGATCGCGGCCCGAAACAGGCAAGGTGAGCCAGTCGCGAGGTTACGGGGAGTCCATGAAACCTGAAGCGGCGCCGGCCTGGCAGCCGCCAGCGGCAAAGTGGTGAGGGTGAGAATCAGGGCGAAGAATTTGCGGCGAGGCAGATGCATTCGATCAGTTTAATTCCTGCGGCCTTCATGCCATGCCGAGAAGTAAAACTTGAAGCCAGGGCTGGGAAGACACGACGTTCCTCTGCGTCCAGAGACGGGAGCGAGGGGCGCGGGCGAGAAGAACTAATTGCGGCAGTTCAGGCGGTGGCAGCAGCAGTCCGCCGCTGCTGGAAACACTCCCGACAGAAGACGGGCCGGCCTTGCGTGGGTTTGAAGGGGACCGTGGTCTCCTTACCACACCCGGAGCAATTAGTGCGCGTTTCCACCTTGTGATAATTGCCTGGCGCCGTAGTTCCCAAGGTCGAGGCCCGCTTGGCCTTGCAGGCTTTACAACGCTTAGGTTCGTTGGTGAATTGCTTATCGTGGAAGAACAGCTGTTCGCCTGCCGTAAACACGAAATCAGATCCGCAGTCGATACACTTCAGTACCTTATCCTGGAATTCCATGGAGAGGTGCTCCCTTCAGTCCGCGACTCCCAAGCACGGAGGGGGTCTAGTTGCGACTGTCCGCAGAACCGGACTGAGCGTTCACGCCGACAATCACAAATTCCAGTGCTCGAGTACGACTCCCTGGGTTCGGCCTACCATGCATAAGCGCATGGCTTTGCAAATTAAGACTGCGGTTCTACCGGTACCACCCCGACTAGGAAGGGAACAAAGCAAGGGCCGCCATTCAAACGGCGGCCCTGCGGTAAATTAGTCCTGCTCTTTACGAGCCTTCTTGCGGCTGCGCTTGCGCGCCAGCGCTTCTTTGACACGTTTCTTTTCGCCCGGCTTGAGGTAGAAGGAATGACGCTTCACTTCCTTGATAATGTCCTCTTGCTGGACTTTACGTTTAAAACGTCTCAGGGCGTTCTCTAAAGATTCACCCTCTTGAATGCGAACTTCCGCCAAACAGGAAACACCCCCAGACTCGTCCAAGTGGACACTAGTAGTTATCGCTATGTTACAACCGGAAGTCAAGCAAAGACTTACAGCACCAACGCGTTCCGAGGCGGGCACTAAAGTAGGTTTCCACGGCTATCCTCCTTAGAAACTTAACCTTAGCGAGAATTGCACTTGCCGCGGTGCATAGGCATTCGTCGGCGTCAAAAACTGGGAGTTCATCAGGAATTCGCCGGGATAGACCGTTCCCTTGACGGCCGTGGAATAGGCGACAAATTCTCCCGCGGAGTTGTAGAAACCATCATCGCTGATCTCCACCCGGCTGTTGGTACGGTTGAAAACGTTGAACGATTCGGCAACCAGATTCCACACCATGCGCTCGCCGCATCGTATGGTGCGAGTGAGGCGCATGTCGGTGCTGAAGTAATCGGGTCCCATGAACGCATTTCGCTCGTAGCCGGGAAGACGGTCGTTGTAGATGTCGCCATCCCCGTTGGGATCGCCCGCGACGGTGGCATTGACTGGACGTCCCGAGCCCGCAGTAACAACGCTGGAGAGCTTCCAGTGGTTAGCCAGCTTATTAAGCGTGCCCTGATCGAAGTGAAACTTGGGTTCGGCGACCCACGCCGCCACAAAGCGATTCCGCTGATCGTTGACGCTAGGTCCCCACTCCAGCGAAGTGGCATAGGAATTTTGTACATTGCCCGAGCGCCCAACAACTAACGCATCGGGACCGTCGTCCATGGCTTTGGCTAGCGTGTAGCCAAGCTGAAAATACATGCCATGAGTCAGCTGACGCTTCACGGATATGGTCACGCCGTTATAGATACTGCTGGATTCGCTTTGGAATGAGTTGATGGCGCCGAGCTGGGGATCGGGTCGCTGTAACGGATTAATACAGGGAGGGTAGGGACAACTGGCCGACGGCGTAGTCTGCCACGTGGTGAAGGAGTCGACACTATACATGCCCAGGAAGACCGATCCGTTGTCGTTGTAGACGGGATAATTGACCATGGTTGGTGGGGGAAGGTTAACATCCAGCGAGCGAATTTCGTGTACGCCGCGAACATAGGCATAGCTCACCGTCGCGACAATGCTATCGCCGAACTGGTGCTGCACAGTGAGGTTCGCCTGCTCGGTGTAAGGCGTCTGGAAGTTGGGCGCAAAGGCGGAAATGTCCGTGGTGACTAGTCCAGCCAGAGACGATGGGAGCTTGCAAACCGATGTTCCCGGGGGGCAATTCGCTAAGGCGTTCGGGTAGCTGGGAAACAGGGCCGCTTGGGCCGGGACCATCAGGTTCAGGAAGAGCTGGCTTTGCTGAATGCCGTTATCGGTGGCAATCTGCGAGGCGTACATGGCGGGGATTGGCATGTAAAAAAGGCCACCGCCGCCGCGAATGACGGTAGCGTGCTTCTCGCCAAGCGAGTAAGCGAAACCGAGCCTGGGCGAGAAGTTGTTCATGTCGGTGGGGACCTTGCCGGAGGCAGGGTAAAGCGGATTGCTGATCAGCGTGCCCGGCTCGAACGTTTGCAGGTCGTAGCGAATTCCCGCATTCAGCGTGAAGTTACGAGTAATGCGGATGGTGTCCTGCATGAAAGCTGCATACATGCGCGAGTCGGGATGCGAGACGGGGCTGCCGAAGTCCTGCATGTAATAGCGCGGCACGTCATGGGCGTAGGCGCGCAGCGGTGACAGCGGCTCGCCATACTCCATGGGAGCGTAGGTGAACGGATTCACCCTCACGTCGTCGAAGTAATATTCGCCGTCGAAAAGATAAGGATAGTAGTTGTAAATCCAGGCCTGGATGAAGTCGCCGCCGAACTTCCAGTGAATCCGGCCCGTGTCGTAACTGAGGGTCTCGGCGATGTGCAGCTTGTTCTCGCGGGTATCGCGGGGCAGAGTGCTGGAGCCGCCGAAGCCCTCCATAATGTCGTAAATCTTGTTCCAAGGTTGATTGGAGTTGGCAAGCGAATCCTGCGCATCGTGGGAGAACTGGACGCGCAGATTGCCGGCAAATTTGTTGGTCCAGGAGCTCATCAGGGAAGCAGCCAGGCTTTCGGTCTGGACGTTCTCGGTGCCATTGGCGGTTGCAGCATAGCCTGTAATGGGACTCGAAGGATCGAAGAAGACATTGTTGGCGCCAGTCAGCCGCGAGGTGCTGATGCGGATGAAAGCCAGTTGTTTGGACGACAGGTTGAAGTCGACTTTGGCGAACCCAGCGTTGCCCTGCATGGTGGTGGGATAACTTCCGCCCATGTTGTTCAACTTCTGCGCGGCGGCAAAGACCAGGGCCCGGTCGGTGGAGTCGTAGTCGGTGGGTTGAGGAACGATAGAGCTGGCGCCGTTGGCGAATTGCACTACCGAAGGCACGGTCAGCAGGTGCTGATCGAAGCCGGCATAAAAGAAGATGCGGTCTTTGCGGATCGGCCCGCCGACGGTTCCGCCAAACTGCTGTTGGCGATCGTTCGGCTGGCTGGACGAATAGGGCTGTTGGGCGTCGAAGACGCGGTCGCGCAGATAGTAGAAGCCGGTGCCATGCCAGTCGTTGGTTCCTGACTTGGTAGCGACATTGAACACTGCGCCACCGGAGCGCCCCAACTCCGCGCTATAGGAATTCTTCGAGACGCGGAACTCCTGGATGACCTCGTTGCTGAATTGATAGGGGGCGCGATAGCCGCCGCGCGCCTGGGCGAAGAAGGAGTTGTTGTCGTCGGTGCCGTCGACCAGAAAGCTATTTTGGAAGCCGCGAATGCCTCCCACCGACAGATCGCCATTGGAGTCGGAGGTGAGACCGCGTGGGTCCTGGATGACATCTGACGAGAGCAAAGCAAGGTCAGTGAAGCGGCGTCCGTTCAAGGGCAGGCCGTCGATGGCCGATTGGGTCACCACGTTGGAAATCTCGCCGCTCTGGGTGTCAATGACGATGGGTGGTGCGCTGACGGTGATGGTCTGCATCAGAGCCGCCGGCGATAGCCGGAGGTGTACGACGGAGACGCCGCCGACGAGCAGATCCACGCCGCGACTGGTTTTGGTCGCCATTCCGGGAGCGGAAGCAGTAACGTCGTAGCGGCCGGGCGGCAACATGCCGAAATTGAACGTCCCCTGGGCATCGGTCACAGCTTGCATGTGGAGGCCGCGCGAGAGGTCGGTGACGGTGATGGCAGCTGAGGCGATGCGCGCGCCACTGGCGTCCTCGATAACCCCTTGCAGCGAAGTGGAACCATCTTGTGCGCGCGACGCCGGCGCCAGGATAAGAACGATTCCGAACAGGGCAGCAAGGTACAGTGGCGTGTGCCGGGCGAGGTGGAAACCCGCAACAAGCCCCAAGCCGGGAAGGGTTCGCATTCGGCACGTCCTGCTAGCAGTAGCTGCTTTCTATCTTGAGAAAAGTGGAGGTGCGTGGTCTGTGATAAGGGCCGATTGGGGACGACACGAAAGGGCAATCCCAGAATGGAAGACGATTGTACTTTCGTAACTGTTTAAAAGCTGGACAGCGGCAACGAAGTGGGCTAATACGTGCGACGGGCGCGAGGCGAATGCTAAACTTTGGAAAGCCGAAGATCAGCCTTGAGGGTTAGCGTGTGATTCACAAAGCGAAGGACTTGTCGCAGGACCAAAAGACAGTTGTGGAAGGCCTACTTGGACGTCCGGTTGGCGAGGATGAAGCGATAAGTGTGCGCGCGATCGCCCCCTCGTCTGCTCCGGATTGGCTGCAGAAATCGTGGGAAAGCGCCGCGAGGTTTGGGCTGGATCGGCTCTCAATGGAGGAGATCGACGCGGAAATCGAAGCTGCACGCAAGGCGCGCCGCGATCGCCGGCAATGACGCGAATCGTTCTCGACACTAATGTCCTGGTTTCAGCGTTACTGAATTCACGAGGCGTTCCCGCACAAGTCTTGCTGCTCTCGATTTCGGAGCCTGACATTCAACTCTGCGTTAGCGGCGATGTCTTCGCGGAGTACGAAGAGGTTCTTGCTCGTCCCCTGCTTCGCCGTAGCGAAGGCGAAATCGAGGGTGTGCTTCGAGCCATTCGGGAGAAGAGTCTGTGGATTAGCCCGAGAGAAACGGTGCATGCCTGCTCCGACCCGGACGACAATATCTTTTTGGCATGTGCTCAGGCCGCAGAGGCGCATTACGTCGTGACCGGGAATGTGAAGCACTTTCCCACGGCTTGGGACCAACACCCGCATCGTAACGGCTCGTCAGTTTCTCGACCTCGTCGAGTGAAGGGGCAGACTTTGCTGAAAATGACGCCAATCTTTGTCATTCTTACGTCCTTCGTCATTGGGTCTCATGCGACTGCCCAATCCGCCTCTTCCGCAGCGAAGCTGGCGCACTGTTCCGGTGACGCCCGAGGAAAACCGCCGCAATATCCCGAGTCGCTCAGAGGCAGCGGCATACAGGGAACTGTGATAGTGGAAGCAGTAGTGGATGGACGGGGGTGCGCCGAAAGCGTCACCGTCGTTCAGAAGCTGAACCCAGCCCTCGATCAACTCGCCAAGCAGATGGTGAGTTCGTGGAAGTTTAAGGCCGCGATGAAGGATGGTAAACCGGTGACCGTCAAGGCCCAAATTCCCATCGAATTCCACGATCCTGGTGGCCAGCCTCACTAAACGTGGGCTTGTGACTCCCCACGTTGACCCCGGAAAAACGCGCATGTTACCGTACTTAGTTACACCAACCTCGACCGCGCGTTCTGTGCGCTGAAGGATTCCCACTTGTCTTCCGAGACGCAGGTTGCAGCACCGGTTCGCAAGACTGCCTTGAACGCCGTTCATCGCCAGTTGGGCGCCAAAATGGTCGATTTCAACGGCTGGGACATGCCGGTGGAATATCCCTCGGTCGGCGGCTTGATGAAGGAACATCTCGCGGTGCGCAACGGCGTGGGCGTCTTCGACGTGAGTCACATGGGGGACATTCGCATCTCGGGACCGCAGGCGCTGGAAGCGGTGCAGCACATCACCATGAATGACGCCGCGGGCATGGCGATCGGCCAGTGCCGCTATTCGGCGATGCTGTATCCCGAGGGAACGTTTGTCGACGACGTGATCGTGCATCGCATGGGCGAAGAAGACTACATGCTGGTGATCAATGCCGGCACGCGCGAGAAAGATGTCAACTGGGTCACCGCGAACACTCGCCAGTTCGATTGCAAAGTCGAAAACCTGAGCGACAATTACACCCAGATCGCCATCCAGGGACCGAAGGGCGTTGACACGTTGCAGAAGCTGACCGACGTGGACCTGTCGAAGGTGAAGTTTTACTGGTTCACTCACGGGACGGTTTGCGGGCTGAAGAATATTCTGATTGCACGCACCGGATATACAGCGGAGGACGGCTTCGAAATATACGTGCCGACTGACGAGAAGACCAGCGCCATGGTATGGAATGCCTTGCTGGAAGCGGGTAAGGAATTTGGGATTCTGCCGTGCGGACTGGGAGCGCGCAATACTTTAAGGTTAGAAGGCAAGTTGCCGCTGTATGGGCATGAGATTTCCGAGTCGATCAATGTTTGGGAGGCTGGGCTGGATCGCTTCTTGAAGATGGAGAAGGGCGAGTTTATCGGACAGGCTGCGCTGGAGCGCGCCAAGGCTGCCGGGATCAAGCGAACGCTGGTAGGACTGGAGTCTGTGGAGCGGGGCATTCCACGCGATGGCTACACAGTTTCCGATCTGGAGGGCAAGGAGATCGGATACGTGACCAGCGGATCGTATGCGCCGTTTCTGAAGAAGAACATTGCGCTGGCGTATGTGCCGATCGAGCAGTCGGAGATTGGGCACGAAGTGTGTGTCCAGTGCAGGAGCACGCCGGTGAAGTGCAAGGTTGTGCCAACGCCGTTTTATAAGCGGCCAAAGAAGCAGTCGTAGTTTGGTGTAGTCGGTTTACGATTTTGACCCGTGTCAGGGCACGACTTTAGTCGTGCCGAACAATGAGCCTTGAACGCGGGCTTTAGCCCCTGCCCTCAGCGGCTGAAGCCGGCATTGATGACGGCATTACGGCACGGCTGAAGCCGTGCCCTGACACAAAGCGCCTTATTAAAACGTAGCACTGTCGGCCCTGCGCTGCATTGGCACTGCGGTCCGAGGAGAAATCAACATGGCTTATCCCGCGGATTACAAGTACACCAAGGAACACGAGTGGCTGAAGGTTGACGGCAACACCGGCGTCATCGGCATCACGGATTACGCGCAGAACTCGCTAGGCGATATCGTATTTGTTGAGCTGCCCAAAGTGGGCACGGAGATCGCCGCCGGCAAGACCTTTGGCTCGGTCGAATCGGTGAAGGCCGTCTCCGACTTGTTTGCGCCGGTGACGGGTACGGTAACGGAGATCAACGAAGCGTTGAACACCGCGCCCGAGCAGGTAAACAAGGACGCCAACACCACCTGGATGATCAAGGTCAAGCTGAAGGATGCAGGCGAGGCCGCGGGACTGCTGTCGGCCGGCGATTACGAAAAGTTCATCGCCGAAGAGGGCGGGCACTAGAAGCAGCAATCAGCAGTCAGCCGAAGCGAATCCGTGTCTAGCGATCACTAACGGGTTTCATCGACATCGTTGTGCACGCTAAGCACGGCAGAGCGCCGTTGAGGCGCGGAACAGTCTAGCCCAGCACAGAGGAGCCGGAGTGCTGGGTAACGCGCACGAAGAAAACAAAGTCCCGTAGGGACGACAGCGTTGCAAGAAAAGGTACGCGTCAGATTTGTATCAAGACACAACTTCACAAGCCGCCGAAAACTCGGAAAAGCAGATCCCTCACCGACTGAAGTCGGTTCGTGATGACAAATCTGAAGGGTTTAGACGCTGGCCTGAAGGCCAGCTCTACCCAAGCGGCTCGGTGATTCGGCACCTCTGAAGACGTGCCCTGACACAAATCGATCATGGAATAGGCTTTATATTTTCATTCTTAATACGCCCAGGAAAGCTACAGGTACCCATGCGCTATCTTCCTAAATCGCAGTCCGATCGCGAAGTCATGTTACGTGAGATCGGGGCGAAATCGATTGATGACTTGTTTGCCGGCATTCCGGCCGAGTATCGCCTGAAGGGTGATCTCGACATCCCGCGGCAGTACGCCGAAAGCGAGATTGTGGAGTTCTTTCGCCAGCGCGCCGCCAACAGCGCGCAGGGCTATGCCATGTTTCTGGGCGCGGGCGCGTATTCGCACTACCGGCCGGTAGTGATCGACTCGCTGATTTCGCGTGGCGAGTTCTTCACCGCCTACACACCGTATCAGCCGGAGATCGCCCAGGGAACGCTGCAATCCATCTTCGAATTCCAGACGATGATCTGCGAGCTGACCGGCATGGATGTGGCCAACGCCTCGATGTACGACGGCTCGACCGGCGCGGCTGAGGCGCTGATGATGGCCGCGCGCGTCACCGGCCGCAACAAGTCGGCGGTTGCCTCCACTGTGCATCCTGAATATCGCGAGGTCATCACCACCTATTCGCGCTACCAGGGCATGCCGGTTTCAACCTTCGGCTACGAGAAGAATGGCCGCATCGATCTGGAAACCCTCGACATGGCGATTGATGACGATACCGCCGGCGTGTTGATCCAGTCGCCCAACTTCTTCGGGACAATCGAGGATGTCGCAGCGATCGCCGACATCGTCCATAGCAAAGGCGCGCTGCTGATCGTCTCCATCGCCGAAGCCGTTTCGCTGGGCATCGTGAAGCCGCCAGTGGAAGCTGACATCGTGAGTATGGAGGCGCAGTCGTTCGGGGTGCCACTGGGGTTCGGCGGACCGTACTGCGGCGTGATTGCCACACGCGACAGGTTCGTGCGCCAGATGCCCGGGCGTCTGGTGGGCGAAGCGCGCGATAAGCAAGGCCGCCGCGGCTTTGTGCTGACACTCTCTACACGCGAGCAGCACATCCGGCGCGAGAAAGCGACGTCGAACATCTGCACTAATCAGGGACTGGTCGCGCTGATGGTTGGCATCTTCATGACGGTTTACGGTCGCGAAGGGCTGAAGGAGCTGGCCACGCAGAACCTGGCCAAAGCCCACTACGCCGCCGAGGAATTCAAAAAGGCTGGCGCGACGCTGTTGTTCGAAGGCGCGCCACGCTTCAATGAGTTCGTAATCCAGACCAAAACCGATCCTTACGCCATCAACGACAAGCTGCTGGGGCAACAAATTATCGGAGGCCTGCCGCTGAAGAAGTTTTATCCCGAGCTGGAGAACGCCTCGCTGTGGTGCTGCACCGAGACAACCACGAAAGCTTCGATTGACGCGGTGGCGAAGGAGGTGGCGCTGTGAACCTGAACGAGAAGATCAAGAAAGCGACCACCCACATCAGCCAGAACGAAGGCCTCATTTTCGAGAAGTCGTCACCCGGCAAGAAAGGCTACAAGCTGCCGCCACTGGATGTGCCCGATATCGACCCGGCAGAGCTGCTCGGCGGGCAGACACGCGAAAATCTCGGCAACATGCCCGAGGTAAGCGAGATCGAAATCATTCGGCATTACACGCGCATCTCGACGTGGAATTATGCCGTGGACCACGGCATGTATCCGCTGGGCTCGTGCACCATGAAGTACAACGCGCGCGTGAACGAGTATGTGGCGCGGTTGATGGGATTGGCGGAAGCGCATCCGTATCAGCCGGAACGAGTGAGCCAGGGCGCGCTGCGCATTCTAAAGATGCTGAGCGAGCAACTCATCGAGATCACCGGCATGGATGCCATCACATTGCAACCTGCGGCGGGCGCGCACGGTGAGCTAACCGGCATCCTGATGGTGCGGGCGTATCTGGAATCGCGCGGCAATCCGCGGAAGAAGATTCTGATACCCGACTCGGCGCACGGCACCAATCCCGCGACGGCAGCGATGTCCGGCTATGCCGTGGAAAACATCAAGTCCAATGCCGCGGGAATGGTCGACGTGGCGTCGCTGGAAGCGCAGGTAAACGAAGATGTCGCCGCGCTGATGCTGACCAATCCCAACACGCTGGGCGTCTTCGAGCAGGAGATCCACAAGATCGCCGATGTGCTCCACGCGAAGGGCGCGCTGCTTTATATGGACGGCGCGAACATGAACGCGCTGGTGGGCAAGGTTCGGCCGGGCGACTTCGGCACCGACGTGATGCATTTGAACCTGCACAAGACGTTTTCCACGCCGCATGGCGGAGGTGGGCCGGGATCGGGTCCCGTAGCGTGCAAGAAGATTCTGGAGCCGTTTCTGCCGACGCCGGTCGTCATTACCAAGCCGGACGGGACATTGGGCTTCGACTACAAGCGGCCCAAGTCGATTGGGCGCGTGCGCATGTTTTATGGCAACTTCGGAATGCATGTGCGGGCACTGGCCTACATCATGGCCAACGGTCCGGACGGTCTGCGGCAGACCACGGAAGATGCGGTGCTGAATGCGAATTACATTCGCGAGAAACTGAAAGGCGTTTACGACCTGCCATATAGCACGCCGACGATGCACGAAGTGGTCTTCAGCGACCGCCTGCAGAATTTCCAGGGCATCAAGACCGGCGACATTGCCAAGCGGCTGATCGATTACGGCTTCCATCCTTATACGGTCAGCTTTCCGCTAGTGGTGCATGGCGCGCTGATGATCGAACCGACGGAGAGCGAGTCGAAGGAAGAGCTCGACTTGTTCATCGATGCGATGAAGGCGATTGCCGAGGAGGCTACGGAGCATCCCGAGATTCTTGTCGATGCCCCGCACAACACGCGCATCTCGCGGCTGGATGAGACGGCTGCCGCGAGAAAGCCGGTGCTGCGCTGGAAGCCACGGAGCGAGGCGGCGGGCAAGTAGGTCTTCGCAGTGGGCACGCGCAGCCGTTCCCGAGTCTGACGGCCAGATCAGTGCGGGAGAAGCGCCGCTAGTTGGCGGGACTTTTTTCGCGATGGATCTTGTGGGTTTCTTTCAGGCCGCAAACCCCGCAGGTACGAAAGCCCTCAATCTGCTTGAAGGAATGCGGCCGGTCTGAGGCGCGCCGAGCCGGATGCTCACTCGCTGCCTTTACTTGTCCCTCACCAATGTTAGACACTCACAACCTCCCTTTATGGCTTTCAGATACTCATGTCAGCACTGAGGCGCAGGCGATATGAGTTTAGCGGCGCGTATTGCGTCCTCTCAATTTACACGAGGTCGCGGCAGGTTGGGAGTTGAATTTTTGGTTTATAGGGAGGAACGTGTTCCGCATTGGGAGCGCCCCAAATTGGGACAAATCGCTGTTCGGAGGCTTCGCCAGCGTGAGTATAAGCCTCTTGTTTGGAAGCTTTTAGTTATAAGTCCAATGGGGAGAACCTTTTGGCGGGAATTTTTCGTGATTTTAGTTTGTTTTCAGTGGGTTACAAGGGCGCTTAGAGGGGGAGGCGGAAGCATTTATTGGTCGTAAGTTGTCAGTCGGGAAAAAGGAGAACAGCAGGTTGCGTGGCGAAGTAAAGTGGTCAGATGAAAACAAATCAACTACTAGCTTGCTAGTTGTGGTTATGGCTGTCCGACCTGGGCTTGGACGCTGTGACGAGCCGGAATTCTTTTGCTGCCGCTTATAATCGCTTCTCGAATGCAAAGCTACTTTGCGCGGCGCACTTCGTGGGACCTCACGCCGAATCGCTACACGGAAGCGCTCGACGCGCATCGGCGAGCGGGCAGAGAACTGCTCGACCTTAGCGCTTCGAATCCCACGACAATCGGCTTGCAATATCGCGACGACGTTTTGCTGCGAGCGCTCGCCGATCGTGAAGCGCTGCAATACGAGCCTCAGCCAAAAGGACTGCTCGCGGCGCGTGCAGCGATCGCAGCGTATTATGCCGAGCGCGGCAGCGCGGTTTCTCCCGACGATCTGCTACTGACGACCAGCACCAGCGAAGGCTATTCGTTCGTCTTTCGGCTGCTGTGCGATCCCGGCGACGCGCTGCTGGTTCCATCGCCAAGTTATCCGCTGTTCGACTTTCTGGCCGACATTCAGGATGTGAAGCTGTTTCCGTATGAGCTGGTTTACGATCACGGTTGGCAGATGGACTTCGCATCGCTGCACGGCGCGATGAAGCGGGCGGAGACTGCGGGCGCGCGCTGCCGCGCCGTGTTGGTGGTGCATCCCAACAATCCGACGGGATCGTATGTGAAGCCGCACGAGGCGGAGGAACTGGAGCGCGTTTGCGCGGAGAGCGGTCTGGCGATCATCGCCGATGAGGTCTTTCTCGACTATTCTCTGTCGCAGGCGAAGCCGCTGACGTTCTCGGCACAGCGTGAGGCGCTGACCTTTACCTTGAGTGGACTGTCGAAGATATCGGCGCTGCCGCAGATGAAGGTGGCGTGGATTGCGGTCAGCGGTCCGCCAGTGCTGAAGGCAGAGGCGCTGGCGCGGCTGGAGTTGATTGCCGACACGTATCTCTCGATGAACGCTCCGGTGCAGCTTGCGGTGCCGACGATGCTGGAAGAACGGCACAGCGTGCAAGCGCAGTTGATGCAACGCGTCCGGGAGAATCTGCGGGAACTCGATGCCCGGTTAGCGGCGCAGAAGCTCTGTCATCGGCTGCAGGTTGAAGGCGGTTGGTACGCGGTGTTGCGGGTTCCGGCGACCTGTCCAGATGAAGAGTTGGCGATCGCGCTGATACAGAGGAAAGACGTGCTGGTGCAGCCGGGACATTTCTATGATTTCCCCGCAGAGGGTTTTCTGGTAATCAGTCTCATCACGCCGCCGGAGGTCTTCCGAACGGGCCTGACGCGGATTCTGGAATATGTTGCAACCGTCGGGCGCTGACCATCGTCCAGTTAAAATGGGGATGTGGGCGCGGGCGCGAGGATATATTGCCCTGCCCCAAATATTGCTGTGCCTATCGAAGTGACTGGACGGTATAATTGAGGGCCTGTGCTTAAGTACTCCATCGTCGTTCCGTTCCACAACGAAGAAGAGAACGTCACCGAACTCTACGACCGGTTGAAGGTGGTGATGGAAGCAGCCGGCGAGCCGTTCGAGCTGGTCTTTGTGGACGACGGCAGCCGCGACCACACGTTCTGGCTGCTACAGCAGATTGCCGCCGTCGACCGCCGCGTAGTGGTGGTGAAACTGCGGCGCAACTTCGGGCAGACATCGGCGCTGGCAGCGGGCTTCGATCACGCCGAAGGCGAGTACGTGATCGCCATGGACGGCGACCTGCAGCACGATCCCCACGATATTCCCCTGTTCCTGCAAAAGCTGCGCGAGGGTTACGACATCGTCAGCGGCTGGCGCAAACAGCGCATCGATAACTTCGTAATGCGCCGCGTTCCCTCGAAGATTGCCAACTGGCTGATGGCTAAACTCAGCGGCGTCGACTTGCACGATTTCGGCACGACGTTCAAGGCTTACCGTCGCGAGGTAGTCCAGGAAGTGCCGCTCTACGGCGAGTTGCATCGCTTCATTCCGGCGCTGGCTTCCGCGTACGGCGCGACCATCTGCGAGATTCCGATTCGCAACGTAAACCGCGAGCGCGGCGAGTCGCACTATGGAATCTCGCGCACCTTCCGCGTCTTCTTCGACCTGATTACCATCCGCTTCCTGCTGAAGTATATGTCGCGGCCGCTGCATTTCTTCGGTACCTGCGGCGCGTTAAGCTCGGTCACGGGAACGCTGATCGCCTTATGGATGGTCTGGGAGAAATTCGTTCGCGGCAAGAACGTGATGGACGAGCACGGACCGCTGCTGGTGTTTGCCGCGGTGCTGATTGTGGCAGGCGTGCAGCTGATCGCGCTCGGGTTGCTGGGCGAGTTGCAGGTGCGGCACTTCCACGAACCCAGCAAACGCGCGCCGTATACTGTCGATCGCGTGTTGCGCTCGTCGCACAGTCAAGGCGCGCTGGCGGATTGAAGAAGTGGCTAGGGGCTGGTGACTCGTTTGAACTCGCCGCTTGAATACCTCTTCTGGCCACTGATCGCTAGCCACTGACCACTGCTTTGCATGACGACGCGCAAGATCATCGTCTTCACTCAGCCGGATTCCCTGCCCTGCGAGGCCGTCAAGCTCTTCCTTAAGGACCGTAAGGCGAAATTCCTGGAGCGTTGCGTGGCCTATGACGACGATGCGCTGCGCGAGCTGGCGGAGAAGTACAATAGCCGCTCCATTCCAACCGTCATAGTCGGCGACGAAGTTGTCGTCGGCTTCGATCCTGAGCGCCTCGACCAGCTGCTTGAACAATAAGCCTCATCCCGCTCGCGGTTACCTGTACATTGCCGCGGCTACTTTCTGCTGGGGGCTTTCCGCGGCGCTGGGACGCGCCATGTTCACCGGCAGGATTTCCGGTGGAGTTCATGTTCTGGGCGCCATCGATCCGCTGATGCTGGCGCAAGCCCGCAGCACAATTTCGCTGCTGATGCTGGCGCCGATTCTGTTCTTTCGGAATCGCTCAACGCTACGGGTGCGCGGCCCTCACGTGGCGCAGTTCTTTCTGCTGGGGATTGTCGGGCTGGCAGGCTCGAATTACTTCTACTACTTCGCTATCGAGAAAACGTCGGTGGCGACGGCCATCGTGCTGCAATATGTTGCCCCGGTTTGGGTGCTGCTTTACATGCTGGTGCGGCGCCTGCAACGGCCAACCGCAATGCGTATCAGCGGCGTGCTGCTGGCGGTTGTGGGCTGTGCTCTCGCGGTGGGCGAGGTCGCGGCGCGCAGCAGTTTTCCCTGGCTGGTGATTTCCGGAGTGCGCTTCAATCCGCTGGGAGTTGCGGCCGCGGAACTGGCGGCCATCACCTTCGCGTTTTACAACGTCTACGCTCAGCATTTGCTGCAGATCTATCAGCGCTGGACGGTGTTGGTGTATTCCCTGCTGGGCGCAGCTGTTTTCTGGCTGCTCGTCAATCCGCCATGGAAGATCGCCGCGCAGCATTATAGCGGCGGACAGTGGCTGTTCATGCTGGTCTTCTCGATTGGCTCGATGCTCATTCCGTTTTCGTTATATTTCATCGGACTACAGCACCTCGATCCGACGCGAGCGATCGTGACCGCCTGCCTGGAACCGGTCTGGGCCATTCTGCTGACGGCAATGATCCTGGGTGAGTTGGTTTCGCCGATGCAAGTGGTGGGAATTGTCGTCGTGCTCTCAGCGACGATACTGGTGCAACGTCCCGATCGCAAAGCGCCGGCGGAGCCTACGATTGCGGTGGAACCGATGGAGTGATCGAGGTCAGCGAATGCCGAGCAACACCGCGATGTATTGACGCGCTTTGGCGAGCAGCGCGGGAGCAACCTTGCAGTGAAACTTCGCCTTGCGACTCGCCCAGTCCAGGCTTTTTAATTGATCGACCCGCACTGCGCCTTCGATTTCCGCGAGCGTGATCGGCAGTGAAAATGGGTACGGTTTGCGTTTACTGGTTAGGGGACACACAACCGCGAGTCCGCTTGCGCGGTTATACCGCTGGTCGGTGAGCACCAAGGCCGGACGGCGCTTTGCTTGTTCGCGGCCGACTTGCGGATCGAAATCCATCATTACGATGTCGCCAGCCTCGGGAACATACACACTTACCATTCAACAATTTCCTTGCCCACTTCGGAGCCGGTCGAAATTTCTCCATAGCGGTTCTCGGGAGTCATCTGTGCCACCAACTGGGCCAAGGTCGGGATTTTGCTGGCCCGCCGCAGCTCCACGCGGCCGTCGCCGGCAACTTCGATTTCCAGCGAATCGCCTTCCTTTAGCCTGGCCTGCTCGATCACTGGTTTCGGAAGGCGGACGGCTACGCTATTGCCCCACTTAACGATCTGCGCCTTCATGGACACAAGCTCCTTTTCCTTGACTATACAAAGTATATACCAACATAAAGTGGCACAGATACAAAAACGCCCGCCTCTGGCGAAGCGAGCGTTATGCAATCCAACAACAGACTGCGCCTGCTAACTACTTTCCAACCAACCCGTTATCAACTCCAACTCCGGTGCAGAAATCCCAACCGGTCGCGGCGCTGTGCGTGCCGCAACTGCCGGAGGTGATATCGGTGAGGTCGGAGGTGTTGCCCAGGTTGCCGTAAATCACGGTGTTCTCCGCATTGCTGCTGGTGGAGAAGTGACCCGCATTGTTGACGATTCCCGCCAGCGAAGGCGAGGCCACGCTGGTTCCGTAGACTTCAAGCCAGCCGCCGTAGCAATTCGAGTTGTAGACTGCAACCGGCGAGCCGCCGCTGGAGTCGAAGGAGAAATCGGGAGTGCCGCGCTTGCTGCCCACAATGCTCTCAACTCCATTTTGGAAGGAAGGCCGCGACTCGTACTTGCTGGCGCCGCCGCCGCCGTCGCTCCAGGCAGTCTGGTTGGTGTAGGCGCCGCTGCTGCCGCGATTCACCTGCGTGCCGCCGGCGGAAACCACGTTCACCGACGAGCTTGGGTAAATCACGCCCGGCGAATCGCCCGCGGAAGCGAAATACACCACGCCCGACTGCGTGAAGTAGTGGTCGGAACTGCTCTCGCTTGAGGTTTCGCTACCGCCCCAGCTCATGGAGACTTCGCCCTTGCCTCCGTGCGCCGCGATGTAGGAGTTGGCTGCCGTCACCGCCTGGTACAACGCGCTGTTGCTGGCCGACGAAGCTTCCATCAGAACGATCTGCGCGCCGGGCGCCATCGCATGGGCCCATTCGATGTCCAGCGATTCCTCGCCATTCCAGCCGGAACTACAGCCATTCGAGGGCTTGCGGCCGCTGCCATACTGCACGCTGAAGTTAGGCGCAGGCAGGCCGAAGGTGCTGGAGAAGGTCGCCAGATCGGCGGCCGCCGAAGGATAGTCATAGGCATCGACGATGACGATCACGCCGCTGCCGCCCGTGGGAACTACGGTGGTGCCGTTGATCGGACAACCGGAAATGGGAGTCGACACGACGTTATACACACATCCCAGTGAAGCTGGGGTCTCTCCCGCCGGTTGGGCCAGCGGAACGATCGATCCGCTCGGCGCATAGAAAGCATAGTTCGTATGCATGTTCACGCCAACATCCCACGGATGTTCGGTGCTGGATGGAGGATAGATGCCGACTCCCGCTTGCGCGTTGAGCAAGGTAGCGCTTGCCAGCAATACCACTAACCCTGAAACAATGCGAATAGCCGTGCGTCCTGCATGCCGTTCAGATTCACTCCGCATAATTTATGCTCCTCCTAATCGATTAGCTTGAGCTTCGGGTGAAAGTCATGCAGCTCCCGTCGCCCGATTCCATCTCCATGTTTCGGACCAAGAACCGTTTGCGAGAACCGCCAGCCATTGCGAGATCCTGCCAGACGAAGGGTGCTGCGCCCATCGACAGGCGCAATTCGATCTACTCTTCTGGATTCCCACATCAACTTTCTAGTCCAGAATGTGCGGAAGTATACCCCAAATGGGTGGGCTGGGTCACTCCGGAAGGTGCTACTTTAGGGGGATTTTACCGCTTTGCTGAAGCTGGGACACGTTGGTGCGATTCCGACTCGGCGTAAAGCGCGTCGATCTCTTTCTTGTAGCGGCCAGTCAGGTGACGGCGGCGCAACTTCATGCTCGGAGTGAGGGTGCCGTCGGCGATACTGAGTTCCTCGGCGACAACCAGACACTTTCTTCAGCTTCTCGAATTGCGCCAGGTTCTGGTTCAACTCTTCCACAATGCCTTGATACAGCGACTGCACCTGGTGCGACTTGACCAGTTCCTTGCGCGAGGAGAATTTCACCCCATGATGATGCGCCCAGGCTTCCAGGTCTTCGAAGCTGGGAATGATGAGCACCGCGGGAAAGCGGCGGCTGTCGCCGAGCAGCGCTGCCTCGCCAATATACTGGTTCACCTTCAGCGAATTCTCGATGGGCTGGGGCGCAATGAACTTTCCGCCCGACGTCTTGATCAGGTCTTTCTTGCGATCAGTGATAGAGAGATAGCCGTCCTCGTCGATGCTGGCGATGTCTCCGGTCTTGAACCAGCCATCTTCAAAAACTGCAGCGGTTTCCTCCGGCATCCGCAAGTAACCCTTGAAGACCGAGGGCCCGCGCACCAGCAGTTCGCCGTCGTCAGCAATCTTCACCTCGACATTCGGCATGGGCTTGCCCACCGTGCCCAGGCGGTGATTGATGGGATTGTTGAGGGCGATTACGGGAGAAGTCTCCGTCAGTCCGTAGCCTTCATGAATGCGGATACCGATGTCGGCGAACCAGGTAGCAATCTCCTTGCCCAGCGGCGCGCCGCCGGAAACGAAAATACGGGCGCGTCCGCCCATCCCGTCGCGGACTTTGGAAAACACCAGCGCGTTGGCTAGCTTCCAGGAAAACGACTTTGGCGTCTCCCCGCGAAGAATGGTTTCGCGATTGGCCGCGCCCACCGACAGCGCCCATTGAATCAGCGACCGCTTGATCCCGTGCGACTTGTTCTGCACCTGGTTGTAAACCTTCTCGTACACTCGAGGCACGGCGACAATCAGCGTAGGATGCACCTCGCGCATGGTGCGCGGCAGATCGTCAACCACCGGACAGTAGGCCAGCGGCACGCCCGCGTTGAACAAGGCATAGTCCAGATGACGGGCAGTCACATGCGACAGCGGCAGAAACGAGACGCACAGATCGTCCTTGTCAAACTCGTACATATCGAGCGAGACATTCAGATTCGACGCAATGTTGCCGTGAGTCAGCATCACGCCTTTGGGCGTGCCCGTGGTGCCCGAGGTGTAGATGAGCGTGGCCAGATCGTCGGGCTCAATCCGCTCGGCGATGGCGTCCAGCGCAGGATCGTTTCCCTGCGGCGCGTTGCTGCAGGAATGACTGCATCGGCACCGCGTCAGTGATTTCCGCGGCGTCGTCCATCAGGACGATGCATTCCAGCTTGGTTTGCTCGCGGATGGCGCGATCTTCTCGTACTGCTTGCGGGTGGAAACGAACGCAACGCGCGCTTCCGAATTCTGCAACACAAACAGACATTGCTCGCTGGTCTGCGTGGCATAGATGGGAACATCGACCGCTCCCAGCATGAGGCACGCGAAGTCGGCAACCGCCCACTCCGGGCGATTCTCGCTGAGCATGACGACGCGATCGCCTTTGCTTATTCCCCAGGATTGCAACTGGCGCGCTGTGGCGTACACCCAGCTCTGCAACTGGCCGGCAGAGATGGCCTGCCAGGTCTCACCTTCGCGGGTGAGCATCACGCGGTCGCTGTTGCGCTTCACCAGCGTAAAGAAAACGTCGTTGAGGGTCCGAAGATTCATGGCTGTGCCAAAATCCTAGTTACTCGTCGCATTCGGTTCAGGTAAATTCGGCACTCGGGGCCGCTACGTGAATGAACGAATTCCAATCATGGACGAAAAATCGGCAACAGAAGGCACCGGCAGGTAGTTTCGGCTTCAGGTCCTCGAATAGTGAGAACCGCGTTGGATCTTCAGCGTATCCATTTATTTGTATCGATCTCTTGGGGTAAAAAAGGTGATCGGGATCAGGCGGTTCAATCGAAAAGTAATAGAATTCATGCGCAATAAGCGTCGCGCGCTTGTAGACATTCCGGTCGGGGCTATCGGGCGAGTTGCCACGCAGATTCAGATGTAACACAGCAGTTCGATTCTTGTAGTCCAAGGTCAGGCTGGTTACCTCCGCGTCGACAAAACCATTCGGATATCTGTGGTCTAGCTCTTCGAAGGTCATCTGGCGCGTCCAATCCAGGCTGGCGATTTTTTCTGCATACTGCAATCTGGCATCGCCCTTCTTCGTCCGCATCCCATTTAAGAAAATGTCCACCACCACATCGGCAACATTGCGCAGCTGGTACTCGTGCCCGCTCAACACCCACGACGTGACCATCTCATCCAGCGCGCCGAAGAAGCAGTTGGCGGCATACTTGTCCGACATCTCGCGGCGAAAGATTCCGCTGGCCTGGCCGTCGGTGATCGCCTCGCGCACCAGGCCGAGATATTCGACCATGTGATGATGCGAGAACTCCGAGAGAAAGCGCGTGCTCTGCCGCAACTCCATCTGGAAGACAACCGCCAGATTGCGATTCGATCCCAACGCGTCCAGATGCAGAAATGCCAGCCGCCGCAGGCGCTCCGCCGGGTCGGACAGCTTCTTCAACTCCGTGCGGGCCAGGCTCATGAAAGCGTCGAACGCCGTGTTGATGACGGTCATCAGGATCTCTTCCTTACTCTTGAAGTAGAGATAGACGGTGCCATCGGCAACGTCGGCGCGGTCGGCAATGTCGGCGATGCGCGAGGTGAAAAAGCCCTTCTCGGCGAAGACCGCGACCGCCGCATCCAGAATGCGCTGATACTTGTCAGAGCTTCGATTTACCGATGTGGCCATGGCACTTCTGGGCGCCGAAGGAAGCGTAAGGGTCGTCTTTTGCCACGGGGAGAAGGCCGCACTTAGCATTTGGCATTTAGCACTTGGCCAACGGCACCCACACTAAGTGCCACGTGCCAAGTGCTAACGGCTGCCGTTCCGAATGAATACTCATTCACTTTACCGCCCGAGGTAACATTTCCGCAATCGGGAACAGTAGGATGGATCGCGTCGAATACCAAAACGGAAAACCAGCCCCTGGTCACAGTTCAGAAGGCGTCGCTGAACGCTGCCGTTGGCGAATGCGCTCCGGTGATGGGACAATGACTGCACCAGATACACGCCCAGTCACTCGTCCTGTGAAGACTATTTGCGAGGAGAGATCCGATGAAAAAACTCTTACTGGCGCTGCTACTCGCCGGCTCGTTGTTGCCGGCCGGCTTTGCGGCCAACAAAGCCAACGACACGCCGCCGCCCAAAATTAAGGTCGGCGACATGGCGCCTGACTTCACCCTGGAAGATCAGAACGGCAACAAAGTCTCGCTGCACGAATTTCGCGGCAAGAAGAATGTCGCACTCGCCTTCTACATCTTCGCCTTCACCGGTGGTTGAGCCAAGCAGATGAAGGCCTTCCAGCAGAACCTGAGCAAGCTGGAAGCCGCCGACACCCAGGTCCTGGGTGTGAGCATGGATTCTCCCTTCTCGAATAAGGCGTGGGCGCAACAAATTGGAGTCACCTTCCCGCTGCTCAGCGATTGGGGCGGCGACATCACCAGGAAGTACGGCTTGTACGATCCCGAATATAAAGCTGCCCGCCGCGTGAATTACGTCATCGACAAGAATGGCAAAGTGATCGAAATGCAGTTGGATAATGACGCCATCGATCCCAGCAAAGTCGTGGTCGCGTGCCAGGCGCAAAAGCTGGGGCGGTAACAGGAGATGGGATTATCGTTAAGGGGCGGACAAGACTTGACTGCGTAAATACACTGTGTAAATATCGAAATGCGCTCCACCTGGGACGCTGCGAAGAACCGGCTGAACCTAAGACGTCATGGCATTGCGTTTGAGGATGCGACGCGAATCTTCGATGGCCCCGTGGAGAAGCTGGATGATCGATTGGACTACGGAGAAATCCGTATCTACGCTGTCGGTTTGCTGAATGGGGTTGAGATCACCGTCATCTACACGGATCGCAAGAATGACACACGTCACCTCATCTCGGCGTGGAAATCAGCACCCCACGAGAAGCGGGCGTTCTGGGAAGAACTCGCAGGCCAAGCCGATTGAACTGCGGACCGACTGGAAGCGAGTTCGTTCTCTCACTGAGGCACAGGTTCGTGCGGCGATCGCCGCCGATCCGGAAATAAATCCTACCGATAGAGAGTTCTGGGGTGGAGCGAAGGTAGTCTTACCCCGTTCCAAGAAGACCGTTACTATGCGGCTCGACGCGGACCTTCTGGATTGGTTTCGCACCAGCCGCGGCTATCAAACTCGCATCAATGCAATTCTTCGCGCCTACATGGACGCCAAGGTGAATCCGCGATAACGGAGTCGCTGCCCGAGCGGCGAAACTTATCACCGCGCCTTGTCCGGCTCATCCTTTACCCGCGTCTGATCGGTAATCCAGTTGACTTCCCAGGTCTTGCCGCCGTCGTCTGAGAACGCCTGTTCAAAGTGCGGCTTGTCGGTATTCGTTTCCGACCAGATAAATCGGATGAAGATGGGTCTGCCCTCCAGCGTGTCTTGCGCGTAGAATTCGCCGCGGCCATTCTTGAACTCGCCGATCTGGGGCGGGTCGATGATCCCCTTCTTGCTGTTACACCAATAGAGGTTCCACTGGTGAGTTTGGGGATTGTAGGTACGCAGAGTGAGGCCTTCGATGTGGCCGGCATCGGGGCTATCGGTTTCGAACTGCTCGAGTTGGGCGCGGCCGTCCCAAACTGGCCGGGTGACGGACGTACCGTCGAATTCGACCCAGGTATTGGAGCCGGTCAAAGGATGCAGACGCTTCTTCAAGTGAATCTTCCAGCTGCCAAATTCGAAATCGAAGTCGTGCTGGCCATCGTGTTGCGCGGCCGTCTTAGCGGCGTTTGAAGTTTGCTGGGCGCGTACCGGCAAAGGTTGCAAGACGGCAATCAGGCTGCACAGCAGCGGCAGGAGAGAAGCGCGGATCGGTTTGAGCAGGTTCAGCATCGTGTCCCTCGTAATACATTTGAGCATACTCAATCAGCTGCCGAAGTCGGTGCGCAAAGCGATTGCAAAACTCGATCGCAAACTAAAAGCGGGATAAAGTGGGATAACCTGAAATACGTAGCTGGTAAGTTATTGAAAATGGAGGCCCTGGGCAGAGTCGAACTGCCGACCAACGGTTTAGGAAACCGCTGCTCTATCCATCTGAGCTACAGGGCCACTCATCGCAACAGGTTAGGTTGGCATCAGTTTACCGCAACGAGGAGTTGCGGATCGTCTGTTTCTGTCTTGCAATCGTTGCCAGTTACGGAATGGCGCTTCCAAGGGTCGCCCTTGGAGATCGCCTCCTACTTCGAGACCCGTCATCTGCTACGGCCCACTCCTGAACAAGGCACCCTGCGGGATGGCCCGTGTCGATACGATCCTGGCGAATCTAGCCTTGGCTCGGTTGGTTTACCTCTGGGCCCAGGATCTTTATGGTCATGGCGCTGCCTTAGCATTTTCAAGACCGGCGGTAATTGTCAGAGACGCCTACGGATTCTGGACCTGATAGGGTTTCCCACCTGGGCCACCAGTTCGTCTCGTTGGTGAATCTTCAAGAACTATATTGTGCATGTCTCGATTCCATAGGATAATTCCACAAATCTTGTCCCACAATTTAGGGCGCCGCTTCGGTTTGCAGAAAAACCTGAGCGGCAAAGGACAATTCTGTGTCGATGAAAAAGGTCTATAGCATTTCCATTCTCTGCTTGGTGGCGTTGTTCAGCTGCCTGCTGGCGGCGCAAGTAACGGTTCCGATTTATCAGTATGACAATAGCCACTCCGGCACCAACACGCATGAAAGCATTCTCACTCCATCGAACGTTACCGTCTCGCAGTTTGGCCGTCTGGCGGTCTTCTCGGTACAAGGCTATGTGTATGCGCAGCCGTTGTACGTCCCTGATCTGACCATCGGGGGCACCTCGCATAATGTGCTGTTTGTGGCTACCGAGCACGATCAGGTTTACGCCTTTGACGTGAACAGCGGACAAACGCTTTGGCATAACAATTTCCTGGCTGGTTCCGGTCCCCTGCTGGAGATCAACACGGTCTCGAGTAATGATGTAAGTTGCGGCGACCTGGTTCCCGAGATCGGGATCACAGGCACGCCTGTCATCGATACCACTACCAACACCATGTACGTGTCGGTGGAAACCAAGGAGTATGACCCGGTAAACCATGCCTTGAATTACCGTCACAAACTCCACGCCCTGGATATAACGACCGGCCTGGACAAGGTCCCTGCCCGTAACATGAACGCGGTGGTACGAGGCGTGGGTAGCGGTTCTCTCGGGGGCTTCATCACTTTCAATGCCCTGCTCGCCAACCAGCGCCCCAGTCTGCTCCTCGCCGACGGACAGGTGATCGTGTCCTGGTCATCGCACTGCGACATAGGAAACTACCATGGCTGGGTCATGTCCTTTGATAAAACCAGCCTGACTGCTACCGGCGTTTTTATTGATACGCCGAATGGCTACGAGGGAGGCTTTTGGGGCGGCGGCGCCGGGCCCGTGGTCGACACGGCCGGTTCAATTTACACAGCGACGGGCAATGGATATTTTGACGTTAATAACGGAGGCATCGATTACGGTGACAGCGTTCTCCGCCTGACCTGGTCCGGTTCCCGCCTCGCACTGGCCGACTATTTCACCCCCTGGGACCAGCAGACATTGGATGACAATGACACCGATGTCAACTCCGGCGGCGTTCTTCTGCTGCCTAACCAGTCCGGCTCTTACCCTCATTTGTTGTTACAGGTCGGCAAAGAAGGCACCATCGATCTCATCAATCGCGATAACATGGGCCATTTCCATTCAGGAAACGACGACCAGATCGTGCAGACTCTGCCCTTCGCCATCGGCGGCGTGTGGGGTGCTCCTGCGTTCTGGAACAACAACGCGTATTTTGGTGGCGTATACGACCACCTGAAGGCCTTCTCTTTTAATCCCCAGACGGAGCAGCTTTCCAGCGGCCCCAGTTCTCAGTCGCCGGAGCAATTCAATTTCCCCGGATCGACGCCGGCAGTCTCCTCCAACGGCACCAGCGATGGAATCGTATGGATCATCGAGACCGACAATTACAGCAACGCTGGGAACGCGATTCTGCGTGCCTACAACGCTGAGAACCTGGGCTCCGAACTTTACAACTCCCAGCAGAATGCCAGTCGCGACCAGGCGGGACAGTCAGTCAAGTTCGCGGTTCCCACCGTGGCTGATGGGCATGTTTTTGTCGGTACCGTTGGCCAGGTCGACATGTACGGACTACTGAACTGACATTTGCCCCCCTTCGCCTGCGTAGTGCGGGCGGAGGGTTTTCCCAAGAGGTGCATTTCCCGCGTGCGCTTGAATCATCCGGCCAGCCGTTCTTGGGTGCCGGGTTCCATGCGCTCGTGCCGCAACTGCCGGGCTCCAGAGCGCTCGATCAGCATCTGATGAATGGCTCTCCGAATTCGGTCGTAGGCAGGCCGACGATACTGCCATCGCGCATCCGGTTCCGGCGGGTTCACTACCATGGTCGCATTGGCCTCGAACAGCAGCAGCTCTCCCTTCGCGCTCAAGCCAAAGTCAACCCCAGCGTAATCCAGAGCGAGAGTGGACTGAATTTGTTTTAGCGCATTCATGGCCAGCGGGCCCAGCACTGCCGGCATGTCCTCCAGAAACGCCGCGTCTTCCGCACGATGCTGCGGACTGTCAGCCATCTCGGCGGTAAAGTAGTGGATTTTCCAGTGGCTGGAAATCGCAACATGCAGAGGATAGATTTGTCCGTCGACCAGCATGGCGCGGTACTTGCGGGTTTTGCCATCGGCTCCGCGCGCATCCAGATATTGCATGACGATGAGTTGCCGGCCAGGAAGTTCAGCCAAAGCCGCCGGCAGACCCTCGAAGGTGTCGACGCGCAGAAAATGCAGCCCGGTATGAAAGCCGGGCGCCCGCAGAAGCAGAGGAAAGCTGAAGCCGTGCGCGGCCAGTGTGGCTGCGGCGTCCGCATCGCAAAGGCGCTCGCGCGGCAGCGTAACGGTAATAGGCGTGACTACTCCCGGCACCAGGGACAGCCGCTTGGCGTTGTTACTCCGGGTGGTGGCCAACACGGCAGCGGGGAGATTCACAACCGGCGCGGTGGTGAGCGTGAGCAGGGACTGCGCCGCTAGCAGCGCGCCAGCCGACATCTCCGCATCGCCGATGCCGTTCACCACCAATTGGTGCGGCGGCAAGGGAGTGTTCCCATCGTAGAATTCCGGCAGCACAACGAAGGTATGAAAGACCTGATCGTGCAGGAATCTTTGCAAATGTACGTTGCCGCCGGTGGTTGAACTCAGCATCAGCACGGGCACAGGCGAGTGTCGCCCGCGATATGGCAAGGGGATGATGTAGCGATTCTGGAAGGCCTGGCGACGGTGCCACGCAGCCTTTTCACTTTCTCCCAAATGTCCCAGCACGTAGGACAATCCTTCGTGCGCTTTTTCGAAGTCTGGCTTCAGCCGCAAGGCGTGTTCGAAGTGGTCGCGGGCTTCGCGCATGAGTTGCTGCGCTTCCGCGGTCTTCTCCTGGGCCTCCAGCATTTCGCTTTCTTCAAACAGGCTCATGCCCAGGTTGATGCGGCTGGGAAGATCGCTGGGATGCCGTGCGACCGCTTCTTTGTATGCCAGCCGCGCCGCGCTGCGATGGCCGGTGGCGACCAGCGTCCTGCCCAGATTGTTTAATGCCGCGACGTGGTACGGCTGGCGTTCCAGCGCCTGAAGCACTTTGATGTAATCGTTTCTGGCATCGACCGGACGGCCCAGTTCCAAGAGCAGAAACGCTCGTCGAAAGCGAAGGTCAACCGACTCAGGATTGGATTGCAAGCTCGCTCTCCAGCTGCTGCAACTCCGTTTCCCACTTCACCCGTGGCGTAGCGCTCTGCGGCGACGGCCTTGGCCGCGCGGACTTGAGCGTTGCGGTTCGTCAACTTGCGGCCCAAAGCCAGTGTCATGTCTACCAGCGTGTCGATTTCGCGCTGACCGGTGCGGTGATTTACGATGGCTGCCCGGATTGCCAATCGGCCGTCGATGACGGTGGTGGAAGGCGCGACACTTCCCGACTCTTGCAGCTCGACTACAATCCTGTCGATTCACGCGATCAGCGTCGTCTGCGCGGTAGCGAAAACAAACAATGTTGAGTTCGACCGGCGCCAGCAGCTCCAGCTCCGGCGTGCTGGCGATCCGCTGTTCCAGATAGCGGGCCAGGGCGCAGGTCCGCGAGATGACCGCGCCCAACGCTTCGGTGCCGTAAACCTTCAGCGTGAACCACGTCTTCAACGCACGGAAGCCACGCGAAAGATCGGGACCGTAATCGCAAGGCCAGGGCGATCCGGCGGCCAGGCCGCGGGTTTCGCGTCTAAATAAGAGGACGAAGCCGCAAAGGCATTCCGCTGCAGAGCGCCGTCGCGAACCAGCAGAAAACCGGCATCGTAGGGAACCTGCCCCCACTTGTGAAAGTCGAAGGCCAGCGAATCGGCGCGCTCGATGCCCCGCAGCTTGGGAGCGAGATCGGGAGCCAGCATGGCCAGCGCGCCATAGGCGCCGTCAACGTGAAACCACAGCTTTTCGCGACGCGCGAGATCGGCGAGGCCGGCAAGGTCATCGATCGCGCCAGTGTCCACAGTTCCCGCGGTACCGACAACCAGAAAAGGATGGAAGCCCGCTTCGCGGTCTTTCCTGATTTGCGTCTTCCAGCGCGATCAGATTGATGCGGCGGCGGCTGTCAGTGGGAACCAGCCGGAGCGCGTCGCTGCCGAGGCCGCAAAGATCCATGGCCTTGCCAACACAGCCGTGGACTGCCGTTGAGGCGTATGCCGTCAGGCGCTTGGCTCTTGCATTTGCCGCCAGACCCTCGCGGCGCACGTCGCAGCCAAGTTCGGCATCGCGAGCCACGACCACGGCGATAAAATTCGCCATCGACGTTCCGGTAACAAACAGCCCGGCCGCAGTCTCCGGAAAACCGAAGATCGCCTGCATCCAGCAGCGCGACCTGACGCTCGACCTCGATGGGAACCTGATCGCGGCCGCCGAGATTGGCGTTCAGTCCCGCGGCCAGCATTTCCGCCAACATGCCTACGGGAGTGCCGCCGCCGTGGACCCAGCCCATGAAACCGGGATGAACATTGCCCGCCGCGAACGGCAGGATGTAGTGCATGAACTCCTGATGAACTTCGGCGAGTGAAGAGGCCTGCACCGGAACTGCGGCGCGAAATCGCTGCCGAACTTCGTCCGGGATCGGCTGCCATACCGGGCGCTGCCGTATGTTCTTGGTGTAATCCAGAATGTCGTCGAGCATCCGGTGCGCCTGGATTCGAAAACCTTCCCAATCTGACGGATCAAGCGTCTGAGCCTCTCGTTCGCTAGAACGCGGCCTCAAACTTTTCGGCGTTGGTCGAAAGAAGGCGCGACATCGGGTTTTCTTGCACGGGCATTCTCAAGGCACGCGGCGACTCACTCGTCCTGACATATGCAATTTGGCGGCCACCGCACCCTATCCAGAAATTCCGCTGCATTAGGATTTTCTAACCAATCGCGGAGCGAATCCTGAAACCGCCCTCCGTATTTCCGTGGAAAGCGTTAAGATGAACTTCGCCAGGAGTTCGCTGATGGGCAATCAACCTTTCTCATCTCTCTCCCGCAGATCGTTCCTGCAAGCCTCAACCGCGGCGTCAGCGGCGCTGGCCCTGCGCATCGTGACCGAGCCCATGCTCGCCTACGCCGCGTTGCCCGATCATCCTCCGAGTCATCCCAAGAATGCCGTGCTGATCAACGCCAACGAGAACCCGCTCGGCCCGTGCGCCGCGGCCCGCGAGGCAATCGCCGCCGATCACTCCGCACAGCGGCCGTTATCTGATGGAGTCGGCCGGCGAATTGTCTACGCTATTTGCCCAGAGTGTTGGCGTCACCGACGAGCAAGTCTCGATCTACGCGGGATCGACCGAGCCCCTGACCTTCACCGTGCGAGCCTTCTGTTCGCCGCACGCCAGCTACGTGACCGCCGATCCCGGCTTCGAAGGCGGGCTGTTTGCCGCCGACCGTGCGGGCGCGCGCGTGGTCAAGGTGCCGCTCACCAAGACCTACGCCCACGACGTGAAGGCCATGCTGGCCGCCGCTCCCGATGCCGGCGTGTTCTATGTTTGCCAGCCCAACAATCCCACCGGAACGCTGACCAGCCGCGCCGATATCGAGTATCTGGTGGAGAACAAGCCGAAGAACTCCATCGTGCTGGTGGACGAGGCTTACATCCACTTCAGCGATGCGCCGTCGGCCATCGAGTTGGTGAAGGCCGGCAAAGATGTCATCGTGCTGCGCACCTTCTCTAAGATCTACGGGATGGCCGGCCTGCGCTGCGGCTTCGCCATCGCCAGGCCAGACCTGCTGGACAAAGCTACACAATTATGGCGGCTACAACTTCATGCCTGTGACCGCGGTAGCGGCCGCCTCGGCCAGCCTGAAAGACGCGCACCTGGTTGCGGAACGTAAACTGACCAACCAGCAGGTCCGCACCGCAACTTTCCAGTGGCTCGACAGCAACGGATATTCCTACATTCCCTCCGTCGCCAACTTCTTCCTCCTCGATACCAAACACCCGGCAAAGGAAGTCATCGCCGCGATGGCCCGGCAGAATGTCATCATCGGGCGCGTCTGGCCGGCGATGCCAAGCTATTCGCGTATCACCGTGGGCACCAGTGCCGAGATGCAGCAATTCCAGGCAGCGTGGCAGAAGGTGATGCAGGGGTGATGAGACAGCTGCGCAAGGAAAACAAACGGTCAGTCGCTAGACAGTTCTCGCTCTAGGTCGGCGCGAGACATTTCCAGATAAGCGCAAACTTCCTTTAGAACGCCGGCAAGCGTCCCAACCTTCAGGCTCTTGTGCGCCGGAATCGCAATGTGATGCTGCGTACCGCGGGTGCTGGAAGTTAACCGAAGATGACTGCCGGTTTGGCGTGTGATCTCGTATCCATATCTGCGGAGAAGCTTCGCGAACTCAGAGCCGCTGAGGTCGCGCGGCAATTTCAAGCGACGATCACCTCGTCGTGAACAAAATGGAGCCTGATTACGGATGGGAGGGCATCCGCTTCGAAGTAACACCGCACCGCGTCGCGCACCATCTCACGCAATTCCGCAGTAGATTCCGCTTGCGTAAAGATAGGGTGGCCGAGCGCGCGCGCCTCGTAACCGCCCTCCGGCGATTCCTCCACCGCAAAGATGATCTCCGCGTCGCTCATCGTTGATCGATTATAGCAATGCCGACAATTGACGGGTAAGTGCTGCCGCTCCCACCCCGTGGCCAAAAACCGGGCGACCAGAGCATGGGTACCCGAGCTAAAGCAGCAAAGTTGCCTGGCATTTGCAGAATACCTGACTCCTGCGTCCCAGTTTTCCACGATGACATCCGGGCTTAACTCCTGTTTTTTGAGCCTCTTAGCCGCTGACCTGAAACGTACCCCCAAATGATCTCCCAAGTATTGATCGCGCCGGCAAATGGGCGCATTGTGCGGTCATGAAAGCGAGGTTTAACCCCATGAATAACACCCGCAACTACCCAGTCAAGCCGAACGAAGTCCAAATGGCTGTTACGATCCTCTTGGCCTGTTTCGGCATCGGACTCCTTAACACCTTCTTCGTAGCCAACCACGCCGGCCTCCCGGTCGCTCACGGGGGGCAAATCGCCGTCTTCGGCTTTGAGGCCACGATCATCGCGGCGATTGCCCGAGGCCGAAACTGGGCGCGAATCCTCTACCTCATTCTTTGCGTGGCGGGTCTGTTTTCGGTGGTCCTGATGAATCACATGCTGATCCGGATCAATGGGCCGCTCTCGTTTTATCTTGAGTTGGGCGAGGGCGTCCTCCAGACGATTGCTATGGTTCTCCTGTTCCAGCAGAAATCGTCGGATTGGTTTCGCGGCGGTCAACGCTCCGAAGTCGCTCCCCCGAGTCGCATGAGAGCGCGGTCGCCCTACTCCTACCCGAGGTACCAATGAGCACGCCGGGGGCTGGTTGCCCCACTCATTCGCGGCATTCGAATGAGTGGGCCGGCCTCTGCGGTCGGGTGGCCCGGGTCTCGCGGAGTTTGAGACCCGGGAAGTTAGTTCTCCATCCGAGTTACGGGGTCCGCAGGAAGCCGTAATGCACGTTGTTCGCGTCGACCCACTGTCCGGTGATTACCCCAAACACGTTGGGGGTCGCAGGCTCGGTGCCCTGGTTCGCGCCCGTTCCGATTCCCGGCACGTCGAACTTAGTGATGCCGCCCCAAGGAGTCCACACGAAGCCGTGATTTGCGCCGTTCGCGTCGACCCACATTCCAGCAACCAGGCCCAGAAGATTGATGCCTTCCGGTATGGTGCCTTGACCCGCGCCAGTGCCCGCGCCCGCAACGTCGAATTTGGTGATCTCGCCGGTCGGGCTCCGGACGAAGCCGTGATTCACGTTGTTCGAATCAATGTAGTTTCCCGCGACGGCGCCCAGGTCGCTAATGCTGTCGCTTTCCGTGCCCTGGTTCGCTCCCGTGCCTGCGCCGGTGACGTTGAACTCGGTGAAGCTGCCGTTGGCATAGCGCAGGTAACCATGGGCCACGCCGTTGGCGTCAAAGTACGTGCCCGCGACCGTTCCTTCCAGGTTGAGGGAGGTAGCCACCGCAGTGAAGGTGTTCACCGAGCCCGGAGGATCGAATGAGGTGTAATTGCGGTAAGGCGGATAAGAGACAAAGCCGTGATACACATTGTTAGCGTCGGCCCAGTATCCGGCAATCTCTCCGCCGGGGTTGACGTTGCCCGCGAAGGTGCCCTGGTTGGCGCCTGTCCCGGCGCCGGGAACGTTCAAGCTGGTGAAGTTCTCGAACGGATACTCCGTGGCAAAGCCGTGGGCCACGTTGTTGGCGTCGACATAGAACCCCACCGTCTCTCCGAAGAGGTTATTGCCGAACGTGATTGTGCCCTGGTTGGCGCCGGTGCCGGCGCCCGGAGCGTTGTATTCGCTGAACGTGTTGCACGGGGCAATGCACTGGAAGCCGTGAAAGACGTTATTGTCATCATGGAACGATCCCACGACCGCCCCCTGCGGATTGATGTCGAAGCCACCGGTGCCCTGGTCGAAGCCTGTGCCTCCGCCCGGGGCGCTAAATGAGGTGATGTGTTGAGCGCTTGCAAAACTACATGCGAGAAATACGACACCTACTACCTTCCAAAGCTGCAATTGATTCATAACTCCTCCTGTATTCATTTCGAGTGAGTGGTCATGCTGGAACCTACTTGGCGTAGGCCAACCGTTAATGTGCAATTCAGAGCAGAGACGTGCGGTGATCAGTGCATGGCGTGTACGAAGGCATTTGGACTGCCATCGACTTCCGCTACCGACTGCCTGACCTCAGCTTTCGTTACGGCATGAAGGAAATCGGAGATGGACTACTCGCGGGGGAGTGCGATTACACGAAAGGGTTACGTGAAATCACCTTCGTTTGCGGACTCGCTTGCGGAAAGCCGACGCCCATCTACCAGAAACCGGATTTCCGCAACGGCCCTCCTATGGGAAAGAGGAATTTTGATAGCTATATACAACTAGTTTTAATATACAACTAGTTGTACAATCTTTGGTTCAGGGCAAGGAATGCGGAATCGGAGTGGAGGCGGAGTACGCAAAGACAGGCAACTGGTCGTACAATCATTCAGGGCGAAGCATGCCAAACCGGACTGGAAGCACAGTGCGCAAAGATCACAGGTCAGAGTGCGTTATCAACCTGATGGTCGAAATATTTGGCGATAAGTGGAGTCTGCTCGTCATCCGCGACATCATCTTCATGGACCGCAGACATTTTCGCGAGCTCCTGACCAAGTCTGTGGAAGGGATTGCGTCGAATATTCTGGCCGATCGTCTGCAAAAGCTTGTCGAGCAAGGGATCATCGTCAAGTCTCAGGACGCCAGCCATAAGCAGAAAGCCATTTACAGTCTTACCGAAAAAGGCATCGGATTGCTTCCTCTTCTGATGGAGATGGTTACATGGGGGCACAGGTATTTGCCGCCCTTCAGGCCGAGGGGTCTGGCTCGGATCCTGGAAGAAGGAGGACCGAAGCTGCGGGCAGAATTTATGGCTGAACTTCGCGAAACCCATCTTCGCAAGTCAAGCGCCGGGAAAAAGGCCAGCCCGACGAAATCCAGGCGTATTCCTGCAATGCAGAAGCTTCAGGCGGCGTACGAAGCGGAACTGGCTAAAAGGAAAAGGAAACGGTAGCGGGTCAGCAGCGCCGGGTGCCGACATTGTTGGTGGCCTTACGCCTTCGATTCAGAGTGTCGGCTGCCCACCCTCTCGCCAAAAGACGGCGAGTAGGATGGGGCACCCCAAGTTTAGAATCGGGCAGAAAGGCTGGGCCACCCGTGCTTGTTCTCCTGTTGAGAACAACGAAACGTCGATTCATCGCCTGGCCACTGTGCTGGTGCTACTGACCGCTCTGCGATGCCATCTTCTTTTCGAGCTCCTGTTTTAACTGCTCCATGTTGAAGCTGGCCCCCTTCTGCATGGGCGGGAAGTCGATGAAGCTTTGGGCATACTGTCCGACGACCTGCTGTACCAGCACAAAACGCCAGCCCTCGTACTGAAACCAGTTCAGGTTGCCCAGAGACTTACCCATGCCCGCCCGTTCGAAGGGGTCGAGGCGCAGGTTGACGAGGATCGGCCAGTCAGGTTTGACGGTGCCGCCGAGCCAGCCATTCGGTTGATCGATGAAGCGATACTTATAGTCGTTGTAGCGCACGGCACCCAACGTGGTCTCGGCGAAGTAAAAGATCTCGTGCCTAGCGGACTGACCTTTGCCGGTGATGAGCGCGGTCTGATCGTAGCCGTCGAGGTGGACCTTGTAGGTTGTGCCTCCGAGCTGCTTGCCGGCCTTCAGTTCGGCAACGATATTGGGATCGCCGGCAGCCGCCGCCAGGGTTGGGAACCAGTCGAGCCCGGAGATGATGCTGTTATCGACGGTGCCTGGGGGCACGTGGCCCGGCCAGCGGATGAAACAAGGCACGCGGAAGCCGCCTTCGAGCACCGTTCCTTTTTCGCCGGCGAAGGGGGTCATGCCGCCGTCGGGCCAGGTCATGACTTCAGCGCCATTGTCGGTGTTGAAGACGACGATGGTGTTGTCTTCCAGTCCAGCGTCTTTCAGATGCTGCATCACGGAACCCACGATATCGTCGAGCTGCGCCATGCCGGCTTCATAGATGGTCCAGCCGTTCTCCGGCGTACGCATCTTCTCGTACTTCTCCGCCAGGTGGGTGAGCACGTGCATGCGCGTCGGGTTCATCCATATGAAGAACGGCTTGCCATCAGCCTTCGACTTGTCCATGAACTTCAGGGTGTAGTCGAGGATGGTGTCGTCGACGGTCTCCATGTTGTACTTGATGCCCGGCATGGGATGCGGCGGCAGCGGGCCTTCGTCTTCAATCTTCTGTTTGCCCACTTTGCCCCAGCGCGGATCGACAGTGGCATCGTCGGTGGTGGTGGCCCAAGTATGAACCAGATTACGCGGTCCAATCGCATTTAATGCCGCCGGAGGATAGTTGGCATGAAACGGATCTTCCATGGCGTTGAGGTGGTAAAGATAGCCCCAGAACTCATCGAAGCCGTGAACCGTGGGCAAGTATTCGTTGCGATCACCGAGGTGGTTCTTGCCGAATTGGCCGGTTTCGTAGCCCATGGCTTTGAGGGCGGTGGCGATGGTGGGCGCCTGATCGGGCATGCCGATCTTGGCCCCGGCCTGACCGACGGTGGTGAGGCCGGTACGAATGGGCAACTCACCGGTTATGAAGTTGGCGCGGCCAGCGGTGCAACTCGCCTCAGCGTAGTAGGAGTTGAAGCGCATGCCCTGCGACGCCAGCTTGTCGAGATTAGGGGTGCGGCCGGCCATCATGCCTTGGTTGTAGACGCCGATGTTGAACCAGCCAATGTCATCGGCCATGATGACGATGATGTTGGGTTGTTTGGTTTGGGCACCGCATACCATCGCACACAAAAGCAGCGTGACGGCGACCATTCCTCGGATCAGCAGTCTTACTTTCTTCTGCGCGTTCATATCGATTCTCCTTGTAACTCGTAATGCGAAAAATTCAGGGCCGAGAGCAAACGCTGTTCAAACGAGTGGCTACGGTTGTGAAGATTGTGGTGGCGACGCAGGAGGTGGCGGCATCTTCACCAGCGACTTGGCCACCCATGCAATGCTGAAGACGACGGTCTGACCCTGGGTGCGGTTGCGGGCGCCGAACTCCGGCTCGTAGCGCGCCAGCAGCGTCAATCGCGGCTTCGGAAGGTAAACGTTGAACTCGGGGCCGATGCCGAAGACGCGATCTTTGTAGCCGCGCAGCGCGGGAGGAATGTCGGAGCCGCTGTCGCCCGTCACCTTGAATTGCGCGTAGTAATCGGCGCCCAGATTCATGATGATAGGGATGGGCCCGCTCGACTTCTTATAGACCTTGCGGCCGAGTCCGCCTTCGAAAGTCCCCAGATCGCCGACGTTGATGTCAGTGCCGCTTTTGTCGGTGTGGAATTCCAGCGAGAAGGTAGTGGCGGCACTCCACATCTTCTTCTGGTCGAGATAAACGGTGGTGCCCAGCGAGAATTCGTTGCCGACCATGCCCAGGCCGGTATTGCCGGTCCCGTTGGCGGAGAATTTTCCCGTGGGAATGTAGATGTTGTAGGCCGCGCTCACGTCTGCCTGCTTCAGGTGCCAGCCCAGGGAGACCGGAGTAACAATCATGTCGGTGAAGGCAAAGCCGGAGTTGACGTTGAGCGAATCCAGCTGAAGGCGATTCTGAATGAAGGGAACGACGACGGTGGCGCCGTAATTTGCGCCGAATACTTTGTAGTTGCTGACCCAGCTGAGCAGAATGCCATCCAGAGTAGAGGTCAGGCTGCCGCGCTGGTTGATCTGGTTGCCATTGTTGTCTTTGACCGTGCTGGTGGGATAAACCCACAGCAGGTCTCCGGCATAGATGCCGGGAGGCGCCTGGGTCCCGCTATCCAGGCCGAGAAAGCCCGGAATGTGATCGCCCTTATATTGGGCGGATGCAGGAACAACCAGGAAAATCAGCCCTAGGAATAAGGCGACCGCAACAGCTTTAGGCATGCTCCCCACCGTGGCACTCTCTAGTTGCCTGGTGCAAATTGGCCGCAAGAACGGCGCTTGCGGCTCAGCCAGTGCGAAACAACCTGGTTCCCCGACAAGAGTTGACGTAACGTCGGGTGGCGATTGCGGAGAATTATACTCCCAGCGTGAATTGAAATATCGCTCGGTGTCCCATCCTTATCCGCTGAATTTGCAGACAGTGCGGGAGCCAATAAATAGAGTGCCGCCGGCTGAAGCCGGCTCGGGCTTGGTAGAGCAGCCTACCCAGGACTTCCGCCCTGGGCTAAGTTTGTTTCGCCCTTTTCGGGCTCAAGAAGCAGTTGTCAGTGGTCAGTGGCCAGTGGTCAGTGGCCAGTGGTCAGTTCCCAACGGCTGATCGTTAGTTGTAAGTTGCCGATTGTCAGGTGCGACGTGGTGGTCCGGCGGGCGGAGCAATTGTCTTCAAACTTTGGTGTTGTCACACACAGATTTGTGTTGCAACACAAAATATTGCAACAGCATGGTTACCTTTTCCGAGGATTTGGTTACTAGAGGTTACCACACTAAAGAACCATACTCTAACGATAATATTCTAAAGGTAGTTACGAGGCGAAAAAATGTTCCACGTGGAACATTTTGTGAAGTGGCCAGTGGCCAGTGGTCAGTTGCCAGAAAACCCCGACGACCCGCCTTGCAGGGGAATCGATCTACCGAATCTCGATCACGCTGCCGCCGTCGGCGGCCTGCAATTCCCGGGTGCGCTCGATCACTTTGTGGGTGAAGGCGAAGAGCGATTTCGCGTGAGGCGATTGGTCACCTTCCATCACGATAGGATGCCCGCCGTCGCCGGCCTTGCGGATTTCGGGATCGAGTTCGATGGAGCCGAGGAACGGAACGCTGAATTGCTGCGCGGTGCGTTGGCCTCCGCCCTTGGAGAAGATGTCGATCTCCTTGTGGCAGTGCGGGCAGACGAAGAAGCTCATGTTCTCGACGATGCCGAGGATGTCGACTTTCACCTGCTTGAACATCTCGATGGCCTTGCGGGCGTCTTGCAGCGAGACGTCGCTGGGGGTAGTGACGACCACCGCGCCGGTCAGGGGCACAGTCTGCACCAGAGAGATCACGACGTCGCCCGTGCCCGGCGGCAGATCGACGACGAGGTAGTCGAGTTGTCCCCACTCCACCTGGCCGAGGAACTGCTTGATGATGGAGTGCAGCATGGGGCCGCGCCACACCAGAGGCTTGTCGCCCGGCGAGAGGAAGCCGACCGAGATGACCTTCATGCCGTAACGCTCCGGCGGCAGAATGCGGTTCTCGCCGATGACGCTGGGCGTCTCGCTGGAGCCGAGCATCAGGGGAACATTGGGGCCGTAGACATCGGCGTCGAGCAGCCCGACTTTGTTGCCCATGCGGGTCAGCGCAATGGCGAGGTTGACGGCCAGCGTGGTTTTGCCGACGCCGCCCTTGCCGGAGCCGACGGCGATGATGCTGTTGACGCCGGGCAGCGGCTGCGGTCCGGCCGGCTCCTGGCCCGGCATGTGCGAATGAGAGCTCACGTGAGTAGTCCTGATGTGCTTAGGATGAAGTGCGCGAACCTGATTATACGCTGAGGGAACGGCCAGTCGGTGGAGCGTCTTCCTTGTCCGCGGAGTCACTGGCAAGCTCCCAGCGCCTAAACAGCCTGCACAGCAAAAATCACTTTCGGCAGGTTTTGAAAGCGGCACAGCCTCAGCCACGCCTTGAGTTTCCCGAACGGGTGCACCGATGAATATCCTTTAATTCGTCGCCACGAGGAGGGCTTTAGCCCGACGAGGGATCTGCTTTCCTCTATTTGCTTCGACACGGATCCGCTTGCGAACCAGCAGCCGGCCTTCACATTCCCGGCAGCCCCATGCCGCCCAGCATTCCGCCCAGACTGGACTTCATCGCTTCGTCCACTTTGCGCGAAGCCTCGTTGACCGCGGCGACCACCAGGTCCTGCAACATCTCGATGTCGCCTGACTTCACTACCTCAGGCTCGATGGCGATGCTCAACAGTTGCTTCTGGCCGCTCATGCGCACGGTTACGCTGCCGCCGCCCGAGGACGCCTCGATGATCACCTGCTGCATCTTCTCTTGCAGCTTTTCCGCTTGCTGGCGCGCCTGCGACAGCATGTCCTGCAAATTAAATCCACCCATGTATCCTCGCAACGGAGTTTGTCTTCACCACGGAGACACGGAGAACACGGAGTTTTTTGGTTCTGTCATTGCCGCTCCGCAAATCCCGCCGAACTCTAATGCCGAGAATTCGCCTCAGTTAAAGGGCAGCAAAAATCCAAAGCTTCCGTGCCCTCGGCGTCTCCGTGGTGAATTCGCTCTTTCACCCGCGTTCTTTCTGATCGATAACCGTGCGAATCTCGGCGCCAAATTTTTCCTGCATCCGCTTCACCAATGGATCAGCCATCGCGCGGCTACGCGCGCCCGCGCCATTCGCCGGACGCGGCGGCTGTTCCGTCCTGGCCGCGACCGCCGGAGTCCCGCTCACCATCTTGAATTTCAGCGGACGGTTGACAGCCTTGCTCAGCGCCGCCTGCATGATACGCTTCGGTTCCGGCCCCAGCGCAACATCGATCAGCACCTGCGACATCCCTACCTTCACCGCAACCTCGCCGCCCCGCACCGACCACTCGCCTTCTTCCAGATTGTGCGCCAGCACATGTTGTCCTGCATCCTCCAGCGCAGTCAGCACCGCGTTGCGCATTTCGTCACAAGAAATCTCGCCGCTGGTTTCTGCGACAGGCTCCGGATCCATCGCCACCGCCGTGGCCACGCTTCCGCCTTCAACTGCACTTTGCAGAGAAGAACCATCGGCGTCCGTCGCCGCACCCACCGCGGCTTTCACCACTGGCGACGTCTGCGCGACCACGCCCGGCGTCTCTGCCTTGGGCTCGCTCTTGCGCTGGCGATCAGCCTCAAACGGAGACGGCCGCGCAAACGGCGAAGCTGCCGCCCCTCGCGACGACGCGACCTCTGCTTCGTTCGCTCGCGATGCCACCCCAACCCGTCCCGCAGGAGATGGCGCGCGCGAACTTGAAGCCGCCGATCGCGCAGCCAGCGTCGAGCTTCCCGCCTTCGATTGCGCTACTTCCCCGCTCAGCAACTCTTCCAGCGGCAGCAAGCGCTGCGCGTGTACCAATTTCAACAGTCCCAGCTCAAGATGGAAGCGCTGTTCCTGCTTGTATCCCAGCTCGCTGTGCGTGCGCAGCATGATCTGCATAAAGCGCGACAGGTCTTCCTCGCTGAAGCGCTCCGCCACGCGCGCCACTCGCGCCCGCTCGTCAGTAGAGATCTGCAGCACCGGCGAATCGCTGCCCGCAACTTTGGCGACCAGCGCATTGCGCAAGAATCGCAGCATCTGCCGGGCGAAGTGTTGTGCGCTCTGCCCTTCCACCAACAGCCGATCGATGGTGCGCAGCACATCTTCGCTGGAGTTGCGCGCCACCGCGTCCATCACATCCTCCAGCACGTCGGAGGCAACCGTGCCCACCAGGCCGCGTACCACGTCGGCGCTCAGGGTATTGCCACAGCAGGCAATCGCCTGGTCCATGATGCTGAGCGCGTCGCGCATAGAGCCGTCGCCGACCTCGGCCAGCATCGCCAGAGCGCTGTCGTCCGCCTTAATGCCCTCCTGCTTGGCGATGTCGCGCAGTTGCGCAACGATGTCGTCGAAGCGCACGGCATGAAAACTGAAGTGCTGGCAGCGCGAGCGAATGGTCTGCGGAATGTCTTCCGGCTGCGTGGTCGCCATCATGAAGACGATGTGACTCGGAGGCTCTTCCAGCGTCTTCAGCAGCGCGTTGAACGCGGCGTCGGTGATCTGGTGAGCTTCGTCGAGGATGTAGATCTTGAAACGATCGCGCGCCGGGACGATAGCGCGCCGCCTCGCGCAATTCGCGAATCTCGTCGATGCCGCGATTGGTGGCAGCGTCGATCTCGATCACGTCCACCGAATTGCCGGCGCGAATCTCGCGGCAGGAATCGCACACCCCGCACGGCTCCGCCACAGGATGGTCCTTCGACTGGCAATTCAGCGCCATCGCCAGAATGCGCGCGATGGTCGTTTTGCCAATGCCGCGATGTCCGCTGAAGATGTATCCGTGGGCAATGCGTCCCTGCTCGATGGCGTTCTTCAGCGTGCGCGTGACGTGGTCCTGCCCGATGACGTCGGAGAATTTCTGTGGCCGGTATTTGCGCGCGAGAACCTGGTAACTCATGGCAGGAAGTCTCGATTATACGGTGCCAAGCTGTGGAACGGGAAAGCAGTGTCCCAAGTGCGAGATTCGCATCTATAGAGAGCTTTGTATCAGGCGCACGGCGTCACAGGTCGCGGAAAAAGTCCCTTCCGAAAGCTTTGTAACAAAGTCCCCTTCGAAAGCTTTGTAACAGGGCACGACCTCGGTTGTGCCGATAAGCCCTTTATTTTCGTCATACCGAGGAGGCCTTCAGGCCGACGAGGGATCTGCTTCGAATTTCTTAGCGGCCTCTTCAGCCGCGCCGAACGATGTCCCAAGAAAAACATGGCCTTTAGTGTCTGCGTGAGAACAAAAATTGCGTTTCGACGCTGGAGCAGGAAGCCCGAGAATCGAGCGCCGGAGGCGCGAAATCAACATAGCCCAGCACGCAGCGGGGTCCCCGGTTCGCCGCTTTTTGGCGAACTGGGGAGGCGGAGTGCTGGGTAGGCTCTCTCTTCAAATCTGAGCCCCTTTAGGGGCGGCATAATCTGTTCCAAGATTCGTTTGCGGCCCTTCGCTCAGGGCAGCTCTGAAGGCCCGCCCCACCCGGACCCAGCAATAACAAATTTGTTTTACGCTGCGAGATAATGAACCCGCCTTTGTGAGGTGATGAAATGGATAGCAAGCAAACACTCCGCGATCTGATCGCATCGCCTGCCCGACCGCCTGCGGGCGATGCCGGCGGACAAAGTTGAACACAAGCCTGCGCCCAACACCTGGTCCGTGAAGGAAGAGCTGGGCCATCTGCTGGATTCGGCGGCCAACAATCATCAGCGTATTGTCCGCGCCCAGCTTGAGGAAAAGCCGGCGATGCCAGGATACGACGGCGATGCGTGGGTGGTGCTGCATCGCTATCAACAGCGAGACTGGGAGACGCTCATCGGCCTGTGGGCAGCGTTGAATCGCCAATTGCTCGCCGCCGCCGAAGCCGTGCCCGATTCGGCTTGGTCGCGGACCTTGACGATTGCCGACTCCGCTCCGCTGACCCTGAAATTCGTCTTCGACGACTACGTTCGCCACATGCTGCACCACCTGCGACACATGGGCGTCGAGTTCGACGACCTAGCGCCAGCCAAGATCTGATGTTTCAACCTGCCTAGCGTTTTCATCCGCCGAAGCCATTCAAATCGTTATTCCCGAAGAGATATGTTATTTCCCTTGTCGTGCGCGCAATCTACGGATAGACCACCGCAAGGATCTGCTCGGGAACGTTGTACCCTCCTGTGAAAGTGCCCGGCATGCCTACGTGATGCGCCGGACTTATTACACTTACTTTGTCCAGTCGCGCAGGAAACTCTACGCAGGTAAGGTTTGCATTGTGATTGCAGCCTGTGATCACTTTCGGCGCCTGGCCGTCGAGAACAGTAACTTCAGCGTCCAGTCGCACTGTTCGAATGTTGCCTCCATTGGGAGCGGCGCTTTCGAGCAATTTGCGAGCAGCCTCCACTTCCATCGGAACCTCACTGAAGGTATGAGCCTTGTCGGTGTCAAATACGTACACTCCCGCGAGGGACCCTCCATGCGCTGCATTGGCTGTCAATCGGTTGTCGTTGCCACGAGCCAGCAGAAACCCACTGCAGGAACTTGCCGTACCTCGGCTGCCGCCAGGATTCGTGGCGTCGAAGGGAACTTGCATTGGCAGCGTCATCGGCAAATGGCGGCCGTTTTCGAGACGACCGATGGGAAAACTCTTCCGGGTAGTGTCGTAGGTGCCGAGGGTCGTGGTGCCGAGACTGACGCGCGTTGTCTGAGGAACTTTGAGAAGCGTCTCTCTTGCGTGGGTACGATAAAAATCAGCGACCAGGGGATAGTCCAACTCATTCCTGAAGACACCATTAATCTGATCAGATCGTGAAGATGTCATCCCGCAACTATTCAGATAAGCAAAATACTTCATTACTCCCGGATCATTGAGCATATCGGGATTAGCGCGCAACAGATTCAGGTCGAAAAAGGTTGTCAGATTGTCTTGAGCCAGCCCGTCGATTTCAGCCGAAGTAAGTTCTCTGAAATGGACCCGACCTACATCAATTCCTGGTGAGGAAGATCCTCCAGCGTCTTCCCGTGCACCAGGCGGCTTTGTCGCTGATGCCCGGGCCTCTGGGCCGCCAGAGGAGGGACGATTTGCGCCGGCGGACTGTGTCGCATTTGCTGCGGGCTGAGAACTAGCTGTGGGATATGGTTTGGCCGGTCTCGGAGTCGCCGCCGCTTCATTCAACGCCTTTTCGCCACCCTGGTCCTTCCAAGATTGAAAGGCCGCTTTCAGCTTTTCGGCATCGGCGCCCGTGATGGTGGGCATGATCTGCAGCCTGCCATTCATCGCCAGGATCGTGCCGATCACACTGCCATTCGCATCCAGTACCTGTGCCATCTGATTGCCGGGAAGGAATCGGAAGGTATAAACATCCCACTTTATATCTGTATCTGTGAATGGGCTTGACGGTCGCGAAGTACCGCTAGTGAGCTGAGCGTGAGTGGAGGGAATCCCACCCGAAATTGAAACGATAGCCAATAGAAACACACAACGGCTAGTCAATCGCATATCGGGACCTTTCTGTGCAAGTCTAGACCTCGATCTCGCGAGCATGTTTATCGCGCCTTGACGTTCTTCTTCTTTCCACTCCGACTGGCCACGACCTGATCCCCGGCACCATTCTTCTTCGCCGCCACTTCTGCCTGCTTTTTCTTGCGCGCCTCGGCACGCCGTTTTCTTCTCAACTCTTCGGGAGAATACATGCTCTTGCGGCAATGCTTGCTGCCGCAATAGCACGGCGCGTCATCGTCACCGTCATACAGGCAGTAGTCGTAGGTCAGCTCTTCCCCGGCAGCAATTTTGCGGATGCTGGCAATGTACACGCGTCCGTCTTCTTCATCGGTTTCGCAGTTGGGATCGCAGGAATGATTTACGAACATGGCCATGCCGTGTCCGTCGATCACCACCTCGCCGTCGCCGATTCCGAACAGGTAGGTAAACGGCCGGCCGTCGTAGCGATCGTCGCCTTCGGCCTTGGTGATGCGTTCGCCGGTATATTCCAGCACCCGCGTGCCCTTGGGAATATCTTCCACCGTGAAGCATCCGGCGGCATGAATATCAGAGGAACGAATGACAAGGCGTGGCAAGCAGTGGTTCTCCCTTTGATGTGAAATGCAGTATAGCGTATGGAGTTCACCACGGAAGCACCCTTCGGCTACGCTCAGGGCAGGCTCCGATCACGGAGAAGAAAAAAATTAAAATCAAACTCCGTCTCCGGAGCCTGCCCTGAGCGTAGCCGAAGGGTGGTGAAAAATCCCCTCCCCGCATTTGGCAGTTCCCATTCTGCCGCCAATTTCGTATCTTGGATGAGTAGAATTATTTTCTGGAGGGCTTCATGGTACATATCCTTGTTCGCCACAAGGTCGCTGACTATAACCGCTGGAAAGAAGCGTTCGATTCTCACCTTAACGCCCGCAAGCGCGCCGGAGAAACCGGCTTCCGCCTGTTTCACAACGTAGAAGACATGCGCGAAATATTTCTGCTGGTCGATTGGCAGAGCATCGAAGAGGCGCGAAAGTTCATGACTTCGGATGAGCTGCGGGATGCCATGGCGAAAGCCGGTGTCATCGGTGCTCCCGACGTGCAGTACTTGGAAGATGCGCGCAGCGTCCATCGCACCTCGGCCGATTAGCCGCAGCCGTAACCCACAGCTGTAAGATTTTTTTCTCCGGCCCCCTTGACATCGCGCAGGGTTTTGCGCTCCAAATCGTACTGCTGAGTCCGCCGCTGGCAGCGTTGTTCGCAAGCGCCGCGATGGCTGCCGGAGTGACTGGAATAGCAGTACGGACGCGGGTTTCGCGCCACCCTGCGCTTTGTCAAGATATTTTCAAAAACATTTTTTTCGTTCGCTGTCAGACCTGCCGGGGACCGATTGACAAACACGTCGGGAAAATTAGAATACCCGACGACTCTCTCAGGATCGATTTGCAACCGTGACCAGTTCAACCCAAAACTACGACGTTCTCCTGCATACTGATTTTCCCGGCCTGCAGCTTTTCGCCAGCGGGAAGGTCCGCGACCTTTATCTGGTCGGTAACCATCACCTGCTCTTTGTCGCGACGGACCGGATCTCCGCCTTCGACTATGTGCTGGCCACCGGCATCCCGCAAAAGGGCCGCGTGCTCACCCAGCTCTCGCTGTTCTGGTTTGACTTCCTGAAGGACGTCGTCCCCAACCACCTGGCGACCGCCGATGTGCACCAGTATCCGCCGGAGCTCCAGAAGTATGCCGCCCAATTGCGCGGCCGCTCCATGCTGGTGGCCCGGGCCGATATGATCGCTATCGAGTGCGTGGTCCGCGGCTATCTTTCCGGATCGGGCTGGAAAGAGTACAAGACCAGCGGTGAAGTGTGCGGCATCAAACTTCCTTCCGGCCTGAGGGAATCCGACAAACTGCCGGAGCCGATTTTCACGCCGGCGATCAAGGCCACCAGCGGTCACGACGAAAATATCTCGTTCGAGCACATGGTGTCGTTGGCCGGCCTCGAGTTGAGCACCCAGCTGCGCGACTTGAGCATCAGAATTTATCAGACTGCGGCCGACTACGCCGAGACGCGCGGCATCATCATTGCCGATACCAAGTTTGAGTTTGGCCACACTGCCGGGAGATTGGTCCTGGCCGACGAGGTGTTGACGCCGGACTCGTCGCGTTTCTGGCCGAAGGATAAATATCAGCCGGGAGGTCCGCAGGACTCCTTCGACAAGCAGTACGTGCGCGATTATCTGGAAGCCATCAAGTGGAACAAACAGCCGCCGGCGCCGGCCTTGCCTCCCGAGGTGGCGGCCAGGACCAGCGAAAAGTATGTTGAGGCTTATACCCAGATGACTGGGCATCCCTTGCCGGCGTAGGGGGAGGCGATGCTGGGCCTCTCAAATGTCGATTGGGTGGTGTTGCTCATCATTCTGTTGTCCACCATTCAGGCGGCCGCGGAGGGCTTCTTCGTCGAGTTTTTCTCGCTGGCGGGAGCAGTAGTCGGATACCTGCTGGCGGCCTGGGAATATCCGCGCATAGCCGCGTGGTATGCGCGTTTTGTAACCTCGCCATGGATGGCGGACATTGCCGGGTTCTTTACCATTTTCCTGGCGGTCGTGCTGCTGGCGGGATTGCTGGGGCGGCTTATGCGCCGGGCGGTACGGGGTATTGGGCTGCGTTGGTTCGATCGTTTCCTGGGCGCTGCCTTCGGTTTGCTTCGCGGCATTGTAATTAGCGCCGTGATCGCGTTGGCGCTGGCGGCTTTCGCTCCACAGTGGAGCGGACTTCAGCAGTCGCGCATCGCACCGTTCATGCTGGTCACCAGCCGGGCTTTGATTTGGGCGGCGCCGGCGGAATTACGGCAGCGCTTCTGGGACGGCTGGAACCTGTTGCGCGGCTCTGCCCCAGCACATCTCGACGGAAGAAAACGGCAAGAGCCAGCTTTAGGACAACGGAATGGGACAAACCATAGCGGAGAGAGGCGTCGTGAAAGATCAACTGGAAGCTTTGATTATGCACATGTACCGAAGCGGTATTACCTATTCCGAAGCCGTCTGCGAATTCAAGAAGAAATTCATTCTGACGGTCTTGCAAGACTGCAACGGGAACCAGTGCAAGGCTGCCCGCCAGCTGGGCATGCACCGCAACACCCTCAGCCGCACCATTTCCGAGCTTAAGCTCGACGCCAAAGCCTTGCGCAACGGAGGCCGCCGTCCGCCGCGCAGCGCCCATACTCTCCCGATCGAAAAGAAAGGCCGTGCGCTAACCGAGCCGGCAGACCTGCCCTTCAGAGCTTGCCGAAGGCCCAGCATCTAGACCCTCTGGCTCCCCTTCTGAGCCGGCATTAGCCATCAGCGAACCGCGATTTCATCGCAATGAAAAAGGGGAGCGGCCTGGGCCACTCCCCCGTTTTATTTCCTGCCACTCGACTACTGCGATTTGTGGGTCGTATGGTGTACCGGCGTGCGTCGACAGCGGGTTTCCGTTCTTGTCCAGCAGTATGCCTTCGGTCATGTTCATCATGAACGGATTAGGAGTATACGTCGACACTGTGCCCTGGAAGGTCATCAGCGTACCCACCGTGGGCATTAGCCGCGACGGGATTGGCTTTTCCATGGTCAGCGTGATATCGGCCTTCTTGGCCTCGATGTCATCGTCGCTGCCGGCCAGCTGCACACTCGAAGCCGTGGCGCTGATCACATTGGCTCCCAGCTTAACGGCTTTGCCCTTGATGGCATTCCAAACCGTGTCGGCAGCCTGCTGGTTCCCCGACGACAACACCAGCTCCCATTCCGCAAAGCTCATCTGCGTCGGACTCTTGCTCTTCACCAGGTCGGCAGCCTGCTCCGCCGGAGACGGCGGCGACGGTGCCGCGTCCACGGTAAAGCCGGCCGGCGGCATCACGCTGCGTCGACGCCTTCGCCTGACTCACGATGTCATCCCAACCCTGATCGGAACCGTGATAGCGGATGTACTTCTTCTTGCCATAGTCCAGAATCTGCTGCTGGCCCGCGCCCTGCGCCAGCATGGCAGCCTTCACGATGAACCAGAAGCCTGCGGGGTTCATCGGTTTGGCTTCCAGATCGGCGGTCGCCAGCGGATAAATATCGGCAATGTTAGGCTGCGATTCCCACGACACCGCTTCCTGCATGTCCTTCTGCGCCGCCGCATAGTCCTTTGCCTGCAAGGCCGCAAAGCCGACCGCGCCGTCGAAGATTGCGCCCGTCTCATTGTGCAGCTTGGCGAAGTCGGCATCACTCATGCCATCCGGCTTCTTCATGTTTTGCAAAGCCTGCAACCCCTGCTGGCCATATTGCTTGGCCTTGGCCAGGTTGGCCTGCATCTGCGGCCCACCTTGCGACGCCATGGCGCGATAGTTATAAGCCAGCAGCGCCAGCGCGCGAATATTGTTGGGATTGGTTTGCAGCACGCGCGTCGCAGCGTCCAGCGCCTTCTGCGCATCGTTGCCCTGCTGGTACGCCACCATCAGCAGTTCCAGCGCATCTTCCTTCATTACGGTGTTGGGATAGGTCTGCAGGAACGCTTCCAGCGCCTGCGCCTTCATCACCGGATTCTGCTGCTGGTAGGCGTTCACGTAGGCGTTGTATTCGGCGGGGTCCTTGATCTCTTTCTTCTGAGCGGTCTGGCCCGATTGCGCAGCCTGCCCCGCTGCTTGCGCTACCGACTTGCTGGACCAGTGCCGCACTGGCGAGCACCAGCAAAATCATGACGAGCGACTTCTTCATTCTGTTGGCTCCTCGATTTGGAGAACTGCCGACGTAACCTTGCTTACCACCTGGATCAACGCACCGGCGCAGATAACTCCATTACCCCAAAGGCTGCATCATAACAGGCAAACCACTCCGCGTCCCTCGCCCCTCATTGCTAAAGTGGGATTGCAAACTGGGGAGAATTGGGATTATAAGTACGCACTGCGTGTAAGGCAAGATACTTACCACTTTACACGATTCCGCGGTTCCCGCCCCTGCCGGTCTTGAAAGGGCCCGGCTTCGGCCGTCATTAACAAACTGCAACTTTTCAGCAGCCTCTTCAGCCCGGCCGCGATTCGCCGGCCCCGAATTCAGCATCAGGAATAAACTGGAGGAAGTCTCGCTCCCAGGAGAACCTGCGCATGCAGCCAGCAGATTCAGTTTCGTTGTCCGGATCAGTTGCTGTCGTCACCGGAGGCGGCCGCGGTATCGGCCATGCCATTGTCAAGCAACTGGCGACCATGAACGCAGCCGTGGTCTTGACGGGTCGCGACCAGGCGCGCGCGCAACAGGTCGCACGCGACCTCACCAGCCGCGGCCATCGTGTCGAGGGCATTGGCTGTGATGTGACCGATCTTGCCAGCGTAGAAGCACTGGGCGAGCACCTTCGCAAATCCTATGGCCGTGTCGATATCCTGGTGAATAACGCTGGCATCGGCGGTCCGCCCGGATTGTTGCTCCACGAAACGCCGCCGGAGGACTGGGAGGCAATCTTCAATACCAACCTTCGCGGCGTCTATTACATGATGCGCGCCATCGTTCCCCTGATGATCGCCGCCGGAGCGGGACACATTATTAACATCTCGTCGCTGGCCGGCAAGAATCCTCTGCCTCGCGGGGCCGCCTATTCCGCTTCCAAGTGGGGCTTGAACGGCCTCAGCTATGGTGTCGCCGAGGAACTTCGCTCGCAGAATATCCGGGTCAGCGTCATCTGTCCCGGCTCGGTGGATACCGATTTCAGTCCGCGCCGCCACGGCAAAGACACGGTGAAGATGCTTCAGCCCGAAGACGTAGCCCGCGCGGTCGCAATGCTCGTCACCCAGGAACCGCAATCGTTCATCAGTGAGGTGCTGATTCGCCCCACCCAGAAACCGTAGCCGGAGATTCGCTTTCGAAGGGTACGGCCTTTAGTGTCTGCGCGAGAACTGTATTTCGTTTTCGTCAGTGGAACAGGAAGCCTGAAAATCGAGCGCCGTAGGCGCGAAATAATTTAGCCCAGCACGCAGCCGCAGGCGGGGTGCTGGGTAGAGTCGAAAAAACTCACCGAGTCCCGTTAGGCCGTCCGCCGCCGCTCCGACATTTTTCGCCTTTTAGCTGCTGAGGAACCTGATCCCGGACGAGCCTATAATCCAAGATTCTGCTCACTTCCTTTATTGTGGGACGAAAATTCATACCGACGGGGACTCATCCGTGAGAAAAAAACTGATCGCAGCCAACTGGAAGATGTACAAGACGCCGGAACAAACCGCAGCCTTCTTCCGCGAATTTCTTCCCCTGGTCGCCGCCCACACTCGCGATGAGATTGTGGTTTGCCCGCCCTTCATTGATTTGCCCACTGCCGTCGCAGCTGCCGAGGATTCCAATGTCGCCATCGGCGCTCAGAATGTGCACTGGGAAAAAGAAGGCGCCTTTACCGGCGAGATCTCGGCTCTCATGCTCACCGCGTTGCGCGTTACCCATGTCATCATCGGACACTCGGAACGCCGCCAGTATTTCAATGAGACCGACGACACCGTGAACCGCAAGCTGGAAATCGCGCTGGAAAATGCTTTGACGCCCATTATGTGCGTGGGCGAAGTACTGGAGGAACGCGAGGCCGGTCTGACCGAAGATGTGCTGCGCCGCCAGTGCATGCGGGCCTTCAACGGCATCTCCGCGCGCAAGGCGGCCAAGCTGGTTGTGGCATATGAGCCGGTGTGGGCGATTGGGACCGGCAAGACTGCAACTCCGCAAATGGCTTCCGACGCCCACATGGTCATTCGCCACGAGGCCGAGAAAGCCTTCGGCAAAGATTTCGCCGATGCCCTGCGCATTCTCTACGGCGGTAGCTGCAAGCCGGACAACGCGGGCACCCTGATGTCGGAGACAGAAGTCGATGGCGCACTGGTCGGCGGCGCCAGCCTCGATCCCGCATCCTTCGCCAGGATTGTGAATTACTAAACGGAGGACTGTAGCAGCGGTCAGAACAGGTGGAGCGCTATCTTGAGGGCGCGATCTAGCTCCTGGATTTTCGTCTGGGACAGGGATCCCACGTACTGTGTAAGCTCCGCCTTTCGGAGGCTCGAAAGGTTGTCGCACATGATGCAGCTATCGTGCTTCATCCCTTCCGCGGTCCCGATGGCAACCTGGGTCGTCAGTCCGCGGCTATTGCTGAACACTGGAGCGCAAAGTACGGTTGGGAACTTGGAATCGATCAACGTCTGGCGACTTACAACGACGAAGGTTCGATACTGCTTGGGATCGGCTCCGCCCGGCTTGTAAACACGGTATAGATCGCCACGTCTCACGGTCGCCACGCAGGAACTGTCAGTCGCTGGGAGCTTGATACTCGAGCACATCCAAGGCTTCGGCGCTGAACTGCTCGGCATTTTCGTTGAGCAGTGCCAGGTCGCGGGCATTTAGCGCCGCGCGCGTGCGTTCCTGCAAATACTTGCGCAACACCCGTTCGATGATGGCTGAGCGAGAATGCTTCGACCCCGCCAGGCGGTCGACCTGCACAAGGATGTCGCTGGAGAGCGTTATTGAAGTCTTCTCTTTCATACTACTATTGTACTACCTGTGTACTACCTGCGGTCCGGGATGTCCGTCGATCTTACAAATCGGCGCGCCGCTTTTCCCGCAGTCCGCCCCTTTGCTATACTTGTTCTGCCTCTACGTTTCTGCTTCGAACCCGAGATGCGTCTGCATCCGGACGTGTGTGCGGAAGTGGTGAAATTGGCAGACACACCATCTTGAGGGGGTGGCGCCGAAAGGCATGGGGGTTCAAGTCCCCCCTTCCGCACCATACCTCGCCATGTTGCCAGTAACGTTTGGAGATCCGAATCGCGGCTGAGTTACCGCGCAGATGCGCGACCGCCAGAATAGAGAGTTGAGAGCTACATGGTTGCCCTGATTACCATCCTTCACATTATTGTCTGTGCCTTCCTCATTATCGTGGTCCTGCTCCAGAGCGGACAGAGCGGCGATATCGCTGCCGCTTTCGGCGGCATGGGCAGCCAGACCGCCTTCGGAAGCCGCACCACCGCTACGGTGCTGACCAAGGCGACCACCTGGGCGGCCATCATTTTCATGCTCACCTCCATCACCCTTTCGGTGCTTACGGCCCGCCGCTCGCATCACTCCGGCTCGGTGCTGGAAGGCACCCGCTCGGCTCCGGTCAAATCGGCCCCAGCCAAGAAATAGCCGCCGGGTAACTCAGGTAGAGCTGGCCTTCGTTAAGCGCGTGAGAACCGTGTCGGCCCTGACGGGACTCGGTTACTTTTTTCCACCCTACCCAGGACTCCGCTTCGCTTCGTCCTGGGCTAACTGCGCTTCCATCCCTTCGGGGTTCTTTTTGCGTGAGTCGCACTCCACCGCCAAAAATCAAACTTGGTTCTCACGCAGACGCTTCAGGCCGCATCTCTTATGCCGTAGCCGGTTTGAATCAGGGCACGGCTTCAGCCGTGCCGAAACTGGGCCAATAAATACCTGGGCTTTAGCCCCTGAGGGACCTGCTCAGAACATCCTTAGCTCACCAGGTAGTCCAGCGCTTTTTCCCGGCTATCGAAAACCGGAATCTCGCGAGCAGAAAAGCTGCGGATGGAATCGTAGAGAGCTTTGGGCAGGTTCTCGGTAAGCACCCAGGCCGCACGTTTGATGTGCGGCCGGTCGAGCGCGGTGGCTACCTTAATCCGTTCGACAATCTCGCGATTGAACTTGACGCCGCTGAAGTCGGCGACCACCAGCACCGATCCCTTCGGCTCACGGGTTATCAGTTCCGGCACCCGGCTCGATAGGTCCGCAACCTGGTCCGGTGTGCTCTCCGTGAAATCCAACAACAGAACTCGCTGGCCCTGGTGCGTCACGAACCGAATAGGGTCCATAGCTTCTCCTGTCCAGCGCTGTGGGATGTGGCGTCCCTGCGGCCACGTCGTCGCCCCGGCAAGCTGACGCAGTTTACTGCAGGCTCCCGAACGTACTCAAGCGCTATTCCACCCTGGTGCGGAGCCTGGGGCGAACTGCAATCCCCGGAATGCGTGCTGGGTCTCGGCGCAGGTGGCTTCGACAATACTGATCAACGGAATGGGCGAGCGCCGTTGCAGCTCGTCAAAAATAATGTGGGGAGTATTGGCAGCGATAATGCCGAAGTCGGCGCCGCCACGGACCAACTTCTGTAGCTCGTCTGCCAGGTAATCGCTGAGGTTGCTGAGTTGGCCGGCGTCCATCCAGCCCAGCAGCTTCGACACACTAAGACTGTTGATGAGAATGGAAGGATAGCTGCCGTCGGGCCTCTGCTGGCGATAGCTCGGCAATGATTCCGCGGTAGTAGTCCACCGTGGACTCGGGCCCGATGCCGCCAAGGATGCCAACTGTCCTCATCGTTGCATCGAGTCTAACCCAGTTTTATCGCGTCGCCTTCTCCAGCAAATACATGTAGGAGCGATAGATTTGTCCGGTGGCGCGGGTCATGCCGATCTCGCAGGTGCGGCTGCTGGAGTAGCACTCGTCCGGACTGCTGGTCCTTGATCTCCGCGGCCTCGTGTTTCGTGGCCGATTCCGTCAGTTGCGGAAAGAGGAATCCACGATCGCCGGCGAAAGCGCAGCAACCCGCGTCGAGCGGTATCGTCACCTGCCCGCTGCAGGCGCGCGCAATCCCTTCCAGCTTCGCGGCGATTCCCATCTTCGTCACCGAACACACGGGATGCAGCGCGACCGAGCGCGATTTCGACTTGATCTGCAACTTAGGCAGGACCTCGTCGTGCACGAATTCGATGGCATCGAGAAACACCATCTTGTCGAAACGAGCCTGGTTCTCCGGCGTGAGGTAAGGCCGCGCGTTCTTGAAGCCATAGGTACAGGGGCTGGTGTCGATCACGATGGGCAGCCTTCCCTGCTCCGACCATTTCCAGAATTTCTCGACTGCGGCGTTAACGGTAATGGCATGAGCGCGGGTGAATCCCTTGGAGGAGAACGGCGTGCCGCAGCACGTGCCGGCCACATCGCGCGGAATGTAAACCGGAACATTGGCGCGGCCGGCGACATCAACCATGACCTCCATCAGCGAGCGGTCAGCCGGCTCGCCGGGCAAACGTCCCATCACCCGCGATATGCAGGAAGGAAAGTAAACCGCAACCGCACGCGCGTGTTGCGTTCTGGGCACGGCGCCGGCTGCGTAAGGCGTATCCGGCATCCATTCGCTCAGGTTGTCGCCCAGGACGCGCTTCATCGCAGCGGTAACCGAGCGCATTCCGCTGGCGCCAATAACCTTCTGAGCCGCGTGTCCCAGCCGCAACGCCACCCGCAATAGACGCTCGGTCAGAGCCGAAGTTGTTGGCGATATGCGTCGCCCACGCTTGCGCTCGGGCAGAGACGCGAGCACTGCGGAAGCGCTTGACCAGTTGCCCGGTATCGATGCCCACTGGGACAAGCCGTGGCGCAAAGGCCGTCGGTGGCGCAAGTGTCGAGCGCCATGTACGGGAAGCTCACGCTCCAGGCTGCCGTAGAGCGCGGAGTGATTGTTACCGTCCTCCAATCGCGCCATCTCGCGCCGAACCACGATACGCTGGCGCGGAGTCAGCGTCAGTTCGCGGCTGGGGCATTTTGGTTCGCAGAAGCCGCACTCAATGCACTTGTCGATCTCGGGCTCGACCGACGGCAGTTGTTTCAGGTTGGCAAGATGGGACTTGACGATCGGGATTGATGATGACGCCCGGGTTCAGCAGATTCTCAGGGTCGGCCAGCTCTTTCAGCCGCCGCATGATCTCGTAGGCCGCGGGTCCCCACTCGGTCTCGACGAACGGCGCCATGTTGCGTCCGGTACCGTGTTCGGCCTTGAGCGCCCCATCGTAGCGGTCGACCACCAGCTTCACCACATCGTCGATGAAGTACGAGTACTGGTCGATGGCCGTCTGGCTGTTGAAGGCCTGGGTGATGACGAAGTGCAGGTTGCCGTCCTTGGCGTGCCCAAAGATGATGGCGTTGTCGTAGTCGTGCTTGCGGAAGAGCCCCGTCAGATCGTGGGCTGCGTCAGCCAGAGCTTCTACCGGGAAGGCCACGTCTTCGATGATCACGGTCGTCCCGCTCTTGCGTACCGAGCCGACGGACGGGAACATCCCAGCCCGAATCTGCCACAACAAGGCTTGCTCGCCTGCAACGTGCGTAAAGCGCGCCGGCTCGAACAGCTTCAGTCCGCCGACGGCTTCGGCGGCCAGCTTCTCCAGTTCCGCGCGTTCGCCTTCGTCGGCTGATTGAAACTCCGCCAGCAATCCGGCCGCTCCTTCCGGCAGGGATCGAAGCGAGGCAGGAACGCCGGCCTTGTCTTCCACCGAGCGCAACGAAGCGCGATCCATGATCTCCAGGGCCTTGGCTCCCGCCTGCCGCAGAGGAACAATCGACGCTGCCGCCGCATACAGATCCGGAAACAGAAGCAGGCCCGTGTACTTCACGGGAAGATCGGGCACGGTATTCATTACCGCTTCCGCAATGAAGGCCAGTGTGCCTTCGGAACCAATCAGGACGTGCTGGAAGATGTCCACCGCCCGGTCGAAGTCGAGAAAGGCATTCAGCGAATAACCCGTCGTGTTCTTCGTCCGGTATTTGTTGCGGACCCGCTCGCGCAAGGCTGAATTCCGCTCCAGCTTCGCCTTCAGCTCCAGAATGCCGCGCGCCAGCTTTGGCTCGCGGGCATGAAACTCATCCTCCGCTCCGGGTTGCGACGTATCGATGACTGTCCCTGAGGGAAGCATGAACGTCATGGAATGAAGCGTGTGATAGGCGTTCTGTTCCACCCCGCAACACATGCCGCTGGAATTGTTGGCCAGGATTCCGCCCACGGTGCAGGTGCCGATGGAAGCCGGATCGGGCCCAATCTTTGCACCGTAAAGCGCCAGCGCCTGGTTGGCGCGCGCCCCAATCACCCCTGTCTGTAACCGGATCTTGCTGCCACCTTCTTCTACTCGCAGATCACGCCAGTGGCGCGCCACTTCCACCAGGAGTCCGTCGGAGATGGACTGGCCCGACAAGCTGGTCCCCGCCGCGCGGAACGTCAGCGGAATGTGCGTCTGTTGACTGAGGGCGAACAGCGCGCGAATCTCCTCAAGATCCTTCGCTAGCACCACAGCTTTGGGTATCAGGCGATAGAAGCTGGCATCGGAGGCGTAGGCAATTACATCAATCGGCCGGACCAGGATGCGGTCACGGTCCACCAATCCTTGCAAAGCTAACTGGATGTCTTCCGAGGAAATTTCCGCTGGAGCAAGAAGGGTTGTAGCCATTATCTTTCCTTCGCCTGGAGGACCAGGCTGTTCGATAGAAGTGCAGTTTTTCGACGCGGCAGAAGAATCCCGCCCGAAACCGCACTCAACTTTGAATCTAGAACAGCGGCGAGCCCCAGACGCGGAGGTTAGTCACAAGCGATTGTGATGTCAGGCACAACCGGGGGAGGCTATTGGCTGGCACTTGGCTGGGCGGAAGGTGATTCGGTCTTAAGCAGCCATCCGCTTCCGGCCAACACGTGGACATTCCGGCTGGATTCGAACTCGATCTGGCCGATGGGTTCAGTCTTTCCGGCATGCGCGATCTTCAAGTCGTTGAATCCATAGGTGCCACATGCCCAAGGTGAGAAGATCCACAGAGCCTGTTCCTGCTCGCTGCCACGACACCCGGTTTTCGGCGCGGCGACCAGTTTGCCGGTAACCGCTCCATAGTCCGTCGCGTGCCCCACCACCTGGTCGCCCGAGACCACTTGCCCATTGCCGCGATATACTCCTGCGCCGCCGACCTGCACCGTGTTCCAATCGCTGGTAGAGGTTCCATAGTCATCCCAGGCGTTGGTCGGCATCTTCGCTTCGAAAACCTGGGTCATGGACGCCAGGGCTCGTAAATGTGTCGCGATAGGGATCGGTCGGCCTTTGGCGACAATCTGGTCGAAACGGATCGCCAGTTGCGATGGCGACCCGGCGCTGGCAGGGCTGGCAGACACGACATGGCCAATGATCCTGGATCCTTTCAGAATAGCCGAGCCATCGGGCAGAGGCACGACCTGCATGATCTTTCCCGTAACGATCCGCCCGGGCTTGTCACGCCTGGCGTCGAGAGTGGAGCTTAACATCACGGGAAGGACCGTTCCCGCCTGAATCTCCTGCGCGACCGCTCCCGCGAACGGGACGCTCAAGGCGGCGATAAGGACGAAGACCAGCCTCTTCGCGTTCATACCAAACCTTCCGACAACATAGATGCGTCCCATCCGCCTCCCGACGCAGCCAATATCAAATGCAACAGCCAGCACGCCAGCCCGCAACTAAAGAGGCGGCGATCCGGTGATTGCAACTTTGGTGGGAGTGCATCGCGCCGGAAAATGTGTCATTCATCACATCCGTCCGTGACCGGTGTCGCCAAGGTTTTTGCCGCACCGGTCTAATCTAGGCTCTATTGCGGGCCCTATCTTCTTCTTCCAGGAGTTCCTATGCCGGCACAGCAACACCTTTCCAAAGATACAAAGATGGCCATGACTTCCCAGTTTCTGGGATTCATGCTGGACGCCTATGACATGGCAATGGTCATTGTCATGGCTCCGATCTTGGGCAAGATTTTCATCTCGCCCAAGGGCAGTGTGCTATGGCAATACATCGCGGTAGTACTGGGATACTCGATCACCATGGCCGCCCGGCCGGTTGGCTCCGCGTTCTTTGGAGCCTATGCCGACAAGATCGGCCGCCGCTTACCTTTTGATCTTCACCATCGGCGGCGTCGGCGTCATGTCGCTGCTGTCCGGGTTCCTTCCCACCTACGCCCAGGTTGGGGTGCACGGCCTACGTTCTGTATTGCGTGCTGCGCTTCTTCATGGGCTGCTTCTTCGGAGGCGAGTACGCCGTAGGACACACCTTCGCCATCGAATATGCTCCTCAGCCTCGTCGCGGCGCCGTAAGCGGATTTATTCAGTCCGGCTTTCCCGCGGGCTACGTGCTGGCGTCGCTGGTCTTTGCCCTGATTTCTTACCTGTGCGGCAAAGCCATCCTGGCTCAGTATGGCTGGCGCATCGCCTTCATGACCGGCGTCATCCCGGTTTTCCTGGCGCTTTACATTCGAGGCAATCTGCACGAGTCGCCCGAATTCGAGAAGACCAAAGCAGTGGGAAAGATCGAGAAGGCGCCTTTCTTAAGTCTGTTCCGGCGCCCCCAGGTATGGGACTTCCTGCAAGTCTTCTGTCTTCATGACCGGCCTGTTCCTGACCGACTACTCGGTTTACGGATTCCTGCCCAAGATTCTTACCCTCGACGGACGCGGTTTTGATACCACGACCTACAGCTTGATTTACGGATTTGCGCTCTTCCTGTCTTTCCTGGGATACAACTTCTACGGCTGGATCTCAGACCGGACGGGACGCAAGATCCTGACCCAATGGTACTGCGTGTTTCTGGTGGTCTTCGGCGTCCCGGTTTATTACGTGCTGTACCATGCGGCGCTCGCCCGCAATATTGGGATGGCCATTCTGGGCTGCTGTATGGCCGGCATGCTGAAGCTGGCCTGGGGCATCGTCCCGGCATACCTCTGCGAGCGATTCCCCACCAAGCGGCGCGCCGCCGGAGTAGGTTTCGGCTACTCCGCGGGCGCGATTCTGGGAGCCTGGTTCCCGCTGTACGTACTCTGGGCGCATAAGATTCCGTTTATTCACGCCATCGAAGGCCAGGACACCTGGCTGTCTCCAGCGGTCATCCTGACCATCGGCGCGATCATGACCTTCTGCAGCCTGCTCTATTCTCCGGAGACCAAGCATCTCCAGCTGGATGAAGTAGGCGAGAAGGAACGAGCATCCGACCGGGCGAAGGTAGCGGCTGCCGAGGCGCTACTCGCCCGATAGGTTCTCCCTGAAGTACATTTGTCGCGAACGCCACGGTCCTCGCCGTGGCGTTTGTTTTCCTGCGGCAGATTTACGAAAGCAGGATTGCACAATAAGCCGGCGAAAAAGCCGCGCATGTGTATTTCCGGAACTCTTGGTCACCTGGACGGCAATAGTAATCGATAGATGAAGAGATGAGCGGTATCGGTGCTGAACGGCACGGCTGGCCGCAGGGGCTTACAAAACTTAACTTTCGCGTTACCAGACTTTACCGTCGAATTCCAGCTGCCGGGGTTCACACAATTGACAGACGAACTGTCGAGAAGGAGAAATAGAAAATGAAGACGAAGTTTTGGGGCGTGGCGATCGCGTTACTGGCGCTGGTGCTTTGCGGAACGGTGATGCTTGCGTTCGCCCAGCAAAGTGACGAGAACGGAGGCGCCTCCGCCTGGAGTGGCCATCGGCATGGCGGACACATGGGCTATTTGGCGAAAGAGCTGAACCTGACGGATGCGCAGAAGGTCACAGATCAAAACCATCATGCAGGCGCAGCGCACCACCATGCGGCCCTTGATGCTGCAAATGGCGCAGAACCGCCAGGCGATGTTGACGGCAACCGCCAGCGGAGCTTTCGACCAGGCCAAGGTGCAGGCGCTCGCCACCCAGCAGGCGCAGATCATGTCGCAACTGGCAGTGCAGAAAGCGTCCGTTCACAGCCAGATCTATAACACCGTACTGACGCCTGAACAGAAGGCCACGGCCGACCAGTTGCGGCAGAAGCAGCTTGCTCGCATCAGCCAGCGCATAGCCAAGCTGTCGCAGCCGGCATCGGAGGCACAGCTCAGTAGTCGAGCGCGTAGAGTTTGGGACCTTCGGGACCCCAGACTTCAGAATAGAAGCGGCCCGCAGAAATGGGCCGCTTTTCTTCGTGATTCGCTGTTCGCTCTTCGCCTTTGGCCAGAAGCAAGCCGAATCTTCACAATTTGATTCTGAGCCGAAGAGCCCAATCCGCTCTCAACCGTCTTTGGGTTTGGTGAAAAGCGAACAGCGAAAAGCGTCGCCTACTTCCCTGCCAATCCCAGCTCCCCCGCCACGCTTTTCATCGCCTCAATGCAGAACGTGATGTGCTCGTCCAGCTCCACGCCCAGCCTGGCGGCGCCGTTGATAATGTCCTCGCGGCTCACCGAGCGGGCGAAAGCTTTGTCTTTCATCCGCTTGCGCACCGACTTGGCATCGACTTCCGCCAGCGTCTTGCCCGGCTTGATCAGCGCAGTTGCGGTAATGAAGCCGGCGAGTTCGTCACAGGCGAACAGCGCTTTCTCCAGATTCGTCTCGCGCGTCACTCCCGTGTAGTCGGCATGCGACATGATGGCCCGGCGGAGCTCGTCGCGTATATCCGCGCTCCTTCAGGATTTCGTTGCCCTTGAACGGATGCTCCTCCGCGCTGGGATATTTCTCGTAGTCGAAGTCGTGGATCAGCCCGACGACGCCCCACAATTCCTCATCGGCGCCGAACTTGCGGGCATAGGCACGCATGCAGGCTTCCACCGCTATAGCATGCTTGCGCAAACTTTCCGACTGCGTGAACTCAGTTAGTAAACACCAGGCCTCGGCACGGTCCATATCCACGTTTCTCCTGAATTTTCGCGGTATTTCCTTCCCCTCAGAGTGTCAATCCCTCTTACGGCTTTTCCGCTATTGTCAATTGTGATTCGTAATTTACTTGACTCTACCAGAGTAAATGCTGCACAGTACGCCTAAGTAGTTGGTGCCTGCTCTGGCACTCCCACAACCTGAATGGCTACGACTCTCGCGCCCGTGGATTCCCGGGAAGTGGTGAGATGCGACGATTGCCATCTCGTCCAGTTCAGAACCAATAACAACCTTTGCCGACGCTGCCGGACGTCCCTCGATGAGGACGAACCGGAGCCTATCCTCACAGCTGTAATGCCGCCGCCGGAGCCGGAAGAGTCCGGCGAGCCTGCGGTGCATGTGGCCAGGGCGATCCGTGACCTGCGCCACCGCAGCGGCCTCAGCCAGCGTCAACTGGCCATGCGTATGGGCGTTCCGCGCACCTACGTGTCGAAAATCGAGAATGAGAAAGCCACGCCGACATTGTCCTCGCTGGCGCGGCTGGCTGCGGCCCTAGAAGTCACCGTGCCCGATCTGCTGCGTGACTGTAGCTCGTCACGTGAAGACGAGATCGCTGACCTGCTCACCGATCCGTTCGTCGCGGAATTGGTGGAGTTTACCTCCAAACTGAACACCATGCAGCTTTCCAGCGTGCTGGCGCAGGTGCGGGACATGGTCATGCACCCGCATCGCGGAGCTTAACCGATTGCTGATCTGAATTCTTGAACGAATATAACGAAGGACGCCGAGGGTAATCGCCCTCGGCTTTTTTCTTGTTCCACCGAGACTTGGCGCTTCAGGGCTGATCCCCGGCCATTCCGCATTCGAATGACTCAACTCCCGGAGCTGCGATTACATTGCAACCCATTGTGGCGTATGCTACTTTCAACAACAGTTAGAGGTACGCTTTGCGCGCACAAGTGCCCGCTGGGCTGAACCGCAAAGAGGCCGAGATTTTCGCCCGCCTCGAGTCCGAGCGGCTGCCCCACCACATCGCCATCATCATGGACGGGAACGGCCGCTGGGCCAAACGCCGCCACCTGCCCCGTATCGCGGGACATCGCTCCGGTGTGGCTGCCGTGCGCTCCACCGTCGAAACCGCCGCGCGCATCGGCATCCCTGCTCTCACGCTCTACTCGTTCTCAGCGGAAAACTGGAAGCGGCCTAAAGGTGAAGTCCAATTCCTGATGAACCTGCTGCGGCGCTACCTCAAGATGGAACTCCCCACGCTGATGGAGAACAACATCCGGCTGCAATATATCGGCCGCCAGCAGGAGCTACCGCAGGAGGTGCAGGAGCGCATGTCGTGGGCGCGAGAGATGACCGAACGCAATACCGGCATGGTGCTGACCCTGGCGCTCAATTACGGCTCACGAACTGAATTAGTCGACTGCTTCAACGCGCTTGTGACTGAGGCCTCGCGCAACGGCGGCGTCGAGCACCTGAAGATCGACGAGCGCTCCATCGCGCGCCATCTCTACACCAACGGTCTGCCCGATCTCGATTTGGTCATCCGCACCAGCGGCGAAATGCGGCTTAGCAACTTCCTGCTGTGGCAGGTCGCCTACGCCGAGATCTATGTCACCGAGACGCTATGGCCCGACTTCCGCGGCACCCAACTGCTGGAAGCCATTGAAGCCTTCCAGAAGCGCGAGCGCCGCTTCGGCGGCTTGGTCGGCGATAACGGAAACTATTCGTGAAGCGCGTCCTCACCGCGGTAATTCTTATCCCAATTGTTGTGCTGGCGCTCTTCCGGGCGCCGCTGTGGCTGTTCACGCTGCTGGTGCTGGGCGTGGCGCTGCTGGCCGCGAAAGAATATCTGGGCATCATGAAGGCGCAAGGCTTTCGGCCCATGCGGATAACCAGCTACCTTCTCCTGACTTTATTGTTTGCGATTTCCTATTCGGTCACTTGGCTGTTCACGAGCTCGCCCATCGGCCCGATCTTCGGAGTTGCATTGTTTCCCTTGTTTGCTATCTGCTCACCGCTGATATTTCTGCTGTTTAGCCTGGCGCGTGATCCGATTTCGCAAGCATTGCCAGACGCTGCCATATCCTACCTGCTACTGCCGTACGTAGGTTTCACGCTAGGCTTGCTTCCCTTATTAAGAGAGTTTCCGGACGGGCCGCTCTATGTTCTCTACCTGATGTTGCTCGTATGGTGCGGCGATATCGCTGCTTACTATGTTGGGCGTGCGATCGGCCGCCACAAGCTCGCTCCGCGAATTAGTCCGGGCAAGACATGGGAGGGTGCAGTTGCATCAGTCGTTGCAGCGGTGATTGTTGGATTTCTGCTATTCCACTACATCAACCCCATCGCGGCCGGCTTCCGTAATGCACATCTACTCGTCGAGCCGGTTCCGGATTTCTCTTCCCCAGGTTATGTGCCGCACACGTTTCTGTTTGCACCGCTGTGGTTTGTAGCTATTTTTGCAGTATGCATCAACGTTGCAGCGCAACTAGGAGACTTGGTGGAATCGGCACTCAAACGAGGAGCGGGGTTGAAGGATTCCGGAAGCTCGCTGCCCGGACACGGAGGCGTACTCGATCGCATCGATGCCCTGCTGTTCGCTTTGCCCGTCGGCCTGGTTTTCGGCCTATTGGGGATGATCGGCTACTTCAGGATGCGTTGATGGCCCGCGTCGCACTCAACCCGAAAAGCGGAACAACCGTAGCCCAGCACGTGAGTGCTGGGAAAACGGGTTCCTAAAGATTCCGAACCCCTTGAGGGGCGACACGGTTTCTGCCCTCGCTAACGGGACTCCGCTCTCAAACCCATGTTTACCCAGGACTCACGTCCTGGGCTACGCTTGTGTCGCCCAGCAGGCTCCTCTGTCTTGCATGGATGGATTTTGCCGTGTATACAACGTATACTTCCCCTGGAGATTTTATGGCTAGCAGCATGGTTCACATTCGCGTGGACGAAAAGGTAAAGGCGAAAGCAGCGAAGACATTAGCGTCAATGGGGCTGACGGTTTCCGACGCCGTGCGTCTTCTGCTGACCCGCATCGCCGCCGAGAAAGCACTTCCCTTCGACGTTCGTGTTCCCAATCGGGAGACCGTCGCAGCTATTGCGGCGGGAGAACGAGGCGAGGTAACGAAGGCCAGGAACGTAGCCGAGTTGATGGCTGAGCTGAATGCGGACCATTGAACGAACAAACGCGTTCAAGCGCGACTACAAACGCATAAGGGCCAGTCCCAGGCACCCGGATATTGATGTCCTCTTATCTCAGATCGCAGGTTTGCTGGCCGGGGACAGGACGCTCCCAGAGAAGAATCGCGATCACGCGCTGGCCGGCAACTGGAAGAACCATCGCGAATGCCATCTGAAACCGGATTTGCTGTTAATCTACGCGCTGCCTGACACGGCTACCCTGCGTCTGGTTCGTATGGGCTCGCACAGCGATTTGTTCGCGCGGTAATCTAAAGCCTCAGTTCCACCGGATAGCCTGGCACTGGCTGCGCTCCCGGCATCTCAGGCGAGCATCATGCGCATGGGTTGCAACTTGCGCGTGAAGGGATTCAATACCAGGCCTAGCTCTTCGAGGGTGATGGCTCCCAGCAGCGCCTCGTCGCCGGGTTCGCCGAGAATGACAGGCGTATGTCCGTCGCCTTCCGGAAGCGAGAGATGGCATTCGGAAACGCCCCGCTCGATCGGCGTTCCGTCAGCCAGGCTGAAGACAACCGTACGCTTTGGCTTCAATTCCAGGAGCCGCGTCTCTTCGGCCGGAACGAGTGTATAAGTCGCGCCGCTGTCGACAAGAAATCTGATCTTGGCTTGTTTCCCGGTTGGGCCGGTGAGTAGGCCTTCAATGTACGTAAGCCCCATTCCGAACTCCTTCGCGGCGGATGTAACGCGTGACCACTTGCGCTCTCTAAGGATACAAGAGTCCACAGGCCTTCGCGTAAGACAATCGATCATCTTCGACGGCTTCGTGGGATACTACATTGAGTACGCATGAAACGCATCGCCATCCTCGGTTCCACCGGCTCCATCGGCAGGAGCACGCTCAACATTGTCGAGAGCTTTCCCGATCGCTTCTCGGTCGTGACGATGGCAGCGGGCAATAACGTCGCGCTCGCCTTCGAACAGGCGCACCGCTGGCGTCCGCAACTTCTTTCGATGGCAACCGCCGAGGCTGCCAATCAGATCCAAGACAAGCTGAAAAAAGACGGCCTGAGCGGCGACATCAAGGTTACTCACGGCTCGCCCGGCACGGTCCAGGTTTCCACCCATCCTGACGCCGACTTCGTGGTTAGCGCCATCGTTGGCGTCGCCGGACTCGAAGCCACTTACGAAGCGGTCAAAGCCGGCAAATCTGTCGGACTCGCCAACAAGGAATGCCTGGTTACCGCCGGCGACCTCATCACCGCCGAAGCGCGTCGTCAAGGCAAGCCTTTGCTTCCCATCGACAGCGAACACAATGCGATCCATCAGTGCATGCGGGGTGGGCGCCGCAACGAAGTCCATCGCATTTGGCTGACCGCCTCAGGCGGTCCATTTTTCCATACCCCGGCCAGCGAATTCTCCAAGATTACGGTCGCGCAAGCGCTCAATCATCCCACCTGGAAGATGGGCAGGCGCATTACCATCGATTCGGCAACGCTGATGAACAAAGGCTTTGAGGTAATCGAAGCATGTCGTCTCTTCGATATGCCGCCCAGCCAGATCAGCGTGCTGATTCATCCCCAGAGCACCATTCACTCCATGGTTGAATTCGTGGACGGCAGCTTGCTTGCTCAGCTTTCTGTGACTGATATGCGGCTGCCGATCCTCTACGCGCTCACTTATCCGGATCGCATCGAGTCGGATCTGCGCTTTCCGGTGCAGGAGCTACGGCAGCTCGACTTCGCTCCGCCGGACTTCGACAAATTTCCCTGCTTACGTTTGGCTTACGAAGCAGTCGAAGCGGGAGGGGCAAAGACCATCGCGCTGAACGCGGCGGACGAGGTCGCGGTGGCGGCATTCCTCGAAGGTAGTATTGGTTTCCTGGACATTCCGGCTACAATAAAGATCGTTGTCGGCGAAACGCCAGCCCGCGTTCCGGAATCTATAAAAGAAGTGCTGGAAATGGATACGGACGCGCGCCGCCGTGGGCGCGACCACGTGGAACGTCTTGGCTGCGCAAAGGCTGTGGCTCAAAATCCCCCCACTAAGGGATTTTCCCACCTAAAGAGTTAAGAGAGGTTTATGTACTCGTTTTTCATTGCGGTGGTTTCAATGGCCGTCGTGCTCGGCATCATGATCCTGGTGCATGAGTTCGGCCACTATGCCGCCGCTAAGTGGTTTGGCGTCCGCGTGGACGTGTTCTCCATCGGCTTTGGTAAGCGGCTGGCGGGTTTTCGCCGCGGCGAAACCGATTACCGTATCAGCGCTCTGCCGCTCGGCGGCTACGTCAAGATGGCGGGCGAGAGCCCTCTGGAATCGCGCAGCGGCGCGCCCGATGAATTCATGTCGCACCCGCGCTGGCAGCGTTTCGTGATTGCCCTCGCCGGCCCGGCGATGAACATCCTCCTGGCTATCGCACTGCTGACCGGAGTGTTCATGGTGCACTACGAGCGTCCGCAGTTCTTCGATCAGCCGGCGGTAGTGGGATGGGTAGTGGACAACTCGCCTGCCGCCCGGGCCGGCATCGAGCAGGGCGACCGCATCGTGCGTATCGATGGCGTGCACGATCCCAATTGGGAAGACGTCGTCCTCAAGGTGATGATCAGCCCCAAGCAGCCGGTCGATATTGCGATCCAGCGTGGAAACGACATTCTGGAGAAGCAGGTCAGGCCCGACCTTGAAGGCTCCGGGTTTGACGAGTACGGCAGCATTGGCGTCGAACCTGAGCAACCGGTGGTAGTGGCGGGACTAACGCCGGACATGCCCGCGGTCAAAGCAGGGGTTCAGGTGAATGATCAGATTGTCGCCATCGACAGCATCTCCATCCGGTCCCGGCTTTCCATCCGGCACTATTTGCAGCAGAACGGCCCCAAGCCGGTAGACATCACCATCGGTCGAGATGGAAAAGAACTGCACCTCAGCATGACTCCGGTGGAAAAAGTCGAGGACGGGCAAAAAGGGTTTTGGCTTGGCTTCCTGATGGCAGCGCCCGCCACCACCGTCGAAAAATTGCCCTTCGCCAAAGCGTTCAGCATGTCGCTTCAGGAAAACAAGCGGTTTTCGCTGCTGATGATCGACCTCATTCAGAAACTGGTGGAGCATAAAGCTTCCATTAGGCAGCTCGATGGTCCGATTGGAATCGCACGGGCTTCAGGCGATGCGGCGCGCCAACCAGGCTGGGCTCCGTTGCTGAATCTTATGGCGATGATCAGCCTGAATCTCGGTGTCCTCAATCTGCTTCCGATTCCCATCATGGATGGTGGGGTCATTCTGCTCCTGATCATCGAGTCGATTATGCGGCGCGACATCAGCTTGCGCATCAAGGAACGCATTTACCAGACTGCATTCGTCTTCATCGTACTGGTGTTTGTGGTAGTCATCTACAACGACTTGATGAAGGCCTTGCCCGGACTGGCGCAGCGGTTGCCATAAGCCGAGATAGCTTTGTGAGATTTGGGGCGCTAAAGCGCCCTATTTCTTGCGGGCCAATTGGCCTTAGCGATATAGCCTTAACGGGGCGCTTTCAATCGAACCTCCTCTAGCACCTCTAATCCCATTTGCTTGACTGACCAGGCCATAGATTTCCTTTACCCGAGCGCCGTGGGGCGAGCCACTGTTTCTCGCCTAGGTGCTCATTTCTTCTCGTTTGCTTCATTCGCCAAGCGCGCACTAGACTGACTCAGCGCCCCTGGATGACGCTTATGGCACCACCGTTTTCCGCCGGTCGCATCTGACAACCGTGGAGATTCTCGACCTCAGGCACTTTTCGTCGGCCGATCTGCGTCCCCTGCTCGAGGAGGAGGTCGAGACGTGGCGCAATCTGCTTTTCTGGGACTATCGCAGCTCGGCGGACATGATCCTGCGTTATGTCGACGCCAAGATCCTGCCTGGCTATGCGGCAGTAGAGCGCGGCAGCATCGTAGGTTATTCCTTCTTCGTGTATGAAGGCAGCAAGGGTGTCGTTGGAGACCTGTTTGTCCTATCGCGCCGCTGCGACGCTCGCCAGGTTGAGGCGCAGATGGCCGAACACGTAATCGAGACCCTGCAACAATCGCCCGGGATCCATCGCGTAGAAGCGCAGTTGTTGACTCACCCCACCGACGACTTGGCGGGCGTGTTCTCCTCCGCGGGCTTCCAGCGATATCGTCGGCTGTTTCTCGAACTGCAATTGCGCCATGGCGAACCTCACCGCATTCCCCCCATGGGCCTGACCCACGACATCGTGATTCGCCCCTGGCTGGAGCAGGATTACCAACCCGCGGCCAGCGTCATTACAGCCTCGTATCGCGCCCATATCGATTCTGAGATCAACGACCAGTACCGCAGTCATGCCGGCTCAATACGCTTCCTAAACAACATTGTGCGTTTCCCCGGTTGCGGCGTCTTCGATGCAGAGTCCTCGTTCGCGGCCATTCACCGTCCAACCAATGTGCTGGTGGGATTAATCCTCTGCTCGCGTGTGAAGGATGACGTCGGACATGTCACCCAGGTCTGTCTGCTGCCCGAATGCCGACGACAAGGCATTGGCGAGAACCTTATCGCTTTCACCGCAAACTCTCTGGCCAACCGGCGTTGCAATCGGCTGACGTTGACCGTGACCGAGATGAACGATCGCGCCGTTGGTCTCTACAAGCGCCTCGGTTTTACCGAAAGGAGCGTGTTCGACGCTTTCGTGTGGGAAGGGTGAAATGGCACCCCAATCGAACGTCGATAGCGTGGGGCCTTCTTCCCTTTCCTCATTTCCTCTTCCGTCTACTGCCCCGTCTTGCCTCCGGCCGCGGACCGGGTGTAAGTGATGGTTACCATATCCTTCAATGAGTTCGCATCGGGGCCCGTCGCCATCGTCATGACGAAAGAATCGGGCTGCCAGTTGGAATAGGTGAACTTTGAGACGGTCTTCTGCCCGTTCATTTCGCTTTCCATCATTCCTACCAGGGTCTCGCCGTCCCATTTGGTGGTGCCGCTGGCGTCGCAGCCATTCGGTGTCAGACTGTCACACCACAGGCCGCGATAAACCTGCTCCTTGGGGTCCCACCAGAACGTTCCGAATCCAGTAAAGTTGCTACCCATTATGCCGCTGGAGTGATACGTCTCCATCAGCGACAAACCGCCCGGCCCCGCCCACATTCTGGCTGTCCCCTTGCCGCTTCCGCCGTTGGGAAACATCGGACTGCGCTCGGACCTCTCCGTAACCGTCCAGTTCCCCGACAAGATCTTGATCAGCTTGGTCATTTCCGGAGCAGGCTGTGGCAGCGGCGGCATCTTAGCTTGCGCGACCGACCGGCTGGATAGAGGCTTGGCCGGCTTGTCGTCGTCCTGTGCCAGCATGGACGTCGAGATAACCGCGATCATACTCATCAGAAAAACTCCCCAACGAATAACCTTCATCGTCCCTCCTGAAGCACAAAAAGTCTGCGGCAAGAATCTTATACGAAGAGCCCGAAGGACGTCAGCGGCTGAGGTCTGGGAAATCCGGCGAGGTGCGCTTGTGCGGTTAGCAAGCGCTCTCTGGTCAAGATCTCCCCGAAGTCTAACCTGTGATATAGTTTTTGGAGGTTAGGAGGCCGATGTCTGCAATGCAACGCATTCTTGATCATTATGATGGCGTGCTGCAGGGCGAGCCCTGGCATGGCGAGGCTGTTTGGCCAGTCCTCGACAGTATCTCGGTTCGGGAGGCGGCTGCGCGGCCAATCCCATCCGCCCACACTATTTGGGAAATTGTGATGCACATGACCTTCTGGGAAAACGTCGCTGCACAGCGGCTCGCCGGCTTGCGCGCTGGACTGGTGGAGGAGCTGAACTTCCCGCCCATGCCCGCTCCAACCGAGGAGAATTGGCGCAGGACGCTCGACCAATTCCGCGACTCCAATCGTGTCTTCCGCCAAGCGCTGGCGAAGCTAGATGCCACGAAGCTGGACCAAATGACGGCTGCCGGGAAACGCACTTTCTACGGCGAAGCGCACGGCATTCTCGAACATCATGTGTATCATCTGGGGCAGATTGTGCTTCTGAAAAAAATGCAGGCATAACGAATCCCGGGGCCGCGAAGAGCTGCCTTTCTGCATCCACTTCCTGGTGGTTCGCTGCTCGAATCTGCCGCTACACGAGTTTGTAATTCTCTAGTACGGGTGCTAACATCCGGACTCGCGGGTTTTTCAAGGAGGCGTTTATGTCGGATCGCGATGGCAGTGGTTTTTTGTGGTTTTTAGCGGGCTTGGGCATCGGCGCCGCGGTAGGAATTTTGTACGCTCCGAAGGCTGGCGACGAGTTACGTCAGCAACTCCGCGATGCCGCGGAGGACGGCCGCGAAAATATGAAGGAACGAGCCCGGCAGGCGCGCGAACAGGCAGGTACCTGGGCGGAAAAGGGACGCGACTATCTGAATCAGCAGAAAGAACAAATACGTTCCGCCTATGAGGCCGGACGCCAGGCTTACCGCGAGGTGACTACTGAAAACGGCGAAGGTGCAACGCCTAACGTGCCCTAGGTTGTGCCCTGCAAATTCAGGCAGGCTGCCGCAATGTTGCATGTCCAGATCGCCGGATGGAGTTGCGTGATTGCTGATCCGGCGAGTTTTTCTGTTGAAACTCCGGATTTTGTAACCTGTTCCCCGGCGCTCTGCTCTGCATCGCTTGGAGGCAGGTTTGACCCCCACTAGAGTATTGGGAACGGTTTGCTATGGATGAAAGACTGACCTTTTTTATCGCCATCACCTCAGTTGCGGTTGTGCTGCAAATGGTGATTCTGCTTGGCATGTACATTGCTGTCCGCAAGCTCAGCGCCCGCATGGAGGCGCTGGCCGACAGAGTGGAAGACACTACGAACACCTTGCAGGTGCGCGTGCTTCCCGTCATCGACAACGTCAAAACCATACAGCAAGACGTTAAGGCCTTCATGGAGACGGCGCGTCCCAAGGTCGACGTCTTGCTGGACAACCTGAGCTACATCAGCACCACCGCCCGAGGCAGCGTGGAGCGCATCGACACTACCGTCAACGATGCCGTCGATCGCATGCGGCTACAGGTGATTCGCGGCGACGAGATGTTGACGCGCACCATGGATCGCATCGAGGAAACTTCCGAGAAGGTGCAACACTCGGTGATGTCACCCGTGCGCCAGGTTTCGGGCATCATGCAGGCCATCAGCACCGGAGTAGGCGCTTATTTCAACCAACAGAAGCGCCGCAATGGCGGGCCCTCGGACGAGATGTTCATTTGAAGGCAGATCAGTGGCTAGCTGACGAGTTTCACCGGCCATGACGAGATCCCGGATAGAAATAGAAGAGACCGGGTGCCCTAGCTAATCCATCCCCCGCCTACCACCACATCGCCATCGTAGAAAACTACCGCTTGGCCAGGCGTAATGGCGCGCTGCGGCTCGTCGAAGATTGCCGTCACCGCGTCATGGCCGCTGTTCTCGATGGTCGCGCTGGCCGGCTCGTGACGATGGCGGATCTTGGCCTGTACGCGCATCGGCTCGCGCAGATGGTCAATCGCAACCCAGTTCACACGAGCCGCACGCAAGGTTTGCGAGAGCAGATCCTCTCCATTGCCGACGACGACCTGCCGCTGGTCGCCCCGAATCTCGATCACATAGAGCGGCGAGCCCGTGGCAATACCCAGCCCCTTGCGCTGACCAACGGTGAAATTGTGTATCCCGCTGTGCCTGCCAATGACTTCGCCGGTCGTGGTGACCAGTTCGCCGGCCGTATCGGGAATCTCCTCGCCTTGCTCCTCGAGATAGGCATCCAGAAACTGCTTGTAATCGCCGCCGGGGATAAAGCAGATCTCCTGTGAGTCGGGCTTCTCGAACAGACGCAAGCCGGCGCGCTTGGCCTCCTCGCGGACATCGGGCTTGCGCATCTCGCCCAGCGGGAAGAGCGTCCGGCTCAACTGCTCCTGGGTCAGGCCAAAAAGGAAATACGTCTGGTCCTTACTGCGGTCCGCAGGCCGCTTCAGCAGCCAACGGCCGCTGGCCTCGTCGAATTCATTGCGCGCGTAGTGTCCCGTCGCCAGTAGCTCTGCGCCGATTTGCCGCGCTGTGATCAGCAACTGATCGAACTTCAAATGGTTGTTGCACAAGCTGCACGGAATCGGGGTGCGACCGGAAAGATACTCGGAGACGAATGGCCGGACCACATCCTGCTCGAAGCGCTTCTCCTGGCTGACCACGTAATACGGGATGCCGAGTGTCTCGGCCACGCGACGGGCGTCGTACACATCGTCGATGGAACAGCACCGTCCGTGGGACGACTCGGGCATACCGTTATCTCCGGCAAGGCGCCGCTGGTTCCAGAGCTGCAGCGTAAGTCCCACAACGGGGTAGCCCTGCTGACACAGCATGGCCGCGACGGTGGAGGAATCCACACCGCCCGACATGGCTACGGCGATGGTCTTGGAATTCGGCATTAGGAATTAGCTAGCAAACCAACTATTGGCACAGTCTTCCGAAAAGCGAATGGCGACTTTCAGCTCAGAGCTGAAGGCTGAGAGCTGACAGCTGCCTTCTTATACACCGGGCTGATCTCGCGCAGCCGATTCACTACCTGCGGAATCAACTCCAGCGCAAATTCCACGTCCTCAGCGGTGTTCTGCTTGCCCAGGCTGAAGCGAATGCTGCCGCGCGCGCGGTCCGCCGACAGGCCCATAGCGGTCAGCACATGCGAAGGCTCGATTGCTCCCGACGAACACGCCGCACCGGTTGAGACTGACAGCCCCTTGAGATCGAGCGCGATCACCATCGCTTCACCTTCGATGCAATCGAAGCTGATGTTCGAGGTGTTCGGCGTTCGCGCCGCACCACCGCCATTCACCGCGACCTGCTCAATACTCTCAAGGACCGTGTTCTCCAGCCGGTCGCGAAGCGCCGTAAGTTGCGCGACACTGCCGTCGACAAAACCTGTTTGCGCAATCTCCGCCGCCTTTCCTAATCCAACAATGCCCGGCAAATTCTCGGTTCCGGCGCGGCGTGAACGCTCGTGCCGCCCGCCATACATCAGGGGCTGCAGCAGAGTACCTTTGCGCACAAAAAGCGCGCCCGTGCCTTGCGGGCCATGGAACTTGTGCGCCGAGATAGTCAACAAATCGCAGCCGATCTCTTTGACGTCAATCGGAACTTTTCCTGCGGCCTGCACCGCGTCGGTGTGGAAGTAGACGTCGGCTTCAGAGGCGATTTTCCCGATGTCGTTCACCGCCTGCAAAACGCCGGTCTCGTTGTTCGCGAACATGATGCTGATGAGCCTGGTCTCCGCTCGCAGCGCCCGTCGAATGTCATCGGGATCGACCAGCCCACGGCCATCCACCGGCAAATATGTCACGCTACATCCCATCTCTTCCAGACGATGGCAGGAATTCAAAACAGCATGGTGCTCGATCGCCGAAGTGATGATGTGATCACCGGGCCTGGCCAATCCGAAGAGCGCCAGGTTGTCGCCCTCGGTGCCGCCGCTGGTGAAAACGATCTCCGCCGGACGGCAGTTCAGCAACTCCGCGACTTGCTCACGAGCACGCTCTACCGCGGAACGCGCCTGCTGGCCCTGCTGGTGAATGGAGGAAGCGTTTCCAAACTTCTCGAAGAAGTAGGGACGCATTGCCTCAAACACTTCGGGCAGAAGCGGAGTAGTTGCGTTGTTGTCGAAATACACCCGATGCATCGTTGTCCCTATTCTAGCTGTTTCATTGGATTCCGGGGCTAGTGGCAGCGATGCGGAAGAACGAGCGGGACTTGTGTCTGCGGGATGGGCCTGGCTATTCGTTCACAAATTTCAATTCGGCCGAGCGCGGCTTACCGAATCTGCTTTAGAATCAGTGTTGTCCCAGGTGTGTTCTCCGCGCCGTGAAGTCTAAAACAAGAAAACCGAGCAGCGATGGCAACGCCGAAACAGTCTCCAAAGCTACGCTCAAACTTCGCTTGTTGAAGCGGCTAAAGTGCACATTGAAGTATGAAAAGCTGGCCTGGAGTTGCGGGGCCAAGCTGGTCGCCGGCGTGGATGAAGTTGGGCGAGGCTCGCTGTTTGGACCAGTTGTCGCCGCGGCAGTAGTCCTTGATCCGGGCTATCGTATTCGCGGACTGCGCGACTCCAAGTTGCTGGACCGTGAGACCCGCGAAAAACTCGCGCCCCGCATTCGAGAGCACGCGCTGGCCTGGGCAATCGCCGCCGTTGACGTGGCCACAATCGACCAGATCAACATCTATTGGGCGTCGAAGCGCGCCATGGAAGAGGCGGTGGCGATGCTCACACTGCGTCCTGACCATCTACTGATCGATGCGCTGCGCCTCGCCTGCGACTGCCAACAGACTCCGATCATCCACGGCGACGCGTTGTCGGCCTCCATCGCCGCCGCATCCATCATCGCCAAAGTAGAACGCGACGCGATGATCAGTGCGTGGGACCCCGTGTTTCCCGAATACGGTCTGGCCTCCAACAAGGGCTACAGCACGCCGAGACATTTGAAGATGCTGCGCGAGAAAGGGCCGACGCCTCTCCATCGCCTGTCATTCGCTCCCGTGTGGACATCGTCGGCACCACAGGAGGTGTTGGAGTTCACGCTGGAAGGCGGAAGTAAGGAAGCGGATCAGACCGCCGCGATAGCGCAGGAAAAGGATGTGGCGCAATAATGCGTTAAGACCAATCGGGTTGCCGTTGCCTACACGACCGCCCTTATGTGTCGCTCCAGGTTTGACACTGCTTCCGATTGTTTTATACTAATTATCATTCGATAATTATGCGCTTTACCCATGAACAGTTCCGTGAGCTGGCCGCGAAGCACGGCTTGGCGGTCACGCACCAGCGTCAGGTGATCTATGAGGCCGTTATCGCCGCCCACGGACACCACTCTCCGGAAGACATTTACGCCGCCGTCCGGCGGCGCATTCCATCCGTTTCTCTCGCTACGGTTTATAACAATCTGCGGCTTTTTATCGAGTGCGGGCTGCTGCGAGAGGTCACTCCTCATGCGTCGACATTGCGCGTAGACGGCAATCTTCAACCTCATCACCACCTGGTCTGCTCCCGATGTAAATCTGTGCAGGACATCGAAGGGGAGTTCATCGATTTCAAACGGCTATCCCGGCACGTGCCGGATGGCTTTGATCTGACGCAGCCGTTGATCGAGGTCTTTGGCCTCTGTCGCCGCTGCAGTGCAAGAACTTAACCAAACAGCATGTATCCGATGGGATCTCATCCCACATCTCCGAACGCAAGAACCTTGATAAGAGCGGCGATCGTGCACATGGGAACGTCAACGCCTTCGCCGTTCGTCATAGTTTCTTCATTTATTCGACCCCAGAAGAAGGCATTGTAGAAGAAGAGGACATTATGAATAAAGAACTCGCAGTAGCACCTGGAACAACTGCTCCCCACACTCAGGAGCCAAGTTCATCAACCGTAGCGAAGTGTCCGGTCGCTCACGGCGCTCGGTCCCAGACGAATACCGACTGGTGGCCGAATCAACTAAACGTGAATATCCTGCATCAACACTCCCCCAAGTCCGACCCCATGGGCAAGGACTTCAACTACGCAGAGGAATTCAAGAGCCTCGATCTGAAGGCTGTGATCAAGGACTTGCATGCCTTGATGACAGACTCGCAGGAGTGGTGGCCAGCCGACTTCGGCCACTATGGGCCACTTTTTATTCGTATGGCGTGGCACAGCGCGGGTACGTACCGTATCGGCGACGGCCGTGGCGGAGCAGGCTCCGGCGAACAGCGTTTTGCGCCCCTTAACAGCTGGCCGGACAATGTAAACCTCGACAAGGCACGCCGGCTGCTCTGGCCGATCAAGCAGAAGTATGGACGCAAAATCTCCTGGGCCGACCTCATGATTCTCGCAGGCAATGTTGCCCTTGAGTCGATGGGCTTCAAGACGTTCGGTTTTGGCGGCGGTCGCGAAGATGTCTGGGAACCCGGAGAAGACATCTATTGGGGCTCGGAAGGCAAGTGGCTGGCCGACGAGCGTTACAGCGGCGATCATGATCTCGCTAATCCCCTCGCCGCGGTTCAGATGGGGCTGATCTACGTGAACCCGGAAGGACCCAATGGAAATCCCGATCCCCTTGCCGCGGCAAAAGATATCCGAGAGACGTTCGCCCGCATGGCGATGAATGACGAAGAGACGGTTGCGCTTATTGCCGGCGGGCACTCCTTCGGCAAAACCCACGGCGCGGGTGATGCGAAGCTGGTTGGCCCAGAGCCGGAAGCTGCCGGCATCGAGGAGCAGGGCCTCGGCTGGAAGAGCAAATTCGGCACCGGTAAAGGTGGTGACGCGATCGGCAGCGGCCTGGAAGTCATTTGGACCACCACACCTACGAAGTGGAGCAATAATTTTTTCGCGAACCTGTTCAGCTACGAATGGGAGCTCACCAAGAGCCCGGCCGGTGCCCACCAGTGGACACCGAAGAATGGTGCCGGCAACGGTACCGTCCCCGATGCGCACGACCCCTCCAAACGTCACGCGCCTTCCATGCTGACTACTGACCTCGCCCTGCGTTTCGATCCTGCTTACGAAAAGATTTCCCGGCGCTTCTACGAGCATCCAGATCAGTTCGCAGACGCGTTTGCCAAGGCGTGGTTCAAACTTACCCATCGCGACATGGGGCCGATTCCGCGCTACCTCGGCCCCCTCGTTCCTAGGGAGCCGCAGATCTGGCAGGATCCTGTTCCCGCAGTCGATCATGAACTCATCGGGGATAAGGACATTGCTGCGCTGAAGGCAAAGATTCTCGCTTCCGGACTGTCCATCTCCGAATTGGTCACGACTGCCTGGGCATCGGCGGCATCCTTCCGCGGCTCCGACAAGCGCGGCGGCGCGAACGGGGCGCGCATTCGCCTCGCTCCGCAAAAGGATTGGGAAGTGAACCAGCCGGCTGCATTGGCGAAAGTCCTTCGGAAGCTGGAGGTTGTCCAGAAGGATTTCAATAGCTCGCAGACCGGCAAGACGAAGGTTTCGTTGGCTGACCTGATCGTTCTGGGCGGCTGCGCGGCCGTCGAGGAAGCTGCGAAAAAGGCCGGGCACGACGTCAAGGTCCCCTTCTCTCCAGGACGCACAGATGCTTCGCAGGAGCACACTGACGTTCACTCATTCTCCGTAATGGAGCCCAAGGCGGATGGGTTCCGTAATTACCTCGGCAAGCAAAACGGGACATCGCCGGAGGAACTGCTGGTGGATCGGGCGCAGTTGCTGAACCTGACCGCCCCTGAAATGATCGTTCTCGTCGGCGGAATGCGCGCTCTACATGCCAACTTCGGGCAGTCGAAGCACGGCGTTTTCACCAAGCGACCCGAGACGCTGACGAATGACTTCTTCGTCAACCTCCTCGACATGAACACGGAGTGGAAGCCCTCTTCATCCGAAGGCGTGTATGAGGGGCGCGACCGCAAGACGGGCGGAGTCAAGTGGACTGGCACTCGTGTCGATCTTCTCTTCGGCTCGAACTGCCAGCTCCGCGCGCTTGCGGAAGTCTATGCTTGCGACGATTCGAAGCAGGCATTTGTGAAGGACTTCGCGGCTGCGTGGAACAAGGTAATGAACCTTGATCGCTACGACCTTGCCTAAGGCGAAACAAGCTTTCGACTTCGCGCTGTTGCTGTTCGTTACATCTGCGAAGTCGTCGCTTTTCCTGTTGCGTGGGGGCGCATCGCGCGCCCCTACCGCCTTTACCAACCCCCAGCCAGGTCAAATACGTTCAAGACGCGGCCCGTAGCGCGTGAGATCGTTAGCGTTGGCTACACTTAGGATGCCAGAAGCGACCTGTTCCCGGACGGATTACATAACGCGATTCTGCGCTTAAGCGAAGTCTCCCCGGGAAGCTTCAACTTCGAGTGTGCCCATAGGGCTTGCCTCGAGCCTGTCGCGTGACACATTCGCTGGAAGAGATGTTATGCTGACATCCCAAAGAGTGAGGCGACAACTTGGACTAGTCGCTTTCGTGTTCTGCGCCATGCTTGCCGGTCAAGTGAATGCGGCCGGCCAGACAGAAGCGCACGTTTTCGGCAATCCGGATGTTTGGCAGTGGCCCCCTGACCGAAGCTACCATGTCGACAACTACAAGCTGACCTTGCATTTTGACGAGGCCAAAGGCGAAGTCTTCGGCGATGAAGTAATCACCCTCCGGCCGTTTGAAGCGCCCTTCCACAGGTTCTATCTCCATAGTTCCGAGCTGACGATTGATTCGGTCACCTTAGAACAGCATGACGATAGGCCGATCACGCTTGCCTATGTTCGCGAAGACCCGCACCTCTGGATCACCCTGAATCGCGATTACGATCCCGGCAGCACGTTAAATGTGCGCATCGCGTATCACGGCTTTCCGCGGACAGGATTATTCTTCACCAACCCCTCGCCAGACTACCCAAAGCGTCCGCAGGAGGTGTACTCGCAGGGCGAGGCAGAGTTCAACCACTATTGGTTTCCTTGCTGGGATTACCCGAACGACATGGCGACCAGCGAGACGGTGACGACGGTTCCGGAAGGTCAGAGTGTAGTCTCCAACGGCAGGCTGGTGAGCCTAACTCACGCCGGGGGACAGGCAACCTACGATTGGGTGGAAAGCGTTCCGCACAGCTCCTACCTGGTGTCGCTTGCTGTAGGTCCGTGGCGAAAGCTATCCGACCATTACCGCGACAAGCCGGTCGACTACTACGTTCCCGACTATGTGGATGAGGCCACCGCGCGACGATCCTTCCATCTGACCCCCGACATGATCGAGTTTTTCTCGCGTGCCACCGGAGTTGAGTACCCCTTTGAAAAGTACGCGCAGACCACGGCGCACAACTTTATCTTTGGTGGTCAGGAGAATGTCAGCGCAACCACGCTGACGGAGTGGACACTGCACGATGAGCGCGCCGACCAGGACTATCCCAGCACCTACCTTGTCTCGCACGAGTTGGGGCAGCATTGGTTTGGCGACTATGTGCAGGGCCGCGACTGGGCCAACATCTGGCTCAACGAAGGGTTTGCGACCTATCTGGAGGCGCTTTACACCCAGCATCAAGCCGGCGAGGATGCCTATCGCTTGGCGATTTACGAGGATCAGCTGGACGAGCAGGCGCAGGAGCGCAATGACTACCGGAGGCCGATCGTCGATCGTCACTACACCGATCCGATGCAGATGTTCGACGCGATTACGCACGCGAAAGGTGCGGCCATCCTCGACATGCTGCGGTATGTAGTCGACGGCAGTGAAGCTGCGTCCAGGCCGGCTTCGCAGCACGAGCCCTTGTTTCGCGCACTGCACAGTTACCTGGTGAGTCATCAAGCCCAAACCGTCGACACTCCCGACCTGATCAGCGCAATTCGCGCCACTACCGGGCAGGAACTGGGTTGGTTCTTTCGCGAGTGGGTATTCATGGCCGGACATCCCGACTATCGGGTCGAGGTCAGATATGAACCTAAACTCAAGGCCGAAAACTTGATCGTCTCGCAAACTCAGAAAACCGATGCGATGACGCCAATCTTCGATATGCCCATCGAAGTGGCCTTCTACGGCGCCCATGGTGAGCGAAAGCGGGTACAGATTCGCGATAACCAGCCGCGGCAGGAGTTCGAGATTCCACTGGACTTTGAACCGCTGTGGGTGGACTTCGATCCCAACAGTTTTATCGACAAGACGCTGCAGTTCGAACAAGCTGTCAATGCGCTGATTGCGCAAGCCGAAAAGGATCCAGCGATGCTGAGTCGCCTGTGGGCGGCGCAACAACTGGGCGCGATGACGAAAGCTGACCCCGGTATCCGCGCTGCCGCGCTTGCGCACGTGCTCCAGACCGATGAGTTCTACGCCGTGCGTGCGGTGGCCGCGACCGGCCTGGGGAGTGTGGGAACGGATCAGGCTAAAGCTGCCCTGGTCGCCGCCTTGCAACAGCCGAACAACCACGTGCGCAGCGCGGCCATTACCGCGTTAGGTCATTTTCAAGCTGATGCGTCACTTTATAAGGTATTTGTCAAAGCCTTGAACGCTGATTCCAGCTACGCAGTGGAGGCGGCGGCGGCTGCGCAGTTGGGCAAGTCGAGAAATCCGCACGCGTTCGAGGTGCTGAAGACAAGGGCGGCGATGAATCCCGAGGTGCACGTCATGACGGCGCTACTCAATGCGCTCGCCGCCACCAAGGACCCAAGAGCGGCGCAGATCCTGTTCACCTATGCGCGCCCGGGTGTTCCGGAGCGAGTGCGAATGTATGCTCTCGCCGCGATTGCACAGATGAAGGGGACGATTGGACAAGAACAGTTACAGCAACTGACCGAAATAGTGGGTCGTGCACTGCACGATCCCTTCTTTGTCATCCAGGAGGCTGGAGAAGAACTGGTCGGAAGCTTCGGCCTGATTCAGTTCAAACCGGACATTGAAAGAGCCGTGCAAAACGCCCCGACGGTCATCGAACGGGAGCCGGCCCAGCAGGCGCTGGATCAACTAAATCATCTATCGCACTAACCGGGTAAGTTGTTGGTAATGAGATTACAGCCCCCAGCAGATAGAAAAGCGCGTCGCCGCGGCCAGGACTCGAGGTGGCTCGCCGGCAGAAATCAGGCCCGCTGTCGGCTAGCGAGCGGAGGCACGCATACTTTCCGCCACGCTCCGGGCGGTGCCCCCGTAATCCGGTGAATCCATCGCGTCATGTGGGCCTGGTCGGCAAAGCCGCTTTCCACCGCGATCTGGCACAGGCAATCGGAGCCACGGATCAGGCGCAGCCACGCCGCGCGAGCACGAGACTCCGCGCGAAAGACCTCCGGAGCCACACCGTACGCGGCGAAAAAGCCTCGCGACACGGTCTGCTGCGCGAGGTGGTTCGAATGCGCCCACTGGCCGATGGCCAGGTCGCTGTCCTGCTCCAACGCCTCGGCCAACAGATCAGGCCAGTCATTCTTCACGCCGTCTGGACTGGCCTGATTCTGACTAAGAGCATCCTCCAGCAGTTGCGCCGCGTCTCGTGGATCTCTTTCGGCAGTTTTCGCCAAATCGTCCAATTCGTTCCTCAACCGATAAAAGCCGCTTGCGGGCTTCCCGTGTGACCAGTCCAGCCGAATCAGTCGGAGGCCCGCAGGCACTTTCCGATTAGCGTGGCAGTCTAGCTCAGGGTGGATCAGGACATCGCCTTCTGCCGCATGAATGCGGCCGATGTAACCAGCCTCCACAAAGCCTCCAGCCACGACAACGCTGGCATACGCTCGCATGTGACGATGGCGTGGCAAGCTGAAAGTGGATTGGACAGTTTCAATTCCAGGCGTGATGCGCCGAAAGAAATCGATGGGGGTCGTCACCGGCACGCCCGATTATAGGGTGAAGACGTAGCCTGCGAAACAGTTGACGGAGAATGCAGTTATGGAATGCGATTTTCCCGTGATGTAACTCAGATCACTCTGCTGGGCAAACTGTATAACGATTCCAGGAACAATACCCCACTGAGTCGAAATCCATGAATAACATGTTGCTTACCATGGCGAGCGGCCTTGCCGAACATTGAATACAGGCCAGTGCCGACAAACGCCGTAGCGACGACTTGTCCCTGCAATGCAACCAGCCCATCGATCATAGAGAACTTCATACCAAAGTATTGTCGATACTATCGTCTAATTGTCTTGCTCCAAGGCTTATGATGTGATGCTGCTGCTGATTGAATCGGAACAACGTGCCACTGGTGGGTAAAAGAAATCTCATCCGTTTGTGGATTCGTATGCTCTCTAAATGAGGCCTGGCTGTTCTGCGCCATACAATTTCGCCACGGTTTCGAACCTTTTTGAAACGAAAGGTCATTTGTGTCAAATAAGAAAACAGCAATCATAACTGGGGCATCGGGGGGGATTGGTGCGGGTTTAGTCGAGGGGTTTCTGAGCGAGGGTTATAACGTCGTCGCCACGTCTCGTAAAGCCAATCGTAAGCTGACCGCCTCGGGCAGCCTGGTCCTCCTGGATGGCGATATCGGCAAGCAACAAACTGCTGTCGATGCAGTCGCGGCGGCAATCAACCACTTCGGGACCATCGATGTATTGGTGAATAACGCCGGCATCTTCCTAACCAAGCCTTTCACTGATTTCACCATCGACGATTTCGACGCCCTTGTCTCCACTAATCTGCTCGGATTCTTCTACATTACTCAGCTCACTGTGAAAGAGATGTTGAAACAGAAGTCGGGGTGCGTTGTCAGCATTACCGCGGCACTGGCCGATCGGCCCATCGCAGGCGTAAATGGCTCGATTTCGATGATTACCAAGGGTGGCTTGAACTCGGCAACCCAGAGCCTCGCAACCGAGTATGCAAGAGATGGCATTCGCTTTAATGCCGTCGCCCCTGGTGAAGTGGATACACCGATGCACCCGGATGATCCTAACGACTCGAAGTTGCTGCCGGCGGTGCAAAAGGCGACAGTACAGGATATTGTCAATGCCGTTCTTTACCTGGCGCAGGCAGTTCACGTCAGCGGAGAGATACTCCACGTGGATGGTGCCGCTCCGGCTCGGCGATGGTAAGAACAGGAGAATCTTAGCGATGTTTCCGCAACTCGCTCGCTTTACTGACCTTGGCCTGCTTCTGCTTCGACTTATGGTGGGCCTCGTTTTCATCGATAGCGGCTACAACCATCTAAGAAATCCGGCGGAGCGCTCGAAGAGCATCGGGATGTCGAAGGGCTTCACCATTTTTCTCGGGATCGCCGAGGTCGCCGGCGGCCTGGGGGTCGCCTTTGGCGTCCTCACTCAACTCGCCGCTTTCGGCCTGATCGCACTCATGCTGGGAGCGATCCAGAAGAAAATCTTCTCCTGGCACACCGGATTTTGGGGAGAGAAAACCTATGGCTGGCACTACGACCTGATGATCGTCTTGATGAATCTGATGATCGCCGCCACAGACGGCGGGCGGTATGTGTTGCTGAAATAAGAAACGTTGTCGAAGCTCATCGGCCTTTGCGTGCGTGCGATTCCCCCGTAGTGTTCTTGCGTCCCTCGCGCACCGTGCTGGAAGCGGGCGCATTTCAACGCTTCTCGTATTGGGTGGAAGATATAGTCCTTCGCCTTCGCGGCCGTATGGCACGCGTTCCCGTGACATCACTCACGAAGAGAATGTCGACGACAGTCGGACACTGATCGGGGAACTGCTCGACGCCGCCTTGCGGATATCTATCCGCTCGCGTCTTCAATCTCCAGGCCTGCCTTCCGGAGCCCGTCGATTATGTGTTCGGCGAGTTCCGGATCGAACCGCATCCGGAGCGCCGGCCGCGCGATGATGGCAATATTCGGTCTCAGCTTCAGCAGTTCCCGCACAGCTTTGGCCGCTTCGTCCCGCTGGCCAAGCTGCCCGTAGGCTACGGCGAGCGCCATGTGCGAAGAGTGGAAGCCAGGCAGATTAACCTTGAGCGCGAAGTCCAATGCGCCATGGTAGTCCCGTTTGCGGTAGGCATTGAAGGACAGGGGAAACCAGTACCATCCGGGATGATGAGGATTGAGGTCCACAGCCTGCTCCACCAACGCGCAGCCCCGCTCCCATTCGCCCGCGTATGCGATATAGGCGCCTAATAAGGCGACGTTGCATCCGTCCATTGGGTTGAGCGCGATCGCCTTCTCCGCGGCAGTTCGGAACGCTTGCACTTCTTTTCGGGCGAACAGAACGATGGCCAGAGCCTGATAGCCCCGATGACCGGCGGAGTCGAGCTCGACCGCGCGCCGCGCGGCCTGGAGCGCGCGTTCCAAAGGTTCGGGCTTCGGGTTAAATCCCATTTCATGCTCAGCGGAATTGAGGAGCGACAACATGGCCCAGGCATACGCATAGTTCGGAGCCACTTGAACGGCGCGCTCCAGCGCGTCCCGCGCCACGGCATGCTCCTCGGGGCAAGCGCGCTCGGCATAGCTGAAACCACGCAACACCGCCTCAAACGGGGTTAGCTGCTCAGGACTCTTGCTCCGGATCTCTTCGCTCATGGTATGGGGCAGAACCCCATGGGCATCGGCGATGGTGGACACAATGCGGGGAACGAGTTCGTCCTGGAGCGCGAAAATCGCCTCCGGACTAAAGTTGCGCTCATAGGTCTCCGCCCACAGATGGGCGCCCGAAACCGCGTCCACCAGTTGCACAGCCAGGCGCAGTTTGGTTCCCGCCTGGCGCAAACTGCCTTCCATCACAAAGCGAGCGCCCAGCTCCGTGCCCGCCGAGCGCACATCCACTGCTCCACTGGCATAGCGCGTGGTAGAGCTTCGGGCGATAACTTTGAGGTAGGAAAAACGCGACAGCCCAGTAACAATATCCTCGGTCAGTCCATCCGCGAGGGCCGCGAGATCCGCATTGCTTCCGCTGTACTTGAACGGCAGCACCGCGACCCAGAAGCCTTCCTCGGCGCGCCCGGCACCGGAAGCGGGGACAGCGCCGGTACGCAACATCGAGGAGCTTGAATGAGTCGAACTCTTCTGGTCGGCGATGGCTCCGGCTTCCGGTATTTCCAGCCCGGCTTTGCGCAGACCTTCAATCAGCTGCTCGATCAGTTCGGGGGCGTACCATTTGGCATACTCCTGGCGAGCTACGGCGGCGAAGTCGGGACGGAGGGCCAGCAAATCCTCCAACGCTTTCCGGGCATCTTCTTGCCGGCCCATCTGGCCAAGCGCGGCCGCACGCAGCGCGTGGGTATGAAAGTAGCTCGGCATGTTGACGCGAGCCGCGGCCTCCAGTACCTCCGCGTACTTGCCCTGCCGGTAACCGTTGCAACATCTGGCGAAATAAAAGTATCCCGGACAGTTGGGATTCAGCTGCATTGCGGACTCTACTATCTGGCAGCCGCGGTCCCACTCGCCCGCCGCGGCGATCAGCAAGCCAAGATAGGCTCGCACCGAGGCATCCAGCGGATTGAGCGCCAGGGCCCGCTCCGCCTCGACACGGAAGGAGATCGTCTCCTTGCGGAAGAAGTAGACCGTTGCCAGCGCATAGTGGCCGAGAGCATGGGTAGCAGCCAGATCCACGGCGCGCTGGGCGGCCGCCAGGGCGCGATCCAACGGGTTGGGCCCGGTATTGAAGCCCTGCGCAAATTCACCCCGATAGATCATGGATAACATAGCCCAGCTATCGGCATGATCCGGTGCCTCGCGGACGGCTCGTTCGAGAATCCTCCGAACCGTGGCGTGTTCCTCAGCTGTGATGCGGCTGAAATAGCTGAAGGCTCGGAGCACGGCCTCGTGCGGGGTCAGTGAGTCTTCGCCTTTACTGCGCAGTGCTTCGCTCATGCTGCGCGGCAGAACTCCGTACTGATCGGCAACCGTGGCGACAATGCCCGGAACCAGATCATCCTGCAGAGCGAAAATGTCGTCCGCAGCAAAAGCGCGTTCGTAGGTGTTGGCCCAGAGATGAGTACCGCTCGTTGCATCGACAAGCTGCACCGCGAGCCGCACTTTTGCTCCTGCCTGTCGAAGGCTGCCTTCCATCACGTAGCGCGCGCCAAGTTCCTTGCCGATCGCGCGGATGTCTCCTGTTTCGCTGGAATATTTCGCGGTCGAACCGCTGGCAATCACGCGCAGGTATGAGAAGCGGGACAATCCGGTGAGTATTTCCTGCGATAAGCCATCGGCCAGGGCTTTCACCTCCGCGTTTACGCCCCCGTGTTTGAACGGCAACACTGCAACCCAGAAGCCTTCAGCAGCGCGCCTGGCGCTGGAATCCTGGGCAACTACCACACGCGCGCTTGAGGTGGAAAGCGGCATGGGTCGAGTGGCAGTTCGCGTCATATCGCGAAACTCGTTGCTGACGTCGCGCGCCGTCTGCAGACGGTGGCGGGGATCTTTCTCCAGACAGCGCCGGATGATGCGCGCCAGATCGCCAGGCAGATCCGACCGCAAGTCTGTCACCGGCGGCGGGGTATCCCGCAGGATCGCAGAGATCAACTCCGCCGAAGAAGTTCCCTCGAATGGACGCCGGCCTGTCGCCATCTCGTGCAACACCACTCCTAAGGAGAAAATGTCGGTTCGATGGTCGAGTGGACGGCCGGAAGTTTGTTCGGGGGACATGTAAGCAGGCGTGCCCATGACCATACCGACCTCGGTTCGGTTGGCCGAAGTCATCGTGGCATTGCCGGGATCGGAGCCGCGAACATCCTTTGCCAGTCCAAAGTCCAGTACTTTAACGCGGCCCTCGTCCGTAACCATTACATTGGCTGGCTTCAAGTCGCGGTGCACGATGCCTTTATCATGTGCCGCTGCCAGTGCATCGCCCAGCGCTCCGGCGATCTCAACGATCTGTTCAACCGGGAGTCCACCTGGTGGAATCAGGCGGTCAAGCGGCTGGCCTTCTACCAGTTGCATGGTCAGGAAGTGAACGCCATCCGCTTCTTCGACCGAGTAGATCGTAACGATGTTCGGATGGTCGAGTTGGGCAAGGACCTTGGCCTCACGGCGAAATCGTGCGAGCCGCTCCGGATCGTGCGCCACTTCGGCGGGCAGTACCTTGAGCGCGACGTCGCGGTCGAGTTTCGTGTCGCTGGCGCGATATACCTCGCCCATACCACCGGCGCCCAACGGCGACCGGATTTCATAAAGGCCGAGCTTTGTCCCAAGAACGAGCGCCATGAGTGGCACCGATTATAACCTCGGACCCCTTGCTCGTTAAGTTCAGGCTCCAGGTAGAGGATGACTTCAGGCGCAGACCAGCGAAATCCCCGAAGTTATGTTTCCGGCTTGGTCCCGAGAAACGCGCCACGGCGTCCCAATTGCTCAGGCTAAGCGTTGCAGGCGCTATGCCTGCTTGTGGGGCCAATCTGGGTCGGCTCGGCATTAGTCGCTCGAGACAGGCTGCCAAAGCTCGACACGATTTCCTTCCGGATCGGTGATCCAGCCGAACTTTCCGAAGTCATAGCTTTCGCGTTTTGGATCGACGGTGACACCTTCCTCTACCAGACGGTCCAGCACCCCGTCCAAGTCATCCACCTGGAGATTGAGCATTGCTTTCTGCACCGGAGGGAAATATGCATTGTCTTGTTTGAAAAGGGCGAAGATGACCTGAGCGGGTTGCGTCGGCGCGGGAAACCCGAAAGCCCCGCCGGACTTCACCAGACCGAGATGTTGCTCGTACCATTGATACAGGCCTTTTGGATCATCTGCTCGCAGGAATATACCGCCAAAGCCAGTGATTGAAACCATACAACCTCCTAATGAGAACAGTTTGACAGCTCAGAAGAGTGAAGGACAGGGGCTTGCACCCTGGCCTTTTGATTTATGTGGTCATTACCACGGAAGCGGCGGTGGGTTTGACCGGAGCTTTGCGGCGGAGGATGGCAGCGGAAATGACAGTAATGATAAAGCCGACAGGCAAGGGCTCCATGAAGGTGTAGGCCACATTGACGAGGGGGTTCTGGTAGAGCTGCTGAGAGCGACGTATGGCAGCGACCTGCGCGGCAATAGAGGCGGGGTCAAGTCCGGAGGACTGGGCCTTGTGAACCTGGGCAGCGAAATAGTTGTCCATGTAATGGGGCAGAAAGTTGAAGTAGAGCACCTCCCACATGGCAACGTAGCAGACGCAGGTGATGAGGGTGATCAGGATGCCGCAGGCGAAGGCGCGGCCGAAGGAGATCTGGCCGGCCAGGGTGTTCTCGCGGTAGCTGCGGATGCCGAAGTAGACGAGCAGAAACGACGCCACCATCATGGTATAGCCCAGAACCATGCTGTGGCTGGAGCCAATCTTGTCGGCGATGAGAAGCGAGCCGCCCATAAGGACGGAGATCATGAGGCCGGAGATGAAGCCGAAGGTGAGGACGATTTTCTTCATGTGAGGCTCCTGGGCCGAGTGAGAATGGAGTCACGATACGGTGTAGCAGGGCCGGATGTCGTCATTCTTTTGGATGATTTTGCAGGAATGGAGCTGTAAATCGTACCTTCGGATGACGAGTTCACGGCAGCAGACCCAGTTCTTTGCTGCGCTGGACGGCCTGGGTGCGGCGGGCGGCCCCGAGCTTGTCGAAGGCGCGGGCACAGTGTGTCTTGACGGTGTTTTCGGAAACGAAAAGCTGCGTGGCGATCTCGCGATTGCTGAGACCGCGGGCGATCAGGGTGAGGATTTCGAGCTCGCGTGCCGTGATGCCGAGGGTCTGTTGGCGAGCTGTATTGGGAGCGAAGGGTTCCAGGGCGGGGGCTTCTGCGGGGACAAGCACTTCCTTCACCACGACTGTTTCGCGGATGATTTCGCGACGGCGCGTGATGCGGAGGCCGAGCCAGATGCCGAAGGTCGCGAAGAGGATGGCGACGAGCGCACCGTAGAGCTCGACGGAGTGTTGGATGATGACGAAGCGGTATTCGGTGTATTGGAGGGCGGCGACGAGGAGGCCGCCGACGAGACCGAAGATGAGGACGTGGCGCCTCATGGGGGTGTGCAGAAGTATAAACGGAGACGGCAAGTGCTGCTTTCCAGAAAGTGGTGAGCGCAGAAGGAATTAAAAAGGAGCACCCAGATTCGAAGACACTGGCCAACTTCCCAGCACTAATCGTGAGGGCGGAGCGGACTACCTCCGAAAGCCAAAGGTGCAGCTGGGGGTGTCGTCTATAAATCCGGGCAGCAATAAGCAAACAACGCAGTGCCCTGAAGTATAATGTCGCTCCGATGGCCTTAACTTCCGGTTCAAAGCTGGGCGCTTATGAAATTGAATCTCTGCTCGGCTCGGGCGGCATGGGCGAGGTCTATCGAGCGCGCGATACGCGCCTGGATCGTAGCGTTGCAATAAAAGTCCTGCCGACTCACCATTCCGAAAACCTTGAAGCGAGAGAGCGCTTCGAACGCGAGGCGCGGGCCATCTCGGCCTTGAATCATCCACGCATCTGCACCCTTTATGACATTGGGCATCAGGACGGCATCGCTTTCCTGGTCATGGAGTATCTGGAAGGTGAGACGCTGGCCGAGCGCTTGAGAAAAGGCGCATTGCCGCTGAAGGAGGCGCTGAAGATCGGCATCGAAGTTTGCGAAGCGCTGGACGTGGCGCACCGGCGAGGAATCGTGCATCGCGATTTGAAGCCCGGCAACATCATGCTGACACAAAGCGGTGCCAAACTCATGGACTTTGGATTAGCAAAGCCGCTGAGCATGGCCAAGGCTAGCTCTGGCTCAGGAGCGCCACCATCCTTCACTGCCGTCGCTGCTACCTCAACCGGGGCCAACCTTATAAGTCCACTGACTACGGCTGGCACCATTGTCGGCACGGTCCAATACATGGCGCCGGAGCAAATCGAGGGCAAAGAGGCCGACGCCCGTTCTGATATCTTCGCCCTCGGTTCCGTACTGTACGAAATGGCGGCAGGCAAACGCCCCTTCGAGGGCAAGAGTCAGATTTCTCTGGCATCGGCAATTCTGGAAAAAGAGCCAGAGCCGATCAGCGCGGTAAAGCCCATGACGCCGCCGGCATTTGAACACGTCGTCACCACATGCCTCCAGAAAGAACCTGAGCAACGCTTTCAGACCGCGCACGACGTCAAGCTGGAGTTGCAGTGGGTTGCAACCGGCAGTTCCGCTGCGGGGATGCCTGCCTTGCATGCCGCCGATCCCAAACCGCGAGCGAGCCAACGGATCGGCTGGGCGCTCGGGCTCGCGCTTGCATTGGCCTTGGGCGTCATCGCGGGAGCATTTGTCAATCGTTCTGCATCGTCGGCATTGATGACGAAGACCGTGATCAACCCGCCCGAGAAGACCACGTTAAACCTCTCTGGCGATTCTGCTGGACCGCCGGTGCTGTCGCCAGATGGAACCGCCCTCGCCTTCACGGCAAGCCAGCCGGGAGGCGCTACTGCCATCTGGGTGCGTCCGATGGACTCTCTACAGGCGCAGCCACTGCCCGGCACGGAGAATGCGGTATTTCCGTTCTGGTCGCCAGACAGCCGTTCGTTGGGATTTTTTGCCGATGGCAAGCTGAAGACCATCGACGTCAATGGCAGTGCGCCTCAGGTCATTGCTGATGCTCCATTCGGTCGCGGAGGCACCTGGGGACCGGGTGGCGTGATCCTCTTCTCTCCGGCAACTTTAAATCCCCTGGTGCGGGTCAATGCTACTGGCGGAACACCGGTCCCGGTCACTAAGGTAGATACTGCGCAGCACAGCTCGCACCGCTGGCCGTACTTTCTTCCCGACGGCAAGCATTTTCTCTACCTGGCTATTAATCACGATCCTTCCAAGTGGGCCAATGACACGGTCTATTATGCCTCTCTGGATGGAAAGGAGAATCGCCCGCTGCTTCATTCTTTATCGAACGCGGTTTACGCGGGTGGATTCCTGCTTTTTGCCCGCAATGATCAGCTGATGGCGCAGCCCTTCGATCCGGCTTCCGGCAAGTTGAGCGGGGAGCCTGCAAACATCGCCAAGGGTGTGATGAACGACCTTACCACCTGGCACATGGATGTTTCGGCATTCAGCGACAAGTTGCTGGTCCTGGGCAATGGCGGCAGTGGCAGCTGGCAGCTGGTTTGGGTCGATCGCGTTGGAAAACAGATCAGCACCATCGCCGACAATCTCACGAATTTGCAGAGGGCCGTCCTTTCTCCGCAAGACGATCGCGTTGCCCTGGAGATCGACAACGGCCAGAGCGACATTTGGGTGCTCGACTTGGCCCGCGGAGTACGCACCCGTCTGACTTTCGGACCGATTGCCAACGAATGGCCGGTTTGGTCGCCCGATGGCAAGTGGATCGCCTATACGTCAGACCGCAACGGCCACGCCAACCTCAGCCGCAAGCGCGCTGACGGAAGCGGGACCGAAGAGTTGCTGTACAGTGAGGACCAGCTTGCCTCCCCCAACAACTGGAGCCGCGATGGCAAGTACCTGATCTATTCGCGTGGCCCACAAGGCAGCGAGGACATATGGGCGTTGCCATTGGACGGAGATCGTAAGCCTTGGCTGCTAGTCCCGCACGCCGCCAACGGATACCTTTCTCCAGACGGACACTGGCTGTCGTATGTATCTAACGAGTCGGGTGCATCCGAAATCTACGTCGCCGCGTTCCGCGGTCCAGGCAAATGGCAGGTGTCGGCGAACGGCGGAGTGTATGCGATGTGGAGCGGCGACGGCAAAGAACTCTACTATATGGATCCAAGGCTTAACCTTTTCGCCGTACCGGTAAAGGAGGTTCAGGGGGCGTTGCAATTCGGCTCGCCTCAGATGCTGGTCACGAACTGGTCATCGCCGTTCTTCTTTTTCGACGCCAGCCACGATGGAAAGAAAATCCTTCTCAACCGTATTGTGCAGCAGGTCAGCCAATCGGTGACGGTGGTTACAAACTTCGCAGCAGGTCTCAGAAGGAAGTAGCTGGGACATATCTGCGTGTTGAACCTAGTCATCACGTAAATCTCCCGCGTGCCGGTTTCTGGTGCTCGCGGTCGGCATAAATCGCTGACGGGCCTTCCGGAATTCCCCCTTATCTGACACCAAACCACCGATTTCATGCGAAGTTCTGTTTCGTCAACCCGGGCCAACTTCCGCATTGCTGGTATCACGGCAGGATCATCTATGGAGAAAACCTCTTCATGGCCGAGTCTCCGCCAATTATGGACACGGCACGGCGTGTCAGTGTGACTAAAGTCATCTACTTGCCTCATTCGCGTGCGTATTGTTGAGACTTAGAGGAGCATGCCATGAGCGAAGTGATCGACAATCAAGCCAACCGGATTCGAGTCTTGAAAGACATCATCAAGCACTTGCACGCAGGAAATCCGCCCGAAGCAGTGCAACGCCAGATGCGCGAGATCGTGAAGCAAACTGACGCTTCCGAAATCATGGCCATGGAACAGGAGTTGATGGCCGAGGGCATGCCAGTAGAGGAAGTCCGCTCCATGTGCGATCTGCACGCGCAAGTCACGCGCGATGTGCTGATCCAGATCCCCATCCGCAAGGATATTGCTCCGGGGCATCCAATCGATACCTTCCGCAGAGAAAACGAAGCTCTGCGCGATGCAATCGCTCTGATGAAAACCGAGCTCTCCGAATTGCAAGCTCTGCCTGAAACCAGCAATCCCACTCCCGCCGTGCTTCGCCTTCGCCAGTCATTCAACGATCTGATGGACATTGACAAGCATTATCAGCGGAAGGAGCACGCCCTTTTTTCCTGTCTGGAACGCCACGGCATCGCCGGTCCCTCCAAGGTCATGTGGGCCAAGGACGACGACATCCGCAGCTTGCTTAAACAGCTGGGACAGAGTCTTAACATGGGCTCAGCCAGGACCGAGGACTGGAAACCGACATTGCTAAACGCAGCCAATGCCGCGCTCAACGCGGTTGAGGAAATGATCTACAAGGAAGAAAACATTCTCTTCCCCATGTCGCTGGAGACCCTGTCGGAGGATGAGTGGGCCGAAATATGGTCAGCCTCTCCCAAGTACGGCTGGTGCATCGTCGAACCGCGCCAGGGCTATACGCCTGCCGTACCAGTAACGGCCGAGTCCATCAACGTCATTCATACCGGCGCTCTGATGCTGCCTACTGGCCATGTAAGTTTGGAACAACTGGCTGGAATCTTCGGCACGCTGCCGCTTGATCTCACCTTCGTCGATGCTGGCGACCGGGTCGCCTTCTTCACCGAGGGCCCGGATCGCGTCTTCGCTCGCAGTAAAGCCATCATCGGACGCAAAGTGCATAACTGCCATCCACCCAAGAGCGTGGAAACGGTAGACCGGATTCTGAGTGACTTCAAGGCCGGTCGTCAGAACGTGGCAGAATTCTGGATTAATTTTCAGGACAAATTTGTGCACGTGCGCTACTTCGCGGTCCGTGCGGCGGATGGACACTATCTGGGAACCGTCGAACTCACCCAGGACCTTACGCCGCTGCGCGCGCTGGCAGGCGAGAGACGATTACTTCAATACGAGAGTGCAACAGCCGCCAGCTGACGATAAACCAAGACTAGACCTGCGAAAGCAGAACTCATGGTTCGCTAACCATAAAGAGGTATTCCCTTGGCGATGTCCTGCGAAAGTAAGATGACCGCAACGAATTCCATGTCTGAGCCGTCTTCCGCTAAACTTCAGCTCGCGCTGGGCACGGGTGCGTTCGCGCTGTGCTTTGCCGTCTTCGGTTCCATGTCGGCGATGATGCCGATTATCAGCCGGCACATGGCGCTCACACCGGTGCAAAAGAGCGTCGCCATTGCCATCCCGGTGCTGCTGGGTTCGCTGGGACGCGTCCCGTTAGGCATACTCACCGACCGCTTCGGTGGCCGCATTGTTTTCAGCGTGGTAATGGTGCTCTCCATCATCCCCGCATTTCTGATGGGCGGCGTCAGTCGCTACAGCCAGTTGCTCGCCTACGGATTCTTGATTGGTATCGCACTGGCCAGCTTCTCGGTTGGCGTAGCTTTTGTGAATGGATGGTATCCGCCGGAACGGCAAGGCTTCGCGCTTGGCGTCTACGGCGCCGGAAACATTGGGCAGTCATTGGCTGCCTATGGATCCCCGGTGCTCGCAGCCGCGGCGGGATTCAAATGGGGCTTCTGGACCTTCGGTGTATTGCTCGCCATCTGGTTGGTGATCTTCGCTTGCATGGCGCGGAACGCTCCAAACCGAGGACCGGCAAAGTCATTCGCCCAAATCGTGCAGCCCCTTAACGACAAGCGCAGTTGGGTCCTGAGTCTGTATTACTTTCTGACCTTTGGTGGCTTCGTCGCGATGGCGGTGTACTTGCCCACGCTTCTGACCGAAGTGTTCAAGCTCACACCGCAAGATGCGGGCTTCCGCACCGCCGGGTTCGTAGTGTTGGCGACAGCCCTGCGTCCCGTGGGAGGAGTGCTGGCCGACAAGATTGGTGGCAGCACGATTCTCAAGTGGGTCTTTCCGGCCACGGCCGTGTTCGCCGTCTTCCTCGCGTGTCCTTTGATGTCGACGTTCGCCATCGGCGCGCTCGGCATGGCTGCGTCCATCGGGCTGGGCAACGGAGCCGTTTTCAAACTGGTGCCAGAATACTTTCCCAATTCAGTGGGCAGCGTTACCGGACTGGTTGGCGCTGCCGGAGGACTCGGAGGATTCTTCCCGCCTCTGCTGCTCGGCATAATCAAACAGCTAACCGGCTCGTTCACCCTGGGCTTTGTATTGCTAAGCGTCTTCTCGCTCACTTGCTTAATGGTCCTCCTATTGAGCGTGCGCTCGCCTGGAATTGCCTTAGCCACGAATTGAGCAATGAAGAGTCTTAAACCTATCGATCTTTCGCAGCGCGGCTCGGACACCACGCATGCTCTGGTATGGGGGCTGATCTCCGCTGCGACGCTGATCTTCGGCATCGTGCTCGGCAGCCGTGGCTTTAAGGATTTCGACCCTGCGTTGGTTTCCTACGCTGGCGCCACGGTATTCTCCGCGTTTGGTTTAGGTTACCGATACTCGATGTGGCTGCGCCGTCCTCCGACTCGTCTGTACTGGTTTCGGGGATGGCAGATTTTTCTCCAACCTGCGAGACTGCCGGGAAACATGGCTCGTCTAGCACGGATTTTCTGGAACAACGTCATGCTCCAGAGCTTCATTGAGCGCCGCTCCCGAACTCGCTGGACGGCGCATTGGTTTCTCGCTTGGGGTTGCCTGATAGCTGCGGCTGTGACCTTTCCCTTATCCTTCGGCTGGATTCGCTTTGAAACGGCACCTGACAATCAGGAGATCTATCGCGCGTTCGTCTTTGGTATCCACGTCGGCAGCTTCCCGCTGAACAGCCTGATCGCCCCGCTCGCGTTTAACGTTCTAGACATTTGCGCTGTCATGGTGTTGATCGGCGTCTTCACGGCCATGTGGCGGCGTGGCCGTGACCGGGGAGCGATGAGCGTGCAACAGTTTTCCAACGACCTGCTGCCCTTGATTCTGTTGTTCGCGATCTCCGTGACCGGCTTGTTTCTTACTGTGTCGACTCATCTGATGCGCGGACTGTACTACGTGTTCCTCTCGCAACTGCATGCCGTGACCGTTATTTTCACGCTGCTCTATCTGCCGTTTGGAAAGTTCTTCCACATCTTTCAGCGCCCGGCGCAAATGGGCATTGATTTCTACAAACGCGCGGGACAAGAGAGCGGACAAGCGTCTTGCATTCGTTGTGGCCAAGGCTATGCGAGCAGCCTGCAAATCGGCGACTTAAAAACCGTGCAGAACGCTTTGGGAATTCGGTATCGAATGGACGACGGCACTCACTATCAGGATGTTTGCCCGCAATGCAGACGAAAGAATCTCGCGCTCACGCAAGATGCGATGTGGCGGACGACCATGGCGGACCATGAGCGCCTGGAAGGCTTTTGACTTATGGCAAAACTCCCGGTTGACATACCGGAATTGGTACACCAGTTCGGTCCGACTCTCAAGCGTGTCCCGGCGGGCGGCTGGGTGGCCTCTGAAGAAGAAGACAAGATGGTCAAAACGCATTGCTGCTTCTGCGGGCAGCAATGTGGAATCCAGCTGCGCGTCCGAGACAACAAGATTGTCGGATGGGAGCCGTGGGAAGATTTTCCCTTTAACAAGGGGAAGCTGTGTCCGAAAGGCGTAAAGCGGTACATGCAGGACGAGCATCCCGACCGCCTGAAACATCCCCTCCAGAGGGTTCCGGGAAAAGGGTTCGAGCCTATCGGCTGGGACGTGGCGCTCAGCCGGGTCGTCAGCGAAATTCAGCGTATTCAAAAGGCCTACGGCAACGACTCGTTCGCGGTACTGACGGGAGCGTCACTCACTAACGAAAAAGCTTACCTGATGGGCAAGTTTGCTCGCGTTGCGCTGCGTACATCCAACATCGATTACAACGGCCGGCTGTGCATGGTTTCCGCGGGAGCGGCGTCGAAAAAGGTATTTGGCATCGATCGCAGCGCCAATCCCTGGTCCGACATTCCTAAAGCAAAGGTAATCCTGGTCGCAGGCGCGAACATTGCGGAATGCGCGCCGATCACTACCGACTACCTGTGGCAAGCACGCGAGAACGGCGGCAAGCTGATTATTCTCGATCCCCGCATGACTCCCATCGCCCGCAATGCCGATCTCTTCATCCCGGTACGTTCCGGCGGCGACATTGGGGTCTTCAACGGGATGCTGCACATCATGATCGAGCGCGGCTGGATTGACCGTGACTTCATCGCCCAGCACACTACCGACTTCGAACTGGTCGCTGAGGCAGTGAAGAAATACACGCCGGAGTTTGCGGCGATCATTGCCGGCGTTCCGCCGGCAATGATCGTTAAGGCCGCCGAGATGTGGGGGCCGGCGCCGACCAGCTTCCTGCTGCACGCGCGCGGCATCGAACACCACAGCAAAGGCGTCGACAACTGCATTGCCGCCATCAACCTAGTCATCGCCAGCGGGCGCATCGGCCGCGAGGGCTGCGGCTACGCCATGATCACCGGGCAGGGCAATGGACAGGGGGCGCGCGAACAAGGCCAAAAATGCGATCAACTTCCGGGCGCGCGCGACATTTCGAATCCGGAGCATCGCGAATACATTGCAGGAGTGTGGGGAGTTCCGGAAGAATCGCTTCCCGCAAAAGGGCTTTCTGCCGTTCCGTTGGTCGAGGCGATTCACGCAGGCAAGATCAAGGGCCTTATCTCCATCTGCTTTAATCCCACGGTATCGTTGCCCGACGCAAATTACGTCCGTGCCGCCTTGGAGAATTTGGAGTTTTACGTAAATATTGAGTTCTTTCTCTCGGAAACCGCCCGCTACGCCGACATCGTGCTTGCCGGGTCCCTTATGGAGGAAGACGAAGGCACGACCACGAATGTTGAGGGTCGGGTCATACGGCATCGCAAGGTGGTCAGTCCTCCAGGAGAGGCGCGCGAGGATTGGAAGATCATCTGCGAAATCGCGCAGCGTCTCGGCCAGGGCGATAAGTTCAACTACTCGTCACCGCGAGACATCTTCGAGGAACTCCGGGTCGCTTCCAAAGGCGGCGTGTCGGATTATTACGGAATGACCTGGGAGAGCATTGACGAGAGCAATGGAATTTTCTGGCCCTGTCCTGAGGTCGGACACCCCGGCACGCCACGTCTGTATGAATGCGGCAAGTTCGGCCACCCCGATGGAAGAGCGCACTTCCTACCCATTGAGTGGCGGCCTTCTGCCGAGATGCCGGATAACGAATATCCCATCATCCTGACCACCGGGCGCGTGGTGTCGCACTTCCTCTCCGGAACGCAGACGCGCCGTATCGGCGGACTGCTGGACCAGTATCCGCAACCGCTGTGCGAGATGCATCCCAGACTGGCAGAAAAATTGGGCGTCAATGATGGCGACTTCGTTAAGGTAGAAAGCCGCCGCGGGAGCGTTGTTGTTCGGGCCCAAGTCGTGAAAACCATCCGGCCTGACACGGTTTTTATTCCTTACCACTGGCCGCTGGACCGCTCGGCGAACAACCTCACCATTCGCGCTATCGATCCCGTGTCGAATATCCCGGAGTTTAAGATCTGCGCCGTTCGCGTATCTAAGACGGAACAACCGACCGATGCTATCGCTCAACTCGAGACCGAGGCTGGAGGAATTCGTTGAGCGAGCGCGCCTTCTACATCGACTATTCGCGCTGTATTGGATGCCAGTCTTGCGTGCAGGCCTGCGCCGAATGTGACACGCATCGCGGAGTGTCGATGATTCATCTGGAGACCATCCAGCGCCGCGAAAGCGTGCAGACCGCGCCACAAGTCTGCATGCACTGCGAAGACCCCATATGCGCACGAGTCTGTCCGGCCGACGCCATTAAGAAGACGCCGGACGGAGTGGTGCAAAGCTCGTTGAAGCCGCGGTGCATCGGGTGTTCCAATTGTGTTCTATCGTGCCCCTTCGGAGTGCCGAAATACCAAGTCGAGATCGATCAGATGATGAAGTGCGACATGTGTTACGACCGGACTAGTATCGATAAGAAACCGATGTGCGCCACAGTTTGCCCCTCGCAGGCACTAACTTTCGCCACCGCGGAAGAGATTCAGCGCACCCGTCGAGGTGTGGCCATCAATCGCTGGAAGTTCGGCAAAGAAGAAGTGACAACGAAAGTGTTCGTGATCGTACCTCGTGAAGTGGAGCGGGTCAATGTCGAGCTGGTGCAAATTTCGCCAACGCCATCCGCACTTTCCGACGACCCCTACGATGTAGCGCTAATGCTGGAGAGTGTGGGATGAATCCTCAAGATCAACAACAAGGCTGTGCAGCATGCGAGGCGAAAGCAAAAGCCAAATGGCGGCAGGACTTTCCCATCGAGTGGGAAGGCGATCATTACGTAACCCGGCGCGAGATGGTGAAGTTTCTTACTCTAGGCTCTCTGTTGCTGGCGTTCGCGAACTGGGCAACGGTTGTTGCCAGCAGGCTGCTGCACCGGGGATCGCACGCCGAACGCAACATTGGCTCGGCAGCATCTCTGGAACAAAGCGGGTCATCGATGCTCTTTCGTTATCCCACGGAGGCGGACCCGTGCGTCGCCGTGCGCACGCCGGAAGGAAAACTGGTTGCGTACTCACAGGTATGCACGCATCTTTCGTGTGCCGTGGTGTACGACAAGGCGGAGAATGGCCTGTTCTGCCCATGTCACCACGGACTGTTCAATCTTTCGGGCCAGCCGATTGCCGGTCCTCCTACGCGGCCTTTGCCGCGGGTGCAATTGGAGCAGAGAGGCGACCAACTCTTTGCCGTCGGCATGGAGGTCGCGTGAGTCTGCGCCGGCAAGGCACAACTCTTTTCTCGGCAATGCTCGCCTTTGTGGGAGCCGCAGTGGTACTCCAGCTCTGGCTGCTTACTGTATCTATGGAAGCACTACTCAGTGGAACGTATAAGACGCTGATCCCCGCCGCTGTCGGCTCCAGCGCATTGCTGCTGGTTAACGCCGGGCTGTTGCGGTACGTATTCCGCTTCGACCGTGACACGCACGGAGAGTAGACAATGGCGCCGATTGCCAGCGCCGCCAGCAGCGCTATCAGCAGCAGGACTCGCGATCGTTTCTTCCCCGTGTCCGTCGCCGGGCTCAGTTGACTGAGAAATCGTGAGACAAGCAACCCGACCATCGCGCCTCCATTCTGACTAGTTCGGAACAAATTGACTGCCCTGTCGTCAGCGCCCTATTATCAGGGATTCATTACCTAGCCGGGACATGATCGACACCACGATCTCGCACTACCGCATCATCGAGAAACTCGGCGGCGGTGGCATGGGTATTGTCTACAAGGCCGAGGACATCGAGCTTGGCCGCTTCGTCGCCCTCAAGTTCCTACCTGATGAACTTTCGCAGGACCCGGCAGCCCTGGAGCGCTTTCGCCGGGAAGCGCGAGCCGCGTCGGCGCTCAACCATCCCAATATTTGCACCATCTACGAAATCGGCAAACACGGTGAGCAGTCGTTCATCGCCATGGAGTTTCTGGACGGTATCACCCTGAAGCATCTTATCGCGGGAAAGCCTTTAGACACCGAGACTGTGCTTGCGATGGGCATTGAGATTGCTGACGGATTGGACGCCGCGCATGCCGAAGGAATCGTCCACCGCGACATCAAACCCGCTAACATCTTTGTCACCAAGCGTGGTCACGCCAAGATTCTCGATTTCGGGCTGGCCAAGGTCGCGCCCGCCGCCAGTTCGCCGAACAAAATGGCTGGAGTCAGCACCATGCCCACCGACGAACAGCACCTGACCAGCCCGGGTTCTACGCTGGGTACAGTCGCCTATATGTCGCCGGAACAGGCGCGCGGAAAGGAACTCGACGCCAGGAGCGACTTATTCTCCTTCGGGGCTGTGTTGTATGAAATGGCAACCGGCACGCTGCCCTTCCGCGGCGAAAGTTCCGCTGTCATCTTCAAAGCCATTTTGGATGGGGCGCCGACTTCGGCGGTGCGCCTGAATCCTGAAGTGCCCGGCGATCTGGAACGCATCATCCATAAGGCCCTGGAGAAGGATCGGGATTTGCGTTACCAGCATGCCTCCGAAATGCGCGCAGACCTCAAGCGGTTGAATCGTGAAACGGAATCGGGAAAATCAGTTGCGGTTTCCCCAGCCGCAACCCATCCAGATGCATCCCGCAAATATTGGATCATGGCAGTTGTCGTCCTGTTGATCGCCGCGGCAGCGGTTGGGATTTGGTATTGGCGCACCCGGGCGAGCGCACCGCAAATCACATCCATCGCCGTGCTGCCCTTCGTCAACGCCACCTCTGACCCAAACAACGAATACCTTAGCGATGGCCTGACCGAGAGCCTGATCGGCACGCTTTCCCAATTGCCCAACATCAAAGTCATGGCCCGCAGCACCGTCTTCCGTTTCAAGGGCAAAGAGGACGACCCACGTCAGATTGGCCAGACCCTCAAGGTTGGCGCCGTTCTCATGGGACGCATAACCCAGCACGGCGACGAAGTGGGTGTCGATGCCGATCTGGTCGATACGGCCGACGGCGCGGAGATATGGGGTTCGCACTACGTCCGCAAGCTGGCCGACGTTACCGAAGTGCAGAGCGAGATCACCCGCGACATTTCCAACAGCCTGCGCATCCATCTAACCGGCAATCAGCAAGAGCGGTTGGGCCGCGCCGGAACCACCAACCCGGAAGCCTACCGGTTGTACCTCGAAGGCCGTCAACTCTGGTATGGACGCACCCCGGAAGGCATCCAGAAGAGCATTGCCTTATTCCAGCAGGCCATCGCCGCCGACCCCAACTATGCGCTCGCTTACTCGGGGCTTGCCGACACCTATAACATTGCTCCCAGCTATATTCCAATACCGTCGAAGCAAGCGGAACTGCTGGCCGACGAAGCGGCCCGCAAGGCTATCGAACTGGACGACGCTCTTCCCGAGGCCCACACCGCGCGCGCCATCGCGCTGGCCAACGAGTGGAAGTGGAAAGAAGCCGAGTCCGAATTTCGCCGCGCTATTGCGTTGAACCCCAACAATGCCACCGCCCACTATTTCTACGCCATCGGCTATCTGGCTCCTCTGAACCGCAAAGATGACGCGCTGGAACAATATCGAATTGCCTTATCGCTCGACCCGCTTTCCTCCATCGTCAGTACAAACTACGCCCTGATGTTGATGCAGGCCCGGCGCTATCCCGAATCACTCGCGCAATTCCAGAAGGTCCTGGCAAGGGACGCAAACTTTAACCCAGCCCATTACAAGCTATCGCAGCTCTACGCCAATACCGGACGTTTTGCGGATGCGGTGGACGAAATGCGGCAGATAATTTCCACGCCTATCCACGTCAGCCCCGACGCCAAAGGCTATCTCGCGCTCACCCTGGCGATGAGTAACTCTGACCGCTCAGCCGCGGTGGCCGTCGCAGCCGCGCTCGCTGGAGATCGCGAGCAGGCATTCAAATATCTGGAGAAAGCCTATTCTGATGGAGACAGCGAATTGCTCTTCGTCATTCGTTTTCCCGCCATGGACCAGCTTCGCTCCGATCCTCGCTTCAAAGACCTGATGCGCCGCCTCGGACTTCCTGAGTAGGGCTCTAGCCAATCGAAAAGCGGACTGACTTCGTTTGACGTTCGCCGATGTTCTGGGCGGTTGAGGGATAAGACCGGCAGTTATCGGCGTATACAGTTATCGGCAGCAATGCCAAGAAGGAAGCCAGTCGTGCCAATGGCGCGAAGGGCGGCAGACCTATGGACAATCTAAGAAGGGAAAATCACAATGTTGTTTGATCGATTTTTTCGATCGAAGGCTGCACCGCTCGAAGATCTTCTCAGCATGCAAAGTAAACCTCTCCGAATCAGAAGTGGGGATGGCCGTGAGAGAGGCAATCCTGTGGGCTCTTGCAGTGAATCCTACGGGATTACTGTGGGCTGGATGGTACTTCAGGCTACTTTTTGGATGCTTCTTGTGATTTCTTGATATCCGCAAAATACCGGCAAGCCATTAGATATACGATACTTAATGGTGTTATAGGTGGTGAGCGCGGAAGGAATCGAACCTTCAACCTACTGATTAAGAGTCAGTTGCTCTGCCAATTGAGCTACGCGCCCGCACGAAAGGAAAGGCTACAGGAAGGCGAGCACGATTATAACATCGTCCTCGAACCGCGGCCCATCAGCAATCTCTACCGGTAATCTGATGGGCGCTGCAAAGCGCCGAAAAGGGTCAGCGGTTGCACCCCAAACGCCTGCTGTTCGCTATGGGCATCCTCCGCCAAGTGGGATTTCGGCGGTTCGCTGGTCTTTGCATCTGCACCCGCAAGAGATGTTTTTTCCAGCGACTCCTCGCTCAAGCGGCGGGTGTCCGTCATTCGCGTCCGCAGCCCACTCTGAAGAACAGAGATAGAAAAGGCATGCAGAGCCTGGATGGCTTTGGCGGTCAAGGTCACGCGCACGCCGTGGAGGCTTAGCAGCAACCTGTCCCGCGGCTTTAGAGGCAGAGTTACATCCGCCGGAAGTTCGACCTCCATGAGTGGCAGGCGACCCAAAGGAATATTGCTCACGACGACGTCGCAGGTTAAGATCGGCGCCCCGCCTGTGGCTTCGACCGAGAAGCTTCGGAGCCGTATCTCACTCCCGCCGCGAGTGCCGGCACGTGGTGCGGACTGCCTGTCCGATCGAATCTCATGGAGTGGATGTTCTTGCTCCAGGGGAGCAAGAAAGCGATAGCCCTTTCCAATAACCGTTTCTATGAATCGCGGACGACGAGGGTCGTCTCCCAATGCCCTGCGGACCTTACGGACAGCGGTATTGATGCTGCGCTCCGTATCCAGGAACGACTCGTCGCACCAGAGTCTGGCGACAATCTGTTCACGATTGACAAGTTTCCCTCTGTGTTCCAGCAACAGAAAGAGAAGCTCGATGGGAAGGCGTTCGAGTTTGATGGTGCGGCTTCCACTCCGCAATTGATAGCGCTCTCGATCCGCCTCAAAATCTGCAAAGCGGAAAACGTTACCCAAGCAGGCAATCCTTTCTGGCTCACAGTAGTGGGCAGCAAACTTGTTGCGGTGTTTCGAAAAACTAGGCCGCTAGTAGTTCTAAGGCTATGCTGCGACTTACTCCGGCCTCCGGCCGTTGTCCGTGAGCAGTCTCGTACGGGTTGCAAAGCTAATGAGAGAGCGGTAAGGCAGGCATTGCGCAGCTTATTCGATCATTCTGACGCAGTACCCTTTCAGCATGTGAGATTCTCGACTCACCCCAGAGTTGGGCGACTCCGGCAACTAATGATTTACACGCCCGGCCCGATCTTTTAAAGCACTTTTCTTCATTCGCCCTCCAGTCACTCATAACTATTCACACAATAGTCACACTACTCTCCTAATCTGCGCTTCCCCTCTTCGCTTTCTTGACCCCATCTTCATTTTTAGTTCATTAGTTATTCATCTTAGGGTCACTCTTGATTTATGTCGGCTCTATTTACTCGGGACCACTTTCGGCGCACTCTTCAACCCTAACTCACGCGACGTCTGCGGAATTCTGCTGCTTGTCCCGGACGGTGCCGTGCAGGGTATCCAAGTGACAAATTGTCCTCGTGGGGGGGACTAAAAAGATGAAAACGATTCGTCACTCTCTGAGTGTGTCTACACTTGTTCTCGGCGTCATGCTCGCAACCTTGGCGGTAACGCCGCTGATGGCGCAAGATTGGCCGATGTTCGGGCAAAATCTGGCGAACTCCGCCAACAATCTAACCACCATCTCAACCAGCAATGTTGGCCGGCTCCAGTCGAAGTGGACGTTCACCACTGGTGGCGACGTCTCGGCACGAGCGACGGTCGTGAACGGCATTGTTTATTTTCCCGATTGGGCTGGAAATCTCTTCGCGGTGAACGCCGAGACTGGCCGGTTGATCTGGTCGCACCAGTTTTCGGATTATGGCCTAACGGCAGGCACGGTGTCTAGAAACGCCCCAACGATAGCTGACGGAGTCCTCTACATCGGGACCCAGTACAACGCTGCAGCGACACAAACCGGTTGGCTATTGGCCATCAACCCGCTGAATGGCCGCCTGATCTGGAAGACACAACCGGACACCTCCAATTCCTTCCCTGTAATTACCAGTTCGCCCGTCGAAATCCTCGGGATCGTGTACGTGGGCGTGACGTCAGACGAGGAATTCGCGGCGGCCAATCCCGCTTATCCCTGCTGCTCGGCAAGAGGCAGCGTGGTGGCGGTCAGCGCCTTCAACGGAGCGAAACTGTGGCAGACGTTTACCGTCCCCACCGGTTACACCGGGGGCGCTGTCTGGGGCAGCAACCCGGTAGTTGACGTGCTTCGCGGAACAGTATATGTCGGGACCGGTGATAACTACAGCCATCCGACTGACCCGGTTTTCCTAGCCTGCATCGCAGCAGGTGGGAGTGAGTCTTCTTGTCTACCCGCCAACGACCATGTGGATTCAATCCTCGCCCTCGACATGTTTACTGGCAGGGTGAAGTGGGCGCAGAAATTGGTCACCTGGAATCAGTATGAAGTGGCCAACGGCAGTGATGACTGGAACGTTGCCTGCGCTTTCGGAGGCCCCAACTGTCCGGCTAACCTGGGGAATGAACCCACCGGGCCCGATTACGATTTCGGCTCCGCCCCGAATGAGATCACCTACTGGACCGGCCACAGCTTTAAGACGATTATCGGAGCAGGACAAAAGAGCGGCATCTATTACGCCCTCGATCCAGATTCCGGCGCGTTGCTTTGGCAGACCCAGGTAGGACCGGGTTCGTCTCTGGGAGGCATGGAATGGGGTTCGGCCAGTGACGGCCAAAGCATCTATGTGGCGATCGGCAATCTGTACGGGCATTCCTTACGGAGGAGGGAGCGCGGGATCCTTCTCGGCTCTGAACCCTGCGACCGGCGCTATCCAATGGCAGGTGCCTGATCCCAACGGCGCGGTTGATCTTGGCCCCATGACCGTGGCCAACGGTGTTGTGTATGGCGAATCCATGGCAGGGACGGCCACCGCGCCCGACCATGTTTGCCCTGGATGCTTCCACCGGCCACACCCTGTGGAGCTTCGCCGCGGGATCTTCGGTAATCTCCGGCGCCACTATCGTTAACGACACCGTTTACTGGGGTTCCGGATACGCACATCTGGGCATACCTGGTTACACCGGGAACAATAAGTTCTACGCCTTCTCGGTGAACGGACACTAACAACAGCGATCGCGCTTGGGTAGATCCGTGGCTTGCACAGGCCGCGGATCTACTCTCTTCAAGCACCCCAGGACATCGAATTTGAGTGAGAGGTTTCATTTCATGAAAGTACTGCCGGCTTACAGGACGTGGGCGATTGTTCTGCTCATTACGGCCGGAGCGGTTGCCAGCTCAGCGCAATACAAGCAGCCGAATGCGATCAATCCCAACGACGGCCTGACCGTGCAGTTGGTGAAGACGGGCCTGTACCTGATTACACGGTCAAGGCAGCAATTCGCTGCTGCGCCTGAGCGCGAACGGACTGATGCTCGTGGACGGAAAACTTCCCGGCAACTACGATGCTTTGCGGGCGCGCGCCAAGAAAATATCGGATCAGCCCATTCGAGCACTGATTCTTACCGGCTGCGATGAATCCAGCACGGGAACCAACGCGAAGTTCGTGGAAAACGGCAGCCACATTGTGGTGCAGGAAAATGCCAAGCAGAATCTCGCAGCCTGCAACCTTTCCGGCGATGCCATGGCGCCCGCGGTCGTTACCTACGGAAGCGAATATCAGATACACCTGGGCGGAATCGAAGCTCAGATGCTACATTTCGGCAACGCCTATTCCAATAGCGATACGGTGGTGTATTTTCCCAACTTGAAAGTTGTCGCAATCGGAGATTTGTTCTCCGCCAAGCCCGCTCCGGATTTCGCGGCAGGCGGGAGCCTGGTGGGCTGGGGACCGGTACTGGCGCAGGTTTTGAAGTTGGATTTCGACGTCGCTATTCCCAGCACGGGGCCGACGATCACCCGGGCCGAGCTGGAAGCGTTCAAGACCAAGATCGACACCTTGGTGGCGCGCGCGACAGGCCTGGTCAAGCAGGGCGTCCCCGAAGATCAACTGATGGCCCAGCTTAAGACGGCCGATCTCGGCTGGCAGCTTAGCTTCACCGGAGATCAGCTCGACAGTTTCTACGCCGAGCTGTCCCGAACAAATTAGGCGACGGACGAGAACTGAGCGATTGGACAGAGAAATGCATCAAGTGCTTGGATCGTTGCTGTATAGTATTGAGGTCTATGCTTTCGCGCCGCAGTGGGGCGGAGCATCGCGCATACGGTAGCGGGCTCCAGTTTTGACATGGAACCGCTACAACCCCTCAACCGAAGTTTGATCATCAGGGAACTTAAGGAGAGAACCAATGGAATGGACTAGCCCGCAATTTGAAGAAGTTTGTCTGAACTGCGAAATCAACTCCTACGCCAGCGCAGAACTGTAAACTGAGGGATGCGCGTCGAGATTCTGGGCTCCGCCGCAGGGGGTGGATTTCCGCAGTGGAATTGCAACTGCCGGAATTGTCACTCCCTGCGAGCGGGCACTTTTCCCGCAAAAAGCCGCACTCAAACCCAGGTGGCCGTCAGCGATGACGGCCGCGCATGGTTCCTGTTAAACGCTTCTCCCGACTTACGATTGCAAATTGAGCGGACGCCGCGCTCTCAGCCAGCGCTGGCGGTTCGCGATTCGCCCGATTTCCGGCGTGCTGCTCACCAGTGCCGATATCGATCAAATTGCGGGCCTGCTCTCGCTCCGCGAGCTGCAGCCCTTTCGAATTTATTGCACGCCTTCGCTCCGCCGCATTCTTCAGGAAGACAACAGCGTATTCGGCATGCTGAATCGAGTGCCGCGAGCAAGTTTGCTGGACGGAACATCAAACTCGGTGAGAGCTTTCCGCTGCTGACGACAACCGGAGATGACTCGGGAATCTGCTGCGAGGTATTTTCGCTGGGAAACAAGTATCCTGTTTATGTTTCGGCCAAGCGAGTTGCCACGCTCAAGCCTGAAGAAGCTCTGCTGGGGGTCATGTTGACGGCGTCTTCGGGTGGACGTCTCGCCTACATGCCGGCGGTTCCAGCCATCAACGAGCGGTTGTTGCAACTTCTGGAAACTGCCGATGTGGTTTTGTTCGACGGAACGTTTTGGAGCGATGACGAATTGATCCAGGTGCAAGGCAGCGGAGCTACGGCGCGTGAAATGGGCCATGTTCCCGTATCCGGTGCCGACGGAAGCTTGCGCGCGCTGGCGGGATTGCGGCGTCCGCGTAAGGTCTTCGTACACGTGAACAACACAAATCCCATGCTGGATGAGTCCGAGCCCTGAATACCGCGAGTTGGCGGCGGCAGGCTGGGAATTAGCGGAGGACGGGTGGCAGTTCAATCTCTAGAAGCTATTTCAGATGTGCGTGTGCTTTCGGCGGACGAGCTTGCAGCTCGGCTGAGGCGGGTTGGCGAAGAACGGTACCACCATCAGCATCCGTTTCACCTCATGATGCACGAGGGTCAATTGAGCCGCGGGCAACTGCAGGCGTGGGCCTTGAATCGCTACTATTACCAGAGCCGCATTCCGATCAAGGACGCGATCATTCTTTCCCGCAGCGAAGATCCTGACTTTCGCCGGGCCTGGCGCAAGCGTGTGGTGGACCACGACGGCGATTCGGCACAGGAAGGCGGTATCGAGCGCTGGATTCGGCTGGCGGAAGCAACCGGCCTGGATCGCCAGCGCGTCATGGGCTGCGATGAGGTCTTGCCTGCGGTGCGTTATGCCGTGGATGCTTACCTTGATCTGGTCAAGAACCGCACTTTTCTGGAAGCAGTTGCCTCTTCGCTGACCGAATTGTTCTCGCGCGATTTGATTGCGCTGCGAATGGATCGTCTGCGCCAGCATTATCCGTGGCTGTCGAGCGGCCTGGACTATTTCACGGCCCGCCTGCATCAGGCGCCAGAAGATGCCCGTTTTGCCTTGCAATAGGTCACCGAACACGCCCACACGCGAGCTGAGCAGGAGTTGGCAATCGCGGCGTTGCGGGCGAAGTGCGATATTCTCTGGGCGCAACTGGACGCGATCCATTTCGCCTACGTCCAGCCGGGATGGCCTCCGCCGGGCGCATTTCGAATGGAGTCGTGAGAGTGCCTCGCCCTGAGCAAACCAGCCAGCCTCGACTCGCACCCGGTTGCCGATGGGGCACCCAAGGCGAACAACAAGTTGTGCTCTTCCCTGAAGGCATGATCCGCGTCCAGGGGACAGGCCAGAACATCCTGGAACTCTGCGACGGTCAACGCACCGTTCAGGAGATCGTGGCAACGCTGTCGGAACGCTACGGCACGGCCGATCCGGTGAAGATCACGGAAGACGTATCCAGTTTTCTGGAAGCGCTGCAGCGAAAACGGATTGTGGATTACTGATGATTCCAAACCCATTGGCGCTGATCGCCGAAATCACGCATCGTTGCCCCCTGCACTGCGTGTACTGCTCCAATCCTCTGCAGCTGGTTGCGACGAAGGCGGAACTTTCCACCGAGGAATGGGTCCGCGTGTTTCAGGAAGCGAGTCGGCTTGGCGTTCTGCATCTGCACTTGACCGGAGGCGAACCGGCAGCGCGCACCGATCTGGAAGAGTTGATCGCCGGTGCTCGTCAAGCCGGCCTTTATACAAATCTCATCACTTCCGGCCTTGGCGTATCCGAGGCGAGGCTGTCGAAGCTCGTTGATGCTGGGCTTGACCATATTCAGCTCAGCTTCCAGGATTCAAGAGACGAGCCAGCCAAGTGGATCGCAGGCGCCAAAGGCCACGCCTATAAGGTCGTCCTGGCCGAGAAGATTCGCCAACTCCCGGTTGCGTTCACCGTGAACCTGGTGGTGCACCGGCAGAACCTCGACCACATCGAGGAGATGATCGAGTTCATTGAGCAATTACACCCGGAGCGAGTGGAGATTGCCCACGCGCAATACTACGGTTGGGCGCTTAAAAACCGCGATACCCTGCTGCCGACGCCTCAGCAATTAGAGAATTGCTTGCGTGCCGTGGAAAGAGCGCAGCAGCGCCTTGCCGGAAAAATGCGCATTGACAGCGTGGTTCCGGACTACTACGCCCGTTATCCGAAGGCTTGCATGGGAGGATGGGGAAGGCGTCTGATGCTGATTGATCCGTCCGGCCAGGCCTTGCCTTGTCACGCCGCCGGAGTCATTCCGGGCATGCAGTTCGATAACGTACGCGAGCATCCGCTGGAGTGGATCTGGCGAGAGTCCGCAGCGTTCCAGCGGTTCCGAGGTGAGGAGTGGATGCCGGAGCCGTGCAAGAGCTGTGACCGCAGGACGGAAGACTTCGGCGGCTGCCGCTGCCAGGCTCTGCTCCTCACCGGCGACGCGAATGCCACCGACCCAGTCTGCTCGCTATCGCCCGATCATCACCTGATTGAAACCGCGCGGGCGGCGGCGAAATCCGACGCCGCACAAGTCTCCTGGTCGTACCGAACGAATGTGGGATGAGGGGTACCCATCGCAACACCCGCCGTCCAACCCACTCGGCAAACCCCCGGTGTATTCAAGACATTTCGCGCGCTGCGGCATCGCGACTTCCGGCTGCTTTGGGTGGGACTGGCAGTTTCTGCCATCGGCACGTGGATGCAGATCGTAGCCCAGAGCCTACTTGTTCTAAAGATCACTCACGGATCGGCATTTGCCCTGGGCACCGTCTCGCTATTCCAGGCTTTGGCATTTTTCCTCTTTGCGCTGGTCGGCGGAAGCGTTGCCGATCGCCTTGATAAGCGCCGCCTTCTGCTATTTACTCAAACCGGCTCTGCTGACGCTGGCCATCCTGCTGGGTTTCCTCACTCTCTTCGGTGTCATCCAGCTCTGGATGATTCTCGTACTGGCATTCCTGAACGGAACTCTTACTTAGCTTCGATCAGCCTGCACGCGGCGCGCTGGTTCCGATTCTCGTCCCAAAGGAAGATCTGGGCAACGCAATCAGCCTGCAGGCGATGATTTTCAACGGAGCTTCGACTCTGGGACCGGCTTTGGCGGGATTTGGTGTTGCCACGCTCGGTTACGCCGGCAACTTCTTTCTGAACGGCGCCAGCTTTCTGGGAGTATTGATTGCTCTGTACGTCATGCGCGTGCCAAAGGGGCCGACCCATCAGCTATCGACGTTCCAGGCGATTCGTGACGGCGCTGGCCACCGTCCGGCGTGACGCAGTCTTGCCATGGGTGTTGTCAGGCTATGCGGCAATGCTTTTTCTGGGACCATCATCCGCTTTGATCTTGCCGGTGTACGCCGTGAAGATCCTGCACATAGGCCCGGAACGTCTGGGCCTGCTATTCTCCGCGGCGGGCGTGGGAACCATCTTGGGAGCCTTGTTCCTGGCTTCTCTGGGCAGCAATCCACGAACAGGTCCCATCTATCCTGGCGGCATCTTCATCTGGGTTGTGGCGCTGACGGGATTTGCTCATCACCGCAAACTTTCTGGGTCTCCATGGCGGCGCTACTCGTCTTCGGAATCGGCCAGACGCTCGCCGGAACCACGACGATCACGCTGTTGCAAACCCGCGCGCCCGAGCAAATGAGAGGACGCATTGATGAGCCTGAACACTCTGATCATCATGGGCGTTCGTCCGTTGGGCGATTTTCCCGCAGGGGCTTTGATTGCCGGAATAGGCGCTCCTGGAACGGTATTGCTGAGCGCCGGTCTGGTGGGAATGTATGGGCTCGGGCTGGCGATGCGACCTGCCATACGTTCGACCTAAGCTGAGGGTCAGAAGTCCAAGCCACCTGAGCTATCGAAGGAGACGGCTTTCTCATTGGAGTTCGATCGCGATGACTGCGTTTCTATGCCTGAGCAGCCTGCCGAAAAAGTCGCCGACGATCTTCAGCCAGTACTTGCGCCGCAGCAATTGCTGTCCCAGGGTAGCTTCCTCGCCGGCACAAATTCGCGCTCGCGCGTCCACCCATGCGCCGCGCAGGTTGCCACGCATGTCGCACGGGGCAATGCGGACTTTGGGGTTGTTGCGGATACGCTTCACTTTTCCCGCGTCGGCCTCGGAATAAACGTAGAACACATCCGGGCCCGAAATTACCGCTGATTGAGCAGGCAATTGCGCGAACCACACCGGCGTACAGACGCCGGTCCCACTCTTGCGGAAAGTTTCCAGATTCAGGTATTTCGCCTTAGCAAACTGAGCGACTGCATCGGGCATCGTACGTGCCTCCGTCCAGAGATGAGGTTATCGTATCGGAGCCGTTGCTGCCCTGCTGGAATTCAAAGACACGCTCCAGCGCCGACGAACCGTAATATTCGCTCTGCAATTCAGCGGCTTGATAGTGCTATCCATCCCCAGATCGCAGCGCTTTATCATACGAAAAGCCATGTCAGTCGCGTCATTGCAGCGCACTAGCGTGAGGGCCCGGCTTTACATTCTTCGACAGTCTGAGTCACAATACTTCTCCAGCAGCATTTAAGTTGCGATCGAGGACTATTTTGAAGTTGCGCGCGTGGCTGTTTCTTCTGTTGTTCGTGCACGTTCTGCTGCACCCTTGGGTGCATGCGATGGGCACAGCCAAGCCAGCGAGCGCCTCTGCCGCCGTCAGCAGCAACTTGATCCCACCGGACAGCGGCCTGAGCGGTGGCGATCAATGCGAATTGTGCCGCGTGGGTCATAACGCCACCGTCGCTCCTCAGCTTACCCAAGACCGCGTCTACTGAATCCGCGATGGATTCGTACGACCCTTCAAGCAGTCAACTACGCTTCCCTGCAATCCGACCGCAGACTCCCTTCGCGGGCACCTCCGACTCTCTAATTCAATTTCGCACTTGGAAAACTGTAGCGGCGTGCGTCGATAGCGCGCCCTTGTTCAATGGCAGTTCTCATGGCTCTACTCGCGGCCCTGCGCGCGTATTGTTTTGCACCGCGTCCCGACAGAGCCAAGCGAAAAATTGGAGGATCGATGTTCCGGAATTCGCAACTGTGCTCCCAACTGGCAGCGCAAGATCCAACAGCAGCGGTCCCAGTCCTGCGTTATCTCACTTTCTTGATGCTGGCGTTCGCCATAGTCTTTTCGCCCGGGCTCACTCGCGCCCAGACAACCGGTTCGTCGTCAATTAACGGAACGGTCGCGGACCAGTCGGGCGCGGTGGTTCCAGGCGCAACCGTCGTAATCCACAACCCAGTCAGCCAATACACACGCACGGCCACCACGGATAGCACGGGAAAATTTACTTTCGCAAATGTGCCGATCAACCCCTACCATATGACCGTGAACATTGCCGGCTTTGCGCCTTACGCGCAGGACGTTGACGTTCGCTCGGCCGTTCCCATGAACCTGAAAGTAACTCTTCAGATCTCGGCAACCGCAGAAAACGTCACGGTGCAAGGCGAGGCTGGCGACCTGGTCGAGAACGATCCGACCTTCCATACGGACATCGATCGCCAACTATTCTCGAAGCTGCCATTGGAAAGCACATCATCGGAGCTTAGCTCGCTGGTTACGTTGTCATCGCCGGGTGTTGCTGCCGATTCTAACGGCCTCATGCACGGACTGGGCGATCACGCGGAAAACTCGTTTTCTCTGGATGGCCAGCCCATCACCGACCAGCAAAGCAAAGTGTTCTCCAACCAGATTCCGCTCGACGCCGTGCAATCGATGACGGTCATCGCTGGAGCGCCGTCCGGCGGAGTACGGAGACAAGACCAGTCTGATCGTCGACGTGACCACACGTTCGGGACTCGGCTCCACTACGCCACATGGAAACGTGACCGCCTCGTACGGCACGTTTGGCTCGTCGAATGAGGACGCCGACTTCTCCTATGGCGGCAAGAATTGGGGGAACTTCATCGCCAGGCAATGTCCTGAATACAGGTCGCTTCCTCGATGGGCCGGAATTTCAGGTTTTCCATGACCACGGCAACGAAGAGAACCTGTTCGACCGGGTCGATTACGTGTTCTCCACCGCGGACGCGCTTGCACTTGAACTTTCAACTTCACCCGCTCCTGGTTTCAAACTCCCAATTCCTACGACCAGGAGTTTCACGATATCAACGGCACCCTGGCCTTGAACCCTTTGACGGGAGCTCCCGTTGGGCCCGACCGATCAACGCTCCCAGATCCTGACCTTCAACATTGCGCCCACCTGGACCCACACCATCAGCAACAATGCCGTCTTCAATCTCACTGGCTTCGTGCGGCGAGACGCCTACAACTACTACCCCAGCAATGACCCTTTCAACGATCTTGGCGCACCCGACATCCAGAGGCAAACCGTCGCCCAGCAGCGCACGCTTCTCAATGGCGGCGCGCTTGCAAATGTTAGCTACACCAAGGGCATAAACAACTGGAAGGCCGGCATTATGTATGAGCAGACCTTCCTGAACGAGAATGACCAGGTCGGGATTATCGACCCTACCTACAATGCACCCTGCTTGAATAGCAGCGGCTTTCCGGTTAATGGTTTTACCAATCCCTCGCAGTGCGCCGGGGCAGGATTCTCGCCGAATACTCCGGCGAATCCCACTCGCCCCCGGGAGCGCATATATTCCCTATTTCAACCCCACCTTGCTGCCTTATGACCTGACGCGTGGAGGAACTCTGTACCCATTCGTCGGCCATACCGACGTCAAAGAACTCGCAATGTACGTGCTAGGACAACATTAACGTGCGCAACTGGAGCTTCAACCTGGGGATTCGCGGCGACTTCTACAACGGTCTGGCCACCGCAAACCAGGCAGAGCCGCGCGTGGGAATCTCCTACAACATTGCAAAGACCAACACCGTGCTTCGCGTCTCCTATGCTCGCACCCTGGAGACTCCTTTCAACGAGAACCTGGTGCTCTCCAGCCTGGGATGCGGCAATCCGGTCCTTAATCCACTACTAGCCTGCTCATCGACTTCGTTGACGCGATTGGTTCCCGGCTATCGCAATGAATTCCATGCAGGCCTGCAACAAGCCTTTGGAAAATACCTGGTCGTCGATGGCGAATATATCTGGAAGTACACGCACAACGCCTACGACTTCAGCGTGCTGGGCAACACCCCGATCACCTTCCCCATCGAGTGGCACAACTCCAAGATTCCCGGCTTTGCCCTGCGCGCCAGCATGCCGGTCAACCATGGCTTCAGCGCGCTGGTGGTAATGTCCAGCGTCGCGGCCCGGTTCTTTGAACCACAGGTCGCGGGAGCAGGAGCCGCTCCTTTGGCGCCCTCGGGAGTTTTCCGTATCGACCATGACGAGTCGTTCAACCAAACTACGCATTTGCAATATCAGACTCCCTGGAAGCGCATAGCGCCATGGTTTGGCTTCAACTGGCGTTTTGACAGCGGACTGGTAGCCGGCAACGTACCCTGTTACGGAATCGGCCCAGGCAACGATTGCCCGCAATCGACCATGCTCAACGGGATGCCCGCCATCGAAATGACCGATGTCTTGGGGATCCCTCTGACTGCGGATCAGGAGTTTCAGGCTGGATTCACTTGCAATGGGGTGCACGCGACTCCGACAACTCCGCTGCCCTTCATCTGTCCGGCATCGGAATTCAGTGGCTACCCTCACCCGAGTTCCGGCGCCAGGAACGGAGAACGACGATAAGAATCCCCCACGTATCGCGCACCGCAACCTTTTTGATCTTGCGGTTGGCGATGACAATCTTTTCAAGGGGGACAAATATCGATGGAGCGCGCAAGTCACCGCTCATTAACCTGGCGAACAATTACGCTCTCTATAACTTTCTATCTACGTTCAGCGGCACGCACTATGTCACCCCGCGGCCATTACCGGCCAGATCGGATTCCACTTCTAGACCGTGGCTGACGGGGAACTCTAGCTCGAGGTTCCAACGTCTTAGTTCGAACTCTATGGACTTCAAGAAACTTCGTAACGGTATTCTCTATGCGGCGCGATGCTGAGCGCGAGTTGCCATCGCAGAACGCCTTGCTTGATGTGGCGAACTAAAAATGCCACTCAACCATGAGTGGCATGCAAGGAATTAGCGGTGCGATGGCCCGGACTGCACAGCAATGCCTACTTCGACTTCCTTCTTTCGTTCTGCCCAACGCTGCTTCATCATCTCAGAGATGCGTTTACGGGCGGCAGCACTCATATGCCGGCGCGGACGGGTAGTAGCGCTGCTGACGCTACCTACCGGTCTGCCCCGGCGGCGCGCTCCAACCCCTCTCCTTCTAGAGCCGTGATGGCCCGATCAAGACGGTCGCGCTCTCTCTTGAGATCATTGAGTATGTTCTGAATATCCATGCTTCTCCTTTCAACCTGGTTTAAACTCCAACTAGTGTAACAGTAGGATTAAAATGATGCCGACGATTTCGAGTACGTAGAGACTTACTTCATTATTGCCGATATCCAGGTGGTAGCTGGGCTGGCACCTAAGTATAGTGCTAGCTCATCCTTCAAATGTGCGGCGTTAATGGGAAATTGGGGACGGTTGGTCTTGATTGAGTACGAACCTCCCTTCCGTAGCTCGCACCGCGACGTTGCCAGAAAGAGGAACTCCTAGTGGCAGATAAAAGCTACCACATGACCCCGCGAGCAGTTTCGCGAATACGGACATGCCATGATTGACTGGATCGCGAAGTATTATGAAGAGATCGAGACTCTGCCCCGTCTTGTCACAGGTAAAGCCGGGCGAAACTCGGCAGAAACTGCCCGCTAACCGCGCCCCAGCAAGCCGAAGATTTCGCCACGATTTTGCGGGACATAGACAAAGTCATCCTTCCCGGAGTAACCCACTGGCAATCCCCCAACTTCTTTGCCTACTTTCCCGCTAACGCATCGGGCCCGGCGATTCTGGGAGACCTGCTTTCATCGGCGCTGGGAGTCCAGGGAATGCTTTGGGCCACCAGTCCCGCCTGTACGGAATTAGAGACTCATGTTCTGGATTGGCTGGTAGCGATGTTGGGACTTCCAGAGAAGTTCCTGTCGAGCAGTTCCGGCGGCGGCGTGATCCAGGACACCGCTTCCAGTTCTTCGCTGTGCGCCATGTTAGCGGCTCGCGAGCGCGCTACAAACTATCGCAGTAATCGCCGGGATGCGACGGGACGACTGGTGGCCTATACCTCGAATCAGGCCCATTCTTCCATCGAGAAGGCCGCCATGGTCGCCGGCATCGGCACGGAAAACCTGCGTCTTATCGAAGTGGACGACAGCTTTGCCATGCGCCCCGAGTCATTGGCAAAGCAGATCGTGCAGGACCGTGAAGCTGGCCTGAGTCCGTTCTTTGTGTCGGCGACGGTGGGAACAACTTCCTCCAACGCTCTGGATCCCCTTCCCGCCATTGGCGCCATTTGCCGCGACAACCATCTTTGGTTTCACGTGGACGCTGCCATGTCGGGAACGGCGGCGTTGTGTCCGGAATTTCGCTACATACAGGATGGGCTTGAATTCGCCGACAGCTATACCTTCAACCCGCATAAATGGATGTTTACCAACTTTGACTGCAACTGTTTCTACGTCGCCGATCGCAAGGCGCTGATCGACACGCTAAGCATCCTGCCGGAATACTTGCGCAATCAGGCGACGGAATCAGGAGAGGTGTTCGACTATCGCGATTGGCACATTCCGCTGGGACGGCGCTTTCGCTCGCTGAAGTTGTGGTTTGTAATTCGCTATTACGGCGTCGAAGGACTGCAATTTCATGTCCGCCGCCATATCGCAATGGCGCAGCAGTTTCTGGAGTGGGTAAAGCAGGACGAACGCTTCGAAGTAGCCGCCCCCGCGCCGCTGAATCTGGTTTGCTTCCGTCATCGCGGCGGCGACGAGAGTAATGAGGAGTTGATGAATCGTCTGAATAGCAGCGGCGATCTCTATCTCACTCACACACGCCTGGACGGGCGATTTACCTTGCGCTTCTGCGTCGGCCAGACCAACACGACAGAACGGCATGTGGAGCAGGCGTGGAAGAGAATTCAAGAAGAGGCAGAAAAATTGGATTCGAGTACGTAGAGAAGCTCTGCACCAATCGACCGGCCGCGACCGGCGATCTACGACGCTTTCTTGTGAAACCGAACCTTGGACTTGCGATTCGACTACTGCTGCGCCGTTCCCTGGCTTGGCTGGGTAACGGGCGCCGGAGTCATCCCCAGGAATGAGGTTCCCATGAATCTGCCGCTGGAGCTGAAGTTCCATGTGAACAGTGCAAACCCCGCGTGGGCGCAGGTCTGGCAGCCGTTCCGCAGTGGATAGCCGATGATGAACTGCAAGCCGCCATGGGGCCCGTCTGCGAGTTGGGCCAGGTCTTGCCGTCACGGTCGCCCGGCCACAGGTTAACCTTGGGGAACTGATTCTGGAGGCCCTGGAACTGGAAGCTTTGCTGCATGGCCTTCTGATCCAGAAGCTTCAGGTTTTCAGCATTGATGATTCGCGGCTGGCCGTTGACCAATAGCAAGCCGTGCGTTGAGCGCAGCGGATACGTTACCCAAGCAATGTCGACCGTGCCACCCGCCTGGAAGCCGGTCATGATGCCGACTTCGCCGACTCATTTGCTTGTAGAGTTCGCGGGTGAAGCTCACCGCATCGGCGGAGGCGCCTGCCTTGGGCATCTGGTCGATCACGCATTGGGCGAACTTCAGCGACGGCGACACCTTGTCGCACGCCGCATGGGCGCGAGGTCAGGAAGGCGCTGTCCGGCTGCCACACCGCAGATGAGCCAATGTTGGCCGGCGTCGCCTGTCCGAAACTCAATGTGGCCATTGTGACGACGACAAGAAACGTCAATAGTATCCGCATACATCCCCCCTACGGCGTGTTTTAGATCGCGAATGGAGTTTAGCAGACGGGCCGAGAACTCACGAGCTAGCCTCAAGCTGTCAGCCGCGGCGAGAAATGCTGCTGGATTTTCCGTGCCTTCCGGGGCTCGTTCTGACTTGACCGGGCAAGCAAGACCGCTAGAGAATTTTTTCGCGATGTCCTCGCAGAAGCGCTTGCCGTCCTTCTCTTGGCTATGATATGAATATGGATTCAGGTTCATATTATGCATCGTGGTCTCTTCTTTATCGGGCTGGCCATCTGGACTGCCGCGACCCTCGCCTTACGCCTTGCCGGACAATATCTCCTCCGCCCGCGCCCCTGGCCGGCAATTGTCATCCTGTTTGCGGTCAGCTTTCTACTGATGGCGTGGCTGGCGCGCCGTCTTTGCACCCGCTTTCAACTGCCGCCGCGAGCGATGGCCGGTCGGCGCCATCTCCCTGGCCTTGCCAACCCTGTTGCTCGATCCCTTCTCCAGCGCCTTTTTCCCGATGGTGTTCCCCAACCTCGCTCCTGAACTGGCTGGCGTCTTCGGCGGCTGGATGCTGGTCTGCTGTGCTGGCGCCCTGCTGGGAGGAACGCTGCGACCCGGCGCATCCTGGTGACCAGCCATCGTCCCAATCTACTGAAATTCGAACAGCTGCCGCCGGAGCCGCGTCAGAGGCGCAGCCAGGAGAAGCGCAAGCGGCTGAAGGACGCGGCACTCCAACTCTTCCGCTCACGGGGGTACGAACGCACCTCGGTGGAGCAGATTACGAAGCGCGCCAATCTCGCCACGGGCAGTTTTTATCAGCACTATCGCTCCAAACAGCAACTGTTGCTCGCCTTCATGGACGAGCTGCTGGCGGCGATGGGCCAGCTGAGTCTTCGCCCCAATTACAGCGGCGATGTCCGCGCGAGTCTGCGGGAGCTGTTGGCGCGCGGCTTCGCCAACGACTTGCGTTATCTGGGCGCTTATCGCGCCTGGGAGGAAGCCGTGCTCAGCGACCCGCAAATGGCCAGCAGTCAGATCACGATCCGACGGTGGACGACGAAGCGTGTCGCCGTACTGCTCACTTCGTTGCAGCAGTGGCCCGGCGCGCGACCCGGCGTCGACGTGCCCGCACTGGCGCAAGTCATCGATACTCTCTTTTGGAGCTTGTTAGCGCAGGCCGTGTTTCTGACAAGAGTGGAACTGAACGACTGGATCGACGCCGCAACCCACTTGATCCATCACGCGCTGTTCCTCGACCCATCGCGAGGCGATACGCTACAGCTAACGGGGGATTCAAAGCACTGAGGCGCAGGCTGAAGGTGCTGTACGCTGCATTCTCACGCTCGCGTCATGATTGAGTTAGCGATTTTCATTTTCGCGGGCGACTCATTGCTGCGGGCGCCGGGGTTGTCGGTGGTGCTGGTGGCGCCTGTGGCTGGCGCGTGGGCCGGATAAGTTTGGGCGGTGGCGGCGTAGGTATAAACACGGTTCGCAGGAACTTTCCGCTGGCATCGAAGTCCCATCCGAAGCGGGCCAGTCCAACGTGCTGGCAGGCATGGCATCCATTGATCAGCCGATAGCTCACGATGAACTCGGTGCCTCCTGCGGGCAACAGCTGTACCCTGGGCCAGGGAGTGCTGCCACTGTGGTCGGCTGGCCAGAGATCGGTTTGGGGAAACCTTTGTTTCACTGCCTGGAACATCGAGTCCTGTTCCATCGCTGCCCGGTCCAGCTTTTGCATGTCGTCGACGTCGAGAATTTCAGGATTGCCGTTCACTAGCAGCAAGGCATAGTTGTCGTTGGCGCGCAGCGGATAGAACACTTGCGCAGCATCCACCGGGCCGTATTTCTTGAAGGCAGTCATGATTCCGACCAGCCCGCCATTCTGCTGATACAGCATGCGGGCAAAGCTCACTGCGTCGGCAGGTGCTCCCGCCGCGGCAATCTGATTCATGAAGCATTGGTCGAAGCTCGCTGCCCCCGCGCCTTTGTCGCAGACCGAATGGGCTTTGTCAAGGAAGTCCTGCGGCGGTTGCCATATTGCCGAAGCTCCGATCTTGCCATCGGAAGCCGCCGGCATCGTCGCTTGCGAACTGACCGATCCTGCTTGAGGAGCAGCATAGACCAACGTCCACCCTGCCAAGATTGTTACCAGCAACAGCACAGATCGTCTCACCTTAATTCTCTCTCCACTCTGCGAATGAACTGCGTGCCTATGTCCGGCAGCGCACCAGTATCTCTATTTTTGCCAGCGGCGGTCAAACGCTAGCGGGCAGCAGAACGACTGCGGTTCGCCCAGTGGTCCGCGTAATCGGCGCAGGCGTGACAAGCGTCACAGACTTCTACGCAGACCGCAGCAACAATTGATTGACGATGAATTCACGACAGCCAGTGCGGAAGGGGGGATCGCTCATCTTGGCGGTTGCCCTTTTGCTATGGGTGGAAGCCGGGGTCGCAATGGTTCCAGGCTCCGCCGGCAACGTTCACTGTCGTGCGCTATTGCAGCAGACGCACCCGGCGACTGCATCTGCGATGCACGCTATGGCATCAGGTTGCTGCCCCCGGCACGCCAGCCTCCACCCCGACGCCACGACTGTTCTTCCGCCCCAACGCCCAGATTGCTGCGCGTTACGCAATCCGCCCGCGCGGCCTGTGGGATTCCTGACCACACAGGGCGCGCTGATCGAACTTAGCACCCATGTCTCTGCTGGTCCGGAGCCGATTGTGTTGCCGCCGGACGCCGGAGCCTGGCTCGGCGAGTCCCCACCCTTCAGCAAGCTCGTCTCCCGGATAAAGACCAATCTCCGGATCTAGACCTCCCCGGAACCACCCGACAGCTCCCGACGCGACGGCAATCTTTGCCGCCGGATTCAGCATCGCAGCGGACATTTACGTCCGCATTACCGGAATTCTGAGGACATTATGAAATCGAAAGCTCTCGTAGTTCTAAGCACGCTTGTCATGGCCCTGGCGCTGATGGCCCAGAGCACAACCCAAACGACTCCCGCTCCAGGTGGCGACAATGCCAAAACCTGTGCCTGCTGCAATCATGGCCAGGCAGACGGAAAGATGGCATGCTGCGGCAAGGACGCTGCCGCCGGCGCCAAAGCTGCATCCTGCTGCAAGGGCGGAAACTGCTGCCAGGGCAAGGATGACAAGGCTTGCCCAATGATGTCGAAGGACCAGGACGGCAAGATGACCTGCTGTGCTGGCAGCAAGTGCTCCATGATGTCGAAAGACAAAGACGGCAAGAGCTGCTGTGGCGGCAAGATGTGCGAACGTCCGCAAGCCGGAGCCTGAACCCTGGCCTTGCATTTTTGAACGCTCAGCCTGATGACGGCTTGGCAACCACGCCCCGGCTTCGGCCGGGGCTTCTTGCTTCCACGAACGCGATGCGCGCCCGCCTAAAGGGTATTCTGTCCGACGGCGGCGGTTACTGAGATTTCGAAAGGGATTCGGAAGATTATCGCTGGTGCGGACCTCGCAAAGGTGTACAATCTGCCCACTGCAGATTGTGGGGCCTGTTCTCTCGATTCACTTCGCCCCCAATCTATCGTTTACCCACTGATCCGGGCGCGTTCGGAAGCCTACCCTGGGCATCCCGCCCGTCACTCGCGAGATCGTAACGTTCTGGTCTACGCTCTCGGGGAGGTCACTATGCGGTATGGACGCTGGCTTGCTCCCGTCATCGCTTCCCTTCTCATCACCACTGCTCAAGCTCAGCTACACGTTGGAGGGTCAGGTGGCCCCAATTCGAGCGGCAATATACACGTGCGGGTCCTCTTAGAAAACGGTCGCAATGCCGGTCCCTACTTGCAGGTTCGCTTGCTGGGAGGTGGGAGCAGCACCATAGGCACCACCTATACAAATGACATCGGCGAGGCTTCGTTCAATGGTATTCCAGTGGGTAGTTACTCCATCGAGGTCAGTGGCGATGGAATTCAGACGAAGTCAACCGATAGCTTCGAGGTCGATGAGCGTAAGATTTCGCAATCGGAGTGGATTACGGTTCACAGGCTGGAGGAATCTGGGCCCAAGCCGGTGTCCGCCCACTCCACTATGGTCTCCGCCAACGACCTCAATGTGCCAGTCAAAGCCCGCAAAGAACTGGACAAGGCCAACGAAGAGATGGCCATGCAGAATTGGAAAAAGGCGCTGGAACACTTGAATAAGGCGATTGCTCTGGCCCCACAATACGCCACCGCCTACAACAATCTAGGTGTGTTTTACGCCAAGACAAACGACATTCCGCACGAAGAGGAAGCGCTGAAAAAAGCGGTCAGCCTGGACGAGCACTTTGCTCCCGCACTGCTGAACTATGGGAAGCTGTGCATGAAGCAGAAGAATTTTCCGCAGGCGGAAGAGTTGTTGCGGAAGGCTAGCACGGTGGAACCCAACAACCCCGAGACGCTGACGTTGTTGGCCGATGCGGAATTCATGGATCGCCATTTCGATGCTGCTATCGCCAGCGCGCATCAGGCACACTCATCGGGGCAGGATCATCCGTCATTTGTCCACTACATCGCCGCCCGCGCCTACCAACAGAAAAACCAGCAAGCGGAAGCGCTGGCCGAATTTCAGTTGTTCTTGCAGGAAGAACCTAAGGGACCGCGCGCCGATTATGTGCGCGGCGACGTTGCGAAGATGCAGAGAACGAGCGCCAGCCAACCGGTGAGCCCCCAGTAGCTGGAAAGGTGTCTGGAGCGCGCGCTGGTCATCGAATGTTCCACCTAGGCCGTATTGTTCTGGGCAAGCTGAATCCCTGCGCCTGGGAAGACAACGCCAAAATCCCGGTCAGAATGTCATCGAACAGAGAAATTGCCCGGAGAGCTAACCCTCCACATTCTTCATCTTGAGTTGGCTCTTGTTCTCTTCTAGAAACTCGCGGATCTGGTCAGCCTGGTCCAGCAGCCGCACCCACTGTTCGTAATAGAGCGTGACTGGAAAGCGCCCCAGCCCATAGACGCTGACCCCTCCTTTTTCGCTGACTTTGTACTGGAGTGCGCCCCGTCCCCGTCCGTGCGCCTGTTTCTCCAATTCCGCTATTTTGGCTTTCAATTCGTCATAAGTTGGTTCCGACATAACTTTCTCCTCGAATTAGGTCGTGCAGGACACTGTGCATGTCCTGCACAAAGGGTCGCAGCTGCCATCTTACCCGAACTTGACCATAAAGAACGCGAGCTGGTGCGCTTGCACTGGCGCTACTGCGCGAGCACGGCTTACTCCACCGCCAGCTTCCGCTGCAATGTATAACTATTTGACTTACTGTTTTCCCGTCCCGGTGGCCAAGTGGTCGCTTCGCTCCGAGATTTGCCGCGCGGCGTCGCGGGCTGGAGGCTGGTTTGCAGGATGGAGAGTGTCGAGGAACGCGACCAACGCCGCCACCTCCGCTGGGTTCAGGTTCTTGCCGTAGGCCGGCATGTTGCCGCCGCCCTGCACCACCTGGCGGACGAGTTGGTCGTGCGTCATGCGCACCGCGACGCTATCCAGGTTAGGTCCGCGCAATCCACCGGAACCGCCGATGGAGTGGCAGTTGCGGCATTGCTTCTCCTGGAAGATAGCTGCTCCCTGGCGTTCCAGCGGAGATCGGCCATTCAGATACTGCACCGGCACGGGATCGCCGCTCCACGCGTCCATGATCGGGCTCCACGGCGTGTAGCTGGCGTAGTGGGTCAAGGTGCCGAGCGTCACTGCGGCTCAACGCGATGGTGACCACTGCGATCGGACGCCGCTTCCAACTCTTCTCACCTTCGCCAGCGAAGAACGGCAGCAGGATAAGCCAGGCGAGAATCACGACCGGACCGACAAGCAGGGCCACGGTCTCCATTTGCGGCGGCAGCAAGGCCAGCAGCGCATACAGCCACTGAAAGAAATAGTCGGGCTTAGGAACGGTCTGCACGATCGTCGGATCGGGCTGGCCGCTCGGTCCATACGGGCCGAAGATCGCGGCGCACGCCAGCACGCTGGCGATCACCGCGGAGGCGAAGATCATGTCCTTCCACACCGCGTCCGGCACGAACGGCACGCCGTCCTTGCGCGTCAGCTCCTCGTACTCTTGTACGTAGCTGGAGCGGCGCACCAGCCGGCCAGGCATGGGCCAGTCGTTGATGCCCAGCTTCAACACCATCAGCAGATGCACCGACACGAACGCGATCAGCAGCCCGGGGATGACGAAGACATGAAATGCGAAGAAGCGCGACAGCGTGTCGCCGGCGATGATGGGGCCGCCCAGCAACAGATGGACCACCCATGCGCCAATGAACGGCACGCGTCCGCAAATCGAGGCGCCGATGCCTAACCCCCAATACGCATCCTGGTCGAAGCGCAGCACCTGGCCGGTGAACGCCATGCCCAGCGTCATCAGCAGCAGGAACACGCCGACGATCCAGGTCAGCTCGCGGGGAAACTTGTACGCCCCGAACATCGCCACCTGCACCATGTGGATGAGCACGATGGCGACCATGAAGTTCGATCCCCACCCGTGCACCGCGCGCAGAAACCATCCCAGCGTCACGCCATGATTGAGGTACTGCAGGCTGTTCCAGGCTTCGCCCGCGGAAGGCACATAGATCAGCGCCAGCATGATGCCGGTGAAGATCTGCAGCATGAAGACGGTGAGCGCCGCACTGCCGAAGACGTAGAACCAACTGGCGGACTTCGCCGGGACGCGATGCTCAGCTGTCTCCTGCACCGTGGGCCAGATCTTCAGCCGCTGCTCGAACCAGTCGCCGATCTTCGCTAGCCTTGACATCCCTTGCTCCCCTTGTAAAGGCTGGCGCTGGTGGACAGCGTCGGCAGTTGTCCGGCCTCAATCATCAAACGGCCGTTCTCCACCTTGTAGGGATACTCGAACAGACCGCGCGGCGGCGGTCCGGAAGCGCGTGAACCGTCGCGGTAATATACGCCCCCGTGGCAGGGACACATGAACAGCCCCGATTGCGGGAACCAGCGTACCGGACAGCCCAAGTGCGCGCAGTTGATGGCGAAGACCTGGAAGGTCTCGCCCTGCACCCGGCGCACCCAGCAAGGAATGTCGTCGGTCTCGCCGTCCCAGGCGTTGGAGATCGGGTTCTTATACTTCGCCAGCCGGGTCTGGCCCTCGGGAAATTCGTCCAGCTCGCCTAAGTCGATCCACTTGCGATAGCGTCCGCCTTCGCCGCGAACAATGGGCGCCAGTAGATAGCCAATCACCGGCGTCGCCAAAACGACGGCAGCCAGGCCGTTCAGAACTATGCCCAGCTTGACGAAGAACTGCCGTCGGGAAACGTCCTGCTCGCTCACGGTTGCCCTCCGGGCGAAGAAGTAGTTGCTGCGGAAGAAGAAGTTGTTGCTACGGAAGAGGAATTCCTGGTTGCAGCGGTCACCGCGCTTGCCGGACGCTGTGCTGCCAGCCACGCGACCACGTCGGTAATCTCCTGGTCGGTCATCGGATGTCCCGGCACATTGTTTCGCCAGTCCGGCGCGTTGAAATCCGGACGACCGACAATCACGATCGTCCGCAGTCCCTGGTCCGTTATCAAGCTGAGATAGAAGGGATTCACAATGGAGCCGACCTTGGCCGTACCCTTGCCGCCGTCGCCGTGACACGCAGCGCAGAATGTTGCGAACGCCGCGGCTCCGCGCTGCGAGTTGCCGAGCGGCCTTGGCTGCGTAGGGCGGCGCTGTCCCACCTTGTAAGACATTGGGTTGAGCCCAGCGTTGCCGCATGCCCTGAACAATAGCGTCGACCTGCTTGCTGGTCAGCATCCCGCCCTCGCTTTGCGCAAAGGCCGACATTGCCGTACCTGGCCTGCCCTTGGAGATCGTGTTGCGCAAAGTGTCGTCGTCGACAATCGCCAGATAGACGGGATCGCCGATGGGCGGCGCCGGCCCCAGCTTGCCATCAGCGCCATGACAGCCCGCGCAGTTCTGTTTGTAGAGCACGCCTGGATCGAGAATGTCGGTGGGCCGCTGCACGATGTCGGCGGGAGTGGGCTTTCCTGGCAGATTACAGGCAGCAAGCGCCAGCAACGCAGTGAATGCCAACGTGGGAAGCGCGCAGCGAGTCTTCATCGCTTATCGTCCTCGCGCTCTTCCATCAGTCCTGGCGCTTCAATGCCCGGCGCGCAAGGCGAGAGGCAGATTCTCCGCCGTCCAAACCTTGTTCTGCCGCACTACTACCAGGCCCGCAACGATTCCGAATGCGGCCTGCGATGCCGCGAACCACCACCAGTTAATACGCTGATCCAGCAGCGGATTGACGTACCCGATTAAGTGGTAGAGCAGGCCAGTCCATAGCAGCGGACCGATGATGCCTCCCAGCACAATAGGCCGGCGCGGAAGCAAGGGCAGCATCGCGCCGTAAAGAAGTCCCACAAGCAGGCACATCGTGATGTGCATGGCCAGAGCAAACAGGAACCATCCCATCCGGAAATGCAGCATCTCCTCGATTGTGGGAGTTGCCGATGGCGCGTATAAGCTTCCTGCCAGCAGATTTATCGGGTACCACACACTGTGGTAGAAGATCAGGCCATATAGCGCCGCCAGCACTGCCATGGCCACGCCGCCGGCCAGTCCGCCCTTTACGCCCGCCGTGATGGGATAGATTTTGAGCGGCAGCCACGCGCGCTGTATCTCCTGCGCAACCGGCAGCCGCATGACTTCGCGCGGCGGAAGCACGCGGGCCGGCTCCTCAGGCTGCACGGGGATCGACTCATGCTGTTCATGCGGCAGCACCTGGCGAAACCATCCCACCGCTCCGGAGATGGTCAGAATCGCGCCCAGCACACTGACCGACACATCCGTAAGCAGGCCCGCGAAAGTCAGCGCTGTCCCCAGCGCCATGGCGAACGGCCACGCCGTCGGCGCCGGCATCAGCACTGCCGGCCTGTCGGAACCGCCGCTCACTTGTGTCTCGTCACTCATCAGTCAGCTTCAACCCATCTCATCGCGTAATGAAATACACCACCGACAGCACCACAACCCAGATGGCGTCGACAAAATGCCAGTACATGGCGAACACGCTGATGCGCTCCGAATGCTCCTGCTTCACCGCGCCGAAAAGGGTCAGCAGCAGAATGATCGTCAATCCGATAAGACCTACGGTCACGTGGAACGCATGCAGTCCCACCAGCGAGTAGAAAGTCGTGCCAAACAGATTGGTGCTGATCGTCAAACCGTCGTGGTAGATCAGGCGATACCATTCGCGGCCGGTGCCAACCAGGAAGATCACGCCCAACGCAATCGTCAGGAACCAGAAGAAGACCGAAGCGCTTGACACTTGCCGCGATGCAGCGCTTTCTCGGCCAGCAGAATCGTCAGGCTGCTGGAGAACAGGCAGATCGACGTGAGGTACGGAACGTCAAGCACCTGCGCCGGAGTCGGACCGCTGAGACTCTTGCCCGCGTAGTACAAGTACGCCACGACGAAGATGCTGAAGATCGCCGACTCCGCGATGATCAGGCACCACATGCCGACCTTGCCGCGGAGGTTCGCGGACAACGGCATATCGCTTTGCGGCACGGTTATGGTCGCTGCTGCCAAAAGGCCCTCCTAGTCCTTCCGCTCTACTCATACTTCCAATCCGGATCCTCCGGATGTTTCAAGTCCCACAACGGACGCCGGCTCCGGATCACCGGAATCTCCGCGTAGTTGTAATCCGGAGGCGGCGAGGTAGTGTGCCATTCCAGCGTCCACGCGTCCCAGGGATCGTTGCCGGCAACCTCGCCCTTGTAGTACGACCAGATGACGTTGACCACCCATATCAGCACGCCAGCGGCCTGGAAGATCACGCCGATGGAGACGATGAGGTTCCAGACCTCCCAGCCGCGGCTGGCCTCGTAGGTATAAATGCGGCGCGGCATTCCCAGTATGCCGGGAATGTGCATGAAGTCGAAGGTCAGATGAAAGCCGATCACGAACAGCCAGAAATGCCATTTGCCCAGGGTTTCATTCATCATTCTTCCCGACCACCTTGGGATACCAGTAATACGTGCCCGCGAACACCGCCATCACGATGCCGCCCAGAATCACGTAGTGGAAGTGAGCTACCACAAAGTAGGAGTTGCCCAGTTGCCAATCGAAAGGCGCCGCCGACAGCATGATGCCGGTCAGTCCCGCGATCAGGAACTGGCATAAGAACGCGACGCAGAACAGCATGGCGACCTTGTAAATGATCTTGCCGCCCCACATCGTTCCAATCCAGTTGAAGATTTTTATCCCCGTGGGGACGGCGATCGCCGCGGTGGACGCCACGAAGAACGCGTTCGCGTACGACGTCATGCCGACGGTAAACATGTGGTGCGCCCACACGCCCAGGCTGATGAAGCCGATGGAAACCGTCGCCGCCACCATGATCGAGTAGCCAAAAATCGGCTTGCGCGAGAACACCGGAATCACTTCGGACACGATCGCGAACGCCGGCAGAACCAGGATGTAGACCTCGGGATGTCCGAAGATCCAGAAGAAGTGCATCCAGATGACGGCCGAGCCGCCGGCTTGGGTATCGAAGAAATGCCCGCCCAGGTAGCGGTCGATCAACAGCATGAGTTGCGCGGCCGTCAGCGGCCCAATGGCCACCAGCACCAGGGCCGCCATCACCGTGTTCATCCACACGAACAGCGGCATGCGGTTCAGCTTCATGCCGGGACAACGCAGGCACAGAATGGTCGTCATCACGTTCAGCGCAGTAGCGATGCTGCCGAAGCCGCTGACCAGCAGGCCGACGATCCAGTAGTCGGTGCTGTGGCCCACGGAAAATGCCGGCGAGGTCAAGGGCGCGTAGGCAAACCAGCCGACGTCGGGCGCGCTGCCTGCGCCGTATAGTCCGAAGCCGCCGATGAAGCTGAAGTACAGAATGATGCCGCCCAGCGCGCTCATCCAGAAGCCCCAGGCGTTCAGGCGGGGAAACGCCATGTCGCGCGCCCCGATCATCAGCGGCACCAGATAATTGGCGAAGCCAAATACGATGGGCATGGCAGCGAAGAAAATCATGGTCGTGCCATGCATGGTGAACAGGCGGTTGAAAACTTCGGGCGAGACGAGGTGGTTGTTGGCGACTGCCAGTTGGGCGCGCATGATCGAGGCTTCCACGCCGCCGATCACCAGAAACAGAATGCCGTAGCTGAAGTACATCAGCCCCAGCCGCTTGTGATCGACCGTGACGATCCAGTCGTGCAGCACTTGCACCAGCGGGCGGGAACTCTCGCGCTCCGGCGAAAGGATCAAGGGCGGCACTATGGGTTGGGCGTCGGCCATCAGTTTCTCCAGACCTCTACTGCAGGCTCATCAGATACGCCACCAGCTGCATTCACGTCCTGCTCATCCAGTTGCATCGCCGGCATCAGGCAGCCGGGCTTGATCGCATCCGGCTCCTTCACCCACAGCCGCAGGTTCTCTTGCGTATTCGGCGCGGCGCCGGCGGCAATCGTGGTGCGGCTCATCAAATGCGTCAGGTCGGGACCGAACTTCGCCATTGGCAATTGTGCCGGCGATGGTATGGCAGTTCATGCAGGCGTTGGTTTCGAACACCTTGCGCCCGGCGCTCACCTGCGCGGACGTTACTGCCGGTGTCTTCTGCTGCTGCGTCCACTTTGCGAAATCTTCCGGCGAATCGACCATCACGTTCAGCAGCATCTTGGCGTGCTGCGTTCCGCAGTACTGCGCACACTGGCCGACGTAATGTCCCACATCGTGGGGGTCGATCCACATCTCGTTCCTGCGATTGGGAATCAGGTCAATCTTGCCCGCCAGTTGCGGCACCCAGAAGCTATGGTCGGTATCGGCCGAAAGCAGAATGATATGCGTTGGCGTGGGATGGCTGGGGTCGCTCACCGGGACGTGCAGCTCGTTCGCTGTGACAAAGCCGTAGCCGGGATACTGAAACTCCCACCAGAACTGATGACCGATGGCCGTGACCTCAATCGCATTGGGAGGAAACTGCGCGTCCTCGACCGCATGGATCACCCGCGCCGCCGCCAGAAACAGCACCACGACAATCAGAATCGGGATCACCGTCCATGCCAGTTCCACCTGGTTGCTGCCGTAAATCTGTGGCGGCTCGTGATCGTCGTCGGTAGCCCGTTTCCGGTACTTCACCGCCGCATAGACGATCAGGCTGAACACCACCAGAAAGATCCCCAGACAAATCGCCATCACAAACAGCGACAGATGGTAAATGTCGTGCGCCGGAGTGGAAGCAGGATTGAGAAGCGACGGGGTTGACGACGGACCAGCCGTGGAAGCGAACGCCGGGTGGCCGGTGGATAAGGCCTGAAGCGAAAGGAGCGCGCCCAAGCCGCCGCGGCCCAACCAGCCCTTTATCAGGTGGTCCGAACGCCTCGGGTTGGCTCTCTCGCAGTCTGTGGGTCGCCTGTACATAAGATCGGGAACAGGTGCGCGTTGGTCAGCACTACGGGCTAACGGGTTTCGCCGGCTCGCATGCCGGGAACTGCTTGACGCCTCGTGATCAGCAAGACGACGTACTGATCAGGACCAAACGACCGACTTGGAGTTCGAACCTCACCAAGGTGCCATATCCTTGTGCGACAGCGCCAGAATGCGAGAGCGAGAATGTTTCGGTTTATACCTTCAACGGACAAGATTTGCAATAGCTCATTCTGCGGCAATAACCGTCCGAACTCAAGGACTCATGGCGAATGTTCTAAATCTCACTGATAAATGGGAAACGCAGTTACTGTTCGACAAGAATACGGAATTTCCCCGCTGCTTTGATTGCAACGAACCACGGTTTTCGTCATCTCATGATTGTTTGAGCCATGCGCTTTCCTGGTCCGTTACAGAGGACGCTTTTCGCTTGCCGGTCGGTGCTGTGGCTGGCGAGTTGGATTGTGCCTGACGGGCAGCGTCTCCGCTGGCGAGCGAGGTGGACCAGCCAGGTCTGGCATTGGTGCCACTTTCTCGCGGAATCAGGTCAACTTAATCGGGAGAAGAAGCTCCAACTGGCTCGCTTCTGCTGGAGCGCTTTCCCGGCTGCGTTCTGGATGCGGTTTGATCGCGAACAATTTTTCAGGCGAGCGGATCGCGTGCGTCGTTCGCCCGCGACGTGCCTGATTGGAATCGGATTGCTACTGTCGATTTTGATAGTAGCTGCTGGAATCATTCCCGCAGCACGGGCCTTTTTCTCGTCGCCCATCTCGGAGGCTGATCGCGTGTGCGTGATCAGTCTGAACGGCAAGTTCCGGCGTCTCCGTTCCGAGACCTTGCTCGATCTGGCCTCCGTCTGGAAAAACAGCAGGCTTCTGGACGCGGTCGCAGCGTATTCCTGGGGTCCCGGCAAACTTGCGGGTCCGAGACGAACGGTACCTGTGCTGGCGGCAAGAGTGTCTCCGCATTCTTCCAGGTGCTCAATCTCAACGTCGCAATTGGGCGGGGCTTTCGCACTGAAGACGAGCGGAACTGTAGCGACTGCGTCCTCCTCAGCCATGAAATCTGGCAAGTCCAGTTTCAAAGCGATGCAGGGATTGTAGGCAAACAAGTTACATTGGACGGCAGCCCGCGAACGGTGATCGGTGTTTTGCCGCGAAATTTCCATCTACCATCGCCGGAGATAGCCGTCTGGGGGCTGCTCGATTCGGCCTCACCTTCGTTTACCAACTTTGTCGAGCGTATTGGGGCCGTGGCTCGCATGAAGCCGGCGGTGACGCCACGGGAGGTGGAAACCGATCTTGCGGATCGAGCGGAGAATGCGGGCTATGTTCTCCCTGCCTCACTACTGGTAGTCACTTCGGAGCGGGGAGAGTTGAGACACTACGTGAGTTCTTATCTGCTGTTCGTGCTGCTGGTCATGGGTTGCGCAGTCTTGATTGTGTATGCTCGCTCCGGAGGCGGCGTTGGACGCGCACCACTCAGCTTGCGTGACCGCTGCCGATGGTGGACGTTTTTCCTCGCTAAGGCAGTCCTGCTGCTGCTGGTAACTGGATTGTTCGCATGGACCGGCGTCCGCTGGCTTTCCGTGTACTTTGTAGGCTCGATCTATCCCATGGCCAATGGCGTCGCGTTGTGGCTTTTCCTGGTTCTTTCCGTTGCCCCATTATCATGGGCGATCCACGATCAGCAGCGCCGCTGCCGGGTTTGCCTGCGGCGCCTGGGAACGCCAATTCAGATAGGCGCTCTCGGGACCCGTTTTACTCGACTGGTCCGGAACGGAGCTCATGTGTCCGGAGGGACACGGAGTCCTCTACCTTCCTGACTCGGAGGCAAACTGGTTGGAGCGCGGTCGCTGGAACAATCTCGACGACTCGTGGGCAGGCCTATTCCGCGAGGAATGATGAAGTTCAGGTTTCGAGTATGCGGGTTCTAAGCAGGTCAACGCGATTCGCGCGGTGAGCATCATAGCAGGAATCCGCCGCGATTGACTACGCCTTCAGATGGTCGCTTGTTCTCTCGCGAATTCCACTTGGGCTACTAACCACGACCAAATGCGTCAGGCCCAGAAACAGTCCGTGCTCCACAATTCCGGCCCGGCCCTCGAGTTGGCGCGCAAGCTTGGCGGCGTCGGCGATCGGGCCAAAGTCGCAATCGAGAATCATGTTGCCCTGGTCGGTGCGGTACTCACTCGCCCCCGGCGCTCCGACGCACGACATATTTCGCGCCCAGAGATTCCAGGAAGCGCGCCTGCGAAAGCCAGCCGAAAGGAAGAACTTCGACCGGCAGAACGTGCAGGGTGCCGAGCCGCGGCGAGATCTTGCTCTCGTCTACGACAATGATCTCGCGCGCCGTGGCTTGCGCGACCAGTTTCTCGCGCAACAACGCGCCGCCGCCTCCCTTAACCAGATTGAGCTGAGGATCAACTTCGTCGGCGCCATCGATGGTGACGTCGATCGCCTGAGGCAAATCATCGGGCAACATTGGGATGTTTAGCTCAACTGCAGCATCCCAGGATGCCCGCGAAGTCGCGAAGCCCACGATGTCCTTCAATTCCCCGCTTTGCAATAAAGCCCCGATGCGCCGAATGGCAAAGATAGCCGTTGAGCCAGTGCCGAGGCCGACGGTCATGCCGGACTCGATGTAGCGGACGGCGTATTCCGCCGCGGCCTTCTTCAAGGCGGCATGCGGGTCCGGCGATGTAGCGGGGACGTTCATCGTGATCTCAGCGCAACACCAGCAGGTTCCTCGTGGGCTAAAGCCCGCTCGGAATCACAACAATAAAAGCTTGCAACGGCCCAGCTAAAGCTGCGCCCCTTCAAAACAAGTCGAGATCGAGTTTATTAGCAGCCTGTGAAGGGGTGCTCCACCCACTCTGCTATACAAGCGTTGCATCTGACCTCAGATCTTCCGGCCCAGCGCTTTGCGATAGCGGCTGATCAGCGTATTGGTCGAGCTGTCATGCTTCAGCTGCGGCGCAGCTTCGCTCTCCAACTCGGGGATGATGCGCTTGGCCAGTACCTTGCCCAACTCGACGCCCCACTGATCGAAGGAATCGATATTCCAGACCGCGCCCTGAGTGAAAACGTTGTGCTCATAAAGAGCGACCAAAGTACCCAAGGCGTGCGGCGTAAGCTTGTCGGCCAGGATGGTATTCGTCGGGCGATTGCCTTCGCAAACACGGAACGGCGTCTGGAAATCGGGCGAGCCTTCGGCCTTCAGTTCTGCGGCGGTCTTACCAAACGCCAGCGCCTCGGCCTGCGCGAAGACGTTCGCCATCAGGTAATCGTGCTGCACTTTCAGCGGGCTCAGCGGCTGGCAAAAAGCGATGAAGTCGCAGGGGATCAGCTTCGTCCCCTGATGGATCAACTGGTAGAACGAGTGCTGACCATCGGTGCCCGGCTCGCCCCAGATGATCGGCCCGGTCTGCCATTCCACGTGATTGCCCTCCAGATCGACGTGCTTGCCGTTGCTCTCCATCTGCAACTGCTGCAGGTAGGCGGGGAAGCGCTTCATGTTGTCGGAGTAAGGCATGATGCCGACGGTCTGCGCGCCGAAAAAATTGTTGTACCACACTGTCAGAAGCCCCATCAGCGCGGGCAGGTTCTTCTCCAGCGGGCGTGGTGCGGAAATGCTCGTCCATCGCGTGAAAGCCGGCCAGCATCTCCTCAAAGCCCTCCGGACCGATCGGCGATCATGGTGGACAGGCCTATGGCCGAGTCCATCGAGTAACGGCCTCCGACCCAATCCCAGAAGCCGAACATGTTGGCGGTGTCGATGCCGAACTTCGCCACGCCCTCGGCGTTGGTGGAGACCGCGACAAAATGCTTGGCGACGGCGGCGTCGCTCTTCATCGAATCCACGATCCACTTGCGGGCAGTGGCCGCGTTGGTCATGGTCTCCAGCGTGGTGAAGGTCTTGGACGACAGAATGAAAAGCGTTTCGGCAGGGTCGAGATCGTGGGTCGCATCGGTGAAAGCCGCGCCATCGACGTTGGCGACGAAGCGGAACCTCATTGAGGGGTCGGTGAAGTTGCGCAGCGCGTCGTAGGCCATCTCCGGGCCGAGATACGAGCCGCCGATGCCGATGTTGATGACGTTCTTGATCGGCTTGCCGGTGTGGCCTTTCCATTCGCCGCTGCGCACGCGGTTGGAGAAGGCCGCCATCTTGTCGAGCACAGCATGAACGTCGGCCACGACGTCCTTGCCGTCGACTTCGATCTTTGCGCCTCGTGGGGCGCGCAAAGCTACATGCAGCACCGCGCGTTTTTCCGTAACGTTGATCTTCTCGCCGCGGAACATGGCATCGCGGCGCGCTTCCACACCGCGCTCACGAGCCAGCTGCACCAGCAGGCCAATGGTCTCGTCAGTAATGCGGTTCTTGGAGTAATCCAGATACAAGCCAGCGCCTTCGGCGGTTAGCCGTGTCCCACGCTGTGGGTCCTCGGCGAATAACTGCCGCAGCTGCACGTCTTTGATTTTTTCGTAGTGGGCCTGGAGCGATTTCCAGGCAGGGGTGTCGATGGGTCGCTGGTTGGTCATCTTGGGCTCCGGCATGGGTTTACTCCTATGAATTGGTGGAAGCAGTACCGTCCCTACGGGACTCAGATCAATTTTTCGCGCTACCCAGGACTCCGCTTCGCTACGTCCTGGGCTAACTGCAACTCCACCCCTTCGGGGTTCTATTCTCGGCCGTCATGCTCCATTGGCAAAGAGGAAACTCTACTTTAGCGCTTTGCTTTTGGTTTCAATCGAAGTCAGCAGATCTTTCCACGACTCATCGAACGACTTCGCGCCCTCCGACTGCAAATCTGCGGCCAGCTTCTTTAGATCGATGCCGGCTTTGGTGAAGGCCGACAATGTCTGCTCGCAGTCTCCGCCATCGCGCGGAATCGCTTTGGCAACGCTGCCGTGCTGGCCAAAGGCGAGCAGCGTTTCTTCCGGCATGGTATCGACCGTGTTGGGCGCAGCCAATGCGCCGATGTAAAGCACGTCCGAGGCTTTAGGATCCTTCGTTCCGGTGCTGGCGAAGAGCAGGCGTTGCGCACGCGCGCCCAGGTTGGCCAGCCGCTGCCAGCGATCGGACTCCAGCACATCGCGATAGGCTTTGTAGGTCTGCTGCCCGATGGCCGGACCAAGCTTGGTCGCGAAGATCGGCGGGTACTTTGTCCATCGTCGCTTTGTCCCAGCGGCTGACGAACAACGATGCGACGGAGCGAACATCGGGACTAAGGCCGGCTTCAACGCGGCGCTCCAGTCCGCGCATGTAGGCTTCCGCGGCCCCGATATAGTGTTCGCGGCTGAAGAGCAGCGTCACGTTCACCGATACGCCGCAGAAGATCGCTTCTTCAATCGCCGCTCTACCCTCAGGGGTGCCGGGAATCTTGATAAACAAATTCGGACGGGCCGCTTTTTGATGCAGCGCCTTAGCTACGGTAACCGTCGTTTTCGCGTCGTAAGCCAGCAGTGGAGAAACTTCGAGTGAGACCCAGCCGTCCACCGTCGCGGTACGCTGATGGATGGGGGCGAACAAATCGGCAGCGCGGCGAAGATCTTCGATCGCCATCTCGAAGAACGCGTCTTCGGTGGAGAGCCCGCTGGAGATCAGCCGGGCAATCTCTTTGTCGTAGGAGTTCCCGTGAGTCATGGCATTGTCGAAGATTGTCGGGATTGGAGGTGAGACCAGTCACCGACAACTCGTCGATATAGCGCTTTAACGTACCGCTGTCGAGCAACTGGCGAGTGATGTTGTCGAGCCATAGACTCTGTCCGAGGTCATGCAATTGTTGCGTGGCTTTCATCTTGTTACCTCTTCTTCATGTATCTTTCACGCATTGTTCTTAGGCACCCAGGAGCGCCATTCCAGGTCCAGCAGGTCGGCAATGCGCCGGATGCTGATATCGGCCGGGCGATAGTCGGCAAACGCTTTCTTGTCTCGCGCGTAGTGACCCTGCCGCACAAACACGGTTGTAACCCGGTCCTTCCAGATATCTTTGATGGCGTCGAGGAGACGGAGTTTGTCATCGATCATTACATAGTGTCGCGCAGGATAAAAACGTTCCACGCACTCCAGTTCCTGCTCTTTGTGAATGAAGATGAGCACGTTTCCGCCAAAGGCTTTCCATAATCCTGAACGCTCGACTTTGCGGGGCTGGAAAACGGCGTCACCGTCGGACAATATGGCCGCTTGTCCCCAGCGCTTCACGTGTTTGACGACATCCAAGGCGCCCGGATACAGGCGCGCAGCAAAGGGATATTCGATCAGCCAGTTGGCCACGTGCAGGAAGCGTGGATCGCGCAACTTCTCCTTCCGGTACCGCTGCAACGCACCCAGGTAGTCCGCATAACCCAGTTCGGTGCGCAGCTCTTCAAAGATAGCCAAGTAGCGCTCCCGCGCTTCTTTGCCGAACTCGCGCCCAATGTGACGGAACAGATCGTTTTGCAAGCGATCATTGTCCAGTAGCGTGTTGTCCACATCGAACAAGAACACCAGGTCCTTCATTTTGCGCGGCGCGGCGGACCGTATCCGAAGTCTCGATTTGGAGCTTTTTTCTGGGCTCATTTGTCGTCCGCGTTCACCGGCAGCGGATCGATCCACGGCCCATCCTGCGCGATAAGTTGGCAGGCTTCATCGGGGCCCCATGTCCCTGGCTCATATTCGTAGACCGGGGTGACGTTGTCGAGGATGGGCTGGACAATGCGCCACTGCGCTTCCACCAAATCCTGGCGGGCAAACAGCTCTCCGTTGCCGCGCATGGCATCGCCAAGCAAACGCTGGTAGGGCGGCATGTCGTCGGCGGCCTGGCTCTTCAACTTCAGTTCCACGTCCTGGCCCACCATGCGTTCGCCGGGAACCTTCACGCGAACCCCAAGATCAATGCTGATGTTGGGGCTGACTTGCATGCGCACGTGCGAGGAGCGAGGCGGCACAATTTCGTGAAACGTCTCCCGTGGGGGACGCTTGAATTCCACAATCGCTTCCATGCAGGTGACCGGCATGACCTTGCCGGCACGAATGTAAATAGGAACGCCGGCCCAGCGCCAGCTATCGATATGGAGTTTGATGGCGACAAAAGTCTCAACCGTGGAACCGGGAGCCACACCAGGGACTTGCTTGTAGCCTTTGTACTGGCCGCGGACAACGTCTTCGGGCTTCAGGGGAACGACGGCTTTGAGCAGCGCGGCCTTCTGATCGCGTTCAGCGTCGTGATCTTCGCCGGTCGGCGGACCCATCGTCAGATTGCTGAGCACTTGCAGCATATGGTTCTGCACCACGTCGCGGATGGCGCCGGTCTCATCGTAGAACCTGCCACGGTCGCTGACGCCGAAACTCTCCGCCATCGTGATCTGGATGCTGCGGACATATTCGCGATTCCAGATGGGCTCGAAGACTGGATTGGCAAAGCGCAGGTACAACATGTTCTGTACTGGTTCCTTGCCCAGGTAGTGGTCGATGCGATAGATGTTTTCCTCGGGAAAGAAACGGTGCAGAGTGCGATTCAGCTCTTGCGCAGAAGGCAGATTGTGGCCGAAGGGTTTCTCCACCACGATGCGCGCGTTGGTCGCGCAGCCGGAATTTGCCAGTCCCTCGGCGACGGTGCCAAACAAGCTGGGCGGAACGGCGAGATAATGCAAGGGGGCTTTGGCGTCGCCGAGTTGCTTGCGCAGCTCGGTGAAAGTTGCCGCGTCGGCATAGTCGCCGTCGACATAGCGCAAGAGGCTGACCAGTTTTTCGAAAGCTGACTGCTCCAGGCCACCGTGATTCTCCAGACTGTCCTTGGCACGAGCTTTGAGCTGCTCCAGGTTCCAACCGGCCTTGGCGACGCCGATGATGGGAAGGTTGAAACCCTCGTAGCGAATCAGGTCTTGAAGGGATGGAAAAACCTGTTTGTAAGCCAGGTCTCCCGTGGCTCCGAAAAACACGAAGGCATCCGACATTCCATTTGACATTGCTGTGCTCCCGTTTGCGGTGTCTTTGCGGGGACCTCGTAATTGGATTCGCAGCCCAGGCTCAAGACTGCTGACCAACGGTGTCTTTTGCGTTTGCCGTCCGGCTGAGGCCATTTGAGCAGTAAGAATGCCCACGCAGAACGAAGTGTCGGAAATTCTACTCCAACCGGGTTAATAATCAAACCAGCCCACAGTGTGGGACATTCCGGAATTTGCCGCGGTCGTCTAAGCGATGGGAAACTTCACCGGCTCTTCACGATCGATACGCTGGACAAAGGCGATGGCCTGGCGCTCGGCCCAACGGCCGTCATAGCCACGGGCAGCGGCGAGGAAAGCGCAATGTCCGCCCTGCTCCGTCTCCATGAAGGTGATGTGAGAATTGCCCAGCAGTTTCGCACGAGTTTCCGGCAGCACGCGAATGAACGGGTCATCCTGGGCATGCAGCACCAGGGTGGGAACAGCGATGCGGTGGATAACGCCACTGGAGGCGGCGCGGGTGTAGTAATCCTGGGCATCGCGAAATCCGGAGTAGCGGGCAGTAATCTGATCGTCGAAGTCGCGCAAGCTGCGCATGCCGCGCAGGTATCGCACATCGTAACGATCAGGATAAAGCGCAGCTTTACGCAGGATGCGGCGGCGTAATCCCAGAAGGAACTTCCACTCATAGACACGATTGGCGCGGGCATGCAGTGCATCGGAAGAAGGTGCAAGGTCCATCGCGGGAGAGACGCCGACGGCGGCTTTGACTTGCGGCGGCGCATCTGCTCCCCACTCACCAAGCAGCTTCAGCACCAGATTACCGCCCATGGAATACCCCACGAACGCCAGCTTTTGCAGGCCATCGTCACTGATCAGGGTTTGCGCAATCGCCCCGACATCGCCCGACATGCCGGAGTTGTACAACGTGGGGCCGAGATGTTCCGTGTCACCGCAGTTGCGCATATTCATTCGCACGACGTTCATCCCGGCTGTCCAGGCTTTGCTACCGGTGCCGATCACGTATTGCGATTCGCTGGAGCCCTCGAGTCCATGCACGATGACAAGTGTGATCGCAGTTTGGCGCTGAGGCTGCCAATGGCAATGGCACAGCACCTGCACTTCCGGCTCGACCTGGAATAACCGCTCCTGCGGCGGAGGCAGAAGATTGCGTCGCGGCAGGAAGTTTCCGGCAATGGTTTGTGCATGGCCGCTGACGAAAGGACGGCGGGGCCGAAAAGGTTCGCCAAAGAAGTCGTGTTTCGGCGGCGCTTCCGCGGGAGGAAGGCGAAGCTCCGACGTACCGGGGCCAGGGTTGTGGTTGGAAGGAATAGACCAAGCTCCTGCATCTATAATGATGTTTTCATGGTCGTGGCCGATTCGCTATAAACCAACTATGGACTGCAAATCGCGCTGCTTGGGGTACTTCATGCCTATCTTCGAATATCGCTGCGAAGCCTGTGGACATAAGTTCGAGGCTATCCTGTTCGGACAGCAAACGGCGGAATGTCCGAATTGTCATACCGAAAAGCTGGAGCAACAGCTCTCAACCTTCGCCGTCAGCAAGGGCAGCGGTACAGCGTCGCCGGCGGCGGGCTGCGGACAAACGAACTGCTGCAGGATGAACGGCGGCTGCGAACTGAACTAAGGCAGCTAGCTCAGCAGCACGTCGGGGTTTTTACGGGCGACATGCAACAGCTTGAGCGTAGCCTGACGCGGTTGCCGGACGCCTTGCTCCCAACTTTCGACGGCATTCGAACTGACATTCAGCAGGCGCGCAAACAGCGCCTGGCTGGCGTTCAGGCTCTCGCGCAAGGCGCGGATGTCGCTGGCCTTCATGGGCTTGGGCCGAGGCGGGATCTGGACCGAGCGCAGATCGAGCTTGATGCTGCTTTTTTCTGAAGCAGCGGAAGACGGGGACCGCTCTTCGTCCTTGTGCTTGCTTTTCTTCTTGTCCTTCTTGTTCTTTTTGCCCATCGTCATCCTCCCCAGGTATCCTTGATATCCCACATAGTAGGACTTGGAAAACGGGCCGTAAATAGCGCTTTAGGGCCGCGCCATCAGCCCACTTTCTGTTGGACTGGACGGGCCACCGGCCGTCCCTTTTCGCCCATATCAAGGTATGCCCAGGGCAATTCGTGGTCGTGGGTAAAGACCACGAGCCATTGTTGGGGAATGGCGACCTGGTAGAAGCGATGCTTGTTGGCGATGCTTTCCAAGGGATAGAGATCGAAGCCAAGGGTCCAGGTGGGATCGAGATGCTTGGCATCGCAGATAAGGTCGCTGGGATAGGCAGCGACCTTGCCGCCGCTGCGGACGATAACTGCCTGCATATCGCGAGTGTGTCCGGGATAGACCTTCACGGAAATGCCAGGCACGATCTCCGCGTCACCTTGGAGCAGCTTCATTTGGCCGCTGTTGACGAGGGGATCGTAATTGTCGGTCATGTAGCTGACGCGGTCGCGCTCATGCTGCTCGTGAGCATGTTGCAGCTCGCCTTCCTGAACGTAGTAGGTGGCGCGAGGAAAGGTTGCGACCGGCTTGCCGTCTCGGTAGTGAGTGTTCCAGCCACAGTGGTCGAAGTGCAGGTGAGTGTTGATGACGATGTCGATCTCGTCCGGCGAAATTCCAGCTTGCTCGAAGCTCTTCAGCAGCAGGGCCTGGTTGCGATAGATGGCCTGGCTCTTCTGGTTCAGCTTGTCGCCGATGCCGGTCTCGATGAGGACGTTCTGTTTGCCGGTGCGGACCAGCAATGAGTTGGTGCCCATCGGAATAGTGTTGCGCTCGTCAGCGGTGATGCGCTTTTCCCACATAACCTTGGGGATTACGCCAAACATGGTGCCGCCGTCGATGTGATAGTTGCCGTCCGAAAGGATAGTCAGCTCAAAATCGCCTAGTGTGGTTCGATGCACAGATCGTCTCCTCGAAAGTACAATTTCTGATCATACCGAATTCATAGGAATCCCAGTTGTTGGTATGAGGGCACGGCTGAACAGGCTGCTGAAAAATCGGGACAGCAAATCCCTCGCGGCCTGAAGGCCACTCGGGATGACAAAAATAAACGGCTTATCGGCACGACTGAAGTCGTGCCCTTTCAAAGACGTGCCGCCGCAACTCAAAGGGGAGCGACCGCAGCCCGAGAGGCCTACGGCGAAGCCAAGTCAGCGGCAGGCAAGTTCGGTAGTTTTATTGCGATGCGGCGCCGGCAGTCGGCGGGGTGACCGGGACCTCGAAATACATGAGCTCACTTCCGCTAGCATCCCGCACGCCGGTCAGATAGATGTGCGCGCCTTGCAGCGGCTGCTTGACGTCGGACACATCAAAGAACAGGAAGCCGGACTTGGTGGTGTGGGGCTCGACGGCGGCAGCCACGAAATTCGCGGCCATGATCTCTTCGTATTGTTTCTGCGCCTTCTTGTTTTTGTTGCCCGACAGTGGGATGGGGCCAACGCGTGGCTGAGGGGCTGTGCTGCCGCTGATGTGGGCGACGCGGCGAAAAATGTCGTCCGTCGTCAGTGACTCCATCCGGGCGCGACCGGCGGTGACCAGCTCTGCTCGCATATTGTTTACCGTGATGGGCTGGTCACCGTCATTGGTGATCACCAGAAAGACCGGCAGGATTCCTTCCTGACTGTAGGGCGTGATGAAGATGTTGTCCTTGGGCGAAGTGTTGTAGAGATCGATAGCTGCGGTGACTTTCTCGCTGGGGTGAGCATCCTTGCAGGCGTAGGTATTCGCGTTCTCGGCGCGCGGAAGAACAAAATCCTTGGATGCCCAAAGGGTCAGTGAGGAAAGCGCAAGGATGGTCAAGAGCGGGCAAACGCGTCGGAAAAGCATATCGGGATTATCCGCTTTGGGCGCACCGTTGCTCAACTCGCACTTGACGGCCGAGGCTCCGGGAACATAACCTCGCAGTCCAGCGATGAAAGGAATTCTACAGTCATGAGTCTCTTGCAATGGTGTGACGAGGGCCCGGCGAGCGTGGGGGTGGAGGCGACGGTGGAGATCGCCATACGAACCATGATCGACAAGGCGGTGGGCGCGGTTGCCGTCGTCGACGAACAAACAGTTGTGGCGGGCATGTTCACCGAACGCGATGTTCTGGCCAAGTTCGCGCTCAGCGGGCGCGATCCCTATACCACTCCGGTACGGGAGCTGATGAGCCCCATCGTCGAGATGGCGACGGAAGCGACGACCCCGAGTGAAGCGCTGGCAGTGATGCTGGAGCGGCACTATCGTCACATGCCGATTGTGAGCGAGGAGGGAAAGTTGCTGGGAATCCTCTCGATCCGCAATATTCTGGAGGCGCGCGTTGACGACCTGCTGGCGCAGTTGGATGGGGCGCAGCAGAAACGGCCATTGGCAGCCATTCCAGAATAAACGGGGAAATCCTGATCACGTTGCAGCGAAGTCCCTCAGCGGCTAAAGCCGCATCCCTTATTGCGGTCTTTACGGACGGCCTGAAGGCCGTCCCCTTGAGGAATCCCCCTCGAGAACCACCTCCAGGAGCCGCTGAATCAAAGCTTCCCAGTCGGAAGTTGCCGGCTCATCATTTGCGGGATGGTTACGAACTCATATCCCTCAGGCTGGTAGCGCGACAAGATGCGGTCGCTGGCTTCGACGCTGCGGCTGCGATCGACGCCGATGCGATGGTATTCCCCATCGTGCAGCAGGATGACATTGCCGCCGCGGATCTGCCGCTCGGCGCGGGTGACAATTTCGCCGGCGGACTTGGCCTTCCAGTCCTGACAGGTGACATTCCACATCACAGGTTGCAATCCTAAGGAGCGAGCTGCGCGCAGCGACGCTGGACGGCGCCCGCCAAATGGCGGCCGAAAGAGCTGGACATCGACACCCGTGGCGTCGAGGATCGCCTGCTGGGTTTGCTGGAGTTGGCGGCGCACCTCGGCGGCGGAGGCGAAGATCAGGTTGGGATGGTCCCAAGTGTGGCTTCCGATAGCGTGTCCGGCGGCGACGAGGGCGCGCGCGATCTCGGGTTTCTGCTGGACGAACCGGCCGAGAGGAAAAACGTCGCCTTCACCCCGTGGCGTTCCAGGACTTCCATCATGCGCCAGGTGTAGGGATCGTTAGGGCCGTCGTCATAAGTGAGCGCCAGCAAGCGGGAGCCGGATGGCAGACCGATGAAGGTTGCGCCGTACACCTGGGAGGTGGGCCACATGGTATGGAAGCCCGCCCAGGTTGCCAGTCCGGCGAGGCCTGCGGCGCTGATGAGGATGGGGAACACTGTGTGATTGTAGCTGTTTCGAGGGTGGCAATTGGCACTCAGCAGTTAGGGACACTCTGATTAAGTCATGACGAAGTCCCTCAGGGGCTAAAGCCCAGTTGATTTTCCGATGCTTGCGGCACGGCTGAAGCCGTGCCCTTTCAAAACCCCGAGTTAAGCACAGCCTCCCTAAGTGTTAACTGCCGGCCTCCGGTGGAAAACTTGGCCACAGTTTTACAAGCAAGTAATTGCCACGGAGGCGCGCGCAAGTTATTCTGCGAAGTCGTAGCCTTTCTCCGACCATGGCGAACCTGTTCGAACCACCGCGGTACATTGCAGTCGAGGGCCCAATCCGAGTCGGCAAGAGCACGCTTAGCCGAGTGATTGCCGAGACCCTGCACGCGCAGCGCATCAGCGAGCCGGAACAAAACCCGTTTCTGCGCCCGTTCTACCAGGGAGAGCCCGGAGCCGCATTCCAGGCGCAGTTCGCGTTTCTGATCGCGCGCTACGAGCAGCTTGGGGGACTGAACATCAAGGGCAATCCCAACAAGACCTACGTAGCCGATTACATCTTCGAGAAGGACAAGCTGTTCGCGTGCCTCAATCTGGGCGACGCCGAGCTGGAGGTTTACAACCGCTATTACGAGCTGTTCCGCCAGAATGTGCCGACGCCGGACCTCGTGATCTACCTGCAAGCTACGCCCGAGGTGCTGAAGAAGCGGCTCAAGAAGAAAGGCGCGCCCGGCGAGAAGGCGATCAGCGACGATTATCTGGAAGAGGTGATCAAGGCGTATGAGCACTTCTTCTTTCACTACACGTCGTCGGATTTGCTGATCGTGAACACGTCGGAGATTGATTTTGTGGAGCGCAGCGAGGATTTGCAGGCGCTGCTGCGGCGCGTCAGTGAACCCATTCGGGGAACGCAATACTTCCTGCCGCTGGGCGGGGATGAGCAGTCGGCGCGGGCGTAGGCGATATCGCCGAGAATCCTGCCGTCCCTACGGGACCCGGGTCAAAATTGCCGCCAAACCCAGCACTCCGCTACGCTCCGTGCTGGGCTAGACTGAGCCACGCCTACGGCGCTCGGTCGCAGCGCTCCTTCCCGCGGCTTCGTGATGACAAATTAGAAAAAGGCCACTATCGGCGCAGCTGAAGCTGCGCCCCTCCAAACGGCGCGCGATCTACGAGCAGCGCTAAGGACTATACGAGTGCCAACGCTTCGCCGGCGGCGGCGATGGTGTCGTCGATGTCGCTCTGGGTGTGGGCGAGGCTGAGGAATGCGGCTTCGAACTGCGATGGCGGGAGCCACACTCCCGCGTCGAGCAGGGCCCCGTGGAAGCGGCCGAACTTCGCCGTGTCGCAAGTGGCGGCGGTGGTCCAATCTTTCACCTGTCGATCGGCGAAGAAGAAAGTGAACATGGAACCGACGCGGTTGGCGGTCATGGCAACACCTGCATCTTTCGCGGCTTGCATGACGCCGGCGACCAGCTTGCAAGCCATGTCATCGAGCTGTTTGTAGAACTGTTCCCGGTTGGCTTTCAACTGACGCAGCGTCGCAATGCCCGCGGCCATCGCCAACGGATTGCCGCTCAGCGTCCCGGCCTGATAGACCGGGCCGACGGGCGCGATCATGTCCATGAGCTTGGCTGGCCCACCGTAAGCTCCCACGGGCAATCCGCCGCCGATGATCTTGCCCAAGGTCGTGATGTCAGGCTTGATGTTGTACAGCTCTGAGGCTCCGCCGAAGGCCACGCGGAAACCGGTCATTACTTCGTCAAAGAGGAGCAGCGAGCCCGCATCGGCGGTGATGATTCGCAAAGCTGCCAGATACCCGGGCGTGGGCAACACACAGCCCATGTTGCCGACCACCGGCTCAACGATGACGCAGGCAATCTGGTCTTTGAACTTTTCGAAGGCGGCTGCGACGGCAGGGACATCGTTGTATGGCAGGGCAAGGGTGAAATCGACGAACTCCTGGGGCACGCCAGCCGAGCCAGGAATGCCGAGCGTTGCCACGCCTGAGCCCGCCTTCACCAGCAGCGCGTCGCTGTGGCCGTGATAGCAGCCCTCGAACTTCACAATGATCTTGCGGCCAGTGGCGGCGCGGGCCAGACGGATGGCGGACATCGTCGCTTCCGTGCCCGAGCTGACGAAGCGGACCTTCTCGATCGCCGGGAAGGCGTCGATGACGAGCGCGGCGAGTTCGGCTTCGGAAGGCGTGGAGGCGCCAAAGCTGGTGCCGTTGCGCGCGGCCTGGATGATGGCTTCGATGACCTCAGGATTGGAGTGGCCGAGGATGAGCGGCCCCCACGAGCCCACATAGTCGATGTAGCGATTGTCGTCGGCATCCCAAACGTACGCGCCCAGGCCACGAACCAGGAAAGGCGGGTCGCCACCGACCGAGCCGAATGCGCGGACGGGCGAGTTCACACCGCCGGGGATAAGCTGCTCGGCGCGTTGCTGGAGGGCGCGGGACTTGTCTAGGGTGCGGGCCATGGGTCGCTTTTCGTGCTTCGCTTGAGATCGGCGGGTGAACAGAGGAGTCTATCAGGTACGCATGAATGTGAGAGAGTCGCAAACGCGGTACTTCTCCTGTCCGACGATTCGGCGGCAGATTCCCCTCGTTCAAGGTTCGATACATAACACTTGACGTTAATAACGCTACACGATATGCTTGGGCTGTGATCAAGAGCTTCGCTGATCGGCAGACGGAGCAGTTTTATGTCTCGGGAAGGAGCAGGCACGTTCCCGGCAGCCTGCGGCGCGTTGCCCAGCGCAAGTTATTTCAGCTTGAATATGCGAGGGAAATCAGTGACCTGGCGTCACCTCCCGGAAACCACCTGGAAGCCCTGAAAGGGGATCGCACGGGCCGGTACAGTATTCGCATCAACGATCAGTATCGGTTGTGCTTTGAATTCAAAGGCGGTGACGCTTACAACGTCGAGATCGTCGACTATCACTGAGTCGGCCATGGCTGGAACGAAGAACGACAAGGATGAAAAGCACGAGGGTAAGACTAAAATGAACGACAAGACTCATGACAAGAAAAAGGAAAGAATGTGGACCCTGCATCCGGGCGAAATCTTACGCGAAGAGTATCTCAAGCCACTGCGCCTGACGCCTTATCGACTGGCGCGCGAGCTCCATGTACCGGTTCCGCGGATCAATGATATCGTTCTGGAGAAGAGAGCCATCAGCGCGGACACCGCTGTGCGCCTGGCGAAATTTTTCGGTACCACGGAGAGCTTTTGGCTGGGGATGCAGGCAGACTACGATGCTCATCAGGCCAGGAAGCGCTTGCAGAAAGAGTTGGCGGGAATCAGCCGGTTTCGCCCGTCGAAAGTTACGGCTGCGTAAAGTCGCGTGAAAAATCTTGCTTGCAGTTGACGAAACTGCCCCGCCCCACCCAAAAGAGGACTGGTACGAAGCACCCTAACGGAGGGCAAGTGTAGGTGCTAGCCGACCTGTATCGCTTACAATCCCCTTCCGGCTGCGTCCAACCTCCAGCGGGAAAGACGCTATTTCCGGCCTGACTTTCCGAAACATTCCTGGGAATCGGGGCATCGAAACTGAGATAGAATAGGAGTGATCCAGCGGCGGTATCCCTCCGAGCGGCGAATTACATATGTCCATGTCGAAGACCACTAAGTTTATTGTCCTTGCTCTCTCTTTCCTGATTGCCTCGTTTGTCGTGATTGGTCAACTGGGCGTTAAGGCCGACACTAATGACGACGGCTCTTATCGTCAGCTGGGGGTGTACAGCGAGGTGCTGTCGCGCATCCGCGACGAGTATGTCGAGGAGCCCAACATCGCGGCGGTGACTAACGGCGCGCTGCATGGGCTGCTGGAGTCGCTGGACGCTAATTCCAGCTATCTGGATCCCACCGAGTTCAAAGAGTACAAGCAGCGCAAGGAAGGCAAGGCCGGGATTGGCGCGGCAGTTTCCAAGCGCTACGGCTATGCGGCCGTGATCTCGGTGATACCGGGCGGGCCGGCGGACAAAGCGGAGATTGAGAGCGGAGACATCATTGAGGCGATCGAGAACAAATCCACGCGTGACATGTCGCTGGCGGAAATCGATGGCCGGCTGACGGGGCCACCGGGATCGGTGGTCAACGTTTCCGTGGTGCGGCCGCGGCGGGCGCAGCCGGTGAAGTCGGCGCTAACGTTGGCGGTGGTTGCCGATCCAGCGCCCACCGACAAGATGATGGCGGATGGCGTCGGCTACATCAAAGTGGACGACTTTCCTAAGGGGCGCGCGCAGGAGCTGGCCAACAAACTGAAGGCGCTGCAGAAGGATGGCGCGAAGAAGATTATTCTTGACCTGCGCAACTCCGGCGATGGCGAAGAGGACGAAGGTATCGCGACCGCGAACCTTTTCCTGAATCACGGCACCATCACCTATCTGCAAGGCCAGAAATATCCCAAGCAGGCGTTCAATGCCGATCCGCAGAAGGCGGTCGTAGCCAACTTGCCGCTGGTGGTGCTGGTGAATCGCGGAACAGCCGGCCCGGCGGAGATTGTGGCCGCCGCCATCATGGAGAACGCGCGCGGCGACGTGGTTGGGGACAAGACATTTGGCGAGGGCGCGATCCAGAAGGTAATCGATATGCCGGATGGTTCGGCGCTGATCCTGTCTGTGGCGAAGTATTATTCGCCGTCGGGCAAGGCGCTGGAGGACACGGCCATCACACCGAATATTCTGGTTGCCGACAACAACGACGACTTCATCGTCCCTGACGAGGACGAGAACGCCGAGGACCAGGCACAGGAAGAGAAAGAGAAAGCCAATCAGCCGGACGATCAGCTGAACAAGGCGATTGAGGTGCTGAAGACGCAGAACGGCAAAGCCTAAGACCTATTTCACCACCCTTCGGCGCCGCTCAGGGCAGGCTCCGACACGGAGGGCACGGAGAACGAAAAGTTCTTCGTGCTTTTTGTTTTGCAGGTAGGTGACGCGGCAAGAGCCGAGGGATGAGATCACAGGTCGAGTAGAGTTGTGGGAGCCGGCGAAGGAGCGCGGATTGTCGATCGTGGCTTGCGCGATGCCTATTCCGACCAGCGTTTGAAGACCAGGCAGCCATTGGTGCCGCCGAAGCCGAAGGAGTTGGAGATGGCGTAGTCCATGGTGGTCTTGCGGGCGGTGTGGGCGACGAAGTCGAGGTCGCAGCCTTCGTCGGGATGGTCGAGATTGATAGTGGGAGGGACGATCTGGTCGCGCAGGGCGAGTACGGTAATCGCGGCCTCTAGCCCGCCGGCACCGCCAAGCAGGTGCCCGGTCATCGACTTGGTGGAGCTGACCAGGAGCTTGTAGGCGTGGTCGCCGAAAGCGCGCTTGATGGCAGTAGCTTCCAGTTCGTCGCCGAGCGGCGTTGAAGTGCCGTGCGCGTTAACGTAGCCGATGTGATCCGGCGAGAGGCCGGCATCGCGGAGAGCATTGCGCATGACGCGGTAGCCACCTTCGCCTCCGGGAGCAGGCTGGGTGATGTGGTTGGCATCGGCGCTCATACCGTAGCCAACGACTTCGGCAATGATGTTGGCGCCGCGCTTCCTGGCGAATTCCAACTCTTCGAGAATCAAAATCCCAGCGCCTTCGCCGATGACGAAGCCGTCGCGGTCTTTGTCCCAAGGACGGCTGGCGCGATGGGGATCATCGTTGCGGGTGGAGAGCGCGCGCATGGCGGCGAATCCGCCAACGCCCATAGGCGTGATGGCGGCTTCGCTGCCGCCGGCGATCATCACTTCAGCATCGCCGTACTTGATGACCCGGGCGGCGTCGCCAATGGAATGAGCGCTGGTGGTGCAGGCGGTGCAGGTGGCCTCGTTGGGGCCCTTGGCGTTGTTGCGGATGCTGACCTGACCGGCAGCAAGATTGACGATGGCCGCGGGAATAAAGAAGGGTGAGATCTTGCGGGGGCCGCCGCTGATCAGGTTATAGTGTTCGCGCTCAATGATGTCGAATCCGCCGATGCCGGAGCCGATGTTGACGCCGGTGCGCTCGGCCAGTTCTTCGTTTTCAACTTTGTATTTGGCCATACGCAAGGCTTCATCGCTGGCAGCGATCGCCAGATGAATAAAGCGCGCCATTTTGCGCGCTTCTTTTTTGTCGATGAACTGGAGAGGATCGAAGTTCTTGACCTCGGCAGCGATCTTGCAGGCGAAGGCGGAGGCATCGAAGCTGGTGATGCGTTCCACGCCGCTGTGACCGGCAAGCAAGGCCTGCCAGGTATCATCGGCATTGTTGCCGACGGCGCAAATGATACCGATCCCGGTAACGACGACGCGACGGTTCAACCTACTTCGATCCTTTCGCGTGCGAGGTGATGTAATCGGTGGCGTCCTTGACGGTGCGGATCTTTTCCGCGTCTTCGTCGGGGATCTCGATTTCGAAAGCTTCTTCGAAAGCCATGACCAGCTCGACCGTGTCGAGGGAGTCGGCGCCCAGGTCGTCCACAAAGGAGGCGTTGGGGGTGACCTCGGCTTCGTCCACGCCCAGTTGCTCGACAATGATTTGCTTTACACGTTCGTCAACGGATGCCATGAGACCATTCATCTCCTTTTGACCCGCGCAGGCGGGCAAACACGGTTTCCCGGTGGAATGGGGCCATTACAGCACGGTGATGGCCGCAGCGGACGGCGGCTACGTTTTCGCTTTGGCGTGCTGGTTGATATAGGTAATCGCGTCCTGCACGGTGCGGATTTTCTCCGCGTCCTCGTCGGGGATTTCGATTTCGAAAGCTTCTTCGAAAGCCATGACCAGCTCGACCGTATCGAGGGAGTCGGCGCCAAGGTCGTCCACAAAAGAAGCAGTGGGCGTAACTTCGGCTTCGTCCACGCCCAACTGCTCCACGATGATCTGCTTTACCCGTTCATCTACGGAAGCCATCGATTCTTTCTCCTGTCGCGCGGCAGCGCAACGTATCGCAATACCCAAGGCACGCTTTGCGGCGATGGGCGGGAAACCCGTAAGTCTAATTGCAGGCAAGAAGGCCTGTAAAGGATACCTGAGACCCTCCCAAAAGCAGATGCCTAAAGGAAGACGGGCGAGCGCTCAGAGATATGAGTCCCGATTCATCCTAAACGCTGGGCTTTGCAATGGTCAACGCGGGAGGGCCGTTTTTCGCTGTCAGCTCTGCGCTTTTCGCTCTTCGGTGCTAGCCGTTCTAATCTCTAGAACGTGCTGATCAACAGCCCGGGAAGGGCGAAAGCGAAGGCGAATAGCAAACGGCGATCTGTGGTACAACCCTGACATGCGAGCGGTGGTGCAACGGGTGAGCCGGGCTTCGGTAAAGGTGGGAGACGAACTGGCTGGAGAGATCGAGCGCGGGCTGCTGGTGTTGCTGGGAGTGGCGCGCGAAGACACTGAGGCCGATGCCGATTATCTGGCGAAGAAAATTGCAGGACTGCGGATTTTTGAGGATGACGCCGGGAAGATGAATCTGAGCGTGAGAGATGTGGGAGGAGCGGTGCTGGCGGTGTCGCAATTCACGCTGTTCGGCGACGTGAGGCGGGGGAAGCGGCCATCGTTTGACGAGGCGGCGCGTCCGGAGCAGGCGCGGGAGTTGTATGAGTATTTTGTGGGACAGGTACGAGGATCGGGATTGCGCTGCGAGACGGGGAGGTTTCAGGAGATGATGGAGGTGGAGCTCATCAATAGCGGGCCGGTGACGATCCAGGTGGATTCGAAGAAGAGGTTTTGAGGCGTGGCTAGGTGAGATCGAGCGTGATCTTCAGAGCGGCTTCAATACTTCTAAGGGTGGGTTTGTCGAGCTTTCCAAGTTGCCGCTTCAATCGCGTTTTGTTGATGGCCCGCACCTGTTCGCACACGACAATCGAGTCCATTGTCAGGCCACCCACACCGCTGGCCACCTTTACGTGGCTGGGATAAATTTTCTTCTTGTTCGCCGCATCCGTGATCGGGGCGATCACCACGACGGAACTGAATTGGTTGATCGCATCACGGCTGACCACGACGACCGGTCTGGTTCCACCTTGCTCGGACCCTTCATGCGGTTCGAGGTTAGCCGTAAACACATCACCGCGAAGAACCGGTGAGCTCATGGAATTCTCCCTCCAGATCCCGGTCCTCCAGGCGGAGAGCTTCCCAATCGCTCACCGTAAATTCTTCGACCAAGAGTATCGCTTCTTTTTGGTAATTTGCGTCTTCGGCCATGTCCGCAAATGCGGCATCAATCTTTCTCCGCTCGTACATCTTCAGATAGGCCGTGATCGCACTCACGATAAAGTCGTTCAGGCTCAGGCTCCCCGACGTTTCCTTCTTCTGATGCTCGACCGCGCTCTTTACCTGATCGTACATTCGAGAGGGTAAGCGAATCGTCGTCGTCCGCAGTTCCGTCTTTGCTGCCATATTGTTTCCCTAGAACTCTCTCGGCATACCTCTGGTGTACCGCGATTCGTATTGTACCTTAAGATACGCCATTAAATAATGCCATCGCCTTTGAATGCAGATACCGATTATATCAGAGATCCGGCTTGCGGCTAATGCCAATGTTCCGGTCCGAACGAATGCCGTTTACTTGGAATCGTCGCTGGCGGGGGCGTTGTAGGTCGTGGCCTTCTGGGGTTTGTTCTTGCTGACGGGAGTTGTCTCGGTGGGCGGCGTACACTTCTGCGCCAGCACCTCGACGTCGGTGGCCTGGAAGCGATGCGTCTCAACTGTCTTCTTGTCTCCCGGCTGCGGCAAAGCGGGCGATTGGGGGAGCGGCTGCCATTGGCCGGTCAACTTCACCTTGCTGCCGGAATCGTTTTTTAGATCGTTGGGGCCGACGACCTGGACACCAAAACGGTGGGCCATGTTGTGGAGCATGAATTGGCCATCCTTGTCGGGACCCACCAGACAGCCAATCAGGGTGGATCCCTTGCCGCCGGCGGGCTTGGTGATCTGATCGCCGCTGGCGGCACTGGTGTCCTGATTGGCGCTGGCAGCGTTGTCTTGCTGCTGTGCGGGCGTAGTGGGGAGCGGGCGCACTGGAGCAACCGCCGGATCCTGCGCCGGAGCTGACAGGCATAAGGCAACGATCAAAATCGCGAGATAGAAGGACGGTTTCATGGGCAGTAACAAGGATATCTGAGAATTGGACGCGACGGACGAGCCGCAGGTTGCGTCGATTGAGCCGCGGAGGCGCAGACATAGAACCAGGCTCAGTGCTTATAGATCATGTAATCGACCACGAGGTGGAAGAAAGTGAGAAGGCTGGCAACTGCGGTGGCAACTCCGGTGAAGCGCTGCAAGTAAGCTTCGTGGCGCTCGACGCGTTCCTCGATTTCCTGGATCTTGCCCTGGTTGCCGTTGCCGATGACCCAACGCATGTTGGCCTTGAGTTCGGCGAGGTCGGAGAGAACTTTCTGTTCGAAGTCAGAGAGGGTAACGATACTGGGACATGTGCTCATAGGGGGTAGTCCACATGCAGCAAGATGGAATAACGCGAGTATTTGACTGGCGATGATGCGTCATATTGCCGCAAATAATAATTTTGTACGCGTTCGAGACGCGGCAGAGTGAAGGTTTGGGTGGTGAAACGTCCGGCGAGGTTGCCGCTGTCGCTGGGGCCCCAGCCGCCATCGGAACGGCGGGCTTCGATGCCGCCACCAGACGGAGGAGCGACGCCGGCGTCAAAGGTGATTTCGGTCGCGATGACGTTGGTCACCTGGGCTGCGGTAAGAGTATCGATGTAGAGCGACGACGAAGGGGTGCCCGTGTCGTAGATGGTGGCAAGGGGCGAGGTCAAGGTGATGGCTTCGAGTTTGAACGCGATGGGCTCGTCGGCATCGGTGGCGAATTTTATGTTGTATTGCGAGCGATCGTCGGCGAGCGAGACCACTTGCAACTCGACATCGCGAACGATGGCGGTGAAGACGGCATCGCGGGACGGCGCCGAGACTTGAACGGCGTTGCCGGGAAGGACATCTTCGACTGGCAGTAAGTCGCTAAGAACTTTGTATTCGCCCAGCCAGGCAGGCTGCACGGTGTCGTCGAGCAGGGCGCAAGCCGCATTCTCGCAGTCGATGGAAGTGGGGGCGAGCGGAAGCTTGAGCCGTCGAACGTAGACGCGTTGGCCCTTGTCGCTGCCATCAGCTTGTTGCGCAATGCTGAACAGGTCCTGCACGCGGGCTGCGGCGCGAGAGCTGGTGCGATACGACACTACGACTTGCTCATTCTGTTGCGGCGGGTAAGGCGCATAAAAACACAGCTCGCCCGAGGAGGTGATGTAACACTCGCCGCCATCGGCGAAGGCGCCCGCGAGACGGGTGCGGAACTGGCCGCCGGGAATCATGCTGCGGACTTCGGCGTCGGCGATGTGTTGCAGGCAGGTGTAGGAGACGCCGGCGAAGAAGCTGGTTGCGTTGAGGAGCGCATAGGTGGCGAAGCCAGGCGTGGTGGGGAGCACATCGTCGTAGAGCACCGTGGCCACGGCAGCCAGGGTTGCGGGATTGTTGGGATCAACGTCGTGCACGGTGAGCACGATGCGTAGAGGCGCGGAGATGGAATCGCCGCCGCGACCGTCGCCCGCCGGATGCGTCGAGGACAGATACGTTTGATGAATGCGATGGGCCTCGCTGCAGATTAATTCCGTAGCGAAGGAGTATTGGTGGCCGGGCGTGGTGGTTAGCACAGGGCCGGCGGCGGTGCCGTTGACCAGCGCTTGAATGTTCGAGTTGCTGCCGTTGGGCGAGATGGTGAAGCCGGCAATACAGTTGGCGTCGGCGGGCAAACCGTTGTAGATGCCGCCGACAGTGCCCGTGGATGAGGCGGTGAAGACGAATTGTCCGTGCTGCATCATCAGTCCGGCGGCGAGTTCCAATTGCTCGACAAAGGCGATGGTGGAAGGACCACCATTGATCTGGAGTTGTCCCGCGGCGAGCGAGACCGCGTTGCTGGGATCGGTCACCGTCCAGAGCGCTGGCGATAGCTGGGCCTCGGAGTAGTCGTCGGCAAAGACGAGGAAAAGTTTGCCGCTGGGATCAGTGACGCTCAGAAGCGTTGGCGCTGACGGGCCTTCCGCGAAGCCATACTCAGACGCGCTGACGGAAGTGTTGCCGAAGGGCGTCTCGGAGAGATAGAACTCCAGGGTCGTGCCGTTGCCGAGGAAGTAGTCGCGAACGTAGGTCAGCGGTTCCAGTTCACCGATGATGGTGACGTCGTTGAACAGCTTATCGGGTTGAAGCAAGGCCAGGGCGGTAGGGTCGAAGTTGGGATCCTGCTCGCTGATGGTGAAGCTCTGCTGGCCGACGGGCTGGAAGTTGAGCTTGCCATCCAGGGCGCAGTAGGTAGCCCGCGCCATCATCGACAATTCCTGGGCGTGCCAGGTCCAACCCTTTTGTGGGACAACGACAAACTGATTAACCGGACTAACATCCTGAACTCCCGATGGATCGAGGCCGCCGGGCAGAACGTCGTTGGCCAGCGTGGATAGCGCATTGCCCGCGGAGCGCGAAGCGAGGGCAGTTCGCGCGGGAAGCTCATTGTGGTCGAGCAGACAGGAATCGTCGGTCGCGGTGAGGTTGTACTGCCACGCCGGCAGTTGACCGTAGCCGAGGTATTGCTGCTCGGGCGGCGCACTGAGATAGCCGGTGAACAGGGCGAGGCCGTCGCTGCGCTGAAGAATGATGCGAGCCCCGCTAACGGGGGCGTGAAAGTTGGGGTCAGCGGAGACCAGGGCTGCGGTCATCGCGGCAGGTGCGTTGAGTTTGCGGGTGACCTTGGGCAGACGATCGGCGTCGAGGCAGGAAGTGTAGTCCTGCTGGCCGAGGCCGTCGTTGTTGTCGATGAGAAGGTTCATAGGAACTTTCTTGTGGGTCCCACAGAATGGGACTCCCACAATAAGGGATGGTTTTGTCCGCTATAGGGGTCCTTCGACTCCGGTTCGGGCAACTGCGGCCCGAACCTGCGCTCAGGATGACAGCGATCTATTGCGACGAGTCTGAGCTTGTACTGGAGGGCAGATTTAATTCGAATGCGAACAGCAGGTCCCTCCGCTCCGGTCGGGATGACACTTTTATATGAGGAATCGCTGACGTGCTGCCCTAACGCGGCTCCGGCTACACAGCGGCGTTGGGAGCCGGAAAGTAGCTGCGATAGCAGAGCACGGTCTCATTGTCGTTGGTGTCGGTGGTGGGCAGAGCACGGAGGCCCACATGCAGCCGGTGGCTGAAGAGCGGGGCCGCAAACTCCTGGCGCGTTTCCGCAGCGCCGGCGGCGGGCTGGAGCCGTGGATAGTAAAAGCAGGCGCGGCCACCGCTGTCGGGGCCGACAATGAACAGGCCAGACCACTCTTGAAAGAAGCTGCTGCCCTCGCGGTCAAGGAAGGCGGTGACGTTCTGCACGCCCATGCCAGCGACTGGCGGCGCGATGAGAGGCTCGGCCAATTGCAAGGAAGACGAGGTGATGGCGCAGATGCGCGAGACGTTGAAGGTGATGCGGCGAACGTAGTCCACGCAGGTGAGGCCGTTCAAAGGCGAAGCAAGATAGGCGCCAGGCGCTCCGGAGCCAAGATAGCCAGTCTGCCCGGTGTAGTCGACATCGACGGCAACAATGTCGCCGACACTGTAATCAGCGAGCTGGTCGCTGGTGAGGAGGATCTGGGTGGAAGTGGAGCCGGCTTGTACGGGCGAGGCCGGCAGGGCCATGCCGCCGGAAGGCTGAGGTGGCGAGCCGGGCTGCTCGGCAAGGACATTCATCTGCTGCGTGCCGCCGGAGAGCGCCAGCTGGAGCTTGCCCCAGGACAGAAGATCGAATTCCACGCGGGCCTCCGGCTGGGTGCGGTACTGAAGGGTGATGTTGGCGGCGGGGCCGGTGCGCAGTGCGTCGTACTTGGTGGCGGAGGTGCGCTGGAAGTTTTCCACCCAGCCGAGATCGATCCAGGGAGCGGGCGGGGCGTCGAGATCGAATCCACCCTGCGATGCGGGATCGAAGGCGGCGATGGATCCAGTGATGCGATTGATGGGAGCCGCATAGGCGCGAACGGCACGAGCGGCGGGCGCCATCTGCGAGCGCTTGGCGTAAGAGTTGGAGCTCATGACTGGTTTACCTCAGGATAGAAAAACACGGTGACGGTGACGTCACGTCCCACATACGGGGGGGTGCTTTTGGCTGCGTTCAACAGAGGCCGCGTCCAGAAGATGGTGGAGCCGAGGCCGACGGGTGAGCCCGAACTGTAATCGCACTTCGGGGTTTGCGGAGGCGAACAGATGGCCATCAAATCGCTGTCGAGGCTGGCTAGATCGCGGCCACGATCGAGGTTGGCATTCTGGACGGAGCCCTTGGTGCAATAGGAGATGGAGCACTCCATCGCCATCAGGGTGCCGACGGAGAGCGTCGTGGGACGCGCGTTTCCCCAGCGCAGATAAAAGGTATCGCACAGGAGCGGTGCGCCGCTGGGGGGCTCATTTTCGATGACGGCGATGGCCGGACGAGTAGCGCCGTCAAGGGTCATGGTGCGGTTGGGATCGACGGCGACAAGGCGGGTGCGCAGCGCGATGTAGAAACTGTCTTTGGTTGGTTGCATGATGTCCTACTCTGTGGCAGTCAGGTGATAGAGGCAATCGAGGCCGAAGAAACGATCGACGGTAACGGTGTCGATGCGCATGAGGTGACCGTAGTACAAGACGCCTTGAGCGACCAGCAGCCAGGCAGCGATGTCCTCGATGCCATAGCTCTTGGCGATGACCTTCAGCGAAGTGGCGCTGATCACCGCCTCGATGCGGCGCTTGCCGTCTTCGGTAGGCTCTAGAGCCTTCACCAAGGCCGGCGAGATTTGCAGATCCGCAGCGCTGGGAGGTTCGAGTCCGAGCTGGCTGCTGGTGTCGCCGGTGGAGGGATTGGAGATGCGGACGGTGACCTGAGTGTCGCCGCCGGAGCGCAGCAGAGCGTCGGCAAAGCGGCGGGCCGCGCAGGCATGACCAGGAATTATGCCGAGCTGGTCGTCAGACATGTCAGGCCGCCTTCTGCGCGACGAAGGGCGCGAGCAAGGTTTGCACGGTGGAATCGAGCAGAGTGTCCGCGAAGTAAGCGAAGTGCATGGCGTTCAGTGTGCCTTCGCGAACATTGAGGGCGGGCATGGCCTGAGCGTTGCGAACGAGCTGCGCGCAGGCGAACTTTATGGGATCGGGAATGGTGTTGAAGCCGGCGTTGTAGACGAGTTCCATCTCGTCGAAGTACATGCCCAGGGGATTGGGGAGCCAGGAAACCTCACCGGTAGGTGCGAAGAAGTCGAAATTGGTGACGTCGAGGTCGATCCAGGTGCCGGGAAGGCCGAAGGTCATGGCGAACTCGGTGGCCATCTCCCACATTGTCAGATCATCGCCACGACGCGGGACGCCGTAGCGGGCGCGACCGGAGACCAGAGGCGTTGTGCCTCCCGCTGGAATGGCGAGGGGAAGATAGGTCAGGCGAAGAACGTTGCGGCCGGGAACGAGACGAACGCGCTCAGTGAACTCCTGGAACCAGAGCGTGGGCCGGTGGCAATGAGCATTAACGATAGAGGAAGCGGCGGAGACCCAGGATTCGGGCGTATCGGGCTCCAGTCCGTAGGTCTGGTATTCGGTATCGGCTAAGTAATTCATATGAGGTCCAGTCGGGGAAGATTTCTGGTGGGACGGAATGTAAGGATAAGAAAGCGCCTGAGCGGGGAATGCCCCGCCCTAGCCAAAGGACGGCTAGAACGGGGCACCCGGTGCAAAGGGGTCCTTCGACTCCGGCGGTGCAAAAGACGCACCGCCTGCGCTCAGGATGACAGCATGTGGGGGGACAACGAGATCGTCGATTAGCGGTCGACGGTGACCTGATAGTGGGCGTAGTTGGCGCCCTTGACTACGACGGCGCCGAATTTCACGACCACCATCTGCGAGGTCAACGAGCTCGGGGTGCCGAGCTGGAAGACGCGCGGCGTGGGGCTGGTGAGCCAGTGATACTCGATGAGGTCCTCGGTGACAATGTAGACGGGCAGTTGCGCATTGCCGCTACCGGGCGTGCCGGTATAGGGCAGCGACCAGTCCGGGATGAGCGGGAGATTGCCGGCTTGGGTGGAGAGCGTCTTGACGGTGAGGCCGCCAGCGACCTCGGTGGTGGAGAGCACGACGTTGAACTCCTGCTTCATTTCGCGATCGATCAGGTCGAGCAGCACGGGGTTGGAGTAGATGGCGGTGGGCCGGACTTCGAAGCCGCTGTTGGCGGCCATTTGCGCGATGATGCCCTTGAGGCCATCCACAATGCTGGCGGTGGTGGCGATGGTGGCGGTGTTGCCGCCGGCGGCGATTTGACCGCATACGCCGAAGTACTGCGGCGTGGTGGGATTGTTCAGCGAAGTGTCGGTGCCATTCCACAAAGCAACGTCGTGGGTACGCAGCAGACCTTCGACAGAATCTGCCAGGTCCTTAGCTTGCAGGTAGGCGAACTGGCTCTGCTGTGCGCCAACTTCCATGTCGAAGACGTTGTAGTTGATTTGCGAGACCAGGCACTTCAGGGGGACGCTATGCTCGACGCGCGTGGGAGTGACCAGCGTGGGTACGATGTTGCGCGGATCGACGAAGGCGTTGGCCGCAGTGGGTGAGGGGATGGCGGTCTCCTCGAAGTAGCGCGAGGGATGGCCGGTGGCAGGAACTTGCTTGATGCGCAAGCCGAAGGGATTGCGGCGTTGAACGATGTCCAGGATTTCGGTCTGATAGAGCTCGACCTCGATTGCGCCGGGGCCGATGTAATCGGCGGCGGCTTGCAGGTTGAGGAATTGTGCTTTCATTGGGTTTCCTTTCGAAAGGCAGGGATTAGGGAATAGGGGTTAGGGGCTAGAAAGTCGGCTTCGCGAAATGGCTGGCGAATCGGCTAGGCGAGGATGCCGGCGCGGGCCAGTTCGGCCTTGACGGCAATGCGCTGCTCGATGCTGAGACCGGCGAGAGCTTTCTCGACGATCGGAGTTTCGATGAGGGCGTCGCCTTCGACACCTTCTTTGGCGAGCAGCGCGGTGACCACCGGAGAGAGCGTCTTGCGGCGGGCGGCAGCGCTTTGCGCCTTGAGATCGTGATTGGCCTTCTCCAGTTCGGCGAGCTTGTTGTGCAAGGCCGAGCTGGGTTGAGAAGCGGCCTGTAGGTCGCCATCATCGACGGCGGCGACGATGCGGTCGATTTTGGCGTGGAGGGAGGCGAATTGGCTGTCGAGATTGGACAGCGCGGTGGCGAGGGATTGGGTGGCCTGAGCCAGACTCTGGGCCAGGGTGGAGATGTCGGAAGTGTTGGTTTCTTGATCCATGGTTTGTCCTTTTGCGGAAGTAATTAGTGATTAGCGGTTAGTGATTAGCGATTAGCTCCGAGCGGCGAGCTTTGAGCACAGAAATACGCGCTGCCACGGCTGCACTTTGTCAGGAAGTAGCTGATTGTCACCGAGCTACGGCGTGGCGTCCGGGCAGGTTGGGTGAAATCGCGTGAATCGATGCTCGCGGCTCACAGCTCGGGGCTCGAAGCTTGTGGCTGGACTGCGATCCAGGTTTGGGGATAGGCGGCCTTGTCGCGGCGAAGAACGGCTGCTCCGGTGAAAGTGAAGCCGGTTACGGTCCAGATGGCTGCTTCCTGATTGGGCACGGTGGCATTGGCGATTTCGTACGACATGCCCAGAGTGCTGGTAGCCTGAGAGCGAATTTCGTCGACCACGTCAGGGAAGTCGTGGGCGAAGAGATATCCGCTGACGGCAATCTGGCCGATGGGGCTTTGAGATCCTACTCTTTCGCCAAGAGACGGCGATAGGGGTGGGATGCCCGCCGACAACGGTGAGGTGCCCGTAGGACGCGAGGTCTTACTCTGTGGTATAGGCACGATATCGGCTGCGGTAATGATGCCGATTTTGCGGCGAGCGTCATGGGCGTCGAGCGCCGGAGCGTAATCGAGAGCCATACCTAGTAAAGAGGGCAGGGCGGCATCGGTAGCGGCGCGGGTCAGCATCACGCGATGGCCGCGGGCGCCGCTGGGCGAGCGCTGCGATGCGGTACCGACCAGAGTGAGCACGCCGCGGAACGGCAAGCGGTTAGGGTGTCCCACAACGTGGGGCATGGCGACGGACATAGCGTCGAGTTGGAGGTTCATGGGGTTCCTCGGAAGAAGAAGCAATTGGCAATTGGCAATTGGCAATTAGCAGTTAGCAATTAGCAATTAGCAGTCAGCAGTCAGCAGTCAGCAAGAGCGGCTGGTCTGGCGTCTGCTCGTAATAGGGGTCCTTCGACTGCGCATTCGCAAACGGCGCGAATGCTCCGCTCAGGATGACAAACGAAGAAGAGCGACCACCTATTCCATGGGTGGAGTGTCGGCGAGGCCGGCTTGCTGCTGGGGCAGCGGAGGCAGGCCTCTCATGCGGCGGACTTCGTTGATGGTGAGGACGCCACAGCCGACGAGGATTTGCTGGATCTGCGCCTGCTCGAGTTCGTTAGGCGCGTCAACATCGGTGAAGACGAATTCCAGATCGTCCCAGCCGAGGCGTTTGCTGATGGCATCGCGGGTGAGGTGCTCGGCGATGAGGCGCGCGACCGGCACAATAGCGGTGCGGAAGGCGTCGTCGGATTGCGTGGCCGCGGTGTTGCGATTAACGTCGCGCTCCAGGCCAAGCACCATGGGCGGCAGATCGAAAGCGTCGGCGATGATGCGGATGAGGAATTCCTGCCATTGCAGGCGGAGGTCGGCGTCGGTGCCGCCGGCGAAGCGCAGCACCTCGGGCTTGTTTTCGACGGTGAGGATAGGCACTTTGCCGGTGCCTTCGATTTCGTCCTGCCACCAGCGGATGAGGCGCTCGTGATGCTGCGGGTTGAGGTTCTGAAGCCAGAGCGCATACTGCACCACGCTGTTGCTGGCGAGGCGCGAGGCGAAGCGATGGGCGCACAGGAACTCATGGATGGTTTCGAAAGCGACTTCGAGTTTGCCGAGACCGAAGGGCGTGTAGCTGCGCGGATTGAGGCGGATGTAGGAGAGCTCTTCGTCGGCCAGGGTAATGGCTTTTTCTGGCGCGAAGGTGATGAGGGTGGATTGGACGTAATGCGGCGACGAAGGGTTGCCGTCCCAGTCGGTGCGAATACGAATGCTGGCGCCGTCGACAGGCCACAGTGTGAGGGGGTGAGCGGGATTGCCGGTGAGGTCGAGTTCGATGGCGCCGAAACCGCCGACCAGCACGTCTTCCAGGACCTGCTCGATGAAGGAGCGGAAAGAGTCTTCGGGATTGGGTTGCTCGAAGTTGAGGGTGAGGGCGGCAATACGCTCAGCGGCGCTGGGCAACATGCTGACGCCATCGCGGGCAAAGTCGGCGCGCGAGGGCGATTCTTCCAGCGAGCGGCCACGGCGCGGCTGAATACGCCAGGCCATGCCGGCAATGCGGTCCTTGATAGTGTTGATGGCCTTGCGCGCGATGGGCATTTCAGCAAAGCGGCGCAGGTTGGCGGGAGTAGGTTTGGGCATGACCCCGGCACGCGCAAGCGTGGGTGCCCCCGGGGTGAATATGGTGGGCAGCGGCACCGTTCTGCGGGCGGATTCAGCGCTGGTGGCTAGCAGCGCAGACGGGGGCCGACGAAGCGGCCATGGCAGCTTGGGAAACGAAGATCCGGCGATGCGGCGCAGGGCGCCGCGCAGAGTGTTTGGCATGTTCATGGATTGATCCTGAAGTGGTGAGTGGCTAGTGGTTAGTTGAGTCACGTTGTGGAACTCGAGACGACGGCTTGGGCTGGAACTGCCCCGCCCTAGCCAAAAGAGGGCTAGAACGGGGCACCCGGCTAAGTTGAATCCCACGTTGTGGGACTCGAGATAAATGCTTGGCTGGCACTGCCCCGCCCCAGCCAAAAGAGGGCTAGAACGGGGCACCCAACCGAAAGGTTTGAGTAAGCAGGTCCCTGGGTTGGGTGGGATGACAGAACGGGGCACCCATGTTTTCTAGGAGACGGTCGTCCGTTAGAGCTTCAGGTCGATGCGGGCGCGTTCAGCGACGGCGGGCATGTCGGCAACCCTCGCGACGGTGATGTCGTTGGCTTGCAGGGTGGCCAGGGCGAAGGCGACGCTTTCATTCTGGAGATCGAGTTGGTCTTCGGTGACGGCGGTGAGATCGCTCATGGCATGTTCGGCCGCGTGCAGATTATCGCGCATGTCGGAGTAGGTATAGGCCAGGACTTTGGCCGAGTTCACGTCCGTCGCCAGCGAGACGGCGTGGAAAAGATGAATCACGCCATTGGGACGATAGCCGCAATCGATCTTAAGCGGATCGCCAGGGCGGGTGTATGGGGCGACCTCAATGTCGGTGCGCATTTTGGGTGATTGCCAGACGCCGGCCTGCTCGAAGGCATCGCGCATGGCGTGATAGATGGAGCGGCGGCCGGATTGATCGCGGCGAGCGGCTTCAGATTGAGGAGCGCGGGGCGCCGATTCCAGATACATCTGGGCGAGTTTGGCGAGTTCGACCTGGGGCGACTCGGTGAGGATGGCGCTCATGGGCGCCATCCCGAGAGTGCCGGCGAACGATTCCTGCATCAGCGCCAGAAGCCAGGCGCGACGGGACATGGGCCCGCGATAATTGATGATCTCGGGCACGCGCGATTGCAAGAGGCGGCGAAGGTCGGACTCGTAGGATTCCAGAAGCTCGATGTCGGCGTCGGGATCGAGGCAGCGGACCCGACGCCAGTCGCGGGTGAAACGGACGCCGGTGAAGCCGTCGTCAGCTTGCTCCAGCAGGGCGACGCCGATATTGACGAATTCGCCCTTGACCACGTCGGGGACGTAGCGGAGGAGAAAGAATTCGCATTGTTTGAAGTCAGCCATTAGTAGTTAGCAATTGGCACTTAGCCAAAGCGTTGTTTTGCGCGGCTGAAGCCGCGCTCGAGTTGTGCCGTCCCTGAAGGGACTCCGATTCTCTTTCCTGCCTACCCAGCACTCCGCTGCGCTGCGTGCTGGGCTAAGCTGAGTCGTCCCGCAGAGCGGGACGGTAGTATCTTGCTGCCAAGTGCGTCGCTGCGAACCGCGGTTTTCAGGGTGCGCACGAACCGCCGATCCCTCAGCTGCGCTTCGCTCTGCTCGGGATGACAGCATAACGAGGGGCTAATAACGTAGGCCGAAGGGCCGCTCTTCCACCTTTATCATGCCGTCCCAGACCTGCGCCTCCACCCATTGTTCCCTTTAGTTCACCGCCTCGCTCCAGTTGGGAAAGGGGTTGCGGCGACGAATTCTTAAAATCGAGAATCAGTTCGCGAACGCGAGAGCGGCGGGTCAGGAGGCGCGTCAACAGGCGCTCCAGATCGTCGCTTTCGCCGCCGTACCACTCGGGCGGAATCTCTTCCGCCAGGGTCCACAGCGAACTCTCGGAAAAGTTTTCGATGCGCGTGAGCCAGGGTTCGAAGCTCTCCCAGGAAGTGACCGAGGTATAAACATCGTTGCGCCCGAAGACGCCGCGCAGAGGCGCGTCGGGAAAATTCCATTCGGCGGCATTGAAGCAGTAGCCCTGATCGATAAAGCTGGCGCTGAGCTTACGCTCGCGCGACCGCTTCCAGAAGGCCGCCTGGCGGCCGTTGGCGTTGCAGGTCCACTTGTCGAGGGCCAGGACGCCGGCGAAGTCAGGGAGATTGCGCACGCGCGACATCATGCCTTCGGGCAGGTAGTCATAGACCTGGCCTTCGAGAGGCGAGATGACATAGCGCGAGCCAAACGAGAGGCCCGGAGTAAACATGGTACGGCGGCCGCAGAGCTCAATGCGGAGCTCGGGCGTGTTCTCCAGCAGCCAAGGGTTAACGTCGACGATGGCGGCGACGGGAACGGGCAGGCCAATCATCTCGGCCAGGCGCGTGCCCAGCCAGTCATTGACGAGGACGCGCGTGTGCTGGGGGTTGTTCTGGAACTTGACGACGTAATAGAAGCCGTCAGCGCAGCGCATGAGATGACTTTGGGCGCCGCCCCGCATCCTGCGCACGTGTTGGACCGCGTGGATGAACATGATGAAGAAGCAATTAGTAGTTAGCAATCAGCAATCAGCAATCAGCGATCAGCGATCAGCAATCAGCAATCAGCAATCAGCAGGTCCCACGATGTCGCCAAAACTCGAAGCGACAGGGCGGTATGCAGCGATTGCTGGAAACCGCCCGTTACGGCCATCGCGGCCGTACATCACGGCCGTCGCGTCCGCGTCGCTCGACCCAAGCTCGTGGAGGGGCGCGAGGTTGGGAATCGATGGCGGCGGCTTCCGGAAACTCGATGGTAGTTCCGGAGGCTGCCGCGAATTGGTGGCACACGTCACAGAGGCGTGTGAGGGTAAGCGGTATCCCACCCTGCCGGCGAAAAGGGGCCGGCCGAGGGTGGGGTACCCGTTGCGCTTCGCGGAGGTTAGAGTTTCTTGGCGAAGAGGCTGGCGAAGGCGAAGATGGCCGGCATCAGGGTAGTTGCGAGCTGGGTTGCAGCCGTGGCTTCCTGCTGCTGTTGTGGATTGGTGGTAGCGGATTGGGCGATGGCTCCCGCGGTTTGGACAGCGGCGGTGACGGCACCGACGTGGTCACCTGATCCCCATTGGCCGGCGACCGAAGCCGCTTCGGAAGTGGCCGCCTGCACGACGCCCATCATCTTCTGGAAGGTTTGTAAGTTAAATGCCATTTTAGTTTCTCCTTTGTGGTTGAGGTTGGGTAAGAGAGCTACCCAGGACTTTGTCCTGGGCTAAGTTGAGTCGTGCCGCAGAGCGGGACGGTAGCTGAGTTGGCGACGCGGTGTCGCGAGCGCCTGCATTTCAGGCCGGAGCGAGAGGAACGGAGGGTGGCCGCGCGCGAATTCGAACCTTTCCGGGATCCCTGCCGGTATAGGGGTCCTTCGACTCCGGCGCGCAAGAAACGCGCGCCTGCGCTCAGGATGACACCCAAGACAAGGCGCGCCGCCTGCGCTCAACATGACACCCAAGACAAGACGCGCGGCCTGCGCTCAGGATGACACCCAAGACAAGGCGCCGCCTGCGCTCAGGATGACACCTAAAGCGGGGCGAGCCTTGTCCGCTCGGGATGACACCTAAGACAAACCGCACAGGCGTCTCGCGCAGGATGACAAAGTAAAGCAAGAGAGGCGAGCGCTTCGAGCGGGATGACAGAGTTACTGAGCGGTTTGGAGCATGGTCATCGCCAACTCCTGAGCTGATCCTGGCGGCTGGACGACGACTTCGGCGCGGACGGCTTGGGCGATGGCCATGGCCATGACGGTGTCGTCGTGCGCACCGGAGGCGGCGGAGCAACTGCCGTCGGGATGACGAATGAAAGTCCGGCACTCCTCCAGCAGGCGCGGACTGAGGAACATGAAGGGAGCGGCCGACAGCAGGGCGGCGAAATTTTCCAACATGCGAGGACGAGTGGCGACGTTGGTCAGCCATCCGGGCTGGCCGCCGGACTGGTAAACATTGGTGTAGCCCTGGCCCATCATGAGTTGGGAGAGGACAGCATGGCCGTGATTGTTGCGCTCGACCGCGACCAGGGCATGGTTGTACTTGCGGGCGAGGATGGCGACGCGCGCGGCCAGTGCCTGCGGGGGAAAGTGTCCGTGAAGTTCGGCGCACTGCACGCCGTGGGTACGCTCGATGACCTGGGCGCAAGAATAATCGCCATCGGTGCCCCCGCCGGCGGGATCGACGCCGATGATGTACCGCTTGGGGAGGTAACCCTGGCCGCCGGCGACGGGCGGAAAGAAGGTGAGGAGCTTGCCCTGTTCGGCGTTCTCGATGATGGGCGCAGCCTGGCGGAGGCGCTGGTCAACGATCTCGATCTCGAAGACGCAATCGCCGGAGGCGAGGAAGCAGCTCTCGGGGTCCTCGGCATATTCTTCGCGGGCACGGTTGCGGAAGTTGGCGTGGACCTCGCGACGAAAGGCGATCTGCGCGGCATTGAGGCCATGCTTCTGCATAAGCTCCAGTTCCTCAGCAGAGAAGCGGACGATCTTGAGCGGAGCGCCGATAGCTGGGGTCCCACCACCAGGGATAAAAGTGGCGCTGGTAGCCGGTTTGCGCAGCGAATTGCCACTCGTTGTAGAAGGTGCCGCCAGCGCCGTTAGGCGTGGACTCCAGAAAGATCTCGCCTTCGGGCGGGAACGGCGGCGCGCAGCGAGGCGAGCGTCTCTGAAACATCGCGCGGCCAGCGGGCGACCTCCGAGCAGTGGAGGTTGTGGATGGTCAGCCCGCGGCCGGCGTTGGGGTCCGCCGCGGTTTCCACGCGGTATTCGCTATCGAACACGGGAAACACGATCTGGCGGACATTGGCGCGCGAGGTGACGAGCGCGCCCCTGCGCAACGGCTCCGGCAGGTTGTCCAGGAACCGGTGCACGATGCGGAAGATTTCCTCGGCGGAGCGCTGGTCGTGCGCGACCTGGACGCTGAGGGTGCCTTCGCGAGTGATGCAGTTGATGAAGAAGCGCGCGGCGACGTAGGTGGTGACGCCGAGTTGACGCGCTTTTAGCACGATGTTGCGATTCGTGCTACGGCCTCCAGGTCCTGCTGGGCGCGGTTGAGAATGAGCGGGCGCAGGTGGCCGTGCTTGTCGCGGATTCTCAGCATGGCCCACATCAGATACTCGCGCCAGGTGGTGGCGCGGGGCGAAGTCTTGTACTTGCCGAGGACATAGTCGGACGAGGGCCTCTGGTTGAGGTGGTCGCCGCTGCCTTTGAGGACATCGGCGGTGAGCTCATCGGAAAGCCTGGGCAGTTCAGGATTTGACGCCGGCTGGTCAGGCGGCGCAGGTAGCGGCTGCGGATTGGGGGTGCGTTTTGTGGGCATGGGAGTCGGAAATCAGTGGCTAGTGGCCAGTGGTCAGTTATTGATGTCTCACATTGTGGGAGTCGTTCTTGGCGTAACGAGCCTGCGTCCCCGCCCTAGCCAAAAGACGGCTAGAACGGGGCACCCGGCTAGTGGCCGGTTTTGGATGTCCCACATTGTGGGATGCTATAAAAACTCGGCGCCGCCCAGGACGGAACGGGGGCGACCAGGTTTGCAGGAATAGGGGTCCCTCGACTCGCTGCGCTCGCTCGGGATGACACAACGGAGAAGTCGTCAGTTGCGCTGCCCCCCGCCCTAGCCAAAAGCAGGCTAGAACGGGGCACCCTGGCTTATTCGCAGTGCAAGCGAACAGCAGGTCCCTCCGCTCCGCTTCGCTCCGGTCGGGATGACAAAACAAGAAGAATCTCGTGGTGACGCTGGCCTGAAGGCCAGCTCTCTATTTTTGTTGAGCAGCAATACGGCGGGGCTAAAGACCCGCCCCTTCGTCCGAGCGACCGATCGAGTCGATTACTGGATGGTCTGGCAGTAGAAGCTGTCGCCGGTCATCTTGTCGGTGGTGGCGACGTTGAAGGTGAAGGAAAGGGTGTCGGCGCTGGCGAGGTTCTCGGTCCACGCCAAGCCGCTGGAGGGCGATTCGGTTGTGCCGCCGAACGCGGCCCAGGGGACATTCACGGTCTGCGCAGTCAGGGACGAGAAGGTGAATATCTCGATGGAAGCGTCGCCGCCGTTGTTGCCGGTGGTGTAGGTAGTGGGATAAGTGTAGGTCGGTGCTACCCAACTTCCAGCCGACGGTGACGGTGGCGCTTCCGGTGGTGTGACGAACGCGAGCGAAGCACTTGATTCCGGTACCGACGGAGAAGGTTCCGGCAGGCAACGTCACGCTGTAGAGAGCAGCGGTTGAGCCCGTGCCGGTGATGGGCGAGGTGGGGCCTTGCATGGTTCCCGAGACTAAATGCGTGGCCGGGACGGTGCCGCCGATTTGCGAATAGCTGTAGTCGCCGGTTTGCGCCGTAACCGCGCCGGTGCGTCCAAAAACCGAGGACACGGCACCAGAGCAGCCGTTGCAGGTGGTGACGTTCAAGGTGCCGACGGTTGCGGTGGTGGAGTTGACATCGGCGGCATAGAGCTCAGGCCAGCGAACGTTGGGATCGCCAATCCAGCGCACGCTGGTGTCGCCCGTGGCCCAGATGGGAATGAAGGTCCAGGTGGTGGTGTCGTAGCCGGGATTGGTCCAGCGCCAACCCATGCGGGCCTGATATTCGGGCGTCTGGCCGAACTGGGTGCGATTGAAGGTGCCGAACTTGAGGCCGCCGGTGAAGTATTTGGTGTTGTCGCCGTTGCCGATGGCCGCGATGTCGGTGGAGCTGTCGCTGCCGGCGCCGAACATCTCAGTGGGCGTGCCGTTGGGATTGCGCTTGCATGAAGGTGTTGGGCTGGAAGGTGAAGGCCTGGTTGCCGAAGACGATGCCGTTGCTCAAGTAGAAGACCGGCTGCTTGAGAGCGGTGGCGACGTTGGCGATGAGCTGGCCGCGCACGGTGTCGTTCAGGATGTTGACGTAGCCGTTGAGGTAGAAATTTTCCTGCTCGTATTGGATGGAGCCCGGGCCGGTGCTTTCGATGAAGTTCTGCTGGGTGGTACCGAAGGCATAACCACCGTCGACCTTAACGGAGGCCAGGACGGTGTTGCTGGTGGTGGTAGCGAGGATGACAGGATCCTGCGCGGGCGGATTGCAGATGGTGCTTTCGGCTTCGGCCTTGAGGCCGTGAATGGTGAGCGTGCCGGCAGCATTGAAATTGGCGGCGATGAGCGAGGTCTGGTTGCAGTCGCCGCTGATGCCGTTGAGGACGGCGATGCCGGAGAGATTGGTGAAAGCCACGCCGGAGCCGTTCACGGCGCGATTGCTGGTGATGTTGGCGATGTCTGACGGTGTGGCAGCATAGCCGATGTCCTCGAAGTTATTGCTGTAGCAGGCGGAGAGTTCGACGTCGTGAACGCTGGCGACTTCGCCCATGTTCTCGACCTTGAGGCAATCGCCGGCGGTCTGATTGGCGCCGTTGCCGACGATGCGCAGGAAGCCAATCTCGCCCCAGTGCCACCATTGCGGATTGGTGGTGCCGGTGCCGACGGTGGAAGTGGCGATGAGGTCGGCGTTAAGAGCGTTGGCAGGCTGGAGGATGGTGCCGTGGTTGGTGGAGGTGCTTGCACCCAGCAGACGGGCACCGGGCTGCACGATGATGCCCGCGGTGACGTTGTTATTACCGTTGTTGAAGGTGACGGTCGCGTTGATGGTGTAGGTGGTAGGCGCGAGTCTGACAATGACGGAGTCGGGAATATTGAAGCCGGGACCGGTGTAGGGCGAAGTGCGATCGTCGACGACTGCGCCGAGCACGCTGCCATTGTTGTAAGCGGCGTTGATGGCGGCTTGAATGCTGGAGTAGTGGCTGACGAGGAGATCGACGCCGGGAATGTTCTGGTAGGTGAACGCGGTGGCGCTGACGGTGTTGGGCGTGACATTGCCGATGGGCGGAGGCGAGCTGAGGGAGACGTTGCTGCAAGTGTTCCAGGTCATGGGCGTGCTGCCGCCGCCTGACGATACGAGACATTGACCAGCGACGCCCGGCGTCAAAGGATAGGTCAAGGAGTAGGACGAGAAGGCGGAGGTGGGCGCGGAGAGGGTGACGGCGTTGGCGGGATTGGCGGTGGAGAAGGCGGTGAATGCGGGCCCGTTGAAGCCGCCAGAGTTCACGGAGGCGGGGTTCGACCAGGAGCCGAAGGTGATGTGATCGTTTGAGTCGAGACGCAGATTGTGGCCGTGGCCGGTGTCCTGATCGGCGATGACGCCTGGGGTCTGGCCAAAGACATCGGGGGTGGCGTTGCCCAGAATGTTGGAGCGATAGCCGCCGGTCTGATCGTCGCCGGTGCCGTAATCGTAGAGCCCGAGAGAGTAAGCGGGGCTTCGGTTATCGGTGACGATGATATTGGCGAAGGTAGTGAAGAGCGTCCCCGGCGCGACATAAACGGCGTAGAGATTGGTGCCGCTGGTGGAGGAATCGGCATTGTCGTAGACCTGGGAATTGGAGATGGTGGTGTAGCTGGAGCCACCGATAACTTGTATGGCACTGGCGTGAGAGAGATAGCTGAGGCAATTGACCAGGGTGGTGAGGGAGGAGCTGGCATCGATGACATAACCGCCGGCATCGTTCATCCGATTCAAGGCGCTGCCGTAATAGAGTCCGCCATTGATTACGGTTTGCGTGGCATAGAGAAGATGAATGCCCATGGAGTTGGAAGTGGACGGAGTGCCGGCGTTGTTGCCATAGAATCCGGTGATGACGTTGGTGGAAGCGGCATGCGTGGGATCGCCCTCCAGGCGCAGGGCTTCATAGCCGTTGTACTCGAGGTTGGGCGTTTCGACGTGATTGTTGAAGTTGTTAACGTTGCCGGGAGCGAGAACGGCGGCATTGATCCAGGTGACGTGGTTGTCAGTTACCTGGGCGCCGGGACTCTGGGGCCAGGTGGGCTCCGAGCCATTGGTGCGACAGTCGGCGGTGCAGGCGATGGCAACAAAAGCGTAGCCGCCGGAGTTTCCGGTGGCGGGACGGATGATGGCGCCGACGGTTTGGGCAGTGCCGGCGGACCAGTCGGGATAGAGGCGGCCATCGAGGTAGATGCCCTGGCGGGTGTTGAAGTCGGCGCGAGGAGCGATGAGGCGGTTGCCACCAGCGACCAGGTGAAAGCCGGCGCCAGCATTGCCGTAGGCTTCGTTGCGGCCATCGATCTGGCCGTCCGATCCCCATTCGATACCATCGCCGCCATTGTCGGAGACGTAAAGGTCGTGAGCGTAGTTCAATCCGCCAACCGCGTAGATGCCCTGCTGTAGAAAATCGTGCACGCGAAGGTTGATGAGGTGCAGGCTGCCAGCGAGTGGCCAGAAAATGCCGATCAGTCCAGCCCGGTGGTTACCGTTCAACTCCATATCGCGAATGACGGTGGAGTCGGCGCCGGCGGTGACGTTCTGGATCAGAGTGCAGGGTGACGAAGGATTGGAGACAAACACGGTGGCCGATTGTCCGCCATCGACACCGGAAACGGTTTCGCCGAGGCCGATGATGGAAACTCCGGGCGAGCTGACATTGATGCCGGGGCAACCGTTGAAGGTCCAGTTGCCTGCGCCGAAGAGCAGGACGACGGGCTTGTTGAGGACGATGGTGGCATTGCAGGTTTGGCCCGGACTGAAGCCGCGGGCGTCAACCGTGCCGCCGGCGGCGGGCAGCGAGCCGATGGCAGCGTTGATCTGGGCGCAGGGATCGGTTTGGGGATAGTTGGCGGGACTGGGTACGCCGTTGGTGGTCTGCACGGTGAGGCTGGTGAAGTTGCCGGAGTTGGGGGTGACATTGCCGATGGGCGGAGGTGAAGCGAGATTTCCGCCGCCGCCGCTGCCACTGGCGTCGACATAGGCCTTGTTGGCGGCGTCGGTGGGATTCTGCGGAGTGGGAACCGATGGAGAGTTGCTAAAGGTCTTCACCCCGGCGACGGTTTGGGCGTCAGTAAGGTCCATGTAGTGGGAGTCGGCATACTCGCGAGTGAGAAACTGGGCGGCCTGATTGGCGGGAACCAAGGTACTGCGGATGGCGCCGATGGTCGTAGTGGTGAGGTTCGGGACGGTCCAATATTCGGAGGCGGTCGAGCCGTCGTCAAGTTTGTAAGTGATCTGGTAATAAGTGCCAGCCGGGGTGGCGCCACCGTTGGGCGCGAGACTGGCGTTGAACTGGCCGGCGGAGCCTAAGACGACCGTGAGATTACCCGCAGCAATCGGTTGTCCGGCGGCGGTGGTGAAGGCCGACCAGAGAATGACGACGTTGCCTTGCGCGGGGGAGCCGTCGGCGCGATAGACGGTATCGGAGATCTGGCACAGGGTGAGGCCACCCTGGGCGAAGGCGAGGCGCGGAAGTAGGAGCGCAAAGACGATGGAGATCAGGACAGAAGAAAACCGCCCTGCAAGGCGGCGAGTGTTCGGCATGGCGAATGCCTCTCTATGGCCGGAGGAACCGGCTGATAAGGTGCGAGAGTGTTGTCCCACATTGTGGGGGTACCGTTGGCTTGAACTCTATGCCGTTCCAGGGGAACCGCAGATCCCTCGGCTACGCTCGGGATGACAACTTAATAGTTTATGCCCGCTTTAGCCACGCTGCGGCGTGGGATAACAGGACGGTGCACGCGGTTGCGAAATACGGACAGGCAAGGCCGACCCTAAGCAAGGCCCGCCCTAGCCAAAAGAAGGCTAGAACGGGGCACACGGCGCTGTGCTCAGGATGACAACGTAATGGTTTAGGACCGCTTAACTGCGCGGCTGTTCGGCGGCGGAGTAGGTGCGGATGAAGTCTTCGACGCTATCGACATAGACGGCGGCGAAGTCGACGACGGGGCGGCGGGACTCGATCCTGTGCATAGCCTCGGCAAGTTCGAATCCGAGGGCGCGGAGCAAGGCCAGCGCCATCATGGGCGCACGGTGAACGCCGGCAGCGCAGTGAATGAAGACGCGGGAGTCGGGATTGTCGAGGGCGGCGAGAGCGAAATCCACGCCGCGCCGGAAAAGCGCCGGCGGCTTAGGACGGAAGTCGTCGTCGGTGGGATTCCAGAGCACCTGGACGCCATAAGGTTCGGCCAGGCGAGTGTCGTCGAATTCGATCTGCATGTCGATGATGTGAGTGACGCCGGAGCGGACCACCTCGATCATTTTGCTGTCGTTCCAGATGCCGCCGCCAACCGCGATGCGGTCGGTCACCCACGTTATGTCCATGCGCTGGTAGCTCTCCTGGAATAGTGCTGAAGAACGGCAGAAAAACAGATTTCCTCGCGGGCTAACAGCCCGCTCGAAATAAAAAGAATAAACAGTTTAACGGCACGACTGAAGAGGCCGCTGAAAAAATCGCAGCAGAAGATCCCTGGTCGGCGTAAAGAAACTGTGTCGCAGCCCGGTGTCGCCGCTCTGCGGCTCGGGTTTCCACCCACTTCGAGCGTGGGCTGACGCCCACGCCTAATCCCATCTCGCCGCTGCGCGGCTAGTTTGATCGGTTGTTTGGGCGCTTGTTCCACCACAAAATTTGTTTTCCGGTCGCAACACAATCTCTAAAGGCCTCCTCGTGATGACAAATTTAAAGGACTTGCTACGGCGCACCCGTTCGGCAAGCTCAGGGCATGGCTAAAGCTGCGCCCCTTCAAAACAAGTCGAAGGGGACTTTTCAGCCGCCTGTAAAGTTGTGCCCTGACACAAAGCACTTCAAACCCGACTTTTTCAGCCGCGTGTAAAGTTGGGCGCTGACACAAAGCATTTCAACCCCCGACTTTTTCAGCCGCCTGTAAAGTCGTACCGTAACACAAGGCGTTGGAAGCCAAGTCTTTTTTCCCGACTCGTAAAGGCATGGCCTCCAGCCGCCAAGAGTCCATTTTACAGAGCGGAGAGAGCCATGTCGGGTTCGGGCTCGTCGCAAGGCGGCTCGACCCCAAGGCTGCGGAAGAAAGACTCGATGGGGTTCGGCGGAGCTGCCTCGGCGGCGGGAGCGGGGGTAAGCGCGGAGGCGAAGGCGGCAGAGGTGCGCTCATCGTCGCCGGTGGGCAGCGAGTAGACGCCGGCAAACTCGAACAGGGCCTTGGCGGCGTTGTAGTTGCCTGCCAGCGCCAGTTTGATGATGGCGTCGTTGATGCTCAGGACCGAGGCCCAAATGGCGCGCTTGACGCGGTCGACAATCCTTTGCCGCGACTTGATGGAAGAAAATGCGGAAGAAAACTTATGAGCTTTCTCGCGCGGCGGGGGCACCGAAGTTTTGGCGGCGTTGCCACCGGAGGCGGCCTTGGCAGAGTGGTTAGCGGCCAGGAGTTTCTTGTAGGCGGGGCTGTTTGGCCCAGGCATGGGCGCCTGCTTCCTGGTGAGATTGGCGGAATGCTTAGTGAATGGCATGAGGTTGTTCCTTGTGGTGAGGCAGTTGTCAGTTGTCAGTTGTCAGGGGCTAGGGGTTAGAGGCGAGGGGTTAGTTGTCCCCAGACCCTGAGGCGCGCCGGGATGCAAGCCGAACCAAACGGTTAATCGAGCTGTGCGGTGGAGCACCTCAGGGGTGAAGAAGTCAGTGGCCGGTTGTCAGTTGCCAGTAAGGGGGAGCTTGCGGCCGGAAGCACTTTCTGAGTTGTGTTCAGCTGTCGGAAGAAGGCAACTGGCTGCTAGCGGCTGGCCGGTGGCGCAAACGACAAAACCCAGCGCTTGGCTGGGTTAGTTGGAACGATTCCCGCTAGAGCACCGTTCCTCAATTTCAATTCTAGTTTTACTATAGCACATTGGGATGGGTTTTGTTCACGTTTTTGGCACTTTTTATTTAGCTTGTAATCAGCACTTTACGGCTTGTTGTTGCGTTTCTCAGTATTGACATGTAGAAATTACACTCAAAAGTGTGACAGTAGTTGTACGACTTTCATATTTTGACCCAATTTGGGAAATGTTGGGAGCTGAGGTTCCCTGATCTTGCGCCGCTCCGCGGTTCGGGTATTGCCTCCCACCTTCACCGCGGGCTTGCGATGCTGTTACGAACCCGTGTCGTGCCTACAGTGTCTGTGTCATAGCCGTGTCGCCGCTCCGCGGCTCAGTTGTCTTTTCCACCCCACCGCGGGCTTACGCCCACGGCTAACACAAATGCCGCCGCTCCGCGGCTCAGATTGTTTTTTCCACCTCACCGCGGGCTTACGCCCACGGCTAACACAAATGCCGCCGCTCCGCGGCTCAGATTGTTTTTTCCACCTCACCGCGGGCTTACGCCCACGGCTAACACAAATCTCGCCGCTCCGCGGCTCAGATTGTTTTTTCCGCCTCACCGCGGGCTTACGCCCATGGCTAACACAAATGCCGCCGCTCCGCGGCTCAGATTGTTTTTCCACCTCACCGCGGGTTTACGCCCACGGCTAACACAAATGCCGCCGCTCCGCGGCTCAGATTGTTTTTTCCACCTCACCGCGGGCTTACGCCCACGGCTAACACAAATGCCGCCGCTCCGCGGCTCAGTTGTCTTTTCCACCCCACCGCGGGCTTACGCCCACGGCTAACACAAATGCCGCCGCTCCGCGGCTCGGCTCAGTTTCGGTACTGTCCCAATTTATTAGGACAGAACCTCAATTTCCCGATCTTCATCCGACGGCAAACCTGCTGGCGCGGTTCGCTGTTTCAGGATTGGTGAGGCCTAAGCTGGCAGGAGGGTGCGGGCTTCTTCACGGCACTGCATGGCAGTCGCGGGTCGTGCTAACCTGCGAGCAGGATTGGCGACGACCTATGACTCGACTGAGCGCACGGCTGCTGGCACTTATTTTTGCTTCGTTCCTGCTTTGGTTTTCCGGCGACACTTCTGCGCGGGCGCAAAACCCGAGTGGCTCCCAGGCAGGAAGCGGGGGCATGACGGTGCGGGGAACAACGCCGCAGGGCTCGACCGTGGTGATGCCGAGCGCCAGTGCGGGCCCCCAAAGCGTAAACCCAGGCACAGCAAACAATCCTCTGGCGGCAGCCGACCAGCTGTTTGCGGCGGGAAAGATACTTGAGGCTGGCGCGAGGTATCAGGCGCTGGTGAACGCCGATCCCAAACTTATTGCGGCGCGGGTAGGCCTGATCCGCTGCTACATGATGGTGGAAAAGCTGGACGAGGCGCAGGCGGCGGCCGACGCGGCCATCGCGCTGGAGCCCAACTCGTGGCTGTTGCAGCTGACGTTGGGCGATTTGCGATTTGCCCAGGGCAAGTTGCCGGAGTCGGAGCGGGCCTACGTGAAGGCAGAGAACCTGAAGCCGGACGAGGCTGCGCCGTATCTGGGGCTGGCGCGGGTGTATCGCGTGTATTCGCTGAACCGCCGCGCCTATGACAACCTGAAGCGCGCCCACGAAGTTGCGCCTAACGAGATTCAGGTGCAGGTGTTGTGGTTCAATTCGCTGCCGCATCAGGACCGGGTCCCGGCGCTGGAAGCGTATCTGGCCAGCCCGGAGGTGAATCCGCAGGTGGCCCGGCAGTTGGAACAATATCTGGCGTATCTGAAGAAGAATGCGGATGCGCCGACGCACGCCTGCAAGCTGGTGAGCAACGTTCAGGAGACCAACACCAAGCTGGACGCCCTTCCCCGCCCCGGCACCAAGCTGGGAGCTTCGGGGGTGGCGGTGAAGATCAACGGGCAGGAGATGCATCTGGCGCTGGATACGGGATCGAGTGGCGTGCTGCTGGGCCGGACGGCGGCGGAGCGGGTGGGCCTGAAGAAGCTGGCCTACATGCCGATCATGGGCGTGGGTGACGCTGGCCAGCAGGGCGGATACACCGCGGTGGTGGACCGCATTCGCGTGGGCGATTTGGAATTTCAGGATTGCATTGTGCGCGTGACCGAGGCGTCGACGCCGGTGACGGGCGAGGATGGACTGATTGGCTCCGACGTATTCGGTGCGTACCTGGTGGACATCGACATACCGGGCGCGAAGCTGCGGCTGTCGCCGCTGCCCAAGCGTCCCGACGAGACGGCGCATCCAGCCGCGCTGAAGACGTTGCCGGCGGACAGCCAGGAGTTGGAGAGCGACGAGGACAGCCCCGGCGCGCCGTCGCAAGCCCACCTGCCCAAGGATGCCTACGTTGCTCCGGAGATGGCCAACTGGAGCAAGGCGCTGCGCTTCCGCAGCCTGCTGCTGGTGCCAACTAAGGTGGACCGCACTGGCCCTTTGCTTTTCCTGCTGGATACGGGATCGTTCAGCAACATTCTGTCGACGCGCGCGGCCAGCAAGATCACCCAGATCAGGTCCGATCCCGGGATGTCGGTCAAGGGAATGAGCGGCACGGTCAACAAGGTTTACACCGCGGACAAAGCCACGCTGGAGTTTGGACACTACGAACAAGACAATCAGGACGTAGTGACCTTTGATCTGACGCCGGTATGCAAGCAGACGGGCACCGAGGTGTCCGGCATTCTGGGTTACAACATGCTGCGCATCATGCAGACCAAGATTGACTATCGCGATGGGCTGGTGGATTTTGTGTATGACCCGGCACGGTTGCCGAAGCAGGTGAAGCTGAAGTAGGAAGCAGTCAGCAGTCAGCCGGGTGCCCCGGGTCTCGCGGGTTTCGAGACCCGGGAGTTCCGCGCGATCCATCACCCCGCTCGAGCGGTCTCAGTTCCGCTATGAAGCAAGCGTTAGTTATTACCGATTCCAAAGCTGTTCGCACAGGCCCGGGTCTCAAACCCCGTGAGACCCGGGGCACCCGACGCGCTTGTTTTCAATTAACGCGATCATCCTGCCGGATGCTAAATCCGTTTGGGATCCCGCGAGAATCTACTTCTGGAGCGCAGTCAGCTCTTCCAGAACCTGCTGGCTGTGGTTGTTGGGATCGACGTCCATGTACTCCTTCGCAATCTTGCCTTGGGGATCGATGAGGAAGGTGTGGCGCGCGGCGAACTTGGCCACGCCATAGTTCTTCAGCGAGCCGTACTCCTCGGTAACCTTGTCCTCAACATCAGCCAGCAGCTTGAAGGTCAAGCCCTCTTTGGTGCAGAACTGCTGATGCGACTGACTGTCCTGCACGCTGACGCCGAGGACAACGGCGTTCTTGGCCTCATACTTCGCCTGATCGCGCTGAAAGTTGTGCGCCTCAATGGTGCAGCCGCTGGTCATGTCCTTGGGATAGAAGTACAGCACCACCCACTTGCCGCGAAACTGCGAGAGCGTGACCGGCTTGCCGTCCTGCGAGTTGAGGGTGAAGTCCGGCGCTGTGGTGCCGACGGCGGGAACAGCGTCGGCCCGCGTGAGCCGAGGTGCGATCAGAGCAACGGCGGCGATGAGAATTACGATTCCAAGAATTTTGCGCATGAAGACTTCCTCCCATTATTGCGACCACAATTGGATGCTACACGAGGCCGAAGGCATCAAGATTACGTCAACCGCCCGCCGGATGGCAGCTCAGGAAGTTTCTGAACCGCAGATCCCTCCACTCGGGCTGAAAGCCCTCGGTCGGGATGACAGTGGTTGCGTGGGAAATAGGGAAATAGCGAAAAGCGAATGGCGAAGAGCGAGCCTCTTTAGCTGACGGCTGATAGCCGACGGCTGATAGCTGAGAGCTGACGGCTCTCCGAAGTGACAACCTCCACGCTTCCCGCTAGCATTAAAGATTCCGAGTTTATTGCAGGAGGCATTCATTATGGCAACGATGGAACAGAAAGCGCCGAGCATTCACACCGGCGCTCAGCCGCGCATTTATAAGAACTTTATCGACGGCGAGTGGGTGGAGAGCCACACCGGCCACACTTTCGAGAACCTGAATCCGGCCGACACGCGCGAGGTGGTCGGCATCTTCCAAAGGTCCGATCGTGAAGATGTGAACGCAGCCATCGAGGCGGCCAAGCAGGCCTTCAAGGCGTGGCGACTGGTGCCCGCACCGCGCCGCGCTGAGATGTTGTACAAGGCGTCGGAGATCCTGATCGCGCGCAAGGAAGAGTATGCGCAGCTGATGACGCGCGAGATGGGCAAGGTCATCAAGGAAACGCGCGGTGACGTTCAGGAAGCCATCGATTGCGGCTATTACACCGCCGGCGAAGGCCGCCGCCTGTTTGGGCCGACGGTGCCGTCGGAGCTGCCCAACAAGTTTGCTATGGCCATTCGCCAGCCCCTCGGCGTCTGCGCCATGATCACGCCGTGGAATTTCCCTATGGCGATTCCGTCGTGGAAGCTCTTCCCTGCCCTGGTCGCCGGCAACACCGCGGTGATCAAGCCGGCGCAGGACACGCCGCTCTCGACGCTGAACTTCGTGCAGGCGCTGACCGACGGCGGCATTCCCGCGGGCGTCGTTAACATCGTCACCGGCTTCGGCGGCGAAGTGGGCACGCCGATGGTCGAACATCCCACAGTGCGCGCGGTTTCGCTCACGGGATCGACGGCGGTGGGCCGCATCGTGGGTCAGGAAGCGGCCAAGAGCTTCAAGCATTGCTCGCTGGAACTGGGCGGCAAGAATCCGATGATCGTGCTGGATGATGCCAACCTCGACCTCGCGCTGGACGGCGCGCTGTGGGGCGCATTCGGCACGACGGGTCAGCGCTGCACCGCGACCAGCCGCATCATCGTGCAGAAGGGTGTGTATCGCAAGTTCGTCGACAGCCTGGTGGCGCGCGCGCAGAAGCTGATAATCGGCAATGGCCTGGACGAAAGCGTGGACATGGGCCCGGCGGTGAACTCGTCGCAGATGGAGACTGACCTGAAGTACATCAAGATTGGCAAGGACGAAGGCGCGAAGATGCTGTGCGGCGGCCATCGCCTGGAAGGCGAGGCGTACAACCACGGCTGGTTCGTTGCGCCGACGGTGTTTGCGGATGTAAATCCGAAGATGCGCATCGCGCAGGAAGAAATCTTCGGGCCGGTGGTGTCGATCATTCCGTGCGATGGGCTGGAGAACGCGATCGAGATTGCCAACGACATCGAGTACGGGCTGTCGTCGTCGATTTACACCAAGGACGTGAACAAGGCGTTCACGGCGATGCGCGATCTGTATGCCGGAATCACCTACATCAACGCGCCGACGATTGGCGCTGAGGTGCATCTGCCGTTTGGCGGGACGAAGGCCACGGGCAATGGCCATCGCGAAGGCGGTATTGGGGCGATTGATTTCTATACGGAGTGGAAGTCGGTGTACGTGGATTATTCCGATACGTTGCAGCGAGCGCAGATCGATCGGGGAGAATAACCGCCCCAAAACATTGACCAGGGCGCCTCGTCGCGCCAGGGGCGGCCCAGGCTTATTGCATCGCGACCAAGCGCGGCGTTTCGTCGCGACAAACCGCCATATCTCGTCGCGACCAACCACGCTCTTTCGCGACGCTGTGCGAATCGCGCAGCTCCCGTCCCGCGCCCGCGGGACGACTCAGGTTAGCCCAGGACGAAGTCCTGGGTAAACCACCCCTCTAGACTCCGAGTCCCGGCAGGGACGGCGCACGTGTTGCATCGCGACAATCCACCGTGTTTCGTCCCCGGACAAACTGCCGTGCCTCGCGACGCCGACGAATCGCGTCGCACTCGTCCCGCAACCGTGGGACGGTAGTTCGCCTGCGACGCCTGTCCCTGCCGGGACCAGGGAGTTTTTATTGCAGCCTTCCCAGGACGAAGTCCTGGGTAGGCCCGCCCCATAGATTCCGAGTCCCGGCCGGGCGGCCCAGACGCATTGCATTGTGGCCAACGCGGTATTTCGTCGTGACGTACCGCCATATCTCGTCGCGACCAACCACGCTCTTTCGCGACGCTGTGCGAATCGCGCCGCTCCCGTCCCGCGCCTGCGGGACGACTCAGCTTAGCCCAGGACGAAGTCCTGGGTAAACCACCCCTCTAGACTCCGAGTCCCGGCCGGGACGGCACAGGCCGACGTGCGATGCATCACGGAATGCGGACGTGGGTCTGCATTACCGTGGCGTTATGTCGCACACGCACGCCTCTGTTCTGGTCCATTGCATCTTCAGCACCAAACAACGGGCCAACATCATCCCCGATTGCGATGCGCTGTGGCGCTACATCGCGGCGCTTGCGCACGACAATAAAATCACGCTGCTGGCCGCGGGCGGAACGGCGAACCATCTCCATTTGCTCATGGCCGTCCCGCCGGCTCTGCCGTTGGCCAAGGCGGTCCAGGAGCTGAAGGGCAGCAGTTCACGATGGCTGCACGAGCGTGGACACAGTTTTGCCTGGCAGGAGGGCTATGGTGCGTTCAGCGTCAGCCAATCGCAGAAGCAGACGGTTGTCGATTACATCGCGAACCAGGCCGAGCACCACAGGAAATGGAGCTTCGAGCAGGAGTTCATGACGCTGTTGAAGAAATCGGGAATGGAGTACGATCCGCGATTTGTGTTTGGATAAGGTGTCCCTGCCGGGACCGGGGAGTTTTTGTTCCCGCCTACCCAGGACTTCGTCCTGGGCTAAGCTGAGTCGTCCCGCAGGCGCGGGACGGTAGTTGCGCCGGTCGAGACCATCGCGGTCGCGTTGATTATTCGCCGTTCGCGGGACGGGAGTCGTGCCAGGCAGGACCATCGCGGTCGGGTTGATCATTCTCTGGCGCAGGACCGGTGCTACGCGTGTCCCTGCCGGGACCGGGGAGTTTTTGTTCCCGCCTACCCAGGACTTCGTCCTGGGCTAAGCTGAGTCGTCCCGCAGGCGCGGGACGGTAGTCGCGCCGGTCGAGACCATCGCGGTCGCGTTGATTATTCGCCGTTCGCGGGACGGGAGTCGCGCGAGTCCACACCATCGCGGCGACGTTGACCATTTCGCAATTCCGGGACGGGAGTTGCGCGAGGATTCAAACCATCGCGACAACGTTGATTATTCGCGGTGTCGGGACGCGAGTTGCGCCATTCAAAACCGTCGCGGCAACGCTGGCCATTCGCCTTCGCGGGACGGAATCCTTGCGCTTGCGTCATAATGGATTGTTCCTGGGCTTGGGACGCATCAACCTACATCGAATCGAGAATAGGAAATTTTTCTGACGGCTGCGAGCTGACGGCCGGCAGCTTAGAGGGCGCCCATATGGTCACCAAAGCCGTAGCGGAAGTGATGGCCGCCAGCCGCATGATCAACGTGCGGTATGCCATCCGTGATCTGACCGTCGTCGCCGAAGAAGTGGCGCGCGAGGGCCATCAGATTCTCTACCTCAACATCGGCGATCCCTGTAAATACGACTTTCACACCCCGCCGCACATGATCGAGGCGGTGCTGAAGGCCATGGTCGACGGCCACAACGGTTACGGGCACTCGCTGGGCTTGCCCTCGGCGGTCGAGGCCATCCGCCATGAGGCCGAGCGCAACGGCTTTCGCGATATTCAAAGCATCTTCATCGGCTACGGCAGCGGCGAGGTCATCGACAGTTGCCTGACCGCGCTGCTCAACCCCGGCGACAACGTGCTGACCCCGAGTCCCGAGTATCCGCTGTACGGCGCCATCATGGGCAAGCTGGATTGTCCGATCAACGCGTACGAACTGGACGAGGACAACGGGTGGCAGCCGGACGTGGAAGACATCGCGCGCAAGATCAACGCTCGCACCCGCGGGATTTTGCTGATCACGCCCAATAATCCCACCGGCGCGGTCTATTCCCAGGCGAACCCTGGAGAAGATTCTGGAGCTGGCGCGGGAGCACGGCCTGATCATCTTCGCCGACGAAATTTACGACAAGCTGATTTTCGATCCCGACGAGAAGCATGTTTCCATTGCGACGATGGCGACCGATGTTCCCATCGTTACCTTCAATGGATTGTCGAAGGCGTATCTGGTTCCCGGCTGGCGCATCGGATGGGCCATCGCCACCGGGCCGCACGCCGTGCTGCATCCTTACATGGAAGCCGTGCACCGCTTGCTGCGCGCGCGCTTGTCGGCGCCGCATCCCTTCCAGTACGCCATCAAGCCGGCGCTGGAAGGGCCGCAGGACCACCTTGACGTCGTGCGGCGGAAGTTGAAGCGACGGGCCGATCTTACCGTCGAGTGGGCGAAGCGCACGCCGCATGTGAAGCTGGTCGCGCCCAAAGGCGCGTTCTACGCCTATCCCACGCTGAAGATTCCCGAGGACGATTTGACGTTCGTGACCGATCTGTTGAAGCAGAAGTACGTGTTGGTGGTGCATGGGTCGGGATTTGGCGAGAAGCCGGGCACGCGGCACATTCGCATCGTGTTTTTGCCGCCCGAGCCGGTGTTGAGTTCGGCCTACGAGGCGATGACGGAGTTTATTCGGGAGCGGTACAAGTAGGAGAGCTTTGAAGGGGCACAGCTTTAGCTGTGCCGTTGGAATTGCATTTCGATTCTGAGCCGACTTCAGTCGGCGGCAGGCGTTTCCTCAGCGGCTAAAGCCGGGCGATACTGGAGCAAGCGGCACGGCTGAAGCCGTGCCCCTGCAAGACATTTTGGGCCCGGCCTACGAGGCGATGACGGAATTTATTCGAGAGCGGTACAAGTAGGAGAGCTTTGAAGGGGCACAGCTTTAGCTGTGCCGTTGGAATTGCATTTCGATTCTGCGCCGACTTCAGTCGGCGGCAGGCGTTTCCTCAGCGGCTAAAGCCGGGCGATACTTGAGCAAGCGGCACGGCTGAAGCCGTGCCCCTGCAAGACATTTGGGCCCGGCCTACGAGGCGATGACGGAGTTTATTCGGGAGCGGTACAAGTAGGCGAGCTTTGAAGGGGCACAGCTTTAGCTGTGCCGTTGGAATTGCATTTCGATTCTGCGCCGACTTCAGTCGGCGGCAGGCGTTTCCTCAGCGGCTAAAGCCGGGCGATACTTGAGTAAGCGGCACGGCTGAAGCCGTGCCCCTGCAAAACATTTTGGGCTCGACTTATAGCCGTGCCCTGCAAAGCACTGCAACTCATGGTCGACATTCATTGCCACATTTTGCCGGGAATCGACGACGGCTCCAAGTCGTGGGAGATGACTGCCGAAATGTGTCGCCTGGCGGTCGAGGACGGCATCACCCACATCGTAGCCACGCCGCATAGCAACGATATGTACGAGTACAACCGCGAGCGCTTCACGGAGATGCTGGGCCAGTTGCACGACGCCGCCAATGGCGAGCTCAGCTTTAGCCTGGGCTGCGATTTCCATTTTTCCTACGACAACATTCAGGACGCGCTGGCCAATCCGCGGCGCTACACCATCGGCGATTCGCAATACCTGCTCATCGAGTTCAGCGACTACGGCATTCCGCCCAGCGTCATGCAGGACGTCTTCATGATCGGCAGCCGGGGCATGGTTCCCATCATCACGCATCCCGAACGCAATCAGCCGTTGCTGAAAAACCCCGACCTGGTGCTGAAGCTGGTGGAGCAAGGCTGCCTGGTGCAGGTAACGGCCAATGCGGTGACCGGCGCGTGGGGCAGCCGTTCCAGAAAAATGGTGGAGTGGCTGCTGCATCGCGAGGCGGTCCACGTTATCGCCAGCGACGCGCACGACCCGGTCCGTCGCAAGCCGGTCATGTCCCAGGCACGCGCCGCCGTGGCCGAAATCGCCGGACATGAAGTTGCCGAGGCCCTCGTCACTTACAATCCCGAGGCGATTGTCGAAGGCCAGCGTTTGCCCTATCAGCCCTTGTGCCGGTAGCGCGCTAGGGAGAGTTTCCATGGAAATCTCGGGATGATATCTGCCCGTTCCATTCGGGTCCGTGGCGTGGTCCAGGGAGTCGGCTTTCGTCCCTTTGTCTATCGCCTGGCGCAAGAGCACGGACTGGCCGGCTGGGTACTCAATGGCCAAGACGGTGTCGCGATTTATGTCGAAGGCCCGGAACAAAAACTGGCAGCATTCATCGCCGCCATACGGACGCAAGCTCCTCCGGCGGCTGCCATCTCTGCAATCGAAGTCCTGCCTGCCGAGCCCACTGGCTTAACTGGATTCACCATTCGCGAGAGCGAGCGCCGCGAGCGGCCCACGGTCCGCATCTCGCCCGACCTGCCCGTGTGCGATCTCTGTCTGCAAGAACTGGCTGACCCGGCCAACCCGCGCTATCGATACCCGTACATCAACTGCACCAACTGCGGACCGCGTTACACCGTCGTCGTGGCGCTTCCCTACGATCGCCCCAACACCACCATGAAGGCGTGGCCGCTTGATGCCTACTGCGAGGCGCAATATCACGACCCTGCGGACCGCCGGTTTCACGCGCAGCCGGTCGCATGTCCTGCCTGCGGTCCGCACTATTTCTTGAAGGATGCACAACGCAAGACTCTCGGCGATGAGCAGGCAATTGCGCGCACGGTCGAGCTTCTGCGGCAGGGAAAGATCGTCGCCGTAAAGGCATTAGGCGGATATCACCTGGCGTGCGACGCTCGCAATCCAGCCGCAGTCGGCGCGATGCGGGAACGGAAGTATCGCAAGGAGAAACCGTTCGCGGTAATGGTGAAGGACATCGACGCGGCGCGGACCGTGATCGAGCTCTCGCCGGAAGTGGAGACGCTGCTCACCTCGACCGCGCGCCCCATCGTTTTGGCTCCTGCGAAATCAGCGCTGCCGGGCGTGGCGCCGGACAATGACGATCTCGGCGTCATGCTGCCCTACACTCCGCTGCATCACCTGCTGTTCGCGGCCGGCGCGCCCGATGTTCTGGTGATGACCAGCGCCAACCGGTCGAGCGAACCCATTGCCTACGATGAGCACGACGCCTTCGACCGGCTGGCCGGCGTGGCCGACGCATTCCTGGTCGGCGAGCGGCCTATCGCGCGGCGCGTCGATGATTCTGTCGCCCGCATCGGCACATTTGGTCCCGCGATCTTGCGGCGGTCGCGTGGCTACGCTCCCGGCGCGGTGGCGAATCTGCCCATCGCGCGGCCGCTTCTTGCCGTCGGCGCAGACCTCAAGAACTCAGTCACGCTGGTCGTCGATGGCCAGGCCTTCGTCAGCCAGCACATTGGCGATCTCGACCACTACCAGGCATATCAGGCATTCCAGGAGACGATTCGCGATCTCGTCTCGATGTACGACGTGAGTTGGGACGACTTGCTGGCGGTGCATGACGCGCATCCGCAGTATCTCTCGACGAGCTATTGTCAAAACCTTCCCGCCGTTGAAAAGCGCGCGGTGCAACATCATCGCGCTCACATAGGTTCGGTGCTGGCCGAGCGCGGCGAGTGGGACAAGCGCGTGCTCGGCGTCAGCTTCGACGGCACCGGTTACGGCGACGACGGCAGCATCTGGGGCGGCGAGTTTTTTGCCGGAAGCGTGCGCCAGGGATTTCAGCGCGTGGCCCATCTGCGGCGCGCCAGTCTTCCCGGTGGCGATGCGGCGGCGCAACATCCGGTGCAGGCTGCGGCCGGATTCCTGGCGCAGATCGAAGGCCTGCCCGACCTGAGCACAGCGCCCTTCGATTTCCCCGCGCGCTATCAGCAGGCGCTGGAGCTGGTGCACAAAGACGTACGCAGCTTCACTACCACGTCGGTCGGGCGGCTCTTCGATTCGGCCGCAGCGCTGCTGGGCTTCGCTCGCGCCATAACGTTCGAGGGACAAGCCGCGATGTGGCTGGAGGCTCAGGCTCTGAAGAGTGCTGGCTCGGAGGCATATCCATTTCCGTTCGCGAATGGTGAGCTGGATTTTCGCCCGCTGCTGCAAGCCGTGGCCGATGACCGGAAGCGCGGCCGCAAGCCAGCGGAAATAGCGCAAGCATTTCAGCGTGGAGTCGCGCAGGGACTGTCTGCGGCGATAAAAGCGCTCTGCCGGGAGCGGCAATTCGATACTGTGGTCCTCTCCGGCGGCGTTTTCCAAAACGAGCTGCTGTTGCGGGACGTGCGCGATTTGCTGAGCGCGGAGCCGCTGGCGATCTGGACCAACCACGCCGTTCCCCCAAACGATGGCGGCATCAGTCTGGGACAAGCGGCCCTGGCAGCATTCGACGGAAGCCCGCCGGGATTGCCGCATCAGGTGCCTGACGGTTAGATTCCGCCCGTAAGCAGGTACAATACCAATTCTATGTTTGTAACCTCCCTGACTGTGGTAGGCGCCGGATTTTTGCAACATTCCGCTCGACACCTCTTGTGGTATCTGGCGGTATTCGGTTCCTTCACTTCCACAGTTTATTTCGGCATGGTGATGGTGGCGGCCTTCCGCTACCGGCAGTTGTCGCGACGGCTGCGGGCGCAGGCCCAGGCCACGCCCATGCAGAATTTGCCGCCGGTCACCATCCTGAAACCCGTCCATGGCATGGAGCCCATGCTGGAAGCAAACCTGGAAAGCTTCTTTCGGCAGGATTACCCGGATTTCGAAATCATTTTTGGAGCGCGCAGCCCCGACAACGAAGCTTTGGTGGTGGTGGACAGACTTCGCGCCAAATATCCGGACGTCCGCACCCAGGTAGTGATTTCCGGCGATCCCTCGTGGCCCAATGCCAAGGTTTTTTCGCTGGCGAAAATGATCGCGTCGTCCGACAACGATTATCTGGTCATCAGCGACAGCGATGTCCTGGTGGGAGCCGACTTCCTGCGCAACGTGATACCACCGCTTTTGAATCCCAAGGTTGGTTTGGTGACTTGCCTGTATCAGGGCGTTCCGGCCAGCGGCTTCTGGTCGCAACTGGAGGCGCTGGGCATGTCGGTGGAGATGCCATCGGGGGTGATGGTGGCCGACATGGTTGAGGGCATGAAGTTCGCGCTGGGAGCCGCGATGCCGGTGCGCCGTGACGCCATTGAAGCGATTGGCGGGATACGCGAAACTGCCGACTTCTACTCCGACGATTTTGTCCTCGGCAACCTCATTGCCGGGGCCGGATACGAAGTCGAGTTGTCGCACTACAAGGTGGGTCACGTGCTGGCAGTGCGGTCGTTCGTGCGGACCTTCGGCGACCAAACGCGCTGGATGAAGAGCACGCGCTTCTCGCGCCCCCTGGGACATGTCGGCTCGGGCCTGACCTATGCCGTCCCCTTTGGCTTGCTGGCGCTGTTGTTGGGGTTGGGTCACGAACCCTGGATTCACGCTGGTGAGGCGCTGTTCGCGATGGCCTGGCTCAACCGGATGCTGCTGGCCATCGTAGTGGGCTGGGGAATCCTGCGCGACCCGCGCTCCCTTTGGCTCTGCTGGCTCTATCCCCTGCGCGACCTGCTGGGCTTTTGCACCTGGGTGGCCAGCTTCACCGGCAACAAGTTCCGCTGGCGCGGCGAACCCTACCAGTTCGGGCTGGAAGGACGCATCACACCGGTGCAGAGGTCGCTGGATTTCCTGAGCGACCGCGTCCCCCAGGCCCACGACTAAAGCTCCTCCCCCAGACTCGAGCGATCAGAGCAGCTGCGAAAAATTCACAAGAAACAGCATTGACTCGGATTCTATTGGGTGTCAGAATGCCAGCCCAAGGATCGGCTGAGAGGACGGTTTTGCCATGAAGCTGCGCCTTGCTTCGCTGTCGCTGCTCGCATCATGCCTGATGTTGTCCGCTGTTCCCGCCGCGTCTCAAGTGATCTACAGTAACGGTCCGACCAACGGCAACACCGACGCGTGGACCATCAACTTCGGATACATTGTTAGCGACACCTTCAATGTGAGTAGCAATGGGACGACCATCACTGGCGCTACCTTCGCCATGTGGCTGTATCCAGACACTACGACGCCGTGGGTTGAGATCTCCATCACCTCAGGCGAAAACGGTGGCACCAGCTATTTCGATCAGACGGTGAACGTCACGCAAAGCGGCTGCGTTATGAACCAGTATGGCTACAACGTCTGTAACGAAACCGGGGCCTTCAACGGCCCGACACTGAACAGCGGCGCCTACTGGATCAACCTCCAGGGCTGCGACCTGCCCAATTGCGAACCGGTTTACTGGGACGAGAACTCCGGTCCATCTTCGGCTTCGGAGAATTCCGTGGGCACGATCCCTTCGGAATCGTTCACGCTTCTGGGCACTGGCAGCAGCACCACCAGCACCAGCACCACGACCACCGGCACAGTTCCGGAACCCACCAGCATCATGCTGTTCGGCTCCGGCATTCTCAGTCTGATTGGTGCTGTGCGCCGGCGGCTGTTCTGATATGGCTGTTCCTACGAGCTAACCCACCAGCACCGCGCCGCCGTTAACGTTCAACACTTCGCCGGTGATGAAGCCCGCGTGCTGTGTGCAGAGGAACAGGATGGGCGCGGCAATCTCCTCGGGCGTGCCTACGCGTCCGGCGGGAATGGCAGCGAAAACTTTCTTGCGCCGTTCAGGATCGCTGAGCGTGTCGGCGGTCATATCGGTCTCGACCCAGCCGGGGGCGACGCAGTTGACGCGAATACCGAAGGGCGCAAGTTCGGTGGAAAGTCCTTTGGTCATGCTGATCACAGCGCCTTTGGTGGCAGCATAATCGCAGTGGCCGGCCTCGCCGCGCTGCCCGGCCGTCGAGCTCACCAGCACGATGGTCCCGCCGTTTCCCTGCAACTTCATCTGGGCCACCGCATGTTTGATGAGAGCGAAGGTGCTGTCCAGGTTGATGGCGATCGTGCCATGCCACTGCTGGTCGCTCATCTCGTCGATGGCGGTGTCGTCGGACGGCCAGATGCCGTGGTTGACGACCAACGCGTCCAGTGCGCCGAAGCGCTCGACTGCCGCGCGCACCAGGGCTTCGGCTCCGGCTGTTCCGGTTAGATCGGCCTGCACGGCGAGGCAGCGATCGGCACCGCACTCCTGCACCAGCCGCTCGGCTTCCGTTTTCGCGCGTAGATAATTGAAGGCCACGCGGGCGCCGGCGCCGGCAAACATCCGCACCGCGGCTGCGCCGATTCCGCGCGAGCCTCCGGTGATGAGGGCGGTCTGGCCATCGAGCGACAACCTGGGTTCAGCTAGAGTCATGTGAAAAAACTAACACACGTCTTCCCATCGGGGGCAAGAAGGCAAGTATCATTGGACGATGCCAGGATCGGTTCGCAGCGCAACTTGGAGCGGGTGGATTTCGCGTGGCTTACCAAAAGGGTCATGATGCGCGAGTGGCCCGACGCTCCGGCGGGCAAGGAGAACGACGCCCATGGACATTGAGGCGCTTCGGCGCTACTGCCTCCAATTCCCCCACACCACCGAAAATGTGCAGTGGGGATGCGACCTGTGCTTCAAGGTGGACGGCAAGCTGTTTCTGGTGACGCCGCTGGAGCCCGCGCCGGTCCGCTTGTCGTTCAAGTGCAGCGCCCAGAATTTTGCTGAGCTGTGCGAGCGGCCCGGAGTTCGCCCCGCGCCCTACATGGCGCGCGCGCAGTGGATCAGCCTGGAACAGCTCAATACCCTGCCCGACCCGGAGCTGCGCGATCTGATCGCGGAATCGTATCAACTGGTTTGGGAGCGGCTCCCTAAGAAACGGCAGCAGGAATTGCAAAGCGGCGGAAAAGCGGCGACGAAAAAAGCCAGTCCTGCCGGCAAGACCAAGGCTAAGACGCAGACCAAGAAGGCGAAGCCTGCCGGTAAGGCGCGCGCCAAGAAGGCGGGCAAGTAGGGATGAAGGTTGCGTGGGCGCATCGCCTGCTCGTCGGTTGTGCGTTGGCCGGAATTCTCTTTGGTGGTTGCGAAGCGCTTACGGCGCAGTCTTCGCCGAAGTCAGACCGCGCTCCAACCGCCAACTGCGCTGGAGCAGGACTTTTTCACCGCGATTCGTGAAGGCAACGCTAAGAAAGTTTTGTCCTACGTCCCGAAGCACGGCGTGAATCTGGGAGCAGAAGCGCAACCTGTCACTCGCGCGGAAGTGGAGCAGCAATTCCTCGCGCATCGCGGGCTGTATTGCCGGCTCTTCGATTCCTCCTGCATCAACGCGCCTATCAATCTGGATAACAGCGCCCGCGCCTGCTCCTATCGCGAGCTGCTGACCCATTCCCAGAAGGTGCGCACGGCCGCCAGTGCGATGACCCGCAACGGGGTGCAGCAGGCAGTGCTGGTCGCGCGCATCCAGAACGATCGCTGCCCCAACGGCAAGCTGATCGACTTCATCTTCAATCTCGAGGCCGATGGCTGGAAGCTGTTCTCGATCCCGTAGCAACTGGCGAAAAAACTGGAAGCCATTTGATAAATGCGACGCCTTGGGGCACGACTTTGACCGCTGCTGAAAAAGCCGGAAAGCAGATCCCTCGTCGGCCTGAAGGCCTCCTCGTGATGACAAAACCAAGGGCGTATCGGCACGACCGAGCCCGGGTGCCCCACTCATTCGCGCTTTTCGAATGAGTGGGGACCCATGTGGGCTCTCGACTGAGCGGAAACCATCAGAAGGCGAAACGACCACCAATTAACGGAGCAAAGTTGTTGTTGTGGTAATAGGGGACGCCGGGGCCATGAGGAATGGCGATGGAGAGACCGCCGGTCACATAGGAATACGCGAGTCCGGCAAAAGCGTCGAAACGCGGGGTGAAGTGATGGTCCGCATAGAGCGACATCTCGTTGAGGGTGCCCGCGCAGGAAGCGCGGAAACCGGCTTCGGGCGAGCACTCCGGGGGAACACGGAAGTCGTTCTGCCACTGCCGGTACCAGGCCATAGTGATGTCGGTTTTCTTGTCGAAAGCGTACTTCGCGCCCGTCCAAAAGATCTGCACCAGCTTTTCAGAATCAAGATTGTTGTCCTCGACTCCGCTCATTTGATAACCGCCCTGGTCCGAGGCGCCAACGCCCAACGGGTACGTCGGGTTATGCTGCCAGATGTATTCGTAGCCGGCATAGAACTTGAACGGGTCCCACGTATACTTGGCAGCGCCCATAATGGCGGCGTTGTTGGTCACGATGCCATAGACGGTGTTGGTCGTCGGGAGCACATTGTTCCCGGTGATGGGGTTGGTATTGATGCTGTTGGTGGTCGACTGATAGGGCTGGGTCGGACTCTGCGGCCCCAGCAAGGGGTTCAATACGCTGATCGCCTGATTGTAACGTTGGACGACGAGGTCGGCGGAGAACTTGCCGTAGTTTCCGCCGACGTCGAATCCATAGGCATTGTTATGCGCCGATTCCGGCGTACAGTTGGCCGCAGTCCAGGTTGGGGAGGCCGAGTAGCAGCCGCCGGTACCGTCGGCGAATTTATACATCGCGCCGAAATGGACCTGGCGATAGGTGAGGCGATACTTAATGGCGTCGTCCCAACGGGAGTCTTCGGTGTCGCCGCCGCCGGCCATGGTGCCGTTATACCCGATGTACGAAAAGGCATAGGCGCCGCCGGCCGGATCGTAAACGCAGCATCGCATCGGTACCCAGAGAGCGCTGACGACCGAAGGTCACGCGTGCCAAATTGCGTGGACGATATGCCGCCATAGATTTCGTCATTGAAGGGTTGGCCCGCGCGCGTGCCGTCAATGGCGAACGAATAGCCGGCCCGGGGCAGGCCGTTGTTGGCGATCTGGGTGGCCGACGCGTTGGCCAGCAGGCCGGACTGCGGATTGATGCCAGTGGAAGCGTTGAACACCACCGACCAGCCCTTCGCAAACTCTTCCTTGCCCTTGATGCCCAGACCCGTCTGCTGCAGGTTGTTCGGTGCGAGGAGAAACATACTTTGATAGCCGTTTCGGTTCACCAGAGATTCGCCTTCATAGTTATAGCCGTTGTTGGGCAAGCCGTGGCTGACCCATCCGACGCCGATGTCATACGCACCGTACAGCGTGATGCCGTGCCAGGTCAGCGTGCAATCGGTGGTGAGGAACTCGTGGCCGCTGGCGCAGGCGTCGGGGCCGCTGCGCCGCATCTGAATGTCGACCGTGGCGTCCTGGCCAGCCGCCAGGCTGATTCCGGCGTGCGTTTCATCGCTGAACCCTTGTTTTGCCGCACGAATCTCAACCCGCCCCAGAGGCAGGCCGGACGTCTGATAGTGCCCGCCACTGTCGGTCTTGATGGTGCGCGTTTCACCGGTATCGACGTTCTTGACTGGTCACCGCGACATCGCGAAGGGCTGCGCCAGTTTGGTCCGTCACCATGCCGGAAAGGTTCGCTCCCGTCTGCGCCCATGCCGGGGACACCGAAAGCAAAACCCCAGCCGTCGCGATCAACAGCGTGCAGAGAACGGCAAAGAGGAACATCAAGGCAGCGGGACGATACCTCATAAGTTCTCCTGATATTTTCTGGCGATGAGTTTGGGCCGCTCGCTCACAATCGGCAGCGGGATACGACTCTAAGTGATATTGATGGCCATGTCAAAACGATTTAATACGATTTTGATTACTTTGCGGGAACAATTGCAGCGGAGTCCAGTTTCTTGCGGCACGACTCAGGTCGTACCCTGTTACAAGTCACGGTCATTTATGAGATGGCTTCTAGTAGGCCTGGTCCAGCAGTTCGATCACGTGCTTCACTTCGGCGTGCAGGCCCTTGCGCCTGGCTCCAGCCGCGAGTTGGAGCATGCAGCCCACATTGGCGGTCACCACAATCTCCGGCTTCACCAGGGCAACGTAGTCCATCTTCTCGTCGAGGATCTTCATCGAGATTTCGTTCTGCACCACGTTGTAGACGCCGGCGCTGCCACAGCAGGAATCGGCGCGAGGCATCTCGACCAGCTCCGCGCCAATGGCTTTCAGCAGCGCGCGCGGCTGCTTGCGAATGCCTTGCGCATGCGCCAGATGACACGGATCGGAGTAAGTGACGCGGCTTGTCAGTTTGCGCTTGGGCTCACGCAAGCCCACTGCGGCCAGATACTCCGTCACATCGCGGACCTTGGCGGCGAACGCGCGCGCCCGCTCGGCGTACTCCGCATCGTGCTCCAGCAGCGTGGCATATTCCTTCATGGTCGCACCGCAACCGGCGGCGTTGCTGACGACCGCATCGCAGTCCGGACCGAGCTTCGACATGGCATCGATATTCTTGCGGGCCTGGGTCCGCGCCAGATCGAGCAATCCGGCATGGGCGTGCAATGCACCGCAGCAGCTCTGCGCTTCGGGAATCGAAACTTCGATGCCGTTCTTAGTGAGCACGCGGATGGTGGCGCGATTCAATTCCGCAAAGGCCACGCTGCTGACACATCCAATGAGCAGCGCGACGCGCCCGCGCCGCTCGCCCTCCGCGGGAAACACTTTGCCCAGATCGCGGAAGGAGAAGTCGCTCTCGATGCGCGGCGACAGCTCATCGAGTTGGGCCACGCCCAGCGCATTCAGCAGTCCAGTCGCGCGCGCCAGAGCTTGCAGTCCTGAGCGTTGATAGAAGCGCAGCAACTTGGCCGAGCGCGCCAGCTTGCCGAATGACGGCAGCACGCTGCCATAGAAATGTTCGCGCAGCTTGCGCTGCAATCGCGGACGCTGGTAGTTCTGCTCAATCTGCGCGCGCGTCGTCTCCAGCAGATGTCCGTATTGCACGCCGGAGGGACACGCAGTCTGGCAATTCAGGCAGCCCAGACAGCGATCAATGTGAGTGACAAACGATTCGCCCAGCGCCAGCCGGCCCTCATCAACCTGAAGCATCTGATAAATGCGGCCGCGCGGCGAATCCATTTCCGTGCCCAGCGCGCGATACGTCGGGCACTGGTCCAGACACAGGCCGCAATGCACGCACTTGGAATACAGCTCCCAGCTGGGCTTCTCGCCCGAGGTAAAGTTGCAGGCTGGATGTTCGACGGTGGGAATCTCGAAGCTCACAGGAACCTCCCGCGATTCAAAACGTTTTTCCCATCCAGCGCCTGCTTGACCGCCTTGATGCTGTCGAAGTGGGTCGGCGTTTTCGCCCAGGCTGACGAGTGCCGGCGCAGTGCCTCCGGACAATGCAGGATGCTGACGCTGGCATCGCGCGGCAGCCGCTCGCGGAAGGAGGAAACTCCATCGCCGAGGTTCGCGTGCGGGCCTGCCGGCCACAACCCCACCAGCAGTCGGCCAACTCCCACGTCGCCGATCGCTGCGTACACCAGATGGTCCGATGCCGCGACCGACTCCAGTTCGTTCAGCACCGGCAGCACGTCAGCCAGCGGCAACGACAGCGAGAGGAGCAGCGAACCCGGATTGCGCTCCGGCAAAGTGTGGGAGAAATCCTGGATCGCCTGCCACAGATCGTGCTCATTCTGAGCATCGATGGAATGCGAAATCGCAGCCCCCAACTCGCTGCGATAGCGGGCCAGCACGGCATCGCTTCCCGCCGCACGCAGGTAGACGGGCCAGCCTTGGCCGGACCGCCCCGCGTCCGCCAACAGCGCGCTCGCTTGCGGCGAAACCAGTTCCAGCGATATCGGCGAGAGCGGTGAGCGCAGCACCGTATTGCGATACTGAATGGCTTCAGCCGCACTCGCAAATTCGGCTACGAAGGTAGTGGTCTGGCGCGGCGCGGGAAACAACTTGAAGCTGGCCCCGGTAATGACGGCCAGCGTTCCCTGGCTGCCGATCAGCAGCTTCATCAGGTCGAAGCCGGCGACGTTCTTCACCACGCGTCCGCCGCCTTTGCCCCGGCGCCCATCGCCGGTCACAAAGCGCACGCCGATGCAATAATCGCGCAGCCCTCCATATCCATGGCGCAGCGGTCCAGTCATTCCCGTGGCCAGCAGGCCACCAATCGTCGCGCGCTCAGGAATGGGCGCATCGCCGGCGAACAGCAGTCCATCAGCGCCCACCTTCGCCGACAGTTGCGCCACGGTCCATCCCGCGCCCATGCCGATGGTAAGATCGCCAGGATCGTAATGCTCCACTTCCGTGAGCCGCGTGGTGTAGAGCAGCACATCGATCGGAGCAGGCGGGTTGCCAGTTTGCTGTTGGGTGAATCCGCCAGCGGGAACCACGTTCAGACCGTGTTCATTGGCGAAACGCAACACGGCTGCGACTTCTTCCGCCGACGCCGGTTCGACAGCAACCGCCGGGGTCACGCCCAGTATCTGCGCTTGCTCCAGCCGGGCCGGATCTTCGCTGACATACTCTGCGCCGCAAATTTCGCGCAGCTCGCGGGTAAAGCGCACGGGAGTGGCAGCCGTGCTCACAAGCCCTCCTGCGCCAGCACTGGGTTCCGCGAACGGCCGGTAATCTCGCGGCACATGCGCGGAGTGGGCAGCATCTTCCCCGGATTCAGCACCTCGTTGCCGTTAAACACGTTGCGCAGGTCGGCCATGATGGCCAGATCTTCCTCGGTAAACAGCAGCGGCATCGCGTCCCGTTTCTCCAGGCCCACGCCGTGCTCGCCGGTGATGGTGCCGCCAACATCGACGCAGTATTGCAGGATGTCGCTGCTGGCCGACATCACGCGCTCGAACTGCGCAGCATCGCGGTCATCGAACAGAATCAGGGGATGAAGATTGCCGTCTCCGGCATGAAAGACGTTGCCAATGATCAGGTCGTACTTTTTGCTGACCTCGCCAATGTGTTGCAGCACGGCGGGAATCTTGCTGCGCGGCACCACGCCGTCCTGCGTGTAGTACGAGGGGCTGACGCGGCCCACCGCCGCGAACGCCGTCTTGCGGCCCTTCCATAGCAGGGCACGCTCTTCCTCGTTGGTTGCGCGGTGCACGTCGCGCGCTTTCTGTAGCAGGCATACTCCGCGCACCGCGATCGCCTGCTCATCCACGGCCTCGCGCAGCCCTTCCAATTCAATCAGCAGGACCGCGCCGGCATCCAGCGGATAACCAGCATGGCAGTACGCTTCCACCTGGCGCAGGGTCCAGCCGTCAAGCATCTCCAGCGCCGCCGGAGTAATGCCTTCGGCGGTAATTTCGGCAACCGTGCGGGCGGCATCGTCCACCGATTCGAAGATGGCCAGCAGCGTCGCCACCGCTTCCGGCTTGCGCAACAGCTTCACCGTAATCGCCGTGGCGATTCCGATGGTCCCCTCCGAGCCAACAAAGAACCCGGTCAGATCGTAGCCGTAGGATTCGGCAGCCTTGCCGCCAAAGTGCACGATCTCGCCGCTGGGCAGCACAACTTCCACTCCCGTCACATGATTGACGGTGACGCCATGCAGCAGTGTGTGCGGCCCGCCGGAGTTCTCCGCCACGTTGCCGCCAATGGTGCAGGCCTTCTGGCTGGAAGGATCGGGCGCATAGTAAAGCCCCAGGTGCGAGACGTATTCGGAAAGCTGAAGATTGACCACACCGGGCTGGACCACCGCCCGCAGGTTCTCGACGTCAACTTCGAGAACACGATTCATCCGGGCGAAGGCGACGACTATGCCGCCAGCGTGCGAGATCGCCCCGCTGCTTAGCCCCGTGCCCGCGCCGCGCGCGACCACCGGAATATGCGCTGCCGAGGCCGTGCGCATGATCTCAGACACCTGTTGCGCGCTTTGCGGAAAGACGACTGCCCCGGGAGTGCTCTTGCGCACTCCCGCGTCGTACTCATACAACATCATGTCTTCGGGACGGTCGAGAACCGCGTCGCGGCCAACAATTCTGCGGAGATCGTCAACCACTCCAGGCAGGTTCATGGAAGCACAGCGACAGTGTAGCACTTGAAAATTCGCCGCGCCGCAGGCAAATTCCTGGCGCCGCAGTGAGTATCTCGGGCTGGGAGTCCGGTTAAGTCGAGGTCTGGATGTAGGACCGCATCGCTTCCGCCTCACCCGATTTTTCGTCGAGATGGCAACGCAGCAGGTCGCGCAGCGACAGGAATCCCACCAGGGTGTGGCCGTCACACACCGGGAGATGACGCACGCCGTGGGTCTGCATCAGGCACATGGCTTCTTCGGAGCTGGCGCCGGGCCCCACCACGCGCACGTCGGTAGTCATCACTTCGCTGATGCGGGTGATGAGCGGGTCACGTCCTTCGGTGACCACGCGCTTCATGATGTCACGCTCGCTGAAGATGCCGACCAGCTTGGTATCGTCCAGCACCGGCACCGCGCCGACGTTGCAGTTCACCATATAGTTGGCGGCTTCAAATACCGTCTGCGCCGGTTCCACATAGTGGATGGTGCGATTACTGATGAGGTCGCGAATGGTCGCCATAGTGCCTCCTACAGGTTGTGACGGAAGGACGCAACAGCATCGCCGGCGAGGGGCGTCGGAAGCACCCGAGCATGGCTGTACTGCCCAATGCTTGCCCCGGGAGCGAGGAGCGAAGGCGAGTATATTCCGAACCCGGCGGCAATGGAAAGCAGAAATATGCCCCGGCCGCAAAATAATCGCCCCCCTTTTGTTCGGCCACCATTAGGATTCCTGCCTAAGTAAGCTTCCCAGGTGTTCTCTGCACGTCCGCGCCTGAAGAGGCACGGCCTTCCGCCCTGAAGGGCACGGCCTTCCGCCTTGCAGGGGACGGCCTTCAGGCCGTCCGAAAATGCCGAAATATAGATCCGGCTTCAGCCGCTGAGGGACTTCGCCTCGATCAGAGTTTCTTTGGGATTTGGCCTGAGCCGGATTGATCGCGCGCCTCATCCAACCGAATTGCCCGCCCGCGTGTGTGACTGCTGAATCACGTCAGCAGATTATTTCCCGCTTGGAGGCCCACTTGGATAAGGTCAATCTGGCGCAGAAGTTCTCCCTCTTCTCCGAACACTACAGCCCAAAGATCGTGGGCGAACTCAACGACTCCTACGTCAAGCTGGTGAAGTTCCAGGGCGATTTCATGTGGCATCACCACGACCACGAAGACGAGCTCTTTCTCGTCATCCAGGGCGAGATGCGCATGAAGCTGCGCGACGACGGTGCGGAGCGCGAGATCATGGTCCGGCCCGGCGAGTTCATCATCATTCCGCGCGGCGTTGAGCACATGCCTTCCGCCGCCGAAGAAACCCAGGTGATGCTGCTGGAGCCGAAGACCACGCTCAACACCGGCAACCTCGAGAATGAGCGCACCGTCGCCGAGCTTCAGCACATCTAGGAGGTCCAATGCCATCGAATCGCACCAACATATATTTCGAGATCCAGACTGACGATCCGGCCCGCGCGATGGGCTTCTACTCGGAGGTTTTCGGATGGCAATTCTCCGCCGTCAAGGGCCTTCCGGTGGAATATTGGCGAATCGCCGCCAACGGCTCGGAGGGAGGGCTATTGCGAAGGCCGGCGCAGAAACCTGCGGCCCCGTGCGGCACCAATGCGTTTGTCTGCTCGTTTGAGGTCGAAAGCTACGATGCAACCGAGCGCACCATACTCCGGCTCGGTGGTACGCTTGCACTGGCGAAGTTCGCGGTGCCCGGACGATGCTGGCAAGGCTATTACATCGACACGGAAGGCAATACCTTCGGGGTCTTCGAAGGCGACGAGAACGCCGGCAATTAGGGGCAACCGCCTGCGTTGCGAACGTGGTGTAGGCAAAACCACCGTCGTGCCCATCGCCGTGCACTGATGTGGGCTTGACGAATGTTGGAAAGCGGTTACGATTACCTCTGCTCCAATCATCACCTTTCTTTTAGCGGCTCTCGCTGTCATTCGCTAATACTCTTCTGCGGCTCGGCATCTTCTTAGTCAAATCAACGTTGGAGGCTTGTTTCTATGAAAACCCTTACCGGGTCATTGTTGGGGATCTGCCTGCTGTTCGGCGGCATTGGAACGGTTGCGGCGCAGGATATGTCCAGCGGAGTGACGGCGCCGCCCAAAGTACTCCAGGTCATCGTGGAATATCTGAAGCCGGGCAAATCCGGCAGCCCGCATCAGGCGACCGAGAGCGGATTTGTGCAGGCTTTCCAGGCTGCGAATTGGCCTACTCACTATCTGGCAATGGATTCCCTGACGGGCGCGCCGCGCTCGCTGTTTTTCGTTGGCTACGATTCCTTCGCGGCATGGGAGAAGGACGCCATGGCTACCCAGAAGAATGCCATGCTTTCGGCGGCCGTAGATCGCGCCGCCATAGCGGATGGCGAGATGCTCGAATCTTCTTCAGTCGGCGCCTACGTTTACCGTGAGGACTACAGCCTGCGCGCGCCGGTCAATATCGGGCAGATGCGCTACTTCGAAATCCAGCGCTTCAAAATTCGTCCCGGACACGAGAAAGAATGGGACACGCTGGTGAAGATGTACGTCAACGGCTACGAAAAGACTGTGCCCGGTGCGCACTGGGCCGCCTATGAAAGTGTCTATGGCACCAACAATGGCGGCGTGTATGCGTTTATCACTCCCATGAAATCGGCCGGCGAGGTAGACCAGAACTTCCTCGACTCCAAAAAATTCATGGGCGCAATGGGCGAAGATTGGATGAAGAAAGCGGGCGAGCTCGCCGCAGCTTGTATCGACACCAGTCAAAATAACTTATTCATGTTCAACCCAAAGATGAGCTATGTGCCGGACCAGTGGATTAAGGCCGATCCCTCTTTCTGGAAACCTGCTCAATAGGCGGCGAAAATTGCGGTGCAGTTCGGCGCTTCCCTCCTGACACCCACCCGGGCACGACCAGCCTGGGTGGGATCGTTAAAGAGTCTGCGTGACAACTGTGCTGTGTCCTTGGTGTCGTTGTCGTGGCCGCAACTCGCGCTGAGCGCCGCAACCGCCCGCCGCATTTGGCGTAGAACCAGCCGCGCATCCGCGACATTTGTGTCAGCCGCGGGCGTAAGAGGCTGTTACGAAATGCGGTTTGCGGTTGCAACGGTGAAACACCCCCACAACCAGCAGTGCGCCGTAGGCGCGAAATAGTCTAGCCCAGCATGCAGCCGAAGGCGCAGTGCTGGGTCAAGTGGGAGATTTGATCCGAGTCCTGTAGGGACGACAGGGTTTCGCAACCGCCTCGCGAGCCCGCGGTCGAGCGGGACAACCCAGCCGCGGAGCGACGGTACAGCTACAGCTCAGACACCATGGGAACCATACGATTCTCACGCACACTTTAAACCACTGCCCGGTCGTCCTCACCTGGCATGCAGGTTCGCTGCCCGACTTCCGAAATCGAAAGATCCATCGCAAAAGAAATGTCTTGTTTTCAAAACTAGACAGCGAAATAATCCAGACTGGCCAGCTCAACAACAGCACTCGCTCCCACACTTGAATCCTATTCCGGGGTTGCACTCATGCAGGGCCGCGGTTCGCACCACTGTATTTCCAGGTCTCCACATTTTGTGAGGCGGGCGCGATACATCGTTTGTGGCGCCATTCTCATCGCGCTCATGGCCGCTCTGGCCGGCGGCCTGGCCGCCCAGCAGACGGTTTCCATCCCGCACGTGCCGCTCCCGGTTCGCAATGGTTCGGCCCATTACCTTGGACCTTACAACCCCCAGCAGATGCTGCGCCTGTCTGTGGCTCTGAAGCCGCCGCATATGGACGAGGAAGAGCAGTTCCTGCGCCAGCTACAGGACCCGGCCTCGCCGCTGTTTCACAAATATCTGAGTGCGGCGGAATGGAACCAGCGCTTCGCGCCGTCCGCTCAAGACGAGCAGGCGGTAGTAGCGTGGGCGCAAGCCCAGGGCCTGACCATCACGCAACGTTTTCCCAATCGCTTAGTGGTCGATGTCGAAGCTCCCGTGGCCGTCATCGAAAGCGCGCTGGCCCTCAGCATCAACTCCTACCAGCTCGACGAGTCCACATATTTCTCCAACGATCGCGGGCCTTCGATTCCCGCCGCGCTGGCCAACGTCATTCACTCCGTGCTCGGCCTCAACAACATTGAGGTGGCACACTCCGCTTCCAACATCAAGGACACCACCTCCTATCCTGTCTATTCTCCCGGACCTGCCTACGCCCTGGGCCCACACCTGCAACGCGACGGCGACCGCCGGGAACTGGACGCCGCGATGGCAGCGCACAGAAAGGGAGTCAGCCACGATTCCTCCAACGGCGCCTACGACCCCACGGATTTATACAGCTCCTACGCTTACAACTATGTCGCACTGCAAAACCTGGGCCACTGCTGTAATCCGCTGAACAATCCCAACAACTCGCCGCCGGAATCATCCATCGCCATCGCTATCTGGGGCGATTTCAGGGATTCCGACTACTCCGGTTTCCTGGCCACCTACTCCTACCTGGCTTCGAACATGCAACGGCATTTCGTCGACGGCACTCCCCCATGCTGCAACGCCGAGGCCACGCTGGATCTGGAGTGGAGCACGGCCATGTCCAATAGCTTCGCCTCCGCCGCCAGCACCGCCGAGATCCACGTCTACGAGGGCCCTACCTACGGCGTAAACGTCCTGCTGGACGTGTTGCAGCACGCCCTGGCTGATGACGAAGCGCGCGTCCTGAACATGAGTTGGGGGATTGGGGAATACATTGATGGTGACGGCAACATCGACGAGTATCACAGCGTCTTCAATCAGATGATCGGCGAAGGCTGGTCGCTGGTGGCCGCGGCCGGGGACGGCGGCTCCACTACCGGCTGCGAGCGCATTTCGGTAAGCTATCCCGCCTCCGATCCCGACGTAACCGCGGTGGGCGGAACGTCGCTCTCCACCTACCCATCCAGCTTTGGCCAGGAGGTCGCCTGGACCGGCGGACCCTACGGCTGCTCCAACAACGATGGCGGGACCGGCGGCGGTTGCAGCGTCTTCAACTCCACCAGCTATCAAGGTGGTGCGGCCTGTAGTTCCAATATGCGCAGCGTCCCCGATGTCGCCTTGAACTCCGACTGGGTTAACTCTCCGCAAAATTTTTACTGGGATGGCCAACTGCTACCCACCGGCGGCACCAGCATTGCCACGCCGGAGATGGCCGGCTTCTTCGCCCAGGAGAACGCCTACCTGCTCTTCATTCAGGGCCTGGTCGGCAATACCTGCGGCTCCTCGCTATCGGCCCCGTGCGCACCCATGGGCAGCGCCAACCCATATATCTATAGCGAAGGCCTCACCCAACCCGCCCCACACTATCCCTTTTACGACATTACTGCCGGATGCAATAACAACGACATCACCCGGGACAGCCACCTGGGCTACTTCTGCGCTTCTCCCGGTTACGACCGCGTAACCGGCTGGGGCTCCGCCAACATGTTGCAGTTCGCGTGGATGATCAACTACTTCCTCGCCGGCGATGGCCATGGTCCCTCGGCCTCATTCACTGGGCCGCCAGTAAATCAGTGGTTTAACTACGCTGCCGATATCAGATGGACATTGACGGATGCCGGCGGAAACCATCATCTGCCCAACGGGCCGGCGGGCTCCAGCGCAGCTTGGGATACCGATCCGGGCAATCCTTACAGCCAGCCTGCGCCCGGCGCGGGCAACAACTTTTACGGCCCACAGTTTTATGGCGACAACGGCGTGATCACGCTCCAAATCGAAGAACAGGGCTGCCACGTCGCCAAAGTTAGAGCCTGGGACAACGCCGGTAACTCCGCTCTTTCCTCGTATGGACCTCTTTGCCTCGACGTGATTCCACCGCAAACGACAATCACCCTAAGCGGTAACTTGCAACCGGACGGGAATTATGACGGGCCAGTCTTAATCACGCTCACGGCAACGGACAACCTGAGCGGCGTCGCCGCTACCTACTACGAAATCGACGGTGGTCCCGAGCAGACTTATTCAGCCCCGTTCTATGTCTATCTGCCGGGCATGCATACCGTGAACGCTATGAGCGCGGATGTGGCTGGGAATTATGAGGGGTGGTACCACTATACCCCGTTCGACATCGAGCAAAACCAGCAGTTCGCCTTGACCATATCCAAGACCGGCACGGGCGGCGGGACCGTCACCAGTGCGGACGGCGGCATCAATTGCGGCAGCACGTGTTCGGCCAACTACTGGGACGGTCAGCCGGTGACCCTGACGGCTTCGCCGGCGCAAGGCTCCATCTTCACCGGCTGGCAGAATTGCGATCTCAGCTTCGGCTTGACCTGTACTCTCACCGTTACCGCGGCCCGCACTGCCACCGCCATCTTCAATATCCCGGTTGCACTACAATTCGTCCCGGTCACGCCGTGCCGCATAGTAGATACTCGCGGGCCGACCGGCCCATTTGGCGGTCCATCCCTGCAAGGGGGTGGCGCCGCGCGCAGCTTCGCCATACCCAGCGGTCCCTGTTCCGGCATTCCCTCCAACGCGGCAGCTTATTCTCTCAACGTCACCGCCGTTCCTCACGGCAGCTTGAGCTATCTGACCGCGTGGCCAACCGGACTGACCCAGCCGTTGATCTCCACGCTCAATTCGTACGATGGACGCGTCAAAGCGAATGCCGCCATTGTGCCGGCGGGTGACGGCGAGGCCGTCAGCGTTTACGCCACCAACACCACCGACCTTCTGCTCGACATCGATGGCTATTTCCTGCCGTCCAGCAGTTCGACCTTGGCGTTCTTCCCGCTGACGCCCTGCCGCGTCGTCGACACGCGAAATACCGACGGCCCCTTGGGCGGACCCATCCTGACCAACGGGCACACCCGCGACTTCCCCGTCCTTCAGGCCACTGCCTGCAACATCCCCAGCACGGCGCAAGCCTACTCTTTCAACTACACGGCCATCCCGCAGAACGGGGCTCCGCTGGGCTATCTGACTACCTGGCCCAGGGGTCTATCGCAGCCGGTGGTTTCTACCCTGAATGCCCCCACCGGAACCGTCACCGCCAATGCCGCCATCGTCAACGCCGGCCAGGGTGGCGATATCGAAGTCTATCCCTACGGCAACAACACCGACCTGGTCATCGACATCAACGGCTATTTCGCGCCCGCCGCTTCCGGTGCGCTGTCGTTGTATAGCTTCGCCCCTTGCCGCGTACTGGACACTCGCCAGACTAACGGCGCGTTCAGCGACGAGCTTACGGTCAACGTGGTGAGCAGTCCGTGCGAGGTGCCCAGCGCCGCCCAGGCCTACGTGCTGAACGCGACCGTGGCGCCGACGGGTCCGCTCGACTACCTGACGCTCTGGCCCGACGGTCAAGCGCAGCCGTTGGCGTCGACCTTGAATGCCTACGACGGCGCCGTCACCTCTAACCTGGCGATCGTGCCCAACAGCGATGGCTCCATCGATGCCTACGCCGCCGGACTAACGCAACTCATCCTGGATATTTCCAGCTATTTCGCACCCTGAACGAGGTGGTCCCGGAACTCATGCGGCGCGGTCATGTCCTACATTGTAGGATATGACGCAATGTAGGATAGGAATAGGGAGCAAACATGGCTTCTATCTCACCAAAGCCCGCGACTGAGGGGCTGTGCGAAGACCAACTTTTCCTTCGGGCGGTAGCGTTCTAAGCGGGCTTCAGCCGGCCGCATCGGCTAGATTTTCCGCAGCCTGATCGAGCACGGCAATCCGCTCCTGGCCGGCCAGGTTGCGGTTCCACGACTCCGCACCATACAATCAGTGCTGCGCGGAGAGATGGCCGAGTGGCTGAAGGCGCACGCTTGGAAAGCGTGTGTACTCGAAAGGGTACCCAGGGTTCGAATCCCTGTCTCTCCGCCATATTTTCAACAACTTAGAGGCAAATGGCGGTCAACGCGGTCAAATTAGCCGAATCACTGAATAGCCATCCTGACTACTGCGCTGTTGGCAACCCTCATCCCCTCGGCCATCGAGCTACCGTACTTCGTGGTCATGGTGATGTTGGCGTGCCGCATTAAATCCTGCTGTATCCCGAGCGGCGTACCGTTCGCGTCCATCCAGGTGCGGTATGTGTGCCGAAATGTATGCCAGCCCACAGATTCGCCCAAACCTGCACGCTTACCAGCCGGGATGATGTAGTCGCGCTGCACCGCGTTCAGGTAGTACGGCATGGCCCCTGCAACCCAGGGGGATGCCCATACCCAATCGCTGTCAGCCTTGAACTCCGAGATTGCCCGCCAGGCCTCGAGCACTGCGATGAGCGCCGGATCGAGCGGTAGCCGCGCCTTGCTCTTCTTCGTCTTCACGGCATCTTCCCGATTGGCGATCACGCTTCGCTGAATCAATACCTGCCGGTTTGCCCAGTTGAAGTCAGACCACTTCAGGCCGGAAATCTCGGAGCGGCGAAGCCCGAGACACATTGCAACCAACATCATCGTGCGGTAAGGCTCGGTGACGATCTGCTGCAACAATCCGCCGAACTGCTCGGGCGTCCAGTATCAGCGGGTCCTTATTGGTCAGCGTCCCGCCCTCAATACGAATCAGGTCCATCGGGTTGCGCTGCATTTCGAACAGTTCGCACAGCATCGCGTACTCGAACACCTGGCGCATGACGCTCTTGATGTGAGCCTTCGTCTTTTGCGCCAAGGGTAGGGTGAGGAACCAGCGATGCACGGCCAGCGGTTTCACTGCGCCAAGGTCAAGGTCTCCCCATACCTCGCCAAGAAGATTTCTCAAGTGCTCAATGCGCAACACATCGAACCCCTGAAGGACTTAGAACCGCTAAAGTCGCGCCTCGGCGAACTTGAGGATCTCCCGCGGCGCCTCGGTGCGTTCGCCGGGTTACTGGGCGGCTTTGTGAGGCTCTTCGTAGGAAAACCAGGCCATGAAGAGAAGGTTATGCATAACCGCTCCCTAATCTTGGCTTCTGAGTATGTCCGTTGCAGGACAGGAAAGTACTACGATGAACACCTTGCCGAATTGTTCCAGGCGATAAACAACGACTCCGACCTCAAGGACTTTTCCGGTGACGCGATTCGTCGGAAGAGAGAGCACTTTAAGAAAGCATATCCGCTTCTCTATGCCTCCGTGGCAACTAAGGCGTCAAAACTAGCATCCCGTGGAGAAAAGGTATCCAGCGGCGACGATCATTCTCAATCCACTCCTTTCGGCCTCACCAAGGCAATGGGACTTAGGCACCTGAAAACCGGTCCATGCGAGCCGGGAGCACTGACTCCGATAGAGAGGGGCTCGAAAAGTCGCGGAACCAAGCGTTGATCCAACGGAGGTCATTGCTATCAGATGAGATAGCAGGCCGCTGCCGCGCGGAAAGCGAGAAATAGCAGGGTGCCTGGGCGTAGCTTTGAGGTCGCGTAAAGCGTCGAAACACGACAGCGCAACGTAGGGCCGAGTTGGCATTATCCGCGCCGCTCCGTGGGCGCTGCACATTGCGAGGACTCATGAGTGAGATGAGATCGACGATACGCATCAGAAGAAGACTACACCTCAAGAAACACAATCAACGAGGTTTTCGTTGCCGGTTCCCCTCCGTATGTCGCGGTCCTTGGCCCTGAGCCTGCCCAAAATCTAGTGTTGGTGGGCAAGTGAATCTACCAATTTCTCGGCTACCAATATCAGGCACTTAGCGGGACTTACTCAGTAGGGTGATTGGGCAAGACAGCACCAGTCTAGCAACGCCCTTGATTCCCAGCTGTGGACTATTCCACCTCAAAGTCGGCCGTTCGCGCCGATGTCGAATGTCCTGCGGTATCCATTGCCGTAAGTTCAAGCTTGTAGGAGCCTGGGGTGAGCTTGTCCAGGGGCAGCTTCATCCCGAGCGATACGACGGGATTCCCCACGTCGTTAGGAAGAAGCCCATGCATCTCAAACGCCTGCGCTCCCGTCTTGCGGTCCAGCACGCGCATTTGAAGTCCAACCTTGGGCGGATTCGCGCCGGTCAGCAGGGGATCATAAATTTCAATATAGAAAACCGCCGGATCAGTCTTCTTGAAGCGGTCGCTCGCCGTGGGCACAATTTGCATTCCCTGCGCCACCAACGGCTTCCGATTCTCTAAGAGAGCGGCGTCAAGGTTTGCCGCCATTTCGTTCAGGGGATGAACTTCCGTGCTCATCGCGACTGTGCTCATGCTCAATTGTTTCGCATCATAGTTGTCGACCACGAGCGGCATCTGCAGTTTGCCAAAGCTTGTCTGGCCGGAATTGAACACCACCTTCAGGTCGTAATGGCCGGGGGCAATCTCAAACTGGTTTTCGTAGTGATAAGGCTGCTTGGCGAACTGCTCCACTTGCTCCTTGTTGTCGAAGTCGAACGCCACACTGTCGCTGAAGCGTGCGATCTCGGAGCCGTCGGGTTTGTAAGCCAGGGCGAGAACGTTCACCTCGGCGTGCTGCTTGCCCTTCTGCTTCTCAAACTTAATGGCGCCCGCGGGAATGTTAATGGCCAAGTCTACTCGGGCAACATTTGCCGCAGTATAAAAGTAGGGCGCCTGCATGGAAGCCGCAACGTTGCCCGGTTGCGAGCCGCCGGCCTGATTTTCCAGTTGCTTCTCGATCGGCTTGCCGGCCAGCACGTCCGTCGGCTTAACATTGCAATATCCACTGCGCGAACGGACTACTGTGTCGCCACGGTCCACCTTAACGTGCACGGTATGGCAACTGCCTTCTTCAGAGTCGGGTGGCGTGTAGGACAGGAGATAATACTGGCCTTGTTCTTGGGCGATCTTCTGCAGTCCTCCCAGAAGATCGTTACTGTTGACAATGACGAATCCACCGGTTCCTTGGGCAAGCTCATACAAAACTGCTTGATCGTGGGCGCCGCTCGAGATGGTTGGAATGATGCCTTCGCCATTGCTATATGGGGCGTTAGGCGCAACGATCGTAGGGGTGGTACCGCCGCGCGTACCGGCATTAGTCGTACCCGTTCCTGTCCCGGCGCCTCGCGTTCCGCCGGTGTGGCCGCTGCGCTGCACAAATACGAGATGGACGGGCGTGTCCTGATCTTTGTCTGGTGCTGGCGCATCCTGGTCGTTGCCGTCTGCGCTGAGGTCGAGCGTTGCCGTCACCAGCTCGGCTGACGGCGACGCAGGAAAGATTCGCATCGGCGGCGCTGCGCTGACCGCACCCACTCCGCGAACGTCGATGGGATAGATGGCGACGTTGGCCTTGTTACAGACATCGATTGCTGCCATCAGTTCGGAATGCAGCACCGAATAGTTGGGATCGTCAAGATTCATAGGAAAGCCCGCTGACAAGAGCACCAGCGTCTTGCGGCCGGGGACGTCGGCCAGTCCCTTGGCCATGTCGCGCAGCGCCAGCAGCAGGGTGCGCGCGCCGAAATCGGCGGAGGCGCTTGCCCACTGCGGTATGACGGATGAAGGTTGCGGTATGGCTCCGGGAGAAGGTGTCGCTGCATCCACCACCGGCGGCGTGGGTGACACGGCCGAGAATTTCATGGTGCGCACCATCTGTTTTAAGCGCTCAGCGTCGGTGGTGAAGTTCTGCGCGATCCGGAGAGTGCCGCCGAAATCCACGACAGCGATGTAGCGATTCGCACCGGTATTGGCGTCCAGAAACTTCAAGGCCGCGGCACGGGCTGTCGCCTGCTCGCCTGGGGTCATAGTGGAGTTATCGAAAAACAGCACCAGATAGCGCCGCTGGTCGACCGAAGGAGCGGAGGCATCGCTCTCCGAAGAGAAGCTCTTAATCGGCTGCTCTTTGTTGTCCTCGAAGACCCGGAAATCCTTCGCCGTCAAGTCGCGAATGTAGTTTCCCTTCTTGTCCGTCACCACAGTGTCGACAAGAACTAAGCGCGTTTCCACCTTAATTATCGAGACCGAAGTTTCCGCGGCTGGAGGGTTGGACTGCTGTGACTGCGCCCCACCCGTCGCCAGGAAGGTGAGAGCTGCTGCGAGCAAGAAACCCCGGAACTTCATGGTTCCATCCTCCGCCTATGGAATTTCTACCGCACTGCTTTGCGCCGCCAATTGTCCATCTTCGTCCCGCACTACCAGACGCACGATGTATCTTCCCGGCTTGACGTCGAAGCTGCTCTTCAAGGTGACTCCCGAGTTCAACCGGTCTTGGAGCGTTTCATCCTTCAAATGCATCTGCAGGATCTTCTGGGTGCCGCTAACGAAATTCCCATTGCGATCGAAGAGCGCCGAAACTACCGTCACCTCATTATCGATATGGCCTTGCGGACCTGCACGGTATCTTGCGAAGACTCGGATGGTCACCAGCACTCCCTGTATCCGCGGGTGTAAATCGCTACTCGAGTTGGTATCTTGGCTTCTTTCATCGTGTCGCATCCACAGCTGACGATGTTCGCTCTGGATGCCGCAGCTGGCAAGTTTTGGGGAAGTGTGGGCAGCCCGTGGGGATTACTTGCGGGATGGGGATTTCACAACGGCTGTGACAGACCACTAGGGGTCGTCAATGCGAATCCCATCCACTCGGCGTCTAAGTGTTTAGGACCCCACTATCAACCTGGCTGTAAGCCTCGTCCACGAGCGTTGTATAGTGTCACCCGCGCGGAGGCCGCAACGAAACCTGAATCATTTCATCACCGTAAGTTCTCACGCCAAACTCCCTTGCTGCGAAAGGACCCTAATGCGAGTTGCGAAGATTGTTCTTCTATCAGTGCTGGCCCTGACGATCACTGCCGGAGCGCAGACGGGCCTTCCGGGAACCCCACTTATTCCCCCCCATGCCCTGAGCGTCAACGTGGTCCTGTTTGGTCATTCCTGGATCTGGCTGATGCAAGGGTTTCAGCCATGGGCCTTCCCCAACATTCCAAGCTCGCATATCTCTATTCAGGGCTATCCCGGCTATACATGCGCGCAGCTTTTGCCGCTCGTTTCTGCGGATGTGCCTGCCAGTACCAACGCAGTCTTTGTTATGGCCGCGACCAATGATGTCATTCAGGGTGTTCAGGTCGCCACCCATATCGCCTGCATGAAACAGATGATCGGGCAAATGATCGAGCTGAACCCTCACATCGTGATTCTGCTTTCCAATGTTCCGCCCTTCGCTCCCATTTCGCTGATGTACATCCCCGATGAGCGCCGGACGGTTGCAGCTTATAACCAGGCTTACGCTTCCTTGCCTCAGCTTTATCCCAACAACCTGGTGCTGGTGGACATGTGGACTCCGCTAGTGGATACGACGGGATGGGGCTTACCAAATATTCTTGACTACGGTGATGGCATCCACTTTGGACCGAATGGGCGGTACGCGGTGATGGGGGTAGTGCGGGATGCGCTGTACGCTGGGCTTCCCCAGTAGGAAGTGGGGTTGCCCCCGGGCCTCGCGGGTTTCGAGGCCCGGGAGTTCCGCTCGGGCCGGGTGGACCCGACGGGGTCGAAATCCCTTTCCCGTTCGCTTTGCACGGCAGCATTTCACCGTTGCAGCCGCAGCCATATCCATGATCGTTGGCGATTATCACTAGTTACCCCTTGCGAAACCGCGGCATCGAAGAAACAAGACAACCTCAAAAGTCTCAAACAGCCCGCTATCTACCGTATACCAAGCCAACATAAGAGCGTTTCGCCATGAATAAGAAACAGATCAAGTCTCCTCTCCTGACGGCAAACTTCGTGATCTGGTTCTGCGGAGTGGGATGCTTGCTCCTGCTGCTTTTCTTGGGCCACTATGTCTGGAAAGTCCTTTAGTGATCGAGGCCCGCAATTCTCCTTGGAAAGAAGTTTTAGGTTATCTCTTTTCGCGCTTCTACAAAAAAGGAACTATGTTTATCCGTCGGACACTAACCTGTGCGGTGGTGCTAGGGTTTTTCGCATGGCTGACCACTAGCTGCAGTAATACAGCCAACACCGACCTCAACTACAAGGCCGCCATCAATGATCATTTCAAAGCGTTTCCAGCTTGTATCTGGTCTCAGCCGAAGAAGTTCCCGGTCCAGGCCGCGACTTCTGATGACGTGAAGACTGAGGGCTACGATGCGCTCACCCAAGAGGGTATGCTGACGCGCACCACTGCGGAAAAGAAAGTGCTCATCATTGCGTCCAGGCAGGTCAATAACTATGACCTGTCCGACAAAGGCAGGACATCATGGACCGCCGACACTTCGCCGCCCGGCTATGGAAACTTCTGCTATGGAAACCGGGAGGTAACGTCGATCGACAATTCAACGCTTGGGACGAATGGGGCCGGGGCCAAGACGGTGGATGTCGCCTACCATTACAAGATCGCAAATGTGGCGGGTTGGGCCAATTCTCAAGAAATGAAGACTGCCTATCCAGGTATTTCCTCCGCCCTAGATTCAAATCCTTCCGATGCGGCAACACTGGTTATGACCGGCGACCGCTGGGAGTTTACGAAGTAGATATCATGCAACTTGACGGAATCGATAGGAGAAACTTAAATGCGCATCACCCGACCCATCCGATGGTTGCTGTTCATGCTAGTGATGGTCTGTGCGTCTTCGGCTGCATTCGCCCAGGTTGTCGTAGCTGTCAGCTTTGCTCCGCCCGCACTCCCTGTGTACGAGCAGCCTCCCTGTCCCGCCGAAGGCTATATCTGGACGCCGGGCTATTGGGCTTACGACGACGGGTACGGCGATTATTACTGGGTGCCGGGTACATGGGTATTGCCTCCACAGGTCGGGTATCTGTGGACACCGCCTTATTGGGGTTGGGGCGGTAGCGGTTTTATCTTCTATCAAGGCTACTGGGGACCACAGGTTGGTTTCTACGGTGGAGTTGCCTATGGATACGGTTACTTCGGTCGCGGATACGAAGGCGGGCGCTGGAACAACGGACAGTTTTACTACAACCGTTCCGTGAACAACGTGAACATTACAAACATTCACAACGTTTACAATACAACTGTGGTCAACAACACGACAATCAATCGTGTCAGCTACAACGGTGGTAATGGCGGCATAGACGCGCGCCCGACGCCGGCAGAAGAGACCGCCATGCATGACAGGCACATCCCGCCAGTAACCGCTCAAACGGAACATGTGCAAACTGCCCGCTCTAATCCGCAGCTGCGGGCTTCGATCAATGAGGGCAGGCCCCCGATCGCCGCAACGCAGAAGCCCACAGAATTTAGCGGCAGCGGAGTGGTGCCCGCCAAGGAAGCAGGAGCACCCTATCATCCTCCAGCCAATCGCGCCACAGCCAACGCACCCGAGAAGATGGCTGGTTCGCATCCAGACGTTGCTGGTCGTCCAGTGACTCCAATGCATGCCAAGGATCTTCCTCCGCACCCGACTCCGCCTCCTCCAAACACCGGAAACCCGAAGCTCGACCAGAAGTACCAGAAGCAACAAGCGAAGCTGCAGGCGCAGCAGCAGCAGGACCACCAGAAACTCATGCAGCAGCAAGAGAAAGATCACCAACAGCTTGCGCAACAGAAGGCTAGTGACGCGAAGACCCAACAGCTAGAGCAAAAGCACCAGCAACAGACGCAGCAAATGGAACAAAAACATGCACAACAACAGGAGTCATTGCAGGCTAGGCAGCAGCCAACCCGAAGTGTTGCCCCGCCTCCACCCGAAAGGCATTGACTCAAGCGCAGCCGCGCATCAGCGGCAACCTTGCTCATGATTGTTCCGACAGCCGGCGGACGCCATAGAGGTTGACCCGCCATAACAGAATCGCAAACAGCACGAGCGCCTTCCAGCTGAGCATGAACAGAGCCGCCGCTGCTCCGACATGAAACGCAATCTCGGAAAAATGTGCTCAGGCAGACGATCGGTTCAATGAATGTTTTGCCGCAAATCGGAGGGAACCTTCACCGATCCGTCTTTGTTCGAGAAGTCGAGGTGCCTATTCCGTTGCAATACCTGACTGAAAAAGGGTGACCAGCAGCTCCCGCTTGAATCGCGCCGCAGGAAATCACTGTCCGACAGTTTGGTTCCTCGGGCACGGCTGTTTGAGCTGACGCCTTAGGAGTAGCTGTATGCTATTCCGAGCTAAAATGGCGCTAAGAAGGCAATTAGCCCTGAATTGCCGCCTACCTGGAGGTCGATAACGGTACTTCCGAACAATAGTCAACCATCGATGACGATCCGTTCTCTGGAGGAGCCCATCCGCGCCGAGCTGTTCGGCGTGGAGCGGCTTGAGCAGCACGCGGAGAGCCTCGCGGCCGCGCAGATCGTCAGCAAGGAAACGTACCAGGGCCGCTCCCTTATTCCACGGGTGGTAGAGAACGGCCGTGTGCTGTTGGATTCGTACCGAGCAATCGCCCGGGCGATTCAGGAGGAGAGCGCAATAACGCCCGCGGCTGAGTGGCTCGTCGACAACTTCCACATCGTCGAAGAGCAGCTCCGAGAAATCCAGGACGATTTGCCCCCCGGCTATTACCGCAAACTACCGAAGCTGGCCTCAGGTCACCTGCAAGGGTATCCGCGAGTTTACGGAGTGGCATGGGCCTATGTGGCACACACGGACAGCCACTTCGATCCGGCAGTGTTGCGCCGCTTTGTGAAGGCTTACCAGGGCGTACAACCGCTCGACATTGGTGAGTTGTGGGCTGTGGCTATCACTCTGCGCGTCGTGTTGGTTGAAAATCTGCGTCGGCTCACCGATCGAATTGTTCGAAGCCGGGCGGAACACCAAGACGCCAACATGTTGGCCGACAACCTGCTTGGCGCGGGGGGACAGGCTTCCATTCCCCCAGAAACGGCCCTGCGCAGATTCGAGAGAAGGTCTCTTCCCAGAGCGTTCGTTGTGCAACTCATCCAACGCCTACGTGATGTTGACCCGAACATGGGACCTGTTTTGCGCTGGCTCGATCAGCGTTTGGCTGCGCAGGGGACCGCGGCTGACGAAATTGTCCGGGCCGAGCACCAGGAACAAACGGCAATGAACGTTACCGTGCGGAACATAATCCCCAGCATGCGTCTGATGACGGACTTTGACTGGCATGAATTCGTCGAAGATGTTAGCTTGCCGGACCAAATCTTGCGGAGCGACACCAATTTCGCCGAAATGGATTTTGCCACGCGAGATTCTTACCGCCATGCGATCGAGGATCTCTCGCGGGGATCGCGCTATTCCGAAATCGAGGTGTCGGAACACGTCGTGCACCGCATCAAGAGGGCTCGCTCAGAGCGCTCTGGGGACGGACAGGCACACGAAAACCGGCGTGCGGATCCCGGCTATTACCTGATTTCTAGTGGACGCGAGGCGTTTGAGCATGAACTCGGCTTTCGTGCGCCGTGGAAAAGCCGGTTGGTCCGCCTTTATATGCGAAGCGCGGCGGCGGCCTATCTGGGGACGATCGGCCTCGCTACCGCCATGATTTTGGCGCTACCCCTTCTCCACGAGAGAGAAGTAGGAATTGGAGTTTGGGGTCTGGTCTTGCTTGGACTCCTGGCTGCCGTACCGGCTTCCGACTTGGCTATCGCGCTCGTCAACCGACTGGTGACGGACCTGATCGGCCCGCGAATGCTGCCTCGCCTGGAGTTGCGGGACGGCGTGACAGAGCAACTGCGAACGATCGTGGTAGTGCCCGCCCTGCTTACTTCCCAGCATGACATAGAGCAATTGGTTGAGCGGCTGGAGGTCCATTATTTGGCGAATTCGGACGGCGATCTGCGTTTTGCGTTGCTGTCTGACTGGATGGACGCAGCGAGCGAGAGCCTCGACGGCGATGACGAACTACTTGCGGTCGCAGCGGACGGTGTTGGGCGGCTGAACAAGAGTCACGGCCCCACGCCGGACGGCGGCGAGCGCTTCCTACTGCTGCATAGAAAGCGAGTCTGGAACGAGAGCGAGGGCACATGGATGGGATGGGAGCGCAAGCGGGGAAAGCTCCGAGAGCTGAACCAGCTTCTCCGCGGCGGAGTCCATACTACGTTTCTTCCGATCGGCGGACGCCCAGTAAAAGCTCCTCCGGGCGTGCGGTACGTCATCACGCTCGATGCGGACACGCGTCTGCCGAGAGGGGTTGCGTGCCGCTTGGTCGGCACCATGGCACATCCTCTCAATCAACCCTGGTTTAGCGCCCGCGTCGGGCGGGTTGTGGAAGGCTATGGGATCGTGCAACCGCGAATCACTCATTCGCTCCCTCCCGACCACGAGAGATCACTTTTTCAGACATTGTTTTCTGGCCCCGGCGGGTTTGATCCTTATGCCTCTGCGGTTTCGGACGTTTACCAGGATTTGTTCCAAGAGGGCTCTTTCACCGGGAAAGGAATCTACGATGTCGATGCCTTTGAGGCATCCTTAGCGGATAGAGTGCCAGATAACACGCTGTTGAGCCACGATCTCTTCGAAGGAATTCTTGCGCGCGTCGCGCTAGCTTCCGACATTGAGTTGTTCGAGGAATATCCGTCGCACTATGAGGTGGCCGCCGCCCGTCAACATCGCTGGGTGCGCGGCGACTGGCAACTACTGCCCTGGATTTTCGGGCGGGGACGAGCGGCGTCGGGAGAAAGAAGTCCTGTTGACATTCCCGCCATTGGCCGGTGGAAGATGTTCGATAACTTGCGCCGCTCTATGTCGGCTCCGGCCGCGTTTCTTGCGTTGGTCGCTGCCTGTCTGCTGCCGTCAGCCTCTCCTTGGGGGTGGGCGAGATTTATTCTTGCGACAATTGCGCTCCCCGCACTGCTACCTTTCCTGATTGGACTCAATCCGCCACGACGTGGAATTTCTAAACGCACGCATTTTCGTGCGATGCTCACCGACCTTTCGGTGGGTGTCTCCCAGATTGCTGTTACCGTGACGATGTTGGCGTTTCGGACATGGTTAATGTTTGACGCAATTCTGCGCACGCTGGTTCGCATGTTCATCACCCACAGGCATCTTCTGGAGTGGATGACTGCAACCCAAGCCAAGAATGCGGCCAATCTGGAACTCTCCGCAATGTATAAGCGCATGGTCGGCAGCGTAGTACTCGCAGTGGCGATACTGGTGGTCATCGCCTGGGGCGATCACCATGCCTGGGCGGTCATGCTTCCGTTCATTGTCCTATGGATTAGCGCTCCAGCAGTCGCGCACCAAATCAGTCTTCCTATGCGGCGGACGGGTGCCGAACCGGTCACGGCGTCGAATGCCCGGGCTCTGCGTTTGATTGCGCGTCGGACCTGGCGTTTCTTCGAAACCTTCATTACCCCGACTGACCATGCGTTGCCTCCCGACAACTTTCAAGAAGACCCAAGGCCAGTCGTAGCCCATCGAACATCCCCGACGAATATGGGGCTGTATCTGCTGTCTACGCTAGCAGCGCACGATCTGGGCTACCTAGGAGTGCGGGACGCAGTTGACCGACTGGAGGCCACACTCGGCGCCATGAGTCAGATGGAGCTACTCCGGGGGCATTTCTATAACTGGTACGACACTCGCGATCTTCATCCCCTCAATCCAAAATATGTCTCTTCCGTCGACAGTGGAAACCTCGCCGGGCATTTGCTGGCCCTGGGAAACGGTTGCCGGGAACTAATCTGGAAAACTTCTCTCGGAGAGCGGTCGCTCGCCGGCGTGCGGGACGCGCTGGAACTATTGCGGGAAGCCCTAAGCCAGGTCTCGGAAACGAAACGGACGAATACCGTTACCAGGAAACAGCTCAGCAATGCCATCGATGCCCTGGCCAACTCGGTGGAGTTTGCTCCGGCGAACCCGGCGGAGTGGGCGGAACGTTTTGTGGAACTTAGGACGCGTGCCCTCACCGTCGCTGACATTGCTCAAGCCCTCGCCCAGGAGCGCGACGATGCTCAGGATTCCGAGTTGCTCACTTGGGCCGATACCGTCCTGATGTGCGTTGAAAGTCACGCACGGGACGCGGAGATTCTTCTTCCGTGGATGCGCCAGGATACGAAAACCATTCTGGCAATGGCCGAACGTCCGCGGAACCAGGCACCGGAGTGGGTGGCGATCGAGCCTTTCTTTGCGTCTCTGCCCACGCTGGCGGATGCCCCTGAACGGTGCGCAGGTGCACTGCGGGCACTTGCCCTGTTGCGAGCCAGCTTGCTAAACGATTCATCGGCGAGCACTGACCTCCTGGTGCGCGTCGATGCTCTGGCGCAAGACCTGCGCCGATCTGCAACGGACGCAGCTGCGCTGATTCGCCGCCTGTCCGCCACAACACAGAAAGTTGGAGACATGATCCAGTCGATGGACTTCAGCTTTCTTTTTGATCGCACGCGTAAGCAATTTTCCATCGGATACCGTGCCGCTGACAGCACGCTGGACGCCAACTGTTATGATCTGCTGGCTTCGGAGGCGCGCCTAACCAGCTTCATTGCAATCGCCAAAGGCGATGTCCCGTCCTCCCATTGGTTCCGCCTGGGCCGGGCGCTCACTCCAGTGGGCCGGGGTTCCGCCCTCATTTCGTGGTCGGGCTCCATGTTCGAATATCTTATGCCGGCGCTGATGATGATTTCCCCGACAGGCAGCCTGCTGAACCAAACCTACGAATTGGTTGTCCGACGGCAAATCGACTACGGCAAGGAGCGTGGAGTTCCTTGGGGAATCTCAGAGTCGGCATACAACGCGAGAGACCAGGACCTCACATATCAATACACGGCGTTTGGCGTGCCTGGATTAGGGCTCAAACGCGGCCTCAGCGAAGATCTCGTTATTGCGCCCTACGCCACTGCACTGGCGGCCATGATCGACCCCAATGCGGCGACGCAGAACTTTGCGCAAATCACCGAGGCCGGAGGAAAGGGGACCTACGGTTTTTACGAAGCACTCGATTACACCAGCGGGAGGGTACCCGATGGCAAAGATAACGCGGTGGTGCGCGCTTACCTTGCACACCACCAGGGAATGTCGCTGGTTGCGCTTGCCAACGTATTGAACGATGGAGCAATGAGGGCCCGCTTCCACGCCGAACCGATGGTGCAAGCCACTGAACTGCTACTCCAGGAGCGCACGCCGCGTGACGTGCTGGTCGCACGACCGCGTGCAGAAGAAGTCTCTGCGGCGGCGCAGGTCCGCGAACTAGTTCCGCCGGTTGTGCGTCGGTTCACTTCGCCACATGAATCGGTTCCACGGACGCATCTGCTTTCCAACGGACGCTATGGGGTGATGGTGACAACGGCGGGCTCTGGGTATAGCCGATGGCGGAATATCGCGGTGACGCGCTGGCGCGAGGACGTTACCCTGGATTCCTGGGGTTCCTACATCTTTCTTCGCGATGCGCAGAGTGGCAGGGTTTGGTCAGTGGGCTATCAGCCCAGCGGCGTCGAACCCGACGCCTACGAAGTCATGTTTAGCGAAGATCGCGCCGAATTCGTTCGGCGTGACGGGGCTCTGACCACCACGCTGGAGGTGGTCGTTTCGTCCGAAGACGACGCGGAGGTGCGCCGCGTATCGATCGCCAATCTGGGCACGCACACCCGCGAGATACAGGTAACTTCGTATGCTGAGGTTGCGATTGCTCCCCAGGCCACCGACGAAGCCCACCCCGCATTTTCCAACTTGTTTGTGGAAACGGAATTCGTCGCAAGTGTGGACGCGTTGGTCGCGACCCGCCGCCGGCAATCCGAAAAAGAAACAATAGTCTGGCTTGCTCACGTCATGGTTGTGGAAGGCGAGTCCATCGGAAATCTCCAATACGAGACGGATCGCGTCCGGTTTCTTGGACGAGGGCATCAGGTTCGCGACGCCGTATCCATCACTGATGGGCGCCCTCTTTCGAACACTGCCGGCCCCGTGCTCGACCCCGTGATAAGCCTGAGACGTACGGTACGCATCCCACCAGGCACAACCGCGCGGATTGTCTTTTCCACCATACTCGCCGCTACACGTGAGCAATTAATAGACCTGGCAGACAAGTATCGGGATGCAAGGAACTATGAACGTACCCTGACGTCGGCCTGGACGCAAGCGCAAGTCCAACTTCATCATCTGGGTATCACTCCCGATGAAGCTCACTTGTTTCAGAGACTCGCCAATGCCGTGCTCTACTCAGATCCTTCCCTGCGGCCGTCTTCCGAGGTGCTGAGCCGGAGCACGCTCGAGCTTTCCGCTCTATGGGCGCACGGGATTTCAGGTGATCTGCCCATCGTCCTCGCACGGATTGACGAGGCCGAGGATGTCGGGATCATCCGGCAGTTGTTGCGGGCCCATGAATACTGGCGTTTGAAGCGGTTATCCGTTGACCTCGTCATTCTTAATGAGAAGCCGCCATCTTACGAACAGGAGCTGCAAGGTTCTTTGGACGATCTTGTGCGCGGTAGCCAACAACGTATCCCTTCGGACCCGGACGATGTCCATGGGAACGTTATTCTCCTTCGGGGAGACCTGATCTCTTCACAGGAGCGCGCGCTCCTTCAGACTGTGGCTCGGGCTGTACTGCTCAGCCGTCACGGCACCTTAGCCGAACAAGTTATCCGATCGCAGCGGTCTGACATCATGGGGCGGCCCGCTCCGCGTCTGCCTCAGCCGGGCAAGGATGCAGAGGTGCCGGTGAACACGCCGGACCTTGAATTCTTCAATGGGCTGGGGGGCTTCGCTGAACGGGGCCGTGAATACGTGATCACCCTTGCGGAAGGACTGCGTACCCCGGCTCCGTGGATCAATGTGATTGCAAATCCTTCGTTCGGGTTCCTCGTCTCGGAATCAGGCTCCGGGTACACCTGGTCAGGGAACAGCCGCGAGAATCAACTCACTCCCTGGTCGAACGACCCCGTGACTGATCAGCCCGGCGAGGCCATTTACATCCGCGATGAAGACACAGGGGTGCTCTGGAGTCCGACAGCCTTACCGGTTCGGGATGAAGCTTCGTGCTATATAGCACGGCATGGCCAGGGCTACAGCCGGTTCCAGAACGGCTCGCAGGGAATTCTGACAGAGCTGCTCCAGTACGTACCGATTCAAGACCAGATTAAGATCTCTCGCCTGGTGCTGCAGAACCGCTCCGCTCGTACCCGTCACCTCTCCGTGACTGCATTTGCGGAGTGGGTGCTGGGGAGTTCCCGCAGCACGACGGCACCGCACCTTATTACCGAGCTGGATGCGAAAACGAAAGCTCTGTTTGTGCGCAGCGCGTGGGGTGGTGAGTTCGGTGGACGAGTTGCCTTTGCCGATCTCGGCGGACGGCAGAGTTCATGGTCGGGCGACCGTACGGAATTCCTGGGTCGCAACGGAGTAATGGAGCGGCCTGCGGCACTTCAGCGAGGCGGCCCGCTTTCGGGAAGAATGGGTGCCGGCCTTGATCCATGCGCCGCGCTGCAAACACTTTGCGAGCTACGCCCTGGTGAACGCGCCGAAGTCGTATTTTTTCTGGGTCAGGGGAGCAGCCGGGAAGAAGCGCAGGAATTACTCGGTCGCTATCGCGCTGCGAACCTCGACCAGGTCTTACTCGAGGTTACCCAGCAATGGGACAACATGCTCGGCGCCCTACAGATCACTACCCCTGAGCGGTCGATGGATATTCTAGTGAATCGCTGGCTGCTTTACCAGACGCTCTCCTGCCGGGTGTGGGCACGCGCGGCGTTTTATCAGCCCAGTGGAGCCTATGGCTTCCGTGATCAGCTGCAAGATGTTATGGCGCTCGCGGTGGCCAGGCGCGACGTCGCGCGGACACATCTATTGCGTGCCGCCTCGCGCCAGTTCACCGAGGGCGATGTCCAGCACTGGTGGCATCCGCCCTCGGGTCGAGGAGTACGCACACGCATTTCGGACGACCTGCTGTGGCTGCCTTACAGCGTAATCCACTTCATCGAGGTGACAGGGGATGCAGCCATCCTCGACGAGTCCGTACCGTTTCTGGAAGGCAATGTGCTCGCTGAGGGACAACTGGAATCCTACTTCCAACCGCGCGTCTCACCGACACGCGCAACCCTCTTTGAACACTGCGCGCGAGCGCTTGACCGGAGCCTGGCAGTCGGCAGTCACGGTCTTCCGCTGATCGGCACGGGCGACTGGAATGATGGTATGAACCGCGTCGGACCGGAGGGCAAGGGCGAGAGTGTTTGGCTGGGTTGGTTCCTCCACACGATTCTCTGGGAGTTCGCCAAGGTTGCAGATGCGCGCGGGGAACACAAGCGCGCGGAGACTTGGCGGCTGCATGTCAGTGCACTAAAGGCCGCACTTGAGCGGGAAGGTTGGGACGGGGAGTGGTATCGCCGCGCTTATTTTGATGACGGTACCCCACTGGGCACCGCCTCAGACAAGGAGTGCCGTATTGACTCCATTGTTCAGTCCTGGGGAATCATCAGTGGCGCCGCGGAACCGGCTCGGGGAGCGCGTGCAATGGCCGCAGTCGGCCAGTATCTCGTACGGCGTCCGGAGGGGCTGGACTTGGTGCTCACGCCGCCCTTTGACCGAACAGACCACGACCCCGGTTATATCAAAGGATATTTGCCCGGTATCCGCGAAAATGGCGGGCAGTACACGCACGCTGCAGCGTGGACCATTCTGGCATTCGCTGCCCTCAGCGACGGAGATAAGGCGGCTGAGCTGTTCCAAATGCTGAATCCTATCAATCGCACAGCCTCCCGAGCGACGGTCCAGCGCTACAAAGTGGAGCCCTATGCCGTGGCAGGCGACGTTTATTCTGAACCTCCGCATGTCGGGCGCGGTGGATGGACTTGGTACACTGGGTCAGCCGCATGGCTCTATCGCGCGGCTATTGAATGGATGCTGGGTTTCCGCATGCGCGGCTCGGTGTTCTCGATCGACCCGTGCATTCCGAGAAGCTGGCCGAGCTACTCCATGAATTTCCGTTATCATTCGACCGTTTACCAGATCAGTGTAGAAAATCCGTCCGGTGTTTCGCGCGGCGTCGCTTCCATTGAAATGGACGGCAAACTATTAGCCATCTCCCCAAATATCCCGCTTACCGACGATGGCGGGAGCCATCAGATTCGCATCGTTCTAGGGTAGATGATGTTTTGGCCGTGACGGAGGTGGTGGCGTGGGCTGCGAGCAACGGCGATCGCAGTGAAAACGCCGACTATCAGTACGGCAAGCGGCGATTCCCTCTCCGCCGGGAAAGGCCCCTCGGGGTAGCCGTTCAATAGCAACAGGCGAGGGAAGTTGTCAGTGGCTAAACAAAGCAATAAGAATTACGATTGGGATGGGTACGCCCAGCATCAGTAGAAGAATTGAACGCATATGTGAGACTCCTTTCCAGAACGCTAAGATTTAGATCGGCGCGCGTACGTGGTCGCGCTGCTGTCCGCCAATAGTCCCAGCGAAGCTGCTACAGAAAGCCCCGCTCAGAAGTGCGACGAACAACCACAGTGACAAATGGGCGACGGCCTTGCGGGTGGTCTCAGCTGCTTCCTGGGCCTGTTCAAACACGTCCGCCACTCGCCGTTGGGCGTCGGCTTCATTGAGCCCAGTTCTTGCAGCAATCAGCCGCCCCAGGTAGGCGTTGTCGGCTTGGGACATGCTGCCTTCCCGAAGGGCGTGGGCGAAGATTCTATCCGCCTCGGCCCGCAACGTAATTGCATTCAGATCCGTCATGGAACCATTGGACCGGAAAAGCGTGTCGACTAGATATTCGTTGGGATTGAGTAGTGAAGCCTCCGTCGCCGTTGCCTGAGATGGCTCCGGTCTCTGGGCAGCCCGGCCCGCAAACATGGCGGCAGCCGATGCCAGGAACGCGGCCATCAGCACAACTCCTACTGCCCAAACGAGCAGTCCGTGCGCAGTATCGCGGAAATAGACTTCGTCCGTGTGGATATCCACCCACTTCGTCCGCAGCCTGCCCGCCAGATAGCCGCCCATAGCGAAGGCGACGATTTGAGCGAAGATCAGCCAGATGATCGCTCCAGCCCTCACAGTGGAAGCCGAGGCTCCGATGTTCGACCAGGGCGAAACGGACGAAAATCCGAGACCCGTTCCCAAGGTTAGGAGGATTAGTGACAATGCGGCGGCGGTGAACGCTCCGCCAATGACTGCCGGCCATGATATGCCGGAAGAATGGGCCTCATTCTTAACGTCGAAGTCGGGGAATCGAGGATCGACAGGGCGCACAACATTTGTTAGTGACATAGAACTCGCTTCCTGAGCTTTTTCGATTTTGGTGGAGGGGCCGGTGGATCCCGGGAAAAAGCTGACACAAGGTGAGATGCTGATTTGGTGCCTATTCGGACAGTCGCGAAGATTTAAGTTGAGAAGTGCCTTAAAGTAAACCGGCTATCTCGCTGAAGCCAGAGCAAACTCTCTGCAATGTTCGAGATAGCCTCTTTCGTGGCTGGCGACCAGTTCTACTACGCTGGTCCACAGCCAGGATGGGGCATCGAGTTTCTTAGACCGGTTACGCTGCAGGTCCGACATCCACGATTTTCGTCCATTTTCGTCTATTTGCCGGGCATGCGCGCGGCCCACGACGGACGCCAGAAATCGTCCGGAAGCAACGATCTCGTCACGAGTCAAGCGATCCATTTCCAACTTTAGATCCTGAGGTAGCAACTCGCGAAGCACAACCGACTTTCCCATGAGTTCAGCGGCAAGCATCCGCTTGCCAAGGTAAGGCGACAGGCTCCGTGCCCCCGCCACGACCCGATCAGCGTTGTTCCGCGGCATACCGCTATTGGTGGCGTGCGGAGCTGCGGCGCGAATCGCCTCCTTAATATCAATCAAACAAATAGTGCGATGTTTGTGTGTGCCGACCCCAACGAGTACAGCGAAGCGGAGGCGCCCAAGAGAACTAGAGCCTTTCATCCAGTAGGCTGCATCCAGAACTTCGACCGGGTCTTTAGCATCCCGATTCCTAAGGCATGATATGAGGCAGCGTGGTTGCTCCGAGGCGAACAGCCGGTTAATCTCCCCCTTTTCAGCTTGCGATAAGAGCCAGAAGCGTTCACCTAGAGGAATCGAGGGCTTCACGTTTTCAATCCGCTCTTCTGCCAGATGCCTCCATCTTCGTTTCAGCGCCTGCTTGAGCACGAACTGAATCGGCTCCGTCGCTTTGCCGGAGGGTTTTCGCTTCCCGGCAGGATCGCTCAGAGCTTGCTCGTATCCGGCAATCATTTCCTCAATCATCAGGTTGCGTGTGTCACCCGCAAAAGCCACCCGCCGCAGCCGGACTACTGAGCAACTCATAATCTTTATGATGCTCGTTTCTTGAGATCGGGTGCCGCCTTCTTCTCTTCTTCTCGACTCTTTTCAGCAGAGTACTTCTCTTTGCCCGACATCGGCTTCTTGGGAGTCACCGGCTCTCTTGCGCTTTCCGCCAGAATGGGTTGTGCGGCGGCAGTGATTTTTTCAGCAGCAGCGGTTTCTTCCTTCAAATTGGCCGTCAGCAGCGAAACAACCTGCCCCATGCCGAGAGTCTTCGCCATTGCAATGCTGGCCTGATAGCCCGCGATCTCGTAATGCTCCGTGCGAAGGGCCGCGCCAATCAAACCTGAGTCGAACGACGCACCTTCCTCGTCTTTCTCCAGGGCATCGGCTCCTTCCTCAATCACGCCTTCCATCCCATTGCAATGCGAGCCAGTGGGCTTCTCTTCGAGATAATTGAAGACTTCCTGCAGCCGCTCCACCTGGCCTTTGGTTTCTTCCAAGTGCGCGGTGAATAGCTCCTTCAGTTTGGGGTTCTTGGCGCCTTTCGCCAGCTTTGGCAGTCCTTTCACCAATTGGTTCTCCGCACTATACATATCGCGCAGTTCGTCAATCAAGACGTCTCGTAGTGCCATATTTGTCGCCTTCCTCAGATTCCTTCGTTTCTACACACGTCGTTAGAGTTGAGCTGAAGGCTTTAGGTTGGCCAGAACTGCGCTTTTTTGCAGGGAGACGGTGAATATGCAGCCGGACCATCTGCAATCGCCACGTTGCGTGTGGAAGCGATAATCTGCAAGTTTACCGGCGTCACTTACCAACGTGAATGTTGGACAGAGACTGGAAAAGGCCGAATACGTTCAGAAGCCAAAGGACAACCGCGATGACTACAACTGCGTTCAGAATTGACTTGATCGTGGACTGCATCGGAATATAGCGGTTCACTAACCATAGGAGAACGCCGACTACTATGAGAATAACCACAACTTGAAGCAAAGGCATGTCGATGACCTCTTTCCTTTTGTTTCGTAGGTGTGCTGATCGAAATTCCGATGCGTGAGGCTTCCTAACCGTTCAGCTTTCCAGGCATTTCACTCTTTGGCACGATCCCCAATCTAGTCGTTTGCAGAACGTGGCTCGCCGACAATCCGCAAAGCCGATTCACCGGCTGAATATCGCATCAAAAGCACGATAGGGATCGGCACTCCAAGCATTAGCAAAATGATGGAACGCATAGCTAAACGCCCTTGAACGAGACCGTGAAATTTATAGTGCCGTGTGGCTTAGAGACGGGCCGCAAAGACTGAGATGCTGGTTTAGCGGATATTGGCCATCTGAGATCTAGTTATATTATGCTGCCGACGGAATCGAGAGCCACTCCACGAACATCCATCCTCCTTCGCTACCATCGGTAAAGTTTTGTAGGACGGTATACTTCCAGTCTTGACCTGTGGCGTCGATTCATACACAGAACCGACTCCATAGGCTCCGTCGACCACGGTGGAACAATATGGGTTGCCAGCCGTGTCCATGACGACTCGGGCGCTCTCCCGACGCTCCAGTACTGGGTGGCGGGTAGAACAGTTGAACATATCCAGCTTCCGCGGAGTGCGCGAGGTTGAAACACGCGCCTCCGTCGCCTGCACCTCCCTTGCAGTTGAAGGAAGTGAATTGACAATCAGAACTGGGGATTCAGGCGCTCCCCATTTGTGAAGGAATGAAAAGCGAGAACACGCTTCCGCTGCGTCCCGGAGTGACGCTGCTGCGAATCTTGAGCACGCCCGAGCGACGGGCGACTATCTCTCGCACCACCGCCAGGCCCATGCCGTTTCCGGCGCTCCCCTTGGTGGTAAAGAATGGCTGCCAGACCTTTTGTAAGCTCTCCGGCGGAATGCCATGGCCGTTATCGGCGATGCTGATACGAATCCCGGTCCTTCCAGAACCTGACCATTCGCGGGCTTTGCAGATCCGAGCGTGGAGGTGCCCTCCCCTGGGCATCGCATCTATCGCATTCAGGAGCAGGTTGCTGAAGACCTGCTTCATCGAGTCCGGATATACGACCATCCTTGCATCCGGGTATAGGCGGGAATCGACAGTAATGTCTTTCGCTCGAAGGTGCGGTTCATAAAGATAAAGGACGGACGTCAAGCTTTTGCCCAAATCAGCTTCCATGGCGGACTCTACTCCTTGGAACTGCTTCATGGCATCTTCTGCAATACGGGACATTCTGCCTACTTCTTCTTGGGCGATATGTAAATTGCGACGTGAAGTGTCGGAGAGTCCCTTATCAGACCCAATGAGGTAAAGCAGATTCAACAAAGAATCCAGAGGGTTATTGATTTCATGGACGGCAGAGCTAAACGCGTTACCGCGGGCGTGATGCGCCGAATTGTCTTGGAGAGGTCCTTCCATCGATGCACTCTCGAGATAAGCTCCGATGGGGCTAGAGGCTTCGGAGCGGTTGGTTAGTAAGATGCCAACGGGAAGACCGGGTTGTAAAAAACCCTACCCCTCAAGCCATAAAACTAATCATTCCACGCCGACTTGCGGCAGGCTCACCTGCTTGGACACGTCGGCTTAGCGTTCCCCGCGGCACGAAAGCGCCGTAGTCCCCCAGCAGAAGGATCGGAAGCTGGATTATTGTTCGTCAGGCGGTCGTTGTGGGGGCGCCTCATCGGATCGACCAGCGAAGCGGGACGATAAGCAGGTCGAAGCCGGATTCGTCGGTTAAGACTACCGCTGCTCGGAGACGCGCCGAACAGCGACATCGTATCCGGCGGCGGTTGCGCGCTTGAACCCGCGTTCCACGTCGCCGGTCATCGATGTCAATGAGAAGGACTTTCTTCCTGGACTGAGACGTTTTGCCGGCCTGAAGTCTTGAATTGGAGTAAGGATATCGGATCCGCATTCCGTTCGTTCCAATTGTTATGTCGGCAGGGTCAAAATCCTCTTTACCAAGTCGGTCAGGCTAGTCAAATCAGCGGACATTTCGCGCCCCAGGGCCTTAGCTTCCGCCCCTTCGCTTTTGGAAGCAAGATATACGAGATTGGTGAGGCTCTGGAGAGGATTGTTAATGCGGTGCGCCAGCTCATTAACAAGTTTTGTCACGGCGGCAAGCTTCTCCTGCTCCATCAGCATTGCCTGATTATTGCGGTGGCGAATCGCGATGGCGGAAAAGTCCGAGAGGCTTTGTACCAGGCGATAGTCTTCCCGGTCGAACCTGTGGGCTTCAGAGTGAGACACGACCCAGATTGTGCCCTCTGTGTCATCCACACGCCATGGAATCAGGATGCCGTCCTCCACCGGCTCCGCAATGATTCCAAGATAATCGTAATAAGTCTGGTTAACTCTGAACAACTGTGGCGCATTTCGGTCAAGGCAGGTGCCGCAGGGACTGAAATCGCGGGGCGTTCCGCCGTTAACGAAACGTGAAAACTTACCCGCAGTGACGATCCAGCGAAACTTATCGCCTTCGCGCAAGCTGATGCCGGAGCTGTCGGCCTCGCAAAGCTCCAACGCGGTATCAACCAGTTCCTGAAGAATATCCTCAGGTTGGTCAGCGAACACCCTAGCTAAGCGCCTCAGGGCTTCGGCTTCTCTTTCGGCGGCATGCTCCCTGACAGGTCTATTCGCGAATTCTTCCGCCTGGGCGAGGTCGCTCACGTACATGCCAGGATCTGAAGTCTGGGAGGCCATGGATGCGAGTCCTTGAAGGGTTTGGGCGTGTCAAACAGTGTACGCTGTTGCCGCTAATTCCAACAGTGTTCAGAACGTGGGTGGTAGCCAAATTCAGTGCGAGCCATGATGAGGCCGTTCGGTATCAAAACGTGGTTTGCCTCGATTGCGGTCGCGAATTCTCGTATGGCTGGTTGCAGATGAAGATCCTCGCATCTAAGCCCTACGCTGCGAGGGCGGCAGAGCCGGTTACCATCGTTTCCGGTCTCAAGGCGACTTTTTACTAGTGCTTCGCCACACTGGCGCTCCGGAATCATAGTGGCGAACTGCATAACCATCCGCGGTTCGTTTGTCGGCACCCGCCAGGATATGGCCGAAACGCTCGCCTTCGCCACCGATGGCAAGGTCAAAGCCGATATCGAGTTGCAGCCTTTGTCATCGATCAACCAAGTCTTCGACCGCCTTGAGCACGGCGAGGTGGCATCACGTGTCGTCCTCGACTTCGCGAAAGCATTCGACCCGCTCGAGCATGACGAAGCGACGTCGGGTGTCCTTGAAATGGCGCGGGGATGAAGAGCGAAGTGGCAGCGCTTCGCGACCCGAAATGGAAATCTCGGGCTAGTTCCGCAGGTTGCCTGCAGATCCTCTCAGGAGGTAGAAGAGTGACTTTAGACTGAAGGTTCTGCGCACTCCAGCGCGTGCGCCGAAAGGCGAACGCATATTGCGAACGCCGGGTCGGCACGGTGCGCCGCGAGTGCCTGGATTTCATGATTCCGTTGAGCCCGAGACACCTGCGGATGGCCTTACGCTCGTGGGTCACGCACTACAACAAAGGACACCCACACTCCAGCTTGGGCCCTGGGTTTCCGGAGCAAACTTTCGCCAGCCCTATGCCACGACCCAAGATTCACAAGCACAGGTTGCCCCGCGATTGTGAGATCAGAGCAAACGACACCCTGGGCGGTTTACATCACGAATACTGGCTGGACCAGCGCGTCGCTTGAGCCGTACGAGGTTTTTGCGGATGACAGCCCTTCATCTGCACTGAAACACACGAAATGGGGGAAGAGATTCTCGCCTCGTATCTGTATCAGGTGCACTTCTACCTGTGGCTGGAAGAGAACGGATTTGGCTCCTGTTTGACCGATGGCGACCTATGATGCCTTTTTCATTCGAAGGTTAAAGCGACAACTTTATGCCCGACGCAATTTTTGCGCACCACAGAGCCGTGGTTGGTTGGAACGGATTTTTTCAACTAGAGCGAAGTGGCGCTTTCTTAAAAGCGGATGCCCAACTACGCTCTTGACAACGCCGACATTATCAGAGAGGCGATATTTCGCCAGCAATCCTTTTCGAGGCCAGGTGCTCTCCTGCACAGGCAACATCCATATCTCGTTCAATTCAACAATGACCAAAAGTATCCCATCATCGTGGCAATTCTAGAAGAATCGACTGCATAACCCTACCGTCCTTAGGAGCGGTGTCCGCCACCGATGGGGCAGCTCCTGTTCAGTCGAACAAGGGCTAGTGAGCCAGCCCGTTCTCGTTCACGCCATTCGTCTACGTTCACTGCGAGTTCTAAGACTTTGATGACCCCTAAGGCGTGATCTCCCAGACGGTGCCGCAGCCATAGCTGCCGCCGCCGCAGGCGTTGGCTCCTCCGAACAACGCCGTGCCGTAGATATTGCCGCTGGAATCCAGCACCACTCCACCGATAGGTTCTCCGCCGTCATTCCCATTGGTGAAGTCGTGCAGGTCGGTGAAGATCCAGTTGCCATTCGACGGCGTCAGTTCGAAAATCTGACCGTTGTTATTGGCTCCCCCGTTCTGCAACGCTTCGTAGAGGTTGCCGTGCGAGTCCCTGGCGAGGCGGCCAACCGCAAAGCCGCTTCCAGGCACGCTGTAGAGCAGAGTAAACGTGTAATTGCTGCCAGAAGGCGACAGTTCCCACACCGTCCCGCCGCCGCCCGGACCTCCCTGCCAAGTGTTGCCATAAAGGTTACCCGCCGTGTCCATAACTACTCCGGCGTTGGGATTCTCGCCATCGCTAGGACCCTGGAACTTGTAGAGTACCTTCTCCGTCCAACCGGAACCCGAAGGGGAGAGCTCGAAGACGGTGCCGCACCCGTTGGTGCAGTTCGCCGATCCGCCGCCAACGGCGGTCGTACCGTAGAGGTTACCCGCCGTGTCGAATATCACTCCGTCGAGTGGGTTTTGCCCGTCATTTCCACCACCGGCGAAGTCGTACAAGACACTCTCCGTATAGTTGCCCCCGCCGGAAGGCGTAAGCTTAAAGACTGTGCCAACGCTGTTTGTACCCCCGTAAACTGTGGTGCCATACATATTTCCCGCTGCATCAAAAATAAGGGTGCTGAACGCGACTCCGCCATCTGCCTCGCCCGAAAAGCGATACAGCACTCTCTCAACCCATCTCTGAAACGGAGTGGTCGGGGGAGTTGCGGTTGGCGCTGAATTGAAAACGATGCCACAGCCGGAGTCTCCGTCGTAGGTGCAGGTGCCTGTGCCGCCGCCGAGGGTTCCGCCATAGAGACTGCTATTAGGGCCGATGGTCATCGGTCGCACGGGAAATTCGCCGTCGGTGCTGCCTCCCTGGAAGCTGTAGAGCGGATCGAAGGTCCAACTGCCATTCCTCAGGTTGAGTTTAAAAATCGTGCCGCATCCCGTCAGGCCTGAGTACGAGCAGGTCCCGGTGCCTCCGGCTCCTGTGGTTCCGTAAAGGAGGTTGCCGGTTCCGTTGATGGTCAAGCCGGCAAAGGGATTGGAGCCATTGCTCCCGCTGCTGAAGTTGTGAAGTACGGTGAAGGTCTGCGCCTCCGCCAATTGGGCTGCGACGACTAACAGTGCACATAGGGCCAGTGCGGGCAGAACAACACGAGTACATGGGGGCCGTTGCATAGAAGACTCCTTATCGCGGGAGGACATGGGTGCGACGGGGCCGTACCGTGAAGCGGATTGTGACTCAGGGGCGAGACGCTGTCAATCCGTTTACTAGGTAGGCAAGCCGCTGTTGGCGACGGCCTGCAGCTCGCGAATCACCCAGAACAGCCGCCGAGCCGATACATAGCTGTGCTGGCCACCGTTGCGCAGGTCCGTGATCCGGGATTTCGCGATCAGCCTTTGGATCTTTCGCTGCGATAGTCCCAACCCTGGCTCGGAGTGCACGATCTCGGCTGCTTCTTCTTCGGAGATGCCGGGCAGCGCCTGGCCGGCATGAAAGCGAGAGCGCCATTGCTCCAGCTCCAGGGCTTGGCGGGTAAAGATTGCCTCCAGTTCGTGGGTGCCGGCGAACAGTAACCCACAGTGCGGCGGTTGATCCAACAGTTCCCGTAAGGTCTCCAGGCACTCAATCGACAGATGCTGGGCTTCGTCAAACACCAACAACACCTTGCGCTGGCTGAGATCGAAACGCAGATTGCGCAGAATCCGATCGACCGTGCCCATCCCGATTGCCCCGCAGCTCTCTGCCAACCGCTTCATCAAATCCTGCGATCGGATTCCCTGACGAGAGAAACGTTTAGCTGGCACCCGTCGTATAGCAAGTTTGAGCGATTGTTAACGTACAGCGAGGAGCAGGACACTGGAGGGATTCGGTACCATAGCATTAGTGTGATGTTACACACCGTGCCTTTAGGAAACGTGAAAACGAGATCAATATCGCGCGAAAAGGGTCATCGGCACATGACGCTGCAGCGCCCCGGAGAAGCGCGATAGAGCCAACGGATCTAGTTGGATAAGACCCCGCCCGCTCCGCCGGCCGCGCCTGACCGACCACTTCATCGCGGCTCACCAGAGCACAATCTGCCTAGTAATCGCGCGCAACTGGCGCACGAAATGGGGGATGCCGAAGCTGTCGGCAGCTGCCCTCGCGGCTTTGTCCGTCTTTTCATCCATTGAGGAACCTGAGACGCTCTTGCCAGAAAGAGCACGCAGATTGTATATGCTGGCCTGCAGGGAGTAAAAATAAAAAATCAGCGGGAACCACGGTGGGACGAGGTGAATATCGATGACGGAGGAATAATCACGAACCCTTGGAATGCGGTCCTAGCGGAAGCAATACGAAGTCTGTCGATACCGAGTATCCGGGAGGCAGCAGGTGCAGTCGGCATGGATGCCGCAAGGATTCCAGCAGTGTCGGAAGCGGCTGGAGGGATGGGGAGTCGGGCCGAAGTAGTGCCGGTAGCGCATGGAGCGCGGTGGCGGAGATGGAGAAGGCAGTTGGGAGGCTGGCGGCGGGTGACGAAAGCGGCGCGATTACCTCAGCTTGCGGCGCGGTGGACGCAACAACAACCATGCTCTACGAAAAGCATAATCTTGGTAAGTCGGACGCCTCATTTCAAGCAAAGGTCAATACGGTGTTGAACCGCCTTGGCGTTTTCGAGAAACTTGAAAAAGAACTCCAGGAGGTCGGCATGCCTCTTTCGCTTGGAATCATACTCATGCCAATGGCGTACCCTCAGGGATGCTGGTGGGCGTCTCTCGTCCCTGTCTAAGCCCTGCTGCAGCAATGAAACAGACGCCTTTTTTGAGGCAGAAGTAGTGCAGCGGTTCACCACCTATTCGAGATGGAGCGGGGCTTAGAGATGGGCGGTCATGCGGTCACGCCGCGGTCAAAATACTCTGCGATGGGCTGCAATCAGCTTCAGACGGTGCCACCAGCTTCAGCCGATTGTTATGAATGTTGAGCTATTCACAATTCGAATCCCTGTCTCTCCGCCATAAAATCAACCCACCCCCCCACCCTGCGGCAACTCAGAGAACAGCTCCCTACGCATACTTCGCGCCGCCTTCCTGGCGCCTTCTTCTGCGGGGGAGAGCCAACCCATTCCCGGCTACTTGCTCAGTCTGCTGAATGCCCAAAACAGGGATGCCGCCAGGCCGATCGAGACCGGCAGCGTGAGCACCCAGGCCATGAGCAGATTGCGCATCGTTCCCCATTGCAAACCGGAGTGATTGGCCGCCATCGTACCGGCAACTCCAGACGACAACACATGCGTCGTACTCACCGGCAATCCGTAATAATCGGCAGCGCCGATGGTCACCATGGCGGTGATTTCCGCCGCTGCTCCTTGCCCGTAGGTAAGGTGGTCTTTGCCGATCTTCTCGCCCACCGTGATCACGATTCGCTTCCAGCCCACCATGGTTCCCATGCCCAGTGCCAACGCCACCGCAACCTTCACCCAGGTGGGAATGAACTTGGTGGCGTTGTCGGTGTACTTCTTGTAGTTCGTCAGAACCGTCCAGTCCCGCGCGGTGAATTGCGGCTTGCCCGATTTCTTCATCAAACGCAGGGCCTCGCTTACCAGATACATATCATTGCGGAAGTTACGGACCTGATCGCTGGGTATGTTGGCAAGTTCGTGGTACAGCACCACCTCGTTGGAAATGTCGTTGATCAATTCGCGCAGCCCCAGCATGGTGTTGGGCGTGAAATTCTTCGTCCGCACATAATCGGCAACTTCGTCGCGCGGATCGGCCACCACCGCATCGGGCGAGACGTAGGGATCAAGGGCGCGTGAAGCCTGCTGCGATACGGCCACAAAATCTACCGACTGTTGCGCGGTGAAGGCGTGATTCAGGGCATAAGCCGTGGGAACGGTGCCGATCAGGATCAGCATGATGAGCCCCATGCCCTTCTGCCCGTCGTTAGAGCCGTGCGCAAAACTGACGCCCGTGCAAGTCAGGATCAGAAGTCCACGGATCCAGAACGGAGGCGGCTCCGTCCCTTTGGGGGCTTCGTACAAGCGCTTGTCTTTGATGAAAACTTTGGACAGGGTCAGCAAGCTCGCGGCCAACGCGAAGCCGACGATGGGCGACAGCAGCAGCGACTTGCCCACGTTCATGGCCTGTCCCCAGTCCACGCCGCTGGTCGCGGTGCGCGCCTGCATCAACTGGTTGGCTATGCCGACGCCGATGATAGAACCAATCAGGGTGTGGGAACTCGACGAGGGCAGGCCAAACCACCACGTACCCAGGTTCCAGATGATGGCCGCCGTCAACAACGCGAACACCATGGCGAAGCCCGCGCCCTTGCCGACTTGCAGAATCAATTCCACCGGCAGCAGAGAGATGATGCCGAAGGCGACCGCGCCCGTCGATAACACCACCCCTAAGAAGTTCCAGAACCCCGACCACGCCACCGCAATATGCGGATCCATCGAATGGGTGTAGATCACGGTCGCCACGGCGTTGGCGGTATCGTGAAAACCGTTGACAAACTCGAATGCCAGCGCCACCAGCAGCGCCACCCCAAGAAGCACAAAGGGGAAGATTGAGGGGCTCTGAACATTGCGGAGATCGGAAATCAGATGACCTGCCGCATAGACGACGCCGATGGTAATCACCACTCCGAAGATCGCCATCCCCAATTTCCCGGGAGACTTGGCAAGCTTTGCATGAACTCCGTGGGTTGCTGGAACCGAGGACGGTGGTGTTAAAGGAGCAGACGCTGTCGCCATGCTATATCCCCTTCTTTACGCTGGTGTTAGGAATGTAAGTGCCTCGAAAAGATACTATGGGCGGGCCGCCCGCAAGATGAACGGCATTTGAATTTCAAATGAATACATGATGAATGTCGCGATGGCTCAGAATCGCGTCAATCCGCGATAGTCTTTGCGCGTAGGAGAGGATGGTGGGCAGCTTATGACCGCAAATTGCGACGAAATATCTGCAGCTCCCTCCGCCAATTACACCTTGGCTAAGGCTTAGGGAAACTCTGATCAAGTCATGGCTTTGAAGGGGACGGCCTTCAGAGTCTGCGTAAGAACTAACTTTTCTTTTGGGCAGTGTAGTAAGAATCTCGAGAATCAAGCGCCGCAGGCGCGCCATCATGATAGCCCAGCACGCAGCGGAGCGGAGTGCTGGGTTAGTGGGGAAAAGTACCTGAGTCCCCCGGGGACGACACGGTTCTCACGCAGACACTTCAGGCCGTCCGTATTTGCCCCATATTAAGCGGGGCTTCAGCCCCTGAGGGAGATTCCGGCTAACTTAGTCAGACCTTCCTCAGAAACCGTAGTCAATCTTTCTGAGCTCGTCCTTGTAAAGGTCGCGAGCAGCCTTTGCTTTCTTTTGCGCGTCCTGAACGGCAAAATCAGCCGCGTCCCAATTCTCCATGGCTACCATCGAGTGATCGGGGGTAGCCAGCGCTTCTTCAGCTCGAATGGAAGCTACCCATTGCTCCGTGGCAGATTTGTAGTTAGCGCGCAACGCGTCCAGCTTTGAAGTGTCCATTGGTTCTGGGATGCTAGTGCAACCCGGAACGAGCGGTCAACAGCGAATCGATTGTTTCCCTAAGATTTCACGAGGTATTAACAAAGAATGTCTGGCGGGTGGAATTTGTCTGGCCACGCAGGGAAACCGTGCGCTCACTTGCCAGTAGCGTATAGCCAGTCGGCGCCGCAGAGATGGCGAGCCGTGCGCTCGCCACTCCGCGAAGTAACCTTGGACAATGGACGATGCTTCGATCTAGCGCCGGATGGTCCTAGTCTTCCTTCTTCAGTTGCTGGGCCAGATAATTCGCGATACCCATCTCGCCAATCGCGTGCAGTTGCGCCTCCAGCCAGTCGATGTGGTGCTCTTCGTCCATCAGGATCTTCTCGGCCAGTTCGCGCGAGGCATTGTCGCCCTGCGCTACACAGAGTTTGATACCGTCATTCAGGCGCTTCACCGCGTCGTACTCCACTTGCAGGTCGTTCTTGAATTGCTCCTCCACGGTCGCGCCGATGTTGATCTTGAAGTAGTCGGTCATATTGGGAGTGCCGTCGAGATACAGAATGCGCTCGATGCACTTCTCGGCGTGCACCATCTCCTCGATCGACTCTTTCTTGATCAGTTTTCCCAGCCGTTCATAGCCCCAGTTCTCGCACATTTCCGCGTGAAGAAAGTATTGATTGACCGCCGTCAACTCCGCCTTTAATACCTGATTGAGAAACGCAATAACTTTAGGATCGCCTTTCATTTCGCCTCGCAAACTTCAAAGATAAAAAACAATGATCGGGCGCGCTTTTCGGAACTGGCTTTCTGGGAAATCGAATTACTCCGCTGTCAAACCTTATGCGAAAGGAAGCCACTGCGGTAGGCTCGTCGTCCTCTACTTCGAATATCGTGTACAGCTTGGTGATCTGCAGCAGGTTGTGAACGTTCTTGCTGAGGTTCATCAGCTTGAACTGCCCACCGCGATTACGCACCGAGGTATAGCAACTCATCAGCTCACCCACCCCTGCGCTATCGATGTGGCGGACATCGCGCAGGTTCAGCAGGATGCTCTTATAGCCCTGCTCGGCCAGTCTCATTCACAACCTGGCGAAGCACATTGGTCCCTTCGCCCAGCCGTAGCTCGCCAATGGTGTCGATGATGACCACTTCACCAATTAAGTCGCGTGCTGGTCTTGATGGCCACGAATGTCCGCCCTGCTAACGGCTGCGCTTGCGCCGAACCTGCCCGCGGCCTCCCGCGGGGGCCAGCGAATCCATCCTACACGGGCGCGAATCGATGAGAAACAATAAAGCGGCGCAAGGCCGGTCCCGACCTTTCCGGGTAGCGGGCCTATTGAAACTTAAAGATCATCACCAGCAGAAAGACGGCCTCGGCCGCGGCCAGCGAAATCCATATTTTGCGGCGGAAACGCGTCCGTCCCGATATCGCGCATCAACTGCACGCGCGCTATCAACAATGCCTGATCGGCTGGAACAGTCTCCGGAACATCAACTGGCGTAGCTTCCGCGAAGCTGACACTCGCAGGCCGGGCTTTCGGCACATCCGCCCGAAACACCTTGGGCCCCGCGATCAGCGTTGACCAGTCGAGGATCTGCATGCTCGCCTCGGCGCCGAAGGCCGCCACGGGATTGGAAGTCAACTCCAAGGGCGGAAGCCGCTCCGGCGCAATACGGTCGCGCAGGTTCTGCAAAAGAGAGTTCCACCAGCCATGACTCAGTTCGTCGCCCAGCAACTCGCCAACATCGACGGGACGCGATTCCAATTCCAACGGCGGCAAGGTCTCCGGCGAAATCACATCCGCCAGGTTGCTGAAGACAGTGCGATACCAGGGCAACTCCAGCAATTCGCCGGGCAAAAGGCCAAGATCAACCGGCTTGGAGGTGAGCTGCAGCGGCGGAAGGCGCTCGGGCGCGAAGCGGTCGGCAAAGTTAATCAGCAGCGACCGCCAGAGAGAACGGGTTAGCCCTTCGGGAGGCGAAAAATCGAGATCGAACACCCAGCCCTCACCTTAATGCAGCGCTTGCTGCTATCCGTCGCCGACTGCTGCCGTTGAACGGAAGCGAAATCAACATTTTGACGCGTAGCCGGCGCTTGCCCTTTCGCTGGCGCCTAGCCCTACCTATAGCTTCTCATAACTTAGGAGGATTGCGCCATTGCAAGAGGGCCTACTCCAAGTGCGCTATCTGATTCATGTGATTTGTGCGATTTTCGTTACTCCCTCGCGTCGGCTTCGCGCTTCTGCTGGCCTCTCTCGCATGATATTCTTGAGCCTGAAGAAGTGGGCTTCCGCCGGGACTAGCCGGCGCGAAAAGAGCAGTTCCCAGCATTTTTTTCCCCGGAGCGGCCACTCGCTCTGAAAACGATAAGGCGGCCATTAGTGACGCAGCGCGAAAAATTCGAGACCAAGAAACTCCCCATGATGCCGATCCGCGACGTCGTCATCTTTCCCTACATGATGACGCCGTTCGTAGTGGGCCGGGAGTCCAGCGTGCGCGCCTTGGAAGAGGCCCTGGCCGGCGATAAGAAGATTTTTCTGGCGACCCAGCACGACGCCTCGATCGACGAACCCAAGCCCAACGAGATTTACCAGGTCGGCACCATCGTCAACATCGTGCAGAGCCTGAAGCTTCCTGACGGCAATATCAAAGTGCTGGTGGAAGGCCTGGAGCGCGGCAAGATCCTGCAAGTCGTCGACACCGGCGGCTATTTCGAAGCTACCGTACGCACCGCCAAATATTCTGCCGAGCCGGGGCCGCAGGTCGAGACCGCCATGCAGCGCGTCACCGGTCTGTTCGAGCAGTACGTAAAGCTGTGCCAGTCGCTGAACTACGAAACCATGATCGCCGCCGTCCGCAACGACGATCCGGCGAAGCTTACTGACACCATCGCCGCCAACCTGCAACTCTCGATCGAGGAAAAACAGGAGCTGCTGGAAATCTTCGACCCGGCGGAACGGCTGAACCGTATTGGCGACGTGCTCGATGTCGAAATCGAAAAGCTGAATATGGACCGCACCATCCAGTCGCGCGTGAAGCGCCAGATGGAGCGCGCCCAGAAAGAGTATTACCTCAACGAAAAGATCAAGGCCATCCAGAAAGAATTGGGCCGCGGCGAGAAGAGCGAGTTCGACGAACTGAAGAAGAAGGTGGATGCCGCCGGCATGCCGCGTGAAGTCCACGAGAAGGCGCTTCAGGAACTGAAGAAGCTGGAAGCCATGCCGCCCATGTCGGCTGAGTCCACGGTCTCCCGCAATTATCTGGACTGGCTGCTGGCGGTGCCGTGGAAGAAGCGCTCCAAGGAAATTCGCAATATCGACGTTGCCGAGAAGACGCTCAACGAAGATCACTACGGGCTGGAGAAAATCAAGGAACGCATTCTGGAGTTTCTCGCCGTGCGCCAACTGGTGAAAAATCCCAAAGGCTCCATCCTCTGCTTCGTCGGACCTCCGGGCGTCGGCAAAACGTCTCTCGGCATGAGTATTGCCAAGGCGACAGGACGCAAGTTCGTTCGCATGTCGCTGGGCGGCGTGCGTGACGAAGCCGAGGTCCGCGGCCATCGCCGCACCTACATCGGCGCCCTGCCCGGCCAGATCATCCAGATGATGAAGAAAGCCGGCACCAAGAACCCCGTCTTCATGCTGGACGAAGTGGACAAGATGTCGATGGACTTCCGCGGCGATCCGTCGGCGGCGCTGCTGGAAGTGCTCGATCCCGAGCAGAACTTCATGTTCGTCGATCATTATCTCGACGTGGAATACGATCTCTCGCAGGTCTTCTTCATCGCCACGGCAAACGTGCTGCACACCATTCCAGCGGCCTTGCAGGACCGCATGGAAGTTCTCCGCTTGCACGGCTACACCGAGCCGGAAAAGGTGGAGATTGCGAAGCAATACCTGGTCCGCAAGCAGCGCCAGCAGACCGGCCTGACGGAAGAGAACATCGTCTTCAGCGATGAAGCGCTTGACCACCATCATTCGCAGCTATACGCGCGAGGCCGGCGTCCGCAACCTGGAGCGCGAGATCGGCAACATCTGCCGCAAGGTCGCGCGCAAGGTGGTGAAGGAAGGCAACAAGTATGCCGTGACCCTCACGGCCGAAAATGTTAACGACTACCTGGGCGTGATGAAGTACCGCGACAGCGAGATCCACGAGCGCAGCGAAGTTGGCCTGGTCACGGGGCTGGCATGGACGGAAGTGGGCGGCTCGATCCTGACCACCGAGGTCTCCGTGGTTGACGGAAAGGGCGGAAAACCCCTGCTCACCGGCAAGCTTGGCGACGTCATGCAGGAATCGGCACAGGCAGCCATGACGTACGTGCGGTCGCGCTGGCAGAAGCTGGGATTGCAACGCGACTTCTACCGCAACGTTGACATCCATGTACACGTGCCCGAGGGCGCCATCCCCAAGGACGGTCCGTCGGCCGGCATCACCATGGCGACGGCAATCGCCAGCGCCCTCAGCCATATTCCCGTGCGGCGCGACATCGCCATGACCGGCGAGATTACGTTGCGCGGCAAGGTGCTGCCCATCGGCGGCCTGAAAGAGAAGCTGCTGGCGGCGCATCGCGCCGGTATCCTCGAGGTCATCCTTCCCGCGGACAATCAGAAGGACTTGCCTGATGTCCCGGAGAACCTGCGTAGCGTAATGCAGTTGCGCTTCGTCAATACCATGGATGAAGTGCTGGCGTATGCTCTGGAACGTCCCTTGCCCGAGGTGACGAACGAGGAGACGCCGAGCATTGCGGCATTGCCTCCTGCTCAGGAGCAAGTTCCGACGGCGCATCAGTAGGGTTTCGGCAAGACAGGAAGCATAAGGCTCGCGTCGAGCGGGCCTTTTTCTCATTGCCTCAGCGCCGCCGCGACTCAAACAATCCAATCCATACCCCGCGGAAGCAGTGCTACGCCTGCGGAGTTTCGCTTGCACTTTCCGTTTGCTCCGGCGATAGTAAGTTATGAAGGTCCTCACGCGCTTCGTAACCTCGGCCGCCGACCCGGGACAGTTCCCTCCCCCGAGCGCGCCTGAGATCGCCTTCGTAGGCCGCTCCAACGTCGGCAAGTCGAGTCTCATTAATTCGCTGGTGGGCAGCAAAGTTGCCAAGACCAGCAACACGCCTGGGCGTACTCAGACCATCAACTTCTTTCAGGTGCGTCGTCCCGGCAAGCCGCAGCCCGACTTCATCTTCGCCGACCTGCCCGGCTACGGCTACGCGCGCGTACCCAAGGAAGTCACGGACCAGTGGGCCAAGTTCATCAATCCCTATTTGGAGACGCGCGAATCCCTGGCGCTATGCGTGGCGCTCGTCGACGTCACTATTCCCCCGCAGGATCTCGACCTTCAATTGCTTGACTGGCTGCGGCACGTGGGCCGCAACTTCCTGCTGGTCGCCACCAAGGCGGACCGCATCTCCGCCAACCAGTTGCGCACCTCGCTGAAGAAGCTAAGCGAAAAACTCGCGGTTTCTCCCGATCGGGTGATTCCTTTTTCCGCTAAGGCCCGCATGGGACATAACGAGCTGTGGAAGGCCATCAAAGCCGCGGCGGGAGTGGAAGATCCCGGCCAGCACGACATTGCGAATGCCGGCTAGAGTACGCCCTGTCAAACTACCGCATGAGGACGCTCAGCGAAGAGCGCAAGGCGAACTGCGGCCCTCAGAGCGTATGCAAGTAAGCCATCAGATCGTCGAACTGCTGCTGGGTGAGCTTGTTCTGAAAGGCCGGCATCTTGGCCCGGCCCAGCACGATGATGTCGGTGACCCGCTCGTTATTGGCAGGCATTCCGTTTTCCATAAACTGCTTCTTGAACAGTCCACTTAGACTGGGACCACGCAGATTGCGTTTACTGTAGGCATAATGGCAATCGGCGCAGCGGGCGTCATACACCCTTCGGCCGCTAGCCTGTTGCGGATTCAATCCCAGTTCGGCATCGGTCTTGCGAGGTTCGGCGTCGCAAGCGCTGAGGATCGCGATCGCCATGAATGAGAGTGCAGCTAAGAGGGCAAACCGTGCAGGTTTCAGCTTCAATCTTCCGTCCGAAGTTTTGGGATGTGGTTGCGGAGGCCGATGCTGCGCCTCCGTCGGAGTTAGAATACACCTCGCATGACGGTTGCCATCAAACGCGTTTACGAAGAGCCTTCTCCGCAAGATGGCCCGCGGGTGCTGGTTGACCGGCTATGGCCACGGGGATTGACCAAGGAAGCCGCGGCTTTGGACGTGTGGCTCAAAGATGTAGCGCCCTCGAACGAGCTGCGCAAGTGGATCCACTCGCACCCCTTGCAGTGGGGCAAGTTTCGCGAGAAATATCTCAAGGAGCTTGCCTCCGAGACGGCAACCCAGGCACTGCAACAGCTCTATGAAATGGCGCAGCGAAATCGCCGTTTGACGCTGCTTTATGCGGCGAAGGACGAAGTGCACAACAACGCTGCCGTGCTTAAGCAATTACTCGACGGCAACCGCAAACCGCCAACCGGGACGGGCCCTCTTCGCGCAGCATCAGCCCGGCGCGCGCGGGCGTCGCGACCCAGGTAGCCTGTCGCAATTTGCGTCTCCCGCGCACTCCCGTTAGTCTCTTACTTTCGGGTAACTGGAGCCGTCCTGGCTTAGTGAGGGGATGCGTAACCCGCCGGGCGAACCGCTCGGTTGTCACTAATGTGCTGCTCGGGGCGAATGCCGCTTGACGTGAAAGAAGGTATTGAACAAGTTGGTTTTTGGGTTCATATTGATGCCAGCAGAATTGCGACAGAGGTTTCACCGCCGGGCCACGGAGTGAACGTTGTCTCCTGAGTTAGAGCATATCCGCTGCGAGGTGGAGAGGCTGACGCTTGGCTGGTCTGAGTCTGACTGGCAACGCGCTCTGCCCGGCAAGTGGACGTCTGCCCAGATTCTGGAGCATCTCCGCCTGACCTTCATCGTTACCAGCAAGGGCATCCTCGGCATGATGGAAATGGGAAGGCCGCTGGGAAGCAAGCCCACGTTGCCGGACCGTTTGCGGACCTTCTGGGTGGCGAAGCTGGGTCTGATGCCTTCCGGACGTACCGCTCCCCAACAAACCGTGGCCGGAGACGGCTTCGAAGACAATACTTTGCGGCGATTTTACGATGCGCTGGTGGCCATGGATGCTACCCTCGCCGATGCGGAGCGGAGGTTTGGCCGCCGCGTCAAACTGCTCGATCATCCCGTCCTTGGCCCGCTCAGCGCCAAAGAATGGCGTCAGTTCCATCGCACCCACGCCCGGCATCACTTGAAGCAAATGGCCAAGCGAACCCGCCTGGGCAGTCCTCTTCCACGGGACAGAGAGTATTCGCACTAGAGCCTTCGCAGATACCAACTCCAGACAGCTTGACCAACAAATATAGCGGCCAGCGAACTGGCGCCGAGGAATACTCCAAACGGGAGTTGCCGACTGAGGAACGGTTCCTCGTCCCGCTGCCGGGTCTCAGGCTTCGTTATGGCGACAAACATTTCTCGCCCTAACAGAATGCATGCATAAACCACCGCTAACGGCGGAGAGCAGAAAATAACCAACAGGACGAGCTTCAGTCCCAGAAACGTCCCACACATCCCCATCAGAGTAATGTCCCCAAAACCCAGACCGTGCTTCTTGCGGGCGAGGTAGTACAAGGCCCACGCCAGATAAAAGAAACCCGCGCCTACCACGCCGCCGAACACGGCATCCAGCAGCGAAAGCCAGTGAACACTCTGGACATGCTTATCAAACAGGTTCAGCAGGAGGGCGGTAGCCGAATAGTCGGTAGGGACAATCCCTGAGAAGACCAGCCCGAGGACAATGCCTGAATAGGTAAATTCCCGTGGCAGCAGGCCAGTCTCGGCGTCCATGAAGATGAGTCCGATGAGCAGGAAGGCGAAGACACAGAACTTCAGCGTCAGAAACGTCCATCCAAACGACAAATAACAAGCCGTGAACAGCAGAGCGGTCAGGAGTTCAACGGCTGGATAGCGCGCCGGGATGCGTACGCCGCAACTGCGACAGCGGCCGCGCAGCGCCAGCCAACTGGCAAAAGGAATGTTGTCGAACCAGCGAATGGGAACAGCGCAGGCCTCACAATGGGATGGCGGAGTAATAATCGACTGATCGCGCGGAATGCGGCTGATACAAACGTTCAGGAAGCTGCCGAATGCCAATCCGGCGACGAACAGTGCGGCCTCAAGCAGTCGATCCAAAGCGTTCAGGCGGAAGTCCTTGTCAAACCGGGTTGAGAGTGCAGCCGATGGCCTAGCGAGGATATCGCAGCCCGGTAATGGCTGTGTAGTCAGACCAGGTGCAACCTACCGCCGCCGCGGAGTTGTCGCTCTGCTGCCTGAAATCCCCTGGAGAATAGACGGCGGCTTGCCGGCAACGAAAGCAAGGACGAGGACCGCACACCGAAGGAACCGCCTTAACCTGGCGGCTCGGTCAAACGATTATTGATCGCGAACAAGGCAAGTTCCAGACGGCTGGCCACACCCACTTTGTCGAAAATGTTCGTGAGGTGATGCTTCACCGTGTCCTCACTGAGCGAGAACCGGCGCGCAATTTCTTTATTGCTCAGGCCGGCGACGATGGTAGTGAGAATATCCATTTCGCGTTTGGTCAGACCATAGTTGCGCGGGGCCTTCTCGCCGGAGGGATTAGTGCGCATGAATTCCACGATGTCTCCCACCGCCTCGCGGCCAATCCAGAACTGTCCCAGCATGACGGTGCGGATGGCTTTCATCAGCAACTGGGTGGCAGCTTCTTTCATGACCACGCCGCGGGCGCCCAACTGGAGGGCCTGCACAATCTCCAAGCGCTCCACGGCTGCGGTAAGAACGATAATGCGGGTGGGCAGGTTTTCGCCACCGCCTGCCAGATCGCGCAGTGCGTCCATACCGGGAACGCGCGGCATCGCCAGGTCGAGGAGAAGAATGTCGGGCTTTAATTCCCGCGTCTGGCTGGCCGCCTCGGCGCCGTCGGCAGCCTCGCCCACTACCTCCAACTCAGGTTCTGCTTCCAGTAAACGGCGAAGCCCATCCCGGAAAATCGTATGGTCGTCGGCCATGACAATGCGCACTGACGGCTCCTTCTTATCCATATGCCTCATGTCCTTTCTGCGGAATAATTATCTCCAGCCTGGAACCGTGACCGGGAGTCGACACGATCATCATGTCGCCTCCCACGGCGCGTACCCGTTCCTTGATGATGGCGGGGCCTCGTCGCAGACCGTCCAACTCCGTCAGGGTGAAGCGTCCCGTAAAAGGGAAACCTCTCCCGTCATCGTTAATCACCAGCTTCCAAAAACCGTCTTCCGCGCTAAAGCGAACCAGGGCCGAGTGGGCTCCACTGTGCTTACGGATATTGACCAGGCCCTCCTGCACCACCCGTACCAACTCGCGGCAGGTGGCGTCAGGGACTGTGACTTCCTCCAGCTCCGATATAAAGCGCACTGCGATGCCGGTGTCTCTGGAAAAACGTTCTACGAGTTCGGCCATAAAGTCAAGGAGTTGATGACGTCCCACGTCGACCGGGCGCATAGTCTGCATCAGCTCGCGCAGGTTCAACACCTCATTGCGCAGCAGTTCCTGTATACGTCCCAACTCCACCGACACGGCGCAATCGGAGTTGTGCCGGCGCAGTACGTCCACCTGCATCTCGATACTAATGAGTGACTGGATCGTAGTATCGTGCAGCTCCCGTGCCACCCGGGCCCGCTCGGTCGCTCCGGCGCGCGAGCGAAAGCCGCGAAAGAGATACACAGAATACAGGGCCGGCGCTACTTGGCGCATGACATTCTGCGCAAACCGCAACTCGTGTTCGCGTTGTCGTCCCAGGTGGGCATCGAGCAGGACAAGACGGCCACCCCAGTCGCGTCCCATCTCGTGGCTGACCACCATCAGCGAATTCGCCTCCGGAATCGGCATCTCCAGGCCTTCAGTCTGATCCACCTTCAACCGGCGGCCCTCCTCGTCCAGAGCGGTAATGGAACAGGCGCCGTTGGAACCCGTGCGGCGCATAAAGAATGTGTGCGGATAATCCGGCATCATCTCGAAAATTTTTTCTGCTGGAGCAATTTCGCGGACCCGAATTGGGGAATTTCCCGGCGACGGAATCTCCCACCGGAAAGCTCTGCCGCTGCTGCTCTGGGCCGCAACTTCGTAAACTCCCCTTCCCTGGAAAACTCGTCCCAACTCTGACAGAACGTTCTGCAGGACATTGGCAAAACGGCTGCCAACGCGAGTCAGCGAGAGGAGGTGGTTCATAAACGCGATCTCGGCCCGCAATTGCTTTTCCGTCTCCGCCAGTAGTCCGAGTAAAGAACCTGCCATCACTAGAAAGGCGCAGCGCATCAGCACCCGTGAGGCCCCTGCCGGCGCAAACAAAAGCTCGCGTAGCACTGGTGGCCCGTATGCCACCACGATGGCTTGAAAGAGCAATAGCGCCGCGCTGATAAGCGCCGTGGCCATGGTTTCCACAAAACCCCAGCGAAACGCTGCTGCGATCAGAGCGAAAAGAAAGAGCAGAAAAAAAGTCGTATTGGGTAACTCGGTAAGCAGGCACAGTAGCGCCGGCCATCCCACATCGTTCACCTGGGCAGAAATGAAGAAGCTTCGACTAGGTTCGCTGTCCACTTGCAGCCACACCAGGAGCGCCACGCTAGCGGCGACATAGCCCAGCAACAGGACCAGGCCCACGCGGTAGTGGGCCGAGCTGTCGCCAAGGTGTAAGAGCCAAGCCGCCAGGGACGTTAGTGCTACAAACAGTCGCGAAACGGCCAGAACCTGCTCGACTCGAACATCCTCACACTCACACTCCAGCCCAACGACCCGAAGTCGAGTGAGAAACCTGGGAGCAAACGAAGCGCGCACGAAGAATCTTCCTTCAGGTACATCTATAAACGTGCCCTGATTATGACACGAAAGCGCTATATGGCAACCATTGTTTCCACTTTTGTAACACCTGCTCCCGCAAAATCAGACGCCCAGAAGGTGTGGGGTCACGCCCTGTTGTGAGCCTCCGCACTGCAAAGCTGCTCACCCCCGAGCTAAGTTAGAGCTTGAGTTCAGAAGAGTTTGGGCGCAATATGGCGCCACAAAGCCTGCACGGCAAGAGAGCGGCAGAACGTGCTGCCGGGTTTTTCCTGGGATATTTGTGGCGGCGAAACGCCGGTTTCTGGCTTCGAATGTAAGCCGTTGATGGAATGGAAACAGGCTTTCGCCAGAAGGAGTGCCGACAATGAGCTATAAGCCGTGGTCGAGGATCCTGTTTACTGTTTTCGTACTGTTGTTGGCGGTGTGCAGTGGGGCTACGCAGAAGGCAGCGGTTACCGGGCCCCAAGTACGATGTTGCGAATGAAGTCAAGATCAAAGGTGTTGTCGAAGATATTCGCGAGATTCCAGGTAACTTCGAGGGAACTGCTTTGGTCGTAAAGACCGATACCGGCACCATTCTGGTACATCTCGCACCTGCTTCGTTTTTGAAAGAGATCGATGCCTCCTTCACTAAAGGCGATCAGGTAGAAGTGCTTGGAGCAAAGGCGCCAAATGCTCCTGAGGAAGAGATTCTGGCGCGCGAGATTACCGTGGGTACCAACACCGTCACCTTGCGGGACGACAAAGGCATTCCCGTCTGGGCCGGCTGGAATCCGGCGAAGACATCGGGCAGATAACGCTGGGCAACCGGCGATCTGTAACTCTTAGGGAAGTTCTGATTAAGTCTGGGCTTTGCAAGGCACGGCTTCAGCTGTGCCGCAAGCATTAGGAAACTCAACAAGGCTTTAGCCCCTGCGGCAGTTCAGGCAAGTTATTCGCAGCTTCCTAAGCAAGTCCGACGGACCTGGCCCAAGCCTTCTCTCCCGCCTTACTCTTCCACTCGCAGGAATTCGCCGGTCGAGGCGTTGACCGCGATCCGCAACTTCGCTTCCTCCTGGCTGCTGCCATAAATCACGTGCCAGACCAACTGATTCTTCGCCGCTTCCCAATCCAAAACGAAGAAGACGGGCTGTTTCGGGTCCTTTGTGGTGAGCTTCCGACCGCCGTTCTTTTCCGCGACTTCATAGGCCTTGTCACTATCGATCTTGAGAAAGCCAATATTGAAAACTTTAGTCGAGGTATTGGTGGGGCTCCAGCTATCTTCAGCCGAGAAGCTGACGCCCTGTTCTGGCGCGTCCGTTCCAGCCAGTCCTGACCAAACAAACATCTTCATCATGTTCTTTGCCGGAGAGGCAAACGAAGCCCGCCACACCCCGGCTTTGCCTTCAGCGGCAGGAGCATTGGAAGTGAATCGCGATTGCAGCCGGAACGGCGCGGCGTCGCCAGCCCACTCCCGCGCCGACAAATACATTTTCTGAAACGCTACGCGCCCGGTTTCATATTCTGATTGCCTGGGAGCGGACTTTGCACCCGGCTGCGACGCGGCAGGTTGGTTCGATGAGCAGGCGGCCAGCAACAGGACCGCGATACATACGGGAGCAAGCGTTTTCTTATTTTTTAGCATTTAGCACTTGGCATTTGGCACTTGGCACACCGCCAGACCGACAGCTCAAACGGGGCGCTCGTGCAGGGTCAGACAGGTCAGCCTTGCCGTTTAGATTCATTCGAGACTTAATTGGTCGGCTGAAAATGCGCGCTTGTTGTGCCGAGTCGCTAACTGCTGCCTTATCTTGCCAGCAACGCGACCCCACCGGCCACGAACAGTGCGGCCAGCCATCGGCGATGGTCCACCCGCTCCTTCAGAAAAATCCGGGCAGCGAAAGTGGTGGCAATGAAGGTAAGTGACGCCGATGCTGGCCCCACCACGCTCACATCGTCCCACGACAGTGTGACCAACAGGCTGAAGAACGCCAGCGCCATGAACAGCAATCCCAACATGAAGCGGGGACTGGAGGCGACTCGGCGCACTACATACAACACGCCCCGTGATTGTTGCATGGCCCCCAAGTCACCAATCTCCTTCATCGCCCGCGATTGCAGGATGTCGCCCGCAGTTGCCGTGACCACGATGGAGGCGATACCGGCCCAGGTTGCCGCTGTGGTCATGCGTCACCTCGCGTGCTCTCCAGAAAAGCCACCGGAGGAACCGCGGACTCCGGTTCTTCTCGCGGCGAAGCGGACGCAGCCACCGTCAAAGAAGGTCCCGTCGCCACAAAACCCACTCCCAGCGTGATCAGCCCAATCCCTAGCCAATGCCCAGGCGTGACCGTTTCGTGCAGAAGCGCTCTCGCCAACAGCGCCATGAAAATGTAGCTAAGCGCCGTCGCCGGCAGAACGTAGGTAAGATCGGCCCAGGAGAGCGCGGTGAGATAGCTACAGAAAAACAGAATCAGCAGGCAGATTCCGCCTATAACCCAGGGATTCCAAAGTACGGTGAGGAGATGGCGCCAGTTGGCGGCGGTAACAGCGCCGAAATCTCGCATCCCGCGGCCCAGGCAGACATCGCCGCACGAGCCGAAGATCACCACCGCCAGCAGGATCAAATACTTTCGGACGGTCACGCCTGCACCTAGACGCTGACCGATTCAGGCGTTTTGGACTCGACCCCAGTGCCGGTTCCGGCAGTTGGCGGCCGCGTGGCGGCTGCGCTCTGCTGTTGGCGCGAATCCTTCACCGCACGATTGCGCTGGGCCCGCAGCTTCATGAACGACTTGGCCTCGGTGTAGAGCCGCTTGCGGTCCGTGGAATTGAATGCTGCTCGCTTCACGATGCGGAAGATCGCCTTCGGCCGGAAATAGTACTCGTCGTAGAAACGATGCACCATCTCCATGATGTAGTCGCGCGAGATGCCGGGGTATTCGATCATCGCCACCTGATGGCCCATTTCGTCCACCATCTGCGCGCCTTCATTCAGAATGAAGCCATTCGATTTGGCGAAGTCGTAGAGTTCGGTCCCGGGATAAGCGTGGGCCAGAGAAACCTGGATGGTTTCGACGTCCAATTCCTTGGCGAAGTCGATGGTCTTGCGAATGCTCTCTTTGGTTTCGCCGGGCAGACCGAGAATGAAGTCGCCGTGGACCACCAGCCCAAGCTTCTTGCAATCGCGAGTAAACTCGCGCGCGCGCTCGACTGTCGCACCCTTCTTGATGTTCTTCAGGATCTGCTGGTCGCCTGACTCGTAGCCGACGATCAGCAGCCGGCAGCCGGCCTCCTTCATTGCCTTGAGGGTCTGGTAGTCGGTGGTGACGCGCGACGTGCACGACCAGGTCAAGCCCAGCGGCTTCAGCTTCTCGCACAGCTCGATGGTGCGCGCCTTCTGGATGTTGAAGGTGTCGTCGTCGAAGAAGAATTCCTTCACCCAGGGCCAGTATTCTTTGGCCTTCGCCATCTCGCTGGCGACCGCGTCCGAAGACCGCTTGCGCCACGGATGGCCGCTCAGCGTCTGCGGCCACAGGCAGAAGGTGCACTGTGCCGGACAGCCTCGCGTGGTGTAGAGCGAGACGAACGGATAGAGCAGGAACGGAACGTTATAGCGCCGGGGATCCAGATCGCGCTTGTAGACGTCTACGACATCGGGCAACGCGTCGAGATCGTCAACCGCCGGACGGTCGGGATTGTGCACGACCTGGCCTTTTTCGTCACGATAGGAAACGCCAAGAATTTCGCTCAGCGGCTTGCCATTGGCGTATTCGACAGATGCATAATCGAATTCGCGGCGCACCACAAAATCGATTGCCGTACCTTCCTTCAGCGAAGCTTCAGGCAGCGTGGTGACATGTGGCCCAACAAAGCAAATCTTCAGCTTCGGATTGGCCGCCTTCATGGCGGCAGCCAGCTTGATGTCCCCCTGAAATCCAGGAGTGCTGGTGAACAGCACCAGAAACTCGAACTCCTTGCCAATTTCGATGGTCTGCTGGGCGTCCACCTTATGCGGCGAAGCGTCGAGCAGACGCGACCCTTCCAGCATTCCTGCCGGATAGGCGAGCCATACCGGATACCAGTAGGACTCGATTTCACGGGTGGCCGGCCAGCGCGAGCTGGCGCCACCGTCGTAGTTCTCAAACGAGGGAGGGTTCAGGAATAATGTTTTCAAAGGCATAGCTTCATATATCGTATCATTGTTTGGCGGCAAGCTGCTGGCAGCAATGAGCAGTCAGCAGTCAGTAAACAGCAGTCAGTAACGGTTGCGCTCTGCATCTACTCGCTTTGCCAGAGAAGCGAGCATCTTCTTGATCTCTTCCACCGCCCCGTTCAGATGTTCGTATGCGTTGGATTCCAGATACTGGAGGTCTCGCGCGAGTAATAAGTGGTATTCCAATTCACTGGCCGAACCCAAAGCAATCTGGAGAAACCGATGCAGCTCGGCATTACCTCGTCGGCCACAACCCTCAGCGATATTTGCGGCGATCGAAGCGGAGCACCTTCGCATCTGCGATGTCAGGCCAAATAGTTCCTCCCTGGGAAACGAAGCAGTCGTTCGATAAATGCTTAGAGTGATTTCGTGCGCCTTGCTCCAGACCTTAAGATCTCGGAAATTCTTCATCGCAACTTCCCATCCCAATCCACTGAAAGCATGCTCTTGCTGACTGCTGACTGCTGACTGCTGATTCCTACTTGATCGCCCAATTCTCCAGTTCGCCGGTAAGGCGAAGCAATTGCAGTTGAGCACGGCTCAGTTCGAATTCGGCATCGAGATAGGCCGCGTGCCTGTCGTCGCTGTCGAGTTCGGCATTTTGTTCGTCGCGAACATTGGCTGCTCCCGTCTGCGCCCGCCCCTTCACAGCCTCCAGATCTCCTTGCGAGACCTCCCACTCCAGCCTGGCCACATCGCGCGCCGCCGCAAGTTGCCGTAGCGAACGCTGTAGCTGCAATGCGTCTTCCCGAACCTTCTGTTTGCTCAACTCCTCCTGCTTGCTGGCGATAAGCGCATCGGCTTTCGCTTCCTGCGCCCTGGCCTTCTGCCCAGAGTTGAATAATGGAAACTTGATGTTCAAGCCCGCGGCCAGGTTGTTGGCTGTGTAGTTGAGGAAGTACGAATCGTAATTGTTGTACTTGGCCAGGTAAGCGTACTGCGAGGCCAGATCGATGGTGGGAATGAATAGTGGCCTTGTGCTCACCCTCCGCCCGCAGCTCGGCCGAAGCGGTCTTCTCATGCGCCTGCTTCACCGCCAGACTGTTAGTGACGGCGCGAGACGGCAGGTCCTCATCCTGCGAAATGATGGGCATGGTGGGAATGGAAGCCAGGCTCCGACGGCGATGGAATCGGCCGGCACACCCAACAAGCTGGCGAGATGTTGGCGCAACACATCCGACTGTCCCTCGGCTTCCGCGATGCGTAAGCGAATGCGCGCGATCAGCAATTGGCTCTTGGTGACATCGAGCTTACTATCCACCCCTTCCTTCATTCGCTGTTCGCTCATGAACTGCGCTTTCTCCGCCGCGGCTCTGTGCCTCGTGTCAGCGCCTTCGATTTAGCCGTGAGCTGGTCCAGATTGTCGTATAGCTCAAAGCAGTGTCGAGAATGACCGCGTCACGTTTGTCCTGCACCTCCAGCGAAGTCGCGTTCCAATCCATTCTGCGCCGCCTGATATACTTTTGCAGTGCGACAGTTAAACAGCGACTGTGCTGGAGTTGAAGTTCACCACCGAGGGAGCGGAACCTTCCAAGGTAAGGGGGAATCCGTAGGAATAGCCGAGAGCGGAGCCGACGGTGAGCTTGCGGAATGTAGTTGGCTCGGACTTCCAGGTAAGCCTCGTGAGCGCGCCACTGATTAATGGCGGCAATACCCATCACCCCGCTGTGCTGCAAAGCGAGTTCGATGGCATTGCGAAACGGAATCGGCGTGGCCGGCGGACATCGGCCGCGCGGCCGACTCCGGCAGTGCACGCGAAGCGCAGGCCAGGGCCGCGACCCTCGCATAGCTGGTAACCGGTTCTTTCGTCTTGGAACGCCGGGGTTTTGCGTGCATCCCATGCTCTACACTAGCAACGCGAAGGCATGCCGTCACTGGACGCGACTAAGAGCTTTCCTGGCGGGAACGAAGCCGGAAGCCAAGCCAATTGAGGCTTCGTACTCGCTGACCGCCGCTCCATTGTTTCCCATCTTCTCATTCAGCTGACCGATCATGTAGTGGGCCCGGAACGCCGGCGCCGACTCAACCAGTCCGCCCGACGACAAATATTGCTGCAGATATTGCATGGCCGCCGAGAGGTTGCGATTGCCCAGATACAGTTCCTTGGCGGCATCGAAATAGGACTCGGCCGGCTTGCCAGGCTGCGCCATCGCCGATTGCACCGCACTCTGCATGTCGTCCAGTCGGCTCTGCTGGCGGTAAAACGCAGCCAGCTGCAACCACATATCGGCGGGATTCTTCGCGCCCGGGATGGCAGCGCGAAATTGCGACTCCGCCTCACCGTATTGCTTTTCTTTCACAGCGACACGCGCCAGGATCAGATGCGCCTTAGCCGGATCATACTTCTGCATCTGCGCCGCCTGCTCGCGGGCCTTATCCAGTCCGCCGCCCATGATCGCCGGCGCCTCGGTGTAATACTCCGCCAAATCGAGGCGCGCCGCCACGTTGGCGGGATCGAGCTGAACGGCGTGCTCAAACTCGTTCTTCGCCTTGCGCGCCAGTCCCGCCGCGGTCAAGCGGATTGGCATCGGCTGCCTTTCGTCCATACTCGCGTCCCAGCCAGAGGTGATACGTCGCATTATTCGGATCGAGGCTGACAGCACGCTCTCCGTACCGCACTGCCTCGTCCCACTGCTCCATGGCGAAGTAGGCGCGCGACAGCTGATTGAGCGACTCGGCATCGGCGCGGGTGCTCAGAACACTGACCGCATCGTCCATGCGACCCAACGACAGCAACTCGCTTGCTGCCGGATCGGCGCTGCTCGCCGCCACCAGAACACACAACAAACCGAAAATGAGTACCAGCTTCAAACCAAACAATTTCATGGATTAGCCGGCCTTACCGCCATGCCGCCTTTCAAGGATTGCATATTCAGCGCCCCTAACGCGAGCACCGCATTATCCGAGAGGCCGCTGGTGACCGCAACCCGCGTCAGATTCGAGACCGACGTGGTTACATTCCTGCGCTTCAGCTCGCCATCCACTACCTGAAACACGTACTGCCCGCCCGCATCCTGATGGATCGCCTCGCGCGGGATGGTAATCGCATTCTGCTGACGCTCCGTAACCACGGCCACGCTTACGTTGGTGTTCGGCAATAGCTTGAGGTCACTGTTGGCGATGACGCAGGTCACTTCTCCAACCATCCGCGTACCACGCTGCACTACGGTGGTGGGGAGGGTTTCCAACGTACCCTGCCAAACTCGACCGGGAAGCGCATCCCACGTAACTTCCACCGTCTGGCCTTGCCGCAGCCTGCCGATCTCAGGTTCGTCGACGAAGGCGCGCACCCGCACACTGTGCAGGTCTGCCACCTGTACTAATAAGTCGCCCGTATTGACGAAGGCGCCCTCGCGTACCGGCAGCGAGTAAACCATGCCCTCGCGCCGCGCCGCGACGTTAGAGTTCCTCAGCACGTCCTGCGCCGCCTGCAAGGAGGCGCGCGCTTCGGTCTGCTGCGCTTCCACGTGTCCTATCTCCTGCTGCGAATAGCGTCCCTTCAGCTTCTGCTGCAACAGGTGCACTTCGGAGTCGGCAACCCGAAGTCGAGCTTGGGCTGCATCCACTTCCGCCTGAGAAGCGGCGCCGGTTTGTAACAGTCTTTGCATCGCCTCCAGGTTACGTTTAGCGGTGTCACGATCGGCCTGCGCCTTCACCAGGGCGTTCTTCGTGGTCAGGACCTCTTCTCGCGTGCCCCCGCCTTGCACCGCGTTCAAATCGGCTTCCGCGCCTTTCAATTGCGCTTCGGCGCGCGCTGCCTGCAACCGCGCATCGGCATCGTCCAATTGCAACAGCATCTCGCCCGGCTTCGCCCACGCGCCTTGTTGCACATAGATCTTCCTCACCGTCGTCGGCATGGGGGCATACGCCTGGAAATTGCCTAAAGCTTCGATTTTGCCATTGGTGGCGATGCTGGCCGTGATGGTTTCACGTTCAGCGTGACCCACCCGAATCGCCACTGGCGAACGATGAAACGAAAGGAAGGCGGCTAGCACCACCACTGTAAGAATCAAGCCAATGATGATGAGCCAGGTTCGTTTTCCGTTTACATGACGGTGGCCGTTTTCAGATGCGGCTGCCATTTTTGTTCGAAACTATAAGTATAATGCAGGACACGACTTCCGGTTCCTTCCGATGATGCCATGTTGCACAGGGCAGCCCGGATTCGACTCCCTCGGGCGGCAACTGCCGGCTGCTGAACATCTGATGTCCCAGTTCGCCAGAAGACGCAACCTCACCGCGGCCACTCACCCCTCGCCGCAGCCTGCTCATCTCCCGGGCAGACACATTCCAGACGCTCCCCGGGACGTCCAATGTCACTAGGGCGAATCCAGCGAATCGTTGCCGGCGTCTGGCGGGATATCAACACCAATCACATCGTATCGTTTGCCGCGGCCCTATCCTACTACTTTGTGATGGCATTTTTTCCCGCCCTGATCACCCTGGCGGCCATTGTGGCCTACCTTCCGATTCCGGACCTGTTCGATACCATCGTCAGCACCCTGGCCAGCGTCGCTCCACCCGAGAGCTCGGCCTCATTCGCCGGATCGCAGCCGATGTCATTACCCCCAGTCGCGGCGCTTTGCTCTCTTTCGGCCTTATCGGCACGCTCTGGACCTGCTCCAGCGGGTTCGCCGAGATTATCGAAGCCCTCGATGTCGCCTACGATGTTCCGGAAACCCGGCCATTCTGGAAGACGCGCTTGCTGGCGCTCGAACTCCTGTTCGTTACCGCGACCTTGGTGACGCTGGCGCTCGTGTTCCTCGAGGTCAGCCCACGCTTCGGAGAACTTCTCGCCGGCCATCTTGGCCTGGCGCACGTCTTCGCGCTGTTGTGGCCGATACTGCGCTACGTCCTGGCAGTGGGTTTTATGGTGATCGCAGTCGTATTGCTCTATCTCCTGGCCCCAAACCTGAAACAGCGCTTCGCCTCCTGCCTGCCGGGTGCGGTGCTGGCCGTGATCGGCTGGATCCTCTTCTCCGACGCCCTCGGTCTGTACTTCCATCGCTTCTCGCATCTGAACAAAACCTACGGCGTGTTGGGAGGCGGCGTTGCCCTGCTGACCTGGTTGTATTGGTCGGGATTTCTTGCTTCTGCTTGGGGCCGAACTGAACGCGAAGATCATTCAGCAGTGCGGGGACAGACCGATCAAGTTCGGCCCCGGGCATAGGTTTTCGCGCAGCTTGCTCGCGGCCTTCGCGGGCAGCGTCGCTCGCCCACGCTTCTGCGCTCCTCGAGGCTCGCGTGCCAGCCTCGCGCTGCCGCTACAATAAAAGCATGGCAAAAAGCGCGCGCTACACTCCGGAACATGCCAGCTCCGGCCTGGATGTCAGGTTTCCGGAAATCGAGACCTGGCCCAATCAGTTTCCCAATTACGAAATCGTGATCGACATTCCCGAATTCACTTCCGTCTGCCCCAAGACCGGGCTGCCCGACTTTGGCATCTTGTGGATCCGCTACATGCCCAACAAAGATTGCCTGGAGCTGAAGTCGCTGAAGGAATATCTGACCTGCTATCGCAATCTCGGGATCTTCCAGGAGAACATCGTCAACCGCGTGCTGGAAGACGTAGTCCGGGCCGCTCGACCCAAGTGGGCGGAAGTGAAGGGCGAATTCCGCCCGCGCGGCGGCATTGGGACGGTGGTGATCGCGCGTTATCCCAGACCGAAAAAGTGAGACCAGGTTACGCTGCTGGAATCTCAATCAAGCTCTTGCTGACGCGCCGCTGTTTGCCAGCCGGCCTTTACTCAGCGTCCTTCGGCCGGCTTCCAAAGTATTTGCGAATGCCGATGGTGTTGTACTGTCCCCAGGGGCCATCCGGTCCGAGCCATGCCGGCCCCAGCGGTTGATCGCGCGAACCGAAGCGCACGAGTTTGGGATGCGTGGTGAAGCGGAATTCGAAGCGCTTGGGCAGGTCTATGCCCGACGCCCCATTCGAACTCCATGCCGATCCGCTCCACGACCAGGTGTAGAGCGTTTGCGGAAGGTTCTTGCCGAAGAGAAAATTCGGGCTCGTAGAAGAACATCAGGCGGCGGACGACGGTCCTGCCGATCGGACGAATCTCCACAGCTCCCGACATCTGTAACGCGCAAAGGCATTGCACTTGCGCGTTCACGCCGCCATACTGGCCGGCGCACCCGCATTGGACGCGCAGAGATTGGGATCGATCTCGTTGTGCGGCGGAGCCAGATCAAACTGTCCCCAACCCCAATACCAGCCCTTGGGGAAAAACAGCCGCTGCTCCGGCTGCGAGGACGGCGCAGAGGGCGGAGCCGTGGTCTGCGTGCTCTCCGGAGTCTGCGCAGTCACCGAGGTCTGCGTGCTTCCCGAGCTCTGCGCCACGGCGGCGCAGAAAACGTGAATACTAGAAGAAACGGCAACAGGCACTTCATGTAGCCTCCGCAAAGTTTTATTGCTGGTATGCAGTAGCTCAGAAAGGGTAGACAAGTCCGGCAGCAGAAGCAACTCATCCTTTCGCGCCTCATCCTTTCGCGGCGTGACCCTCACAAAGACCCCTCGGATTGCCGCCGGGTTACCCGGCACGGCAGCGTCGTGGTATTCTCCCCGCGCACCCATGTCTGCCAAAACCAGCGCGACCGTCGCACTGCTGCTGCTCACCGGCCTGAACTTCCTGAACTACATTGACCGCAATGTGCTGTTTGCGGTGCAGCCTTTAGTGCAGAAGGAGTTTGCGCTCACCGACGCGCAGGTTGGCTTTCTCACCTCCGCCTTTTTCGTGTGCTACATGGTAGCCGCGCCGCTGGTCGCTCCCCTGGCCGACCGCTATTCGCGCAAACGGATTATGGCAGCGGGCGCCTTCGTCTGGAGCGCGGCCACGCTGCTGAGCGCGGTCACCCACAATTACGACGAACTGCTGCTGCGGCACGTGATCGTCGGCATCGGCGAAGCGACTTTCGTGGCTATCTCGCCCGCATTTCTGGCTGACCTGTATCCCGAGCACATTCGCGGAAGAGTGATGGGAATTTTTTATCTTGCGACGCCGGTAGGCAGCGCTCTGGGTTACCTCATCGGCGGATACCTCGGCGAGCGCTATGGCTGGCGCGCTCCCTTCATGATCTCGGCGCTGCCGGGATTTGTGCTGGCGTTCGCGGTCCTCGGCTTGCGAGAGCCGACTCGCGGCGCCAGCGATCACCTGGCGGACAGCGCTGAGCGCGGCTCGGTCCTCGGCCTCATCCGCAACAAGGCCTACTGGACCGTCACTCTCGGCGCGGCCATGATGACCTTCGCCATCGGCGGACTGCAAGTATGGATGCCGACCTTCCTGGTCCGCATGCGCCATCTCCCGCTGGAGCGCGCCAATACTATCTTTGGCGGCATGACCGTCGTCTCCGGAACGGTGGCCACTCTGCTGGGAGGCTGGCTTGGCGACCGTTTGCTGCGGCGAACCCCTGCCGCCTATCAACTGGTCTCAGCGGTCGGTATGGCGCTCTGCGATTCCCGCCGTCGTGGTCGCTATTTACTTCCCTGGACCTGCCATGTATCCCGCGATCTTCCTGGGCGAATTTTTCCTGCTGCTGAATACCGCTCCGCTGAATGCCGCGCTGGTTAACTCGGTCAGCGCCCGCATTCGAGCCACCGCGCTGGCGGTGAATATCTTCACCATCCACCTGCTCGGCGATGCCTTCTCGCCCACGCTGATTGGCTATATCTCGGACCGCAGCAATCTGGAGATGGGATTGACGGCGATGGTCGTGGCCGTAGCAATCTCGGCCGCAGTGTTGTTCTATGGAATGCGATTCGCGCCGAAAATCGCTATTAGCCGCGAGCTCCGAGCCACAAGCTAACCGCCGCTAGCTTCGGACCACAAGCCACAAGCTTTCTCCTGGCGGTCAACGGTAGGACATTGTTGACGGTGCTCAAGCTGCGCGGCTGCGTAGCTCGAAGCTTATTTCGTCGGCTCCATGTGCAGCGCGTTGTTGAAGCGATTGAAGTAGTTGAACAGCCCGATCGCGGCCAGCAGTTCGATGATCTCGCCTTCGTCAAAATGCTTGCGCAGCTCGTTCCAGAACGCGTCGTCCACCCCATTGGGATCGAGCGTGGTCCGCTCCGCCAGTTCCAGGGCAGCTTTCTCGGCGTCGGTAAAATGGGTGCGATTGCGGAAGTTCGCCAGATCGCTGATCTGCTCCTCGCTCCAACCGTGCCGCCTTGCCAAGGCGGTGTGCGAGGCCAGTCAATATTCGCAGCGATTGAGCTGCGAGGTGCGCACGATCGCCAGTTCCTTCAGCTTCGCCGGCACCGTTCCGGTATTCATCACCGCGCGGAAGTGCGCAATCATCGTCCGAAAGATCTCCGGCCGGTGCGCCACCGTGCGAAACATGTTGGGGACATTGCCGCGTTCGGCGAGATAAGTGTCGTAAATCTTGCCAGTTTCCGGATCAACCTGGTCTTTTTCGAGTCGCGATATTCGGGGCATGAAAGAATTGTAGACCTGCTATCGCTCATGTTGCAATTTAGGGCGGTACTGTGACTGGGGAGACGAAATGTCAGAGATACTGACGGAATTGTTCATTGGAGACTTCCACATCTCGCAGAATCGTGCGTAGAAGCCCAGGTCCAATGATCTCTCCCGAATGGACGGGGACCACTGTGGCCCTTCCATCAGGATGTCTTAGGAAGGTGTGACTTCCTCGAACTCGAACGACGTGGAAACCGATTCGCTCGAGAACTCGCACGACTTCCTTGCCTGAAAGGCGAGGCAGCCGTGTCATATGCAGATCTGCTGTATGCCCACCAGTTCGAGTTGGGTGTCCAACTCCTCTTCACTGGCCAGACACAGCTCAATGGCTTCGCGGACGCGCTTCATCAAGGTATCGAGGGTTTTTGCCTGAGTGTGGCAGCCGCGCAGGGCGGGCACTGTCGCGACGTAATAATCCTCTTCGTCACGTTCGATGACAACGGTAAATTTTTGCTGGTGCTTCACGGATTCGACTGCCGGCAATTCTATCATTATCCTGATCGCTATACGCCGAGATGAACAGCGAGGAGCGAGTAAAACAACAACGCCCTTCCGCGAGAACGCAGAAGGGCGCCGAAGATCGTTCAGGTGACAGAGCTTGCCGACGCTATCGGCTAAAAGCGGCGATGGCTCCAGCCTCGTCGTCCTTCACGTCGAAGACGGTATAGAGCTTGGTGATCTGCAACAGGTCGTGGACTTTCTTGGTCAGATGCAGCAGCTTCAGTTCGCCGCCCTGATTGCGGACGGAGGTGAAGGCGCTGACCAGTTCGCCGATGCCGGAGCTGTCGATGTAGCTGACATCGCCCAGGTTCAGCAGGATCTTCTTCTGTCCCTTGCCCAGCAGGTCCTTGATGGCGTCGCGCAAAACCACGCTGCCCTCGCCCAGAGTGATCCGTCCACTCAAATCGACGATGGTGATCCCATCTACCTGCCGGGTGCTCGCTTTCATACTCACGTGGAAGCCTCCTGGCGGTCCAGGTCAGTGCCCGGGAGCCGCTTAATCAAAGTGATTTCAGTGCCGGGGTTCAGCTTGCGGAACCGAACCTCATCCATGAATGCCCGCATTAAGAATATGCCACGGCCTGAATCTTTCAAAAGATTCTCCGGAGCCAGCGGATCGGGGACCTCCTCCGGAACGAAGCCTTTGCCTTCGTCGGTGATGGTCACGATCAACTCCTGGTCGTTCTGCTCGAAGCTCAGGTTGACCCGCTTGGCCGTATCGTAGGCATTGCCATGCAGGACCGCATTGATCATCGCCTCGCGCACTGCCATGGAGAATCCGCCGCGCGTGTCCTCGTCCAAACCCGCCCGCGCGGCCTGCTGCTCGGCCATTTCCTCGGCCTTGTTCACGCTCTCCAGCGTGGACTCCATGCGATACGAAACGCGTTGTGGCGCGGTCATCAATTCGCTCGTGGGTGCCGCGATCGTGTTCTCGTTACAAGCTCCAGGAACACAAATCTTCAGGATGCAGCAGTTTGCCTGTTCGCAGCCACAGTTGTCAACGGAGCTGTGACCGGAGCGCGGAAATGGCCGGCAACACGCCCACCCTGACCTTCGTCTCTTCCCTCCGGCCGCCGTACTCGGGTTCCGCGAGGGCTGGTCCGGCCAGCTGGCAGGGCTGGCGTCGAGACGGAAAATGCTCGCCATGGCTCACCGCGGCGGAGGGCTGGTTCGCCTACTAAAATGTCGGCCGGCGGGCTTGCGCCAGCTCTCCTCGGGCGAGTAAAATTGGAACGAACGTTCGACAGAAACTGAGCGCCGAACCCGCGCAAGCCGTTATGTCCACTCCCTCCACAACTCGAGTCCCTGGAACATCCTTCGCCTAACGATACACGCTTCGACCGCCGTCTGGCTGAGATCCTGGATTATGCCACCGAGGTCTTTGCCGACAAGGGCTACGATGGCGCCTCCATGCGCGACCTGTCGCGCCTGAGCGGCATCTCCCTGGCCGGTCTTTATTATTACTTCGAATCCAAAGAAAAGCTGCTCTACTTCATCCAGCAGCACACCTTTGCCACCATCGTCGAGCGCTTGCGCGAGCGCTTGGCCGCCACCAGCGATCCCGCAGACCCGCATTCGCATCTTCATCCACAATCATGTGGAGTATTCCGTCGCCAAGCAGAAGGCGATGAAGGTGCTGTCGCACGAGGACGACGTGCTGAAGAACGGCTACGGGGTCGAGCTCGCCGGCATCAAGCGCGAGTACTACCGCATCTGCGTTGGACTGGTGGAGGACCTGGCCAAGACCGAAGGCCTGAAGTCAGTCGGCGTGGCTGCGAAAGCCGCCCGCGGAATCGCCACTCGCACCGCGGTCATGGGCCTCTTCGGCATGATGAACTGGCTCTATACCTGGTACAACCCGCGAGTCGATCCCGAGGCGAAGGTCCTGGCGCGGGAGATCAGCGATATCTTCCTGCAAGGCATCCGTGGGGAAACTAAAGCCGGGCGGATCGATCGGGTTAGGGCCACGCGCTCCAAGCAGAAAACGGCTTCGCGCAAATCGCCCACGCCGAAAAAACGGACATAGAAGACGATGGATACGGTTACGACAAACGCGGCTACAGTACATGGCACAACATCGACGGCCGATATGAAACCATTGATCCGCTACCGCGTGGAGTCGGGCGTGGGCATTATCGAGCTCAACGATCCGCCCGCCAATACCTACAGCTATGAGATGAACCGGCAGCTCGACGACGCCATCCTCCAGGCGCGGATGGACAACGATGTTCATGTGATCGTGCTGACCGGAGCGGGCGAGAAATTTTTCTGCGCCGGCGCGAACATCCAGATGCTGACGGAGGTGGATCCCACCTTCAAGTATTACTTCTGCCTGCACGCCAACGAGACCCTGCTGCGTCTGGAAAACACGCCCAAGCTGGTGATTGCGGCGCTGAATGGGCACTGCGTGGGCGGAGGGTTGGAGATCGCCATGGCGGCCGACCTGCGCATCGCCCGCAAGGACGGCGGCAAGATCGGATTGCCCGAGGTGAATCTTGGAGTGCTGCCAGGGACGGGCGGAACCCAGCGCCTGTCGCGGCTTTTGGGGAAGTCGAAAGCGATTGAATTGATGGTGACCGGGAGGACGTTCTCGTTCGATGAGGCGAAGCAGCTTGGACTGGTGAATGACGTCTTCGCAGGCGAGAACTTTATGGATCGCGTGATGGAATACGCACGCCAGTTCTGCCCGCCGAACAAAGCGGCCAAGGCGGTGGGGCGGATCAAGCGCGCCGTGCAGACCGGCTGGGAGATTCCCCTCGAAGCTGGCTTGGCCCTGGAGCGCGAGAACCAGCAACTGCTGTTTGAGAGCGAAGACGCCAAGGAAGGCCTGGCAGCCTACGTCGAGAAGCGTCCGGCAAAGTTTACGGGAAAGTAAGTATGACAACAACGGCAACCAGTTTCACGCGCATCGCGGTCGAGCTGCAGCCTCCGGCGGCGCGAGTGACGCTCAACAACCCGCCACTGAATGTCATCGACATTCCGATGATGGAGGAGCTACGCGCCGCTCTGGAGCAGATCGAGACACGTGCGGAGATCAGCGCCATTGTGTTTGCCGGCTCCGAGCGTGCGTTCTCCAGCGGTGTGGACATCGCGGCGCACACGCCGGACAAAGTCCGCGGCATGCTGGCAGCATTCCATAGCGTCATCCGCTCGGTAGTGAGCAGCAGCAAGTTGACCATTGCCAGCGTGCGCCGGCACTGCCTGGGCGGAGGCGCGGAACTGGCGCTGATGTGCGACATCGTGTATGCCTCGCCTGACTCGGTGTGGGGATTCCCTGAGATCAAGCTGGGCTGCTATCCGCCGGTGGCTTGTGTGGCCTTGTCCTCCATTGTGGGACAGAAGCTGGCAGCGGACCTGGTACTGACAGGAAGAACGCTATCGGGCGACGAAGCGCTTGCCGCGGGATTGGTGAATGGCCTGGCCGACGATCCGGAGACGCTGGTTGCCGAATGTGTACAGCGGGTTTCGCAGTTGAGTTCGGCGGCGATTGCGATGGCCAAGAAGGCGCTTTATTCGTGGGACGCGATCCACTTCGACAAAGGCTTGGCCCGCGCCGAGCAGATTTATTTTGACGAACTGATGAAGACCGCCGACGCGCAGGAAGGCATAGCGGCATTCATGGAGCGGCGGCGGCCGAAGTGGGCGGGGAAGTAACGAATGGATTACGAAATCGCACCCGAAGAGTTGCAGGCGCTGCTGGAGGCGAACTCTGACGTTGTGGTACTCGATTGTCGGGAGCCGTGGGAGTTTGAAACGGCCAGGATCGAGAACAGTCAACACATCCCGATGAATGACATTCCGGCGCGATTCAATGAGGAACTTGATCGGGAGAAACATATTGTGGTGGTTTGCCATCACGGCGTGCGCTCGATGAACGTGACCGCATGGCTGCGGCAGCAGGGATTTGAAAAGGTGCAATCGTTGCGAGGCGGAATCGATCGCTGGGCAAGACAGATCGATCCCAAGGTACCGGTGTATTGAAGGAAGCGATTAGCTGTTAGCTCTTAGCTTTTAGCAAACAGAGCGGAGGCATCGTGGCTACTAAGAGCTAAGAGCCCTTCGAGAAAAGGTATTTCTGATGAAAAAAACTCTGATCGAACTTCGCGTCAACGGACGCACTCACGAACTGGCCATCGAGCCGAGCAAGCTGCTGCTCGATGTGCTGCGCCAGGACCTTGATCTGACTGGCTCCAAGCGCGCCTGCGACGACTCGTCCTGCGGCGCGTGCACCGTGCAAATCGACGGCGTGCCGATGCTTTCCTGCACCATGCTGGCGGCCAGTTGTGAAGGTCAGGAGATCACGACCGTTGAAGGCGTCGCCGATCACGGCGTGTCTGGCGGCGTTGCAGAAGGCTTATGGCGATTTCGGCGGCTCGCAGTGCGGCTTCTGCACGCCGGGATTCATGATGACGATCAAGTGGCTGCTGGCCAACAATCCCGATCCCAGCGAGGACGAGATTCGCGATGCGCTCAGCAGCAACCTGTGCCGCTGCACGGGATATTCGCAGATGTATCAGGCGATCCGCGCGGCGCTCGATGCCGAACAAAAAGGTATGAAGCAGGAGTTGGTGGAGGCGAAGTAGGGTCGGAAACATGCCCAATAGGACAGCGTTGGATAGGGGTCCTTCGTACTCCGGCGCGCAAGAGCGGCGCACCTGCGCTCAGGATCGACACAACTTTGGACTAGTTGCTAAGTGCTAATCGCTAATTGCTGATTTCTAAAGGCTGATTTTCATGACTGATTTTTCCGTTATCGGCAAATCCGTTGCGATGATTGACGCAGCGGGCAAGACCACCGGCGCCGGCAAGTACGCTGACGACTTCACCCTTCCCGGCATGCTGGTGGGCAAGATCCTGCATTCGCCGTATCCGCACGCGCGCATCAAGAGCATCGACACTTCGCGCGCCAAAGCCCTGGACGGCGTGGTTGCTGTAGTGACGGGCGAAGACGCGCCCAATCCGTATGGCATTCTTCCTGTCGGCCATGATGAGACGGCGTTGGCGGTTGGCAAGGTTCGCTATGTTGGCGATCACGTCGCCTGTGTTGCCGCCGTGACGGAAGAGATTGCCGAGCGCGCGCTGGAATTGATCGATGTGGAGTATGAGCCGTTGCCGGCGTATTTCGATCCCGAAGAGTCGATGAAGGCGGAGACTGACCTGATTCACGAAAACCGCCCGCACAATATTGAGAAAGATTATCACCATGTGTTCGGCGATCCGGAAAAAGGGTTTGCCGAGGCCGACTACGTTGCCGAGGCCCGCTACATCGCCAACGAAGTGACGCATGCGGCGATGGAGCCGCACTGCACGCTGGCCAACTTCGAACTCGATCCCCACACCGGCAAGCTGGGACGCCTGACGGTGTGGTCGTCGACGCAAGTGCCGTACTACCTGCAACACAAATTGTCGCTGGTGCTGGAGTTGCCAATGTCGCAGATCCGCGTGATCAAGCCGCTGGTGGGCGGCGGCTTCGGCGGCAAGAGCGAAATCATCCCGCTGGAGATCATCGCGGCAGTGACGGCGCGCGCGGCCAAGGCTCCGGTGAAGATCACCTACACGCGCGAGGAAGTTTTCTGGGCGCATCGTGGACGTCCGCGCACCATCGTCGATTTGAAAACGGGCGTAAAGAAAGACGGCCGCGTGACCTCAGTCGCGTGCAAGGTCATTCAGGACGGCGGCGCCTATTGCTCGTATGGGGTGGTCACGATTCTGTATTCCGGCGCGCTGATCGGCGCGCTGTACGACATCCCTCACATTCGCTACGACGGATATCGAGTGTTGACGAACAAGCCCGCCTGCGGCGCCATGCGCGGACACGGCACGGTAAACGTGCGCTTCGCCTTCGAGTCGCAGATGGACGAGATCGCGGCGACGCTGAAGCTCGATCCCGCTGAGGTGCGGCGCGTCAATCTCCTGAAGCCGCCGACGGTCACGGTGAACGGCCTGCGGGTGCTGAGTTACGGACTACCGGAATGCATCGACCAGGTGATTACGCGATCCGGCTGGGAAGAACGCAAAGACAAGATGCCGAGAGGTCGCGGACTAGGCGTGGCATGCAGCCATTACGTGAGCGGCGCGGCCAACAGCATCATCCGCTCCGACATGCCGCACTCGACGGTGAACATCAAGATCGATCGCGATGGCGGCGTGGTGGTGTACACCGGCGCGTCGGACATTGGACAAGGTTCGGACACGATGACGGCGCAGGTAGTGGCGGAAATCCTGGGTTGCGATCTGGCGCGGGTTAGGGTCATTGCCGCCGATACCGACCTGACGCCGATCGATCTGGGATCGTATTCCAGTCGCGTGACCTTCATGGCGGGCAACGCTGCTCTGCGCGCGGCGGAGGAGGTGAAGAAGAACATTGTGAGTGCAGCTGCAAAGCGCATGAACTGCGCTCCGGAAGACGTGATCCTGCGCGACGATCGCGTGTATAAGCGCGGCGCCGGTGCGGATGGCAGTGAGTCGAGCACGGCGAAGATACCGGAAGAAAAAGAAGTGGCGCGAGGCCATGTGGATGGGCAAATTCTACGCGGCTCGGTGTTGCAGACACGGAAAGAAGAAGGCCCCAAAGAGCACATGAGCTTCGAGGAGGCGGTGGTCTCGGCAATTGACTTTCATGGTGCGCTGACCGGGACGGGATCGTATGCTCCCCCGGTGGAGGCCCGTGGTGGAAAACACAAGGGCGGCGGAGTGGGGCCCTCGCCGGCGTATTCCTATTCGGCGCAGGTGGCCGACGTGAGTGTCGACGAGGAGACGGGCGAAGTGACGGTGCATAAGATTTGGGCGGCGCACGATTGCGGGCGGGCGCTGAATCCGGTTGCCGTGGAAGGCCAAGTGATCGGCTCGGTATGGATGGGACTGGGCCAGGCGCTGGACGAAGAGATGGTGTGGAAAGACGGATTGCTGATGAATCCCGGACTGCTGGAGTATCGCAGCCCGTCGGCCGCGGAATCCCCCGATATCGAATGCATTATCGTTGAAAGTATCGATCCCGAAGGGCCCTTCGGCGCGAAGGAAGCGGGGGAAGGATCGCTGGCGGCAACGATTCCGGCAATTTCAAATGCCATCTACCACGCTGTGGGAGTCCGACTGCGTGAGAGTCCCTTTACGCCCGAGCGTATCTTGTCGGCCTTGCGCGCGCAAAAAGGCATGAAGCGGATTGAGATGACCGAGTCGGTCGATCCCACGGCTCCCGTAAAGTTTCGCGAGCATGGCGGTTCGCTGTGGTTCCGCGGCAAAGGACCGACGCGGCATGCCCTGGATCCGGCGCGACAGGGTTCTCAAGCAGGATCAGTTGCGGGAGGTAAACGGTGAGTCTCCCCAGCTTCCAACTGCTGCGCCCGAAGACACTCGATGAAGCTGTCGCCTGCTGACGAAACACGACGGCGAAGTGAAAATCGTCGCCGGCGGGACGGACTTGCTGCCCTCGATGAAGCAAAAACTATTCACGCCGCCCTACGTGCTGGACTTGCGCGGGGTAGGCGAATTGCGCGGCATTCGCAACGTTCCTGGCGATGGGATAGAGATTGGCGCGCTGACCACGCTCAGCGCCATCGAACACTCCGCGATCATTCGCAAGGATTACCCGGTGTTTTACGAGGCGGTGAAAACCGTGGCATCGCCGGTGTTGCGCAACATGGGAACGCTGGGCGGCAATGTCTGCCTGGACACGCGCTGCCTGTGGTACAACCAATCGCTGCTGTGGCGCAAGAGTTGCGGCTTTTGCCTTAAGAAGGACGGCAACTTGTGCCATGTGGCTCCGGGCGGAAATTTCTGCTGGGCGGCGTTTTCCGGCGACACACCGCCGGCGCTGCTGTGCCTGGGAGCAGAAGTCGAGATTGCCGGACCGCAGGGACTACGGCGTACCCCATTGTCAGAGTTCTACGTGAACGATGGCATCGTGCGGCTGCATCTTGCTGCGAACGAGATCGTTACGCGAGTTCATCTGCCGGAGTCGGCAGCCGGATGGCGCGGCAGCTATCAGAAGATGCGGATCCGCGGCAGCATTGATTATCCGCTGGCGGGAGTTGCGGTGGCGCTCAAGATGAAGTCGGGGCGCGTGGAAGACGCGCGAGTGGCCATTACCGCGGTCAATCCTGCGCCGTTCCTGGTGAAGGACGCCGATGCGCGGCTTATCGGCATCGTGCCGACCGAAGAGATTGCCGAGCGCGTTGCAGAACTGGCGGCGGGGACGGCGAAACCGTTGACCACATCGGCGCTGACCCCAGAGTATCGGCGGGAGATGGTACGAGTGTTTGCTAAGCGGGCAATAATGGCGTGCACGAACTGACGGTAGCGGCTAGTGGTCGGCGGCCAGTTGCCAGTTGCGGAACTAGAGTCGTTCGCTGGTATAGGGATCCTTCGACTCCGGCGCGGAAAACCGGCGCGCCTCCGCTCAGGATGACAGATGCTTTGGTAAGAACTTGGGGAGAACCCCTTCAACTAAACACCAGCCACTGACCACTAGCCACTAAATCATGATTACCGACTGCCACATTCACATCCAGCCGATCGAATTGTTCAAGCCGGAAGCGCTGGCCTTGATGAAGAAGTCGCGCAAGGACTTTGACCAGGTTGCGGAATACTGCCGCTCGCCGAAGGCATTTCTCAAGCATCTGGATGAGATTGGGATCGATCGCGCAGTGCTGATTAACTATGTGGCGCCGGAGGTGATCGGCTTCACGCCCGCAGTCAACGAGTTCATCGCCAACTACGTGAAAGAAGATCCCAAGCGGCTGATTCCTTGCGGCAGCGTTCATCCGCGGCATACGACGAACGTTCTAGCCGACATGGAGCAGATCGTGCGGCTGGGGATCAAGCTGATGAAGATCCATCCGCCCCATCAGCTGCTTTATCCCAACGACTATGTACACGGCGTGAAAGAGCTGGAGATCATCTACCGGGCGGCCGAAGCCAACGGGATTCCGGTCATGTTTCATACCGGCACGTCGATCTTTCCCGGGGCGCGCAACAAGTATGGCGATCCGATGTATGTTGACGACGTTGCGGTGGATTTTCCGCGACTAAAGATTCTGCTGGCGCATGGCGGGCGGCCGCTATGGATGGACACCGCGTTCTTCCTGGTGCGCCGGCATCGCAATGTCTACCTTGATATCAGCGGAATTCCGCCGAAAACGCTGCTGAAGTATTTTCCCCGGCTGGAAGAGATCGCACATAAGACGCTGTTTGGGACGGATTGGCCGGGACCGGGAGTGCCGGAGATTGCCAACAACCTGGCCGAACTCCGCAAGCTGTCTATCAGCGATGCGGCGAAAGAGCAGATCTTGAGCAAGACGGCGCTGACAATCTGGCCTTAGGCAGTTGTCAGTTGTCAGTTGCCAGTTGCCAGTTGTTGGTGAAAAGTTAAACCCACCACAAACGCTCCCGCAACCACCATTCCATTTTCCGTTCAGAAGCCCCGCCACCAATCGCCAGCCGCCGGGCAGGTTTTGCCTATCTGTATTGGGCAGACATTGCCGGGAGTGCCTGGGTGGGAGAGCGCGTTATCGGAGTCCGCTGAACTAAGTGTTGGTGGAGCAAGGGCTTCGGCAAACCCAAAGGGTAGGCTGCTTTGGCCAGAGGCTTGCATTAGGGATTGTGAGGCAGCCGCTGACTGAAGTTCGGTCGGGCCCTGCCGATTAGGGCAGTAAGACAAGCGGTCAAGTTGAGAGGAGCCAGCAATGTCTGTAGCAGGTATCTCCAGTAGCAATCTGTTCAATGTCAATGACAGCCGGGAAAGCTTGCAGAGCCAGATGCGCCAGGAGTTCGCGCAACTAGGACAGGACTTACAGTCGGGCAATTTGTCGGCGGCGCAATCCGACTTTGCCACTTTGACGCAAATGGAGCCCCAGTCCACATCCAGTTCGTCATCCAGCACGGCGACGAGCACCAGTCCCATGGCGCAGGCTTTTGCCCAGCTATCGAAGGACTTGCAGTCTGGCAACCTGTCGGCGGCGCAGCAGGATTTCGCCGCTATTCAGCAGGTGCAGGCCAACGCGGTACAGTCGGGCGGTCACCATCATCATCACCGCGGCGGCGGCGGCGAAGGCGGCGGGCAAAACGGCATCAGCAGCTTGTTCACCCAGCTGGGCCAGGCGCTGCAATCCGGCGACCTGTCAACCGCGCAAACGGTTTTCAGCACGCTACAGCAGGACTTCCAGCAGGGGCAGAGCGGCAGCGGAACGACCGAGGTGCAGCCGAACGCAGTTTCCGTGACGGCCTGATCCCGGCGCTGAAAACGGCAGATCCTTCCGCTGGGGCTGAAGCCTGCGGTCGGGATGACAATTCGTGAGAACCCTGGAACCAGGAGGGCCTTAGGGACTGGTGTACGCCTGCTTCAGATAGTGGCGCGCCAGGTCGGCGGAGTTGGAAGCGGAGTTTTCGGCGATGACCGCTTTGTACTTTTCCAGGGCGGTGTCGCGCTTCTGGAGCACGTCATACATTTCGCCCGCGGCCAAAGTGGCGCGTTGCTGCAGGCTGGGATCATCCTTGGCGCTGCCGGCGGCCAGTTCGTAGGCTTCGGCGGCGGCGGCGTAGTCTTTTTGTCCGCGCAGCGATTCCCCGAGCCCGAAGGCGGGGACGGCGATGCGGCACTGGTTATAGGCATTGTTACGGCAACCGGCCAGGACCTTGCGATAGGCGGCGATGGCTTCCTGCCCATGACCAGCGGCGTTGAGCAGGTGAGCGTACTCAGCTGCCATTATGAAATTACGTGGGTATTCGTTGGTCATGCTATTGACCAGCTGAAGAACCTCAGCATACTTCTGTTCGCGCCGCAGAAACAGCGCCAGCATGATTTTGGCATCGGTGGCCACTTCCACATGGCTGCTGGTGCTAGCCTGGCGGAGATACTCCAGCCCCTTCTGCTTGTTGCCGCTGAGTCCAACCACCGACGCGGCGACTTTGGCGGGCCAGCTGAGTGAGCCGACGATGTACAGGTCGGTGCCGATGCCAACCTTGGCATCCACGTACTTAGGATCGAGTTCCAGCACGCGTTCGTTATCGTGGCGTGCGGCCACGGCGATGCGCAGTGCGGCGAACCAGGATTTTTCTCCGAGGCCAACGTACGTCGACTCCAAGGCACGAGTAGCCCCGCGGGCGTAGATCGCGTTCACGTCGTTGGGATTCTTGTCGAGCTTGGCCTGGGAGAGCGCCAGAGACTGCGCGGTGAGCTGCTTGACCCGGTCGCGCACGGCGGGATCGAGCGGCACCGCCGCCTTCTTGTTCATAAAGCTGTCGCCAGCGTAAGACTCAGTATCCAGCGCCCCAATGCGGGACAGCTCCTTGAAGGTAATGGCGCCCAGGGTGTGGTTGACCGCGAAGGGATCGTCGGGATGGGCCTGCTGAGCGGCTTCGAAGTCGCGGATTGCCTTGTCGTAATCGAGTTCGTAGAAATGTTCGAAACCCTTCCGGGTGTTGGCGTCGGTATCGGGCCGGGTTGGGACCCAAGGAGTACCCGGGGCAGCCGCCGCAGGGCACAGCGAGGCCGCCAGTAACAACGCACAACAGAGGCACCCCAAAAAGAGCAGTCGGTAGTAAGGTTTCATCGCGACCGGTTTAGTGAAGTTTACCTGATATCGAGGCCCACCCAAAGCCAGGTGCAGGAATATTAAACAGACGGCAAATGCGTTTGGGGTCCAGGTTCCATCACAGCCCCCTTCCAGCCAGTTAGCGCGGCGCGGCATGCGATGGCAGCCGCTTTGATCTTGACAGGGGCGGACCGCGTGATTAAATGTGTGGATGTGTCCCCGGCTGCGGCGGGACAGTCGGATGTCTGACCACAAGATCAACCAAATGTAATTTTGGGTTCCCCGGGATCCGGCAGCACGAATTCCAACTTCATACCTGTCATGATTCTTGCAGCGCGGGATGCGGGTGGGGACAGACACAGAGCAGCTGCTGGCGAATTTGACACCGGGATAGGGGCCAATACCAGAGCATGGGAGCGAGTTCAAACGTAAACCAGATCCAGCCATCGGTCCCAAGTTCTGTCTCTCCCCGCGGACAACAGGCCTCGGTTGCCACCAATCTCGAAACCCTGGCCGACAAAACGGCGCTTCGCACTAAAACGATTGTGGTCGTGGGATTCGTCGCCAGCCTCTTGCTGTCCCCCAAGCTGTGGGTTAGTTCGCGCTTCTACCCCCTGGTTCCAGTCTTCCACGGCCTACCGCGAATTCCGTACCCGCTGGACTACCTCTGTTTCGGGGTTGTGCTGCTTCTGCTTGTCGCAATCGCCTTCGCTCCCCGGCCGCGACCCTACCTTGTCTCGTTTGTCGCATTCATCGCCCTGTACTCGCTGCTGGACCAGACCCGGTGGCAGCCCTGGGCCTATCAGTACTGGCTGATGTTAATTGCCCTGGGTTGTTTCTCGTGGAAGCCCGATGACATCCGGGGACGGCAGGATGCGGTAAACATCTGCCGCCTCATCATGGGCTGTACCTACTTCTATAGCGGGCTGCAAAAGCTAAACAGCAAGTTCGTTGTCGAAGGGTTTCCGTGGGTGCTGGGAACGCTGCATCTCCATATCCCTGTCTCCTACTTAAATTACCTGGGATGGACCGTGCCGTTTATAGAAGTAAGTATCGGCTTATGCCTGCTAACTCGCAGGTTCCGCAAGATAGGGATAGTGAATGGCATCGTGATGCACCTGTTCATCTTGTATAGCTTCGGGCCGCTGGGGCTTGATTGGAATAGTGTGGTATGGCCGTGGAATGTAGCAATGATCGCCTTGATCCTTGTCTTGTTCTGGAATACGGATGTCACTTTCGCGGACATCGTATGGCGCAACAAGTTTGTCTATCAGAAAGTCGTGCTGGTGCTGCTGGGAGTATTGCCCGCGCTCAGCTTTATTGGGCGGTGGCCTTCCGATCTCTCTCTGGCGCTTTATACCGACAACTTGACGGAAGCGAACGTACTGATAAGCGAATCGGTGAAGCAGGACCTGCCGGTGTTCGTTCAGCAGTTTATAAAGCCCCAGCCCGGGCACATTGTGCTTCGCACTCAGGACTGGTCTTTCGGAGAGTTGAATGTGCCGCCTTACGCCGAGATACAAAGCTTCACCAGCATCGGTTCCGAAGTATGCAAGTATGCGCACGACTCCCCCGACATCGTACTTTCGGGGTACGAGAAGAACACCTTGCTGGGTCCGGGCAAAGAGATACGCAACACCTGCTTTGGTACACTGGTCGTCCATCCCTGATAACCTCGGCACGTGGATCGTTATGCGGGGCGATTCTCACACTTCATGACAGCGTCGACGAATAGCAACAATTCCGGGCCGCCAAGCCTGAAACGCAAAGCCATCCACGAGGCGGTGGAGCTTGCGTGGGTTTTCGCGTATTTGGCATTTTTCTTTTGTGCTCTCGAAACCTACAGCACGCTCCTATTGAGGGAATTTCACGTCAGATATTTGAGCTATGCCTTTGCTCTGCTCAACGCCCTTATAATTGCCAAAGTCATTCTCCTCGGGGAGTATGCGCACGTTGGCCGGAGATATGAAGGCAGGCCACTGCTTCTGTCAGCCATTTACAAGGCCTTTCTATTTAGCTTACTTGTGTTCGGCTTTCACTTCGCGGAGGAAGCGATCAAAGGACTTCTGCATGGAGTAAGTATGGCCAGAACGTTCCATGAGATACGCATCGACGATCTGCTCGGCCGTAGCATTGTTATATTTTGCGTTTTCATTCCTCTCTTTGCCTTCCGGGAATTTCGACGCGTGCTAGGTGAGGACAGGTTTTACAATCTGCTTTTTCGGTCGAGAGAAACATAGCCAGCTAACTACTGTTGTTTCGCAAGAATTGGAGGAATGAAGTGGCGAAGAAGAACGAGAAGATCAAAAAGAACAAGAGCGAGAAGGTCAAGAAGAGCAAACACGATAAGGTCACCAAGAAAGCCAAACCGTCCGATTCGCCGGCAGCGGCAGCGGGAGCAACCTATGCCGACGGCGCACCGCTTGATCGAGTGACGTATCTGGAAGCCAAACTCATTCTGAAGCCTGACCGCTTCACCTCGGCGCAGAGCTTTCGCGACTTCGGCAAGATGGTGCGGCAAACCGCCAAAAAGACGGGCGTAGGCTTCATCGAAGACGAAAAGGCGGGGCTGAGGCCGGAAATCCGGGAAATCATTTTTGGCGACACGCCTGACTTCCGCCTTTACAACAACGCTTTCATTTTGCGGCGGCGCATTTCCTATGTGGACGGCTTTCCGGTAGGCGACCCGGAGATCGTATTCAAGTTTCGCCACCCGGATGAGGAAAAAGCAACCACCCTGGATGTGCGGCCCCGGATTGCCGGCAAGTATCGCATCAAGTTCAAGGCGGAGATACTGCCGCTGAAGGACGCGGTGGGCGGCTATCGCATCCTTTACTCGCACAACTGCCAGTTCGGATTAAGCCAGATGCACGAGGCTGATCAAACTTCCATGGCGACGCTGGTGAGAGTTTTCCCCGCGCTGGCCGCGATCGAGAAAGCGGAGAACGAGAAGATTTCCCTGGTCAACGAAGGCATCGTGGAAGAGGTACTACTTCCACTCGGGCAGTTGGACTTCGGAAAGGGTTTGGTGGGCAAGTGCGACATCGGGTTGTGGCGCACTCGCGGCGAGCACAAATCTTTGGTGGCTGAGTTTGCCTTCCAAGTGCAGTTCGATCGCAAGGAAGACGTCGCGGAAAAGCAGAAAAAGTTAGCGGCTCAGTTCTATGTAACTTTGCAACGCGACGTGGCCAGTTGGCTGGCGCTGGGCGTTACCAAGACGGGAATGGTGTACCGCCTGAAGGGGAACGAGCCGCAAAGTCATGAGTGAGCCAGAACGAGCCGCCTTAATCACAAACGGAAAGACCTCCGGCTTCCACCGGAGGTCCAGGATGTGATCTCACATGGTCAGAACGACGCGGAACTGCGCTTTGCCGCTCAGCATGCGGGCGTAAGCCTCCTCGACCTTTTCGAGCGGATAGGTTTCAAGCATGGGACGCACACCGCTCAGTTCGGCGAAGCGCAAAGTGTCTTCGGAGTCGGCCGGAGTACCGGCGGCCCACCCCTGGATGGTTTTACTTCCATTGATCAGCTGAACCGGCGTGACCTGAATGGGGTCGAATGCCGCCCCGATCACCATGAGTTCGCCGTTTGGCCCCAGACCGTCGATCAACTCCGACATCGCCTTCGAGCTGGGAGCGGTCGCCAGGACTACCCGTGCGCCGCCCAACGTTTGCAGCGCCTCGGCTGCGTTTGTCGATTGGCTGTCGATGTACAGCTTCGCTCCCAGTTTTGTCGCGAGCGATGCGTCTTCGGAGCCGCGCCCAATAGCCACGACCCAATAACCAAACTTGTTTGCAAACTGAATTCCGAGGTGGCCCAGCCCGCCGATTCCCTGCACGGCAACCAGGTCGCCGGGCAGCGCACCACTGTGACGCAGCGCGTTGTAGGTGGTAATGCCGGCGCAGAGCAGCGGTCCGGCGTCGACGTCACGTAGCGCGTCCGGGATCGCCACCAGGGCCTCCTCGGGTGCCACCATATATTGCTGGTATCCGCCGTCATAGCTGATGCCGCAGATTTTCTGATTGCGGCAATTGCGAAAATCTCCGCGCCGGCACTCGCGGCAGGTGCCGTCGTGGCCGCCGTGCCAGCCCACTCCCACGCGCTGCCCCTTTTGCCATGCGGAAACGCCATCGCCCACTTCGTCAACCATGCCTGCAACTTCATGTCCGGGTACGCGGGGATACTCAATTCCGGGCCATAAGCCATCTTTGGTGAGCACGTCACTGTGGCAAACTCCACACGCCTGTACCTTGATCCGCACGTGTCCGGCATCCGGTTTAGGAATCTCGCGCTCGACAATCTGGAAATCCGCTCCGGGGCTGGGGACTTGCGCCGCCTTCATCGTTGCTGCTAAAGGTCTTGCGGTTGCCATGAAACGCTCCTATGAACTTTCACTCGCGGCGCCGGTGGTCGCTTTCTACCAACCAAGCAGCGGCCTGTGATAATTCGACCACGAGCGCCGGGAGAGGCGCTTGGTGGGCCTTGATGCCAAAACTTCTGGCCGGGATTCATCAAAAACCGCAGCCTGAAACCGATAGCCTGGAAAGCGTAAACGATTCAGGAGGGATGGAATCAAGCAGTCAGGAGAGCGAGACTTATTCCATGGCCGTTTCTACATCGGTGTCGCAAGCCCAGACCAGGGCGACAAGCCAGCCGATGAGGGTCCAGCCCAGCCAAAGGTTGAGGATGATGATGTCCAGCGAGGCATTGTGCTTGCGCAGCGCCGCCACACCGATGGGCAGCAAGTACAGGAGGAAGAGGAAAAGCGGTCCGATATCGAACGAGTGCTTTTCGACGAGATATCCGGCCAGGGCGAAGCAGGTGCCGGCGCACAGCAAGATAGCCAGAGATTGGGCCAGAGATGATGCAATCGTTCGCAACATGCGGTTAACCAGCGAAGAATTTTACTTCCGTGTGATCGAAGTTCGATCCCACAGTCTCTACGCACCGCAGATGGCTGTAAGTGATCGAAGTCGCGCTTTCGTCCAGCATAAACCTTGTGTTGGCCCAAGGTAAAGAGCGCAGTGCGGCCCTCAGCCAAAATGATTCACCGGCCCGATTCCCTTGCCCAACGGATAGGCGGCGACGATAGCTTGGCGCACATAGTCTTTGGCGGCGCGGACGGCTTCCGGCAACGTGTCGCCCAGGGCTAATCGACAGGCGAGGGCGGTCGCAAAGGCGCAGCCCGTTCCATGAGTTGAGCGCGACTCGATCCGCTCGCCGGGAAGGATCTCTTCCTCCGCGTTCCCGGAACGAAAAGTCACAAGAAAATCTTTGGGGGGATCCAGGTCGCCGCCGGTGATGACGACCGCTTTAGCGCCAAATTCGTAAAAAATGCCGGCCAACTGTCGCATCGCGGAGTGCCAATTGGCGTTATGGATAAGCATCTCGGTCCCGGCCAGAACGGCGGCCTCGTGGATGTTCGGGGTGATGACATCGCACAAGGGCAGCATCTCCCTCACCACTTCAATACCGGCGTCATCCAGCAGAGCGTGACCCGAAGACGACGCGATCACCGGATCCAGTACGACATTTGGCAGCCTTCGCGAACGCAGGAAATCACGGACCGTGGCTGCGACCGCGCCCGATCCCAGCATGCCCAGCCGAACCGCGGCAATCTCCACATCGTCAGCGAGAGCCTCCAGCGCCCGCGCGACCAGTTCGGGCGCCAGCGACTGTACGCCAAACACGCCCTGCGTCGACTGCACCGTCAGCGCGGTAATGCAGGTAACGGCATAGCAACCCAGCGCAGCCGCGGTCTTGATGTCGGCAGTGATTCCGGCTCCCGAGGAGGGATCATAGCCGGCGATGCTCAGCACAAGCGGTGGCACGCGCATGCGAGGACTCTACCGCAAACCGCTCAACCCTGTCGCGTGCCCGGGGGTCCGGTGGTCTTGTCCGTGCAGCAAATTGTTTTGCGCGCGACACAATCGTCCACCTGCTCTAGAATGTGATCTCCATTTGACCCAGGCATACAACGGCCACGCTCTGGAATCGCTCTAACCTATTTCGCGGCTTTGACCGCAGTTTGTCCCTCGAGGTGATCATGCAGAACTGGAAGAAGGCATTTGTATTCGGATCGATCGGCGCCGGGGCAGTGCTGATTTTTACTGGCCGCCGTCCCGCCGGCATGGCGTGCGCCGCGGCCGGTCTCGCGGTGCTGGCCTCCGAGTATCCCGAGAAATTCGAGGCTGTGTGGGAGAGTGCGCCTGACTACCTGCGAAAAGGAATGCAGATCTTTGCCACGCTGCAAAAAGTGGGCGAAGGGTTTGCCGAGGAAGCTGAGCGTCGCAGTGTGAGCGCCTGGCGCAATGTCCGCTCCGAGTACGGATCGTAGATCGCGGCTGGGAAAGCTATTCTCCCAAGGGGAACGACCTTCAGGCTTGAAGGGCACGGCCTTCAGGCCGTCCATCAACGCTGCAAGCCGATTCGGCTCTAGCCGCCGTGGAACTTCCGCCTGAATTTCTACGACTCCCTCTCGGACGCAGCCCCGGATGAATTGTCTCTATGCAGCCCTTATGTTCCGCGCTGCGACGATGTCCCACCCATTCAGCAGGTATACTTTTTGCATCCATGCCCACCAAGCTGGAAGAGATTACCGCTGCCGCCCGCCGCAAGGTCGCTGCTGCCAAAGCGTCAGCTGACGTGCGGGCGCTAGAATCCAGAGCGGAGCGTCACCAGCCTAGAGGGTTTCGTCGATCTCTTCTGGAACGCGCTGCCGCAGGCGCAGCCGTCATCGCGGAACTGAAGAAGGCGTCGCCGTCCAAAGGCCTGATCCGCGCAGATTTCCCGGTTGCCGATCTTGCTCGCGAGCTGGAAACGGCGGGCGCTGCGGCGCTTTCGGTGCTTACCGACGAGCAATACTTCCAGGGCTCGTTGCGAAACCTTGCGGTCGCCTCGGCCGCGACAAGCCTTCCCTGCTTGCGCAAAGACTTCATCGTTGACGAGTTCCAGATGCTGGAGGCGCGTGCGCACGGCGCCGATGCGGTCCTGCTGATCGTTGCTGCACTTGCCGAGTCAGAGTTGACTGCAGTCTGTGCTCGCAGCGCTCGAGAGACCGGCCTCGATGTTCTGTGCGAAGTCCACGACGCCATCGAACTGCAACGCGCGCTCGACGCCGGCTTCGACACCATCGGCGTCAACAACCGCGACCTGCATACATTTCGCGTCGATCTTACCACGTCGTTGCAACTGGCCGGGCTCATGCCGGCGGGCATACTGAAGATTTCCGAGAGCGGCATCGACAGCTGGCGAGGACATTGCGCGTTTGCGGCAGGCGGGATTCGATGCCTTCCTGGTAGGCGAGTCGCTGATGCGTGCGCCGAGTCCCGGCGAAGCGCTGCGCGAATTGCTGACACAGGCAGTGGCCGCGAGCTGATGATGGCGGCCAGGTTATGACGTGGGTCGAAGATTTGCGGCACGACCAACCTGCACGACGCGCAAATGGCCGTAGCCGCGGGGGCCGATGCGCTGGGGTTCATCTTCGCTCCCAGCCCGCGGCGAATTGAACTGCCTGAGGCGGCAGAAATTATCGCGCAACTGCCGAATGGGATTGAGAAGATCGGTGTCTTCGTAAACGAAACTCCGGCGCACGTGGCCGAATGGCGCAGCAGGTGGGCCTTTCCGGCGTGCAGTTGCACGGCGACGAAGTCGTCGGAGCAGATGCCGGAATTCCGGCAGGCACTGGGCGAGCGCAAGATCATCAAGACGTTGCAGGCGCGGGAAATCTTGCACGCTGGTGAGGAGCAGCTTGCGGAATGCTTGTCGGCGCGAGGCAGCATTGACGCGCATCCTGCTCGATTCCGGTTCGGCACAGCTAGCGCGGCGGAACGGGAATTCCCTTCGCGTGGGAAGAAGTTGCGCCATTGGCGGCTGCGATTCGGGAGGCGATGCCGCTGATTATCGCCGGCGGTTTGAATGCGGAAAATGTTTCCCGGGCGCTCCGTCTGTTCGATCCGTGGGGCGTCGATGTGGTCTCCGGCGTGGAGTGCGAGCCCGGGAAAAAAGATGAAGCGCGGCTGCACGATTTCGTGGCCGCGGTACGCGCAACGCAAACCTCGGCGAAGCAAAGGGAGTGATGGAAGAAACCAGCATCGACGCGAAGAGTTCGCCGACTAGCTGCGCCGCCCGCAGAAGGCAGCCAAGCCCAGCGCGTTCGCGCCGTGCCCGGACGTTTTGGCGAGTACGGCGGACGCTACGTTCCCGAAACGTTGATGGCGGCATTGCAGGAACTGGAAGCTGCTTACGCCGCGGCGCGCAAAGACAAGTCATTCCGCGACGAGTACCATCGCCTGCTTGCGGACTTCGCCGGCCGGCCCACCCCATTGTTCCTGGCCGAGCGGCTCACCAAGCAGTTGGGTGGCGCGAAGATCTATCTGAAACGCGAAGACCTGCTGCACACCGGCGCGCACAAAATCAACAACTGCATTGGGCAGGCGCTGCTGGCGCGGCGTATGGGCAAGCATCGCATCATCGCCGAGACCGGCGCGGGCCAGCATGGCGTCGCCACGGCTACGGTGTGCGCGCTGTTCGGCATGGAGTGCGTGGTCTACATGGGCACCGAAGACATGCGGCGGCAGGAGCTGAACGTCTTCCGCATGAAGTTGCTGGGCGCAGAGGTGCGCGGCGTCGAGTCGGGCTCGCGCACGCTGAAGGACGCCATCAACGAGGCCATGCGCGACTGGGTCACCAATGTTCGCACCACGCATTACCTGCTGGGCAGCGTGCTGGGAGCGCATCCTTATCCCACGATGGTGCGCGACTTCCATCGCGTCATCGGCCAGGAGGCGCGCAAGCAGATTCTGAAAGCTGAAGGCCGGCTGCCATCGGCGGTGATTGCCTGCGTCGGCGGCGGATCCAATGCGATTGGCGTGTTCTACGAGTTCATCAAGGACGCCGAGGTGAAGCTGATCGGCGTGGAAGCTGGCGGACGCGGCCACGCTTTGGGCGAACATGCGGCGCGCTTCGACGGCGGTGGGCCGGGCGTGTTGCAGGGAACGTATTCGTACGTTCTGCAGGATCAAGCGGGCCAGATTGCCGCGACGCATTCCGTGTCCGCTGGCCTGGATTATCCGGCGATCGGTCCCGAGCACGCGCTGCTGCACGATCAGGGACGCGCGGAGTATGTATCGGCAAGCGATCAAGAGGCGCTGGATGCCTGCCGGACCCTGGCGCGGCTGGAAGGCATTATCCCAGCGCTGGAGTCGGCCCATGCGGTCGCGGAATGTATCAAGCGCGCTCCCACAATGTCGGAGTCTGACATTGTGATAGTCAACATCTCCGGCCGCGGCGACAAGGACATTGGGATTTTGCGCGAGAATTTGGGGTTCTAGGCTTAGTTTTCACCACGGAAACACAGAGCGCACGGAGTTTGGACTTCGTTTTCTCTGCGACCTCCGTGGTGAACGGGAATTTGAGGAAAATATTTTGGCCATCCGCTTTCACAAACGGCCCGGACTCGTCGCCTACATCACTTGCGGCGATCCTGATCTCGACACATCGCGCGAGGTCGCGCTGGCGGCTATTCGCGCGGGCGCTGATGTCATCGAGTTGGGCGTGCCCTTCAGCGATCCGGTCGCCGATGGGCCGGTGATTCAGCGGGCCAGCGAGCGGGCGCTGCATCACGGGACAAGTCTGGCTGGCGTTCTCGACATCGCCCGCCAGATCCGGCAACAGTCGAAAGCTGGTCTCATCATCTTTTCCTATCTGAATCCCGTCCTCCAGTTTGGGCTCGACAGGTTCTGCGCGGCCGCGGTCGAGTCTGGCGTCGATGGAGCGCTCATCACCGATCTTCCCGTCGAGGAAGCAGGCGATTATCTGCGAGCGATGAAGGCGCACAAGCTCGCGCCGGTTTTTCTCGCCGCTCCGACCAGCACCGATGAGCGGCTGCGGCAGATTGCGAAACACTCGCGCGGATTTGTCTACGCCATCTCGCGGACCGGAATCACCGGCGCGCGGCAGGAACTGGCCGGCGACGCGCGATCGCTGGTCGAGCGATTGCGGGCGTACACGAAATTGCCGATCGCCGTGGGCTTCGGGGTGTCCACGCCGGCGCAATTCGTAGAGGTCGGCAGCTTTGCCGATGCGGCCGTGGTGGGCAGCGCCATCGTGCAATGTATCGAGCAGAATCGCGGGCGGGAAGCTGCCGCAGTCTCGGAATTTTTGTCTTCTCTGATGGGGAATGCGCAGCCTGCCACTGCCAGCGGATGAAGTCGTGTCGTGTCATGCTGCATCCAGCATCGAAGGGGCGCGCCTTCAGCCGTGTCGTTAGGGCCCGCGAAGAGATTGGCCTTTAAGCCCTGAGGGCTTATTCCCTCAGCGGCTAAAGCCGGATTCCTCTTGGCTTTGGCGGCACGCCTGAAGGCGTGCCCTTTCAAGGCAGGGCTAGACTGATTGTGGAATCGTTTTGGGCGAACAATCGCAGAAGCTGACACCATGGACATCGCTGACTGGCGCAGGAAGATCGACGATCTGGACCGCAAGCTGGTCGAGTTGCTCAGCGAGCGGGCGCAGTGTGCTCATGAAATCGGCAAACTGAAACGCAACTCCGCGATGCCCATCTATGAGCCGGACCGCGAGAAGATCATCTACCAGAACATTGCGCGTTACAATCAGGGACCGCTGTCAGAGATGCAGCTGCGCCAGGTCTACGAGCGCCTGATTGACGTGATGCGGCAGATCCAGCGGGATGAGATGGCGCCGGAAGTTGATCCGGAGAAAGCAACTGAGCTGGAGCCGAACGGCTGAACGGCGGCCACGCTTACCACCCCGTGAACAAATGCCCCATCTTTTCTTTCTTGGTGCGCATATAGTTCTCGGAGTCCTCGTAGGGCTCGACTTCGGCGGAGACGCGCTCCACCACTTTGATCCCGGCGTTTTCCAGGGCCGCAACTTTATCAGGATTGTTGGAGATGAGGCGGACTTCGTGCACGCCGAGTTGGCGCAGCATCTCGGCGGGAAGCTTGTAGGCGCGATAGTCGTTGTCGTAGCCAAGCTGGACGTTGGCCTCCACGGTGTCGAGGCCACGGTCCTGAAGTTCGTAGGCTTGCAGCTTGGCCATCAAGCCGATGCCGCGGCCTTCCTGCTGCTCGTAGATGAGCACGCCCGCGCCCGCCTGGGTAATCAGCGACAGCGCAAGTTCCAGTTGCTGGCGGCAATCGCAGCGCATGGAGTGAAAGACGTCGCCGGTGAGGCATTGCGAATGGATGCGAACCAGCGGCGGAGTGGAATGAATGTCGCCCATGACCAGCGCGACCGCTTCTTCCCTCGCGGTTCCGGAGTGGCCGTTGCCGGACGCGCCGTTTCCTTTGACTGATCGCGCACCGGCAGGCGCGATTTCGAATTCCCCTTCGAAGCCGTAGATGCGGAACTGTCCCCAACGGGTGGGGAAGTTTGCCTCGGCCACTTTCTTCACCATAGAGCGGGTCACACTTCGATTATAAGCTGCCAGCGCACTTCGCGAGGTTCACGGGTCACAGAACTGGTGTTTGTCCGGCACAGACGGAAGGCCCAGAGCTATCAGCCGTCGGCTATCAGCTATCAGCTAAACGACGCGCGATAGGCATGGGGGAGCTTTTGATCCGGTCACGGCGAAGTCTCTCACCATTACGGCCGGCATGAATGTTGCGGCAATTCGCGGACGGCCAGAGTGTGCCGTGAGAACCGTGCCGCCGCTCCGCGGCTCAGCTTAACTTTCCACTCCACCCGGCGCTCACGCGCCGGGCTAACATCATACCGCCGCTGCGCGGCTTGATTAGCGCCGATCCCAGCAGTATTTTCCCACCCCAACTTTAAGAACCGAGTACTCACGCAAACCTAGAAGCCCGTCCCCTTCAAAGGGCCACGACTTAATCGGAGTTGGCTTAGCTCGATGGCTGATGGCTGATGGCTCACAAAAAGAGGCGGCCCTTGTGAGGCCGCCCGAATGCGAGTCTGATTCGCTGCTGATTATCTTCCGTGTCCGCCGCCGCCTCCGTGACCACCGCCGCCTCCGCCGTGGTAGCCGCCTCCGCCGCCACTACTGTGGTAGCCGCCGCCTGAAGAATGCGGTGCGGAGTACGATCCCGTGCTGTGTCCGCCGTACGATGGGGCCGACCCCGATCCATAGTTGCGTGCGGTGTAGGTCGGAGACGATCCGTAGCTGCGTCCAGCGGAGTAGCCCTGCGTCGAGCCGCCGTAGCTGCGTCCGGAGTTATACCCCGAGCCGGATGAATAGCCCCGGCTGCTGCCGCCGTAAGAGCCGGAACGGCCTGCGCCATAGGCTCGCGGAAGCCGAGTACGCCGGCGCAGCATGGTACGAGTAGTTAGCTGGCGGCCGGGGCACCGAGGACGCTGAGCCGCGCCCGGACGACGAATAGCCGTTTTGCGCACTGCTCCGCGTCTGGGCCGAAGACTGCTGCGTTCCCGAACGATTAGATGCATACGGCTGCGATGACCGCGGCGCCGAGTTGTTCGTACCATACGGTTGATTATTGGCCGTCGTAGCGTTGTGACCGTTGCCAGAGTTTGCCGTGTTGCCGTTCGGCCGGGCAAAGTTGTCATTGCTGGCCGGCGGACGCGGCACGTTGTGTGCCTGCGTCACGTTGCTGGAGCCTGGGTTGGTCGATCCTCCAGCTGACGGCGGACGCGGGACATTGTTTGCCGGATTGCTGGGAACGCTGCCGTGCGCTTCCGTTTGGCTTCCCATAGAACCGCGCTCAGATCCGCCGGTTGCCTGGGTATTGTGCGCGCCGGTATTGGCGCCGTTGATGCCGCTGTGGGCTGCATTCGCGGATGTTCCCGCATTCGAAGCGCCGTGTGCGCCCGAGTTCGTGTTCGAGTTGTTGTGCGCGGTCGCTGCCTGAGCGCTGCTGAAGCTGGCTGGCCGCGCTGGAGGCGTCGCCCGCGTCACAACGGAGCGATTGGCGCTTGCCGCCGAAGGAACGTTGCTGCGCGGCGTCTGTCCGCCCAGCACCGAAGACTTGGTTGGGTTGACGTTGGCCGAGCTTATCGTATGAGCGTTGTTAAGCGCGGAAGCCGGCACCGCTCCGCCGACTTTGTTGACCGCCGCACCCGAGGTGAAGGCCGCTTTCGACGCCGAGGTCACACCATTTCTCGCGATCGAGTTGGTGTTTCCGAAATTGCCATTGTGATAGTTGTTGGTGGCGTTGTTGATGTTCGTAATATGCGTGTTGGTGACGTTGACGTTGTGGAAGTAGCCCGCGGTCACATATCCACCACCGTGATACCAGCCGCCATGTCCCCATCCACAGTAATGCGGATAGTACGGCGCTCCCCAACCCAAGGGATACCAGCCAAATCCGATGCCGATACCGAAGCCCCAGCCGCCACCCCAACCCCAGCCGAAGCCGACGCCGAAGCCAGGTCCGCCAATCCAGCCGACCAGCGCAGGAGCGTAGTAGGGATTCCAATAGCCCAGCGGTCCAGGCGACCATCCCCACGCGCCGCCGTAGTAGACCCAGCGGCCATAGTGGAAGGGCGCAAATCCCCAGGGAGCGCTATCGACCCACGTCCATCCCCAGGGAGCAATCCACGTCCACTGGCCGTAGCGATACGGGGCCCAGCCGACGGGCACCGAGTTAGGCGTCCAGACCGGGCCGTAGGCCGGCGTCGTAGCCCAGGTACCATTAGCGTCAAGGTCCTGATAGCCAATCACGCCGGGCGAAACGTAGCGCGCCGACAAAGAATCATCCAGCCGCTTGTCGCGCACCTGCGCCCAGTCTTCAAAGCCGTCGCGCGCCGGAGCGCTGTAGACCGCGTGTTGCAGCGAGTTGCCACTGCTGAAGCGCACTTGCGTGCCGGAATTGACCCGCACCGCAGCGCCTTTTCCGGTGGCCTCGCCGTATCCGCTGCGCACCGTTACCCAGCTCTGGTCCTGGCTGGGAAGAACGTCGAAGCGATAGACGCCCGTCTTCATCACGGTGAAAGCGTAGTTAGGCGTGTCGATTTCGTAGACTCTCGCCCTTTTCCAGATGGCGAACGGTGAGATTCAACGTGCCCTGATCGAGTTCCAACTGGACGGTGCTGTCGCTGACGTTGGTGAGGGTCAGGCTGGTCTCCGAGTTCATGCGGATGAAGCCGTCGCCAACGTTGAGTTCGGCGCGTGAATCTTTGTCGGTCCAGACGCGGTCAGAGGTGGTGAGCGGGCGGTTCATGCTGGCGGCAATCCAGTCGTTCACGCCGCCCGGCTGCATTGAAACCTGGCCGGTCATGTACTGCACACGGGCTACGCGGCCCGGAGGGTCCTGTTGCTGCGCGCCTTGCTGATCCGGATAACCTTGCTGGCCGGGGTTACCCGGTTGTCCCGGATACCCCTGTTGTCCCAGGTCAGCCTGCTGCTGCACCGAATTATCCGCCGGCGGAGGCGGAGCAATCTGGTCTTGCGCCAAGACCACTCCCGCCGATAAGACGACAAGAAGTATTGCCATCGTTAAACATCCAAGCCACCGTGACTTCATTTCTCGCACCTCGTGCCTCTGTCCCACCACGATATCTACCCTTCCGACTCCTACCGTCTGAGGCGATCCGCTGCCGGTTGCCATATCCGGGAACTGTCGCATGCATCAGTATGAACCCCGGATTGCCGAATGTGTTGCGCGTCGTTTTTCCATCGCCGTCATCGTATTTTGACGCGTCGTAGCGTCTTGAGGCTCTAGTCTTTAGATGCGCCAGGACCCCCGTTTATTCATGACGTTTGAAGGGCGTTCGCCCGCCCGGAGGGCGATATTTGTGTCAGTTAGCTGAGCAGTAACCGGAAGGGCGACATCCGACCCGAGCCGCGGCATTCGACAGCCCAGAGGGCGGCATTTGTGTTAGCCGCGGAGCGGCGGCACCTGCGGCTCGTTGTCGAGACGGCCCGTGCCGTCCCTACGGGACTCGGTTCCTATAGAAACAGCCAACCCCGCCCTGAAGGGCGGGGCTATCATCTTCCGTCCCGCCGGGCGGGACTCGATCCTTCGCAGGTCGACGTCAGGTGCAACCCCGGAATTATGCCTTTGACAAACCGAAAAACAGGCTAATTTATTTTGCTTTGGCGCAGCCGATCTTCTCGCGGTACTTGATCTCACCCGCTTCGGTCGCGTGCGTTCGGAGCATGATTTGTTTCTGCATCTGCTCTAGTTCGGGGTATCGGAACCATTTGCACTGATCCATCTGCTCCACGTTTCCAGTTCGCGGACTCACAAAGTAGACTCCCCAAGAGCTTGTGGCTGCCGTTTTCGGAAAATCGCAGGACGCGCCGAACGAATAGTAGTCAGCTACGAACGGCGTGCCCTTTTTGTCGAGGTTGGCAATCTCACAGTATTGCGAGGACATCGGAAATCCCTGGTGGCGCAGGACGATGTCGACCAAGGATTTGGCTTCAGTGACACTAATGGTCGCCTCTTGGGTTCCGCCAGTTCCGGCCACAAGAAGCATAACGACAACAGCAAGTAGGCGACTTACCGCGGCCATTTTCAATTTTCCCGATCTACCGAGGCTCGCGTTTTCGTCCCTTTGGAACTCGCCTTTTCCTTCTCAGGCGGCCTCGCCTTGAGCATGTCCACGATCATTCGTGCCAGCCGCCCGCGGCTCGAAGCTAATTGCTAATTGCTAGCTGCTAACTGCTGCTCTTCTAGCACAGCTTCCCGAACTTCGACGTGTACTGTAGCCCGATCTCGCCGCACGAGCATTGCTCCACCGAATACACCACGCAAGAGTCGAACGGCCGCGAGTATACGTGCAGGCTGACGGCGCGCTGGTTCCACTCGCGCGGATTGTGGACGTCGTGCACCGGGTTCAGCGGATCGACGGCCACGGGACTTTCAGCGGTGATGTGCACCTCATCGGTAGGAACGATGTCGCAGCGATGGGCGGCCAAGTCCTCCGAATTTACGCGATAATTCTGCACGGCGAGCCGGCCGATGGGTGCGGCCATCCAGCAGTTCTGGCCCTTGTGGTTGTGGATGGAGCTCTTCATGCCCGGCTCCCAGCAGATGGCCAGCAGCTCGTAGAGTTCGGTGCGGTCGATGAGATTACGAGTGTAGTGCTGCGCGTTCCAGAAGAGATAGGGCTTGATCGATTTGGGATCGACGCGATTGGTTCGCAGGTATTCCAGGGTGCCGCGCACTCCGGTGAAATCTTTCTCTTTGAGCTTGCGCAAGCCGCTAATGAAGTCGTCGAGACGCAGCCCTTGCATTATTTTTTGCGGGGAAGTTTGGGTAGCCATATTGGCGGTCTCCTGGGACAAAACGCTCATTCTAGACCAAATTCGGCAATTTCTGCTGGCGAATGCCACAGCGCGCCGCAAGAGCGCGCAGGGAAAGCCTTCGGGTGCGCCGCGATTGCGCAAATCGGTTACGCCGCCATACGATTCCGGGCATATAATGTGCCCAACAAGCACCCTGCAGCCCCAACGTGCACAAAAGCAGCGCGCGTCGGGGACCCCAGATGGCAAGGTGCGGTCCGAGTTGGGCACTGGAGTTTCCATGAAATCGCGTGCTTTCGCAGCGATGATTGCGGTGCTGCTGGTTGCCGGCCTTTCGCTTCCGGCGCTGGCGCAGGACAACCCACAATCGCAGACGTCAACTCAAGCTTCCAGCAATTCCCCTGACCAGTCGCAGCCGGCCAGCAGCACCAGCACTCCCGCTGCCCAGCCTGCCAGCAGCGCGAATGGGACAGGCAGCCCTACCGACACCGCGGCCGCAACCGCGCCGCCGGCCAATGCGCCGAAGGACACTCACTCCAAGGGCAAGACCGATATCGACGATATTGGGGACCGCAATGTGGGTTCTACCGGGAGAAGCGTGGGCAACTGGTACTCCATTGACACCGACATCAAGGTCGGCAAGCAATACGCGATGATGGTGGAGCAGAGCGCGCGCATGATTCAGGACCCCGTCATCAACGAGTACGTCAACCGCGTGGGGCAGAACCTGGTACGCAATTCCGACGCGAAGGTGCCGTTCACCATCAAGGTTGTGGACTCCGACGACATCAACGCTTTTGCCTTGCCCGGCGGATTCTTCTACGTCAACAGTGGACTGATTCTGGCTGCCGACAACGAGGCTGAACTGGCCGGCGTCATGGCACATGAGATCTCCCACGTCATTCTGCGCCATGCCACCCGCGAGATGACGCGCTCCAACTACGTCAGCCTGTCCACCGTTCCGCTGATGTTCGTCATTCACAGTTGGGGCGTCTACGAGGCGGTCAATATGGCCATGAGCCTGGCGCTGCCGGTAACCTTCATGAAGTTCTCGCGCGACTTTGAAGGCGAAGCCGACTACTTTGGCCTGCAATACATGTACAAAGCGGGATACGACCCGCAAGCCTTCATCGCTTTCTTCGAGAAGATCCAGGCGCTGGAGAAACAGAAGCCGGGAGCGCTGTCCAAGGCCTTCGCCTCGCATCCGCAGACCCCGGAACGCATTCTGAAGAGCCAGCAGGAGATTCGCGATATTCTGCCGGCGCGGCCTGAGTACATCGAGGACACATCGGAATTCGATGAGGTGAAGGCGCGCCTGGCGGCCTTCGAAAACGGCAAGAAGGCGATTCCGCTGGACAAGCAGGGGCCGACCCTGCGCCGCACGCAGACCGCGGATAGCACCAACACCACGCAGCCGAGCAACGGTGGAGACGACCGTCCCACGCTGCAACGCCGTGACGATGATTACACTTCGGCGGCGAGTCTCGGGGCTGTTGCGATTCCGTGAAAGGGAGCAGCTCATCTGCGCCGCTGGAAGTTCTTTGATTTGTCATCACGAGGAGGCCTTTAGGCCGACGAGGGATCTGCTGTTCCGCCAGACAGCGAAAATGAAGTTGCTCTGGGCGTTTAACCCTCAATCAACTCGAACACCGGATAATTCGCAGCAATGGCGACGAACGCCTGCGCCTCGGAGCCGGCGGCAATCGGGAAGTATCGCTGCACGGCGGTCTTGAAGCGGTCGAGATAGGCTTTCAGCAAATCGGGTTTGTCAGGATCAGGCACCGCCCGCAGTCGAAAGCTTTGCCGCCAACTTCCTCTTTTCAAGACAATCTCTCCCGCGGCCTCCGCATTTCGCACCCATTGCGTGTATCCTCGCGGGGCAACCAGGTAGCGCTTGCCGGCAATCTCCAGCAAATCGACTGGCGTGGAATATAGCTTGCCTGATTTTCGCCCGCGCACCTGGAGCAGGTAAATGTATTTCGGGCCAAGTCCCAGCCCAACCAGAAATCCAAAGCAGCGGTTGAAGACGGCTTCTATTGCGCTGGGCTTACGGAAGACAGGTGTGCCGGAGTTTTCCATCTCTTGATTCTATGGTGCGGAGCAAGGCTTTGGTGATTCGCGCGTGGCAATATCGTTTTCCGGCAGGCACGCGCCCGCCAGAAGCGATAAAATAGCAGAACGAATATCGCAAAGGGATTGGGTTAGACTTCCGAGCGTGGGGCGCCTGATCAGGTATTGCATGAAGAGATTTTCCTTCTTTTTACTGGCTGTGCTTCTCGGCGCTCCATTCCTGCTGGCCCAGACCCAGGCTGCAAGCAGCGACACGGTTGTCGAAGAGATCATCGCGCGCATCAACAACAGCATCGTAACCCGGGCCGACCTGCGCAAGGCACGCGAGCAGTTGTTCAACGAGGCCCACCAGCAGCCCGACCCCACCGCCGCCGAAGCCACAGCCAAGGAACACGAGAAAGACCTGCTGCGCGACTTGATTGACCAGCAATTGCTCCTGCAAAAGGCCTCAGACCTGGGCATCACCGCCGACACCGAGCTGGTAAAGCGCCTCGACGAGTTGCGCCAGCAGATGCACGCTGACTCCATGGAAGAGATGGAGAAAGCGGCCGAGGCGCAGGGCATCTCCTACGAAGATTTCAAGCAGAACTTGAAAAACAACCTCCTTACCCAGAAAGTCATTGGCCAGGAGGTCGGCGGACACATTACCGTCTCCAATCAGGAGATCCAGCAATACTACGATCAGCACAAGGCCGAGATGGACCGTCCTGAAGAGGTACGGCTGAGCGAAATCCTGATTTCGACCCAGTCGGCGGGCGCGGTGAAGACGGAGAAAGGCGAGACCGCGCTGCCGGAGATGGCAACACCCGACGTAGTGGCGCAGGCGCAAGCCAAGGCCAACCAGGTTTACGCCCTGTTGAAGCAGGGTGGCAACTTCGCTGATTTGGCCAAAAAGTACTCCAATGGCCCCACCGCCGCGGTGGGTGGCGACCTGGAATACTTCAAACGTGGCACCTTGTCCAAGGAGTACGAGTCCAAGGTCTTCGACTTAAAGGCCGGACAATTTACTGAGCCCATTCGCACCAACCAGGGATTCGTCATCCTGAAAGTTACGGAACATCAGGCCGCCGGCGTGCCTCCGATGAAGGAAGTTGTAACGCAGATTCAGGAGCAGATTTACGTGGTCAAGATGCAGCCTGCCTTGCGCGATTACCTCACCAAGCTACGCGAGGAAGCCTACATCGATATCAAGCCCGGCTACATCGATACCGGCGCCAGTCCCAACGAAACCAAGCCTGTCTACACTACAGCAACGACCAGCTCCGATAGCAAGCCTAAGAAAAAGAAGAAGCTGGGGCTGTTCTAAAGGCCAGCCCGAAGCTACGGGCCGCGAGCCCCGGGCTATCAGCGAAAAGATGTAGCTGGCACTACGGGGGCAGCAGGTAGTTACGAGTTGCCGAATACTGACCTCATAAATGCATTTCAGGTTTGTATCGGGACACTCTTCGTTTACGGCTGGCAGCTGGTAGCTGGTAGCTGGTGGCTCGTGGCTCGTGGCTCGCAGCTACTGATTACTGGCTACTGGCTACTGACAACTGCTACCATTAATCGCTCGGTCGCTTTACGCGGCTGCGGCGCGCCCCGAACCGATCCGAATGAAAGAATTCTATATTTCCGATTGCGCCCAGGTGGAGAACCAGACCATCACCTCGTTGTTCGTGGTCGCCCTTAAACAAGTGAAGTCGAAGAAGAGCGGCGAGCTGTATCTGTCTCTGGTGCTCGCCGATCGCAGCGGCCAGGTCCAGGCCAATATGTGGGACAACGTCGCCGAAGCGATCTCCGGCTTCGAGCAGGACGACTTCGTCAAAGTGAAGGGCGTGGTCCACAAGTACAACGGCCGCTGGCAGCTTACGGTTCACAAGATGCGCAAGCTGGGCGAGTCGGAGATCGACTACGCGGACTATCTTCCCAAAACCAGCAAGGATATCGAGCAGCTCTGGCAGACGGTGTGCAAGTTTGTCGACAGCTTCCAGAATCCCTGGCTGAAGTCACTGATTAAAGAGTTCATCGCCGACGACGCGCTCGTCGCCGCCTACAAAGCTGCACCCGCAGCCAAGACATTGCATCACGCTTTCGTCGGCGGCTTGCTGGACCACGTAGTGTCGCTGTTTACGGTTTGCGATCTGGCGTCCCGTAACTATCCCCAGGTCGATCGCGATCTGCTGCTCTCCGGCGTCTTCCTGCACGATATCGGCAAGCTGCACGAGCTCACCTATCAGCGTTCCATCGCCTACACCACCAAGGGCCAACTCCTGGGACACATGATCATCGAGCTGGAGATGTTGCACGAAAAGATCGCGCGCGTGCCCGGCTTCCCGGAGGAACTAAAGGTGCTGCTGGAGCACCTGATTATCAGCCACCACGGCGAATATGAGTTCGGGTCGCCCAAGCTGCCGATGTTCCCCGAAGCGCTGATGCTGCACTACATGGACGATCTCGACTCCAAAATGGAAAGCATGCGGGCGCAGTTCGAACGCGAGGCTGAATTCGACTCGCCCTGGACGAGCTACAATCCTTCGCTCGCGCGTCCCTTGCTGAACCCGAAGAAATTTATCGAGAAGGGTCTGGTCAACTCGCGGCTGGTGGAAGTGCCGAAAGCCACTGTGGCAACACCGGCAGCGGCCTCCTCCACGGCATCCAGCAACTCCGGCGACAATTTCGGCGAAGAGACCAATAACGGCCCGTCGAATGTTGAAGAACATGAGTCTGTAAGCGCCAGCGCCGGTGAAGCTCACGAGAAGCAGTCCTCTTCACCACTCGAAGCCTTGCAGCGCAAGTTCGAGTCGCACAAAGTCACGCCCAGTCCAGCTGCCGAAAAGGTCCGCTAGCACGGTGCCCTGCGGCAAGTTCATGGTAAGGACACGCCGGCGTAAGTTGCGATATCGCCTGATAACGTCAGCCGTCACAGAATAAGATCGTGGATGAAACCAAACAATGGGGCGCTTAATTACGTTGTGGCCTTCTTGAAGTCGTCTTCTGTTAGCCTTCCCCCGATGTAATCGACATTGTATTTGGCATACAGCGCGACTAGCTCCTCGAGGGTAGGAGGGGTGGCAGATGGGTTTCTGCGTCTGCGAGCACCCTCCTCGAAGAATTCCTCCAATCCGCCCCCCGGTGTAAGTCCAACGAATAGGGTGCCGGGGGTAGGTCCGTTGATGTATCGGTGCGGGATCTTCTGTGGTGCCACCAAGCTGCCACCTTCGAGTACCCTGTACAACTTGCCTCCAACCTCGTACACGAACTCACCTTTTGTGACAAAGAACCATTCGTCGCCATCACGGTGAGTGTGAAGCGGCGGACCTTCCCATGGAGCGTGATGGGCCAGCACGATGCAAAGGCGACCTCCGAGGTCAGACGTTCTCACCTTACACTGCACCTCATCAGGAACCACAAGGGATTGACCATCAGCATGCCGTGTCTGTCCAGGCCCCACGATAATGGGCTCAGTTCTGTTCATTGGAGTCTCCTGGGATGACCGCATCCATCCGGTGTTCAAAATGCTTGACAGGATATTACTGCCATCGCTCAAGGGCGGACAACATGGTCAGTTGGCCTAACATCGCCATATCACAAGTTAATGTCCGGCGGCCACAGAGATGTCTTGCATGTAACCCCGAAAATTGCGCGCGTCCCGCTGCGCCCGACGCTGGTGTGGTGCGGCAGGCACGTTATAATCCGCGCGTAACCGGGTTAACTCATCCGATTGAATTCCGGACAGACTGTATGGCCGACAAGATGCTCGACTTCGCGCAGTTCCAGTGGCTTTCGTTCGACTGCTACGGCACGCTGATCGACTGGGAGTCGGGCATCCTCGGCTATCTGCGGCCGCTGCTGCGGCAGAAGGGCTGCGCGATCGGCGATGCTGAAGTCCTCAGTTTGTACTCCGAGTTCGAACCCCGGGAGCAGAGCGGCGAATACCGCAGTTATCGCGAGGTGCTGGCTAGCGTTGTGCGGGACTTCGCACGCGAGCTGCGCTTCGACGTAACCGAGGCGGAAGCAGCCGGATTGGCGGATTCCATTCGCGATTGGGAGCCCTTCGCCGACACTGTTCCGGCTTTACGCAGCCTGCATTCCCGCTACAAGCTGGCAATTCTCTCCAACATCGACGACGATCTGTTTGCTCATTCGGCGCGCAAGCTGCAAGTCTCGTTCGATTGCGTCGTCACCGCGCAGCAGGCGCACAGTTACAAACCATCGCTCCGGAATTTCGAGATGCTGCTGGAGCGCCTTGCGACCCCGCGTAATCGACTCTTGCACGTTGGCGAAAGCTTGTACCACGATGTGGGACCTGCACGTTCGCTGGGAATCGCGACCGTGTGGGTGAATCGCCGACAGGGGAAGGCGTCGGCTGCTTCGAAGCTGACCGATGCGCAGCCGGACATGGAAGTGGCGGATCTCAGGCGACTGGCAGACCTAGCAGGCTGTTGAAGTGCCATCTTCGAGGTGAGTCGGAATTCTTCCCTGCCCGAAGCCACTTGGGGTCAAATACTTGCCCACCCATCCCAAAGTCAGCCGTCTGAGAAGTTGAAGGATGACTCGAATACCACGGGAGGGTAAGACGATGCGGATCGCAAGCGCGGGTCATGCGGTCTTTGCGGCGACCATGATCGCCCTCGGAATCCTGGGTTTTATCAAAGGCGATTACGTCTCGTTATGGCAGCCGATACCGCAGAGCGCGCCCGCATTGGCCTATCTCTGCGCCATCATCTCGCTGGCCTGCGGCATAGGCCTGATATGGCAACGCACAGCTGCAGCCGCTGCCCGCTTGCTGCTCAGCTATCTCCTGCTTTGGCTGCTGCTGTTGAGAGTGCCAGGCATGTTCCTGTCGCCCACCGTGGATTATTGGTGGGCAGCCTGCAAGACGGCAGTGATGGCGGCGGCCGCCTGGGTGCTATACGTCTGGTTCGCCGCTGACTGGGACAGGCGGCGGCTGGCTTTCGCCACCGGCGACAGCGGTCTGCGCGTCGCCAGGGTGCTCTACGGCCTGGCCCTGATCCCCTTCGGCGTGGCCCATTTCCTCTACCTCAAACCGACTGCCGGCTTGGTGCCTGGCTGGCTACCCTGGCATGTAGCCTGGGTGTATTTCACTGGCGGTGCCTTCGTCGTGGCAGGGGTCGCAGTGCTCAGCGGCGTGTATGCACGGCTGGCAGCCACGCTTTCGGCGTTCGAGATCGGCATGTTCACGCTGCTGGTATGGATACCTATCGTGGCGGCAGGCTCCAAAGACGCCTTCCAATGGAGCGAGACCGTCGTCTCAGCGACGCTGACGGCCGGCGCCTGGGTGGTGGCGGATTCCTATCGCGGCGTGCCTTGGTTTACCGTGGGCAAGCGCTAGCTGGCTGAACCAATGTCTAGTCGACGAATCGCCATCTCGTACTAATCCCTGCCTTCGGGAGTGGTTGCGACATGGCCTGGTTGCAACACCAATCCCGGAGCCCCTATTAAGAGTGGGTGTAAAGTGTCGTAAGAGCAGACATGGGCACGGCGGCCGCAAGCTCGGTGACGCGAATATCGGTCGGCAGACGATGGCTTTCCTGGCCGGTCGTTGCGCTCCTCTATGGCTGCTTCTTTGTGGCCCTGGGTTCCCTTGCTGTAGCAATGAACCGCCCGCGAGAATTGGTCTGGTGGTTCGCTACTAGCCTCGCAATATTGTCCGCCTGGACGTTGGTTCGAAGAGAACTCCGCCGTAACCGAGATTGGGACGACATTACCTACATAGAATTGGGCGACGGGGCGGTCACATATGTGCCGAGCCGGAAAATGCGGCGAGAGCAGGGATTGGCGACGGCTAGAGCTTCCTTCCCACTTGGCTCTAGTTTGGAATGCCAGATTGCAACCGGCGACAGCTATCTTACTGGCGACCACGGCATGATGCTGCTGACTTCTTTGTGGATAGTGCAGCCAGACGGAACACGCCACCGCCTGCTCAGCGATGTGATTGACGTTAATCTCCGAACGGCAGTGACCAACCTGAGACGTGCTGGTGTCCCGTTCCGAGTTATCAAGGTTTACGACGGGCAGGAAGGCGAGCACACCGAGTCCGACGTCACCGGTCGATACTTTCAGACTTCGCGCCGAAGCCGCACTCCGATTTCAATCCTGCTGGGGACATCAAGCCTGTGGATGGGTGCGCTGGCCGCGGGTCTCACGCGCAACGTTGTGTATGTAGCCGCGATCGGCGTTCTGAGCTTGGTTACGACGGCTGTCGTCGGGCTGCGCTCAACGGCCTCGAAAAGGTCGGCCCTTCTAAAGGTTGCGACGCTCATTCCGAGCTATGCAGGAGGGTACGCCTTTGCGGTCGTAGCAGCTTGGTACGTCTTCAAGAGGTGAGGGACAGCGCGTGTGTGGACGGTAACTTGTTTTGAATCCCCTTCACACAGGCGATGCTTCGCAGCGCGGTCAAGCACTCTGTGCACAAAAGCATTACGAATAGCGAGCCGGATCGGAAGGTCGGGAGCGATAACTATTTCTTGCGCGCGGCTTTCTTTGCGGCCTTCTTCGGAGCGGCTTTCTTGGGAGCAGCTTTCTTTGGCGCGGCTTTCGGAGCAGCCGCTTTCGGAGCGGCCTTCTTGGCCGGAGCTTGCTCTTCCTCGCTGGCTTCCGCCGCCGCCTGGCGTTCCAGAGCTTTACTAACTACATAAGCCATTTCGGCAATGGGAGCGGGTTTGCCCGTCCAAATCTCAAACTGCCGGGCGCCCTGCTGGACGAACATCTCCAGGCCAGGAATGACCTGGATGTTCTTGGCCTTGGCCATCTTGACCAGCTTGGTCTCAGCCGGGTTGTAGACCAGGTCGAAGACAAACTTCGCGTTCAGTTCCTTTTCTTCCAGCGGCGATTGCTTGCTGCCGTTCATGCCGACCGGCGTGGCATTGATGATGACATCGAACTCCTGTTTGGCGATGTCGGCGCGCTTCATGTACTTCACCTTCGCCTGCCGGGCCAGCGTCTGGCCTTTCAGCGGCGTGCGATTGACGATGAATACCTCCGCGCCTTTGCCCTTCAGTCCGAAGGCAGCTGCCCGCGCCGCGCCGCCGGCTCCGACAATGAGTATCCGTGCTCCATCCAGACTCAGGCGCTGCTGCAAGGGCATGAGTATCCCGGCCACGTCGGTGTTGAAGCCGTAAAGCTTGCCGTCGGCGCTGCGGACTACGGTGTTGCACGCGCCAATCTGGCGGGTCAGCGGATCGGAATTCTCCAGCGCCGCAACCATTTCCTGCTTGTAGGGCATGGTCACGCTGAGACCGCGGATGGGGATGTCCTTCACGCAGGCCATCAGATCTTTCATGCTCTTGGCGTGCAGCGCCAGGTAAACCGCGTTTACCGCCTCGCGCCGGAAGGCCGAGTTCATCATCACCGGCGAAAGCGAATGAGACAAGGGATCTCCCACCACGCCATACACTTGCGTGGCCTGGTCGACCATATCGATGCGATAGGTGTCGCGCAGCTCACTGGCCAGCACCTGACCGGGAGCCGTTTCCTCGCCCTTGCTGGCCGCGCCAAAGGTGAAGACACTTCCCGCCCGCACCCCCAGCACCCGGCTGATGATGCCTTGCTCCCCCATGGATACGCCGACCATCTCGTGCTTGGCGGAGTTGGCTTCCAGAAACTTCATCATCACCACATTGTCATGCAGGCTGGTTGCGGTAGAGACCAGCTTGTAGAAGTCGGCCGGATACTTAGTCATCGCTGCAAACTGATCGTCTAAGCCCTTGGTAGAGCGGAAGTTATGGTGGGAGACGATCATGCCAACGCGGTCGTAAAGGTCGCGCAACTCGGCGGCTTTCAAGGCCTCCACGCTCTGGATTTCCAAATCCACCAGCGGAAATCCACAATCCGCGGCCTTGCGCAGCACCGCCAACTCGGCGGCCACGGAACCCTTGAACTTGCCGCCATTTACGGCGCGACGGCAGGTGGCAATGAAGGTCACCTCGGGATGAACTTCCAGCAGAGCTTTCAGCTTGGGCAGAGCGGCAAGAGGTTGTGAAAGATAATCTAACCTCAACTCCATAAAGGGGTTATCGCGTACCAGGGACTCGGCTCGTTCGACCATGGTAGCGACATCGGCGCCAACCACCGCTATGCAGAGGCGGGGCAGCCGAAATCGACGGATCCGGGATGCGTAAGTACTTGAAGACTCGCGCATGTAGCAGCCTGATGGTATCTATGCACAAGGAAAGATGCAACTCATTTGTTACATTATTTGAAATTGTGGGCCAAAACGCCCCTCCGAGGGTACGAATCAGAGGTGCTACTGCGGGGATCGGGCGGCTATTCTTCGCCGAATACTTCTGCCGTAAATGCTTGCAGTTCAGCACCATAGCGCCAAGCATCCGGAGCTAGTCCAGCCTTCAGGCAGGTCTGAGCCAGAAATGTCTCGGCATTCCAATCCCATTCCACAGGGACCTGCGGCAACAGAAGTCCGCGGCGGCTGCCCTGCGTGACCACCAGGCCATGCTTCCCTATCACAATTTCCTCCGGAACAATGGGCCGCAACCGCGAAAGCACGCTGATCTCGACCTTCAGGAGCATTACCTCTTCCCGGCTAACGGGCTGAAAGCGCGGGTCGTCGAGGGCAGCAGCGCGGGCCGTCTCGGCGATGGTCCGATAGAGCGGGCTGGTAGGAAAGACATACCCAATGCAGCCGCGCAATTTGCCTTGCAGATGCAATGTCGTAAACGCACCACGGCATTCCGCTAAGTGTTCGCTCGGAGGTGAGAGCCCGAGTTCGCGCTCGTCCACTGCGGCTTCAATCGAGCTGTGCGCCAGGCGCAGCAACAGCTCTCTTTCTGACGGAGAATATTCCGGAACTTCCGCGGTCATGGCCCGACGAGTTTTTTCAGACGACGGGAACATCGTTACGCTTCCTTCGTCGGCTAAGTACAAAGGAACGCTTGCGCCGGCGCTTCATTGCCGTCTGGTCGATGCGCTTCCAAAAAGCGATGAAGTAATCGGCGGCAGACCACAGCGACAGCGCCACCATCACCCAGATGGAAGCCAGCGCGATGGGATGCACCGGCAAGCTAAGGAAATACCACGGCAAGACCGACCAGTGATGATCGATGATGGCCGCCACCACCGAGAAGATCTGCACGAACATCTTCAGTTTTCCCAGATCGCTGGCCTGGATAGTGAAGCCTTCCGAGGCCGCGATGGAGCGCAGGCCGCTCACCAGAAACTCGCGTCCAATGATGATGACGGCCATCCATGCGGGCACAGTCCGCGGATTGAACTGGACCAGGGTGATGAAGGCCGCGGCAATCAGTAGCTTGTCGGCCACCGGGTCCAGCAGCATGCCCATGGTGGTAACTTGCGCGCGCCGCCGCGCTAGGTAGCCGTCGATGGCGTCGGTGAGCGAGGCCGCGATGAAAATGAAAGAGGCCAGCAGCTCGCGGTCGCCATTAGTAGAGCTGAAGCGGTTGCTGGATAGCACCCAGATCAGCACGGGAATGCTGAAGATGCGGGTAAGCGTGATGTAGGTCGGGAGATTCACAAAAACCAGATAGGCACACTATCGCCCGCCGCGGCGGGCCGCAGCACAGCTGATTATCCTCTACCAGTCAGATTGAAAGCAATCGCAGAAAGAGGGCAGTCCCGTCTGATGCTTGCCTGCGCTGGCGTGGAGCAGCCTACTCGTCGTGATGCACGACGATCTCGTCCAGCATGATCGGAGCCTCGTAATGCTCCCAGTAGCTGTAGCCCACCGGAATTCCTCTCGCCCAGTCCAGCACACCCATCCACACTCGTAGCGGCGTGCGCAGCCCGCTGCGGAAATCCCGGATCGAACGCACCAGCGTCGCTGCCCCGATGTACAGCAGAATAGCCGGAAAGGCCACCGCGATGGCCAGCAAGCGCAAACAGAAATGCAGACGTGACATGATTGACCCTGTACGGGAGGCGTTTCACACGCGCTGAAAAGTTGGACGTTATTATGCCCTAACTTGAGGGGCAATGCCGAGGGGTTACGGGAAATTATTTTTGTCCCAAACAGGAACACCTTCCGCTTGGGAAGGTGTCCTGAAATAACCGTTAACCGATTTGTAACTACGCATAGATCCCGCGTTGACGAATCGTATATGCCACCCGATCAATCGCCAGCATGTAGGCGGCGATGCGGTTGTTCACGTGGTGGGTCTCGGCGTAGCGCACCACGTCCTCAAACGACGAGACCATGATGTCCTCCAACTGCGAGTTGACCACCGATTCCTTCCAGAAATAACCTTGCCGGTCCTGCACCCACTCGAAGTAGGAGGCCGTAACGCCGCCGGCGTTGGCCAGGATGTCGGGCATGACGAAAACATGTTTGTCGGCGAGGATGTCGTCGGCGGCGGCGGTAGTCGGCCCATTCGCGCCTTCCACCAGGATCTTCGCCTTCACATCTTCGGCGTTGGCCGAAGTGATCACGCTTTCGGTCGCGGCGGGTATCAGGATTTCGCAATCCGTGACCAGCAGCTCTTCCGTCGGCCGCCGCTCGGCTTCCTTGAAACCGTGGATGGTCCCTTCCTTTTGCCGGTGCTCCCACAGCGCATGGATGTCGATGCCGTTGGGGTTGTAGAGGCCGCCGTCCCACTCGCCGATGCCGACAATCTTGTAGCCAGCATTGTGCATCAGCAGCGCAGCGTTGGAGCCGACATTGCCGAAGCCCTGAATGATCACGCGGCTGCCCTCGCGCGTCATATTGTTTTTCTTGATGGACTCATCGCAGATGATCATGACGCCGCGGCCCGTGGCCTCGCGCCGCCCGCGCGATCCGCCCATGTTCAGCGGCTTGCCGGTGACAACTGCCGTCACCGTCTGCCGCATGTGCATGGAGTAGGTATCCATCATCCACGCCATGGTCTGCTCATTGGTGTTGACGTCGGGCGCGGGAACATCTTTTTCCGGGCCGATGAATTCGATCAGCTCCGACGTATAGCGCCGGGTCATGCGCTCCAGTTCGCCGCGCGACATGTTCTTGGGGTCGCAGATGATGCCGCCTTTGGCGCCGCCAAAAGGAATGTTGACCACGGCGCACTTCCACGTCATCCAGCTGGCCAGCGCGCGCACTTCGTCGAGGGTCACGTCAGGCGAATAGCGCACACCGCCCTTGGCGGGACCGCGCGCGATGGAGTGCTGCACCCGGTATCCGGTGAAGACTTCCAGTTGCCCGTTGTCCATATTGACCGGGATGTGGACGATGATCTCGCGATTGGGCTGGCGAAGCACGCGCCATAGACCTTCATCGAGCTTTAGTTTTTCAGCGGCCAGATTGAAGCGCGCCGCTTGTTGTTCCCAGGGATTGCTTTCCTGTTCCAGCGAGTGTGCGGTAGCCATAGATTCTCCGAAATGATTGCTTGCAGTATGAATGGAACGCGATGAGTTGGCGAGCGCGTCCTGCAATGGGCCAAACCTTCAAAGTATATGCAGGGGCGAGGATGGCGCGCAAGTAAAGGCGTGCAGGCGGTAGTGGCAATTCGAATTCCGCAGGGACGGCAGAGTGGTCACAAAATATCGAAGTAATTTTGCTCGCAGTGAAGCAAGACTTGGAACCTGGGAAAGAAGCCCTCCTGGCCGAGTAGCCCCAAGCCCACATGCTCCAGGGAGTCACAGAACCCAGTGTACAGATCAAACTTGAGCCGCTGTTCCGTGGCGTTTCCGTTCCAGATAGTGACGCTGACCGTGTCGAAATAAGCTATTTGAGGCGCGTCTGCGGTTCCGGAAAAAACGTATGTATTCGGGTTGGGAATTGCTATTCCCAGGGCTGTCCCAATTGACGCTGGAAAAATGCTGTTATCAGCACCGGAATCGACGATTGCCAGCCCCGCTATGGATCTACCGTCCCTCTCAAGCAGGACGGTCAGAACTGGACGCTTTATTGACTGTCGATTCGGAAATGCAGCATCCGGTCTTGCGGGAAGAACTGAATATGGAAATCTCATCTGCGAGAATTACAAGATCAATGCGCTAACGGGGGGCACCTTCATTACAACTGGATGATTCTCTCCTTGTGCCTTGGCCGCATTCAGCGCTTCCTCTAAGGTTTTTCCAGTTGCGACAATACGCTCTTGGCCGTTCGAGAGGGCGATCCAGTCTCCCACAGGAGCGTCCTTCAAAACGGTGGTCAGGTCAATGGGAGCCATGGAAAAACCTTCCTTCCAGAGACACGAATGGAATATTCGCGGCCCAGGAAAATATACCTAACAGTTTGATGCCATGTGAGAACCCACGATTCTTGAGTCCTCCGTATACTCTAACCCCCGAATCGACAAGCGGTCCGCTGCCAGGCAATTTCAGGTTGTTCCCTATCGATGGGCTTGTCACCACAAAATGCGATGAATGGCTACTTCTTGCCGTTCGGCAGCTTAACCCACACGGGCGCTTACGGCAGCGTGACGACCAGCCGTCCCGACAAGTCGATTTTCCGGATGATGTCTTTCGCTGCACTCGCGGTAAAGCCGCGGGCGATGAGCCAATCCTGCATATCGAATTCGCTCGGTGCCTCGATGGATTCTCCAGTTGGGCCGCCGGCGAAGATCGCGTAGGTCTTAACAATCGTGTACTCAGCGCTCATACGGTCTTACCTCCGAGTGCTCTCAGGATAAGCCCTCTTGTCAATTCGGTTGGCAAAATTCAGAAATGCGAGCCAACCCCTCACTCGACTACGACACATGGCACTGTAGCCACAACGCCCTACCCATCGCCGCTCCCTCGGCCCTCCCGTATAATCCCAATACCTCGCGTCTCCTACAGCCATGCTGACACCTGACTATCGAAGCTTTCTCCAGCTCAGCCGCGACGCCACTCTGATTCCGGTCGCCAAAACCCTGAGCGCGGACTTGCTTACTCCGGTAGCCGCGTTCCTCAGCATCGCGGCGCGGCAGAAGTATGCCTTCCTGCTGGAATCGGTTGAGGGCGGCGAGAAGATTGGGCGCTACACCTTTCTCGGCGCCGAGCCCAGGACCGTGATCACGGCGCGAGGAAAAGAGCTGACAGTTCGCGAAGGCTCGTCGATGCGGCAAAGCCAGGGCGATGTGATTCCTCTTCTGCGCCAGCACCTGCGGCAACACGGTCCGGCTACGCTACCCGGCCTTCCGCCCTTTACCTCCGGAGGCGTGGGATATTTCGCTTACGACATGGTCCGCCAGTTCGAGCGCCTGCCCGAGCGCACCAAGGATGATGTTGGCCTTCCCGATTGCGTCTTCACCTTTTACGATCGCCTGCTGGCCTTCGATCATCTGCGCCACCAGGTCCACATCATCGCCGCGGCTGATGTTCGCTCCGAGTCGCCGCGCAAGGCCTACGACCGCGCCCTCGCCGACATCGCCGACATCGAGCGGAAACTGGCGCGCGGCGTCCGCGGCCAGCATCTGCACTGGTCTAATAGCGGCAAAACCAAGCCCATTAGAGTGCACAACAGCACGTCGCATGATGATTTCGTGCGCAGCGTCCGGCGGGCGAAGGAATACATTGCCGCGGGCGACGTGTTCCAGGTGGTGCTGTCGCAACGGCTCGATTTCAAGCCACCCGCCGAGCCGTTCCAGATCTATCGCGCGCTGCGCACCGTCAATCCGTCGCCTTACATGTTCTTCCTCAAGCTCGACGACATGCATGTTCTGGGCGCGTCGCCGGAGATGCTGGTCAAGGTGTCGGGACGAAAGCTGGAGTACCGGCCAATCGCCGGAACGCGCCCGCGCGGCGCCGACGCGGCCGAAGACGAGCGCCTGACCGAACAACTGCGCAACGACGAAAAAGAGCGCGCCGAACACGTGATGCTGGTCGATCTCGGACGCAACGATCTGGGACGCGTCAGCGAATATGGCAGCGTGAAAGTCCGCGACCTGATGTATGTGGAGAAGTATTCGCATGTGATGCATCTGGTGTCGGCGCTGGAGGGACAACTGCGCGGCGATCTCGACGCGCTGGATGCACTGGCGGCGTGCTTCCCTGCCGGAACGCTGAGCGGCGCGCCCAAGGTTCGTGCGATGGAGATCATCGAAGAGCTGGAGCCGGTGCGCCGCGGAGTCTATGGCGGAGCGGTGATGTATGCGGACCACGCAGGCAATCTCGACTCCTGCATCGCGATCCGGACGATGGTGCTTCATGGCGGGAAGGCCTACGTTCAGGCCGGGGCTGGTATCGTGGCGGACTCTAATCCAGAAAGCGAGTATCAAGAATGTATGAACAAGGCCAGCGCGTTGCTGAGGGCGGCGGAGAAGGCAGCGGATTAGGGGCTGGGGATTAGGGGCTGGGGACTAGTGTGCCCGGTTTGACTTTCTCCGTTGAATGGATGTGATCAGCCCTTGGAGTATGCGCTCGAGTTGGTCGGTTCTGGCGATCAGAAGATGCTCCTGTTCGGCCGTGATGTAAGCCAGTTCGCCCGCGATGATGATCTGCGTTTCGACTTCACACAACGAGCCGCGGGCATGACAGAGAAATTGTACGAATTCCCCTGAGGTTGCGCGGCCATGGCCTTCGGCGATGTTACTGGGAATCGAGACGGCGGCTCGACGCAATTGGCTGCTCAGGCCGTATATCTCGTGTCGCGGAAAATTCACAGTCGCTTTGTAAACCTCAATGACGAGCGACATCGCTTTTCGCCACGCAATCAAAATCCTGATAGCTCTTAACCTGCACTGCTGTGTCTGCCACGGTTGCTCCTCCGCCGATGAGAGGAGCCTACCCGACTCGGAGTAGATGGTCTGTGACCCTGCGCACCGTGCCATGCTCTCGTTCTTTGTGACGGGCCTTCAGGCAAGCGCTCTAGTCCCCAAATCCCTAATCCCTAGACCCGACCTTCGTCCTGCTTATAACGTCTCCAACGCGCAGACATGCAAATCGGGCTACACTAGTCCCCAGCCCCCAATCCCTAGCCCCATGATTTTTGTTTTCGACAATTACGACTCCTTTACCTACAACCTTGTGCAGTACATCGGCGAGTTAGGGGCGCGAGTGGTGGTGCGGCGCAATGATCAGATCGCTTTCGCTCACGACATCGAGGCGCTGCATCCCGACCGCATCGTCATCTCTCCCGGCCCCTGCACTCCGCAAGACGCGGGAATCAGTATCGACGTGATTCGGCATTTCGCCGGGAAGGTTCCGGTGCTGGGGGTTTGCCTCGGACATCAAGCTATTGGCGCGGCTTTCGGCGGCAAAGTGGTTCGCGCGCCCAACCTGATGCATGGCAAAACCAGCTCGGTGGAGCACGATGGCAAGACCATCTTCCGCGACATTCCGTCGCCCATGACGGCCACGCGCTATCACTCTCTCATCGTCGAAGAGAAGAGTCTTCCCGCCCAATTGGAGATTTCCGCCACCTGCCAGGACCGCGACGGGACGCGAGTCATCATGGGACTGCGCCACCGCGAGTTCGCCGTCGAAGGCGTGCAGTTCCATCCTGAAAGCGTGCTGACCGACCAGGGAAAACAGATGGTCAGGAACTTTTTGACACTGTGAACAAGTGCCTTAATGGGAGTTTCCAGTTTCAAGTTTCAGGTTTCCCGTGAAAGCTAACAAAATCTGTGTCACAGTCGTATAGAGAGGTGCGCCCGGCGCTGACCTTGCGCGCGGGGAATCCCTTGCAGTTCTCGAAACTTGAAACTTGAAACTGAATTTATGGCTGACATTGTAGAGCTGCGGGGAATCCGCAAATCCTATGACCGCTTTGTGGCCGTGGACAACCTGTCCCTGGCCATTCGTGCGGGCGGCGTTTACGGGCTGCTGGGCCCCAACGGAGCAGGCAAGACATCGACCATCCGTATGATGATCGGCATCACCATGCCCGATGAGGGCGAAGTCCGCCTGTTCGGCGAGGGTTTCCATCGCGGACTATTGCATCGTGTCGGCTATCTGCCCGAGGAGCGCGGTCTCTACAAGCGTATGAAGGTGCTCGATCACCTGGTGTTCCTCGGCGCCTTGCACAATCTTTCCGAGCCGGAAGCCCGCAAGCGTTCCCTGGCCTGGTGCGAGCGCATGCAGTTGTCCGAGTGGACAGACAAGAAAGTCGAAGAGCTCTCCAAAGGAATGCAACAGAAGATACAGTTTGTCGCGGCGCTATTGCACGACCCCGAGCTGGTGATTATGGATGAGCCCTTCGCCGGACTAGACCCCGCCAATGCGGTGATGCTGAAGGACATTCTGATCGAGCTGAAGAAAGCCGGCAAGACGATTCTCTTTTCCACTCATCGTATGGACCAGGTGGAACGGCTGTGCGATGCCATCTGCCTTATCGACCACGGCCACGCGATATTGGAAGGCGATTTGAAGAAGATCAAAGCGAGCTACGGCAAGAACCACGTGCAGATGCAGTATGAAGGCGATCCGGGATTGGACAACTGCGATCTGGTTGAGTCCCTCAATAATTATGGCAACTATGTGGAAGTGCGACTGAAGCCCGGGGCAGACGCGCAGCAACTGCTGCGCATGGCCGTGGACCGCGCCCGCATCAGCCGCTTTGAGTTGCTGGAGCCTTCGCTGGAGGAGATATTCATCGACCAGGTAGGGAAGCATGCGTAACATCTGGATGTTGATCCGCCGCGAGTATCTGGAGCGAGTGCGCTCACGCTCGTTCGTGATCTTCACCCTGTTAATGCCCGCATTCATGGCCGGCACGGTTCTGGTTCCCGAGAAAATCGAGCAGATGAATTCCGGTGGCGAAAAGCGCATCGTGGTGGTGGCCAACGATCCGCAACTGGCGGCGGCGGTTGGCCGCGAGTTGAGCGCAGCCAAACCCAAAGCCGAGCTCGGGCTGGAAACAGAAGAAGAGCTGAAACCGACGGTGTATGCCATCCAGGTCGATACCGATACCAGCGACGCCGAAGCCGAGCGGTTGCGCCAACAGGTGAGCAACGGCCAGATCACGGGCTTCCTGTGGCTCTCCGACCAGGCCCTGGAAGACCATAAGATCATCTACAGCACCAAGGAGGCTGCGGACTTTGGACAGTCCGTCGAAATCCGCAATGCCGTCAGGACCGCGGTCACCAAGCAGCGTCTGTCGAAAAAGGGCATGAACGAGCCTGAGATCGACACCATGCTGACGCCCATCAAGCTCAAGACCCTGCGCATTGAAAACGGCCACGAAGGTACCAGCGGGACAATGGTATTTTTTACCGCGTTCGCCATGGTCATGCTGCTCTATTCCGTGGTGCTGATCTACGGCATCGCCGTCATGCGCTCCGTGATTGAAGAAAAAAATACCCGCATCCTGGAGGTGCTGCTCTCCGCGGTCACGCCCAGGCAATTGTTGGCGGGAAAGATCCTCGGCGTAGGCGCGGTGGGACTCACGCAAATCGTGATATGGGTGACCTTCGCCATTCTGTTCTCGGTGCCGGGGCTGCTGGCATCGCGCTCGTTTCTCGGCGAAGTACACATCCCGGTCGAAGGTATGATCGCGTTCGCGATTTTCTTCCTGCTGGGCTACCTGCTCTACAGTTCGATGTACGCGGCCATCGGCGCCATGGTCAATACCGACCATGAAGCGCAGCAGATGCAGTGGCCCGCAATGGTGCCGCTGGTGCTGGGCGTTGTCCTGATGAATTTCGTGATCCAGCACCCGAACTCGCCGCTGGCTTTCTGGCTTTCCATTGTTCCGTTCTTTGCCCCCATCCTGATGCTGGTCCGGATTCTGGTGGCACAGCCGCCGCTGTGGCAGATAGCGCTGTGCATCGCACTCATGGTGGCGACCGTCTACGGACTGCTGGCCCTGGCCTCGCGCATCTACCGCATCGGCATTCTGATGTATGGCAAGCGGCCCACGCTTCCCGAGTTGCGCCGCTGGCTGAGGTACGCAGGGTAGAATTCTCGCGTGCCCGAAAAATCCAGCGACCATCCCGGCGACCTCGGAGACCAGCGCCTCTCGCGGCTGGAACGGGCGCAGCTCACCCTGGTTTCCTGGATTGTGCCTCTCCTGCTGCGGCTGATCGGCTGCACGCTGCGGGAGACCATGACGTTCGAGGAAGGCGCCATCCAGGGCCTCGACGAAATTCATCCCGGCATCTTTCCCTTCTGGCATCGCTGTGTGCTGCCGGCAGCCTGGCTCTTTCGGCATCGCCACCTGGCCGTGATGACCAGCCAAAGCCGCGATGGCGAATATATTGCCAGGGTAATCAGCCGCTTTGGATTTGTGCCGGTGCGCGGCTCCAGTTCGCGCGGCGGGCAGCGTGCTTTGATGGAGATGAACACGCTGCTGGCTGAGGGTAACGGCGTCGCGTTTACCATCGACGGGCCACGCGGGCCACGCTATATCGCCAAGAAGGGGCCGGTGCTGCTGGCGCGGATGAGTGGCGTGGCCATCACTGCTTTCTACGTCGCGGTGGAGCGAGCGTGGGTGTTGAAGACGTGGGACGGGCTCATGATCCCAAAACCGTTCTCGCGAATTCATGTGGGTGTGGCCCGCAAGATCTTTGTCCCACCCGACGCCGGTGATGATGCCATGGAACGCTACCACGCCGAGATGCAGGCCGCGCTGGAGCGCGTCACGGAGTTTGCGGAGAGGCAGTTCTCGCGGAGCACGAGAACGTAGCATTCCTGAGGTTTCCGCGCCCCTGCCTGTACAATCGTCAACGCCAGCATGAGCACCGCAACCGAAGTCGTCCTGGATCGGGTGGAGCAGACCCGCCCTGCTCAAGAGCGTTTGTTTTCGCTTGACCTGTTTCGCGGCGCAACGATTGCTGCCATGATCGTGGTCAACAATCAGAACAGCGACTCTGCTTACTGGCCGTTACAACACGCAAGTTGGAATGGCTGGACGCCGACCGACCTGGTTTTTCCATTTTTTCTCTTCATCGTCGGAGTTTCGCTGGTGTTCTCGTTTCACGCGCGGCTGGAGCGCGGGGATTCCCGGCGCGCCCTGGTTCTGCACACCCTGCGCCGCAGCGCCATTCTGTTCGCCATCGGTCTGGGCCTCAACGGCCTGGCTGCGCTGCAATTTGGGACATGGAGAATCCCTGGCGTGCTGCAACGAATTGCGGTGGTGTATTGCGCAGCCGCGCTGCTTACCTTGTTCGCCGGCATCCGCACCCGAGTGGCTTGGGTTGCGGGGCTGCTCTTCGGCTATTGGATTCTGATGCGCTTCGTTCCGGTGCCGGGCTATGGCGTGCCCAGCCACGATTTTCCTTTGCTGCACCACGATGTCAACCTGGCCGCCTACCTCGATCGCAAATTCATGTTCGGTCATCTGTGGGAGCCAACCCGCGATCCGGAGGGAATCCTCAGCACCTTGCCGGCGATTGTCACTGCCCTTTGCGGCGTGCTCGCGGGGGAGTGGTTGCGCAGTGAGCGGAGCGCAAAAGATAAGCTGACGGGAATGTTCGCTTCCGGCGCAGTTGGCGTGGCTGCCGGCCAACTGTGGGGAGTCTGGTTTCCTATCAATAAGAACCTGTGGACCAGTTCCTACGTATTGTTCACCGCGGGTTGCGCACTGATCTGCCTGGCGGCGTGCTACTGGGTCAGCGACATCAAGCGGCATCGCGGCGGGTGGAGTAAACCGTTCCTGATCTTCGGTGTGAACTCCATTACCGCCTACGTAATCTCAGAGTTGATTGGCGGCTGGTTGGGTTGGAAAGGTTACACTTTCCGTTCACCGGCATGGATGGGTTCGGCCGGACTAAGCTCGCTGCTGTATTCGCTGGTTGTCCTGTTGCTGTGCTTCATTCCAGTGTGGTGGCTGTATCGCAGACACATCTTCCTGAAGGTGTGAGGCCGGGGTTGGTTTGTGCGACGAGGCTGTCGCGCCAGCCCAGCGGTAGGCTACACTTAAGGGGTCGGCGCGCCGACTGCGCTCCTCCCGGCACGCCCTGATTGACGCGGGTTTCCCGACGTCCTGGTATCCGGATAATAACGATGCCATCTCCGAGCATCGGCGACGTTTTCGGACATTACCGCCTGATCGAGCAGATTGGGGCCGGTGGTATGGGCATGGTGTTTCGTGCCCACGATGAACAGCTCCGCCGCGATGTCGCGCTCAAAATCCTGCCACCCAGTTTGTTCAGCCAGCAGACCAGCCGGGAGCAATTCCGCAAAGAGGCGCTGGCCGTGGGCAGGCTCAATCATCCTAACGTCGCCATGGCCTTCGCGTTCGACCAGGAAAATGGCGTCGACTACCTGGTGACGGAATACATTCCGGGAGTCAACCTGGATGCGAAGATCGGCGGCCAGCCGCTGCCCCCGAAGATGGTGCTGGAGCTGGGCGTCCAGTTATTGGGGGGCTTGGCGGCGGCCCACCGCGAGCACGTTCTGCATCGCGATTTGAAGCCGAGCAACATTCGCCTCAACCGCGACGACCAAGTCAAGATCCTCGACTTTGGACTGGCCCACCTGAATGAACCCGTCGATGAAAAAGCCGAGACGTGCAATCTCACCTCCGATCTGACGCTGAGTGGGACATTGCCGTACATGGCGCCGGAGTTGCTGAAGACGGAAGCGGCGGATGAACGCGCGGACATCTGGGCGGCGGGCGCCGTGCTCTACGAGATGGCCACCGGCAAGCGCGCCTTTCCGGACAAGCAACCATCACTGGTGATCGATGCCATTCTGCATTACGACCCAGTCAGGCCGTCGCTCCTGAATCCTCAAATCAGCCCGGCTCTGGAGGCCGTGATCCTGCGGGCGCTGGACCGGGACCGTGATCGGCGTTATCAGTCGGCGGGCGAGATGTGCGCCGACCTGAATCGACTGCTGGCGGGCGATCAAGTCGCGACCGAGACCCTGCGCCGCACCGGGGTGGTGGAAGTCGAGAGGAAAAGGCGAATACGACAGCTGGTGTTGGGCATAGCCGCGATATTGCTGGTCGGAATCGCGATCGGATTCCTGGTGAAGTTGCGCTGGGCGCCGCAGCAGAGAATTCTGGCCGTGTTGCCCATCGACACGGTGGGACAGGATAGCGCGACCAATGCGCTGGCCGTGGGACTGATGGAGACGCTCACCGCCAAACTGGTGGAAGCCAGCAGCAGCGATTCCATCCAGATCGTTTCGCCGCGCGATCTTCGCGATCAAGGAGTGAAGACGGCGGAAGATGCACGGCGCCAGTTTGGCAGTGACCTGGTGCTGGAGAGCAGCTTGCAAAAAGATGGGCAGACCATTCGCGTCAACAATTACCTGGTGGACGCCAAGACCCACCGGCAATTGGCCGCCCGGACCATCACCGTCGATGCCGGCGACAGCTTCGGATTGCAGGACCGGGTGGTGAGCGAGACGCTCGATATGTTGCCCACGCGGATTGGTCCGGAGGAGCGGCAGAAGCTGACGGTGCGCCAGGACACGCAGCCGGCAGCCTACCAAGCCTACATCCAGGGCCGCGGCTATCTGCTGGAGTTCAGCAAGCCCGAGGATATTGACAACGCGATTGCCGAATTCTCGCAGGCCATCAAGATCGATCCTAACTATGGGTTGGGTTACGCAGAGCTGGGCAGGACTTACCTGGCGGGATTCAAGAAATTCGCCAAGGACAACACCTGGATTGAACAAGCCTCGCGCAATTGCGAGAAGGCATTGTCCTTGAACCCGAACCTGGTGGAAGGCCATGTCTGCCTGGGAGGCGTATACAACGCGACTGGCCGGTACGAGAAAGCTGCGGAGGAATTTCGGCGTTCGCTGAAGTCTGAGCCGGGGAGCGAGGACGCCTTGCGTGGTCTGGCCGATGCGTATACCAACCTGGGGAAGCTCGCAGACGCTGAAGCTGCGTACAAACAGGCCGTCGCCCTCCGGCCTAACTACTGGGCTGTATATAGCTGGCTAGGTGAGTTCTACTTCGGCCAAAACCGCTACGCCGATGCGGCCCAGGCATTTCTGAAGACGACCCAGTTGGCGCCTAACAACTATTTCGGTTATTTCAACCTGGGAGCAACCTACGTGGCCGAGGGAATCTACCCAGAAGCTATCGAGGCTTTCAACCGCTCCATCGCGCTGCGGCCAAGTTCCGATGCTTATAGTAACCTGGGCTACACCTATACCTTGATGCATCGCAATGTGGAAGCTGTGGCGGCGATGGAGCAGGCGTTAAAGCTGGACAATGGCGACTGGATGAATTGGGGGAACCTGGCGGATGCACTCTACTGGAGCAGCGATGGGCGAAGCGAATCGACCGCCAAGTATAACCAGGCGATCGCAATTGCAGCCTCCAAGTTGCAGGTCAATCCTGACGATGCTCCGGTATTAGCCTACCTTGCCGACTATTCCGCCATGGTAGGGAATAAAGAGGCCGCGTATGGTTATCTGCAACGAGCACTAAAAGCGGCGCCTTCCGATGGTGACGTACTATTTCGCGCTGCTATTGTATACAACCGCTTTAACCAGCCGGACCAGGCCCTCCTATATCTCAAGAAGGCAACGCAAACCGGCTACTCTCGCAATCTTATACGCGACAGCCCGGACTTCGCCAATCTACAGCAAAATCCGGGATTTCGCTCTCTGGTTGCCGGTCCTTAAGCTCTATGGAGTGCTCTTCACCCGAAGTCCCATTGAGCCGGGACCGTTGCATGGTTGATTGTTAATCGTGATGCTGCTGTAGTTGTAGATGGTGCCTACCGTCCCGGTAGGTTGTCCCATGTTAACTTCCGCTCCATTGGGACTATTCACGGGACAGGAGCTGAATGGGCAGGTAGTAAACTGGGCCTGGAATTGGTTTAGTGAAGTGGTTCCCTTAAAAGTTACCGGCTGGTTTTGCGCGATGTCAATGACACCGGAAGAACCATTCTGCTGGCAAGAGCCGTTGTTGTAGCTGAGACTGATGTACTGCGTAACCGGTTGGGCGGCCCTTACATGCTGACAGCTTGTAAGACCAACCAGAAATGCGGCCAGAACTGCGAGAGCGAGCCACCTGTAATGTGACGCCATTGGTCGCCTCACTTTCTTTAATCCTAAGCAACAGTAGCATGGCATAGATAACTGTCAAGGAAATAACAGGAGGGTTATGGGAATAATGGAGGACTTATGACTTTGCCAAGGCCGCAGTAGCCAAGATAAAAGAACAAGCATAGACCGGCAAGCTATGACAATGCAGCTATGGCGCCAGAGCGACGCGCAGGCCCATTGCGCCGCCATTGTTGCATGATTGATGATTCATCGTGATTCCTGCGTAGTTGAATGTAGTACCGGCCGTGCCCGGGTTCGGCTTCCCCATATTGACGGAACGCCCATTAGGGCTGGCTACGGGACAGGAACTAAACGGACACGCCGTAAACCGCACCTCAAAGTCGGTAAGCTCGGCTGCAGTCTGATAGATTACGGCCCGGTCCTGAGCGACTTCGATAACATCGGTGGAACCATTCTGCTCACAAGCGCCGCCATTAAACATAAGCATGATGTAGAGCGGTCCCGAGTCCTTGGGGGCGCGATGACAGCCTGGGAGAAAGGACAGGAAGGTGGCCAGAACAATAAGAGCGGCGCGACTGTGGCTTGAGGTCATGTGCTTCCTCATATTCTGCAATTCCCTGAAAAAGTATCATACCGTGAACCGCCGTCAAACGAATTCTGCCCGAGCCCGCCCAGGCTAGTCCTCATCCTCCTTCTTCAAGTCCGACTTGATGTCCAAATTGCGAATCAGACGGTGCAGGTAGTTGGGGTGGACGCCCAGCAGCTTGGCAGCTTCGGTATAGTTTCCCTTGCTCTGCTTCACCGCATCAGCAATCATTCGCTTCTTCAAGTGATTGATCTGGTCGTGATATTTCACGCTGCTGCTTTCCGCGGGCTGCACCTCCAGCAGGGCCTCAGGCAAGTCGTCGGCAACAATTTCGTCGCTGGTGCCGAGAACCAGGGCGTGCTCAATAGCGTTCTCCAGCTCGCGCACATTGCCCGGCCAGCTATAGCTCACCAGCAGCGAGCGCACGGCGGAAGAGATACCCTTCAGACGGACGCTTGCACCTTTCGGAATACTTTGCCGCAAAATACATCGCCAGCAGAGGGATATCGTCGGGACGGTCGCGCAGCGGCGGCACCACCACGGAAACCACGTTCAGGCGGTAGTAAAGGTCCTGGCGGAACTGGCCGGCCTTGATGGCGTCTTCCAGGTTCTTGTTGGTTGCCGCAATCACCCGGGCATCCAGCTTCAGGGTCCGGGTAGCGCCCACGCGCTCAAATTCGTGTTCCTGCACGGCGCGCAGGATCTTTGCCTGGAGTATGGGGGCCAGCTCGCCGATCTCATCCAGGAAAATGGTTCCGCCTCTCGGCAATCTCCAGCTTTCCCTTCTTGGCGGCAATCGCTCCGGTGAACGAACCTTTCTCATGGCCGAACAGCTCGCTCTCCAGCAGTGCCTCGGGAATAGCGGCGCAGTTGATGGCGACGAACGGTTTGTCGGCGCGCAAGCTATTGCGATGAATGGCGCGCGCCACCAGTTCCTTGCCGGTGCCGCTCTCCCCGCGGATCAGGACGGTGGAATCGCTCTTGGCCACGCGGGCGATGAAGTTCTCGACCTGATGCATGGGTTTGCTCTCGCCAATGATCACTCCCTCCAGGTCCAACTCCGCCTGCAAGCGGCGATTCTCGCTGCGCAGAGACTCGGTGGCCAAAACGTTTTCCAGAGTGACCGCGGCGATGCCGGCAACGGAATTCAGGAAGTGGACATGCCCGTCTTCGAACTTATCGCCGGCCCCCGCTGCGGCCATGTATAGAACCCCGACGGTCCTCTCCACTCCCACCAAGGGCACGCAAAGAATGCTTTCCGTCTCGCCGGAATCGGGAAGTGGCTGGCTGAGGATGGGCGAGCGCTCCCACAAAGCGCGCTGCACAATCTCACGCCGAATGCTTATCTGCGCGGCGGAGTTGGAGTTGCCGCCGCCAGACGCAACTGGAACTGGGCTCCTCATCGGCATGGCGCAGAATCACGATGGCGCCGGAGTCCGCGGGTACGACTTCGCCGATCAATTGCAGCAAGAGCCGCTGTAGCACCTCAAGATCACGGACTGAATTAATGGTGTTGGCGATCTTGAAAAGCGCGTTCAGATCGCGGGCCATCCGCCCGACATCGGTGCCCTGGGCACGGCCGCGAGGCGTAGGCGCGCACGTTCGATGTGGTTAAGAGATCGACGGTCTCCTGCTCCTTGAACTGCACGGGTTGCAGAGTCTGTTCATCGTCCTCGGTGATCAGGAACACCAGCTCACAGCGGCCGACGCGGAGCGTATCTCCGTGGGTCAGGAATTTTCGGCGCACCGGAATTCCATTTACGAATGTGCCATTATGACTTTCCAGATCGATGAGTTGAAAGGCGGCGTCGGTTTTGCTGATGGCAAAATGCCGACGCGAAACCGCGCGATCGCGCAGGGAAAGATGGTTGGCGGAATCCCGGCCCACGGAGAGCTGGTCGCCGGTGAACCTGACGACTGTTCCCTTCGAAGGTCCCGAAACTACTACTACTCTCGAGTCCAAGCTCGCCTCCCAAGGCAGCTAGTGTAGCTGACTTCCCCACAGGTCGTGCGCGGAATCGTAGCGGGCCGTGAAGGATGCAGGGTGCCGCGTCCCCGGTCGCCGCAAATAGCACCTAGCCAGACGGATAGGTGACGGCTATCCGATCAGATAGCAAAATAGCACGAATTGAGTATGGCCAATTCTTCCTGCCGAAATCCTGCCTTTGTATCTGAATGGAAATTAAGGTACTTCCAAAATGCGTTGCAGTAGCTTTCGATTGGCAATTGGGTTGCAACATTTATTTCTGCAATCGTAGCCAAGGGAGATCCCAGAGACACCGCCGTCCGATCTCTGCAGCTGACAAGGGCACGAACAGACTCTCCGATGGCCCGGAGACCGTGGTGGTAGCCCAAGCGATGCTACCTCACGAGATAGAGAGACCTGGAGTGGGAGCGCTCCAGGTCTCTTTTTTCCTGTAACGCTGCCGTCCGGCCACGCCTCACCTGCCCACTCGGCCCCACCATTTTTTGTGACCTGCCTCACTGACGATTGTTCTGCTCACTGCCTATGGTTAATCCATATTCGCGCCCGGCGATTTTTCGTTTGAAAGGCACTTCTATGTCAACCACGGCGGTCCCAACCACCTCCCGTGTACTGAACTCCAGCCTGGCAAACCGAATCATGAGCGCCGAAGATGCGGCCGCTTTGATCCACCACGGTCACCAGGTCGGCATGAGCGGCTTTACCGGCTCCGGCTACCCGAAGGCGGTTCCGATGGCGCTGGCGCGCCGCATCGCGGACGCTAATCTGCGCGGACAGAAGTTCCAGGTCAGCATCTTCACCGGCGCTTCCACCGGGCCCGAACTCGACGGCGCGTTGGCGATGGCTGGCGGCATTCATTTGCGGCTGCCGTATCAGTCCGATCCGGAAACGCGCAAGCGCATCAATGCCGGCGAGATGGAGTACATGGACATCCACTTGAGCCATGTCGCGCAGTTTGTGGAATACGGATTCCTGGGCAAACTCGATCTCGGCGCTGATTGAAGTGACGGCGGTGCTGGAAGACGGCCGCCTGATTCCGAGCTCGTCGATCGGCAACAACAAGACCTGGATCGAGCAGGCCGAGCGCGTGATCATCGAGGTGAACTCGTGGCAGCCAGCGGCACTGGAAGGCATGCACGACATTTACTACGGCCTGCAACCGCCGCCCAACCGCGGACCGATTCCATTGACCAGCACCGGCCAGCGTATCGGCAGCCCGTACCTGGAAATGCCGCTGGAAAAGATTGCGGCGGTCGTGCTGACGGATTCGCCGGACCGCAACAGTCCGTTCAAGGCTCCCGATGAGAACTCGCGCCGCATCGCCGGACACATCCTGGAATTCCTGGCGTGGGAAGTGAAGAAGGGACGCATTCCCGCAAACCTGCTGCCGCTGCAATCGGGGGTGGGCAACATCGCCAACGCCGTGCTGTTCGGCCTGGAAGAAGGACCGTTCGAAGGACTTCACTTCCTACACGGAAGTTATCCAGGACGGCATGATTCGTCTGCTGAAATCGGGCAAACTGGTCGCGGCATCGGCAACCGCGTTTTCGTTGAGCCCGGAGATGCTGACCGAAGTGAATGCCGACATGGCGAGCTATCGCAAGCAGATTGTGCTGCGCCCGCAGGAAATCTCCAACCATCCCGAGATCATCCGCCGGTTGGGCGTCATCGCGATGAATGGCATGATCGAGGCCGATATTTATGGCAACGTGAACTCGACCCATGTGATGGGATCGCGCATTCAGAACGGTATTGGAGGTTCCGGCGACTTCGCGCGTAATGGATACGTCTCCATTTTCATGGCGCCCTCGACTGGCGCAAAAGGGAAGCATCTCGACGATTGTGCCCATGGTTTCGCACGTGGACCACACCGAGCACGATGTATCGGTGATCGTAACCGAACAGGGGTTGGCCGATCTGCGTGGACTGTCGCCACGGCAGCGCGCGCAGCTGATCATCGAGAAATGCGCCGCGCCCGATTACAAGCCGTTGCTGGCGGATTACCTGAATCGTGCCGAACGGCTATCGTATGGCCGGCACACCCCGCATCTGATGAGCGAATCGCTGGGCTGGCACAACCGGTACCTGCGGTGCGGGCAGATGAAGCCGCATTCGGAGGACTGAGCAGTTAGAGGGAGTTAAAAGGTACGGGCGGTGCCTGTTGCCTGAGCACGACTCGAGGGTAATGGTACAGTTCAAACTATGCCACTAGCGACTCGAGTTGTGCGTTGACGCGATTGCGCCGACCTACTACTCTAAGAAAATTGGTACTAGGGCAGATGGGGAATACTGTATGACGATTCACGTCAAACCGGAGCAGGAGCGGGTCATCGGGCAGGCAATTGAGGCTGGCGTGATTCGCCGTGCGGAAGAGGTTGTAGATGCTGGCCTTGAGGCTATCCGGCAACGCCTGGAGCAGCAGCTTGCATCGACGACCGCTATGGATGCCGAGCAGTGGTCACAGGAACTCCATTCCTGGGTTCATGGTCACTCAGCCTCGACGCCTTTACTTTCCGACGAGGCCGTCACGCGGGACTCAATCTACGGAACCCGCGGCCTATAGATGGCCGTCCTTCTGGACACAAACATTCTGCTGCGCCTTCTGCAACCACATCACCCTCATTGTCCATTGGCCGAACGAGCGCTCGTTAGCGGGGAGAGGTGAGGTGCTGCATCTGGCGGCCCAGAACCTGGTGGAGTTCTGGGCGGCGATAACGCGCCCGGTGAATGAGAATGGTCTGGGTTTCACGACGGAACAAGCGATGGCGGAGGTCGATGCTCTCAAGCGGTTATTTGCTTTGCTGCCCGAGGTTCCGCTACGGGCAGAGTGGGAGCGCTTGGTCGTCGCTTACCGTGTTTCGGGAAAACGTACTCACGACGCCCGACTGGTAGCCGCGATGATAAGCCACGGGGTTGGTAGCATTCTAACGTTCAATATTCAGGATTTCACCCGCTATCGTGAGATCGTCGCCATTGATCCCAGGATCCTTCCCCGCAGATGACAAAAGCCGCCCTCGCAGGGCGGCTTCGCATTTTGCGCACAGGCGGCTTATATGCTGCTGTGCTCCAGGATTCCCTTTTCCAGCTTTTCCTGGCACTCAATGCAATGGCGGGTCCAGGGTACGGCCTCCAGGCGCTTGGCATTGATCTCGGCGCCGCAGGATATGCACTGACCGAAGCTGCCCTCACGGATACGCTCCAGCGCGCCATCCACCATCTGCAACAACTGGCGATCGTTGTTGCTCTGATGGAAGAGGAATTCCTTGTTATAGGAGTTGGCAGCCCGATCGGCGATGTCTTGTGCGGATTCCACGTCGGCGTCGCGGCCATCCTGGGCCGTCCGCGTCATGGCGTACCGCAATTCCCGCTGGCGCTCCTCTAATCGCTTCTTGAAACTTTCGAGTTTCTTTCTCTCCATAGCTACTGTACCCCGCGCGATCCCGCGCGGAAGTCCGACTGGCCCGGCGGGCAAAAATGCACTGTGCGAACGGGAATCATATGCGTCTGGAAGAACGTACGTCAACTCCGTCCGTCACCGAACTTCCGTATATGACCCAGTTTGGGAATTGGATGCCAAACAACCGCCTTTCGAACCGGGGTAGCCAAATCGACACAAAAAAGCGGCCCCCTAGGGACCGCTTCTTGAAAGAGGCAAAAATAGGCGGGCGTCATTCCAGGAAGGCGATACCAGGCGATGTCCCGCTCAGCGGGACGAAAAGAGAGACATCGAGACAGGAGATAAACTTCAAGGAGATTGGCCTCTTCTGATGTATCGGCTGATGCATTTGGGCTTCCAAAGATACCAGTGACGTCCGGCAACACCGGCTCAGGCTTCGCAAGCCATTGCAATCAGTGACAATCCCAGGGTTGTTGCGACAGAAGTATCCCGAAACTCGAGCGGCAGGCGTGGGGTCGGAGTGGTATGCGAATGCAAACCTTTAGGCGGTCAGGTTCTTATTCTGGGCATCTTGCTCTTCGATGGCCTTCAATTTATTGAGTAGGGCCTTGTAACTGATCTTCAGAATTTTCGCGGCTTGGCGGCGGTTCCAGCGGGTTTGTGTCAAGACTCGCTCGATGGCCTCGCGCTCCGCGGACCAGGCAGCGCGTCTTCCAATTTCCAGCAACGATGGGCCATCTGCGTCGACGCCGATGCCTTTCGCCGAGTTGATGGGGATCGCTCCGCTGCCCGCCTGCAAGCGATCCCCTACCCCTCGCGGGTCAGCTCCCGGGCCGATTCCAGGCATTACCGGAGCTATGGGCTTGTGGAGCGACAGTTCGCGGACGATCTGCGCCTCGTTGCCCACAATCACGTAGCGCTTGACCAGGTTCTCCAGTTCTCGAATATTACCGGGCCAGTCATATTCCATCATGCAACTGATGGCGGAATCGCGGAATGGCGCAGGATGCTTACCGTAAAACTCACTGTACTTACCCAGGAAATACTCCAGAAAAACCGGGATCTCCTCGCGCCGCTCGCGCAACGGCGGAATATGAATGGTGATTACGTTAAGGCGGTAGAAGAGGTCCTCGCGAAAGCTCCCATCCTGGACCGCGGGCTCCAGCAACTTGTTGGTTGCAGCCAGTACGCGCACGTCAACGGAGAGGTCGCGCTTGCCGCCGAGACGGGAAAAACCCCCATCCTGGAGAACATGCAGCAACTTGGCCTGAAGCGCGGGATGCATCTCGCTCACTTCGTCCAGGAATAGAGTGCCGGAGTTCGCCAGGTCGAACTTGCCCAGCTTTTGCCGGTTGGCGCCGGTAAACGCACCGGGCTCGTAGCCAAACAATTCGCTCTCCAGCAATTCGTGGGGAATGGCGGCGCAGTTGACTTTGACGAAGGGTTTGTCGAACCGTCCCGATTGCGCATAGATTATGCGGGCGACGACTTCCTTGCCGGTGCCACTTTCCCCACAAATGAGCACCGTGGCGGTGGTATCGGCCACTTTCTCGATGGTGTACTTCACCTCTTCCATCGGCGGACTGGTTCCAAAAAGGCCGGCGAAATCGCCATTGCGCCGAACCTGATCGCGCAGCGGGGTGGTCTCGACGGGAGTGCGTTGTTTCTCCAGAATCTTGTCGATGCGGAGATCCAGTTCCTTGACCTCGAAGGGCTTCGCCAGGTAGGCGTCGGCCCCCAGCTTGGACGAGTTGAAAATGGTGTCGGCATCGTGGCGGGCCGACAACATGATCACTGCCACCTGCGGCTTGGTCTGCTTGATTTGTTCCAGGGTGTGGAGCGCGCCCTCGCCGGGCAAGGTGAGATCGAGCAGAACCAGGGTTGGATCCTGCTGGCGCAGTGCGCGCAGGGCTTCTTCGCCGCTGCTGGCGTTGCTCACGTCGAATCCGCGGCCGGCCAGGTGGGACGACAGAGATCTGCCCCGTCCGGTGTCGTCATCGGCGATCAACACCCGCACCTTGGTTGCTGGAATCACTTCCACTCCAATTTGAGATGGCCGCGAAGCATTCCCCGACCCAAACATGGAAATCAACGCTACAAGATGAGAATCCCCATACCACTTCCAGGTTGCACCGTCCGGTAAACGTGACGCCAGTAGATCTGCGGCTCCCCACAGGAACCGGCCAACCCTGAATTACGAATGAAGGTTATTGTGGAATGATTGTAACTCCGCGAGCACTCGCGGTGAGGATTGCTGGAGAGAATTTTGTGTTAACGGGCGGTAAATTAGCGGGAAATGAAAAAGGGCGGCCTTAAGGCCACCCTTGCAGAAAAATGTCTAGCTACCGCCCGACACGGTGCGGAGCTTACCCGGCATGAAGTGATACGGAGGCCAGGGACCGGTGATGGTGACGTGACAGTCTTTGAAATGCCGCGTGGCCGTGCCATAGCGGTTCTGATATTTGGCCACCGCGTTGGAATCGATCAGATGAGCAAAATCAATGAGCATACCGCCGGAATCGGTGCGCTTGCAGATGACGTCTTCCTCCAACGGCGAGAACAGCTTGTGCACCTGCATGGAAAGCGCGCGCGCCTTGGTCTGCCGTTCGCGGTCGCGTGACGCTTGCTCGCGCAACTGGCGCAGATACTCGCCTCCTACGCCCGTGGGCAAGGCCAGAATCGCCTCTTCCAGCATGCCGTCTTTCACCAGAAGTTTGAAGTGCATTTCGGCTTTGCCGCGCAAACGGGCAACCGTCTCCAGAAAGGTCCTGCGGTTCGCCCGAACAGCGCGCCGCAAGGCTTCATCGGTATCGAAGATGGTGCCAAAGCGAAAAGGAAGGACGGTGAGGGTGCGAAAGCACTCGCTGACTACGCGGGAGTGATCGACGATGGCTTGTTGAGTGAGGGTTTTTTCGGTGGAATATTCGCTGACGATGACTGCGAAATCGCCGCTAGGGTAGGCCAGTATCGAAGCGCCATTTACGCCTCGAAGGTTTTCTATCGCGAAAGGGCGCCGAGCTCGTGTGCCATTCTGGAGGCCCTGTTGCTCCGTAATACAATACGCGTACCACGCCATCTTAGTCTCTCCTGGGAGTACTCGCACACAGATCGAAGGGCGCTGTGCATGAGGGAATTCTTGACTTTCGAACGTGGAATTGCAGATCTTAGGTGTTAATTGGGAACATACGGGAGCCACATCCCAACTTCTCTATCCTATGCCTTTCGTCGTAGTAATCGCAACATAAGAATTCACATAAAGGCCTGTTTTTGTTGGGGAATGCGGTAAGAGACTCCCGATGGCGAAGCTATAGCAGAGGTGAAAGTGTGAGGTAGCACCTTTGGGAAGCGCGACCCCACCTCTTTCGAGGGGTAGGGCTTCTGGTCGAGATTGGAATTTGGGCCAAGCGAGCCGAGGCACTGGAGACAGACACAGGACTATCTGAGTCCTGGCTGCGGCGAGTTTGACGGCAACCCTGCTACTTAGATGGTGACGTTGATACCTGCGCTCGAAACGCCCGTAGGTCCACCCGCGCCCGGCCCGGATACCGCGTTGGGGGCAACCTGCTGCCAGGTCTGTTGCATGGCCGCGAAGGCCTGCTGCGCCGCCGACAGATTGCCGGACTGCAAGGCCTGGCCGAGCTGGCCCATGGCTTGGCCGAACGGATTCTGGCTAGTTCCTACGTGACTGTGATGGGGATCGGCAGCGGTACCCGCCACTCCAATGGGAAGCGAAGAGAACGCCTGCCGGGCCGCTGTCAGATTGCCCGATTGCAGCGCCTGACCAATGGTATTCAGCGCTTTGGCCACGGGACTACTACTGCCGAACTGGCTGGCTGCGGACTGCGACAAGGTGACGAAGTCGGTCTGCGCCTGCGCCAGACTGCCGGACTGCAAATCCTGGCCCAGTTGTTTGAATTCACCGCGCACCTGCTGGTAGTTTCGCTGAATATTGGAGAGCTGAGAAAGGCTGCTGCTGGCGATTCCGGCGATGGACATGTTTGCCTCCGATGCGATAGCACCTCCCGCGCAAGCATGTACTGCGGAGGATTACGCCAGGGCGGCGCTATCGCACCTATAACAGGGGCAATCCCCGTGCCGTGGAAGATTAGGAAATTCTAGGGAGTAGTCTGCCTACACTACCCCTCCTTCAGCCGAAATGCTGACGGCTTACCCGCAACAGCTTATAATCGAGGGTTTTGTGACTACATTGTGAGGCGAACGTAATGGCTCAAGTATCGATGGCAATGATTCCCGCCCTGAAGGACAGCTTTGCGCAACTCCGCACCCGCATGGAGAAGGCGGTGGAGGACTTCCGCCAGGAGATGGCTTCTACCCGCACCGGTCGCGCATCCGTGCACATGCTGGACAGCGTGACCGTGGATGCTTACGGCTCGCAGATGCCGCTGAACCAGTTGGCCAACGTGAGCGCGCCGGAGCCGCAACTCATCACCGTGCAGGCATGGGACGTCAGCCTGATCGGCGCTATTGAGAAGGCCATCCGCAGCGCCGACCTCGGCTTGAATCCCATGAACGACGGCAAGCTGGTGCGCGTGCCTGTACCCGCGCTGACCGAAGAGCGCCGCAAGGAGATGGTGAAGCACCTGCACAAGGCGCTGGAAGAACATCGCACTGCGATCCGCAACATCCGCCGCGATGGTAACGAGCTGATCAAGAAAGCCATGAAGGACAAGAAGATCACCGAAGACGAAGAGCGCGGCGCGCTGGAGCAAATCCAGAAGCTGACCGACGACGAAATCAAGAAGATGGAAGAGCTGGCCAAGAACAAAGAAAAAGAAGTGATGTCGATCTAACGATAGAACGCAGAGCTTAACTCCAGGCCGGACGAGAAACCTTGTCTCCGGAACTCGCGCCGGAAGACTTCCCGTTGGCTAAGCATGGCAAGTCACTCGGGATGCCGAAAGGCACGCCTATTCATGCCACTTGCAACCATCCTGGGCTTTGCCGGCGACACCCTGACGTTTGTGGGCGGACTGGTCCTGGCGTGGGATGCGCTGATGCGAGATCGTGAGTTCAAGAAACAGCAACAGCTGGGAGAAGTTGTCCACGAGCTCAAAGGTATAAAACTTGCGACCGGGGGAATTAAGCTCACTGGCCCGAACGATGTTGAACGTGTGTTCATCCGCCAATCTGTGCGGCGAGCTTTCTGGGGTACCGCCGTCATGACATTAGGGTTCATCTTGTTGCTATGCAGCCGGGGCTGCGAATCGTACTCCCATTCTCCGGAGCCATCCGTCCCGCCCAAAGTAACAGCCAATTGACATGGCGGCCCTGGCTTGGTATTCTGTCGCTGTCGGAATTTCCGATTGTCGGAGTATCAGATTCGAGGGCAGACCATGCAGGAATTGTTTCGCATGAAGATTGCCGGCAAGCGTCAGTTGACGTTACCGCAACGGCTTTTGGACGTTCTGGGCCTGGCCGAAGGCGACGAGATTCAGATTGAGGTGGCGGACGGACAAATCGTGGGTACTCATGCCTGCAAGACCATCCCGACGGCCCTGCTGGGTAAAGAGCTGTTGTCAAAGATCCGCAAACGCGAGGAGCGTCTGGTCCAAGGCAAAGGTCTGAGCGTGGCGGAGGCGATTGCCAGGGCCGACGAGAGTCCGGCCCCGCAGGACGCAAGAGCATTGGTAGGTCACGCGAGAAGAACCAGGAATATGGAATGGCAGCAACCGGCACGCGCCGCGGCGGCAGGCGCAACTTCGTACAAAAAGACTAGCTGACTCGCATAGCTCTCAACTACTATGACGGGGTGGCCGGCCAGATCGAAATAGAGATTTACGACGACTTCCCGGCCGATTACCAGGAAAAACTCTCAACCAAAGCGCGGGCGGAGCTGAAAACCTTACTAGCCCAGTTACAGGTCAATCCTTACGAACCCTCGTTGCAGAAAAAATGCATTCTTCACGAAGATGAGGTTTTTGAATACCCTCTTTCCGGCGGGTATTCGATTCTCTGGAAAGTGCATCATCCTGGCCTCTCCATAACCGCGTTAGACATGAAGGTTTTCCTGCTTGCCATCGAGCGCACCTCGAAGAAAAAGTGAGCCGCAAGGCTGCCAGGTAGCCGAGCAGGTGGCACCGGCGGCGGCCGAAGCATCGCGCTGACACCCTCGCAGGGGATGCCGTGGATTATGCTTAACTCATAACATGCTGCTCGATCTGGGCGATCTGCGGGTACGCGACTGGCGCAGAGACGATCTCGACGCCTTGCTCCGCTGTGCCAATAATCCGAAGATTGCCGCCAACCTGCGCGATCAGTTTCCCTACCCTTACACCCGGCGCGACGGCATCGACTATCTGACCTATGTGCGCTCCATGGATGTGCCCATGTCGTTTGCCATCGAGTATGGCGGCGAGGCCATCGGCGGCATCGGCTTTAAGCTGGGGGTGGACATTGCGCGCCTCAGTCTGGAGATGGGCTACTGGCTTGGCGAACCCTTCTGGGGACGCGGCTTTACCAGCCGCGCCGTGACCGCGGCGTCCGATTGGGCCCTCGACAACTATAAGATCGTCCGCATCTTCGCCACGGTTTTCTCCCACAATGTGGCATCCATACGGGTGTTGGAGAAAGCTGGATTCGAGCGCGAAGGAATTCTGCGGCGCAGTGCGATCAAGAAGGGCGTGATTCTGGACCAGGTGATGTACGCCAAGGTGCGATGAGCCGAAATCCCCTATCCTGCTAGCATACCTGTGTGCCCCCGCTGCTGGACGTCCGCAACCTGAGCATCGAATTCGTTACCGCTCAGGGGATGGTGACGGCTGTCCGCGATGTCAGCTTTCACATCGCTGCCGGCGAGGTACTGGGACTGGTTGGGGAATCTGGGTCGGGAAAATCGGTCAGCGCGCTGGCCATCCTGCGCCTGCTGCCGCCGCAAGCCCGCATTCATGGCAGCATCCAGTTTCGCGGCGAAGAGTTGCTGACGTTGCCCGAAGCGGAGACTGCGGCGCGTCCGCGGCGCGGGAATCAGCATGATCTTCCAGGAACCGATGACCGCGCTGAATCCGGTGATGCGGGTAGGCGACCAGATTGCCGAGGCCGTGCTGGCCCATGCAGGATCTGCGGCGAGATCAAACGGCCTGCCGACAGAGGCGGAACAGCAGATCCCTCGCTTCGCTCGTGATGACAAAAATAATAAGGGCCCCGATTCGGCGCAGCTAAGAGCGCAGCGTCCCTGCAAAGATGATGGCGGCGCGCCCAATGCTGGGCTCGCCACACTGGCGGAGCCGGGGCCCGTACCGAAGATCGGCAAGGCCGAGGCGTGGCGCCTGGCCGTCGAGGCGCTGCGCACCGTCGCCATCGACGACGCCGAGCGCCGCGCGCGCGACTATCCCCACCAACTTTCCGGCGGCCAGCGGCAGCGCGTGATGATCGCCATGGCTGTGGTGAATCGGCCGTCGCTGCTCATCGCCGACGAGCCCACGACGGCGCTGGACGTCACCGTCCAGGCGCAAGTCCTTGACCTGCTGGCCGAGATGCGCGAAAAATTCTCGCTCGCCATGCTCTTCATCTCGCACGATCTCGCGGTGGTCTCGCAGATCTCGCAGCGCATCGGGGTGATGTATGCGGGAAGCGTGGTCGAGATGGGAACGGCGGCGCAAGTTTTCCGCAATCCGGCGCACCCTTACACGCGCGGGCTGTTACACTCGGTGCCAACGTTGCGCTCCGATCGTGCCAAACCGCTGCCCACCATTGAAGGGGCCGTCCCCGCGATTGCCGCTCTGCCGCCGGGCTGCGCCTTCGAGCCGCGCTGTGCCCTGCGCATCGCCAGTTGTTCGGCTGCGCTGCCGCCGCTGGTAGAAGTTGCCGCCGGACATCTGGCGCGCTGTCCCGTGACGGCGCCGGAGGTTCGCTGACCCCATGCGCCTGCTCGTGCTCAGCGACATTCACGCCAACCTGGAAGCGCTGGAGGCCTGTCTGGAGGCTGCGCCCGCCCACGATAGCGTGGTGAACCTGGGCGATGTCGTCGGCTATAACGCCTCGCCCAACGAAGTGTGCGATCAGGTGCGGGCCATGAAATGCCCCGTGGTGCGCGGCAATCATGATCGCGCCTGCTCCGGTCTGCTGGCCCTGTCGGAGTTCAATATGGTGGCAGCCCTCTCGGCGCGCTGGACCCAGACCGAGCTGGCCAACCATCATCTGAACTGGCTAAGGGCCTTGCCGCAAGGACCGTTGCGCCGCGATGAACTGCCGGGCATCGAGTTTGTGCACGGCTCTCCACGCGACGAAGATGAATACGTGCTGAACAATTCGACCGCCGGCCTGGACTTTCACATGCCCGGCCACAGCGACGTCATCTTTTTTGGACACACTCATCTTCAGGGCGGCTTCGCCTACAAGGATGGCGAGACGCTTCCCTTCGCGCCACGCTATCAGAGCAGCGAAGGCGTGGCGCGCGCCGAGATGACGCTGGTTCCGGACGAACGTTATCTCATCAATCCTGGATCGGTAGGGCAGCCTCGGGACAACGACTGGCGGGCTGCCTTTGCGCTGTATGAATCCGACGGCGAAAAGCCGGCGCGCCTGACCTTCTACCGCATTCCCTACGATGTGGAGAAAACCCAGGCCAAGATTTTGAAGGCCGATCTTCCGGAACGGCTGGCGACGCGGTTGGCCTTGGGACGGTAGGCAGGGATTTCCGGCGTCGGATTATCGTCCGTCCTGCTACCCGCTGGGTTTGTCCTGAACTTGCGTTGCGCATTCGGTTGCAACGGAGTGCCAAGCTTCGGCATCAGAACTTGTGTAGCTTCTCGTCTGTCTGGAGCAAAATTCGTTTTCGCTCCGTGACTGTCACCAACCCATTGACCTGCCCACTTCGCCGGAGGAGGTCAAATGCTAAGTACAGACGAGGTTATGCCTGCGTGTCCCGCCTGCTGCGGCGACCGAACTTCAATGACCAGCAAGCGAGAGATTTACTGCGCGGATTGCAACCGCGTCTACCCGGTTGTTGAACTGAGAACGGAGACCGCCACGGCCGTGCGGCGCAGACCAGGAGTGGATCGAGAAGCCGCCTGAAGGCCAAGGCCGAAAGTCGGGCTTGCGGTTGAACGCCGTTATCCCTGCGAGTTGGGGTAAATTTATAGACATGCCCATCCGTCCGTTTCCGGAGAAGTCACGCTACCACTCGCAGGAATTCATTGGCGCGCCCATCACCAGCTGCGATCAGGGCTATCTTGTGGCCTACATCGACGGCGGCGCGCGCGGCAATCCTGGCCCCGCGGGATATGGAGTCGTCATCGAGGACGAAGTCGGGCGCCGGGTCGCCGACCTCAGCGAATTCCTGGGTCACCAGACGAACAATTACGCCGAGTATTCCGGCCTGCTGGGAGCGCTGAACTACGCTATCCGGCACGGCTTCAAGGCGCTGAAGGTGGTCAGCGACTCGGAGCTGATGGTGAAGCAGATCAACGGCCAGTACAAGGTCAACAATCCCACCTTGAAGGAGTTGCATGGCCGGGCGATGAAGCTGATCGATCAGCTTGATTGCTTCGAGATGAAGCACGTGCTGCGCGAGAAGAACCGCGACGCCGACCGGCTGGCCAATCTGGCCATGGATCGCGGCGCCGCCAAGCGAGCCCCGGCAGTCAGCGCCACCGATGTTGGAGGGGTTGCGTCAGTGGTGCCCGAACTCAATGGCGTAGTGCGCGACGGCGTCGTCCACTTCACCGGCAATCCCCTGCCTGACGGGACGCTGGTAAAGATCCGCGCGATAAAGCCGTAGCGCGACTACCCGTTTCGGATTGTTCCTGGCCAGAACGGGCATTCTGTATGGCGATCCTGGCGCTTAATAGTGCCCACCTCCTGTGTATACTTATGGCAATCTTTACAAGTGAGGCCTCGGCGAAATGCCCTTATTCAGCGCGCCTGAGAGACTCAAGCGCAAGCTAACTCGGCGTGATTTGCCTATCTTGTTTCTCAGATATGGAATTGTGCTTGGCTTGATCACGCTTGGCTTACTGTCGATAGGATGGCTCGCTATGTCCAGAAAAAGCGATCTCAAGCTTGTCTCCGGATCAGTCCAGCAAAGGCCTAGATGGCAAAGGACCAAGGGTGGCCCAATCATAGTTATCCCGGTCGAAATGGGCGATGGTCTCCACGACCTTACGGTGGAGGACTTGAGTCACTATCAGGCAATCATGAGATTGAAGCCCGGCGACCATATCACCGCGCTGGTGACGTCCTTCCTTGAATACCGTGTATGGCAACTGCAACGCGATGGAGTGATGCTGGAGAGCTACGAAGACATGAACCTATATCAAACCACGATGAATGAGCGGGGAGCCATAGCCGCGTTTTGCTCCGGGTTACTGTCTCTGATATGTCTGATGACGGCCCTTAGTCTAAGAATGTATTTCGGTACATGGCGGGATCCGAATCGCCTTCCAGCGGACGCAGCAGGCTCCGTCCAGAGCCTCTGAAACCCCGTCGAGGAATCCTTCTCGCAAACGCGGCACCGATCGAATTCGTTCTTCCCTCGGATCACTACCTGCAACAAATCCATTGGCGTATTATCGCCATAACGCCCATTGACCTGAGACTGGGGTTTTGAGTGTAACGGCCCTTTCATAGAGAGGCCTCATGCAAACTTCGAACTGGACGCCGTTCGGAACGCGAGTGTTGTTTAGAACCCTCCTGATCATCTTGGCGTTTTGTGTGGGGGCGGCGATCCCGTCGCCTGCCCAAACCCTCACCACCCTGACGGTCTTCGTCTATAGCAACGGTAGCGTACCGTTCTGGCCCCTTACGCAAGGCAGCGACGGGTACCTCTATGGGACAACTTCACGGGGTGGGAACTCTGGGTCTGGCGTGATCTTCAAGATGACGACCGGGATCTTCATACCCCTTTACAGCTTCTCCGGCCCAGACGGCCAGTCCCCCGAAGCGCTCGTCGAAGCCACCGACGGCAACTTCTATGGCATGACCTACGATGGTGGTCTCAAAAACGACGGCACGGTCTTCAAGATCACCTCCAGCGGCACGCTGACCACACTGTATAACTTCACCGGTGCCGATGGCATGATTCCCAACGGCGGGTTGGTGCAGGCCACCGACGGGAACCTCTATGGGACAACAGCGCTTGGGGGAGCCAACGGTAGTGGCACGCTCTTCAAGATCGCGCCCAGCGGTAGGCTGACCACGCTGTACAACTTTTGCTCGCGACCGATCTGTGCTGATGGCGACGGCCCGATTGGCGTCCTGGTGCAAGGCACCGACAAAAACCTCTATGGGACGACAGTCGGAGGCGGGGAGAATTTGGGTTATGGCACGATCTTCAAAATTACTCCTGCGGGTGTGCTGACCACCCTGCATGACTTCACCGAGGCCGATGGCTCCGTTCCCTCCAACGGACTGGTGCAGGCCACCGACGGAAATTTCTACGGCACCACCGCTTACGGCGGCCCTAACACCACCTGTCCAAACTCCGATCTCAATACCTGCGGGACCATTTTCAAAATAACTCCCAGCGGTGCGTTGACTATGCTGTACAACTTCGCGGGCACGGATGGAGCCACGCCGCAGTCCGCTCTGATACAAGCCACCGACGGAAACTTCTACGGGACGACCACTTATGGCGGCAACAACAATGAAGGCACGGCCTTCAAAATTACCCCCGGCGGTACGCTGACTACGCTCTACAGCTTTTGTTCGGAAGCTAACTGCCCTGATGGTGAGCAACCGGTAGGCGGGCTGGTGCAAGCCAACAACGGGCAACTGTTCGGGACAACGTCTGGCGGCGGCGAACTCGGGTGCAATTCTCCTTACGGCTGCGGCACCGTCTTCGAGTTGTCCGGACTCAATCCAACTTCAACCGAGTTTGTTCCCGTAACCCCGTGCCGGCTGGCGGACACGCGGCAAGGCAGTCCGATTCAAGGCGGCACCTGGGATGTCTTCGTGGTCCCGCAACTGGGCGGCTGCAACATTCCTTCCACGGCTACCGCGTACTCGCTGAACGTAACGGTTGTCCCGCACGGACCGCTGGGATATCTGACCATCTGGCCCACGGAGCGGACGATGCCTTACGTCTCCACCATGAATTCGCCCGATGGCCGCATCAAGGCCAACGCGGCGATTGTGCCCGCCGGAGCTGGCGGCGCGGTCAGCGTGTACGCCACGGACACCACCGATGTCATTCTCGACATCGATGGCTACTTCACCTCGTCAAGCTCGGAGACGTTGCAGTTCTATCCCCTCACGCCGTGCCGCATTGTGGACACGCGCAATGGACAAAACGGCGGGACGCTACAGGCCGGAGCGGAGCGCGATTACCCGATGACGGGGAGCTGCGGGATTCCGGGCAGCGCAGCGGCGTATTCGTTGAATGTTACGGTGCTCCCGGCCCCCGGCGGACTTGACTATCTGACGGTATGGCCACAAGGGGAGCCGAGGCCGGTTGTCTCCACGCTTAACGACAACACCGGAACCGTGGTAGCGAATGCCGCCATTGTGCCTGCGGGAGACAATCAGAGCGTTGCCTTTTATCCCAACAGCAACAACACGGACCTGCTGGTGGATGTGAATGGATATTTCGCGGCGCCGGGAACGGGGGGCTATTCGTACTATTCCGTCCCGCCATGCCGCGCCTACGACAGCCGCAACGGCGACGGCCAGCCATTCCAGTACGAGCGCACGGTGAACATCGTCAACAGCCCGTGTGCGCCGCCGGGCAACGCAACCGCATACGTATTCAACGCGACCGTGGTGCCAAGTCCCACATTGGGGTATCTGACATTGTGGGCCGACGGCCAGACCATGCCGGTAGTCTCAACCCTGAACGCCTACGACGGATTTATCACGTCCAATATGGCGATTGTGCCGAACACGGATGGTTCCACAGACGCCTACGCCTCGGACTTGACGCAGTTGATTCTGGACATCTCGGGATACTTTGCGCCCTAGGGTGCATTGCTCCGGAGGCAGATAAGCGTCGCGCAGAAACTCACCCCCGCCGATTATCCTATGGCGCGGCAGCGGGTTCGTCTTCTTCGGCGCGCATCAGGCCAAACTTCTTCAGCTTGTAGCGCAGGGCATCGCGGCTGATGTCGAGCAGTTTCGCGGCGTGGGTTTGATTGCCGTTGGCTTGCCCCATGGCAATTTCCACCAGCTCGCGCTCCACTTCTTCCAGCGAGGTCCCGCCTTCGGGAATTTCCAGCCTGGGCAGGCTGCGGCCGTTGGGCAACTCCTTGGCGGCGTTGCCGCCGTTGTTCGCGGAAGAAATCTCGAACGCCGTCAGCGCCGACTGTTGCTGCGCCACCGCAAACGGCAGGTAATCAGGATTCAGCTCAGTCTTCTCTTCCAGAATCATGGCCCGCTCGACCGCATTCTTCAGCTCGCGAACATTGCCCGGCCAGTCGTACTTCAGCATCAGCTTGCGGGTGTCGTCGGTGATGCCGGTAACGTTCTTGCGGAACTTACGGTTGTAGCGCGAGATGAAAAATTCCACCAGCGGCAGAATGTCTTCTTTGCGCTCGCGCAGCGTCGGCAGAAAGATGGAGATGATGGCCAGCCGGTAGTACAGGTCCTGGCGAAACTGGCCATCTTTAACCGCCCGCTCCAGATCGCGATTGGAAGCGGCGATCACGCGCACATCCACCTGCATATCGCGCACCCCGCCCACCCGGCGGATCACCTGGTCTTCCAGCACGCGCAGCAGTTTGGCCTGAAGCAAGCGGCGACAGCTCGCCGATCTCGTCGAGAAAGAGCGTGCCGCCGTCAGCCATCTCGAACAGGCCCTTCTTCATGGTCTTGGCGTCGGTGAAGGCGCCGCGCTCGTGGCCGAAGAGTTCGGCTTCCATCAGCGTCTCCGGGATGGCCGAGCAGTTGATGGCGACGAACGGCTTTTCCTGGCGGCGGCTCTGGTAGTGGATGGCTTTGGCGATAAGGTCTTTGCCGGTGCCGCTCTCGCCCTGCACCAGAATGGTGGTGGCCTCGCTGGCCGCGATTTTGTTGACGAAGCCCATCAGATCGGTCATCTTCTGGGAGACGCCGATTACGTTGTGATACCCGGTGCGGCGGCGCATCTCACCGCGCAGCGATTCCACCTCCGAACGCAGCCGCGTGGCTTCCAGCGCGTTCTTGACGGCGACGGCGAGCTCGTCGAAATCCAGCGGCTTGCCAACGAAATCGTAGGCCCCCAACTTGAGCGCGGTCTTCACGTCCTCCAGTTGCGGGTCGGCGGTAATCATGATGACGGCGCGCGCGTCGCCGGATTTCTTCAGTTGTTCCAGCAGTTCGATGCCGCTGGCGTCGGGCAGGCGCACGTCCAGCAACACGAGGTCGGGAGACTCGTGGTGGGCCACGCGCAGCGCAGCCGCGCCGTTGTCAGCCTCTAGTACGTGATAGCCCCACTCTTCACACTTCTGGCGTAGAGACCAACGAACCAGCTTCTCGTCGTCAACAATTAAAACTTTTTCCGAGGGCATGAATGCTATGCAATAGGGTACTACAGGACGGCGGCGAAGACGTTGCGCGCGCCACTACTTTTCCCGTATCGTGAAGGCATGGAAGTGCACTTCACGCCGGAGACGGAAAAGAAACTCAAAGACCTGTCAACGCAGAGCGGCCGCGGGGCTGACGACCTGGTTGAGGACGCAATGGCGGGATATTTTGACGAAGTGATCCAGGCGCGCGAGATGCTCGACAGCCGCTATGACGACCTCAAGAACGGCCGGGTGAAATCCATTTCCCGTGACGGGGTGATTGCCCACTTCCGCGAAAAGAGCGACGCCGCTCGCCGGACGCCGCCCGGTTCATGATTGCGTACGATCTTCACCCGCTAGCCCTCCTTTACCTTGACGAGATTTGGGAGTTTATTCGCGAGGATAATCTCGCCGCCGCAGACAAAGTGATTGCGGATATCCTGGCTAGCATCGATGCGCTGACCACTTTCCCCAACCAGGGCCACAAACGTCCAGATCTTACCTCACATCCCCTACGATTCATTTTGGCTCATGACTACCTGATCGCTTATGCGCCCGAAGAAGAGCCCTGTGGGTTGTCGCGGTTATGCATGGACGGCGCAGCCCCCGCCTGATGGCCGCAATCCTCAAAGGCAGAGAATAGTCCTTTCTCAAGCTGCCTTGCCGTGTAGCCGATAAAACTGTTGTGCAGAGGTCGGCGCTCATCACAGGCTTGTCGCTCGCCTTAGGCGGGGTCACCCTGGCGGCCGTCGGCGAGTGGGCTTCTGGCCGCTTCGACAGCTCCACGGCTGAGGGCGGACCGGCGACGGTGGCCGCGGCCTCGACTGGCTATGAGGGCAGCCGCGCGGTGGCCGCCGTTCCCGCTTCACTCCCGCGCCTGCCGGAAAGCAGTGACCACCTTCCGGCAGGCACTCCGGGATACACCTTTCGCCGCGACGTTCCCGAGGTCCGGCTGCAATTCACCGTAGCCGATGAGCAGGGCCGCGTGGTGCAGGACCTTTCCCCGGATGAGGTCCGCATCTTCGATAACCAGTCGCCGGTGGCCCGCTTCAGCGACTTCGAGCGCGCCCAGGACCTTCCGCTGCAACTCGGTCTCATTCTCGATACCAGCGATTCCGTCAAACGCGTGCTGCCCGAGGAGAAAGCTGCGGCCGTCAATTTCCTCCAGCAGATCATGCGGCCGCAAAGCGACACCGCTTTCGTCATGGGATTTGGCGGAGACATCAAGTTGTGGCAGGATTCGACCGCGAACCGGCAGGAGCTGATCGATGCCATTGCCCGCCTGAAGCAACCGGGCTGGGGCACGCGCTTCTTCGACGCGCTGTACTCCGCCTGTGACGGCCGGCTTTCGCAGCCACGGGCGACGGCAAGCTGGTGCATCGTGCCATTGTGGTTCTCACCGACGGTGACGACACGCAGAGCATTCACAGCCTGGGCAACGTCAATCGCCGCGGCCCAGCGCAACGAAATTCAGATCTATGCTTTGACCATCCATCCCCTGGGAGCGACCGACCGCGGCGACCGGATATTGCAGCGTCTGGCCGATGCGACCGGTGGGCGTCTCTATGTCGCGCCGTCGAGCCGCGACCTGGGCGCGGCCTTTGCCCAGATCGAGCAGGACCTGCGCACTCAATACTACGTTTCGTTTCCTCCGCAACAGGCAACCCCGGGATATCATGCGCTGCGCATAGAAGTACGTCCGGCGCAGAAGCTGGAGGTCCACGCCCGTCAGGGCTACTACGCCATGGCGCAGTAGGGCCGCGGTTCGCGTGGGAGCTATCAGCTCTCAGCTCGTCAGCCGTCAGCCAAAGCAAGAGTGTCGGATTCCAGACCTCTAGCTGATAGCGACGAGCTGATAGCGAGAGCTGATAGCTGACAGCTCCGATCAGCTATACTCGTCCAGCGAAGGGGATAAGGTGAGTTCCGTCGGCCTGCAACCTGATCAGAAAGTGCAATCGCACCCGGCCTCATTCACTTTGTCCGGCAACCGGACCTACCTTCTCGGACTGCTGCTCATCGTCCTTAGCGTCGCCTTGTACTATCCGGTCAGGACCCATCCCTACGTCAACTACGACGACAACGTCTACGTGACCGACAACGTTCACGTCAAGGACGGCCTGACCTGGGATACCGTCACCTGGGCGTTCGTCACCAACGACGGCGGCAACTGGCATCCTCTGACCTGGCTTTCCCACGCTCTGGATGTTGAGATGTACGACTTGACGCCCGGCGGCCATCACCAGACCAGCATGTTGCTGCACGCTCTCAATGCGGCGCTGCTGTTCTGGGTGTTGCTGCGGGCGACCGGCTATGTGGGACGCAGCTTCATGGTGGCCGCGCTGTTTGCCGTCCATCCCGTCAACGTCGAGTCGGTAGTCTGGATTGCCGAGCGCAAGACCGTGCTCAGCATGACGTTTTTTCTGCTGGCGCTGGGAGCGTGGCGCTGGTATGCAGCCAAACCGCACGTGCTTCGCTATGCCGTGGTCGCGGTACTGTTCGCGCTCGGGCTGATGGCCAAGCCGCAGATCATTACCTTCCCATTCGTCCTTCTGCTTTGGGATTACTGGCCGTTGGGACGGCTCGCTCTTCGTCCTAAGCCCTCCGCTGTTCGCTCTTCGCCTTTCGCCTTTCGCCAGAATGGCTCGGGTGAAATCTCTGGCGAAAAGCGAACCGCGAATAGCGAACAGCGTCCTTCCGGCACGCCAGCTTCCACAGAAGAGCTTTTGGGCGCTCGTGCTGGAGAAGCTTCCGCTCCTCGCCATTGCTGCAGCCAGCGCAGTGCATGACCATGAAGGCGCAGCGCGCCAGCGGCGCAGTTCTTTCGCTGGGCGCGACGCCGCTCTCGATTCGCCTGTCGAACGGCCTGGTCTCGTACGTCAAGTATCTGATGAATGCCTTCTGGCCAACCGGGCTCGCGCCGATGTACCCGCATCCGGGAGACTCGCTGCGCGCCTGGCAGGTCTACGGAGCACTGCTGGTCCTGCTGACCATCACCCTGCTGGTCGTCGAGCGCCGCCGTCGCCCTTACCTGCTGGTCGGATGGCTGTGGTTCCTGGGGACGCTGGTCCCGATGATCGGCCTGGTACAGGTTGGGCGGCAAGCCATGGCTGATCGCTACGCCTATCTGCCGTTCATCGGAATATTCATCATGGTGTGTTGGGGCGTTGCGGATTTATCCCGCCCCAGCCAAGAAAGCGCGCTGCGCAGATGAGAAGGGCACCCGCGCTCTGCCGGCTGCGTTATTGCCGGCGGTAAGCATCGTCGTAGTGCTGGCGCTCAGCATCGTAGCCCGTCGGCAGATCGGATACTGGGCGGATAACGTAATCCTCTGGACGCACACCATACAGGTGACGCCGCCCAACTACGTTGCGCAGGACAATCTGGGTGGGGCGCTGATGGCACACAAGCGGCTGGACGACGCCATCGTACACTTCCGCGAGGCGGCGGCCATCCATCCCGTCGATCCTATCAGCGCCTTCAACATCGGCTTCTACGATCAGGAACATGGCGACTTCTACGGCGCCATCGAGCAATATAAGAGGGCGATCATCCTCACCACCAGCCCGTCGGTGAAGATCCAGGCGTGGAACGATATGGGGATTCGCCTATCGCACTCTGGGCAACACGCAGCAGGCGCGCGAATGCTTCGAGGCGGCGAAGAAGCTGCAAGCACAGTGACGAACATTTCTACCGATGTGTCATCCTGAGCGGAGGCGGTCCGTCTTGGGACGCCGGAGCCTTCAGGGAAGCTGCGATTTCTGCGGCTCTCCCGCAGTGCCACCCTGAAGGTTCGGCGAGAAGGTTGGGATAGCGAAGGTCGAGTCTCGCGAAGCGAGACGGAAGATGATAGCCCAGCGCTTCAGCGCTGGGTAGCATGTCATTTAGGAATCGAGCCCCTTCGGGGGCGGCACACGGGACGTCACGAGACTCCCTGACGCGATAGGGGTCCTTGGACTCCGGCGTCCAAAACGGACGCCTCTGCTCAGGATGACAAATCAACGGGGAAGACACGGCGTTGCTGGAGGACGATTGAATTCGGTTGGCCTCAAGTCTGAGACAACTCAGTCGCAGCCGGGCACTTCGTCGCGCCGTCAGCAGCTCGTGTTCATCCTGCTCCTCGTCGTCATTACGCTGGCGCTCTATTCCCGCGTCAACCACTATCCCTTCGTCAACTACGACGACACACTCTACGTCACGCAGAATCCGCACGTGCAGGATGGCCTCACCGGAGACACCGTACGCTGGGCCTTCACCACCTATCACGTTGGCACGTGGCATCCGGTGACGTGGCTTTCTCACGCTCTCGATTGCCAGCTCTTCGATCTCGATCCCGCCGGCCCGCACGATGTCAATCTGCTGCTGCATGTGCTGAACGTCGTCCTGCTGTTCTGGGTGTTGCAGCGGGCCACCGGCTTCAGTGGCCGCAGCTTCATGGTGGCGGCGCTGTTTGCGCTGCATCCCATCAACGTCGAGTCGGTGGTGTGGATCGCGGAGCGCAAGAACTCGCTCAGCATGTTGTTTTTCCTGCTGGCGCTGGGAGCTTATCGCTGGTACGCCGCTGATCGCAAAGTCGGGCGTTATGCCGTGGTGGCCGTCTTGTTTGCCCTGGGTCTGATGGCCAAGCCGCAGGTGATCACGTTCCCTTTCGTGCTGCTGCTGTGGGATTACTGGCCCTTGCGGCGAATGTCGTTCGCAACTGATGCGCGGTCGCGCGGTCAAGCTATCTCCGATTTCTCCCGCATGGTTTGGGAAAAGACTCCGCTGTTCGCGCTGGCGGGAATCAGCGCCGCCGTGACCATGAGCGCGCAGCGCGCCGACGCTACCAAGACCTGGTATCCGCTGGGATTGCGGATCGAGTTTGCCCTGGTCTCCTATATCGACTACATGAGCAAAGCGCTTTGGCCGGTGCGGCTATCGGCTTTTTATCCGCATCCGGATTTCGTTCCGCTGCGGCAGGCAGCTTTGGCATTGTTGATCCTGGCGCTGATAACCGCCCTGACCATCGCCAACCGCCAGCGCCGGCCTTATCTGCTGGTGGGCTGGCTGTTCTTTCTGGGAACGCTGGTGCCCATGCTCGGCCTGGAAGGCGTTGGCTACCAGGGTAAGCAAGGCATCGCGGACCGATACGCGTATCTGCCGTTCATCGGGCTCTTCATCATGATTTGCTGGGGCATCGCGGAATGGGCGGAGCAGAAACATCTCCCGGCTGCTGTGCTGCGCGTGGCCTGCATTGCGGTACTGCTTGCGCTGGGAGTGGTCGCTTATCGCCAGCTCGGCTATTGGCAGGACAATGTGACCCTGTGGTCGCACGCCGTGCAAGTCACGGACGGCAACTTTCTCGCCGAAAACAATCTGGGCAAAGCGCTGGTTGCCGCAGGACGAGCCGACGAGGCGGTCTCGCATTTCTACAAGGCGGTAGCGATCTATCCCGACGATCCCGTTGGCAATCTGAACATCGGAATCTACGAGCAGACGCGGGGGGATTTCCCCGCCGCCATCGAGCGCTACAAGAAAACTATCAGCCTGACCCACGACCCCGAACTGAAGGCCGCGGCATGGAACAACATGGCAACGGCGTATCGCCAGCTCGGAGATTTCACGGACGCCCAGCAGAGTCAGGATGCGGCGGCGAAGCTCCAGCACTAGAGCCAGACCGCGACGAGTAAGCTCAAGACGCCCACGCCAAGCAAGTGGTCAGGCGGTGCTTTCCCGGATTGAAACCAATTATGAAAGTAGCTGTACTACTGTCGCACTTTAGCGGGTAGTTCTTACATGTCAACTATGAGAAATGCAACACTAAGCCGCAATCGACTGATAATGCAGGTGATATAAACTTGGCAAAAGCGGAACGATGCCCTGTCAGGCGTGCTATAATGGTGTTAGAATTGAAGCTTGAGAGAGCCCAGCCAGTCGGCTGGCTTTCGTGTTTTAGGGCACTTTTCTGTAGCGATCTCAATCAATTACTCTGGTTTGACTTGCCGTACCCTCCTGCGTAACGTTCTACCTTTGAACTCAGAGTTACTTGCTTCTTGACGCCTCACAGGAAACTCACTCGAGCATAGGGCGCCGCGGCGCTTAGGAGAAAACGCTGCAAGCGCGCCGCAGTGCGAAAGGGGGAATGCATGACGACTGTTGATCCGAAGCCTGCGCAACAGACCCCCGCTCCTGGCTGGTCCCTTTCGCCCCTCGCGCAAAAGATTTTTCTGAGCTTAGTGCTGGCCATCGCCGTCTTCGCTGTCTACTGTCCCGTCCACTGGCAACCCTTCGCCAATTACGATGACCCCGACTACGTCACCGACAACTTCCACGTCAAAGCCGGTCTGACTGGGAGACGGTCAAGTGGGCGATGACCACGCGTGATGCGGCCAACTGGCACCCGGTCACCTGGATCTCGCACGCCCTCGACACGTCGATGTTCGGTTTGAATCCCGCCGGGCCACACGATGTCAACGTTCTGCTCCACATCTTGAACGCGCTGCTGCTGTTCTGGGTGCTGCAACGCGCCACCGGCTTCATCGGCCGCAGTTGGATGGTCGCCGCGCTCTTCGCGCTGCATCCCATCAACGTCGAGAGCGTGGCCTGGATCGCCGAGCGCAAGAACCTGCTCAGCATGTTCTTCTTTCTGCTGACGCTGGCCGCTTACCGCTGGTACGCCGGCAAGCCGCGAACTGACCCGTTACCTGGTCGTCGCCGCTCTGTTTGCCTTGGGACTGATGTCGAAGCCGCAGGTCATCACTCTGCCCTTCGTTCTGCTGCTGTGGGATTACTGGCCGCTGGAGCGAGTTCGCTCTTCGGCTCTTCGCCTTCCGCTCTTCGCCAGAATAGCTTCGGCGAAATCTCTGGCGAACAGCGAACAGCGAACCGCAGAAGCTTGCCGGTGGTTGCTTCTGGAGAAAGTGCCGCTGTTGGCTTTATGTGTGGCGAGTGCCGTCCTCACTGTGAACGCGCAGGCCCGCGGCGGCGCAACCAGTTATTACGGACTTACCTTGCGCCTGGAAAACGCGCTCGTCTCCTACGCGCGATATCTGGGGAAGGCCTTTTGGCCATCGCGGCTGGCGCTTTTCTACCCCTATCCGCTCAACCCGTATCCGCTTTGGCAGGTCTGCGGGGCAGCGTTCATCCTGCTGGCTATCAGCCTCGCAGTTGCCCTGGCGTATCGGCGGCGCTATCTCACCGTCGGCTGGTTGTGGTTTCTGGGAACGCTGGTTCCGATGATCGGCTTGAGTGCAGGTCGGCACGCAGGCTATGGCCGACCGCTACGCTTATCTGCTCGTTCGTCGGACTGTTCATCATGGTGTGCTGGCTGGTCGCGGAGTGGGCGGCGCAAGCGCACTTGTCTCCCGGGCTTCTGCGCGCGGCGAGTGTCGTGGCCCTTGCTGGCGCTGGCGCTGGTCAGCTATCGCCAAGTCGGTTTCTGGAACGATCACATCACGTTGTGGACCCACGCGCTGGAGGTCACAAACAATAACTGGGTAGCGGAGAACAATCTGGGAACGGCGCTGCTGAAGACGGGCCGCATGGAAGAAGCGATACCGCATTTTCGCGCGGCTGTAGCGTTGGATCCCTCCGATCCCAACAGCACCATGAACATCGGCACCTACGAACAATGCACGGCAACCTTTCCGCTGCCATCGCAGATGTACAAAAAGGCCGCGGAGATGGCGCGCAATCCGAAGGTCAAAGCCCGGGCGTACAACAATCTCGCCTATGCCTACAAGGATTCCGGCGACCTTGCCGATGCCCGCACAAATCTCCAGACTGCGGTGGCCGTCGATCCGGAATTTGTCGGCGCATGGATCAGCCTTGGCCTGGTGGCGCAGCGCATGGGAGACTTGCCGCTGGCCATCAACTCCTATTCCCGCGCCATGCAGATCCATCCTTCCGACTTTGGATATTTGTTGCTGGCGGGAGCGCTGGAAGCCAGCGGCGATCATACCCAGGCAGTCAGCGTCCGGCAGAAGGCTGCCCTGCTTTCCAGCAATCTCATTGCAGCCCAGCACTACGCGGACAAACTCCTGGCGCACTGAGGGATCTGTCTCCGTGGCATTGTGAAGCGCGTCACAGGATTTCAAGCCCGGGCTCGCTTATAATCGCGCTCGCAGGGGGCGTGATGAATTCGGTTGTCTTGGATCCTATGCCGGTGGCGCAGTTGCAGCACAAACCGCGCCAGCTTTCCGTGCTCTACAAACAGGCATTGGGTCTCAGTCTTGTTCTCCTGGTGGCCACCATCGCCCTGTATTATCCCGTCATTCATCATCCCTTCGCCAACATGGACGACATGGGATATGTCTACGAGAACCTGCACGTGCAGGAGGGCTTGACCTGGCCCACCATCAAGTGGGCGTTGCTGACCTTTGACGACAACAACTGGCATCCCGTCACCTGGTTCTCGCATGCGCTCGATTGCCAGACTGTTCGGCATTGATCCCGCCGGACATCACGTGATGAACGCGGTCTGGCATGCCATCGACGTGGTGGTGTTGTTTTGGGTGCTGCTGCTGGCGACGGGCTATGTGGGGCGCAGCTTCATGGTGGCTGCGTTGTTCGCGGTGCATCCCATCAACGTCGAAGCCGTGGCCTGGATGGCGGAACGCAAGACCCTGTTGAGCACTTTTTTCTTTCTGCTGGCGCTGGGAGCATACCGCTGGTATGCGCGCAAGCCCGGCCGTCCCGGTCTCGGCGATACACGGTCGTCGCCCTGCTATTCATTCTGGGCCTGATGTCGAAGCCGCAGATTATTACCCTGCCGTGCGTGCTGCTGTTATGGGACTACTGGCCGCTGCAACGGATGAACCCTCCCTGGCGCGAACCCGCTGCCGCCGGTCGCGACATCGCAGTTTCCCCGCAAGAGTCTGTTCTGGCTGATCAAGGAAAAGATTCCGCTCCTTGTGATTTGTGCGGCCAGCGCCCTGGTTACGATGAAGGCGCAACGCGTCGGCCGGCCACAGCATTGGCCTTACTCGATCTCGATCAGGGTCGGCAATGCGATCGTCGCCTACGTCCGCTATATCGGCAAGGCCTTCTGGCCCTCGCACCTTGCCATCATGTATCTCCACCCCGGCTTCTCGCTGCGATTCTGGCAGGTAGCGGTGTCGGCTTTGGTTTTGCTGGCAATCACCGTCCTGGTAATCGTCGGCCGGCGCTATCGCTATCTGCCGGTTGGCTGGTTCTGGTTCCTGGGAACGCTGGTGCCGACCATCGGTTTAATGCAGGTTGGCAGGCAGGCGCTGGCGGATCGCTACGCCTACCAGTCGTTTCTTGGCCTGTTCATTCTCCTCTGCTGGGGCGCGGCGGATTGGGCGCAGCAAAAGCAATGGCCCAAGGCTGTGCTGCCCACCGTCAGCATCGCAATCCTGCTGGTACTGGCCGTGATTACGCATCGCCAGATTGGCGTACTGGGGCGACAACCTGACACTGTGGTCGCACGCCGCGCAGGTCACCAAGGACAACTGGGTTGCCGAAGACATGGTCGCCGGCATCCTGTTAAACACGGGACATCGCGATGAGGCCATCGCTCACTACTATGTCGTCGCCGCGATCTCAACCCAACCGACTCCGGCAGCAATCTGGCGATTGCCATCGACGAGCAACAGCGCGGCAACCTGCAGGAAGCGATTCGGCGCTACAAGCTGGCCCTTATCGAGATGGACGATCCCCTGGAGCAGGCCAAACTTTATCAGAATCTGTCGATCGCGTATCGCGATGCCGGCGAGATTCCACAATCGGCGGATGCCTTCGCCAAGATGAAAAAATTGCGCAAGATGCACTGATGCGAATCGGGGATATCGGCAAACTGCGACAGCCGCCCAATCTTCACGGCTTAGAGGTCATCTCGTACACAGTCCTCGGGTTGTGTCAGGACGCGACGACACCGGCTGCTGAAAAAGTGCCCTCGGAGTGCTTTGTAACAGGGCACGACTTCGAGTCGTGCCGCAAGGACCTTCATTCAGTATGCTTGAGCCGGCTTTAGCCGGCGACACGGCACGTCGACCCACGACTGCCCTGTGTCAGCGTGCAGACGCGCGTGGATTCTGGGAGTTGCGGGTCGAAGATCAGAACAGCTTTGCGCGCCATCGAGACTATATTGCCCAGAATCCGGTTCGAAAAGGTTTGGCGGATACAGCGAGTGAGTTCCCATTTTGCTTCAACTATTTGGCACGACGGAAGGCCTCGGGGGCTAAAGCCCCCTGACTTCTTATTGGCGACGGCGGCACGACTGAAGTCGTGCCCTGTTACAAAGCCCTCCCAGCGCAGCTTTTTCAGTTGCCTGTGAAGCCGTGTCCAGACATAAGCGTTGATGAGATAGCTTCCAGTTGCACAAAACTCTCATTCGCGCGAAAATGCCTCAGCTTGGGCTCCGCGCTGCTCCTGCGTTCTCGCGCGCGGCAGATGGGGAAATCAGCTTCCATATGAGGGCCTTATGATACCGCAGTTGCAGCGGAACGACTCCGGTTTCGTCTCCGGAACACTGCGCCGCAATGGTCACTGGCAACCCGCGTTGCCTTTCGCTTCTTCTTTTCCTATTTCCTGCTCTATGTGTATCCGCGCTCCGTGGGCTCCCTGGGGCATGCGTCAAGTACAACAATCCCTTACGCGATCTGTGGCACGCGGTTGTGCCCTGGGTCGGGACCCATGTGCTTCACCTCGAGCGGCGACTTCACCGAGGTCGCCAACGGCAGTGGCGACCAGCTGTATGACTGGGTCCTGCTGTTCTGCATTTTCGTGACCGCCATCGATCGCCACCGCTATCTGGTCCTGGCTTGACCGCAAGCGCCCCGACTACGAGGTGCTCTATCAGTGGCTCCGCATCTTCGTCCGCCTGTCAGTTGCGGTCGCCATGATCATCTACGGCACGGACAAACTCTTCCGCATGCAGTTTGCCGAGACCGGCACTAGCAAGCTATGTCGATACCTATGGCCAGATCCGCCCCCATGGGACTGCTGTGGGCATTCATGGGGATGTCCCATGCTTACAGCTTTTTTGGCGGCTTGGGCGAGATGGCCGGCGCGTTTCTGCTGCTGGTTCCCAGCTTCACCGCACTGGGCGCCCTGGTCACGGCCGGCGTGATGAGTAACGTCCTCATGCTGAACCTGGGCTATGACGTGCCGAGGAAGATTTATTCCATTCACCTCATCCTTTTTGCCTGTTCCTGCTGATTCCCGACATCCGCAGGCTCTTCGACTTTTTCCTGCTCAACCGCACCACCCGGCTTACCCCGCCGGTGCCGGTCTTCAAAGACTGGAAGCTGAACCTTGGCATGCTGGCCTTGCAAATCGCAATCGGCGTGGCCGCCGTCGTCACCGGTTCGTATACCGCCCATCAGGACGCCGTTAAGAACACCACCTACGTCGAAGCCCCTTTGCGCGGAATCTGGTCGGTCGAAGAATTCGATGTCGACGGCGTCCCGCGTCCGCCTCTGCTCACCGATCCGGAGCGCTGGCGTTACGTCATCTTCGACGCCCCTAAGATCGTGACCGTGCAAGCGGTGGACGATGTGCAGCGGAAGTATTACCTCCAGATGGACTACCCCAATAACCGATTCACGTTTTGGGATACGGGCCACCCTGACTGGGCTGCTCCCTTGAGCTTCGACCTGTCGCAGCCGGATCGGATGGTCTTGAAGGGAAAGTTAGGCAAGCATCAGTTCTACGCGCTTCTGAAGCGTGTCGATATGTCCGATCCGGATAAGTTCTGGCTGCTGAATCGGGGAATGCATTGGGTGACCCAGTACCCGCACATCCGTTGATTGCGGCGCAACTGCCGCCGGGCAATGTCACACCGCAACTTCCGGTGTTTCGCTGCGCCTCAGCCCGGCTTCGCCGTCACTTTCCCCTGCGCGACCCGGTTTTCTGCTTAACAGCCAGACGGCATTGAGCAGCAGCACCGGCTCTACTGGCTTACGATAACGGCCCTCCATGAGCATCGCATTTTGCAGCGCCATGACCAGCGTAAACAGAGTGACCGCGACCGGAATCAGATCGAACCGGCGGCGTACGAATTCGCGCGCATTGCATATGAGAACGAAAAGAATTAATGGCGCCCAAAGCCAGCGCGCACGATATTCCAGGTGCCCATCCCACTCGCCTGAGCCGGTCTCCGGCCACGACGGAGCGAAGAAGAAAAGGATGATATTCTCGCGCCACTGGGCCAACCACTCGTCTGGGTCCTGGTTGAACTGCTCATAAGCGGCTTTCCAGTCCCGTTCTCCATAAGATCCATTGATGGTGACGTAAGCTTTGGAATCTCCAAAGGCCCGCCGAATGGCCCAACCGCTCACCGGCTCCAGTGGCCTTATGAAACAACTTGGCGAGGCAAATACCATATTCGGTCATCCGGAGCAGCGGGTTTCAACGTGCCGACGCTCATGGGATGGGGCAATAATAATGAAAATAAGTCATCGCGCCCCTGACCGCATGGATGATGCGCGTCTGCCACGGATTGCCGAACGGCGCAATAAAGCCAAGTCTCTATCTTGCTGCGTACTGCCTGCGGTACAAGCATGATGATCGCAAGCAAAGCGCCTGCCGCAATGGCCCGCAGCGGCGTGGACTTCTTCCACCAACTCCATAGAACACAAACCACTGCTAAGGGAACGACGATTGGCTTGGTCAGCGAAGCCAGTGTCCAGAAGAAGATTGAGGTCAGAAAAGCTTCCGTTCCCCCTTTGCGCAGATAGCGCGCTGTCATCCACAGGGCGGCGCCTTCCAGCAGCAGCAGCAGCGTCTCCATCATGATGTAGTGGTAGATGACGAACAGCGACGGAGTCCACGCAATCAGCGCCCAAACCCATAGGGCCGGCGTTTTCCGCAGTCCAAACTCCCGCGCGGCACGGTAGTAAGTCCAGGGCATAAGCACGGAAAGAAGGGCTGATGCGAAAGCAATCAGCTACCTGTTCTCGCCGGTGACGTGGCGCAGCAGCCATATGTAGACCTGATAGACAATTGGGTCCGCGGCAGCGATATAGCCGCCCCGGGGAAAATGGATCCCATTGTTCCAATGCCGCAGCGGATCGGACCACATATAGTCCATCGGGTTGTGCACAAAGCAAATAAAAACTCGAAAGCAGGACGCGGCCACAATCAGCAGGATGAGCAATTTGTCCTGCGTGGAGTACTTCGAGAGCTTTGTCATTACCAGATTTCCTCTTCGCTACCAGCATGGTCCCGGAGCGGCCGCATGGCGGGAAGTTGATCCGAGCCTCTTAGCCTACAAGAAGATTCAGCCTGGCTGCCAGTCGGAGGCAACGTGGGCAGCGACAACGCCGTCGCCATCACGCGCGTCAACAGGCCACCGGCGGCCTGGGCTGACAAAATAAAAAGCCGGAGCACTGAGCTCCGGCTTCGAAAAGACCTGGGGGAAGGGTCGGGTTGAATTAGAACAGCTTGCGGCGGAGCATACCAGCCAGGCCGAGGATGCCAGAACCGAACAGCATGATGCTGCTGGGCTCAGGAACCGTGCCGGTCGTGCTGCTGCTGCTGCTGCTGCTGCTGCTGCTGGCGCTGCTGCCCAGAACGGTGAACGACTCCGAAGGAATCGTGCCGACGGAGCTCTCAGAAGCCGAAGACGGACCCGAGTTCTCGTCCCAGTAAATTGGGTCGCCGCTCGGTACGCTGGCGTTCTGCAGGTTCATCCAGTAGGTGCCGCTGTTAAGAGTCGGACCGCCGAACGTGGTGTTCTCGTTGCAAACGTTGTAGCCGTACTGGTTTGCAGTGCAGCCGCCCTGGGTGAAGTTAACGGTCTGATCAAAGTAGCTGGTGCCGCCGTTTTCGCTCGAGGTGATGGACAGTTCAGCGGACGTCAGTGTGTCGCCCGGGAATTCCCACATGGCGAAGGTGGCGCCACTGATGGTGGTGTTGTTGGCGCCCACGTTGAACGTGTCGCTAACAACGTAACCAAAGTTAACGGTCCAGCCATCGGAGTTGCCGTTTGTGGAGCCGTTGCTATAGACAGTCTGCGCCATTACAGGAACAGCCGCCAGTGTCAGGCATAGTGCGAGCAGTGACAGCGAAGCGATACGCATTTTCAAGGATCGAACCCTCCTTTAGGTTCAATTCACGTACAGACCCAATTTGCCCCATAGCGAGAGAGGCTATCTCTACAGAAGCAATCTTCGTGCCATGATAAGTCCAATGAATACCGTCGCTTCTGAGTTTTGCCTGTGCAGGTATTTGCGACATTGTTCTACGCGATTTCCCTCCGCACTCGATTCTGTTTATATACTATGGTGGTGTATATAACCACCAAGGTGACCAACGACGACTCCCCAAGCAATCGTCCAACACCTAATTTCTTCATATAGATATCAGCCCGGCGTACCTGCCGCAATAAGATTATCCTTGCCTTCAATGCCCGAACGGCGGAATATTATGCCGTCCTGGGCCCCTTACAGAAATCCTGCGGAAGGCTGCCCCAGAATTGCCTTCATCCTGAATCGCCTCTCCGCAAAGGGTGCCTGGCGCTTTGCCCTTTGGGATGCTAAGGAGCAACGTGATGAAATCTCGCAAGCGGACCTGGATTGCGGCACTGTGTCTGTTGTCCGTCACCGTGATCACCATCAGCCTCAAAGCGCGGTCCGGGAGCGTTCTGGCCGCCCAGCATCCCGCGAGCCAGTTATCAATTGCCCCGCCCGCTACCTACATTTCGAACCCCTCGATCCGGGCCGCAGCGATCGCCGACGCAACCCTGATGGCCGGTGACGAGAGCTCAGCACAGCACGTCGCAGCAGCGTTGATGCCAGAGGCGAATCCCTACCTGCCCGCCGTCGAGGAGTTCGCGCTGACCCCGCCGAATCCGGCGCTCGACATTAACCAGACCACGCTGGCGGTGCGCTTTCAGGAATCAGTCGTCGCCAAACTCGGATCTCAGATCCCGATGACGTTGGGTGGTCAGCGTGTGGTTCTGCGGCGCTCGGCAGATGATAAGACCGTGTTCTCCACGCAGGTTGACTTCGATTGGGCGGCCTTCGTAAAGCAACAGCAGCATCGCAAGGAGCTGGCAAGCCTGGGCACGGTCGTCCCGGTTTACAAGGGACGCATTTTCGTCGGCAAGCGAGAAGATGCAATTCCTCGATCCGGCAAAGATAGAGGCCGCCGGGCAATCGCACCAAACCGTTCGATTCTCGCCCCAAATTCTGGCTGGGGGAGACCTTGTCACCGTGGTGCCAAGCCACGAACTGATGATCATCGACCCCCACGTGGTGGAGGACGGAAGCCGCGAAAGCCAGGGCGGCGGACAATTAGGACGTACCTACGACGCCTGTCTCAGCGTTCCGGGCAATCCCGCGGGGGCCTGGACGTTTAAGAAGTTGTGGATGTCCGTAATAAACACCACAAGTGTCTCCGTAGCGGAGCAGGCGTTGCAGGCTTTCCTCGCCAACTGGCAAAACAATCAGACCATCAACACTAACTTTGTCGTCATTCCACGGAATAGCTCGTCGGACCCGTCGTTAGGCATGTCTGCACTGCTGCAAAACTGGCCTAAAGATCCCGGTGCCCAACAACAACTGTGCCGGCGGCCACTGCCCCTCGCTTGAGGCGCCAGTCCGATTGAATGCCATCGTCAATCGCATCGACTTGTCAGGCCAGCCCAACCAGACCGCGGGCGGGGAGCTCAGGTTCGTTTTTGGCATCACCGCCGGGTGTAGGCGCCCAGGGACAGTGTTTCGCGGACCACTCGAAGACGGGACCAAACCCTCTTCAACATCATCTTCGAGTTCCACGTCCCCCGTTCCTTCACTTTGTCGCAATGGGCCGCGGCGTGGGACAGTCTCCCCAAGGATAATTTTGATTATGAGAATTGCCCCGCCGACGGCTGCTACATCCCGCTGCTCGAATCGACCATAACCGACAATGTCGCGCAAGCCACCTCCTGCACCGATCCCAACGGCAACCCCAACACTTGCCTGTTTCACATCAGGACCAATGAATTTGAGCTTCGCGACGAAAACCTCCAGAACGGCAATTTCTGGGAGCAGCGGGAGTTTTACATTCAGAGGTATGGTCCGCCCAATATCCTCGCCGAAAAGGACGTTGCCCAGACTCCCGACGGCAGCTTCAACACCGCCGGCCAACTCAACCCCGGCAATCAACCTCAGTGCCAGGGCAATTTCACTGTGGTTAACGGCAACCTGGTACCTCCTCAATGCAGTTCGCTGAGTCCCGCCACCCTCGCCACCTACATCTCCGCCTTTCAATCCCGAAATCGTTGAGACCCAGGGAACTCTTCTGGTGCCCGACGACTACCCGTCAGGGCAGCCCTTCCTGGGCGGTTCCGCATTCAATGGCTTCAACAATGTTGGCCTTGCCAATGGGTTTTGGAATGCCACCGGAATCAGCGGGAATGAGGCTACCGCGAGAAGGTTCTTTTCCCTGAACACCTGCCAGGGGTGCCACGGAGCGGAGACCAACACCCAGGAGTTCCAGCAGGTGGTAAACCGCAAAGCCGGAAATCCATCTTCTCTCTCCGCCTTCCTTCTGGGCTGTGTACCCAGTGGCGGCGGGAGTTGCTCCACCTCAGGAAACCCGGGCGGCGATGGCTGCCTGCCGGGAAGCATTGCGGAATGCCAGTTGGACACACCCGGTCAGGAATTGGTTCCCGACCCGTCGAGACTGAGCCCCACAGGTTATGCGTTCGGCGACATCGCTCGTCGCATGGTGAATCTGCAAACCATTCTGAGTTCACCCAACCAGCTTTTCCTGCCGTTTATGCGTACCAATATCGGGATCCACTAATGCCCGATCGACAACTGGCGAACCGGGTAAGCCTGCACCTCACACCCCTATCGCCTGCTGTATGGCGGTGGCGATGGCATCGCTGTGGCGCCGCATCTGGTGCTCGGACTCGGCCTCGATCATCACCCGCGCCAGCTTCTCGGTCCCGGAATAACGCACCACCACCCGGCCGTTGCCTTCCAGCTCGCTTTCGGCTTGGCGAATCGACTCCATCACCTCGGGCAATTGCTCGAAGGGCCGCTTCTCACGCACATGAATGTTCTTGATCTCCTGGGGAAAGACTTTCATGTCGGCGACCAGCTCGGCCAGCGGCTGGCCGGTGCGCGCCATTGCCTCCAGGACCCGCAGCGCAGTCAGAATGCCATCGCCAGTAGTGGTATCGATATCGCGGAACAGGATGTGGCCCGACTGTTCGCCGCCCAGCGTCGCCCCCGTCTTCAGCATCTGTTCCAGCACGTACTTGTCTCCCACGGGAGCGCGCAGCATACCGATGCCGCTGCGCTTGAGGGCCGCTTCCAGTCCCATGTTCGACATCGTGGTCGCCACCACCATGTCATGATGCAGCCGGACATGGGTCTTCATGTCACGCGCGGCCAGCAGCAGCACCCCATCGCCGTTAACCACGCGCCCGGCGGCATCGGCAAACAAAGCCCGGTCGGCATCGCCGTCAAAGGTGACACCGAGGTTGTATTTTCCGTGCGCCGCGGCGATGGCTTGCGCCACGTGTTCGGGATGCAGAGCTCCGCAACCAGCATTGATGTTACGGCCATTGGGTGCGATATGGAGAAAGTCGGCGGCAATTCCGCACTCGCGGAAGACCAGCGGAGCGATGCTGCTGGCGGCCCCGTTGGCGCAATCCACCAGCACGCGCAACTGGCTGAAATCGGTTCCCGCGACGATCTCCGTCAGCCAGTCTGCGTATTGTTCACGCAGCTTGCCGTCTCCTGGAAGCATCTCGGCATGAGATACCACATTGTGGGATGCAGCGGCCGCTAGTTGCTCGATGTGGGCGAAGATATCCGCCTCGATGGCGTGCTCCAGTTCGTCGGAAAGCTTATAGCCGTCGGCCCCGAAGATCTTGATGCCGTTGTCCTGCCAGGGATTGTGCGAGGCGGAAAGCACGATGCCGGCCGCAAAACGATTGGCGCGAGTGAGATAGGCAATCCCCGGCGTAGTGATAACTCCGGCGCTGACTACTTGCACCTGGGCCGACTCCAGCGCCGCCGCCAGGGCTTCGCTGATCCACGAACTCGACTCCCGCGTGTCCTGCCCGATGAGGACGCGGGGTTTTTCCACGCGGGCTACCAGCCGTTGCCCCAGCGCGCGCCCAATCGCAAAAATGGTCTTCTGGTCGAGGGGATACTCGCCCGCCACGCCACGAATTCCATCCGTCCCAAATAATTGCCGCATCAATTTCGTTGCAGCCCGGCTCAAGGTTGGCCCGTTCTGCTGGAGACCTTTCCTGTAGTAACCGTCACCTGGATGGGCTGGGGCATGCGCACCCGCACCAGCGGATCGGATACGTAAGCATGGGTGGTGAACGTTGCCTCGCCCACCACGCCGGTAGCATCCACCGGATCGGTCATCGCCGTTTGTATGGCTTGTACTCTCCGCTCCGGCCCCACAATGGTAACGGTAGACGGAGTTGCCGTCACCGTAGTTATTCCGTATCCGCTCAACAACGTGCCAATCACTCGCGGCTGCACCGCGACCGTCCGCGCCGTGCTGAGGTCAAAGCTGATGTGAAATTGCCCCGGCACAATCTGCACTACGCTGATATTGCGGGGAACGCGGACGGCCTTGCGCGAAAGCTCGAAGGTGCGCTCGCCCGGGCCAGCCCCTTGCAAATCGAGAATGGCATGGACCTCAGAAGGATTCAACCGTTGCAGCAAACCCTGAGGACCACGTAAAGTGAGTCGCGCCTGGAATGGGTACTCGGAGTTGATTTCCAGGTTCGGCGGCGCATTCTGGAACTCCACCGGCACCGTCATCGGTATCTCGATGGGCTGATCGCGGCCCACCGACCACCACAACAGAATGGCGATGGCGAGGGAGACCAGCTTGAAAGCCAGGTTCTTCAGCACGTACTTGCGAAAAAAGTTGCCGGCCGAGGGGCTCATGGTTGCCGCTCCGCTCCGTCGGCAAGGTCCTTCTCGTGGCTCAGGCGTTCCAGCTTGCGATCTTCGCTGGCCAGCTCGCGGTCGGTTACGGTAGTGGGCAGAGCCGCTGTCGGAACGTAGCGGCGCAGCAGCTCGCTGAGCCGCTCGCGCAGATATTCCACCGTGATATCGCGTTCAATCGCGCCGCCTACGGCAATGCTGATTCCTGCCGTCTCTTCCGAAACCACAACCGAAATGGCGTCGGTCTCTTCGGTGATGCCAATCGCCGCGCGATGCCGGGTGCCGAACTGCGTCGAGAGCACGGGATTCATCGACAGCGGCAAGAAGCAGGCAGCGGCGGCGATCCGTCCTTTCTGCACAATGACCGCGCCGTCATGCAGGGGTGCGCTGGGGCGGAAAATGGTGATCAGCAAGTCGTACGAAAGGTTCGCATCCAGCGGCACCCCGCTTTCGATAAAAGTCCGCAGGCCAATCTCGCGCTCGATGACGATGAGCGCGCCCGTACCGGTTTGGCTGAAATGGTCGGCGGCCAGCACGATATCTTCATAGCTGTCGGTGCCGTCGAACACCCCTCCCCGGGCGGCTGAGAGACGACGCCCCAGGCGCGCCAGAGCATGACGAATTTCGGCCCCGAAAACTACGATGAGCGCGAAAATTGCATAGGGGAAAAGCGTCGTGATCAGCCAATCCACGGTGCGCAGTTGTTCAATGTGCGCCAGCCAGAAGGCCACGATCAGCAAAACCACCGCGGCCAGCATCGGTATCGCGCGGGTACCCTTAATCAGCTTCAGGAATTCGTAAATAATGAATGCCACAACCAGGATGTCGATGATGGAGATCATCGAGAATTGCGGGATGTGACCAAAATTTTGCAGCATCCTGGTACCCGTGGCAGAGAGAGCAGCGCGCCATCAATTCAATAAACCGATTCAGAGTAGTTTCTTGCTGGATATAGCCGACCAAACGATTCTACTTAATTCTAATGCAGCGCCTCGTGATTCGTAGTTGGTAATCGCGGATACGGTTCAGTAGTAGTGGATGGTCTACGCCGAACCCCTGACCACTAAACCTCTCCTTCCTCAACCTGCTCCACCTGCGCCGTGAATTCGCCACGGCCAAGCTGGGTGCGAATCCGTTCGCCCGGTGCGAGCTGGGAAGCTTGCTTTACCAGGCGGCCCTCGGCATCGAAGATCAAGGCGTAGCCGCGGGCCAGAATTGCTTTAGGCGAAAGCGCTTCCAGGCTGCCCTGCGCTCGCTCCCAGCGCGAGCGCCGTCGCAGCAGAATCACTTCCGGCGTGCCGCGCAGGGCGACGGTAAGACGGTCAAGGCCGGTCCGGCGCGAGACCAGCAGCCGCAAGATGGCGGCGTTCAACTCGCCGGTGTGCGCTTCCAGTTGCCGTCGCATCACGCTGGTGCGCACCCGCAGATCGTGGCGGCGCAGTTGGGCTTCGAGCGCATCGACGCGCCGTGTCTGGTTCTTCAGCAGGCGCGCCTGCGCTTGCGCCAATCGGTATACCAGCTCGTCAATCCGCTGCTGGCGGCGCGCAATAGTGTCTGTCATGCGCGCGAAAACCGCGTGCTGCACCAGCGCGGACAAAGCGTTGTTGGCCCGCAGCAGTTTGTAGTTGATGGCCTGCGTCATGCGCTTGTGGAAGCCTTGCAGCTTCTCCGCAAGCTCCTGTTTGGAGCGGATGACCAACTCTGCCGCCGCCGACGGAGTGGGCGCGCGCAGGTCCGCGACAAAATCGCAAATGGTGAAATCGGTCTCGTGCCCGATGGCCGAGATCACCGGCACGGCAGACGCTGCAACGGTGCGGGCCAACTCTTCATCGTTGAAGGCGAACAGGTCTTCGAACGAGCCGCCGCCGCGCGCCACAATAATGACATCGACATGGCCGTGCCGGTTGAAGTAGCGCACCCCGGCACTCACCTCGGCAGCGGCAACCTCGCCTTGCACCTGCGCCGGATAGATCAGCACATTTACCGACTCGTGCCGCCGGCGAAGGATGTTCAGAATGTCCTGCACCGCGGCTCCGCGCGGCGAAGTGACCAATCCGATGCGCCGCGGAAGCACGGGAACAGGCTTCTTGCGTGCTTGCTCAAACAGCCCCTCGGCCGCCAGCTTGGCCTTTAACTGCTCAAACGCAATCTGGAGCGCGCCCGCTCCCTTGGGCTCCAGATGCTCGGCCTGAAACTGTAAGTCGCCGCGCTCGTCGTAGACGGTGACGCGCCCCCGCGCGATCACTTGCAGGCCGTTCTCCGGACGAAAGCGCAGCAGCCGCGCCTGCGTCCGCCACATCACCACGCGAAGCTGGGCTGAGCCATCCTTCAGGGTGAAGTAGAGATGACCGGATTCCGCCGGGCGATAGTTGGAGATTTCGCCTTCCACATAGACGTCGGTGAAGGCGCGCTCCACCTGCGTGCGCACCGCGGCAACCAACTCGCGCACGGGATAAATCTTGCGCGAGGCCGCCTGAAACATCAGCCCCAGTTGTTCCGTGCCGGACATGAGAGAAGTGTATCAAGGGAGAACGACCGCTTTTCGCTTTTCGCTTCTCGCAAGAAAAGCATGAACGCTTTGTTTAGGTTCTTCGGCGAATGTCGCCCAAACAGCCGGGACCGTCGGACTGCTGAAAGCTAAGAGCTAAAGGCTAACGGCTCTGGCGAAAAGCGAATGGCGAAGAGCGAAAAGCGGCCTTTTCACCTCATCCGGTTCACGAAATACAGCACCAGCGACAGGATGATGCTAAGAAGAATCGATGTCATCAGCGGGAGATAGAAAGTGGTGTTCTTGCCGCGATAGACGATATCGCCCGGGAGACGCCCGACAGGCAGGTTGACCTTGCCCGCGAAGATCAGCACCACACCAATGACCAGCAGCAGTCCACCGACAAACACCAGCATGCGGCCAAGGTCGCCCATAGCTCAAGATTACTGAGAGATCTTCTGGCGTTAAGAGGTTAGTTACTTTCTCACATGGCTTGCGCTGCCTGATCGAACAGATCATTCAGCACCAGCCGTATCTCGGTTCCGGGCACAACCAGTTCGCCCGTCTGCGGCTCCTGAAACCCGGTGCGGCTGCATACGTACGCTCGTCGCGTAGCCGGATCCAGAATCCAGATGTGTTGTACTCCGAAATTGAGGTAGTCGTCGACCCGTTCTCTCATGCTGCGCAGGGAGTCATCCTTTGAGAGCACTTCAATCAGAATCAAAGGCGGCACGGTGATGATTGGCTCGCGCGGCTGATCGGCCCTTAGCACCGTCACATCAGGAATGCGGAATCGTGCGGGAGACACCTGCACTCGCAGCTCGACAACGGGCAGGATGTTCCACTCCTTGTGCCTCGCCCAAAACCAGGCGAAAATCATGCTTTGCAAAACCGCGTGCTCCAGTTCTCCCAAGTTTCTCTCCCGCACCTCACCATCAACGTAGTCACAGTCTGGGCGGTAGCTGGTCGCAACGTATTCCTGCACCGAAATGAGGGTCGTGCTCGACATCGACGGCGATACCCTTTCGAGTATTATCCTCCGTTTCCGGCCTTCCGCAAACCGTTTCGCCAAGCGATTGGCGGTAGCCTACTGCGTAATCGGCCCGCAGGCGATGCGGTCGCCGGAGTTGCCCGAGGGATCGGTCTTGTAATCGTCGGCCTTGGCGTGCACCATGATCGAACTGCCGCCGTTGGCCAGCAACGAGTTCGCCTCGCTGCCCGTGCCCAGCATCACGTCGTCATCCTTCACCGTCTCCTTCGCGGTGCCGTTCGCTTTGACCGTGAAGTTCATCATGTCGCCGGCGTGATGGCCTTGCGGGTTGTCGAAGCCGTGCTGCTTGCTGGTCGGATTGAAGTGTCCGCCGGCCGACTTGAAGTCGGGCGCATCGCACATCGCTTTCTGATGAAAATGCACCGCATGAACCCCCGGCGGCAGATTCTTCAGATCAAGCTTCACCTCGACGCCCGCTCCTTTCGCAACGATTGTCGCGGTGCCCACGTCGTTGCCTTTGGCATCTTTCAACTCGACGGTTTTCTTCTTCGCCACCTTGCTTTGCGCGGACCCGGGCACGATGCAAACACTAAGGGCGGCAGTAACAACCAGAGCGCGAATCGCCAGTTTATAGTTCATAACTTCGGAGTTGTATCACGAAGCGGGCGCCGCGCGCTCGTCGTTTTATGGGGGTTGTAACAAATGATCTGGATGGGTGCCCGTTCCGTGGGGCCGCTACCGCTCTTCTGGTATGCTGTCGGGTTTGCCTCTCAGCGTAGAGGCCAATCTCTTTTGCGAAAGGCGAGGACTTGGCAGCCGATCCTGTGATCCTGGTCCACGGTGGGGCGTGGGCTATTCCTGACGACATGCTGGAGGCGCACCTGCGCGGCGTGAAGGCCGCGGCCGATGAAGGCTGGCAAGTGTTGCGCCGCGGCGGCAGTTCACTGGACGCGACCGAAGCGGCCGTGGTCGCGATGGAAGAAGACGAGACCTTCGACGCCGGCCGCGGCTCCTTCCTCAACATGGATGGCCGGGTGCAACTGGACGCGCTCATCATGGACGGCGCGACCTTGCGTGCTGGCGGCGTGGGCTGCGTGGAGCACATCCGCAATCCCATTCGCGCCGCGAAGAAAATCCTGACCGAGAGTCCGCACGTCTACTTCGTCGGCACCGGTGCGGAGCGCTTCGCGCAGGAGCACGGCATTGAACTGTGCGCGAACGATGAACTGGTAATCCCACGCGAAGTGGAGCGCTTGCGCGAGGCCAAGAAGCAAGCCTATCTGAAGATGCCGGACGAGTTTGGGCCGACGCGATCGCACGACACCGTGGGCGCAGTGTCGCTGGATGCCGAGGGCAACATCGCCGCCGCGACGTCTACCGGCGGCACGCTGAACAAAGCGCCGGGACGCGTGGGGGATTCGTCGCTGATTGGCTGCGGGTGCTATGCCGACAATCGCAGCGCCGCGGTCTCGACCACTGGCTGGGGCGAGCCCATGATGAAACTGGTGCTGGCCAAGTGGACGGCCGACCGCGTCGAAGCCGGACAGCCTCCGCAAGAAGCGGCACAGCAGGCGCTGTTCTACCTGAAAGTGCGCCTCAATGGACACGGAGGCATCATCATTGTGGATACCCGCGGCCGCATTGGCATTGCCCACAACACGCCCAGAATGGCCTGGGCCGTTTGCAGGAAACAGGGAACGAAGGCGGGCATTGCGATCGAGGGCTGATGGCGTTGAGGCACCGCGCTCGGCCGCATCAAGAAATGCAATATGACCAACATGGTCAGGTTGCTATAATCGATTCATGCGCACTGTAAATATCAGCGAGCTTAAAGCTCGGCTCAGCGCTCACATCCAGATGGTACGAGATGGCGAGGAGGTATTGGTTTGCGATCGCAATCGGCCCGTCGCACGGATTGTTCCGGTTCGCCTTGATGGATTCTCGGATCAGGAGCGGCAACTGATTGCTCGGGGAGCGATGACGCCGCCACTAAGAAGACGGAAGGCGTCCGATCCCTGGCCCAAGCCGGTAGGCAACGTCCCCGACGGGGTGATGAAAGAGATATGGCGTCGAGAACGGGAAGGCCGCTGAAGCGGCCTTCAGCATTTTGGGACGCGAGCGCGCTGGTTCCTCTCTATGTAGGTGAGGAAAATACAGCGAAGGCGGCTGGCTGGTACAAGGAATACGAAGTCATGATCTGGTGGGCAACTCCGGTGGAGATTGCCAGCGCGCTGGCAAGACTGTTGCGAACGCGGATCCTGGACGCCGGCCAGTGGCGTGAGGCTGTGGAATCGATTTCGGAACAGGCGAAGATGTGGTCTGTTATCGAACCGAGCGAAGAGGTTCGAGCCAATGCGATTCAACTTGTTAAACGCTACGATCTGCGCGCGGGCGACGCGTTCCAATTGGCGGCGGCCCTTGAGTGGTGCGGTGGTATGCCGCTCGGGCGCAGATTCTTGACTGCGGATGACAAGTTACGGGAAGCCGCGGTGCTGCGCGGCTTTGACACCTAACCCGGTCCTTTAGAGAAGATAGCTTCCCGCCGACTATAGGTTGCACCCTTCCATTACAATCGACTGTCCCGTTCGCAGGTGAAACCTCGCATGAGCAAGCTTAAGAAGTTCAAGCCAGCTGCCGATGCCACGCGCTGCGTTCATTCCGGCGAAGATCGCCATGGACAGAGAGCACCGCTGACCACGCCCATCGCGCAGACATCGGTGTTCGTGGTACCGCGCGTGGAAGATCTGCGCCGCTACGCCAAGGGCAACAGCGACCTCTACCTGTACTCGCGCTACGCCAATCCCACGCTGACTGCGGCGGAGGAAAAGATTGCTGCACTGGAAGGCGCCGAAGCCGCCATCGCGACGTCCAGCGGCATGGCGGCGGAAATGATCGCGGTGCTGGCAGCGTGTCGGGCGGGCGACGAGATTGTTTCGATGCTCGACATCTATGGCGGAACGGTAAAGCTGTTCGAGCAGGTACTCCCACGCTGTGGGATCAAGGTACGTTTCGTCCCCTATCATGACCTCAAGAACGCCGCGCGCTACTTCAGCCGTAAGACGCGCATGCTGTTTCTGGAGTCGCCTACCAATCCGACGCTGCGCTGCGTCGATCTGGCAGCGCTGAGCGAACTGGGCCGCAAGCGCAAAACCTGTGTCGTGGTAGACAACACCTTCGCCACGCCGGTATTGCAAAAGCCTCTGGAGCTGGGCGCAGACATCGTGATCCATTCGGCGACGAAGTATCTGGGCGGCCACAGCGACCTGACCGCGGGCGTGCTGGCCGGCTCGAAGAAGTGGATGGACCTGGCGCGGCCCATCATGATCCTGACTGGCGGCTGCCTCGATCCCGGCTGCGCTTATCTGCTGTTGCGCGGACTGAAAACACTGGATGTGAGGGTGGAGCGCGCCTGCCGCAACGCGGCGCGTATTGCCGAAATGTTGCGCGGGCATGCCAAGGTGGCCAGCGTGTATTATCCCGGCTTGCCAGACCACGACGGTCACGAGATTGCGCGGCGCCAGATGAAGGATTTCGGGATGATGGTCTCCTTCGATCTGCGCGGCGGCGGACGGTCGGCAGAGCGATTCATCGATAGTCTGACATTGTGGTACCTGGCGGCCAGCCTGGGCGGGGTTGAATCGACGGTGTCGTATCCGGTGCTCACTTCACATACCGGACTGAGCGCCAGGCAACTCAAGTTGCTGGGCGTGTCGCCGGCGACGGTGCGGCTGTCGGTGGGGATCGAAGATAGTGGGGATCTGATCGCCGATCTGGAGCAGGCACTGAAGGAAACGTGAGATCAAAGTGAGTCGTTCTCCCAGGGTCTCGAACCACGCGAGACCTGGGGCACCCGCCGAGTATAGCTCCCACCCTCTCGCCAGAAGGCACCCGCGGGGCATCCGCTTCGAATTGACTGCCAACCATCAGCACCCTATGATCAGGCATTCCTTTCGCGCCATCAGGACATGATTGACACCACCATCTCGCACTACCACATTGTAGAAAAGCTCGGCGGCGGCGGCATGGGTGTCGTCTACAAGGCCGAGGACTCGCGCCTGGGACGATTCGTCGCGCTCAAGTTTCTGCCTGACGAGGTAGCGCGCGATCCGGCTGCGTTGGAGCGCTTTCGTCGCGAGGCGCGCGCGGCCTCGGCGCTGAATCATCCCAACATCTGCACCATTCACGACATTGGCGAAGAAGACAGCCGCGTCTTCATGGTGATGGAGTTTCTGGACGGCGTGACCCTGAAGCATCGCATCGGCGGGCGGCCGATGGAGCACGAGTTGCTGCTCGACCTCGCGACCGAAGGGGCCGACGCGCTGGAGGCGGCGCACGGCCAGGGCATCATTCATCGCGACATCAAGCCGGCGAACATTTTCGTCACGCGCCGCGGGCACGCCAAGATTCTCGACTTCGGCCTGGCCAAGGTGCGGGCCAAGGAAGACAGCTCGGAATCCGAAACCAAGGTTGCCGACTCCGGCGCGCAGCATCTCACCAGTCCCGGCACCATGCTGGGCACCGTGGCTTACATGTCGCCCGAGCAGGTGCGCGGCAAAGAGGTCGACGCGCGCACCGACCTGTTTTCCTTCGGCGCGGTGCTCTACGAGATGGCGACCGGCAAGATGCCGTTCGATGGCGCGACCTCGGGCGAAATCTGTAGCGCGATTCTGCGCGACGAGCCGCTGCCGCCCGCGCAGCTGGTTCCCGATCTCTCGCCGGAGCTTGGGAGCATCATCCGCAAGGCGCTGGAGAAGGATCGCAACCTGCGCTACCAGAGCGCGGCCGATCTGCGCAGCGACCTGCAACGGCTGAAGCGCGATACGGAATCGACGCGGCTGGCGGCGCATTCGTCCTCGTCCAGCGGCAGAATGCCTGCGGTGGCCGCGCCTCGCCGGCGGCAGATGCCGATCGTCGTGGCTATTTGTGTGGTACTCGCGCTAGTGCTGGCGGCCGGCGGCGCGGCGTGGTATGTGCGATCGCACCGAGCGACGCAGATCGATTCGCTGGCGGTGCTGCCGTTCACCAACGTCGGCGGCGATGCCAAAACCGACTACCTGAGCGACGGCATCACCGAATCGCTGATCGACAATCTGGCGCACGTGCCCGACCTGAAAGTGAAATCGCGGCACTCGGTCTTTCGCTACAAAGGCAAAGACGTCGATGTGCAGCAGGTGGGCAAAGACCTGGGCGTGGCCGCGCTGGTCAGCGGGCGCGTGGTGCCGCACGGCGATACCATCGAGGTAAGCGCCGAACTCACCAACGTCAGCGACAACACCGAGATCTGGGGACAGCACTACAGCGGCCCGGCGACCAACATCATCGCGATGCAGCAGCAGATCGCCGGCGACATCGCAAGCAAGCTGCGCTCCGATATGAGCAGCACGGAGAAGCAGCAGGTCACTAAGCAGGGCACCAAAGATCCCGAGGCGTACAAGCTGTACCTGAAAGGCCGCTACGAATGGAACAAGCGCACGCCCGCAAGCCTGGCGGCGGCGATCTCCTACTTCAATCAGGCCCTCGAGAAAGATCCCGGTTACGCGATGGCGTACGTAGGATTGGGCGACGCCTATGGCGTGTTGCCGAGTCACGGTGGCTCGCCTGGCGAGGACTATCCCAAGTCGAATGCCGCTTCCCGCAGAGCGCTGGAATTGGATCCGACGTTGGCGCAGCCCCATGCTGATCTGGGATCGAACGGGCTCGAGTACGACTACGATTTTGCGGGAGGCATAGCGGAATTCAAGAAGGCGTTTGCCCTCGATCCCAACGACGCGACCGCGCACCAGTGGTACGCGGAGGACCTGGGCTCTCTGGGCAGGATTCAGGAAGCTCTCGCCGAATCCGCGCGCGCCCACGAACTGGATCCGCTATCGCCGATCATCGCCGCATCTCCTGCGCGGGTTTATACCTCGGCCCGGCAGTACGATGACGCGATCGCGGTGGCCAAGCGGGTTGCCGCCGACAACCCGGCGTTCCCGGTCGTGCACTACTACCTGGCCATGGCCTACTGGGGAAAAGGTATGTACCCCCAGGCCATTGAAGAATCGAAAGCCTACGCTCAGCTCGAGGACGATCCGAGCGAGATGGAATTTGCCGCGGCGCTGGACCAGGGTTACAAATCGGGCGGCTGGAAAGAAGCTCTCAAGCGGGGCATCGCAGTCCGGCTGGCGCAGCGTAAGAGCAGCTACGCCTCGCCGTATTTACTCGCCCAGCTGTATGCTCAGGCCGGCGACAAGGAGCAGGCTTTCTACTGGCTCGATGCGGCCTACCGCGAGCGCGATCTGGTGTACGAGATGAATACCGATTTCCTGCTCGATCCCCTCCGCTCCGACCCGCGTTTCGCCGAACTGGTGAAGAAGGTGGGCCTGCCGCAGTAGGAACTCTCTTCGCGGTAGTAAGAGTCCGGTGGCACGGCGTATCGGCGGCACGCTCGCGTCGTCAAATTATTCGTACAACGATAGTTACTTCCACTTGTCCTGGTTTCATTGACCCTGAAATTCGCCGCGTAGTAACATCAAAGCAATCGGTGGAACGCAGGAGAAGGTTGTTTCGGAATTGTCGCAACGATGAGACTGCTTCGCCTTAAGGCTCCCGCCGCCGTACTGCTGTTGCTTAGCCTCCTTATCATCCTCACAAGTTGCGAAACCACCGAACCCAAGAAATCCGCTGCTCTTCCCGCCCGCGCCGCCACCGCGCCTGAAGTCACTGGCGCCGGTCGTCCAGAAGACCGCGCCCCCGCCCAAGGTCCAGGAAGCTCCCAAGCCACAGGTTGATCCCGTCGATGCCCTGATCGCGCAGGCAGAGAAGCAATATGCCGCCGGGCAGGCCAACTATCAGGCGGGACATCTGGAAGCGGCAAAGGCCAACTTCGATCAGGCCTTCAATACCCTGCTGGGCAGCAATCTCGATGTGCGCAACAACGAGCAACTGGAGCGCGAATTCGACAAGATTGTCGAGGCGGTCCACGAGTTGGAGATGGCAGCGCTGCAGCAGGGCGACGGCTTCAACGAGCCGCGCTCCGAGCCGGCGCCCATCGACGAAGCCAACGACATCACCTTCCCGGTCGATCCCAACGTCCGGGCGGTAGCGGAAGCCGAGATCAAGAACACCAAGTCCGACCTGCCGCTGGTGATGAATGACCAGGTCGCGATGTTCATCAACTACTATTCCAGCCCGCGCGGGAAGGCCACGCTGGAGCACGCCTGGACGCGCGCGGGACGCTATCGCGAGATGATTGCGAGCATCCTGAAGGAAGAAGGCGTGCCGCAGGACCTGATCTATCTGGCGCAGGCCGAGTCGGGCTTCCAGCCGCTGGCGTTGTCGCGGGCCGGAGCGCGCGGCATGTGGCAGTTCATGGCCAGCGCCGCGGAAATCTATGGGCTGGAGCGCAGCTGGTGGATCGACGAGCGGCAGGATCCGGAGAAGGCGACGCGCGCCGCCGCCCACCATCTGAAGGACCTGTACAACCAGTTCGGCGACTGGTATCTGGCGATGGCCGCTTATAACTCAGGCGCGAGCACGGTGCAACATGCCGTGGAGCGCACCGGCTACGCCGATTTCTGGGAGCTCTACCGCCGCGGCGTCCTGCCACAAGAGACGCGCAACTACGTTCCCATCATCCTGGCCGAGACCATCATCGCGAAGAACCCAGAGCAGTATGGGTTGCAACGGGTACCACCCGAGCCGCCCGAGCAGACAGACCAGGTGACCATCAACTATCCCGTGGACTTGCGCCTGGTGGCCGAATGCGTGGATACCTCGGTGGATCGCCTACAGGAGCTGAACCCCAGCCTGCTGCGCATGACCACCCCGAAGGACCAGTCGTTCATCCTGAAGCTGCCGGCGGGATCGCAGGAAAAGTATGAGACCGCGATGGCCACTATCCCACAGGACATGCGCACCTACTGGCGCTATCACCGGGTGGAATACGGTGACACGCTGCCCTCAATCGCGCGCAAGTATCACACCTCGGCTTCGTCGATTGCCGAGGCCAACAACCTGTCGGACGATGAAGTAAAGGCCGGGACGAAGCTGATTATTCCGATCGCGCCGGGCCGGCACGACACCCAGACCGCCGCTTATTCGCACAAGGCCACGCATTACAAAGTGCGCAAGGGCGATACCGTGGCTTCGGTGGCCGACGATTTCGAGGTTCCCGTCGATAAGGTACGGAAATGGAACCACTTGCGCGGGAGCGAGCTGACGCCCGGCCGCACGCTGGTCATCTACAAGCCCACCAGTTCGGAGAGCGCCGAGGCGGAGCCGTCAGAGACAAAGGCTGAGAGTAAGAGCGCGTCGGCCGGCGCCGGACACAGCAGCAGCAAGTCCAATAGGAGCCCGGCTTCCGACGCCGCGAAGTATCACAAGGTCAAGAAGGGCGAGACCCTCAGCAGCATTGCCGAGTCGAACCATACGTCGGTGGCGGCGCTGAAGCGCGACAATCCCAAGCTGGCCGCCAACCTGCGCGCCGGCGAGATGCTGCTGATCAAAATAGCAGTCAGCAGTCAGCAGTCAGCCGTCAGCAGTCAGCTAAGCCGGAATCGAAGCCGCGGGATGGCCCCATGTCGGTCTCTAATTCCGCTTTTGACCAAAGATGGCGGCAGATGGGGTATCCGCGCTTCTATTCTGCTTAAGCTGACGGCTGAAAGCTGATGGCTGACGGCTGTTTTTTCCCCTCGCACCCCTTCCCTTCGCGCGGATGTTCTGTTACAACAAGCCCGTTGCACTAATTTGCCGGGCCCGCGGTGCTGCGCAGCCATCGGACGCTCAAGCGTTGTGATCGCGTGCCTCTTGTGTGATATTTGTCGTTGGTATAAAACCAAGTTTTGCTTAGCCAGCTGCCTCCGTTCAGTCATGCGGAGTCCGGCACCATCAGGAGGACAAGCATATGACATTCGACGAAACGCTCTATGGCCGCAGAGACGACGAAATGGATGACTACGGAGACAGTGCTTACGGCGATTCCGGCGACGACGAGGAATACGAAGAAGAAGAGGAAGAGGAAGAAGAGCCCGAATCCGTAACCATTGTGGAAGAAGACATTGACATGGAGCCGCCGGTTCGCGAAGCTCCGGCGCCGCCTCCGGCAGCACGCAAGCCCGCTCCCAAGAAGCCGGCGAAGCCTGCGGCCAAAAAAGCACCGGCGAAAAAAGCGCCTAAGCCCAAGAAAGCCGCCAAGAAAAAAGCTACTAAAAAGGCGCCAGCAAAGAAGGCAGGCAAGAAAGCGCCTGCGAAAAAGCCGGCCAAGAAAGCTCCCGCGAAAAAAGCTGCCAAGAAGGGTGCGAAGAAAAAAGCTGCCAAGAGGCGCCGCTAGCGGAATGGTGCGACGACGAAGATCTGGTTGTGAGACAGCCGCGGGCTTGTGCCGCGGCTTTTTCATGGCTCCGGCGGGCTGTCCGCGGCGAACACCGCACATGCGGGTGCGACGTGGCTCACAGCGGCGCCGTCAGTGTCGCACGTTGCAGCGTGATGCCCGTTGCTGCGCTGCAGCCAGCTTACGACGTAAGATTCTCGCGTAATACCTCATGTCGTGCCGGCGCGCTGCCAGCGATTCCGACCCCCGGTAGCTGGCCAGTATCCGGCACGACGTTTTTTCTGCGTTACTGTCGCCCCTGAAGGGGCTCGGGTTGGGAAAGAACGCCTACCCAGCGCTGAAGCGCTGGGCTATCATCTTCCCTCCCGCTGCGCGGGAGTCGAGCGGTCGCTCCGTTACGTTTGCGTTTGTTACCGCGTGTCGCTGATAGCGCCTTCTGAGAAGTCGAAAGCAGATCGCTCGTCGGGCCAAAGCCCTCCTCGTGATGACAAATTCAAAGGGCCTGTGACGGCGCACCCGTTCGGCAGGTTCAGGGCATGGCGGAAGCTGCGCCCCTTCAAAACAAGGATTAACCGTCGCCCCTTATTCCCTTGGAGATTGGCAGCAGCCGCCATTATCTCCTGGCTTGCAGCGCCGCTCGCAACTCAATCGGCTGGGAGCCGTCGAAGAGGATGTCGCTGGTGGGTACCTGGGCCAGCGCAGCAGCATCGGGCGCCGCCACCGTCCACATCAGCAACAGCTTGTTATAGCGCGTGGCAAAGATTGCCTCCGACATGCGTTGCCCCAGGTCTTCCCCGCGCTGGGTGGTTGCCACGGTGCCGTGGAAGATCATGAACAGGTGACCGCGCATCGCCATCAGTTCATCGGAGTGGATCTCGCCAAATTCGCCCGTCTGCTCCAGGCTGGCTGCAACCTCGTCGGCAGCGCGTTTGTCGGTTAGCGATGAAGCGGTGCGCATCGACAGGCAAGCGGGATCGAGAGCCCGCAAGGTGATGCTGGGGCCGGGCTGCTGCTCCTTCACCCCAAGCGGAAGACGAGGAGCAATCTGAAGCAAAGTTTGCGAGCAGGCGTGCAGAAATTTGTACTCGCGCAAGCTTGATTCATCTTGCGCCGGTGGCGGATCGTTCTTGTCGGCGGCAACCACGTCCCATCCCCGCGGCAGCCGGTACTGCAAACCTGCCTGCGGATTGCGATAGATCCCGTCAACGATTTCTCCGGGAGGGATATTCTTGCCGGGCTGGTCGCGCAGGGCGGCATTCACGCGGAAGGTGGGCACGGTAGGTCCGGTGTACGGTGTGCCTTCAACTTTCACCGGCTTGCCATCTTCGTTGATCAGCGTGCCATCGTCTTGCGGACAATAGAAACGGGCGTCCTCCATAAGGTTTTGGGCCTTGCGCAGGAAGTCCTTATTGTTGGTGCGGATCACCACCTTGATCATGTAATTGTTGATGCCCACCCAGTATTGGGCGGCATAATTGCGTCCCAGACGACGGGTGGAGGAATAGAAATGCCCGGAGCGCAGCATGAAACTGGGAATGGGAAACTGCAATGGCCCTCCGAAGGCGGTTTGGCTTTGCGCCCAGCGTTCCAACTCCTCTTGTTCCTTCTCGGGCGTGTTGACCTCATAGCCGGGACGCGGATCGGTGGCCGTGACCTGGATGTAGCCGTTGCGATCTCCATTTTCGTACTGCAGCATCAGCAGAACATGCTGCTTCTCGGGCATCACCGGCACCATGATCTCGTGACCTTGCACGGTCATGGGAAGATCGAAGCTGAAACCAAAAAACTGGCTGGTGTAATGGGTGTTGGACAGGAACCCAGCCTCCGGCAGCAATGGCTCCTGGCCGGTGGGCTTCTTGGGCGGAGCGGGCCGGGTCAGCAGGACATTGGGATCGTTCGGATTGGGTCCGGACGCGGGACACTGGGCATGCAGCGCGGTAACGGCACAGCTCAGCAGCAGAAACAGGGCACAGAGGTGAAGCTCACGTGAAACACGACGCGCGGCTGCACTGAAAGTTGACATCTGGGCGTTATCCCTGGGGTGGCTGCGGGAGTTAGCTCATGATGCCAGCATCAAGTGTGTCGGCGCAAGTGCAGAGAGTGGATTCTGCGGACATACAGAGATGGACACAGCCCAGTTTGGCGGGCAGGACAATCTTCATCAGCGGTCGTCAGAGGATGCGCGCTTTAAAGCGACCGCGACACCGTCTCTCTAACGGGTGCAACTGTTGCTCAGCATTTTCAAAGTGAGCACGCGCAGGCCGGGCGATGGTTTGGCGGCAGTGTCGGTGGTTCCGCCCTGCGAAGGGTTTGCCTCCGACTGCGGCGTTGTGGGGGCCGGTTTGCCGGTGACTGCGATCACTTGATTCAAGTGGTGACCAAGTTTCACTGCGGTGGAAGTTAGCTGCCAGATGGTGCCGTTCTGATCTTTCAGCCGGTAGCCACCTTCGTTGCCGCGCTTCAGGCAACCGGTAACCGCTATCTGGATGGGCGGGCTCATGGTGTTGGGCGGAGTTGCCGGAGACTGGCCGCCGGAGGTTGCAGTAGTCTGCGCGCCGAGCGACAGCCCCAGGAAGAGAATTGCCAGGATGATAAGCACGGGATGACGTCGCATGATTTTGCTCCTTGCTGCTTCCAATGTAGATGCGTGTGACGGCGGAAAGAGCCACGGTCGGGTTTTGTGCCGCCCCTGAAGGGGCTCAGGATTCTTATGAAGGCAGCGTACCCAGCACTCCGCCTCCCCAATTCGCGCAAAAGACGCGCGAACCGGGTCCCGCTGCGTGCTGGGCTAAGCTGAGTCGTCCCGCTGCGCGGGACGGGACCATCGTTGCCGAAGCAGCGTGGCGAGCACTGGCATTTCAGACCGCTGCGTCGTCGTCGCTCAAAAGCGGGACAGGAGCACTGTCGCCGACGCAGCGTGCCGAGCGCGTTCGCGCGGGCTGCTGGTCACTTGCACTCTGTATTCTGCTCCAATATTCTCTGCCTGTGCCTTGGGGAGTAGAGCGATACCAGCCGACCGGAGATCTGCGCGCTGCCACGTCTGCGATCGGCGACCGGCGCTTCGGGAGTCTCACCACAAGGCAAGCGTTTTTTGCCAGTGCTGGTGCCGGTGCCGACGCTTTCGACCTTGCCGCTCGCATAACCGGCATAACGGGAGACCGAGGTAAGGGCTGTTCATGAGTGCGCCTCGGGTAGCGGAATTCTTTCGTGGGGCGGTGCACGATCTGCGCATACGGCCGCGCGGAAACGTGCCGGCCCTGGACGTGCTGCGCAGTCTTGCCATCCTGCTGGTATTCACCGCCCACTACGGAGCTGCGTTTCAGGCCGTACCCCGGGTGCAGGCGCTGCCCATTTTCAACTGGGGATGGACTGGCGTTGACCTGTTCTTCGTGCTCAGCGGGTTTCTGATCGGCGGGCAGCTGTGGAAGGAAGTCGATCGCACTCATCGCATCCAGATTGGACGCTTCCTGCTGCGTCGCGGCCTGCGCATCTGGCCTCTCTACTATGCATTTGTGGCGTGGGTGGCGTTCGAAGGACTGTTTGGGCGCAGCCTCAGCGGTCTGTGGTCGGATGTCTTTTTCCTCTCCAATAACTTTCACAACCAGATTGGCGGAGGCTGGTCGCTATCGACGGAAGAGCAGTTCTACATTGTCGCTCCCGTGTCGATTGCGCTTTTCTCGCGCATCATCAACCCCCGGCGTCTTTGGATTCTGCCGGTGGTGGGGATGTTCTTTGTCGTGATCAGCCGTGCGCTTGCCATTCAATACGAGGCTCACCTTCCCTCTGACCTGTACAAGACAATGTATGCGCATTCGGACGGGTTGGCCGTGGGAGCGATCCTGGCCTGGTGCAGCGTTTATCGCCCGCAGGTCATTCGTTCCAGGTGGCTGCGGTGGTCGGTTTGCGTCGCCCTGGTTGCGGCAGCCGTAGGCTTGCATTTCCTCGATCGCGAACTGTTCGCGTTTACGGCCCTGGCGTTGATGTTCGGCGCTGCTACTCTGTTGGGCCTGGGCCTGAAGCGGACACCGAAGCTGCTGGACTGGCACGGCTTTTACATCGTCAGCCGGCTTTCGTACGGAATGTACCTGAATCACTTTGGTCTGCTGGAACGCGCGAGCGCGCTGCTGTTGGGATTGCGCGTGAAGGGTGGCGAACCTGCTTTCTGGATTCTTTACCTGGTCAACTTGATGGCGTCGATCGCGATAGCGTTCGTGACCTTTCAGCTGATTGAGTGGCCATTTCTCCAGCTCCGGGCACGCTGGCTGGCGTCGAAGAAGCAGCCGCAGATGGAAGCCGCCGAGCCCGCAACTGCGAGTACTTGAGTCAACGATAACCAATCGACGCCAGCCCGGCTCGCAAGCGCGTGATAGAGTGGGCCATCGCGCCCGCGATGGGAGGAGCGTTCATGTCTGTGGGAATCAAGATCGAGTGTCCCAAGTGTCACGCCGACCGAACCATGCTGGATACCAGCTTTGGCCTCCCCGGATACATTGAGCCACGCGCCCAGAAAGACGTTGGCGCCAGCGTGAACACCAACTGCGCCGTGCCGGTGCGCTTAGTGATGTGCCCGCGCTGTCATTATGTGGAGCTGTACCACGATGTGGGACTGGGCAACATGGTCTGAGCGAATCACTTCTCGGGCCAGTTGCCCGCTTTCTTCTGGACGATAAAGATGGCGGTCACATTGCGAACGTCATGGTAGTCCTGCATCGCCCCTTCCTCGTCGATGGCGCCGACATACGGCCGCTGAATCTTTACCCAACTCTTGGAGAAGGTAAGCGTCGTGGAACCGTCGAAGATGTAGAACGTCTCCTGCACCGGCTGGCCACTGGGAAGCTTGGCGCCCTTCTTCAGCCACGGCGGCGTATGTACCTTGCCAAGGTTCTGGTAGAAGGCGACCACCTTCGAAAACGGATCGTCGGTGAAATAGATGGTCTCGGTCACGCCTGGAGGCATGGCCTGGGTGGCCTTTTCGGTCGACGGAGGAGTGAATTGCTTTGCGCCCGGATAGATTTTGACATCCTGCGCAGAGACTCCAGCGGCCATGGCCAGTACAAGCAAGGATGCAGCGGCAAGCTTCAAAGCGTTCATGTTTCCTCTCCAGTACCTAGTGTTCAGTGAGGGCGGCGCAGGAGCCGGACATCCCCTCCTTACACCACGTTTCGCGTCCTCGCTTTGGATGCCAATCCGGGCGGAGAAGGATTCGGAATCATCGCTGCGATCATCGCGAAGTGATCGCGAAGCGCACCACCAGCCCGTCCACATAAGTAATCTCCACGCGACGATCGCCCGGCAGGTACTCGAACACCTGCGTCTTCAGGTTGTCGCTGGAGGTTGACTCCGACAGCTGCCTGCCCTGGCCGAGCAAGCTGGTGACATCCTGCATGGTCATGCCGCGCTTCAGTTGGGCGGTGGGCGAGCTGTCCGCCGCAGGCGCGGGAGCGGCAGCGGGCGCCACGGCAGCGCTTGCCGCTGCAGCTGCGGGAGGCGGCGCGCTCGCCTGCTGCAGGCCGCCGAAGTCGACGTAGTCGGCCAGCAGCTTCATGATGGCGTCGGGAGTGAGCTGGTCCTGCGGAATCGATCCCTTCCAGCGCAGATTGAAGCGCGAGCCGCCCTGCGCCCGCTTCTCGGCCACTTGCTCCGCCTTCAGCTGGCTGGCAATCTGCGCGGCGCGGTCGTTGGCCTGCTGCTCCCGCCGACGTTTTGCCTGCTCGCGGTCCAGATCGCGCTGCAGCTGCGTCTTCTTGTCAGGATCGTCCGTCTGCGAGATCTGCTGCTCCAGCTGCTTCTCGTAATCGCTCTTCTCTACCTGCTTGGCCGCGACCGTGGTCTGGGTATCGTCGCCAAAGGTGCCGTAGCCGCCGCCGTCGAGCTGGAACTCGATCATGTCGCCCTTGACCACGACAGTGGTCACGCGCACGGTATCGCCCTTGCGGATGGCCGCGCCAAACTGCTTGACGCGCGAGGAATAATCCTTCCAGTTCATCGGGGGCGACTGGTTGAACTTCAGGTCGACACCCTTCTGCGTGCCCGGCATATCGATCTTCAACACCACCTGCTTGCCGGTGAAGTAGCTCTTCACCGAGTCAGCGCCGCTCTGCGCCTGCACCGGCGATGCCGCAAGCAGCAGCGCCACCACTCCCAAACCGATGGTTGCCCGAACCATAGAAACAATCTCCTGCGGGATGAATTGTCCAGACATTATCCGGGATACGCCGCGAGTTGGGAATAGCCTTGCGCGGCGGGAGTAGTCAACCAAAATCTGCGGTTCGGTGGGGGGGAGAAAGCTGGGTGCCCCACACATTCGCGGGTTTCGAATGTGTGGGAGACGAGGAATTATCCGACCCACGCCTTGCGGACGCGGAATGTTGCGGGTAGCGCGTCTACGTCAACCGGCTCCCACTCATTCCAAAGGCAGGAATGAGTCGGGCACCCCGGCGCTCGGCCCGCCCTGCTCTATGTAACGGATGGTGGAATGGGAATGAACTGCTCAGCCTCGGCCGTGAAGAAATGCTGGACGAGCTCGGAGCTTGCCTTCCTAGCCTCCAGATAGGCATATGCCACTAACTGGTCGATTCCACTTGCCTTGTCCAGCTCGAATTTGTGTGGCGGGGCCATAGGGTTTACTCGCACGACTCTGTCGTGTCCCACAAGAGAATACCCTATGCCAAGACTTCCCGCGGATTGCCCTCGCACTGCAACTTCAATTGCCTGTAGGGCCCAATCCTTGCCGCCCTTCAAATTGCAGAAAGAAGCCGGAAACTCGCGTGCACCCGATGGACAAGACTTGCAAATCTGCCGGCCGCTTATCCAACCAGCTCAGGGCTTCGACAACCGCATTCCCTACAGGATTATTCGCCCATAGACCACCATCGATGTAGATCGGCCGCCTGAGCCTTCTGTGCGCCGGGAAGAAGGTTGGGGTCGCTGTCGTTGCGAGCGCGACGTCCACTACAGCGCTCCTTGTAGTCCGTCAGAAATCTCTTATTATGCCTCGTCTTGTATATATGAATATCGCCGGTATCAGCATTAAAACTTGGGATCAGCAGGCGCGCCTTAGACTCGCCTAGTTTGGCCACGCCGAAGGTCTCTTCGAGAGCCTTTCGAAGCGGCTCAGCCGAGTATTTTGACGAAAAGATTTTGCCCGATGAACCTTCGAGGCGCTGAAATAACCTTGGACGGGAAAATTTTATGCCCGTGCTTTCGATAGAACGAGGTTATCTCCGCTGCGGTCAGCCCGCCGCCAAGTCCGAGCGCAATGATGCCGCCCGTAGACGTGCCAGCGATTAGGTCAAAATATCGATAGATAGGAGTTGGCAGTGACTTCTCAATTTCAGCGAGAAATGCAGCGGGAAACACGCCCTTGATGCCGCCACCATCTATGCTAAGAATTCGAAACACTTCGCGCGCTCCCTGTCCCAGGTTCGTGCCCTTCGCCGTACCACTCTCCAGTGACCAGCCACGCTTCATAGAAGTACAGCCAAAATGAAATCCATGGAATAAGCCATGCGATTCGCTTTTCGGAAGTCCACTCCGTCGCAATGTAGAGGCACAGCCGCTTGTATTCTGGAGGAAAAACATGCGGCAGCTTCGACTTGCCGGGTGCAAGACGTAGCTCTGGGGAAATTACCGTTACCTCTGGACGCTTCGGTATCTCGTAGTGAACTTTGACTATGTAGGTGTCGCTGGCACAGGAGGGTGTCAGCGGACCCAACCACTCGATGCCCCGGCCGACACGCTGAGGCCCGAAGGCTGGATATGCGGCGCGCATGAAATAGATCTGCTGCGCTAAAGACAGACGCTTAGTTTTGAAGAACCTAGTCTTCCCCATAAAACGTATTCGGTTTCGCCGTTGGAATGGAAGGGGATGCCATGCTGATCATGCCACTTGGCGCTACCCCGAGCTTCTGGCCCCTACGCTGTTCTTGAAGGCGCCGCGCACGCTTCTCGTACACACGCGATACCGTCTCCCCAAAAAGCTCCTTAAGTTCTGGACCCGGATTTCCCTGTTTTCGTAGAAGCGTATCCCACTTGGAGCGAAGATTGTTGATGCCGTCAACAAAAGCCCCGTACGACCCTTCATCCTGGTTCCACCGTTCGCTCAGGTCTTCACCGGCGTTAGTCGGATTGAGTATCCAGACCCGCGTCTGCCTCGATTCGGCAAATGCGATCTCCTCCTGGATCCCGGCCAAGATTGCGCTGAATGCCCTTGAAACTGATGCCTCCCCGTGGTAATTCCTTGCCGCAAGCGTGGTTAAGACAATGGAGATCGGCGCTTCATCTGGCTGATCTAGGTAGCACAGGTCGCGCCACCTTTTTAGCAGTTGGACGGCCAGTTGAAGCGGCGCCTTCGACTCGGTTGCTTGAAGGGGCGGTATTGGGGCTGCATCGGCCAAGACGACCCGGCGGGGCTCTAGGACAAGTGATCGCGCCGTAAACCAGCCTATGTATCCGGTTGGGTTACTGGGCTTCCACGACTTAACTTTGCGATCAGGCACCTGAACGCATGTGCCTCCAGACGCTCCGTCGCGGCATGCTGGCAAGATGTCCATGTAGAAGTCATCGGCATAAACGAGCCGAACGCACCGGTTCTTGAGTTCGGTCATCTCCGAATACCTGTCCAGCTGTTTTAAGTAGTTGAACAGGGTTTTTATCAGTGCCATCGGGTCGACGTCGGCGTGACTCACGGACAACTCGAGCACAAAATCCAAGTCGTGGGGACCAGCGACCGGCTTAACCGTTGTTCCCAATGCCATCGAGCCCTGTGGGTATATTCGCGGCTTGAGCATCGTGAATGGACTGGAGCTTGACTCGAGTACCGTGCCGACTGCGGTGTATCGCTGTGTCGCGAGTGAGTGACGGTTTTCTGTGAGCTGAAAATCGTCGCAAACCTCGAAGAGTATTTCGTCAAGTGAAGTTATGCGACTGGTCGTCTCAAGGTCATTTACAAGGGTCGCCATTGAACTCTCCGCATGTGAACTTGGGGCCCGAACGGGCTGGCGGTAAGGCTGGTGCGAGTCTTGCTGTCAGTCCAAGTGTAGAAAGTTCAGCTGCGGTTAGAAACTGCGGACCGGTAATCGGGGCGCTTCAAAGCCGAGTAGAGAACATTCCTAACTGATAACAATTCTAACCTGCGAGCTGCTGTGTTGTCAAGCCGGATAACGCGATATATCGCCATAAAAAAAATGCACACCTAAGATGGTGTGCACTTTGCTCGGCTATATGCCACCAAAGTCTCAGCTGCATCCGCTGGTCGACCCGCACTCAACACAACGGTAACAACTTCCGTTCCTGGTCATGATCGCTCCGCAGACGGTGCAGACAGGCGCGTCCCCCATGTCGATCAGGTCTTTCAGGGCGTCGGCTGCGTGTACGTGGCTCATGCCACCGCCCAGAACAGCAGGTCCCTCCACTCCGCTTCGCTCCGGTCGGGATGACACATCAGAAGAGAGGGTGCCGTCGCGGACGTCGCCAAACGATTTCTGGCCGTAGCCGTTCTCGTCGGGAGTGCCCGGCGGCGGGGCGTTGACGTACTTGGGACGCAGGCCGTCGAAGAGCGCCTGCTGCTGGCCGGTGAGGAAGCGCAGTTGCAGCCAGCGGAAGATGTAATCCATGATCGACTTGGCGAAGCCGATGTCGGGATTGCGGCTCCAGCCACTGGGTTCGAAGCGGGTGTGGGCGAACTTCTCGCACATCAGCTTCAGCGGCACGCCGTGTTGCAAGGCGAGCGAGACGGCGCAGGCAAAGCTGTCCATCAGGCCGCTGACGGTGGAACCTTCCTTCGCCATGGTGATGAAGATCTCGCCCGGCATGCCTTCTTTGTAGAGCCCGACGGTGAGATAGCCTTCGTGTCCGCCGACATTGAATTTGTGAGTGATAGACAGGCGCTCGTCGGAGAGACGATGGCGGATGGCCTTCGGAGGCGCGGCGGATTCGTCTAGAGTTTCGTTGCTATAGGGGTCCTTCGACTCGCTGCGCTCGCTCAGGATGACACCCGAAGAATTTTTGTCAGTCTTCGCCGTGGCCGAGCCCATGGAGCTCAGCGGCTGCGCCTTCTTCGAGCCGTCGCGATAAATTGCGACTGCCTTTAGCCCCAGCTTCCAAGCCTGGATATAGGCCTCGCTGATTTCCTCGACCGTGGCGTTCTCCGGCATGTTGATGGTCTTGGAGATTGCGCCGGAGATGAACGGCTGCGCCGCCGACATCATGCGCACGTGTCCCATGTAGTGAATGGTGCGCGTACCCTTGGTGGGCTTGAAGGAGCAGTCGAAGACCGCCAGGTGCTCGTCCTTGATGGCGGGCGCGCCTTCAATGGTGCCGGTGGCGTCGATGTAGCTGACGATAGCGTTGGTCTGGTCGCTGGTGTAGCCCAGCTTGAAGAGCGCGGCGGGCACGGTGTTGTTGACGATCTTGATCATGCCGCCGCCGACCAGCTTCTTGTACTTCACCAGCGCCAGGTCAGGCTCGATGCCGGTGGTGTCGCAGTCCATCATGAAGCCGATGGTGCCGGTGGGCGCCAGCACCGTCACTTGCGCGTTGCGATAGCCGAACTTCTCGCCGTGCTTCAGGGCTTCATCCCAGGTGTCCTTGCTGGCTTCGTAGAGAGTGGCAGGGACGTTGGTGCGGTTGATGTTGTTCACCGAAGCGCGGTGCATACGGATTACGTCGAGGAAGGGCTCGCGGTTGATGTACCAGCCGGGACAGGCGGCGCCTTTGAAGCTGTCGGCCGTCAGCTGTCGGCCGTCAGCCAAAGCAGGTCCCTCCACTCCGGCGGCAACACCAGCCGCCTCCGGTCGGGATGACACTTCTTGGATAGCGCCGGTGGCTTCTGTCGCTGGGGCCAATGGCTGGCAAAGCTCGGCAATCTTGGAGGACTGGAGATAGGCTTCGCCGCACATGATGGCGGTGACGCAGGCAGCATAGTCGCGGCCGGCGTCGGAGTCGTAGGGCAGGCCCGCAGCCATCAGCAGCGCGCCCAGGTTGGCGTAACCCAGTCCCAGTGGACGATAGTCATGCGAGTTCTTGCCGATGGCCTCCGTGGGATAGCCGCTGTTGTCGACCAGGATTTCCTGCGCGGTGATGATAACGGCGCAAGCATAGCGATAGGCTTCCACATCGAAGGTGCCATTGGGCGCGAACTTCATTAAGTTAAGGCTGGCCAGGTTGCAGGCCGAATCGTCCAGGAACATGTACTCGCTGCAAGGATTGGAGGCGTTGATGCGCGCCGTGTTCTTCGAAGTGTGCCAGCGATTGACCGTAGTGTCGTATTGCATGCCGGGATCGCCGCAATGCCAGGTGGCGTCGGAGATGCGGTGCATCAGCTCGCGCGCCTTGAAGGTCTGCACGGGCTTGCCGTCCTTCACCGCGCGGGTGGAGAAGTCGCCGTCTTTAAGGACGGCGTACATGAAGTCGTCGGTGACGCGTACGGAGTTGTTGGCGTTCTGGAAGAAGATGGACGAATAGGCATCGCTGTCGGGACTGCTGCCATCGTAACCGTGCTCGATGAGCGCCCAGGCTTTGGCTTCTTCCTTTTGCTTGCAGTCGACGAACTCAATGATGTCGGGATGGTCGACGTTGAGGATGACCATCTTGGCGGCGCGCCGGGTCTTGCCGCCACTCTTGATGACGCCGGCGAAGGCGTCGAAGCCTTTCATGAAGCTGAGCGGCCCGCTGGCGGTGCCGCCTCCAGAGAGCGACTCGGTGGAGGAGCGCAGCGTAGAAAGGTTGGTGCCGGTGCCCGATCCCCACTTGAAGAGCATACCTTCGGTTTTGGCGAGGGTGAGGATGGAGTCGAGCGAATCGTGCACCGAATTGATGAAGCAGGCCGAGCACTGCGGATTGCGATAGCCGGTGACGCCGTATTCGACGCGCTGCGCCTGCGGAATTCCAGTGCCAGTTGCGCGCGTCGGAGTCGGGCTCAATGCGATCGCAGCCCACGTTGAACCATACTGGCGAGTTGAACGCAGCTTTTTGTTGCAGCAGCAGGTGCGCGAGCTCGTCATGGAAGATGGCCGCGTCGTCAGCCGAGCGGAAGTAGCCGCCGGCAATGCCCCAGTCGCGAATGGTCTCAGCCACGCGGGTGACCAACGCGCGGACGCCGCTCTCGCGCTCGGGCGTGTCGAGCGGGCCATGCAGATACTTGCTGGCCACAATGTTGGTCGCGGTCATCGACCAGTCCTTGGGGATCTCGACATCTTTCTGCTCGAAGATGATGCCGCCTTGCGAGTCGGTGATCTGCGCGAGGCGGAGTTCCCACTCCAGCTCGTCGTAAGGCGAGACGCCGGCTGTGCTGAAATAGCGCTTGAAGGTGAGGCCGGGATTGGTCTTCGAGCGTTGCGATGGTTGGCCGGGCGCCTGATTCTTGGTCGTGGAGACTGCGGCGCTCGTAGTTGTAGTCGTGTTGGTTTCGGCCATTGTGGTTGCTCCGTGATGAAAATGTATACCGTTCTATAAAGGTCGCAGGAGTGAACTCCCGCTGGACATCTGTCGCCCCTAAAGGGACTCGGTTCTTTTGCTGCCTGCCCACCTTTGAAACGTGGGCTAAAGTTATGCCGCCCCGCTTTGCGGGACTGACTATGCCTTGATCGCGGTGCAAGAGAGCGAGGGCCTCTTCCCTCGCCTGCGTATCGTTGGCGAAGAAGAAGCCCCCGGTGGATGTCACCGCGAAAATAATCGCCGGCGGCCCCTCACCCCAACAAACGCAAAACCGGCGTTTGTCGGGACCCGAAGCGCAGGCCGCTGGACGAGTTGATCGGACTTGGAAAGGAACACCGCAGATGCCATCGTCTAGGCGATGACTTCGTCGGATGCGTACCGCGAGTACAACGGGCCCCCACAACTCTGTCGCACACCCCGAAAAAACGCCTCGCTCAAGGGCCTGAACATCAGCCGCTGCGGTCACCTCTGCCCGCATCGGCATTGCCTGGGGGAGGAGTCTTGGTTCGCCTTCGACAACCAAGCTGTTGACGAACACTACTCCCGACATCTTGTGGATGTCAAGAGCCTAATACCACATATTGTTATTTTACCACCCCGAGGCCGAACCAGACTAGTTACCCCCACCCGCCTTCTGCCTCCGAATTCGGCCCTCGAATCGGTCTATCGCAGCGCCCATCTTTGCAAACTTCCTCCCCCACTGCGCGCGCCACCGTCCCCGACTCTAGCCCCGCCACCCGGCCTATTCAACGCCTATTCATAGTGCAGTTATGTGGATTCCTGTGGATCGTGAGGAAAACCCGTCCGCCGAGCCAAGCCAGCCTGCCCACCGTCCGCATTTCAACACGTTACCAACGCGCCTTCCCGAACTGGAACCCAGACTTGATCTCATCTTGCTACCCACAACCCCCGCAATCCTCAGCTCAGGTTAGAATTGAGGATCGAAAAACCGGCTGCTGCGGAATCATCCTGTTTCCGGGCGAATCGAACCTCTTATGGCATCTCACAGTTTCCGGGCATCCTCGCGCGTTTCACGCGCCAATGCCCCAATTATCGGACTTGGCTCTCGCGCTGGCGCTGGCGTCCGCCGGTTGCAGTCGCAGCAGTGCCGACGCTCCTCAGGGCCCTCCCGTCATGCCGGTCAAAGTGGAAACCGTGCAGGACCAATCCATCGGCAATGCCTCTGAGTACGAAGCCACCATCAAGTCGCGCAACTCCGCAACCATCATGTCCGACGTGGAAGGCTGGATCTTCGGCATCCATGTGCACTCCGGCCAGTTTGTCCATAAAGGCGACACGCTTATGGAGATCGATCCGCGCCGGCAGGTGGCCATGGTCTCCAACATCGACTCCCAGAGGAAGTCCAAGGAAGCGGCCTTGGCCTGGGCGAAATCCCAGTTTGATCGCGTCAGCGCTCTGGCCGCCAGCGGCGTCATGAGCCAGCAGGACCTGCAGCAAGCGCAATCGGCCTATGACAGCGCCCTGAATGACGTGAAGTCGTTAGAGGCCCAGATCACGCAGCAGCAGGTGCAATTGAAGTACTACAGCGTCTTTGCTCCCACCGATGGCATTGTCGGCGACGTTCCCGTCCATGTCGGCGATCGCGTCACCAACACCACGGTGCTCACCACCATCGACGAGCGCAGCGGCCTCGAGGTCTACATCTCGATTCCCTCTGAGCACGCGGGCGATATCAAGCTGGGCGCGCCGGTTGAAGTGGTTGACCAGGCCGGAAAGGTGCTATTGCGCACCAAGGTGGACTTCATCTCCGCCCAGGTCGAAACCGGCACGCAATCGATCCTGGTCAAGGCCCCGGCCGATCAGGCCGCCGACGCTGCTGCGCGCCATGCAGTTGGTGCGCGCCCGCATTGTTTGGAGCACGCATTCCGGCGTTACCGTACCGGTGATCGCAGTCACCCGCGTCAGCGGACAGTTCTTCGCCTTCGTCGCCAAGCAGGACAATGGCAAGCTGGTAGCCCATCAGGTTCCGGTGGAGTTCGGCGAAATCGTCGGCAATGACTATGCAGTGCTCAGCGGATTGAAGCCCGGCGATCAGGTCGTCGTCGCCGGTGGCCAGAACCTTGCCGATGGCATGCCCATCCGCATTGAGCAGTAGGGTGGAAGCGCCGGATTTGAGTCCTGCGAAATCACCAGCCGGTGGAAGGGCCGGGCTTCACAGTTTGCTGAAAAAGGAACCAAGACAGTAATTTCGGGCCGTCTTGACGCGAATTTCGGCCCGTAAACTGTTGATTCTCGGTTCATGGAATCGCGCGAATTGTCGCGTAATTCGTTTTTCAGCAAACTGTTCAGCCCAGCGAAGTGCAGCTGTTTTGAAGGGGCGCGGCTTAGCCCTGCCCTGAGCGTGTCGAACGGTGCGCCGTTGCATGTCCTTTGAAGTTGTCATCACGAGGAGGCCTTCAGGCCGACGAGGGATCTGCTTTCCTCACCAGCCTGTTTAGTCAGCTGCACAGCGAACGGTTTGTATCAGGGCACGACTTTAGTCGTGCCGAAAGCGAAATACTCAAAGGGACTCCACTTTGTTCTCCGACTTCTTCATCAAGCGTCCGGTCTTCTCCACCGTCACCTCGCTCTTCATTGTGATCGCGGGCGCGGTTTGCATTCCGTTTCTCCCCATCGCCCAGTTCCCTGACCTGGCTCCGCCGCAGATTTCCGTCAATGCCGTTTACATCGGAGCCAATGCCACCGCGGTCGAATCCTCGGTGACCACCATCCTGGAGCAGGCCATCAACGGCGTGGAAGGCATGCGCTACATGACTTCCACCAGCGGCAACGATGGCAGCTCCTCCATCAACGTCACCTTCGAGTTGACCCGTCCCCTCGATCTCGCCGCCGTCGACGTGCAGAACCGCGTGCAGGGCGTGATGGGCCGCCTGCCCGACGCGGTGAAGAATACCGGCGTCACCATCAACAAGGTTTCCACCTCGTTCGTCCTGGCCGCCGGCTTTTACAGCAATGACAATCGCTACAGCGAAGAGTTCATCAGCAACTACATCGACATTTATGTGAAGGACGCCATCAAGCGCATCCCCGGCGTTGCCGACGCGCAGATCTTCGGCGAGCGCAAATACTCCATGCGCTTGTGGCTCGATCCTGCGCGGCTGGCGGCGCGCGGCCTCACCGCCTCCGATGTCGTCGACGCGCTGCAACAGCAGAACGTGCAGATCGCCTCCGGCCAGGTTGGCGCCGAGCCGACTGCGACTACGCAGATGTACCAGATCAGCGTGCGCGCGCTGGGCCGGCTCACCGAAGTCGCGCAGTTCGACAACATCGTCCTCAAGCCCGGCAGCAACGGCGCGCTGGTGCGGCTGGCCGATGTTGGTCACGCCGAACTTGGCGCCGAGGACTACAGCGGCAAGCTTCGCTATAACGGCTACAACGGCATCGGCATCGGCGTCAGCCAGCTGCCCACGGCGAACGCGCTCGATGTGGACAAAGCTGTGCGCGCCGAACTGGCGCGGCTCTCCAAACGCTTTCCGCCCGGACTGCGTTACGCCGTCGCCTTCGACACCACGACCTTCGTCGGCGACTCCATCCGCGAAGTGCTGAAGACGCTGGTCGAAGCCATCATCTTCGTCATGCTGGTGATGTTCCTCTTCCTCCAGGACTGGCGCAGCACGCTGATTCCGGCAGTCACCATTCCCGTCTCGCTGGTGGGAACCTTCGCCTTCATCAGCTTGCTGAACTTCTCCATCAACACCCTCACGTTGTTTGGCATCGTGCTGGCCACCGGCCTCGTCGTTGACGATGCCATCGTGGTCATCGAAAACATTCAGCGCCACATGTCCGAGGAGCGCTGCGATTCCCATATAGCCGCCTCGGAAGCCATGGGCGAAGTCACCGGCGCGGTCGTCGCCACCTCTCTCGTGCTGGTTGCGGTGTTTGTTCCCGTCGCCTTCTTTCCCGGAACCACTGGCCTGCTCTACAAGCAGTTCTCGCTGACCATCGCCTTCTCCATCGCCATCTCTGCCTTCAACTCGCTGACCTTCACGCCCTCGCTTTCAGCGCTGTTGCTGCGGCCGGAGACGGGCAAGAAAAACATCTTCTTCCGCGGCGTCGAGCATGTCATCCATCGCACCACCGCCTACTACGTTTACAGCGCCAAGAAAGCGCTGAAGCTGCGCTACCTCGTCCTGGCGTCTTCTTCGCGGCCTGGCCGCAACCTACGTCGTCTACAAGATGGTCCCCACCGGCTTCGTTCCCGATGAAGATCAGGGCTGGTTCATGATCACGGTGCAAGCACCGCAGGGCGCCTCGGTGGAATACACCTCGCAAGCCATGCGGCAGGTCGAGGCGGTGCTCGCCCGCGAGAAAGACATCACCGGCGCCTTCAGCGTCGTGGGCTTCAGCTTCACCGGCAGCGGCGCCAACAAAGGCATGATCTTCCTCAATCTCGGCGAATGTCGACAAGCGCAAGGGCGACCAGGACTCGGCCGCGGCCATTGTCAATCGCCTGCGCGGGCCGCTCATGCCAGTTGACTGCCGTGCAAGCCTTTCCGTTCCTGCCCCCACCCATCGCCGGCATCAGCAGCTTTGGCGGCTTCACCTTCGAGGTGCAGGACGAAGGCGGCAATACCGTCGAACAGCTCTACAACGTGACCCAGGGCCTGGTGCGCGATGGCAATTCGCGCAAGGACCTCAGCGGCCTCTTCAGCGCCTTCACCGCCAACGATCCCCAATTCGTGGTCAACATCGATCGGGCCAAGGCGCGCAGCTTGCAGGTGCCTATCCAGCAGATCAGCGACGCCCTTCAGGTCTACCTGGGCTCGTCCTACGTCAACGACTTCGACTTCAACAATCGCGCCTATCGCGTCTACGTTCAGGCCGACCAGACCTTCCGCCGTCAGCCCCGCGATATTCGCGAGTTCTACGTCCGCTCCGACACCAGCCAGATGATTCCCCTGGACAACGTCGTCAACATCACCGAGTCCACATCGCCGCAGGTCATCAACCACTACAATCTGTTCCGCTCGGCTGAAATCAATGGCTCCGCCGCCCCCGGCTTCAGCTCCGGCCAGGCCATCCAGGCCATGGATCAGGTCGCCGAAAAACTGCCCCTCGGCTTCAATTATTCGTGGTCAGGTCTTTCCCTGGAGGAGATTAAGTCGGGCAAGCAGTCGGCTCTGCTCTTCGGATTGGGCCTGCTGCTCGTCTATCTCACGCTTTCCGCGCAGTACGAAAGCTGGGTGCTGCCTTTCATCATCCTGCTCAGCGTGCCCATGGCGATGCTAGGCGCGCTCATCGCGCAGTCTCTACGTGGTCAGTTGAACGACGTCTACTGCCAGATCGGATTGGTAATGCTGATTGGACTCGCCTCGAAGAACGGCATTCTGATCGTCGAGTTCGCCGAACAGTTGCGCCACAAAGGGCTTTCCATCAAGGAAGCTGCGGTCGAAGCCGCTCGCATCCGCCTGCGTCCCATCCTGATGACCTCGTTCGCCTTCATTCTGGGCGTGTTGCCCCTGGTCTTCGCCAGCGGTGCCGGCTCGCAAAGCCGTCACTCCGTCGGCACCACCGTCTTCGGCGGCATGATCTTCTCCACCGTCCTCAACCTGTTCTTCATCCCCGTGCTCTATGTCATCGTGAAATCAATGGTCGAGCGCGAAAAAGCGCCTGCTGCGGCCGCGTAATAGGCTGACACAAACCCCTGCCCCCAAATCGGCGTAATGAAACGGGGGCCCCGTTCTAGCCTTCTTTTGGCTAGGGCGGGAGAACGTCAATTGGCCCCTTTCCCCGCAAGGTACTGCATCACTCCCGCACTTGACCTGCGTCACATCGTTTCTCCGCCCTTCGCGCTAACAATAGAAGTGCAAGGTTAATGGAAGCTGCCCGGCCGCCCGTTATTGGGGCCGCCGGACTCAGCTTCCAGCAACGTCCCCACCGCGTGGGGAGAATGGTCGCAGCATGGCCACGGCACAGCTCACACCCGTCGGGGTGGGCATTCAGAATGTGCTCATTGCGACGGACTTTTCCCGCTACTCCAACACCGCCCTTAACTTCGGTCTGCAAGTGGCCAAGGCCTATAGCGCTCAAGCTCATGTGGTCTTTGTCATTCCCACCGACCAGTTCCTGATCGCTGGCCCGGAGGCCTTCGTCGCTGCCAAAGATGCGGCCCGCCGCGACCTGCAACAGCTTCAGGACGAATTGCACCGTACCCACTCCCACGTTGAGGGCGAGGACTACCACCTTTATCTGCTGGAAGGCGATGTCGCCCAGTCCATTCTGGATTTCGCCCAGCAGAAGCGGACTGACCTCATCGTGGTCGGCACCCATGGCCGCGGCGGATTGGGCAAAGCTCTCATGGGCTCGGTGGCGGAGCGCGTCTTCCGCCAGTCACCCGTGCCCGTGCTCACCCTCGGACCTCACCTGCGCCCCCAGACCCTCGATCATGTGGCCAGGAACATCCTGGTGGCGGCCGACTTCACCCCGGCTTCTGCCCGCGCTGCCCGCTACGCTGCCCTGCTGGCGCGCGAAAGCAAAGCTAAGTTGACCCTCCTGCATGTCGTAGATCCTAAGAAGCTCGATCATGTCCTGGATCCCGCCGCCGTCAAACGTGGAATCGAACAGCGCCTGGCAGATTTGCTCGGGCCCGAAGGCCTCGCCGTCCATTACTCCGTCCAAATCGAAGCTGGACCGGTGGTCCCCGCCATCCTTCACACTTTGAAACAATTGGGTGCCGATCTCATGGTCATCGGCGTCCACCGCTCCAGCGGCGTGCTGGATCGCCTCATGTTTCCCCATGCCTACGAACTTGTGTGCGCGTCGTCATGCCCAGTGCTGACCCTTCGCGGCAGCCCGGCCTCGACTCCAACCAGTGAACCGAAATGAATTGAGAGGAAAAATGTCGACCAATAGCAATGTTATGGAAAATGACACGGCAGCCCCGGCGCTGACCCCGGACATGACGTCGAAGCTCAAGAAGGAGGACATGAAGCAAGCCATCGTCGAGCGCTTCGGCGGTAGGACCAAGCCGACCGATCCGCGCCCTGCCACCCGCACCGGCAAACCCTAGTTAGGCTGCCTACGATCAGTCCGGCCGGCTGATCGTCCGCTCCAACCACCGGACAATCGTTGTGGGCCAAACATTCGAACGAACGTTACTTAAGACCCTCAGCCCCCTCCGCTTTTCCTTGATCACCTTCCAACCCGAATCTGAACTTGCTCCAACGACTCTCGGCACCGGGCGTAGCTTTGAAGGCCGCGGTATTTCATCGCCATCGTCGCGCGGTGGAGGGACGTGGTTTTATTGCGAAAAGCTCCGAATCATGCGGCTTTGGAGGGGCGCGGCCTTACCGGCTGCTGATAAAGTCTGCTTCCGAAAGCTTTGTAACAGGACACGACTTCAGTCGTGCCGATAAGCCCTTTATTTTTCGCCGAGCCGGCTTCAGCCGGCGGCACATGACTAACAACCTGCAACCTTTTCAGCAACCTCTTCAGCCGCGCCAACAAATTCATCTTTAATTCTCCGCGCGAAGGAGCGAAGCGACCGAGCGCGGCCCTTCCTTAGCGTCCCAAAACGCAACAAGCACTCCGTGACCCGCCGCTGAATCCCCCTCGCCTCAAATCCATCCAATCTCCAGCAGCGCGGTAAATAGCGGAAAAAACAAATCAACCTCCCGCGATGAGTGCAGGCCATAATCATGCGAATCGGCATTACCTGTTATCCCACCTACGGCGGCAGCGGCGTCGTGGCCACCGAGCTTGGACTGGAGCTGGCCCAGCGCGGTCATCAGGTGCATTTCATCTCCTACTCCCAGCCTATCCGCCTGACCGAGCCCCAGCCCAACATCCATTACCACGAGGTTGAAGTCTCGCGCTATCCCCTGTTCGAGTATCCGCCCTATGACCTCGCTCTGGCCACGCGCATGGCCGAGGTTGCCGAGATCTACGATCTCGACTTGCTGCATGTGCACTACGCCATCCCGCATTCCGTCAGCGCGATGCTGGCCCGCCAGATGCTCGGCTGCGATCACGCCCGCAATCGCCGTCATCTCCCCTATGTCACCACCCTGCACGGCACCGACATCACATTGGTCGGCGCCGATCCCTCCTATCTCCCTATCACCCGCTTCTCCATCGACCAGAGCGACGGCGTCACCTCCATATCCAACTATCTCAAGCAGCGCACGCTGGAGGTCTTTGACGTACGCACGCCCATCGAGGTGATCCCCAACTTCGTCAACTGCGATCTCTACGAGCGCACGCCCGAAGTCACGCAGCGCCGCTCCGAATATGCCCGTGCGGACGAAAAGATTCTGGTGCACCTGTCCAACTTCCGCCCGGTAAAACGCATTCCCGACGTCATCGAGATCTTCGATCGCGTGCAGAAGAAAGTCCCCGCGCGCCTGCTCATGATTGGCGACGGCCCGGAACGCTCCCGGGCTGAGTGGCTGGCCGTCAACAAGGGCATTCACAACAAAGTCGAATTCCTTGGCAAGCAGGACCAGATTCACGAAAAGCTGGGTGTCGCTGATGTGATGCTTCTGCCCAGTCAACTGGAGTCCTTCGGGCTCGCCGCGCTGGAAGCCATGGCCTGCGAAGTGGTCCCCATCGCTACTAACGAAGGCGGTGTCCCTGAGGTCATCGACCATGGCAAGACGGGATTTCTGGCCGCCGTCGGCGACGTGGACACGATGGCCAATTACGCCATCGAGATTTTGTCCGATGAGGCAAAGCTAAAGCGGATGGGTGAGGCGGCACGCGCCAGTGCGCAGGCCAGGTTCTGCGCCAGCAAGATCATTCCGTTGTATGAAAAGCACTATCGCGCCGTGTTGGACCGCTCTTCGTAAATAGCGCCTACCACCGAGCCGCCCATCTCCTCGGCGTTCACTACCGGCAATACCAGCCGCACCAGGGTGCCGCGGTTGGGCTGGCTTTCAATCGTGATCTCGGCCGTATCGCCGTACAGCACTTGCAGCCGCTCGGTGACATTCTGCATGCCGATGCCGGTTCCTGAAGATGCGCTCGCGCCCTTCAGCGGCATACCCACTCCATCATCTTCCACCTCAATCACCAGGCGCTGATCGGCCGTGCGGCTGCGCAGATAAATGCTTCCACTTTCCACTTTGGTCGAGAAGCCATGCTTCACTGCGTTCTCCACCAGCGGTTGCAGAATCATGCTGGGCACCAGATGATCGAGCGAGGCCGGTTCCAGTTCTTTCACTACCTTCAGCTTGTCGCGGCCAAAGCGTGCCACTTCAATGTCGAGATAATCGTCCAGAAATTCCAACTCCTCGCGCAGGGGAACGAAGGAATCGCCCTTGCGCAGCAGACGCCGCAGAATGTTGCCCAGCTTCACAATCATGTCTCGCGCCGATTCCGGATTGCCCCGCACCAGCGACGAAATCGAATTCAGCGTGTTGAACAAAAAATGCGGATTGATCTGGCTTTGCAGCGCCTCCATGCGGGCCTGCAGCAGCAACCGCTCCTGCTGCTCCAGCTTCATCTCAATGCGCACGTTGTTCAGCACCTTCAGCGCGATGGCCACCGCCATCACCGTGCCCGCGTAGATGGCGAACTTCACCCACAGGTTCGGGGAATACAGTGCGAAGATGCGCCGGGGCCACTCCAGATGCAACTGGATGTGAACAAACTCCAGACCGAGGATTAAGAAGAAAAACGAAGTCTGCCAGTCGATGAACGATTTACGGATGCTGCGCCGAATCCAGTGATAGATGCTCAGATCGAACAGCGGCGAGAACGACCAGATGGCTTCGCGGTCCTGCGCGATGTGGCGCACCATGCCGGCGGCGGCTCCGGCAAAAACGTACATCGGAAGCGCCAGCCACTCGCCCCAGAACAGCGACGGCAGGGCAACCAGAACTCCTCCCGCCGTGCCCACCAGGCGTCCTCCAATCACCCCCATCAGGATGGCGCCTTCGAATGCGATGTCGGCGGCATAGAAGTTGTGCACCCAATGGCGGGCAAGCACGCCCAAGGCAATCGGCGTCCCCACGATGAGAACCATCTCCAGCTTCTCGCTGAAAGTGCGCTCCTCACGGAACAGCAGCACCCGGAAGCGCCGCGCGCGCACCAGCACGCTGCTGATCGCCGCGGCGACGCCAAGGCGTATCAGTAAGGTAACGAGAATGAGACGTTGGTCCAAAGTCAGTTGTCAGTAGCCAGTTGTCGGCTAATGGAAGCTCCGATTAAGAATGGCCTTGAAAGGAACCGCCTTCAGTCGGTCCGCAAAGTCGAGCAAAGAAACCCGGCTTTTTAGCCGCTGAGGATCCGGGCATCTACTTAATCAGCGTTCCCTTTTCCCGTTGTCAGCCGTCAGCTAAGAGAATAACGAAAGCGTCCCATCAGAAGGTGTCATCCCGTCAGAAGGTGTCATCCCGATTAGAAGTGTCATCCCGACCAAGGACTTTAGTCCGCGTGGAGGGACCTGCTGTCCCGCCACGCGTCGGACAGAGGTGTCACGCCGCAACCAACTTCGCCGCCTCCACAATCGCGCTCTCCGCCCGGCCGCCATCGGGCGCGCCGCCCTGCGCCATGTCCCGATTGCCACCTCCACGACTTCCCAGCGCTTGCACCGTCTGCTTCATCAACCCGCCCATGTCATTGGACAGCCCGGAGGTCTGCGCGAACACCAGCGACGGCTGCGCGCCCCCGCATGCCAGCAGTGCCACGACCGTACCAGCTTTCGTTAGCTTCTGTGCCAGCATCTTGATGAAGCCCAGATCGCGATCGGCGAAGTATTGCACCACCAGCTTCTGACCGCCGTGCTCCTGCGCCGATTGCAGCAGCGACGCCGCCTGTAGCTCTGCCACTTCTTCCAGCAGCTTGTGCTGCGCCTTCTGCGCTGCCTTCATCTCCTCCTGCGCTTTGCGTATCTGCTGCGGAACTTCCCAGATGTGCGTAGAGAATTGCGTTGCAGCATCGGTCAAGCTTTCGAAGTCCTGCCGCGCCGTGTCTACAGCGCGCAGCCCGCAGACAAACTCAACCCGTAAGCCTTGCTTCACCTTCTCCGTCTTGCGCAGCAGGATGCTCCCAATCTGTCCTGTGCTCCGGACATGCGTCCCTCCACAGGCATTCAAATCAAAATCACGGATGTCGATCAGGCGCAGCGTCTCACGTTCGGCAGCAGGAATCTTGCGTACCCCCATGGTGCGCGCCTCCTCTGGCGTAGCGAAGCGAATCTCCACTGGCCGATCTTCCGCAACGATTACGTTGGCCAACTGTTCCGCCGCTCGCAGCTGCTTCGGACTCACGGAGTCGGTCGCCAAATCGATAGTGCAACTCTCGTCGCCCATGTGGAACGATACCGTCGCCATGTCATATAGCTTTTCGAAGGCTGCCGACAGCACATGCTGGCCCGAATGCTGTTGCATGTGATCGCGCCGGCGCTCGGCATCAATCATTCCGCGAACGACAGATCCCGCCTGCACCGCCGAACTCTCGCCTTCAACCACGTGCAGCACATCGCCAGTCTTTTCATCTTCGACGACATCCCGCACTCGTAAGCGCGGGGAGCCGCTCGCATCCTCGGCGACCTCGAGCCATCCGGTGTCGAACCCCTGCCCACCGCTGGTGGGATAGAAGGCCGAGCGGTCGAGCACCACCGCCAAACCTCCCGCTACGTTCGCGACCGCCAGTACCCGCGCCTCAAACTCGTGCAGGAACGAATCGGTGTAATAGAGACGATCAGTCAAACTGCGCTACCTCACGGTGCTTTGCATTACGCTGGGGTCGAGCACGCCTTCAGTGGCTGCGGACGAAACTCCCCTTCTGAAGCTTTGCAACAGAGCCTGACTTTCACAGGCCACTGAAAAGTCCGCTTCCGAAAGCTTTGTAACCAGCTCGACTTCGCAGGCCGCGAACAAGTCCGCCTTATGGAGGCCTTGTAACAGGGCACGACTTCAGTCGTGCCGATAGCCCTTTATTTTTCTTCCCGAGCCGGCTTTTTAGCCGGCGGCACATGAAAACCTGGCTCGGCACACTTCGCCCATCGTATCGCAAATCCGCCCCACGTAACCGCCTTGATGCAGACCCCACACCCCTTACGAGCGCGATAACTATAATCGCCTTAGATGAACTTCCTCGAGTTGCTGGATGGGGCGGAATATATTGCGCAGCAGGGTAATCCGGCCATCGCGGGCCTGGACTACGACAGCCGGCGGGTGAAGCCGGGCTGGTGTTTCGTGGCCATGCGCGGCGGTAGCGCCGACGGCAACGGGTTCATCGATGCCGCCTTGCAGGCTGGCGCAGTGGCCGTCGTTAGCGATTCCCAGCCCCCGCGACCCGACGTTCCCTGGGCGCAAGTGCAACACGGACGGCGCGCGCTGGCGCGGTTGAGCGCCAACTTCTACGGCCGCCCCGCTGAGCGCCTCTTCATCACCGGAATCACAGGCACCAACGGAAAAACGACAACCTCTTTCCTGTTGAATGCGATGCTGCGCGCCGCCGGCCGCAAGGCCGCGCTCGTCGGTACCGTGGAATACCGCATTGAAGACGAGGTTTATCCCGCTCCCCACACCACCCCGGAACCGCTGGAGCTGAACCAGTTCTTCGCGCGCACGCTCGCCGCGGGCTGCACCGAAGCGGTGATGGAAGTTTCCTCCCATGCTCTTCAGCAACAGCGCGTTTACGGCGTGCCGTTCGATGTAGCGATCTTCACTAATCTCACCCGCGATCATCTCGACTACCACGGCACCATGGAAGAATATTTTGCCTCGAAGGCGATTCTCTTCCAGGGATCGGGCACCGAGCCGCCGCGTGCCGCCGTCATCAACATCGAAGACGACTACGGCAAACGTCTGGTCAAGCTTTGCAAGAAGCAGCAGGAAGTGATCACCTACGGAGTGGACAGCGGCGACTTCCATGCTAAAGACCTCGACATCGCGAGCACGGGAACCAGGTTCCAGTTAGTGACTCCATCCGGCGAGCTTCCAATCTGGAGTCCGTTGCTTGGCCGCGTCAACGTGTTCAACCTGGTATCGGCGGCGGCGGCAGCCTATGCGCGCAATGTGGAGCCGCGCGCCATCATTGACGCCATTTCTCAACTTGATCGCGTGGCCGGTCGCTTCGAACGCGTGGATGCGGGCCAGCCGTTCACCGTGATTGTGGACTACGCGCACAGCGACGACGCGCTGCGCAATCTCACTGCCGTGGCCAGGGATTTTCTGGCGCAGCGGGGCGGCCATGGGCGTGTCATTACCGTCTTCGGCTGCGGCGGCGACCGCGATCGCAGCAAGCGTCCGCTGATGGGCGAGGCGGCAGGCGCTGGCAGCGATTTCGTGATCCTGACCAGCGACAATCCCCGCAGTGAGAATCCCCTCGACATCATGAACGATGCCCTGGGCGGCTTGCAGCGCAGCGGCACCCGCTATACGCTGGAACCTGACCGGCGGCAGGCGATCGCCCTGGCTATTCACCAAGCGCAACCGGGCGACATCGTACTGCTTGCCGGCAAGGGGCACGAAAAAATCCAGGTGACCAGCGCCGGGACCGTTCCCTTCGACGACATCGAAGAAGCGCGCCAAGCATTGCAAGCCGCAGGCTATGGAGCTGCCGGGGGCGATCCCGCCAAATCATGAAGCTCACACTCTCTCGCGCCGCCGAGTTCATGCCTGCCGCCGGTGCGTTCGCTCACGATGCAGTGGCCACCGGCTACTCCATTGACTCACGTACCTTGCAGCCCGGCGACCTGTTCTTCGCCGTCCACGGTGAACGGCTCGATGGCCACGATTACGTGGAAGCGGCCCTCGCCAAAGGCGCAGTCGCCGCGGTCGTGGAACGAACACAAGTCCAGCGATTCCCTTCGAAGTCGCAATTGCTGGTGGTTGACCATTCCCTGCTAGCGCTCCAGCGTCTGGGCGCCGCCGTGCGGCGAATGTGGGGAAGGCCGCTGCTTGGCGTCACCGGCTCAGCCGGCAAAACCACTACCAAAGAAGCGATCGCTCATGTTCTGGGAACGCGCCATCATGTACTGAAGTCGCACGGCAATTTGAACAACCATTTCGGCATGCCGTTGCAGTTGCTCAAACTTGAGCCGGAGCACGAGATCGCGGTCATCGAGATGGGGATGTCGCACGCGGGCGAGATCACCGCGCTGGCCAAACTGGCGCAGCCGGACTGCGGCGTGGTGACAATGGTCGCGCCCGTTCACCTGGAGTTCTTCGATTCCGTCGCCGCAATTGCGCGCGCCAAGTATGAGCTCGTCGAATCTCTGCACGCCGGCGGCATTGCCGTGCTGAACGCCGACGACGAATATGTTTCGCAGTTCGGGCGCGATTTTCACGGGCGGGTGGTGATGTTCGGTCTCCACAAGCCGGCGGACGTTGCTGCACAGAACATTGAATCGCGCGGGCCAGAGGGGTCCGCCTTCGACCTTGTTGTGGACGAGCAGCGGGCGCGCGCCAACTTGCCGCTGCTTGGCGACCACAACATCTACAACGCCCTGGCAGGCGTGGCCGTGGGGCTGCAATATGGTGTGCCGCTTCAGGCTGCGGCCGAGTCGCTGGCCTCGTTATCAGCTGGTGACAAGCGGGGAGAAATTCTTAAGATCGCAGGGGCCACGGTCATCAACGATTGCTACAATTCCAATCCGAAGGCCCTCGACAGCATGCTTCGCTCGCTGGCGCAGATTCCTGCGCAGCGCCGCATTGTGGTTGCGGGAGAGATGCTGGAGCTGGGTCCAGCGGCTGAACCGATGCATCGCCAGGCCGGCCTGCACGCGGCTCAGAGCGGTATCGATGTGCTTCTGGGAGTGCGCGGACTGGCGCAAGCTATCGTCGAAGGCGCGAAGCAGGCGGGAATGCGCGCCGAGTTCGTGAATACGCCAGAAGAAGCGGGCGAATGGCTGCGACGCCAGATCAAGCCCGGCGATGTGGTTTTGCTGAAAGCCTCACGCGGCGTCCGTCTGGAGCGGGCGTTGGAAGTATGGAGTGGAAAACCCTGCGCTCAGTAACGGCCTTCTGAGTAGTGCGGGCCTTCAGGCCCGCGTGACGTCGGGTGATTATGGATCCCCGGACGGTTTCGATCAACGAACTTGATCGAAACCGCCCGAGATGGCAATGGGCGGAATCTTAACGCGGGCCTGAAGGCCCGCACTACCCGAACTGCTTGGATTCAGATATCGGAAACGCTTAGAACGGGGACGAATTTTGCTCTATTGGTTGCTGTATCAGAAGGGATTCGTCGTCTTCCATATCGGGCCGTTCCGAATCTTCCGCTACCTTACCTTTCGCACCGCATTCGCCAGCCTTACCGCACTGTTCATCGGATTGATCATCGGGCCTGCCGTCATTCGCCGCATTCGTGAATTTCAGATTGGCCAATACATTCGCGAGGACGGCCCCAAAGCCCATCAGCAAAAGGCCGGAACTCCGACGATGGGCGGCCTTCTGATTGTCGTGGGCATGGTGATTCCCACTTTACTGTGGGCCGATCTCGGTAATCGCTTCGTGTGGATCGCACTGGTTGCAACTCTGGCTTTCGGCGCTATCGGTTTCGCCGATGACTATCTGAAAGTTGTGCATCGCCGCAATCTGGGCCTTACCGCGCGCGCCAAGCTGTTCTACCAGTTCCTGGCGGCCATTGCAGTGGGAGCAACGCTGAGCGGACTGGAAAAGCATGGCTTGTATTCGACGCGTTTGATCGTGCCCTTCCTGAAACACTTCCGCCCCGACCTGGTAATCAGCAAATGGCACCACGGTTATTTGTCGCCGCTGGCTTTTCTGCCTTTCATCGCGTTTGTTGCGCTGGTGATTGTGGGTTCCAGCAACGCCGTGAACTTGACTGACGGCCTGGACGGGCTGGCGATTGGCTGCACCGTGATCGCCGCCGGCGCCCTTACCGTGCTGACGTACGTGAGCGGTCACGCCGTCTTCGCCGACTATCTCGAGCTGTCCAAGATGCCTCAGGTTTCGGAGGTGACCGTCTTCTGCGGCTCGATGGTGGGTTCGGCGATTGGCTTCCTTTGGTACAACGCCCATCCGGCCGAGATCTTTATGGGCGATGTCGGCTCGCTGGCGCTGGGCGGGGCCATCGGCACCGTCGCCGTCATCGTCAAGCAGGAACTCCTGCTGCCGTTCATCGGCGGAGTGTTTGTGATCGAGGCGTTGTCGGTGATTCTCCAGGTGGGCTCGTACAAGCTGCGCCGTAAGAGAATTTTCAAGATGGCACCCATCCACCACCACTTTGAGCTGCTGGGCTGGAGCGAGTCTAAGGTGATTGTGCGCTTCTGGATCGCGTCCCTGGTGTTTGCACTCTTTGCTCTCACCACATTGAAGTTGAGGTAGCGACGCCGGGAACGTGGCACAATGGCAGGTTGGGCAAGGTATTCACCACGGAAGCACGGAACACACGGAAGATTTGAAAAACAAATCTGTGCATTCCGTGTTTCCGTGGTGAGTACGTAACTAACAAATTATGGATGTTCGTGGCAAACGCGTGCTGGTGGTGGGACTGGGCAAGTCCGGCGCGGCCAGCGCTCTATTTCTGGCTGAACGCTGCGCCAAGGTCGCCGTCTCCGACGCCAGATCGCAGGAGCAACTTCGCGAGGAAATCCCCCTGTTGCTCGATCACGGCATCAGCGTGGAAACCGGACAGCACGGCGAGCGCACCTTCCGCGATCAAGACCTCATCGTCGTCAGTCCGGGCGTTCCCTTCGACGTTCCGCAACTCGTACACGCCCGCGAGCGCGGCATTCCCGTGATCGGCGAAGTGGAACTGGCCGCGCGATTCCTGAAAGGCCACATCGTCGCCATTACCGGCTCCAACGGCAAGACCACGACGACGACTCTGGCCGGCGAGATCATCTCTGCCGGCGGATGCAAGGTCTTGGTCGGTGGCAACATCGGAACGCCAGCGATAACCCTGGTAGATCGATCCAGAGACGAGACCTGGAGCGTGCTGGAGATCAGCAGCTTCCAACTCGAGACCATCGAGACCTTTCATGCGCACGTCGCGGTTGTACTGAACATCACGCCCGATCATCTCGACCGTCATCACACCTTCGAGAATTATGCTGCCGCCAAAGCTCGCATCTTCGAGAACCAAACCGCCGTCGATTTTGCCGTGTTGAACGCCGACAGCGAGCCGTGCATAGCCATGGCGTCGAGTACCAAAGCGCAAATCCGGTGGTTCAGCCGCCTGAAGGAAGTTGCCAGTGGTAGTTTCTTGCGCGGAAATCAAATCGTCTGGCGCGATGACAAGGGCGAACGCGAAATTGTGCCCGTCAGCGAGATTGAACTGAAGGGCGCGCATAACGTCGAGAACGCGCTGGCAGCAGTTTCTATTGGGATGATTGCCGGAGTTGAGCCAGCGCAGATTCGCATGGCCGTCAGCGGGTTCAAGGCCGTTGAGCATCGTCTGGAATATGTCGCGACGGTTCGCGGCGTGGAATATTACAACGACTCGAAAGCGACCAACGTTGACGCGACCATCAAGGCACTGGAGTCGTTTCCCGGCCGCATTCACCTCATCCTCGGCGGCAAAGACAAGGGCAGCGACTACAGCCTGCTTGATTCCCTATTAAAAGATCGAGTGAAGCGCGTGTACACGATTGGGGCGGCGGCGGCGAAAATTGAAGCGCAAGCCAGCGGGACCGAGATCGTCAGCGCCGGCACGCTCGAGGCCGCGGTTCGGCGGGCTAGCGAAGCCGCGACTGCGGGTGACATCGTGCTTATTAGCTCCGGCCTGCGCCAGCTTCGATCAGTTCGACAGCTATGAACATCGCGGGCAGGTCTTCAAGGCACTCGTACGGCAATTGCTGGCGAGAACGCAGGAGCGCGACCGCGTCGGAAGCGGCGTTTCTGGAGGCGGCGAATAATGGCGAAGCGGGTCAGCGTCGACAAGTGGCTTTTCACCGTGACCCTATTGCTGGTCTTCATCGGATTGGTAATGGTTTTCAGCGCCTCGGCGGTAATGGCGAAGGAGCGGTTTGGCTCGCCCTACGGCTTCCTGGTGCGGCAGATGGCATGGGCCGTCGCCGGCATCGCGTTCATGATCGTCATCATGAATGTGGACTACAAGAATTTCCGCCGACCGCCAGTGGTGTTCAGCTTCCTGGGCATAACCTCTTTGCTGTTGATAGTGGTGTTTCTGTTTCGCGACTCCCACAATACCCATCGCTGGATAAAGTTTGCCGGCCTGTCGTTCCAACCCTCTGAGGTGGCCAAGCCCACGCTGATTTTGTATCTGGCGTACTTTCTGGAATCGCGCTGGCAGGAAATCACTGACGTGAAGAATGTCCTGATTCCTGCGGTCGCGCCAACGCTATTGTTCGCGGTGCTGATTGTGAAGGAGCCAGACCTGGGAACGGCGCTGGCTTGTATCGCCATCTCGACCGCCGTGTTGTTCGTTGCCGGCATGAACATGAAGTATCTGTGGTATGGCTTGGCGGCGTCGGTGTTGCCACTCTACTTCCTGATTGTGCGCGTGCCCTGGCGATGGGCCAGAATGCAGGCGTTTATTGATCCCTTCAAGGATCCCCAGGGCAAAGGATTTCATATCATCCAGTCGATGATCGCCGTGAGCACCGGCGGTCTGACCGGACTTGGCCTGATGGAAGGCAAGCAAAAGCTGTTCTATTTGCCCGAGCCGCACACCGATTTTATTTTCGCAGTCACGGCGGAAGAACTGGGTTTATGGGGCTCGCTGCTGGTGGTTGGGCTGTTCGGTATCTTCTTGTACCGCGGCATTCGCACGGCGTTGCGCACCAGCGACATGTTCGGCAAATTCCTCGCCACCGGCATCACGGCGATGGTAGTGGTGCAGGCTCTGTTCAATATCAGCGTGGTCCTCGCGCTGGTTCCGGCCAAAGGTATTCCGCTGCCCTTCATCTCCTATGGCGGCTCTTCGCTGTTCATCACCCTGGCCAGCGTCGGAGTACTGCTTAACATCTCGCAGCAAACGGAATAGCCATGCGTGTGATTGTGGCTGGAGGCGGTACCGGCGGACACGTTATTCCCGCCCTGGCAATCGCGCAGGAACTGCGTTCGCACTATCGCGCGGAAGTGGTGTTCGTGGGTACGCAGCGCGGTATCGAGACTCGTCTGGTGCCGGCGGCTGGATTCGAGCTGCGGCTGATCGAGATTGGCGCGCTGAATCGCGTGGACTTTGCGACCAGGGCGCAGACCTTGCTGGACCTGCCGCGGGCAGCGATGGTCTCGGCGAAACTAATTCGCGAATTCCGCCCCGACGTGATGATCGGCGTGGGCGGATACGCGTCAGGACCGGCGATGCTGGTCGCTGCGCTGATGAATATCCCCACGGTCGCGTTTGAGCCCAACGTAGTTCCCGGCTTCGCCAATCGCCTGCTCGCTCCCACCATTCGGGCAGCAGCGGTGCACTTCGAGCAGACCTGCCATTACTTCCGCAACTGTCACGTGACGGGCGTCCCCGTGCGGCGCGAGTTCTTCAACGTCCCGACGCGGCCCAGAGAGGCGCAGCCGACGCTGCTGGTATTCGGAGGCAGTCAGGGAGCGCATGCCATTAATCGCGCCATGATCGATGCCTTACCGCAGTTGATGGTAGCCTTGCCCACGATCCACGTCATCCACCAGACCGGCGAACGAGATTATCCCGAAGCGCAGGCCGCCTATTTGAGCATGATGGCTTCGGCGGAGGTTTCCCCCTTCATCGACGATATGCCGGAAGCCTTCGCCCGCGCCGACTTGCTGATATGCCGCTCGGGGGCAAGCACGGTTGCCGAAGTCACTGCCGCTGGAAAGCCGGCGATCTTCATTCCTCTGCCAACCGCCGCCGACGATCATCAGCGGCACAACGCTGCAACCCTGGCCGCGGCTGGTGCAGCGCTATTGCTGCCCCAGTCGGAGCTGTCGCCCGAGCGCCTGGTGCAGGAGGTCGTTTCCCTGCTCGGCGATCGCGGGACCCTGACAAACATGTCGCAGGCGGCGCGCGGCTTTGCTCATCCTGACGCGGCTGCTACCATTGCCTCTCTCGCTGTACGCGTGGCCGGCATCCCGAACCCCCGCGCGACAGCGTAGAACGCCTCCCATGTTTGCGAAGATTCAGCGCATCCACTTTGTCGGCATCGGTGGCATCGGCATGAGCGGTATCGCCGAGGTGCTGCTGAACCTCGGATATAAGGTGTCTGGCTCGGACCTGCGGCGCTCCGCGGTGACGGCGCGTCTGATCAGCTTGGGCGCTCTGATTGACGAAGGCCATCGCGCCGAGAACGTTGCTGGCGCCGAGGTTGTGATTGTCAGTTCGGCAATTGCGCAGGCTAACCCGGAGGTAATTGCCGCTCATGAGCAGCACATCCCGGTAATCCAGCGGGCGGAGATGCTGGCTGAACTGATGCGGCTGAAGTACGGCATCGCGATAGCCGGCATGCACGGCAAGACGACTACGACGTCGATGGTGGCAGCCGTGCTGGCGGCGGGCGGACTCGATCCCACGGTGGTGGTCGGCGGCCGTGTCGATGCCATGGGTTCGAACGCGCGCCTGGGCAAGTCGCAATATCTGGTCGCCGAGGCCGATGAGAGCGACCGCTCGTTCCTCAAGCTGTCGCCGATTCTCGCCGTGGTGACTAACATCGATCGCGAGCATATGGACTGTTACCGCGATATGGAAGACGTGGAGCGGACCTTCCTTCAGTTCATGAACTCGGTGCCGTTCTATGGCATGGTCGTCGCCTGCAATGACAACGATGATTTGCGGCGTCTGCTGGCCGGAGTGCAGCGAAGGACAATGACCTACGGTCTGCGGGAGGATTCCGATTTTTACATTTCCAGTCTGCGCTGTGGCCCCAGCAAAGAGAGTGCGGCGCTGAGCCGCTTTCGCGTGACCTATCGCGGCAACGATCTGGGCGAGTTTGAACTGCGAGTGCCCGGTGCCCATAACGTCAGCAACGCGACGGGGGCGATTGCGGTGGCCGTCGGGCTCGACATGCCGGTGGAGGAGATTCGGCACGCGTTAGCACACTTCAATGGGGTTGACCGGCGCTTTCAGTTGATCGGCAGTGCCGATGGCGTGACCGTGATCGACGACTACGGACACCATCCTACTGAAATTCGAGCGACCCTGGCGGCCGCCCGGCAATGCGGATTCCAGAAGGTGCATGTCATCTTCCAGCCGCATCGCTACACGCGAACAAAGTTGCTGCTGGATGAATTCGCCACCGCCTTTCGCGATGCCGATTCCGTGGTGGTGCTCGACATTTATGCCGCGAGTGAGCCGCCGATTCAGGGAATTACCGGAGAGTTGCTGGCCAACCGCATCACCGAAGACGGTGGCCAGGAGGCGTTGTATGTTTCTTCCTTCGGCGAAGCCGTGGAACTTACAACCGGCGCGGCACGTCCAGGAGACATGATTCTGACGCTCGGCGCGGGAAGTATCTCTCAGCTTGGGCCCCAGGTGCTGGAGCGTTTGCAAAGCCGGATGCCGAAGCGGGGCGATCTTTAATCGAGCCGCTTCCGTTTACCTTTGTGGTTCACTGGCTCGCAGGCGTGCGTCCAGGTGGAAAACCGTCTCCGCAATCCATCACAAAACAGTTATAGTGAGGCAAATAGCTGTAGTGGCAGCTATTTCATTCCGCTTTCATGGCGCGCAAAACCTTATCGACAATATCGGAAGACGAGCTCGAGGAATCCGCGAGTGCGTCTGCGCGTGGCGTGCGAAATGCCGCCGAGTCGCCGCTCGATGCGCGCATGTTCGACCTCGACGATGAAGCCGAGTCGCCCTTTCTGCGCGGGCAAAAACGTGTTCCCGTGCGTCGTGGAGCGTTGCCGCGCAAGGCCGCAAGCCGCGTCAAGATCCTCCTTATTCTCTTGGGCGTCGGAATCGGTGTCGCGGTGTTGGCGATCGCGCTGCAACGATATGGGACAGGATCGTGGCGCTTTCGTCTCGATTCCAGCGACAACATCGCAATCTCCGGAACCAACAACGTGAGCCGCGCGCAAGTTCGAAACGTGATGGCCAGCGACATCGATCGCAACATCTTCTTTGTTCCTCTGGAGGAGCGCAAGAAGCAACTGGAGCAGATTCCATGGGTGCAGTCGGCGTCGGTCATGCGCCTGCTGCCCAACCGGCTGAAGATCGACATCACGGAACGCACTCCGGTGGCCTTCGTCGAGATCGGCTCGCACATTGCGCTAATCGATGCCAACGGCGTGATCATGGAACTTCCGCCGGGCCAGGCCACCAAGTATTCGTTTCCGGTTGTGATCGGCATCTCGGAGAGCGACCCGCTTTCGACGCGCGCGGCGCGCATGAAAATCTACACGCAATTCACCAAGGAGTTGGATTCCAGCGGAGGGCATTATTCGGCAGATATCAGCGACGTCGATCTGTCCGATCCCTACGACATCAAGGCAACGGTCACCGATCCGCAAGGCGCAGTGCTGGTGCATCTTGGTCCGGCGAATTTCCTGGAGCACTTCAAGGTATATGTAGCCCATGTGCAGGAGTGGCGCACGCAGTTCAAGAAACTGGAGTCGGTGGACTTGCGCTATGACCACCAGGTGATCGTCAATCCGGATTCGCCCGCGGTAGAAGTGCCGCCAGGAGCAACGAATGCTGCGGCCGGCGCGGTCACGGCGACACCGCCGGCGCAGAACAAGAAGACAGGGCCAAGCAAAACGAAGAAGCATACGTAAACCATGGGAAGCCAAACAGAGAACCTGCTCACGGTGATCGACGTCGGTAGCGCCAAGACGTGCGTGATCGTCGCCGAGGTGAACGACTACGCGCTGCGCTATCGCGGGCATGGCATCTCCGATTCGCGCGGCATGCGCAAAGGCGTGATTGCCGATCTCGACAAAGCCGTAGACTCCATCAAGAAGGCGGTAGAGGAGGCGGAGAACGTTGCGCAAGTGCCGGTGGAACATGCTGTAGTGGGCGTCGCCGGCTCGCACATTCGCGGCGTGAACAGCCACGGAGGCATCACGCTGGGCTCGCGCTCGCGCGAGATCAGCCGCGACGATGTCCGCCTGGCGGTGGAGAAGGCGCGCAGCATCGCAATGCCCGATGATCGCGAGGTGCTGCACCTGTTGCCGCAGGAGTTCATCCTCGATGGTCAGGGCGGCGTGCGCGATCCTGCCGGCCTGATGGGACGAAAGCTTGGAAGTGCGGGTACACATCGTCACCGGAGGCGGCACCGCGACGCAGAACGTGATCTCCGCCGTCAACCGTGCCGGCATTCATGTCGATGACACGGTGTTCGAAGCGCTGGCCTGCGCTGACTCGGTACTGCAAACCGACGAGCGCGAACTGGGCGTTTGCCTGGTGGATATCGGCGCGGGCTCGACCGACCTCATCGTCTACTACGAGGGCGTCGTGATCCATACCGGCGCAATTCCGATTGGCGGCGATCACTTCACCAACGATGTCGGAGTCGGCTTCCAAACCCCGCTGCCTGATGCGGAGAATATCAAGAAGATGTTCGGCTGCGCGATCGTCACGCGTATTCCCGAGGGCAACGAGATCGAAGTGCCTTCGGTCGGCGATCGGCCTTCGCGGTTGATGCAGCAGCGCATGTTGGGCGAGATCCTGGAGCCCCGCGCGCGCGAACTGATGGAGTTGCTGCGCGACCATCTGCGGCAGGCGGGCATTTCCGAGTTGCTGGGCGCGGGACTGGTGCTCACCGGCGGCGGCTCGCGGCTGAACGGCTTACTCGAAGTCGCGGAAGACATACTGCGCCGGCCAATCCGGCAGGGTTATCCCGTGCCCATCGCCAAGTTGCCGTCGCAGCTGCTGGAACCGGAATTCGGGACCGCGATCGGCATGGTGCTCTATGGACATCGGGCGCGGCAGGCGCGCATGAATCTCGATCGAGGATTGGGCGCCAAGATCAAAGCTCTGTTTGCCCGGCAGGGCGTGTAGAAAACGCTCTTCGCTATTTGCGCTTCGCTTTTCGCCAATGGAGCATGGGGCACGAAAGACCCAGCGCCAGAGGCGCGGAATAGTTTAGCCCAGCACGTAGCGGAGCGGCGTGCTGGGTAGATCGCAAAGTTAGTGGCACAGTCCCGTAGGGACGGCACAGCGTTTTCCAGTGAAGAGGAAACTACTGGATGACAACCTAACAACATCGTAACCAGGTTTCTGTGGGGTAGCTATGATTGAAGATTTCAACGACAAGAACCAGCCGGAAAGCGACATTCGCATTCACTTCAACGAAGAGCTGCTGAACAGCGCCAAGATCAAGGTCATCGGCGTCGGCGGCGGCGGCGGCAACGCGGTCAATCGCATGATCGAATCGCACCTGGAAGGCGTGGAGTTCGTCGTTGCCAACACCGATCTCCAGGCGCTGAAAGGCTCCAAGGCGTCGGTGAAGATCCAACTCGGCGTCAAGCTGACCAACGGGCTCGGCGCAGGCGCCAATCCTGAGGTCGGCCGCAGGGCCGCGCTGGAGGATGCCGACAAGATCATCGAAGCGCTGGAGGGCGCGGACATGGTGTTCGTGACCACGGGTCTGGGCGGCGGCACTGGCACCGGCTCAGCCCCGATCATCGCCTCGCTGGCCAGCGAGATGGGCGCGCTGACGGTCGCGGTCGTGACCAAGCCGTTCGCCTTCGAAGGCAAGCGCCGCCAGAACCAGGCAGAGCGCGGCTTGCAGGAGCTGATCGACTCGGTCGATACCACCGTCGTGATCCCCAACGAGAAGCTGCTGGCGGTCGCGAAGGATGCCGGCTTCTTCGAGTCGTTTCGCGTGGCCGACGATATTCTGCGGCAGGCGGTGCAGGGCATCTCCGACATCATCACCATTCCCGGCATCATCAACCGCGACTTCGCCGACGTGAAAACCATCATGGCGGGCATGGGCTACGCGGTGATGGGCACCGCGACCGCGAAGGGCGAAGGCCGTGCGACCCTGGCGGCGCAGGCCGCGATTGCATCGCCGCTGCTGGAGGCGGGCGCGATCGATGGCGCGCGCGGCATCCTCATCAACATCACCGGCTCAAGCTCGCTGCGGCTGGCCGAGGTGAATGAAGCTTCCACCATCATTCAGAGCGCTGCCCATGAGGATGCGAACATCATCTTCGGCGCCGTGCTCGACGAGAAGATGAAGGACGAAGTGAAGATCACGGTGATCGCCACCGGCTTCAGGGAAGTTCGTCCGCGGCGCGAGCACTCCGAGCCGGCGACAGCGCTTCACAATGCACGGGCAGCGGCAGCCAGCGTGAATGCGACCTACGAAGTGGCGGCAATGCGGGAGACGAAAACGCCCGCGAATCCCGAACCCGTCAAAGCACCAGAGCCGGAGATGCCAGCGCCGGAACGTCCGCGCGCGGCTTCCTATCTTCCCGACAACTTCGACGACATCGATTCGGAGATCGTGCGCCACGCCGAGCCGTTAGAGGAAACTCTGCGACGGCAGAATGCCGCGCCCGAGCCGATGGATACCGTGAGCAGCAGCGTCGAAATTCGCTACGATACGGATGATCTGGAGATTCCGGCATTCCTGAGAAAGCGCGCAGAAGGCTGAGGCGGGCAAGTTGCCATCGTCACCATTCGACGAAATCAAGAAACGAAAAAGCGCGTCCTGATGCTGAGGAACGCGCTCTTTTCGTCTGGTTAGACCAACCTTTACTTGATGATGTTCTTTCCAAACCCGAACTTCGTTCCTATCGATAACCGCACGCTGTTCCGGGGCCCATCCAGTATGTTCGAGAAAAAATTATAGCGAGCATAGTCGACGGTGGCCCGGATACCAAAGTGCGGATTGATCTCCCATGTCGCGCCGCCGCCAACGCCGTAAAACACCACGGTGTCAGATTTCGACAGGCTCCCATTCAGCAGGCCTTTGACAATCGCTTGGAGTATAGGGATTGTCTGACGTGGAGGAAAAATTTGCGTGCAAAGCTCCGAGGGCCGGACGCGCGAAAAAGGTCACGTATTTGAAATGGCGATAATTGAACTGCGGCCCGCCCTCGTAGGTTTGGGTGGAAGAGTTGTAAGGCACGGCCAAGACGAAGCCGGGCGGGAGTAACGGCAAAAACGGCGCCAGTTTCGCCTGTGTAGCCTAAATTGAGATCGTTCGGCACCAGTGTGCTGTGCCCAGTGAAAGTGCTGAAATCGAAACCGAGCGTCAACCAGCTGTTGTAGTTGTATCCAAAGTCGCCATCGAATCCGCGCTGCGTCAGATTCAACGACGGCGTGCTCAGGTAGGAATAGCCGCCAAAAGCGGCGAACTGCGTGACCTCGGTTTGTTGTGAGAAACAGTGAGAGCGGTTAGAAGAACAAAAAGAATAACAACGCGGAGAGAGCTCTTAGGCCGCATGAAAAAATCTCCTTGCCAATCGCCCTGGGTTCGGGAAGTCGGCCAAATAAAATGAATTAATTTGGGCTGCCGATCCGGCACACGGATCTTTTTCGCAAGGTTACAAACCAGCCAAATCGACTGAGCCTGATTCAGTATGCTCCTCCGGCCCGGATCGGTTCAGTAACCAAGAATGCAATGTTCCGACGAATTCCCGAATTGGGCCGTCTCCGCGATCCAGTTTCAAGCGTATCGCACTCTTGCCCCGTCGCAAAAGGGAATCACAGCCTTACCCATGCGACTTCTGTGGCAGGACAATGCCCCCGCCGCCGCCGTGAAAATTTATGCCGCTATTTCATTAGTTGGGCCATGGCCAGACGCTTGGCGATGATGGCATAGACCGACTGCGTTGAAAGCGAGACCGATATGCGTACCAGGCACCTCGAAAGTCGTTCTTGCAATCGCCGGTCATGCAGTATCGCCAGTCGGCCACGCCGTCGTTACGGGTGTAGATGGCCGTTTCCAGCACAGTGCTGGGCAGCTTGCGGCGGAGTGAGGAAAGAAAATCGCAGGTGCAGCGTCCGGTATAGCACGTGGGGAGAACGCCGGGCCCGTGTTCCTGCAAAATTTGCTTGCGCACGGATTCGGCTGCATGCAGGATCGTCCGATGAACGACCGTACCACGAAACGGCGACGCCAACGTAGTGACCGAGGCGACGTCATGGGGGCGTTGGCCCGCCACGGAACGCGCGATAATGCCACCCAGACTGTGCCCGACCAGATGGATTTTTTTCCCGGTATCGTAGAGCGCTTGTTCAATATTGTCTTTCAGGCGCTGCTGGATGAGCAGATTAGGACAGTCTGCATTCAGCCCGATTCCCGAAAAGTATGGCCGATAGCCAATGCGGCCGAGCCACGAATGCAGTTGGGTGAGATAGGCGTCGGTTCCCAGAAAGCCGGGCACCAGAACAATGGCAGAGCCGTCGCCACGGGGTATGCCAAGGCCATAGTAAACCGGGGAAGAGTGCAGCAGTAGAAGGTCGGCTGCAAAAAGAGCTTCTTTCCAGATGGTGATGTCGGCTTCGGCGTTTTCCGGCTGAAAGGTTCGAGCTGGCGGCGGGGCCATAGACGAGTCTGCGCTCTCCCTGTCTCGTTCGGTTGGAACTGCCCGCCCACCAGTTCACAAAAAAACTCGGTAGAGACCACAATTGGTTCGGATCAGCTTCCGGGTGATTAGTTTAGATACAGGACCGGAGATTGCCAACAAGAATTTTGCGCCCTGTTTGCTACTTCAGTTCCCGCGCTGCCCTGATACCAGGGCATCGATGCAATCGCTCTCGAAAATAAGATGACGTGCCGCCCTTGCCGACGGCACGTCAACTAGGTGTTCACGACTCCTGGTTCGGAGTCAATGCAACACCTGACAGCTTAGGCTCGCTTACCTATACGGCCGCATGCGCTGGCATCTTGATCGTGCGTGCCGGACGTTTGTGGTGAGGCGTAGGTTTGCTCGCGTGCTTGGTTTCCGGACGGTGCATCACGGTATCAATCAGGGCCTTTTCTGCCGAGACGAAGTTCTTGACTCCTTCCCGGGTGAGATCGGGTATCGGAATAAACGGAAACGGCGCAACCAGATTCACGGTTCGACCGGCCGCCCGCATAGCGACGTTCACTTGCTTGCCAGCCACGTCAATCAGCTTCTTTTGTGCATCGATGAATGCTTCCGTGGCTTCTTTGGCAAGCTCGGTAAGCTCCGTTTTCTTCATCTTCTTCACCGCTCCTTGCCGCTGGTTGCCTTGGTAGTCTCCTCGGCAATCACGTCAAGGAATTTCTTTTGGGTGCGAACGAAGGTGTCCATCGCTTCGCGGGCCATTTCGACCAGGCTTCCGCCCTCGAAGCCCTTGCCATCTTTGACTGCCGTCAGCCACGTGTGGGTCTGCTTGCTGGCCATCTTGAGGACATCCTGCTGCATCTCGATGAAGCTGTCGAAACCCCGCTGCGCCAGTTCGGTGGCGGCGACGGCAGGGGTGTAACCGGCAACCCGCTCCTTCACGCCGGTGGTTACGATCTCGTACTCTTTTTGGACCAGACTGAGGAGCAATTTCTGGCCTTCGACGAAGTTCGACATGGCTTCGCCAGCCAGTTCGCTGGCAATCGCAACCGGACAAAATTCTGGATCGGCGAAGCGGCCGCGGACCAGGTTCATGGCATTGGCGTTCTGGGTCATCGCCAGATCCACCAGGATTCGCTGCGTGGCGAAGAACTTTTCTACTCCCTGCTGCACCCATCCGGACAGCAGAGAAACAAAGGATGAATCCCCGATATGGACGGTGGAGGACTCGGGCTTTCCATTTCTAGGCATTATAACCTCCAATTTGCTGCAATGCAGCATCAGCCTGAATGTAGTATTCTGAATGCTGGATGTCAAGGGCTATGTGATCTATTTTGCAATGCAACAGGAGAATAAACAGATGGATACCGGCAAGGTGGTGATCAAGAAATACGCAAACCGCAGACTCTACGACACTTCCCACAGCCGCTACATCAATCTCGAGGATATTGCGGCGCTGGTCCGAAATGGGAAAGAGGTGCAAGTTGTAGATGCCGGCACGGGCGACGACATCACGCGCGTCACCCTGACCCAGATTATCGTGGAGGACGCGAAAGGCCAGCCCGCCGGTTTGCCCCTGGAACTCCTGCGGCAACTTATCGTAACCACCGACCACGTGGGCCAGGAATTCATCATGTGGTATCTGAAGTCGGCCTTCGACAGCTATCAAAAGGTGCAGAGCTCGCTAGAAGACCGCTTCAGCCAGATGCAGTCGGCCGCCCTGTCGCCCTTGCAGATGGTCAAAGGGTTCCTGCAAAACGCCGGCCCGGAGAAGAGCAGCGAATCCAATACGGAGATGGATGAGATGCGCAAGCGCATCGCGGAACTCGAGACGCAGTTGCAAAGAACGAAAATGTCTGGAAAGAGGGTCCGCAAGAAGGCCTAGATTCCAAGTCTGTGCCGCGTGTGACACGACATACAATTTCTTGTGCCGCGGTACCTTGACAATCGCCGGGCACGGGTACACGATTCGCTTAGAGTCCAGCGTAGCGAAGGTATGGTGCAGCGGCGGTGTCAGGGCCGCGTGCGCCAACGATGGCCGTGGAAAGTCAGGTTTTTCGCTGGATCCGGAATCGAGGAGGGACGTTACCTTCTGATCTCTGACGGCCGACCACAAGGGGAACGATGGAAAAAGTGCTCGGTTTGGCCATGACCGGTGGCGGAGCTCGCGGGGCGTATCAGGCAGGCGTTCTTAAACGCATGGGGGAGATCAAGCAGCTCCAGAGTCGAGGCAATCCTTTTCCCATCATCGGCGGCGCTTCCGCCGGGGCAATTAACGGTTCGGCGCTGGCAGCCGGAAGCGACGACTTCGCCCTGGTCACGGCGCGTCTGGCCGCGCTTTGGGCCAGCCTTAAGCCTTCCGACGTCTTTCGCTGCGATTTCATGTCGCAGGCCCACAACTCCCTCATCTGGATACTGGATCTATCCTTTGGGGGAGCTCTGGGTGGAGGCAACGCCCGGTCATTGCTGGACGCGACTCCGTTGCGCCATTTCCTCAAGACCCACCTCGATTGCGGCCGCATCCAGGAGAACATCAGGCGCGGCAATCTCTACGCCCTCGCCATCTCTGCGACTAATTACAGCTCGGGGAAAAGCTACCTCTTCATTCAGGGAGCCAAGGGCCATCCCATGTGGAACCGCAGCCGGCGGGTCACTCTGGCAACGAAAATCACGGTGGAACATATTTGCGCGTCGGCCGCCATCCCCATGGTGTTTCAACCGGTACGGCTCGACACCGCACGCGGCACGGCTTTCTTTGGCGACGGCTGTTTGCGCCTTCAGCAACCGCTGAGCCCTATCATTCGTTTGGGAGCGGAAAAAATCTTCGCCATCGGTGTGCGTTGCGAAAATCTTGAACATCAGGAAGAAACTACCGACCAGAAGGACCCCTCGGTAGCGCAGGTGATGGGAGTACTCTTCAACGTGATGTTTCTGGATCATCTGGCTACCGACGTCGAACACCTGGAGCGGTTGAACCAACTGATGAGCAGCGGCCACATCAGCCAGCTGGGCATGGATGGCTGCGAGCAGATGCGGCCTTTGACCGTGCTCCAGGTCGCCCCTTCGGTGAACCTGACGGAAGTAGCGGCGCAGCACCAGAAGGATATGCCGTACCTCATCCAGTATTTTGTCAACAGTCTGGGGCGGGATGCGGCTTCGTGTTCGGACTTGATGAGCTATCTGCTGTTCACCCCAAAGTACACGCGTGAATTGATCCAGCTTGGTTACCACGACGCCAACCGACGCATCGACGAGATCGAGGACTATCTCCTGTCGGATAGTACGGATAGCAAGGGCACTGTCGACCGGCCTCGAAACGGCAAATTGCGCGAGACAGAATCGGCGTCGCGACGGACCGGAGGCCCGGCACGCTCGCGCGGGTGATCCCGCGAAACCGGCTTTGTCGAATCCAGTAGGCCCGAACGAAGATCGCAGTAGCAGGTATTCGATGGCTCAGACCGCCAATGTCGTGCAGTTGAAGCCGCGAACGCTGCAAGCCTTCGAGAGCTACATCATCCAGGCAGAAGCGGGGATGGAACCATCGCTACATGGTGGCAGCGCCTTTCTGTGGTCCGACAGCAACGCGCAACGGGCGCAGCACGTCCGGCAGGGACAGATTGTCGCCGAGCTGTGGTCAGGGGATGCGCCGGTCAAAGTGCCGAATGGGCTGCTTCACGACTGGATTGGTGCGGCGTTTGTTCCGGACGCAAGCGTCGAACAGGTTTTGGCTCTCGTTCAGAACTACGATAATCACAAGAATATCTACCAGCCTGAGGTTATTGACTCGAAGCTGATCAGCCGGGAGGGCAACGATTTCAAGATCTTCATGCGTCTGTTGAAGAAGAAGATCATTACCGTGGTCCTCGACACCGACCACGACGTTCATTATTCCGAGATCGATGCGAATCGCTGGGTCTGTCGCTCTTACACCACGCGCATCGCTGAAGTGGAAGACGCAGGCACGCCGAAGGAACGGGTGCTGGAACCTGACACCGGCTATGGGTTCCTGTGGCGCCTTTACTCGTACTGGAAATTCGAAGAGAAGAAGAGCGCAGCTGGCGAGGCAGCCGCGCGACCGACAAGCGCTCACTCCAGAGACGGGCTCTACATTGAATGCCGCGCCATCTCCCTGAGCCGCGACATACCGCTCGGGCTGGGCTGGATCATTGAACCGATTGTTCGCAAGCTGCCGCAGGAGTCGCTAAGCCACACCCTGGAATGCACGCGCAAGGCGCTGCTGGCAAGCTAGGCGCCGTCCCCCGCTTTAGCAAGTATGCCCCTGGTTCGCGGGACATCCTATGGTCAGTCCCCCGCCGCTGCTAATGCTCTTTCCACCTGGGGTGCACGAACAACGGTTGCCGACGGCGTGGGTTTCGCCTCGGCCACTTCCATCCCGGCAAGCGATGTTTCTCTGCGCCTTTTTCGTACCGGCCTGCGCTGCAATCGGACCCTTGGCGTCTGGCTTCTTGCGCCTTATCGGTTCCGAGGGTTCCTGCTTCGGCGCCGCCTTTACACGCTGGCTCGCCTTGACCAGCTCGGCACAACTCGCAACCAGAAACTTCTCCAGGTTCTCCGGATCAGGCACCGCATTCACGTCGCACGTGAATCCGAAATACGCAACCCCGTTATAGCTGAGGATGGCGCAATTGACGCCCATCTCACCACCGATCGGCACATAGGGATACCAGGACAGCATCTTGTGGCCCAGCAGATAAAGCGGCACCTGCGGCCCGGGAATATTGGTGACAATCGTATTGCACAAGCTGAGTGGCAACTGGCTGGCGACTGGCCCTATAGCAGCACAGATGGCGCTGGGAATGGTGGAAAACAGTCCTCCGGCGAAGCCGACCAACTCTGCCGCGCGCGACCGCTTCAGCATTTCCATGTGTTCGCGAACGAACGTGAAAAGCTTCAGCGGATCGCGAATATCCAGCGGAATGGTCACCGGCAGAAAGGAAATGCGATTACCAAGCTCTTTGGCGTTACCGTTGCCCCGCACATTTACCGGAATCATGATGCGGGCCGAACGCCCCTTTACACGCACGCCACGCAGTTGCGCGTAACGCCGGATGGTGGCTGTCATGATCGCGAGAATGACATCGTTCACCGTCCCGCCACAGTGTTGCCGGATGGACTGGATCTCCGTCATCGGGACCTCCGTCCAGCCGAACTTCTGCGGTCCCTGACAGATAACGTTGAATGGGAGCCTTTCCGCGGGCGTAGCAAGTTCCGGCATTACGGTCATCAAGTCGTTGAGCGGGCTGCCAGGATTAGCCATCATCTCTTGTGCGATGGTCAGCACCTCAGATTGCAGCGTAAGCGCGCCTTTGACGGCGGAGAAGTACGACTTCACCAAGCCGTCAAGCAGTTGAGCCCCGGCATCGCGGGCGGGCGGCGCGGGCAATTCCGGCTGCTTTCGGGCCACTGGCTGCGCCAGCGGGCTGGGATCCAGCAGAACATTCATCATCGCCAGACCGGCGATTCCGTCTGCCAGGCAATGGTGGATGCGGACGATCAGGCCGGTGCGATTGCCTTCCAGTCCACGCACCAGCGTCAGGTCCCACAGCGGTTTCTGCCGGTCAAGATGGGTGCTCACAATCTTTGAAGCCAGGGCCTTAAGCTCGCGCTCCGTTCCCTGCCGCAAACTGACTTGGCGGATGTGATTGCGAATGTCGAAGTTGGGATCGAACTGCCAGCTGGGCAAGCCGATATTCAGTGGCGGAAAGACAACGTGCTGCCGATAGCGCGGTACCAAGGGGAGTTTGGATTCGACAAAGTCGCGGCAGGCTTTAAGCGGGATCGCACCCTCGAATACGCTGACGCTCGCAATGCTCAATGGTTGACCGGGGCGCTCAATGATACAAAAATAGGGCGTCGCCCCAGGAGAAAGAATTGTTTGGCTGAGACTCCGGCATGATAGCTCCCTAGCGAGATGGGGTGATAGTCGTACTTCGCATTTCCCATGATGGCGTGACTACGACCATGGCCGCAGTGACAAATGACCATTTTGGGAGTGATTCCCGGCTTGGGAATCACCGCCAACCCTGTCTCACATCACCGTAAGGAATGACCTTTTGTGAGATGTTGGAGGACAAGTGCCCGCTCTCGCTCTAGCACGATTTTCGAGCATGTGGGTGGAGCACCGCTTTAGCGGTGCACTCAAGAGCGCAGAGATGGACCTTTAGCCGCTGAGGTTACAAGGCGTACCTCAGGCACTAAAGGTGCCGTGCCGCATCTGTGCGCGCCTGAAGGCGTGCTCCACCCGCGACCAGGCTCGTGAGATGCAACTGGGATCGGAAACCGCCTTGCCCCAAAGCACGCACCAATACGATTTCGACTTCATCGTGGTCGGCTCCGGATTCGGCGGCAGTGTCACGCCCTCCGGCTCACGGAAAAAGGCTACAAGGTCGCGGTGATGGAGATGGGGCGCCGCTGGACGCCGGAAAATCTTCCCCGCACCAGTTGGTCATTGCATCGCTGGTTCTGGCGGCCAAGTCTCGCCCTGCGCGGCTTCTTCAGCATGAGATTCTTCCGGCATGTCACCATCCTGCACGGCTGCGCTGTTGGCGGCGGATCGATTACCTACGCCTGCACCCTGCTGCGTCCGCCGGACAAAGTTTGGGACAGCGGATCGTGGCACGGTCTGGCCGATTGGAAAGCCGAAATGCCGCAGCATTACGATACTGCGTCGCGCATGCTGGGCGTTATCGAGAACAGGATTCTTGGCCCGGCCGATCGTCTGCTGCAACGCGTTGCTGATGAGGTTGGCGTCGGCACACCTTTTATCGCACCCATGTTGCGATTCTTCGAGCCGCCCGAAGGCGAGCCTGGCGGCACGACCGTTCCCGATCCGTTTTTTGGCGGCGAGGGTCCGGAGCGCACCACCTGCATAGCGTGTGGCGGGTGCATGATGGGCTGCCGTCATGGCGCCAAGAACACCCTCGACATGAACTATCTGTATCTCGCCGAGAAGCACGGCGCGAAAGTTTTCGCCGAGACCAAAGTCGTGGATGTTCGTCCGCTCGATGGCATCGCCGACGGCAGCAACGGGTACGAAGTTCGATACCGTAAGTCGACTGCTCATTTCAATCGGCATCCCCGCCGCTTCACCTGTCGCGGCGTTGTTTTCTCCGCGTCATCGTTGGGCACCATGGAGTTGCTCTTCCATCTGAAAGACAAAGGTTCGCTGCCGGCGATCAGCAATCAACTTGGAAAGTACGTGCGCACCAATTCCGAATCGCTGATCGGAGTACGTGTGCCGCGCTCGAAACAAGACCTGTCGAAGGGCGTCGCGATTGGGTCGGGCGTTTACATCGACGAGCATACGCATATCGAGGCGGTGCGCTATCCCGAAGGTTCCGACACCATGGGCGCGCTCGCAACCATCTTGACCGGCGGTCATCCTGGGCCGGGACGCGTTGCGCTATGGCTGCGGAATCTCAGCCAGTCGCGCTGCTGCTGCATCCTTTCAGGACGGTGCGGCTGCTCCTGCCGTTTCACTGGGCGAGAGAGTGCGTGATCCTGCTCTGCATGCAGGCGCAAGAGGGCCACATTGATATGCAGTGGGGCGGCACGTGTTTTGGCCGTTTCGCAAATTTCTGGTGAGCCGGGGGAAGAAAGTACCCACGTTTATTCCTGCGGCCAATGAATTTGCGCGAGAAATTCGCGCAGCTGGCCGGTGGCACCGCTATGAGTATGTTGCCGGAAATTCTCTTCAACGTTCCCGGGCACAGCGCACTGTCTGGGCGGGGCCATCATCGCCGACTCGCCCGCCCACGGCGTCGTCGATTACCGCAATCGTGTCTTCGGCTACAGGAACATGTATGTTTGCGACGGCTCGGTCGTCGCCGCCAATCTGGGCGTCAATCCCAGCCTCACCATCACCGCTCTGGCCGAGCGCGCCATGAGCTTCATCCCGCCAGCATCAGAAACCGCGTGGGGTGACGCCGCCGAAGTTACGAAACAGCGTCGATAGGACAGCCTTCCACATCTACAATCTCACGCGGGAACGTGCGCCCTTCGTACCACGTGACGCCATCCTGCCCTGCCGTATTAATCTTCTTGCACTGATGGAGGAGTGATGAACAAATCTTATGACGCAATCATTATCGGCACCGGGCAAGCGGGCCCTTTTCTGGCGATACGAATGGCTAAGGCCGGCCGCAAGGTCGCCATTATCGAGCGCGGCCTGTTTGGCGGGACCTGCGTCAATACCGGCTGCATCCCGACGAAAACCCTGGTTGCAAGCGCCCGCGTAGCCTACATGGCACGCCGCGCCGCCGAGTTCGGCGTCAACACCGGCGAAGTCACCGTCGACATGAAGCAGGTGAAGGCGCGTAAGGACACGATCCAGCGACCCTCTCAGCAAGGGGCGGAAAGCCGCCTCCGCGAGCAACCGAACATCGCGTGTCTACAAGGGACAAGCGCGCTTTGAGTCGCCGCATGTGATCGCTGTCGGCGACGACCGCCTCACCTCTGACCAGATCTTCATCAATGTCGGCGGCCGCGCCAGCGTGCCTCCTATCCGCGGCCTCGACCAGATCCCATACCTCAACAACTCATCGATGATGGCCGTCGACTTCCTGCCCGAGCACCTCATCGTCGTCGGCGGCAGCTACATTGGACTGGAGTTCGGCCAGATGTACCGCCGCTTCGGCAGCAAGGTCACGATCCTGCAGCGCGAGTCGCGCCTCATCCCGCGCGAGGACCCCGACATTTCCGATGCAATCAAAGACATCGTGGAGCGCGAGGGCATCACGGTTCGCCTCAACGCGACCTGCATCACGCTGGAAAAGACGCGGCGACCAAGTAGTCGCGGGAGTCGACTGTACGGCGAATTCCTCGCCGGTAACCGGATCGCATGTGCTGATCGCCGCTGGACGCCGTCCCAACACCGACGACCTTGGCCTCGACAAAGCTGGCGTCGTGCAGGACAAACACGGCAACATCATCGTTGACGATCAACTGCGAACTAACGTGCCGGGAATTTGGGCGCTCGGCGACTGCAACGGCCGCGGAGGCTTTACTCACACTTCCTACAACGACTTCGAGATTGTGGCTGCCAATCTGCTGGATAACGATCCCCGCCGTCTCAGCGATCGCATTCTCGCCTACGCCCTGTACATTGATCCGCCGCTGGGCCGCGCCGGGATGACTGAGGCTGAAGTGCGCAAGTCAGGCCGGAAGGCGCTCATCGGAAAGTACATGATGTCGGATGTGGGCCGCGCCAAAGAAAGGAGCGAGACCCAGGGCTTCATGAAGGTGATGGTCGACGCCGAGACCAGGCAGATCCTGGGCGCGGCCATCCTGGGCGTGGGAGGCGACGAGGTCATTCATTCGCTCCTCGACATCATGTACGCCAAGGCCCCCTACACCGTAGTATCCCGCGCCATGCATATTCATCCCACCGTGTCAGAATTGATTCCGACCATGTTACAGGACCTGAAACCAATGTCGTGACGCAAGCGGCAAGAGATTCACCACGGAGGCACAGAGGACACGGAGGATTATTCTTGAAATTCTGTTTTCCGTGATCTCCGTGTCTCCGTGGTGACACAGCCTCTTCTCAATTCTCCAGTATCATTTAGAAATATGGACGTTGCCATCCAATGTCGCGGCCTGCGCAAGACCTACGACGGCAAGGTAGAAGCCGTGCGCGGTCTCGACCTGACCATCAACATGGGCGAATGCTTCGGGCTGTTGGGGCCAAATGGAGCGGGAAAAACCACGACCATTGAGATTCTCGAGGGTCTGCTGGAGCCTACCTCCGGCGAAGTGGAGGTTCTCGGCAGGACTTGGCAATCGCACGCGCGTGAACTGCGCGAGTGGCTGGGCATCTCGTTGCAGGAGACGAGGCTTTCCGAGAAGCTTACGGTTCGCGAAACCTTGCAGCTGTTCTCCAGCTTCTATCGTCACCCCACCTCGGTCGAAGCTGTTTTGGATGAACTCTCGCTCCAGGAAAAAGCCGATTCGCTGGTCGGCAAACTGTCTGGAGGCCAGAAGCAGCGTCTGGCCGTGGCAACCGCGCTGATAGCCGATCCGAAGATTCTCTTTTTCGACGAGCCGACCACCGGACTTGATCCGCAAAGCCGCCGCCAGTTGTGGGACATCATCCGCCAATTCCAGAAGCGTAACGGCACGGTATTGCTGACCACACACTACATGGACGAGGCAGAGCGGCTGTGTGATCGCATCGCAATCATTGATCACGGCCAGATTATCGCAGCTGGAACGCCTGCCGAACTGATCGAGCGTCTCACCGGTCATCATGTGGTCGAGTTCGCCATCTCCGGCCATGCAATCGACAATGGAACGCCGTGGGCCAATCTTCCCGGAGTGCAATCGGTCCGCAGCGATGACGGCATGTTCTCACTCCAGGTCAACGAGCCCCACGAAACCATTCCCGCGCTGCTGGCCGAAGTGCAAAAGCAACGCGCGCAGCTGATCCATCTCACCACGCGGCAGGCCAGTCTGGAAGACGTTTTTGTGCAGCTTACCGGCCGGCATCTGAGGGAGGATTGATGGGAACCATCGAACAGCCGCCGGTGAAGTCGGGCTCTGAGCACACCGTTCGGACGAACGGGCGATGGGCCGGCTACCTGCGCCTATTGCAGATGCGCATGCTGGAGTTGTGGCGCGAGCCGGAGGTCATCTTCTGGGTCTTCGTTTTTCCCCTGCTGCTGGCCCTGGGGCTGGGCATCGCCTTTCGCGGCAAGCCGCCGGATGTCACGCCCATTGCGGTGGTTGAGGGACCGAAAGCACAGCAGGTTGTCGATCTGCTGCAACGCTCGCCTGAACACGCCGGCATCCAGCCCGATGTAGTGAGCGCCTCCGCCGCGCTCGATGGCTTCCGGCTTGGAAAGTACGCGCTGGTTGTCAGCATGGACGAGTCGGGATTGCACTTCCGATACGATCCCGCGCGTCCGGAAAGTGTGCTGGCACGCACGCAGGTGGATGATGCGCTACAAGACGCCGCGGGACGCAGGAATCCCATCAACACGGTGACGCAAGCGTCGAGTGAGCCGGGGGCGCGCTATATCGACTTCCTCATTCCCGGCCTGCTGGGCATGAACCTGATGAACTCCGGCATGTGGGGGATTGGATTTGCGCTGGTGGAAATGCGGCAGCGGAAATTGCTGAAGCGCTTTGTGGCCACGCCGATGCGCCGCTCCGATTTTCTGCTGGCGCTGGTCAGCAGCCGCCTGGTACTGATGATTGTCGAGGTTGGTCTGCTGCTGGTATTCGGTGTGCTGGTTTTCCATGTTCGGGTCGAGGGCTCGTTGCTCTCGATTCTGCTGATTGGAGCGCTTGGGGCTGTCTCGTTCGGCGGCATCGGCCTGCTCACCGCCAGCCGCGCGCAGAAAATCGAAAGCGTCAGCGGACTGATTAATGTCGTCATGATGCCGATGTGGATCTTCTCGGGCGTGTTCTTCTCCTACGAACGCTTTCCCAAGATTTTCCTGCCTGCCATCCGGGCACTGCCGCTGACTGCACTCAACGATGCGCTGCGAGCCATCATTCTGCAAGGGGCGTCGCTCAACTCGCAGCTAGGCCGGATTGCCATACTGGCGGTCTGGGGAGGCGTGTCGTTTGTTCTGGCGTTGCGCTGGTTCAGGTGGAGCTGACCGGATCTGCGCCAGCGCCCGCCCTTAGCCAAAGGAAGGCTAGAACGGGGCACCCGCGGGCTTAGCCTGGGCGGAAGGTCCGTTCTACCGCCGGCTTGCTACAATCGCCCGATGACTCTATCCAGGTTGGAGCGCGTGCGACTGCAACTGCGGCTGTATGAACATCCGCTGGTCGAGTTCGATGCGCGGGACAAAGGCGAAGGCGTCGAGATCATCATTCGCCCGCGCTTCTCCGATCCGCTGGTCCACACCTATTACTTCGACCTCCATCCTCGCGACCTGGATGACGCGCAATTCGAGTGGACCTTGCAACGCCAAATCTTCGACTGCCTGCACGACTACCTGGTCGAGATGTTCATCCGCACTCCACAGCACCGCAAGGAACACCAGCAGATGGAGCGCGAGGGCAAGCTGTGAGCCTTCACTCGGATCAGAGCGAGAGGGCTGTCGGCCTTCGCGAGCGAATTGCCGACGAGATCAGTTGCCGCGGACCTATTCCCTTCTCGCGCTACATGGAGCTTTGCCTGTACGAACCTGAGCTTGGCTACTACTCGCGAGCACGCGAGCAGTTTGGCAAGGCCGGAGACTTCTATACCTCCAGCGACGTTCATGCAGTATTTGGGCGCCTGCTGGCGCGGCAATTCGAGGAGATGTGGCGCGCGCTGGATTCGCCTGCGCACATTGATCTGATCGAACTTGGGCCGGGACGCGGGCTCTTCGCGCGCGATGTGCTCGACTGGTCAGCCAAGCAGTTTCCGGAATTCTCGCGTGCGCTGCACTATGCGCTGGTGGAGCAATCGGCGCATCTGAGAGCCAAGTTGCAAGAGCGCCTGGGCGAGCACATCACCGCCGGAAATTGCGAGATCTTTGACTCCTTGGAAGCGTCGGTTTCGCACGCCGGCGACAACGTCATCGTGTTTGCAAATGAGTTTTTCGACGCCTTGCCGGTCGACGTTATCGATTATCGGGGCGCTGTCCGCGTCGGTTATGAGAACGGTCGCTTCACAGAAACTTTCGTCGCGGCCTCCGCTGAGGAAAGTGAATTCCTGGATCGATATGGAGTTCGTCCCGAGGAGGGTGAGCGCGTCGAAGTTTCTCTCGCGTCGCTCGGGTGGATAGAGCGCATTGCCAGCGTATTGGACCAGCGTCGCGGATTCCTGCTCTTCATCGACTACGGCTACACTCGCGAGGAGCAACTCGCTGGCCGGCACCGCGACACCATCATGAGCTATCGCCAGCACACTGCCAGCGCCTCGCCTTACGAAGCTCCCGGTGAGCAGGACATCACGGCGCATGTCAATTTTACTGCGCTGCGGGCACGTGGAAGCGAGCGCGGACTCGAACCGCTGGCGCTCCTCACGCAGTCACAATTTCTCATCGGCATTGGGGAGGAAACGCAATTCGCGGATGCCTTCCAGGATTGCAAGCTGCCGCAGGAGCATACCAAGGTTGCGCTGCAACTCAAGCACTTGATTTCGCCCAGCGGCATGGGCGAGACATTTCAGGTACTGCTGATGTCCCACAATGTGGCACACGAAAAAGCCACCCGTCTGAGCGGCCTGAAGCTGGCGCACTGAAGGCGATTCCTGATCCTCACGGAAGATTGTGTCGCCGGCTAAAGGCGGCTCAGAATCTTTATCCGAGCTCTTGCGGCACGACTCAAGTCGTGCCCTGTTACCAGGCGTTTGTTTGTGCACGACTGAGCAGGCTGCTGAAAAGTCGAAAGCGGCTGGTGACGCCGGCTGAAGCCGGCTCAGAATCAGAAATAAAAGGGCTTAAACGCGACGCTGAAGCGTCGCACTACCCGAGCACGGCATAACCGACTTTTTCCGCGGCTGTTCAGTAGCGTCTTGACACCAAGGAGTAGTGAACCACCGGCTTAACCTACATCCCCGGCTTGTCCTGGCTTTGCGGTTGATAGGGCTTTTGCAGATATTTGCGCGCGGTATCGAGCGCGTTTTGCGTGTTATCGTTGGTCTGCAGCGCCTGGCGATATTCGTTGGTGGCGCGCTCGCGCTGTCCGGTCAAGTCGAAGATCATACCCAGCTGAATGTGGCTCCAGACTTCAGTCCAGCGCGGCTCACCATCGCCATTGAGCGCCTCGCGATAGGCGTTGGCCGCGGACTGGTAGTTGTGTTGCTGGAAGAACACCTCGGCGATGCGATAGTGCGCCAGCGAGCTGTTGTGATTGATGTCGAGGGCCTTCTGGAACTCCTTGAGGGCCTCGGTCAGATCGCCCTGCTCGACGTCCTGCTGCCCACGCATGATCGAGGTCCGCACCTGAAGGTCCTGCGAGTTTTGCAGCACCTGGTTGTTGGGATCAATGGTGATGCGGCGCGGCCTTCCAAAAGTATCGACCGAATATGCCGAGTTCGTTCCTTCCACTTCAATGCGCTTGCTCTCGGTTTTGCCGTCGGTGTCGATCCTCAACTCCACCGGCATGCGGAACAAGTCCATATCCTGCGAAATCTCGCCCACCACACGGAAACCTTTCGCCGTGCGATACACCGTATATTTGTTCTTGAACTGAGGGGCACCGGTGGAATCCAGCCACTGGGTGAAGAACCATGTGAGCTGCTGACCCGAAGCCTGTTCTGCTATTTTGCGGAGATCGTCGACGGTGGCAGTTTTGCCTGAATACTGCGACACAAAGGTCCGCATCGTCTTGTCGAAAGCTGCCTCGCCGATGATCCAGCGCAACATCGCCAGGATCATGCCGCCCTTGTCGGTCACCAGCGACTGGAACTCCGGTGAGAAGGTGTCGAGCCTGCCGACGTCGGCCAGCGGCACCGACACATACGCCAGCGCGCCGACCGACATGTCCTTGGTCACCTCCTGGAAACCGGCTTCGCCGGCGACGTGCTCCACATACAGCGCTTCGGAATAGCGCGCCGCGCCATCGCTCAGCCACCAATCATTCTTGTTGGCCGGGCTCACCATGGTCCCAAACCACTGGTGGGCAATGGTGTTCGCCAGCAGCCGGTAATTTCCTTTTTCCGTGAAATGACGTCCCGCCAAGGCAGCAATCTCCGGCGCCCAAGCCGACGGAACGGTGTCATCCGGCAACTCGACCACATTCAGTTTCTGGCTGAAGGGCGGACCGTAGAGCGTGGTGAAGAAGAAAAATTCCTTGGTCGCAGTGTCGGCGTAATTGGTGGCAGCGGCCTTATGCTCTGCCGTGGTGTACACGTTGATATTCAGGCCGCCTTCGGTGCTCTTGGTCTGCACATATTTCCCGATAACGACGGTCCCGGGAAAGCTCGGCCGGTCTTCATAAGTGAAGGTGAGGGTTTGCCCGCCACCAGGTGTGGCCAGCCGGGTGATCGCGTCTTTCGGCTGGCCCTTGCGCGGAGCCGGCGCACCTTCTTCGACTTCAGGACCGGGCGCTGCGCTTTCTTTGCCGCTCGCAAGCACGGTGTATCCGGCCGGAACGCTCACGCTGATGGTTGCGGTGAACCGGTTGGTGCCGTAGCCAACCATGGGAAACCAGCGGCCGGCATAGAGAAGATAAGTAATCGGATCGCCAACGTAGGCAAGCTTCAAGCCCGGCACGGGGCTATCGTCGGCAGACTGGACGGCGCCTTCATACTCGAATATCAAAGTGTCGGACGAACCCTTGCTGAGCGTACTGGGAAGCGAAATGCGGACGGTAGAATCGGAGCTGACGCGTTCGACCGGCAGCGATTGGCCGCTGGTGTCGATCACGCGGGTCGGCCGCAAGGCGTTGTGCAGCTCGAAGGTCGCGATGTTGATGTCTTCCAGGGCGGTGAATTTGACGCGGGCCTGGGCCTTGAGCTGGTGCGTTTGCGGCGTCACGACGACGTGGATGATGTAGTCGTTGACCTGGATGCGAGGCTTCTCCGCCGCAAAGCAGGTTGCAATGAAGAGCAATAGACCAAGTACCAGACGTCCCAGGGACCTTGCCGCATTACGCATTGGGGAGAAAACTCCTCTGTTGGTCACTATAAACGATGGAAAATCTGCGTGGAAAGCTGGCGCCGTCGAGCCTTCCAATGCGAATTCTCACCACGGAAACACGGAGTTCACGGAGCATTTTCTTATCGTTTCATTATCACCGTGCCTCGGGGTGAGTTCGAATCCGCTCTCTCATTTCGACTGTTTCACCAGGGAGAGTACGGCCTGGGCCGCCCGATCGGATGCGTTGCCTCCGGAATCGCCGGGTTCCAGGCGCCGCCGCACTGCAAGAAAGTCTTCCATCATGATGCGGCGCGCTGGTCCATCTGGAAGGACGCGGCGCAGCTCGTCGCAGACGCGTTGTGGCGTGAAATCCGTTTGCACCAGCTCAGGCACAACATCCCGCTCGGCGATCAGGTTCACCATGGCGAAGCGGTCCACCTTTACTAGACGGCGGCCCAACCGCCAGGTGAGCGGCGCGACGCGGTAAACCATCGCGAAGGGCGTGCCAATCAGCGCCGCCTCCAGTGTCGATGTACCGCTGGCGACAGCCGCTGCGCGCGCATGTAGCACGGTTGCGCGGGCATCTCGCGTGAAAGTTATCGACGGTCCTCGGTAGTCCCGCAGGAACGAAGCCATCCAGTCTGCATCCAGAGTGGAAGCGACCGGTACTGTGTAAACGTATTCGGGACCGAGAAGTTGCGCTGCTTCCAGCAACACGGGAAGGATCCGCGACACTTCGCCGCGGCGGCTGCCGGGGAGCAAAGCGATCCACTGCCGACTAGGATCCAGCTTGTATTCGGCGGCGAACTGTTCGCGAGTGACCGAAGGCGCCGGGAGATTGGCCAGGGGATGGCCGACAAACTTCGCGGCAATGCCGCGCTCGCGATAGAACTTCTCCTCAAAGGGGAAGATCACCAGCATCTGGTCAACATACTTGCGCACCCGCTCGATGCGCCGCTGCTTCCACGCCCACAGTTGCGGGCTGACGTAGTAGATGACCGGCACGCCCAGTTTGTGCAGTTCGCGCGCCAGGCGCAGGTTGAAGTCAGGAAAGTCGATCAGCACCGCCGCGTCGGGACGGCGCCGCTCGGCCTCGCGCACGACCTGGCGAAAGCGGCGGTAGATGGTGGGAATGTGCTTGATTACCTCGACGATGCCGACTTCGGCGATCTCGCGCGCGTCGACCAGGAGGTCGCAACCGGCAGCTGCGCATCTGCTCTCCGCCCACGCCGAAGAACTCGATGCTGCCATCTGGCGAGCCGCGTGAGATTTGCCGGCGCAGGGCTTTCATCAGTTCTGCGCCATAGAATTCGCCGGAAGCTTCTCCGGCGGAGATCAGAATTCGCACTCTGCGATTATGACAGGTGCGAGCGAGCAACTGTAAGCCGTCCAGCTCACATGATTTCGGTCTAAGCTGCCGCCAGCTCAAGCCGACGACACCTCATTGCCTCTCGGCCTGGTTTTGACACACGGTTGTGGCTATCGACTGGCACTTTTTCCCTATTGCTCTTCTGGCTGCGTTCCCTAATACTCTGTTGTCCCTCAATGTCCCGTAATGTCGCTTGCCAGCTCAAGGCAGGGTGCAGAACTATTGGATCCATTCGAGAGCTCAACTGGCCGGTTGACTCTTGCTGTGGGACTCCAGGTAGCCCTGTCAGGAAGCGCCGAGGATTTCCGGCCCGGTCAAAACACTTTTGTCCCCAGGAGAATCCGTGAAGCTACAGCTTGGCTGTCTTGCACTCGCATCCCTGTCGATGGTTTCGTCGATATCCGCCCAGACAACGGGCGGCAACGTCGCAACCGCCACCGCAGCAACCCAGACGGCAGCCCAAAGCGCCGCAGCCGCTCCTCAGGTGCCGCGGCTGGTGAAGTTCAGCGGCATAGTGCAGAACTTCAACGCCGATGAGGCGGGCAGCGGAGTTCTCGCTCGCGATAGCGCCAGCGTCCCCACTAACGTGATCGGGGTAACGTTCTCCCTCTACTCGCAACAGACGGGCGGTGTCGCGCTGTGGTCGGAAGTGCAGAATGTCCGGGTGGACAGCACAGGCCGTTACACGGTGCAACTGGGTTCCACCCAGGCCGATGGGCTGCCGGTGGAGCTGTTCAGCTCGGCCCAGGCGCAATGGTTGGGAGTACGGCAGGAGGGTCAGGCCGAACAGCCGCGCATCATGCTGCTGAGCGTGCCCTACGCGCTGAAGGCAGAAGATGCCGAGACCTTCGGCGGTAAACCGCCTTCGGCCTATATGGCTGCGCTGAATTCGGGGACGGGCGTCAATGGCGCCACGCTGGGCAGGAATGGTAAGCAGGCGCCTGCGGGCGGCGGCGGCACAACCAACTACATTGCCCTGTGGACCTCCTCCACCAATCTGGGGGATTCGGTCATGTATCAGAGCTCGAACAATGTCGGTATCGGGACGACGTCGCCGGGCTATCCGCTTACGGTCAGTGGCAACAACACGGGGACCATCATTTCGGTGACACAGGCCGGCAGCGGTATTGGGGTCAACGCGTATTCCTACTCGACCAGTGGAGGCGGCACCGCGGTGCTGGGAAAGACCCAGGGCACTTCGGGCATCGGGGTTCGCGGCGAATCCCTCGCCTCGACGGGCGATACGATTGGCGTGTATGGCACTGCGGATAGCAACGCCGGCATCGCCGTCCAGGGTACCGTGATAGCCGCGACAGGCGACACGGTGGGGGTACAGGGAAATTCGGCAAGCGACGCAGGTGTTGGAGTTTACGGCTTCGTCAGTGCCACCACAGGGATAACGGTCGCAGTTCAGGGTATCACCAGGAGCTCGGATGGTATCGGGGTTTCCGGCAGTGCCTCGGCGACCAGCGGAAGTAACTTCGGGGTCCAGGGCGACAGCGACAGCCCGGAGGGTGTCGGCGTCTACGGCAACGCTTCGGCCAGCAGCGGCGACACCACCGGTGTCTACGGCCTTGTCCAAAGTTCCGAGGGCGATGGCGTGCTCGGATCGGCCGCAGCGACCAGTGGCAACGCAGCGGGAGTGCGTGGTGTCAGCTCCAGCGATTCGGGCACCGGCGTCTATGGCGAAGCTTCCGACACCAGCGGCGATGTGGTAGGCGTTTACGGAACGACCTCCAGTCCCGAAGGCGAGGCCGTGTACGGCCACAACACGGGCGAGAGCGGCCAGTCCATTGGTGTTTACGGTGTCAGCGACAGCGCCTCCGGCATTGCCATAATCGGCACAAGCACAACCACCTCGGCGGGAGCGTACGGTGTGGTCGGCAACAGTGCCAGTCCCACTGGCGGCGGCATGGGTGCGACTAATAGCAGCACCACCGGCGTCGCTTACGGAATCCAGGCAAGCACCGCCAGCACCACAGGCTTCGGGGCGGCGGGCAGGGCCACCGCGACCACCGGAGTGAACACCGGCGTAATCGGCGAGACCTCAAGCTCCAGCGGATACGGCGTTGTGGGCAGCGCGACCAGTACGGAAGGCGCCGCTTACGGCGTCGGGGGAATAGTGTACAGCCCGGAGGGCGTCGGCGTCTACGGTACCGGTGTCGCGGCGAGCGAGGAAGGCGGCACGGTATCCGACCGTCCCTTAGGAGCCTGGGGAGATACCAACCAGGAGGGCGGCATCGGCGTGTTGGGTACAGCCGATGACGCGATCGCCGTGGCGGGATACAACAATGCCAATGTCGCCACCGGCAGTTTCGAGAACGACGAGACCACCAATATTGGTAGCCCGGTGGTTGCGACGCACGGCCCTCACTTCGCCGGGATTTGTTTGATGGACGTCAGCGGCAACCTGGCGTGCAACGGCACCAAATCCGCGGTCGTGCCGGTCGATGGTGGCACTCGCCAGGTGGCGCTCTATGCTGTCGAGGCTCCGGAAAACTGGTTTGAGGACGTCGGCTCTGCCCGGTTGTCGCATGGTTCGGCGGTCGTCCGTCTTGAGCCGATCTTCGCGCAAACCATTAACGGCGGCGTGGAGTACCACGTCTTTCTGACACCGAAGGGAGATTGCAGGGGTCTTTATGTCACGAACGAAACTGCTGACAGCTTTGAGGTTCGGGAACTGGGCGGCGGCACTAGCCAGCGTCGCTTTTGACTATCGCATCATGGCGCGACGCAAAGGCTATGAAAGCGTCCGCCTTGCCGACAACACGGAACGTTTCACAGCGTTGGCCACAGAACATCGCGCCGTCTCGCCACGAGCGCCAATGGCACCTCCGAGTCTGCCGAATACTGCGATGCCGACACGCAAAATGGGACCGACGATCGCGGCCGGAGAAACATGTCACTCCCACCGCAACTTAAGAAGGCAAAGTTGGAACGGGGACGGGAAAATCTCTTCCCGAATGCGCGTTAAAGGAAAACGCCGGGGCTAATCGTCTGCCGAGACGTGCATGCCGGGCGTCGCGTACTCGCCGGGCGCCACGCTTCCGGGGGCGGAATCTCCTGGTCCTTGTACTGCAGCTGATACAGCTTCCAGTAGATCCCGCGCTGCGCCAGCAGTTGCTGGTGCGAGCCGATCTCGCGCACCTGGCCTTTGTGCATGACGATGATTTTGTTGGCGCGCTGGATCGTGCTCAGCCGGTGGGCGATGATGATCGACGTGCGCCCCTCCACCATGCGCGTGAGCGCGTCGCGCACGCGGAATTCGGTCTCGGTATCGACGCTGGAAGTGGCTTCGTCCAGAACCAGGACCTTCGGATTGTGCGCCAGCGCCCGCGCGAACGAAATCAGCTGCTTCTGGCCGGTCGAAAGCGTGCTGCCGCGCTCGCGCATTTCCTCAGCGAAGCCGCCGGGCAGCGAACGAATGAAGTCGGCAACATTGACTTGCTCGGCTGCGTCTTCCACCGACTCGTCTTCAATCCAACGCGTGCCCAGCCGGATGTTGTCGGCAATCGTTCCAGAGAACAGGAACGGATCTTGCAGCACCACGCCGTAACGCCGCCGCAACTCGCCCAGATCCATGTCGCGGATGTCGACGCCGTCGATGCGGATGGCGCCCTTCTGCACGTCATAGAAGCGCAGCAGCAGGGAGATGATCGTGGTCTTGCCCGCGCCGGTGTGCCCAACAATGGCGACCGTCTCTCCCGGATCGATGGTGAACGACACGTCGCGCAGCACCCAGTCGTACTCTTGGGTCAGATCCACCTGCTCCGGGACTCGTCGGCATTGCGTCGCCGTTGCCGCCAGCAACGTTTACCTTCAGCTTTTCGCCTTTGCTGGCGGCTTCAGCCGCTGCCTGCGCCAGCGTGCGATAGGCGAACCACACATGATCGAACTCGATCCGCCCCGGTCCCTGCGGCACCTTGGGCACTGGCGGCGAGACGATCTCGGCCGAGGTGTCCAGCAGCTTGAAGATGCGCTCGCTCGACGCCATCGCCGACTGCAGGATGTTGTACTTCTCGCTGAGGTCCTGAATCGGCCGGAAGAAGCGCTGCGCATATTGCATGAACGCGACCAGCACGCCCAGGGTCACGAACGTTGCGCAGGACCTCATTGCCGCCGAACCACACCACGCACGCAATCGCCACCGCCGAAAGCACTTCCACGATGGGGTAGTAGACCGCGTGGGCCAGGATCGCGTCCTTGAACGCGTCCATGTGGGTGCGGTTGATCGTCTCGAAGCGCTCGTAGGCCTTCTTTTCGCGATTGAAAAGCTGAAGCACGACGATGCCGGTGATGTGCTCTTGCAGATAAGCATTGATTCTGGCGATAGCCACGCGGATGCGACGGTAGCTGTCGCGCACTTTGCGGCGGAAGATGGATGTGGCGTAGAAGATAAGCGGCAGAACCGCGAAAGTGATCAGTGCCAGCCGCCAGCTCATGTTGAGCATGATGACCAGAATGCCCACCAGCACGAAAACGTCTTCCACGATCGACACCACTCCGGCGGTGAACATCTCGTTCAGCGCGTCTACGTCGCTGGTCACCCGCGTAACCAGCCGCCCCACCGGATTCTTATCGTAGAAAGATATGTGCAACCGTTGCAGATGGCGGAAGATCTGCGCCCGCAGATCGAACATCACCTTCTGCCCGGTCCACTGCATGATGTAGGTCTGGGCGAACTCCAGCAGAAAGCTCAACAGCAGAAGCCCCATGTACATGGCGGCAAGCTGCGCGATGCCGGTCAGTGGCCGCGGGCTGAGGAAGCGGTCGAGCAGCGAATGCGTTTCTCTGTGGCTGGCGAGATACTTGTCGATGGCGACTTTGGTGAGATAGGGACCCAGAACGTCGGCGCCCGCCTTCAACACGATGGCCACAAGCGCCACCGCGACCTGCCAGCGGTAGGCATGGAGATACGTCAGCAGACGCTTCATCAGCCTGGCGTCGTATGCCTTGCCTAATACCTCTTCTTCCTGGATTGCCATGGGCCCTTAACAGAATTGTAAGTGAATGCCGGAAATCATATAGACGAGAATGAGAGCCAGTGGGATGGAAAAGATCAGGGAACGCGTTCCAGAAATCGATTTGTGTCAGGGCACGGCTTGAGCCTATTTTCCGGTGACGTTACTCCACTTTTCGCAATACCAGCGCGGAATTCTTCGATCCGAACGCGATGCAATTGCACACCGCATGCTCGATCTCGGCGCTCCGCCCGGTGTCGGGAACGTAATCCAGATCGCATTCCGGATCGGGCATCTCCAGGTTGATGGTTGGCGGGATCTGGCGATGATGCATGGCCACCAGCGTTGCGGCGATGCCGGCCGCTCCACACGCGCCTTGCGGATGCCCAATCTGCGACTTGAGGCTCGACATCGGCGTCCGGTAAGCCTTGTCGCCCAGCGCCAGCTTCAGAGCGCGCGTCTCGATGCGATCGTTGAGCTGCGTTGAGGTGCCGTGCAGATTGACGTAGTCAATATCGCTGGCTGCGATTCCAGCATCCCCCATCGCCATCTGAATGGCGCGCGCCGGCTCCTCGCCGCACTCCTGCAAGCGAACGCGATGGAAGGCCTCGCAGGTGGAACCAAATCCCGCAACTTCGGCGAGAATCTTCGCCCCACGCGCACGAGCATGTTCATATTCTTCCAGGACGAACATCCATGAACCTTCCGCCACCACGAAGCCATCGCGATCGAGGGAGAACGGCCGCGACGCCCGCTCCGGAGCATGGTTCCATGACGCCGTCATGATCTTCATCAGCGTGAAGCCCTTCATGATTCCCGGCGCGATAGGCGCATCTACGCCGCCGACCAGCATCATGGGCAAAAAACCGAACTGAATCTGCCGCAACGCGTAACCGAAGGCGTCGGTTGACGAGGTGCAGCCGGTGGTGATGACGTGGCTCATGCCGCGCAGCCCGAAGCGCATGCTGATTTCGCTGGAGAGCGTGCCCATCGTCCCGCTAGGGATGCAGAACAGGCTCACCTGCTTTACCTTGCCGGTCAGCCACAGCCGCACTTGCTCCTCGGAAAACTCCTGAGCTCCGCCGCCTGAGCCAAGCACGACTCCGATCTCGCGCTGCTGCTCCAGCGACAAACGGTGAGTGTCGATCCCGGCATCGCGTAATGCTTCTGTCGAGGCCGCCAGCGCCAGCGGCACTACGCGCGAAACATGCTTGCGTTCATGGGCATCAACCCACGCCAGCTCGTCGAAGCCTTGCACCTCGCCCGCAATCTGCACCGGCAAGTTGCTGGCATCAAAGCTCGTGACACGCCCCACGCCGCTGGTTCCGGCCAGGATGGCGCGGCAAAAAGCCTCATTACCCATGCCGTTGGGGCTGACCACGCCCATTCCAGTTATGACGACGCGGCGTTTAGGGGAAGCAGTTAGCATTTAGCGGTTAGCACTTAGCCCTTAGCAGTTAGCCCTAGCTTACATGCATCGTCTCGGTTTTGCTGCGGAGCGACCCGAGGCTGTCTGCGCGGCCATGCAATAACGAATATCATGCTATTTGATGGCGATTTAACGCGACCTGGTCCTCGTTCATGACCTGGGACTTCGGAAGCGCTTACTAAATGCTAATTGCTAACTGCTAATTGCCGCCTTTGTCACAAGGAATTTACATCTCCGTCCCGTTTTGCCGCACCAAGTGCAGCTTCTGCAACTTTGCTTCCGATGTGTTTTCGCGCGCGGTGTTCGACGGCTATGTGCAGCAGGTCTGCTCGGATATCGAGTCTTCGACCAGTCTCGCGCAGGAACTTGGAGGTGTTCTTGCAGCGGGAGTGGATTCGATTTATCTCGGCGGCGGTACGCCTTCGGTCTTGGCGCCCGACCAACTCCAGCGCATATTTCAAGCCGTTCGCAACTGTTTCAAAGTGGAGCCGGCGACGGAAATCACCGTGGAATGCGCTCCGGGCACGATCAGTGACGACGTTCTGGCTGCACTTCTTAGTTGTGGCGTGAATCGCGTCAGCCTGGGGGTGCAGTCGTTCGTCGATAAGGAGTGTTCTTCGGTTGGCCGGCTGCACACGCGAGAGATCACCCTCGCCGACATCGTTCGCCTGCGGGCGGCCGGAATCGGCAATATCAGCATTGATCTGATCGCCGGCCTGCCGCACCAGACAGAAGAAAGCTGGAATTTCTCGCTAAGCGAAACGCTCGCCACCGGCGTGCCGCATCTCAGCGTCTACATGCTGGAGGTTGACGAAGACTCGCGCCTCGGCAATGAATTGCTAGCCGGCGGCAGCCGCTATCATGCGCACTTCGTTCCCAACGACGACCTCACCGCCGATCTTTACCTTGCCGCGTGCGAGCGTCTGGGAAAGGGCGGAGTGCAGCACTACGAGATCTCCAATTTCGCGCGGGCGGTTACGCATGGCGTCGCTTTGCACCACTCCCGCCATAACCTGAAGTATTGGACGCGCCAGCCCTACATCGGATTTGGCGTCGATGCCCACTCCATGCTGACCGCCGCACCGGGACTGAAAGCCCGTGGCATCGATGCGGTACGATTTGCAACTCCAGATTCGCTGGATGGTTATTCCTCCTCCAGCAACCCGGTTCTCCCGCGCGAGGCTCGCATTCAACAGCTTCTGGCATCGCGCACCTTGATCGACTCACAAGCGGCGCTGGAAGAATCATTTTTCCTGGGACTGCGATTGAACCGCGGCATCTCAGTCCGCGAACTCGCCAGGGAATTTGGCGAAGCCGTCATCGACAGCTACCGCCCCATCATTGCCGAACTTGTCGAAGTGGACCTGCTGGAAAATACCGCCGACCGCCTGTGCCTCACGCCGCGAGGACGTCTGCTGTCAAACGAGGTCTTTGGCCGGTTCTTGAAAGACAGGACCGCCCGTACAACTCCAGCCTAGGAATCGGACTCCTACTGGTGTGCCAGTTCTCTGGCCGTTGGAGGAACCTAAATGCTGTGGACGATTTTTGCAATCTTGCTGGTTCTTTGGCTGCTGGGATTTGGATTTCACATTGCGGGCGGCTTAATTCACATCCTGCTCGTCCTCGCGGTGATCGTATTGATCATCAACCTGGTCTCGGGGCGCAGGGCGGTATAAGAGTAGCAACTGGCAACTGGCAACTGGCAACGAGCACCTGGTTGCTTAGCCGGCAACCTCTTCCAGCTGTTTCTGGTCGATGTCGAAGTTGGAGTAGACATGCTCGACATCGTCGTGGTCTTCCAGCGCCTCCAGCAGCCGAATCATGGTACCGGCCTGGTGGCCTTCGAGCTTGGTATAGGTTTGGGGGACCATGGCGATCTCGGCAACCTCCGGCTTGATACCGGCTTTCTTCACCGCTTCCAGTACCTTCTCGTAGGCGGAAGGGTCGGTTAGGACCTCCCAATTTTCGCCATCGTCTTTCAAGTCTTCGGCGCCAGCTTCCAGCACCAAATCCATAAGCTCGTCTTCCTTGGCCGCCGCTTTGGCGATGACAATGTCGCCCTTCTTATGGAACATCCATGCCACCGAGCCGGCTTCGCCCATGTTTCCACCATTCTTGCCGAAAGCATGGCGAATCTCGCTGACCGTGCGGTTGCGATTGTCGGTGGAAACTTCGATCAGGATGGCCACGCCGCCCGGCCCGTAGCCTTCAAAAGTAATTTCCTCGTAGGAGATGCCAGGCAATTCCCCGGTACCCCGCTGGATAGCGCGTTTGATATTGTCGGCCGGCATGTTCTCCGCTTTAGCGGCGGCCACGGCGCCACGCAGCCGGGGATTTTTCTCAGGATCGCCACCGCTCTTCGCCGCGATGGTGATTTCCTTTATTAGACGAGTGAATATCTTGCCGCGCTTGGCATCCAGCGCGCCCTTCTTATGCTTGATTGTTGCCCATTTGGAATGGCCTGACATGAGGGAACCTCGGATCTTGATGACTTTTTGGGACGAGTGCTGATTACTGCCCGCCGTCAGACACGCAAACACAACTGCCCCGAACCATCTCGAAGCAGTGCGGGCAAAACCAGATTATATCCCGGCCCTCAATCCTCAGTCGAGAGCGGATCCAGGGGGTGGGACGCCGCGGGAATCGCGCAGTTGACGACCGGCAGCCCCCGCGAAAACGCCTTTACATGCTGTCGGGCGGCACGATGTCAACTCGCCGCTGTTGCTGATAGCAACTGTCATCCTTCGCCTGGCAAGTCGGGTAGAGTTTCCCCCAACCCGTGGCAAAGCCAATCTGGGACTCGTTGATTCCGCTCTTCACCAGTTGCGATTTCACAAACTGCGCCCGCCGATAGGAGAGCACCAGGTTGTAGAAGATATCGCCGCGGATGTCGGCATAGCCCTGGATCCAGAGCTGCGCGTCGGAATGCTGCTTGAGGTAGTCGGTATTGGATTGCAGCACATCAGGATTATTGATACGGCTGTAGATGTTGAAGGGGAAATAGATCTCCTTCACATTCTGCGTCAGGTCCTGGGCCTGCGGAGACAGCGGCGGAAAGTGGGCCTGCGAGGAAGCTGCGCTATTGTCCTGAGCCAAAGCGCTCTTGGCCGGAATGAAAACACTGACTGCAATCAGAAAAGCAGCGAGGGAAAGCCAAAAACGATGGTTAGGCACAACGTGACGCATAACTCCTCCGATGCGGGAATTTTGACGGCCTACTCGAAACTCAGCAATCGTCGCAAAAGCTCCACAGCTTTTCCTGGATCGTCTTCGAGAACCGCTGGCAAGTTTCTCCAGGAGCATAGATCACGAATATTACAAGAAGATGAAAAGCCGGTGAATGGAAGCTTTTTGTTCATGATTTTTGGTCCCATCCCGACAAAGTGCAGGCCGCGCCCCCAACCTGTTGAAAGCTAGGCCTTATTCGCGGAACATTCATTTTCTATTCATGAATCTGTAACTTCGCCCACATACGATTTCGCTGACTATTGCCAACAAAATTTCTAGTTGGACTAATTGTGCGGTGTTGCTGGGTTGCTGTAGATTCCGTTCCGCTCAACTGTTGCTCTTCAGGAGAGAAAATGAAACGACGACTTGCCTTGGCGCTTACGGTTCTAGTTACTACAACCGTCTTCGCGCAAACCGACTCCCAAACTTCGAAACCAGCGAGCCGTAGTAGTTCGGCTCCAGTTTCGAAACAGCTGGAGGACATGAAGGACGCCATCTCGGCGCAACAACAGCAGATCCAACAGCTGCAACAACAGATCTCGACTCGCGATCAGGCCATCCAGCAACTGCAGCAGCAAGTAGGTGCGGCGCAGTCGGCGGCGCAGCAGGCGCAGGCGGCAGCAGCGGCAGCGGCCAACTCGCAGAGTACGGTAAGTGCCGACCAGATCGGTGCACTACAACACGACGTCGCCGATTTGAAGACGGTTTCCGGCAACACTGTGAACGAAGTGCAGGAAACGCAGAAACGCGTTGCCGGATTGGAAAGCCCGCTGGCGATTCACTACAAGGGAATCACCATTACTCCGGGCGGCTTCCTGGCGGCAGAAACGGTGTGGCGCCAACATGCCGAAGGCGCGGACATCAATACGGCGCTGAACTCAATTCCCTACTCGGGTTCCTCACAAGCGCACATGTCTGAGTTCTACGGATCGGGTCGTCAGTCGCGCATCTCTTTGCTGGCCCAAGGCAAGTTGGATTCGATGACCATGACCGGCTACGTAGAAGCCGACTTCCTGGGTGCCGGCACTACCTCCAACAACAATGAAAGCAATTCCTATGTTCTTCGCCAGCGGCAGGTTTGGGGTCAGGCCGCATTAAGCAGCGGCTGGAGCTTCACCGGCGGCCAAATGTGGAGTTTGGTGACGGAAACGAAAATGGGTGAAGACAACCGCACCGAAGCACTGCCTATGACCATCGACCCGCAATATACCGTGGGCTTCAGCTGGGCGCGTCAGTACGGATTCCGCGTGGTCAAGGATTGGGGCAATAAGGTTTGGTTGGGCTTCTCCGTGGAAGATTCGGAAGCCACGCTAACCGCACACGGCAATACCGCCGGTTCCTTCCTGCTTGGCGGGCCGGGACTTTCAGGTGGCTTGTATAACGGCGCGGTCAGCGGCTGCTCCACCTCGCCGAGTTCGATCTCGACGTTGCCAGCCACGGTGGCTACCACTTGCTCCGCCCTCGCTAACTACTCCTTCAATCCGTCTCCAGATTTCATCGCCAAACTGGCTTTCCAGCCGGGCTTTGGACACTATGAAATCTTCGGTATCGGCAGCGGCTTCCGCGATCGCATCTTCCCCGGTGCGTTTGACAAGACGCCCACCGCCGCAGGCGCCTTCAACAGCTCGACCTGGGCGGGCGGCGGCGGCGTCAATGCTCGCTGGTCCATCTTGCAGAAACACGTTGACCTCGGCATACACGCCTTGGCGGGTAAAGGTGTGGGACGATACGGAACCGCCGGTTTGTCCGATGTGACCATCAGCTCGAACGGCTACGTGGCTCCGATCGCCAGCCGCCAGGGTCTGCTGACGCTGGAATATCACTCTCCCAAGTGGGATTGGTATGGCAATGGCGGTATCGAGTATGACGGCCAGACCGAGTTCCTGAACTCCAAGGGCGTTCCGCTCGATCGGCTACGGGGCATTGGCTCTCAACAATACCGGTTGCGGCGTCGAAACCCTGCCCAGTACCGCGTACGGCGCAGGCTTCGATCCCGGCAGCCTGGCCAACTGCACCGGCGACACCAAGGACATCTGGGAGGGTACCCTGGGCTTCTGGTACAAGCCGTACAACGGCCCCAAGGGCAGACTGCAATTCGGCCTGCAGTATTCCTACGTGACCAGGACTGCGTGGGCGGGAATTGGCACCGGCGCATCCGGTGCCGGTCAACAACAGCCCGACCGCTCTCGACAACATGTTCTTCACGTCCTTCCGCTACTACCTGCCGTAAACAAATCGGGTGGCTGGTGCTCGGCCAGCCACCCGAATTTTTCTGCTCAGACTCTCTTCGTTCGGAACGGCTCTACACTCTGACGATCATCACTTCCGTGGACTTGACCAAGGCGGCAGCTTTATCGCCGCGCTTCAGGCGCATTTCGCGAGCGGCATCGGCAGTGATGATGGAGGTGATGTGCTGCCCGCCGATGGATAGCCTGATCTGCGCAATCAGGCCTTCGATCCGCACTTCCACAATGCGGCCTACCAGTTGATTGCGTCCGCTGATGGTGCGGAAGTTGGCCCGGCTCTCCGCCGGTTGCTTGCCCAGTGACTTGAAGAGAAAGGCGTCGATCTCGCTTTGCGGAATGCGATGGTGGCCGCCGGCAGTCTTCACCGTGCGCAGCTTGCCCTTGTAGATCCACTGCTTCAGGCTGGCATAGCTGATGCCCAGGACCACGGCGGCATCGCGGGGGCGCAGCAACTCCTCAGACTTGGGGCTCATACTTGGCATTGTAGAGCAGACGCCGACGGGTGATACGTCCTACCGTCCCCGGGGCCCAAGTTGGAACCGCTCCCAGGAAAGAACGGTTGGCGCGATCTTCCTTCGCCAGTGAAGTCTTTGCGCTTGCCCGCCGATGGCTTAGTTGACAACCTGTGGGTAACCCATAGCCGGGGGCAGCACCGCATGAAGAACGTACAAAACGGGCCGGGAAGCTCATTTCCTGAGCTGCCGCCGACATTTGACCGGCGACGGCGGGAGCGAATCGACCTCAAGATCCCGTTGCGAATTCTCACCTATGGCTTACTGGTGGACAAGTCGGATGACGGCATCTGCACCGACCTGAGCGAAGGAGGCGTCGCCTTCGATTGCGAAGCGGTGCTGAATGTTGGCGATGTTGTGATCCTCGAGTTCCACCAGAAAGGCGAAGCCGCCTACCGTTGCCACGCCCGCCTTGCCTATCGCATGGGCCGACGCTATGGAGCGTACTTCCTGGCCGGAGAGTGACGCCCAGCATGGGCGGGTTCAGGACGAAGAGGTTGGTAGCCGTTGCAATACCAGTTTGGCCGCAGCAAGGTCTTCGACCGCCAGTCCCAGCGACTTGAAGACCATGATCTCCGCCTGCGGCATCGGTCTGGTTGCTGCAAGCAGCTCACCCAGTTCGGCGTAGATTGGCGCATTCGCCAACAACACGTCGCCGGATTCCTTCATCGCCGCCTCGCGAGAATCTACAATTACGGCACCGCGCATGGCATCGTCATCCACTTCACGATTCTTTAGACCGACCGCGCCTACTGCATTTACCAAAGCGCCAGGCTTCAGCCACGCGCCCCGAAGCACCGGCTCGGGCGAGTTCGTGACGGTCACGACGACATCCGCTCCGCGGACCGCGTCTTCGGCAGAAGTTGCGTGCGCTCCGATCTCATCGGCAAGCACCTGCGCATGTTGCGAATTGCGGCTCCAGACGCGGACCTGATCAAACTTCCGCACCACCGAGAGCGCATGAAAATGCGCCCTGGCCTGCACTCCGCTACCCAGAATCGCCAGGCTTCTCGCGTCCGCAGCCGAAAGCAGTTTGGTTGCGACCGCCGACACCGCTGCGGTGCGCATCTCGGTAATCAGGCGGCCATCCATCATTGCCAGTGGCTCGCCGGTATCGGCGCGGAAAGAGGGCGATCACGGCCTGGTGTGTCGGCAATCCGCGCGATCCGTTATCGGGATACAGGCTGACCAGTTTCGCGCCCATCACATCGCCGTAAACCGCAGGCATCACGCCCATAAAACCGTGATACTGCGGAATCGATAAGATGCTGCGGACCGGTTGAAGCACACGTCTCGCGGAAAAGTCGGTGAGAGCGCGAGCCATCGCCGGAATGAGCGCTTCAAAGCTCAGCAAGGGACGTACTGCTTCTTCATCGAGAAAGCGCACCCGCGCGGCAGAGTTGGGAAGTCTGGGTCATTGGTCAACAATTGTAATGTAGAGTAACCTGCCAATTGTCTGAAGGGATGCGACGGAGATCGAAATGGCAGAGCGGGCGAAATCGCGGCGGCAAGTGGTGACATATTTACTGCTGGTTTTTGCGTTCAGCGCGGTTTTCTACTTCCTGATTCTGCGGAGCGGCAAACTCGGCGGTGCGGGCGGCCTGTACGTCGTCGGCATTATGTGGTGTCCCGCGTTAGCCGCGATGGCGACGCTCAAGCTCAACCGGCGAAGCCTGAGTGAGCTGGGCTGGAAATGGCCGCAGACGAAGTACATGGTGATGTCGTGGTTCATTCCTTTGCTCTACGCGGCGATCGCCTACGCCATCGTATGGAGCACTGGCCTTGGCGGCTTTCCCAACCACGATTTCATGCAAAAGCTTGTTGCTCGCATGGGGCTGCACACCTCCCCGGCCATATCCACCGTTGTCTATGTATTGCTCGCGGGAAGTCTCGGCCTGGTTTTCGGCCTCGCGACGGCGCTGGGAGAAGAAATCGGCTGGCGTGGATTCCTGGTTCCGGAGCTGTCAAAGACCACGGGCTTTACCGCAACCGCCCTGATCAGTGGAATCGTTTGGTCGTGCTGGCACTATCCTATTCTCATCTGGGGCGACTACAACTCGGGCACGCCGTGGTGGTTTGGCCTGCCATGTTTCACGGTCATGGTGATCGGGCTGTCTTTCATCTTCGCCTGGATGCGGCTTAAGTCCGGCAGCCTGTGGACCGCCGCGATGCTGCATGCCAGTCACAATCTCTACGTCCAGGAAATCTTCACTCCCCTCACCAGAAATACCGGCAAGACAGCCTGGTTTATCGACGAGTTCGGTGCGGTGCTGCCGCTTGTGGTAGTGGTCTTCGCTATCTATTTTTGGCGCCGGCGCGGTGAGCTGAATCCAGGCCTTACCGAAACCAACCAGTCTCCCGATGCCGTGCCCAGCTTGGGGATGAACTCGCACGTTGCAAACTAGCCATGCTCAAAGTAAAACGCTTATCACCTGACGCCATCCTGCCGACGGTCGCTCATCCCGGAGAAGACATCGGCTATGACTTGTACTCCGCCGAAGAGCTAACCGTCCCCGCCCATGGCGCGGCCGGCGTCCACACCGGCATCGCTATCGCATTTGTCCCGACGGCCGGCGGTATCGTCAAGACCCGCTCCGGATTGGCGAAGAAGCGTCTGCTGTGCAATGCCGGCGTGATCGACGCCGGCTATCGCGGCGAGATCATTGTGCTGATGGAGAATCTTGGCGACGAAGCCTACACCATCCAAAAAGGCGACAAGATTGCCCAACTGCTGGAGCATCCTTTTCTGGCAGGCGAAGTGACGGAGAGCGAGTTAAATGAGACGGCCCGCGGCGCCAAAGGCTTCGGGTCTAGCGGACAATAGAGCATTCGCGCTCTGGATTGATCGCCACAAAGAAACGATGCCCAGCGATAAAGCAGTGAGTCCTCGCCCGCGGGCGGCCTTCTGGTGTTTGGCTGTCCTTCTATTGTTCCCGGTACACGTGCTCGCGGACTGTCGAATGCATGTCACTTTGGCGTTCAACTTACAAGCGGGGGCTGCGGCCAGTGCTCAGCCAACTTTCGACACTGCGGGTGAGGCGCAACTGGTGCAGTTGCTCAACCAGGCGCGCCGCGAGCACAGCCTTCAGCCACTGACCGTCGATGAGCGCCTGACGCGGGCTGCGCGCAAGCACACGGAGCTGATGGCACAGCACGGGCAGCTTTCGCATCAGGTGGATGGCGAGCCGCCGCTGCAAATCCGATTCAGCAACCAGAACTTGCCTTCCGACCGTCAGAGCGAAAACATTGCCCTTAATAACCGCACCATCGCGGCAGCGCATGAAGGGCTGATGCATTCGCCACCGCATCGTGCCAGCATCCTCGATCCATCCTTCAACGTCGTGGGCGTGGGGGTCATTCGCAGCGGCGAATTGG
>CAVWLH010000006.1:0-376167 GCA_963755925.1 uncultured Acidobacteriaceae bacterium | reverse complement strand
ATGTGGCGCAGCTCCATGCTCGAAAAGGGGACCGCGATCATCGATGCGATGACCAAGGAATTCGGCCTCGATACCGTCCCCTACATCTTCATGGCGCGCAACATCATTGCCTTTCACCACGAGCATGTCGATGGTTCGGGATACCCGGCCGGCGCACGCGGCGACCAAATCCCGATCGAGGGGCGGCTCGTCGCGGTGGCCGATGTCTTTGATGCTCTGACGAGCTATCGGCCCTATAAGCGCAAATGGCCCAACGAGGAAGCCCTTGAGTATATGCAAGGGCTTGCGAGGCAGAAGTTCGACCGCGACTGCATCGATGCATTCGTTCGCCGGCTCGATGACGTGGTTGACATACAGGGCCGGTTTCGAGACGACATCCATCCGTGACCGCGCCTGCGCGTGATGGAAGTCCCGGCCTCCAAAAGGGACGAAAGGCGGCGGGATCGGCGGCGGCTTCCGTCCGGAGGAGAACCATCTCTGGCCGCAGATGCGGCGCCCGCGCATCGCATGCCTTCTCTAAGGTCATCCTTACAGTTCGGTTTCGATCCTGTCCCGCCCGAGTTCCTTGGCGCGGTAGGTTGCCCATGATTTGCGCCAGGATAGTTTCGAACGTATCCCCCGACTCCCTGAGCTGAGACACGCCGATACTGACGGTGAGGCCGCGGAAGGGCGGATCGAGGGAAAATGTCGTCCTGTCTACGTTCACGGCAAGTCGCTGGGCGACGGCGAGGGCTTGGTCAATCGGGATTGGGGAGCATGATCAGGAACTCCTCGCCGCCATAGCGCACGAACACATCCGAGGGTCGTAGCGCCCCGCGGCACACGGCGGAAAACATGGTCAGCACGAGATCCCCGAACGGGTGTCCGAACGGTCGTTCACCTGTTTGAAGTGATCGAGGTCGAGAAACAAAAGGACAGGGGACGCTTGAAGCGCTGCGCCCGCTGAACCTCGACCGGAGCGTGGGCCTGGAGGTAGCGGCGGTTATAGGCGCCCGTGAGCACATCCACTGTCGCCAACTCTTCGAGCTTCGCTTCCAGCTGCTTCTGCCTGGATATGTCGAGGCCATAGCCGATCGTCCCGACGATCTCTCCGAGTTTGCTCCTGATCGGAAAGAGAGAGACGTGGGCGGGGAAGACGTCTCCGGTCTGGCGGCGCGCCGATAGCTCAAGCTCGACGGATTCTTGCCCGCCTTGAACGCTGCAACGCCATCGGCGAGCGCCTGTGGGGCAAGATCCGGGATAGATGAGGCTGAGGGGCTGGCCGATCACCTGGCCGCGGCTGTAGCCGAACATTCTTGCGGCGCCGGCGTTCCAGCTTGGCGATCGCGCCTTCAGAATCGGTGCCGAAATGGCGTCCTGTCAATTTGGTAGATCACGATCGCCTGGCGTAGGAGGGTGTCGCCGAGGCCGCGCAGGCGGTGCAAGAACCACCACAGCAATCCGAGCGCGCTCGCCAAGAAGGCGCCGACCGCGGGGACGAGCGGCCATATCAACCGCTGCGAAGGCAAATCCGGCGTCCAGGTGAGCGTGGCGATGGTCGTCCCGTTGGGGCCGACAAGGGGCAACGTCGCCTGGAGCGCGACTTCTGCTTTTCCCAGAAGATGAAGCCCGGAGATCTGCGCGCGGCCGGACACCCGGCTCCAACAAAGCCTCATCCAACGGTCGGCCGAAGATCAACACGCATCTTGGAAGCTCGGCTGGCCACAGCGGGTAACCGAGTTCAGGTGTGATCGCTTCGGCGCCAACGACCATCGGCTGGTCGCCGAGCATGAGAATGCCGGTAGCCGCTGCGGGCTCGACTTGTGATGACCCATGATGCCGCTCCTGTCTACAGTCTTGCTGCGGGTGGGATGAAGGCCAAATATAACAGATAGGCTGCCGTCGGCAACCCGCGATGGTGGTGGGCGAGGTTGGTTACTGCGAGGGCTGGCTACGCAACTCTGGATGTCCCGCTCGCCGCCTTGGCGACGGCCTTCTTCTTCGAGTTGTTTACCTGACTGGCAACCACCAGAAACTTGTACTCTTCCGGCGATAGCTTCCGCTGTAAGAGACGCTCCACTTGCTTAAAGAGCTCTTCGCTATGCATGGCTGGCACTCCAAACTTCAGACCTGAGATGCCGGACCCTGGTTTTTACGTTGGCTCACCCCAACGATCCATTTTGCGGGATTGTACCTCCGAAAGACGGCAAATGGCAATATTTCTTGCGCGTCAACCGCCCAAAACCAGCACTTTGTGCTCGGGACAACGGGTCTGCGCCAGCTCCACCAGGCGGTCGATCAACTCCGGCCCGTACTTCGCGTAGAAATACAGTCCGGCGATCTCGCGCTCCTGCAGCGTCTTGTGGGGATAAACGGCGTTCTCGATTTGCGCGGCGTGGCGGGTGATGATCTCGCTCCGGCGCAGCTCGGCCTGTGCGGCGCGCTTCTCCAGCCGGTCGATCTGATAGCGCATTTTGCTGGTCGCGCGCGTGGCAGCTTCCACCAGCGTAGGATCCAGTTTCTGCAACGATCCGCTGGCGCGCTGCATGGCTTCATCCACGGCACGTCTCGCCTGCTCGAAATCCTGCTTCAGCTCCGGCGGCAACGAGCGCGCCGCCATGCAGTCGCGAAGCTGGCATTCACCGTGAAAAAGTTCCGGCAGATCCACGTGGTACTTGGTCAGCAGGCGTTCGATGCGCGGCTCAATCAGGGTTGCGCTCATGCGCGACACGATAGGCGTGACGCGCCCCAGCAGCTTCTGATACACCACGGCGGCCTGCGCAAAATATGCCACCTCCGCCGGCCCGCCGATATAGGCCAGCGTGGGCAGCCAGTAATCCTGGAGCACCGGGCGCAACAGCACATTGGCATTGAAGTTCTCCGGCGCAGCCTGGATGCGGCGTTGCAATTCGTCGCCGGAAACGACTTCCCGCCCGATCTTGAACTGGCCGTTGGCGCGATGGATGGCAACGCGCGCACCTTCCACCAGCGCGAACAGCGGCGTCGACTCAGCTGTGATCTTTACCTGCTCGTGATATTTTTCCGCCTGCAATTCGCGGTTGCGGGCCAGCAGCGCATCGTCCATTTCAGCGGCGCGCCGGATGGCGTCTACAAACAGCGGCGTTGCGATGCGATGCAGTTCGGGGTCGGCAGGATCGAGAAGGATCAGTCCATGCTCGCCAAAGATGCGGGCGTAGAGCTTGGCATAGGCGTTGGAGAACGTCTCGCCCTCGGCATAGCTCTCGCGCAGATAATCCGCAGCCAGCGATTCGCCCAGCAATTCCGCAGCTTGCCGGACCGTATCGTTCGTTCCTTCTGCAAAGCGGATGCTCGCGACCGGAGCGCCCTCGATGCCGCTGGTCGCAACCTTGAAGGGAACCAGCTGGAAATCGTGCGTCAGCAGCAGCGACTGATTCACTTCTGCCAGATCGTGATCTTCGCTGGCCAGCCAGAACACCGGCACACACTCCGCTCCCAGCGCCTCAACCTGTTTCGCCAGGGCCAGTGCCGACGCCGCCTTGAACAGCGACAGCAGCGGGCCTCCAAACAGTCCCACCTGCTGCCCGGTAACCACCGCAAACGCTCCGTCACGCAGGCCGCTGAATGTTCTTCAGCGTCGCCTCCGAAGCTCCCCAGGCGCGATTCTGTTTCTCCAGCGCGTCGGCTACCGCGGCCTGCCGCGCCCATCGCGCGGCACTGACTTGGCGAAAGCGGCGATGTGCGCGGCATCCGGCTGCGTAGGATAAAACCTGTGGATCGCGGGAGAATAAGAAAGGAAGTCGCTGAAGATGCGGGTGGTATGGGGAATGGCGTTGAAGGAGATGCAGTCGGGAATCACGCGATCGTCTCCCGGCAACAACAGCGCCGAGCGCCGGCGCAAGCAAACCAGGACGAGCAGTCCCTTGCAGCAACCGGATCATCGCTTCGTGCATTCGCACCACGGGTATCAGACTAACAGGCAAACAAAAGGTTTGGATGATTCTCCCCGGCCAGGGATGCAGGAATCGGTCGGAAGGACGAAAAGCCCAAGCAAACTCTGCTTAGCTCCCAGTTTTGAAAGGGCATGGCTTTACAGGCCGCTGGAAGCGTCGCTCTCGAGGTGGTTTGTAACAGGGCTTGACTTCAGTCAGGATTATCTACTTGACTCAAACTCCCCTCCATGCTACATTGTGCTAGATGAATCATTTGGCACGCTTTCGGGTTGATTTTACTGGCGATTTCGCAGCATTCGACTGCTCGATGTGCTTCTTTGCGGCCGCAACAGTTTCGGGTGGAATACATGCGCCGCCAGTTCGTCGCTGGTCATCTCGATTGGGCGCTTCTTACTTCTTTGGCATGGTGACGCTATGACCTCCACTCCCGTTGATCTGATGACGCTGGTTGAGAAGTTTGGAACTGATGACAAGTGCCGCGAAGCATTGACGCATCTGCGCTGGCCGAAGGGCGTAACAGTGCCTTCGCTGCGGTCACGATAAGGTGACGCCAGTAAACGAGCGCAAGGTGTATGACTGCAATTCATGCCACTACCAATTCTCTGTGACCGTGGGGACGATGTTCCATGACTCCCACCTGCCGCTGACTAAGTGGTTCTTTGTTACCTACCTGATGACCGAATCCAAGAAGGGCATTTCGGCCAATCAGGTTTATCGGATGCTTGGCAAGAAGAGCTATAAAACCGCATGGTATCTCTGCCACCGGATTCGCGCTGCGATGGCCGCTGCCGAAGATCGCCCCAAGCTGGGCGGCACGATAGAAGTTGACGAAACCTTTGTCGGCGGCCGCAATCGCGGCCACCAGCATAAGGCCGGGCATCCAGAGTGCAAGAAGCAGGTTGTTATCGGCATCCGTCAGCGCGGCGGCGAACTTCGCTTCTTCCACGCTGCAGATGTTAAGAGCGGGACGCTGGCGAAGTACATCCGCGAGAACATCTCGCAGAATGTTGACGTGATTATGACCGATGAATTCGCGGGCTACCCGAAGGCTTTGCACGATGCTGGCGTACTCTGCGAGCACAAGACCATCAAGCACAAGGATGGCATTTACGCCGTTGGCGACGTGTACACGAACACCGTTGAGTCCGCATTCTCGCTTGCTCAAGCGCGGGATTGTTGGAACATGGCATAAGATCAGCGCGAAGCATCTGCAAGCCTACCTTGACGAAATGTGCTTCCGGTTCGATAACCGTAAAAACCGCTTTCTGTTCCGCGACACGCTTCTAAAGATGCTGGAAGCGGAGCATGTTGAATACAAGAAACTAACCGCCGCCGCATAAATATCATTCGTCATCCGGCCTGTCAGAGACATCCTGAGAGACGCGGACTCCCGGTGTTATAGCTTGGCTCCGTTCCGGCAGCGGGCCCCCAATCGACCATATAATGGGAACTTGGAATGTCTGCCCTCTCTTATGTAACTCTGGGCCAATATTTATCTTGCCGTCTTCTGCTACGGTCATAAATCTAATCATCCTTCCAAAGTGCTCCAGACCGGAAGGGGTGACGAAATTACTGCCATACATCATGACACCAGGAACCTTGTTAGGGTTGTTGACAATTGCACTAGCGATCATTTTCATTGTCAGCGTTGCCTCTGGCAGCATCCTAGAGACGGCAACCGAAACGTCATTCATTCCGCTATTGTCATCCGCTCTGACTATTTTCCCATCTTGGATAATGACGGTTTTTGAAGAACCGTCGCCCATGGAAATGCTCACGCCCTCACAACCGAGACAGGAAACAATTTCCATTTGTAGGGCAGCGACCGGAAGGAACAAATGTTCTCTAAAGTTAGATACTTCCACGTTTTGACTTATATTCTGGATCGTAAAGAAATATTCTCGAAGATCAGCTCTCCATTTTATTCCGTCTACGACAATCCCATTCTTGTACGGGTGGTCGTGAGATATACGAATATCGTGCGCGAATTGTGGCCGTGGATATACAGGCAGTACTTGTTCTTTAGATATGCCAAGTGCAACCATCAGCCGATGACTGGCGTGCGGCAGGCGCGACCAGTCTTGATTTCCCTTCGCGTCCCATACCACAATAGTAGCCAGCATTAATACAAACGCGATAAAGAATGCTCCTATGATCCTTAGGAACCATCCGTCCTCTGTATGCCAGAGTTTTGAAAGCAGAGAAAACGCGGACAGTAAAATGAGGCCACAGCCGAGACCATATTCGCCGATACTGGTCACGCCAATCCCCAGCGCGAGGATGACACCAAATACAGGCCATCTCGCAGACAGATGCCACAACTTAGATGGGTGCTTGCCAACATCAGCCATCGCCGCGAACCACCGCCCAATCCACATCCATACCCTCCGTAAAAAATGGGGTTGGGGAACCGGTATATCCGCGTAATGTTTTGGAATCTCGCTACCCACGCACACTCCTGCCCGGCGGGATACAATCCTGTCTTGGCTTGATTGTGCGCCGTTCCCCCGTTTGAGTCAAGGGGATAATCTTGACTTCAGTCGTGCCGATAAGCCGCATATTTTCTTCCCGAGCCGGCTTCAGCCGGCGGCACCGGAGCCTGTCCCGTTAGCCCCGCCGCAAGCATCGGAAAAATCAATACGGCCTTAGATGCTGCGTCGCAACCCAGTGTCGCCGCTTCTGCGGCTCATACTATTACCCGCCCTGACCGGGGCCTGACGGCCCCGGCTAACTTCATCTCGCCGCTGCGCGGCTAGTTTGATCCGTTGTTCGGGCCGTTGGTTCCACCACCAAATTTGTATTCCGGTTGCGACACGGCCTCTTTAGCCCCTGCGGCAAGTCGGCAAGGTATTCAGCCTCCTTAACTCTTCTCTGTTGCTGTCGTCCCGGGAAGCTGTTTCCAGCTATGCAGGCGGAGCCACCAGCGGCCGACGTGGCGGCAATACTCGATGTAGTCCGCGCCGAATTTGTTGCGCAGCGTGGGCTCCTCATAGAAGACCACGAACAAATGCACTCCGAGCGCGACGGCCGCTACGCCTGCGATGGCAGCCAAGCTGGCGTGTCCGAAGACCACCCACAGCCCAATCCAGCCCAGCGCAAATCCCAGGTACATGGGATTCCTCACATAGCGGTAAACGCCGACCACCACCAATCGCTGCGGCGGCCCCATGGGAGCGGGAGTACCGCGTCCCGTCCATCCAAAATCCCAGACGCAGCGCAACGCCACGGCAAATCCCAGCACTGACGGAATGGCCGCCAGCCATCCAACCTGCGCCGCTCGCCGCTTCCACGCGGAAGCCCAGCCATCCCGGCAGCAGCCAGAACCATAATGCGAAAAACCCTGCGCCCACCGACATGGCCGCCAGCGCCGTGGCCCATGGATTCCCCTGTGTCTCTAGGTAGTCGCCCGCCGATCCCTGCTCCGCCATAGATCCTCCTGCGCGCGCATCCGGTTTCCTATCCCCGATACTATTACGACCGGCCCGGCATTTTTGCTTCAGTTTTCGCGGAGGAAAAATGTTGTCGTTCGAATCGGAAATCCCGCTGCCCGCGTCTCAGAAATTGACTTCGCCAGCCGGGCAGATCAATATCATGGAACGAAAACGTCCGCCATGATAGTCCCCCGATATTGCCGACTGCTGCTGCTGGTAGCGGCGATGCTGCCGACAACGGTCTTGGCACAGACAGCTCCCGCGCAGCCGGACGCCGCTAAGCCTGCACCAAGCACTGCTGCTGCGAACGCAGTCGACTGCGGAACGTTCGCCGCCAGCGATGCCCGTCTGGACCTGGTTTCCAAGCTCTGCGAATTTGCCCTCACCTACCGTCACCAGTTGCCCGACTTCATTGTTCAGCAGACCACCACGTCAGAGGGAATGTCGAAGACGGTCATCAAAGCGCAAGTTACGTTCCAGAGAGGCTTGGAGACCTATTCCAACGTCACTATCGACGGGCGACCGGCTCCGGCCAGCAGCATCACCACCAGCCCTCCTAACAGCATCCAGTTCAGTTCCACCGGCGAGTTCGGCCCAGCCCTGCTGGACCTGTTCAGGATACCGGGCGCAACCGAATTCAAATTCAAGAAGACATCTGTGTTGCGCAATCAGCCGGTGGCGATTTACGAGTTCCACGTTCCCGAGAAGAAAAATGTCTTCTGGATGTTTCGCATCGCCGACGGCCGCTCCTTCCGGCCAGAATTCTATGGCGAAGTCTGGCTGCAAGCGCAAACCGGAAGGCCCTTGCGCGAGGAGATGCATCCCGTAAGTCTGCCTGCGGGATCGGAGATAACTTCAGCCACTACAGTAATCGATTACGCCATGACCGCACTCAGCGAGGTCGGAACGTTCCTGCTCCCGATCAGGTCAGAATTCACCCTGTGCAATCAGGGAATGTACGGGATGGGCGCCTGCACGACGAATGTCATCCTCTTCCAGCATTACCGGAAGTTCGGCGCCACCACGCGCATCTTGCCCTTAGACCCGAAGCCCTAGTCCTTGGACTCGCCAATTGCGGCAGCGAGTCCCAACGCGCGATCTGCGCATCTAACTCGGCATATGTTTGACTTAGCTGTCTTTACTGCTACAGTTAAGTTGATCGCGATTGGCTTCAGTATGGGGGCGTCACGGCTTCGACGGAAGTGATTGCGGCAAAGAGGCATACCGGAGTGCATGCATCCGTAATCGTGTGCAAAAACACAATTGCCAACCAAAACCTGGCATACGCAGCTTAATTAGTTAAGTTGCCGTCCTCATCGGCTTTGCTCATGGGCTGAGAAAGGGCGTCGCACAGTGAGCTGGCTGCAAACTCTCCGCCTGTGAGTTTGCGGCGAGATCATCAGGCTGGCCTGGCCCCGTTTCTTGTCCATTCTGAGCGGGGCTGGCGAGAGTGCCGGGTAATTCCGGCGCATGAATTGGACTAAGTATGTAGGCTCTTTGCCAGTAACATTTTCGGACGCGGGTTCAACTCCCGCCGCCTCCACCAAAGTTCCTTCCATGTTGTGATCGCAGGGTGCCGGGTGCCCCAGGTCTCGCGGGTTTCGAGACCTGGGAGGTCCGCCACCTATCACCCACCTTGCGTGTTCTCAAGCTGACATTCCGAAAGACAACAGCTGTCCCATGGCAGCCGCTCGCACGGGCCCAGGTCTCAAGCACCGCGAGACCCGGGGCACCACCCTGCCCCTGATGCCAGCGCCATAACCCTTGCCGGCTCGCCCTCCTGCGCAGAGCATCAATGAGCGCAGGTGTCAGGGTTAAGAGGCTCGGGACGGAAATCACGAATCGCAAAATTTACCTTTGACATCGGGCCGAAAATCCACTACCATATGGTTGTGGATAAATTAGGTACAACATTTGCGGCTTTGTCTGATCCAACCCGGCGAGCCATGATCCAACGACTCTCGCATGGGCCTGCCTCTGTGCATGGATTGACGGAACCGTTTGCACTCTCGCAGCAGATGATTTCAAAACACATTGCCTACCTGGTGCGGGCGCGGATTGTAATCAAGACGAAGCGTGGACGGGAGAGTGTGTGCACGCTTAGGCCCGAGGCGATTAAGCCAGTCAGCGACTGGGCGATCAGCTATCGCCGATTCTGGGAAGAGAGTTTCGACAAACTGGACGTAGTTGTAAATCGAATGAAGAAAGAGGAGGTCAGAGATGACAAAAAACACGGTTAGCGAAATTGAGCGGATGGTCGTTACCAGAGTCTTTGATGCCCCACGCGAGTTGGTTTGGAAGGCGTGGACAGACCCGAAATATGTGATGCAGTGGTGGGGACCGAAGGGCTTTACTGCGCCCGTTTGCCAGATGGATTTTCGCGTTGGGGGAAAATTCCTCTGCTGCATGAAGACGCCGGATGGGCAGGAGTGCTGGAATGCTGGTGAATACCACGAGATCATTCTGCACGAGAAAATCGTTTCCTCCATGTACTTTTCGGACTCGAAGGGAAACAAGATTGATCCTGCGCAATTAGGAATAGAACATGAGGCTATAGAGGGTGCGTACGACGTGACCATCTTTGAGGATCTCGGAAACGGCCAGACGAAACTCACCTTCATTGGAAATGAACCCATGGAGAGTGCGAAAAATAGCGGTCAAATGGAGGGCTGGAACCAGATACTCGATAAAGTTGCTGCTGTTATTGCGGGGCTAGTGCAGGCGAAATAGGAGTTTGACCTTTTTGACGATCGTCATGCGCGAGATACGGCTGAGGCTGGCGGCGAGGGCTTGGTTAGAACAGCCTGCTCGCCGCTCGGCCGAATAGTCGCCTCTCGGGATAAGCGACCCTTGGTTCAACTGTTGATTTCAGTCCGAGTTACTCATTGAGCCCTGAGCACGGCGCTTTGGGCATTCCAGCTTTGTCAACAGCAAGCTCGGGTGGGGCTCCGCAACATCATCCAGCGACTTACTCTGCGCGATAGGTCACCTTGCCATTCATCATGGTCAGCTTCACTTTGGTTGTGCTGATGTCGGCCGGAGGAATCTTGTACAGGTCTTTCTCCAGTACAACGATATCGGCCAGCTTTCCAACCTCGAGAGAGCCAATCCGCTTCTCCAGATCCAATACGTAAGCCGAATCGAGCGTAGAGGCCTTGAGAGCTTGATCTAGCGTGATGCGCTCGTTCACCGGCGGCATGATGGGCGTGAACTGCTTGTCGCCGTACTGCGGAGAATGGCACGCGTCAGCGCCACCTGGATTGCATCGAGCGGCTTGATAACTCGAAACGTAGCCGGCTGCCGGCCAGTCGGTCCCGAATGCCAGGCGACCTCCCGCCTTCGATACCGAATTCATGCGGGCCCACTCCGTGTTGACCACATCTCGGACCGAGGATTTTGACAACCATCTCGCTATAAGGGTCGGGGGTGATCCACTGCGGAGATGTCTGCATGGTGACGTTGAGTTCTTTGAAGCGCGGCACATCCTGGTCCGTAATCATCAGGGAATGTGCAATGGTGTGCCGTGAGGGGCTATTGGGGTATTGCTTCTGGGCCTTGGCCACAATGTCCAGATACGCACGAATTGCGGCGTCCCCATAGCAGTGGCAGTGGGTATCCAGTCCGTTCGCCTGCGCCTTCAGGACTGCTGCCTCCATGAGCTTGGGATCGAGAAGGTAGTCGCCATAGAAGCCGGGCCGGTCGAAGTAGGGCTTCAGCAGCACGGCCGTGTGCTGGGCCTCTCCGCCGTCGGCGTTGACCTTTAATGCCCGGAACTGCACCAGCTCGGAGTGATACTTGTCCCGGAGCTTCAGCGCAATTCCCGCCGGATCCTCTGTCGCAGGATTGTTCCAGTAGTAGCTGGCCACGACCCTGATCGGCAGCTTGTTTTCTTTCTCTAAATTCTGATAGCCATCCAAGCCGTCCTCGGTCGACATCGTGGAAATTCCGGCGTCAAACACGGCCGTAATGCCCGCCGCCGAGAACTTCGGCAACATTTCGGTCATAGCCGCAATGGCGAGTTCGGCGGAAGGCGGCTGCAGTTTGAAAAACACAGCTTGTTCCGCTGGTCCCTCGACCACCCAACCTGTAAGTTCACCAGTCTTGGGGTCCCGCGCGAAGAAGCTGAAGCCGGGCACCGGGTCCGGACTTTTGGTGTTCACTCCGGCCATCTCCAGCGCGTTGCTGTTTACCCATCCGCTGTGGCCGTCAATCGCAAAGAGGAATACAGGACGGTCGGGGAATAGTTTGTCGAGAGGCTCTTTAGTTGGACCAGTCGTGGGAAAGAGAGAGTAGCGCCATCCAAAGCCGCGAATCACCTTGGCGTCAGGGTGAGCGTCGGCCCACTTCTTCACCGATGCGAGCAACTGGTCAAGCGAGTCGAACTGCAAGTCGGCGCCTTCTGCTACCAACGCCATCGTCGGGTGGATGTGCGATTCAATGAATCCGGGCAGAAGCATCTGACCTTTGAGATCGATGACCTGCGTCTTGTCGCCGACGAACGCCTGGACGCCTTCGTTGGTTCCGACGTAGGAAATATGTTTACCCGTGATGGCAATCGCCTGGGCTGTAGGATTCTGGCTGTCGATCGTGTAGATCGCGCCGTTCTTGAAAACGTAGTCGGCCTTCTCGGTGGCGATAGCGCTGGGTACGAGCATCACTACAACCACGGTGCAGAGCCCCAGAATGACTGCGAATGTCCTCATGCCCTTCATATCCTCTTCCCCTCCTATTACGCCTAAACCGAAATCAAACCGCCAAAACCTTTTTATGTCTCACCGGAGCTTTCTCACACGTCAGCCGACGAGGAACGCTCCTGCGGCATTTGCGGCTATTTGCTTGTCTTTGGGAAACAGCAGCGTCACCTGCAAGCTCATGGACGTTGCGGCGGCTTGGAAATGCCGACGCTTCCAACTTATAAAGGCTTGCTGAAACTAAGAACTAAGGCAGTGACAGCTATCACTATGGTTGGTGATAGCAGCTTGTTAGCGGGCACTTTGTGGTCATTGCGGTAACACTTCTGCGTTTGGATCTTCGCGAATGGAGACACGGTTACTCGGAGTGGAGGTGTAGCGAGAGCCGGGTGCCCCAGGTCTCGCGGGTTTCGAGACCTGGGAGTTCCCTCGCCCATCACCCACCTTGTGTGTTCTCAAGCTGATATTCCGAAAGACAACAGTTGACCTACGGCAGCAACTCGCCTCGGCCCGGGTCTCAAACCCCGGGAGACCCGGGGCACCCGGCAAAAAATTTGCTGAGACTTTGGGGTCGATCGGTTCGTCCAATGGATTCATCGTCGCGCTTCTGCCAATCTTGCCTTGAACAGTCACTCGCTCTGACATCGGAAGGGATACCGAATGGACACGCTTAGTGTGAACGTTTTTACCGCCCCGGGAAAGGCCATGGTCGGCGAGCGGCCAAAGCCCTTCGGCGAAGCCCTCGCCTTTGACCCGATCACGTCGACGTTGATCTTCGGCGAGTACGACGCGGTGCTGGTGGACGCAATGGGGACGGTGGCTGAGGCCGAGGCTCTCGCGGATTGGGTGGCTCTGCACAACCGCAACCTGGAGACCATCTATATAACGCACGCCCATTTCGACCACTTCTACGGTCTCAGCATTCTGCTCGACCGTTTCCCGGGCGCGCGGGCGATAGCCACGCCCGAGGCAGTGAGCGCCATGCAGATGTCTTTCACTCCCACCGTGGAGCGGTTGGCCCGGCGGATGTTTCCTGGGCAAGTGGCCACCAAGCTGGTGCCGCCGGAGCCCTATGAGCACGACACGTTCACTCTTGAAGGCCAGGAATTGCGCATCCTCAAGGAGGGCCGCACCGATAGTCCCGATTCGACGTCGCTATACGTTCCATCGATCGGCCTCGTCGTCGCCGGCGACGTGGTGTACAACCAGTGCCGCATCTACGTCGGCGACACCACCCCCGAGAGCCGGCAGAATTGGATTGTGGCGCTGGACCGGTTAGCGGCGCTGAATCCGGCGATGGTTGTCGCCGGCCACAAAAAGACGGGCGCGCCCGACTCTCCCTCGACCATCCAGGACACCAAGCGTTATCTTCAGGACTTCGATCGGTTGCAGAAAACCGCAACCTCCGACCAGGAGCTGTTCGATCAGATGACGGAGCTGTACCCGCATTGGGTAGCTAATCAGTCGTGGTTGATGTTCGGATTCCCGCAGTCGTAAGCTACAGCAACCGCGACGGCACAAGGAAACAACGACAGAGGAGGACGCATATGAGCAAGACGACGAGCTTCGCAGCGGACATTCGCCCGCTTTTTACCGACCGAGACATTCAGGGGATGAAAAAAGGGTTCAACCTGGCGAGTTATGACGAAGTAAAGGCGCACGCATCGGCCATCTACGACCGCATTCGGGGAATCGGTGGTGCGGTTATGCCGCCCCCGCCTCCACTAGGAGAAGGTCCTTGGCCTCAATCGCACATTGATCTATTTGCTGAATGGCTGGCGGGTGGCTGCCAACCCTAACGCCTAATCCAAACGAGCCGGGTGCTGCTTGCGGTCGCGAAGGGCGTCTCCCAATTTCAATGAATGGGAGGTCGCGTCTGTCCCCAGTCTTAGTCCCGATTTCAGAGAGGAGAACAAAATGACAACAAAAGGAAAAATATTGGTGCTGGTCTCGAGCGGTCGCGGCTTGCGCTTGAAAGATGGCGGGCTTTATAAGGGCGCAGGCTACTACCTCAACGAGTTGACGGTCCCGGTTCGCGGCCTGATGAAGGAGGGCTACGAAATCACCTTCGCCAACCCCGAAGGCAACGCGCCCCAAGTGGATGTGCATTCAGAGGTCGCCGATTTCTTCGGCGGGGACGCGGCCAAGCTTCAGGACTATATGGTATTCCGCGACGGCCTGACTGGGCTCAGAGATCCAACTCGCATAGCGGATGTCATCGCGTCAGGCCTGGATCAATATAACGCTGTTTTCGTCCCCGGCGGCCATGGCCCGATGATCGATCTTCTCGACGACCCCAATGCCGGCATAGTCATGAGACACTTTCACGAAACATCCAAGCCTACGGCGGTGCTGTGCCATGGCCCGATTTCACTACTCTCGGCTCTCCCGAATTCGACCGAGTTCGTCGCCGCGCTGACGGCGGGCGATGTCGCTGGAGCGCGGGCCAAGGCTCAAGGTTGGATCTATGCCGGATACAAGATGACTATCTTTTCGACAGCCGAAGAGCAGCAGCGGGAGCCGCTTGAGATTGGTGGCAAGGTTCTCTTCTACCCGGACTTCGCCTTGAAGACGGCGGGTGGCGACGTGAGTGTGCTCGCTCCATGGTCGAGCTACGTCCTGCAAGATCGCGAGCTGATCTCAGGTCAGAACCCGTTCTCGGATGAAGCGCTTCTGAAACTTCTTTTACCGGCACTCAACAGGAGTCGTCAATGAATAGCGTACAAATCGAACAGAAGAGCTATGAGATGCCCCCGAAGGAGGGGATCAGCATCGCGCATTTTCTCACCGTCGCCGACGTCGAGCGATCGGCTCGCTACTACGAAAAGGTCTTCGGCGCTAAAATTCTGACCATGGGTGACGGCAACGCGCCTCCGTACCTTCAGCTTGCGAATATCTGGATGATTCTGAACGTTGGAGGCGGGCCGACGCCAGATAAGCCGACGGTAACGCTCAGCGTCCCCGACCCGAATCACCTCAACAGCTTTATGAATTTCCGCGTTGCGGATATTCAAGCGTGCTATGAATTATGGAAAAGTCGAGGCGCCGAGTTCATCACGGAGCCCATCCCCAAGTACGGCGAGATCCGCTGCTACATCCGCGATCCTGACGGCTATATCATCGAAGTCGGACAGAGCACCGACCTCAAGTACGGTTAACGGCCGGCCCGGGATGGGAGGCGCTCGGCTGCGGCCGAGCGCCGCGTGGCGACGATAGCGGTACTTGCGGCGGGCTATGGGAAATCACGCCTTAGTTTGCGTCGCGATCACTCCGCTTCCCTCTAGTCCCCAATCTCTAGCCCCCAATCCCTGCACCGAAAATGTCGATAAAGCCATGCGCCTACCAACCTCAGACCCCTCGCCGTTCCCAATTCGGGAAAAATACACGCAAGTTGTACGCTGATCATATGATCAGCGTTGACACTCCTCTTCGCGCAGGTTATACCGGAGATGTCTGGTAGTTGGGAAGCGCGGTGAAAATCCGCCACTGCCCCGCAACTGTAAGCGCGGAGGTCCGGCCAGCAAGCCACTGGAGCTAAGGCTCTGGGAAGGCGGCCAAGGACCGATGAGGCGCAAGTCAGGAAATCCAGCCAGACGCTTACCTTACTGTCCGATCCGACCTCGATGGGAGGGTCAATCGGCATCTTGACGACCGGTGTATTGGGGTCTTCTGGAAATTTAGCGGCACGAGCTTTCCCGTCCGAGATGCGACTTGTGCGCGGGATGAAGTATGTCTGCGGAACGAAGTAAGTCTGACGGCGCGAGCCCCAGGATTGTTCTGGTGCTGGGCGGGGTGCGCAGCGGGAAGAGCCGCTACGCGCAGGAATTTGCCGAGCGCGGCCCACGCGTGGCGTTTCTGGCTACCGGTCAGGCCTGCGATGACGAGATGCGTGATCGCATTGCGCGCCATCGTGCCGAGCGCCCTGCCGGCTGGACCACCATTGAAGCTCCGCTTGCCCTGGAAGACGCGCTGGCGCAGTGCGGCGATGGCCAGTTCGACATCATCGTCATCGATTGCCTCACCATATGGACTGCCAACCTGATGGCGCACGAAGCGTCGGATAGCGATCGCGTGCTGGCCCATGCCGATCGTCTGGCGCACTTGCTGCGCAGCGTTCCCGCGTCCGTCGTTCTGGTTTCCAACGAAGTAGGCGGCGGCATCGTTCCGGAGAACGAGGTGGCGCGACTCTATCGCGATCTGCTGGGCGGCATCAATCAGCGCATCGCGGCCGCGGCGGATGAAGTCATTCTCATGGTCGCGGGATGCCCGCTGATCATCAAGCAGACGGCGCAGCCGGTAGGGGCCGCGCGATGAGAAAGCTCTGGCGCTACCTTCCGCTGCTGCTGGCCCTCAGCTCCTGCGCCTGGGCAGTTCACGTTGAGCGCGACGATACGGGACGTTCGGTGGCTGTGCCCGATCAGGTCCATCGCGCGGTAAGCCTCTCGCCCAGCCTCACCAATACGGTTTATGCGCTGGGAGCCCAGACGGATCTGGTCGGCATCACCAATTACACCGTCTATCCGCACGAAGCTGCCCGCGAGAAGCCCAGCGTCGGCGCCGTGGTCAATCCTTCGCTGGAAGAGATTGTGGCTTTGCATCCTGACATCGTCCTGGCGCTGCCCGAGTTCAACGGCGTGGAAACCATTCATGGCCTGGAGCGCATAGGCATTCCGGTTTTTCAGTTCAACACCGGCAATCTTTCCAATATCTATCGCACCGTCGAGCAGGTGGGCCTGATCATGGGACGGCAAAAGGAAGCCACCGCGCTGATCGCCAGTTTGCGGGCGCGGGAGAGCAAGGTGCGGGAGCAATCGGCCGGCAAGCCTAAGCCCACGGTGCTGCTGGTGCTGTCGCTTGACCCGCTGATTACCGCGGGAAGAAATGCCTTCATCACCGAGATGATTTCTGCGGCCGGAGGCAAGTCGGTAACCGACGATCTGGCGCAAGACTGGCTGCACTTGAACGTGGAAGCCGTCCTGCCCCGGAAGCCGGATTACATCATGCTGATGCAGCGTGGTCCGGTCACCTTGAAGGACATGCAACAGCGCGCGGGCTGGAGCTCGCTGGAAGCGGTGCGACGCGGCCGGGTGATTGTGGCCGACGAGCGTATCCAGATCCCCGCGCCCGTCGCCTTCGATGGTTTGGAGGATTTAGCCCGGCAGATACACGCCGTGCAATCTCACTGAGATGGCATGGACAACCACAACCGAATTCACAGGGTGTACGGGAAGCGCGGTGAAAATCCGCCACTGCCCCGCAACTGTAAAGGACGAAGCGCCAACTGTCGACAACCACTGCGCCCAGCGGGAAGGTGACAGTTGGGTCCTGAGTCAGGAGACCGGCCCGGTGATTAACCAGAAACTCTTCCGAGGGGGAAGACTATGCAACGCGCGCTCACTGCTTTTCTTTTTCTGCTGCTGGTATTTTCCATTCCAGCCTGGCCGGCCGATTCGGCCATCTCCGGCACCGTCACCGATTCTCTAGGCGCGGTCATTCCCGGAGCCACGGTTGTACTAACCCAGGGCGGCAAAGACCTCCAAACCGCCAAAAGCGACCCTGAGGGCAAGTTTCAATTCAAGATTGAGCAGGCCGGCCGTTATGCGGTGCGGGCGGAAGCTCAGACCTTCGCCTCCTCTACCAGCCAGGAAGTGTTTGCCGAGCCCAGCCATGGCGTGGACATCACGCTGACGCTTTCGCCGTCCGTGATTGCGCAAAGCATTGTGGTAACGGCCACCGGGATGGAAACGCCGGAAGCGCAGACCGGCACCTCGATCAGCGTGATCAGCGACACTGATTTGAGCACGCGCATCGACTTGCAAAGCACGCTGCGCGATCAGCTGGGCGGCCAGACCTCGCAGAGCGGGCAGATGGGAGCGCTCACCGCACTCTATGTTCGCGGCGGCCCCAGCGATGCCAATAAAGTCCTGATGGACGGTATTCCCATCAACGATATCGGCGGCAACGTGGATTTTTCCTATTTGCAGGCCGACGGCCTGGAGCGAGTTGAATTTCAGCGCGGCCCCAACAGCGCGCTCTATGGCTCCGACGCTCAGGCCAGCGTCATCAGCATTACTTCGCAGCATGGCGACACGCCTTTGCCGGAGTTCATCATCGGCGCCGACGGCGGCACCTTCGGCACCTATCACGAAGACGGCAGCGTGGGCGGCTACTGGAAGCGGCTCGACTATTTCGGCGGCTATTCCGGATACGGCACCCAGAACAGCACGCCCGACAGCGCCTTCCATCGCGGCGTCTACCTGGCCAACCTGGGCGTCCAGATCAACTCCAATACCACCTTGCGCTTCACGGCGCAGCGGGCGGTAGCCGGATACGACTCGGCCAACGCCATCGCTGCCTATGGCATTCCCGACGACGCCGCCGACAATCAGCAAAACACCATCTTCGGCGTCACCCTGGACAACCATGCCACCTCGCGCTGGCATAACCAGCTGAGCTATGGCGGAGTGCGGCTGCGTTCGGAATATAACGACTGGGCGCCTACGGGAATTCCGTACGATCCCTACGGCCTGGGCTATCCGTCCTACTACCTGGGAGCGCCGGTCACCCAGCAAGGCGCCAATGGATACAACGTCACCCCCGCTGCGGTTGCGGCCCTTGAGCCCGGATTGCCCTATCCCGGTCAGGCCATCTTCCAGTACGCGGGAGTCTATCCGCAATTGTCGTCGTACCTGACCAACACCAACACCGTTTACGCCCAGACCGACTACCGCGTAAACGAAAAGCTTACCGCGCTGTTTGGTTTTCGTTATACCAACGAAAGCGGATTCACTTACAACCCGTACGTGGGAAAAGAATCCACCGACCGTAACAATTTCAGCTACCTGATGGAAATCCAGGGCGGGCTATGGAAGCGGCTTTTCTATACCCTGGGCGGGGGCATCGAAAACAACGCGGTGTTCGGCGTCGCCGGCACGCCGCGCGCTTCGCTGGCCTACTATCTGGTGCGCCCCGGCAATGGCCACATCTTCAGCGGGACCCGTCTGACCTTCAACTTCGCCAAAGGTATCAAAGAGCCCAGCATCTATTACCAGAACAATTCGCTCTATGGTCTGTTGAGCAACACCTCTCTGGTTCCCAATGGCCCTCAACTGATACAGCAGTACCATATTCAGCCCTTCCTGGCGGAGGATTCGCGGACCTACGACGGCGGCCTGCAACAGCAATTGTTCGACGGCAAAGCGCAACTCTCCGTGACATACTTCCACAACGAATTCACCAACCAGGCCGAATTCGTCGACGGCAGCGCCCTGGTGGAACTGGGAGTGCCGGAGGCCGTAGCCATGGCTGAAGGCGTTTTTGGAGCGGCCGTCAACACCCTGGACTATCGCGCCCAAGGCGCGGAAGTAGGTTTCCAATATCAGGTAAACCGCAACGTCATGGTCCGCACCGGCTGGACCTATACCGACGCCGTGGTACAGCAATCGTTTTCCAGCAGCGCTCTGGCGCCGGCCATCAATCCGCTGTTTCCCAGCATTCCGATTGGAGCGTATTCCCCGCTGGTAGGGGCGCGGCCATTCCGCATCGCCCCCAATACCGGATTCGCCGGAGTGAATTGGACGCCTCGCCGCTTCCTGGTGTCGGCCATGGGGACCTTCGTCTCCCGCCGCGACGACAGCACCTTCCTCAGCGACAGCGACTTCGGCAACACCCTGCTGCTGCCCAACCGCAATCTCGATTCCGCCTATCAGAAAATCGACTTGTACGGCAGCTACCAGATCAAGAAATACCTCAGCGTGTATGCAGCGATGTCCAATATCTTGAACCAGCACTATCAGGAAGTTTACGGATATCCGGCGCTGCCCTTCACCATCCGCTCGGGAATCAAGTTCACCTTCGGAGGCGAGTCGTGGAAGCTCAACTGAAAACGCCAATTAAGCTGAGTGCGGCAATCGAGCGCACCATCGCCGATATTTGTGCGAGCGACGATGGCCGCCGGCGGCAAGCCCAGCAACATCTGGATTGCCTGACCAAGCCCCTGGGCAGCCTGGGTCAACTGGAAGCGGTGGCGGCGCAGTACGTCGCCTGGCGCGGAGAAGCTGTTCCGCGCATTGCCGGCAAAGCGGTGTACGTCTTCGCCGCCGATCACGGCATTACCGACGAGGGCGTCAGCGCCTATCCCCGCGAAGTGACACAGCAGATGGTCCGCAACTTCCTGAATGGTGGAGCGGCCATCAATGTTCTGGCCCGGCATACGGGGTCTGACATTGTGGTAGTCGACGTGGGAGTGGATGCCGACTTCGCCGATGTCGCGGGATTAGAGCATCGCAAAGTGCGGCGCGGCACCCGCAACTTTGCCCGCGAAGCCGCGATGTCGGAAGCCGAACTGAACGCCGCGCTCCAGGTGGGCATCGATCTGGCGGCCGAAGCCAGCGCTCAGGGCCGCACCCTGATCGCGTTGGGCGAGATGGGCATTGGCAACACCAGTGCGGCGACCGCCATCACGGCCGCGCTCACCGGACGCGCCGTCTCGGAGTTGACCGGCGCCGGCACCGGCCTCGATGACCAGCGGCGCGTGGCGAAGTCGCAGATCATCGACAAAGCGCTGCGGCGGCATTTCGGAGATTATCCCACTACCAGGCCAGACGCCCTCGAAGTGCTGGGCTGCGTTGGCGGTCTGGAGATTGCGGCCATCACCGGCATGGTGCTGGGTGCGGCGGCGTGGCGCATCGCCATCGTCATCGACGGCTTCATCTGCACTGCCGGAGCAGCCGTCGCTTGCGCCATTGCGCCGCACGCGCGCGGCTCCATCTTTGCCGGACATCTCTCGCAAGAGCCCGGACACCGCGCCCTGCTCGATCACATGCAGCTGCGCCCGCTGGTGCAATTGGATATGCGCCTGGGCGAAGGCACCGGCGCCGTGTTGACCTTTCCCCTGATCGAGGCGGCCATTCGGATCTACAACGAGATGGCCACCTTCAGCTCGGCCGGAATCAGCGAGGCATCCCCAGCGTGAAGACCCTGCGCGAGCTGGCGGCGGCGGTGCAATTCATGACCCGGATTCCCGTGCCCGCCTTCCGCTTTGAGCCCGGCATGGTGCTGGGCGGCGCCAAGTTCTTTCCCCTGATCGGCGCGGTGGTCGCGCTCGGCGGCATCGCCATCGAACGCGCTCTGCGCCCGCACCTGCCGCAGAGCGTGGTTGCCCTGGCGGTGCTGACTTATCTGGTCGCCATCACTGGCGGCTTTCACGAAGATGGGCTCGCCGATACGGCCGACGCCCTGGGCGGGGGCTGGACCAAAGCGCGCATGTTGGAGATCATGCACGACAGCCGCATTGGCAGCTTCGGCACTCTGGCCATCGCTTTGTCGCTGCTGGCGCGCTGGGCGCTGTTTTCCGCCATGCCGGCAGCGCGCTTCCCTTTCTATCTGCTCACTGCCCATGTTCTATGCCGCTGGACCACGCTGCCCATGGGCGCCTTCATGACCTCGGCGCGCAGCGACGGCCTGGGCGCCAAGCTGGCCCACAAGATTCCGCTGTCGTCGGCCGTGATTGGTTCGCTGCTGGCATTTGCCATCGCGGGCTGGGCGCTGCGCCTGCATGCTCTGCTTCCCATCGCCATCGTCAGCTTGCTCACCCTGCTCAGCGCCTGGTACTACCGCTCGCAGATCGGCGGCATCACCGGCGATTGTTTTGGCGCAACCAACCAACTGGCGGAAATCGCGGTGTATGTCTGCGGAGTGTGGTCATGAGCCGCTCTCGCAAATCGGCATCGCCTGCACGCTGCACCCTGGTCCTGGTGCGGCACGCGCATACCGGGATGGCCGGACGTTTCTGCGGCCACAGCAATCCGCCGCTTAGCGCGCAAGGACGCGCTCAACTTTCCGACTTGAACCGCCGGCTCCGGGCTTTTTCCCTGGACCACGTTTTCAGCAGCGATCTGGAACGCGCGCGGCAGACGGCGGAATCCGTCGCCCAGCGCCGCAATCTGCCCGTACATGCACTCGTTTCTCTCCGTGAGCTTGCCTTCGGGAGCTGGGAGGGACTGGATTGGGAACAAGTGGTTGCGCGCAACTCCGCATTTGCGCAACAGTGGCTTGACCTGAGTCCTTCTCTCGCCGCTCCCGAAGGAGAGGAGTTCGAGGATTTCCGCAAACGCATTCATGCGGCGATGGAGCAGATCGCCAACCAGGTGCAGAACGGCTGCGCCCTGGTGGTAACTCATGCCGGCGTCATCCGCACCTTTCTGCAAGACCACGACCTGGCGCAGACCAGCCAGGGTCCAGGCGACTTTGCCCAATACGATTACACCTCTTGCTGGGAAGTTTGGCGCGAGGCGGGACAGTGGTGTTTGCCGCACCGGAATCACCGGTACATCGCCGTGTCAAGTGACGAGCGACGACTGATGAGTGATTGAGGACACATATCTTGGCAGCGCGCCCGACATATCGTCAGGCAGGCCCGAAGTCAGGGACCAAGCCGGCGTCGGAAGGAGTGGTTGAAGCAGTGGCGTTGAAGGTGGAAGCCAAACACGAGAGTGGACACGGGCAGCCGCACCCAAGCCCCGCCAGCCAGCCGCAGTCCGGCAGCCGGGTCCGCACCAACACGGTCAACGTGATTTTGCTGCTCGCGCTGGTGCTCTCCATCGTATTCGCTACCAGCCTGGGAGCCGTCCGCCTGCCGGTGGCTGCCGTGCTGCACGCTTTCCTTCACCCGTTCAATGCGGATGAAGCGGGCGAGATCATCTTTGCCCTGCGTCTGCCGCGGGTGCTGGCCGCCGCGCTGGTTGGCGCCGCGCTGTCGGCGACCGGAGTTTTGTTTCAAGGCCTGTTTCGCAATCCCCTGGCCGACCCGTTCGTGCTGGGGACGTCAGGCGGCGCTGCCCTGGGCGGCGCTATCGGCATTTTTCTGATTCCGACGCTTTCCTTCGCCGGCTTCAGCGCCACTGCGGTGCTGGCCTTCGTGGGTTCGGTGCTGACCATGGTCCTGGTGTGGTATCTGGCGCGCACCAGCGGCAGCTTCGCCATGGAAACTTTGCTGCTGGCCGGTTTCGCCATCGGCACCATGCTGAATGCGGCCACCGTCGCCTTCGAGTTGCGCGAGGAAGCTTCCAGCTCCGGCTTGCGCGTGCTGGCTGCCTGGCTGCACGGGCAGCTCGGCATTCCCGACTGGAAGCAGCTTGGCCTGATGGCTCCGCTCACCATCGTTGCCATCGTGGCCGCCCTGCCTTTGGCGGGACGGCTGAACACCCTGGCCTTAGGCGAAGAATATGCTTTGCAACTGGGCGTGCATGTAGGCCGGGTCCGCGTGGGCACAGTGATTATAGGATCGCTGCTGACTGCGGCAGCGGTATCGCTGGGCGGCTTAATCGGATTTGTAGGACTGCTGGTGCCGCACTTCCTCCGCATCCTGATTGGCCCTAATCATGTTCGCCTGCTGCCCGCCGCAGCCTTGGGCGGCGCAACGTTCCTTATCCTGGCAGACACGCTGGCCCGCACTGCCTTCGCGCCCACGGAAATTCCCGTCGGCGTCTTCACCGCGTTTCTGGGTGGTCCTGCCTTTCTGTATCTCCTCCATCGACGCTCGCGGGAGTCTGGTCTATGAGCTCCACCATTCTTGAATTCCGGGACGTATCGTTTTCGCGCGGTCCGCGCCTGCTCCTGGACCGTGTGTCGTTCAGCATCGAGACCCAGGAAATGGTTGCCCTCATCGGGCCCAATGGCGTGGGCAAGACCACCATGCTGAAACTGGTCTCGCGGTTATTGCAACCTTCCGGCGGAAGCATCCTGTTGCAAGGCAAGCGGCTGCCGGACTGGTCGCGGCAGCATCTGCCGCGTTCCGTGGCTCTGGTCCCGCAAGAGTTGGAGCTGCCCTTCAACTTCCGCGTCGAGGAGATTGTTGCCCAGGGCCGCGTGCCTTACCTGCCCCTGTTTGGCGCCGGCACCGACCAGGACCATCAAGCCATCGAACATGCCATGGAAGCGGTGGACATTGTGAAGCTGCGTCACCGGATTTACTCGCAGTTGTCGGGCGGCGAACGCCAGCGGGTAAAGATCGCCATCGGCCTGGCCCAGCAGCCCAAGCTGATGCTGCTCGACGAGCCCACCCAGCATCTCGACGTCGGCCGCCAGATTGAGCTGATCGCCCTGCTGCGCCGCCTCAATCAGCAAGGCATCACCATCATCGCTGCCGTACACGACCTGAATCTGGTGGCGGAAAACTTTTCCTCCGCCATCCTGCTTACCCCCGAACCGGCATGGATCGCGGGCTCAATCGCCGACGTCATGCAGCCGGAACTTTTGGGACGCGCCTTTTGCGTCAGCCAGTCAGACCTGGCCCAATACTGTGTCTCACCACCTTCCGATGGACTGGCACAAGTCTGGTAAGGATTAGTTTTGACAGCGCGCCGCACCTTTCTGGCGATTTTCGCCGCAGGCGCCCTGGTTTTGTGGTTTGCACTTTTAGCCCCAGCGCAAAGCCCGAGCACCTCGTTACGAGGTACTATTTCCGATCCTTCGGGAGCAGTCATTGCTTCCGCTCAAGTTTCGCTGCTCAACAACGGGAACGGCTTCACCCAGTCCCGCGCGGCCGATGCCGGCGGCGCTTATCAGTTTCCCCAGCTTCCTCCCGGCAAGTACACCGTGGCCGTCGAGGCGACCGGGTTTGCCCGCGAATCGAAGGTGGTAGAGCTGCTGATCAGCCAGCCCGCAACCCTCAACTTCGCGCTTTCCATCGAAGCTACCCCCACAACCGTCAGCGTCAGCAGTCAGGCGCCGGCCCTCAACGCTACCGATGCCACCATGGGAAACGCCTTTGACGGCGCCACCATTCTCGCCCTTCCCGTGGAAGGCGATATCCCCGATCTGCTCAGCCTTCAGCCGGGAGTTCTGTATCTCGGCTTGCACAACGATCAGAGTCACGACAGCCGCAGCGGCAGCGCCGAAGGCGCGCGCTCCGACCAGAACAACTCCACCCTGGACGGTCTGGACAACAACGACCAGATACGCGCCTATGCCTTCACCGGAGTGCTGCGCTCCACCCTAGATTCGGTACAGGAGTTTCGCGTCAGCACCGCCGGCTTCAACGCCGAAACCGGACGCTCTTCGGGCGCGCAAATCAACATTGCCACCAAGAGCGGCAGCAACGATTTCCACGGCAGCGTTTACGGCCGCACCCGAAACCTGATTACCCCGGCCAACGATTGGTTCAACGAGCAGGCAGAGCTGGCGCAAGGCCTGCCTAACGTTCCCGGCAGCCTCGATCGCAATGCCTATGGGGCGTCGCTGGGCGGCCCCATCAAGAAGAACAAGCTGTTTTTCTTTACCACGTATGAAGGTGAGAAGATCGACGAAAACCAGCAGATGACGATGATTGTGCCCACGGCATCGCTGCGCGCCGGCGAGATCAAGTATCCCACCACCGCCGCCAACGGAGCCACGCAGATCGTCACTTTGAACCAAGCGCAGATCGCTTCCATGGACCCCAACTGCTCCACCACCGGAACCTGTCCCTGGGGTCCGGGAGTTGATCCCTATTCGCTGGCGGCCTTCAACCAATACCCGCTGCCCAATGGCTATTCTGCCGGCGATGGTCTGAACACCGCTTCCTACACCTGGTCGGCGCCGGCGCCGGCTACGTTGAACACCTACATCACCCGGCTCGACTATTCGTTGTCCAGCAGGAACTGGCTGTTCCTGCGCGGCAATCTGCAAAAAGACAGCTCGTTGAGTCCGCCGCAGTTTCCCGGCCAGACTGCCAGCGCCAGCAATTCCAGCGACAGCAAAGGCATCGCCGCCGGCCTCAACTCCACCATCTCCCCTACCCTGATGAACAGCCTGCGTTACAGCTATATTCGCCAGGGCTACGCTACCTACGGAATCGGTCAGGGATCGTATGCGAATTTCTATGGCATGAGCACCCTCGATGCCCAGACCCGCACCACCATCGTCGATGTGCCAGTGCAGAATCTGGTCGATGATCTGACCTGGACGCATTCGCATCACACGCTGCAATTCGGCGCCAACTACCGCCTCATTCACAATCAATGGGACAGCAATGCCTTGTCCTACAATTCCGCCGTCACTAACTCCTATGCGCTGGTTGATGCCGGCATCGTAGGCACCGGACAAAGCTTCGATCCCACCATGTTCGGCTTTCCCTCGGTCAATCCCAGCTTCGCCGGCTCGTACAACTTCTCCATGACCAACCTGGCCGGCCTGCTCGACTATGTCACCGCGCAGTCCAACTATCGTGTGTCAACCAACGGCCAGTCGGGATCGCTGCTGCCCACGGGAGCGATGCTCGCCCGCGATTTCAAGAACAACGAATTCGAGTCCTACATGCAGGATTCCTGGCGCGTCAAGCCGAACCTCACCGTCAACTACGGACTGCGCTACACCCTGTTGCAGACTCCCTACGAGGTCAACGGCCAGCAGGTTGCGCCCACTACCAATCTGTGGAACTGGTTTGAAACGCGCGGCCAGCAAGCGGCCCTGGGCAACAGCGTGCAGCCTTACATCTCTTTTGCGCCTTCCGGCCAGGGCCGCGGACTTCAGCCCTACTGGCCGATGCAGCTCACCAACTTCGCTCCGCACTTCTCCTTTGCCTACTCCCCCAATGTGGGACATGGCTTCTGGCGCAAGCTGCTGGGCAGCGGCGGCAACAGCGTGCTGCGCGCCGGTTATGGCAAGTATTACGACCACTATGGCGAAAGCATCGTCAACCTCTTCAACGAGTACGGCTCTTACGGGCTGACCGATAGCATCACCAATCCAACCAATGTCCTGACCCCCGATACTTCGCCGCGCTTCACCGGCATCAGCAACATCCCTAACCTGACCGGCACGCCGGCGCAGACGGTCAGCTATCCGGCGCTTTCGCCTACTAACCCGCTTACTACGGGATTCGCCATCACCCACGGCATCGACAACGACATGCAGACGCCGTATTCGCATGTGGTGAATGTTTCCTGGCAGCGTCAACTGCCCAGCGGCTTCGTTCTGGAAGCAGCCTACCTGGGACGATTCGGGCGTAACCAGTTGCAGCAGATCGATCTGGCGCAGCCGCTGGACCTGGTCGATCCCAAGTCCGGCGAGGATTATTTCTCCGCCGCCGCGCAGCTTTCCAAAGACGGTTACGCCGGCCAGACCACGGTCGCGCCCATCCCCTATTTCGAGGACATGTTTCCCAGCGCAGCCACCGGCGGCATGAGCGCCACGCAGAATATCTACAACACCATCTGGAAATACAGTCTCGGCAACGAGACCGGCGCGCTCTACGCGCTCGATATTCTCTGCTATCCCGCCTGCGCCGGACAGATGGGAAAATTCTGGGCCTCACAATTTGCCAGCATGTACAGCTGGGCTTCCATTGGCGACAGCAACTACAACGGCGGCCAGATCGTCCTGCGCCACGCCATGAGCCACGGCATGCAAATGGAACTCAGCTACACCTACGCCAAGTCGCTGGACATGGGCTCCGACGACGAGCGCACGGTGTATTCCTCCAGCACGGGCAGCACCGTGGGCAGCAGTTTCAGCGCAATCCTGAATGCCTGGAATCCCGCCCTCAGCTATGGCCCCTCCGACTACGATATCCGTCACCTGATTACCGGCAGCTGGGTTGCCGATCTGCCCTTCGGCAGCGGCAAGCTGGTGGCCGGCCACGCCGGTCATGGCTTGAATCGCATCATCGGCGGCTGGCAGTGGTCGGGCGTCGGCCGCTGGACCAGCGCACTTCCCTTCAGCGTCATCAGCGGCGCGGGCTGGGGAACCAATTGGCTGGAGAAAAGCAACATGATCCAGACCGCCCCCATCCAGACCGGCACCTACATTAACCAGAATGGTGCGCCCGATGTCTTCGCTAACGCGGCACAGGCCTTGGCCAGCCTGCAAAATCCCTACCCCGGTGAAGCCGGCCAGCGCAACAACTTTCGCGGCAACGGCTATTTCGGAATTGACGCCCGCCTGGCCAAAACCTGGCAGCTCGGCGAACGTGTGGGCATGCAATTCGCCTGGGATGTTTTCAACGTTACCAACTCCGTACGCTTCGACGTGAATCCGCTGAACTCTCTCCAGAACCTCACCACCAGCGGCTCCTTCGGCGTTTACGGCGCTACGCTCACCACTCCCCGAGTGCAGCAGCTCTCGCTGCGGGTGTCCTTTTGAATTTCACGCTTGTGGGCGGGCGCCAAATACCGCAGGATAGGGCAGACGAAATCAGCCCATCGATAGCGGCTAATTCCCGTTTCGGGAATAACCGCGAATTATTGTCTCGAATGTCTTGATTTCGCTTTGGACACTTCCAATCTGAGCATATGATATGACTGAAATGAAGGGACCCGCTACCTCATTCGCGCAGCTCGAAACCGCCACGAGCCTGCACGGCCGCGTCACCCGCGCCCTGGCATTACAGCTTATCCAGGCGGAGCGCAGCGGCCAATTGATCGCCTTCCCCAACGAAGCCGAGTTGTGCCGCCAGTTGGGCGTAAGCCGCAGCATCCTGCGTGAAGCCGTCAAGGTCCTGGAAAACAAAGGCATGGTCCAGGTACGCCCGCGCTCGGGGACCAAGTCCCGGCCGCGTATTGACTGGAACCAGCTCGATCCTGACATTCTCGCCTGGCAGTCGCAGCTGAAACCCGATCCGCGATTTCTGCGCGACCTGTGCGAAGTCCGTCTGGCCATCGAGCCCATCGCCGCCGGATTCGCCGCGCTGCGCGCCAGCCAGGAGGAAATCGCCGTGGTTCGCGAGTGTCTGGCCCGGCGTCTGGAAATCCTCGCCGTCAAAGACCTGGAAGCGGCCATCGACGCGGAGCTGCGCTATCACACCTCCGTGATCGCCGCCTCGCACAATCCTCTCTTCCAGCAATTGAATACCACCATCCACGCTCCTTATCGCATCGCCCTGTCCTACACCTTGCTGTTGCCTGCATCGGTTGCCCTCGAGCTGGAGGAGTACCGCAAGCTCACCGAGGCCATCGAACAGCGCAATCCCCTGGCGGCGCGGCGCTCGGCTGAGGAGATTGTCGGCTTCGCCATGCTGGCGGTGGAGCAGGTCATCCGCGATCACGAGGCCAAGAACGCTCCGGCTTCTTCCCGGCGCGATCGAAAGTCCAAGGGCATCCACATTGCCCGCTCGAGGCTCGAATGAAACTTGCGATATCAGGCAAAGGCGGAGTCGGAAAGTCAACCATCGCCGGAACCCTGGCCAGACTGTATGCGGCGGATGGTAACCGGGTTCTGGCCGTCGATGCCGATCCCGACGCCAATCTGGCCTCCGCCATCGGATTACCTCCCGCCCTCCGTTCCCAGATCCATACCATCTCCACCGAACGCAAGCTGATTGAAGAACGCACCGGAGCCAAGGTGCGCCAGTTCGGCCAGATGTTCAAAATCAATCCCGAAGTTGCCGACATTGCCGCCAAGTACGCCATCCCATACGAGGGCGTCGATCTGCTGGTGCTGGGCGCGGTACAACATGCCGCCGGCGGCTGCGCCTGTCCGGAAAGCGTGCTGCTGAAAAGCCTGGTCTCGCATTTGGTGTTGCGCCACGGCGAGATCGTGATCCTCGACATGGAAGCCGGCATCGAGCACCTGGGGCGCGGTACCGCCATGGGTGTCGACCTGATGATGGTGGTGGTCGAGCCCGGCCAGCGCAGTGTGGAGACGGCCGCGCGCGTCCGCCAGATGTCCGCCGACCTGGGCATTGGCCGCTTCGGCGTAGTGCTCAACAAAACCCCTGATCCGGAGGAAGACAGCCGCTGGATCGCTTCTGCATTCGGCGCCGACTACCTGCTCGGCACCATTCCCCTCGACGTTCGCATAGCTCGGGCTGACCGGCAAGGCATCGCGCTGGTTGACCTCGGCTATCCCGAGCTACTCAACCCCTTTCGATCGCTTCAGAAAACCTTGCAGTCGATCTGCACCGAGAAGGAGAGCGTGTTATGAGCTTCGAGCCCTGCTGTTTAGCCACCGCCATCGGCAGTCTGCCCCACAAAGATCCGCAGCAGGCCGTCGAGGTCGTTCTGCGGAGTATTCCCAACGCCCCAATTTGGCCGCAGTTGCCCGCCAATGGGCTTCACGAACAAATGGAGATCCAGTACAGCGAAGGCATTCCCCGCGTCGTCCTCGATAAGGAAAAGGGCCGCATGTACTTCGATACCACCGGCGATACCAGCGCCGACCTGGCGGAGTTCTACGAGAAATTCTGCGCCGACGACCTTGAGGCCTTCCGCATCACCCCCGACTTCTCCAAAGGCATTTACGCCATGGAAGCTGCCCTGAAAGCTTCCGGCGACAAGCGTCCCTTCGTGAAGGTGCAGACCACCGGCCCGCTCAGCGTCGGCCTCAGCATTGTCGACGAGAAGAAGCGCGCCATCTACTACAACGCCGAATTTGTGGACGTCGTGGTGAAAGCCCTGGCCATGAAGTGCCGCTGGCAGATTCGCAAGTTCCAGGCCTTCGCCGAGAAGGTCATCTGCTTCGTCGACGAGCCCATCCTGTCGGCCTTCGGCTCCTCCACCTACGTCAGCGTCACCCGCGACGACACCGTCGCCAAGCTGGGCGAAGTGATTGAAGCCGTCCATGGCGAGGGCGCGCTGGCCGGCGTCCATTGCTGCGGCAATACCGAGTGGCCCATCCTGATGGACGCCGGTGTTGACATCATCAACTTTGACGCCTTCGATTACGGCGAAACCATTCTGCTCTATCCCGACAACTTGAAGGCGCACCTGCAGGCCGGCAAAGCGCTGGCCTTAGGAATCGTGCCCACCAACAGCGCCAAGATCCAGGCCCAGACGGTGGATTCGCTGATGGCGAAGTTCTGCGCGCTGATGGAGAAGCTGGCCAAGGCAACCGGCCTCGATACCCAGCTGATCTGCCGCCAGGCGTTCATCACGCCGTCCTGCGGCACAGGATCGCTGCCGGTGGCCGATGCCGAGCTGGTCTTCAAGACGCTGCATGAACTCAGCACAAGCTGCGTCAGGAAATCGGCGCTCCGGTGCTGGCCGGGCAAGGCATAACCGCAACTGCGGTGGGTGGGCGAATGCAGCCGCGGCGTGCTGCTGATCTCCTTATCGTCCACCCACCGCTGAAGGACGCGTAGTCATGATTTTGGCAATGACGGGAAAAGGCGGAGTGGGAAAGACCACCTTGTCGGCCCTCACTCTGAGCTGGCTGGCAGCCCACGGCGAGTCGCCGGTGCTGGCGGTGGATGCCGACTCCAACGCCAACCTCAACGAGGCCATGGGCGTCGACTACGCGGCCACCGTAGGCGGCATCCGCGAAAGCGCCCGCAAGGAAGCTACCCAGCTGAAGGGCGTCTCCAAGCAGGAGTTCCTCGATCTGCGGGTGCAGGAAGCGCTGGTGGAACAGAAGGGCTACGACCTGATCGTGATGGGCCGGCCCGAAGGCCAGGGCTGCTACTGCTTCGCCAACAATGTGCTGCGCGACGTGCTCGACAAGCTGGCGCGCAACTATCGCAACATCGTGATCGACAGCGAAGCCGGACTGGAGCACATCTCCCGCCGCACTCTGCTCTCGGTTGATTATCTGCTGATCGTTTCCGACTGTACGGTGCGCGGCAGTGCGCACCGCGGGACGCATCTCGGCCCTGGCCGATGAAGTTGCCCTGCCCACCAAACAACGCGGCCTGATCGTCAATCGCGTGCCCGGAGGAGTTCTCCCCGAAGCCATTGCCGAAGCCGTCAAGGCCACTGGACTTCCCCTGCTCGCCAGCATCCCCTTGGACCAGGACGTGGCCGCGCTCGATGCCGACGGCGTGCCGGTTTCCACCATTCCGCCGGAAGCTCCGGCGCGAATCGCCATGAACGATTTACTAGCCAGGTTGTTTCAAGCCCAACAGGAGAAAAACTGATGGCGACCACGGGTCGAAAAGTCTCCGCGCAGCCGGTGTCCATGGACCAGGCAACCATTGATATGGTGCACATTGCCAACGACACCGAAGTAAGTACGGTCTTTGACCGTTTCCAGCTGCAAAAACCGCAATGCAAATTCGGCACCGACGGCGTTTGCTGCCGCCTCTGCCACATGGGGCCGTGCCGCATCACGCCCAAAGCCCACCTCGGCATCTGCGGCGCCGATGCCGATACCATTACCGCGCGCAATCTGCTGCGCGAGATTGCCGCCGGCACCGCCGCTCACTCCGACCATGGCCGCATGCTGGTCCGCACCCTGAAATCCGTGGCCAACGGCAAAGGCGGGGAATACAAGATTGCCGATCCCGGCCGCCTGCATGAAGCCGCGAAGTTCTTCGAGATTCCCACCGAAGGCCACGACGACCTGGCCATCGCCAGCGATCTGGCCGACTTCTTCATGACCCAGTTTGCCTGGTCGGAGGAACCCAATGCCACCCTGAAGCTGGCGCCGGAAAAACGCCAGGCGGTGTGGAAGAAGCTGGGTATCAGCCCCAATGGCATCGACTCCGCCGTGGTGGAACTGATGCACCGCACCCACATGGGCGTCGACCACGACTATCGCCACCTGATCCTGGCCGGCCTGAAAGGCAGCCTGGCCGATGGCTGGGTGGGCTCGACCATCGCTACCACAGTGTCAGACATCCTCTTCGGCACCCCCAAGCCGGTGCGCAGCCGCGTGAACCTGGGCGTGCTGGCCGGCGACAAAGTCAACATCATCGTGCACGGCCACGAGCCTACGTTGTCGGAGATGCTGGCCGTGGCCTCCGGCGATCAGGAGTTGCTCGACTACGCCAAATCCAAAGGCGCCACCGGCATCAACGTTGCCGGCATCTGCTGCACCGCCAATGAAGTTCTGATGCGTCACGGCCTGCCCATCGTGGGCAACTTCCTGCAACAGGAGCTGGCCATCCTCACCGGCGCGGTGGAAGTCATGGTCATCGATGTGCAATGCGTTATGCCGTCGCTCTCCCAGGTGACCAAGTGCTTCCACACCAAGCTGGTCTCCACCTCCGAGATCGCCCACACCGGCGACGCCGAGCCATCGAGTTCAACGTGCAGAACGGCTATGAGCAGGCTTCCAACCTGATTCGCAAGGCCATCGACAACTACGAGAACCGCGATCCACAACGCGTCCACATTCCCAACGAGTCCATGGAACTGGTGGCCGGCTTCTCCAACGAAACCATCTTCCACATGCTGGGCGGCCGCTTCCGCTCCACCTTCCGTCCGCTGAACGATGCCATCATCGATGGCCGCATTCGCGGCGTCTGCGGCATCATCGGCTGCAGCAATCCCAAGGTGGTTTCCGATCACGGCCATGTCACCCTGACCCAGGAGCTGATCAAGCGTAATGTGCTGGTGCTGCAAACCGGCTGCGCCGCCATCGCCTGCGCCAAGGCAGGCCTGCTGACCCCGGAAGCCGCGCTGGCCCAGGCCGGCGCCAGCTTGCGCGAAGTCTGCGAAGCGGTCGGCATTCCGCCCGTCCTGCACATGGGCTCGTGCGTCGACAACAGCCGCATTCTGATGGCAGCCACCAACGTGCTGCCGAAGGCGGCCTGGGCGAAGACCTTTCCGACCTGCCCGTGGCCGGCGCCGCGCCGGAGTGGATGAGCGAGAAGGCCGTCGCCATCGGTCATTACTTTGTGGCCAGCGGACTGTATGTCGTGCTCGGCCATCCCCTCTACGTGGAAGGCAGCAAGAACGTGCATGACCTGCTGTGCGACGAAATGGAAAACATTACCGGCGGACGCTTCGAGTGGGAGCCCGATCCGGTCGCCGCCGCCGACAAGATCCTGGAACACATCGAGAAAAAGCGCGATGCGCTCCATATCAACACCCAAAAAGAACGCAAGATGTACGACATGAAATCGAGGCGCGAACTGCAATGAGCAAGATCATCGCATCGTCGGCAATTCGCGGCGCGCATCAGATTGTGCGCGACGCCGAAGACTACCTGGCAAAAGCCATTGCGGCCAAAGGCAGTGATTGCGCCGTGGGCTTTCCCGACACCGCTTATTCCCTGCCGGTCATCTACTCGCTCCTGGGCGAGCGCGTCGACCGGCTCTCGGACATGCAGAAAATTCTCGATGAGTGCCACCGGCTGCTGCCGCCCGTGCCCAGCGAGACTCTGTGGCTACCCTATCTGGGCGGCACGCTGGATTCGGGCATCGCTACCCTGTTCGCCTTCGAAATTATCGAGGCCTGCAAGTATCTCATCGGCCCCAACCCCATCGACGGCATCTGGCTGGGAGCGGCCAATGACGTCATCATCCGCGAACGCGGCGTGGAGTTCGTCGATGGCTCGGCCCCCGGCTTTGCCGCCATCGTAGGCGCGGCCCCCACGGTGGAACACGCCGTCCGCATCGCCCGCGAGCTGCAGGAGAAGAATCTCTACGTCTTCATGGCTGGGCACAGCCACGGCACATCGTTCTCCGAGCAATTGGCGGAAGCGGACGTGGAACTGGGCTGGGACACCCGCCTGGTTCCCTTCGGCAAAGAGATTTCGGCCGCGGTGTACGCTCTGGGCTTCGCCAATCGCGTTGCCCTCAGCTTCGGCGGGGTCAAGCCCGGCGATTATGCCCGCAATCTGAAATACAACAAGAACCGCACCTTCGCCTTCGTCATGGCGCTGGGCGAAGTGACGGAAGAGAAATACGCGGCGGCGGCGGGAGCCATCAATTACGGCTTCCCCACCATCGCCGATACCGACATTCCGCAGATCCTGCCGACCGGCATTTGCACTTACGAGCACGTTGTCTCCAATGTGCCCATCGACCACATTGTGGAGAAGTGCCTGGAAGTTCGCGGCTGCAAGATCAAAGTCGCCAAGGTGCCCATCCCGGTGGCCTTCGGCGCGGCCTTCGAAGGCGAACGCATCCGCAAGGAGCAGACCTACGTCGAGTTCGGCGGCAACAAGACGCCGGGCTTCGAATATGTCACCACGCTCGATATCACCGAGGTCGAAGACGGCAAGATCACCGTGGTTGGCCCGGAAATCGACGACGTGGTAGTCGATCCTGACAGCAAAGACCTGCCGGCATTGCCAATTGGCATCTGGGTGGAAGTTGCCGGACGCAAGATGCAGCCTGACTTCGAGCCCATTCTGGAGCGCCAGATCCATCACCTGATCAACGGCGCCGAAGGCATCTGGCACATGGGCCAGCGCGACATCAACTGGATCCGCATCAGCAAGGCCGCCAAGGACAAGGGCTTCAAGATCCGCCACCTGGGCGAAATCCTGCATGCCAAGTTCCTCAACGACTATCCCGCCATCGTCGACAAGGTGCAGGTGACGCTGTTCACCGACGCCAAGGATGTGACCGAGCGCATCGACATCGCCCGCCACTCCTACCGCGCCCGCAACGCGCGCATGGAGTCGCTGACCGATGAGAGCGTTGACACCTTCTACTCCTGCCTGCTCTGCCAGAGCTTCGCCCCCAACCATGTTTGCGTCATCACCCCGGAACGGCTGGGCCTGTGCGGCGCTTACAACTGGCTGGACGGCAAGGCAGCTTACGAGATCGATCCCACCGGCCCCAATCAGCCGCTGGTCAAAGGCGAGTGCCTCGATCCCGTACGCGGCCAGTGGGCCAACATCAACGATTACGTCTTCGCCAACTCCAAGCAGACGCTCTCCCGCTTCAACGCCTATTCCCTGCTGGAAGATCCTATGACCAGTTGCGGCTGCTTTGAAGCCATCGTGGCCTTAATGCCGGAAGTCAACGGCGTCATGATCGTGAATCGCGAGTACCTGGGCGAAACCCCTGCCGGCATGAAGTTTTCCACCCTGGCCAACACCGCCGGCGGCGGCCAGCAGGTGCCAGGCTTCGTCGGCGTCGGCAAGGCCTACATCACCAGCCGCAAGTTCATCTCGGCGGAAGGCGGACACCGTCGCATTGTCTGGATGCCCAAAGAGCTGAAGGACTTTCTGCGCGAAGATCTCGACAAAGTCGGCAAAGGACTCGGCGTCGAAAACTTTACCGACATGATTGCCGACGAAGCCAGCGGCACCGACGTTGCTTCGGTGCAGGCCTACATGGAGAAAGTTAGACATCCGGCTCTGACAATGTGGGACATTACCACACCGTCAGAGGAAGCCGCCGCAGTCGATGCCGCGCGCGGCGCCACGGTAGAAGCTGCATCCGCAGGCGGAGGCGCCTCGACCACCACCATCACCGATACCGCCGTAGCCGTCGCCGAGCCTCCCGCGACGACGCCAACCTCTGCACCGCCCACAAGCATTGCGGCCAGTACGGCGAGTACCAAGCCTCCGGTCACGAAGTCGCCCGCGGCAGCGCCCTCCGCCGGAGCGGTTCCGCCCAGCGATGGTGTAGGAGCGCTCATCACCCTGCTGGAGCAGTTGCGCGACGCTCCTCCGGCAACCGAGCTTCGGCCCGGAATGACAGCGCAACAACAGCTGGCAGCTCTCCAGGCCTCTACCGCCATGCACCTGCTGCATGCCGGCGCCAACATGCTGCTGATGCAAACCGGCATGCTGGCCGCAGCCGCCCCAGCCGTACCGTTTGAGGCGGAATGTCCGCGCTGTTTCCCCATCGACGACGAACCGCAGGAGCCGCGGGGAGTTGCCGTCATCGCTCCGATCGACGCTGCGCCCAAAGCTGCGGCAGCGCCTCGTACCACCAGGCCGACGCTATCGGAAGAAGTCGAGCGGCCCATCACCTCGGCCGCCATCGTGTTGCCGAAGTCCGTTACTGTGGCCCCGGACAAAGCCAACGTCGCCGTCCGTACCATCACTCTGGGTGGAAGCGGGACCCGCACTTCCTCGGTCACTCTGGGTGGCGCAGAGGTCTTGCCCTTCCGCCACTTCGAAGGCAAGGTCGGTCACAAGCCGGTCATCGCCATGGAGGTGCTGGACAATCCGCCCAAGTCCTATCCTGACCTCCTGCGTAACGCGTATGGCGACCTGCTGAAGGACCCGAAGGCCATGGCCCGCCATCTGGTGGAGAAGCTGGGCGCGGAAATCATCAGCGTGCGCCTGGCCACCTGCCATCCCGACAATGGCGACATGTCTCCGGAAGCTGCGGGCGACATCGTGAAGGACATCCTGGGTGCGGTGGGTGTCCCCATCATCGTGACCGGATGCAGCCACTACGAAAAGAACAACGCTCCTGATGAAGCACATCGCTTCCACCTTTGCCGGTGAAAACCTGCTGCTGAACTGGGTGGAGACCGACAACTACAAGACCATCGCCGCCACCGTCATGGCTTACGGCCATTGCGTGGTGGCGCAGACGCCCATCGACGTCAACATGTGCAAGCAGCTCAACATCCTGCTGACCACCATGGGCGTGCAACCTGACCATATTCTCGTCGATCCCCTGACCGGCGCCCTGGGCTACGGCCTGGAGTACACCTACTCGGTGATGGAGCGTATCCGGAGTTCGGCCTTTACCGGCGATCCCATGCTGGCGATGCCCATGATCGTCAACACCGGCTTTGAAGTGTCGAAGGTGAAAGAGAGCCGCGCCCCACGCAAGGACTACCCGCTGTGGGGAAGCGAAGATGAGCGCGAAGCTTTGCTGGAGATCGCCACCTCGGTTTGTTATCTGAATGCCGGAGCGGACCTGCTGGTGGTTTACCACCCCCTGGCCGCTCGCACCCTCAAGCGCAAAATCGACGAAATGATGTTCTGCGGTAAGTGAGGTGACCACAAAATGGCAATGACTGGTTTACAGATCTTTAAGCTGCTGCCCAAGACCAACTGCGGCGAGTGTGGTGTACCCACGTGCATGGCTTTCGCCATGAAGCTGGCCGCCAAGAACGCCGAACTTGCGGCTTGTCCTTACGCTTCGGAAGAAGCCATCAAAACTGTTGGCGCGGCGAGCAAGCCGCCCATCCGCCTGGTAAAGATCGGCCCGCCGGAGCGTGAGGTCCTGATCGGCAACGAGACCGTAATGTTTCGCCACGATAAGACCTTCGTCCACCCCACGGCCATCGCCATCGCCTTTGCCGACAACGATCCCCTCACCGATTGCGGCCACGGCATCGCCGAAGTCCGCGACTATTGCCTGGAACGGGTAGGCGAGGAGTTGCGCATCAATCTCGTGCTGGTCGACAACTTCAGCGAAGAGGTCAAGCCCTTCGTCGATCTGGTGAAGACCGCGGCCGGTTCCACCGGCATGGGCATCATCCTGCGGAGCTCGAACCTGGAAGCCCTGGAAGCCGCCCTGAAAGAGCTGCCGGGACAGCGGCCCCTGATTCACGCTGCCACCCCGGCCAATGCCGACGCTGTCGCTGCCCTGGCGCTGAAGTACAACGCGCCGCTGGTGGCCCGCGCCGCCACCATCGACGAACTGGTGGCGCTTACCACCAAGCTGGCCGGCCTGGGACTAAAAGACATCGTCCTCGATCTTCCGGCCGACAATCCCGCAGCCACCCTGCAATACAACACCGTCATCCGCAAAGCGGCGCTGAAGAACTCCTTCGAGCCGCTGGGCTATCCCATCATCAACTTTGTCACCGCCCTGGACGATGCCTCGGTTGTTGCCGACGCTTCCACCTTCCTGTGCAAGTACGGCTCCATCGTGGTGCTGGACCGCATGAAGCTGGAAGTGCTGCTGCCCCTGATGATGTTGCGGCAGAACATCTACACCGATCCGCAGAAGCCGATTCAGGTCGATCCCAAGGTCTACCCCATTGGCGAGACCGGCAAAGACTCTCCGGTGCTGGTCACTACCAACTTCTCCCTGACCTACTTCCTGGTTTCGGGCGAAATTGAAAACTCCGGCATTCCGGCGAACCTGCTGGTGGTCGATACCGAAGGCATGAGCGTGCTGACGGGATGGGCCGCGGGCAAGTTCTCCGGAGAAAAGGTCGCCAACGCGGTAAAGGCTACTGACTTGGGAGAATCAGGCAAGCATCGCATCATTATTCCCGGCTATGTCTCGCAAATCAGCGGCGAAATCGAGGAAGGATTGCCGGGATGGGAGGTGCTGGTTGGTCCTGGGGAAGCCTCGGACCTCGGCTCCTTCATGAAGATCCAGGCGGCGCGCTAAAACCCTATGGCCTCCGTTCGCTTTCAGCCCGCCAATGTCGTGGCCGAGGTGCCGGTCGGAACGCTGATCAACGAAGCAGCGTTGCGCGCCGGCATCCTCGACCTTGAATTGCCGTGCGGAGGCGAAGGTTCGTGCGGGCTGTGCTCGGTGGAAATTGTGGGCCGCAGTACCCCGGCTCTGGCTTGCCAGACTAAGGTCACGTCTGACATTGTGGTACGGCTGCCCGACCGCTCGCAGACTGGGGCGCGCGTTCTCGGCGACAGTCATTCCCTCATCGATCCCGGACTGCTTCCGGACCGCGATCACCTCGCGCCGCTCTATCGCTATCAGCAGCTCACCGTGCCGCCGGCTTCCATCGAGGAGCACTATAGCGACTGGACGCGCCTGACACGCGAACTCAGTCGCCAGGGCGGAGCTGCTCCCATTATGTGCGAGCTGGAGGTGCTGCGGCAGTTGGCCGAAGCCGTGCGTGCCTCCGACGGAAAGATTACGGTTGCTACCGAGGAATCCGCCTCGGGATTGCGCGTCCGCGACGTACAGCCCGGTCACCACCCCGAACGCGCTCTCGGCCTCGCCATCGATATCGGGACCACCACGGTGGCGGCGCAACTCATCGATCTCGCTGCCGGCTCGCTGCTGGCGACGCAGACTTCCTACAATCTCCAGATCCGCCGGGGCGCCGACGTGATCAGCCGCATCGATTACGCCCGCAATCCCGAACGCCAGGAAGAGCTGCGCAGCCTGGTGCTGGAAACCATCAACGGCCTGATCGCTCAGCTGGGTGCCGCAGTTGCGATCGCGCCGCGCGACATTCGTGCGGTCTTTCTTGCCGGCAATACCACCATGACCCATCTGCTGCTGGGCCTGCCGCCGCGCTACATCCGCGAAGCCCCGTACGTCCCTACTGTCAACTTCGTTCCTGAGCTGCGCGCCCAGGCTGTCGGCCTCGATATCGATTCCGAGGCCATCGTAGCTTGTGCCCCCGGCGTAGGCAGCTATGTTGGCGGCGACATCACCGCGGGCCTGCTCTGTACCGACCTGCCCACCAACAATCGCGACGTTTTTCTCTTCATGGATATTGGCACCAATGGCGAGATCGTGATCGGCAACGCGGATTGGATGGTGGCTTGCGCCTGTTCCGCCGGCCCAGCCTTCGAAGGAGCGGGAATCAAGTGCGGTATGCGTGCCGCCGAAGGCGCCATCGAGCGCGTCAGCATCGGCGATGATGGCGAAACCCTGCATTACTCCGTAATCGGCGCCGGCAAGCCCGCCGGCATCTGCGGATCGGGCCTCATCTCGCTGCTCGGCGAGCTGTTTCGCCAGGGAGTGGTGGACCGCTCCGGCCGCTTCTTCCAGCCGCCCGGCACGGGCCGCATCGTGCAACACGAAAGCCGGCGAGCGTTTCTGCTGGCCACCGCCGAGCAAACCCGGACGGGCAAAGACCTGGTCATCACCGAAGCTGACCTGGAGAATCTGATCCGCACCAAAGCGGCGATCTATGCCGCCTGCTCCCTGGTACTGCAAAATGTCGGTCTCACCTGGGATGCTGTCGCTCGCGTCTACATTGCCGGCGGCTTTGGGCGATACATGCGGATTGCCGACGCAGTTTTCATCGGTATGCTTCCCGACTTGCCGCTGGAGCGTTTCCGTTATATCGGGAATTCTTCTCTTACTGGCGCTTACATTGCGCTGCTGTCGCGGGAACATCGTCGCCGCCTGGCGGAGATTGCTTCCCGTATCACTTATGTCGATATGAGCTCCAATCCGCATTACATGGATAGTTATGTTAAGGCTTTGTTCCTTCCCCACACGGACTTGGAGCAGTTTCCTACGGTCGCAAAGTCATTCGAGAGTCGAAGGAGGAAAGCATCGTGAAAAATTTTCTGCAAAGGGTCAAGGCAGGCGAGATTCTCATCTCCGATGGAGCTATGGGCACCTTCCTGCACGCCAAAGGTCTGCAAGGTGGTGAGTGTCCGGAATCCTGGTGCATCAGCCATCCCAAGGCGGTAGAAGAAATCGCTGAAGCCTACGTGACGGCCGGTTCCGACTTGGTGGAAACCAATTCGTTTGGAGCCAGTTCGTTCAAACTGAAGAGCTATGGACTGGCCGACCAGGTCCACGAGATCAACCGCGCCGCCGCCAAGCTGGCAAAAAACATCATCGGCGACAAAGGCTACGTTGCCGCCTCGGTTGGCCCCACCGGGCACATCGTGATCGAAGAAGGCGGCGACACCACCGCCGAGCAGCTCTATGAGGCCTTCAAGGCCCAGGTGGTTGCGCTGGCCGAAGGCGGCGCTGACGCCATTTGCGTCGAGACCATGTCCTCGGTGGTGGAAGCCGAGCAGGCGATCAAGGCTACCAAGGAGAATACCAATCTGCCGGTCATCTGCACCTTCGCCTTCGAGCCCGGAATCAAAGGCTTCCGCACCATGATGGGGGTGAAGCCGGAGCGTGCGGCGAAAGCGGCGGCAGCAGCAGGCGCCGATGTCATTGGCGCCAACTGCGGCATGGGCATCTCCAACATGATCGAGATCACGCGGCAGATGCGCGCCGCCGTGCCCAACGTCCCAATTCTCATTCATGCCAATGCCGGTCCGCCGGTCGTGGAAAACGGCAAGACGGTATTCAAGGAGACTCCCGAGCTGATGGCTTCGTTTGTGCCTGAGCTGGTGCAAGCCGGCGCCAACATCATCGGCGGCTGCTGCGGGACTACTCCGGCTCACATTACCGCCGTGGCCAAGGCCGCACGGGCCCTCACGGTTCACGCGTAGGACTGAAGCACTGTCTCTTGAGATCTCCTGACTTCGTCAGCGGCTGTTGACAGCGGCCGCTGACTTTTTCCCCGCTGCGGCGTCACATTCGGTTGCATCTGGTGGAACGCGGCTTTTGTTTTGTCATCACGAACCGACTTTAGTCGGTGAGGGATCTGCTTTTCGCAACTTGTCAGGATGCCAGTGAAGGCGGCCGCCTCGATAGGTTCGATACCCTACGGCTTGTTATGATCCATGAGACCTCTATGCACTGGGAAACTCTGACCGCAAGCCCGCAATGCTGTCTTCGCCGTTCCGGCCGCTTCCTGGTGACGGAGCTACTGCTCCCGCATCGCGTGTTGAGCACTTCTGCGGTCAACGGCGGCCAGTCGGATGCCCTCCGCTACCTGGTCAATCACCAGAGTTGCGAGGCCTCGGGACATCACGCACGCCATGCCTCTATGAGCCGGCTGGGGCCGGAAGAATATCATCGCTCGGTTTGCCTGGAACTTGGGCTTCCACCGGACTCGGTCGCGACCATGGGGACCGCGGCCGACATGAACTACGCCACCGTTATCCAGCGCGGCGAGGATGACACTCTGGTCACGGCAGTTGTTACCGCGGGAGTGCAGGGCAATGCCGCGTGTGCCGGCGATCCCACCACCTGGCGCGAAACCCCGGCTGGTTGCTCGGAGCCGGTGCTCACCGCCGGCACCATCAACGTACAGCTTCTGCTTGACTGCGCGGTCACCGAGGGCGCTTTGGCGCGTGCCGTTGCCACCATGACCGAAGCCAAGACCGCGGCCCTGCGACAGTTGGCCGTGCGCAGCCGTTACTCCCCCGACCTGGCTACCGGAACTACCACTGACCAGTTCTGTGTCGCCGCTCCCTTGTGTGACGGGGTTCCACGGCGTTATGCCAGCACCGGCATCAAGCTGGGAGAATACATCGGAGTTGCCGTCCGCGACGCGACCCTGGAAGCGCTGCGTTGGCACAATGGGCTGGAGCCCAGCTACACCCGCGGTGTCTTTCATGCCCTCGGCCGCTACGGCTTGAAGGAAGATCGCTTCCTGCAAGAGATGGCGCCGTATCTCCCCGAAGGCGAACTGGAATTGCTGAAGAATAACCAACACGCCGTGATGTATGAGCCTTTGGTGTCCGCTGCTGCCTATGCCATCGCCAGTATTCTGGACCGCTGCCGCTACGGCACTTTCCCGGCCGGCACGGCACGGGAAGCATTGCGCCAACAGGCGGCATGCATGGCGGCCAGCCTCGCAGGACGGCTTGACCTCTGGCCGGAGTTTCGCGACAACCTGGTCGAAGCCGATGTCGAAGAGCCCAAGAAGTTAATTCTGGCGGCCATCGCCCTCGGATGGTCGAAAAAGTGGTGCTAGACGTCCTCCGTCCGTCGGCGCCGCTCCTGGCTGCGGCGGTCCTGTTGGATCTCGCTTTCGGCGATCCCGTCTACCCCGCCCATCCCGCGCGCTTGATCGGCTGGACTCTCACGCAGTTCGAAAAGTTGTTGCGCTCCCTCAAGCTCGACGGTTATGTCGGCGGCGTCTTGCTCTTTCTGCTGCTGGCCGTCGTATGGTGCGGCGGAACTGCGGTTCTCATATTCGCGCTCGCTCGCTGGAGCCAGTGGGTCGCACTCGCCGGCCAGGTCTTCTTGATTTACTCGCTACTGGCGCTCCGCGATCTCTTGCAACATGGCTGGGCGGTCGAACTCGCCGCACGCCAGGGCGATTTGCCGGAAGCTCGCTGCCGCGTCTCGCGCCTGGTTGGCCGCGAAACCGATCGCATGGATCTCGCCGCCTGCCGCCGCGCCGCCATCGAAAGCCTCAGCGAAAATCTAACCGACGGCTTTGTCAGTCCCATCTTCTGGTATGCCGTCGCCGGGCTTCCCGGCATCGTCTTGTTCAAGGTTGTGAGCACCATGGATTCCATGGTCGGCTACAAGACGCCGCTGTACTTGCGTTTCGGCTGGTGTGGGGCTCGTCTCGACGACGTGATGAACTGGGTGCCCGCCCGCATCAACTGGCTGCTGATCTCGCTCTGCGCTGCGCCCTTGCCGGGCTATTCCGGACGCAAGGCGCTGCGCATAGGATGGCTTCAGCATGCGCTGATGCCGGGCCCGAATTCCGGTTGGAGCGAAGCGACCACCGCAGGTGCAATCCAACGCCGGCTGGTAGGACAAATCTGGCGGCACGGCCAGTTGGTAACGGAACTTTGGCTGGGCGACGCCAACGATCCGCCCGCCGGCGATGATTCTGATGTGCGACGGAGCGCAGTCCTGCTTACCGCCGCAGGCCTCAGCGCAACCGCACTAGCTTTGCTGGCAATCGCCGCCATACACTGAATGGAGCAATGATATCTCTGCTGACTTCGTTGCCTCTAGGTTGTGGCCATACTTTCTGGCGATCAATTCCAGAGAGGCATAATTTTGAGCCACAGAATTTTAGGACCACAGAGTTTCAGAGCGGCACAACTCGAGTCCCGCGTTGCGGGACGGGACAAGATAGCCCAGCGCTTCAGCGCTGGGTACGCGGCAATTTAATAACCGAGCCCCTTCAGGGGCGACAGATGAGCGTTTCGTGCCTGCCATCCGGTTTCAAGAAATAAAGGACGGACACTATGAGCAGTATTGCTACCAAGAAGGGTGATGGCGGACAGACCAGCCTCACCGGCGGAATCCGCGTCTCCAAATCATCGCTGCGCGTCGACGCTTACGGCACGGTCGACGAAGCCATCTCAGCTATGGGATTTGCGCGCTCCATCTGCGAGGATGCTGACCTGCGCGAAGGCACCAAACTCATCCAGCGCGAGCTGTTCAAAGTAGGCTCGGCCCTGGCCACTCCTCCGCAAAATCGTAAAGGCGAGCCTCCCTTGAACGCCGGTATGATCGACGCCCTCACCGATCAGGTCCATCAGTTCGAGGCCATCGCGGGCATGCTCTCCGACTGGTCCATCCCCGGCGAACATCCAGCAGCCGCCGCTTACGATGTGGCCCGGACCGTGTGCCGGCGCGCCGAGCGTTGCGTGGTGCGCTTGATTGATTCCGGCGAGATTGTGGATGAGAATGTCCTGCCCTATCTCAATCGCCTCTCCGATTTGCTTTGGCTGTTTGGCCGGAAGCTGGAACTGGATGCGGGAGTCAGTGGCTCCTTGCGCGAGGCCAATGCCAAGACCGGCCCACGCTGGTCACGTGCCTGGTGAGAGCGCTGTTATCGTGCGCGCCGCCGCGCAGGGCGTTCGCAAGGCTCCCTGTAACGCCCAGAACATGTCGAACAAATCTTGCCCTGGCCTGAGGTCGTTTAGTGGCCTGCTTTGAACGATGGGTCGAGGGACCGAAGTTCGAAAGCCCTTTTCTGGCCTGAGGCACGCCCTCCTGTGACGCACGTCCTAGCGTCCTTTTGCAACCACCGATAGAGTCTCCTCAGCGCCCCGATTTAGTTCTTACTCTAGTGTCGATTCTCGAGAGCAAGGCAACTTCGCATCGCGGTCTGGTTCCAATTCGGGAAAGTCTCCTAAGTTTTTTTCCGAGTTGCATAAATCCCGATTGACTTCGTATCGCACTCGACGGAAGATCAACTTGTTGGGCTTATCATATGATGAAATGGGCTGGCTTCCCGATTTGCTCCTCGCCCGTCCCACCACGGTTTGCCCTTCTCCACTCCTCAATTTTTAAAGTTTAACCGTACTACTACTCATGGAGAAACGTGTACTCATGACAGACCTAAAACAGCTGAATAAAGCGATCGTCGAAGGCGACGCTAAGAAGGCGGCTGAGGTTACCAAAGCAGCTCTCGCGGAGGGAGCGAAGCCTTTGGACCTTATCCAGAATCACATGATTCCCGCCATGGACGAGGTCGGAAAGCTCTTCGAAGAAGAAGAGTATTTCGTCCCCGAATTACTGTTGTCCGGCCGAGCGATGCGGGCAGCTTTTGAACTCATCAAGCCATTAATGGTGGCCCAGGGAGTCCAGCCCACGGGTCGCGTCGTTATCGGAACGGTCCAGGGCGACCTGCACGATATCGGCAAGAACCTGGTGGCAGCCATGTTGGAAGGCGCCGGCTTCGAAGTCACGGACCTGGGCGCGGATGTCAAACCTGAGGCATTTGTTGAGGCCGTCAAGACCAAGAACGCCAACATCGTGGCGTTCTCTGCCATGTTGACCGTAACCATGCCCAAGATGGCAACTACCATCGAAGCCTTGAAGGCCGCCGGCCTCCGTGACCGCGTAAAGGTCATGGTGGGCGGCGCTCCCATCAGCCAGGCTTACTGTGACGAGATCGGCGCCGATGCCTATAGCGACAGCGCTTCGGCTGCCGCGGCGCTGGCTCGCGACATCATGGTCGGCACCACCGTTACCGCCCAGTACCAGGAAAAGGGCGAGAAGGCGCTGGCAGGAGTTGCGGCCGCATCAAAGGGGACAAAATGACAAAGTCAAAAATCTTCAAAACCCTGGCCGTCTCTGGCCCGCAGGATCTCCTGTTTGGTTTTTCTCCCAAGCCGGTGAACTGCGGCTTCGATCTCACCATCGGAAATGGAACGGTATTTCCGGAAGTCAACTTCACTCTCCCCGTAATGAACATCACCCAGGCCACCTGGCCTGAAGTGCTGGCCCATTACGAGGAAATGGCCACCAACATCCTGAAACGCGCCGTCGCCATGAAGGTCCCCGGCATCGTTCTGGAATTCGAACAACTGCCGCAGATGACCGAAACTCCGGAGTGGGGCGCTGAAATCACTGCTCTGCTGGAACGCCATCTGAAGCAGGCTTACGAGAAGTATGGCCTGAAGGGCGCTGCCCGCATCACCCCCGCCGACATCCGCGGCCCGGCTGGTGTTAAGGGCGTCAAGCCGGTCATGCGTCATGGCGAGTTGTGGGAGAAGCTGAACCGCTCCTTCGACCTGTGCATTGCCGCCGGCGGCGACCTTATGTCCATCGAGTCCATCGGTGCCAAAGAAGTCCACGACGAAGGCCTGATGTATGGTGACGTTCGCGCCATCGTCTTCTCGCTCGGCGTTCTGGCCTGCCGCGATATGACCTGGCTATGGGACCAGATTGTTGCCAAATGCGAAAAGAACGGCCATTCCGTTGCCGCCGGCGATACCGCCTGCGGGTTCGCCAATACCTCCATGGTCCTGGCGTATCAGAAGATGCTGCCCGATGTTGTGGCCGCCGTCGATCGTGCCATGTGTGGCGTTCGTACCCTGAAAGCGGTGGAGAGCGGCGCTCAGCGGACCGTCGAAGGATTGCGGTTACGAGAACCCCATCGTCAAAGCCATCAGCGGTATCCCCATCTCGCAGGAAGGCAAGTCGGCTACCTGCGCGCACTTCAGCCATGTCGGCAATATCTCTGCCAGCATGTGCGATCTGTGGAGCAACGAGTCGGTGCAGAACATCCGTCTGCTCTCCGGCAATGCTCCCGAAGCCTACACCGAATTGTTGGCCTACGATTGCAAGCTGATGAACATTGCCAACTCCCACAAACAGGGACATATTTTCCAGTCCTGGATGGTGGAGTCCGATCAAAACGTGACCGCAGTCGGCGCTATTCTGACGCCGGAATCGGTTTACAACATCGCCAAGGCGATTGTTGCCGAAGATACCGACTACCACCGCACCGTGGCCGCCGGCAAAGCTGCTCTGACCATCATTCAGAACAACGTCGACAACAAGAAGCTGACCCTGGGCAAGAAGGAACTCAGCTGGCTGGAACGGCTGCATAAAGAATTCGCAGCCTTGCCGAAGGATGAGAACGTTCTGACCGAGGAAATCACGGGCACGCTGGGTCATCTGTTTGATCCCGAGTGCTACGGACTGCCGGTTCACGCGACTGCTTCGCGGTAGCCTCAGGTCTGGGTTGTAACAGCGAAGCTATGCCGTCTCCGGCCGGTTGGGCGGAGACGGCGCTTCCTGGGCTGAGGCGGCTGCCGATGTCTGATCGGTTGTCCGGTGGTTCGCATAAGAATGTTGCCTGACATAGCAGCGAGTGTGCCCTCTTCGGTCCACACTGGCTGCTTTTTCTCTTGGCCGCCTGCTCGCAGGGTGAGCGGCGTCACAGAATCTGTTTCCCATGTTTCTCTAGACTCTAAGATTAGGCGGACCATTAACTACTATGTCGAACCATGGCAACGCTAACCCAGCCAAAGTACGCATCGAACTCGTTCCTCTAGGTGCTGTCCTGGAAGTAGATCGGGGAACGGTCCTGGAAAATCTCTTGATGACCCGCGGCATGGAATTTCCCTGCGGCGGATTAGGCACTTGCGGGGGATGCCGCGTACAAGTCATCGAGGGTCAGATCGAAGCCACGCCGGACGACGTTGCTGCCCTGTCCCAGCAGGAATTGGCGGATGGCTGGCGCCTGGCTTGCCGCGCCCGCGCCGAATCGCCCTTGAAGCTGAAGGTCGAGCAATGGACCATGCCGGTATTGACCGACGATACTCAACTGGCTCGGACCCGTCGCACTGGCCTGGTCGTAGCCATCGATCTCGGCACCACCACGGTTGTCGCACAACTGCTGGACCTGGCAACCGGTAAGCTGCTGGGCCTTCGCACCGGATTGAATCCGCAGACCCTGCACGGCGCCGATGTGATGAGCCGCGTCCGCTTCTCCTTCGACAGCAACGATCTCACTTCCATGATTCGCGATTTCCTCGGAACCATGGTCCACGATCTTGCCTCGGGCCGCGAAGAAGAGATCGTGGAAGTAGTCCTGGTCGGCAATACCGTGATGCATCATCTGTTTTGCGCCCTTGACACTGAACCGCTCTCGCATGTGCCTTTCGCCTCGCCCAACCTGGGCGAGCAACGCTTCTCTGCCACCGACCTACATTGGCAGCTTCCGGCCTCGGCGGTCATTCGCTTCCTGCCTTGCATTGGGGGCTTTGTCGGCTCGGACATTCTGGCCGGCATCGTCGCCGTTGGTCTGCATACTGGGAATGAATTGCGCGCCCTGATCGACTTGGGTACCAACGGAGAAATCTCGCTGGGTAATCAGGACAAAATTCTGTGCGCGTCAACCGCGGCGGGTAGCGCTTTTGAAGCCGGTTCCATCAAGATGGGCATGCGCGCCGCCACCGGCGCCATCTCCCGTGTGTTCCTAAACCACGGTGGCATGGAATGCACGGTGATTGGCGATGTGGAGCCTCGCGGCGTATGTGGCAGCGGACTGGTGGACGCCGTCGCCGCCGGACTCGACGGCAGCCTCATCGGAACCAGCGGCCGCTTCACCACCGGCTCCAAAGAATTCACCCTGGGCGGTACCGTCAAGATATGGCAGGCGGATGTGCGCGAGCTGCAATTGGCCAAAGGCGCCATTGCCTCGGGTATGCGCATCCTGCTCGATCGCTGGGGCGCCAGCATCGACGATGTCAAAGAAATCTATCTGTCCGGCGCATTCGGAAATTATGTTCGCGCGGAAAGCGCGGTCCGCATCGGGCTGCTGGAGACTTCCCAGAATCGCCTCGTTCCCTCCGGCAATACCGCCCTGCGCGGCGCCAAGCTGCTCATCGGTGTCGAGGACTTTCCCCTGCTCGGCATGATCGAACATGTTGGTCTGGCTTCCGATCCGCACTTTCAAGACCGCTTCGTGGAATGCATGGCCTTCCCGGACGCGGAAGCTATCGCCAGCCGCCAGGCGCTTGCAGAAGCGTCATTGGCCATCGTGTAGCCATGCGTCTGCTGCTTATTGGTTGCGGTTTGTTGTTGCGCGAGTTGAGCGACGCCATCGTCCATTCTCCGCACCTGATCGATGCCAAATTCCTGCCTGCCGGTCTGCATGACCTGGGCGCAAAATCCATGCGCCAGCGCTTGCAGCAGGAAATCGACACCACCGTTACCGCCGACTACGATGCGATCGTGTTGGGCTACGCTCTGTGCGGCACCGGGATAGCAGGTCTCATGGCGCCGGCTATTCCACTCGTCGTTCCTCGGGCCCACGATTGCATCACCCTGCTGATGGGCAGCCGCGAAAAATATAGCGAATACTTCAAGGCGAATCCTGGGGTGTACTTTCGTTCGGTTGCCTGGGTAGAGCGCGGCCGCGAAATGCACGATCAGCTGGGCGCTAACGGACTCAGCCAGGATCGCGACGCCCTCATCGCCCGCTACGGCGAAGATGCCGGCCAATATCTGTATGAAGAAGCCACTCGCTATCGCCGCTCCTATAGCAAGCTGACCTACATTCGCACTGGCTCGGAGTTTGACGACGACCGTGCGGAGCAGGCACGGGCGGAAGCGCGCGAGAGGAACTGGACATTCGAGGAAATGGCCGGCGATCTTACCCTCTTTCGCCGTCTGCTTGCGGGCGACTGGGCCGGCGACTTCCTGGTTGTTCCTCCCTGCCACAGCATCGGCGCCACCTACGACGACGATATTCTGCGAGCAGTGGCCACCGATATTCCTACCACTCGTTAGCCGGTACCGGCTTCGCCCTCCCAGGTCTAAAGCAGCCCTGACATTCCTGTGTCCTGCTTGAAAGGGCACGGCTTCAGCCGTGCCGTCAGCGTTCGCGAAGGGATTGGCCTTCAGGCCCTGAGGTCTCGCCTCCTCAGCGGCAAAAGCCGAGTTTGTACGTCGAATTAGCGGCACGCCTGAAGGCGTGCCCTTTCAAGTGCGCCTACAACGCCTTGTAGAATCGCTCTAGCTTAGAGCCCGATGCGCAACCTGCACTCCTACCTGCGCCCTAGAAAAACAAAATACTTCCCGCGGCGATCGAATCCGACGTCGCCACATAACCGCCATACGCCACCGCGCGAGTGTGCGTATATTCGCCGATCAGGTTCACCCAGTTCGTCAACTTGTAACGCACCCCGCCAATGTCTGAGCTATTGTTCTTCAACAACTCCGGATCCAGCTCAAAGGAAGCGAGGTCTAAATGGCTGAGCCCGTAACTGCCGCCCACCGTAAACTTGTGAACAAATGTATAAGTCCCCTGAAAATAATAGCCGTATGAATCGCGCTTCAGTCCTGAGGGCGCCACCGCGTCGAAGAAAAGTCCGGTTGTGCCCAGGCCCCAGCCGTTGTAACCGTAGCCGACAAACTCAGCTCCACCGGCGTTCAACTTTCCGCCGTAATCCAAACCGGTGCCCTGAGTCCCGGCGCCCACAGGTAGGGCGTCCGTCGCTACATTGCTTTGCAAGCTCTGCGTGACTACGTTGGTCCAGAGCTTCACCTTTACCGCATGCGTATCGGGTGAAGTGTAGGTCAGTTTCCCCTGGAATTGCGGCTGGTCGTGACCCGTGAGAACCCCCGATTGTCCGGAGAAGTTGACGGCATCCAGTGGCGTAAAGACACCAAAGGCCCCCTGGAACCCATGCGACGAGGGCGAAGTATATGTAATTTGCGGAATGAAATCGGTGTAGACATAGCCCAGACCAATTCGTCCCAGCGAAGTATTCGAAGGCGCGATGTTGCCGCCCGTGCTGCCCACCCCCAGCAGCGAGAAATCGTTAAGGATGGCTTCCTGGCCGAACAGGCCGATGTCGCGGCCGATCTTGAATGTTCCCATGGCGGGCTTGCCGATGGTGGCAAACTGCTGGCGAAAATCGATGCCGGTGGTGCCCAGCGCTGCCGGATTGCCGGCTGAGTTCGCACCTCCAACCCCGCTTACGCTATTGAGGCCGGGATAGAAACCAAGGGTGACCCCGACATCGTAGCCCATCTGATGGGTGGCAATCGCGATGGAAAAGTTTCCCGGCAGCAGGCCGTTGCGCACCGCCGATGCATCGGTATTGCCGGTGCTGGCCAGGCCGCCGTCAACCAGCGTGGCGGAAGCCGATTTATCCACCCGGTCGTGGTCGTAGAATCCGTTGACTTCGCCGCTCACGGTAATATCGACAGCTCCAACGTGAATCCCAATCCCTTTGTCCATCATGGTGATGATTTTAGGATTTACCGAGGGCGCCGGCTTCTGGTCGGTTTGCGGATCGGCCGTCTGTTCCGCCGTCTCATGCGTGGGCGCTGCCACGCCCATGCGCGCTTTCAGGCCATCGTATTGCTGCTGACTGACAGCGCCATTCTCATGCAGCACTTCCAGCAACTCCAGCAAGGCATCGGGCGAGGGGAGCGTTGTATTCTGTGCCTGCATCAGGCCCACTGACATCAACACGAAAGCAGCCAGGCAAACGGCCCAACGAGGACTCAGCCAGCGCCGCCCGGATAGCGACGTACTCGATTCGTTACTTCGATTCATCCAAGTCTCCTTTGTTCGGTTTTCACTTGAGCAGCGCTGTCCCTTTGGGCAAGCAGGTTGAGTGGTTACCCACCCTGCTTACGAAGCTCGCGATTTGCCTTGGAAGAGTGCACACCTCGGGGCTGCTGGAGAGACACCCACCGCCTCAGCACACGTTGACAACTGAGCTGGGAACTCTTGCGTGTGTTCGGCCTGCTCCGTCAACGATCATGGTGCATTCGTTTCGGTTTCGCAGTGACCAGGGTCAGCAGGTCGTGTGATAAGTGCTTAAAGGGGAAACTTTCGCTGGCCAGCGCTCCCAGGCCGTATGAGAAACCGGGCATGCCATCTGACCTCGCTCACATTCTTACAGCCGCGGAGTTGCGCGTTGTTGGGCCTGTCTGGTTGGTGTTATCGTGGATACGCTCGAGTTCTTTCTGCACATGCCACGCTTCATGTCGTCCCGGCGCCAGGTCTTTTGCTTGCTTGCCACTCTGCTCGTCTGCATGGTGCGTGGCACTGCCGTGGCGCAGCAGGCGATCGGCGAACTCTACGCCACCGATGCCCGCGTGAAGGGATCGGTGATCCTGGCGGGTACGGGGACCAGCGTGCTCAGCGGCTCCTCCATCCAGGCGGGAGCCCAGGCTGCGACCCTCAAGCTGGAACGCGGCGGCAACCTGCTGGTATGCGAGGGCACCAAGCTTTCCATTACCGCCTCGCAAAGCGGACGCGAGATGCTGCTCAGCCTGAACAGCGGCAATGTGGAGATGAACTATCCGCTGGGCGCGGAGGCAGATACGCTGCTTACGCCGGACTTGCGGCTGCTGATGCCCGGCCCGGGTACGGTGCACGTTGCGGTGCGGGTGTCGGCGCAGGGTGACACGTGCGTGCAGTCGTTGCCGGGAAATATGGCGGCCATCGTCGTTTCCGAGACCATGGGCGACGCCACCTATCAGGTGAAGCCTGACGAGGCCGTCCTTTTTAAGAGCGGACACCTGAATCAGGCAAGTCAATCGAAACAGAATTGCGGATGTCCCACGGTGCAGCCGGTACCGACGCTGGTGGCTAAGGCCGCGCCTACGCCGCCTCCTGCTGCGTCGCCTAAGCCGTCAGCACCGCTGCCGGCGACACCACCGCCTCGCCTGAGCAGCATATGGCAGTCGAAGCCCCATTCATTTTCCGCGGAAGTGATCCAGCCCCTGATCTCAGCGCTAATGTCGCCTTCCTCAGGCTGGAGAACACTAGGGTTGTGACAGTTTGAGCCGACCGTGCTTCCGCCTCCCAATAGCAAGAAGAAATCCCCGCCCAGCGATCAGGCTCAGACCGCCAAGAAGGAATCACACGGCTTCTTCAGCAAAATCGGAGCGTTCTTCGCGACTATCTTTCATTGAGAAAGCCGTCAGCTATCAGCTATCAGCTATCAGCTATCAGCTCTCGCTTTCGCCGTCAGCTATGAGCTCGTCGGCTATCGTTTCGCACTGTTCCCTCCTCGCTCTTAGCTCTTAGCTCTTAGCTGTCAGCTCTTAGCAATCAGGATGGCCGACGGAACACATACGGTCGTACTGGCGGCTAAGAGCTAAGGGCTAAAAGCTAACAGCCCAGCTTGGAGGAGCAGCCGATAGCTGACGGCTGATAGCTGATAGCTGAATGTCCCATCTGCTAGACTTAACTCTTCCTTATGACCGAACAGCCGCGTTCGCGAGTCTTCCTCTGGGTATTGCTTGGCGGAGGAGCTTTCTTCCTTTTTCTGGTCGCAATTTTCGCCTTGGTATATTTCTCCGTCCGCTCCCAGCAGAAGGACAACTTTGGAGGCTTTGGCGATAAGATCGCGGTAGTCGATCTGGAAGGAGTGATCCTCAGTCCCAAGGACGTGGTCGAGCAGCTACGCAAATTCGCCGATGACAGCTCGGTGAAGGCGATCGTCCTGCACGTCAATTCGCCAGGAGGCGGAGCCGCGGCTTCGGAAGAGATTTATCGTGAAGTGCTGCGCATTCGCGATCAGAAGAAGAAGCTCATCGTCGCCTCCATCGAGACAGTGGGCGCCAGCGGAGCCTATTACGTCTCGTCGGCGGCCGACAAGATTTTTGCTGACAACGCCAGCATTGTCGGCTCCATCGGTGTCATCGCCGAATGGTACAACTATGAAGAGCTGATGAAATGGGCCAAGCTGCAACAGATCACGCTGAAGGCAGGCGAGTTCAAGGACACGGGCTCGCCGACGCGCCCCATGACTCCCGAGGAGCGTGCCTATATGCAAGGCCTGATCGATAACATGCATGGGCAGTTCATCCACAGCGTCGCGGTGGGCCGCAAGATGAAAGACGAGCAGGTGCGGGCGCTGGCCAATGGCAAGGTTTGGACCGGCGAAGAGGCTGTGCCGCTGAAGCTGGTGGACCAGATCGGCGACTTTCGCGCCGCTATCGAGGACACTGCCAAGTCCGTCGGCATCAAAGGTGAGCCTACCCTGGTGCATCCTGAAAAGGACCGCAAGAGCGTGCTCGACCTGCTATTTGGCGATGTTTCCGACTACCTGCCCAATCCGGCCAAGCTAATGCAAACTAATGTGGGGTTCTACTACCTTTGGAAGTAGTCAGCCAGCGGCCAACCAGGATGGAAGGATCAATCGAAACTTATACTTGCCAACGCTGGGAGCAATTTGAGAGTATCCCATGTGCTGGTAAACTTGAGCCGTATCGCGACAAGGGGCGTGCGAGATGACCAAGGCAGACTTGATCGATGAAGTTTCCCGGCTGACGGAAATCACGCGGAAGGACAGCGAGGTTATCGTCGAGACGATCTTCGAAAGCGTGGTGCGCTCACTGCGCGCCGGCGACAAGATCGAGATCCGCGGCTTCGGCAGCTTCCGCACGCGCCAGCGCAAGCCGCGCGTAGGCCGCAATCCCAAGACCGGAGACCGCGTGGAAGTGCCGGCCAAGAAGATCCCGTTCTTCAAGCCCAGCAAAGAACTCAAGGACATGGTCAACAACACCCCTGAACCACCGCCTCAAAGCCAGGCCGCGCCCGCGGTCGAAACCGGCAACGGATAATTATTCGGAGAAGTTGGAACTGATTGGGGCGGAGTTGTTTCGATTCAAGCCAGCGAGTGAAAAGCTGTGCCTCAGCCCTAAGAAACAGAAAAGCCCGGGCCGTTTTGCCCAGGCTATTCACTTTTCGCTTCGGACTGCGCTTACGTCCAGGTTCTGGCGATAGTCACGTCCGTTCCATTTTTCAGGTCAAGCGAATCTTTGTCACCTCTGCGTTCGTCACCTTGTGCTGTCTGTTTACATCACCAAAGCTATGCTTTCCAACTCTCGCTGAAAGGTTTCCAGCGTGCCACCCAGCAGCCCAGCTCTGCTCACCGCATTACGGGCTTCCTCGGCCGAGACTCCATAGCCGTGTCCGGCAAGAAACATCTGTAGCAGCTCACCCGCGTCCCGGGAGTCAAATCCGTGCAGCAGTTCGCTGCGCAGCGCGGCCAACTCTGGAACGGAAAATTTTTCTGCCATCATCGACCTCACCTCCGACGTTACTGCGTTTTGCTAGTTAGACTCCGTTGCCTGCTATTTAGTTGCAGGCAATTCCCTTGCCGAAACCAAATTGTCACCACCAATTCGCTCCGGCCTTTTGACATTTCCAACCCACAGGCCTCGAAATAGTTGCTGCTGCTAGGTTTGTGATACGTAGCCGGTCGCGGTTTGTTCCACTCAAGTGGGACGAGTGGCACCCGCCGGGCTGAATCAGGGGGCAAGCTGGAAGAAGCAAACTGCCAATTAGACGTCCAGAGTTATATGTTGTTGCGGAGCTCTTGAGCGATTTTTACCATTTCGGGAATCGGCGTGGGAGATACCACCCACTTCCCTTGACTGAATGCTTATTCAGTGCTTCTTACGTTTGTCGCTCACAGTTGTTCGATCGTCGCCTCGGGCTCCCGCAGGATGGGAATACCGTTGCGGATGGGATACACCCGTTTGCACTCGTTACACTTCAGGCCATCTTCGCCGCGCAGCACCAGCGGCTTCAGGCACACGGGACAGGCGAGAATGTCCAGCATTTCCAGCACGTCAGGAGGGACCATAGCCCTTCAATTCTAACAGCGTGGCAACCAGCAATCGCCGGATTCGGTAGGGGCTCGAAACTGAGCCACTACCCCGGATTCGAATGCCGACCCCACCTGAACGGCGCAACACAAAACAGTTCGGATCAGTCACGACTCCCCTATTGCTGGTCCCAACCGCCGCCCAGCGATTGATAGAGTTGTACGTAATACTGCATTTCCTGGAACCAGGCCTGGGACAAACTCAGCTCCGCCGTGAAGTAGTCTTGCTCGGTCACCAGAACTTCCAGGAAGCTGGTTACGCCTCCCTGATAGCGTACGGTGGCCAGGCGGGCGGTTTCCTTGTAGGTAGCAGCTTGCTCTTCCAGCTTAATACGATACTTGCGGGAATCGCTGTAGCCGACGAGGCTGTTCGAGACATCGCCAAAAGCGTTCAGCACCGTCTGTTTGTAGACCAACTCCGCCTGGTCGCGCTGCGCCCAAGCCAGGCGGTAGCCGCTTCTGATCCTGCCACCTTCGAAGATGGGCTGCGCGATCTGCCCGCCCACAGCCCAGAAGGTTGCCGGCCCCGCCAGGAAGCTGCTTATGGCGGTGCTGGTTGCTCCAAACTGGCCAGTGAGCGAAATCTGCGGAAAGAAGGCCGCCTTGGCAACGCCCACATTGGCATTGGCAGCGACCAGGCTTTCCTCGTCGCGACGGATGTCCGGCCGGCGTTCCAGCAGCGCCGACGGCAATCCCGCCGGCACATCGGGCATGTGGGGCTGCTCCGTCAGACTGAGACCGCGAGGCACCGAGGTTGGGTTCTTGCCGAGCAGAATGCTGATATTGTTCTCCGTCTGCTCGATCGCCTGTTGCAGGCTGATGGCCTGGGCCTCGGCCTGCTGTACCAGCACCTGCGCCTGATAGACGTCGGTAATAGCGGCATCGCCGCCTTTGTACTTGATGGTGTTCAGTCTCAGAATGTCTTTGTCCGCTGCAATCGTTTCGTTTGAGTACCTGAGCTGGGCGTCATATTGCAGCAGCAGGTAATAGTTGGTCGCCACCAGCGAAATCAGCGTGGTTTGAACCAGATCTTTTCCGTAGATGGTGGAAAGCAGGACTGCGCGCGCCGCCTCAGTCGCTCGGCGATACTGTCCCCAGAAATCGACAATATAGTTGAGCTGGAGCCCGGCGGTATCGATGGTGGGAGAGCCGGTGGCCAGCGGCGTTGCCTGTTGATTAACGATGGAGAAACTTCCGCCCACCGTCGGAAACTGGTTGGCGCGGGTGATGCCCAGGTTGGCGCTGGCTTGCAGAATGCGAGTGGCCGCAATCCGCAAATCGTAATTATTGGCCAACGCATCCTTGATCAGGCCGCGCAGCGTGTCATCCTGAAAGACGATCTGCCACTTGAGCAAGGCGAAGTCTTCCGTACCTGTCTGCTGGGTAGTCGCGTCCGGAGCCAGTCCGCGATACTGGTCGGGAACGGTGAGCGGTGGGCGCTGATAATTCGGGCCCAGCTTACAGGCCGACAGCGCAAGCAGCAACACGATAACGGTGAATGTTCTCACCTTAGTCATGTCCCGCTCCTTTCGGAGTGGTACCAGTCTGGTCATTCGGCGGAGGCGGCCCTTCTTTCTTCTTGCCGCCCGCCAGGAACAGGCCGAAGCGCTCCACCACATCGAAGGACACCGGAATAAAGAAGATCGCAAGAATGGTTGCGGCCAGCATACCGCCGATGACCACCGATCCCAGTACCTGCCGTGAGATGCCGCCGGCGCCAGTCGCCACCCACAGCGGAACGCAGCCCAGGATGAAGGCGAACGCGGTCATCAGAATCGGCCGCAGGCGCAGCCGCGCCCCGGTCAGCGACGCGTCGAGAAGTGTGGCGCCCTTGTCGTACTCCATCTTGGCGAACTCGACAATCAGAATGGCGTTCTTGGCCGACAGTCCGATCAGCATGACCAAACCGATCTGGGCGTACACATCGTTGTCGAGTTTGCGGAAGTACAGCGCCACAAACGCCCCGAAGACCGCGATCGGAACGCCCAGCAGCACGGAGAACGGGAGCGTCCAGCTCTCGTATTGCGCCGCCATGATGAGAAATACCACCAGGAATGACAGGCTGAAGATGGTTGTCGGGCTTACGCCCTGCGCCGCTTTCTGCTGCTGGTAGCTCATGCCGCTCCAGTCATAGCCCATCTGGCCCGGCATGGTTTTCTTGAAGACGTCTTCCAGCGCAGCCATCGCCTGGCCGGAGCTGTAGCCCGGAGCGGCTGAGCCGTTGATCTGCACGCACTGGTAGAGGTTCTGCCGCATGACGAACTCTGTACCGCTCCGCGAAAACGTGCTGGTCAAAGTGCTCAGTGGAACCATGTCTCCGGCAGCATTCCTGACGTAGAACTTACCTAGATTGTCCACGTTGGTTCGGAATTTGCCGTCCGCTTGCACCCATACTTGCCATTGCAGGCCGAACTGGTTGTAGTAGTTCACCAGCGCTCCACCCATGAAGGCCTGGAGCGTCTGGTACACATTGCTCAGGTTCACCTGCTGGGTCAGTACTTTGGCCTTGTCCACGTCGACGCCGACCTGGGGTACGCCGAAGAGCGCAGTGGTCATCACTCCCGTCAACTCGGGGCGCTTGCGAGCTTCCTCCATGAATGCCTGAGTGTTCTTGGCAAGGAAGTCGGTGCCGCTTCCCGATCTGTCCTCCAGAATGAAGGTGAATCCACCAGAAGTGCCTACGCCAAGAATCGCCGGCGGCGGGAAGGCAAACGCCAGCCCCGAATTGACCTGCGAAAGTGCCCGCGCAGATGCAGCTTGATTCCGTCATAACTGGTTTCCGGCGTCTTGCGCTCATCCCACGGCTTAAACGAGATAAAGAAAAACGAGCTGTAGGTGGTCTGGACTCCGCTAAGCAGGCTGTATCCCAGCACCGAGCTGACGTTCTGGACGCCCGGCGTATCCATGATGATTTTCTCAACTTGCTTGGCCGCCTCGGAAGAACGTTGCAGGGAAGAAGCGTCGGGCAACTGCAGCGCTCCGAAGACATATCCCTGGTCTTCGTCGGGCAGGAAGCTGCCGGGCACTTTGGATCCGAAGAAATACGCACCGACACAGAGAATGCCCAGAAGAATGAAGGCGAAACCGGCTTTGTGGATGAGGTGTTTGCAAACGCCGACGTAGCCGTCGGTAACTCTGCCGAACACGCGATTGAACCAGCGGAAGAATGCGCCCAGCGGCCCGCGCGATTCCTTCTTCGGACGCAACAGCATCGCGGAGAGGGCGGGACTAAGCGATAGCGCGTTGAAAGCCGAGAACAGCACGGATACCGCGATAGTCACGGCGAACTGCTGATAAAGCTGTCCGGTAATGCCGGGAACGAAGGCGGTAGGAATGAAAACCGCGGCCAGAATGAGCGCGATGGCGACGACCGGGCCCGACACCTCCTCCATTGCTTTCTGGGCAGCGTCGTGCGGCGTCATACCCTGCTCGATATGGTGCTCCACAGCCTCAACCACGACAATCGCGTCGTCCACCACCAATCCGATGGCTAGCACCAGTCCAAACAGCGATAGAGTATTGATGGAAAATCCGAGAATCGGAAAAACGATGAAGGCGCCGACCAGCGAGACGGGAACCGCCAGCAACGGGATCAGCGTGGCTCGCCACCCCTGAAGGAAGATGTAGACGACGAGAATAACCAACGCCAACGCCTCGAACAGCGTCTTCTTGATCTCGTGGATACCGGCGGTGATGGCCAGCGTGGTATCCAGCGGTACGCTGTACTCAAGATCCTGCGGGAAGCGGCCCTTGGCTTCCTCCATGAACTTGCGGACTTCGGCTGAGGTCTGCAACGCATTGGCGCCTGGCGTCAGATAGATGCCGAGCAGAGCCGCCGGTTTCCCGTTGAAGCGCCCTTCAAGGTTGTAGTTCTGGGCCCCCAATTCCACCCGCGCTACATCCTTCAGGCGCAGCACGCCGCCTTCAGGCGTGGCGCGAATAATGATCTGGCCGAACTCCTCAGGCGTGGTCAGGCGGCCCGGCGCGCGCACGTTGTAGGTGAACGTTTGTCCTGGCGGGACTGGTGCTCCGCCGATCTGGCCGGCCGGGTTTACTGCGTTCTGCGCTTGCATGGCGCTGATGATCTCAGGAACAGTAACACTGAGGTTCGCCAGCGTATCCGGGTTCACCCAGACGCGCATGGAGTATTGACCGGCGCCGAACACCGATACCGAAGCTATGCCCGGCAAACGGGTCAGGGCGTAATTGAGATTGATGTAGGCGTAATTTGCCAGAAAGATGTTGTCGTAGGTCCCGTTGGGAGACGACAGCGCCAGAAGCATTAATGGCGAGGAGGTCGACTGCTGTACGGTTACACCGGAGTTAATGACCGCACTGGGCAGTTGCGAGTTGGCCTGTCCCTGCCGCATCTGTGCCAGAATCTGGTCGGTGTTGGCATTCGTTCCCAGGGCGAAGTCAACGGTGAGCGTCATCAGGCCGTTGCTGGCGCTGGTGGAGTACATATAGTTCATGCCGCTGACACCCGACATCTGCTGCTCAATCGGCGTTGCGACCGACTCGGCCACGGTCTGCGCGTCCGCACCGGGATAGGTGGCCAGAACCTGAATCTGCGGGTCGGCGATGTTGGGAAATTGTGCCGTGGGCAGGCTCAGCATCGCCACCACCCCGACCAGCACCATCAGGATGGAAACGCACATCGCCACGATGGGGCGATTGATGAAAAATTTCGGCATGGTCAGTTGCCCCCTGCCGGCGCCGCGGGAGGCACATAAGGCTTGGCGACCACCGGAATACCTGTCTTCGCCAGCTCAGGCATCTGTGCCGCAGCCATCTGAATCTTCAACAGACCATCCACCACAACCTTCTCGCCAGGTTTCAGCCCATCGGTGATGATCCAGTTCGTACCCACCCGTTCACCCACTTTCACCGGGCGGAACAAGGCCTTGTTGTCAGGAGTGACGATGGCCAGCATGTACATCGATTGCACTTGCGTGACCGCGGCCTGCGGAACCAGCAGCGCTCCCTTGTTCACACCGGACTGGATACGAATTCGCCCGAAACCACCGGGACGAAGCACTGCGCCAGGGTTGGAGAATTGCGCCGCCACCTGAATGGTGCCGGTCTGGGTACCGACCTGACGATTGACGTAAACGAACTCGCCCCTACCCGGAAATGTTTGGTTGTTGGCCTGAATGTATTCGATGTCCTCCGAGTGCGTTGACGCTACGCTCACCTTGCCGGTAATGATCTGCGTAACTTCGGGCGCGATGGTGAGGAAGTGGCTCTCGCTGATATTGAAGTAGGCCCAGATGGGATTAACTTGCGACACGGTCGCCATCTTGGTCGTGGTGCCTACCAAGTCGCCGATCTGGGAGTTTGATACGCCCGGCGATGCCATCGATGGGCGAGTAAACCTTGGTCCAGCCGAGATTCAGCTCCGCATTCGCCAGGGCCGCTTTCTTGGCCTTCAACTGCGCCTCCCAGGAGGCTTGTTCACTGACGTCGTTATCGAGCTGCTTTTGCGGGATAGCGCTTTGCGCCGCCAGCGGCGTATCGCGGGCAACATCAGCCTGCACCCTGGTCAAGTTCGCCTCGGCTACTGCAACGTCTGCCTTTGCCTGATCGACGGAAGCCTGGTATTGCCGCGGATCAAGCTCGAACAGAAGCTGGCCCTCCTTCACGAAAAAGCCGTTCTGGTAATTCTGCTTGAGCAGATAACCCTGGACTTTGGGGGTGATGTCGGCATTCACCGGCCCGTTCAGTTGCGCCACGTACTCGTCAACGATGGGAACGTCCTGCTGGAGCGGCTCCATGACGCCGACTTCGGGCGGCCCGGGCTTTGGCGCTTCCTCTTTCTTCTCGCAGCCCGCCAGCAACAACGAGCCCAGAAGCACGCTGACGACAGCTGCGACCCGCCAATCATGGCGTCGGCATCGGGTCTCGATGCTGGGGTATTCTGCCGCCTGCCGGCGATATTTCGGGTGCAGACAAACTCTGGTCCATTTCGCATTGATCAACTCCTGCCGCTTGCTGAGGGAGAATAAGGCGTTAGGTGCAATTACATCCGTTTATTTGGTTATTTGCCTTTCTAGCTTAATCTTCTGCGGATTGCTACTAGTATTTTCCCTAGTCCCCTCGCTCGGAGCTCCAGCCACAGCGGCGACCCCGGACGCAGCGCGTAGCCCTGCGGGTCGCTACAATATAGGTGGCGGACAGGGATGAAATATCGCATCACAGCCGAGGGAGTTCTAGAGACCGGGCTCTCCGGCTTCGACCTGATCAACTTTCCCATGCTGAACAAGGGAACCGCGTTCACCGAGAGCGAGCGCACCGACTTCGCCCTGCACGGACTGCTGCCGCCCCATGTCGGCAATCTCGAAGATCAGGCGGCGCGCCGTCTAAAAGCGCTGCGCGCCCGGCAAACTGATTTCGGGCGCTATGCCTACCTGCGCGACCTGCAGGACACCAACGAAACCCTGTTCTACGCCGTACTGGTGCGCAACATCGAAGAAATGATGCCGCTAGTGTACACGCCGACGGTCGGCGAAGGCTGCCAGCGCTTCAGCGAGATCTGGCGCAAGCCGCGCGGCCTGTTTCTCAGCTACCCCAACCAGCATAGAATTCGCGAGATCCTCCGCCACCACCGCTATGACGCCATCCGCGCCATCGTGGTCAGCGATGGCGAGCGCATTCTGGGGCTCGGCGACCAGGGTGCGGGAGGCATGGGAATCCCGATCGGCAAACTCGCGCTCTACACCGCCTGCGCCGGCATTCATCCCCAGGAGTGTTTGCCGGTACTGCTCGATGTCGGGACCGACAACGTCGAACTTCTCGAAGATCCTCTCTACGTCGGCTGGCGTCACCCGCGAGTGCGCGGCGCCGAATACGACGACTTCGTCGAAGCCTTCGTCAGCGCCGTGATCGAGCGCTGTCCCAATCTGCTGTTGCAGTGGGAGGATTTTGCCGGCATCAACGCGGGACGATTGCTCGAGCGCTATCGCGACCGGCTCTGCACCTTCAACGACGACATCCAGGGAACAGCCGCCGTGGCCGCAGGAACTCTGCTTGCCGCCATCAATGTCACCGGTACGCCCTTGACCGAGCAGCGCATCGTGCTCTTCGGAGCAGGATCGGCCGGCATCGGCATCGCCTCGCTTCTGCTGACCGCGATGAAGAATGCCGGACTGAGCGAAGCCGAAGCGCGCCGCCACTTCTATGCGGTCGATAAAGATGGATTGCTGGTGGAGGGCATGACGGATGTACGTCCGGCACAGCAGCCATTTGTGCAGCCTCGTTTCGCGATCGCCAATTGGAAGCTGGAGCATAACGATCGCGTCAGTTTGCTCGACGTAGTGAGGAACGCCAAGCCGACTGCGCTCATTGGGGTCTCCGGACAGGCTGGCGCCTTCACCGAGGAAGTGGTCCGTGCGATGGCTGCCGCCGTCGAGAGGCCGGTGATTTTCCCACTCTCGAATCCCACGTCGCGTTCGGAAGCCACGCCGGCGGACCTGCTGAAGTGGACGGACGGGCGTGCGCTCATCGGCACCGGCAGCCCGTTCGCTCCGGTGCAATGGAATGGCCGCGAAGTGCCGATCGATCAGACGAACAACTCGTACATCTTCCCTGGAATAGGTTTGGGGATCCTCTCGGTCAACGCGCGACGCGTCACCGACACGATGTTCATGGCTGCCGCCAAGTGTCTTGCCGAACTTTCTCCCGCGCGGCACAGTAAGTCGGGACGATTGTTGCCGCCGGTCTCGGAGTTGCGCTCGGTATCATTCGCCGTGGCCAAGGCAGTCGCGCGTCAAGCCATCAACGATGGGGTTGCCGGCTCCGCTTGACGAGCCAGCCGTGGAATCCCGCATCCGCGCCAATATCTGGGAGCCGACCTATCTTCCTTACCGCTTCGACCCCTCTGCATGACTTAGTCGCACCCGTGCCGCGGATTGCAACTCCCGCGCCAAGTGGTGTTCTTATATGTCAGTGCAGTCAATCGAGACAAACCGAATGAACTGGCGAAGGGCCGGGTTCGCGATTCGAGCCTTCATTCTGGCAGTGATCTGCACGGCTCCGGCAATGCCATCGAGAGCCACCACTGAGATCGTGGTGCGTAGCCGCTATCGGATTGTCCTGGCGGCCGACAGTCGTGCTATATACGGTCTGGACGGAAACGCCACCGAGTGCAAACTTTTCCAAGCGCGGGACGTTTACGCAACCGTGTCCGGCTTGGCTCATTACGGCCGGAGCTATCGCGTCACGGACACAATTCGAGAAGGTTTTGCCGGCCCCGGAACTTTCGAATCCCACGTAGGGTCAACTGCGGCAATTTTGAGACGCAGAGTGCATACGCTGCTGGCTGGTCTTCAGGCCAGCGATCCAACCCAATATCGAATTTTGATGCAGCCGTCGAATTACACATCCGACGTCGTGCAGCTGGCCGTGGCTCAGACGGTAAGATCCCAACCGATGCTCGGGATCATCGAACTGCGGCGAAGCGGGACGGAAAATAATCTGACGACCAGGACGACGATTTGTCCGGGCAGTTGCCGGGAAAGCACGCAACTGTTCTACCTGGGATATTGGGAGCGCATCCAGCCGTACGTCGCCACCCCAAGTGGTCCTCGAAACGTCGGCTCGGCGGCGTCTATCGACCGGCTCATTCGATTGGAAATCGCAGCTCACCCAAACGAAGTCAGCGCGCCCATCAATATTCTGGAGCTTACTGGGTCCGGTGCACGCTGGTTGCAGAATGGCGGCAATTGCTCGCTGCCGGGAGTCGGCTGGTGAAGCGCAATGGGGGCTAGAATCCAAGATCGCAGCAGCAGCAGATATGATCCGCCGAGGAGACTCTGATCAAGTCATGACAAGTCCCTCAGTCCTACGGCCGCAACGATTTTTGGCAGGTTTTGCGGACGGCCTGAAGTGTCCAGGCGAGAGCCGTGTCGCCGCTCCGCGGCTCAGCTCACTTTTCTCACCCCACCCGGCGCTCACGCGCCGGGCTAACATCATCCCGCCGCTGCGCGGCTGGATTGCTACCAGTTCCGATGCTTCGCGTCTCACGGCAGTCTGACAAATTCGAGTTCTCACGGAGACGGTGGAAGCTGTCTCCTGCAAACCACGGACTTCATCAGAGTCTCGGTGAAGTACTGATCCATCGCTTGGGGGCAAAAATTCGTACGAGTTGGTAGAATGCGGTTCCGAATAGGTAAAATGGCAAGGCAGTTGCATTATCGGTCCAAAATCCTGAATCTGGATAAACATGGGGACCATCCAACCAAAAGTAGCTGAACCGGCTGGCGATGAACTGGCCCTGGTTCATGCGGCCAAAGCGGGAGACATCAGCGCCTTCGAGCAGTTGGTGCATCGCTACGACCGCAATGTTTTCCGGATTGCGCAGCACATCACGCAGAACCGCGAAGACGCGGAAGATGTGGTGCAAGACGCATTCCTGAAGGCGTACCAGAACCTGGCGAACTTCCAGGAGCAGTCGAAGTTCTACACCTGGCTGGTGCGGATCGCGGTGAACGAAGCGCTGATGCGCTTGCGGCGCCGGCGGCCGGAACGGATGGTCTCGCTTGATGAGGACATCAAGACCGAAGAAGATTCCATGCCACGGGAAGTGGCGGACTGGTCGCCGAATCCGGAACAGCTATACTCGCAGGGCGAACTGAAAGAGATTCTGGGCAAGACAATCCAGGGATTGCCGCCCAGCTTCCGCACCGTGTTTGTCCTGCGCGACGTTGAAGGCCTCTCCACCGAAGAAACGGCGGATGCCTTGGATTTGAGTATTCCGGCGGTGAAGTCTCGATTACTTCGCGCCCGGTTGCAATTGCGTGAACGCTTGAGCAAAGTACTTCAAAAATCGTACTGGTGGAGATGGCAAAAAGTGACCTGCTCTGATTTTCTGAAAGAGCTCACCGATTACCTTGATGAGTCTATGGACGCCCAGACCCGGGCGGAATTGGAAGACCACCTCCAGTGGTGCCACAACTGCTACGTCGTCTGCAACACGACGAAGATGACCATCGAGATTTATCGCGACTCCCACCTGTACGAACTTCCCGACGATCTGCGCGGCCGTTTGCGCTCGGCTATCATGTCGAAGTGCAAAGGCCACGAAGGCCCGTGTACCTAGAGCCTATCCTACCGTCAAACCTCGCTCCTACCTCATAGCCCGCCATCCTACCGGCACCGTTACTCGCCAACAAGCGGAAAAAGTCGCCTACCGTTTGCAGGCGGAGTAGTCGCGCATCCTGTCCCTTGCATAGGAGCAATATTTGGATATAATTCCGTGGTTCGCAAATCTACCGCTGGGAATCATGGAGGCTCGCAATGCGAAAAATATATTTGGTAGCGCTGCTTGGACTGTTGCTGATGCCTTTGTTGGCCACGGCCCAGAGCGCATTTGACGGCACCTGGAAGGTCAATATGAACAAAGTTGATTTTCCTAAGAAGCCCGATGTCTATCTGCTGCAAAACGGAATGTGGCAATGCAAGACCTGCGTACCGCCGATCGACGTTAAAGCCAATGGCGAGGACCAGAAGGTCACCGGCCATCCTTACTACGACACGGTTGCAATCAAGGTGGTGAACGACCATGAGATGCAGGAAACCGACAAGAAGGACGGCAAAACCGTCGCCACGTCCTCGATGACGGTTTCTCCAGACGGGAACACGCTGACTTTCGCGTTCAGCGACAGCAGCAACACCAATGGAGCGCCCGTCACCGGAAAAGGCGAATCCATGCGGGTGGGAGCAAAAGCCCCGGCAGGAGCAAATGCGATCTCCGGTTCTTGGCGGACCACCAAGATGGAGAATCTCTCCGACAATGCGATCACTTGGACGTACAAGGTAAGTGGTGACGAACTGACCATGACCAGTCCGACCGGTCAGTCCTACACCGCGAAGATGGACGGCAGCGAAGCGCCCATGAAAGGCGATCCCGGGGTGACATCGGTTTCCGTAAAGAGCATGGGAAAGAACATGATTGAGGAAACCGACAAACGTGACGGCAAGGTCATTGGCGTAGCTAAGACGACGGCCAGCGCCGACGGAAAGACGCTGAACATCGTCTACGACGACAAGCTGCACGGAACCACAACCAAGTACGTGGCTATGAAGCAATAGCTGCAACTCGCCCTTTGCCCACGCCCGGACTCCAAGAAAGAGCGGTCGCTCTGGCCGCTCTTTTCATTCGTACAAAACTACTGCTCCGCAATCATGTACTGCTCAATCTTGCCGTCGGGCATTTCGTAGATGATGATGATCAGGCTCTTCTGGGGATACTTGACTTCATAGATACGGGCGGTCATTCCACCGCGCAGCGAAGTGCGCGTCTGGCTGAACCCCTGCGGCGCGCCCAGCGGTCCCAGGCTGCTCGCATAATCCTTCAGTGCCTGATCGGTGAAGTAAGAGTTCGCATTGTCGGTGAATAAGGCGCGATCGATCTTGCCCTGCTGTAGACCGTCATAGACTTTGCGCATCAGCTCATCCTGCTTGGGATCTTGCGGATTGGCTGCTTTCACCAGCAGTGCCCGCACCTGGTTGCCAATCTCCGAAGCGGCTTCGGCGGCATCTTGATTGGTGAGCACTACGACCGCGATCTTATCGTCCGGCATCACGATGTTCTCGGCCGTGAATCCTGAAACCTCACCGCCGTGCTCCAGCACGCGCTGCCCGTTAGCGCTGGTTACAAAGACGCCGAGCCCATAGCGTGTTCCTACGCCATTCTTCAGCACGGTTTCCGTTTCCATCTCGCGATACGAGGCCGGCTTCATCACGCTCTGGTTAATGATGGAGATGTCCCACTTTGCCAAGTCTTCCGCCGTCATGGCCAACTCACCGGCAGCGAACATCCAGCCGCGGCCTTCTTTGGGAGCAGGATGCAGCGGTCCGATGGCATAACGAAAGTACGCCGTGGGATCGGTTGGCGGCAGCTTGTTGGCATTGGTATCGGCCACGCTCTTCATCCCCAGCGGCATAAAGACCCGCTGGCTAAGAAACTGAAGCAGCGGCTGGCCGGAAACCTTCTCCACAATCGCTCCGGCGATGACGTAGTTGGTGTTGCTGTACTGCCACTTGGTTCCCGGCGGGAAATCAAGCGGGATCTTCGCCCAGCGATCCATGATGCCTTCGGCGCTGATGGGTTGCAGCATGAGCGGGGGCACATAGTCCTGCGGCCAATAATCCTGATAGCCGGAGGTGTGTGATAGCAGCTCGCGAATCGTGATCTCGTTGCCGCTGGTCAGCCCAGGAATGTATTTCGACACGGGATCGTCGAGCGACAGCTTCCCTTCTTCGGCCAGCAGCAGGATGGCCGCGGCGGTGAACTGCTTGCTGATGGAGCCGATGCTGTACCGCATCTGCGGCGTGGCCGGAGTTTGAGGATCGAGCTTGGCGGCGCCGTACGCCTGCGTATACGCGATCTTTCCATCCTGTACGACGGCGACGGAAGCGGAAGGAACGCCCGTGGTCTTCAGCACCTGCTGTGCAATCTGATCGATGCCGGTGCGCAACGGCTGCGATTCGGTCTGCGCCCGGAGGGACGATAAGAAAACGAGTACGAGAAACGCGCATGCCAGTCCGGACTTGCGAATGATGCCATTTATGCTACGCATGGACTGCCTCGGAGAAGGAGATTCGAACCCACTACACTATCGCGCGGGGCCCAGCAGAACAAGCCCGCGGGGCAGGCGAAGTCACATTTATGGTGCTTTCCGGAGTGGTTGCCATCGGGTTTAGGCGGGCCGCACTGGTCCTGGAACCAGCGCCGGAGCAGGGGTAGGTGGCGCCGCTTCGGGATCGGAAATGGACGCCTCGGAAGAATTCTCCAGTGGCGGGAAGGAATATCCGTCCAGCAGACGATGGTGCATGCTATAGAGCGCCAATTCCAGGCGATCGGCAACATGCAGCTTGTCATAGATCTTGCGCAGGTAGTTCTTCACCACTTGCTCGGTCGTCCCCACCTCAACCGCGATTTCCTTGTTCTTCATCCCCTGCGTGACGCCGCTGATGATCATCATTTCTTTGTCGCTCAGACGAAGCTGTTGCTGCGGAGCGGTCCCCTGTAGCGCCTGCGTCCGATAGGCTTCGATCACCCAATTGACGCCCTGTTTGTCGAGCCAGGTTTCCCCGGCGGCAACCTTGCGGACACAGCGAACCAACAGTTCAGGAGAAACGGCGCGCGCCAGAATTCCCCGCACGCCGCGGCGCAGGAAATCCACGGTTTCCTGTTCGCCGGCGCGCTGCGTCACCACCACCAGATTGGCTCCCGGCAAAGCGCGCGCGGCTATCTCGCTTACGGCGTCCGCAGGGCTCGGGGCAAGCCCCACCTCGAAGAGAATGACATCGGCCGGGGTTAAGGCTACGGCATGCAAGGTTTGCGGCAGGGTCTCGGTCTGGGCCACCACTTCCAGATCTTCCCATTGGGCGAAGATCCGGCTCATGCCCACGCGAAAGATGGCCTCCGAGTCAGCCAGGATAATGCGGAGCGGCGGTAGATTGGTTTTGGCGGGCACGTCCGCGGGCGCGTCATGCCTCGCACCTGTGCCCTTCGCTTTGGTCCGGCTGCGCCGGCTTACGCCCTTAGAGCCGTTTGAAGTGGTAGCCATCGATCACGACCGCAATCGTTCGTCCTGAGACCTCTTCCGTGCAGCGCACCACACGCCCCACACACATCACGCTCACCACATGACGGCCGCCGGAAACTTCCGACGGCATCTCAATTGCGAACTCTACATGGGAACCCACCTCGATGAGCGAGTCGATCGCGAACGAAATGCCGCCCGCAGAAATATCTGTCGTCTCAGCGCGATACTCCCCCTCCGCCGTCTTCAACGTAACCCGAAGGTGAAGCGGGAAGCGTATCGAATTGCGCAACTCGGACTGGTGGCTGGCAAACGTCATGGCGACGAAAACAGCATACTCCGGATAGCTTCTAGACGCCTGTTACCAAAGTAACCATGAAACCTTGGTTACCTCCACGATCCCAGCCCACTGCGATCCTGGATCCAGCAAATTGGGACTGAGGTCACTGAAGGTTTTGATGCCGATGGGAGTCGGTTCGTTATCTCGCCGCCGCTGGCCGGGCGAGAACTAAAACTGCGTTCCCGAAAGGATGGGCTGCTAGAATTTCGTGGTTTCCGTGAAGTTGAAATCTCGAACCTTCATCGCCGGAACCGCCATATCCATCGACTCCTCGCCGCTGGCGCGCACGGGTACGCCCATGGCCTCCACATTCTGCAACATGTGAATCAGGCTTTCATTGAAGCGGAAGTTGCGGATGCCGCACTGGATCTTTCCATCTTCCACCAGAAAGGTGCCGTCGCGGGTCATTCCGGTAAGAATTTTCTCGTAGGGATCGACCTCACGGATGTACCACAAGCGCGTCACCAGAATTCCCCTCTCGGTAGAGGCGATCATCTGCTCGACGGTTTGAGATTGACCCGGCGTCAGGACCGCTGAAGACGATATTCATGGGCGCCTCTCCGATTTCGTTGGGCAGGGCAAAGCCGTGGCCTGTCGGAGTAACCCGCCCGACGTGACTGGCCATCTCGGACTGTTGCATTTGCCGCGCGTTGGAGCGCGCGTAGGTAACTTCGTTCACAGTGCCCTTCTCGATCAACTTGATTCGGTGTCGCTTCATGCCTTCGCCGTCGAAAGGCGCGCCCGTCTGCAACGGATGATAAACATCGTCCCAGACCGTAATGTTCTCGCCGAAGAGCGGTTTTCCGATACGGTCGTTCAAGAACGAGCGCTGTTCCAGCAAGGCTGCGCCGCCGAAGTCCCAAAACATAAAGCCAACAGCGTCGAGCACTGCAGCAGGCTCCAGGATTACGGTGTACTTGCCAGGCGGAAGATCGAAGCGGATTTTTCGCCGCGACGGCTTTCTGGGCGGCGATCTCTGCCATTCGAGTGGGATCGAGTTGCGCCGCATCCGGCGAGTTCGCCTTCTGCCATCCTGACGACGTATCGCCCAGCATGGTGACCGAAACCTCCGCCAGTGTCTGCTCGTACCAGTCGGTTACGCCGCGGGAATTGAAGATACCTTCAACCAGTTCCGCGGTGGAAAAAATGCCGGCCGTGGTCAGACCGTTTCTGGTGGCGACATTGACCATCTGGGCGACCGCGGTGGCGCGATCTTCAGGGGTGATACGCTGCGGTGCTGTCAAAGTAGCGCTGCACAGCAGTGGCGCCTGAGTCTGCCGCGTTATGCGCAACTTCTTCGGGCGACGGCATGGGCAGCAGGTCAGGATCGGGCTGCTGCACCCGGGCCAGCGCCTCGGCAGATTGCACGACACGGCGCAGGCTGTCATCGTCAGATTTGTTGGTGGTAGCGCGCGCGGTCCGGCCACCGAAGGACACACGCAGCGAAATCTGGCTACTCTCTTCCGCAACGTTCTGGTGGATGGTGTTGTTAGCGAAACGAGTGAGTGCACTGCGGCTGCCGGAGATGAGCAATTCAATCTCGTCTGCGGCCGAGTGTTTGCGGAGCCTATCGAAAACATCAGTGGCTTGGTCGCGGGTAAGCATTGGAGACATATTAGCAGTCAGCAGTCAGCAGTCAGCAGTCAGCAGTCAGCAGTACAGTCAGCAGTCAGCAGTCAGCAGTCAGCAGTCAGCAGTCAGCCAAGCCCGTGGCGTTAGATGCTCACCGGTGGGCCAGCGACCACATGTCACCGGCGCGGGAGAGCACAGCTAAGGGCTGACAACAGATTGCTGATTGCTGACTGCTGATTGCTGGGTTTCTGATATCTTTGCTGATTCAGTCCAATCGAGGCCGCTGAATGTCTGTTGCCGAAACCGCGCGCGAAAGCCGTCCTGAGCCCACTAAGTTCTATCGCTGGCTGGTGCTGATGTTCCTCAGCCTGGCCATGTTCGGCAACTACTATTTTTACGACGCGCTGGAGCCGCTGGCCAAGCTTCTCCAGGACCAGCTCCACTTCTCCGCGCAGAACATCGGGATGCTACAGGCGGCCTATAGCTTCCCCAACATCTTCACCGTAGTGCTGGGCGGCATTCTGATCGACCGCATCGGCACGCGCAAGGCCCTGGTGATCTTCAGCGTGCTCTGCCTGATCGGCGCCGTCATCACCGCGTTCGGCGCGGCGTTCCCAATGATGGTCGCCGGCCGCTTCGTCTTCGGCATGGGCGCCGAGTCGCTGATCGTCGCCATCACCACCGGGGTGGCGAAATGGTTCAAGGGTAAAGAGCTCAGCTTTGCCCTCGGCATCAACCTGATGATCGCGCGCGGCGGCACCTTCCTGGCACAAAATTCACCCAGCTGGGCCAAGGGTGCCTACAATTACTGGCAAAACCCGTGGCTCATCGGCGTGGGCTTCGTGGCCCTGTGCCTCGTCGGTGCAATTGGCTACTACATCCTCGAAGTGCGCGCGGAGAAAACCTCGTCGCTGGCGCCCGAAGGCGAGCAGGATAAGATCGTGCTGGCCGACGTCAAGGCCTTCAATCTGTCCTACTGGTACCTGGTCGGACTGTGCGTAGTCTTCTACTCGGCGATCTTCCCCTTCGAGACATTTGCCGTCACCTACTTTGTCGATGCGAAGCACACATCGCTGCAGCTCGGCGGATGGATGCTGAGCACGCTCACCATGTTCACCATGATCGGGACGCCGATCGTCGGACTCTTCTCCGACAAAATGGGACGCCGCGCCACCATCATGTTGCTGGGCACACTGCTGCTGATTCCGGTCTTCCTCCTGATGGCCTACACCAATATCACCCTGTATGTGCCGATGGCGATGCTGGGCTTCGCGTTTACGTTTGTGCCGGCGATCATCTGGCCGTCGGTCGCCTACCTTGTGCCGCAACGCACGCTGGGCACTGCGCTCGGCGTCATGACCATGATTCAAAACCTCGGCATGACCGGCATGAACTGGGTCTTGGGCAAGGCGAACGACAGTGCGGGCGCCAGCGCGAGCAATCCCGGCGGCTATCTTGCGATGATGAAGATCCTGACTGTCCTGGGCTTCATCGGATTCGCATTGGCTTTCCTGCTTCGCCAACGCGAAACGGGTCCGCATGGGCACGGGTTGGAGACGATCACAGGCTCGCACGCGTAGCTTCTCAGGCATTCGCTGCCAGCTATGCTATACGGCCCTTTCCCACTCTTGTGGGATTCATTACCCCCGCCCTGCCGAGAGTACAATCGGTACATAGGGAAATGGCGGAAATCATGACTACCAATGCGAACTCGTCCAAGGATAACGGCGGTTTGAAGCTGCCCATCTACATGGACAATCACGCCACCACGCGCACCGATCCGCGTGTGCTGGAAGAGATGTTGCCCTACTTTACGGAGAACTTCGGCAACGCGGCCAGCCGCAATCACGAATTTGGCTGGGTGGCGGAACAGGCGGTGGAGCAGGCGCGCGAGCGCATTGCCAAACTGATTGGCGCAACCGCAAAGGAAATCATCTTTACCTCGGGCGCCACCGAAAGCGACAACCTGGCTATCAAGGGCGTCGCCGAGATGTACCGCGAGAAGGGCAATCACATCATCACCCAGACGACCGAGCACAAGGCCGTGCTCGACAGCTGCAAGCGTCTGGAGAAGTCAGGTTTCCGTGTCACCTATCTGCCGGTGCAGAAGGACGGCCGCATCGATCTCGACGACCTGAAGCGCGCCTTGGATGACAAGACCATCCTGGTGACCATCATGGCGGCGAATAACGAGATTGGCGTGCTCCAGCCCATCCGCGAGATTGGCGCGCTCTGTCATGAGCGCGGTGTGCTTTTTCATAGCGACGCGGTGCAGGCCATCGGCAAGGTTCCGTTCCATGTCATTCAGGACAACGTGGATCTCGCGTCGATTTCAGCGCACAAGTTTTATGGCCCGAAGGGCATCGGCGCGCTGTACGTGCGGCGCAAGAATCCGCGGGTGCAACTGGTAGCGCAGATCGATGGCGGCGGACACGAGCGCGGTATGCGCTCCGGCACGCTGAACGTCACCGGCATCATTGGCCTGGGCAAGGCTTGTGCGTTGGCTGGCGAAGAAATGGCAGAAGAAACGAAGAAGCTTATCGCGCTGCGCGAGCGCCTGAAGAACGCGATCATGGGCCAGCTCGACGAAGTCTACATCAACGGATCGATGGAACACCGCCTGCCCGGCAACATGAATATCAGCTTTGCTTACGTGGAAGGCGAATCGTTGCTGATGGGCATCCACGATGTCGCGGTGTCCAGCGGGTCGGCATGTACGTCGGCAACGCTGGAACCTTCGTACGTCTTGAAGGCCCTGGGCGCGGGCGACGATCTGGCCCACAGCTCGATCCGCTTTGGCATTGGACGCTTCAACACCGAAGCCGAAGTAGATTACGTGGCCAAGCGCGTGGTGGAAACGGTAAATCGGTTGCGCGAGTTGTCGCCATTGTACGAGATGGCCAAAGAAGGCGTCGATTTAAAGAAAGTGCAGTGGGCGGCCGAGCCTACACATTGATTTTTTACTGTCGACTGAGCCGAGCGTCCGCGGTGCTTCTCAGGCAGCTAAGCAATCGAAGGATCGGCGGTCAAGCGCCATAGGCGCGAAAGAAGTTAGCCCAGCGCTTCAGCGCTGGGTTGGAGCAGTTTTGGAAGATTGAGTCCCGCAGGGACGGCACCAGGTGCCGAAGCTTAGGAGAACAGCATGGCTTACAGCGACAAGGTCCTTGACCATTACACCAATCCCCGCAACGTGGGCTCGCTGGACAAGAGCAGCTCTGAAGTGGGCACCGGCCTGGTCGGCGCGCCGGAATGCGGCGATGTGATGAAGTTGCAGATCAAGGTGAATCCTGTGACCAACATCATCGAGGACGCCAAATTCAAGACCTTCGGCTGCGGCTCGGCGATCGCTTCCTCATCGTTGGCAACGGAGTGGGTCAAAGGCAAAAGCATCGACGAAGCCCTCGCCATAAGGAACACCGACATCGTGAAGGAACTGGCGCTGCCGCCGGTGAAGATCCACTGCTCGGTGCTGGCGGAAGACGCGATCCGCGCCGCGATCGGCGATTGGAAGAAGAAAAACGCCGCGACGCACGAGCAGCCACAAGATAATGGAGTTGAGCAGCAGGCGTAAACGGCCTGTGTAGGCTGGCCAGAAAAGAGACTATGAGCACGGTCAACATCGAAAACTCCTCCCAGAACACCGCGCCTGCGGCACCGGGCATACAGGTCACCGAAAAGGCAGCGGCTGCCATTCGGCGCGCCATGGCGAAAGAAAACATCTCTCCGCAGGAAGGCGGACTGCGCCTGGGCGTGCAGGGCGGCGGCTGTTCGGGGTTGAGTTACGTCATCCGCTTTGAGACCAGATCGGCCGAGCGCGATCACATCTTCCAGTACGGTGACGTCCGCGTCTTTGTCGATCCCAAATCGTTCATCTACCTGAGCGGCATGGTGCTGGACTATGAAGAGACGCTGATGCGCCAGGGCTTTGTGTTCAACAATCCGAATGCGACGAAGTCGTGCGGCTGCGGCACCTCGTTCTCGTGATGAACCACAGAGACACAGAGAATGTCCCAGACCAGTCACGATCACTCCGGCATCCTGGTCGCCAGTCCAGGCAAAGCCACTAAAACCAACTGCTGGTCGTGTGGCGACATGCGGGCGGCGCACTTCTGCCAGCAATGCGGCAAGGTGCAACCTCCGGCGCCAGTGGATTACTTCGCGTTTTTCGGATTGCCCTACAAGCTCAACCTGGAAACAGCCATGCTGGAGCGTGAATTCTATGCTCTAAGCCGGCATCTTCATCCCGACATCAATGCGAGCAGCAGCTCCCGGGAACAGCAGTGGAGCCTGGAACAGAGTTCGCAACTGAACGATGCCTATCGCACATTGAAAGACCCGATCGCGCGCACCGAATACCTGCTGCGCTTGCAGGGCATGCATCTGGAGGAGCAGTCGCAGGCAGCCACCGAAGAGGCGCGGCGCACCGGCAAGGCGAAGAAGCAGGTGGTTCCAGCGGACCTGCTGGAGCAGGTCTTTGAGCTGAACATGCAGCTGGAAGAAGCCCGCATGAACAAGAAAATGGGCGAACCGGACCGCACGCTTCAGCTCGAACTGGAGGACACGAAGAAACACTTGCAGGCGAAGTATGACGGCATGATGGAAGAGCTGCACAGTGTTTGGAACGATTGGGATGCGCTGGTGGATCAGGCAGCGCAAGGCGGCAATGTTCTGGAAGAGGATCGCGCAGCGACGCAAGATAAGATGCTGGACATTCTGAACCGCCGGAACTATCTGCGGAATCTGTTGCGGGATGTTGAAGAAGTATTAGAAGAAGGGGCTAGGGATTAGGGGTCAGGGACTGGGTGCAGAGGATCGGAAGCGGAACTGGTGTTCGCGGGACCTAGCACTGCGCGACAAGAAATGAGGTCGACACTGTTCTCTAGCCCCTAATCCCTAACCCCTATCCACTAAGAGCTAAAGGCTAACAGCTAAGAGCACTCCGTTATAACAACCATGTCCTCGGACCGCATCATCGGCATCGACCTCGGCACCACCAACTCGCTGGTTGCCTACATGGCTGGCGATCGCCCTGTGGTCATCCCAGGCGAGGACGGTTCCAATCTTGTGCCTTCCATCGTGGCCATGGAAGAGAATGGCCAAATTGTAGTCGGCAATCCCGCGCACAAATATCTGACCGAAAGCGCTGACCACGCGGTTTACAGCGTGAAGCGGCTGATGGGACGCGGCGTCGAAGACATCAAGGACGAGCTGAAGCTCTTCCCTTTTCGTCTTGCCGAAGATCTTGCGCCGGGCGAGGTTCTTCGCATCAAGCTGGGCGACAAAACCTTCACCCCGCCGGAGATTTCTGCGTTCATTCTGCGTCAGCTCAAACGCAATGCGGAGCGCTATTTCTCTGCGCAGGTCACACAAGCGGTAGTTACTGTTCCGGCCTATTTCAACGATGCCCAGCGGCAGGCGACGAAAGACGCCGGACGGATTGCCGGCCTCGACGTTTTGCGCTTGGTGAATGAGCCCACGGCGGCAGCGCTGGCCTACGGTCTCGATAAGAAAGAGACTGCGACGGTTGCGGTTTACGACCTGGGCGGCGGCACCTTCGACATTTCGATTCTTAAGCTGCACGAAGGCATCTTCGAGGTCATCGCAACCAACGGCGACACCCATCTTGGCGGCGATGACATCGACAATCTGCTGGTGACGATTGCTCTGCACGACATCCAGGGCGATCTCGGCATCGATGTGCGGCGCAACGCGGAGATCGTGCAAACGATTCGCCAAGCCGTTATCGAAGCAAAGATCGCGTTGTCGGCAAACGAAAAGACCACGCTCGAGATTGCGCTTCCCGGCGGCAAGCACTATCAGCGCGAGATCACGCGCGTACAGTTCGAGCAACTGATTACGCCGGTCATTGATCGCACCGTCGGTCCAGTCCGGCAAGCCATGAAGGACGCCGGCCTGACGCCGAGTCAGATCGATGAAGCTGTGCTGGTCGGCGGTTCGACGCGCATTCCGCGTGTACGTCAACTGGTGGAAGAACTCTTCCAGCGCAAGCCGCACTGCGATCTGAATCCCGATGAAGTTGTGGCGCTAGGCGCAGCGGTGCAGGCGAATATTCTTGCCGGCCGCTCCGAAGCGACGAAGGAAATGTTGCTGCTGGACGTCACTCCTTTATCGCTGGGCATTGAGGCGTTGGGCGGAGTGGTGGCGAAAATCATCCATCGCAACTCGACCATTCCGGCGTCGGCGACTGAGCACTTCACCACCGGCGTCGAAGGCCAGACCAACGTCGCCATTCATGTTCTGCAGGGCGAGCGCGAGTTGGCCAAGGATTGCCGCTCGCTGGCGCGCTTCGATCTGAAGGGCATTCCGCCGATGCCGGCGGGCCTGCCGCGCATCGAGGTGAAGTTTCTGATCGACGCCAATGGGATCATGCATGTCTCGGCGCGCGAATTGCGCAGCGGCAAGGAAGCCGAGATCGAAGTGCAGCCCAGCTATGGCCTCACCGACGAGCAGGTCGAGAACATGATTCTCGATTCGTTCGATAACGCCGAAGATGACTTCCGGCAGCGGCAGGTGATTGAGGCGCGCAACGAGGCCGAGACCATGTTGACCGCGCTGGAGAAAGGCCGCGACAATCCCGCGTGGGAACGGTTGTCGTCGCAGGAGCGAACCAATGTCGACAAGCTGGAGGTAGCGTTGCGAGCCGTGATGGGAGACGACGATTACCGTGCGATTCGCACCGCAATCGACGCACTGAATCAAGGGACGATGCGCCTGGCCGAGCTGATGATGGATTCTGCAGTCGGCGCAGCACTGAAAGGCAAGAACATGGAGACAGCCGACGTCGGCGACGGGCCGGCAGCGCCGCATCCCATCGCGCAGGCGGAGATTGATTAAACCGGTGGCTAGTGGTCAGTGGCTAGTTGGGATTAGGGACTGGGGGCTGGGGATTAGTTGAAATCGCAATCAGCAATTAGAGGATACAGAAGAAGCCGACCTTATGGCGGATGAAGAAATTCAGAATGAGCGGTGTCACGGCGACGGCGGAAGCCACTCCACCGAACACGGTCCGCGTGACGTTTCTGCCGGAGAACCGCAGCTTCGAGTTCGAACATGGCAAGCTTGCCTATCAGGACCATGGCAAGCCGGGATCGATTCTGGACGTTGCGCTGAACTTTGGCCTGCATCTGGAGCACGCCTGCGGCGGCAACTGCGCCTGCACCACGTGTCACGTCGTCGTGAAAAAGAGGCAAAGAGCTGCTTAGCGAAATGGACGACGAGGAAGCAGACCGCCTTGACATGGCTGCGGATCTCCAACTCAACTCGCGGCTGGGATGTCAGGCTGTGATTGAGAAGCCGGGCGAGGTGGTGGTGGAGATTCCGGCGTGGAACCGGAACTATGTGTCGGAGGGCGGGCATTAGCGGGCTGGCCTCTGCCGCCTGATTTTGACGCGCGGAATCCTGCATCTGACGCTAAGCAAATCCCTAGCGCATTAAAGTTCCGCTCGTGATGACAATTTCAGATGTCATGAGATACCATTCTGCTGCAACGGTGAGGAACCTCTATGGCTGCTGAATTGAGATGGGACGACGCGACCGATATCGGGATTGCTCTAACGGACAAGTTTCCCCAGCAGAATCCGCTGGAGGTCCGCTTCACCGACCTTCATCGTTACGTGACCGAACTGCCTACGTTCGTCGACGATCCGAAAGCGTCGAACGAAGCCAAACTGGAAGCGATTCAGATGGCCTGGCATGAAGAGTGGCAGGATCGAACGGTAGGGCCGTCCGGTTAGGGCTGCCTCGCTTTGAAGAGGCATGCCCTCAGGCGTGCGGTTAAGCCAGCCGTGAAAAATCTGTCGTCCCCAAGGGACTCGGCGAATTTTTCCAGTCCACCCAGCACTCCACTTCGCTCCGTGCTGGGCTAGACTATTTAGCGCCTACGACGCTCGATCTTCGGCCTTCCTGCACCGCTGCCGAAATGCAATCTCACATCGCAACTCAGACTCTGAAACCTCGCTACCGCACCGCTGGACGCACCAACATCGACGACCAGGCGGAGCCGATTTTTCGAGCTGACGATTACCTCGAAAACAATTTGCTCGCAGCGTGTGAAGCCATGCCCGTCCAAAGACTGGATACGCCCGAATTGACGTCCAGTAGTGCCGATTCTCGAGCTGACGACTTCCCCAAGAACAAACGGGAGGACAATGTCTGTCCTCCGCTCTTCCGTAATCGTTATTTGCCTAGCGTCTTGGTCCGCCGCGACCGCCGCCGGGACGTCCACCGCGGCCGCCGCCGGGACGCCCGCCGCGTCCACCGGAACGACCGCCATCATGCCGCGATCCGGCATGTTCGCGCCGCTCGCCATCGCGATTGAAGTTCGGCTCGGAGCTGGGCTCGTCGGCACGCTCGTGTCCGCCCTCGAAAGTTACTCCGCCGGCCGCTGCGCCTTCAGCGGCACCTTCCGGAGCGGCTTCTCCACCGCCCATCTTGGCGCGCTGTTCTTTCAGAATGGCCTTGCGCGACAGCTTGATGCGGTTGCCATCAACGGCCAGCACCTTCACCAGCACCTGGTCGCCTTCCTTCAGCTCATCGCGAACATCGTTGATGCGATGCTCGGCGACTTCACTGATGTGCAGCAGGCCATCGGTGCCCGGCAGAATCTCGACGAATGCGCCGAAATCGGCCAGCCGCGTAACTTTGCCGAGATAGGTCTTGCCGACTTCAGCGGTCGCGGTGATGTCGCCAATCATTTGCAGCGCTCTGGCGGCCGCCGCCTGATCGCTTGAGGAGACATTGACCTTGCCGCTGTCTTCGACGTCGATCTTGACTCCCGTGGCTTCGACGATGCCGCGAATCACCTTGCCGCCGGGGCCGATGAGATCGCGAATCTTGTCGGTAGGAATCTGCAGGGTGTAGAAGCGCGGAGCGAATTCGCTAAGGGTGGTGCGCGACTCGCCAATCACTTCGTTCATTTTGTCGAGGATGTGCAGCCGTCCGGCGCGCGCCTGCTCCAGCGCTTCACGCATGATCTGCGCCGTGATGCCCATCACCTTGATGTCCATCTGCAGCGCGGTAATGCCGCCGCGGGTGCCGGCGACTTTGAAGTCCATGTCGCCGTAGTGATCTTCCGCGCCCGCGATGTCGGTGAGGACGGCATAGTCGTTGCCTTCCTTCACCAGGCCCATGGCTACGCCCGCAACCGAAGCTTTCAGCGGAACGCCGGCGTCCATCATGCTGAGCGAAGCTCCGCAAACCGTCGCCATCGAGGACGATCCATTGGACTCCAGAATGTCGGAGACCACGCGCATCGCGTAGGGCCAATCGGTGTCGCTGGGGAGCACCGCGAATAGCGCGCGTTCCGCCAATGCGCCATGGCCAATCTCGCGACGTCCCGCTCCCCGCAGGAACGCAACCTCGCCCACCGAGAACGGCGGGAAATTGTAGTGCAGCATGAAACGCTTCTTGGCTTCGCCCTCGAAGGCTTCCAGCCGCTGCTTGTCCTCGCTGGTACCCAGCGTCGTGGTGACCAGCGCCTGGGTTTCGCCGCGGGTGAAGATTGCCGAGCCGTGCGTGCGCGGCAGCACGCCGACCTCGATCCAGATATCGCGGACCTGGTCGAACTTGCGGCCATCAGGACGACGCTTGTCCTTGATCACCTGCTCGCGGAAAATCTGTTCGCGCAGAAGATCGAAATACTTGCCGGCTTTCTTGCGCCCGGCTTCGTCTTCTTCCGGGATAGCTTCCTTGACTTCGGTCTTGAGCTGTTTGATGAGCGAGTAACTTTCGTTCTTGGGATGCTTCTCGGTGTTGGTGGCATCGGCCAGGCGCTCGCCGATCTTGGACCGCAGTTGGCCAAGATAGGCTTCATCCGTCACCACCGGTTCGACCGCGCGCTTGGGCTTGCCAGCCCTCCGCGCCAGTTCGCTGATAGCAGCGCAAATTTTCTTGACCTGCTCGTGGCCGTACTCGATGCCCTCGACCACAATTTCTTCGGACACCTCGCGAGCGCCGGACTCGATCATCACGATGCCTTCGGAGGTGCCAACCACCATCAGGTTCAGATCGCCGGAGCGCTGCTCGTCATAAGTGGGATTGATGATGAAGTTGCCATCCACGCGACCAACGCGCACCGCGCCGATGGGGCCATGAAACGGAATGTCGGAGACGCTGAGCGCTACCGACGCGCCGTTAATGCCGGAGACATCGGGATCGTTTTCCGTGTCGGCGGAAAGCACCATGGCGATGACCTGCGTCTCGCAACGGAAGCCTTCCGGGAACAGCGGGCGAATGGGGCGATCGATCTGGCGGCTGGTGAGGATTTCGCGCTCGCTAGGCCGGCCTTCGCGCTTGATGAATCCGCCGGGGATGCGGCCCGCGGCGTACGTGTATTCGCGGTAATCGACGGTGAGCGGGAAAAAGTCGATGCCTTCCCGGGGGTCGGCATTAGCGCAGGCCGTGGCGAGGACGACGTTGTCGCCGATGCGCACAATGCAGGAGCCGTGCGCCTGCTTGGCCAGCTTGCCGGTTTCAAAGCGAATGGTTTTGCCGCCGGGCAGGTCTACGCTGATTTCATGTTTGTGGACGCCGTGTAAGGTGGCTGTCGTATCTTCGTTCATTTGCTAATTTCCTTCCGTACTGAACGCAACCGATTGATCGTTGTCCGCCGATCTGAAGTCCTGAAAACAGGCCGCTGAAGAAGCCGGAACAGCAGATCCCTCGTCGGCCTGAAGGCCTCCTGGGGATGACAAAAATAAACGGCCTATCGGCACGACTGAAGTCGTGCCCTGTTACAAAGCACTCCAAAAGCGACTTTTTTGGCCGCCTGTCGGTGGGTGCGCGAGAACCGTGCCGTCCCCACGGGACTCAGCGAATTTTCCCACTCCACCCAGCACTCCGCCTGCGGCTGCGTGCTGGGCTAGATTATTTCGCGCCTACGGCGCTCGATTTTCGAGCTTCCTGCTCCACTGCCGCAACGCAATTTTGGTTCGCACGCGGCCTCTAAAGCCGTGTCCCTTCAAAGCCACGTATGCAATCACGATATGGGAGATGGAGTGTAATACACGTCAGCCGAGAGAAGCTGGACGAATGTTATGGGCATACTTCGCGCCCCAAAGCCTTAATAGTCGAAACCCCGCAAAACTGCATCCGAGGTCTCCCAGCCAGCGCACAGTGTGCGCGTGCCGGGAAAAGCGATACGCTGCAAGCCTGGCGGTTCAGTGCTCGGCAAAGGTTACTTGCGGATGCCCAGCTTTTGAATGACGGCTTTGTAGCGTTCGGTATCAGACTTTCTGAGGTAGTCGAGCAAACTGCGACGCTTGCTGACCATCATGAGAAGCCCGCGCCGGGAGGCATGGTCCTTCTTGTGGGTCTTGAAATGCTCGGTCAATTCGCCAATCCGGGTGCTGAGGATGGCGATCTGAACTTCCGGGGAACCGGTATCGTTATCCGCTCTCCGGTTGTCGGCAATCAAGGCGGCTTTTTTCTCTCGGGCTAACACTGAATCGGTTGCGCTCCTACTCTTATTATCGTTTGTTGTTACGAGATCAAGGATACCATGCAATGCGGGGAACGGCAAAAGAGGGCAGCGCGCTTCGGCACTCGCCCGTCATTGTGGAGGGATACGCGAAAATGTTCTAATCAGCCACTATGCAAACTGCGCAGGCTGAGCGCCTTCAGCAAAGATACCAGTTCTTTGAGTGTGTCAGCGTCCTCCAACCGTTTGCGAAAAGGGCGAACGATAGTAGGAAGTACTGCCTCTTGTATATCGGCTTCATTTGTGAAACGGGCACCGTGAGCGTGGCGCTCCTTGTCGGTTGCCGGTAAGGATAGGGATCCCCTCGGCTTCGCTCCGGGCAGGCTCTGCGACTCCGGCTTGCAAAAGGCCGCGAACCTCCGCTCAGGATGACAGCAAGGAGGAAGCTACGGGCCCTGAGCCACGAGCCGCGAGACTGCGAGCTGTGGGACCGCGCAGCGATCGAGGCCCAATCAGCGGGGTTATCACGCGAAGCGGCACCACGCTTCGTGATAGGTTGAAAGTATGATTCACGAGATTTTTCCCGTCGGGCCGCTACAGTGCAACTGCTCGGTGGTGGGCGACGAGCAGACGAAGGAAGCCATCGTCATCGATCCGGGAGACGATATTGAGGATGTGATGGCCATCGTGCAGCGCCACGGCTTGACGGTGAAGCAGATTGTCGTGACCCACGCGCACATCGACCACGTTGGCGGAGCGATGAAGCTGAAGCGGCTGACTGGCGCGCCGATTCTGCTGAATGAGAATGATTACGCTCTGCTGAAAATGCTGGATGTGCAGGCGGCATGGATTGGAATGCGGGCGCCGGAGAAAGTGACGATCGACGCCAGCCTGAGCACCGGCGATCAAGTTCGTGCCGGCAGCCTGGTTGCCGATGTGATGCACACTCCCGGCCACACCGAAGGCAGCGTCTGCCTGTACTTTGCGCCGGAGAAGAAGTTGATCGCGGGCGATACCTTATTCGCAGGGCTCGATTGGCCGCACCGATCTGCCCGGCGGCTCGTATGAAAAGATCATGCGCTCGCTGCATGGGCCGGTGCTGGCGCTGCCGGATGAGACCATCGTGGTTCCGGGCCATGGACCGCTGACTACGATTGGCAAAGAGCGGGAGAGTAATCCGTTTCTGGTGGGATGAGGAAGCAGTCAGCAGTTAGCAGTCAGCAGTCAGCAGTCAGCAGTCAGCAGTCAGCAGTCGCAGCAGATCAGTAGTCAGTAATTAGTCATTAGTCATTAGCATTAGTCGTTAGTCATTAGCCATGGCCGTTGGCGACAAGCTACCAGCAGTTAGCGGCTGGCGAAAGGCGAGGAGCGAAAGGCGAAGCATGGCTTTCCGCCTCTGCCGCTAATTCCCTCCTCCACACATTGCGCACGATGAGGGTCTGCGGAATCACCAGCACGAGACGTAAGACAGAATCGTTCCTCCTATGACTCCTAGCGCTCCGATGTGGCGGACCAGCAGGAGCGACAATGCGATGTTCAGGGCAGCCGCCAGGATCGACAAAACGGCCTGTTCGCGAATGCGGTTCAGCGCTGCCAACAAGCAGGATTCGACGCTCATGAAGCCATTGACGATCGCCCAGACTCCCATGGCAAGCAAGTAGATACGTGCTCGGCACGGCCGCTGGGCCGGCCCAAATCCGTATCAGGCTCGCCCGAAGAGCATCAGCAATGCCACACACGACAGGTTCAACGCCATCGTCGCTTTCATCGTTATGAGGAAAGTGCGCCGAATCCAACCGTAGTCGCGCTTGGCGTAGGCTTCGGCGTAGGCCGGCCACAGCGCGGGAAAGATCAGCGATTGCAGCACTGCCGCCAGCCCGACAACTCGCCAGGTCACGCTGTAAGGCGTTACCTCCGACGCGCCAAGGTAATGGCTGACAACCAGATTGTCGGAGCTGAAGACAACAACCGCTGCAACCTGGATCAGGAAGAAAGGCCAGCCGGAATCCAGAAGCTCCCTGATCGACGAGCGATCGACCAACGACACGCGCGGAAGCAGCCACGGCTTTTGCCACGCGACAACCAGATCAGAGTGGCAAGGCTGGCAAACGTGAGGCATCCGGCGGACATGACAAACAGCAGCGGGCATGGAAACATGCAGCGCGATGCCGAGAGCGAGTCCGCACACGCTGGCCGACCGCGCCGGCACAGGCAGCGTAGTTGTTGCGGTGCAGTTCCTGGTATCCGGCGAGCAGCTTGCTCGCCAGAGCGCACGGCAGCGACAACAACATGAGGCCCAGCAGCGACGGCGGCTGTGTGTTCCACTTCCGCCGCGCTCACGTTCGGGACCGACGTTGAATAAGTCGCACCCAGTCGATCCGGGGAAAGACGAATGCCAACAACAACCCAACTCCGGCGGCGATTGCGCTAGTGAGCGACCAGCGCATTGGTGAAGTAGCGCGCGGCTGCTAGTCTTGTCGCCGAGCGCATAGGCGCGGGAGATGTTGTTGGTCAGCGTGTTGGCGATGCCGAGGTCGAGCAGATTGATCCACACGGCAGTGGTGGTGATTGTCGCCCAAACTCCATAGCGTTCCGCGCCCAGATAGCGCACGGCGAGCGGCAGTGAGACCAGCGTCAGCCCGGCTGGTCAGCAGTCGCGCAGCCGTGCCCGAGCATACTGCCTGGACGATCCGGCCATAGCGCGAGGATGAGAAGTTGAGGTTCACGGCATGAACCAGATCAAACCGGCGTTAGCGGCCGCTCCGCACCGTCGCGAAGGGTTTCGACGGCGCGGCGAATGGCTTCCGCCGAGTGAGAGTGCAACAAGCGCTGTGCGGCCTTGTCCGGCAACGACCTCGAGCGCGGCGGAACAACGACGCTCGCGTTTCGTTCAGCATCTGCCGGGCCGCAGCGACAACCTCTTCCACGGAAACTTTGGTTGATGCAATGAGGCTGGCCGGCGCGGCACGCCTCCTTGCAGCCGTCAAGAGCAGTCGCAGGCTGCAGGACGCGCGCATGAGCACAATGCGGAGCGAAGCGCAACGGACTGTTGAAGTGGTTCGGATCGCCATCGCGCGGATGGCGTGAAATCACGATGACTTTGCAATCCATCGCAGCGGCAAGATGGGCGCAACCGCTGTCGTTCCCAAGGAAGAGATCGCATCGTTCCAGCACCGCACATACTTCGCGAAGGCGGGCTCCGCTGACGATGATCGGAGTGCGTTGCAGCAGGGCGGCGAGTTTGAGCGCCTGGCCAAGTTCTGCGGCTGAACACACGATCGCGGACTGAACGTTGTATTCCCTGTGCCAGCAGATTCATGACGTCGGCGTAGCGTTCCAGGGGCCATCGCCGGCCGGGACTGGCGGCGCCAATTCCGATCGCCACCAACTTGGTCGAGGTCGGGACCTTCGCCAGGAGCTTCGCTGCCTTCCTTCGGTCGCGTTCGGTCAGCTCTATTTCGAGCCTTGCGTCCCGCGGCGGTTGCACCCAGCGCATCCGCTATCGCCAGGTTGCGCAGAACTTCATGCCGCACCGGGCCCGGCTGGCAGACAAATGTTGTAAGCGGCATCAAATCCGCGATTGATCCGCTGCTTCTCCGGCGATGCTTTTTCGCTGTAGCCCACTCGGCTTGCAGCGTGCGTCAGGACGCAGAGAAATGTTGCCAAGTGCTCGTCCACATCCCAACGCGGCGAAACCGCAAAGTCGAAATGCCTTTTGCGCAATCGCGTCCAATAGAGCACAACGGCCGATAGCAGCCTTCTGGCGCCCTGCGGCAGCCACAGCGGTCTGACCTTCGGCAGCGTCAGGATTTCGTCGATGTGCGGGTTGGTCACAAGCAGCGATTTGTAGCACTCCTGCACCACCACGGTGCAGCGCGATTCAGGATGGGCTTTCTTCAACGCGCGAAAGAGCGGGGTCGTCATCACCACATCGCCCAGCGAATCCAGCCGGAAGACGATGAACGACTATCGGCTCATTACGCGACACCCCGGCAATCGGCGCGCGGCCAATGTGCGCGCGCCAGAACATTGCCAGCAACGTCGGCAGTCGGACCGAAAAGAACAGCGGCGGCAAAGATGCGGGCTTTCATGCCGAGAAAGCCTTCGCCATCGGATTGGGCGGCACACTGGCCACCGACTTCGCGATCAGCCGGGTGGTACTGATGTTGCCGGCCAGCGGAATCAGTTCCACTCGACCTCCCCAGGCGCGCACCTCGCGAGCGCCGACGACCGCGTCTTCGGTGTAGTCTCCGCCCTTCACCAGAACGTCAGGACGGATGGCCTCGATCAAGCGCAGCGGAGTGTCCTCGTTGAACACGACAACCGCGTCCACCGCGCTGAGCGCGGCGAGGACTTGCGCCCGCTCACTCTCTCCGACGATTGGCCGCAACGGCCCTTTGAGTCGCCGCACCGAGTCATCGCTGTTAAGCCCGACGATCAGTCGATCGCCTTTGCGTCGTGCCTCCTCCAGCAAACGGATGTGGCCGATGTGCAGGATGTCGAAGCAGCCATTGGTGAACACCACGCGTTGGCCCGCGGACCTCCACGTCGTGACCCGCGACAGCAGCCGTTCCAAACGCAGTACCTTCTCATCCATGTGGAGCGAAATTTCCTCCGACAACGCGCCCAGCAGTTCCTCGCGCTGAATCGGCACCGTACCAACTTTGCTGACCACAACTCCGGCGGCGACATTGGCAAGTTGGACCGCGGTCTCGATGGGCACGCCGCAAGCCATGGCGAGCGCCAGAACCGCGATCACGGTATCGCCTGCCCCGGAAACGTCGTACACCTGGCGTACCACGGCGGGCGCATGAAATCGCGAGTTCCGCTGCAATACGGCAATTCCCTTTTCCCCCAGCGTCACTGCCATGAATTCCACTTCGAGAGGCGATAGAGAGCTCCTGACCTGCGCTCAAAAGACGCCTCAGATCGGCTGCCGGTTCACCCGTTGCTGCCGCCAACTCCTTCAGATTGGGACAGATTGCGGTTGCGCCACGATATCGCGCAAAGCCTTGGCTCTTGGGATCCACCAGGACCGGAATATTGCGCTGGCGCGCTTCTCGAATCAGTGCCTGGCAAACAGCTTCGGTCAGCACACCTTTCGCGTAGTCCGACAGCACCACAACCGCAGCGTCGGCCATCGCGGCGAAGGCTTGTTCCAGCAATCTCCGGTAGTCGTCTTCGGAAAAAGCCGGCGCCGCTTCCGAATCGAGTCGCATCATCTGCTGATGGCCCGAGAGAATTCGCAGCTTGGTCGTTGTCAGCCGCGTCCGGGACCGCCGTCAGCAAGGGCTCGATTCCCGCGTCAGCCAGGAGCGATTCCAAGCTCTCCTGCTCGCGGTCACCGCCGCCGAAGCCCACCAGCGTGACACGAGCGCCGAGCCCGGCCAGGTTCATCGCCACATTGGCTGCGCCGCCGGGCTTCTCGTCGCGAAGCGTGGCCCGCAGCACCGGGACCGGCGCCTCGGGCGAGATGCGTTCCACTTCGCCCCAGACGTATTGGTCCAGCATCACGTCGCCGACCACGAGAACAGCGACATGACGCCAGCCCGACTCGACCAGCGCCACCATGTCAGGCAGCTCCGGGATCATAGGCACCTCCGCCGCCCGCGACCGCTTCGCGGATGCACGTAGCCAGTTCGATCCACTCGCACAGCATGTGCCCAAAGAGGATATGCGCCTCCTGGATCCGCGCCGGATCGGTTGAGGGCACGCGAATGCAAACGTCCGCCAGCGTGGCCATGCGCCCACCGTTCCGCCCCGTCATCGCCACCGTCAGCCCCTTGAGTTGGTGGGCCTTCTGCAGGGCGGCGCAAACGTTCTTGCTGTTTCCGGAGGTGGAGATGCCGACCACGACATCGTCCGGCTGGCACAGTGCCTCGACCTGCCGGCTGAAGACCTCGTCGTATCCAAAGTCATTGGCGACGGCAGTCAGAATAGAAGTGTCGGTGGTCAGAGCAATGGAGGGCAGTCCCGAGCGGCGGCGCCGGAAGCGTCCCACCAGTTCGGCGGCCAGGTGTTGTGAATCCGCGGCGCTGCCGCCGTTTCCGCACCAGAGAACTTTGTTACCCCGGACGAGAGCATCGGTAATGAGCGTGGCCGCGCGCTCGAAAGCGTCCTGTTGCGCTTCCAGTCGGCGGATAATGGTGATGTGTTCGCAGAGCGCGTCACTGAAGACGCCGGCCAGATTCAGAGAAGATGGCATTCGCCCCTCGTGCTACGAGGAATGTGAGGATCTTCCCAGGAACCCGTGGAGAGCTTGTTGCAAAATTATAAATGCTATGGGCAACAATCCAGCCATTGAATTGTCGGATATCGAATACGTTTTCCTGGATCGGGACGGCGTGCTGAACCGCCAGCCTCCAGACGGAGGCTTCGTTACCTGCCCTGAGGAGCTCCAATTGCTGCCGGGCGTCGAGGACGCGGTCGCGGCGCTGAACCGTTCCGGACGCAAGGTGATCGTGGTCACCAACCAGCGCGGAATTGCGCTGGGCCTGTATTCCCATGACGATCTGGAGCGAATCCATGCTCAGATGCGGGAACGTCTGGCGGCGCGCGGCGCCCATCTGGATGGCATCTATGTCTGCCCCCATGACGACGGTCAATGTAATTGCCGCAAGCCGCTGACCGGGCTCTTCGAACAGGCGTTCCTGGATTTCCCTGCCGCGCGGCCGGAAAACAGCCTCATGGCAGGAGATTCTCTGCGCGACATTGAAGCTGGGCTGCGCCTCGGCATGAGGGCAGTGTTTGTTACTGGCGATGTTGGGACCAACTCAATTGAAGCGGACAGGGCAGTAATGCTGGCTCAGTTCTCGGTGGCATCCCTGCCGGAGCTGGTGCAGGGCTATCTTTGTCGTGAAAACAGTTTGCTCGGTTGACTTCCTGGCCGTAACTGGCAACCACAGGGCGGACAAGTGTGGTGAGAAGCAATCGAGTCCCGCGCCGCGGGACGGCCACAGGATAGCCCAGCACGCAGCGGGGTCCCCGGTTCGCGCTGCCTTTCGCGCGAATTGGGGAGGCGGAGTGCTGGGTAGGTTGTATTTTCCAACTTGAGCCCCTTTTAAGGGGCGGCACAATTAGGATGTCAACACAGCCCAAACGTTGAAGACTTCTTAGTGCACCAACTGCTCCAGAGCCTGATGGACAACCGAGAGACTGCCGGGCCACAGCGCTATAACCCCAATCGCTAATGCCGTCAGTGCGCCTGCGCCGGTGAGCAGGGGCACCAGTTCCCTGACCGGCTTTCCCGGATTCGGTTGCGGACGCAGCAACCGCTCCACGCGCTCTGAGAGTTGCTGGTCACCGCCCACCAGCGAGCAGGAAAGATAGCCCAGCTGCGGCTTCGAGCCCATCTTCGCAACTCGAACCAATGCCGCCGCCAGCGACAGCGCCTGTTGCGGATCTCCCTCAGTGGCCTGATCGTCGGCGGCCCATTCCGTAAATTTCGCCCATGCCTGTTCCAGGTTGCGGAAGCTGCGCACAAACGGCACCGCATCTGGCGCCAGCAGGATCAGGAAGCGCTTGAAGTTGTCGCCGGCCACTAAATGAGCACGCTCATGGCGCAAGGCGACTTCTCGTTGTTCGGGGGAAAGACCATGCATTACGCGCTGGGAAATCAGCAGTTTCGGATGGAACACGCCTGCGACCGCCAACACGGGAGCTTTATCGGCCAGCAAGAGGGCAGGCGAAGCTTCGCCCGGCATCGTGATCTTTCGTCCATGACGCTCGCAGCGATGCATATAACGGGCCGTGCCCCGCAGCGCGCCCACCGCCCGCACCAGCGCTGGAATCCAAATCGCGATGCCCAGCAAGGCCATCAGCAGGCACGCTAAACCCACCCGCTCGCCGTTCCCTTCCGGCTCCAGCCACAGATAGCTGGGAACGCAGAAGGCCACCACTGTGAACAAGCTCAACAGCAGCGGCGAGATGCGGAACGCGAGCAGCAAACGGGCCGCCGATCTCGGCTTCATATGCCCGGCAACTCTGATGGCCGTGCCCCCGCCCGCGCGCGCAACTATCGCCAGCGCCATGTGGACCATGAAGAACGAGGCCCAACAAAGGCACAACAGCCGCATGGTGTAAGGCAGGTTCATGGCTTGGGCGTCCGGGAAAGCTCGCGGCGCTTCCGGCGGATCTTCTCTTCCAGCTCGTCCAGCAGCATGGCATCGTGCTGGCCCACGGCATCCACCAAAGACGAAAGTAGAAGATCGCGCGAAGGTTCCGGGCCGGCAAGAAACCCAGCCACGAAATCTCCTGCCCGGCGCCGCTCCCAATCCTGGCTGGACAGCATCGGCGAATACAGAAACGCGCGTTCGGATTTCTCTCGCTCCAGCAGACCCTTCTTGAACAACCGGTCCAGCGTTGTCATCACCGTCGTATAGGCCAGCCGGCTGTTCAATTTCTCCACTACGTCGCGCACACTGCATCGCCCGGCGGCCCAGGCGATATTCATCACTTCCATCTCCAGCGGCCCCAGCACCAGTTGTGGGCTTTGCCTTCTCATCGAAGTCCTAATCAAAGTTGATTCCTCGTCCCCTCAGGCTAAAGTCCCTCTATTGACTTGTCAATCAGATTACAACTGCCGTCGCTTTCCGCTAAAGACGTATCGCGCTTACCTCCTCTGGGGGATGAAGGGCATCGCTCTCCGCGCTACTCTCCACCATGGCCGAAGTTATTGGAGGACAAGTCATGCCGACCCAGGAAGCAACCACTTGGCACCACAGCAATAAATACAGCGCCGCAGCGGCTTGCGAACATTGCCAGGGAATCGTTCGTCATGAACCCTGGTGCATCACCTGTAGCGAAGTCGTTCTGTATGCATACCAAGCGGTGTTGAACGCCGAAGTCCTGACCGAAGGCGACAAGCTGATCCTGCATGCACTGGGTGTGGCGTGGACAAACAATCGCTGCGCCGGAGCATGCGACTCCAGACAATAGAAAACGCCCGGCTGTCAGGACCCGATGACGCAACCTCTTCCCTGCCAGCCGATCTGCACTACCTTGCCTTCCTCCACCAAAACCGGGACCGTGCGCTGGCCTCCGGCAAGCGCCAGCAGTCTTTCCCGGGCCGCGCTGTCGGCCTCCACGTCGTGCTCCACAAAGTCGCAGCGCTTCCACTCCAGCCATTCGCGCATCTCCTGCGTGTAGGGGCAGCTGGCTGTCCCGAAGAGTTCAAACCTGGCCACGACGCAGTACCTCCTGCATTTCGCGAATGATGTGATAGATGGAAGCCTGCACCTCCTGAATGCGCGGAATGTAGTCGCAACGCGACGACGATGGGCAGATCAGCCAAACCGCGACGCTTGATCTCGCCGCCGTCATAACCCAGCAGCGCAACCGTCAGCATGCCGCGCTTGCGCGCCTCTTCCAGCGCCATGATGATGTTGCGCGAGCCTCCGCTGGTCGAGATGCCAATCGCGACATCTTCGGGTTGCGCCTGCGCAATCAGTTGTCGCAGGAAGATCGCTTCCGTGCCGATGTCGTTGGCGACGGCGGTAATGTTGGCCGGCTCCATCGACAATGAGACCGCCGCGACTGGCCGGTATCCCGGAGGCGGCAGAACGCAATCAATCGCCCAGTCATTCGCGTCGGTAGCCGATCCCCCATTGCCAAACAGAATCAACTTGCCGCCGCGCAGCACGCGCTCGTGGATCGCCTCGCGCGGTCGCGACTGATCTGCTCGGCTTCTTCGCCCGCAACCTGGGTGCGGAGCTGGCTGTCGTTTTGCACTTTCATCACAATCGAGGCTGCTACTTCTCGGGTCATGCCGCCGGTCTCTTGTTTCTGCTGCCCCAGGAAAGGATAGAGAAATCCAGCATCGCCGACGTCATGTCCCAGCTCACGATGCTCAAAGAAAACGTGCACCGTCTCCCACAATGTGTGATAAAGAATTTCGATGATTTCCTGATGAATGAAAGGATCGTGCGTCGCAGCTCCCACACTGTAGGACCCGTCACCGCCGGGCAAGGCGAAGGTCATGGCGCCGCGCGACCGCGCCTCCCGCAACGTCTCCGCCACATCGTCGTCGCCTCTCGGGAGGGCCAAAGCCCATAACCATATCGTCGGCGCGAAGAATGCTCCGCAGCCAGGGGCGATAGAGAAGGGAAAGATCGAAGGCCGGCAAGGCCCGCTTGCCCACGATCACGGGATGCACGAACTCCACCGAAACGTGCTGCGCGTCGGTGGCGTAAGGCCCGCGACCAAAAGCCAGCAGCCGTCCGCCGCGCAGAAAGCGCTCCGACATCTCGCGGCAGGCTTCGGCCAGCCGTGGAGCCTCGCGGGAGAAAAAGCTCTCGCACAAGCGATTCCGTTCGAGCAGTCGCTCTTCGACGAACGTCGCGAGTTCAAGCCCGGCCGGCATCAGGACTAGCTCCTAGCTGTTAGCCATTAGCTATTAGCTGTTAGCTATTAGCGAGAAAGCTTTGGCCTGCTAAAAAGCTAAGAGCTAAAAGCCAAGAGCTAAAGGCTAAGAGCTAATGGCTAAGAGCTAAAGGCTAACAGCTTGCTCTCAACAGATCCTCGGCAAAGGATCGCCCACCAGCATGTCGACAATTCTACTGCCGCCGTAGCGCGTCGTCACCAGCACGGAGCCGGCGGGCTGGTCGTGGACTTCGCCAAGCATCACCGCTTCTTCGCCGCCGGGCGCCTGGCAAAGTGCGTTGTACGCGGCATCGGCATACTCCGGCGCGACCACCGCCAGAAACTGACCTTCGTTGGCGATGTGCAGCGGATCAAGGCCCAGCAACTCGCAAGCTCCGCGAACCGTGTCGCGCACCGGAATCTCGTCCTCGAAAACGTGGATGCCAAGGCCACAGTCGCGGGCCAACTCGTTGAGCGACGTCGCGACCCCGCCGCGCGTGGGATCGCGCATCCAGCGCATGCCGGGAGCAGCTTCGCGCGCCATCGCCTCCACCATGCGGAAATACCGAACGCGTGTCCGAGCGCAGGTCCGCCTCGATGTCCAGCTCGCCGCGCGCCAGAAGAATGGTGATGCCATGATCTCCGATTGGACCCGAGAGCAGCACTTTGTCGCCCGGGCGCACCGAGCGCGCGTCGATGCGAATTCCCGGCAAGTACGAACCTACACCGGTGGTCGAGATGTACATGTGGTCGGCTTTGCCATGCTCCACAACCTTGGTGTCGCCGCCGACAACCGCAACGCCCGGCCAGCTGCGCGGCACTGCTCATGGCGCGGACTTCAGCCTCCAGCGTCTCCGTCGGCAAGCCAGCCTCGAGAATAAAGCTGACCACAATGGCCTCCGGCCTGGCTCCTGACACGGCGAGATCGTTGACCGTACCGTTGATGGCAAGCTCGCCAATCGAGCCGCCGGGAAAGCGCAGTGGTTTCACCACGAAGCTGTCGGTCGTCATCGCCATTCGCACGCCGCCAATCTCCAGGGAAGCAGCGTCGTTCAAGCTGGGATTAGCCGATCGAAACAGGAGAGGAGCGAACAGGCCTTCCACCAGACGGCGGCTGGCAATGCCGCCCGCGCCGTGGGCCATCTCAATTTGCGGCTCGCGGAATCGTATCTTCGGAGTCGTGCTGTCCGTCGCGACTGCCATTTTTACGCCGGCCAGGCCAGGCTGTTCGCCATGGCCTTCCGGTGTTCGTAATTGTAGTACGCTGCGCACGATCCCTCCGACGAAACCATCAACGCTCCCACCGGATGTCTCGGGAGTGCACTCCTTGCCAAACAACTTGCACTGCGCCGGCTTCAGCACGCCTTTCAACACCTCGCCGCATTGCGCAGCCTTGGGATCGGTGACGCGCACGCCAGGAACGGTGAAGCGCTGTTCAGCATCAAATTCGGCGTAGCTGTCGCGAATGCGAAGCGCCGACTGCGAAATGAACCCGAGGCCTCGCCATTCGAAGTAGGGACGCAATTCAAAAACCTGATTCATCACCTTCAGCGCCGCGCGATTACCCTCCCACGGCACAACTCGCTTGTACTGGTTCTCCACTTTCGCTTCGCCGGCCTTCAATTGCCGCAGCAACATGACGATCGATTGCAACATGTCCAGCGGCTCGAAGCCAGAGACAACGATCGGCTTGTGCTCATTAGCGGCGATCCATTCATACGGGCGGCAGCCAATCACAGTCGACACGTGGCCCGGGCCGATGAAGGCGTCCAGGCGCATGTCCGGCGAATCGAGAATCGCACGAATGGCAGGAATGATGGTCACGTGATTGCAAAAGACGGAGAAGTTATGGATGCCCTCAGCCTGGGCACGCATGATGGTCAGCGCTGTAGACGGCGCCGTGGTCTCGAACCCGATGGCGAAAAACATGATGTGCTTCTCGGGATTCGCTTTGGCGATCTTCAACGCGTCGGAGGGCGAGTAAACAATGCGCACGTCCATCCCGCGCGCTTTGTGCTCCAGCGGACTGCCCTGCTCACCCGGCACCCGCATCATGTCGCCGAACGCAGCGAAGACAACGTTGGAGTCTTTTGCCAGCGCGAGGCCGTCGTCGATTCTGCCCATCGGGAGAACGCACACCGGACATCCGGGTCCATGAATCAGTTCGAGGTTGTCGGGAAGAATGTCCTTCAGTCCAAAGCGATAGATGGCATGAGTGTGGCCGCCGCAGACTTCCATCATGCGGTAATGCCGGCTGGGATCAGCCAGACGACGAATTTCGTCCGCTGTCTTGTTGATTACTTCAGGATCCCGGAATTCATCGACAAATTTCATTATGACCTCAGGGGTGGACGCAACAGACCGGAACCATCAGGAAGGTTTCGCTTCGTCAGCCTCCTCCAGTCCGTAGCCTCGGACCTCCTGCATGGCCTGTTCGCTTTCACCCAGCATGATCAAGGTCTGCATCTGTTCGAGGGCATCCTGCTCGCTGATCTTGCTCATGGCGAAGCCCACATGGATCAGCACCCAGTCGCCGGACTGCGGCATATCGTTCTCCAGCAAGCCGAGATCGACCTTCCTGCGCACGCCCGCGACCTCAACCGTCGCCAGATACGGCATTCCAGGAAAGAGCTCAATCACCTTTCCAGGTATGGCTAAACACATTATCTACCTCTTCCTGCCGGAACCTCTGCCAAGCCCGTTCAGCCCTCTTTGCGGGCCACGATATCAAACGAGAATTTTACTTCGTCCTTCACTTTCAATCCCCCACCCACCGCCGAAACCGGCTTGATGTTGTAGTCCGACTGCCGCAGTGAGAACTCGCCGAAGGCGCGCAACAAGTCACCCGTCACCGCAATTCTGGCAGGCACCGGTTGCGGTCGAGTCACGCCATGCAACGTCAACTGGCCCAGCAACACGATATCGCTTTGGCCATCGCCTGTGTTCTTGACCGAAACCTGCGGAGCGTCATACGTAATCTCCGGAAACTTGGCCACTTCCAAAACGCTGGCGCGCATTTCCGTTTCCATCTCGCGCCGATCCTTGTCGGAGACATTATCCGTCACCGAGAGCGAATCAGCTCGCACCACAAGGTGCAGCGACGATTGTTCCGCAGCCGCAGCCTTGAAATGCACTTCGCCCTGCATGTCGCGAATTGCGATGGTCGGATTGTGTCCAAAGGCTGAGAGCAATCCCCCGGCAAATGCCTTCACCGTAAAGCGGCTGACCATCGCGTTGATGACGTACCGATCGCCAATCGTCGCCGTCACGGCAGATACTGCTTCCGCCGCACCAGCAGCGCTACCAGGACTCATATTTTCAGGCAAAGCGTAGGGCTCCCCTTTCTTCAGGGATGAGTGGGGTCAAAGTTACGAGCAATGGTTACATCGCTCGCAGGCGTAAATAACGCTCCAGGTCGGGAAGCGCGTCCTTCGCCAGATTCGGCACTCCCAGGCGACCCAGATATTTCTGCGCGACCGGATTCGACAAAATCAATCCTGCCCCAAAAACCATTAGAGCAATGCCGCTCAGCATGAACAATGTATCCCGATCGTTGTCGCGTTCGGTTGCGTGCGGTTCGCGTGCCATCACTGCCGTTGCCACTGTCGTACCTCCTCGTTTCTTAACTAACCAGTTAATTAATTGCTGGTTGCTCAGGACCCGGCCACTCTCCCGCCAGGACCCGATGGATTACAGACTCCACCAAATTCACCGCCTCGGTTACCGCCAGCGCGACTGGTTCGCTCAAACCCATTGCGCCTTCTTCCGGGCCTAGCGTGGCAGGCTCGCAACCCACCAGCAGCACCCGCTTCAGCGGACCGCCCATCGAAGCCGCCAGGCGAAGGATCTTCACCGGATCCATACTGTGAGCGTCGACATCGCCGCCTTCGGCCTGATCGGCCCCCAGTGCCGTCAAATCCGGTTCGACCACGTACAACGTTCCCGGCTCATCGCCGCGCGGACAGGCATCGATAAGAATGGTTGTCTCGTAACCATCCTGAAGCGCGTAGGCCAGATCGAATCCGCGAATGCCGAAATCGCCGACGCGAACTTCTGCCGGCAGCGCGCGTTCGGCAAGCCGCCGGGCCACTTCCACGCCGAAGGCGTCGTCGCCCATAAAGATGTTGCCGATGCCCGCGACCAGAACACGCGGCTGCGAAGCCACCTTCTTCTGCGTCTGTTCTTCTGGAGGCAGGAGCTCGACCTCATCCACATCAAAAAAGAACCGATGGCCCGGTTGACGCAGAAGGCCGAGGTCTCTTCCAGGATCGTCATCCAGCACAACGCAAACGTGGACCTTGCCCTCATAGTCCTGTTCGAGAGCTTCAATGGCTGCAATCTGCCCAGCTAGCGCGAGGTCGAACACGTCGCCACCCTGACGAGGCCGCAGCCGAACGCGGTCGCCGACGCGCACCGCCGCACCCGCGATCTCAACCTGCTCCACCGGCGACTTATCTTCCAGCAGCTGCCACTCCCACTCGTTCACCGCGTCTCCTCGTTAACTGGCCGCAAGCCGCGCAGTGCGCCATGCATCTTCATGAACTGTTCGGCTGGCAGGGTCTCGGTCCGTTCCAGCATCTGTCGCGCGCGTTCGTCGGACTCGCACATCTCGCGCTTTTCTTCGTCCGTCATGGTCATAATGCGAAGGGAGAGAATCTCGTCGATCTCGGTGCCGTCGAAAAGATCGCCAGCGCTCTCCGGCGCAATTTGCGGGTAGTCGTACAGAATGATAGGCGACGCCAGCATGGTCTCCCGCTGCCCGGCTTCGCCCACCAGCACGGGAAACACGCCGTGGTTATGGCAGTCTTCAATCGCGGGCCGCAGCTCTTCGGGAGGATCAAGCAGCGATACGAACTCACCATCCTCAATCCCCAAAACTACGTGTGCGGACACCAGCGATTGCAGCAAGACAGAATCACGGCTGGCGGCGGAAGCATCGTCCATCGGAGTGACGTTCTGCACGCGCACTACGACCTTGAAGATGTTCTCCACGACTGGGTGAGCGGACACATGAATCGCACCATCGATGGCATATTGATTTCGCACGATCCGTCCCGCCAGCGTCCCGTGCATGTCACGCAGAGATTCCTCCGTCGTACTCGCCGTCAATTGGAATGAGTGCTGCAACGGATGTGGGCTGAATGACGCCAGGTCTGCCGTCGAAATCGTGAACTCCCGCTCCACCGCCTCCTGCCAGGAATAGAAAGTCCGCTCGTCGACCGCCAGATTCCGGACCGGACGAAACGCCGCGGCGCGCTCATTCTCCGCACCGGCAATTCGCCCGGCTTCTTCCACCGAACGTTCCACCAACTGAAGAAAACGGACGCGCACTTCCAGCCGGCTGAAAACTGTTCCCTGCACCAGACACTCCACTTGCATGGTCCAGGGATCGGTTCCCTTTTGCGCTTCGCTGAAAGCCTGCGGATACAGGACGCCGAAGTTGAAGCGCTGCTGGTTCTTCACCGCCGAAGGCCGGTAGGGATACAGCATGTATCCCTCGTACAGCACGGCTTTGGCAATGCGATCGGCGGCCGCGATGTTCATCACTCCACTTCCGCCTCGACACCGCGCAGCAAGCTTTCCAGCGCCTGCTCCCATGTGGGAATGCCGCGCTCCATCTTGTAGCGGTGCAGACGCTCGAACGCGTCCCGCTCAAGACAAAGCCACGCGACGCCCGGATAGTAGGTGTCCATCAACTCCCGCCAGAGTCTTCACCGGCAGACGGAAGCGCACTTCCTTGTCCCACGGTATCGGCGTTACCTGCAGCGGGCCGTCCCGATCGGCATAGAAGACGCTCCCGCTGAATTGCATGCAGATGGGAACCTCGCCGTCGGCGAGGCCGGCAAAATACTTGGTCGCCGCAACATTGAAATCGAAGGTGCAGGGCACGAAAAGTTTGACCTCGGTGCTGCCCTGAAAGGCGGGAACGATGGTACTGGTGTGCGTCCACAGGAAGGTGCGCAACGTCTGGCCCCAGCGCTCGGGTTCGCCAAAGAGATCGCGCAGACCACCCTGCTCGTCCGCACTGTAGGGTCGGCGCGTAGCCTCGATCTGCACCTGGGCCCGCAGCGCGACGCTGTGGATCATTTCGTCTGGATTGGCATTCGTCACTCGCAACTTGAAAGCCAGTTGCGGGGCTACCGCGAACGGTTCGACCTCGGCACCCTCGATGTGGAATTGCAGTTCAGGCATTGCCCTGCCCTCCAAAAACCGATGCGTTACGCCGCAGCTCCGCGAAGTACTCCCCAATCTGCTGCCAAACTTCCGTGCCGCCGGAAAATCCGCGCCATTGGCTGCGGATAAGACCCACCAGCTTGAAACATTGATCGATCGGCAACAGGTAATACTCAGCGTTGGTAAAGCCGCGAGCGTGTCCGATGCGGTTCACCAGCAGCGCCTCTACGTCGGGCTCCATTTGCTGCTAGTTCAGGATTTACCGCGGCGATCTCGTTCCAGGACTCCAGCGACAGCAGCGACTCGGTCGCGCCTGCCGGGCTGGGATACATGGCCACCATCCTCGCGTCAGGGCTGCTACGAAAGAAGAATGCCATGTTGATGGGGATCATGAGGCTGTCCCACTGCGCGTCCGTCATCTGGAAATTCGCCAGCAAGCGGACCAGCCTTGGCACGCGTTTGAAGCGCGCGCGATCTTGTCCGCTGAACAGCAGCGCGCAGGCATCGCAGGAACAAACCAGCTTGCGCACCGCCGGATCCAGCAGGTGCGGATGCTGCGAAGCAATCTCGGTGCTGCACAACTCGCAGCGCTCGGCCGCACGCGGTCGGCGGGCAAACTGCCGCAGTACGTCGAATGCCGTGCCCAGGCTGGGCGATTCCTTAGTCGCCATAATTTGCCACCGCCGGCGACGCTCCCGGCGTTCTCATGTCTGACCCGACAGGACCCGCTCCCGTCAGCTTGTCGAGCGCTACGAACCCATTGGCCGGCTGCCCGTCCAAGCCCTCCACCGTCAACGAGGCGATATCCGGCGCGGCTTCGTAAACCGCATCTTCCACTGTCGACTGCAAAGCCTTGGTTGTGGAACCACAGGCGTGAGCGCCGGGCGTGACTCGAATGCGGACCAGCACCTTCTTCGACGCCGAGCAACTCTATCGACGCGCCATCGCGCCGCAGTTTGGGCTCAAGCCGTTCCACCGCTTTGCCACGCGAGTCTCCAAGCTTTCCGGATGCAGTCCGTACAGCACGAGCAGGCTGCCGACCATCGGATCGCGCCCCAGCTGCTCGATGAACGCCATTCCCGGCTCGCCGCCATTGGCCAGAATCTCGAGCGCCCGGTCGAGGGCAGTGCCGTGGAACTCCATCACCAGCTGCACCAGCTGCCGGGTTGAGGTCCGCACTGCCGGATCGGCGATGCCCTCGATCTCCTCAACCAGAGCCCCGATTCTGCGGACGCGCTCCTGGAAGTCTTTTTCCTTGCGACATATTTTCCTGTTCTGGAAAAGCAGAGAGGAGTGAGCCGGCAATTGCAAGACAACGAACGCCACATTCGCGACCTACAACTGCGCTACCCACTCCTCCTGCGGCAACGGGCCCCGTTTATTTCACGACGCCGAACATGGGCGAATGCCGTGTCTCCAGCACCTTCCCATTTCCAAGGTACATGTGGACACCACACGGCAGGCAGGGATCGAAGCTGCGAACCGCCCGCATGATGTCGATGCCCTTGAACTTGTCCGGCCCGTTCTCCTCGAAGATGGGCGTGTTCTGCACCGCATCTTCGTATGGCCCCGGAGTTCCGTAAATATCGCGCGGATTTGCATTCCACGGCGTCGGTGGATAGGGATGGTAGTTCGCGATCTTGCCTTCGCGAATCACCACGTGATGCGACAACACTCCGCGCACCGCCTCGTGGAAGCCGCACCCGATCGCCTCTTCCGGCACCTTGAAGTCGGACCAGGTTTTTGTGCGCCCGGCGTGCAACTCGCCCAGCGCTTTTTCCACGAAGTGCAGCGCAGCCGCCGCGGCGTATGCCTGGAAGTAGGTCCGGGCGCGATCGCGCTCGATGGCGTTGCTCCACTTGGGAATCTTCCATTCGAGCTCGACCTCAGGCAACGACGTCGTCTTGGGCAGATAGATCTTGACGCTGTTGCCGGTCGCCTTCAGATAGCCGATGTCCACCAGGCCCGCTTTGGCCGTCGCCCAGAAGCGCGCGATCGGTCCGCCGCCGGTATCCAGCGCCAGGTACTCCTTGGTTTTTTCGTGATACCAGCGCGGTGACATGACCCAGGTGTACTTGCTGGCGAAGTCGCGCTTCTGCGGCTTGGGCAGCGTCGTCTGGTTCCACGGATGCCGCTGGTCAACGGGATTGCCCAGCGGATCCTTCTTGACGAAGGTCTCGCCTTCCTCCCAGTCGTCGTAGTAAGAGCTGCCCAGCAGAATGCGGATGTTCAGATTGATGTCGACCAGGTCCGTCGTCACCAGTTCTCCGTCGACCACCACGCCCGGAGTGACGAACATCTTGCGTCCCCAGTCGGTCATGTTCTTGTAGGTGTAGTCGCAATACTTCGGGTCCTGGAACGATCCCCAGCAGCCCAGCAGAATGCGCCGCCGTCCGACCTCCTCGTAACCCGGCAAGGCCTCATAGAAGAAGTCGAAGAGATCGTCATGCAGCGGCACCACCTTCTTCATGAACTCCACGTACTTCATCAGCCGCACCAGATAGTCGGTAAACAGCTGCACCGTAGGAACGGTGCCGACGCCGCCGGGATAAAGCGTGGAGGGATGAACGTGACGGCCTTCCATCAGGCAGAACATCTCGCGCGTCATGCGGCTCATCTGCAGAGCCTCACGATAGAACGCGCCGGTGAAGGGATTCAGCGCGGTCATGATGTCGGCGATGGTGCGATAGCCATGCAGATTGGAGTTGGGCGAGTTTGTCTTTTGCGCCTTCGCCCACACGCCGGGATTGGTCTCCTTCACCATCTGCTCGCAGAAGTCCACGCCCACCAGGTTGTCCTGGAAGATGTTGTGGTCGAACATGTACTCGGCGGCTTCGCCCAGATTGACAATCCACTCGGCCATGTCCGGAGGACGCACGCCGAAAGCCATGTTCTGCGCGTAGTTCGCGCAGGTGGCGTGATTGTCGCCGCAGATGCCGCAGATGCGGCTGGTGATGAAGTGCGCGTCGCGCGGGTCTTTACCCTTCATGAAGATGCTGTAGCCGCGGAAAATCGATGAGGTGCTGTGACATTCCACGACGTGACGGTTGGCGAAATCGATTTTGGTGAAGATGCCGAGGCTTCCGACGATTCTGGTGATCGGATCCCAATTCATCTCCACGATCTGCTTTTGCTTACTAGGGGCTTGTTGGTCAGTTACTGTAGTTGTGCCCATCGCGATCGTTCTCCTTCAGCGTGAAATTAGGATCTGGCGTGATAACCAGTTGTGAGTTCCGGCCGATTGTGCCGCCACTTCGGCTCCTTGTTGACCGTGTTTTGCGTGATGGAACGCAGGGCGCGAATGGCGCGGCCATACATGGCGGAACTGCCGGTGGAAACGTGCGCGCCCGGCGGCTCGTCCATGAAGGGCATGAACTTGTCCGGGAAGCCCGGCATGGTGCAGCCGATGCAGATGCCGCCAACATTGGGGCAGCCGCCGATGCCGGCCATCCAGCCGCGTTTGGGAACATTGCAGTTCACGACCGGGCCCCAGCATCCCAGCTTCACGATGCACTTGGGAGAGCCGTACTCCTCGGCAAAATCGCCCTGCTCGTAATAGCCGGCGCGATCGCAGCCTTCGTGCACCGTCGCTCCAAACAGCCACGTGGGGCGAAGCTGATCGTCGAGCGGAATCATTGGGGCGAGGCCGGCGACCTGATAGAGGAGGTAAAGAACGGTTTCCATGAAGTTATCGGGCTGGACTGGACATCCGGGAACATTGACGATAGGAAGTCCGGCTTTCGATCGCCAACCCCACCCCAGATAATCGGCGAGCCCCATACACCCTGTGGGATTGCCTTGCATGGCATGGATGCCGCCATAGGTCGCACAGGTGCCGATGGCCACCACGGCCAGCGCTTTGGGAGCAAGCTTGTCGATCCACTCGGTCGTCTTGATGGGCTGGTTCGTCACTGCGTCCGTACCCACCGCTGCCCAGTAGCCATCTTTGCCGTGAATCTTCTCGTTCGGTATCGATCCTTCCACCACCAGAACGAAGGGATCGAGCTTGCCCTCCGTCGCCTGGTAGAACGGCTTCATGAAATCATCGCCCACTTCGTAGGCGAGAACGGGATTATGCAGATGTACTTTGGGAAGGCCCGGAATCGCGCCCAGCAGAACATCCTCGATGCTGGGCTGGGTCGCCGCAGTAATGGAAACGGAATCGCCATCACAACCCAAGCCAGCGGTGATCCAGAGGATGTGGACTTCGGCGACCGGAGATTTTTTTTGAGTAATGCGACCGTGCGGAACCGCTTGCGCTGTCATGCGAAATTCTCCTTTCGACACCGCGTTACTGAGTGTTTCGCCATTGACGCTAATAACGCTTGCCAGCTTGTCGACCGACGATGCGCCGGCTCGCGAAATCAAATATCTATTCGTTCAAGGATGAAGTACTTAGCAGGAACCACGAATTGGTGCCCCACGCACCTTGGCCTTAGCATCAACCGCGGAAAGCGCTTTCACAACCTGATTTGCACCTAAGGGAAAGTGCGACTTCGGGGGTAGGGGATTCCCCTATGCGCTGGCGGAAAAGGGAGGCTGTTATTCGTTAGTTTGCTGCATCCCGGAAGTACAGCCGATAAGACCTGGAAAAAAGAAGAGACAGCCGGTCAGGCCACGCCCTCATCGATGTTCCATTGAATCGCGCGCTGCACCAGCTCTCGCCCAGTCTTCAGCGATAGCTTGTCTTTAATATGGGCCTGGTAGGACTCCACCGTCTTCACGCTGAGATGCAGCTCGTCGGCAATCATCCGCGTGCTGTGCCCCTCGCCAATAAGGCGGAATACTTCCAGCTCGCGGTCGGAGAGTTCCGCAATCGGCGAATGCGTCTCGTTGGCCGATCCGTTGATGTAGTGCTGCAACATGCGATTAGCAATACGATCGCTGACGTAAACCTTCTGGTTGAGGATTTGCCGGACTGCGATCAGGACCTTTTCGGTTGCTTCCTGCTTCATGATGTAACCGTTGGCGCCGGCGCGTAAGGCGCGCTCAGCATAGACGGATTCGTCGTGCATCGACAGAATCAGCACCGGCAGGTTGGGAAACCGCACGCGAATGCTCTTGAGCAGATCCAGACCGTCGGGCCCGTTCAGAGAGATGTCGACGATCAGGAAATCGGGCCGGGTTGAAGTGATGGCCTGCAAGGCTGTGGCGGCTTCTTCGGCTTCGCCGCAAACCACCAGATCAGGTTCGCGGTTCATCATCAGCGACAGTCCCTCGCGCACGATGGGGTGATCGTCAACAATGAAGATTCGCCGTTTCGCGGAAGCTTCCACTTGCGACCTCCTCAATCAGCCAGTCTTGATCGCAGGCATTGCATTGGGCTCCTTGCCGCGCACCGGAAACATGCAAGTCACCACCGCACCATGCGGAGCAACCCATTGGATGTCCAACGTCCCACCGATCATGCTTGCCCGGTGACTCATGATGTGACGTCCCATCCCGTTATCGCTCGCCAGGGTCTTCTTGCACCCCGATCCGTCATCCCGAATGGTGAGAACGCCCCGGTTGTCGCTGGCGGCAAGGCCGATCTCGATCTTTCGCGCTTTGCCGTGCTTGATGGCGTTGCTCACCGCCTCCTGTGAGATGTGGTACAGGTGCGTGGCCACATTGACGTCATGAATCAGGACCGGATTCTCGCATTGCAAGCGACAGGAAACGCCGAACACATCTTCCACTTCCGCACTCAGCTGCTGCAAAGCCGACATCAGTCCATGGGACTCGGAGACCACCGGACTCAGTCCCTTTGCCAGTTCGCGCGTTTTGTTGATGGCTTCATTAACTAGCTTGACGATCTTAGTGGCCTCGGCGGCGTAAGGCAGCCCCTGTTCCTTCAGTTTTTGCTCCTGCACCTTGGTCATGAAGGCAATGCCGGTCAGATGCTGACCCAAGCCGTCATGCAGGTCCTGCCCAATGCGGCGCTGCTCGCGCGCGCTGATCTCCAGGATCGCCTTCTCCAGTTGTTTGCGCTCCGTGATGTCGATGCCGGTGGCGATCACGTAGGCAGGTGTCCCATCGCCTCCAGGCAACGACGTTCCCGACCAGGCAATCAGCCGCCGGGTGCCGTCATGCGCCAACCACTGGCATTCATAGTCGTTCTGCAATTGTCCGGCACGCATCTTCTCGAAGTGCAAGCGGAAGGCCTCCGCTTCTTCGTCCGGAATGAACAGCTCCCACACGCATTGCCCCAGCGACGTCAGCCAGGGTCTTGGCCGGTACTGCGCTCGCAGGCGCGATTGAAGCGGACGATACGCCCGCCGGCGTCGAGCACGATCACCAGCGCGCCCACGGTGTCGAGGATGGCGGTAACAACGTTACGCTCCTCTTCCAGCGCTTCTTCCGTGCGCTTGAGATCGGTGATGTCAAATCCCACGCCGTGGATGAACCAGGGATGCCCATCTTCACGGCGGATCATTTTGGCTTCGCAATGCAGCCAGATGACGCGGTTATCGCGCGAAAGAATGCGATACGGCGAACGTAGCGGCTTGCCCGACAGAAACAACTCGGCAGCTTCCAGGCTCCAGCGTTGTTTGTCGTCAGGGTGAACCTGAGAGTACCAACGCACCGGATCTTGCAGCCATTCCTCTTGCGTGAAGCCGAGGACCGCCTCGATCTGCGGGCTGACGTAAGCCTCGCCCACCCCTTCGTCGAGATAAGCCATAAACACGACCGCGGGAATCTGTTCGACCAGGGCGCGATACTTCGCTTCCAGATTCGGAAGTTGGGTGCTGATCTTGGTCGAGGAAACGGGGGTGGGGCCGTGACCCTTAGCATCAAGAACATTGGTGTTCTCGAAGAAAACTCTGGCCAGATCCTCGAGCACCGCTTCCGCTTCAGCGTAGGTCGTGGCTTGTCCCAGCACGCTGGCTGGACTGCGGTCCTTGCCGCTTAACACCGAATAGCTGTCATGCCACGTAGCCATGTATTTTCCTGTCGCACCGCCGAGACCGTTATGCCCTCGCGGCTTGCGGTTTATGGCGACTTACTCTATCACTTCTTAGAGATATCGCGACGCCGGCGCCAGGCTGGCTCCTTATTCAGCGAAGCCTGGGTAAAAGTTCGCAGCGCATGAATAGCTTTCCCGTAGGTCTGAACGGCGCTCGCCGACAGCAACGATCCCGGCGGCTGGTTCATGAAGGGCATGAACTTGTCCGGAAATCCCAGGCATGGTGCAGCCGATACAAATCCCGCCGACGTTTGGACATCCGCCAATACCGCTCATCCAGCCGCGCTTGCCCACATTGCACAGCACTACTGGTCCCCAGCATCCCAGTTTCACGATGCACAGCGGCGAGCCGTATGCTTCGGCAAAATCAGCCTGCTCATAGTAGCCGCCGCGATCGCAGCCTTCATGCACGGTTTGTCCAAACAGCCAGGTCGGACGCAACTGCTCATCCAGGGAGATCATAGGAGCGCGGCCGGCGGCCATGTAGAACAAGTACAACAGCGTCTCCATCATATTGTCAGGCTGAGCTGGACAACCGGGTATACAGACGATGGGAATGCCGGCTTGCGACTTCCATTGCCAACCCAGGTAATCGGGCAGCCCCATCGCGCCTGTGGGATTCCCCTCCATGGCGTGAATGCCGCCGTAGGTTGCACATGTACCCACCGCGACCACGGCCCAGGCATGTGGCGCCAGCCGGTCGATCCATGCGCAGGTCGTGATCGGCTGTCCCGTGGCCTTGTCCGTACCGAGCGAGGCCCAATAGCCTTCTTGCTTGTTGCTCTCGTCAGGAATAGATCCTTCGATCACCATGATGAACGGTCCAAGCTTACCCTCCGCCGCCTCATGGAAGGGTTTCAGGAACTCGTCCCCGTTGGCCTGTGCCAGGAAAGGATTATGGAAGTTGACCTTGGGAATCCACGGGATTCCACCCAGCACCACGTCTTCTATGCTGGGTTGCATGGCCGCGGTCATGGCGATCGTCTCACCGTCGCAACCCAGACCGGCGGTGATCCAGAGGACATCCATCTCCGGAATGCAGCCCGGTTCGCCGTTATTAGCCACGGGTTCCTTCCAAGCAAACGCACTTGTAGAGATGGTGGAACTGCCGCAACCCAACTTGGGAGCCGGCATCATGCGACTGCCAAACCCCTGGCCTTGGCGTCGGCTGAGCCCCACTACTACCCCATACTGAGTTGCCGCGTATTGTACTCCGTTCCATCTTCTTCTCCCTGGAAAACTGCCCAGGAGGATTCGAGTGGGGAAATCAGCATCGTCCGACAATCGATTGACTGGGCAGAACCACTGGCAGGCCTCCATTCTCCGGCAGTTGACATCTCATGTATTTGAGATTGGATGGGAGGATTCTGTGAAAAAAACGTTCGTTGTGGCGAGAAACATCGTGGGCGTGGCCGGCCTGATTCTGGCGGGATATGTGCTGGTGTCGTCGATTCCGGATCTCGGTCGGTACATCAAGATCAGCACGATGTAAGAAGTCCGCCAGATTTCCGAATAAAAAGCTGGTAAGTAGAATTAGCCGAGTGGGCCGGCGAGTTAGAATTCCACTCGCCTCGGTCCTTGTCTGCCTGATCTGCGTTCTGGTCGCCCACGGGCTAATTCAAGCGGGGGCGCCACGCGGTCATGATCAACGCTCTAGCGCGCTTCGCTGGGAGAACTACCGCGCTAACAGCCAACTAGAGTCATTGCATTTACAATAGAGGCTCAGGACCGGCCAAAGCTGTAAATGCGAAAGTGGCGGAATTGGCAGACGCACCAGACTTAGGATCTGGCGGGTAAAACCGTGGGGGTTCGAGTCCCCCCTTTCGCACCAAATATATATCTTTATTTCCAATAGTTTACATATGGCTAAAATGAATTGTACGGAATTTGTACGGCCATTTCTGCTATATCGCCTATATTGCCGTCATGATGACCGAGGTCTACACTCGCCACCCCCCTGAGTGTCCTCACCGCGAGAACCGATATTACAAAAGGTGCCGTTGCCGTAAGTGGATAGCTTTTGTCGGCGAAGACAAGCGTATCTCGGCCGGGACCCGTTCGTGGGAGGAGGCGGAACGGACGCACATCGCTTATCCGGCGAACCTCCTGCCCACCCCAACTGTAGCCGAAGCTGTCAAACTCTTCCTTAGTATTTTTTCTGGAATGGAACATCAGCACGGGAAACACCGGGCATGCGCTGGTGGAACACCATCAAGACGATCTTCCGCGCTGCGGGTATAAAGGACCGCCATCCTCATTGCCTGCGGGACACCCTTTGCGGTTGAATGCCTGGTCGGAGGAATCGATATCAAGAAAGTCTCAGTAATGCTTGGGCATTCTAGCGTGGCGATTACCGAGCGGCATTACTTGCCATGGGTGCTCGCACGACAGACCGATTTGGACGAGAGTATGCGCCGAATGTGGGCAAAACAACCAAGAAGTCAAAGTCGGCCGCCGCGGCTAGCGGGCGGCACCAGTAAAAGGCGCCCACTTGGCCAGCGGCAGGTCTTCGAGTCAGCCCGTCGAAGACCGGCGATCGCATGCGCGAAGCCAATCTATACTTGACGGCTTGCCCCATCACGGGACCTTCTCAAGTGTGTGTCCTCGAGTTGAGAAACAAGCTTGATTCGACGGCGCAATAGGCAGCGGCGAGCATTCAGAAACGTTCAACGCCTTCGGCGTGGACACAAGGTCCGAGGATTCCGACCTGCAAGCGCTGGTCGAGAACGCCCCACAGCGCCTCTCTAACAAAGCATGGATGGAAAGGACGGAGTCCGGTCGTGAAACCCGCGCACGGCCTTTTGGAACAGGTCAGGGCTGTGTTTTACGCGCGTCGTTCCACAGCTGAATTATCTCTTTGGTTACAGTATCCCAGCGCCGACGGAGCGATTCCAGTTCGTCCGCGATTGCGGCCTCTTGTTGTGCTTCACACTGCGCCAGCGCCTTTGAGTAAAGCCCGCCAAGCCTGGATCTGAGCGGATCGGCGTTGTTTGCTCGTTTCTTGGCAAGCCGAGCGCGCCGTCGGTGTGCGTCCCTGGCTTCCAACAGAAGCTTCCTTGCAATTCCAGGGTTGTCCGCGACGGTCGCGAGGCACGCAAGTCGAAGGACGGATTCCAGGTCGCCGGGTGGCTGATCTAGCGAATCTTCAAGATAGCGGTTCAGGTTGCCATTCTCAACTTCACCTTCTCCTTCGGGGGTCAGGGAAAATTCGTGCCGGCCGCGCGGGCCCTTCGCTGCTTTCCTCAGCAAGCCGGCATCGAGCAAACCTATCCAGCAGTGCTCCTCCGCTGCAGGCCGACTTCACCATGACTGTAACTCCAACGTCGCCAGGAGTTGACGACATAGCCAGTTCATCCAGCACTTCCAAAAAATGTCGGGTGCTGTCGATGAGTTCCAGGTCATCCACTGGGATCTCAGCTACAACCTGATCCCCAAGTTCGGTTACTGCTCCTCGAAGTTCGACGACGTGGCCAACGGCAAGAGCCTGGTCCAGGGCCAGCTGGTCATCAACTTCGTCTCGCCGGGCTATCTCATCGGCGCCCTGAACGGTACGGCACCTACTTACACACCGGCTCTCGGCGGCAGCAGTTGACATCGATTGTGGTCGTAACCTGCTTGTTGCAGAAGTGCGTCACGGAATCGGTCTGCACCAGGGTTTTCTCTCTCTCTGCGACGTGACCACGGAACGCAAGAATCGCCATTCAGCCCAGCCCGCCAGTTGCAAGCTGCACTGGTGCAGAAACTTACGGCTGGGCGCGTCTGGGCCGCCAAGGGGCAAATGGCAGGGGTACCGGTCCACCCGTGCGATAGGTTGCCATTTCGAATTAAAGGCAATGAAGTAAGTGCGTTGGCAATGGGGATAAATTCAAAACGATGGGTGGGCCAGTGAACGGATGGGGGGAAATCGGTCAGATACTGGGATCTGGAATGTCGCCAAAACGCCGGAGGGGCGGGCGTGGCTACCAGGTAAACCGCCTGCAGCCCAGCCGCCAGCGGCGCAACGTACTTCTCCACCGACTGACCGTTCATGTACGCGAACTTGAAGCCGTCAGGGGCATACACCATCTGAGTGTGATCGCCACCGGAGCCCTGCACTTCCACCAGTCGAGTGGAATGTAATTGCACGTCTGGGTATTGGCGGTATTAAACGTATCTGTGATTGTTGCAGCGCACCGTTGGCATTCCATGGTTTTCACGACCTTTCTGCTTGACTTTGTCTGGGGCCAGACGTAGTGTTGCTCATCTTTTTTGTTGTAGAAACGACGTCGAGTTCACGAGGCCTCCAGTTAGAAATGCTTCTTGGGAGCGGCCACTTCATCTTCCTGTCCCTCTCTCGCCATTCCTTACTTTCAAGAAGCAGGCGATCTTCCTTCGGGGCGAACTGTCCGATGCGTTGGTTGGAAACGCCGTAAGTGAACTGGGGTTTGTCTTTGCTCTCAGAACGATAGGCGCCAGGAATGACCGAGAAATATACCGATGACCGTCTCATAAAGTACGAACATACAATTCGACTACATTTTGACAACACGGGAGAGCTGGCGTTCTTGACGCTGAGGAATTATCGCGGACTGTTCGAACAAAGCAATCCTTTCTTACCTGTAGACATCGTTATTGGCACCCCGAAAGAAATTGGAAGCACAATCAGCATCGGCGAGATGCTCGACTGTGACCAGGTCATCCAGTTTCAAATGGAGGTCTTGAAGCTCAGTCGCAATGTCGGACAGAATTTCATTTCTCGCAAGGACATGACGGCGTTAATTGCAATGACCCTTACAAATATGGGCTGCAACAACGTGCAACCGATACAAGGTGCTTTCACTGCAAACGACAGATACTTTTATCTCACTACACTCTCGGCCTTGCAGGAATCACTGAAGGAGTTTCCCGGTGCTCCATCCATTCTGGAAGATCTCCGCGATCTGAATGTGGTCAATTCTCGGGAACGCGCACGCAATCAATTTGAGGTAGTGGAGCTTGGTGGGAAGAAGGTCGCCCTTCCAAATACCTCGAAGCGGAATGTAACCGCGTCGACATACACCGCATACTTTCCCAGGTACGACCTTGCTTTCCAGGAAGAGCGCACCGCTTTTGCTCCTGCTTATGGCGCGGGTAAGACCGACAATGAGGATATTCGCCGCCTGGACGCAATTTTTGGCAAGATGGGCAAGAAGAACGACCAGGATACAAAGTTTGAGTTCCATGAGTTCCTTCAAAAGCTGGATAAAAAGCTGGAAGAGAGCAAACCCCAAGCAGGGGCGACGGACAAGACCTTTCTTCATAAGCATCTGGCTAGAATTTGCTGCTATGCCCTGCGTGGTGATGGCCGTAGTCTCCGACAGCTTTATGAGGCAGAGGGATTCCTGCCGGGCGTCACTCGGGAAGGCATAGATGACTCTGACGTGCAAAACTTTGAAGGCAAGACCACAAAAGTTCTTGATGTTGACAATCAGCTTCGTTTGGCAAGAAACCCCCATCTCGGCGACCGCAAAAGATTTAAAGAGATAATGCGTGACTTGATGCACTTAGGCAAGTACACAGCGGAGCAGACCTTCAGAGGATATTCGTCTGCGACAAAGTCCATGGCGATAGCCAAAAGTTTCGCTAACCTGTGGAAAGATAAAGCCGACGTGAGGACCTATTGCTACGCGGTTTTCTGCAAAGGTGGGTATTCGTTGCCGTCGGAGGTTTACGATGTTGAACTTGAGAAGAGCAATCTCACCGATGAGGAGATAAAACAAGTCAAAGCATACGTAGTAAGCAAGCTGAAGGAGGAGCACGAATTCTCCAGTTTTGCTGAACAAGAAGTTGCGGTACCGGGTGCGATCCGTTGGAACAACGATGTAGTCGGCATGCGCGCGATTCAATGCAATGAAAAAGACGGCCAGTTGCTCAGTGGGCCGATCTTTCTGCAAGATCGACTCAAGACACTTGATAATGATGCGTTCAGCGAGCTCTTCGAACTGTTTAGCGGGAAGAGTCAGGGCAAGGGATATGGAATCGACGAGCAGTATTGGCCCCCAACATCGGGACGCCATTATCCCCGTGTCCGTCGATCGCAACCACGCCCAGCTTCCAAACCACTCCCCGCCATTCCCGTCGGTCCACCGAATGATCTGCCTCCCCATCCTCCTGATCTGAATGGGCCGCCGAATGATCTGCCTCCCCATCCTCCTGATCTGGATGGGCCACCGAATGATCTGCCTCCCCATCCTCCTGATCTGGATGGGCCACCGAATGATCTGCCTCCCCATCCTCCTGATCTTAATGGTCCACCCAATGATCTGCCTCCCCATCCTCCTGATCTGGATGGGCCGCCTAATTATCTGCCCCCTTCTCTTCCCAGCCATTTAGGTGGGCCACCTCAGGATCTGCCTCCCTTTCTTCCCAGCCATCTAGTTGGGCCGAAACATAAGCCCAAGGATCCTCCCAGTGATCAGGGTGCGCCGAAACACAAGCCCAAGGATCCTCCCAGCGATCAGGGTGGGCCGAAACATAAGCCTAAGGATCCTCCTAGTGATCAGGGTGGGCCGAAACATAAGCCTAAGGATCCTCCCGGTGATCAGGGAGCTGGGCCTAGAGACTCGACTCCCGTTCCTCCCGAACCTGAGGGAGCTGGGCCTAGAGACTCGACTCCCGTTCCTCCCGAACCTGAGGGCGCTGGGCGTAGAGACTCGACTCCTGTTCCTCCCGAACCTGAGGGAGCTGGGCGTAGAGACTCGACTCCCGTTCCTCCCGAACCTGAGGGTGCTGGGCGTAGAGACTCGACTCCTATTCCTCCCGGACCTGAGGGCGCTGGGCGTAGAGACTCGACTCCTGTTCCTCCCGAACCTGAGGGAGCTGGGCGTAGAGACTCGACTCCCGTTCCTCCCGGACCTGAGGGAGCTGGGCGTAGAGACTCGACTCCCGTTCCCCCCGAACCTGAGGGTGCTGGGCGTAGAGACTCGACTCCCATTCCTCCCGAACCTGAGGGTGCTGGGCGTAGAGACTCGACTCCTGTTCCCCCCGGTCGCCAGGGTGGGCCGCCCGAGGATGTGCCTTAGAATTTACCTTTTACTTTGCCGCCCGAGGATAAAAGGGATCGATCAAGCACGAGATAGGGAATCCAAATCGAAAAACCTGCTTCGCGAGGATGCCTGAACATGGTCGAAGGATGACACTTCAAGAGCTACAAGACGCTCTGGCAATAGCCACGAACCTGACGATCAAGGGCGACCACGTGCGCATCGGGGACAAGACTTTCCCGGTTAAAAGTCTAACTGCGTTCGATGTGGGCGAAGGCATCAAGATTGCTTATGGACGTCCTGTAAATAGTGATGATGGCAGCACAGTCGTCGGCGAAACGCCCTCCCTCTTCCTGGAAACGGACCTCAATATCCTCAAGAGTCCAGCAGAGGTGCGGGCAACTTTTAAACTCGCTACGAATCAAAAGATGCTTGACGTCACGCTCTGCTACGAGGTCAAGAATTGGCGATTCCTGGACGTCTTCCCGTTCCTTCCCCTACCGTTCGACTCTGAAAAGCGGCGCTATGACTATGGCAGCGGGAAATCGATCGTCGATGCTACCTTTGCGCTGCGCAATTGCTATTTCTATTTGACGACGTACGATCACTCGCTGACTAAGGACGAGAAATTCGCCAACGGCTTCTTAAAAGAAGGTCTTACGTTTGTGGGTCAAGGTGCCCCTCAGGGAGTACTTGGCCTGCTTGCAGAGCTCGGGGATGGTAAGAACCGCTTGCATGGACGGCTGGTTACACAGTTCAAGGGTAGTCGTCGAAGACTAGAACTAGACCAGCTTCCGTGGGATGTGGAACCTCCTATTCCCGGAATCTACCTGAAGTTTCCGTTGGTCTCCGAATTTTCCGTGCCCTCGGGCGACAAGGCCTGGGTAAAGTTCACTGACTTTCGCTTTGAAATGTACTGCCCTCTGAACCGCTATTGGGGCTTCGACGCGTCCTACCAGCCAGTGATGGCCTATTTGGGCAACCTTGAAATTGGAACGCTCAAGCTCTTGACGGCGTCGGCGAGTGTGGTTTCGGGGCGCGATGACGAACTGGTTTTTGCCTGCACATTTGATAAGGGAATTACGCTCGACGCCCTGCTGAACGCTTTAACCGCCAAGCCTGGGACGGACGAGAGCTACTCTTTTCTACCGGAGCCCCTACGGAAGGTGATCGGCCCGATTGGGCCGCGAAGCGCCTCCATCACGCTGGCTCGATCTGGCAAGGGTTATGAAGTTGCCGCCGCCCAATTCACAATCGGCCTTTCCGACACGACCTGGAAACCGTTTGACCATCCATTTGAAAATGTGATCGGAATTGGCTTTACTTCGGCAACGATTACCGTTGTTAAGCCGTTTAACGGGGAGCAACGCGCGTTCTATGCCACGCTCCAGGCAAAAGCAACGTTTCTTGGGATCGATTTGGCCCTGAAGCTTGAGGCCCCCAGTTGCTACATTTCGGCTGAGCAGATAGGGACTAAGACAGTCGATTTGGAGGACTGCTTCAAACAATATGGAGTGGCTTGGCCTTTTAAGTCCCTCAAACCCAAATTCGAAATCGCAAACATTACCCTGGTAGCCGAGCCGGGATCTTACTATTCATTTGGGATGGATATATCCTCCAGCCGGGAGTTGACGATCGGCAACAACGAATACGCGTTGCCCAACATTCACCTCGCGGTTTCGTGTACTACGGAGAAGAGCAAAACCCACCTGAACTGGGAGTTCGAGGCCAGAACGGAGCCGAAAAAGGCAGTTCCCGTCGTCAAACTGATTGAGTATTTAGCCGGCGAAGTGGCAGACTTTAAGATACCGATAAAGGATCTGCCGGCCGCGATTCAAGGCTTGGCCGTCACCAGGTTGGCCCTTTCCTATTCCTCGAAAAGCCAAGACTTCGCATTCGAATGCTGGGGCACACTACCGCTCAACGGGGTTGACCTGGAGTGCCGTTTCACGATTGATAAGAAGCATCAGCCATCGAAGACAGTCTTTGGTGGACAGGTACTCCTCCGTCCAGACGGTCAGGCGCCTTTGTCCTTCAGCTTGATGTTCGGTAAAGAGGACAATTCCAAGTATTGTCTGGCAGCTTACAACGACCAGTACGGATATGAACTGAACATCCAAGGGTTGGCGAACTCGGTTTCCCCGGACCTAGGCAAACTAATACCCGCCAGCCTCGGGATGACACTCAACAGTGCTCTACTTGCTTACTATGGCAAATCCGCAACCGAGTCCGCGACGGATAAGAGCGGAGCGGAGTCCGTAGTCCTGTTTGGCGTCGATCTTGCCGCAAAAGTCAAACTATCCGACTTGCCGATTGTCGGTAGCGCGATGCCGGCGGATCAGGCGGTCGGATTTGAGAGCCTGCGAATCCTCGTTGCTTCCGACAAGATGAGCCAGGGGGCTGTCCAAAGCCTTAACGGTCTTTTGCCGTACGGCGTAAAGGCACTGCCCGACCGGTCTCAAAGCTCCGGTGAGAAGAAAGCGCCCAGCCAGGAAGCGCTTCAGAAAGGCTTCAACGTTTCGGCCGCGCTGCTGTTGGGAACGGCCCCCTATACCCTGGATTTGCCAGTACCGGAAAAAAGATTGCAGGCTAGTAACACCGAAGTAGCTGCTGGGAATCTGGCGCCTCGTGCCAGCACGCCGTCCAACACCGATGACGGAACGAAGTGGTTCGAGATAGGTAAGTCGCTGGGGCCAATCTCGTTTCAGCGGATCGGGTTAGGCTACGCAGAAGGGCGAGTCGGCATCAAGTTCGACGCCAGCCTGCAGTTGAGCGCTCTGACGTTCAGCCTCGATGGCCTGGGAATGACCTATCCGGTGGATAAGTTTACCGAGCCCTCGCAGTTCCTCAAACACGTCAAATTCACATTAGATGGCATGGGCCTGGCGCTGGGCAGTGGGCCAATTGAGATTGGCGGCAGTCTGGTGCGGATCCCTCCCCAGGGCGAGAAGGTGTTGGAGCTTGAGGGCACATTGCTGGTCCGCGCCGCGTCGTTCAGCTTCTCGGCATTTGGCTCGTATGTCGAACTGAAAGATAAAACGGTCTCGCTGATGGCATTCGGGGTCCTGCTCATGGAGTTGGGCGACCCTACTGGCACAGGCGCTTTCCTGGTCACGGGTTTGGCGTTTGGATTTGGCGTGAACCGGACTCTGATCCTTCCGCCTATTGAAAGGGTAGAAACGTATCCCTTGATTAAAGCTGCCATGGGGGAGGACAGCTTTGCGGCCCGGCAGAGGTTACCCGCAGAGCTACGAGAGTATGTGTCCCCTGCGCCGGGAAATTTCTGGATCGCCGCCGGCATCAAATTCAACTCGTTTGGGATAGTCGACTCGTTCCTGCTGGTTTCGGTCTCGTGGGGGGCGGAAATCGAAATCGGTCTGCTGGGCCTGTCCAGAATGTCCGCGCCGACTCGGGTTACGCCAGACAAGACCATCGCTTGCGCGGAGCTGGCCCTGCGCGGCGTGATCCGGATCGCTGAAGGCTTGATCCAGTTTGAGGCCCGCCTGACGGATAACTCCTTCATCTTTTCGAAGAACTGCCGACTCACGGGAGGCTTCGCCTTCTGCCTGTGGTTCAAGGGACAGCACGCGGGCGATTTCATCATCTCACTCGGCGGCTACCATCCAGCGTTCCTGCGGCCCGGCCATTATCCGCTCGTCCCCCGCGTGGGCATGCAGTTGCAGGTCGGCACCGCACTCAGCATAACGGGGGAAGCCTATTTTGCGCTCACTCCCTCCTGCATTATGGCCGGAGGAAAGCTGTGCGCGGTTTTCAAGTCGGGCGGCGTTGAGGCGTGGTTCATTGCCTATGCCAATTTCCTGCTGAACTGGCAGCCCTTCTACTACCTGGCCGACATGGGCGTCACCATCGGCATCGCCTTGCGGCTGGGCGCGATCGCGATCCGGCTGGAAGTGAGCGTGGACCTGAGGTTGCAGGGACCACCTTTCGGCGGCGAAGCTCGTGTTCAACTTTGGATAATCTCCTTTACGATCCCGTTTGGTGAGCCCGCTTCGCTACCCAAACCCCTCGACACTCCGCAGTTCATCGAGAAATGCCTGCCCGCGGCAAAGAGCCTTGCGGCCGCCGAAGCCTTATCGCAAGTTCCCCCCCAGCCCGATGTTCTTTCCGTGCGCATCACGGGAGGCCTGCTGCGCGAGCAGGAGGTCGAGGCAACGACTGGGGAAAAAGTCACGGAACGTACCCCGCAAGCCAAGAAGCGCACTTATCGAATCGTAAATGCACATCAGCTGTCGCTGACCGTCCAATCCGTGATTCCCTGCACACACTTCGAGGGATTGGGGAAGGGCCTTGAGAGTATCAAGGTGACGAACCCCGAGACCGGGGAAGCAGAGGCGTCGTGTGGAATCCGGCCCATGGGAGAGAAAGTGCTGCACTCCCGTCTCAGCGTTGAACTGCTCAGGACAGACGGAGCCAAGCCCGAGAAAGTTCGGGTGTCCGCCATCGTGGGCAACGTGCCCGATGCGCTTTGGGGAAAATGCGTCAAGCAGGGTGACGTCCCTCTGCCGAAGACTCCGGAGAACAAAACTATAGCGGCCACCATCGGCATCCGTATTGACTGCGTCGCCCGGGGTCTCAAAGAGCCGCTGCTCGATATACCAATCGGGGAGTTTAAATGGGAACACATCGATAAGAGGGTTGAGTGGGCATCTCCGGCAGGACCCCCACAGTACAAGTTACACCCGGCAGGAACGACAGTGTTCAACACCATCTGGTCGGAGTCGGTTAAAACCAAGCGCATGGACATCCTGAAATGCCTGCGTCACCAGGGTTCGGAACTGAATGAACCGAAGCTGGAAGAATTCGGCAAGCTGGAAGAACTCAGCAGCACAACGGCGGACTATTTCCAGGCGGAACCAGAAATGTGTCCGCTCAGTTATTCCTAACGGCAAAGCGGGTGCTTTCACACGGCGTCTGAAAATGTGACCGGTTAACGATTCATGAGCGACCCTGTGTTTGGCAAAATCCGGTTCTCCAGTTTCTGCCAGCCGCCGCTCGCGCCCGCCACGTACAAGCTTGAGGTGCGGCAAACGGTGACAACGCTGCAGCCGGCCCCGTTCGCGTGTCCGGATTTCGAGTTCTCCGTTGCCGGTCCAAGATTTGCGTTGAACCCAGCTGATATCTACAGCGTTTATCCGCCGGAAAGCTCCACCGGCAACTTCGCCAGTACTCTGCCACACGTCGTATTCACCCGCCGGACAATTCCGTGGGAAAGAACGATTACCTCCACCTCTCCGGTTGAGCGACCCTGGATGGCCCTGTTGCTGTTGAGCACGGAAGGCGGACAAGAAGGAACGGTCATTCCGAAGATCGAGCCCCGCAAGGTGAGGGATCTGATGAAGCCACCAGATGGCGTGGCTGGCCCAAAGATCAGCTGCGAGCCCCATGAATTAGATGATCCCTGCAATACCATCGACCTGGATGCGGAACTGTTTCGCCAAGTTGCGCCCAGCGCCGACGACCTGAGTTATCTCGCTCACGTGCGCGAAGTCACCACCGACCACAAGGAAACCGTGTCGTTTCTGACCGATGGAAGTTTCTCGGTCGTGGTCGGTAACCGCTTTCCGAAGGCGCCGCAGGGCGGAAAAACAGTCGAGAACACGGCCGTCCTGGTTTCGCTCGAAGGCATGCAAGACTTCCTGCCGGAGAGTAGAACGCAGGACCCCGCAAAGAAGCTCCGGCTGGTTGTGCTGGCGAGTTGGACTTTCCGCTGTGAAGAGGCGCGAGACTTCATAAAGTCGATGGAAGACCTCGGGGATCCATTGCAGGCACTGCAGCTGCCGCTCACCTGTCATTACGTTACTGACGGCCCGAAGGGTGAAGTGCTTCGCTGCTCGAAGCGTAATAAACACGACGGCGAGCATGTGCCGAGCGAAGAAGTCAAGCTGAGCAATCCGTCGTGGAGAGTCTACGAGCCTGAACCGGTGCAATACGTGCGTGCTGCTTTCATCAGAGGATATACGGCGTTGAATCACAATACGCGCCGCGGCGAGAAAACCTTCTCTTGGTACCGTGGACCGCTGACCCCGCTAAAGCTGGAGGCTGCCGCTCGTTACGATTTCAAGGCGGTTCCCGACGCATTGGTGCGATACGACCACCAGAATGGCCTGATGGACCTTACTTACGCTGCCGCCGCGCAACTGGGCCGGCTTCTGGGCCTTCAGGACCGGTCCTTTGCCCAGGTGCTCTCGGAATGGCGTACCGAGGTTCAAGCGCAGATCAAGGCACGTCTGCGGAAAGAGGCGTTAAGGCGCAATCTGAGAAGCCAGCCTGCGGGCGAGCGTGTCGTGCCGTCGTCCGAGAGTGAATTCCTGCAATCGGCTTTGACTGAGGCGATGAAGCTGGGGCAAACGGAGCCGGCTGACACTAAGCCCCACCCGGACAGTTTCAAGGCTTCTCTCGAGGCACAGGACAGGAAACAGCTAGCAGAGCAGCTGCCAGCAACTGTGCGTGACTGGCTGGCCAGGCGGGTCCTGCTGTACGGGGTGCCGTTCTTGTACCTGGTTCCGGATGAGCGCATGTTGCCGATGCCCTCCATGAGGTTCTTCCGCATCGATCCCCAGTGGATCAAGCGCCTGCTCGACGGGGCTTGCAGCGTGGGCCGCAACAGCACCGAAGAAGAATCGTTGGACTCACATCTCGGCGACAAGTTCTTCGATATCGCGGTAACCGGCTCTGCTATGGTTCGCCGGCGCGATGGAGAAGAGAGCGCCAGCAAGCGTCCGAGTCCGACGTTTCCGTTCGAAGGATTTCTTCTGCGCTCTCCGATCGTGCGCGGTTGGCAAGGGTTGGAAATGGAAGCGTGGTACTGGAAGGACGGAAAAGAGGTGGCTGCGCCGGCTCTCCGCATCGATCGCCTCGCGCCGGATATCATGCTGTGCATTTTCAATGGTCCGCTGGCGAGAATTGAAATTCGTCAGCCGCCCGAAGGCATGCACTTCGGCGCCGATGGATTTCAGAAGACGAGCATGCGGAAAGTGACGGCGAACGGTACCGGCAAACAGATAGACCTCAAAGACTATCCAGAATGGTATAAACCGGAACCGCCGAGCGCGGGAGCAGTCCCTTACGCACTGAGGATTCCATTTCGTAGACCTGAGAATCTGCGCGTGGTCGACGTATCTGAACTGGCGAAACGCCTCCATAAGGCACTCACGAAATCTGGCGGAATGGACAAAAACGCGCCCTTCGCGTCGTTCGCCTCGGCCGAGTTCGGCGTGCAAATGACCAAGAGTCCCGGAGAGGTTCGGATCAAGGTGAGCGACAAACCATGAACGGAGACCGGACCCACCTATTAATTCCGATTCACGTTGACGCGCTCGTAGTGGGCAAGAGTAACAGCGCCACCTCGCCACTGAATCCCTTCACCGTGAGCGCTGCGCCGAATTACTCCCTGCTGAAGAACCGTTATCAGAGTCAGATCGGCGCTGATCTCAGGAAGCCGAAGGAAGCGGCGAAACCACCCCTCAAACCGGGCATTCATCTGCACTTCCGGCTTCCGGCGGCAGCAGCGCATATCAACCTGAATAGTGAGCAGACGTTCCCAAGGATTCCGAACCGATGGCTGGTCCAGCGCTACTACAAAGAAAAACAGGAAGACAAAGTTCGCGCGAAGGCATGGCTTGTTTACAGCGACAGAGAGGCTAAGGAAGAGAAGGACAAAGAATCCGCAGTTGTGTTGATGGTTTCTGCTTCCGCCGGAGGACCCTTCTCCTTTCGCCCCACCGGCGTAGCCAGCGTCATCTGGGACGGGAATAAGGCCGCTGATATTTACGACTACAGCAGCGACAACAAGGGTGCCGAAGTCGAACTGACCGCCGTCACTGGCGGTGACGCAGGGTTCAGCGCTCACTATCCCGCCTGCCGGAGCATTCTCGGCTTTTACGACGACCTGGACGACGTACCGCTTGACGCGAAGATCTCTTACCTTGTGACCGGGTGGTACTCCGGGAAAGAGGACGACCCCTGGAGCACGCTCGTTTCCGGCCTGACGGGGCGAAATTGGACCCAACTCAGCGACGAGTCAAAGGCCAAGATAAACACATGGATGAAGGAACGCGGCTGTGTGAAAGACTTCGGGAACAAGGACTTCAAGGACAAAGTACTGCCCTCTGGAATTCTTTGCCACGGCACGGTCAAGGGTGTGGGTCGACAGGAGGACGGTTCCGCGCTGACGGCCCAGCCCGATCCGTTTCTCGAATTTAACATTCCCAAGGCGTACTGGGTCGATCTCGGAAACACTTCGGCAGAGGCCGTTGCGGCCCGTGTCGAAGAACAACGCAACCGAGGTGGGCAATACAAGAACTCCGTCGACGTTAACCTGCTCCAAGACCTGGTCACGGCCCTTCAGACTGGCCTCTTCTCCCAGGGATCGAACGCCTCCGAACTGGATGCCGAACTTCACCGGCAGAGCTTTGCGGCGATTGCCGGGGGCAAGACCTGGGTAATTCAGCGGGCGGCGGCCGCTCAACAGGAGAACGTCCCGGCATCCCCTCCCGTGGCTTTGCCACCTTTACGCGATGACCTGCAACGGCAACTGGATGTACTCAATGAGCGGGAACGGGGATTCGACCGGCGTGAACGCCGGCTCCGAGATTATCGCTGGGAGTTGTATGGGTTGTGGCATCGTTTGACGGCCGCAAACCAAAGTGGCGATGAAGAATTGGAAACCAAGCTAAAGCCAAACCTCGACGTCCTGGGAGCTTTTGTCGAAGCCAGTCAGACCGCCAGGGCGGTGAAGGCAAGAAGTCAGGATAGGGATGACGCGAAGAACAGTCTCGAGACAAAGCTCGCCGAACTTTCTACGGCCAACATCAAGTACAGTCTCACCGAGCAGCCTGCCGCTCCCTTCTATGTTCCCAAAGATCCCGTGGTTTTGGTCACTGGTCCGTCCGCGAAAGCGAAGGGATCTCGGTCGCGGAAAGAATCAGTGGAGGCCCGCGTCACCGGGGATGAACTCAAGAGCTTCAGCTACGATCTCGATCAGCAACGAAATCTGACGTTCGAGGCAACCGACGCGTGGATGAACGCGCTGGGGGTTTCCCCCGAATACCTCGCGGCTATTCCACCGTGGTCCGGAAGACTTCTTAAGGAAGTCCTGCTCTTGGACAAAATGGAAATCACCGGCACCACGAAGCTCGGAAAGGAAGGCGGCGTCCAACCGGATGATTTCGGCCTCTTCCGCTGGAAACATAATCCGTGGATTCCCCTCTACCTTTATTGGGAAGTTGAGTGGTACCCGGATCAGGCGGAAGACGCGAGTGGCGCGCTCACACGTGACGAGATCACGAAGCGCTGGACTCTGGAGCACGGGGACGGACCGCGGGCATCACTATTCCGCAGGAACACCGAGTTGGTTCCGCTTCCTCGGTTACCCAGTAAGCAAACGGAAAAGGTAGAGTGTAGCGGACTTTCCTTTGTGGGACGCCCCCTGTTCGATCTGCAGTATGCGCGGGCTGACGCTGGGCGGAAAGATGAAGCCGCTCTTTGGCAACTCATGGAGCAGATCGGCCACAGTCTGGGAGGAGAGGCCCGGCGGAGCGCTATGATCTCACAGGCATTGGGAGGATTGCATGATGCGCTGACCATGCGTCGGGCCGGCGACCAACTGCCGCCGTTGCGTTACTCCCAATCGAATGGCAAGGATCTGGTTGATCGTGATCCGATTGGAAAGGTGCTGGGCAGAGATTTTCAACCTGACAGTTCTCCCCTTGCCCCCAATATCGAGGGCGATACGTCGCCCTTCTGCCCACTGCGGACGGGCCTTCTCCAGCTAAGGAGTCTCCGGATCATCGATGCGTTTGGCCAGTGGATTAGGATCGAGCCAGAGAAAGTGCCGAGCTTGTGCCCGTCGGGAAGGCTGACGTTGGAGCCAGCTTCCGCTGGGAAACCACCCACGGTTCGTCTTCACCCCCGGTACTGCCAGCCCATGCGGCTGGAATTCGCCGGTGTGTTGGAGGAGGCTCCCGCCGTCGGTAGAGGTCCGGTGTGCGGCTGGGTGGTCCCGAATCGTTTCGATCAAAACCTGGTTTTGTACACCGCCAAGGGCCGTCCCGCCGGAGTTTTGCAAAAGCGATTTGGCGCCAAGGACGAGAGGACGCTGTTTTATTGGGTCGCCGTGCCCGGCACGAGCGGCGACGAAGCGAAAGTCAGTGGCATTCAGGACCGCTATCTCAGGGACTTCGCCAACTTCGTACTTTCCCTCACGGTCGCGGCGGGAGATAGTTTTGACCGTTTGATCAATCAAGTCGCCGCAGCGACCGAACAACGAGTGCCGGAAGACAATCCCCTGGTGTCCGTCCTTATCGGCCGCCCTTTGGCGCTGGTGCGCGCCGAGTTGCGCCTCGAAATGGACGGCTTGCCACCTCTGGACCAGGCACGTAGCTGGGTAGAGGACCCAAAATCGGGCGAACCTTTGCTCGACCAATTTCTGAGCGACACTATCGAACGGAAAACTCCGCCCAAGCCAAACCGATTCATGAGTACCGGCGGCGCAGAGAACGTGCGCTGGCCCGTCCGCGTGGGAGACCGCCGCAGCACCAACGACGGGCTCGTGGGGTTTTTCAAGGGAGATCCCGTGCGCCTGGGAGACCTTAGCACGCACGCGGGCCTGACGGAGTTTTTCAACCGGGGGGACCGCTCGCGCCCGTTTTATGCGAGCTGGGGGTTCGATTTGACACCCGACTTTGCTGAGGTGCTTCAGCCCGTTCAGGACCTCGAGCTGGACTGCTACAACACCCTGCAGCTCACTCTCCTTATGGATCCCCAGGCGCGGGTTCACGTCACTTCGGGCGTCCTGCCCAAGGTGTACCTGGAACTTACAGCATCGCAACTACAAGGGGCTAAACAGCTCCGTGAGGTCTTCTTCCAGACGGCGCCGGTGCTGGGCACTCCAACCACGCCCCACGTGCCCAAACCTTCCGACGATTTCGGCCAATGGTCCTGGGCCTACCGCCCCAATGTGACCGGATGGGCCGAGGATCCGAACATGGTCTCTGCGGCGGAGCTGGCTGGCCCAGCGGCTGGCTCCCCCACCCTTACGGAGGGCTGGCTGAAGTTGAAAATTGAGCCGGTCCTGATCCGCAGTTTATGGATGAAAAACCCGGTGAAGAAGCCTCCCAAGGGCACTACCGTCATGCTTGCATGGTCCCTTCATGGCGCCGATTCGCTCCAAGTGTTCCGGCTAGACGAGGGCAAGGAAATACTGGAAGGAGAATGGCCGAAGCGTTCCTTCCCCCCTGATTGGACGACGGGCAAGATGGAAAAGAACACCACATTCCGAGTCCGGGCGTCCAATGACGCTGGTTACGACGACTACAAAGACATCCATATTGAAATCGAGGAATGAACCCCTATGCCATTTCCAACTCCGACATTGTCACCCAGCCTTGAGGTCGGCGCCCTCGACAACCTCATTGCTTTTGAGATCACCGCCACCGACGTTCAGGACGCGCTCTGGGTGAGCATCACCATTCCATGCGGTGCGAAGACGGAAGATCAGGTCTTTCTCTGCGCTGACGGTGAGAAGGCAACCCTCAATTGGTCGTCCAACCCGGCTAACAAAGTTGAGTTGACCCTCTCCGAGCAAAAAAAAGAGAAGCTAAGGTGGGTATCAAGCGCGCCTTTCTCTTTGAAGGGTGAAGACAATAAGGTAAAAATCACGATCTCCGGATTCAAGCCCGAAGACGGCGGCACAGCTCGCGTCTCTCTGAAGGTCTGGAAGAATCCCAAAAAACCGTTGTATGAGGAGGTGCATGAAGTATCCATTAAGAAGGCCCCTGGAGTTGCCGTCATCTACTTCGACGTTAGCCCGGCCAGTCTCCTGAAAGGCGGCAAAGTCAACATTACCAGCTACACGACCGGGGCAAAGACCGTGACTGTGCGTGACGACAGCGGAATCATCAAGCCGCCGGTTACAGTAGTGCCGGACAAAAGCGGTACTAAGAGAACCTATTCTGATGTTCCGCAACAGGGGACGACCTATCATTTGGAAGCCTGGCAGGATACCACCAGCGAAGACAAGGCAGGTGCGATCAGGGACCATCGCCTCGTCGAGCGCCAGGTCTTTGTCGCCGTTGAGGAAAGGTCAGAATGGTCCTCACGGGACCTCTTGATAAACAGTCTGGGCGCAGACGGGGCAACAGAACGCTACTACCCGACCCTGTTGCTCGCCGCACCGAAATTGCTTTACGGAATCTTTGTCTTTGGTTCTGGAAAAACGAAGCGTGCAGAGCTCTGGTCTTCAAGTTCAGGTCTTGACGGCTGGCGTAAGGTAACCGATGTTCCCGAGTATATGGCGGATAGCCCTGGAGTGATTGATAGGGACCGTTTATGGCTAATCGGCGGCAGTTCGGCGGACCCAAAGGGGCCGCGCTCGAATCGTATGTGGTGTTATTACGAAAACCAAGATGGACACATGGTAACGAAAGAATGGTGCGAAACGGACAAAGTCGAAGGAGGGGCCCTTAAGAACAAGCTATTCCCAGCCCGGATGGGACATGCCTGCGCGGTCTTCGGGAATCAAATCTGGGTGTTGGGTGGCCTCTCGCTCGATAATAAACCGATGGACGATGTATGGACTTGCTCAATCCCCGAGGGCGACGATTTCAACGTGACCTGGCATAAATGCGCTACACCGCTAAAGTCGGGACGATGCATGTCCGCCGTGGCGGTGACCCCTACAAGCAACCCAACCCGGCTTTGGATCTACGGCGGAGCGACACATCCCTTTAATTACCTTGAGAGTCGTGACGAGTTGTTGTGGACCCAGCGACGGCAAGAATTGGGGATCATTCGGTTTACCCCCCGGAAAAACGGGAAAGCCGCTGGGCGTAACCCTGCTATTCGGCAGCGATGGGTGTCTCCATCTGGCGGGTGGATTCCTGAATGAAAAGGGCGGACTTGTCTATTCCGATCATGAACTTGGAGATATGAATCTGAGACACCCGACCTGGAGATCGAGCGAATTGGGCAAAATCAAATGGAGATTTCCCCGGACCGTCCTTTTCCTGATACGTTCCGTGTGCTTCGGCGAACGGTGGTTTTTCTGGCCTGTCTACCGATACGTGGAGGAGATGGGCAATCACGACACCTGGATTTACACGGCTGAAGCATCTTCCAACGTGCCCAACAAGTAAGGCACGAAGGTACCGCATCGAGCAAAGGAGCATGCGATGACGATATTGCGATCTACGATGACCCGGAAGTCCAGCCGCGCCGCCGGTTTCGTCCGCCGGTGTCTGGTCGCTGGCATATTCGCCTGTCTGGCGGCCATTGCCGCATTGGCCCAGACAGAGAACATAGTCGTCACTTTGCTGCCGTCATACGCCGATACTGAGGACACTCAAAGCAAGGGATACTTGAACGTCACCCATAGCGAAGCTGGATTCGATGAATCCAAGTCCTGGCTCTATTTCGACGCCAGCGCACTGCCCGCTGGAATCAAAGAAGAGGACTTCGAAAGCGTGCAATTGCAACTGGTGCCCAAAGAGGGAGCCCTGAGAGAGATGGCGATCACGGTGGCGCCCGCGGACGGTTCAACCGCTAAAGCGGGTTACGCCGCTGTCGATGCTGCAAATGCCTCTACGCTTGAATCCGACCTTCTGCCAAAGAATAAAGATGAACTTGAGTTGCGGTCCGATTTCGCCAGCTTGCCGCGAGCGGGCCTCCTCAAATCCGAGCCAGACGGGTCTCGATACATAGCCTTGGTTCTGCTGCCACAACCCAACGCCAGCCGTCGCGTTTATTATGGTCTTACTACTCGAAACAAAGACGATCCAAAAGATACGTACGATCATCCCGACCGTCTCCCCCGCCTTATCGTTACCTATCGCCGCCCGCCCCCGTCGTATTCCGCTGCCGCTTCCGCCTGCTCCAGCGAGCCCTCAGCCCTGGCCGTCGCGCAGTCTGATGGACGCCTGGCCGACACGAGCCCTTGCCCCTTCATCCCGACACTCAACAATCTCGTCCCCACGCCGGACGGTTCGGTAAAGAGTGTTTATGTCCTTCAGGTTGCTCCCAGCACCCGAACCAGAACGCCGGTAGTTTACGGAGCCCGGATTTACGTGGTTCGCGGGGATGAATCCCAGAGTCGGTTGGAAGAGTTGGGTCCGCTTGGCGACATCATCGCATCGCTTCCCTTAGTCGTGGTTGATGGCAATGGGGAGAAGCGTTTCTTGAAGATTGCCCCGGATTCTCTCATGGTGGTAGATCGCTTTGGCCGCCTCAGAATTATCACCAACGATGCGGTTCTTACTGCCCAGTTGGGGCCGGCCGGCAACCTGCCTGCTTCGGTCGAGGAAAGTAAGTTCGCCTTCGGAGCGGTGCCCGACACCGTAGTTCCCGGTCCGGATGGGACCCTCTATATCGTGAAGCAAAGCATTTTCGCCCTGAATCCTAAAGTGGGAAAGGTGGGCGCGAACGGCAAACCCGTACCCGAAAAGCTTTGGGATGTGGCGATCGAAAACCCGAAGGCTGCCAGAATCACGCTGAGCCCGGACGGACGTTTTCTCTATGCCCTGACGCGGTTAGCGGACAAATACTCCGGTTTTATCGCCATCAATGCGCAGACCGGTAAGGATATCCAACTGCTGGCGGGAAAAGTGGACACATCGGGGACCATCGTGACCTGGGTCTCAGGCCTGACATTCGACAAAGCGGCGGTGATAGAGGGACAGAGAATTCCGATTGGCAGAGGAGAGAAGACTAAATTCTGCACGGTGCAAGCGCAAAAAGAGCCCCCGGTCGCTGACCTGCAAAGAGGATATCGGAAAACAATCCGAGGTTCCGTGGGCCGATTTTCCGGAGTATTTAACCGGCTTTCGCTATCCGGTGGTCGCCAGGGGCCTGCATGATGTGGACTACATCTACATCGCCGGGAATTTGGGAGAAAAAACAACACTGTGGGGGGTGAGAAACGAACCCGGGCCGGTGCCCCAGGACCGGGACTACCTGGCGCGACTCACGGCAGAGTGGAAATACAACCCGGGAGAAAATAGCTCTGTTGGCCAGCCGATCCTTGATGCAACACCAGTGCCGGCGGACTCTGGTCTGTCCCAGAAGAGACTCTACTTCCTTCAGAAGGGCGGGGGCGGAGAACCGAAGCTGGTGGCACTGAAGGCGCTGGACGGGACGCTGGCGGCCCAGCCTGCCACACCGCCCAAGCTTCCCGCGAAAATTAGTACTGCAGGAAACCCGGTGGTGGACTCCGACAAGGATGTAATTCTTTGGGCCGACAACACTCTTTACGGCTTTAGCGCGGACACGGGCCCCTTATTTACTGCCCAGCCCGACATGTCCTTGGTTCCGCAATTACTATTTGGCCCCGGCGGGACGCTCTACGCGGCGTACGGACCGCCGGGATCCGTGTCCACCGTCAGCGCCCTGATTCCTTCGTTCACACTGAACGCCGGCAGCCCGACTGATATCTGCAGCCCGACCCACTTGCACGTGATGGGAACCGCGACGAAGGGATCTCAACCGTGGACTCTGCGGGCCCGTGGCAGCGTGATCCTTGGCAACGGGTTCCAGGTGCAGAACGGCGCGGAACTGAAGGTGACGGTAGGCGTGAGCAAATGCACAGGCGGGTAGCCACAATCGCAAGCCGGCAATCTGTGCTCTGAAGAATGGCCGCTCATGCGCGCATGGGGTGGCCGTGTGTCAGGCCCAACGCAATCAGAAGATCGAAAGGACATAGGAAATGAAGACGTTCATCATCGAAACAGTGCAGGTTCCTTTGAGGGCGCGGAAGCCGGGCACGCGCTCCGATCGGGCGTACAACCGAACGGTGTCGGCGTTCCGCTGCGCTCTCCTCGTTCTCCTGGCGCTGGGATTCCTTGGCGGCATCAGCCAGGCCCAGGAACCCCTGGTGATCGGGCCTGCGGGTGACGTCAGCATCGCAAAAACACTCTCTGTGGGTGGCAAAGTGGCCGCGCCGGAGTTGGACCTTGGTGATGGAGTTGTGCTCAACGGCAAAGCTGGCCGCAACGTGTTCAAAGATATTGAAAAGTCCGACGGAGATGGATTGAGAGTTGGCGCCGCATGGGGAATGTACGGGATATGGGCCAACACCGGGCAGGTTGTGGTCGGTGGTACCGATGGCGTTAATTTGCAAAATGGCAAGGTTGAGGTAAACACAGACGGCAACGTCGGCATCGGGACCGAGCCGACGGCAAATAAACTCTCGGTGGGCGGCAACGGTTATTTCTCGGGCAATGTCGGCATCGGGACCGAGCCGACGGCGAATAAACTCTCGGTGGGCGGCAACGTCAATTTCTCCGGCAACGTCGGCATCGGGACAAAGGCGGCGTCAAGCAACCTCTCGGTGGCCGGGAGCGTGCTCATCAACGGCACTCCCAATGGCAGGGGTCTCCTCAGCCTTCAGGACGATCTCTTCCTCAATGTGATGCCAGGGGTTAAGAGGGCCGGTATATCAAAAAACGCTTACGTTGACACAAACAGTAATTGGCAGGTCAAGGATAGAAACAAAGGGATGAGTGAAATCGCCTTTGGTGATGATGGCAATCTAACATTCTATGTGGCAGCGGCTGGTGTCGATCTTAGGGAAGGGGCGGCCATAAGCAACAACGGCGACGTGGTCATCTCTGGAAACCTGTTCGTGAAAGGTAAGATTGTGTACCAAATGTGGGACAACGGCAGCGTGGGGAAGGGCGATTACCGATGGATGGGTACTACGGGTGACTATGTCCGATCTTGGAGTAATGCACCTGCGCTCCCCTCAGATAGTCGGCTCAAGACCGACTTGCATCCCATACCATCAGCCTTAGAAAAGGTCAGTCAACTGCGCGGCGTGACCTTTCGCTGGAACGAACAGGGGTTGCAATACCTAACCAGAGATATTGAAACCACCCTGTCGGCGGGCCCGGGATCCTCCGACGAAGACAACCAAAAGCTGTGGCAAGCGGAGCGAGACAAACAGTACAAAGAACTATCCAAGACCAATGTTGGCGTGATCGCTCAGGACGTAGAGGCCGTGCTGCCTCAAGCCGTAACGACGGATGCGAGCGGATATAAGTTGGTCAACTATACCGAACTGATTCCTCTCGTGATTGAAGCCCTTAAAGACGAAGACAAAATCACCCAGGAACAAGCGCGCACCATAGCCAGCCAACAGACGGAGATCCAGCGCTTGACCGTTGCCAATCAGGCCGCGCAGCAGCAGTCGATTGAGCTGCAAGAGGTAAAGCAGAAACTGGGGCGTCTCGAAGCCAGTGTGAATAAATTCCTGGCCTCTGGCGTATCTGCGGACGCGGATAAGACTGGTGCAAGTGAGCTTCTCGCAGGAGCCCGCCCTTCAGGGGCCCAATAGCTTTTAGTTCTTACCGCAGCGAGCCGGACTTGCGCTGCTAAGTACCGTTCCAGTCTTCGTAAAGTGAGATCGTTCGGCACTCCGACCTTTGCAAATTGGCCAAAGTGCAATGAAGTGGGTGGGCCTGGAGTCTGAACTTGGAAAGGAAGTTTACGATGAACGAACTGTCGACTGACGTCAATTACGGCGAAATGAAGGCTGAACTGCAGGCGCTCCGAAAGAAGGTTGAAGACCTGGAATCCAAACAGGCTGCCTATAAGGGCGGTACCGATCGCACTGTGCGGCGGAGATTTCCCAAGAGGCTGGTCATCGCTTCCGTCTCGTTGGCGGCAATGTTGGTGGCGGGTGGTCTGCTCTGGGGGCAAGGCGCTATCCAGGCTTTGTTCATCGACGAGAAGGGCAACGTCGGCATCGGCACAACGTCGCCTACTGTCAGGCTGGACGTTGCTGGGGGCCCTCGGGCCGCATTTTATCCTGGAACAAAGCAGCCCATATCTCTGACTGCAAGGGCGTTATATGTCACCGGGGACCTCGGTCAACTCAATGGCGTGGAGTTCCGCCACAGTAATGGAACCCAGGGCATTGGCTTCGGATATGACTCTGTCTATGCCACGGGAGACAACAAAGACCAAAACTTGAACCTGATGCCCAGAGGAACTGGCAAAGTTGGCATTGGAAAGCTGGATCCAGGGGCAATGCTCGACGTGAAAGGCGATGCGCTGATCAGGAGGGTTCTGGGCCCTGACGGGAAAACACTGACGGCGGGTAACTTGGGCCTTGACGGGCAGCTGACCGCAGGGAGTGCCAACGTCACTGGGAACCTGACAGCAACGAGTGCCAACGTCATTGGGTCCTTGACAGCAAAAGGAGCGCTGAACGCACAGAGCGGCGCCACCATCACAGGACGTCTGAGATCAGATACTTCTTACATTACTGCCATGTCAGCGGTAGAAGTCCATGCTCGCGTGATCACTGGAGGGATTAATGGTGAAAAGGAGCCCATGAGGCTCGAGATTCCCAGTGGAGGCTATTTTGCCCTTGTTCGAGATATAAAAGAGTTTTGCGTGGGCGAGAACGGCTGCCGCATCAGGGTGGTGTCGCGCAAGTCCAACGATTTTGTGCCCGCTGAGTATGAGATTTTATTCGCCCAACAAAATGGCACCAAAGGCGCCACCTGGCAGATTTTCCCGGGCAATGCTAGGACGAATTGGGAATTGGATACTCCAGACAAGCGCGAGCTCTTCACCGACAGCAACGGGTGCAGGGCAGCTAATTACGCAACCATTAATCAGTCTAACGTCCCCGGAGCGAGCTCGAACGTGAATACTTCCTTTCGCGGTAACGATAAATACAAGATCGTATTTTCGTGTCCTCCCGGTGTAACGGCAAATTTCGCTGTTTATGGCCATTGATTATCGGGTCGAACACGGCGCTGCGGGACGCGTCCAGGGTCTCCGACGGATACTACAGCCAGGCGGCTGCAAGGCAAAGACCGCCGCACAGCCAAATTAGCGGCGGTGCTCCAGCCGTCTAGAAACTTCCGCGCATTTTGGGTATTGACAGCGTCTTAAGAACGGGGAGCTATATTTTTATGCCGGAAGGTCCGGTGAAGCTGCACGAAGTGCTGTGCCAGGAATACCAGACCTTGCGGCCGGGCGTCGATTTCTCAGGGGAAAATTCGAGCGAGGTGCGGGAAAAGCTTCGCCGGCAAGAGAAACCTCTCAGCGCCCTTTGCATCTCCGGTGGCGGAATCCGCAGCGCCACTTTCGCGCTGGGAGCGCTGCAGGCGCTCGCCGACCACGGCCTTCTCGACCAGTTTGATTACCTCTCGACGGTCTCCGGCGGCGGATACATTGGCAGCTGGCTGACGGCCTGGATCAAGCGGGCAGGCGGGATCGAGAAGGTCATTCCGCAGTTACGGAGCAAGGCAGAACAAGTCCCCGGCAGCGGAGTCGATCCCATCCAACACCTGCGCGAGTACAACAACTATCTTTCGCCCCAGCTGGGGTTCTTCTCCGCCGATACCTGGACGCTCGGAGCCACCGTGGTGCGCAACATTCTGCTGAACTGGCTGGTTCTGGTTCCGCTGCTGATGCTGGTGCTGATGGTTCCGCGGCTGGTGCTCGCGGTTTTCCGGCTGGGAGAAACGTACAGAGAAATGGGTTTGGGCGCGGCGATCGCTTCGTCGTGGGTAGAAAGACGAGGTCTCCCGCTGTTTTTCGCCTTCCTGCTCGCCTTTGCCATATTCAATATCGCCCGCTACCTGCCCAGTGCTGGAGGCCGAGACCACTCGCAAAATGATTTTCTCCTGAAGGTCCTGGCTCCGCTGGCGGGCGCGATTTTGTCCTTCATGGTCTATGACTCGCTCCTGTTTGGAGCGAGCGAGCACAATCTCACCCTGGAGCGGGGCGCGATCTTTTGGGTGTTGCTTCCTTGCGCGGCCGGCTGGCTGGTGTTTTTGCTGTGCTGCGTGCGATCGTTGAAACGGCGCTTACAGCTTCTTTTCGGCCCACTGTCACTTGCCCTTATTTTGGTGGCTACGTGTATGGACGCGATGGCCTGGGTGCTCACCAACATCGTGTTGCCGGGCTGGGCTTTCTACGTGACGATTGTTCCGCCTCTTCTACTTTTGGCTTTCGACTTCGGAGGCACCCTGTTTGTAGGTTTGTCGAGCACCGTTCTTGAGGACGACGATCGCGAATGGATGGCGCGCGCTTCAGCGTGGAACCAGATGCTTTCCTTTTCCTGGCTGGTGGCCTGTGCATTGGTGCTACTGGCTCCAGGGTGGGCATTTCACTGGAAAACGTGGGGCAAGGAACTCCTCGCCGTTATTGGTGTAGCCAGCGCCTGGCTGAGCCGGCTAAGCGGCGCTGTAGCTCCCTCCGGAGGCAAGCACCCTGGCCCAAGCAGGAAGGTCTTCGCGTACGTGGTCAAGCTGGCGCCCGCGATGTTTCTTGTCACCTTTTGTGTTGGCCTATCTATTTTCACGAACTGGTTGCTGTACAGTACGGGCTTGCTCCTGCCGCCGGTCCCCGGCGAGGTTGCCAGCTGGACGAACCACCGATTTCTTCTGGAACACACGCCATGGTTCCTCGCCCTCGGTGGATTGGTCGCACTGCTGGTCCTCAGCCAGGTGACGGCCCGCTACATCAACATCAACCGGTTTTCGCTGCATGCGATGTACCGCAACCGCTTGATCAGGGCGTACCTGGGCGCCTCGAATCCAAAACGAAACGCCGCGCGATTCACAGGATTTGCCCCTGAAGACAACCTGCTGATGCGTGACTTGCGAACGGGGTTCAGGCCCTTTCACGTGGTGAACGTCGCACTAAATCTTGTATCCGGTGAGCGGCTGGCGTGGCAGCAGAGGAAGGCGCAATCCTTCACGTTGTCGCCTTTGCACAGCGGCAACTATGAACTTGGTTACCGCGATTCGGCCGAATACGGCGGCCGGGACGGCATTACCTTGGGGACCGCAGTTACGATCTCGGGGGCCGCAGCCAGTCCCAGCATGGGTTATCACTCGTCGCCGGTGAAGGGTTTTGTCATGACCCTGCTCAATGCCAGACTGGGGGCATGGCTGGGAAATCCCGGCGACGCCGGAGAACGAACGTGGAGGCAGGATGGCCCGCGCTCTGCCGTAGGTTCGCTGGTGAGAGAGGCCTTGGGACTCACCGACAACGCCAGCGCCTACGTGTATCTCTCCGATGGCGGGCACTTCGAAAACCTGGCCCTCTATGAAATGATCCTGCGGCGCTGTCGGCAAATTGTGGTGCTCGACTCCGGCTGCGACCCAGCTTTCACTTATGAAGATCTGGGAAATGCCTTGCGTAAGGTAAGAATCGATCTCAAAGTACCCGTCGACTTCGAAGATCAATATATCCATCCTATGCGAGAAAAGAAGCGGCGCTGCGCCATAGCGACGATCCGCTATTCTGCTGTGGATGCGACTTGGCCGGACGGTCAATTGATCTATATCAAACCGATGCTACTCGGCACCGAGCCGCCTGATGTGGAAGCGTACGCTGCCGCTAACCCGTCTTTCCCGCATCAAAGCACAGGCAACCAGTGGTTCAACGAGTCGCAAACGGAGAGCTACCGCATGTTGGGCCTGCACACGCTGGATGAGATTTGCCGGAGCTGGAACGGTAACTCCCTGGAAGATTTTGGCCAGCATGTGCGGGAGATGTACTTGACCCTCTCGCCTGACACCCCGCAGACACGGCGGCCAGCAACGGCAGCCGCAGTGGCTGGAACGTAGCCTCTCTACCATTGGTAAGAGAATGCCCAAACGTGGTGCCCAATGACGGGTCATTGACCTCAGCAGTAGCCAGTGGAATCCCGTTCGTCCGCGCTAGGAGCCGCAACGAAGCACGTCCCGCCGGACTACTCGGACTTTGACTAGCCGCAATATCCCGCGCTCTGATGGGGGAAAGACGCGTTAGCGGCAGCGCGATATCGACGAATTGCGGGGACGAGGTTATTGTCTGTTGGGAGGCCGCACTCGTCCCCCCTTTTCGCACCAAGTAACAAGCCTTATAGCTATATGAGGCTGACTAAGGAAATCCGTTCCCTTCCCTCAGCGACGAGGGCCCGCGTGGCCGCCGCCCAACAACAGCAGCCATCACGCGCAGCTTTTACTCCTAGTGCGCTTGCGCTGCGATCGCGTTGCCCGCCGGAACCGTGAGGTCCATCCCATACATTGAGCCGTAGTAGAGGAACTGATGCACCGCGCTGCGCGGGTAGATTATGTCCACGCCCTGCACCTTGCCGTTAGCTGACTTCGCGTTCAGCTGCGCATTTACCCCGATCCAATAGGTGGGGATGTTCAGGGCCTTGTAGCGCTGGACGACCTGATCGCGCAGCTTGGGATCGAAGTGCACGCCGTACTTGTCGACCAGGGCCTTGATGGCTGCGTAATCGCCTTCGGCCTTGATGCGCATCAACTCCGTCAGCAGCATCCCCACGCCCTGTTTCATTTTCTGGTAGTCGGCAACTTCGACGTACGTCCTTCCCATCCCGCTCGAACATGCGGATACCGCCGGTCTTATCCATGATGTAGTCGGCAATGAGCGCGCGGTCACGCTCATGGTCTTCTTCGATGGTGTCGCCGTGAGGAATTCGGCGCAACTGCAACAGCACCACCAGCGCCGCCGAGTCGTACATTGCCTTCGCAACTTCGTCCTGGTCGCCTTCGATCAGTCCCAGCTGTTTCAGCTTCGGGTCCCAGACGTTCCATAGCGCCGAGAGATCGGCGCGCGCCTCTTCCATGGTGGAGTAATACTCCTTCAAATATGGCTCCGAGCCGCCCTTCATCTGCTGGCTCAACTTGCCGGAACCATGACCAATGACTTCGTGCAATGCGGTCATCAGTTCGTTGGCCTGCTGGCCGTACTGGATGTCGCGCTCAATCACCGCCTGGTTCGCTCCGAATTCCTTGATCGACTTGTGACCCGCCGCGCCCGTTAACGCGCGGCTGCTTCCCGTGAACAGGAAATTCTTGGTGCCGTACTTTTCATGGATCTCGTTCTCGTTGGGCAGGTTGTCGCCGATCGTAGTCACGCTGAAATCGCCGGTCTCGACAATCGTCTCAATCGCTTCCACCGTGGGAGGGGTGAAGGCCGTCTTCTTGTACTTCGCGTCCCACGGCGCCCGCTGTTCGAAGTACTCGGCGTTCTGCCCCAGCTTCTCCATCTTGGTGGTGAGCGGTTTGTCGATGACACTGACGAACGCCTGCGAGCTTGCCTTCATGCCGTTCGCGTCCCGATAGATCTCGATGAAATTGTTGGCGAAGTCGACCGTGGCGTTGTTCTGCACCCAGAGCGTATCGAAGCGGATCAAGTCGGCGTACTCGCCGGTCTGGTAATAGCGAATGAGCGCCGCGATCACCCCAGCCTGCTGCGGATCGGCCATCTCCTGCGCCTTGGCCAGATACTCGTTCGCACGCCCCAGGAAGGTCGCATACAGTCCTGGCGGCACGGAGCCGTCCGGCGTGCCGGCCCGATACACCTCTTCTTTCAGTGTGCCATCGGGTCCCTTCACGACCCGCGAGTTCAACGGGTACTTCGCCTTGAAGTCCTTCAGGTCGGCCAGGGTAACGCCCGGTCCGTAAAAGCTGTTCGCACTCGACTGCACGATGTCCTTCCCGCCCTGCGGGCTCTTGGCGGTCGTCATTGGCTCGAAGTTCGGATCGAAGAAAGATGCCTGCAAGCCCCCGAGTTCCTTAGTGAGCGCGTCGGGGGTCGTGAGCGCCGGAAGATCGGCGTAAGGCGATTGGAACGCGCCGTTCTTCTGCGCCTGTAAAGCGGCCCTTTGCAGTTCATCAGACGTAAACTCGGGCAGAAACTTTTGCGCCGTCAGGTCATTATGATTGCCGCGATTGCCCCAGAACAGCTTGGCGTAATCGGTGATCTTCGTCATCGTGGCCGGATCGATTCCTTGCGGATGCGAGACGATCTCTTCCAGCATGCGTTTCTGCCGCAGCCCGAACCAGGAAAGCTGGTCGTAAATGATGGGATCGATAGCGATGGCCGCCTGCGTCAGCCAGTACGCCAATTGCTGCTCTTGGGGAGCTAACGACCGAAAGCTCTCAGCGTGGATCTGCACGAATCCGGTGCTGCCCACGCGGTCGACAAGTTCGCCGGGAGAAGAGTTTTGGGGAGTCGCGCGCGCCGGTTGCATCTGGGCCACAGCGGGAATCAGGAAGGAAACAATTAGAAGGACCAATGCGCAGCTGCGCAATTTCATACCAACCTCCATATACGTTCGCAATAACGATTGTCTAGCGAATCATAGTAAATGATGGGGCGGAGACCCGGTGACGGCTGCTTCGCCAGACGTTCGCCGATGACGTTCTGGGGACGCGAACCCCGGTGCGATGTGCTGCGACGTGTTGTCACTGGTGACCAGCCTGCTGGTGGCGTTCTTGACCGGCGAGAGCATTTCGAGACCGTCGGGATTTGTGTTCACGGCGAAGCCTTGAGCAGAACGACGGCCAAAGTTTTCGAAGCCGCATATTCAAGTGTTCGAATTGCCTTCCTGGAGGTTAACATTAGGGGCCGCGCGGAGGAACCAAATGGAGCTACCGTACTTGATTGTGTTTTTATTTCTGGCTTTCGTCGTGCTCTACCTGATTCTGGCCAGCTTCTTCACGGTGAGCACGGCCGAGGTCGCCGTGATCACGCGGTTCGGCAAGTTCCTTCGGGTCGCCGAGCCGGGTTTGAACTGGAAGCGACCGTTCTTCGACTCCGTGGCCGGCATAGTAAGTCTGCGGGTGAATCAGATCACCCTGACTATGGAGACAAAGACCAAGGACAACGTTTTCGTCACCATTCCAATTTCAGTGCAGAACCGGGTTTGTCCCGAGAAAGTCTACGACGCTTTCTATAAATTGTCCGATCCGGTGGCGCAGATCAAGTCTTACGTCGAGCAGGTGATCCTGGGGCATGTTCCGGGAATGACGCTGGACGAAGTGTTTGCCTCGCAGTCCAGCATCGCAGCGGCGGTCAAGCAGGAGTTGGACGCGGACATGGCGTTATTCGGATACGAAATTGTCAATGTGCTGGTGACCGATATTGTTCCCGATGCCAAGGTGAAGTCAGCGATGAACGACATCAACGCGGCCCAGCGCGAACAGGTGGCAGCCAACGCCCGGGGCGAGGCGGAGAAGATCCTGGTGGTCAAGAAAGCCGAGGCCGAAGCCGAAAGCAAGGCCCTCCAGGGACAGGGAATTGCCAATCAAAGGAAAGCCATCATCGAAGGGCTACAGACCTCCATCGAACAGTTCCAGAAGGTGGTGGAGGGGGCGTCCGCGAAGGAAGTCATGCAGTTGGTGCTGGTCACGCAGTATTTCGACACGCTGAAGTCCATTGGCGAGAATGACAAAACCAGCACGCTGTTTCTGGCGCACTCGCCCGCCGCAGTCAGGGATGTTTCCGACCAGATACTTCAGTCCATGCTGGTGGCGGAAAAGGCGAACAGCTAGGAACGGGTCAAGTCCCAAGAAATGAAAGACTGGCGGAGAGGGAGGGATTCGAACCCCCGATACCCGTCAAGGTATGGCCGCTTTCGAGGCGGCTCGTTTCAACCACTCACGCACCTCTCCGCATCAGCGGCAACGAATTGTGAACTACCGCCTGGTCCTTCGACTCGTCCGCCCTTTGCGGACTCGCTCAGGATTTCGGCTGCGGGCTTGGACGCCCGCAAAACGCCTCAACTTTCGAGGCGGCTCGTTTCAACCACTCATGCACCTCTCCGCGCGCGGTTGCCACTGGCCGAAGTTGCCAGCTTCCTTAGTCTAGCAAAGTAGGACGAAACCGTGGCTGCGATATTCTTCAGCTCTCGCTTGGCGAATCGCGATGCACGACTTTGACGTTGTATCCCGCCTTGCGCAGCCGCTTCTGCACATCTTCAGCAATCATCACTGAGCGATGCTTGCCGCCAGTGCATCCGAAGGCGATGGTCAGATAGCTTTTGCCCTCGCGGATGTAGTGCGGGATCAGGTAAATCAGCAGCTCCGAGATGCGGCGGATGAACTCCTTCGTCTGGGGAAACGAGCGGATGTACTTCGCGACCGCGGGATGGCGGCCGGTGAACGGACGAAACTTAGGGATGAAGTGCGGGTTGGGCAGGAAGCGCACATCGAAGACCAGGTCGGCGTCTTCCGGCACGCCTTCACGATACCCGAAGCTGACGCACGAGATCAGAATGTTCTTCTCGCTCTTGCCCCCGGTGAAGCGTTCGGTCAGCATCGCGCGCAGCTCGTGCACGTTAAACTTCGTGGTGTCGACTACCAGGTCGGCCAGCGCCTTCACCGGCTGCAGGCGCCTGCGTTCCGACGCCAGCGAGGCCCGCACCGATGAATTCCGTCCCAGCGGATGTGGCCGCCGCGTCTCGCTGTAGCGGCGCAGTAAGGCTTCCTCGTCGGCCTCCAGAAACAGCACCGTAGTCTTCAGCATTCTCCGCAGAGCACCCAGAATCTGCGGCAGCTTGTCCAGCCGGGCCCCTTCGCGAATATCGACCACCAGCGCGGCACGTTGGATCTCCAGCGAATCCAGCACCAGCTCGGCGAAATTGGCGATCAGGCCTACGGGAAGGTTGTCCACACAGTAATAGCCTAGGTCTTCAAAGGCATTCAGCGCCGAAGCCTTGCCCGCGCCGCTCATACCGGAGATGATGACCAACTCGTGCTGATCATGCGCGCGCGGAAGCGCAGCAGGCTTTGCGGTCGAAACCGGGGCCCGCTTGCGAGGCCGTCGTGGACCGCTTTGGCCGGACAGTGTCATGGCGCAGTTTCCTGTGGGCGAGATTACCAGACTTGCTCGCCTGGCGTCAGCCTCACCGTTCAGTAGACAGGATGCTGCTGGAGCACTACAAGACTCCATCTTCACAAACTCTGGACACCGGCCATCGGAATGGCGTAAAAGCGGGCTATGGGCTTTTCGCGCAAGATCGTGTGTACGGGGCTCGCCGTGATCGCCATTTGTGCCATCGCCATCGCGGCAGATTTTGAGTGGAGCTGGCGCAGCCAGGAAGTCATTGGCCGTAACGATCCCAGCGTAGGCAACACCTCGAAGCTGACCGAGCCCGACCGCACCGCGCTGATCGCAGCCATTGTGTTGCGGCTGCAAAAGCCGATGAGCGAGCAGGGTTACAGCGACGATCGCATTCGCGAAGTCGCTTCCACTACTCGCGTTCGCTTCGTTGATCTGGGGGGCGAAGACAAGCCGCTGGTGTTTGCCACCTCGCTCGGGCTGGAGGGCGGCTGCGATGCGCTAGTGAACTGTCCATTCTGGATATTCCGTCACAGCGAAGACGGTTACATCTCGCTGCTCGACGCAGTGGCCACCAGCTATACCATTCAGCCGACCAGCACCAACGGATTCTCAGATATTGTGATTGCACGCCACCTCTCCGCCAGCCAAAGCCAACTGACTCTATATAACTACGCGGACGGCAAATATGTTGCTGCCGCCTGCTACACCGCAATCTGGCCGCCAGCCAAAGACGGCGATACGCCGGATCCTGCGATATCCCCTTGCCAAGCGGACGAGAAGAAATAGACTGCGAGGGAAAAGCTGTGCGCCTGTGTCTGGCGCCGCGCCCCGCTTCAGCCGTCGGCTCCTTCTCGTCTCAACGGGAAACTTTTTCCATCCATAACCGCGTCCCCGGAGAGCGGCAAGAAAACGTCGCGGCGCGCGCGGCCGCCGCCAGCGCATCGCGAAAACTATAGTCCGGCTGAGCTGCGTAATAACAGAACCCTCCGTGAAATATGTCCCCAGCCCCAAGGGTATCGACGGCGCGGATTTTCTCGACCGCGATCGTGCCCCGCTCACCACCATCGAGGAAACGTATGCCAGAGGCGCCTCGCGTGATCGCGGCCTGGCGGATTCCTCGTGCGGCGAAAAATTCCAGGACATCGTCAATATTGCGACAGCCCGGAGGTCGGTAGTCGTCCGAGCAGATTGCGATGTCGACGAAGCGCAGAAGCTCGGCCATGCCTTCTTTCCAGCTCCCACTGTCCAGAACGACAGGAATCCCGCGCCCGTGCGCCAGTCGCGCGGCCGCGATGCAGAGCGGCATGTAATGCCCGTCCACCTGCAAAATCTGAACTCCACGCAGCCATAGCGGATTGAATTCTGTACGAATCGGCGAAAACACGTCGGCGTTGGCCGAAACTACGGTCCGCTCGCCCGTCTCACGATGAACCATAATGGACGAGACTGGCGGCGCTTCCTTGCGGCGGCGCGCGAGATCGTGCAGCACGACATCGAATTTCTCCAAGTCGTCGCGGATGATCGTCCCCAGCGGGTGCGAGCCCACCGCTGTCACCAGCGTCGCACGCCCGCCGAGAAAGGCAAACGTCACGGCAGCGTTCGTTGCCGGCCCTCCGGCGGCGGTATGCTGGCCAGGCACCGAGATCTTCTGATTTCGCCGTGGAATCTCATCGACCGCATAACTGAGGTCTACCGTTGCCAGGCCAACAAACAATCCTTTCGGTCGGACAGGTCTGGAGCGCATAGTCACGCAGCTTAGCAAACGCCGGCCATTCCGTCCGCTCATCGCCTGCGTCCGGTAGCTGGAATGGCCCGGTTTATGTTGTAATAGATAGATAATTATGCCAAAGCTGAAGACACATAGCGGAGCGGCCAAGCGCTTCAAGAAGACAGGTACGGGCAAGATCAAGCGCGGTCACGCGTATAAGCGCCATATCCTGACTTCGAAGGGCACTAAGCGTAAACGCCAGCTCGATAAAGACGTGATGCTTGATAAGGCCGATGTGCCCAAGATCAAGCGCATGATTCCATACTAGCCGCATGGTGCGGCAGCCGGCGTCGCCTACCCGGTCACGACGGCCAACAGCGTGTGAAGAGGTACATCGGCCCCTCGCCCATACCCCAGAAAATCGGGATTGGGAGAGCGTGGTCACCTTCTTACCTCCAGCCGCTTGACGAAGTAAAAAAGGAGAAGCAATGCCTCGCGTAAAACGTGGTACCAAGCGCCGCGCGCGCCGCAAAAAGATACTGGAGCGTGCAAGCGGCTATTACCTGACAAAATCAAAGCTCTACCGGTCGGCGAAAGAGTCGGTGGAGCGTGGACTTAAGTTCGCCTACAGCGGCCGCAAGCAGAAGAAGCGGCAGTACCGCTCCATCTGGATTGTGCGCATCGGCGCAGCCGCCAAGCTGAACGGGCTCAGCTACAGTGTGTTCATCAATGGCCTGAAGAAGGCCGGCATCGACCTGGATCGCAAGATCCTGGCCGATCTGGCGGTCAACGATGCCGCCGGGTTTACGGCGCTGTGCAAGCAGGCGCAAGCCGCCACGGCATAGCCCTCACCCCATCGCGCCAAAGCGCGCGCCGGGGACCCCGGTGCCGCTCTTCCCGGGAATTCGCAGTCAGGAATGGGCGGCCCGAAGGCCGCCCGTTGTGTTTTGCGATAACAGCGGAGGCTTCACCACGGAGGCACGGAGCCCACGGAGAAAAGCGAAGAAACTCAGTCGGGTTTTGGGTGCTGTGACGCGAACCGGCGAAACAGCGCGGAGTTGCAATAAGAGGCCGATGCTCGCGATTTCTGGTTTTGGTGCAAGGGTCCTTGAGTATGCTCGGGCCGATGAAGACGTTTCGCGTGAGCGGTCAATGAAGTTCGCGCGGCGATGAAAGAGTCTCGCTCTGCGAGACGGAAGATGATAGCCCAGCGCTTCAGCGCTGGGTAGGCGTAGTTTAGAAACCCGAGCCCCTTCAGGGGCGGCACAGACTTGTCGGCATTTGGACCGCAGATCCCTCCGCTCCGGCTGAAGCCGTCGGTCGGGATGACAATTTGGCAAGATGGAACATGTACACCGTCCCCAAACTCGAGGATTATTCGCCGGAAGCGCTGGATCGCGCAGTAGCCGATCTGTTCGCTGCGCTCAATGACGAAACCGGCGCGCTGCACTCGGATGCCGACTGGAAGGAGTTTCGCGATCGCTGGCTGGCGCGCAAGAACGGCATTCTTACTCAGGTCAACGACATCTGGCTGAAAGCCGCGCCGGGCCCGCGCAAAGCGCGAAGTCGGCCGCCGCGTCAACGAACTGAAAGCCCGCGTCGAGGCGGCCGTCGAAGACGCCCACCACAAAATCCACGCTTCTTCAGCAGACTGCCCAACTTGCCGCCCAGCGCCTCGACATCTCCCTGCCCGGCATCCACCGCCCCATCGGCGTGAAGCATCCCGTGCTGCGCGTGATGGACGAGATCGTCGCCGTCTTCAAGGCGATGGGCTACTCCGTCGGCGAAGGTCCCGAGGTCGAGACCGACTACTACAACTTCGAGTCGCTCAACTTCCCGCCGAACCATCCGGCGCGCGACACCCAGGACACGCTGCTGATCGCCGGGCAGGAGCACAAGCCGTCGCGCGACCGTCTGCTGCTGCGCACGCACACCTCGCCGGTGCAGATTCGCACCATGGAGAAGCAGCCGCCGCCGCTGCGCATCGTCATCCCCGGCAAGGTGCATCGCAACGATCCGCTGGACGCGACGCACTCGCCCATCTTCCATCAGGTGGAAGGTCTGGCGGTCGACACCAACATCACCTTCTGCGATCTGAAGGGCACGCTCGATCACGCCATGAAGGCGCTGTTCGGCTCGTCGGTGAAGACGCGCTTCTATCCCTCGTTCTTCCCTTTCACCGAGCCCAGCGCCGACATGCAGGTGAGCTGCATCTTCTGCGGCGGCAAGGGCTGCCGCAAGTGCAAATTCAGCGGCTGGATCGAGCTGCTGGGCTGCGGCATGGTCGACCCCAATGTCTTCGACTTCGTGAAAGACAACGGCTACGACTCGTCGAAGATCAGCGGCTTCGCCTTCGGCATGGGCGTGGAGCGCATCGCGATGCTGAAGTACGAGGTCGAAGGAATTCAGTTGTTCTACGAGGGCGACGTGCGCTTCCTGGAGCAGTTCGCATGAGGATCATTCCTGCATGGCTGCGTGAGTTCGTTGACATCGCGGCTGACGACCGTCAACTTGCCGAAGACCTGACTTCGGCCGGGATTGCGGTGGAGTCTGTCCAGGAAGAGAACGGCGCGACCATCTACGAGATGGACCTGACCACCAACCGCGTGGACGCGATGAACCATTACGGCGTGGCGCGCGAGGCGTCGGCGATCTACGACGTCGAGCTGAAGAAAATCGAGCCGAGGTTGCTTGCCGACAATAGGGGTCCTTCGACTGCGGCGCGCGAAGCGCGCCTCCGCTCGGGATGACAGCCTGAAGTAAGGGCAACCACTGAGCCGTTCCCCATCGTCATCGAAGACGCGCAAGGCTGTGCGCGATATACGGCGCGCATTGTCCGCGACGTCAAGATCGGCCCTTCGCCAGAGCACATCGTCAAGCGTCTGGAGCTGCTGGGCTCGCGCTCCATCAACAACGTCGCCGACGCCACCAACTATGCCCTGAACGAGCTTGGCCATCCCACGCACGCCTTCGATCTCGATCTGCTGGAAGGCGGCACGATCATCGTCCGCCGCGCACGCGAAGGCGAAGTTCTGAAGACGCTCGACGGCGTCGACCGCAAGCTCACAACCGAAGATCTCGTCATCGCCGATGCGAAGAAGCCGGTCGCGCTGGCCGGCGTGATGGGCGGCTTCGACACCATGATCACCGAGAAGACGAAGAACGTGCTGATCGAGTCCGCGTGGTTCGATCCGGCGACCGTCCGCAGCATGGCCAAGCGGCACGGGATGCACACCGACGCCTCGCATCGTTTCGAGCGCGGCGCCGACTACGGCATCACTCCCCTGGCCTGCGATCGCGTAGCTGAGCTGATTCTGGACAGCGCCGGCGGCGAGCTGCATGGCGAGCGTATTGATACCGTCGCCCGCGAGCTGAAGCGCGAGCCCATTCCGCTGCGCCACTCGGAGATCAAACGTAATCTCGGCATCGACATCGGCGAAAGCGAGATCGAGCGCATTCTGCGGCGACTTGGCTTTGAACTGCGTCGAACCGCAGATCCCTCGACTGCGCTTCGCTCCGCTCGGGATGACAGTTCTAAAGAGGCGTCGGCAGGCGATTTCATCGTCCAAGTTCCCACCTGGCGGCTCGACGTCGAGCGCGAGATCGACCTCCTGGAAGAGCTGGCGCGCATTTATGGCTACAACAATTTTCCCAACACGCTGCCTGCGATTCTCTGGCGCCGTGGTCGAACTGCCGGACGAGCCGAAGAACGCCAAAGTGCGCGCCACCATGCTGGCGCTCGGTTACGACGAGGCGATCTCGATTACGTTCATCTCGGAGGGAGAAGCCAGAACTTTCCAGTCGAACGACAACCCCCAGCCTTCGACAAGCTCAGGGCAGGCTTCAAGCAAAGGAAGCTTGAGTGGGGCACCCGTCGACGTGCAGCACCCGCCCTGAGCCGCTCGCAGTCGCCAATCCGCTAAACGACGAGTCGGCCTACATGCGCACGTCGCTGTTGCCCGGCCTCATCAACATGGTGAGCTACAACCTGAATCGCGGGACGACGAACGTGCGCCTGTTCGAGGCAGGCGAAGTCTTCGAGAAGCTCGGCGATCGCCACGACGAGCGCCGGCATCTTGGCTTCGCCGCCACCGGCGACGCGCATTGCCAAGAACGTGCATCGAGACAACGCGGAACCCTACACCTTCTTTCACATGAAGGGCGACCTCGAAGAGCTGCTCGCGGCGTTTGCAACACAGTCGCTGGAGTTCGACTCGCAACACGCCGCCGTATCTTCATCCCGGCCGCGCGGCGCGTGCGGTCATGGATGGCGAGACCGTCGCGGTTTTCGGCCAACTGCATCCCGAGCAGGCTGCCGCGCGCAAGCTGCGGCAGGACGTCTACATCGCCGAGGTGATGCTCGACCGCCTGTATCGCCATCCGCTGCGCGAGCCGCGCTATCAGCGCATCTCGAAGTTTCCCGCGGTCGAGCGCGATTTCTCCTTCGTCTTCGACGATGCGGTCAGCTTCGAGCGCATCCAGTCAGCGGTCGCGAAGTTGGGGCTGACCGAGCTGCAGAGTTTCGTTCCCGCCGGAAATCTATCGCGGCGAAAAAGTCGGCGCGCGGCAAGTATTCCGTGCTGCTCCATGCCGAGTTCCAATCCCAGGAGCGCACCTTGCGCGACTTGGCGGTGGCGCGTGGTCGGCGCAGATCATCACCGCCCTGGAGGCCTGGGTGGAGTGCTGCGGGCGCAATAAATCACATCTACCATACGTACACCGAGGGGCAGAGAAAAGCTGGCAGCGAAACCGCGGCCAAGGACACGGCGCGTCGCCTCCCTGCTCAGTCGCATCTAGATAGTGAGGCATCATGAGTACCCAGGTTCAGGAGCGTATTGCGGTCCAGCGTCCGCTATTGACCGCGGAGCTGACCAAGTCCGTCTGGCTGTCGCCGCAGACCAAGCATCTGGAACTCAGGATCGGCGGCGCCGACGAATTCCGCTTCACTCCTGGCCAGTTTGTATCCATCAAGCAGCCAAAGCTGGACGGGAAGGTCCACACTCGTGCGTATTCGATCGCCTCCGCGCCGCGCCCTGATGCTAGCTTCGATCTCTGCCTGAATCGTGTGGAAGACGGCTTCCTGTCCAACTGGCTGTGCGATCTCGAAGTCGGAGCAACGGTGCAGTTCCACGGGCCGCACGGACTCTTCACACTGCGAGAGCCGCGGCTGGATGCAATCTTCATTGCCACCGGCACTGGCATCGCCCCCATTCGCAGCATCGATCCAGTGGCTATTTGAACGGCCGGACCGCAATCGCGAGCATGAATACTGGCTGGTTTTCGGTACGCGTCGCGAAGAAAGTATCTACTACCGCGAGGAGTTCGAACGGATGGCGAGCGCGAATCCCAACTTTCACTACATACCTACGCTCAGCCGTTGCGGCAACGACTGGCAAGGCTGCCGGGGATACGTACAGGACCACGTACGCGCTATCGTAGCCGGCCATTCAGACATGCGAGCCTATATCTGTGGGCTGCATCCGATGGTGGACGCCAACCGAAAGATTGCTGCAGGAAGAAATGGGCTGGGAGCGCAAGCGTATTATCTTCGAACGATACGATTGAAAATAACCTGAAAACTTGTCTACAGTACAAAGGCTGTGCTGCGTGCTCAAACTACCTTAAAGCAGGAAGGCCCTGAATTGGGCCTGTGCTTTCCATCCGTTCTTCAGGGCCCCGAACATCACGCTACCAGCTATGATTAGGCTTGCTTGCGGGTCTTGTCCTGGTTCTGATCCCAACTCTTGTCGGTATCAGACTGGGGACTCTTGGAACCCGGCTGCTGTCCCGGCTGGCCCGCCTGTTTGTTCTGGTTCTGCTCCTTGTGCTGGCTCTGGCTCTGGTCTTTCTGATTCCCGTCCTGCTGGTTCTGTTTGCGATTCTGGTCTTCCATATTGGTGAGTCTCCTTGTATTAGTAGTTGTACTTCTGCGCTTCCCACTTACATATACTTTGGATGGCGGGCCTTCACCGGAGGATGCCCATCGGGCTTCCGATTGAGTAGACAGTGCCAGAGAAGCGATATGGTGGTGGCGTAGCTGTTGTTAACTCACTACCGAAATATCGGAGTGAATCACGTTAAAGTGGTAAGATGATACATATCTGAACAAGATTGCTCGCAGAGCGACGTTCAAGAGCTTTTCTCCAGCAGTTACATTGCTGACAATCCTTCTTGAAATCCGTGCAAGTTCAGGGCATCGCACTGAGAACCAGTGCCACCATGCACTTCCTATCCGCCCACTGCCGCGTGTGCAAAAGTGACCAGTTCAGAGCTGAACCTCCCGAGGACTGGATTGAACGCGTGCTTCTGCCGCGATTGTTTTTATGCCCGGGACGGTGCGTGGTTTGTCACAAACGGCGATATCTGCCCACATTTCAGCGGTGGACGGCCTTACCCAACTCCTGGCGATAAGGCAGAAATGTTTGGCAGCATCCGGCACTAGCCAGTGAAGGAATAACAACATGACATATTACCGAGTTGAGTTTCTGGCGACGGAGACGGCTCGACCAGTCAAGAAGTTCCTCACCCAGGAAAAGGCGAGGAAACATGCCCGGCGGGTGCTGGGCTTGGCTGACGACCGGGGTCTGGTGTCAAGGGTCGCGATCATCGCTATCAGCAAAGACGGGACCCCAATTTAAGCGAACGCTTCGAACCCAAGCTTGCAGGCTGGAAGCGACCATGGCGACCAGTCTTCCGGCTTATGACGTGGAGAAAGCATGATGTCAGGATGACATGCCCCATATGCAGCAGTGAGCTTTCGAAAGTGTGGCAGCCCAGTAGCAGCGCCCCTTCCCGCGTTCCCCATTCCCAGTGGAAATGTGGAGTCTGCGGCGGGACCTTTACCCGGGCAGACTTGCAGCAAGTCCCGCAGGTGCGGCCAATGCGCAACTAGGGGGCGCGCAATAGCAAGGTCGACAGCCAGCCGTCTTTGACCATTAGACCTTCCCTCTCTCGTCTTGCGGGCAACTCGCGGGGACGATCCACTTTCAATCTCCTTACAATTTGCCTAATTCAAAAGCTGTAACTGTCTTATATCTTCCGGAAGGTACGGCGGGATTTGCCCATCGTATTCTCCAAGGACTTTGAGGAAACCATGAAAAATCTATACGTCGGCAACTTGGACAAAAATACAACCGAGCAGGACCTGAAAACAGCCTTCGCAACCTATGGACCGGTTGAGGTAGTAAGCATCATCAAGGACCAGACGACTGGCCTGCCTCGCGGATTCGGCTTCGTGGAAATGACGGCCGACAAGGATGCCCAGGAAGCGGTCCTGGCCCTGAATGGTTCGGTCATGGCCGGAAACACAGTTGTTGTGAGCGAGGCACGCGCGAAAACCAAGCATGCTCGCCCATAAAACTCAGGATAGTCCACGAAGATAACTAGCTGACGGCATGACCTCGAATGCCGGGACGGTGATGCCTCTCCCCTTACTCTATGCCGGGGAGCGGCATTCGATTGGCTAGCTCGTCGCATCACAGCCAAGGTAGCAGTGCTGCTTCGCCTGCCATCTCCTTGCGCAGTTGTCGTGCCCTGCGTGACGACAGAATCGCGACCGCCGAAAGCAACCCCAGCGCAATCCCAACCACCACGCGGATTGCCGGCCCGCCTCCCATGAAATAGAGGACCACTCCCATGGCGGCTGCGGGCAACAAAGACCGCCAGCAGTCCCAGGTCAGAGCACTTTGATGTGTAGCCAGATCGAAAGCCGTTAGCGCGCCCCCGAGGAACAACAACTCTGTCACTGCGGTAGTGAAGCCCGCTGCGGTGAAGTTGTACAAGTGCAACAGCACCAGATTCATGGCCGCATTGACCCCCAGAGCAACGACACCGACTTCCAACAGCAGCTTTTCCTTGCGGTCGGCGAGCATGGCCGCAGTCAGGACGGTGGTGACGCACACCAGTCCGAGTGCGACAGCGAGCCATCGAAAAGCGTTTATGCAGGACAGCGGTCCTTCCAGATAGCGTCCGCGATAGAGCAGGGTGACGAGATCCCGGGCGAGTAAGACACCCGCGACCGAGGCGCACGCCCCCAGACCCAGAGCGAACCCGCACAGCTCTTTCACCTGACTCACAAAGCGCTGGCGGTCCTTCGCAGCGACGGTCAGCACGGGCACCAGAGGCACCATCAGCAGCCACGGCAGAAGTAACAGGGGATTGATGGGACGAAAGGCCGCCGCGTAGGCGCCGAGTTCTTCCTGGCCGCGCAGGGCGTAAACGAAGAAGACATCGCAATTGAAATAGATGGTGTAAACCAGGCTGGCGAGACCGAAGATCAGCGCGGGCCTCACAAACGCTTTCAGCGCGCGTCCCCGAAAGCCCGGCTTAGGGTGATAGCCAAGCAAGTGCTCGGCCAGCAGCTTGGTGCCCATCAGGGTCACCGACTCGCGCACAATCAGCAGCCACCCGAAGGCCGCTCCCGCGATGCCAAGCCGCTTAAATGCCACACTGCCGCCCAGTACCAGCAGACCGCCAAAGACATTCAGCAGCGCCGGTGCCGCCTGCGCCTGACGCACCTGGAATACCGGATCGAGGGCCGCCGGCTCGGTGAACAGCAGGACCCAGCCGACAGCGAGCAAGACGGCGCGCTCTGGGGCTGACCTCTGCATCAGGGCAAAGACACAAAGAACAAGTGCGAGCACGACGCCCGCCACACGGCGATACGCCATCATGCCTTCCAGAATCGGCCGCTCCCGCCGGGTGTCGTCCGCGATGTCGCGGGCGGCAACATTACTGAGGCCGAGATCCAGAAATTTGCGGGCGAGAATGAAGATGGTGGCAACCAGGGAAAAGAACCCAAAGTCTGCCGCTGTCAGCACGCGCGCCAGATAGATGGTAATCAGCAGCGCCAGGCCCAGCTGCGACAGCGTGCCTCCCAGCAGAATCAACTGCGCCACATGGGGACTGCGCAGCGGAGGAAGGGTTATGCGGTAGTCGGGAGGGGATGCGGTAACAGGAAGGCCGGCGATGGCCGGGGGGGCGGCATCGCTGGGCGTCGCCGTGGCCTCGCTACTGTCGTTGTTGGTTCCGGCCATGGAGCTCCCGTTCCGAATAGTACAATGAGCAGTTTCTTCCGGGCTGGTTTGCGCGGATGGGTAGGGGAGCGGCAGTTTCACGCAGTCGGGCTGCGCGAACAGCCGTTTATAAAGCGACGGTTAATGCGGGCTGGCCAGAGACCCGCCGTTGAATAACGCTATCCCTGGTTTACGACGGAGCCCACCCTCTCGCCCATGACGACGCGGTGAATGTTGCCACGCTTATTGAGATTGAAGATAACGATGGGAAGGTTGTTCTCCCGGCAAAGTGCGATCGCAGTCGCATCCATGACCCGCAGGCCCAGGCGCAGGACGTCCATGTAGCTGATCTCGTCGAACATGGTGGCGTCTTTTACCACCACGGGATCGTCGGTGTAGATGCCGTCGACTTTGGTGGCCTTGAGGATCACGTCGGCTTTTATTTCCATCGCCCGCAGTGAGGCCGCGGTATCGGTAGAGAAATAGGGATTGCCGGTTCCTCCGGCGAACACCACGATCCTGCCTTTTTCCAGATGGCGAATGGCGCGGCGGCGGATGAACGGTTCCGCCACCTGATAGATTTCGATAGCGCTCATCACGCGGGTAAAGACGTGCTGTTTTTCCAGCGCATCTTGCAGCGCCAGGGCGTTGATCACCGTCGCCAGCATGCCCATGTGATCGGCTGAGACGCGATCCATCAGCTTGGCTTGTTCGGCGACCCCGCGAAAGAAATTACCGCCGCCCACTACAATGGCGATTTCAGTGCCCAGGCTGTGGACCTCGGCGAGTTCGCGGGCAATCTCGTGGACGCGGGTGTTGTCCACGCCAAAGCCTTGTCCAGCGGCCAGGGCCTCACCAGAAATTTTGAGCAAAATGCGTTTGTAAGCGGGAGCGTTCATACTTTCCATAAGCAAACTGACCATTTTCAGTTTATCAGGGTTGCCGGAATGATCTGTGACGCCCTTAGGACCGGCGAGGGTGAGCAATTTCGGAACGGGTCAGCGCTTGCCTTGGCCACCGCCTTCTCAGTGCGCTTCGGTTTGTCACCGGCGCCGCGGGCGCATCCGCGATAGAGTAGATCTCGAAGCCAATCTCATGGACAGTATTGACGATCTTTTGCAACAGGTCTTCCACCTCTCGGAGTTTCGCCCTCGCCAGCGAGAGGTTATCCAGGATATCGTGGCCGGCAACGATGTCGTTTGCGTCATGCCGACGGGCGCGGGCAAGAGCTTGTGCTTTCAGCTTCCAGCTCTGATGTTGCACGGCCTGACCGTCGTCGTCTCCCCTTTGATCTCCCTGATGGCAGATCAGGTGAAGCAACTGCAACACCTGAATGTTCCCGTTTTGTTTATGAATAGCTCGCAGGGCCGTGAGGAGCAACGCGAAGTTTTCACCAAGCTGAAGCGCGGTTTCGCTGGACTGCTCTACGTGGCGCCTGAACGATTTTCGGCGGCGTCATTCGAGCGGATAGTTCCGGAGCTAAAGCCGCGGCTGTTTGTGGTGGACGAGGCCCACTGTCTAAGCTTCTGGGGACACGATTTCCGCCCGGAATACATGCGTCTGAGTGAGGTGCGAGAGCTGATGGGCTGTCCTGCGACCATCGCTCTGACCGCGACGGCTACGCCCAATGTGCGCGATGACATCGTACGAATGCTGAAGCTGCGCAGCCCCAAGGTGCATGTCACCGGATTCGATCGTCCCAACCTGACTTATGCCTGCCGCAGGCTCGACACCGAAGCTGCGAAGGATGCCGCCCTGCTGCATGGACTGTCAAAGCAGCCGGGCAGCGGCATCGTCTACTGCGCCACCCGACGGCTCACCGAACAATTGGCCGCCTTGTTCCAGGAAAACTTCCCGCAACGGACGATTCGCGCTTATCACGCCGGCCTGGATGCGGAAGCCCGTAAGAGGAGTCAGGAAGAGTTTATGTCGGCTTCGGGCGCTGTGGTGGTGGCCACCAATGCCTTTGGCATGGGGATCAACAAGCCGGACATCCGTTTCGTGATCCACTACAACATTCCTGCCAGCCTGGAGGCGTATTACCAGGAGGCGGGACGCGCCGGACGGGATGGTAAGCCGGCGCAATGCGTACTCTATTGCAGCCCACGCGACCGGCACACGCAGGAGTTTTTCATCGACAAGATTGGCGAGAACAACGGGAACATCACGCAGGCCCAGGTGATGACGCTGCAAGCTCACGCCCGGCAAAAGCTGGAGCAGATGTTTTCCTACGCCTACCGGCGCGACTGCCGCCGTCGTGCCATTCTGGAGTATTTTGGCGACCGCAGTATGCCGGAGCAGTGCAGCTGCGACGTCTGCCGGGGCCAGGTCCGCATGAGTAAGCCGCCTCAGGCGGATGCTGTCCTCTCTCAGCGGCGCTCCGGCAACCGCAAAGCGCCGGACATGGAATCGGGTGAATTGGACCGCTCCGGCGTCGGCCGATTCGAGCGCCTGAAGAAGTTACGACTGAAGTTGGCCCAGGCGCAGGACGTACCGGCGTTTTGCGTTGCTCATGATTCCGTGCTTCAGGCAATCGCCCGCGCTGCGCCCGCCGATATGGTGGCACTATCGGAGATCAAAGGCATTGGTCCGGCAAAGCTGGACAAGTATGGAGCGGCTTTCTTGGATGCGGTGAAGGAGATTTAGGCAAATCGGAAACGGCGACTTATAGCCTTCTTCAATTACTTTGCCGTCGGTAAAGATCGCGCAAATGGTTGAAGTTAAGAGTATCAATTCCGTCACTCTGCAATGCCTGCGACAACCGGAAGTCGTCTGTAAGAACGAGATAGCGATTCCTCGCGATCTCGGCGATTCCCGCATCAGTTAGACCGAATCGCGCCCAGCGATTCACAACAGCAGTGGAGCTAGCCACGTACTCTTCCTTCAGAACCACCAAGCGGCTCGCGAAGGAAGCGAAGTATGCTCTCCGTTTAAGCTCAGGAACGCCATTCGACAGGTTACTAACCTCAGTCAGAATGTTAGGCGTGGTGATAATTGGTTGGCATAGATCGAGTATGCGCACGAGGAGCGTAAAATCTTCTTCTGTGAAGGTAGCGAGTCCGGTATTTTGGCGGATTTGCGCCCGATCATAAGCGCCAAGGAAAAAGAGGAGTAAGAGATTTGAATCCACCAACACGCCGCGGTTGGCATAGGAATGGAGTAGCTCGACGGTGTGCTGCATGGGTTATGCGGCGGCGAGAGTTCTGATCTTAACCGACATAAACTCGCCGGTGTCTGCGTGCAGTTTAACGATCTTGTAGCTACGCCCTCCCCCGAGCATCGATTGAAGGGACGTATTCTCCGGAGCCGGATAACTAAAGGTAATCATCCAGAACTGCTGATCGTCCGAGAGCTCAACCTCCTCAAGAAGAAGTTGCGACGGGGCAACTCCCATAATTCCAGATAGGAAGCCTCGAGCAACCTCCACCGCCTCTTTGACTTCTATGGCCATGGTCGAACCTCGTCGTCATTAGCATAACAGAGGGCGGGATCTCTCCCGCCCTGGTCTTCCGTTATAGAGAACGCTTTACTCGCTGGCGGTGTCGCCGGCTTTGCTGACGGCGATGGTCTCGGCGATGTCGCCGACTTTGAAGCGGGCGAAGCGGCGGACGGAGATGTTCTCGCCCAGTTTGCCGATCACGGTGGCGATCAGTTGCCCCACGGTGATGGTTTGCTCCTTGATGAAGGGCTGCTCGTAGAGACAGACTTCTTCGTAGAACTTCGCCATCTTGCCTTCGACAATCTTCTCGATCACAGGCGCGGGCTTGCCGGTGGTGGCGGCCTGGGCGCGGTAGATGTCCTTCTCTTTTTCGAAGGCCTCCGCGGTCACATCCTCTTTGCGGATGAAACGCGGATCGGTGGCCGCGACGTGCATGGCAATGTCGTGCACCAGGCCCTTGAAATCTTCGGTGCGGGCGACGAAATCGCTTTCACAGTTGACTTCGACCAGCACGCCAATCTTGCCTCCAGCATGGATGTAGCTCGCCACCGAGCCTTCACTGGTAGCGCGCGTGGCCTTCTTGGCGGCGGTGGCAATGCCCTTCTTGCGCAGAATGACGATAGCACCTTCGACGTCACCCTTGGCTTCGGTGAGGGCGTTCTTGCAATCCATCATGGGCGCGTTGGTTTTGTCACGAAGTTCTTTTACTTGTGCGGCGGAAATGTTCACGGTTGTAGTACCCATAGCTTCTTGCTATTCGCCTTTCGCTGTTCGCTTTTCGCCAGAAAAGCAATCATGTATCTATCATTACAAAAATCCAGGCTCTTCGTTGTCGCCCACTGGCCCTTCTGGCGAAGAGCGAAAGGCGAATAGCGAAGAGCGACTGCTAAAAAACCGCCCGCGCTCGATCAACGCGCGGGCCATGGAACCACTCGTCAATCTCAATCGATTAGGCGCTGGTATTTTCAGCGCGCCGTCCACCTCGGCCCAGCACTTCTTCCATGCTGACCTCTTCGGAGTCATCGATGGTGGAGGTAGCAGCCGCGACGCCTTCATCGCCTTCGGGGGTCGCGGCGGCAGCTTCGGCCGCTTCACTGTACTGCACGCCCGCCGAGATGTCGGCCATTTGCTTGTCGGTCACGGCCTGCGAGCCTTCCACTACGGAATCGGCTATCTTGGAGGCGAACAAGCGGATCGCCCGGAGCGCGTCATCGTTGCCGGGAATCACGTAATCCACTTCCGTCGGATCGCAATTGGTATCGACCACGGCGACCACCGGGATGCCCAGCTTGCGCGCTTCCTTCACCGCAATCTGCTCCTTGTTGGAGTCGATTACGAAGAGCACGTCGGGCAGGCGATTCAGGTTCTTGATGCCGGCCAGGTTGGCCTGGAGATGCTTGCGCTCACGCTCCAGCTTGACAACTTCCTTCTTGGGCAGCAGCTCGTAGCGGCCATCGGTGGCCATCTCATCGAGCTCCTTCAGGCGCTTCACCGACTTCTGCACCGTCACCCAGTTGGTGAGCAGGCCGCCCAGCCAGCGCTGATTGACGTAGAACATGCCGCAACGCGTGGCTTCTTCCGCAATCGCGTCCTGGGCCTGGCGCTTGGTGCCCACAAACAACACCAGCTTGCCATCGGCTGCCTGGTCCTGCACAAACTTGGACGCCTCCTTGAACATCTTCAGCGTCTTCTGCAGGTCGATGATGTAAATTCCATTGCGCTCGCCGAAGATGTATTCCTTCATCTTCGGGTTCCAACGCTTCGTCTGATGCCCGAAGTGAACGCCAGCTTCGAGCAATTCCTTCATCGTGATGTTTGCCAAGCTACCTCCTCGGTTGGCTTGCATCCTTTGCGGCGGCCTCGGCCGGATGCGCTTAGGATTGCTTTTCCCGTCGGCCCGACCCAATTGCGAGTGCGGGAAGATTTCGTTCCGGTTGATGCTTCGGTGAACTCGCCCCCGGAACCAAAAGGCGAGGGGTTAGGGGCCAGGGATTGGTTGTCAGTGAAATCTCAACAACTGGACAACCGAGGCTGGTCCCTAACCCCCAGCCCCTAATCCCCGCTTTATCTCTTCGAGAACTGGAAGCGCTTACGAGCGCCCTTCTGGCCGTACTTCTTGCGTTCCTTGCCGCGGGCATCGCGACGCAGAAAGCCTTCGGCTTTCAGCTTGGCGCGCAGCTCAGGATTGAACTCCTGCAAGGCGCGAGCCACGCCCATGCGCACCGCGCCGGCCTGGCCGTTGACACCGCCGCCGTTCACCGTGCAAATCATGTTAAAGGTGCCGGCCGTCTCCGTGATCACGAAGGCCGACTTTGCCATAATGCGCTGGGCGGCAGTCACGAAGTGCTGGTCGAACGGCTTGCCGTTGACCGTGAGTTCGCCGCTGCCGGGACGAAGAAACACGCGGGCCACGCTCGACTTGCGGCGCCCGGTACCGTAATACTGGATCAGTTCTGCCATTCGTTGTCCGTTGGGAGCTACGCTCCCGCTTGGTCCTTCCCAGAAATTTGTGCCGTCCCTACGGGACTCGGATTCGTTATCGAACCTACCCAGCACTCCGCTTCGCTGCGTGCTGGGCTAGACTATTCCGCGCCTGCGGCGCTCAATCCTTCAGGTTTCCACATCCTGCGGACGCAAAATCCGAAAGACATTTCCAAATACGTTAAGCGCGCTTGGCGAGCGGCGCCAGGGCTTCGGGCTTCTGCGCCACATGCGGGTGCTTGTCGTCCCGATAGACCTTCAGCTTGCCGGCCATGGCCCGTCCCAGCTTGGTATGCGGCAACATGCCCGTGATTGCCTCTTCCACAATCTGCTCGGGCTTGCGCTGCAAACGCTTCTTATACTCTTCGGACTTCATGCCGCCCGGATATCCCGAGTAATGGTGGTAGACCTTGCTATCCGCTTTGAGCCCCGAGATGCGAATCTTGGCCGCATTGATCACGATAACGTGATCGCCCATGTCGAGGAACGGGGTGTACTTAGGGTTGTCTTTGCCAGAGAGGATGCGCGCCACACGGGTTGCCAGCCGACCCAGGGTCTGGTCTTCGGCATCAATGACGAACCACTTGCGCGCGATTTCCCCCTTGGGGAAATACGTTGACATCTCTAAACTCTCCCAGTAATTGAAAAAAACCGCGAAAGAGCCGCTCGGTTCAGGCGCTGGACGCGCACATCCTTCAGGCGGGCAAACGCAGGACTGCGAAAGATGTAAGGATAGCCCATCGCAGCCTGCATTGTCAATGAAACCGTTGGTCGGAGGGGCTTCTGACGCGGGTTGAAAACTTCTACTCGACCCACAGAAACGGCAATGTCGTGATGAAACTAACGACGTTAGAATCTTCGTGACTCTTGCGGGCGTGAAACATCAGCGTCCCTTGATTCAAGGTCAATTCCGTTGCATCTTTGAACTCCATCGGCTCCTGGTTGGGAGGAAATAAAGTTACCGTTGCCATCTGTCTCCTTGTGTAATGTGATAGCGGACAACCGAGTTAGGAAAGCAGCCGCTTCATTGTTGGTGCTCATGATCGAGGGCAGGCCTCAAAGCAGTAAGCATTGCCGCTCAGGAAGAGCGGCAAAATTGACACTACCTGCACGGCGAATGGCTTGCAAGCAAAAAACCAGGCATTGCACTACCCTGTTTTAAAAAATCTCACGGTGCAGGCGCGCCAAAGACCTTTCCCGGAAACATCGCACGCAGCCGGTAATATTCGTTGATGGGACGGTCATCCTGTAGCGCCGGGGTTTCGGGAGAGAGCGCAATCAAGCGGTCCGGGGACATCTGGCGCGACAGCATAAGATCAAACTGCCCCTGCGGGGTCGTGGCTGGTCCCCACTCCATCATGTCAGCGACGGCGCCTGGCGGCATCCGAGCCACAAGCTCTGCCGCGGTGCGTTCGGGGATGGGAGTCATGCTGGCAAGGTAGTGATACCCAGGCACATTCCAAACCGCCCCGTAGACTCGGACATAGGGAAAGATATCCATCAAGGCACGGGTTGCGGAGGCCTTGTCCGCATCGTCTGCTCCATAGAGCCACTGTTGCAGTATGCCGCCCGGAGCGAGGTGTTTTTTCGCCAAGGTATAAAACTCCCGCGAGTACAAGAGGCTGGAACCGGCGGATTCAATCGGCGGAGGCGGGTCGACGATGATCAAATCGAACTTCTCGGCCGAACGGTCCAGGAAGCGCCGACCATCGTCGATTACGATGTGGGCCCGGGACGATTTCAGCAATGGCCCGCTACCGGGATGATAGAAGGTGAAAAGCCTGGGAACACTCGGTACTAACTCCACCACCGTCACGGGAATTCCCCACGACATTGCCGAGCGGAAGGTGGTGCCCATTCCGAAACAGATGATGAGCACATTGCGGGGCGATTGGGGAAGATGAGCGGCGGTAAAGTGGGCCATCATCTTGGTGATGGGCAAAAGAGAAGTCATACCGACACCGTTGACCAGGAGATTTTTCCCCATGCCTTGCCCGCTGGCCAGCACGGTGGCAGTACTGTCGCGCAAGATGATGGGATGGTCGAAGCGCGCCTCGTAGCCTTTGGTAAAGAAGAACAGAGTGAGGGCGGCGATCATCAAGGCAGCGGCGGCGGCATACTGGAACCCCGTACGTTCTCTCCCGCCGCCGAACAAGGCCATGCCAAACCAGGGCAGGACCAATAGCAGCATCGCCGTGTGCTCGCCAAAATGCGGCAGCAACAGGAAGCCGGACAACAGCGGGCCCATGATGCAACCCAGCACATTCACCGCATAGGCGCGGCCAGCGCGATCGGGATCTCCGCCCGACCAACGGTCCACCAGCATCGGCGTCAGAAACCCGATGATTGCGGCGAAGGGGACCACTCCGACAAAGATGCGGAGGTTGGGATTCATCGCTATCCGGGTATCGGCGGTCAGGAGGGGTAGCAAGCCGAAAAACCCCAGAGAAATCCAAAGCATCTGGCTTTCTTGTCCGCGCTGACGATGGCTCCAGATGCGGTAGATGGTGGAGCCGGCGAAAGTAGCCGCGAGATACGCCGCCAGTATCATGGCGAAGGAATACACCACTGGGCCGATGAAGTAGGTGTAGAGGCGAATCCAGATTACTTCCATGCCCATGGTCGCAAGGCCGGTGGTGAATAGAAGCAGCAAGGCAGAGTGATCACGGTCACGCCTGATGGCTGTGACTGAGTTGGCTGCTGTCGCGAGCGGCGGGCTGGCTTGGGCGCTCGCTGATCGCAGGCTGAGGCCCGCGGCTAGAAGGAAGATCAGGGCATTGATTGCTGCGCCGATGCGCAGGGTGCCGTGAAAGCCATACATCTCCACCAGGACAGGAGCGACGCATGCGCCGGCAACGGCTCCGATTACGTTGGCGAGGTAGAGAAAGCTGAAGGAGCGTCGCGATCCGGGGCGGGCGCGGCTTCGAATGTCGAACATGGCCACCGGAATAGTCGCGCCCATGCAGGCGCACCAGGGAATCAACGTGAGTGCCAGCCACGCGCCCGACATCAGATAGAAAATGGCGGAGGAAACGGAAGCCTGTCCGGCCGCGTATTCCAGCAAGTGGCTGCCCCATGTCAGTTGCAGCGGCACCATGAGGGCGGAAACGCCGATGAGGAGCTCGATAATGCCGTAGAGGCGAAGAGCGGGGAATCTGATCCGTTCGCCGTAGCGCCGAATGGCCCAGCCGGCAATCCACGAACCGGCTCCCAGGCCAGCCATGAAGACCGATAACACGATCGACACTAGCGCCGTGGTGACGCCGAACTTCGCCATGGCCAGGCGCAGCCATACCAGCTCATAAACAATGCTGCATAGCCCGGATAGAAAGAAGAATATAGCGAACCAGGACACCTTAAAGGACCTGCCTGAGAGCGACAACGAAGGGAAGTCTACGCGCCACACCCGCCAGCGGCATAGTGGAAAACGCCGCCGGCCCGGTACCAGTACCAACCTCTGGTTCTCCGTCAACGTCGCAAAGTCAAATGCCCCGCCCTAGCCAAAATAGCCTGGAACGGGGCACCCTTCACCCTACGCGAGGGCTGTTACTTCGCTGCCACCTTCGCCGGCTCGCCTACGCGCTTGGCGACCTTGAAGGTCAGCTTGTGCTGCTTCTTGTCGGCGTCGACGGTAACGTGATCGCCGAGCAGCACCTCGCCATCGAGGATTTTCATCGCCAGCGGGTCCTGCACCAGGCGCTGGATCGCACGCTTCAGCGGACGCGCGCCATAGTTGGGATCGTAGCCTTCGGTGAAGACCAACTCCTTCGCCGCCGGTGTCAGCTCCAGCGAGATCTTGCGTTCGGCCAGCAGCTTGCGCAAATCCTCCAGCCGCAGATCGACAATCTTCGTCAACTGCTCCTTGCCCAGCGGATTGAAGATGACGATGTCATCCACGCGGTTGAGGAACTCAGGCTTGAAGTGCGCCCGCAGCGCCTCCATCACCTGCTTGTGCGCCTCGGCTACCTGCTCGGCATCGTGATGCATTCCCAGGTCTTGCAAATACACTGAGCCGATGTTCGAGGTCATGATGATGATGGTGTTCTTGAAGTCGACCACGCGGCCCTTGCCGTCGGTCAGGCGACCGTCGTCCATGATCTGGAGGAAGACGTTGAAGACGTCGGGATGCGCTTTCTCGATCTCGTCGAACAAGACGACCGAGTAGGGCCGGCGTCGCACCGCTTCCGTCAGCTGGCCACCCTCTTCGTAGCCAACATATCCCGGAGGCGCACCGATCAACCGCGACACCGCATGCTTCTCCATGTACTCGGACATGTCGATGCGGATCATGGCGTGCTCGTCGTCGAAGAGAAACTCCGCCAGGGCGCGCGCCAGCTCAGTCTTTCCCACGCCAGTCGGCCCCAGGAAGATGAACGAGCCAATGGGACGACGGGGATCGCTCAGTCCCGCGCGCGAACGCCGGATAGCGTTGGCCACGCTCGCAATCGCTTCGTCCTGGCCGATGACACGCTCCTTCAAGCGGTCTTCCATGGTGACCAGCTTTTTCACTTCGCCTTCCAGCATCTTCGACACTGGAATGCCGGTCCACTTGCTGACGATCTTGGCGACGTCTTCCTCGTCGACTTCTTCCTTCAACATGCGCGACTGCTTGGTGTCCATGGCCGCGCTGAGCTTTGCGACTTCGCCCTCAAGCTGCGGTATCTCGCCGTACTTGATTTTGCCGGCGCGCTCGAAGTCGCCTTTGCGCGTGACTTCCACCTCTTCCGTCTTCAGGCGCTCGATGCGCTCCTTCAGTTCGCGCACTTTCGCGATGGCTTCCTTTTCCTGCTTCCAGCGCGCCTTCAGCGCGTTGGCTTTTTCTTTGATTTGCGCCAGTTCTTTCTCGACGATGGCCAGCCGCTCGCGCGAGTTGGCATCGTCTTCGCGCTTCAGCGCCTGGCGCTCGATTTCGAGCTGCGTGGCGCGACGCTCCAGTTGGTCAATCTCCGTTGGCATCGAGTCGATCTGAATGCGCAGCGACGCGGCAGCTTCGTCGATCAGGTCGATGGCCTTATCGGGCAGGAAGCGGTCGGTGATATAGCGATGCGACAGCGTAGCCGCGGCCACAATCGCCGAATCCTTGATACGGACGCCGTGGTGAACTTCGTACTTTTCGCGGAGGCCGCGCAGGATGGCGATAGTGTCTTCCACCGTCGGCTCGCCCACCAATACGGGCTGGAAGCGGCGCTCCAGCGCAGCATCTTTCTCGATGTACTTGCGATATTCGTTCAGGGTGGTTGCGCCAATGGCTCGCAGCTCGCCGCGGGCCAGCGCCGGCTTCAGCATGTTCGAGGCGTCGATGGCGCCTTCAGCCGCGCCTGCTCCCACCAGGGTGTGCAGCTCGTCGATGAAGAGAATGATGTGTCCCTGCGACTGCTCGATCTCTTTCAGCACCGCCTTCAGGCGATCTTCAAATTCGCCGCGATATTTCGCGCCCGCCAGCATCGCGCCCAGGTCGAGTGAGACCACGCGCTTGTTCTTCAGCTGCTCAGGAACGTCGCCGGAGATGATGCGCTGCGCCAGGCCTTCCACGATGGCGGTCTTGCCCACGCCGGGCTCGCCGATCAGTACCGGATTGTTCTTGGTGCGACGCGACAACACCTGCACCACGCGTCGCACTTCCTCATCGCGGCCAATCACGGGATCGAGCTTGCCCTGGCGCGCCAACTCGGTCAGATCTTTGGCGTAGCGCTCCAGCGCCTGATATTTCGCTTCCGGATTCTGGTCCGTGACCTTCTGATTGCCGCGCACCGCGGTGAGCGCGCGCAGAATGTTGTCGTAGCTGGCGCCGCCGCGCGCCAGAATCTCCTGCGCCGGATCGCGCTTCATCTTCGCCATGCCGAGTAGCAGGTGCTCGGTGGAAACGTACTCGTCCTTAAAATTCGAAGCCTCTTTGAAGGCGTTCTCCAGCAATTTCGAAGCGGCGTCGGAGAGATGCGCCTGGGTGGCGCCGCTGCCGGAAACCTTCGGCAGCTTCTCGATCTCGCGCATTGCTTCCGCCTGCACCGCATTGGCATGAAGACCCACGCGCTCCAGCAAGGGCGCGACAATGCCTTCGTGGTCTTCGACCAGCGCCGCCAGAATATGGACGGGCTGCAACTCAGGATTGCCATGCTCGCTGGCGAGATCGTTCGCCCGCTGCATCGCCTCCTGGGCTTTAACGGTTAGTTTGTCCCAACGGATAGCCATGTGAAGCTCCAGCAATTAGTAATTAGCATTTGGCAATTAGCCAAACCCGGAAATCAAGTTTCTTTTGTCATCCTGAGCGGAGGTTCGCGGTTTTTGCGAGCCAGAGTCGAAGGCCCCCTATCTAGCGGAGGACCTTGGCGAGATTACGCCGCCCTCGTTCCACGACAAGAACATCGAATCATTATCATGCGACAGCGAATCGTGGCCAGTGGTTTTGATTCGCGGGAGCAGGTTGCGGCTCACCAAAATCACGAATCTTAGGCTGGTCCCAAGGCCTCGCTCGACCCCAGGTGACTTCCACTGGCCACGATGCGCTGCTGACTTGTGCCGCCCCTGAAGGGGCTCGGATTCAATGTTGTCGCTCACCCAGCGCTAAAGCGCTGGGGCTACCCTATGGCGTCCCTACGGGACTCAGAATCTAATTTTCACGCCCTCACCCAGCGCTGAAGCGCTGGGCTACCCTATGGCGTCCCTACGGGACTCGGAATCTTTTTCCCACATACCCAGCACTCTGCTTCGCTCCGTGCTGGGCTAGACTATTCCGCGCCTACGGCGCTTGATTCTTGCCTTGCACATCTCCAGCCGAAGACAAGCGTCCCGTTTCGGAGAAAAAATCCAAAGGCGCTGGTTCGTTCCGGCCGAATGCGAGCGTCCATCCCAAAGAAAAATCGAAATGAAGTTCGCCTGTTCGTATGGCGTGCCGTCCCTACCGGGACTCGGAATCTTTTTCCCACATACCCAGCACTCTGCTTCGCTCCGTGCTGGGCTAGACTATTCCGCGCCTACGGCGCTTGCCCCCTTGAACTCCTGGCCTATTGCCGAAGTCTGGGTTCGCTCAAAACCAGACAAGAAGCTCACCGGCTGCGCCTCGATGTGTCGCAGCTCACAACCAAGGAGACTCTCATGAAGTTGACGCCGAGGCCCGCAGCGGCTAAAGCCGCGTTCATTGGCTCGACTTTGCGGACCGCCTGAAGGCGGCCCCTTTCAAAGCAATACCTCCGTCAGAGCTCGCTTTGTCAGAGCTCGCTTTGTCAGAGTTCGCTTTGTCAGAGCTCGCTTTGTCAGAGTTCGCTTTGTCAGAGTTCGCTTTGTCAGAGCTCGCTTTGTCAGAGCTCGCTTTGTCAGAGTTCGCTTTGTCAGAGCTCGCTTTGTCAGAGCTCGCTTTGTCAGAGCTCGCTTTGTCAGAGTTCGCTTTGTCAGAGTTCGCTTTGTCAGAGCTCCCTTACGTACTGGCAACTGGCAATTGGCCACTGGCCACTGTCTTCTAGCTCTCGCCCCCCGGAGCGTTCCCTTTGGTAAACAAAAGGGAGGCAAGTTTGCACCCACCTCCCTTGAACTCCCCAGTTCGTCTCCCTCCGAAAAACTCCCGAGGGGCGAAACCTGCGTCAGGCTGCCTGGGTCTTGCTCTGCGCCTGACCTTCAACCTTCTTGCCTTCGATCGGCTTCTGGCCGCCGACGCTGACCTTGATCTGCTTGGGCTTGGCTTCGGCCCGCTTGGCCAGCCGGACCTTGAGCACGCCGTGCTCGTAGTCAGCCTGGATGTCGTCGGTCGAGACCGTGCTGGGCAGCGTGAACGAGCGGGTAAAGCTGCCATAACGGCGCTCCACGCGGTGGAAGTTCTCTTCCTTCTCTTCCTTTTCGAGCTTGCGCTCGCCGTTGACGGTGAGAGTGTTGTTCTCGACCTTGATGTCGAGGTCCTTCTCGTCGACGCCGGGTACTTCCAGCTTCAACTGGATGCTGTGCTCGTCCTCGTAAATGTCGACTGCGGGCACAAACGCCCCGGTCGTCAGCGCTTCCTCGCGGCCACCGTACTGCTCGTCGAACAGCCGGCCCAAACGATTCTGCAAAGCACTCAATTCACGGTAAGGCTCCCAACGGGTCAAAACAGTCATAGTTCGTTTTCCTCCACTCGATACTTGGGTTTCTCTTCGCAAGGGACGTGGGTCTGTACGTTCCTGCTCGCTGATAATTAGACGTAATTGCAGCGCAATAGAATCATAAAATATGAGTTAAGTAGTGTAAAGTATTGGCAGAAAGCCATTACACGGCGAAAATGTTAAGTATGTTATTGATATATAACAGGTTAATAATCATTGCGGAGGTTATCGTCCGAATAGCAGGTAACTCTTACATGTCAATACTTAGAAGCGCAACAATAAGCCGCAATCGTATGATTCTGCGGCAGATATAAAGTTGGCAAACCGTGAACAAATCACCCTCCAGTGTGATACAGTGAAATTAGAATTGAAGTTGAGAGATCCTCAGCTGCCCCAGCCGAAACCGGCTGGGTTTTGTGTTTCTGGGGCCTCGATGGTGCCGGGTGTGGCAGCATGGCGGACAAGTCACCCATTTCTAGGTGGGCGCGAGCCTAGCGTAAGATAATCTTGGCTGTGATCGCCGGACGCGGCTTTAATCAAGGAGCGAACATGCCCAGCGCTGTCGAAGTAATCGTCAAAGATCCCGATATCCTCGGCGGCACACCGGTATTCCGGGGAACGCGGGTTCCTTTCCAGGCCCTGCTGGATTACCTGGAGGGCGGTCAAACCCTGGCCGAGTTTCTTGACGACTTCCCCACCGTCACCCGCGAAGCTGCCATCGCAGCGCTGGAAGCAGCCAAGTCGCTTCTCGTCGGTCAGTTGCAATGAAGATTTTGCTGGAGGAGTGCATTCCCAGGGCGTTCAAGCGAAGCTTTGCGGGGCACGATTGTTCGAGCGTTCCGGAGGCTGGACTGGCGGGGTTTAAGAACGTGAACGCCTCACTCTAGCCGGGCACAAAGGCTTTCAGGTCTTCCTGACCTTGGACCAAGGCATCCGATATCAGCAGAGTCTTACCGGTCGCGGCCTTGCGATTATCCTCATCCAAGCAAAGTCAAATCGTCTGGCGGACTTACTGCCTCACGCGGATGAGTGCATTGCAAAACTGGACGTAGCCCCAGGACACGTTGCTGTGGTTGGAAGTGTCTGAGATTTCGAATGAGGTCTATGCCCGGCGGGACCTATAGAACCACTTCGCCGATCACGCACTTCAGGTAGGCCGTCTCGGGAACATTCAGCAACCCGGGATGATCTCCCGCTGCACCACGCTTCTCCAGCACGCGGACCACTCGACCGGCGTCCGCCGCGGCTCCCCCAAGCATCTCCAGAAACTCGGCTTCGCTGACATGAAACGAACAGGAGCAGGTAATCAGGATGCCTCCCGGGCGAAGCATCTTCAGGGCGCGGAGGTTGAGTTCCTTATAGCCGCGAATCGCGGTGGTGACGGCGCGTTTCGTCTTGGCAAAGGCAGGCGGGTCGAGGACGATGGTGTCGTACTGCCGTCCCGCGGTGGCATAGTCTTTTAGCAGATCGAAGGCATTGGCTTCGATCCATTCGATCTCAGCGCAGCGATGTTGAGCGCGATTGAGCTGCTCGTTCTGCTCGGCGACTTCGAGCGCGGGCCGCGAAGAATCGACAGCCGTCACGCGGTCGCAGGCCCGCGCCAGATGCAGCGCAAAGCCGCCTTGATAGGTGAAGACGTCGAGGGCTTCGCCGTGAGCGTAACGTGCCGCGGCGGCGTAGTTCTCGCGCTGGTCGAGAAACGCTCCCGTCTTCTGCCCGCTGAGCGCGTCATAGTGAAAGCGCACGCGGTTCAACGTGAAGACGGTGCTGGACCGTTCGCCGCGCAGAATTTGCGAATCGCGCGGGGGCAACTCCTCCAGCTTGCGTATATGCGCGTCCACGCGTTCCAGCACACTGGCACCGGGAAAATGCTCGACCAGCGAGTCCAGCACCACCTGGCGAAGATCATCGCGATCGAAGGCCTGCGTCAGCGCCTGCATTGCCAGAACATCGTTGTACTTGTCGACGATCAGGCCGGGCAGCAGGTCGGCCTCGCTGAAAATGACACGGTAGGAATCGGAATCTTGTGCCGTCCGCCGGCGAAACTCGACGGCGCTGGCGATTCGCGCCCGCAGAAGATCCGGCAGCGCGGCTTGCGTAATCCCCTCGCTGCGCACCAGCCGGATGGCGATCTGCGACGCGCTGCTGTATAGAGCTGAACCCAGCCTTTTGCCACGCTCATCCCGAACCTCGACCAGCGTGCCGGGAGGAGTTTCTGCGCCTGACACCAGGTCCGAGCGGTAGACCCAGACATGTCCCCCGCGAAGACGCGCAGCCCCGCGCTGACTAACCACAATCGCCTGCATCAAAATAAGCCGATTATCCTCTCTGAAATCAGAGACTTATCTTACGCCAGTATTGCGACCGACAGGTTTGTCGGCGATTAATGTAAAATATACTTGACATTAAGTATAATTCAACTTACATTATGTTCGTCTCACATTACATTCAGGAGAAGCTTGCAATGGATCTGTCTTATCAGGAAAAAAGCATACTCGGATCGCTGCTGGCTATGGTGGTGGTCTACGGATACTACTTCGCCAACGCCTTGCGGCACGCCGACCACGCTGCGTTTGACGGCGAAAGCATTGGCCGCCTGATGTTCACCGTGATCGCCATCATCGTGATTGAGATCGTGTATCACATCATCCTGGCCATCGAATCCCGGCCCGAGCCCAAGGACGAGCGCGACCTCCTCATCGAGGGCAAGGCGTACCGGAACGCCTACTTTGTGGTGGCCACGGGCGCCGCGCTGGTGATCGGCTACGTCATCGTGGCGTCGCTGATGCGCGATGTCGCTCCCACGCGGATCGTGGCTACGCCGTTCCTCCTGGTAAATTCCATGCTGCTGTTCATGGTGCTGGCCGAGGTGATGAAGTTTGCCACGCAGCTGCTGTTTTACCGGAAGGGTTTCTAACATGGCAAAGGGACGGATCACCAACAAGATACGGAAGCTGCGTTTCAACTCTTCCGAGATGACGCAGCAGGAATTGGCCGAGAAGGTTGGCGTCACGCGGCAGACGATCATCGCCATCGAGCAGGACAAGTATTCTCCGTCCCTGGAGGTGGCGTTTCGGATCGCTCGCGCCTTTGAAATGCCGCTGGAAGTCGTGTTTCAGTACGAATCGAGCGATGGGTAGAGCTTTCAGCTTTCAGCTCTCAGCTCTCAGCTCTCAGCTTTCAGCTATCACCTATCAGCTATCACCTATCAGCTATCAGCTTTGTCGGCTTTCAGCTCAAGCCATCTGCCCCAGAGCTTTGAAAGGGCACGCCTTCAGGCGTGCCGTCAGCGCCATCATAATTCTTGTCATTCCGAGTGGGCTTCAGCCCGCGAGGAATCTGCTTTTCACACCTTTTCAGCAAACTGTTCGACCGTCGCGACCGAACTTCGCTAGGTGCGTGATCTTAGCTGATAGCTGACGGCTGATAGCTGACGGCTACCTTCCATGCTGCCGCTTGTAGATCTGCTCTACCGCTTCCACGGTGTCGATCTCTTTGGGCAGCTTGTCCTGCCGCACCCGCACGATGCGGGGAAATCGCAGCGCGAATCCGCTGTCGTGCCGGTCGGAACGCATGATGGCATTGAAGGCCACCTCCAGCACGATCTTCGGTTCCACCTCGCGCAGATGTCCGTGATCGGCGATGGTGTGCGCCAAAAACCATTCGGTCAGCTCGGCGATTTCCTTGTCCGTCAGCCCTGAATACGCTTTGCCGATGTTGACCAGTTCCTCGCCTGTGCGCACCGCGAAGGTGTAATCGCTGAGCACGTGGATGCGCTTGCCGTGTCCGAATTCCGCGGCGGTGACCACGACGTCCAGCGTCGCCAGTTCGCGCTTCAGCTTCAGCCACCACCGGCCCCGGCGTCCCGGCATGTAGAACGATTGGAGGTCTTTGATCATCAGCCCTTCGTTGCCGCGAGCCATCGCCCGCTCGAAATATTGTTCGAGTTCCTCGGCCGAGTCCGCTCGCAGCGACGGCGCACGCAACACCCATCCCGACACGGCGGCTGCGTCCCCCTGCGCCTCGAACAGCAACTTGCCTTGCGGGTTGACGATGGCGTGTGGTGCAATCCGATTCGCACCGGCAAATACGCGGTCGAGGACCTGCGCGCGTTCCGAAAGCGGCCGGTCGAGCGTGAGTTCGCCCTCGGCATACATCACGTCGAAGACGACATAGGCGACCGGCACTTCGGCAATCAGGGTCTCGCTGACCTGCTTGCGCCCGAGACGCTTGTGAATTTCGCCGAACGGCATGGCATGTCCCCACCCCATCGCGCCAACCGCGGGCGCGCTGGAAGCCCCATGTCCGCCGTCCTGATTGTCGCGCCAGGCGACAATTTCGCCGTCGAGGATCACCTCTCCGGCAAACTCGCTTAGCGGACCCAACCAACTCAGGAAACGACGGCGTCACTTCGTCGAGAGTGCGCGAAAACAACCGCACCTGTCCGCCGCCGCAATGCGCCTGCGCGCGAATGCCGTCGTACTTGTCCTCCACCAGGGCATCCTCGAAATATTGGAAGGCTTCTTCGGCGTCGGCTGCCGGGCTGGCCAGCATGAAGCCGATGGGATGAAACAACCGCATGCGCGCTTCGTCCAGACGATGCTCGGCGGCGAGTTGCAGCGTAGCGCCAATGTCGCCCAGCAGCATATTGGCGCGCTGCACCCGCGCTAGCGGCTGGTCGTAGGCCTTGGCAATCGCTTCTTCCACCAGGCTTTCTTTCAGGCCAATGCGCAGCTCTCCGGTAATGATCTTCAGGATGTACTTGGCATCGAGGGCGGTCGCGCGTTCCAGTAACGACTTGAGTACCGCAGCCTTGGCGGTCGCCGTCCGCGTCTCGGCGATCTGGTCGAATGTCGCGCGGACTTCTTGCAGAGGGATGGTCGAAGATGCCGGCGCTTTCGCCAGCAACACGTCAAAGGCTGCCGCGCCCAGGTCGCCGCGCTGGCGATAAGCGGCAGTCAGGGCCGTTGCCCCGCTGGAGTTTCGCAATGGCGCGGCAGCCGTTCCAGCGTTTTGAAAGGGCACGCCTGGGTCTTGAATGCGTACGCCTGGGTTTTGAAAGGGCACGCCTGGGTCTTGAATGCGTACGCCTGGGTTTTGAAAGGGCACGCCTTCAGGCGTGCCGCTAGCTGCCTCATTTTTCTTGTCATCACGAGCGGGCTTCAGCCCGCGAGGGATCTGCGGTTCTGCTTCGCAGCCTGCGGCAACGTCCACGACCAGCTTCCACAACAGCGATCCGCCGATCTGCAATGTGCGCTCGTCGAATGCGGGAAAGGCGTGTCCCGAGAGAAATACCGCGGAAATCGCGGCGTCCGGCAACTCCCGCAAACGGAAGTACTCGGCCAGAAGCGTGACCTTCTCGGTCTTCTTGGTGGTAGCGGCGATGCGCTCGCACAACTCGGCCAAACGTTGCATAGCTCAGTCAGCCGCTTTGGATGCCTCGATGTGCGATTGAGACGCAGATGGAACCGAGCATCATGGGTGGAGCGCGCCTTCGCCTGCCGCTGAAAGAGTCAGCTAGGGAAGGCCTCGTGTCAGGGCACGACCTAGGTCGTGCTGATGAACCATTTTTCTTGTCATCCCGAGGAGGCCTTCAATGTCTGCGTGAGAACTGCATTTCGTTTTCGTCAGGGAACAGGAAGCCTGAAAATCAAGCGCCGTAGGCGCGAAATAATCTAGCCCAGCACGCAGCCGCAGGCGGAGTGCTGGGTTGAGTGGAAAAAATTCACTGAGTCCCGTTGGGACGGCACAGTTCTCAGGCAGACACTTTAAGCCGAACGAGGGATCTGCTTTTCGACTTTTTCAACGGCCTGTTGCGACAGGAATAACGGGCGGGAATTTCGAATAGGGCTTCAGCCGCTGCCGCTACTGCCCGCTGGCCTGGGTTGACGCGTGCTGCTGGCCGGCATAGTAGCCGCTGCGTGTCCGCACCTGCAGCTTCTTGTAGCCCTTGGCCTGAGCCTCCACCTTCACCGTACGATAGCCGCCGGCGCTCTGCGGCGTCGTAGGCTTGTATCCGATGGTGTATTGGTTGCGAATGTCGTGCGCGATCTGCTGCGTGATCGCTTCCACCTCACTCAGGTCCTTGGGGAAGAACGCGACGCCGCCGGTATCCTCGGCCATTTCGCGCAGGGCGCGGCGGGCCCGCTTGCCGTGCTCTTCGCCCAGCAAGCCGATGGTGTAGATCGTCGGGCCATTCTGCTCCTGCAAGCGGCGGAGGGCCTGCTCCAGCGACTCGCGGCTGGCATTGTCCTCGCCGTCGGTCACCACCAGCAGAACTTTTTTCTCCAGCTCGCCGCTCTTCTTCAGGTGATCGGCGGAGGCCACGACCGCGTCGTAAAGTGCCGTACCGCCGCGCGACTCGATCCGCTCCAGCGCATCCTTCAGCTTGGGAATGCTGCCGGTGTAATCCTGATCGAGAAAGTACTCTTCGTTGAAGTTGACCATGAACACCTGGTCCTGGGGATTGCTGGAGCGCACCAGATTAAGTGCAGCCGCGTTCACCTGCGGGCGCTTCTCGCGCATGGAACCGGAGTTGTCGATGACGATGCCCATCGCGACCGGAATGTCTTCGTTGCGAAAGGAGGTGATCTTCTGCGGCTTGCCGTCCTCCAGAACGTTGAAGTCGCCCTTGGTCAGGTTGGTGATCAGGCGGTTGCGGTCGTCGACCACGGTGGCATGCAGCGTGACTTCGTCCACTTCCTTCTTGAAGATGTAGACGTCGTCATGCTGGCCCGCAGGCGCTTCCCCCTGGGCGCCGGCGGCTGCACCGTTATCGCCCGGCTGGGTTGGGAGCTGTGTGCGGAGCCGCGGGTTGCGTGATTGGCTGGCGCCTGCTGAGCGGCCGGGAGCGCTGGAATTCTGGGCCGCCAGCCACGCGCCCAATATCAAAACCAAAGTAATCAGGACAAGATTGCGTTTATTCCGTAGGTGCATAGTATCCAGTTTTGGCATATACGTGCAGCGGCGGCAAGCCCTTGGGCGGATTCAGCTTCACCTTGATCTTCCGCCACTTGCCATCGCGTGCTGGATTTGTTGGACGATATCCGAGCACATATTGGTTGCGCAGCTCGATGCCTATCTTTGTGGCCACGTCCGCCAGTTCGTTGGGCGAATCGATGACAAACGTCCGCCCGCCGGTCACTTCCGTTACCTCACTCAGCAGAGCCGGGCCTTCCCGTTCCTCCGGAGTCTTGAAGTCGCGATCAAACAGTCCGATGGCGTAGATCTGGACGTCGGCTTCGCGCACCATCGACTTGATCTCGCTCTCGGTGTAGCGGCTGTGGTTGTCGCCGCCGTCGGAGATGATCAGCAGCGCCTTGCGCTCATAGTGCGCCTTGCGCATGCGGTTCATGCCCAGATAGATGGCGTCCAGCAGGGCCGTCCGGCCCTTGGGAATCGGCATACACCAGCTTGCTCTGGATGTCCTCGACGGAGGAGGTGAAGTCCACCAGCACCTCCGGCTTGTCCGAAAAAGTGATCAGGAAGAACTCGTCCTGCGGATTGGCGGTGCGGAAGAACTCGACCACCGCCTGGCGCGATTTGTCGATCTTGTCAGCCATGGAGCCGCTGACGTCGAAGATGACGCCCAGCGAAATCGGCGCGTCTTCGCTGGAAAAATGCCGGATCTTCTGCGGCTTGCCGTTGTCGGTAAGCTCGAAATTCTCCTTCTCCAGGCCGGTCACCAGGCGGTTCATGGGATCGGTGATGGTCACCGGAACCAGCACCAGATCCACGTCCTTCTTCAGCGGCTTGGTGTGGGTGCGCAGCGACGGATCGACGCCCGGCATGTCCGGAGCGGGCGCAGCCTCGGCCTTCTTGGTCTCGCGCGGTGTGATGTGGATGTCGTCGTTCTGGGCAAACGCGGGCAGCACCGCCCAGCAGGCGATGACACACAAACCCAGCAGCAGGAGCAACGTCCGGGAAACGCGCACGGTGGATTGGACGGGCTGACCGGGAAAAAGTCCCGCCGCACGATTTGCGATACCGAGGCTGGATGGCCGAGCCGCGTGACCCGAATGCCGGACTGCTACCGCGGGCCATAGGATCCTTTAAACCTGCGCTGAATGTTATCACAGGTGCGGCGACTGCATCGGCCCGCCACCAACGCCGTGGTTCGCACGCCCGGTTGCTGAACCTTTGGATGTGATTCACGTCATTCTGGTTTCCTTTTTCCAGTTGCTACAATCAGCCTTCCCGGGCCCTGTCAGCTCACCACGGAGGACACGGAGAGCACGGAGGGTTCTTGAAAATGTTGATTCACTCCGTGCCCTCGGTGCCTCCGTGGTGAACACAAGATTGACAACTCTGCGTCTCGGGAACAGGAACTCTTATGGCAGACATACTTCCTTTTCGTGCTCTTCGTTATGACCCTGCGAAAGTGACAGCGGGCGAGGTCATGACCCAGCCCTACGACAAAATTACCCCGGCCATGCAGGACGAGTATTACGCCGCCAGCCCGTATAACCTGGTGCGAATCATTCTGGGCAAGTCTCAACCCGGCGACAACGATCAGGAGAACGTGTACACCCGGGCCGCGGCCAGCCTGCGGCATGGCAGGCCGAGGGCGTTCTGAAGCGCGATGCCGAGCCCAGCATCTACGTCTATGTCCAGACGCTTCAAGGTTCCCGGCGATCGCAACCGGAGCCGAGGCAGAACGGCGCGGCTTCATCGCCCTGGGCCGGGTGGAAGACTATGACCGCAAAGTGGTCTTCCGCCATGAGCAGACGCTGAGCAAGCCCAAGGCCGACCGCCTGAATCTTCTACAGGCCACGCAGGCGCATTGCGAGCAGATCTTCATGCTCTACAGCGATCCGGCGGACGAGGTTGGCAAGCTGCTGAAACAGGACGGGCCGCCTACAGTCGAGCTGCGCGACGAATACGGCGTGCTGCACCAGATGTGGAAGGTCTCCGATCCGGCGACCGTCGCCGCGGCAAAGGCGAAGATGGCAGACAAGAAGCTGATCATTGCCGACGGCCACCATCGCTACGAAACCGCTCTCAACTATCGCAACCAGAGGCGACAGCAGTCGAAGGGCGATCTCGATGCTCCCTCTGAACGCGTCGTCATAACCTTCGTCAACATGGATGCGCCCGGCCTGGTGATCCTGCCCGACCCATCGCGTGGTCTTTGGCCTGGAGAACTTCAGCATCTTCGAGATGGTTGCCAAGCTCCGGGAGTACTTCGACGTCGAAGACGTGGGGCCCGGTGACGGACGCTCAAGACGCAGTGCGCCGGCTGCGTGATGCCGGCAAAGACCGCATCGCGTTGTTGGCGGTAACGGCGCACGGCGGTTTCCTGCTGCGCGCCCGCAAAGATGTGCAGCCGGTGCGCGCTGAAGAATCTGCCCGCACAGCAGCGCGAACTCGACGTAGTGCAGTTGCACAAGCTGGTGCTGGAAGAAATCCTCGGCATGTCCGAGGAAGATATCCGCGCGCAGAAGCATCTGAAGTACATCCGCGATGCTGAACGAAGCCGATTAACGACGTGCGCAGCGGCGCGGCCCAGGTAGCGTTCCTGATGAATCCTGTGCGCATTGAGCAGATGCGCGATATCGCCTTTGCCGGCGGCGTGATGCCGCAAAAATCCACCGACTTCTATCCCAAGATGCTGAGCGGGCTTACCCTCTATTCGCTGCAATAGGCGACCCGGCGATAGGGGCTTTTTCTCTTGTCATCACCAGCGCGCCTTGAGGCCCGCGAGGGATCTGCTTTTCACGCTCTTTCGCGGAATCTGCGGCTGCCGGTTTTGAAGGGTTGCAGCTTCAGCTACGCCGGACCTGGGCTCCTTTTTCTTGTCATCACGAGCCGACTTTAGTCGGCGAGGGATCTGCTTTGGGCTCTCCCCGAATCCTCGCTGCCCTGTCGAAGCCACTTTCCACTGCTCCTCATTGCATATATCGTTGAGGGAACCTGTACATCGTTCATGGATCGATCGGATGACTTCGAGGTTCCCTCTGGCGGATGACCGTCCTCGCCTCTGGCTCGGCCTGATTGTGCCTGCACTGGCGCTGGCGGCCATCGCTCGCGCATCTCGCCACCGTCCATGCGCAACCGGCAGATCAGCTCACGATCTACTCTTCGCAAACCTCGTACTCCGTTCCGCTCCTGGATGTGAAGGGTCTGCCTTACGCCGGGCTGGTGGACCTGCTTGAGCCGCTGGGCGACATCGATGCCCGTCCCGACGGCAAGAAATATAAAGTGAAATTCACGCCGCCGGGTGGCCGCGCTGTCGAAGCGCAGTTCAATGACGGCAAGGACAAGGCCAAGGTTCTGGGACAAAACTACAAGCTGGCGGCGAATTTCGTTCTGCAGAACGGCCGCGGCTACGTTCCGCTCAGTTCTGTTCCGGAAATCCTGGACAAGCTGCTGGCGAAGCCCGTCCAACTGCACGCCGCGGCCCGCCGCCTGTTCATCGGCGACGTTCCCATTCGCTTCAGCCTGGAGTTGGACAAGAGCACTCCGCCGAAGCTGGTGGTCAGTTTCCCCAGTCCGGTCAACCCTACGATTGCCACTGAGCCGGGCCGCGTGCGCTTCACCTTCCGCCGCGAGCCCGTGGTCTCCAACGGACAAGACAGCGCCAACTTCGAGATCCGGTGATCACCGGCGCGGTCTTTGCTGAGCACGACGGGCTGGCCGAACTCGACGTAATGGGCACAGCTCCGCTGATGGCCAGCTTCGCCGACGGCGGCAAGACCATCATCGTGACCCCGGTGCCGCCTCCGCCGCCCGCGCCGGCAGCTCCAACCCCACAGCCGCAAGCTCCCGCGCAAACACAACTACCACCGCCGAAGCCGCCGTCCGGCCCACGCTTCCTGGTGATCATCGATCCCGCCCATGGCGGCGCCGATAGTGGAGCGTCGATTACTGCGTCGCTGGTGGAAAAGGATGTCGTGCTCGCGCTCGCTCGGCGCGTGCAGCGCGAGCTCGCGAGTCATGGCATCGCCGCCGGCATGTTGCGCAACTCCGACGTGGCTATCCCGCTCGATCAGCGGGCTGCGTCGGTCAACGCTGCACGGCCGGCGCTGTACATCACCTTGCACGCCGCCAACACCGGCCGCGGTGTCCATGTCTTCACCTCGATGCTGCCCGCGGCAAACTTGTCGCGCGATGGATTCTTGCCCTGGGACAGCGCCCAAGCGGCGTTCCTCGATTTGAGCGGCGTGGCCGCGGGCTCGGTGGCCGCGGAGCTCGACTCGCGCAAGTTGCCCAACACTACGCTGGTCGCGCCGCTGCGGCCAATGAATAACATCGCCGCGCCTGCGATTGCGGTTGAGATCGCACCTCCTGACGACAACGTCGACAACATTGCCAGCGCGGAGTATCAGGAGCAGGTCGCGCAGTCCATCGCCGCCGGTATTGCCGCCGTCCGCTCCAAGCTGCCGGAGGTGCGGCCATGACGCTGCCTCCACCCGATCCCCCCAATGCCAAAGCGGCCTGGGCGCCCCGGTACGTCCTGGTCATGTTCGCCGTGCTCGGCATCGTTGCCATTGGGCTGGGCTTTTATGCCTTGCATCTGAAGCGCAGGGTCGCGCGTGACGCGCAGGCCGCTGCCGAGCAGCAACTGATCGCCACGCCTCCGGTGAATGGGCCGCCCGAGCCGGTGACTTTGTATATCGCCAACGACAGCGACGGCACCCTGCGCAAGACGCAACTTAACGTCGCCCTGCCCGCCGAACGCAGCGAACGCGCCCGCGCCGTGCTGCGGACGCTGCTGGCACAATATCTGAAGCCGCCGTCGCCGCACACGATTGGTCCGGCCTCCGATGTCCGCTCGGTTTATCTGCTAAGTGAGGACACCGCCATGGTGGATACCAACTCCGCCTTCGCCGACGCCCATCCTTCCGGCGTGCTGGCTGAAGAACTGACGGTCGCCTCGCTGGTGGTGACGCTGAACGCGAATGACAACAAAATCGCGCGCGTGAAAATCCTGGTGAACGGGCAGGAGCGCGAGACCCTCGCCGGACATGCCGATCTGAAGCGCTTCTACGAGGCCAGCACCATCGGCCAGGTCGTAAAGGACATGCAGTGACGTTACCTCGCATTGGCGTATTCGACTCGGGTGTCGGCGGCCTCACCGTCTTGAAGGCCATGGCCGAGCAGTTGCCCGCGCACTATCTCTACTTCGGCGACACCGCGCGCCTGCCGTATGGAACCAAGTCGGCCGAAACCGTCGCGCGCTATGCCATCGGGGCGACACGCTTTCTGGAGAAGCAGAACATCGATCTGCTAGTGATCGCGTGCAATACCGCAACCGCGCTGGCACTGCCACAGATCAAAGCCGCGGCGCCATGTGCCGGTGGTCGGCGTGGTCGAGCCCGGCGCGGCCATGGCAGCCGAGGTCAGCAAGAAGCGCGCGGCCATTGTGATCGCGACGGAAGCCACCGTCAGCAGCCACGCCTATCGCGATGCCCTGCAACGCCACGGCCTGCAATCGCTGGAGAAAGCCTGCCCGCTGTTTGTGCCGTTGGTTGAGGAGGGATGGATTGAGCACCCCGTAACCGAGCAGGTGGCACGAATTTATCTGGACGAGGCGACGGCGCAGGCTCCCGACGGGGCTGACGTTCTGGTGCTGGCCTGCACTCACTATCCCCTGATCGCGCCTCTGCTGCGCCGGATCGTGCCGGAGGGAATGCAGATCGTAGATTCGGCGGAATCAACCGCGCGGGTGGTGAGAGGGATGATCGGTGAAAATTCGATGTGTCATCCTGAGCGAAGTGAGCCGGCAGGCGAACGCAGTCGAAGGACCCCTATAGTGGCAGAATCATCAGCGCAAGCACATCGCACCTTCCGCTTCTACGTCACCGACTCAACCGACAAGTTCAAGCGCCTGGCCACGCGATTTCTTGGACGCCAAGTCGACAATGTCGAGCATGTAGACTTAGGTGGTTAAACTGGCCACTAGCCACTGACCACTGACTTATGATCTTCCGCTCCGACAATCGCTCGCCTGACCAGATGCGGCCGGTGAACATCATCCCCGACTTCATCTCCACCGCCGAAGGCTCGTGCCTCATCGAACTCGGCAACACCCGCGTCATCTGCACCGCGACCATCGAAGACTCAGTGCCGCAGTTCCTGCGCAACAGCGGCAAAGGCTGGGTGACGGCCGAGTACGGCATGCTGCCGCGCTCCACGCTGACCCGCACGCCCGCGCGAGGTCACCAAGGGCCGCGCCGGCGGCCGCACCCACGAGATCCAGCGCCTGATCGGCCGCTCGCTGCGCGCCGTCACCGACATGCAAAAGCTGGGCGAGCGCACCATCTTCCTCGATTGCGACGTCATCCAGGCCGACGGCGGCACGCGCACCGCGTCCATCACCGGCGCCTTCGTCGCCATGGGGCTGGCGATGCGCCGCATGGTCGAGACGGGCACCATGACGGTCGCGCCCATCCGCGACTACGTTGCCGCCACCAGCATCGGCATCGTCGATGGCGAGATCATGCTCGACCTCTGCTACGAAGAAGACGCGCGCGCCGAGGTCGACATGAACGTGGTCGCCACCGGCAGCAAGAAGCTGATCGAAGTGCAGGCCACCGCCGAGCGCCGCCCCTTCGACGACGCGCAGTTTGCCAGGATGATGGCCCTGGCGCGCCAGGGCATCGAGTCGCTGGTCGCACGGCAGCAGGCAGTGCTCAGCGGGCTTCCGCTGCGGCAATGATCCCGGGTCTGGACTTTTGCTTGATGTATATACATAATTGTCAAGGCGAGGGGGCTGATTGCGGTTCGCTTGGGACGAACGAAAGAATCGAATCAACAGGCGAAAGCACCGCGTCAGTTTTGAAACCGCAGCCTTGGTCTTTGACGATCCCTGCCATATCTCTCACCTTGACTGCGTGGTCGAAGGAGAATTGAGATGGCATACGATCGGCCTGGTAAGAGGTATTCGCATGCTCCTGGTCGTACACACAACTCTGGGTTCCGACAATGAAGACAATGAAGAAGCGAGCATCCGCATCATCTCAGCGCGAAAGGCCACACCGCAGGAGCGGCGAGTCTACGCGCAGGGCGAGTAAACCGACAGGCAGTAGTGCTGGGAACAAGCAACTGCTCACCGCGAAGCAGAAGCGCGACTTGGCGGCCTTGGGTGCGTTGCGGGACGAGCAGATCGACACGTCCGACATTCCGGAATTGCCTCTCCGCGCCTGGAGGGATGCAGTACGGGGCAGGTTCTATCGCCCAGTAAAGCAAGCTGTCTCGCTGCGCCTCGATACCGATGTTGTGGCTTGGTTAAAAAGGCCTGGCAAGGGATATCAGACCCGAGCGAACCATCTACTTCGTCAGCAAATGCTTGCGGACATGCGAAAGCCCTGAATTGGCCCGAATAACACGCCTATACCCTCGCACCCATCTCCGGATTCATTTAGAATTTCCTGTCCTGCACTTCTCGGGCCCAGCCGCATCCTGCGGGACTGCACTTTAATCCTTTCTATCGAACCGGGCGATCTGCCCGTGGAGGTCTCATCGTGAAACTGACTCCTGGAAAACTCGCGGGCATGAAGAATGTTTCCAACGATCGCGGCGTCATCGCCGCCGCTGCCATGGACCAGCGCGGCTCGCTGAAGAAAGCCCTTGGCGCCAACGCCGGCGACAAAGAGCTGGAGGAATTCAAAATCCTGCGTGAGCGAAGTCCTCACCCAGCACGCCAGCGCCATCCTGCTCGATCCCGAGTGGGGTCTGCCGGCCGCGAAGCGTCGCGCCAAGGGCTCCGGCCTGCTGCTGGCCTACGAGAAGACCGGCTATGACAAGCAGTTGCCCGGTCGCCTGCCTGACCTGCTCGACGTCTGGTCGCTCGAAACGCCTGAAGGAAGCGGGCGCGGATTGCGTCAAGATTCTGCTTTACTACACCCCCTACGACGACCAGAAGATCAACGAACTGAAGCACGCCTGGACCGAGCGCATCGGCGACGAGTGCCGCGCCAACGACATCCCATTCTTCCTTGAGCTCGTCGGCTACAAAGAAGGCATGGACGAGAAGGGCGCTGACTTCGCCAAGCTGAAGCCCGAGGTCGTCGCCAAGTCGATGGAGGAGTTCTCCAAAGACCGTTATAACGTCGACGTGCTGAAAGTTGAAATTCCCATCAACATGCAGTTCGTCGAAGGCTCGCGCTCGTTCAAGGGTACGAAGGTGTACAGCAAGAAGGAAGCGCTGGATCACTTACCGCGCCGCGGCGGGCACCACCAGCAAGCCGTTCATCTATTTGTCGGCGGGCGTCAGCAATCCTGAGTTCATCGAGGACCTGGAGTTTGCTGCCGAGTCGGGCGTGAAGTTCAACGGCGTGCTCTGCGGACGCGCGACCTGGAAGGACGGCATCCCGATCTACGCGCAGCAGGGCGGCAAGGCCTTCGAAGCGTGGCTGAAGGACGAAGGCGTGAAGAACATCAACAACGTGAACAACGCGCTGAAGGCTGCCACGTCGTGGTACAGCATCTACGGAGTGCAGGAAGCAGCGGCGACCCGCTAAGCAGCTTTCGTAATCACGAATCGTGTTCGGCGCGCAGGGTTCTTCTGCGCGCTTTTTCTTTGGTGTCATCCTGAGCGGAGACGGCCCGCTCTTGGCCGCCGGAGTCGCCCGCTTCGCGATCTCGCTCCGCTCAGGATGACACCCGATGTCGCTAAGAGCTAACAGCTAAAAGCTAAGAGCTTCACTCATACACCGAGCACCCGCATCCCGGCGACGGCACGTGCACCTTCAGGAAATCTGACACGCGCTGGTACGCGTCAATCTGGTTTTCCACGCGCGCGAAGCCGTGCCCCTCGTCCTTGTAGATCTTCAACTGCGCGACCCCGCCGCGCTTCTTCACCGCGTCGGCCACCTGCTGCGCTTCTTCCGCCGGGCAGCGCGGATCATTGCCACCCGCCAGCAACAGCAGCGGCGCCTTGATCTGATCGACAAAGTTGATCGGCGACCGGTCTTCGTATAGCGCCTTGTTCTTTACCGGATCGCCCATCGTCGCCAGATCGTATTCGCGCAAGCTCGGGTCTTCGTTTGCGATCTCGGTAAACCAGTTCACGAACGGCACAATCGGCACCGCTGCCGCCCACATGTCCGGCGCCTTCGTCACCGCCATCATGCTGAGATAGCCGCCGTAGCTGCCGCCCATCACGATCAGCTTTTTGGGATCGACGAAGCCGCTTTTCTTGATCCACTCTCGCCGCGTCCAGCACGTCGTTCAGTTCCTGGCCGCCGGCATCGCCCATGTTGGCATCGGTGAACTGCTTGCCGTATCCCGTCGAGCCGCGATAGTTCGGCGCAATCACCAGGTAACCCTGGTTCACGATGTACTGAATGAAGCGGTTGAACGAGTCCACCGACTGCACCGCCGGCCCGCCGTGAATGTAGACAATCGCCGGAAACTTGCCGTTGCGCTGAATGTTGTTGGGGACGTAGGCGAACGCCGAGATCGTCCACTTGCCATCGCGGCTGGGATAGTGCACCAGGTATGGCTGCACCATGTCGGCGCTGCGCAGTCCACCGACCAGCGAGTGCGTAATCGGCTGCGATTGCTTCGACGCGATGTCATACACCCACAGATCGCTCGGCGCGTTGGCGCCGTTGTGGTAGTACAACAGGCGCGATCCATCGCGCGTGTAACGCAGTCGGATCGCCGGCCAACGAATTGACGCCCGGCGTGATCGGCAGCGCCTCGGTTTGCTTGCCGGCAATATCGTAGGAATAAATGTTCGTCGTGCCATCAACGTTCGCCGTCCAGCGTAAGCGACTTGCCGTCGGGCGAAAACCCGCCCGCACTGAGCTCCCATTTCTCATCGGTCAGCCAGTCGATCTTCTTCGTCGCGATATCCACGAGCCCCACATTCTCGTAGCCATTGTGCGCGTCGGAGGTAATCAGGACGGTCTTACCGTCCGGCGAAATGTCGGCAGCGTCGTAATTTTGCTGACCCTCGTGCGGCGTCAAATTCGTGCTCTGGCCGCTGGCTAAATCGAGCACGAAAACGTTGGCGTCTTTCCCGGTGGCGTGCGACTGCGTGTACACGATGAACTTGCCATCGCGCGAGAAGATGGGGTGGTGATTGCTCAGCTCTTTGGGCGTGTTCTTTGTCAGATGGCGAATGTGGCGCGTGGCCACATCCATCAACTCGATCTCGTAGCTCGATCCTGTCTTCGGCTTGGTGGTATAGGCAAGCTGGCTGCCGTCAGGCGACCACGCCGGATCGACTTCGGCCGATTCCGGCGAGATGGTCAGGTTCACCACATCGCCCGTCTTGGGCGATACCAGAAAGATGTCCCACTGCTCGTCGCCGTCGTGGTCGGAGATGTAGGCGATCCACGTCCCGTCGGGCGACCACACCGGCTGCGACTGCCGCTGGTCGCTGATGGTCAACTGCGTTGGCCAACCGCCGTTCGCCGGCACCAGCCAAAGATTATTTCGCCCGCTGATGTTGGAGATGAAGGCCACCTGCTTGCCGTCCGGCGACCACGTCGAGCCGCCCATCTGCCGCGTCATGTAGAGCTTCTCGATGGAGAACGTCTGCATGTCGGCGACGGTCTTGCTTTCCAGCTTGGTGGGGTCGGTGATGGCTTGCGGGGCGGCGAGCGGTTGTTGGGCGAGTGCAGTAGTCGTCATAAAAATAATAATTGCGGAGATGATGAGTTTCAAGTGTCGAGTTTCCAGTTTCACTAAAGCTGGGACTACAGCTTTCTATTGTAAAGGTGCCGGGCCGCACGGATCAGGTGTGGGCCGCTGGCAGCGTCATTGCCCGCCGCCTGCTCCGGAGTTTATAGTCAAGGGTTTGGTTACGCGTCCGAAGCTCCCTGTGCCGGACGTAATCAGCGAACTGGCGCGGATTCTCCCGCCCTGGAGTCCTCATGTTGAAAAGAACTGCCCTTCTGCTCTCTCTGCTTGTGCTTTTCCTCGGCAACTCGATCTACGCCGACGAAGGCATGTGGCTGTTCAATGCATTTCCCAAAGACAAAGTACAGGCCAAGTACGGATTCTCGCCCGACCAGGCGTGGCTCGATCATGTTCGGCTTTCCTCGGCCCGCGCCCCCAACGGTTCGTCGTCGTTTGTCTCGCCGGATGGGCTGATCTTTACCAACCACCACATCGCGCAGGAATGCATTCACGATCTTTCCACCAGCGGTAAGGACTACATGAAGAGCGGCTTCTACGCACCCACGCACGCCGACGAAGCCAAATGCCCTGGCATGGAATTTGTGGTGCTGGAAGATATCTCCGACGTCACCGCCAAGGTCAACGGCGCGGCGAAGCCGGGAATGTCCGCTGCCGATGCCGGCAAAGCCCAGCGCGAGGAAATCGCGGCGCTGGAAAAGCAGTGTTCCGGCGGCGATATCCGCTGCGACGTCGTTACCTTTTATTCCGGAGCGATGTACAACCTGTACAAGTACAAGAAGTACGACGACATCCGGCTGGTGTTTGCGCCGGAATTCGATATCGCCTTCTTCGGCGGCGATCCCGACAACTTCGAGTATCCCCGCTACGACCTTGACATCTCGTTCTTCCGCGCCTACGAGAACGGCCAGCCCGCACAGATTCACGATTATCTGAAGTGGTCGCCCAACGGCGCCAGTGACGGCGAACTGGTTTTTGTCTCCGGACATCCTGGCCGCACCGGCCGCCTGCTCACCATGGACCAGCTCACCTTTCTGCGCGACTACCAGTTCCCGCTCCAGCTCAGCTCCTACAGTCGCCGGGTCGATGTCCTGCAGAAGTTTGGAGCGCAATCGGCGGAGAACGAGCGCGAGGCGCAGAGCGATGTCTTCGGGCTGCAGAATTCCTTCAAGGCCGTCACCGGTTACGAAGATGGGTTGAAGGACAAAGATGTGATGGCGACCAAAGCCGCCGACGAGAAGAGCCTGCAGGACGTTCGTCGACTCCAATCCCCAACGCAAGCAGCAGTTCGGCGACCCCTGGGCGCAAATTGGCAAGGCGGTCAATGTCCAGAAGGAGACTTACAAACAGCTGTTGTACGTCGACAGTATGGGCGGGTTCCGCGGCGATCTGGCAGGTTATGCCCGCTTGATCGTACGCGCTGCGTATGAAAAGCAGATGCCCAGCAACCAACGCATGCACAATTATCAGGATTCGCAACTGCCAACCCTGGAGCAGCGGCTTTTCTCCACAGCGCCCATTTACAAATCTCTGGACCAGGTCTTATTGACCGAAAGCCTGGGGGAAATGCGGGATGAGCTGGGCGCCGGGAATCCCGACGTTCAGAAAGCGCTGGCCGGCAAGTCGCCCGACGAGCGCGCCAAGGAGCTGATCCAGGGGACCAAGCTGGAGGACGTAGCCGTCCGTAAGCAACTCTACCAAGGCGGTGCCGCCGCGGTGGAAGCCAGCACCGATCCGCTTGATCGTCCTGATGCGCCAGATCGAGCCCGACGCCGCGGCGATCCATAATCGCGATGAAGACCAGGTGCAAGCGGTATTGCGCCAGAGCGGCGGCGACATTGGCAAGGCGCTGTTCGCTCAAAAAGGCCTGAGCGTCCCGCCGGATGCGACCTTTACCCTTAGGCTCAGCTATGGCTCGGTCGAGGGCTATAAGCTCAACGGCAAGAATGTTCCCTGGTTTACCACCATGGGCGGCACTTACCAGCATGCCGCCGCGCACGGCAGCAAACCGCCCTATCAGCTTCCGGAGAGCTGGCTGAAATCCAAGTCGGCCATCAATCTGCAAACCGTCTACGATACGGTTTCCACGCCCGACATTATCGGTGGCAACTCCGGCAGTCCCGTCATCAACAAGGCGGGCGAAGTTGTCGGTATTATTTTCGACGGCAACATTGAATCGCTGGTCTGGAACTTCGCCTACACCGACACGGTTGCGCGCGCGGTGGAAGTGGACTCGCGGGCAATCACGGAAGCACTACGCAACATCTACCACGCGGACGGGCTGCTCAACGAGCTGATGCCCGCGGGATCGATGAAACCAAATCCCACTACCAAGATGAGGCGGCCGGTCGCCCGCCCGCAACAGCAATAGTTCCGCACTGCCGCGGCCATAAACAAACCGGCGCGACCTGGGTCGCGCCGGTGTTATTCGTATGCGACGGGGATGGCCTCAGGCCGCCGTTGCCGGCTTCCGCTCCTCCGGCCGCTGTTGCTCCTGCGATGGGATGGCATGCAGCGGACTCGCCTGATGCATCTCCCGATAGCGCTTGGGGGTGGCGCCTACCAGGCGGCGAAACACGCTGGTGAAGTGACTCTGCGTCTCGAACCCAACCTGGGTGGCAATTTCCGCCAGGGCCATGTGACTCTCGCGCAGGTGTTCCTGGGCACGCTCCACTCTCTGCCGCATCACATATTGATGGGGCGTTATGCCCGTGCTCATCTTGAACAGCTTGGAGAAGTAATACTGGCTCATTCCCACGACGTGCGCCAATTCGCTCACCGATAGGTCGCGGGCCACATTCTCCCGGATATAGGCAAATACGCGCTGCAAGCGCCGCGGCGGCAAACCGCCGACCACTTCAATGGGGGCAAGTGTGGCATTCAGATAGGCGTCAACCACTTCCTGCGCATGCTGCTCCTCCAGCCCATGCAGCGCCAGCACTAGAACGTTCATGCCCTCGATCTTGGCGCCCACGTGGGCCGAATGGGCATCGCCACAAAGCGCAGCCCGAACTCCAGGCACGCGATTGGCTGCCACCGACGCACCCACTGCCCGGCTGCTGATAATGATGCCACGCTCGGAGTCGTGGCGCAGCACCGACAGCGCCACCTGCTCGGCGTAATCGGTACGGCCCTGGCCCTGCACCGGAGGCGCGGCATCCGTCACCGCGTGCCCGGCGGCAATCAGTTTCGCGGCCAGACGCTGTTTAGCTTCATGCCCTGTTTCATCGGAAGCGATCGCGATTTGCACTTTGTTTTCCTCCATTTCTTTCGAAAACGCTGGTCCGCCCGAGGGCTCCAATGCCGTCGGACGATATCGGCGCAGTTCGTTTAGTGACCCTGGAGTGGTGCGCCCGGGGAATCGTCGGCGACCCGGTGCCGGCGCTGGCGGCGAGCCTGCCTCGACTTCTTTCGTCATGACGACTTGGCGCACAGAGAGAAAGGCCCCACCAGCCAGTGGCGGTTCGCGATGGGATAGTATTACTGCTGGCCAATACCCACACGGGCAAGTTGGGAGCGCTCTCTTGCCACATCCTGCTTGGGTTTCATGATAGCAGAATCAAAAGTTCCCGAATTTTTTTCACCCCTTCCCCTATCGTCGGTTTTTGGCCGCCATAGGCACCAATTTCATACCCTCTTGACGCTCGCGATACACTTTCCCACGCGCCTGTATCGGAGGCCAAGGCAGCTTAGTTGGCCATCTGCTTCGGGTCGCCCTGGACCAGCCCAGGGATTTGTTAAGTTTCGTGACTTCCATAGCCAGCCGAGGCTCATTCGAGTTAAGAATAGAACGCGCGCTGAGCGAGGATCTGGCATTTTTTCCTGGTGCAGAGGTTAGGGATCCCCAGCCGCAGGCGAGGAGAACATTCATCTTGACTGGCAAGAATCCGGCCCCCGGTGGCCCCGGCATCGAACCCCGTTGGACAGCGGGCGCCAAGGACGCGGTTGGCACCGCCTACGCCATTTCCAGCCGCATCTGGTACACCTTGGCCAAGGGTATCAACACCGAGATCTACTACCCCACCATTGATTGCCCCCAGATTCGCGATTTGCAGTACCTGGTCAGCGACGAGGAAACTTTTTTCCACGACGAGCGCCGCAACACCATCAGCACGGTTGAACTTCTCGATCCTGGCGCCTTGGGCTTTAAGATCACGAACACTGATCCCGAAGGCCGTTACTCCATTGAAAAGCAAATCATCGCCGATCCTCACCTCAACTGTCTCCTCATTCATACCAAGTTCAACCCTGCACCGGAGTGGCAGGGGCGCCTCCACCTCTATGTGCTTTGCGCCCCCCATTTGAACATTGGCGGATGGCACAACAATGCAGAAGTATTGGTCGCGAAGGGCCGGCATTTCCTGATTGCCTATCGCAACAATGTTCACATGGCGATTGGGACCAAGGCAGGGTTCAGCAAACTTTCCTGCGGCTACGTGGGTGTCAATGACGGCTGGACCGACCTGGCCCACAACCTCAAGATGGATTGGGAATACGACAGCGCCCTGGACGGAAATGTCGCCCTGACCGGGGAGATTTCCCTGGTGCACGGCAACGAGTTCACTCTTGGCCTGGCCTTCGGCCGCAGCAGTCACGCGGCCGGCGCTACCCTGTTCCAATCCCTGTGTGTGCCCTTTCAAACCAATGTGAACAGCTTCATCGAGCAGTGGCACCGCACCCGCAAGCGTCTGGCTATCATCGACATGAACCACGGAAAAGTCTCCGACAAGGCCTCCTGTTTATTCGCTCGCAGCATCAATCTCCTGCTGGCGCATGAGGACAAGCTTTATCCCGGAGCCATGATCGCCAGCCTGAGCATTCCCTGGGGCGAAGACAAAAGCGACGACGAACTCGGCGGCTATCACCTGGTCTGGACGCGCGATATGGTGCACTCCGCAAGCGCCCTGTTAGCCGCGGGCGATGTCACCACGCCCTTGCGCGCCATGATCTATCTGGCCATAGCCCAGCGCGAGGACGGCGGTTTCTACCAGAACTTCTGGATCGATGGCGATCCCTACTGGACCGGCGTTCAACTGGATGAAGTTTCCTTCCCCATCATCCTGGCCTGGCGCTTATGGAAAGCCAACGCACTGGCCGAATTCGATCCCTACATTACGGTTTGCCGGGCCTGCGCTTATCTCATCCGCGAAGGTCCGGCCACTCCTGAAGACCGCTGGGAAGAAGCGGGCGGCTACTCGCCTTCTACCCTCGCCGCCAATATCGCCGCCCTCATCTGCGCCGCCGAGATGCTGGAACACCGCGGTGACAAGCATACGGCGGAGTTCGTGCGTACCTACGCCGACTTCCTCGAGTCGCATGTTGAGGAGTGGACGGTTACCAACCAGGGGACGCTGCTGCCGGATATCAAGCGGCATTACATCCGCATCAATCCCGCTATCAGCAGCGACGGCGCGGTGGGCGACGAGGACCCCGACAGCGGCGAACTGACTCTGGCCAATCAAAAGCCCGGCGACCGCTATCGCTATCCCGCAAACCAGATTGTGGATCACGGCTTTCTGGAGTTGGTCCGCTTCGGTGTCCGCAAGCCGGGCGACCCTCTCGTCGAGGACTCGTTGAAGGTAATCGACGCCGTCCTCAAGGTCGATTTTCCCGCCGGACCCTGCTGGAAGCGCTACAACCATGACGGCTACGGTCAGCGCGCCGACGGTACTTCGTACAAGAAATGGGGAGTCGGCCATCCCTGGCCCCTGCTCATGTTGGAGCGTGCCACCTATGAACTGGCCGCCGGTCGCAACATCGATCTCTACATCCGTGCGGCCGAGGCGTTTACTACCGGCATCGGGTTGTTCCCTGAGCAGATCTGGGACCTGCCCGACCTCCCGCATGAGCACATGTTTTTCGGTAAAGCCACGGGCGCGGCCATTCCTCTGCTGTGGGCGCACGCCGAGTACGTAACCTTGTTGCGCTCCATGCTGGATAATAAAGTTTTTGATCGCATCGACTCGGTGGCCTCGCGTTATTGCAACAATAATCCGCGCCCCGTAATCGAAGTATGGAAGATGAATCGCCAGGTTCGCAAGGTAGCGGCGGGAGCTTTATTGCGGGTCCAGGCGTCCTCGCCCTTCATGCTCCATTGGAGCGACGACGAATGGAACACGCCTCGCGACACCGGGTCCACTCCCACCGCTTTAGGGGTCGAGTATGTCGACATCCACGTCGATCCTGGACAGAAAGCGCCGCTGCGATTCACCTTCCTATGGCCCGAGGACCAGCAATGGCAAGGGACAGATTACGCAGTCGAAGTCGAACATCCGGCGCCAATTCCCGCGGAGAGCTCGGTTGCGGAACCAAGCTCCGGAGGAGCATGACGTAGTTGATTCAAGTTCCGTAGGGACGGCACATCGGTTTTCCTTATTCACAACATCAGAAAGGCGGCAACGGGTGAGTAGTCAAGCAGACATTTCCGTTCAAGCGAAAGAAGCCACAGCCCAGCAGCAACTCGAAACCCTCTGCATTAATACGATTCGCACTCTAGCGATGGACGCGGTGCAGAAGGCCAATAGCGGCCATCCCGGCACCCCCATGGCGCTGGCGCCGCTGGCCTTCGTGTTATGGGACCGTTTCCTTCGGCACAATCCTCACGACCCGCATTGGCCGGGCCGTGATCGCTTCATCCTTTCCAACGGGCACGCCTGCATGCTGCTGTACGCCATGCTGCACCTCACCGGCTATGACCTCTCGCTGGACGACATCAAGCAATTCCGGCAGTGGGGATCGAAGACGCCGGGCCATCCCGAATATCATCACGTCCCGGGTTTGGAAGTCACCACCGGCCCGCTCGGCCAGGGCGTGTCCAATTCGGTAGGAATGGCGATGGCCCAGCGCTGGCTGGCCTCGACCTTGCACAAAGGCGACTACACTCCCTTCGACTACCGCATCTACGCCTTCTGCGGCGACGGCGACCTGATGGAAGGCGTCAGCAACGAAGCGGCATCTGTCGCTGGACATCTTGGCCTGTCGAACCTCATCTGGTTCTACGACAACAACCACATCACCATTGAAGGCCACACTTCGCTGGCGTTCACTGACGATGTAGCCACGCGCTTCGAGGGTTGGCATTGGAATATCCTGCACGTCACCGACGTCAACGACCTCAATCTGGTCGACGTCGCCATCAGGGCCGCACAGCGGGAGCCGGATCGGCCAACCCTCATCATCTGCGATACCCATATCGGGTGGGGCTCTCCCGACCGTCAAGACACCAAGGAAGCCCATGGCGAGGCGCTGGGAGTCGACGAAGTCCGCAAGACGAAGATCGTGTACGGCTGGCCCCCCGATGCGCAGTTCCTGGTGCCCGATGAGGTGCAGAGCTATATGGGCAAGGCTATCGAGCGCGGTGCCAAGTGGGAGCAGGAGTGGGACGGCAAATATCAAGCCTGGGCCGCCCAGAACCCCGACCCCGCCAAGATGTGGCAGCAAATGTCGAACCAGGAACTGCCCGCTGGCTGGGACAAAGATATTCCGACGTTTCCCGCTGACGCGAAAGGTCTGGCTACGCGCGACTCGAGCGCCAAAGTAGAAAACGCCGTCGCCGTCAGAGTGCCCTGGCTTATCGGCGGCGCTGCCGATCTTTATCCCTCAACCAAAACCCTCATCAAGGACGGCGGCGACTTCGAGAAGGACAATCATGCCGGCCGCAACTTCCACTTCGGCATCCGCGAGCATGCCATGGGCTCAATCTTGAGTGGCATGGCGCTCTCCGGTGTGCGGCCGTTTGGAGCAACGTTCTTTATCTTCTCCGACTACATGCGGCCAGCGATTCGCCTGGCTGCGATGATGGAGCTGTCGGTCATCTACATCTACACGCACGATTCCATTGGTCTCGGCGAAGACGGCCCTACTCACCAGTCGATCGAGCAACTCATGTCGTTACGGGCCATGCCCCGAATGATGACCATCCGCCCCGCCGACGCCAACGAAGTTGCCGAAGCCTGGCGCGTCATTATGCCCATGAAGAACCAGCCCGTGGCGCTGGTGCTCACTCGCCAGGGCGTGCCCACCTTCGATCGCACCAAGTACGCGCCAGCCGCGGGCGTGGCCAAAGGCGCCTACATTCTGGCTGACTCTGGTGGCACGCCGGACGTCATCCTGATGGGCACTGGTTCCGAGGTGCAGCTCTGTGTTGGAGCCTACGAACAACTCACCGGCGAAGGCGTGAAGGCGCGCGTTGTCTCCATGCCGTGTTGGGAGCTCTTCGAAAAACAGCCCGCCGAATACAAGGCACAGGTATTTCCTCCTGCGGTAAAGGCGCGTGTGTCGGTGGAAGCCGGCGCCAGCCTGGGTTGGTGCAAGTACGTTGGCGACAGCGGATATAGTGTTGCCCATGACGACTTCGGCGCATCAGCTCCGTACAAGACAATCATGGAGCACTTCGGCTTCACTGTGGACAACGTCGTTGCCAAGGCGCGCGAAGTGTTAAAGAAAACGAAACAGTAACAATTCAGGCTTACAATTAAAACGTTCCATAGCGCCGGCACTGAGTGTCGGCGCTATGCTATCTGTCCGGAGCGACGTCAGGCTTGGTGTTTCCGGCATTGAAAGGGCATGGCTTTAGCCGTGCCGTCAAAGAGTCCAAGGATTGGCCTTCAGGCCCTGAGGCAGGTTCCCTCAGCGGCTGAAGCCGGATTTTTTGCTTGGCTTTAGCGGCACCCCTGAAGGCGTGCCCCTTCAAAGCTGGGCGGCACCAACAGTGGAGTCGTTCTAAGAGGCAGTGCCCGTACGAATTGGCGGGAGGTAGTCATGGACAGCATTCCTTTGTCAGAGACCATGCCGAAAGAAGTCGCCGCCAGCATTCGTCAACGGCATACGGTGTCGCCTGGCAAGCACGAGACTGACTTCCGCAGCGCTCTGGAGCGGCTTGAGCGAGACCAGTCCGTGTCGCGACTGTGGAAGAAGGATTTCACGCTTTGGAAGAGCGAGCCTGAGCGCGAGGCAGGTATCGTCAACGCCCTCGGCTGGCTCACCGTTGCTGAAGCTATGCAGCCTCACCTCGCGGAGCTCGACGCTTTTGCTCAGGAAGTCAAGCATGCCGGATTTGAATTCGCCGTGGTCCTCGGCATGGGCGGCCCCAGTTTGTGTCCGGAGGTGCTGACTCACGCCTTTGGTAAGCAGGAGGGTTATCCCCAGCTCTATGTGCTCCACTCCACTGTACCAACGGCGATTCGCCACCTTGAGCAGAAGATTGACATCGGTAACACGCTTTTTATTGTTTCATCGAAATCGAGCACGACCACCGAGCCGCAAATGTTTCACCGCTATTTCCGCGACCGCGTGAAGCGCGTCAAGGGCGATGCCGCCGGAGAAAACTTCATCGCCATCACCGATTCCGGAAGCCAGCTCGCGAAGGACGCGGTGCACGGCCACTTTCGCCGCATTTTTCTCGACCTGCCGGACATTGGCGGGCGCTATTCCGCACTTTCATACTTCGGCATGGTGCCGTTCGCGCTGATGGGCGGTGACGTCAAGGCCCTGCTGGATTCCGCCATGCAAGCCGCCCACGCTTGCGCCGATGCGGCGCCAACGATCGAGAATCCCGGGGCGCGGCTGGGAGCCTTACTGGGCGCTCTCGCCGCCGCCGGACGCAACAAGCTGACACTAGTCACACCTGAGCCACTGGCTTCGCTCGGCCTCTGGATTGAGCATCTGGTTGCCGAGAGCACCGGCAAAGAAGGCAAGGGCATCGTCCCGGTCGTTGGCGAGCCGCTGGGTGCGCCGGAGGTGTACGGCGACGATCGCGTTTTTGTCTACATCCATATGCCGTCGGCAAAAAATGCTGACGCGGAATCGAAGCTCGCGGCTCTCGAAGCTGCCGGGCATCCCGTACTGCGCCACACGCTTCGCAATCCGCTCGATCTCGGCGAGGAGTTTTTCCTCTGGGAGTTCGCAACCGCGGTGGCCACATCGCTGCTCGGCGTCGATGCTTTCGATCAGCCGGATGTTCAGGAGTCCAAAGATTACATTGTGCAGGTCCTGGCGGAGTATGCCCAGAACGGCGTCCTGCCTCAGCAAAAGCTGATCGTGGCCGAAACCTCTCTACGGGTCTTTGGTGATGCGGAAAACTGTGAGGTCTTGCGCCGCGGCGGCTCATCGCTCCAGGCCATGCTGATGACCCATTTTGCCCGTTTGAACCCCGGCGATTATTTCGCGATCACGCAGTTCGTTGAGGAGCTAAAAAACTACGAATCGCTGTTGCAGGAAATCCGCGGTGCCATCCGTGATCGGAAGAAGGTCGCGACCACAATGGGCTATGGGCCGCGGTTTTCGCATTCGTCCGGACAACTGCACAAAGGCGGCCCGGACAGCTGCGTCTTCCTGCAACTAACATCGGAAGATATCAATGACATCGAGGTGCCCGGCGAGAAGTTCAGCTTTAGTGTCTTGAAGCAGATCCAGGCGCTGGGCGATTCCGAGTCGCTGAGCAAGCACCATCGCCGCGCCATTCGCGTCGACTTGGGCCGCGATATCGACAAAGGTTTGCGACGCCTCCTCGCCCTGGTAAGGGAATCGCTGGCACCGCCTGCAGCCGCGGTCAGGAAATAGGGATCGCATTCATTGACCGAATCCTTTTCGGGCCCTAAGCATCTTCCAGAAAGCAGTATCTGCCGGAGCGAATATGACCACTCTCGTACAGCCCACGCCCCATAAAATCGAAACTCCTCATCTGCCGCAAGGCGATTCCTGTCTGGTCGTCATCTTCGGAGGTTCCGGCGATCTTACCCGGCGCAAATTGATTCCCGCTCTGTACGATCTGGCGTGCGTGGGCTGCACCAACCGCAATTTCGAAGTCCTCGGCATCGGTCGCACCAAGTTCGACGACGAGGACTATCGCTCCCGCCTGCGCCAAAGCGCCGCCACTTCGCAAGACGCGCGCAACTTCACCGACCAGGGTTGGGACGGCTTTGCCCAGCGACTCCACTACTTTGTCGGTGACGCCGACCGTCCTGACTTTTATCCTCTTTTGAAGCAGAAGATCGAGGAGATGCAGAAGAACGGCGCCAGCAAGAACGTTATGTTCTATGTTTCCACGCCCGCTTCGCTCGCGCCACCGATTGTCGAAGGCCTGGGCACAGCCGGACTGGCCCATAACAGCGAGGGCTGGACGCGCATCATCCTGGAAAAGCCTTTTGGCCGCGATCTCAAGAGCGCCCAGGAGCTGAACGAAATTGTCTCCCACGTTTTCGACGAGCGCTCGGTCTACCGCATCGACCATTATCTCGGCAAAGAGACGGTGCAGAACATCATGATGTTCCGCTTCGGCAACTCCATGTTTGAGCCGGTGTGGAACCGCAATTACATCGAGTACATCGAGATTACCGCTGCCGAAACGTTGGGCGTGGAAGGTCGCGGGGCATTCTACGAAGAAACCGGGGCGCTGCGCGACATGGTCGCCAACCACATGCTCCAGTTACTGATGCTGACTGCGATGGAACCGCCGGTCAGCTTCGATGCCGACGCGGTGCGAGGCCACAAAGTGGAAGTGTTAAGCGCCATCGCTCCCATGTCCAAAGATGAGGTCGTGAAACGCACGGCCCGCGGGCAATACGGCCCGGGCCAGATCGATGGCAAACCAGTCCTGGGATATCGCCAGGAACCGGGCGTCAATCCCAACTCGCAGACTGAGACCTACGCCGCGGTGGAACTGCACATCGACAACTGGCGCTGGGCGGGAGTTCCCTTCTACATTCGCGCCGGCAAGCGGCTGGCGCAGCCGTTGACCGAGATCGCGGTGCATTTCAAGCGGACGCCGCAGGCATTGTTTTCGCGCAACCCCGACGATGTGCACCACAATGTCATCACCATGCGCATTCAACCCAACGAAGGTATCTCGCTCAGCTTCGGCGCCAAGCAGCCGGGCCAGCAGATGCGCGCCATCGGTGTAGATATGGACTTCTCTTATCGTGAGGCCTTTGGGACGGAAACGCCGGCGGCTTATGAGACTCTGCTGCTGGACGCGATGCGCGGCGACCCTACGCTGTTCACCCGCCGCGACGAGGTGGAAGCGGAGTGGCGCATCATCACGCCCATTGAAGATGCCTGGGCCCAGCTTCCGCCGCCACAGTTTCCCAACTACGCGGCCGGCAGCGAAGGACCGGAAGCCGCCAACAGCCTCATCCAGTACGATCACCTGCGCTGGCGCTCGCTGCTCAGCCAGGATGAAAATCACTAGGTCTTTCGTTGCGGTGGCCAACTGCAACTGAGCTGCATAAATCACCGGCCCTTGCCCTTGCCCTTGCCCTTGCCCTTGCCCTTGCCCTTGCCCTTGCCCTTGCCCTTGCCCTTGCCATCCGAGCGGACGCATATTGAGCTGCGATAACACGCCGAGCTATGTCAAGAACCACGCAGCACTTTCGCCAGGCTATTGTGGTTCTTCACGGGCAGCAGTTTCAACGCCGCATTTGCCAAGGCGACGTACACCGCCCTGGCCTCCGGCAGCGTCTTGAGTTCGGCCAGATGCTTGCGTACGGTCTCCACGTCCCCGCGGACGAGCGGCCCACTGAAAGCGGCAGCCGCATCGTGCTTCAAGTAATTGCGCAGCGTCTGCCACAGCAGCGGCACCATCATCGGCTTGATGTCGGTTTTGCGGATGCCAGCAGCCAGGGCCACCTGCTCCAGCGCGGCCATCATTGCGATCACCAGCGGCGACGCGAAACTTCCGAAGACGTGATACAGAACCTTGTTCTGCTTCCTGATGACGAAGGCGTTCCCGCCCAGGTCTTCGACGATGGATCGGGCAGCCCGCACTGCCAAAGCGTCTCCTTCAACCGCGAAGGCCACGCCTGCCATCTCCGGCACAGCGCCGCGCACGAAGGTCATCATGGGATGCACGGAGGCAACCCGCGCACCCTTGCCTCGCAGGCAAGCAAGTTCGTCGCTGGTGAGGGCTCCGCTGGAGTGAAATACAATCTTGCCCTTCCAAGCCTGCGACGGCGCGAGTTCGCGCGCCACGCTTGCAATTGCATCGTCCGGCACGGTGATCCAAACGATCCCGCTCTCGAGCGGCCGCTTTCCTATCTCGACCACGCGCGCCTTCATTCGACGCGCCAGCGTTGTGAGGTCGACGGTTGCGAACACTCTTTCCACGAGTAGCCAGCAATCGCACTTCGTAGCCTGCCGGAGGTAGAGTCGAGGGCCAGTGCGGTACCAAGATTCCCTGGCCCGACAATGCTGATCGCAGGACGCTGTTTCGAAGTCAAAAGTTTAGACACGGCGGGCAGAATAGCAGATTTCGTGCTCCTGAATGCGGTTCCGATTCTGACCGGGAAGGAGCGGGGTTGCGATCAGGCCGGGGATTAAAGGGCCCGTGGCTCGCAGGCAATCGCGGTAATGCCATTTACAATACCGTCTAATATGAAGTTGAGGCTCCGCCTATCCTCTCCCCATTCTTGTGCTGCTTCTGATCGCTGCTTTCAGCGCCGGTTGCAGCAAACAGCCGCAGGTCGCCCTCGGAGGCCACGGCTACGGTCAAGCCAGTCGCCCGCTGCCAATCGGCCCGGCGGCGACTCAACCCACCGGCGCCTTGTCGGGTCCCGCAAGCACCGGTGCCCGGCCGGACATCAACGGCAATCATGTCATGCAGTATGTGAAGGAAGTAGTCGCGTTCGGCTCGCGTCCGCCGGGGAGTCCCGAACACGCCAAGCTGGAGCAGTACATCCTCTCCAAGTTGAAGGGAGTGGATGTGGAGCAGGACAAATTCACGGCGCAGACGCCGGCGGGAAAGTTTCCCATCAACAACATCATCGCGAAATTTCCCGGCACGAAGGATGGCATCATTGTCGTCGCTGGTCACTACGACACCAACTATCCGCTGCCGAAGACGCTACGTGGGCGCAAACGACGGCGGCTCCTCAACCGCTCTGCTGCTCGCTTTGGCTGATCACTTCCGCGGCAAACCGCTTGATGGCTACAGCGTTTGGCTGGTGTGGACCGACGGTGAAGAAGCCTTCGTGAAGTGGACCGACACGGACAGTCTCTACGGCACGCGCCAACTCGCGCAGACGTGGCAGCAGGACGGCACGGCGAAGAAGATCAAGGCGTTCATCCTGGTCGACATGATCGGCGACGCCGATCTCGATATTCAGCGCGACACTAACTCCACGCCCTGGCTCACGGACGTGGTATCGCAGGCGGCCAGCGATCTTGGCTACCAGTCACACTTTTTTCAGCAGACCATTGCCATCGAGGACGACCACATTCCTTTCGCCAAGATTGGCGTGCCCGTCGGTGGACCTGATCGACTTTGACTACGGCTATAACAATGTCTTCCATCACACGCCCGAAGACACGGTCGACAAGCTCAGTCCGCAATCGCTGGCCATCACCGGCGACGTGGTGCTGGAGACGATACGGCTGCTGGATGCACGGTAGGCGCAACTCCATCACGGAGCTTCAGAGACCACGGGTTTGAATACGACTTCCCGGGTTCTCAGTACGGCCGTCCGTCGATGCATGGAATGCTCGACCCGTCGCCCTGAGAGCCATTCTTAATCCAAGATCTCCCGCCCGCCCAGTGTTATGCTGGTAACAACTGGCTTGCAACAGCGAATGAGGGCTCCATGGAGCGCTGCCTATGCTCCAGAAACGGATTGACGATCAGCCAACGATCTCGCGCCAGATGGTGCGCGAGGCTGAAGCCGTGTTCCACAATCATCTGAAAAAAGTGGCTTGAAGCGCACCGGGCAGCGCGATACCATCCTGCGAACGTTTCTCGACACTCGCGACCATCTTTCCACCGACGAACTCTACCGGCTGGTAAAGAAGAAAGACGAGCGCATCGGGTTCACCACGGTCTATCGCACGCTGAAGCTGCTGGCGGAATGCGGCCTGGCCAGCGAAGTCGCTTTCAACGACGGCATCGCGCGTTACGAGCACCAGTACCAGCGGCGTAATCACCATCACATGGTGTGCACCGAGTGCGGCAGTTCGGTGGAGTTCTTCTCGGCCGACATCGAACGCATCGAGCAGGCGGTCGGCCGCAAGAACAAGTATCTCCCCACGCGCCATACCTTCCAGATCTACGGCATCTGCGAGAAGTGCCAGAAGAAGCAGAAGCGAGCGTAGTGGTAATATGCTTCCCCGTGCTGACTCTCACCGAAGCAGCCGAACAGATTCGCACCCGCCGTTTGTCGCCCGTTGAACTGACGCGCGAGTGCCTGGCGCGCATTGAGCGGCTCAATCCGCTTCTTAATGCATTCATCACCGTGACTGCCGATCTCGCGCTGGAGCAGGCTCGCCAGGCTGAATCTGAAATCGCGCGGGAAATTATCGCGGGCCGCTCCACGGCATTCCTATTGGACTGAAGGACCTGTTCGACACGGCGGGCGTGCGGACCACGGCCGCCAGCAATCAGTATCGCGACCGCGTGCCAACGCGAAGACGCCGAAGTCGTTCGCCGATTGAAGCAAGCCGGGGCTGTCATCGTTGGCAAGCTCAACCTGCATGAATTTGCTTTCGGCATCAGCGGCGTTGTTAGTGCTTTTGGACCGACGAAAAACCCGTGGAATCTGGAGCGGATCTCGGGCGGATCTTCTTCCGGTTCGGCCGCAGCTGTGGCCGCGGGACTGTGCGTCGCCGCCCTGGGCACGGATACCACCGGCTCGATTCGCTGTCCCAGCGCTCTGTGCGGCATTGTGGGACATCGTCCCAGCGCCGGTTTGATCAGCCTCAACGGAGTGGTGCCGCTGTCGACTTCGTTCGATACCGCCGGTCCGCTGGCGGCGACGGTGCGCGATGCTGCGATCTTGATTGATGTGCTCTCCGGGAAGTCCGGCTATGCAGCATCGCTGGAGAAGAATGTTGCCGAGTTGAAGGTTGGGATTCCCCGCAAGGCCCTGTTCGACGATCTTGATCCCGACGTAGCGTCGTGCCTTGAAACCGCGGTGCAGGTCGTCGGGAAGCTGACCTCGCAGATTCGCGAGGTGGAGATTGCGGTCGATGGCTTCCGCACCATCTTCGATGCGGAGATCTACGAGTATCACGAAGCGATGGTGAACAACAGTCCGCAGCTCTACGATCCGCGAACTTTGTACCGTATCCAGAGGTGCGCGGGAATCACCGCCAGTCAATACATTCGCGAGCGGCGTCGACTGGCGGCATTTCGCCGCGCCGCCGAGCAAATCTTCGAACAGGTGGATGTAGTCATCTCGCCGACAGTGCCGGTTCCGGCGCCAAAGCTTACCGAATTGGAAGCGCTGGCAGTGGCAGATGTGCGCCCGTACGAGGTGAAAAATCTACTGCGCAATACCTCGCCGTTTAGCGTGATGTTTTGGCCAACCACGTCGGTTCCTTGCGGCTTCACGCCGGATGGGCTGCCAGTTGGGATGCAAATTTCGAGCCGCCCGGGAACGGATTCGAGAACACTGCGTCTAGCCCACGCTTACGAACGGGCGACCGGGTGGCACAAGAAATCAGCAATCCGCAACTAGCACCTGGGGAAAGCCTGATCAAGTCAAGTGCAGTCCCTCAGTGGCTAAAGCCGCGCAAATATTGGGTGTTTACGGACGGCGTGAAGGCCGCCCCCTTCAAGGACGCCAGTTTGAGCGGGCTTCATTTAGCAATTAGCAAAAAGGAGTTTCCCGAATCTTGACCTGCGCAGGGCCGAATGGCGACGAGCGAAAAGCGAGCGGCGAAGAGCGGCCCTCAAAATCCTACGAACACCGGCTCGGGATCGAGCCTTATACCGAAGGCGTCCATTACGCGCGCTTGAATCTCATCTTTCAACGCGATGATCTCGGCCGCAGTTGCTCCGCCGCAGTTGATGATTGCCAAGGCGTGCCTTTGCGAGATGCCCACCCTGCCCTTGGCGATAGCCCTTAGCGAAGCCGGCGTGTTCGACCAGCCACGCCGCCGACAATTTGCGGAGTCCGTCGGCAGCGGGGTAACTCGGCAGTTGCAGACCACAAGATGCGAGCTTTGCCGACAGCTCCTCGAAGATTGCTCGCGGCACAATCGGGTTCTTGAAGAACGATCCCACACTGTGGGAGTCCTCGTCGCCGGGAACAATCAGCATTGCCTTGCGCCGGCGGATGTCGCGAACTGCTTCTCGCACTTCGCTCAGCGTCGGCTCATTTGACCGGCCCGCGAAGAACTGTTCGAGGTCGGCATAACGAATGCTCGGCTGTGCCGCCCTGCTGGAGAGCAAAGGAGACGCGCAGGATCACATAGCGCCCGCGCTCGGTCGTATTGAAGATGCTGCTGCGATAGGCGAATCCGCACTGCGGCGTTGGACAGTGTGTTGATCTCCCGCGATTGCAGAGTCGAGCACCCGCACTTCCTGGATGGTCTGGGAAACTTCCTGACCGTAGGCGCCGACATTCTGCACCGGCGTTCCGCCCACGGTACCGGGGATTCCGCTGAGGCACTCCAGCCCCGCGCAACCGGCCTGCACGGATTGCTTTACCAGGGCGTCCCAGTCGTACCCTGCACCTGCGACAAAGATCACTTGACCATGTGAGCACGCGAATGAGAGACATCGTTGATGCCGACCTTCAGCACCAAGCCGGCGAACCCCGCATCCGCGACAACGAGATTGCTACCGCCTCCGAGCACGAACAACGGCAGCCCACGCGAGCGAGCAAACTCGACGGCTTCCACCACTTCGGCTTCGGTCCGGGCTTCGGCGAAATAGCGAGCCGGTCCGCCGACGTTCGAGGGTCGTCAGGGGAGCAAGCGGAACATTCTCGCGGATCAGCATGGGGATGAAGACACTATAAATGTTGTGCCAGAGGTCCGCGATTCTGCCGGTTCGACCTGCCGGCACCGACCCGGAGCAATGGTTTTTACGATCGCCTGTGACGAGTGCTGCAAATCATGCGGGCCTGTGACGCACGTCACAGGCTGTTGGCCCATGCAAAAGCTATTCTGAGTCTCGCTGATCCGCCGGAGCCGGCCCACCTCAGGCGATTCGTCAAGCGCGAGTTCAATCGGCGGCGGCTTTCTTGACTTGCGCTCTTGGCGAACTCGATAATAAAGAGTTTGCTTATACGCTCCGCGTTCATAAGGAGTTTGCTTCGTGGCTTCCTCGGCCAGTTCTATTGAAACCAGTGTCGCCCGGATTGGAAAGGGAGTAGCTCCGCTGCGTGCAGGCCAGGGCTATTCTTTTGTTTTGCGCCGGCTGCATTCGCTCTCCGGCATCGTACCCATCGGCGCATTTCTGATCGAACACTTCATCTCCAATTCCGAATCGGCCAACGGCGTTCAGGCCTACAACGATCAGGTAAAGTTCCTCACCAGCCTGCCGTTTGTGCACGTGCTGGAGTGGGTCTTCATCTTTATTCCGCTGCTGTATCACGCGCTCTACGGAATCTGGATCTGGTATCGCGGCGACGTCGAACGTCAGCGAGTATCCCTGGAGCGGCAACTGGCTCTACACTTCGCAGCGCTGGACCGGAATCATCGCCTTCGCCTACATCCTGTATCACGTTATCGACATGCGATTCATGGGCGTGCACCTGATGGGCGGCGGCTATAACAACGCGTTCTCGAAGGTATGGTTCGATTTTCAAAACCCATGGGTGGTGGCCATCTATGTGATCGGAATTGTGGCTGCCTCGTGGCACTTCTCCTACGGCGTTTGGCTGTTCGCCGCCAAGTGGGGATTGACGGTGGGCGACAAGGCGCGCCGCAAATTCGGTTTTGTATGTTTAGGGCTGGCGATTGCTCTGGTCGGCATTGGCCTGTGGAGCGTAACCGGGTTTCGTGCGGACGCCGGCAGCTCAGGTTCCCTGGGTGGAGCACGACTAATTGCTAATCGCTAATTGCTAATTGCTGGTTTTTCTTATGGCACATCCTAATATCATCGTGGTTGGTGGCGGACTGGCGGGACTTGCCGCGACCATCAAGATTGCCGAGATGGGAGGTCACGTCGACCTCTTCTCCATCGTTCCGGTCAAGCGGTCTCACTCGGTATGCGCCCAGGGCGGCATCAACGCGGCCAAGAACCTGAAGGGCGAAGGCGACTCCACCTGGATCCACTTCGACGACACCGTCTATGGCGGTGACTTCCTGGCCAACCAGCCGCCGGTGAAGGCCATGTGCGATGCGGCGCCCGGCGTCATCGACCTGCTCGACCGCATGGGCGTTCCTTTCAATCGCACGCCGGAAGGGCTGCTGGACTTCCGCCGTTTCGGCGGCACGCTCTACAACCGCACGGCCTTTGCCGGCGCAACCACCGGCCAGCAACTGCTCTATGCTCTGGACGAGCAGGTGCGGCGCTACGAATCCGAAGGCAAGGTCACGAAGTACGAAGCGTGGGAGTTCCTCTCCGCGGTAATCGATGAGAATCGCGTCTGCCACGGCATCTGCGCGCTGGACCTGCGCGGCATGGGAGTTCATACCTTCCCGGCGGAAGCCGTCATCATGGCGACCGGCGGCAATGGCGCCATCTTCGGCAAGTCCACCAACTCGGTCGTGTGCACGGGCTCGGCGCAATCGGCGCTTTATCAACAGGGCGCGTTTTACGCCAACGGCGAATTCATCCAGGTGCACCCGACGTGCATTCCCGGCGAAGACAAGCTGCGGCTGATGTCGGAGTCGGCGCGCGGCGAAGGCGGCCGCGTGTGGGTACCGAAGCAGCCCGGCGACAAGCGCGATCCCAAGAGCATTCCCGAGGGCGAGCGCTGGTACTTCCTGGAAGAGTGGTATCCCAAGTACGGCAATCTGGTGCCGCGCGACATCGCCACCCGCGCCATTCACAAGGTGGTATACGAGCACAACCTCGGCATCGACGGCCAGCCGATGGTCTATCTCGACCTCACGCACATCGACCGCAAGATTCTCGACCGCAAGCTGGAAGGCATCCTGGAGATCTACGAGAAATTTGTCGGCGACGATCCCCGCGACGTCCCGATGAAGATTTTCCCCGGCATGCACTACACCATGGGCGGGCTGTGGGTCGATTTCGATCAGCGAACGAACATCGAAGGGCTATACGCTGCCGGCGAGTGCGACTACTCGATTCACGGCGCCAACCGGCTGGGCGCGAATTCGCTGTTGTCGTGCATCTATGGCGGATTCGTTGCCGGGCCGCACTCGGTGAAATACGCGCACGGCATGATCAAGAGCGGAAAGCATCCCGGCCAGCACGTCTTCGACTCGGAGCGCAAGCGGCAGGAAGAAATCAACGCGCGGCTGATGAAGAACGAAGGCACCGAGAATCCGTTCCTGCTGTGGCGCGAGTTAGGCGACACCATGACCAAGAACGTGACGGTCATCCGCTACAACAAGAACATTCGCGAGACCGACGCGAAGCTGGTGGAGCTGCTGGAGCGCTATCGCCACGTCAACCTGAGCGATAAGTCGATGTGGGCGAACACGTCGTTCGTCTTCGCGCGGCAGCTTTACAACATGCTGCAACTGGCGCGCGTGATTGCCCAGGGCGCGGCCATGCGCGACGAATCGCGTGGCGCGCACTACAAGCCGGATTTCCCCGAGCGCGACGACGCCAACTGGTTGAAGACGACGAAAGCGTACTTCGCGGCCGATGCCGACGAGCCGCGCTTCGAGTTCGAGCCGGTGGACACGTCGCTGATTAAGCCGCGGCCGAGAAGGTACGACGCGGCGACGTAGAATAAGCTGTCAGCTGTCAGCTTCGTCAGCTGAGCATGCAAGTGCAAATGTCTTAATCGTGGTTGAACAGTTGGCGGGCGAAGGGACGAGTCTCGCGGAGCGGGACGGAAGAAGATAGCCCAGCGCTTTAGCGCTGGGTGAGGGTGCATTATTGACCCGAGTCCCGCAGGGACGACACGCTTGGACCAAGATGGCTGGCGAGATAGGGGTCCTTCGACTCCAGCGCGCAAAACCGGCGCGCCTACGCTCAGGATGACACCTCGTTTGTGGTTGGCGAAGAGCGAAAAGCGAATTGCGATTTTGCTGACGGCTGATAGCTGAGAGCTGAAGGCTTTTTAAAAAATGGCAAACTCTAAAACCGTACTTATAAAGATCAAACGGCAAGACACTCCCGAGTCGAAGCCGTACTGGGAAGAATTCGAGCTACAGCATCGTCCGGGCATGAACGTGACCTCGGCGCTGATGGACATTGCGGCCAAGCCGGTGACGCGCCAGGGCAAGGCCACCACGCCGGTAACCTACGATTCCAATTGCCTGGAAGAGGTGTGCGGCTCGTGCGCCATGATCATCAACGGGACCGCGAAGATGGCCTGCTCGGCGCTGATCGATCAACTGAAGCAACCGATCACGCTGGAGCCGTTCTCCAAGTTCCCCATCGTTCGCGACCTGGCAGTCGATCGCAGCGTGCTGTTCGAGAACCTGAAGAAGGTGAAGGCCTGGGTACCGATGGATGGCACCTACGATCTAGGCGCCGGACTGCGCCAGTCGGCGCAAGACCAGGAAGAAGCTTATCCGCTGTCGCGCTGCATCTCGTGCGCCTGCTGCATGGAAGCCTGTCCGCAATTCAACGAGAAGACCGGCTTTGTGGGCGCGGCCACCATCTCGCAAGTGCGTCTGTTCAACTCCCATCCCACCGGCAAGGGCCTGAAGATCGAGCGGCTGCAGGCGCTGATGGGCGATGGTGGCATTCAGGAATGCGGCTACGCGCAGAACTGCGTTGAAGTTTGCCCCAAAGATATTCCGTTGACCAAGTCCATCGCCGACGTCGGCGGACAGGTGATGTGGCAGGCGGTGAAGGATTTCTTCCGGACGTAACGGTCCTACACGCGAGTAAACATTTCGACGAGAGTCGCAGAGACCGCGGCTGCGGTCTGCGCCGATACCCTTCCGAGTTTCCGCACCAGCCGACGGCGAGCTACTGCGCGAACGTGATCCAGAGCGACTTGGCCGCGTTTGTTTTGAAATGACACGCTTACCCGCATCGGATATGGCTGCTGGCTGGTCGTCATTGGGGCTACGATGACGGTTTGCAGGCATCGGTTCATTTCGTCAGGAGACACAACCAGACAGGGCCTGGTCTTCTGAATCTCGGCGCCCACGGTAGGATCAAGAGCGACGAGCCACACCTCGTCCAGCCGAGGTGGGCCAGCGCTCACCACGTCCATTCCTCACGGTCAAAGTCGTCATCCAGTGTGGATTCCAGCAGGACTTCGTCTTCCTGTGCTGGGGCCGCACGCCGGAGTGCCTCTTCCCAACCCTGGCGAGGCGTCCGTTCCGACAATATGATCAGCCGGTCGTCTTCGATCCGCAACTCGACCGTGTCGCCCAATCGGCATTGCTCAATGATTGGTTTAGGGATGCGGATGCCACGCGAATTGCCGATTCGTATAAGGTCGGTTTTCATATGCCGTAATTACATTGTACTCACATAGATACCGCATCGCAAGGGCATAGCCAAGCCACGACTCCATGGCTCGGCTGTCGCTACCGCCGTGTCGTTTACAATCCAATCGCACCTAATTCTTCCGGGAGCCTGCCATCAGCCTGATGCGAAGTTTTAGCCGACTTATCCTTCTTACACTGCTTGCTGCCACGGTCGCTCCGTCGCAAACTGCGCAATCACTGACGCCGGCGACACCGCAAGCCGACGCAAAAGCTCTCGCCATCCACAACGCCGCCATCATCATCGATACCCACGCCGACACGCCCGGCCGTTTCGTTGACGAAAATTTCGATTTGGCGCAGGACGCGGGAACCGGCTATCTCGATTTCAACAAGATCAAGGCCGGCAACCTGGGCGCAGAGTTCTTTTCCATCTGGGTTGAGCCCAAGGGCAACAAGGGCCACGAAGCCAAGCGTGCGCTCGACATGATCGATTCGGTCTATGAGCAGGCGCGCCGTCATCCTGACAAAATGATGATGGCCTTCAGCACACAGGACATTCTCACGGCGCATCGCGAGCACAAGCTGGCCGCGCTGTTGGGCGTGGAAGGTGGGCACGCGATCGAAGGTGACATCCGCATCCTGCGCGACTATTACCGGCTGGGCGTGCGCTACATGACGCTGACGTGGTCAAACACCAACGATATTGGTGACTCCAGCGGCGACATGACCGACAAAAACATTCAGCATCACGGCGGCCTAACGCCTTTCGGGCGCGAGGTAGTAACGGAGATGAACCGGATGGGCATGATGGTCGACATCTCGCATGTGGCGGACTCAACGTTCTACCAGGCGGTGGAGTTGAGCAAGGCGCCGGTGATTGCGTCGCATTCGTCTTCCCGCGCGCTGACCAGCGCGGCGCGCAATATGACCGACGACATGCTGCGGACACTGGCGGCCAAAAATGGGGTGGCGCAAGTGAATTTCTATTGCGCCTTCGTTTCGCAGAAGTATCTGGATACGGCGAAGCAGCTCGCCGCGCAACACGATGCCGATTATGAAACCGTGCAGGCGCTGTTCATCAAGCCGCAAACGCCGGAGGTGGTGAAGGAGTTGGCCGCAGCCAAGGCGCGGCTTGCGCCGAAATTGCCGCGTCCTCCGTTGAGTGACCTGATCGATCACATTGATCACATGGTGAAGGTCGCGGGCGTCGACCATGTTGGGTTGGGCTCCGACTTCGACGGCATCGATTGCTCGCCGCAGGGGCTTGACTCCGCCGCCGATCTGCCGAAAATTACGGAAGCGCTCTACCAACGCGGATACAAAGCCGAGGATCTTGATAAGATTCTTGGCGGCAACCTGCTGCGCGTATTTGGTGATGTAGAGAAGGTGTCGCGGCAGATACAGAAAGAGGGGTTAGGGGCTGGGGATTAGGGACTCGGGATTAGGGGCTAGTCTCCGTTGCGTCCCAGAGGGCGCGGGCATCCCACTAATCCCAAGCCCCCAATCCCTAGCCCCATCACTAGGAGGAATCATGACTAAGCTATTGATCACGTTTCTATGTTTCGCCAGCTTCGCGCTAGCGCAGACAAGCGGCGGCACAGCCGCACAAAAGAGCGCGCAGAAAACGTCTGAGCCAACGGCGGTTATCGAGACGAGCGTGGGCAGCATTCACTGCACGCTGTTTCCTGATAAGGCGCCCATTGGCGTAGCCAACTTCATTGGCTTGGCGACCGGGAGCAAGGAGTGGAAAGATCCGAAGACCGGACAGATGATGAAGGGTGTGCCGCTCTATAACGGAACCATCTTCCATCGCGTGATTCCCAACTTCATGATTCAGGGCGGAGATCCCATCGGCACCGGCACCGGCGATCCGGGATATAAATTCAAGAATGAGGTCAGCCCGGGTCTAACCTTCGATCAGGCGGGACGTCTGGCCTATGCCAACGCCGGGCCCGACACCAACGGTTCGCAATTCTTCATCACCGAAGTTCCTACGCAGTATCTGGATGGCAAATACACCATTTTTGGGCAGTGCCAGGACATCGATGTGGTGAAGAAGATCGCGCGGCTGGCCAGCGACCCTCGCAACAATCGTCCCTACGATCCGCCGAAAATCATTCACATCAAGATCACCGATCCGCGCCATCCAGGGGCAAGCAACTAAGTTTGGCAGCCCAGGGGCAGTAGGTAATTTCTGCCTAGGGGGGTGGGAAGTTTTTACACGCTGCATGTGGCGGGCGCACATCACGCATGGACGTGAGGTGCGTCACAGCCGGAAGTGCAAACCTCGGACACAATGGCAACATGGATGGGCGCCGAAGGCGTACCTGCCGGGAGTCGATTATGTCTGAAGACAAGCGCGATGTGCTGGAAGTCTTGCGGTACGAGCTGAATTTCCTGGAGCAAGGGGGCTACGGGAATTGGTACAGCACGCCCTGGGGACCGGCTTCGGTCTTCCAGGACTCGCTGACCTGCCCCAACCATGGCGACCCCACGCGTCCTCATGCCTGCCACGAATGCCTGCTCTACGATTTTGTCCCTGAGGAGTATCGCACTGACGACGTACCCTGCCATCACATTCCGCTGAATCGCCATGGTATAACCGTCGCCACTCCCAGTCAGACGGAAGAGGAGTTGCGCGAAAACGTCAAACATTGGCTGAAGCGCACCATTGCGAAGATAGAAGCGGAACGCGCAAAACAAGCTAAGCAAGCTGTTTGATCAGGACTTGCCGATTGGGGCCGGACCATCGTTCTGTTCTGGTTTTTTCCCATTTTGAAACTAGCAGGCAACTTCTGCGACCACCTCCGGTCTGGATGCCCCCGTTTGCCTATAGAATTCCCCGGTACCTACACTCTGCGGAGAGTTCTCCATGAAACCAAGCTTTGCCTCCCTGAGCCCTCAGCAGGCCCTGGATGTTGCCCTTTCCATCGAGAAACGAAATGCCGAGATCTACCATCGCTTCGCGGAAATGTTCACCGAGTTTGGTGACCATCTGTCGCTGGAAATAGGCGCCACCTTCTGGGAGATGGCCATCGAAGAGAGAGATCATCACAACCTTCTACAACAAAAATACACAGAGCAGTACGGAAGCTCGACTAGCTCCTTGACCGAGGACGACTTGGCTGAGCTGATTGAGGTACCACGACTGGAGAACGGTGACCTTTTCGGGGCCGGCAATGACGCTGTAGCCTCTCGCCAGCAGGCGCTCCAGGTAGCCCTTTGCGCCGAACTCAGTGCACAAAGCTTCTATCGGAAGCTGGCAGATCAAACTCCCACTGGAGCACTGCGGCAGATTTATTGCGACCTGGCCCAAATGGAGGATGGACACGTTGCCTACCTGGAGGCAAAACTCGCGCCGGATGCGGCCGGGAACTCGAAGCCGCAGTGAGCCTCCAGGGATCACGAAAGGCAACTAACCAGTGGCCGGAAAATCGTTGCAACGGCGGTGCCATTTCGCCGATGCCACTGGCGCAGCTCTTTGGGAAGCCAGGATACGAAAAAAGGCCCCGCCGATTTGACGGGGCCTCGCGAAACAAAACCAACAGACTTTCAATCAGCGTAGATTAGAGTCCACCATTAAGCGGTTTTCTCGGAGCGCCGAGGCCAGTGCATTCGTCCCAGCCCAGTCCGGCCGGTGCGCCGTTGTTGCCTACGGTGACATCGTAGAAAATCGTGTGGTAGATGCCTGGATTCTTGTAATAGTTGTAGGTCCTCTGGAGTTCAGAGGCCGTATGGTTGAGGAAGCTGCCGGCCGCGTTGACGATGCCGGCCATGGTCGGTGAAGAGACGCTGGTGCCGCCCACCTGACACCAACCACCGCAGCCCGTGGTGCTGTAGACTGCGACTCCGCTGTTGGGATCGGCGTCAGACGCCCAATCCGGCGTGCCGCGATGCGGTCCCGTCTTGTTGCCAATGATGAGCTGGTAGTTGGGCAGAGGTTCCATGCTGCTGATGCCGCCGCCGCTATCGCTCCAGCAGTGCTCAACTCCTTGGAATTGGCCGCTGCTGCGAATGACGGTCGTGCCGCCGGCAGAAACCACATTCGGCGATACGCTGGGGTAATCCGCGCCCAGGCCTGAGTCGCCAGCCGAGGCGAAATAGACGACCGTGGCCGTGCTCATGTACTGATCGTAATCCAGTTCGCCGTCGAACTCTCCGCCGTAGCCAAAGCTATTGGAGACTTCGCCGCCGCCCAGTCCAGCTACAGCCTGGCCAGCCAGGTATTCAGCAGCGCTGGTGCCACCGTCAAATGGGTCGCTGCAAAACTGCGCAACGATGATCTGTGCCTGGGGCGCCATGGCGTGTGAATATTGCGTATCCAGAGCCGTCTCTACATCCCAGCCAGATCCGTTGTTGCTCGGGCAAGAGCCGCAGTCACAGATAAATTGCAGCGTCTGGGCCGGCAAACCGTACTCCGTGTTGAACGCGTTGAAGTCGGCTTGCAGCGTGCTGTTGTGACCGTATTCCACCACGGCGATGGCCTTGGACCCACCGGTGGCAACCGGAGATCCGCTCCGCGGACATCCCGTGGTCGGCGTCGTCACGCCGTAGATACAGGCGATGGAGCCAGGGGTCTCGGCGTTCGCCGGCGGACTGTTTAGGTGGTTGACGTCGGACTTAACGATAAACAACGGCGTCTTCACTTTGACTCCAGGAACCGTGCCCAGGGTGCTGGGTGGAGCGATAATGTTGCTTTTGACCTGCGAGTCCTGGGACTGGGCAAAGCCACTGATTGTCATCGCTAGGATTACCATTACGGCAAGCACTAGCCAAAAACTCCTCTTCATTTGCTCTCCTTATTATCTTTTTTCTGGGTTTATGTTTTAGCTCCCGATAGCCCCACAGCTGGATATCGCGGGACTTAGGGGTCCTGTTCTTCCTGGCCAAGAAGATTCCGAACTCACGGGTTTTACTGGCCCATGTGCCGGCCACGCGAGAGCGGTGATCAGCACTTTTGACGGCCCCTCCGCTGACCAACAAAACACGGAATCAGGCGTACCTGGCATCAAATGAGTTCGGATGTTGACCGGGATTACACACCTCTAGCTACATGAGTGGGTTGAGACCCCAATTGGGAAATCGGAGGGGAAGGAGAATCAACTCAGGTTTAGCTGCTCATGGTACGGCTCAACATACTCAACATTGCCCCCTAAGTCAATGTCAATCTGTCTGGCAGCTCAAATTGTTGTTGCATAATGGTTGCGAATTCTTGCGACTCCATTCTTGATAATCGCTGATTCTGGTCTGGCAGGACCTTCGCTGTTGGCCGTAACTGAAGCCTGTGTGGCAGGTTAAGCCTTTGCCGGCCGTGGCCCGCCTGCCCAACGCATCATCGTCAGGCCTAGGGGGCAAACGACAGGATTGCACCACTTGTCGACCGGCTTTCTACGTTTTGTAAGAAGGTCGTAAGGCGTGTGCATGGTCAATGGCTTAGGGATCTCGGAGTAATTATGGCTTTGCAAGGGACCGCTTTCAGACGACCCGCAAAGTCGGGCAAATGAATCGGCTTTGGCCGCTGAAGGCTTCGGCATTGACTGAATCAGACCATCCCTCACTTAGCCGGGAAAGGCGTTAACCCAGCAAGCAAAAATCCCCGCCCAGGCAGTTCAGTCGAAGAAAAGGGGTTCGCGGAAGCCGGCCAAACCCACTCGACTTCCGCGCACGAGGAAAAGCCTACGGGAACACGGCAAACACATCCCCATAGCCGTATGCTCCGCCTTGATTGGTAGTGCCGTAGAGCCTGTTTGCAAACGTCACCAGGTTGCTGAAGGAGTACAAACCATCCGTTCCACCGGTGAAGCTGTAAAGCTGCGAATAGGTCCAGGTTCCTCCTACTCCTGGTACAAGCTCATAGACCGTGCCGGCGTCATATCCTGGCCGTCGCAGTGCGTCGTGGCGTATAGGGTGCCGGAGGAGGACAACATCAAATTGCGGAAGGTGCCCGAAATTCCCCAGCCTGCAAGGCTTTGAATCGCGGTGAAATTCCAGCCGCTTCCCGCGGGAGTCAGTTCGAAGATGGAACCTCCGCCCTGGCTTCCGCCTTCGGTCGCCGCACCGTAGAAGTTGCCGAGACCATCGGCAATCAGTCCGGCGTAGGGCACACCGCCGTCGTTCTGGTTCTGGAAGTTGTAGACGATGCTTTCGGCCCAGGAGTGCTGCTTGTTCAGCTCAAAGATGGTTCCGTATCCGCCGGTGCCTCCAGCCGAAGTCGTACCCAGAACATCGCCTGCGGAGTCGAGGGTCACGCCTGCGTAGGGAACGGCGCCGTCCGTGCCCGTGCCGAAGCTATACAGGACCGACTCCCGCCAGAGGATGCCGCTCAGGCTGAGCATGAAGACCGCACCATTGCCGTTCGCGCCGCCGGCCGAGGTGGTGCCGTACAGATTGCCGGCGTGGTCGAACACCAGGCCGCCTAGAGGCGCAGAGCCATCGCTGCCGGAACCGAAGCTATGGAGAATCGTCTTGCGTGTTATTGGCGATGCGGAAGACGGTTCCTCCCCCGTACGCGCCGCCTGCCGACGTGGTGCCGTACAAGAGCCCCTGCGAATCCTGAATCAGAAAGCTCTGCGGACTGGAGCCGTCGGCGCCGCCCTTGGAAGGCATAGATGGTCGTGAAAACCCCTGTCGGCGCGAGGCGGAAAACCGTTCCGTTGTTATAAGCTCCGCCCGCGCTGGTGGTGCCATACATGTAGCCGCCTGCGCCCATCATCAAACCGTTGAGCGGGTTGGCGCCATCCGTACCGCCGGTGAAATTGTGAATCACATTGAACGATTGCGCCCGCGTGCTCTGCACCAGAACGAAAGAGCTTGCAAGCACTAAAACGAGAGTGAACGGCTTGGCGATAGGACCGCCTGGCTTCCATGGGTTGTTCCTTCCAATGTGAAACAGGCCACGTGAAACTAATCCTGGCTGTTCACGAGCCGGACAAGACTTGGGTTGCCGGATTCTGAGGGAGTGGATCAGGATTGTCAAGTTAAAATGTCCGGATAGTGGTGCGGTTTCAACTCAAAACTACACCACTATCGTGGGACGTTGGCGGGAAGATGGTGCTCTTACTGGCTAGCGGGCTACTGACTACTGACTACTGACTACTGACCACTGGCAACTGCCCTACTGCCCTCCCAATATCTGGAAGAAGCGAATGATCGACTCGATGCCGCGATAGAAGTTCGGGATGTGGAACTTCTCGTTGGGCGCGTGCAGATTGTCGTCCGGCAGCCCCATGCCCATCATGATGCTGGGAACATTCAGGTCCTTATCGAACTGGGTGACGATGGGAATCGAGCCGCCCGAGCGAATGTACACCGTGTCCTTCTTGAAGATCTCGTGCATCGCTTCGACCGCCGCGCGCGCGTACGGATTGTCGGTGTTCACCACGCAAGCCGGCCCTTTGCTGTGAATCTTGATGTTGATCTTGATGCCCTTGGGCGTGATCTTCTTCACGTAGTCGCTGTACTTCTTGAAGATGTCGTCGGCGTCCTGGTTGGGCACCAGCCGCATCGAGACCTTGGCCGACAGCGCGCGCGGGAATCACCGTCTTCGCGCCGGGAGCCTGGAAGCCTCCGACGATGCCGTGAACTTCCAGCGTTGGCCGCGCCCAGGTGCGATACAACACTGAATATCCCGGCTCGCCCGTCAGCACATCCGATCCAACTTCAGCCTTGCGATAGTCCTCTTCGTTGAACGGGAGATGCTCCCAGGCTTTCAGCTCATCATCCGTCGGCTTCTGCACTGCGTCGTAGAAACCGGGGATCAGCACCTTGCCGTTGTCATCTTTCAGCTTGCTGATGATCTCGATCAGCCCGAAGATCGCATTCGGGCGCGGCTCCGCCGTAAACGCCGGAGTGCAGGTCGGTCTTCGCGCCTTGCGCTTCGATCTCCGTATAGACCAGGCCGCGCAGGCCGACGCACAGCGTGGGAAGATCGGGCGCAAACAGTTCGGTATCGGTCACCAGAGCAAAATCGCACTTCAGCTTTCCCGACGTTCGCGTTGGCCTTGACGAACTCCTCGATGCTCTCGCCGCCCACTTCTTCTTCGCCCTCGAAGAGCACGCGAACGTTGATGGGCAGCTTGCCGCCGCTCGGCCTTGAACAGCGATTCGTAGGCCTTCATCTGCATCCAGAGCTGGCCTTTGTCGTCGACGGCGCCGCGCGCATAGATGTTGTCGTTGCGCTCGGCCGGCTCGGTCCAATTCTTCTTCGCAGCTTGCGCTTCCTCGCCCTTAAAGGCGCCAGCATCCTTTTCTATGAACGGAGGCGACTTCCACTCGTCCAGCGGCTCCGCAGGTTGCACATCGAAGTGCGCATAACACAGCGCGGTGGGCTTGCCGGCGGCATGAAGCCAGTCGCCATAAACCAGCGGATGTCCCTGGGTCTTGATGATCTCAACGTTCTCGAAGCCGATGCGCTTCAGATCGGCGGCCACAACTTCGGCGGCCTTGCGCACATCGTCTTTGTGCTCTTCGGTAGTACTGACGCTGGGAATGCGCAACAGATCTTTCAGCTCCTCGAGAAAGCGCTTCTGGTTCTCGCGGGCATAGGAAATTGCGGAGGAAACGGCTGCGGATGACATAAGAAAACTCCTTCCTGATTAGGACAATGATGACGGCAAACATTGAAGTATATCGCAGCGCGGTTGGGAGCGTCGTAGGCGCGACATAGGTTAGCCCAGCCGTTGACGGCGGGGAAAGCGGCAATGTTCGAAAGCCAGTGCCGTAGGCACGACACCGGGGCAAATGTAAATCCCCGGTGAATTTCAGCCTGCCTGAGCCTCGCGGCTTTCGCTGGGCGACGATTGGTGATAGCTTCAAATCCTGCCATTCATCGACTGAGGAGATGACCGGTTTGCCCACCCCCGAAGCCAACAACAACGTCTACGACCTCATCGTGGTCGGCAGCGGGCCGGCGGGACAGAAGGCCGCGATCTGCGCGGCCAAGCTGCGCAAGAAGGTCGCGGTCATCGAGCGCAAGCGCACCATCGGCGGCGTCTGCGTCCACACCGGCACCATCCCCAGCAAGACTTTTCGCGAAGCCATCCTCTACCTCAGCGGATTGCGGCAGCGCACTTTTTACGGCCGCGGTTATGCCCTCAAAGAGAGCATCAGCATGGAGGACCTCGTCTTCCGTTCCGATTCGGTGATGGCGCGCGAGATTGAGGTCATCAAGGCGCAGCTGCGCCGCAATCGTGTAACGGTTTACGAGGGCAACGCCCGCTTCCTCGATGCCCACAGCATGGAGGTCGCCAGTGAAGAAGGTTACACCCTGCTGCGCGGCAACAATTTCGTCATTGCGTGCGGCACGCGGCCGGCGCATACGGCCGACATTCCCATCGACGGCAAACGCATCTTCGACTCTGACCAGGTGCACGAACTGGAAGATCTGCCGCGCGAGCTGATCGTCGTTGGCGCAGGCATTATCGGGCTGGAATACGCGTCGATGTTCGCGGCGCTCGGTGTCAAGGTCACCTTGCTTGATCAGCGCCCCACGCTGCTGGACTTCGTCGATCGCGAGATTGTCGAGAGCCTGTGCTTCCAGCTCCGCCAGCTCGGCACGGTGTTTCGCCTCGGCGAAAAAGTTGTGCAGGTGGGCTTCGACGACGACCGCGACCGCGTCTTCGCCAAGCTGGAGAGTGGCAAGACGGTACACGGTTCGGCGCTGCTGTATACCGTTGGACGGCAGGCCAACAGCGATCAGCTGAACCTGGAAGCGATTGGCCTGGTGCCCGATGGGCGCGGCAAGCTCATCGTCGATGAAAATTTTCAGACTTCTATACCGCACATCTACGCTGCCGGCGATGTCATCGGCTTCCCTGCTCTTGCCAGCACTTCGATGGAGCAAGGAAGACTCGCCAGTTGTCACATCTTCGGCATCTCCGGCAACATGCCGCCCAACCTGATTCCCTATGGCGTTTATACGATTCCCGAGATCTCCATGGTGGGCGCGACTGAAGAGCAGCTCACCAACGACAAGGTTCCCTACGAGACCGGCATCTCGCGTTATGCGGAGCTGGCAAAAGGCCAGATGCTGGGCGACGATCAAGGTTTTCTGAAGCTGGTCTTCGATCCCGCCAGCCTGAAGCTGCTGGGCGTCCATATCATCGGCGAGCGCGCCGCCGAGATCGTCCACATCGGACAAGCAATATTGGCCATGGGTGGGACAATCGAATATTTCCGCGACACCGTCTTCAACTATCCCACCTTGGCGGAGGCCTACAAAGTCGCCGCCCTCGATGGCCTGAACAAACTCTAGGAGCTCCAGCTTCTAATGGGGAACAGACCCCGCTCTAGCCAAAAGGCAGGCTAGAACGAGGTGCTCGGCACAACACTGCCCCCCTTTACCGTGCTTGCATACTTCCCACAGCACGCGGCATCATTCCTAAACGCAAGCGAGGAGTGATGCCAAAAGACACTGTGGTTGACGTGGAAGGCAAGCACCTGAAACTGTCGAACCTGGACAAGGTGCTCTATCCTGAAGCCGGATTCACCAAGGGACAGGTAATCGACTATTACGTCCGCATTGCGCCCGTGCTGCTGCCGCATCTGCATGGTCGTCCACTCACCATGAAGCGCTATCCCAACGGCGTGAACGGCATGTTTTTCTACGAAAAGAATTGCCCATCGCACCGTCCGGATTGGGTGAAGACCGCGCGCGTCTGGAGTGAGGGCAACAAACGCTGGATGGACTATTGCGTCTTCGAGGACTTGGCGACGCTGGTTTGGGCGGCCAACCTCGCCGACCTCGAATTGCACACCAGCCTCTCCCTGGGCAAGGATGTCCTGCGGCCCAACTTTCTCGTCTTCGATCTCGACCCCGGACCGCCCGCCAACATTGTGCAATGCTGCCAGGTGGGATTGTGGGTGCGCGACATCTTCGCAAAACTAAAGTTGCAGAGTTTCGCGAAGACGTCAGGCTCGAAGGGTCTGCAAATCTATGTTCCACTGAATTCCGCTGTCACCTACGACCAGACGAAATCCTTTGCCCACCAGCTGGCCCGGCTGCTGGAGCGCCAGCATCCGCAACTCGTCGTCTCCGACATGAAGAAGTCGCTGCGCACCAATAAGGTCCTGGTGGACTGGAGTCAGAACGACGATCACAAGACCACCGTGTGCGTGTACTCGCTACGCGCCAAAGAGCGGCCTACGGCTTCCACGCCAGTTACGTGGGAAGAGGTCGAGAGCTGCCTGAAGAAAGGTGATCCGAGTTTGCTGGTGTTCGAGGCCGGTGAAGTTTTGGAGCGAGCGAAGAAATATGGCGACCTGTTCGCGCCGGTACTGAAGTTGAAGCAGAAGATGCCGCCGCTGGAGGCGTTGCAAGGTATGGAAACCGGCAATGCGGCGGCCATCGTAAATTCGGCAAAGCCACGTCAGCGAGAAGAAGTGCCAGCTCGTGCGGCCTCGGCGAAAGCCAAGCGCACCCGTCCGAAAAAGACGCCTGCCCCGCGCAAATAGCCTGCAAAACATCGTTAGGGAGACGCTGCTTAAGCCTCAGCTTTGAAAGGGCACGGCTTCAGCCGTGCCGCAAGTGCCGGAAAATCAGTGCGGGCTTTTTAGCCCCTGCGGGCGATCAGCCGGTTGTTCAGAGTCTCCTTCGCATCTGGATACGAATTCTCTAATAACAATCGGAGCCTGACGTGCACCGTCCATCTCGGACGGAATCATGCCTAACGATCTGCTTCAGCCCCACTATGCCGAAGACTTCCACTGCATTGGCGCCGATTGTGAAGAAAGCTGCTGCCAGGGCTGGGGCATGTATGTGGATAAGGCCACTTACAAGAAATATCGGGCCAGTCCTGATCCCCGGCGTGCCGCAGCGGAACACATTGAGCTAATTCCCGGCGAACGCGACAATTTCAGATACGCCCGCATGAAGTTTACGGCAGAGAATCGCTGCCCGTTCCTCGCGGCCGACAAGTTGTGCAGCATCCAAAAGCAACACGGTGCTGAATTTCTTCCGAAGACCTGCTCGCGCTATCCGCGGGCGCTGGTGCGCTTCGATGGGGGCATGCAGAAAGCACTGTATCTGTCGTGCCCTGAAGCGGCCCGTCTGGTGCTGATGAGCCCGCAGTTGCTGCCACCGGCCGGTGCCCCTCGCTACCAGCAATTCCGATTAGAGCAAGCTCAGAATTCCATCCCACCAGGCTCTTGCGCACTGCTCCGCCCGCTGCGCAGCTTTGCCCTTGACCTATTGCAGGACCGGGCTTATCCATTGTGGCAACGGTTGTTCCTGCTGGGAACGGTCTGCCGGCGCGTCCACGAACTGACCGCGGCGCAACCGGCCGCACAGATTCCGCCACTCCTGATCCAGTACGCCACCATCGCCAGGGAAGGCAGCCTCCGGCCCCATCTCGATGGCATACCCGCACGTCCCGGCCTACAGCTTGACTTGGTCCTGAAACTCATTCAGCGGCGCTATCAGTCTGACCAGCCCGAGCAGGCCTTCGTCACCCGTGTTGGCGATCTTCTCCAGGCCATCGCACACTCGCCGGAGACGCCAGGGGCAGACCCGGCCGCTCGTTATCACCAGGCCTATCTTCGCTACTTCGAACCCTTCGAGCAGGCTAATCCCCGCTTCATGGAAAATTACCTGCTCAACTACGTTTTCCGGACCGGCTTCCCCTTCATCAACATCATTGACCCAGGGCAGCGGCGCATTGATCCGCTTATCAGCTACCTCTTGCTGGCGCTCCATTATCGTTTGCTGCACAGCCTGCTGATCGGAGCAGCGGCGCGATATGGGCAGGCGTTTTCTATCGATCACGCCGTACAGTTGGTACCGGCATTTGCGCGCGGAGTGGAACACAACCTAAAGTTCGCCGAAGAGTTGATGAGCCTTGCCCGCTCTCCAGAGTTGCAGACCAGCGACGGTCTGGCCGTCCTGCTCAGGAATTAGGGGAATCCCAGCCACAGCACATTTCCCGCGGAACTAAATCCCTCTGCCTTACGTCTATCACCCAGAATTCCCCGGTCTCGGAGACGCCATGCATTCCTTCCGTAATGACTTTCGCTTCGCCTTGCGGCAACTGCGCAAATCCCCCGGATTCACGATTGTGGCCACACTTACGCTGGCGCTGGGCATTGGCGCGGCCACCGCGATGTTCAGCGTGATTTACTCCACCGTATTGCGGCCTCTGCCTTTTCCTGATCCTGACCGCATTGTGTATGTAGAGACGCACGCGCCCGCGAACTATATTCAGCCGGCGTCATGGCCCAGTTATCTCGACGAGCGCGAGCAGAACAAAAGTTTCGCGGCGCTGGCCGGATTCAGCGGCTACACCGGAGTGAACCTTGACACCGGTTCGCAAGTGCTCCATCTGCGCAATACCGCGACCACGGACCACTTCTTCGATGTCCTCGGCGTCCAGCCGCTGCTGGGCCGCACTTTCCTTCCCGGCGAAGAGCAGGAAGGGCGGAACAGCGTTGCAGTGCTGAGCTACGAAGTGTGGCAGCAGAACTTCGGCGGCAATCCCAGCGTCATCGGTAGCTCGGTGCACATTGATGGCTTTCCGTACACCATCGTCGGCGTCATGCCGGCCGGATTCCGCTTTCCCATCGGCGTTCCCAATACTGTCTACACGCCGATGCGCGTCCCCAAAGAACTGCGCACCGCGCGGGGCGATCATTGGCTACAGGTGGTTGGCCGTCTGAAGCCGGGCATCACCGTGGCGCAGGCGCAGGCTGACATGAACAGCGTGCTCACGAACATCGGCCGCGCTTATCCCGATACGGACAAGGGCCGCACCGCCCGTGTGATGCCCTTGACCATGCACGTTACCGGACAGGACCAGCGGCAGGCCTTGTGGATCATGGCCGCGGGCGTGGTGTTTGTGCTGCTCATCGCCTGCGTCGATGTTGCGGTGATGCTGCTGGCGCGCGGTGTCAGCCGGCAGCGCGAGATGGCGATTCGCACTGCCCTCGGCGCCGGACGCGTGCGTATCGTCCGTCAAATCCTGTTGGAGAACTGTGTTCTCGGTTTGGTCTCGGCCCTGGGCGGCTTGCTGATTGCCTGGGGACTTACCGCCGGGATGAGCCAGTTCCTCAGTAAGTCGTTCCAGCGCGGCGGTGACATTCATCTCAACTGGGCGGTGTTTTTGGCGGCGTTTGCCATTGCCATCGTGTCGAGCCTCATCTTCGGAATCATCCCGGCAAAGAAGCTATCTTCCAGCGATCCCACGCGTTCGCTGAAGTCGGGCGCGAGCGTGGGAACGGAACGCGGCGACTACCGTCTGCGCTCCGCCTTCGTGGTCACCGAAGTCGCATTGTCGCTCATGCTGCTGGTGTGTACGGGGTTAGTGCTGATGCAGCTGTGGCGCATGCAGCATGTGGACTTCGGCTACACCACCGACCATCTGCTTACACTGGAAATCAACATCTCGCCGGGAGAGTATGCCGGCAAAGATCTGGATACGGTGCTCTACCGGCCGCTGGCGGAAAAGATCCGTGCGCTTCCTGGCGTCTCCGGCGCCGGCTACAACCGGCTTGTCCCGCTGCTCAACTGGGGCTGGAACACCGAGATCGAGATGGTGGGCAAGCCGCGCGATCCCAGCGGACACGGCAAGCTGGCCGAGGTGCGGATGGTTTCGCCAGGCTGGTATCAGGCAATGGGTCTGCGTTTGCTGCGTGGCCGCCTGCCCGATCCGGCCATCGACAAGCCTGACTCCCGCCCGGTTGCAGTGGTGAATCAGAAGTTCGTCGACACCTTTCTGCCCGGCGAGGATCCCATCGGACAACAGATCAAACAAGATCATGACAATCAGACCATCATCGGAGTGGTGAGTAATGGCCAGCAAGCGCTTGAGGAACGCCCGCTGGCCGAGATCGACTATCCCATGTCGCAAGCACCGCTGAAGGACAGCGCCGACATGCTCAGCACCATGTCGTTGTTTGTGCGGACCACAGTGCCGCCGGAAACCATGGCGGGCCAGCTGCGCCAGGCGTTGCACGAAGTCGCGCCGTCGGTGCCGTTCCCCACACCCGAAACCATGGACGACGTGCTGGCCGACGCGCTGGTCTTCAACCGCATGCAAGGCTGGCTGTTCAGCATTTTTGCGGTGATCGCGCTGCTGTTGGCGCTGACCGGAATCTACGGCGTGCTCAGCCAGGAAGTGGGCCTGCAAACGCGCGATATCGGGCTGCGCATGGCTCTAGGCGCTTCGCGCCCGGACATCGTGCGTCTGGTGCTGAGCCGCGCCGCCCTGCTGATGACGGTTGGAGTCGTCGCCGGAGTGATCGGCAGCGTGCTTTCCAGACGCCTTCTGGCCAGCATCATTCCGGTAGAGACGGGCCGTGACGCAATCGCGATCGCGCTGCTCGCCTTCGGCCTCGGTGTCATTGGGCTGATGGCCAGCCTGGTGCCCGCCCGCCGCGCAGCCACCATTGAGCCGATGCAGGCGCTGCGCAATGAATGAACCCTTCACCACGGAGGCACGGAGAACACGGAGGACAGGAATTCATTTGGGGCTGGGTGACAGACAACTGGGCAAGAGAACCCATTTTCACGGCTGAGGTGTTTGACATTTCGTTGATCAGATAAACTCGGTTGGTTTTTCCGTGCTCTCCGTGCTTCCGTGGTGAAAACAAATTCTAAACTCCCTCGACGCCCTATAATTTCCTCATGCTCTTACACGGAATCTTTCCTCCCATTACTACGCCGTTCTACCCCGACGGCAAGATCTACTTCCGCAAGCTGGAACAGAATGTCGAACAATACTCGCGCAGTCCGATTGCGGGCATCGTGGTGCAGGGTTCGACCGGCGAAGCCATTCTGCTGAGCGACGAAGAGCGCCGCGAGGTGCTGAAGTCCGCGCGCGATGCCGCTGCCAACGAGAAGGTCCTGATCGCCGGTACCGGAATCGAGAGCGCCGCGGAAACGCTGCGCCTCACCGAGTACGCCGCCGAGCTGGGCTACGACATCGCCATGGTCCGCACCCCGCACTACTACAAAGGGCAGATGGCCCAGCCGGCAAACATGCTCGCGTTCTACCGTTTCGTCTGCGATCGTTCGCCGCTGCCGGTCATCATCTACAACTTTCCGCAAGCAACGGGATACGACATCCCGGCTGAAGTCGTGATCGAGTTGGCCGAGCACCCGAACCTGATCGCCATCAAGGAGTCGTCGGGCTCCATCGAGAAAGTGCAGAAGATGGTCGCGGGCACGCGCCACATCAAACGCAGCGCAACCGTGACCGAGACCTTTGCCGCCGCAACGGGCCGCATGTTGAAGGCTGCCGCCGCTGCGTCGGCGAGCGCCGACGGAGGCGCGCTGGTAACGGTTGGCGCGCTGGCCGGAACGGCTGCGCCCAAGCCGTCGTCGACGGCGGTGACGGTGGTTGGCGGATTGAAGACGCGCCCGAAGGAAGTTGGCTTTCAGGTGCTGGTGGGCGCGGCACACAAGCTGCATCCATCGCTGGAAGCTGGAGCCGTGGGCGCGATCCTCGCCTTCGCCGATTGCGCTCCTACCGCGTGCTATGAGATCTATGCCGCGTGGAAGGATGGCGACGCCGCTCTGGCTCGCGAGAAGCAGGAGCGAATTGCCAAGGCCGCTGAGCGAATCGTCGGCGGACTGAGTATTCCCGGCGTGAAGTATGCGATGGATTACAACGGCTTCTTCGGAGGGACGGTGCGACTGCCGCTGCTGTCGCTGACCGCAGACAAGAAAGCCGAAGTGGAGCAGTTGCTGGAGGGAATCAGGAATTAGTGCAGAAAGCCCAGGTTAGCCCAACAGCAGGGCGAACCTGGGGCACCAGGCTGGGAGGGGATCAGGAATTAGTGCGGCGAGCCCAGGTTAGCCCAACAGACGGGCGAACCTGGGGCACCAGCGAGGAAGGTTGATGCTCGGGAGGGCGAGCCCGCAGGGCGGAACAATCGTAGCCCAGCACGTAAGTCGCTGGGTCAGGGGCGTTCCCAGCACTCACGTGCTGGGCTACGATTGTTCCGCCCTGCGGGCTCGCACAACTGCCAGAAAATCCCGCCATCCCCACCGACTGCATGCCGAGCTCCCAGATCGGGCTGCCCAATCGGCTATCGGATACCGCATCGCTGTTTTACGTGAAATATTCCACAGCCATCGAATATAGTTGCTGCAATGTCTTCTCTCGCCCTTTCCGAGCTGATTGGTGCGCCGGCAATCGACAACACCGGCTCGCGCGCGGGCAAGGTACGCGAGGTCACGATGGCTCCGCAGGAGAATTCCAGCCTGGTCATGGGCTTCGTCATCAAGACACAGCATGGCGACCGCCTGGTCCCCGCCACCGACGTCCAGCTCATCAACCACGGCCTGCACATCACCACGCCAGCCGACGAGTGGACTCCCTACGGAGGCGGCGAAGGCTTGCTGCTGCTGGAGCGCGACCTGCTCGATCAGCAGATCATCGACGTCCACGGACGCAAGGTGGTGCGGGTCAACGACGTTGACATCCACGAGGAGAGCGGCAACGGGCACATCGTCCTCAAGATCGGCGCGGTGGATGTAGGCGCGCGCGGCGCCATTCGCCGACTGCTGAAGGGCGTGGTACCGGCTGCGGCGCTGCATCTGCTGCTGGAGAAGATTCCCCCCAGAATGATTCCGTGGGAGTTCGTCGACCTCATCGAGATCGATCCCGCGCGGCGGGTCAAGCTGAAGATCTCGCTTGCCCGTCTGGCCCAGCTTCATCCTGCCGACATTGCCGACATCGTGGAAGATCTGGCTCCGGCTGAACGCGAAGCCATCTTTGAGACGCTGGATGACGAAGTCGCGGCCGAGACCCTGGAGGAGATCGATCCCAAGATGCAGGTCTCGATCCTGAGTTCGCTCGACTCCGATCGCGCTGCCGACATTGTGGAGGAGATGGATCCGGATGCCGCCGCCGATCTGCTGGGCGACATGCATCCTGACGACTCGCAGGAAATCCTCACCGAGATGGAGCCGGAGGAGCGCGCCGAGGTCACCGAGTTGATGACCTTCCACGACAACACGGCGGCGGGGCGCATGACCACCGACTACATGGCGCTGACCGCGGGCGCCAAGGTGGAAGACGCCATCGAGATGCTGCGCAACTTCGAGGGCGGCGTCGAGAGCATCAGCACCATCTACATCGTCGGCGAGAAAGACAAGCTGCTGGGCGCGGTGCCGCTGGCCAAGATCGTGCTGGCGCCTCCGGGCACGCCGCTGATGATGCTGAGCACCGGACACATGACCACCATCCATCCCGGCGCCGAACGAGAAGCAGATCGCGGAGTTGTTCGACAAGTACAATCTGCTGACGTTGCCGGTAATCGACGATGACGGCGTGTTGACCGGCGTCATCACCGCCGACGACGTGATCAACATGCTGCGGGCCAAGCTGTAGCCTGAGGTGCAGCCTATTGCTGGCCACACCATTGAAGATCAAGGAACCGGCCTGCCACAGACCCAGAGGTCCTGAACCGGGTTGCCTTTGGCACCGTGAGGTATGAAGTCGAGGACCTCGAACACTCCTGCTATTAGTAACCGAAAGGCTTTTTGCGGATGGTAAACAGCACAGTCATTCTGCCCTTCCTTCTTTGGCAGAATGACGACGATCTCGTCTTCCAGGTATTTTTTTCGCTGCCTGCTGTTTAGTTTGGACAGATAAGCGTCGCCACTCAGGCTGATAATGAGCAGGCCACCGGGACGAAGGACGCGTGCAAGTTCAACCAGCCAGGGCCGCTGGAGGTCAATACCCAAGTGGGTGAAGACTGAGAACCCGTAGATCAGGTCGAACTGTTTATCTGCGTACGGCAGGGTCGGAGACAGGGAATTGACTGCGAAAGTCCCAAACGATAGGTGCCTGCGGCACCACTCCACAAGCTGAGGGTTGTAATCGCAACCGGCCAGGGCAAGATTCGGACGCGAGCGGAGGTGGCGGATCACGCGGCCTACTCCGCAGCCGAAGTCGAGAACCGAGGAGAAGCGCCCCAGATCGCTGCCCTGCCGACGCAAAGCATCTTCGATGCTTTCGGCTGCGAGCCGGCCGCTGTCAATAAACCAGTTCGCGTCGGCTGTCCCCGCCACCAGATACATCAACGCGGGGGGGGCAGCGTGCCTTCCACGAGAGCCGCCTGCGTGGCAACGTTCAGCGCTTCGCCTGAGTAGCGGTCAAGCCGAGCAGGAAACAAACGTCGAGCGACTCTGCTAATAACCGGAATGTTCATGTCCCCATTCGCCTGGCAACGCACAAAAACTACCGTCCCCCAAGGCTCATTTTCTAAAGAGTCATTTAAGGTCCTAAGGCGTCGGTCACGGGAAATGTCGATTGAATTGCCTGGGAGCGGAGAAACTTGGCTTTAAGTTTCAATAGAACAATATCAGTTGTCAATACTACCGAAGTGTATTACTCCAAGAAAATCGACTCCATGCCTCCCTCCATCATTTCGGCTACGATACCGAATTAGACTGTTCGATCGAGAGCGGAGATCATGGCCGAACATTCCGTCATCTTCAAAGAACTGTCGTACGTCTTCATCGCCGCCATTCTAGGTGGCGCGCTGGCGTGGCGGCTGCGACAGCCGCTGATCCTCGGCTACGTGCTGGCGGGCATCGTCTTCAGCCCATTCACTCCCGGGCCGGCGGTGCGCGAGGCGCACACCTTCCAGATTGTCGCCGAGGTGGGCGTCGTCTTCCTGATGTTCTCCATCGGGCTGGAATTCTCGGTGGCCGAGCTGCTGGAGGTGAAGTGGGTCTCGCTGCTGGGCGCGCCGCTGGGCGTGGTGCTGCTGTCGCTGATGGGCGAGGGCGTGGGCGCGCTGCTGGGCTGGGGCGCGTTGCGCGGGCTGGTGGTGGGGATGATCATCTCCGTCGCCAGTACGATGGTGCTGTCGCGGCTGCTGATGGACAGCGGGCAACTGCAGTCGGCGCACGGCAAGGTGATGATCGCGATCACCCTGGTGGAAGACCTCATCGTCGTCGCACTGACCATCCTGATGCCGACGCTGGCCAGCTTGTCGCCGCATCACCTGCTGGGAGTGGCGCTGGCGCTGGGTAAAGCCGCGCTGATCCTGGCGCCGCTTGGCTTCCTCGCGGTTTACCTGGTGCCGCGCTGGCTGACGCAGGTGGCGCGATCGCAGAATAAAGAGCTGTTTCTGCTGGTGATCCTCGCGATCTGCCTGGGCACGGCAGCGCTAACCGAAGCGGTTGGGTTATCGCTGGCGCTGGGCGCGTTCGCGGCGGGCCTGATCATCAGCGCGTCGGACTATGCGCATCGCGCGCTGGAGCAGATGCTGCCGCTGCGCGATGCCTTCGTGGCGCTGTTCTTCGTCACCGTGGGAATGCTGATTAATCCGCGGGCGGTGCTGCGCGAGCCGGTGCTGCTGCTGGCGATTCTGGCGCTGGTGGTGCTGGGCAAGTTCGTGGTGTGGACGGGCGTGACGAAGCTGTTTCGCTACCCTTGGCGGACGGCGGTGCTGGTGGGAACCGGCCTGACGCAGATTGGCGAGTTCTCGTTCATCCTGGTGCAGGTGGCGCACGCCAACGGCCTGCTAGGCGACGAGTTCTACCACGCGACTTTGGCGGCGTCGCTGCTTTCGATTCTGGTGAACGCGACACTAGTGCGGGCCGTGCCACGATGCATGCCAACAGCGTCGGCGGCGCGGGCGTAACCACAGGGATACTCCCAGGGATTTGGGCTTGAAGCGGCGCTTCTGGGCTTCTACACTTGCCCTACTCTGGTGTTTTTCTCGCTTGGCAGTCTTTCCTCACCATACCCAAAAACTTCAAGTTTGCTGCACGCATGGTGCAAGATGCTGTGTTTTGCACAGGAGGGGCACAATATATTGCGTTTTGCATCTTGACCCCTCCGAACTTTCAGAAGTAAAGTTGGGTTGCTTCGCGCGAAGTTCTGTGCCTCCCCAGGTTGGTACAAGGTGGCTCAGCACGATGTTTTCGCTGCAACCACAGTGCCGCTTGTAGCTGAATTGGCTCAGCGCGCCACTCGACTCGCAGCTTAAGGAGTACGAATTGCTGAAACTGAAGAAGCTTCAAATCCTCGGCTTCAAGTCGTTTTGCGACCGCACCGACCTCCGCTTCCAGGGCGACGGCATCACGGCTATCGTCGGTCCCAACGGCTGCGGCAAGTCGAACATCTCCGACGCCATCTCCTGGGTACTGGGTGAGCAATCCGCTCGTCTCCTCCGCGGCGTGAACATGCAGGACGTCATCTTCGCCGGCACCCGCGACCGCAAGCCTACCGGCATGGCTGAGGTCTCGCTCACCCTCGTCGATCCCCAAGTCTACGGTGACGTCGCCGAGCCCGAGATCGAGATCCAGGACGACATGCCCCAGTCCCACTCCCAGTCCCACTCCGACGACGACTGGGACGAGTCCGCTTTGCGCACCGCTCGTGCCGAGGACGCCGAGCGCTACTCCGAAGAAGTCCGTCCCGGCCAGAGCGACGATGACGCTCCCGCGACTCAAGTATCCGATGCCACCCAACAAGCTGGATGCCCTACCCTTCCCGACGCTTCGGCGGGAGCGTGGGAGAAAAAAGATGTCGTGCTCAAAATTCGCCGCCGCAAATTCAAGCGCACCTTCAAAGCCGGCGAGATCCAGATCACACGCCGCCTCTTCCGTTCCGGCGAGAGCGAGTATCTGCTCAACGGCAAGCTCTGCCGCCTGCGCGACATCCAGGACATCTTCATGGGCACCGGCCTCGGCCCCGAGTCCTACGCCATCATCGAGCAGGGCCGCATCGGGCAAATCCTCAGCAGCAAGCCCACCGATCGCCGCGACATCATCGAAGAAGCGGCCGGCATCACCAAGTACAAATCTCGCAAGCGCCTCGCCGAAGCCCGTCTGGAAGACGCCAAGCTCAACCTCGCTCGCATCAACGACATCTTCGACGAAGTCACGCGCCAGATGAACTCGCTCAAGCGCCAGGCCTCGAAGGCCGAGCGCTATGCCAAGCTCCGCGACGAGATGCGCGAGAAGCTGCGCATCGTGCTGGCCAGCAAGTTCGCGCAACTCGACGCCGAGGCAACGTCTCTGGAGCAGCAACTCAACCAACTCGCCGACGAGATTCACGGCCAGAGCGAAGCCGTACAGCAGATGGAAAGCGAGCACGCCGAGCGTACCCAGCGTGGCTACGCCATCGAGCGCGATGGCCAGGACAATCGCGAGAAGCTCAACTCGCTGGCCCTCGATCTCGATCGCGCCGCGGCGCGCCGCCGCACCAACGAAGAGCGTTGCGCCGAACTCGACGCCCGCTCCGCCGGAGCGCAAGCCGAAATCGCCAACACTGAAGAACGTTCCGCCCGCTTGCAGCAGGAACTGGAAACCGATCGCGCCACCCTCGACTCCGCCAATGCCGACGTGGCCAACGCACAGCAGGAACTCCAGCAGCGCCAGCAGGAAGCGGCCGCGGCCGCCGCGTCGCTCGTCGAAGTCGAGCGTCAGCAGGAGCTTTGCCGCGACGCCATGCTACAGACTGTCTCTGCGGCTTCTGCCGTGCGCAATCGCATAACCCAGGCCGAGGAACGAATCGTCGCCCTCGATCGAGATTCGCAGCGCCTTCTGGGCGAAGCCTCGACCGCCCAGCAGCAACTCGAAAGCTTTGGCGGACAGCGCGGTCAGTTGGGCCTGGAGTTTGAGACTGCTTCGCAGTGTGTAGCCGCCCTCACTGCTCAGATCGCCGGCACGCGCGATCAACTGGAGGTCAAGCGCGCCGCTGAGACCGATGCCAAACGTCATCTCGATTCGCTGCGCGGCGAATACGCCTCCCTGATGGGCAAGAAAGGCTCGCTCGAAGCCGTCATCACCGATCACGGCTATGCCACCGAGTCGGTTCGCAAGCTGTTCACCTCGGGTGCGCTGCAAGGCGGCCGCGCACCGGTCGGCGTTCTCGCCGACTTCCTTGAAGTCGAGGACCGCTACGAGCATGTGGTCGACGATTTCCTCCGCGACGAACTGAACTTCATTGTGGTGAAGTCATGGGATGCTGCCGACGAAGGTCTGCGCCTGCTGCGTACCGATGTCGATGGCCGCGCCACTTTCCTGGTTCACCCCGAAGATTCGCAGGCCAAATTCTCCTTCGACTTCAATGAGTCAATGCATCACGTTTCTCACGCCGATACCGTCGTTCCCCTGAAGAACTGCATTCGCGTACTCGACGGCTTTGGCAAGTCGCTGGAAGTGATCCTGCCGAAACTCGGCAATGGTTACATCGTTCCCGATCCTGAGGTAGGCCGCAGCCTTGCTCTCGAAAACCCTGATGCTTTCTTCCTCTCGCACTCCGGCGAGTGCTTCCACAACGTCACCGTCACCGGCGGCAAGCAGCGCAGTCAAGGTCCGCTGTCCATGAAGCGCGAATTGCGCGAGGTGCTACTCCAGATGGGCGAACTCGAGCGCGCCGTTGGCGTGAAGGAAACTTCCATCGCCGCGCTGGGCCGCGATATCGCCGAACTCACTGACCTTCTGCAACGCCTCGAAGACGAGAAGCGCGAAGCCGAGCGCCAGGCCATGACCTCCGAACACACCTTGCGCCAGTTGGAAGGCGAAATGACGCGGGTGCGTGAGCGCCTCACCATTTGTGAAAGCGAACTCCAACGCGTTGGCGAAGAACACAGTGAGAGCGAGGCTTTCATCACCGAGCAACTCGGCGATCTTTTCCGGCAAGAGGAGAAGCAACGTGCTCTGGAAGCCGAGATGCAAACCGCGCAGAGCAGCCTGGAATCGCTCCGCCAGCGTCGCGACGAAGCTGCCCAGCTTGCCGCCGACGTTCGTGCCAACGTTGCCACGCTCGAAGAACGCCGCCGCGGCGCCATGCTCACCGTGCAGCGCATTGAAGCCATGCTGTCGGAGGTTTCGGACCACCTTGCCAAGCTGAAGTCGCAGTTGGATGCCGCCATCGCCGAGAAGCAGCAGCGCGAATCGGAGAACGCTCGCCTCGGCGAACAGCTCGTGACCTGGACTGCGGAGCGCGAGCTCGCCCAACAGCGCGACCGCGAACTGCAAGAAGAATTGCAAGCCGTCCGCATTCGCATGGTCGAACTGGAAGACACCCTGAAAGCCGCCCGTGAGGCGCTGGATGCCGCCCGCGACCGCCGCGGCGAGCTTTCCGCTGCCCAGGCCCGGGTCCAGTCCGATGCCCAGCACATGGCTGAAACCTGCGTCCAGGAGTTAAGCCAGCCGCGCGAAGAACTCATGGCAGATCAATCTCTGCTCCATCTCGCCGGCGACGCGCTGGTCAACGAAGACAATGCCTATCGCGACATGCGCACCCGCCTGGACAACATGGGCCCGGTAAACATGATGGCGCTGGAGGAATACAAGGAGACGGCGCAGCGTCATGAATTCCTCGAGACCCAGCGCCAGGACCTGCTGCAATCCATCGAGAATACCCTGAACACCATCAAAGAGATCGACGTCATCTCGCGGCAGAAATTCGAAGAAGCCTTCAACATCATCAACGAAAACTTTGCCCGTGCCTTCAGCAAGCTTTTCGGCGGCGGCCAGGGCTTTATGCGCCTCACCGATCTGGAAAACTCCATGGAGAGCGGCATCGATGTGGTCGCCTCGCCTCCGGGCAAGAAGCTGCAAAATGTGTTGCTGCTCTCCGGCGGCGAAAAAGCGCTCACCGCCCTGGCGCTGCTGGTCGGCATCTTCCAGTATCAGCCCAGCCCATTCTGCATTCTCGACGAAGTCGACGCGCCGCTGGACGAAACCAATATTGGCCGCTTCACCGAGCTGGTGGCCGAGATGAGCGTGCAAACCCAGTTCATCATCATCACCCACAGCAAGAAAACCATGAGCATGGCGCCCGTGCTCTACGGCGTAACCATGCAGGAGCCCGGCGTTTCGAAGCTGGTGTCGGTACGCTTCAATGAAGAGCGGGCAACCCTGGCGGCGGCCACGGCATAGTTGTTTGGAAGGGGCGCACCTTTAGGTGCGCCATCATAAGCCCTTTATTTTTTCTTCCCGAGCCGGCTTTAGCCGGCGCCATGGCGTAAGAAGCTGGACCTTGCGAGCGGGCACTCCCTCTCTACCGTGTCATCCCGACCGGAGCGAAGCGGAGTGGAGGGACCTGCCTTCCACCGCTTGGCGCACTCCTCTCTAATGTGTCATCCCGACCGAGGACTTCAGTCCGAACCGTGTCATCCCGACCGGAGCGAAGCGGAGTGGAGGGACCTGCCTTCCACCGCTTGGCGCACTCCCTCTCTAATGTGTCATCCCGACCGAGGACTTCAGTCCGAACCGTGTCATCCCGACCGGAGCGAAGCGGAGTGGAGGGACCTGCTTTCCGCCGGCGTCTCCATCTGCCCACCTTTCGCGCTTCTGTTTCTTGACCGCCTCGTATCAGGGCACGACTTCAGTCGTGCCGCACCCGGCGCATATATTGATTCCGCGCCCGCTCCACCAGGAATGCCCCACTCTGCTACCCTCCTGCTATGAAGTTCCTTTTCTGGAACCTGAACCGCCGCGACATCCCTGGCCTGGTCCGCGCGGTTACCCTCGAACACAACATCGATGTCCTCATCCTCGCCGAGTGCGTCATCCCTGACTCCGTCATTCTCTTCCGCCTCAACACCGGCGAGCCCGATTACCAGTACGCCCGCGGCAACTGCGCTCGCGTCATGATCTTCGTCCGCTTCGACCGTCACCGCGTGTCGCTGCTCTATGAGAGCCATCGCACCTCCATCCGCCGCCTCACCCTGCCTGCGGGCGACCCTCTCATCCTCGCCGCCACCCACCTCCCCAGCAAGCTCAACATGGGCGAGGAAAGCCAGGTCTACGAGTGCGTTCACCTCGCCCGCGTCATCGACGAACTGGAGCGCAAGGAAGGTCACCAGCGCACCCTCCTTATCGGCGATCTCAACATGAATCCCTTCGAGCACGGCCTGGTCGCCGCTCGCGGCGGCCTTAATGCCGTCATGGACCGCGCCGTCGCCGCCCGCTCTACCCGCACCCTCCAGACCGAAAAATATAAGTACTTCTACAATCCCATGTGGAACTATCTTGGCGACCATCGCGCCCCCGCCGGTTCCTTCTTCTTCGAAAGCAGCGAGGCCGTCTGTTATTTCTGGAACCTCTTCGATCAGGTGCTCTTGCGCCCCGCTCTGCTGCCCCATTTTGCCCCGGAGAATCTCCGCATCCTCACTCAGGTCGGGGACCGCAATCTCCTCAACCCTGCCGGCCGCCCCTGCCGCGACACCGCCTCCGATCATCTCCCCATCTTGCTGCAACTGGATCTCTGAACGGTGCTACCATGGAGCATCTTTCATGCCCCAAGACCTTTGGCCGTCCAATATTGCCGATTCCAAATTGACTCCCCCGCTCGCCCTGCTCCGCGAACAGGCTGCACTCCTCGGCCGCAAAACCCGGCAGTTGATCGACGGTGAAGTCACCACCGAGACCATGGGCGCCCTCTTCGTTCACCATTTTTATATCGCTGCTCCCACCCTCCAGTATCGCTTCGAGCTCTTCTCCGTCTCCCACGGTGTTACCTTCTACCCGCTCACCCTGCGCCATCTCAGCCACTCCACCGCTGCCGCCTCGGAGGACGAATTCAAGGTGAAATTGCAAGAGATCCTTGCCGACCAGCACACCCTGAACGTCGTCCACTCCATCCTCGCTCAGGTACAGCCCTAAGCCCCAGCCGCTCACGTGGCTCCGTTCATCCCAACCACCTCATCAGCCCTCTCGCCGGCAGATCGGGCACCAGAAACTTCTCTCCGCTCAGCGCCTCGGCTGCTCCGTAGCCGCTACGCACCGCTCCCTCCATCGTCGCCGGCCAACCGGTCGCGGTCCAATCGCCGGCCAGAAACAATCTTGGCCATGCAGTCCTGTGCGGTGGCCGAAACGCATCGCTCCCCGGCGCCGGTGAAAACGTCGCGTGGACTTCCTTGATGACGGTAGCTTTGGTCAGCTTGGCTTCGCGCACGATCGGAAAAAACTCCGCCAGCTCGCGCACAGCCAGCTCGATGATCTCCGCCGCGACTTGTCCACCAGCGTCTTCGACGAGCTGACCACCAGCTCGACATAGCTTCCCTGCTCGGCTGAATTCCTCCGCGTCGCCAGGATCTTCGACTTGTGGAACATCCACTGGATGGTTCGCTCCAGCAGCACCGCATGTTCCAGCGGCGTGATCTCGCGATCGAACCAAAGATGAATTCCCGTGATCGGCGAGCTCTCCAAGCTGCGCGCGTCGCGTCGCAGTGCTTCCATCTCGGGCGCTTCGGGCAGCAGCTTCTCGACGCTATTGAACGGCGTCGCCAGCACCGCATAATCGGCGCGCACATCTTCGCCGCCGACGCACAGCCGCACACCATCGCCATCAGCCTCGAAACGAATCCACCGCCGCGCGCATGTGCACCTTCGCCGCCGCGCGCTTCAATGTACTCCGCCGCCGTGCCATATAGCTCGCGACAGCGGCACCGCCGGAACGCCCATGCGTCCCGCCTCCGCCGACTTCAAGAACGAATCGCGAAACACCATCGCCGCATAGCGCACCGACGTGCGATCCAATTCCTCGTTCAGCGCACTGACCAGCACCGGCGCCCAGAAGCGATCGATCGCCTGCTTCGTCTGCCCGTGGCGTTCCAGCCACGCCTGAAAATTCTCGCCATCGTCCTTCGGCAGCTGCGGGCATCAGCGCCAGCATGGCCCGCGCAATGCGCCAGCTTGTCCTTCAGATCAAGAACGCGTCGATTCCAGAAACGATGGCGCGGCATGAAAAGGCGCGGGCAGCGCTCCCGGCTTCAGCACTGACGACTTGCCACCCGGAAGAATGAAGGTGATCTCGTCGTACCAGCGAATCTGCTGCTCCACTCCGAGACGGCGATAGAAGTCGATGAGATTGGTGCAGCAGCCCAGCAGCACATGCTGGCAGTTGTCCACTACTTCGCCGGTGCCGGGCAGCTCGTACGACGACGCGCGTCCACCCAGGTAGGGACGGCGCTCGAACAGATCAACGCGATATCCCGCATCCGCCAGCGCGCTGCGCCGCCGCGAGCCCTGCCAGTCCGCCGCCGATGACGGCCACGCTGCGGCCCCGCGAACTGTCTTCGCCAGCCTTCATCTGGAGCGCAGGAAACCTCTCGCCATGACTTGCAACTTCTCCGCCGCGCTGAGGCTTACTCTTTCCGAGAACACGTCGTAGTTACGGGCGACGATCCGCTCCAGCAGCCGGCGGTAAATCTCCACCAGCGCCCACAGCGCCGCCCGGCTATCATCGTCGATCAGCGGCAGCAACTCTTCCGCAGCGCGGTAATAGTCCGCGCGCCCGCAGCGCTTCGAACTCCATCACCGGACGAAGCGATTCCGGGGCCGACCCGTTCGTCAGCGCAACAACGCTCGATCCCGAAGCGCGCAAAATCCTCGCGCGGCAGATACACCCGTCCCAATCCCGCGTCTTCCTTCACGTCGCGCAGGATGTTGGTGAGCTGAAAGGCGACGCCCGACCTCTTCCGCCAGCTTCTCCGCCCGCGGATCGCGATAGCCGAAGATGCGAATGCAGACCAGCCCGACCACCGACGCCACGTGATAGCAGTAGTCGTAAAGCTGATCGAAGGTTTCATATTGCAATCGTGGCAAGCCGGCCATCGGCAGCAGCTGGAACATCCATCTCGGTCCCATGCACCAGCTTTTCCAGCAGGTCAAGCGGGATGTTGAAGCGCTTCTGCGAATCCGCCAGTGCGAACAGCACGGGATCGTCGGTGCGCTCGCCCGCGACCACACGGCGCAGCGCCTCCATCCACTCGTCCAGCTTTGCGCGGCGCTGCTCCGCGGGAATCGCAGGGTCGTCGGAGATATCGTCGGCGTGGCGCATGAAAGCGTACACCGCCGACAACGCATTGCGCTTGCGGTGCGGCAAAAGCAGGAAGCCGTAGTAGAAGTTCTTGGCCGCGGAGCGTGCGATGTGCCGGCAAACGCTGTACGCGGCCCGCAACTGTAGCGGGTGTTCGCTCACAGCGCCTCGTCAGATCCGGATTTCTCACCACTGAAGCACGGAGAACACGGAGAAGAGAAAGAAAGAATCACTTTAGGGTATTCACCACCCCTCGGCTTCGCTCGGGGCAGGCTCCAGCACGGAATACACGGAGCTGAGAAAAATAAAATCACTTCAGTGTCCTCCGTGTTTCCGTGGTGGATTGTTCTTGCCCCCGCGCCGTTTGGTCAGGGCGGCCCGGCTACCAGCCACAGCTTCCGCGCCTTGGAGATAGCCGGCCGCCGCCTCAGAACGTCGTAGTCCTGCCGCTCGATGGCATTCAGGATCTCCAAGCCGCCGCGGCTGAACAGCTCGATGTCGATGGCGAGATGCTTGTCCACTTTGCCGGCCAGCGGCAGACCCCATGCGAAACCAGTCGCGCGCCCGCGCCACTTCGAACTTCATCATCTCGCGGAACTGCGGCGTGGCACGGCGCTCGGCGATGTCGCTCTCCGTCACGCCGAACTTCGCCAGGCTCTTCCAGCGGCAAATAGATTCGTCCCTTTGCGTAATCCACCGCGACGTCCTGCCAGAAGTTCGCCAATTGCAGCGCGGTGCAGGTGTAGTCGGAAAGCTGCTGCCGCTCGGCATCGCGATAGCCGCACAGGTACAGCACCAGATGTCCCACGGGATTCGCGGAGTTCTTGCAGTAGCCCAGCACGTCCTCGAATGTGGGATAGCGCGTGATGGTCTGGTCCTGGCGAAATGCCGTGAGCAGCTCGGCAAACGGCGCGCGCGGAATATCGAACTCGCGGATCGTCTCGCGCAGCGCGATGAATACCGGATGCGCGGGCTCACCGATTTCGCGCCGCAGCTTGAGCCTCAAGCTTCCGGCATGCTTCGCACCTCCGGCGAGCGCTCGACTAGCTCAGATAGGTAGCATTCAGTTCTGACTCCCATTCGTCCAGCAATGCCAGCGCCTGCTGCGGATCGCCGACCTCATCGCCAAGATCGTCGGAGATCCGGCAATACGCATACACGTTGTAGAAATGCTGATGCAGATGCTTGGGCAGAAACCAGGTGACGACCGAGAAGTTCTCATAATGCGAGTGCGCCAGCCGCGAGCAGTATTGCTGCGCCTCCTCCAGCGACGGAGCGCGCTCCGGGATAGCGTACTCCGGCGGCAAAGCTCGCCAGCCAGCCACGGTTGTGGCATCCGGCTGCGAAAAGGACACTCGACTATCTGTTGGAACTGAAGACATCAGGAAGATTGTACCGGGTACCGCCGCGCCTCTTCACTGACAACTGACAACTGACCACTGACCACTGGCCACTATTCTTACGTCCCCGGAATGATGGCCGTCTTGATGTCGCCGTTGCGGTTCAGCATGTGCCGCAAAACCTGTTGCAGCCGCGACAACGGCGCTTCACCGGTGATGTAGTCGGTGCCCTTGATCTTCCTCTCGCAAATCAGCGAGAACGCCTTGCGCACGGTTTCCGGCGTGTGATGGAAGGTCGCCTTCAACGTGAGCTCGTTATAGTGCAGCCGCTGGGTGTCCAGCGCGACCGTGGTGCCGTTGGCGCAGCCGCCAAAGAAATTTACCGTGCCGCCTTTGCGGGCCATGTCAATGGACCACTCCCAAGCCTGCGGACGGCCAACCGCTTCGATGACCACATCGCAGCCACGCCCTTCGTGAGTCAGCTTGCGCACCGCCTTCACCGGATCGTCCACCGCCGTAATCTGGACCGTGCTGTCGGCGCCGACACGCCGCGCCGCAGCCACCTGCGAATCCCGCTTCACCACCGAAATCACGTTACAACCGATCAGCTTCGCTACCTGCACAAACATCAGGCCGATAGGGCCGGCGCCAATCACGGCCACGGTATCCCCAATCTCCATCTTGGTCTCGTGCAGGCCGCGCAGCACGCAGGCCAGCGGTTCCACCATTGCGGCTTCCTCGAAGCTCACATGCTTGGGAATGGCCAGCATGTTGGTTTCAACGATGCGGCGCGGAATGCGAATGTACTCGGCGTAAGCTCCGTTATTGAACAGCAGATCGTCGCACAGATTTTCCTGGTGCTTGGAGCAGTAGAAGCACATGCCGCAGGGCGCCGAGTTCAGCGCCACCACACGCATTCCCTTCCGGAATCCCTTGACGTTGGGACCAATCTCCTCGACCACACCAGCCAACTCATGACCGAACAGCGCCGGAGGCACAATCATGCGGGCGTGGTAGCCCCGCTGATATACCTTCAGGTCGGTACCGCAGGTCAGCGCCACCTGGACCTTGACCAGCACTTCCCCTTCATCCAACTTGGGGATTGGCACCTGCTCGATCTTGACGTCCTCTTTGCCATAGAGGACAGCCGCTGTCATTTGTCCCTTCACTCTAGTGGTCCTTCCATTCGCTGCCCGGTTGAATCACTACTTTCATCGAGTCCGGCTTGGGATGGGCGGCCAGATGCAAGGCCTCCACCGATTCCGCCAGCGGAAAACGATGGCTAATGAGCCGCTCCAGGTCCATTTCCCGGCCCAGCACAAATCGCGCCGACTCGCTCCTGCAAGTCCACCGAGGCGCTATAGGAGCCCAGCAAACTCTTCTCCTCGACGCAAACCACGGCCGGATCAATCGTGGCTTCTCCGTGCTGGGTTTGCGCAAACAGCAGTACACGCCCGCCCGGCCGCGCCGCTTCCATCGCCGGCCGGATCAAACTATTACCTGCTACTGCCAGAATGACGCCATCTGCCCCTCGACCCTCCGTAAGTTCCTTGATGGCTTGTACGGCATCGGAGGTGGAAGCATCGATGTTTTCTTCCAAACCAAACGCTTTAGCTATTGTATGCCTCTGCGGAAGCAAATCGGAAGTAACGACCCGTGCGCCGCGGCGCCGGGCCAGCACCGCCAGGATGATTCCGATCGGCCCCTGACCCATCACCAGAACACTTTCGCCCGGCGTAAGTCCCAAGCGTTTCAATTCCTTTCATGCAAGTGTTCACGGGCTCAATGAACGAGGCCTGCTCAAACGAAACCCCATCCGGAATGCGGACCACGCCGTTTCGCCCCACGATCCAGTCCATGACGCGCACATACTCTGAAAATCCGCCGCCGCTGGCTTCGTAACCGGCCGTCGCCCCAACTTTCTTGTAGGTCGGGCACTGGGCAAAGACCTTGTGCCGGCAGTAATAGCAGTCGCCGCAGGGGATGTGATGGAAAACCATCACCCGGTCGCCAATTTGATACTCCGTAACCTTGTCGCCAACCGCCGCAATCATCCCGGTCGTCTCGTGTCCAAAGATGCGGGGAGCCGAGTGCGATCCGGTGCCAATTTTCTTGAGATCGGTCCCGCAGACGCCGCAGGTATGCACCCGGACCAGGATCTCGCCGGGGCCGATCTGAGGCACGGGAACGGTCTCCATGCGGATGTCGTTAACGCCCCGATAGACTGCGGCCAGCATCGTCGCAGGGATGGGCTGTTGCCGGATCGTGCTCCCGAATTGTGTTGCGACCGACATATTGTTTCAGTGGCCAGTGGCCAGCGGCCAGAATCTCTCCAGTGAATCGGGTTCGTATCAGGGCACGACTTTACAGGCCGCTAAAGTCCGCTTTGAACGCTTTGTAACAGGGCATGACTTCAGTCGTTATCGACTCTCCCGGCACGGCTGAAGCCGTGCCCTGATACAAAGCAGCGGCCTTCAGTCTCTTTTCTAGCCACTGGCCACTAGTCACTAGCCACTTCGATTAGATGTCCCACCGCACGGCACAGGTTCTCCGCGGCGATCTCGCTGTTCTTCTTGATCTTTCCCAATGTTCCCCACCAGCGCGGGTGGAGCGCAACATAAACCAGAAAGCGGCGCGTATCGAATTTTCCCTGATCGACGAAGCGGTCGAGCGGTGGCATATCGAATTCTGCCTCATCGGAAATCGACTTGATCGCGGCGAACCGCAGACCGCGTTCTCTTGCCACTTGCGCCACCGCGGCAGCTTCCATATCGACCACATCGGCGCCAAACTTCGTGAACAGCTGTTGCTTTTCGGCTGCATCGCTCACCCTTTGAGAAGTCGCCAACACCCAATCGCCATCCCCGCTCGCCGGATATAATTTCGCCAGTCGCAACCTCGATGACTTCGCGAATCCGGCCAACCTCGCCGACCTTTAACTTAGGCGAGATCGCGCCGACAATGCCGGCCGACAGCAACAGCTTAGGGTGAGCCCAGTCAATCGCCACCTCGGCCGCGCGGCGCGCAAACTTTTCACCAATACCGCCGATAGCCATGACCGCATTCGGCATCACGAACAGATCGACGCCGTTCACCTGCTCGGCCTTGACGCCATCCAGCAGCGGCGCCACCTCCACTGGCATAGCCACAATCACCGCAACGGGTTTGCATCTGTCCGACAAGCTTCACTTGCGCTGACCACTGACCACTAGCCACTGCTTTTAGACATAGCCGCTCGCCCGGAACCACTCCACCGCGCGTCGTAATGCCTCATCCACGGGCCGCGGATCCCATCCCAGTTCGCGTTCGGCCTTGGCGCTGGTCACAAACATCTTCTTGCGTCCCATCCGGACCGCGTCGATGGTCACGCGCGGCTCGCGCCGCAGCATCTTGCCAACCACGAGCGTGTCGACCACTCCCGTCGCCAAGGCGACGGCGTAGGGCAGCTTGATCTTCGGCGAGGGCAATCCCGTGATCGCTCCCAGCTTGTCGAGGATCTGCTTCAGCGTCAGGTTCTCGCCGCCAAGAATGTAGCGCTCGCCAGGTTGCGCCTTCTCCATCGCCCACAAGTGACCTTCAGCGCAGTCCACAACATCCACCAGATTCAAACCGGTATCGACATAGGCAGGAAACTTTCGCCGCAGGAAATCCAAAATAATCTGTCCGCTCGGAGTGGGTTTGATGTCGCGCTCGCCGACCGGCGTCGTCGGATTTACCATCACCACATTCTGTCCGCTTCGCCCAGCTTCGATCACCAACTGTTCTGCCATGAACTTGCTGCGCTTGTAGTCGCCGATCATGTTCTCGAGCGTTACTGGCGACTTCTCATCCGTCAGCCGGCCATTGTTGCCGAACCCCATGGTGGCGACGCTGCTGGTATAGATAACCCGGCGTACTCCGGAATCGCGCGCCGCCGCAAGAATATTGCGCGTGCCCTCGACGTTGGAGTCGTACAGTTCCTGGCGATGCAGCGACCATAGCCTATAGTCGGCAGCAACATGGAAGACGAACTCACAGCCCGACATCCCTTTTCGCAGCGACTCAAGATCACGCAGATCGCCGACGATGCGGTCCGAAGGGATGTCAGCAATGTTGTCGAGACGACTGGTGGGCCGTACCAGCAAACGTAGCTCAACTCCGCGCGCCTGGAGTTGCCGGGCCACGTGACTTCCCAAAAACCCCGTCGCGCCTGTGACGAAACATTTCATGATCAGTAGCCAGTTGCCAGTACCCAGTTGCCAGCGGCACTACCGAATGGCCGTTGCCAGCAGTCGGTGCTCAGGGGAAGACACCGTAGATCCCGTGAACATGCGCAGCACAGCGCCGCTCAGCAGTGGGCAACTGGCGATTGGATACTGGCAACTGACTACTAGCTTCTGCGCACAATGCGCAGCCGCTCTTCTTCCGGAACCGCTGTCGCCCGGGTATATGTGGTCAGCGCCAGCAATGGAAAGTACTGGCGGTACATGTAATACATCAGATAAAACACCCGAGGAAAACCGGTTCCGGTGTACAACGACTCATCCCAGGCTCCATCGCGCCGTTGCGTTTTGAGCAGATACGCAATGCCGCGTTGCAGAGAATCGCTGCGGGTGTCGTTGGCGGCGAGAAGACCCATCACTGCCCAGGCCGTCTGCGATGCCGTGCTCGGCCCCACCCCCTTCAGGTTGGCGTCGTCATAAGACCCGCAGGTCTCGCCCCAGCCGCCGTCGGGGTTCTGCATCATGCGCAGCCATTCCACGGCTTGCTGTACGCAGGGCTCGTGATAGTCCACGCCAATCGCCTCCAGCCCGCGCAGCACCAGCATCGTCCCGTAAATGTAGTTCACACCCCAGCGTCCAAACCACGAACCATCCGGCTCTTGCTCGCGCTTCACAAACTCCAAGGCGCGGCGCACCGGCTCATCTTTCAGGGTGTAGCCGTAGTTGGCGAGGCACTCCAGCACGCGTCCCGTAATGTCAACCGTGGCCGGATCCAGCATGGCATTATGGTCGGCGAAGGGAATGTGCTGGAACACCATGCGATCGTTGTCTTTGTCGAATGACGCCCAGCCCCCGCTCTTGCACTGCATGGATAAGATCCACTCCACCGCGCGGCGCGCCGACTTGTCCTGATAGACTTCGTTCCCAGTGCGAACGCGGCTGAGTGCCAGCAGCACTTGCGCGCTGTCGTCCACGTCGGGATAGAACTCGTTGTTGAACTCGAAGTACCATCCGCCAGGCGCGGCTTTGCGGTTTTTCACGTACCAGTCGCCGCGGCGAGTGACCTGCTTTTTCAGCATCCATTCGCAAGGCTGCACCAGACGCGGATCGCTGGCCGGAACTCCGCTCTCGGCCAGTGCGAATACGGCGTAAGCCGTGTCCCACACCGGCGACATGCAAGGTTGCATGCGGAAGGTCGTCTCTTCCTCGATGCCTAACTTCTCGAACTCATCCATGGCGCGGATGAATTGCGGATCGTCCAGGGAGTATCCCAAACAGCGCAGCGCAATGATGGAATTCATGACGCCGGGATAAATCGCGCCCAACCCGTCGCTCATCTCCAGACGCTCCAGCATCCACTTCTCCGCGACCTTCAGGGCACGCGAGCGCAACGGGCGAACATGCACTCGTTCAAAGAAGTGAATCAGCCGGTCCAGCACCAGAAAGAAATTTCGCCAGCCGATCAGCTTCTTGTCCCAACGCAACCGCAGTTCGCTCTTGCTGCGTCCGCCAAGGAAAAGCTCGTCGATGCCTTCCTCGGGCGGAATCTTCTTGAACGGCTTTTTCGCATACGCGATGGAAAGCGGCACCAGAATGGCGCGCGACCAGGAAGAAATTTCGTAGATGTTAAACCAGAACCACTTGGGAAACAGCACGATCTCGGGCGGAACCGCCGGCACCGCATCGTAGTCGTACTGCCCGAGAAAGCAGAGATAAATCTTGGTGAAGGTGTTGACCGCGGTGACGCCGCCCAGAGCGAGAATGCGCTCGCGCGCTTTCCGCAGTTGCGGATGTTCGGGGCTGTAGCCCGCCATCTTGAGTGCGAAATATGCCTTCACCGAGGCGCTCACGTTCGAAGGGCCGTCGTTATAGATCGGCCATCCACCGTCCGGATTCTGACGATTCAGTATCTCGGTCGCGCACTTCCGGGTGCGCAAGGCGTCTTCGGTGCCCAACAGCCGATGCAGCAGGATGTAGTCGGAAACCAGGGTGGTATCGGCGCCCAGTTCGCCGCACCAGTAACCCTCTTCCCGGTCTTGACTGCTGAAGAGATATTGCCGCGAAGCATCGATGGCGGCCGCTACTCGGCTCTTGATGTCGTCGATCTTGCCGAAACGCATTTCGGCTGGATTGGAAGGGTCTGCCATTGCTTATCGCTTTGCCACATCCATCGCGCTACTGCCCAGGTTCACGTCAGAAGTGTGAGGCAAACCAGGGACACCAACCCTAGGAGACCGCAGGCGCTGCGCCAATAGCCTCCACGATTTCCGCCGGCAATCCGAAACGCACGTTCTCCGGCATCACTTCAATCTCGCGCATATCGGTAAAACCCTGTTCCTCCAGGAAAGTTACCACTTCCTGCACCAGAATCTCGGGAGCCGAAGCTCCGGCGGTAAGGCCGACCGTACTCACGTTCTGCAACCACTCCGGCAGGATGGAACGATAGTTTTCGATAAGATGCGAGTTGGTACCCAGGTTCCGCGCGACCTCAACCAGCCGGTTGGAGTTGGAACTGTTGTCGGAGCCGACTACCAGCAGCAGGTCGCATTCCGCAGCAACGTCTTTCACCGCGGTCTGGCGGTTCTCCGTCGCATAGCAGATGTCCTGGGCATGCGGCCCTTGAATGTTGGGAAAGCGCTTGCGCAGCGCCTCGATTACGTGGCGTGTTTCATCCAGGCTCAACGTGGTTTGCGTCAGATAGGCGACGCGGTCCGGATCGGCCACGTGCAGACTTTCCACGTCCTCGGGCGCGTCCACCACCTGGGTCACCAGGGGAGCTTCGCCCAGCGTGCCGATGACCTCGTCATGATCGCGATGTCCGATTAGGATCAGAGTATAACCTTCGCGGGCAAACTTCACGGCCTCGACGTGGACCTTGGTCACCAGCGGACAGGTGGCATCGATCACCCGTAATTCGCGCAGCTTGCTAGCTTGCCGAACTTCGGGAGCGACGCCGTGGGCGCTGTAAATCACGCGCTCGCCAGCCGGAACTTCGTCCACGCTGTCCACAAAAATAGCGCCCTTGGAGGTGAGCTCGTCCACTACGTAGCGGTTATGGACGATCTCCTTACGCACATAGATAGGCGCGCCGAAGGTTTCCAGAGCGATACGGACAATGTCGATGGCCCGCACTACTCCGGCGCAAAAGCCGCGCGGCTTCAGCAACAGTAAGGTTTTCGCTTCAGTTTGACTCATGCCGTCCTACACTCAGTATACGAATTGGAGCCTGAGTTTCCCCGTGATTACTCTATTGTAACAGCGAGGTAACCACCAAGCTAACGGCCGGGAGCGGTACTCAGACGCATTTCTACAGCGCAAATCCCGCAGCCAACGGCGCTCGCCCAATTACGCAAGGTGGCCGGTCCCTCTTAACGTGTCATCCCGACCGAGGACTTCAGTCCGAGTGGAGGGACCTGCTTTCCGGCTTTTTCCGCAGCCCGTTCAGCCGTGCCGACAGCCGCCGCCAAAATCGCGGGGACAGTGCCGTTTGTATGTCTGGGCCGTATACAATCGACCCCAAACAAACCTCAACGAAAGCGAGCGCACTTATGACGGGCAGCGATATTGCCAAGATGTACGAAATCAGCTACGGAGCCATCAATAAGAATCTGCAAGATCTCACCGAGGAAGAAAGCCTGGTGCAGCCGCAACCTTGCGGTAATTGTCTGAACTGGGTGCTCGGCCACATCGTGCTTTATCGCGGCATGATGCTGAAGATGGTGGGCGGAGCGCCTGTACTCGAAGCAGCGCAAGCCGCCACATACCAGCGCGGCAGCCATCCTGGCCCCGATAGCAACTATCTGGATCTGGCAACCCTGCGGGGACTGTTGAGCGATGCCCACCGGCAACTCATTCCGGCGCTGTCCGCGATCTCAGAGGAAGAATTGTCGCGCAATGTTCCTGAAGAGTTTAATCGTCCGCCTCTGGCGGGCCCGATCGGCGACGCCCTCGCCCGTCTGCAGTTTCACGAGAGCTATCACGCCGGACAGATCGGATTGTTGCGCAGGATTGCTGGCAAAGACGGAGCGATCAAGTAAGCACCAATTAGTCGCTGACTGTGTGATCTGAATTGACCAGACCCAGCTCAAATGTCCGCCTGGCCACTGACTACTGACCACTGGCCACTGTTCTTCAGCATCTGCTCGGCGTGCTTCAGTGAAGTGTCTGTCAGCTTCGCGCCGCTTATCATGCGCGCGATCTCGCGGGTGCGCTCTTCGGCATCAAGAGGACGAACTGAAGTCTTCGTCCTGCCGCCGGCTTCTTTCTTCTCGATGAGGTAGTGCTGGTCGGCGAATGACGCAATCTGCGGCAGGTGCGTGATGCACAGCACTTGCTTGGTCCGCGAGAGTTGCTTCAGCTTCTTGCCCACAGCCTCGGCCGCACGCCCGCCGATGCCGCTGTCGATCTCGTCGAATACGAGCGTTCGCTGATGTGAATCCTCGGGTGCCCCATCCTTTCGCCTCTTTTGCGAAAGGGTGGGAGTGTCGCCGTTTCGACCGGCACTCTTGCTTTGCCCGGCTTCCACGCTGGTCTTCAACGCCAGCATCACGCGGGACAATTCGCCGCCGGAAGCGATTTCATCCACCGGACCAAGCGGCTCGCCGGGGTTAGCCGAAATCAGATACTGCACCTGGTCGAAACCTCTGGCCGTCCAGTTCCCTTCCTCGTCGGTGCCGCTGACTTCGACTTTGAAACGAGCCTTCATCGCCAGTTCGTTTATCTCGCTCTCGACCAGCTTCTCCAGTTTGCGCGCCGCTTCGTAACGATGCCGCGACAGCGCTCGCGCGGATTGAAGGTATTGCTCTGCCGCCGCCGCAAGCTCAAGGCGCAGCTTGCGGAGCACCTCATCCTTGTTCTCCATCTCGTTCAGCTTGCGTTCGAGCTCATCGCCCAGCGCGATCACATCTTCCAGCCTGGGCCCGTACTTGCGTTTCAGCCGATCGATCGCGGCCAGCCGGTCTTCCACTTCTGCAAGACGCTCGGGCGACGCCTCTATGTCCTCTGCGTAATCGCGCAGCCGCGCGCCGATGTCTTCGATGGTGATACGCGCCGAGTCCAACTCGGGCACAGCATCGCGAAATTGCTCGTCGAAGCGCAGCAGCTCTTCGATCTGGCGCGTCGCCGCACGAAGCGAAGCCGCGGCAGATGTATCGCTCTCATAGAGCGCGCCGTAGGCGGCGATGGCCGCGGTGCGCACGCGCTCGGAATTTGCCAGGACGCGCTTCTCGGCCTCGAGCTTCACGTCCTCCTCCGGCTGGACTTGCGCGTCGGCAATTTCTTTTCGTTGATAGGTCCACAGATCGAGCAGCCGCAGGCGATCGTGTTCGTCGCGCTCCAGGTCGGCAATGCGATGCCGCACTTGATTCCAGGCGTCGAACGCGCGCGCTACGGCCAAGCCGTCACAACCACCGAAGCTGTCCAGCAACGCCAGACGCGATCCGGCATCGAAGGCCAGCACGGCTGCGTTCTGCGCATGAATCACCGCAAGATGAGGAGCAAGTTGCTTGAGGACCGTTACCGTTGCAGGCTGATTGTTGATGAAGACGCGGCCCTTGCCGTTCGCCGCAATTTCGCGGCGAAGAATGATCTGGCCATCTTCGCCGTCAATTCCGTTGGCTTCCAGAACAGCGTCGAGCGCCGCAGGACCCGCTTCGAACACCGCCGAGACCGTTGCTTTTTCGGTGCCGTGGCGAACAGCGTCGCTCGAGGCCTTGTCGCCGAGCAGGAGCGCCAGCGCATCAATGAGAATGGATTTTCCAGCGCCGGTTTCGCCGGTCAGGAGATTGAGCCCGGAGGCGAACTCCACGGCAACATTGTCGATGACCGCGTAGTTTTCGACCCGCAGTTCGAGGAGCACGGTGATTTTTCCAGTTAGCCGAAGTCTAGCAGTAAAGCTGTCAGACGTCAGCTGTCAGCGGAACGGTGTTCGTTGTGTGAGTTCTCTCTTGAGGACCATCGTTTTCAAAGGCCTCTTCAAAACCTGTGCCCTCCCTACGGGACTCAGTCCCCTTGTTCGGCTTACCCCGGGCTCACGCCCCGGGGCTAACCTCAGTTTCGCCCTGCCAGCTGAATCCGGCAGCATAGTCCACTCTTGCGAAAACGGAAGCGTCACATGTCCGCAGCCCATGTTACAAATCATCCACATGGCGGGCATTTTTGCGAAAAGCGAAAGCCGAAGAGCGAAAAGCCAAGCTGACAGCTCACGGTTGAGAGCTGACAGCTGCCGCCTCCACAGGAACCTCATCGCGCAACAGACCCATGCGGCATCAAATGCTTATAATGCCAGTAACGAAAGTAGAGCCTGTTTCGTCTCATGAATGTGTTCTCTTCTTTGCTCGCTTTGGCCATCGGTGGTGAAATCTCAGGTCTAATTGAAAATAGCGGTCTGGTCGCCAAGACCGTCCTCGTCATCCTCCTGCTGTTCAGCCTTGGCTCGTGGGCCATCATTTTCTCCAAGTGGGGACTGCTGCGGCGGGCACGGGTGCAGAGCAATCGCTTTATCCGGATGTTTCGCAAGTCGGAGCGGCTGAACGACGTCGCTGCCGTGGTGGAACAGTTCAGGCCCAGCCCGCTGGTTGCCGTCTTCGAGGGCGCTTATAACGAGCTGCGCAAGCAGGCGTCGTATCCCCTGCGCATGACAGCATTGCAGCGCGCGACCCAGATCGCGTCATCGGAAGAGCTGACGCGGTTGGAAAGCCGGCTGCCCTGGCTGGCGACGACGGGCGCGGTCACGCCGTTCATCGGATTGTTCGGCACCGTCTGGGGCATCATTGACGCCTTTCACGGATTAGGTACTGCCGGGTCGGCCACACTGCGCGCGGTCGCGCCCGGCGTCTCCGAAGCGCTGATCACGACGGCTGCGGGACTGTTCGCTGCAATCCCGGCCGTCATTGCTTACAACATGTTTATGCAGCACATCCGCGAATTCGGGGCGCGCATGGACGACTTCAGCCTGGAACTGATCAACGAAGTGGAGCGCGCGCAGGCCAGCACCGCCCGCACTCCCGCCAGCGTGGAGCGGCGGTAATGGCGTTCACTAACGCACAAGGCCGGACACAATCGTCGCTCTCCGACATCAACGTCACTCCGCTGGTGGACGTGGTGCTGGTGCTGCTGATCATCTTCATGGTGACTGCGCCAGTGTTGCAGTCGGGGATTGAAGTCGCCGTCCCACATACGAAAACGGTCAAAGAGATTACGGAAGAGCGGCTGGTGATCACCATCGACCGCGACCAGAATGTGTTCCTGAATAATCAGCCCATCAACATCAACCAGATCGGCGAACGCATCCACCAGAAGATCCGCGACCCGGAGGGCCAGTCGGTGTTCCTGCGCGCCGACGAGAACGTGCCCTTTGGCGCCTTCGCGACTGTGATGGACGCCGTGAAGCAATCCGGCATCAGCAACGTGAGCATCGTCACGCAACCGCTGGAGAAGAATGGCAGCCGACGTTGACATTTTTCAAGCCGAGGGCAACGTCGGCGTCCCACTGCTGGGTTCAGTGGCGCTGCATGTGGCATTGTTCGCCCTCGCATTGTTCGGCTATCTCATTCCCAGCGGGCGGGGCGAGAGTTGGGGCGGAACAACCGGAGGAGGTGGCGCGATGAGCGCGACGCTGGTCAGGAGTATTCCGTTGCCGGCTCCGCAGACGCAGACGCAGAACGTGCTGGCAAACCAGTCGAAGGGGCTGGCGCAATCCCCGCCCAAAGAGAAGCCGAAAGAGGAGCCAAAGGCGATTCCTATTCCCGCGCCGGAGGCCAAACGCGTGGGTCCTCACGAAACTACGCAGAAAAAGCCGCCGCCCAAGGAAGTGGCCAAGGTGGAGGACAACAAGATTCCCTTTGGCGAAGGTGGTCCGGTCAGCGGGCCGTACGGTTCGTTTGCGGCAGGCGGCGCCAAGGGCGGCTTGAGCTTCACCGGCGGCACGGGGGATTTTGGCAGCCGCTTTGGATGGTATGTGGATGCGGTGCGACGCAAAGTCTCGGACAACTGGCTGAAATACGAAGTGGATCCAAATGTCGATACCGCGCGGCGCGTCTACATTTACTTTGAAATCGACCGCTCGGGCGCGCCGGATAACATCCGGGTGGAGCAATCCAGCGGAGTTCCATCGCTCGATCTGTCGGCGACGCGGGCGTTGCAGAGGATTGACACCTTCGGACCGCTGCCGCCGGAGTACGCGGGGCGGTATGTGGCCGTGGAGTTTTGGTTTGATTACAAACGGTAGAGCCTGCGGGGAATAGGGGTCCTTCGACTCCGGATCGCAAAAGACGCGATCCTCCGCTCAGGATGACACGAATTAATAAATTAGCGGCGCGGCTAAAAGTGCGCTGCTTCGAAGCGAACCTCGGGGAATCAGGAAGCATGAGACGATACTCGGCAATTCTGTTGGTGTTGTTCCTTTTCGTTCTCGTTGCCAGCGCCGGCCTGTCGGCACAGGACTGGATTCGCACCGGCACCGGCCTTGGCGTAGAAAAAATTCGTCTGGCCGCGCCCGACTTCAAGCTGGTAGCCACCGACACGGGCACGCAAAACCTGGCGACGACCTTCAACACTACGCTGGGAAACGATCTGCAGGCCGCGGGCATCTTCGACATGGTCTCGCGCAGTTTCTATCCCATGTCGATTCCCGGCGCGCCGCAGGACGTGCATCTAAGCCGACTGGAGCAGCCCGCCGCCGAACGCCAGTATGCTGGCCTTTGGCAACCTTGGTGTCCAGGGAGGATATCTCAACGTCCAGGGCTGGCTGTACGACACCAAGAACCCGCAATCGCCGCAGGTTCTGGGCAAGCAGTATCGCGAGCAGGCGAACGACGGCAACGCGCGGCTGATCGCGCACCGCTTTGCCGACGAGATCATCTTTCGTCCTGGGCGGCGGCGTGCAAGGGATCGCCGAGACCAAGCTCTATTTCGTCAGTGCGCGCAGCGGCTCGAAGGAAATCTGGCAGATGGATTACGACGGCGCCGGCCAGAAGCAATTGACGCATCTGGGATCGATCGCGCTGTCGCCGCATGTTTCGCCCGATGGGTCGCGAGTGGCATTCTCCGGCGTGACCAAAGATGGTTGGCAAATCCTGATGTACTCGCTCGACCTCAACCGGCTGGTCAGCTTTCCCGCACTTCGGAGGAGACAATTATTCGCCAGCGTGGTCGTCAGACGGACAGAACCTTGCGTTTTCGTCTTCGCGCACGGGCAACACGGAAATCTATGCGGTCAACGCATTGGGCGCTAATGTCCGCCGTTTGACGGAGAACAAAAGTCCCGACGTTTCGCCGACCTGGAATCCGAAGACGAACGCGCAGATCGCGTGGGTCAGCGGGCGAACCGGACTGCCGCAGATTTACACCATGGCATCGGATGGAACGAATGCGGGCCGCGTGACGGACCAGGGGTATGCGGTGTCGCCGTCGTGGTCGCCGAATGGGCAGTTCCTGGCGTTCGCCTGGGTGCGGCACTATGGCCCTGGCGCGCCGGGTGCGAGTGACATCTACATCATGGACGTCGCCAGCAAACAATGGGCGCAGTTGACCCATGACGGCGGGCGCAACGATTTTCCCTCGTGGTCGCCGGATGGCCGGCATATCGTGTTTCAGTCGAACCGCACCGGCAAGGTGCAAATCTGGACCATGCTGGCCGACGGCAGCCAACAGCGGCAGCTGACGACCTCGGGGGAAAATTCGCAACCGAACTGGAGCTTCAAGTAGCGCGGGGATGGTTTTGGTTCTAACGGATGTTCGTTATTTGTTCCACGTGGAACAATTGTTGAACACGGGTTAAGGGTTTTATTCTAACAATGGGTTACAAGGTTCGGCCTTGACACGACGGGCGGCAGAAGGAGCACACTTCGGCCCTGTCATCAACTACTGCGAGTGCTCTCGCGTTGAAAGGGAGGAGAAGAGTTGAAGCGAACATGGAGTGAATGGAGCAAGATCACGATCGCGCTGGCCGTAGTCCTGATGGTGAGTGCCTGCGGCAAGAAAGCGCCACCACCACCGCCGCCGCCACCACCGCCTCCTGCTCCGGCGCCGACTGCTTCCTTGACCGCCAATCCCAACACCATCACCGCCGGCCAATCAACCACCTTGATCTGGAAGACCGACTACGCCACCGATGTCAGCATCGATCAGTTAGGCAAGGTCGATCCCAGCGGTTCGCGCAGCGGTGACGCCAACCGAGTCGACGACCTACCGCCTGGTCGCCAGGAACGATAGCGGCACCCAGGAAGCAACGGCGCGGGTCACCGTAACGCCGGCTGCCGCGCCCTCCGCCGACACGACGTCCAACCAGACGGAAGCCGCAGTTGTTCGCGCAGAGCATGAAGGACGTGTTCTTCGACTACGACAGCTACGACATCTCGCAGCAGTATCAGCGGGTGCTGCAGGCCGATGCCAGCTTCCTGCAGCAGCATCCCAACATGAAGTTCACTCATCGAGGGACACTGCGACGAGCGTGGCTCGACCGAGTACAACCTGGCGCTGGGCGACAATCGCGCCAACTCCACCAAGCAGGCGCTGATCTCGCTGGGGATTTCGGCGGACCGCATTCGCACCATCAGCTACGGCAAGGAGAAGCCGTTCTGCACCGAGAGCACGGAAGCTTGCTGGGCGCAAAACCGGCGAGCGCATTTTGTTTATCAGCAGTAGAGCGACCGACACGAGGGGCGGCGAGATCGGTTTACCGCCGCCCACGCCCTTTCCTCGCCGATGGTGACATCCTCGGCGTACCATAGTCTCTTCTAGAGTAGGCAATCGAAATTTCTTTGGGGACATGACCTATGCGAATTCGCAACACCTTACGTTGGCTGGCCATCGCGGCCATGGTGCTGACGGCAGGCAGCCCCCTCGCTTTGCCGCGAACAAAGACATGGTGCAACTGCAGACCCAGGTTCAATCGCTGCAGGACCAGGTTGCGCGCCTGCAGCAGTCCGTCGACATGAACATGGGCGTGATGAAGAACCTCATCGAGCAGAGCGCCGACAGCGTCAACAAGATGAACGCCACGGTCAACGATCTGCAGAACAAGATGCAAGGTCTGACCGCAGACAACAACGGCAAGATCGATCAACTCTCCACGCAGGTCCAGTCGCTGCACGACTCGGTGGATGAGTTGAAGTCGCGGCTGGCGAAGGTCAGCAAGCAGCTCGACGACATGCAACAGGGGGGACAGAACCTGCCGGCCGGTCAGCCCGGCATGACCCCGGCGCCAAGCGGCGCTCGCCAACGCGACGCCGCCAGGTGGCGATGCCTCCGCTGCGCCTCCGCCGGATGTTCTCTACAACAACGCGCTGCGCGATTACAACTCCGGCAAGTACGATCTTTCGTCGCAGGAGTTCGGCGACTACATCAAGTACTACTCGAACACCGATCTGGCGGCCAACGCGCAGTTCTACATTGCCGACATCGAATATCGCCAGGGCAACTTTGAAGCGGCGGTGAAGGATTACGACAAGGTGCTGGAGCAATATCCGGGCGGCAGCAAGGCTGCCGCGGCGCAGCTGAAGAAGGGCTACGCGCTGCTGGAGTTGGGACAGCGCGACGCCGGAGTTCGTGAGTTGAACAGCCTGATCGCGCGCTATCCGCGCTCCATCGAAGCTTCGCAAGCCCGCGACCGACTGCGCCGTCTGGGCGTGGCCAGCGGCAGCAGCACCCACAAGCCACCCGCAACCACCACTCACTAAATTCTTCGCCAGGTCTTCTCCGCTACGACAGTCCCCGGCTGGTCATTTCTTCCGCCGGCGATCCTCCGGTCATTGCCTGAGCCAGAACAAGTTCGCGGGTCTCGCTGCGAATGGTTGGCAGATGCATCCAGAACAGAATCGCTCCCCCCATGCAAGCCAGGCCGCCCACTGCCACCGTCCAGGGTGCGCCGAGATGATGCGCCACCGCCCCCGCCGATAGCGCGCCGAACGGCGCCATTCCCATGAACATCATGGAATAGACCGCCATGACCCGGCCGCGCAGCCGATCCGGCACCATCGACTGAATGAGTGTGTTGGATGAAGCCATCTGCACCATCATGAAGAATCCAACCGGCAGCAGCAGCAACGTCGATAGCCAAAAGATTCTGGAAAACGAAAACAGAATCAAGCTGAGTCCGAAGCCGCACGCACACATCGCAATCACCTTTCCCAGTCCTCGGACTCCCACCCGCGCCGCCAGGCTGGCCGCGCCCAGCAGCGCGCCGACGCCGGTCGCGCCCATCAGAATTCCCAGCCCTTGCGCGCCGCCATGCAGAATCTGATCGGCGAAGACCGGCATCAGCACCGTGTATGGCATCCCCACGAAGCTCACCAGACCAAGCATCAGCAAGATGGCGCGAATCGGTCCGGTATTGCGCGCATAGGCGAAACCCTCCAGCACATTCTCCAGCGGCGAGCCCTGCGTCGCCAGCTTCGCCCGATGCTCAATGCGCATCAGCAACAGCCCGGCAATCACCGCGATATAACTGACCGCGTTAGCGAAGAAGCACCAGCCCTCGCCGATCGACGCGACCAGAATTCCCGCAATCGCCGGCCCGATGATGCGCGCTCCGTTGAACATCGAGGAGTTCAGCGCGATCGCGTTCATCAGGTCTTCGCGGCCCGACCATGTCGATGAGGAATGCCTGCCGCGCGGGAATGTCGAACGCGTTCACCACGCCCAGTCCACGCCGCCAGCACCATGATTTGCCAGACGTGCACACGATGCGTAAGCGTGAGCGCCGCAAGAATTCCCGCCAGTATCATCGACGCCGTCTGCGTTGCGATGACCACGCGCTGGCGATTGTGACGGTCGGCGACGATGCCGCCAACCGGGGCCATGATGAACACCGGAATCTGGCTGGCAAAGCCGACGGCGCCCAACAGCAACGCCGAGCCGGTCATGCGATAGACCAGCCACGACTGCGCCACGGTCTGCATCCAGGTACCGATCAGCGAGATAAGCTGGCCGGCAAAGAACAGCTGGAAGTTGCGATGGCGCAGCGCCCGAACCGCCAGCGAGAGCTTCGACTCGCGCGACGCCGGACGGACAAACTCCTGCTTCTCCTCCTCGAGGACGGAGCGAAGAGATTCGTGTTCAGGTTGTTGGGATTCCTCGGCCATCGATTCCTAGATGCTCAGACCAAAGCCCGGCTGCGCGGGCTTCGTGTGGCCCAAAGTACGGCCACAATCCAGAATACTTCAACGACTGACCATGTCGGCCAACTGCATCACCCAGAAGTCTATGGCTCTGGCGAGAACGGTGACACTTGGGTCATGTCCGGCACGAAGATCGTGAGGCTACCGCAATCCTTCTGCCGGTTGCAACAGAATCGTTGCCGCCGGGATATCTTCCTAATTTGGCTCACCTCCAAACACTTCCCAAGTCCCCGCCTCGCGCCGTTTCTTTCGCCGCGTCAAAGGGATTGTCCTGTGTCCCAGCTCAATCTATCGTCTCTACCTGCGAGTGAAATTCGGAGCTGTCGACACTGTCGCAACCTCCTGGCCCAAACATCGCGAATGGAACTCTGAAAAATAAAGCAGAGTGGCAAGCGGCACTCGCCAACGGAAAGCGCTTGCATGTTCCATTGCATCGTGGTGACGAAAAAAACTGGGACCACCTTGCCGCCGTTACCACCATTCTCGCCCACACCAATTCGTCCAGCCGCATTCTCGACGCCGGCGCAGAAATCTATAGCAACGTTCTGCCGGCATTGTTTCTCTACGGCTATCGCGAACTCTACGGCATCAATCTGGACTTCACTGCTCCCACGCGCCGTGGGCCCATCCATTACCTGCCGGGAGACCTGACGCGCACTCCCTTTCCTGACGGATTCTTCGATGCCATCGCCTGCCTCAGCGTGATCGAGCACGGCGTTCCGCTGCACGACTACTTCCGCGAGATGTACCGCCTGCTGAAGCCGCAGGGGCTGCTGATTACTTCAACCGATTACTATGCGGATCCAATCGACACCCAGGGCCACGTCGCCCACGGCACGCCGATCACGATCTTCTCCAGGCTGAAAATTGAGGCTGCTCTGGATCTGGCACGGTCGGTGGGATTCGGGACTACTGGATCTGTCGATCTGGAGTGCGACGAAAAACCTATCCGATGGGAGCCCTTCGGTCTGGAGTACACGTTCCTTCTCTTCACCCTGCGAAAGCCGAAGTGAGGCCGCGCTCAACGGGCTCTATTAGTGTCCGAACTCCAACACTGTTAAGCCTTCGAACTTTTGCGCGCGCGGCTCGCCAAAGATCGTTCGCAGCTTTGCTTGCATGTCCGGCGTGTAGTCTCGCGGTGGGCTTCCGTCGCGCAGGACGACCCAGACATGAGGAAACGCCCTGGGATCGCGGCTGAAAGGCAGCTCGAACTCGCGATAATCCGTGCCGCTGTCATAGAAGCGTCCGAAGACGCGCACAGCCGGAGCACTCGCCCGACGCAGATCGTAGTAATAGTCGAAGCCCGGGCGCGCGAAGTTGGGGTAGATCAACACCGCATCGCCAGGTTGAGCGGCGGCCAGCACGGCCGCAGTCGCATCCCGCCAGTCTTCGCGCGGCTTTCGATATCCTACGAAGATGTTCACGATGGAGCTGACGCACAAGGCGAGCACCAGCCAGAAACCCAGATGGTGTTTGGGTAAGGCAATCATGCCGCGGCCCGCGAGCATAATGGTCGCCGGCAAACAGAAGATCATGTAGCGCTGCACGAAGACCGGGTTGTAGAGCGAGACAAGGGCCATGAGCAACACGGGTACGAACGCCCATGAAAGCAGCAGAGCGCCGCGCCAGAAAATCTCCGGTGCGTCTTTGCGGTCGCGCCAAATCGCCATTAGCGCCGCAATCCACAGCACGGCGGAGAGAACCAGCTTTTCTCCGGCGCCTCCGAAAAACAATGCCAGATGCAGTATCTGTTTCGGCGTGGCTTGCGGCATCCAGGGAAACGAAGTCGTGTGTGCCGGCACGCGCAGGACCAACGTCAGTCCAGGCGCAGCCAGCGCCAGAAGCAAGCCGCCGTGGACGAACATGCGCCGCCATCGATCCGGCTTTCGTAGCACCAGCAGAGAGCATCCCTGGGCCAGCAGCGCCAGTGCGGCGAAGAAGTGCGTATAGAAGGCAAGCGCGCTGCACGCCGTCCACAACAGCCAATCGCGCTCGCGGTTGCCTTCGACGGCCCGCACCAGAAACCATGCCGATGCCAGCACCAGCAGGATCGCCATTGGGTATCCGCGAGCTTCCTGCGAGTAGTAAACGTGGGTGGGGCTGAACGCCAGCAATGCGGCGGAAGCCAGGGCCGCGGTCTCGCCCGCCAATCTGCGCGCCACAAAATAGATGAGCGGAATCGAAGCGATGGCAAAGATGGCCGAGGGCAGACGTATCCAGGCTTCGCTTTGTCCCAGGTGCAACCAGGCGCGCATCAGCAAGAAATAAGCGCCCTGATAGCTGGCCTCGCCGTACCACCAGATGTGCTGGAACTGCGGCCACGGCAGGCGGGCGATGGCGACGGTCGCGGGCTCGTCCAGCCACAGGCTCTTGGCGCCCAGATGGAGCAGACGCAACGCCGCGCCGGCAATCGTCAACAGAAGTAGTAGAAGCTTGGGGCCGGGAGGCGATACTCCGGAGGCGGAGACAGCGACTTGCTTCGATGCAAACGGAGCGGCTGAGCGCTCGCTGGCCGGCAGCATAACCACTGAGTTTATCAGCAGCGGAAAAGCTGGCTGCTCGGGCCCAGCGCAACTGATATCCTCTTAGCGCGCATGCCCACATTCGCCGCAGTCGACATTGGTTCCAACTCGGTGAGGCTCAAGATTGCGAAGGCGGTGCGCGGCCGCCTGGAGGAGCTTCACGAAGAGCGCGAAGTGACGCGTCTGGGCGAGAGCGTCTTTTCCAATGGCGCGCTCGACCCCCAGGCCATGGCGCACACCCTGCGCGTGCTGCGGCGCTTTCATCGCGCTGCGCAATCCTACGGCGCGGACCGCGTACGCGTAGTCGCCACCAGCGCCTTGCGTGATGCCCGCAATAGCCGCGCCTTTCGCGATTGGGTGCTCACTTCCACCGGGTGGAAGGTCGACGTCATCTCCGGGCTGGAAGAGGGCCGCCTCATTCACCTGGGAGTCCTTTCCGGCGCTCGGGTTTCTAAGAAGCGCGCTCTGCTCATCGACCTGGGCGGCGGCAGTTGCGAATTGACGCTCTCCATCTCCGGCCATATCGAGGACATGGTCAGCTTGCCAATCGGCGCCGTGCGTCTCACTCAGACCTTCCTGCATCACGATCCCCCGTGGCGAATCGAGCTCGAACAGATGCGCGGCGTGATTCAGCGCGAGGTGACCCGCATCCGAAAACGCGTCATCGGCGCCAAGCTCCAGATGGTGCTGGCAACCTCGGGCACACCGGCTGCGCTCTCTGGACTCTACGCCGCCAAGGGGCGCGGCTACGATGAGAGCAAGCCGCACACCGTGCCGCAAGCCGCCGTGGCATCTCTGCTGAAGGAACTTAGCCGACGCAATCTCTCGCAGCGGCGCGCCCTGCCCGGCATTGGCCCTCGGCGGGCCGAGATCATCGTGGCCGGCACAATGGTTTTTGCCGAACTGATGCAGCTTTGCCAACTGCACAGCTTCCGCTACTTGCCGTTGGGTTTGCGCGATGGTCTGTTGGCGCAGATGATGGTCGACTACAACGCCAGCGCGGCCATGCGCGAACGCGTGGAGTCGGAGCGGCACGACGCCCTGCTGGCTGTAGCCAAGCACTATGGCGCCGACTTGCAATTTGCCCAGCGTATTCGCGACCTGGCATTGCAGCTCTTCCAGCGTTTAAAAAGAGTGCATCAACTGCCCGCGGAATATGCCGATTGGCTGGAGGCGGCTGCCATGCTGCATGAGGTCGGCGCCTACATCAATCGCTCAGGACGGCGCCGCCATACTTATTACGTCATCGCCAACTCAGAACTATTCGGCTACACGCCGCTGCAGCGCCGCATCATCGCCGGCATTGCCCGTTACGTGGGCAAGTCGCTGCCTACGCCCAACGACCGCGTGATGAGCATCCTCCCCGGCGTTCATCAGATTCACGTCGCCAAGGCCGTCTCGTTACTGCGTCTGGCAAGAGCGCTGGATCAGGGCCGGCGCGCGGCCGTCAGTCAGTTGAAGGTCCGTCTCCACCAGGATGGTCAAGTGCGCTTGCTGCTGACCCCACACCCGCCGGAAGGTGTCGAGCTTGAATTGTGGGCAGTGGAGCAGGAAAAGGATTACTTCGAGACCGTTTTCGGCCGCGAGTTGCTGGCGGAAGCCTGCTGAATCGAGCGCACAATCTTCGGCGGCATGTACCACTTGAGCACGGCCGGACGGAGCCCGGTCTTTTCTACTTTCGCAATAGCGCCCTTTTTCATTTCGACGGCCTGAGGAGCAGCTTCACCCGCCAATAGTTGATTCACGAACTCCGTCATGCTGGGATTGTGGCCCACGACCAGGATCGCGTCCTGGCGACCGTACCGGCGAAGCAACTCCTGGAACTGCTGGCAGGTGGCTTCTGGGCGGAGCGCGACATCGGTAACAATCTCGTCCTCATACCCCATCTCGTTGGCTACAACCGACGCGGTCTGCGTCGCCCGCCGCAACGGACTGGAGATAATGGCATCGACGGTTACCTCCAGCGCCGCCAAGGCACGTCCCACATCGTGGGACTGCTGGATGCCCAGCTTGTCCAGCGGCCGCTTTTCATCCTTGGCGGAATTCAGTTTCGCTTCGCCGGCATTGGCGTGGCGCAGGAAGTAAATGTCCATAATGACTATTTTGCCCTAACCGGTCGCTTGACGGCACGCCCGGGAGGCGCCGGCAATTCCGGAATAAAAGCCCGTGCGACTTCGCCTTTCCAAAAGCGCAATCCGCCGTCGAAGTACGGCATCAGCGGGCCGGAACGGCGATACCTGTGCGGGGAGCTCTACCTAGTAAACCTTGGCTGCCAGCGCGTGTTCGGCGACGTGGGCGACGCGCAACACCGTCGCTTCATCGAAATGCTTTCCCAGGATCTGCATGCCGATCGGCAACCCTGCTTTGCTGTTGCCGCATGGAATCGAGATTCCGGGAATACCAGCCAGGTCGGCGGTGACGGTGAAGATATCGGCCAGGTACATGGCCAGCGGATCCTCTGTCTTTTCGCCAAGCCTGAATGCCGGCGTAGGGGTTGTTGGCGTGACGATAACGTCGACTTTGGCAAAGGCCTCATCGAAATCGCGAGCCAGCAGGCTGCGCACGCGTTGCGCCTTCAAGTAATAGGCATCGTAATATCCCGCACTTAGCGCATACGTTCCCAGCATGATGCGGCGCTTCACTTCCGCGCCGAAGCCGGCATCACGGGTGCGGCGATACATCTCGCTCAAAGTTTTCCCGTCGCCGGCGCGCAAACCGTAGCGCACGCCGTCATAGCGCGCCAGATTCGACGAGGCCTCGGCGGTCGCGATTACGTAGTAGGTTGGTATGGCGTACGAGGTATGCGGCAGAGAGATGGGAACAATCTCGGCTCCAGCTTTCCTCAGCTCCTCAATTCCGAACTGCACCGCAGTGCTGACTTCCAGATCAATGCCCTCTTCGAAGTACTCCTGCGGAACCCCGACCTTCATGCCGATGACTGGCTGGCCGATCTGCTGGCGATAGTTGGGAACGGGAACGTCAGCGGTGGTGGAGTCGAGCGGATCGCGTCCGGCGATGGCCTGCAACATCAACGCGGCATCTTTGACGGTCTTGCCGAACGGCCCAGGATGGTCAAGCGACGAAGCGAACGCAATCAGGCCATAGCGCGAGACGCGGCCATAGGTCGGCATAAGCCCGACCACGCCGCAGAATGCGGCGGGCTGACGGATGGAGCCGCCGGTATCGGAGCCGAGCGAAGCCACGGCCGTTCCGGCGGCAATCGTGGCCGCAGAACCGCCGGACGAGCCTCCGGGCACGCGCGAGCGATCGCGCGGATTGTGCACGGGATGGAAGCCGGAGTTCTCGTTCGACGAGCCCATGGCGAACTCATCGCAATTGGTTTTGCCCAGGATGATCGCGCCCGCGTCCTCAAGCCGCGACACCACGGTGGCGTCATAGGGAGCAATAAAGTCGGCCAGAATCTTCGATCCCGCGGTGGTGCGCACGTCTTTGGTGGTGAAGACATCCTTGATCGCCACCGGCACTCCCGCCAGCGGCGGAAGTTCGTCACCCTTATCGGCAAGGGCGTCGATGCGCGCAGCCTGGCGATAGGCCCGATCCTTGCTCAGCGTGAGGTAGGCGCCGATGGCACCATCCTCGGCCTCGATCTTCTTGTAGAAAGCTTCCACCAGCGCCGCGGCTGTGGTTTCTTTTTCCAGCACCGCAGTGCGCGCGGAATCGACGGTTAGCAAGTCGAGGTTCATGGTCAACGCTCAATTACCTTAGGGACTTTGAAGAAAGTTCCGTCGGAAACCGGGCGCATTCCGCAGCGCCTCTTCGCGCGGCAGGCAGGGACGCGGCTCATCGCTGCGCATGGCGAAGGCGAAACCGCTGGCCTCATCTTTGCGCTCGCCGTAACGGCTGGCCACTTGCGCCATCGGCTCCACGTTGCTGGTATCCAACTGGTTTAGCCGGTCGATATAACCCAGAATCGAGTTCAGGTCTTTCAACATGCGCAGGCGCTCCTCGTCCGTCAGTTCAAGGTGCGCCAGGTCCGCAACGTAGGAAACATCTTTTTCGGAAACCATAAATGTATTTGTGGGATCAGCGTTCGGCGTTCTTCACCGTGACAAAATCAATCCTGCTTACGGGCTCGGAGGTGACTTGGTTCAGCGCAGCCAGGTATCGCGAGCTGAAGCTTTGCAATTGATGACGCCACGCCTCGTCGGGAACGGAAACCGTAAGCACGCCCGCCGCAAAATTGATCGCATTCGTCCGCTCCGCTGTCTTAGCGCCACAGGCAAGCGGCCACGCCAGCACTGCCGCGCTGTCGCCCTGGTGGCGCACGGTCTGGCGGAAAATCTTTCTCAGGGTTGCGCTGGCATGCTGCATGATTGAAGTCTCATTGTAGACCAGCTTGGTCACTCGTCGCGGTTCGCTCTTCGCTTTTCGCCTTTGCCAGACGTGCTACCAGGCCGCCTTCAGCTAGTGGGCGGAAATTCGCGGCGCACAAACTCCAGCGCCTCTTCCTTGCTGCGCAGCGATCCTTCCAGTTGCGCGTCCTCGATCGCCGCCAACATCTCGCGAAAGCGCGGCCCGGGCTTGTAGCCAAGCTGAATCAGGTCTCGTCCGCTCAACAGCAAGGCCGGCCTGATCTCTTCCTCCGAGCTTTCTTGCAGGCGCTGGCGGACGAAATCGTACATCGCCAGATTGCCGTGGCTGCTGAGGCAATCGATGCGATGCAATTCCAAATGCTCGTCGAATTTCGGCAGGCGCATGAAGCGCTTCAGCGTCGATGCCTTCATTCGCTCGGCATCGGCAAAACGCATGTGATTGGCCACCAGCGCCGCGATCTGCTTGGTGTCGTCATTGGAGAAGTGCAGACGATGACAGATCTCTTCCGCCATCCGCACTCCGACCTCGACGTGTCCGTCGAAGCGGATGCGGTCAGGCGCAACCCGAAACGTCGGCGGCTTGCCTACGTCGTGCAACAGCGTTCCCCAGGCCAGCGTAGGCGAGCATCTCGGCGGCAGTTTCTCCAGCAGAAGCAGGGTGTGAATCCACACATCGCCCTCAGGATGAAACTGCGGCGGCTGCTCGACGCCATGCATGCGGTCGATTTCCGGCAGCACTTCGCGCAGCAGCCCGCTGGTATCGAGCAGCTCAAACGCCCGTCGAGCGTGGCCTTCGGTGAGCATCTTGGTCAGCTCGTCGCGGACGCGCTCGCGGCTGACCTGCTGAATCAGCGGAGCGAGTTGCTGAATCGCGGCAAACGTTTGCGGCTCGATCACGTACTGAAAGCGCGCGGCGAAGCGCACCGCACGCAGCATGCGCAGCTTGTCTTCCTGAAAGCGGCATTCCGCATCGCCGATGGCGCGAATGATGCCGGCCCTGCAAGTCGTCGCGGCCGCCGACGAAATCCAGCACGCGATTGCCGTCGAGCGGATCCATCAGCAGGCCATTAATGGTGAAATCGCGGCGCTGCACGTCCTCCTGGGGATCTTTCGAATAGCGGACCTGGTCGGGATGACGGCCGTCGGAGTAAGCGCCGTCATTGCGGAAGGTAGCAACTTCAACGTAGTTCGGGTGCTCGGACGGAGTCAGCGGAAGCAGGAACGTCTTCCGGCGCAGGCACCAGCACAACCCCGAACTGCGCTCCGACGGCATAGGTCTCGGGAAAAATGCGCATCACCTCGGGCGGCGTGGCATCGGTTGCGACGTCGTAGTCCGCGGGGACCAGGCCCAGCAGCGTGTCACGCACGCAGCCTCCGGCAAAGTAGGCCTGGAAGCCGCGCTGCCGCAGCTCGCGAACGATGTTGGTGGCGTGTTCCGCATCCCGAGGATTGATGATAGCAATATCGCAGCTGGCACGATTGGAGCATGTTGGCATGTTGGACTAAAGCGCGCTCAAGCGGCGGGTAATGGCTGCCAGCGCTAAATGCCGTAAGTGCCAACCCACCTACGGGCCCGCCGATTACAATGGTTGCGTGTGGACGATGTTTTCATCCTCGGCATTGAGAGCTCGTGCGACGAGACGGCGGCGGCCGTAGTGCGCTCCGGCGAAGAAGTTGTCTCGAATGTGGTGTATTCGCAGATCGCCACCCACCAACCCTACGGCGGAGTCGTTCCGGAACTGGCGTCGCGTGAACATCTCCGCGCCATCGTTCCGGTCGTTCGCAAAGCCCTGGAAGATGCTAACCAGACGTACGAGAGCATCGACGCGCTTGGCGGTAACCAAAGGCCCGGGTCTTGCCGGCGCACTGCTGGTGGGCCTCAGCTACGCCAAGGCGCTGGCGTACGCTCTCGACAAGCCGCTTATTGGCGTGAACCATCTGGAGGGACACATTCACGCTGTGCTGCTGGAAGAACGGCAGAATGGCAATCGCGAGTTGCAGTTTCCCGTGCTGGCGCTGGTAGTGAGCGGCGGCCATACCCATCTTTTCCTTGCCGAGCGGCAAGCCGATGGGCATGGATATACCACGATGTGGGACATACGCGAGATGACGCTGCCGGCGAGGCGTTTGACAAGGTTGCCAAGCTGCTGGAGCTGGGATATCCCGGTGGGCCGGTCATTGATTTTCTCTCCCGACACGGCAATCCGCGGGCGGTGAAGTTTCCCTTCGCCCAGATCAAGCATCCCGACCGCAACCCTCAGAACCGTCATACCGAGGACGAGCGCCGCGTGGATTTCTCTTACAGCGGGATCAAGACCGCAGTGCTGCGTTATGTGGAAACGCACGACCTGCGCGCCAGCATCGCGCAGCGGCGTCGCGTCCTGGCGCAGCTTGACAAGCCCTTCGCGCGAACGACGTTCTTGCGGCCTGCGATTCTGCGACGCTCGATCTGGTTGCGTCCTTTCAGCGGGCGATGGTGAACGATCTGGTGAGCAAGACCTTGTCGGCGGCGCGGGAGCACAACGTCGCAACGGTCCTGGTCACCGGAGGCGTCGCTGCCAACTCGGAGTTGCGCACGGCCTTCCAGATCGCGGGCGCCGAGGAGGGTTTGCCTGTCCATTTCCCTTCCCGCAAGCTCTCGACCGACAATGCTGCCATGATCGCTGCCGCCGCCTATCCGCGATTTATCGCCAGAGAGTTTGCCGATTCGGAATTGTCTGCGGATGCGGGGCTGAAGTTGCGCTGAGCGCGAGGCAGAGCACACGAGTGCGACGCTCTGCCGCAGGCGGTTGCTTCGACCTAAGCCGTTATTCTTCTTCTGTAGGGATTTTGGATTCGATGTCCATGTCACGGAACTCGCTGGATTCGAAGATCTCGCGGCACTCCATGCACTCGACGTACTCCGCATCTTCGTCTCGCGAGACGACCTGGACTCGGGAATGCCGACACTGGTTGTCCATTGCGTCGCTCTGAGGATAGTTGTAGGTTGTGTTTAGCGAACGGTCGACGTTCATAACGAATCGCCCAAGAACCGGGAAGCAACCTCAATTGTCGGGTATTTTAGCCCGCGTCTATCGGTTGTCAAGCATTTCTCGTGTTAATTTACGTGGGCCTATGAGAAACCGAGCCCCGAGGCAACCTCGACTAAAGTGTGGAAGGGCGCTGCCAAGGTCTTAATTGTTCGTGAGTTAACCTTACTTGATCAGCGCCGAGCCCGGCGTCGCGGGTAGTATGGGCATCCTATTTACACCAGGACAAGGAAAGGCATTTGAGCTTCGCGGATGGCGGAACGGCAAGCAACAGCCGCACAACGGGAAGCATCTAATGTCCGTGGAGCACCGGTAAATTACATTGACCATAACCAAGAAGGTCCTGGCGAGCGGCATATCCGAGCAGGAAGCAATCGCGCGGGCGCAACAGGGCGATGCCGAATGCTTTGAAGCTCTATACGGCCTGCACAAGCGACGCGTGTATTCGCTTTGTCTGCGCATGACCGGTAATACGGCTGACGCGGAAGACCTGACCCAGGAGGCTTTCCTTCAGCTCTATCGCAAAATTGCCACGTTCCGTGGGGAATCGGCATTCTCCACCTGGCTGCACCGACTGGCGGTGAACGTGGTGCTAATGCGCTTGCGGAAGAAAGGGCTGCCTGAGGTTTCCCTGGAAGAAACTCTGGAGCCGCAACAGGAGGACAGTCCCAGGAAGGATGTCGGGACCAGGGACAACGTACTGGCGGGATCGATCGACCGAGTGAACCTGGAACGCGCGGTTGAGAGCCTACCTCCGCGGATACCGCATGATCTTCATCTTGCACGATGTCGAGGGGTACGAACACAATGAGATTGCTGAGATGATGGGGTGTTCCATCGGCAACAGCAAGTCGCAGCTGCATAAGGCGCGGATGAAGCTGCGGGACCTGCTCAAGCAGAGCAAGGCGGAGAAGGCTGCGGGCAGACGTTAGCGAGCGGGGCGAAAAATCTCGCCGGCACGGAAACACCGGGATGGGCAGAGCGGTCACCATGGCGATAGAGCCGCCGCCAGTGTCCCACGGGAGAGAATAGTTATGACGTGTGCGGAGTTTCAGAAGAGCCTGCCCTACATCATCGATGGAGGCGGGACGACCGAGGAGCAAGGACATCAGGAAGGGTGCCCGGTTTGCACCGATCTGGTGGCCGACCTCCGCTACATCGCGGAATGTGCCAAGCTCCTGGTGCCCATGGAAGATCCCGATCCACGCGTGTGGAAGAGTATTGAGAAAGCGCTGAGTGAGGAAGGCTTAGCCAAGCGCGGGCGCCGGAGTTCCTGAGCAGGACCATCGCCCGCAGCCGGTGGTCTCGGATACCGTCTTTCCAACGTTCCCGCACTCCTTCAGCCCCTAGGCATTATCCACTGTCTTCGGATAGGGGCCGCGATATCCCATTTGATGGGAGATGCGGCGCGCCGCCTCCTTCACCATGTCGGCCACGTGAGGCACGGCGTCGCGCGGGACGTCATTGATGGTACCGGTGGAAGCGATGGCCGCTTCCGCCTGGCCCTCGCCGTTAAAGATGGGCGCGCCGACGCATCGCGCTCCCAGACTGTTCTCTTCATCATCTACCGCATACCCCAACTGACGCACGCGCTCCAGTTCCTGCAATAGCCTCGGCAGCGTGGTGATGGTGTGGGTGGTCAGTTTCTTTAATCCACGCTGGCGCAAGATGGCATCGCGATCCTTCGCATCAAGGTAGGCCAGCAGCGACTTACCCACAGCGGTGGAATGTACTTCCATGCGGCGGCCAATCCAGGTGTTCATCTTGATAAAACTGGGCGCTTCGACCTTTTCCACGTAAACCGCTTCCGCCCTGGTCAAGGATCGCCAAGTGGGTAGTGATGTGGATGCGGTCGACCAGGTGCCGCATGATCGGGCAGCGCCACCTCGCGAACGTCAATCCCCCCGAGCGCGGCCCGCGAGAGGTTCAAGACCTTCATGCCCAGGCGATATCGTCCATCCTCGCCGTCGCGGCGGAGATAGCCATGCTGCTCCAGAGTGCGCAGGATGTAACTCGCCGAGCTCTTTGGAATCTTCAACTTACGGCTGAAATCCGCGTTTGACATTCCGCCTTCGCGTTGCGCAGCGGCTTCCAGGATCAACAGCGTGCGTTCGACGGCGGTGGAAGAAATATCATTGAAGAAGCCATAGCCAACCACTTTACCAATATGGGAATCCAGCTTCATGGTACACGATTATGAATTTATGTTCAATATTATGAACACTGGCTTGCGCTCACTTCCGCGCGTGCCACTATGGTTTGTACACCATACGGAATGAGTGTTCGGTATATTGAACCGAACGTTCGTTCTGAGTTCATCAGGGCCCTGAACGTTTGCCATTAACCCAGCGTGGTCGACATACGACCGCTAACCTGGTAACTCGAACCGAATAGGAGATCACGTAATGGCGGAGCATCGAATCCGCAGCTCAGCTCGCAAAATCCTGGAAGACCGATCCTCGCTGGAAGGGAATCCAACGTCCTTATACCCCGGAAGACGTACTGCGTCTTGCGCGGCACGCTTCCGATCGAATACACGCTGGCCCGTGTCGGCGCCGAACGCCTGTGGGAGATGCTGAACAGCGGTGGCTACGTCAACGCGCTGGGCGCGGTGACCGGCAACCAGGCGGTTCAGATGGTCGAAGCCGGGCTGAGCGCCATCTATGTGAGCGGCTGGCAGGTTGCCGCCGACGCCAATAACGCGGGACAGATGTATCCCGACCAGAGCCTTTATCCTGCCGACTCGGTGCCGAATCTGGCGCGCCGCCTGAACAACGCGCTGACCCGCGCCGACCAGATCCACCACTCCGAAGGCAAGAACGGCATTAACTGGTTTGTTCCCTTGATCGCCGACGCGGAAGCCGGTTTTGGCGGCACGCTGAATGCCTTCGAGCTGATGAAGGCGATGATCGAGGCGGGCGCGGCTTGCGTGCACTTCGAAGATCAGTTGTCGTCGGCGAAGAAGTGCGGACATCTCGGCGGCAAGGTGCTGGTGCCCACGCAGGAAGCGATACAGAAGCTGGTTGCCGCACGTCTGGCGGCTGACGTTCTGGGTGTGCCGACGCTGGTGTTGGCGCGCACCGATGCCGACAGCGCGCACTTACTCACCAGCGACATCGATCCCTACGACCGCATATTCCTGAACGGCGAGCGCACGCCGGAAGGCTTCTACGGGATTCATGGCGGGCTCGACTCGGCCATCGCCCGCGGCTTGGCGTATGCGCCGTACTGCGACCTGATCTGGTGCGAGACCTCGCAACCGAATCTGAAGGAAGCCGAGCTCTTCGCCGATGCGATTCACAAGAAGTTTCCCGGCAAGATGCTGGCGTATAACTGCTCGCCGTCATTCAACTGGAAGAAGAAGCTGGACGACGCGACCATTGCGCGCTTCCAGCCGGCGCTAGCTGAGATGGGCTACAAGTTCCAGTTCATCACTCTGGCCGGCTTCCACGCGCTCAACCTCAGCATGTTTGAGTTGGCGCGCGCGTACAAGGACAGCGGGCATGACCGCTTACTCGCGCCTGCAGGAGAAGGAATTCGCGCGCGAGTACAGCCACGGCTACTCCGCGGTCAAGCACCAGCGTTTTGTCGGCACCGGATATTTCGACGCGGTTACGCAGGTGATCGCCAGCGGCAAGTCTTCGGTCACGGCACTGGAGCATTCGACGGAAGCCGAACAGTTCAGCGAAATGAAGGTGCCGGCGCCGATGATCGAGATGGGACAGGATCCGTCCTGCCGGCCGATCCTGGGCGAGTGTCCTCTGACTTGCGAGCACGATCACGAGCATGTGCGGAGCAGCTAACGCGGCCAACGACTAAAGTTTCCCCTCAGCAGGAGAACGCGCGCTAACCGGCGCGCATGGCACGGGTTCTCCTTCCCGTGCCTTTTTTCTTGCGCAGACCGGCAAATACTATCGAGGCGAGATGCGAGCGAGTCTGGGTGTGAATGGTTGGCGGCGAAGCTTGAATGTCGTGGTCACAGCGACGTCCTGGGCCCTCCCTTTCCACTCGCCTCCACGGCCCGACCAATACATAACGGCCGAGTGAATCGGTAGCAAACATATAGAACACCGCGCCGAACGGGAGCGTTAAAGCCCAGAACGGACTGAGCCGGTAGAAGCGAGTCATGGGCAGATAAGCGGCGCTCAGCAACAAGTAAGCAGCGCCGCCAATCCCGACCAGCAATGCAGACCGGCTCGCCAGTAAGACCAACGGCAAAACGAACACCAGCAAAATCCCCAGCACCGTCCCCAACAAAAGCCATGCCGAATGCCGCAACTGGTTGAATGCGGTGCGAGCGATCATGCTTTCAATTTCGGCGAATGTGTTGTACGCCCGCAGACTGTGCGTCTCAGCCGTCAATCCGAGCCACACTTTGCCGCCCGTCCGCTTCACCGCACGGGCCAGCGCGCAGTCATCGATGATCTCCTGGCGGATGGCGGCAATGCCTCCGGCCCGCTCCAGAGCGGCGGGACGAATCAACATGCAGCCGCCCGCCGCGCCGGCGGTCTTGCGCCGCGGGTCGCGAATCCACTTCGGGCGGATACAGCAGAAAGAAGAAAAATACGAAGGCTGGAATCAGGAGCTTTTCCGCCAGCGCTGCGGCAGTGCAGTTTCACCATATAGGAGGCGAGATCGTAATCGCCGGCTTCGGCGATCCGAACCAGTGTCGCAACATTCTCCGGCGAATGCTCGATATCGGCATCGGTCAACAAGAAGAATTCAGGGTGGAGCAAGGCGGCTTGTTCAATGCCCTGCTGTACCGCCCAAAGTTTGCCCGACCAGCCGGCCGGTAGCGCGCGCCCGTTCATGACGCTCACGCGATCGCCCTGCGAACTGTGATCCGCAGCCGCCCGCGCAGCTTCCGCGGTTCCGTCCGTACTGTTGTCATCGACGACAAAGATGCGCAACGCGTCGACACCGTTCTGTTGCAGAAGGGATGCGACGGATTTGCCGATTACGTCGGCTTCATTGCGAGCCGGAATGATCACCGCAATCACGAGTCAGGCCCACACTTCGGGGAGCGATTCCACATTGTCATGCAAGGTCATGCTAAACGAGCGGGGCCGTGCCCGATGCGCAAAATGAACTACACTAACTGCCGAAACCAGTTACTGTCCGTCCAAGCTATGGTGACGAGCGCAATCCGCGAACGTAACCTTCGGCCGCTATTGATGGCGCTGGCGATCCTGTTTGCCGCGGCCACGGTCGTGTACAGCGTGAGTTGGATGTACTACCAGCGCGTCGTCCTCCCGGTCGAAGTTGGGATGGACACCGATCCTTCGCCGGGCGGAATCATCGTGCAGCGCGTGTGGAAGAACAGTCCAGCGGAGAAGTCGGGTCTGCGTGCGCGCGATGTCATCACGGCCATTAACGGCCGCAACATCAGTTCGCCCGCGGCCTGCGGGCAGATTCTGGACCAGGTCTGGATTGCCTCCCATCCCGGCGAGACTGTCAACCTGACCATTCAACGCCCCGGCGAGGCGCAGACCGCTGCTGCTGACGCCGGTTTTCCGCGCGGCGCAAGGCAGCGGCGACACCTCTTTGGCGCGCAAAGGAGCCATGGAGGTCATCGGCTTCTACCCGCTGCTGTTTCTGGTGGTCGGGCTGGCGGTCTTGTTTTTGCGGGTGGAGGACAGTAACGCCTGGCTGCTGGCGCTGATGTTTGCCGGATTTATCGCGGAACCCGGTATGCCGGATACGATCGGCGTGGCTCCTGATGTCCTGATGAAATTCATGTATGCTGCGCAGACCCTGATGAAGAGCCTGCTTCCCGGCCTGTTCTATTTTTTCTTCGCAGTGTTCCCGACGCGTTCACCGATTGATCGCAAGCTCCCCTGGCTGAAATGGGCATTGCTGGTCTTCGGAGCCTGCTTCGGATGGGGTGGCGATGCGCCACGGCAATCTGGAGGCGCTGCCGTTCCTTGGTGCGATGCTCGGCAAATCCGCTGTCGACATGACCAATACGATCGTCGGCTATGGAGCTGTGATCCTGGGCATGGCGTCGCTGATTTGGAATGTGATTAGCGCGCCCCGGGTCGAAGACCGGCGCCGGCTCAATGTGATGCTATGGGGAACGCTGGTGGGAGTTACGCCCGCCATTCTGATCGGCATACCGTACGACCTGGCGCACAGCGGCCCACCCTTCTGGCTGGGTTTCGCGCGCGGCGTATTCCTGTTTCTGGTTCCGCTGTCGTTTGCCTATGCGGTAGTGAAGCATCGCGTGATGGCCATTCCTGTACTGCTGCGGCGCAGCGCGCGCTACCTGCTGGTGGAGCGCGGATTCGCCATCCTGATGCTGCTGGTTTCCGTGGGCCTGACGCTGTGGTTTGGACAGGCCTACGCGCGACGATTCTCGGCGGGATCGAAGGCGGCAATACCCATCGGGGCCACCTTCGGCGTCTTACTGATCTCTGGTGCTACGCAGGTGCATCGGCGAGTGCGTACCCGGCTGGATCGCGCCTTCTTCCGCAGCGCCTACGACGCGCAACAGATCCTGGAAAATCTGGCGGCCAAGACGCTGGCTGTAACTGACCGTGAAGGCTTGGCGCATCTGCTGCATCAGCACATCCACGATGCTCTGCATCCCATGCCCTTGTATGTTTACTTGCTGGCCGGCGATGGACGTCTCCACGCTTATGCCGGCAGCCCGCCGTGCGGAGGCGCTGACCCTGTTGCCTGCGGCGGCCGGACTTAACCAACTGGCGGGACGCCACGGGCCGCTTGGAACTGGATCCCGCGACGTTGCGTGGAACCCAGATGGAGCCGCTGCACGCCGAATGCCTGGTTCCGATCCGTGGATCGGCTGACAGCGGATTGCAGGGCCTCATTGTCCTGGGTCCCCGACTCTCGGAAGAACCGTATTCCGCGGGAGACCGGCGGCTGCTAGCCTCGGTGGCCAGCCAGGCAGGGATTGCCATGCGAAGCATTTCCATGGCCGAGAAAATGGCCGAGCGCATGGAAGCGGAGCGCCGCAGCGAGCAGGAGATGCAGATTGCGCGCCAGGTGCAGAGCCGATTGTTGCCGCAGCAGGCGCCGTCGCTGCCAACTCTGGAATGCGCCGGCAAGTGTATTCAGACGCGCGCCGTCGGCGGAGACTATTACGACTTCCTCGATTTCGGCGCGGGCAAGCTGGGCCTGGTTCTGGCCGACATCTCAGGCAAAGGGAATTTCGGCGGCCCTGCTCATGGCCAACCTGCAGGCCAACCTGCGCAGCCAATACGCGCTGGCGCTGGAAGACTTGCCCCGATTGCTGCGTTCTGTAAATCATCTTTTCTACAAGAACACGGAAAACAACCACTACGCTACGACTTTCTTCGCGGTATATGACGACCAGAACCGAATGCTTCGTTACGTGAACTGCGGACACAATCCTCCACTGCTGTTGCGTAAGAATGGAGATGTCGAATGGTTGCAAGCGACGGCGACGGTGCTGGGGTTATTTGAGGAATGGGATTGTTCCGTGGCTGAGCGGCAACTAGAGAGCAGGAGACGTCCTGGTTATCTATACGGACGGTGTCTCTGAAGCCGCGGCCAGTGAAGAAGCTGAGGAGTTCGGCGACGAACGCCTGATACAGAGCGTCAGAGACTCACCAGTCAATACGTCCGCGGACGAAATGCTTGAGGCAATCATCGCGGACGTACAACGCTTCAGCCAAGGCGAACAGGCAGATGACATGACGCTGATCGTCGCCCGCTGCCGCTAAGCCAAGTTCACTGAACGCCATGCCCTGATACAAACCTGTCTGCCGCTCGCCGTGCTGCTATCGATTCGTCCGATAAGCCAGTCTAATAATTGGGGGCGTGATGGTTGCGCCTGTACCAGCTTTCCTTTTTCGGAACGGAACAAACTTTCATTCCTTCAACGTACTAAATATCAGAACGAAGTGCTGCCCGGTTGCGGAGGGTGCAGTGGCGAACGGTAAGAACCACAAAAATAAGCGCTGGATCATTATTACGGCCGTTTCGGTCTCGGTTGTGGCCCTGGTGATCGTGGCTGTGGCGGCGACGCGCGGCGGTACCAAGATCGATCCCATCAAGCTGGCCAAGGTGGAAAGAGGCGACCTCGCCAAGAGCGTTGTGGCCACGGGAAAGATCACGCCTATTACGAAAGTCGAGATCAAATCCAAAGCCAGCGGCATTGTGGAGAAACTGTATGTTGACACCGGCGACCATGTGAAGCAGGGTCAGGTGCTGGCCGAGCTGGACCGGGTCGAGATTCAGGCACAGGTGAATTCGGCGAAGGCGCAACTGCTGTCGTCGCAAGCCAATCTGAAGAGCGCCGAAGCCGACGAGACGCGGGCCAAAGTTGACGCCCAAGGTGTGGACATCCCAACTCTGCAGCGGGCCTACGAGCGCGCGCAGGAGATGTCGAAGGATGGAGTTGTCTCGCAGGCAACGCTGGACGATGCGCAGCGCGGCTACATCATGGCGGTGAACAAGCGCGATGTTGCCCGGGCGCAGTTGATCGTCAACAAGGCAAAGGTATCTCAGGCCCAGGCCGAAGTGGAGAAAGATGAAGCCAGCCTGAAGCAGTTCCAGGAGCAGCTCAGCTATACCACCATTACGGCGCCGATCGACGGCGTTGTACTATCGCGCGACGTTGAAGTAGGCGACGCGGTCAGCTCCATCCTGGTGCTGGGCTCGGGCGCAACTCTGGTGATGACCCTGGGTGATACCAGCGAAGTTTATGTGAAGGGCAAAGTGGACGAGAGCGACATTGGCAAGGTCTACCTGGGACAGCCTGCGCGCATTCGCGTGGAGACGTTTAAGGACAAAACCTTCACCGGACATGTCACCAAAATCTCGCCCATGGGCGTTGAAAAAGACAATGTCACCACCTTCGAAGTGCGCGTGTCGATCAACAATCCCGGCGGCGAACTTAAGGCAGAGATGACCGCCAACGCCGAGATCATCCTGGACGAACACCATAACGTGCTGATGATTCCCGAGGGCGCCATCATGTATGACAAGGACAAGAAGGCGTCGGTCGACATCCCTGTCCCCAGTGCCAAAGACGGGATGAAGAAGATCGCCGTCAACATTGGAATCTCCAATGGCGTGAAGACGGAAGTTCTGTCGGGCCTCAAAGAAGGCGATCAGGTCGTGTTACAGCAGTAGACGCGGAAGGTCGCCTTCGGTGGCTGCCTTCCAGAGATGCTGGTCACGTCGAAGTCTCTCGGCGGCTCAACAGGTCGCTGTAAAGCCAACGTGATTTTGCAACGGTAACGGACGGCTTGAAGGCCGTCTTCTTCAGGGGCGACATCATCATGAAACAGAACCGCATAGCGGTCCTACTGAGTTTCTTCCTGCTTCCGGTGCTGCTGCACGCGCGCACCGGAGGGCATTTCGATCGCACGCTCCAGGTCTCCGGAACCGTGAGCCTGGACGTGACCACCGGTTCGGGCGACATCACCATCAAGACCGGCAGCTCCAACCAGGTGGTAGTGCATGGCACGATTCATGACAATGACTGGTTCTTCAGCAATGAGAATGCGGTGCATCAGGTGGAATCGAATCCTCCGATTCAGCAGAGCGGCAACAGCATTCGCATTGGCTACAACCTGCCGGACGATGTTAAGCGTCATGTCGCGATCGATTATGAGATCACGGTTCCCGCCAGCACTGCCGTGGAAGCGCACAGCGGATCAGGGAATGTAGAGGTCACAGGAGTCAGCTCAGGCGTGCAAGCGCAGACCGGCTCCGGGGACATCCGCCTGCGCGATCTCGGCGGCCGCCAGCAGGCGCATACCGGCAGCGGCAATATTCGAGCTGAAAACGTCTCCGCACCGTTCAACGCTGAGACGGGCAGCGGCGACATTGAGGCCAGCCTGACCGGAGCGGGGGATGTTGATGTACACACCGGCTCAGGAAGAATCCAGGTAAAGGGCGTCAAGGGCGGGGTGCACGCGCGCACCGGCAGCGGCGACATAGAAGCCGACGGCAGCGTCGCCGGCTCGTGGCAGTTGCATAGTGGCTCCGGAAACATCCGTCTGGCGGTTGGATCGAACGTGGCTTCAACGTCGATCTGCATACCAGTTCAGGGTCGATTCATTCGGAGCTGCCGATTACCGTGCAAGGCTCCATGGGAGGCCACGAACTTAAAGGCACGGTGCGCGGCGGCGGCCCGTCGGTCGAGGTCTCCACCAGCTCCGGGGATGTGGAGATAAAGTAGTGCAGTGGGCAGTGGGCAGTGGGCAGTGGCCAGTTGTCAGTTGCCAGTGCAGTGGCCAGTTGTCGGTTGTCAGTTGTCAGTGACTACGTAAAGGCAACTGTTGCGCTTGACTCGCATCGCGGCCGCGACTACTTTGCCAATACATGGCTGAGAGCCGTATCGTCACCTTCACCACTGATTTTGGCCTGAACGATCCATTCGTCGGCATCCTGCATGGCGTGGTGCTGAACATTCACCCCGACCACCACGATTGTCGATATGTGTCATGCAGTCGCTTCTTATGACGTCCTGGACGGCGCGCGGACGATCGCCCAGGCGTATCGCTTCTTCCCGGCGCAAACCGTGCATGTCGTGGTAGTCGATCCCGGCGTTGGCAGTGCAGCGCCGTCCGCTTATCGTCGAGACCGACGACTTCGTCTTCGTCGCTCCCGACAATGGCTTGCTGTCGCTGGTGGAGGCGCGCGAGCCGAAGTTCATCGTGCGGCACGTCACTGCGGAACGATATTTTCTAAATCCGGTGAGCCAAACCTTTCATGGCCGTGACATCTTTGCGCCAGTGGCGGGATGGCTGAGCAAAGGAGTGGTGCCAGCGGAATTTGGGCCTGAGATTTCCGATTATGTTCGTCTGCCGCTGCCGCAAGTGGAACACATCGGCCAGAACAGCCTGCGCGGAGTGGTGCTGAAGGTAGATAAGTTCGGCAATCTGATTACCAACATCGGCGAACTGGATGCGCCGGCATTATTCAGCGGCGCATGTCCAGAGGTAAGCATATTAATTGCAGGGGTGACGATTACTCGCCTGTACCAGTCGTATGCGCAAGGCGAAGGTGACGAGACATTCGCCATCGTGGGAAGCTCGGGATATCTGGAGATCGCGGCGAAGCAAGCCTCGGCAGCAGAGAAACTAGCGGCAGGAGCAGGGACGCCGGTGAGAATCGTGCTTGGAAAGTAAGGCTTCGGGGCATCTAATTGCTTTCTGCTGACAGGTGCAACCGGTTCAAGGATTCTTGGGTTTGGCGCGTGCGTAACGTTCCATCTCTCCAGTCCATTTCAAGAAGCGCAGCAATTCCTTTCGCTCACGCCAGACGAAGCCGAAGAACTCAAGAAAGCCGATGCTTTGCATCTTGATCCCGGTATAGGTTTCGATCCGCCAACGCAGATAGGGACTGCGCCATGGCGCCAGGCGATGACCGCGAGCGGAGTTCCAGATAAAACGCAGGATGTTGCGCATTCGGTGTGGTTAGTATATCGAGAGGAACATGCTGCCAGTGAGATCCAGACGAACAATTAGCGCAGAAGCCATGGTTCGCAGCATGTATCGCAAGCTGGCGCGCAGTTGGGGACAACAACATTGGTGGCCGGCAGAAACGCCTTTCGAAGTCATTGTCGGCGCGATCCTCACCCAGAACACGTCATGGAGCAACGTCGAACGCGCTCTCGCCAGCCTGCGCGCCGCGAAAGTACTAAGCGTCGCGGGAATTCGCAATCTGCCTCTAGTCAGACTACAGGAGCTCGTATACTCTTCCGGCTATTACCGGCAAAAGGCACAGCGCCTGAAGGACTTTGTCGGGTTCCTGGACCAGCAAGCACGATGGTTCTCTGAAGACCATGTTTGCAACGCCGAGCGACCAATTGCGCGCACAGCTACTCGCGCTGAAGGGAATTGGGCCGGAGACCGCAGACTCAATCCTGCTCTACGCTGGCAACCACAAAATCTTTGTAGTTGACGCCTACACGCGCCGGGTCCTCGAACGCCATCGCGTTGTAGATGGACGTGCCAGCTATGACCAGGTTCGTGATCTTGTCCAACTCGCTCTGCAAAGGGAAAAGCCTTTGGTGTCCATGAAATCTACGCTGGCAAAGAAAGTGGCTGTCCATGAACCATCGGCGATGAGCACTATCGAACGCAGCGAGCTTAGTCAGGTTTACAACGAGATGCATGGACTTTTTGTGCAGCTGGGAAAACACTACTGCCTGAAACAAGAACCCCGATGCGAGAGCTGCCCGCTCCAGACACTGTTGCCAGATGGGAGTCTAGCGGTCGTAACTGCTGAATCTTAGTTGCGGGCAGATGGTAAAACCTTCTCTCGCACTCCACGGCATTCGAATTGAGCGCGGTTTCGAGTGGTCTGGGAGCAAGCTTCCTGCCCTGGTTACGCTCACCAACCTTCTAGTTATTGACCCGAATATCGTCAGATGACACAAATGTTGCACTCGCATTTGTGCTCTACATCACAGAAGCGCCCGTGGCATAACTGTTATTGCTTGAGTATCGCGTTTAGTACCGGTGGAAAGAAAGTCTCGTCAGATGCATTGCTTCAGGTTTTGCGCGATCGATTGCGTCGGCGGCGAAAAAGCCATTAACGTAATTTATCGGTCTTAGTAGTGCGAGACATTGGCCTCTGAGACATCCCGCAGTTTTTGCCACAACTACGGCCTATCACTTGGCGCTTCAGCAAATGCCCTTGGGGAATTTAAGTCGTAATCTCTTTGGTTCGGGGTCTGGCCGATGCCGTTCTTATTTACCCTTGCAGTCATTGCTCTCATCATAACCATCATCGTCCTGCTACGAAGGTTCGCCCATCAACGTCGAACCATCGGCGGGCTGAATTTGCAGCTATCTGAACAACGGAAGACTCTCGCCGACTCTCAGCATCGAGAGGGACTGTTGTTTTCGTCGAATCCATGGCCCATGTGGATTTTTGACTGCGAGACGCTACGTTTTCTCGAGGTGAATGATGCGGCAGTAAAGAATTACGGGTATTCACGGGAAGAGTTCCTGGCCATGACGGTGGCGATATTCGACCCGAGGATGAGGTCCCAGCTGTTCTTGAGCTCGTCGGGCAACGATGGGACGGTCATAGCAAAGTGGCGGGCGTATGGCGGCATCGCCGTAAAGATGGCAGTCTCATATTCGTGGAAATCGTGGCTTTCGAGTTCCTGGCTGATGGCCGTCCCGCAAGGATGATTCTCGCCATTGACGTAACCAAACGATGCCACGCTGAGGACGCCTTGCGCGAGTCGGAAGCTTCCCTGAAGGCGCTGGTCGACAATGCCCCCTTCGGCATCCAGCAATCGCTGCTTGAGGGAAACCGGATGACGACTCTCAATCCGGCGCTGCGCAAGATGCTGGGTGACTACAGCCTGGAAGAAGCTCTCCAGCTGAATGTAAGGGAGCAAGTCTACGCCGATCCGAAAGAGCGTGACCGCCTGATCGAGGTGCTACGAAGAAGCAGGAAGATCCACGGATGGGAAACCACCTTCCGCAGCCGGGACGGAAGCTTGGTTCCGGTGCGCATTACCGGCGCGCTCCGGGGCGGAGGGAACGGCGCGCCAGAAGTCTTCTCCGACTTACGTGGAAGACATGACGCAGCAGACTGCGCTGGAGCAGCAGGTTCGTCAAGTGCAGAAACTGGAAGCCGTGGGCCGGCTCGCCGGCGGCATGGCCCACGATTTCAACAACGTTCTGGTGGTCATTAAACTGTCCACCGAACTCATGCTCGGCCAGATTACGCCGGAAAGTCCTTTCAGCAAACCGCTGCTACAGATTTCGAATGCAGCTGACCGGGCGGCGGCGCTTACTCGCCAGATGCTGGCCTTCGGCCGCCAGCAGATGATGCAGCCGCGCATCATCAATCTGAATACCGTGGTTAGCGAAACGACGCAGATGCTACGCCGGGTCATAGGTGAAGATGTCCAGTTGGTCACCAATCTCTCCGAGACACATGGAGAACTCGCGGCTGGATCCCGATCAGGTTGGCACAAGTGATTCTGAATTTGGCGGTAAATGCGCGCGATGCCATGCCGCAGGGCGGGACGCTGCATCTTGAGACCACTACCGTCGACCTCGATGAGGCTTACACCAAAGACCACCCGCCGGTACAACCGGGCCGCTATGTGATGCTGGCCGTGAGCGACACCGGAACCGGCATCGACAAATCGATCCTGCCTCGGATTTTCGACCCCTTCTTCACAACCAAAGAGTTGGGCAAGGGCACAGGCCTGGGGCTTTCCATTGTGTATGGCATCGTGAAGCAGAGCGGCGGCTATGTCTGGGTCTATAGCGAACCGGGACACGGCACAACGTTCAAAGCTGTATTTTCCAGCGACTACGGCGTCGCCGAAGCGTCTGACTCTACGCGAGGTTTGCCGTGCGCCCCTCGGGACAGGCGTTGTTGGTGGTGGAAGACGACGCCACCATTCGGAGCAATGTGTGCGAGTGTTTGCAGCAGTTGGGATACCATGCTTCGCAGGCCGACAGTGCTGCCGCCGCGTTGCGCGTCTGCGATGAGCTTGAGGGCAAGATCGACCTTGTCATTACCGACCTGGTAATGGCAGGAAAGAGCGGAAACGAGCTGGCCAATGAATTGGCGGAACGCTATCCCGGAATTCGCGTACTATTTATGTCCGGCTACTCTGAGGACAGTGCGGCCCGGCGAGAAATCCTGATGCGAAACAACCCGTTTCTGCAAAAGCCGTTCAGCGTCGCCGACCTGGCAAAGGCAGTGCAAGATGCCCTGACGCACGAATCAAGTGCCCGTTTGACTGCGAATCTCACCTTTCCAAAGCTGCGGGTCAGGGTTTGCTGACCATTGCGCCGTGACTCATCGTGGGAGCGCAGTAGCACTTGCCATAAGCTTTCCGGATCAAGTTCCGCAATCGCGCAGTAAAAGCCGGGCGCACCGTTTGCCGGCAGATACGCGGCGGAGCTGGAGACGTTGTAGAGCTTCAGCCATTCGTCGCGAACCTCTGGTTTGGTCTTGATCTGCTCATAGAGGTTGGCTAAAGAGGCAGCGTCGGGCCGCCCCAGCTTCCATTCCTGCGAAAACGTATACTCTTTCGCCCACTCTCCGCGGGTCTTGCTGCTGGCAAATTCGAGGTTCGTCAGGTAATAAACCGGTTGCGTCGCTCAGCGACCCGTCGGTCGCAAAGGTCACCACTCGAAATGCGGGGTTCTGCCGGTATACCGGTGAGATGGCCGGACTAATCAGGACGAACTCCGGCTTGGCTCCAGAGGAGTTGAGCAGTCTGAAATCGTCGGTGTGAGTGTGACCTGCCAAGCTGACGATGACCGTCCCCTCGTACTTCGCTAGCAAGGTTTGGAACTGCGAGGTCCACTTAGGCTGCCACATGGGCACAATCGCGGACGCGCACATTTTCTCCGTCGCCGGCGCTGTACCGCTCTTCGAGAGCGCCTGGTATTTCACCACGCTCGAGTAGCCGTCGATTCCCGGCGGTATATGGAACATGAGCCAGACTTTTTCGTGTGCTTGCTGGGCGGCGCTGAGGCGCGACTCCAGCCAGGTGAAGAGATCCGTTGCCGCCGTGGAATCGGTCGGGCCACAATCTTCGCTGAACTTGGCGGCTTGATATCGGCGGAGAGAAATATGGTGTTCAGGGAAATAATGCGGATGCCGGGAAGCGTCGGATGAGGTACGTCATAGCTACCCAAAGCTTCCCACGAGCCCTTGAATTCATCGTCCGCTTTTGCCAGCTTGCGGACGATGTCGGACGTGTCGTGAAGAAAAGCGCCGTCGGCCCTGACACTGTAGTTCCCACAGTTCTCATCGTTATTGCCCGGCGTCAACAGGATCCTCGTATCCGGGAATCGCCTGCGGAATTCCAGCGCCAGGAATTCCACCGTCTTCAGCACAAACTTGCGATAGTTCTCCCGATTCGCGTCGTGCGTCGTTTTCAGATAAGTCTGCGGGAACTGGTGCGCAATCAGGTCTCCGGTCACCAGAATGAATGCCGGATGAGGAAGAGTCGCTCGCATCTGGTCCAGCGACGATTGCAATAGCCACCAATTCGTATCCTCACCGTATTGGCTGAAAGACGTGCTCTTGGATCGCGCCAGGATCGTCTCCCACTGCGTGGGATCAGAAGCTGGCAAGCGCGGCAACCAGGCTGGCTGTCCGCCATGGGATTGAAGTGGATGTCGGAAACAATCAGGAAGGTCTTTCCGCCGGCAGTTGATGCCGCGGCTCGCCGGGACATGGCAGGCACAGAGCATACCGAGTATCAAAACAAAGCTTATAGAGTTCCGGCTCTTCGCTTGCTCTCCTGTCATTCGCAGTTCTCCCGTTGCAAATCGTTTGTCCGATGACATGGTACGCGATTCGACTTCAGGCAATTCTCACGGTCAACGCACCAACCAGGCGAGAATCCTGCGGCACGCTTCTAAATAGGGAGGGTGGCGAGCTCCGCTGCAAATGTTCACGAAAAATTCTTTGACTCTTCATGCCAACTTGTTCTAGAGTAGCTCATCTTATGTCTGCGTTTCGCCCCATGTCTCGCGCGATGAATACAACAGCGGGCACAAGTGTGTTCACAAGCACACCTATCCCAACACGGGGCGGGAAGCGGATCGGCAATAGTTCCTAAGCAGTTCTCCAGGAAAGATTAATCCGGACCCACCGCCCGAAAGGCTGGTGGGTTTTTTGTTTTTGCACCAATTCTGCTCATGGAGGCGACATGATCGTGATGAAGTTGGATGGAGCTTCGGACAAAAAAGTAGCGGAGGTCCGGTTGATATGGCAACTGCTCTGTCGCCAATCGATCGTCCAAAACAACTGACCGAAACCCGCTGCCGCATTGCGCTGGTTGGCTTCGGCACCGTGGGCAGTGCGGTCGCGCGATTGCTGCACGCTCGCCGCGACGACCATTCGCTGCGGCTCACGCATGTCTGCAATCGCAACATAGCGCGCAAGAAGGTGAACTGGATTTCCCCTGACGTGCGCTGGACCGAGAATTTCGGAGAAGTGCTCGAATCCAATGCTGACATCATCGTCGAGCTGATGGGTGGTCTGGAGCCGGCCCATGAGTTAGTGCGGACCGCGCTCCGGCGCGGTAAGGCCGTGGTCACTGCCAACAAGCAACTCATCGCGCATTTCGGTCCCGGAATTACTCCATCTGGCCCACGACAACGGACAGTACCTGGGTTTCGGCGCATGTGTTGCCGGCGGCGTGCCGATACTCTCGGGACTGCACGACGGGCTGGCGGGTGATCGCATTGTCCAGATTCGCGGAATTCTCAACGGCACCTGCAACTACATTCTCACGCGCATTGAGCAGGCGGGCATGTCATTTGAGGACGCGCTCGCCGAGGCTCAGCAGGCGGGTTTTGCGGAAGCCGATCCCACCGACGACATCGACGGCCAGGACGCCGCCGCCAAGCTCGCGATCCTGGCCCGCGTTGGGCTGAAGATCGGCGCTTCTGCCGCGGCAGGTCATCTGCCGCTCCATCCGCAATATCGCGGCGCTCGACTTCGAATATGCTCACGAACTCGGCTGCACGGTTCGGCAGATATCGACGGCGCGCCTGAAGAACGGGCGTGCCTATCTCGCCGTGGAGCCGTCGCTGGTGCCTGAGGGATCACCATTAGCCAGAGTTGAGGGCGGTCGCAACCTGGTGGTCAGCACCGGCGAATTTGGTGGTGAGACGACGTTCGGCGGCCACGGCGCCGGCGGAGATCCGACTGCCGTTGCGGTGGTCTCCGATCGTGGTTCAGGCAGCCCGCTGGGCTGCTCACGCGGAATTGAATTGCCGGGCCGCGATGCGGCTGTCGCTTGCGAATTCACGAATGATCTAGAGGCGCCGCACTATCTGCGCTTCGTCGTTCGCGACCAGCCGGGAATCATCGCGGCAGTGGGGAGCGTGCTCGCCGGTTGCGATATCAACCTCGACGCAGTCCTGCAAAAGCCCGGCCACTACGAAATCGGCTCTGCCCTTCGTGATTACTCTGGAGCCTTGCGGGCCAGAAGCAGCTTGAAACTGCGCTGGCGAGAATCGCCGGGTTCGACTTTCTGGCCGAAGCGCCAGTAACCATGCCAATCCTGAACTAGGAGCTTTCGTCTATGCATCTGCGCTGTAGCAACACGGAATGTGCCGCAACTCTCGACCTTCATGACCGTTCGCTTGCATGCGCGGTCTGCGGCGAACTGCTGGAAGTTGTGGTTGGCCCGGTGGCTGCGAATCCCGGCCGAACTGAAGCGCACCTGGCTTCAGCGGAGATGTTCGTACGATCCACGCGACGTGAGTGGCGTGTGGCGCTTTCGCGAATTTCTTCCGGGACGGCTATTCCGAAATCGTGACCATGGGTGAAGGGCAATAGTCCGCTTGATCGAGGGTCGCAAGTCGGCGCGCTGGGCAGGACTGCGAAATCTTCGCTTCAAACATCTCGGCTGGAATCCGACCGCGTGTTTCAAGGACCTGGGGATGACCGTCGGAGTGACCGAAGCGGTGCTCGTTGGCGCGAAGGTTGTCGGCTGCGCTTCGACCGGGAACACCTCCGGCTCGCTGGCGGCGTATGCGGCGCGCGCCGGATTGCGGGCGAAGGTTTATCTCCCTGCGGGTCAAGTGTCGATGAACAAGCTGGCGCAGGCGGTGGATTTCGGCGCCGAGATCGTCCACGTGGCTGGCAATTTCGATGTCGCGCTGGACCGGATTGCTGCACGAGGCAAGACGATGACCTGTATTTCCTGAACTCCATCAACCCGTTTCGGCTGGAAGGGCAGAAGACGGTGATGTTCGAACTGCTGGAGCAACTTGGCTGGCAGGCGCCGGACTACGTCATCGTTCCCGGCGGCAATCTCGGCAACAGCTCGGCATTCGGAAAGGCGCTGGCCGAACTGCATGCAGCGGGCTTCTTGCACGAAGCTGCCGCGGCTGGTCGTCGTTCAAGCTGAGGGTGCGAATCCGCTGGCGAGGATGTGGCGCTCCGGTGCGACGGAACTCCAACCTGTGGAATCGCCCGAGACCGCAGCAACGGCCATTCGCATCGGCAATCCGCGATCGTGGAAGAAGGCGCTGCGCGCGGTGCGCAACACCGAGCGGCTTCGTCATGGACGTGACCGATGAAGAGATCGCCGAAGCGAAGGCCATGATCGGTCGCGACGGCATCGGTTGCGAACCCGCCTCGGCAACCACGCTGGCGGCGCTGCGAAAACTAACAGAACAAGGAAAGATCGATCGCGACGCGACCGTGGTGGCCATTCTGACCGGCCACGCCCTCAAAGACACGGACTACATACTGAAATCGCACTTACGCGAACCAGCCCTACAAGGAGTGTGCTGCGCATGAACGCCATCAGCATGAACCCAATTGAGAAGGCTCGCTTCTCCGCAAAGATGCGGCGGATAACTTCGAGATCAAAGTCCCGGCTTCGATCGCCAACCTCGGGCCGGGCTTCGACACGCTCGCCGTTGCTGTGCAGTTGTATCTGTCGTCTGCGCGTGAAGAAGACTGCCGGGACGCGGCGAGCTGCAATTTCGCTTTGTCGATCACGAGCTGCGCGGCGAAAACTGCATCGAGCGCGCCTATCGATCGCTCGCGGGCGAGGACTTCTCCAGACTGCCTTCCTTATCGGTGGAAGTGCGCAGCGAAATTCCCATGCGGGCTGGGCTCGGCAGCAGCGCAGCGGCGACCGTCGCCGGACTTCGTCTGTATGAAGCTGTAGCCGGACCCCTGCCCGATGGAAACGCTGCTGAGCGCAGCCTGCGCGCTGGAGTCCCATCCCGACAATGCCGCGGCCTCGCTTCTGGGCGGGCTTACGGTCAGCTGCCAACTGGCCGACGGCGTCGTCCAAGCCAGGCGCTTTGCCTGGCCGGATTCGCTGGCATTCGTCGTGCTGACGCCTGATGTCCCGCTGGCAACCGGCGAATCGCGCGCGGTGCTGCCGCGAGTGTGTTTCGCGCGCCGATGTCGTCTTCAATCTGCAGCGAGTCGCGCTGCTGTTGCAGTCGCTGCAGAGCGGAGATTTCTCGCTGCTCCGGCACGCGATGTGCGATCGCGTCCATCAGCCTGCACGACAACAAATCGTGCCGGCCTGGCGCGAGGCGCTGGAATTGGAGCATCCCTGACCTGCTTGGCAGTTGCCTGAGCGGCTCTGGACCATCGATCGTGGCAATTGCCGAGCGCAACCATCGCGAGATTGGCGAATTGCTGGGATCGGTGTATCAGCGCTCCGGCGTCGGCTACCGCATTCGGACTCTGGAGGCCCATCAGGAACTCAGCGAGCACGTACGCGTGTTCCGCTCCGGTTTGCTGTGTTGCTAAGACTAGCGTCTCGGGTTTGTAGCAGGGCACGACCTTGGTCATGCCGAACGGTGCGCTGCAAGAGACTCGGTTGCCCGGCACGGCTGAAAGCCGTGCCCTGATACACACCCATCTGGCGGCCGAGAAACCAGATGTCCGTAGCCTCCGTGATAACTGAGATTCTCTGCTGCTACCGCGCCAGCTCCGCTGTGCGCAGAAAATCATAATTCCCCGACGGCCCCATCTCGATCCCGCGCACTCGATTGGTGTGCACCAACACATTGTCCAGATACCACAGATTAATGTAGGGCAGATCCTCGGCGAGAATCTGCTGGATCTGGTCGTAGATCACCTTGCGCTTCTGTTGATCGAGCGTGCTGCGGCCTTCGCGGATCAGCTCATCGACCTGCGGATTCGAGTAGAAGGTGCGATTGGCGCGCTTGGGCGCAAAGCTTGCCGTGTCGAAGACGTTCTCGAAGATGTCCGGGTCCTGATTGCCGCCAATCCAGCGCAGCGAATGAATCTGATACGCGCCTTTGGTCACGTCGGCCAGGAAGGTCGCGAACTCGAAGGTTCGAATATCGAGCGCGATGCCCACCTCACGCAATTGCTCCTGCAACACCGCCGCCAGCAGCCGCGTCGACTCCTCGGTCGAGGTCTTCATCGTGATGTGAAAGCGCACGCCGTTGACCGGGCGATATCCGGCGGCATCGAGCAGTGCACGCGCGCGCGCCGGGTCGTGCGGATAGCGCTCCACATTGCCGTCATACGCCCAGTGCTGCGGCGGCAGCACGCTGTAAGCCGGACGCGCCTCGTCGCGCAGCAGGTAATGAATGATGGGCTGCACATCGATGGCATAAGCGATGGCGCGGCGCACGCGCACATCCTTCAGAATCGGGTCGCGCAGATTCAGCGCGATGTAGGCGTAGATCGTACCCGGCGCTTCCATCACCGTGAGGTCGCGATCGCGCTCCAGGGCCACCACGGTATCGGCGACCAGCGAGTTGATGGCGACATCGGCGCTCTGCTTGCGCAGCTCAAGAGCGCGCGTGGTCGCGTCGGGAATCACCTTGAACTCGACGCGCTCGAGCTTGGCGGGAGTGGCCCAGTAATCCGGATTGCGCTCGATGACCACGTTCTTGTCCTGCTGCGCGCTGACGAAGCGGAACGGTCCCGAGCCGATGGGCTTACGGTTGAAGTCTTCGCCGCTGCCGTAGGGAACGATGCCGGCGGCTCCGGACAGATTCCACAGAAGAGGCGCGAACGGCTCCTTCAGGTGAAAAATAACGGTGTAGTCGTCAGGCGCATCGATCCGGCTCACTTTGGCGAAGGTGCTGGCTTTGGTGCTGCGCAATTTGCCCGTGAGCAGCGAATCGAAGGTCCACTTCACATCGCGCGCGGTCAGCGGCTGCCCATTGTGGAAGCGCACGCCGTGATGCAGATGAAAAATGTAAGTCAGGGGATCGGGAATTTCCCAACTGTCGGCCAACGCCGGCTGCAGTTGGAAATGTTCGTCGTGGCGGAGCAGCGAATCAAACAGCAGCTCGTCGATGCGCTGCGATTGCGAGTCGACCCCCACGCGCGGATCCAGATTGATGGGACTGCTCTCGATGATCATGACCAGCGTGTTGGGATCGGGCTTGCGCGCGCAGCCTGCAAGACACATCACCACAGAGACACAGAGGCACAGAGAAAATCTGGACCTGAGATTCACCACGGAGAGCGCGGAGCGCACCGAGGGAGTACGGAATTCGTTTAGTCCTTGAATTGGCGATTGGATTTTCTTTCGCTCCCTTTGTTTTTCTCTGCGCCTCTGTGTCTCTCAGGTAAACAACCTCCCGGTCTTCTCCGCGCGCCCCGTGTCCTCCGTGGTGAAGACGCACTTACGCATAGCTGACCTTGCCGAGGATCGCGGGACGCTCCGCTCCGGTCGCGGAAGGAACATTCGACGGCAGGCGTCGCCAGGTCTGATAGGCCAGCAGTGCGAACGCCGTCGCCTCTTTCGCCTCCGATGGCAAGCCGAAATCGTCGGTGGTGCGCACCCGCATCTTCAGAGGCGCAAGCTCTTCGCGGATCATGCGCATCAGCGTGGCGTTCTTTGTCCCGCCGCCGGAGACAACGAATTCGCGGAAGCGCGCCGGCTTCGCATCACCAGTTTCGAGCAGCGGTAACACGAAGCTGCGAACCGCAATTCCGATCGATCGCGCGGTGAGTGCGGTAGCGGTTGCGATGATGTCATTGTGGTCGGCGCGTCGGCAGAGGCGCAGAAACTCGCGCACAAACTCGCGTCCGAACTGCTCGCGACCGGCGGTCTTCGGCGGCTTCTGCCGGAAGAACGGATGCCGCAGCAATTCGCGCAGCACGCGCTCGATGGGCTCACCCCGCGCCGCCAGCCGTCCGTTGCGATCATACGGTTTGTCGAAGAGTTGCTCGGCGACGGCGTCGATCACCATGTTGCCCGGCCCGGTATCGAAGGCGATCGACCTGCTCGGGTAACGCGCGCGGCGGAATCGCCGTCAGATTGCCGATCCCGCCAAGGTTCTGCACGATGCGCCCGTAGCGGCGATGTCGATAGAGAACATAATCGAGAAATGGAACGAACGGCGCGCCCTTGCCGCCGACGGCCATGTCCGCGGGACGGAAGTCGGAGACAACTGGAACGCCGATTTTCGCTGCGATGATGGCCGCTTCGCCCGTCTGCCAGGTACACGCGATGCGGCGTCCCAGATACAGCTTCGCGTCTCCCTGATGATAGAGCGTCTGCCCGTGGCAGCCGACAAGTTCGCATTGCAGTCGCGCGCGCCGCTGCGCGGATCGTACCGCGTCGGCGTAGAGATCGCCGAGCAGGAAGTTGAGTCGCGCCAGATCGGCAACGCTGGCCGAGTGGGCATTCATCGCGGCGAGAATAGCGCGCCGCACCTCGCTCGGATAAGGAAATTGGTAATGTGCCAGCAGTTCCAGCCGGGAACGGAATCCGCGCCCCTGGATGCGCACCAGCGCGACATCGATGCCATCCGCGGAGGTCCCGCTCATCACGCCGGCGACGATCACCCAGCCACCTCGCCGGAAGTCATGGCGAAGGCGGGCACTTCTTCGCTGAACTCCAGTATCTTGCGGGTCAGCCGCTCCATTGCCTTCTGTTTAGGAGGCGGCGCCTGTGTCGTAAGCGCTTTCCAATTCTTCTTGGCATCGCGAACGCGCTTCGATTTCTCCGCAATGAGTTCGGCAAACTTCTTGTCGCTCTCAGCCCGCTTTAGAACGGCTTCGAACGCGCGCCGCACGCTCTCCTCTTTCTGGCAGATGAGGAACATATCGGCGCCGCAGCGCAGCGTCTCGACTGCAGCATCGTCGATCGGCGCCGCCGCCAGCACGCCGCCCATATCAAGATCGTCGGTGATGATCAGACCACGATAGCCGATCTCTCTTGCGCAGGATTCCGCTCATCCACTTCTTCGAGAGCGAAGCGGGTACATTGTCGCCCGTGACCTGCGGGTAAGCCGCGTGCGCCACCATTACGAAGGGCAAATCGCGGCGGAGCTTGCGGTACGGAAGCAGGTCTTCCTTCCAAAGCCGCTTCCAGGGCTTGGAAATCGAAGGTAGTTCGGCGTGGGTATCGAGATTGGCTTCACCGAGTCCAGGGAAATGTTTGCCGCAGCCGAGGACGTCGCGGTCACGCAAGCCGCGGAGAAACTCGCGCGCGTAGACGATGGTTTGTTTTGGTTTCGGAGAAACCGTCCGCGTGGTCAGCACGGTGTGCGATGGTTCGAGTTGCAAATCGAGAACGGGAGCGAAGTCGGTGTTGAATCCCAGGGCGCGAAGCTTCCTCGCCGATCAACCGGCCGTGCTTGCGGAAGAGCTTCTTCGAACCGGCAGCGGCAACTTCGGCCACCGATGGCACTGGAGCGATCACATCGCGCAGGCGATCGACGGTGCCGCCCTCCATGTCGACGCAGAGGAACATCGGCGCGGAACTCGCCTTTTGCGTCTCGCGAAGCAATGCCGTGAGTCTGCTCCGCATCCTCGATGTTGCGTTGGAAGAGAATGATCCCGCCGGGCTGAAACTTGGAAAGCATGAGGCGCAGGCGTTGCGTCATGGCAGTGCCGTCGAAGCCCATGATGAGCAGTTGGCCAACCTGCCGGCGAAGTTCGAGGCTGCGTTTTGATGGCATCGGAAAGAAGAGTGTACCGCGAGGGGCATTCGAATCGCACCCCAGGAACCTGAGGCTGCAACCTGCGCTGTGTCAAAATGAAAGCGATGCAGTCGCAAATTGCTGGGATGCCGTTGTCTTCGACTATGGTCGCGTTCTGAGTCATGCTCCGTCGCCGGCTGAAGTTCGCAAGTTTGGCGCGCTGGTGGGCGTCACCGAGCCGCCGTTTTTTCAGCTCTACTCGGAAACCCGCGATGAATATGACCGCGGCCGGCACGACTGTCAGCAACATTGGCAGCGCTTTGCCGACGCGGCCGGCATTTCACTGAGCACGGATCACCTGGAACGCGTTGTGGACTTTGAGACGCAGATGTGGCTGCGAGTCAATCCCCATGCTCTGAAGCTTGCGCGCAAGATCAAGGCTGGAGGAGTACGTACGGCGATTCTATCCAATATGCCCCATGACTTGCTGGGGGAACTACGCAAGACCTTCAACTGGTTGGACGAGTTCGAAGTGCAAATCTGGTCGTGCGAGCATGGCGTCGTCAAACCTGACCCGACGATTTATCGACTCTGCCTGGACGCACTGGGCTGCGAACCGCAGCGCACACTTTTCTTTGATGACCGTCCGAATAACGTCGAGGGCGCTCGCCGGGCGGGGATGGAAGCGCATCTGTTTGAATCGGCCGAGCAGGCGGCTGCGATTGTGCGTAGGGGCCTTCACTGATTACGGAAATCTGAAACTCGGACCTGACCAGGAATTGTTCGCCGCAGATCTACCAGCCGCACCTGCCGCCGATCTGCCGGCCGCTCTGCACTCTGATCGCCGGTACTTCAACAGCGCTTGAGGCGATGTTCGGCTGCGTGGTGTCGTAGGTTTTAGTCGTGGGTTCGCCGATGATTTGGACTTGCCGCCCCACGTAGTGGCTGAGCTTGGCCGTATTGCCGATCAGGTTGTGGGCGGTACCGGTATCATCGACGATGACGTATTCCGTGACCGACAACTTCAGACAACCCTTTACGCTGATCAGCACCGATTCCGGGTCGTGCTTCTTATCGGAGGCTGGGCTGGCTGTCGGCACACCAGACCAGGCAGATGGAAAGCACAAAAGCAAATAAGATTGGTCTGCGCATAGCACCTTGTGAGGGCTGACGTCTAGCATCCAGTATACTTCGCGGGTTACGGCGCTTTGGGCAAGATGCCGAATTTAGGATAGCTTAGCGAGGTCCGGCTGATGGCCGCGGGCAAGCCGCCCCACCGAGCTGTTTTCTTTTGCGCGCAAACGGCGGATATCGGGCCTCCGCAGGCAACGCTAAGCTGTGACCATGCAAACCGAACTTCGGAGCAAGTGGCAACAAGTGATGGCGCGCGACGCCCGCCAGGATGGGCGCTTCGTATTCGCCGTGCGGACAACCGGAATCTATTGCCGGCCTTCGTGCCCCAGCCGGCGGCCTCGCCGGGAATCGGTGGAATTTTTTGCCGGCCCCAATGAAGCCGAGCAAGCGCGGGTATCGTGCCTGCCTGCGTTGCAAGCCGACAGCAAATTTCCGTCGCAAGCGCATGTATGTCACCAGCGCCCGGCAGTTGCTCGACAACGCCGAAGGAGTGGTGACCCTAAGGGAGCTGAGCCAGCGCGTCGGGCTCAGCCCGTTTCACCTGCAAAGACTGTTCAAACGAGCAACCGGGCTCAGCCCGCGCGAATACCAGTCGGCGCGCCGCATGCAACATGTGAAGACCACTCTGCGTAAAGGCGCTGACGTCACCACCGCGCTGTATGACGCGGGCTTTGGCTCGCCCAGCCGCCTGTACGAAAAGGCGCCGCAGCAGCTTGGTATGACGCCCGGTGAATACCGGCGAGGCGGTGCTGGAGCGACCATTACCTTTGCGATTGCTCCCACTCCGCTGGGCCGGCTGCTGATTGCAGCAACGGAGCGCGGGTTGTGTGCTGTGCGCTTCGGAGACAACGCAGCCGATCTGGAGCGCGAACTGCGAAAGGAGTTCCACGCAGCCGAATTGCATCGCGATGGCGCCGGCGATGCAACGATATGTGGAGCCGCTGCTGGCCACTGTGCGGGGAGAACATACGACCATTGATCTACCGCTTGATGTGCGGGCAACGGCGTTCCAGATGAAAGTATGGGAGAAGCTGCGCCAGATTCCACGCGGCGAAACGCGCAGTTATGGCGAGGTGGCGCGCGAGATTGGCGAGCCCGGCGCAGTGCGTGCCGTTGCCCGGGCTTGCGCCTCGAACCCGGTGGCTTTGACGGTACCTTGTCACCGCGTCGTCCGCAGCGACGGTGACCTCGCCGGATATCGTTGGGGCCTTGAGCGAAAGAAAAAGTTGCTGGAGCGCGAGCGAGCACCTGGCCAGCTTCCATGAAGGCCGCTTGACATGATCGTGAAGTTCAGATCGCCTTCAGTAACATACAAGTAACATCATCGTGCTGCGGAGCATTGCCGGCGAAGCGGTCCAGGTCAATCATGATGCTGTTCAGCAGAGCAGCCGGGGTCAGCATAACCCCCGAGTGAAGCATCGCCATCAGGCGCTCCTCGCCATATTCCTGTTGGGCGTTGTTTTCGGCCTCAACAACACCGTCGGTGAAGATCGCCAACCAGTCGCCCGGTTGCAGCGTCACCGTAGCTGATTCGTACGGCGCATCTTCCATAATGCCCAGCGGGAGGCCGCCAGTCGACAAGCGCTCCATGATCCCCGAGTGGCGCAGAAGCATCGGGCTATTGTGTCCGGCGTTGACGTAGGTCAAAGTGCGGCTTGCGGAATCGTGCTCGGCAATAAATGCGGTGGTGAAACGACGGCCATTCTGGCTGTTGCTGCAAGCGTAACGATTCATGCGCCCCACCAACTCGGTCAGCGTGCCGGCGGTAGTGGAAAGCGTCTTCAGACTCGCCTGAAACGTGGCCATCAGCATGGCTGCGGGAACGCTCTTGCCGGCTACGTCAGCGACGGCAATAAGGAAGGTCTGGTTCTGCGCGCCGGAACCGGGACGAGCGAACACATCATAGTAGTCGCCGGCGACGGTGTTGGCGGGTCGCGTCGTAAACGCGATCTCGAGGCCAGGCACCGGCGGAGGCTTGGCCGGCAACAGCCACGCCTGGATCTCCTTGGCGATCTGGAGATCGCGTTTCATCACCACGCGATCGGCGACTTCCAGGATCAGCAGCGCGAACATCAGCAAGCCACCGAAGAAGTGAAAATCAAGCGCGAAAGACCGGACTTCACCCGACTGGGTCGTCCACGTCATCTCGCCGCCCGGAAAGATCACCAACACGAGCGCCACCAACAGGAGCACGCGCCGGGCCGGAGTCAGCTTTTCCAGAATCGCCCAGAAAAACTGGCTCAGGACATTGAAGAAGTGCTTTCCCCGCGTCGTTCCAGCCACGCGGGTTGCATCCACTTCTTTGGAGTACAGGTTGTAGCTGGAGCGGGCGTCGGCACTAAATTGCGACCACAGCTGGCCCAGTTGCATGCCTTCGGTCACGCGCTGCCAAAAGCGGTCGAGGCGCTGCATGAATGTATCAACCTGGCTGTTAAACGATCTTCTTGGCCGGGGTGGGCTGACACGTTGGGGATTCTTAGCCATGCGTCGTAAGAGGCCGGAGTGCGGGCGTAGGGTTTACTGGAGTCGTTCCGGCCCGACCTGTTCATCCAGGAACGCGACCGACTGCACGCCCGAGACTTCGAAGCGCTTACGGCAGCGAGGATTCTTGCAAGCCACCAGATCGTCGCGCCGCACCATATAGGAACGCGCCTTGGCAAACTTGGCGCGGTCGCGCTCGTCGGCGCGGGGCGGCAATTGGCGGCGCTTGGTGCGGACGAACCAGCCCAGCTCATACTCCCCAGACTGATGACAGTGAGGACAGCTCAGGGTCGACTTCTTCATCTCCTGCCGCTCGTCATAGAAATCGCGCTCTTCCATTCCCCGCCTCCGCTGGGCACAACCCAGTACACAAAAACCAGCTGTCAGCAGCATTAGAACACAATTCCAAGGGCCAAGATGCCCAGCCAACTTGCGTAAGGGGAGGATCGGATATCTTGCACCGGGACGAGAGCAACCAGCTCTGAGAGGTAAACAAAAGGCCCAGCGAGGAGATCGCCAGGCCCAGCCTGTGTCTGCTGCAAAACCGTTCGCCCGCAGGTATGTGGGTATGAGGAGAATTTCAGCCTGCGTCGCTTCGCTACCTTACTCCGGCAGTGCGGTTTCACTTCCTTGTTGCGTGAGTACATACTGCCACCAGAACTACCCACCACCAATCCCCCGATGGGAGTAGGGGCGTGCCGCTTTAGCCGTAGAAGCCTGGGCTGCCATGGTAAACATCGACGCATCCTCGCGGTTTAGGCTGGAACAGTTACACTTTGATCGATGGCCCGCACCACCATCCTGGAATATCTGGATAACTTCCGCAAGCATTCGCGTGAGGTCGCCTATGTTCATCGCCGCGGATATCGCACCCAGCGCTGGACCTACGGCGAGGTTGTAGCTAATGCCCACCGCTTCGCCCGCGAGTTGGAAGCCCGCGGCATTGGCCAAAACGACAAGGTGATGATCTGGGGTGAGAACTGCGCCGAATGGATCGCGGTGTTCTTCGGATGTTTGCTGCGCGGGGCAATCGTTGTACCTGTCGACAAGATCGCAGCTCCCGACTTTGCCCAGCGCATCGCGCAGCAGGTTGAGGCCCAGCTGTGTGTGGGCTCCGCGCAAAATCAGGTTCCCGGCGTTCCATGGCTCATTCTCGAAACGTTATGTCAGGAAATCGCGGCGCGCTCCGATTCTCCGGTTGCTCCCCCCGAACTCACGCGCAGTGACATCGTCGAGATCGTCTTCACCTCGGGCACAACCGCCGAGCCGCGCGGAGTGGTCATCTCCCACGGCAACATTCTGGCCAACCTGGAACCGCTGGAGCGTGAGATCGGCAATTATCGGCACTATGAGCGTGTCTTCCATCCCCTGCGCTTCTTAAACCTGCTGCCGCTCAGCCACGTTTTCGGGCAGTTCCTGGGAATCTTCCTGCCGCAACTGCTGGCGGCAACCGTGATTTTCCAAGACACGCTGAATCCATCCGAAGTCCTCCAGGTGGTCAAGAAGGAACGAGTGTCGGTCGTCGTGGCCGTGCCGCGATTGATGGAGTCCCTGAAAGATAAGCTCGAGCGCGATATGGAAGCGGCAGGAAGGCTCGAATGGTTTCGTCGGGAACTGGTTGCGGCTAAGGATGAACACTTCGTAAAGCGTTGGTGGCGTTTCCGCAAGATTCACAGCCGATTGGGCTGGAAATTCTGGGCCTTCATCTCGGGCGGCGCGGCCCTCGATGCCCAGACCGAGGAGTTCTGGCAGCGCCTGAGCTTCGTGGTGATTCAAGGCTACGGGCTTACGGAAACCACCTCGCTCATCTCGCTCAATCATCCATTCCGTACTGGCAAACGCTCCATCGGCAAGGTGCTGGAAGGCCGCGAGATCAAGCTTGACGAGAGCGGCGAGATCCTGGTGCGCGGGGCCAACGTCGCCGCCGGCTACTGGCAAGGCAGAGAGCTGAAGCCTGTGGTGAGCGAGGGAGGCTGGTTTCGCACGGGCGACATTGGCGAACTCGACGCCGAGGGCAATCTGTACTTCAAGGGCCGCAAGAAGAATGTCATCGTCACGCGGGAAGGAATGAATGTTTATCCCGACGACCTTGAGGCAGCCCTGCGCCAGCAGGCTGAGGTCCGCGATTGCGTGGTGGTTGGCCTGGAGCAGAACGGCAATAGTGAGGCTTGCGCGGTGCTGGTGCTGCACAATTCCTCTGACGCTCAAGAGGTGGTTAAGCGCGCGAACCAGCACCTGGCCGACTATCAGCAGATGCGGCGCTGGCTGGTGTGGCCGGATGAGGACTTCCCGCGAACGCCCACGCAGAAACCAAAGACTGGCGTGATCCAGGCAGCGGTCCAGCAACACTTCGCTTCCGGCGACGGCGACGCTGGCGCATCGCAGAGTGCGCTGGGCGATCTCATCGCCCGCATCACCGGTCGAAAGCGCGGGCCGCTGACGCCCGACGCTGAGCTCGAAGGCGATCTCAATCTGAACTCCATGGATCGGGTCGAATTGATGAGCGCGCTGGAAGACCGTTACCAGGTCGATCTGAACCAGGCGGACTTCACCACGGTCTCGACCGTGGGCGATTTGGAGCGCCTGCTCCGCCAGCCGCAGAAGTCGCCGCTGAGCGGATATCGTTATCCGCGCTGGGCGCAGCGCTGGCCCGTCACCTGGATCCGCGAATTCATCTACTACCTGCTCACCTGGCCGGCGACGATGATCATGGCCCACCCGAGGATTATTGGCCGGGAGAACCTGCGCGGCGTCAGCGGGCCGCTGCTCATCAGTTGCAATCACGTCACGTACATCGACGTGGGATTTGCGTTGAAGGCGCTGCCCCCGCGCCTGCGCCGCAAGCTGGCCGTCGGCATGTGGGGCGAGTTGCTGTGGAAGATGTGGCGGCCACCCCACAACTGGAACTGGTTTATGCGACTGTCCTACAAAGTGGGATACTACCTGGTGGTAGCGCTGTTCGATGTCTTCCCGCTGCCGCAGCAGTCGGGAGTACGCGAGAGCTTCGCCTATGCGGGCGAGTCCGTGGATCGCGGCTACAGCGTTCTGGTCTATCCGGAAGGCGTACGCACGCCCGATGGCAAGCCATCGCCGTTCCGTTCCGGATTAGGCATGTTGGCGGCGAGGCTGAACGTTCCGGTGCTGCCGCTGCGCATTGATGGCTTATACGAGATGAAGATGGCCGGACACAAGATCGCACGTCCCGGACAGCTGACAGTCGTCATAGGAAAACCCATGAGCTTTCCGCCGGCGACGCCGCCAGAGGAGATCACGAATCAGGTGGAAGAAGTTACTTGGCGGATGTGACGGAAGCCGTCTTACGGCGGGGGCGATTTAGCCGGGTCAGGGTCGTCGGCATTGTAAGCCCGCGAGGGCAGCAGAATCTGCACCCCGAAATATCCCACAAAGTAGGGATGCTGGGGAGTGGCAGGTTCCACGCCGCGTCCGGCCATCAGCAGAAGAATTACCGGATTGTGAATTCGGTAGCGGGCGCCGACATCAAGGGTGGGCTGGCTTTCGTAAGGGTTGTAGGTGCTTTGGGCGTAGAACTCCGCCGCACCCTCTAACTTGGCATTGAAGTGGTGACCAACGACGAGGCCTGTCAGCCAGCCGCTCGGGCCATCGTGGGCAAAGTCATAACCCAGTTCGAAGTTCACATCGACGGGACCGAGTTTGTGGGCAAACTCGAACGGCAGCAGGAAAGAGTTGCTTTGAGCGGTGATGCCACGGCGAACCGAATCGTTGGGATTGTTGACGAATCCCTGTGGGAAACTCGAGATCGACCAGCCCGAGTCACCAGCGTCATAGAAGCGCCACTTGACGCCAAAGTTTGATTGCCCCAGGCCAAACTTGGCTGCGACCGGAAGATCGTGAACGCGCAACCAGGCATTCTCGTAAGTGAGTTGGATGCGATCGCCAATGCCGAAATTGATGTCGACGTCAGGAGTATGGGTGACCGACTGATCGCTATAAAGGAAGGGCATGTAGCCGAGATTGATTTCCCAGTTGCGCGGGCCGGGTGTGCCGGGATCGTTGGTGTAGAACGGCGGACCGCCTTGGGCAAAGGCGGAGGCGCCAACTAGAAGTCCGAGAACCAACATCAGGATGCGCCGCATCCTATGTCGCGGCAGCTGAAAGCCCATCGAGAGCACCAGGTATCGACTCCGGCTACGCCGTGCAAGAAAATCTTTATGCACCGGCGCAACACCCGTCTTGAGCCGGCAACGTAACCAATAGTTTAGCCGGATTCCCACAAAACCTCGCCTGCTGGATGTGACGCGCGTCATAGCTCCCAGCCGCTGCAAGTGATACGAATATCGGTTGCCGGAACAAAATTCGCCTGTGGAACACGACAGGTGTTTCGCTTCCTGTTCGCCGCGGAGAAATCAATGCGCGATGCCGTTCTTAAACTATGGCCCGAGATTGAGTGGATCCGCTCGCCCCAACTGCGCGAGCAGGTGACCAGCACCTGGCAACGGGCGCTGGAACTCAGCCCACTCACGCCCGGCGATTTGGACCATATCCCATTCACGTTGCTGGTGCCCAATTGTCCCACGACCTTCATGGAACACAAGCGCTGCGTGGTGCACATTGCGCGCCAGGCCGCGGAGAGCATGACTGAGTTCATGGGCCGCACGCTGCCTATCGACATGGATACCGTGATTGCAGGCGCCATCCTCGCGGATGTGGGCAAGTTGCTGGAGTACGAAAACGTGGATGGCAGGACGCGGCAGAGCAAGCGCGGCGAGATGTTGCGTCATCCGTTTACCGGCGTGGCTCTGGCCATGGAGTGCGGCGTGCCCGACGCGGTCTGCCACATCATTGCGGCGCACGCGGCCGAAGGTGATCTGGTAAAACGCACTACCGAGGCCTGCATTGTGCACCACGCCGACTTCATGGCGTTCCAGCCGTTCAAGAACTTGGCGAGATAACGGAGACAGCCTTATGGCAACCACGACAGTTCCGGCCAAGACCACCGGCAAAGCTGCCATCACTACCACAATGTCAGAGTGGGCAGCAGACCTGGAGTTCGAGCAGCTTTCCGCCGAGGCAGTCTATCAGGCCAAACGCTTCCTGCTGGACAGCATCGGCTGTGCCCTCGGTGGATATCAGCAACACGATGTGGTCATCGCGCTTGATGTGCTGGACGAAATCGCCGGACCGGGCAAGGCGACGGTGATCGGCAGTGGTAAGCGGATCGATCCGGTCTCGGCCTCATTGGCCAACGCGCTGATGATTCGCTGCATGGACTACAACGACATTTACTGGAAGCAGGATCCCTCACATCCTTCCGACATCTTTCCCGCGGCGATTGCTGCTTGCGAACGGATGGGCAGCGACGGCCGGGAGTTGATCGTCGGCCTGGTGCTCGGCCACGAGTTCGAGATGCGCCTGTGCGAAGCGGCTTTCCCCGGCATCCGCGAGCGCGGCTGGCATCATGCCACGCTGACGGCATTCGTCTCGCCTATCGTAGCTGGCCGTATGTTGCGGCTCACCCCGAAGCAGATTCAGCATGCCATCGGCATCAGCGCCAGTGCGCGCGCCACGCTGGGCGCGGTCACCGCAGGCAAGCTGACCATGATGAAGAACACAGTCGATCCCATGGCCACACAGAGTGGGATGTTGGCTGCGCTGCTCGCCGAGAAGGGCTATACCGGTCCGGAGCATATTATCGACGGCAAAGAGGGACTGGTACACAGCTTCGGCCCAGAGTGGAAGTTGAACATCCTTACCGATGGGCTGGGCGAATCATGGCGTATCCCACAATGTGGGATGAAAGCATTTCCCACTGAGGCACTGACCCATACGCCGATTTCCGCGGTGCTGGCGCTGGTGAGGGACCATGACCTCCAGCCCAACGATATTGCCAGGGTACATATTCGCACCACCGCGCGCGGGGCAGACATCCTCAGCGACGCCAGCAAGTACGATCCGCATACCAAGGAGACGGCTGACCACTCATTGCCATATGTGATCGCTGCGGCCATGGCCGAACGGCAGGTAACGCCGTTACAGTTCACTTCAGCGAAAATCATGGATCCAGTGATCCGCGCGCAGCTCAACAAGATCGTCGTCACTGCCGATCCTGAGATCGAGAATGTCTTTCCGGCGCTGCAGCGGGTTATCGTGCGGATTCACACCATCGACGGCCGCGAATTCATGCAGCAACTCGACTATCCCAAAGGCGATCCGCGCAACCCGCTTAGCGACCAGGAAGTCGAAGAAAAGTTTGAGGCGCTGGCCGAGCCGGTGATGGCGCGAGAAGCTCGGCGGCGCGCTATCGACGGCATTTGGAGTCTGGAGAAGCAGTCGAGTGTCAGCCAACTGCTGCAGCTGTTCAAGGTGGATCGACCAGCGGGAGCAAAGCACTGATGGGACAGACCATCGTTGAAAAGATCGCGCAATCCCACATGACCGAGGGCCCGCATCGCCCCCTGCGCGCCGGAGACTTTCTCTCCATCCGGCCCCGCCATGTGATGACTCACGACAATACTGCGGCGGTGATGAAGAAATTCAAGGCCATCGGCGCCCGACAAGTGCACGATCCCGCCCAGCCCGTGTTTACCGCCGATCACGACATTCAGAATACAGAACAGTCGAACCTGGCGAAGTATCGCAGCATGGAGACTTTCGCCCGCGAACATGGCGTCGACTTTTATCCACCGGGCACCGGCATTGGTCACCAGATCATGGTGGAAAAGGGATATGTGCTGCCGGGAACGTTCGTCGTCGCTTCGGATTCGCACTCGAACATGTATGGTGCGCTGGGAGCTATCGGCACTCCGGTGGTCCGCACCGACGCGGCTGCCATTTGGGCAACCGGCGAGTTCTGGTGGCAGATTCCGCAAACCATTCGAGTGGTGCTGGAAGGAAAGCTTGCGCCCAGCGTGACCGGCAAAGATGTGATCATCACCCTCTGCGGGCTGTACAACCGCGCGGAGGTACTGAACGCCGCAATCGAGTTCGCCGGCCCCGGCGTGGCGTCGCTCAGTATGGACGCGCGCCTGACCATTGCCAACATGACCACCGAGTGGGGCGCGCTGGTGGGCTGGTTCCCGGTCGACGAAATCACGCTGGCGTATCTCGAAGCGCGCGATGGGGAGTTGCTGGCACAAGGCATGACGCGTATACCGCGAGAGAAGTTCGCGGCGTGGCGCGCCAACCCTCCCGCTCCGGATGCCGACGCGCTCTATGCCGGACGTATCGATCTCGACCTCGCCGAGGTCACGCCGCACGTTTCCGGGCCAGACACCGTGCAGGTGATGCAGTCGGTGGCGGACATTAGCAACCAAAAGGTCGCCATCCAGAAGGCCTATCTCGTCTCCTGTGTGAATTCGCGACTGGAAGACCTGGAGGCGGCGGCGGCGGTCTTGCGGGGCAAGAAGATCGCCGCCGGGGTGCAGTTCTATTTTGCAGCTGCCAGCCGCTCGGTGCAGGAAGAAGCCGAGAAGCGGGGTATGTGGCAGGTGTTTCTGGATGCCGGCGCCCGCCCGTTGCCGTCAGGATGTGGACCGTGCATCGGTCTTGGCGCGGGACTTCTGGAGCCAGGTGAGGTCGGCATCTCGGCGACCAATCGCAATTTTAAGGGACGCATGGGCTCGCGCGATGCGCAGTGTTATCTCGGCAGCCCCGCGGTGGTTGCAGGCTCGGCGGTCGCCGGATACATCTGTGGACCCGAAGCAACGATGTCACACAATGTAGCATATCGATTCGCACCCTGCGATGCGGTGGCTGCCGCCGCCGAGAAGGTCGAGATTCTTCCCGGTTTTCCCGCCAGCGTTCACGGCCGGCTGGTCTTTCTGCCGCAGGACAACCTCAATACCGATGGCATCTACGGCAAGGACTACACCTATCGCGAGGACATGACGCCAGAGATGATGGCCCGGGTGGTGATGGAGAACTACGATCCACAATTCTCCAGTCGCGCCCTGGCAGGCGATATTGTGGTCGGTGGCTTTAACTTTGGAACCGGCTCCAGCCGTGAGCAGGCGGTAACAGCGTTGCAGTGCAAAGGCATTTCACTGGTAATTGCAGGCAGCTTCTCGCAGACGTATCTGCGCAACGCTTTTAACAACGGCTTCCTGTGCATCGCAGCGCCGGAACTGGTCAACCACCTGCGTTCCACGTTTGCTGAGGCCATCGCGAACAAAGACAAGACGATCATCTCCGGCGCCGTGATCGACGTCGATTTCTCCACCAGCACAATTCGCTTCGGGAACGAGACATTCGCATTCCCCGCGGTAGGCAGCGTGCCGCAAGCGCTGGTGATTGCCGGAGGCGTGGAGAACCTGGTCAGCAACAAAATGGAGAGCGGGATGATCGCTGCACAACGGTAGGTAGCTCCCACAATGTGGGAGCAGCTTTTCTTGGCGTAGAGGGTGGGTATAGCGCCCCGTCGACGCCACGGCCAAACGAAGGCCGCGCTGGTCGAGATGACACAGAAGGGTAATCAGGAGGACGGAGTCGTGGCAAAACATACTATCGTGACCATGCCCGGCGATGGCATTGGCAATCAGGTGCTGCCCGAAGCCATTCGGGTGCTCGATGCGGTCGGCTTCCAGGCGGAATACATACATGCCGACGTCGGCTGGGAGTGTTGGATTAGAGAAGGAAACCCGCTTCCAGAACGCACTACCGACTTGCTGCGCCAGCACAAGGTCGGACTCTTTGGAGCCATCACCTCCAAGCCCAAGAAAGAAGCCGCCACCGAGCTTAGCCCTATCTTGAGGGGCAAAGGCTATCAGTATTTCAGCCCCATCGTTGCCATGCGACAGATATTCAACCTCGACGTCTGCATGCGGCCATGCCTGTCATTTCCGGGCAATCCGCTGAACTTCATCCGCAAGAAACCTAGTGGGGGATTCGAGGAGCCGAAGGTCGATGTCGTAGTGTTCCGACAAAATACCGAAGGGCTGTATGCGGGTGTGGAATGGTGCAATCCTCCGCAACAGGTTCGCGAGGCGCTGCGCATGCATCCGAAGTTCAAGCGGTTTGAGAACGTCGCCGGCGAAGATCTCGCCGTCTCCGTGCGCATCATCACCCGTCCAGCGGCGCGTCGCATCTGTGAAGCCGCGTTCCAGCACGCCCGCAAGTTCGGCTACACCTCCGTGACCATCTGCGAAAAGCCGAACGTGCTGCGCGAGACTTCAGGGCTGATGGAGGAGGTTGCCAGGGAAGTGCAGCGGCAGTACAGCGATATACCGCTGTGGTCCACCAACATCGACGCACAGACCATGTGGCTCACCAAGAATCCGGAAGACTATGGCGTGATCGTCGCCAGCAACCTGTTCGGCGATGTGATCAGCGACGCATTTGCCGGACTGGTGGGCGGACTCGGCTTCGCAGCCTCGGGCAATATTGGCGAAGAGGTCGCAGTCTTCGAGCCGACGCACGGGTCGGCACCGAAGTACGCCGAATTGGAGCCCGCGATCGTCAACCCGATCGCTATGATTCTCTCCGCGGCGATGATGCTGGACCACATTGGCGAAAGCGAAAAGGCGGAGAAGGTTCGCAACGCAATCGCCGCGGTGGTCGCCGAAGGCAAAGTGCGAACGTATGACATGATGCGAATTCCAGGTGGCGCAAAGTCGCTGGCGCAGGGCGCGGCTTCGACAACCCAGATGACCGATGCCATCCTGGAACAACTGGGTGTGAGGGTGGAGAGCGCATATGCCGCCAGCGGCAGAAACTAGCGTGGCGCGTCGCGGCGAGGCTGGACGCGTGGGGCTGGACGTTCGCTCCGACCTGCGCGTCAGTTTTGAGGAGCGCGGGCGCGGTGGGATCGACATCGATCTGCGCTCGCGAGTCGATCTCTATTACGGCGAGCGCATCCGCCAGCAGGTGCGAGACATTTTGCAAGCGCTGGGCGTCGAGCATGCCCACGTGACCATCGCCGACGAGGGAGCACTGCCCTTCGTGATTGCGGCGCGGGTCGAGGTAGCAGTCCAGCGCGCAGGCCTGGGCCAGGGGAGGTCTGCGCTGCCGGAGCCGGTAGCGCTGCCGGCCCCCTCCGCGAAGGACCGCTTGCGGCGCTCGCGTCTGTACCTTCCGGGCAACGAGCCAAAGTATTTCGTCAACGCGGGTCTGCACGCGCCGGATGCGGTCATCCTTGACCTGGAAGACTCCGTGCACTTCGCCGAGAAGGATACGGCCCGAATTCTGGTGCGTAACGCACTGCGGGCGGTGGACTTTGGATCGGCGGAGCGTATGGTCCGCATCAATCAGCTTCCGCTTGGACTCGCTGACCTGGAGGAGATTGTTCCTGAGGCTCCCGATCTCATCCTGGTACCGAAAGTCGAGACGCCGGAGCAGGTGTCTGACATTGTGGGAGCTATAGAAGGGATAGCTAAACGAAGCCATATTGAACGCCCAATCTGGCTGATGCCTATTCTGGAGTCAGCGTTGGGCATTGAGAATGCCTACGCTATCGCCAAAGCTTCCGACCGTGTTGCTGCTCTCACTATCGGGCTGGAAGACTACACGGCCGACTTGGGCGTCGCCAAGACAGCTGCCGGAGCAGAATCGCTTTACGCTCGCATGCGCGCGGTCAACGCGGCCCATGCTGCGCACGTGCAGGCCATCGACTCTGTCTATGGCGACGCGGCCGACAGCGAGGGTCTGCGGCGCTGGGGCGAGGCATCGCGAGCTATGGGGTTTGCAGGTATGGGCTGCATCCATCCCGTCCAGATTGAAATAATTCATCGCGCCTTTGCTCCCACAGCGTCAGAGTTAGAAAAAGCGTTAAGGATCGTCGCCGCCTACGAAGACGCCCAGGCCCATGGATTGGGCGTAGTTAGTCTGGGCTCCAAGATGATCGATGCTCCGGTAGTACAGCGCGCGCTGAAGCTGGTGGCCAGGGCAAAGCAGATGGGGCTGATGGCAGGAGGAGAATCATGAGGGCGGGCCTCGCAACTGGCTTGATCAGGAATGCCATTGGCCGCCAGGTGCCGGCCGTGGTCAATGGCCGGGAGCAACAGCCATACCAGGGAGTCGACGGCCATCGCCCCACTGGCCACAAGAGCGGAGCGCCGATTCGCAGCAATAGCGACTATCCCACAAACGGGGACAAGCGTATTCCCGATCTTGAAACTGCGCTGCGGCTGTGCGGGCTGCGCGATGGCATGACCGTCAGTAGCCACCATCACTTGCGGAATGGAGACCTTATCGCCCTCGGCGCCTTGCAAACCACGGCGCGCATGGGCGTCAAAGACCTGGTGTGGTTTCCCAGCGCTTCGTTTCCATGTCAGGAACCGGTGATCGAGCTGATGAAATCCGGCGTGGTGCACCACATTGAAGGCAGTATGAACGGCCCGCTGGGAGACTATTGCTCGCACGGCCACATGCGCGGGATGGGGGTGTTGCGTTCGCATGGCGGACGCTGGCAGGCGGTACAGGATGGCGAGGTACACATCGACATCGCGGTGATCGCGGCGCCTACAGCTGACTACTTTGGCAATGCCGATGGCTCGCACGGCAAGTCGGCCTGTGGATCTCTGGGCTTTGCGCTGGCGGACTCGGTCTACGCCGATCGCGCAATTGTCGTCACCGACAATCTCGTTCCCTTCCCCTGCATTCCGTGGCAGATCCAGGGCAACAATGTCGACTACGTAGTGGAAGTTGACTCCATCGGTGATCCCTCGAAGATCGTCAGCGGTACTACTCAGATTACGCGCAGCCCCGACCGCCTACGCATCTCGGAGCTGGTGGCGCGTTTCCTGCGCGACAGTGGCATCATGCGCGACGGTTTCTCGTTTCAGGCGGGCGCGGGTGGCATTGCGCTGGCGTTTGTCGACTATCTTGCGCGAATGATGAAAGCGGCGAATGTGAAAGCCAGTTTCGTGCGCGGCGGTTCGACAAAGTATCTGGTTGATATGCTGCAAGAGGGCCTGATTGGATACATCCTTGATGGCCAGACCTTCGATCTTGACGCGGTACGATCAATCGCCAGCGATCCGCGGCACGTGCCCACCAGCCCGTTCACCTCATACAACTTCCACGGCAAAGGCAACTTCGCTTCGATGGTGGATGCGGCGGTGCTGGGCGCGACCGAAGTCGACGTGAACTTCAATGCCAACGTGGTCACTCACTCCGACGGTCGTCTGCTGCACGGCATTGGCGGCTGGCAGAATTGCCTGTTCGCGGGATGCACCATCCTTGCCGTGCCATCGTTCCGCGATCGCATTCCGGTCATTGTGGACGAAGTCACGACGGTGACCGGGCCGGGCGAACTGATCGACGTGGTTGCGACCGAGCGCGGTATCGCCATCAATCCCCGGCGCCAGGACTTGCTGGATGCGGTAAAAGGCAAAGGGCTGCCGATCCGTCCCCTCGAAGAGATCAAGGCCGAAGTGGAGAAAATCTGCGGTGGCAAGCCTGCTAAGCCTCGCCTGCTCGACAATCCTGTCGCGGTTGTGAAGTGGGTGGATGGGACCGTGCTCGATACCGTCTGGCAAGTTGCGGACGACAACCCCTATGCACCGAAGGTGAGCGGCGGAGAATAAATATGACGATTACTTAGGCGGTTCCGGCCCGGCGCTCTCCAGCTTCTGGGCTTCGGCAACGGCGCGTTCGGCGCCCTGGAAGCCGATGCGGGAGTGAGTGCCATCGCAGAAGGGCTTGTTGGTGGAGCCGCCGCAGCGGCACAAGGAAAATGCCGGCTTGCCGGCTATGTCGTAAGCATTGCCATTCGCGTCCACCAGTTCGACGCTGCCCTCGGGCGCTTCTACCCGGAATGGGCCATTCTCGCGAACCGTGATCTTCACTTGCGCCATGTAGCCTCCAGAAGTACGCGGCGCCGGGCGCCGAGTCTCCATTGTATTGAGTAGCAGATCAATAGGGAAGGAGCGGGTTTTCCTCAGCCTCCGTCCGAGCGAGCCGTTGACGGCTATCAGTCAGCTATTTTGCTTTTACAACGATCAGCTCGAAGCTGCCTGGAACCATCGCCGGCCTCTGTCCCGGAGCCAGCAGGCTTGTCTTCACGCTGCGCCGTGACCAGGTAAAGCAACGTTGTTCTTTTGGTCCAGCGCCATGGTTCGCGCGCCGGCACGGTGGCGAGGTTCTGCCTGACGCTGTACTTGTCCGGGTTGTCCTCGTGGATCACGGTCAGAACGCCCTCGCCGCAAGACATAAACACCTCCTGCGTGTTGGGATTGAAGCGTCCGGCATCGACACCTTCGCCGATCGGCACCGTGGTCACCACCTTGCCGGAATCGGAATCAACGACTGCCATCATCTTGTTGCCGCATCCGGCGAAGAGGCGATGGTTCTTCACATCGAAGGCCAGCGCGCTCGGCTCCTCGCAGGGAGCTATTGACCAGGTGTTCAGCACGGACAGCTTGGCTGACATCAATTTCCGCGATCTGGCTCTTGTCTTCGATGTTGACGTACAGCTTGCCCTTGCCGTCGCTGGCCGGAAACTCCGGTTTGCCGCCCAGCGGGATGGTGCCGACAACCTTGCCGCTGGCCGCGTCGATCGCGGTGGAATCCTGGCTGCGCGCGTTGAAGGTGAAGACGCGTTTGGAGAACGGCTCATACAGAATCGCATCCGGCCGCTCGCCAACTTTCACGCTGTCGAGTTTGTTCAGCGTCTTCAGATCGAAGAGGGTAACCGTGTTGTCGCCGCCGTTGCTGACGAAGCCGCGGTTGAACTCCGGCGCCAGCGCGACGCCGTGAATTCCCGACAGATCAGGAATGTCGCCGGCCACCTTCAGCGTTTTAGTGTCAACCACCATCACGTGGCTGCCCCGCGTGATGAACAGGCGCTGACCGTCCTGGTCGTAGGTCAGATAGTCCCATCCGCCCTCGCCGCCCAGCTTGACGCGCTCGCTTACCTTGAATTGCTTTTGGGCAAATGCCGGTACGGCCACGCAGAGCGCTGCCACCATAACGATGGCAATGGTTCGTCTCACCCTACACTCCTACTTGCCGATGGCGAACCAACCGCATGTCCCATTACGCCCCTCAGTCATCGTTCCAATCAATGTCTTTTTGTTTGGTGCGATCGAGAATGGCATCGCCGCGGTTGCTGCCAAAATAGTCCCAGGCCCACTCCACAAAGGCTTGCACCTTGGCCCGGGTTGAAGACAACAGGGCAGCGTGTACGCCCACCCAGGCAGCAAAAGCCACGGCCCCCTGCAACTCGTGGCGATGCTCCCCAACTTCAGCTATCGCCGCGTTACGCCCAATCATCGCCATGATGCCTTTGTCGAAATAATCGAATGGCTCCTTGGGCTCTCCCGCAATGTCAGCCAGAATATTTTTGGCGCACCACTTTCCCGATTGTTCGGCAACGGAGGCGAGCTGAGGCAAGTGGCTACCGTCTTCGCCGGTAATGTTGGCGAAATCTCCCAAAGCATACACATTAGTGAAACCGGGCACGGTGAGATCGGGCTGGACATCAATGCGACCGCCATGACCAGTCTTGATGCCTACGTTCTCCGATAAAGATGAGGCCTTCAGACCTCCAGCCCAGATCACTGTGTGGGTCTCGATGGTGGTCCCATCGGAGAGTACGACGTGGCCTGGATGGACCTCGCTGACATGCGTGCCCAGGCGAATCTGCACCCCGCGCTGCTCCAGGGTTTTCGTGGCATAGGCTTGAGCTTTGGGAGAGAATGCTGCCAGGAGAGTGTGGCCGCCGTCCACCAGTACGACCCTTCCTCCGTGCAGACTCAGATCGGTAAATGCTCTTTTCAGCCCATGATGAAATACATCGCCGAAAGCGCCTGCCATTTCCGTGCCGGTGGGACCGCCTCCGACGATTACGAAGTTGAGCGCGCCTTTGGCGACGAGCGAGGCATCGCGATCCGCACATTCCAACACGGCGAGGATGCGGGAGCGCAAGGCCTCAGCGTCATGCAAGGAGTACAGCGGATAGCTGTGCTTGTCCGCTCCTGGCGTACCAAAAAAGTTCGCCTGTGAACCCGCGGCCAACACCAGAAAATCACCTTGATAGGACTGGCCTTCGGCGGTCTGGATCTTGCGGGTGTTGACGTCGACCGAGATGACCTCAGACATCTTCACGTCCACGTTGGGATGGTCCCGCAGGACACTACGCAAGTTAAAAGCGATGTTGTTTGGCGACAGGGCCGCGCCGGCCACCTGGTAGAGCAGGGGCTGGAATTGCTGATAATTGTTTTTGTCGATCAGGGTGACTCGAACGTCGGGGTGCTTAGCCAGCTTCCTGGCGCAGTTCAACCCGGCAAAACCACCCCCCACGATCACTACATGTTTCACGGAAACGTCTCCTGTTCGACAGAATTCTAAACGGCGATGGAATGGACCCCAGCGGGTGTAAAAAGATTAGAACCGATCAGCACTCTTCGCGCAACCGGCAAGCTAGGCAAGATTTCTTTTGCGGGAGGGTTGAAGGGCTTGCCGAATGCGGTGGGATGGGTACAATGCAGTTTGTCGGCAGCGAGCCACCGGGGGCGGAATGAATCGACAGGGACGCCGGGTTCGTCGCAGCCGGAACAGTTTTCCGATCGCCAAGTGAAGGACGCTTAGGATGACAAACTGTAGGCAGGCGTTAGCTGTCTTACTCAGCATCAGCGTGACGGTGAGCGTCATCGCCTTGGACGGCTGCAAGAAGTCAGAGGAGGCGCAGCCGAACCAGGCGCAGCAGCAGAGCCCGCAGGGCCAGGCTCCCGCGGCCACCAACGCCATGCCCACGGCGGAGCAGCTTTATCAGTTGGTGGCGCCAATCGCGCTTTTTCCGGACAACCTGGTGGCGCAAGTGCTCGCTGCCTCGACCTATCCGGACCAGGTCAGCGCCGCCTATACCTGGCTGCAACAGAATTCCAGCCTGAAGGGCCAGCAACTGCTGGACGCGGTCAATCAGGAGTCGTGGGATCCGAGCGTGAAGGGCCTGACACAGTTTTCCGGAGTGCTGCAACAGATGGCCACGAACTTGTCATGGACCTCGGCGCTAGGCGATGCGTACTTCAACTATCCCCAGAGCGTGATGAATGCCGTGCAGGTGATGCGTCAACGGGCGCAGCAATCGGGCAATCTGAAGAGCACGCAGCAACAAACGGTCACCACCCAAAGCCAGCCTCCGGGTCAGGCGGCGCCACCGCCTGCGCCTGCGGATTCGAGTGTACCAGCGGCGCTGCAACCGACGGTCATCGTGCAGCCCCCGCCGCAAACCATCATTATTGAGCCGGCGCAGCCTACGGTGGTCTACGTCCCGGCCTACAATCCGACGGTAGTTTATGGAGCGCCCGTCGCCGTCTATCCCGGATACTCAACCGCGGACATGGTGGCCACGAGCCTGATCTCGTTCGGAGTGGGAGTTGCGGTGGGAGCGGCCATCAGCGGCGGAGGAGGTTGCTGCGGTTGGGGATGGAATTCGTGGGGCTGCGGCTGGCACAACAATACCGTGGTGTACAACCACAACACCTACATCTCCAACTCGAACACGTTTGTGAATCGCAATAATTACTATGGTCACAACAACGTTAACGTGAATAACGTGAATGTGAACAACGTCAATCGCAACAATGTTAATGCGAACAACTACAATCGGAACAACGTTAACGCCAACAACTACAACCGCAATAACGTCAACGCAAATAACGTTAATCGCAACGATGTGAACAACAACAATAACCGCACCAACAACTTCAACAGCGGTAACTACTCGACGCCGAAATTTAATCAGAAGTACGACGCTCCGCAGTACCAGAACAAGAACCTGGGCGAGAACAACCGGCAAAATCCTGGAGGCGGGCAGCAGGGCAACTTCAATCAGAACCGCGGCCAGCAGAATAACGGTCAGAATCGCGCGCAGAACCCCGGCCAGCAGAACCGCCAGAACCAGGGACAAAATCAGAGCCGCCCGAATTACGACCAGGGCCAGCGCAACGATGCCGCGCGCGGCTATGGACAACAAGGGGAGCGCGGCACCAGCAGCAGCGCCTTCAGCAACTACAACCAGGGTGGCAGGACCCAGACGAACAGCGCGCGCGGGCAGCAGAGCCTGCAAGGAAACCGCGGGGGCGGCGGAAACGCGGGCGCCAGCCGCGGGGGCGGCGGCGAGCGCGGCGGCGGCGGATCCCGCCGCTAGAGCTGTTGGCTATGGGATTCCGAAAGCAGGAGCAGGAGAAGACACCGATGCCATCGTCACCGCATACTTTCACGGCAGCGCATTCCGGGCGAATCACCGGCCGGCGGGCCAGCGCAGGGACGGCGCTGGTCGCGTTGCTGATGCTGTCCAGCGCCGTGTGGGCCGTCGCGCAATCCGCGAATGAGAAGACATTTGCCTCGCCGGGCGCTGCCGTACTTGCCTTGTACGATGCTGCCAGGAACCAGGACAGCCAGGCGTCTGCGGCGCTGTTTGGTTCGAATGCGAACGACCTTCTACACACCGGCGACACGGTGGCCGACAAGAACATGGCCACCAGCTTCGTCAGCCATTATGACAAGATGCATCGCCTGGTGATCGAGCCCGACGGCAGCGCCACGCTTTACGTCGGTGCGGAGAATTGGCCCTTTCCGATTCCCCTCGTCAAGAACAACAGCGGCGCCTGGTACTTCGACACCAGTGCCGGCAAGAAGGAAATCCTTTTCCGGCGGGTGGGCAGAAACGAGAACGATGCCATCGAGATTCTGTATTCGCTGGTGGCGGCGCAGCGCGACTACGCTTCCGGACTTCACGACGGCGACAAGACCAAGCACTACGCCATGAAGTTCATCAGCGACGATGGCAAGCAGAACGGGCTGTACTGGAAGACCGGCGATAACGATGAGCCCAGCCCTATCGGACCTATGCTGGCGGTCGCCGCCAAGGAGGGTTACACGCTGCCCCAAGGCCAGCCGGAGCCTTACCACGGTTACTATTACCGCATTCTGACCAAGCAGGGAGCGGCGGCCAAGGGTGGGGCGCGGGATTACGTCGTCAATGGCGAGTTGACGCGCGGGTTCGCTTTCGTGGCCTACCCGGCCGAGTATCACAATTCCGGGGTGATGACATTTATTGTCAACCAGGACGGGGTTGTCTACGAAAAGGACCTGGGGGCGGACACCGCGAAAATTGCAGCCGCCATGACGGAATACAATCCCGACAACAGCTGGGACAAAGCGGATTGATTTGTTCTAAATGCCGCGACTAAGATGGCGCCCACAGATAAAGCGGAACGATAATGAGATGACCTCAAGTCAAAAGGGCGCCGTGTTGTTCTGGAAAGACTCTGCCGGCGCCGGAGCAGGCAACGCGGTTGCCCGAACCACAACGGATGGCTGAGCGGCCACGACATTCTTGGCAGAGGCGGCCGGATGGAGATCCAGGAGAAGAATCCGGCTATCGGAGTGGTAGTTCTCGCCGCCAGCAGTTTGCGCCTGATACACCGGATCGACGCCATGCAGATATTCCTGCCGATCGACTGACAAGCTGTCGGTCAGGTTAGTTCCGACGAAATCACGCTCGGCATCCACCGCAGGGTCAATGCGGTGATTGATGAGGTGGCCTCCCTTGGCGATTTCGATGGCCACGTCGTGGGTGGCAGCAGCGGTCCAGATGGGCGTGCCATCAATCTTGTAATCGGTTTTCCAGATGCGAAGATGGTGACGCCGCGACATGATGGCACCCGGATCGGGCAAGGCATACGAGTAGTCCTGCACTCTTCCGAAAAGGTAGAACCTGGCCATCGGCAACAGCGCGTCGCTGGTGCGATAGCGTAACAAGTGCCAGACGAACAGCGGTGTCCATTTGTCAGTCTTGACCCAGCCGGCGCGCTGAAAAGCTCGCTGCACGTCATCCTGTTGGCCCACCAGAACCAGGTTCACCATGTCGCCCTCGCGACCCTCGCCGCTGAAGACCCGCGGCGGCAGATAATCCATCATCAGACCGAGTTCCGAGGAACTTTCCTGCGAAGGCTGTAGCCCCGCCGACAAAATCGAGTTTGCGCCCTGGATTTGCGCGGTGATTTCCGTGCTCTTCACCACAGTGCTATCGTGCCCACGCGTGAGCAGGAAAACCGGCGTTGCCGGCAGAAAGATGAGGCCAGTGGCGACCATCGCTGCCGCCATCAGCTTGGTGCGCGATCGCCCTTTCACGTTCATGTGGGCGCGCAAATCAACCCTATCGCCGTTGACCAGTTCTACGGAGTCAAGCTTCAGGGCGACGTCGCCTCCCATTCCCAGGAAACGCTTATGCCTGACTTCCGTGACCGAACCGCGCGCCATGGTTCCCGCCGAAATCACGGTGAACCCTGCAACGTTCACGTCTCTGACCACCATAAAATCCAGGCGATCTCCGGGGTGAGCGTGGGCCGAGGAAACACTTTCGCTAAGTCGCAGCTTGATGGGGGTCCCGTCCGGAATGGTCAAGCGAGCAGGAATTGCACTCATCTCCTGAGCTGAAGCGCCAGGCACAAGAAGCATTATGAGCAGGATGTACGCCGCTAGATTGCGGTGACGCGCACGGAACAATGAAAGCCGCCTTCCTGGAAGAGCCCACCTCTCATCCGCGACGACCAACAATGCTGAGCGCAATGGCGTAGAGGATAAAAAACTATAGCCTACTTTGCAATGATTATATGTTCAAAATTGCACACTGGGAAATCATTTATGCGGGCCCCGCAGGGTCAGGAGAACAAGACTGTTATCCGATGAGTTTCGCCTGGGTTACGATCAGGTTAAGCGGGCTGGAATTCGCCCGCGGTTGATGGCGCCAGTGTCGGTGATATAGCGTGGTGCCGGAGACGTGCTTTGGAAATCTATCTGCTCGATGGCACCTACGAGTTGTTCCGGCACTACTACGCTCTGCCGTCCGCACGGGATGGGACAGGCAGAGAGGTCGCCGCCGTGCGAGGCGTGCTGGCGTCAGTCTTAGGGATGATCAAGGGTGGGGCCACGCACCTTGCGGTTGCCACCGATCATGTGATCGAGTCTTTTCGCAACCAACTGTGGCCGGGCTACAAAACCAGCGAAGGGGTTGAGCCGGAGTTGCTGGCGCAGTTTCCGCTGCTGGAAGAAGTGTTGTTGGCAGCCGGCGTTGTGGTCTGGCCCATGGTGGAATTTGAGGCAGACGACGCCCTTGCAGCCGGTGCTATCGCGGCGGCCGGGGATACCCGCGTCAAGCGCGTGATCATTTGTACACCTGACAAGGACCTGGCCCAGTGTGTGCGGGGCGCGCGCATCGTCCAACTGAATCGGCGTACCGGGGTCACCATAGACGAGCCCGGCGTGGTCAAGAAGTTCGGAGTTTCTCCCACCTCGATTCCTGACTATCTCGCGCTAGTGGGGGATGCGGCCGATGGCTATCCGGGACTGCCAGGCTGGGGCGCGAAGTCGGCGGCTGCCGTTCTGGCAAAGTTTGGCCATCTTGAAACCATTCCTGCGAACGGGCGCGAATGGCCGCTGAACCCCAGGAGGGCGAGCACCCTCGCTGATACTCTCCGGCGGGAGCGGGAGCAGGCGATCCTGTTTCGCACTCTGGCCACACTTCGCAGCGACATTGCGCTCTTCGATGATGTGGAGCAATTGCGCTGGAGTGGCCCGGCACCCGCCTTTGACGAGCTGGCATCACGACTGGACCTGGCAGTAACCGAAACTCGTTCACCGGCGGCCCGGCGGTCTCCGAAGCGCGCCGATTCCCAGGCCACATGACCGACTCAGATGACTGCACGCGCCATTTGACGCACCCCTAAAGGCAGTGCCGCGGATCTCCGAACGGTTTCCTCGTAAGGGAAGCGAAATGCCGGGGTTCGGTCGCGACAGGCCGGTTAGTGCGGAAGAACATCCCCGCCGATGCGGCACTAACATCGTGGAAATCGACTGAAACGAGACTCGCTAATGGTGCTATGGAGACGGTCTCTTGAGTGGTCTGTACAGGAGCACCATTCCGGCAATACCTTGAAGCTACATTGCAAAGGTAACGCTCCCGGAAAGAAGTCTTCCATGAAGAATAGTCTCTCGAATCCTATGGACAAGAGACGTAGGCCGAGTTGTCGTTTCGGTGGGGAATAGTATGTCTGAGCATCCGTTTGCGCCAGCAGATATCGAAGCGGCTCTGAATGGCCGGTACGTCATTGGTCCGGAAATCGCTATCGGTGGTCAGGGAGTAGTTTTCCAGGCAACCAGAATTTCCCGGCCGGATGGTACCGCGACGAATGACGTTGTCGCCCTGAAATTGAATCTCTATCACAACCAGGAGATTCGGGTGCAGCGTGAGATTGCTGCAATAGAAAACCTGACCGATCCTAGCCTGGCGCAACTGATTGAGCATGGTTATTGTGAGGTGGCCGGGAGCCGCACGCGATACGTGGCGTGGGAATTCGTGGAAGGACAAACCCTGGATCATCGGCTGCGAATCGGAGGACGGCTGCTGGACTCGGAAGTGCTACCGATAGGGCGGGATGTTGCGGCCGCGATCGCGGCCATCTGGTCGCGAAGAATTGTTCATGGAGACATCAAGCCCTCGAACATTATGTTGCGAGATTCCGGGGGGGCGGTCCTCATCGATCTGGGAGCAGCCCGGCATTCCGAGCAAGACACCACCATGGCGTCGCGCAAGCCTTTTGGGACTTTGGGATATTTTTCGCCGGAGCAGGCCCGAGGGGAGATGGTGTCGTGCGCTTCCGACATTTTTTCGCTGGGCGTCGTGATGCTGGAATGCTTACTGGGGCGGCATCCCACGGCCAGTCACCAGAGCGGCCTGGTAGAAGGCTTCCGCGCAAGCACCTTCCGGCTGGGAGCGAACGCAGGCCTGATTGGGATGTTGGATAAGATGCTGTCCGAACGTCAGTTGTTCAGGCCAATCCCTAGCGACCTGAGCCGCTACTTCCAAAAACTGCAAGAACGGATGGAAGCGGATGCTGCGGCGAGCGCAGCCGTACCTCAGAGGGCAGTCTCATAGACTTCCAGCGCCATACTCATAGTCATGGTGTGCTGTTGACCCGGCGCTAGAAGCAAAGCGTACCCCAGAATATTGCTGGCCTCGACACAGAGCATCTGCTGCCATTCGTCATCTCCCAAGTCCGGCAACAACCGCGCCCCTTCCCTCCAGGGATTCCAAACCACCGTAGTGAGGGAATTTTCTTTCGTAATACAAATGCGGCGGCGGCGGGCGGGATCCACCAACTCGAGGGCGTGCTGAGTGTTCAGATAGGCGTTGTCGGTTGCCGCCGCCAGCACGACGTCGCCGCATTGCTTTTTCTCGCGGTTGGAGTCGGTATTATCCAGGTAAGCGACCTCGTCCAGGCCTCGTAGGCGGGTGTTTTCGACATGTCCCACTCTGTGGTAGGCGTGCAAGGCCTCTTCCACGCGCAACGGTGTCGTTCCCGGGTTTGTGACTGAGAGCTCCAGCTTCAGCTGCCTTCCGAAGGAAACGCGGTGTACGAGGTGGAATTCGCCGGGCCACCATTTTCTGGTGTCGGGGCCGCTTCCCGTCGACAGGCTGACGGTCACGGCATCGCCATCACCGGCGATGGCTTCCAACTGCCAGGCTTTGGTGCGCACGAATCCGTGTGCCGGGGCGTGAGGGTCGTCGGCCTTGGCGCGAAACCACGGAAAACAGATGGGAATGCCTCCGCGAATCGCGCGCCCGTCTTTCCACAGGGAGTGCTCGCTAAGGAAAAGTACTTCCTCCGCGCCCGCCGGTTTCCAGGAAGTGACGTGAGCGCCGTGCAGGTAAATCTCTGCCGATGCCGCGGGCGTGGTGATGCGAACTTTGGGCAGTCCGCCGTTGCCCGGCAGCACGTGGGCGATGCCGGTTATCGCAAAGCGGCGATCGAGTTCTTCGATTGTGTTCACTGCTGCCATGCTTAGGAATGTATTCACAACTTATGGGCGATTATAACGAGAAGACTAATCTGCACTCTAATCGGGTAGTGTCCTGATTTCGACACGGACTTTGTCTCCGCGGCTAAAGAGCCGCATCGGCGAGCGCGCCCTTGCCGCGCGAATGACTCCGGCCCTTTCAAAGCCGGATGAAATTAGGGCACTACTTTAATATCGCGATTGTAGAAGTCACGCACGGCTACGGCGTGATCTCGAAGACGACGCCGCATTCATAGTTCGTCGAAGAGTCGCAATGCGATCCGGTAGAGCCTCCGGCATAGGTTGTGCCATAGAGATTTCCCGTGGCGTCCATCACCAAAGAACTTTCGGGAGTCGCTCCGTCGGCGCCGCCGGTGAAATCGTGAAGCGTGGAGAGCGTCCATGCGCCGTTGTCCGGCGTCAATTTGAAGACTGACCCCTTGCCGTAAGCTCCAGCGCCCTTGGTGGTGCCGTATAGATTCCCTCCGCTGTCCATGAGAAGAGTGGCGTAGGGACCGCTGCCCGCAGTGCCGGGGAAGCTGTATAGCGTGCTCTGGGTCCAACTGCTGCCGGAAGGCGTCAACTGGAAGACCGTGCCTCCGCCGCCGGACCCTCCTTGTAAAGTGGCGCCGTAGAGGTTGCCCACCTGGTCAAAGATCAGGCCGGCATAGGGAGACTCACCATTGCTGGAACCACTAAAAGAGTAGAGCGTATTTTCTATCCAACCCGGGCCCGATGGAGACAGCTGAAACACAGCTCCGTTGTTGAAGTTTCCCTCGACCGCAGTACCGTAGAGGTTGCCGGAGCGGTCGCGAATGACGCCGCTGACAGGATAGAAGTCAGCCTCGGTAAGGGCGTACACCAGAGTTTCAGTCCAGCCTTGTGCCGAGGGCGTCAGTTCGTAGACGGTGCCGCAACCAATTCCGCCGCTGCACTGGTTGTAGGTGCCGCCGGTAATGGTTGTGCCGTACAGGTTGCCCGCAGGATCGAAGATAAGGTCGCCCATCGGACCTACGCCCTCATTTTCCATCGGGCTGAATTGATGGATCACGGTCTCCACCCAGGGTTGCAACGAGGTACGGGGGGCAGTTGCCGACGGCCTCAGATTGAAGACATTGCCGCAACTGCAATCGTCGCCTTGCCCGGCATAGGTTGTGCCGTACAAGGATCCATCCGGCCCGAAGGTCAAGCGTCCCAAGGGAGACAGGCCGTCGGTGCCGCTGAACTTGTAGATAGGAGTAAGGATCCAGCCTGAACCGCGGTACTGGACTCTAAAAACCGTGCCGCAGCCCCGCGTCGTACCGCAATTGCTGGGGGTGTTCCCGCCCTGTTCGGCGGTGCCGTAGAGAGTGCCGCTGTGATCGATGGTCAATCCGGCCGCGGGGTTTGCTCCATCGGCTCCGCCGGTGAAACTGTGCAGGACAGTGAAGGTCTGCGCTTGTGCCGCTGGCGTCAGGATCGTCAATGTCATTATCGAGGCGAAAACAGCGGCTACGCTTCGAACGGAGGCAATGTGCCCAGGGAACATAGCGCCCTCCAGAGAAACCTGACCGTGGATGGGCTGATTGTGGCTCACCTGAGGCGGCTTTGCAATAGCCCACCTCGGGTTACTGAAAACAATCGCAACCTGTGTGAGCCTGGCGGGGAGAAATTATATTAGCGATCGTTCGTTAGATGTATGAAGGCGCGCTGGGTGCACGCACACCCTCCGGTTTCATTTCAGCGAACGCGGGCCGTCCTTGAGATTCAGAACAGCTTGCGGCGCAACATGCCAACCAAGCCGAGAATGCCGGAGCCGAACAGCATAATGCTGCCGGGTTCAGGGACGGTGCCGGTGGTCGTCGTGCTGGTAGAGGTACTGGTGCTGCTGCTGGTGCCGAGAATGGTGAACGCCTCCGAGGGCATGGTTCCAACAGAATTATTCGACGCCTCTGACGGGCAGCCAGGTGAAGTGCAACCGATGCCGGAGTTCTCATCCCAATACACCGGATCGCCGCTGGGAACCACTCCATTCTCCAGATTCAGCCAGTAGGTGCCGTTGTTCAGAGACGGCCCATGGAAGCTGCCCATCTCCGTACAGACGTCATAGCCGAAGTTATTGGTCTGGCAACCGGACTGCGCGAAACTGACGACTTGATTGAAGTATGAGGTTCCACCGCCTTCGTTTGAGGTGATCCATACTTCAGCCGAGGTCAAAGTGTCGCCCGGGAACAACCACGCGCCGAAGGACAAACCGGTCAGCGTGCTGTTGCCCCCCGACACAGTAAAACTGTCGCTTTGAATAAATCCAAAGTTGAAGGTCCAGGCATCGGTGTTCCCATAGATGGGACCGTTGTTGTAGACGACTTGAGCGGAAGCGGGAACAGCCGCCAAGGTCAGTCCTAGTGCGAGAAGGGAGAGCGAAGCAACGCGTAGCTTCATGGTCGGCCATCCTCTCAACCAAAGGTTGAGTGGAATTTAATACCCAACAAGATTCCAAAGTCAACGCCGGCTCTGCTGGCGAGCAGGAATTCTATTCGGCGCCGCAGATGCCAAGCGGCGCTAAGACGGCGTAGTACCGGGGCCGCCGAACAAATATCCCGCCAGCATTTTCTTCATCTCGACGACAATGCGGTCGCGCTCGTCGCGGGTGGGCTGCTCGTAGGCGAAGGCGATGAGGCGCTCGCCGGCTTCGCTGACCACGCGCAACATGCGCTCGAGGTCGGGGGTGAAGTCGAGGCCCAGACGCTCGACGATGAAGGCGGTGAGGATGGCGGGAAGGCCGGTGGTGGGTGAGGCCTCGCGCGCTTTGGTGGCCGCGCTGATGTGGCGGCCAAACGAAATGGTGCGGAAGTCGGGATGAGCATCGAGATAGGCGACGTAGCTGTCGATCATGCGGTCGAGGATGATGGCGGGATCGAAGCTCTCGAGGTTCTCCATCTCGCCCAGCAGCGGCTGGATGACCGTGGCCTCCACCGCCGTGCGGAACTGCCCAACGTGACGCACCGCGACGGCGTCGATGATGGTCTGCTTGTCAGGGAAGAAGCGGTAGAGTGCGCCGATCGATACTCCGGCCTCGACCGCGATCCGCCGGGTGGTCACGTCGTCCAGCGGCATCTGGGTGAGCAGCGAGCTGGCGGCATCCAAAATCCGCAGCACCGTCTTCAGCCCGCGCTGCTGGATGGGCAGCCTCCGCCCCAGGGGAAAGTCTTCCCCTTCGGCTGCAACCGCGCTAACTTCGCTCTGAACCATCAAGCTTCCCTCCCGCGCCGTCTTCCCCCTCCGCCACCGAAAGCCGCCCAAGAAAATGTTCCACGTGGAACATGAAAAAGAACACGAGCTCGTGTTCGCTTTATTCCCCAGCTTATGCCATAATGTCATTGATTGCAACAGAAAGGCTAAGCCCTAGCATGGCAGTTCCCGTTTCCCAAATGTGGACGGTCGCCTCTTACGTCCTCAAACAGCGCCTCCGCGGCCGCCAACGTTACCCCCTCGTCCTCATGCTCGAGCCGCTCTTCCGCTGCAATCTGGCCTGCGCCGGCTGCGGCAAAATCCAGTATCCCGCCCACGTTCTCAAGCAAAATCTCTCGCCCGACGAATGCTTCCGCGCAGTTGATGAGTGCGGTGCTCCCATGGTCTCCATCCCCGGTGGCGAACCCCTCATGCATCCGCAGATCGCCGAGATCGTCGCCGGCCTGGTCGCGCGCAAGAAATACATTTACCTCTGCACCAACGCGCTGCTGCTGCGCGAGAAGCTCGACCTGTTCACGCCCAGCAAGTATTTGACCTTCTCCGTCCACATGGATGGCGAACGCGAGAACCACGACTTCTCCGTCTGTCGCGAAGGCGGATTCGACGCCGCGCTCGATGGCATGAAGGAAGCGCTGCGCCGCGGCTTCCGTGTTACCACCAACACCACGCTCTTCGATGGCGCCGACCCTACGAGCGTTCGTTCGTTTTTCGACCAGATGATGGACCTCGGCGTTGAGGGCATGATGCTCTCCCCCGGCTACTCTTACGACAAGGCGCCGGACCAGAAGCACTTCCTCGGCCGCGCCCGCACCCGCCGTCTCTTCCGCACCATCCTCGCGAACCGCAAAACGAATTGGGTCTTCAACCAGTCGCCGCTCTTTTTGGAATTCTTGATGGGCAAGCGCGACTACCCCTGCACGGCGTGGGGCATGCCCACCTTCAACCTCTTCGGCTGGCAGAAACCGTGTTACTTGTTGCAGGACGGCTACGCCGACACCTTCGACGAGCTAATGCGCGAGACCGAGTGGCACAAGTACGGCACCGAGTCGGGCAATCCCAAGTGCGCCAACTGCATGGTCCACAGCGGATACGAAGCTTCGGCGGTGCACGACACGTTCGGATCGTGGAAGGGATTCGCCGCCACCGTCCGCGCCACCTTCTCGACGCAATATAAAGATGACGAAGCTCTGGCCATGCTGAACCAGCCCGCGAAGCCCGTCCACGAATACAATCCGCTGGTACAGATCGGCAAATCGTAGAGAGGTTTCACCACGGGAACACGGAGTTCACGGAGTTTTTGGGATTGGACTCTTAATAGCTCTTGGCAAGAAGCTCCAGGCAACGGTAGAACGTCGGCAGCTGAAGAATAGAGCCCGTCAGGGCGAAACAACATTAGCCCAGGACGTAAGTCCTGGGTAAGGCGTTTATATAGATTCTGAGCCGGCTTCAGCCGGCGGCACACAAGGTCGCGATGATTGTTTTCACCACAGGGAGAAAAATCGGACTTCTATCTGGATTGTCATCACGAGCGAAGCGAGGGATCTGCTTCTGGCGGCTTTGTGAACAGCGGATGCCTTGCGGCGACGTAATGCCAATTCCAAAGCATCGTTTTTCTACCCCGTGTTCTCCGTGCCTCCGTGGTGAATAGGATTCCGGCGAAAAGCGAAGAGCGAAAGGCGAATAGCTTATTATGTCCGAACCACAACATAACCTCACCGTCGACCACCTCGAAGTTGTCGATGGCCGCGAACGCGAAGCTATCGAAGGCTGGATTCCCGACCTCGCCACCGAAGCCGAACTGCGCGCCGCCCTGGAGCAGGCTTTCGACTATCGCGGCGATGTCACCATCACCCGCAAAGACGGATCGCGCGTGGAAGGCTACATCTTCGATCGCCGCAATGGCGCGACCCTCGCCGAATCCGTCGTCCGTCTCATCCCGCAAGGATTCGCCGCAGAAGATTTCCATCCCTTATTCCGACATCGCCGCTCTCGCCTTCACCGGACGCGACACCGCCGCCGGCAAAAGCTGGGAAGCCTGGGTCCGCAAGTATTGGGAGAAAAAAGCCGCCGGCGAAAAACACATCGCGTTGGAACCAGAAAACCTCGACTAGCTCTGCGACGTTTGTATGGACTAGCAGTGGAAGCGCAGCTTTAGAGCCTGCCCTGACTTGCCGTAGGGCCAGTCACGACCTCCTTTAATTTGTCATCCCGAGGAGGCCTTTAGGCCGCGAAGATCTGCTTTTGAAGCGGCCTGTTCCGTCGTGCCGTACGCTCCCTTCTTATTTGTCATCACGAGCGGGCTTCGCCCGCGAGGGACCTGCCGTTTGCGAAGGGGCACGGCTTCAGCCGCGCCGTTACGCTCTCTTATTATTCCTCTCATCCCGACCGCCCCTTAGAACCCGAAGATCTGTTAATCGCAAGGGGCATGCTTCAGCCCGCCGTACCCACATCATTATTCACTGTCATCGCGCGCGATTCGGGTCCGCCCGTTTTCGGATCCCGTACCAGGCCCGTACATGTCGATTACCGTCGATCTCGCTGCGAGCGCAAACGCGGTCCGTCGTCAGTTGAAGGATAGAGCCCGCAGGGCGTGAACTACGTTAGCCCAGGTACGGAACTCGTGGGTAGCCGTTCACATCGGTAATTCCCTGCCTGGTTCAGCCCGCGAAACATGTTCTCCCGCTCAATTGATGGCCACCGATTGATGGGGCACCCGGCATTTCTTCTCCGTCTTGCCAGTGTTCCTGATCCGAATGAATACCAGCTGCCTAGAAGTTGTGGTTGCGCGACGCAGCGATCACAGGCACACTAGTCCTGTGCAGACCCTGCTCTCCCGGTCTCGAACCCCGGCCAATCGACTCGGGGAAGAGCCCGTATCTGACTCGTTCTTAGCCCCGTCCGGCTTATGGGTTTACAATCGAACCGCTCTGGTCCGTAACAAAAATCCTATCACTACCCGACGAGAAATGGCTGCTCGGCTCGAAGAGGTGATGAGCCACGCCTATACAGAGCTTGAAGAACGACAGCGGCTAGAAGGGGCACCAGTCTACGAAGACCTATCTGCTGGAGGCGCACTCAGGCAATGCACAACACAGGGATATTCTTCATGCGCTGACCGCCGCATTTTCGGCGGAGACCATGGGGCGAAACAGTAGGGGTGACGTCCATGAAACTGATGAGGAGTTCTTCTATCGCATCGACGCAACGTGTCTAGAAGTCAAGCTGAGTTCTACGTCGACGCGTCCGACCACCGATTCCGGATTCTCCATTCCATATCTAACAGCCGCAAAGCTGACGCCATCCTACATCGCGTCGTAGCTAATGACAGCCCTCTAGATTCCGCTTGCTCCCGTCAGCTACAGGAGGTTGCGGATATGGGGCAATTCAAGGGTCTTCATCTCGACTACGACCTCGGGAAGTACCGGATGTTGAATTCGACGTTCCCGGCGCGCCTGTCGAATCGAAAATGCAACTGTGGGGAAGGCCGGGCACAAGAGTCCTTCGCATCTTGCGCCAGCCTGACGCCTTTGCCAATGCGACTACGCTGTCGAAGGTAAAAATCAAGCACTACTTGAACGCCCTTGACGACGACCTGTTCTCCCTTGACGAGATCAGTGGGACGGGAAAATAACCGCTCGTGGCACGCGTACCAAAGTCATATTAACTTGGTGAGCAGCATTTATCGGTCCTACTCCGACAAGGTGAGAGGCTTTGAGCAACGGTATAGTCTTAGGTTTACGGAACAGGGGGAGAATGGCGGACGGGTCACGATGGATGGCGAGGCGCTGAGTTTAAACTTCAGTCGCCCATCAATGACCTGCCGAGGTTCATGGAAGCCCTTTTTGGCGGAACAGACCCGTTCCGACTTTGGGGCGTACCAGTGTCGATTGGTAAAGACTACTTTAGAGTGACAGCTCTGGATTTGCATGTTACGAATCGCATCACGTTCGAGGTTGCACCTGACTTCATGCGTGTCTACTTGCCGGACGGAACGTGCGGAAACACCATTATCCGTCTGTACACCAATCTTCAGCATTACTACGATTCTCAGGTTGTCCTGTCAGCCGGCGGGGGAGAGGTGCTCTTCTGAGCTTCAATCTCCAACTTCTCAACCTTCTTCTTCGGACTGTGCAAAGGGACACACGGACTACCCACGACACTTCGTACTCTGGGATATATTCCAGAAGCGGTCGAGGCTAAGTTCAGTAACTCTGAGGATCGCCTCGTGGCCCCCGAGCTGATTCTCGCGTCCGCTCTAATTCACCACATGTCGCGTTCGAGTGAAGTCTGGCGCAAACACGGTCCGGATGACCTACAACGGCATGCAGGATGATTCCGCAAGACCTGATAGCCAAAGCGTACATTCATGTAAGCAAGTGTGCGACTCATGATGTAGCTATTATCGGTAAGCATGAGCATCGGGAGACAATCCCAATAGGAGTAGTGGACGGTGGATACGCGTTCCCTGTGCTTGTAACGACGGCACAGGGAATTGAAATCATTCACAATGCGTTCAGCAATGAGCAGACTGATGCAGCGTTCCGCCCCCTTCTCGAGGTTGATTGGGAACGGTACCGACTCACTTCTTTCCACTGGACTCGGACTCGGAACTGTGGGAGTTCGCTGAACAAGCCATTCCGTTTGTGCTCGAAGCTATGGCTAGCGGTGCACCGAACATTACCCAGGACGATCTTGGGCAAAAAATGTTTCGCCAGATGTGGGAGCGAATGCGTGCTGATTATCGTGGGCTGCTCAAGCAAAAAATCCAGCAAGTGATGAACCAAGCCTCACGGGGGCAATTCAACACACACCTTGAACGAACCGCGGGCGGTCGCGGCGGTAATAAGCAACCCAGTGGAAAGTGATGGACAACCCGCTTATGGGGCCGCCGACAAAAGGCGGAAGGCTTGGAGGCTCGCTTAAACAACAGGCACTCATTGACTATTTCAAAGACGAAAACAGGCAAGAGTACCTTGAAGCCGGCGGTCACTTCGTAGATCGAACGCCGGGTGCCCCAGTCTCCGTGGACCTGGGAGATATTCGGGGCCGCACCGATTCATGGAATGTACAGATACTGAAGCTTCTGGGTCTACGGCTCTCCCAAAATGAAGAGCCTTCCTCACCCGGGTCTCGAACGTCGCGGACCCGGCACCCGAGCCGTTTGCAGAATTTGGGCTGGCTCCTACTTTTGTAGTATTGACAGCGAAGGGAAACGCGGTACAGCCGGGTGCCCCACGTCTCGCGCTGTTCGAGACGTGGGTGAGTACCCCTTGATTCGCCTGCGCCGGGTGCCCCACGTCTCGCGCCGTTCGAGACGTGGGTGAGTACCCCTTGATTCGCCTGCGCCAAGACGCCGGGTGCCCCACTCATTCGCGATTTTCGAATGAGTGGGAGCGTCGGTTCCGTCGATGTCCCGCTACCCTTCTTGCTCTCACTCCAAATCCGGACACATTGTTCGCCAACGAACACCACTTCCCTTCCCAGTCTTTCTCCTGGCCGCATAAACCTCGCATTTCCGCGGCTTGGCAAATCCGCAGTTGGAAACAGACCTGCATCAATTTCTTGGCAACCGCTTCCCTAGCGGATTGCGTATCTCATCGCGCGGAATTGAGAGCATGACAAGCTTAGGTCAAGACATTCGCTACGGCGGGCGCGCGCTGCGCAAGAGTCCCGGCTTCAGCGCGGTGGCAGTCTTGGTGCTCGCATTGGGGATCGGGGCCAACACCGCAATCTTCAGCGTAGTGAATGCCGTGCTGCTGCGGCCGCTGCCGTTCGATCAGCCTGACCGCCTGGTGCAGCTTTATCACGTTCCACCGCAGGCAAGCTTTCCGGGCATTCCAATTTTCCCTGTCTCGCCCGCCAACTTCCTCGACTGGCGCGCTCAAGCGCACAGCTTTGACGGCATGTCGGCCTACGGCTTCGGGCGCTACACGCTCACCGGCATGGGTCCAGCAGAGTCGATTCGAATCGTCGGCGCGACTGCCGGTTTCTTTTCCACCCTGCACGCGGAGCCGTTGCTGGGCCGTGTCTTCATGGAAAACGAAGACCAGCCCGGCTATGAACACGAAGTCGTGTTGAGCTATGACCTGTGGCGCACTCACTTTGCCGGCGATCCCGCAATCGTCGGAAAGAACATTCAACTGAACGGCGAAGCTTACACGGTGATCGGAGTGATGCGGCCCGGCTTTGGGTTCCCTGTTTCCGGCGATCCCGACGCTCGTCCGCAGATGTGGAAGCCGCTGGCCTGGACGGCCCAGGAACGTGCCATTCGCGCCGATCACAATTACGGCGTGATTGCCCGCTTGAAGCCGGGGGTCACGCTCCCGCAGGCCAAGGCCGAGATCGACACCATCTCCAAGCAGCTGGCGCAACAATATCCCAAAGACAATAAGGGCTGGGGTGCGACCGCTATCCCGCTCCATGACGATCTGGTCGGCGATGTTCGGCCTGGCTTGCTGATCCTTCTCGGCGCAGTCGCGTTTGTGCTGCTGATTGCCTGCGCCAATGTCGCCAATCTGGTGCTGGCTAAGACGCTGTCGCGACGCAAGGAAATCGCGATTCGCGCAGCGCTGGGCGCCAGCCGCCGGCGCTTGTTGCAGCAAGTGCTGGCGGAAACCGTTCTGCTGGCCCTCGCCGGCGGCGCCTTGGGCCTGATTTTCGCGCACTACGGCACCATGTTCATCGTGAAGTTTATGGGCCAGCAGTTGCCGCGCTCCGGCGGGATCGGGCTCGATGGCTGGGTGCTGGCCTTCACCCTCGGCATATCGCTGCTCACCGGCTTCGCTGCCGGACTGTTCCCGGCGTTGCGCTTGACCAGGGAAGATGTGAGCCAGGCGCTGAAGCAAGGTGCGGGCCGCACCGCTTCCGATTCCGGTGGAAGCCGCATGCGCAGCGCGCTGGTGGTTTCCGAGGTCGCGCTCTCGCTGATGCTGCTGATCGGCGCCGGCCTCCTGATTCGCAGCTTGTGGAGGCTGCGCACCGTCAATCCTGGCTTCGATGCGAATCATGTTGTGACCATGTACCTGTCCGTTGCGCCGAAGAAATTTGCCACTCCGGCGCAGCAGATCAGCTTCTTTGACCGCGTCCTGGAACGGGTTCGCGCTCTGCCGGGCGTCCAATCCGCAGGCGTCACCGACGTCTTGCCGCTAAGCGGTTATGGCTCGCACCAGCCGGTGCAGGTGGAGGGCCGGCCCGTCGTCGCCATGGCCGATCAGCCTGAGCTGGATATGCGTTTGATCAGCCCCGGCTACATGAGCACCATGCATATCCCGCTGCTGCGTGGCCGCGAGTTTGACAACTCTGACATTGTGGGACATCCCGGCGCCGTGCTGATCAGTCAGTCGATGGCCCGGGAGTTCTGGCCCAACCAGGACCCTATCGGCAAGCGCCTCACCCTCTACTTCTTTCCTGATGTGCCGCGCGTGGTGGTGGGGGTGGTGGGCGACGTGAAGCTGGATGCGTTAAGCCAGACGCGCTCGGCGGCCGCGTTTTACCTGCCCTTGGGCCAGCTTGCAGCGGCGCGCGGGGAACAGTGGGAATCCTACGGCATGATGCTCGCTGTGCGCACGAATACTGATCCATTAAGCGTGGTTTCGGCGATCGGCAATGCCGTGCATGAAGTCGACTCCGAAGTGCCTCTGCTGCAAATCCAAACTATGCAGGATATGGTGGATGATTCCTTGACCCAGCAGCGCTTTACCATGCTGCTGCTGGCGGCCTTCGCGGGACTGGCGTTGTTGCTGGCGGGCATTGGGATTTACAGCGTGCTGTCTTACGCGGTGCGCCGCCGCCTGCGCGAGATCGGCATTCGCATGGCCCTGGGCGCGCAAGTCAGCGACGTGTTGCGGATGGTGGTTATCGACGGGATGAAGCCGACGCTGCTGGGCGTCGTCATCGGCCTGGCTGGCGCGCTGGCCTTGGGACGCGTTCTGGCCAGCGTGCTCTACGGCGTCAGCGCACGCGACTTGGCCACCTTCGGCACCGTCGCCCTGATGACCATCGCAGTCGGTCTGTTCGCCAGCGTACTGCCGGCTGTGCGCGCCGCTCGCATCGATCCCATCAAGACCCTGCGCGATGAATGAGCTGCCAATGCCGATTCGGTTCTGAAGGGCTGCGGCCTTAGCTGCGCCCTGGCAGGCACCTTGTTCTGGTTGTCATCGCGAGGCCGCTCCTCACCCCAGAAAATCCACCTTCCCATTCGCGACGTCGTACATGGCTCCCACAATCATGATCTGCTTGTCCTGCTCCATCTTGGCGAGTATGGGGCTCATCTTGCGCACGTTCTCCACCGTGAGCTGCACGTTCTTGGTGGCCACCGCGGTCACATACGCGTTGTTGTGAGAGTCGTGCTCGCCGGGAAAGCTTTTCGTCGCCTCAACTGCCGGCTTCAATTTCTCCAGCAACTGGGTCAGGTTTCCCAGCTCCACATTATCGATGGCGCCTTTCACCGCGCCGCAGTTGGTGTGGCCCATCACCAGTACAACCTTGGAGCCTGCAACTTTGCAGGCATATTCCATGCTGCCCGCAAGGTCCGGGTCCACAATGTTGCCGGCCACACGGGCATTGAAGATGTTTCCGATGCCGGCGTCGAAGATGATTTCCGCCGGCGCCCGGGAATCGATGCAACTGAGCACAATCGCCGCGGGATATTGGCCCTTCTTGGTGGCCTTCACATCCTGCTGGTAGTCGCGCTCCACCCGTTGTCCAGTGACGAAACGCTGATTGCCCATCTTGGCCAGCTGGACAATCTGTTCGGCAGTCAGGGTGTCCTGCCACTCTTTGGTCAGGGTGACGCCGCGTTGTGCCGAAGGCGCCTGTTGCGCATGGGCGGCAACCGGAATGGCGAGCGAGGCCAACAAAGTTTGCGTGACCGCGGCGGCGGCGCCGCAGGCCCCCGTCTTTAGGAATGTCCGGCGTGGAAGCGTTTCTTTCATAGCCATCTCCTGGGAAGAATTGCAATATCGGTGGTGACCCGCAACGGCCGGTGGCTTGACGCAACCAGCATCGTCGCAACAGTCCTCCCCGCGACGATGCTTTTTCGCCATCGTGCAGCTGCGGCGTTGATGAAGGCCTGTGCTGCGCAGTGTATCCGCTTGCCCCGTTTCAGACAACCTGAAATAGACAATGTGCCATAATGACGGCGTTATGCAGGCGAAAATTCATTCTTTCCGGCCGCTGCTGCTGATGTCGGCCCTGCTGTTTTCCAGCCTGTGCCTGACAGCACAATCCCAGCCGCCATCTCAACCAGCCGCGGCGCCGGGACCCAAGACCGAAGCCATGGCCTTGGTGAAACAGGGCCAGGACCTCAACAAAGCCGGCAAATTCGACGAGGCGATCGCGCTCTACCAGAAGGCGTTGCAGCTCGATCCCCGCCTCTACGACGCCGAGCTTTACATGGGCGTCTCGCTGGACTTGCAGGGCAAGTATGCGGAGGCGCGCCAGCATCTGGCCAAGGCCATCGAACTGGCATCCGAGCGCGCAGACGACGCAGTCCCTGCGGGTCATGGCCGTTTCCTATGCCTTCGAACACAATACTGCCAAGGCTGCGGAGTACGAACGGCGCGCTTACGATCTGCAATACAACTGGGGCAGGTATGAAGATGCCGCCGCCACCGCCAACGAGTTGGCCCGCATTTATCTTGAATCCGGCGATCTGGACAATGCCCAACAGTGGTATCAGACGGGACTCTCGACCGGGCTGAAGGACCCCAAAATCACTCCGGCTGAAAAGGACCTGTGGAACTTCCGCTGGGAGGCTGCGATGGCGCGCATCACCGCGCGCCGCGGGCAAGCTGCCCAGGCGCAGCAGCATCTGGCGGCGGCCAAGGCGATTCTGGACAAGGCCGGCATTCCTGACCAGGCGCATTTCTATCCCTATCTTGTCGGATATGTCGCGTTGTACAGCGGCGACTACAAGACTGCGATTGCGGAACTGCCGGAAGCGGGGATGGAAGAACCTTTTGTCTTGAGCTTACTAGCGCAAGCCTACGAGAAGTCGGGTGACAAGAAGCAGGCAATCGAGTATTACCAGAAGATTTTGACTATCAACCTGCACAATCCGTCGAATGCCTTTGCCCGCCCGCTGGCGAAGGAAAGGCTGGCAGCGCTGGGAGCGGCGCAGGCCACACCGGCGGCGCAGTAATCATCGGGCCCGCGTTTGAAGGGACGCAGCTTTAGCTATGCCCTGAGCTTACCGAACGGGTGCACCATCCCATGTCCCTTTACGTATTGTCGTCACGAGGAGGGCTTCAGCCCGACGAGGGATCTGCTTTCTAGCGCGACCGCAGGCGGCAGCCGCTCTATTGCCTTGCCCCATTCCAAGGATAAGTCTTCCCAGGTAGGATTAGCCCGCTCAATCAGCGCTATCCGCTTCCTCCGATCCCAGCCCTTAATCTCCTTCTCACGCGCAATCGCATTTACGACATAACGGAATCTCTCGCAATAGACCAGGCGGTCGATTCTATATCTTCGCGTAAACCCTTCAATTCTTCCGTCTTTATGTTCTCGAGCCCGACGCTCGATATCGTTCGTGACGCCTGTATATTATGTGACGGGACTTGCTTGCGAGGATGTATACCCAGAAGTGCCATTCTCTTCTCATGCTGGCTGAATTCCGAACCGCGATGGATCGTACTCTGGGGGCGAAAAGCAGATTCCTCGTCGGGCTGAAGCCCTCCTCGTGATGACAATTCCATAAGGAGAACGGGCGAGTCTTCGTTGTCGCTTCCCGTGAGATGCCGCTACTCCAGTTCTTCCGCCAGCCGCTGTGCCGTGTGCTCCACCTTGATCTCCGCACCGTCCTTATCCATGCCGCCGCGAATCTGCATCACGCAGCCGGGACAATCCATCACCACCAGCGGCGCGCCGGTTTCCTTGATGTTCTTCAGTTTGCGTTCGAGGATGGGCGCGGAAATCTCCGGCAGCTTCAGCGAGTACGAGCCGCCCATACCGCAGCACATGTCGGCTTCATACATCTCGGAGATCTCGAAGCCGGCCCTGGTCAGCAGCTCGCGCGGCTGCTGCGAAACGTTCAACGTCCGCTTCAGGTGACACGAATCGTGATACGTCACCTTGCCCAGTTGCTGTCCTTCTTTGAACGTCAGCCGGCCTTCGTCAACCAGCTTCTTCACCAGGGTTGAAAAATCAACAACCTTGGCCGCCAGTGCGCGAGCGCCGGGCAGCGAGTCCGTCTGGCCAAGGCTTTCGAAGGTGCTGATGAAGTCGTGCTTCAGTGCGACGGTACAAGTTGGACAGGCTGAGATCACATACTCGACATCCTGCTCCAGCAGAGCGTTGATATTGTCGCTGGCGTTCTGCGCGGCCACTTCGTAAGCTCCACTGAATCGTGCAGGCGCGCCGCAACAAGTCTGGCCCTCGGGGAAGACAACTTCGATTCCCGCTTTGTTCAGGATCTTGACCACCGCCTCGCCCATCTCCGGATAGGCAAAGTCGATGAGGCAGCCGGAATAGAATGACGCCTTTTCCTTTTGCTTGGGTTGCTCGATCAGCTTGAACTTGTCACGCAGGGGAACGTCGGCAATTGCCGGCAGGCTGCGGAATTCCGTCATGTCAGAAAGGAAAAACGGCAGGTGCCGGATGAAGCCATCCTTCGCCAGCGGCTTCTGCGCCAGCGATGCGGTGCGCAACATCGAGTGAAACAGCCGGCGATTATTGACGACGGAGAATATCGCTTTCTGGGCGACCGTCTGTCCTTTCTCCACTGCGATTCGCCGCCGCAATTCCAGAATCAGTCCGGGGATGTCGATCTTGCCGGGACAGAATTGCGTGCAGTTGCCGCACTGAATGCACAGGCTCTGGATCTCGTCGGACGACTTCAGCGCATCGAACCACGCGGTCAGAATAGTCCCAATGCCGCCGGTATAAATCTTGCCGAAGACGTGGCCGCCCACCAGCCGAAACACCGGGCAGACATTCAGGCACGACGCGCAGCGGATGCATTGCAGGGCCTGCTTGAACTTCGGGTCCTGCGACATTTCGGTGCGGCGGTTGTCCATCAGGATGATGTGCAACTGCTTGGGGGTGCCGTCAGTGTTCGGGACCGGCCCGCTGATGATCGAGACATAGCTGGTAAGCAGTTGCGCCGTGGCACTGCGCGGCAGCGCCGTGAGCACCGGCACGACGTCGGCGAAGTCGGACATCAGCTTCTCGATGCCGACAATAGCGACATGAATCTTGGGCAGCGTGGTGACCAGGCGCGCGTTGCCTTCATTGGTGACGATGACCAGGCTGCCGGTTTCGGCCACTGCGATGTTCGCGCCCGTGATGCCCATCCCGGCGCTGAGAAACCTGGTGCGCAGCTTGCCCCGCGCAAACTTTACCAGCTTCGGAATGTCGGGCGCCTGGCCCGCTTCGACCTCCTGGCTGAAGACGTCGGCAACCTCTTCTTTGGTCATGTGGATGGCGGGCATCACCATGTGCGATGGCGTTTGCTTCGCCAGCTGCACGATCCACTCGCCCAGATCGGTCTCGCGAACTTCGATGCCGGCCTTTTCCAGATAAGGGTTGAGGTGAATTTCTTCCGAGGCCATCGACTTCGACTTGACCACACTGGTCACGCCGTTCTGCTGTGCGAGCGCGAGAATGTACTCACGAACTTTGGCGGGATCGTCGGTGCGAAATACTTTGGCGCCGCGCGCTTCGGCCTGCTGGGTGAATCGTTCCGCCAGTTCATCCAGATGCGAAGCGGCATAACCTTTGCGCTCGGCGATCTGGGTCCGCACGGCTTCGAAGTCGACGCCTTCATAGGCTTTCTCGCGGCTGATGCGATAGGCCTCGGAGAAGCGTCCCAGCGCGCCGGTGAGATTGGGGTTGTGCAGAGCGGTGTTGATCGACTCACGAAATTCTTTGCGCATCAGTTCACCCCAGCCATGTCGTCGACAAAAACGATGATGAGTTTTTCCGGGCCGTGAACGCCGATGGTCAGCACCCGCTCGATGTCGGCAGTGCGACTGGGTCCGGTGATAAACGAGATGTAGTTGGTCTGCTCGGGGCGAATCTTGCTGAAGACCGCCGGCATGTCGGGGAGCAGACGATTGGTTTGGACGATGGCGATGTGAATGTTCGGCAGGGTTGAGACCAGCCGGCGATCGACCAGGGCCGCATCCTGGACCAGCGAGCCGGTATTGGCCATTGCCCAATCCAGCTGGCTGATGCCGACCTTCGAATCGGCAGCGCGCTGCGCGCGTCACCTCGAAGCTCAAGCCGGGAACTTGCTCGCTGAGCCGGGCTTTGTTCATGCCGCGAAGGAACGGGCAATCAGCCCACACCGCGTAGGACTGCGGCGTGTCGGCGACTCCGGCGGCGTGCAAATAATCGACGATGAAATTAAGCGCTGCCTTCTTGTGGGCGAAACGGTAAACTTCGGCGCTCACCGCTTCCGCACGTAGTTTGAAGGTGTCGAAGATGGCATCCATGGCGAACCTCCGCTTTTTGCTGGTCGCTCTTCGCTGGTCGCTCTTCGCTGTTGGCTCTTAGCTTTTAGCTTTTAGCTTTTGGCCAGAAGCCCATGTCCGGGTCGCGGACGAAAAGCACACAGCGAGAGGCGAAGAGCAACATAGCCAGCATGACAGCCCTATAAACGTCAGGCTGTGACCTGCGTCGCCGGAGGTTGTGACCGGATCACAAGGGGGTTTCAGCTTTCGAGGGCGGAGGCGAGATGCCGAAGGGCTGTTTCAAGTTTGACTGGAGAGGAACGCGTCGTGACGGGTCGAGTGGCTCTCTTACACGCCGGTTTGTGTCTGGGCACGTCTTCAGACGTGCCGCGACAACCCTTGATAGAAGGTTGGGCTTTAGCCCCTGCGCATTGCTTCACTCTGGCAGGGGCTAAAGCCCGAACGCTAAGGCGCTTCGTTCGGCACGACTGAAAGTCGTGCCCTGACACGAAGCCTGACGATTTATGAGCTGGGTTCTCGAAATGCCCCAGCCATGCCGCGCTCGATCAATGCACCACCAGGTGCGTGAACGGCGCCACGTACGCCATCAGGAACACGAAGATGCCGACCAGCACCGCCAGCGCAATGCTATGCCAGAAGACGTAGCGCAAGATGTCTCCCTCGTGTCCATACCACTGGGTCGCGGTGCTGGCGACGACGATGCTCTGGGCATCGATCATCTTGCCCATCACGCCGCCCGCGCTGTTGGCCGAGGCCATCAGGATCGGCGAGGTGTTTACCTGCTGCGCGGTGATCTTTTGCAGGCTGCCGAACAGCACGTTGGACGACGTATCCGAGCCGGTCAGCGCCACGCCTAACCACCCCAGCAGGGTGCCGAAGAACGGATACAAGTGCCCGGTGCGCGCGAAGGCCAGACCCATGGTCGCATCCAGTCCGGCATAGCGGGTCATGAACCCGATCGCCATCATGGCTGCAATGGTCACCAGCGAGAACCGAACCTTCATCAAGGTCCGGCCATAGACGGCGAAGATGGTTGGCACACTCAGCCCCATGATCAATCCGGAGATGAGGGCCGCCAGCAGAATACCCGAGCCGGTTGCGCTCACCCAGTTCAGACCAAACACCGCCGGCTCTTTCGTCGGCTTAGTCACGACCGGTGGCATGCGCTCCGCGAGATTGTTCAAGCCCGTGACCTTGAACTGCGGGTTGGTGATTTTGCTGGGCGGGGTCTGCCAGCTGGCCATCGAGGTGATGACTTTTTCCGGGCTGTTCATAAATTTCTTGCCGGTCTGGGAGCCCCACACGAAAACGATGACGCTGAGAATGATCCAGGGCACCCACGCCTGCGTGACTTCAGCGCGGCTGAAGCCATGGGCGGCGCGATGCTCGGTCTTGGCTTCTTCGCCTTCGAAGGTATAGACCCGCTTGGGATGCCAAACGAACAGGAAGCCCACCAGGCAGATCATGGAAATTACCGATGAGCCAATGTTCGCCAGCCACGGCCCATGCAGATTCGAGATGAGGACTTCGGGTACCGCAAAGCTGACACCGGCGACCAGAATGGCCGGCCAGATTTCTAACATGGATCCCCAACCCGCAAAGGCGGCGATCAGCCAGAACGGCACCAGAACGCAGAACGGAGCGAGAATGCGGCCGGTCATCGCGCCCAGGGTGATTTCGCTGTAGCCCGTGACTTTGGAGAGAGCGATGATAGGCGTAGCCAACGCGCCAAACGCAACCGGCGCGGTATTGGCGATCAGCGACAAGCCCGAGGCTTGCAACGGCCGGAAGCCTAAGCCGATGAGAATCGCGGCGGTTACGGCCACCGGCGTACCAAATCCCGATGCGCCCTCAAAGAACGCCCCAAAGCAGAAGGCGATCAGCAGCAACTGCAGACGGCGGTCTTGGGTGATGCCGGTCATGCTGTGCTGTAACACATTGAAGCGTCCCGCTTCACAGGTGAGCTGGTACATGAAGATGACGTTCAGCACGATCCAGCCAATGGGGAACAGGCCATATCCGATGCCATAAACCGCGGTGACCGCGGCCAGGCGACCGGGCATGTGGAAGGCAAAGATGGCCACAATCAAGGCGGCCGTGAGGCCCAGGAGAGCGGCGTAATGCGCCTTCACATGGCCCAGCGCCAGGCTACCCAGCAGGACCACCACCGGCAATGCGGCTATCAGAGTCGAAATCAACCAGTGTCCGGTGGGATCGTAGCCCTGCGACCAGGGAGCGGTCACCGACGGCAGCTTGAGGATGACGACGGAGATAATGGACGCGACGATAACGAAAATCGCGGATGCGAGTGGACTCGCCTTAGGCGGCGCGCCCTTCGACGCCTCCGATGCCGGTGCAGGAGTGGGAGTCTTGGTGCTCATTCAGTAGTCACCGATGTTTGCCAGCGTATGGCAAAGCCTTTCCTCGAATTTTTTCTTTCTAAGGAGTTCGCGGGCCGGCTGCGGCGACAGGGTGTCCCAAATAAGCCGTGAATATGATCACAATCGCCTTCCGGCGTGTTTCCCCCGAGTCAGGGTGGCTAGCTGGGCGGGAAAATTCGAGCCAACCGAAAAACCCGGAGATCGCAAAGATTATCGCACCGCGTGGCAGGGTGCTAACAGAAAAACTAGACGAATAATGGTGGATTGGGAGTGACCGGTGTCACTTTCTGCTGTGACACATGGCTGTTTTCGCGGGAAATGCGGGCCCACAGCTGACGTAAATCAACTCGCTTTTCGCAGGAATTATGATGTCTGCGTGACTCAGGCGAAAAGCGAAGGGCGAAGAGCGAATGGCAAATGCGAATGGCGAAGAGCGGCTTATATAAGCGCGAGAAGGGAATTGCGCAGATCTTTATGGGTTGCGGGCGTCCACTGGATACAGGTCAGGCTGGTGACGCACTTTCCGCCACACCAGCGGCACAAACTCGCTAAATGCGTTGGAAAGGGCGCGTCCGCCAAAGCCTTCCGCGGTGCGAATCAGGGCCCGCTGCCAATCGGAGTCACTGGGCACGCGCCAGGTGTTGGAGAGAAAGTTGTTGCCGAACTCGGCCACGAAGCGTGCGTAAGCCAGGCGGCGCTCTCCGTCGGGATGATAAGCCCTGAAGGTGAGGTCCACTACATTCTTGACGCGATCGCCGAAGGGATGGTTGACGGTGCGAAAGTAGCGCGGATCCTCACCCCAAGCCGCTCCCAAGCCGGCCTCGATGGCGTTGCCGGTCGAGATTCCGGTCAGGCGCATCCCATAACGCTGGGCGAAACCATCCCAATGGGTCCCGTATTCGTGAGGACTGTTCAGCGCGGTCCCGATGGCGGAGGAGAATAAGCCTCCGGTCAGGCTCTTTGGACCTACTGTTGCACGTGCAAACCAGCTCAGCCTGCCCTCGGCGGTAATCGGGCTGTAATCGCCTGGAGTCTTAGGGACAACGTGAACGTAGTGCTCGAAGCTGTAAAGGTCTTTAGGCTGATTGACCACCGGCGTGGAACCCCCGGTTGGGGTGGAACTCCCGGTTTGCGCGGCAGCCAACCCCGGCAGCACCAGTTCGACGCTCATCGCTAAGATCAAAAGCCGCAGCGCCGCGGCCAGCAGTTTCAGGCTCATCTCCCGGGGTCTGTTTTCCGGCAACGGTAATCGCCTCCTCAACTTCGAACGATTGCAAAAAGTAAGATGCAATCCGCACGAGCCGCGGGCAGCGATCAGAAAAAATTGTCAGCCGGCAGCGCGGTCCTCAGTGGTAGGGATAAAAGATGAAGAATGCCAGCGAAAGGGCGGTGAGCACCCAGAGACCAGGCTTCAACTGGCGGCGCTGGCCGGCGACGATCTTGCAGAGGGGATAGAGCACGAAGCCGGCGCAGATTCCGATGGCGATATTGAAGGTGAACGCCATGAGGGAAACCACCGCAAAGGAGGGAATCGATTCGCTGTAGTCGGCGAAATCGATATGGACGATGGGCGCCAGCATGAACAAGCCCACCAGAATGAGGGCTGGGCCGTACGCCACGGCAGGAATTGCAGCTACCAGCGGTGCGAAGAAGAGAGCGAGCAGGAAGCAACTTCCAGTCACCAAAACGGTGAATCCAGTTCTGCCGCCCACCTCGATTCCCGTGGCCGACTCCATAAATGCGCCCGAGGTTGTGGTGCCCAGGGCCGGAGCGATGGAGGTTGTGATGGCATCCACCAGCATGGGGCGCTCAATCTGCGGTAGCTGGCCGTCCTTATCCAGGAAGCCGGCACGTGCGGAGACGCCGATCAGCGTGCCCATGGTATCGACGAAGGCCATGATGAACATGGTGAGCACTACCGGAAAGGCTTGCCACGTCAGGGCGCCGCGAAAGTCCAGCTTCCACAGGACGGGCGCAATGCTGGGCGGCATACTGACGATCCCGTGAGGCGCGGCCGCAACCTTACTGAAGAACGCGACCAGTGCCGTGAGCACGATGCCAATCAGGATGGATCCCGGAACTTTGCGGATGATGAGGATGGCCTGCACCATAATCCCGAATATCGCCACCAGCGCCGCCGGCGAGGTCAGATGTCCCGCCTGCACCGGCGCCCCGGCAACCCCGAGCCGCACCAGGCCGGTTTCGTTCAAGCCAATGAAGGTAAGGAAAAGTCCCATGCCTACCGCGAAGCTGAATCGCAAGGATGTGGGCACGCCTTCCACCACCCATCGCCGCAAGTGAAACAGCGTCATCAGAACAAACAACACGCCGGAGATGAAAATCGCGGCCAGTGCCACCTGCCAGCGAATTCCCAGCACCCGGCAAACGGTATAGGCGATGAATGCGTTTTCGCCCATATAAGGAGCGACCGCGAAAGGCCGGTTGGCGTAGAACGCCATACCATAACAACCGAACACGCACACCAAGGCCGTCGCCACAAACGACGGGCCTTCTGGAATCCCTGCTGCCGAAAGAATCGCAGGATTTACCACCACGATGTAGGACATGGTGGTGAACGTGGTGAGTCCGGCGATCACCTCACGCGTGAGGGTGGTGTCGTGGGTGTCAAAAGCGAAGAGCCTGCTCAGCCAGTTCAAGGACCCTCCGAAGGGAACCACGGCAACTCGAAGCAGCAGGCTCGATGATAGCAAGTCAAAGTACGGTGATTCTCTGAGTCGCCTTTTCTCTCGCCAGGGACTTTTCTGCGGCGGTAAAGACGTTAAGTCCAGTCTGGAGATAGGTGCTAACCTCGTCGACCTAAAGGTGCTTATCGAGGAAACGCCATTTGAGCAGTGTCGGCAACCTGCTTCTCAGCCACCGCAATAGTCTGCACTTTTCGTTGACAATGTCATGCCTAAGTGCATGAATGCAATATGTCTCGATTGGCAGCAAAAGTGCGAGTAGAAGATCATCGGTTAGAGCTCTAGCTATACCCCGGAGGAGATATGCGACTGAAAACCCTGCTGGTCATCGTCGCCCTCGCAGTTTGTGTTGCCAGTGCGCCGGCGACCTTCGCCCAGAACCTAGTAGCCAACGGCAGTTTCGAAACAGGAGACTTTACCGGCTGGACTACGGGCGGTAACTTCGAATTCACCCAGGTCGTAAGCGGCGCCTTTTACGACTACACGGGAGCCGAGGATGGCAACTTTTACATGACCGGCGGCCCGGTGAGCAGCGATGGAACGCTCAGCCAGACGCTTGCCACCACGGCGGGTGCTCAGTACACCGTCAGCTTCTGGTTTGCTTCAGTTGGCGATAATCCCAGCGACTTCAGCGCTTCCTGGGATGGCACGCAACTGCTCAGCCTGACCAATCCGAACACCGGCGCAGCCTGGACACAATACACATACCAGGTAACCGGGACGGGCAGCGATACCCTGACCTTCGCTTTCCGCGACGATCCGGCCTACATCGCTTTGGACAACGTTTCGGTTACGGAGAACAGCGGCCAGAGCGTTCCGGAACCCAGCAGCTTGCTCCTGCTTGGAACAGGCGTTCTCGGGTTGGGCGGAATAGTTCGCCGGAAGCTCGGTCGTTAAAGCTAATCTGACCAGCAGGTCCGACCGGTTAGGACTTTGTTGTCGCTGCTGTCGCTAAGCCAATTCACCTTCGGGCACCCCAGGCGGGTGCCCGTGGTTTTTCCGTCGCCAACATCAAGATGCCTGAGATCCGGATCCTCCCCGGAGTCGGTTCCACGCGCCGCTCGTGGTGGGTTTCAATTGCCAACGTCGCATTCGAACCCTAACAACGCTGACCCCACGACAGTTCTGGACCTGGCGGCAGGCTCCTTCCCAAAAACCGCAAGAGTCTGCATCTTTCATTAACAATGTCACGGCTAAGTATATGAATGTAAAGTAGCAGGACTGGCAGTAAAAGTGCGCACAGATAGGCATCGGTTAGAGCTCTAACCAGACTCCGGAGGAGATAATGCGACTCAAAACCCTGCTGGTCATCGTCGCCCTTGCAGTTTGTGTAACCGCTGCGCCAGCGATTTTCGCCCAGAACCTTGTAACCAACGGCAGTTTCGAAACAGGAGACTTTACCGGTTGGACTACAGGCGGCAACTTTGAAGATACTGAAGTCATAAGTGGTGCCTTTTATGACTATACCGGTGCCCAGGATGGCAACTTCTATGCTGTCATGGGCCCTGTAGGCAGCGATGGAACGCTTAGCCAGACCCTTGCCGACCACGGCGGGTGCGCAATACACCGTCAGCTTCTGGTTCGGTTCGGTCGGCGATAACCCCAGCGACTTTAGCGCTTCCTGGGATGGCACTCAACTGCTCAGCCTGACCAACCCGAACACTGGCTCAGCTTGGACACAATACACGTACCAGGTGACCGGGACAGGCAGCGATACTCTCACGTTCGCTTTCCGCGACGATCCGGCCTACATGGCTTTGGATAACGTTTCGGTTACGGAAAACAGCGGCCAGAGCGTTCCTGAACCCAGCAGCTTGCTGTTGCTCGGAACTGGTGTGCTCGGCTTGGGCGGAGTGGTTCGCCGTAAGCTCGGCCGTTAGACCCCATCTGACCGGCAGGTCCGACCGGCTGGGACTTGGTGTCCACAACTCAATCCATATCAGGCACCCTTGGCGGGTGCCTGCTTTTTTGTTGCCGCTTGCGCTCTACTCGTCAGCTCCGGCTCATACCGATCAATTCGCAACCAACCCTTCTCGGCGCGATCCTGCGCGGGAACTATAAAATCCCTGAGTAGTGTCTGAACTGGAACAACGCGAAGCTACGCCCTCGCCGGAACTTCACTTTCGCGACCCTGATTCGGCCACCAGAAACCTGGCCCACATCCGCCAACTTGTGCCGGAGAAAGTTTACGAGTCGCTGTCTGGCCCTGCTGCTGACTGCGGCGAATCCTGACGCGGCCGTCAATCAGTTCGAACGGCTAGCGGAAGTGGCCTCGCCCGAACTGCTGCGCCTGCTTGAAAAACATCCTTCGCTGGTGCACTACGCGGTGGTGGTGTTTAGCTACAGTCCCTGGCTGGGTGAGACGCTGATCCACAATCCCGACCTCTTCTACACCTTCGTGCGCGAGCGCAACCTGGATCGCACCCATTCTCGCGAAGAGTTTCAGGAGAGCTTCGCCCGCATGCGCTCGCGCTCTCTGGAAACCGACACTGCGGCGCTGCTGGCGCGCTTCAAGCGGCGCGAATACATCCGCATCATGCTGCGCGATGTGCTGGGCATCGCAACTTTGGCCGAGACCACATCCGAGATCTCCGCCCTGGCCGACGTGCTGATCGAGGAAGCGCTGCGCGAGGCTGAAGCGCAACTCCAGCATCGCTTTGGCACGCCGCAGCGGCTGGATCCCGACGGGCGGGTGGTTGACTCGCGCTTCGCGGTGCTTTCGCTGGGCAAGCTGGGCGGAAACGAGCTGAACTATAGCTCCGACATTGACCTGCTGTTTCTCTACGACGGCGGCCTGGAACCGCCGGCGGCGGAAATTTCCAACCGCGAATACTTTATTCGCCTGGCGCAACAGACCACGGAGTTGCTGGCGCGGCATACCCGCGAAGGGCCGGTGTTTCGCATTGACCTGCGCCTGCGCCCGCAAGGCGGCGAGGGCGAGCCGGCGGTGCCGCTGGCCCACGCCGTTCACTACTACTCCCACGCAGCCCACGATTGGGAGCTGCAAGCCATGATCAAGGTGCGCCATTCCGCCGGAGACGTGGGCCTGGCGCGCGAGTTTGCCCGCGCGGTGCAGCCCTATGTGTATCGCCCGGAACTGAATTTTGTCGCCATCAAGACGGCGCTCGAGACCCGCGAGAAGATCGGCAGCCACCGGCGCAAGAGCCTGCTGAAACAGGTGGCGCAAACCGGCATCGATGTGAAGATCGATCGCGGCGGCATTCGCGACATTGAATTTCTGGTGCAGTGCCTGCAGCGCGTCTATGGCGGCGGCGAACCGTGGCTGCGCTCGCGCGGCACCCTCTTCGCTCTGCAAAAGCTGCACGACAAGGAGCACATCAGCGGCAAGGACTTCCAGAACCTGACCAACGCCTACGAGTTCCTGCGCAATCTGGAACATCGTCTGCAACTGCGGCAGGGCCAGCAAATCCATAGCCTGCCGAATTCGCGAACCGAGCTGCAGGCCCTGGCCCGCAGCCTCGCCCGCGAGGGGACCGTTGCACTCACGCCGGAGGAGTTTCTGGCCTATGTTCGGCGGCGCATGGCGGCGGTGGCCGAAATCTATCAGCGTGTCATTTACCGCGAGCAGAGCCAGGACCAGGGTTCGCTGGAATTTCAGTTGCGCCCGGAATTCGCCGCGACCCATGAGAACTCGTACAGCCAGATGATGCAGCGTCTGGCAATCGACTCGCCGCGATTACAGGAGATTGGCCGGCCGGAGCGACTTTTCGCAACATACCCGCCGCAATCTTGATCGCTTCCTCGGCTCGGCGGGAACCACCTCCGAGCGTTACGGCGCGGTGTTGCGCGCACCGGCAGCGGTGGAGCGGGCACTCACCATCTTCGAGTTCAGCGAATTCCTCACCGATATTCTGGTTCGTCATCCCGAAGAAATTGCTCTGTTGGACCAGATCGACGAGCGCTCGACCGCCGGCGAGCAGGACTTGTTCGCCGGAGATGCGCGAAATGCCGAGCCCGGCTGACGATCCCGTGTTTGCCTACCTGGGCGATGGCAGGGCTCGATCACGCTGAGGCGATCTCGATCTTGCGGCGCCATTACCGGCAACGCGTGTTTATCTCCGGAGCCCTCGACCTGTTTCATCTGCGCGATGTCTTCGATTCGCTGGACGACAACACGGCCGCTGCTGATGCCGCGCTCCGGGCAGCTCTGGCGGTCGCCGGCCCGCCCGCCGGCTTCGCCGTGATGGGGCTGGGAAGATTGGGCGCGCGCGAGTTCGATCTCTTGTCGGATGCGGATGTGCTCTTTGTCTGCGACGAACATGCCAACAAGGAAGATGTTCGCCGCGTCGCGGAGCGCCTGATGGAAGCCCTTACCGCCTACACGCGCGAAGGAACGGTATTTCCCGTGGATCGCGCGTTTACGTCCCCATGGCCGCGAAGGCGAGCTGATCGTCACTCCCGCCCAGCTCTCCGCCTACTTTCGCGATGAAGCCCAACCCTGGGAGGCGCTGACGTATCTGAAGTTGCGTTATGTCGCGGGAGACCGTGATGTTGCCGACCGCGCGATGCAAATTGTACGCAAGGAATTTCAGCGATGGCGAGGAAGCCTGCGTTTGATGCCGAACTGGCCGACGTTCGCACTCGTCTGGAGCGCAGCGAAGGGGCGCAGAATCTCAAGACCGGGCCAGGTGGGTTTACGATCTCGACTATCTGGCTGGATCGCTACAGGCTCGGCATCAGCTTTGGCTGGCGGGAAATCTGGTGGAGCGATTGCATTTGCTACGCGACCACCACTTGCTGGCGGAAGACGAATACCAGCCGCTGGCGGAGAATGCTCGCTTCCTCCGCACCGTGGAGCACGTGATTCGTCTGGTCACCGGCCGCACTCGCAAATGGATCCCGCTCGCCGAGCATCCCCGCCGCGGCGTGCAGAAGTTGTTATGGCGAATGCTGGGAGCCGAAGATAGCTTCGATCCCGAGATGCGGCTGTCGGATGTAATGCGGCAAACGCGAAACATTTATCTCGCGCATCGGAAGCGCTGAGCTTCGGAACATGCGCTACTCGTCCGCTTTTCCGCGCAGGAAAGCATAAACTGGAATGCGGCAATTCTCCCGGCACAAAAGACTTGAACCATGCCGCCCGTTAGCCAAGCCGTATTGTTGTCGTGGTCGGTGCCTCCGGCAGCGACATTCGCGCTGCTGCTGACTGCGCTGGTGTATCTACGCGGCTGGCTTCTGATGCGGCAAGCCGGTGTGCCCTTTGTGCCGCTCTGGCGGGCAATCAGTTTTTTGCTCGGCCTGCTCTCGCTGTGGATTGCGCTGGCCTCGCCTCTCGATACTTTTTCCGGCTGCATCCTTACCGCCCACATGCTTCAGCACATGATGCTGATGATGCTGGCGCCGCCGCTGATCCTGCTGGGCGCTCCCGTGGTTCCGCTGGTACGGGGATTGCCCGTCTTTGCCGCCCGCGAGTTCGCCGGCCCGTTCCTCAACTGGCGCGTGGCCAATCGCGTCGGCGATGCGCTTACTCATCCCATCGTGGCTCTGCTGCTGATGGGCGCTGCGATGTTTGCCTGGCACACCCCGCGGCTCTACGAGCTGGCCTTGGCATCGAGTTCCTGGCACGAGGTCGAGCACGCCTGTTTCTTTCTGGCATCTGTGATCTTCTGGTGGCCCGTGATTCAGCCCTGGCCCAGCCGCACGCGCTGGCCGCGTTGGGCCGTCGTTCCTTATCTTGCTGGTGGCTGATCTGGAGAACACAGCTCTGTCCGCAATCCTGGTATTCTCCGACCGCCTGCTCTATCCGTCCTACGACGCGGTCCCCCGGCTCTTCGGTTTCTCCGCGCTTGCACGATCAAGCTGCCGCGGGCGCCATCATGTGGGTGATGGGATCGTTCGCCTTTGTCGTTCCGGCAATCGTTATCGCAATCCAATGCTTGCAGAGTAATCGACCTGCCGGCGCAGGTCGTCTCGAGCTCGCAAGCCGGAGGCTTCGTCACTCAGACGGGCTGGTGGCGCTGGTCACAACGGCTAGCATTTCCTCGCCGCTTTCTGCGGCATCGACTGAGTGGCCGCCGCGGCGAAGCAATTTCGTTTCTGCTGCTGTTTGCCGTGGCCGGCTTGTGTCTCGCAATCTTGGCGTCAGGTTCTTCTGGCGACGGTGACGACCAGGTCCTCCGGTTGCGCCAACAATCCGGCCCATTCGCAGTCGCAGTTTTTGCTCCGGCGGGGGACTTGGAAGCGGGACCATCAGACTTCAGCGTGCTGCTCCAGAGCCGCGCCTCGTCAGAAGTGTTGCAGGATGCGACCGTCGCCCTGCGCGCTGAACAGGGGCAAAATCGCTATAAGACGCAGTGGATCCGCGCGAGCATCGGGGATTCCGAAAACAAACTTCTGCAATCGGCATCGCTGAACCTGCCCGACAGCGGCGACTGGACACTCGATGTTGCCGTTGCGCGCGGCGGACGACAGGCAGATTTTTTGCTGCCGCTTCACGTGGCCAAGCCCGCAGCCGGCATGTCATTTCCCTGGTCTTATGGGATCCTGTTGGGATTTTCGGCGATATTGTTGTTTACTTACCTGCAGACGTCACCGGTCGCGAGATCGAGTTGCAGCCTCCGGCTGCGAAAACAGCCCCACAACGCGGCGCGGCAAATCTGCTCTGACCCAGATTTCTTGCGAGAGGCGCTTATTGCCGGAAACGGGAACAAAATTACACGTCGTGCTACTACGATCAGACTTCGGCGTGTACTTATTACATGTCAATACTGCGAAACGCAACAATAAGCCGTAATCGCCTCATTGTAAAAGAGATATATAGTTCCGAAAGGGTGAACAATCAGGCTGCCAACATGCTATAATGTACTTAGAGTTGCAGATGAAAATTGCTCTGCAACCACCATTCCCTGCCGACCCAGCTTGAAGCTGGGTTTTGTTGTAATATCTGACGCGAAACCCGTAAAGCTTTTGATCGATATGCAGATTCAGCAGCTGGCTGAACTTCGCCTGACCTTCCTCACGTGGGAACAAGAATCGGAGAATAGGAGAACGAACCATGCCGAACACCAATAATTTTTCCTATAGCAGCAGGGATTGGCTTTGACGGAGGAGTTTGAGGGCTTGCGGCTGACCGCCTATCAGGATTCCGTCGGGATATGGACCATTGGCTATGGGCACACCGGCGCCGACGTCAGCCCGGCCTTACCATCACCCAGGAACAAGCCAGCGCCCTGCTGTTGCAAGACGTGGCAAGCGCCGTGGCCGCTGTCAACCGTCTGGTGACCGTCCCTCTCACCCAGAACCAATTCGACGCGCTGGTGGATTTTACCTTCAACTCAGGTCAGGGAAACCTGGCCAGCTCGACTTTGCTGCGTGAGTTGAACGCCGGCAATACTGCGGGCGCAGCAGCCCAGTTCCTCGTCTGGGTCTACGCCGGAGGAGTGAAATTGCCTGGACTGGTGAAGCGCCGTCAGGCGGAAGTCGGCGCTCTTCCAATCAGCGAGCGCATAAGCCAGAATCCTGATACGCGTGTCGCGGTGATCTTCGTCCGGTGCGGCTATGCGTAGTCGATCGGGTTCTTGTCGAGCCAGTGCTCGTCTTTCACTCGCCGCACTTCGCGCACCGCGGAATGGGCGAGAGTCGAAGTAAGTTTCCGCGTCTTCCAGGAAAACCCCGCGCAAAAGCCGATGGCGCTCGCCGGCTGCGCCCAGCACCAGCGCACTGCAAGACGGGAACGCCGCCGCATCAGCAACGCCGGTAAGATCCCCAGACACGCACCCTGCCGCGGCCAGCTTTAGCGACTCCTCGGCGGAGTTGCTCACCAGAGCCGAGGCGCGCTGGGGATCGAAGTTTTCCCGGCCGGTGCGGATTCCTGAAATCCCGGCATTCACCAGTCTGCGTCCATAAGCCAGTCTGGTTGTCGCTGGCGCGTTACGATTCATACCCTGTGTCCTCATGTCCAGCGATGACGTCGTCTGCCTCCCTGCAATCACGATTCGCGTGAACCGCCGGCGTGTCAACAACTCTCCCAATGTAGAGCTTCTCACATTCCATGAATTGCTGCAGTGATGACAGGCACCGCCTGCGGTGACGGACCGCACTTTGCGGAACCAAAACTCCTGGCGGCATCTGCGCGCCACGCGGCAACCACAGCCTCTCTTCCCCACGCCGGAACTTAATGTGTTGCAACAAGCACATTTGCGTCTTGCCGGCATATGGGCCGGGCTCGCCGCTTGCCTGCGATGCTTTTCGCTCCCCGCCAAAATTAATGTGTTATAACAAGCAACTTTCGGCACTCCCGCCGGGCGGAATCGCGGCTTATCACCCATCCCCTGTGATGCGGGTCACGCTACCATGCCGACATTGCTCACTGACCTGGCGCCCCGCTGGTAGAACAAGATACCAAGTAGACCAGACGAGCACGAGTCCATCCGGCCGCGCCAGGTCGCCACTTCCAGGAACCATATTCGGACTCGCCTGTGCCGAAGACTCGCGGAAGGAAGAATCTCCCTCCGCAGCACCTCGTCGTAATCGCTCGTGACACATCTGGCCGTGAAACGGAGATGCTGCATTCCTGTGCTAGGTTGCGCGCCCATTTCCGGCTCTGCCCTCGGCCGGCAACTTCCCGCTCCGGCCCTGTTTCTGGTCCTGCAACTCCTGGGGCTTGCCTGCTTTTTCTACATCGCGGCAAAACGTGTTGCACCACTCATTCGGGCGGAGCGCGATCTTCGCTCTCGACCGGCCCTGGCTGCGGCGCAAAAGCTGCTGAAGTTCTGGTTCGCCCAGTGGAAGCATCCGCGCTACCGGGTCGCCGGCACGCTCCATCTTTTCATCTTCGCCGGCTTCCTCATTCTCGCCACCCGCGCTTTCTATCTCTTGATCTTCGGGCTGTCGGCTGACTTTCGCCGAGCCGAGCGCAATCGCCCGCGTCTACGACCTCGTTGCCGATTACGCCGCGACCCTCGTCTTCCTCGCGGTATCGGCAGCCGCCGTCCGTCGCGTGTTCTTCAAGCCCGCACGCTATTCCGTCCCGGAGAAGCTAGGCAAAGGCCGTCCCGTCGACGCCATCTTCTTATTAGGACTGATTGCGCTCCTGATGACTCTCGGAAAGCCTGTTCGAGGCGACCCGGGCCGCAATCCAGATGCAGCGCGGCATGGCCCCCGAGTTCCTGCCGCTCCTGTCGCTGCCGTGGCTGCTCAAAGATGTTTTCGCGTCGGCCTCGCCGGCAACACTGTGGGCTGTCCATCTCGGCGCTTATCTTCGCCGACGTTCTGACCTTTTATTTTCTGCTGTGCTATCGGCCCTTCGGAATTCAGTTTCATGTCGAGACCTCGCTGTTTAACGTGTTCTTCTCCAAGCTCGATCGCGGGACCGTGAAGCCGGTGCGCTGGGGCGTCAGCGAAAGCCAGCTCGATCAGGTGAAATCCTTCGGCGTGAAGAAATTTGAAGACTTCACCTGGAAGCACATGCTGGACTTCTATTCCTGCGCCGATTGCGGACGCTGTTCCGACAATTGTCCGGCAAACGCGGCAGGGCGTCCGCTGTCGCCAAGATTTCTGACGACCAAGGCGCGCGACTACGCCTTCCAGCATTTTCCCGTCTTCGGCAAGTCGAACAACAGTCATGCCCTGATCGGCGGCATTTACTCGGAAGACGAAATCTGGTCCTGCACTACCTGCGGCGCCTGCGAAGAAGAATGTCCGCTGCTGATCGAATACATCGACAAGATCGTCGACCTGCGGCGCGGCCTGGTCGACGACGGCAACGTACCTAAGTCCATCCAGAAGGCGCTGAAGGCGCTGGAGAGCCGCGGCAATCCCTACGGCAAGATGGAAAAGAAGAAAGCCGACTGGAGCAAGGACAAAGAGTTTCAGCAAGAGCTGCGAGGTCAAGGTGCTGAATGGAAGCACGACCACCGAGACCTTGTTCTTCGTCGACAGCATTACCTCCTACGACGATCGCATTCAGGCCATTGGCCGCGCCAGCGCGCGCATTCTAACCGAGGCTGGCGAAGACTTCGCGATCCTGGGCGCAGCGGAAAAAGACAGCGGTCACGACGTGCGCCGCTTCGGCGAAGAGACGCTGTTCATGGCGCTGCGCGATCACAACACCGACGCCATCAAAGCTTCGGGCGCGAAGCGCATCGTGACCTCCGACCCGCACGCCTTCAACGCGCTGAAGCACGACTACAAAGATCTGCCGCCGGTGGAGCACATCAGCCAGCTCATCGCGCGCGAGGTCAAGTCGCGGCAAGCTCCAGCTCAATGCGGTGGAAAACGGAAACAACGTTTACGCCTATCACGATCCGTGCTATCTCGGGCGGCACAACCAGGTGTACGACGATCCGCGCGACGTGCTGGATGCGATTCCTGGCTTGAAGCGGGTGGAGATGCAACGTTCCCGCGATCGCTCATTCTGCTGCGGCGGTGGTGGGCTGATGTTGTTCTACGAGCCGCAGGAAGAGGAACGGATCGGCGTGCAGCGAGTGCGCATGGCTGCCGAAGCCGGCGCGAACGTGATCGTGACCGCGTGCCCGTTCTGCATGGTGAATATCGAAGATGCGATTAAGGTTTCGGGCCTGGAAGGCAAGATGACGGCCATTGATCTGGCCGAATTGGTCGATCAGCAACTGGTGCGCGAGCTGCGCCGCAGCGACCGCGGAGACGCGCGAGGCGACGGCGATCGCTGAGGTCAACGCTTGATGCCTTCAGCACGATTCGAGGCCTAACGAAGGGTTTTATTAAGGCACGATTTCAGTCGCCGGTAAAGCTTTGATCAGGGCACGACTTAGTCGTGCCGTTGCGGTAATTCCAAGACGGCGGCTTTAGCGCGCCGAGGAGTGAGTTAGCACGCGACATCACAAAATTTCGGGAGGGTGAAGTGGAGATTTTAGTTTGCGCCAGAAGAGTACCCGACACTTCGGAGAACGAGATTCAACTCGACAGTGCGGGAAACGACATCGAACGCGACGACCTGGTCTATTCCATTAACGAGCCGGACAACTACGCGGTGGAAGAGGCCTTGCAGATCGTCGCCAAATCCGGTGGCAACGTCACCGTCGCAACCGTCGGCACTGACGAAGACGAAGAGATCCTGCGCCGCGAGATGGCCATGGGCGCCAATCACGGTGTACTGCTCTCCGACGATGCCTTCACCGGCTCGGACGGCAAGGGCATCGCAACCGTGCTGAAGGGCTTCGTGCAGAAGAACAAGTTCGACCTGGTGCTCACCGGTGTGCAGGCCGAGGACGGCGGCGCGCAAGTCGGCGGAATGCTGGCCGCGATGCTCGACTATCCTTTCGCCTCGCTGGTCAACTCCATCGAAGTGCTCGACGGCAACAAGCTGTAAGATCAGCCGCGAGATCGAAGGCGGCAATCGCGAGATGAGCGAGATCGATCTTCCCTGCGTGCTCTCCATCCAGACCGGCATTAACGAACCCCGTTATGTCGGAATGCGCGGCATCCGCCAGGTCGCCTCGCTGGAGATTCCCACGTATGGTGCGTCCGACCTCGGAGTCGACGCCGCTGCTGTCGGGGAAGCTGCCGCCAACGTGAAACGCGACGACTACTTCGTTCCGGCTCTCGGCAAGGGCGCCGAAATCCTCACCGGCAGCAATGAAGAGATTGCCGACAAGCTCATTGAGCTAATGAAAGCCAAAGGAGGCCTGCAATGACAGCGCGCATTTTTGCCTACATCGTGCACAAGGGCGGCGTGGTTGACGATTCTGCCGCCGAGTTGCTGGCGGCCGCGAAGAAAATCGATCCCGCTGCATCTCCCACGGCGATCGTCACCGGCTCAGGCGCCGAACTCGATGCCGTCTGCACCAGCCTCACGGCTTCGTACTCCGAAGTCTGGAAGGTCGCCAGCGATAGTCTCGCTTACCCGAATGCCGAACTTATTCGCCACGCTCTAGTGAACGTGCTGCCGGCCGGCGCACTGGTTCTGGTTCCTCACAATCACTTCGGTATCGATCTCGGGCCGGGGCTCTCGATCAAGCTGAATGCGGCTTTCGTTTCCGACGTAGTGGGTATCGATGGCATAGACGGAACCAGCCTCAAAGTCGTTCGCCAGGAGTTTGGCGGACAGGTGAGCACCCACGTTCGCTGCAACATCGCGAATGGCGCGGTGATCAATGTTCGTCCAGGCGCATTCAAACCCGTCGAAGGCGCTGCCGCTGCGGGCAAGGTGATTGACCAGTCCGCCCAGGTCGGCCCGCTCACGGCAAAACGCCGTTACCTGACGACGGTCGCGCCCGAAGCTGGCGACGTCGACATCACCAAGGAGCCGGTGCTGGTCTCGGTGGGCCGCGGCATCGGCGAGAAAGACAACCTCACGATTGCCGAAGAGCTTGCCGAAGCGCTGGGCGCGGTGGTGAGCTGCTCGCGTCCGGTGGTCGATGCCAAGTGGCTGCCCAAGTCGCGCCAGGTGGGCTCGTCGGGACAAACCGTGAAACCGAAAATCTATCTGGCTTGCGGCATCAGCGGATCGTTCCAGCATTTGGCCGGGCTTAAAGGCAATCCGTTCATCGTAGCTATCAACAAGAATCCCAAAGCGCCGATCTTTCAGGTAGCTGAGGTTGGCATCGTCACCGACATGCTGGAGTTCCTCCCGGAGTTGACCAACAAAGTTCGCGAAGCGAAGAGGGTCACCGTGTAGTTCCGGCGAGACCTATGAAATCACCACGGAGGCACGGAGGTCACCGAGAAAACCTGACTGAATTAACTCAGTGCGCTCTGTGCCTTTGTGGTGAAAACGACTTAAGACAGATACATGACAAGAGGTTTCATACATGCTGACCAAGAAAACTCTGCAACTCAGTTTGAAATCGCTCCGCGACTTCGCCAAGAAGCGTCTCCCCGACGAAGATCTGATCGCCCTGGACGAACGCGATGAATGTCCGGTGGAGATCGTCCGCCATATGAGCGATCCCGACAAACTTGGCATTCAGCTCCTGTTCATTCCGGAAGAGTACGGCGGTATGGGTGGAAGCACCTTCGACGTCTACCTCATCTGCGAGCAGATGGCGCGCATCGATCTGGGCGTCGCCACTTCCCTGTTTGCCACCTTCCTGGGCAGCGATCCCATCACCTTCGGCGCCACGGAAGAGCAAAAGAAGAAGTGGCTGGGCAAGATCGCCGACGAAGGCATTCTGTTTGCCTACGGTGCAACCGAACCGGATGCAGGCAGCGACTTGGGTTCGTTGAAGACCACTGCGGACCGCGTCGAGAAAGACGGCAAGATTGTCGGCTACAAGATCAACGGCAGCAAGCAGTGGATCTCGAACGGCGGCATTGCCGACGTTTACACCATCCTGGCCAACACCCCGGCCGGGCCCAGCTGGTTCATCGTGGACAAGGACACCAAGGGCTTTGCTCACGACAAGCCCGAAGACAAGCACGGCATCCGTCTCAGCAACACCGCGGCGCTGGCCCTCAACGATGTCTACGTCGATGCCGACCGGCTGGTCGGCGGCGTCGAAGGCCAGGGCCTGGTGCAGGCGCAGATGGTCTTCGGCTACACCCGCGTCATGGTCGCCGCCTTTGGATTAGGAGCTGGCTGGTCGGCCCTCGATCGCGCGATTCCCTATTCCACTAAACGCATTCAGGGTGGAGCGCCGCTCTCCGAAAAGCAGGGCTACACCCACAAGCTGATCGTGCCGCACGTGGTCCATCTGGAAGCCGGCCGCGCCTTCATCGAGGAGACGGCACAACGCATCGATGCCGCCAACGAAGGCAGCCTCAACACCGAAGGCGCGATCGCGAAATACATGTCGACGGAAGCGGGCGATGCTGCTGCCGACGCCAGCATTCAGGCGCTGGGCGGCTACGGCTACACCCACGAGTACATGGTGGAGAAGATCAGCCGCGACGTTCGCATCACCAGAATTTATGAAGGCACCTCCGAGATCATGGAGATGACCATCAGCCGCGATCGCTGGCAGCTGCACCTGAAGACGCGCGGACAGCATTATCACGAGCGCGCTAAGCAGGTTGAGGCGCTGCATGCCGTTCATCCCAACGTGGGCGCCGATGCGGCCGCGCTGGCCTTGCACGCGCTGGCCGAGGTAATGGAGAAAGCCCGCGCCCATCGCCTCACCCGCTACCAACATGTTTTGCTGCGCATCGGCGAATGGATCGCCTACGCCGAGTGCGCCGCTACGCTGGCGCGCCGGGCCGCGCTGTTGGCCGAAGGCCGTCTCCACGAAAAAGCCAACGATCGCTTCGACGCCCCTGCGCTGGCGGCAATTAGCCGGATCTTTGCCCGCGAGGCGGCAATGAAGGTGGCGCAGGACGGGCTGCGCACCATTGCAGGCGCGTGCGACATCGGCAACGACGAGATGCCGTTGTTGGAAGCAGCCCTGGGAGTGTCGGCCATCCATCGCGCCCAGGCAGGCTTGCTCGCTGACATGGATTACGTTGCGGACGTGCTGTACGGACGGGTGAAGAAGCACGCCGCCGAAGAAGTCACCGAAGTAGCCCTCCACCGTTAGCCGTAGAGCGGGCGTCTGTCCTCCTTCCCGACCGATGCCCGCCTTACCTGAAGAGGAATGTCATCATGGAAAACACCGCATACCGCGCCATCGCAATTGTGGGGGTGGGAGCAATCCTGCCCGACGCCCCAAACGTTCCCGCATTCTGGAACAACGTGAAGACCGGCCGCTACAGCATCAGTGAAGTCCGACCTGATCGCTGGGACACTTCGTTCTATTACGACGCCGATCCCGCTGCGCCCGATAAGACGTATTCCAAGATCGGCGGCTGGGTGCGCGAATACACCTGGGACCCCATGAAGTGGCGTTTGCCCATCCCGCCGCGCGTGGCCGACGCCATGGACGCGGGGCAAAAGTGGGCGGTCGCTTGTACGCGGGAAGCGCTGGAGGATTACGGCTATCCCAAACGGCCGCTGGACCTCGATCGTACTGCGGTAATTCTTGGTAATGCCATGGCTGGAGAAAACCATTACCGCAGTTCGCTGCGCGTGTTCTTTCCGGAGTATGCCCACGAGCTTACGGAGACCCCCGCATTTGCGTCCTTGCCCGTCGCCTTGCAACGCGACCTTTCGCGCGAGTTTCACGATCGCATGGCGCGGTACCTGGCGAACATCACGGAAGACACTATGCCGGGCGAGCTGGCCAACTGTATGGCCGGCCGCGTGGCCAACCTCTACAACTTTCACGGCCCCAATTTCGTGTGTGATGCCGCGTGCGCCTCAGCGATGGCAGCCATCAGTTCAGCCGCGGAAGGCTTGATCCAGAACGACTTCGATGTGGCCGTCAGCGGGGGCGTCGACCGCAACATGGGAGCGCCCACCTTCGTTAAGTTCTGCAAGATTGGCGCCCTGTCCGCCACCGGAACCCGGCCTTACGCCGAAGGTGCCGACGGCTTCGTTATGGGCGAAGGATCGGCAATCTTCATACTCAAGCGTTTGGCGGATGCCGAGCGCGATCAGGACAAGATCTATGCCGTGCTGCGCGGCATTGGGGGATCGAGCGACGGCAAAGGTAAGGGCATCACGGCGCCTAACCCCATCGGTCAGAAGTTCTGCATCGAGCGGGCCTGGCAGAATGCCGGCTTGTCTCCCGCCACCGCGACGTTGATTGAAGGTCACGGCACTTCGACCCGCGTGGGCGATGTCGTCGAAGCCCAGAGCATGGTGGATGTACTCTGCAATACCAATCTTCCCGCTCACTCGATTGCGTTGGGTTCAGTGAAATCGAACATCGGACACTTGAAAGGCGCCGCCGGCGCTGCCGGAATGTTGAAGGCCGCTCTGGCGCTGCATAACAAAGTGCTGCCGCCCAGCCTGCATTGCGAGCATCCCAGCCCCGACATCGACTTCGCCCACTCGCCGCTCTACGTCAACACCGAATTGCAGCCGTGGACAGTTCCAGGCGATGGCCCGCGTCGCGTCGGGGTCAGCGCCTTCGGTTTCGGAGGCACCAACTTCCACATGGTGATGGAAGAACACCTTCCCGGCAAGCTGAATGGAAACGGCAAGCACTCGATTTCTGTTCCCGCCACGCCGCCTGCGGCGACCAAGGAAGTTCCCATGCAAGTCAGCAATGTTGCGCCTGCTTCCGCCACGGCTGCGACTCCACCACGTTCTGCTGAGATCGTAACAAGGTGCCACTGCGCGGAGCGCTGGTGATCGGCGCCGCCTCGGAAGCCGCATTGATCGAGCGGCTCGTCGCGGTACAGAAATCTGCACAGGCTGGTCAAGCGCCAGTTCCAGCCGCGCCGGCAGAATCCGATCTGCGCGCAGCGGAGCGTCTGGCAATCGACTACGCCGATGCCGCCGACCTGGCGACCAAGTGCGGTATCGCCCTCAAAGCCTTCCAGGCAAATCAAGCCGCCTTCTGGAAGGCGATTCGCGCCCAGGGAATCTTTCGCGGACATGGTCCCGCGCCCAAGGTTGCCTTCCTCTATACCGGGCAGGGTTCGCAGTACGTGAACATGCTGCGCGGCATTCGCAAGTTAGAACCGATTATCGGCGAGACCTTCGCGGAAGCCGATCGCGTGATGACTCCCATGCTGGGCAAGCCGCTCAGCGACTTCGTCTTCGTTGACAATACAGATCCCGTGGCCCTGGCCGAGTCGGAAGAAAGTCTGCGCCAGACCGAGATCACGCAGCCCGCCGTGCTGACGGCCGACATCGCCATGACCCGGCTGCTCGCCGCTTACGGCATTCAGCCCGACATGACCATGGGACACAGCATGGGCGAATACGCAGCCCTGGTTGCCTCCGGTGGGCTTTCGTTCGAGGACGGGCTGGACGCGGTGAGTGCACGCGGCCGCGGAATGGCCCAGGTGGCCGTTGCCGACAAAGGCAAGATGGCGGCTGTCTTCGCGCCCATTGCTGAAGTCGAGCGCATCCTGAAGACCATCGACGGCTACGTCGTCATCGCCAATGTCAACAGCAACACCCAGTCAGTCATTGGCGGAGCCAGCGAGGCGGTTGAGCAGGCTTCGCAGATCTTTCTCCAGGCCGGCTACAACGTCGTCGAGTTGTCGGTCAGCCACGCTTTCCACACCTCGATTGTCGCTGGGGCCAGCGAGCCTTTGCGGGAGATGCTGGAGCGGCTGCACCTCCAGTCCCCGCTCATCCCCATCGTCGCCAACGTAGATGGCGAGTTCTATCCCACCGGAGCTGACGTTGCGCCCAGGATGATCGATCTGCTGGGTAAACAAGTGGCCGCGCCGGTGCAATTCATCAAAGGCCTGCGCACGCTGTACAACGCGGGAGCGCGCGTGTTCGTAGAAGTCGGGCCCGAAGAAAGCCTTGCAGGGATTTGCCGAGGATGTTCTCGGCAGCGACGGTGAGGTCGTATCGCTGTTCACCAATCATCCCAAGCTCGATGACCTGACGGCTTTCAATCAGGCGCTGTGTGGACTTTATGCGGCCGGGTTAGGCCGCGGGGTTGCCGGGACTTCCCCCGAGCTTCCGGCAAACAAGGCCTCGGTATCCGCTGTTGCCCCGCAGGTGGATACCCGGAAGCCGGTCGCTGTTGAAGAGCCGGCGATCGTCATCCCAACCGCAGTTCAGCCCGCCGTGGCGGCGCAACTACCCGTGGCAACTATCTATGCCTCGGCAGAGCCGGAGCGTATTGCCCCAGCCACGTCGACCGGCCCATCCAACGGCGACCGCTACGCCGAACTCGGACGCCTCTTCGCCGGCGTGCTTGATCGTAGCTGGGAGATCTATCACGGCCAGAAGCCGGCGCCGACGCTTCGACCCGGTCACCATTACCGGCGCGTCGTTGGGACTGCCCGGAACCGAGCGCATCTTCGACGACGGCAACGTCGAACGCATCTTGCGCGGCGACCAGTTTATCCGCCCCATTCCCGCCAACTTCCGCCAGGCCATGCTGGACAAACGCATCCGCCGCCTGGTCAAGAGCGACAAGGGCGAGCCCACATTCGAATCCATCACCGATGTGGCAGATGTCATCAAGCTGGCGGGCCGTGGCGGCGCCTTCGATCTGGAGAGCGAATTCGGCGTTCCCGCCGAGCACCTGGCTGCCCTTGACCGCGTTACCCGCCTGGCGATTGCCGCCGGAATCGACGCCCTGCGCGATGCCGGCATTCCGCTGGTCATGCGCTACAAGACCACCACCAAGGGTACGCAGCTTCCTGAGCGTTGGGGCTTGCCCGACGCTATGCGCGACGACACCGGCGTAATCTTCGGCTCCGCTTTCCCCGGCTACGACTCCTATGCCGAAATCATGTCCGGCTATTTCAAGGACCGCGCTCGCCGCGACGAGCTGGCGATGCTGGAAAAGCTGGAGCGCCCGGACGCGGCGAACGGACATTCCGCCCTGGGACAGGATATGGAACGGCGCATCGAGGAGTTGCGCGCCACCATCGAGAAAGAACCGTATGTCTTCGACCGGCGCTTCCTGCTCCGGGTCTTGTCGATGGGACATTCGCAGTTTGCCGAACTCATCGGCGCTCGCGGTCCTAACACGCAAATCAACGCCGCTTGTGCGACCACCGCGCAAGGCGTCGGAATGGCGGAAGATTGGATCCGCGCCGGACGCTGCCGCCGCGTCATCGTGATCTCGGCTGACGATGTCACCTCCGACAACATGATCGGAGTGGTTCGGCCCTGGCTTCCTGGCCAGTGGAGCGGCAGCCACCGACGAACAGGTTGAAGACGCCGCCATTCCCTTCGATCGCCGCCGTCACGGCCTGATTATGGGCATGGGCGCAGCGGCCCTGGTGGTGGAGAGCGCCGAAGCCGCGCGCGAACGCGGCATCCAGCCGATCTGCGAAGTCTTGAGCGCGGTCACCGCCAACAGCGCTTTCCACGGCACTCGCCTCGATGTGCAGCACATCGGCCAGGTGATGGAGGACCTGGTAAGCCAGGCCGAATCGCGCAGTGGCGTTCAACGCCAACAAGTCGCCCCGCAGATGGTTTTCGTTTCCCACGAGACCTACACCCCCGCCCGCGGCGGCAGCGCCTCGGCGGAGGTCCACGCGCTGCGTCGCGTCTTCGGCGATGTCGCGGATCAGATCGTGGTCGCCAACACCAAAGGAATGACCGGCCACGCCATGGCCACCGGCATCGAAGACGTCCTCGCCGTGAAGGCGCTGGAAACGGGATTGGTGCCGCCGGTGGCAAACTTCAAGGAAGTCGATCCCGAGCTGGGCCCGTTGAACCTGTCGAAGGGCGGCAAATATCCCATCGACATACGCGCTTCACCTGGGCGCGGGATTCGGCTCGCAAATCAGCATGATGCTGCTGCGTTGGATGCCGACGAAGGACGGCGTTCGCCGCGGGCCGAACGATTTGGGCTACGCCTACCGCGTCGCCGATACGGCTGTGTGGAATGCCTGGCTGAGCCATATCGCCGGATATCCAACGACGGAGTTGGAAGTCGTCAAACGGACATTGAGGGTACGCGACCAGGGACCATGGGCACGAACAGCCACCACCGTTGAAGACACGCGTCCTCTGGCAGCGCAAACTCCAGCCCCGCCTGCGCCTGCGCCGAAATCAGCGCCTCCGGTCCAGACGACTGCCCCGACTGCAACCGCAGCCGCGGTGGCCACGGCAGTGGCTCCTGCGCCGCCGCGTGCTGAAACCGCGAAACCGGTCGTCGTGCCCGCTCCGCCAACGCCAGCCCCGTTCGCAGCGGTACAGTCCGGCTCGGTGAAGGAGCGCATTCTGGCGCTGGTTGTCGAGAAGACTGGCTATCCGGAAGAGATGCTCGACCTCGAACTTGACCTGGAAGCTGATCTCGGCGTCGACACCGTCAAGCAGGCGGAGTTGTTCGCGGCCATTCGCGAAATCTACGGCATCCCGCGCGACGAGAACCGTCAAGCTGCGCGACTATCCCACGCTGGCGCACGTGATTCGCTTCGTGTATGAGAAGCGGCCCGACTTGGCAGCCGGACCTGCGCCTCCGCCCAAGGTCGAGCAACGCTGCCGTAGGTAACGCCGGTCGCTTCGATTGTTCCGGCAGCGCGTCGCTGTAGCCACTCCACCAACCGCCGCTCCCAGCGGCTCAGGCCAGTTCCGTCAAGGAGCGCATTCTTGCCTTAGTCGTAGAGAAGACTGGCTATCCGGAAGAGATGCTCGACCTCGAACTCGACCTGGAAGCCGATCTCGGCGTCGACACCGTCAAGCAGGCGGAACTGTTCGCCGCCATCCGCGAGACCTACAACATCCCTCGCGACGAGAACGTCAAGCTGCGCGATTACCCCACGCTGGCGCATGTCATTCGCTTCGTGTACGAGAAGCGGCCCGACCTGGCGGGTGGAACTGCTGGCGGCGGCGAAGGTCGAGCAACCAGCTCCCCCGGTCGAAGGGTCAGCCCCTGCTGTTGCCGCGGCGAATACCGCGGCCGCCGTTGTTCCTCTGCCTCAGGTTGCCGCCGCGACAGCCGGACACCGCGGTGAAGGAACGTGTCCTGGCTCTGGTCGTGGAAAAAACTGGCTATCCGCAGGACATGCTTGATCTCGATCTCGACCTGGAAGCCGATCTGGGCGTCGACACGGTCAAGCAGGCCGAAATGTTCGCCGCCATTCGCGAGCTCTACCACATCCCGCGCGACGAGAATCGCAAACTGCGCGACTATCCCGACCATTGGCCACGTCATTCGCTTCGTCTACGAAATGCGGCCCGACCTGGCCGGCGGAAACGCCCAGCAGCCGCCCATTGCAAACCAGCAGCCTGCGATGGCAACAGAATCCGAGACGGCCTCATCGCCCGTATCCATTCCAACCCCGACGCTGGCGGCGCCTCCGGCAATCAGCCCGGCCGCGACGGACGAAGCGATCCAGGCCAGGGTCCTGGAAATTGTTGCCGAGAAGACTGGCTATCCCAAGGAGATGCTCGACCTCGATCTCGACCTGGAAGCCGATCTCGGAATCGATACCGTGAAGCAGGCGGAGATGTTTGCCTCGGTGCGCGCGGCGTATAACATTCCTCGCGATGAGAACCTGAAGCTGCGCGATTTTCCCACCCTCGCGCACGTCATCAAGTTCGCGCAGCAAGGGGCTGCCGGCGCCAAGGCAGCGCATGCAAAAGCCGCAAACGCAATCCCAGCACGTTCCCGCAGCGACAGTTCCTTCGCCGTCGCTCCTCAACTTCGAAGCGGCGAATAGCATCCCGCGCCGCGTACCTTTGCCGACCCTCCGGCCGCCGCTCACCTTGTGCAAGCCAACGGGAGTGACGCTCGGCCGCGGAAGCCGCGTGGTGATCATGTCTGACTCACGGAGGCGTAGCTAGAATCGCTGGCCGAGCAACTACGGCAGAAAGAGGTCGAGGTTCTGTCCATCACCGGCGCGCCGGATGCCGACACGCTTCAGCGCACGATGGACAGTTGGCTGGCCTCCGGTGCAGTGCAGGGCGTCTACTGGCTGCCTGCGCTCGACAACGAAGGACCGCTTTCCGGCATGGACGCTGCGCAGTGGCGCGAGTCATTGCGCGTGCGCGTGAAATCGCTCTACCTCGCCATGCGCAAACTCTACGATCAGGTTGCCGCTTCGGGCACGTTCCTGGTCTCGGCAACGCGTCTTGGCGGTCAGCATGGCTACGACCCAGCTGGAGCGTTCGCTCCCATGGGCGGCGCGGTAGTGGGATTCACCAAGGCCTACAAGCGCGAGCGTCCTGACGCCCTGGTCAAAGCGGTCGATTTCGCGGCGGACCGCGATGCTTCGGAGATCGCGGCCATCCTGATCGGGGAGACGCTGCGCGACAACGGCGCAGTCGAAATCGGCTACAAGAATGGACTGCGCTGGACCGTCGGTCTGCAGGAACAGACCGCGGAAGATGGCCAGCCTGGCCTCGCACTCAATCAAAACAGTGTCTTCGTGATCACGGGAGCGGCGGGAAGCATCGTCTCGGCGATCACTGCCGACTTGGCTGCGGCTTCGGGCGGCACTTTCTACCTGCTCGATCTGGTACCCGAGCCTGACGCCAACAACCCTGATCTCGCGCGCTTTGTCAGCGACAAAGACAACCTCAAGCGCGAGCTGTTTGCTCGCATTCAGGCACGGGGCGAGCGTGCCACTCCGGCGCTGGTGGAAAAAGAATTGGCCGCCTTGGAGCGCGCGCACGCAGCCCTCAGCGCGATCAATGCCGTGCGGGCCGCCGGCGGAACGCCGCACTACTTCAGTGTCAACCTCGCCGATCGCGAACGGCGTAGCCAAAGTGATCGACCAGGTCCGGCAGAAGAGCGGACGCATCGACGTCTTGCTGCACGCTGCCGGCCTGGAGCGCAGTCACTTCCTGCCCGACAAAGACCAGCGCGAATTCGATCTGGTGTTCGACGTGAAGGCCGACGGCTGGTTCAACCTGCTGCATGCGATCGGCGACATGCCGCTGGGAGCGACTGTCGCCTTCAGCTCCGTTGCCGGTCGCTTCGGCAACGGCGGCCAGACCGACTACAGCGCCGCCAACGATCTGCTTTGCAAATATACGTCCAGCTTCCGCACCACCCGGCCGCAGACGCGCGGCATCGTGATTGACTGGACGGCGTGGGGTGGCATCGGAATGGCTACGCGCGGGTCTATCCCGAAAATGATGGAACTGGCAGGCATCGACATGCTGCCGCCCGAGGCCGCTATTCCGGTGATTCGCCGCGAACTGACGGCGGGTGGGAGAACTGGCGAAGTCCTCATCGCCAAGCGTCTTGGCAGTTTGCTGAATGAGTGGGACGCCACGGGAGGGCTGGACACCGTAGCCTTGGCCGCGAGCGGCAAGCTGCACGGCCCCATGGTCGGCGAAATCACCGGAATGGGCATCTACAGCGGGCTGACCATGCAGACCACACTGGATCCCAAGCTGGAGCCGTTCCTCTATGACCATCAAATCGATGGCATTCCCGTTCTGCCCGGCGTCATGGGCATCGAGGCATTCGCGGAAGCGGCGCTGTGCCTGCACCCCGGCTGGTACATCGAGAGCATCGAGGAAGTGAATTTCCTGGCCCCGTTCAAGTTCTACAAGGACGAGCCGCGGACGGTCATGATTCAGGCCATCCTCTATGCTCACGATGACAAGCTGATTGCCGACTGCCGGCTCTTTGGCCGGCGCAAACTGGCAGGCCAAACCGAGCCGCAGGAGACGACGCACTTCACCGCCCGCGTGCGGGTGAGTCAGCAAACCCATGGCGAGGTCACTGGGCCTAAGCCGCGGCTCTCGGCGGAAGGCATTGTCGACGCGGCGCACATTTACCGGATTTACTTCCATGGCCCCGCATATCAGGTGCTGGAAAAAGCCTGGTGGGACGGCGAGCATATCGTCGGCGAGCTGACCTCCCACTTGCCCGATGAATGCCAAGCGTCAGATGGGCCAACCGTCATTGGTCCCAGGCTTATCGAGCTGTGCTTCCAAACCGCTGGCCTGTGGGAAATGGCTGCGCAGCACCGCATGGGTCTGCCCTGGCAGGTGCAGGACGTCTCGTGGTTGCGAGCTCCCGACCTGACTGACCATCACGCTTACTATGCGCTGGTCACGCCCCACCCCGCCGAGGGAACGTTCGATGCAGAAGTCGTGGATGCTGAGGGAAACCGCTACCTGCGGCTGGATGGCTATCGCACCGCTCAGGTCCCGTCCAACGTCGACACCGAACCGCTCCAGGCGCTCGAGGACGCCATGTCCCCTCAGCCGGTCAGTTCGTAGTCGGCAGCAGCGATCAGGGATTGGCGCGCGATTGGAAAAACCGGCTCCCGGAGCGAATCTCCGGAGACGCGAATTCCGGCTCTACTGGCGGACTGATGAAAATACTTTGGTTCGAACAAGCGCTGCGGCATGTACGCGAGGAGGACGATTGGTTCAGCCCCTGGGAGAGCTCGCATCTCAGCAGCCTGCGGTTTCCGAAACGGCGAGCCGATTGGCGGCTGGGGCGATGGACTGCGAAACATGCGGTAGCTGATTACTTGCACTTGGCGCATGACCCTGGAATCCTGGCCACCATCCAAATACGGCCAGCTTCCAGCGGAGCGCCGGAAGTGTATCTAGCCGAAAGCCCCGGCAATGTTGCCATCTCAATCAGCCATCGTGGTGGGATAGCGGCGTGCGCGGTCGGCGCGTCCAATGCAATGCTCGGCTGCGATGTAGAAGTGGTCGAGCCGCGCAGCGACGCGTTCGTTGCCGACTATTTCACCCCGGAAGAACAGGCGATGATACAGCAAGCGTCTGCGTCTGCGCCGGCCCGCTTCGCTTTGATAGCTCTGATCTGGAGCGCGAAGGAAAGTGCTCTCAAAGCCCTTCGCACCGGCCTCAGAAGCGATACGCGGTCTGTTTCGGTGACACTCGACGGTTCCTGCCTGGCGGCCATGGAGCAAGTTCAGCCTCCAGCTCAGGAAAACCCTCCTCTAGCGCCGCATGCCCCCTTGACTTGGCGGCCCTTGCGCGTCAGCTATGGCGAGAAACAAGCCTTCGACGGTTGGTGGTCCCGTCGCGCTGATCTCGTGCGCACGATGGTGAGCACTCCCGCGGCGGAAGCTGGCGCGATCTATGGCGATTATCTAGCTCTGGCTGCTGCCCGCTTCCATCCCCCATTGGGCAACCTCTCCCAATGCATGCCATGCATGTCGAGCCACTGTCCGGTGGGTTCGCCTTCTTTCGGGTCCGAACCGAAGCGAAGCACATTGCCATCGGGATCTTCAACCTGCATCTCGTAGGCCCAATCGTAATTGGTTGGCGGATGCCGGATCCTCGCGCCGCTGGCTTTGTATTCTTCGAATACCTTTTCGGCGTCTTCCACACCAATCCAGACCCAGGCGCCGGGATGTCCCTGATCGCCTTCGCATAGCATGATGTGGCAACCGCCCCGGGAAACCGAGGCGAAGCTGGTAGCCCCACCCCAGTCGACTTTGAAGCCGAGCACTTTTACATAATAGTCAAGGCTGGCGGAAATATTCTTCACCGTGAAAATCGGACTGACTCCTTCGAAGCGATTTGCAGTCGCTGCGTGCTCGATTGCAGGCATGGATAGGACTCCGCTGGTTAAGATTCTAGGGCGCGACGAAATTATACTGGGTCTCCCGAAGCTTCTCATCACGCTGGACCTGTACCCTCTATAATCAACGTTTCCCATCCTCCGCCCGGCACGATGCTGGGCATCAGGAATCACTGTGGCACTTGACCAGAAAATCTACGAGCTACGCAAAGACAAGCTGAAGCAGATCGAAGGGCTGGGGCAGTCCGCCTATCCTTATCGCTACGAGAGCACGCACACCGTCCCGCAAGTCGTCGAGGAATTTTCTCCCAAGACGGCGGAGGAGCTGGAGTCGCCGCGAGTCAACGTCAGTGTTGCCGGGCGGCTGATGTCGATTCGCGTTCAAGGCAAAGCGGGCTTCGCTCATCTCCAGCAAGGCGGCCAGCGCCTGCAGATTTACGTCAAGCTCGACTTTGTCGGCGAAAAAGGTTTTCAGCTTTACAAGCTGCTGGACATCGGCGACTACATCGGCGTGAAAGGTTATCTCTTCCGCACCCGCACCAACGAACTGACCGTGCATGTCGAAGCGATCACGTTTCTGGTAAAAGATCTGCTTCCGCTGCCGGAAAAGTGGCACGGGCTTCAGGACGTGGAGACGCGCTACCGCCGGCGCTATGTAGATCTCACCATGAACCCTGAGGTGCGTGAGGTCTTTACCAAGCGTGCCAAGGTAGTGCAATCGATGCGGCGCTTCCTGGACGCGCAAGGCTTCGTCGAAGTCGAGACCCCGATGATGCATCCCATCGCCGGCGGCGCGGTGGCCAAGCCGTTTACCACCCACCACAACGCGCTCGATGTCGATTTATACCTGCGCATTGCGCCCGAGCTCTACCTGAAGCGCTTGGTCGTGGGTGGCATGGACCGCGTCTATGAGATCAATCGCAATTTCCGCAACGAAGGCATTTCGACCCAGCATAACCCGGAGTTCACCATGCTGGAGTTCTACATGGCGTACGCGGATTATCGCGACATGATGGACTTCACCGCCCAGATGCTGGCGCACATCGCGCGCGACGTTCTCGACCCGGTCGACGGCCAGCCCACGACCGTCGCCCACTTCAACGGTCACGAAGTCGATTTTGGCAATATCCAGCGGCTGTCGATGCGCGAAGCCATCATTAAGTTCTGGCCGGAGAACGCCGGCGACAAACCCCAGATGGGCGATTTCTCCAGGGCTGAGCAGATTGGCGCTATGGTGCGCCGTTTCAATGCGGCAAATCCGCACATCCCCTACGACCCTGCCGCTCCGTGCGGCAAGACCATTGCCGAGATCTTCGAGTTTGTTGCCGAGCCGCACCTCATCCAGCCAACGTTCATTTACGATTTTCCGCTGGCCATTTCGCCGCTCTCGAAAAACAAGCGCGAGCCGGAAGAGAATGCCGACTGGGTGGAGCGCTTCGAAATCTTTGCCGGCGGCCTGGAGATTGGCAACGCCTTTAGCGAACTCAACGATCCCGAGGAGCAGCGCCGGCGCTTCGAAGGACAACTGAGCGAACGGGCCCGCGGCGACGAAGAAGCTCATCAGATGGATGAGGACTACATTCGCGCGCTGTCGTATGGCTTGCCACCAACGGCCGGCGAAGGCGTCGGCATTGATCGCTTGACCATGCTGTTGACCGACTCGCGCTCCATTCGCGACGTGATCCTGTTCCCGCTGCTGCGTCCGCTAAAGCGTGACGAGGAAGAGGAGATGGAAGACGCGGAGGACGCGCCGGAGAAGAGTTAGCGATTGACGCTTAGCAATTCCTGGCCAAAACCTGTACCCACTTGCCAAGCCGTGGTGCGGCTGGAGACTAAGTCCTAAGTTCCAAATGCTAAGTGCTGACTGCCTCCGAAAAAAAGCCCCTCTTGCGAGGGGCGCTCAAGAATCAGAAGAGAAATAAATGGGAGATGCTATCGAGGAATGAGGGCCTAATTTTTCACCAGCAACTCGCGCAGGCGCAGCCGAGCCTGGTGTAGCCCACGGCACGAATCGTCGGCGGTAAGGTTTAACAGATAGGCGATGCGATCATGCTCGTAGCCTTCGACATCGTGCATAAGAAATATCATCTTTTCCGTGTTGGGCAATTGCATCACGGCCCGTTCCAGTTCCACACGCAGCGTATTGCGGCGCACGGATAAAACGCGATCACACGGGACGCAGTTTAAGGTCAGCGTCCCCAGCGGCATATATTCGCGCAATTCTACGATCAGGGCGCTGTCGATGGTGTCGGCGCTGGGTTCTTCGCTTTCCGCAAACGCGCGGCAGAAGCTTTGCACCATAAGTTCTTCGGCTGCCAGCTCATTGTCGGTCATCCAGAACGCCCAGGAATACACCCGATGACGGTTTAGCTCGTAGACCCTGCGACGGCTCTCCCCTCTGGATTCGACTTCGGACGGCAAGTACTCGGCAATACCAGGATTCTTCACTTCACCGATGGTGGGGCTCATTGATGATGTCTCCTTGGGATTTGATCGCGCCGCGAAGCTGATAATTGCTTCAACTCGGCGGCACTGTAACATGAAGCAATCGACTGCCCAACTCATCTGGAAAAGATGGAGCCAACCGTATCCCAGCGTATGTCATTGAAAATAAATGGCAATTTTATTTCGTCTGTCGAAAGGGCTTTGGCGGCGCCTGTCCAGAGAACGCCATTTACCGTCCAACGGGTCTATCCCGGCATTCAGATACCGAGAGTTGGTATTGCGGTACCACACCTTCTTGCTTGTGCCATGTAATTTTTCCCGACGGACTTGCCAGGCTTGTCCAGGGAACGAACACTCTGCCGTACACGTAAATTGTTTGCATAAACTTGTGTTGCCGGGTCCGAGCGCCAATACAATCGAGCCAGACACAGTGTTAGCCCCGGAATAGTACCTTCTCCGTTATGTCCGATCAGCGCATATTAGTGGTAGACGATGAGACGCCGGTGCGCGAGGTGATGTGCTCCATCCTGATCCAGGCCGGATTCGAGTGTCGTCCGGTGGCCTCCGCTCACGATGCGCTGGCGGTGCTCCGCTCCAACGAGAACATTTCCATTGTGCTTTCCGACTTGATCATGGAAGGCGTGGATGGATTGACCTTGCTTTCCAAAATGAAGGAGGTCAACCCCGACATCCCCGTGGTCATGGTTACCGCGGTCCACGACATTTCGGTGGCGCTCGCCGCCATCCGGAATGGGGCCTACGATTACCTGTTAAAACCCTTCGAGCGGGAGCAGTTGCTGGCGATGGTGCGCCGGGCCCTGGAAACTCGCCGCCTGCGCCTGGAGAACCTGGCGTATCAAACGAACCTTGAGTCCCTGGTCTCTGCCCGCACTGAGATGTTGCGTAAGGCCCTCTCCGACCTGGAACGCTCCTACGACATCACCCTGGAGGCGCTGGGCGACGCGCTGGACCTGAAAGACGCCGAGACCGAAGGCCATTCCAGACGCGTGACCGCCTTCACCATCGCCATTGCACGGGCCATGGAGATGCCACAGGACCGGGTACGCATCATTGCCCGCGGCGCCTTCCTGCATGACGTGGGCAAAATGGCGATTCCCGATGCCATCCTGCGCAAACCCGGACGTCTTAGTGCTGAGGAACAGGCCATTATGCGAGAGCACGCCTCGCTCGGGTACCAAATGCTGCGCAAAATACCCTTCTTACAAGAGGCGGCTGACATTGTGTATTCCCATCAGGAACGCTTCGATGGCAGCGGCTATCCCCGCGGTCTCAGGGGCGACCAGATTCCTCTGGGAGCGCGTATATTCGCCGTCGCTGACACCTTTGACGCCATTACTTCCGATCGCCCTTACCGCGCCGCTCAATCCATCTCGGCCGGACGGCGTGAGATCGAACGCCACGCCGGCAAACAGTTCGACCCCGAGGTCGTGAAGGTGTTCCTGGGGGTATCCGAGCACATCTGGCTGGAACTGAGAAACGAGATTGGAAAAAAGAAACCACCAGGGAATTCAAGATGAGCACAGTTCTATCCGATGCCCAAATTCAACAGGCCCTGCAACAACTCCCCGGCTGGAAGACCAACGGCCACGCCCTCGAGCGCGTCTTCCAGTTCGCAAGTTTTGTCCAAGCCATGGAGTTCGTGAACATTATTGCCGAAGCCGCCGAAGCCGTGAACCATCATCCCGACATTTTGATCAACTACAACAAGGTAACCTTGAGTCTGGTCTCTCACGACTCCGGAGGAGTAACCCAGCGCGACATCAAAATGGCCACCAGGATCAACGACCTCGCGCCCGTATAGACTTGATCCACAGCCTACTGCACCCGCTCAAACACCGAGACGAAGTTGGCGTTCCCACTGGGACCCTGGGTGGTTCCTTTTAAGGTCAGCGTACTCCCGTCAGGCGAAAGCAGACCGCTCCCGGTTTCGACAACCCCTCCGCTCTTATTCTTGACCACCCAATCCAGGCCTGCCGCCGTCCGGGTGTAGGCGATACTGTTTCCTACCTGGCTGTTTCCATAGGGACGGCCTTTGCCGTCGATCGGTCCGTTGTACATGGAAACGAAGGTCTTGCCGTCGCCGGAAGCACCTGTCAGGAGCCACTTCACTGCGTCGGGCTGGTCGGTGGTGACCACCAGCTTCTCGTACTTCGGGCCCGGCATATTGCCATAGGACGATCTGGAAACGTTGAGCTTCCACGTGCCAACCGCGGAGCGGCTGGTGGCAGCACTGGCCTCGAGAGTCGCGAGAGCTACCAAACACATTCCGATCATCAAGCTTCGAAATATTCTTTTTCCCATTCCTGCCATCCTCTGCGAACCCCATAACTGGCAGTCCGCGTGCGAATCGTGACACCGTGGCCAGCCGTTGTCAACCAGCGTCAACTTCGATCACTTGCCGGCGGCTATCCTCTTTGCCTCGCGGAATACCTGCTCGAACATCGCAGCAGTCAGTTTGCCAGTAGCCGTGTTCTGGTTGGAAGGGTGATACGACGCCAGCAGAACCACCCCGTTCGTCATTGGGTAACTGGCGGCGTGGGCAAACCGATAGGGCGCCCGGCTCTGAATCACGTTGTTGCGCTTCAGGTAATTCAAGTAAGCATCGAAACCGATCTTGCCCAGCGCGACTACCACCTTCACGGGTTTTAGAATCGCCAACTCGCGATCGAGAAACGGCGCGCAGTTGGCAAGCTCGGAGGGTAGAGGCTTGTTATCAGGCGGAGCGCAACGCACTGCCGCCGTAATGTAGCAGTCCAGCAGCTTCAATCCATCATCGCGATGCTCGGCGTTGGGCTGCGACGCGAATCCCACCTTGAACAAAATTGGATACATGAATTTGCCCGACGCGTCTCCGGTGAACGGCCTGCCGGTGCGGTTGGAACCGTGGGCGCCTGGCGCCAGACCCAGGACCAGCACCCGCGCATGCGGGTCACCGAAGCCGGGAACCGGACGGGCCCAGTATTCATGGTCGCGATACGCACGCCGCTTCTCGCGTCCAACCTGCTCGCGATAAGCCACCAGGCGTGGACACCGCGTGCATTGCACTACTTCGTTGTCGAGCACGGCGAGAGCGGATGCCATCGCCTTCCATTGTATCGGTCTCGACTACGGTGGGCCGAGGCCGCAAAGCATCCTTCATGTCGCAAACCGCTTCCAACTGTGAGACAGGCGCTGATCAAGTATTGCTTCGGAGCGGACGGCCTGTAGGCCGTCCGTAAAAGCTGCGATATCAATGCGCCTTTAGCCACCGAGGGACTTCGCCTTGACTTGATCGGGATTTCCGTGGCCTTCATTCAAATTCTACGAGGTTGCCGTGCCCCGGCACGGGAGGAGAGAAAACCTATGTTGATTTTACTGCTCGTGATTTTGCTGGTGCTGTCGGTCGGCTCCTATCCGGCGTGGCCTCATAGCCGTAACTGGGGCTATTACCCTTCGGGCGGACTGGGATTGGTGCTCGTAATTCTTCTGGTTCTGTTGCTGGTCGGCCGCATCTGAAAATGCCGCGAGTGCCATGAAAGCCAGTACGTCGCGGGCTGCCCTCTTCTGCGGTTGCTGTTGGTGAGCGTACTGGCCGGCACCACTTCGGGCTCCGCCTACTCGGTGTTGACCTACGAAAAAGTCGTCCACCTGCTGTGGGACAGAAATCCCGGGGCCGGTCAGGTTTCGCGATGCTACGCTTGACGACCCACGCCTACACGGTAGCGAAGCGCGCGCGTCCAGTCCGCTTGCGTTTATGACCTGTAAGCCCGCTTTGCTTTACCAGCCGTTTGACCGCTCCGCACTGCTCTCATAAACTTAAGGTAGAGGCGTTTGGCCAGGCCCAAGCCACCCGCTGCTGACTACTCGAAAACTGCAGGTTCGCGAGAACCGCAGCGCATGTCTGTCGCGGTCGCAAGCGGGCGTGGCAGTCACGTCCAAGTTCTGAAGGCAATTCATTGACGACTGAAGCCGCACCAACCGAAGCCAGTTCCTCCGAACAACCCAACCCCTGTCAGCGCGAACTCTCCGTCGAGGTTCCTGCCGAGGTTGTAAAAACCGAAACCGATAACCTCGTAAGCCGCTATCAAAAGCTGGCACGCATACCGGGCTTTCGCAAGGGCAAGGTTCCGGCCACCATTGTGCGCCAGCGCTTCGCCGAAGACATCAAGAGTGAGGTGGTTGAGGCTCTGGTCCCGCGCTATTTCCGCGAAGAAGCCAAGAAGCAACATTTGTTGCCAGTGTCGCAGCCGCGAGTCACCGACTTGCAGATCCACGATGGCGAGCCCCTCAGGTTCAAGGCTGCATTCGAGATTCTGCCCGAAATCAAGCTGGCTCCTTATGACGACATCCGAGTCACCACCCTGGACACCAAGGTCACCGACCAGGATGTCGATAACGCGCTCAGCAATCTGCGCCAGCAACATGCCACCTATAGCGCCGTCGAGGATGATCGGCCTTTGGCTGATGGCGATTTCGCGGTCGTCAGCTTCAAGGGAACGCCCAAGGAAGGCTCGGCCGAGTCGAAGCCGGTGGAAGTCGACGAGATCATGGTTGAGATTGGCGGGGAAAACACGATTCCGGAATTTTCTGCGAACCTGCGCGGCGCCAAGTCCGGCGACCAACTCACCTTCGATGTGACCTACGCGGACGACTTCGCCGATAAGCGGCTCGCCGGCACCACCATGACCTACGAAGTCAGCGTCAAGGGGGTGAAGACCCGCAGCATCCCGGAGCTGACCGACGATTTTGCCAAGGAACTGGGCGCAGACTTGAATACCGTTGACCAGTTGCGCAATCGCCTGCGGGACAACATGAAGGCGGAGAAAGAGCACGAGGCGCAGCACCAGGGCAAGGATAACCTCGTCGAGGAATTGGTGAAGCGCAACGATTTTCCCATCCCGGAAGCCATGCTGAATGAGCAGATCGATCTTCGGCTGGAACGCGGCTTGCGAGCCTTGGCCGCGCAAGGGATGAAAACCGAGGACATGAAGCGCATGGACTTCGGGCGGCTGCGCGCCGGGCAGCGAGATGCGGCATTGCGCGAGGTAAAGGCGTCGTTAATCCTGGAGCAGATTGCTGACGAAGAAAAGATAGAGGTCAGCGACGAGGAATTCGACCGCGAAGTGGAAGCGCTGGCCAGTCAGTCGAAGCAGACGGTGGACCAGGTCCGCGAGCGTTTGACGAAGGATGGCGGGCTGGATAGAATTCGGCATCGCCTCCGCAACGAGAAGACCTTAGATTTTCTTTACCGCAGGTCCGCATAGGGCGGTCTGCATTCCATTTCCCCCATTCAACTCACCGGGAAGAGGTGTGGTCGGGAAAGCTGAAGGAGCTGCAAACAATGCTTGTGCCCATGGTGATTGAGCAAACCAGCAGGGGCGAGCGGGCCTACGACATTTATTCCCGCCTGTTGCGGGACAATATTATTTTTCTTGGCACTCCTATCGACGACAATGTCGCGAACCTGATCATCGCGCAGATGCTGTTTCTGGAAGCGGAGGACCCCGAGAAGGACATCTCGCTCTACATTAACTCGCCGGGCGGTTCCATCACCGCAGGAATGGCGATCTACGACACTATGCAGTTCATCCGGCCCGATGTGACGACGATCTGCATTGGCCAGGCGGCGAGCATGGGGGCGACCCTGCTGGCCGGCGGGGCGCCCAAAAAGCGTTTCGCGCTGCCCACCTCGCGCATTCTGATTCACCAGCCGCTGATGTCCGGCCTTTCCGGCCAGGCCACGGACATTGATATTCACGCGCGAGAGATTTTGCGGATGCGCGAGATTACGAATCAACTGCTTTCCAAGCATAGCGCTCAGCCTTTGGAGAAGGTGGAGCGCGACGTGGAGCGCGACTTCATCATGAATGCCTATCAGGCGAAGGAATACGGCATCGTCGATGACATCATCTTTAAGCACAAGTAGGACGATGAACTAAGGTAGGGAAATTTTTCGCCCCCTTGCTTCCAAAGTGGTACCGGATATTGCACGTACGGTGCGTAGCAGCAGGTGGAATTGTGGTTCAATAGCTTCAGCGGCGTAGCAGCGCCGAAGGGTTCGCGGGAAGGTTGCCGGTGGCCGACAACGGTGGCTTTCTCACAGGGGCAGCACGGCCCCTCCCGGATTTGAGCGGACGGGAAAAGCCATTTCTTCAGTTTGCTGGCGTGCGCTGTAAAGGAGTTTCCGTGAGGACCAGGACCGGTTCCGAAGAAGTACTGCGCTGTTCGTTTTGCCACAAATCGCAAGATGCCGTCGCTAAGCTGATTTCCTCGCCCACCGACTACCCGCGCGCCTACATCTGCGATGAGTGTGTCGCCGTCTGCAATTCCATTCTGGAAGACGACCGTTCCGAGGCCCAGCCCAGCGCCGCGCCCAACCAACTTCCCAAGCCGGCTGAGGTGAAAGCGTTTCTCGACGAATACGTAATCGGCCAGCAACAGACCAAAAAGAAGCTTGCGGTTGCGGTTTACAACCACTACAAGCGGATTTACATGAACCGCCAGCACGGCGGCGAAGTGGAACTGGCCAAGTCGAACATCATGCTGATTGGGCCGACCGGCACCGGCAAGACGCTGCTGGCCCAGACCCTGGCCAAAATGCTCGATGTTCCTTTCGCCATTGTGGACGCCACCACGCTGACTGAAGCCGGCTACGTGGGTGAGGACGTTGAGAACATCATCCTGAAGCTCTTGCAGGCCGCCGATGGCGATGTGGCGCGAGCGCAGACCGGCATCATTTATATCGACGAAGTCGACAAGATTGGCCGCAAAGACGAGAATCCATCCATCACTCGCGATGTTTCCGGCGAGGGCGTGCAACAGGCCCTGCTGAAGATCCTGGAAGGCACGGTTGCCAACGTTCCGCCACAGGGCGGACGCAAGCATCCTCACCAGGAATTCACGCCAGTGGATACCACCAACATTCTGTTCATCTGCGGCGGCGCGTTCGTCGGGCTCGAACGAACCATTGGACGTCGCCTGGGCAAGCGTTCCATGGGCTTCCGCACCGATGAGGCAAAAGAAGCCGCCTTCACCGAAAGCAACAAACGCGACACCGAATTGCTGGCCCAGGTTGAGCCCCAGGACCTGATCAAGTTCGGACTGATTCCCGAGTTTGTCGGCCGCCTGCCGGTCGTCGGTGTGCTCAGCGACCTTGACGAAGACGCACTGGTCGAAATTCTCACCAAACCGAAGAACGCCATCGTCAAGCAATATCAGCGGCTGTTCGAGTTCGAGAACGTCAAGCTGCGCTTTTCCGAAGAAGCCCTGCGTGCGATTTCCCGCGAGGCCATGTCCCGCAAGGTTGGCGCCCGCGGCCTGCGTATGATTCTCGAAGAGCTGATGCTCGACCTGATGTACACCCTCCCCAGCCAAAAGCGCGTGCGGGAGTGTGAAGTCACCAGAGATATGGTGGAGAAGCGTAATGCCACGATTGCGCTGATGGAGAAGGCGGGATAGCAGCGCAGCAACCTCCAGCGTGAAGACAGCGCAGGAACAAGACAGTGCAAGAAAAAAAGCGGCCTATTGGGGCCGCTTTTTTCTTGAGTTGATGAAATTCTAGTACTCGGAGTCCACAATCTCCGGCGGCCCACCTTCGTCGGGTTCAATGGCAAACTCCTGGCGCGGTTCTTCAGGCGGTGCTGTTGCTCCATCTTTCTTCTTCAAGCGAACCACGGTGATCTTGGCGAAACCTTCCTCGAACTTCGGCGGCCGCAGCTTCTGCGCCATGCGATGCATGACATCTTCGGGAACGTTGCGCTCGCGCCGGCGATTTCGTTCGATGCAGACTTCCGGCGGCACATCGAAGAAGACGGCGTGCGCCTCGTAGCCGAAGTCGTGAGCCAGCTTGATCCAGGTGCGGCGCTCGTGTGCAGAAAGATTGGTCGCGTCCAAATAATTCGAAGGCCGGCGGGCCAGCAGCCGGGCGCGCAGCATGGTGCGCAGCGTGGAAAATACCAGGTCCTGATAACGCTGTTCCGTCACATCGTCGAACAGCAGAATACGGACCATGTCGCTGGATAAGGGAAGAATGTTATGGCGCTTGAACCAGGTACTCTTGCCTGAGCCCGGAAGGCCAATGGACAAGACCACTGCGCCCTTCGGCTGCCTGGCAGGTGCGGCAGGCTGAGCTACAGGTTCGGCAGCTTCGCCAGGCGCTTCGGCCTCGCCGGCTTCGCCGGTTGGACCACCCGGTCCCGGCAAGGTTGGCGGCTGTGCCGCTCCCGGCTGACGATTGCCACGTCCCCGACGTCCACGCCGGCGATTGCGGTCGCGCCGCATCGGTGGCTGAGGTCCCACGTTCCCGTCAACTTCCGCCGCAGGTTGGGATTCCTGAAGCTCCGCTTCCTCGGGCTGAGACTCGAACTCAGGCTGCTGCTCAGTCATGGCTTCCGAACCAGCCGGCTCGGGAAACTTCGGCTGCAAAGGCGCGGGACTGTCCGGTCCTGGCTTTTCTGTCGGCGGCTTGCGCCGCTTGCCGCGGTCGCGGCTCCATCTACGCATGTTGCACTTGTAACACGCTTCCCTAGCTGGTAGCAATCTGGTCTAGTTCCCCTTTTGTGCCAACACTCGCTGCGGTTTTATCGTTCTAGCATTGCCTCGCCTCAGTCGGGATGCTACGCTTTTTATTTGGCTTCACCGTCTGCTCGGGACTGTGTAGTGTACGCCCACATTTTCGTGTTTCTAATTTGCATTCTTGACGAGGAAATATGGCAATTAAAGTAGGTATCAATGGTTTTGGCCGCATCGGCCGCAACATTCTCCGCACCGCGCTTAACGATTCCGGCTTGGAATTCGTCGCCGTCAACGATCTCACCGATCCCAAAACCTTGGCCCATCTTCTAAAGTACGACTCCATTCTGGGCAATCTGCCCAACAAGATTTCTGCCGGCGCTGACTTCATCACCGTTGACGGCAAGAACATTAAAGTCTTCGCGGAAAAAGATCCGTCCAAACTCGACTGGGAATCCGTGGGCGCGCAGGTCGTCATCGAGGCAACCGGTAAGTTCACCAAAGCGGAACTCGCGAAACAACATCTGCGCGGACCGGTAAAAAAAGTCATCATCTCGGCACCGGCGACCAACGAAGACATCACCATCGTGATGGGCGTCAATGAGGACAAGTACGATCCGGCCAAGCACCACATCATTTCTAACGCCTCCTGCACCACCAATTGCCTGGCCCCTGTCGCCAAAGTGCTCCAGGATAAGTTCAACATCGTCTGCGGAACGATGACCACGATTCACTCCTATACCAACGATCAGGTCATCCTCGACTTCCCGCACAAGGACCTGCGCCGCGCTCGCGCTGCCGCGCTGTCCATGATTCCGACTTCGACCGGCGCAGCCAAAGCTCTATCTTTGGTTATCCCCGAACTAAAGGGCAAGCTGGACGGTTTCTCTATGCGCGTGCCGACGCCCAACGTTTCTGTCGTTGACCTGGTCGTGTTTGTCGAGAAGAAGACCACGGTGGAAGAAGTGAACGATGCCCTGAAAGCCGCGTCCGAGTCGGGCCCGCTGAAGGGTTATTTGGGATACGAGACGGCCGAACTGGTCTCCATCGATTATCGTGGCGACGATCGCTCCTCGATTGTCGATGCTCCCATGACCCGCGTCGTGGCCGGCAACTGCGTAAAGGTAATCTCCTGGTACGACAATGAGTGGGGATACTCGTGCCGCGTTCGCGACCTCATTCATTACCTCGACAAGAAGGGGCTGTAAAACGGTTAGCTGTCAGCTTTCAGCCGTCAGCTAAACATTTTGCGGGAGAGACGGCTCCCCGTTGCCGCTTCTATTATCTGGATAAGAGGCGGCAGTTTTCGATTCATATCAAGAGTGGCCGTAGCTGACGGCTGATGGCTAAAGGCTGATAGCAAGGTTGATCTCATGTCGAAACTCTCTATTCGCGATCTTCCGCTGAACAACAAGCGCATTTTCATGCGGGTTGATTTCAATGTGCCGCTCGATGACGGTCGGGTCATGGACGACACTCGTATCCGCGAAACCTTGCCGACCATCGAATACGCGCTTCGTCACGGCGCGCGTCTGATCCTGGCCTCGCATTTAGGACGCCCCAAAGGCAAACCTAATCCCAAGATGAGCCTGAAGCCGGTGGCCGAGCGGCTGCGCGTTCTCATCGACGACGTCCTGCGTCGCGGCGAGAACGTTGGCTTTTCGCCTGATTGCGTCGGCGTACAGGCGGAAGAGATGTCCGAGAAACTGGAGCGCGGTCAGTCCCTGCTGCTGGAGAACCTGCGCTTCCATCCCGAGGAAGAAGCCAACGACCCGAACTTTGCCCGCCAGTTGGGAAAGCTTTGCGATTACTACGTGAACGACGCGTTTGGCTCGGCGCATCGCGCGCATGCCTCCACGGAAGGCATTACTCATTTCGTGGACAAACGTGCTGCCGGCCTGCTGATGGAGAAGGAACTGGAGTATCTCGGCAAGGCGTTGTCGCACCCGCAAAAGCCATTCGTCGCTATTCTCGGCGGCGCCAAGGTCAGCGACAAAATTGGCGTCATCAAGCACCTGATGGGCAAGGTCGATGCCTTCATCATCGGCGGCGGAATGGCCTACACCTTCCTCAAAGCCCAGGGGAAGGAAATCGGCAGGTCGCTGCTGGAAGCCGACAAGCTCGATCTGGCGAAACAAACCCTCGCCGATGCGAAGTCCCACAATGTAAGACTTCTGTTACCGGTCGATCACGTCGTGGCCGACAAGCCCGAAGCGGGAACTCGCATCCGTCAGATTGCCGAAGGCGAGCCGATTCCCGCGGACATGATGGCACTCGACATCGGGCCCCAAACCATCGAACTTTTTTCCAACGAGATCAGCGATGCGCGGACCATCGTGTGGAACGGTCCCATGGGCGTCTTCGAAATCGAGGCTTTCGCCAAAGGCACCCGGAAGATTGCGCACGCAGTCGCCGACAATGGCGCAGCCGTTTCGATCATTGGCGGCGGCGACAGCGTTGCCGCAGTGAAAGCGGCCGGCGTAGCCGACCAGATCACCCACATCTCCACCGGCGGCGGAGCTTCGCTGGAATTTCTTGAGGGCAAGAAGCTGCCCGGGGTGGAAGCGCTCAGCAACAAGTAGCCTTGCAGCGCCTCGACGCATCCCTGAGCCTTCCGGCTGGCACGTGTTTCGGCTTGGGCTCCGTGGAAATCGGCCGTCTAGTCCGAAAAATCAGTGAGCTTAAGAAACCGCGCAAATTGTTGAGGCAGTTCTTTGAAATGACGATCCAGAATGCTACATCTAGCCGAATTCAGTCTTAACTCTCGTTCCGTAAGCTCTCTCCGAACTTGGGGATCATTCATGGGGACAGGGTCCCTCTTCATACTGTCGCAAGCGGCCATGTTGTCGAGGACTCCAGCCTGTACCTGCTCGCATAATTGATCCAGGTATTCATGGATTCCAGGATCGAGCAAGAACACTGCCTCGAGACACGCAATGTTCGCTTTCCGGAGCACAGCACCGATCTCGCTAACGCTGGTTGCGTGGAGAGCCAACAGGAGGTTCCGAAAGACGATATAAATAGCGAACCGGCGATCATATAAATCATGGCGCAACTTCTCCTTTGCAAGACGTCTCTGCCACCTATTAAAGGACCACGTCACAAAAAAGACAGCCCCAGCGACAACCGGTGCACTTAGGGCTTTTACCCATTCAAGAGCAACCGGGCAATTCGGAGCAATAAAGAGCATATTCGGAACCTCCTGAACCCTACGTCTTGTCGCGTTTGTACTCATCGAACGCATCCAGATATCGGTCGATGTCCTTCTTCCGCAGATAGTATGGCGTCGACAGCCGCAGCTTCGACGGATCGCCGCCGCGAATGCGGATCTTCTTCGTCTTCCACATCCAGTCTTCCAGCTTCATGCGTTCAATGGGCGGAACGTTGACCGTCGCTATCGCACACCGCAGTTTGGGATCGGGCGAGGTCCACGACACTGCGCCACGCTTAACCATTGACGCCAGCATGTAGTCCGCTAGTTCGCGATGCCGCTGCTCGATGCGTTCCATGCCGATCGCATTCGCCATCTGTATTGCTGCGCGTAGTCCGCACAACGACGGCACATTCGACGACCCGATTCGCTGGAAGCGTTCGGCGCGCAACTGCTTCTCGTCCCAGCCTGCGGTCGCGATGGTGTTCCACAGATAGTCCATGGCGTCGTTGCGCACATAGAGGAAGCCGGAGCCTTTGGGCGCCTGCAGCCACTTGTGCGGGCTGGAACTGTACATGTCGCAGCCAATGTCGTGCAGGTCGAGCCGCATCATGCCGGTCACGTGTGCGCCGTCCACTGCCGAGAGAATTCCCTTCGACCGCGCCAGTGCGCACAGCCCTTTCGCCGGCAGCACCACACCGGTCACGGTCGTGATGTGGCTGAAGAAAATCACGCGCGTGCGCGGCCCGATGGCGTCGCTGAACAGGTTCAATACCTGTGGTGCGTCCTGCACCGGCTCCGGCAGTTTGACCTTCTTCACCACGATGCCGTAGCGCTTCGCCTTCAACTGCCAGGGCTGCTCGCCGCCGGGATGCTCCTGGTCGGTCATCAAAACTTCGTCGCCGGGCTTCAGGTCGAGACCGTTGGCGATGTAGCTGTTGGCCTCAGTGGCATTGCGCAGCAGCGCAATCTCGTCGCGCGTGCAGCCCACGAACGCCGCCAGCGGATCGCGAAATTCGTTCCACGGCCCGTATCCCCAGATCGGATAATCTTCCGGATCGGTCTCGTCCAGCTTCTCCGTCGAAGTGTAGCCGTCGAACACCGCCTTCAGCACGGGCGCGGGACTCGATCCCACGGTCCCGTTGTTCAGGTAGATCTCATCTTCAGGGATGAGGAACTGCTTGCGCAGCTCGCGTCCAATATCCTTCTTGGTCGCGGACGAACAGCGTGGGATCGGGCAGCGATGATGGAACATTCTGAAGTCTGCGCCAACAGATCGCCGCGAAAGGCGAGAGCAGCGGCGAACCAGCACCGGCAGTAAGGCTGGTAGTCAGAAAGCGGCGACGGTCGAGCACGAGCACCTCCGATCCTGCAAAGGCGACATCTTACACCCGCAGACCAGTGGCCGGTGGCCATCTGATCACGGACAACTGCCTTAAGATAAGTCATGGCCAGTGTACGCATTGACAAGTGGCTGTGGGCAGCCCGGTTCTTCAAGACTCGCTCCCTGGCCGCACGAGCCTGTGAACTCGGCAGGATTCAATCCAATAATCAGCCCGCCAAGGCTGCCCGCGAGGTCCGGGTCGGCGATGTGCTTGCATATCAAGACCGACAGCGGCGACTTTCAGGTGAAGGTTCTGCTTACTGAGCGAAGTACGCGGCCCGGCGGCGGTCGCTCATACTCTCTATGAAGAAACCGAGGAGAGCCGTGAGCTGCGCATCAAGGCGGCTGAAGAGCGTAAGGCCATGAGGAACTTCGCTCCCGCGCCGGAGGGCAGGCCGTCCAAACGCGACCGCCGCAGGATCATCCAATTCCGCAGCGGCCGTGACTAGCTGATATCGGCAAGAACACTTGCGAAGCATTGCGAACTCGCCATCGTGGAGCGATGGGACGTTGTGGTTCTGGACCAAAGTGTGGAACACGCTGCTGATGCTGGCCTGCATGGGCTACGCGTTCTTCCTGCTGAACTGGCACATGCTGAACTTCAGGTTGAACTATTAGGCAGGTTAGAACAGGTCTTTAGGCCTTGGGGGCAAACGCCAGCCTGAGGGCTCTTATCCGGCCCTGCGACCCTCGTCGAGTACCTCGTCCAGCGCTCCCTCCAGTTGTTCGGCGCGCTCGTTGTAGTCGCTGGCAATGGAATCGTACTTGCGTCTCAGCACGTGCAATTCGTCAGCAATATTCAGCGCGGCCAGCACTGCAACCCGCAACGAATCCACCGTTGCCGCCTGCTGCGAGATGAGTCGCATCTTGTTATCCACATACCCTGCCAGCTCGGCGATGTACTCCGCATCGGAACCGCGCAGATGATATGTCTGGTCGTAGATCTCGACCCGGACGTTACCGCCGCCATTTCCGTTCGCCTTACTCAACTGCCCCCCAGTAGTGATTAGGGACTAGGGGTTAGGGACTAGACGGTCCCTGGCACTGCTCTTTTCTAATGTGTAACCCTTCGTCCTTGATCCCTGCCTTCCATTATCCCGCCGATTCTTCCAGCGCCAAAGACTCAATCTGGCCGAGCATCTTTTCTACTCGGGTACGTACCTCTTCGCGTTCGCGACGCAGGGCGACCAGTTCCTGGCGCACCGTATCCAGTTCTTCCTCACGCTCGTTCAGCTCTTCGCGCAGCCGGCTGGCATCGCGCTCGGCGACCGCCTTGGCCTCGCGCGCCGACTTCAACAGCTCAATCGTGCGCAGGATCTTTTCTTCCAGGGACCTGAAATCCGCAGTGGTGGGAGCGACTTCAACTGCATTTGCCGTCATGCTGGTGGATGACCTTCAGAAAGATTTGTGTTTCCGAGCGCAGTATATCGCAGAACAGCATGTGCAAAAGTGCGCTGCATCACGATTCTGCGGGATTTAACCGCGCTGAACCTGAGTATGCAACTCCCCTGGAGCAGAGCGCCCAGACGAATCTGAGACTATTCGGCGAACCTGTTGGGATGGGGTATACAATTCCAGCTAATC
>CAVWLH010000005.1:0-167097 GCA_963755925.1 uncultured Acidobacteriaceae bacterium | reverse complement strand
TTTTCGACAAGGCCATTGCGCACGATTGATTCATCTACTAAATAACAGCTTAAATCATCTTGATCTTTCATCTCCTTCCCTTGCGAGTACGTTCTCACATACAAACTCTACGTATATACCGTTTTTTTCGTGAGTATTTAATACTCAATCTACAGATAAATAGAGTGCTGGGGAATCTCGGCGGTAACTTTTTCACTTCCGCAGTATAAAACACCCCTCCTGGGGTGCACTGATATTAGAAAAGTGCCAACTTTAACTAGGATTGAAGGGATCCTCTCTCTCGCCCTCCCACGAGTGAGACGCGCCAATCCCACCTCATGCAAGCTCAGATACGGCTACCTCCAGTGGCAGCGCTGCGAGTGTCTCAATTGTCGCGGCCACAGTAACTGTCGATGGAGCAGACCCCACCTCTCTGAGCGCAACGGTTAACAATGACAATAACAATCTCGGTGTCTCGTGGAGTTTGACAGGCGCAGGCGCACTCTCCAATCAGTCCACAACTTCAGTCACCTACACAGCGCCCGTAGCCTCGCATCCACTCCAGTCACAGTCACAGTTACGGCCCCATCCACTCTTAAAAAATCCCGCTTTCAACCTGGCAAACGCCGATCCACTCCAGCTCCATCAGTAGCATCCACCAACAGAGGTTTTGTTGCAGGTGCGGTGGGAAGCGCATATTCGGCCCAGTTGGCTGGCACCAACGGCGTGGCTCCCTATACGTGGTCCGTGGCTTCAGGCGGCAATTTGCCTGCCGGTCTCACCCTCTCCCCATCAGGTCTTGTCTCCGGCACGCCTTTGGCGGGGGCAGCCGGGAGCACCAACGTAGTCTTCCGATTGAAGGATTAAAAACACCTCGTAGCCCTTACTGCAACCAAGACAATCACGCTCGCCATCACCCCTGCGCCCCGGCCATCAGCTTGGCTGAAGCCGTCCCTGCGACCGGAAGTTACAACCAGACCTCTTCTCCGGCAGCGCGGCAGCTACTGGGGGCCTGGGAGCGCTTACGTACTCCGTGATCAGCGGCGCACTGCCTACGGGGCTCACTCTCAATGCAGCCACCGGAGCCGTTGCTGGAACCATCACGACCACCGGTACCTTTAGCTTCACCAGATCCGGGCAGCCAACATCCCCAAGAGCTCAGGCTTCACGCACCTACCAGATCGTCGTCGTGGCTCCCACATTGATCGTCACACCCGGCCGAGGGCTCCTAGCCCTGCGCGATCACGAGGACAATGGTCTCGCAGACCCTTACCGTCTCGGGTGGCACCGGGCATCGGTTACACCTGGGTCGTTTCAGGGTTATCCAACGGCCTCACCTACGTAGCCAGCGGGGCAACCTTGACCATCAACGGCCCGGCCACGACGGCTGGAACCGTCAACTTTACCGTCACAGCCACGGATAGTGTGGGCGACACCTCCAGCCCACTCGCCTACAGTGTTCAGATCAACGGCCCGCTGGCGCTTCCCGTTACCATTCCCGCAACGCTGCCGGGCATCGCGGCGGTTGGGGTGCCCTATGCGGGAACCGTGACAGCAACGGGCGGCAGCGGAAACTACGCCTGGACGGTCTCCGGCCAATCCGACGGCTTGACCACGTCAACCAATGGCGGCACGCTGTCGGTCGCCAGGAACTCCAACGGCCAGCGGAACGGTGTCGCTGAGCGTCTCTGTCAAAGACACCACGAGTGGCGCCACCGTCGGACCGTATGTCTACGCCATCACCGTTTATGGCGGGCTCATACTGCCTGCGCCCAACCCCCTTCGCTGCCGGCTGGATACACCAACATTGCGTACACCGGAACGATCAGCGCATCAGGCGGAAGTGGAAACTATTCCTGGCAGGTTACTGGTTTCTGACAACCTGATCTCGGCGAGCAGCGGCGGCACGCTCACCATCAATGGAACCCCGGGTCAACGCCCGCTCACCGTCACATTCAACGTCAAGCTGACTGACACCACAACGAATGCACCGTTACGCAAAACGGCTACAGTATTGCGATCCCACCCCAGTTCCGGTATCGCTGCCTGCGCCTAATCCAGCGACTCTGCCTCAGGAACAATCAATGAGCTTACGCAGGTTCAATCGTTGCTTCGGGCGGCGTGCCACCCTTACCTGGTCGGTCAATGGCGTTTCCATTCCTAATACCGGCGCGCCGTCGCCATTGCAGACGGCGTGTCCGTCTCCAATAACGGAAGCAATGTTCTTTCGGTCAGCGGAACGCCCACTGCGATTCAAACGGTGAACCTGACCAATGTTAAGGTGACAGATCTCTGGGTTCAACCCAGACCGTTTCGTACACCCTCGCGGTCTACCGCACCTCGCAGATCACCGGCCAGATTTCGCTGAATGGCGTCTGCGGCGCCGGCAGCCGCGGTGCCAACCATCACCGTCAATCTGCTTTCCAGTCCGGGCAACACGGTCGTTCAGACTATGACCACCGACAGCAGCGGGAACTTCACTTTCCCGAGCGTCACGCCGGAAGCTACACGATCGCTCCTTCGATCACCGGGCCGAGTTCTGTCTTCTACCCGACACCCAGTCCGGCACGGTCGCAAACACGACCTGAAGGAATCCTTCACCGTTGCGCTGGGATACACGGTCTCCGGCACGGTAAGTTACAGCGGATCAAACACCGGGCAGATCTACCTTGCGCTGGTTCCTGCAACCGGTGCGGCTCGGGTGGACTGGGAACCAGCATCTTTACTCCAGGATCATTTACCATTCGCGGCGTTCCTCCCGGCAGCTACACGCTTCAAGCTGGATGGATCTGACCGCGCTGGCAAACGGCGCGCAGAATACTTCCGATCCTTCAGGCACGCTCCTGTCACCGTCGTCAGCTCAGATTTGACCGGGCAATCCGTCACCATCACTGACAACACGCCGACGGTTGTGCCCTCCGCCAATCCGGTCTTCAACGCCATCACTCCGACCGACCAGGGTGTGGCGATCAGCTATAAGCCAATGACCACGAACAACGTTGAAGCAGCCACTTCCTACGACGTTCAATGGAGCACCGATTCCACATTCGCCACCGGGACCACGCACACAACTTCAAGGCAGTCGGCACTGGTTCCAATGTCTGGATCCTCAATAACGGAACCCGGGTGTTACCGGCAATCCGTTCACCAACGGCCAGACCTACTATTTTGAAGCAAGCGCTCGCAACGCGGCCGGCCCGGCTTCCAGCTGGCAGGTGTATGGCGGCGGCACGCCGATCGGCATCACGACCGGCGCATCAACCAGCGGCAACGAAGTGCAAGGCACCGTCACCATTCCCTCCGGAGTTACCCCCACTGGTCCGCTGTACGTCGGTTACTACAACCAGAGCACGAACACGGTTTATGGCACCCGCATCGCAAGTCCAGGCAGTTCGAACGCATTCACCGTCTACGTTCCGACCGATACCAACAACGACTACATATTCTTTGAAATTCTCGATCAGAATAACGACGGCCTGATTGATGCCGGCGACGTGACCAATACCAACCAGAACAACGTGACGCCGTCGCTATCAGCGGTCCGCTTACTGGCCAGAACCTGACGCTCGCCACCGCCAATAGTACGGCCACTGTGGGAACCCAGTACTTTCAATACAACGCGGGCACTTCATCCACCGGCTATAACCTCAACTTCGATGTGCGAGAAGGAAACAAACTGCCCGTTGCGGTCACGCTCATGTCGGGGCCGAATGTCATCAACCCCGTGGACATCAGCAACTACTGCACCGGCTGCGGAAACGTGCAGTTCCAGTACTACGTGCCGCTCAACGGCGACACGCCCAACGTCGGCGATGCTTACACCTTCAAGATCACCTACAGCGATTCCAGCAGCGACACCGAAACGATCACCGGTAAGGTCACCGGCTGGAACGGCACAACCACGCTTGTGGGTGCGGATGATGTCGCAAGCAACATGCTGCCCAACGATCAGGAGAGCCTGCAACCGACCTTCTTATGGGATGTTCCTTCCGTCGATACCAGCGACATCTTCTCGTTCTATCTCTTTGATCCCAGCAACAACGTTCTCTGGCAGATTCCGGGCGCCAACTCGAATTCCAACGGACTCCCAAGCTCGATTACGTCTCTTAATTGGGGCATCGATCCGACGGATCCAAACAACGACCTTACGCCGGGCTTCGTTCTGACTGACCAGACGGTCTATAGTTGGGAGCTAAACGCGCAAGACAGCTTCGGCAACCAGGCACTGAGCTCCGTCTCCTTCCAGGCATCAGGCTTGCTGTGATCCGCTCCGTGTCGTCGGATTAACCACTGTCACTTCAACTTGGCCGGACCGCGTGAGGTCCGGCCAACTTCTGCCCGGCCTGATTCGCCTCCCGCCTCACCTTTCATCCTTAGAAGAAACCAAGCCCCGAACGATACAATTCATGCGAGCGGGCCCTCGATCAACAACTTCCCGTCAGGAGGCATGGCGAATGCGTTTACGGTCACTGCAGGTCTTGGTCGTTAGCGGGGCTCTCGCGGCCCTCGCTTGTGCACAGGCAACACCAAAGGTTTCGCTGCTCGCCCTATCCAAGCAGGACCACACGCTGTCCATCATCGACCCCGGAACGCTCAAGATCGTCGCGACCGTTCCTGTTGGAGAGGACCCTCACGAAGTCACCGCCTCCACTGACGGCCGCACCGCTTACGTCTCCAACTACGGCTTCGGCGCCTTCCACACGCTCGCGGTGATCGACCTCGTCAACCAGAAAGCCTTGCCCCCCATCGACCTTGGCGCACTGCGCGGGCCGCATGGTCTTTTCTTCACGCAAGGCAAAGTCTGGTTCACGGCCGAGGCCGCGAAAGCCATCGGCAGCTACGATCCCGCGACTGCCAAAATTGACTGGATCATGGGAACGGGGCAGAACCGCACACATATGCTCTATGTCTTCCCCGGCGCCCGGCGCATCCTCACTACGAACGTGAGTTCGGCAACCGTCACCGTTCTCGACAAGACGGAACGGCCTGCTGGCATGCCACAAGGTCTACAGGCGGGCCCGCCGCCGGGGATGGGACCGGGGCCCGGTATGGGTCCGGGCCGGGCGGTCCACCTCCTCCGCCTGGCGGCGACTGGAACGAGACCGTAATTCCTGTAGGCCGCGGCTCTGAAGGCTTTGACGTTTCACCCGATGGCAAAGAGGCGTGGGTCGCCAACGCGGGCGACGGCACCATCTCCATCATCGATCTTGGAACAAAGACGGTAGTCGCAACTCTCGCTGCCAACGTGCCCGGCGCCAACCGCCTGCCGCGGCCAGGCTTGGCTTTCGATACCGAGAGACTGCCTCGCGCACTTCCTGGAGCGTGGCCCGGACCAGGCGCTCCACCTCCGCCATTTCGGCGGCGGCCTTCCCCGGATCAGAATCCACCAGGCACGGGCGAGTCTCGCTTTTGAGCGCGATGAGGGAGAGTTGATGGCCCAGCAGGTCGTGGAGGTCCCGGGATATCCGCAGCCGTTCTGCGGAAGCCGCCATGCGCGCCATCTCTCCCTGCGCCGCGCGCAGCTCATGCCCTGCGACGATTGCGCTCACCCAGCTGATGACGACAAACGAGACCACGGGGATCAGAGAACACCGGCACCAGGATGGCGGAGAGGGACAGCCCCGTGAGCCATCCTGTCAGGACGCACAACGCCAGGAGCGCCGCGTCCGCCTGGATGGTGCGCGTGGGACGCAGGGAACTGCTGATGTAGGCGCTCGTGAAGATGAAAGAGCTCGTGTTTGACGCTCCGCACAGACGCCAAAGAACGCCAATGATCACGCTCAGGCCAGCCAATGCAATTATGGAAGGCCACCGGGAACGGCTGTTTTCCATGTATCGGCTTGCAGACACGGTGCTCAACTCCCGCGCGTTGCGCCATGCCGACCACGCATAGAAGGCCACGAAGAAAGCAAGGGCGAGGAACGAAAGGCTGAGCAGGCTGGCTGGCGGTCCCGCATGAAGAAGATCAAGGACCGGAGGGACAAAAAACGGAAGCCAGATGATCCAGCCGAGCCAGAGCACGCCGGGCGGAGGAACCCTGATTCTGAACGCTTGCATCGCCTGACCCGCGGGCATCATATCACGTTCCATGGTGGAAAACGTACCCGACGGTGGAAGGGGCAAGTAGAGAAGAGAGTCACAACTGGCCCGTGACATTTGTCACGAGCTTGCGTCAGCGCGCCTGGTCCCAGAGATGGCTCATGAGCGGAAGAGTTGCATTCTCAAACGGCCGGAGCTATTTTCACCCCGGTGAGAATGAATGAGATTGAGGTTCTTCCAGCCTGACAGGCTTCTTCGCGCACACGTCGCGCACATCTGGATCGTCGAGAGTCCCGACGGATGGAGGCCTGAGGACATCAAGACCATCGTGCCCAACGGCAGGATGAAGCTCGTCTTCCCCTACCGGGGGGCGCTCCTGAATGCCCCGGTGGAAAGCGGCCCAAAGAAGACCGGTTCAGAAGAACCCCGAAAACACGCTGTGGGTCCTGGGGATGTCTGATCGACCGTGGATTGTCGATTCAGACGGTCCTTTCGGCGTGCTTTCCGTGGAGTTTTTCCCCGGCGCCGCCTATCCATTTTTCCCGCACGACCTGCGGACCATGACGGACCAGGTCATTCCCGCGGCTGACGTCCTTGGAAAAGCGGGAAGGGAGCTGCAAAACGGGCTCTCTGAAGAGCCCAGCGCGGAGGGGAAGGTTGCCCTGGTGCAGAACTTTCTCCTCGGGTTCTTCAAGGACCTGCACTATCCTGACAGCGTGGTCAGCCACGCCGTTTCCATCATCCAGGCCCGGTGGGGGGCTGGTCACAATCAGCGAGCTGACGGAGAAGCTGGGGTATTCACAGCGATACGTGGCGCTGAAGTTCGACAGGTTTGTCGGGCTCGGCCCCAAGACACTGGCAGAGATTGTGAGGTTCCAGAACAGGTTCGTTTCCCTGACCCGCTTCGGGTCCGCGCGCGACCCCGCGGATTTTGATGATGACTACTACGACCAGTCACACTTCACGAAAGAGTTCAAGCGATTCTCCGGCCTTCCCCCCGCGGCATACCTGAAAGCCAGCAACGAGTTCCTCTCCCTCTTCTACAGAGAGAGTTCCGATTCTTACAAGACCGACTGACGGTCCTTTTGTAAGGTGTACCCAGGTGAGGAGGACATCATTATGAAACACCTGTCCAACTGGATCGAGATTCCCGTAAAGGATATGTCGAGGGCAAAAGCCTTCTACGAGAAGGTCCTGCAGGAGAAGCTGCAGCCGATGGAGATGGGGCCCGTTCAGTACGCGCTTTTTCCGGTCGAAGACCGATTCAATTGCGGGGCCCTTGCCCATGGCGATGGTTACGAGCCGGCCACGCAGGGGGTCACCGTATACCTGGACGGCGGGGAGGACCTGGACACGCGTCTTGCCCGCGTGGCAAAGGCGGGAGGCACTGTCATCATGCCCAAGACCTTTCTCGGCAAGGAAGCAGGGCACATTGGCCTGTTTCTCGATTCGGAAGGCAACCGCATCGGGTTGCAGAGCCCATGAAGTACTTCTTTCTTCGCCTCATTCCGCCGCGCGCGACATTTTCCCAGGACATGAGCCCCGAGGAACGAAGCGTCATGCAGCGGCATGTCGCCTATTGGACCGACCTGATGGCAAAAGGGATCGCACTGGTCTTCGGACCAGTGCTGCATCCCGAAGGAACGTATGGAGTCGGAGTCATAGCGGTCGAGTCGGACGAGCAGCGGGACTCCCTGATCGCCAATGACCCGGCCAACGGGCTGAACAAATACGAGTCCTATCCGATGCTGGCCGTTGTGCCCCGGAAGGACTGGTGTAATGTTACAGAAATAGCTTGACAATCGCCGCGGGCGCCAGCGGCTACTGGCCAGCCGCCAGCAGCCATCCCACAGCAGCGTTGTAGTCCGGTGTCTTCCCATCCCACTGCGGCATGTTGACGTCAGGGCCAAGGTCCAGCTTGTGCTCATCCGCCCACTCGCGCAGCCAGTCCAGCGTGTCATCAACCAGCTCGCGCGGCGGCTCGGGCGCGAGCAGCTTGCCGGCAGGCGAGTGGAAGGCAAAAGCGCCGTCGGCTCCGGAGGTTACGGTCCACCCGCCTTCGTGAACCAGGTGATGATGGAGGCTGCAGAGCATGACCACATTGTCCAGGCTGGTTTCCCCGCCGTGCAGCCAGTGCTCGATGTGGTGCCCGTGAAGGAAGGCCGTGTGAGTGCACCCGGGGAAGGCGCAGCCGCGGTCACGCAGCATCAGGGCGCGGCGGATGGCGGGCGGAATACTGCGGGCGCGGCGGCCGATGTTCAGTGCCTCCCCATCTCCACCTGTGGCCACCAGGCCGCAATCGCAGGCCACCCTGCGCAACGTTTCCGCGGAAACGCGGGTTCCGTCCTCCAGGGTGGCCGCCCAGGCACTGTCTGGCCCAAGCACCTCCTGATCCAGGTGAACCATGACCTGGAAGCGCTCGCCGCCGGTTCCCGTCACGGGATTGCCGGCCAGGAACGACTCGGCGAGCTTCACCGCGCCATCAGCCCGCGAGGGCCAGCACGTTTCCGCGGAAACGCCGGCGGCTTCAACTGCCTCCGCCTCCCCCCGCGCCGCAGGCACAGGCAGGCACGGCAGGCGCTCCGGGAGCCTCTGTCTCCAGCGGCTCTGCCCGGCGGGCGTGCACCTCCCGGGCGCGCTCGATGGCGCGCAGGATCAAATCCGCCTCGTCGGGCTCAAGCACCAACTCCAGCTTGACCATCCCCCCCGGCAGCAGCCGCTGGCGTACCGAACGCTCCTCCGGCGCCGGCGTCCTTTCAGCAGTCCAGCACCCCTCGATAGCCTCGGCACAGCCGCTCAAGCTGCGCCCCGGTTGCCATAAGCGCCATCTCCAGCAGCTTCGCTTCGTTCTCGGGGGTCGCCACCCGAGTGAGCGCGCGGACCTTGGCGTAGGATAGCCTGGCGGTGCGCAACGATTCGTTGATGGCGGGCAGCCTACCCAGCGCGCGTGCCACCCGTACCTTCTCGCGGGCGGTGGCCAGGTCCCATCCGAGGCGCCACGCCAGCCAGTGCGCGCAGGATATCGCGCCCTCCGGCTGACGTGTGAAGAAAGCTCCGGTGAGACGTATAAAGGTTTTGGCGGTTTGATTTCGGTTTAGGCGTAATAGGAGGGGAAGAGGATATGAAGGGCATAAGGACATTCGCAGTCATTCTGGGGCTCTGCACCGTGGTTGTAGTGATGCTCGTAACCAGCGCTATGGCCGCCGACAAGGCGGACTATGTTTTCAAGAACGGCGCGATCTACACGATCGACAGCAAGAACCCCAAGCCCAGGCGATTGCGGTCACGGGCAAAAACATCTCCTATGTCGGAACCAACGAGGGAGTGAAGGCGTTCGTCGGTGACAAGACGCAGGTCATCGACCTGCATGGGCAGATGCTGCTGCCGGGATTCGTTGAATCGCACATTCACCCGACGATGGCGCTGGTAGCAGAAGGCGCCGATTTGCAGTTCGACTCGCTTGACCAGTTGCTGGCATCGGTGAAGAAGTGGGCCGACGCTCACCCTGATGCCAAGGTGATTCGCGGCTTTGGATGGCGCTATTCTCTCTTTCCCACGACTGGCCCAACTAAAGAGCCTCTCGACAAACTATTCCCCGACCGTCCTGTATTCCTCTTTGCGATTGACGGCCACAGCGGATGGGTCAACAGTAAAGCGCTGGAGATGACAGGAGTGAACGCCAAAACTCCGGACCCGGTGCCCGGCTTCAGTTTCTACCAGCGAGACCCCAAGACCGGTGAGCCCACCGGTTGGGTAGTTGAGGGCCCGGCGGAACAAGCTGTGTTTTTCAAACTGCAGCCGCCTTCTGCCGAACTCGCCATTGCGGCCATGACCGAAATGTTGCCGAAGTTCTCGGCGGCGGGCATTACGGCAGTGTTTGACGCCGGAATTTCCACCATGCCGACCGAGGACGGCTTGGATGGCTATCAGAAATTAGGAGAAAGAAAACAAGCTGCCTATGCGTGTGGTTGCCAGCTACTACTGGAACAATCCTGCGACAGAGGATCCGGCGGGAATTGCGCTGAAGCTACGGGACAAATATCACTCCGAGCTGGTGCAGTTCCGGGCACTGAAGGTCAACGCCGATGGCGGAGAGGCCCAGCACACGGCCGTGCTGCTGAAGCCCTACTTCGACCGGCCCGGCTTCCATGGCGACTACCTTCTCGATCCCAAGCTCATGGAGGCAGCTGTCCTGAAAGCACAGGCGAACGGACTGGATACCCACTGCCACTGCTATGGGGACGCCGCAATTCGTGCGTATCTGGACATTGTGGCCAAGGCCCAGAAGCAATACCCTAACAGCCCTTCACGGCACACAATTGCGCATTCCCTGATGATTACAGATCAGGACGTGCCACGCTTCAAAGAACTGAACGTAACCATGCAGACGTCCGCTCAGTGGATCACCCCCGACCCCTACAGCGAGGTGATGGTGAAGATCCTCGGCCGAGACTGGTCAACACAGAGTGGGCCCGCATGAATTCCGTTCTGAAAGCCGGAGGCAGGCTGGCGTTCGGGACCGACTGGCCGGCAGCAGGATACGTGTCGACCTATCGCCCGTTGGAGGCTATCCAGGTGGCGCTGACGCGCGCAATTCTGCCGCAGTACGGCGACAAGCAGTTCACGCCCATCATGCCACCGGAGAACGAGCGCATCACGCTGGATCAGGCGCTCAAGGCATACTACGCTCGACTCGGCGTATGTGCTGGACCTGGAGAACCAGATTGGCTCTCTCGAAGTCGGGAAGCTGGCCGACATCGTTGTGCTGGAGAAAGACCTGTACAAGATTCCTCCCGCCGACATCAGCACGACCAAGGTGAAGCTGACCATGATGAATGGAAACGTAACCTATCGCGCAGAGTAAGCCGCTCGATCATGTTGCGGAGCCCCACCCGAGCTTGCTGTTGACAAAGCTGGAATGCCCAAGGCGCCGTGCTCAGGGCTCAATGAGTAACTCGGACTGAAATCAACAGTTGAACCAAGGGTCACTTATCCCGAGAGACGACTATTCGGCCGAGCGGCGAGAAGCCTGTTCTAACCAAGCCTTCGCCGCCAGCCTCAGCCGTATCTCGCGCATGACGATCGTCAAAACGTCAACCTCCTATTTCGCCTGCACCAGCCCCGCAATAACCGCAGCAAGTTTATCGAGTATCTGGTTCCAGCCCTCCATTTGACCGCTATTTTTCGCGCTCTCCATGGGTTCATTTCCAATGAAGGTGAGTTTCGTCTGGCCGTTTCCGAGATCCTCAAAGATGGTCACGTCGTACGCACCCTCTATGGCCTCATGTTCTATTCCTAATTGCGCAGGATCAATCTTGTTTCCCTTCGAGTCCGAAAAGTACATCGAGGAAACGATCTTCTCGTGCGGAATAATCTCGTGGTATTCACCCGCATTCCAGAACTCCTGCCCATCCGGCGTCTTCATGCAGCAGAGGAATTTTCCCCCAACGCGAAAATCCATCTGGCAAACGGGCGCAGTAAAGCCCTTCGGTCCCCACCACTGCATCACATATTTCGGGTCTGTCCACGCCTTCCAAACCAACTCGCGTGGGGCATCAAAGACTCTTGTAACGACCATCCGCTCAATTTCGCTAACCGTGTTTTTTGTCATCTCTGACCTCCTCTTTCTTCATTCGATTTACAACTACGTCCAGTTTGTCGAAACTCTCTTCCCAGAATCGGCGATAGCTGATCGCCCAGTCGCTGACTGGCTTAATCGCCTCGGGCCTAAGCGTGCACACACTCTCCCGTCCACGCTTCGTCTTGATTACAATCCGCGCCCGCACCAGGTAGGCAATATGTTTTGAAATCATCTGCTGCGAGAGTGCAAACGGTTCCGTCAATCCATGCACAGAGGCAGGCCCATGCGAGAGTCGTTGGATCATGGCCCGCCGGGTTGGATCAGACAAAGCCGCAAATGTTGTACCTAATTTATCCACAACCATATGGTAGTGGATTTTCGGCCCGATGTCAAAGGTAAATTTTGCGATTCGTGATTTCCGTCCCGAGCCTCTTAACCCTGACACCTGCGCTCATTGATGCTCTGCGCAGGAGGGCGAGCCGGCAAGGGTTATGGCGCTGGCATCAGGGGCAGGGTGGTGCCCCGGGTCTCGCGGTGCTTGAGACCTGGGCCCGTGCGAGCGGCTGCCATGGGACAGCTGTTGTCTTTCGGAATGTCAGCTTGAGAACACGCAAGGTGGGTGATAGGTGGCGGACCTCCCAGGTCTCGAAACCCGCGAGACCTGGGGCACCCGGCACCCTGCGATCACAACATGGAAGGAACTTTGGTGGAGGCGGCGGGAGTTGAACCCGCGTCCGAAAATGTTACTGGCAAAGAGCCTACATACTTAGTCCAATTCATGCGCCGGAATTACCCGGCACTCTCGCCAGCCCCGCTCAGAATGGACAAGAAACGGGGCCAGGCCAGCCTGATGATCTCGCCGCAAACTCACAGGCGGAGAGTTTGCAGCCAGCTCACTGTGCGACGCCCTTTCTCAGCCCATGAGCAAAGCCGATGAGGACGGCAACTTAACTAATTAAGCTGCGTATGCCAGGTTTTGGTTGGCAATTGTGTTTTTGCACACGATTACGGATGCATGCACTCCGGTATGCCTCTTTGCCGCAATCACTTCCGTCGAAGCCGTGACGCCCCCATACGTGAAGCGAACCGCGATCAACTTAACTGTAGCAGTAAAGACAGCTAAGTCAAACATCTGCCAATTAGATGCGCAGCTCGCGCGTTGGGACTCGCTGCCGCAATTGGCGAGTCTCCAAGGACTAGGGCTTCGGGTCTAAGGGCAAGATGCGCGTGGTGGCGCCGAACTTCCGGTAATGCTGGAAGAGGATGACATTCGTCGTGCAGGCGCCCATCCCGTACATTCCCTGATTGCACAGGGTGAATTCTGACCTGATCGGGAGCAGGAACGTTCCGACCTCGCTGAGTGCGGTCATGGCGTAATCGATTACTGTAGTGGCTGAAGTTATCTCCGATCCCGCAGGCAGACTTACGGGATGCATCTCCTCGCGCAAGGGCCTTCCGGTTTGCGCTTGCAGCCAGACTTCGCCATAGAATTCTGGCCGGAAGGAGCGGCCGTCGGCGATGCGAAACATCCAGAAGACATTTTTCTTCTCGGGAACGTGGAACTCGTAAATCGCCACCGGCTGATTGCGCAACACAGATGTCTTCTTGAATTTGAATTCGGTTGCGCCCGGTATCCTGAACAGGTCCAGCAGGGCTGGGCCGAACTCGCCGGTGGAACTGAACTGGATGCTGTTAGGAGGGCTGGTGGTGATGCTGCTGGCCGGAGCCGGTCGCCCGTCGATAGTGACGTTGGAATAGGTCTCCAAGCCTCTCTGGAACGTAACTTGCGCTTTGATGACCGTCTTCGACATTCCCTCTGACGTGGTGGTCTGCTGAACAATGAAGTCGGGCAACTGGTGACGGTAGGTGAGGGCAAATTCGCAGAGCTTGGAAACCAGGTCCAGACGGGCATCGCTGGCGGCGAACGTTCCGCAGTCGACTGCGTTCGCAGCAGCAGTGCTTGGTGCAGGCTTAGCGGCGTCCGGCTGCGCGGGAGCTGTCTGTGCCAAGACCGTTGTCGGCAGCATCGCCGCTACCAGCAGCAGCAGTCGGCAATATCGGGGGACTATCATGGCGGACGTTTTCGTTCCATGATATTGATCTGCCCGGCTGGCGAAGTCAATTTCTGAGACGCGGGCAGCGGGATTTCCGATTCGAACGACAACATTTTTCCTCCGCGAAAACTGAAGCAAAAATGCCGGGCCGGTCGTAATAGTATCGGGGATAGGAAACCGGATGCGCGCGCAGGAGGATCTATGGCGGAGCAGGGATCGGCGGGCGACTACCTAGAGACACAGGGGAATCGATGGGCCACGGCGCTGGCGGCCATGTCGGTGGGCGCAGGGTTTTTCGCATTATGGTTCTGGCTGCTGCCGGGATGGCTGGGCTTCCGCGTGGAAGCGGCGAGCGGCGCAGGTTGGATGGCTGGCGGCCATTCCGTCAGTGCTGGGATTTGCCGTGGCGTTGCGCTGCGTCTGGGATTTTGGATGGACGGGACGCGGTACTCCCGCTCCCATGGGGCCGCCGCAGCGATTGGTGGTGGTCGGCGTTTACCGCTATGTGAGGAATCCCATGTACCTGGGATTTGCGCTGGGCTGGATTGGGCTGTGGGTGGTCTTCGGACACGCCAGCTTGGCTGCCATCGCAGGCGTAGCGGCCGTCGCGCTCGGAGTGCATTTGTTCGTGGTCTTCTATGAGGAGCCCACGCTGCGCAACAAATTCGGCGCGGACTACATCGAGTATTGCCGCCACGTCAGCCGCTGGTGGCTCCGCCTGCATAGCTGGAAACAGCTTCCCGGGACGACAGCAACAGAGAAGAGTTAAGGAGGCTGAATACCTTGCCGACTTGCCGCAGGGGCTAAAGAGGCCGTGTCGCAACCGGAATACAAATTTGGTGGTGGAACCAACGGCCCGAACAACGGATCAAACTAGCCGCGCAGCGGCGAGATGAAGTTAGCCGGGGCCGTCAGGCCCCGGTCAGGGCGGGTAATAGTATGAGCCGCAGAAGCGGCGACACTGGGTTGCGACGCAGCATCTAAGGCCGTATTGATTTTTCCGATGCTTGCGGCGGGGCTAACGGGACAGGCTCCGGTGCCGCCGGCTGAAGCCGGCTCGGGAAGAAAATATGCGGCTTATCGGCACGACTGAAGTCAAGCCCTGTTACAAACCACCTCGAGAGCGACGCTTTCAGCGGCCTGTAAAGCCATGCCCTTTCAAAACTGGGAGCTAAGCAGAGTTTGCTTGGGCTTTTCGTCCTTCCGACCGATTCCTGCATCCCTGCCTGGGGAGAATCATCCAAACCTTTTGTTTGCCTGTTAGTCTGATAACCGTGGTGCGAATGCACAAAGCGTTGATCCAGGTTGCCGCGAGGGACTGCTCGTCCTGGTTTGCTTGCAACCGCGCTCGGCGCTGTTGTTGCCGGGAGACGATCGCGTGATTCCCGACTGCATCTCCTTCAACGCCATTCCGCATACCACCCGCATCTTCAGCGACTTCCTTTCTTATTCTCCCGCGATCCACAGGTTTTATCCTACGCAGCCCGATGCCGAGCACATCGCCGCTTTCGCCAAGTCAGTGCCGCGCGATGGGCAGCGGCAGGCCGCGGTAGCCGACGCGCTGGAGAAACAGAACCGCGCCTGGGGAGCTTCGGAGGCGACGCTGAAGAACATTCAGCGCCTGCGTGACGGAGCGTTTGCGGTGGTCACCGGGCAGCAGGTGGGATTGTTTGGAGGCCCGCTGCTGGCGCTGTTCAAGGTGGCTTCGGCACTGGCCCTGGCGAAACAGGTTGAGGCGCTGGGAGCGGAGTGTGTGCCGGTGTTCTGGCTGGCCAGCGAAGATCACGATCTGGCAGAGGTGAATCAGTCGCTGCTGCTGACGCACGATTTCCAGCTGGTTCCCTTCAAGGTTGCGACCAGCGGCATCGAGGGCGCTCCGGTCGCGAGCATCCGCTTTGCAGAAGGAACGAATGAGGCAGTCCGGCAAGCTGCGGAATTGCTGGGCGAATCGCTGGCTGCGGATTATCTGCGCGAGAGCTATGCCGAGGGCGAGACGTTCTCCAACGCCTATGCCAGGCTCTACACCCGCATCTTTGGCGAGCATGGACTGATCCTGCTGGATCCTGCGGACCCCGAACTGCATCGCATCGCAACGCCGCTGTTTGTAGACGCCGTCCGGCGCACCGCTGAAATCGACGATGCGCTGCTGGCCCGCAACCGCGAGTTGCAGGCGGAAAAATATCACGAGCAGGTAAAGATCACAGCTGAGTCGACGCCGCTGTTCGCGCTGGTGGAAGGTGCGCGCGTTGCCATCCATCGCTCCAACGGCCAGTTCAAGATCGGGCGGGAAGTCGTTTCCGGCGACGAATTGCAACGCCGCATCCAGGCTGCGCCGGAGAACTTCAATGCCAATGTGCTGTTGCGCCCGGTGCTCCAGGATTACTGGCTGCCCACGCTGGCCTATATCGGCGGGCCGGCGGAGGTGGCATATTTTGCGCAGGCCGCCGGGGTGTATCAGAAGCTGCTGGGGCGCGTCACGCCTATCGTGTCGCGCATGAGCGCAACCCTGGTTGAGCCGCGCATCGAACGCCTGCTGACCAAGTACCACGTGGATCTGCCGGAACTTTTTCACGGTGAATGCCAGCTTCGCGACTGCATGGCGGCGCGCTCGTTGCCGCCGGAGCTGAAGCAGGATTTCGAGCAGGCGAGACGTGCCGTGGATGAAGCCATGCAGCGCGCCAGCGGATCGTTGCAGAAACTGGATCCTACGCTGGTGGAAGCTGCCACGCGCGCGACCAGCAAAATGCGCTATCAAATCGACCGGCTGGAGAAGCGCGCCGCACAGGCCGAGCTGCGCCGGAGCGAGATCATCACCCGCCACGCAGCGCAAATCGAGAACGCCGTTTATCCCCACAAGACGCTTCAGGAACGCGAGATTGCCGGACTGTATTTCTACGCGAAGTACGGGCCGGAACTGGTCAACCGCCTGGTGGAGCTGGCGCAGACCCGCTGTCCGGAACATAAAGTGCTGGTTTTGGGCGGTTGACGCGCAAGAAATATTGCCATTTGCCGTCTTTCGGAGGTACAATCCCGCAAAATGGATCGTTGGGGTGAGCCAACGTAAAAACCAGGGTCCGGCATCTCAGGTCTGAAGTTTGGAGTGCCAGCCATGCATAGCGAAGAGCTCTTTAAGCAAGTGGAGCGTCTCTTACAGCGGAAGCTATCGCCGGAAGAGTACAAGTTTCTGGTGGTTGCCAGTCAGGTAAACAACTCGAAGAAGAAGGCCGTCGCCAAGGCGGCGAGCGGGACATCCAGAGTTGCGTAGCCAGCCCTCGCAGTAACCAACCTCGCCCACCACCATCGCGGGTTGCCGACGGCAGCCTATCTGTTATATTTGGCCTTCATCCCACCCGCAGCAAGACTGTAGACAGGAGCGGCATCATGGCGAAGAGTGTCAACAAAGTCATTCTCATCGGAAATCTGGGCAAGGACCCGGAGGTGAAGTACACCCCCAGCGGCATGGCGGTAGCGCGATTTTCCGTGGCCACCACGGACCGCGTCAAAGACAAAGAGGGCAACTGGCAGGACCGCACCGAGTGGCACAATCTGGTGGCCTTCCAGCGCACCGCCGAGATCGCCTCCGAATACCTGAAGAAGGGCAACAAGGTTTACATTGAAGGGCGCCTGCACAGCGACTCCTGGGACGACAAGGAGACTGGGCAGAAGAAGTACAAGACGGAGATCATCATCAACGATCTGGTGCTGCTGGGCGGCGCCCGCGAGGGCGGCGGCGAAGGCGGCGGTGGCTACAGCGGACGCTCAGGAGCAGGCAAGTCCAGCGGCGGCGGCTTCGATCAGCGCACGCCTGAGAGCGAAGCTCCACCCGCAGCCAGCAGCAGCGGGCCGGAAATCACGGACGAGGATATACCGTTCTGAATCGATTGGAGGGGCTATGACTTATTGGCGCATGCAGCTGCACCCCGAGGGGCGGCTTGGATGAAGCAGCTGGAGCAACAATAGATTCACAGCATCTGCGTGCCCCACAGGTCATGCAGGTGCAGCACGCCTTGCAGGCGGCCGGCGTCGTCGACTACGGGAAGGGAAGTGATCTTCTTCTGCTCCATGATGTCGAGGGCGGCGATGGCGAAGATCTCCGGGCCGACGAACTTTGGCGCGCGCGTCATGCATTGCGCGGCGGTGCGGTCGAGGACCTCTTTGCCGTGATGTTCCAGCAGACGGCGCAGGTCGCCGTCGCTGATGAGGCCGACCAGCTTGTCGCCGTCCACCACCGTCGTCATGCCCAGGCCTTTGCGCGACATCTCGTAAATAACTTCGCCCATGGTTGTGGCTGGCGCGACGCGAGGCACTGCATCGCCGGTTTGCATCAGCGACGCGACGCGAGCGAAGCGCTTGCCCAGCTTGCCGCCGGGATGCAGGTTGGCGAAGTCTTCCTCCTTGAATCCGCGGCGCTCGGAGAGTGCGACCGCCAGCGCGTCGCCCAGGGCGAGCATGGTGGTGGTGGATGCGGTGGGTGCAAGGCCGAGCGAGCAAGCCTCATTGGCGACCGAACAATCGAGAGCCACATCGGCGGCCTGGGCCAGCGTCGAAAGCGTGCGCGGCTCGTCGGGAACTGGCTCCCACCCTGGCCAGAAGAAGGCCAGACTCGGGCGCCCGACGTAGAGGGGATCGGGTCGCAGGTCAGGGTAAGCAACGGGACGCCGAGGCGCTTGATGGTGGCCAGCAGTTGCAGGATCTCGGCGGTCTCGCCGCTGGCCGAGAGCGCCAGTACGACATCGCCGCGCACTACCATGCCCAGGTCGCCGTGCATGGCTTCCGCGGGATGCAGGAACAGAGCAGGGCTTCCCGTGGAAGTAAGTGTGGCGGCAACTTTGCGGGCGATGATTCCGCTTTTGCCCATGCCGGTGACAATGACGCGTCCCGCACAGTTGTATAGCAGCTCAACCGCGCGGTCGAAGCTGGCCGACATGGGCCCAGCCAGGCGATCGGCCAGGGCGCGCAAGGCCTCCGCTTCAATGCGAACTACATTCTCGCCGACGTTTTTCATTTGTGTTTGCGCGGCTGCATCGCGACTGGGATCCCTCATGGCGCAGGCGGCTTCGAGCGCGCAGCCGGAACCACACCGCGCGAGTCAAAGACCAGCACCTGCTCCGCATTGGGGCCGCCGGTCAGAGGAACGTTCTTGCCGTTGAACGAGACTTCCACCGCGCCTGCATTACCAGTGTAGAAGACGACCTGGCTGCTGGCATGAATGGTTTTCACATCCGGAGGCCTGATGATGCCGCGCACCACATAGCTGCCGTCGGACTTGACCGAGACCCAGGCACTGTCTTTGGGGCGAATGACGACTTCAAACGGAGATCCGGCGGGTGGAGTTGCGGCAGAGTTCTCCGGGGATACCTTCGTCGTCGCCGGAGTTGCTGGAGGCGGCACGACAGCGGCGGCGGTAGACGATGTGGGCTCGGCCGCGGCCGCGGTCTTCTGGCTCGGCTGCGCCGAGGAAGTTTGGTCTGGTGCAGATCCAGCGACGCTGGCCAGGGGAGCGGAGGCAGGCGCATTCGCCGGCGGTTGGGACGCGTCCGGACTCGCGCGGCATTGCGGCCCGCTTGGCCTTATCATTCTGCCGGTCCTGATAGACCTTCCAGCCCCCGATTCCTCCGGCGATCACGACCACCAGGATCAGGACCGGCAAGACCGGGAAACCCGCGCGCTGCATAGGCCGGTTGGAATGAATGGAAGCGTGTTGTTGGGCGATGACGCGCGTGTCCGGCGGAGTTTCATTCGCCGCCTTCATATACTCGGCAACCGCTTCGTCCTCGTCGATGCCGACGCATTTGGCGTAAGCCTTCACATAGGACTTGTTGAAGATTCCGCCGGGCAGCAGATCGAACTGCTCCTCTTCCAGGGCGAGAAGAAGACGGCGTCCGATTTTAGTGGTGGCGACAATCTGTTCCAGAGAGACGCCGCGCATCTCTCGTTCTCGACGCAGCCGCTCGCCAAATGAGCCCACGCTCTCCCCCGCTTCATAGTCTACCCGGATTGCCTGCGGAATCATAAGAAGCGGCGCAATTGGGTGTCAAACGGTGGAAGGGCGCGAGGCCCAGGCGGACGGAGTGTCGTCCCCGAGGGACTCGGATCTTATTTCCGGGCCTACCCAGCACTCCGCCTGCGGCTGCGTGCTGGGCTAAGCTGAGTCGTCCCGCACAGCGGGACGGGAGCATGGTTGTCCGCGCAGAGTGGCGATGGTGGGCATTGCAGGCGAGTCCATTCGCATCATCATTTTGCCGGTACGGGCTGCCAGGTGTTGGGATTGACCGGCGCATTGGGGTTGACGCCGAAGTCCCAGACGTACAGGTTCATCTCGGTCGGGGTCAGCATCTCGACGATGGCATACTCGCCCGCCGCCAGGTCCTGGCTGGGTATCAGCTTGATCCACTGGCCGGTTCCCAGCTTGGAGATGCTGACGGGCAGGGAACTGATCTGCTCGGTGACTTTGCCGCCGACGCTGACCTTCACGCTGCCAATCACGCGCGCGTCTTTCTTCACCACGGTCCGAACTACGCGGAAGCGGTCAGCCAGCGCAGCCTCGTTCTGCGTGCCCTCGTCAATATCGATGTAGATGGTGGGACGCGGCTGGTGCGACTGTATCTGGGCATGCTCGCCTTTGATCTCGAATGCCCGCTTATTGCTGGCCAGGGGGATGGCAGCCCGCAGCACGCTTTTCTTCTTGGCGCCCTTATTCACCTCGCTGCCGTTTTGCACGATCTCCACCAGCTCAGCTTTGCCTTGAAAGGCATCCAGCAGAAACACTCCACCGCTTCCCGGAAGATGCAGTCCGGGGGCAATCTCAGGCGAGTTGGCTGCCTCTTTTTCGCGCTCTTCCTTTTCTTCGGGTGTCTCTATGATTCTGGTACGGAGCTTCCCGCTGGTGAGCGCGTCATTGTATTTCTTGGTTGCCTCCCAATCGACCAGCGACGCGGGGATGTCCTCCCACTCATAGCGTTCGGCGCTGAGGTAGTGAACGCGATCGCCCTGTAGTTCATACTTCTGTACTGCCTGAAACGAACCGTCTTTGAGGATGAGCCGTTGGGTAAGCTGCTGGGCGTGGGCTTGGTGCTGGCCTGCGGGCACGGCGGCCAGAAGCAGGCAAAAAGCGAAGTGGAGCAAGCGGCGAGGCATGGGTGCAACTCTCTGCTTAGGAAACATCCAATCCGATTCTACTCGAGGTGGCCGCGGCTAAAGAGGCTGCGGGGAAGTCGGTAGTGGCGCCGGCTGAAGCCGGCTCGGGAAGGGAGATTTAGAGGGCTGATGACGGCGCAGCTAAAGCTGCGCCCCTTCAAAACCAGTTCCTTAGTGCTCCCGGGTGAGGACCAGCGGCTTTTCGCCAGGTTTAGACAGAGTCATGATGGCGCCATTGGGCGAAAGCGCGTAGTGCAGAGTTTCGGCGGCCAAGGTCGCCTTGCAGACGAAGGCGCCATCATGTTCCTCATGGGCAGCGGAATCCAGAATGGTGATCTGGTCGTTGCCGATGGTAATGGCCGAATCCACCTGGGCAATCAGCGAGTTATCACCCTTGGAGCAACTGATAACCTGCCGCACATTGCTGCTGTTGCTGTCGGCGTCGTTGTAGAACACCAGCCTGATCTGGATTCTGGTGTCTTTGTCGTCGAAGGGGGGCAAGACCCAGCTTCCGTAGAAGTTGGTGGGTATCACGACGCCATTGATCACGTCCTGGCGCAACAACTCCAGAATGTCGGGCTTGCCGCCGGGATCGGTGATGGTCACACGCTTACCATTCTCTGCCAGGGTGTAGCCCATTACATCGGCGGCGATGCTGATGCGGCACATGGCATCGCCTTCCCCGGTCTGAGTGTCGGAAGCGGCCTTCAACACGTGAATGCTATTTTCTGAAATCTCGACGGCAGTGCTCACCTTGGCGACGGCGGTGCGGTATTCGCCGGGACAAGTACGCGTGAGCGTAATTTCGTCCTTGCCGGTGGTGGGGTTGTGGCGAAACTCGTAGCGAGTAGAACCGGTACTAGGATTACCCAGCGGGTAGGGATACCATGTTCCGTAAAACTGAGTGGCAAAGGAGGCCGTTTGCGCGCTGGCGGGGGCCGAAACCAACCAGCCGGGAGCGAGGGCCCAGACAACCAGGAAAACCCATTTCTTCACATCTTCCTCCGGCAAAACTAACGTACCACATCTAAGACATCGGCCGGAGGCGGACAAATCAAAAGCCGGAGCTTTCGCTCCGGCTCTGGGTCCTTGTAGGTGAGAAGACTTGGCTACAGGTTGAACTTGCGACGGGCGAATCCAGCAATCGCGACGATTCCGGCTCCCATCATGCCCAGCGTGCCGGGCTCGGGAACGGTGGAGGAGCCTTCGGAGAACTGGTCGGTAATAACCGAAACTTCAGCGCTACCGTTGGTGCCGGCGGTGATCAGGAGGTCCTTTTCGACAGAGACTTCATTGACTCCGGCGAAATTGACTTCGTCGAACAGCTGGCTACCGGTGGAATTATCGAAAACGGAGAGTTGGACGATGGTGCCACCGCTGCAAGCTGGCAGCACCGCTCCCAGGCAAGCGGTTTCGTCAAGGTTGATCGAGCCGGTTCCGGAAAAACCCACGCCGGCGATCGAAAGGCTGAGGTCGGTGATGGGCGATTGGCTCATGGCCGTCCACTCAAACGTGGAATCCATCGACAGAACGCCTGATGAGGTCGAGGCGTACCAGCCAGCTGTAAACTGGAATCCGGGATTCTGAGGCGTGTCGATAGGGGTTACCGTTACGCCGCTCGCCGGAGGCGCGAAGCCGCTCGGGGTAGATTCCGAAGTGTAATTCCAGCTGGAATACGTCTGGTCTTGGATGCTGCACTGGAAGTTATTGCCAAGATAGTTGTTTAGAGTTGTCTGGGTGCAGGTCTGGGCGTAGCCCGCTAGAGCGCCCACCAGAACCACAACAAGCACAGCTGCAATCTTCCTCATAGTCGCCTCACCTAGGGTACTCGGAAATGGCTCAGCCAGCTGTCCACACAAGGGCCAAATAGGACAGAAGGCGAAGTGACCTTAATAGAGCACTTTGGATTCCAATGTGGGATGCCACAAGTGCTTACTTTTCAGCACGTTTTCGAAAGGGTCCCAACCATAAGTAGCAAGTTGTTGCACATTTTGGAGGAAGTCATTTACTACCGCCACCTATGTGTAGGCCATGCTATTGCCTCGGATCTTAAGCTTTAGCCATACCCCAAGGCCAACCCATATGCACCAGATGTGAGGCAGTCCTAGAACGAATTGTGGTGCATCGCCCCCACCGCATCGGGTGGCCGGGAAGCTCTTTTCGCCGCATACATAGCGCGATCCGCAGCTGCACGAAGTTGATCCGGGCCGCTGCCATCGTCGGGATAAAGCGCCAGCCCAATGCTCAGTCCGGTCCGCACTTGTTTGCCTTCGACAACAATGGGATCGGAAAGCGCAGACTCCAGGGCCGATTGCAGGCTCCGGGCTCCCTCCACATTCTCCACCTGGCTGATAATAGTGAATTCGTCGCCCCCCGAACGTGCCATCGTGTCGCTGGCTCGGATGCGACTTCCCAGCCGGGCGACAACCTCCCGCAAAGCGATATCGCCGACCCGGTGGCCGAAAGTGTCGTTCACTTCCTTGAAATGATCCAGGTCCAGCACAAACACGCCCACCTTGCTTCGGGCGCGGCTGGCCTGCGCCAAGGCCTGATCGAGGCGGTCTTCCAACAGCCGGCGGTTCGGCAACTCCGTCAGCTCATCATGATAGGCGAGGTAAGTGCTTCGCTCGATCTGGTCTTCCAACAAGGTGAGAATCATGCCCACGGCAACCAGATACTTGGGGATGTTCCATACCTCGGATTCAACCCTTACCGAGGACGCAAAGACCTGTAGCAAAGCCGCGGCCGGAAACACCGCTCCCCATAGCACGAATCCGCTGACCGCGGTCAGAACTCCGGCAGTGACGCGCTTGTGATGGTTCCAATACAGCACGGCGATAGCAAAGTTGAGGGCAGCCAGTATGACGGTAATGCCCAATTCCGGCACACCGCGAGCTACACCCCACACCGCTACTCCAGACGCTACCGACGCCGCAACTGTAGCCCCCGCAGCATAAAAACTGCTCTGCTGGTTGTAACGCCACAGCAACAGCAAGGGAGCCAAAAGCCCAATCGCCGCGCAAACGTAGTAATAGTTTCGCGGAACGTTCCCGAGAATTGCTCCATTGGTATAAGCCAGGGCAGGTATGGCAATAGCAGCGGCCAGATACAGTTTGCGCCGGCGACTGGAGGCAATCGCCGAGACCGAAATCAGGAACGCAACGCTCGCCAGAATTAACGAATCCAGGCTGATCGACGTTGCTACCACGCCCCACGTCCCGCTGGCCGTAGACGTAAACTGGGCGGCGAAATGCACCAGCACCAGCGCCCAGCCAAGCAGCCACAGGTGTACCTGTTCGCCGACGGCTTTGCGAGAGATTGCCCAAAACACTACTACCAGAATGGCCAGAGCAATCAGGTTCGGTAGCGTAGAAAAATTCATAAATTAATCATGGCGCGTTAACGTGAGTATGACAGGAAATGCTGAAATTGTTGACTGAAATTCTGTAGCTGGGCAGGAATAGGCGCTATTGGCTCAACAGTAATTCCTGATTTGGGAGTATTCGGGACTGGTAGAAATTACCCGCTTGTCCAGGATTTGGAAGGTAATACTTACTCGGTGTCCAAACTTTGGACAGTGCTCCCCCGAGCATCACGAAACTTCCAGTCGCATTTCCTGGGAGGAGCCTCACCGAACTTTGACGTCCGGCTCCACTGACATCCCTGGCCGCAGCAAGCCGTCTTTGTTGAAGTCCGGCTTGTCGTTACCATCGAAGTCGATGCGCACCGGGAGACGCTGCACCACTTTCACGTAGTTGCCGGTGGCGTTTTCCGGTGGCAGCAGGCTGAATATCGCTCCCGTGGCCCCGCCAATATTGGAGACGTGGCCATCCCATTTTCTGCCGCCATAGGTATCGACCTTGATCTTCACCGGCTGTCCGGGATGCATGCGGGTAAGTTGCGTTTCTTTGAAGTTGGCGGTGACCCAGACATCGTTCAGCGGAACCACGGCCAACAGGTCCTGGCCGATGGCGACGTTGGAGCCCACCTGCACCGAGCGCTTTCCCACCACGCCATCGACGGGCGCGACGATGGTGGTGTAGGAAAGATTCAGTTGCGCCTGGTCCAGCGCCGATTTGTAGCGCAGGACCTGGGCGTCCGCGGACTGTGATCTCGCCTTGGTCGCCGCTACCGTGTTAGGAGTAGCCTGCGCGTTCGTGATCTCGGCGTTGGCTTGTTCAATCCGCGACTGCGCCTGTTTTACCTGTGCGTTGGCCGCCAACAGGTCCGCCTTTCGGGCATCCACGGTGGCGTTGGCAGCGGTCGCCGCCGCGATCGCCGCATCGAACTGCTGCTGCGAGATCTCGCGCTTGCCCAGCAGTTGCCGGTAGCGTTCCACATCGGTGTTCAGCTTCAGCGCGTTCGCTTCGGCTTCGGTTATCTGCGACTGCGCGGCTTCGGCCTCTTTCTGCGCGGCCGCCACTCCGGCCTGCGCGGACGCCATGTCGGCGCTGGCGGAACGGATCTGGCTGAACGAGCCTACGCTCGACACCGGCACTCCATACTGTGCAGCCACGGCTTGCGCTTGCGAATCCTGATAGTCGGCGCGGGCCCGCTCTAATGCCACCGTATAGTCCGTGGGATCGATCACCACCAGCACGTCGCCTTGCCGTACGACTTGGCCGTCGTCGAAGTTCACCTTGATGACTTGCCCGCTCACCCGCGCGCTGATGGGATAGATATGACCATCGATCTGCGCGTCATCCGTGTCTTCCCACTGGCGGCTCTCCCACCAGAACCAGCCCACCAGCACGATCGCGACAATCGCCACCAGAAACACGATGGGCTTCGCCGCGGGGTGCTTCTGAAAGGTGCCGCGACGGTCTTCGGGCCGCTGCCGAAGCTCCGCGGCATGGCTCTCATCGTGGGCTTCGCCCTGCGGCTGGGGTCGTTCTATCTCGTTTGGCTCGGTTGTGGTCGGACTCATTTGTTCTCCGCCTGTTTCATTATGGTTGATGACCGGCAGCCCTCGCACCGCTGCCGCTTTTCCCCCGAAGCCTGGTAACAAGGCATAACTTACAGACCGCTGAAAAAGCCGCTTTTCGACTTGTTTTGAAGGGGCGCAGCTTTAGCTGCGCCGTTACCAGCCCTCTAAATCTCTCTTCCCGAGCCGGCTTCAGCCGGCGGCACATCCGGCTTGACTCCCTGACCTCGGCCCTCACGGCCTCCCAAGCTGCCCCACTTGCCCGCCAACTTCTCCCACTACTCCCGAAGCAGCCGGCGCCGTGTTGGGAACTGTTCCCGGCGTCGGCGTCCCTGGTGCTCCCGGCGGCGTTGCCGGATTCGCCGGCAGCACGCTTCCCGGCTCCGAAAGATATTGCTTTACCGCCTGCTCGGCATTGCCGATCGCGCGCGCCAGCAGCACCTTGGCAATGTTATAGGCGTACAAGCTGTCGATGTACTGTTCGTTGGCCGACGCCAGTTGCTGCTGCGCCTGCACCACTTCCACGTTGTTGGTCACGCCCGCGGCAAAGCGGTCCTGCGACTGCTCCAGCGTCTGCTGTGCGTAATCCAACCCCGTCCTCGCTACCTCAACCTGCTGCGCGGCAGCCTTGATATCCAGCAGCGCGTCCTCAATGTCCTGCTCAATGCCTGCCCGTAGATTGTCCACTTGCGCCTGCCGCGCTTTCAGGGTCGCATCCGCCTGCTCGACGTCCGCTTCCACTTTGCCACCCTGGAAGATGGGAATGGACAGCGTCGCCGCGAACGTATAATTGGGCGCCAGAGCACTGGGCGTGTAACCCAGAATGCCGTAATCCCCGCTAACGCCGAGCGACGGCAGCCGTTGCTGCCACGCCGATTGCCGGCTGTATTGCGCCGCCCGCAGCGAAGCTAATGCCGCCTGGTAATCCGGACGCGTCTGTAACGCCCGCTCGTACGCGCCCGCCAATTCCGTCTCCGGCAGTGCATGATACGGCACGCGGTTGACCAGCCTGAACTTCTGCTGCACCGGTAATCCAATCACTCGCGCCAGCGCAATGCGCTGCTTCTCCAGATCGTTCTGCGCCTGGATCAGGATCGACTGCTGCGTCTGCAACTGTACCCGCGCGCGCAGCGTGTCGATCTGCGGCGCAAGCCCCGCAGTCTCCTGGTCAACCGCCAACTGATAGAGTGCCTGCGCCGCTTTCAGCTCCGCTTCCGCCGCGATCACGCGAGATTCGTTGGCAATCGTCAGCAGGTAGTTTGCTCCCACCGCCAGCACTACCGTGTCGCGCGCATCGCGGTAACTGAATTGTGCCGCCTTCACGTTTTGCGACGCCGCGTGAAGTTTGTTGATAGATTGCAGATCAAGCGGCGTCCACGAGCCGTTGGCCTGGAGCTCGGTCAGGCCAAATGGACCGACCGACGTCGGGAAGCCCGGGAAGTTGAATCCAAAAGCCTTCAGATTGAGCCGGTCGACAGCTTCGCTGAACGCGCCGTTTACCACCGGCATCAGCTCGCTGAGCGAGCGCAGCCGGGCGGCGCGGCTCTGCTCGGTGGCGCGTTCGCTCAAGTACAGTCCGAGGTTGTACTTCAGTCCCCGGTCCAGCGCCTCTTCCACCGTCAGATCGATGACCTCGGAAGTCGCTTTGCCTTGCGGTATCGATCCGCTGTAGGAATCCTGGTTACGCTGGATGATCTGCTCGGCCGACGGCAGCGAGGTCAGGCCCGGACTCTGGTCCTGCGCCAGCGCCAGTGAGCTGGACAGGATGGCGCCTGGCGCATAGCCCAATCCAGACCGGATAACCGCTCCTCCACCACAGCTTACTTTTCGTTCGTTCCATCTTGCATCTAAGACGTACATGTAGGAACTGCCACAACGCTTCTAGGAACTGCCACAACGCTTCGAAAATCTTTAGATGTTGAACAGGAGCGCAAAGCCGCATGTTCTTTGAAAGGGCACGACTTCAGTCGTGCCGATAAGCTGTCAATTGTTCCACCTGAGCCGGCTTTAGCCGGCGGCACAGCTGCTTGTTTGCAAGCTTTTTCAGCGGCCTCTTTAGCCGTGCCGTCCGGGCCGCATGTTCTTTGAAAGGGCACGACTTCAGTCGTGCCGATAAGCCGTTTATTCTTCCCCCTGAGCCGGCTTCAGCCGGCGCCACCTTCCACTACCCGCTAACCAAGCCAATCTCGCTCGTCGACGGCCGTCCCATTAAGTCGCGAATCGCATCCTCCACATTTTTTCCTTGTTGAAGAATGGCATGCATCTGCTCCGTGATCGGCATCTCCACGCCGGCCTTGCGCGCCAACCCTACCGCGGCGTTGGTCGTAAGCACGCCCTCCGCAACCATGCCGTGCATGTCCGCGATAATGTCGCTCAACTTGCGCCCTCGTCCCAGCTCAACGCCGACGCTGCGGTTACGCGACAGCCCTCCCGTACAGGTCAGCACCAGATCGCCGAGTCCGGCCAGACCGGCCATGGTTGCAGCCTTACCGCCGCACGCAACCACCAGCCGCGTCATCTCCGCCAGGCCTCGCGTGATCAGCGCCGCCCCGGTGTTGTGTCCCAGGTCAAGGCCGTACAAAATGCCCGCCGCAATGGCGATGATGTTCTTCAGTGAGCCCCCCAGTTCGACCCCGACAACATCATCGTTGGTGTAGACGCGGAAACGCGGATCGCTGAACTCCTTTTGCACCGACGCCGGCAAGGTTCTTGTCGGACGAGGCGACGGTAATCGCCGTGGGATCACCTTTGGCGACCTCCTTGGCAAAACTCGGCCCGCTAAGCGCGCCGATGCGCGGGCGGAATCCGTCGCCATGTTCCAGAATTTCAGTGATCACCTCGGTCATGCGCAGCAGGGTGTCGTTCTCGATGCCTTTGGTCGCGCTGACGAATAGCATGTCTGGCCGCAGATGGGGCCGCATCGCGTGAAAGACCCGTCGCGTGTGGTGCGAAGGCATCACGCTGACCACGATCTCCGCGCCCAGCAGCGCTTCTTCGAAGCTATTCGTGCAGAGAACGCTTTCCGGGATGGGCTGCCCCGGCAGAAACATCTGGTTCACGCGACCTGCGGCAACCCTGTCGCGGACCTCGGCCTCATGGGCCCACAGCCGCACGTGGTGCGTCTTCTTGCGGCCCAGCACAATAGAAATTGCCGTGCCCCACGCCCCCGCGCCGATGACCGCAATCTCACTCACAAGAGGTTGCCTTGAAGGGGCGCGGCTTTAGCCGCGCCGTCCCGACATCTATAAAAACCGGGGCTTCAGCCCCTGAGGAAACAATCCACTAGCTGTCTACGACTTTTAAAGCCACTTCATCGAAACCGGTTCTCCGTCCCCGCCAGCAGTCGCCGGATGTTGTCTTTGTGCCTCACGATGATCAGCAGCGACGACGCCCCAATCAGCCACAAGATCGGCGCGCTGGCGCGTTCCCCCGGCCCCAGCCACCACACACACAAAGGAAACGCCGCCCCAGCAACCATGCTCCCCAGCGAAACGTAGCGCGTCAGGGCCACCACCAGCACAAACAGCACCAGTACCACCAGCATCGCCCGTGGTGCTAAAGCCACAAACGACCCCGCTGCGGTAGCTACTCCCTTGCCGCCCTTGAAGCGCAGCCACACTGTGAACATGTGGCCGAGAATCGCGACAAACGCCGCCAGCGCCGCCAGCAGGAAAATCGTTTGGCTGCTCATGCTCCCCGTCGTGTGATCGTAAACGCTGGTGGGAATCGGTCCTTCCAGCCGCTGCCGGCTGGCAAGCCAGAACGCGAACGCCACCGCCGCATAACCCTTCAGCGCATCCAGCAACAGCGTAGCGATCGCCAGCCCCTTCGATCCCGTGCGCGCCACATTGGTCGCCCCGATATTCCCGCTCCCGGTCAGGCGCACATCTTCTTTGCGAAAGATACGCACCAGCAAATAACCGAACGGAATCGATCCCAGCAGGTAGGAGACCAGCACGATAATGAGGACGATTTTAATCAAGGCGCAGTTAATACTTGCAGGTGAATTCTTTCACCTTGTCGCTGCCGATTTCACGTGCCGCAATCTTAAGCTGGTACGGCTTATGCACCCGTGCCATATAAACATTTGTTCCGGCATGGCTGGAAACAGCAGTATCGCATTGGAAGGTGATGTCTTCCGCGGCCTTGGAGGGGTCGTCCTTCGAGGTCAGCACGCCGCTCCCGGTTGTGGTGGTTGCGCCCTTATGAGTGTGGCGGGAAGCGCTTGTAACCGTCAGCACCAGGGGATATTTGCTCGCCTGAGATTCGCTTTGTACCGTCGAGCTGTTTGCATAAGCTATCGTGGAAACATTCCGCGGGCTCGCCGCCACCGTCAGTACAAAGCCGCCGCAGACCATCGCGACCCAGATGGTTGGAAGACCCGCGCGGCGTACCATGGTTTGCCTCCTGCGCTTCATGCTGGAAGTGCGGATTCACTCAACGAATATCGCGCTAGCTTCGTGTACTGCGCCCCCGTTGGCGACAACTTGCTCTCGTAGAGACAAAATTCACTCGCTATCATTCTACCGAACTCCGGCGGCGCAAGACTTTCCAGCTTCACTCGCACCGCTAGCAATCCCGGCGCGGACTGCTCTCCGCGAACCGCCTTAGGCCGCCCACTCCCGGCACGCGCCAGCGTCAGATGCGGCTTGTACGGTCCGGCATCGCGCTCAAATCCCAGCGGCTTCAGCGCCGCCCCAATCGACTCCGCCAGGCGTTGCAAATATTCGTCCGACTCGATTCCCACCCAGAACACCCGCGGCGCTTTCGCATTCGGAAAAAATCCGCAACCGCGAAACGCCATCGAGACCGCCGCTCCTTTCACCCGCTGCAACGCGCCGCGAATCTCATCCAGCTTTTCCGTCTCACCCAGAAACTGAAGCGTCACGTGAAACGTCTCCGGCCCCACCCAGCGCACATCGGGAGCGAACTCGCGCATCTGCTTGCGAAATTCGCCGATCCTCCGCCGAATCTCCGGCTCGATATCCAGGGCTACAAAGAGACGCATAGACGGACTCGCAAAATGAATCAGTCCCTCAGTGGCTAAAGCCACATTGCTTTTGCGAAACTTACGGACGGTCTGAAGCCCGTCCCCTTCAAGAAACCAGGTTAGGCTAGCTGCTAACTGCCAATTGCTGACTGCTGACTGCTGACTGCTGATTGCTGACTGCTGATTGCTGACTGCTGACTGCTGACTGCTTCTTCTCACATCAACATTCGCCGCACTAGATCCAGCGCCAACTGGCTGGTCCATCGCCGCACCCGCTCGCGGTCGCCGAAAAACCGCCGCTGCACCACCTCGTGTTTGTGACCATTTGTGACCGCGACATAAACCAGGCCAACCGGCTTCTCCTCCGTCCCGCCGCCGGGACCGGCGATTCCAGTCACCCCGACGCCGATATCGGCCCCGCACAGCTCACGAATATTTTCCGCCAGCGCCACGGCCACTTCTTTGCTCACCGCGCCGTGGGCTTCGATCATCAGCGGCGGAACATCCGCGAACAGCGTCTTCAGATCGTTGGAATAAACCACCACTCCGCCCAGGAACCAGCGTGAACTGCCGGGAACCGAGGTGATGCGCTCGGCAATCATGCCTCCGGTGCACGACTCAGCCACCGCCAGCTTCGCGTTTCGCATTTGCATGTAGTAGCTGACAATCTCCTCTAGCGACTCGCCTTGCGCAGAGAACACCGCATCGTCGAATTCGTCCTCCAACTCGCCCGCCAGCCGGTCAACTTCGGCCTGCGCCTCGTCCTTGGTCGCTGCTGTCGCGCGCAGATGAAACTCGACCTGGCCCTGTCCTGCCAGCACCGTAGTCTCGACATTCGGATATTTCTTGTAGATGGGAGCGGCGCGCAGGTCCACCGCCGACTCGCCCATCATCGCAACCTTCAGCACTCGGCTGGCAATTGCCGCGGGAGGAACCTTGTCGCGCAAACGCGGCGCGCATTCAGCGTCCCACATCGCCTGCAACTCATGCGGAGGCCCGGGGAGCAGCGCGAGGATCCGTGGCTTGTCGTCATGCTTCGTCTCCAGCCACTGCCCCGGCGCAGTGCCTTTAGGATTTGGCAGCATCACCGCGCCCTGCAAAACGTCTGCCTGTTGCGCGTTGTTCTCCGGCATCTTGAGGCGCCGCTCGGCAAAGCGCTTGTACATCTCGGTGACCAGGGTGTGATCGCGCTTCAGTTCGATGCCCAGCGCGCCGGCCACAGCCTCGCGCGTCAGATCGTCCTGCGTTGGCCCCAGTCCGCCCATGAAGATGGCAAGGTCGGCGCGGGCAATCGCCGTCCGCGCCGCCGAGATGAGGTGATCGAGGTTGTCGCCCACGATGGTTTTGAACGCGACGCTGATGCCCAGCCCGTTGAGGCGCTCGGTCAGGAAGAGGGAATTGGTGTCCTGGCGGTACGGAGTCAGCATCTCCGAACCAATGGCGATGATTTCCGCGATCACAATTTCAGTCTAGCACCGGGGATTGCTCACCACGGAAGCACGGAGAGCACGGAGAAAAACCAGAAGTTTTGCAAAAGCGAAGAGAAGAGCTAAACCAAAAACCGGTACAAAGTATCTATTCCACCGCTGCGGATATCAGCGGGGAAGGCTGCGATCTTTCTTGGGTCCTCTGTTATGAATTGGCTTCGTTTTTTTCGTGTCCTCCGTGTTTCCGTGGTGAAAACGTCTCTAGCTTGCCGGCAGCAGCGATCGTCCTTCGATGTCCCATGAGAGGTAATGCACGCCGCTGGTGGTGGCCAGCACCGCGGAGCGTCCCGGCGCGAATGCCAGTCCCACCAGATTGTGTCCGGAGACGACGAGCGAGGCTTTGCGATCGGGAGTGATCCTCACGATGCCGCGCCGCCCATTATGCGATGCCGCGACATAAAGATTGTCGTCAATGTCCACGGCAATCCCTTGCGGACGTCCCAGCCCGCGATAGAACTCGCTGACTTCGCCGTGCGGATCGACCTGATGTACGGCGTCGAAGCTGGAAGTGGTAGGGCCGGTGATGTACAGATTGCCATTGTTCCCGAAGGCGAGGTGATATGCGGCAATGCTCGGCTCAATGGTCGCGAAGACGAAGATCTGCCGGTCGCGGCCGATCTTGAAGATGGTCCCGCTGCGGTCGCCGACATACAGATTGCCGGCGCGATCAAACGCGATGCCGGTCGCCACTCCCATCCCCTCGGCGTAAGAAGTCATGGTCCCGTTTTGCGCGACGCGATAAACCGTGCCGTCGTAGCGCGACGAAACATACAGACTGCCGGAGCGGTCCAACGCCAGGCCAGTCGGGTTCATCATCTCGTGAAGGAACGGCTTGATGTTATGGTTCGTGTCGATGCGATAGATGGCGACCGGGACCTTCTGTCCGCGCGAGCCCGAGAACGTCACATAAATATTGCCTTGCGCGTCGACGGCCGGGTTGGCAACGGGATGCAGACTCTCCGCAATGGGCACGGCGATGTGGACTTCCTGCGGATTGCTTCTGCATCCGTTGGATGAGACCACAACCTCGCCCGAGGCAGCGCCCTCGGGCACGCGCGCCACAATGAACTGCTCGGAGCTGATAACGACCGGCCCATCCACCTCGCCAAAGCTGACGCGCGGACGACGCAGCTCGTGTGGCCCCAGCCCGCTGCCCAGGATGCGAACTTCTCCACCAGGCAGAGCGCAGACAGGATCGATGGCATCGATGTGAGGCTTGCCGTTCACGTTTTTTGTTCCCGTCTTGCGATCCATCATTAACCTAAATAGGACTACGGCGCGAATCGACCCAAAGCGCGGTCTGAAAGGGCACGCCTTCAGGCGTGCCGGATTAGTCCAGTTAGAGAACCCGGCTTTAGCCACTGAGGGATCTGTCTCTCAGGGCCTAAAGGCCAATTCTTCAACACCCGATTGGCACGGCTGAAGCCGTGCCCCTTCAAAACCAAGGCATGGCCACATTGGCACTGCGCCTTAACCAAGAATCCCAAAGTTAAGTAACCTAAAATGCAACAACACCTGCAAAACAATCAGCGCATAAATGCCTGCGCCCAGATCGTCAACCATGATGCCGGTGCCTTCCGGCAGTTTTTCCAGACTCCTCACCGGCGGCGGCTTCACAATATCGAACGCACGAAAAAGTATAAAGCCGGCGAGCAGCGCTTGCCACCCGATGGGACACGCGATAAACGTCACCAGTTGCCCGGCAACCTCGTCGATGACGACATGCGAGGGATCATGTCCGCCGCAACCGCGCTCCTCCAGCGTCGCCGCGGGAATGCCGATTGCGACTGTGAGCACGATGAGCACAAGAATTACGGGCAGGCGCGCCGCGGGCGGAAGATGCGAGGCCAGCAGCCACCACAGCAGCGCCGCTGCCAACGATCCCCACGTGCCCGGGGCCGGGCGCAATCTTCCTGCGCCAAAGAAGGTAGCGACCATCGTCGCCCACATAGGTGCTGACGAACGAACCTTCGAGGACTCAGTTGGCCTTTTTATTTTGAGCATTGGGATATCTGGAATCGTCGGTCTCCGGATCGTTCAGCGGCGCGGAGATTACATAGCCGCCGCTAGCCCACTTGCCCAGATCGATTACCCGGCAGCGCTCGCTACAGAATGGAAACTCCGCGTCCGATGCCAGCACAATCTTTCGGCAGGTGGGACAGCGGAGGCTGGCAATGTGTTTCTTGGGCATGGCGTGAAGAAAGCCGTCAGGTGTCAGCTCTCGGCCTTCAGCTAAACCAGGCCCTCCCGTAGTAACGGCTGATAGCTGACGGCTGACAGCTTTTTCATATAATGCGTCCGACTACATCATAATCGTGCGCTTCGACGATCTCGCAGCGGTGGAACTCGCCTTCACGAACGTTGTGTTCGCCGAAATCGTTGACGTAGACGGTGCCATCGATCTCCGGCGCGTGCATCGCGGTGCGGCCCTCCCACAGCAAATCGGTCTCCGCCGATGGGCCTTCCAGCAATAGATCGAATTGCCGGCCAACCAGCGCACGCTTCTTCCTGCGGCTGATCTGCTTCTGCATCGACATCAGCTTCTTGCGCCGCCGTTCGATTTCCTTCATCGGAACTTTGTCTGCCAGGTCGAACGCCTTGGCGCCTTCTTCATCCGAATATCCGAAGACGCCCAGCCAATCGAACTGCGCCTCGCGCACGAACTGGCAGAGCAACTCAAAGTCCTGCTCGGTTTCGCCAGGGAAGCCGACGATGAACGACGTGCGCAACGTGAGATCAGGAATTTCGCGCCGCATCTTCTCGATAGAGCGCAGAAAAATATCCGCTCCCGCGCCCCGCTTCATTCGCTTCAGCACATCCGGCGAGGCATGCTGCAACGGCACATCGATGTACGAGCAGATCTTCTCGTATGTCGCGATGGTCTCAAGCAGTTTGCCGGTGATCTTGTTGGGATAGGCATAGAGAAACCTGATCCAGCGCAGCTCGTCGATCCCCGCCAGCCGTTCCAGCAGCAGCGCCAAGCCGTCTTTCAGGCCGAAATCTTCGCCGTAGCAGGTCGTGTCCTGCCCGATCAGCGTAATCTCGCGCACGCCCTGCTGCGCCAAACGCTGCGCCTCGGCGATCACCGACTCGAAGCGTCGCGAACGAAATTTCCCGCGCAATTGCGGAATGATGCAGAACGAGCAGGGATGATCGCAGCCTTCGGCAATCTTGATGTAGGCGGAATATTTCGGCGTCGCCAGCAGGCGCGGCGTGTTCTCGTCGTAAAGATAGTTCGGCAAGTCGGCGATGGCGCCGTCCCAGCCGTCTTTAGAGAACCGACCGGCAGCTTCACGGGCGTCGCCTTCGGAACGGCTGCTTAGAATTACGAACGGCGAATCACTGGACGTTGCGGGCGATTCGATCCCGGCAGCTTTCAGGATATCTTCCAGCTCGCCGGTCCCGACGACGGCATCAACTTCCGGAATGTTCTTCTGGATTTCGTTGCGGTAGCGTTCCACCAGGCAGCCGGCAACGATCAGCTTCTGCGCCCGGCCATTCAGCTTGTGCTGCGCCATCTCCAGAATCGTGTCCACCGACTCCTGCTTGGCGGTGTCGATGAACGAGCAGGTATTCACCACGATGATGTCGGCGTCTTCGGCGCGCGCCGTAATCACGGCTCCGCCCTGCGCCAGCAGGCCCATCATCACCTCGCTGTCCACCAGGTTCTTGGGACAGCCCAGGCTCACAAATCCAATTTTCTTCGGAGTAGCTGCCGTCGGCGACGCCTCGGAGGCGTCCAGCAGCGCTACAGAATCGTGTTTCGAGTGCATGGAATCTTTTTATTTTATCATTGCTGGCTATCGGAGGGATTTATGGCCGCAACTGTGTACATGCTCTGGTTTGAGCAGGAACGAGAGGATTGCGATGACTGTGAACTCTTCCATCGGTGTGTACTCAACGGAAGACGAGGCGAAGGCCGCAATTGAGCGCGTTAAGTCGTAAAAGGGTTTCATCGATTTTCCAAAGGGTTTTCAAATTTACCCATATGAACTCAATAAGGATCACTGGACACAGGGCTTCATTGTCGACTGATGAGGAACCCGCGCGCATCGTTGCCGAGATGCTATATTGGAATTCGTCGGGCGCTGGTCCCGCGCAACGCAATCTTGTGAAACCCGCCAGGTCCGGAAGGAAGCAACGGTAGCAGGCCAGTGCGTGTGCAGCGGTCAACTGGCGCCTGGCTTTAACAGCCGCGGTTCGCCATTCGCTTTTCGCTCTTCGCTTTCAGTCGCGACGTCTGCCATGGTTGTGCCGGGCGGCTCGCTGAACTCCACCGAATCTTAGGCCGTCTCCTTCTGGCGAAAAGCGAAAAGCGAAGAGCGAAAGGCGAAAGGCGAAAGGCGAAGGCGAAAAGCGAATCATCGGAGCACTCATTGCCTAATACCCGCGCCAAAATCACCGCTCTCGGCACTTACGTTCCGCCTCGCACTCTTACCAATCAAGACCTCGAGAAAATGGTTGACACCACCGACCAGTGGATCCTGGAGCGCACCGGCATCCGCGAGCGTCATCTGGTGGACAAAGGCGTCGCCGCCAGCGATCTGGCCGTCGAAGCTGTAAAGAAACTGCAAGAGTCTCATCCCGTCGACCTCCAGGAAATCGATCTCATCGTCGTCGGAACCGTCACTCCCGACATGATGTATCCCTCCACCGCTTGTCTGGTGCAGCACAAGTTGGGAATTCACCGCACCTGGGGCTTCGACGTCTCCGCCGGTTGCTCCGGATTTCTTTACGCACTGAACTCTGGGGCCGAGTTCATTGTCTCGGGCCGCTACAAGAAGGTGCTGGTGATCGGCTCCGACGTCAACTCTTCCATGACCGACTTCACCGATCGCGCCGTCTGCATCATCTTTGGCGATGGCGCCGGCGCAGTGCTGCTGGAGCCGGCGGCCGAGGGCGAAGACCTCGGCATCATCGACACCGAGGCCCAGATCGAAGGGGTGGGCGGGCAGTCTCTGTATATGCCGGGCGGCGGAAGCCTGCATCCCGCCTCGCATGAGACGGTCGATCAGAAGATGCACTACATCCACCAGGATGGCCAGCAGGTCTTCAAGTACGCGGTGAAGAAGATGGCAGAGATGACCGAGCGCGTGCTCCAGAAGAACGGCCTCACCGGCGCCGACGTGGATTGTTTTATCGCCCATCAGGCGAACAAACGAATCATCCTGGCCACGGCCGAGCGCCTGAAGATGCCTCTGGAAAAAGTCGTCATCAACATCGAGCGCTATGGCAATACCACCGCGGGCACCATTCCTCTCGCCATGCAAACCGCCGTCGATGAAGGCAAGCTGAAGAAAGGTAGTCTGGTACTGCTGGCTGCGGTTGGCGCCGGCTTCACTTCCGGCGCGACCCTGCTGCGCTGGGCGTTCTAGCGATATATCTCGCGGCGATGCCCAAGGCGGACAACCAGAATTACCAGGCGGGCGTCCTCGATGCGAGCGATGAGCCGGTAGTCGCCGACTCGGTACTTCCAGAACTCTCCAAGACGGTCGCCGTGAAGCGCTTCTCCAATGCTGCGGGGATTTTCGGTTGGGACGATTCGTTCTTGCAGAAATCTCCGGATACGCCGCGCTATGCTTTTGTCGAATTTTTCGAGTTGGCGCAGCGCCGTATCGGCGAATTCAATCGTCCAGGCCAAGGCGCTTGGTCACCTCGTCAAGAGAGTGGGTTCGCTCCTTGCCCGCCCGCACTCGTTCCAGCACCCGCTCGGCCTCGTAAACATCTTCCAGGTCTTCGATATGTTTCAGGATGGCCTCGCGAGCGTAAAACGTCTTGGTGCGGCCGGTTCGCTTGGCCAGGCGCTCGAGACGGTCTTCGATGGATTGTGGCAGCCGGATCGCCAGCATAACACCTCGCTATACAAGTATATAGCACGGCCTTTGACGCGTGACATGTAAGGCACGACCTAGGCCGCCTCCCCACGAACAAAACGAAATCGCTGAACATATCATCTCCTCATGCGATTCCGAAGTCTTCTGTTTCTGCGGCCCACCTGCTTCTTCCTCGTGCTCCTGATTTCTGCCGGCGTTGCATCGGGCCAGCAAAGAAAGAGCGATTCGACTGATCCTCGCCCTGGTTGGGGGCAAGGTTTATACGTCGCCGACCGCTCCTCCCATCGACGATGCAGCCGTGCTGGTGCATGACGGAAAGATCCTCGCCCTGGGCAAGCGCCGCGAAATTGCCATTCCTGACTCTGATCAGATCATCGACTGCAAAGACCAGATCATCACTGCCGGCTTCTGGAACAGTCACGTTCACTTCACCGAGGACGCGTGGAACAACGCCGCCGCCGCTGCCGCCGACAAACTCGAACAACACATGCAGGAGATGCTCACGCGCTGGGGCTTTACCACCGTGTTCGATGTCGGTTCCTTCCCGCAAAACACTCTGGCTCTGCGTCGCCGCGTGAACCGTGGAGAGCGTGGAGGAAAGCAGGATTGCCGCTGGTATCCCGCTGCGCCAGGCGAACCGCAGATCCCTCGGCTACGCTCGGGATGACAGCATTACGAAAGTGACGACGCATCCACCATATACGACCCACGATCCGCGATCCACGATCCACGATCCACGATTCACGATTCACGATCCATTCACTAGCCACTAACCCCCAGCCCCTAGTCCCTGTCTTTGACCTTCTCCCGCTCCTTCGCTGCCTCCAACGGCATCGCCGGTTCGGTCATGCGCGCGGGATCGAGGATTTCCTTGATCTGCTCCTCGGTTAGTTCACCGCGCTGGCGGGCAATCTCGATGATCGACTTCCCGGTCTTCACCGATTCCTTCGCAATCTCCGCTGCCTTGGCGTACCCAATATACGGATTCAGCGCCGTTGCCAGCGACACCGTGCTCTGCACGTAATAGTCGGTGCGCTGCTGGTTGACCGTGATTCCTTGAATGCAGAACTCAGTCAACTGGCGCAGCATGTTGGTCATGATGGTAATCGAGGTCAGCACGCTGTAGGCCATGGTCGGCATCATGACGTTGAGTTCGAGCTGTCCCGCCTGCACCGCCAGCGCCACGGCGGTGTCGTAACCCACAACCTGGAACGAAACCATCGCCGCCAACTCTGGTATCACGGGATTGATTTTGCCCGGCATGATCGACGAACCGGGTTGCAGTGCGGGCAGATTAATTTCCGCCAGGCCGGTGTTCGGCCCAGAAGCGAGCAGGCGCAGATCGTTGGAGATGCGAATGACTTCCAGCGCCAGATTGCGCAGCGCCGAACTTACGCTCGACATCGCCAGGTTCGACTGCATGGCGTAGCGCATGTCGTCGACGACGTGCAGCTTCTGCCCTGAGATGCGCGCCAGTTCGGCAATAGCTTTGTGCCGGTAGTCAGGATGAGTGTTGATGCCGGTGCCGACCGCCGAGCCTCCAAGCCCAATCTCGCGCAAGAGCTCTGACTGCTCGTGAATCGCTTTCTTCGCGCGCCTGATCGACCCGGCGTAAGCCGTGAACTCCTGTCCCAGTCGCATCGGGACCGCGTCCTGCATGTGAGTGCGTCCCGACTTCAGGATGTGGTGGAACTCTTTACCCTTCTCGTCGAGCGCGGCGACGAGGTTGTCGAGGGCGGAGTACAGCTTCTCCAGCTCCAGCAACGTCGCCAGGCGCATGGCGGTGGGAAAGACATCGTTGGTCGATTGGCCGTAGTTGACGTGGTCGTTGGGATGGACGTGCTTGTACTCGCCGCGCACGCCGCCCAGCAACTCCGAGGCGCGATTGGCGATGACCTCGTTGCTGTTCATGTGGAAGCTGACGCCCGCGCCGGCCTGGAAAACGTCGACCACGAAGTGCTCGTCCCATTTGCCCTGCTGAACTTCCTTCGCGGCTTCGATGATGGCGTTGGCGGTCTTGGCGTCGACGAGGCCCAGTTCACGATTGGCGAGCGCAGCCGCTTCCTTCACCATGGCGATGGCGCGAATGAGCGTGGGATGAGCGCGCAAGCCACTGATGGGAAAGTTTTCCGCCGCGCGCGCCGTCTGAATGCCGTAGTACGCGTGGCCCGGAACTTCCTTGTGGCCGAGAGAATCCTTTTCGGTGCGGGTGGAGTGCTTGCTGGCAGTCGACATGAGGTGATCACCTACAGTTAGAGATGATCATGCGAGGGAGTGCGGTTCGTCCAGCGGCATCGCTCCCACCCTGTCGCGAATGGTTTTGAAGGGGCGCACCTTCAGGTGCGCCGCTGCAGACCTTTTTGTTTGTTATCCCGAGGAGGCCTTCAGGCCGACGAGGGATCTGCTCTTGAGTGCTGCGGGCGAAAAGCAGATCCCTCGCTTCGCTCGTGATGACAATTCGAAGGGTTGGGTCATTATCTGCAGTGCTCAGCAGTGGTACACTTCCCCAAGGAGCGCCCGCGATGGCAACCACCCAGGTATCGCTGGATGAATATCTCAGGACGGATTATGAGCCGGACTGCGACTATATCGACGGCGAGCTGGAGGAGCGCAATTTGGGCGAGCAAGAGCACTCCATAACGCAGGCCTTCTTCATCAAGTGGCTGGCGAAACATGAGGACGACTGGAAATTAGAAGCCTGTCCTGAGATCAGAATGCGGGTTTCGCGCGGGCGGGTCCGCGTTGCCGATATCGCGGTTCTTCCTCTCAACCGCTCGTTTGAGACCGTCCTCACCACGCCGCCGGTCGCGATCATCGAAGTGCTCTCGCCTGAAGATCGCGTCTCACGGTATCAGCAGCGACTGGACGATTACCGCGCGATGGGCGTCGCCGACGTATGGGTCATTGACCCCATGCGCCGCAAGGCATTTGATTGCAGCCAGGGCGGCTGGCGGCCAGTGGAGAAGCTTCTGATCACGAATTCCCCGATTGAGATTCCCCTCGATCCCCTGTGGAAGAAGCTGGAAGCGCTACACTCCTAACCGTCATCCAATCTCCACTAACTCCGCGATCTTGGCTTGCCACTCCTTCGGGCCGCTCTCGTGGACGGAGTTGCCGTTCACATCCACGCCGACCATCACCGGCATGTCTTCCACTTCGAATTCGTAGATCGCCTCCATGCCGAGATCGTGGAAGGCCAGTACGCGCGATTTCTTGATCGCCTTCGATACCAGATAAGCCGCGCCGCCGACCGCCATCAGGTAAACCGCTTTGTGGTCGCGGATGGCTGCGATGCCTTCCGGCCCGCGCTCGGACTTGCCGACCATGCCCAGCAGGTTCGGTCTCCTTCAGCATCTGGCGAGTGAATTTGTCCATGCGCGTGGAGGTTGTGGGTCCAGCCGGACCCACCGCCTCATCCCTCACAGGATCAACCGGCCCAACGTAATAGATAAAGCGATTGTTGAAGTCAACCGGAAGCGCCTCTTTCCGCGTCAGCATCTCGGTCATGCGCTTGTGCGCGGCATCGCGACCGGTCAGCAGCTTGCCGCTGAGCAGCAGAGCTTCACCCGGCTTCCAGGTGGCGACATCCTCCCGAGTGACGGTGTCGAGATTCACGCGCCGCGCACCGACCGGATCGTATGTGAGCTTTGGCCAATCTTCCAGTGACGGCGGCTCCAGCGCGACCGGGCCGCTGCCATCGAGCACGAAATGCGCGTGGCGCGTAGCGGCACAGTTGGGAATCATCGCGATCGGCAGATTTGCGGCGTGCGTGGGATAGTCCTTCACCTTGACGTCGAGGACGGTGGTCAGTCCGCCGAGTCCCTGCGCGCCGATGCCGAGCTGATTGACCTTCTTGTAGAGCTCCACGCGAAGTTTCTCTGCCGTGGTCTTCGGGCCGCGCGCGATGAGATCCTGAATGTCGATGGGCTCCATCAGCGATTCCTTGGCCAGCAGCATGGCTTTTTCGGCAGTGCCACCGATGCCGATGCCGAGGATTCCCGGCGGACACCAGCCCGCGCCCATGGTCGGAACGGTCTTCAGCACCCAGTCGACAATCGAGTCCGACGGGTTCAGCATGGCGAACTTCGACTTCGCCTCCGAGCCTCCGCCCTTGGCCGCAACAGTCACCTCCAGCTTGTCGCCGGGCACGATGGTCATGTTGATCACGGCGGGCGTGTTGTCCTTGGTGTTCTTGCGCGTGCCGGCGGGATCGGCGAGGATGCTGGCGCGCAGCTTGTTGTGCTCGTGCAGATAGGCGCGGCGTACGCCCTCGTTCACCATGTCTTCGACGCTCATGGTCGCGTCCCACTGCACGTTCATCCCGACCTTCAGGAAGACGGTGACGATGCCGGTGTCCTGGCAGATGGGGCGATGGCCTTCGGCGCACATGCGCGAGTTGATCAGCAACTGCGCGATGGCATCGCGCGCGGCAGGCGACTGCTCCTTCTCATAGGCGCGCGCCAGGCTCTGGATGAAGTCGACGGGATGGTAGTACGAGATGAATTGCAGAGCATCGGCTACGCTCTGGATGAGGTCGTCCTGTTTGATGATTGTCATAATGGCCTGCTTTATGAACTGGTCTTCACCACGGAGACACGGAGCGAAATCGGGAAATAGGCGTGGAGGAATCAAAAAGCATTCTCACTTCCGCGCCGCGCCATAGCGCTCAAGCTGCCTGCCTCAACTCAAAATTATACGGTCTCGATGAACAGTGATATGTGATCCACGACCCGACCATGATGTTTATTTCGCCCAGGCCTTCTTTGCGGACGGCATTCGGGACTGTTGGCCTGTCTGCCGGGCCGGAAATCGTTTACAGTAATGAGCGACGATGGGGTGAAGGATGACGGTTACGCCGGCGCATTGAGTTTCGACCCAAAGAATCTGCCTGAGCTGCCATACGATTCCTGGAAGGACACGCTGGCGACCCTGCACATGTGGACGCAGATTGTCGGCAAAGTCCGGCTGGAGCTGACTCCGCTGGTTAATCACTGGTGGAATGTTCCGCTGTACGTGACCGCCCGTGGTCTGACGACTTCCGCTATGCCCTACGGGAGCGGAGATGTCGAGATATGGTTCGATTTCATCGATCACAAATTGCGCATCGAGACTTCCAATGGCAACGCCGTGGAACTGGCGCTAAAGCCTCAAAGTGTGGCCGAGTTCTACCGGTCGGTGATGGCGGCGCTGGCCGACCTCGGCGTGCAAGTGAAGATCTGGACGACGCCCTGCGAACTTCCCCCTGACCGGACAATTCCCTTCGAAAAAGATAACCAGCACAAGTCGTACGATGCCGAGGCGGCACAGAAGTTCTGGCAAATTCTGGTCTGGGCGGATGACGTGCTTAAGGAGTTCCGCGCGCCGTTTCTGGGCAAAGCCAGTCCCGTGCATTTTTTCTGGGGAAGCTTCGACCTGGCGGTCACTCGTTTTTCCGGCAGGCGAGCGCCGGAGCGGCCAGGCGTCGATCCTGTCACTCGCGAGGCCTATTCGCACGAGGTCAGCAGCGCAGGTTTTTGGCCGGGCGATGACCGCATGACCAAACCGGCATTCTATTCTTATGCGGCGCCGGAGCCGGCCGGTTTTGCCGATCAAGCGGTGCTTCCGAAGGCTGCTTACTACAGTCCGGAATTGAAAAACTTCCTGCTACTGTACGATGACGTGCGCACGGCAGCTTCTCCCCGAGCAACGTTAATGGAGTTTCTACAGAGCACTTACGATGCGGCTGCTAATCTCGGCCAATGGGACCGCAGCGCCCTGGAGCGCTGAACCAAGGAGAATACAAGTGGCGGAAACTTGCACCCACCTCAATACGATTAAAGTCACTCATACCAGTGTTCACGTTTGCCCGGAGTGCGTGAAGCTGGGCGACACCTGGGTCCATCTGCGGCTTTGCCTGGAATGTGGACATGTAGGCTGCTGCGACTCGTCCAAGAACAAGCACGCTACGAAACACTTCCACACTATCAAGCATCCGCTGATTCGCTCCATCGAGCCGGGTGAAAGTTGGATGTGGTGCTATGTGGACCAATTCTCGCCGGGAGAAATACCCGAATAGCGATAGAGCTATCTGAATAGATAGCCTCTAGCGCTTTGGATAGCATAGTCTGTCTGGTCTGGCGACCTTGGAATCCATAAACAATAATCGGTGACTAAGTAGATTGCGCCAGCTGTCTTTCTGGTGTACTTTGCGGCTATGTTCCGCGCCATCGTCTGCTCCTGCTGCCTTGTTTTCTGTCTGGTGATGGCTCCCCGCCTGGTCGCCGATCAGACAGCGAACTCCGATGCTACCTATCAACAGTTGCGCAACATTACCCTGGGCACCGAAGCTATCACCGTCGTTAGCGCTACTCTTAAGCGCGATGCAGCTACCTTCCAGCTAAACTCCGGCACGGTGTGCTTCTTGTCGGCAGTGCAGGGAAAGGTGACGGGCGCGGTCTTTGTGGGCGAGGGAAGGTTGTTGCTAACTCCTCCCATTTTATCCGAGGAGCGCAGCTTGTCGCTGCTGACCAAGGCGCCGGAGTATAGCGAGAGCTTCAATCGCATGCTGCTGCGCTTTACGGATGATAGCTACGACATCCTTAAGAAGGCAGGAAAACCTGGTTCCTCCGCGGCCTGCGAAGCCGCGTTGATTTCCGAGAGCCAGCACACCATGCGCAAGAAGCTCCACTACAACCTGGATGCGCGTATTCTCCAGGATGTCCTAAGTCCGGAGCCGGGAGGATTTTTCATCGCGCTACTTCACGGCAAGAACTACAGTGACAAGACCTTGTTCGTGATCGATCCCCATGGCATACCCGACGTCTACCCGGAAGAAATCGAGTTGCAGACCTACGAGGACCACAAGGACGGCGTGTGGGCCGCCTTTCATTACAGCGCAGAGTATGGCAACGGCAAAGCCACCAGCGCGCAGCAAAATAATGTGGTCCACATTGAGCATCAGCAACTGGACACGGAAATCGAGAAAAGCGGTCATCTGAATGGCAAGGCCGTGACCACGTTCACCGCCCGGCAACCGGGGTGCGGGTTGTACCGTTTGCGCTGTTTCCCAGCTTGCGCGCCAAAAGTGTTACCGGCGAAGGCGGGCAGCCGCTGAATTTTATTCAGGAGGACAAGCGGGACGATCCCCAGTTCTGGGTAGTGCTGCCCAAGCCGCTGGCGGAAGGCGAGCATTACACCGTCACCACCACCTACGACGGCAAGGACGCCGTGACCAACGAGGGCGGCGGCAATTATTTTCCGGTGTCGCGTACCGACTGGTACCCCAACGCAGTCGCCGGCCTGTTCGGGGAGTACACCAACTATGACCTGACCTTCCGCATTCCCAAGAATATGAAGATAGCCGCAACCGGCAATCTGGTGAGCGAGAACAAAGATGGCGACCACGACCTGACGGTCTGGAAGAGCCAGGCTCCGCTAGCGGTTGCCGGCTTTAATTTTGGGCGGTTCAAGGTGGAAGCGGCGACCTTGGACAAGCCGCCGATGCAAGTGCTCTCCTACGCGAACGAAGACCCACCGGAATGGGTGCAGAACCTGGAGTCCGCAGTCAACAACAGCACCGTCGGAATGTTGCCCGGCACCACCAACCGGGGAGCGTCGCAGGCGGTGGGTGGAGCGCTGGGAAACATGAGCACAGTGGAACTCAGCAAGAATGCCCTGGGCGAAGCCGAGAACTCGGTGCGGATCTACACTGACTTTTTCGGCCCGATCGACTGCAAGCGGCTACAGATTACGCAACAGACGGCGACCAACTTCGGGCAGTCGTGGCCGGGGCTGGTTTACCTGCCGATGTCCTATTTGTTCGATACCACCACGCGCCACGCCCTGGGCAATATCATGCGCCGTCTTTACCCCACGTTCTCCGACGATCCCGACGGATACTTCAGCGTAGTAGCGCCGCATGAAGTGGCGCACCAGTGGTGGGGCCACGCGGTGGGCTTCAACTCCTATCGCGATCAGTGGATGAGCGAAGGTTTCGCCGACATGTCAGCTTCCATCTATTTGCAGATGGTCTATGCCAAGCAGCCGCAGAAGTACATCAAGTTCTGGAACGATGAGCGGCGCATGCTCACCGAACAAAATGCCCAGGGATTCCGCGCCATCGATGCCGGTCCGCTGGTGATGGGAGGCCGCGTGGCCAACAGTCGCGAGGGCTTCGACAGCTATCGCCGGCTGGTCTACCCGAAAGGCGCGTACGTCTTGCACATGGTGCGGCAGATGATGTGGGACCGCCAGACCGTGGACCAGCGCTTCAAGGACACCATGCACGATTTTGTGACCACCTACACCGGCAAAGTCGCCACCACGGAAGACTTTAAGGCCATGGTGGAAAAACACATGAGCGCGGAGATGGACCTGCAAGGCAATCACAAGATGGACTGGTTCTTCCGCGAGTATGTGTACGGAACGGCTTTACCGAGCTACTCGTTCGACTCGTCCTTTGAAAAAGCGCCCAGCGGAGACATGATGCTGAAATTCAAGCTGACCCAGTCGGGAGTCGACAAGAACTTCGGCATGCTGGTGCCGATTTACCTGGAGATGCCCAACGGCACGATTGTGCGCGTGGGATCGCCGCGGATGATCGGCAATTCCAGCGAAGAGCAAAGTATTACCTTTACCGGTCTGAAAGTCGCGCCCAAGCGAGCGATGATCAATTATTACGATGACGTGCTGGCTGCGAACTAAAGTTGCTGGGCGGGCTATCGATTCGAGCAGAATAGCTTCAGCATGAATAGACAGATTTTCTCAGCCGCTAACCTGTGACTATCCTGGGTAGTGGGTCAGTTTGATTTCCACAGCGCTAATGAGCAGGAGGATTCTCTAGTGGGGGCAAGCCCTTAGCCTTCCTTTCATCCTCCGCCTCCCGAATGACCTTGCGACGGTAATAAATTGTAAGGATCGGACGAAAGAGACGGTTGACGATGGGGCGCACAATCCCGGGGCCGTATTTTCTACTGGCCTTGCCCAGCAGGTAGTGAGGAACAATCAGTAACGCCACTAGCACAATAAACAGAATCGCATCTGACAGCTTAAGCACGGCCAGATTTTACGCTGAATTGAGAGCTTTCAGAAGCAAGTTTTTGTCGATGCGTTTCGCCGCCGATTCTGCCTGCGGCAGCAAACTGACCCACTACCCTATCCAGAGGCACTTCGGCGTACAGCCTTTCTTGCTTTATCCTGTTCCTTATGCCCGCACTCGTGGAATGTGTACCGAATTTCTCTGAAGGGCGCGACAAGGCCCGCGTCGATGCCATCATCGAAGCCATGAAAATGGACGGCGTCTATCTGCTGGACCGCGAGATGGACGCGGACCATAACCGTTGCGTGATCACGCTGGTTGGCGACCCGGTGAACGTGGCCGAAGCTGCCATCCGCGGCGTTGGCAAAGCGGCTGAGCTGATCGATCTCACCAAGCACACAGGCGCGCATCCGCGCATGGGCGCGGCCGATGTGATTCCGTTTATCCCCATCGAAGGCGTGACCCTGGAGGACTGCGTTGCCATCGCCCGGCGAGTGGGCGAGGAGATATGGAAGCGCTACAAGGTCCCGGTGTACTTGTACGAGGCGGCCGCGCAAACGCCGGAGCGGCAGAACCTGGAGAACATCCGCCGCGGACAGTTCGAGGGGATTCGCGAAGAGGTGAAGACGAACCCGGCGCGCAAGCCCGATTTTGGCGAGGCCGCGCTGCATCCCACGGCGGGCGCTACGGTGGTAGGAGCGCGCAAGTTCCTGGTCGCCTACAACGTCTATCTCAACACGCCGGATGTGGACATCGCGAAGAAGATTGGCAAGGCCGTGCGCTTCTCCAATGGCGGGCTGCGCTACGTGAAAGGCATGGGCGTAAGCGTGCGCGGGCTGGCGCAGGTTTCCATGAACCTGACCGATACCGACCAGACGCCGATTGCGCGCGCCTTTGAATATGTGAAGCGCGAGGCGGCGCGCTATGGCGTGCTGCCGTTGTCCAGCGAGATTGTCGGACTGATTCCCAAGAAGGCGCTGGAAGATGCGGCGGAGTGGTTTCTGCAAGTGGAGAACTTCGATTCGTCGCTGATTCTGGAAAACCGGCTGGCAGCGGTGATGAGCGGCAAGATGGCGGTGGGCGGAATTCGCGCCGGAGTCGAGCCATTCATCGAGCAACTGGCCGCGCCGACGGCCGCTCCGGGAGGTGGGTGTGCGGCGGCGGCAACCGCGGCGATGGCGGCGGCGCTGGGCAGCATGGTTGCGGGAATGTCGCGCGGCAAGAAAGCCTATGTGCAGTACGAGCGCCAGTTGAGCGACGCGCTGGCGCGCTTGGCTGAGTTCCGCGAACATTTCAAGGCAGCGATCGATGCCGATGCCGAGTCGTTCAACGAGGTGATGGCGGCATTCAAGAAGGCGAAAGATCATCCTGAAGCCCAAGCCGAAGTGGAAGCCGCGACGAAGAAGGCGACGCTGGTTCCGTTGGTTGTGGCCGAGCGGGCAAGGGAAGCGCGCCAGATTATCGAATCGCTGCGCCCGATCACGAATCCGAGAATGGCGTCTGACCTGACCGTAGGAGTATCGCTGGCGCGAGCGGCGATGGAAGGCGCACTGGCTAATGTCGAGATCAATCTCGGCGATATCAAGGATGAGGGGTTTCTGGCGGACGTAAAGCAGAGAGTGGCAGTGGTGAGAGGCTAAGGATTTAGGCCGGGACAACGGAGGTCACGGTTAATGAGACGCTCGAAGCTTTTCTTCCACGGCGGCCAATCGTTCAGCCAGGTTGCGGACCTCTTGGCCTTGGCGAATCAAGAACATCATGTCTTCATGCCGTCTTTCGGCGCGCCGCTCAGCTTGCTGGAACTGCTCCTGCATCGAGCCCTGTAGTTCTTCGACATGGCGCTCCACGTTGTCGATGCGCACTCTTAACTCCCGAAGCTCAGGAGCGAGAAAGTCCTGCATTACAGTCTGAACGTCGTCGATAGCGCCCATAATCGTTCCTTGTGCAGATAGTTTACTACGATCCGCCAGTGATGTTGCCGAGGCTGTGTCGTCTAACTCCCTGCCCGGCCGATTGCGGTCAGTGATGTGCAAGCAACAAATGGCGAGTATTTCGGCATCTGTGCCGAGGCAGTCGAGTAAAATAGGACAAGTATGAAGCAGATTCTCACCAGTCTTTTTCTGAGCGGCGTGATGTGCCTGCCGGCCTCCGCCGCACCCTTAAGCAGCAATGCCCAGACGGTTGTTCCCGCTGCCGTGCAGCAGATCATCTCGGTGGATTACAGCGCGCTGCGCGATTCGCAGACGGCGCGCGCCCTCCGCGACCGCGTGATGCCGGACAACGTGAAGCAGTTCGAGAGCGCGCTGAAGGGAGTGGGCATCGATCCCGAAAAGGATGTGGAGCAGCTGACGTTCGTCAGCTACCGCGGGCCCAAGGGAGTGTTGCGCAGCATCGGCATTGCACAAGGTCCGCTCAAGCAGAAAGAGTTCCTGCAAAAGATGCGGGTCAAGAAGATCAAGCCGGAAAAATATCTTCTGTCCTACATCTACCCCATGGGCTCAGGGATGGAGATGGTATTTCTGGATCCCACCACGATCCTGTTTGGCGAGAACGCCGCGATCAAGGGCGCCATCGACGTGCGCGATAACGGCGCCGAATCGGTGCAGACCAACACCGTCATTGACGACCTGATCACCAGCATCGATAGCGCGACCATATGGAGCGTGCTGGACCAGGCGGGCACGCAGAACATGATGAAGTCGGCGTTGGGCCAGGCTGGCTCGCTGACCGATTTCGATGTCATCAAGAAGCGGCTGCTGGCCTCCGATTACGTGATGAACTTCAACAACGGAGTCACCTTCGATCTGAGTGTGAAGACCTCCGATACCGTGACCGCAGCCACTTTGTCGGGCCTGGTGAAGGCTGGAGTGCTGTTCCGCAAGATGAGCGCAAGTCCAACCGAAAAGATCGCGCTGGAGGACACTACGGTGAACAGCTCGAACGATCTGCTGCAGATGCACTTCAAAAGCGACGATCAGCGCTTCCAGGCGCTGCTGAAGTCAGACCTGTTTGCGGCGGTATCGAAGTGACCACCGCAACTCCAGCGAGTTAACTAACTATTTAGTTAAAACGCGCCGCTCTACCCGGCTACGCTGCGGCTGGAAACTACCCCGACTTTGATGTCCTAGCCGCCGATGTGCACCATCGTTCGCGAGGCTGGGATGAAGCCTGGCTCGCCGATATGGTGGCGCGCTTCTTTCTGATCGACTACACCGCGAATAAACTCAGCCAGCTCGTCATCGCTCGCTCCAGCCTCCATCTGAGCTGCCAGGTCGTGCTCGCGCACTGAGAACAGGCAGGTGCGAATCTTGCCATCGGACGTGACGCGCACGCGGCTGCAATGGCCGCAAAACGGATGCGATACCGGCGCGATAATGCCGATCTCCCCAACGCCATCTTCGAAGACGTAGCGCCGGGCGGTCTCGCTTCCGGCGTGGCCGATCTCCCGCAAGGGCATGAACTCCCCCATGCGCCGCAGAATTTCGTCAAGCGAAACGACGATCTCCGGCGACCACACCCGATCTTCCTCCAGCGGCATGAACTCGATGAAGCGGACGACGACGCCTTCCTCGCGCGCGAAGCGGCCAAAGGCGGCAATCTGGTCATCGTTGAAGCCGCGCAGTAGCACGCAGTTGATCTTCACCGGATCGAGGCCGGCACGCTGGGCCGCGCGAACTCCGGCGAGCACCTTCTCGTAGCCGTTAGCCACGCGCGTAATGCGGGCGAAGCGTTCCGGATCCACAGCATCCATGGAGACGGTGACGCGCGACAAGCCAGCATCAGCGAGCGGCTGCGCCATGTCGGCCAGCAAATGTCCGTTAGTGGTGATGGCAATATCGAGCGGAGCGCCTTCGACGGTGTGCATCTGAGCAAGTTCGCGCACCATCTCGACCAGACCCTTGCGCAGAAGCGGCTCGCCGCCGGTCAGCCGGACCTTCGTGATTCCCAAGCCGACGAAGACGCGCGCCATACGCAAGTAATCGGCGATCGGCATTTCCGGGAACTGCGGCCCGTCGCTGCCGGAGCGGCAGTAGACGCACCGGTAGTTGCAGCGATCGGTGATGGAGATCCGCAGATCGCTGATGCGGCGGCCGTGTTTGTCGTGTAGGAACATCGCTCTTCGCTGCTCGCTCTTCGCCTCGCCAAAGGCTCCTGCCGAAGTTGGCGAAGAGCGAAGAGCGAGTAGCGAAAAGCCGGGTGCCCCGTTCCAGCCTTCTTTTGGCCAGGGCGGGAAGTTCGATTGTGCTGGGAAGGGAAGACGCAGAAATGCGAAGGCAGCCCTGCGATCGTTTCCTTTCCAAGCACGGGAGGCGTGGACGTTTCCCTCCACACCCTCGGCCCCGCTGTCATCCTGAGCGAGCGGCCCTCTTGGGCCGCGAGTCGAAGGACACGGGACACCGCCGCCGCAGCCATCGGTATGCCATTAGGCCGCGGAGGTCGGAAACAGTTCAGCCATTATAGACGCACGGGTCGGGGGAAAGCAGCGGCAAGCTGGATGAGAGGTCAGGGGCCAGGGATCAGGGGCTAGTGGCGCTTCCCGAGGAACGAGGCTTCCAGCGCCGATGTCATACGGCGCGATCAAACCGCAGATCCCTCCGCTCGGGCTGAAGCCGTCGGTCGGGATGACAAATCATTTTCCAGCGAAAAGCCAATAGCGAGAAGCGATCCGGGTCGCGAAGGGCTAAAAGCTAGCAGCTGAAAGCGCGAGCTGACGGCTGACGGCTGATAGCTGACAGCCGATGTCCTTACATCCCCTCATAATTGGGGCCGCCGCCGCCTTCGGGTGGGACCCAGGTGATGATCTCGTAGGGATCCATGATGTCGCAGGTCTTGCAGTGCACGCAGTTCGACGGGTTCAGGTGGATTTCCAGGCCGCTCGGCGTATCCTGCGCTTCGACCATCTCGTACACATTGGCCGGACAGAAGTTCTTGCAGGGATTGCCGAACTCCGTCACGCATCGCTCGTTGCAGATGTTGGTGTCGTGAATGACGAGATGCGCCGGCTGATCCTCTTCGTGTTTCGTGCCCGAGTGATACAGGTCCGTGAGCTTGTCGAAGGTAAGCTTGCCATCGCCTTTAGCTGCTCCGATGATGCTGCTACGGCTGCCGCCGTCGGCCGCCAGACGGCCGAGATGCCGCATGCGCTGGTGCCCGGGTTCATTCGTGTAGTGCGCTTTCAGGCCGCGTCCGCCGGTGAACTGCTGAACGCCCGCGTGGAACATTCCTGACAGGAATCCGCCTTCGAATCCCTGATGGAAGTTGCGCACCGGCCACAACTCAGACTTGATCCAGCTCTTCTCCACCCGGGTCTGAAAGGTCTCCAGCACCGGCAGCGAAAAATCCTGCTTGGCCATGGCATCGAAGGCGGTCTCGGCGGCCAGCATTCCGCTCTTGATTGCGAGATGAATTCCCTTCAGCCGCTGCGAATTGAGCAAGACCGGCTGAGTCGCCGACGATCATCCAGCCGTCGCCCGCCAGCGGCGGGACACACCACCAGCCTCCATAGGGTAGCGACTTGGCGCCATAACGCACCATCTTCCCACCCTCCAGCAGTTTGGCAATGAAAGGGTGTTTCTTGAACTGCTGGAGAATGCGCTGCGGATCAACCCGCGGGTCCTCATAATCCAGGCCAGTAACGAAGCCGAGCGAGACGAGGTTGTCTTTCGATCCATAGATCCAGGCACCGCCGTACTCGTTGAAAGTAAGCGGGTAGCCCATGGTGTAGATGATTTCGCCGGGAGCTATGCGGCCGGCGGGCAATTCCCACAGTTCCTTGACTCCGACGCCGTAAGTTTGTGGATTGCGCTCGCGGTCGAGTTGAAAGCGGCCGATGAGTTGCTTAGTCAACGAGCCGCGCGAACCTTCGGCGAGAATCACGACCTTGGACTTCAGATCGTAGCCGGGCTCGAAATTGGATTTCCGCTGGCCAGCCTTGTCGACGCCTTTGTCGTCGGTGCGGACGCCGACCACGCGGCCGGAGTCGAACAACAGCTCCGAACCGGCAAATCCGGTGAACACAGTTACTCCGGCCTCTTCAACCTTGCTGCCCAGCCACTTCACAAAGCGGTTGATCGAGATGACGTAGTTGCCATGGTCACGCATTGGCGGCGGCGTGATGGGAAACTTGAATTTGCCGGTGGGCGTAAGGAAGTAAACCGCCTCGCCGGCGACCGCGGCGTCCAGCGGCGCTTCCTTTTCGAAGCCGGGAAGGAGTTCGCGCATGGAGCGAGGATCGAGCAGCGCTCCGGAAAGACAATGCGCCCCCACATCGCGGGCTTTTTCCAGCAGATAGACATTCTCTTTGCTGAGCTGCGCATCGGGATGTTTGGCGTTGTGCTCGTCGATGAGCTGCGAGAGTCGTAGCGCACAAGCCATGCCTGCCGGGCCGCCGCCAACAATGACGACATCGGCCTCCATTGCAGGACGATCAACATCGGGGAGCGGGGTGCGAAACACAATCATTGGGTCTTATTCCGGTTCCGGAGACAATGCGGTTCAGAGGTTCATCTACTTCTTACACACTACGCGATACCCAGCCACAGCGTCAGACAGCTGACAGCGAAGCAGGGAAACCTGATATACGCAGCGAGGAAGGCGCAAGTTCTTGGGCTCGATCGATACCCGAAAATATTTTCACCGCGAGTGCGATTCAGGACACTGCTGAAGCAGGATAGCAGTTTTCGGGTCGACCACAGTCCACCCGCGACAACCAAGTAAGATAATAACCCCTAACGAATGATTTTTTTCAGCAGATACCTAAGCACTCTTTGCTTTCTTCACCTCCTCCACCAGCGGCGGAACAATTTCAAACAAGTTTCCCACCACGGCAACGTCGGCAATCTCAAAAATCGGCGCTTCCGAATCCTTGTTCACGGCGATGATCGTGCGCGCGCCCTTCATTCCGACGACGTGCTGGATGGCGCCGCTGATGCCCAATGCCAGATAAAGCTTGGGCGCTACCGTTTGTCCGGACGAACCTACCTGACGATCCATGGGCAGCCAACCGGAATCGCAAATCGGCCGCGAGGCCGCGATCTCGCCGCCCAGCGCATCCGCTAACTGTCGGGCGAGATCGATATTCTTCTGCTCTTTGATTCCGCGCCCCACGGCGACGATGATCGCGGCCTGCGTCAAGTCGACCGCCTGCTTGGCCTCCTTGAACGGAGCTTCCGGCCTGTTCCGCACAACGTTGTCGCCAATCTCCACCGCGACGGTTTCCACCGGCGCGGCAGCATCACCCGGCTGGACTTGATCGCCGCGGAAGGCGCCATTCTGGAAGGTCGCGAAATAGGGAGCTTCACCCACGAACGATACGTCCGCAGCAAACTTGCCTTGGAACATCTGCCGCGTGAACAGCAGCTTGCCACCCTCGTATTTGTAGCCGACAGCATCGCTGATGAGCGAGCGATTCAGCGCAGCAGCAAGTTTCGGGGCGAAGTCGCGCACCTGGTAGGTGTGCGGCATCAGCACCAGCTTAGGCTGCTTCTGGGCAATGAAGTTCTTGAGTGCGGCGACGAAGCCGTCGGGAGTGTAGGGCTCCAGCTTCGCGGACTCGATGTCGTACACCTTGGCAAGTTTCCTGGTCGCGATCTCACTGGCGATGTCGCCCACACCGCTGCCGGCCACGGCCGCTTCCAGCGTCCAGCCGGTTTCGGCGGCCAAAGCTTGCGCGCCCGTCAGGGTCTCCAGAGAAACCCGATTCAGCTTGCCTTCACGTTGTTCCACTACCACCAGGATGGTATCTGCCATTGCGATCCGTTCGTCCCCATTGTTCCAGTTGTTCCAGCCAGTAAAAAAGCCTGTTGATCACGACCGCGGTCTAGAGTTGCGAAGCTGAAAGCCGACTCTGCTCCCAGCCGCGGATATAGAGCGGCGCCGCGCTCCCGACCTCGGGGCCTAACCGTCGTGACGGATTGCCTTCGCATTCCGCAACTCAGCGATTCCGGCGTCTTATCCCGACCCCGACAATGCTCATGACGAGGCCTGTAACGCCCAGGCAAGCTGCGATGATCCCGAACCGCGTTTCACCCAGCTTCGCTGCCGCCGGATAGAAAAACATAACCAGAAATGCAAACGCCATGAAGACCCAGCCGATCACCATAAGGACTGAGCCGCTTTCGCGCTTCTCTTCCACCGATGACATAGCCGCCTCCTGATCACCCCAGAAGACGCAAAGGAGGCGTCTTCCGCGGACCCCGACTCCTGCCCGCCGTTGGCGGGCTGCGACCTGCCACTCACACTGCTACCCCAAACTTTGCCGCCGCCGAAAGCTCAAGCTACCTGGTGGTCTTCCGCGTCATCCTGGCGCTGCTGGGCCAAACTTCGCTGAAGGTCACGCTGACCTAACCTGGTGGGGCCGATGGCCCGCCGGTAGCGCGTTCCCATTATCACCAGCGCTAATCCCAGAATGCCTTCAATGGCCAGCCATATCGGCCAAAACCACGATCCATTGCGCAGGCTGATGAAGAAGAAAACTCCGAGCACCGCATCCATCCACAGCAATATCCAGCCCAAAGTGAGCAAGACTGAGCCCAGGCGGCGGTTCTCGACGGTGTTGTCAATGGCGAGCTGATCGCGATCGAATCCTGGCATACGAGCAGAGCTCCTTTTACGAATTTGGCCCACCCGGTTTAGATGCCGATTGTAAGTCAGCACTTGGCATTTAGCCGTTAGCACTTAGGGAAACTCTGATTAATCCTCAGCTTTGAAAGGGCTCGGCTTCAGCCGTGCCGCAAGTGCTACAAAATCAGTGCGGGCTTTAGCCCCTGCGGGCGATCAGCCCCTGATCAAGTCGTGACGAAGTCCCCCAGCGGCTAAAGCCGGGCTCATTTGGCTCAACTTTGCGGACCGCCTGAAGGCGGTCCCTTTCAAAGCAATACTTAAGCAGAGCTTCCTAACTGCTAATTGCTAATTGCTAGTTCCTCAAATCACCCTCAGTTCGTTGCGCAGTTTCTCCACCAACTTCTTCGCGATTTCGGCCGGCGGGCCTTCCATGACCTCGGTCTTCTTCGTCTTCTGCGGAATGTACAGCTTCTCGATCGTTTGCAGGTTATCGCCCAGCGACGGCTTCATCTCGTCGAAGCCCAGTTTCTTCATGGGCTTGTTCTTGGCCTGCTTAATGCCGATCAGCGTGGCATAGCGCAGCTTGTTAATTCCGGATTGAATGGTGAGCACCGCCGGCAGCGGCATGTCCACAAACTGGAAGAATCCGGCTTCCAATTCACGCTTTACCCGGATGCCGCTGTCGCCCTTCTCGATCTGCATGATGATGGTGGCGTGCGGCCAGCCCAGCAACTCCGCCAGAATAACGCCGGTCTGGGCGAAGCCGTAATCGTCGGATTGCAGCCCAGTGAAAATCAGATCAAAATTCTCGTCCTTGATGGCTGCCGCAAACGCCTTGGCGGTGTTGAAGGCGTCCAGCGTGACAAATCCGTCGCCTTCGAGATGAATGGCGCGGTCGGCGCCCTTGGCCAGCGCCTCGCGCAACACCTGCTGGGCGCGCGCCGGGCCGCTGGTGATAACCACCACCTCGCCGCCATGCTTTTCCTTCTGGCGCAACGCCTCTTCCAGGGCGTAAGCATCGGGCTCGTTCACTTCGTAGGAAACATCGTCGCGAATCCACGTGCCGCTCTCGTTCAGCTTGAGCGGCGCGTCCTTCTGCGGGACCTGCTTCATGCAGACCAGGATCTTCACCGGCACTCCTTGGGCTCTATAGCTGCTGTTCTAAGCATACGCGAAACGGGCAAGTATAAATGAGCGGCGAAGGGATGGAAAGGCTCGCACGCGTCGCGTTCCAAACTGGGATGCGAAGGCAGGAACTTCTGGGAAAGACGCCCCCGTCACCGACAATCGAAGTAGACAGCGATCTTCACTCCATCTGCTTCTTCAATTCGTAGAGCAGATTCAGCGCTTCCAGCGGGCTCAGTTGGTTGAGGTCGGTCTGCTTCAGGCGATCCACGATCTTCTGTGATAACGGAGTGAAGATGGTGAGCTGCATTGGGGCGGGCCCGAGCGCTTCGTCGTGCGCCAGATGTTTGACCGCGCTGCGCTCCGCGCTTTCATGTTCGGCCAGAACTTCTCGCGCGCGGTTGATGACATCGATGGGCAGTCCCGCCAGCTTTGCGACCTCGATGCCATAGCTCTTGTCGGCCGCACCCTCCTCAACTTTGCGCAGAAAAACAATTCCGCCACCGCTTTCCTTCACCGACACGTGATAGTTCTTCACCCCGCTCAGGCGGTCGGCCAGCTCTGTCAGTTCGTGATAATGGGTTGCGAACAGCGTCTTGGCGCGCGTGTTGGTGTGAATGTATTCGATCGCCGCCCAGGCGATGGCCAGCCCGTCATAGGTCGCAGTGCCGCGGCCCACCTCGTCGAGCAGAATCAGCGAACGCGGTGTCGCGGTGTTAAGAATCGCCGCCGTCTCCGTCATCTCGACCATGAAAGTGGAGCGGCCGCGTGCCAGATTGTCGGCCGCGCCGATGCGAGTGAAGATGCGGTCCACCAGACCGAGACGCGCGGAACGTGCGGGCACGTAAGATCCCATCTGCGCCATCAACGCGATCAGCGCCGCCTGCCGCAGGTAAGTAGATTTGCCACCCATGTTGGGCCCGGTAATCAGCAGGATGGCATGAGTGGCGCTGTTCAGATAAAGATCGTTAGGCACGAAGCGATCAGCGACGCCGGAGATTTCCAGCTGCTCGATGACGGGATGGCGGCCCTCGACAATCTCGATATCAGCACTGTCGTCCAGCTTGGGACGGCAATAATTGCGATTGGCTGCCAAGAAAGCGAAGGCGGCAAGCAGATCGATTTCAGCCAATGCCAGCGCAGTTTGCCGGATGCGGCGCGCCTCGGCGGCAATGGCGGAGCGCAGCTCGGCAAACAGCCGGCGCTCGATCTCGACCATCTTCTCCTGCGCGTCCAGAACCTTGGCCTCATACTCCTTCAGCTCGGGCGTGGTGAAGCGTTCGGCATTCACCAGCGTCTGCTTGCGGTCGTAGTCAGCGGGAGCCAGATGCAGGTTCGCCTTCGAAATCTCAAGGTAATAGCCGAAGACGCTGTTGAACTTGACTTTCAGTGAGCCGATGCCGGTGCGTTGGCGCTCGCGCTGCTCGATCTGCGCGATGTATTGCTTGCTGTTACGGCTGAGGTCGCGCAACTCGTCGAGCGTGGCATCGACGCCGGTGCGAATTACGCCGCCATCAGCGAGCGTCAGCGGCGGGTCATCTTCCAGTGAGGAGAGAATGCGCTCGCGCAGATCGGCAAGCTCGTCGCATTGGGCGTGCAGCAGTTGCAATCGATCGGCAGGGAAGTGGGACAGCGTAGTTCGTACCGCCGGAAGTTTTGCCAACGATGTTGCCAGCGCCAGCAGGTCGCGCGGGTTGGCGGTCTCCAGCGTGACGCGGCTCAGCAGACGCTCCAGATCAAGAATGCCTTCCATGGAGCGGCGCAACTCTTCGCGCCCGACCAGGTCGCTCACCATAGCCTCGACCGCGTCCAATCGCTGGCTGATCTCCCCCAGATCGATGGATGGGCGCAGCATCCAGGCGCGCAGCAGGCGCTTGCCCATGGGCGTAACCGTGCAATCGAGGCAGCGGAAGAGCGTGGCCTGTTCGCCCGAGCCGGCGAAGAGCGGCTCGATCAGCTCCAGATTGCGGACGGTGACCGCGTCCAGCACCAGGCAATTCTGGCGCTCGTAGAAGCCGATGCGGTCGACATGATCGAGCGAGCCGCGCTGCGTGGTGCGAACATAATGCAGGATTGCGCCCGCCGCCGTCGCGGCAGCCGCGCGGTTGGCCAGTCCAAAGCCTTCCAACGACAGCACGCCGAAGTGATTTTCCACCTGCGGAATGGCGTAGTCAGGTGCGAAGACCCAGTCGTCGAGCGGCGTCTCGGCCCAACTGGCATTCTCGATTGATGCGATGCGCGGAGCAGCAGCAGCTTGCGTCGTCGCGTTCGCGGCTGCTCGAAGAGCGGCAGCGACGAGGCGAAAAGCATCTCGCGCGGACGCAGAACCAGCAGCTCCTCACGAATGCGGCGTTCGGCGTCGTCACCGACAAACTCGGTGGCGCGAAACTCGCCAGTCGAAAGATCGAGTGCGGCAAATCCGACGGCATTTCCGGCGCGCGCCACGCAGGCCAGAAAGTTGTTCTCTTCCGAGTCAAGATGCGCATCCACCGCCGTTCCCGGCGTGAGCACGCGCGTGACCTCGCGCTTCACCAGCGTCTTGGCCAGCCGCGGATTCTCCATTTGCTCGCAGATGGCGACCTTGAAGCCCTTGCGAATCAGCTTGGCAATGTAGTTGTCGGCGGAGTGATAGGGCACGCCGCACATGGGAATGGCAGCGCCCTTTTCTTTGTTGCGCGAGGTGAGCGTGATTTGCAACTCGCGCGCGGCGACCACCGCATCTTCGAAGAAAAGTTCGTAGAAGTCACCCAGGCGGAAGAAGAGGAGCGCATTGGGATGCTCTTTCTTGATCGCGGTATATTGCCGCATCAGCGGTGTGGAGGGCTCGCTCATAGGAGGGAACTGCGCGGATTATAGCAGCCGAAAAAATGCCGCAGCGCACCTTGCCAACCCGGCTCCAGCCTTCTAGAGTCAATGCTTCATGGCAACCATCATCCTTTTCGAATGCAGCAAGTGCGGGGAGAAATATCCGCCGCAATCGGCTCCCACGATTTGTCCCAAAGACGGCGGTCCGCTTTATGTGCGGTACGATTTGGAGGCGATCCGTCAGGCCACAGCGCGCGACTCGATTGCCGCTGGACCAGCCAACATGTGGCGCTATGCCGCGGTCTTTCCCGGCGCTGAGCCAGTGACTCTTGGCGAAGGATTTACGCCGCTTCTGCCGAGCCGCAAGTACCCCAACCTGCTCATCAAGGATGAAGGCCTGAATCCCACGGGCTCGTTCAAGGCGCGCGGAATGAGTGCGGCGATCACCATGGCTCGACATTATGGGCTGAAGACGCTGGCCGCGCCTTCCGCGGGAAATGCCGGAGGAGCGCTTGCGGCCTATGCGGCTGCGGGTGGTCTGGAAGCGTACGTCTTCATGCCGAAAGATGTGCCCATCGCGAACCGGTTGGAAGTGGAGGCCGCAGGGTGCGCACCTGACGCTGGTCGATGGACTCATCAGCGACTGTGGCCGCATGGTTGCCGAGCGGAAGGAGCAGGAGGGCTGGTTTGACGTCTCAACGCTGAAGGAACCGTTTCGCGTCGAGGGCAAAAAGACTATGGGCTACGAAGTGGCCGAGCAGATGGGATGGACCCTGCCCGACGCAATTCTGTATCCCACGGGCGGCGGTGTTGGCTTGATTGGAATGTGGAAGGCGTTCGCAGAAATGGAAGAGCTGGGCTGGATTGAGGCCGGCAAGCGGCCACAAGATGATCTGCATTCAGGCCGAGGGCTGCGCGCCGATCCCGAAAGCACTACAGGAGGGCGAGGCGGTGTCGAAGATGTGGCCGGACGCGCATACATTGGCTGCCGGACTCCGCGTGCCGAAAGCGTATGGCGACTTCATCATCCTCGACATCGTTCGCAAAAGCTGTGGCACAGGGATTGCGGTGAGCGATGACGCGATTATGGAAGGTGTGAAGGAAATGGCGACGACGGAGGGCATTTTTCCTGCGCCCGAAGGCGGAGCGGCGCTGGCGGCATACAAACAGTTTCTGCACAGCGGATTTCTCAGTGCCACCGACAAGGTTGTGCTGTTCAATACCGGCTCAGGCTACAAGTATCTGGATGTGTTTGCGAAATATTGGGGCCTGGAAGCGTTCGCCCCGCCGGCAAAGTTGCCGGCTTCGCGGAACATGGGCGGAATCATTGCACCGTACTAGTGGACTAATCATCGAGAACTCGTAATAGGGGCCGTGTGTTGAAGCGGCTGAGGCTACTTCAACAAGGCACGAGAGTCTGCCGGGCGCTTCCACCGCCCTCAGACACAGACTCGGAAACTGCTGTACCATCGCAGCGAGGTGAAAATTATGTCATTTCGCAATGGAGACAAGTCTCGGGAACATCGGCTGCGCAAAGCGAAAGAGAAGAAGCGCGAGAGCGTTCGCAAGTTGGTAACCAAGAGTGACGCCAAGCAAAAGCCGGTCGCGGCGAGTGCGGCCAAGAAGTAGGGTCAGGAATTGCGCATGGTTTCTTCCTCGGTCGCGTCTTGTTCTTCTCGCCCGGGCGGATAGGAATACATTTTGCTTGTGATGTTGGGCGTCGCGTGCCGGCGCTCGGCAATCATTTCCGCGACAATGGCGACGGCGATTTCTTCGGGCGTGACCGCGCCGATCTCCAGCCCGATGGGCGCGTGGACATTGGCGAACTTCTCTGCCGGAACGCCTTCCTTTTCCAGCTCTTTGTAGATCGTAATCGTCTTGCGCTTGGAGCCGATCATTCCCAGATAGCGGGCGCGCGCGTTGATGGCCCAGCGCAGCACGCGCATGTCGTCGCGATGTCCGCGAGTCACAATGACGATGTACGATCCTTCGGGCGGACTAAGGCGGGCCGTCACTTCGTCAAAATTGCCCGCAATCACTTCGCGGGCATCGGGAAAGCGCTCGCGATTGGCGTACGACTCGCGGTCGTCGGTCACGATGACCTCGAATCCGGCCGTGGCCGCGATCTTGTACAGGTTGTACGCGACGTGTCCGGCGCCAAAAATGTACAGAAGCGCCGGCGGAAGCACGGGCTCGATGAAGATTTCCAGCGTACCCCCGCAAACCAGGCCGGTGTCGTACTTGGGATTGTTGTTGAGATTGAAGGTGAGCGAGCGCGGCTTCTCTGCTTCCATCACTTCGCGCGCGGCCTGCCACACTTCGGCTTCGACGCAACCGCCGCCGATGGTGCCTGCAATGGAGCCGTCGTCGCGCACCAGCATCTTCGCGGTCTGGAAGGATGGAATAGAGCCGCGAGCGTTGGTGATGGTGGCGACCGCTCCGCGACGGCCCTCGCGGCGAAGCTGCACGATTTGTTCGTAGATGTCCATCAAAGCAGCAATTAGCAATTAGCCGTTAGCAATTAGCCAAAGACGGATGGCCTTACCCCAGTTTAGATGTCTTTCTGAGCATCTGGAATCGGCCCATGGATTTTATTGAGTTTACTTCAGCACCCCGTGCTTGCGCAGCACCTGCTGCAGTTGGTCGTGCGGCAGAGCCGGCACGACCCAGTAGTCTGCGCCGATCATCGTCTTGGCTGCGATCAAGGCGTTGATGACGGACTCATCCGTCGCTTCGATCACGGCGGCGAAAATCGGGTTCAGCTTCCAGCTCTGCATGCGCTCCAGCTTCGCATTCGGCTGGGTGAAGTCCGCGGTGCTGTTGCCCTCGTCCGCGCCGAGGTTCGCGGTGGAGAATGCCAGGAAGATATCGCCGGAGCTGTCGCCCTCGATCGCTCCCAGGCGGCCCAATCCAACCGAAACGCGACGCGCCAGGCGTTTCAACTGGTCCGGGGTGAGGGGCGCGTCCGTGGCGACAATCACGATGATGGAACCCATTTCCGGCGGCCGAATACCATCAGCTGTACTGGCGAGGTTGGGCTCGCAAACTGCTGCCGGCGTGCCATCCCAATTGGTAATCGGTGGATCCAACTTTTTCTCGACGCAGCGCTTCTGCAACTTCATCTCGCGCGCAACGGGAATGCCCGCGACCAGGAGGCCGCTCGAGTATCCGTAATTGCACTGCACCAGTACGCCGACGGTGTAGCCGCCGGCCTCGGCTGCGAGCTTGCGCGACGAGGTGCCGGTTCCGCCCTTGAAGCCGTTGCAGACCATCCCGGTGCCGCCGCCGACATTGCCCTCCAGGATGGCACCGCCGCTGGCCGAATCGAGCGCGTCCCATGCGTCCTGCGCGGTAACGTGCTGGCCCCGGATGTCGTTGAGCGGCCAATCGGCAGTCTCCGCCGTCACTGGGTACCAGAACGCGCCGGATTGTCCGCGTTTCACCATCCACGCCACCGCCGCATCTCGGACCACTCCCACGCTGCCGGTATTGGTAATGAGAATGGGCGTCTCCAAAACCCCGCTTTCCTCGATCCAGTGAGTTCCCGTCATGTCGCCATTGCCGTTCCCGGCGAAGTAACCAGCGAAGACGCTCTTCCTGTTCTGTTTGCCGCGCGGCAGAATCGCCGTCACGCCGGTTCGCACTGGACCCTTACCGATGACGAGACGTCCCTCGCCCGAGATCAACGTCTTGTAACCGACCTCGACGCCCGGAACATCGGTGATCGCGTTCAGCGGCCCGGGCGTGCCGTCGAAGGGAATGCCAAGATCGCGGGCGCGCGGCTGGGCCGCGCCGGAGGTGGCAGTGTTCTGGGCTGCGAGGAAAGTCGGACCGAATAGCGCTAAAGCTAAAACAAAGACGAAGGCAGTTGTTCGGTGCATCAGATGCTCCCCATGTTGCGAGACAGAGCCGGTGCAACTACACGCCCAATGGTACAGCGTTGCTGAGACCCGGAGTAATATTCCAATTGCGGCCCTGGTTTAAGAATGCGGTGACGGCCCTGGCGGAGGAGCGAAAGCGGTTCGCATTCTGAAACGGCTGGGCGCCTTGTAGCTGCAAGACTTGGGTCGATTTAGTTGGACAATACGACCAGGAGAATCCCCCGTGAAAGCGGTTCGCATTCATGAATTCGGTGGTCCAGAAGTTCTCAAGTACGAAGATGCGCCCGATCCACTATTGCGCAAGGATCATGTGCTGGTGCGGGTCCGGGCGTGCGCGCTGAATCATCTTGACCTGTGGGCGCGTGAGGGATTGAAGGGCATCGACCTTCCCTCATATCCTGGGCAGCGACATTGCGGGCGAGGTGGTCGAGAGCGGCGAGTACATCACGGATGTGAAGCCCGGCACGCGCGTGCTGCTGGCGCCGATGGTCTTCTGCAATCACTGTGAGCAGTGCATGGCGGACATCAGAACTTCTGCCCGCAGTTCGCGGTGCTGGGCAATGCGGTGGATGGCGGCAATTGCGAACTAATTGCTGTCCCGCGGGTGAACGTCATCCCGATTCCCGACTCGCTGGATTTTGTGCAGGCCGCCAGTGTTCCTCTGGTGTTTCTTACAGCGTGGCACATGCTGCTGGGGCGCGCGCATCTCCGGGCCGGACAGACGGTGCTGGTGCTGGGCGCAGGCTCGGGCGTTGGCTCGGCGGCGATTCAGATCTCCAAGATGCTGGGCGCTGAAGTCATCACTACGGCGGGCGACGAACCCAAGCTGGCCAAGGCGCGCGAACTTGGCGCCGACCATACCATCGACCACTACAAGCAGAAGATTGCGGACGAGGTACGGCGAATCACCAACAAGCGCGGCGTGGATGTCGTCTTCGAGCATGTGGGACAGGCGACGTGGCCGGACAGCGTGCGATCGTTGAAGCCGGGCGGAACTCTGGTGACATGCGGCGCGACCACCGGCTACGAAGCCCAACTAGACCTGCGCGTGCTGTTCGCCAAGCAGATCTCGCTGCTGGGCTCTTACATGGGCGAAATGGGCGAGTTGTACGAAGTTCTGAAACATGTGTTCGCCGGCAAATTGAAGCCGGTTGTCGATCGCACGTTCCCATTGAGCGAGACGCGGGCTGCGCACGAGTACCTGGCTAAGAGCGAGATGTTCGGCAAAGTGGTGCTAACGGTGTAGGCCAGTCGGCGCCTTGACTGCCTCATGGACCCGAGTCATTCTTTTTGGCAATCTTTCTCTCAGGGGTGAGGGATGTCTTCTTCAGCACCTTCCATGCAAAACATCAAGCAGTCGATGCGGGCCACGTGGATGGCTGGCAATTTCGGCGAAATTGCCAAGAACACTGTCCGCATCGCCGAGGAGTTTGTCAGCCGGCTTGCAATCCGTCCCGGCGTTCACGCGTTGGACATAGCCTGTGGCAGCGGCAATGTCGCGATTCCCATGGCACGCGCCGGAGCCATCGTCACCGGAGTTGACATCGCTCCGAACCTGCTTGCGCAGGGACGCGAGCGCGCCGCGGCCGAGAGCCTCATCGTCAACTTTGACGAAGGCGATGCCGAGCAATTGCCATACAATGACGCGTCTTTCGACGTGGTAGCAACCATGTTCGGAGCAATGTTCGCGCCGCGTCCGGAACGTGTCGTTTCAGAGATCGCTCGCGTGCTCAAGCCGGGCGGTCTACTCGCGATGGCCAACTGGAATCCCGCCAGCTTTACCGGCGACATGTTTCGCACGACCGCAAAACACGTGCCGCCTCCGCCGGGAGTTCCGTCCCCGCTTCTCTGGGGCGATCAGAAGGCAGTTCGTGAGTACCTGAGATCGCACTTCACGATGATTCGCACTGAGCTGATACCGATTGAATTCGATTTGCCGTACTCTCCAGCCGGAGTAGTCGACTACTTTCGAGCCTACTTTGGACCGACGCAGGTCGCGTTTAGCCGGCTGGATGAAGCCGGTCAGGCTGCGCTGGCCAGCGATCTGACAGCGCTCTGGTCGAAGGCCAACGTCGCGCCTGACCCGGAGCAGCACACAGTCACGCGTAACGAATACCTGCAGGTGACGGCCACTCGCTCCTGATCGCGTAGCGGGCCAGAGTTGCGTCGGGCCGATGCCGCGGAGCATCGAAAACAGCAGGTATAATGGTGGACGATATGGCTGAACAGCGCATTCCGCACTTCGAGAATCCTGAGACAGGGCACGAGCGTTTTGAGAATCTGGTGGGCCCGGAACACAGCCGGCGCGCCATTTTGCGCGCGACGTTCGGCGAGCAGCAGCACGAAGGCGTGGTGATGGCCTCGATGGACGCAGTAGTGAACTGGGTGCGGCGCAATTCCATCTGGCCGATGACTTTTGGTCTGGCGTGTTGCGCCATCGAGATGATGTCCATGGGCGCGTCGCGCTTCGACATCGCGCGCTTTGGCGCCGAAGTGTTTCGTCCTTCGCCGCGGCAGTCGGACCTGATGATTATCGCGGGCCGCGTCTCGCAGAAGATGGCGCCGGTGATTCGCGAGCTTTACGAGCAGATGCCGGAGCCGAAATGGGTGATCTCGATGGGCGCGTGCGCGACCTCGGGCGGCGTGTTCAACAATTATGCGCTGGTGCAGGGCGTGAATCAGTGGATCCCGGTGGATGTGTATGTGCCCGGCTGCCCGCCGCGTCCGGAGCAATTGATTTACGCGATCATGCTGCTACAGGAGAAGATCAAGAACGATCGCGGATCATTTAAGCGAGCGTTAAATCTGGAAAAAGCGTAGTCGGGAAATTTGCGTTAAGAGTTGTGCCCGCCCCCTTGAAGGGCGGGCATTCGCGTTTGCAGCGATTAAGCAATTTGCGGAAGACTCAAGCCTATGATCCGCGGACCGCGGATCAGTTCTTGGAGCTTCAGCCGCCGCGGAAGTCGCGCACGTCCTCATGCGCGCCCCAGAGAACCGAAGGCGGTTGCTGACGAAGCGCGGCCAGCTTCTCGTTCACAGCTTCCACATCCGCCTTCGACCAGCTAACCGACGAGATCTCGATGGTTCCGCTCGGTGAGATGTAGAAGAGGGTGGGAACGTTGGTGAGCCCGTACGCGTTCGATACAGCGTAGTTTTTGGGATCGTCGAGCGCGACCGGGAAGGTGACTCCGTACTGCTTCATGAATGGCGCAGTGTCGCGAGCATTGTCTTGCGAAACGCCGAGTATGGTGACGCTGGCATCGCGGTTTGCCTGATACATGCGCTGGAAGAACGGAAAGGCGTATTGGCAGACCGGGCAACTGACCTTAAAGAACGCCAGCACGACCGGGCCCTTGTTTAGCGCCTGCTGCAAGGACACGTGCTTGCCGTCAACTGTTGGGAGCGAAAATTCTGGCGCGCGCACACCTGCGGTCAAAGTAACCACTCGCTGAAACCTCCGAAAGAATCGACTTAACGATATATAGATTCAGCCGCGCCGCTAGTTGGACGCAAGCCGCCAATCGGCGAAGGACCTTGCGTGCTAAGCCCGTCAGCGGCAGGCGCTTGCACTGCTGAGGAGTGAACCATCGCGCGTCAGTTGCGAAATCGTGCTAACTGATCGGGCAGAACGGCGAACGACGGCGACGCGGTAATCCGTATCGGTGATGGAGTGGCGAAGTTGCAGAAGCGGTGCGGCTCCATTCGTAACGCCGGCAGCCAGCGCCGGCAATTCCCACATGCCGGCCATCAGGGAGGCGTCGGCTGGACGCTGGACGAGCAGCACGGAAGAATTTTTTCGCGCGAGAGCGTAGACAATGGCCTTGCGTTTCCTGGCGGCTTGCGGCTGCGGGTGTTCGGCACCGCGAGATTTGCAGAATGGGTTCAGAGGACACAGAAGGCACTGCGGCGCACGAGGAGTGCAGATGGTCGCGCCCAGTTCCATCATCGCCTGATTAAAATCGCCCGGGCGTGCGCGGTCGAGCAAGATATCGGCTTGTTGCCAGGCTGCTTGCTTACCTTGTGCCTGTCCGTGCAGACGCTGGAGGACGCGCTCCACATTGCCATCCACAACGGCGACGGCCTCACCAAACGAGATGCTGGCGATTGCCGCCGCCGTGTAACGGCCGATGCCGGGAAGCGAGGACCAATCTTCGGCAGTCCGCGGAAACTTCCCGTGTCGGTCGCGTGCAATGAATTTGGCGGCCTGGTGCATTCGCCTGGCGCGATGGTAATAGCCGAGCCCGCTCCACATGGCGAGGACGGAAGACTCACGAGCGGCTGCTAACACCTTGACTGTCGGAAACCGGCGCAGGAAGCGGGCGTAGTGGTCCAGTACGGCAGCCACTCGCGTCTGCTGCAACATGATTTCGGAAACCCAGACGCATAAGGATTGCGATTGCGGCGCCACGGCAGGTCGCGACGATTGGTGTCGTACCAGCGCAGCAAAGTGCGTCGAAGGGAACGAAGTTGAGACGATATAAGGGATGGTGCGTGCCCGCTCATGCAGTCGCGATTGTACAGCGCAGAAGCACGGCTTATCTAAAACCTGAACCGGCGGCCCAACCATGGGCCTATACGCTAAGGCACGCTTCGAATCTGTCCTGCAATGCATTTGCATCGATGCCCTCGGCTGAGCCGATGGCCACAATCTGGGTCAGCCGGGGACGCGCACCCCACTCATCCTGCAATGAGATGTTCACCCGTTTGCCGACCACTTGCAATACGGCACGACGGTCGGGAACGTCGGAAGAATACACGACACCTTTGGCTCGATAAATGCTTGGTGGAAGTTTCGAGGCTGCGGAGCGCAGCGCCTCCAGCGCCAGGGGACGCTCAGTCTCGAAGCTCCAGGTGCTAAAGGCTGAGGGATGGTGCTGGTGGCCTTCGTGATTGCAGCCGGCGCCGGCGCATGTGTCGGCGGGCGCGCCCACAGTCTCGATCTGCGAGGGATCGAAGCGTCCGCTGGAGAGCAGAATCTCCAGCGGCACCTCGCCGTGAGGCGCTTCCACCAGACGGTAACGACCAATGCGGTCATCGAGCCATGCTCTGATTCGGCCAGCTTCTGCGCGGCTGACGAGATCCGTCTTACTCAGGATCAACATATCCGAGTAGGCGATCTGGCGAGTCTTTAACTCCATCTGCTCGGGCACCGCAAACAGCTGCGACGCGTCCACCAGGCACAGGATGCTGTCCAGACGGACACGTCCACGCAGGCTCGCGTTCATGAAGGTGAAGGCAATTCTGGAAGGATCGGCCACGCCACTGGCCTCAACAATGATGTACTGGGGCTGTTCGGGGCGTTCCGTAAGTTGCTCGACCGCCGTAAGCATGTCATCGCGCATGCTGCAGCAAATACAGCCGTTCGACAGGTTGATGAGGTCTCCGCAGGCTTCCACACCAACTACCAGATCGGCATCGATGTTGATGGAGCCGAAATCGTTAACCATGACAGCGATGCGAAGTCCGTGATCGCCGTTGAGGATACGATTGAGCAGGGTGGTCTTGCCGGCGCCGAGAAACCCGGTCAGTACGGTTATAGGCGTGATAGCGGGATCGGTCCGTACGTCGTGGTCAATCATGTCCACTCTTTGCCCTGGGTGGATGGCGGCTGGGCACCATCCGCTCTGGACAACTTACAGCGCCGGAGGTGGTTCGGGCTGCTGGCTCTGCTCCGGCGCTTCTTCGGGGGCGCCATGACGGCGCAGCAATTGCGCCAGATTCTGCGAAAACGCGGAGCGTGGCAGGACCATGTCGCATCCCGCTTCCTGCGCCTTCATCTTCAGTTCGCCCTGCACGTGCGAGACGAAGCCGATGATGTTGGTAGCTTTCTTCAGCTTCGACTTGAGCTTGGGAATCATGGTGAGCGGTTTAGCCCCGACGTTGTTCAGGTCGAAGATGATGAGTGAGGGCTTGTCGTCGCCGTTCTGGCCGATTTTTTCCTGGAGATCTTTCTCGGTCTTGACGAACTCGACCTTCACGTTCATCTTGCGCGCCGTCTCCTGGATTTTTGCCAGGAAGAAGAGATCGTCGACGAAGGCGAAGATGCGAGTGGGCGAGCTCTCGGAGGTCATGGGCAGAGGCTCCGGCTCGGGCGGAACAAATTGCTTGCCCAGCGGCTGGCCCATGCGGCCGCGGTTAGGCCTGCGCGCGTTGCCGTTGCTGTTGTTGCTCTGGAGGGCGCGATAGCTGTGGTCCATGGGCGCGGTGTAGATGCCGCCGCCAAGCGGGTTCTGGCCGGCGGGGCGTGGCCCGGACTTGCGGCCGGGAGGCCGGTTCTTGCCGGCTCCATGACGATGCTGTCCCGGTTGCTGTTGTGGTTGTGCCGCCCCGTGCGCGACGGGTCCACGGCGACCGCGCCGCCGTCTGCGTCCCTTCCCTCCGGAATTTCCGGAAGGAGGATTCGATCCTTGATTCATGCTTCTCTCTTGTTTGGCCCGCGGGTAGCGGGATCCCACATTTATGAACCGCTGATCCGCGCAGTAGCGTACTTAGTCACTCGCTGGCGTGGCTGCGGTTGGATACTTCGCTGAAATCGATTCAGTTACGTCCGTCTGGCGCTCGGAAATTGGGCGCGAGGAACGCCTGCACGGGAGGTGCGGCGATTTGGAGGACGCTCCTATCGTACCCAGCTTTGCGGCTGGAACGCAAGTATAAAAGCTGGTCTCTGGTTAGGATGCACCCAGTTGGCAAAGGGGTGTTGTTAATTTTGGATCGAGGGCCAGACCAAATTTGCCGGTTGCCGATTTCGACATGTCGTGGGCGGCGATTCGCGGTCTAAGTTTGCCGCCGAGGGGTACATGCGCGTTCAGCTTGCGACTTTGAGAACCGCCCGCAGGGCGTCGACCGCCAGTTGCGCCGCGTGCCCTGAAGCCGGCGGCAGACTGCCAACGGCGCGAATCACGGCCTCTTTGCCAATGGGTGCGGGCCTCGGCAATTGATTTTCCCTTCGCCAATTCGGTTATAGCGGAGGCGCAGGCCATTGCCGGAACGCAACCTTTGGCGCGGAAGCGAATTTCGGCGATGCAGCCGGCGTCGATCTTTACCGAAGAGCTCCAGAATGTCGCCGCAGGCGGGATTCTCAATCCGCACATGGGCGCCGGGTCGAGCAATTCGCCGGAATTGCGGGGATGCTCGAAATGATCAAGAAGCTCGGCAGAGTACATGGGCGCGAGAAGATGTATTTATCCCGGCGGCGGAGTTGTTTACCACCCTTCGGCTTCGCTCGGGGCACAGAGACGCAGACTACAGAAAAAATCATTCACCACGGAAGGCATGGAGAGCACGGAGCAATGTGAATTCAATCAGAGTGCTCGGCGATCTCTGCGGATGAAAGTGAATTCAGGGCGGGTGTCTCCGTGGTGAAAGAGCTGCCCTTCGTATAATCAAGCTGACTTGAACGCCATGAGCCATACGCCGCGACGGGTCGTTTCCCTGCAACCGAGTGCCACGGTCACTCTGCGCGATCTAGGCCTGCTGGATCGGATTGTCGCTTGCACCAAGTACTGCGTTGACGTGTGCCCCGAAGTCGCCGACGGCTCGCGGCTGATTATCGCGGACTCGTGGTCGGCGCAGGCCGGGCAGATTCTGGCGGCGCGGCCTGACCTGGTGTTGGCCTCAGTTCCGTATCAACTGGAAGCTGTCTCCGAGATCATGAAGGCGGGAGTCCGGTTTCTTGGCCTCGTCTCCACGCGCGCTGGCCGACATCTACATGGACATCGCGGCCATCGCGGGAATTATGGGAGCGGCAGAGCGTGGCGAATTGGTGATTGCGGAAATGCAGGGCTGCATTCAGGACGTGAGAGAGCGCGCGGCAGGTGCGCCAATACGGAAAGTTTTCTGCGAGGAGTGGGGTAAGCCGATCATCGCTTCGCAGCCATGGGTAGCCGAACTAGTGAAGGCCGCAGGCGGAGAATTCATCGGAACACCCGCGAAAACGACGACAGCCGAGGAAGTCGCTGCGGCTCAGCCCGATGTAGTGCTGGCGGCGTGGTGCGGCGCGGGAGATCGCGTTCCGCTGGAAAAAATCGTTGAGCAGCGCCAATGGCAGGAGATGTCGGCGGTGCGGAATCATCGCGTTTTCTGTGTCCGGGACGAATTGCTGAACACCCCGGCAACCAGCCTGCTCGGCGGACTGAATGCAATCGCATGGGCACTTCATCCGGAGGGCTTCGCGCGGCCGGGGGGAATCCGACAGATCGAAACCAGCACCTAGCATTTAGCACTTAGCATTTAGCATTTAGCCACATCGATTAACGCTGGGCCCGCATTTGCTGAATGCCAGGTGCTAAGTGCCAAATGCAAACGCCTTCGTGCAATGAGCCGACGGTAACGGCCGACGTGTGGTAGAAAAGGGAGCGCATGCCTACGAGTCAACAAAAGATTGCCGAAGAGCTTAGCGTGCTGGCTGAGGCCGCGCCCAGTGTGGACGAGTTGATGAGTATCATCGTCGGCCGCCTCGAGGAGCGGCTCGGCCACTTCGACTGGGTGGGGTTTTACATGATCGAGAAGGACGGTGCGGGCGAAGAGCCGGTCCTGGTGCTGGGACCCTACGTTGGCGCAGTGACCCAGCACAAGCGAATTCCGCTGAATCAAGGCATCTGCGGAGCGGCGGCTTCGTCGGGGCAGACCGTGATAGTTGACGACGTCAAGTCCGACCCGCGCTATCTGGCGTGCTCGCTGGAAACCAGGTCGGAAATTGTGGTGCCGGTGTTGGTGAAAGGCAAAGTGGTGGGCGAGCTAGACATTGACAGTCATACCCCGGCAGCCTTCAACCATGACGATCGCAAGCTAGTGGAGCACTGCGCCGGCCTGGTAGGCAGCTATCTGGAGAAGACGACGTGACCGGCTTCTCCTGTGGCCGGGCGGAGCAGTGCCGATGATGAAGCAAGTGGTGGCAGCGCTGATGGTCCGCGGCGACGAGATTCTCTGCTGTCAGCGGACGGAGTATCAGGCACTGCCGCTGAAGTGGGAGTTTCCGGGCGGCAAGATCGAGGCTGGAGAGGAGCCGCCGCAGGCGCTACAACGCGAGCTGGAAGAAGAGCTGGGCGTGCGCGCGGAGATTGGCGCAAAGGTCGCGCAACTGCAACATCATTATCAGAATGGCAACGCCGTGGAGCTGCACTTTTTCGTGGTGGAGCGGTATGAAGGCGAGATGCAAAACCGCATCTTCCGTGAAATCCGCTGGGTGAATCGCGGCGAATTGCCGGCGCTGGACTTTCTGGACGCGGACCGTACGCTGGTGAAGCAGATAGCCGCGGGAGAAGTGCTTTAGCGGCTTCGAGACGAAAAGCAGATCCCTCCTTCAGCGTAAAGAGTCGGCCTGAGAACCAAGGTTGGCCTTCGGTCGTGGGCATGGCTCGCGAAAAACGAACCCCGAAGGGTGGGAGCGCAGTTAGCCCAGGACGGAGCGAAGCGGAGTCCTGGGTAGGGCGGAAAAAGTAACGGAGTCCCGTAGGGACGGCACGGTTCTCCCGCACCCACTAAGGCTTCGTCCTGATGACGAAAATGTCGAAATTTCTCAGCGGATCAGACAGCGGTCAACCACAGCCCAATATTAGTTCGAGAATCGATCGATCAGCAGCCCGTGCCGAAGGCCGCGGTCGCTGACCGACAGCGTATCCTTCTTGAGCTTGTCCATCACGGTCTTGACGATGCATGCGCCTGCCAGGATGACATCAGCCCTCTTCGGTTGTAATCCGACAATGGTGCGGCGGTCATCCAGCGACTTGGTGCGGTAGAGTTCGATCTGGCGCTCGATCTCGGCGCGCTCGAGTACCGAGCCCTGAATGATGGTGGGATTGTACTGCGCGAGCTGGTGTTTTACGGCCGCGATGTTGGTAATTGCCCCTCCCATTCCGACGAGCACATCCGGCGAGAGCTCGTTATCCAGACGAGAGAGGTCAGCGGCGATAGCAGCAAGCGCGGCGCTGAGCTGTTCGGTCGAAACAACGCCTCCAAGACTGAACTGCTCGGTGTAGCGGACAGCACCGACGTTCAGGCTGAAGCGCTCGGCGACGACGGAGCCGCGGCCAAACGTGAACTGCGTGCTTCCTCCGCCAGTGTCGAATACGGCCAGCGAGCCCTCCACCAAACCGAGCCCGGATTTGACCGCAAGATAGGCGAGCCGTCCTTCTTCTTCACCAGGGATGATCTCGATGCGGATGCCACAGCGCTGCTCGACTGCGTCGATGAATTGCTGGCTATTGCGAGCCGTCCGCATGCCCATAGTGCCGACCGCAGCGATGGCGGCTACGCCGTTTGCTTTGGCTTCAGCAGCCATTGCGGCAATGGCAGTGACCGTCCGCTCCATGGCGTCGCTGCTGATCTCGCCGGTCTTGTCCAAAGCCTCGCCAAGGCGCGTGATCTCGGCGCGGTCCACCAGGGTGCGCCAGGTCCCGTCGTCGCGCCTCTCGCTGATATTGAACTTTACCGAGTTTGTGCCGACGTCAATCACCGCGTAGCGTAGCATGGTGAGCTCCTCAGATCTTCATCCCAACCAGCTGCTTCAGGCCTCGCGGATAACTGATGTTCTCGAAGCGGTCTAGCCCAAGCTTGCGCACGGTAGCGATTACCTGAGCGGGATCTTCCAATTCGAGCGCGACCGTGCGCATGTTCTTGCCCTCGGCGATTACGTTGGTCATCTCGGCCATGCAGCCGTTGATGGTGGAGTGAGCCCGGCTTTTGTGAACCTTCACCACACGCAGGAGGTCGCCTGGTTTTGCCAGCTCGCGGATAAATTGCTCGAGCGTGTAGCTGGTGCGGGTCAATGGAGGAGGGGCGACGCCGAGGAGATCTAAGACTTTCTTTACTTCAGGGGCAGCCAGAGGAAACGATCCCTTCATTACCGGCTTCCACTGTTCGAGACCATCGGAATTGACTTGTTGCAGGGTCTTGATGTCCATCAAGGTGTCGCGGACCTTGACGTTTTCATTGTTCGCCGTGGAGAGAAAGTAAATCTCGTCGCTTTCCTGGGGGGCGCTGGATGCTGAAAACTGTTGATCTGCGGCACCAAAGGTCTGGCCGAAGGTCCGCCACTCCCAGCGAGGAATGATTTTTTCCATGAGTGTTCTTCCAGCCTCCGTGCGCTCGGTGTCTCTGTGGTGAAAGGGTTTTTATGGCGCGAAGGTTTTCTCGCGCTGCACGTAGTGCTTCTGAAAGTAGTCGCGATATTGGCCGCTGCGCACGTCATCCAGCCACTGCTGATTGTCGCGATACCAAGAGATGGTGTCCGCCAGACCCTGGTCGAACTGCACCTGCGGCCGCCATCCCAACTCGCTGGCCAGCTTCTCGCAATTGATGGCATAGCGCAGATCGTGACCCGGCCGATCGGTGACAAACTGAATCAAATCCTCGGATCGCCCCAGCGCCTTGAGGATCAACTTCGCAACGTCGAGGTTCTGCATCTCGCAGCCGCCGCCGATGTTGTAGACCTCGCCCTCACGGCCATGTTGCAGCACCGTGTCGAGCGCGGTGCAATGATCGCTGACATGAATCCAGTCGCGAACGTTGGCGCCCTTGCCATAGACCGGGAGCCGTTGGCCTGCCATAGCCTGCGCGAACATCAAGGGAATGAATTTCTCAGGGAACTGGTAAGGCCCGTAATTGTTGGAGCAGCGCGTGATCAGCCCGGGAAACTTGTGGGTGTGGACATAGGCGAGAACCGCCAAGTCGGACGCCGCTTTGGTGGCGGAATACGGACTGTTCGGTTTTAGCGGTGTGTCTTCGAAGAAATGTCCTTCCGCGCCCAGGCTGCCATACACTTCGTCGGTGCTCACGTGTACAAAGCGCGGCACGCCGGCTTCGCGGCAGGCTTGCAGCATGTTGTAGGTGCCCTCGACGTTGGTGCGGACGAAGGCCGAGGCATCTTCGATGCTGCGGTCCACGTGGCTCTCGGCGGCGAAATGAATGACGGCATCGCAGCCGCGCACCTGGTCGACGACGCCGCGATCGCAGATGTCCATCTGCACAAACTCGCAGCGGCCCTCGCCGAGCGCGGGCTCCAGGTTCTTGAGATTGCCCGCGTAGGTCAGCTTGTCGAGCACCACCAGCTTCCAGTCGGGGTGCTTGGCCAGCATCTGATGAACAAAATTCGAGCCAATGAATCCAGCGCCGCCTGTGACCAGTAATTTCATGAGCCACGCACCTGAACAGCTTCCTCGGCGTGCGCGTTGCGCAGGACCTTTTCCCGGACCATGTTGCTGGCATGCCAAAGCGATTCGAAGGTGCCGGCGTCGGTCCACCAGCCGTTCAACATGCCATGGTGTAACGAGCCTTCCTCGATGTAGCTGTTGTTGACGTCGGTGATCTCATACTCGCCGCGTCCCGAGGGCTTCAGGCGGCGAATGCGATCGAAGACCGACGCATCGTAGAAATAGACGCCGATCACCGCGAAGGACGAGAGTGGCTCGGTCGGCTTCTCTTCAATGCGAATGATGCGGCCATTCTCGAAGACCGGGACGCCGAAGCGCTCGGGATCGGTGACCTCCTTCAGCATCACCATCGCGCCTTTTTCCAGTCGCTCGAACTTGGTTGCGGTATCGCGAATGTCGCCTTCAATGATGTTGTCGCCCAGCACGACGCAGATTTTGTCGCCGCGGGCCCACGGCTCGGCCAGGCGCAGAGCGTCGGCGATGCCGGCCTCGCCTTCCTGATAGGCGAAACTAAGCTGCTGGAGCCCGAACTCCTTGCCATTTTGCAGGAGGCGCAGAAAGTCGCCGGCATTGTGGCCGCCGGTGACGATGAGGATGTCGCGAATGCCGGCGTCCACCAGGATCTGGAGCGGATAGAAGATCATGGGTTTGTCGTACACCGGGAGGAGATGCTTGTTGGTGACGCGGGTCAGCGGATAAAGACGCGAGCCAATACCGCCTGCCAGGACTATGCCCTTCATAGGTCTCCGTTCATTGGTAGCGAACAGTGCGAGCTACAGGTTCCGCCCGGGAACTGGCGAAAGTGCGCTGCCGCAGCGCAAGGGGGTGACTGTCCATCAACTAGTAACTCAAGATTATCAGCGAATCGCATCCTGCATGGCAAGCCGCAATTGCGAGCGCCAGTCGGGGAGCGCGATGCCGAATGCCGCTTGAATCTTGGCATTAGAGAGCACGGAATTGCGCGGCCGTCGAGCCGGAGTTTGATATTGCTCGGTGGTAATTGCAACCACGCGTTTGGCTTTGAGTTCGCCGCCGAACTCGCCCGTCTCAGCGGGCCACTCGAGCAGGTCTTCGTAGTCTTCCAGGATGGCTTGCGCAAAGCCGGCCCACGAGGTTTGTCCCGAGGCCGTGAGATGAAACATCCCGCTCTGCCATGATTTTGTCGCGGATTTACGCTCCAGCAAGCGGGCGAGAATGATGGTGGTAGCTTCGGCCAAGCCGCGCGCCCAGGTGGGCGCGCCGTATTGGTCGCCGACCATCCGCAGCTCTTCTTTTTCGCGGGCCAGACGAAGCACAGTGCGGAGGAAATTCTTGCCGCGGATGTCATAGACCCAGGTGGTGCGCAGAATAATGTGGGCACAGCCGCTGGCCATGATCGCCTGGTCGCCATCGAGCTTGGTCTGGCCATAGACGCTCAAGGGACCGGTGGCATCGCTTTCTTCGTAGGGGGCAGGCTTACTGCCGTCATACACGTAATCAGTGGAGTAATGGACCAGCAGCGCGCCGGTGCGGGCGCACTCTTCGGCGATCTTGGCCGGAGCAGCCACGTTAATGGCACGAGCCAGTTCGGGCGCGCTCTCCGCCTTGTCGACCGCGGTATAAGCGGCGGCGTTGACAACGATGTTGGGTGCGAAGTCGCGGACGGTGCGGGCTACGGCACTCAGGTCGGTCAAGTCCACTTCCTGGATGTCGATCGCCATCACCTCGCCCATGGGAGCAAGGGTGCGCTGGAGGTGCCATCCAACCTGGCCGTTGGCGCCGGTGATGAGCAGTCGGAGGCTCATGGCTGGTACCTCGGCAACTGATCGTGAGCGATTTGAGCGAGCGGCAGGTAAAGCATGTCTTTTTCCGAGAGAATGGGCGATGGGGTGTCCCAATCGATGCCGATGTCAGGATCGTTCCACAGCACACCACGATCGTCGGCGGCATCGAAGTAGTCGCTGCACTTGTAGAGGAAGTCGGCAGTTTCGGAAAGCACCACGAAGCCGTGCGCGAAGCCTTTGGGAACATAAAGCTGGGTATGGTTCTCACCCGAGAGGACCACGCTGACCCACTTACCAAAGTGCGGCGAGCCGAGGCGGACATCGACGGCGATATCGAGCACTTCGCCCCGCGCGACGCGGCAGAGCTTGGCTTGCGGCTTGCGAAGCTGATAATGCAGCCCGCGTAGCACCCCACGCGAGGAATGGGAATGATTGTCCTGCACGAATGTCTCGCGAATACCTGCTTCGGCGAGAACGTTCTGGCGGTAGGTTTCCATGAAGAAGCCGCGCGGATCTTCGAAGACCCGTGGCTTGATCAGGAGTACTCCGGGAAGTGAGGTTTCGATGATCTGCAAGTTTGGGCTCGTGGATACTGGAGTGGCTGCGATGGCGTGCATTTGGGGTCAGGGATTAGGGACTTGGGGTTAGGGACTGGAAATTAGCGAGATTACCGCTGTGTGGGTCGGCTAACTCCCAGCCCGAATCCCTCGCCCCCAGCCCCTACTCCCCAAACCCCAACCACCCGACCGACGATTATAATGCGTGCTTCCTCGAAAACTATGCGCTGCTCGGCTATTGTCGTGACGCACAACTCGGGCGCGATCATCAGGCCATGCCTGGAGGCACTGGCTGGCGAGGACTGCGAGCTTGTGGTTGTCGACAATGCCTCGGCTGACGACACGGTGCAGCGCATTGAAGAGTTCGTCGCGTGGCATCCGGTTCGCCTGATAGCGAACGAGGAAAACCTCGGATTCGGGGCGGCTGTGAACCAGGGCGCGCGTGAGGCGACAGGCGATGTGCTGCTGATCCTGAATCCCGACGCGATTGCCGAGGCGGGCGCAGTGACTGCGTTGCTCCGCTGCATGCGATCGACTGGAGCGGACGCAGCCGGTGGTGCGCTGCTGGAAAGCGATGGTCAGCCGGCGCGCGGCTTCGCGTTTCGCAGAATCCCGACGCTTGCGGCACTGCTTTGCGAGGTGCTGCTGGTCAATCAGTTGTGGCCGGGAAATCCGGTGAACCGGCGTTACCGCTGTCTGGACGCCGACTATTCGCAGCAACAGGAAGTTGAGCAGCCCGCGGGCGCATGTTTGGCGATCACTCGTACAGCGTGGGACACAGTGGGCGGCTTCGATGAGCAGTTCTTTCCGGTTTGGTTCGAAGATGTCGACCTGTGCAAGCGGATGCGCGATCGCGGTTTGAAGATTTTCTATTGCCCGGAGGCGCGCTTCCGCCACAGCGGCGCCCACAGTGTGGGACAGCTGAAGCTTCGCGACCAGCAGATCCTCTGGTACACGAACATGCTGCGGTACGCGAGGAAGCACTTCTCGAAAGGGCAAGTCTTTTTCTTGCGCACGGCAATTATCAAGGGAATGTTACTGCGTTCGGTGGCGGCGTTGTTTGGCGCGGGGAATGCGCCGATGGGAGAAGCATTATCGGCGTACTGGGGAGTGGTGCGGGCGGTATGGTAGAGGCGGCTTAGTTACTTTCCCGGTCATGCTAAGATGACCGGAGCGCGAGGGGCGCATCCGGTCCGCGGAAAGGACAGAAGTCCACCCTATCACAACAATTCGCTGTTGCGAACTAACTTTCTGCCCATGAATGCGGACTTGGGGCGCACGAAAGGAAGTTCGTCATGCCGGTAAGACCACTCCCCCCGAATCCCAACCTCGATCACCTCAAGTATCAAGCCAAAGACTTGCTCAAAGGCCATGCAGCCCGCAATTCAGGAGCAGCCCAGCGGATCAGGGAGTTTCATCCCCGTTTCAGGAATGCCACGGACGCCGAGATCTTTGGCGGCAAGCTCAGGCTCAGCGACGCGCAACTCGCTATCGCTCGGGAGTCTGGTTTTGCGAGCTGGGCGAGATTGAAAGCGCACATCGAAAAACCAACCCTCTCAGGTCGACTGAACTTGCCGCACCATGAGCGCATCGAAGACGCCATTTTTCGCCGCGCCGTCGATCTGCTGGATGCAGGGGACGCAGCGGGTTTGCGGGCTCATTTGCGTCAACATCCGAAAGTAGCGCAGCAGCACGTGGTTTTCGAAGGTGGCAACTACTTTCGGAATCCGACGTTGCTGGAATTCGTTGCAGAAAATCCGACTCGCCGCGGTACTCTGCCGGAGAAGATTGTTGAGGTGACCAAGGTTATGCTTGACGCGGGCACGACACAAAGCGCGCTGGACGAGACGCTCCTGCTGGTTGCCAGCAGTAACGTAGCGCGGGGTTGCCGCGTGCAGCTTCCATTGATTGATCTGCTATGCGATTACGGAGCCGATCCCAACATGGCTATCCGAACTGCGGCGGCGTACGCGGAATTCGAGGCGGTGAATGCCTTGCTCCGGCGCGGTGCCCGGATGGATTTGTCCATCGCGGCAGCTCTGGGACATATCGAGGAAGCCCGTCGCTTGCTTCCCAACGCCGAACCTGAAGACCGCCACTGGGCCCTCGCCATGGCATCGCAATTCGGTCATCGGGAGATCGTGCGAATGTTGCTCGATGCGGGCGAGGATCCCAACCGATACAACCCGCTCGGAGGGCATTCTCACTCCACACCCTTGCACCGGGCCGCAGTGGGCGGCCACCTGGACATGGTTCGGCTGCTGGTGGAACGCGGAGCAAGACTCGATTGGAAGGACACCCTGTGGCAAGCCACGCCTGCCGAGTGGGCAAGACATGAAGGCCGCACCGAGGTTGAGTCATACCTTCGCAGGCAAGAAACCGAGACGCAGAAGCAAGACTGAAGCAGAGCCCGCTAGCGATGAGGCTGGAGGCGGATTTCGAACAGCTTGGGCCAAAGCTTTCCGGTGACGAAGAGCCGGTCGGACTTCGCGTCATAGGCGATGCCGTTAAGGACAGCGTCGGAGCTCTCAAGCGAATGCTTGTCGATGATTCCGCTCAGGTCGAGCCATCCCAGGACCTTGCCGGTCCGTGGAGAGATGCGGACGATGATGTCGCTCTGCCAGATGTTGGCGTAGATTTCACCGCGCACGTATTCGAGTTCGTTGAGTTCCTCGATCGCATGGCCGGCGCTGTCGGTGACATGGATGCGGCGGGTCTCGTGAAAGGACTTGGGATCGAGGAAGCGAAGGTACGAACTGCCGTCGCTCATGATCAGTTGCTTGTCATCGTGAGTGATGCCCCATCCCTCGCCCGGGTAAGGGAATGTCTGTAACAAAGAAAAGCTGAAGCGATCATAGATAAAGCCCTTTTGCGCCCTCCACGTCAACTGAACCAAAGTGCTGCCCCAATCGGTGAGGCCTTCGCCAAAGTATTCCGCAGGCAAATCATATTTCTGAAGCACGCGTCCGGTGGCCAGGTCCACCATCCGTATCGACGACCTGCGGTTGAGGCCGGTGCTTTCATATAAGTGACCATCAACATAGAGCAGTCCCTGAGTGAAGGCATGGGGATCGTGCGGATAAACGTGGACGACGCGGTAGCTATCGGCGGGAGCAGAGATGGGCGGCTTCGCGCTTGCAGAGACGGCAAGCGCGCCGAGGAAAAACACGAGAAGAAGGCGGCGTCGAAACATGAACCGTCAGATTAAGGGAATGGAATGGCTGACGCAAACGGCTGGCGCTATTCGTCTGCGGCGTCGCGATCGGCAAGCAAAAGCGCTTGCGATTGGCTGATGCGTCCGGCAGGGATAGATGGATCGGCGGCGCGCAGCTTTGGAAACGCCGAGATCTTGTCTTTGCCACTGACCAGCCAGAGGATGCGTCGTGAACGGTTGATGACGGGGTACGTCAGCGTCATACGGCGGCGGCCCTGGTAAACGCCGGTGATAGCGACATCGGCATCGGCGACGTTGAGCACGGGATCGCCAGGGATAAGCGAGGCGGTGTGGCCGTCTGGGCCAAGGCCAAGATGGGCGAGATCGAGCACCGGCGGTTTGCCGGCGACGCCTTCCAGTGTGTGCGCGTACTCTTTCGCCGCGGCCTCCGCGTCGGGCAACTCCACTGGCATGGCGTAGATTTGCTGCGGCGGAATGGGAGCGTGCTGGAGCAAGCTGTCGCGCAGATGAACGTAGTTGCGATCGGGATCGCCGGCGGGGGCAATGCGCTCGTCGATCTGGAATACATGCACGTTGGGCCACGGCACATCTTCGTTGGCGAGGTCAGCCAGCATCAGCCAGGGGCTTTTGCCGCCGCTGACCGCCATGACGAAGCGGCCGCGCGCGGAGACTGCGGCGCGGGCATCAGCGGCGATGACGGCAGCCGCGCGCCTGGCCAGGGAATCGACATCAGGGAGGATTTCGACGTTCATTGGTGTCTCCGGTGAAGGGGCGCGGCTTCAGCCGCGCCGCGGCAAGTGGTTTATTGAATTCAGAGCCGGCTTGAGCCGGCGAAACAGCAGATCCCTCGCGGGCTGAAGCCCGCTGGTGATGACAAAATTAGAGAGCTGACAACGGCGCAGCTAAAGCTGCGCCCCTGCAAAACCGATTGCCGGGTTTTCCCAAAGAGGTCGGTGGCGAATCGACAACTGCGCCTATTTTCCCGCCGTTTTCTCCAGGTGTCCGCCGAATTCATAGCGCATCGCCGAGAGCAACTTGTCGGCAAAGTCGGCCTGGCCGCGTGAGCTGAAGCGCTCGTACAGTGCGGTGGTCAAGCACCGATGTTGGCACGCCTTCGTCAATGCCAGCCTTGATGGTCCATCGCCCTTCGCCGGAATCGGAGACGCGTCCGGCAAATTTCGCCAGCTGGGGATCTTCCAGCAGCGCCGACGCCGTCAGGTCCAGCAGCCAGGAGGCGATGACGCTGCCGCGCCGCCAAACTTCGGCGACGTCGGGCAGATTGAAGTCGTACATGTAGTGCTCGGGGTCGCGCAGAGGAGTGGTTTCGGCATCCACCTCGGCCTTGTGCTTGCCGATGTTAGCCGACTTAATGACATTCAGGCCCTCGGCATAAGCCGCCATAATGCCGTACTCGATGCCATTGTGCACCATCTTGACGAAGTGGCCGCCGCCGTTAGGGCCGCAGTGCAGATAGCCTTCTTCGGAGGTGCCGCCGGCTTTCTCGCGTCCCGGCGTGCGATCGATATTCCCTATGCCCGGGGCCAGCGTCTTGAAGATGGGATCGAGATACTGCACGGCCTTGTCGGGGCCACCGATCATCATGCAATAGCCGCGCTCCAGGCCCCAGACGCCGCCACTGGTGCCGACGTCGACGTAGTTGATGCCCTTGGGGGCAAGTTCTTTGGCGCGGCGAATGTCGTCGATGTAATAGGAGTTGCCGCCATCGATGAGGATGTCGCCGGATTCCAGGAAGGGAACAATGCCGGCGATGGTTTCATCCACCGCAGCAGCGGGAACCATCAGCCAGACCGCGCGCGGCTTGTTCAGCTTCTTGGCGAAGTCCTGCAAGGAAGAAGAGCCGACGGCCTTTTCCTTCACCAATTCTTCCACCGATTTGGGGAACACATCGAAGACCACACAGTCATGTCCCGCCTTCATGAGGCGGCGCACCATGTTGGCGCCCATTCGTCCCAGACCTACCATTCCTAGTTGCATCGTTTGCTCCTTAGAGGATTTACCACAGAGACACAGAGAAATCGTTTTCACCCTAAACCACATTCAACACAGAGGCCCGAATAGAAACATCCTTGAAGGTCCTCCGAATGCTCTGTGCCTCTGTGTCTCTGTGGTGAGCCCGTTCTTTATGCGCCCTGAGTCAGCACCATGCTCTTGGACTCGATCACCTTCATCAGCTCATTCCAGGAATCGGAGAACGCCTTGGCGCCCTCGGTTTGCAATTGTGCTGCGAGCGCATCCACGTCCACGCCATTCTTCGCGAACTCAGCTATGACCTGCTCGCAGTCGCCGCCATCGCGCGGCATTGTCTGTCCCAGCTCACCATGATCGGCGAAGGCCTTCAGCGTTGGCTCCGGCATGGTGTTCACGGTGTTGGGCGCCGCCAGCGCCTTGATGTACAGAATGTCGGAGGCGCGCGGGTCCTTGGTCCCGGTGCTGGCCCACAGCAGCCGCTGAGGATTGTATCCGGCCTTCACGATGGCCTGCCAGCGCGGGCTTGCCAGCAGATCGACATAGGCCTTGTACGCGCGTCCGGCGATGGCGATGCCGAGCTTGTCACGAAGATTGTCGGGAACCGTCTTCGAAACCGCGACATCCCAGCGGCTGATGAAAATCGAAGCGACGGAACCAACCTTTGTGTCCAGTCCGGCAGCAATGCGGCGCTCGATTCCACGCAGGTAGGCTTCGGCGGCCGCGAGATAGTGCTCACGCGAGAACAGCAGCGTCACGTTGACGGAAACACCGGCGAAAATCGGCCTCTTCGATGGCGGGCAGACCTTGTGGAGTGCCGGGAATCTTGATGAAGAGGTTAGGGCGAGCGGCGCGTGCGTGCAACTGCTTGGCCGCCGCCAGCGTGCTGGCGGTGTCGTAGGCCAGCAAGCGGCGAGACCTCGAGCGAGACCCAGCCATCCACACCTTTGGTCTGGTCGTGGGCTGGGCGGAACAAGTCGGCGGCGCGCGTAAGATCTTCCAGCGCCAGCTCGAAGAACAGTGCCTCTCCGGATTTTCCCTGGCCCAGTTTCTGCTGGATTGCGGGGTCGTAGGAAGCACTCTTCTTGATGGCTTGATCGAAGATAGTGGGGTTCGATGTGAGTCCGGTGACCGAGAAATCGTCAATATAGTGCTTGAGCGTACCGCTGTCGAGCAGGTCGCGGGTAATGTTGTCCAGCCAGAGACTCTGGCCGAGATCGTGCAAAGATTGTGTTGCCTTCATTCCTCACCTCAGACATCGTCTTGTTGAAGCTATCAGCCAACCCGCCCGGCTTCAACTGGGAGACAGGAAATTAATATGCTTTCGCCAATTCGCTTCGAGGCCCAGCGAAACATCCTCGACGCCTCTGTCGAAGAGGAAGCGCAAGATTGAATTGATGGTGATTATAAGCTCCCAGGCTGACCCTGATTCGACTGGGCTTCCGTGTCACCTGGCTGGCGAGTCACAGCAGGTTTTTGGGTCACACCAATGTGTGACGCATGAACAGTGGTTTTCATTGAACCTCACAACCGCTGGTGATAACGTTAATGGGTTCGGGAGCCGCAGCCAGTGTAGAAATCAGCCTCCAGCGGATCGCTGGTTCCAGGTGCACTTCCGGTTCCCGAGATAAGGCTCAGTGGAGCCTGGGTTCCTTTTCTACTCAAATTTTTCGAGGTGAGTGCGTGGCGTCTTCTTACAATGGAATTCCTTTACCATCCAGCGGGACGAAAATCACTTTTGACGGCAAGTTCGTCATTCCCGACAACCCCATCATCCCGTTCATCGAAGGCGACGGCACCGGGCGCGACATCTGGAAAGCGTCGGTGCGGGTGTTCGATGCTGCGGTCGAGTATCGCATACAACGGCAAGCGGCGCGTGTCCTGGTATGAGGTTTTCGCCGGTGAGAAGGCGATGGACCGCTTCAAGAGCTGGCTGCCCGACGACACGGTGGCGGCCTTCCGCGACTTGCGCATCGGCATCAAGGGCCCGCTGACCACGCCGGTCGGCGGCGGCATCCGCTCGCTGAATGTTGCTTTGCGGCAGATCCTCGATCTCTACGCCTGCGTGCGTCCGGTGAAGTATTACAAGGGCATTCCTTCGCCGGTAAAGAACCCGCAGCGCATGAACATGGTGATCTACCGCGAGAACACGGAAGATGTTTACGCCGGCATCGAATGGAAAGAAGGCACGGCGCAGGCGAAGGAACTGATCGACTTCCTCAATAACAAGATGCTGGCGGGAACGAACAAGCGGGTGCGCGAGGATTCGGGCGTCGGCATCAAGCCGATTTCGATTACGGGAACGAAGCGCCTGGTGCGCATGGCCATCAAGTACGCGCTGGAGAACCATCGCAAGTCAGTGACCATCGTACACAAGGGCAACATCCAGAAGTTCACCGAAGGCGCTTTCCGCGAGTGGGGCTATGAGTTGGCGACGCAGGAATTCCGCAGCCAGGTCATTACCGAGCGCGAGAGCTGGATTGTCGACAACCTGGACAAGAATCCGGGCCTGTCGATTGAAGACAACGCCAAGATGGTGGAACCGGGCATGGAGTTTGCGCCGCAGGACTTCCGCGACACGCTGTATAAGGAAGTGAAAGGCGTGATCGACAGCATCTATGCCACGCATGGACACGGAGCGTGGAAGCAGAAGCTGATGGTCAACGACCGCATCGCCGACAGCATCTTCCAGCAGATTGTGACGCGGCCGGACGAGTATGCAGTGCTGGCCACGCCCAACCTGAACGGCGATTACATTTCCGACGCGGCAGCCGCGCAGGTCGGCGGACTGGGCATCGCGCCCGGCGCCAACATCGGCGATCAGCACGCGATCTTCGAGGCGACCCATGGCACCGCGCCGAAGTATGCCGACAAGGACGTGATCAATCCCGGCTCGGTAATGTTGTCGGGCGTGATGATGTTCGAGTTCATGGGCTGGCGCGAGGCGGCGCGGCTGATCGAAGACTCGCTGGAGCAAACCATCCTGCAGAAGAAGGTGACCTACGACTTCGAGCGGATGCTGGAAGGCGCGACCAAGGTGAAGACGAGCGAGTTCGCGTCACACATGATCCAGAACATGGCGCCGGTGGTGGCGTAAGCGGCGTTCGCTGGTTGAATTCGCTTAATGGTCCTGCTCCTAGCTGTCAGCTATCAGCTTTCAGCCGTCAGCTAAACCTCAAGCTAGCTTTTCCAGGCGCGCCAGGTCGTGATTCATGCGAGGTGGCGCACCGAATCAAATTTTTCATCTGAAAGCTGACGGCTGATGGCCGACAGCTCATACTGTGAGGACTCATGCGTAAAAAAGTAACGGTTGTTGGTTCGGGTAATGTGGGCGCGACAGCGGCCCACTGGCTGGCGTCGAAAGAGCACGCCGACGTGGTATTGATCGACATCATTGAAGGTGTCCCACAAGGTAAGGCCCTCGATCTGCTGCAAGCCATGCCGATCGAGAAGCGCGACTCGTACGTTCTTGGTACCAACGATTACGCCGATACGGCGAACTCTGACATTGTGGTAATCACGGCGGGCATTCCGCGCAAGCCGGGGATGAGCCGCGATGACCTGCTCAACACCAACTACAAGATCATGAGCGATGTGGTGGGCAAGGCGGTGCAGTATTCGCCCGATTGCATCCTGATCATCGTTTCCAATCCGCTGGACGCCATGGCCCAGGCGGCTTACAAGCAGAGCGGCTTCTCGCGGAACCGGGTGATCGGCATGGCCGGCATTCTGGATTCGGCGCGCTTCCGGGCGTTCATCGCGCGCGAGCTGGATGTGTCGGTGGAGAACGTTACCGCCTTTGTGCTGGGCGGACACGGCGACACCATGGTCCCGCTGCCGCGCTACTCGACGGTCGCGGGTATTCCCATCACCGAGTTGATGGACAAGGCCACCATCGACCGGCTGGTGCAGCGCACGCGCGACGGCGGCGCCGAGATTGTCAAACACCTGAAGACGGGCAGCGCGTACTACGCGCCGTCGGCTGCGGTTGCCGAGATGGTGGAGGCGATCCTGAAAGACAAGAAGAAGATTGTTCCCTGCGCGGCGTACCTGGAAGGCGAGTACGGCATCAACGGGCTGTTCATCGGCGTGCCGTGCAAGCTGGGCTCGAATGGCATTGAGAAGATCATCGAGATCAAGCTGACGCCGGAAGAGCAGGCCGCGCTGCAGAAGAGCGCTGACTCGGTGAAGGAACTGGTGGGCGTCATCGGGGTGTAGCTGCGATTCTGATGAAAGCCCCACGCAAGCGACGGCTGCTTGGGTGGGGTGCCTGTGAGACCAGCTAAAATCCTGACTAAGGGCCGTTAACAGCCGTCAACGCTGGCGGCGCGCATCCAGGGCGAGCGATCCTGCACCCGTGATCAGCAGAAACAGCAAACCCAGCAACATGCTGAAGTCGGCGCGGGCCTCGTGCAGCACGCTCCAGACACCGGTTTTGGCGAGCATTGGAATCTTGGTAGTTGCGATGGCGACCAGGATGACTGCGAGCAACGGAATCGCCGCCAGGCGGGTAAACAATCCGATCAGCAGTAGAGCCCCGCAGACGATCTCAATGGTTCCGACAAACGGCGCCATGAGGTGTGGAGAAGGGATGCCGATTTTCTCGAACCGTCCAACCCCGAGTTGCGCGGGGAAAAGGAATTTCTGAACCCCTTCGGAGACAAAGACCCAGCCCACCAGGATACGGATCAAGAAAAGGGCCTTCGAGACGCGCGCCGTCCAGAGCGGGTTGTCGGAAGATCTCATGATTAACAGTAGATCACGGCGAACCTAGCCGAAGGCCAGACCCATTCTTTGCGAGTTGAACGAAAACCCCATCCAACCGACGGTGGCTTCGGTGGTGCCGTACCTGCCTTCACGTGTCAGATGAAGCGGCGCCTTACCGGTTTATCTTCCAAACTCTACTGTCGAGGAATTGCCGCGGAGTAACGATCTGGATCTTCCCGTAGGGGTGCAGCGCCAGCAGATGCTGGTCGCCAGTTAGGATCCAGTCCGCACGGGATTCCACCGCACATGCAAGGACGTGGTTGTCGTCGGGATCCACGCAATCGTGCAGGATGGTTTGCGGCTCAATGCTGTCAGCCAGCGTCCAGAGATAGTTTGCAGCGTTCAGAACTCTTCCGGTGGGCCAATGAAATTTGACTTCGAGCACGCGCTCGACTTCTTTCTGGATTTGCTTCGAGGTATAAAGCTGTACAAAGCCGTTTTCAACCAGGGCAATCAGTTGCCTGGGAACGCCGCCAAATAACAGGGCGGAGATATAGACATTACTGTCCAGAACAACGCGGATCACGCGGACTGCTTTTTGCGGCTGCGGCGCCGCTCTCCGCGATATTCATGGACAGCACGCACCACATCATCCTCATTCTTTATACCCGTCGCAGCAGCACTGGAGCGGCCGAAGACGGTCGTCTCTTCCCACCAACGTTGCCGCTCGTAATAGCGCAGGGCTTCGCGAATAAGTTCACTCATGGTTCGGTCTTCTCTTTTCGCCAGCGCTTCGGCGCGGGAGAGCATCTCCGGCGGGAGGGTGATCGATAGAGTCTTTGTATTCCGCATAGGAGCACGATTTTACAGTGCTTAGCATGATGAAGCAAGATCGCTAAAATACCCAATTCCCGGGCCGTTAGCTGCGGCTACTTGAAACCCCACGGAATTCTTCGCCCTGCTTGGTCGCAATCATCAGGTTCGCCGGGCCCGGCAGGCGCACGCGTTTGGACTCGCCAAAGCCGGCATCCTTCAGCCAGGCATCGTATTCCGGCTCGCTGTAGCTGGAGCCGGCGCGCGTATTCACCAGCATGTTGAGCGCGAACAGAGCTCCGAAGCGCGGCGCAGTTTTGTCGGCCTCCAGAATGAAGTCGGAGATCACAAGGCGTCCGTGCGGCGCCAGAGCCTGATACGCGCGTGCGATGAGCTGCTGGTTCTCTTCCGGCGAGAACATGTGGCAGATGGCGGAGAGCAGGACCAGATCGTACTTGCCGGCCTCGAGAGCAACGGTGAGCATGTCGCCGGCGCGGGTGGTGATGCGGTCGGCCATTCCGGCTTTGCGGATATGCTCCTGCGCGATGGGCAGGACATCGGCGAGGTCGACGACCTCCGCTTGCAGGCCGGGAGTGGCTTGGGCGAAGGCGATAGAGTAGGCAGCAGAGCCGCCGCCAAGATCGAGCAGGCGTTTGGCGCCATTGACTTCGACGGCCTGCACTACGGCGCGGGCGCGACCACGGGCGTTGTGGTCCATGGCGGCGATGAAGGACTTGACCGAGCCGTTGCCGGCGCGGGGAGCGACGCTGGTACCTGTCTTAACGGCCTCAGTCAGAGTTGACCAGGACTTCCAGAGATTGGCGATGTGCAGTTGCGCGGTGCGCGCGCTGTCAGGCGTGCCCTCGACGAAGAAGCGCGCCGTCAGCGGTGTGTTGGTGTAGGTGTCGCCGGACTTCTGTAGCAGCTTCAGCCCGACGAGAGCGTTCAACAGCATCTCGGTGGCGCGAACGGCGCACTGAACTTTGCCGGCAATCTTGGTTGCTGTGCCGCCGTCGCCAATGGCGGTGAACAGGTCGAGTTCGAGCGCGGTGAGAATCGCGCGGCTGGGCATGAAGCCGCGAATCATTTCGCTGACGTCGTCGGGGAGAACGCCCGCCACATCTTTGGCCTTCAGCATGGCCAGATACTTGTTACGATGGTCGACCATCTCGGCCTTCATGGCCTCGCTGTCGGTGCGTTCGAGACGCGCGACCTTGTTGCCGGCCTGAAAGTGCGAGGAGACGATCTCGGGTACATCCTTGGGAGTCAGCTTGGTGTACCAAACGCCCTCGGGATAGACGATCATTACCGGGCCGCTGTCGCAAATGCCGAGACATCCGCAACTGGAAACCTGTACTTGATCGGCGAGACCCTGAGCGCCGAGCGCGCCGATGCAGCGCATCGAGAACGCGGAAGGAGCCGGCCGCCGAACAGCAGGGAACGCCTTCAGGTTTTTCCTGGGTGCAAACGAATGCGTGATAACGAAATGGTTCCAAAGAAGCCTCCAAGGGCAGTGGCCAGTGGCCAGTTGATTCGTACACTCCATCATCGGGCCCGGGCGACCGCACGAGAAGTACGAGGCTCACAGGGGGACGTGATGCAAGGCGCGGCGAACGGGCAGGTTTTCTGGACGGTGCTGGTTATTCGTATCGAGGTTCCGCGATACGTTAGTGTCGAGGGCGGAGCGCCGCCGGCTAAAGCCGGCTCCTGTGGATAGGAGCAGCAATCGGCACAAGTAAACTCGTGCCCTGACACAAGGCTATTAGCCACTAGGCACGAGCCACCGACCACGGTTTCAAGATATTCACAGGCGCGGGTGCCGGTTTAGTCAACAATTGATGTTGACAGCGCACGGAAGTGCACTATGATGTTTGAAACATTTTGTGCAGGATTTGTTTTGGGTGGCAAGCGATGCAGCGGACGTTCACAACGCGGGAAGTGGTGGCGCTGACCGGCATCAGCCCGCGCCAGCTGCAATGGTGGGATGAGCAGGGCATCGTGGTTCCGGCGCGCGCCGGTCACCAGCGCATCTACTCGCTCGACGACCTGGCCGAAGTCGCCGTGATGCGCGAGTTGCGGCAGCGCGGCTTCTCGCTGCAAAAGATCCGGCGCGTGATCCGCTTCCTGCAAAAGGAGCTGGGCAAGCGGCTGGTGGAGACGGTGAGCGCCGCCTCGGAATACCATCTGCTGACCGATGGCCGGCACATTTACCTGGAAGATTCGGCCCGCGGGGTAGTCAACCTGCTGAAAAATGCGCGCCAGCCGATGTTATCGGTGTGCCTGAGCGACGCCATCCAACGAGTGCTGGACCCCATTGGCGGACATGGAGGAACGCGGTCGCGGACGGCAAGAGCCGAGGCCGCGGCGCGCAAGGGCAGTCCGCAGCGGAAGGCGCCCACTCGCGCCGAAGTGCGGGCGGCGGGAAAGCGCAACGGTGCAGTTCGGCATCTTATCAGATCGACGCGGCAAGGCTTCTTGAACGGTCCATGAAGGAGGGCACATGATCGGAGAACTCAGCATTTTGAACGAGTGGATCCCCGAACAGATGGAGCCTGGAACCATCTTCGTGCTGGAGAATGCCGGCGACGTGGGCGAAAAAGACGATCCGTACTGGGCGGTGCTGGCATGCCCGTCTTGCGGACAGCTGGGACTGGTGACGCGCAAGCAGGTGGGCGGATTGCTGCCGGTGATCTGCGGCTCGGAGCGCTGCTCGGCGCAGTTCTTCATGCGAGATGAACAGATCATGCCGCGCAAGCCGAATTAGTGGCAGTGCCAGTGGCCAGGTGGCTAGTGGCCAGGGCTACTTGCTCGGCTGGTATCGGCGGGGCGCAGTAACAATTGGGTTGAGAGTGCAAGAAGGGCACGGCTGAGGCTGTGCCCTTTGCCCTGCTCAGAAATCCTGCGACGGTCCTCCAGATCACGGCGATGGAGCGGTAATGTTCAGGGTTGCGGTGGCGGTTTGATTGTCTGGATTGGTGACGGTCAAAGTCGCGGTATAGGGTTTTGTTCCCGTCGGAGTATAGGTGACGCCGAGTGAGGTTGGGCTGTTGAACTTGACCTGAGATTGAGGCTTAGCCGCGCCGGTTTCGTCGGTGATGGTGACTTTGACGCCGGAGGAGAAATTAGCGCCTGTCACCATTAGGGTCGCCGGTTTGCCGAAGGGAGCACTTGGAGGAGTGATGTTGGAAATCGCCGGCTTGGCGGCCTGGGTTGGCGTGGCAGTTTTGCCGGCGCCGGTTGGCGGCTCCTCAATTGTGCCCTCCAATTTCTTCGCGATGTTGTCGAAGAACCGCTCCGAGAATCCGAACAGAAGGGCAATCGCCAGAGCGACAGGTTCGTTAGGATTTTGCCAATCGAGGCTGAGGGCGGAGCCGAACAAGTTGAACTTGAGGCCAACGATGATCAGCAAAATGCCGCCCCAGGCGGAGAAAGCGCCGGTAAGCGGACTGAGAAACAGTGAGCCCCAGGTGGAATCGGTGGCTGCCTCCGGACTGACGGGACCGCCCTTTGCGGTTCGTTGCAAGCGGCTGAGCAAACCGCCGACGGCTCCCACTAACAGCAGGATGGAATTGGCGGGAAAAGCCAAACCGAGCGCAATAATGAACAACAAGGCGCAGCCCACCAGCCAGATCAGGCGATTGTGCCAAGCACAGACATCGAAATAATTGTTGTCGAAGCTAGTATTGATCTGCTCCAGCGCCTGGGCCAGGATGGCCCGCCATCGTTGCACCGGGGCTGCGATGTCGCGGGTGACAGCCGCCTTGATGTCATTAACCAGGTCGGTTTTCCAGGGCCCCATGTTGGCCAGCTGTTCAACCTCGCCGCGAATCGGGTCTCCCATTCCGTCAGGTCCGCAATGGCTGATCTTGAGAACCGCGTCATTTTCGTTGATGAAGTTCTGCAGGACTTGCTGAACCAGCTTGAGACCGGCGCTGGGAGTGGCTGCGTGAGTCATTGCCTCGGTCACGGATACCTGCGACTGACAGAGGTTTAGCAGAGCTTGCCATGGGTTGAGATGGCCGGTTTGCGGCGGGAGAACTTTCAGGTCGGCCGCCAGCGTGGCCGCCTTTCCGCTGACGCCGGTGAGCAATGCGAGCGCGCTATTACAAGCCTTGAGCGCGGCGTTCGTGTCGGGAGTAGTCAACACGGCTTGTTGGGAGTTGCGTGCCCCCTGGGTTACAGTTGCCAACTCCTTCAGGAACTCCGATAGCCGGGTCAACTGCCCCTGCGACGCCGGCGAGTGATAGGGATTCGCCAGCAGGGCTGCGGCATCATGGGTCAGCTTCAGACAGGCATCAGCGGCGCCCAGAATTGCCTGCAAGCCGTTCTTGCATTGGCCCACATCTGTGGCTGTGGCAGGGTTCTTCGCAACGGCATCGCTGAAGCCCTGGAGCGCAGCCGAGGCCCGTCCCCGGAGATCGGCGAACAGTGCGTCACGAGCTGCCTGGGGCACGTCGACCGGCTCGATCAAGGCCAATACGTTTTGCAGCAGATGACGCGCCTGCTCGACAATGACGGCTTCTCCCGAGGTGAGGGCCTGGCTGACGCGATCAGCCAAGGCCACCGTCACCGGAGTGTTGATTTGCCGCAGCTCCTGTTCGGCGGTCTCTAACCGCGCCCGCACCAGTTCCGGGGGAAGCAGAGCAACGAATTCTACTTCGGCCTCGTGCGCCAGACTCCAACCCGCCAGTTCCTGCCCGCGTGTCCAGAAGAGGGCATTGAAAAATCGGTTCGACATAGCGGGGTATTGCGATTGGCTTAAGAGCCCCTCCCTGGCGGCCTTCTCCTGAGCGGCCTTTTGTTTCGCGGAAAGGCCGTCATTGGTGGTTTGCGACTTTGGTGCGCCTGCCGCTGGTGAACTAGTGAACCAAAGAACATCGCGGAATCGCTTGTGTTTGAAGGGGAAAGCGGCAACGTCCAGTAAGCCGTTGATTTCTGCGAGGCGTCGTTTGGTGTCATCGGATTGCGGGATGTGGCCAGCCTCGGCGGTCACGCGGGCCCGCACGGCATCGATTTCAGCCAGCACCTGACCCCGCGCCGGTTTGGCGATCATGTGCCATCTCACCAGAACCAGCCCGAGGAAGTAACAGAAGCTTACCGATATCAACAGCCAGGTCCCCCAGTGTTCGCGACACAATGAGTACCAATGCGGGCAGCCCCTGCGCAGCACGACAATCCGGGTCAGCGGAAGGTTAGGACCGGATGCGTCCGGGGGTGGTGTGAGAGTTGCCGTCAAGGCCAGCGAGCCGTTTTGTGGGACTTGCGCAGGCGAAGGCGAATAGCGAACGTAGATCGTGCACGTCTTCTGGGAGGCGACGTTGACGCAACTGGATGAGTCGGCGTCGAGACCGTCGCTGTAAGTCGCTGCTACTTTCGTCAGCTTCGATGGGGTGAAGTTAGTCAGCGTAATCGGCTGGGCCGCGGGCGTTGTTCCCAGGCCCGCGACCTCCAGCGTCAGGCTCGAAGGCGAAACCGCGATGTTCTGAAATGCCCGGCCCGAGAGGGTTATCTTCTGCGGCGAGTTTTTGCCGTCACTCACCTCCAAGGTCGCGGCACGATCCAGTGGCCAGAGGCTGCCGTCGCTGGCCGGTTTGTCGGGCGCCGGCGTTTGGCCTGTGGCAGGAGGCTGGCTGTTGGAGGCCGGATTGCTCGGTGCCGCCTTGTCTCCCGCGGGCTTTTCGGCTGGGGGAACTGGCCTGAATACGACGTACACATCGCACGTGGATTGGGGCTGTAGATTACTCAGGCAAGTGCTGGTGTAAGAGAAGTCAGCAGTGTTATCTCCGGTGAAAGTCAGCGTGGGGCTGACGGGTGCGCTGCTCTTGTTCGTCAGCGTCAGCTTCTGCGGAGTGCTGGTACCAATGTCGCGATCGCCGAAGGACACTTGAGTGTGGTCCAGCAAAAGCGCGGGGGCCGCTTGCGCGGCGCAAGGGAGGCCACACGCCGTCAACGTCACAACAATCGCGGTTATAGCCAACAGTCTATGCTTCATCGGTTTTCCTCCCACGGCGGTGCTCGCAAGCCCCAATTACAGATCCGGGAGCCCGCGAGTGATATCTGGCTCTGAAAGCGTGATCGCACTACAGACCTGCCACTAGCGAAAGACTAAGCGCAATTTTTGTGGGAGCAGGCGTAACATACACCCGCTGGTGAGAGCGTACAAGAGTTTTTTGAGGCGATTTTCCGTCGTGGGAGTTGGTTCCGCATTCGCGGTCACAATCCGTAGCGATGATGGCTATGGGCCCTTGTCCTTTTCCGCAGAGCCGCGAATTCGTTGCGACCGTCGGCGAGGAGCGGCATCTCAGTTGAAGTTGTCATTTCGCCTGTAGTTTTGGGCAGAGGACGGTGAATTCCGACGATGAATCACGCTTTGCTGTTGGCTGTTGGCATTGGAATTGTCGCGGGATTGCGATCGCTGACCGCACCCGCATTTGTGTCCTGGGCGGCGTATCTGCACTGGATCACTCTGACGGGGACGCCGTTGGCGTTCATGGGATCGCCAATTGCAGCGGGTATTTTCACCCTATTGGCAATCGTTGAACTGGTTGCCGACGTGATGCCCAAGACTCCGCCGAGGACTGCGCCGCCGGGGCTGATCGCACGCATCATTACGGGAGGGTTGAGCGGCGCCTGCATTTACGCGGCTACGGCGGCGACGCCGCTCATGGGAGCGATTCTGGGCATTGTCGGCGCGTTGATCGGCACCTATGCCGGCTATCACATACGGCGCGCGCTGGATAACAGTCTGCATGTGAAGGATATTCTGATTGCGATTCCCGAGGACATCGTGGCGTTCGCGCTGGCGTACTGCATTGTGCGGTAGGCCGTGGCCTCCCACTCATTCGAAACCCGCGAATGAGTGGGGCACCCATGTGTTCAGATGGCAGGGTTCTGGTGATGATAGTGGGTCCTTCGACTCGTCGCTTCGCTCCTCGCTCAGGATGACCACCACAAAAAAGGCGGTCGGCTGCGCTCAGGATGACACAGCGTAAGGGGTGGCCGGCGGCTTTGCGGATGCGCCGCAGCATGTAACAATGCCTGTATGCTCAAATTATTCACCTCAGGAGTAACTGTACTGGCGGCTGGAGTCATTCTGGTTGGAAGTGCGATGGCCCAGCAATCAGCGAACCCACAAGCGGCACCGGCGGCAAAGACCGCTCCGGCAGCGAAAACCCAGGCCCCGGCAACAAGCTCGGGTGCGACGGCCCTGACAACCCAGAAGGAAAAGTTGAGCTACGCGCTCGGCATGAATATCGGTAGAGGCCTCCACAAGGACTCCGTCGATGTTAATACCACCATTTTGATGCGTGGGTTGAAGGACGCGATGGCGGGCGGCGCAACTCTGATGACCGACGAACAAGCGCAGGCGGCGATTATGGAACTACAGACCCAGCTGCGCTCGAAGATGGAAGCGCAACGGAAAGAAGCGGGAACGACAAATAAGAAAGCCGGCGAAGCTTTCCTGGCGGCCAATAAAGCCAAGCCGGGCGTGATTACCCTGCCCAGCGGGTTGCAATACAAGATTTTGAAGGAAGGTACCGGTCCGAAGCCCACCGCGGCCGATTCCGTAGAGTGCAACTATAAGGGCACGCTGATCAACGGAACGGAATTTGACAGCTCGTACAAGCGCGGCCAGCCGGCGACCTTTCCGGTAACCGGCGTCATCAAAGGCTGGACTGAGGCGTTGCAGCTGATGCCGGTGGGATCGAAGTGGCAGCTGGTACTGCCTCCGGACCTGGCTTACGGCGCACGCGGCGCGGGCGATGCCATTGGGCCGGATGAGACGTTGGTATTTGAAGTGGAACTGTTGTCGATTCAACCCAAAGGCCAAAGCCAGGCGCCGAGCTCGAAATAGCGTCGTTCCAGCGCGGAAAAGCAGGTCCCTCGACTGCGCTTCGCTCCGCTCGGGATGACACAGGGTCGTTGGGTCGGGTTGTGATAGGGGTCCTTCGACTCGTCGCTGCGCTCCTCGCTCAGGATGACACATTAAGAAGGAGCTGCGCTCTTCGCTCAGGATGACATAGCAAAAAAGGCGCGCCGTCCTCGATCGGTATGACACATGTAAATCACTGATGACAAATTAAATAGCTAGTGGTCGGCGCAGCGAAAGCTGCGCCGTTTCAACTAGCGCAGGGCGTCTTCGACTTCGCTGAGCCAGTCGGGACGCTTCAGCAGTTCGCGGGGCTTGGGGCCGTCGGCGGCGCCGACGATGCCATCGCGCTCCATCAGGTCGATGAGGTGAGCGGCGCGGCCGTAGCCGATCCGCAGACGGCGTTGCAATAGCGACGTCGAAGCCTTGCCGTACTCCAACACAATGCGCACGGCATCCTGATAAAGTTCGTCGTGCTCGTCGCCGTCTGAGCCGCTTCCATCTGAACCACCACCGGCAGAATCGTTGTCGTCGCGCGGGGCCTGCAGGAAATGCTCCTGATATTGCGCCGTGCCCTGCGAGCGCCAGAACTCGACCACCGCGGCAATTTCTTTTTCGGTGACGAGCGGCGCGTGTACGCGATGTACGCGGGCCGAGCCGTTGGGCAGGTAGAGCATGTCGCCGCGGCCGAGCAGCGCTTCTGCGCCGTTGGAGTCGAGAATGGTGCGCGAATCGACTTTGGTGGCGACGCGGAACGAAATGCGGGCCGGGAAGTTGGCCTTGATCAGTCCAGTGATGACGTCGACCGACGGACGCTGCGTGGCCAGCACGAGATGAATGCCGACGGCGCGGGCCATCTGCGCCAGGCGGGTGATGGACGCCTCGACGTTCTGGCCGTCGAGCATCATCAGGTCGGCCAACTCGTCGATGATGATGACGATGTAGGGCAGCGGGCGAGCGTCGTCGCCGCCTTCGTCGAAGAGGCTGCCGCTGTTGTCGAAGAGCTTGTTGTACTGATCGATGTTGCGGACGCCTTTTTCCGCCAGAACTTTCAGACGGCGCTCCATCTCCAGCACCGCATTGCGCAAGGCATTCGAAGCCAGCTTAGGCTCGGTGATGATGGGCGTGTGCAGGTGCGGCACGCCCTCGTAATTGCCGAGCTCCAGGCGCTTGGGATCGACCAGGATGAGACGGACCTCCTGCGGCGTCGCCTTGTAGAGGATCGACATGATGAAGGCGTTGATGGCGACGCTCTTGCCGGATCCGGTTGAGCCGGCGATGAGCAGGTGCGGCATGGCGTTGAGGTCGGCGCAGACGATGCGGCCGTTGATGTCTTTGCCGAGGGCCAGCGTCAGCTTCGACTTCGAGCCGAGAAATTCCTGGGCCTCGACCACCTCGCGCAGCCAGATGGTTTCGCGCTCGTGGTTGGGCACCTGGATGCCGACGGTGGATTTGCCGGACATGCGCTCGATGAGGATGCTCTCGGCGCGCAGGGCGAGGCAGAGATCGTCGCAAAGATTGGTGATGCGGCTGTACTTGATGCCCGCTTCCGGCTTGAACTCGAAGGTGGTGACGACGGGGCCGGGATTGATTTGCACGACCTGGCCGCGAACATCGAACTCGCCGCATTTTTCCGCCAGCACCTGCGCCAGAACTTTGAGCTCGGCTTCGTTGATGGCGCTGGGATCGTCAGGACGATGGAGCAGCGTGGTAGAGGGCAGCTTGAAGCTGCCGACGAGGCGCGGCATCGTGGTCTTGCCGTGAGGCGTGGAGTCGGCGCGCGTGCCGACGGCGATGTCTTCCGCAGTTGCCGAGTCTCCTGCATGAGATGCGGCGGTGTCGCCGCCAAACATGCGATCGATGCCCGTCTTGACAGAGGCGGCTTGCGGCGACGGAGCTGCTGGCGAAGCAGGCGGCGCGGCGGCCTCTGCGGCGGTTCGGGCGCGGTCTGCTCCGGGGGCGCGACGAAACGCTTGGGCACCAGCTGCGCGGTCACAACCGGCTTGGCATTGGCAGCGGCGGCGCGCTTCTTCTCCAGTTCTTTCGCAGCTTTCTTGCGAGCGCGTTCCATGCGCCAATCGGCAAAGCGATCGAGCGCGGCGTAGGCGAAGCCGAAGCGCGTTTGCGACCAGATGCGGATTGCGCCGAAGGAAAATGCGGTCGACAGATACAGTGCGACGGCGATGACGGCGATGCAGATCAGATAAGCGCCGACGAGGTTGAAGTAGTGGATGAGCGCGTCGGCGACGATGCGGCCCAGCAGGCCTTCGGAGGGAAGCACGCCCTTCCAGCGGAGAGACCACGGCAGCAGTCCGATGAAGCCGGAGAGAAAGGCGACGAGCGCGACGGCGCCGATGGTTTTGGCATAAGGCGAGGCGATAGGCCGCGAGCGAAACCAGTGGAGCGAGTACATCGCCAGCAACGCGGGCAGCAGAAACGCCGCGATACCGAATGCCTGCAGCGCGAGATCGGCGACAATTGCGCCGACCACGCCGATCCAGTTGTGCGCGGGCTTGCCGGCGAGCGGAGTGGCCGCGGTGTTGAGCGAGGGATCGAGGGGCGAGTACGACAGCAGCGCGAGGACAAGGAGGACCGCGAAGACGAAAACCAGGAAGCCGATGAGCTCATTGAGCCGCCGGTTGGCCGTCGGAGTAAATGGGCGAGCGAGATTCATATTGGCGTGCAGTCGTTTTGAGGGAGCGCGCTTGCGAGGACCCATGTCGATTCAATCCGCCGCAAGCAGACAAAAAACCATCGACGCGCATTGCCGATGAATGCGCGCGTCCCCGGAACGACCGATGCGGGTTTGCCGGAACTTTGCCGATACGCCAGAGCGATAACAATTATCCCAAGAAAGCAAGGCCAGGAGGTGAGAAATGGAAGCGCGGGAGGTGGCGAAGTAGTGTCCCCCCGGCGAGTGGCCAGTGGCTAGGCATCACTCGGACTGACGGCCTCGGACGGGATGACACAACGTAATATTTTCGAGTATTGCGTAGCCGTCCGCTCAGGATGAGACGCGCTGAAGTAGAGGTTCGGGATGCGATAGGGGGCCTTCGGCTCGTCGCTACGCGCCGCGCTCAGGATGACACAACGAAAAAGCGTCGCTGCACGCCTCGCTCGGGATGGCACACCTTAAGAAGGGACGGCACATTTGTCGAGATGACACACGTTTGGCGGGTTACCACTTGTTGACGAGGAGAGTGCCCAGGCAGGTGTCCGGTAAGGAGGGACCTGGTTGCAGCAGAGTGTCTTTCTCGTGGACGACCAGCATGATGTCGGGAGAGTTGTGCGAGTACCGGCATAGTTCGGCGCCGACCGTCCGATAAGCTCTGGCCGCGGGATAGGGTGGAACATTGAGCTCGCCCAGAGCCCAGTCCTGGATTTTCAGAAGATCCCTGCCGCCAGGCTGCTTTTTCACGTACCACTGTATCTGCAAAGGAAGTTGCTGCTTGGCCGTGGGGCTCATCCAAACGTATGCCAAAGGTACGTTGGCAGAGTACAGGGATGCCGACAGGTAGGAATCCCACCAGCCGAAGAAGCTAAGAAAAGGCAGTACTGCGAATAGAACCAAGACCACCTTCTGCAAGCGAAAGGGATTCACCCATACCACCCGGGTAAAGGAGAAGTCTGTTTGCCAGAATAATAGAAATAGGATGGCCATCATAGCGACGTTCCATGGCCACACTACGGAGTTCCAGTGGTATAGGACTGCGCAAGTGTACAAGATAGTCAGATGCATCAGCACGCCGGCAATCACCGCGACATTGCGGAACTTACGCGTCAGAAGCCCGATGGCGATCATCGTCTCAGCGCCGGCCATGATCCATCCCAAAGCATGTAGCACGGGCCACCGACTACTCAGTGCGCCGAATAGAGATGTAGTGCCGACCGATAAAGCGCGGGTTCATTTTTTGCAGGCCACTATAGAAATAAGTAGCGCAAACTGATGAGACGACAAATATTGAGAGCATTCTCTTGGCCTGGGATGTCGTGCGCCTTCCAGGAAAAACAGGCGAGGGCCAATAACATGAAAAGATAGAGGTAAGCCCAGGGCTGCCAGCGGGTTTGATCGAACAACGCCAGGAATAGCAGCAAGACGGCGAAGCTAAGGATATAAGTTCGAGGCCTGGCAGCCGTGCCTATTAGCACGAGTAGAACAAGCATAGCTGCAAATAAAACACCGTCCAGCAGAGTCGGAATATGCGGCAGGCCAGGGAATATCGGAATAAGAGGATAGAAGCGGTAACTAACCCACAGGCGGCGCGAGAGCAGGAAGCCAGCGATGAATCCCGCTACGACAACGGTTTTAGTATAGGTAATCCTTTTGAAGGGACTAAGATCGAGGCTTCTGATTGCTGTAGACACCTTGTTAAGCCAGGTGCCTGTCGCGAAGCTGCCGGGGGAAGCCACGTTGGTTTTGTCTTTAGCTGCGCTTTATCCTGAGTAGTGTCCGATATACCCCAACAATAGCACGCGATGCCGAACAGGATGCGGTAGACGATGAACACGGTCAGCGTTTTGGTTTGCAGATAGCGGAGGAAAAAGGCAATGGTTACGTAGCCGACGATCGCCGAAACGACTATCCCCGCTACGAATGCAGCCATGCCCGGCGCCATTTCGCCCGGCGGCAGACCGTGTTTCATCACGTGATGCAGCTTGAACAGCGCGGCGCCCGCCAATGATCGGCGTGGAGAGCAGGAAGCTGAAGCGCGCCGCAGCCTCGCGGGTGAAGTTGCGGAAGAGTCCGCCGGTGATGGTGATGCCGGAGCGCGAGACGCCGGGAATGACGGCGAAGGCTTGCAGGACGCCGACGGTCATGGCGTCGCCCAGGCGTGATTTGCGGCAGCGGCTTCTGGAATTTGCTCATGCGCTCGGCGATCCACATGATGATGGCGACGATGATGAGCATGGAAGCGACGAGCGCGGGCGCGCGGAAGGTGGTCTCGATGTGCTTCTCCAGCAATGCGCCGGCAAGCGCGGCCGGGATGGTTGCGGCGATCAAGAACCACAGCAGCTGACGCTCGAGGCGCTGTTCTTCGGGCGTGAGGTCGCGCAGGTTGTCGCTGGTCTTCAGAGAAGCGAACGACCTTGCCGCCCAGAGCCGCGCGGATGATCTGAATCCAGGTGCGCCAGAAGTACAGCAGGATGGCGAAGAGCGTGCCGGCGTGGAGCGCGACGTCGAAGGTGAGGCCGGGATCGCTCCAGTTGGCCAGCCCCAGCCGGGTGACGAGCCAGGGAGTAAGCGCCAGATGAGCGGTGCTGGAGACGGGCAGAAATTCGGTGAGGCCCTGCACGATGCCGAGGACGATCGCTTCAAGAATGGGCAAACTATTCCACCGTGTTCCCAAATGTGGGCATTTTGTTCGTCACCATGTATACCAGACGCTCGGCCCGACTGGACCAGTCGGTGTCATTGGGGTATTGCGCAATTAGTTTCTTGGCAGTGTTGAGCGAGCGCTGGACGGACTCGTCAGACTTCTTCTGGTTCCTGCCTGGTTTTGTAAATCTCGATCAGTGTGGAGTAGCGCCAGGCCGCTTTGTAGAGCGCTTCGGGCGTCTTGGGCGACTGCGGATGCTCGTCGGCGTACTTGAGGTAAAGCGCTGGCTTCCATCTCCGGACATTTCGCCTCGGCCTCCCAGTCGCCGCAGAGTTTGTTTTCGATGAGGTGATAGGCGGCGAGGTCGGCCCACTTGGTGTGCGGATACTTCTTGATGACCTGCTTCATGCGGTCTTCGTCGATCTGGTAGTGAAGGGCGGGATCGCGCTCCTTGGCGGAAGGACGCGAGGCGGCGTCGGCGGATTCGATCTGCCAGCGAATGTCGGCGGCGCGATAGGCGGACTCGGCGGCCAGCGGAGATTGCGGGAAATATTCGGCGATGCGGGCATAGAGACGCATGGCATCCTGGGCCGCGCCACGACGGCCACCGCGCTTGCTGGCTTCCATCTCGCAGTCGAAGGCTTCGCCGAAGAGAATCTTGTCGCCGTCGGGCGTCGAGGTGGTGATGACGCCCTTGTCCTCAATCCAGCCGGTAACGTTGCGGTCGGTTTCGGTTTCGGGATCCTCGGGAGCGTAGCCGGCGCCGACGGTACCCATCACGTTGACCCATCCGGGAGTGCGCTCCATGACGGCGACTTCGCGGCCGCGGCCAATGTTGGAGAGCTTGGCCGAATCGGTGCTGGGGCTGACGTAGATGACGCCTTCGCGCAGCATGACGCCGCGCTCGATGGCTGAAGGCGGGAAGGCAGGCGAGGATGACGCAAGCAAGCAGTGTAAGGCGGTACGACACGTGGATACTCCTGAGCTTGTGACTGGGAATAACGATAGCTGATTGCGATTGTTGGGGAAAGGGTGGGCGAGGTTAACTGCGCTGGTTTTTTCAGAGGGTATTCGAGACAATAACGACATGGCTGATGAACCTAAAGGATTCGGAGATGTCATGGCTTCTCTAGGGGATACGCTTACGTCGCCAGCAAAACTTGCCTTCGCCGGATACGTAATTCTGGTATACAAGGGCGCTATTTGTGGTGTTTCGCTCTGCCGGTTCCTTGTCGTCGCCGTACTGTTTATTGCCGTCCAGGTCATTCACGACGACTGGGGAAGAATCTTGCTCAATCGATGGGCCTACGCCATAGCGGCGCGGCGGAAGTGGCCCGAGCATTGATCGCTAGGTAGACCAGCGGCTAAAGAGTACTTAGAATCCGGGAAAGCAGATCCCTCGTCGGCCTAAAGGCCTCCTCGTGATGACAAATTTAGAGGACATGTGACGGCGCAGATGAACCTGCGCCCCTTCCAAGCAATCGCAATCAAGTCTTTCAGCAGCGCGCGATTTTTTCAGGTACTTCGCCACGGCTACAATGGCTAATTCCATGAGCATCGCGGACAATCTCGAAGCTATCCGGGAGCGCATGGCGCGCGCAGCCCGACGTGCCGGTCGAGATCCCGAAGACATCGCGCTGATGGCAGTGACGAAGACGCAGCCTGCGGAGCGGATCGTGGAAGCCTACGCGGCAGGGCAGCGGCTGTTTGGCGAGAACCGGGTGCAGGAGTTCGCGGAGAAATTTGGCGCCCTGACGGAGTTGCACGACGCCGAGTTCCACATGATCGGACATTTGCAGTCGAACAAAGTCACGAAGGCGGCAGAGATATTCGCTGCCGTGGATTCGGTGGACTCGGTAAGGCTTGGGGAGCGGCTGAACGCGGCGGCGGAGACAGCCGGGAAAAGTCTCGACGTCCTGATTGAGGTCAATTTGGGCGGTGAGGCGGCGAAGAGCGGGGTTGCGGCGGATTCGGCGGAGCTGGAGCGCATTCTGGAAGCGGCGCCTGGCTGGCGGAGGCTGCGGATTCGAGGGCTGATGACGGTGCCGCCGTTCACCGATGACCCTGAGGACGCGCGTCCGTACTTTCGCCAGCTGCGCGAATTGCGGGAGCGATTGGGTGGGCTTGATGTGTTGTCGATGGGGATGTCGAATGACTTTGAAGTGGCGATTGAGGAAGGTTCGACCTGCGTGAGGATTGGGACGGGGATTTTTGGGGAACGGGCGAAGGGGTGGTAGCGATAGGGGTCCTTCGAGTCGTCACTGCGCCCCTTGGTCGGGATGACACGGCTGATTAAGGTACGCCGCGTCGAGGGGAACAGCAGGTCCCTCCACTCGGGCTGAAGCCCTCGGTCGGGATGACACGGTTTAATGTTTTCAAATACTGCTAGCCATCTGCTGATGGTGAGAGGCGCTGAAGCAGAGGTTAGGGATGCGATAGGGGTCCTTCGACTACGGTCCGCGCAAAAGCGGCGCGAACCTGCGCTCAGGATGACACGAACAAAAGGGGCGACTGCGCTCAGGATGACACAATAAAAGGCGGGTCCGTCTCCTCGCTCAGGATGACCACAAGAACAACGACAAGGTGGCATTTGACGACGAGTTGAGTGCCGTGAATGCCTACTGCACGGGCAGGTGGGTGTCGTCGTAGTCTACTGTGAGGGATTGCAGGAAGGCGACGAGGGCGCTGACGTCAGTTTGATCGATGGACATGCCTTGAAATTGCGCTGGAGGGTTGCGCAGGTTGCCATTACGCGCCAGTTGCGAATTGAAGATGTAGAAGTTAATCACGTCCTGCAAGGTGAGCTTGCTGCCATTGTGGAAGTAGGGATTGGAGTCGACGAGATCGCGCAGATTGGGGGTCTTGAACTGGGCGATGGTGCTAGCCAGGCCCTGATCAATGGAGCAGTCGTTGCCGGCTGCGCACACCACCCCGGCCAGAGCCGGTTGCGGATTGGGCATGTCCGGGTTCAGGTAGACGTTCCACATCCCCAGATCGGCGAACTGAGGCTGTCCGGCCACGGCGATGTGACGGAAGGCCTCGGTGGCGGAAGGATGATTGAGCGTCATGGGAAGATATTGGTTGTAATTAACGTTGCGTTGGGCAAGCGACGGGACGGCCAGATTCATGAACGAGCCGGCGCCATTGGCGGCGTCATATTCTTCCTGGGAGACGCCGGTGCAATGAAAAACGAAGTCGGTAAAATTTGGCGCAGCGTGGCATGAAGCGCAATTGCCGGCGTGCTGCGATCCGTCGGTGGCTCCGGGCGCGGCGCTGAGGAAGACCTTCAAGCCAGCCAGCTCGTTGGTACCAAACTGAAATGGTTGCGAGTGATATTTAAACGATCCATTCAGTTTGGTGACGAATTTGGGATGGGTCAGGGCCTCAACGTTTTGCAGCAAGCGCTGATTGTAGGCGGCAGGGGATTCGCCCGGATTGGGCTGCCGAGGCAAGTCGTTCAGCTGTAGGAAGATGTCGTAAGGCGTTCCAAAGTACACACCGGCGCTATTCTGTTCGAAGAGCAACGCCGCCATATAGGCTTGGAGGAGTTTGGCGACCGCTGCGCCAACCTGCTGATCGGTGGCAGTCTGCACGTTGAGTCGATAGGCAGGCGGAATGAGGAATTGGGGCGAGATCTTCGCCGAGGTTCCCAGCAACAAGGTGCTATAGGAAAGTCCGCCGGAGCGTTCGCCGGCCAGTTTGCTGGAGCCGTCGTCCTGGCGGATGACTTGGGCGATGAAGGCGATGGCCTGGCTTTGTTCGTCGGGCGACCAGCCGAAGTTGCGACCGGTGAGGGTACTCTGCACCAGATCGATGGGGTCGACGAATTCGCCGTCGCCGTGAAGGAAAGTTGGGCTGGGGCGCGGCATCAGCGATTCCACCATCTGCTCGGCATTGCGGGGAGTGTGATCGAAGCCGTTGATGGTGCGAGGCAGCGGACTGCGGGTGGTGAAGTCGGAATAGCTGCGATTGCCGGCACCGCCTTCGAATTCAGTGACAAAGTGGCAAGAGCGGCAATTGATGGACTGTCCCGCGAAGGGGCCGGGCAAGGTGCCCGAGGTGGTTTGCACGACAGCCACGACCGGATCTCCGGCGCTGAGCGGCTGATTGATGCCGGTCATGTGAGTGGCGAAGAACTGGGCAAAACGGGTTTCCAGAAACAGGCGCTCGCCCAGCGCGACTTCAGGAGCGGGATAGGTAGTGACGTCTTGCGTGGAAGGGTCGCCGCTGGACGAAGTGGAATTCGCGGCGCCACCGCAAGCTTGCATCACAAGCAGACCCCCACACGTCAGAGCCCCCAACAACAGCCAGATACCGACCGTAATTCGCGATCCCTGCATAGCCCGTTTGCTTGTCCCTTTACTTGACATCAAAACCCAAAAGAACACGATACATCTGACCTTCGTGGCTGTCGATAACAAGGTCAGTAACCGCTGGCCTCGATATAATGAAGTGCATTCAGCGCGCGTGGGTGAGGGCGGTTGGCCAAGAAAACAAGAACAGCGAGCAAAGCAGCGACTCCCGCGCCCAGCAAGATTTCTGCACGACCGGCGCGAACATCCCTGATTTATCTGGTCCTGCTGGTGGTTGCGAGCGTGGCAACCTACTATCCAGTGAGGAACCATCCCTTCCTGCACTTTGACGACAGCAAATACGTGACGGCGAATCCCGAGGTGCAAGCGGGGTTGAGCGGGAGCACGGTGGAGTGGGCGTTCACGACCTACTACGCCTCCAACTGGCATCCGCTGACCTGGCTGTCGCACGCGCTCGACTGCCAGATGTTTGGCATGGATCCGGCGGGCCCGCACGAGATCAATCTTCTGCTTCACGTGGTCAACGTGCTGCTGCTGTTCTGGGTACTGAAGCGCGCGACCGGCAGGGTGGGACGAAGTGCCATGGTGGCCGGGTTGTTCGCTCTGCATCCCATGAACGTGGAGACGGTAGCCTGGGTGGCGGAGCGCAAGAACCTGCTGAGCATGTTGTTTCTGCTGCTGGCGCTGGCGGCTTATCGCTGGTATGCGAAAAAGCCGCGTGCAGGACGGTATCTGGTGGTCGCGCTTCTGTTTGGGCTGGGATTGATGGCCAAGCCGCAGGTGATCACGCTGCCGTTCGTTCTGCTGCTGTGGGATTACTGGCCGCTGAAGCGCATGACGCTGCGGAACCACGCTGCGGCCAAGCGGGAGGCAGCGATTTATCCTTCGCGAAGTTTTTTGCACCTGGTGGTGGAAAAGCTTCCGTTGCTCGCGATCAGCGCCATCAGCGCGGTGATCACGGTGAAAGCGCAACAGGCGGGCAGCGCGGTGCAGTCGCTGATCAAGTTTCCGTTCGCGCTGCGGTTGGCAAACGCGATGGTTTCGTATGCGCGCTATATTGCCAAGGCATTTTGGCCGGCGCCGATGTCGCCGTTATATCCCTTTTCGCGAACGGCGCCGCCGGTGTGGCAGCTCTTGGCATCGCTGACGGTATTGCTGGCGATCACCGGCGCGGTGATCGCGGGCAGGAAGTATCGATATCTGACGGTAGGCTGGTTGTGGTTCCTGGGAACGCTGGTACCGATGATCGGGCTGGTGCAGGTGGGAGTGCAGGCGATGGCCGATCGCTATGCTTATTTGTCGTACATTGGACTGTTTGTGATGTTGTGCTGGGGAGTAGCTGAGCTGGCTGAAGCGCGCCATCTTTCTCTCGTATGGGTGACGGGCTTCAGCGTGGCGCTGTTGCTGGTGCTGGCAATCGTGACTCGCCATCAACTTGCTTATTGGAACGATGAGGCGAGCCTGTGGACGCACGCCATCGAGACCACGACCGACAATTATGTTGCGGAAGACAATCTAGGGACGACCCTGATGGAGGGTCACGCGATGGACCAGGCCATCGTGCACTTTCGGCGGGCGACGGAGATTGAGCCGCACAACGGACTGAGCGAGTTGAACATCGGCGTCTGGGAGGAACGAAACCACCACTGGCCGGAGGCGATTGCGGCCTACAAGGCGGGGATTGCCGAGATCGAAGAGACCGACGTGCTGGCCCGGGCGTATAGCAATCTGGGCTATGTGTACAACTACGCGGGAGACGAGAGCGAGGCCCGCGATAGTTTTCAGCAGGCGCTGCGGTTGGCTCCCGACACGGAGCAGGCGCTGATTGGATTGGGCGTGCTGGCGCAAAAGTCCGGCGACCTGGCCGGCGCGATCCAGATGTACGGCCAGGCCAATCAGGTTCGAGCTACCGCGCTGGGATATCTGCTGCTGGCGCGGGCGCTGCATCATAGCGGCCGCTCCGAGGACGCGGAAGCGGCGCTCCAGAGGGCGCGGAGTATGCCGGGATTTCCGGAGACGCAGCACGTTGCGGATGGATTGGTGGGGCGGTAAAAGGGGGCGGCCCGCGGTTGAGTCGCGGCGCTTCCTGCGTTACAAAAATTGGACGCAGTGTTTACAGTTTGTTGACAAATGGCTGAAGTGGCAGAAGTAGCATTTTTCCACTGGCGCAAAAGAGATCGGCGGATGAAGTCAGGTGTAACTGGACGAGTGACTCCTAGGCTAGCGATCATCCGCCGATCGTGAAAGCTGAAGCGGTGCTCCACCTGAAGTTTCCGGTGGATGTGGGATCGAGGTGAGTTCGCGGTGATGTCGCAATAAAGTTGGTCGCGCCTTGCCGCTCCTTGGCGCGACTGCCCAAAAGGCACGGACAAGTCTCCGTGCCTTTTGGAGTATAGGGGCGCGAACGCGCTCAGTATGCCAGCATGATCCGCAGGTCGCGGACATTATTGCCGGTTGGTCCGGTGGTGATGGCATCGCCGATGGCGTGGAAGAAGGGAAAGCTGTCGAAGCGATCGAGAGCGGTGGCGGCGTCCAACCCGGCTGGCCGGGCCCGTTCCAAGGTTGAGCCATCGGCAATCGCACCCGCAGCCGGGCTATTGCCATCGATTCCATCGGTGCCGGCGCTGAGCACCGTGACATTCTCGCCCGCGATCTTCTCCGCGCAATAGAGGGCAAACTGCTGATTTCGTCCTCCCCGGCCAGAAGCCGATCCAACCTTAACCGTAACCTCGCCGCCGGAGATGAGGCAGGCGCGCGAGACTCCGCGGCGCAGCTGGCGCAGGTGCTGGAGAAGATGATCGGCGGCCTGCTGGTAATCCCAGTCGTCGCAACGGTTGTCGACTTCGACGGCAAAGCCTCCCAGCCTGGCGCTCTCCACTGCGGCGTTGACAGCGGTCGCGTTCGACAGCACGGTGGCATAGTGCGAGTGAGCGAAGGCAGGATCGCCGGCCTTTGGCGTCTCCTGCAACTGGTGACCGCTGAACAGGGAGCGGACCGATGGCGGAAAGCGATCGAGCAACTGGTAGCGCTCCGCCAGGTCGTAGCATTCGCTGACGGTGGTGGTGTCAGGCATGGTTGGACCCGAGGCCAGGGCATCGAGCGAACCCTCTGGGACATCGGAGACCAGGACCGATAGCTGATGCGACGGGACAGCGGCGCGCGCCATACGTCCGCCCTTCAGCGCGGAAAGATGCTTGCGGATGGCATTGATCTGAGCGATAGGCGCGCCCGAGTGCACCAGGGCGCGATAGGTCTGGACGACATCGGCCAGGGTGATGCCGGCGCTGATGGGCTTTTCGGCGATGGCGGAAGCTCCACCGCTGATGAGGAAGACGGCCAGTGTCCTGGGCGACAGTTGGTGAAGCAGGCGCAGGATGGCGTCGCCGGCGCGCAGGGAATCGTCATTGGGGAGGGGGTGACCGCCGGTGAAGTAGCGAAAGCCGAAGAGCTGCGCGGGCGGCGCGGTAGGAGCCGCGATGAGTCCGGTGAGGCCGGTGCCGATGATGTTGGCGAAGGCTTCAGCCATGCTGTGGCCGGCTTTGCCCATGGAGACGACCAGAATGCGTTCAAAGGCGCGCAGGTCGAAGGTGTCGGTAGGGCTTTGCAGATGACGTCCGCGACATTGCAGCTTGCGGCTGAAGGCTCGCGGGATGCTGCACTCGGCAAGAGCGTGCTGGAAGATGACGCGCACGCGATCGCGCATCTCCGGGAAGAGGGCGTCGGCGGAAGAGGGAAGCATGAGGAGTGATTATAGAATGCCGTTGTTCGCTATTCGCCCAGCCTTTGGGGACAGCCGAACAGAATGACATCGGGAGCGAAGTCCCAAGGCTAAAGTTCGGCGCTTCGGCCAACTTGAAACTTGAAACGCGAAGCTGGACACTAATCGAACCATGGATGCAGCATCACTCAAAAAGCTGTTCGAGCAGGTGAAGCGGGGTAAGGTTTCGCCCGACGAAGCGGTGCAGCGACTGCGACATCTGCCCTTCGAAGACCTGGGATTTGCCAACGTCGATCACCACCGTGCGCTGCGCGCCGGAATGCCGGAGATCATCTTCGGTCCGGGAAAAACGCCAGCGCAACTGGCGGAGATTTTTGCCAGGCTGGCGAAACATGGGCGCAATGTGTTGGCCACGCGGGTTTCGCCGGAGCAGGTTAGCGCGGTGAAGCGCAAATTCCGTAAGGCCGAGTTTCACGAGCTGGCGCGCGCGATCACGCTGACGCGCGAGACAACGGTTTATGGCAAGGGCAAGATCGTTGTTGTTTCAGCGGGCACCAGCGACATTCCCGTCGCGGAGGAGGCAGTAATTACCGCGCAGATCATGGGCAACGAGGTGCAGCATGTGTATGACGTCGGCGTGGCCGGCATTCATCGCCTGCTGGCGCGGCGGGAAGTTTTGACGCAGGCGCGAGTCATTGTTGTGTGCGCGGGAATGGAGGGCGCGCTGCCCAGCGTGGTGGGAGGATTGGTGGGCGTACCGGTGATTGCGGTACCGACAAGCGTAGGTTATGGAGCGTCGTATAAGGGAATTGCGGCGCTGTTGGGGATGCTGAACTCGTGCGCGTCGAATGTGACGGTGGTGAATATTGATAACGGTTTCGGGGCGGGATATGTGGCCTCGGTGATTAACCGGCTGGAGTGAGGGCAGTTTTGCAGCCTGGTGCAGGCCCGAACGAGCGTCCGTTCACGGGCACCAATGTGCGAAAGGGTGTTTATTTTCAGGCGCTTGGCGGGTTACTTTGTGATATTTCGCAATTGTTCCACGTGGAACATTTTTCATCAGAAAAGAAAAAAGGCCGACCCGCGCGGGGCAGCCGGCCTCTTTGCTGGACGCGGTTCTTAGGGAGGCTCCGATCAGGTCACAGCGAGGTCCCTCGGTGGCTAAAAAGCCGCGAAGATGGTATCGCGTTTACGGACGGCCTGAAGGCCGTCCCCTTCGAGAGCGCAGACTTAATAAGAGTTTCCTTAACGGCGGCTCGACTATAGCAACTCCTCATTCCAATTCTGCAGGAACTTCTTCACCTCATCCATGAACTGATCGGCGACGGCGCCGTCGATGATGCGATGATCGTAGCCGATGCTGAGGTGCATCATGGAGCGGATCGCGATGGTGTCATTGCCTTCGCTTGTCGGTCAGGACGACTGGCTTCTTTTTGATTCCGCCGACGCCCATGATCGCAACCTGCGGCTGATTGATGATCGGCAATCCGAACTCCGCGCCGAAGATGCCGGGGTTGGTGATGGTGAAGGTGCCGCCCTGAACTTCATCGGGCTTCAGCTTCTTGCTGCGGGCGCGTTCGCCGAGGTCGCTGATGGCACGCTGCAATCCGACGAAGCTGCGCTCTTCGGCATTCTTCACCACGGGAACGATGAGCCCCCAATCCAGCGCGACCGCGATGCCGAGATTGATGGAGGCGTGATAGTGAATGTTGTCGCCTTCGACCGACGAGTTGATGATGGGCCACTTGCGAATGCCGTGAATCACGGCGCGGGCGAAGAACGGCGTGTAGGTGAGCTTGTTGCCGGTGGCCTGCTCGAATTTCGCTTTCTGGCTCTCGCGAATTTTGACGATGCGAGTGACGTCGACCTCGAAGATGCCATGCACATGCGCGCTGGTGCGCTTCGACATCACCATGTGGTCGGCAATTTTTTTGCGCATGACGGACATGGGCACGACTTCGCCAGGCGTGACGCCGCCGACGGGCTGCAGAGGTGATGTGACCGGCGCTGCGGGTGCGGGCGCGGCAGCAGTCGGAGTAGGAGCAGGGCCGGAGCCGCTGCTGGTGCGCCTGCTCCGTGCTTGGCGATGAAAGCCTCGATGTCGTCTTTGGTGATTCGCCCGCCCACTCCGGTGCCGGAGACCTTGGTCAGGTCAACGTTGTTGTCTTTGGCCATGCGGCGGACCAGCGGACTGGAGCGCACGCGTTCCTGCCCGACTTCGTTGTCTTCCTCGACCTTGCCCTGCTGTTGCCGCTCCAAACCGATTTTCTCGCCCGTCGGAAAGATCGGCAGGAATCTTCTGCGCTCGCCTTCGGTTCTTCGCCGCTGGGAGGCTGCGCCGCTTCGCTCGGCGTTGCGCGACTTCCATCCCCGCCGCCGCGGGCTTGGCTGATGTGCGGCTGCCGGCAGCGGGAGCTTGCTGCGGCCGCCGCTGCTCCCTCTTCGGCGATGGTGCCAACGACGGTGTTGACCTGGACGGTGTTTCCAGCCTGCACTTTGATGTCCTGCAGAGTGCCCGAGGCAGGCGCGGGGATTTCGGCGTCAACCTTGTCGGTGGAGATTTCAAACAGCGGCTCGTCGCGCTGAACTTTCTCTCCCGGCTGCTTCAGCCATTTGGTGATGGTCCCTTCAAAAATCGATTCCCCCATCTGGGGCATGATGATATCTGTCGGCATATTTTCCTTCCGCGGGGTCTCCAGCTGGAACTCAAGATTGCAGCAAACTTCTGATTATATCGCGGACAAACGGCCCGCATCGCCGTGCCTCGCGTGAATTCTCACGGCAAGATATCGGATGAGCCGAAGCGACCCAACGATCCGTGGGAACGGCCGCACGGTCTGGGCAATCCCACGCCGCTAAGGTGGCTGAGATACGAATCTGCCAACCTGCTCGCTTGCCGGCGCGATTCCTGTATCTTATTAGCTACGCGATGTTGGCTCCTGCTCAGATCGATCTGTGTCGCTGTGTTCACGCTGGCCTGCGCGATCATGTTTTACGCGCTGTTTGGCTATCCCTTGCTGCTCGATTTCTTGGCCCGGCGCGCCAACAATCCCGTCCGCAAAGACGATAAGCTGCGCACCGTCGCCTTCGTCATCGCGGTCTACAACGGCGAGAAATTCCTCGAACGCAAACTCAAGGACATCTTCGCGCAAAACTATCCGCGCGAGTTGATGGAAGTCCTCGTCGTCTCCGATGGCTCTAGCGATCGCACCGACGAGATTGCGCAAAGCTTCGCTATCGGAGGGCGTGAAGTTTCTGCGTGTTCCCCATGGCGGAAAAGCCGCTGCCCTGAATGCCGCGGTGCCGCTGATGTCGGGCGAGATACTGGTGCTCAACGACGTCCGCCAGATGCTTGATCGCGACTGCCTGCGCAACGTGATCGCCTGCTTCGGCGATCCCAAAGTCGGCGCCGTCAGTCCGCAGACCATCATTGTGCAAGGCGAGACCTACGAGGAAGCGACAACCAGTCTCTACTGGCGCTACGAGCTGTGGATCCGGCAACGTATGACCCGAGTCGATTCAACCTTCGGCTACACGGGCGCCTTCGCCGCCATGCGGCGCTCGCTGTGGACACCCCTGCCTCCCGGTACGCTGCTGGATGACGCTTATGAGCCCCTGGTCGCTTTCTTCCAGGGCTATCGCATCCTGCTGGAGCCGACGGCCACCATGTATGACTTCCCCACCGCGCTGCATTCGGAGTTTCGGCGCAAGGTGCGGCTACAGGCCGGCCTTTATCAGATGTTGAAGATCATGCCCGAGCTGCTGAGCTCGCGAAACCGGATGCGTTTCCATTTTCTGTCCGGGAAGTATGGCCGTATCGTCATACCGTATTGCATGATCGCGGTTGCCCTGGCGACTATTGGCCTGCCGCCCTATTGGCGCGCCACCGCTTTCTGGGGACAGGTACTCTTTTACGGCCTGGCGGCGGTGGACGGCATGGTGTCTGACAATGTGGGACTTAAGAAACTGACTTCGCCGATACGCACGTTCGTCGTGCTTATGGCGGCTTCGCTGGCCGCGGTGCGTGTCTACTTCGTGCAGCCCACCAGTTTGTGGAAGGACGTTTCCTATCGCGCTTCCATCGCGGAGCAGACCCCTTCATCCGAGCCCAAGGTTCCCAGCGGCACCGGCGTATAAACGCGGCAATCAAGTCCTGCCAGGCGGGACGGCCGGGCGTTCCTCGCTTGCCTTTAGCGATAACATAAGCCTATATGGTCGAAGGTGACTCCCATCTTGTTTCCGCTCGCGATCTCGAAAGCCTGCTGGCGGAACTGAAACCATCCGTGCCCAATCCTTCGCGGAGCATCTTTGCGCCCGATTCCATCAGTTGGAAAATCAATCGTGAGTCGGCGCTCTTTCTGGCGGCTGGCCGCGCCGCGCTTCTTGCAACTCGCCCATCCCTGGGTGGCCACGGCCATCGCCGAACATTCCCGGACGCTGAACGATCCCATCGGCTCGCTTTCACCAGACTTTTCGCGTGATGTTCACCATGGTCTTCGGCTCCCTCGATCAGGCTTTAGCCGCATCGCGTCACCTGCACCGCCGCCATCAGACCATTCGCGGCACGCTTCCTGCCGACAACCGCTCGCTTCCCGCAAGGAACATCCTACGAAGCCAACGAAGCTCTCCGCTCTCTGCTGGGTCTACGCAACGCTGATCGACAGCGCCCTGCTGGCTTATGAACTCGTGCTGCCGCCGCTGAGGGATGCGGAGCGAGAACAGTACTACGCCGAGAGTCGCTTCACCGCCGCGCTCTTCGGTATTCCGCGCGAATACTTGCCGTCAGATTGGGCTGGCTTCTGCCTGTACATGAATTCCGCGTTGCAATCGGACATGCTGGGCGTAAGCGCAGCCACGCGGGAGATGGCGCAACGGCTGCAAAACGGCGCAGGCCTCCGAGTGCGGCCACCCTTCTGGTATCGCGCCCTGACAACGGACCTGTTGCCGCCGCGCCTTCGCGAGGAACTCCATTTCGACTACGGAGAGCGCGAACGAATCTCCGCGGCTCGAGCGCTAAGATGGCTTCGCCCCATCTATCCTCGCCTGCCGGCATCGCTGCGCTTCGTCGGCCCTTACAACGAAGTCCAGGCGCGATTGCGGGGCTGCGCGCAGCCCCGTTGGACGATACGTCAGAGCAACCAGCTCTGGATCGGTCAGCCCTCGCTACTGACTGCGCCCGAGCAAAGCTGATCCGGCTCTTCGGGTCCGTCCTGACATTTCCCGGCGGGCAACAGCGTGGCAAATCGTCAACCTCGCACCCCCATTTCGGTGTAGCATGTACAGCAACGTCTGTTCTGGTTTGTGGGGAACCATTTGCCAATGCCTGCGAGAGTACAGCGATGAACATTCTGCTCCTCTCCATGCCCGACTCATTCGAGCACATGCCGACCGTCGCGGTGCGCATGCCCAACGGAGCCTTGACCTCGCTGGCGGGAAATATCGACCCGCATCACCACGTCGCGGTCGCAGACCTCATCCTGGTGCAGCACAAAGTACGGGAGACGGTCGAGCGGCTGGTGGCGTGAACACAACCCCCACATTGTGGGACTCTCCGTAATGACCTTCCAGCGCAAGACCGCTTTGCAGATCGTTGCGCTGGTGCGCTCGCTGCAGCCGGACGTGCGTGTGATCGTTGGTGGATACGATCCCAGTCTGGCGCCCGCGGCTTATATGGAAAACGGCAACGGCGTGGATTTCATCGTGCGCGGCGAAGGGGAAATTACCTTCCGCGAATTGCTGCGGGCCCTGGAATACGGCGAGGGCTTCAACAAAATTCTCGGGCTCAGTATCGGGCCGAGCGATGGCTGGCATGAAAATCCTCGGCGTCCGGTGCACAGCCTGGAGGGCGATGAGATTCGCCTGCCTAAGCGCAACGCGCGGGTACTGAACGACTACACCATGATGGGACGTCCGGTCGATGTCGTCGAGACCTCGCGCGGCTGCACCTTCGATTGCGGCTTCTGCTCCATCATCGAGATGCGCGGCCGCAACTTTCACACTTACACCTTCGATCGCGTTTTGGCGGACATTCGCGACGCGCGCGACCACGGCGCCCGCGCCATCTTCATCGTCGACGACAACATCAGCCTCAACATCAAGCGCTTTGAGGCGCTCTGCCAGGCCATCATCGATGCCGGACTGAATGACATTGCCTACACGGTGCAGGCCATGACCTCGCCGATCGCGATGCATGGCGATACGCTGGCGCCGCTGATGCGCAAGGCGGGATTTCGTTATGTGTTTCTCGGCATCGAAAACATTCTGGAGGACGATCTCCAGTTCCTGAAGGCCGCGGCCAAGAACGAATTTCGCGAAGCCGGACGCAAGACCGGCAATGCCACCTTGCGCGCGATTGACTACCTGCACAAGAACAAAATGTATGTCGTTGGCGGACTCATCGTCGGCAATCCCGACGACACCCGCGAGTCCATCCACGCCAACCTGGAATTTGCCCGCGAGTACGTGGACTGGCCCTACATCCAGCATCCGACGCCATATCCGGGCACGCCCATGACAAAGGATTTTCGCGCCCGCAACCTGATCAAGATCGACCGGCTCGAAGAGTACGACGGCACCACCGCGGTCGTCGCCACCCAGCATCTGCAGCCGGAGGAAATTGAGTTCGAAAGATGGCGGTCTGAGCGGTGGATGAAAGTCCGGCATATTCCGGCGGTGATCGCGCACGATCCGATGTTCGTTCTGAAGAACTGGTGGAAGATGCTGTCCCACACTTTCCGGGGAAGCAGTATCATGTCCATCCTTGGGCTGGAGAGCGATCGCAAGGTTTTCGAACGCTATCGCGCCATCCGCAGCGCCGAACGAGTCTACCTGTAACGAGGATACTTCCGGCAGCAGCCAGCAAATCGCTTGCGTGATTTCCCTTTTCCCTGGGCCGCGGCAATCGCGGTATAACTTCATCAGGTCATCTTTTTCATGCTGCCAGGTTCCTGATCCTCAACAAAAAAAGGCGGGCTCGCCCATTGGGCAGGCCGTGTTTTGGAAGAGTGCGACAAAGCCAGCGCGGGCTTTGCCCCTGATCCCGTGCATGACTTACGAGTCGCGATTCGGCGCTGCCGTTCCATGGCGGATGGTTTTCTTTCGGTCGATCCCGACCCCGCGTGGAAGCAGATGAAGCGGCTGGCCAAGCCGCTGTTCAGCAGCCTGGGCGAGCTGCGCGATACGCAAGTCATGATGGAGTGGGTGGCCAAGCTCTCACACCCCGGCGATCCGGTTGGCGAAAGTTTGTCCGCCGCACTTGTCGCAGAAAGAGACTGCGCTCAAAGTTGCCGCGCAGGATGCGCTCGCCAAGTTTCGATCGCAAACACTGGGCATCGCTGAACGCGCATCTGGCAAAACGGACCGACAGGATTCCCTTGGAAGGCCTGGTGTTTCAGCATCTCGCGCTGGAACGCTGGATGGAGGCGCACCAATTGCACCGTCGCGCGCTGAGGAATCGCAGCGGAGTCGGCTATCACCAATTGAGAATTGGAATCAAGCGATTCCGTTACACGGTGGAGAACTTTCTGCCCCAACGGCATGCCCGGTGGGCAAAGGATCTGCGCGAGTTGCAGGACACCCTCGGCGAGGTCCACGACCTGGATGTTTTGCGCGCCATGATTCGAGCGCACGCTGACATCCCGGCGGACGAACGGTCGCGCTGGCAGAAAGCGAGTCTCGGAGGAACGGCAGAAGCGTTTGGATCTCTATCGTCGCAAGATGATCGGGAAAGCATTCGCTCTGGCAGGTGTGGCGTTCCGAGCTGCCCAGCGGGCACGCGCTGGAGGAAGCGGCGTTGGAAAAGCTGCGAAGAGCTGGGCTTCGTTCCTGGATCCCGACATCGCACACACGGTCCGCGTCACCCAAATCGCACTACAGCTGTATGACGGACTCTCACAGTGCGAGGTCCTTTCCGCGCGGCGCTGAACATCGCCGGATTCTGGAAGCTGCTGCCATCTTGCATGAGGTGGGACAAAGCAAGAAGAGTGGATGGCGATAACGGCACACGCCCGAAACGCGGATATCGCATGGTCTCCAGACTGAAGCCTCCGCTGGGCTGGAGTCGAAGAAGAAATGCGCTGCGTCGCGGTGCTGGTTCGTTATCATAGCGGCGATTTGCCCATGACCAGCAACTCCTCGTTTGTGGGACTCAGCGCGAAGTGGCGATCGGAGCTCATGCCACTGATTGGAATGCTGCGCCTGGCAAACGCATTCGACCGAGCGCACGACGGCAGCATCTCCCGCGTAGCAGTCGAACGTCAGGATGGTTTCTCTGGTGGTGTATGGACAAGGCTTGCGACGAATAAGCCGGAGTGCCGAACAGATCGCTCGCGCACGATATCTTCTGGAAACGACATTGCGTCTCCCCATCGTGGTCCGTCCCATGCCGGGCACAACGACGGCTGCTTCGCGGACGGTCCGATTGCGGCGACCGCGCCAGCGCCGTCACCCCAATCGCAAAGCTAAGCTCAGGCCGCCGGAGCTTCTGCCCTTTTTCTTGTAGGGATCGCCAACGAATACGAATGGATATTTTTTGAGTGCCGTAAAATCGCCGGCCTCGGCGTAGCGCTCGACTTCGGCCATCAGATTCGCGGCCTCATCTTTAGGCATGTTCTTGGTGACTTGCCAGAATTTATCCGGGAAAAACCAAATGCGCTCACGATGATCGGCTTCTGTTAGGGCGACGGATTCAGAAGTTGCTGCCATAAATGCTCCTCCCACAATGTGAGACATGGGAAAAATGCTGAGTTCGTTTGGAATAGGGCCTGTTTTTGAAGGTCTTGTGACAAGCTCAATTATGAACCTCGCGCTACGCATATTGTAAACATACAGTTGTCTTTTGTGGCACTCAAGATGCCTTGACATGATTTCTGTCCGTCTTTTCTTCGACTTGCGACGATCATTCGAAGACCGCCCATTGCGAAAGTTGATGCCTCTTTCCACAGATAGTTAGCCTGCCGGGTCGCCGGGAGGCTTCAAAGTTTCCTGGCAGATGGAGTCAGCGTATCCCACAATGTGGGACTAGTCACGAAAAGCTATTCGCAACCCGCGGCGGTGGGTCCCACCACGCGAGAGGCACTCGTTGGTTCGCTCAATAGTCCAGTTCGGCGGGACGGCCGGTCAGTCGCTCGATGCGCTTGGCGATAGGCGGGTGAGTTGAAAATAAGTTCGCAAAGCTGACGCCTCCCAACAGAGGCGCCACGATGAACAGGTGGGCCGTCGAGGGCGAGGCCTGGAGCGGGACGCGCTTGGAGTCGGCATCCAACTTTTTCAGGGCGCTGGCCAAGGCATAGGGATTGCCGGTAACCTGCGCGCCGGTGGCATCGGCCTGATATTCACGAGAGCGCGATACCGCCAGCTGAATCAGCGTGGCTGCGATGGGAGCGAGGATAAGCATCAGCAGCCCCATGAAGCCCCCTCCGCTGTCCCGGTCATCGCGATCGCCCATGCCTCCGAACAACGATGCCCAATATCCCATGCGGGCCAGCATGGTAATGGTGCCCGCCAGCGTGGCCGCCACCGAGCTGATGAGGATGTCGCGGTTCCTGACGTGTCCGAGTTCGTGCGCCAGCACACCTTCCAGTTCCTCGTCGTTCAGCAGGTTGAGAATTCCTTCCGTCATCGCCACCGAGGCATGCTTTCGGGTTGCGCCCAGTGGCAAACGCATTTGGCGAATCCGTGGGAATCACGTACATCTTGGGCATGGGGATGCCCATCTTCTGCGTGAGGCGCTCCACCACTTCGTAGCGCGCGAGGTAACTGCTCCCGCGTGACGGGCTGCGCCCGATACATGGCCAGGGCAATTTTGTCGCTGTAGAAATACGACACGAAGTTCATGACCACGGCCAGACCGAAGGCAATGACTAACCCTCGCTGGCCGCCGAAAATCTGGCCCATGAACAATAGAAAAAGCGTTAACGCGGTAAGTAATAACGCTGTCTTAAAAGTGTTTCCCATATCTGCTAGATAGATGCTTCTGGCGGTCAGCAGTTGCGGCAAAATCGGATGTCATTGAGAAGCAAGCCTCAACGAGTCACTCGATCAGCGCTCGAAAGCTACCTCCAATAGCCTGCGACCCACACATAACCACCATTCCGCAGAACCCAGCGGCCCGGCACCCAAACCCGATAGTGGGATGGCGGAATGGCGTAGCGCCCAGCCACCCAAATATAGACATGTCCGTTATAACGATAGTAGCCGGGCACCCAAACGTAACGGGCGCCGGGTGCAACGGGAACAACCTAGCGCGGTGGCGGCGGCGGGCCGATCCTGACGACGACTTGAGCTTGAGCCATTCCCAGCGCCAGCGACAAGCCGACCACAGCAGTCAAGTAACGATTTCTTCATGGGCAGATGTGTCTCCTGACTAAGCCTGCAATAAGAAACGCGAATTCCGGCAAGAAGTCGCGTCTTCGAATTGCGCAACGGATTTCGCTCGTGAGGATGTAGTATTTCTCCATGTCCGAGTTGCCTATTCTGCACGGTCGCCAGCAGCCTCTCCATGAGGAGTTGGTGCTGGTGGGCTTTCGTCTGGACGGCGACCACGACGGTCCGCAGTTCTATACCTTATTGGCGGTTGGTGGCGACAATGAACGGCCGCTCACGGCCGAGGGACGCCTGCTGTTCTTTACCCGTCCCGAACTCGGGGCAAAGGCGCTTGCGCTTGATTCTGACTTGGCCAAGCTGGGACAAGCTCCGCAGGAAATCGAGACTTTCTGCGATGTGGCGGAGTCCCTGCACCTGATCAATTCGCAAAATAATGACCCAGACGGAGTGATCCTCGAGTGCCTGCTGGTGTTCGACGATTTGGTGCGTGCCACCAAGCTGCACATGCCAGACCGCTATCAGGGATGCTGACCGAACTGACCGCGCGGCTCACCGAACGGGCGCAGTTGCGGGACATCTTCAGCAGCAGCTCCCTTCGTGAGCATGTTGAAGACGCATTGTTATGGTGCGTGGGCGCCATCGCGGTGAAGTCGCGGATGATTGGCGAGTGAGCGCCAGCGGTCAGATCGCGACCGCATCGCGCAATGCAGCCAGCACGTAGCGAGCCTGAAATACCAATACAACTTATCCCACTCTGTGGGACATCCCAGGCAAAAGAGAGAGACCGGCTCTGTCATCTGCTGGCCGGTGGAGAGCTATTCAGAGGTGAAGTAGTCCACGGTGATGGGATTTTCGAAGAGTGAGTAATCGCGCGTCACCACGGTGATGCCGCTGTCGGTGACGTGATATTTCTGCCGGTCGGCTTCGGTGTCATAGCCAATGACTGTTCCTTCGGGGATGTGCACATCGCGATCGATAATGGCCTTGCGGATGCGGCAATGGCGGCCGACATTCACGTGCGAACACAGGATGCTGGTGTCGACCTGGGTGTAAGAGTTGACTCTGACGTCCGGTGACAGGATGCTGTTCTTCACGGCTGCGCCGGAAATGATGCAGCCCATGGAGACGATGGAATCGTGGGCCTCGCCGGTGCGTCCCGGATCGTTGAAAACGAACTTGGCAGGAGGATACTGCCGCATGTGCGTGCGGATGGGCCACGAGGTGTCATAGAGATTGAACACCGGCGCGACCGAGACCAGGTCCATGTTGGCTTCGTAATACGCCTCCAACGTTCCGACGTCGCGCCAATACAGCGCTTCCTTCTTGTTTTCGTCGATGAAGTTGAAGGAATAAACCTTGTAGTCGCCGACCATGCGGGGCAGCACATTGTGGCCGAAGTCGTGGCGCGAAGTGGCATCTTCGGCGTCCTTCAGCAACGCCGGAATCAGGACGTCGGTGTTGAACAAGTAGATGCCCATCGACGCGGAAACCATTTGCGGATCGTAGGGCGAGCGCAAGTCGGTCACCTCCGGCTTCTCCTGGAAGCCCACCACGCGGCCGATACGATCGATCTCCACCACGCCAAAATGTTTGGTCTCCGCGGGGTCGATGAGGATGGTCGCCAGAGTGACGTCGGCGCCGGAGTCCTTATGCTGGCGCAGCATCAGGTCGTAGTTCATCTTGTAGATGTGATCGCCGGACAGGATGAGCACATGGCGCGGCTGCTCGGAGCCGATGGAGTAAATGTTCTGGTACACCGCGTCGGCGGTCCCCATGTACCAGTTCTCGCTGACGCGCTTCATGGGCGGCAGGATCTCGATGAACTCACCCAACTCGCGGCCAACGATGTTGCCCCAGCCTTCGCGGATGTGCCGATTCAGCGACAGGGCTTTGTACTGGGTGAGGATGTAAACGCGCCGCAGGTCAGAGTTGATGCAGTTGGAGAGAGTGATGTCGATGATGCGGTAGATGCCGCCGAAGGTGACGGCCGGCTTGGCGCGGTCGCGGGTCAGCGGGTAGAGACGTTCGCCCGCTCCGCCTGCCAGCAAGACTCCCAGGGTGTCTCTCATCTGCCGGTGTCCCTAATGCGATGTCCTGAGTAGATTGACAGCCGCTTCGTACAGTACGACGACCGCCACGACCGAAGCCGCATCTTAGCACACGCTATCACTGGCGCTAGTGAGGGGCAACCGTTCCGGCTGTGAGCTCACTCGGCCTCCTCAACACTGATGCGAAGCGACTTCAGAAACTGCACGTCCTGCGACGTGATTTTGAAATCGGCGGAGGAACGCCGCGGCGCAGCCAAGCTTTCCTCTTCCTCGCTCTCGGCGCGCTGGTTGAAGCCGATGGTGGCCTCCAGCACAACGAATACGTCGTATCCGCCGTCCTTGATCCGCGAGATCACCTCGGCGATCTGCTCGGAATCGGAAAGCGAATTATTGATGGCGTCCCCTAGCTCCTTAATCATGCTCTTGAGTTGCTTGTCCATGATTTCACCTGAGCCTTTCGCGGGCCCGTCGCTACGGAAATGTTCGCACACCTCGATGCGAAGGTGAAAGGCTTGTTGCGTCCGACGAACCCGCCTCTGCACTAATTGGATGCCGGAGGCAGGGCGGGAGTTTTGCCGGGCATCACGGGCCTGAGCCGCGAAACCGGTACAGCCTGACTGCTAGAATAATTATGACCGGCAAGCGCCGGCGCGGCACGAGAGGTCAACATTGCCATCCCCGCGATCTCAGCACGCAAGGACGCGCCCTGCTACGAGTGGCAGGACGCAAGACCGGCGAAAACCGCTGGGTCAGGGCGTTTTACAAAGCCGGCACGGTCACGGTCCGGAACGTGAGCCGGGTGCTGCACGTGCTGTGGCTGGAAGTTACCGGACTGTTTTTCCTGGCGCTGGCGTGTGTTGGCGGAGCCGCCGCCGTGCGGGAATATCATCGCCGCAGCCTGGGCGCCGGCTCTACCGGAAAGATGCTCCTGGCCGCGACCTTCGCGCTGCTGTTTATCTATTTCGGAGTGAGTTCGTTCTGGCGATCGCGAAAACGACAACGCTCATGATGCTCGGGGATTGTGACGCACGTCATAGCTGGCAGGCTGTTCCCAGCTGATAATGTAAGCATCCCTTAATAACGAGGCCCTATTCCCATGGCCGAGAGCAAAGCAGAAAAGTGCCGTAGCCAGCAAACCCTCCGCAACCCAGGAAACGTCTTCGCACATTACGGTTCAACCGCTTTACACCACGACCGATCTGGAAGGCTGACCGATTACGATCGCGATGTCGGTTATCCCGGACAGTTCCCCTACACCCGCGGGGTGCAGGCGACCATGTATCGCGGCCGGCTGTGGACGATGCGGCAGTACGCCGGCATGGGCGACGCCGAGGAGTCGAACCGGCGCTACAAGTATCTTCTGAGCCAGGGCACGACCGGGCTGAGCGTGGCCTTCGATCTGCCGACGCAGATTGGGCTGGACTCCGACAATGCGCTCGCCATGGGCGAGGTGGGAAAAGTGGGCGTGGCCATCGATTCCATCGAGGACATGATGCGCCTGTTTGACGGCATCAACCTGGAGAAGATCTCCACTTCGATGACCATCAATGCCACCGCGGCCATTCTGCTGGCGCTGTATATCGTGACCGCGCAGCGCAGCGGACGGGACGCGCGCAAACTTTCCGGCACCATACAAAACGATGTGCTGAAGGAATACATCGCGCGCGGAACCTATATTTATCCGCCGGCGCAGGCGATGCGCATCATCACCGACATTTTCTCTTATGCCAACGAGCATGTGCCGGAGTGGAACACGATTTCCATCTCGGGTTATCACATGCGCGAGGCCGGATCCACGGCGGTGCAGGAAGTGGCGTTCACCCTGGCCAACGGCATGACCTACGTGCAGGCGGCCATCGACGCCGGTCTGGACGTGGACCAATTTGCGCCGCGGCTGTCGTTCTTCTTTAACGCGCACAGTAATTTTCTGGAAGAGGTGGCGAAGTTCCGCGCGGCGCGGCGGATGTGGGCGCGCATTATGCGCGATCATTTCGGCGCGAAGAATGCCAAGTCGCAGATGCTGCGCTTCCATACCCAGACGGCGGGCTCGACGCTCACCGCGCAGCAACCGGAAAACAACATCGTTCGCACAGCTTTGCAGGCGATGTCGGCGGTGCTGGGGGGAACGCAGTCGCTGCATACCAACTCCTTCGACGAAGCGCTGGCGCTGCCGACCGAGCAGTCGGCGCGCATCGCGCTGCGCACCCAGCAGATCGTCGCTTACGAATCGGGCGCGCCGCAGACCATCGATCCGCTGGCCGGCTCGTATTATGTGGAATCGCTGACCAACCAGATCGAGGCCAATGCGCTGGCTTATCTGGAAAAGATCGACGCCATGGGCGGCATGTTGAAGGCCATCGAGCGCGGCTACGTGCAGCAGGAGATCCAGAACGCGGCTTATGAATATCAGCGCGCCGTCGACCATAAGGAAGCGATCGTGGTCGGAGTGAACTCCTTCGCGCTGGAGGAAGAAAAGACGATTCCTTTGCTGCACATGGACGAGTCGCTGGAGCGCAAGCAGGTGGAACGTCTGCGTGCTCTGCGGGCCAAGCGCGACCAGGCAAAATGGCAGGCGGCGATCCAGCAGGTAGAAGACACCGCGCGTGGCACCGGCCAACCTGATGCCGGTGATTGTTGAGGCCGTCGAGGCCAATGCCACGGTTGGCGAGATCTCCGACGCGATGCGGCACGTGTACGGCGAATATCACGAGACGGTGGTCATCTAGCCGCGGGTCGTCCTTAGGAGCACTCTGCTCAACGGACTGCGAAATCCCTCCGCGGCTAAAGCCCCGTGATGTTGCGGCATTTACGGACGGCTTGAAGGCCGTCCCCTTCAAAACCTGACTTATCAGAGCTTTCCTAACTTCGCTTGCGCGATTGCACCCAGCCTGGTTCGCGCACGAACTCCTCATCCAGACGACGCATGCGCGCCGCCATCACTTCGGAGCGGCCAAGGTAGCCCACGATTTGCGCTGGATCTTCAGGGCTGACGACCGGCAGCCTTCCGACATGGGCGCGCAACATTCGCGCTGCCGCGTCATAGAGAACTTCATTCGGGTAGGTGACCACCAGATTCCGCGAGCCTGCTTCCAGCACAGGCATGGCGCCGGACGGATCTTTTTCCAGCGCGCGCATGATGTCATCGCGGGTGATGATGCCGGTCAGCTTTCCGCTTTCGTCAAGCAGAAGCACACCATGATGCCGCGCCACCGAAGGATCGTGTTTGGTGATGCGATCCGCCAATTCGGCAACCCGCATGGTCGCCGGCACCACATCGAAATCCCTGGACATGGTATCGCCCACGGTGACCGCTTGCAGAACATCCGGCTCGTAATCCTGATGGATGTGCAGGCCGCGGCGGGCCAGCTTTTCGGTCATGATGGAGTTCTTGGCGTAATGCACGGCGATAGCGTCGGCGATTACGGTGACCAGCATCAGCGGGAGCACGGAGTTGTAATCGCGCGTGATCTCGAAAGCGAAGATGATGAACGTGAACGCGGCCCGCGACGCCGCGCCAAAGACCGCGCCCATTGCGACCAACGCAAACGCGCCCGGCGCAAGATTGGCCGCAGGCCAGATCTTGTCGACGACGATGGCGAAGACCGAACCCATGGCCGCGCTGGCCATAAACATCGGCGCCAGCAGGCCACCGGATGTGCCTGAGCCCAGCGATATGGCCAACGCTGCCGACTTGAATACCATTACGGCCAGCAGGGCCCCGAGCAGCATCTTCGCATTAAGGATGTCTGAAATCGTGTCGTAGCCAACCCCCAACACGCGCGGCACAAAGTAACCGATGATGCCGAGGCCGAGGGCGCCGATGGCGGGCCACCACATGTAATGGATGGGCAGCTTCTCGAACTGATCTTCCACCCAATACAACATTTTGCTGAAGCCGAGGGCAGCGCCGCCGCACAGCACGCCCAGCACAAGATAAAACGGCAGCGCGTGCGGCAGACCGAAATCGAGAGCGCCGACCTTAAACATTGGTCCCGACCCCATCAACTGAAAGTGGACGCTGGTGGCCAGAGTGCTGGCGATCACGAGGGGAATGAAGGAGCGCGACTTGAACTCGAAGAGCAGTAGCTCGATGGCCAGGATCACTCCGGCAATCGGAGTGCTGAAGGTTGCGGCCATGCCGGCGGCAGCGCCGCTGGCCAGCAGAACTTTGCGCTCGGCTGCGGTGGTATGCATCAGCTGGCCAACCAGCGAGCCGATGGCGCCGCCCGTCTGAATGATGGGGCCCTCCGCGCCGAAGGGTCCGCCAGTGCCGATGGCGATGGCTGCGGAGATCGGCTTCAGGATGGCGACTTTGGGCTCGATGCGGCTGCGATTGATGAGTACGGCTTCCATGGCTTCAGGAATGCCGTGGCCGCGGATTTTGTCGGAGCCGTAGCGCGCCAGGATGCCCACGATGAGGCCGCCGATTACGGGAGTGACGATCACCAGCAGGCCGAGATGATTGTTGCGGGCGCTGACGAAGGCGAACGAAATCCGATGATAGAAGAAGATGTTGGTGAACAGCCCGATCAGGTTGTATAGCAGATAGGCGATGACGCCCGCGATCATCCCGATACCTGCCGCCAGAAGTGAAACCATGCCGGTGCGGAACTTTACTTCCTGCTCGGCGGGCGAGGTGCCGGCAGGTTGTTCGGCGCTAAGCGGATTGAGACCGTCGACGCCCAGGGTTTCAGTATGCTTTGAGGTCACTGCGACCTCCCGGCCGGCAAGGTTTTAGGACGCCGGCGGCGCAAGGGTTGGCGGGCTTTCCTGGGAGCTGCAAGGTCACGCAGAGAAGCCACGAGCGCGGGCGCAGCCGAGCGCAGCTCCTTTCTGGTGTGCACCGTCAGCTCCTCCAGAATGCGTGCGCCGCGGGGCGTGAGTTCCACATGGACTTCGCGCCGGTCCTGCGGGCTGCGGACGCGCGAGATCAGTCCTTTCCTGACTAGGCGGTCCACCAGCTCGCCCGCGCTATGATGCTCCACTTGCAGACGTTCGGCCAGATAAGCGATGCGCGGCCCTCCACCATCGAGTTTGCCCTTGATGGCCAGCATCAGTTGATGGTGTTGGGGCTCGATACCCGCCTGGCGAGCGGCTTTCTCGCTGAAGTGAAGAAAGCGGCGAATCTGATGACGAAACTCAGCCAGCGCCTGATAGTCGGATGGCTGGATCGAGGGTTTGTTGGTCATAAGCGGGGCCGATACAATTATATCGTATTACGATATTTATAAGATGCCAGCCAGCCGGCCTGCGATTCAGCGAGCGCCTTGGGGCTCTTAGCCGTTAGCTTTAAGCTTTTAGCAAGTGGATTCGGGGCGCATGCCAGGAGCTAAGGGCACTTGGTCAAGACCAACCCGAACAACGGCCTTGTACAATGGAGGGTTTCATTATCACCCGCAAGACGGCCGTGAAAAGGAGCCTTACTTGATCGCTCGCTATACCCGCCCGGAGATGGGCCGCATCTGGAGTGACGAAAACAGGTTTCGCACCTGGCTGGACGTGGAAGTCGCAGCGACGGAAACCCTGGCCGAGGCCGGCATCGTGCCAGAATCGGCGGCCAAGGCCATTCGCGAGAAGGGCGGCTTCGAGGTCGCACGCATCAACCAGATTGAAGGCGAGGTGAAACACGACGTCATCGCTTTCACCACGGCGGTTGCGGAGAAGGTGGGGCCGGAGTCGCGCTGGCTGCATTACGGCCTCACCTCAAACGACGTGGTAGATACGGCGCAGGCGTTGCTGGTGAAGCAGGCGTCGGCCATCATTCGCGAAGACCTACAGAAGCTGCGCGAGGTGCTGAAGCGGCGCGCGTGGGAGTTCAAAGACACGCCGGAGATCGGGCGCACCCACGGCATTCACGCCGAGCCGATCACCTTCGGCCTGAAGCTGGCGAACTGGTACTCCGAGGTGCAGCGCGACATCGAGCGCTTCGAGATGGCAGCCGAGCAGATGCGTGTGGGCAAGCTGTCAGGTGCGGTGGGTAACGCGGCGCACCTTGAACCGGAATACGAAGAAGCAATTTGCCAGCGGCTGGGACTTAATGTGGCTGCGGTTTCGTCGCAGGTGATTCAGCGCGACCGGCACGCGTTTTACGTTGCCACGCTGGCCGTGATTGCCTCGACGCTGGACAAGATCGCCACGGAAATTCGCCACCTGCAACGTACAGAAGTGCGCGAGGCGGAAGAATATTTCAGCGAGAAACAGAAAGGCTCGTCGGCGATGCCCCACAAGCGCAATCCCGTGACCTGCGAGCAGATCAGCGGGCTGGCGCGCGTGGTGCGCGCGAACTCGCAGGCGGCGTTGGAAAACGTCGCCTTGTGGCACGAGCGCGATATCTCGCATTCGTCGGTGGAGCGTGTTATTTTGCCGGACTCAACGATTCTTGCCGATTACCTGCTGCACAAGACCACCAACCTGATTGACACGCTGCTGGTCTATCCCAAACGGATGCTGAAGAACCTGGAGTCGACCGGCGGACTGGTGTTCAGCGGGCAGTTGCTGCTGGACCTGGTGGAGGCCGGGATGCTGCGCGAGGACGCTTACCGGCTGGTGCAGTCGAATGCGATGCGGGCCTGGAAGGACGACTTGAACTTTCGCGATCTGATCATGAGCGATCCGGAGATCAGCGCGAAGGTGAAACGCGAAACGCTGGAGCACGCATTCGATTTGAAGCGGCCGTTGCGCAATGTGGACAAGATATTTCGCAGAGTGTTTGGGGATGAGCCAGCGGCGGGATAGAAGGCTGCAGAAGGGATTGAAACAGCAGATCCCTCGTCGGCCTAAAGGCCTCCTCGTGATGACAAGGACAAAAGAGGTATGCAACGGCGCGGCTAAAGCCGCGCCCCTTCCTAGCCTGCGTCAACGATGCCCAGCAGCTCGGACATTTCCTCATAGAGAAAGCCTTCGCCGGGACGATAGGGCTGCACCCAGCGGCCATCGATGACGAACTGCGGCACGGCGCGCTTGCCGGTCCGGCGGATGACTTCTTCAGCGGCGCTGGGCGTTTTTTCAATGTCGATATTGGTGTAAGGGATGCTGTGCTCATCGAGAAACTGGCGGGCGACGCGACTATCGGGACACCACCAGGCCGAGTAAACGATCAACTCCATGTTCCGATTGTATGACAAAGTGCCCTTATCCCATCACGCCTGCGGCTGGGCACACAGCACGATCAAGGTCATGTCGTCGTTCTGCTTGGCTCCGGCGACGAAGGTATCGGCGGTCCGCATGATGCAGGCAATGATCTCGGCCGGCGGCAGCCCCAGGCAGCTCTTGAACGGTCTGGATCAATCTGCTCCTCACCCCATTCGTCTTCGGTGGCATTCATGGCTTCGCTGATGCCGTCGGTGAAGGCGATGAGGACGTCTCCCGGCGCGATGGCCGTAGTTGCCTGCTGATACGAGGCATCGTCGAGCAGACCGACCACGGTGCCGCAGGCTTCCAAGCGCGAGACATGGCATTCTCCGTTGCGCGGCTGAAACAGCATGGGCGGATTGTGGCCGGCATTCACGTAGGTAAGCTGGCGCGAGAGCGGATCGTATTGGCCGTAAAAAAAAGTGGCATAGCGATTGGAGGACGAAGCTTCGTAGACCAGCCGGTTGACGTTGCCCATCATCGCCGCCAGGTTGTCGGAGGCGCGGGTGGCTTCGCTGCGCAAAGAGGCTTGCAAGCTGGCCATCATCAGCGCCGCAGCTATACCCTTGCCGGAAACGTCGCCGATGGCAATGCCGAGTTTCCCTGCGGGCAAGGCAAGAAAATCGTAGTAGTCGCCGCCCACGCCCAGCGCGGACCGGCAGGCGCCCGCGTAGGCTATGCCGGCGATGGGCGGCAGCGTCTGGGGAAAGAGCCGCTCCTGCACTTCGCGGGCGATTTCGACTTCGCGATTCAAACGCTCGCGCTGCGCCACTTCGTCGGCAATCTCTGAGATGAGCTGCGCATTCTCCAGCGCCAGCCCAGTCTGCGCCGCCACGGACTTTAGCAGGCGCAGGTCGGCGCGCGAATAGGGCTCATCGGACAGCTTTGGTCCGAGGCTGATGAATCCCAGCAACTTGTCGCGCGTGCTCAGAGGAAGCAGCAACGCCGCGTCGAGCTTGGTCAGCTTGGAGCGATCTTCTTCGGTGATTTCCGGTTCGCGATACAGCCAGGAATCGGGATCGTCGAAGTAGACGCGCGCGGGCTCACTCTCCTTCTGGAGCAGTTTGACCGTGCCGGCAGACGGCGGAAACGCAATGTCGGGAACTGCGCCGTAACCCAGCGCGTAGGCGGGACGGTAGGCGCCGACGCCGCCCAGCAAAATCGCGACGCGAGGAATGTGCAGTGTCTCCGAGATACGCTCGGCGACGGTCTCGATCAAGGAGCGCGCTTCCACCATGCCACGAACGCTGTCGCTGAGTTCGCTGAAGACTTGTTCGGCGTCGTAGGCTTCGCGGAAGAATCGCCGGTCGAGCCAGGCGCCGGTTTTTTCGGTCATGCGGCGGATGGTAAAGATGGCAAGCAGTCCCAGCGCAATCACGATGAGCTTCTGCGGACGCTCGCGGTTTTGTCCGATGAGGGCCAGGGCGGTCAAGGTGACCACCAGGATGGCCAGCACTTGCAGGACGCGGACGCCATTCTTCGCCAACGCGTATTGCAGTCCCTGGCGGACGACGACGCGGACGTCCATCGCGCGCTGCACCACGATGACGTAGGCCAGGGTGAGCGGGAAAATCAGGAACATCACGAGAAGAAGACCGATGATCCAGTCAGGGGGCTCCATGCTCGGTTTTATCCAGACCAGCAAACCCACCAACAACAGAGGAGTCAAGGCCAGGGTGGCGCCCCAATAAAGGAGGCGAAGCCGCCGTTTTGCGTCCGGCGAGATGCTCATTGAGGACTTGGTGAAGATAAAGCTGAAGAATGCGCTGACCAGGCAGAATACGTACACGCTGGTTATCTTTTCAATGAGACCTATGACCGGCTGGAGTGGCTGTAGAGCGGAATAACTTCTAATGTCGGCGACGATCACGGCCCAAAGAACGGTTGCCAAGAGGGCGTATGGGGCGACCACCATCCAGGGCAGCCACTTCCGCCACAAACCCGGCCGCATGAAATAAGGAAGGGGCTCCGGAAAGTAGAAGCCAAACAGAAACATGAAAACGGGCCAAGTAAATTTCAGCGCCACATTGTAGGCAACCGTGAGCGTAAGAATTCCCGGTCCCCAGATTGCGAACATCGGATAGGCGCTCGCCACCTGGGTAAAGCTCAGCGATAGCCCGAGCAGCAGCCATGCCAATCGGTCACCAGGCCGAGCCAGTACGACCCAGAATCCAAGTGCGATGCAAAAGACCGGCATCACTACGCTGATAGCGACGAAAGCAGCTTTCAGAGCAGCCCAGTGTTGCGACGCCATCGTGGGGATGTAGACCGTTCGTTGAGCGCCGTTTGCGGCCGGGGATCGTACGGTCACCTTCATTGTGCTTCCCGGCGGAGCTTTAGCCGCTTCTTCCCACAACACGCTTGACCCGGTGTAAGGACGGCCGTTGACGGCCACCAGGATGTCGCCTTTGTGCAGCCCGGCTGCGGCCGCCCTCGGCTCCACTTCCGCTATAGCGGCGCTGCCCGGGGATGCCGAGAAAGCTGGGAAATCACCCGCCCCCTGGCGAAGAATGAGGATGGTCAAGGTGACCTGATAGGAAACAGACGCGGCGAACAGGCAGGCGAGCAGAACATAACGAAATATGAGGCCGGGTGAAGGTGCAGCAGGTCGAACGTTCGGCGTAGTGATCGCATTCAATGCCATGCGCGATGATTGTAGCGTGTGCTGCCGGGATTTGCGGTACTTAAAGATGCAGGTCCAGCAGGCCGGCCGGTGCGCTGAGGGCTGATAGCTGAGGGCCGACCGCTCAAAACACGTGCGGGTTATTGGGATTGCCGGAGTCGATGGTGATCTGCTCATCGGTATGCCGGCTGAGATACCAGCACGGTTTCAGTCCGAGCTGGGGTAACAGGGAATTAGCGCAGTTGACGTCGTGGTCGCCAGCATAGTCATATTCGGTCTTGCCGCTCTTCAGTTTCACCGAATAGTAGGTGTGAACGGTGACGGTTCCCAGCATGTCGCGCCTGGGCAGGCGAAGGCGCAGAGAGAGAAAGTCGGCGGCGTACAGAAGCAGGCCGACGACAACCACGAGGATGAGCCATCGCTTCATGAAATCAGCAGGTCAATTGTAAGGCACGGGTGACCCCGGCAAGCGCGACGCCCCAAATGCGATTATCGAAAAGCGGGTCCCGGCCATCCTGCGAACAATTGCGTTCTGCGCGGGCCTCGCGCATCATAATGTGACACAGAGGCTGCGACGGGAGTGCAGAAATTGAGTCTAAGGCTCTGAGGGCATGAGTCGAGGAAGCAACATTCGAGAGTCGCGAAGCGCGCCGGGTGGCGGAGGCCGCGGACCTGCGGTCAACTGGCCGGGCGGATGGGGTGGTGGCGGCGGGCGCGGCGGCGACGATGAGCAGCCTAGTTATGGCGAGCGCCTGAAGCGCTATCGTCTGGGTGTGATGCTGGCGCTGTCGTCGGTGGTGATGCTATTTGTCTCGTTCACCACGGCGTACGTTGTACGGAAGGCCGGAGCAACCTGGGACCCTGCGCGTAATGACTATGCCAGCAACTGGATACCACTGGCCTTGCCCGTGCGTATTCTGCTTTGCAATACCTTTGTTCTGATACTTAGCAGCATCACTCTGGAAGTGGCTCGCCGGCGCGCTGCGGAAGATGTTGCCCTGGCGCCGATCGCCGGCATTCCCGGCATTCGCATTGACGACAATCACGCCCTTGCCTGGGTTTGGACCACGGTACTGCTGGGACTGGGATTCGTTGGCGGACAAGTGTATGCGTGGCACATTCTGGAACGGAATAACATAACGTTTGCCTCCAACCCCAGCAGTTCGTTCTTCTTTATCCTTACCGGAGTACACGCGGTGCACCTGCTGGGCGGCATCCTCGCGCTGCTGTATGCGGGAATGACTAACTGGCTGCACAAGCCGCCAGAGACACGGCGCATCATCATTGACGTGACCGCGTGGTACTGGCACTTCATGGGCGGGCTGTGGATCTACATCTTCGGGCTGCTGTACTTCGCGCGATGATCAGCCGTCAGCCGTCAGCCGTCAGCCAATTCGGCTATAGCCTGTTAATGTGGAGGTTTGAGGTTCCTATGGTTGATCTATCGATTTCGGGCGGCAATCTGGTGATCGCGGTGTGCGGGGCCGACAAACTGTGGGCGTTTAAGAGCTCGCTGGAAATCCCATTACGACATGTAGCCGGCATTCGGGCTGACCCGAGCGTGGCGCGAGGATGGTGGCACGGAGTACGCTTTCCCGGGACCAACATTCCGGGAGTGATAACGGCAGGCACGTTCTACCAGGACGGGCAGCGGGTGTTCTGGGATGTGCACAATCCCGAGAACACGGTTGTCATCGAGCTGCGCGACGAACGCTACAGCGAGCTGATCGTGGAAGTCGCGGACCCGGCCGCGGCGGTCGGCCTGATATCGCACTGACCCGGGGCGCGCTACAATACCGCGATGGCCGACTCGCTATATCTCAGCCTCTGGTTTCCCAGCTTCCGCGAAGGCGAGATGATGTTGCGCACCTTGTCGGTGCTGCGGCAGTTTCCATTCTCTGCGCTGCGGGAGGGCATCACTTATTTGTCGGTGCATCCGGTGTCGTGGGCGGAGCCGACCGTGCTTGAGCGGCGCTTCGATCCGGGCATCTCGCCGGAAGAAGCGATTGAGATTGCCCGCGAGTTTGCTCACGACGACTTTGCTTTTGTGTTCGAGGCGTTCTGGGACCTGTGGGTTCCCAACGACGATGAGCTGGGCGAGACCTGGGTGCAACGTCCGACGGCGGTCCGCTTTCTGGTCCACGGCGTCGAGTTCGACGAAGGCATCTACACCGACGACGGCCACATCGAGGTCGACTTTGGGCTGGACTCGTCGTTCGTGTATGAAACCCAGCGCTTTTCTTCCGCAGTGGAAAACCATTTGCGCACCAACATCGCCAAGCTGGTAGCGTTTTCCGCCGCAGTCGAAAAGAATTGCGGGGTCAGCGGGCGTGTGTTGTGGTCGGAGTCGGAAGAGAATCTGGCGCAGAAGCTGATTGCGAGGCTGCAGCAGACGCAGTAGAAAGCTATCAGCCGTCAGCTTTCAGCCATCAGCCAAAACAAAGGCGGACGCATCAGGGCCTCGTATTCGATTGGCAACAACCAGCAGTATTTCGTCTGAGACAACGAAGGCCCGGCGTTGACCGGGCCTTCACTGATACCTGGCCACTGACCACTGGCCACTATTTCGTTCTTCCACCTTCGATCTTCAACTCTGCACTGGCACCCGCTTGAGCCGCAGCCAGCCTTGCAGTCAGCACGCGGAATGGCGAACACGAAACGTAGTTGAATCCCAGCATCGCGCAGAACTCCACCGATGATGGCTCGCCGCCGTGTTCGCCGCAGATCCCGATCTTGATGGTGGGACGGGTGGCGCGACCCTTGTCCGTGCCCATCCTCATCAGTTGACCGACACCTTCACGATCCAGCACGGCAAAGGGATCCTGCTTCAGAATGCCCTCGGCCAGGTACGCGGTCAGAATTTTGCCGACATCGTCGCGCGAGAAGCCGAAGGTGGTCTGGGTGAGATCGTTGGTTCCGAAGCTGAAGAATTCAGCGTCCTTGGCGATCTCGTCGGCGACCAGACAGGCACGCGGCAGCTCGATCATGGTGCCCACCAGGTATTCGACAGTCTGCTCTTTCTCCGCGAAAACCTCGTCGGCAACTTTGCGCACCAGGGCTGACTGATTGGCCATTTCCTTCAGTCCGGTGGTCAACGGAATCATGATCTCCGGCTTTACCTTGACGCCTTCTTTCGCGACCTTGACTGCGGCCTCGAAGATGGCGCGCGCCTGCATCTCGGTGATCTCAGGATAGGTGATACCAAGACGGCAGCCGCGCAGTCCAAGCATTGGATTGACCTCGTGCAGTTGCTCCACGCGATTCAGCAGGGTGCGCAGCTCTTTCAGTTTGGGCGATTTGGGCTTGGTGAGTTCCAGCCGGGCAATGTCGACCATCAGCTCTTCGCGGCGGGGCAAGAACTCGTGCAGCGGCGGGTCGAGGGTTCGGATGGTAACCGGCAAGCCATCCATGGCGCGGAACAGACCGATGAAGTCGTTGCGCTGATAAGGCAGCAGTTTGCGCAGCGCCAGCGCGGCGGTCCTTTTCGTTGTTGGCGAGAATCATGGCGCGCATGTGCGGCAGCCGATCCTCGGCGAAGAACATGTGCTCGGTGCGGCACAGGCCGATGCCTTCCGCGCCGAAGGCCCGCGCCTGCAGAGCGTCGCGTGGAATGTCGGCGTTGGCGCGGACGCCCATGCGGCGGAAGGGCTCAGCCCAACTCATGAGCTGATCCAGTAGTTTCAGGATCGTCTGGATCGGGCGGCACCGTGTTGAGCTTTGCCATTAATGACACGGCCTGTCGATGCCATCGAGCGAAATCCAGTCGCCATCCTTCTGAATATGTGCCCTTTAACTCGCATTTCTCGTAGCGGTTCTCGTCTGACCTCGATATCGCCTGCGCCGGCCACGCAACACTTGCCCATGCCGCGCGTGACTACCGCAGCGTGGCTGGTCATGCCGCCGCGCGATGTGAGAATACCCGCAGCGACGTTCCATCCCGGCAATATCTTCCGGCGTGGTTTCGCTGCGCACCAGGATCAGCTTTGCGGTCTTGTCCTTGTTGAATCTCTCTACCGCCTCTTCCGCAGTGAAGACGATTTGTCCGACAGCGCCGCCCGGCGATGCAGGCAGGCCTGTTCGTAAGGACATCCTCGACTTTTACCGCCTTGTCATCCAAGCGCGGGACCACGAAGTAAACGAGTTGGTTGGGTTCGACACGGAAGATCGCTTCTTCCTTCGAGATCAATCCTTCTTCCACCATCTGAATGGCAACATGGACTGCGGCTATGCCAGTGCGCTTGCCATTGCGCGTTTGCAGCATGTAGAGGCGGCCATCCTGGATGGTGAACTCGAAGTCCTGCATGTCGCGATAGTGTTTCTCCAGGCGCGTGGTGATCTCGCGCAGCTGGTTGTAGACCTTGGGCATGATTTTCTCGAGCTCGGAGATGTGCACTGGGGTGCGAACTCCGGAGACCACGTCCTCGCCCTGGGCGTTCATCAGGAACTCGCCGTAAAATTCCTTGACGCCGGTGGCCGGATTGCGCGTGAAGCCGACGCCGGTGCCGCTGGTCTCGCCCAGGTTGCCGAAGACCATGGCCTGCACGTTGACGGCGGTGCCGAGCATGTCGTCGATGTTGTTGATGCGGCGATAGGTCTTGGCGCGATCGTTCAGCCAGGAGCGGAAAACGGCATCGCGCGACATGACCAGTTGCTCGTGCGGGTCCTGCGGAAACTCGCGCTTGGTGTGCTTCAGCACGACCTTCTTATAGTCGGCGATGACTTCCTGGAGCGCCTTGGCGTCGAGGTCGGTGTCGAGCTTGACCTTCTTCTGCTTCTTCTTGCCGTCGAAAACTTCTTCGAATGCGGTCTTGGCGATGTCGAGCACGACGCTGCCGAACATCTGGATGAGGCGGCGATAGGAGTCGTAGGCAAAGCGCGGATTGTTGCTGCGCTTGGCCAGGCCTTCAACGGATTTGTCGTTGAGGCCGAGGTTGAGGATGGTGTCCATCATGCCGGGCATGGAGAACTTTGCGCCTGAACGCACGCTGACCAGCAGCGGATTGTCGGCGCCGCCGAGCTTCTGGCCTTGCAACTGCTCCAGGCGTTTGAGCGCTTCGTCCATCTGACGATTGACCTCGCCGGAGACAGTGTGATGCGGCATGTATTCGCGGCAAGCTTCGGTTTGGATGGTGAAGCCGGGAGGAACGGGCAGGCCGGCGTTGGTCATCTCGGCGAGGCCGGCGCCTTTGCCGCCGAGCTCGTCCTTCATCTTGCCGTGGCCTTCGGCGTGGCCGTCGCCGAAAAAGTAAACGTACTTCACGGTTTGGTTGTTGGCAGCCGCATTTTGCAGTTCAGCAGTAGGAGTGCTCATGGGGAGTCCTTTATTCGTTGCTAATCGTTATTGCGGGTTAGGTTTGTATTCACCACGGAGACACGGAGGACACGGAGTTTTTGCTTGCTCATTTCCGTGGCATCCGAGAACCTCACAGAAAGTCTTTTACCGTTTTCGCGAGGATTGCGCGCCCGACAGCCCGCAGGGCGGAACAATCGTAGCCCAGGCACGTAAGTCCTGGGTTCGGTGCATTAATTTGCAATGAGTCCGCCAGGACGGCACAAAACGTGTCGTCCCTGAAGGGACTCCCGGAATTCAATCGCACGCTTTCCCAGCACTCACGTGCTGGGCTAATATTGTGCCGCCCTGCGGGCTGAGCAACCCGCAAGCTCAGCCGGTATTGCCTTTTAACCTACTTGCCTTCCGTGACGATTTCGCTGAAGTCGGCGATTTTGCGAAACTGCTTGTAAAACAGGGCTAGGAACCCGAGACGATTCCGACGGACGGGCTCCTCCTCGTGCATTACCATCACCTTGTCGAAGTATTGCTCAAACGGATCTGCCAAGGCTGCCATTCTGTCTATGGCAGCACCGTACTCTCCACGTTCAAGGAGCGCCCAAAAACCGGCAGCCGCCTCGTCCATAACGCTGACTGCGTGCGCCTCTTCGGCACTAGCCAGCAGGGAAATAAAAGGCCCGATCGCAAATTGCTTGTCGAGAGCCTGCTGGAGAATGTTTCGCGTTCGCTTGAACGATGTGGCGGCAGACTTGAGTTGTGGTGTGTCACTTCTGGACGTAATGGCGTCAGCCAAATCCACCGCCAGCGGCGGCCAATCTACGGGATCGAGTCGCCGGTCAGGTTCGCGTTCTGACTTAGTAGCAATAAGGCCTAAGTCAGGCCCGTAATCTGGATTCTCAGCATTTGTCAGTGCCGGAGTCAGGTCTTCCTTACTGAGAACGGCATTAACTATGTCGTATCGGAAGCCACGAGCGTTGCGGAGGTAGAACTCTAGCCTTTCCCGAAAGAAGCCGTCTACCCAACCACGCACGTAATCTGGGCCACTTCGGAAGATGAACTTCGCCGTACACTCCGGAGCTCCGGCGAAATACATATCAAGAGCGTCTGAAAGTAGTTTGCTGATGGGCAGGGGCAGCTTGTGTTCGGCGATGATTTTGACGATACCGTTGGCGGCGCGGCGCAGCGCGAAGGGATCTTTCGAGCCTGTCGGCTGAAGTCCTAGCGCGAACATTCCCGCGATGCTGTCGGCTTTGTCGGCGATGGCTACCACGCCGCCTTCGACGCTGCGGGGAACGCTGTCGTCCATCGACTCGGGCTTGTATTGGTCGTAAATGGCATCGCCGATGGCCTCGACCGTTGCTCGCGGCAGGATCGGGTCGAGCTCTTGAACCTTGGCGTACAGGCCGCCAATGATGCCCTGTAATTCGGTGAACTCCTTCACCAGTTCGGTGGTGAGGTCGGCTTTGCACAGATGCGCTGCCTTGAAGATGATTCCGGGACGCGCGCTGCCTCCAGCACTGCGGATCGTCTCTGCGATCAGGCTGCCCAGCTTCTGCACCCGGAGGGTCTTGTCGTAGTAGCTGCCCAGGTCTTTCTGGAAGGTGACCGTCTTGAGCATCTCCACGCGCTTGCGCAGAGGAATTTTCTGGTCGGTCTGCCAGAAGAAGCGGGCATCGTTGAAGCGGGCGCGGAGCACGCGCTCGTTGCCATGACGAATGAGGCCGTCGGGATCGCCGTTGGTATTCAGCACGGCGAGGAAATGCGGCAGCAGTTTGCCGTCGGCATCTTCCAGAGCGAAGTACTTCTGGTGGTCGCGCATCACCGTGACTAATACTTCATCGGCAAGCGCGAGAAATTCTGGATCGAAGCTGCCAAAGACGACTGAAGGGACACTCTGTCAGATTGACGACGGTATCGAGCAGGGACTTTGTCTTCGCGCCAGCGCGCGTCGGGAATCGTTCGCGTCGCGGCATCCAGGGCTTTGCGAATAAGCTGTTCACGTTCGGCGGCGCTGACGACGACGGAGCCATTGGCGAGCGTCGAGACATATTCCTTAGGCCGACTGATCGCGAGCGGTCCCGATGACAGAATGCGATGGCCCTGGCTGGTGTCGCCGGCGCGAATGCCGGCAAACTCCAGCGGCACCACTTCCCCGTCGAGCAGCGTCACCAGCCAGCGCACCGGACGCACGAAGCGCTCGGCCGACTTGCCGCGCCAGTACATGCTCTTCGCCCAGTAGATACCGGCAATCTCCTTGGGCAGCGACTCGGCAAAGATCTCCGCTGCCGGTCGGCCCTTTTTCAGCACGGTCGCGGCGAGGTATTCGCCCTTGGGCGTCGTGATTTTCTCCAGCGCGTCGACGGATACGTTCACCTTGCGGGCGAAGGCCTCGGCAGCGGGCGTCGGCGCTCCATCTTTATACGCGACCTTGAGTGACGGCCCGGTCAGCTTCTCGCGAACATCGGGCTGGGCGGGAGCAACGCCGGAAGCGAGCACGGCCAGCCGCCGCGGAGTGGAGTAGGACTGAACCGCGGGGCTATTGGCGAGCCGCTCGCGCTGTAACAGATCGCTGACGCGGCGCGCCAACTCTTCGCGCGCGCCGTCGATCATGCGGGCGGGAATCTCTTCGGTACCGATTTCGAGAAGGAAGTCCATAAGAAAGCAATCAGCAATCAGCAGTCAGCAATCAGCAACAACGGGAAACAGTCATTATGACCAAATGCCAACCTTCGCAATGTGACTCGAGTCACCCAAGTCAGTGCAAGGTCCGGGCGACGAAAAACACGGCCGTCAGAGCAAGGCTATTCATCCTAAGGGTCATCGCGGTAGAGGACGGCTTCGGCCACGGCCAGTCCGACATCGCAGACACCCAACCCGCTGATCAAACCGCGAACGAAGCCATTCATCAGGAACTCGCGCACTCGCGGGAGAGCGACGAGCAGGGAGTTGGTGGTCCAAAATGGGGTCCAGGGCGCGACCGTGAGGATGATACCGATTTCGAGACAGAAGAGGACGAAGACGATGAGGAAGATTCGGCGTTTCCAGATCTCCCACCGGCTCGGCCTGGGTCGCGGCGAAGACATCACCAGAACGGCAGCATTCGGCTCCGGGATATTGCCATTCTGCGGCCCTTGCTCAAGCGAACTCATCATGTTTGCATCCCGGCGCGCCGGGTCTGGCACCAGTCCTTAAGCAAGGATACTACGGGGTTGCGGACAACAGCAGTTGCCAAGCTACTATTGTCGTTTCTCCATTCGCAGGCGAGAACTTCACAAGGCTCGGTACCGCTTCCCGGCAGGACTGAAGAGGCCACCGAAAAAGCCGGAACAGCGGATCCCTCGCCGACTAAAGTCGCGTCGTGATGAAAAATTCTGAGGACTTGCAACGGCGCAGCTAAAACTGCGCCCCCTCAAAACCAACGTGTGAGATAGCAGTTAAGGGCCGAAGCGGGCGGCGGAACGGGCCTTGGCTTTGGCCGCTTCTTCGGCCCGATCGCGGGGCGGCGCGTTGGTTTCAAGCGAGCGAAGAAGATGGGTTGAGATACCGACGATCTCGTCGATGGCGGCCAGAAATGAGGCTTCGTTCGCCTTCGATGGCTGGTTGAAGCCGGTGATCTTTCTGACGAACTGGAGAGCGGCTGCGCGAACCTCTTCGTCAGTCACCGGCGGGCTGAAGTTGAAAAGCGTTTTGATGTTTCTGCACATGTGTGAGTACCCAGTGGCCAGTGGTCAGTTGTCGGTTGTCAGTTGCCAGTTGTCGGTTGTCAGCGAACAGCTAAGTGCCAAGTGCTAAATGCTAAATGCCAAATGCCAAGTGCCAAGTGCCAAGTGCCAAGTGCTGACAGCTGATTGCTGCCTTCACAGCATTCCGCCGGTCTTGGTGGTCAGTATGCTGAGGGCCATCTCCAGACTGGAGATAGCTTCTTCCAGGTCGGGATGTTTGTCGAGCTGTTGCCGCAAGGCGCTTAGCTTACGATGAGCCGCGGCAACATGCTGGACCGCATCGCCTTCCTGGTTCGCTTGCGGGATGGGATTGGAATTTTCTGTCATCGGTCACCTGTAAAACATCTTAACGCAATCGGCCAGAGGAGTTGAGGGGGCAAGGGGAGACGCCACTATTGGCTTAGCACGGCTTCGTAGACGGTAAAGTATTGCGTCCGGCTGAATTCCCGCAACCAGCTTTGCGCGGCGACAATGTCCTGGTGCACGGGGTTGTGATAGATGAGGTAGGCGGGGCGCGGTGCAGCCCGCAGCGAGCCATGCAGGTTGGCCAACATGTCGCGCCAGACGTGGCGGGGAAAGGGATTGAAGAGATAGAGCACGAGGGGAGCGGCAGGGAAATGGAAGCGACGCGCGTCGGCGGCGAGCGACTCCAGGGCAAAACACTTCTGCGACGGGCTTCGGTAACCGGCGATGTTGCGCAGGGCGACGGCATGCAATTCGGCCAGGAGCTCCACTCCGACGATGCGCTGGAAAGGATAGTCGGAGGCCATCAGCAGAGTTCTGCCCTTGCCCGAGCCCAGATCGATGAAGGTGAAGGGATCGAGGGGGATGGGTAGTGAGTCCAGCATCTGGCGAAAGAGGATGGGCTCGGAAGGCTGATATTGGCCGCCGGAAAGCCACTCGCGAACGCGGGTGCGCAGCGAGACCGTGGCCCAGGTGGTGTCGACGTTGTGTTCGAAGTCGAAGTCGATATCGCCGTAACGGGACTTGCGGCGGGCCGGAGTCAAGTCGCGAAGAAGATCGACGAGCTCGCGGGAGTAATAGCGGAGTGAGCCGGCGAGGCCGCGATGGCGCAGCGAATCGCGGAGCCAGGAAAGGGTGCTGGTGGGAGTGGATGGGTTGGTGGAATTCATTGGTCGAAAACCTGGGAAAGCAGGTCCCTCGTCGCCCTGAAGGCCTGCTCGGGATGATAAATCCAAAAAAGTTGGAGCTGCGCCGGTAATCGCGCTCAGGATCCTGGTAGCTGCTTCAGCCAGCTTTCGAGGGCGGTGCGCAGTTCGCCGAGGTGGCCCTGGAAGAAATGATCTCCGGGGACGAAGATCAGCTTCTTGGGGGGAGCGGCTTGGGCGACGACGGCCTGGAGAGCCGCGTGAGGGCCGTACTGATCGCGATCGCCGCTGACGAAGAGCTTAAGCTTGGCACAGTCGCGCAGGAAGGAGTAGGAGTACATGCGACCTTCGGCTTGCACCGGGGTGCCGATGGAGATCAGGGCGGTGACATCGGGATGAGGGCAGGCGGCGCGGAGTCCGGCGGCGGCGCCGAAGGAGAAGCCGGCAAAGATGATGGGCAGGTTGAACTCACGTTTGAGCCAGGCGAGGGCGGCCTCGACGTCGGCGATCTCACCGCGGCCTTCGTCATGTTGGCCGGCGCTGAGTCCGGTGCCACGGAAGTTGAAGCGCAGCACCGGGAAGCCGAAGGAGTTGAGCGCCTTCATGGCGTGAAAGACGACTTTGTTGTGCATGGTGCCGCCGCCCAGCGGGTGGGGATGACACACCAGAGCGGCGTGGGTGGCCGAGGGCGAGCCTGCGTTCAGCAAGGCTTCCAGGCGTCCGGCGGGGCCGTCGAGGAAGAAGGATTTGATGGTGGGCAAGGTGACTCCGGGTTGGATTATTGCATAGGGGTGCTGCGAGTGCGGTTGGGCAATAGCGGTGCGAAGCGCGCTGAGGATGACAGGGCGGCTCCAGAAAAGCTTTAGCCCCGCGGGCTCGCTATTCACCGCGGGGCTTGAGCGCCTGCGGTGCTATGACCACAGCGCAAGAAACAATTTACCTCAATTCGAGAGCTGATGTGTGAGTTTTAAAAAAATGTTTGTGCTGGAGAGGTGCCGAAGCAGGAAATGGGGGAAGATGAGTCGATCCGGAACGGCGAAGAGGGTTTGGCGTGGGAACGGTGCCATTCCCCGAGGTGTTGGTGTGATAGCCGTGTCGCCGTTCCGCGGCTCGCATTTTGTTCCACTCCCACCGGGGCCTCACGAGGCTGTTGCGAAACCCTGTCGTCCCTACAGGACTCGGTGAATTTTTCCACTTCCATGAGAAGGCGCTTTGCAGTCAACAACATTTTTCTTTGTTGAGCGCCCCCGCTTTATGGATAGGAGGCGCAGAAGGGGCGAGGGCGGGTTCAGTCAAGGCCGAGCGCAGCGAGCCGCAGGGAAGCCTTGACGGGTTCCGCGCTCGTCCCGTACAAAGCCTCAGAAAGCGGGGGCGCTCAACGAAAAGAGAAAATGGGAAACCTACCGAGAACTTGTTGTTGCCGTTGCCTCTGCTTGTCCGCTACTGATCGCACGCTTCCATCCGCACTTGCTCCAGCCGTTATAGGCATGGGGTGCATATTGGGGTCCTCAGTAACAGTTGGTGCTGCAATCTTTCGCACGGCTTCGATAGCCTGGGAAAAAACTCGCAGTCACCGGGAACACGCATCATCGTCGGTCAGCTCAAGCTTGGTAGTTCGTGCTTTACAACTGGGGTGCTGCAATCTTTCCCGCGGGCTTAGCAAGGCCGAGTGGAAAACCGCAGTCACCGGAGTCACGATGCCGCGCAGGCCAGCGTCGAGTTTCGTAAGGGCTGATAAGTCTCGCCGGTTATCCAGAGTCGATGCAGCAGGACGGCGAGCTTGCGCGCTACGGCCACAATCGCTCGCTTCTTTCCGTTCTTGCCGCCACGCATGGCCAGGTGTACTCCCCAGCGTTTCAGATCGCTGTCTGGTCCGAATCGTCCCAGCAGGTACTGCGAGCACTGCACCAGAAGAGAACGTAGTTGTTTGTCGCCGGCCTTGCTGATTCTTAGTTGCTGGTCGATGTTGCCCGACTGGTGGCGGCGGGGCGCCAGTCCGAGATAGGGCCCAACAGCTCTGGAATGCGGGAAGCGGGTAGGATCATCGATGGTCAGTACGAACTGCAGGGCGGTGATGGGTCCAACTCCGCTGATCTGGCGAAGCCTTATAGTTTCGGGATAGCGATAAGTAGCGAGATGTTCAATCGCTTTATCGAAGGCACAGATCTGCTGGTTCAAGTGGGAGATAGTTTCCAGCAGCGGCATCAGGCTGGGCTTTAGCTCGTCGGGAACACAGACCGATACTTTGGTGGGGAAGGAAAAGGCTCCGGAAGCCGGCGCTCGCAGGCCGACCGCTTTCAAGATGCCCCGGACCGCATTGATCAAACGCGTTCTGGACTTCACCAGCAGATCGCGAGCACGCAACTGTGCCAAGTCGGGGTAACTCTTCTGACTACGGTGCGCGATGGGAGAGAGCAAGGTCGGGTCCACGCGGGCAAGCCGCGCGAGTATGCGAGCGTCAACCTGGTCCGACTTTCGAGTGCCGTCGCTAATCAAGCGCAAGTTGCGGGGGTTGGCAACGATCACCTCGTGTCCCCACTCGGCCAGCAACTGACTGAGCCAGCGGGAATGGCCGCCGACTTCAATGGCGATTCGACAAGGCGGAAGTTCCTGGAAGTGGCGAGCCATGGCTTCGGGAGTGGAACGTACTCTGCCCTCGGTGAGAACCTCACCGTCGCCACCGAGGACGCAGCAATGACTGAAACGGTCGCCAAGATCGATGCCAATCGTGATATCACTAGCGGTTGCGTGAAAGCTGGTTTGTAAATCGTTGCTCTTTGCCAGAATGCCGTTCTTAGCCATGGGATGTGTCCTCCTGGCCAGCGTTGTAGCACGAAGCCGCACGCTAGCGCCTTCTCATCCCATCTCTCCCCAGCACTCCGCCTTCGGCTGCGTGCTGGGCTAGACTGTTTCACGCCTACGGCGCTTTTTTTGCTGCGCCTTGTTCCACCGATACAACCGCGAATGGAGTTTCGTAGCCTGCGGCGGACACAAATGCCGCCGCTGCGCGGCTAGTTTGGTCCCAAGCGGACGACGGGCTGAGGGTTTGGGATGCGATAGGGGTCCTTCGACCTCGGTTCGCAAAGGCGGCGAACCTACGCTCAGGATGACACCCAAAAAAAAGGCAACTGCGCTCAGGATGACACATCGCAAAAGTGTCGCTCCGGTCTACGCTGACGATGATGGGGCTGAGGGTTTGGGATGCGATAGGGGTCCTTCGACTCCGGTTCGCAAAGGCGGCGAACCTACGCTCAGGATGACACATCGTATGGGCGGCGAACCTGCGCTCAGGATGACACCCAAAAAAAAGGCAACTGCGCTCAGGATGACAGATCGTATGTTGGACGGTTCTCGCTCAGGATGACACAAAGAACTGGTGGCAGCGGCGCGCTCCGGGTTTGGAACTGCTCACTCCGCTGCCGAAAACCCATCATTCCGCTCTATCATTCCGCTCTATTATTCTGTTCCTGCGTTTGGAGGCGGATGATGGGGCAGCGCTTGCGGCATCTCAGAAACATTCCACGCCCAGGCTGCCAGAAAGGCTGCGCCTTCGTTGATCTGGTCAGGAATGACTTTGTCGAAGGTGTCGGTCTGGCTGTGGTGGGCCTCGCGATAGTGCGCGGGAAGCTGTACGCAGAAGTAAGCCGGGATGCCTTGATTGAGGAAGGGCACGTGGTCCGACGCACCGAAGTAGCGGGTGCTGAGCGGTTGCAAGTCGAAGACCTTCTGCAGCGGCTGGTAGATTTCCTGCATGAGGGGAACGGTTGGGTTGAGGTTCTCCAGCGCGATGGAGAAGACCTTGCCAGTGCCGGTGTCGTGAATGAGGACAGCATCAATCTGCTTGAGTTCGGCGGCATGGTTTTTGATGAAGGTTTCGGCGCCGACGCCGCCTTCTTCTTCGCCGGTGAAGAGGATGAAGGTGATGGTGCGTTTCGGCTTCCAGCCCAGCGCTCTTCAAGCGCGCGGGCGGCTTCCAGCGTGGCCATGGCGCCGGTGCCATTGTCCAACGCGCCCTGGCCGAGGTCCCAGGAGTCGAGATGGCCGCCGATGATGACGCGCTGCTCGGGATGCTCGCTGCCCTTGATTTCCGCGACGGTGATGGAGGCGGGCACAGGCTTGTCGGTAAAGGTGTCCGGGAGATTGAATTTCATGGAGACGGGCCCGGTCTGGAGCAGGCGATAGAGCAAGTCGTAGTCTTCGTGGGTGAGGAAGGCGAGGGGAACGGCGGTGGGAGCGTAGCGGGGATAGCCGCCAGTCATATTAAAGAGGCTGTCGGTTTTGCCGCTGTCGACCACGATCAAGGCGGGCTGTTCGGCGGCGATCTGGCGCAGCAGCTCGCGGCGCTGGGCGTAAGTCATGTTGCCTGGAGCGTTGGCCTGCGACGGCGGGATCACCGCGTCGTACGCGTTCTCGGGATTGGGATCGAGCTTCGACATGTCGGCCGGCACGCGGGTCATGACGATTGCGCCCTTCAGCTTGTCCTTGAAGGGAGCGAAGTCGGAAGGCTTCTGGATGTTGAGGGCGAGGACGGGGCCGGTGACTTCGCCGTCGGTGCCCTTGCTCCAGCCGAAGGCATGAATGCCAATGCGCTTCTGGATGGGAGTGACGATTTCGGCGGTCTCCAGGCCGCGTGTCCAGCCGTGATCGATCTGCGTGGTTTCGAGATGGACATCGATGGCGTAATCCTGGAAGCGCTTGAGGGTCCACTGGCTGGCGGCCTGCATTTGCGGTGAGCCGGTGAGGCGAGCGCCGATCAGGGTGGTGAGATATTCCAGGTTCTTGATGAGCTCGGAGTGGGCGGTGACCTCGGCGGCGATCTTCTGGTCCGCGCGTTCCATGGCCTTGCGATAGGCTTCACGCTGCTTCGCCGGACGCTGCGAGACAGGTTGAGAAGGTTGGGAGTTGTCGGTGGCTTCTTGCGGTTGTGCGATGAGTAAGCCGGTAGAAAGAATTACAGCCAGGAACGCCAGTAGCTGGCGTCGAACACGAATCATTGCGCCATCCTTGGAGAAAATGAGCAGGGAGGATGATCATAGCGGGTGAGGGAGGGGTTGTGCTACCCGCCAGCTCGTACATGGGCGAAATCGATTGGCGAAAGAATTGTGCCGTCCCTACGGGACGCGGATTCTATAAAGCGCATACCCGGCCCTGAAGGGCGGGGCTATCATCTTTCGCGCCTAGGGCGCTCGAGTAAGCGCGAAACGACGGCAATGCTTGCATGAGACATTCTCTCAGGATGACACAAGTAAACTACACGGCCCAGTTGCGGCGGTCTACGAAGGTGGGTGGTTCGTAGGTTTTGCCTTGCGCCAGCTGGCGATCTTCGCGTCTTGAAGTCCAAAGTAGAATTGGGCCAGTGACGGCGCGCACCAGGCGTGTGGCGGCGCCGAACTCGTGCTCGATCTCGCGGCGCAGCTCGCGAATGCGAATTGAGACCGACAGGTTCGTCTTCTTCAGGCGCTTTTCCATCGCCCAAAGCGCGGCGTCGTAGGTAGTGCGCAGTTTGGCAGCCTCGTTGGCCACGCGCTGGCGTACGCGACGATCGGGATGATTGTGATACTTCTTCCAGCCCTGGAAGATGGTGTCGCAGATGCGGAAGAGGCTGGGGCCATTGCGCTCGAAGTCGAAGCGGAAGGCCCAGTCGAGCAGGCGCTTGGAGTCGTCGCGCGAGATGGCGGCGTGCTCGAAGTTAAACTTGAACTGGCCGTGAATGTCGGCGAGGTCGATGCCATCGAGCATGCGGCCTTCGTCTTGCATCTGCTGGAAGAGCGGCGTGCCCGGGACCGGCGTGTAGAGCATGAACTGGTGGAAGTCGGTGCCGTGGGCGACGGCAAACTCGATTTCCTGGCGAATGTTTTCCGGCGTGTGATGTTCCAGCCCGACGATGGTTGAGCCCAGGAGCTTGATGCCGTGCTGGCGCAGTTCGGAAGCCAGCACCTGAGTATCGGTGTTGTGGAGTTTGGCGTAGGAAGATTTTGGCGACTCCAGGCCGAGCCAGATCCAGGAGACGCCGAGTTGGACGAGTTCCTCGATGGTGTACTTGCGGATGGCATTGGCCGAGGAGAAGACATAGAGCGACCAGCTCTTGCCGGCTTGCTTCATGCGGTCGAGCAACTGCATGGCGCGGGGGCGGTTGAGGAGGAAATTTTCGTCCATCATGAAGAACGAGCTGACCTTCATGGCGTGCTCCATGTGCTCCATGACGCGGAAAAGTTCGTCGCCGGACTCGTAGAAGTTGCAGCTTTGGCCTTTGCCGCCGAAGAAGGCGGAGGTGGTGCAGAAGTTGCAGCCCATGGGACATCCGACGGAGGGGATGATGGTGGCGGCGGTGTCGCGCGTGCGGTCGGGAATCTTCATGCCGAGGACGCGCATGCCGAAGCCGGAGAGGATTTCGGGATGGGTGATGGGCGCGGCGGGATCTTCGCCGAGATAGCGGCGCATCCAGGCGATGCCTTCGCCGCGGACAACGTAATCGGCATCGATGAGTTTATCGAGCGCGGGAATGGCAGCCACGTGTCCACCGATGATGATGGTGGACTGGGGCGAGAGTTTGCGCACGATGCGGCACATCTCGCGAACTTTGGCGAAGTTGGGGATGATGCCGGAGATGCCGACGACGTCGTAGGCGGTCTCGGTTAGCTCGCGCTCAAAGCGCTCGAGGGTAGGGAAGTCGAGCAGGGTGCTGGGCGCGGAGATGTTGCGCTGAATCATCATGAGGCCCCAGGAGCGGTGAAACATGCGCAGGGAGAAGCTGCCCTGGGCGCGGGTCACCTGATTGTGATAGAGCTCCATGGGATTGATGGTGCGGCTGCCGAATTCGTCGTCGCGGGCATAGGGCCCGAAGACGGAGCTGAGGAGCACGCGGGCGTGAATCCCTTTGGGGTGCGGAGTAATCGAATCAGAGTTCGCTGTCGAAATCATGGGTCAATGGTAGGAAGTGCGGGCGGAGTTTTCTGTGATATAGGGCACGCGCGGAGGGAAATGACAGAAGTATTACAGAGGGTAGGGAATTGGGAGGGGTTACTGGTTGGTATAGGGGTCCTTCGACTGCGTTCGCCTTCGGCTCACTTCGCTCAGGATGACACACGAGGTGGGGGCGGCGAACCTGCGCTCAGGATGACACATGAGGAGGGGGCGGCGAACCTGCGCTCGGGACGACACGGCGGTAGAGAGAGCTGGTTGCTATAGGGGTCCTTCGACTGCGTTCGCCTTCCGGCTCACTGCGCTCAGGATGACACAGCGGAGAGGGAGCGGTTCGCTGCGCTCAGGATGACGGAGGTTTAGAGTGAGGGGTCGCAACGGCACGGCTAAACAGACCGCTGAAAAAGTCAAAAGCAGGTCCCTCGTCGGCCTAAAGGCCTCCTCGGGATGACAAATTTAAAGGACTTGCTACGGCGCAGCTAAAGCTGCGCCCCTTCAAAACAAGTCGAAGGGGACTTTTTCAGCGGCCTTTAAAGCCGTGCCCCTTCAAAACCGGGAGATGACGGCTGTCCGGCACGGTTAAAATCGTGCCCCTTCAAAACCACTACACGAATGCCATTCTTCGGGAATCAGGAACATCGGGAAATTAATCCCTGGCTGATTGCGATTGCAGTCATGTCGAGCACGTTTATGGAGGTGCTGGACACGACCGTGGTCAATGTTTCGCTGCCGCACATTGCGGGCAGCCTGTCGTCGAGCAACGACGAAGCTACGTGGACGCTGACCTCGTACCTGGTGGCCAACGCCATCATCCTGCCGATGACGGGGTGGCTGGCAGGACGCTTTGGACGCAAGCGGTTGCTGCTGATGTCGGTGACCGGCTTTACGGTGGCATCGTTTATGTGCGGGCTGGCGCCGACGCTGCCGTTCCTGATTTTGTGTCGCGTGATCCAGGGCGCGTGCGGGGGAGGATTGCAGCCGCTGTCGCAGGCGATCCTGCTGGAATCGTTTCCGGCGGAGAAGCGCGGACAGGCGATGGCATTCTGGGCGCTGGGAATTGTGGTGGCGCCCATGCTGGGTCCGGTGGCCGGCGGCTGGCTGACCGACAACTATAGCTGGCGCTGGGTCTTCTACATCAACGTGCCGATTGGGGTGATTGCGCTCATCCTGACGCAGGTTTTTATTTTCGATCCACCGTACCTGCGGCGCGAGAAGACAGGCATCGACTACTGGGGAATCGGGCTGCTGGCGGTGGGCATTGGCAGCCTGCAAATCATGCTGGACAAGGGCCAGGAGGACGACTGGTTCGGATCGCGCTTCATTGTGACGCTGGCGGTACTGGCGGTTGCGGGTTTGAGCGCGCTGATCATTCGCGAGCTGACGGCCAAACACCCGGTGCTGGACTTGACGGTCTTTAAGTACCGCTCGTTCGCCATCGGAACTTTTCTGATGACGTTTATCGGCTTCGTGCTGTACGGGAGCACGGTGCTATTGCCGCTGCTGATGCAGGTGGTGCTGGGCTATACCGCAACGCACGCCGGCATCACCAATCTGCCGCGCGGGTTGGCCTCGTTCCTCATTATGCCGCTGGTGGGGCGGCTGATTGGAAAGTTCGACAGCCGCAAACTGCTGGGCATTGGCTTTGTAGCGTCGGCGTACGCGATGTGGGAGCTGTCGCGCTTCAGCCTGGACGTGGCGTCGCGAAATTTCTGGTGGCCGCTGATGATACAGGGAGCGGCGCTGGGATTTGTGTTTGTGCCGCTGACGACGATCACCAACGGCGGCATACCTAACGAGCGCATGGGAAACGCGACCAGCATTTTTAATCTGATGCGAAACATTGGAGCGAGCATTGGGATTGCGATGGTGGAGAATGTGCAATACCGGGCGCAGCAGACGCAGATCAATGTGCTGGGGCGGCACGTCTATCCCGAGAGCGTCACGGCGCAACAGATGGTGCAGAGCCTGAAGGCGTATTTCATGAGCCAGGGATCGAGTGCGGCGACGGCGACGCAGCGGGCCTATGGTGCGGTGTGGGGAATGGTGGAGCGGCAGGCGGCGATGCTGGCATACAACGACACGTTTTTGTTTTTGGGAATAATTTTTGTGGCGCTGCTTCCGTTGCTGTTTTTGTTGCAGAAGCCGAAGGCGGTGAAGCCGGGAGAAGCGATGCTGCATTGAGGGTTCGAGGAGTCCCACTCATTCGAACCCCGCGAATGAGTGGGGCACCCGGGAGTGGCTGGTTGTTAAGAGCGGGATTCAAAGCGCGGCTGCCGGCACGACTGAGGAGGCCGCTGAATAAGTCAAAGAGCAGATCCCTCGTCGGCCTGAAGGCCTCCTCGTGATGACAAATCGTGATGACAAATCGTGATGACAAATCGTGATGAAGGTGCCAACAAGGCCATAAGAGCTATAAAAGCTACTATAAAAGCTATAAAAGCCATAAAAGGCTATAAAGAACTCGTGCTCTGGCAATTTATGGAGCTTTTGTAGATGCGGAAACTGATTCTGGTTTGGTTCGTGATGGGTGGGATGTGGGCGTGTCCGTGGGCGCGGGCGCAATCGCAATCTGCCACGACGCAGAGCAACGCGCCCGGAGCGCAGTCGAACGGGGGATCGCCGCAGGCGAAACCGGCAGCGGCGCAGGGGAAAGCTGCCACGACGAGAGCGAAATCTTCCGCCGGGAAAAGCAAAACCGCGGCTGCGGTGGCGGTGAATCCGTGGTGGCAGAGTGCAGTCTTCTATGAGGTCTACACGCGCAGCTTTGCCGATAGCAACAATGACGGCATTGGCGATCTTAACGGGATCACGTCGAAGCTGGACTACCTGCACGAGCTAGGCGTGGATGCGATCTGGCTGACGCCGTTTTATCCCTCGCCGCAAGTGGACTTTGGATATGACGTCACCGACTACGAGAATGTGGATCCCATCTACGGCAACCTCGCCGACTTCAATCAGCTTCAGAGCGCAGCCCAGCATCGTGGCGTCCGCGTGGTGCTGGATCTGGTGATGGACCGGACTTCCGATCAGCACCAGTGGTTCCTGGACGCGCGTTCGTCGCGCAATGCGAAGCATCGCGACCGGTACATCTGGCACGACGGCGAGGGCGCGAACCAGCCTCCCAACAACTGGCTTTCGGTGTACGGGGGACCGGCGTGGACGTGGGACGCGAAGACCAAGCAGTACTATTACCACGTCTTTTTGCCGCAGCAGCCGGAATTGAACTGGGGTAATCCGGCGGTGAAGGCGGCAATATTTGACGGGGCGCGCTTCTGGTACGACCGCGGGGTGGCCGGATTTCGTCTGGATGCGGTGGATGCGCTGTTCGCGGAGCCGAAGGTGGGTGGCCATGGCGGGCCGGCGGGCAAGAAGGCAAACGGCGAGGCCAGCCTGACGGAGCAGTACGACGGCCATCTGCCGGAAATCCATCAGGTGCTGAAGGGGCTGCGCAAGATGGCGGACGAGTACGATGCGGTGCTGATGGGCGAGACCTGGACCAGCAGCGCCGAGCAGCTGAAGCAATATTACGGCGGCGAGCATGATGAGCTGGAGCTGCCGATGAATTTGATGTTCACCATGGTGAATCAACTGTCGCCGGGGGAGTTTCGCAAGCAGATTGCGGCCTTGAACGCCGCCGGAGGCTGGCCGGTTTACCGGCTGGGCGATCACGATGTGGAACGTTCGTACAGCCGTTATGGCGACGGCAAGCACAACGACGCGATTGCCAAAGTCATGGCGGGAATGTATCTGACGCTGCGGGGCACGCCGATGATGTATTACGGCGAAGAGATTGGGATGGCGAACAACGATCCCAAGACGAAGGCGGAGGTGAAGGACGCGAAGGGCAAGCTGGGATGGCCGCAGGAGAAAGGCCGCGATGGGGAGCGAACGCCGATGCAGTGGACGGACAAGGTGAATGCGGGGTTCAGCAAGACCAGGCCGTGGTTGCCGGTGGGCGACAACTACAAGACCCACAACGTGGCCAGCGAGCTGAAGGACCCCAACTCGATTCTGATTTTCTATCATCGTTTGCTGGAGCTGCGGCGGACGACGCCGGCGCTGCTGCAAGGGGACTATGTGGCGCTGAACGAAAACGATGCCAGTGTGATGTCGTATCTGCGCAGCTATAAGGACAAAGCGGTGCTGGTGGTGATCAACATGTCGGGCGAGGCGCAGAAGGCGAGGTTTGATCTGGCGCCGGAGGGATTTTCGTCGAGCGAGGCGAAGACCTTGCTGACGACGAGTGGAGTGACGGGCAAAGTAAGGATATCGGAGATGAGGCTGGAGCCGTTTGGGGTGTACATCGGAGAAGTGGAGCGATAGAGATCGCGCACATTCGAAGCCGTGAATGTGTGGGGCATCCAGCGGTAAGCGGTGTGCTGGCCAGATAGGGGGCCTTCGACTCCGGTTCGCAAGGGCGGCGAACCTCCGCTCAGGATGACAGTAGAGAAGACGTCGCAAAAGCGGCAAACCTCCGCTCAGGATGACCCACGGGACCGCCGCAGGCGGTTACGCCATACAGATTTCCGGTCGTGGGAGCGTGGTTGCGGAGGCGGGGTGGCGAGCGCGGAGGTTTTCGGGCAGAGCGGGGGTGGCGTCCCTACGGGACTCAGGTACTTTTCCTGCGTTACCCAGGACTTCGTGCTGGGCTAAGCTGAGTCGTCCCGCGGGGCGGGACGGGAGTGTGGTTGCGGCGGCAGGGTGGCGAGCGTAGGGATTTTCGGGTAGAGCGGGCCCGTCGGGCAGTGTGGCGCGCGCGGGCATTTTCGGGCTCCGATGATGTTTTTCCCAGTTCACCGCGGGCTTACCCCCGCGGTGAACACAAATGTCGCTGCTGCGCGGCTGGCTCGATCAGAAATGCGATGGTTGGTTCCACCAATCGGCGCGAATTGCAGCTAACGACAAAGACACCTGCGGGAGTCGGAGACAAAACTTTGACAAATCGATTACACGGCCGTGGCAAGTCTGGGTTGCGTTGAGTGGTAGGGTGCGGCAGTGGGGCTTGGCCGGTCGCCAGCACCAACGAAGCCTTCATTGCAATTGCAGCGTGAAAGGATAATTTTCATGACGAAGCCAGGGCCAGATCGGTGCCGGATTCCAGGGACAAAGCGGCTGGCGGCAGCGGCTGCGTTTCTGCTAATGCTTGTGGCGGCTGAATTCGCGCCCGCGCAAACCTTCAACGTGCTGCACAACTTTAATGGACTGGACGGGCGACAGCCCTATGCCGGGGTGACGGTGGATGGAGGAGGAAATCTGTACGGAACCGCCTACGACGGCGGCACTGGCGCGGGCACAGTCTACAAGCTGACACATCACGGCTCCGGCTGGACCCTCGACGTGCTCTCCAGTTTTGCTGGAGGCGGGGCCAATCCTTATGCGGGCGTCATCTTTGGGCCAAACGGCACGCTGTATGGCACGACCTCCAAGAGCAGCGCGGACGGAGGCAATGGCACGGTCTTCAATCTGAGCCCGCTGCCGTCGGTTTGCAAGACCTCCCTTTGCGACTGGTCGGAAGACGTGCTGTACGGTTTCACGGGAGCTCCGCACGACGGATATGGTCCGGGGCCAGGCGATGTGAGTTTCGACCAGGCGGGCAACATCTATGGGGTCACGTATTCGGGCGGCAATGGCTATGGCGTTGTTTACCAACTGACGCCCGCAGGCGGCAGCTGGACGGAGAACGTGTTGCACCTGTTCGCGTACGGTGACGGCGCCTATCCGTACAGCCGCATGATTCTGGATAACGCCGGCAATGTGTACGGGACGACGTGGGGAGGCGGCGCCACTGCCGATGGCACAGTTTTCGAATTGACGCCTTCAGGATCGGGCTGGACCAGCACCGTTCTCTACAGTTTTCAGAGCGCCAGCGATGGAGGCAATCCCTATGCCGGCGTGATCTTTGATTCGTCCGGCAACCTCTATGGCGCGACCAGCAGCGGAGGTACGGGCGGCGGCGGTACGGTTTTCAAGCTGACCCCGTCGAATGGCAGCTGGACGTATTCCGTGATTTACAGCTTTGCGGGAACCAACGATTGCGGGCCGCAGAACAGCCTGGTGATGGACGCGGCGGGCAATCTTTATGGGACAACCTATTGCGACGGCGCGGACAGCCTGGGCAATGTTTTCAAGCTGACAGCGTCGGGCGAAGGTTGGAGCTACACCTCGCTGCACGACTTTAGCGGCGGCAATGACGGGGAAATTCCGTTTTGCAGCGTGGCCTTCGACAGCAGCGGAAACATCTATGGCACTACTGTGACCGGCGGCACGCAGGACGTGGGCACCATCTGGGAGATCGCGCCGTGAAGGAGCAGTCAGCAATCAGCAGTCAGCAATCAGTGGCCGCTGATTGCATTTACGGCGTGATCTCCCCGGCGATGCCGTCTCCATGCTCGGCGCCGGAGGAGGTAATTCGTACAGAATGGACGTCTGACGTCCGACATCCGACCACCGTTTACGGTGTGATCTTCCACACGACACCGTAGTTACCCGGAGAGCACTCATAGCGTCCACATGCCGAAGCGGTGCCGTAAAGGTTGCCATTGGCGTCGAGCACTATGTTGCTGCGGGGGTAGCCGCCGTCATTTTCCGCGTTGAAGTCGTACAGGTCGGTATATACCCAGCCATTGGCGGTGGGCGACAACTTGAAGACATTGCCGAGGAAGTTCGGACCACCGGCAAAATTCGTGCCATAGAGATTGCCCGCGCTATCCATGACGAGATCGGCTTCCGGTCCCAAGCCGAGGCCTCCCGTTATATACGCAAGTACGGAATAGTTGTAGTAACCGTCCGAGGGAGACAGCTCGAAGGCTGGCACTCCACCGTAGTTTGTTGTTATACAGGAGCCGTAAAGGTTGCCTTCGGCGTCGCGAATCAAGCCGCCATAGGGACCCACTCCGTAGTTTCCGGTGAACGCGTAAATGATGTTCAGCATCCAGCCGGAGCCGGAGTTGTAGAGCTGGAAGATGGTTCCGTCGCAATCGGGATCGCAGCCACCGTTTAGAGTTCCATAAACGTTGCCCTGGGGATCGAGAACGACGCCCGCAGGCGGACCCGGCCATTCGGTCTGGGCACTGGAGAAGTTGAAAAGAGTTTGCTCGGTCCAGCTGCCATGCGCGGGAGTCATTTCGAAGACCACTCCATTGTTACCGCTGCCGCCGACGGTGGTGGTGCCGTAGAGATTGCCGGTCTGATCGAAGGCGAGTCCACCAACGTCCCAAGGCTGATTTCCGTTGGCATAGGGGAAGGAATAGAGGACAGTTTCTGTCCACGGACAAAGCACGCTTTTGCAGACGGTGGCGGGAGGCGTCATGCGGAAAACCGTGCCGCCGGAATCAGATCCTCCGAAGACGGTGGTGCCATAGAGTGCGCCATCGGGGCCGAAGACCACGCGGCCATAGGGGAAATTTCCGTCTGCGCCGTTCTGCACAAAGTTATAGAGCGGCGAGAAGACCCAAGCCGAGCCCGAAGGCTTCATCCTGAAGACGACACCGCAACCGGCGGCGTGGGCGGAGGATGGACAGGAGCTGAGATTCCCGCCATATTGGGTCACGCCATAGAGGTTTCCGGCGGCATCAATGGTTAAGCCGTCCTGCGGGTTGGCGCCGTCGGTTTCATTGAACCGATGAATGACGGTGAAAGTTTGCGCCACGGCTGGCGGGATGGTGAGTGCGGCGAGCACGATCGCGGCGGCCACGGAGGTTGTGAGGCGGAAGGTTGCGGAAAGGATTCGCGGTTGCGCTGCGCGCTTCATAAGCTCGCTCCTTGATGGCCAGGAAATCTTCTGGCTAAGCTTCGGTCTGATCAGGAGTCCCACATTGTGGGACTTCGGGCTGGCCGCTGGCCACTGCCTTAGGGCGTGATCTCCCACACCGTGCCACAGCCGATGCTGCAGTTGTTTCTTGCTTCGCCGCAAAACGTGGCCGTCCCATAGAGATTGCCGTGGCTGTCGATGACGACGTTGCTTTGCGGCTCGCATCCATCGCTGCCGCCAAGGAAGTCGTGCAGCGATGTAAAGGTGCCATCGGGAGTGATCTTGAAGACCTGTCCATCCCCATTCACCCCGCCGGTGCGGGTTGTGCCGTAAAGATTTCCCGCTGCGTCGGACGTCAGGCTGGCCACCGGACCGCCAATCTGCGGATCAATGCTGGGAATGGTGTACAGGACGTCGTAACTCCAGCTGCCACTGCCGGGAGTCATCTTGAAGATGGTGCCTGCGGTATCGCCGTAGTAGCTACCGTAGCTGGTGGTTCCGTAGAGATTGCCTTGCGGGTCAAAGATCACGCCGCCCCACGGCTGCTCTCCGGTGCTGTTGCTCAGAGTGAACTGCCCGAAGAGCACGCTCTCATTCCAGCTTCCGCCGGAGGAACTCAGTTCGAAGATGGTCCCGCCGCCCGTGGTCCCGCCGTTCACGGTGGCGCCATAGAGATTGCCGACAGCGTCGAAGATCAGGTTCGACATGGGCTCGACGCCGTCGGTGCCGTTGCTCTGAAACTCGTAGAGAATGTTTTCCATCCAGCCCTGGGCGGGCGACAGTTTGAAGACGTTGCCGCAGCCGAAGATTCCATACGGATTGCACAGCCCGCTGGTACCGCCCATCTCGGTTGTGCCGTACAGATTGCCCGCCTCGTCGAAGACAACTTCGTTATAGGGAAAAGCCCCGTCATCGCCGCTGAAGTTGTAGAGCACAGTCTCATTCCACGGACAAGTGGTGCTGCGGCAAATGTTGGGCGGCGGCGTCAGCTTGAAGACCACACCGCAACCGGAGGCCAGCTCAACGCAGTCCTCGCCGTTGGTTCCTCCATTGACCGTGGTGCCGTACAGATTGCCGTCCGGGCCAACGATGACGCGGGCCTGGGGCGAGAGGCCGTCAGTTCCGTTGAACTCGAGCAGGGTGGAGAAGGTCCAGCCGCCGTTGTGGTTGCTCAGCTTGAAGACCACGCCGCAACCGTTGCCGCCATCGCAGTTGGTGAGGCCGCCTCTGGCCGCCGTGCCATACAAGTTGCCGGCGCGGTCCATCGACAGCCCGGCAAAGGGATCGCGCCCATCGGCGCCGTTGGTAAAGTTGTGGAGCACCGTGAAAGTCTGCGCCGCCGCTGAGGACATCAGGACGACGGAGAGGACAAACGAAGCCAGCGCTATCGCTGCCAATTTTGAGGTGTTACCAGTTGCATGTGCCATCACAGATTCTCCTGTTGCCGCTTCCAGCCCGCGCGGCGAATTCCGTGCGATTCTCCAGATGGGCGATACCGACTACCCGCCATTCACTCCTTACGGCGTAATCTCCCACACCGTGCCCCAGTCGTGGGTTCCACCGCCGAAGGTTGTTCCGTAGAGGTTGCCCTGGGCGTCGAGGGTGATAGGCCCCTGCGCGCCGTGGCCGTCGTTGTAGTCGAACTGGTGCAGCAGGCTGTAGATCCAGTTGCCGTTGGAGGGTGTCAGCTTGAAGATGAGTCCATCGCCCCCCAAGCTGTAGGCTGCGCCGTAAAGATTGCCAGCGTTGTCCATGACGAGGCTGCCATCCGGACCCGCCTCGCCCGAGGGGTAAAACGTGTACAGCAGGTTGAAATTCCATTCGCTGCCGGAGGGCGTCAACTCGAAAGCTGCGCCCACTCCGCCGGCGGCCCCGTAGGGGGTTGCGCCATAGACGTTGCCGGCGGAATCGAGGATGACCCCGTTCAGCATGGAGTCTCCGGCTGCGCCAGTCATGGAAAAGGAGTACAGAGTGTTCTCCGTCCAGCCGGAGCCGGATGGCGATAACTGATCAATCGTGCCGCCGCCGCCCGCGCCTCCTTCGTATGTGGTGGCATAGAGATTTCCGGATGCGTCGAGGGACATGCCCGCATACGGGTGCCAGCCGTCGTTTTCTCCCATAAACCTGTAAATGAGGCTCTCCGTCCAGCCGCCGTTGGAGGGAGTCAGCTTGAAGGCGGTACCGCAGGAGTACTGCTCGTCGAAAAAGCAGGGAGTGTTGTAGTTGTTGATTCCTCCCTCCTGCGTGGTGCCGTAGAGATTTCCCGCCGCGTCGAAGACAACCGGATCCCCAGGATAATTTCCATCCTCGGTGCCGCCGGCAAAACTATAGAGCACGGTTTCCTGCCAGGGGCAGAGAGCGGTTAAGCAAGCGGACGGCGGAGGCTGAAGCTTGAAGACCGTCCCGCACTCGCAGGCCGCTTGCCCGCCACCGGCGGTGGTGCCGTAGAGATTGCCGTCGGGCCCAAACACTACCGTGGCATAGGTGTGGAACCCGCTGCTGTACCCAGTGAAATTGTAAAGAGGCTTGACCACCCAGCCCTGCCCGGCGCGCTTCAGCATGAACACGCCTCCGCACTGGCAGGATTCATCGCCTCCAGTCTCTGTGGTGCCGTAGAGATTACCTGCGCCGTCGATGGCGAGGCCCCCGTTAGGCAGGGCTCCGGTTTGGCCATTGGCAAAGTTGTAGAGCACCTGAAAAGTCTGCGCCTGCGCCGCCGGTGCCGCGACGATTGCCACCAGTGTGACCAGCAAACTAAGCGCAACGGTTGCCGCCCAAGAGCTGTTGTCGAAAAGCGAAACGGCACTTTTCCTCTGGCTTGCCATCTAGATCCTCCTCTGGTGGGCCCACTGTTGCACTGGGCTGCTGGGAGGTCAACTTAATTCCACATTACTGTGTAAGCGGTTGAGGGCAGAGGTGTTGTGAAGACGAGTGTTCGCGAGAGGAATGCTGCTTTGGGGGGTGAGCCGGGAATGGAGGATGGTGGATTGGGGGCGGGTGGTGCCACCGGAGGTATCGAGGGGGGCGAGAGAGTCGGCCTGAATAGGGGTCCTTCGACTCCGGTACGCAAAAGCGGCGAACCTCCACTCAGGATGACACACAAAGGAGGAGGGTATGAGCTGCGAGGTGCGAGCTGTCAAGCGGGCGGGAAAGAGCGGTTGGGAAAGAGTCGGCCGGGATAGGGGTCCTTCGACTCCGGTTCGCAAAAGCGGCGAACCTCCGCTCAGGATGACACATAAAAGAGGAAGCTGCGAGCTGAGGAAGCGACAGCCGCATGAAGCCGGCCTTCGTGTTACAACTGAGAACGTCCTGCTCCTATGAACAGCAAGCGCACAACAATCATTTTTCTCAGCGTGGTGGCGTTGCTGGTGCTGGGCCTGGCGATCGTCATCACCTGGCCGTTTCTGAAGCCGTTGGCGTTCGCCATCATCCTGGCGGTCGTGTTCTATCCGGTACACGAGAGGATGCTGCGGGCGACGCGGCAGCGGAATGGGCTGAGCGCACTGTTTTCCACGCTGCTGGTGCTGGTGCTGTTTGGCGTGCCCAGCTTCATCATCACTACACTGGCGGCGAACGAGGCGGTGACCGCGGCGCATTACTTGAGCCGCCGAAGCGCGGAAGAAGGTGGCGTGGCGATGTTTGCCACCAAGCTGGCGGCGCCGCTGCTGCACTACATCGGACACTGGGTGGACTTGTCGAAGTACGACTTTTACACCATTGTGAGCGCCAACGCGCAACGGGTGAGCGTGGCGATGGTGGGCTTTGGGGCGGACGTGCTGGGCAACCTGGCCAAGTTCACTATCGATTCGCTGATCACGTTTGTGATTTTGTTTTTCCTGTTTCGCGAAGGCAAAGACTGGGCGTATCGCGCGGGGCGGCTGATCCCGCTGACGCCGGCGCAGGTGTCGCGGCTGTACCGGAATGTGTCCGACACGATAATTGCCAACGTTTACGGGATCCTGAGCGTGGGCGTGGCGCAGGGTGTGCTGACCGGGATCGCGATGAAGATTGCGGGCATGCCATCGTCACTGCTGTTGGGGCTGGCCGCGGGATTCTGCTCGATTATTCCGGTGGTGGGATCGTCGCTGGTGTGGGCGCCGGTGGCGATTTATCTGCTGTTCAGCGGCCTGATCTGGCAGGGCGTATTCCTGGTGATCTGGGGCGTGGTGGTGGTGAGTTCGGCCGACAATATTATCCGGCCGTGGGTGGTGGGCGGACGCGTGGAATTGCATCCCATGGTGCTGCTGTTCTTCATCCTGGGAGGCGTGGAAGCGTTTGGATTTATCGGATTATTTCTGGGACCGGTCGTGGCGTCAGTGCTGGCAGCGGTGTTCGCAATTCTGCGGGAGGAGTTGAGCGCGCCGGGGGCGACGTCGACAGGTCAGTAGCGGAGGGGAAGAGAGATGAAGCGGGGCAGCTGCGATAGGGGTCCTTCGACTGCGTTCGCCTTCGGCTCACTCCGCTCAGGATGACACACATGAACAAAAGCGGCGAACCTCCGCTCAGGATGAGACACGCGAGGGATGGAGCGGCGCGAAGCTTCGCTCAGGATCACACACATGTTTAGAGCGGTGTGTAGAGGTCGCCCTGCTGGCGTTCGCCGATGTTGCGCAGCGCGTTGACCGCAAACTCCTGGAAGTGCGGTGAATTGCGATGCGCCTCGAGGGCCGCGGCGTCGCGATATTGCTCGTAGATGAAGAAGCGGCGAGGGTCGTCGATGTGACGATGGACGGTGTAGGTCACGCAACCGGGCTCCTGACGCGAAGCCGCTTGAAGCTTCGCGAAGACGATGGCGACTTCGTTTTCGCGGCCCGGATGGGCCATCCAGGTTACGGCCAGCACCAGCATGTCGTGCCTCCTTCAACGGCTTTCGGTTGGGCTGCTAATCGCGTCGAGCATCGCATGAAATTCCGGCATAAACATGGTTTGCTCGCGATCAGGTCCGGTAGAAACAATGCCGATCTTCGCGCCCGATTCCTTCTCCACGAATTCCAGATAGCGCTTGGCGTTGTCGGGAAGCTGGTTGTAGTTGTCGACGCCGAAGGTGCTGGTCTGCCAGCCCGGAAGCTTGCGGTAAACCGGCTCGATCTTCTCGAAGCCGGAGATTTGCGCGGGAATCTGCTGCGTCTCTTTGCCGTCGATCTTATAGCTGACGCAGATGGGAATTTCGGCTTGCTCGTCGAGCACATCGAGCTTGGTGACCACCAGCCAACTGGTGCCGTTGATCATGTTGGAGTAGCGCAGCAGCGGCAGATCGAGCCAGCCGGTGCGACGCGGACGTCCCGTGACCGCGCCGAACTCGTTGCCCTTCTTGCGCAGCGCCTCGCCAATGTCGTCTTTGGATTCGGTGGGAAACGGTCCTTCGCCCACGCGCGTGCAATAGGCTTTGGTCACGCCGATGACAGTGTTGATGGACGTTGGAGGCACACCGGTTCCGGTCGCCGCGCCGCCGGAAGTTGCACTCGACGAGGTGACGAACGGATAGGTTCCATGATCGATGTCGAGCATGGTGCCTTGCGCGCCCTCGAACATCACCGCCTCGCCATTGGCGATGGCGCGATTCAGCAGCAGCGCGGTGTCGGCGACGAAGGGCGCGACGCGATCGGCAATCGCCGAGTAGTCGGCAAACATCTTGTCCGCGTCGAGCGGCTCGCTGTTGAACAGCGTGTGCGCGATGGTGTTCTTCTCGCGGCAGGCATTCTCGATATGCTTTTGCAGCAGCTTCTTGTCCAGCAGGTCCTGCACGCGCAATCCGCTGCGCGCCATCTTGTCCTCGTAGGTGGGACCAATGCCGCGCGAGGTGGTGCCAATCTTCACGCGTCCGGGCGCGTTCTCCGCCGCCAGCTCGATGAGGCGATGGTAGGGAAGAATGACGTGGGCACGATTGCTGACGAAGAGATTGCCGTCAACCTTGATGCCGGTGGCGCGCAGCGCGTCCACTTCCTTCATGAAGGCAAAGGGATCGAGCACGACGCCGTTGCCGATGACGCCGCGACAGCCTTCGCGCAGCACGCCGCAGGGAATGAGTTGCAGGATGAACTTCTTGCCATGAATGGTGACGGTGTGTCCGGCGTTGTGGCCGCCGGAATAGCGGGCCACGACCTTGAAGCGCTCGGAGAGCACGTCAACGATTTTGCCTTTGCCTTCGTCGCCCCACTGCGCGCCGACGACGACCGCTGTCTTGCCAGTTTTCAAAATGCCACTCCGCTTGCGATCGCAGGAAATCTTACATCCCGACCGCGAGCTTCCGCACACAACTCGCCTGTCCTGGATGAAACCACGCTGAATGCTGGGAAATTAATCGGAGACGGGCTGTGTAACTCTAGATTTTACAGGTTCAGGTTGCACGGGTGCAATCCAGGTCGATTTGTCATCACGAGCGCAGCGAGGGAGCTGTTATTTCGCGGCTCGGGGAGAAAAGCAGATTCCTCGCGCCAAAACACGGCGCTCGTAATGACAATTTCGAATCATCGCAATCCTAGAGGTCCCTTCGGCAAGCTCAGGGTAGGGGTCCTTCGACTCCGGTTCGCGCAAAAAGCCGCGCGAACCTCCGCTGAGGATGACACCGCGTTGGGACGATCTGGGTCATACCGTGAGTAGTCTGACACGATGCTGGCGACTGCTTGTCATACACTACACACCATGCCCGAACTTCCTGAGGTAGAAACCATCGCCCGTGGTCTGGATAAGCGCATCGCGGGCGACGTTATCGAATCCGTCTGGCTCGGCGAAAAGCCTGAGCCGCTGAAGTCTTCGCCGCAGGAGATTGCTTCGGTCCTGGAACACTCGCGGATCACGCGTGTGAGACGTGTCGGTAAGCACATCGTCTTTGATCTGGAAGGATCTGGGACCCATGTCTCGAAAACCCGATCCCACGTCTCGAAAACCGCGAGACATGGGGCACCCGGCTATGAGGCACCCAGACGTGGGGCACCCGCGCGCTCCGAAACTTCGGGTGCCCCGGGTCTTGCGGGGTCCGAGACCCGGGTCCACGCGCAGTGGATTGTTCACCTCGGCATGACCGGGCAGTTGCTGATCGGTCCGCCAGAAGCGGAGATGCTGAAGCACACACATGCCGTGCTGAAGCTCAAGTCCGGACGCGAGCTGCGCTTCGTCGACTATCGCCGCTTCGGACGGTTGGCTGTCGTTCGCATGACGCCTGAGCAGGACACGGGCTTCAACGCTCCCGGCGCCGAGCCGCTCGACATCACGATTGAAGACTTCATGCCGCTGTTTCACGGCCGCAAGACGCCGATCAAGAGCGCGCTGCTGAACCAGAAGCTGCTGAGCGGCGTTGGTAACATTTACGCTGACGAGTCGCTATTTCGCGCCAAGGTCCGGCCGCGGCGTCGCGCGGCATCGCTCACCGCTGCCGAACTGAAGAAGCTATACAGAGGATTGCGTGACGTGTTGCATCAGGCCATCAAACTTGGGGGCTCGTCAGTCAGCGACTACGTTGACGCCGAAGGCCGCGAAGGATTCTTCCAATTGAAACATCGCGTGTATGGCAGAGAAGGGAAGCCATGTCTGGTGTGCGGAACGCCCATCAAGCGGGTTATCATCGCAGGACGCAGCAGTCATTATTGTCCGCATTGCCAGAAATAAAGAAAGCGTTTTCACCACGGAGGCACGGAGATCACGGAGTTTTCCAGCGGATTTGCTTATCGCAGAGGGCACGCGAAAATGGCCCCGCATAAGTGCGAGGAAGCGCGACAAGAAAGATCATCAATAACAGAATTTTCTCCGTGTTCTCCGTGTCTCCGTGGTGAAAACAGAGATTTGAGGCCCGCATGAGCGGTTTTTCCGTAGCCGTCGATCTAGGTCATCGCAGGACGCAGCAGTCATTATTGTCCGCATTGCCAGAAATAAAGAAAGCGTTTTCACCACGGAGGCACGGAAATCACGGAGAAAGTCGAAAGATTTCATTTGTTGGTTTGTGTCAGGGCACGAGTTTATTCGTGCCGAACGCCGCGCGATTGGCGACGGCTTTAGCCGCTGCGAACAGTTGGCAGGGGTTAAAAACCCTCCTTAAACAGGGGTTCTGGCGGCACGACCAAGGTCGTGCCTGACACGAAGCAGGAGATTCTGAAGACTTCTGTCGCTTCCAGTCTTTCTCCGTGTTCTCCGTGTCTCCGTGGTGAAAACAGAGATTTGAGGCCCACATGAGTGTTTTTTCCATAGCCGTCGATCTAGGTGGCACCAACCTGCGCATCGCCGCCGTCAGCAGCGAAGGCAAGATGCTGGAGAAGGTGACCACAGGAACGGAAGTTCAGAAGGGCCGCGACTACGTCATCCGTGAGATGTGTGACGCCATTCAGTCGCTGACCACCAAGCATCGCGGAGCGGGCGATCTTGCCGGCATCGGCATTGGCGTGCCCGGCTTCATCGACATGGATACCGGGACCGTCATGCGCTCGCCCAACCTTCAGGACTGGGCGAACTTTCCCGTGCGCCAGGAGATCGAGCGCCGCCTGAACACTAAGGTCGTGCTGGAGAATGACGCCAACGCCGCCGCCATGGGCGAGAAGTGGCTGGGCGCGGGCCGCAACACCGATCACATGGCCATGTACACGCTCGGCACCGGCGTAGGCGGCGGCATCGTGTTGAACGGCCGCTTGTGGCACGGCATGAATGGCATGGCTGACGAGCTGGGCCACTTCAATGTCGAGCCGGAAGGCCATCCCTGCGGCTGCGGCAGCCGCGGCTGTCTGGAGCAGTACGCGTCGGCGACCGCCATCGTTCGCATAGCGCGCGAAGCAATCGACGGCGGCAATGCGCCCGATCTGGCCGACGCGGCGCGCGGCGATGTCGAGTTCAGCTCGCGCGGCATCTATCAGCTCGCCATCCAGGGACATCCTTCGGCGCAGAAGATCTACGAAAGAGTTGGTCGCGCGCTCGCCATCGGTATCGGCTCCATGATCAACGCCCTGAATCTGCCTATGTACGTGATCGGCGGCGGCGTCTCCAGCGCCTGGGAGGCGTTCGCACCCACTATGTTTCAGGAGCTGAAGGTGCGTTCCTTCATTTATTCCATTACGGCACCTGACCGCGTGGAGAAAGGCGAGAAGCACACCGTGGTGACGATCGCGCTGATGGGCAGCGACGCTGGACTGTACGGGGCCGCGCGATTGCCCATGCTGGCGCCGACGGCACAGACCGAGGCGACGCGCAGCTCGAGGGCGTCGTAGACATCCGGGGAACAGGGCTCCAATTCGTGGACGCTTCACACCCGGCGAACCGGGCCGGGATAACGCGCCACGATAGGATCGCCGGTCAGCAGATGTAACGCCCTCGACGGTCGCCTGCGCCACCAGAACGCGGTCGAACGGGTCCTTGTGAATCGGCGGCAGGCTCTCGGTGGCGACGACATGATGGCTCGTGATCGGCAACTCCCTATAGCCATTGTCGAGTAAGCCGCGACGGAGCAGTCGAGCGTCGGCCTGAAAATCCTTCCGGCCCAATCCGCTTTTGATCGCTATCTCCCACAAACTGGCGGCGCTGAACAGCAGCTGATTCTCCAGATCGTTGATCAGCCGCCGGGCGCTTGCCGACAACCGCTTGGGCTCACCGGCGGCCCACAGCAGTAGATGCGTGTCCAACAACAGCCTCATGACCCACCGTTGTACATCCGCTCGATCTCTTCGCTGCCCATCTGGTCGAAATCGTCAGGCACCGCGATCTGTCCGGCCATGAACCCGAGCCGGCGAACTTGCGCGCCGGTTGGAGCGCTCAGTGCCGTGACCTTAGCAACCGGTCTGCCCGCTTTAGCGATGATGAAAGGCTCGCCCTGGGCCGCCTCTTCGACAAGCTTCGAGAGCTGCGTTTTTGCTTGGTGAATGTTAACTGGTTTTCATAGAGTTAGTATAGACTAAACTAACCTAGTCTAGTCTGATGAATCAGCAATAGCAAGGAGCAGCCGATCGGACGGCAAATTGCTGTTCTTACTTTAACTCGGGAATACGCGCTCGCGCCCGCTTCAGCGCGCCTACAAACTGCTCGTTCTGTTCGGGCGTCCCAATGCTGACGCGGAAGGCATCCGGCGCGCCCCAGGGCCCGCTCATCGAACGCACAATCACTCCATCTTCCTGTAGCAGCTGGCAAAGCTGGGCAGCCTCTTCGCCGGCATGGCAGAAGATGAAATTTGACCATGTGGGTACGACGCGAATTCCCAGGTCAGCTATCGCGGGGGTCAGCAGCTTGGCGCCGGCGGCGTTATTCTCCACCGCTTTTTTCAAGTGGTCGGCATCGGCCAGCGCGGCCAGCGCCGCAACCTCGCCCAGCGACGACACCATGAACGCCGGCTTCATGCGCGCCAGATATCCCATCAGCTCCGCTGGCCCAATACCGTAGCCCACTCGAAGTCCAGCCAGTCCATGCGCTTTGGAGAACGTTCGGGA
>CAVWLH010000004.1:2500-99132 GCA_963755925.1 uncultured Acidobacteriaceae bacterium | reverse complement strand
GGACCGCGTCTTCGGCAGAAGTCGCATGCGCCCCGATCTCATCGGCCAGCACCTGCGCATGTTGCGGATTGCGGCTCCAGACGCGGACGTCGATCAAACTTCCGCACCACAGAGAGCGCGTGAAAGTGCGCCCTGGCCTGCACTCCGCTGCCCAGAATCGCCAGGCTTCTCGCGTCCGGAAGCCGACAGCAGTTTGGTTGCGACCGCCGACACGGCTGCGGTGCGCATCTCGGTGATCAGGCGGCCATCCATCATTGCCAGTGGCTCGCCGGTATCGGCCCGGAAAAGTGCGATCACGGCCTGGTGCGTCGGCAATCCGCGCGATCCGTTATCGGGATAAAAGGTGACCAGCTTCGCGCCCATCACATCGCCGTAGACGGCGGGCATGACGCCCATGAAGCCGTGATGCTCTGAATCGATAAGATGCTGCGGACCGGCTGCAACACCCGTCCTGCGGAGAAGTCGGCGAGGGCGCGCTGCCATCGCAGGGATCAGCGCTTCAAAGCTCAGCAATGGACGGATTGCCGCTTCATCGAGAAAGCGGACGGGCGCAGCGGAGTTGGCAAGATGGGGCATTGGCCAACAATTGTAATGTAGAGTAACCTGCGAAATGTCTGAGGCTGATGCGTCGGAGGTCTGAATGCCGGAGCGCGGGAAATCCCGACGGCAAGTCGTGACATATTTGCTGCTGGTTTTTGCTTTCAGCGCCGTTTTCTACTTCCTGATTCTGCGCAGTGGCAAGCTCGGCGGCGCCGGGGGCCTGTACGTTGTCGGAATCATGTGGTGTCCCGCGCTAGCGGCGATGGCGACGCTCAAGCTGAACCGGCGCAGTCTGCAGGATCTGGGATGGAAATGGCCGCAGACGAAATACATGGTGATGTCGTGGTTCATTCCGCTGCTCTATGCGGCGATCGCCTACGCCATCGTTTGGATTGCCGGTCTTGGCGGCTTTCCCAATTACGACTTCATGCAAAAGCTTGTTGGTCGCATGGGTCTGCACGCCTCACCGGCCACATCCACCATCGTCTATGTACTGCTCGCGGGAAGTCTCGGGCTGGTTTTCGGCCTCGCGACGGCGTGGGAGAAGAAATCGGCTGGCGTGGATTCCTGGTACCGGAGCTGTCGAAGACCATGGGATTCACGGCAACGGCGCTGATCAGCGGGATCGTTTGGTCGTGCTGGCACTATCCAATTCTGATCTGGGGCGACTACAACTCGGGAACGCCGTGGTGGTTTGGCCTGCCATGTTTCACGGTCATGGTGATCGGGCTTTCTTTTATCTTCGCCTGGATGCGGCTCAAGTCCGGTAGCCTGTGGACCGCGGCGATGCTGCATGCCAGTCACAATCTCTACGTTCAGGAGATCTTCACTCCCCTGACCAGGAATACCGGCAAGACGGCGTGGTTCATCGACGAATTCGGCGCCGTGCTGCCGCTGGTGGTAGTGGCTTCGCCATTTATTTCTGGCGCAGACGCGGCGAGCTGAATCTCCACCCAGCCGAAACCAACCATTCTCCCGATGCTTTGCCCAGCTTGGAGATGAACTCGCACATCGCAAACTAGCCATGCTCAAAGTAAAACGCTTATCACCCGACGCCACTCTGCCAACCGTCGCTCATCCCGGCGAGGACATCGGCTATGACCTGTACTCCGCTGAAGAGCTCACGATCGCCGCCCACGGCGCAGCCGGCGTTCATACCGGCATTGCGATTGAGTTCGTGCCCGACCGCCGGTGGAATCGTGAAGACCCGCTCCGGATTGGCGAAGAAGCGGCTGATGTGCAATGCGGGCGTGATCGACGCCGGCTATCGCGGCGAGATCATCGTGCTGATGGAGAATCTTGGCGACGAAGCCTACACCATTCGCAAAGGCGACAAGATCGCGCAGTTGCTGGAGCATCCGTTCCTGGCCGGCGAAGTGACGGAAAGCGAGTTAAGTGAGGCAGCCCGCGGCGCGAAGGGCTTCGGCTCCAGCGGACAATAGAGCATTCGCGATGCTGGATTGATCGCCACGAAGAAACGATGCCCAGCGATAAAGTCAGTCGAGTCCTCGCCCGCGGGCGGCCTTGCGTGGCTCTTGCTCGTCCTTCTATTGTTGTCCGGTTCACCATGAGTCGCGGACTGTCGGATTGCCAGTGCTCACTTCGCCGTTCAACTCACAAGCGGGCACAGCGGCCAGCGCCCAGCCGCACAATTCGACGCTGCCGGCGAGGCGCAGCTGGTGCAGTTGATCAATCAAGCCCGCAGCGAGCACGGTCTCCAGCCACTGACCGTCGATGAGCGCCTGACCCGGGCTGCCCGCAAGCACACGGAGTTGATGGCGCAGCACGCGGCAGCTTTCGCATCAGTTCGATGGCGAGCCGCCTCCGCAAATCCGATTCAGCAACGAGAGCTTACCTTCCGACCGTCAGAGCGAAAACGTCGCGCTCAATAACCAGACCATCCCTGCAGCGCACGATGGGCTGATGCATTCGCCGCCCCATCGTGCGAGCATTCTCGATCCGGCCTTCAACGTCGTCGGCGTGGGTGTCCTTCGAAGCGGCGAAGACATTTTCGTCACCGAGGACTTCGCGCGCAAGCTGCCGGAATATTCGGAGCCGCAAGCGGAAGCAGTGCGCAGGCGGCAATCGAGCAATACGCAAAGTCGCGCGGATTCCGCGCTCCAGGGCGGAGGCCGCAGCCGCAGCTGCGGCACATGGCCTGCACATGGCGCTGAACGATGCTCTGGACAGCAGCGATGCGATGGGCCTGCCAGAGGTGCACGGGGTTCTGGCCTGGACCGCTGACGATCCAGCCAAGCTGCCTAAAGGAATTGGGCAGGTGCTGAAACCGCAGATCTCCGGGTACTCGCTGGGAGCTTGTTTTGCTCCCAGCGTGAGCCATCCCGGAGGAGTGTATTGGTTAGTAATGGTGACGTACTGATATGAAAGACGCTGGCTCCCGCGCATTGCCAGCTGAGCGATCTAATGAACGTACCCGCGCGCGCCGCGGGCGGCGTATGTTATGAAGTCCTGCTGTTTGCCTGCCAGGTGGACTTGATGTACTCCTCGCCAGCCTGCATCATGTGCGTCCAGACGGCTTGCGCCCGGCCGTGCTCGTTGAGGAACGCGCCACTTCAGCGCGTTCATATGGTCCCAGCCTCTCTGCAAATGCAGACGTGGGCCAGGGTGATTCGCGTAACTTTTCGCGCCAACACTTTTTCTTCAGGTCAATCATTTCTGCTTCCCGACAGAATGGATTTGCCTTACGAGTTAGAAATACCGCCTATGGCAAGTGGGACACAGGCGAACATCACCCCTCCTGTGATGGGGTCACAGGCGAATGCGATGGACCGGCTGTCACCATGCCTGCGGTTGCGCTCCACGGTGGCGTGCTACCTCGGTTTCGGATGGAGACTCGCAAATCTACGTCGGCACCGCTGGCTACAAAGACTGGGAGGGAATCGTCTATCCGGCGCAGATCAAGAAATCGCAGCATCCGGTGGAATACCTGGCGCGCTACATCGATGTGCTGGAGATCAATACCTCGTTCTACGGCCACATCAAGCCGGAGTGGGGCAAGCTGTGGTGCCGCATGGCGCGCGCCGTGAATCCGCAGTTCCTGTTTACGGCCAAGCTCAACCGCGCCTTCACCCATTCGCCAATCGCGGTGGTGGAGAGCACCTCGGCCGAGACCATCCGCGCCAGTGACGAAGACGAGCGGCTGGCCAAGGAAGGTCTGGAATCGATTGCCGCCGAAAATATGCTGGGCGCGGTCCTGGCGCAGTTCCCCATTTCCTTCAAGAACACCAACGCCAACCGCGACTATCTGGACGGCGTGATCGAGAAGTTCAAGCATTTCCCGCTGGTGGTCGAGGTGCGGCACAACAGCTGGACCAACGAAGGCACGCTGCGCTACTTCGCCCAGAAAGGCGTGGCCTTCTGCAACATCGACCAGCCGAAGCTGGGCAAGGCGGTGCTGCCCAGCGAGCATGTGACCGCGCCGGTCGCCTATGTTCGCCTGCACGGACGCAACTACGATCAGTGGTTCGACAGCGATTCGCGCAATGATCGCTACAACTACCTCTACACCGATCCGGAGTTGCGCGGCTGGAAGACGCGGATCGACGCCATCGCCGAGAAGGCGCAGAAGACGTTCGTCATCGCCAACAATCACTTCGAAGGCAAGGCTGCGGTGAATGCGCTGCAACTGAAGAACATGATTACCGGAAGGTCGGTGCGCGTCCCGGACATGCTGCTGAAGAAGTATTGGGAGCTGGGAGAGATTGCGGAGCCAAGCCAGCCAGTTGAAGGTTCGCGTTGAGAATCTGCTGAGGCCGCGCTTCAGGCTTGACGTCGGCTGATGGACACGAAGCTCGAATCTGAACTTGCCGAACTTGCGCCCTGCGCCCCGAATCCGTACTATCTTGTTCTCATCAGCAAAATCTTAGCCGCACCGGAGAGCCATGAGCGAGAAGCCGATGAACTGAAAGAAGCAGCGGAACGTGCCAAGGAGAGCAAGCAATTGGCTCCGGTCAGCCTGACCATGGCGATCCTGGCGGTTCTGGTCGCCACCTAACGCTGCTCGGACACCGCGCCCACACCGAAGAACTGCTGTTGCAAACCCGGGCTACCGACCAATGGAGCTACTACCAGGCGAAGAACATGCGCCGCAATAATCTGGAGGCGCTGGATGAAGTTCTGACCGCTATGGAGAACACCAAGGAAGATCGCGCCGCAGAAGTCCGCAAGCACTTTCACGAGGAGATCGACAAGTATCGCGATCAGCAGAAGGACATTCAGGGCGAGGCCAAGAGTCTGGAAGCCGAGGTGCAGCGCACCAGCAGCCGCGCCAATCGCTTCGACCTGGGCGAGGTGCTCCTGGAGATCGCGCTGGTGGTCACGTCCATCACGCTGCTGACCGACAAGCGCGCGTATTGGTACTTCGGCTTTGTCCTGGCTGCGCTCGGCGTGATCTGTGCCGGCAGCGGGTTGCTGATGCACTTACGCGCTGTCAGGCGGCGCTACGGCTCCCATCCCTGCTCGCCCACCAGCGGCACAAAACGGCAGAGCTCATGCTTGGTCACGGAGATCTGGTCGCCCAGCTTGCGCACGACTTGCACCTGCTGTTCCGAGCGACTTCCCACCGGCACAACCAGCCGGCCACCATCCGCCAGCTGAGCGACCAGAGTTTCGGGGACGCGAGGCGCGGCGGCCGCAACCAGGATCTTGTCGAACGGGGCATGCTCCGGCAGACCAAGGCTTCCGTCGCCGTGCACGACGTGAACATTCTTGTAGCCCAGTCGGTGCAGAATCTCGCGCGCTTTGTCGGCCAATTCGGCGTGGCGTTCGATGGTCCAGACTTCCGCCGCCAACTCGCCGAGGATGGCCGCCTGGTATCCCGTGCCTGTGCCGACCTCGAGCACGCGATCCTCAGGATTCAACTCCAGCTCCTCGACCATGGCAGCAACGATGTAGGGCTGGGAGATGGTTTGGCCCGCGCCGATCGGCAGCGGGAAAGTCGCCATAGGCGTTGGCCGCGTCTTCGCCGGAGATGAACTCTTCGCGCGGAACCTTGGCCATCGCAGCCAGGACGCGCTCATCGCGAATGCCGCGCGCGCGTAGCTGCTCCTCCACCATGCGGGCGCGCTTCTGGCGAGGGATTCAGCGCCATTGCCGTGGTTGAACAGGTGACCGAACATTGCGTGTCTGGCATAAGTTCGGACCAGGTGAGAACAATCAGTCTGCGACCTGCTTGCTTTCGATCTCTGGCGCAGCTTCAGTCGCTGCCGGCAGGGTCTCGACCTTGGCTTTGGAGCACGGAAGCGCCGCTGCGCGCTGGCGGTCTTGGGACGGCCGGAGCGTCTCGAACTGTCCGATATGCCAGATGTCGCGAGCGTACTCCAGGACAGTGCGGTCGCTGGAGAACTTGCCGATGCGAGCGACGTTCAAGATTGCCTTGCGCCACCAGACGTCCTCGTTGAGATACTCGCCGTCGATCAGTTGCTGGGTCTCGACGTAAGCGGGAAAATCGGCGATGTGAAAATAGCGATCGCCGCGATGCACCAGTTCGTCGAAGATCCAGCGAAAGAGCCCATGTTCGTTGGGGCAGAAGCGGTCCGAGGCGAGCGCATCCATCACTTCGCGAACGGCGGCATCGTCGTCGTAGCGCTGGTGCGCGTTGTACGATCCCTTCTGCTGCATCTCGCGGATTTCTTCCGAGCGCAGACCGAAGATGTAGATGTTGTCCTCGCCAACTTCCTCGGCGATCTCGATGTTGGCGCCATCGTAGGTGCCGATGGTGAGCGCGCCATTCATCGACAGCTTCATGTTGCCGGTGCCGGAGGCTTCCATGCCGGCCATGGAAATCTGCTCGCTCAAATCGGCGGCGGGGATGATCAGCTGGGCCAGCGAAACGCGATAGTCGGGCAGGAACGCGACCTTCATCATGTCGCGCGTCTTCTCGTCGTTATTCACCACCTCCGCCACGCTGTGGATCAGCTTGATGATCTGCTTGGCGGCCCAGTATCCCGGCGCGGCCTTGCCGGCAAAGATGTAGGTGCGCGGCACCGTCGGCATCTCTCCGCGTTCGACGATGCCAAGATAGTCGTGGATGATGCCCATCACGTTCAGCAACTGGCGCTTGTACTCGTGAATGCGCTTGATCTGCGCGTCGAACATGGAGTCGGGATCGACGGCGACGCCGCTCAGATCCTGGATGACGCGCGCCAGCTTCAGCTTGTTCTGCCGCTTGACTTCCTTGAAGGCCTCGCGAAAATCCTCGTCTGTCGGCGAACGGCTCCAGGTCGCGCAGCTTGCGCAGATCGGTGATCCACTTGTTTTCGTCGAGGGTGCGGCTGATGAGATCGGTCAGCCCTTCGTTGGCTTTCATCAGCCAGCGGCGCGGCGCCACGCCGTTGGTCTTGTTGTTGAACTTCTCCGGCCAGACCTGGGCAAATTCCGGCGCCAGCGAATGAATGAGCAGATCGGTGTGCAGCTCGGAAACGCCGTTGACGGAATGGCTGCCCACAATGCAGAGGTTCGCCATCCGCACCTGCTTCTCGTAGCCCTCCTCGATGATCGACATGCGGCTGCGCTTTTCGTCATCGAGGAACGAATATTGCTGCATCTGGCGCAGCAATTCGTGGTTGATGTTGAAGATGATCAGCATGTGCCGCGGCAGGACTTTTTCCAGCAGCGGCACCGACCATTTCTCCAGCGCCTCGGGCAGCAGGGTGTGATTGGTGTAAGCCAGCGTCTGCTGCGTGATCTCCCAGGCTTCCTCCCAGGGCAGCCGCTCTTCGTCCAGCAGAACGCGCATCAGCTCGGCGACGGCCAGGCTGGGATGGGTATCGTTCATCTGGATGGCGACCTTGGAGGGCAGCAGCTCGATTTTCTTGTGCTGCTGGCGGAAGCGCCGCATGATGTCGCCCATGCGCGCAGGCGACCAGGAAATACTCCTGCATCAGGCGCAGTTCCTTGCCGCTCATCACCGAGTCGGAGGGATACAGCACGCGCGAGATATTTTCCGACTGGATCTTCTGCTCGACCGCACGAATGTAATCGCCGCGATTGAAGATCTCGATGTCGAAGTCTTCCGAGGCGCGCGCGGTGAACAGCCGCAGCCAGTTCACGGTCTGGCCGAGATAGCCGACGATCGGCATGTCGGTGGGTATGCCGACGACGATCTTCTGATTCAGCCAAACCTGCTCCAGGCTGTGCTCGACTTCGCGCGGGCCTTCGACCTTGCCCGTACATCGGAATGTTGACCGCCTCTTCCGGATGCTCGATCTGGAAAGGGGTTCCGTTGGCCTTCCAGCGGTCAGGCTTCTCGCGCTGGAAGCCGTTGAAGATCTCCTGCTTGAACAGTCCGTATTCGTAATCGATGCCGTAACCGAAGCCGGGCATGCCGAGGGTGGCCAGCGATTCCAGGAAGCAGGCCGCCAGACGCCCCAGGCCGCCGTTGCCCAGGCCGGCATCGTTCTCGCTGTCGAGCACTTCGTCGAGGCTGACGCCGAAGCCGGCCAGCACCTCGCGGCACATGTCCTCCACGCGCAGGTTCGACAGGTTATCGCCCAGCGACCGGCCCATCAGAAATTCCATCGAGAGGTAGTAGAGCTTCTTGGAATCCTTGTGGCGATAGCGGGACTCGGTCTCCAACATGCGGTCGACGATGCGGTCGCGGATGGCCAGCGAGACCGGCTTGAGATAATCGGCGGGCTTCAGCTCGGAGGTGGGACGGACCAGAGTGTAGCGGACGTGGCGCAGTATGGCTTCGCGCAGCACTTCAGCGGGCCTGACCTGCGAAAGAAATTCAGGGGATGACATAGATAATGGCGGCCTGTCCGCTCCGATCTAATCGTCTCCGAGTGAGCTGCTCCTTCGCCGTTGCGGCGTTTTGGCAGAAGGGCGATCGCTTCCGCAGAGCAGGCCGCCGCTGGCTAGACCAATCGGACCGGACTTGGCCACTCAGGCCCAAACGACTTGCTCGCTTTGCCCATTCTACTGCCAACCACTCGCCCTGAGAACACCTCAGTTGCGAAGGGTGGCTGCTCGGATACTTCGGCTGGATCGGGGCAAAACTTGAGCATCCGAGCAAGGCCTGTGCGCCATCCCGCGTTAGCCGCTCGCCGACTGCTGCTTGAGCTGCCGGGCACGCTCGTAGACCTTGACGTATTCGCGAGCGGAGTTGGTCCAGGAATAATCCTGCGCCATGCCATTGCGCATCAACGTCTGCCAGGCGTTCTGGTTTCCGCGATACAGCGCAACCGCCGCGCGCAAAGTCTCCAGCATCGCTTCGCCGGTGTATTCGCGGAACTTGAATCCTGTTCCTTTCAACGTCCGAGGATCGAATTGTTCGACGGTATCGTCGAGTCCGCCGACGGCGCGCACCACCGGCACGGTGCCGTACTTCAGGCTGTACATCTGGTTCAGGCCGCTGGGCTCGTAGTGCGAAGGCATCAGGTAGATATCGCTGCCGGCCTCGATCTTGTGCGCCAGGGCGTCGTCGTAAGCGATCTTGATCGCGACCTTCTGGGGAAATTGCCGGCTGAGGCGGCGAAACATGTCTTCGTACTCTCTCTGGCCGCTGCCCAGCACCACCAGGATGAGCTCTTCCAACGCCAAACGGTCGGCGACCTGCAGGATTAGATCGAATCCTTTTTGCGGAACGAAGCGCGACACGATGCCCACCACCGGCAATTGCGTATCCTGCGCCAGACCGAATGCCTTCAGCAGATCGGCCTTGCATTTCGCCTTGCCGCTGAGGTCCGCTGCGGAGTAGCGCGCGGCGATGGAAGGGATCGGTCTCGGGATTCCAGGAGGCGTAATCGACGGCGTTGAGGATGCCGGCGATCGTGTTGCCGCGCGCCCGCAGCACGCCCTCCAGACCGAAGCCGTATTCTGCCGTCTGGATCTCCTGGGCGTACTTGCGGCTGACCGTGGTAATGAAGTCGGCCATGGAGATGGCGCCCTTCAGGAAGTTGACCTTGCCGTAGAATTCCAACTTCGACATGGTGAACAGGTCCCAGGGCAACATGAGCAGCGGCAGGATCTCCGGCGGAAAGAGTCCCTGGTATCCGAGGTTGTGAATGGTGAATATGCAAGGCGTCGTCGCGAACGCGGGATCTTCGTCGTAAAGTGTCTTCAGCAGTATGGGAACCAAGCGCAGTCTGCCAGTCATGACAATGCAGGACGTCGGGCGCTCCGAGGATTTTTGTGGCCTCCAGCACGGCGCGGGAAAACAGCGCAAAGCGCTCGGCGTTATCGTGATAGTCGCCCAGCGCGGTACCGTAAAGTCCGTCGCGATCGAAGAACGGCGGGTAGTCGATGAAATAGAATTGCACTCCGGAGCGAACGCCGCCGTCGAGCACGGAGCAGAAGCGGTAATGATCGTCGAAAGGCACCGTGATGCTGGAAATCACGGTGGCTGGATTGTCCAGCTTAGTTTGGCGGTAACGGGGAAGAAAGACCGTGGCCTTGTGCCCTAAACTGACGAGAGCCGGCGGCAGCGCTCCGATGACATCCGCGAGGCCGCCGGTCTTGGAAAACGGCACACACTCGGATGCCGCGAAAGCGATATGCATGAAGCCTCCTGCGCGGCGGTGACGCTTCCCGCGGGATCGTGGAACTGGCTAACAGAGGACCGCTGAGGATGACGTACGAAATGCCGAGACACCTGAGTCTAATTGCCGAGTCGAAAGAGGGTCAACGTGGCTAAAACCTTCGACCGATAAACCCAGCGCAAGCCGCAGTCCAAAACGAAAGCCGAAGCTTGGACAGCACTTCCTGCTGGATGTAGGCGCAGCGCAGAAGATGGTCGAAGCGCTGGGCGACGTGTCCAATCGAACGGTCATTGAAATCGGTCCCGGGCGCGGCGTGCTGACCGACGTTCTGGCTCCGCGCGCCCGGCGCGTGATTGGGATCGAGCTGGACCGCGTACTGGCAGCGCAGCTCCGTATGCGTTACGCCACCCGGCCGAATGTCGAAATACTCGAATCCGATTTCGTCACCGCCGAATTCACTTCCATGGTTGGCCGCCGGCCTGGGCCGCTGCATGATCTTCGGCCCACGCAAGCGGAGACGGTGGACGTTGTCGGCAATCTGCCGTACTACATAACGTCCGACATTGTGCTGCGAATTCTGGAACTGCACCAGAACATTGAACGCGCAGTAATCATGGTGCAAAAGGAAGTGGCGGACCGCATCGCCGCTAAACCGGGCAGCCGCGACTATGGACTGCTGTCGGCCACAGCCCAGTTGTTTGCGCGGGTGGACAAACTGTTCACGCTTGCCGCCGGACGCTTTCTCGCCGCCGCCTGACGTGCATTCCAGCGTGATCCGGCTGACCATGGCGCCGCGGCTGCAAGAGTTGCAGGTTGAGGAAGAGCCGTTCATCGCATTCCTGAAGCTGGCCTTCGCGCAGAAGCGCAAGACGCTGGCGAACAACCTGCGCGTTCAATATGACGCGGCTGCGATTCGGGTGGCGCTGAAGAGCGCGGCAGTGAAGTCGGACGTACGCGCGGAAGCCATGTCGCTGGAGAAAACTGCGGCGGTGTTCCGTGCGCTGCGCGAGGCGTAAGCTGGGATGTGAGCGGCGAACGGTTGTTGCGCTCGCCTCCGCCGGAGCTTTAACGGTTTGCTGAAACCCGAAAAGCAGGTCCCTCGCGGGCTTACGCCCGCTGGTGATGACAAAATGAAGTAGCCCGCAACGGCACGGCTGAAGCCGTGTCCCTTCAAAACCGCGCCTGAGGTCCGTCTATGCCAACCTTAATCCGTCAGCCCGCCGTTGCCGGCCGATTCTATCCGGCCAGATGCGCAGCGTCTCCGCGCCGAGGTGGAAAGCTATACCGCCGCGTCTGCCGACGCGCCGGGGAGGCAAAGATTCGCGCCCTGGGCTGCGTGGTTCCTCATGCGGGATATATGTATTCCGGACATGTCGCGGGAGCCGTCTATCGTCGTCTTGAGTTGCCGCGGCGGATGGTGATTCTGTGCCCCAACCACACCGGCATGGGAGAACCGCTGGCCATCATGAGCGAAGGAGTATGGCAAACGCCGCTGGGCGAAGTTGCGATCGATGACGAACTGGCGACGGAACTGAAGCAGCAGATGCCGTTGCTTTCCGAGGACGATGCGGCGCATCGCTCCGAACACGCGCTGGAGGTGCAGCTTCCCTTCTCTGCAAGTGCTGGCGCCAGGATTTCAGTTCGTTCCCATCGCTGTCGGCACCAGCAACTTTGAAGTACTGAGCTCGCTCGGCGTGGTGATCGGAAACACGCTGGCGAAGCACGGCGGACGCTTCCTGGTAATTGCCTCCAGCGACATGAACCACTACGAGAGCGACAGCGTTACGCGAGTCAAAGATCGCAAAGCCATTGATCAATTGCTGGCGCTGGACGCGCGCGGTCTGTACGACGTCGTGAAAGAGGGTCATATCAGCATGTGCGGATACGGGCCCGCCGTGGTGATGCTGACGGCAGCGCGAAAGCTGGGCGCCTCCAAGGCGGAACTGATTCGCTATGCCACCTCGGGCGACGTCTCGGACGATCGCGCCATGGTCGTCGGATACGCCGGTCTCGCGGTGTGGTGACTTGTCGGCAGCGGTATTGGGCTTTAGTGTTCTGGATTTTGCAGTGGCTAAAGCCCAAGCTCTTTTGATGGCGGCGATACTAACGGCTGATTCGCTGGCGGTGTTCTTTCAGAATGCAGGAGTCCATCACGACGAAGATGCCTGCCTGGCGCGCCTTTTCAGCGGCCTCTTCGTGAATGACGCCTTCCTGCATCCAGATGGCCGGAGCTTTGATCTGGATGGCCTGCTCGACGACTTCGGGGACGGCCTCCGGAGCGGCGGAAGACGTTGACGATGTCGATCTTCTCCGGGACATCGAGCAGCGAGGCATAAGCCTTTTCGCCCATCCAGTCGGTGATGTTGGGATTCACCGGGAATGATGCGATATCCCTGCGAGAGCATGTAGTGCGAGACGCCGTAGCTCGGCCGTAGAGGAGAATCGGTGAGGCCGACGACGGCGATGGTCTTCGCGGTCTTGAGCAATTCGGTGATGCGATCGGCTTCGGTTGAGGCCAAGCGCGCTCCTCTGGGAAAAATTGATTGTAGCCTGCGAAAAGCGCGCTTGACCGTAGATTCCCGAGTGCTATAGGGGTCCTTCGACTCCGGTCCGCGAAACCTCGCGCGAACCTCCGCTCAGGATGACAGCTCTTTAGAGTCTGGCGAAAGGCGAAGAGCGGACGCCGATTTAGCTGACGGCTGATAGCTGATGGCTGCATAGCTGATGGCTGATAGCTGATGCAGCTGATGGCTTACAGCTAGCTCAGCGCCTGCTCCAAGTCCGCAATCACATCCTCGACATCCTCGATGCCGACGGAGATTCGCACCATGCCGTCGGTCAGGCCGATCGCTTTGCGGCCCTTTTCGCCGATGGCCGCGTGCGTCATGGTCGCGGGATGCGAGATCAGCGTCTCGACTCCGCCCAGCGACTCGCCCATCGTGCACAGGCGCACGCGCTTCAGCAGCCGCTTGGCGTTCGCCAGCGAGCCGGTCTCGAAGGTGATCATCGAGCCGAAGCCCGACATCTGCCGGCAAGCCAGCTCGTATTGCGGATGGCTCTTCAGTCCGGGATAGAAAACCTTCTTCACCTTGCGATGGCCGCTGAGGAAGTCGGCCATGACGCGGCCGTTTTCGTCGTGCTGCTTCATGCGCACGGCCAGCGTCTTGGTGCCGCGCAGCACCAGCCAGCACTCGAAGGGCGACATGATCGCGCCCGCAGCCTTCTGCACGAAGGCCAGCTTCTCCGCCTGATCTTGGGTGGTGCAGACCAGCACGCCGCCGAGGCCGTCGCTGTGGCCGTTGAGGAACTTCGTCGTCGAGTGCATCACCATGTCGGCGCCGAACTTGATGGGCTGCTGGAAATACGGCGACATGAAGGTGTTGTCGACCACGACTTCGCAGCCGCGCTTGTGCGCGATGGCGCTGACGGCGGCGATGTCGGTGAGGCCCATCAGCGGATTGGTCGGCGTCTCGATGTAGACGTAGCGCGTGTTCTTGCGGATGGCGCGCTCGACGTTGCGCGGGTCGGTCGGTGTCGACGTAGGTGAACTCCAGGCCGAAGTTCGTCATGATCTGGTTGAAGAGCCGCGGCACGCCGCCGTAAAGATTGTTGGAGGCGACGATGTGATCGCCGGCCTTCATCAGATGGCAAAGCGCGCCGACGGCGGCCATGCCGCTGGCGAAAACGGGCGCAGCGATGCCGCCTTCCAGCGACGCGAGATTCTGCTCCAAGCCGCGTGCGCGTGGGATTGCCGGCGCGCGAGTAGTCGTAGCCTTTGGTCTTGCCCAGCTCTTCCTGCGCGTAGGTCGAGGTGGCAAAGATGGGAGGAGCGACGGCTCCGGTGGACGGGTCGGCTTCATTGCCGGCATGGATGGCGCGAGTGGAAAAACCCGGAACATTCTTCTTAGGCATAGAAATCATTTCACCACAGAGCACAGACAACTACGAACTCAGGAAGCAGAGCTCCGGCACAGCGAGGACACGGAGAACCCAACGCAGGAATTGCGTTATGCACGAGTCTCAGAGCCCATGCGCCGAGCCGGTCTTGCGAGATGGTCACTGTGCGCTTCCAGCTGATCTAATGTCTCGCAGAACCAGCTCGAGCAAACTGTGACTTTCTTGCTTCTCCGTGCCCTCCGTGCCTCCGTGGTGAATCAGCTTTTTTCGTTGAAGTGGAAGATGTCCTTCGACAAATAGCGCTCGGCGGAGTCGGGGATGATGGTCGCCACGCGCTTGCCCGGGCCTAGCTTTCGTCGCGATGCCGATCGCCGCGAAAACATTCGCGCCCGCGCTCGATCCCGCCAGCACACCTTCGATCGCCGCCAGCTTCTTCACCATGTCGAAGGCATCATGATCGTTGACGGCGATGATCTCGTCGGCGAGCGAGCCGTCGAATGTCTTGGGGATGAAGCTGGCGCCGATGCCTTCCACTTCGTGCTCGCCTTTCTCGCCGCCGCCCAGCACCGAGCCTTGCGTCTCAACCGCAATCGCCAGCGTCTTGCGGATTGCGTTCTTTCAGATAGCGCGCCACGCCGGTAAAGGTGCCGCCGGTGCCGCAGCCGATGACGATGGCGTCGATCTGTCCGCCGAGCTGATCGTAGAATTCGCGGGCGGTGGTCTCGTAGTGGAAGTCGGGATTGTCGTGATTTTCGAATTGCGCCGGCGATGAAGGAGTTGGGAGTGCGGGCGGCGCGTTCCTTGATGTAATCGATGGCCGCCTGCATACCGTCGGCGTGAGGGGTGCGAATCACCTCAGCGCCGAGCGCCTCCATCAGCGTGACTTTTTCCTGCGAGAAACCTTCCGGGCACGGCGAGCACGGTCTTGTAGCCGCGGCCGCCGGCGATCAGCGCCAAGCCCGACGCCGGTATTGCCGGCGGTAGCTTCGAAGATGGTCGCTCCCGGTTGCAGCCGGCCATCGCGTTCGGCTTTGGTGATCATGCCCAGCGCGGCGCGGTCCTTGATGCTGCCGCCGGGATTCAGGTACTCGAGTTTGGCATAGACATCGGCGCCGCCGGGTGGAGCGAGCTTGCGCAGATGCAGGACGGGAGTGTCGCCGACCAGTTCCGTGATCTCTTCGGCGACGTGGAGAGAAGCCATTTCAGCAGTCTTCATGAGGGCTCGTGAGAATAACTGTCAAGGTTACGTGAAGGGGAATCAGGCGGTCAAACACAACCCTAAGCGGGGGTCGAGTGCGTCTCATGCACAGGAGGTTAGACATGGCAACAGCACGAAAATCGAGTTCCACGCGCAGTTCAGCCCTGTCGTAGCAAATTCCGCACGTGATGCGAGTCAAACTCGTCAAGAAGCGAGCGCTAGCAGTCATAGCGCAAGTAGCAGCCACGTAAGTGCGGCCTCAAGGCCAGGCTAAAGTAGCCAAGGTGATGCATGAGTACAAGCACGGCGAGCTGAAGTCAGGCGGCCGCAGCAAGGTGAAGAGCCGCAAGCAAGCGATCGCCATTGGAATCAGTGAAGCGCGTCAGGCGGGCTGCGAAGGTGCCACCAAAGAAGACGGCGTGAGCCTTCGCACGCGACTGTAGTGGCAGCGGCGCTGGAGCACGTCTTTCCGAGCGTCTGCGCGAAAAAGCTCCATGATCAAGCAGATCCCTCGATCGGCCTAACAGGACCGTCCTCGTGATGACAAATTCAAGGGGGTAGCTCGGCGCTAGCGGAGAGCCAGCTCGCCGGAGCTCGGGAAACAAGGTCCTAGAACGCGGTCGCCATCCTGAAGCGATTCCGCACTACCTCGGCTTGCTCTGCAACTGACGCAGGACGTACTGCAGAATGCCGCCGTGCTTGTAGTACTGCACTTCCTGCGGCGTATCGATGCGCACGGTCGCATGGATTTCGATCACCCTGCCGTCCGGCTTCGTCGCGCGCACTTTCACCGTCTTACCCGGCGCGAAGTTCTGCAGCACGTCGGTCAGGCCAATGATGTCGAATGTCTCCTCGCCAGTGAGGCCATTGGTTTCGGCGCTTTCTTCTGCCGGGAAATTGCAGCGGCAGAATGCCCATGCCCACCAGGTTGGAGCGATGGATGCGCTCGAAGCTCTCGGCCAGCACGGCGCGAACGCCGAGCAGCCTCGGCCCTTTCGCAGCCCAATCGCGCGACGAGCCCGAGCCGTACTCCTTGCCCGCCAGCACCATCAGCGGCGTTCCCGCAGCACGATATTTTTCCGACGCGTCGAAGATGGTCATCTCTTCGCCGTCGGGGAGATGACGCGTGAACGCGCCTTCGCGTTCGCGGCGTGAGCTTGTTGCGCAGACGCACGTTGGCGAAGGTGCCGCGCATCATCACTTCGTGATTGCCGCGCCGCGATCCGTAGGAGTTGAAGTCCGCCGGCTTCACGCCGTGTGCGATCAGGTATTGTCCCGCCGGGCTGGTCGGCTTGATGGAGCCGGCAGGCGAGATGTGATCGGTGGTCACGCTGTTGCCGAGGTAGCAGAGCACGCGCGCGCCGGAGATGTCCTTCACCGGAGCAGGGTGAGCCGGCATGTTCTCGAAGTACGGCGGATTCTTCACGTAGGTGGATTGCTCGTCCCACGCGAAGGTCTCGCCCTCGGGCACGGCAAGGCCGCGCCAGCGCTCATCGCCCTTGAAGACATCGTTGTAACTCTTCTGGAAGAGATCGCCGGTAATGTATTTGCGAACGACCGCGTCCACTTCTTCGGCGGTCGGCCAAATGTCCTTCAGGAACACCGGCGAACGCTTGCCATTTTTCGTGAAGCCCAGCGGCTCGTGTGAGCATGTCGAGATCGATGCGGCCGGCCAGCGCATAGGCGACGACCAGCGGCGGCGACATCAGATAGTTCGCGCGGACTTCGGAGTTGATGCGGCCTTCGAAGTTGCGATTGCCGCTGAGCACCGAAGCGACGACCAGATCTTTCTCGACGACGACGTTGGAAACTTCCTGCGGCAGCGGGCCCGAGTTGCCAATGCACGTGGTGCAGCCATAGCCGACCAGGTGAAACTTCAGCTTCTCCAGATACGGCATCAGGCCGGAGCGGGTGAGGTATTCGGTGACGACCATCGAGCCCGGCGCGAGCGAAGTCTTCACCCACGCGGGAACGGACAGTCCTTTCTCGACAGCCTTCTTCGCCAGCAATCCCGCGGCGACCAGCACATAGGGATTCGAGGTGTTGGTGCAACTGGTGATGGCCGCGATGACTACGCTGCCGTGATTCAGCGCCTTGTCGAGCTTGACGTGCTCCTGCGACAACGTCCTGCTGCGAATCCATGCCCGCGGGATGTCCGCCTTCACCCTCCCAACGCGCCTCCTGCTTCGGAGGAACGTGCTGGCCCGGCTTCAACAAGCTGGGCAGCGCCTGCTCAAACGACTTCGCGGCTGCGGAGAGCAGCACGCGGTCTTGCGGACGCTTGGGGCCGGCGATGCAGGGCTCGACGGTTGCGAGATCGAGTTCCAGCACGTGAGTGTATTCGGCTTCGGGCGTGCTCGCCGGTATGGAACAGGCCCTGCTCCTTGCAGTAGGCCTCGACGAGTTGCACCTGCTCTTCGCTGCGGCCGCTGAGGCGCAGATAACGCAGCGTCTCTTCATCGACGGGAAAGATGCCGCAGGTGGCGCCGTATTCGGGACCCATGTTGGCGATGGTGGCGCGATCGGCGAGCGGGAGCTTGTGCAGCCCGGGCCCGAAGAACTCGACGAACTTGCCGACGACGCCGTGCTTGCGCAGCATCTCGGTTACGGTGAGGACCAGATCGGTCGCGGTTGCGCCGGCGGCGAGCTCGTTCTTCAGCCGCACGCCGACGACTTGCGGGATCAGCATGGAAACCGGCTGGCCGAGCATCGCGGCCTCGGCTTCGATTCCGCCGACGCCCCAGCCGAGTACGCCCAGACCGTTGATCATGGTGGTGTGCGAATCGGTGCCGACGAGCGTGTCGGGATAAGCCAGCGGCTTGCCGGTCTTGCCGTTCGCGCCGATGAAGACGACGCGGGCCAGGTATTCGAGATTGATCTGGTGGACGATGCCGGTGTCCGGCGGAACGATGGCGAAGTTCTTGAATGCGCCCTGTCCCCAGCGGAGAAACGCGTAGCGCTCTTTGTTGCGCTGGAATTCCAGATCGGCGTTGAGCTGAAAGGCCTGAGGCGTGCCGAACTCATCCACTTGCACGGAGTGATCGATGACCAGTTCGGCCGGCTGCAGCGGATTGATCAGCTTAGGATCGCCGCCCAGGGTCTTCATGGCATCGCGCATGGCGGCCAGATCGACCACGGCGGGCACGCCAGTGAAATCCTGCAACAGCACGCGGCTGGGCATGAAGGCGATCTCCTGCACGGGGACGGTCTTGCCGGTCCAGGAAGTTAGGGCGCGAATGTCGTCGGCCTTTACCGATTTGCCGTCTTCGCGGCGCAACAGGTTCTCCAGCAGAATGCGGAGCGAGAACGGCAGGTGCTGTGTGGCGCAACCCTGTTTTTCCAGCGCATCAAGACGGTAGATCTCAAACTCCCGCTTGCCCACGCGGAGGACGGAACGACTGCTAAAGCTGTTCATGGATGAGTCCCTTCTTACTATATTGAGGATTTATGGAGGGCGCGGATTCCAGCAAATATGCAAACCACCGTTCCGCGGCTTGTTCAATTCCAACTGTAGTGATTCGATTTCGCGCCCACGGCGCTCGACTTCCGGGCGCAACCAATATCTTAACTCGCCGTTGTGGCGGAGTGAATACAACTTATAAGGAAGGTAAGTGGTGGAGTTGGATCAAACCGCTCACTACGTAATGAAGCTCAGCGCGCTTTCCTTTGCAGCTCCGAACATTCGTCGTGCAATTTGGCGTCGTGGGTCAGGCCGTCGGCGAGCATGCACTCGTCCAGCGCGGCCTTGGGATCGGAGTCCTTCAGCAGGTTGGTGAGCATGATGTGCGGAGTGGGCCAGTCGGGCGAGAGCTTGGCGGCCGGACGCAGTTCGGCGATGGCATTCGTCATGTCCTTCTTTTTCTGATAGACGATGGAAAGATTGTAGTGGGCGCTGGCGTTCTTGGGCTGGAGGTGGATCGCTTCCTTGTACTCGACGATGGCTTCGTCGGGCCTGCCGGCATCGTCCAGCACACTGCCCAGATTCATGTGAGTGCTGGCGATGTTATAGCGGTCCTGATCGCTCATCTTGTCCTTCACCGGCTCCAGCTCCAAGGCGGCGCGATAGTGCTGAATGGCGCCGTTGAAGTCGCGCTTGGTGTAAAGCACGTTGGCCAGATTATTTTGCGCGCTGGCCATCTTCGGATTGAGCCGCACCGCCTCCTGATATTCGGCGATGGCGCCGCTGAGATTGCGATTGTGCTTCAGCGCCAGTCCCAGATTGTTGTGCGCATTGGCGTCATCGGGCCGCAGGGCGATGGCGGTTTTGAACTCCGCGATGGCTTCGGCATAGCCCTGGCGATCCAGGTAAACCCGTCCCAGATTGTAGTGCGCCTCAAAATAATCGGGATAGAGCTTGATCGCGTCTTTGTACTCGGCGATGGCGTTTTCGACGTTTCCCTCGCGCTCGAATACCGTACCTTCATGAAAATGGCGCTGCGCGTCCTCGGGAACGAGCTGCTTTGGCCGGCGGCTGCGGCGTGGAAGCTGGCGGCGGAGCGGTAGCCGGAAGCGACGCGGGTTTCTGCGGAATCGGCAACTTCGGAGCAGGCTGAGGTTGCGGAGCATCCTGGGCGAAGCCCAGTGCGCCAGCGAGCAGGAAGAGATCAGAACACTAGAACTGCCGCGTAACAAAGATGATTGCCTTTCGCCGGTCATGATTGAATGCAGTCGAAGTATATCGCTTGCGCAGGCTTCAATGGATTGGGGTTGCGGAAGCGGCTGGAGTTTTCTTCCGCCTGCGGCTTCGGGGGAGGTTCATGAATAGTTGCGACCGCCCTCTTCATCTCCTGGAAACGTCCGGTCTGGTAGCCATAATTCCGCTGCGGCAACCGCGCCGCTTCCTCCTTAATGGCCCGCGAGCGGTCGCCGGGATTGGGATGGTCAGACAGGAATACGAAGGCCCCGCTCTGGTCGTTCAGCCGGCGAAGAACCTGGCCAACTGGATGGGATCGTAGCCCGCCTCGGCCATGATGTGTGCGCCCATGAGGTCGGCCTGGCTTTCGTGGATGCGATTGAACTTCAGCAGCACGCTATTAGCGCCCAATCCGATGCCGAGTTGCGCGAGCTGTCCCATCAGGGTGTCGCTGTTGGTGAGCTGCCCGGCGAGGGCCACGGGAAGCTGAATGAGGTCCACCTTGCTGGCCTGATTGGTGCCGTGACGCAGGATGACGTGCGACATCTCGTGGGCTATGGCGCCGGCGAACTGCGCCTCATTGGCAACCTCCCTCAGCAACCCGGTGTTGATGAACATGGGACCGCCCGGCAGAGCGTAGGCGTTGATGCGCAGGGTCGGCAACGATCTGGAAGGTAAAGGTGAATCCGCTGGCTTTCGCCTCGGGCGATGCCATGAGTCGTTTGGTCACGGAGTTCACATAGGCGGTGAGCACGGGATCGTGGACGATGGTCACATTCTCGCGTATCTGCGCCGCCGCTTCCTGGCCGAGTTGAATGTCTTGCTGTTTGGTAAAGAGATTAAAGCCCGGCTTGAACTGGGTGGGACCTGGGGCGGCCGCGGCGGTGGCTAACAGCAGCGCTTACCACGACAGCAGATTTAGTCGCAGCGGCGCATTCGATGTGCAAGAGCCTGCGATGGATGGGATGGGCGAACATCTTTCCCCGAGCGCATTTTACCTCGGCGGGCAATAGGATGAGCCGGGGACGGTTGCGGAATGGCGCCAGCCGAAATTGAACAGGCGCAGTTCCGCCGCGCGTGGCTTGCAGAAGTTGCGATATCATCGAACGTCTGTCAGCGGTTGACTACCCCCCTCGCCATGGACCAACGCAGCTTCCAAAACTTACTGCGCCGCACGGTTGCCTTGCCGGTAGTGCTGCTGGTGTTGCTGGCCGCCACCCTGGCTGGCGGAGATCCTGTTGCTCTCGTGGTCGCTGCGCTGGGTGGAGCATTCAGACCAAGTCACGAGCCAGGCCCGCACGGCAATGCGCAGCGTGGTGGAGATGGACACCGGGCTGCGGGGATACTACCTGACCGGCGATCAGACTTTTCTGGATTCCTACAATGACTTGAAAGCCAAGCTGCCGGAGCAACTCGACACCACGATGGACCTGACTGCCGATAATCCCGAGCAGCAGGCGCGACTGCGTCAGCTTCAGGACCTGTATGCCAGATGGATGCAGTGGGCGGGGCGGCAGATCGAGCGCGGTCATCAGAACCCGCCAACCCCCGAAGAACTGCTGGCGGGCCAGCGATTGATGACGGAAATTCGCAACCAACAGCGGGACTTCATAAACGCGGAAGATGGTCTGCGTCGCCTCCGGTCGCATCGCGCCAACGTGTTGAATGGCAGCGTGATCGGCTTCCGCGGTGGGAGTTTTGCTGTTGGTCGCGGTGCTGCTGTTTACGCTTACGCGGCGGGAATTGCTGGCGCTGTCAAGCACGTACGAACGATCACCTGCGAGCCGAAGCCGCGCAACAACAGCAACTGAAAGAAAGCCGCGAGCTGTTTCAGATCACCCTCAAGAGCCTGGGCGAGGCGGTGGTCTCTACCGATCAGGAAGGCAATGTCTTGTTCATCAATCCGGTAGCGCAGCAGCTTACGGGATGGGAATACACCATCGCGACGGGCCGGCCCTTCGGCGAGGTCATGCGACTGAACGACGAGCGCACCAGGTTGAATGTTGAGGACGACCCGATTGAGACGGTGCGGCGAGCGCAGAAGGTGGTTGGCTTCTCCAACAGCCTGTTGTTGACCAGCCGCAGCGGCCAGGAGTATCCCATCGAGTTGACCGGGATCGCCCATCCTCAATGACCAGGGCAGCATTGTGGGCGTGGTGGTAGTGTTCCGCGACGTGACCCAGCGGCGCCAGACCGAACAAATCCTGCGCACCAGCGAGCGGCTGACTTTGGCGGGAAGATTGTCGGCGACCATTGCGCATGAGATCCGCAATCCTCTAGACACGGTCACCAACCTGGTTTATCTGCTGCAGTATGAACAGGCGCCGAATCCAACCTCGGCGCAATATCTGCAAATGGCCAGCGATGAACTGGTCCGCATCGCGCAAATCACCGGGCAACTATTGACCTTCCATCGCGAGGCAAGAAGTCCGGTCAGCGGTGAGCCTGACGGAAGTTCTGGAAAGCGTGCTGACGGTGTTCGCTCCGCAGATCAAGCAAAACCACATTGTGGTGCAGTGCCGCTTCGACACCGATCGCTGCGTGCGAGGATTTCCCGGCGAGTTGCGCCAGGTTTTCTCCAATCTGGTGGGCAATGCGATGGAAGCCATGGCCCGAGGAGGTGCAACTGGTGCTGCATACGCGCGAGTCCAGCCTGGCTTCCGATCCGGCACGCAAGGGCGTACGGGTGACCGTGCTCGACAACGGCATCGGCATTCCTAAAGGTGTTCGCCGAAATCTGTTTGCCCCGTTCTACACCACCAAAGGCGAGAAGGGCACCGGCCTGGGACTTTGGATCAGCCGCGGCATCACCGAAAAACACGAAGGCACGATCCACGTCAGCAGCCGCATCGGTACTGGGCGCAGCGGGACGGCGTTTTCAGTATTCCTTCCTTTTGAGCAAGAGCGCGGATTGCTGGACGTGAGCGCTGCCCCACCTGAGGCGTAAAGCAGTACGACTTGCCCCTGCTTTTGAGACAGTTCGCGCCATAGGGGTCGTAACCACCCGGCGCCTTGCCGGGCTGGAACTGGTAATTTTGTTTTGCGAACGCCACGGGCTCACTGCGCTGCCATCGCGCGTCTGGTGCAATCCATTAATCGAGCGGCGTGTTTAAGAGCGAGATTCTTTAACTGGTTGCAGCGCCGTCTTTATAAGGGGCTATGCCAATGCAGGGCCAACCTCTCGCGCGCAAAAAAACCCGGAACGAGCTCTGCGCCAGCATCGTCCCGGGGTGAGCGACTGGATTGTGCACCAAGCTGATACTTAACCTTTGGTAACGCCAGCTCCGTGCATTTTCGCGCGCTCAATCAACATCTGAACTTGCTCCTTCTGCGGATAATCGGGATTGGTTTGCAGTAGTTTTTCCCAAACTATCACCGCGCCCTTGGGATCCTTCTTGCCCTGCCACATTACGATGCCGAGATTAAATAGAGTTCCCGGATGGTTGGGGCGAATGGCAAGCGCCTTTTGGAAGCTCGCGATGGCTTTATCTGCATCGCCGGTGTACCAGTACGAAGTCCCCAGGTCGGTACGGACATCGGCGTTGTCAGGCTGAATGACCACGGCCTTCTCGTAATATTCGATGGCTTGGGGGTAGGCCTGGCTGTCGTAGTACAGGTTCGCGAGCTTGGCCAGAGTATCGAAATCTTTGGGATTGCTTTGCAGTTGGGTGAGCAGCGGCTGAGCAGCTTTCGCCAGCTCCTGAGGCGGAACAGGTTGCTGTTGTTGAGCCGAGCCGATTCCGGGAAGCTGGGCTGCTCCCACCGGAGCGCTTCCCATGGCGCCGGGGGCGGCAGTTTGCGCGCTCTCAGCAGCGGGAGATGCTGGGGCAGCGGAGCCGCGGGCAAAGTAGCCTACTGCGATTCCGATGGCCAGGGTGATGACCGCCAGCGTATAGGCTTGCACCGTAGTGAAACCGGCGATGGTGTTCTTGTTGTCTTGCGCAGGGGATGACATTGGGTACTCCTTTTAGCTTCGAGGTACGAGCTGCGAGCTTCGTGTTGCTACCAAACCGGCTGCTGCTTAAAGAGGCTACTACTAATCAAGGCTACGACCCTTCGCTAGTTTGACCAGTGTTATTATTTCCGCTAGCTCGAAGCTCGCGGCTCGCAGCTAATTGCTAATCGCTAATTGCTGTTCTTTGGTGCCGGCGGCAGCCTTTATGGGCTGTTCAAGGTGAAACAGGCGGCCGACCGCTGCGGTCAACACATCCTGTTCCTGCCTCTCTGGAAGTTCCTTCAATTCACGGGCCAGGGATCCAGCAATGCGCTGGGTAATATGGCTAGTCAGTGCAGTTAATGCCTGGTCCTGGTCTTCCGTGAAAGGGCCGAACTCCTTGCGCAGAGCTTCCAATTCCTGCCGGCAAAGTTCATCGAGGCGCTGGCGCAGGGCTACGATGGTGGGCACAACTCGCTCCGCCATCAGTTTGCGACGAAAGCCCTGCAACTCCGCCTGCACAATTTTTTCCGCAGCTTCAGCCGCCGTCTGGCGGCCAACGGCGTTGCGTTGCACCACATGCTCCAGGTCGTCCATGTCGAACAGGTGAATGCCTTCGACTTCGCGCACCGCCGGATCAATGTCTCGCGGCACGGCAATATCGATCATCACCATAGGCCGGTGCTGCCGTTCCTGCGCAATCTGCTCCGCGTCCTGGCGGCTGAGAATGACATCTGGGCAGGAGGTGCTGCTAACCACGATGTCCGCCTTCTTCAAATGTTTGAACCGGTCTTCAAATGAAACCGGGATCGCGCCTAATTTGGTAGCCAGCTCTTCGCCGCGACACGCCGTGCGGTTCATCACTTTGACCTGGCTGGCGCCGGCCTTCATCAGGTAATGGGCGGCCAGCTCGCTCATCTTGCCCGCACCAATCAGCAGCACTTCGCGGCCTGAAAGATCTCCCAGCACGCCGCGTGAGAGCTCCACCGACGCGTAGGGAACCGAAACGGCCGAGGTACCGATCGCGGTCTCGGTGCGAATCCGCTTGGATACGGTGAGGGCTTTCTGCATGACTGCATCCAGGAAACGTCCCGTCGTGCCACACTCTTGCGCTTGCGCCCAGGCGTCCTTCACTTGTCCGGTAATTTCCGGCTCGCCCAGCACCATGGAATCCAAACTGGAGGTAACGCGGAAGATATGAGTCAAGGCTACATCGTCCATCAGGCGGTAGAAATGCGACCACTCGCTGAGCTTCAGTTGATATTCCTGGGTAAGGAAACGCAGCACGGAATTGGCGGCAGTGGGAACATCGCTGGCCCAGATAATGAACTCGGTGCGGTTGCAGGTGGCCAGTACGATGATCTCCTCGATGCCCTCGGAACGAACCAGTTGCAGCAACGTCTCGCAGCGGCGGGCGGGACTGATCCAGAAACGCTCGCGCACGGCGACAGGGGAAGTGCGGAAGTTGAGTCCGATGATTGCCAGCGTCGGTTCCACGGGTGCCTCTCAGTCCTACGAGTTCTGTTAGGGATAGAGGCACCGGGGATGCCAAAGCGCGAGCCTCCTGGGCAGTGCGGTTAAGTTGTTCCAGGGCAGCACGTTAGGTTTATTCCCAAACCAGTTGGATTTGTGCCGGCAAGCGGATTTAGCGGTTTATCACCCTTCTGAGAGTGGGTTTTCGCACGTAGGTGGTCGGGCGGAGCGACGCGGTGGCTTGGGCTGGGCGGTGATGGCTCCGCCGGCGGAAGGCGAAGCAGAAGTAGTTGTTGGCGAACGCGGGTTCGAGGAGTAGATTGGGTTCGCCGTCAATCGCGGCGCTTTTGTTCTACCCTACTTCCCCTTTAAGGGGACTGCTGAAGGAGAGAAGACGAATGACGAGATGGTTTGTACGAATCGCATTGTTCAGTTTGGTACTTGCCCTGGCCTTGCCGCCAATGGCGGCAGCGCAGGCGGGCGCCGATACCTATAAAGCAAAATGCCAGATGTGTCATGGTCCGGGCGGCGTTCCCAGCGCCGGCATGGCGAAATCCATGGGGATGACTCCGCTGGGCAGCGCTGCCGTACAGGGAATGTCCGATGCCGACCTGACCGGCGTCATCAACAACGGCAAAGGCAAGATGACGGGCTTCAAGGGCAAGCTGACCGATGCCCAGATCAAAGACCTGGTCGGATACATCCGCACCTTGAAGCAGTAGCTCAACGTATTTCGCGTTCTAGCCAGGCGGCTCTCTTCGGGGAGCCGCGTTTTTATTCACCACAGAGGTACGGAGATCACAGAGGTTGTAGGGTTGTCATCTCAACCGCTGAAGTGCTGATCTAAGCCTGAATTGAGCTGAACTGAAGTGCTGAACTGAAGTGCTGAACTGAAGTGCTGAACTGAAGTGAGCTGAAGCGCTGAGCTAAGTGCTGAACTGAAGTGCTGAACTGAAGTGCTGAACTCGGGTGCGGAACGGAAGTGCCGATTATGAGCAACATTGAATAATTGGAGACCGAAAACTCCAGACAGCTTTAATTTGCTCGATGCCCTCTGGGCCCCTGTGGTGAACAAAATTCCTGGGCGTGCTCTTAACACAACAGCTGCAGGCAGGAGTTCACGCGAAGGAAAAGTCGGCGGATTACTTCAGGTCGATGAGCAAATGAAAGCGGTAGCTCCGGCTCCATCGGTATAACTCAAAATCCCGATCCAGGGTAAGAACATCTCCAGTATTCAGCTGCTCGGCCAATTGAATAAGACAGGCATCAGCGAAGTCGGCCGGCAGGTCCCTATATTTGCGCATGATGCTGCGCACCGCCGAGGCAGACGGTGAAAGCTGAAACGGCACCAGGAAAGCGCCTTTTGCAATGTTGTCCAACACCGTCTCGCAAGCTCCCGTAAGCCGGCGCAACAAATAGCAACTCTCCGCGATGACGGCCTCGCAGGTTACGAGCGGCCGTTCGATTTCTGCGAGGACGGCAACACATTGAACGTGATATCGCTCGCTTCGGTCCAGCAGGGCAACCACCACTCCTGTGTCCAGCAGGACGGGCTTCAACGGCCGAATCCCGCAAGGTGCTTCTTGTTTGATCCGAGATCAGCCACTCCGGAAGCGAACTGCCCAACGCCGACTACCCTTGCGTGGGAAGCCTTGCCGTAACAGGCGTTCAGCATAACCAGACCTTCGCGCACTGCCCGCGATGGACTCCAGCCAAGACGCTTCACTAAATCGTTCAGGGCCGCTTGTGAGCGGCGATCCAATCGCGCCTGCACCGTGGTTTTCATGGCGCTTTTCAGTGTACTACAACTTACCGTTTGTATTACATCGGCCTCGAAAGCCAAATTGCCTCTTACCGCGTGTACTCCCTGATCTTCGCCGCCGCGCCGGGATATTGCGCGAGCAAGGGCTCGCGATCGGCGTTTTCGTAATCGGCGTAGTCGAAACCGGGAGACATGGTCGTCCCCATCAGCGCCCATTTCCCGCCTGGCGCCAGCCGGCTGCCCTGCCATATATTGTCCTCGCACCACCACTTGCGGCTGCTGCCCGTTCAGCAGATCGGGACCCAGCGTGATGGTCTGCGAGGTGCCATCCGGCAGCAGCTGCAACATAAGAACGGGATCGCCCAGGTAGAAATGAAAAACCTCCGTGCCCGGCAGGCGGTGCAGCGCGGAAAAGGTTTCCGGAGTAATCAAGTAGTAGATCGCGGTGCCAATGGAGCGCGAGCCACGGAATCCGTCGGGCAGATACTCCGCCGAGACCACCCAGCGGGAGCGGTAGGTTTCGCGAAAGAAGCCGCCTTCGATGGAGAGCGGCTGCAGCTGCATCAGTTGTATGACTTCATCGGCGGTCATGATCGCAACAGGGTATCATTCCCGCGCGGCAGCCGGGCAGGTTAGCAGTTAGCTCACAGCTTAGCATTCGCTAGCACTTAGCACTCAGCAGTCAGCAGTCAGCACTTAGCTCTTAGCTTACCGCCCAGCTCTAGCCCACATATCGCGTCAAAGTTCTCAACAGGTAACTTTCCTGTCGCGCTTTTGCTGACTGCTAAGCTAACGCTGCATGTTAGCCAGGTAATCCATCAAGGTAGTGCCATTCATGCTGGAGGCGGCCTGTACGGTGGCGGCGCGCGACTCCTCGGCATTGGTCAGGTCGGTTACGGCGACGTCCATGTCGATGCCGACGGTGCTGTTCTGCTGCGCGGCAAGCTGAAGGCTCTCGCTGTCCAGAAAGACCTGGGTGCCGACGATCTGGTCGACGGTGCTGCCATAGAAGGTGCGCGCCGACGTAAGCTGATCGTAGGCGCTACGCAACTGCGTGACCGCGTCGCCGATGTCGTCGGTAGAGCTATTGGATTCGAGCGCCGTGGTCAGGTCGTCCAGGGCCACGAAGACGTTGGCGTCCTGAGAGGAGAACAACTGGCTGCCGGGCTGGTTCACGGCTACGGATTCTCCTTGCGCCACCTCGACTGAGTTCACATCGTCGTTGCCTTGATACTAAACTCCACCGGCAACGGAGTTGTCCAGCACATAAGGCGGCTTCGTGGTCTCGGTTCCACCAAAAACGTAGGTGCCGTTGTAGCTGAGGTTAGCCACGCTGAACACCTGCTGCGAGATGCCTTTGATCTGCTGCGCGATGGTGCTGCAGTTTTGCGCCGACAAGGTGCCGTTAGCGCCCTCGGTGCCCAGAGAGATGGCCTGTTGCAGCGCAGTGACCACCGAGTTCAGGGACGAATCGGCGGTCTGCAACTCCGAAGTGAGGCTGGTGATGCTGCGCAGATACTGATCGCAGTCGTTCATCTGCGAAGAAATGTTGACTTCCTGCGCGGCGGCGGCGGGATCGTCGGAATCGGCGTTCACTCGCCGTCCGCTGGTCAACTGGGTGAGCGCAGTCTGTTCGGAAGTGTCTGAGGTCTCCAGCGCGTTGAGCACCAGATTCGATAACTGGAGAGTGCTGATCATGAAGAACCGGCTCCCATGTTGAGGACGGTTTCAAGCATCTGATTGATCGTGGTGATGACCTGGGCCGAGGCCTGATAGGCCTGCTGATACAGCAGCAGGCTGGATGCCTCCTGGTCGAGCGAGACCCCGCTGACCGACGACTGTTGCTGTTGTCAGTTGCGTCAGCATGGCATTGCTGGCTCCGAGTTCGCTGGTCTGATTGCTGACCGCGGTGCCTACCTGAAAAACCAGATTGCTGTAAGCGCCACTGGGCGTCATGCCGTTGGAGACGTCGGCACTGGCCACCGCCGTGAAGTTCGCCAGATTGCCGTTGCTGCCCTGGCTGCCGTCGGAGCTGGCGGCGATCAGGTTAGGGTCGCTGATGGCCAACGCCATATCGGCGGCCGCGCCGGTGCCGGTAATCGGTTCGAACAGATTGGACAAATCCTGGCCGGAATTGCCATACATGTCCGTGCCCTGCGACTGGGCGTTGTTCAAGGCCGTCACCATGCCGCCGGCCAAGGAATCCAGCTGGGTTTGCAGGGAAGGTATGGTCTGATCGCGGGCCGCGAGGGTGCCGCCGAGCTGGCCGCCGGAAATATCCCCGGTGATGTCCTGGCCTTGCTCGGAGAAAATGTGCTGCACACCATCCGTGCCCAGCGTCGTGCTCAGGGCATAGGACTGGCCGCCAACCACCAGCGCAGTCCCTTGTTTGGTGGTCAAGGTCAGGGAGGTGCCATCGCTTAATTGCGAAACGTCGATGAGGCCGGAGAGTTGCTGGATGAGCTCGCTGCGCTGGTCGATGAAGGCCCCATATTCCTGGGTGGCGCTGGCGACACTGGTAAGTTGGGCATTGATGGTCGCGATCTGCTGCGTAATCTGATTGACTTGCTGCACCTGCTGCTGCACCTGGCTGTCGAGCTGCTGACGTATATCGGTCAACTGGCCGGCGGTGTCGTTGAAGGAGGTGGCCATGTTCTGGGCCGCGGTGAGCACGCCCTGGCGCAAGGTAGATGTCGGAAGGATCGGTGGAAAGACTATTCACGCTCTGGAAGAAGGCGCTGATCTGCTGGCCGATACCGGTAGTGTCGTCGGGGAAAAGAGTCTGCACCTGGTTCATGGCGTTCACGTAGGCTTGCGAATTGCCCTGCTGTTGAGTTTCCTCGCTGATCTGAAGGTCCAGCAGGCTGTCGCGCAAACTCTGGATGCCCTCGACCTGGACGCCGCCGCCCAATACCAGATTGCCCTCGACGAAAGGGTCGGCTTCCTGTAGCACCGGCACCTCCCGGCTGTAACCCGGCGTATTCAGGTTGGCGACGTTGTTGGCGCTGGTTTCCGTTCCCAGCTGCTGCGCCTGCAGGGCATTCAGCGCAATCCACATGGTGCCGGTGAGTCCGCCCATCTCAGCTCCAATCCGTAGGCAAAGAACCCAGGGTCAAGGATTCGGTATAAGGCACAGGCTCGTCTTGCAACCCAAGCAGCTGCTGCCGCAACACAATGGAGCGACGCCAGCGCCGTAACATGGCGCGGCAAAAGGCGCGTTGCTGACTCAGCTCCGCCAGCAGCTTTCGCCGTCGCTGTTGGGCTTCCGCGCGTCCAGGGAAGACAGCCCATGTGCAGGACAAAGCGTGGTCAGTTCCTGCGCCGTCAGGCTTGATCTGGCGGCTCACCTCCAGCAGCGGCAAGGCTTCACCACCGCTGAGCGAGCGCATGGCCTCGTCCAGCAAAGACTTCAAGGTCTCCAGCAGCACCAGTTGCCGATCCATCTGGGACAGCGGGGGTGGCGGGATGGCTTGACTGCGGCTGTGTTTCCCGCCGCGGCAAGGCTGGTCATGGTTGCGCCTCCCTCAGGCCAGGTCGTCCAGTTGATGGCCCTCGGTCTCTTCCTCCGTCAATACCTCATCGTCCGCCAGCGGGTTTCCCGGTGACGGCGGGGCGCACGCTGCCGACCTTCCTCGCCGGGCTGGCCGGAAGAACGCTCTGCAATCCGCGTCGACGCTTCCAGGCGGCCGGTGCTGAACTCCACAGGAACACCTCCTGCAACTCAGGGAAGCTAGGCTTTACTTCCCGGGTGTCAGGCTCTCGCCCTCCAGCATGGCTTGCGCAATATGCTGCGGAGAGGCGGTATAGCTGCCTGCCGCGACCGTCTGGCGCAGCGCTTCCACCAGCTGCTGCCGGACATCGGGAACGGCATCGAGTTGCGCCTTCAATTTCTGCACGGAAGTCACTGCCCGTCGACAGACTGGCTACATCGTCGGAGGCGTCCTGGCTGGATTGGTGACGGCCGGCTGTCCGGCCGGGGCTGCGGCCGCCGAACCGTTGCTGCGCGTCAGCTCTGGCATCGCAGACGGATCTAAGTCAATTCTCATTGCAGAACCTCGTTCCACGGGATTGCCTTACAAGTATGGGATCGGCAATTGGCGGCAAGACTTTAATGCCGGACAGGCGAATTCTTCCCAATCCCCCTGGCATCCCTATCGGCCCGTCCCTTCGATGAGATTAGCCGCATGCGGCAGTTTTCCTTCCCCGTCGTTGTCTTTATCCTGATCCGGGCCCGGCTGCGCTCGGCGCTGAAGCTGCCGCAGGATCATGGTGGCAATGCCAATGCCTCCCCGCGCCGAAAGCGCGGTGGCAATGGCCTGGGTCCCCAGGCTGCTTACCGTATCGTGGGCCGGGTCCTGGCTCTCTTCCGTCCCCAGAAAGCTTTTATTCATCTTCTCCATCCAGCTCTGGAGCAGGATGGACTCGAACTCGTGTGCCGCCTTCACCAGCTTCGGGAGAAGGCGCGGCCGCGCTACTACTGCTAGCCGACGGTAGCGGATTTTGCCCGGTTATGGCAGGTAGCATGTCAGATCACCTCCAGATCGGCTTCCAGCGCTCCCGCTGCCTTGATGGCTTGCAGGATGGCGACCACGTCGCGCGCTGTCGCTCCAATAGCTTGCAGCCCATTCACCAGTTGCTCCACGCTGGCGCCTTCGCCCAACTCGATGCGCTTGACCTTCTCGTCCTTGCTCTCCACCGTGGTCTGGGGCACGACGGTGGTCTGCCCGGTATTGCTGAAAGGCAAGGGCTGCGAGACCTGGTATTCCGTGGCAATCTCGATCGACAGATCGCCATGCAGGATGGAGACCGCACTCAGCCGCACGTCCCGGCCCATGACGATGGTCCCAGTACGTTCGCTGACCACCACCCGGGCGCGGGGATGGATCTCAACTCTCAGGTTCAACAACCGCGCCAGCAACTCCGGGAGTCCGGTCGACGGCATCCCCTGCAACTCCACCCGCCCACTGTCGATGGCAGTCGCCATGGGATGTCCCACTTCCTGATTGATGGCCGCCGCCATGTCGCGGGTAATGCGAAAGTCGGGATCGCGCACCAGCAGCGAGATCTGGGTCAGCTTACGCAGGTCGATGGAGGCATCGCGTTCCACCAGCGCGCCATTGGGGATCCGGCCCGCGGTGGGATGATTGACTTGCTTGGAATTTGCTCCGGACTTGCCCGCGGTGTATCCCCCCAGCGTGACCGCGCCCTGGGCTTCGGCATAGACCTGGCCATCGGCGGCATAGAGCGGGGCCAGCAGCAGGGTGCCGCCTTCCAGACTTTTGGCGTCGCCGATGGAAGATACCGTAACGTCGATTTGCGTTCCCGGTCGCGCGAAGGCAGGCAGCGAAGCGGTCACGAAGACCGCAGCCACGTTCTTCACGCTCACCGACGCCACCGGAATCTGTACTCCCATCTTTTGCAGGATGTTGGCCAGGGTCTGCACGCTGAACATGGTCTGCTGGCGGTCGCCGGTGCCGGCCAGGCCAACTACCATGCCATAGCCGATCAGCGGATTCTCGCGCACACCTTCGATCGACGCCAGATCACGAATGGGAAGGTGGGTAGTAGACTCCTGCGCCAGGAGAAACGGCGCGGCGAAAACGCCGAGCAGCCAGCACAGGGTCAATCCGAGTTTGAGGCTTGATCTCATCAGCATCAGAAGTTCAACAGCTTCATCAGCAGGCGGACGAATACGTTGGGCTGGCGGACGGCGTCGCTGACCACGCCTTTGCCTTTCACTTCCAGTTCCAGATCGCTGAGCGAAGTGGAAAGCACCGAATTGTTGGAGAGAATGTCGCCGGGACGCACCACGCCGCGCAGAATAATGGTCTGGGTCTCCTGATTGAAGCTGACCTGGCGTTCGGCCTCGACCACCAGATTGCCATTGGGCAGCACGGCCACTACGCGCCCGGAAATATTGGCCTGCAATAGCGTAGTGCTGTTGGCGGCGCCGCCGCCCTTCAGGTTGCTGCTGGAAGTCAGACCATAGAGGGGATTAAACGACGCCGTATTGACTTGACCGGCGATGGCGGTCATACCGGAGCTGGAGGTAAAGGCCCGCTGCGCCGTCACATCGTGCTCGGCCTGCGCCAGGGTCTGCTCCACAATGCTGATGATGACGAGGTCATTCAGCCGGCGCGCCTTGTAGTCCGTCGCCAGGTCGGTAAGCAGGCTGCCCTGAAGCGGCCACAGGCTGCCGGGAGAAGTGGTCACCGGTACCGGCTGTCCCTGGACGCGGGTCAGAAACTGTTGCAGCGAGGTCAGCGGCTGCGCGGGACTCTTCTTGCTCTTGGTATTGCTTGCGGTGGCAAAGACAAGGCTGCAACTCAACGCCAGAACCAGTAGCAGCGCCCGGTACAGCGTTTTCGCTCCCGGCCTTGTCTGCCTCACTGTCGGGCTCATGGCGCCACCTTCACCAGCACCAGCTCGGGGCCTGCGACCGTCGCCAGCACCACGCGATGGGTGTCGCGGTTCTCGACCCGAATGCGATCGCCCAGCCCGCCCGACTCCAGACAAACTACCGTCGCCCGCAGCCGCACTCCGGGCAGCTCCTCCACCAGTTCCATCTGAGCCCCGCGGCGGACCAGAGCCCCAGGGCCTGATACCCGGCCAGCCGGGATGGTGGGAAGCTTCGCTGTAAGCGAGCCGCCGTCGGGCGAAAGCAGACGCTCGCCTTCCGGCAGGCGCAGTACCGCATGAAAGGGCAGGCAGTCGCGCCGCGAAGCGCAGTCCAGACGCAATATCCAGGTGCCAGGGGTGAAACCGGCGCGAGCGGAAATCACGTGCAGGGCCGAGCCTGCCGGCAGCGAAGTGAAAGGCGCCAGCACCTCGAGGTTCTGCTCCACCAGCGTGCTTTCCGATTCCAATTTCATGTCGCGGACCACCGCCTCGGCTGCCTGCTGCTGAAGGGGCGATGGCTTTGGCAGCGCCCATACCATTTGCGCCATGGCCGCCAGTGCGACCAGCACCAGCAGACTTTGCGCCAGCCTGCAGGCGGGATATTCTGTGTGCCGCACCGGGCCTCCAGATCAGCAATTAGCAATTAGCAGTTAGCAATTAGCAAAAGCAACTGGCCCCCAGCCCCAAGTCCCCAGTCCCTAGTGGGACAAGTTGTTGAGTTCCTGCAGCATCTGATCGGCGGCGGTGATCACCCGCGAATTCGCCTCATAAGAGCGCTGGGCCACGATCATCTGAATAAACTCCTGCACCACGTTCACGTTGGACTGCTCCAGCATGCCCTGCTGCAGGGTCCCTAACCCGTCAGCGCCACCCGGGGTGCCGACAATGGGATCTCCGGAAGCGGTGGTTTGCAGAAACATGTTTCCGCCTACGCTGTTCAGCCCGCCGGGATTCTGAAAGGTCGCCAGCTGTATGGCGCCAACCTGCTGCGCCTGGGTCTGGCCGGGCTGGGTGACGCTGACCGTGCCGTCGGTGCCTACCGTCACCGTCAGGGCGTCGGCCGGAATCGTGACCTGGGGATCGAGCGGATTGCCGTCGGCCGTCACCATGTTTCCCTGGTTATCAAGATGGAACATCCCGGAACGGGTGTAGGCTGTGCTCCCGTCCGGCATTTTGATCTGAAAGAAGCCCGCACCCTGGATGGCCATGTCCAGGGGATTGCCGGTGTTATCGAAATCGCCCTGGGTCTGGATCACCTCCGAGGCGGCGGTGCGCGTGCCCAGTCCGATCTGCAGTCCGGAATCCACCGTGGTGCTTTGCGTGGCCGCTGCCCCCGGGGTCACCAGGTTCTGATAGATGAGGTCCTCAAACTGGAGCCGGCGGCTGCGAAAGCCGGCAGTGCTGGAGTTCGACAGGTTGTTGGCCACGTTGTCCAGGTTCAGTTGCTGGGCCATCATTCCGGTAGCGGCGGTATAGAGCGCGCGAAACATTTCCGGACCTCAGATCTGCGGCAGGTTCTGGGCCGCAATGCGGTTGAAGTTGGAATGAAAGGCGGTAAGCGCCTGTTGCAGCAGGTCGGCATGGCGCTGCAGGGTCACCAGGTCCACGGCCGCGGAGATAGGGTTGACGTTGCTGTTTTCCAGCGAACCCTGCACGATATTGGCCCTGCTGTTATGTTCGCTGCCCGCCGGAGCGGAAAAATAACTGCTTCCGGCCAGGGTCAACGCGGTCCCGGAAGCGAAGTCGACGACCTGGACTTGACCGGCCAGCGCGCCGTCCACCGATATGGTCCCGTCATCGCTGACATCCAGCTTGCCTGGCGGGATGGTGATTGGCCCTTGCGTCCCCAGCACCGTATTGCCGTCGGCAGTGACCAGGTGTCCGGTAGGGTCGACATGGAAGTTTCCGTTACGGGTATAAAGCTTGCCATTCCCGGTCTGCACTGCGAACCAGCCCTCGCCTTGCAGGGCAAAATCCAGATCGCTGCCGGTATGGTCCAGACTGCCTTGCAGCAGATTGGTGCGTGTGCCTCCCAGTACGCCAAAATCGTTGACCGCCTGCGCAATGGGATTGGTGCTTACGCTGGCGTCAGCCTTGGCCAGCACCGAGCGAAAGGTAGCAACTTGCGCCTTGTATCCGTTGGTATTGACGTTGGCCAGATTACTGGCCACGACATCCAGCGCCTGGGTGCGTGCCACCAATCCGGCACAGGCTGCATAAAGTCCGCTGTCCATGAAATGCGCTCCGTGGATATGAATGCAATGAGGAGGCCAAAGCAAAGAGGCGGCAGAGCGGAATTCAAGCACTTAGCAGGGAGGGAGATTAGATTGGGTTAAGAAAGGGGCTGGGGACTGGGGGCTGGGGACTGGGGACTGGGTTAGTGGCCAGTGGCCCGTTGTGAGGATACCCAAATTCTCGCCCAGAGCGCGCCAGGCCTTTCTTCTGGTCCCTGATCACTGGCCACTGACCACTAGCCCATGCGTACTTTCGAGGAAAAACTGGCCGGCATCCAGTTCCATATCGGGAAACCGCTGTGCTGGCGTTTGCAGCCCTTCTGGCGCGTTTCACGGCTTCAGGCAGCCCTAGATACCTCCAGGCACCCACTAGTCGATCGTAGGGCCCTCCCAGGCCCCGCAATGGGCATTCTGATTCAGTGTATCTGTCTTTATGGAAATATTGAACAGAAAGCAACCGCCATTCACCACCGAGGCACTGAGGACGCGGAGAAAGGACCAGGAAATAAACTCCAAACTCCGTGTCCTCTGTGTCTCTGTGGTGAATATTGCTCTTCGCGGGCGAAGCTCTATCCCTTCTGCAGCAAGGGCAGCACGTGCTGCTTCATCTGGTCCGGGGTAAAGGGTTTGCGAATGTACCCCCGTGCCCCGAACGAAATTGCCTGCATCACATGCGACTCGCTGCCTTCGGTGGTGATCATCACCACCGGTGTACCTTTGGCATTTTCCACGCTCTGCAACTGGCGTACGAATTCCAGCCCATCCATCACCGGCATATTGATGTCGCTGAGCACCAGGTCCACTTTCTGGTTGCGCAGGATCTCCAGGGCCTCGGCGCCGTTGCCCGCTTCCAGGATCTCGCCGCTGGAGACTCCACCCTGCTGCAGCGCGCGCGCCACAATCTTTCGCATCACCGAAGAGTCATCCACAATTAATGTGCGCAAGCCTTCCCCTTCCATAAGTTTCTCGCGGGATGGTTACTCCCACCCGTTGCGGCGTTCCAGCCGGGCCATGAATTCCCACGGATCCATGTCCTCGAGATTGGCCCGGACCCAGCCTGCCAGCTCGCAACCATGTTCCAGCAGGAAAGCACGCTGCTGCGTGCTGCTTGCCTCCCAGCAATGCCAGAGCGGGCCGGCAGCTAACTCCTCCAGCGCAACCGTCAGCGAGGACGGCTCAGCTACAGCCCCGAGCACCGCATCGGCAATCAGGCCGATGGCCAGCAGGGGGTCGCGGGGAGCCTCTTCGCCATCGTCGGGCAATCCCATGGCCGCCCTCACCATCGCAGCCGGCAGGGCATGACACATGGCAGGCAGCAACTCTGCCTGCGAGATCGCCGGCGCGGCCAGCCGTACCATGGCCGGCAGCTCAAACAATAATCCGGAAAGATAGGCCTTGCGCGGAATCGAGCTTCCCAGCTCGCGCGCCAGCAGGTGCCCAACCGCGGCCCGGGTGGCAGCGTTCGCCACCAGCCGGCACAATCGCGTCTGCTTACCCATATGGCCGCTGCACTCGATGCGGGGAGCGCGCTGGAGCAATTGCTGCAGGCCTTCGCGGCCGGCGGCCACCACCGCCAGCGGAAGTTGCCAGATAGCGTCTTCGCCTTCGCCGCGATCGCGATTGGCCAGCTGCAAGGTGCCGAACGCCAGTGCGGGATCGAGCCCAATGACGGCCCCCGCCAGTTCCAGATCGACGGCGCTGTCCTGCAGCAAAAGCGTTAACAAGGATATGGAGCGGGTCAGCAGCGGCAGCACCAGAGCAGGCGACCTGCCGCAACGGATAGTTGCGCTGGCATCGACTTCGGTGGCGATTGCGACGGGAGGCCGGGCAAGGGGGCGGGCGGGAGCAGCAAGATTCATATTGGGACCTGTGGTTTCCATCGGCAGCAGAGGCCGAGGCTTTAGCGGTGGTGTCCGGCGGCGTGGTCGAGTATCCCGGCCCGAGCCCAGCCTAACTCACCGTGGGCAAGCGAAAGAGGAAGTCAACATGGCGGCCGGCAGCCGACTCCAGCCTGGTCCACAGGCAATCGTCGCAAGCCACTACGGTGCAGCGCTCGGCATGCACCTGCTCGGCGTAGTTGCCGATGGTGCGGGTCATCTCCACCCCGCTCTGGCGCTGGTGGATCACGATGGTCTCGCTTTCCACGCTGAGGGCGCCGAGCTCCAGTTGGCGGTTGTAGGCGGACAAAGGCAGGATGCAGGGCTGGGTGCGGCAACCCAGCATCCGCTCCAGCGCCAGCAGAAAAGCATGGTCTACCCGCTCCAGAAATCCCACATAGAGGCTGGACTGCGCCCGGTTATAGAAAGCCGGCACCGCGCGATAGCGTTCCACCAGCAGCTCCGGCCAATACATTCTGGGGGGAACGGCTTGCGGCTCCTCCAGCGGAAACAACGGACATCCCTGCTGCGCCGCCAGGGCGGAAGTGACCTCGGCTTCGCCGACCGCTCCTATGCTGATCAGCCACTCGCCCAGCTTGCCGCTGCCCGCAGCCCGCTGGCGGCTGAGCGCCAGACGCAGTTGCTGGCCGGTAATCTCGCCCTGCGACAACAGGATCAGCCCCAGCGGCATGCGGTTGGGCCGGGGAAGGCTGTGCGGGCTGGCCAGCGCCGCCTGCTCCATACGGCGAAACAGTCCCTGCTGAAAGCACAGCAGCGAGCAATACCAAGCCTCATGCAGCCGGATACCCTGATGCCGGGCCCACCAGCGCTGCCACAAAGTGGGAGGACGCGGGCAAAAGGGACTGGCGCAGGTGGGCAGCGCCGCCAGCGCCGCCATCGGCGAGCTGCCGGGCAATACCGTACGCAGAGACAGAGACATTTTCGTTGCTCCTTAGAGCGAATTCACCACGGAGGCACGGAGGACACGGAGAGGAAAAAAATGGGAAGCAAGAAAATCGGATGACAATTCCCGAATTCCGTTTTCCTTCTTTTTTTTCCAGCTTTTCGTTCTCTCTTTTCTTTCTTGCCTTTTCTTTCTTCTTTTTTTTCTTGCTTTTCTTTTCTTCCTTTTTTCTTTCTTTTCGAGCCTTTTTCTTTCTTCTCCGTGTCCTCCGTGCTTCCGTGGTGAATACGATCTTCTACAAACTATTGACCCGTTGCTGCGGCGACGCCACCTCCACTACCCGCAAACCGTAATTGCCGTCGACCACCACCACCTCGCCGCGCGCGATCACCCGGCCATTCAGCACCAGGTCCACCGGCTCCTGAAGCTCGCGGTCCAGCTCCAGCACCGCGCCCGTGGACAGATCGAGCACTTCGCGCAAGCTGGCCTGGCGGCTGCCAAAGCGCAACATCACCGCCAGCTCCACATCCATCAGCAACTCCAGATTGCCCTGGCGCAGAAGCTCCTCAATTTGCGGCGTAGCCCGGTTGGGCCGGGAAGCGGGCGGCGGCGGCGACTCCGATGCAGGTCCAGAGCTGGGACCAGCTTTGGAATTGGAGTCGGAATTGGAGTTGGAATTGGCTTCGGGCGGAGCCGTGCTTCCGGCTTCGGAGGGGTGCAGCGCTCCCCGGAGAACATCGTCCAGCTCCAGCGCGGCGGCGATGGAGCGGGTGCTGTCAGTGGCCCGCAGCCACTGGGCGCCGCTTGGGACTGGGCCAGGAGCCTCCAGCGCCACCTCCAATGTGACTTCCCCAAAGTCAGGCTTCAGCGCGCTGGCCGCCAGCCCGGCCCACTGCCGTATCAGCTCCTCCAGCGCTTCCTTTTGCGTGGCGTCAGGCTCGCCGGCAAGCGAGACTTCCTCGCCCAGAAAGATTCCCAGCAGCGCCGCCAGATCGGCGGCGGCGAAGCTACAGCACTGGCAACCCGCCAACCCGCCTGCGGCCGTGATCCGGACCCGCGCGACAGCGGCATCGTCGGCATGGACGGCGGCGGCCGGAGGTTCGGCTGCAATGTGCCATTCTCCCGCGGCCATCCGCGAAAGCAGCAGGGCCAGACTATCGCTCCACGCCCGCCGGTAAATCTCAAGCTGGTTTTGGCTTTGCCCCTGTGGACTCATGGCTTATTCCTCTATCTCCCCGCTATGTCTCTGCTTCCGCCGGGGGAAGGTATTCCAGCAACTGGGCGGCGCGGCAGTTGCGGCTGCCTACCGGCCGCGCCAGCCAGCAGTCGCGTCCCCCCAGGCGCACCACCGCCGGCTCTTCAATGTGGCGGCGCAAGGGCAAAACCCTTCCCCGCTCCAAGGTCAGCAGCTCGCCCAGGCGCACCGCAATGGCGGGCGTCGCCAGCTCCAGCTCCACCCCTGACTCCAGCAGCCGCTTGCCAATGCTCTCCTGGTTCGCCGCCGGCCCCCGGGCGCGCTGGTACACCAGCTCGGAGCGCAGCCGCCGCATCAGGGCGCTGGAGACCACGGAGGGAAAAGCGATGTTCAACATGCCTTTGGAGTCGCTCATCGTGACCTCGAAGGTCAGGGTCAGGGTCTTCTCCTCCGGCGGCATGATGCGCAGCATCTGCGAGACCGGCTGCCGCCGCTCGAACGCGACCTCGAGACCGAGGGGCTGCCACACCACCTGCAGCTCGCCGCAGATAGACTGGCCAATGCCTTCCAGCACGCTTTCTTCTATGTCGGTGACCTCGCGCGTAACCTGGCTTTGCGGCATCTGTCCCTGCCCGCCCAGCAGCAGGTCCACCAGCGGGAAGGCGAGGCTCAGGTCGAGGTGCAGGATGCCGCTGGCGTGGTTGGGGGGAAGCAGAAAGGTGCCGTAATAGGTGGGATCAGGAAAGCGGGCGAGAAAGTCGCGGTAGGCCAGCTGTTCCACCGCCACCAGGGCAACCTGAAAGGTGTCGCGCAGATAGCCGCCGATGGCGCTGGTCAGGTTGCGGGCGAAACTTTCATGCAGCTGGCTGACGCTGCGCAGCTGCTCCTTGCCCAGCAGCCCCGCCTGGTGCAGGTCCCACGACTCGATCTGGGCCCCGGCCCCGGCGGCAGCTCCCCGGGCGGCGGTGGCGTCGCCGCTGGCGGCGCGGAACAGAGCGTCGATCTCTCCCTGGCTTAAGACCTTTTCCATGACTCCGCTTCCTCTGCATCCTCGCCGCCGAGGGCGGGCAACGCGGCCGCCCGTCTCTGACTTTGCTGGGCATTGGCCAGCATGGCGCGCAGACGGGCCACGGCCACCGAATGGATCTGCGATACCCGCGACTCGCCTACCCCCAGCACCGCGCCCACTTCCTTCATGGTCAGCTCTTCCTGGTAGTAGAGGGCCAGCACCTGCTGCTCCCGCTCCGGCAATACGGCGATGGCGGCGGCCAGCATCTGCTTGCGCTCCGTCCGCATGTACAGCGACAGCGGGTCCTGGTCCGGGGGCCCGGCTATACTCTCGCTCAGATCGGTTTCCCGCCCATCCTCCAGCGACTCGATCTGCAGGCTGCCCACCTCGAGGCCGCGAATCTCGTTCAGCATGTGCTGAAATTCTTCCAGGGTCATGCCCATGGCCTCGGCCAGCTCGGGCTCGGTGGCCGAGTGCCCCAGCTCGGTTTGCAGCTTCTGCATGGCGGCTTCCAGGCGGCGCGCCTTGCGGCGCAGGTCGCGCGGGCTCCAGTCCATGTCGCGCAGGCTGTCGAGAATCGCCCCGCGAATGCGGAACTTGGCGTAGGAAGCGAAGCGCACATTCTTGCTGGCGTCGTACTTGTGCATGGCGTCGATCAGCCCCACGATGCCGGCGTGCAGCAGGTCGTCGAAGGGAACGTGCTGCGGCAGCCGCTCGTGGATACGGCGCGCGATGTACTTCACCTGCGGCAACTGCTCCAGCAAGAGCTGCTCGGAGTTCTCCGCCGCCGGTTCATTTCGTCTGTCTGCTGCATCTGTTCGTAGGCCTGCGCGGCACTCATGCTGCCTCCTTATCGAATCGTTCTTCATTGTTCATTCTTGGTTTCTTCATTCTTGGTTCTTCATTCTTGGTTCTTCATTCTTGGTTCTTCGCTCTCGCCGAAATCGTCTTCAGCGAATCATTCCCAGCGACTGCACCTGAACTACCGGCGGAATCTCTCCCGGCGACAGCACCACCAGCTTGGGCAAAAACGGTTCCAGCAGGCGGCGCAGATGAAAGCGCGCCGGAGTGCTGCAGAAAACCACCGGCGTGGCCATGCGTACCTGCTCCCCCGCCAGCTTCTTCAGACCCTCAAGCACGCGGCGGACAAACGAAGGCTCAAGGCTGGTGTTGCCCGCCGGCGCCTGTCCCGAAAAGGCGCGCGTCAGCTCCTCCTCGATGCCGGGATCGAGGGTCACCACCCGCAGCCCGCCATCGTCGGACAACAGCGGATGCACCAGCGCCCGGCCCAGCGCCTGGCGCGCGCCTTCCACCATCAGCACCGGGTTCTTGCCCACGGCCGAGGTGTCCAGCAGGCTTTCCAGGATGGTGGGCAGATCGCGAATCGAGACCTGCTCGCGCAGCAGTTGCTGCAACACCTTCTGCACCTCGCCCAGGCTCATCAGCTTGGGCACCAGCTCTTCGCCCAGCTTGGGCTGGCTTTCGGCCAGCCGGTCCAGCAGGCGCTTGGTCTCCTGGCGGCTCAACAGTTCGTAGGCGTGCTGCTTGATGACCTCGGCCATATGAGTGGCAATCACCGAGGTCTGGTCCACCACGGCATAACCGCGGGCCAGCGCCTGCTCGCGCAGGCCGGGAACGATCCACAGCGCCGCCACCCCGAAGGCCGGCTCCTGGTAGCCAGGCCCTGCAACTGGGGCGGCTCGCTCTCCGAGCTGATGGCCAGCAGGCAATCGTCGCGCAGCTCCCAGCGCGCAATCTCCACCCCGCGCAGAAAGACCACATACTCGCGCGGCTTCAACTTCAGGTTGTCGGTGATATGCACCGGCGGCACGATGAAGCCCAGCTGCAGCGCCAGATGCCGGCGCAAAGCTTTGATCCGCTGCAACAGTTGGCCGCCTTGTTTGGCATCGACCAGCGGAACCAGCGCATAGCCCACTTCCAGGCTGATGTCGTCCAGCTTCAGCAGACCTTCCAGGGCATCCTGCTTGGCCGCACCGGCCGCGCCGGCAGCGCCCGGCGGCGTTCTCCGGGGACAAGGCCGCCGGCTTCTCGAATTCGCGCTTGGCCCGCCGCGCTCCCCAGCCCGCGGCCACGGCGATCAGCAGAAAGGAAATCTTGGGCAGTCCGGGGACCAGCGCCAGCGCCGCCATGGCGCCGGCGGCGATCCACAGGGGGCGGCTGCGCGAGAACAGTTGCTTGCCGACATCGGCGCCCAGGCTGCTGTCCGACGAAGAGCGCGTGACCACGATGCCGCCGGCCACCGAAACCAGCAGCGCCGGGATGATGGTCACCAGGCCATCGCCCACGGTCAGGATGGTGTAGGTCTTCAGCGCCTCGCGAAAAGGCACATCCAGCTGGAAGACGCCGATCAGGAAGCCGGCAATGATGTTGATGGCGGTAATCAGCACCGTGGCCAGCGAGTCGCGCTGATTGAAGCGCGCCGCTCCGTCCATGGCGCCGTGGAACTCGGCTTCGCGGCTGACCTCCTCGCGGCGCGAGCGCGCCTGTTTTTCGTCGATGATGCCGGCGTTCAGGTCGGCGTCGATCGCCATCTGCTTGCCCGGCATGGCGTCCAGGGTGAAGCGCGCCGTGACCTCGGCAGTGCGCACCGCGCCGTGGCTGATCACCATGTACTGAATGGCGATCAAGGCGAGGAAGAGCACGAAGCCCACAACATAGTTGCCGCCGACGACGAACTGCCCGAAGGCCTCAATCACATTGCCGGCGGCGCCCGCGCCTTCGTTGCCGTGCAGCAGAATGCGGCGGCTGCTGGCCAGGTTCAGCGACAGGCGGAAGAGCGTCAGCAACAGCAGCAAGCTGGGAAACACCGAGAACTGTACCGGCCGCAGGATGTGCACCGCCGACAGCAGCACCAGCACCGAGGCGGTAATGCTGATGGCCAGCAGCAGATCGAGCATGAAGGCCGGCAGCGGCACCAGCATCACGAACACCAGCGCCACCGCCGCCACCGGAATGATCCACTCCGAGGCCCGCTTACTGATCTCAGCCCGGTCTGCGGTTTGTCGATCGCATTGGCCATGGCTTATGCCCTGCCCGCCTGCCGTGCCTGCGCCCGCGCCCGCATCTGCGCGCGCAGGATGAAGGCCAGAATCTCGGCCACGGCGGCATATAACTTCGCCGGAATCGCCTGTCCGATCTCGACGCTGCGATAGAGCGCCTGGGCCAGCGGCGGATTTTCCGCAATGGGGATTTCGTGCCAGCGCGCGATCTCCTTGATCTGCTCGGCCAGCGCGTTCAGGCCCTTGGCGACCACCACCGGCGCCGGCATCAGGGGCCCGTATTCCAGGGCGACGGCAAAGTGTGTAGGGTTGGTGATGACCAGGGTGGCGCGCTCCACTTCCTTCAACATGCGCCGCCGCCGCATCTGGCGCTGCAAGCCGCCGCAGCCGCGATTTCACCGTGGGATTGCCGTCGGTCTCCTTGTATTCGTCCCTCAGCTCCTGCTTCGACATGCGCAGCTCGTGCTCCAGCTTCTGCCGCTGCAGCAGGTAGTCGATCGCCGCCCACAGCAGCAGCACCAGGGTCGACTTCCAGCAAATCTCCAAGGCGCGGTCGTAGGCCACATGGGCCAGCACCGCGGCCGGCATCTGGGCGGCGCGCATCAGCAGCCCCCAGTCGCGCGCCAGGATGGAGATGCCCAGATACAGCAGCACCGAAAAGGGAACCAGCGACTTGCCTGCCGGCGCCAGCCCGGAGACCGAGAACATCTGCCCCAGTTTTTTCGCCGGGCTCATGCGCTCGATATTCGGGGTCAAGGCTTCTGCCGAAAAGACCAGGCCGCCCTGGGCCACGCTGCTGGCTACGGCCAGCACCCAGACCAGGCTGAGCGGCGCCAGGATCCAGCGCATCGCCGCCGTCCCTACCCAAAGCAAAATCGGTGTCCCGGGGTTGAAGTCGCTTTGCCAGGCCAAATCGGTCCACAGCCGCCAACTGCTGCGCCAGCGCTGCAACTCGCCGCCTGAGACCCACAGCACTACCAGCACTCCGGCAAAGCCGATCAGCGCTCCCGCCAGCTCGCGGCTGCGCGCCACCCGTCCCTGCTCGCGCGCCTTGTCGCGGCGCCGCGGAGTTGCTCGTTCGGTCTTGTCGTCGTTTGCCATGGCGAAATCAGTGGGCCAGTTGCAACAACCGCTCTCCGGAATGAATGGCGCTGGTGAAGTAGCGCTCGAAGATCCCCGGCCAGTAGCCGAGCGACAGCCCCAGCAGCGAAAGCCCGACCATGCTCTTCACCGAAAGTCCCAGAAACAGTACCGGCAGCTGGGGCGAGGACTTGCCCAGAAAGCCCAGCACCAGATCGACCATCAAGGTGGCCAGCAGCACCGGCGCCGCCAGTTGCACTCCCGCCAGCCAGATGCCGCCGGCCGCATGCAGAAGTTCATGGGTCATCGCGCCCGTGGCCAGCGCCGCGCCGGCAGGCAGATAGCGGAAGCTCGCCGCCAGCGCCCGCACCAGCCAGCGGTGTACCCCCAGCTGAAGAAAAATCAGCAGGGCGAGGGTCTGGGAAAAGACCGACAGCACCGGGGTATCGACCTGGGTGTTGGGGTCGAGGATGTTGACCAACCCATAGCCCACCTGCGTACCCATAACCTGTCCGGCCAGCTCGGCCGCCTCGAAGACGAATTGCACCGCCAGCCCCAACAGGATTCCGATCAGCGCCTCCGACAGCATCATGCGCAGCGCCCCGCCCGCAGTCAGCGTCATGCCGCGCGGCCCGCACACGGGATAAAGCACCGCCGTCAGCAGCACCACGAAGCCCACCTTGATGCGCGGGGCAATCGCGTTGCTTCCCAGAAACGGGGTAAACACCAGCAGGCCGGAGACGCGCGCGCCCACCGCGGCCACCGCCGTGACCATGTCTTCGAGTTGGAGTGCAGCGGCCATTCGCTTTGCTCATCTCCAGTGCTCAATCTCTACCGCAGCAGCGGCCGGAAGTCGGCCAGGATCTGCAAGCGTGAACAGGGCCAGCTTGCGCAGCATCCAGGGCATCAGCAGGATGGCGCCCACGGCGGTCGCCAGCAGCCGGGGCACGCTGGAAATGGTGTTGTCCTGGAGCGAGGTCAGCACCTGCACCAGGTTGATGGCGAGCGAGACCAGGGCGAGTGAGATCAGCAGCGGCGCCGCCAGCATCACCGCCGTCCGCAGGGTTGCCTGTCCGAGTTGCACTACCACTTCCGGCGTCATTCGATTTTTCTCCGCGTCCGTTTTCCTGCCTGCGCAGGAGGCTTCAGGAAAAGCTCTTCATCAGCGAACCCACCAGCAGGTTCCAGCCATCCACCATCACGAACAGCAAGATCTTGATGGGGGTCGAGATCATCACCGGCGGCAACTGCAGCATGCCTACCGAAGTCGTAATCGACGCCACCACCAGATCGATCACCAGAAAGGGCAGAAACAGTACGGCGCCAATCTGGAAGCCCACCTTCAGCTCCGACAGAATGTAGGCTGGGGCCACCACCCGCATGGGCAAATCCTCAGGCGAGCGCGGCGGCGGCAGCTTGGCGACCTCGACAAACAGCGCCGCATCTTTTTCCCGCACGAACTTCAGCATGTAGCGGCGCACCGGCTCTGAGCCGCGATCGATCGCCTCCCAGGGCGTGATCTGGTTCTGCTCCAGGGGCACGATGGCCTGCTGATAGATCGCCGCTCCCACCGGGGCCATCAGGAAATAGGTCAGCACCAGCGACAATCCAATCAGGGTCTGATTGGTGGGCGCGCTTTGCGTGCCCAGCGCCTGCCGCAGGAAGTGGAAGACCACCAGCAGCCGCACCAGCGGCGTCATCGACAGTAGCAGCGCCGGCAGCAGGGTCAACAAAGTCAACAACAGGACAATCGACCAGGGCACGCCGCTGCCATTCGCCCCCGGAATCTGCAACCTCTGCGCCGCCGGAACAAACGCGGTGGCCTGGCAGCGCACGCCGCTCAAGCCCAACGCCGCCAACAGCGCGATGCGGCCCCAGCGGCCATGGCGGGGGCTCGTCATCGTTGCCGCTCGCACCATTGGGTCAACAGCTCGCCGAAATCCGCAGCCTCGCCCAGCCGCGCCAGCAATGCGACCGAACCCGGGCTGCCGCCTATCAGAAACTTCTGGCCCTCATACTGAATCACTGCGACCAGGCGCTTCTCGCCCAGCGAAAGGCTCTCGCACAGCCGTAACTGGCGCGGCGCCCGCCGCATCCGTACCGCCGGCAACGCCTGCCGCAAAGTCTTCCAGAGATCGGCCCACCATCCCGGCCGCATCGCCGCCAGGGAAAAATTCCGATAACTGACAGCAGGTTCCATTTGCGTCCTCTAAACCAGTTCCGTGATGCGTGCGCCAATGTGCTCGCCTACGGCATCCAGCTCGGCCCAGCCGATAAGCTGTCCATTGGCATACAAGGGAATTTCCGTGCTGCGGTTCCAGCCGCTGGCCACAATGCTGCCGGGACCAAGCCGCAACAATTCGCGTACCGTAAACTGGGCCAGCGGCACCTGCGGCGACAACTCGCAGGGCAGCCACCACAATGGCCGCCATCTCTCCACGCCGGTCGTCGGCGGCGCAGCAGCCTCGCTTCCCGCGGATAGTTGTTTGTCACTCATAAAGGAAAACTCCGTTCCTCGGGGACCGGAAGGTGAGCCGGTTAGAGTCTGGATTGCCGCGCACCGGAAGAGAAATGCACGCGGGTTGCCGAGATCAGCTAAGACGGAGCTGAGGGAAAAACAAAAATGCAGGTTGGCAAGTGGCTTTGCCACATCGACTTGCCGTCGAGGCCCGGACCGGCGCCGGTCCTGCCCCCGTCTTCAGGTGGAAATCCCGCCCAGGATGGATGAGGGGAAACTTAGAAAGGTGGCCCGCATCTTAGAAACTCTAACCTCCGCCAGCATGGCCCCTGTCCACCCGATGATGTAATCTGCTAAGTCTTGCGGTTTCCGGAATTAGCCGCGCCTACTCTCCGGAGGTGAAGCTCATTGCTCCGTTCGGCCATTGGTATCCTGTGCTCGCTTACGCTCCTGCCTTTCATCATGACCCCACCCAGTGCGCCCCATACGGGCCGGCAGCAGGCGAACCCCGCGCCCTTCGTCGCTCCTGACACAATCTTCGGCTATCGCAATCCCGCGGCCGAGCTGCAAGCGGAAAAAATCTTCCTCGCCGTGCCCGATCCCAAGCTGGCGCGCCAGCATTTGCAGCTCCTGACCGCTGCGCCCCACGTGGCCGGCTCGCCCGAGGACCGCCGCACCGCCGAATACGTTCTTCGGCAATATCTGGCTGCCGGACTCGACGCCACCATCCAGCCCTATAAAGTCTGGATGGCTTTGCCCCTGGACATTCGCGTTGACCTCGTCGCGCCCCCGGGAGTGGTCATGCATGGGCCTTCGCCGGAGCGCGTCAGCGACGATCTGTTTCAGAAAGATCCCAGAATCCTGCCCGCCTTCAACGAGTACTCACCTTCCGGCGACGTCACTGCCGACGTCGTCTATGCGAACTACGGCCGGGCCGAGGACTTCAAGAAGCTGAAGGAGATGGGCATCGACGTAACCGGCAAGATCGTCATCATTCGTTATGGCGAGATTTTTCGGGGAGTGAAAGTGTTCCTGGCCGCGCAATATGGAGCGGCAGCCGTCATCCTGTATTCCGATCCCTATGACGACGGCTACTTCAAGGGTGATCAATATCCCAAGGGCCCGTGGCGGCCCGATACCGGGGTGCAACGCGGCTCGGTGCAGTATCTCTTCCGCTACCCCGGCGATCCCACCACCCCAGACATCGCCTCCGTGCCCGATCTGCCGGAGAGCAAGCGCATCGCGCCTGAGCAGGCAACCAATCTGCCGAAGATTCCCGTGACTCCGTTGTCCTACGCCGACGCGAGCCCAATCATGGCAAACCTCGCCGGCCCGGTATCGCCGCACGGCTGGCAAGGGGCGCTGCCCTTCACCTATCACGTGGGACCCGGACCGGCGAAGGTGCACCTGGCGCTGAAACAGAGTTATCGCTTCACTACCATTTGGGACGTTATTGGAACGGTCCGCGGATCGCAACTGCCGAACGAGTTGGTGGTCACCGGCAACCATCGCGATGCCTGGGTCTATGGCGCGGTCGATCCCAGCAGCGGGACGGCAGCGCAACTGGAAGCCGTGCACGGCGTTGGAGAGCTGCTGAAGGCGGGCTGGCGTCCCAAACGTACCCTGGTCTTCGCCAGTTGGGACGCCGAAGAAGAAGGCCTGATCGGTTCCACCGAGTACGCCGAGCAGCATGCCAAAGACCTGTCGCGCGCGGTTGCCTACTTCAACATGGACGTCGCCGTCGCCGGCCCGGACTTTGGCGCATCGGCGGTACCCAGCTTGAAGCAGTATCTGCGCGAGGTAGCGAAGTCGGTGCCCAGTCCTAAGGGCGGCAGTGTGTACGACCAGTGGAAGACCACGGCTGCCGAACATGATAAGGAAGGCAAGAACCACAGCGAGACATTGATGACGCCGTCTCCCAGCCGGCCGGCGGCGGCGGCAAGTACGGATGTCCCCGTAGGCGACCTGGGCGGCGGCTCCGATTACACGCCCTTTTTGCAGCATCTGGGCGTGCCCTCGGCGGACATCGGTTCCAAAGGCCCTTATGGCGTCTACCATTCCGCCTTTGACGACTTTCAGTGGTTCACTAAGTTCGGCGATCCCACCTTCGTCTACGAGCAACAGATGGCGCGCATCTACGGGCTGGAAGCCATACGCATGGCCTCCACCGACGTGTTGCCCTTGAACTATGAGGACTACGGCAAGGAAGTCACTGAGTACGTGAAGGCCGCCGAGCAACGCGCCAAGACGACCTTCGGCGAACAGGCGCCGTCATTTGCCGATGCCACGAAGGCGGCGGAGCGGCTGCAAAAGGCCGGCGCCGATGTCTACCTGGTACAGAGCAGATCGATGGGCGATCCGGGCGTGTTGAATCTGGTGCTGCGCAATACCGAACGGGCATTCCTCATCGATGGCTTGCCCGATCGTCCCTGGTTCAAGCACGCAATCTACGCGCCCGGCGAGCATACCGGATACGCAGCCGCCGTCATTCCCGGGGTGAATGAGGCCATCGAGAACAATAATCTTGCGCTTACCAAACAGCAGTTGCAACTTCTGACCGCAGCCCTCAATCGCGCGGCGGGTGCGCTGGAGATGGTGAAGTAAACGGTCGCGCTTCAACGTTGTTTCGGAAGGGGCAAGCGATTCGTGCGGGGATAAAGAATGAGAATTACTATGGGCGAGCTAAAACCAAAGGCTATCTTCTCTTCTCCAGATTCTCGATCTTGGCATCGTGCTGGCCAAGAGTACGGTAGAACTCCACGAAGTTAGTATGCATCTCGGTCCGTAGTTGCGAGATCTCCGCGCGCAGCTCTTTGGCATCAGTGCGACTGAAGATGATTCCTAGCATAATCAGCGCGATCGCAATGACGAAGCCCCAGATTTGGCCATTCATGGCGTGATTATACTCTCCTTCTACGATACCGATTGAACTGGTGATCGCCTGCCTTGCGGCCACTCAACCATTGCCAGTGCGTGAGGCTCTCGCGGGTAAATCCGGGGCCTCCAAACGTGGTCGGCCGCAGCAGCACCGCAGCGCCCTGCTCGCTCGCCAGTCGCTCCTGCTCTGGCGGAACCACCTGTCCCACTTCGACCGGCGAGATAGTCATGAACTTCTCATCCACCAGATCGGCGCGCGCCAGGGTGCCATACAATGTGGGACCTCCCTCACATAGCAGATGCTGCACTCCCAACTCCTCGCGCAGCTTGGCTATCGCCCGCGGCAGATCGAAGTTTTCCCCGTCGCCGGCGGCAATAATCGCAACCTGCGAATGGCTGCCTTGCGCTCGCAGCCGTTCCGCGCCCGCAGGCGAGGTAAGGATCGCCGCATCCACCAGATCGCCATCGAAAACCTTGTACTGCGACAGATCCAGACCGCTCGCGCTGGTGACAAAAATATTCCGCTCGCGAGACTTGCCGAGTTTGCGGCGCAACTGCTGCAATGCAGGATCGGCAACCCGAAAGACGATGCCGCGGCTGTCGGGACCGCGCTGGCGCTGCTCGTCACGCAGGGTGTTCATTCCCATCAGGATGCCGTCGGCATGCGCGCGCAGCAGGTCCATCAGCCAGCGGTCGTCGCTCGATTGCGAGATTTCTCCACCCGAAGAATATTTCCCCAACAAGCTGGTAATGCCGTCGAGCGACTGAACAAAGTTGCTATAGATCCATGGCCGGCCAGGCGGCGCGGGAGGAAAGCCAAGGTTGCCGTAGGGCGCGTAGGCTGGGTCGTCGATGGCGCTGGGCTCAGCGTGATCGAACAGTACTTCGAAGCGGCGAGTTGGGCCGGTCGCGTCCAAGATTGAGATCCTGTGGCGATTCTACTCGACGTCCGAAGGGCCCCGCCTTAGCCAAAAGAAGGCTAGAACGAAGCACCCTACACCGCATTTAGCACTTGGCATTTAGCCGTTAGCTCAGGCAAAACCGTTCGCTCCCGCCAAGCTCCGATTAAGCATTGCTTTGAAAGGGACCGCCTTCAGGCGGTCCGCAAAGTCTAGCAAATGAGCCCGGCTTTAGCCGCTGAGGGACTTCGTCATGACTTGATCGGAGTTTCCCTACCGGCTAAGTGCTAAGTGCAGCTTCCTCCGCACGAACTCAATCAGCTCAGGCGTAACGTACTGCGGCGGGCGGATGTGGAACATTGGCTTGGCGGCGACCGGCTTGAGCGAAACATTTTTCCAGGCGACGCCATCAGCTTCGTCGTGCAAGATCACCGCGTCGGCGCGATCGAGAAACTGCTGCGCCGATAGTTTGAAATCGGCCGTGGCCACATCCAGCACGGTGAGATACAGATCGGGGCGCAGGAAACGCATCACGCTATTGGATTCGAGGATGGCGTTGTCAGCCGCAGCCAATTCTTTGCGCACGCGCGGCATGGCTTCGGCCAGCATGCCCTGGCGAGTGCGGACCCACAGTACGCGCGCTGCACCCGCCACCAGAAAGCGCGAGCTGTCGCTCTCGCCGCTGCGGTCGCGTTCTTCGCTGACCGCCCAGGAGTGATCGTCGGTGGCACAATCGCACCGCTTGCCGTTGGCCGAGCAGATGCCGTGGCCGTACTGCGTGATCTTCATCGCCGTCCAGTGAAATTCAGGCAAGGCGGCGATCAGGCCGGCGACAACGCTGGTCTTGCCTACGCTGCGAGAATGTCCACCAACCACGATGAGGGACATAAGAAGCTACGAGCTACGAGCAATTAGCAATCAGCAACTAGCCAAAACCTCTAACCTTTGCCTTGGTTGCGCGACAGGCGGGCAAGAACTGCCACTTGCTTCAGGAACTCGCGAACCGGACGCGCCGGCGTTCCCCACAACACCTCACCTTTACCGCGCAGCACTTTGTACGGCAGGACGCCGGCTTGCCCGCCCAGCATGGTCCCCGCTTCAACCTTGGCGTGATCGCCAATGCCCACCTGGCCGCCGATGACGCAGCCGTCGCCAATCTCCGAACTGCCGGAGACGCCGGTCTGCGCCGCAATCACCACGTTCGCCCCCACCACATCGTTGTGTCCAATGTGTACCAGATTGTCCAGCTTCGTTCCCGGGCCGATCACGGTCTGGTCCAGCGCGCCGCGATCGATGGTGCAGTTGGCGCCAATCTCGACATAATCGCCGATCACCAGTTCGCCAACCTGGGGAAACTTCTGGTATCGCCCGTAAGTCTCGTCGCGCACAAAGCCAAAGCCATCGGAGCCCAGCACTGAGCCGGCGTGCACAACTACGCGGCGCCCCAGCTTCGTGCCCTGATAGATGACCACGCAGGGGTAGAGGTCGCAATCATCGCCCAGCACCACGCCTTCGCCGACGCTGCAATTCGCGCCGACGTGCGCGCGCTCGCCAATTACGGCGTTCGCTTCAACCACGGCGTGAGCATCGACCGCAGCGCTGGGAGCGATTCTTGCCGACGCGTGGACGACAGCCGTCGGATGCACGCCCGGCGGATACGCCTTCGACGGATGCAACAGCGCGCCCGCTCCACAGAACGCCAGCCGGGGATTCGCGGAAATCAGCAGCGGCTTGCTACCGGCAGACGCGGCGGCAAACTCGCCCGCGATGACGGCGCTGGCCGGTGAAGCAAGTGCTTCTGCCAAGTCGTTCCTGTCATCGCTTTGAACGAATACCAGGTCGCCCGTCCGCGCCTGCGCGATGCTGGCAACTTTGGTGACTGCAATACTTCCGTCGCCAATCAGGCGAGAGCCGGTGAACTCCGCCAGGGCTTGCAGGGTTTGAGACATGAAATTGTTATAGCAGGGGCTGGAGATTCCGGTTAGAGACTGGCGCTTAGGGGTGAAGAACTCCATCCGCAGCACCACCAAATCCGGCAGACTCGTCCAGGGGGCTAATATCTCGGGCTTCCTCTTCAATCGCGGATTATGCCCTTTACAGGCAATGCAGTTTACGGGACACTTCCAGTATGGAGCCTGTCTATTACATGCTGGTAGCAGTAGCCGCCGCGGTGGGCCTGTTTCTCTGGCTTTACCGAGAGGACCGCTAACCCCCCATGCCGCCCAGCGAACATTTCAGCTCACAATCTCGCGGCCTAGGCCCGCGACTTCGCCCGCGCGGGCGCGGCGGAAGCCTTGGCTGCGCGGAGATCGCCCAATGCAGCCAGGTTCTTTCGCATGACGGCCAGACGCTTTCGCCCTGCCTTTGATCCTTCCACCAGGCGTTCGATGTTGCTCATCCACTCGGGCAAGTTCATCTTGCGGCGAAACTCGCGCAGGTAGGGCTGGATCTTGGCGTATTGGAAGTACATCTCCGGGCAGGCGTCGTAGACCAGTTCGCCGGTAAGCGCGCCGTGACGCACAAACGCCGCCACCATGTCCCAATAGCCGTAGACCTGGAGCACGAAGCCGCTGTGGCGGCCGCCGGCGCTGACGATCGCGATCAGCTCGTCGGTGGAGGCGGGCAGAAACTCTCCGCCAACGTAGGAGCGGGCCTCGCGCATGACGGCCTCGCGCCGCACTTCGTAGAGTTGCAAGATCAGTTCGGCCTGCCGAATAGTGGTGTCGTTATTCGACGAACCGCGGGCGGCTTTACGTTTCGTGTTCATGACGATGGATTGCTCCTCGGTCGATGTGGTTTCTGGCTCAATACAACGGCGGCTGTCCCGGCGGCCGGGTCTTCCAGCGGCGATGGACCCAGAGCCATTGCTCGGGATAGCGCCGGACGTAGCTCTCGATGGCGGCGGTGAATTTGGCGGTGTTGGCCACTGCGTCGGCGTCGTCGTCACCCGTGCGAACCAGGTCGATGGGGCGATCGAACTCGACGCGATACTTTCGCAGGACGGCATCCCAGATGGTGAAGGCCGGAACCACGGTGGCTCCGGTGTGAAGCGCGATGCGGGCTAAGCCGCTGGCCGCGCAGGCTGCGATGCCGAAGAAGTCCACGAAGACGCCTTGCGGCGGCGTCATGTTGGTGTCCATCAGGATGCCGACGGTTTCGTTGCGCTTCATGGCCGCGATCAGGCCGCGCGCAAATTCCTGCTTCGCGATCATGGTATTGCCATGCAGTCCGCGATAGCGCGCCACCAGGGCATCGACGTAAGGATTATCCAGCGGCCGCACTACGATCTGCATGGGATGTCCCTGGAGCGCGTGAAAGAACGACCCTACCTCCCATCCTCCAAGATGGGCCGTCAGCAGCAGGACACCTTTACCGCGCTGCTCCGCCGCCTCGAAATTCTCGAAGCCCTGATACACCGCGATGGCCGCCGCGTTCTCCCGGGTGTAACGCGGGAAGAGGCAGGCCTCGCCCAGCAGCCGTCCCAGCGAAACATAAACTCCGCGCAGGATTTTGCGCCGCTCCGCCGCACTCTTCTCCGGCAGCGCGATCTCCAGGTTGCGCCGCCCCACCCGTCGCAACCGGGGATGCAGGTAGTACACCAACCCGCCAATCATGATGCCGACGCCATGCGCCAGAGGACGAGGCAGGCGCCCCATCAGGCGCACCAATAGCGCCACCGGCCAGTATTGCAACCTGTAACCCATCAGAAGGATTCGGCTTCGACGGTAGCATCCGGCAAAATCGCGGTCAAACCGCGCCGTGGGTATTACGTTTCTAATGATCGTGCTGCACCTCTCCCCTTCTCTTGGGGAGAGGATGGGCGACCCTCGCCGATGCCAAGGATCGCCGCCCTTCGTGTGATCCCGATTCTTGGTATCTGGGGGCCTTGGTGTTGGCCATTGTCATCCCGAGCGGAGCGCAGCGGAGTCGAGGAATCTGCGGTTCGACTGCGGCGCCGCTCCGTCGTGTAGTTTGCGACTGTATTCCTCCGCAAACTCCGTCCCGCAACTGCGGGACGACTCAGCTCAGCCCAGGACGGAGTCCTGGGTAGGCTGCTCTATCAATCCCCAGCCGGCTTTGGCCGGCGGCACTCTTCCCGGTTCATACAATTCGGATGCCCCATCCTTTCTCCTTCTGTTGGGGAAAGGATGGGCCACTCACCCTGGCTGCTTCCTGGCCTGCGCCGTCCCCTACCACCAACCCTGTCACAGGAAATTTGCCAAGCAAGTTCTTGACATTTCGCCGGATTTGCAACACCATTTTTCGACTTCAGCCCGGGCTTTCCACTTCGCTACTCAACTGCCGAGATTTGTAAAAAGGGGCACGCCATGTTACTTCGTCGACCGCTCAACCTGGTCCTGGCTTTCACTTTACTTTTCCCGTCTCTCCTTACCCAGCCCGCCCAAGGGCAACTTCAGTGTTCCCAGATGAAAAACAGGTGCTCGCAGAGCTATCTGGATGGCCTTCCCGCGCCCGTGCTCATACCTCCAGCCGTCAGAGCGCTGCAACTGGTTAACTGTTCCTGCCAGACCCTGCTGGGCGCCGCCAACGCAGCCGCCATGGCGCCCAACACGCCTTATCCCATCTTCCCGCAAGAGGGGACTTGGGTGATGCAGCCCTATGGCACCACCGACAGCAACGGTAACCCCCTCAATGTCCTGACCATCCAGGTACCCCCACAATGGGCGTACAGCGTACCCAAAGGCAGCACCGGTCCCAACATCTGGGCCCGCACCGGCTGCCGTTACGATCCCGTGACCAACCGCGCGCAGTGCGAAACCGGTAGTTGTGGCGACCAGTACGATTGCAGTTCGGGAGCCTTTGGCCCCCCGGGCTACAGCACCATTGCCGAATGGACTTTCTACCAGCCCGACGGGTCGTGGTTCTTCGACTACCCCGATATCAGCCTGGTGAATGGCGCCAACCTTACCATGGACATCGAGCCCCTCGGAGGTGACGCTTTAGACCCTTCTGCTCCCACCAATGAAATGTGGTTGAACTGGAACTATCCCCTCTCCGTCTTTGGAAATGATTTGCGAGCCAACGATCCAGGTAGCAACCAGAACTGTACCGATCCAAACGGCAATAGCTTCGTCCTGACTCGCGCGGATATTCACAAGTATGGCAATCGCATCTACGATTACGTCATTGTGGACGCCAACGGCGATCCCACCATGCCGAAGGGCAACAACCCCCTGGCGTGCTTCAGTAACTGTGGCAAGCAGGAGTTCAACTATGCCCTGAATGATAAGGAGTGCATTAATCCCAACAACCCCAACTGTTACGCCAGAAGCGTATTTTGCGCCGATCCTAATGTGACCTACGGGCATTCCTGCGTGCAGGACTCGGACTGCACCCAGTACCAGGGGGGAGTGAACCTATATACTTCGTGCTATTACAACGATCCAGCGAACCAGACGAAGGGCGTATGCGCGCTCCGGGCGTTCTATCAGACCCCTTCCACCGAGTGTCCATTAACTCAGCAAAATGGCCCTCACGATCCTGGTGCCCCCGCCCATAAGGTGGCCTGCACCTTTACCTATGGCTCCTCCAATCCCTTAATAACCAAGGGAGACCCAAACATATACTCGGCTCAACCTCCCGCCTATAAGTGCGGAAATCTTACGGACCCCAGTGGTAACCCGGTCCCTTGTGTAGGCGACGATCTGATTCACCAGGTATTTCATGGTGGTTTGACCTGGCCGAACGATCCTGAAACCTATAAAGGCGACGCAGCGGCCTACCGGATTATCTTCTCCCCAGGAGGTACCGACGTCCCTATCACCCCGGCCCAAAGCTATGTTCCTCTTTGCCAGAGTCTACCCTCGAATTACAACTACAGCGCCGCCTTGGTTACTTGCAGGAACAACATACAGAATGAAGGTTCCATTTTCGGCATTGCCATGTCCGACAATCTTGCCTGGTCTTGTGCTCTGGACCAAAGAGGCGCGGCCAGCAATGGCGTTCTCTGTCGCTGGAACCCTCCACCGCCTGGAAATTGCTCCTCTCCTCATACCGACAAGTACGTGACTAAGAGTGCGTGTGGCAAAATCGACTCCGGCACCTCGCTGTCCTCTACCGTGATTACGCCTGCCCTTAAGGACGAGTTGTTTGTCGAGGTGACCATTGCCAATGCGCTAAACCCGGTCGAGATGCCTTCCAGCATCGCCGGATGTGCCCCGACATGGACCGTCGTCAAATCGCAGTCCATTAACAACAATGAGGGCCTCGTTATCTGGTACTCCGGTAGTTCGATCCGTACATCCTGCAAAGTAGTGGTGACGCTGGCTAACTCCAACCCCGCCGCCATGAAGGTTTATGACGTACCCAGCGCTACCGGGATGCTGGACACTTTCGGCGTGGATTCCGGGAGTTATGTTTATCCCTCCCCCACTTATCCCACGGTAACCACCGGCTTAATTACCACTACCCACCAACCGGATTTGTTGCTTGGTAGCTTGCTGCAAGTGAACAAGCAGTTTACCCCGATTACCTATTGGGAGAATTGGCTGACCGACGCTGATCCGTCCGCGAGCACTTATCCCAATTGCACCTCCATCGGTTGCCCCTCCGACGACGGTACCGACTTCTTGCCCGGTCATGGTCCTAATTCCAGCAACGCGGAGGCGGGACACCTATACCTGGCGGCAACCGGAACCTATCAGATAAACAGGTCGGGAGGGAATTTCGGAAGCTTTGACTGGGGAACAGTCGCCATCGCCATTAAACTCACGCAGTAGCGCTGCGACTCTACATTGAGCGGCGTGATAGCGCCGCTGAGTGCCTGCCCTCAGCTTGTTGCAGGGTGGAAAGTTTCGTCACTGACTACCTACCGACCGGGGCCGGGGGCCCCACACATTCGCGCTTTTCGAAGGTGTGGGGTGTACGATAGGCGCGTGTCCCACGCCTCGACGCGAATTTGTCCACCGGGAGTGCGCTCGGGCGGCAATATGTAATAAGCTGTCCGCGAAGTGCCACGGCGCGATTAATCATCCCGAAGTAGGCGGGAATGCTGGGTGATAGTCTCTTCTTGATGAAACTATATCAGCCAAACCAGGATTCTTGTTCTTGGTGTCCTATGCGCCACCCTGGTTGCTGTACTCGTCCCCTTGCGTCCCGAAATGCCGGCTACGACCTTGGACGGTTCTTGGGTCTACGCCCTTAATCAAGCCGTAGCAGACCGACTACCTTTTGGCAAAGCCATCATATTTTCGCTTGGCCCGTACGCCTCAATCCAGACTAAGACATACCATCCGGCTACCGACCAGTTGATGATCTTTGGCAGTCTTTATCTGGCGCTTTGCTATGCGATCGGAGTCATAGTTCTCGCCAAATCAGTCCGCTTGCGCTGGCTACTCATCCTCATAGCATTCCTTGCGGGTGGCTTCATGCGCATACCAGACGCTCTTTTGTTGTCGTATGTCCTGATCGTAGCCGGCGTGATCTATCGGACTAGACTGGTCGACAGCTCCGGTTCTCGGTCCCTCTCAGGCGATGTTCTGCTGCTATTTTTGGTCGCGCCCCTCGGACTACTGCCGTTGGTCAAAGGAACGCTATTGGCTCTTTGCGGCGCTATTGTCTGTTTATGCTTTGCCATCCTGTGGTACCAGCGCGACCGGCGATTGGCTTGCGGTTGCGCACTGGCCCCACTCGGTGTGGCCGTATTCGCGTGGCTGCTCGCTGGCCAGCCCTTGTTCGCGCTAGGCTATTATGCCGTGCGCATGCAGCCACTGATTTCCGGGTATTCCGAAGCCATGGGTTTGCCGGGCGATCCCTTCGAAGTGGTCGCCTACCTGGTTGCCGCCGCTGTCATTTTATATGTTGCATACGCGACGCCAACAAAGGCCCTGCCGTCGCGGCTTTTCCTGACCAGCTCCTTTCTGATCTTCCTGTTTGTTATGTTTAAAGAAGGATTCGTTCGTCACGACGCCCATTCGTATATTGCGGCCACGGCACTTGTAATGGCCGCATTAATATTGAAACTCATTCTGCAAAGCCGCGGTTCAACGGTCGCATTTGCTGTCGCCGTGCTGGCGCTGTTTTATATCGATCAGGGATATGGCACATCGTCAACCTCGACGAGCACTTACTACAAAAATGTCAAGGCAACATATAGCGATGTTGTAGATGGACTTAAGCTGCGGGTTTCCGGCAACCACCAACTGCAACATAGCTTTGATGAGCGGCGCCGGGCAATCGCTGCCCAGGCTCATATTCCTTTATTGAAGGGAACGACAGACATTTATCCCATGGATCAAGCGGCGTTGCTGGCGTCGGGCAATGCTTGGTCGCCGCGTCCCGTGCTGCAGAGTTATTCAGCTTATACACAGAGTCTGGCGCAGTTGGATGAACAGCACTTACTAGCTCCAGATGCCCCTGACCATGTAATTTTCAGGATTGCTTCCGTCGGCTCGAGATTTCCTCCTTTGGATGATGGCCCCAGCTGGGTGCCTTTGCTCAGCCGGTATTCTTGTGCCGGGAAGGACCACGATTTTCTCTATCTTGCCAAGTCCTGGCCCTCTAGCCTGAGCCCGATATTGCTTCCAGGTTTCGAAGAGAGCCAATCTATAGACCATGCCTTCGATCTGCCGCCGTCCTCGCAACCTTTGTTTGCTCAGATTGACATTCATCCAACCCCTTTAGGCCGGATTGTCAACGCCTTGTACAAGCCGCCGGAGTTAACTATTGAGCTCAGGACGCGTAGTGGCCTGCGCAAAACCTATACCTTGATTAGCGGAATGGCTAAGGCCGGGTTTGTCATCTCACCTTTGGTAGAGAGTGCCAGCGAGTTCGGATTGCTTTACGGCGATAGCAGCTATTGGAGGGACAGACAAGTCGTATCCGTACTGATTTCCACGGCCGGAGGTAAGCCGCGGATGTGGAAGCGCAGATATACGGTGAGGCTCAGCAGAATACAATTACGTCCGCAGGCGCCTTTGGCGGAGGCGCAGGACTTGAGATCATCCAACCAGGCTGCATGCGGAGCTCTGGTAGAGTAGCAGCGGCTTTCCCTGGGAATAGCCTCGGTTGTCCCAGCTTCCCATCTACGCCCAAGCAGAAAAGCGGTGGCCGATGCCACCGCTCGCTGGGAAAGAATGTCGTAATGTTCAGCGCGAATTCGTTGTTGCAACTGGAGTAGCAACTGGAGCCGCGCTCTGCGCCACCGCAGGTGCCGGGGCATCGTTGTCATCGTCAGCGGGAGCCGCTGGAGCTGCCGCCATCGTCGCGGCTGGAGCCATCGCAGTGGCTGCGGGCGCCGCGGCTGGAGCTGGAGCCGCACTCACAGACGCACTCGCAACCGCAGCCGGTGCTGGCTGAACCACTTGCGCACTCGGGGCCGCGGCCGCCGGCGCTACCATAGGCTTCGGCGTGGGAGCGTACTTCTCCACCGTTTTCAACAGTGCCTCGGCGTCCTGCGGAACGGGCACCTGCCCATTCAGCAGCCCGTAATAGCTCCAATCCTTGCCATAGAAAGCCAGGGTATCGGCCTGGTCCTGTTTAATCACCCCGCCGCTCAGCGACACGCCCAGAAAAAGTCCGCGCGAGCGCGAGTATGTCAGCACCTGGGCGCGCATGGTCAGATCGGTCATCGCCTGCGCGTCTCGGCCAACCGGTCCGGCTGCCGCGGAAGCATCCGCGCCCAGCTTGAACTTGCTGTGCAGAAGATGCTGCATGCCGTCGACGGTGCGGACAATCAGCACCAGGTCAGAAGCCTGGCCGCCCGCCTGAAATCCGAAGCTGCCACCCGTCAGCTTGAAGAATGCGGGAGCGCTCCAGCCGTGCTCGGTGCGGCAGGTCGCCACCCCTTTGCCGTAGTTGGCGCCCAGAACGAAGCTCGCCTTCAGGGCCGACGGCATGATGGCGATGCACTTTGCTCCCGACATGATGCTGTCGGGAATCGCCCGATCGGGTGCAGACATGATCTGGCTCAGGATGATATTGGCCGACTGGAGGCGGTCCAGATCGGCATCGCGCCGCTCCGACGCGACGGCCATGCTAACCATCGCAAACAACGCTATCAACGCTACGGCAAAGTTTTTCATCGCAGGACTCCGAGGAAAGACATTCCCTCAAGCCGGTCTGGCCGGCTGAGTTCATCTTAGAGCGTTTGATGGGAAGTTCGTGCCGGAAGAAAGCGATTGGCTGGTTACTCTTTAGTGTCCCTGCTCGGTGGTCAGGGCCCTCGGAGCAACCAGCCAATGGGTCTGTAACTCGCTCGTCACCGCAAAAAAATGAAGGACCGGAAGAGGAGACCCTCGTAACCTCTTCCAACCCTTTCTCCCAGGTTCTGTGGTAGGTGAATGCAGTATGGAATGCGGTAGGTAATCCGGTCAAGTTACGAAAGTACAATAGGGGTAATTGTACTTTAGTAACTGAACGCCTGTTCGGTAACCTGAGGGGCGCGGGCGCTTGGTGTCTCGTTCGAACGGATCTAGGCGGGTTTGAGGGGGCGCGGCTTCAGCTGCGCCGTCACAAGTTTTTTTAATTTGTCATCCCGAGGAGGCCTTTAGGCCGACGAGGATCTTGCTTTCGCCATATCGAGTCATATTTCTCGCAATCTGTGATGTGACGGCATGGTTGCGGAGCATGGTTGCGCCCCGTCGCTCTTCCCTTTACTATCGCCCTGCGTGCCTTTGCCCAACGACAATCCTGTTCCGCGTGCGGGATCCCCGGACGATGCCGATTTCGCGTCTTCTGGCGCGGGTGATCGCATCGTCTCCGCCGTCCCGCTCGACGATGACTCGTCCTTCGAGCTCAAGCTCCGTCCGCAGCGGCTGCGCGAGTTCATCGGCCAGAACAAGGTCAAAGACAATCTCGAGGTCGCCATCCAGGCCGCCAAGTCGCGCGGCGAGGCGCTCGACCACGTGCTGCTCTACGGCCCGCCGGGGCTGGGCAAAACCACGCTGGCCAACATCATCGCCAACGAGCTGGGCGTTCCCTTCCAGCAGACCTCGGGGCCCACGCTGCAGATCAAGGGCGACCTGACGGCCATCCTCACCAACCTGCGCGACAAGCAGGTGCTGTTCATCGACGAAGTGCACCGCCTGCAGCCGGCGCTGGAAGAGCTGCTCTACTCGGCGCTGGAGGACTACAAGCTCGACATCATCATCGGCCAAGGGCCGTCGGCGCGCACGCACACCATCGAGGTGCGGCCGTTCACCTTCATCGGCGCGACCACGCGCGCCGGCCTGCTGTCGGCGCCGCTGCGCTCGCGCTTCGGCATCGTGCTGCGGCTGGAGTTCTACACGCACGACGATCTGAAGGTCATCTTCAGCGCTCGGCGGAAATTCTCGGCGTCGAGATCGACGAGGCCGGCGCAATGGAGATTGCCACGCGCTGCCGCGGCACACCGCGCATCGCCAATCGCCTGCTGCGGCGCGTGCGCGACTACGCCCAGGTGAAGGGCAAGGGCAACATCGACAAGGAAATTGCACAAAAAGCGCTGGAGATGCTGGAGGTCGACCGCTATGGCTTCGACGAGATCGACCGCAAGCTGCTGCTGACCATCATCGAGAAGTATCAGGGCGGCCCGGTGGGCGTGAACACGCTGGCGGCGTCGCTAGCCGAAGAAGCCGATGCGATCGAAGAAATCTACGAGCCATTCCTGATCCAGATCGGCTTCCTCGACCGCACCCCGCGCGGCCGCGTGGCAACGCATCTGGCGTATGAACACTTCGGCATCAAGCGTCCGCGCATGAACGCGACCGGGCAGGAGAAGTTGTTCTAGGGCTTTCGACGTTCGCAGGGTGCCGCAGGTCTGGCGGTTTTCCAGACCTGGGTTCTCGCGCGCAATGCCCAGGTCTGGAAAACCGCCAGACCTGGGGCACCCATCATGCGATACAGTGTCCAACTAGCGCTCTGCCGCGTCTAATCGGTAAGCTATCTTGATACGCTATTCAAGGAGATTTCTGAATGGCCGATCTGATGAGAACCTCGAACCCCGCCCTGCGTGGCGCTTTCGGCGCCGGCGATGCCGCCTACGGCGCCGAAACCATGACCATATCGGGCGCGGTCAACAAGACCGGGATACTGATTATCCTGTGCGTGCTACGGCCGCGTGGACCTGGAACCGTTTCTTTGGCGCGCTGGCCACCTCTCCTGAAGACGCGATGGCGTCGGTCGCGCTGCCGGCGATGGTGGGCGGCATCGGCGGCTTCATCGTCGCCATGGTGACCATCTTCAAGAAGGAGTGGGCAGGCGTGACCGCGCCCATCTACGCGCTGCTGGAAGGCCTGGTGCTGGGCGGCGTTTCGGCGCATGATGGAAATGCGCTTCCATGGCATCGCCATCCAGGCGGTCGCGCTCACCTTCGGTACGCTGGTCGCGATGCTGATCGCCTATCGCACCGGCCTCATCAAGGTCACCGACAAGCTGCGCCTCGGCATCGTCGCCGCTACCGGCGGCATCGCCGTCTTCTACTTCCTGCAATTCATCCTGGGTTTCTTCGGCGTGCACTTCACGACGATCAACGGCGCAACGCCCATCGGCATCGGCTTCAGCCTGCTGGTAGTGGGCATCGCCGCGCTGAATCTCGTGCTCGATTTCGACCTGATCGAAAGCGGCGCGAACATGGGCGCTCCCAAATATATGGAGTGGTACAGCGCCTTCGCGCTGATGATCACGCTGATCTGGCTGTACTTCGAGATCCTGCGGCTGCTGTCGAAGATGCGCAGCCGGTAGCGGTAGAGCCGTCAGCTTTCAGCTCTCAGCCATCGGCTAACGCGGCTCATAACATCGCTTCGGTCGCCCCGTTCTGTCATCCCGAGCGAAGCGAAGCGCAGTCGAGGGACCTGCTTTTCTCTACTCTCTTGGCTCGGACGGGACAGTTGAGAGCCGACACCGTCTTCAGTTAGCCACGTGTCCGCTCAACTCCGCCGCGTGTTCGCGGGCACGACTCGCATCCGCGCTCCGTCCTTGCAACTCATATAACTGGGCCAGCCGTCGCCACGGCTGCGGCACATTCGGCTGAAGATTGGCGGCTTCTTCCTGGTAAGTCGTCGCCTTCTCCAGATTGCCCAGCGCATTCCATGCCGCCGACTGCCCCTGTGCCACTTTGAATTCGAAGAAGCCATGGTCCGCGGCTCGCAGTCCACCGGGCGTGCTGCGCGCCGCTCCATCGAATGCTCGCAGCGCCTTCTCGGGCTGATTCAAGCTGAGATACAAGTACCCCAGATCATTCAGCGTCAGGAACGGCCGCGGCGAAAACTGAGCCTCGTGTTCCATTGCCTCTGCGCCCGCCAGCATGCGGTCGCGCTGCAAGTAGGAACGCGCCAGAGCGCCCCAGGTATCGGCACTCGGTTCCAGCTTGATCGCCAGCAGATATTCCTTTTCCGAGTCGTCCATCCGTCCCATGGCGAATAGAAGGTCGGCATAATTGCGATGCAGGAAAGCCGAGTCTGGAAAAATAGCGAATGCCTTCTGATAGGCGCTCAACGCCTCCGGATTGCGTCCCAGCGCAGCCAGCGTGATGGCAGCATCGCTCCAGGTATTGAAGGCTTCCGCGTGACTCTCGTCTGCCGCTGGCGCGGGCAGCGGCGCAGTTCCGCAATCCACCGTAGAGCGCTGGATCACTTCCTCGTTCTCCGGCGACTGGCGCACGAACACCGCCGACTTTTCATCCAGGTAAACCGGACGCCACATAGTGCTGCTGCACAGGCCACGTAACAGCGCAGGCTTCAGCCCGTCATAGCGTGCCAGCGCGATGACGACGGTGTTGATGTTGTAACGGCTGGCCTCGTCCTGCCACGTCGCAGAATCGGGAGAGCCGAACATCAATTCGCTCTGACGCGCCAGCCGTGGAGGGCCGTACAGTGTGTCGCGGCCGTCAATGTACACGCCGCGCTCCGGACCAAGCTTCCAGGCAAGGAATCCGCCGGCCGCGTAGGTGTTGAGAATCTCGCCCGGCAACTTCTGTTGCACGATGAACTCCGTGGCGCGCTGCGGAAACCACGAACACAACCCTGCGCCAAAGACAGCTTCATCGGCAGTCGAATAGTAGTGGCGATTGGTTACCAGGTCGAACGAACGCACTCCGGCGAGCACTGCGAGGCATGCGGCCGCGGCTCCCGCGACCAACCGGCGCGTGTGTGCCGGACGGATCCGCAGGCCCACTCCGCCCAATACCCACGCCAATTCCGGCCCGCCGGCGATAACCAACACACAAGCGAACAGCGCTCCCATGCGGACGGCATGCATCGCCGGATACATTGCTCCCAACAGCAGCACCGCCGCCGCCCAATGTCCGCGCAGCAACGCCGCTGCGGCTGCCACCAGACAAATGGCGAACAACAGGTAAATTGTGGCGGTGGTTTGCCGCAACAACAACGACCGGCCGATGTTGGCCCAGTTGATCCGCACCGGCGCCCATTCATTGATCCATAATTGCCCCTGGGCATAGGCGCGCTGTTCCACCAACAGGCCGTGGTAGATACCCCAGCCCCACGGATTCACCAGCGTGGCCAGCCCCGTCGCCAGACAGCCACGGCGACGCGCGACGCAGCCTCTGCAAAGCTGCTTGGCGGCGCTCCGCCCGAAGATTCGCTTCCAGCAACTCCGCCGCCACATAAGCCACAACCAGCGCCAGTCCCGAAGCAAAACCGAAGTGCAGATTTACCCAAGCCACCATCAACAGCGGCAATAGCCACAGGCGAGCCTTGCCCGTCCGGTAGTTCTCCCATAGCAGCGAGAGGAACGCCGCAAAAAGAACGATGGTGAACATGTCGGCGCGCGGCGTGGTACGGGCCGCAATCAACGGCACCGCGAGAATCGCGATGGCTGCGCCGGCAGCCGAGCCGCGCCGCAACAGCAAGGCAACGCTGCCCACGCAGGCTGCCGCGCCGATCCATGAAATCAGCGCATAGCCTCCCAGCAGATAGGCCAGGTAGAAAACAATTCCGCAGCCTACGGGATACATCCACGGCTGCCCATGCATGGTGTACGACAGCACATCCACTGAGGGAACGTGATGATGCTGAATCACCCAGCGGCCAGTCGCCATCTGCCACCCGAGATCGAAATCCTGCACCGTCCTCAGACCCGCCAAAAAAGCGTAGATCAACGCGAGGAACGTCAGGATGAGATAGAGCCGCCGCTGGAAAGAGGCTTCGCCGCCTGAGAGCTGTTGGGGATCAGGATTTTCCACTGCGAGGGAAAACGTCATGGCCGGATGGCTGGAATCCTAGCACAAAAACTTGGCACAAAATTCCCTAGGGTTGGATCTGCTGGGCGGCCAGGCTGAGGTACTTTTCCTGATTGGCACGGTCGCCAAGCTGGGCATAGGCAAAGCTCATATGGACGAAGGCTTCATTTCTGATGGCCGGCACATGGTCGGCAACGCTCTGGGTCAGCTCAATGACTTTCTGCAACTGCTCGATCGCCTCGCGTGGGTGACCATGCTCTTCGTCGTAGATACCGAGGTGGAGGCGGGGATAGGGGAAAAGTGGATCCATCGCCGCCGCGGCTTGGAAATGCGCCATAGCGGCGTCCCGATCTCCTCTCTGCTGCAAGGTTTCGCCAATCATGTTCTCGGCCATCGCGTTATTGCTTACGGCCTCGGCGGCATGCGTCCATAGGCTCAGGTCGTCGGTCCAATAACTGAGCTGGCGACGTGTCGCGGAGGCCATTAACAGCAGAATGGCAATGGTGCCGGCGGGGAGCCAGACCTCCGAATAACGCCATCGTTCTGCCCAATCGGCCACGCCCCAACCGATGGCGATGAACAATCCAACGAACGGCACATAACCGAAACGATCGGTCATGGCCTCTCCGTTGCCCAGTTGCACCAGCCCAATCATGGGAACCAGCGTGCCGAGGAACCACAGCCATCCGACAGCCAAGTAACGACGATTACGGCTGATAAGCGCCAGCCAGGCGATGAGCAGCAACAGGAGCAATGCCGCGGCAAGCTGCCCGGCGGGCGCCGTCGTCCGCGCGTGCGGATAGAAGAATGACAGGTGCGCTGGCCAGAAAGCATGGGCAAGGTATCGCACATACGTGACGATGACGCTGCTCAGGCGTACCGCAAAGGAATACGAGTTCAAGCCGCCCAGCGTGCGATTCGCCCACTGCGCTTTCATCGTTAGAAAGGCGCTGCCGGCGGAAAGCCCCAGCAGAGGCACTTTCTCCAGCAACAACCAGGACAAACTCTTTCCCGGAACAACGTGGCCCGGGGTCTCCCCGGCCAAAGATGAGTCGGCGCTGGGAAACATTCGCCCCAGCGGCCAGTAGTCCCACAGCAGCAGCACAAACGGCAGGGTGACGATCTGAGGTTTCGACATCAAGCCCAGCGCGAACAACATTGCCACCACCAAGTAGCGTCCCACCGCCGGCTGGCGCGCGTACCAGCGATAGGCGATCAACGTCAGCAGAAAGAAAACCATGCTCAGCACGGTCTTGCGTTCGGCAACCCAGGCGACCGCCTCAACATTGCAGGGATGCAGCGCAAACAGCGCCGCCGCCACAAAGCTGCGCCCCACATAGCCGGTCGCTTGCCACAGCAGCCAGAACAGCAGCAGGGCATTCAGTGAATGCAGCAGCAGACTGGTTTCGTGATGCCGCCCCGGGTCGAGGCCAAAGAGCTGGATGTCCAGGGCGTGCGATAGCCAGGTCAACGGGTCCCAGTTGGCGTATGGGAAGCTAGTGAAGGACCACTTGACGGTCTCCCAGTCCAGATGCTGGATGTGGAGGTTGTTGACCACATAGCCGTAGTCGTCGATGTGAAGGAAGGGATGCCGCGTCACCGGCGCATACACCGCCAGCGTCAAAGCCACCAGCACGAATCCCAGAAGGGCGAGCCGTATTCCCGGGGAGAGGAAACGGCCAAGTTGGTGGCTGGTTTGGGAACGGGCCATAGGTCGTTTCTCGAAAGTAACACCGCACCCCGGTCCTGGTCTTACGACCGCGTTCACGATAGGACCGCCGTCCGTCAGTATCGGGTCCCTAGTGCCGGAAATGCCGCACGCCGGTCAGCACCATCGCCAGACCAAGTCGATTGGCTGCGTCAATCACTTCCTGATCGCGCACCGAACCGCCGGGCTGGATAATCGCGGTCGCGCCCGCCTTCGCAATCTCCTCAACCCCATCGGGAAACGGGAAGAACGCGTCGGACGCCGCAACCGAGCCTTTGATCCCCAGCACCGACTTCATCGCGCCGATCTTCGCCGAATCCACGCGGCTCATCTGGCCCGCACCCACGCCGGTGCTCTGGCCGTTGCGGGCATAGAGAATCGCATTCGATTTCACGTGCTTGCACACCTTCCACGCGAACAGCAGATCGCGCATCTCCTGCTCCGTCGGCTTGCGCTCGCTGACGATCTTCAGGTCGGCTTCGGTGAGCGGCCGCATGTCGTTGTCCTGCAGCAGCACGCCGCCGGAAACATTCTTCAGCACCCACTTCTGCTCCATCGGCACAACTTCCACCAGCCGCAGATTCTTCTTGGTGGCAAAGATCTCGCGCGCCGCGTCGTCGAATCCCGGCGCGGCGATTGCCTCGACGAACAGCTTGGCCATTTCCGTCGCCGTCTCGCGATCAATGGCGCGATTGACCCCGATCACGCCGCCGAACGCCGATACCGGATCGCACTCCAGCGCGCGCTTGTAGGCTTCGGCCAGCGTGGTTGCCACTGCCGTTCCGCAGGGATTGGTGTGCTTGATGATCGCGCAGACTGGCTCCTCGAACTCCTGCGCCAGGTCCCATGCCGCTTGCAGATCGACAATATTGTTGTAGCTGAGTTCCTTGCCCTGAAGCTGTTTGCCATTCGCTACGCCTTTACCTGAGCCGTCGGAGTACAGCGCAGCTTTCTGGTGCGGATTCTCGCCGTAGCGAAGATCGAATGCTTTGCGAAAGCTGAGCCGCAAGCGTCTCAGGAAAAACGTCTGCGTTACCGAGTGCGAATTTCCCGGCATCGCTCTCGGGCGCGCCGATGCGCTCCAGAGTGGACGCAATCGCCGAATCATATGCCGCCGTCGTCGCAAACGCCTTTTGCGCCAGCCGCCACTTCGTCTTCAACGACAGCGATCCGCCGCCGCTCTCCATCTCGCCGGCGATGGCCTCGTAGTCTGACGGCGAAGTCACGATGGCAACATCCTGAAAGTTCTTCGCCGCCGAGCGCACCATCGACGGCCCGCCGATGTCGATGTTCTCGATGATGTCTTCGAACTCCACGCCGGGCTTGCCTGCGGTCTTCTCGAAGGCGTAGAGGTTCACCACCACCATGTCGATGGGCTCAATGCCATGCTCGCTGACGGCAGCGCGATGTTCCGCCTTGCCGCGCACGTGCAGGATGCCGCCGTGCACCTTGGGGTGAAGCGTCTTCACCCGGCCATCCAGCATCTCCGGAAAGCCGGTGAGATCGGAGATGTCCTTCACCGCGATGCCGGAATCGCGCAGCAGCTTGGCCGTGCCTCCGGTAGAGACCAGTTCCACGCCCATCTTCGCCAGCCTGCGCGCAAATTCCACCAGCCCTGTCTTGTCGGTAACACTTAAGATTGCCCGTTGAATTTTTCCCATGAATTCCCTTTCCCTTATCTTCCGTTGCACTGAGGCTGCGAGACAACGTCATTCTAGATGGCATTTAGCGTGGCCGATCAGATCTCCGCATAACGGTTCATTTTGCATGCCGAGCGATGGGCGGATGCGCGACATTCGCGCAGACGCACATCAAGATCTGGACGCCCAGTGCCTGTGATTCACTGAACTGTGTCTCGGTTTCGTGGTTCACTACTTGCCGGCGGTCGCGGCCATCTTCTTGACCATCGCAATCACCAGCTTGCGGTCGCTGTCGTTCAGGTTGGGCGAATAGCGGCGAATCTGCGTCAGGAAGCGTACTTCATCTTCGGCCAGTTGCGGCGTCTTGCTCCCATTGTCGCTGGCGCCGTCGGTAAAGAATCTGGACAGCGGAAGATCCATCGCCGTCGCAATTCTGGCCAGCGTATCCAGCGAGGGAATGGTGTGGCCATTCTCCACCCGCGACAGATAACAGCGCAGCAGACCGGTGCGCTTTTCGATGTCACCTTGCGACATACTTTTTTGCAGGCGGAAATTGCGGATCGTCTCGCCGATGTTCATGAGGGGTTTTCGTCCTGTGGGGGAGTGGCCATGGGGTTGACTGCATAGTAACCATTGCCGGGAAGGCTGGCAAGTGAATTCTCGCACAAATGAAATTGAGTGCGACTGACAACTGATAACCGGCAACTGACAACGGTTTTAGATCAACTGCCAACTCCATATAGATCAGTCCTTCCACCGGTTCCAGCGGATCAGGACTGACTTCGCGGAAACCAAGCTTCCGGTACATCTCCACTGCGGCCTGCATTGTCGGCGGATGCGAATCCAGCCGCATGGACGAATAGCCCAGACGCCGCGCCTCCCGCAGCAACCGCTCCACCAGCTTTTTCCCCAGCTTGTCGCCGCGAAATGCCGGACGTATGTAAAGCCGCTTCATCTCGCAGCGCCCCTCGAGCGGGAACGGACGCAGACCGACGCATCCCACCGGCTGCCCTATGACCATCGCCAGCAACAGCGTTCCTTGCGGCGGAGAATACGCGCCCGGCAGTCCGGCAATTTCAGCATCGAACGTTCGAAAACAATATTCCACCGGCAACTGCGCGCGATATTCGGCGAACAGGTTTCGCACCTGCTCGATCTGCTCCGGCGTTGTGGCTTCGACAATTTCAGACTCATGCTGCACCAATCCTGCTGGGCTATCCCAATTCACGATCGATGTATCCTCGATCACGGGGAGCGGACCTTACGTGTGCTCGCTGTGGCGTAACCCTGCCGACCGCTGCCGAGGCTCCGTATTTTTTCCCGAGCCGCTTTACCCGGCGACTCACGCCACGAACTGCAACTTTTTCAGCAACCGCTTCCGGCGTGCATCAGATGCTCGATGTTCATCAATCCGGCTTCAGCCGCTGAGGCAAATCCAGCGAAGAGTTCCTCACGCAAAGCCACCCTCGAGAATCTTCGGCACTTGTGCAACATGAAAGGCGTGCCCCACCCGAAAATGCAACAGATGTAAATCCGCTGCTATCCCATCAGAATCCCGCCATTCACATTCAGCACATGCCCCGTAACGTAGCCCGCTTCCTCCGACGCCAGAAACTTCACGGCGTGGGCCACGTCCATATCGCTGCCCGCCCGTCCCAGCGGAATGTTCTTCAGGATGTTCTCCTTCAACTCAGCCGGAAGGACCTCGGTCATCGCCGTCTCGATGAAGCCCGGCGCAACCGCGTTGACGGTGATGTTGCGCGATCCAACCTCGCGCGCCACCGACATGGTAAGGCCGATCAGCCCGGCCTTCGACGACGAGTAGTTGGCCTGGCCCGACCTGGCCGATCTGTCCAAAGATGCTGGTGATGTTGATGATTCTCCCCCAGCGCTGCTTCAGCATGGAGCCGATGACGGCCTGTGATCAGCAGGAATGGCGCGGTCAGGTTGGTGGCGAGGACGTCGTCCCAGTCGGCGCGCTTCATGCGCATGACCAGCTGATCGCGGGTGATGCCGGCATTGTTGACCAGAATGTCGATTTTGCCGAAGCGCGCGATCACCGCCTTTACGACGGCCTTGATTTCGTCTTCGCTGGCGACGTCGAGCTTGAACGCGGCAGCCTCGCCGCCCTTGCCGTTGATCTCGCCGGCCAATTGCTCCAGCTTCTCCTGATTGCGCGCGCACAACGCCAGCTTCGCTCCCGACTCAGCCAGAACCAGCGCGCACGCCCGGCCTATGCCCTGCGACGCTCCCGTAACCAGCGCGACCCGGCCTTCCACTCCTGCCATGAATCCCTCCCGCATGAAGCAAGCTGGATTATAACCAGCGCCAGCGAATCAGAGTGGAGCGTCTTGGCCGGATGTGCTGTTCGGGTAGTGCGGACCTTCATGCTCGCGTTAGGCTTCCCATCTGAAAAATCACTCCGCCTTGTATCAGGGCACGACCTTGGTCGATGCCGAATGCGTAGTTGAGTCTTTGGGCTTTAGCCCCTGCGAACAGAATCCCTCAGGAGCTAAAGCCCAATTCTTTGGCAGCCGAACGGCACGGCTCAAGCCGTGCCCTGATACAAGGCAACTATCCGTTGGTGAGTGGGTCTATGCAACGCCGGCCTGAAGGCGTGCACTACTCAATCGTTGCTCGACTCTTGCTATCAACAGCCGCTCCGGCGCCCAGAACAGCACTTTCAACTCGCTCGAAAAGTACGCCAGATCGGGCTGAGCAGGAAGTTGCAGACCCGCAGGTTGCGCCATCGTGTTCACTTCGAGATCAACCACCGCCTCCTGCAAATCCCACGGCAGATGGTGAATCTCACCGCGATACAGGTGCTTTCGGCTGACGGAATAAAGGCAGTATCGCTCGGTGAGGAAGTGCTGAATCGATCCCGGTCGCGCCTGGAACGTCTGTCGACTGGCCGGCCCGTACGAGCACTTCAACTCGGCAGGCTTCGGCCCATGCTGCCGCTTCGAGAGGTAGTCGATCCTCGCTCCGCCTTTGCCCTTCACCTTCATCGACGCCTGCCAGTACGGCAGCCGATAGAAGACGCGCGCGCCCCACACGGCCGACAGATTGCTGGCATCCAGGCTGAAGAAGTAAATGCCGGGCTTGCCGTTGTAGCTGACGTAGGTCCGCACGTTGATCTCGGAAAAATGCGAGAGCCACGGCAGCGAAGGCACTCCCGGCGGCCGCAGATGATTGATCCAGAACGGCGTCACCGACACCCACGCGCGTTGCTGATAGGTATCCACCGTGAGGGATTCCGGCACCAGCGCCCGCACCATTTCCGGCGCCAGCGAATAGTGCATAAACAGAAGATCGTTCCAGCGCTGGGTCATGATCCACGGCGCCATGGGCGCGGGCCATGGCCGATGCGCCGTGGCAAACAGGATGGAGTCCGCGCCCACCCACTGGGTGCGGCTATCGGAGGCGAGATCGGCTTCAGGCGGAGGTTTACGCAAGAGAATTTATGGGATGTCACCAGTTTTACACGATTCCCACAGCTTCGACGGTTGCCCGCCTGTCCCATACCGCATATGATTCACCGCAATGTCACTCGGTTACAAACCAGACGCGGATAACAGCGAAGTTCCTTCCAACCACGAGCCCAGCACCCAGGTTTACGCCGTCCACGGCGCCGATCCCGAGGTGCAGGCGTACGGCATGGCCAAATATTCGCGCTCGGCGCTGTCCATGCGCGAATCGCTGGCCGAGATCAACGACCAGAAAGCCGAAAAGTTCCTCAACACCTTCTACTTTCAGTACGGCCATCGCAGCATTGCGGATTTGGCGCACATCGCCTTCGCCATCGAGCGGCTGTCGATCCTGGCCGCGACCGTCGCCGTCGATGAGCCGCGCTGGGACGGCCAGGAGCGTTCCACCCGCTATCAGGACTTCCAGAAGAGCGGATACTACGTTCCTGATTTTGGCGACGACGCAGCGGCGCGCGTCCTGTATCGGGACACCGTCGATCACCTCTTCGCCGAGTATCGCCACTTCTCCGAGGAAATGTTTGGCTACCTTCGCGAGCGCACGCCCAAGCCTGCGGAGATGAAGCAGGAGGCGTACGAGCGCACCCTGCGCGCCCGCGCCTTCGACCTCTCGCGCTATCTGCTGCCGCTGGCGACCAACACCTCGCTGGGCCAGATCGTCAGCGCGCGGACGCTGGAGAATCAGGTCTCGCGTTTGCTGTCGCACACCCACGCCGAAGTGCGCCATCTGGGCGAACTGTTGCGACGCGCCGCTCAGGAGCCTGCGTACGACGTCAGCCATGCCAAAGCATGGGCATTGCTGGATGAGATTGCGCACGAGTCTCCTGAGCTGGCAGGACGTGCCGGCGAATTCCTGATGCGGCCAATCCGCGTCGCGCCCACGCTGATGAAGTATGCCGAGCCTAACGCCTACGAGATCGAAACCCGGCGCGAACTGAAGGTAGCGGCGCAGGAATTGTTAGCTGGCGTTGCGATTGAGACCAGCCCCGACCGTTGATTTGCTCGACGCCGATCCGCTGGAGATCGAGCTCGCAGCGACGTTGCTGTATCAGTACTCGCATCATCCGTACCGGCAAATTCGGACGTCGTTAGCGCGCTGCCGGAGGCGCAACGCCGCGAGATCGTCGAGATGGGCCTGCGTCATCGCGGGCGTCACGATGAAGTCTCGCGCGCCTTCTGCGCCGGACAGCAATTCCGCTTCGACATCCTGATGGACATCGGCGGCTTTCGCGACATGCATCGCCATCGCCGCTGCGTGCAGATTGTGCAGGACTACACCACGGCGCACGGATACGACGAACCGGTAGAGATCGATTCGGCAGGATTGGCCGAGCGCTATCAGGTTGCGATGGAGCGTGCGCGGGATACCGCCGGGCAGGTTGCCGGCCGGCGAATCAGCCCGAAGCGGAGCACAGTCGCAATACGTCATCCCACTGGCCTTCCGCAAGCGCACGCTGTTCAAGATGGACCTGGCCGAGGCGATCTATATCAGCGAGCTGCGGACGGGTGCAGCCGGTCACTTTTCCTATCGCAATGTGGCCTACGCGATGTACGAAGCCGTGGCGCAGCGCTATCCTTCGCTGGCGAAATATTTCCGCGTGACCGATGTACGCGAGCCGGTGGACTTGCTGAAACGATAGCCAGGCTATGGAACGAATATGACACCGGAATCTCGGACCATAAGCTACATCATCGTGACCCTGGGTGTGCTCTTCGCCCTGTCCTATTCGGCAGCTGCGCAGGACTCGTCGAAGACTCCAATGCCGAACAACAAGGATGTGTTGATGACCGCACATGCAACCGGAACATTTGAGGTGAAGGTAGTTCCTCAAGCCGCAGACGATCAATCCAAGCCGGCTGCTGTCAGTCGAATGTCCATCGACAAGCAGTTCCACGGCGGTCTCGAAGGCACCAGCAGGGTCGAGATGCTGACCGCCGGCACCGACGTGAAGGGCTCGGCGGTATACGTCGCGATCGAACAGTTCACCGGGACGTTGGCGGGACACAAGGGTACTTTCCTGCTGCATCACACCGGCATCATGACTCGCGGAGCACCACATTTGACCGTCTCCGTCGTGCCCGACTCGGGGACAGGCCAGCTCGTCGGCCTTAACGGGCGAGATGAACATCACCATTGCCGATGGGAAGCATTCCTACGACTTCGCGTACACGCTGCCTGAGGCGCATTGAAGCCTGCTCCATTTGTGCGAACTGCGGTGCACTGGTGAAATTGTACTTGAATGTTAATATCGTACAGTAATTATTGAGCTGCCTTCTGTGAAAATCCCGCCAGAAATGCCCAGCTGACCTGCCGCAATCGCCGTCACAAGCGCGATGTGAGACACGAACGTACTAGTACTTTCGTTCCGCCCTACTTCGCTATTTGTTCGCTTTTTTGGCGTAACTCAATGTATAATTGCAACGTCAGGTATCCATGCGCTCTTCACTGCGAATCGCCCATTCCACGGCGCCTGCCTCACTGACCCATAGCATTCATCTTCAACCTGTCCTCCCGCGCCAATGCCGTGCCGGGACGGAGCAGCCAAGGAGCGGCACTCATGGCGGACGAGAAAACTGAAAAAGGCCGGGCCATCGACCTGGCGCTGTCGCAAATCGAAAAGCAGTTCGGCAAGGGCTCCATCATGAAGTTGGGGAGCAAGGGCGCGGTCGTTCCCATTTCCGTGATCTCCACCGGCGCTATTTCTTTCGACGCGGCGCTGGGCGTCGGCGGCTTCCCGCGCGGCCGCGTGGTCGAGGTCTTCGGGCCGGAGTCTTCCGGCAAGACGACCATCGCGCTGCAAGTGATTGCCGAGGCGCAGAAACAGGGCGGCATGGCGGCCTTCGTCGATGCCGAGCACGCGCTCGATCCCATCTACGCCAGCCAAGCTGGGCGTTGACGTCGACAACCTGCTGGTCTCGCAGCCCGACTATGGCGAGCAGGCGCTGGAGATCGCCGAGGCGCTGGTGCGCTCAGGCGCCATCGACGTGCTGGTGGTCGATTCGGTCGCGGCGCTGGTGCCCAAGGCCGAGCTCGACGGCGAGATGGGCGACAGCCACGTCGGCCTCCAGGCGCGCCTGATGTCGCAGGCCCTGCGCAAGCTCACCGGCATCGTGGCCAAGTCGCACACGTGCCTCATCTTCATCAACCAGATTCGCGAGAAGATCGGCGTCATGTTCGGCAATCCGGAAACCACCACCGGTGGCCGCGCGCTGAAGTTCTACTCGTCCGTCCGCATCGACATCCGCCGCATTGGCGCCATCAAGGACGGCGACCAGGTGGTGGGCTCGCGCACCCGCGTGAAGATTGTGAAGAACAAGACTGCGGCGCCGTTCCGCGAGGCCGAGTTCGACATGATGTATGGCGAAGGCATCTCGCGCGAGGGCGACCTGATCGATCTGGCGGTGAATCAGAACCTGGTGGAGAAGTCCGGCTCGTGGTTCAGCTACAAAGGTGAGCGAGTGGGCCAGGGCCGCGAAAATGCCAAGACGTTCCTGAAGGAGAACAAGGACATCGCGGCGAAGATCGAAGCCGAGGTGCGAAAGGCGCTGGGCCTGATCTCGAGCGGCCGACAAGGCGCAAGCCGCAGCCGCCAATGCCGAGGCCGCGCCGTCTCCGCAACCCAAAGCCGCCCGCGGGGCGGAAGTAACGCAGAAGTCGGCAGACTCGTGATGCGACCCGCTGGCCAACGGCGGGTCCTTCGATCGTTCGGCGCATCTGCCACGGCCCAAGTCGGGCTCCCCGTCATGTTCCTGTTTGCCTGCCGACGCCAGCCAGAATAAAATCATGCAGCCGTAAATCCCCGCCTCCGAGGACCCTTGAAGGACATCGTCGCCATCTATCCCGGATCGTTCGATCCCGTGACCAACGGCCACCTCGACCTGATTCACCGGGGCAGCAAACTCTTCGATAAACTGATCGTGGCCATCGCGCGCAACCTCGACAAGGGCGAGACGCTCTTCTCCATGGAGGAGCGCAAGGAGATGCTGGTGGCCATGACCTCGCAGCTCGACAACGTCAGCGTCGATGTTTTCGAGGGCCTGCTGGTGAGCTACTGCATCCAGAAGAACGCGAACGCCGTGCTGCGCGGCATCCGCGCCATCAGCGATTACGAATTCGAGCTGCAAATGGCGCTGATGAATCGCAAGATGGAACCGCGCGTGGAAACCGTGTTCATGATGCCCGCGGAACAGTATTCCTATCTCAGCTCGCGGATTGTGCGCGAGATTGCCAAGCTCGGCGGCCCGTTGAACGGCCTGGTGCCGGAGATGGTAGAGCGGCGAGTGCGCCAGAGAATCACCCAGGGACATATTTCAGCCACAGGGAAACATCTTTTATGAACGGCCAGACCATGACTGCTGCCGGAACTCAGCTCGCCTCGTTTCTCACCGACCGAATTCAACGCATCGAAGTTTCCGCCACTCTGGCGGTGGCGGGAGAAGCCGATAAACTTCGCGCCACGGGCGCGGACCTGGTCGACCTGGGCGCGGGAGAGCCGCACTTCCCCACGCCCGAGCACATCAAGGAAGCGGCCATCGCGGCCATTCGCAACGACTTCACCAAGTACACGGCGGTAGGCGGCACGGCCGAATTGCGCGATGCCATCATCCAGCGGCACGCTGCCGACTTCGGCTCCGACTACAAGCGCGAAGATTGCATCGCCTCCGTCGGCGGCAAGCATGCGCTGTTCAATGCCATCCAGGTGCTGGTCGAGCACGGCGACGAAGTCATTCTGCCGGTGCCCTACTGGGTTTCCTTCAAAGACATCGTGCGCTATGCCGGCGGCGAACCGGTCTACATTGCCACCGACGAACGGCACGATTTCGCGCTGACCGCCGACATGGTGGAGCGCGCGATCACCCCGCGCACCAAAGTCATCATTCTGAATTCGCCCAACAATCCTTCGGGCGCGGTGATGAAGCCCGAGGACATGACTGCAGTGCTGCGCTGGCGCATGATCGCGGTATCTATGTTGTCTCCGACGAGTGTTACGTCTACCTGAACCACACTGGCCAGCGGTTCTCGGCGGGCTGCGTGCATGAGGTCAAGGAGCGGCTCATCATCATCGGCTCCTTGTCGAAGACCTACGCCATGACGGGCTGGCGGCTGGGTTACGCGCTGGGACCCGCGCCGATCAGTCAGCGCAATGCAGAAGCTGCAAAGCCAGAGCACCTCGAACCCGACGTCGATTGTGCAGAAGGCCGCGGTGGCCGCGCTGAATGGCTCGCAGGATTGCGTAAAGCAGATGCTGGCTGGCTACATCCGTTCTTCGCGACCAGGTTGTCGCCGGCTTGCGCTCGATTCCCGGAATCACCTGCGCTACGCCGAATGGCGCGTTTTACGCTTATCCCAATGTCAGCCATTATTTCGAACGCGGCGGAATGAACTCCGCGTCCGACGTGCGCGCACGGTTGCTGCATGAGGCGCACGTCGTGGTCGTTCCCGGCGAAGGCTTCGGCACCCAAGACCACGTCCGCATCTCGTATGCGACCTCGCCTGAGAATCTGCAGCGCGGGCTGGATCGCATGCGCGACTTTTTCGCCAGCGTGTAACCGATGTCGCAACTTTATCCATTCTCTGGTGGTCCCCATCTTCGACGAGCGGCCGTGGGGCAGCCTGCGATCTGCGCCCCATCTATACCAGAATCGTGAAGGAGCCGATCGGCGAAAGCTGGCTGACCTGGGAAGACAATCGCGTCGCCAACGGGCCGCTCGCCGGACAAAGCCTGGGCGATCTGGCGAAGAAGTTTGGGCGCGATCTGGTGGGGCAAGCCGCCGTTTACGACAATCGCTTTCCGCTGCTGGTGAAGTTTCTATTTCCTGGCGACAAGCTGTCGGTGCAGGTTCATCCCGATGATGAGCAAGCGCGCAAGAACGGCCAGCCCTGCGGCAAAACCGAATGTTGGTACGTGCTGCGGGCGAATCCTGGCGCGCAAGTGGCGCTGGGTTTGAAAGCGGGAGCGACGCTCGCGGATTTCGAGCAGGCGATCCAGGACACCCGCGCGGAGAAGCTGCTGAACTGGGTCGATGTCTACGCCGGCGACATGCTCTACGTCGCCGCCGGAACGGTGCACACCATTGGCGGCGGGATGGTGCTGGTGGAGACGCAACAGACCTCGGACATTACCTATCGCTTGTATGATTACGGCCGTCCGCGCGAACTTCACATCGCAGAAGGATTGGCCGCGACCAGGCTGCACACCAATGCCGGCAAAGTTGTGCGGCGGCCGAGCGACGAGTCCGACGTTCTGGTGCGCTCGCCGTTTTTTAAGGTGGAAAAGATGCGGTTGCGCGATGCCTTGCGCTCCGAGGTGTCACGCGATTCGCCACACATCCTGGTCGCGGTGAGCGGCTCGGGGATCGTGGAATCGCAAGGGATGGAGCCGATCAGCTTTGCCACTGGCGATGCCGTGGTGGTTCCGGCCTGCGTTGGTGAATACACGGTGCGGCCGCAGTGGGAGCTGGAAGTGATGCGAATGTCGCTGCCCACAGGAGCAGTCGCGGAGCCGCAGACCGAACTGCCGCAATCGGTCAGCGCAAAATAGTTTTCCCACCACAGAGGCAGCCTTCGGCTAGAGCACGCCTTCGCAGGCCGCTGAAAAAGTCCGAAGAGCGGATTGCTCGCGGGCTGAAGCCCGCTCGGAAAGACAAAAATAAAAGCCTTATGACGGCGCAGCTAAAGCTGCGCCCCTTCAAAACGCGACAACAACGAATTTTTCAGCGGCCTGCTCGCTTGCGTCCTCAGCGAGCAATGCCGACCGGATACTTCTTAAACATCTTTTCTACCGCTGTATTGACTTGGTCCACCAGCTTCCCTCTGTTGTCGCTGAGGTTCTCTTTTGCTATGCCTCGCCATGCGATTTTCCTGTGAGCTGCATCGATAAGATCGACCACGAGTTGCCCCTTGTGTACAACCACTGTCGTGGTCGAGCCGGGCACCGCACCCCACATCAGAAAGTTCTGATCGAATGGCGGAATGCCAGCATATCCGCTGTAGAGGTCGGAGTAACTCACCGCCATATCCGAATCCGATGAACCGTACATTTGGACATACAGGTCCGGGTGGCCGTCGGTCTTCTGCAAGCCGCGCTTGGTGAGCTCCTCTTCGATAGCACCGGCAATGGCGGCAGCCAGCATTGGACGAGAGACCGCATCATGCGCGCCCCAGGCGAAGGTCTTGAACTTGGCAAAATCGAGGTTAGGGTCATAGGCCACCTTGATCTTCTGCGCGTGGGCCGTGAGCACAACCAACCCCGCCAGGACAAACAACCACAAAGCGCGACATAGAAGCTGCGAGAAACGCGAGGCTGGCATCAAGTCATCCTTCCGTGGTGGGGATCCCCGCCACTTCGCCGGCTCCGGCGAGTGTATTTTGGACTACCAACAACTGGGGAAACATTGGTAGATGATCTCACGAGCACCATATTCAGACATTCGGTAAAATCGAACATTCAACATTCTCTATGTTCGGGAGCCTGCCCTCAGCGCAGCCGAAGGGTGTCTCTGTGGTGAAACGATTTGGCCAATAACTTCTATCCAGTCATCCTCGCGGGCGGACGCGGCACGCGCTTTTGGCCTCTGAGCCGCAAGCGCCTGGCCAAGCAACTGCTTCCGCTGAACAGCAAGAAAAGCATGATCCAGGAGACGGTCGAGCGGCTGCTGCCCTTGGCCAAGGCGAAGCGCTTCTGGGTCATCACCAATGACGACCTGCGCACTCCGATTGTTCGTCAGCTCAAGAAGCTCGACAAGCAGCAGATCATTGCCGAACCCGTTGGCCGAAACACCGCGCCTGCGATCGGGCTGACAGCCTTTCTGCTGGAGAAGCGCGACCCCAGCGCGGTGATCGGCATGTTCCCCTCCGATCACGTCATCGGCGACGAGAAGCGTTTTCGCGACGACATCCGGCGTGCGGCCGAGATCGCGGCAAAGGGAGCGAACATCGTCGTGATCGGCATCAAGCCTACGCGCGCTGAAACCGGCTACGGCTACATCGAAGCTGGCGCTAAGCAGGCTCCGGCCTGGTCAAGGGGCAGTTCCTCAGCGGCTAAAGCCAGCCTCGTTGGGTCGGATGTAACGGACGGCCTGAAGGCCGCCCCCTTCAAGGCAGGGCTCAATGCGAGGCTCACCGGTTCGGGTGCCGATCCACTCAATGTGCGACGCTTCACCGAGAAGCCGACGGCCAAGATCGCGGAGCAGTTCGTGAAGGCCGGCAACTTCTTCTGGAATAGCGGCATGTTCGTCTGGGGAGCGCGTACTCTGGCCGACGCCTTGCGCGACCACTTGCCCAAGACTGCGCCGCTGCTGGAAGAAATTGCGGCGAGCTACGGGACGCGGAAGTTCGAAAAGACCTTCGCCAAGCTCTATCCCAAATGCGAAAACATTAGCGTGGACTATGCATTGCTGGAGCCGCGCTCGGCGAAAGGCGAAGGCAAGTCGGGCATCTATTGCATTCCAGCCGGCTTTGGATGGAACGATCTGGGCTCGTGGACGGCGCTCTATGAGCATCGGAATGCCGGTGGGAAAGACAGCGCCAATGTCATCGCAGCCGAGCAATCCTTCACCCTGAATGCAGAAGGAAACTTCATCCATTGCCGGGCCGACAAATTCGTCGCCGTCGTTGGCGTGAAAGACCTTGTTGTGGTGGAGACCGACGACGCGCTGCTGATTACCACCCGCGAGCACGCGCAGGATGTCGGCAAAGTGGTGAAGTATCTGGACGAGAAGAAACTGAAGCGGCTGGTGTGAAGAAGCAGTTAGCAGTTAGCAGTTAGCAATTAGCAATCAGCCAAATCATGTTGGTTCGTGCTCTGACGCGAAGTTGATAGCTCACATCGCTGCAAAGGGCGACGAAGCGACTCCCGCTTGCGGGACGACGATTAGCCCAGCGCTTCAGCGCTGGGTTGCTGCTATATATGGTTGAGTCCCTCTAAGGGCGGCAGATGGCCGGAATGCGGACGCCGGAACAGCAGATCCCTCGTCGGCCTGAAGGCCTCCTCGGGATGACACATAATTAGAGTGCGGTTACGGCGCAGCTAAAGCTGCGTCCCTTCAAACTTCAATGGCCACTGAAATCAAATTCGGCACCGATGGATGGCGCGGCATCATTGCCGACGACTTCACCTTCGACAATGTGCGCCGCGTCGGCAACGCGATGGCGCATTACGTCCACGAACACGAGGACGCCAGCAAAGGCCTGGTCGTCGGCTACGATACGCGCTTCGCTTCCCCGCGGGCGGCGCAGATCATCTCCGAAGTTCTCGCGGCGGCGGGCATCGCGGTGCGTCTTTCCGACGACTACACGCCCACTCCCGCGCTCTCCTACGCGGTGAAGAACCTGGGCGCGGCCGGCGGTGTGATGATCACCTCCAGCCATAATCCCTTCAACTGGAACGGAGTGAAGTACAAGGCCGGCTATGGCGGCTCAGGCACGCCGGCGATCATGAAGGCGATTGAGGGCGAGTTGGATTCGCCGCGGCTGGAGCGCAAGGGCGGCAGCGTGACCGTCACCGATTTCAAGACGCCGTACATCGCAGCCATCAAGAACTTTGTCGATCTGAAGCTGATTGAGAAAGCCGGCTTCAAGTTCGCCATCGACGTGATGTACGGCGCCGGACGCGGCGTGCTGAAAGGCATCTTCACCGAAAGCGGCATCCATCACTTCGAGATTCGCGGCGAACTCAACCCGCTGTTCCCCGGCATCAATCCTGAGCCGATCGAGCCGCACATCGCGATGCTGCAGGAGACGGTCGTGCATGCGCACTGCCAGGCCGGGATGGCGACGGACGGCGACGCAGACCGCATTGGCGCGGTCGCGGAAGACGGCAGCTTTGTGGATGCGCACAAGATCTATTGCGTGATCCTGGAGTGGCTGCTGAAGCGCAAGCAATGGCCGGGCGAGATTGTGCGGGCGTTCAATACCACCCGGATGCTGGACCGCATCGCCGCGAAATACGGACGCAGGCTGCACGAGTGCGGCATCGGCTTCAAGTACATTTGCGATCTTATGCTGGAACGCGACATTCTGATCGGCGGCGAGGAGTCGGGTGGCATCGGCATTACGCCGCCATCTGCCGGAGCGCGACGGCATTCTGAATTCGCTGTTGCTGGCCAACATCATGGCGGAAGAAGAAAAGCCGCTGGGACAACTGGTGCGCGATCTGCAAAAGGAATACGGCGAGCATCACTATGGCCGCATCGATCTTCATCTGAGCAACGACGTTAAGGATGAAGCCATGCGGCGCGTCCAGGCCAGACCTGGGAGCGATCGGTAGCTTCGGCGTGCAGAAGGTGGAGACGTTGGACGGCGTGAAGTTCTTTCTGGACGCGCCCACCTACGGCAATGGAGCCGAGGCCTGGGTGCTGGTCCGCGCTTCGGGCACCGAACCGCTGCTGCGCATCTATTGCGAGGCGGCGTCCGCCGACCTGGTGTCGCAGATTCTGAAGGAAACCGAAGCCTTCGTCGGGGCTAGAAGCGAGAATCTCGGTCTGATGTCAGACAATGCCCATGCTTCTTGCTTTTCTGAGCACCAAGGGCGGCAGTTGTTGTATAATAAGTTTGCGTGTGTTCGAACGGCGCGTTTAGCAGCCATCCCTCCTTCTGTTTCGAGCGATTCCTGCCTGTAACCTTCCGATTCACCAACGCAACATCAACATTAAGGAAAATCAAGAAACAAATGGAACAAGGAACAGTAAAGTGGTTTAACGATGCCAAAGGCTTTGGCTTTATTTCACGTCAGAACGGCGAAGATGTTTTCGTCCATTTCTCCGCCATTCAGTCGAACGGCTTCCGCTCCCTGCAGGAAGGTCAAGCCGTGAGCTTCGACGTGAAGCGTGGCGCCAAGGGTTGGCAGGCTGAGAACGTACAGGTTCTGTAAACAAGAAGCACGAAGCGAGGGTGGCAGACGCTGCCCTCTGCTATTTGCGACGATGAGAAGGCGATTGAGTCTTTGGTCGTAATCACCCCAATTCATGCCGCGTAGGGCTGCCAAAGGATCGGCCGGCAAGCGGCCTACTCTGAAAGCGAGGAACCAATGAAGAACATCTACGTGGGGAACCTAAGCTTCGATGCGACTGAAGACCAGGTACGCGCGATGTTTGAAGCGTATGGCCCAGTCGATAGGGTCAGCATTGTGACCGATCGCGACACCGGGCAATCGCGCGGCTTCGCATTTGTCGAAATGTCGGACGATGACTCGGCCGGCAAGGCGATGGAAGCGCTGAACGGCACCAACCTCAGCGGGCGCAACCTGACCGTGAACGAAGCCCGTCCCAAGACGGACCGGCCGCGGCGCGAAGGCGGCGGTGGCGGACGCGGCGGTCGGACGTGGTGGCCGCGGTGGCGGTGGTGGCGGTGGCGGCGGTTGGGGACGCTACTAATCTCTTAGCCTGAGGCTGTAGCACAAATTCGACAATGACATTTATGCCGGGGCAGAATGCTGCCTCGGCATTCGCATTTGTGCTGCTATTCCTGTTTGCGCCTCGCAATTCCACAAGAAGAAACAACTCTGATAGGCTGGAGCGGCATTTTCGCGTGCGCTTGCCAATGCCCAACGATTCCAGCATATGCCATCCAATTTGCCGGCGTCGGCTTTCGCCTGCCGCAAGGCAAGAAGCCTGCTGTCGAGGCTGGATCTCGCGGTGCGTACGGGCGAGACCTTTATGCTGGTGGGCCGCAGCGGATCAGGGAAAACAACCTCGCTGAAGCTGATCAATCGGCTGCTCACCGCAACCTCGGGCGAAGTCCGGGTTGAAGGCACAGCCGTCGACCAGTGGGACACGGTCCAGTTGCGGCGTCGCATCGGCTATGCCATCCAGGATGTCGGCCTCTTTCCGCACTACACCGTGTTCGAAAACGTAGCCCTGGTCCCCAAGCTTGAAGATGGGAGCAGCGCAAGATCGCATCCCGCGTAGAAGAAGTGTTGGCGCTGGTAGGACTGCCGATTGGCGAGTTCGCCAGCCGATATCCCGACGAGCTCTCCGGAGGACAGCGGCAGCGCGTTGGACTGGCGCGAGCGCTGGCGGCCGAGCCGCCCATCCTGCTGATGGACGAACCCTTCGGCGCACTCGATCCCATCACCCGGGCCGAGATCCAGATCGAGTTCCAGAAGCTCCAGCAGAAGCTGGGCAAGACGATCGTCTTTGTGACTCACGATGTGAGTGAGGCGCTGCTGCTGGGCAGCCGGATCGGGCTGATGGAAGATGGCAGACTGCGCGGAGTGTATAGCCCGAAAGAATTTCTGGAGACGCCCGACCCATCGGTGAAGGCGTATGTGGATGTATTTCGCACGCGCCAGCAGGTGTTTCAAAGTTCCAAACAGTTAAGCGGCGATCAGTTGGTCAGCGAGAAATGCCGAATCGAGCGAGCTTCTCGTGAACTTCATCTTCACCCACAAACGCGAGGTCGCCACGCTCACCGCCGAACACCTGTGGCTGGTCGGCGTCTCGATGCTGCTGGCGATCGCCATCGGCGTGCCGCTGGGAATCCTTCTGACCCGCAGGCCAAAGTGGAAGGCAGTGGTGCTGGGCAGCACGAACGTCATTCAAACCATTCCCAGCCTGGCGCTATTCGGATTGCTGCTGCCGCTGCCGTGGCTGGGCGCGCGGGCCGATCGCCTGGCCATTGTTGCCCTGGCGCTCTACGCGCTGCTGCCCATCGTACGCAACACCTATGTTGGCATCGCCGGCATCAAGCCCGCCGGTGCGGGAGGCGGCGATTGCAATGGGACTCACCTCCGGCCAACTTCTGTGGCATGTCGAACTGCCGCTGGCGCTGCCGGTCATGCTTGCGGGAATTCGGGTTGCCGCGGTGATCACGATTGGCGTGGCCACCATCGCCGCCGCGATCGGCGCGGGAGGTCTCGGCGAATTTATCTTTCGCGGCATCGCCATGGTGGATAACGGGGTCATCCTGGCCGGCGCAATCCCCGCGGCTCTGATCGCATTGGCCGCCGACCTGCTGCTCAGCGGCGTCGAGAAGCTGCTGGTACGGCACCGAAGCTGACCATGAATCGCCGCACATTCCTCTCCGCATTGGCGCTGACCGTTTGCAGCGGCTGCTTGTCCCGCGAGGCCGAGCTGACCGTCGGCTCCAAGAACTTCACCGAACAGCTCATCCTGGGCGAACTGCTGACGCAATATCTGCACAGCGTTTGCCAGATGCCGGTTGACGGCCGCTTCTATCTGGCCGGAACTTACATCTGCCAACAGGCAATACTCGCCGGGCGCATCGACGCCTACGTCGAGTACACGGGCACGGCGCTGGCGGCGATCCTCAAGGAACAATTTTCCGGCGACCCGGCCAGTGTCTACCAGCGCGTGAAGCAACGAGTACAAGCGCCGCTTCAACCTCGATGTCATGCCGCCGCTGGGATTCAACAACAGCTTCGCGATGGTGATGCGCGGCGACGACGCGCGGCGGCTCGGAGTGAAAACGCTTTCGCAACTTGCGGGTGTGGCTTCGCAGATGAGGCTGGGAGTGGGTTACGAATTTCTCGAGCGGCAGGATGGCTATCAAGGCCTGGTCAAAACCTATGACCTGCACTTTGCCGAAACTCCGCGCGTGATGGATCTGGGGCTGCTTTATCGCGCGCTCCAGAACCGGTCAGTCGACATTGTGGCCGGCAACAATACCGATGGCCTCATCGCCGCGCTCGGCCTGGTCGTGCTGGAGGATGACAAGCATTATTTTCCTCCTTATGACGCCGTGCCGATTGTGCGGCCCGCTCTTTTCCAGAAGTGTCCGAGGGCAGAAGCTGGGTTCGCGCGCCTCGCAGGCCGCATCACCGCCGATGATATGCGCGCGATGAACTACGCCGTCGATGGACAGAAGAAAGACGCCAGTGCCGTAGCGAGAGATTTTCTGGTGAGCCATCAGCTACTTGTATGATGACGAGACGTTCGTGCCGCTATCCGCATTGCAGCCGTATGCCCACACGAGTAGTCTAAAGCTCAAGAATGGCAGGCAATGGCAACAACGGGCGACGGTATCCCAAGTTCGTCTTAGGCGATACGTTGAGCGTCGCGCTCCAGACCTTTCGTATCGGCAAGATGCGGTTCATCCTGACGTCGCTGGGGATGGTGATCGGAACGGCGTCGCTCATTCTGGTAGTCACCATCGGCCTCACCGGCAAGCAATATCTGCTACAGCAAATCCAAAACATCGGCTCCAACATGATGGTGGCGGAATACGCCGGGGGCGGCATCTATGGCCGCGACGCTTCCAGCGACTTCCTCACCCTCGACGACTTGAATGCGGTGCGCCAGCAGGTTCCCGGCATCAGCAATGCCTCGCCCATGATCGAGTTTCATGATCGCATCGCCGTAACCGGCGGCAAAGAGCGGGAGATCATCGTGCTCGGCGTCTCCCGCCAGTATCAGAACGTGCGCAATTTGCAGATCCTTTCAGGCCGGTTCTTCGATGATGGCGACACCTCGGCGCGCAACAAAGTCGCGGTCATAACCCAGAAGCTGGCCGACGCGCTTGGTTCAGTGGACTCTGCGGTAGGCCAGGAGATCAAGCTCAACGGACTTCCCTTTACCGTGATTGGGACTTTTCGTGAGCGCGTGGATACGTTCGGCCAGTCCGAAATCTCCGATGACACCATCCTGGTTCCCTACACCGTGGCGCGCTACTTCACCAACAGCGACGAGGTGAAGCAACTTTTCTTTCTCGGTATCGGACTCCGCTGAGGTACCTCGTGCCACGCAGGAGATCCATGATGTGTTGCAGTCCCGGCATCGCGCAGAGTCGGTTTATCGCGTCGACAATTTGACCCAACTGCTGCAAGTGGCCGCCAAAACTGCGGACACGCTGACGGAGGTGCTGTTGCTGATCTCGGTGCTGACGCTGATTGTGAGCGGCGTGGGCATCATGAACATCATGCTGGCCACGGTGAATGCCCGCATCCGAGAGATTGGCGTGCGCAAAGCGGTGGGCGCCACAAACTCTGAAATACGTGCGCAATTTATGGTGGAAGCGATCCTGATTTCGCTGGCCGGCGGCGTGGTTGGGATTGTTCTGGGCTTGGCGCTGCCGCTCTCCGTGCGCTTCATCACCAACTACCGCGTCCCCATCTCAGGGTGGTCAGTGATCATCGCCGTGCTGGTTTCCAGCCTGGTCGGGGTTTTATTCGGAACGGCCCCTGCCGCACGAGCCGCGCACTTCGATCCTATCGAAAGCCTGCGTTACCAGTAAGCAGAAACGACCACGGCGCCCGAAGCGCCGCGCTGAAAGGTTTCTCTTGCTCCGATTGTTCCCTCAAATACAAAAGGGCCAGCGAACTCCCCCTTTTAAGCTCGCCAGCCCCATGTCAGCTACCAGAGACTGATAGCTGAACTTCTGTTTCCCGCAGCACGGCCTACTTGCTGTACTACGAGTCACCCTTGCATTGCTGCGTTGCCCATGGCTTACTTTCGCAGCTTGAATTCCACAGTAGAACTTTGCCGTCATCACGGCTACTGGCCTGAGGCCGCAATTCAGGACAGGCAGCAGAGGCTGCTCTACCCTGTTCGAAAGTGCAGTCGCCCATGCATAGCTTGAATGGCGACTTACGGCGCGCGGCTGGGGTATGATCTTCCCGCCGGCGAGCACCCGACAAGAGGAGGCACGATGCTGGCAGCCAGCGACTTCGAGTTCAAATTCCGCTTCTGGATTTTCGGCGCGATATTCGGGGTCGCGTTCTCCAGTTATTCCGTGGATCATCAGAACGTCGGCGCAGCCCTGATTGACTGGACTGCCCGGCTGCGCAGCGCGCCCGCAGCTGACTGGGAGTATCACGCAATCTTCGCAGTCGCTGCGCTGTTCTGCATTGCCAATGCGGCCGTGCGCACCTGGGGAACGGCTTACCTCAACCCTGAAGTTATGGTCGATATGCGGTTGCACACCACGCGCCTGGTCGCCGACGGCCCTTATCGCTACTTGCGCAACCCGCTCTACTTCGGCAATATTCTGCTGGCAATCGGCTTTGGCTTGATGGCAAGCCGTATTGGTTTTTGCATCCTTGTGGCGGGGATGGTGCTGTTCGACTATCGCCTGATCTTGCGCGAGGAGGCTGCGATTTCCGCGACCCAGGGCGACAGCTATCGTGCCTACTGTGCGGCCGTCCCGCGACTGCTGCCCGCGCTGCGACCACAGCTTCCGTCTGGCGGAGCAACCCCAAATTGGAAGGATGGTCTTCTCGGCGAAGCTTTCATGTGGCTCCTGGCAACCTCGGTCGTGGTCTTCGCCATTACTTTGAGCCAGACCATTTTCTTCGTCGTGCTCGGCTCGGCTTATGTGGTCTACGCCATCTGCTACCTGGTAATCATTAAGCGCAAGAAGAGAATGCCGGCGGACGCTTGATCCACCCAACACGGACCGCCGGCGGAAATCCTCTGACGCGGGAATCCACTCCAGTCGTACCCGTGTTTCAGACCTACGCAGCGGTCCCACGGCCAATCGCAATTTCCTCTTGTATTGAACTTTAGTGATAGGCGTACAATCTGTAGCTACCTAAACAACAAAGGAGAGTGAATGAACTATAGGACCATGTGTATCTGTGTGTTCGTTGCCGCGGCGGTTGCGATGGCCTCGGCGCAAACCAAAGCTACGATGTCCGGCAAGTGCGGCAAGCCTGACGTCCAGCAAAGCATCCCGGCAGGCGACCAGCAGGGCCACGTCTTCATGCTGGCCCAGGGCAAGTGCACGGTTACAGGAGATGTCGGCGGGGCCGCGGCCAAAGAGGGCGCCTACTCCGAGCACGGCGACATAACGGCTACCCGCATGAAGAACTGGGGAGTCTACACCGTGACTTTCGATAACGGCGACAAGGTTTACTACAACTATCAAAGCACGGGAACTATGAAGAACGGCGCGCTTCAGTCCGAGACGAACAAGTACCAGGCCACCGCCGGCACCGGGAAGATGAAGGGCATTAAAAGCACGGGCGGCTGCACCCTCACCCCAACCAGCGATGAAGGTGTGGACTACAAATGTACCGGGGACTATACCCTCGCTGGCGCCCCTGCAAAGTAGAACGGCAGCGCTCCACCACTCCCACCCGGTCTGCCGCATGGCGGATATGGGTGGGTATTGGCACAGAGAGTCGCGTGCGTGCCGCACTGGCCAGGCTTCCCTATAGATTGAACGGCCCTTCGACCCCTACCTACTTCCAAGGTCAAGCCGTACTTCGCGGATCTGTGACATTGAGGCTTCGCTTTGCCAAGGCTTTTGTGCGAAACTCTGCGGGCACACAAAAAGGGGTGCGGATGGCCGCGACAGAAGACCACCTCAATAAAGCGACGATTCTTGGCATGATTGCGATGGGGGTCGCCGTTCTGGTAGTTGCCAATGACTTTACTGCGCTCTCGGTTGCGCTTCCTGCCATCGAGCATACCCTCCATACCAACGTCACCACGGTGCAGTGGGTCATCAACGGCTACGCCATGGTCTTCGGCGTCCTTATTGTTACCGGAGGACGGCTAGCCGACATGTTCGGCCGCCGGCGCATTTTCCTCGCTGGGGCGGCATTCTTCGCAGGCTTCTCCCTGATCGGCGGATTCGCTCCGAATGTTTGGGTGCTGCTGGCCTGCCGCTTTCTGATGGGGATCGGCGGAGCGATGATGTGGCCCGCCATCCTGGGCATGACCTATAGTCTGCTGCCTCGGGCCAAGGCAGGACTTGCGGGCGGCGTGATTCTGGGCGCGGCGGGATTCGGCAATGCAGTCGGTCCCTTGTTGGGTGGCCTGCTGACCGACACCGTGGGATGGCGGTGGATCTTCTTCGTCAATCTGCCGGTCGCCGCCGGGGCAGTCCTCATCACCCTGCTGGTGGTGCCGCGCGACGCGCCCGTCGATCACCACGATGGAATTGATTATCGTGGGACGGCCGCGCTTTCCGTTGGACTGCTGGCTCTTCTGCTGGCTCTCGACTGGGCCCTCGACCTCGGCTGGACGGCGCCGCTGATCATCTTCCTGTTCGTGCTGGCGGCAGCGGCGTTGGCGGCGTTCTTATTGATCGAGCGCCGGGCCGGCGACAGTGCCCTGGTGCCCGAGACTGTCCTGCAAAACCGGGGATTCGTCGCCGCCAGCATCGCGACATTGCTGGCCTCGGCCATCTTCTTCGCCGCGCTGCTCTACCTGCCGCAGTTCATGTCTAAGACGCTGGGCTTCAGTGCGATCGGATCGGGCGCCGGGCTGCTGCCGATGATGGGAACATTCATGGTGACGTCGTTCATCGCGGGACGGCTTTACCAGCTTCTCGGGCCGAAGCTGATCGTCACCCTGGGCGCGCTGCTGCTGGGTGCGGGCATGATTCTTCTTTCCCGAATCTCCGGAAGCACAACCTATGAGCAGCTCATCTTCGGAATGGTCGTGCTCGGCATAGGGGTTGGGCTGTTCTATTCCTCCATCACCACGGCGGCGATCACCGCCCTCGATCCCTCGCAGGCCAGCCTGGCCGGCGCCATTGTCTACATGTTCCAGATTGCGGGCGGATCCATCGGCGTGGGATTCAACACGGCGATTGTGGTCTCGGCCGCGTCGATGCCGGCGGGAATTCACATTGCATTTCTGGTTGATGGCTTGCTGGCCATCGCCAGCGCAGCGGTAGCAATCTTGTTTGTCGGCGGCACGATTGACGCGGAGCGGCTGCGGGATCTAAGGCATCATCACCGGGCGCACGCGTGACGCACCGTACTTTCTGATGCGCAAGGTGTGTCATCCTGAGCGAGGACTTCCCAGTCCCGCGCGCGGGACGGCATAGGATAGCCCAGCGCTTCAGCGCTGGGTAGCGTGATTAACAAGAACCCGAGTCCCTTCAGGGACGGCACATGCGCAGCCAGCCCCGCGAAGCAGTCACCCAGGTTAGCCCAACACAAGGGCGAACCTGGGGCACCGGGCGACAACTCCGTCACCAGGCGACGCAGACGACTGTTCTCTTTCTCCAGCTCTTTCAGCCGTCGCGCCTGTTCCAGCTTCAGCCCGCCGTACTCTTTGCGCCAGCGGTAATAGGTCTGTTGGGTGATCCCGGCCTCTTTGCAGGCTTGGCCGATGCTCTTATGGTTGGCTAATTCGACTTCGGTCTGTCGCAGCAGGGCGACAATCTGCTCTGCACTGTGCTTCTTCCGTGCCATGCTTCAGCTCCTCTTGTACCAGTTTCTCTAACATTTGCTCTGGTACAAAATTCGCCGGTCACGTCACGGCCAGCAGCGACCTTCGACAGAACTGATGTGGGGCAAGAGGCCTCAAACGCCGGCCCCTTGCCCCACACCCCCATCCCCGCTACGGAGAAAGGTGCCTGGGGCGAACAAAAACCGGAGAAAGTCTCATTATCCTTGGACTAAAGATGGGGGGCAGGTCAAGGCCGTTATTTATGCCGGCGACGACCTAGTCTCCCACACACTTTCGCGTGCAGTACGAAGCCACGACGGGCTCAATCCTCGGCCTTCGCGGCCTGGCGGAGGGCAGCTACGTCGGCCAAGTCTTGCGGGCGCCTGGCGGCCAGCTTGTTGGCAATCAAGTCCTCGCTCGAAATGAAAAACGCCTTGAGCCCGCTGTGCTGGTCAATCAGGATTTCGATCCGATTCCGCCACGCATCCTCGAAACTAATGCCGTCGATCTCCGGCAGTATGTCCACGGCGAGAGGTGCGCGTCCCATGCGAAAGAACTTATCTCGCTCGGCAAAATCGGCAGGGCCGAGTCCTTCTAACGGTGCACCGAACGCCTGCAACGCTTCATAAACTGCACCTGCGTTTTTCGTGTCGGTGGCAATCAGAATGTCGACGTCCTGCGTCGATCGGGGCTGAGCGTGCAGCGAGACAGCGTATCCGCCGACCACCAGGTACCTAACGTTTCGGGCGTTGAAGATGGACAAGAGTTCTTTGCATTCGTCGAACATCTTGCGTGGGTTCCTTCATTTGGTAGGCTGCGAGGCTGATCTCCGCGACGGCGCGCAGACGCTCGTGCGGAGGCAAGGCGCGCCACTCGCGAAGTTCCGCGGCCTTCATTTCTTCGAGGCTGGCGTAGGTCGCGATGGCCTTGTTCATGGTTTCGTTTGTAGCACTATCGAAGACATCTTTGCAATCCGTCCGCAGAGAAGGGAACGGCCCCATGTTATTCACGTGAGGCCGTTATTTATGTCGAGGCGCTTTGCGGGGGTGAGCGAAGCGGGAGCCCGCAGCCGAAATCCCGAAGCGGAGCGAGGGATCTTTTTGCGCAAAAGGAAACGGCCACCAGGATTTCTCTTGATGGCCGTTATTTATGTCGGCGACGACCTACTCTCCCACACACTTTCGCGTGCAGTACAATCGGCCCTGCGGGGCTTAACTTCCGTGTTCGGGATGGGAACGGGTGTTTCCCCCGCGGTAAGATCACCGGCTTCATTGACGTGGGCGCTCATCGCGCCACTCGGCCCCAGGCGTGGTTCCACGCAGGACCTCTAGCGTCGATCTTGTAAAGAACTTTCTAGCGGCTCGTCGGAACCGCAGATCCCTCGCCGGGCTAAAGCCCTCCTCGGGATGACAATTTGAGAGAGCCGATTGACGGCACGGCTAAAGCCGTGCCCTTTCAAATCTGCCCCACGCTACGCGGCGGGCGATCTCTCACAACTGAATAGCATCAGGACTTGCAAAGCGAGTACTGAAAATTTAAGGCTGGAGCTCCGTCGAGCTCCGCACGCTGACAAGTTCTTCAACGTGCACGGGGTTTCCCATAGCGCACCAGTTTCTGCGCGAAATGGGGTAACACGTGTAGCCAAGTAAATTTTATGGTCAAGCCGAACGGGCGATTAGTACTGGTAAGCTTCATGCATTACTGCACTTTCACATCCAGCCTATCAAACACGTGGTCTTCGTGTGCCCTTCTTTACCCTTTTGGGTTGGGAGATCTCATCTTGAGGAGTGCTTCACGCTTATATGCATTCAGCGTTTATCACAACCGAACTTCGCTACCCAGCCGTGCCATTGGCATGACAGCTGGAACACAAGAGGTTCGTCCATCCCGGTCCTCTCGTACTAAGGACAGGTCCTCGCAAATCTCCTACGCCCACATCAGATAGGGACCGAACTGTCTCGCGACGTTCTGAACCCAGCTCACGTACCGCTTTAATAGGCGAACAGCCTAACCCTTGGAACCTTCTACAGCTCCAGGATGCGATGAGCCGACATCGAGGTGCCAAACCGGAGCGTCGATATGAACTCTTGGCTCCGATCAGCCTGTTATCCCCGGCGTACCTTTTATCCGTTGAGCGATGGCCCTTCCATACAGAACCACCGGATCACTAAGGCCTGCTTTCGCACCTGCTCGTCTTGTAGGACTCGCAGTCAACCACACTTATGCCTTTGCACTCGACGGCTGATTTCCAAACAGCCTGAGTGTAGCTTCGCGCGCCTCCGTTACAATTTAGGAGGCGACCGCCCCAGTCAAACTACCCGCCTCACTATGTCCCTCTCCCGGATTACGGGAGTAGGTTAGAACCACAGAACTCGCAGGGTGGTATCTCACCGTTGGCTCCTCCAAGCCCGAGAGCCTGAAATCAAAGCCTCCCACCTATCCTGCGCAGCAAGTGCCATAGTTCATAGTGAAGGTATAGTAAAGGTGCACGGGGTCTTTCCGTCTAGATGCGGGTAACCGGCATCTTCACCGGTACTACAAGTTCGCCGAGTCGCTCGTTAAGACAGTCGCACGATCGTTACGCCATTCGTGCAGGTCGGAACTTACCCGACAAGGAATTTCGCTACCTTAGGACCGTTATAGTTACGGCCGCCGTTCACCGGGGCTTCAGTTCGAAGCTTCACCACCTTGCGGCGGTTGACCTCTCCCTTTAACCTTCCGGCACCGGGCAGGCGTCAGCCCCTATACGTCGTTTTCGACTTTGCAGAGACCTGTGTTTTTGTTAAACAGTCGCCGTGCGCGCTTCACTGCGGCCCCCTCGCGCTTGCACGCTACCGGGGCACCCCTTCTCCCGAAGTTACGGGGTCAATTTGCCGAGTTCCTGAACGAGCGTTCTCCCGAGCGCCTTTGGATATTCTCCTCGTCTACCTGTGTCGGTTTGAGGTACGGTTCCCTTCATTTCTCCTTAGAGGTTTTTCTTGGCAGTGTGAAATCGGTGCGTTTCGTCCATACGGACTACTCCTTTGCGTCTCACCGTTAGTGTCTCTCCGGATTTGCCTGGAGAAACCGGCTTACACGCATTGAACCTGATAGCCATAACAGGCTGCACGTATCCTTCTGCGTCACCCCATCGTAATAACGAATCAAAGGGAGTTCCGGAATATTAACCGGATGTCCATCGACTACGCCTTTCGGCCTCGCCTTAGGGACCGACTAACCCTGAGCGGATTAACCTTCCTCAGGAAACCTTAGACTTTCGGCGCGGAGGGTTCTCACCTCCGTTATCGCTACTTATGCCGGCAGGGTCTCTTCTCGACTGTCGACGGGTCCTTACGATCCCGCTTCAATCCGTTGAGAATGCTCTCCTACCACGCATGGCTTGACGCCATGCATCCGCTGCTTCGGTGCTCAGTTTAAGCCCCGTTGAATTGTCGGCACCGGACCGCTTGACCAGTGAGCTATTACGCTTTCTTTAAAGGATGGCTGCTTCTAAGCCAACCTCCTGGCTGTCTGGGCGTTCCGACATCCTTTCCCACTTAACTGAGACTTGGGGACCTTAGCAGGCGATCTGGGCTGTTTCCCTCTCGACAACGAAGCTTAGCCCCCGCTGTCTGACTCCCGTGCTGGTTGTCCACGGCATTCGAAGTTTGGTTGGATTCTGTAAGCTGGAAAGCCCCATAGTCCATCCAGATCTCTACCACCGCTGCAAATCACACGAGGCTAGCCCTAAAGCTATTTCGGAGAGAACGAGCTATCACGGAATTTGATTAGCCTTTCACCCCTACCCTCAGCTCATCCGAGCTTTTTTCAACAAACACCGGTTCGGTCCTCCAGTGGGTGTTACCCCACGTTCAACCTGGCCAAGGGTAGATCATCCCGCTTCGCGTCTATTCCTGCCAACTGAACGCCCTATTAGGACTCGCTTTCGCTACGGCTCGCTTGCGCTTAACCTTGCTGACAAGAATAACTAGCCGGCTCATTATGCAATAGGCACGCGGTCAGGCATTCCCTTGCGGGCATAGCCCTCCCACTGCTTGTAGGCACACGGTTTCAGGTACTATTTCACTCCCCTCGCTGGGGTTCTTTTCACCTTTCCCTCACGGTACTGGTTCACTATCGGTCAGAAGCTAGTATTTAGCCTTACGGAATGGTCTCCGTGGATTCAGACAGGGTTTCACGTGCCCCGCCCTACTCAGGTATCCGCTTCGAGTCCAGTTCGTTTTCGTCTACGTGGCTATCACACGCTATGGCACCCCTTTCCAGAGGGCTTCGACTAACGACTGGATTGGTAACTCTACTGTTGCGGACCCTACAACCCCTAATTCACCCGAAGGTGCTTTAGGTTTGGGCTATTCCGAGTTCGCTCGCCACTACTATCGGAATCACTATTGTTTTCTTTTCCTCCAGGTACTGAGATGGTTCACTTCCCTGGGTTCGCTCGTACCCGACTATGAATTTATCGGGCCGTTATACGGTTTTGCCGTATAGGGTTTCCCCATTCGGAAATCCCCGGATCAATGCCTACTTGCGGCTCCCCGAGGCTTATCGCAGCTTGCCACGTCCTTCATCGCCTGCTTCTGCCAAGGCATCCACCATGCGCCCTTAGTAGCTTGACCACAAAATTTACTCAGCTCACTCGGCGGCTTCGCCGCCGGCTGTCAGCTATCAGCTTTCAGCCGTCAGTTTGC
>CAVWLH010000003.1:0-273510 GCA_963755925.1 uncultured Acidobacteriaceae bacterium | reverse complement strand
AATCGAAGCGGGAAGCAGCCGGGCATCGTCGCTGTAGCTTGACGTTGCAGACATCGCTTGCGCTGATTGCGCGCGTAGCACCGGGCGTTAGCCGAGGGTCAGGAATAGCGCGGACCGCCCCTCGTATGGTCGGTGGCGACGACATATAGTTGTATCCGATGAACGTCCCCAAAGCCGCGGCCAGAAGCGCGGCTCCCACATAAGCAAGTTTTTCCCCAGCGAAGGCCCGCTGGAGCGAGTGCAGCCAGCCCGCTTCAGAGGCGGCTGCGGACTCTGCCAGTCGCGCTTTCAGCAGCGCGCGCGGACCGGCACTGGGCGGCAACTGATGATCGAGGGTGCGATGGTGAACATCCACAAACTCGGCAATCGTCCCTTCCAACTGCCGGAGGCGAGTGCGGCACTCCCAGCACGCCTCAAGATGTGCGTTGCTTTCAACTACGTTCCGGGATGAAAGCTCGCCATCCGCAAACCGAACCAATTCTTCGTCCGACAAATGAGCGTACTTGCCGCTCATAGTTTCACCTCCCATCGGCGCGTCCCAGGCGCGCGAGTGAGCGAGCCAACGAGGCTGATACGCTGCCCAGCGAAATACCCAGCACCTCGGCAATCTCCCGATGTCTCAGACCCTCCGCTCGCAAACTAAGACAACGCTGGTCCTGGGCAGGAAGGACTTGCAGCACCGCCAGCAGGCGGCTCTGTCGCTGTCTGAAGGCCAGCTGTTCCTCCGGGTTGGGACCTAGATCAGGATGGGCTTCCGCGCCCATCGCGCCCGGGTCGGTTGTGTCCCGGCGTCGTTCGTTGCCTGACAGTCTTTTCAGCGCCAGATTGTGAGTCACGCGAAACAGCCAGCCGCGAAGATTGCGGCGACAGCGCTCTTGCTGAAGGTGTCGAAAGAGGGCAAGAAAGGTTTCCTGAACAATCTCCTCGCCGTCTTCACCGGAAAGTCCGAATGAGATCGTGTACCGCAGGAGGCGGTCTCGAAGTTCGTCGAAAAGCCATACTACTTCCTCTTCCAGTTCAGAAGGGCCAGCCGATCCCTCACGGATTCCTAGCGACGAGAGCGATAATACAACCGCCTTGGAGGTCGCAGGGGTCACCGCTTTTCCGCTTTCACTAAGTACATTCCGTACGCCGTCATTTTGTTCAGCCTTTTTTTTGTTGATTCACGTCTCCCCTGAGATCTCCCAGAAATAAACCCTGTCTGCACCCTCCGATCTCGCAAGAATAAACCCTGAACAAATCGGGGGTTCGGGGAATATTCTAGTTGGAGCCAGAATCGTGCTGTTTCCGCGCGACCTGCCGCTCCCAAGAATCCAACCTATGAGCAGATTGCTGCGGCCGCATTTCCTCCTTAGCTTGTTTGTGATAGGCAACCTTGCTTTTGGACAGAGCAACCGGGGCGAGCTGCGTCTCACGGTAACCGATCCGTCCGGCTTGGGCGTGAAATCAAGCATTCAGATCGTCAGCGAGGCAAATCAATATAACAATACCCTGACCACCAGCGATCAGGGGACGCTCAGTGTGCAGCGCCTTGCCTACGGACTCTACCAGCTCGCCATCCAGCAACCCGGCTTTGCTCCGGTTTCGGAGTCCGTTGACATTCATACGAACGTACCAATCGACTATGCGATCAAACTGAAAGTGGCCGCGGTACAAGAATCGGTAACCGTGAAGGGGCAAGGAACGTTGCTGGATCCCGATCAGGCCGGCTCCGTGAACCAGATCGGAACTGCGGCGATTCAGGATCGACTTACCTCCCTGCCGGGCCGCTCCATCCAGGACCTGGTGAACACGCAGCCGGGCTGGCTCTACGAAGGCAATGCCGTGCTGCATCCGCGCGGCTCGGAGTATCAGACGCAGTTTGTGGTTGATGGCATTCCCCTGACCGACAATCGCTCGCCTAGCTTCGGGCCGGAGATTGGCGCTAACGACGTCGATTCCATGACCATCTATACTGCGGGATTTCCCGCCGAGTACGGCCGGAAGATGGGCGGCGTGGTGGAAGTCAATACGCTGCGCGATCCTCAGGCCGGCTGGCATGGGCAGGTCGTATTGTCTGGCGGCAGCTTCGACTCGGCTGGCGCCTTTGTGCAGATGCAGTATGCCGTGGGGAAAGAATGTTTTCGGCTTTACCGCTTCCGGAGCCGAAACCGCCCACTATCTGAATCCTGTCGTCCCGGAAAATTACACCAACACCGGAACCATCGGCGATTTTTCCGTCAATTATCAGCGCGACTTGACCCCCAATGACCGCATCAACTTCATCGCCCGGTATGAACTGTCGCGCTATCTGCTTCCCAACGAAATCGTGCAACAGACGTGGTGCTATCCCCCGGGCGTGACCACTGGCCCGCCTTGCCAGCAGCAGAATGCCAACAATTTCGAAACCCTGGGTGCGCTTTCCTACCGGCACATTTTCTCCACCAATGTGATCGGCAATTTTCGCGCCATGTTGCGCAATAATGGCAACGACTTCTACTCCAATGCGTTGTCCACTCCGATTATTTTGTTTCAGCACAACTGGTTCAACGAAGGTTATTTCGCGGGGACAGTCTCCATCGACCATGGGCGCAACGAATGGAAGATGGGCGTCGAGTCAGACAACACCTTCCTGCACGAGAATTTCAATTACACCATTACCGACCCTTCGCAGTTCGACCCCGGCACGGCGCTGAACTTCACCTTCCCGGGAGCATATCCCAGCCAAGGCCAGCGGCCAGACCTGGAGCAATCGGCGTTCGTCCAGGACCAGATTCGCATGGGAAACTGGACGGCGAACCTGGGCCTGCGTTATGACCACTACCAACTGGTCCTCAACAAGTGGGCTGTGGATCCTCGGGTGGCGATCTCGCGCTACTTCCCTGCCATCGGCTTGCTCGCCCACTTCTCCTACGACCGCGTTTTCCAGACGCCGTCGTTTGAGAACCTGCTGCTGGCGAGCTCGTTTGAAGTTGAATTCATCAATCCGGATGTGCTGCGCCTGCCCGTCGTGCCTTCGCAAGGCAACTACTACGAAGCTGGGGTGTCCAAGACTTTCGGCAACAACCTTCGTGTAGACGCTAACTACTACTTACGAACGGTCGCAAACTACGCCGATGACGACCAGATCGATAACACAACCATCAGCTTTCCCATCGCTTTCCAGAAAGCCATCATCTATGGCGCGGAAGGAAAGATCACCGTACCCAACTGGCACAAGCTTTCCGGCTTCGCCAGCTATTCGTACATGGTCGGTAACGCCTGGTTTCCGGTATCGGGCGGACTTTTTATTGGCGACGACGCGCAGGCGGCCATCAGCCAGACCACCGGCCATTTCCCGGACTCGCAGGACCAGCGCAACACGCTGTTCACGCGCTGGGTGTACCAGGTCAAGCCGCGCTTCTGGTTCGCGGGCGGAGTTCAGTATGGCACCGGGTTGCCCTTTGACTTCCAGGGCACCGAGCAGGAAGCGCTGGCAGAGTACGGCCCGCAAGTCATCAGCAGGATCAATTTCGCCCGCGGCCGCATCTATCCTTCCCTACTGCTCAGCGCATCGGCGGGAGTGGACGTTTACAAGTCCGACAAGATGGATGTTCGCTACCAGATCGACGGGCAAAACCTGACGAATGTGCTGGACGTCATCGACTTCGGCGGGCTTTTTTCCGGCAACGCCATCGGACCTTCGCGCAGCTTTAGCATGCGCCTTACCACCAGCTTCTAAAGCGCGGGCGAACTGCGGAACCGGTTACGGCTTGCCGAAGAGGCGAAAATAAATCTTTAGCAACGCTGATCTTTCTGGCGGGAGCCGGGCTTGGTGCCATTCGTAGATCTGCCGCTCTGAGCTCCGGAGCCGCGCGAGAAACTCAGCGTCACTGATTCGCTGCCTGGCAATCAGTTCGCGATGTTTCTGCCGCATCGTGCGACGGCCGCGAAGTCCCGCGATCAATCCACGGAAATAGACGCCCGGCGTCGCGTTGCGCAGCGCAAACATCAGCCACAGAGATTGATACATTACGATCCGCGGCAGCAACCGCATAAACACTGATCGCGGATAGTCCTTGGTCAGCAGATAGATCTGGTTGCGCGTGATGTACTCGATGACGCGGGGATGCAGAGTATCGCCCAGGGTCGCGCTGCCGATGTGATAAGCCACGGCGTCGGGCAGGTATAGTCCGCTATATCCCAGCAGTTGCACCCGCAGGGCGAGATCGAGATCGTCAAGATAGGCGAAGAAATCGGCATCCAGTCCGCCGCTGGCTACAAAAGCCTCGCGCCGGTACAGCACGGCTGCGCCACAACCGGCCAGCACCGGCACCTTGCGCTCGAACTGTCCAGCGTCGCGATCACGATTGCCCAGTCGATACCCACCACCCCCCATCAGCATCGCGTCTCCCGCTCCGTCAAGATGAGTGCGTTGTGTAGCGCGCAACAGCTTGCCCGTGGCGAACCCAAGCTTCGGATCGGCATCGAGAGCTTCGACCAGCTTCGCGAGGTACTCAGCCGCAAGCTCGATATCGTTATTCAACAGGAGAACGTAACGCGACTCGGTGGCTGAGACTGCGCGGTTGATGGAGCCCGTGGTGCCTTCGTTGGTTGGCAGCTCAATGCGGCGCGTATTCACGGGCAGAGGATCGGGAAGAATCTTTCCCTCCGGCGCCTCGTTCTCGATGACAACGATTTCCCATTCGTCTGCCGGCAGGGTCTGTTTCCGGATGAAATCAATGCAGCGGGCGGTGAGATCGGGGCGATGCAGCGAGGGAATGGCGATGGCGACAGTTTTCACGCGGCTCTGCTGGCGATTGTACACAGCAGGCTCCCGCAATCACCACCCCCAACCATCAGTTCATCGGGACGAGTGCATCGGTCTGGGGACCCCCAGAACGCTTAGTGGATTCTGATTTCTGCTGAGTGAATACCTGCTGTTGCAAGAAGCCCCGCCAACCGGCGGGGCTTCTTGCTTGACGGACCATGTTAGCCTTCGTTGCTACCCAGCGCGGGCGCTGCGCTTAAGTCCGGCGCCTCACGGAAGCAGCCCGTACATGTCCACTTGCTGCTGCGCACCAACAAAGACATGCCCATCCGCCACGGTGGGAACAGCAAACTTGGCTGGCAGACCGGCCTGGTCGCGAGTGGGATTCTGCTGGGAGTTGTAAAGCTCGGTGGCCAGGCTGGTAGCGTTGAAAGCATGCAGAATGGCGTTCCCGCCATTGTTGTAATTGTCGGTTTCGAGGATCCATACGATTCCATTGCTGGTGCCGTTGGAGGAGATAGAAGGCGTCGCTCCGGGGAAGCCGAACGACTCCGGCGATTCAGACGTAGGAGTGGTGGCAAGAAGCTCGGTCGAGGGATTGAACGGGAAAGCCTTCACGTGGTCATGCACGCCACCGAAATAGGCGGTGTCGTTCCAGAATGCAGGGCCGCCAAACACCCCGCCGATAACGAATGGCAGCGTCTGCACAATCTGGGAGTCGTTTCCGGAATGGAAGTGGCCCATGTTGTCGCGATTGATCAGGTCGATGGTGCCTTCTTTGCCGACCTGAATCAACAGATGCGGATACTGGCCAGACTGGTCGGGCAGCAGAACCACGCCGCCGGAGTTGACATCCTTGTCGTTGTCGTCCAGCGAGGACTGGTCCCAGGGCGTGAAATAATCGGCGATCGCGAGGCCGGAAGTAGACCAGGTGACGCGGAGAACGCTGTCACCGTAATCGATGCCTCCGTTGCTGACGTCAAAATATCCATTGCCGGTCGCGGTGTAGATGGAACCAGCCGCATCGGCTGCCGGCCCGAAACCGCCGCCCCAAAAACCGCCCTCGTAGCCATTGGGCGTGTCGATGAGAACCCCGGTGGCATTTAGGCTGGTTTGGTCAAATGCCATGAGCCAGCCGTGGTAGTTGCCTAAATCGCAGTGCGAAGCAAACGACACGATCACTTGTCCGTCGGTCAGCAGCAGACTGGAGCGCGCGTGTGACAGCAGCGCATTGAAGGTGATGAAACCACCGAGCGAACCAGTGCCGACCCCGCGTACCACGGCATTGATGTTGTGGGCCGGGACCTTGTCGAGGCCGGTCGTCATATCTAAGGCGTGGAGCTTGTGACGGTAATTCAAGGCATGATTTACCGGGTTGTACTCCTTGGTTTCCGCCGACACGTAGATAGTGTTGGTAGCGGTATCGATGACGGGCGTAGCCGTGATCCCGATCTCGGGAACGAGGTCGCCGCAACTTACATCGCCGCTGGGGACAGTGCTGATCGTCAGCAGCGGTCCGGAACCAGCCAGAAAATTGTTATGCCAGAGCATCTGGCCGCTATTGACGTCGAAGGCGTAGACCTGATCGTGTTCGGTGGCTACGAACAGCACGTCATGGGAAGTATTTCCAATGGTCAGATTGGGTACGTACAAGGGCTGGGCGTATACGTAGCCTTGCACCAGGAAGATACCTACACGGCCAAATTGCGAGACGTTAACGTTCGACGGGGTCAGAATGGTTTCGTTCGTGTTGGCGCCGGAGTGGCTGTTGTCGTACTGATACACCGGGACCGTCACTTGGGCCGCCAGCAGGCAGCTGAACCATACCACCAAGCAGGGAACGGAAAAGCTATAGATCTTTTTCATCGAATCGTGATCGTCCTTTTAAGTTGAGGCCAGTCCTTCCACGGGGGTGTTTCAAGACTCGGCAGGAAGTCCTGCCACTCTACTCTGAAAAACTTCGTGAAGTCAACTTTCTGCTTGGGTAACTTGTTGCAACACGAATGAAACCGCAGGGACGTACCCAACGCAAGAATCGCTGAATGCGCAACTGGCGCGACAGGGCTACATCCGGTACGGCAACCTGCGTTGCACCTCGACCCCAACCCGGCGGTGCAGCATACATGAAGAGCCTTCACAGTCGGAAACCGGAGCGGGGTTGGACGCAGTCTATTCAGCTTCCATAACTTCAGCGTTCAAAGAAGAAAGGGCGACCGAGAGAGCACTCGGTCGCCGAAGGATACCTGCAACTCAGTCGTTGAACTAGTAGCGGCCTCTTGCGTTCGGCCGGTGTAACGGTGCTTCCGGTCCTGCGCCGCTGGTCAGCGGCTGAACGCCCAGCGGGGTGGCTACAAAGCCCGTGTTGATGGGGGCAGTGCCATAGAAGCCGACCAGCGTGCCGTTGTCGTTGATCCCATTGACGATGGTGCTGCCAACGCCGTTAGGAGCATCGATGGTCACGAACCTGGCGGTGCCGATGGTGTAGACGAAGCCGTGGCTCAGGCCGGCAGCATCCGTGAAGGTGCCAACAACCTTACCGCTGTTGTTCAAGCCCAGAGCCTGGGTGAAAGTGCTGCCCGGAATATCCAGGGGCATGAAGATCCCGCGGTTAATCAGCCAGCCGTGGTTTACGCCGTTGGCATCGATGAAGAAGCCACAGGTGACACCAGAGTTGTTGATGCCGGTGGCCTGCGCTCCGCCCACGGCGCCGGGAATCGTGATCACATGGAACACTCCGCCCACTTCGTCGTACGTGTAGGGAACGTCAGGGGTGGTGTTGTCGATGCTGTTGCTGTAATAGCCGGCCGCCTGGTAGTAGTCGTTCTGACTCAGCAACTGGTTAAAGGAAGTGGCAATCTGAGCGCCGGGATAGTCGACGGTGGTGAACCTGCCATCGCTGGTGCGGAAGAAACCGTGGGTGAGACCGGCGTTGTCAACATAGAAACCATCGGTGGTCAGGAGGTTGTTGATGCCGATGACCTGGGTCATCATGGAGTTGGGGAAATTCTCGGTGGTGAAAGCGGTGGGCAATACGAGAGTGAATCCCTGGTTCTGGTTGAAGTTCTGGTAGCCGGCGATTACATCGCTGTTGTTGATGCCCAACAACTGGGTGAACGGGACGTTGGGGGAGTTGGAGTAGCTGACGGTTTGGAAGCTGTAGTTCTGTTGGGCAAACGCGGAGGTGCAAAGCAGCAGCGCGAAGGCCAGGATGAAGGACAGTTGAAAGCGTTTCATGGTAATTCTCCTCTATATTGGCGGCCGTGGCCGCAAGAATGAATTTGGATTGTTTTAAGGAAGCCGTTTTGCAGATGTTGGAACGTCTACAATCGCCTTCACTTACATATGTGACATTCGCGTCCGGATTCCCTCATGGGGAAGAAAAAAAATCTCTCAGGCTGAGCATTCACGAGGTCAGACAGGTGAAGAGCGGCGATCTCGAAGTTGCGCGGTTCGGATTTTCCGGATCCGATCTGACAGGGCTGGCTCGCTGGTGGCAAAACGAGCCCGCCGTAAAGTGCCGGCTTGGGGTATAATTCCGCGCTGAAACTGCGTTGCAATAAGGTTGTCGTGGCCCCTAGCTTGAGAGACCGTTCCTATCGAGAGGTCGGAGGTGGCGTGACCCAAGCCAGGCCAAGCAATCGGAAATTAATCAATCGCGAACCTCAAGCCAGCGTCCAAGGTAAGGAATAGCTGATGCCCCCGGACCGGCAGGACGTGACACGGCTTCTCCAGCAGTGGAAGGGTGGGGACCGCGAGGCCCTCGACCAGTTGATGCCGATCGTCTATGACGAACTTCGCCGCCTGGCCTCCAGATGTCTATATTCGGAACGCCCGGGTCATACCCTGCGCGCGACGGCCTTGGTCCACGAGGCCTACATTCGACTGATGGATGCCGACATCGGATGGCAGGACCGGGCGCACTTCTATGCGGTAGCTGCCCGCGTGGTGCGTCGCATTCTTGTGGAATACGCCCGGGCGCACACGCGCCAGAAACGTGGCGGCGGTGAGGAGATGGTTCCCCTGGACGAAGCCATCGTGGTGGGACCAGAGGCGGCGTCGACCGTGTTGGATCTGGACGAAGCTCTCCAGCGCCTGGCAGCGCTCGACGAGCGCAAGAGTGACATCATCCAACTGCTTTTTTTCGGCGGCCTTACCTACGACGAAACCGCCGCCGCTCTGGACATTTCTCCAGCCACCGTCCACCGCGAACTGAAGTTGGCTAAAGCCTGGTTGCATCGGGAGCTGGCCCAGGGCCAGGCCTAGAGGAGGTCGCGGCATGGACAGCGCTGAGCGTTGGGGCCGCATCGATAAGCTGTTCCACGCTGCGCTCAACTATGATCCGCCGGCTCGTGAAGAATTCCTCCAGCAAGCCTGTGGAAGCGATGACGAATTACTGAAAGAGGTGCAATCGCTTCTGGATTCCGCCGAAAAATCCATCGCCTTTGTGCCCCAGGCTTTACAGGAGATGGCCCAGAAGCTGTCCGCCGAGGATGGCCATGAAGTGTCGGCCGTCGCTGCCCCGTCGGCGCCCTACCGGACCCCGGTTGCTCCCGGCACGCAGCTGGCGCATTACACGATCCTGTCGATGATTGGGGCCGGAGGCATGGGCGAGGTTTACCTTGCCCAGGACACGCGTCTGCGACGCAAGGTCGCGATCAAGATGCTGGCGCCGGAGCTGACTGGGGACCAGCGCGGATTGCGTCGCTTCGAGCAGGAAGCGCACGCGGCTTCGGCACTGAACCATCCCAATATCCTTACCATTTACGAATTCGGTCAGGCTGACGGTTTGCATTTCATCGTCTCTGAGTTTGTCGAGGGCGTTACTCTTCGCCAGAAGATGAGCGGCGGCCGGCTTGAGCTGAACAGCGCGGTTGAAATCGCCATACAAATTGCCAGCGCTTTGGCTGCCGCCCATGCCAGTGGCATTGTGCATCGTGACATCAAACCGGAGAACGTGATTGTTCGCAATGATGGGATTGTCAAGGTCCTCGATTTCGGAATCGCCAAGCTTAGCCCCCGTTATACCGGACAAATAACCCGGCGCAGCGTATTGAACCTTGCTCTTTCGGACAGCGAACCAGGAATGGTCCGGGGTACGGCTATGTACATGTCTCCGGAGCAGGCGCGAGGCGTGGCCGTAGATGCGCGCAGCGACATCTTCAGTCTGGGATCGGTGATCTACGAACTGGTGACCGATAAAGCGCCTTTCGAGGGGGAGACGGCCAGCGATGTGATGGCTGAAATCCTGAAGGTCGAACCGGCATCGCCGACGGAGTTAGTGCCGGACCTTCCCCCCGAAATGGAGCACATCATCGGCAAAGCTCTATGCAAGGACCGCGAGAGCCGCTATCAGTCCATTACTGAGTTGTTGACGGATCTGCAGAACTTCAAGAAAGAGGCTGAATTCCAAGCTAAGCTGCAAGCGCCGGCTCGAGCCGAACCGCCAAGGCCAGGATTGGAGCGCAAGACTCCGGCGCGTTCTTGCCAGTCCCGGCTCACAGTTCCTTCTCGGCGAGCTGGTGGCTATGGCGAATCGCAGTTTTGCTGGTCGTGGTTTTCGCCATCGGCTATTTTTTCGCCAGAAGATCGCATCCGGCGCCGACCGCGGAGGAGCCGCGCAGCCTGGCGGTGCTTCCCTTTCGCAATCTCACGCCTGATGCGAAAACCGACTTCCTGGGGTATTCGCTGGCGGATGAGATTATTACCAAGCTTGACTATGTGAATGCTCTGACGGTTCGTCCTTCGTCTTCTGTCGACAAATATCGCAATCAGATCGTCGACCCAAAGAAAGTTGCAGCGGACTTGAATGTCGACACGCTGCTCACCGGTACGTACATTAAGGACGGCGATGATCTGAGGATCACCGCTCAATTGGTCGATGTGAAACCAGACAAGATTCTCTGGCGAGAAGCCATTGACCTGAAGTATGACAACCTGCTGACGGTGCAGGACCGGGTAGTACAGCAGATAGTCAAGGAATTGCAGTTGAACTTGTCGCCCGCCGAAGCGGCCAATCTCAAAGCCGAAAAGCCGATCAACGCCGCGGCTTATGAAGACTATCTGCGCGGAATCGATCTCTACTCCCTGAGCGATTTTTCGGCCGCCATTGACATGCTGGAGAAGTCGACGGCACTGGAGCCGAACTATGCCCCCGCATGGGCGTATCTGGGCCGTGCCTACACAACCAATGCCTCGCTGCAATTCGGCGGGAGTGAGCAGTACGTCAAGGCACAGTCAGCCTACGAGAAGGCGATTGCGTTAAGCCCAACTTCGCTTGAGCCGCGTATTTTTATGGCCAACCTGTTAACCGATACGGGCAGGGTTGAACAGGCCGTGCCTTTATTGCGGTCGGTACTGAAAGACAACCCAAACAATGCCGAGGCGCATTGGGAGCTGGGATATGCCTATCGGTTTGGAGGCATGCTGGAGGAATCAGTAGTGGAGTGCGAGAAAGCGCGCCAGAACAACCCTCAGGTCAAGATCAGCAGCGCGGCTCTGAACAGCTATCTTTATCTTGGAGAGTATGAAAAGTTTCTCCAAAGTCTGCCGGCCAACGATTCCGCGTACATTTTATTTTACCGCGGCTTTACTGAGTACTACATGAGTCATCGAGACCAGGCAGCGAAGGACTTCGATCGTGCTTTTGACAGGGATCCTTCTCTACTTCCCGCGAACGTAGGAAAGGCACTCAGCTACTCAATTAAGCAAGACAAGGCCCGCGGCGTGAAACTCCTTAAGCAAACCGAGGACAAGATTGAAGAACGCGGGGTGAGCGACCCTGAAGGCATGTATAAGGTTGCGCAAGCCTATGCGGTTTTGGGCGATAAGGCTGCCGCGTTACACATGCTGCGGCATAGTATCGGAGGCGGATTCTTTTGCTACCCTTACTTCGTCAGCGATCCGCTGTTGCAGAATCTCCGCAGCGAGCCGGAATTCCAGGCGCTTCTAAACCAGGCCCGGCAGCGGCACGAACAGTTCAAGACCAGCTTCTTTTGACCGTTCGCCGAAACCTCTGCGTGGCCACGTCTAAGAGCGGCTCTGCTCACCATGTTCGCTTCAGGTAACGCGGCTCGATCGGCCGGAGACGCTTTTGATTACGAGCCTTGGCCTGTGCTTTGCCTTCGCTTCCTGTCGCCATTTATGATCAGGGCCTCCAATCCAGCGGCGGCTTGGATCGAGCGCCATCTTCCTGCGCCCGTGCGGGACGCGGTTGCGCACTATCGGGAGTGGTTAGGACGTGTGCGTAAGCCTGCTGAACCCGAGACTGCGGGCGGCGAAGCCCAATAAGGCGAGCCGACCGTCAGCTTTGTTTGCGTGACAATACGCGAGTCTCGGCACGCGAAACACCATCGTCCCGCTCGCGCGACGCTGCCGTCTGAAAGGCGGAAAGTAAATCCTCATCGCTGCGGAAAAGTAGATCGCGATCGTTCATCTGGTCTGACAGCCCACCTACCGCCGACACGATGGCCGGCCGTTCGAGAAGTCTGAGTGCGGGCCAGCACGCTGGAGGACCATATTTCGGAATAAGGAAGCACCACCCAGTCAGCCGCCGCAATCCAGGTATCGAAGTCTTCGTCGCTCACGAACGATTCCTTCAGGTGCAGGTTGGGATCGCCGGCACAAAGCTCTTGCAGCTCCACAAGGTACTTTTGGTTTTCACTATCGGAGACTCGCAACGAGCCTACAACGTAGAGCTCAGCATCCTGCAAACCCGAGCGCGTGAAGGCCTGCATCGCGCGATGAAATCCTTTATGCCGCTGAATAAACCCAATACTTAGAAAAACCAGCTTATCCTGCGGGATTCCAAGTTGCCGGCGCGCGGTTGCGCGCGTATGACTACAGAACTTCTGGAAAGCATTGTGGTGAGTACGTATCTCAACCTGCGACATGGGCAAGCGCATCTGGTAATGCTGTTGGAAGTGCGCCAACTCGGTTGCGGTATGAAAAACGATTTTAGGCGCCAGCTTCCACTGCCATTTGTAAAGCCAGCCCTGCTTGCCGGGGATGTAGGGGATTTCGTGAGCGACGATCTCAACCTTGCGCGTCCGCAGAAACAGCAGCATGAAGCTGAGCGTCGTCTTCAGCGTCTCCCAGCGCCGCTGGCGCTCGAAGGGATGAGCATAGAAAAATGTCCACTGGTACTGGATGCTGACCTGGTCGTAGTACGGGAGTAGGTCGAAACAACTTCAGGATTTTGCTGCCACCGCGGAGGTCCCACGCGAAATCCACGTTGCCCTGCCCGTCAGGCGAGACTACATCCACCACGTGTCCCTGCGCGCGGAGCTGGTCTACGGCCTGCTCGGCATAGGCGGCAATGCCGCAATGCGTGGGCGCGTAGGTGGAAACCATCAGATAGCGCAAGATAACTCCAGCATACTACTGCTTCTCAAACGCCAGACATCCTCCAAAGGAGCCGCTTGGGTCGTGGCGAAAGTCGGATGAGGCCGAGGGTGAGAAGAATGCTCACGTCCGGATATTCATCGTGCCATCCGTTCTTGTACCAGACATCGCTCCATCGGGCGCCCTGCAACGTTTCGCGCAAACGCCTCCTCGAACTGGCTGAGAAATTCGGGAGGCGGCGAGACCATGTACAACTGTTCGATGACTTTCAGCTCCGGACGAAACAGGCGAGTTTGCAGCGCTGCGGCATCGTAGCGGCGTTCGAAGCCGGCATAGTAAAACGTAGATTCGATTTTCGATGTAGTTGTCCGCAGTTGGAACGGTCACCACCAACCGCCCTCCGGGACGCAGGACGCGCGCAAATTCGGCCATGGACGCGGACATCTCCATCGCCGGGAATATGCTCAATGGTGGAGATGGCGGTGACGAAATCGACCGAGCCATCGGCAAAGCTCAGCCGCGTGGCATCTTCCCGCTGCGCGACGAAGCTATCGCGCTTGCCCAGTCCCAGTGTCTCCATATAGCTCTTCTGCCGGTCGAGGTACTTGCGGTCCGTCTCGGTGGCGTAGGTCTTGGCACGGCGGCGCTGATAGAGAAAGGTGGGGACAGGCGACGATCCGCTGCCGATATCCACGTAGACGCTTCCCGCAGCTCAGACAGACAGTCGCCATGTTTCGCGGTGAAGGCATCTTCAATGTTGCGGAATATGTCGGTGCGCTGCTTGCAGCAGCTTGGAGTGGCGATACAGCATCCACCAGTACTGAAGCAAACCTTCACGAAGCATGAGTTGGCGCTCCTTTGAGAAGATTCGCGGACAGCCTGCGCCGCGTCGGCCGCGATCATCGACCACGCGTAGCGCTCGACCGCCAGTTTTCGTGCGTTGGCCCCAAGCCGATCGCAGGCCGCGGGATGGTTGAGCAGCTCTTCTATGCGAGCGACAAATTGCTCGGCAGGGCAAACGATGCAGTCGCCGGACGCAAGCTCCAGTCCACGAGCGCCCGCCGGAGTAGAAACCACAGGAAGCCCGGCGGCAAAGTAGTCGAGCATTTTCAGATTAGTGCCGGAGCCGGAGAACATGGGGTTCAGCGCGATGTCCGCAGCATGGTAAAAGGAGAGCCGCTGCTCGGCCGCGACGGTTCCCAGCCAGATGACATTCTCCGGCGCACGCGGGCCGCTGCGAAGCCTGGTACGAATCCTTGACGCTGCCGGCGATCACGATGGCGCAGTTGGGCAGCCTGCGGCGCAATCTCCTTCACCAGGAATGCCGCAGCTTCGGTGTTGGGTCCGTAGCCGCTGCCAATGAAGATCAATACCGGACGGTCAGGCGGCAAGCCCAACTCTTGCCGTGCCCAGGCTTGCTGCTCACGGCTGGCAGGCTGAATGTCTTCTACATCGACACCGTTGGGAACGAGAACGATCTTGTCACGCGCGATTCCGTAGAGTGCGACAAATTGTTCGGCATCGTCGTTGGAGCAGGCAAAGATGAGATCGGCCTCGCGGCACAAATTCCCTTCCAGCGCGCGAACTTCCTCCACCAGCTTCCGGCCGGCGGCGGTGTCGTTCAGGATCTGCCGCTTCACGACATATTCGCAGTTGTGGGCATCGTAAATCAGCTTCTGATCGGGCCGGCGAGGCACATAGGGATAGACCCAGGGATGCGAGATGACGACGGCCTCGGCATCGCTGCCGTGCTCTTGCGCCATGCGCTGAAAGCGCGGCGAATACTTCAGCAGCTTCGGAATCGTGACATCGATGGTGGTCTTGCCGCCGGTGGCGCGCTGGTAGCGGCGATCGCGGGCGAAGTGCGGCTGCGTCAGGGGCGTGACACACTCGCGGAAATGCGGCGCCAGCATCTGATCGCGATACGCCGGACCCGGCCAGTCGTACGCGCCGATATAGGTGATGTCGAAGTCGAGCATGGCGAGGTGGCGATAGAGTTCATAAATGCGGACGCGGCCGCCGCCGACCGGCGGGTCGAGCACCTGATTGTCAGCCACCAGCAGCGAAGTGAAGTTACGCTCCGGCGACGGGACTCGCCGCTGACACCCAGTGGGTTCGTGGAGGAGATCCGGCGTCGATCAAGCGCTGCACCACGTCGTCCCAGGACTGCGGCGGCGCGTTCTGATACGCCTGCTCGCCCATCTCGCGCGCCAGTTGGCGATTGGCCGCGAGAATTCCCATGGCTCCGGCAATCTCGACGGGATTGGGATCGACGACAAATCCGGAACGGCCATTCTGCACCATTCGCGCGGGCTCGCCGGAGTCTTTGCAGACGATGACCGGCTTGTGGCTCAGCATGGCCTCGACGGCGATGTAGCCAAAGTCCTCGTCCTTGGGAACGAAGAGAACTGCAAGCGCATCGGCGTAGAGCTTCAACATCTCCGCGTCGCTGACGAAGCCGAGAAAACGTATTCGCGGATCGTTGCCTGCCAGCTTGCGGAATTCCTGCTTCGTCCTCGCCGGAGCCTGCAATCAACAGCGGAACGTCGCTGGAAAAACTTTGCATGGCGCGGATGGCGAGATCGACTCGCTTCCAACGATGCAGGCGGCCAGGCAACAGGAAGTGATCTTGTCCCGCGCAATACTGGCCTTGCGCGAAGACGGGCGGGTAGAGCACCTCGGCATCGAAGCCGTTGTAGAGCTTCAGCGGCGAGCGGTCTCCTGCCCGTTGGTGAAGATCTTGCGCACGCGATTGAAGCCCAGGCCGTCGAGACGCTGTATGGTTTGACGCTGGCGCTGCACGCTCCGCCAGCGCCGGGACCAGGAAGCTTCCCATACTCGTCATCAAAGCGATCGTAGAAGACCCTGATTTGGTGAAGCAGCCAGCAAATGTGGTTTGGGATGCTGCGCCATGTAGGTCGGAGCTCTTGGTGGAGACAACAAGATCATAGCTCGACAGGTCGAGATCGTAGCAATCAAGGTAGCCTTGCAGGAGCGTTTCCCAACGCGCTTCGACTGACAGGAACCTGTATCCAGTCAGTGTCAACCGTTCCGCTTGAATGCCTGCACCATGCCCGAGGAAGTGCCGCTCCGCGCCGAAGAGACGCTCGGAGTCATGGATGGCGGGAGTGACGATGGCAACTCTCATATAGGTCTTAGTGGCCGGACCATTTTACGCAGATTGCGACACTGGCCGCTGTTGAGAAGCGACTCGCGCCAGCCACCAGACCAAGAATACGGAAGCTGCGAGCCAGCAGCTACCGACAAAATAGTCCCGCGCTGTCGGTTTTATGAGATTGGGGAAGACATTGAGCAAAAGAGACAAATGACCACCGGCATTCTGACGCAGGTAATGTACCAGGCCGCTTTGATCATAATATGCAGGCCACCGGCTGTGAGGATCCGACATGAAGATCGAATCAATGACTAGAGTCCACAGGGCGAGGGGCGCGATAAACCATAGGGAGCGACGTGTAAGCGCCAGCGCGGCTGCCGGTATAAGAAGGACAATTGAAGAAACCAGGTATCTGCCAGCCGGATTCCATCCTCCCCACCAATACTGGCTAAAGCTCAGGAAGCCAATGTATCCGGCAAAGGGCAGGATGAGCGCCGCTGCTCCCCAGCGGTCGCGCCGCACCAGCAAGAGCAGGCCGGCAAAGCCGACTATATAGAGTGGCGCGATCAGGGCAAGCCCATCGCTCCTATCGAACAATAAGCCGAGCAGTCCTAGATATGGCTTGTGCCAGAACTGAGGCATGGATGTTTGTAAGATGCGGTATCCCGCATTTGGTAAGTAGGTATTGAAGTGAGCGTGGTCAAACCATGCGAATACCGCAAGACTAGCAACAACCGGCAGACCCATGAGCAGAAATATAGATCGCAACCGCAACCAGGCGCTCCTCTGCTGCGAAGCAATGTAGGCCGCAATCAGCAGGAACAACGGGGCTTCGAGCACCCAAAATCGAATGCACATCCACGGCAGCACTCCAAACAATATTCCGGCTTGAAGTAAGTGCCAAGTAGCGGCTTTGTCGCGGTACTTCAGAAATGCAAGCACGATCCATAAGATTCCCGCCCCACCAAGAATTTCGGTAAAGACCGTCTGCGCGAATATATACACCGGGGGGGTTAGCGTAAACACCATCGCGGCAATAATGGATGGTATCGCGCCAGCTCCCAGCAGGAGCGCGATGTCAACCGCTGCCACCGGTATAAGTGAGGCAATTACTGCAATTGTTAACTGGGCTCCCAGGCGTTTTGCGAGCGCGTAGCCTGGGACCAGCAATATAGGAAGGCCGATATCATGCCAGAGTAGTCGCTGGCCGTTGGGAGCTGTGACGACGTGAGGTTCACGCTGAATGCCGTCTATATCGCTGTCTCTTACCCAGAAGTTGGCAATATGGGGAGGAAACTGTTCGGCGTAGTCGCGCTCGGCATAGTTATTAGTAAGGTCGAAATCGTGATCGTGGATCAGGCTATAGGTGAGTAGAGTATAGTGGCTCTCATCCGCCTCAGGAACTTCACTTGTGTTGTACCATCGCGCAAAAGTAGCGAGCACGATGAGCGTGGTGGCAAAGATATAAAGGCTTTGCCGTATGTCTGGTGTGGGAATAGCATTTTGGCAGAGATAAAATGTCAAGACGGCACATTTCGCAAGGAGAAAAACCCCGACTCCCAGGTTGAAAGAATGGTTCATCCGCAAAGAACTTCCGCCGAAGTGGGCTAAAATCACGGGCGCTAGTGGCACCAGCGAAACTAGCGCGTCACTAATCAGGGTTGCTAACAAACGTCGCCACCACATCTGATGGCGAGCGTAGACGCTGATCAGCAAAGCGCCGAATAGGTTAGTGCCGATACACCAGCGAACAACATGGAATTGTTCGTGGCTGTAATCGTGGAAAGGCCCGGTCACCCGGCGTAGAAATTCAACCGCAATTAGCAGAAGAACAACTACGCAGACTTGCCACACCCAGTAGTAGAGCAATCGGGTCGTGACCAATCTAGTCTCAGGGTTGTGATTCAGGCTAGCGAGGTTGGGCCGATTCGCGGCATCGCTCGCGCGCCAGTATGTAGTAGCCTTCATTCCACTCCGAATTCAGACATTATAGGCTGGCTTTCCGCGGCGCGATCACCTGCTCGAACTCTCCGGCTATGCGGTACCAGGCTGCGGCTCCGTCGTGCCTCAAAGCCATGTGAAAGCCGTCGTCTCCCGCGCGCTGTCGCAACTCAGGATCGCCCAGCATCTTTTCGATTGCTGCCGCAAGTTCTTCCGCATTGCCGAAGGGCACGGTGACTCCGCCACCGCTGCTGGTGATGAGTTCACGTGAGACAGCGATATCGGCCGCGATGACCGGCTTGCAGGTTCGCCCATGCTTCGATCAGGACCAGGCCGAGAGATTCCACGCGCGAAGGCTGGGCGACGACGGTAGCTGACGCGAGGAAGTCGCGCTTCTCGCTATTGGCAAACGCGGGAAGGTTGAGAAGCCGGGGACAATCTTTTCCGGCCGCCGCTATGTAGTTATCGAAAGTCGAAAGGCTGGGGCCAGCCATGACCAGCCAAGCATTCGATCCTCGCGCCCAAAGAAGCTTCATGGCTTCGACCAGCGTCTCCGATCCCTTTTCGAAGGCCTTCATTCCGAGGTGCAGGACGACCGGGCCATCGACCTTGTACTTCTGCTGTAGAAATTCCGGATCGCCGCCAACCGTGGATTGCCAGTCGATACCGAAAGGCGTGATCGCCAACTTGTCCGGCGGCAAGCCCTAACTCTTGCAGACGATCGCGCTCGGTCTGGGTCATGCAGAAGACCTTCGCGCAATGTTGCAACATCGCGACCTGATGCGGCTGAAGATAGTGTTGCACGACCGCGTTGTTGCCGGGCTCGCCGAGATGAGAGCACGGCGTGGCCACCACCGGCACTCCGCGGAGCTCACCGGCATGCAGCCCGGCATACATCAGACTGTTGTACGGGAGCGGGCCGATGTGAATGAGGTCGGCATCGCTGGCGCGCAGCGCCTCCGCCAATCCTGGGACAAGGAACGAAGGCCGCCAGTATTGCGCCTTCCATCGCCAATAGGGCGCGAGGCCCAGCAGGCGCGTGGCGCGGCGGCGCAGCGTGTTGTAGTCGATAGGGAAGCGGCGCACGACTACGCCATCGACGGAAATCTGCTCTTCGGGAAAGGTCTTGAAACCGGGGAGCCAGAAGGATTCGAGGTCGTCGGCAACGGTGGTGAAGACGGTGACGCGATGACCGTGGGCCACCAGATACTTCGCCAGCGCCAGCAGCGAATTTTCGTATCCGCCGCGATAAGGAAAGAAGCGAGGAAGCACCAGGGCTACATGCATGGTTGAGTCTGGGAAAACCCGCGGGGCTAAAGCCCCGGCATTTGTTTAAGGCGGCTAACGGACGGCCTAAAGGCCGTCCCCTTCAAGGCTAAAGGCCACCCCCTTCAAGGCTAAAGGCCATCCCCTTCAAGGCTAAAGGCTGCCCCCATCAAGGCTAAAGGCCATCCCCTTCAAGGCTAGGGGCCGTCTCCCTTCCAGCGCCGCTAGTGGGCGGCGACGACCTCCGGAATCAGCAGCGTCTTGTACATGGCGATGGCCTCGTCCGGGCTGCCGTCCGACGATAATGCGTCCGTGATCGACGCAGGATGGCGCGTTCGCAGTGCTCCTCCACATTGTCCATGTTGTGTGTGACCAGGAGAATGGTCTTTCCGGAGTCGCGGAAGCGGCGAATGCGCTCGAAGCATTTTTGCCTGAAAGCCCATGTCGCCGACGGCCAGAATTTCGTCGAGCACCAGGATCTGGGGATCGACTTCGATGGCCACGGCAAAGGCCAGACTCATGTACATTCCGGAGGAATATTGCTTGACCGGCGCGTCGATGAATTCGCCGATATCGGCAAAGTCGATGATGGCCTGCTGCCGCTCCAGCATCTCGCGTTTGGAGTAGCCCATCAGCAGACCGTTGAGCAGGATGTTCTCGCGGCCCGTCAGTTCGTGATGGAAGCCCGCGCCCAGCTCGATCAACGGCGCCAGCGTGCCGTTGACGGTGACCGTGCCTTTGGTCGGCCGGTACACGCCGGCGATGATCTTCAGCAGCGTGCTCTTGCCCGATCCATTGCGTCCGATGATGCCGACGGCCTGCCCGTGGGGTACGTCGAACGATACGTTCTTGACCGCCTCGAAATCGTGATAGCTGGAGCGGCTTGCGGAAGAGCTTGGAGAACAGCTCGCGCACCGTATCCGGACGCTCATGGATGACGCGAAAGCGTTGGGTAACGTTCTCCAGGCGAATTACAGGTTCGGGTGAAGGCATCGCAGCTCAGACGTAAAAGACAAAGTTGTTCTGATATCTCCGGAATATAGAGAAGCCGATGAACAGGCTGATAAATGCGCAAACGAAAGAAGCCACGATCGACGGCGCTTTGGGCAGCTGACCGTAGTACACGGCCAGGCGGAATCCGTTGATGACGTAAATGATGGGATTCAGCTTCAGGACCCACTGATAGCGCGCCGGCATGAGGTCAAGCGGATAGATGATGGGCGTGAGGTAGAACCAGGCCGACAGCACCACCTGCAAGATGTGCGAGACGTCGCGATAGTAGACATTGGCGGCGGCGAAAAAGAACGTCATTCCCAGGGTAAAGATGGCCAGCGCCAGCAACGGAACCGGCAGGTAGAGCCACGTCCAGTAAAACGGATGGCGCAGAAGCGGAACCAGCAAGGCCAGCGGGATCAGCGACAGCAGCAGGTTGATGATGTTGGAGACCACGGCGGCCATGGGAAACACCATCTTGGGGATGGCAACCTTCTTGATGAGATCGCCATTGGTAACAATCGACTCAACCGCATAGGAGAGCGACTGCGAGAAAAATGTCCAGGGCAGCAGCACGCTGAGCAGGAAAATGGCGTAGTGCGGAATGGGAAAGCGCATGATGGTGGAAAATACCAGGGTCAACACCAGCATCATGAAGGCCGGATTCAGCAGCGCCCACATGAAGCCAAGCACGGATCGCTTATAGCGAATCTTGAGCTCTTTGATGGCCAGGGCCCAGATCAGCTCCCGGTAGCGATAACTATCGTGGATTAATTGCGTCATAAGCGGCTTGAACCAGATTCGCAGCCAGCTCCCACTCATTCGAAAACCGCGAAGGAGTGGGGCGCCCGCAGATCTGGCGAATAGTAAATGTTAAATGATTTTGGCAGCAGGCGCTGAGACACTACCTGATAAGTTAGCGTCCCGGACCCATATTGAGATCGGTCATGCCGCGCAACAGGTCTCGTTGTTCCGGGGTGTAGTTGTTGTGGAATTCGTCGGAGTTCAACAACTCATTGCGCGCGGACGGAGGCATGCCGCGCAGCCTGCGATAGGCTTGCGAGACTTTATCCCGTTGGTCCTCGGGCAGGTTGTGATACTGGCTAAACAGATTGCGAGCCTGCTGTTGCTGCTGCGGCGTCATGTGCTCGAAGGTTTCCATCCGGTTCAGGATCTTGGCCTTCTGCTCGGGAGGCTGGCTATTGAAATTGCGCAGGCGGTTGATCAACTGGTTCTGCCTCTCCGGAGACAGGCGCTGAAAGTTGGGATCGCTCCGCAACTGCTGCTCCTGCTGCGAGGGCGGCGCTGTCATGTGCTGGCGCAACCAGGTGCCATTGTGCGGTCCCGGACCTTGGGGATGGAAAGTGTATAGCCTCCGTTCGAGCTGGGCCGGCTGGGCGGAGCACTCTGCGTGCGGGGGCGGGCGCGCTTTGCCGCTGCGGCGGTGGTGCGGACGCGGCATGATGCTGCCACGGCGACCGGGCGAACGCCGGCATCGCGCTGACGATCAGCATCGCGATCAGCGGCATGGAGGTGGCCAGGCGCACGGCTTTTCTTACTTACTCCGTGGTTGAAGATTGCCCATCAAGAGCATCGAATTCGGAAAACAGATCGGCATTCTTGTCGAGGTATTGCAGATCGCCCACGGCGTTTTCCGAGGCGTTCACGCGGACCATGTTGTCATTATTGGCGAGGGTATTGCTGTCACTGCGAAAGTGACCGATCTCCAGCAATCCGGCTCCCAGAGCGATCAGCACCGCGGCCGCCGCCGCCACCACGGGACGACGGAACCAGGCCAGCCAGTTGCGCGCCGGCGCCGCCACTTCGTCGCGCATACGCGCCCGCAAGCGCGTATTGAAGTAGGGCGACGGCTCGGGCGTCTGCCACTCCTCCAGCAGCGTCATGGTCTGCTGCAACGCAGCCAGTTCCTCCGCACAAGCAGCGCAGCTCTGCAGATGTTCCCGCATCTCGGCGGAAGCCGTTTCCGGGCCGCCCAGCACCGCTTCCATGAATTCCTGACGAAGTTTTTCGCACTTCATAACTGCACCCATTTCCTGCTTTTAATTCATCCTATGAGAACCTGCCGTCCCTACGGGACTCGGTCCAATTTTTCCACCCTACCCAGCACTCCGCTTCGCTTAGCCTGCCCTGAGCGTAGTCAGGGCTGGGCTAGACTATTCCGCGCCTCCGGCGCTGGTTTCTCACGCCTCATACTCCATTGCCGAAAACCCCAAAAGCAGTTCCCTCGCCGACTAAAGTCGGCTCGTGATGACAAAATAAAAAGGCTTGCAACGCCACGGCTGAAGCCGTGCCGCAAACACCCAAGCCGTGCCCTTTCAAAACGCCCGCCTTGCGGCTTGCAAAACATCCGCGTTCTCAGCACGCTTTAAAGTATCACCTTCATCCAGTCACCAAGCCGCGCTCTCTCCACCTTGCATCTACAGGAAACTCTTCAAGGTTTCACGCAGAGTTTCATAGGCGCGAAACAGCAGCGACTTGGTTGCCGATTCGCTCAGCTTCAGCACCGCCGCAATCTGCTTGTAGTCCATGTTCTGATACTTGTGCATCAGCACGGCCATGCGCTGCCGCTCGGGCAACGCCTCCACCTGACGCGCGAATTGCGGCCAGACCGCTCGCGGCGCAGAATGATTTGCTCGGCATTCAAGCCGCTATCGGCAACATCCACCGTCATGCCGGTATCGGCATCGGGCTCGTCGATGTTGACCGTGTTCTCCGGGCGCTCGTGCTTGGTGTCGCGCGCGTGATTCACCGCCAGGTTGGTCGCAATACGATATAGCCAGGTGGTGAACTTGGCGCTGGCGGCATAGCTTTGCCGCGAACGATAGACCCGCAGAAACACTTCCTGCGCCAGTTCCTCCGCCACTGCCTGATTGTGGGTCATGCGATACATGAAGCTGACCATCGGGCCGGCGGTATTTCTCGACCAGATAATCGAAGGCGGAGTCGTCGCCGGCAGCCACGCGCAGCATGACCTCGGCATCGCTCAGCATCTCTAAAACGACAGGTTCAGCCAATTCGCCCCGCATGGCCGCCGGTGGCGCAGTTCCCTGAGCGACGCCTCCAGCTAGCATGGCTCGATCTAGTGCGATGCTGCCCACATTCCTTGTAACCCTTGACGCGCCAGAAAGTTGCCCCCTTTACGCCGGGAGTTCCTGGGCGCTTTCCGCGCTTCCGGGCCGGCCAGGTGACAGCCTAAAGCATCGCAACGCTAAAACCAGTATTATGCACGAGAGGCCGCACGGCGGATACCTATGACTTTGAGCGAAACGTTTTGTTTTGTTGCCTTGCCCTGCTGCCGGGGACGCTGAGCGCGGCGGCCGCGCCGCCGCCGCCGCCCCGAGTGCTACCCGCTGCGCCACAACAATCCTCCAGCCCAGCCAAGCTCTCCCGCCCCGGACGCTCAGAGTCCCAGCGACGCCGAAGGCCCTACTTTGAGCGAGCAGGTCTCCAAGGATGTGCTGGAGCCTCTGCGCATAGGCATAGTGTCGCAGAACATGCAGAAAGTGCTGTCGGTCTTCGACCAGAAAGAGTTGAACAGCTATGCCGACTTGCAGGGACAGCTCAACGCTTTCTACCTCCTGTACAACGAGGTGCGCTTCCGCTATCAACTCCTTCAGGTGGAGGCGGACAAAGATCACGGCTCCGCCACGGCGGACGTCGAGATGGATGCCCTGCCCTATCAGGAGATGCAAGTGCCGGTGCGGCGCAGCGTGCAGATGCGCTTGCAGTTGAAACTGGAGCCCAAGGGCTGGAAGGTGACGGGATTCAGCCCGGCTGGCTTCTTCGGCGTGGAGTTCGGGCAGGAGGTGAAGTGAAGGCGAGGTCAGCAATTAGCAGTCAGCAGTTAGCAATTAGCAATCAGCAATCGAGTCATGGCGAAGTCCTCAGGGGCTAAAGCCATATGAGTTTCCGATGTTTGCGGCACGGCTGAAAGCCGTGCCCTTTCAAGACCTGGAGCTAAGCAGAGCTTCCCTGGCTGCTAAATGCTAAATGCCAAGTGCTAAAGGCCCCCTGATGCTAAGTGGCTGATTGCTGATTGCTGACTGCTGATTGCTGATTGCTAACCACCCATGAAGCGCGACTATCCTGAACATCCCATCATCGGCGTGGGCGCCGTGATTGTCGACAGCGGCCGGGTGTTGCTGGTGCGGCGCGATACCGAGCCGCTGCGGGGAGAATGGTCTGTCCCCGGCGGCATGCTGGAGCTGGGCGAGAAGCTGCGCGATGGCGTGCGCCGCGAGGCGCTGGAGGAGACTGGCGTCGAGGTCGAGCCGGGCGAGGTGCTCGACGTCTTCGACAGCATCTTCACTGACGGCCTGGGCAAGACGCAGTATCACTACGTGCTGATCGATTACCTTTGCCGCGTGATCTCGGGCGAGGCGCAGGCGGGCAGCGACGTCAGCGATGTGCGCTGGGTCAGCCTGGAAGCGCTGCCTGCGATGGGGCTACGGGAGTCGATTGAGCAGGTCGTACGCAAGGGGCTTCTCCGGTGTGGGCGCATACCGTCGGATCTCTGAAGAGTTTGCGTAAAACCTTGTCGTCCCTACGGGACTCGGATCGAAATATTCGAGCTACCCCGCACTCCGCTACGCTCCGTGCTGGGCTAAGTTGAGTCGTCCCGCACGGCGGGACGGGAGTAGTGTTCCCGATGTAGCCTCGCGAAGCTGCCTAGGCATTTCAGGCGGGACAGCATGAACCTCCCACTTCGCTCGGTCCGGCGAGCTGAGTCGTCCGGCACCGCGGGACGGGAGCAGCGTTGCCGATGCGGGTGGCAAAAAAGAGTAATCGCAATCCCCCCTATGGTGCCGAATACCAGTTGACTAACTGCGCCCTGAGCGGAGAGTATTTTGTTAACGAGGAGAACGCCATGCGACGGACGATGTTATGGGTGGGGGCGATTTTGTTTTTGGGTTTGATTGCGCTCGCAGCGGGGGCGCAAGCGCAGGATTCCGCTCAAACGCCCGTCGCAGCGCCCCGGCCCCGCTCGATCGCCCAGGATCCAGAGTCCGCGCGCTCCCAATCAGCAAGTCGCTCCCGACATGGTGTGCTTCGGCTATTACCCGAACTGGAGCGTGCAGTTTGTAAATGGCGAGGCGCGCTATCTGGGCGACAACGAGACTAATCGAACTTTTCTCGGCGACTTCTATTGGGTCCCGGAAGACAACGCGTGGGACTGGCACCGGGCCAACGGCACTGGCGCCCGCCAATGGAGGCTATGCCCTTTCGGCCTCGATCGAGAGGACTACCTGTCACGATACCGTGCTGAAGACAACCTTCCCCTACACGGCGGAGGTGAACTTGCCGCAGGGAACCATCGTGAGCGGATGCTGCCGCAAACTGAAGCCGGGCGAAGCGCCGATCGGCACACACGGAGTGCCGGCGCAACAGACAGCGCCGTCCGGTGCGCAATCCACGTCACCCGCGCATTAAGGCAAGCTCACTGGACCTCTCGCGACAGCATGATCACTTCGTGTTCCTTGTAGGTGGAGCGCGCGTATTCGCGATAGCCGCATTTTTCGGCCACGCGAATCGAGGCGAGATTTTCCGGCTGGATCAGGCAAACTGTCTTGATTGCGCCGAAGTGTTTGTCTCCCCAGGCGATTACCGCGCGAACTCCTTCGGTCGCGTAACCCTTGCCGTGAAAGCGTGGGACCAGGATCCAGCCAATCTCCGGCATGCCGTCGAGCGAAGGCTCGATAGCGCGCTTGAAGTCGGCGAAGCCCAACTCGCCCACATACTCGCCTGTGTCTTTCTCTTCCACCGCCCAGAAGCCGAAGCCCAGCATGGCCCAGTGCCCGATATAGCGCAGCAGCCGCGCCCAAACTTCTTCGGGCGTTTGCGGCTTGCCCGTGGTGTGGCGGGTGACGATAGGGTCGGCCCACATTGCGGCCGAGGCGGGGAAATCGTCGAGGCGGTGGGCGCGCAGACGGAGGCGCTCGGTCTCAAGGATGGGGATGTTCACGACAGGATAGACGGTTTGTTGCATGGATGACCTCCCGCCATAAGCTACGAGCTTCGAGCCGCGAGCCGAAGGCATTTCGAAACGCAGGTCCAGGCAGAGAGCCCGTAGCTCGGAGCTCGGAGCTTCAAAGAAAAAGACCCGCAGCGCGCGGCGCCGACGGGTCCTTTCCGGTTAGCTGTTGGAATTGGCCTGAGGCTGTCCACTCCACGTGGCCCCAGCGGCAGACACCAAAAACCAGGAGTCTTGCGAGGATCTAGAGCGGAAGCCCTAAGCCTCAGCCACCTCACTTGAGAAACTACAATGACTGTCAGATTTCATATATTTGGATCACCCTCCTTTCCAGTGTCCCTAGAAAATAGCACCGCGGTTTGTCGCCGTCAAATTGAGAATGGATGAATGTGCCTCAGGGGTAACGGCGATTATTGCGGCTGGCCGGCAGTCACGGAATCGACGTGGATCTGGTTGCTGTCGACATCGAACTGGAACTTGATGGATATGGACTGGTTGTCGTAGCCCTTGAGCTTATCCGGATTGGCAACGGCGTAGGTGGTATCGCCGCTGGTGAAGTTCTCTCCACCATTACTGACGGTGCCTGACATCATGTGATGCGGCGCCGTGTCCGCTCCCACCGATTGCTCCTGGGATGACTCGTTCATCTGCTGCTGCTTTAGCTGTTGATTGTCCTGTTGTCCGCTCTGCTGGGCAAAAGCCATTGCCGGAATGCATAAAGCCAAGGCGAGTAAAGCTATGGTGATCTTGTTCATAATCCCCCCTCCTAATCGAAATGGGACGCGGGGTCTGCTGCCGCGTACCTGCAATATGTGACGACAATTTCACGGGCTGGGGTTGCTCAGATACGGAATTGAATACGATAGCCGTTTCGTATTGGGGTGAAGGCGTGTCGTGCCTACGGCACTCGTGTTCCTTTCGATCTGCTGTCCCAGCCGTGAACGGGCTGGGCTAACCTGTGTCGCGCTTCCAGCGCTCTGCGGATGCGAATTGCACGGGGAACTGGCCGTTAAATCCAGGCGTCACTGCGGCGGAAGCCGCGGGCCAGGCGCGTCATCAGAATGACGCCGCCGGCCAACAGGCCTGCGCCGATAGCGATCTTCTTGAGCAGCTGCCCGTTGCAAGCGGATTGCTTTCTGGCGCCTCGAACATGCTCGGGGCGTACGCCGAGGCCGATGACGCGCGCGACTACATGTTGCACCCCGGGAATGTTTACCGCGACCTTCAGTTGCCATGGGGCCTTCGCCGGGCCGGGATTGCGAAAGACGGTTTGCAATCCCCGGTGCGCATTCACCTGAAGGAATTGGGTTACGCGAGCAGGAAATTCGCGTCGCTGTTGCACGGATGCCAGCAGCGCTTCGGTGACCCGGCCCTGGCGCAGCGGATCGGCCAGCAGGTTTGCGGTAGCGACGGCATCCTGGATGGCCAGATTGATCCCGACACCGAAGACGGGAGACATGGCGTGAGCGGCGTCGCCAATGCACAACAGGCCTGGCCGGTGCCACTGTCGCAGACGGTTGATCTGCACCGAGAGCAGCTTGATCTGCTCCCAGTCGCGCAGCTCCTCAACCCGATCGCCCAGATAGGGCGCGATGCGGCGCAGCTTCTGCTGGAACTCATCCAGTCCCTGCCGCTTGATCTCATCGAACGAGTCTTTGCGGATGACGAGGCCCGCCTGAAAGTAATCGCCGCGCGGGATAAGCAGTAGTACGCTGCCGTAATTGATGTTGCCGAGAAGCTCTTCGGGATCGTTGCCGCTGCGGCTGATGCGAAACCACAGCACATCGATGGGAACGCCGAACTCCTGCACCGCAAAGTTTGCCGCCTGGCGAGTGCGGGACTGGCGGCCATCGCAACCCACGACCAGATCGGCGCGAATCTCCGCCGTGCCTTCCGGAGTTTTCGCTTTCACGCCGCGGATGCGGCCACCCTCGTCGAGGAGGTCGATGGCTTCATTCTGCATGCGCAGATTGAAGCTGGGAAACTGCCGGGCTTTGCCGGTGAGGAAGTTGAGGAAGTCCCACTGCGGCATCAGAGCGATGAACTTGCAATGCGTGGGCAGCGCACTGGTGACGGCCGCAGTGAAGGGATAGTCGCCGTAAATTCCACCTGCGGATGTCAGCTGCTGGTGTGGCACTTGGAGGAAATCGTCGAGAATGCCGAGCTCGTACATGACTTCGAGGGTGGAGGCATGGACGGTATCGCCGCGAAAGTCGCGGAAAAAGTCGTTGTGCTTCTCCAGCACCGTGACCGCGACGCCGGCGCGCGCCAGCAGGTAGCCCAGCATGATGCCCGCAGGTCCGCCGCCGACAACGCAACAAGTGGTTTCAAGAGTCTGGTTTGGCATAACAGCAATCCCCCGGTGAACAGCAGCGCTGATTACCAGATTACTGGATTGGCGGTGGAGCGGGCCACAAGCGGGCTGCGGAGGGCGATTTGAAGCCGGACCTCAGCGGTGCCGGCCCTGAAGGGGCTCGGAGATCATTTCCGCTACTCTCAGGGCTTACGAAGCGGTTACGAAACTATGCCGTCCCTACGGGACTCGGCAACTTTCCCCACTCTACCCAGCACTCCGCCTGCGGCTGCGTGCTGGGCTAGACTATTTCACGCCTAGGGCGCTCGTTTTGGTTCGGTTTGTTCCACCTACGCAACCGCGAGCTGAGTTTCATAACAGCCTCTTGCGCCCTGGGCCGTCGTGGTTTCGCCCTTCGGCCGGATCTTCGTCGGGGGTTGTGAGCTGCCTTTCGCCACGGAATGGCGGGCGAGATCCAATTAGGTGACAGCCTTGAATACGGTAACGCCCAAAATGAGCGTCAGCAGGACGCCGAAGAGAAATATCCCGAAAAGGATTTTGGCGATTACGGCGAAGCCGGCGGCAATCCCGGTGAAACCGAGGACCCCGAAGACCACAGCGAGCAGTGCGCAAATCAGTGTCCATTTAATCATGTGCAGGTAGATGTAAGTTTGCGGCGCAAGGTTGTGCCATGGGCGAGGATGACCGCGATCAGCAGTCGAGAAAAGAGTGCCGTCCCTACGGGACTCAAGTTCGTTTTCTATGTCTACCCCGCCCTGAAGGGCGGGGCTATCATCTTCCGTCCCGCTCCGCGGGACTCGGATCAAGTACTCCGGCTACCCAGGACTCCGCTTTCGCTCCGTCCTGGGCTAAGCTGAGTCGTCCCGCGCTGCGGGACGGGAGTATCGTGGCTGACGCAGCGTCGCCAGCGTGGGTATTTACGGGAGCATTATTGTGTTCATCAAGTCTGCGCCAGCTTCTTTACTTGACCGCCGTTGTGGGGCAGGGCGTGCAACAGTTCGCGCACGCTGCGCTTGAAGATGGGATGGCGGACGTCGGAGGCGATCTCGGCCAGCGGCTCCAGCACGAAGCGCCGCTGATGCATGGCAGGATGCGGCACGTCGAGCTGCGGGGCGCTGATGATGGAGTTGCCGAAGAGCAGAATATCGATGTCGATGGTGCGCGGACCTTTGGGCAGGTTGCGGCGGCGTCCCATTTGTTGCTCGATGGCGAGCATTTTGGAGAGAAAGAGTTTGGGCATCAGCTGAGTGCGGAGGGCGACGGCGCAGTTCAGGAACCAGGGCTGAGCGGTGAAGTCGACGGGCTCGGTCTCATAGAACGACGAGACGGCGAGGACCGTGCCCAGTTGGCCGAGCTTCTCGATGGCGGTGCGGAGATTGCTCTCGCGCTCGCCGAGGTTGGAACCCAGGGAGAGATAGACAGTCTTCTCCACATATTTATCTTAGCGGGAGAAGATTCCAGCGGAAGTGGCGCGGCGGATTCCCCGGAGGACAGACGCAGGGTGCCCCAGGTCTCGCGCTTTTCGAGACCTGGGTAGGGACAGCGTGCGACTCTGAGGAAGCCCAGGTCTGGAAAACGCCAGACCCGGGGCACCCGACAGCAGGTTGAGCTAAACTGGGCCGGTGGAAGCAGTATGAAGAAGGCATCGGCAGACAGGCGAAGTGACGACTTGCGTCCGGAGTACGATCTCGCACAACTCGCGGGAGGGGTGCGCGGCAAGTACCATCGGCAAGCCGTGGCCGGGACGAATCTGATTCTGATCGAGCCGGAGCTGGCTCGCGTCTTTCGCGATTCGGAATCGGTAAACCGCGCCCTGCGGCTTTTGCTGGAAACTGCGTCGGCGAGCGCGGCTCTTGCTCGTCCGCGGCATCGCGTGCCTAAAAAGCGTCTGCAGACAGCGCGGTAGAACCCGCACGATGTAGTGCGCGAGGCATCGTCCCGTTGCGCTCCCACCTGGGGAAAATTAGCTTGCATAGCTAAAGCTACGCCCCTTCAAATTTCCCGATGTCAGTGAAGTTGAGAGCTAGTCGGCGACGGCGAGGTGTTCTTCGGGCCAGTCGGCAATGGCGTCTTCGCTGAGGGTGATTTCCTCGGCGTAGCTTTGGTCGCGCAGGATGCGGGAGACGATGGCGGTGTGCAGGGCGTGTCCGGCGCGGTCAGCCTTGACATAGCCCAGAATGCGCTTACCGAAGAGCGCGAGATCGCCGATGAGGTCGAGCACTTTGTGGCGGACGAATTCGTCGGGGAAGCGCAGCGGCGGATTGTCGATGCCATCGCGCGTGAGCACAACGCAGTTATCGCGCGAGGCGCCGCGGATGAGGCCCATGTTCAGCATGGCGCGTTGCTGTTCCAGGAAGCCGAAGGTGCGCGCGGCGGCAATGTGTTCCACGTAGCTGCCGTTGGAGAGCTCAACCTGGAAGCGCTCGCTGCCGATCAGCGGATGAGGGAAGTCGATGGCGTAGCTGACCGAGTAGCGCTCGGCCGGGTAGACGCCGATGAATTTCTCGCCCTCGTGCAGTTCGTAGGGACGCAGGATCTTGAGGTAGACGCGCTTGCGGCGCTGCTGGCGAAGCCCGGCGTCGGTGATCATCTCGATGAAGGGCTGCGCGCTGCCGTCGAGGATGGGGACTTCGAGGTTGTCGAGCTCGACGATGGCGTTGTCGACGCCCATGCCGATGAAGGCCGAGAGCAGATGCTCGGTGGTGGAGATGAAGACGCCCTTCTTCATCAAGCTGGTGGCGTAGCTGACCTTGGCCACGTTGCGGCTGATGGCCTCGACCTCGTAGCCATCGAGATCGGTGCGGCGGAAGACGATGCCGGTGCCGGCGGGGGCAGGCAATATCCGCAGGCGAACCGGGGCCCCGCTGTGGAGACCGACGCCATTACATTCTGTGGGCTTGCGAATTGTACGTTCGTAGATCAATACGTGGGACGAACAGCAGCGTACCCATTAGATTACAGGATGAAGACTGACCCGGCTGTTGTATTTTTGCCACAACGATGGCTCCATCGGCCTCACGGGCCGGGCTGACCCGCTGCCGGCTGAGGCGCGGAAACTGTTGTTTCTTCAGGTGCATCCCCGCCGTTGCGGATCCTCATGAACTTGTTCAGGAGATCGAACCAGAACGGCGCTCCCAGCGACACGGCCACGATGCTCAGAATCCAACCGAGGATGTGGTCGGCCCACTTGCCCGGCGTGGCAGGCACAGACTGGTGGCTCCATCCCATGACTTGTCCCAGCTCGTCCAAATCGTCGTGGGTTGCCGGCTGGTCTGCGGCAGAAGACGTATTACCGTTCCCGGCGGTCTGAGCGGTGTGGCTCTTGGCCTGCTCCACCAGTTCGGCCCGCAGCGTGGGATCGGTCCACAACGTTCTTGCGATTTGTAACGTGTCGGCGTTGGCGCTGAGTACCAGGACGGCGGCGATGACCACCGTCCATATCTGCGTAGTGCGTTTGTACCAGCCGGAGACGCGGTCCATGGTGTCGTTGAACCAGGCTTCGATGTTCTTTTGCGCCTGCTGGAGATTGTTGTTGGAGGTTTGAATCACCGCCAGCAGCGTGGTCTTGACGTCGCCGGCGGGAAGATTGTTGATGCCGGTTTCGAGGTCGGCAAAAGTAATGACTCCCGGCTTCTGCGGCGTGGCAATGTCCATCACCGCAGTGGCAAAGGCCCGCGCGGAAAGATACGCCGGAAGCTCGCCTGTCTTCGGACCCGACATGCCGACAATCAGCGGATGGGCATAGAACTGTTGCAGGAACCAATTGCGGTCGGCCGCGTCCTGCGTCCCGCCCTGCTGATCCAGTAACTGCACGATGGCATGCTTCAAGGTGCTGGCTCGCATTTTGAAGATGCCCGCAATCCACTCATTCATCGTGGTGCAGATAATGGCCAGCAGCAGGTAGACGAAGATGAGGCCAATCAAGACCTCGAGAGTGCTGGATCCAAGCAACCCGTTGCCCATGTTGGTGTCTCCCCTGGCTAGTGTGCCGGAGAATTGCCGTCGTGCACGGAAATGTTTTGGCGATGAACCCGATCAACCACGGCTGGTTTGGCCGCCTGCGCCTAAGTGGGGACGGAAAACCTGCTCCATTCAGCCTACGCATTTCCCGCCTGCGGTGGTAAACTTCCGCCCGTGACTACCCAAATGCTGCCACTCGCCTTGCTGATCGCAATCGCTTTGCCGGCAAGTGGGCAAAACATCGCGCGTCCCGATGTGCCCGACAAAATCAAAGTGCCGGCCGGCGAGGAAGTTGTCCTTGAGGTGCATGCCACGGGTTCGCAGATCTACGTCTGCCAGACCGCAGCCGACGGCAAGCCCGCCTGGACTTTGAAGGCCCCGGATGCCGAGCTGCATGACCAGCAGGGTGGGGTCATCGGACATCACTTTGCCGGCCCCGCGTGGAGCCTGAGCGATGGCAGCGAAGTTACGGGTAAGGCGGTGGCCAAGGTCGACTCGCCCGATCCCAATGGCATTCCCTGGCTGCTAGTGAGCTCGACGGGTCATTCTGGTGATGGCGTACTGAGCCGGGTCACCCGCATCCAGCGAATTCATACCAACGGTGGCTTGCCGCCTCCGCCGGCAGCGTGCTCCGCCGCGAATCAGAACGTCGAAGTGCGCAGCGCCTACACTGCCGACTACTACTTTTACGCGCCGGGCAAATGACCCACGCGCACCGCGGCCCCTACTGCTTCGACCAGGTCCATGCGGTAATACGCCAACCGCTCTCAGCTTTTTGCAGGACTAGCGTAAACCTTGAGCCAGTCTCCTTAAACAGCGTCCCCTTCTTCTTGTAGGTGTAGTTTGCCGGAACCACGACATAAGCACGGTCTCCCGTGATATCGATGTGCGTGGGCTTGCCGAGAGTGACGAACCCATCGGTAATGCTGTTCTTTTTGGCGTCGGCATCGTAGTCATTCGCCCAAGTTGAGCAGGCTCCCGCACCCTGCCACTCGTGGGGCGGAAATTCGTCGATGATAAAAGTTTGATCGGCGCACGCCGCCAGAGCTTTCTTGGTGTCGCCCTGGTTGAAGCCGTCCACGAATTGATGGACGGGCACCATCACAGCTGTCGTTTCTGATGCGGCGGCCACTCCAATTGCCAGAACCGCCGCGGCGAATGCGATCAATATCTTGTGCATGGCTTCCGTGCTCCTTAGTGAGCTGGAGGTGCAAGCCCCAGCATCCAAACTTTCCGCCATAACTTATTTTATTGGAAGGAGGGTTGGAGGCGCGGGTGGGAATCGAACTTGAGCTGATTTGCGGGCGTCCGAGCCCGCAGGCGAAATCCCGAGCGTAGCCGAGGGACCTGGCTCACTAGAATCTGAAATGAGTTATGGAGGCGCGGGTGGGAATCGAACCCACGCATAAAGGTTTTGCAGACCTCTCCCTTACCACTTGGGTACCGCGCCTGATGATGTCTACCGTATCGTGTTTCGCGGGCAAAATCCAGAGCACCGGTAGCAACCCCTGCCGCGAATGTACAATCCTTACACTTTCTGCGGAGACAAGCGCACGACATTGGCGCAAGGATTGTGAAGCGGCATGAACATTCTTGAGTTCACCGGGCTAATCGGTCTGGGCTCCCTGCTCGCCGGATTTCTGGGCGCGCTGACCGGCCTGGGCGGCGGCGTGGTGGTGGTGCCTATGCTGACCCTGTTGTTTCATGTCGACATCCGCTATGCCATAGGGGCATCGCTGGTCTCGGTGATTGCGACCTCCTCCGGTGCGGCGGCGGCTTACGTGCGCGAAGGTTACTCCAACATCCGCATTGGCATGTTCCTGGAGACGGCCACGACGGTAGGCGCTATCGCCGGCGCCGCCATCGCCATGCGTGTATCGGACAGCGCCATCGCCATCGTCTTTGGGCTGGTGCTGCTGTACTCCGCCTACCTGTCGAGCCGGCACCGCGAAGAGCACGACCCCAACCTGAAGTCGTCAAAGCTGGCCGAGAAGCTGAGACTGAACGGCACCTGTCCCACGCCGCAGGGCAAGCAGGCTTACGCCGTTACCGGCGTCCCCGCCGGATACAGCCTGATGTTCGGCGCGGGCGTGCTGTCAGGCTTGCTGGGCATTGGCTCGGGCGCAGTCAAAGTGCTGGCGATGGATCAGGCCATGAAGATCCCGTTCAAAGTCTCGACCACGACCAGCAATTTCATGATCGGCGTTACCGCGGCGGCCAGCGCCGGACTCTACCTGCATCGCGGTTATGTTGCGCCGGGCATCGCCATGCCGGTGATGCTGGGCGTGCTGGCAGGATCGATGATCGGCGCCAGGATCTGGTGAAGGCGAAAGTCAAGGCCTTGCGATATCTGTTTGCGGTAGTCATCGTCGTACTGGGATTTGAAATGATCTTCAATGGAGCGACCGGCCGGTTATGAGCGACGAAACGGTGACAACAACCAAGCCGGGAAGTCTGGGATGATCTGCGAATTGAGATCATCATTGGAACGCTGCTGCGCACCGGAGTGATCCTCGCCGCGGCCGTCGTTCTGTTTGGCGGCGTGCTCTACCTGGTGCGGCATGGACACGAAGTTGCCAACTACAACACCTTTCACGGTGAGCCGGAAAGCCTGAAAAGTCCGCGGGATATCATTCACGGCGTATTTGGGATGAGCGCGCGGGCCATCATTCAGCTGGGACTGCTGCTGCTGATTGCGACGCCGGTGGCGCGCGTGGCCTTTTCCGCGGTGGCGTTTGCCATCGAACGTGATCGTATGTATGTCGTCATCACGTTGATCGTGCTGGCAGTTCTGTCGTACAGCCTGTTTGTGTCGAGTTGATGCGCGTTGGAAACGGGCCGTTGTACCACCGGCTGAAGTCGGCTGCTGAAACAGTCGATCCGATGCCTGGGCCGGGTAGTGCGGGCCTTTAGGCCCGCGTCAGCGCCGGTCAAGACGATGCGGCTTTAGCCGCCGAGGTACCTCGTAGAATCTGCCAGAAGAGTGGGGTTTCACGATTTTCTGGTAGGTACCGCAGAGCCTAAAGGCTCCTTGAATGTTAAAACGCCAGACGCGGCGCTGAAGCGCCGCACTACCCGAACGGGCCTTTTTCCAATACCTGATCTAGAATGTAGCTGACTCAGGAGGAACAAATGGCAGGAGTGAACTCTGGCAGACGCACGCCGCGTGATTGCGGCCGCGGAAAAGAAAGCTCAGGAAATCGGGCAGCCGATGAACATTGCTGTGGCCGATGAGGGCGGCAACATTGTGGCCCATGTGCGCATGGATGGCGCATGGATCGGCAGCATCGATATTTCCATGAAGAAGGCTTACACCTCGCGCGCCTTCGACATCGCGACCAAAGACCTGGCCCCGCACGCGCAATCGGGCGGCCAGTTCTTCGGCATTCATGTTTCCAACGATTGCAAGATCATGATCTTTGCCGGCGGCATTCCGCTGAAGCGCGATGGCAAGGTTGTGGGTGCAATCGGCGTCAGTGGCGGCTCAGGCGAACAGGACCACGCAGTGGCGGAGGCTGGCGCTGCCGCGTACTAGGGAAACCTCGATTAAGTATTGCTAAGCCCAAACCAGGTATTGCTTTGAAAGGGACCGCCTTCAGGCGGTCCGCGATTCCGCCGCTGCACGGCTAGTTCGATCGGGCGTTCGGGCCGTAGGCTCCCCCACAAAACCTGCTTTCCGGTCGGGGACAATCTCTTCAGGCCAGCAAGGGATGCTGTTCCATCTTCCGCCTGCGTACAATGTCTCTTCCGTTCGAACTGCACTCGAGGACGCCTTGGATCCTGTCACCCACTTTCTGACCGGCGCATGTCTGGGGCGCTGCGGCTTCAATCGCAAGACGCAGCTGGCCACCGTCACCATGGTCCTAGCAGCCGAGGCCGCCGACCTTGATGTGCTCTGGGAGATCAAAGGTTCCATCGCCGGACTACAGCACCATCGCGGCATAACCCACAGCTTCGTGGGAGTGCCATTCGTGGCGGCCGCGGTGCTGGGCTTCGTGTACTTGATCCATCGCGCCAGGAATCGCAAGCCACCGGCCGAGGCCGACCCATCCGCTCCGCGATCAAGTCCGTCGCTGCGCTGGGGCTATCTCTACTTCTGCGCTGTGCTGGCTGCGCTCAGTCATCTGCTGCTCGACTACACCACGGCCTACGGCATCCGCCTTTTCGAGCCGTTCAATTTCCGCTGGTATTCCTGGGACATCGTTTACATTGTCGAGCCGCTGATGCTGCTGGCCCTGGTCGCAGGTCTGGCTGTGCCCGCGCTGCTGGGCTTAATCAGTCAGGAGATTGGGGCCCGCAGCAAAGGTCCGCGCGGCCGCGTGGGAGCGATTGCCGCCCTGGTCTGCGTGCTGCTGATATGGGGCGTTCGCGACTACCAGCATCGCCGCGCGCTTACCGCGATGAATTCCTTCCTCTACCACGGCGCCGAGCCCAAACGCCTGGCCGCGTATCCCTACATGATCAATCCTTTTCGCTGGCATGGCGTGGTCGAGACCACGGATTTCTTTGAAACTGTGCCGGTAAATTCGCTGACGCCCGAGGTGAATTCGGAGGCGGGAATCGTCTTCTACAAGCCGCCAGAGACCGATGTCACTCTCGCCGCCAAGGAGTCGCATCTCGGGCGCGTCTATCTCGATTGGGCCGTATTCCCTTACGTGCGGCAGGAAAAACTTGAAGACCCTAGCGGATATCTGGTGGAATTCCAGGACCTGCGCTACACCTATCCTTCCATGACAATCACACGGCGCGCGCCCCTCGGCGGATTCGTCTTGCTCAGCCCCAGTCTGGATGTTCTACAACAAGGCATGAACTCCAGCAATTCGCCATCAGTTGATAGTCAGGGGCAGCCGTCCGGCCGGCAATAGTCCTACACTCCCTTCGGTAACAGCGTCGCTTTTCGCTATTCGCCTTTCGCTCTTCGCCAGAAACGCTAAGCTCACGCTCTGGCGAAAAGCGAAGAGCGAGCAGCGAAACACGTGGGTGCCCCGTTCTAGCCATCCTTTGGCTAGGGCGGGGCCGTTCTGGCTAAGTTTGGGTCCTCCGAAGGGAACGGCCTTCAGAGTCTGCGTGCGGACCGGAAATCGGATTTTCTGGTGGAACAAAACCGTCGAATCGCGCCAAAATCAGCCGCGCAGCGGCGGAATCGCAGTTAGCCCAGGGCGTAAGCCCTGGGTCAAGTGGGAAAAGATCCCGAGCCGCGGAGCGGCGACACCAGGTTCTTCGAAGGGGACGGCCTTCAGGCCGTCCGTAACGGCTGATATAAAGGCCAGGGCTTTAGCCCCTGAGGGAATTGCAACTGACTTAATCAGACCCTCCCTGGGACGGCGCCGTTCCTCTTCTTCGCTGCCGGCGCAGCCGCCACACCCACCACCCAATCAACGCTCCCGCCGCCACCGCGGCAATTACATAGCGCAGATGGTTGTGTACTGCGCTGCCCACGAAGCCCAATATCTGCGGGCCATACTTAATCACGATCAGCGAAATCAGCGAGAAGCGCAGCAGTCTGCCAAAGAAAATCGCTGCCAGGAAATGGGTAAACCTCATCTCGGCGACGCCCGCCGACAGCACAAACAACTTGAACGGCGTCGGCGGCGGCAGCATGGCCGGAAACATCACCGCCCAAAACTCGTGGCGCTCGAAAGAGGCTTTGATCTTGTTGAAGCGCTTTTCGCCGATGCGTTTGACCAGCAGCACCTCGCCGCCTTTGTAGCCGATCAGGTAGATCACGATGCTGCCCAGCGCCGAGCCGGCTGCGGCCATCGCCGCATACAACAAGAACCGTTTGGGATCGGCGTAGGCGTAGCCGGCCACGATGGCGTCCAGCGGCATGCCCCACAAGGCCGCGTCCACGGCGGCAAATCCGGCGACGCCCCAGATGCCCAGCGGCTTCAGCAGCGCCAGAATCAGCAGCGTCCATTTGTTGAGGAGATGTTTCAAGGCAGTGGTCAGTGGTCAGTGGCTAGTGGTCAGTGGTCAGTGGTCAGTTTCAGATGTCGGCTCTCAGCTCTCAGCCGTCAGCTGTCAGCCGTCAGCTCAAGTCTCATTCTAGGCAACCCTACAATTTTACGCGAGTCAGTTGTGCTCGCCTTGTTCAGCCCGCAGGGCGGAACAATCGTAGCCCAGCACGTGAGTGCTGGGAAAACTAGAAAGGATTGCTGGAGCCCCGTCAGGGGCGGCAGGATTTCGTGCGGCTATAGTGGTCCTTCGACTCCGGCGTCGCAAACCCGGCGACGCCTTCGCTCAGGATGACACCTCATTGACGGATAATGGCTGCCGCTGATAGCTGACGGCTGATGGCTGCCTCTTGCATAATGTCTTCATGGCCGCCGCCAAGAACCTCCAGCGCAAGCTCGACGCCCTGCGCGAGAAGATCCGCTACCACGAGCATCGCTATTACGTGCTCGACTCGCCCGAGATCAGCGACGCCGAATTTGATCGCCTGATGGACGAGCTGATCGAGCTGGAATCCAAGCACCCTGAGCTGATTACGCCCGACTCTCCCACGCAACGAGTGGGCGGCCAGGTGAGCGGTCAGTTCGCCAGCGTGCGCCATTCCACGCCCATGCTCTCGCTCGCCAAAACCACCAGCGAGGCGGAACTGCGCGATTGGGAGCGCCGCATTCACGACCTCACCGGAGTGACCAAGGTCGATTACGTCTGCGAGTTGAAGCTCGACGGCATGTCGATGGCCTTGCGCTTCGTCTCCGGACAACTCGCGCAGGCCATAACCCGCGGCAACGGCACGGAAGGCGAGGATGTCACCGCCAACGTCCGCACCATCCGCAGCATTCCGCTCAACATCTCGACGAAGCAGCTGAAGGAGGCAGGCCTGCCGCCCGCGTTCGAAGTGCGCGGCGAACTGCTGATTCCCACCGCCTCTTTCACCCGCATGAACGACGAGCAGGAGCAGAAGGGCCTTCCCAAATTCGCCAATCCGCGCAACGCCACCGGCGGCACCGTCCGCCAGCTTGATCCGCGAATCACGGCCTCGCGTCGCCTGGATTTCTTCGCCTACGGTCTGCTGGTCGACGGCCACACCATCTTCGACCGCCATTCCGCAGCGCTGAGGGCGCTCGAAACCGCCGGCTTCAAAGTCAACCCCAATCATCGCCTGGTGCACAGCATCGATGAGGTATGGAAGTTTATCTCCGAGTGGGAAGCCGAGCGTGACTCGCTCCCATACGAGACCGACGGCATCGTGGTGAAGGTCGATCGCATCGCGTTGCAACAGGAACTCGGCTTCACCGGCAAAGCGCCGCGCTGGGCGATCGCCTTCAAATACGCCGCGCACTCGGCTGAGACGCAGATCGAAGACATCGTTCCCCAAGTGGGCCGCACCGGGAAACTGACGCCGGTTGCGTGGCTGAAGCCCGTCGCGATCGGGGGCACCACCGTCACCCGCGCCACCCTGCATAACATGGACGAGATCGACCGCCTCGGCGTGCGCATCGGGGATTGGGTGCTGGTAGAGCGCGGCGGCGACGTGATCCCCAAAGTCGTCAAGGTGGTCAAGAGTCCGAAAAACGCGCGCGAGTTTCATATGCCGGAGCGCTGTCCCGTCTGCGGTGGACACGTTGTTCGCGCCGAAGGCGAAGCCGACCATCGCTGCGTCAATGCTAACTGCCCCGCCAAACTGCGCGAGACGATCCGCCACTTCGCTTCGCGCGGGGTGATGAACATCGAAGGCATGGGCGACGCGCTGGTCAATCAGCTGGTCGAGACCGGGATGGTGAAGAACGTCGCCGACATCTACAACCTGACCGAAGAGAAGCTGCTCACGCTCGAACGCATGGGCAAGAAGTCGGCTGAGAACATCCTGAGCGAGATCGAGAATTCGAAGAAGCTGCCGCTGGAGCGCGTGATCTACGGCCTGGGGATTCGCTTCGTGGGCGAGCGTACGGCGCAGTTTCTGGCTGAAGCCTTTGGCTCGATGGACGCGCTGATGAAGGCCAGCGACGAAGAGCTGCAAGAAGTAAACGAGATCGGGCCGCGCGTGTCGGCGGCAATTCGCGAGTTCTTCGACGAACCGAAGAATGTTGCGCTGGTCGAGCGCCTACAAAAAGCCGGACTGAAGTTCACCGGCCAGAAGAAGCAGCGCGGGACGACTCTTGCGGGCAAGACATTTGTGCTGACCGGAACGCTGCCGCGCTATTCGCGCGATGAAGCCAAGAAGCTGATCGAAGATGCGGGCGGCAAGGTCGTGGGCTCGGTCAGCAAGAAAACGGATTACGTGGTCGCCGGCGACGAGGCCGGCTCCAAGCTGGACAAAGCCCGCGAGCTGGGCGTCGCGGTGATTGGGGAAAACGAGATGGAAGGGCTGGTGAAAAAATAAGTTGTGTCATGCTGAGCGAGCGCGGCCCGTTGTTGGCCTCGCGAGTCGAGGCACCCCTTTTCAAGGCATAACTCCACGTTGTGCTAGAGGTCCTTCGCCTCGCCCGCGAAGCGCTGGTGAAGAGCCAGGTGCAATCGTTGCGCGCCTTCATCCATGTGTCATCCCGACCAAGAGCTTCAGCCCGCGTGGAGGGACCTGCTGTCCCCGTCGGTACAAGGCGCACAAGCCAAGCCCCAAAAGACAGCGCCGGAGGTGCGACACATGTTAGCCCAGCCGTTTACGGCTGGGTCAGCAGATGAAATAGAACACGAGTGCCGTAGGCACGACTCCCAACCCTCGTCATGTGCGGGCCCGCCGCTGCTCCTGGGCATACCGTTGTGATTCGCGCCCGTTACAGCGCCGGAGGCGCGACACAGGTTAGCCCAGCCGTTCACGGCTGGGAAAGCAGACATTTCATTTCTCCGAGTGCCGTAGGCACGCCACGCAACCACCGTCATGTGCGGCCCGTCACCGCACCTGGCTACCGATGCTTTTACCCTCGGCCTATGTCGCACACCTATTCTTCCCTCCTTGTGCATTGCGTCTTCAGCACCAAGGACCGGCGGGACTTGATTCGCGAGCCGCGGCTTCTTTGGCGATATCTTGCAGGCATTGCCCAGGCCAAGCAGATTCCTCTGGCTGCCGCGGGCGGCACCGCAAATCACGTGCATCTGCTGCTCGATCTGCCGCCCACAATGCAGTTGGCGCACGCAGTGCAGCAGCTCAAAGGCAACAGCTCGCATTGGCTGAACGATGGGAAGGCTCCTTTTGCCTGGCAGCAGGGATATGGGGCTTTTGCCATCGGTGCGTCACAGCGCGCCAATGTCATGTCTTACATAGCCAATCAGGAGGAGCATCATAAGAAGTGGAGCTTCGAGCAGGAGTTCATCACCCTGCTGCGGAAGTACGGAATCGAATACGACAATCGATTCGTATTGGGGTGAAGGCGTGTCGTGCCTACGGCACTCGGGATTTCTTTTGATCCGCTGACCCAGCCGTGAACGGCTGGGCTAACCTGTGTCGCGCCTCCGGCGCTGGCTTTTGCGCCGATTTGCCATATTGCTTTAGGTTAAGGCGAAACAGCAGGTCCCTCCACGCGGGCTGAAGCCCTTGGTCGGGATGACACGTTCTGAAAGACGGGATGACACATTCTGAAAACCTGCGATGGCACATTCTGAAAACCCGCGATGGCACATTCTGAAAGACGTTAGCAACTCTGCATCGCACTATCACGACACCAGATATGTATTGCGCTCCTCTTCTTGCGCAGCGATTCCTTCCGGCAGCCTTCCTCCGTTGTATTCGGCCATGCGGTTCTTCCACTTCAGGAACTCGGTGATGGTTTGCGGCTCGATGCGCACTTCGACGCGACGCAAACTCGCCAGCAACAGGTTCATCTCCTTCGTCATTCCGAGCTGACTTCGGAGATCGACCCTTCCTGGCTTCACCACCAACTCCACCTCGCGGCTCTTGCACTCCAGCAGGCCCCAGTGCTTCGGCAAGTCCTCGCGCGCGATCATGCCTGCCGGCGCGCAATACAAACGCCGGCTCCCCAAGGCATCTTCCGGATGCAGGCGAAACGGCTTGCTCGCGTCGGCCAGGAAATCGCCGCGCGAGACTTTGCACTCGACCAGCACGGATTGGCAGGACGCCTTCCATCCGATTACGTCGGGAACTTCGCCGGTGGCGCAATATTGTTCGGATAGGACGATGCCGCATCCATAGCGGTGGCGCAGCCAGTCGGCTGCCCGGGCCACTAACTGGGCATGCTTCATTTCCGGCGAGGTTTTCGGCACGAGTCTCTTGTAACCCGAAAGCTGTGCGCTGGGAAGTGCCCGAGCATGGGCGGGTAGCGCGGCCCTGATGCGCTGCTGATGCTTGCGCAATCACCGGCATGGCGATAATTTGGCGTCCATAGCTGAACGACGCCATTCGTCGTGGCGGAGGAGGTTGAATTGAATTGGAGTAAATGGATTCGGCAGACTCACCGTTGGTTGTCCATCGTCTTCACCGTGGCCGTCATCGTCAACGGCGTTACCGTGGTACGGGGAAAGTACAACAACAGGCTCGGCCTGTCGGCCGTGGGCATCCTTGCCTTGCTCCTGTTCACCGGCCTGTACTTGTTCGTGCTGCCGTATGTCAATAAGCGGCGGGGATAGGACGCGCGCTCTGGCGAAGGCGCGCTCCACCCAAGGCGGCAGCCTAACGGCTCGCTCCACCCGCCGGACGCTGCGTCATTTCGTGTAATAATCGAAGATTCGCATGGCATGGATGATTGAAGCTGAGAACGTTCGCAAGACCTACCGCATCGGCAAAGTGGACGTGCAGGCTTTGCGCGGCATTTCGTTGCAAATCGAAAAAGGTGAGTTCGTTACCATTGTCGGCCCGTCAGGCAGTGGCAAGTCGACCCTGTTCTACATTCTCGGCGGCCTGACCCATGCCGACTCCGGCCGGGTAATGATCGACGGGGTTGATTTCACGGCGATGTCGGATTCGGGCCGCACTCGCCTGCGGCGCTCGAAGATCGGCTTCGTCTTCCAGAAGTTCAATCTGCTGCCCACGCTGACGGCGGAAGGCAACATCGAGATCGCGCGCGACATCTCGGGGCACCACGCCGCCGGCGACCGCGAGCACATCGAGCGCATCACCGGGCTGCTGGGCATCGATCAACGGCTGGAGCATCGGCCTTCGGAGATGAGCGGCGGCGAGCAGCAACGCGTGGCTCTGGCCCGCGCCCTGGTGAACCAGCCCGCCATCGTGCTGGCTGACGAGCCCACCGGCAACCTGGACTCCGAGAATTCGGAGATCGTATTGAAGATGCTGCGCCGCTCGAACCAGGAGTTGGGACAGACCGTGTTGATGATCACCCACAATCCCGAGGCCGCAACCTACGGCGATCGCATCATCCACATGCGCGACGGCTCGATTGTGCCGCCGGAAAAAGATCCGCAATGGAGCCACGCTCATGACTGAAGACATGCGCACCCCGATCCTGCAAGGCAAAGGCGCTTCCGACTACGAGCGCTATTTGCGCACCGACGAGCTGCTGGCGTTGCAGAAGCCGGCGGAGGAGATGCTGCATCCCGACGAGCTGACCTTCCAGGTAACGCATCAGGCGTCGGAGCTGCTGATGAAGGGCGCGGCGTGGGAGTTGGACCGGGCGCGGCACTGCATCCTCGAAGGCGATTACAAGAACGCGGCGCGGCTGCTGCGGCGCGCCAACAAAATGCTGGTGCATCCGCTGCGCATGCTGGCGCTGCTGGAAACCATTACGCCCTACGAGTACCACATCATTCGCGCCGGCCTGGGGCACGGCAGCGGGTTGGATTCACCGGGATTTCTCGCGCTGCTGCACATTGCGCCCCGCCTGGGCGAGGCTTTCTTCGAGCAGGTGAAGAAGGCTGGCCTTACCTTGGATGAGTTATACCGAAAGCACCAGGAGTTTTTCGAGCTGCACGAAGTTGCCGAGGAGCTGCTCGACTACGACGAGCAGATCCAGCTCTTCCGCTACGCGCATTTGAAGCTGGCGCAGCGCATCATCGGCGGCGGCGTGGTGGGGACCATGGGAACGCCGGTGGAAGTGCTGAAGCAGAGGATGGAGTTCCCGTTGTATCGCGCGCTGTGGGACGTGCGGAATGAGATCACGTCGCACGTGAATGCCGAGAACGCCACCGGACACGGCGGGGCGTATTAGGGGCCGCTTTTCGCTTTTGGCTTTTCGCTCTTCGCTATGGCCGCATGCGGCAAACCCTTCTAGGGTGTCATCCTGAGCGGAGTGAGATCGCAAGGCGATCGAACGCCGTCGAAGGACCCCTATAGCTGGCTGATACTTTGTGTTTATGGCTCGCGCCATTTGCCCGCCTGTTCACGCATTCGCTATAATCTATGTTCCACGAGCGGGAGTAACTCAGTGGTAGAGTGCGACCTTGCCAAGGTCGAAGTCGCGGGTTCAAATCCCGTCTCCCGCTCCAAATATGCTGCCCTCGCTTGCCGGCGAGGGTTTTTCGCATAGCGCGTCTCAAGGGGTGCGGTACCCAAGTGGTTAAGGGGAAGGTCTGCAAAACCTTTATTCGTCGGTTCGACTCCGACCCGCACCTCCAAAAATCAAGGCTGGCAGATTCTGTTGTGCTAAGGAGATGCTGTCATGTCTGACCTTGCTCCAAATCCGGAACTGAATCTGGAAACGGTAAAAACCCCCGAAGAAATCACCGTTCACTGCACCGGCAGAATCACCTCGGCCAGTTCAGCGCTGCTGCAGACGACCGTCCGCCCGCTCATGTCTGAGACTAAGCTGGTGGTGCTGGACCTGACCAACGTCACCTACATGGACAGTTCCGGCCTGGGTGCGATTGTTGGGCTCTACGTCTCGGCAAAGCGGCAGAAATGCGGGCTGAAGCTCATCAACCTGAGCCAGCGCTTGCAGGAGCTATTCCGCATAACCAAGTTGGCTAAGGTGTTTGAGGGACATGAAGACTTCCTTGGCTATACTCCCGATTAATAGCCCGCGGATTCGGTCGCGTGGCTCCGCACGCCTGCAACGGCTTAGGTTCGATTCTGCGCCGCGCCCCCAAGATCAGCTGTCAGCCGAAACTTCCGGCTGGCCTTCGAAAGGTAATGGTCGCAGATCCTCCGAACGTAGGCGTTCGATAAATCGGTCGCCCGATTCGCGCTCCCACAACTGCTTTCCAACCCCCAGCATCAGCAAAACGGGATCGTCCGTCTCCGGCCGCTGTTCTTTAGATTCGCGCCTGGATTCCGGGTTGGTCATAGAAGGTAGAGATTTTCCTTTATCTAGTTCATCACTCTGCAAAGTGAGAAAGATGTGGGTCAAGCGATCTGTCAGCCTGGCAAACCCGGGCGCGTGTGACCGATATCACAGCCAGATGTGCGCTCGATGCGGCACACTAAAGCATGTTTATGGACCGCTTTGCCATCATCAATAACCGCAAGCGCGCCGTCATTGCGTTGATACACTCCGTGTTCTTCCTCGGCGTCGCGGGCGTGCAACTGGCCATCTCGCGCGCCGAACCTTTCCCCATTCGCGGAGAAAAACCTGCGGCAGGAATCATCCTGCTGACGATTTACGTGATTGTTACCACCGTGCTGCTGATCCTGCTGCGCTTCTCACGCTGCGCCAAAGAACGGCTTTACTTCGCCTTCTGCGCCGCCAGCGCCGGCTTCGGCCTGGTCCGGATTCTGCTGGGCGACCCGGTGCTGCACGCCAATGTGCTGCGGGTCCTGTTGCTGTTTTGCGCGGTCATCATCGGGACGGGAATTCTTCGCAGCCATGCAACCCCCGCCGCCGCGCCGGCGCCGGCGGAAGAGCAGTAGCAACCCCGTCACCTACGTCCAGCGTGCTGCTTAAGTCCATGCCGAGGCCCTCAGCGGCTTTATAGCCGGCTCGGGAAGATAAATAAATGGCTTATCGGCACGACCAAGGTCGTGGCCTGACACGAAGCCTTCCACAACCGACTTTTTCAGGAGCCTCTGAAGTCGTTCCTTGTTACAGGGCTTCCGGAGGCCGACCTTTTCAGTTGTCGTGCTGGCGTGCCGGATTACAAGCGTCTCGGAAGCTGGAGTTTTCCGCGGCCTGTGAAGGCGTGCTCCAGCCGCAGAATGGCCGTGATTTATTCTTGTTCGTGCGCGGTCTTGCCGGCCAGCAGATCTATGGCGTGGGGCAAGATGTCGATGACCGCCTGCAACGACTGCACTGCGCCGTTGGGATTGCCGGGCAGGTTGAGGATCAGCGCGCGGCCACGCACTCCGCACACGCCGCGGCTGAGGACGGCGAATGGAGTTTGCGCCAGTCCCGCCGCGCGAATCTTTTCCGAGATGCCCTCGATCAGCTTGGAGCACACCGCGCGCGTCGCTTCGGGCGTGACATCGCGTTCGGCGATCCCAGTCCCGCCAACGGTGACGACCAACTGCACCTGCTGGCTCCAGTGCAGCAGCGCTGCTTCGATTTTGGGTTGATCGTCGGAAACGATCTCGTGGTGAGCGACCTGGAAGCCGTGTTGGCGCAGCAGGTCAGCCGTCGCCGGGCCGGAGAGATCGGCGCGCTCGCCTCGAGAACAGGAATCGCTGACGGTGAGAACGGCGGCGGTTGGCATAAGGTGAAAGCGGTCTTGTCGACGACAGACTTACAGCGGATCAACGGCTATCTTACGACAAACACGCTAGAATAGTTACATTGCAGGCAGCCTGCGATTGCGCCCATCGGCACGGCCGAAATAGGCTGCGGAAAAAGCGCGAAAAGCAGATTCCTCGCGGGCTGAAGCCCGCTCGGAATGACAAAATAGAAGGGTTGCAACGGCGCAGCTAAAGCTGCGCCCCTTCAAAACATGCCAAAGCCTAGTTTTCCCGAAACCAGTAAAGCGGCGCCCTGCAAATCAGGATGTCAACAGAGCCATGTTTGAAGTTACCGTAGAAGACACCTTTTCCGCCGGGCACTACCTGCGCAATTATCGCGGCAAGTGCGAGAAGCCGCACGGGCACAACTACCGCGTCCGCGTGACCCTCAGCGGCGCGGAACTGGACCACGCCGGCCTGCTGCTGGACTTCAAAGAACTGAAGGACGTGCTTCGTCCGGTGATGAACTATCTCGATCACGAGATGATCAACGAGCTGGAGCCGTTTACCACGGTGAATCCGTCGGCCGAGAACCTGGCGAAGTATTTCTACGACGAGACCAACGCGCGGCTGAAGCAGAACACCAATGGCCGGGTGCGGGTGAAGGACGTCACCATCTGGGAGACCGACACCACCACGGCGCGGTATAGCGAGTAATCGGGGTGCCCCGGGTCTCGCGGGTTTCGAGACCCGGGGGGTTTCTCACGCTGGTCCTGATCCGGAACCCAGGTCTCGAAAGTCGCGAGACCTGGGGCACCCGCCTGTGGCGAATAGCGAACAGCGGCTTCCATGCAGATCATCGAGATTTACAAGTCGTTGCAGGGTGAGTCGTCCTACGCCGGGCTGCCGTGCAGTTTCGTGCGGCTGGCGGGGTGCAACCTGCGCTGCGTCTGGTGCGACAGCGAATACACCTTCACCGGCGGAAAGCGCATGACGCTGGATGACATCGAACTCGAGGTGCAGCGCCTGTCGCGGGACGGAGGTCTGGTCGAGATCACGGGCGGCGAGCCGCTGCTCCAGGAGCGCGAAGCCATCGCCCTGATGGATCGCCTGCTTGGCGCCGGTTACATAGTCCTGCTGGAGACCAGCGGCGAGCGGCCATTGGAGCGGGTTCCGCCACAGGTGGTTAAGATTGTGGATGTGAAGTGTCCGGACTCCGGCGAGGGCGGCACATTTCACCTGGAGAACCTGAAGTGGCTGGGCCCGCGCGACGAAGTGAAGTTCGTGATCGCCAGCCGGCGGGATTACGAATTTGCGCGCGGGTTCGCCGCCGAGCATGAGCTGAGTTCGCGGGCCGGTTCGGTGATTTTTTCGCCTGCGTTTCGCAAGGACGCCACGGGAAGCCGCGACGTGTCGCATTGTCTGGTTGATCCGCGAGAGCTGGCGGAGTGGATGTTGGCTGACGGGCTAAATGCGCGGCTGGGGTTGCAGATCCACAAGTTCATTTGGGAGCCGTCGTTGAAGGGAGTGTGAGGATCGCTATTCGCTATTCGCTATTCGCTTTTCGCCAGAAATGCAAGGCTGACACTCTGGCGAAAAGCGAAAAGCGAGGAGCGAAAAGCGTCTCTGCCAAACGCGACAAACCATGCCTGACGCAACTGCCAAAATCGTCGTCTCGCTCAGCGGAGGAATGGATTCCTCCGTCTGCGCCGCGCTGGCCGTCCACAACTACGGCGCCGACGCCGTAGCTGCGCTGCACATCAGCTATGGCCAACGCACGGAGGCGCGCGAGCAAACATCGTTTCTGGGCATCTGCGAACGGCTGGGCATTCATCGGCGCTTAATTGTGCGCACGCCTTTCTTTCGTCTGATTGGCGGCTCGGCGCTGACCGACGAGCAGATTGCCGTTCCCCAGGCCGGCCCCGACATTGGAGCACACATCCCGGTAACCTACGTGCCCTTTCGCAATGCACATTTTCTCTCCGCCGCCGTGAGTTGGGCGGAAGTGCTGGGCGCTGAGGTCATCTACATTGGCGCGGTGCAGCAGGATAGTTCCGGCTATCCCGATTGCCGCCCGGAGTTCTACCAGGCCTTCAATGGGGCCATTCGCGCGGGGACAAAAGAAGGCCGCATCCAGATTGAGACGCCGCTGATTGCCCTGCGAAAATCGCAGATTGTGACGCGCGGCCTTGAATTGGGCGCACCCTTCGATTTAACGTGGTCATGCTACAGCCGGGACGACCAGGCATGTGGCAGCTGTGACAGTTGCATCTTACGGCTGCGGGCGTTTGCCGCCGCCGGCGCGGTCGATCCCATTCCTTATCTGTCGCAGGCTGCGGTGCAGGACTTTTCATGAAACTAAATCTAAATCCAAAGATCGACGCTGGAGACCGTGGCAGCAGTAGCCGCAATCATCATCCGGTTTCACGCGCTGGAGGAAACATGAAGAAATACATCAATCTTGCCGGGATCGCGCTGGTAATCGCGATGAGTACAGTCTCACTGTGGGCGCAAATCACCGGAACCATCACTGGGGTTGCCCGGGACAAGGACGGCAAGCCCATCGTGGGAGCCACGGTGGAGCTCTTTAATGCTGCCAACGGGAAAAAGTACACGCTGAAAACGAATTCCAAGGGCCAATACTATTCGGTCGGCATCGACCTGGGGACGTACCGCGTCACCCTGATACAGAATGGCAATGAGATCGACGAGCATGGCAACGCGGTGATCGAAGCCAGCGGTGAGCGCCAGGTAGACTTTGACCTGGCCAAGGATTCCACCCCCGCGGGCGAGCAACAGCAAGCCGGGGCTGCCCAGAAGAGCGGCGAGAAGATCAAGGGGCTGAACGCCTCGCTGAAGCAGGCCAAGGAACTGGAAGGCGCCGGCAACTACGATCAGGCCATTTCGGTGCTCCAGCAAGCTACGCAAGTCGATCCCAGCCAGGACCTGGTGTGGGGTTATCTGGGGGACGCGCAACGCGGCGCCGCCGAGCATTCCACCGATTCGCAGGCCAAGAGCAAGTACTACCAGGACGCCATCGAGTCGTATCAGAAAGCGCTCGCCATCAAGCCCACCTCGGGAGCGTATATGGCCCAGCTGGCCGACGCCTATGCCCACTCGGGCCAAACCGACAAGGCTGTCCAGTTGTACGCCTCGGCGGTACAGGCCGATCCGCCTAATGCCGGCGCCTATTACTACAATGTGGGCGCAGTCCTGACCAACACCGGCAAAGTCGACGATGCCATCGCGGCATTCGACAAGGCCATCGAGCTCGACCCCAAACGGGCCTCGGCATACTACTGGAAGGGCGTCGATCTGATTGGCAAAGCGACCACCGACAAAAGCGGAAAGATGGTTGTGCCTCCGGGCACAGCCGACGCTTTCAACAAGTATCTGGAGCTGGAGCCAACCGGCAAGTATGCGGATGCCGCCAAACAGATGCTGTCGTCCATTGGCGCTGCGGTTGAGACCGGCTACGGCAAGTCGAAGCCCAGCAAGAAGTAGGCAGAGCGGCGCGTCCGGCCGCGTGAGAGTACTTAGTTTCATATTTGGCGGCTGAGCATGGTCCGCGAAAATCGAGCGCCGCAGGCGCGACATATCATAGCCCAGCACGTAGCCCGCAGCGGCGGGCGGAGTGCTGGGTAGAGTGGAGAAATGACGAGCCCCTCGGGGGCGGCACGGTTCTCACACAGATCCTGAAGCGCCGCGTTCTTGGCGATCAAGCGATTTCGGCCTGCGGTGGTCGTGCAAAGTGACGGCAGCGCCCAGCAAAGGGTGCCGCCGCTCCGCGGCTCGGGTTTGTTTCCCCTTGACCGCGGGCTTACGCCCGCGGCTAACTCAAATGCCGCCGCTGCGCGGCTGGTTCGATCGACTTGCCGGCGCTTTATCGCCCCGCAAAATTCTCTGGCCAAGTGGGACACAGTCTCGGAATGCCGACTGTACCCAAACTCCGCCAAGCGTGAAAACGCTGTAGCTGGCCGCCGCAGTATCGCTCTCTCGCAGACTCCGTTAGAATTCGCTCGGGTCATCCAGGCATGGGAAGTACTGTTGCCACAAAACTGCCGTCCTTCGCCGACGCCCGGCGTCTGGTGGAAGAGTATGCCTCCACTCTTTCCCCGACCCAGCCGGAGATGATGCCGCTGCTGGATGCTGTCGGTCTGGTGCTGGCTGAGGACTTGCGCGCCGACCGTGACTTCCCGCCGTTTCCCCGCTCCACGCGTGACGGCTTCGCGGTGCGCGCTGCCGATGTGAAGACACTGCCAGCCCAGTTGCGATGCATTGGCGAGATCAAGGCCGGCGCGTCCGCAGAAGACAGCTCGATTACCATCAAAGCGGGCGAAGCGGTCGAGATCATGACCGGCGCGCCTGTTCCCGACGGAGCCGACGCCGTCGTGATGGTGGAACACACGGAGCGAAATGGCGATGCGGTCGTGGTCCAGCGAACGGTGGCGGCAGGGGAAAATGTAGTGGCGATGGGAGCCGAAGCTCGCCGCGGGGCAACCATGGTTGAGCGCGGCACGCGCGTGAACCACGCCATTGTTGCGATCGCTGCGGCGCTTGGGCGGCCCGAGGTTGCCGCATACCGACGGCCGCGAGTTGCGATTCTGGCCACCGGCGACGAACTGGTCGACATCAATCTGCGGCCTTCGCCTAACGAGATTCGCAACTCCAATAGCTACTCGCTGGCGGCGCAGGTGCTGGCGGCCGGCGGCGACCCCATGATTCTGCCCGTGGCTCGCGACGAGCCCGACGACCTGGCGCTGCTGTTGCGCAAAGGCCTGGAAGCCGACCTGCTCCTTATCACCGGCGGCGTCTCCATGGGTAAATACGATCTGGTGGAGCAGGTGCTGGCATCGTTCCAGGCCGGCATTTTTTTCACGGGCGCGCTGATCCAGCCGGGAAAACCGGTGGTGTTCGGCGAAGTCAAAGCGGGCGAGCGAAAGACTCCGTTCTTTGGACTGCCCGGGAATCCGGTTTCGACGATGGTCACGTTTCAGCTGTTCGCGCGGCCAGTGCTCGATTCGCTTGCGGGAGCGAAGGCGCAGCCACTGCTGTTCGCGCAGGCCACGCTGAAATCGGATCTCACCAGCCGCACCGGACTGACGCGATTTCTTCCCGGCCGGCTGGGAGGCGGCAACGAAAAGCCTGAAGTCGAGGTGGTGCGTTGGCAAGGGTCGGGCGATCTGATGGCGGTGGCGCGCGCGAACTGCTACATTGTGGTTCCGCCGGACCGGGAGCAGTTTGCGGTGGGCGAGGCGATTACCGTTCTGCTGATGTGATTTGAAGGGGCACGGCTTCAGCCGTGCCGTCCCGGCGCGAAGAAACATCCGCCTTTAGGCACTGAGGGCGTGCTCCCGCAGCGGCTAAAGCCGGATCGTCTGCGTGGATCTTACCGGCACGCCTAAAGAGGCCGCTGAAAAAGTCGGGTTTGAAGTGCTTTGTAACAGGGCACGACCTCGGTCGTGCCGATAAGGCCCTTTATTTTTGTCATCCCGAGGAGGCCTTTAGGCCGACGAGGGATCTGCTTTTCGACTTTTTCAGCGGGCTCTAAAGGCGTGCCCCTTCAAAGCAAGGCCGAGGCGCAAAGCAAGGCCGAGGCGATCACCGTTTTGCTAATGTGATTGTCCCGAATTGGGAAATATTGTCACTTAAGTGTTATAAATTTGGCGAAATGTGGCCAGACTTAACGGCTATCGATTAATACCACTTGAGAGCCTTTTGCGGAATGCCCATTGCGGAGGCAGAAAGGGCCCTACAATCGAGGATAGGGTGGCCGGACGACCTGAACCTCGTCCGAAGAAATTCACGGGCCTAGAATCGTCTCTAATCGCCGATTCCCATTTTGGAACCAACAACTTACGGCGAGTGGTTATTCCCGATTCGGCACTGGTAGAGTGGAGGTCGGTCTCCTCCGGTTTCTGCACATGAAAAACTCAAAGACCAAGCCGAAGAAGCTGTCGCACTACGACGCCGCCGGACGTGCCGCGATGGTCGATGTCTCGGCCAAACCGCCGACGGTCCGCGAGGCGACGGCGAGCGCCTTCGTCGCGATGAGCCAGGAGGTGATTCGGGCGCTGCCGCAGAACCCGAAGGGCGATCCGCTGGAAGTCGCTCGCGTCGCCGGAATTCAAGCGGCCAAGCGCACCGCCGAACTGATCCCCATGTGCCATCCCCTTCCGTTGAGCAAGATTGAAGTCGAGGCCGAAGTGCGCCGCGATGGAGTTGCGATTCGTACGTTGGTCCGCACCACGGCTGCAACTGGAGTGGAGATGGAAGCCTTGGTCGCAGCCTCGGTCGCCGCTCTAACCGTGTACGACATGTGCAAAGCGCTGGATAAGGCGATCGAGATCCGCGAAGTGGTGTTGCAAAGCAAGTCGGGCGGCAAGAGCGGCGATTACCGGCGAAGGCAGTAGCCAGTTGCGGGATTTGACTAGCAATGAAAAAGGGCGCCTCGACTTGGGCGCCCTTTTATCCAACTCCGAGCCTACGGCACTTCGATCAGCTCGATCTTGCCGTCCTTGCGCCGGTGCAGGACGTTTACTTTGCCTTTGCCGTCGCGGAAGATGAAGACTTCGCGGTCGCGGAACTCACATTCCTTTACCGCTTCTTCTACCGTCATGGGACGCATGGCCACGGCATCGTTGGTGCGCACCAGGTGGGCCTCCGTAGTGCGCGCCACCGCGGGAAACTTGTGCACCACTACGGGCACCGCGGTCGACACCGTCCCGCCGACGGCCATCTGCATCTCCGCTTGCGCTTCCACCGGCGCCGTCCAGCCTTTATCCTTCGGCTTGCGATTGGTGGCGCGACGGCGGCCGTTATATTTGAGCACCTGGGTCTCAATGTGCTCCAGCGCCTGATTGACCGCGACCAGCATGTCCGTGGCTTCGGCCAGGCCGACCAGGTGTCCGCGGCGGCGCTTGACGGTGATTTCCGCGATGTTGCGGTGCTTTTCGACGGTCAGAATGACCTTGCTCTTGATGTTGTCGCCCAGGATTTTAACCAGTTTGCCGAGGCCGGATTCCACCTCGTCACGAATGGCGGGAGTGATTTCATACTGTCTGCCAAAATATTCTACGGTCATTGAGCTCCCTTCGCCGCAGTCAGCAATTAGCAGTTAGCGTTACATCAGCCCTGGCGCCCGGCGGCGTCCCCATCATTCGGGGCCGTCGCGAAACGCCGGGCCCTTACCGTTCCAACCGCTGAATGCAGCTATTTCCTAAGGAGACCCTGATTAAGTCAATCCGGAGGCCCTCAGCAGCTGAAGCCGGTTCATCTGCTCGACTCTTGCGGACCGCCTGAAGGCGGTCCCTTTCAAAGCAATACTTAATCAGAGGTTCCCTAACCACTGCTTTTCTTACTCCGGCGGTGGCGCGTTATCACAGCGCGACAGGCTGTGCATAAGGGTCAGACGCCGGTGCAGCAAAAACGCTAGTTCTTCACTCTGCGCTGGTGGGTGCTCGGGATGCGCATGTCCTCCCTGTACTTCGCGACCGTGCGGCGAGTGACCTGGATACCCTGCGACTGGAGGATGCGGGTGATCTGCTCGTCGGTCAACGGCCTGGCGGGATCTTCCTCTTCGATGAGCTTCTTGACCCGGCGCTTCAGGATCAGCAGCGAGGTGCTGCTGCCTTCCGGCCCATTGACGCTCTCGCTGAAGAAGTATCGGAGTTCGAAGACGCCCTGCGGGGTGTGAGCATACTTATTGGCTACGGCGCGGCTGACGGTGGAGGGATGGACCCCAATCTCCTCCGCCACTTCCTTGATCATCATCGGCTTCAAGTGATCGATGCCATGGTCGAGAAAGTCGCGCTGCCGATCCAGGATGGAGTAGCAGACGCGCAAAATGGTTTGCTTGCGCTGCTCGATGTTCTTGATGAGCTGGATGGCCGACTTGTAGCGTTCCTTGACGTAGTTGCGAACGTCCTTCTCCGCCACGTCGCGGCTCAACAGCCGGCGATAGGAAGAATTCAACCGCAACTGCGGGACTTCCTCGTCGTTCATCAGGACCAGGTATTCGTCGCCCTGCTTGATGAAAGCTACGTCCGGCTCAATCAGCCGGGTCTCCACTTTGTTATAGCGCAGGCCGGGGCGCGGATCGAGGGTGCGGATGAAGTCCATCGCTGCCATCACCGCTTCCACGGGACGGCCCATGATCTTGGCCACTTCCTTGTAGTGCTTGTTCTGGAGGGCATGCAGGTGCTGATCGACTAATACGATGGCATCGTCTACCGCTTCCAGTTCCGCCGTATGAGTGCCATTGCCGTTCTTGCGAGGCACGCGCTTCAAGTCATGCAGCTGCGCCAGCAGGCATTCGCGCAAATCGCGCGCGCCCACGCCGATGGGATCCATCTGCTTTACCAGGTCAATGGCTTCGCGCAAGGCATCACGACTGAAAGGGACCCGCGCCGGAGCGCGGCGCGGCGGGACCAGGGTAGGGCGCGGAACCTCCGGGCCACCATTCTGCGAGTGCGCTTCGGCGTTCAGCTCAGGCTGCATCTCAGCGCTCAAGTCGGTCGCCGCCGGGGAAGGCTCTTCTTCGGCAACTGCAACGCCGGCGTTCGCCGTTTCCCTCTGCGGACTCTCCGGCGATGGCTGAGAAACCGGCGAGGCGGTCAGCGATTCGGTTGTTTCGGGTGCAAGTGTTTCGGCCGCAGCCCGCGGAATCGCTGGCGGCGGAGGGCCGGCCATCTCCTCTTCCGCCAGGCCCAGCAATTCGTCATCGGTGGCAATCAGGTAGCCTTCCTCGTTCAGGTTGCCAATCACCAGCTCGGCCGCGCGATACACGTCTTCATTGACGTGCAGCGAGCCCAATTGCCATATCAGGTGGTCGGTCAGGGTACTGGGCTTAGAGAGGAAGTTCTCGAAGGAAGGTTTCTCGCTGTCCTCCATCTCGATCGGCGTACGCATGCCGGGATCGAGATATTCGGAGAAGAAGGAACCAAAATCAATTTCCTCGAACGGGTCCTTTTCCTGGGTAGTGGTAGCCGTCTGCTCTTGCGCTGCCAGCGAGCTGTCGCGCTCCTTCTGCTCTTCGCGGGCCGAAACTTCGTCCAGCAGCGGGACCGAATCATCCAGCTCCTCGAGCACCGGATTTTCCGTCAGCTCAGCGTTGATCATGTCGGCCAGCTCAAGCTTATTGAGCGCCAGCACGCTGACCATCTGCACGAGCCCGGGCGTCAGAATCTGCTTCTGGGATACCTTGAGGCTTAACTTGTGCTGCAATAAGACCATGGAAAGGGAACCCTGAGGGGCAATCGCTCCTCGCCTAAATTCTAAACCAACGAGAAGCTCTCGCCTAAGTAAACTCGTTTAACTTCGGCATCGTTTCCAAGCTGGTCCGGTGTTCCAGTCCGGAAAATTTTTCCTTCGTTAATAATGTAAGCCCGGTCGGTCACCGACAACGTCTCGCGAACATTGTGATCGGTCACCAGCACCCCGATGCCGCTGGCCTTGAGATCGAAGATGATTCTTTGCAGGTCCAGCACCGCGATGGGATCGATTCCGGAGAACGGCTCATCGAGCAAAATGAACGATGGCGAAATGCAAAGGCAGCGCGCGATCTCAACTCTTCGCCGCTCGCCTCCGGAAAGAGCGTAGCCCCGGTTCTTGCGGATCACCTGCAATCCCAACTGGTCGATCAAGCGCTCCATGCGCTCGCGGCGTTCGTGCCACGACATGGCCTGGGCTTCCAGCACCGCCAGAATGTTGTCCTCCACCGAAAGCTTGCGGAAGATCGAAGGCTCCTGCGGCAGATAGCTGATGCCATGATTGCGCGCCCGTAAGTACATGGGGACGTGGGTGATATCCTGCCCGTCAATCAACACTCGCCCGCTATCGGCGGGAATAAGGCCCACGACGATATAAAAGCTGGTGGTTTTGCCAGCTCCGTTTGGTCCCAGCAGGCCAACCACCTCGCCTTGTTTTACATGGAAATTGACATCGCAGACGACCCTACGACCGCGGTAACTTTTGCCGATCTCCTCAGCCGATAAAGTCTGCATTTACTTCGTGGTACGAGCGCGTGTAATGGTGGGAGAAGAACGCTTACTCTCAACGAAAACCCTATCATCGTGACTGTAGAAAGTCAACGAATCGCCCCATACTGTCCCGTGTTCGGCATCAAAAATGCTAGGCGTTTTCCCGGTCAGCACGTATCGGGCATCATCCGCCGTGTAAACCAGTTTGTCTCCGACGGCACGCCGCGTTGGCTGGGTCACTACAACTCTTCCCATTGCGAGCATGTGGTCGATTTTGCTGGGTGTATCCGAGCCCGGTAAGGTCGGTCCTTTCGCCGGCGGCGCGTTTTGCGCCTGGTTCTTGCTGTCGCTGCTGTCGGGCTCGGCTTGCTTCAGATACACATCCAACAGCTGCGAGGCGACGGTCCCGCTGGTGCTCTTTACGAACACGTTTCCGGTATAACGCGCGCGCCGCTCTTCATCCACGTAGGTCAGTTTATCGGCAGTTACATCCACCGGGGTCAGCTTGCCATCCGCCGACTGCTGCACGAACAGGCTGGAAACGATCTGCGACTTGTCCGAGTCGGCAAAGATGGCGCGCTTTTCATTGTCGAAGTCGATCTTCGGCGCCCGCACCACATTGCCGCCCTGCCATAGCCGCACGTTGCCGGTGTAATGGGCGATGCCCGGCTGTTTCACGCCCACCATGTGCTGGGCGGTGACGTGGATGGGATCGGACGTCGCCAGCAGGGCGCCGTTGGGCTGCGGCTTCAGCTCGCTGTAGGTGGTCTTGACGTCGTCGTCGGCAAAACCTTCGCCGGTCTGGCGATTCATCCGCATATGGATTGCGGTGGTGGTCATACCGCCGTCAATCACCCGCGGCGAGCCCACCAGCAGCAGGATGTAATCGTCGGGCGTGTAGGTTGCCATGTCGGCAAAGGCGGACCTGCCGCCGGCGTTGGGATTGGCGGAAGGTTCGTGATACGCGAAGTTGCCGGTCTGGATGATCTTCTGCACCCCGCCGTCGGCATTGAAGGTTACGTCGAGCTTATCGGCGGTGCTCACCTTGTCAGGCGCATCGGGCGTGCTGGAAACGATTTTCGAGTCGGGCCAGCCGTGCAACGTCTGAAGGTGATTGCTGTCGTCGAACGTGGCGTGGAACTTGCCCGCGGTGGCTACCGTGGTGGAATTGCTTCCACCCATGTCCTGACCCTTCCTGGCGTCATGCGGCGATGGCTTGGAAGTTGCCGGCTTGGGCAGGATGGTGATCCGGGCCTTGCCGCCGGTGTCGCCGCTTTGCAGCTGATTGCCGTTCACCAATTGGAAATCAAGCTGGTCGGCCGCGATCTCGATGGGCTGTCCGCTGGTCCCGGATTTGTCCGCTTGCGGCTCCTGCTTCATGTAGGCGTTCTTTACCATGTGAAAGCGCGAAGGCTGGTTTTGATCTTCGAAATCCAGAACAAAGGTGTCGGCTGAGCCATGGGCGACGCCGCTGCCGTGGCTCTCGAACTTCGCTCCCCCGGAGATGACCGCCTGCTCCATGGAATTCTTCGGCCCCATGTTGATATCGCCGCGCGGTCCCATCACCTCGACCACCGCGGAGCCGCGCGCCTCGATGTGGACGTTGCCTTCCGCCACCGCGTGCTTCACGCTGTTGTCGGTCTCGAACAGCAAGGTGGCTTTGTCGGCCGTCAGGGTCCGCTCCGGCTGATCGATCTTGGCATTCAACAGCACCGCCTGCCGCGGCACTTTCTGGATGACTCCGCTGCTGCCGGTGATGGTGGCAGGATGCGCGCCGGTAGTGACCGCCTGTACGTCCGACTTCAGTTCCAGCTGGTTTTCCTTGGAGTCGTAATAGGCTCCCTTGGCCGAGCCGGAAGCCTGCTCCGTCCGAAACTCCACCAGCTCATCGGTCTGCGCTATGCCGGTCTTCTGATTGAAGGTGAGGGAATGCGTGACCAGGTGCAGCGGGTTCTTCAATTCCTCCGGCGGAGCCTGGTCGGGTTTATTGGGCCCCTCGGTATTTTCCTGAAGGTCGATGTGCACTTCTCCCACGGCCTTGATGTCGCCGCTTTTGGGATCGTAGGTGAACTGGTCGCCGTATATCTGGTCATAGCGATCATGATTGCGGCCATAGACCACAATGTGCACGTTGCGCAGATCGGCGTTGCCCCCGGCTTTGAACTGCACTGCCCGGGAAGCGCGAATGGTGTAAAGCGTGCGGCCGGCTACCGACTTGGACAGGGCAAAACCGTCGCTAGTCTGCTGAATGTCAATGCCCAGCGATTTGGGTACGTTGTGCAGCAGGGGCTGCACCCGGGAGCGGGCTATCCAGTACGACAGGGTGACGGCGGCCACCAGCACACAGACACTTACCACCAGCCACTTGCGTACCTGAGCCAACGATTGGAACATCTGCTTCGATATTACGCCATCGCTGCGGCGCCACCCAAGCGTGCGAAGAGCTTCGCCGGGCAACGCTTTCTGTCGTCCCGAAGGTAATCGGGCAGGCCGGGAAGGGGATTATTCACCACGGAGAGCACGGAGAGCACGGAGTTCGACTCTATTTTCTATTTTCTATTTTCTTTCTTTCTTCTTCTTCTCCGTGTCCTCCGTGTCTCCGTGGTGAACCCGGTAAGCTGTACTGCATTTCACCGCCGGAGCAGGGTGAAGCGCTTCACCGGGACGCGGATGACGAGGCAATCGCACGGCATATCGTGCAGCGCCTGGCGGCGCTTGGTCCAACCGGACATCATGAATCCGATGGTCAGGCAGAAGAACGACAGAAACTTCATCAGATGCCGCTCCGTGGCCTTGCCAAAGGACACGCGGCCGCCGTCAGCGGTGATCACTTGCAGGCCCAGCAGACGCTTGCCTGGAGTGGCGCGCCACGCGGAGCTTTCGAAGAACGCACAATACAGCCACGAGCCCACCGCCAGAATCAGAATGAAGCAGACGCCGGTGAAGACCTTCGAGTCCCAGGGGTCGATACCGAAGCCGCGTCCGAAGCGGCGCAGCACCTCGTCAAGGGCGAGCGTCAGCAGCAGAGCTCCCAAGGCTTCAATGCAGATGTCCACGGCCCCGGCCCACACCCGGAGCCAAAACCCGGCGTATTCGATTGGGTCAGGAAGGTTGGGCACGGCTTTAGAATTCGGCTTGGCCACTGCGGCCGGCGAGGCAGGTTCGGCCAGCAAGTCCCCACAAAAGAGACAGAACTTGCCGTCCGGCAAGCGGCGATTGCCGCAGCTCGCACACACCTGTTCCAGCACCGTCTCCATTGGTTGCGAATGGTACGCCCGCGCCAGCGGCCCTGTAAAGTGCGCCGGGACTCTGCCTGCTCCCTCGGCCGGTGCTACGTCACTGCCAAAGAGAAGACGTTGCAACTGGAAAGTGCAAGACTTTGCACTACTACTGTCCGCGTTTATTACAATTCCATAACGTTTCAATCACTTACATGTACATTATATGGTAACAAACGTGCAACAATAACATTGCAACTGACAGAGTTCCGAATTGGAACAGCGGTACTTTTACTCAGCAATTCTTCGTCGCAAGCTGCAACGGTAGGGCCCTCCTTTCGGGGAAAAGCCGGAGTCACCTGACTCCGGCTTTTGTGTTGCCACAAATTTCGCCCAACCGGTCGGATCATGAGAAATCTTGGATTTTCTCAGTCTCACGCTTGATAGAGCCGCTCTAGTTCGCATCGGAGCGTTACTGGATCGAAGGAGATCTTGTAGTTCTCGAAAAATCCAGCCATCCCAAGCAGGCCCGCGATCGGCAGGTTGTCCGAAAAACCCGCGCGAGTGGTAATAATTCCCCCGGGCGCATACAGCGAGATGTCGTGAAGGTAAATTGCCATGGCACCGGCAACGCCAAGGGTTTCGGTCAACTGACCACTCTCAATGTCAAGTCCAATGGCTCGGCCGATACTAGCGTGGAAGATGCAGCTTGAGGCGCCGGAATCGATGATCGCTTCAAATCGCTTGGAGCGTGGGGAGCTTATCGCTGGCAATGCGATATTTACTGGAATTGCCGCTGAATAGTAGTACCCACACTCGGCGTAGGTAGTCGGATACTTCTTGTACGGGACTTTCAGGCTCACACGGAAATGGGCATCCAGATCTTTGGGGTCTTAACCAGAATTGGATCTGAAACGCCCGCCCTTTCACTGTTTAGAACAACTTCATCGTATGTGGATCCTACGGCGACAACCGTGCTCTCATCGTCCGACAGTGCCACCCAGCTGTCGAGTGGTGCGGTTCGTAGCGCTTCTAAGCGCAGGTCCTCTTTCTTGGCGACCGTCATAACAATCTACTTACCCCTCTGTCTGTTAGACGTTGGAGGGTAGTCTAAGGTTTCCGCGATGTCAACACTACTTCAGACGGCACTGCTAAGGGCTTTCGTCTAGCTCAGCTAGCTAATTTCCCCAGCACTCAAAACGCAATCCGCCCTGAGCTGCTGGTTGCCCATCAAGAACTCTCCGCCGCGCTTGCGGCCGCGGCCACCGGCGCGACCCGCGCAAAATCCATCAGGTTGAGTTGCACTCCGCCAAACTCCGGATGCTCGTTGTAGTCCACGGTAAATGCCAGGTCGAGCACATCGCCCGCCAGCAACGGGTCCTGCGCTGCGCGCTCAGCCATGCGCCAGCCTAGAACATCGTGCGCCCGCTGAAAACGCCGCTCTTTGGCTGGCGGATCGCCTGGCACAGCCCGCAGCTTCAGATGCTTGTCCTTCAACACCCGAGCGGACTGCACCAGCTTCGCATGGCGCACGACGAACACCGGCACAGGATTGCCGGAGCCAAACGGCTCCAGCCGTTGCAGCGCCAGCCAGAAGTCGTGTTTGACGTCCTCCAGCGAGATCTCGGCATCGTATTCCAGCACCGGAACGAAGTCTGCCGGCGTCAGCCGCTGTCGCGCATAGCTGTCCAACCTCGATCGCAGTTCGGGAACACGCTCCGCCGGAAGCGCGCATCCCACAGCGTGGGAGTGTCCGCCAAAGCGCGTAAACAGCTCCGGACACGACTCCAGCGCCTCCAGCAGATGAAACGGGCCGATGGAGCGTCCTGAGCCGTGCGCCTCGCCGTCCGCGCACGAGAAGACCAGCGTCGGCCGATGATAACGCTCGACCACCCGCGTGGCGCAGATGCCGATCACGCCGCGATGCCAGCCCTCGCCATCGACCACCAGGCAGTAAGCCTCCTTCATTCCCGGCGACGACTCAATCTTCTGCTGGATCTCGTCCAGCGTGCGCTGCTCTTCCTGCTGGCGATCGCCGTTCAGTTGGTTGAGCTGCATCGCCATCTCCGCCGCTTTGGCTGCGTCCTTCTCGGTGAATAGTTCGATGACGCGCTCGGCAATGTCCATGCGGCCGGCGGCGTTCAGGCGAGGCGCGACGCGAAAGGCAATGTCTCCGGCGCTCAGTGGACGCGAGCCATTCAGATCGCAATTGGCCAGCAGAGCACGCAGCCCGGCGTTGACCGGCTTGCGCAATCCTTCCAGCCCGAGTTTGGCGAAAACGCGGCTCTCGCCGATGAGCGGCACGGCGTCGGCAATGGTCGCGATGGCCACCATCTTTAGGAACGACGGCAGTAGCCGTTCCCGTCCGCTCTCCACCAGCAGCGCTTGCGCGATCTTGAATGCGACGCCCGCGCCGCACAGCGACTTGCTGGGATATTCGCAGCCCTGCTGGTTGGGATTCACGACCGCCAGCGCCTTGGGCACGCCTTCCGCTTGCGGCAGGTGGTGATCGGTGACGATGAGATCGAGCCCGCATCGCGCCGCGGTTTCCGCCGCGGCGAAGGCGCGGATGCCGGTGTCCACGCTGATGATGAGGCGGATGCCGCGCTCGGCAGCCTGCTCGATCGCCTCATCGCGCATGCCATAGCCTTCGCGAATGCGGTGCGGAACCTTGTATTCCACCTTGCCGCCGCACAGCTCCAACGCGGTCTTCAGGATGACGATGGCCGTTGTGCCGTCCACGTCGTAGTCTCCGTAGATGAGTACGGTCTCGGCGCGCTCAATGGCGGCGCGCAGGCGCTCGACAGCGGCGCGAAGTCCGGTCATCAGGTAAGGAGAGTGCAGGTCTTGCAGCGACGGTGAAAGGAATTTATGCGCCTGCTCGGCAGTCTGGATGCCACGCGCCACCAGCAGACGGGCTTGCCAGATGGGCAGGTCCATCTCCAGCGCCAGGCGTTGCACGGTTTCGAAGTCGGCGTTACGAAGCGACCAGCGCACGTCAGCGTTCGTCCCGGGGGCGTCTTGGTGTGATTTCGGGCGTTACTACGGGCGACTTCATTTGTGTGTTTTCTCGGCTCGTGTCAGGGCCCGCGTTGAACACGCGTGCCTGTCGCTCCGCTTTGAAAGGGCACGCCTTCAGGCGTGCCGATAAACGCCACCGCAAAAACTGGCTTCAGCCGCTGAGGGAAAGCCCTCAGGGCCTAAAGGCCAATTTGTCGGCGCACTTCACGGCACGGCTAAAGCCGTGCCCTTTCAAACAGGACGAGAAACTATCTTTCCTCATCTGCGTCGGTGTCGTCGATGGCCATGGTCCCGAAGTCCTCCACCATGTCGAGCAGGTGCTGATAGCGCTCGTACCACTCGGTGGTCGCTTCGAACAGGAACATGATGCCCTGGTGCGGCCAGCCCAACTGGATGAAGCCGGTCTTGCCCAGATAATTGCGCAGCCAGCGCGCCTCTTCCATGTCGTCGTCGCTGGGAAAGGCCGTGTGTTGCAGGCGCTGGATGAGGTAGTCCAGTTCATCGCGCTGGAGCACTTCCTCGTCCATGGAGAGAAACTGCGCGCCCGCCTTCTTGGCCAGTTCGACGAAATCCTTCCAGCTCTCAGGATTGTCCCGCGGGTCCCACATGACGCTGTGGACTTCTTCGGTGACGTAGCCCTGGAAGCGGCTCAGGCCGTGGCCCAGAATGAAAGCGTTCATGTCGTCTTTCAGGCTGGATAGATCGTCGGGCATAGGAGTCTCTTGTGCGCCGGGGAGCGTTCGGGCGCAGCGAAAATCATCATACTCCGAAGTGCGACGGCCGGCATAAAGAGGGCCGCGTGAGCCGCTCGCCGGCAACCTCAAACCCCTGTGTTAGACTAGGTGTTTCCCTAGCCGATTCGCAGACAAGCAATGCACTTCTCCAAAGAATATGTGGGCTATCTGGCCCGCGAAGTCACCAATAAGCTGGTTGAGGGCGAGTTCATCGAGACGCCGGATAAGGCGGCCGTGACCCAGCGCATCAACGCCGCGCTGCTGGAAGAGCTCACCCTGGAAGACCGCATTAACGACGAAGTCCGCATCATCCTCGACACTTACGCCGACGAGATGCAGCGCAGCGGCGCCAACTACCAGGAGATGTTCAAGAAGATCAAGAACGAACTGGTGCGCAAGTACAAGGCCGTTTTATGAGGATCAGCCCGGCCCCTGAATTTGTCATCCCGAGCGGAGCGCAGCGGAGTCGAGGGATCTGCAGTGCTGGCCGGCGTCAGGCGAAGCTATGAGAATTAGCCGCGAAAAGGTCAACAAGCTGGCGCACGCCGTCGCCGACACTCTCGCCGAAATCGAGAATGTCGACTTCCTGGAAGACCGCAATACCGTCCGCCAGGAAGCGCGCCGCCTGCTGGAGAACCTGATGACGCAGGAAGCCAAAATCGACGCTGCCGCCCGGCAGAAGATCGAGAGCCAGCGCCGCACCATCCTGGAAGGCTCGCAGGAGTGGGACATCCTTTACCGCAAGTACTACAACGAGGAAGTGAAGAAACTGGGGATTTGAAGAAGCAGTCAGCAATTAGCAGTCAGATACCAAAGCTCATCTCATCGTTATGTTTTGCTATGTGTCAGGGCATGGCTTCAGCGGTGCCGAAAATGACACTCTAGGATTCCGGGCTTAAGTCCCTGGGGTATTGGCGCGGGGTTTGCGTCTAACGGTCAGCCTATCCTGGAACGTCCGATTCTCTGTCAGGCCACGAGAGGACGAACGTCGCGTTCAATGGCGCTCTGTAGGGCATCCTGTGCCAATTCAAGATCGTAGCTGGATTGAGCATTCAGCCAGAAGCGCGCGCTGGTATTGAAGTAACGTCCAAGCCTCAGGGCGGTGTCGGGGGTGATTCCTCGCCGCTCATGCACAATTTCTGCAATGCGCGTTACCGGAACATGGAGATCAAGCGCAAGCCGGTTCATGCTGAGCCGCAGCGGCTTCATGAAATCCTCGCGCAGAATTTCTCCGGGATGAATGGGTGCAAGTTTGGCGGACTTCTTCACGTGCCCTCCTAGTGATAATCCACGATTTCTACTTCGTAGGCATCGCCGTTACGCCAAATAAAGCAGATGCGCCACTGCTGGTTGATACGAATACTGTGCTGGCCCATTCGATCCGCTTTGAGCGCTTCCAGATTATTCCCGGGCGGCGAACTCAGATCGCGCAGCTCATTGGCGATGTCGAGTTGGCGCAACTTTCGCTGGGCAACGCGTTCAAAAGCGAGAAAGCGTTTGACCCGTTCCCGGCGGTGGATCTGCTCGGTTTCGCGTGATCGAAAGGATTTGATCACGGCTAAGGATATAACGGACAGCGTTAAATGTACAGCGTGAAAGGCGGCGGGTGTTCTCCTGCGAAAAACCCCAAGCCCAACGGTCATCAATTCCAGTGGTGCGAGTGCCACCAGATCTTCTGGATATCGAACTTCACGCCGCGGCAGAGGTAAATCGGGCTGTTCTCCTCGCCCATAGCGAACCGATTGTAACGATCGAACTCCTGGTACGACGTGCAGCTGTCCTGGACATCGTCCAGGCCCCATTCGATTACGATGAGGTTCTTGTAGACCTGCGGCGGCGGTCCCCAGTACCAGTGGTTCTGGTGACGCGAGTAGGCCGTCGGCAATCCGTATTGCGGACCAAGCTGATTGATTGCGCCGGCTTCACCGTAGTTGCCCGCCCAGATGCCGGTCTGGGCGCGCTCGTCCGGCGGCAGCGAGTTGTAGATAGCCGCGACCTGCTGCACCAACTCCGGCCAGCCAAACTGGTCGGCGATGGGCTGCATCAGCAGCGATTCCATGTGCACTTCCTGCTTCGCCGGCTTGAATCCGATGGCATTCTGATAAGCCAGCAGACGCTCCGGCGGCAGCATCCAGGTAGCCATCGGGATGAGCGGAGCAGTCGCGAGAACCATGACGGCCACCACGGCGGCTCGCGTCCAGGCCGCACGATTCGCCAGCCAGCCTGCAATCAGCACACCGCCGGCGGCAAACAACATGGGATACATCGGGAAGACGTAGTAGTCCTTGGCGTGAGAGACCTCCATCGTGATAAAGAATACGGCAAAGGTCAGGCCAAGAACGCGCCATCTCCGGTCGCGCAGCAGCCAAATCAGTCCGGGAAACCATACCAGGAGCAGGATCGGATCCATGACAATGATCTGCTGCTTGACGAATGCCAGCGGACCCAGCACAACATTCTTTCCCTCGCGCCGCACATTTTCCAGGTCTTCGATGGTCGGGAAATGACGGTGCACTTCCCAGATAACGTTGGGCAGAAACAGCAGGATCGCGATGGCAAAGGCGATCCAAATCCACGGTTTTGCAAACTCGCGGCGATGATGCGTCAGCAGCAAAGCCACGGCGACAGCGAAGCCGAAGAAGAGCGTGGAATGTTTGTTTTCGAGCCCGAGGCCGGCGAGTACTCCGAACCAGATCCACAGCCGCGAATTACCCGTGCGCAGGATCCGCGCGATCACCAGAATGCAGCCCATCCAGTAGAGCGGCTCGAACGCGTTCATGGTCAGGAGACTGTCGGTGACCAGTATGGACGGACATAGCAGGATGCAGAGGCCGGCAAGAAACTGCGCATAGCGATTGCCGCCGAACTCGCGGGCGATGAGCACAGTCAGCGCGATCAAGGCCGCCCCGGCCAGCGCGGGAAGGATGCGCAGCGCCGCCAGCGAGCCGCCCATCAGCAGTGCAATCTTGGCATAGACGGCGATCAGCGGCGCGCAATCGACGTAGCCCCAGTCGAGATGCCGCGCGAGGTCGAGATAGTAAAGCTCGTCGCGAAAATATCCGTAGTGGCGGACGCTGGTGAACAGGTGCAGAAGGAGCTTGGCCGCGCAGAGCGCGATCAGAACCCCGACGGCAAGCGGCGGCAGAGGATCGGGCAGCGACCTTGCATTGTCAGGCTTCTCTTGCGCGAGGGTCGGCGACATTCCAGTTCCTGGCGTTAGCAATGCTATACCACCGGGTTGCTGGCGCTTGCGTCATCTGTACGTTTTCTCTGAACGAATCAGAATGGCGGAGATCGCCACTTGGCCGATTTTGCGATCAGCAGTAAAGATGATCCGATAGCGGCCTACCCGCTTGCGGAAGCGACCTTTCCACTCCGGGCCGCTCAGGGGCTTCACGTCGCCGGCAAACGGATCGCTTTCCATATCGTCGATCGCCCGCATTAAACTCGCCAGCCGGTCCCGGGAAAGTCGCTTTAAGCCCTTTTCGGCGGCGGCGGAAAGTTCAACGGTCCAGCTCATGCCTTACCTTGCGCCACGGCTTGGAACGGCCAGACTTCAACTGCGCTTCGCCTTCGCGCACTGTTGCCGCCTCGCTCTCCGTGAGAATATCGCTCACATCCACCAACCGCTTGGGTTGCATCGCGAGCCGGCCATGCTCAACCGTCACCTCGACAAAATCTCCTTCCTGAAGTTGTAGGGCTTCGAAGGCCCGCTTAGGAATTACCACTTGGCGGCGCTGTCCGATCCGGCTTATTGTCGTCAGTGTTGCAGAATTTCGGCTAGCCATGATTTCAGCTTAGCTGATGTGCGGACATTGTCAAGGGCGACCGATGTCGGCGGTGCGCACTGTAAGCTTCTTATAATCCAGTAGTGCCTCTTACATCTCATCTCGCGCAGGAGCTCAAGCGCCTTGCGCTGGAGGCAGGCTTCGATCTTGCCGGCGTGGCCGGCGTGGCCGACACGCCTGAGCACCGCTTCTTCCCTGAGTGGATCGCCGAGGGCCGCAGCGGGGAGATGAAGTATCTGGCGGCGCGCAACCAAGCCGACGAACTGAAGCGCGCCTCGCTGGCCAACGCTGCTCCCTGGGCGCGCTCGGTCGTGGTTTGCGCCCTGAACTACAACACCGATCAGCCCTACTCCACCCACAGCGGCGATCCTGCGCAAGGTTGGATCTCGCGTTACGCCTGGTCGCAGCGCGATTACCACGACGTATTGCTGGAGAAGCTGCGCGCGCTGGAAGCGCGGCTGATGGACATATGCAAGCAGCGCGAAATCCCCACGCCGCGCACCTGGTGCTACGTCGATACCGGCCCGGTCATTGAGCGCGTCTTCGCCAAGTATGCCGGCATTGGCTGGATCGGCAAGAACACCTGCGTGCTCAATGAGCGGCTTGGTTCCTGGCTCTTCCTTGGCGTGATGCTCACGTCCCTGGAGCTGGAGCCCGATCTGCCGCCTGCGGACCGCTGCGGCTCCTGCACCGCCTGTCTCGATGCCTGCCCCACGAATGCTTTTCCCGCGCCCTATCAGCTCGACGCCACCCGATGCATTGCATATCTCACCATCGAGCTGCGCGGCTCGATTCCCGAGGAACTGCGGCCCGGCATCGGCCGGCAGGTCTTCGGCTGCGACATCTGCCAGGATGTTTGCCCGTGGAACCGGCGAAGCTCCCGTCACCTGCGCACCCGAGCTGCAGGCCCGCGAAAAGCTGGTTAACCCCGATCTCGAATGGCTGGCGCAGCTCAGCCTGGAGGAGTTTCGCGAGATCTTCCGCGGCTCGCCGGTGAAGCGCGCCCACCTCAACGGGTTTCGGCGAAACGTGGCGATCGCCATGGCCAATAGCGGTGACCAGCGCTTTCTCGCCACCCTGGAGCAGCTCAGCCATGACGAGGATGCCATTGTGGCGGAACACGCACGCTGGGGATGGGAGCGTCTGCGTAAGTCTCTCGACCGCACTTAGACAGGAAGACGTTTCTCGTCGAAATCACTGCCCCTGCGGAACCGGAAGTGTTAGGATTCTGCTGCTCCCACAATATTTCTGTCAGGTGCTTACGCATGCGCTTTCCTCGTCGCTGGCTTGCCCTGCCGTGCTTCTTTTTGCTCTTCTCGTTTTCTCTGCGGGCGGGAGAAGCGGAATGGATTGAGGTCCGTTCCGAGCACTTCTCTGTCATCACCGACGCCGGCGAAAAGAACGGCCGTCACGTCGCTGATCTCTTCGAGCAAATGCGTGCGGCTTTTGGCATTCTCTTCGTCCGGACAAAGATCAACCAGCCGATCCCATTGCAGATCATCGCCTTCCGCAACAGCAAAGAAGTTCGACAATACAGCCCGCTGTTTAAGGGGAAGCCAGTGGAATTGTCTGGCTTCTTTCAGCAGGGAGAAGACAAGAATTTCATCGTGGTGGACATGAGCCAGGAGGAGAACTGGCAAACCGTCTTCCACGAATACGCGCACTTGCTGCTGAGTGGCAACTTTCCTCAAACCGCGCCGTGGTTCGATGAAGGCTTCGCCGAATACCTATCGACGATGAAAGTGACGAACGGCACGGTTGAAATTGGCAATATCCTTCCCGGCGCCGAACTGCTCAACGAGGCGAGCAAGTTCCGCTTACTCGATCTTTTCCAGGTGCAACACCATTCCGAAACCTACAATCAGAAGGGCCAGCGGCGCGACATGTTCTACGTGGAGTCCTGGCTGGTGGTGCATTACCTTTTCGATACCAATCGCCTATCGCCGGCGGCCAGGTATTTCATACTGACCAATCAGCAAAAAGTACCCATTCCGGAGGCCGTTCAGACGGCGTTTGGCATGTCGCTGGCGGAGATGGAGAAAACGATTTGGACGAATTGGCATAATGGCAAGCTTTATGCGAAACGCGCCCGGGAAAAGATCCCCACTAATTTCACCTCAACCGTGCGGCCGATGGATTCTCTGGAAGCGCGCGCACAACTGGCCGACCTGGACGTGCACTCGATGGACTATGGCGCAAGAGCGATCCAGGAATTTGAAGACATTCTCCGTCAGAATCCCAATCAGGTTACGGCGCAGCGGGGATTGGGCTATGCCTATCTTCGCAACCGCGACTATCCTAACGCGCAGCCGCACTTTCAAGCGGCGGCCAAATCCGGCTCCCCCGATCCGCGCGTCTACTTCTACTCGGCGGTGCTGCTACAGCAAATGCAGCCGGGTGCGATGACGTCGGATGAATTCGTCAAGGACCTGCGGAAGGCAATCGAACTCGACCCGCAGTACGCGGATGCCTATCATCTGCTGGGTCTGGCTTTGATGGAGAAACGCGAATTTCCCCAGGCCGAACAAAATCTACGGCGGGCAGTCGACTTGTCGCCTCGCAATGACCTGTACCGTTTGAATCTAGCCGCGGTTTTGATGGACCAGCAGAAGACCGCGGACGGCACGCAGATGCTGCAAGCGTTAGTCAACGGATCAAACCCATTGGTTGCCGAGCACGCACGCAGTCTGTTGAGCCAACCGGCGGTAGCTTCGCAAGCGTCTGCGAAGGCCACCGCCGTGACCGGGGACGGGGGAGCGTCGGCCGCCGCCCAACCGCCGGCGCTATTGCACGACACCGACCAACGTCCCATGGCCTATTTGAAGGGTAAGATCGTTTCCGTGGACTGTTCCCAGGGTGCGGGGGCGGTGCTGGCGATCGTATCCTCCGCCAAGACCTATCACCTCCGCACGGCCAATCGCGAGAAGCTGGTGCTCATTAATGCCGACAAGTTTTCCTGTGCCTGGAGGGATGTGCAAGCCACCGCCAATTATCGCGATAGCGGCGACCTGCAAGGTGATTTGGTGACCCTGGAATTGCCCTAGCTTAGCCACAACTGCTGTTCAAATTCGTCGTACGATTGGCCGGTTACCGGCGCCTTCAGCGGGGTGACAGCCGCTCCAATTCTGGCTATAAAGGAAGGCATGACCGAGGCCCTCAGCCGCCGACTCAAGCAGGCGCAATTCGAATCGCCCGCGCAGGAAGCCTTGCTCAGCGTCATCGTGGCAGCCAACGCGCTGAACGACCTGATGGACCGGTTGTGCGAGGGTCATAGGATCACGCGGGCGCAGTACAACGTGCTGCGTATTCTGCGCGGCGTCCATCCCCTGGGTCACGCTCGCTGCGAAATCGCCCGCCGCATGGTGGACCGCGCTTCCGACATCACTCGACTGGTGGACCGGCTCCAGGCCCGGCGGCTGGTGAAGCGCGCTCGCGGCAGCCAGGACCAGCGCGAGGCCGTGACCAGCATCACCGCCAAAGGGCTGAAGCTGCTGGACGCGATGCAGCCAAAGATTGACGTTGCAACCAGAAGCATCCTACGCCGGCTGAGCGATGACGATTGCCGCGAGTTGAGCCGGCTCTGCGCCCTGATCTTTGAAGCGGAAGCGGCGGCCGGGACGGTTCCGGCGTCGGAGTAACCTGCGGAAGAGCCGTGCCGTCCCTACAGGACTCAGTCACCATTCATGCCCTACCCAGGACTACGCTTCGCTCCGTCCTGGGCTGAGCTGAGTCGTCCCGCAGGGCGGGACGGGGCAGCGTTCTCCACACCGCGTTGCCAGCGCCAGCACTTCGGGCGACCTTCGGGGCCCGGCGGGCGTAACCCTTTGGCGGCCACAGACTCCGTCGCTCCTATTTCCAGGGAGTTCCCCACCCTTTGAATCTTTCCTCACGACACCTCATCTCATATATGTGTTGCAACACATATAATCTGCGTTGCAACATACACTGATGGTTCGGGAGGACAATATGGATACCATGCTGATGGTCAATTCCAGCCCGCGCAGCAATTCGGTTTCGCGGCGGCTGACGCGTCATTTGGCCGAGGAGTGGAAGCGGAAGAATCCCGGCGGCCGCATCATTGAGCGCGACCTGGCCGCGGAGCCGCTTCCCTTTGTGAGCGAGGCTTGGATCCAGGCAGCGTACACGCCGGCGGAGCAGCGGACCGCCGAACAGCAACGAGTTCTGGAGCTGTCGGACACGCTGATCGACGAGCTGCTGGCCGCCGACCTGATCGTGCTGGGTGTTCCCATGCACAACTTCTCGATTCCCGCCTCGCTGAAGGCCTGGATCGACCTGATCACGCGCGCGGGCAAGAGCTTCAGCTACGGCAGCGCCGGGCCAGTGGGATTGATTCCCTCCGACAAGAAGGTGCTGGCGATTGTTTCGCGAGGGGGAAGCTATGGCGAGGGATCGCCGGCCGACTTCCAGGTTCCCTATCTGCGACACATGCTGGGATTCATTGGTCTGAAGGACGTGACCGTGGTTGATGCCGACCGGCAAGGGATGGGCGGAGATGTGGCGCAGCAGTCGATGGAGAATGCGATAGAGAAGCTGTCGGCGCTGACGGAAGGCTGCCCGACACACCTTGCAGCGACCGCATGACGCCGCTACGAAATCAAAAGCAGATCCCTCGTCGGCCTAAACCCACCCCACCAAGCGCAAAACCTGCGCTTGGCGGGGGCCCCGGTCGGCCTCCTCGTGATGACAAATCCAAAGGATTTGTGACGGCGCACCCTTTGGCAAGTTCAGGCAGGCGCTAAAATACGCCTTCGAACCCGGCCGAAGAGGACTTTCCGGCAGCCTGAGCGTGACGCCGCGAAATGAGAGAACCCTCCCCGCAGGGAGGGTTCAGTGGTCTTGGCCCGGAAATTCGGAAGCGAGAATCCCAAGTCGCGCCGAGAGATTCGTGCTTCCGCTTGGCGGAGACGTCTCAGACGCGCTGGACGTTGGCGGCCTGGAAGCCTTTCGGTCCTTTAGTAAGGTCGAACTCCACCGTCTCGCCTTCGTTCAGGCTCCGGTATCCGTTCTCCTGGATAGCCGAGAAATGAACGAAGACGTCTTCGCCCGTGGACCGTTGAATAAAGCCATACCCTTTGGCTCCGTTAAACCACTTTACTGTACCTTTCTCTCTCACAGCCCGCTCCTTTCAAACCTGGAAATGCAATGACCCCAGCTTCGCGTACGTTCTGAGCAAGATCCTTTAGTAGGGAGCGTGCTGTCTGAGACGTCACAACGTCGCCGGGAAAACCAAGGGTTGCGGCCCGGTTTCGCAGTTTTTCTGCAATGAAAAAGGCCGGCAAATTTGCGCTGGCGGAGCACTACTGCTGCGTCAGAGCAGATCCCCGGAACCCGTACACTGCGTCAATTGAACTGCTGACAGAAACATCAACCCAAATCCGCGCTTCGGAAAACCGAAAACTCCTCCTCCGACCCTATCGAAGGGGGAGCAAAAGATGATTACAGGAACTCTGGATTTTGGCAAGTATTTATTGCACAGCGACTTCCAACCTTCCCAGAACGGACCGCCGGGCCCACTGACGAAGAACCGAGGCCAGCCTCTTGCGACCCTACTCACTCTGCTACGATTGATTGAGATGTTCAGCAGTAGACCTGATGTGTCGGGAAGTGGAGCGGCCACCGAGCGTGAGCGGGGCTTGACCGCTTCCTCCAGCCAGGTGGCGGAGCCGCCGGGTCAATCTGCTGGCCCAGCCGAGGCAAACCAGGCCCCACCCAGCGCCGGTGCAGCCGCCAAACGTTTGCAGGCTGCGGACAATCAGCAGGAGCTATTTCGTTCTCTGCCAGAGACTTACAGCCTTTCGCACCGGTTGCGGCGGCATGGCTGGTCCACGCTGCGTTACTTGATGCAGACCGAGGTCCACACCTACGCTTTCTCGGTTGCGGCCAATTCCATCCTGTCATTTTTCCCGTTCATTGTTTTGCTGCTGACTGTGGTGCGGCGCGTCTTCCACTCGCAAGCCATGTACGACGTTGTCCTGCAACTGCTGCGCGACTATCTGCCCAGCAATAAGGACTTCGTGATTCGCAACCTTCAATTTCTGGCCAGCGTGAAAGGACGCGGGCAAATTCTGTCGTTCGTGATGCTGCTGATCGCCTCGACCGGGATTTTTCTGCCCCTGGAAGTCGCGCTCAACCGGATTTGGGGCTTCAAGAAGAACCGCTCCTACCTGATGAACCTGGTGGTCTCATTGGGGCTGGCCCTGGCCTGCGGATGTCTGGCCATGCTCTCCATCGCGCTCACGGCTGAGAATCTGCGGATGCTGGGGCTGGTCGTCGGCGACCAGAATTTTGTCTTCCGCGGTCTGGCGTTTGTGGTGATGAAGGCGTCGGCGATTGTCGCCACCATCGCCATCTACTTCCTGATTTACTGGGTGCTGCCGCACGGAAAAGTTCCCGCGCGCGCGGTGCTGCCGGCGGCGATTATCACTGGCGTAGTGTCGGAGGCAGCCAAGTACATCTACATCCTTCTGTTGCCCTGGCTGAATTTTCAGCAAGTGTATGGACCGTTCTCGGTTTCGGTGACGCTGATCTTCTGGTCGTTCTGGAGCGGCATGTTGCTGCTGGGCGGAGCCTATCTCTCCGCCGCCGAACATAGCAGCCGGGTGCAGGCTCGGCGCGACACGGCGGCGGCGGCAGCGAAGTAGCCAGGCTCCATGCCGCGAGAACGCTGTCTCCCCGGCGCTTTATCTAGAGTAAGAGCTGCCAGAAACGGCGGCGATCACAACTCCACAATTCTCAAGATAAGTTCGCCAAGAGGCCCTTTAGTGGGGCAGCGCGGCTAGCCATTTGGGGTTATTATGATCGCTCGGATGGCGTCTGAAGACTTGGGAATTCGGAGGTCCCTCTCCCATGACTCCGCTGATTCGTCCCACCGCAGCTCTATGCCTCGCATTGCTTCTCACCAGCAATTCGTCCAGAAGCCAGGACAAAGATAAATCGCAGCCGCCGCCCACAGCCGCGGCAGCGTCTCAAACTACGGCGGTTTCACCGGTGAAATCGGCAGACAAAGCGGGGAATCCTCCCGGCAATCTGGTGCTCAACGACATCGCCATCAGTGTGGATGTGCTGGCTAATCGCCATGTGCTGAGCTCTTACGTTTATGGCGGAGCCTATCCCCAGGACGCTCCCACCATAACCGATAGCGGCATGACGGTGGTGCGTTGGGGCGGCAACGCGACCTCGCGTTACAACTGGCAAGCGGGCACGTACAACGCGGCGAACGACTGGTACTTCGCGGACTACGGTTACACCGAAATCGGCGACAGCAGTTCCACCCAATTCATTACCGACGTCAAAGCCGCGGGAAGCAATCCGTTGATGACGATGGTGATGCTGGGTTGGGTTGCGAAAGATGTCACCGACGGCAGTGCGTACAGTTTTTCCGTTGCGAAGTACGGAGCGCAATGCGCCGTGAATCCCTACAACTCGGATGACGGCGACGGCGTGCGGACCGACTGTGCGACCGACATTACGGGGAACGATCCCACCGATGCCGACGTGGAACTGAACGACTCGCCGCAGTCGGGAGATCCGCCGGGAACGGTCTATCGCAACCAGTGGGCTGCGGCATTGGCGACGGCGTTCGGCAGCGCGCCCCATTTCTATGACATGGACAACGAGATCGACATCTGGGGCAGCACCCATCGCGATGTGCATCCCAATCCATCCGCATACAACGAATTGCGCGATACCTACCGTGCCGAAGCCGACGCGCTGAAGGGATGGGACCCGAGCGCGATCCGTCTGGGCCCAGTCAGTTGCTGCTGGTGGTTCTACTGGAATGGGGCCAACAACAACGACAAAGGCGCCCATGCCGGCAACGACTTTCTGCCCTGGTGGCTGAACGAAGTCTATTGGCAGGACCAGCTGGCCGGCACGCGGTCGGTAGATATCTTCGACATTCACGCTTATCCTGACGGGCCGGACACTTCGGGATGGACTCTGGCGCAAGAAAGGGCACTTTCGTTGCGCATCTATCGCGACTACTGGGACCCGACGTATGTGAGCGAATCGGGAGACATCAACCAGCAATGGGTCACGCAGATCCAGCCCAACCGGACGATTCCCTTCCGCATTCCGCGCATGCGGGCGACGGCGAACATGATTTATCCCGGAACCCCGTTGAGCATCACGGAATGGAGCGCTAACTTTGCCGGCGAAACGGATTACTCCACGGCCTTGGCCGACGCCGATGCTTACGGCATTCTAGGACGCGAGCGCGTCTACCTGGCGTCGCGCTGGACCGCCCCTGCCCCGGCGAATCCCAACTATCAGGCGCTGAAGCTGTACCGCAATTACGATGGACAGCATCATGGGTTCGCGACCACATCCGTGTCCGATACCAACAACTATAGTGCGAGTCTATTCAGCAGCTATGCGGCGCTGAATTCCTCCGGGACATCGCTGACCGTGATGATCCTGAACAAGAACCCGTTGGCCTCGGTGCAGGCGCAGTTTTCCTTCAATGGATTCACGCCCCGGCAAGTGACCACCTACACTCTTTCGCCGAACACCCCGACCAGGATTGTCGCGTCGCCTCCGCGGCCATGGACCCCGGTGATACCAGTGCTTCCTTATACGGCTACCTTGCTGGTGGTGAGCGGCACGGCCCAGTTGCCCAGCGCGGAGTGGGACCTTAATCCCGACACGACCATGGTGGCGGCGGGCGGAACGGTAGTGCTTCAGCCGGAGATCTTGTCGGGATCAGGAACGGTGACGCTGGGCACTCCACAGTCGGACAGCGGCATCGTGGTCACGGTCACGCAGGGGCACCTCAGCTCAGGGCAAAACGGAAGCATAACGGTGACTGCGGGCCAGACTCCGGGCTTCTATCACTTCACGGTCCCCAGCACGGACAATGCGGGCGTATCGCAAAAGCAGAGTGGTTGGATTGTGGTGGGCAATCCGCCGGCGTCGTTGACCAAAACTGGCGACAATCAGTCAGGACCGCCGGGCGGGCAGTTGAACCTTGCCGTGACCCTTAACCCCGGCAGTTCGGGCGGAAGTGCGCCGGGCGCGACGATTCTGTTCACGACCACGGCGGGTTCGCTATCGAGCCGCACCGTGGTTACCAATTCATCCGGCAGCGCGCCGGTGGTGCTGACGTTGCCTTCCAGTCCCGGGACCGTACACGTCACCGCCGAAGGTCCGTATGGACTGGGTCACCCGGATGTAGTCTTTACGGAAACGGTGCAGTAGGGAAAAATCGATTCGGCGTTCGGATAAAACGATTCGGGGAAAAAATCTGTCGCGCGCGGGCGCGACAGATTTTGTTTTTAGCTCTTCGTCTGATGCGGGTTGCCGAGGTACGGAAACTCCTTGAGCGTGTCGGTGTGCGGCTTAAGGCCCGTAGGCGGACACTCGTTCTTGGTCAGGAAGGCAAGGCGGGTATTGATGACATCGTCGGTGAAGACGCGGCCGTTGGGATACTTTGCGGGCTTCGAATGGTTGAAGGTAAGCATGTCGGGCAGCAGGCCTTCGGCGTCGATGGCGGCGATGGCCTCTTCCCGGGTGTAGTTGCCGGTGTGTCCCATCAGGTGGACGAACATATCGGTCCAACGCTTGCGATCATTGACCGGCTCGCTGGCGTTGTATTCCAACTTGGTGTCGTCGGTGTTGAAAAAGCTGCTGACGCTGGGATGGCCGGCGCGATCAGCGTGAATCAGCTTGCCATCCTCGCGCACGCTGCATCGTCCCCAGATGTGGATCATCGGATTGCTGCCCAGTTCACTGGTGGGCAACTCGATCACGGTGGAGAAGACGTTGGCTTCCGTATTCGAATCGACGCCGGTCCAGGGCGACTTGCCGCTCAGATGAGGCTCGGTGAAGTTGCGTTTGCCTCGGGTATCGAACAGGGCCTTGATGCCGTCGTAGTCGAAGAAGAAGGCGTCGCTGCGCGCCCCGGCGAAAAATGTGTATCCATCAGCCTTCACGATGTTGGGCTTGTCGCCAACGAAAGAAACCGCAGCGTCGGAGATGATCTTGGTGCCGACCGCTTCCACCGAGCGGGCTTCTTCGCCTTTGGCGACAAAGACGCTGACCGTCTGCTTGCCGTCTTGCGGCGGCGAGAACACATAGCTGAACGCAAGGTCGTTCAGGTAATCGCCGTCGGTGTCGATGGCGAGGCGGTAGATGGCGTCAGGGTGGAGCGGGCCGGCAGTGGGATTGGCATTCAGAATCAGCACCGTCCGTGCCGGGTCGGTGGGCGATTGGAAGGCATAGAGATCGCAAAGGTCGAGTCGTTGGTCCCCCAGCGGAGGACCGAGGCTGAGTCCAGTGAAATGGTTCGACATTGTCTTACCTGCCTTTGAAAAGTTGTAACTGCGATTGAGTTGGCGTACAGAAAGGTGACCCCCGGAAGCCCCTGCTGGCATTCCGGCACCGCGGAGTATACACCCGTTTAGCTTCGGCGCTGTTGCGAAGGGATGAATCTGTTGCAGGTTGGCTAGCTCGCTTCTTACTGGGCCGGGATTTCGAATACAACTCCGCCGCCGAACTGGCCACCGAACGCAGTTGTGCCGTACAGATTACCGCCGCTGTCCATCACCAATGCGCCGTAAGGAGTGCTGCCGTCAGCGCCGCCCTGGAAGGCGTAGAGAATGGTCTCGGTCCACGTCCCACCAGAGCCGCGGGTCAGCTTGTACACGGTGCCATTGCTCCCCGAGGTCCCCTGCGTGGTGCCATAGAGATTGCCTTGCTGGTCCAGAATCACTCCGCCATAGGGATGCCCGCCATCGCCGCCGCCGCTGAAGGTGTGCAGAACAGTTTCCGTCCAGGTTCCGTCGCCATTGGGCGACAACTCGTAGACTGCTCCCAGATTGGCAGGACCGCCGTAGTCGCAGGTGCCGTAAAGAGTTCCCGCAGAATCGAAGACCACGCCGGCAACGGGATTCACTCCATCCGGTCCGGCGCTGAACGACTCGCCCTGGAAAGCATAAAGAACGCTCTCTGACCATCCTGCGCCTCCGCCGGGCGACAGCTTGAAGACGACGCCGGTAAAGCGTGGACCGCCCTCGTAGGTTGTGCCGTACATGTTGCCGGCCGCGTCGAAGACGGGATTGTCGGAGGGAGAGTCGCCGTCGGTGCCGTCGAAGGCGTGCAGCACCAGCTCATCCCAGCTCAGCACCGACTGCTGGGCCAGGTAGTAAACTAGCCCGTGCTCGTTGGCGCCTCCGGCATAGGCAGTGCCGTAGAGGCGGCCAGTACTGTCGAGAACGATACCGTAGGAGCTGAAGCCATCGTTGCCGCAGGTGAAGCGGTGTAGGGTGCTCTCCGACCACGTGCCGCCGGAGCCTGGCCGGAGCGAGAACACCGTCCCGCATCCGCTGGCATAGTAGAGGGTGGTGCCATACAGGGTCCCGGTGCGATCGATGGCAATTGTGGAATACGGATTGCCGCCTTGGTTGGCCGTAAACGAATGCAGTACACCATAGTTCCAGTTGCCGCCGCCTGCCGGCATCAGCCGGTAAACCACGCCGCATCCCTGCCCGTCGCATTGGCTATTACCTCCGCCTGAGGACGCGGTGCCGTACAGGTTGCCACTGGCGTCGAATGTGAGCCCGGCAAAGGGATACGCTCCATCGCCGGCGGACCCGAAGCTGTGCAGCACGCTCTCCGATACGGCCCAGGCCAGGGTCCCGTAAGCCATCACCGCGAGTACAAGACTCCCCAGCAGAACACGTTTTCGGGTCATTGGGCATTCCTTCTTTCTTTGCCGCCTTAGAATTGAAGCACGCAAGATGCTCTTTTCCGACATAGCCGCAAGAAAGTCAAATTAATTCAAGCTAACGGTGTAACTGGTAGCAGCGCCAGGGTTTCGCAAGACGGTCAACCGCCAGCGATGTCCGCGAAGTTGCGTTTTGGGCCTCGCCAGCCGTTCCGGGGCGGTGGTCTTCACCGCCGCAAGCGCTCTTCTACTACTGCTCCAGTTGCAGTACAATAGCCGGGCTTTTGATGTGGAAATACCGAAGTTTCAGTTCCAAATCAATCCAAGGAGATTCTTGATGAAAGGGCTCACGAAGAAGGTTGGGCTGTATCTGGCGTTGTTACTGGCCACGTCGGTTGTCGTTCCCTCGGCTTTCGGCCAGGGTCTGCCGTCGTTTGGAAACGTAGTGATCGTGGTGGGCGAGAACCAGAATTTCAGTACGAGTTACAACTCCAGCAACATGCCCTATCTGACTTCCCTCGCCAACACCTATGGCATCGGAGTGAACTACTACTCGGACACCCATCCTTCCATCGGCAACTATTTGAACTTAGCCACCGGCAATATTCTTACCGACGACGACAGCCGGACCCCGCAGAACTTTCCAGTCTCGCTGAACAACATTGCCCTGGAGGTGCAAAACGCGGGTGGAACCTGGAAGGATTACGTTGAGAATCTCCCCACCAACGCGAGTTGCAAGGGACTGAATCCAGGAACGTACTACGTCCGCCACGATCCTCTGGAATACATGACCACCCTCGACCACGAGACCGGCCACTTTGTGTGCTTCGGTAATTTCGCTACCGATCTGCTCCGGCGCCAGTTGCCCAACCTGTCGTGGCTGGTACCCAACGGGTGCGATGACGCGCACGATTGCTCCATCCAGACCTTCGACAACTGGCTGCGGGATGAAATCGGCGGGCTTTTGCTTACCAGTCCTTACTTTCGGCCCGGAGGCACGGGATTGCTGATCATCCTCTTCGACGAGAACAACGACAGCGGCAGCCCGGATTGCGAGACCACAACCGAAGGCCAGGGTTGCGGCGGGCAGGTGGAGATGGTCGTAGTCAGCCCCTTCAGCAAGCGGGGATACCAGTCGCCCGGCGGCGACACGCGCAACTACAACAACAGTTACGACGAAGGCGACATCCTTCGCCTGATGGCGCAGGGACTTGGCCTGCCGACTTCCAACCTTGGCTGGGCCACCAACGGCTTGCCTATGGCTGATTTCTTCTCCACCCAGGACCAGCACTAAAGCCGAGTGCGCTCACAAGCTAAGGTCGCTACAAAGGCCATCGGCGTGGTCGATTGTTTTCCGTCCTGATCGGCCACGCCAACCCACCCACCCGTTACCTTCCTGCCTTCGCCGCGGGATAAATCCCCAGCACCTTCACGAATTCCGCAATCTCGCCCAGATGGCGCAGGGCGTTGCGCGCGGCCTCGTCGTCACCGCGCAGAATGTCAACGAAGAAGACATACTCCCAGGGATGTCCTCGCATCGGGCGCGATTCGATTTTGCTCAGGCTGATGTCGCGCAACGCGAACACGCTTAGCGCTTTGAACAGGGCCCCAGGCACGTTCTTCAGCGCGAAGGCGAGCGACGTCTTGTTGGCCCCTCGGCCAGCTTTGCCGGACCCGCCGATCAGCAGAAAGCGTGTGTAGTTTTGCTGATCGTCTTCAATACCCGCCAGCAATATCCTTCCGCCATATTGCCTTGCCGCCTGCCTGGGAGCGATGGCCGCGGCGTCTTTCCATCCTTCGGAGACCACCTGACGAACGCTGCCCGCGGTGTCGTAGAAAGGCACCGCCTGAATTCCGGGATGAGCGCGAAAGAAATCGCGGCACTGATCGAGTGCGACCGGATGCGAGAACACGCGCCGGATGTGCTGCAACTTAACGCCCGGCGGCGCAATCAAGTTGTGGCGAATGCGAAGATGAAACTCGGCCTGGACAAACACTGCGCGCGTCAGCAGCAGATCGAAGTGCTCGGCCACCGAGCCGGCCAGCGAATTCTCAATAGGGATGACGGCCGCTCTCGCGGAGCCGTTCTCTACCCGGTCGAAAACCTCCGAGGATCGCGCGCAAGGCACAACCACGGCGCGCGCCAGCATCCTTCCCGCAGCTTCGTGACTGAAGGAACCCAGTTCTCCCTGGATCGCGACTTTCATAAAGGTGGGCCGAGCATAACAGAAGCGGCGCGGAACCGATTTGGGGTTGCCCGGCGGCGTTGAAATATAGGCTGGCTTCTGCCCGCTTCCGCAAACAACCATCCGACAATACGCCGCCTCCAAGTAGTTGTCGGTTGCAATCGTACAAGGAATTGCTGAGAAATCATTCAGGAGGCGACAGGATGATTTGGACAATTTTCGTGATTTTGCTGGTGCTGTGGTTGCTGGGCGTATTGACCACCTACACCTTCGGAGGATTGATTCACATTCTGCTGGTACTGGCCGTAGTGGCCTTGATCTTCCAGCTTATCTCCGGCCGCAGGACCGTAGTGTAAGCATAGCGAGCTTTCGCTAAGACTTGGCGCGGTGACAGCGACCAGCCAGCAATCGGTGACAACCAAGTGGTGCGTGATTCAAACGAACCAAGGAGGCCAGACAATATGGATAAGGACCGGGTAAAAGGAACGATGGACGATGCCGCCGGACGCGCCAAGCGTCAGGTTGGCGAATGGACCGACGACAGCAAACTCCAGGCCGAAGGCGCCGCCCAGCAAGTGAAGGGTAAGGTCGAAAACGCGTGGGGCAAAACCAAGGACGCCGTCCGCGACGCCGGGGACAAGGTCACAGGCAAACATCCGGAAAACGAAAACCCCAGCGAAGAGCAGGGCAAGAAGGACGATCAGCGGCGAAAAGATGTCGCTTAATTCCTGCCGCAAACTCCAAGCCAAAGGGCGCCCGAACCTGGGCGCCTTTTGGTTCATGCAGCCATCTCGGAAATGATCTCGGGTCGTGTCAGGGCACGGCTCGGAATTTTCACCACGGAGGCACGGAGACCACGGAACTGTTGTTAGCTTCGTTGGGCAACTTCATGGAAACTTAGCGATGATCACGAACAACAAAAGAACGCCTGAAAAATCCGACTCCGTGATCTCCGTGCCTCCGTGGTGAAAATTCCCCATCCGTTTCTGCCTTGCTTACAGCCGCTTTCGCATCTGGAAGGCGTCCAGCGAATGGCTGGCGTAATAGTCAGGTATAGTGCGCAGAATCTCGTATCCGAGCTTGCCATACAACTGGACAGCAGCCTGGTTGTTCACCGCAGTTTCCAGATACACTTCGGCGCATCCCAGGGAACGCAAGCGCCCTTCACACGCCGTCATCAACTTGATTCCCAAACCGTAGCGCCGCGCTTCCGGAAGAATATCCAAAGTGAGAATGCGTCCATATTTGCGGCGGAGAGGATGGGCTACGACAAATCCGGCGATGCGATCTACAGAGTTTCCTTCGGCGGAAGCAGATGGCTCCCGCTGCGCTTCCCCGGTCTGAAATTCTCCCACCAGCGTAATGGCGTTGCGCCTGGTGATGAAGCCGCTCAGCTCCATCTGCGTGTAGGAGATTCCGGAAGGAAAACAGAGCTGGTCGATCTTCCACAGGCGATCGAAGTCGGCGGGACGATAGTCGCGGAGGTTGAAAGCCAAGCCCGCTGTATTGGAGGTGTTCAATCCCAAGTCGAGATCTCTGCCACCATCATAAGCGGGCTGGCATGTGGCGAAAAATAACGCCCCTCACTGGGTAATCGTCTTGACCGCGTCTCCCACCTTGAAGCCGGAGCCGGAGACGGGCGCGCCCACGGCGGAGATGTCGTCCACGTCGGTAAGACGGATCACGCCAACATCCGAGGTCAGCTTGCGGATGACCTGCCCAGTGGTCGGATCTTTGATCTCCTTGGTGACGCGTTTGACGGTCAGTTGATCGCCAACCTTCAGGCCAGCCTTGGCGCCGATGTTCAACACGATCTGGCCGCCGTCCACCGAGGCCACAAGCCCTTCGACGCTGATGGTGCGGGCCACCAGTTTGGAGTTGTCGGCGACCAGTTCAGCCGACATCTGGGTAACCGCCGAGTTGATGGCTTCGCCGACGATGGTCTGCTGGAAGTCGCTGCTGCCAAAGTCTGCCTCGCCGGCGCCAAATCCGTGCCAGCTGCCGCCTGCTCCTCCTACCGAGGTGCTGTCACGCTCCGACTCGCCCTTGCCGGTCGCAACTCCCAGGATTTCAGCGGTGTCAATGTTCACCAGCCGGGCGTCGAGCACCACTACGGCCTTGCTCTTGTTTTTGCCGACGTGCATGCCGCCCAGACCACCCCAGCCGCCACCGGCGCCGCCAATGCCGGTGTGCTTGTTATCGTTGCCGAACTGCGTGACACTGCCCACCACGATGGCGTCCACGCCCAGAAGCTTGCCAATTTTGGCAGCCGAGTTGGGATCGGCACGGTCGCTGTTGGAAAAATTCTGCTCGGCCAGGATCTTCGCCATGGCCTTGCGCTCGATCACCGAATAGGTGCCATCCTTCACCAGGTCGCGTACCAGCAGGTCGGAGATGCCTTTGCCAATATCGACATTGCTGCCAAAGTAGGCGGCCGACGCGGACTGCACGGTGGCATAGTCGAAATCAAAAATCGCGATGCGCTTTTTGCGGCCGGCCGGCGCGGGCGAGGTTTGCGCCCCCACAGGCAACGCCACGGCGAACGATGCGACGACGAGAATGAAAGACAAGACCCGATGCATACGATTGTCTCCCTGTGTATTTGCGCTTGACCCGCGTTGGCGGCCCAGGCATATCGCGACTTGCGCTCTGTAATTTGGGACAGCGGTATGGTACACCGACTTGCTTCAAACCGAGCAAGTTTTTATGGGGGAACGCCATTCCGGGCATATTGGCACAGTTCCAGATAGCCAGTGCCCGGCAGCCGATTGTCCGTTGTCAGTCAGAGAGAACTGCCCGCCCGGCCAGATGCGGGCCAGAATGGCTCACCCTAAATTACAAAGCGCGAAAATAACCGGCAGAATGGGTATGAATCGCCACCTGACAATCGGCAACTGACCACCCACATCGAGCTAATGACTACTGGCTGCTATCCCCGGCCTTCTGTTTCTCGGCAAGCTTGCTCTTGCTCACAATAGCTCGCCCGATGGTTCCGTAACCAATCACTTCGTTTCCGTTGTGGGCGCTTACGCGGAAGGTCAGGAACCGGCCGCTGATCGAGTGCAGGACCGCCTCGCATTTTACCGTCGCGCCAATGCCGGTGGGGGCGCGATGCACGATGTTGATCGCCGTACCTACGCTCACCTCGTCGCCTTCGCAGAAGGGCAGCAGCGCATCGAAGCCGGCCGCTTCCATCCAGCCGATCATGTGGGGCGTGGACAGCACCGACGGCAGCTCCGCCTTCCATGCGGTCAAGGTGTGTTGAAACTCGACGCGCCTCTCCACTTCGCCGCGGGTGCCGATGGGAACCGCTTTTGCCATACCTCTGAGAGTAATGCGGAGGCTGCGGCCTTGTCATCCCGCGCCCACTCTGAGGCCAGCGCCAAGGGTAGCCGGCAACCCGTTCATTCCATTCCGCCGCCCATCCTGGCACTTCGGAATCCTGGGTGGTGTCCACTTTCCTGGAACACTACCGAACTTGGGTGCGCGTTCTAACCTCTTTCGCGGAGCGACCTACGCAGCGATTAACGTACACTGTCTCCGCAGCTCCGGAAGGGAAACATGATGCGGTGGTATCACGATTTGGCCTACTTTTTCGGAGGCGCCTTCCTGGCGAACTCGATTCCGCATCTCGCAAATGGTGTTTCCGGTCATCCCTTCCAGAGTCCATTCGCCACTCCGCCCGGGGTAGGCTTGTCGTCCGCGACGGTGAATGTGCTGTGGGGACTGCTCAATCTGGCCATCGGTTATCTGCTGGTGTGCCGGGTTGGGAGCTTCGAACTGCGCAAGACCCGGCACGTACTCCCGCTTGCGGCGGGCATCCTGGTCATGTCGGTCATGCTGGCTCGCACCTTCGGCCGCTTTTACGGAGGTCTGTGAGTCTTTCGAAGAGGGCAGGGTACTCAAAATTTCAGCACTAGATCCAGGTCCGCAGTCTCTGCGAAGGCGCGAAAGTCGCGGTCGCGCGTGAGCAGGGCAGCGCCCTTGTCAATGCAGCTTTGGGCGATCAAGGCGTCTCCTAGCCGCGCCTTTCGTCGCCTGGCCAGCGCCTTCGCGCGCAGCGCTCCTGCCCGTTGCCAATATCCTGGCTCGATCTCCAGCATCGGCAGTTCAGAGAGCGTTTCGGAGACTTCCACGGGAAGTTTCGGATCGCTGAGGAGTTCCGTTAGCACCACGGGCACCATGAGTACCTGGCGGTCGCGCAGGGCCTGGTCCAACAAAAGCGTGTCCGTGCCGCCACTACCTTCCAGAAACGCGATCCACGTGCTGGTATCGGCGGCAATCATCGGTCAGCTTTCAGCTGTGCCAAGGGGCGGCTGAAGCGCACCTTTCCGCGCATCTGGCGCAGTCGAGCATACGCCTGCGATGCGGCGACCAGTTGTAGTCCAGCACGTACCGTCTGCGTGATTCCCGTTCCACTCGCCTCTTGCGCCTTCTCCAGGAGTTCAGCAGGGATTTCGACGGTGATTTTTCGCGCGGTCGACATGGCGACTTCAAAATACCATAGTAAATACCAGTATTCAATATGGTACGACATGGCTAAGCTGAGCGTCCCCGGCTAACTGGCTAGTTTGGCTCGGTGACGAATGGAGCGGTTTTCCCTCAAATCGGCAAGCAGATTGGGATGTTTGTCCAACAACCGGAAGAGATTTAGTACCGCGGGCATCGGAGTTGCCTCCCCGCGCTCGTAACGCGAGAATGCATTGTGCCCGCCGCCCGTCAGCCGAGCGGCCTCCCGTTGCGTCAACCCAAGCTTGCGGCGAATGCGCCGAATTTCTTCGCTCTGTTTAGCTCGTTGTCGCAGCACCAGTGCATCACTTGCGGCGGCATAGTGCTTGGCACTGGCCGCATCAAACTCCACTTCACCGCAGCCGTCGCATCGCCAACCCGAAAGCCCGTCCACCTTGGCCTTACGTCCTGCGTATTGGATCTCGAAAGTCTCTCCCTCGAAGCGGGTCATAGCTCTACGAGAGTCGCAATTCAAGCACCTCCGCAGCATCTCATTTCTCCTTAAACTGGATCACCGGAGCCAGGCCCCGCAATGTGATCTTGATGTACGCTTGCTTGTTCACAGCCGTAGCAGCGTGATAAACGTCTTGCCAGGCGCGGTAATCGGCGTATGTCGTCATTGACTTGTAGAAATTCCGTCGCGATAAGGAGCCAATGACCGCCAGCATCTCGGCCGTCGTCAAGCCCATTTCGCGGCCGCCGTCCAAGGCGGTCTTGGTGAATGCCGCTGCGCCCATGCGTCGCACCTGTTCCTGGATACGCACCAATTCGTAATGTGGCGTGCGTTTCTCCACAAGGTTTAGATTACCCTATAAGGGTAGTAGCCGCAAGCGGCCGCCGATTCGCCCTGGCCTCGGGCACATTATCCTGTTCGTATGCCGTCCCTAGCGGGACTCCGCGAGCTTTCTCGGCTCACGCAGCGCTGAAAACCTGCCCTGAGTGAAGCCGAAGGGCGCTGGGCTTAGATATGCTGTCCCCTGCGGGGATGAGCTCGGCGGGAACTTGGACTCGTGCCCGCATCGCGAAGTTGTTTGATCGCCTGGTGCCCCAGGTTCGCGTCCCGATTTTGGACGCTAACCTGGGATCCCCAACGTCGCCAACCAACATCACATCCCCGCTTGACCCAACACGATACAATTCCTGCGGCTGCCACACTGCCCGGAGATTGCCTCTATGGCCGCAACCGCACCTGCCACCGAGAACGAAACCAAGTCGCTTCCCGCGAACGCCTATCTGCCGCTGAAAGACGGCGAAGTCTATGTGCCGCTGGTGCCCACCACCGTGAGCGTTCCGGAAGTTACCTGGCGCGCGGTGTTCTGGGGGACGCTGCTGTGCATCATTTTCAGCGTGGCTTCGGCGTACTCTGCCCTGAAGGTTGGCCAGGGAATGGAGGCGGCGATTCCCATCTCCATCCTGGCCATCGGGTTGGCTCGCGCGTACAAGCGCCGCTCCACCGTGCTGGAGAACATGATCATCACCGGCATTGGCGGCGCCTCCGGCAGCGTGGTGGCCGGCGCCGTCTTCACCATTCCGGCGCTCTACATCCTGCATCTCGACCCGCATCCCGTGCAGACCATCTTCATCTGCCTGGCCGGCGGCTGCCTGGGCCTGCTGTTTCTCATTCCGCTGCGCCGCTACTTCGTGGCCGAGCAACATGGCAAGCTGCCGTTTCCTGAAGCCACGGCCATCACCGAGGTGCTGGTCACCGGCGAGAAAGGCGGCTCGCAGGCCAAACTGCTGATCCAGGCCACCATCATCGCCGCGATTTACGATTTCTTCGTCACCACCTTCCATGTCTGGCAGGAGTACCTGAACTTCCAGTTTGTGCCGCTGATGAAGTCACTGGTCGATCGCCAGCGCATGGTCTTCAACTTCGACGCCATCGGCTTCATTCTTGGACTCGGCTACATCATGGGCCTGCGCATTGCGATGATCTTTTGCGCCGGCGGCGTGCTGGTCAACTTTGTGCTGGTCCCGGTGATCTGGTTCATCGGCAACCATATGGGCGACGTCGCGGTTTATCCGGCGACGATTCCCATCTCGCACATGACGGCGGCGGAGATCTATCGTTACTATGTGCGCTACATCGGCGTGGGCGCCATCGCTGCCGCTGGGCTGGTGGGCATCCTGAAATCACTGCGCGTGGTGGCGGGATCGTTTGGCATCGCGCTGCATGCCTTCCGCCACGGCGAAGCTCCGCACAGCGAGCGGACCGACCGCGATATTCCGATTATCGGCATACTGCTTGGCGTGGTGGTGGGCGCCATCGCCGTCGCCATCTTCTTTGGACAGCTGCATGTTTCCTGGACCGTGGTCGCCGTGGGACTGGCGCTGACGCTGCTGTTTTCCTTCTTCTTCACTACCGTGGCCGCCAACGCCATTGCCGCCACGGCGAACAATCCGGCCAGCGGCATGACCTTGCTGACGGTAATCGTCTCGGCCGTGGTTCTGCTGAAGTTCGGCCTCTCGGGAACCACCGGCATGTTTTTCGTGATGGCCCTGGCCGGCATGGTTTGCGTCGCGTTGTGCGTCTCGGGACAATTCATTACCGACCTGAAGGCCGGCTACTGGATCGGCTCTACGCCCTCGGCGCAGGAGAAAGTGAAGTTCATCGGAGTGGCTGCGTCGGCGATCACCGCCGGCTTGACCATCGTGCTGCTGGCTAAGGCTTTCCAGTTCGGCGAGGCTGCGCCCGGCGATCTGCGCCAGGTGCTGGTTGCGCCGCAAGCTTCTGCGCTGAAGGCCGTGGTCGAAGGATTCATGAGCGGACAGCCGGTCGCCTATGTGCTGTTTGGCATCGGCGCCATGATTACCGTGGTGCTGGAGATGCTCGGCCTGTCATCGATGGTCTTCGCGCTGGGAATTTATCTGCCGCTGCAACTGACCACGCCGATTCTGGCGGGCGGATTTCTCTCGCACCTGGTGAGCAAGCGCGCCGACAAGACGGGCGAGGAGCGTGGCCGCAGCATTCGCGAGCGCGGCGTCATCGTGGCCGGCGGCCTGATGGCGGGCGGAGCGCTGGGCGGCGTCTTCGGCGCCGGGCTGCGCCTGTTCCCAAAATTTAGTGAAGACATGGTACACACGCCTTTCTACGCTAACCAGCCGGTCTCGCAGATGGTCTCGGCAGTGATGTTTATCGGCTTGTGCCTGTATGTTTGGTTTAGCTCAGTGAAAGGTAAAGAGGCGGCGTAGGTTTATTCGGAATGAGTCACGGGCGAGGTTTCTCACGACTTGCTTTGTAACAGGGCATGACTTTGCCGGCTGCGGAAAAGTCGGCTCTGGAAAGGTTCGTGTCAGGGCACGACCTTGGTCGTGCCGATCTCGGGCTTTGTAACAGGGCACGACTTCAGTCGTGCCGACCGACGGCTCTCTAGATTGTTCTTAGCCGGCTTCAGCCGGCGGTACGATTCGCATCGTAGCGCCGGCTAAAGCCGGCTCCAAGAAGGAAGAAGGGCTTTTTCGGCACGACTGAAGTCGTGCCCTGTTACAAAGCATCGTGCGGGCCCTGATACATCAAGCTAGAGCGGGGTACCCACAAGCGAGATTTCTTGGCCGTGGTAACGCGATACGATTCGAACTAATAGGAGCATTGTTATGGACACTGTAGGACGCTATGTTGCTGACGCAGTTCTGGGCATCGACACACTTTGGGGCGGAGACGTGATGTGTCCGTCAGGCACCGGGCGCTTCATTGCCGACTCGTGGTATTCCGACGAGCCGTTGCCCCTTGCATACACCGCGGCATCGGCTGCGCAGGTGCGCGAGACCGGCGGCGTTGGCGGCAAGAGCGTTGACCGCGTTGCCGTGGAGAAGTATCTGCGCGAGGTGAATCTGCCAGCTGCGATTACCGGAGTTCGCAAGGAGGCTGACACGCTCGGCGGGCTGCGCGGCCAGTACCTGCTTAGCATGGCGAACTGCCTGGAGACCATGTGGGACCTGGCGATGGAAATCCTCGAAATGGGCCCAGCGGTTCCATACGCGCGCAGTGTCGAGTCGTCGACCGGCCGTCCGCCGGAACCATCGAAGCCCGAAGCCAAGCGCGATCGCTTAGCTGAGCTGCTGGGCCGCGCAGGCTACCCGACCTCCGGCGACGGCGGCCTGCTGGGAGCGGTGGACGCGTGGCGGCGCGAGCGCATCAGTCCGATGGGCTCGGTAAAAGCGCTGGGAGGTGCGGTGATCGCGTACTTCGATAATCTGAGCGCCGCTAATCTGCTGCCGCATCTTCCGGCCGAGCTGGCACCAGTGCCGCGCGCGAATATCAACTTTATGCCGATCAAGGATGCGTGGTTTTCCGGCTCGATGAATTATCTGGGACGGGAGCGCAATGCCGACGGCACTCCCAAATACGAAGCCAGCTACGAGATCAATGCGTCGCTGCAAATCAGCTTTCCCGAGTTCCAGCAGCTGGTGAGTCACGAAGTCGTTCCCGGCCACGTAACGACCTTCGCCTATCTGCAAAATCTTTATGTGCGCGGGCTGGCCGGCTTCGAGGCCACGGTGCTGACGATGAACACGCGCGCGGCGACGCTGTTCGAAGGGCTCGCCAACAACGCAATCCTGATCGCCCACGGGGTCACCGAGATCGATCAATTGCCCGATGAAGACATGCAGATTGGCGTTCTGCTGGCGCTGCTCCAGGATGATGCCAAAAACCAGTCGTCGTATCTCACGTGGGGCGAGGGCAAGCCGCAGGCCGAGATTGCCACGACCTTGCGGCGCGATTTCCTGGTGAGCGAAGAGCGTGCCGACAAGCTGTCGGGCGCATGGGGACGGCATCCGCTGCTGGGAAGAATGTATCTTCCGGCGTATCGTGCAGGAACGGAGAAAGTTGCCGCGCTGCGACGGACGTTCCCGCCGGAGCGCGTGCTGCCGGCCATCTACGGCTGCTTCGGGATGGTGGACATCAATACCGTGGACGAGGTGCTGCGGGCGAAGGCGTAGGGGCGTAGAATTACCGAAAAGGCACGACACGGGAGACACCAAAGATGGCCGACCGAAAACAGTTTATGGGCGAGACTGCGCCAAACCCCGAATTGCTGCGTTTGCTTGAGGAATCGCAGGGCACCGAGGTCACAGACGAGGAACTGCGCGAGCAGAGGATCAGCTTTGCGTTCGGCAATGCCCTTGGCTCGGAGTCAATCACGAAGGACAGCGTCCGCCAGGCGTCCGAACATATTCGGTTACTCAAATAATCTGGCAGCGGCCCGCGTCATGCGCGGGCTGTTGTTCTGCTGTAGCTGCCCACCACAATGTCGGTCAGACAAAAAGACAATCCCGCGCTTTACGAGAAAATACAAGAGCAAAATCTCCTGCGGCAGTACGATTTGCTTTCCAACTGCATCGAAATCGGCTTGGAAAAAGGAATCGAAGCCTTCGACAAGTACACTTTATGGGCACTAAATTACGCCGCCGTTGCCAATATCGCACAGTTCGGCGGACGTTACCGTGAAGAGCCCATCTACGTAGGATCCCACACGCCTCCGCACTTCAAAGACGTTCCGAACGATATGGATCGTTTCTTTTCCCTGCTTCACGAGAACTGGACGATCCTGGAACACCCGACACTCCTTCCCGCTTATGCTCTATGGAGGCTCAATTGGATTCATCCGTTTGTCGAAGGCAATGGAAGAACAGCAAGAGCGGCCTGCTACTACCTGATCTGCATGAGGCAACGGAGGCTGTTACCGGGGAGAAAGACCGTTCCCGAGCGCATCCGCGAAAATCGTGACCCTTACTATGCTGCCTTGAAAGCAGCCGACAGAGCCTGGGAACAAAGCCACTTCGATGTTTCACAACTGGCGACGTATCTTGAGCAACTGCTGATCGGCCAATTGACGGACGCTGATTAGCGTCGGGCGGGGACCTCACACCGCCTGTCCGGCACAGAAGCCTGACGCCCAGGCCCATTGGAAGTTGAAGCCTCCGAGATGGCCAGTCACGTCGACTACTTCTCCAATGAAGTACAAGCCGGGAACTTTTCGCGACTCCATGGTTTTGGCCGATAGCTCATCGGTATCGATGCCGCCGGCGGTGACTTCGGCTTTTTCGTAGCCTTCGGTCGCGGCGGGCCGCACTTCCCAGCGATGTAGCTGCCGCTCCATTTCGACGAGGTCCGCGTTGCTCCATCGCTGCGGCGGATTCAGTTCCAGCCAGCGTTCCGCGAGACGAATCGGCATCGCAGCGTGAAGCGCAGACCTGGCGGCGGCAAGGTCGCGGCGCGGACGGTCGCGTAGCGCAATCGTGATCTCCTGATCTGGCGCGAGATCGATGGCGAGGGGGTGACGGCCGTTCCAATAGGACGAGATTTGCAGGATTGCCGGCCCACTCAATCCGCGATGCGTGATCAGCATCTTCTCGCGAAACTGCTGCCCGCCAAATGAGGCAATGATCTCGCTAGAGACGCCGGCCAGATCGCAATATCGCTTGCGATCGTCGGCGCTGAAGGTGAGCGGCACCAGGGCAGGACGGCATTCGCGAATGCCAATCCCAAACTGCTTTGCCAACTCATAGCCGAAAAAGGTCGCGCCAATCTTCGGGATCGACAGGCCTCCGGTTGCGACGACCAACGCGGGAGCATGAAATTCGGCAGCGTCTGCACGCACGACGAAGTCCAAAGCGCGCTGCACTTGCTGCACCCGGACGTTCGTGATGATCCGGACTCCGGCAGCCTCGCACTCCTGGGTGAGCATCAAGACAACATCTTGCGCCGCTCGATCGCAGAACAGTTGTCCCAAAGTTTTTTCGTGATACGGAATGCGATGCTTTTCGATCAGCGCGATAAAGTCAGCCGGGGTGTAACGCGCCAGCGCCGACTTGCAGAAGTGCGGATTGGCCGACAAGAAGTTTTCTGGGCGGCAATGCAGGTTGGTGAAATTGCAGCGGCCGCCGCCGGAAATCAGGATCTTCTTGCCGATGCGATCGGCGCGTTCGAGCACGGCGACACGGCGGCCGCGCTTTCCTGCCTCGATGGCGCACATCAGCCCGGCTGCGCCGCCGCCCAGCACGATTACGTCAAAGGTCTCGTTGTGCAAGTCACGAGTTTCCGGCGTCTGGCCGCCGGTTGTCAAAGAAGGAAGGCGAGTGGGCATTGCTCTGCCTTGGCGGCCCGGACAATGGGAAAACAGCTTTGAAGGGGCACGCCTTTAGGCGTGCCGTCAGGATCAAACACAGAGTTTGGCTTTAGCCGCTGAGGGAGCAGCCCTCAGGGCCTAAAGTCCAGTTTCTTTGTGCGGGCCCACCGGCACGGCTGAAGCCGTGCCCCTTCAAAGAGCAAGCCGAATTATTTCACGAGCGGTTCAGTGGCGCCGGCTGAAGCCGGCTCAGGATGACAAAATAAACAGCGCTGTCGGCACGACTGAAGTCGTGCCCTGTTACAAAGCTTTCGGAAGCGGACTTTTTCGGCGCCTGTTAAGCCGTGCCACTTCAGCGTCCTAGCTCAGATGTCGGGCGATCATGTACGCCGGGATCTGGCTCTACGCCGCCAGTTGAATTGTAGGCGTGAGACGCGAACCGCAGATCCCTCGTTGGCCTGAAGGCTCCTCGGGATGACAGTGTTATATGTGAATCCAGGTTACGCGTTACTTTGCATCGGCGCGGCGGATTGCGTAATCACCGTCTCGGGCCGGTCGTTTACCGCGATCAGGAGGAGCGTCGCGTCGTCAGCGAACTTGCCCGCGGCGTGGGCTTCGACGTCGTTCATGATTTGCGCGTAACGCTGGGGCAACGATTCTCCCGGCGGACCGGCCAGCAGCTCCGCCAGCCGGTCGGGACCAAACTCTTCGTCGGAGCCGTTGGCGGCTTCGCTGACGCCGTCGGTATAGAGCAAGAGGCGATCGCCGGTCGCCAGCACAAGCCGCTCGGCTTGAAAGCCTGCATCCAGCATGAAGCCGAGCACGGGACGCGTAGGCTCGAGCGACTCGATGGCGCCATTGCTTCGCCGCAGGATGGGAGGACAGTGGCCGGCGTTCACAAATTGCAGGACGCGGGTCCGCAGATCGAGCACGCCATAGAAGATGGTGACGTAATGACCTTCGCCAAGCTGATTGCGCAGCGTCGTCTCCACCTGGGCGAGGACGGCTTCGGGACTGTTGCTGGAGGACGACAGCGTGCTGACCGAGGCGTAGAGCATCGCGGCGATCAGCGCGCCCGGCGTGCCTTTGCCGGAAACATCGGCAAGGCAAAAGTGCAGCATGTCGGGAACTGGCTGCCATACTCCGAAGTAGTCGCCGCCGACCACGCCAGCCTGAATGCTGTTGCCGAACAGCTCGACTCCCTGGGCGACCAGATGCCGCTGCGGTACGATGCGCGTCTGCAACTGTTGAGCGTCATTGCGCTCGTAGTCGGAGACGCGCTGCGACGACCGGAGTTCTTCGGCCTGCCGTATGAGCGATTGCACTTTCTCCAGCAGGGCGGTGTTGCGCCACGGCTTTTCGATGAAGTCGGAAGCACCATGCTTCATCGCACTGACAGCTAGATCGACATTACCCCACGCGGTGAGCGCGACGATGGGCACGTTGGCGTCGATTTCGCGCAGGTGCTGGATCAGTTCCAGGCCTTCGATGCCTGAGGTGCTGTCGCGGTGGTAGTTCATGTCCAGCAGAGCGAGGTCAGGCGGGTTCTGCCGGGCCGCTGCCAGCGCTTCATTGGGCGAAGCACAGAGGACGACCAGGTAGCCATGACCGCGCAGCAGCATGGCAAGGGCCTCGCGAACGTGTTCCTGGTCTTCGGCGATGAGGATGGTCAAGTTGTCGGGCGTCGTCATCATGGTCTCAGTCTCTATGTAGCAGACGGATTGCCAGACGGGAGATAGTGCTAGGGTGCAGGAAACAGGGGTGGGGGGGCGGATTCCCGTTTTAGGACTCGCCCACAATCGGGAATCCGTTGTCCGGAAATGGGCAGTGGACGGCCGCGAAGATCAAGTCCAAAAGATGCTTTGAGTTGCGGGGGAGAGCAGTTCCGGCATTTCCCAATTCAGCAGGGCAAAGTGTAAAATTGGGATTCGTCCTCGCGAGCCAAAATGTTCCACGTGGAACATTTTCCAGAGCCCCGCATGAGGAAGAGTGCGCTTCCGCTGAACGCAGTTCCAAATGCGTTGCCCGGTGCGTGACGGGAACGGCAACTCTCCCAAGAAAAAGCAGCCACGAAGGAGTCTTAGATAGCATGGCGATTCCAGCCACCCAATTGCGTCCGGGGATGGTCATCAAGCACAACAATGATCTGCACTCGGTGTTTAGCGTGGAGCACCGCACCCCGGGCAATCTGCGCGCTTTCATCCAGGCCAAGCTGCGCAATCTGCGCACGGGAGCGATGTTCGAGCACCGCTTCCGCTCCGGCGATCCCATCGAGAAGGTCATGGTCGATCAGGTACAGATGGAGTTTCTCTACGCCGACGGCGACGACTACCACTTCATGAACACCGAGAACTACGAACAACTGCATCTGGGCAAGGACATCCTGGGCGATGCCGTGGATTACCTCATCGGCAATCTGGCGATCAAGGTGGAGTTCTTTGACGGGAAGGCCGTGGGCGTCGAGTTGCCTCAGACCGTGGAGCTCACCGTAGTAGAGACCGAGCCCGGACTGAAATCAGCGACGGCCAGCAGCGTCACCAAACCAGCCAAGACCGAAACCGGCCTGGTGGTGCAGGTGCCGCCGTTCATCAACGAGGGCGAAAAGATCCGGGTGGACACCTCCGAGGGCGCATATTTGTCGCGCGCCTAAAGTCGGCAAAGCGGGCGACCGTCCCTATCGCCGGGACCTCGCCCATTGACAAATCAGGCCCCTGTCGCTGATAGTTGTACGGGTATCAGCCGCGCCTAAATCACGGTTCTCGATACGTGTGTTCACCGACCGTAGGGGCCGATGGCTGCTTGGTCCGCTTAGCAAGTTCAAAGCGGAAGTAAATGATTTTGAGTTTCAGGATGCGAAAAGGAGAGACATACAAAGATGAAAAGCTTGACTAAGAGAGCCGTGCCTTATCTGCTCATTTCCACACTCGTCCTGTTGGCCTTGCCTATGTGGGCTGCCGACAAGTCGAGCGACGAACAAACCCTCCGCAATGCTGCCACGGTGCTGGAGGCGATGCTCAGCAGCAAAGACATTCCATCCAGCGTTATCGCCAAGGCTGATTGCATCATCATTCTGCCCAGCGTGAAGAAGTTCGCTGTGGGCATTGGTGGAACCGGTGGACGTGGTCCGATGAGCTGCCGTTCCGGCAAGAACTTCAGCGGCAAGTGGTCTACGCCCGCGATGTACAGCATCGGCGGCGCCAGTGCCGGTCTTCAACTCGGCGGCACGGCTTCCGATATTATCCTCCTCATCATGGCCAACACGGCAGTGGACAAGGTGCTGGACAGCAAAGTCAAGGTTGGTACCGACGCGACCGCGGCAGCCGGCCCCGGAGCCTCGGCCGGCATGTCGGGTAGTGCTGACATCCTGACCTATTCCCGCACCAAGGGCGTTTTTGCCGGCATCTCCATCAACGGCGCTTCGCTCGATCCTGCCACTGACGCCAATAAGCGTCTCTACGGGGAAGATTTCTCCGCCCGGCAGATTGTCACTGGCGGCGAAGTCAAAGCTACCGCTGCGGGCCAGTCTCTGGTATCGCTGCTCGACAGCAAGGCCGGAAAACATAGCATGTAGTACGGTGCCTTGGGGCGCCTATCGTCAGTTAAAGAGAACGCGGAACTGGTCTATGGCCAGGTCCGCGTTTTTTCTTGCGAAGCTCTCGTCCTACAGCAAGCAACCCTACTGACTCGCTGCGGTATGATTGCTGTTGGCTAGTTGCTAGTTGCTAATTGCTATTTGCTTCTTCTCCCCATGGCTGCTCTCGAAACCCGTCGCTATGTTGTATCTGGACGCGTGCAAGGTGTCGGCTTCCGCTGGTTTGTGGAGCGCGAGGCGGCGCAGCTTGGCATTACCGGATGGGTGCGCAACTGCGAAAACGGCGACGTTGAAGTCATGGCGACCGCCACCGCCGACCAGCACAATGCCCTGCGCCAGAGATTGCAGCAAGGCCCGCGCGCCTCCCGCGTCGATCTTGTCGGCGAATCCAAAGCACCATTCCTGGAGGCGCCATCATTCCGCATTGAAGGAGTCTGGTAATTCATGCCGACGCAAACCGAGCACAACTGTGACGACCTCAAGAAACTCATTCGCGAAGTCCCCGATTTCCCCAAGCCCGGCATCCTCTTCTACGACATCACTACCCTGTTGAAAGATCGCCGCGGCTTCTCGCGCCTCATCGACGCCCTCACCGAGCACTACATCAACTACGACATCGAACTGGTGCTGGGCATTGAAGCGCGCGGCTTCATCTTCGGACCGGCATTGGCTTATCGCCTGAATGCGGGCTTCGTGCCGGTGCGCAAACCGAAGAAACTTCCCGCCGAAGTTCTGCAATGGAAGTACGATCTGGAGTATGGACAGGACACGCTGGAGATTCACAGAGACGCGATTCAGCCCGGCCAGCGCATCATCATCTGCGACGATCTGCTGGCCACGGGCGGAACCGCTAAGGCGACCGCCGATATGGCTACGCAACTCGGCGGCAACATCTGTGGCATGGGATTCGTAGTGGAGCTCGACGGCCTCAAAGGCCGCGACAAACTGAAGGGCTACGATGTCTTCTCGCTGTTGCACTATGAGATGTAGCGTGTCCTGCGCTGGAAGCGCTGGGCTTTACAGTTTGCTGAAAAAGGAACCAAGACAGTAATTTCGGTCCGTCCTGACGCGAATTTCGGCCCGTAAACTGTTGATTCTTGGTTCATGGAATCGCGCGAATTGTCGCGTAATTCGTTTTTCAGCAAACTGTTTAGCCCGGCGCGCCATGGTCGATGTGAGAACTTCAGTTTGGTCTTCGGCAGTGGAGTATGACAGACGATAAATCAAGCGCCGTAGGCGTGACATATCATAGCCCAGCACGTAGCCGGAGGCGGAGTGCTGGGTAGGGCGGGAAAATGCCGAGCCCCCCGGGGGCGGCACGGTTCTCACCCAGACTGGTCAGTGCCGGGTGCGAGTGGGAGATAGAACCGAGCCGCGGAGCGGCGACACGGTTTATGACACCGACACAACAGAGCCTGATGCTCGTCTCACTGCGCCGCCTCCGATCCGTGATCCACGCTATCGCTCTGTTGTCGCTCTTCGCAGCTTTACCTTCCTCCGTCGCCCGCGGCATCGATCCCAAGCAGGTCGCCGAAGCCCAGGCATTAATCGATCGAGCTGAGCGGCTCTCCAGCCTCGCGCAATCTGGTTCTAGTCCTTTCTTTTTTCAAGCTCGGATTGACCACACCCCATCCAGGCTTACCGGCAAGGGCGGTATCTACAAAGTCTGGTGGGTCGCCGATGACAAGTGGCGAGAAGTTGCTGAGTCCGGCGACCTGAAAGCATTCCAGATTCGAAATGAACGGGGACTGTGGATGCCTGCGGAGCCCAATCTGAAGCTGGAAGCTATCTTCGCGGAAGGCCAGGGCTATCCCTTTCGCGGGAAACTAGTTGGCTGGGACGAAAAAATCACAGGCCTGCGGGACCGTACGGTGGACGCCATGACGCTCTCGTGCGGCAGGTCGAAAAACCAGGGCGCAGGCGGGAACTCTGCTTCGATCTCCGCACCGGTTTTTTGATGAACGCCACTGCCACGAACGCCTCCGCAACTGTGCCGGCGGGATCCTCTCTACTGCTCCAAAGATTCCCCCGGAATCTGCGACTCCCGTTGCCCGACACAGAACCCACGATCTTCCTCACCCAGTACCGCGACTATACCGGCTTGGGCGACAAGGCCATTCCCACCGAAGTTCGTCAACTCAGTGGAGGACGAGTGATTAGCGTTTTGCGCTTGATCAGCGTCTCGAGCGCACCTAAGGCGCCCTTCGCGTCGGACATGTTCGATCCTCCAACCGGATACCAGCTTTGGCCCGCTTGCGACCATTACCAGGCTGCGCAGTTCAGCAATCACGTCTGGCGGCAGACGCTGGCGGAACTCAGGCAGGAGTGGTTGGTCAATGGGGGAAAGGTCGCCGATGGGATACAGTTTGTCGTCCTGCCGAGTGGCAAGCCACAAGACGTGCGACTCATCAACCCGGTCGGCAAGCCTTCTACAGAGACGATCTCTACCTTCATGAGCCAGAGCTACCAACCCGCAACCTGCGATGGGAAACCTGTGACGGGAATGATATGGGTGGACTTCACGCACATCTAGCGACGCAGAAAGACTTCTAACGGAATCCCTACCAGATCGTTTTCAATAGCGGACAATCCAGCATCCGCTGATCGGCGGTCACCAGCGGCAAATTTTCCGCGCGTGCAGTAGCGGCGATGATGCGGTCCGCTGGGTCATTGGGGAAATCGGGCGGAAAATAGGTACTGAAGGCGGCGATCTCCAGGGTTACGGGCCTAACGAAAACGCCGTCGACTAGCTTTGCGATGGTTTGTTCCACGGTACCCATTGGGTCGATCCGGTTTGCCGCAATCAGTCGCGCCAGCTCCACCAGGGTTATTGCCGAAATTGCCAAGCCATCATGATGGCGGGAACGGCGAATCGCAGCCACCGCCGCGCGCGACAGCTTTCGCGAACTACCGTTCATCCAAACCACAACATGCGTGTCCAGCAGGATCATTTGAGCATGTCCCAATCCTCCAACGGGAATATGGGCTTGACCAGATCATCCGGATCGCCGTTAATTTTGAGGATGCCCTCCCAGCGCCCGATGAAGTCATCCTTCTTCCTGCTTTTCTTACCGCTGCGGGGCGGACCTACCTCAACCAGCGGCTTGCCCCGCATCGTTACCAGCACGGGCTTTCCAGTATTGGCGACTTCGCGCATCAGTCCCAGACATTTGGCCTTAAACTCGCCAGCAGCAATTTCCCTGGTTCCATTCACACTATGGGCTCTGTTGTTGGGTTTTCTCTTGACAGCGCTCTTGGGCACGGATAGTCACCTCCAGATGACCATGGTCATTTTAACATGGTCATCTCGCAGTTACTTCGTTACCACTCGCCGCCCCTCAATTCTGTACTTCCCTTCCAGCACCATCCTGATCGCCTCGGAGTACGCAATGTGCTCCTGCTCCAGGATGCGCGCCGCCAGCGCATGTTCGTCGTCGCCGTCCAGCACCGGCACAACCTTCTGCACCAGGATGACGCCGTGGTCGAGGTTCTCGTCGACGAAGTGGACGGTGCAGCCAGAGACCTTCACGCCGTAGTCGAACGCCTGCTTCTGCGCGTCCAGCCCGGGGAACGCCGGCAACAGCCCAGGATGAATGTTGAGGATGCGATTGGGAAACTGCTGCACGAACCACGGCGGCAGCAGCCGCATGTATCCGGCCAGGCAGACCAGATCGACTTCGCGCTCGCGCAGGGCCGCAACTACCTGCCGGTCGTGCTCTTCCCGCGCTATGCCTTTCGACGGAATGACCAGCGCGTTCAGGCCACGCCGCCGCGCCGACTCAACGCCCGCCGCGTCAGCCCGGTTGGAAATGACGACCGCGATCTTCGCCTCGAGCTTGCCCGCCCCAACATTGTCGGCGATGGCCTCAAAGTTCGACCCCCGCCCGGAAAGTAGGATGCCCAGATTTTTCATGGTGACATGCGAATGATAAAGCGAAGTGACGGAGTTGTCAGTCCGATACAGCCTGCTATTCTTTTCGCTGTGTCATCCTGAGACGTTTTCGCGATGTCGTTTTTTTCCCTGCGTCATCCTGAGCTTTTTCGCTGTGTCAATCTTCCCCATGTGTCATCCTGAGCGGAGGCGGCGCCGGTTTTGCGTCGCCGGAGTCGAAGGACCCCTATATCAGCCGGATGTTTGCAGGCGTACGGGTTTTCCGAGGAACGTTCGCAATGACGGCGAACACTCGCTCAGAATGACACATTAATAATTTCGACAGCCTACCCCTGCCCCTGCACCAGCGCATGGGTCACGGCGTGTACGGACAATGCGATCCGATTAGCGACCCCGATCTTGCGCAGAAGCTGGGCTATGTGGGCCTTCACGGTGCGTTCAATGATTCCCAGCTCGTCGGCAATCTCGCGATTCGAGCGGCCGGAAACCAGCAGCCGCAGTACTTCGCGTTCCCGTTCGCTGATCTTGCCTTCGATCCGGGGCTGCACCCGCCGCGGCGAAATCGTCGTACGCTCGATGAAGGCCGCTAGAATCCGTCTCGGCAACCACACCGATCCCAGGTGCACTTCGTGCACTGCCTTCTTGAATTCATCCGCCGGAGCTTCTTCGGAAACGTAGCCCTTGGCCCCAGCCGCGACCGCGCGCAGGATGTCCTCGTCGCGATTCCTGGGCCCGGTCACAATGATACGAATGTTGGGACGCACCGCCTTCAGCGCCGACATGCCTGCGTAAAAAACCGCGCCGCGATCCACGGCCATCAGCACAATATCGTCGCTTACACTCTCCAGCACGGAGTTGACTGTCGCCGCCCGCAATCGGATATCGGGATCGGAAGCGACAATCGCGCGCAGCCCCAGAAAACGTACCGGATCGCTTTCCACCACCGCAACACGAATGCTATTGCGCGGCGCTGCTTTCGTGGGTCGCCCCGATTTTGCCATGTCAAGTAACTTCTATAGCACCTTCCTTGGGAATATTCATCCAGCAACAAAGTGGTAGGAAAGCGGAGTACTCCGAGCAAACATCCCTAACCTCAGGTGGTGTCCTGATCTCTTCGGGTTTTGAAAGGGCACGGATTCATCCGTGCCGTAAGCGGCTTCTCCCCCAAGCGGCTTTTAGCCGCTAAGGGGCGTCCGTATCGGAATCAGGACGCCCCGGTCACCAGCGCTGCGCCACACTCTGGTGCAGCAGCTTCGGCTCCTGGTAGCCCTTTGCCTTCTGGCGCGGCGGCAGTTTCGGCGGAGTGTAGGCAATTTCCTCGTAGGGGATCCGGCTCAGCAGGTCCGCCATGCAGTTCAGTCGCGCGCGCTTCTTGTCGTCGGAAGGAACCACGTACCACGGGGCCATGGCGGTGTCGGTGGCGGCCAGCATGGCGTCGCGCGCTCGCGAGTAGTCGTACCAGCGGCGATGCGACTCCAGGTCCATCGGACTCAGCTTCCAGCGCTTCGACGGGTCCTTGATGCGCCCCAGGAATCGCAGGTGCTGCTCTCTTTCCGAAACATCCAGCCAATACTTCACCAGGATGATGCCGTTGTAGGCCAGCGTGGCTTCGAACTGGGGACAGCCCTGGAGAAAATTGTGATACTCCTTCTTGCTACAGAAGCCCATCACGTGTTCCACACCGGCGCGGTTATACCAACTGCGATCGAAGATTACGACTTCGCCTCCCGCCGGAAGATGCTCGATGTATCGCTGCCAGTAGAGCTGCGTCTTCTGGCGGTCCGTGGGTGCAGGAAGTGCGACCAGTCGGAAGACGCGCGGACTCACGCGCTCCAGAATGCGCTTGATGACGCCGCCCTTCCCGGCTGCGTCGCGGCCCTCGAAGATGATAACGATGCGCGCGCCCGTCTCTTTTACCCAGCCCTGCATCTTCACTAGTTCCACTTGCAGCTTGAACAACTCGCGCTCGTATTCTTTCTTGTCGAGCTTCAGCGGCGGCCCGCCGTTCGCGACCGGAGCTTCCCCTGCCGACTGCTTTACCTGCTTCTTCCCGGAGTGCTTGCCCATAAACCCTCCTGTACCACGAACAGCTTGGATTATGAAGTTTCCGAAAATCCTGAAGACGAACATGATTCTACGCCGCCGGCAAGCCAAGGTTGTCCCCCGGACGGTCCCTGAGCCCCGCAAAATCGCAATAGCCTGTGACAGGATGAGTGCGAGCGATGCAAAATAAGCATGTGCCGCCGGAGGCAGGAGTTTCATGACGCCCAACTTTTCTCGCTGTGCCGGATTGCAACTTGTTTTGATTCTCGGCTGCATCGGTCTCCCGGCGGTTGCCGCGCCCGCCCAGGCCCAGGCCGGCCAAACCCAGACGGAGCCCATCGACGAACCTCGCGCCCAGCAGGAGCCTCCCGGCCCTCCCGTCGCCAAGGGCGCTGCGGCCATCACGCGGCAAGACGCAAAGTGTTCCCAGCGGATCATCGTCAACGCCGACGCCTTGTTTAAGCCGGGCCGCTGGACCTTGAATACCGATGGCGCGGAAACCATGCAGGCGCTCGCTCCGCTGGTCGTCAAGGCGGGCAAGCATCCGGTGCGCATCGAAGCTTTCGTCGCTTCCGGCGCCCCTGAGCACCAGAATCAGGTTGTGGCCCAGCGCCGCGCCATCACCCTCCGCGGCTGGTTGAGGAACAATGGCTACGTTCCCGTAGACGCTCCCGTCGAAGGCTTCGGCAAACATATCGAGAGCCCTTCCGTTCCGACCACGCCCAACCAGACCGAGAGCGGAAACTCCGGTCACGAGGCCGACGATTCACCCGGCCCCACCGGCCCTTCGAAGGCCGAGCGAGTGGAAATCGTTTTTGACACCTGCCATTAGTCGCTTTAGGGCACGCACTAAGTTGGGCCTTGAAGGGGACGGCCTTCAGGCCGTCCGTATGCCGCAATATCAATGCGGCTTTAGCCGCTGAGGGACTTCGCATTGACTTGATCAGGGTTTCCTCAGTTGTTCAGCCCGGACGGCGCGTTTGCTGAAAATGTCGTCTCCATTCAGCCGGCGATTCTGCCCATCGGACTTCCCTCCGCGCCGTTCACTGCACACCCGCTTCACTCACCGGAGTGAGTTGCGACACTGCGCCCCGGCGCTCATCCACGCGACAATTCCTCTAGCGAGGAGCGCGGCGGTGCGCCCTTCATAACCCGTTTCCTACAACACCATTCATCCGCCGTCGCGCCTACTCCACTCCCCGAGGTGAACAAGCACGTGAGCACTCAGACTGTTTCTCCGGAAGTCACTCTGCCGACATTTCCCAACGACAAAAGCCGGCCGGCTTCGCCCCTCCAGAAGCGGCCGGGGTTGCACATCCTGCAACCGGAAGTTACCTACACCGGCGCGCCTATCAAACCGCTGCAAAAGGGCCTTCCCAAGCAAACCGAGTCCCTCTGCCCCGAGTGCCTGAAGGTGATAGCGGCCGACATCTTCGCCGACAGCGGCAAGGTCGTGATGGAAAAAAGCTGTCCTGAGCACGGACAATTTCGCGACATCGTCTTCAGCGACATCGAGCTTTACCTCAAGATGGAGGAGTGGAACTTCGGCGACAATCTGGGATTATCGAATCCGCAGGTCGAGGGCGGCACAACCTGTCCGGACGACTGCGGACTCTGCAGCATGCACACCTCGCATACTGCGCTAGCCAATGTCGATCTCACCAACCGCTGCAATCTCACCTGCCCGGTGTGCTTCGCCAACGCCAACGTTGCCGGCTATATTTACGAGCCTGACCTCGAACAGGTCCGCGCCATGCTGGCTACGTTGCGGGGCGAGCGCCCCGTGGATGGCCGCGTGGTGCAATTCTCCGGTGGTGAGCCCACCATCCATCCGCAATTCTTCGAGATTCTGTCGATGGCTCGCGACATGGGCTTTACCCACATTCAAGCCGCCACCAACGGCATCGAACTGGCGGACATTGAGTTCGCGCGCAAAGCCAAAGCAGCTGGGCTGGCGACGCTTTATCTCCAGTTCGACGGCGTCACCGACGACATCTATCGCCGCGTGCGCGGTGAGTCGCTGCTCAACATCAAGATGAAGGTCATTGAGAACTGCCGCGCCACCGGCATGAAAATCGTCTTTGTGCCGACGATTGTGAAAGGCCTGAACGATCATCAGGTCGGCGATATCGTGCGTGTGGCCATCGAGAACGTCGACACCGTCTCCGGCATCAGCTTCCAGCCTGTCGCCTTCACCGGCCGCATCGCCAAGCACGAGTTGCTGGCCAAGCGCTTCACGCTGTCCGACCTGGCGCGCTGTGTCAGCGAGCAGACCGGCATCACCGACCCGCGCGCCGACTGGTTCCCGCTGGCCTGTGTCACACCGTTCTCCAAGCTGACAGCGGCGCTGCGCGGCACTGGCGTGCCCACCATCTCATCACACCCGCACTGCTCGCTCGGCACCTACTTCTTCGTCGATGAGAAATCGAAGCAGGCCGTGCCCATCACGCGCTTCGTCGACGTGCCCAACATGCTTCAGGACATGGAAGAGCTCTCGCGCTCGGCGGGCAAAGCGCGCTTCAAACTCTATAGCAAAGTGAAGACGTGGAACGCGCTGAAGAAGCACTTCAAACCGCAGTTCGCACCGCCGGGGTTGACCTTCACGAAATTCCTTCAGACGCTGCAAGGCATGACCAATAAGAAGCTGGGCCGCGACGGCAAGGACGGCACCTTCACCTATCGCACGCTGCTGGTGGCCGGCATGCACTTTCAAGATGCCTACAACTACGACATCGAGCGCGTAAAGCGCTGCGTGATTCACTACGCCACACCCGACGGCAAACTGTATCCCTTCTGCACCTACAACTCCGGCCCATGCTATCGCGAGAAGATCGAGCGCCAGTTTTCGACGCCGGTGGAGAAGAAGCAGCAGTTAGCAGTTAGCTGTTAGCTGTTAGCTGTCAGCAGTCAGCAGTCAGCAGTCAGCAGTTAGCAGTCAGCAGTCAGATCAGATCAGCCGCGCAGCGGCGGTAGCGCAGTTAGCCCGGCGTAAGAGGGCGTTACGAAACGCCGTTCGCGGTTGCATCGATGGAACAGGCCGCAACAAAGAGAGCGCCGGAGGCGCGAAACAGTCTAGCCCAGCACGGAGCCGCAGGCGCAGTGCTGAGTAGAGTGAGAAAAAATCGCCGAGTCCCGTAGGGACGGCAGTTTCGTAACAGCCTCGTAAGCCCCGGGTCAGGTGGAAAAGGATTCCGAGCCGCGGAGCGGCGGCACTCGGTCGCGACAAAGCCTCTGAAGGCTGGCTCAACCTTCGCTTTATTTCGCCGGAACCAGCTTCGCTTTGGGCCAGGCTGCGTCCTTAACCTGCGCCTTCCGCGGACCGCAGGTGGTGCTCCCGACCAACTCAGGTGCGTGATCGTCGTCGCGCCTAAAGATGTAGGCGCGGATCTTGTAGCAGACATCGTCGGAAGGCGACAGTACGATATCGTCAGGCGTATCCGTCGGACTCAGTTGGAAAGACTGCGGCTCGCCACTCTCGTTCAGCGCTGGGAGATTCTCAACGGTTGCAATCCAGGTGGGTTGGGCTGCGGGGCCAGCAGCCGCTGACAGAAACATCGACAGCAAAACGAATCCGAAGAGAGGCATGGTAAGCCCTCCTGTGGCGAATCATAGCACCGTAGCCTTGAACAGGGCCGCAATTTGGGACGAGTTGCGGCCGATTTTTGCTGCCTACGCCGCGGGCTTGCGCCGCGATCCCTTGGCTTTCTTGGCTATCGCCTTTATCTCTGACTCCCGCTGTGCTGCCTCCACTCGTTGTGGCGCCTTCTTCGGCACCTGCGCCAGGCTTTCCTTCAGCGCGGCCATCAAATCCACCACCGGAGCCATCTTCTTCGGCTTCTCCACGGGCGTAACCTCTTCGCCTTCCAGACGGGCCTTGATCAGCGTCTTCAAGTTCTCCTCGAAGCTGTCGTGAAATTTCTCCGGCTCGAATTCCCCAGCCAGCGCTTCGATGAGCTGGTGCGCCACCTTCACCTCGGCGTCCTTCAACTCCACATCGGGACGCCCAAAGCCTTCCAGGTCGCGGACCTCGTCCTTGTAGTACATGGTGTGCAGCATCATGCCGCCCTTGTAGGGACGCAGGAAGACGGTGTACTCGCGGTTATGCATGGTCAGCTTGGCGATGGCAACGTACTTGGACTCTTCCAGGGCCTTGCACAGCAGCGCGTAGGGCCGGCCGCCGGCTTCTTCCGGCGTCACAAAGTAAGACGACTCGAAGTAGATGGGGTCGACCTCATCAGCCTTGACGAATTCCAGGATCTCCATCGCCTTGGCGGTCTTGGGCTCAATCTTCTTGATCTCCTCGGGCTCGAGGATGACGTACTCGCCCTTGCGATACTCGTAGCCCTTCACAATCTCATTACGCTCCACAATCCGCTCGTCATGCGGACACCAGAGCTTCTGCTGGATGCGCGTGTTGTCATCGCGGTGCAGCATGTTGAAGGAGATGTGGTTACCGCGCGCGCCGGAGAACAGCCGCACCGGCATGGAGATCAATCCAAACGTCAAGTATCCAGACCACACGGAAGATGCCATAAATTCGTCCTCACTTTAGACTTAGACGGAGCGCTTAACTCGTGCCCTGATGACGCCGACGGCCTGAACTCACTACTGAGCGCACGGGGGAATGGATGAAAATCCACTCCGTGATCCCCGTGTCCTCCGTGGTGAACTCGAGCCCAATCGCCGCCCGATCCCAGCCTGTGGAAAACTGGGGCATAATATCATCCGGCGCTGCGCCAAGCTTCGTCAAGCCTTATTCCGCGAACCGCTCGGCCCCTACCGTTATTCTTCAAGCACCTACAAACGCCATCTGTTCGCAACCTCCTTGGGATGGGCTGCCGGATGCGCGCAGAATTTGCTCTCTTCGCGAAACGAGAGATCAGGCAAATCGTTCTGCTTTGTATCAGGGCACGACTTTCAGTCGTGCCGAAAGAAACGCATCAAAGGCCAGGGCTTTAGCCCCTGCAAGAACAGAAGCTCAGGGGCTGAAGCCCGCGGCATGGGTCGACGGGTTGCGGCACGTCTGAAGACGTGCCCTGATACAAAGCGACTGGATTCTCCATGGAATCCGGCGCATATAACTATTCCTCGCGCCCTCAACTTTCCCGGCAGCCATGCGATACTGAGCGTCAAGTGACCACTCTCCTCCATGCCAGGGGTTTGCCTGCCGCGGTCGTGGCCATTGGATTCGCCCTGCTGGCTCGCCTGATGGGCGGGGTCACGGACGGAGGCGCGATGGCAGGCATTCTCGCCGCCTTCGTCCTGATGCTGGCCGGTGGACTTGGGGGATTCATTCCCCTGCTGACGCTCTTCCTGCTGACCATGATCTCCACCCGCTGGGGGTACACACGCAAGCAGCGTTTGGGCGTGGCCGAGCGCAGACGCGGCCGGCGCGCGTCGCAGGTAATCGCAAACCTGGCAGCCGCGACGGCCTGTGCCCTGCCGGTAATTTGGTTCCCGGAGCTGAGTGAGCTGATGCTGGTCGCCTCGATGGCTGCGCTGGCCGAGGCTGCTGCCGATACGGTTTCCAGCGAAGTGGGCCAGGCCACGGCCCGCGGAGCTTACATGATCACCGACTTCCGCGACGTGCCCATCGGCACCAACGGCGCTATCAGCGTGGAAGGCACCATCAGCGGATGCGTTGCCGCCTGTATTGTCTCGTGGGTAAGTGCCACCTGCGGCCTGGTGGACTGGCGCTGGACTCCTTTGATCGCCTTCGCCGGAATCGGTGGCATGTTCCTTGATAGCGTCCTGGGCGCGACGTGGGAAAATCGCGGCAAAATCGGTAACGACACCGTGAACTTTGTCAGCACCGTATTTGCTGCCGAGGTGGCGCTCATCGCGACTCTCATTGTCGAACGCATCGGCGGCTGATCGGCGGAGACACCCTCACGCATTCCATAGGAGCCCGACGCGCGTTCCATATGAGTTGTCATCACGACGACGGCTTCAGCCCGAGGAGGGATCTGCTTTCCGTCCGCAGTGCAAACCATGCGCTTAGCAAATACACGGAGCTTCTTCAGGACATCTATTTGTATCGCACCTGGCCATGATTTTCGTCGCCGATTTCGGGTTACAATCTACCGCAGTCTTCAGCTTCCAGAGCGAGGTCCCGCAAATGAAAAAGTCGCTCCTCACGGCCTTTGCACTCCTTCTTATCGGCAGCTTGTCCGCTTGTGGCGGAAGTGGAGGCAACATCCCGACAGGGCCCGCCGTCAGCGTGTCTCCGGCGACGGCGAATGTGCAGGAGGGCGGGACACAACAGTTCACTGCTACCGTTACCAACACCACCAGCACAACTGTGAACTGGCAGGTCAACGGAGTTGCGGGCGGCAATGCAACGGTGGGAACCGTCAGCAGTTCGGGACTCTACACCGCTCCGGATGTCATTCCCAGTCCCGCCAGTGTAACCATCTCCGCGGTGTTGCAGGCGGATACAGGTATCTCCGGCAACTCCATCGCTACCATCACCGCCGTGGTGTTCAATAACTCCTCGCTGAAGGGCAACTACGTCTTGAGTCTTACCGGCATCGACTTGAACGGCAATGCCTTTACCGCAGTCGGGGCGATTGCCGCCGATGGCAACGGCAACATCACCAGCGGTGAGGAAGACTTGAACGATGTTTCCTCGGGATACACCCTGGCCTCCTCGGTTACTGGAACTTATTCTGTGACCCCCGATGGGCGCGGCACCCTGAACCTGGTGATTCCGGCGATCTCTCCCACTACCTTCTCCTACGCCTTTGCCATTCAGGCGCTCAGCAACGCTGTGCTGAACGAAATCGACAACAATGTCGTCAACGCCACGGGCAATCTGGAGGCCCAGACCAGCGGCACTCCCCAACCTTCCGGGAACTATGCTTTTGGCTTCGCCGGGAGCGCCGTGATCTGTGGTCCCGGTCCGCTGAACTCGAGCGGCATTTTCGCCATGACCAGCGGCAGCGGCGGCAATATCGACGGAGTGCAGGACGCGAACTGCGCCGGTTCGATCACGCAGAATCAGTCGCTGAGCGGCACCTACGGCAGCATTGACGGCTTGGGACGCGGCAGCGGCTCGCTCTCCCTCACCAGCGGCCGATCGAGCTTTGTCTACTACGTCGTTTCGGCCAGCCGCTATCGTTTCATGTCTCTGGCTACGACCGTATTCTTCCTGGGCAGCGCCGATTTGCAAACCCAGTCGTCGTTCGCCGCCAGCAACTTCAATGGCAGTTACGTCGTTAGCACCTCAGCGAACACCGTGGCCGGCGTCTCTTACACCCTGATCCAGCTCAACGCCTCCGGAGGCAACATTTCCAGCGGCTACTACGACGTGAACGATACCGGCAATGTTGCCAACAGTTCGCTGACGGGCGCCTACAGCGTCACCTCCAACGGCCGTGTCTCAGGTTCGTTCACCGTAAGTCCGCTGACCCTGCCATTTGCCATGTATATGATCTCGCCAAACCAGGCTTACTATCTGGATGAGCGGACGACCGCCGTGGGCGGCGGAACTGTGTACGCGCAGAGTTCGGCGGTGACTACCAACGCCGCCTGGGCCGGCAGCTACGCCACCAGGCAGTTCGGGTATTTCATCGTGGTCGGCGGAATCCTGCCGGGTAACAGCACCAGCGTCAGTGGACAGATTTCCGCTGACGGTAATGGAACGCTGGCTGGGACGCTGGACATCAACGATCCCTCGGGGGTATTCCCTGGCCTTACTCTGCAAGGCAGCTATAGCGTGGGCAGCGTGGCGCCAGGCCGTACCACTGTCGCCATCACCACTTCGGAGGGCACGCGCAATTACATTGCTTATGTTGTCAGTCCGACCCAGGTGCTGCTGCTGGATGTAGACAGCAACCTGACGGCCGGCGGCAATGCCATTCGGCAGTTCTGAGGAGAGCTGCGCCTCGCGCTTTGCGCTTGCCATGAAGCAACCGGTTCGTATTATCGGCGCTGGACTGGCCGGCGCGGAAGCGGCCTGGCAATGTGCTCGCCGCGGCATCGCCGTCCAGTTGTTCGAGATGCGGCCGGTTTGCTGCACTCCGGCCCATCAGACTGCAAACTTCGCCGAACTAGTCTGCTCTAACTCCCTGAAGTCGGATACCGAGAACACCGCGCCCTGGCTGTTGAAAGAGGAGATGAGACGTGCCGGGTCGCTGTTGATGACGATTGCCCACCGGACCGCTGTTCCCGCCGGCCACGCGCTTGCGGTCGATCGTGAGAAGTTCGCTGAAGAGGTCACGGCGGCGATCGAAGGCGAACCGCTCATTCAGGTGGTCCGCGAGGAAGTTACCACCATCAACGAAACCGGCGCGATTACGGTGGTTGCCACCGGGCCTCTGACCTCCGATGCGCTGGCCGGCGAGATTCTGCGTCTGAGCGGAACCCAGCAGCTTTACTTCTACGATTCCATCAGCCCCATCGTCGAAGCCGACTCCATCGATATGTCGCGGGTATACATGGCGGCGCGTTACGACAAAGGCAGCGCCGACTACATCAACTGCCCTATGACCCGGGAAGAATACGACCGCTTCCTGGATGCGCTGGTGGAAGCGCAATCGGTCGAAGAAAAAACATGGGAAAAACTGAACTACTTCGAGAGCTGTCTGCCGGTGGAAGAGATTGCGCGCCGCGGCCGTGACACTTTGCGTTTCGGGCCGATGAAGCCGGTTGGCCTGCGCGATCCCCGTACCGGACAGATGCCCCACGCTGTGGTACAACTACGCCAGGAGAACCTGCGGGCCGACTCCTACAATGTGGTAGGCTTCCAAAACCACCTGAAATTCGGCGAGCAAGCCCGTATCTTGCGGCTCATTCCTGGGCTGGAAAACGCGAAGTTCCTGCGCTATGGGCAAATCCACCGCAACACCTACATCAACAGCCCTGCCCTGCTGCGCGAAACTTTGCAGATGAAGGAACATCCTGGCGTTCTGATCGCCGGACAAATTTCCGGCGTGGAAGGTTATGTGGAATCGATCGCGACCGGCCTGCTGGCCGGGATGCACGCGGCCGCCCTGGCCACGGATGCAGAGCCGGTGCCGCCGCCGCGCGCCACCGCATTTGGCGCACTGGTGAACTATATCTGCTACGCCGACGCCAGGAACTTTCAGCCGGCAAATATCACCTTCGATCTGCTGCAACCGCTGGACGAGGAAACACGCCGCCGCGTCCGCGACAAAAAGCAGCGTCATGCCATGGTTTGCAAACGTGCGCTGGAAGAGCTGGCCATCTGGCTGACCAACCAGAAACAAATCAGTGAAGTTCAGCAGAAGGCTGACTGAAAGAAACGCAGGTCGACAGGAGCTGCTCTCAGAAGTTCGGTCTCTCCAACGGCGGCTGCGAGGCCAGGAAATCCTGCCGCATTCGCTGAACATAGCTCTGAAGCAATTCCTGCACCCGCTTCGCGTCGGGCGATTTCACAATCAGGCCCACGTGATGTTTCTTCTCGTCCATGCGCCACACAATCTCGGGATCGTTGTAAGCCGAGGTGTCGGGACGTTCCTGGCGGGCCAGCGAAACCAGCAGTCCGGCGAGATCTTTCCTGGGAGTCGGCGGCTGGTAGGGCGCGTCGCCTCCAGCGATTTCCACCTTCGCCCATTCCGCCCACATGTTGATGCCGGTCGCGGTTTCTATCAGATCGACAATATGGGCTCCGCCCACGCGGGCCGAGGTCTCCAGAAAGTACAGCTGGCCGTCGTCGCGGCCGCGAATGAATTCGCTGTGCGAGACCCCGCGCAGCATGCCGAACGCCTTCATCACCTTCCGGTTCATTTCGATGAGGGGCTGTGCTTCCTTCGAATCCAGGGGCAAGGTGCTGGTGGTAAAGATGTCGCCTTCTTGCGAGACGTCCATCGGCGGGCGTCCGTAGCGGCTGGCGATGGAGAACAGCACTTCGCCCTCATAGAAGATTGAGTCCACATGATAGATATCGCCCGGCACATACCGCTCCACCAGATAGAACGACTGCCGGTCTCCCAAGCGTTCTAACGCCGCCCAAAATTCATCGCCACTGTGAATTTTCTTGATGCCGATGGAGCCGGCCATCGAGCGCGGCTTCAGGACCCACGGCGGCGGCACGCGCTCCAGAAACTCGCGCAACCGCGCATGGTTCAGCACGTGAAGGAAGTCCGGAACCAGCAGACCGCCATCGCGCGCCTTGGCCCGCATCGCCAGCTTGTCGCGGAAATAGCGCGCGGTAGTGTCACCCATGCCGGGCACGCGCAGGTGCTCGCGCAAACTGGCAGCCGTCTCCACATCGAAATCGTCCAACGCCACGATGCGGTCGATGGTCTCGTTGCGCGCCATATAGCTCACACCCAGCACCGCGTCTTCCAGCTTCCACTGCTTTTGCACGTCGGGCATGTAGAAGATCTCGTCGATGCTCTCTCGCGGCCAGGCAGCATCCTGCAAGCTGTGCGAGGTCAGCAATAAGGTGCGGCAGCCTTCCCGCCGGCACTCACGGATGAACTCGATGCCTTTGTAGTAGCTGGCCAGGCATAACACCGTGATCCGTTTGCCTGGCGATGACGGGGATGTGGTTGAGGACGACATACATTGCCTCCCGCAGGTAGCGGCGTGCGCGAATCCTTGTGCGCTCCGCGGCAACACTATAGCAGGCAAATGCACCTGATCGGGCCTTCCGCACAGGTTGAACTGCGAATCAATGCGTCGAAATTTTTCTCAAAACCTATTCGACCCGAAAGTGTACTTTAGCCCGACTCGCAGCTGGAAGGGTTCCACGGGGTGGAAAACGTCGGTGAATGCCGCCGCGTCGGTTGGCGTTATTCGGGAAATATAAGCGTAGTCAATGTCGTGATCGTAGCGGTTAAGCAAGTTAAACAACTGCGCCAAGACGCTCCAATCTTTGGAGATGTGATAACCGACTTCCCCATTGAGCAATACGGTTGAACTGGAGCGGTAAATTGCGTCGGAGGTCAAATTGCGCGGGCCAAAGGCGCGCAGGCGCAAACTCCCCCAAAAGCCTTTGTAACTCTGGACCGTGATGCCTGACGAAAGCACCACCCCAACCGCTTCGGGCACCCACCGGCCGCCCGGGCCTTGCACTGGATACTGGCCGCTCACATTGGTGTAGGCCGCGTCAGCGGGGTCTATTTGGGTAAACAGGGCGCGGGAATCCGCAAAATCGAGGTCAAAAGCTAAATGCTCCCGCGGGGTGTAGTAGTTCGCCAATTCGATGCCGTAGCGGTTGCTCGATTGCTCTGAGGGAATTGTGCCTCCGGTGTCGCCATCCTGCTGGAGTTCCGAATTACTGTGGAGATACCAGAGCGAAAAAGTGCTTTGCAGATGGGGGACGGCCACGGTGCGCACGCCGACTTCCGCGCCTTTGGTTTGGACCAGGGGAGAAATTGGGGTTGTGGGCGTGGGGAAAGGATAGTCCGGAGAAATCGGTTCCACCCTTTGCGTTGCGCCCCGCGCGTCGTTGCTGTGAAAGCTGAATCCGCCTTGTAGATAGAACTCCGTCTTGGCCCACGGGCCGAAGATCAAACTTGCTTTGGGGCTGGGCAGGAACTTGGTGGCCGTGCCGGAATTGAGCTCGGCAAAGTTAATCACCGGAGCGCCCGGCAACTCGGAGGCGACATAGGAGGGAGTCAGGTTGTTGACGACGTAGATGGCTTCGTCGCCGCGCAGGGCCACGACCGAGCGGAATTTCTCCGTCCACTGGGCTTTATTTTCCACATAAAAACTCAGCATGGTGTCCGTGAACTTATTCACATCCGTGTCCGCGGGCAAGATAGCTGTCAGATTCGGATCGTTAGCGCACTCGGGGATGGGTTCTTCATTGCAGGCGTTGCTATCATTCTTGTCCGTGCGCATACGATCTTCCGTCCGGTAAAGGCCATTGTGGACCCAATCGTTGCGGACCTGAACGCCGAAGGTGTTTTCCACCTTGCGGCCAAACCACTGGCTGAAAATGGTGTGGGCTGCGGCAACCCCAGTCACCCAGCGATTGTCCTTCTGTTCGAACTGATCGCCCTTGATGGGATCATCCAGGTAGTAGGTGAAATCGGAAAACAAATCGAGATCGTAATAAAATCCGTAGGCCATGATGGCCGTCGCGGAATTTGCCCCTTGGCGATGCCATTCGCCCTGTAGGCTATAACGCTGTGAATTGCCGCCGTCGGTGGGGTTCAGTGCGCCGAGGAAGCCCACCAGCGGCACGGCGGTAATGGGGATCTGATCGCTGGAGTCCCATTTTCCGTGGTAAGCGCGGGCGGTGAAGCTGAAGCCCTCGGCGTCGCTCCCCTGGCTGTAGGTTAGAAGGCCATTGAATTTGGCATAAGCATCGGGATGCACCCAGGGGCCGTTGTCGTAATACGCTTCTCCGCCGTACAGCAAAGTGCCCGAGCCCAGCTTTTGCGATACTCCGAAGACAGCCCGCGCAAAGCCATACATGCCGCCTTCGACGGTGAAGAAGTTCTGCGGCAGCGTCTTATAGAATTGGATGTTGGCCGATCCCGCTGAGCTGTAGTTGCCGATGTCTGCGTAATAGGGGCCCTTCTCGAAGTTTAGCCGCTGCACAAACTCCGGGATCACCGTATTCATGTCCGAATATCCCTCGCCATGTGCGTGCGACGGCAGGTTAAGAGGCATACCGTCGAGGAATACGGCGAAATCGGTGCCGTGGTCGAGATTGAAGCCGCGCAGGAAATACTGGTTGGCCTTACCGCCGCCGGCGTGTTGCGTGATGATGAGACCGGGGACCGTCTCCAGGATTTCTCCCGAACGAAGAATTGGCCGATCTTCGATTTCACTTTGGCCCACGGTTCCCTGAGTGGCGGAATCGGCAATTCCGACAAGGCTATCCTCCCGGCCCTGCACCTGTACGGTAGTGCTCAAGGCGCTCACCGCCAGAGCGATGCGCAACGGAGCCGTTTCCTTGATGGTCCCTATGGTGACGGGCATTTCTTTGGTTTCAAAACCGGGTTCGGATACGATAAGTTGATAATTACCTGCCGAGAGGCCAGAAATACTGAAAGAGCCGTTGCTGTCGGACGGGGTCAGTCTTTGCACGGTACCGTCGGCGCTCCGAACCATCACGGCCGCCCCGGCAATCACTGCCCCAGATGCGTCAACCACGGTTCCTGATAGCTGAGTGAGTCCCTGGGCAAACTGCAAGGTGATCTGCTGCTGCTGGCCTGAAGTTATGGTGACGCTGGCCACCACGGTGACATGGGATGACTCTTCGGCTGTCACCTGGTACACCCCTGGGTCGATTGCCGCCAACACGAAGTTGCCGTTTTGGTCGCTGAGGGTTTCGCCGAGTTTGATTCCCGCGGCGTTGGTCACCTTGACCTTGGCCGCGGCAACGGAAGCGCCCTGGGGATCGAGTACTCGTCCGTGAAGGGTTCCGGCGTCGGCCCAGGCGGCGGCGCAAGAAAAAAGCAGGCACACGGTGATCCCTATTACCGAGGAGGGAAATCGCAACCGCCGTGAGGTAGAAGGGGAATGAGAGGATTGGGGAAACTCTTGAGTATTACGTTTCACCATTTCGTGCTACTCTTTCGCAAAACTCCGGCCTGAGCGGGGCGGCGGAGTGGAATTTAGTGGGGATGATGGTGTGGTGCGGGGAGCTTGGCGGAGTCCCTGCCAGATTGCCTTGTACAGGCCTCGACAGAACTCATTACCAGCTTGCCGTGCTGCACGCCTTTCAGTCCGATCAGGCGGCTGCCCAGCTCCTGCACCCGTTTATACGTGCCCTTCACGACGACCACTTCCAGACACATGTCGTGGTCGAGGTGTGAATGCACCGTCGAGATGATTACCTCGTGGTATTCATGCTGCAATTCCATCAATTTGTCGGGTAATAGCCGCCAGTGGTGGTCATAGATAAGGGTTACGGCTCCCACTACGAATGCGTCGCCGGATTCCAGGCTGGCCTCGTTCAGGCGGTCGCGGATAATGTCGCGAAAAGCTTCCGATCGATTTTCGTAACCTTCACCTTGGATGAGGCGGTCGAAACGTTGCAACAAATCGGAATCCAGCGCCACTCCAGTGCGTACCAAATTCATTGCGGCATCCTTCCGCCAACGATTCAGCGTAGCACAATACTTGCGAGGGTAATACGATAAATTGAGGCACATAACCCCTACACGTTCCATTATGGAAATGCTCGCCGGCAAACGAGCCCCTACTTACAGAGGTTCTTGGAATCGTGCTTGGTTACAATCGCACCCGTTTCAATTTCAAACTTTAAGCGGCAAAGGAGACCTGGCATGCGCGGAAGATATCTCTCCGCGATGTGAGCGGGTTAAACGAGTGGGGAGGAGCCAGCGCTGGATTGTTCGAGAATCCACCGAGTATAGTAAAACTGTTAGTAGCCGGAGAGGTGGCCGAGTGGTTGATGGCACCGGTCTTGAAAACCGGCATACTCGAAAGGGTATCGGGGGTTCAAATCCCTCCCTCTCCGCCATACACTCTGAGCTCTTCTGCATCGCTCTTGAAATACCACAACAGGCTGACTAAAGCTTGGGGCCTCCCAACGTGGGTTCTGGGACGGCCTATGCCTGTGCTGTCAAAGCAACATGTCTCCGTAAAGCAGTCCATTTACCGGAAGCCCTGCGTTAGTCCGGATCTCCTCCGAGCCAGATGACAGATGAACGCACCCAGATAAGGCGTCTGAAATGAGAGTGTTACACCGTAATGCGAAATTAAGTTGTATTCTTCCACGCAAGCGCACAATATCTCCGTCTAGGCTGTCCTTTACCTCATGGAAAATGGAGACTTGCGATGACAAACTCGCGTCGGAGACAGATCGGCGAGCGGAATTTGCGGCGCAACTTTGGCGCTTATGGGCTGGTGTTCCTGATGATCGTTTTCGGGAGCCAACTGCATGCCCAGACATTCACCGTGCTGCATAGTTTTGGCGGTAACGGGGACGGATACGAACCTCTTGCCGGCGTGGCCATCGATGCGGCGGGCAATCTCTATGGCACAACTGCGTTTGGAGGGAACGAGTTCGGAATCGTATACAAGTTGAGCCCGCGGAATTCGAGTTGGATATATTCGAGGCTATTTGACTTTACCGAGTCCGGAGGCGATGTTCCGATTGCCAAGGTGGCGATTGCCCACGACGGCAGCCTCTACGGAAGCGCCACCCAGGGCGGTACTGGTAGTGGCGCCTCGGGTACGGTTTTCAGGCTGCGGCCCTCGCCAACCTTTTGCGCTTCCGTGCAATGTCCCTGGGAGGCCACTGTCGTGCATACCTTTTCCTACAGTTATGACGGCGGTTTTCCTGGACCCATAACCTTCGACTCGGCCGGCAACATCTACGGCACCACCTCAGCAGGGGGAGTCGCAGGGATAGGAACTGTCTACAAACTAACTTCGTCGCAGGGGTCCTGGACATTCAGCGTGCTTACCGGGTTCGCAGGGACAGGGGCTGGGTCGCCATACGGTGGGGTCATCCTTGACCAAAACGGCAACGCTTATGGCGAGGGCTATGGAGACTACCCTGGTACGGTATTTGAGGTGACGAGCTCGGGTGATGTGCAGATCCTCCATCAGTTCGACTATAACGATGGTATCGATCCGTTTTATGGGATGGTATTCGATACGCATGGCAACCTGTACGGCCAGACGGCATTTGGAGGGATGGAAGGCGAAGGCGGAACGATGTTCGAGCTATCGCCCTCGGGCAGCGGTTGGACGTTCAACCTGCTCTACAGCTTTGCGGGAGTCATCAACAACGGAACCATAGGTGCGGCCGGCGTGACTATGGATGCGCAAGGCAATGTCTACGGCACTACTTTCGGGAACGGCGCGCATAACTACGGCACGGTGTACAAGCTTACGCCGTCGGACAACGGCTGGATCTATACCGACCTTTACGACTTCACTGGCGGCGACGACGGCTGCTATCCCTGGAGCGACGTGGTGATGGACAGTCGCGGCAATTTGTACGGCACCGCGTCCGAATGCGGCCAGGGTGGTCTTGAAGGTGGCACCGTCTGGGAGATCACGCCGTAGGAGCTCTTAGCAAATCTCTACAGTTTCGAAATGCAAAGCCCGCCAGCAGGGGGCAGCGCTTGGCGGGCATTCTTGTCGGCAGTCGCCAGGATGCCGTCTTCCAATGGGGCCGTCTGGAGTTGGAGTCATGGCCCAGAATCTTACTCCTGATTGTGGGCGGATGAGATTGGTCCCTGGGTTCGACGTTGCGGCAGGAATTCTGCGTCTTCAATCTTCTCTATCGGGATCAAGGCGATCCACTCATTGTTGCGTCTGCGGTTGGTGGCTGTTCGGCCGCCTAGAATTTCCGCAGCGCGCTGCGGCGACAGATCTTCATGGTAGTCGAAGAAGCGCTCCTGAAGCGGCTTTCCGAAGGCCAGGCCCTCAAGGAGCGGGTGCGGTGGCTCCCACCTGGTGCTGAATAAGTAAGCCACGTCGAACTGCCCGGTTGCCTGCGACGCTCGCTCGATCTCCAGGAGCGAGAAGTTCTCGAGGCGCACCACCGCGAGTGGCTGCTTCACATATCCCAGGAACGGATGGGTGAGTTCGTCGGAAGCGGGCCAGGCGGTGAGAATGCGATCGTGTGGATACCTGGCTGACAGCTCATCGGCGGCAAGCTTGTGGAGGACCACGTAGTCGCGATACAGCAGCGTGTCCTCAGGAGCGATGCGATAAGGTGGAGGCACGAAGAGCTGCACCACGAAGGCCGCGCACGTGATGGCAATCCACCAGGTCCATCGCCGGATGCGCCGCCGCATGGTGGAGACAAACACCAGAATCACCAGCGGCACAACCGGAAGCATGTAGCGGGCGAGAACGGCGCCGCCTAACGCCGATTCCGTTAGCATGTTCGCAACCAGGACCACACCAAAAACCAGCTGCACGCCGGTGGCGATGCGCGGACGGAGGGTCCCGTCAGGCTCGCGCAGCGGGGACTGCGTCATGGCGAACAGCGCACCCAGGGTGAGCAGGAAGAGGTTCAGATATCCAAAGACATGCCACAGACGGATGAGCAGGGCGAGCAGAATGCGCAGAGGCGTGAGTGTCGCCTGTAGATTGTAGCGGAGATAGTACGGGTTCCCGAGATAGAAGCCGGTGCGGTGATGATGATAGGCAAACCAAAACAGCAGTGGAAGCAGACAAAGAAGAAACGACAGAGCATGACGCTTGCTGCGATAGAGGCACGCAGTTTCTGGTTGGAATTTCCCGCTTATCAGAGGACAAAGCAGCTCCCACGCGAACAGTGCCATAGGAGTGACGATTGCCGTCTCCTTCGCCATGGGCGCCAGCGCAAGGAACACGATGGTTGCAACCGGCCGTCGCTCCACATACATTGCCAGTCCCCAAAAAGTGAACGCAGCCGCCATCAGGTCCAGATGGGCCATGGAGCTTTGGGTGAAGAACACAGGATAGAGCGCAGTACAGACTACGGTTGCGACGGCCACGGCTTCACCGGCAACATCGCGCGCCAGCCGCCACAACCCGAGCAGCGCGAAGGCTGCCACCATCAGCATCGCGGTGCGTGTGACCGCGGGCGTGAAGGCGCTGAACTTCCACCAGAATGCCAGCCACATCATGACCAGCGGAGGGTGGGCGTTGGACTGCGTGGTATAGGGGACGAGCGATCCGGTCAGCAGCAGGTCGCGCGCCGCGGGGATGTAGTAACCAGCCTCGTCCCAGAAGTAGGGCAGACGAAGCAGCGGAGCGTGAGTGACGAACAGAAAGGTGAACAGAAGGGCGTAGACGGACAGATACTCGCGCAGGTCCTTTGCCCGCCCGGGAGCATTAGCTTTGAAGGGGCTTTCCTGGGCTGACTTCACCACCCACAATTCCCTCAGGGGCTGAAGCCCATATTCCTATGCCGCCATGCGGCACTGCTAGAGCTGTGCCCTTTCAAAAACCGCGGACCGAGACCAGACCCGTGCCCTTTCAAACGGCCAACCGCGACTGCACCAGGTAGATCCGTGCCCTTCCAAAGGCAGGCCCACTTGCCAAGTTAGTGGATGGGACCAGCACCGGGACCGATACGGGGATCGAGTTTGATTTCGCCGAAGGTGTTTTCGTAGTTGACCAGGTTTTGCTGCAGGATGGTAAGCAACGCTTTGGCCTGCTGCGGACTGAGATAGATTCCCTGAAAATTGCGCACCTCGACCCGCGTCTCATCCTGCTGCTGAAGCGTGCCGAACACCAGAAAGAAATCCCATACATTGACCCGTACCTGGACGCTGTTGGCATAGGTCTCGCGATAGTCGGGAGTATTAGTCAGCTGAATTGCCGGTTGCGTAGGATTCGTCATCATTACCTCAGGAAGCAGTTGCCGGTGGTCGGTGGCCGGTGTGTCAGTTGTCAGTTGTCAGATGAACCTAAGCTTTGAAGTTTATCAGCAAGCAGTTGCCAATGGTGAGGGGGTCAGTGGGGCTTGACAAAAAAATGGCGGCCCCGAAGGGCCGCCGAGTAAAGCAGGATTGGATCGTCTAGAACACGAGCTTGCCCTGGAACTGGATAATGCGGTTGGCAGGGAGACCGTTAGCGAACGATCCAAAAGGACCGGTTGGCGGAGCCGTCTGTTCCGAGATGACGCCAAAGGTACCAGACCCAAAGGAGTCACCCGGCTCGGCAAAGTTCGGGTGGTTGAACACGTTGTACATGTTCGCACCGACGCCGAAGGCAAACCGCTCAGTCAGCTTGAAGTTCTTGTTGATGCTGAAGTCCGAGTCAAAGAACCCGGGCCCGCGGTACTGGTTACGCATCTGGTTGGGGAACGTGGTCAAGCCAGAGGCCGAAGCGAAACGCGGTCTGGTTGAAGCAGTTGGCCAAGGGGCTGCTGCAGCCTGCTTGTCCAGCACCCACCACCTGAGCCGGAATAAGGCACGCCAGCGTTGTTGGCGATGCCTCGTGGTGCCGTCCAGAACGGTCAGAGGTAGTCCGGAGCGGGCAAAGAAGTTCTGCGACAGTGTCCAGCCGCCGAAGGCTCCGTTGACGAACTTGTTGCTGAACTTGAACGGAGTGTTCCAAACGTACTGGGCGTTGAAGGAGCTGCGGATATCGTAGTCCGCATTTCCGTAGTTGGAACGCAGGTTATTCGGGTTGTACTGATATTCCGTGCTGGTTGCGCTGTACCCGAGGAATCCGCCGTTGGAAATTTCGTCCATGGCGTGGGCCCAGGTATAGCTGGCCTGAATGGTGAAGCCGTAGGTCAAGCGACGCTGATAGCTCGCCGTCAACTGGTTGTCGTTGGAAACGGCACCCGAGTAGACCTCGGTGACCGTGGCAGAAGTTCTCGCTAAACGGGGTAGCCGGAATACCAGCAGCGCCCAGAGCACTGGTTGGGGTAGTTCGTAACCGGCTCGTGGATACCGTGGTTGCCGATATAAGCCAACGTCATTGAGCTCTTGCTATCCAGCTGCTGCTCGAGTTGCAGGCTCCACTCCTGGTAACGCGGGGTGTGGAATGTTCCCAGGGCATTGCCGAAGCTGGGTGCGGAGAACAGACGGGTTGGCTGCGGTCAGCGAAGCATATGGATGCGCCGCTGGCGAAGCCGCTACGAATCTGGTTCGCGGTGTTCTGACCGATGATCCACGGGCTGGCCGCGGTGGTTTGGTCAGCCCAGGGCACGCCGCCTTGAACGAGCGGAATGACCGTCGGCACGTTGTTCATGAACGTGTCGCCCAGGAAAGCGGGGAAGGCATCATAGAAGATACCGAAGCCGCCGCGAACCACGGTCTTGTCGCTGCCGCCCGGTGACCAGGCAAAACCAAAGCGAGGAGCCCAGTTGAGCGTGTCCGTGCTGCGGAAGATCTGATGCAGGTTGGCATCGATCATCTGGTTGTAAGGAGTGTTGAGGTCGGTGCTCTCCGAATAGAACGGCCCGGTCAACTGCGAAGCGCAATTCAGCTGGCAAACGGGATTGGAGTTGTGCTCCGCACGAATCGCCAACGTCACTTTCAAGGCTCTTGCTGACGCGCCACTCGTCCTGGGCATACATACCCAAGCCCCAGAGGGCCACGGGGTAGGTTGCGCGGTTCGGATAGCTGGACTGGAAGTAATCGCCGACGCCGTTGTAAAGATCGGTCAGCGCGAAGGGGATCATCAGCGGACCGGATTGCGAGTCGGGACTGTATTCGCTGAATGATGTAGTCGGTGATGTCGTAACGGCGATAGTTGCCACCGAACTTCAGGTTGTGGGCGCCCTTGGTGACCGAGAAGTCGTCCACGAACTGATACTGGGTCGCGTTGCGGCCTTGCGGGAAGACTGACTCGATGTGGGCCATGTCGGTGTAGCCGAGGGCAAGACCCATAAAGACCCAGGCCGGGAAGGTGGCAGCGGCATCGTTCTGCGTGAAGATGGCGCGGTAGTAGCTGCCGGCGTAGACGAACTGGTTGGTAGCGTTGCTGCCAAAGGTGTGCGTCCACTGGCCCTGGCCGTTGTACTGCGGCTGATAGCTGGCGGCGCTGAACGCCGGGTTGATGGGATCAGCGTAGGTGGCCTGGGTGCCGTGGTCAAAGCTGACACTCCAGAACAGGTGGTCCTTGTCGGACATGTTGTAGTCCACGCGACCCGTCAGCAGCCATTCCTTAGCCGGCTCCGAGGGGCTGGCTACAAACTGCTGGAAGCAAGGATTGCTGGCACCGAACGGCACGCCGCCCGGACCCGGGGTTCCAGCCAGATCCAAGCAACCGCCAGGATTGGTGGCGTGTTGACGATCTGGTTCGATGCACTGTATCCGGGTGCGCCCTGGTACAGGCTGAACATCTTGGAGTAAAGGCGGTATCGAAGCCGCGTTTCCGGTGCTTGCCAGATTCGCCAGCGTCTGGTCCGCAAATCCCACGGTCGGAACATAAATGGTGGTGGTGGTAGGAACGATGTAACGGATTCCTTCCCAGTCGGCGAAGAAGAACAGCTTGTCCTTCTTGATCGGGCCGCCGACCGAGGCCGCCCACGCGTTGTTGTTGTTGAAGGGCGTCGGCAGAGTCGGATTGGAGAAACCGTTGAACCAGCTGTTGGCATCCATGCTGCTGCCGGTCCACCAGTAATTGGCGTTGCCGTGATAGGCGTTGGTGCCGGACTTGCTGACGTAGCTCACCTGCGCACCAGCCTGCTGGCCATACTGAGCCGCCGTAGGCGTTGGTGGTGACGGTGGCTTCCTGCACGGCGTTCTTGCCGAGCATCAGGTTGGTCGCACCCGAGTTGTTCAGGTTCAGGTACGGATCCATCTGGTTCTCGCCGTTCATGGTGAACACGTTTGAAGTGGCGGGCAGACCAGCGGTGTTGAAGTTGCCGTATCCCATACCGGTGTTCATGTTGATGCCGGGAGCGGTCTGAGCAATGTAGGTAAGATCATTGCCGCCGTTGGGTGCATTGGCAACAACGTTCTGATCGAAGTTGGTGGAGAGGTCGGCGTTATCCGCCTGCACCAGAGGAGCGGCGGAGGTGACTTCCACGGTCTGCGAGCTGCTACCCACCGCCAGTTTAACATTGGCGACGGTGGCCTGGCCGACGTTGACCGAAGTCGTCTGCTCGGCCTTGCTAAAGCCGGCCGCGGTTGCGCTTACGGTGTAGGTACCGGGCGGCAGCAGCGAGAAGCGGTAGGCGCCGCTGGAGGTGGACGTGGTGGTGTGCGATCGCGCCGGTGGCATTGTTCTTCAATGTGACCGTAGCATTCGGCACAACCGCGCCGCTAGGATCGGTGACTGTACCGGTGACATCGCCCGAAACCAGCGATTGCGCCATAAGCGATGGCGCGATCAGCAGGGCGATCACCAGCAAAGCCAACATTCCGGTGATCAAACTCTTCAATTTCATATCTCTCCCCTCAGAGGTGTGCAACGTAAATAATCTTTTCCGCCATTTGCTATTGCCGAATCGTGGGTCTGGCAAATAGCCGTGCAACAGAACCAGGCAAGAGGACAGGTCGGATACCAGCCTCCGGTACTACTTATCGCAAGGCAATGGCCAAATCAGGCAATTGAAAAAGTGGTGTCAACTGCCATCTATCTGCTTTAGTAACATTGACTTGCAAGCATATATCCCGATGCCGCAGCGGGCCTCCAGCGGCGGTGTCTTCCAGTTTTCACATATCCTCAGGAGCAATATTCCAAGTTTGGAAGGTAATCCGGTGAAGAGACTGGCTGGAACCGCCCCCTGAACAGAGAGCAAGAGGCTTGATTCGCCCCAAAAACCCGTCGTCCAAAGTCGGGCGCAGCTTACCGGGCCACGCCTTCAATTCGAAAAAGCTCCTGGTGCAAAACAGGCAGCCGGGTTGTGCAAGGTGGGTGGCGGCTTTTCAGTGCCGATTAAAACCTGGGGCAGGACGTCGTTTGTGGCCGAATCAAAGAGATGGCCAAAATGAATCTTCTCGCGTAGTATTCCGCTACCGCTTTTTATGATTGCCGACCGTCTTAAGGGGCAAGGGCTTCGGGTGAGAATCCGCGCAACGAATTTAGAAGTACTGCACGTCAGTTGTTCCCGCTAACAAGGACTCCGAGACAATGAAGAAGTTGATCGTTAGAATTTTCGGCTTTCTCTTCCTCGCCGTGGCGGCCACAACCGGAATTTCTGTTTGTGGCCACGCCGCGGACAACAAACCTAACATCGTGTACATCGTGGCGGATGACCTCGGATGGAAGGACGTGGGCTATCACGGCTCCGACATCAAGACGCCGAACCTCGACAAGCTGGCCGAAGATGGAGCGCGGCTGGAGCAGTTTTACGCGCAGCCCATGTGCACGCCGACGCGCGCCGCGCTGATGACCGGACGCTATCCATTCCGTTACGGATCTGCAGACGCTGGTAATTCCCTCGGCTTACAAATATGGGCTTCCCACTGACGAGTGGCTTCTGCCGCAGGCGCTAAAGGAAGCCGGCTACGAGACCGCGATCATCGGCAAGTGGCATCTTGGTCACGCCGATCCCAAGTACTGGCCCCGCCAGCGCGGCTTCGATTATCAGTACGGCCCGATGATTGGCGAGATCGACTACTTCACGCACGAGCAACACGGAGTCACCGACTGGTACCTCAACAACAAGGTGCTGAAGGAGCCGGGCTACAGCACTACGCTGCTGGGCAATGCGGCGGTGAAACTCATCGACAGGCACAACCCGGCGGTGCCGCTCTATCTCTATCTCGCGTTCAACGCACCGCATGCGCCCTATCAGGCGCCGCAGGAGTATCTGGACAAGTACAAGAACATTGCCGACCCGAGCCGCCGCGCTTACGCGGCGAGCATCACCGCCATGGACGACGAGATCGGTCGCGTCGTCGCGGCGCTGAAAGCAAAAGGCATGCGCGACAACACCATCATCGTCTTCATGAGCGACAACGGTGGCACTCGCAATTCCATGTTTAGCGGCGAACAGGATATGTCGAAGGTCGTCATCCCCTGCGACAACGGGCCATACCGTGAGGGCAAAGGCACACTCTACGAGGGCGGCACGCGCGTCCCAGCATTTGTGAATTGGCCCGGCCACATTAAGCCCGGCACGGAGGTTGACGGAATGATGCACGTGGTGGACACCTATCCCACACTCATCGGTCTTGCAGGGGCGAAAGCCGGGAAGCAAACCGCTGGATGGTCTCGACATGTGGCCGACCATCAGCGAAGGCAAACCGTCCCCGCGTACCGAGGTCATCTACAACATCGAGCCGTTCCGCGCCGGCGTTCGCGAAGGTGACTGGAAGCTCATCTGGCGTACTCCGCTTCCGCAAGTGGTCGAACTCTATAACATCGCGCAAGACCCTTCCGAGAAGAATAATGTTGCCGCCCAGTATCCCGAAAAAGTCGCGGAGTTGCAGAAGCGCGCCAATGAGTTGGCGAAGCCATACAAATCAAGCCCTTCCTGCTGCAGACTGTGTTCGGTGACGTTCCGCAAGGGGCTCGCCATGCCGCCGGCTCTTCCAGGAGAGGATTTCCAGTTGGAGTTCGAGCAATAAATGATCCGGCAAGTAGCAGCGCCTCCTCCGGCGTTCGCTACTTGGAGGGCATGGTGTAGTAGCCGCTCCGATGACGGACCACCAGCTCGGCGGGATCGGGATAGTCCTTTGTGGCGGGATTGATCTTGATGTCGATGCGGCGGTAATCGGAATCGGAGATTCGTTTGCTGGGGTAGTAGGCGATCAGATATTGCGTGCGCAATTCGTCGCTGATCTGGCGGAAGGCCGCGTCCAGCTGCTCCATTCCGCTGGCGTAGAAATACTTTCCTCCAGTGTCGCGGGAGAGCTGGATGAGAGCGTGCTCGCCGCCAATATCGCGTCCGGCACTGTTCTCGATGGGGACGATGATGATGCTGTAGAGAATGACCTCCGCCTGCTGCGCTTCGCGAATCGCTTCCTGATATGTGGTCTTGCTGACGGTGTCGCCGCCATCGGTGATGACCACCATGACCTTACGGCCGCGCCGCTCGAGGAGCGCGTCGGAGGCCGAGGTAGAGAGTGTCGTAAAGAGCGGTCGCCGCACCCGAATGAACGTGGTTGATGGCCCGATCGATGACTCGCATGTCGGCGGTGAAGGGCGTCAGTTGATCGACGATTTCGCTGAACTGGAAGAGCGAGAGACCATCGATGGGACGCAGGATGGCATGCGCGAAGCGGCGCGCCGATTCCACTTCCAGCTTCTGATCGCCGCGCGTGCTGAGGCTGGTGTCGATGGCCACCACAATCGACAGCGGCAGCTCCGATTCGCGATGAAACACCGCGATCTGCTGCGGATCGCCGTCCTCGAAGATCTGGAAATCATCCTGCTTGAGCGCAGAAACCGGCGCTCCGCCGGCAGTCGGTCACGGTGGCGAAGACGTTCACCAGCTTTACATTCACCTTGAAGGTTGTGTTGGGTTGATCGTCCGCGTTTGCGGGCTGCTGTTTGGCCGCGTCGGGAGGATGCGCAACTCCGGCCGGAGGCGACTGCGTCAGCGAAGCCGGCGGTCGCGGCACCGTGCTTTGGGTTGACTGGCTTTGGCAAAACAGGGGAAGCTAGCGAACACAAACGTCCAGACGCACGCCCAGGCGAGAGCACGTATCTTGACACCTACTCGAGTGGAGACCTGAAAGCCAGGAAACATTCGTTAAGTAAACCCCAGTCCAGCTACTTTGACGCGTTGTGGCCGGCCCGAGGGATTTCCGGCGGAAAGGGCTCGCCGTCCGCCCATACCGCGCCATCTTGAAAATATTCCTTCTTCCAGATGGGGACCGTGGTTTTCAGAGTATCGATCAGCCAGCGGCAAGCGTCGAAGGCCGCGGCCCGATGCGCCGCAGCAACTGCAATATAGACGCTGCTTTCGCCGATCTGTAAGCGCCCCAGGCGATGCACGATGCGCACATCGCGAATGGCGAAGCGGCTTAGCGCCTGCTGGGCAAGTTGCTCCATCTGGCGCAACGCCATCGGCTCGTAGGCGGTGTAGTCGAGATAGAGCGTGCGGCGGCCGCGCGAGTTGTCGCGCACAATGCCATCGAAGACGGCCACCGCGCCGTCTTCCGGCCGCTTGATGGCCGCCAGGATTGGCGCTGTCTGGATCGCCTCCGAGACAATCTGCGCGTGCTCGGAGATCAGCGGCAACGCGGCTTCGGCGGTTGATGGCCCATCCGTGAGTTGCTCCGCCGCTCACCGGCGGGATCAAAGCCACTTCGTCGTTGTCGCGCAGGACGGTTGCTGCCGTCGGAGTATTCAAGATTTACGGCCAGCGCAACGGAGCCGCGAAATGCATCCAGCTTCGGGAAAGCGCTGTTGGAGGAGGGCGAACAAATCGCCAGCCGCATGAGCCTTCGCCCAGCTCGACGACCTCCTGGTCGCGGCCGGCAATCTCCTTCATCATGCCGAAGTAACGCACTTTCACCTGCACGTGTTAAGCATAACCCACGCTGGCGTTGTCGGCTGGGGCCGTGGCTCGATCGAGGTTCGCCTAACGAAAGAGCATGATTCTCGTCATATCCTGTACGGTGGGAGCAGTTCCTAGTTGGTGTAGCCTTGCTTTGAAGGGGCACGCCTTCAGGCGTGCCGCCAAGTAACCAGAAGGTCCGGCTTCAGCCGCTGAGGGAGCGGTCCCTCAGGGCCTAAAGGCCGATCTATTTTGGGACGGTCCGGCACGGCTGAAAGCCGTGCCCCTTCAAACCCTGGATACATCAGCATTCGAGCCATACTCAAGCGAATGGGGGTGGAGATGCAAAGCTTCAGCTATGACGACGCTCGCCTCACGGTTGAGAATCACGTCGCGACTCCCGGCAAGAACGCCATACCTGCTTGCGGCGCTGCTGTTGTTCTGTTTCGCACTGCCGGCTGTCGCCCAGGTCGATCTCAAAGTTCACCCGGCGCCGGATTTCGGCGAGGGCGTGGTCTGGCTGGATGAAGGCGCAGCCGCTCCGCATCACATCGCCGACTATCGCGGCAAGGTCGTGCTCGTCGATTTCTGGGAGTACACCTGCATCAACTGCATTCGCGACTTCGGCGTGGTCAAGCGCTGGTATACCAAATATCACCCGTATGGTTTCGAGGTGATCGGCGTGCACTATGGCGAATTCAACATTGGCTTCGACGTGAACAACGTGAAGGAGGCGGCGCAGCGCTTCAAACTGCCGTGGCCGGTGGTTGCCGATCAAAAGGGCACGACCTGGAAGGCGTATCAGGCCGATGGCTGGCCGGAGCGCTTCCTTATCGATCCGCAAGGGCAGATCGTGATGAAGGTCTTCGGCGAGGGCAACAACCTCCAGATGGAGACGAAGATTCGCGAGCTGCTGGCCGTCGCGCATCCCGAAGTGATGAAGATCGCGCTCGATCCCGCCGAAGACGAGTTCAAGGCGGAGTGCGGCAACACCACGCAGGAGACCTATGTCGGCGAGGTCCACGGGCGCGGCTCGGTGGAGGACATGAATGGACACCACGCCGGCGAAGAGGCTGACTTCATGCCGCCGCATTCCCCGGCCGATGGAGGCTGTGGAGCTGGTGGGACGCTGGAAGATCGATAACGACGGCGTGACTTCAGTTGGCAAAGGCGCGGGCGCCGAAGTGCGCTATCACGGGCGCTCGATGTACGCCGTCCTGAGCCTGAACGGGCGCGAAGCAGGTGCGGGTAAACCTGGTTGTGGACGGCGGGCCGATGGCAAAGGAAGACGCCGGTGCCGATGTGAAGTTCGATGCCAAGGGAGCCTACGTGGACGTGACCGAGGGCCGCATGTATTACCTGGTGCGCAGTCCGAGATTCACCGCGCACCTGGTTTCGCTGGAGCCGGAAGGCCCGGGATTCACGCTGCACTCGTTCACCTACGGCAACAATTGCCAGTTGGAGGACAAGCCGTAAGAGAGGCCGCTGTTCGCGGTTCGCTATTCGCTATTCGGCAGAGCAGGCGAAGCGGGTGCCCCACTCAAGCTGCCTTTGCTTGAGTGGAGGTTTTCGTGGTGACTAGTGGAATTATTCTGGCAGCGAAACCAAACCGCGCTAAATCATCCTGGTTTGTATCAAGGCCGCTTGGAAGATCGCAGAACGAGCGCCAAATGGGCGCCCGGGTTCTAGCGAAAAGCGCATCGCGAACAGCGGCGTCCGTGTGTTACCCTCGTTGCGCTGGAAGTGTCTTCTACTCCACAACCTCGTCCTTCGGCCTCGCCGCTTCACTGCTTATGAAAAGTGAAACGTCGCCACCTGCCGGCATGTCACCGGAGACAACCGATTCCAAATCGCAGGTGGCCGAATGTCGCGCCGCAAGCTGGCGTGATTCTGTTTGGTTCGACCTTGCCATCGCTCTGATCGCCGGCTTCTTCTATGCGCTGCTGGTGATGGGGCCGCACCCGCTGAATCCGCGCAATGTGAATTGGATCGCCTTCGATCCGGCGTATCACTACATCGGCTGGGAGATGTTCCGCCAGGACCCGCATGTTCACTGGCCTATCACGTACACCGACCGGCTGGGTTATCCGCAAGGCGAGTCGGTGGCGCTGCTGGATTTGAATCCGCTGCTGGCCGTGGCGCTGAAGCCGCTGTCGCCTCTGCTGCCGGAGCCGGCGCAGTATTTCGGTCTGGAAGTCATTCTCGCCTGCACGCTGCAATTCTTCTTCGCGTTTCGGCTGTTGCGGTTGATGATAGAGGGAAGGATCCCGCAGGGGCTAAAGCCCGACGCCCAGGATCTCCAGCGGCACGGCTAAAGCCGTGCCCTTTCAAAACGGGTTCTGAAGCGTGTTGGATGGTTGGCACTGAAGCGCGCAAAGCAGCTCGAATATTCTCGGCGCGGCGCTGTGCAGCGTCTTTTTTCTGCTGGCGCCGCCGCTGAATTACCGCTTCTGGGGACATTACTCGCTCAGCAATCAGTGGCTGCTGGTGGCGGCGCTTTTTGTGTTCGCCCAAGCCCAGCAGGAGTCGCCGAGATCGGTCCGCCGCTTCGTCATTTCGGCGTGCGTGCTGGCCGCAGTGTCGGTGGGGACGAATCCTTATCTGGCATTTCAGGTTCTGCTGATATTGACAGCGCGGTCGTGAGCTTGCTCTGGCAAAAGCGAATCAGGCTGGCGCGAAGTCCGCCGGCGTTGTGGCGCTGCTGGGCGCGATTGGTTTCGTGGTGGCGTACTCGTTTGGCCTGGTGATCAGCGGCGGCAAGGGTTACAGCAGCGGCGGCTATCGCGACCTCTCGATGAATCTGCTGGCGCCGTTCGATCCGCGCACCTGGACGTCGGTGATCTTTCCGCGACTTCACAGCGCCAGCCCCGGCCAGTATGAAGGCTACAACTACCTCGGCGCGGGCGTTCTTATCCTTGCCGCAGTTGTCATCGTCGCGGCGATCATCCACCGCGGCAAACTTTGGCGGCCGGACAAGCGCTGGCTCGTTCCGTCTGGGGCTTGCTTGTTTGCTGCTCACGCTGCTGGCGCTCTCCACCAAAATAACTTTTGGGTCGACAACGGTTCATTGACCTCGATCCCAGCGGAAGATTGTCTCCGTATTTTTCGCCGTTGCGGGCCAGCGGACGCCTGTTCTGGGCGCCATACTATGCGATCCTGGCCGCAATACTCGCCGCACCATTTCTGCTGTTCCGCAAGGCGTGGGCGAATCTGCTGATCGCGGCAATGCTGGTTTTGCAGTTCGCCGACACCAGCGCGCTGCGGCATTGGGTGCATACCACCATCAGCGAAGATCATCCCTCGCCGTTGCAGTCGGCGATCTGGTCGCAGTTGGGAGCGCAGCATCAGAACCTGATTGTGCTGCCGGCGTGGCAATGCGAGAAAGCTGCGTCGCCCGGCGGCCCCGAAGGCTATCGGATTTTCGGATTTCTCGCCGTCGCAGCAGAAGATGCGGATCAACAGCTATCAGTCGGCGCGCTACACCGGAGTGGCGCAGGATTTCCAGTGCTCGCAGGCGGTCGACGCAGGTCGAGCAGCAAGGACTCTCGCGCCGATTCGGCGTACGTCGTCATGCCGGACGTTGCGGCGGCCATCGCGCAAGGTCCGACCGGGCCGGGAAAATGCCACGATCTTGGACCATTTCATCCTGTGTTCGACGAAGACGGACTTCGGACTCAGCCCGGTGCTGATGACTCCCGAGCAGCGCGTGGAGAACGCCGTCGCCAATCCCGGGCTTCGAGGACGGCGAAACAGCGCCGTGGTCAACCAACGGCGCGAAGGCGCGCGTCAGCACCGTGACGGCGCACAGCGGCAAATATAGCCTGGCTGAAACCGGCGCGGGCACGGTCTATCAGGACATCAACGGACTGGAGCCGGGCGCGACCTACACGATTTCCGCGTGGGTCGCGGCTTCGGCCGGCGCAACGACCGCGCAGATCATCGTCTACAACCCCAGCGACAATACCTCGGCCTCGTCGCCGCCAGTCTCGAGCAATCCGAGCTTGGCAGTTGCTGTCGCGTTCGTTTACGGTCGGACGTGAGGGCGCAATTCGCATTCATCTGGCGCGCGGGCCGGGAGATGGCACGGTGTACTGGGACGACATTCATATTGAACGCGGGTCCTTGCGAGCTGCGGATTAGCCCGAGCGAGGCCGAAGCCAGAATTCACTTACGCGGTTTCCCGACGCGCTGCGCCGTGGCAAACATCAGATTGATGGTATCCATGTCTTTCGGCTGGACCTTGCCCGGCGGAATTCGCATGTGAGTCAGGTCCTCGAGCTTCACCAGCAAGTCAACCAGTGCCATGGAATCGATCAGTCCGGAAGAAACCAATGGAGTGCTTTCATCGATGAGCACACCCGGCTTGCGAATCAACTCGACGATATAGTTCGCCATCTGTTGCGCTTCAGGGGTCATGCCGGGTTCTCCTGGGATTCGACATCAAGTTCGGGATGTTCGTTGAGCAATTTCTCGCGCGTGGTGGAGCGCGCAGCTTTTCCGGCAGTGCTCTTCACAATCCACTTCGGCGGCTTCAGATAAACAGTGCGCACAGCCACGCCCAGGCCGGCGACCACCCGGCCGCGGATCTCGCGTTCAATCTCGGCTGCGTTTGCCAGCAACTCGTGCGACTCCACTTCCGCCACCACCACCATGTCTTCCGTGCCCAGTTCGCGATTGTACAAGCCGAGCGCGATTGCACGGCCATCGTGGATGGCAGGGTGAGCGGCAACGATCTCTTCAATGTCCTGCGGATAAAGATTTTCCCCGCCAACGATGAGGAGATCTTTCTTGCGGCCAACCACATAGAGTTCGCCGTCGAGGTAAAAGCCCAGATCGCCGGTGTGGTACCAGCCGTCGACGATGGCCTGCTCCGTAAGGTCGGGACGGTTGTAGTAGCCCTCAAACAGGCAATCACTGTGGAGCACAATCTCGCCGACCTGGCCGTCGGAGAGCAGCGCACCAGACTCCGACACGATCCGGACTTGCTGGTTGGGCAGCAAGCGCCCCGACGAAGTGAAAGAGATGGCACCCAAGGTTGTTCCCTCAACCGGGACCACCACGCGATCTTTGCGAAACCGTTGGCCGTCCGCGAAAACGCAGGCAGGACCGGAGGGCTGCGTGATGTCCGACTGGGTTACGGCAAAAACGTTTTCGGCCATGGCGTAACACGATTGCAGCGCTCCGCGCTTCAGACCCATGGAGGCGAAAGCGTCGTAGAACTCCTTCATACTGGCGGAGCGAACCGGCTCGGAGCAATTGATCAAGGCGCGAACTGATGAAAGATCGTATTGCGACTGCAATCGCTGCCGCGTGCGCCGCGGGACAAACTGAAAAGCAAAGTTCGGCAGCCACGACAGGGTGCATTTGTACTCGCGGATGATCTGCAGCATGGTCTCCGGGTGCATCACCCATTCCAGCGGCGACTGCATCACCACGGGCACGTGGCACGCCATGGGAAGCATGAAACAGGCGATCAGCCCCATGTCGTGGTAGAGCGGGAGCCAGCTGTAAATGCGGTCTTTCGTTCCGTCGATTTCAGGACACGCACCAGATGTTCAAGCTGCGTCAGCACGGCGTGATGGGTGAACGCTACACCTTTTTGCAGTCCGGTGGTGCCCGCCGAATGCTGGATAAAGGCCAGGCTTTCAGGCTGGATTCCCGCGTCGGGTAGCTCCTGCTCTCCACCCGGACCAGTGCCCGCACCAACGCGCAGCAGCGCCGTGTTATCGCCCAGATGAACGTGGGCGATCAGCTCCTGGGGAAATTCCTCATCAATCACCACCGCCCGCGCGGCCAGGTTCTTCGTGACGCCAGCCAAGCCAAAGCAATATTTGGAAGGCTCGACCTTGAAGTTTGGGTAGGCCAGAATCGCGGGCACTGCGCCCAGCATCATCGCTCCGGCAAAGGTCGCCATGGCCGCAATGCCCTGCGGCATGATGAGCACAACCCGATCGCCCCTGGTTACGCCATGGGCACGAAGCAGCGCGGCTTGCGCGCGAGCGCGGCGGCGAAATTCGCCAAACGTTACTTCTTCACGCTCGTCTTCGCTGATCCAGTCGACTGCGAAGAGACGATCGTCCGGAGCGGCGCGCAAAGCGTCCATCAGAGTATGAAACCTGTTCATGCCGCTCTCATTGTATTGGGTGCGACCAAAGCTTTGACAGAAAGCGAATCGGTGCGAAACTGGTGGCTCAGTTCCACAGTGCAGGTGGGGAATGTTCGCCAGAGGAATTCTTTACGTTGCTGTCTTCGTGTTGGAAGTTGCGATCTTCGCCGGCTTCCGCTCGGCGAAGGTGCGCCAGGCGGCGCTGCTGGCGGGCAGTTGCGTGCTGTATCTGTCCTGGGGCTACTGGTTTGGGGCGGTGCTGCTGGTTTCCATCGTGATGAATTATCTTCTGGGCAGTTGGGTGCGGCGACGGCCCACTGGGTCCGTCCTGGCAATCGGCATTCTGTTCAACCTCGCGCTTCTGACCACTTTCAAGTATCTGCCGGGCGTGGCCATTAACTTCCCTGTGCCGACGCTGCAAAGGTTCGCTCACCTTGCTTTGCCTTTGGGCATCTCGTTCTGGACGTTTCAGGCAATGAGCTATCTGTTCGACTTGTACCGCGGCGAGGAGCTCGACCCGTCGCTGAGCGAGTTTGCCCTGTTCATGGCGTTCTTCCCCGTCACAATTTCCGGACCGATCTGCCGCATGACCGAGATGCTGGAGCAATTCCGGTCGGAGAGGCCGCTGGCGTGGAGTGCGATCAAGAGCGGAGTGGGAAGGATCGCGACCGGAGTGCTGATGATGCAATTGGCGCGGTTGCTGGGGCAAGGAATCCTGGGCGGCGGCGGCATCGATAGCGGCTTCGATAGCCTCACTCATTGGAGTGGCAGCGACGTCTGGTGTCTGGCCTTTGGGTACGGGTTGCAACTCTTCTTCGATTTTGCCGGATATTGCCATATCGCCATCGGAGCAGCGCAGGTCCTGGGTTTCACCGTGCCGGAAAATTTTGCGCGCCCGTTTCAGTCCACGTCCCCTTCCATCTTCTGGACGCGCTGGCACATGTCGCTGTCGTTCTGGATTCGCGATTATGTTTTCCTTCCGCTGGCGATGTTGCGCCGCGAGGTGTGGTGGCGAAACCTGATTCTGGTGGTTTCGATGGTGCTGTTCGGTTTGTGGCACAACGCCAGCCTGCTGTTCTTGATTTGGGGCTGCTATCACGGAGTGCTGCTGGTGGTGCATCGTCTGGTGCAGCAGGCGCAACGCCGGTTTGATTGGAACCCGCCGCCTGCCTTGTGGACACCGCTTGCGTGGATTACCACCATCAGTCTCGTCAGCCTGGGATGGATTTTCTTCCGCGCTCATTCGGTGAGCCAGGCCCGGCAGATGCTGGCAGCGGTATTTTCGCCGGCAAGCTATCTTTCCCATTCGCTTAGCGCAAGCCTGTATCTGCTGGTTCTGGCGTTGGCGGTGGGATACGTTACGGTGCTGCTGGTAAGCGAGGCGCTCAATCGCTATTTAGACAGGTCGCAAGCAGGCCCGGGAAACCTCCCCGCGGAGGTCATGCTGGTCCTGGCCCGCAAGCGCTGGCTTTGGATCGCGCCGCTGTACGCGACCGCGTTGCTGATCGCATTGACGGTGACGCTTACCCAAGTGCGCGCGACGTCGCAGTTCATGTATCGCGGTTTCTAGAACTTTTTTCGCCGTTAGGATGGAGGACTTGGACGTTACGACCGAACTTCAGAGTGGCGCGAGTGCGGGCACGGTGAAGCGCTCCGACAGTTCTCGGCCCCGGGAGCGCCTGATCGGGCTGCTTCTGTTTCTGCTATCGGTTGCGCTCAGCGTGGCGTTGCTCGCCGGCTTCGACTACTTCTATACCGCGGCCCTTCAGGGATCGGTCGTCTCCGGCGGTCCGCAAGGATTTTGCTTTGCGCGCGTGGACCCGGTGCGCTATTTCGCTCTGGAACCAAACTGCTCCTGCGTTCGCCTGTGGGGCAAATCCTCGTACCCCATGTACACCGACAACCTGGGGTTTCGGGACTACGCAGTCCGCACCGTTCCCCTGACCAGCGCCGAGCCTCGGGTGCTTATTCTCGGCGATTCCCATGCGGAGGGAATGACGGCCTGGGAGGATACCTTCGTCGGCCGAATCGCGGCCAATTTCCCGCAATACAATTTCTTGAACGGGAGCATGGGAGCTTACTCCCCGTCGAACTATCTCAACACCGTGCGCCTGGTCTTCAACAAGGGAATTGAGATTGACGACGTGATCGTCTTCATCGATATTTCCGACGCGCAGGACGAGGCCGCTCTTTACCGCGATAAAGACGCCAGCGGCGCAGTAACCATACCCAAGGCGCATTACATTGATCAAAGCTGGTATGGCGGGCTGCGGGAAAATATCAACAAGCATTTCCTTATCAGCGACAGGGTCATTGAGTTCTTCGAGCGAAATCTGGTGCGCCTCGGCTTCTACCATCTTGATCGCGGCGAGGGCAACGAGTTCGATCAGGAGCGGGGCGCATGGACCTACCGCAAGGTCAACGACGCTCAGCCGTTTGAAACCGGCTACGCGCCGCTGGGGTTGGAGGGCGGTATCGCCAAAGAGAAAGCCAAGATGGACCTGCTGTGGCAAGAGTTGGCCAGGCGCAATATTCCTATCAGCGTCGTGGTCTATCCCTGGCCGTCGCAACTGGTGCATGACAATGCTGATTCGCGCGAGGTAAGCATCTGGCGGGATTGGTGCGCCGGCAAATGCAAGCGCTTCGTCACCACCTTCCCAGAGTTCTTCGCGGCGAAGGAACAATGTCCGAAGTGGCAACCCGGCTGCTGGTATTTGCAGAACTACATTTTCGGAGATATTCACTACAATTCCGCCGGCAACGCCATCGTCGCCGATGTGGTGAGCAAGAGTCTGGAAGACGCGCCGCCGGTGAAACGTCCGCGGGCGAGTCTGGCACCCGACCAACCGCGATGAGTGGCGCTGCTCCCGGGTCTCGAACATCGCGAGACCCGGGGCACCCGAACGCACCCGCCCGACGTCGTCAGCAACCTCGCAAAGCTCTCCTCCTCCGCTGCGATACGGCGAGACCCCGCGTGCTCTAGAATCAAATATTCACCTGTTACGGGAATCCGCCAGGCCATGAACCTTTGGGCACCTTGGTGCGTATTACACAGAGGCCTCAAAGCAACAAACAGCAGTAGTTGAGAAACCGAACTGAAGTGTCAGTTCCAGGAGACAGGTAATGTTCGGTTTCCATTTTTCTTCGGGGCGCGGCTCGCATGGCGCTCTGGTTGGGATTTGTGGTTCTGCTGGCAGGCGCGAGTTGGGCGCAGGATGCCACGCCGCCGGACACGCAAACCAGCGCGCCCGCAGCGGACGCAAACGCCCCAGCGGCGCAGTCGAACCCTCCGGCTGCGCAAGCAGGCGCTCCGGCCGCTCAGCCGAGTACACCCACACCGCAGTCCAGCGGGGTCAGCATGACGCCGTACCCGCAGGCGCCGGCGCCGCAGCATAATGCGGCGCACCTGTATTCCGGCGACCAGAACTACGCCAAGCCGCTGTCGGGATTTCCCAACCTCATCGCGCCCTACACGCGACGCCATGTTCCCCAGGCGAACCTGACCAATTCCGCCGATGACCGACACGTTGTTTCACGATGGCCAGATCTTTCTCTCCATCAATGACGCCGTCGCCATGGCGCTGGAGAACAATCTGGACATCACGTTGCAGCGCTATAACCTGTCGATTGCCGATACCGACCTGCTGCTGACCAGCACCGGAACGGCGGCCCGCGGCGTAAACACCAACGTAGTGCAGGGCACGCAAGGCGGAGCGCTGGGAGCAGTTTCCGCGGGAGGCACGGGCAGCTGCTACCACCGGAGCCAGCGGCACCGGCGCGGGAGGCACACAGGTTGGCGTAGGCGGCGCGGGCGCAGGCGGGGCAGGAATGGTGTTGTCTACTCTGGGCTTCGGCCCGCCCATCGACAACTTCGATCCTACGATCGGAGGCACGCTGCAAGGCGAGCGCGCCGTCACGCCGCAGCAAAGCACGGTTTTCTATGGCGTCCCCAGCCTGAACCAGAACACCAACACCTACAACTTCAATTACTCGCAGGGATTCTCGACCGGCACGCTGATGACGCTGACCTTCAACAACAGCTACATCACCACCAACAGCCCGTACAGCTTCGTGAATCCCACGCTCACGCCCAGCTTCCGTTTCCAGCTGCGGCAGCATCTGCTGCAGGGATTTGGCTTCGATCCCAACCTGCGCTGGATCCGGATTGCGCGCAACAACCGCGAGATCGCCGATGTGGTCTTCCGCCAGCAGATCATCACCACCGTCTCGCAAATTGAAAACATCTACTGGGACCTGGTCACCGCATATGAAGCGGTGAAGGTAAACGAACGGCAGTTGCAGCTGGCCAACAAAACGCTGTCTGACGACCAGGAGCAGGTCAAGATCGGGACGCTGGCACCCATCACGCTGGTGCAGGCGCAGAGTGGAGTGGAGAACGCCAAGCAGAACCTGATCATGGCGCAGACCAATCTTCAGCTGGAGCAACTGCTGATCAAGAACGCCATCACCAAGAATACGCGGGACCCGTTGCTGGCGGACGGCGCCCGTGATTCCCACCGACACCCTGAAGCCGAGCGAACAATACGAAGTGCGGCCGGTGGACGAACTGATTCAGGAGGCGTTGCAGGGACGGCCAGAGATGGCGATCGGCCCGCATTCAGCTCACCAATTATGAGATCTCGCGCAAGTCGCTGAAGAATGCGCTGCTGCCCACCCTGGACGTCTTCGCCTTCTACGGCTCGTCAGGCCTGGCCGGTCCGCAGAACCCGCTGATTCCGACTTGCCCGCAAGTGAATAGCTTCGGCGAATGCTTCGAGCCGGGCTCGGTTCCCCCGACCTATGGCTCGGCCTTCTCCAATCTGTTCAACAGCTCGGCGCCGGACAAGGGCATCGGCGTGAACCTCACCATTCCTATTCGCAATCGCGCGGCGCAAGCCAATCAGGTTCGCGGCGGAGCTGGAATACCGCCAGCAGCAAGTGGCATTGCAGCAGACGGAAAACACCATCACCCTGCAAGTGCGGCAGGCGCAGTTCACCATGCAGAACAACTATGCGGCGCTCCAGGCGGCGCTGGCGGCCCGCGACTATGCCAAGCAGAGCCTCGACGCCGAGCAGAAAAAGTTCAGCTATGGGGCATCGACTCCGACCCTGGTGCTGCAGGCGTCCAGCAATCTGACGCAGGCGGAATCCAACGTGCTGAACTCGGCCGCCAACTACGAAAAGTCGAAGGTGTTGCTGGACTACTACACGGCGGAGACGCTTACCAGGCTGGGCATCGACATTGCCGATGCCGAGTCGGGCAAGGTTAAACACAAGCCGATGGTGCAGGGCGTGGTACCCGCCGATGTGCAGAACGTTCTCGCTCCGGCCGAGAGCGGACCGGCGTCGACAGCGCCGAGCCCGGCCCCAGCCACACCTGCACCAGATACTGCGGAGCCGCACCGATAGCTGCGGTTAGCGAGCGCAGAGTTTCCCCAACAACCGCAAAATCAGCGGTTGTTGGGGCCCGGATACTGATGCTGGGCGACGGCAAGGCAGCGGCAGCGGAGTTTCAGAAATTCATTGACCATTACGGTCTGGTGAGCAACTTTTCCTGGGCCGCGCTGGTCCGGCTCGGATTGACTCGCGCTTAACGCCCTGGACGCCGTGAAAGATCCTGCCGTCCGCGAAAAGGCGCGATTGGCGTATCGAAATTTCCTCACCCTCTGGAAAGACGCCGACCCTGACGTTCCCATCCTGCTCCAAGCCAAAGGGGAATACGCAAAGTTGCAATAGCGACCGGAATCGGGGTGACCCGAGGCTGGGAAATAAACCGGGGCGGGGGATATTCCGGCCAAAAAAAAGAGCCGGAGTGAATACTCCGGCTTTCTCAAGATCTAGACGAGGGATTAGCGCAGCTTGCGGCGAATGGTACCGAAGGCTCCGACCAGTCCGGTTCCCAGCAACAGCAGGGAGGATGGCTCGGGGACGGTTGCACCAGTGCTTCCGAGGACGTCGAAAGCGCCTTGGTTCGTAACGCCACCGTCATTCCACTGGCAACCATTGCCACTTCCGTTCTGGCATCCGCTGGTGGCAAAGTCCAGCTGCCCGGTTGCGCTATTGCTGAAATTCCAGGCTCCCCACAGCGTGCTGCTGAGGTCCGAAGGGCCAACGACCAGGAAGTACGACGTTCCTGCCGTGAGGCTGACTCCGGTAATCCCGGTGATGCTAAGCAGACCGCAGCATCCACCGAAATCCTGGGGCAGGGTCAGGTTGCTCCACTGCGCAACCAGTGTACCCGGCGCATTTCCGCTAGCGGTGTAAAGGGCGGCGAACACCGAGTTTGTACCTTCGACATAGCCAACGCCCATGTCGATCTGCGAAACACTGCCCGTCGTGCCAGCAGTGAACTCTTCGGCGAGGGTATAGCTTGTTCCCAGAGTTCCGGTTCCACCCATCGTCCAGCCTTCGCAGCAGTAGTAGACGTCAGTGCCAGTTCCCAGGTTCGAATAGAATGTTGCTTGAGCCATCGCCGGTAGACTACAGAGAGCGAGGGCCAATAGACAAAGCGAAAACGCAAATTTCTTGCTCAATGGTTCCTCCGTTTTCAATGCACCATCTCGAGATGTTCCATGAAGGGCCCACATCAGCAAGAGAGACTAACCCTTGCCTGTAGCCTGCGCCCGAGACGCGTTCTCACGCGCAGACCCCGATCAGGGGTTAATATTGCAATCCTGTGCCCGCTGTAAGATATTGATAATAAATAAGCTTCCATGGAGAGCAGTGCAACAGCTTGCAGAAGTGTTCCCGAAGTTTTCCCTATTTCATCCTCCGAAGGTGGGGTATGGGGGTAGCATGACTGTCTCTTCGGAGGGTTGGATCGGAGCGTGGTTCAACCTGACTACAGCCGCTTGGGCCGACTGTGCCAGGCAATAAAAAAGCCGGAGACTGGCTCCGGCTTTCTTGAAGGTTTAGACGACGCTTTAGCGCATCAGCTTGCGGCGGATGGTTCCAAAGGCTCCGACCAATCCAGTTCCCATCAGCAACAGGGAGGATGGCTCGGGGACAGTGGCGCCGGAGCTTCCCAGGACGTCAAAGGCGCCGATGGTCTGCGTGCCGTTGGAATTCCACGAGCAGTTATTTCCGGTACCGTTCTGGCATCCGCTGGTGGCATAGAGATCGGTTCCGGTGGCGCCGGTGCTATTCCAGTTCCACGCGTCGAAAGTGTCAGACGTAAGGTTCGAGGGGCCGAGAACCAGGAAGTACGACGTACCCGCAACCAGGTTGACTCCGGTGATGCCGCTGATCGTTACCAATCCGCAGCACTGACCGAAGGTCTCGGTGGCGCTCAGGTTACTCCACTGCTCGATCAGCGTGCCCGGTTCGTTACCGCTGGCGCTGTAGAGAGCGGCGAAGAACGAGTTCGAGCCCGCAGCCGTACCGATGCCGATATCGATCTGTGAAACGCTACCTGATGTCCCGGCAGTGAACTCGTTGGCAGCGGTAAAGCTCTCGCCAAGAATTCCGGAGCCGGCTACCGTCCAACCGGTGCTGGACTGGTATACATCGCTTCCTGTGCCCAGATCTGAAAACAATGTTGTTTGGGCCATCGCCGGCAGAGCGCACAGCGCGAGGGCCATTAGACAAAGCGACAACGCAAATTTCTTGCTCAAGGGTTCCTCCGTTTTCAACCAATCATCTCGAGATATTCGGTGCAGAGCCCATATCCAGCAAGAGAGAATACTCTTGCCCGCAACTTACGCCCAAGACGCGACCTCAGGCACAAGTTTCGTGTGGCTTTGTATGCTGCAATCCAGTCACCGCAATAAGCGATTGATAACAAACGCCTTTCCTGCCGCCGAGTGCAACAGCTTGCAGCACAGTTCCTAAAGTTTTCCTCGCTGATGACCCCGAAAAGTGGCGTAGCGGCAGGATCAAGCCTGCCGCATTAGCGACCCGTCACGGCGATCCGCCACTTTCCCGGCTAGAAACCGGGAGCCGCCATAAAGACGCCCAGCGCCGGGGCTGTACCGGTCGGCAGCAGAATGAACTTGGTCGGCGATACCACGTACAGGTTGCCGTATCGGTTCCCGTTCATCAGCACCACCGCACGGCCGGTGCTGTCCACGTTATAGGTGAGAGTCAAGTTGTTCGGCCCACTTGGCCCACCCGGTCCGCTGGTGTTCTGGATGGCCGTGATGCCGCCGGCCCCGTTGGCGATCAGGTCCGTCACCGAGTTCGTGACCGCCGTCAACACCGGCGAAATGGAGCCGCCAGCGTAGATGTTGGCCACCCACTCGTCATACTGGCCCTGAGGCGGCGCCGACAGGGACTGCGGTTCCAACACGCCCGAGCTTACCTTCGCATCCGTGCCCACCACATAGGCAAAATTGGAGCCAAACAGGTACGCCACCGGCGGGGTTGAGCCGAATTGCGTATTGAAGCCGGTGAAGCTCACACGGCCCGTCTTTTGACCCTCGGTATCGATAGCGTAGGTGCCCTGCGAGGTTTGTAACAGATTCAGAGTCCCGCCGACATTCTCGTCGGTATTCAGAGTGGCATCGCCGGCGCCGTTAGAGGCCAGGAAGCCGGCAGTCAGATCGGCCACTGGACTGCCTCCGTTTGCATCCGCCGCGTTCAACTCCATCACGCTGCTACCGGTTAAGGCGGTAAGCGTCCAGCCGCCGACGGATGAAGTCTGGCGGGAGAATCGCCACAGCGTCAGATTGGCCGGCTGGGAGACAGGGTCAGCCGAGACCATCACCATCTCGGCGTGGTCGATAACGTAGTAGGCAAAGTGGCAAGTGGGGCTGCCCAGGTTGCCTAAGCAGACCCCGTTCGGGTCGGTGGGGAAGGTCAAATCGACGAAGTTGCCGCGTCCCGTACCCAGGTCGATGGTGGAAGAGAACGTACCCTTCACGGGATCGGAAGCCGCCAGGCCATTGTCGTCAATGTCCATCGGGCATCCACTCGTCAGGCCCCACCCGTTGTCGCTGCAGTCAATGTCCACCAGGGTTGACGGGTTGGTTCCCAACGCGCCCGCTGCGGCGTAACGATTGCCGTTCGGGTCCGTGCCGGAAACTTGCAGCGCGAAATTTCCCGGGAGGAACTCATTGATCTGGAAATACACCATGTCCTGCACCTTGAGCACGCCCGAGCCGTAAAGCTGCGGGTTGGACGGATCGCTCTCGATCACCTGGCCGCAGGTGGAAATATTCGGACCGGCGGTACACCCACTGGAGACCACCATAACCGTGAACTGGTACGTTGCCGGCTTGCTGGTCACGATGGTGATCGTCCCGGTGCCACTCGAGTTCAGGTTGTAGACCGATCCGGCGGCAATGGTCTGCGGAATTACGTTGCCGTGACTGTCGATCTGCTCGCCCGTTCCGTCATTCAGGTCCAGAAAACCACTGGTGATATTTCCGTTTCCATCGGTCACGAACGCCGTCACCATGACGAACGGATTTCCGTTGTCATACCCATTGAGGGTGATGGCGTAGTTCCCCTTCAGAAGCCCATTCGTGACTCCCTGCACCTGGATGGTGAACTGGGCCGAGGCGGTTGCGGTAAACGGCGGCGGCTCGCTGTCCTTCACCTGCACCGTGAACGGGTACGTGCCGGCCATGGTGGGAACGCCACTGATGGTGCAGTTGGGTTGGCGCGTGTCTACGCAGTTACCCTGGAAAGCAAGCCCGGGCGGCAACGTACCCGAGGTTAGCGACCACGTGTACGGTATGACTCCACCGGAAACGGTCAGGTTCTGGCTGTAGGGCACGTTCAGAACGGCAGGAGACAGCGTCGGAGTCAGGATTCCTATGATCGTCATCTTCAGCTGTATGGTCGCTACCGCGCTGGGGACCTCACTATCGTTTACTTGCAGGCTGAACACCGGCTGCTCCACGGGTACGCCGGTCGGCGTGCCCGAGATAATGGCGTCGCCATTGCTGTCCGTCGAGAGAGTCAAGCCGGGCGGCAGTTGCGACTCCGTCGGATCGCACGCCGTCCCACCCAGGTTCAGCACGCACCAGGTGTAGGGCGACACTCCGCCGCTCACTGACAACATGGCGCTGTAGGGCACGCCGGGGTTCGCCGGAGGTAAGGTGTTGGCGCCACCGAGGCAGGAGTTGCAATCGATCAGCAGCGCTCCGCCCACGTTCAACGTCAGCTTTTGCGTGCCGCTGTTATTGGCCGCATCCGTTACCTTGGCGGTGAAGATATAGCTGCCCAGCGTGGTGGGCGTACCGCTGATCTGCGCGGTCATGTCGCTAAACGTCAGACCAGGGGGCAGAGTTCCCGAAGCAATGCTCCAGGTGTAGGTTCCGGTACCGCCGCTGGCTTGAAGGTAGTAGCTATAGCCCACATTGACTGTTCCTTCGCTCAGGATCGTGGTGGTGATGGTGGGCGGGCCGGCCGGAGGCTTAGGGGTGGATCCGCCGCCGCCGCATGCCGTCAGAAACATGCCAAGCAATAGTGCCAAGCTCGATAACGCAAGAACCCTCGATGCCCTCATCGTATCTCCTCGTCAATGTGCGCAGTGTGTTTCTGATCAGCTTGAACGGTTGGGAATTGATTTACGTCTCCGCAGGCCAGCTGGAACGCCTGGGCATCTTCCCTCATGCCAACGGCGCGGCCTTTTCGCAACACCTACAAAGTTGTCGATTATGTTAACTCCGAACCGCCCTCCGTGCGAGAGGAAATTCCAGTACCGTCCTCCATCAGGAGGGCAACCGGATTTCCCCGCCCTGATTCTAACCGTTCACGACCGGCGCCGGAATGATTGTCGCGGCCTCCCGGTTCCGCCACCCCGGGCGGCGCTGACCGGCCGCCCATGAGATAATTCCGGGCGCAGATTCAGGAAGGGAGAATGGCCATGAAGCGCGGCGATAAAGTGCGAGTCAAACTACCGGCGAATCCGCCGGATGCGGAAAAAAATTATGGCGATTGGATTGGCACGGTGGTGGCCGATAGCGCCCCCGGCGATATGGTGCAAGTGCAGTTTGACGAGGAGTTGGACGACGGGCCGGTGACCCACCAGTTTCAAGATGCGGACCTGGAAAAACTCCAAGACCAGTCACTTCCAGGAGAATAACGGCTTGCGCCAATGCGGCTGGTGACAGAGTGAACGGGTGCTACAACGGCAGCGTCTTCAGGTACTCGCGAAACTCTTCGCCCAGGTCCTCGCGCTTCAGCGCAAACTCCACCGTCGCCTTCAGAAATCCCAGCTTGTCGCCGGTGTCGTGGCGTTTGCCTTCGAAGGTGTAGCCATAAATCTTCTCCTTCTTCAGCAGCTCTTTCAGCCCATCGGTCAACTGCAGCTCGCCCCCTGCTCCCAGAGAAGTTGAATCCAGCATCTCGAAGATCGCCGGCGTCAGAATGTAGCGCCCAATGATCGCCAGGTTCGAGGGCGCGTCTTCCACCTTCGGCTTCTCCACCAGGTTCTGCACTTCGAATAGCCGGCCGTTCCACTTGCCCGGCACCGGCTTCGCGTCGAGCACGCCATACGATGAGATCGCTTTGCCTTCCACCACCTGCGTCGCCAGCACCGAGCATCCGGTCTCGTTGTACACCTCGATCATCTGCTTCAGGCAAGGCACTTCGGCGTCGATGATGTCGTCGGCGAGGATCACGGCGAATGGCTCATCGCCCACCAGTTCGCGCGACATCAGCACCGCGTGCCCCAAGCCCATGGCTTCCTTCTGCCGCACATAAGCGATGTGAATCATGTCGGAGATCCGGCGCACCACGGCCAGCAAGTCCGTCTTGCCCCGCTCCTCCAGCATTTTTTCCAGCTCGTAGCTGACGTCGAAGTGGTCTTCGATTGCGGTCTTGCCGCGGCCGGTCACGATGATGATCTGATCGCAGCCCGAGGCCATCGCCTCTTCCACGCCGTATTGAATGATGGGCTTGTCCACCAGCGGCATCATTTCCTTGGGCTGCGCCTTGGTGGCCGGCAGAAAGCGTGTGCCCAGCCCAGCCGCCGGAAATACCGCCTTGCAAACTTTCTTTCTGGTCATGAATGCCTCTAAGAAATATGAAATGATTCCAACGCAGCGCTTTGAAGGGGCACGGCTTCAGCCGTGCCGGGAGATGCGCTGAAGACCCGGCCTTTAGGCCCTGAGGGATTAGGCCCCCAGCGGCTAAAGCGGTATTCACCCTCGCCTTAACGGCACGCCTGAAGCGTGCCCCTTCAAAACAACGTGTACGTTGCAAGCGCTCCGACAACGCTTCACAGCACCGGACTATCGTTGCCCAGCATCTTCTCGCGAATGATCTTGATGGGCGGATATCCCTGCTTTATAAACTCGTCGTGAAACTGCTCCAGGTTAAATTTGGCGCCCATCTTCTGCTTGTAGTCCGCGCGCAGCTTCAGGATTTCCAGCTTGCCCAGGGTGTACACCAGATAGGTCGGATCTGAAGTTCCGCGCTTGGCCTCGCGCTCCGCCACCGCCGGCGTCTGATGGCCTTCCTTGATAAAGAACTCGGTCGCCTCGTCCAGCGTCATCTTGCCGGTATGCATCTGGATGCCGACGATGTAGCGCGCGTCACGCAGCAACGCATCTTGCAGCTGCGAAAGGCGCAATTTCGGATCGCCGTTGCCGTAGCCTTCGTCCAGCATCATCTGTTCAGCGTAATGCGCCCAGCCTTCGGAGTTCGAGCCGCACCCAATCAGCTTGCGCACTTTCGACGGCGCCTGTTTCACCCACAGAAACTGCGTGTAGTGTCCCGGATAGGCCTCGTGGTCGGCAACGCTCACGATGAAGCTGCGATTGAAACTTTCCATCCACTGCTTTGCCTTTTGCGGCGCCCACGAGGCTTCGGGCAGCGTGACGTTAAAGTAGGCCTCGGTCGCCTTGTCTTCGTACGGTCCGGGCGTGTCCATCGAGGCTGTGCTCAGCGCCCGCGAAAACGGCGGCGTCTCTTCCACAATCGGCCGTACTTGCGATGGCAGCGTGATGATGTGTTTCTGCTGGATGAACTCGACCAGCCCGTTGAACGTGTCGCGAAAACTTTGCAGTAACTGGTCAGGCTGGGGATGGTCTTGCCCCAGTTGCTCCAGCACCTGCTCCGGCGTCTTGTTGGGATCGATTTGCGCAGCCACTCGTTTCAGCTCCGCCTGATTCTGGTGCAGGTCGTCGTAGCCGATCTGCAACAGCCGGTTAAGCGGGATGTCGACCATCTGCTCATATTCCAATTTCTTGCGATAGCTTTCCGCCCCGATGCGAAAGTCGCCATTCGAGATTGGCAGCAGGTCATTCTTCAGGAAGTCCTGGTAGCGCTGCAACTCAACAATCACTTTGTCATTCGAGGCTTTGAAGTCCGCCAGAAGCTTGGCATCGGTGACACTCTTGAACGCCATCGGCACATCGTTCTGGAAGAACCCAATGATCCCCGGAACCTGCTGCAGCGCGATCTCGGTATAGATTTTGGGCACATCCTTCAGGTTGGACTTGGCCGCGGCGAAGTTCGCCGGCATCTTCTGCTCGCGCTCGATCACATCCTGCAACCGCTGCTCCGGCGAAGCGAAGTTGCGGCTCATCAGGATGAAGATGCTGTGCGTCGGGCTGCTGGAATAGGTATCGGGATTGCGTTGCCAGCTGCGGATCGCCTCCAGCTCCAACAATTGCGCATTGATATTGTTCAACACCAGCTGCAAATCGGCGCGCCGCTCCTCATCCAGACGGTCGGGATCGAGGCCGCCGAAGCGTTGTCTTTGCTCGTTCAGGAAGGCGATCTCGGCCTCGCGCGACTTCTGCGAATAATCCTCCAGCATGGTGTCGTACTGATGAAATCCCGCGGCCGTACCTGCGGTGGGATGAAAGCGGAAGTAGCCGTCGAAGTAATCGTCGACCAGCTTGTCGTAAGCCATTGGGACATCAGCTCCAGTTGCAGGCGATTGCTGGCGGGAAGACACTTGGGTCAGAGCGACTGCACCAAACAAGAGAAGCGCCGGAAGCATTGCCGAGAAGCGAACTATCATGAGGCAAACCCTTCGCAAATAATCGAACCTGATCGAGTTCTCCGCCTGTCATTCGCCGGAGCCGGTCTTCTTTCTGATAACTGACCACTGGCCGCTGACAACTGCTCTATCCCACTACCTGCTGCTCGCCCGCCAATTGCTCCAGCAACGACTTCAGCCGCACCAGCACCTGCTCTGGCTGCTTCTCTTTCAGCGAAAATTTCAAAATCCCCGCAGGGGTGAACTGGCTTCCGGCTTCGCCAGCCACGAAATTCGCCAGCCGCTCGGGATCGACCGTCGCTTTCTCGTTGAAGCGAATGCTGACCGCATCGCGCCGCCGTTCGATTTGCGAGACCCCGATGCGCTGCGACAGCAACTTCAGCCCGGCGTATTCCAGCAGGTTGCGCACTGCCGCCGGGGCCGCGCCGTAGCGGTCGCCCAGCTCACCGGCCACATCTTCCAGTTGCGACTCCGACTCCACGCCGGCCACTCTCTTGTACATTCGCAGCCGCTGGTTTTCTTCCGTGATGTAATCCGACGGAATGCGAATGTTCAGCCCCAGATTCAATTGCGTCTCCGGCGTGTCTTCCGGCAGCTCGCCCTTCAGCTCGCGGACCGTCCGCTCCAGCATGGTGGTGTAAAGCTCAAAGCCGACAGCCTCGATGTGCCCGCTCTGCTCGCCGCCCAGCAGATTTCCCGCGCCACGCAATTCCAGGTCGAGCGCGGCAATCTTGAATCCCGCACCCAGATCGCTGAACTCCTTCAGCGCGGCCAGCCGCCGCCGCGCCAACTCACTCAGTTCGCGATCAGGCGGAATCAGCAAATACGCATAGGCCCGGCGATCGGAACGGCCAACGCGTCCGCGCAACTGGTACAGCTCCGACAATCCGTGCCGATCCGCGCGATTGATGATGATGGTATTACACAGTGGGATATCGAGCCCGTTCTCGATGATCGTGGTCGCCACCAAAATGTCGGCCTCATGCCGCATGAAGGCGAGCATGACGCGCTCCAGTTCGGCTCTCACCCATCTGCCCGTGGCCAATCAGGATGCGGGCTTTGCGGCGCCATCTCGCGCAGCTTGCCCGCAATGTCGTAGATGCTGTCCACGCGATTGTGTACGAAGTACACCTGCCCGCCGCGCTCCAGTTCCTTCTCGATGGCCGAGCGCAGCAGCTTCTCATCCCAGGCCGCGACGACGGTCTGAATTGCCATGCGATCTTTCGGCGGCGTCTCGATCACGCTCATGTCGCGCAGCCCCAGCAGCGACATATGCAGCGTTCGCGGGATGGGCGTCGCCGACATCGTCAGCACGTCCACTTCTTTCCGCAGCTGCTTCAGCCGCTCTTTGTGGCGCACGCCGAAGCGCTGCTCTTCATCCACCACCACCAGCCCAAGGTCGCTGAACTTCACATCCTTCGACAGCACACGATGGGTGCCGATCACGACATCCACCTCGCCTGCTTCAATCTTCGCAATCGTTTCTTTCTGCTGCTTCGGCGTGCGGAAGCGGCTCAGCATATCGACCTTGATAGGAAACGCCGCGAAGCGCTGCCGGAAGGTGTTGTAGTGCTGGAACGCGAGCACCGTCGTCGGCGCCAGCACCGCAACCTGGCGATTGTCGCTGACCGCCTTGAAGGCCGCGCGCATGGCGACCTCCGTCTTGCCGTAACCGACATCGCCGCACAGCAGCCGGTCCATCGGCGTGGGCGATTCCATGTCGTGCTTCACGTCAACGATCGCGTTCATCTGATCTTCGGTCTCGCTGAACTCGAAGCTGCCCTCAAACTCGCGTTGCCATTCGGTGTCCGCCGCAAAGCCATGACCTTCCGCGGTCTTGCGCACCGCGTAGAGCTTCAACAGCTCCTCGGCCATGTCCTTCATGGCCTTCTTCACCCGCGCCTTGGTCTTCTGCCACTGCTGCGTGCCCAGCCGGTTCAGCACCGGCTTCACGCCTTCCGACGAGCGATACTTCTGCACCAGGTCGAGTCGCGTCAGCGGAACGTAGAGCCGCGCGCCCTCCGCGTATTCCAGGACCATGAACTCTGCGGGCGCGCCGTCTTCCTGCGGAACCTCCTTCAGCCCCTGGTATTGGCCGATGCCGTGCTCCACGTGCACCACGTAGTCGCCGATGGCGAGATCGCGAAAGTCAGAGAGAAACGCCGAGATTTTCGATTTCCGCGGCTGCGGCCGGCCCAGCGAAACTTCCGCTTCGTCGAACAAATCGCGCGCGCCGAACAACACCATGTTCGCTTCGGGCAGCGCCACGCCCTCGGGCACATAAGCCTTCACGATGATCGGTGCTTCGACGTCTTCCGCAAAGTACGTCGACTCGTCTACGTATACCTCTGTGCCCGGCCTCGGCGTGCGGCTGCCGATACGAAACGACAGGTTGTATTCGTTGAAGACATCGGCCAGCCGTTCCACTTCACCGGTGCTGGAGACGGCGAACATCACGCGCTTACCTTCGCGCGTCAGCCGCGCCACTTCTTCCGTCATGGCAGCGACCGACCCATGAAACCGCGTCGTCGGCTGGGTTTGCAGCGTCAGATGCTCGCTCTCGTCGCCGCCTTCAATGCCCAACTGCTCGACCGCAATGCGTGCTGGCTTCCTGCAAGCGCGCGTGCCATTGCTCCGGCGTAAGGTAAAGCTCTTCAGGCCGCACCAGATTGCCGATCAGACTGCGCTCATGCGCCTCGGTCACTTTTGCCCACCAGGCGTCGTGCGCCTCGTTCAACGAGTCTGGCTCATCCAGCACCACGGTTGCCGCGGGCAGCAGGTCGAAGAAGTTTTCTTTCGCGCCGGCCACCGGCGCATACAACTCCCATCCTGGAAACACCGCAACGCCGCTGGCGCGCACCGTCTGCTCCATCATCTCGTCGCTTCCGGCCAGCCGCTCGCCGGTCAGCCGCGCGTTAATGGCCGCCAGCGTTTCTTCTTCCACTGGCGTCTCCGTCAGCGGAAGCAAAACGACTTCATCGGTCACCGCTGCCGATCGCTGCGTTCCCGGATCGAACTTGCGAATGGTCTCGACCTCATCGCCGAAGAACTCGATGCGCACCGGCCGCTCCGACTCCGGAGGATAAACATCCAGCAAGCCGCCGCGATGCGCGAACTCTCCCGGCATCTCGACTACATCCACCTGGCTGTATCCCACAATGCGCAGGTGCTCCAGCAGGCGATCGGGATCGGTCATCTCGCCGCGCCGCACCACTTTGGCAAGATCAGCGTAAAAATTGCCTGCGCGCAAACGCATCGCCGTTGCGGCCAGCGGAGTAATGACGATCTCCGCCGCTCCCGTCGCAATCTTCCACAGCGCCGTCGCCCGGGCCTCCTGGATTTCCGGATGTGGCGACAGGTTCTCGAAGGGCAGGACATCGTAGGCGGGCAAGCCGATCACGGCATCGGGCGAGGCTGCGCCGCTCAACTCGGCCAACGAGCGGACCAGCGGCTGCAATTCCTCCACCGCGCGATTATCGCCAACCACGATGACGAGGGGCCGCGATGTCGCGCGATGCAGTAATGAGTAGAAAAGGGCTTTTCCGGTAGGAGTAAGTCCAGAGACACGTATCCGCCCCGCGCCGCCCTTCGGACCTGGGACAACTGCACGCGCAAAAGCAGGTACTTTCTCCACGTCCGCGAAGAATTCGCGGACGAACGGTAGGATCATTGCCTATTCAGTTTACCAGCCTGCCGGCGCTGGCCAGCGTCAATCGCGCGCTGACGGAGGACGATAGCCGCTGATCAGCCGGGCAATCAACACCGCCAGGTAAAGCACGCCCGATGGTGGCTTCGATGGCGGTGAGCGAGCGCGCCGCGTCAGATACAGGGGTGATGCCGCTGGCCCCCACCGAAGTCATGGTGCCAAAGCTGTAGTACACCATGTCGAAGCGGCGAGGAATGGAGTGCGTATTGACCAGCGGGATCGAGATAAAACGCCTTGGGCTGAAGCGCGGCCACCATCCCATAGATACTGGCGAAACTAAAGCCTACCAGCAAATAAATGCACAGCGCCCCTAGGATGGTCTCCGAAGTCGGTTGGGCTTCCAAGATCACCCGGCGGAAGAGGACCACGACGAGAAACAAATCAAAGCCAAAGCTGAGAAGGATGCCGAGAGACGGGAAGCGCGCCCGCATCGGCGCGAAACTCGATGATGTGATGCAACACTGCGGGAATGGCGAGCAAGAGCGCACAAACCAGGACCGTACGCCGCAAGTTGATGGCATAGACGGCGAACAACATTCCCGCGCCGCCGAACACACGAAAGAACATGTAGATCCACGGGCCGGTTTTCCGCGTACGGGTAGAAGACGAGGGTAGCCAGCAGGTAAACAAAAAGCACAAAGAACTTGTGCTCAGCGATCAGCGATGCTTTCTTCAGGCGCGCCGATGCGCGCTGCGATGACTTGAGCCATGGACATAGGAATCCCTGCTCGCCGATGGTACACCCAGTGGGGACTAACCGAAGGCATCTCGGCGAGGTCCGGACGCACCAGATGCACCGCCGATCAGAACTCGAAGTGAAATCGCGCTCCGAAAACGGAGACTGGGCCGCGAGCGCTATTGAAAGCGGGGTCGGCAACAAACTGGTAGTCCAGCGCACCGCGCAAGTGCGCTTGGCGATTTTGCCATCGTAATAGGCTTCCAGTACCTTCTCTTTGGCGTAATTCAAGGCGCCGTCGCCGTCCAGGATGCCCAGGCCGCCGGCAGCCAGGTATCGCTGATTGTCGCGAGAGATTCCACTGACCACGGCGGCCACGCCGATCGTATCGTCGGGGCGATGCCAGGCCTCACCCTTGATACCGACGCCCACCGAGCCCATGTGATTTATGTCGGTAAACATCCAGGCTTCGTTGATTCCGTCATTCCAGCCCAGGCGCGAAAACACGCCGATATTCCTAGTGATTTCCTGTTCGAGGTTGAGCCCAAAGCCAAATTCATGCCGTTGGGCGTGGGTCAGGTCAATGTTTGTATCCGGGGCGTAAAGTGCCGCTTGATAGCTGCCGAACTCCCCTGCGTTGACATAGCCCAGAATGCGAGCGGTACCACGGTGATTGTGGATGCTGTACCGCTGCTCATTCTCCACTACCATGTCCCAGGCGTGCCAGAAGCGGCCATCGCCTCCCGAGGGTTCGGGCGGCCACAGCAGGTATTGGTCTTCGGCGGTGAAGCCATTCCGCATACTCGTAATCTGAAAAAATCCATAGCGCAGGGCCCATCGCGGCTGGTTCAATTCAATCGCCACGCCGGTGGTATAGCCCAAGGCGTCCGCCGGATAATCCCAGGTAGCGTTGGCCGTAAATGCCCAGTTCATGAATTGTGTGCGCGCGTCGTTGGCGTAGGCATTATTGTCAAAAACGTCCTTGGAACTGAAGCGGCCGATGGTCAACGTGAGCCGTGAAATGTCTTGCTTGCCGGCCAAGGTCAGCGGGTCCTCAAGTACATCCTCGCTGTCGCCGCCCAGGCCTATGGTTTGACGAATAAAGCAGCGCGCAACGCCCCCACGAGGCGGATGCGTGCCTACCTTGTAGGCTTCGCCATCGGTAAAGTCGTCGATGCCGAGTGCGTTGCCCAGCCCGAAACCCTGCCACGTCAACAGATCGAGATGCAGCTCCGCTCCCGTCCACAAGCGGAACCCGGAATACAAATCCAACGACACGGTTTCGCGGACTTCACTGTTCGTGGGCAGGCTGTTCGGGCCGGAATATCTGGCATAGAACGAGGGATAGCCTTGCAGCGTGGTGGTGCTTTGCATGTGGAAGTTCCAGGTTTGCGTCTGCCCTGCTTCCGCCTGCGTCTCGGCCGTCGTTTGCGACGGCTGCGGCGCTTCCGGCGCCGGGCCCGGGGAAGCCGGCGGGTTACCCGTGGAAGTTTCCTGTGCGTGCGTGGCCATGGCCAGGCTTGCCATTAGCAGGACAAGGCGGCAAAGGGCTGGGATGTGGGCGCGGACCATGGAATGTCGGGGTACGTCCTTCATCTGAAATTGAAATTCAATTTCAATTAGACCGGAGCTTTTCCGGAGTGGCCGTGAACCGGGTCAGCGGGCCCGGTAATGCGCTCCCGTCACCCCTTCGCAGCGCCCCGCCAGCACCCGAGGGCCCCGGCAAGAAGCACAGTTCCTCTCCGCCAGATCCGGCTCGACTGAGGAAAACTCTTCCGCCTCCCGGAAATTGGAAGTCTCCCACGCTTCGATTACGGGAAGGTTACAAAGCCCGGCGGCAAACGTTCCGGCTTCGGCAGCATCTGGTTTGACACTGTGCAGGGCCAACTCTAGAATCACCCTAGGGCTGGACGCCGACACGTCCGGCCTTTCGCAACCACGCGGACTGATTTACGCGTTCCCGCAGAAACTCTCGATTGCCTTCCCCGGCATTGTGTAGTGTTGCACAGGTTGGCGGTGTAGCTCAGGTGGTTAGAGCGACGGTCTCATAATCCGTAGGTCGTAGGTTCGAGTCCTACCGCCGCCACCAATCAAATCAATAAGTTCCGGGGGAATCTCCTCTCGACGACCGAGTGCAGGTTGCGCGGGGGTTGCGGATGGTTGCGTACTTGTTTTCGTCTCCTGCGGCGTAACGGTGTCGAGACAGTCAACAAAGCTGACGTCGGCGCCCGGAATTAAGTGCCCGTAGATATCCTCCGTTGCGGCAGAGCTTGCAAGCTATTCCGGTCCGCCTGATTTCAGACGAACTGGATAAACCTGCGATGTAGTTCCTTTAATTCCAACTCTCGCCAGTGCCTGTTCATACATCGTTATTTGCTGCGCATACTTGCCACCGGCTTCGCTCAGGTCGAGGTCTGTTTTGTAGTCAACGATGTGCCAGGCGGCTCGGTCTTTATACATCAAGTCCACGACGCCGGAAACGATCTGGCCATCGCCCACATTGTAGGTAAACGGAGTTTCCTCGCAATGCTCGCCTTGCACTGCGTTTTCCCAGAACCCTGCCTTCGATACCTCCAGAACCGTGCTCACTGCTTCATCCAGGACGGCGCGCAACTGCGGTTCTTCCACGGTCAACCACATTGCCAGCCGGGCCAGATCCGAAGCGGTCGCGTCCTGGTGACGCATCGCGTGTTCCAGCAATCCATGAATCAGCGTGCCCCAGGCTTGCCCGGCGTCGGCCCGATGCGCGGGAGTATCCACGGTTACCACTTTCGACGGATCGTCGGAAACGACCTCGACGGATCGCGTCATGCGAGCGATCTGTCGCGCCTCGGCGGTGACCGAGGTTATGGCCCAGGACGGTTGCACCTCAGCCTGCTGGAGCTTGCTTCGCGCACTCTCGGCAGCAGCTTCGGTGGCTGTTCCACAATCCAGAGGCTCGCGGGGAGATATACAAACCGACGATGGCACCCTCAGTTCGTCAGCCTGTCCCAGAAAATCGTTGAGAACACCCCAAGCCGGATGGGTAGCCTTTCCCTTCCATCTACTCACCACAAGCATTCTCCGGGCGCGGGTCGCCGCCACATACAGAAGCCGGTCTTCTTCGGCTTGCAGATAAGGCAGTTCCTCAGCTTCGTGGGCGGGCCAGTCCGCGTGCTGGGCAATCAGCTTTCCTGCGAAGGAGCCTTCACTCTTGCGAACAATTTTTAGCCAGCCAGTTGCCTTTAGACCAGTTCGTTCAATGTGCACATCGGCCCACAACCTGGGCCCACCGCCCGGATCGGCCAGGAAGACTACATCCGCTTCCAGGCCTTTGGCTTTGTGTAGATTCATCAGGCGAACAACATCGGTACGCCCCGGTTCCAGCGGTAAAGACTCAAGTTCGCTTGCCGGTTCGCTATCCGCCTCCAGAGCGTCAGCGGCGTCAGCCAGACTGCCTCCCTGTTGCACCAACTGGCGGACCCGGTCAACCGCATGTAGAAGGTCCCCGGCATCAACGCCGGCCGGTGCTGTCGCGGCCATCGCCAAATACCCGGTGGCTTCAAGAATGCGGTCCAACGCGGCCGCTGCCGGCAGCACTCGTGTCCAGCGGTAGTATTGCTGCACGGCGGCCAGTGCCGATTGCACCGTGGAAAGCGGTCCAGTTTTCTCCTCCGTGAACTCGTGAAAAAGACTGAACCATCCGCCCTCCTGTTTGAACGCGAACAGTTCGGGATCGCTAATCCCGAACAGCGGCCCGCGCAGGACGGCAATAAGCGCTACCTGATTCTGGGGATCGGCCAGGGCGCGCAGCAGCACGGTCATTGTCCTGATCGCGCCTGATTTGCCAAAGGCGCCGGCCCCGCTCACCTCCATTGGGATGTTTAGCAATTCCAGCGCCTGTGCGTACGGCGCGATGCGATCGCGCTTCTTCCTGGTGAGAATCAGGAAGTCGCTGAACTGGCTTCGTCCAGCATCCACTTCCGTTCGAATGTAGGCCGCAATCTTCTCCGCATCCTGTCGCTGAAGCTCTGAGGAATCGCAGTTGTGGCTCAGCGTAAAGACGCCGCCGGATGCATCCGCACGCTCGGCATCCAGCGCCGTGAAGCGGGGAGCATAGGCTGTAGGTTCGGCCGGGAAACGGGTCTCAAAGACTTCGTTTGCCCATTCACAAATTGCAGGCGTGGAGCGGAAGTTGAGGGTCAGGGGTAAGACCTTCCCGACCTCATGATCGCTGAACCGCTGTCGCACCAGGCTGTAGATGTCAATGTCGGCTCTGCGGAACCGGTAGATGGATTGCTTCGGATCTCCCACTACAAACAGAGCGCCCGGCCGTAGCGCAACCTTTCGCCAATCCGGAGGTTCGTCACGTTTCGCAGCGGGCGCAGCCTCGCCATCCTCCGCCAGCCAGAACATGATTTCTGCCTGAACGGGATCGGTATCCTGAAACTCATCGACCAGCACATATTTGAACTTCTCCTGCAAGGCCCGTCGTACCGGCACATTTTCCCGCAGCACGCGCGCGGTCAGGTTCAGCAGGTCGCCATAATTCAAAGAGTTCAGGCGGCGCCGTTCGGCTGCGGCTGAGTCTCGCGCCCGGGTCAGTAGCGTCACCGCTAGCCGGTAAATATATTGCCGCCACTGCGACAGATACGGTGTGACCACGCTGGTGCGGAACTCCTCATGCAGACCTTGGATCAAGTCACGCAGACGCTTCTTCTCCTGCGCAGAGTCACTCCACCACTTCTGAACGATTTTTGACTCGAAGTTCCAGGTATCCAGCAGCGATGCCACCACTGAGGGGCGGTTAAGACGATAACGGGCTACCCGCATCTGTCCATGAAACTGGCGGGCGGCGTTCTGAATGGAGCAGGTGGTATCGGCCGGAATCTTAGCGGGCAGATGTTTCTGCAATTCCTTCCAGAAATCCTCCAGTGCCTTGAATGCCGGTTTGGGGTCCGGACACACGGCTGTGCCAGCGGGAAAGTCAACGTCGTCATTGACGCAAATCGTCGCGAACGCCGCATCCAGGTCCTTGGGACGAACCTCGGCTGCCATCAAAGCCATCATGTCCGGGTCCCCGAGGGCGCGAGCTCCGGTTATGAAATCTCGCCACGCTCGCTGCCGCAGTTCAAAGTCCTGAGTCTCGTCAAGCTCGGTGAACCCTGGCGCCACGCCCGATTCGACGGGGCGCTCGCGCAACAGACGCGCGCAGAAGGAATGGATTGTGCCGGCGAAGAAGCTCTCAAGGTTGGAGAGCGCCGATTCAATGCGAGCAATCCGTGCCGAATGTTCAGCGCCGTCGGCGTGGGTTTCGCCTCGCGCCCTGGATAGCTCGGCCTCCAGCGCCAGGTGAAAGCGTCCACGAAGCTCCGACGCGGCCTTGCGCGTGAACGTAACCGCCGCCATATTTTCCAGCGGGTAAACCCCGGCCGCAACTCCGGCAGCCATGCGCTCGGCCAACATCTGAGTTTTGCCGGAGCCCGCGCCGGCTTCAACCAGAATATTGGTTTCCAGTTCTTCGCGGATCAGCCGCCGTGATTCCCTGTCGATGGCACGCGAATCAGACATGCGACGCCAGCCTCCGGTATGCCCCAAGCCTGGGATCTTCCCGCTTCGCTTGCGCCTGCCGGTTCACTTCGCCTCCGCAAGCTCCGGCATAATCGCAAAACCTGCAATGGTCCTCATTACCCGTACGGATGAACTCTCCTTGGATAATCAGGTCGCGCAGGTCTCCCAGCACCGCTTCTATCGCTGGTCGCGCCGGAGTCGGAATCCTGACGCGTTCCAGGCGCCCTTTGTGACTGGAGAAGTAATACACGCCAGCAATAATCTTCGGATTCGTGTAACGGGTCTTCAGCAACTCAGCGGCGGCAAGGCCGTACAGGGCATGTTGCAGACGGCTCCCCCCACTGAATATTCCCTGCCAGCTGTCCGGCCAATATCCGCCGGTTTTGTAATCCAGCACCTCGAATTCTCCGGTACCGACTTGATCGATGCGATCGATGCGTCCGGCAATCCGAAACGTTATGCCGCTACCCAGATCGACTTCTATAGGCTCCGCTCGCGCCAGCGGCTCGTGATCGTCGTCCCCCAGCCGCCGTCCGAATGACAACTTCGAAGCCGATGGGGGTCGAACCTAAGCCGCGTGCCTCCTCCGCGAGAAACAACTCCACGTCTGCCAGGAAGTCCCTCGATTCGCGTTCCAGGATTTCAGCGGTTGCGGCAGGCATCTCCTGGTTCAATTTCCGCAGGCGTTCCTGCGCCAGCGAAATCAGCCAAGCACTGTCTTGTGGAGTGACGCCTCGGTTTTCGTCTCGGACACGCCGCAACAGCGCCGCATACAGGTCATGCAACTCCGACCCGCGCGTCAGAGGATCCAGCCAAATATCCTTGTCGCGCTCGCCCTCGTCGATCGGTCGCACGCCCAGCCCGCGTTTAAGGAAGAAACGAAAAGGACATTCCGCCGCTTTCTCCAACTCAGTAACTGATAGCGCAGTTTCGGGCGCAGCCGGATCGAGAACCTGCCCCGCCTCGCGTACATACCCGTCGAACTCAGTGAACTCGGGAGAATGCCGGCGCTCCTCCGCTATCCGCCCCCTGGCGATGCCGGTGAACACCGAATCCAGGACCTTGACTCCTTCAGCGCCAGCGCCGGCTACGCTGCGCAGCCACCAGCCGCCCGCGGAGAGAGCGTTCTCCCGCTCCGTGGGCACCGCCGACTTGGGTTCACCCAAGGCTGCTTTCATCTGTCGATAAGACAGCGTTCCGTCCCCCTGCTGTAGGCGATAGGCATGCAGCATCAGCCACGAAGCGTAGGTCTCCCGGAACTCCCTGGTGTCCCGGCAAGAGTAGCTGAACGTGGCTGATGCGGCCGACGCGGCCAACCTGGTCAAGAACGCGTAGACCGCCTCGTCAACGCGGTCCTTCGACAGCTTCAGTTCCGGCGAAAGATTCCGGCGCTCGGCGTCCAGCAGAACCGCGTCCTCGGCAGCTGACGGAAACACTCGCGCTTCCTCCAGGCCGACGACGAATAGGTGCCGCCGTCCTGCATAGCCGGATTGTGAAAGACTGCACGCGTAAAGATGTCCTGGGCGAGGACGTTCCGGCGCAACTTGAAGTGATTGGACGCGCTCACGGATAAAGCGCAGGGCTTCAGACAACCCGCAGGAGAACGGGCCGAGGGCACGCAACTCGGCAATATAATCCTGCAATGCAGCAGCCGCCCGATGGTCGAGGGCGCTGCTGCAAGCTGCTACGCCCTTCAGGAAGTCGAGGGCACAGATCACCACCTTCTGGAGCGAGACCTTGCCGTCCGCCGCCGGCTCTGGCACAGAAGCTATCAGGGCGGAGATCCAGTCGCGCACGCTCGCCGCCAAGTGTGCCTTGGCCTCTGCGTCAGCGCGATCTTGTTCGGAAGAGTCGTGGTCGGCGGCACGGGCGTGATAGCTATTCTCCAGGCGTTCCAGGGCCAGCCCATAGGTCGCCCGCCCCCATCCGGCTTCCGCACGCGCCAGCAATCGAGCTGCCTGTCCGGAAGTAAGGCCATCCTGTCTACCCACTCTTAAGTCGCCCGCTTGCAGTAGCCTTCGGAAATGGCCAGCCGAAAAATCGGTTTCGATCCAGTCGCAAAGTCCAAGCAGCGCCCGTCCGGGACGTGTGTAGGAAGCAAGGATGCCCGGACCCAGCGTTACCGGCCAGTTCTGGCGAATTGCCTTTTCCCAGACCAACTCCAGGTGCAAGTCCGACGCGCAGGCGATTTCAACTTGATCCAGAGATATGCCGGCAGCAAGGATTCGACGGAAGACTTCCTCGATCTCGGCTTCACGCCCACCAGCATGAAACAGCTCAATCTTCTTGTCCGGGGTTGCGCTCGCCGCGGATGCCGGAGTCATCAGAAACGCAAGCAGGTTCGTCTCAACCTCGGGCATGGTGCGCTTCACCGAGCCCGATAGCAACCTCCGCGGAATGGAAACATCGGAAAGCGCAAATGCCAGGGGAGGCAGTCGTTCGCCAGCCGTCGAGTCAAGCAGTAACCGCTGCGCGCGGCTCCATATAGTATCCGGGAGCTCCGACCAGCAATCCTCAGGTTGAATCGGACACCACTCCGGGTGTCGCAGCGCCTCTTCATAGACTGTGGCCAGGTCACCACGCTTCTGTTCCTGGAGGAAGCGCTCGTATGCTGAAAGCAGCGCAACCAACTCTGTGTGCTTGACCGCCGACGAGAACATTTCCGGCCTCAAGCGATCAGGATGAATTCCTGCCATGCGCAGCTCCCGCACGGTCGCCCAGAGGGCCTGCGCCATTGTGGGATGATCGGCGAGTGGCCGGAAGTAGCCGCCCTCGAGCGGAAGATCGAGGAGGAGCCGCATCATCAAGGCCGGACCAAGCCCCTCTTCCGACGGATCGATGCCGCGTTCTATCAGAAATGGCCCGGCCATGGGCAGCGCAACGTCAAGGGGCGTGACAAACCGCAAGTTGAGCCAGTTCGTACCCTCAAGGGCAATCCGTTCGCCCAGCGTGCGGCCGATCGCGTGCGACGGAACAAACACCCACTTCGAACGCGTCGGATAGGCAGCACACAGTCGCTTCAGTTGTTCAACAAATGGATCCACACGACAACCTTCACGTTGGGAACTCGCTGGCCCAACTGTAACTCATCCAAATTGCAGCGAGGGCCTCGGCCGCGCGGCTTAATCGAATCGCCGGTGGCCGTTGGGCGCTTTACGGCACAGGGTCCCGAGTACCGTAAGGTACCGAGCGGCGGCACGAAAAGACTCGCTTGGCGGTAAGCTCCAGCCCGCGCGCGACCCCATACTTTTGCAGAGCCTGCACCGAGTACTCCGAGCAAGTCGGTTCATACCGGCAGCGAACGAACTTCCGGCTTAATGATCGGCCATGTTGCTGATAGAGATGCACCAACCCTATGCAACAACGCGAGCTAAACTGCTCGCCGGGAGGACGTGCAGCATCCAGCGATAACAAGAGCGCAGCCAGTATCGCCACGGCCGCCAGACCGGCCCTGAGGGCTACGCGCCTATGCTGCAATGTGGACACTTGACACTCGCTTGCAGCCGCTTATTGTGGCAGTTTGGACACTGGACCATGTTGCCTTGCGGCCGGACAAATAAATAAATCACCAGTCCAATGACTCCCGTAAACATTACCAGCAGCATCCATAGGATCGCGCTATCCATGCCGCGCGCTTTGGCGTCGCGAGCTACCCAGACGAGGATCGCAATGTTGAGAACGACGAAGGCGACGATGAAGCCAATAAAGCCGCTACAGGCAAAGCATCCAGCGGCTCCGGCTCCGGCATCCCGTTGCGTCAAGGCAAGAAGGCTGGGGTCGCGCAGAGCTAGCACAGCCGCTCCACCGGCTATCAGACGAGGTATGCGCATAGGTAGGAATGTCCTTTCATGGTGAGTGAAACTAACGTTCGTGAAAGTGGCAAAGCGAAACCCAGTCACCGCTCTCGTCGGGCTCATACTATTCGCTCCGCTTGGCCTTCGCGGTGAACGCTTGCCGGGCCTCTGATTCGAATATTGCCTCGGTTCATTTCTTGGGGGCGTTCTGAGGATTACGGTAATATTTGGTTACATCCCCTCCCATGCCGTAATCAAGAACAATGACGTTAGCACCCTGGTGAGAATAGGTACCATTACCGCCGCACAAGGCGTCAGCGCCTTCGTGTGCCACACTCGACTGATCATGGGTTGTAACCCAGTGTCCACCTTGCAGGGTGCCATGGATGCATACGTCATTCGAAAGAAACTCAACATATTCCTTCCCGCTGGCCGTCGTCCACTTGCCGAAAAAGCCCTGCTTCTGTTTTTGCAGCTCGGCGGCTGCAGCCGCCCGAGTTTCGGCTGTGTCGCCGGGCGGTACCATATGGGTACACTTGTAAGCGGTATCGAACCACACGAAGCTTAGATCGTCTTTGGAAAGTGAGTGGAGTACCAGTTCGCTGATTCCGCCCCCAGAACCGATTTGAACTTCACTCGGGGACCTTAGAGCATAAGTTGCAGGACCAACGTAATTGGGAGACCAAAAGCGCAGAGTTCCCTTCAGAGGGATATAGCTGTACCACATAACGTTGCCGTCCCCTGTGAAGTCAAAGCGCTGAAACACATCTGAGCTTGCGCAATACCAACTTCCTATGATCAGCTTGTTGGTCTCGGCAATATCGCGGCTCCATCCTGGCATGGTAAACATGCAGAGGACGCATAGCCATCGCAGCGGCTGCTTCCACATCTAAATCGTCTCCGTTCGTAAGCGATACTTTATAGTTCCGGGCGATCTGTTAAACGGCGGCTGTCAGTCATTCGATTTCATGGGCGTCATTCGGTAGCCGGCTCCGGTCCACTGGACCGACCCGCCGGCGGTCTTGAGCCAATATTCGATACGGCGCCGACCCAGGTCGAACACTACACCGTCCAGCGCCCGTGCCCATCGGTCTTTGCCGGCAATTACCGGCGCAAATCCGCCATCCTGTGACCCCTGAAAAACAACAACCCACCACTCATATTCATACGTATAAACAAACTTGCCATTCATCGGCCATTTTTGCGTGTGAACAGGTTTCTTGCTTACAAAAAATACGGTGAAGTCCAGGAACCCGTCGCGATTGAAATCCCCCCAAACCGCGAACGGATATTGTGCGATGACCTTGCCCTCTGAAAAAGACATGCGCCACTGCTGGTACGCGTCGAGGCATGAGCCGTTCGAATAGTCGCTGGGAGCGTAGTTATACATTGCAACGAGGGGACGCGCCTGCTCGAATTTCGCCACGGCAGCGCGCTGCTGGTCGGTGAGTTTCAGTACAGGGCATCCCCGCGCATCCATGGCTACCCCTGGCGGGTTTCCCTTGATGGCTGCATTGACATCCTTGGATGTCGGCTGTTGCCCCGCCAGAATGACAGTAGTGAGGCAAAAGGCGATGGCACACAGCGCGACCTTCCGCCCCAACCTTCCAATTAGCGCCGCACGCAGCCGTAATGCCGCTGTGCGCCGCTGTAAGTAGGCATCGTCAGAGCGGCGGTGTACGCGGAGCTGATGGCTAAGTGCACTGTAAGCAGCCTTTCGCATGAGAATCCCTCTTTCCTTCTCCGACAGGGCTCGCGGTATCCATAACTATTTCGCGGCTACCATTGCCTTTATTACGGAACTGGTGACGCCATCGTGCTTTAACTGGATCAGTGCGTCGGTTGAGGTATCGAACTGGCACTGGGAATTTTTAATTTTCGCCAGGATCATCTCATCATCGAAACCAGCCTTCGCCATCTTGACGACATCTTGATTGTTCAGGGCGCCTGCACTCGTCCCACTTTTTGGCTTCTGCTCCTGCAAAACCCAGGCATGGCCACTGGTGTCGGCAAGGTTGTTACCCTGCACGGTAACCGTGGTGGTGGTATTAGCTTCGATGATGCTAAGTTCCAGCTTCTCGCCAGTTTCGGTAAAGGTGCCATGGTAGGATTGGCCGCCTTCTTGCAGCGAGAACGACTTATCGGCATTGAGCTGAAGTTGGTCTGAGGGAGTTTGAGAACTGACATAAACGGCCGGCAATTTCAGCTGGACGGGCGGAGCCGCCGGCGGCATAGGCGGCGCCCCCGCAGGCTGCTTCGGGAGGCTCGAATCTATCGTGAGAACCTCGCCGATCAGGCTCTGAACCTGCTTGATGTCCGTGGCATCGATACCCTTAAAGTCGAAACTCAGATGGGCTCGGAATGGAGCTTGATTGGGATCGTCAGAGCAGGTTTGCAGCCCGAACACCAATTTGGATAACTTGATCTGAAGTGAAGTCACGTAGGCCTTTTCTCCAACTTGAACAAGCCGCGAAGCAGGTTTAAGCTGCGCGTAATTTACCTCCTGGATAAACGATGTAGAGACCTGGCCACCTTTCTTGTACGAGTTAGGCCAGTGGCCGCTCTCAGGGGATATCTTGTCGGAGACGGGCAGTGCTCTTATTCCATCCTTCTGAATGATTACAACTGCACCAGCTTGAACAATTGCTCCGTTATTTCCTGCCGTCGTAACCGCGAATTGTTGGTGCAGTTGCTGTTCCAGATCTGGGCTTTGCGCCTCGCAGCGGAGGAGTGACCCATGTCCAGCCAGGAGCACCACCAGCCCAAACATTGTTACTGCTCTTTGCATCTTTGACATATCGATATCCTCAAGGTACGACTTGCTATGATCGTCTAAGACTTGCGAACTAGAGGCCCTACTAGTTGCTAATGGTTTGCCGCAGGTCAGCTTCAACCTTTCCCGCATCGCTCTCTTGGTTGGCTATCTGTGCCTCTGCGTTCGGAGCGGGGTCAGTTGTACCTGCCGCTACGGTGCGCACCTTGGTCGCCGTAGCCGGCGCGGCGGGCAGGCCTTTCGCCTGGTTATCGGCCAAAGTTTTGAGCCCGGAATCCATCTGCTGCCGCATTTGGTTGTGCATCTCTTGCAGGTCTGCAAGCTGCACCTGGACGGGAGCCGTGGAGTCAGCAGCGCAATCTCCCTTCTTGCTGCTGACAACTTCCAGCGCAACCGTGCCGTCACTGGCGACCTCCTTGCTCCGGCGCTCGATAATGTCCCCAGGCGTCAGCGAGCACGTCTGGCTGCCCGCCGTCACGTCGAGGCTGGAGGCAACGACGAAGAACTTCTGGCTGAGGGCGGGCGGCGTTTGGTCAGCATCGCCAGCAGGTTGCCCCGAACTCGCCGCCGTCGGCTGCGCCGCGTCGGCTTTCTCGGCGGCCAGTTGCTGCCGGACTTCTTCCGCGATCATGGCCTTCATTTCCGGAGTGACCGTGGGTGGTGTGTTTGCGGAGGTCGGGCCCGGATCGAACGCGGGCGCACTGTCATTCTCTGCGTACTGATTTTGGTAGGCGGCCCTCAGGTTCTCCGAGAGCAGATAATCCGTTAGCCAGAGATCCGGAGAGGCATAAACGGGATAGGGAGCAAAATAGCCTGCATAAAAACCAAACCATGGGGCTGCTATAGGTCCGCCCCAATAATACGGCACAGGCGTATACCAGGGAGTAACCGCCCATCCATAGAAGCCGGGGCGGTAATAGTACGCCGGTACGTAGCCATAGTAAGCAAATCCCCGATAGGTATAGGGACGATAGACAACGGCATAGGATCGTCCGCCGTAAACATAGGTTCGAGAAATGTAACCTGGCCGTCCCGGGATTGGCCGCTCCACAAATCCACGTTTCGCACCATAGCTGACCACGCGAGCGCCTGGGCCGCCGGTTACAACCTGCCTACCGGCCCCTGGGGTGTGTGCGATCGTCATCTTGTTATTCCCGGCGATCCCGATCGGAGTCTCGATCTTGCGCACCTGCCCCTTAGGGCCCGTGATGACGGTACGATTTGTCGCAGCGTCGTGGTACACCTTTTCCCCACTCGGCAAGACTTTCACTTGATCTGTAGGTTTGGGACGGTACGGCTCGTTGAGTTTCACTGGGGGCTTGCCTCCGCCATTTGTCCCACCCACGTAGGGTGGCTTGGGTCCAGCGGGAGGGCGCGTAGGAGGAGGCGGTGGGCGTCGAACGGGCGGAGCTTGGACGGGCGGATGCTGCGTCGACTGATTAGAATGTGGCGCTGGTGCCGCAGCACGCGGTGCGGGAGCGGGAGCGCTGGACGTTGACTTCTTGGCCTCTTGCGCCCCCCAGGCAAGCATCGGGACAGTAAACAGAACCCAAAGGACGATCCACCGCGGGAAGACGGGTTGGTTTTTCTTGCTTGAAGTCATGGCAGCCTCCTGTTTGGCTAGCACTTCTGTTTGAACCTTCACCACCTAGAACGTTGGCCGTCGCAGAATTCCACACGCCGGCGCTGTACTTGTGAAAGTTTCTTAGTTCGGCGCCTGTAATTGTTCGTTTGCCTGGGGCATCTTTTCGTAGACTGAAGCTGAATCCAGGAACATCTCCAGGACCTTGCCGGCTTCAAACTCAACCGCCGGCCCAGCGCCGGGTCCCCGCGCATTCGCGCCGCCACTGGCGCCCTTCAGGCTATAGCGGTCCGCGCCGATCACGATCTGAGTGACCAGCAGTGACGTTTTGCCCTGGTTTACGACCCCGGAACCGACGACCTGCGTTCCTCGCCTGAGCAGCGCGCCGCCGGTTTCGGTCACCGGTTCCAGCAGTGATCCCTGAAACGTGAAGCTGCCGTCGGGCTGATGGTTAACGGTGTTCAGCTTGATCCAAAAGCGCGTGTCGGCCGCCAGCCGATAGACAGCTGGATGAGTAGCCGGCACGGATCTGGCCATCGCATTCGCGGCGGGATGTGCTGCCAACTTAGCCGGCGGCGAAGATGCGGCTGTTGTCTGTCCTTGCTGAATGCCGGAAGCTGACTGGGTTCCCGCAACAGGCTGCGTCGCCAGCTCTACAGAAGGTTGCCCACTGGCCGCCGCGTGGACGTCTGGGCGCCCGACTAGCTGGGCTGGATGTCGAGCTATGCCACGCCGGCGTCGCCGAAGATATCGTCGGATGCGCCGCGTGCGTTGTAGGTCTGTCCGCAGCAATATCCGCCTGAGCGACCTGGCTATGTTTGGGTTGTAGTTGCGCTAGCGGTGTAGCAGACGCACTTACGGCTTGCTCGGTTGCTGGTGGGCGGCTTGCTGCGAAATCCCCTGAGTAGCCCGAATCACGGATGTTGCGTCGAGCTTCGGCAGTTACCTCGGGAGTCTTACTCGCGCCCGCTGCCGGCGCATTGGGGCGCACTTGCTCGGTCGTCGCAGGCTTTTCGGCCGTCGCCTCAGTGCTAGTCTCCGTTGCCGTCGGAGTCGTTGGAGTTTCAACCGCCCGGTTCTTCTGCGTAGCAATTTGGGGTTGTTCCTTGTGCCAGGACAGCGCGGGTTTCAACAGGAACGCCGCTCCAGCAGTCAGGGCCAGCACCGCAACGCCACTTAGCGCCCACTGAAACTTCACGGAGCGCCACCAATTCCGTTCCTTGGCAGAATTCCCGGCGGGGGCCCGGTCCGCGGACCGGCGAGCGCTCGCATGGGCGTCGAGGAACCCACTCATCCAAATAGCAAGACGCTTTTCCGTGTTCTCCCACTCCGGGTCCTGGGCCGCAGCAGTCGCCTTGGAGAAGCCAACCAGCCGGTCATGTAGCTCTGCGCATGCGGAACATTGCGTTAAATGCATGGCAATGGCGTCTCGATCAGACGCGCCCAATTGGTTCTCCATGAACGCCGCCAGGGTCATGGAATCCGGACAAGTCTGCCTCTCCAGACCGTTACGTTGCTGCAAATGAGGCATCAGCCTCTCCAGAAAATTGTGTTCGTTAAGGGTCGTCATCTCAATTGGGACAACATCCGTTCCATCTTCAGCCAGAGCATCCGGCGGCCATTCTGGATATTCGATTTCACCGCTTTGATCGGCAGTCCCGTGCGGGTTGCTGTCTCCTCGTAGGAGTAGCCTTCAATAGTCATCTCCAGGCAGCGGCGCTGGTCGCTGGTCAGCGCTTCCATTTCCTCGCGCAGCTTTTGTACCGCGATCCGCAAGTCGGCCCTTTCATCGAGTGCTCCGTCGGCAGGGAGCGTTTCTATCTGCGACTCCTCCGCTCCCAGTTCCGGTCGCCGCTTACGCCACTGATCGATGCAGACATTTTTCGCAATCCGCATAAGCCAGGCGCAGAAGTTGCCCTCCTGAAACCGACGGATGTTCTGAAATGCCCGGAGAAAAGTCTCCTGCGTTGCATCTTCCGCTGCGCTCCCGTTTTCAAAGAACGCGCGGCACGCAAAGTAGATTCGCTTGCGATGGCGCGCAAACAACTCCGCGAAACACGCGGGATCACCGGTTTCCGCAAATTGGCGCACAATTTGCTCGTCAGGAATGACTTGCGCCTTTTGTGCTCCACTGTCCATAACGGATGGAGATCTCAGATTCCACACCAATAAAGAAAGAATTTTCGTCGACTTGGGACGCACTTCGATGCGTCGATAGCAGAGAGCATCCAAAAAGGGTCGCTGGCGAGACGTGTAGCGCGCGGTAAGCACGGCTAACGCCTGTCGCGTCGGGAACAACAGCCTGGGAGCGATGCTGTTATTTCTAGTTGTGACTCAGAACGACCGAAATCTGGAACAAGCAAGAAAGGTACCGGCCAACGGGAACCGGGATTCACTTGGGGATGATTCGGCCAGAACCTTAGAACCTGGAAACGAAGCCAGGATTATTTGCTATTCGTGGCACGCCCGTGCGGGACTCTGGGACAGCAGCGATCCTTATTCAGGCGAGTACTAGAATTTCAGTTGCCCAATCCGCTTGTCAATCAAATAGATAGGTGGCAGCCAAGAGCGACCGCGCGCAACCCATTTTGGGAACGTCCGCTGAAAGCGTTTGCAGGCATCCCAAGCGACTGTCGACAATTCCGGTGAATGCACCGCGATGGCGATACTATTGACCCGTCCCCGCGCCCAGCCTAATATTGGGCCACCCCGTGATCGGCCGAACCATCTCGCACTACCGCATCGTCGAGAAAATCGGCGGCGGCGGCATGGGTGTGGTCTACAAGGCTGAGGACCTGACCCTCCATCGCTTCGTGGCGCTGAAGTTTCTGCCCGACGAAGTATCCAGAAACCCTCTGGCCCTCAGCCGCTTTCAGCGGGAGGCCGAAGCCGCGTCGGCACTGAATCACCCTAATATTTGCACCATCCATGAAATCGGGCAGCACGACGGGCCGCCCTTCATTGTCATGGAGTTTCTGGACGGCATGACCCTGCGGCATCGCATTGCCGGCCGCCCGATGGAAACCGAAAGTATTCTCTCCCTGGCCATCGAGATTGCCGATGCGCTCGACGCAGCCCACGCCGAAGGCATCATCCACCGGGACATCAAGCCTGCGAACATCTTCGTCACCAAGCGCGGCCACGCCAAGGTTCTTGATTTCGGGCTGGCAAAAGTCGGTCTGGCGCGCATTTCATCCAGCGAAATTGCGCTTGACCTTCAGACCGGTTCGATGAACGCGGACCATCTCACCAGTCCCGGTTCTACGCTCGGCACCGACGCTTACATGTCGCCGGAGCAGGCGCGGGCCAAGGAACTGGATACCCGGACCGACTTGTTCTCATTTGGAGCTGTCCTCTATGAGATGGCCACCGGGCAGATGCCCTTCCGCGGCGACAGTACCGCCGAAATCTTCGATGCGATCCTGAACCGCGCTCCGGTGGCCGTGGTGCGGCTGAATCCCGATGTGCCCGCCGAACTGGAGCACATCATCAACCGGGCCCTGGAGAAAGATCGGGAACTCCGTTACCAGCACGCCTCCGAAATGCGTTCCGAGTTGCAGCGTCTGAAGCGGGATTCAGAGATAGGACGGGCCATAGCTGCGGGTTCCGGCACGGTGGCGGGCGCGCTGGAAAGCGGCGCTCAGGTCGCAGCGCAGCGGCCGTCGTCGCTGGCTTCGGCTTCCTCCGCTGCGCTTGCGGCCTCTTCGTCATCCAGCGCCGCGAAGGTTGCCGAACTTCCTGTTGCAGGCAGGAAACGTTGGAAGGTCCTGGTTCCCGCCGCCGTGCTGCTGGTCGCGATTGCCATCGCGGGAGCGTTCTACTTCCGCTCGCGCCAGGGGCACCGCCTCACCGAGAAAGACAGCATCGTTCTCGCCGATTTTTCCAACAGCACCGGCGATGCGATTTTCGATGACACGCTGAAGACGGCGCTCACCGTCTCCCTGCGGCAATCGCCTTTCCTGAATGTGCTCTCCGACCGCGAAGTTGCGAAGACCTTGCAGCTGATGACCCGCCCGGCGGGCACCAAACTGACGCCCGATTTGGCCCGCGAGCTTTGCTTGCGTGCGGACAGCAAGGCTTACATCGCCGGCGCGATTGGCAGTCTGGGAAGCACGTATGTACTGGAATTGAAGGCGGTGAATTGCCAGAACGGAGACACGCTGGGCGAGCAGCAGGTGACGGCGGCGTCCAAGGAGAAGGTGCTGGACGCGCTGGGCGGGGCGGCATCGAAGCTGCGCAGTGAGCTGGGCGAGTCGCTGGCTACGGTGCAGAAATTCGATGTTCCACTCCAGCAGGCCACTACGTCTTCGCTGGAAGCCCTGAAAGCGTACAGCCTTGCGGGAAAGGCCTTCAATGAGAAAGGCTACGCTGCAGCTCTGCCTTACCATCAACGGGCCATTGAACTCGACCCGAATTTCGCCGTTGCCTACGAAAAACTGGGCAAGGACTACTTCATCCTGGGCGAGGTAGGACGGGCCAACGAGTACTACACCAAAGCATTTGAGTTGCGCGAACATGCCAGCGAACGGGAGAAGCTGGGGATCAGCGCTGACTACTATCGAAACGTAACCGGGGAACTGGATAAGGCGGTCGAAACCTACCAGGAGATGATTGAGAGCTACCCCCTGTCGCGCGAGGCGTACGTCGATTTGGGCGATATCTACGCCTTACAGGGGCAATATGAAAAAGCTGCGGAAATCAATCGCCAGAGGCCGCCCTTGGCAGCCGAACCGCATTTGGCGTACCAGAATCTCGCCAATTTCGCCCTTGCCTTGCAGCGTTTCGATGAGGCGCGACAGCTGATCCATACGGGGCTGGCGGGACGACCGAATGATTTCGTTCTCCACAATGCTCTCTACGCTCTTGCCTTCCTCGGGACGGACTCCACGGTGATGGCGGAACAGCAAAAGTGGTTTGCGGGCAAGCCTGGATATGAAAGCTATGGATTGGGGCTGGCATCCGACACCGAGGCGTATAGCGGGCATCTCGGCAAGGCACAGGAACTGACCAAGCGGGCTGTGGACTCCGCCATCCGGGCCGACAGCAAGGAATATGGGGCGATACTTCAGGCAAGTACCGCTCTCCAACAAGCCGCTTACGGCAAGCCTACAGAGGGCCGGCAGTCGGCAGCAGAGGCTTTGAAGTTAGCCCCCACGAGTCATGGCGCGGAGGTCGAAGCCGCACTTGCATCTGCTATGGCGGGCGACACGTCACGAGCCCAATCGTTGGCCCAGGACTTGGGAAAACGCTTCCCGCTGGACACGCAGATGCAGTCGCTTTGGCTGCCCGCAATTCAGGCACAACTGGCGCTGGATAGAAAGAATCCGGCTGCCGCCTTGACTGCGCTGCAAGCTGCTTCCCCCATTGAGTTAGGGCAAATTCCGTTCGTGGCCAATCTTTCCTGCCTCTATCACGTTTACGTACGCGGAGAAGCATATTTGGCAGCCGGACAAGGCAGCGCTGCCGCGGCTGAGTTTCAGAAAATCATCGATCACAGCGGCATCGTCTGGAACTGCTGGACGGGAGCGCTGGCGCATCTGGGAGTGGCCCGTGCCAACGCCTTGCAGGCGAGAACCTCGCAGGGAGCCGATGCCGACGCCGCCCGCGTCCGTGCCCTAGCCGCCTACAAAGATTTCCTCACCCTCTGGAAAGACGCCGACCCCGACATCCCCGTCCTGAAAGAAGCCAAGGCGGAGTACGCCAAGCTCCAGTGAGCGGAACACACGAACCAAGCTACCGGGGCTGAGGTTTCGTCAGCGCTCTTCAGCGCTCTAAGGGGCCAAGCAGCAATCAACTCGAAATGACGTAGAATCATCGGCTGTGCGCCGCGCAGGCACGGCTTGCCGGGAGGGATTTGTGACGGCGGAAGAGCAGCGCCTGAAAGGCTCTCCTTTATGGAGACATTGGGGCCCATACCTCAGCGAACGGCAATGGGGCACCGTGCGTGAGGATTACTCCGCCAACGGCGATGCCTGGAACTACTTTCCGCACGACCACGCCCGCAGCCGCGCCTATCGCTGGGGCGAGGACGGCCTGGCGGGAATCAGTGACGACAAGCAGATACTCTGTTTCGCGTGGGCTCTGTGGAATGGCAAAGATCCCATCCTGAAGGAACGGCTCTTTGGCTTGACTAACGGCGAGGGCAACCACGGGGAAGACGTCAAGGAATGCTATTACTACCTGGACTCCACCCCGACACACTCCTACCTGAAGATGCTCTATAAGTACCCGCAGGCTGAGTTTCCCTATGCGCGCTTACTGGAGGAGAACCAGCGGCGTGGCTTGCAAGCCAACGAGTTCGAGCTGATTGATACAGGCGTATTCGACGACGACCGCTACTGGGACGTGTTCGTGGAATACGCCAAGGCCGCGCCCGACGACATCCTGGCCCAGGTCACGATTCAAAATCGTGGGCCCGAGGCCGCCGAGCTGCACGTCCTGCCGCAACTGTGGTTCCGCAACACGTGGTCGTGGAAGGCTTCGCCAGACAAGCCACAAATCAAAACCGGTGCAGATGGCGTTCTTGTGGCTGCGCACCCTACTCTGGGGAGCTACAACCTCTACGCCGAAGGGAATCCTGAGCTGCTGTTTTGCGACAACGAAACCAATGTTGCGCTGCTCTATGGGCAAGAGCAAAAAGGATTCTATAAAGATGCATTTCACGACTATCTTGTCGCAGGTAACCCGGCAGCGGTGAATCCCGCGCACGCAGGCACCAAGGCAGCCGCGCACTTTACAACCACTGTTGCGGCAGGAGGAGAAGCGCGCTTCCGGCTGCGGCTCTCAGCCAAACAGCAGGCTAAGCCATTCGCGGACTTCGACAGCACACTTGCAACCCGCCGACAGGAAGCGGATGAATTCTATGACCAGTTGCAGACAGGCCTGGACCATGAAGATGCGCGACTGGTTCAACGACAGGCCCTGGCGGGAATGCTGTGGAGCAAGCAGTATTACGAGTATGACATCCACCAATGGCTGCAAGGCGATCCAGCTTTTCCGGCGCCGCCGCCGGCCCGTCGGCAGGGCAGAAATTCGGATTGGGCCCATTTCGATAGTGCGACGATCTTTTCCATGCCCGACAAGTGGGAATATCCCTGGTTTGCTGCGTGGGATTTGGCATTTCACACGGTTGTGCTGGCGCTGATCGACGCGGAATTTGCCAAACACCAACTGCTTCTTCTGTGCCATGCCTGGTACATGCGCCCGAATGGCCAACTCCCGGCCTACGAGTGGAATTTCGCAGATTCAAATCCCCCGGTCCACGCCTGGGCCGCCTGGCGCCTATTTCAACTCGACCGCAAGCAGAGGCGGCGGCAAAATCCCGACGATCCTGGCGACCTGGTTTTTCTGGAGCGCGTTTTTCAGAAAATGCTGCTGACCTTTACTTGGTGGGTAAACCAGAAGGACGCCGATGGACGCAACCTGTTCCAAGGCGGGTTTCTGGGACTGGACAACATCGGCTGCTTCAATCGCGATGCGCCTTTGCCCACGGGAGGACATATCAGCCAGTCTGACGGAACCAGTTGGATGGCCATGTATGCGCTCAACCTGTTGACCATTGCCCTCGAACTGGCCCAGCACAACCCCGCCTATGAAGACATGGCCATCAAGTTTCTCGAACACTTCCTCTACATTGCCAAGGCCATCGCCGAGATGGGGGAGCAGGGCGTTGGACTGTGGGACGAGAAAGACGGCTTCTATTATTCTCTGTTGAATTTGCCCAGTGGCGAAGATGTACCCCTGAAAGTCCGGTCTATGGTCGGACTTATTCCTCTGTTCGCCGTTACCACCCTGGAGCCCGATGTCCTCGCCAAGCTGCCCAATTTCAAGGCGAGGATGGAGTGGTTTCTGGACCATCGTCCTGACCTGGCCAAGTTGGTTTCGCGATGGTACGAGCCGGGGATGGGAGAGCGCCGACTGCTATCGTTGCTACGCGGCCATCGCATGAAGGCGCTTTTGAAGCGAATGCTGGATCCTGCCGAGTTCCTTTCCGACTACGGTGTCCGGGCAGTGTCGCGCTATCACCTGGAACATCCCTACATTTTCTGGTTCAAGGACACTCCACTAACGGTTGACTACGAACCGGCGGAGTCGCGCTCGCGCTTGTTCGGCGGCAATTCCAACTGGCGTGGTCCAATCTGGTTTCCGGTGAATTTCCTCATCATCGAGTCGCTCCAGAAGTTTCATCATTACTACGGCGACGACTTCAAGATTGAGTGCCCAACCGGCTCCGGTCAATTTGTAACGATCGACCAGGTGGCGGAGCAAATCAGCAATCGACTATGCCAGATATTCTTAAAGAACGATAAAGGTCTACGCCAGGTGAATGCCCTTTATCCCAAGTTTCAGCAAGACCCGCATTTTCGCGACTACGTCAACTTCTATGAGTACTTCGATGGCGACACCGGGCGCGGCGTCGGCGCCTCGCACCAGACCGGATGGACCGGACTAGTAGCCAAACTGCTCAAGCCTCGCAAGGGATATCGATTGCACAGCTGATCGCCTTAGTGAGGTGCTAACAGCTTGCGATTCACCGCAGACCGCTTCGCATTCCAACCCAAACTCAAATTTCCTTCTTGCGAGCAGTCAGGCTTTCCAGGTCCTCAGCGTTCTTCGGCCAGTCCCGGCGTAAGAGTCGCGAGAGGCTGCGATCGGCCAGCAGCTTGCCCCCGCTCTGGCAGGCAGGGCAGTAGTTGGTCTCATTGGCTGCGTAACGAATGCGCTGTATCTTCCCGCCGCAACGCGGGCACGGCTGCTTGTAGCGGCCATGAACTGCCATCTGGGGGCGGAAGGCCGTCACCTTTTCCGGAAACTTATCGCCCGCGTCGACGCGTAAACGTTCCGTCCAGTTGACCATCTGATCGCGCGCGGCGTTGAATAACCGTTCGATCTCGCTCGCGGTCAACTTCTTCGTCAGTGTGGTTGGAGACAACCGGGCAGCAAACAGAATCTCGTCAGAATACGCATTCCCGATGCCGCTGAATAACTGCGGATCGGTGAGAGCGCGCTTCAGGGTGTGGTTTTCCGACTGAAGAGCTGCGGTAAAAGATTCCAGGTCGGCCTGCAACACCTCCAGTCCCCCGGGATCGAGAGCGCGCAGGGCCGCTTCTCCCTGCACCAGGTACAGCGAAGCTCGTTTGCGAGTGCCGGCCTCAGTCAGAGAAAGAGTGCCGCTGCTGAAGACAAAGCTGGCAAGGGAGCGCGATTTCGCAACCTTCGAGCCGCTCGGATGCCAGTGCAGCCGGCCGCTGATCATGAGGTGCAGGACCAGCCAGAGCTCGTCTTCCAAAGCAATCGCAATGCGCTTGCCGACGCGACGCAGTTGCAGCACCTTCTTGCCTTCGACGCTGCTGATAGGGGGTTGGGCTGTCCGCAAAAGCGAGGGCCCTGTGATCTGCACGCGGGCGAGGGTTTGGCCAAGGATGCGCTTCTCCAGCGCCTCAAGGTAGACGGTGATGTCGGGCAGTTCAGGCACAAGCGTCGGAGATCATTCTAGCGGCATCCGCTGCAAATCCCGTAAAGCGGCGTCGCCTGCGGACACTGGAAAAGCCGGGTTAAGGCACTAAAAAAAGGGCGCGAGCGCCGGGATTGCATGTATAGTGTTTGGAGCCAGCGATGACAAACGGAAATCCCGGTTAACCCATAAACTTTCATCACTGCCAGCCTGCGATCCCAGGTATTTGGGAGGGGCAACTGGCTGGCAAAGACCGATCTAATTCCCACCGGAACGAGATGTGAAATCGAGCCTCGTGAGGTGGAAACTGTGCGGGACGGTGCGCCGGCGTGGGGCACGCTGCACGGCCAGAGATTTGCGAAAAAATGGGAGCCCGGAGTAGAGAAGGAGTTTTGCAAAGATGACAACCGCCATCTTCCCCCGGCGAAGCGCCGCAGTGTCCCCTGCCCGCAAGCTAACGCTCGCGCCGGTATGTCTGATGTTCGGGATTCTGCTTGCCATGCCGCTCTCCGCCACGGTTTATCGTGGTGAGATTGTTCCAGGCAGTGTTTCGGCCACCGTCGGCACCGGCTACGACCCCGTGAATGGCGTCTCCGTAACCTTCCGATGGACCACCCTTGAGCCCGGCAACTCGATCGTAGTCATCGAAAACGATCTGGATTACCAAGGCGATAACAACTCTCGCGTCCCGCCAAATTGTTCAGAACGACTACGTAACCAATCATGTTGTCGTCGTCGATCATTTTCCCGCGTACGACAAATATGGCGCGTGGGGTTACTATGTGGCCAGTTTAGTGGGCGATGCGCGGCATGTGGGCCAGTTTTCCCGGCCCCGCGACGGGCGACTTGCGGCTCACCTCCGGCGCCAGGCTGTGGCGGCTTGTACGAAGACTTTCAGTCCTGCCGATCTGGGCTACTCGATCCCAATGGACCTCTGGTTTTCAGTCTGTGGCCAGTCGGCGGCCAGAATCTCTATCAAGGCGATCCCACCCAGTCGCCCGCCTGCACTCCCACTTCGAAGAGTTCGCGCGAGTGTAATGACCTCTATATTGCCACCCAGCCCAATCTGTTGAGCGGATCGCCGGATGCGATCGTGCTCATGGAAAACTGTTGTCATCACGAATTTGGATACCGGCCGGATTGTGACGAACAATAGCATCACGGCCCAGTATCTTTGCGGCCTTGATGCTCCTTCCAATCCCCCGCCTCAAGGTTGGGACGGCGACTATGACCCGATCACCGAAGCGTGTTCCAACGGAGCGATCTACAGCACCAACACAACCTTGCGGCTAAGAGCGAATTCGCATGCCGTCCCCGGACATTACCAGGTTGCTGCCAGCTTTCAGGGACAACTGAACGGACAAAACGCCGGCCATCCGGTATCTCTGACCTACAACTTCACGGTATTGCCGACCGCGTCCTTTACGGCGACGCCGCCCACGACTTTTCCCGCCATCCCCGGGATAAGTACCTGGGAGAACAACATGGTCAACTTCAGTGCTCCTGTGGGAACTGCCAACGCGGATTTCTGGTGCACCAACAATATCGATGGCAACCCGTGGGCGAGTCTCGACAATGGCAACTTCTCCGGACTTTTCGATATCCCATCCAGCGTCTATTTTGAAGCTTGGAACTATGACGGCGGCCGCGTCTATCAGCAGATAGCCGACTATGACCAGTACCACCAGCAACAGTACAAGCAGACCGACCCGAACGAGTGGCAGCGCTGTACTGAGCTGGCGATGGAACCCTATAACGACATGACCATCGGGACGGCTGCCGGTTTTGTCGCAGGAGCCTAATCAATTCCCCTATGGCATGGCGATGCACTACATGCGTACCGGGGATACAACCTATCAAACTGCGGTCAATCTCCTGGCGAACAACGGCGCCTACGATCTTTACTACAGCGGAAGCGTCTATGCTGAAAGCATTCGCGTAAGCGCCTACATGATGGATGACCGTCTAGCCAACGAAATCATTGGCGTGCCGCGAAACAACGCATTTATGCTGCGCACCGTCGATGTGATGCTAGGCTACCTCGATCAAAGCTATAACCTTAGCCTTAGTAATCCTAACCAGCAGGGCTATGACATCCATCCTTTTATGGTAGGTCTTGCGATGGAGGCCCTGATCACCTATTACGAGCTTGACCTGGCTGAAGGAAACACGCCGGACGCGAGGATACCTTTAGAGATCAAGAAGACCCTGGATTGGCTGGAAGCTACTCAATATATTCCTTCCACGCATACTTTCGCCTATGGGGCCTACGATGTGCCAAAGAATCCGGCGCTCGTCACCGGCACTCTGTACCAGGCCTACCGAACTGAATGACCTGGTGGCGACTGCCTACGCATGGTATTGGTACAAGACCAATAACGCGACTTACCTGAACGAAGGGGATGATCTTTTCTCCAATGTGTGGAACAGCGCCAATGGTCAAACTATCGGAGGCGACAGCGGCTGGACGTACTCGGTTAAGGAGTTCAACCAGATTTATAAGTGGAGCTTCGACTATGTTCGGTGGAGGTCAGGCAAGAATCCCGATGGCTCTTCGCCGCCGGTGGAAACGCGTATTGCCGGCTGCCAATCCGTACGGCACAACTCGCATCCCTGTAACTCGCCCTGGACTGACTACACCACTCCAGTGCAATTTGAGTGGGTGGCAGGCGACAACGGTAACCCGCCCAGCATCAATCCCGTACTTACTCTTCCCATCGTCAGCCCCACAACCGCTACGATTTATCTGAGTGTCTTTAAGCCAAATACTACGCTGACGGTTTACTATGGGACCGCCGCTCCCGGCACCTGCGATATCAATAATCCGCAACCTCCGAACTGCATGCAACCCTACCCCAACTTCGGTTTCCTGAATATGCTGACGGCCAACTATGCCAATCAAACTCAGCCCGTTACCGACTATCTGGACCAACACGCCCTGGCCCAGGGAATACCCAACGTTTATGACGCGAGCGTAACCATTACCGGGTTAACGCCGAACACTATCTATCACGCGCGCTACCTTACAACTGACTCCCTTGGGAAACATGGCAGTCTATTACGATCAGGAATTTTCACCTCAGCCGACGATCAGGTCGCAACTCCGCCAACCGACGACCCCGGATCCAGCAGACCGGCTGCGAGAGCAAGTTCTGCACCAGACCAGCCGGGAGAACAGCCCTGCGTGGATCCGTCTGATTTCAAGGCAGGTCAAGGTATTGTGGATTCGAGATTGATCTCGCTGACGCCGTCGAACATACCATCGTCCTTGACTGCACATTGCGCGCAACCTTAGCTTTTTCTATGGGTCGCAGCACACTGGCCCAACGAAAACTGTTCGTGGGACGCCGCAAATGTCCGCTAGTCGCGTGGCCGCGACCCAGTTGCAAAGATTAAGAGCATTCGCCGGGAGAAACGCCGTGCATACCTCGCGTCACACTCTGTTCCTGGTTCTTGCCGTCAGCCTGTTAGCGGGAGCGCTGCCTGCGGTCGCGCAGGTGGTGATCGCGACGGTACCTGCAGGGACGAAACCAAGTGGTGTCGCGGTGGACGCCGTCACCAACAATGCTTACGTGGCCAACGAGTGTGGAGGCGATCCTACCTGTAGCAGCCCGGGCACCGTGACCGTGATTAATGGCGCCACCAATGGCACCACAACGGTTACGGTGGGCGATTCTCCGGTCGCCGTGGCTGTGAACCCGACTACCAACACCATCTACGTGGCCAACCTTTGCGGCAACGACCTCACGTGCAGTAGCGCCGGGACGGTCACGGTGATTAATGGAGCCAGTAATACCGTCACCGCAACGATCACCGTTGGATATGGGCCTGACGCGATCGCGGTGAACGCGACAACCAACATGATTTACGTGGCCAATTACTGCGGCAACGATGTCAATTGCCTGAGCCCGGGGACCGTAACCGCAATCAATGGGGCCACCAATAACATCGCGACCGTCACGGTGGGAGATTATCCCGAGGACCTGGCGGTGAACTCCACCACCAATAAAATCTACGTGGCCAACCTCTGCGGCAACGACATTACGTGCAGCAGCGTGGGCACAACGACGGTGATTAACGGTAACAACAACAGCACGGTGGCGGTGGCGGTTGGATTCGATCCCTACTACCTCGATCTCGACGCGACCACCAATGAAATCTACGTCTCCAACAACTGCGGCAATGATGTCACTTGCCGAAGCCCGGGAACGGTCACAGCCATCAATGGCGTGACCAATTCCGCCGCCACGGTTGTTGTGGGAGATTCTCCCGGAGGCATTGCGGTCAACGCGGCGACCAACCAGATTTATGTCGCCAACGAGTGCGGCAACGATTCCACCTGCGGCAGCCCTGGAACGGTGACGGTCATCGACGGCGCCAGCAATAACACCACCACCGTCGGCGTCGGCGTCTCGCCCCTGTTCGTAGCTGTCAACGCTACGACCAACCAGATTTACGTGCCTAATTTCTGTGGTACCGCTGTTGCCTGCAACACCGCCGGGACCGTCAGCGTGATTGATGGGGCAAGCAATTCCGTCTTACCCATCGCGGTTGGAGATGGCCCCAGCGAGCTGGCCGTCAACTTGTCGACCAATACTGCCTATGTTGCAGATGTCAGTGACGGTACCGTTTCCGTCATTGGCGGCAGCACCAAGCTGGAACTGATCAACGTCACTCCGTGCCGTCTGGTGGATACCCGCCAGGCGATGGGTACATTTGGCGGCCCGGCCATTACGGGTGGGACCTCTCGCAGCTTCCCTCTCCCGCAAAATACCAACTGCAATATTCCTTCCAGCGCCGCGGCCTATTCCTTGAATGTGACCGTCGTGCCCATTACTACCCTGGGCTACTTAACTATCTGGCCCACCCCGGAGATGCAGCCGGTAGTTTCCACGCTGAACTCACCGGACGGGCGGATCAAGGCCAACGCGGCCATCGTACCGGCCGGCGTAAGCGGCGCAGTCAGCGTGTACGTGAGCGACACTACCAACGTTATCCTCGACATCGATGCCTACTTTGCGCCGGCTGCCAGCAATAGCTATCAGTTCTATCCGCTGACGCCTTGCCGCATCGTGGACACCCGTAACAACCAGGACCAGGGGATGCTACGGGCAGGAGTAGAGCGCGATTACTCGATCCCGGGAAATTGCGCGGTCCCGAGCAATGCGACGGCCTACTCGTTCAATGTCACGGTGCTACCGTCTCCTGGCGGACTGGATTATCTGACGGTGTGGCCCAAGGGTGAGCCGCAACCATTGGTCTCCACTCTGAACGACAACACCGGGACGGTGGTAGCCAATGCGGCCATCGTGCCTGCCGGCAGCGAGAATGCCACCGCCTTCTATGCTCACAGCAACAGCACCAACCTCCTGGTTGATGTCGATGGCTATTTCGCCGCGCCCGGAACAGGGGGATTGTCGATGTACCCGGCGGTGCCTTGCCGCGTGTTGGACACCCGCCAGAGCGGTAATGGCTTCACGGGGCAGATCGTTGTAAATGTTGAGGGCAGTGTGTGTGCCCCACCGGGCAGCGCATCGGGATACATTTTTAATGCGACGGTGGTGCCGCCGGGCTCCATGCCTTACCTCACCTTGTGGCCTGATGGCGAGCAACAGCCGGTAGTCTCTACCCTGAACGCCTACGATGGATTCATCACGTCGAACATGGCAATTGTGCCGACGAACAATGGTTCCATCGACGCCTTCGCCTACGCTCTGACGCAATTGATCCTGGATATCTCCGGCTACTTCGCGCCGTAGTTCTTTACGAAGCTGATCAGCGAATGCGCAAACGATATCTCGCCATCATTGTCGCTGTGGTCGCGGTGGCCACCAACGGAGCTCGAGCTACGACGGTCGTATACGTCACTAGCTCCTGCGGTATGGCCGTCGGTGCCGACGGGAAGACGGTCCCAGAAGGCACCGCGGTCAAGATCGCTCTCTTGAAGAACCGCCTGGTGGTGGCTGATCTTTACTATGAGTCGGCGAAAGCGGGCGGCGCTGTTGTCTATGACTTTCCAACTTGGGTCAGCCAGCTTGACGACAGCACCGACGCCGATATCTCGCTCTCTGGATTGGTCGAGGTCATAAAGAAGCAGATGACCTCGACGTTCAGCTGGGCCAGCGAGGCGATCAAGAACGGAAAGATGAAAAGAGGGCAGGACTGGGGAGTGGACGGATACCTCGTCCAGTATGTAATCGCCGGATATGAGAATGGAGTCCCACTTGTTTACTCCCTCACCCTGATGCCCGACTGGAATGCTAAGACTGTCAACGGCCCCTTTGAGGTGGTCCTCAAGAAAGGAGGGCCCAAGAACACAGTTTACGATTTTGGATGGCGTGGCCGTGGAACTGGACTGAGGCTTATCGATACCGCAAACAGCGGGCCCCAGCGGGAATTTAATGACAGCACCAGAGCTGATCTTGATCTGACTAAGTCCGGGCACTGCCCTACCGCGGAACATCTCTCCAATGTAGCAAGAGCGATGCTTGCGATCGAAACGGAGTACAGCCCACACTATGTTGGATTCCCACTCACCGTGATAGCTCTACCCAAGAACGGGGACGGGACGGTCACAACCTACGAAAGCAATAGCCCCTCCCTCATCACTCTGCCCTGACACAAAACTGCCGGCCGCATCAACAGGAAAAGGCAGCCATACGTTCTTGGTCCACCACCCAATCAGCTCGCACCGATAGGGCCTTGTGACAGGATCCTGACAATGTACGGATGGGATTCGGCTGGCCATCTTCACAGGTCAGCGATCTGGAACAGGCCCTTCTTCACGATTAGGGGCGCTGCACTCCAAGCTTGGACCAAAACCTGGTCCAATTGGCATAAGAGTGCCATCGGTTCTGTCGCAGCTTCATGCAAGCCCGCACCAGTTCAGGCTCATCCCACGGGACGTCATGATAGCCAGACTGCAGATATTCGCTCGCCGGATTCTGCACCCATGCCTGCGGAAACAAGGCGATCACCTCGCGGTCGGTCACACTCGTGAAGTTGCCCAGCGGCTCTCCGGCGACCGACGCGTACAACGACGCGGGCAAGTCGTGGCCGGCTCCGAGCTGCAGATGGCAGATTTGCGTGGCCCGCGGATTGGCCTCGATGACAAAGGCTTTACCTGTACCCTCCTCGAGGATGAAGTCGAAGCCATGAAGCCCCGAGAGCCCGAGGCGACGCGCGATCTTTTCCGCAGCTTCCACCATCTCGCGCTTGTCAATGCGCCGCAGCACAGTCGAGGGACCCTTCGGTTCCCACACCTCCAGTACTTCGGCAGCGATGCTGGCTACTACCTTGCCCTGCCAGCAGGCGACTTGGATAGTGGCGTCCCTTCCGGCGATAAAGCCTTGCACATTGACAACCGGCCTCCTGCGCCGCAGACAGGGCAAAACTAAAGTAAAATCGCGGTCGAAAATCACTCTGCTCATCGCCCGCGATGCCAAAGGTGGAGCGCTTAGTAAGCTGAAAACCTGGCTGGCCTCCGCCGCAGATCCCACGAATTGCACTCCTCCACCGCCCGACGAGCCATTGGTTTTCAGCACCGCCGGAAACTCATGACAAGCAGACCATGTCGCGAGTTCGCTGGCCGTAGTAATAGCAACCATTTCCGGCGCCACTACCCCTTCCTCCCGCGCCAGAGCAATGAATTTGCTTCTGGCGGCAAGAATGGGATAGCTGGCACGGTCTCCCAGCGAACGCTCTAACAACTCTCGGATCGCCAGCGCATCCTGCCCCGAGCAAAGTGGGTTGTCATACAAACCGTAGAGATGGGCGGTGGCCAGGTTATCGCAAGGAATCACCAGATCAGGATGCGCTGCATTCAGCGCTCGCTGAAATGATGCCGGACCAGCTAGACCGCGGTAATCATAGGTTCTCGGGGCCACCTTCGTTTTAGCAATGGGGTTACCTGACGGGCACACGGCCTCAACCGTGAAGCCCACCTTGGCAAGAGCTGTGGCTAGCCGGGCAGTCGAAAACCAGTTGGTGGTCGCCGCCAGAAGAACTTTTGGTTTCATCGCTCGGTACTATTGCGGCCAGTATAGTATTGCATTGTAGTAAGATCGCAAGCGGGTAAACCCATTCAATACTAGCCTTTTCAGGGAATGTTGTGAACGAGCTATCGGAAGTTGCCATTGTTGGTGCTGGTCCCTACGGGTTGTCGATTGCCGCCCATCTTCAGGCCGCAGGATTGAGTTTTCGGATCTTCGGCTCTCCCATGCAGTCCTGGCGCGAGCATATGCCTCCCGGGAATGCTCCTGAAGTCTGACGGCTTTGCCTCCAGCCTTTCGGACCCCAAGGGCTCCTTCACCCTGCGGCACTTTTGCGCCGAGCAGCAGATCCCTTATCACGATACGAGAATTCCGGTGCGGCTGGAAACCTTCACCGCCTACGGACTCGAATTCCAGAAACGCTTTGTGCCGCAGCTTGAGCAGACGCAGGTAATGGCAATCGACAGGATTCCGGGTGGTTTCTCTCTGAAGCTCGCCCCTGGCGAGGTTGCGGCTGCACGCAACGTGGTGCTTGCCGTAGGCATCAGCCATTTCCATCATGTGCCCCCGAACCTGTCCGACTTGCCGGCGCAATTCCTCTCGCACAGTTCGGCACACAGCTCGGTCGAACAGTTTCGTGGAAGGAATGTGACCGTCCTCGGTGGCGGCTCATCGGCAGCCGATCTGGCAGCGATTCTGTCGGAGAGCGGCGCACACGTCACTCTCCTCGCGCGCTGCGCCTCATTACGTTTCCACACTGGACCAGCAGCGGCGGAGCGCTCTCTGTGGGAGCGCCTTCGGCGCCCAACTTCCGGGCTCGGCCCCGGATTACGCTCCCGTTTCTTCGCGGACTTCCCTTGGCTCTTCCGCCACTTGCCGCAAGATCTCCGCCTGCGACTGGTGCGGACCACGTTCGGTCCCGCCGGCGGCTGGACGGTCAAGGAACGGATCCTTGGCCGGGTACCCATGATGCTGGGATATACGGTGCAGCGCGCCGATGTTCTCAACGACCAAGTCCGTCTGTTGCTGACCGGGCCAGATGGCTCGGAGGTGGAGCATCTGACCGGCCATGTGATCGCCGCCACCGGCTATCGCGTTGACCTGCGTCGATTAACTTTTCTGAGCGCAGAAATTTCATCGCAACTGCGCGCCGTGGAACACACTCCCGTCGTTTCCACGGACTTTCAGTCCTCTGTACCCGGGCTTTTCTTTGTCGGCGTCGCCGCCGCCAATAGCTTCGGACCAGTCTTGCGCTTTACCTTCGGCGCCGATTTTACCGCCCGTCGAGTAGCCAATGCTCTTCAGCGATCCGCCAGAAGTGGCGTGCATGGGCGAGATTCGCTTGCACTGCTTAAACCGGCCCGTCCTCTATCCGACCCTTCCTCAGAACGATCGATGGATTGATTCCGGCTTTTCTTAGCAGCCTTGCAGATTTTCTTACCAGTAAGATTTCTGGGAAAATCTTACTTTGCTTACTTCTTGAAAAAGTAAGAAAATCCTACCGCTGAAAGCCTGGAAAGTTCCGATTAAATCCAGGGTGAGTGGGCACAACTTCACAACCGCTACCTTGTTTATTAACCTCCGAAGGCGGCTTTCAGCCTGAGGTGGCGCTTTCCTTCTGCGGCAGTGGAAACTTCCTCGCTGGATTGCCCAGCGCCATAGTGTTAGGCGGAACATCGCTGGTCACCACCGAACCGAACGCCACCACACTATTCCTGCCAATCGTGACTCCGGGCATGATCACCGACTCATATCCGATCCAGACATTGTCCTCAATCACCACCGGCTTCACTTCGTCATCCGAAACCGGCGCTCCCGCTTCGCGCGCCGCGGGATCGAGAGGATGGCCCGGCGAATCGAGAATGCAGACGCATCCCGCGATTAAGCATTTCTGACCGATGGAGACCCCTTTGCTGACTGCGAAGATCGATCCATGGCCAATCGTTGTATTGGAGCCGATCGTCAGCTTTGGCCGCGCCGCTCCGCGTGCCCCGAAATGAAAGCTGCACTTTCCGTCGATGGTCACATCGTCTCCAATGATCAACTCGCCGCGGCCCTGTATCCAGTGCAGGAACACGCCGGTGTGCAGGTTCCGTCCATACTTCGTGCAGTACGACTTGAAGAACGGCTCGCACACAAACACTCGCGCCACGAAGTAATACACCGAACGGACCGCCAGAATAATGCCAACCAGTGGGACCGTCAGCACCCGCGGAGCCGGCAGGCTGAAGTTGGTTACTCCGCGCCGGGCCGAACGCAACATGCGCGGGAACCAGTGTTCCGACGTGGCGAGGGTCTTGTAGATCATTTCGCCCCCCCGCAAGATTCGCCTTCCAACTCCGGCTGATTGCCCTTGCGCATCTTCTTGAAGCGCTCGCTGTACTGCGCGTCGTCAACGATTTCCACTTTCGCCGGAACCTTGTAAGCTCGCCAGACGCGACGCACAAAACTCGCGCATCCGCCGGCGGAAGGCTGGAAGCTCTTCGGCTTCGACGAGGTTGAAGCGCGCCATCACAACCTGCCCGGTGATGGGATTCGCCATCGCGCTCACCGTTACATCCTTGACGTTGGGCATATCGAGCAGAACACTCTCGACTTCGACCGGGTAGACCTTCTCGCCGCCCACATTGATCACTTCACTCTTGCGGCCAAGAATGCACAGATACTCGCCATCGACCTCCACCGTGTCGCCGGTATTGAACCAGCCGTCCTCATCGAAGGGCGAAGGCGCGTTAAGGTAGCCCAGCATGGCCGAGCGCGTGCGTATCCACAGCGTGCCTTGCTGCACCTTGCTCTCGACTCCTTCACCTCCGACCCTCACCCACAGCGAATCGGAGCTGCGCGATTTGGAACGCAGGATGCCGAGTTCGGAAAGCCCGTAGGTCTGTAGCAACTCGACATTGGGCAGGATCTCATGAAGTCGCTGGAGGGTTCGCGACGGCATAACTTCCGTGCCGTAGGTAACGCGCCGCAAGGAAGAGAGATTGTGACGCCTCCACGCTTCGGAGATTAGCAGCAGATTGAGAAACGTCGGTGACGTCGGCAGCAGCTCGACTCCATGGCGCGCTATGGCCGAACAAACCTCATCGGGAGTCGCGATTTTCCACGGCCACAACGGTTCCCGGCATTGGAGAGGACATAGAACAGCGTATTGATGCCGCCAATGTGGTCCAGCAGTAGCATGGTGAGCGTGATCAGGGAGTTGCGCCGAACCTGAAATTTTTCCAATAGCCGCGCGAAGTTGTGGAGTGCGGCCTTGCTCTTCCCGGTGGACCCTGAGGAAAAGAGTACGAGCCCGGGGTCGCCAAGGGCAATAAGCTTCTGTGTCACCGGATTGCCAACCGCGCGATCATACTGGGTGATGGTGAAGCGGTCGCCTTCGGAGAAACAGATCCCGGCCTGCACTTCGGCAATCGACTTGAATTCCTCGCGTTGCGGCGCGCTGCTGGCGCGCGAGTGGCACCACGATGCAACCCGCGTCGATCAGCGCCAGCAGAAGTGCCACGACCTCGGGAGAATAATCGCCTTCAACGGCAACAACATGTACCCCGCGCGATCATCGAGGCGGCGAGCCGCGGTTGCCATGCGGCGATATGCTCGCGGAGCCAGCCGTAAGAGTACTTCTGTTCGCGCCAGATGATGAAATCTCTATCGAGACTGTCATCGAACACGCGGTAGAGCCAGTCCAGGCGATACATGACGAACTATGCTCCTCCCAGGTAAATGACCTGTCCCGTGATCGAATCGCTCTTGCGATCGATCAGGAACTGGAGCACGTGGAAGACATCCTCAGCGCGGCACATGCGATGGATAGGCAGCCGCGACGAGCAACGACTGAATCGCCGCTTCGGGCACATTCCGGATAAGCTCGGTCTCGATTGGCCCTGGCCCGATGGCGTTGACGGTGATGCCCAGTTCGGCGAACTCGCGGCTCATCACACGAGTGAGCCCTTCGACCGCGCTCTTCGATGCGACGTAGGCGGCCTCGCCTTCTAGGCTGAGCGGCACGGCGACGGTGGAGAGATTCACGATGCGTCCCCACCGCTTCTGTCGCATGAGCTTGGCGCTTTCGCGAGACACCAGAAATGTCCCGCGAACGTTGATGCTCATGATGCGGTCGAGCGTGGCGACCGGCATCAGAAGGCTATGATTCATGCTGGCCACGCCGGCGTTGTTGAAGGTGACATCCAGACGCTTGTACTTCCGGCGGATGTTGGTGAGCAGCGCCTTCACCTGCGACTCATCAGCAACGTCCGCTTCGAAGTGGCTGTAGCCTTCGAGCGTCCAGTCGGCAGGCTGGCGGCTACAGCCAACTACCTGGTATCCGGCGGCGACGAGTTGTTCAGCGACGTAGCGGCCGATTCCAGTGCGAGATCCGGTAACCAGCGCGACAGGTTGTTCGCTCACGGTCAGGCCCGGGGTTGCTCGGCGGCGACCGCGAGAACGTAGTCGGCCAGCGAGGCAACAGTACGAAAAGGACTGCGCTTCTGGGAGACGCTGCGGTCATCAGCGAGAGAAATGGCGAGGTTGTAGCTGTCGTTGATCTGCTGCTCCGTGTCGAGGACGACATTGACCAGCTTGAGCGAATCGAGAAAGCCTTCCGAGCCGAACAGACGGGTATTTTCGTCGACCGTTTCCGGTGCGCCGGGGACCTCCCTGACGATTTGGCAAATAATGTCGACCACTTCGCAACGTTCCATTAGCGGGAATCCCGTTCAGTCTCGATAGCTGTTTATTTTTGCCGTTAGAGCGGCCCTTCAGGGCGAGGAAGCTGAAATCTGAACCGTTCAGGCTGCGGCACGATCACCGTCCCTGAGAACTCTGATTTTGTAAGAGCTCGACCTCCACGTGCGCGTGGTCGGCTACGCTAACATCCCGGCCCTTAGCCGCGCAGACGATTCATAGCCGGCCCGCGTTTCCAGTCGACCCAGCCGTCAGCGATTATGCTTCGGTTCCCCTTCGAACACAACCCATTTCTTACCCTTCTTAAGTGATGTGGTGCGGCGGCGGACTTGCTCTCCACTTCGACGCTCGAAGCCCCCTCGAACTTCGCTGATGAAACTGTTACCATAAATTTACAACATTACAACTCCTCATCAATGCACGCTCCGTGGTTTTTGAACTCCACTTCCCGAGCCCCCCACCTGCGCATTGGTGTTTTGCTTGATGGCCCCGCCCACTGCCGGCTTACCTGGCAGAGACCCTCGAACACATCGCAAACAGCAATTTTGCCCGCCTGGAACTGGTGGTTTTCAACGCCGATGCGCCGCGACGCCGAAGAAGCAACTCGCACCGGGCTTTTCGCGCGATATTTGGCCTGGGACGCCAAGCGGATTTCCGAAGCTCCCGATCCGCTGGCGCGAGGTCGATTGCACGCGCTATTTCAAAGATGTCGAGTCCTTTCGGTGACGCCCATCGCCGATCAGAATTCCCAGCGCTTTCCGGAGGATGCCGTCGCCCGCATCCGCGAGAAGAATCTGGACGTGCTGGTCAAATTTGGCTTCCAGCCTCTTCGCGGCGAAATCTTGCACGCCGCACGCTATGGCGTCTGGGCCTATCACCACGGAGATCCCGATCACTACCGCGGCGGCCCACCATATTTCTGGGAGGTCTACGAGGACAATCTCCTCTCCTGCGCCGCTCTCGAGCGCCTGACCGACGAGCCCGACGCGGGTCAGATTCTTTACAAGGGCGTCGTTTGCGACGATTCAGGGAAGCTCCTGGGCCCGCAATCGCGTGCAGCCGTATTGGGGCTCGACTACGTTCCTCATCCAAAAGCTCCATCAACTGCACGAATCAGGTTGGGCAAGCATCGAAGCTGCTATTCCGCCTCCCGACTCGAGGTCGGAAGAAAGCCTACACGGTTCCAACCGATGCCCAGATGCTGCCGTGGCTCAGCAAAATCCTGGCTCCGACACTTGTGTTCAGCGCGCGCGACATTCGATTCATTGGCGAAGAGCTTCCGCATTGGATGCTCGGAGTGAAGACAGGAAATAATTCGGCGGGCCAACACGCCCCATTAAACCTGCGCGGATTTCGCTGGATCCAATCTCCGCGCGGCCACTTCTATGCCGATCCATTTGTCATCGAGCACGACGGCAAGCCCTGGGTATTCTTCGAAGATCTTCCATTACAGCACGCAAAAGGGCATCATCGTCTGCGCCGAGATCAACGCGGACAGCACTCTGTCGCCAACCATGCCTGTACTGGAAAAGCCGTACCACCTTTCCTATCCATGCATTTTTCGCGACAACGGACAGCTCTATATGGTTCCGGAGAGTGTCGCCGATGGGAGCGTGCAGCTTTATCGTTGTCAGCGCTTCCCCGACGTTTGGGAACAAGTAAAGGTTCTGCTGAAAGCCCCGGCGGTGGACACGACGGTCTGGATCGAGAACGGCCTGTACTGGTTTTTCGTGACCCTACAAGAGCCGCGCGGCGGCGGCCTTCAGCTTTGGCTCTTCTATTCGCGCTCGCTGACCGGAGAATTGATCCGCCATCCGCGAAATCCCATCTCCACGGACATCCGCTTCAGCCGCGGCGCGGGCGCAATCTTCCGTGAGGATGGCAAGCTGATCCGCCCGTCTCAGGATTGCAGCGGCAGCTACGGCCGTCTCATCGTGTTCAACGAGATTACGGTTTTGAATGAGCGCGAATACTCTGAGCGTCCCAGGCACTGTGCTCGACACCCGTGGCGTCCGAAACATGAATCGGGACCCATTCCTATGGCCGCGTGAAAGATGTTGTAGTAGTCGACGGCTGCGTGCCACTACCCGCGAAACAGGTCAGGTAGAGGGAGCCATCAAGCTCGCGCGCATTACATTCATTCGTCATCACGAGCGACTTCAGTCGGCGAGGGATCTGCTCTTCCGGCCTTTCGCAGCCGCTAGAACATCACGTAAACCGACTCGCTGACCTGCTCGTCGATCTCCACTTCCACCTGATGCTTCAGGCCGATCCTGATCAGCTTCGTCACCGCCGGCTTCAGCACAGCCGCCAGCTTCAGGGCTCAGCCAGTTCGCCGTCAACTCGTCCGCAAACCGCACCGGATCGGGATCTTCGCTCAGCGCTTCCCGCCCGAGTTCAAACAGAGGCTTGCGATCTGCAGGCTCGTTTGCGTCCTCCCACATTGTGGGAGTCTTGCGGAACTCTTCCGTGATCCGCAGCTTGTCCGCTGGCCTTCAGTTTTTCCGCCGCCGGCCAGAACTCCTTGTCGAACACCACGCGACAGCTCTTCCAACAGCTTCTCAGGCGCCTTCTCGGCAGAAGCCTGCACCACATCTTCATTTTCCAGACCTTCCCCTTTGCCTTCGAACCACGGCGGTTGCTCTGGCTTCAGAAGGATGTAGTCCTCCAGCGCCAGGACATCCATCTCCGTCCGCATGAAGCAGCGATAGGCATCCTGCGGAGTACAGATGATGGGCTCTCCGCGAACGTTGAACGACGTGTTGACCACCACGCCGCAACCCGGTCTGGCGCTCGAACTCCGCGATCAGATCGTGGAACTCCGGATGATGCTCCTGCCGCACGGTCTGGATGCGCGCCGAATAATCGACGTGTGTGACCGCAGGAATATCGCTGCGCAGACGCCGAACCACTGGCAGCAGATCGTCATCCTGCCCCAGGTCGGCATCCAACGGCAGCCGCCGCTCTTTCTTCACCGGCGCAACCAGCAGCATGTATGGGCTCTCGCGATCCAGTTCGAAGTAGTCCGACACCCGCTCCGCCAGCACCGCCGGCGCAAACGGCCGGAACGATTCGCGGTACTTGATCCGCAGATTCAGGCTGGCCTGCATATCCGGATTGCGCGGATCGCCGAGGATCGACCGCGCTCCCAACGCGCGCGGCCCAAACTCCAGCCGGCCCGACAGATGGCCGACGACCTTGCCCTCAACCAGCTTCTCCGCGAGGAAACGATTGCGCTCAGCTTCCGGAAAGCTTGCGATAGGGATAGCCGTAGGTCTCCAGATACGCTTCGATCTCGTCGCCCGAGAAGTCCGGGCCCGAAGTACGATCCGCCTTGCGCTGAGACGCCGGGCGTGAAGTCGCGATCGCGCCCGTAATAGGTGTGATAGGCATCCAGCGCGACTCCCACGGCACAACCGGAATCGCCGGCAGCGGGCTGAATCCAGATGTCGTCAAACGGCCCCTCGCGCAGGATGCGGCCATTGGCCACGCAATTCAGCGCCACGCCGCCCGCCAGGCAAAGATTCTTCTCGCCGGTAAGCCGCTTCGCCTCGCACGCCATGCGCAGCAGCGCTTCCTCGGTGACCTCCTGAATCGACTTGGCGAGATTGATCTCGCGCCGCGTGATGCGGCTCTCCGCTTGCCGCTTCGGTCCGTCGAACAACGTCGGCAAAACGCTCGTTGGTCATTTGGGTTTCGCGAAGGAATCCGAAATACTCCAGGTTCAGCTCCACCGAGCCGTCGCTCTTCAGGTCCACCAGGTGATCGAGAATCTGCTGCCGGTAGACCGCTTCGCCATACGGCGCCAGGCCCATCATCTTGTACTCGCCGGAATTCACCTTGAAGCCGGTGAACTGCGTGAACGCCGAATACAGCAGCCCGAGCGAGTGCGGGAAGCGCATCTCCTTGATCAGCTCCACGCGATTACCTTCGCCGCGCCCGATGCTGGCCGTCGCCCATTCGCCAACGCCGTCGATGGTAAGGATTGCCGCTCGCTCAAACGGTGACGGGAAAAAACAACTCGCGGCATGCGAACGGTGATGGACGCCCTGCAGAATCGGCCCTTCATAGCTCAGGAAGCTGCGAATCAGCTTCGGCAGATGCAGCTTCATGCGCAGCCATGACGGCATAATCTGCTGCCACATCGAAGCTGCCGGCTCGCGATCGACCGCCATGATGGAATGGCACAGCCGCTCAAAGGTCAGCGCGGAATTGTCGTAGTAGACCACGGCGGTCAGTTGCTTCTGCGAGATTCCTGCCTGTTCCAGACAAAAGTTGATGGCATTGTGCGGGAAACGGCGGTCGTTCTTCACGCGGGTGAAGCGCTCTTCCTCCGCCGCGGCCACGATCTTGCCATCGCGAATCAGCGCCGCAGCCGAGTTGTGATAGAAGCAGGAGATCCCGAGGATCGCAATCGAGTCGCTGCGCACTTCCGGCATTGCCTGGCGCGACTTCCTGGACGGCTTCAGTCCGCTCACCGCAACGCTCGTCTTCGACTGCCGGCAGCAAGCCGCGACTGCGGATTTCCTCCGCCATGTTCTCGGCCACCATGCGATTGGCCATCGGCGTAAAGTGCCCGCCAATCTCGCATCCCAAGGTTCGCCGCACCTTGAACGGCAGATTCACCAACCGCGTGCTCACGTCAAAGACGTGGACGCCCTGCCGCGCGATCTTCCAGCGTTTCAAACAGCGGCTGATACACGGGCTTGACGCCGTGGTAATAGAACTCCGACGTTGGAATCGGAACGATCGCGACTGGCCGCGGTTTCAACTCGGCGATGAATTGCTTCAGGATCGCCGACATCAGCTTCCAACCCGGCGTATCGTCCGAAAGAATGTCCGGATACGGATGCTTGCCGGTGGCGCGGTTCAACTCGGAAACAGCGCGATATCCCAGCTCTTTGAACAGCGGCGAATGCCGCACCGCGCTCAGTCCGGGGACCTTCAGATACGCATCGTGCAAACTGTCGTACCAGCGCGGCGTTTCCTTGCCCGCCTCCAGATCCACGTGCCCCGTGTCTTCTGGACGCTCTCTCGGCACCGGCACCTGGTGCAGCACTAGCTCGCCGTTCTGCAAATCAAAATACGGCTTGGGAACCATGATCTGCTTGCCGGTAACGCGGTCGATGTTGGGCCGATGCGAAACCTGGATGCGATGGAAGCTGTCGATCTGCACGCAGATCATCGCCAGATCGGCTTCCACATCGCGCGCGAACTTCCGGTAGATCAGCAGGTGCTGATCGGTGCCGCTTCCCGGTATGCCGTAGTTCTGCACTTCCGCTCCCAGAATCCGCGCCCAGCTGATCCGAGTAGCGGTCGGCGTTGGAGACGTCATCGCCGGCGGTGTAGGAATCGCCGAACATCAGAATGCGCGGGTGCCGCGCTGGCAGCGCGCTCAAATTCGTGATCGGAGCGGAAGCCCAACGAATTGGTTACGACAAAGTATCCGCCGTCTTCGCCGGGAATCCGGGCACGGAGATTCGGCGTGAAACGATGCCCCACGTCGGCATCGTATTGAATGGTCATCCGGTGAGTCGTCTGCGTGAGTAGGAACATAAGAGGAACGCGAGGTCCTGAAACGAGCCGGGCTGGACGGCATACCCCGGGCACCTCGAAGAATTATTGTACTAAGCATCAGACCGAAATGAGTTAATTTGCCGAGACATTGCTGACGGCGATGTGCGAATACGGCGCGGGCCGCATCATTTTTTTCGCGCCTCAGCTTCCGCTAGCCAGCCGCGGCGAAGCCTTTCAGCCGGGACGCTGGACAAATAGGGTTTGATGTCGAGAATAGGTGTCCCATCCAGCATATCGACGCCGCGAACGTGCAGCCGGACGCCTTCGCGACGAAGCAACTCGACGATGGTCAGGCCAATCGGGTTCGGACGTCGTGGAGAGCGCGTGGCAAACACGCCGTGCGGCCGATTATCCGTAGGCGGGGCGCCGAGCAATTCGAACCCCTGCGAGCGATCGAACTCCCAGAGAACGATGAGATGCGAAAAGCCCTCGATGTCGGTAAGCCCTAGCTCAAACTCGGGCAGGATGTTGAGCCCACCATCGGCCTGGTGTTGAGCGCCAAGACCTTTGGGAATCTCGCTTGTGTCCTTGAACGGGCTGCTCACAAATCCAATCGGCTGCGAGGTGAACATCGGGGACAATGCCTCCATTTTCCTGCGGTACCACATCAATGCTGCGTTCGGTTTTGCTGTCGAGCAAGCGCAAGCCGGCGAATCTACTCACAAATCACGGGCATTCCTCTTAGCATAATCCAGCCATAAAGCGAGCGCGTGATAGTAGCGCCTCCACTCGCTCCCACATTCAAAATTCTGCGCAACGAATGACGTGCGGAATTCCATATCCGGCTAGAAGAATTCATCTTTGGTTGTGAGCTGACAACGGCTTGGGGTCAATTACCAAAGACGTAATGTGAGTTACGTTTTCCTGGCAGGCTGTCAGTTCGCGCCTCTCTGAGAGTTCATAGTTCCTCGAATGTTCCTCGCTGTAACTGCTAGTAATCCTTCACAAATTGGTTGGCGTCGATCTTGCAAATGTAACTGCTAAAAGGGGTCGCCAGCCTGCCTCAAGGGTGACGAATTCAGGGGATTGGTTTCGATGAATCCCGTTGAAGCTGCTCGGCAATTGCAGCAGGATCTGGCAACCCTGAATTAAGCAGACCCAAATTTGAGAGGACGTATGACAGTAAAAAGATTGATTATCGGAATGCTGACGTCACTGGTTATCGCGGCCGTGATGACGCCTTCGTTGATGGCGCAGTCTCTGGTCTCTGGCGATCTTACCGGTACAGTCACGGATCCCAGCGGCGCAGTCGTGTCCGGGGCTACGGTCACGGCCAAGAGCGATGCCAATGGATCCATGCGCACAACCACCACCAGTGCAAGCGGGACTTACCGCTTCTCCTTGTTGACCCCAGGCAGCTATACCGTAAGTGTCACCGCTTCGGGTTTCAGCAAAGCAGTAAGCACAACCCAGGTCAACGTCGGTCAGGCGGCGATTGCTGACGTGAAGATGGCTGTCGGCGGCAACGCCCAGACAGTGGAGGTAACCAGCACATCTCCGCTGGTGAGCTCCGACAATGCCGACCTTTCCACCAACATCGGTCAGAACGTGATTCAGAATGCACCCAACGGCGGCAACGACCTTACCTACGTCGCGCAGACCGCCCCAGGGATAAACATGAACACCGGCATGGGCCAGGGTAACTTCAACACCGCCGGTCTTCCTTCCACCTCAAACTTGTTCACCGTCAACGGCGAGAACGACATGGACCCTTACCTGAACCTAAACAACTCCGGCGCCACCAACCTGACGCTGGGCAAGAACGACGTTCAGGAGGCGACCGTCACCACCAATGCTTACTCCGGCCAATATGGCCAGCAGGCGGGCGCGCAGGTTTCCTACGTGACCAAGTCGGGCACCAACCAGTTCCACGGTAACGCCGAATACTGGTGGACAGGCAGCGCCATGGACGCCAACGATTATTTCAATAACCTGAGTGGAACTCCGCGGCCCTTTGCCAACAACAACGAGTGGGCGGCGTCCCTGGGCGGCCCGATCAAGAAGGACAAATTGTTCTTCTTTGCGGATACCGAAGGCATTCGCTACATCGTTCCTTCAACCCAGACCGTATTTTCTCCCACTGCCGGGTTTAGCAATGCCACCCTGGCCAACCTGGCCGTGACGAATCCCGTCGAGATCCCGGTTTATTCCAAGATGTTCAATCTCTACCAGGCCGCGCCGGGATACGGTAATGGAGTGCCGGTGGCGGGTAGTTGTCTTGACTTAACCGCATATGCCGGCAACTGCTTTCAGAAGTATTCCGCTAACCCTGCTCTGCCGGGTACGGAGTACATCATCAGCGGCCGTGTAGACTACAACCTCTCCGACAAAGACCACATGTTCTGGCGGGTGCGGATGGACCACGGTACGCAAGCCACCTACGCCGATCCCATCAACAGCGCGTTTAACGCCGCCAGCTACCAGCCAGCCTACGACGGACAGGGGCAGTGGACGCATACCTTTGGCTCGAATGCCACCAACCAGTTCGTCTACGCCGGTAGCTACTACCGCGCGATCTTCACCCAAACCGATGGCGCCAACTCGGTTTTCCCGCTGACTGTTGATCTGGCCCCACTCGGCTACACCAACATGGGTAACAACCTGTTTCTCTTCCCGCAGGGACGCAACGTCACCCAGTATCAGTTCGTGGACGACTTCTCTTTGACCAAGGGCTCCCATAACTTGAAGTTTGGCGGCAATTTCCGCCGTTACGACCTGACCGATTACACCTTCAGCATTCTGAATAACCCGCTGGCCGTGATCGCCGGGCCAACCGCCATGACCCAGTTCTTCAATGGCAACGCGGCTGAGTTTCTGCAAAACTTTCCCAGCCGAGCCACCGAACCGGTCGCCCTATGGGGCATCGGAGTTTATGCCCAGGATGAATGGCGAGTTAACAAGAGCCTCAAGCTCACGCTGGCATTGCGAGCGGAGCACAACTCCAATCCTAACTGCAACCTGAATTGCGCTTCGTACTTGAACAGTCCATTCCTGGGAACAAGTACGGATCCAGCCACTCCCTACAACCAGATGATTCTCTCCAACCAGAGCGGCGTTTTCCGAGGAACGGACGCAGTCAACCTGGCACCGCGCTTTGGCTTTGCCTGGTCGCCCGGCGGCAGCGATAAGACTGTGGTTCGCGGCGGCTTCGGTATCTTCTACGATGCCTTCCCCGCAGTTTACGGCGATCTCTCCATGACCAACATTCCCAACCAGGTCAACGAGGCCCTCTTCGGCGCTCCGGGGGTCGGAATTCCATGGGCAGATCAGACAACACCCGCAGGGGCATGGTCCGTCGCTTCCAGTTCGGCGGCGGCCATCCGCAACGGCTTCGCCAACGGCGCCTCATTCAACTCGCTGTCGGCAGGTCTTCCCAGCTTCTCTGCACCTAATATCAATAGCTTTGCCGGGACCTTTCAAACCCCGCGGTATCAGGAATGGAGTTTGCAACTGGAGCAGCAGTTAGACGACAAGAGCTCCGTTACCCTGGCCTACGTCGGGAACCACGGGGTCAACATACCGGTCGTCAACTACCCCAACGCCTTCGCGGGAGTTGCCGGTCTACCAGCCACTCCCTTCAGTCCGTCATTTGCAACCGTGCAGGAGGTCTACTCGGGTGCAGTTTCCAACTCTAACGGATTGACTGCGAGCTACCAGCGTCGTCTGACCTATGGCTTCACTGTATCGGCCAGCTATACCTGGAGCCACTCCTTGGACGACGATTCCAATAACGGCGTCCTGGGATCGGCCTACAATGCCTTAACCAGCATCCAGTATCAGATCAATCCCCTCTGCCTGGCATGCAACAACTACGGCAATTCGGATTACGATATCCGCAACTCCTTTAACGCCCAGTACGTCTGGAATACCCCATGGAAGTTCGGCAACAAGTACGTCAACGGGGCCTTTGGCGGCTGGACCCTGTCGCAGAACTTCTTTGCTCGCTCGGGTCTGCCTTTGACGGTACTGGACAGCACCTCCAGCATTGGCAATTACAACGGAACCACTCCCAACTTCCCGGCGCAAGTGATCGGAGCCGGACAAGGGAGTTGTAACCAATATGGAGCTGGGTGCCTGGTGTCGTCTGGCTTCGCAACCGCAAATACTCTGACTGCGTTCCCCAACCAGATTCGCAACCAGTATCGTGGACCCGGGTTCTTCGATTCGGACTTCAGCCTCAACAAGAACATCAAGCTGACGGAGAAAATGTCGTTTGGACTGGGAGCGAACTTCTACAACGTGTTCAACCACCCGAATTTCGCCTCGCCAGTGAATGCTTTCGGCGCAGGCAACTTTGGTCAGGTCCTACAAACTACGGCACCACCAACCGGGCCTTACGGAGCATTCTTCACCGGTCTGCCTTCGGGACGCATCATTCAGTTCCAGGGCAAACTGGTGTTCTAAACACTTCCCGACCTACAACCTGCTTAACCTATGGCGGTCCGCAAGGGCCGCCATACTTGCAGGTTGAGCCCCAAGCGGCGGAAACTGATGGGGAGGAAACAAACATCTGCTCCTTTCCGTATCCTTGGGGACGGGCTATGATTGCCCGATCCTGAGCGGGATTTTGTACTTCCCCGTGCCCTTGGACGCGTGGCTCAATGGACAGACGAACGCTGCTAAAGCGCCTGGCGGCATTGCCGCTGCTGCATACTCTTTGGCCTTATCTCTCGGCTCTTGAGCCGATGTCGGCCGCCACGAAGTCCTCGTTCCGCCGCATCCGTCCCGGCGATCCTTCGTGGCCGAGTTCCGCAAAGTGGGAAAAGCTGAACGAGCAGCTCGGCGGCAACCTTATTCCTGTGCAGTTTCCGCTGGCTGCGTGCGCAGACGCGCCCGATGCCACCAGGTGTGCGAACGTCCTCAAGAATTTAGACAACCCTTTCTACATTGGCGACCAACCTGGCCTGACCCAGACTTTAGGTTGGGCGAATGCATGGATTACCAAGCCGAGTGTTTATGCAGTGGCGGCACGGAATGCCGAGGATATTGCCGCCGCAGTTAATTTTGCCCGCGAGAACCGCTTGCGCCTGGTCGTCAAAGGAGGCGGCCACAGCTATCAGGGCACGTCAAATGCAGCCGACTCGCTCCTGGTCTGGACCAGGCACATGAATGAAGTCACGATGCACGATGCATTTGTGCCACAGAGGTGCGCGGGCAAACTGGCGCCGCAGCCGGCCGTGACCTTGGGGGCAGGCGTGATATGGCTTCATGCATACGACGCCGTAACCACCAAGGCCGGTCAATATGTTCAAGGTGGCGGCTGCACCACCGTCGGCGTGGCGGGACTCATCCAAAGCGGAGGCTTCGGAAGTTTCTCCAAGCACTATGGTTTGGCCGCGGCGGGTTTGCTGGAAGCGGAAGTCGTAACTGCCGATGGCAAGATTCGCATCGCGAACGCGTGCATGAATCCGGACCTCTTTTGGGCGCTGAAAGGCGGAGGCGGAGGCAGCTTTGGCGCGTCAAGTAAAGTTACGCTGCGTGTGCGCGAGCTTCCCGAGTTCCTCGGCGGAGCTATGTTCACGGTCAAGGCCACGTCCGACGATGTCTTTCGCCGCCTGCTCCACCAGTTTTTCGCGTTATACCGCACCAGCCTGTTCAATGCTCATTGGGGCGAGCAAGCCCACGTAAACTCTGACAACTCTCTGACCATTTCAATGGTCTCGCACGGACTGGAAACTGCTCAGGCAAGAAAGATCTGGCAGCCGTTCCTCGATTGGGTGGCGGCATCACCGGAGCTTTATACCCTGAAAGCTCCCCCACTTGTCGGGAGCATGCCGGCCCGAGCCTGGTGGGATGCCGCGTGGAGGGCAGAGCATCACCATCCGGTTTTCGTATCCGACTCGCGTCCCGGTGCGCCCGCGACTGACGTCTGGTGGACGGGTGACGCCGGCCAGGTAGGGCAGTTTCTTTACGGCTTTGAGTCGCTTTGGCTACCCGCGTCCCTGCTGGACGACGAATCGCAGGACCGTCTGGTCGATGCTTTATTTGCCGCTTCCCGCCACTGGGATGTCGAACTGCATTTCAACAAAGGCCTCGCGGGCGCTCCTGCCGACGCCATCGCGGCGGCCCGCGACTGCGCCACCAATCCCGCCGTGCTCGGTGCCTTTGCGCTCGCCATCATCGCCTCCGGGGAGGGGCACGCTTATCCGGGAATTCGCGGACATGAGCCGGACCTGGCCGCAGCCCGCAAAGATGCCGATGCCGTCGCCCAATCCATGGGTGAGCTGCGCAAGCTAGTGCCGACCGCTGCATCGTACGTGTCGGAAAGCAACTTCTTCGAACCCACCTGGCAGCAGTCTTTCTGGGGCTCGAACTATGCGAGACTGCGGGCAGTGAAAGCTAAATACGATCGCGACGGTCTGTTCTTCGTCCACCATGGAGTGGGCAGCGAAGACTGGAGCGCGGATGGTTTCACCCGGTTGACAGAGCGCTAAGCGCGGCCAAGGCCCCTGCGATGCCGGTGTTCTTCCGCCCTCGCTTGTTCTCGCAATCGCCGTCGAGCCAGACCTCTTTTTTTGGCGTAGGCTCTGGTTTCGCCTGCCTGTTCCAGTCTGCACCACCGATCTTCAGAACCTAACTCGCATCAAGCGGCATCCATAGCGCCCATGAAGCCACCTTGCGATGAAGGCGTCATCCGGTCAGGCGATGTCGAAGTTGCGTGTGCGGCAGCCACGCAGGCATGGATACTCCTTGCGACCATCCTCGGGTCCAGCATGGCCTTCATCGACAGCACGGTCGTCAATGTCGCTCTGCCGGCACTGCAAGCCAGCTTTCACGCAACCGTGGTGGATGTGCAATGGGTAGTCGAGTCTTACGGATTATTCCTGGGCGCGCTGATTCTGGCTGGAGGGTCGCTCGGGGACTTGTTCGGACGCCGCTTGATGTTCCTGCTCGGGGTGGCGACTTTCGCGCTGGCTTCCACAGCTTGCGGGTTTGCCTCGAATATATCTGAGTTGATTACCGCGAGGAGCATTCAAGGGGTTGGCGCCGCACTTCTTGTGCCCGGCAGTTTGGCAATTATCGGTACATCCTTCGACGAAAAAAGTCGCGGTAAGGCCATCGGCACGTGGTCCGGATTCACGGCAATCACTACCGCGATCGGGCCCGTCCTGGGCGGCTGGCTGGTCCAGCATGATTCCTGGCGTTGGGTATTTTTCATCAATCTTCCGCTGGCCGCGGCGGTGATAGCCATTTCGCTCTGGCAAGTTCCCGAAAGTCGCAGCGCCGCAGGAGGCCGCGTCGATTGGCTCGGCGCCCTCCTCGTCACTCTCGGATTAGGTGGCTTAGTCGTGGGGTTCATCGAATCGGTGACCCTCGGGTGGAGAAATCCGTTGGTCCTCGCCAGCCTGGTTGTGGGCTGCGTTAGTCTCGTTTCCCTCCTGTTCGTCGAAGCCAGGGTAACTTCGCCGATGGTTCCGCTGTCGCTGTTTGCATCTTCCAGCTTTAGTGGGGCCAACTTACTTACACTGTTCCTCTACGCGGCTATTGGAATTTTCTTCTTCCTGTTTCCCTTGAATCTGATCCAAGTCCGGGGATATTCGGCAACGGCTACAGGGGCGGCTCTGCTCCCTTTCATTTTCCTGATGTTCTTCCTTTCCCGCTGGTCCGGGGGTCTGGTAACGCGTTACGGCCCCAGGCCACCGTTGATCGTCGGTCCACTTGTTGCCGCGTTGGGATTCGTTCTATTTGCCGTCCCCTCGATCGGTGGCAGCTACTGGAAGATGTTTTTCCCTGCGGTGATTGTGCTTGGGCTTGGGATGGCAATTACCGTGGCTCCGCTCACCACCGTCGTCATGAATTCGGTGGGGCCGGACCGGGTCGGAGCGGCTTCGGGAATCAACAACGCCGTGGCTCGTGTCGCCGGAGTACTTGCGGTTGCAGTCCTCGGGGTTGTGATGGTGAGCGCTTTTGCATCTCGCCTGAATCGCAGCTTGGCCCAGGTCGCGCTGCCGTCCGAGGTTGTCGATGAGGTTCGTTCGGGCGAAGTGAAGCTAGCCGGGATGACGGTGCCCTCTGGTCTCAGTCCGGCTACCGAAGCTGAGGTAAGACATTCGATTGCCGAAGCATTTGTATTCGGGTTCCGGGTGGTGATGTTGATTTGCGCAGGGCTGTCTGTAGCGGGTTCTGCGCTGGCAGGGCTCATGATTCCTAATGCCACGCAGACCGATGCAAAATCATTCGCACCTTGGAAGCGAGCTAAGGAATCGGCTGCTTAGGGCACCCGGCCTTCACTGTGATGCGAAGGCCGGGTTACCACACTGCACCCAAGCACGGCGCGATGCTCGGACTCCCCAACCGCGCGACATCTCAATGTCCGGTGGAATCTCCACGGCGACTGGCTTCGAAGAGGAACCAGGTGCGCCGTTCGGTTTCGTCGATCCAAACTTCGATCAGGCTGGTGGTGGCAACGTCGTTGTGTTCGTCGCACACGCCATGGGCTTCGCGCAGACGCGCCGCCAGGGCCTTACTGTCCTCGCGCAACTCGGCGAGCATGTCCTCTGGCTCGACATAATCGGCGTCATTGTCTTCCACTCGCTGGAAGCGGGCTATGTTACCGATCGAGCGCAGCGTCGTACCACCAATCTTGCGGACGCGCTCGGCAATGGGATCTGTCATCGCGAAAATCTGGTCCGCCTGTTCGTCGAGCAGCAGATGATAGTCGCGGAAGTGCGGCCCGCTCATGTGCCAGTGGAAATTCTTGGTTTTCAGATATAGCGCGAACACGTCCGCCAGAATGGCATTCATTGCGCCGGCAATGTCCTTGACCGCCCCTTTGTCCAGATCGGTAGGGGTGACCAATGGAGCCTCTTGCAGTCTGCGTCCGACTTCTACCGTTGCCACATTCGATTTTTTCATGATGTCGCTCCTGGTTACGATGAAGTTGCTATCAATTTAGATGTCGAATTGGCGGGAATCGTTACGGAAACAAAGCGACCGTTGCTGTTTCCTCAGATGGGCTTTTCGGTCAGGACAGGATAATGCACTGCGGCATGCTGAGAATTGGCGAACGTTTGCATGGATGTCCGCATACAACGGGCCAATGATGGATGCGAGATTTTGGCTTATGGTGATCATATCAACCAATGTGGGCGGGATCGGAAGACCGGAACCCGTGTAGTGCTTTTCAATCTCCTGCCGCAGTCTCGCAGCCGATTCCTGAACATCGGGAGCGGCCTGAGCCGCCTTACCGGCGACTTCATCGGACATTGCACGGGCCGTGATCGCCATATCTTCCTCAAAGGCAGTCAGCGCGTCTGCGATGGGCTGCGACAGTTCCGGATATCGCTTCTCGAACAGGTACTGCAAGCCGGTGATCTGCACTTGAAGCAGCGTTCCGAGCGTGGGTTGCCAGCGCCTGAAGTCGTCGCGAATTCTGAGTTTTCGTTGGCGTGAAGGGCCGAACTCAAAGACCACCGCGTCGGCCTGCGCTTTGACCGCGTTGAATCCCTCGTTGATCTGATCGCGTAGCTGGGCCGCCCGCCGCACCGCTTCCTTGCGATCCTGCACGCGCGCTTGCTCAATGACTTCGGCCAACAACCGCAGGTTCCGCGCAAATGCCTCCTGCATCTCCTGTAGAGCATCCCTCACCCATAGCCGGTCGAAGACCAGCCACATGCACAACAGCCCGAGCAGCACGCCGACCACACGGTCGCGGGCGATGGCCAGCGAACTCTGGATGGCGAATTCCTGCAGGTTGATCAGATAGAAAGCCAGGGCAAGCTGCACGCCGAGATAAGAGAGCCGCGGCGTGGCAACTGCGATCCAGGCGGAAATTGCAGTGACCACCGCAAATAGGACGGTGAATCCGGTGATCCCGTCAAGATAGGGAAGCACGAAAACCTGGGCGCCCATGCCGAAGACAAAGCCGCCGATGATCGCTCCCCCAAGGCGAAGAAATTGCTTTTGCCGTGACGACCCGATGGTCGACAAGGCCGTAATGATGCAGGTCGGAACCGCAGTGCTGAGCCCCGTCCAATCGATTGCCTGGTAAACGACGTAGGCGAGCATAGTAGCCGCCGCACCCCGCACCGCGAACTTCAGATGGTCGGGATTGGAAAAAGCATCGGGGACCAGCAGCCGTTGCCGTACCTCTGTATCCAATGGCGGCGGTAGAAACAGGTCCTCCACGCTCTCTGAACCGGAAAATGCGTGCGGTATCAATGCCACCGTTCGCTCCATTTCCGGGAGAAGCGGCAAGTCTGACGGCTGCGCCTGGCTGGAGAGCTCGATCGACGCGTGGCAACTTGCGCTGCTGCAAATCGCCGCGAAGTCCTGAGATCTGGTTCGCCAGCCGCAGGCATCGCTCGCGATCTGCCGTCCCAATAGCGATGGACTGGGTGGAACGAACAATCCGCATGCTGGCCGCAAGATCGGTCAAACGCCCCAGCAAGGCCACGGCGATGTTCATCTGCGCGATAAGCTGCGGCGGATAACCGGAGCGCAGCAACTGTCTTCGCATGCCGCGAGGTGCCCAGGGCCGAATACTGGGAAATCTCCTTTTCCAGTTCGTCGCCAAGGGGAAGGTCTGCTGCGGTTTGCCGCAGGACGCCTTCCACGGCCTGCAGCCTGCTCTCGAGGGCCTGGGTCAGTTCGGTAATGGGATGCACGCGGCGAAAGACGTACTCCACGGCAACCGTGACGGCCGAGCCCAGCACCACGGAAGCGCCCAGCCAGAGCGTGTTTTCGGTGCGCTGATTAACCGTGAGGTAGGTTTCATCCCATAGCGGGATCGCACCGGCCAGCAGGAAACCGAAGCCCACTGCCGTGAAATAATCCGGCATGGTGTGGATCAGGTAGAAGGCCAGGAAGAGCGAAATCGCGATCCATAGAAAGTGAGTAATGGGCGAGCCGACCATCGTCATGATCCCGACGACCGTGTAGATGGTGGCGATCACGTAGATGACGGTCACTCGAATTGCCGCCGCGCAGAGTTACTGTGGGATTTTCGCGGCTGAGGAAGAGGGTGTAGATGGCGCCCAGGAATCCGTACGGGATACGGAAAGTCATCACCAGCACCATGGTGATGGTGGCTGCGATGGTCATGCGGCCCACCACCCAGGCACGGCCGGGGTATGGAGCAAGCTCAGTCTTCAGAAACTGCCAGAACCATTCCCCAGCGCTGTCCAGTGTCCTGGACGGACGCGATCGCCGGCAGCGCCTGGTCCTGCGACGCCATTGCTATCGCGTCCTTCCGGAAGAATCCGGGCGCATGACCACGACTGCCGATTCGCTCAGACGAAACGGCTCCGTCTCGGGCGCCTGAATGCGCACCCGGACGGGAAAACGTGTGGCCAGGTGAACCCAGTTCAGAGAGCGTTGCACATCGGGCAGGCCGGTCCCGCCGAAGGTGCCGATCAGCGTTGAGTCCGGTTGCACACCAAAGCCGACGCTGTCCACTACGCCGTCGTAGCGCACGTTGGGACGCGACAGCACGTACACGTCGGCATGCATTCCCGGGCTTGATGTGCCTGAGCTGGGTTTCGCGAAAGTTCGCCACCGCCCACCAGACGCGGGTGTCGATCAGCGTGAACATCTGCTGGCCGGTGTGTGCGTAAGCGCCTTGCGAAATGGTCAGGTTCGTCACCCGCGCGTCGAACGGCGCATAGACGCGGCAATTATTCAGGTTGTATTCGGCGTTGCGGATGATGGCGGCCTTGCCCTCGCGTTGGGCGGTAAGCGGCTCGAGGGTCAGAACGCTGTGCTGCGACTGGGCAAGTTGCGCATGGCTTTGCAGCATCGTGGCTTTCGCCTGGTCGTAGGCGGCTTTCGCTGTCAGAACCTGCGCCTGCGCCAAGGCCAGCTGAGAGCGCGCCTGATCTACCGCCTGTTGCCGCGCCACGACATCAGTTCGTGCCTGATCGACCTGGTCGACCGTAACAAATTGCTTGGCCAGCAGCGGCTCGATGCGATTGAAATTTCGGGTGGTGTAATCCAGTTCCGCCAGGGCGCGATCCAATGCCGCCTTCGAAGCGTTGACATTCGCTTTCGCTTCCTCTACGGCCGACGCCGGCGCGTTCGACCGCAGCCGAGGCGTTGGTCGTGTAAGCCTCCGCCGCCCCGACGGCGCTCTGCTGCGAGGCGATCGTCCGGCTCTCGTCGACGATCTGGCCCTCCAGCGTGCTCAGATCGGATCGCGCCTTCTGCAAGCGCGTATTCGTAAGGACGCGGATCGATCTCAAACAGCAATCCGCCCTGCTTGACGAATTGGTTGTCCTGCACGGGAAGCGCGATGAGGGGGCCATCGACCTGCGGAGCGATGCCGATGAAATTGGCGAATACTTCAGCATCGTCGGTGCGAGGGTACCGGTCGGTCTCGTTGATCACCAGCAGACCGGTTAACAGCGCCGCGATAGGAATCGCCAGGCTCACAATCTTGCCCAGACGTTTGCGCTGAACCGGAGTGTCGTTTTCAGGCATGGCATCTCTCTCCAATTCAGCTAAAGAACAGCAGCCAGATCGAGAACGTGAAAAACGCACGCCAGGCAGGGATAAACCAGGATCAGGGGCGAAAGCTCCTTCTCGAAGTTCGTACGCACAAACACAACCCGCACGCCGACGGTCAGCAGTATGCCAATAACTCCGCAGAGAATCCAAGCCGGAAAAAACGACCCGAGGATATTGAAGGAAGGCGCTCGGGAACATCCTGTCGTCGACAGCATTACGGCAATACACGCGCCGATTAACCCAGAGCCGCAGCCTGCGAGGTCTAGCTGATGCTTGCAATTTCATGCTTCAGTCTCACGGGGTCTTCGCATAAAGCAGGTCGCCAGTTTGGAAGGCCAGCGCGGCCAACCCGGTTAAGCAGTTGAGTGCGCGCATTCACGTCCGCGGTGCGCGCATCCGCCAAGGTACGTTGCGCCGACACCACGTCGATTTGACTGCGCACGCCATAGTTGTACGACTCCAACGCAGCATTGTAGGACTCGGTGGCCGATTCCAGCAGCGCGGCGGCCGCTCTTTGCTGACGCAGCGCAGTACGGGCTGTCGAGTATGCCGACCAGACCTGGTTCTCCACTTGATCACGAATTGCATCCACACTCGCGGCAGCCTGTTTCTGATCGGCGTGGGCCCTGGCCAGGCGATTTTCCCTGGCCAACCCGTCAAATATTGTCCACCTTAAACTGAGCTGTGCGTCCCAGGTTTCCTGGGTGGGCGAGTAGACTCCGGGCAGTTGTTCCTGCTCGCCCGTACGAACGGCCCAGACCGGCCTGGCCGTCGATGCTCAACGTCGGGAAATAATTCCTGCGCGCCGCCTTCACCTCGGCGCCCGCGGCCCGCAGTGCGGCGACCTGTTGCATCAGGTCAGGACGCTGCGCGAGCGCTTTGTCGATGGATGTCTCGACCGTATCGGCAATGCTATCGGGCATCTTAATGTCGTTGAATGCTCTCCACTTGAAACTGGGCGGTGGGCGAAATGCCGAGAGCGGTCGCCAGATCGCCATGCGCAATTTCCGTCGCCCCAATAGCCGCCTGCAGATCGTAGTCGGCTTGCGCGGCAGGCGCTGCGGGCTTCCAGCACGTCGGGCAATGTTGCCAACCCGTTCTGGAGCCGGGCTTCAGCCGCCTGCTGCACCGTCTGCGCATTCTTCAGGTTCGCTTCTGCCGCATCCTGCTGCCCTTTGCTATCCAGCAGCCGATAATAGGTTTGCATCACCTGAAAGATGATTTTGCGATGGGTGTCATTGAACTGAAAATTAGCGGCCAGCAGATTGCTCTTGCTGATGGATATCTCCTGGGAGCGCTGCCCGAAGTCAAAGATGACGTAATCCAGAAGGAAAACGGGAGAGAAGGTTTCTACCGTTTGGCGCTGAAAGTCGGGACCAAAGAAAATGTCGTTACGGGTACTGCCGGCGAGGGCCGCGGCCGCCAGCGTCGGATAAAGGGTTGACTCGGCGATCCCCAGCTCGGCGGCTCGCGCCTTAGCGTTCTCCCAGGCCACGCGCGTGTCAGGATTGTTTTGTTCGGCAATGCTGACCAATTCCGACAAGGTGTAAGTCTTCGCCAGATCGAGAACGGGAACTGGAACGAGGCGTGGAGGCGCTTTGAGGGATTGCTTCGCGGCTGACGCGTCCCAAGGATGGTCGGGAGCGGCTGGCGCCTTTTGGGCATACGCGATACCTTCCGCAACCAGCATGCAGAGCATGATGACTGTTCGTCCGTGAAAACGAGACATTCGTTAGCCAGGATGCCGTGTCGGCGATTCTTCCAGAAAGTAAGTGGATCATAACACGCCGGGATTTCCTGGTTCCGGCCGGCAGCGCTGCATCTTTTTCCGCGATGGCAAATGATGCGCCCTGCGTTATAATCCGTGCTCCCGCGGAGGGTGACGATTCATGCGCGGCGTGCCTCGCTGGATAGCAGTGTTGGCCGTGGTCGCAACCGGTGCGGTGGTGTGTGCCTTCACCGTTCGACGCGCGATGGCGCCTGCAACCTTGATTTTGCAACTCTCCCAAACCACAGTTCCCGCCGACGGTTTCACTTCCACTGAACTCAAAATCACACCATCCAATGGCCGTCCGCTGCGCGACCTTCAGGTCACGGTGGAAGATCCGCATCGTGCGGTCGTGGAATCGGTGACGGTTGACGGCGACACGGCGACTGCGTCGCTGCGTGCCGGAGTGTTGCCGGGCGCGACCAAGGTTCGAGTCACGCGGTCGCGGCTTCGCGGCACAAGCGATCGCATTCCAGCACTGTGCTCGACGCCAGTGACGCGATCGGAGACGGCACTCCGGACTTCCTGCGCTTGCACGATCCCGCTGACCGCATTGCTTTCCGCCGATGGTTTACCTTCCTGGCTGAGGCGCAGTATTTCCGCGGACGAGCGCTTCCTGCGGAAATTGACGATTGCGCCGCGCTGCTGCGCTTCGCCTACCGCGAAGCCTTGCGGCCGCACGATGCGGTGTGGGCGCACCAGATGGCACTGCCGGCTCCAGCTTCGGCAAGCGACATCCAGCAATATCAATACCCGTACACGCCGTTGGCAGCAGCACTATTTCGCGTGCGTGGTGGGAGCTTTCAGGCCAACGATCTCCGCGACGGCGCCTTCGCGCAGTTCGCGGATGTGGAAACGCTTTGGCGGCATAACACGCACTTTGTCGGACACGACCTGGCTCGCGCCCGGCCCGGTGATCTGCTGTTCTTTCGGCAAGACGGTTCGCGGATGCCATTCCACGCGATGATTTTCCTGGGGCCAAGCCAGATCGAGCATGGCAACGAACAGTATGTCGTCTATCACACCGGGCCCAGCGGGCGCTCCGCGGGCGAAATTCGCCGTCTCGCATTGACGCAGCTTTTGAATTATCCCGACCCACGCTGGCGGCCGGTCGGGGACAATCCCGGCTTTCTGGGTATCTATCGCTGGAACATCTTGCGGGGAGCGGACTGATGCGCCTGAAATCCGCTTTCGTTGCCGTTCTCCTGTGTCACGCACTGGTGCTGCCGCTATTCGCCCAGAACGACGCCGACACCGATACCGACACCGCGCAGTCGTTTTCGCTGACCAGCCAACGCACCTACATGCCCGGAGAAAATCCGGAGGTCTCGGTCTATTCCCACAACGTAAAAGCGCTGGAGTTTCGCGTCTACCGGGTGAACGATCCGGTGAAGTTCTTCAGCCAGATGCAGGAGTTGCATAACTTCGGCGGTCAAGCGCCCGCCTTGCCGAAGCAGGCCCACACCTGGCTGGAAAAGTTTCATGCCTGGAAGCATCGCATCTGGGCGTGGATCCGCGATTTCGTTCGCGCACAATTTTCCGCCGAGTCGCGCCAGAAGATTCGGCTGTGGGAGATGGGCGGCGGTGGCGAAAAGAAATCGGGAGCGAAGGTTGAAAGCTACGCGCAAGTGCCGGTGCTCAACCAGCAGCAGGTGGTCTCGGTTTGGAGCTGGACGGTGCCCGCGCACGACCGATGGGAGAGCCAAAGCGTTGCCATCCCGGTAAGCGAGAAGGGCGTGTACCTGGTGGAGGCGACCAACGGCACGCTTCGCGCCTACACCATCGTTGTCGTCACTGACATCGCAATCATCACCAAAGCTGCGCCCGGGCGGCTGATGAGTTTCGTGGTCAACCGGCGCACTGGCGATCCGATTGCCGGGATCATGGTGCGGGTTTGGGTCGACCAGAAAGAAGTTGCCGCCAAGACTACCGACCAGCAGGGCCTGATGGATACCAGGCTAACCGGGGCGAAGCCAGAAAACGTTGCGGTACTGGCAACCAGTGCAAGACGAGTTCGCGATTAATACGCCCGGCGCGTGGAACCTGGGCAACGATCCTGATGCCAGTTTGACCGCTTATACCTATACCGATCGCCCGGTGTATCGGCCCGGCGACACGGTGCATTTCAAGTCCATCGTTCGCGCTCAGACCATGAACGGCTATGTGATTCCGCAAAGCCGCGACCTCAGACTGGAGATGCGCGATCCCCGAGACTACAGGACGATCTGGCAGCAGACCGTGAAGCTCTCCGACATGGGTACGGCGGAATGGAATTACGTGATTCCAGCGGAAGCCAATCTCGGGACCTATTACCTCACCATGCAGATGGGCGAGCGTTACGTTGAAGGCACCAATTTTTCAGTCGAAGACTACAAGAAGCCGGAATACCAGGTGAAGGTGACGGCGCAAACGCCGCGCGTGCTGCAAGGGCAGCCGATCAAGGCGACCATCGACGCGCGCTATTACTTTGGCGAGCCGGTTGCCGACGCCAAGGTGACCTGGGTGGTGCATACCTCGACGTATTGGCCGATGGGGCGCGATCAAGACGACGAGGAAGCCGGCGCGGGATCAGGAAGGCGATTCTGCCGACGCCGACGATGCGGAGGGCGATGACACCGATGGTGGAGAGCAAGCGAGCGAGACCAGCGGCACGCTGGACGCCGACGGCAAGCTGCAAATTACGATTCCGACCAAGGTCGACAGCAAGAAGCAGGACTTGACCTATCGCATCGAGGCGCGCGTAACCGATGCCGGCAATCGCGAGATCGCGGGACACGGCTTTGCACTCGCGACTTACGGCAGCTTCTTCCTGTCCGCAACGCCGGACTCCTATGTGTACACCAAGGGCAGCACGGCGACGGTGACCATCACCGCGCAGGACTACGACAAGAAGCCGGTACAGACCACCTTCCACGTCGAGATGAATCGCTGGGATTGGCGTAAAGGGGCGGGGCAGTCGGTCACAACTGCGCAGGGCCAAACTGATGCCAGCGGCAAAGCACAGATTAAGCTCAGCATCCCCGATGCGGGCGAGTTCCGCGTTCGCCTGACCGCGACCACCCCGGAGAATCGCACCGTCGAAACCACCGCATTCCTATGGGCCCCGGGAGCGAGTTCGTGGTGGAGTGGTCCGGCACAGGAGCGGGTGCAGATTGTCGCCGACAAGAAGGCGTATCAGCCCGGCGATACGGCGCACGTGCTGATCGTCACCAGCAAGGAGCCGACTTCAGTCCTGGTGACGGTTGAAGGCAACGGACTCTACTCCGGCCAGGTGATCAAGAGCAGCGGCGGCAGCATCACGGTGGATGTTCCGATCAAGCCGGAGTACGCCCCGAACTTCTACGTGGCAGCAGTTTTCATTCGCGGCAACAAGCTGTATCAGGGATCCAAGAGTCTCAACGTGCCACCGGTTCAGCATGAGTTGAATGTGCAATTGCTGCCTTCCAAACCGCAGTACCAGCCGGGCGAAGCTGCCAGTTACACCATCAAGGCGACGGACAACAGCGGCAAGCCGGTTGCAGCGGAGTTCAGTTTGGGCGTGGTGGATGAGGCCATCTACGCCATCAAGCCGGAAACCGTGGGCAGCATTGTCAATGCGTTCTATGGCCGCGTCTATTCGAAGGTAAGCACGGAGACTTCGCTGACGTATTACTTCAGCGGGCAGGCGGGGAAACGCGCGATGCAGTTGGCCGCAGTGCGCCCCTCGAAGGCGATGGCGCAACTGAAGCCCGAACGCCTGGTGCAGCCCAAGGTCCGCAAAGCATTTCCCGACACTGCCTACTGGATGGCGGACGTGCGCACCGGCAGCAACGGGCAAGCCACGGTGCACTTCGACTATCCCGACGCCATCACGTCGTGGCGCGCGACTACGCGCGGCGTCACGCAAGACACCCAGGTCGGCAGCGCGGTGGTGAATACCATCGTGCGCAAGAACCTGATGGTGCGACTGGTGGTGCCGCGATTCTTCCGCCGCGGCGACGAGATTACGATCTCGACCATCGTGCAGAACTATCTGCCCACGGACAAAGTAGCGCGCATCTCCATGGACCTCACCGGCCTCCAGGTGCTGGATGGCGGACAGCGCGATGTCAACGTTCCGAGCCGTGGATTGATCAAAGTGGATTATCGGGTGCGGGTGCTCGATGTGGATTCCGCCCGCGTGCTGGGCAAGGCGCTGACCGACGTCGAGAGCGACGCGATGGAATTGACGCTGCCGGTCGTTCCTTTCGGCGTGAAGCTGGCCGTGTCGAAATCAGGATCGTTCGCGACTGCCGGCAGGAGCGACACAGCGCAGCCCTTGACCTTCCCTCCCGGCGCTGAGGCGGGAACTCGCAAGCTGACGATTGGCGTGACCCCGTCCATCGCCGGAACAATTCTTTGCGGCACTCGATTTCCTGACATCGTATCCCTATGGCTGTACCGAACAGACGATGTCGAGTTTCCTGCCCGATGTGCTGGTGGCAGACGCGCTAAAGAAGCTGGGAGTGAAATCGGACATCGATCCGCAAGTGCTGAGCAAGCAGGTGCAGGCAGGTCTCGACCGGTTGTACAACTACCAACATCCCGACGGAGGCTGGGGCTGGTGGCAGACCGACGATAGCGACGCATTCATGACGGCCTACGTGCTCGCCGGATTGAGCCAGGCGAAGGTGGCGGGTTTCGACGTGAAGCAGGACGCGATCGACAAGGGCCGCGCGTGGCTGCTGCCGGAGTTCAACAAGTCGACGAAAGTCCGTACCGATCTGCGCGCCTATATGGCGTACGCGCTGGTGCTCAGCGGCAGCGACAGCAATGCTCAGGTCATCGATTCGGTGTGGTCGCAGCGCTCGACGCTTACGGCTTATGGCAAAGCAGTGCTTGGTCTGGCGATGCTGGCCGTCAACGACAGCCGCGCAAAGGATCTGACCACCCAGCTCGAAGGCGACGCCAAGCAGGACGATTCGCAAGCCTGGTGGCCGAGCGACCAGAACTACCTGATGGACTACTCCGGCGACACGACGCCGCAATCGACCGCCTACGCGCTGAAGCTCATCAACCACACCGATCCGAACAGCCCGCTCATCCCGAAAGCGGCGGTGTATCTCGTCAGCCATCGCAGCGACGGTTACTACTGGGATTCGACCGAGCAGACGGCGATGGTGATCTACGGCCTGACTGATTACCTGGAGCGCACAAAAGAATTGCAGCCGAACTACAGCGTCGAGGTCCAGGTGAATGGCAAGACGGTGGCGACCAGGAAGTTCACCGCCGCCGATGCGCTGGCCCCCGCGACCACAGTCGTGCTGAATGACTCGCAACTGGCTCCCGGAGCGAACCAGATTCGCATCGCGAAGTCGGGTGACGGACGGCTGTACTGGTCGGCGCGCGGAGAGTACTACTCGAACGAGATGAAAGTCGTGAATGCCGGCACTTTCCAGCTAAGCGTGGTGCGCCAATACTACAAGCTAACGTCGATGCAGAAAGACGGCGAAGATCGTTTACCATCTCGATCCACTCACGGGGCCGGTGCAGGTCGGGGACACGCTGGCGGTGCGCATCACCGTCGGCGGCAACGACTGGCGCTACTTGATGATCGAAGATCCGATCCCGTCGGGGACCGAGTCCATTGCGCGTGATGACCTTTATGAACTGGACGATCGTCCCAACTGGTGGGGCCGCTGGTTCAGCAATCGCGAACTGCGCGACGATCGCACTACCTTCTTCAACATGTACTTCCCGCAAGGGCAGCACGAATATGTTTACCTGCTGAAGGTAGTGAACCCCGGAGTCTTCCGCGTAAGCCCGACCAGCGTGGAGCCGATGTATCAGCCGGAATATCTTTCGACCAGCGACGCCTTGACGGTGACGGTGAAATGACCGCGAAACATAGTGGCGCAATGAAACTGTGGCTGCTGAATCTTGTCGGCAATGCCGCATTGCTGGCGTCCGTCTATTTCTGGCTGCTGCTGCCGGATGCGCATGGCTGGCAGGTGGGAGCCTCAGCTGTGGTCGCGGTGGTGGTCATCTTTTTCGGACTGTGGCTGCGGGCAGGAACGTTTGCCTACTTCCGGGTGGGAGAGTTTCGAGACAATGCAACGGTGTGGCGCGCCTTTCGCCATGGGTTGCGGCACATGATCGCGCTGGCAGTATGGGCTGTTTTGATGGCGGCAGCAGAGTTGCTGCTGATTCGTCTTCGCAGGTACGCGCCGCAGTTCGGTGTGTGGTTCTGGCAGAAGTCGCCATCATTCCTGCACTTCGGCAGTCCGCGGCAAATCTTCCATGCTGCCGATTGGCTGCTGTGGTTCTTGATGTGGGTGCTGTTGCCGGCGGTGTGGCTGCCTATCGCGACCACGGTTGCAGCTGCCGGGTTTGGATGGAAGCGGATGACGCGCTCTCTGCGTGTCTTGCGGCGTCCCGCTTACTGGCTGTGGTTCGGCGCGCTGATGCTGGTGGGCGTCTATGTTCCGTACAAGTTGGTCTGGTGGATACCAGACCTCAGCGATCTGAGCAAACAGGCATGGAGCATGGGGTTTCGATTCTTGTTGGCTTACGTGATTTTGATTTCGGCCTGGGTGGCCCTGCTGCTGGTCATCGGCACGCGGGTGGAGAAAGAAGATCCCGAGATGATTCCGATTGGCCCAGCGCCTCCTGGTTCAGCGGCTGCCGGAGCGCTGGACAGTCGCGCCCGCAGTTAGCTCGGCGGGAAGCCCGTGCTGCACCCAATCGAGCAACGCTTCCTTGCCATGCTGCCGCGCCAGTTGCGCCACTCGCGCACGGGCGCCGGCGTAAGCATGCCGCAATTCCTCTTCACTTGCGGGAGACTTGAGTGCCTTCTCGAGGCTATTCAGATCCTCAGCGTTTTCGCCTGGTTTTGAAGCAGCGTTCGGCTCGGTGAGATAAAGCACCAGTCCCTCACGGAACCAGAGCGGCGTTCCCGGAAGCGCATGCGAGTCGATCAGCATGTGGAGAAGTTCGTGGCGCAGCGTGCTCTCCAGCGTGCCCGCTTCTCGCAATACGGCAGCAGGTTGCATCTGGATGGTTTGTCCGCGCGTGGACGCTGCCACCCATCCCGGCTCGCCGGTAGAGTTGCGGAAAGCTGCCACCGTCGGATAAATCTTCAGCGTTGGAGAAGCGCGATAGAGCAGTCCAGTAGCTTCTTCGGACTGATGTAGCAACCCAGTCGCCAGCGCTAGAAGCGGGCGATCGTGATCCGGACGAGTGGTTAGCAAGGTGACATCTTCGTTGGCGAGTTGCTGCCACGGTATGCCTTGCGCGCTTACGCCCAGGCGCGTGCCCGGATAGTAAAAGCTGAGAATCTCGCGATAGCTATGACCCTCCTCGCCCATCACCTCAGCGCCAATCTGGCACATGCCAACGCCGTGTCCGGAACCCCGGCCATTAAAGATGAGGCTATCACCGTCGTCGCTCACGTCGTACCAGTTGCTCTTCAGGCGCTCCCATCCAATGTGGCGACCGATGGCAGCGCGAAAGGCCAGCCCCGGTACGGTGACCGTACTGCTGCCGGTGATGCGAAGGACTTCCACGCGTCCGCTGGGGGTGCGATGCAGGACCGACACCGTGCGCAGGGTGCCGGGAACAACGACACCATCGGCTGCAAGAGCGCGCTGCACCTCGGGCTTCGCAACCTCAGTGCGCCATTGAGTGCTGCCGTTGCGTACGCAATATTGATCGGAGTGTTGGACCAGGAAGGGCGCACGCGGCTCATTATTGCCGAGAATGAAGCGGCCGTCTTCGGTCGTGCCGCCGCAGTTGGCGTGGTAGTAAGTGGCTGCCGGTTCGCCGTCATACCACAGGACCTCGCCCGCAGTCGCGTCGGCGATGCTGCGGAGATGGGCATTGATGCCGGTTATGCGCAAGTCCTGGCAGTGAGTGGTGTCGCAGAAGTCAAATCCTTCCAGCGCGTGGCGGCTTCCGAAGTGCATCGCGTACGTGCGGGCTGCGATGGCCATCGCCTTCAACGCCTCATCGGACTTGAAGTTTCCCGTTTCCCCGGCGAGCACGCCAGCAATGTATTCCTCCATGGGCATGAGCGCCGTGACCAGCAGGTGACCCTCACTGGCGCGGACCTCGATGGGGAAATCGGCGTGCAGAGGCGGATCGCCCTGGGCGTTCATTTGATACGCGCCACTGATGCGAAGCTCGGAGAAAGAAGATTTGTTTCCTGCGACGTCAATCTTCGATCCCTTGGCGTGCAAGGCAACAGCCGCGATAGTGGATGGGGTGCAAGTTGCGCAGCTTCGCATGCGCGCCCGACCGGCCTCGGCGCGGACCTCTAACTTGCCGGGCGGATGCAGATACCAGAGCCGCACTCGGACGGTCCGCGGAAATCCACTGGAAGACTTGGTGGCGGCCTGATCGCCGAATTCGGCATCACCAGCTATACACAGCAGGAGTAGCAGACCGATGGGCGCCAGCAACCGCTTCATTGCCGCGCTTCTTTGGCGGCTTCGCCGACGCCAGCAGCATGCTCAGCCGCGAACGCCGCGAATATCTGGCGCGCGACACCGGCGGCCTCCGAACCGCCATGTCCTTTTTCCAGGAAAACGACCAGCACGATCTGCGGATTTTCAGCCGGCGCATAACCGGCAAACCAGGCGTGGGTCCATGGCCCTTCGTCGGAGACGGCCGTTCCAGTCTTGCCCCCAACTTTCATGGTTGCATCGGGCTGGGCCATGCGCCCCATGCCGTAGGCGACGGATTGTTGCAGGCCTTCGAAAATTGGCGAGAGCTTTCCGCCGGGATCGGCTCGCGCGAGCCGGGCGAGATCGAGATAGCCGCGTAGCAACCCCAGCGGGGCCACGCTGATTCCCCACTCGCCAATGGCTTGCAGTTGCAATTCCTCCGGCGAATGGGCGAAGGCAACATTTCCGGCGACTTCATCGGGAGCCAGTTCGCCAGGAAAGCTGAAGCCGGAGCGCACAAAGCTGTCATGGAGTTGTGCGGGCGTCAGGCGGGTTGCAACGCTGGTGAAGTACGAATTGCACGAGTAGGCCAAGGCGCTCGCCGGGACCAACGGCTCCGGGGTTGCAGGATGAGTGCAGTCGAGCTTGTGGCCGCTGATGGAAACCGTGCGCCTGCACATCAATGCGGTTTGTCCGTCGAGCTTTCCGGCTTGCAGCAATGCCAGCAGAGTGAAGGGTTTGATAGCGGAGCCGGGATGGGCCACGCGGCGCGCAGCTACATCAAGATGGTAGGCCGCGAGGATATGCCCCGATTGGACATCGACAACTACGGCGGCGCCAGGCCGGCCCGCCATCGCGCGACTAGTTGCCTTCTGCAACCTTGAAACACCGGACTCGGCTGCCTGGGCTGAAAATGCGGCGACGCATACACCTATCGCGGCGCAACATAGGCAGACCATTTTCAGGCGCGGCATACCTCGATTGTAATGGCGCGGCGCAAGCGCGCGAGCACTGCGCCCTTAGACTACAGATAGCGCAACCCTCATTCCGCCATCCTGACTGAGCAAGAGAGCGCACGCAATGCGGGAATTTGTCTAGGCCGGAAAATGAGGCGCTACTTTACTGTCATTCGGGTGTTAAAGATTCTGTTCCAACAATTTTGTACCTATACCTTAGCGGAGGAAGGCATGAGCAAGAACCTTCTGAAGTTGCTATTGGGCGCTGCGGTGTTTTGCGCGGGCATAATCATCGCGCAGCAGCCGGCGCAAAACGTCAACCCCCACCATCATCCCAATCTGGCTGCGGCGCAGCGACTCTGCGAACAGGCATATCAAAAGATCATGACCGCGCAACAAGACAATGAGTGGGACATGCAGGGCCACGCGGCGAAGGCCAAGGACCTGCTCGATCAGGCGAACCAGCAACTGAAGCTGGCGGCCGAAGCGGCCAATAAGAATCACAAGTAAAGGCGCAATTACTTTTTCCCACTCATTCGAAACCCGCGAATGAGTGGGGCACCTGGCGGCATCGCACCCTGAGCGGCCCAAGCCTTTCCAGCGATCGAAGATTTCAGTGCCGAATGCAGCCATCATTGCTCTGGCTTCTGCGCCCGGGTCTCCGTAAACCTCGAAGCGATCGACCTTGCAGTGCTCGAGCAGTTTCGGAACCAGCTGCTGAACAACCGGGCCTTTGAAGTGCGCCAGCAGGGCGTTCGCATCGGCGTAGGATTCGAGGAGCCGGCAGCGTTTGCGATCGGCACTCAAATGCCATTCGTAACCGCGAGTGCCGGTTTCTTTCTGGCTACCCGCAAGCATCTCCTCAACGACGCCCTCGAGAGCATCTAGATTTCCGTCATTGATTGTCGCTTCCACCAGAATGTATACAGTTTGCGAGTCCATAACAGCCTCCCTGCCTTGTTTGCCGTAAGAATCCAGGAACTATGCCGGCATCTTATTTCGCCGGGAACAGGAACTTCAGCATCGGCGCCACTCTTGCGGCCCAGGCAGACTCGGTGTGCTGCGCGTCGGGGACTTCCAGGTACGAGAGATCGCGGCCTTCGACCCATCCCTTCTTCACCAGGGAGATATTCAGTTCGCGGGCGTCGGGCAAGGCGCGCTGGCCTTCGTTGGTCCCGATGTCGAGCCAGATCTTGAGATTGGGTTTGCGTTTGATCTTCGCCACCGTCTTCAGGATGGCGCGATTGCGCCACCACACCGACGGCGACATTACCGCCAGCTTGCTGAACATCCAGGTGTAGCGCAGGCCGAGGTAGAGGGTCACCAGCCCGCCCAGCGACGAGCCGCCCAGTCCGCAATTGGCTTCGCCGGGCAGAGTGCGATAGGCGTGATCGACGAAGGGCTTCAGCTCCTCTACCAGCATCTGGCCGTAGGCGTCGGCTTGGCCGCCGCCCAGGCGTTTGTCCTCCACGGGAGTGTATTCGTCGATGCGATGCTTGCCAGTGTTGTAGATGCCGACGATGATCAGCGGCTCGATCTCGCCTGCGCAGATGAGCTGCGTCGGCGGTCTCGCCCATGTGCCAGTAGTTGCCCTTGCAGAACGAAGTTTCGGGATCGAACAAATTCTGCCCGTCCTGCATATAGAGCACGGGAAAGCGGCGGTCAGGCTGCTCATCGTACATGGGCGGCAGATAGACGATGAAGTCGTGCTTCTCGTCCGTCAGCTTGGAGGGAAACTGCTGGTGCAGCCGCAGGCGGGAGTTCAGATCGCCGGGTACGGCAGCAGGCGTGTTAGTCATGTCGGTGGGAACGGGCATAGGATGGCGGGTTAATGGTACGGAATTTAGTTTCGCAGTGCCAGTGATTTGATGCGTTGTTACTCGACGCGCCGGAGACGTAGGCCTAAAGGCCCGCTTTAGCTATGAACTCCCTGAACCGATCGATCGCGGCCTGCGTGTACTGCCCAACCTCGATGATATAGCCATCGGGATCGCGCATATAACAGCGCGTTTCCATGCCGTCGGGATTGGGCAGCGGCTCAGTCAGAAACACCGCGCCCTTGGCCTTCCATTGCCGGTAGCAAGCCTGGATGTCGGCGACGCGCAGGTTGAGGAAGCTGCTCACTCGCTTCGGGTCCTGCGGGGTCTCGAGCCAGACTTCAGGCTTGTCGGGCGTAGGGCCGCCGCCCGAGTTCAGAATGATCCACAGGTTCGAGAGCCTGATGTAACAGGGATCCTTTTCCTGGACCACCGTTCCACCCAGAACGCCGGCGTAGAATTCCCTCGACTTCGCCTGGTCTTTCACGGTGAGGAAGTGGGCAGCGTAAAAGCCTTCTTCGGCAATGGGAGCAAGAGGGAGGTTCATGCTATCGCTTGGCATACTGTAGAATTGCCCTCCTGGAGCGCTTCCATAATTGGCTATCGAGGTGGCTTTGAGAGGGCACGTCTTCAGGCGTGCCGGTAGAGCCGAGAGTAACCCGGCTTTAGCCGCTGAGGGGATGAGCCCTCAGGGCCTAAAGGCCGATCTCTTTGTCTACCCCGACGGCACGGCTGAAGCCGTGCCCCTTCAAAGACGAATACACCAGCACTGAAACCGCTCTAGAGTATCAAATGTAACTTTGAGCGCCATCAAATCTCTCCGTCCGAGGCATACATACCGTGAATCGTGAATTTCACCGTTGGTGGTCTAACGACCTGCAACGCAACATGGACCTGCTGGTCTTCGGCCACGATGGGCCGAAGGTCCTCGTCTTTCCTACCTCCATGGGCCGCTTCTTCGAATACGAAGACAACAAAATGATCGCCGCGCTCGCCGACCGGCTGGAGTACGGCCAGTTGCAGGTTTACTGCGTCGACGGCGTCGACAGCGAGAGCTGGTACAACAAGCAGGCGCATCCTTATTGGCGGGTGCAGCGGCATCTGCAATACGAGCGCTACATCCTGAACGACGTGCTTCCGCTGATGTGGAACAAGAACTGGAATCCGCGGACGATCGTCACCGGATGCAGTTTCGGCGCCTATCATGCGCTCAATTTCGCCATGCGGCATCCCGACAAAGTCACCGAGTGCGTCACCATGGGCGGCTCGTTCGACATCAAGCGCTTCACGAACGGCTGGTATAGCGAAGACGTGTACTTCAACAATCCTCCCGACTACCTGGCCAACTGCACCGACGGCTGGCGCTACAACCACATCCGCACGGTGCTGGCCACCGGCGAGTGGGACATGTGCTGGCAGGACAACGAGCACATGGCCGGCATCATGCGAGGGAGCGGGATCCGGCATGAGCTGTATGTCTGGGGCGACCAGAGCTATCACGACTGGCCGTGGTGGCGGCCGATGGCGCGGGCATATCTGGGATAGGCAATTGTTCTCCCTCAGGGGCTGAAGGCGGATTTCCTGGTTGCGTTTATCGGCACGCCTGAAGGCGTGCCCCTTCAAAGCGCGCTGACCGAGCTAACCCCCGCAAAGTTGTATGGCTTGGCCGCGCAAATCGCCAACGGCCTTGCGGTTGCGAGTAGAATGGCAGCTATATCAGGATGGCGCTGTTTCCGGGACAGTCTGGCGTTCAAATAGGTACTGAGTTCTTCATGCCATTAATTGGAAGTTTTACGCTGCTGCTGGCGCTGGCGTTCGCAGCCTATTCGTTCATTGGCGGCGCGCTGGGTTTGTACCGCAAGGATGATCGCCTGGGCGAGACTGCGCGCCGCGCCGGCATCGCCTCGTGGGCTGCGGTGACCATTGCCGGAATGGCGCTGGTGATGGCCGCGCTGGGCAACGATTTCTCCGTCGCCTACATTCTGCACCACAGCAATCGCGACCTGCCCATCGCCTATAAGTTCGCGGCGCTTTGGTCGGGACAAGAGGGCTCGCTGCTCTTCTGGGCGTGGCTGCTCTCCAGCTACGCGCTGGTGCTGCGGCTGCGCTACAAAGTCGATCCGCAACTGTTTGCCTACGCTTCGGCGATCATCGCCGCCGTGCAAGTTTTCTTCCTGCTGCTGATCAACTTCGCCGCCAACCCCTTCGGCCTGGTCGGCGGAACAATTCCCGCCGACGGCAACGGCCTGAATCCGCTGCTGCAATATCCCGAGATGGTGATCCATCCGCCGATGCTCTACCTCGGCTACGTGGGCGTAACCGTGCCGTTCGCCTTCGCGCTGGGCGCGCTGATCATGAAGTATCCCGGCGAGAAGTGGATCCACATCACGCGCCGCTGGACCATGGTGGCGTGGCTGTTCCTGACTTGCGGCATCTTCCTGGGCGCGCACTGGGCTTACGAAGTGCTGGGCTGGGGCGGCTATTGGGGATGGGATCCGGTTGAGAATGCGTCGCTGCTGCCGTGGCTCACCATGACCGCGTTTCTGCATTCGGTGATGATGCAGGAGAAACGCGGCATGATGAAGATGTGGAACATGTGGCTGATCTTCACCACATTTCTGCTGGCCATCTTCGGAACATTCCTGACGCGCAGCGGCGTGGTCAGCTCGGTACATGCATTCGCGCAGTCGAGCATCGGTACGTGGTTCGTATGGTTTCTGGCGATCATCTTCTCCACTTGCGTCTTCTTCTTCGTGCGCAATCGCGAGACGCTGAAGAGCGAGCACCGGCTGGAGTCGCTGGTGTCGCGCGAGTCGAGCTTCCTGTTCAACAATCTGGTGCTGCTGGTCTCCTGCTTCGCGGTGCTATGGGGCACGCTGTTTCCGGTGCTGTCGGAAGCGGTGACAGGATCGAAGGTCACGGTCGGCCCGCCGTTCTTCAATCGCGTGAACGTGCCCATCGGAATCTTTCTGGTATTTCTGACCGGAGTGGGTCCGCTGCTGGCGTGGCGCCAGACCTCGCTGGATCGGGTGAAGCGCAACTTCGTCTGGCCGACGGCGATTGCGGTGCTGACCGCCATTATGCTTCTCATCGGCGGCATGAGGCCGTGGGAAGATTCGGCGTACTTCTACTCGCTGGTGGCGATTTCATTGTCGATGTTTGTGATCGCGACAGTCACCGGCGAATTCTGGCGCGGCGGCCGGGTCATCGCGCGGCAGACGGGCGTCAACATCTTCCAGGGCATGGTGGTCATCACCCGCCGCAACACGCGCCGCTATGGCGGATATCTGATTCACATCGGCGTGGTGTTCATCATCATCGGCTTTGCGGGGCTGCCGTTCAACGTCGACAAAGAGCAGGAGATGGGCTTCGGCGACAAAATGCAGATCGCCGGCTACACCCTGGTCTGCCAGTCGTACACCCAGGACGACAAGCCGAACTATGGCAGCGAATGGGCGGTCATCGACGTCTACAAGAACGGCAAGAAGATCGACACCATGTTTCCCGAGCGCCGCTTCTACAAGGCCAGCGAGCAGACCTCGACCATTGTCGCCAACCGCTCGCGTCCTAACAGCGATTTGTACCTGGTGTACACCGGGCGCAATCAAGACACGGGCAGGCCTATCATCAAGGCGCATGTGAATCCGCTGGTGATGTGGATCTGGATTGGCGTAATCGTCGTGGTCATCGGTACTTTCATCGCGCTTATCCCCAACATGAAGCCCGGTAAGATCACGATGAAGGAGAAAGACCGCGCTGAGATAGATGCCGAGCGCAGAGGCGCGGTGGAAGTGGGCGGAGATTGAAAACTAGGGGCTGGGGATGCGGGATTAGGGGCTAGTCCACTGCGCCGTTAAAGCGTCAGCCGTCTAGCTGTGAACATATAAGCCGCGTGACGACGAAGATGTAAAGCCGCGTAGCGGCGACATAAGTTAGCCCAGCGCTTCAGCGCTGGGTAGGCGTAGAAAATAATCCCGAGTCCCGGCGGGGACGACAGAAGAGCTTGCCGATGATCGGGGTTCTTCGACTCGCTGCGCTCGCTCAGGATGACACCTCATAGGGAAAGCGCAGATCCTTCGGCTCCGGTTCGCTAAAAGCGCGCGAACCTACGCTCAGGATGACTCCTCATAAGGAAGGCGCGGATGCTTCGCGCTAGCGTGGATCAAGAAAATTCTCCCCCGTCCGGAACAGTGCAATGAACTCCGGGTTTACCGCATCATGCGTCCACACACTAGACCACTCACAATCGTTCTGGGAATCCTGATCGTCTGTGCCACCGGACTGCTGTTCCGTCGCGCCTTGGCGTCGACCGCGCATTCCGCCACCATCGACGTTGGCGGCCGCACTCGCGAATACATTCTCCACGTGCCTCCCAGTTACAACCGCAACCGCCCAGTGCCTCTGGTGATCGTGCTGCATGGCGCGATCCAGGGCAACGCCAGCGCCGAACGCATGTCGGGCATGAGCGCGCTGGCCGACAAAGAGCAGTTCGTGGCTGTCTATCCCCAAGGCACCAGCATGATGGGCAATGCACCGACATGGAATGCGGGCAACTGTTGCGGCTACGCGCAGCGTGAAAATATCGATGACATCGCGTTCCTGCGCGCGCTGATCGGCAAGTTGGAGAAGGATTACAGCATCGATGCGAAGCGGATCTACGTCACCGGAATCTCGAATGGTGCCATGATGTCGTATCGTGCGGCCTGCGAGATGGCCGATGTGGTGGCCGCGGTGGCTCCGGTGGAAGGAGCGCAGAACGTGGATTGCAAACCGTCAGCTCCAGTTTCGGTGATTGTCTTTCACGGGACCGCCGACCGCCTGGTGCCGTTTAATGGCGGCTCAACACCGTATCAGATTGGCGAGCACCGCAGCGACACTCCGGTTGCCGATGCAGTCGCTTTTTGGGTGAAGGAGAATGGCTGTGCAGCGACGCCCAAACGCCAGGAATCGGCGGAGGTGCACATCGACACGTATTCGGGGTGCAAGGATGGCACCGGCGTCGCGCTGTACGCCATACAGGGCGGACATCATACGTGGCCCGGCACATCGATCAGCCACGTGGCTTTGCCGGCGACGGACGTAATGTGGAAGTTCTTCACGCTACACCCCAAGGCGTGATCTGGTACCAGGCGTATCGGGTCGGCTACCGGGCAACGTCCCGCCCTACCAGACAAAGCAAAACTGATCTATGCTGATACCTCATGGCCTCATGGCTGCTGAAGATACGTCGCGGGGAGACGCCGTTCTATCGCGGCCTCCGCAAGTTTGCGCGGCGCGTGGAATCCAGCCGGCTACCGCTGCCGGCTTCTTCAATCCGTTTCTGGGGTTCTGCTATAACGCATGGCAGACCGCGTCGGTAGGGCTGCATTGGATGCTCAGTTATTTCTTTGTCGAGCCGCTGTTCCGCGGGCGCTGCGCCTCGGTGGGCAAGCGATTGCGGGTGTGGCGGCTGCCCTTCATCCTGGGGCACGCCAAGATCTACATTGGCGACGACGTGAATCTCTTCGGCAAGATCGACATCTTCAGCGGGCGGCTGTTCGACGAACCGAAGCTGATCATCGGCAATCGCGTCGACCTTGGGCACAATGTCCTTTTCATGGTGAACAAAGAGATTGTCCTGGAGGACGACATTAACGTCGCCTCCGGCGTGCGCTTCATGGATACTGATGCGCATCCCCGCGACGCGATGGAGCGCATTGCCGATTTGCCGCCGCACGAGGACGAGGTCAAGCCCGTCCGCATTGGACGCCGCGCCTGGATTGGGCACAATGTCTTCATCATGAAAGGCGTGACCATCGGCGAGGGCGCCATCATCGGCGTCAACAGCGTGGTGGTCAACGATATTCCGCCGTACTGCGTCGCCATGGGCAATCCGGCGCGGGTGGTGGTGAAGAACACGAAGCCAGACAGCCGCCTGCGCCGGCGCCATCGCTTACAGGAACAGAGATCCGAGTGACGCAGCAAGCGCCATCCGAGTCCTGACCCTGATCGAAAATGCGCTCGTGACCGGGCCGGCGCGTAACCTCATCGAGTTTGGGAAGATGGCCGCGCACGGCCGAAGGCGACTTGCCCGCCGTCGAAGTCACGCTTGTCACCTACCAACGTGGGGCCGAAGAGAGTGCGCTGGCGCTGGCAGCGCAGGAAGCCGGACTGGGCGTCAGGACGGTGGCGGAGCGGACGGCGGTGGGACACGCAGGTATTTGGTCATCTGAAAAAGGCTGTCGTCGGAAATCAATCCGGACATTCTGGAGACCCGCAATGTGAAGTCGCACTTTTTCGTGCGGCTGCTGGGGCTGCATCGCCGGTATCCGTGGATCGCGTGGAACCACGGCTACACCAGGATTAGCCGTCTGGACCGCATGTACTCCTGGCTGGACCGGTGGTCGCTGCCCAAGGCATATCGCGTGGTGACGGTTTGCCGTCCGTTTGCCCAGCAGCTTGAGCGCCTGGGAGTAGCAGCGGGATCGCATCACCATCCTGCACAACTCGGTGAAGCCGTTCGTGCGACCGCCGGAAGAAGCAGTACGGGGCGTGCGGCGCGAGCTTGGCGTCGCCGAGGACGAAGCCGTGATCCTCGCCATTGGCCGGGTTTCGCAAGAGAAGGGTCACGCGGACTTGGTTCGCGCGGCAGCCGCGCTGGAGGCGATGCCGGGCGCGCCGCGCTTTCGGATTGTGATTGTTGGGGATGGGCCAGAGCGGGTGGGACTGGCGCAACTGGCATCGCAGTTAGGGATTGAGCAGCGGATTGCGTTTGCGGGATTTCAGCGCGACACCAAACCGTACTATGCCATGGCAACGGTGATGGCTGTGCCGTCGCACTCGGAGGGATCGCCCAACGTGGTGCTGGAAGCGATGGCGGCCGGCCTGCCAATCGCCGCCAACGCGGTAGGCGGCGTGCCGGAGATTCTGGAAGAGAACGTCACCGGACTGATGGTTCCACCTCGCAACCCCGAAGCAATGGCGAAAGCGCTGCTACGAATTCTTTCTGATGCGGAATTACGCGCCCGGCTGGGTGCGGCCGCGCGAGCGCGCACTGAATCCAGCCACACCCCGGAAGCTTATCGGCGGACGCTGGTGGAGTTTTACCAGGAGACGCTAGGAAGCTTAGCGCGCTGAGTCGTGATCGAGTCTTGCGCTGCGTGTTGCCTCAGGGCTGTCCCACATTGTGGGATATTCATTGCGACTTTCCGTGGGACAACCGACAGCTGCCCCTTGCGTTACGGGGTGATTTCCCAAACCACTCCGCAGCCGGTATTGCAATCTCCATGGCCACCGTCGTCAGCGGTGCCGTACAGGTTGCCCTGGCTATCGAAGGTCACGACGCTGAACGGCGAGTCTCCGGTGGTGCTGTAGAAGTCATGCAGAGTCTGATATGTCCAGGCGCCGCTATCATAGACAAGTTTGTAGACTGTGCCACTCTCGTAAGAACCGCCGCCAATGGTGGTGCCGTAAAGGTTTCCGTCGCCGTTCATAGTGACGCCGGCGACAGGTGCCGCTCCTTCGCCCTCAGAAAAGTCGAACAGATGCAGTACGGAGAAAGCCCATCCGCCGTTCGAGGGTGACAACTCAAAAACCGAGCCGTCGCCGCCTATGCCCCCGGAGTAGGTGGTGCCATAGAGATTGCCGGTAGCGTCAAAGATCAAGGCGCCGATGGGCGACGTCCCTTCAGACGACTGGAAGGAGTGCAGGACAGTTTCCGTCCAGCCCGATCCTGAAGGTGTGAGCTCGAACACCGTCCCAAGGTCGTGTTGGCCGCCAGACATAGTGGTGCCGTAGAGATTGCCGGCGTTGTCGAAGATGACGCCAGCCCGGGGGTCACCGCCATCGGCGCCGCCGCTGAAGCTGTAAATGACAGATTCGGTCCAGGCGCCATGGGAGGGCGTTAGCTCAAAGACTACACCTGCGCCAACGCCGCCTTCCATGGTGGTGCCATAGATGTTGCCTTGGTGATCAAACACCAGGTCGGCGTAGCCGGGGTAAGCACCATCGGGGCCACCGAAGGTGTGAATGACGGTTTCGGTCCACGGGGACAGCACCGAGGGAGAAGCAGTGGGCGGCGGCTGTAGCTTGAAAACAACTCCGCAGTCGCAACCGCCTCCACCCTGATAGGTGGTGCTGTACAGGACGCCGTCGGGACCGCGGACGGGCCGCGAATCGGGGAGATTGCCATCTTGTCCGCCGCTGGGCATGGCAGTGAGCACGTTGAAGATCCAGGAGGACTGGACGTTACGCAGCTCGAAGACAGTTCCGAAAAGGCCGGCGGTAGTGCCGTAAAGATCGCCTGCGGGATCAATGGTCAGACCGGCCAACGGAGTTTGCCCGTTTCCTCCCCCCAGGAAGACGTGAATTTCACTGTAGGTTTGGGCGTGCGCCGGAGTCGTCGCGACAGACGTCACCAACAGGACGACAACAGCGCCCATCCGTGCCAGCCCAGCGAGTACTGAACTCCAATGTTCCGAGTACGTCATACCAATTCTCCTTTGCGAACAACGACCCCGGCTGCAAATACCTACAATTCAAAGAATCCCACATTGTGGGACAGTCATGGCGGCCCCAGCCAATCGTACGTTTCGAAGGAGTGGGGCCTGACAACAGACTTCACTGGCTACGACCTTACGGCGTAATCTCGAAGACAACGCCACAGCCCCTGAAGCACGATCCTGACGCGCCGTTGCTGGCCACTCCGTAGAGATTGCCAGCGGCATCCATGATCAGATTGCTTTCTATGTAAGATCCGTCACTGCCGCCGGTGAAGTCGTGCAGCGAGGTATACGTCCAGCCGCCATTCGAAGGTGTCAGCTTGAAAGCTGAACCGTAGCCATAGGCTCCGCCGGCGACCGTCGTGCCATAGAGGTTACCGGCTGTGTCCATAGTGAGGCTGGCTCGCGGGCCAAAGTTCCCATAGCCACTTAAGCTATACATCAGGTTGAATGTCCAACTACCCTGGCTCGGCGTCAAGTTGAAGACCGTGCCACCGTTACCCGAGCCGTCGCCGCTAGTCGTGCCAATGAGGTTGCCTGAAACCAATAGCAAGCCCCCTTCGGGTTCGATTCCATTGCTGTTGGCGTCGAAGCTATAGAGAAGATTGTCCGTCCAGCCGGAGCCTGAGGGGGATAACTGGAAAACGGCCCCCAAGCCGACCGCGCCTCCGGCTACCGCCGTACCGTAGAGATTACCGGCGCTATCGAAAATCAGGTTGGCCTCGGGATTCTGCCCATCGAAACCTGTGGTGGGGAAGGCGTGCAAGACAGTCTGCGTCCAGCTACCGTTGGACGGGGTCAGTTCGTAAACCGTCCCGCAACCGTTGTAGTCATAAAAACAAATATCATTGCCGTTGCCACCGCCCCCGTAGGTGGTTCCATAGAGATTTCCCGCTTGATCGAAGACCACTTCGCTCATGGGCTCGTCCCCGTCAAAGCCGTTGAAGGAAAAAATTGTGGACTTCTGCCAGGGGCAGATAAAGGACTTGCAAGCCGTGGCTGGGGGCGTCATTCTGAACACGATTCCGCACGTCCCAAAGCCGGGATTGCAGTCGTTGGCTTCTCCGCCTGACTGGGTCACTCCGTAGAGGGCGCCGTCCGGGCCGAAGATTACCCGGGATGAGGGAAATAGCCCGTCAGTGTAGTCCTTGAAAGGCATAAAGTGGGCTCAGGACCCAGCCAGAACTTCCACGAGCGAGTTTGAATACCGTGCCACAGCCGTCGGCTTCGCCGCCGAATTGGCAATTACTTCCGGTATCTGCCTCCGGCATCAGTCGCCCCATAGAGATTTCCGGCCCGATCCATGGTCAGCCCGGCAACCGGAATGGCTCCATCCGCTCCGCCAGTAAAGGTGTGCAGAACCTGGAAGGTCTGGGCTTGTGCCGCGACGGCTATCGCGAGCAGGATGAAAACGCCAGCGACGATTGCTATCCCAACCATCATGGAAGGGCGATCCTTTGAGCGCGTCATAACCAATTCTCCTTTGCGGTCTACGACTTTAATAACGAAATGCGCATCGAACTATGCTACGAACTCCGTATGATGGCGCTTCCGTTTACGGCGTGATCTGCCAGACGACGCCTTCGTGATTCGAGCCCGACTGCGTGGCCGTGCCGTAGAGATTGCCATTCGCACCGACGGTCACGCCGGCAATGGGAAATAGCCCTGTAGGCTCCCCAAAATCATGCAGATCGGTGCATGTCCAATTACTTCCGGAGCGGGTCGCTTTGAACACCATGCCATCGCCGAACGCGCCGTCGCCGTTGGTAGTGCCGTACAGATTGCCTGCCGCATCCATGGTCAATGGGCTCTGCGGTCCATAAAAGCCCAAACCAGTCCCGAAACTGCAAAGGGTCGTGAGGGTCCATTCGCTGCCGGACGGGGAAAGTTCGAAAATCGTGCCGCCGCCGGCGCTACCCCCATAACTGGTCGAGCCGTAGAGATTGCCCTGATTGAACATCAATCCGCCGATCGGATAACCCCCATCGTTCCCGGCGGTGAAGTTGTACAGTACGGTTTCCGTCCAGCCGGAGGCCCCGGGAGTGAGTTCGAAAACGACTCCGGCGCTGTGCGTGCCTCCGCACTCGGTTACGCCATATGCGTTGCCGGCGTTGTCCGGAACCAATCCTGCGGTCATCTGACCCCCGAGATAATAAGAAGCGCTTTGGGTCCAATCTCCGCCCGACGGGGAGAGTTCGTAGGCATAACCGAATTGAGTAGTTCCGTAGAGGTTGCCGGCGGCGTCAAAGACGACGTTGCTCTCTGGGTACGCGGGGCCGAGGCTGCCGAACTCATACACGATCGACAGTGGCCAGGGACAAAGCACCGCTCTGCACGAGGTCGGCGGAGGTTGCAGCCGGAAAACAACTCCGAGACTACAGTCGCCGTTACAACCGGTCATTCCGCCTCCCACCGTGCTGCCATAAATATTGCCATCCGGCCCAATCGTCAGTCCGCCGTAGTCGAAGGGACCAGCTCCGTCGTCAGATCCGCCGGCAAACTCGTGAATCGGATAGAATATCCAGCCGCCGGAGCGGGTGGGTTTGAGCTGGAACAACACGCCTTCGTGGTACGTGCCGCCGTTCTCGGTTGTCCCGTACAGGTTTCCAGCCCTGTCCTGGACCAGGGTGCTGGTAGGGTTGTAGCCGTCGGCGCCGCCGGTAAAGTTGTGAATCACGGTGTAGGTTTGGGCTTGTGCCGCGCGAACCGTCACGAGCAGGATGAAGAGGCCTGCGGTTATTGCCAGCCGAAAGAGCGCTGAACTCCGATGTTGCTCTGGACGCGTCATAGCAGTCCTTCCTTTGCGAGCCGGTCTGTGCGAATCTGGGATCTAGCGGCCGGATTCTTCAACGACCGCAGTCCTTGTTGCCGCTACCATCAGCCCGATGGTTGGCACAAGTCAAATTAATTCCACCTTACGGTCTAATGCTCTGATAGCGGACACTTACGGCGCTAGCGGGGAGTCCAGGGGTTGGCGTTTTTAGAGATCCGCAGGCACGGGGAGCAACTTGACCCTCTTCAACGGGGGTGTCATTGACCTGCTGAGGGCGAGTCTTCTTCAATGCAGCACTACATCGCCTCGCCACTGGTCGACGAGCTTCCACTCCAGAAAGTCTTCCCACTCCTGGAGAACGGTCTTGGCCCAGCCGCGGTGCTTCCAATAGGCCTCGGCAAAGTGATAGGGGGTGGAGGCCGCGGCCACCGACCAGCGATACTGGGGCAGCCGCTTCTGGAAGATGGAAAGCGCCCGGCGAGTTCCGAAGTCGGAGGTCATCAGGATTGCGGAAGCTGGCGCCCATACGCTTGCAGGCAGCGCTGTACATCAGCGACTTCGGCAAAAGCCGAAGTACCGACAGTGGGGCAGATTTCCGTGGCCTGCTGCCCGATGCTATGCACATATTCGCGAGCCAATTCGGCTTCCGTCTTGCCAAAGATTTCGGTGCTGACATTAGCGTTGAGCAAGACTTTGCGGGCATAGCCTTGGCGATGAAGATGCAGGGCGCGAAAATAGCCGGGAGTATCGCCAGATCCTTCCAGCACTACGATGACATCGGAGGCCGGGGATTGTCAACCACCAGGAAACTTCCGGCGCGCGATAGCAGAAAGAAGATCAGGGCCGCGACGAGCGGAAGTTCCGAGAGTACGCCTGGACTTCGACGATCGCCGGTTGTGGACGGTGGTGTGCAGCTCTGCTCCGATCAGACATTAGGATTTGTACAGGGCACGACTTTAGTCGTGCCGTTTCGACGCGAAGAACTCGGGCTTTAGCCCCTGAGGATTCTGGGTTCGCAGGGGCCAAAGCCCGCGTCTTCTTAGACTTTCGGCACGACTGAAGTCGCGCCCTGATACAACTTCCCGCTCGGCGCGCCTCAAGGCCCATGGGCCGAAGAGTCGTGCCCTGACACAAGTCTAGCTTCCCTCTAGGTCGCTTTGAGGCATGCCGCTCCCATTGCAACCTCTTCGGTATGCAAGCGCCATAGGATCTCGCCGACCACCGACCAGTCGTACTTCATCTGCACCAGGCGGCGAGCGTTGGCAGCCAACTGTTGCCACTGCGGGCTGTCATCCTGCAAGCCAACCACGGCATCGGCCATCGCCTCCGGAGTGTCGGCGATCAGGATGTCCTTGCCGGGCGTCACCGCCAATCCTTCAGCGCCGAGCGTGGTCGAGATCACCGGCGTGCCCGCGGCCATCGCCTCCAGCACCTTCAGGCGAGTTCCACCGCCAACTCGCAGCGGGACCACCGAGGTCAGGGCGCTTTGGTAGAAGGGGCGAACATCGTCGACCGTCCCAGTAACAGTAATGCCTTGCTCGCGGAGCGCCAGGATGGGCTTAGCGGGTTGCGCGCCCACAATCACCAGCCGCAATTCCGGCCGGCGAGCGTGAATCAGCGGCCAGGTGTTGCTTGACGAAGTACAACGCCGCATCGATGTTGGCGTGGTAATCCATGCGGCCCATGAAGAGCACGTCGCGGCGAGCGCCGCTCGGAGCGGCGATTCGCGGCGAAGAATTCGCAGTCGACGCCATTGCCCACGACCTCGATGCGAGCTCCGGGCACGCGCTGGAGCAGGACGTCGCGCTCGCGCTCGCTGCAAACCGTATGCGCATGGCACAGGCGCAGAAGTTCGTCTTCGACCTTGCGCGAGAGCGTGGAGGTGCGCTGCGCATACCAGGCGCGCAGCGGGTTCGAATCGTTCTCCGCGTAGCGGGCCAGGATTTCCGACTCGATGTTGTGCCAGTCGAGGATGACGCGCGCCTGCGGCGCAATCTGCCGGATGCGCCGGGCATAGGCAATCAGGTGCATGCTTTCGATCTGAATGGTGTCGAAGGATTGCTCGCGCAGCAGCCGATCCACTTCGGCCAGCACGCGCGCCGAGGTGAAGTTCAGAACATTGAGCGGCGTAGGCCCGATGAGTCCACGAGCGATGTTCGCCGGCCGGTATCCGGCTTCGCGGCGCAAGGCGATGACCTGAGCGTCATTTCCCAGTTGCTGGCGCAGCAGGCCGGCCTGCGCCTCGCCGTCGTCGTCGTTGACCAGCCCGATGTAGGTGAGCTGGGCATTGCGCGCCAATTGCCTGCGCGAAATAGAAATCGCGCAGATGCGCGCCCGAGATGATGGGCCAGCAGATTCGCGGCGAGAAGTAGAGGACGCGCATGGATCGGAATCCTATGGCAGTTTATCGCAGAGGAGTGGACGATTAGGCTGCGAGTCACCTAACCCATCTCATGAACAGACCGTTGCCTAGTGTCAGGACAAGACTTTAGAGGTCGCCGAAAAACTCAAAAAGCAGATCCCCTCGTCGGCCTCAAGGCCTCCTCGTGATGACAAAACAATAATAAGGACTTGCGACGGCACAGCTAGAGCTGTGCCCTTTCAAAGCACAGTACTTGAATCGGCGGCGAGTCCAATGGTATACTGGCTCGCGGCTTTCCCCCAGCCAGTCACCCGCACGCCGGGGAATGAAAAGAATAATCAAGCATGGTTTGCACGGGCTGTTTCTGGTGTTGGCGCTGCCTGCGGCGGTGTTGGCCGGATTCGGCCGGTTCGCGACGATGTTTACCGTCGGAGCCCACTCCGTTGCCGTGATTCCGGGCGTGGTGGGAGATTACTTTCGCATTGCATATTACAAACTGACGCTGAAGCAGTGTTCGATGTACAGCCGCGTGTCCTTCGGATCGTTTTTTGCCCATTCCGATGCCAGCGCTGGGACAAGGAGTCTACATTGGCTCCTACTGCATTCTGGGCAGTTGCTCGATTGGCGACCGGACGCAGATTGCGTCGCAGGTCCAGGTTTTGAGTGGAAGGCAGCAGCACAGCCGCGATTCCCAAGGGCGGATGAGCGGTTCCGGAGAGGGAAAGTTCGAGCCGATTGATGTGGGTTCGGATTGCTGGATTGGGGCTTCTTCCATCATAATGGCTGATATTGGGTCTGGTACCACCATCGGCGCCGGTTCAGTTGTTGTCCGGCCAGTGGCGGCGCAAGTGGTCGCCGTAGGCAATCCCGCCCGAGTGGTTAAGGAACTATCTGTAGAGTTGCGAGCTGATGGGGTGACCAAGTGAATCTATCCGCAATCCAGAAAATGAACGATCCCGCCGTGGTGGACGATTACGCCATTCCGGAAACCGTGGCGCTGGAGGCGGAGCCTGGTACCCCGCGAGCATCTCAGCCGCAGGCGCAGGTGGCACCCGGCGGCCGCAAACGGGGCGCGGAATTCTACAAGCCTTTTCACTACCTTCTGCTGATTTATCTGTTCTTCTATTGCAGCCGTATTCCGGAGATGGTCCCGGCTTTCCACATCGGCCTGCTGCTGCAGCCGCTGCTGCTGATCGGCATGATCATGACGGGGACCACCAAGACGATCTATCAGTCCAGTGTTGGCCGCGCAATGATCTGGTTCACCGGCTGGATGTTGCTTTGCATCCCGTTCGCCACCTGGAAGGGCGGCGCGTTCGATCAATTTACCATCGCGTTGCAGGCGCTGGCTTCTCATCTTCTTCATGACGGCGTTCATCCGCAGTATTGATGACTGCTATCGCGTGATGTTCGTCATTGCGTTGGCCATGACCGCGGTCGGAATTCTGTCGCTGGTGATTGGCGGAGGCCGAGAGGGCAGCAACCGCCTGGGACTGGGCACCGGCAACGACACGCTGTCGGATTCCAACTTCCTTGCTCTGTTCCTGATCGTCGGCCTGCCGCTGATCTGGTTCTCCGCCTCCGTCAAAAAGGGCCTGATGCGGGTGGTGATGATTCTGGCGGTGGTTCCGGTGCTGGCCGGCGCAGCCGAGACAGGTTCAAGATCGGGATTGCTGGCGTTGGGCGCGGGCATTATCTTCTTCCTGATTTTTGCCACCATGAAGCAGAGAATCATCATCGTTGGCGGTGGCCTGATATTTTTCATCCTTGCCGGCGCGCTGCTGCCGCCTAACATCCTGGGTCGTTTCACCACGATTTTCCAGGCCAAGTCAGCTGGTGCGGAGGAAGCGGCGGAGTCGGCCGAGACCAGAAAGATGCTGCTGGGCAAGAGTCTGGACATGACGCTGCATCATCCCATCCTGGGTGTGGGACCGGGGCAGTTCATGGTGGCCGAAGCCAGAGAAGCGATGGCGGCGGGGCACCGCGGGGTTTGGCATTACACCCACAACTCCTACACCGAGCTATCCAGCGAATGCGGTATTCCCGGCCTGATCTTTTACCTGGTCGCGTTCTGGCGCGCCTATCGAGGGCTTACGCCCATTCGTAACCGCTATCCCAGGGCCAGCACGCGGCGGGCCGCTATGTTTGTGCAGATGGCAGTCCTGATTGCCGCCATAGGCGCATTCTTCCTCAGTATTGCGTATGGCGGAATTCTGTATGCCATCCTGGGTCTTTCCGCAGCGCTACAGTTGGCGGTCGCCCGAGAGCGCAAAGAGAGCCTGCAAGAGCAGGCCCTCGAACCTGCTGCTGCATGACGGAGAGCGCATGTCTTATTCCTCGTCCCCTTCGGTTGCTGGGACGGACCGCCCATTCCTAATGTCTGAAAATCCTTCGAACCGGCTGGAGATTGCCCGTAACTGGGGCCGTCTCTGCCGGTATGGTTCATTGGCGCTACTGGGTTTGCCCTCGCGTATTTGCCGCGCCGCCGATCTCGAACGCATCGATCGCCTGGGCGAGGAAACGGCCGCGGCCTTGGAACGTGATCCTGCCTGCGCCGCGAAATATGCCCGCACCGTCTCTGGATTCCGTTTAACGTGAACCGCATCGGCGCACTGGCGCTGCATCGCTCTCCGCCTTTGCGTATTCTGGATATCGGCTGCGGGCCGGGATACTTTCTGGCGGCGGCATCAGCTTGCGGCCATGAGTGTTATGGAATCGACGCTCCGGCGAGCGTGATGTCGGATGTGGAAGTGCGAGTCTATAGCGAGATGCTGGCGGCGTTGGCTTGCGATAAGCGCGTCTCGCCCTGGTTGATCGAACGCTTCGTGCCCATGGCGCTGCCGCTTCGCGATCTCGACTTAATCACCGCATTCTGGATATGCTTCAATCGCCACGATCAGCCGGATGAGTGGGGAGCGGCAGAGTGGCAGTTCTTCGTCGAGGATGCGCTTTCGCATCTGCGCGAGGGTGGCATACTGCATCTGGAGTTGAACGCCAACCTGGCGCGATATCAGTCGCTCCAGTGGTATGACCAGGAAACCTTGCAGTTCTTCCGTTCGGTGGGAACGGTCGATCGCAACGTGGTTCGCGTCACCAAAGGAAAGCCTCAGGGATGGGGAACAGTTCCGAAGCCGGCGTAGCGGGCACGGGCGGGCGCATTCGCGTTTGCCTGCTGTCTGACACTGTGGGACTCGACGCCGGCACCGAGCGGCAAGTGATCGAGACCGCCAAGCGCCTTCATCAAAGACAGGTTCGAGGTTCATGTGTGCTGCCTGGAAGACAGCCCCCAACTCCGCAGCCTGGAGGGCGTTTGCCACATCGCAGTTTTTCCTACCGCGAGCGTGAACTCCTGGAGCGGCCTGGTGCAGGTGCGCCGCTTCCGGCAGTATCTGCGGCAGCATCGCATCCAGATCGCCCACGCCTACATGAACAAGACCGCGGCCTTCGCGGTGCTGACCTCGGTCGCCTCCAATCGCATCGTGATTACCAGCCGCCTGAATACCGGCTACTGGTACACGCCGCGCTACCGGCGGATGTTTGCTGCCTTGAATCTTCGCACCGACGCCATCATGGCCAATTCGCTGGAGGCCAAACGCATTGCCGTGGAGAACGAGCGGCTCGATCCTGACCGGGTGCGCGTGGTTTACCAGGGCGTGGACATGACGAAGTTCAGCCGCGGATTGGGCGATCCCCGGGCGTGCGACCGGCTGGGCATTCCGCGCGACGCTCGCGTGGTTGGCATTGTGGCGAACCTGCGGAAGGTAAAAGATCACGCGCTGTTTTTGCGCGCGGCAAGAATCGTGGCCAGCCAGGTTGACGATGCTGTGTTTCTGCTGGCGGGTCGCGGTGAGTTATATCAGGAGCTTTGTGACCTGGCTTCTGAGCTCGGCATCCGCGAGCGCGTCTTCTTCACCCAGGGCGAAGGCAACATCATGGATTGCCTGGCGCGGATGTCGATTGGGTGTCTCACGTCGTTCAGCGAAGGATTTTCCAACGCGATCATGGAATACATGGCGGCGGCTTTGCCGGCGGTGGCCATCGACGTGGGCGGAAACCGCGATGCCATTCTCGATGACGAAACCGGCTATCTGGTCGCGGAGCGCTCGCCGGAAGCCTTCGCCAAGCCGCTGATTGAGCTGTTGCGCAATGAAGACCTACGAGCTGAGATGGGCGCCAAAGGCTATCAGCGCTGCGTCGATTACTTCGAAGTGGGAAAGACCATCGGCCAACTGGAAGAGTTTTACGAGTCGCTGATCGAGGCAGGAAAATAGCGAGCTATTCCGATCGCAGGGTGATCGACGGGTCGACCTGCGCGGCGCGCCACGCCGGTACCCAGCAAGCCGTACCCGCAACCCCGAGCAACAGAGCGATCACGCCAACATACGTCACCGCATCGAGCCGCGATATGCCGAACAGCAGCGTGGCGATGGCCTGGGTCGCGGCGAAGGACGCAACCAACCCGATGACGACGCCGGCGGCGGTGAGAGTCATTCCCTGGCGAAGCACCAGGGCGAGGATGTTGGCGCGCGACGCGCCCAAGGCTGCCCGCACGCCAATTTCGCGCATGCGTTCGGCGACGCTGCCGGCCAGCACTCCATAGATTCCGATCGCGGTGAGCGCCAGCGCGGTTAGAGCGAAAGCCGCGAACAACACCAGCGCGAAATGCCGCTCCGCTGCCGACGCAGCCAGCAGGTCGTCCATGGTGGCGACACGCACAATCGGCTGGTCTTTATCCACCGACCAGATTGCATTCTTGATGGCAGGAGTAAGCGCGGCGGCGGCGCCATGTGCGCGCACCACCAGCCACGGCGCTCGGTCGCCGAAAATGCGGCTTTGCGCTGAGCTCACATACACCGCGTCCGATTGAGTCAGGGCCAGCGATACCTGCTTCACATTTCCTACCACGCCGACCACGGTGTACCACGGCTCGCCGGCGGGACCAATCCGCAGGCGCTGGCCCAGGGGGTCGTGGCCGGGGAACTTGCTCCGCGCCAGCGATTCGCTGATCACCGCGACCAGTGGGGCGCTGGCCGTGTCGTGCTCGTCCAGCAAGCGTCCGCGGTGCAGCGGGATGGACATCGTCTCGAAATATTCCGAGCTCACCGCGTAGCCGTCGGCGCCATTGTCCGCGTCAGCCTTGCCCGTCGGACTCGATTCGAAATGCACCCCGTATCCGTCTTCTTGAGCGCCACTCAGCGGCAACTGGCTGGTGAAGGCCGCCGCACTTACGCCGGGAACATTGCGTATTGCGTCCAGACTCTGCTGAAGGAAGCGGAGGCGCGTGCTGTTGTCGTTCATGCGGTCACCGGATGTCTGCACCTGCAAGGTGAGCAAGTGCGAGCCGTCGAAGCCGGGATCGATGGCGAACAGGTGTTGCAGGCTGCGCAACAGCAATCCCGCGCTCACCAGCAGCACGAGGGCAATGGCGACCTCGGCGACTACGAGGACACGGCGCGTCTGCTGGTGGCCGCCGGCACTACGCTGCGAGCCTTGTTGCAGCGCGGCATGGGGATCGCCGTGCGAGGCGTGGAGCGCCGGAATCAATCCGACCGCCACGCCGATGATCGTGGTGACAGCCAGCGCGAAGGCGAAGACCGCGCCGTTCACCGCGATCGCGTTGACCCGCGGCAGTTGCGCTGGACTGAGCGCCAGCAACAGCTGCACTCCGATTCTTGCTACGCCCATGCCCAGACATCCGCCGAGCGCAGCCAGCAAGAGGCTCTCGGTAAGGAGTTGGCGGAGCAATCGCGTTCGCGGAGCACCCAGCGCAGCCCGCATGGCAAACTCGCTGCGCCGCTGCGCGCCGCGCGCCAGCAGTAGATTGGTCACGTTCACGCAGGCGATGAGCAACACCAAAATGACTGCGCCGATCAACGCCAGCAATGCCGGCCTGACGCCGCTGGTCACGTCGGCCTGGAGTGAGTTCACCATCAGACCTGAGTCCAACGCTGCGTAAAACGGCCTGCGAAATTCCGCCAACGGCGTGCGCGCAATGCTATCGAGCTCACGCTTGGCCTGAAGAATTCCAACTCCGGGGCGCAAACGCCCAACCATGCTGAGATGATGGCCCCACTCCTTGCCGTCAGGCGGGAGCGAAGTATCGTACTGCAAGGGAGCCCAGATCTCGGCGTCAGGGGCCAGCACATTCTCGAAGCCGCTGGGCATCACACCGATGACGGTGGAAAGTTTTCCATCCAGCTTGATCGGTTGCCCGACGATCAGTTTGTCGTTGCCGAGGCGCTGCCACAACGCGCGGCTCAGAATCACAACGGAAGGACTATCGGGCCGGTCGTCAGCGGGCTGAAAGTCTCTGCCCATCACGGGCAGGATTCCGAGCGCGCGAAAATAAGCGGCGCTCACGCGCTGGCCCTCGAAGCGTTCGGGCTGGAGTGTGCCGGTGAAGGTTGGCTGCCACGGCTTGATGACGGCGAGTTCGTCGAAGGAACGCGAGCGCGCCACCAGTTCGCGATAGGTGCCGAAAGTTACGGGCAGGCGCGAGCCGCTGTCGCCGCCCGAGTCCCAGATCATCATGATGCGGCTGGCCTGGGGATAGGGCAGCGGCTCAAACAGAATGGGATTGACCGCACTGAAAATGGCGGTGCTGGCGCCGATGCCGAGCGCGAGAATCAGGATCACGGTTGCGGCGAAGCCGGGATTATTTCGCAACTGGCGGCCGGCGTAACGCAGATCGGCAGAAGAAGGTCCGGAGCAGGTTCTCCCATCCGGAGGCTCGGACGTGCTCGCGAACGATGGTCGCGCTGCCGATTTCCAGCTGAACGGCGCGGCGTGCGGCCTCCTGCGACAGGCCACGGGCCGTCAAGTCGGCGATGGCCTGCTCGGTGTAATGCTGCACTTCGTCGGCAACATCCTGGTCGGCAGCGGATGGCTTGGCCAGGCCGCGGAGGCCGCGTGTGAGTTGCCGCCACAGAGACATACGGCTAGCCCTCCGCACTCAAATTCAGCAAGCGCGCGATGGCCGAGGCGCGGCGCTTCCAGTCGGCCGATTCGATCTCGAGCTGCTTTTTGCCCGCGCGGGTCAGCCGGTAATATTTTGCACGGCGCGAATTCTCCGTTTGCTGCCACTCCGCGTCCAGCCATCCGGCGCGTTCCAGCCGCTGCAAGGCAGTCAACAACGATCCCGGATTCACTTTGAAGACGCCGCGCGAAATTTGCTCGACCCGTCGCGCAATGCCGAAACCGTGCATGGGTTCAAGGCTCAGCGTCTTCAGGATCAGCATGTCGAGCGTACCCTGGATGACGTCGGTGTTCTCGTCGGGCGATGGTCCGGAAAAAGTCATTCCCCAGACCATACCGCGATCTCATCATGATTGTCAAGATATGGAGATCAGGATGTAGTGACGGTCCCGGTCTGGCAAAACCGGCTGAAGCTGGGATGGGCATGGCCCCGTCGCGCCGTCGCGTGCCAGATCGGGAATAGAATGAAAATAATTACGATTGTTGAGCGGGGAAATTTTACCTTGTCAGCTATGTAAAATCGTCATGAAGGCGCGTGACGGTGGTGCGCGACAAAATCGCCGAAAAAGGCGAACAAAAAACGTCTGAATGTGATATCTGTAATTTGCCGGCAGGCGAATAAAAAGCGGAGGGAATTGAATGCCGTCGAAGCCGCGAAAACCCAAACCGTTCCGTGCGTCCTCGGCGGTGAAAGCAGCTGCCCGGGAAGCCATCGGCACTCCGCCGCCGACGCGCGCCCAGCCGACCGAGCGCAAGACGAAAGCGGAGAAACACAAGCCAACTCTCGGCAAGCTGCTGGACGACGCGGAGCGATGATCGTGCATCGGTCCGCATGAGACCGGCGAAACCTACGCAGCCGCCGATTGTGCGATTGCGCCGCGATGTGAATAATCGAGGAGCAAGAAAAATAACGAGGAGCGTGCAATGCAGGGGAAGCGTTCGGGGATCGTCATTCTGGCAACTCTAATCGGCGTTAGCGCAATCGTGATGGCGCAAGACAAGAAGCCGCTCAGCCCTCCGGGGCAAGCCTCGCTGAGCTTCGCCGATGGGCACAAGGTCACCATCGACTACAGTCGTCCTTCTATGCGCAACCGCAAGATTTTCGGCGGCCTCGTGCCGTATGACCAGGTCTGGCGCACCGGTGCCAACGCGGCCACCAGCCTCAAGACCGACGTCGATCTCATCATCGGGGGCACCACCGTTCCCGCGGGAAACTACACCGTCTATACCCTGCCAGGCATGAGTAGTTGGCAACTCATCATCAACAAGCAGACGGGGCAATGGGGCACGGACTACAGCCAGGGCCAGGACCTGGCGCGTGTCCCCATGAAAGTCACGCAGCGGCCGTCGGGACTGGAGACGTTCACCATCTCTTTCGACAAGACTGGCGCCAACGCCGCCACGCTCAAGCTGGAATGGGAGAACACCATCGCCAGCGTCGATGTGCAGGAGAAAAAATAGGGGCGACCCGTCCCCAGATCGACGGGACGTAGCCTTTCAGCAGCTGCCGGGTTCTTCCAAGGCTGGCGCTGCGATCTGCGGCAACTCCTCTTGACACCAGTAGCAGGACAAATCAGACGTCAGGTTTACTTTTCGACACTGCGGGCAGCGGCGGAGTTCACCAGACTTCGGCCTTGCCTGCGGGCGCGGCGGCCTCGGCCTTTCGCGTGAGTGATCGGGTGCAGCATTCGGGCTTTCTTTCACGCCCAGCTCTGGCGTGGCATCCGGCGGCACACGATGAATTTTGTGGCGACTGGAAAGACCGCAAATCCGGCAGGTACGGAAGGCATCCGCCTGCTTGAACGAATGGGGATGGTCTGACGCACGCCGCGCCAGCCGCACGTGCACCACTTTTGCTTCTTTTTCGCTCATTCTAAGCAGACTAACGACAGATAGCGAGAGTGCGGCAATTCCCTAAAGGCCGGACTCGCCGTGCACCTTCGTGGTCTTCCTCACAGCCCGCCTTCGTCGTATGGCCCACCAGGAATCGGCCTCGACTAACCCCGCACCAGCCTCGACAAATCCACCGACTCTTCCAACTCTATTCCGAGGAATTCCCGCAGACAGCGCCGCAAATCGCCGGGCGTGCTGAGCTGAATTTCCTCCCGGCTTCCTTCACGAGTTACGATGAGCCGCATGTTGGCCAGCGTGATACGCCCGTCCGGGGTCGCCCGGCTACAGATCCAGTTTTTCGTGAAGTGCGATTCCGGCGAGAGCTGATGAAACCTGCACATCTCCTCATAGTCATGCAGCGCGCGCGGAACATCACGAAACGTGTACAGCGGGGCTTGCCCTTTCTCATCTTCGCGCAGCAGTTGCCACTCCGTCGCCAACGGCCAACACGACATAGCGATGTCCATTGACCTGATCGGCGCCGCCGGCGCGAAACACGATGGGATCGACAAACGAGTCTCCAAAACCAACATCCACCAGCCATGGTTCTTCCAACTCCACTTTCAGCAGCATGTGATCGAATTCCGGTCCAAAGCCGCCATCCTCGCGTCGCACCCGCGCCGACAGCATCTGCACCGAGAAGCCCACCGCGCTGAGCAACTCGCCAAACAAGCCATTCAGCTCGTAGCAAAATCCACCACGACGCCGGGTGACGATCTTGTCGTAGATCAGCCCAACATCAAGGCGAATCGGAGTTCCCAGGGGAATGTCCAGATTTTCAAAGGGGACAGTAAAGAGATGCTGACGGTGCAGGCGGCGAAGGGTTTCAGCGGACGCCACTCGCGGGCCATCGTACTCGATGCGCCGTAAATAGGCGTCGATGTTCATAGTTGAGCCGCTAAACTACAGCTCCGAGCGCAGGCTCTCAGCTCTTAGCCTTTAGCTCTTAGCCTTAGCAGAGCCTCTAGCTAAGACGTTTAGGGCTGCCTTTAGCGGTCCGCAGGTCGAGTCAAAAGATCCGGCTTTAGCCGCAGTCGCCATCAGCTGCCGAGTTCTGAAAGCTAAGAGCTAAGCTAAACGCTAACGGCTAACCTCACACCGGCAGCTCATCCTGCAGCCAGCCCGCTTCCTGCGGCTTCGGTTCGGCAGTCAAATCCAGCACCAGGTTTTCCAGGATCAGCCGTTTGCTGGGAGGATTGGAACGCAGCGCCAAGTCGGCCCGCGCCACTCGCCGGATCGCGCTGGTCAGCTCGCGCCGCGACTTGTAACGCCGCGCCTGGCGGATGATATCTTCCGCGGCAAATGGCGGAATGCGAAAGCCCTGCCACAGCGCCTGCCACAAGCGCGCGCGAGTCCCTCACATTGCGCTCCAGAATCACCAGCATCTGGCGAAAGGTTCGCGACAGCATGTACAGATGACCAATCGCGGCTTCCTCGCCATCGCCGCTGCTCAGAATGGCATCCAGCACGGCCAGCGCGCGGCCGCGGTCACGCGACGAAATCGCGTCCGTCAACTCGTAGAACGATCGCTGCTTGGCCGCCAGCACCAGCGTTTCCACGTCGCCCAGCGTGATGCGCTTCTTGTCGCCGACGAACAGCACCAGCTTCTCCAGCTCGTTGGCCACCATCATCATGTCGCCGCCCAGCGAGTCCACCAGCTCGCGCGCCGCGTCGGTATCCAGCGTCACGCCTTCGGCGCCGGCGGTCGCAATCGCCCACTTCACCGCGTCGCCTTCCTCCACGCGCGCGAATTCCAGCAAGGGGCAGTGCTCGCCCAGGGTCTCGCGGATGCGCTCGTAACGGTCCTTGTCGGTCAGCTCCATGCGGCGCACGTCCGCCGGAATGCTGATGTGGTCGGCGACGAATACCAGCAACGCGTCAGGATTCGGGTTCTTGAAGTAGTCCTCGATGGCGCCAAACTCGTCGTCATGCTTGCCGCGTCCGTAGAGGTTCTTGATGCCGCGGATGAAGAAAACCTGGAAAGGCGACATCAGCGACGGCGTGCGCGCCTGGTCCAGAACCTGCTGCAACTCCACTTCGGCCAGGTCCATGTCGTACAGGCTTAATTCGCGAACGTCGGCGGGCACCAGGTGCTGCAGGATGGCATCGCGGCAACGTTTGCGAAAGAACGCCTCATCGCCAATGAACACGTATCCCGGAGCCACCTTGCGGGCTTTCACGTCGGCCACGAAGCGATCGGAAGCCGCAAAGCTTCGCATCTAGTAGGCCTCCAGAATGTTGGCCACCAGCGTCTTGGCAAAGTCGGTCGCTATGCGCTGCACCGCCGGCGTTGATTCCTCGAAAAAGCTGGCAACGTCAACCGATTCCTGGTACTGCTCGCGATACACCAGGTCCGGATTGCTCCATAGCACCTTCCCGCCCTTGCCCGTCAGGCTGGCGCTTCATACACAATCACCACCAGCGACGACGAGATGCGGCCGGTGACCGAGTCGTACGTCAAGGGAGCGATGTAAACGACTGGTCACCGTTCCCGTCGAGAACGGCATCCGCGTTACCATCGTTGACCGTCACGACGCGGTAATTGGTGCGCTCGCGCAACTCCTTGATCACCGCCTCGGTCAAGATTTGGCCGATCTGATAGGCTGGCGAAAAATTCGGTATTCCAGGGACATAAATTGTGTGCAGGTCGGAGGGCAGGCGCACACTGTTGCCGGCTCAGTGTGATATCCGCATGAGATCGTCAAGAGCAGCGCAGCCAGGCCGCACGCAAGCCCTATCCGGCGCAGCTTTGGCATTGCGGGATGGCTCACTGGACCGTCCCTCGCGGGCGCGAAGCCACCATGTTCTCGGCGCACTCCACTGCCATCAAGGCGGCAATCCGCAGATTGTCGGATGCCGCCCATAGCCAGAATCCCTTGGGATTTTGCGCATCCGGCCGCACAAATACCTGGATCTGTTCCTGTCCGGCAGCGTTCACATTGCTGGGCGACTCTTCCCCGCCTTGCAGCACGTCAACGTGCTCGCCGGAGATCGCGGCCGTCAACTCTTCCATCTGCGCCGCATTGTCCAGTTCAATGTAAAGCGAGAAGGCGTGCCCGTGGAAGATGGGCGCTTGCAGCAGCATCAGCGAAGGCACGATCAGTTTGTTCTGGACGATGCTCCGAAAATGGCGCTCAATGCGGCTCTCCACGCTCGCCAGCGATGGCAGACGAATTCTCGCCATAACGGTCCAGCAGATTGAATGCAACTTGCGCGTCAAACACTCCCTTGGGCAGTTGCTGGAAAGAGAGCAGGTTCACCGTCTGCTCATGCAGTTCGTCCATGCCGCGGCGTCCGTGCTCGGAGGCAGGCTCGAACACAGTCGCTATGGCACGCACAATCTTCCCCACGCGTTGCGCCCTCAGCATCAGCAGCGCCAGCACCACGGCCGCCGGATGCGCAACCACGACGCGTCGCCTCCGCGAAAGGCACTTCGGGCACGGCCCCCAACTCCCGCTCGATCCACGGCGCACGCAGCAAAACTCCCGCCTGGCCCTCAAGAGCATAGGAGAGATCGACAATGTCGCTGCCCGCCTTGCGCGCCATCGGCCAGATCTCGCGCGTGAAGTTTTCGTCCGAAGCGAAGAAGGTGAAATCCACATTGTCCAGGTGCTCGGGCAGCACGCTCTGGATGAACGTAGGCTCGTCGCCCACCGCTTCCAGTTGGCCCAGCGATTCGTCGTCGTCCAGCAGACGCACGTCTTGCGCCGGAAAATTGCGATCGCTGAGAACTTCCTTCAACTCCCGGCCCTTCAGAGTTGCGGCTCCTACGATGGCGACGCGAAACAGGCCGCCCCAGTGTCCTGCTTCACTGGGCGCGGCCGGACGGCTTGTTAGCCTTCACTTCTTCATCAAGCGTGCGAGGCCTCATCCTGGTGCGGTGGAGGCGGCATCGCTGGGCCGCCGGAAAACAAACGAAAGCCGCGCGATCACTCCGGAAAGAATGTAAATCAGACGCCAACGAAAACAGAACGTATTCGGAAGAAAACCAGATCAACGCGATGACCACCCCGATAACGATGAGCCAGCGGAAATTCTGCGGCTGGCGAAAGTTAATCCCCTTGAAGCTGAAGAACCGCCAGGTGCTCACCATCAGGAACGAGATAGCTGCGACAAACACTGCCCATCCGACGGACAGCCACCAGATCTGTAGCGGATTGCCTTGCACCAGGTGGACCACTGCGACCAGCGCACCCGCGCCCGCGGGAATCGGCATGCCAACAAAATACTTTCGTCCGGGACGGCCGGGATTCGACGGCTGCGGATTGACCTGGATATTGAATCGCGCCAGACGCGAAGCGCCGGCCAGCAGAAACGCAAATGTAACGATCGCGCCGATCTGGATCACATGATTTCGCCAAACCAGGTTGCCTTCCACCGGCAACATGCGAAAGCCCCACATCCACGCCAGCACCGCCGGCGCCACGCCAAACGCAATTACATCGGCAAGGGAATCCAGTTCCCCGCCAAACGCGCTGGCAGTGTTCGTCAGGCGCGCAATGCCGCCGTCGAAGAAGTCAAGGACTATCGCGATTCCAATCGCCTTGGCCGCCTGATCGAAGTGCCAGGGATCATTCGCCGTACCTTGAATGGCCTGCGAGATCGCATAGTATCCCGCTGCCATATTGCCGGCCGTGAACATCGACGGCAGAAGATACAAACCCTTCCCGGGGCGGCGGCGCGCCGGAACGCCGCCATCAGGCGGCTGCGAATGGCCGATCATCGCACCTCCGCAACATCACGCACACCGGACGGCATGGGCAGCGGGCGCGCCACGACCGCCAGCACGCTCGAGCCGCCCTTCACATTGTCGCCCACGCGCACCTTCATCTCCGCGTCCGCCGGAAAAATCACGTCGGTACGCGAGCCAAACTTGATCAGGCCCACTCGCTCGCCGCGCTCCACCACGTCGCCAATCTTCCTGGTAAACACGATGCGCCGCGCCAGCAGCCCCGCAATCTGCTTGAACACTACCTTGCCCGCATCGCCGCGGATGGTGACAACGTTCTGCTCGTTCAACTCCGCCGAAGCCGCGCCCATGGCGTTCCCAAACTTGCCCTTCTGGTAATGCACGTCCTCGATCACACCGCTCACCGGCGAACGATTCACGTGAACATTGAACACGTTCAGAAAAATGCTGATGCGGGTGCGCGCTTCTCCGCTCTCCTGGACAACCGAAATGTCGGTGACCTTGCCGTCCGCCGGCGACACGATTGCTCCTTGGATGGCCGGGATTCTCCGCTCCGGATCGCGAAAGAACCAGAGAAAGAACGCAGCCAGCAACAGGGGGATGACGGTCAGTGCAGGTATCGTGAGCCAGCCAACTAAGCGCAGCCACCAGAACCAGCGCCAGCCCGTAATAGATGCCATCGCGAACCATGGGTAGTTCGATTATAGAGCCACAGCGACGGCTGCCCTAATCAGGCAGTGGCTCAGTTTGCTTGTCTGATCCGTGCGGCAATTATTGTGATTGGTCACGGGTTTTGAATTCTCGTGCGTGTGCTACTTGCGCACGCTTCTGGCACAAGCACGCCCACCTGCTTTGTCATAGGCGACCGAAGGAAGCGCCATCGATCGCAGGCGTTCTGCGAACCGCGGGTCAGCTCGGAGGCTGTCCCAATCCGGTGCGACTGCCAGGTGAACGAGTGCTGGGTCGCGGTCCGCGATGGCCTGATCAAGGCAGTCGAACGCTTCATCGAGCCGGCCTGCTGCCCCATACAGAACGGCGCGAAAGAATGCCATCTTCAGCAAGACGTCGAAGTCCAGTTGCGGATTCGTGATCTGATCCACCATGAATCTTCTCACCCCGGCGAGGCCGGCGGTCGCGTACACCTGCTGCATATCCGCGGTAACCTGCTTCATCACCGCCAGCCTCTCTTCGGAAAAGCCCCACGCGATGGCCTGGCTGACGATCCAGGCCGCGAGTCTATTGACTTCCCCGATCTTCCAATAGACGTGCGTAATGAATTGGCTCGCCAGCACATGTTTCGGGTCGATCTCCAGAGCTCGCCGAGCCCAGACTTGCGTCTCGTCGTACTTCCGCTGATGCCAATACGAGATGGCGATCTGCACCAGAACGCCGGGCGATCGCGGATCGCGTGCGAGCGCCTGCTGCTTGCATCGCAGCCCATCGTCGAGCCGTCCGAGCGCTTCCTGGAGCGACCCATACTGTAGTAGCGCCTCGGTGTGATCCGGATTGATCTGGAGCGCACGCTGCAGGCTGCGCTCTGCCGCCGCCCAGTCCCACTCGCTGAGAAAAAGGACAGTGCCAAGGGCAACTTGCGCGTCCGCCGAGGCGCTGTCCATCGCCAGTGCGCGCAAGGCAGACGCTTTCGCCTCGGTAAACGCTTCCTGGTGCGGCGCCGCGCGAAAGGCTGCTTGCTGGCACCGTGCGCGCGCCAAGCCGGCGTGCGCCGGTGCATAGGTCGGGTCGATCTCGATCGCGGAACGAAAGGCGTCCACGGCGGTAGGGAGTTCGAAGTACGAGCCTGACAACAGGTGAGACCGGCCGCGGCCGACCAGCTCGTAGAGTTCGACGGGTCGGGTTATGGCGCTCGGTGTTAACGGCTTCTCGTCGCCCGGATCGGAGCTGACTGCAGCGATGAAGCGATACCCTGACCGCACGACGGTTTCGATGTAGGCCGGAGGCCGACTGTCGTCGCCCAGCGCCTTGCGCAGTGCTGCCACGTGAACATTGAGAATGCCCTCTTCGACAAACGACTCGGGCCAAACCTGCGCCAGCAATTCGTCCTTCGTGACCAACCGCCCCGACTGCCGCACCAACAGAACCAGCACATCGTAGGCCTTCGGTGACAAGCGAACGGTTTCGGCGCCGCGCAGCAGCCGTCGCTCTCCCACGTCCAGCGCGAACTCGTCGAAATGAAATACTTCCCGGCTAGCCATTGAGTTTTCGGCCAATCTTAACAAATCCTTCGGGACACATCACGGCCCGGCTGCTACCGTGTGCACACTGATGAGGATTCACGAGATGAGCATACGATCGTCGGTCGCCGTCATTCTGATCTGCGGGCTCACATCACTATTGCTCGCACAAGCTCCACCAGCGCCACCCAAGCCTGGTCCCGAACACAAGAAGTTGGAGTACTTCCTTGGCAAATGGACTGTGGAAGGCGAGTTTAAACCCAACGGGTATGTGCCGGCCGGTAAGACTGTCAGCACCGAAACAGATACATTGGGGCCGGGGGGGTTCTATGTCGAGAGCCGCGCTGAAGGCGGCCAATTACCGACGAGATTCGGCTTCATGGCCTACGACAGCCATGCGAAGGTCTACACATCCTATTACGCCAGCAGTGTTGGACTCGTGGGTACCGGCACAGGAACGGTTAACGGAAATACCTGGACGTGGATGGTGGAAGATAAGTTCGCCGGCGAAGCCGTCAAAGGAAGAACTACAGTCACGACGTTATCGCCCACTCAGTACACATTCAAGTATGAAATGGCCGACGAAAAGGGCGGTTACACAACCATCGTAGAAGGCAAAGCCACCAAAGAAACCCGTTAGAGACGCAGGCGCCAGAGGTCCGGAATGAAGCAGAACATGGTCCGGAGCCGCCCCATGTCTCCGGTAGTTGCTCACGGGAAGGCCTCCCAAGAACTGACTAACGATGTCCGGCGTGCTGGGCAGGCAGGAGCGCCATTTGGTCCGATACGCCTAGTTGTCATCCCGAGCGCAGAGAGGGATCTGGGTGCGCCGATTCGCGCCGGCGCGCGAAAGGCGCGTATCTGTATCGCAAACTGAGCCAGTACTCTTGAGCCAGTACTCTAATGTGAGGGGCCCACGATTTCCCGCGCCAGCTCGTCCATTCGCTGCTGCACCTGCTGGAACTTCTCCCCGGTGGACGGCCCGGTGAAGCCGGCGAGAATGGCTTTCACGTGCCCGGCGCGGTCGACGTAAATCGATGTTGGGAACGCGCCGAAGTTCACCAATTGCGGCAGCGTCTTCGCAATCTGTCCCTCATCGGTCGTGCCCGCCAGAAGCAGCGGAAACGTCACCCCAAACTTCGCACGATAGATCCCAATCTGCCGCAAGTCACGCTCGGTATCGTCGGTGTACTCATAGGCCAGTCCAACAATCACCAGCCCCTGGTCCTGATATTTGCGATAGAGCTTCTCCAGCACCGGCGCTTCATCATGGCAGTTGGGACACCACGTGCCGAAGATGTCGATGATCAGCGGCTTGCCTTTGAACTCCGGGCTGTTCTGGTCCAGTGTCTTGCCCGAGGCATCCACGCCGCTGAATCGAAATAGCTCCGCCCGGATCTTTCACCGACGTAAGAGTTTCGCTCAGAACGTTAGGATCGGCGGCGCTGGCCACATGTTTGCCGCATTCCGCCGTAAAAGCAGAGGTAGCTACAATTCCGCCCTCCACGCCTTTCAAGGTGCCATCGGGCAGAAACTCGCCATCCAGGGCCATCACATGAATGCCATCAAAGCGGCTGAGATGAAAACGCGTATGACCGTCCGCCGCTTTGAAAACGCTGCCATGCAGCAGTCCGCTATCGCCGCTCACCGGCTCAATCACGCCCGTCACCGCAACGTGGCCGTTGGCCGCCGCAATCTTTTCCTGATCGAACTTCGCCAGCGTGGTCTTCTCCGCGCCTTCACCATCGGCCCAATGAAACAGCCAGTCGCCCCACAGGCTCGGCCCTGTCCACGGCTTTCCAGGCTGCGCTTCCTGATGCGGAACCAGCACCACCGGAATATGTCTCATGCCTTTGCTGGTCTGGCGGGAGAATTCGCCTTCCATCCGCTGCGGCGAAACCATATGCGCGGTCAGCACTCCGTCGTAATAGTCCATGCCCAGCGTCAGGACTCCGTCCTTCCACGCTGCGCTGCTGAAGGGCTGGCGGTCGGTAGCATTCACCAGCGTCGCCTGCATGGTGCCGTCAGCCTTCACCTGTACATCGACGCCGAAGTTCACTTCGCCGGCTTTGCCCTGGATGCTGCCGTCCCAAAGCCCGCTTGGCGCTTGCATCTTCGCCTGCGCGATAAGGGAAGGCGCGAGCAATAAAGAACACAGCAGCGCAACCACGACGCATCGGCAGAGCTGCTCCAGCAATCGCAAGCCATACTCCAAACCCGGTTTGACTGTCATGTGGAAATCAGGATATCGCAAAGATGTAGCGGTGGGGAACGCCAGCGATGTGTGGACGCACTTAACAGGGGACGAAAAAGACGCCGGTCTTTTCCGCCACGTTACAGCGGTCAATGGCTACTAAACGACCTGGTGAACGGCCCGGAACTTCTGTTCCAGGCTTTCCATCTGGTCCTTCAGGTGGAGCTTCAGCTTCTTCAGTCGCACTTCCTCCAGCTTCTCATCTTCCGAGAGATATTTCTTCTCAATCAAAGAGTCGAGGCGCTGAGCATATTGGGAGTGTTCATCGGCCAGACGGCGGAACTCCTCATTGCTCGCGAGAAGCTGATCGCGTACCTGAGTTGCCATTCAGTAAACCTCCGGAAGACGTACGCCTAAAACGCTAGCACACGGCCTAGCCCGCTTCAAGCGCTTTTGTCACGGAATTGAAATAGAAATTTTCAGAAACAAGGCATCCTCGGGCGGCTCCCGATAATAGCCTGACGCCTGCCAACCTGGTTAAACCCAATCTTTTCATAGAGTCGGCGGGCGGCATCACTCGACTCCCGCACCTCCAGCAGCACCGCAGCGGCCCCGGATCGCCCGGCCTCCTGCACCAACTCGCCGACCAGCGCGCGTGCCCACGCCTCGGCGTCGCTGCTCTCGCGCAACCACCACGTTCTCGATCTCCCACTCGTCGTCCGCGCAGCGAGCGATGACAAATCCCAAAATCTCCGCGTCGGCGTCTTCCGCCGCCACCAATGCGATCCGCCGCGGCGCTTCTGCCGCGAACAGCGCATCGTATTCCCCCTCGCCCCAATGTGCGGCGCTCTCGGCCTCTTGCTCGAGCTTTCGCAGGATCGCGAGATCTTCGGGAGTGGCTTTGCGAATGAGCACGAATGACGAACTTCCTGAACGGAATGGCTGGTATCGATAAGCCTATCATCGCCTTGAAGGGACGCAAATGCTCGGGGCGCGGAAGAACTTGCTGCCTTCACGTTCTGAAGGGGCGCGGCTTCAGCCAATTCCTAGGCCGAAAAACTCCTGTACCGGCAGTTCTTGAAGGGGCGCGGCTTCAGCCGCGCCGTTACAAACTCTTTGAATTTGTCATCCCGAGGAGGCCTTCAGGCCGACGAGGGATCTGCTTTTTCGGGCTTCCCTTGCAGCTCGCCGATGTCACCCCTTCGGCGCCGAAAATATCTCTGCATCCGACCGCCGAATGTAGTTCACGTCAACGCTGGCGGCATCGGCAACCTCTCCTGCCAGCAGCTTTCGAAGGCCGATCCGGGCAATCCCATCCGCCTGCACCGGCGCAACCTGCCGAACTTTGTTACCCGCGGATTGCAGAAGCTCGGTGATGCCCGCGTCGGGCGTGAGCAGTTCGCCACCAACTCGGGCCGCCTCGTCCGCCAACTCCGCCAGCTTCACGATGTATTCGCGTTCCAGGCTGAAACCTTCAGCAGAAAGCCGATACTCCCCGACATACACCTCGCCGCGCCCAGCATCCGAGACGGCGGTGACGGTCTCTCCACCTGAACCATACGTCACCGCAACCGCCTCCAGCATCGAAACCGCAGCCAGCGGCTTCCGCCATACTTCGCAAAGCCCTTTCACCGTCGCCAGTCCAACGCGCAATCCGGTGAACGATCCCGGACCTGAGACCACGACAAAGCCGTCCACATTCTTCTTGTCAAAACGATTGCACTCGAGCAGCGACGAGATGGTCGGTATCAACCGCGCCGAGTAAGTACCGCCCTCAAGTTGTATGAGTCGTAGAACTTCGAAACTGTCGGCATCGCCGCGGCACAGAGCCACGCTGCCCTTGCGGCCCGACGTGTCAATGGCGACGATCAGCATAAGCTCAAGGACCGCTCTTGTTCGTGTCAGGGCACGACTTTCCAAGCCGCCGAAAAACTCGCCTCTGGAGTGCTTTGTAACAGGGCACGACTTCAGTCGTGCCAACGAGCCGTTTATTTTTGTTCCTGAGCCGGCTTCAGCCGGCGACACGAGGCCCCTGTCTCGACTTTTCCGCAGCCTGCTAAAGCCGTGCCCTGACACAAATCGATCTCCGCGTTGCGTCACACGCCCTCAGGCGGATCTTCCACCAACTCCAGCAGCACTCCGCCGGCGCTCGACGGATGCACAAAAACATACAGATGCCCGCCCGCTCCCACCTTGATCTCGTCGGAGATCAGCCGCGTCCCACTTGCCTTCAACCGTTCCACCGTGCCCGACAGATCGTCGACATGCAGGGCGACGTGGTGTAGCCCCTCGCCGCGCTTGGCCAGAAACTTCCCAATCGGCGACTCCGCCGACAGCGGCTCCAGCAGTTCAATGCGGCTCTCGCCCACCGGAACCATCGACAGCCTTACTTGCTCAGCCTCCACCGTTTCTTCCGGCATCGGCTTCAGCCCCAGCTGTTCGTAGAACTTTTTGGCTTGCGCCAGCGACTTTACCGCAATTCCGAGATGATCAATTTCGCTCATCGGGCCTTCCTAGTCCTTCGACAATTCTCTCTACTAAAGAGTACGGGTCGCGCTTGTGATCGGCAACCTCCGCGGCGTAACGGGTCGCTTCGCCCGCGCTCAAGTAATACGAAAGCACCCGCTGAAAAAGGGCGTCGCGCAGCATCTCCGCAATCCGCACTCGCCAATTTTCAATGCGCCGCTGCCGCGCCCGGTCGCTCTGCTCCAGGTACGAATGATACTTCTCGATGACCTGGACCAGTTCCTCAATCCCCGCTCCATCGCTGGCAACCGTCTTCACGATCGGCGGCGTCCAGTCATCGTGGCGCATAGCCAGCGATTGCATGGCGCGGATCTCGCGCTCCACCCGCTCGGCCCCGTCGCGGTCAGCTTTGTTGATAACGAAGATGTCGGCAATCTCCATGATGCCGGCCTTGATGGTCTGCACATCGTCGCCCATGCCCGGGACCAGAACGACGATGGTGACATCGGCCAGGCGCACGATATCAACCTCGTCCTGGCCGACCCCAACCGTTTCGATCATCACGATGTCGCGGCCGCTGGCGTCCAGCACCGTGGCCACATCGGCAGTGGTGCTGGCCAGCCCACCCAGCGAGCCCCGCGTTGCCATGCTGCGAATAAAAATTCCCGCGTCGGCATGATGCGACGACATGCGAATGCGGTCGCCCAGAATCGCGCCGCCGCTGAACGGGCTGGTGGGATCGACGGCCACAATACCGATGGTCTTGCCCTGTGTGCGATAGACCCGCGCCACCTGATCGACCAGCGTGCTCTTCCCGGCGCCGGGAGATCCCGTCAGCCCCAGCAGCATCGCGTTCCCGCTGTACGGGAACAGCGCCTTCAGCAGTTCGGTCGATTCCGGCGTGTGATCTTCAACGGTGGAAATGGCCCGCGACAGCGCGCGAATCTCTCCTCCGCGAATGCGGCGGACCAGGTCTTCGATGTGGTTGGTAGAAGTCACGATGTTTGCGAATGGAGCGCCTTGCAGGGGCATACCTTTAGAGCCTGCCCTGAGCTTGCCGAAGGGGCCGGTTGCGACCGCCTTATTATTTGTCATCCCGAGGAGGCCTTCAGGCCGACGAGGGATCTGCTTTTCGAATCTTTTCAGCGCTGGCAGTTACGCTAAGAGAAATAAGCGACGTAACGACCTGCCGCCGGCCCGAGCCGGCTCCCAAAACGAATAACCGACGCTATTCGCGGGCCTGAAGGCCCGCACTACCGGATCAATCCTTCAACAACTGCCGCGCGATCACCAGCCTCTGGATCTCGCTCGTGCCTTCTCCGATGGTGCACAGCTTCACGTCGCGATAGAACTTCTCCGCCGGGTAATCCTTGATAAACCCATACCCGCCGTGAATCTGCACGCACTCGTTGGCGGCGCGCACAGCCACTTCGCTGGTGTAGAGCTTCGCCATCGACGATTCCAGCGTCGTCTTCATCCCAGCGTCCTTCATCGCGGCGGCGCGATGCGTCAGCAGCCGGGCGGCGTCAATCTCCGTCGCCAGATCTGCCAGTTTGAACCCGATCGCCTGGAATTCGCTGATCGCCTTGCCGAACTGCTTGCGCTCCTTCGAGTAGTTCAGCGCAGCTTCGTAAGCGCCTTGCGCCATGCCCAGCCCCAGCGCGGCAATAGAGATTCGCCCACCGTCCAGCACCTTCATCGCGTCGATGAAACCCTGGCCTTCCTGTCCCAATAAATTCTCCGCTGGAATCTCGCAGTCCTCGAAGATCAGCTCCGAGGTGTCGCTGGCGCGCAGTCCCAGCTTGTTCTCTTTCTTGCCCGCGCGAAATCCCTTCGTGCCTTTCTCCACCACGAATGCCGATAATCCATGGGTGTGCGCCGTCTTGTCTGTGACCGCGATCACGACGGCTACGTCCGCATAATGGCCATTGGTGATGAAGGTTTTGTTTCCGTTCAGCACCCACTTGTTGCCTTTGCGAACCGCGGTGCAGCGCGCCCCGCCCGCGTCGGAACCCGAGCCCGGCTCGGTCAATCCCCATGCGCCCAGGAATTCTCCGGTAGCCAGCTTCGGAATGTATTTGCGCTTCTGCTCCTCATTGCCCGCAACAAAGATATGGTTGGAGCCCAGCGAGGTGTGCGCGGCCACGATGATGCCCACGGAACCGTCGACGCGAGAGAGTTCCTCGATCGCGGTGACGTACTCCACATAGCCCATGCCCGCACCGCCGTATTCGGTGGGAAAAATCGTTCCCAGCAAGCCGAGCTTGCCCAGTTCCTTGACCGTCTCCAGCGGAAACGTTCCCGGTTCGTCCCACTTCATCACGTTGGGCGCAATCTCGCGCTCCGCGAAGTCGCGCACCATCTTCTTCAGTTGTAGCTGTTCATCCGAGAGCTGAAAATCCAAACCATTCCTCCGGGTCGGGATACGACGCTATTGGTGGCATCGCACAAAGTGGAAACTAGCGGTTATAACACAACCGACAAGCGCACTCATAAATCGTTCTCACTGCTGCAGCTCGTCCAGATTCCGCTCCCACAGCTTGATGCCGCCCAGTATGCCATCTTCATTGGAAATGATCTTCACATCCTTCGGCAGCTCGAAGCTGATCTTGGCTGCATTGCCACCGCCGATGTAGAGCCGGTCGTAGTAGAAAACCCTGTAGAGCTGATCGATGGCTTCGGCCAATCGTTTATTCCACTTCTTGCGGCCTTCCTTCGCCAGAGCGCGGCGTCCCAATTCGTCCTCATAGGTCTTGCCGTTGCGAAAGGGATGATGTCCCAATTCCAGCGAAGGTATCGGCATGCCGTCGAGGTACAGCCCCGCGCCCATGCCGGTCCCCAGCGTAATCACCAGCTCCACGCCCACGCCGCTCACCCCGCCCAGGCCCTGCACGACGGCATCGTTGGCCAGGCGGACCGGCTTGCCCAGCTCCTTCGAGAGGTTCTCGGCAAACGGATACTCAATCCACTTCTTGTCGAGATTGGCCGCGGTGTAGACCACGCCTTTCTTGATCACGCCGGGATATCCTACTGACACGCGGTCAAATTCGCCCAACTGCTTGCCAAAATCGACGATGATCTTGCGTGATCGCTTTGGGCGTGGACGGGTCCGGCGTTCGCGCGCGCAGCCGCTCGGTCAGCGGCTTGCCGGCTTCGTCCAGCAGCATGGCTTTCACTCCGCGTGCCTCCGATGTCGATCGCCATGGTGCGAATGCCCGCCGTGCTGGCCGCCGCAACCGCCGGCGTTGTGGGCGATGCTGGTTTCTTCTTCTCTTCTTCTTTGACGAAGCGTGCGGCATAGAACCTCCTGGCTGCTGCAATCGCAAATCTTCGATTAGTTCCAAATAGCAGAGCATACCGGATAAATGGCCGTTCGGGAATCGGTAGCCTTGAGCACCCCGGTTTGGGCCTCGCGATGTGCTGCGGCGCGGCGAGTTTCGGGTGGTGTATCCTGCCACCGGGCGAGCCCAGGCCCGCATCCGATTCGGCACTGATCCAACGGTTCGCATCGGATCAGCGCGCAGCGATTCGATACAGGAGAGCCACAGTGAAATCACGCAGAGAGTTCTTGACTCAGACTCCACTCGCAGTTGCTGGGAGCGGCGGTTGCATCGTATGCCCAAACCCAGAATCCGGCGCAGCAGCAAACCCCCGGCGCGCCGCCTGCTTTCGGCACTGCGCCGGCGGTTGGACCTGAGGTCTCGTCTGCCACCTTCGCCGAAGCCGAAAAGCTTGTGCAGGTGCAGATGACCCCAGCTGAGCTTGCCGAAGCCGCGGGCAACTGGCGCATGGCGATGGCTCCGCTGTACGAGATGCGGGTTGGGCCGCGCAAAGCCACGCTGGAGCCGACCCTCGCTCCCGCAACCATCTGGGGACCCGGTCATGCCCGGCGAAAAGTCAGGCCCTGCGCAAAATCGCTTCGTCCGCAGCAAGGCCGATCCTGGCCCGCTGCCGTCGAATGACGAAGACATCGCCTTCGCATCGGTGACGCCAGCTCTCGGGCTGGATTCGAGCAGCGCAAGCTGACCTCCGAGCGGCTCACCAACATCTATCTGAAGCGGCTGCGCGAGTACGATCCCAAGCTGCGTTGCGTCATCACCCTCACGCACCGATCTCGCGCTGCAGCAGGCCAAGCAGGCCGACGCGGAAATCGCCGCCGGCAAGTATCGCGGCCCGCTGCATGGCATTCCGTACGGCGTGAAAGATCTGCTCGACACCGCGAACATTCCGACGACCTAGGGCGCCGAGCCGTATCGCAACCGCGTGCCGCAGAAGAATGCCGTCGTCGTCCAGCGCCTGCAAGATGCCGGCGCGGTGCTGGTCGCCAAGCTCAGCCTGGGCGCGCTCGCGCTCAACGACATCTGGTTTGGCGGGCAGACCATGAATCCCTGGCTGCTGGAAGAAGGCTCGTCCGGATCAAGCGCCGGACCGGGCGCGGCAACCTCAGCGGGACTGGTCGCCTTCGCCATCGGCAGCGAGACCGGCGGCAGCATCGTCAGCCCCTCGATGCGCTGCGGCGTAACCGGCCTACGCCCCACCTTTGGCCGCGTGGCCCGCACCGGCGCGATGACGCTGTGCTGGTCGCTCGACAAGCTTGGCCCCATGGCGCGCTACGTCGAAGACACGATGCTGGTGCTCAACGCCATCACCGGGCCCGACCCGGGCGATTTGTACAGCGTTCCCAGCAAGCTTGACTTCGACGCAAATGCCAGCGTGCAGGGCCTGCGCGTCGGCTATTTCCCGGCCTGGATGAAAGAGCCGCCGGCGACCGATGTCGATCGCGCTGCGCTGGAAGCGGTCAGGAAAGTTGGCATGGTTCCGGTAGAGATGTCGCTGCCCGACTGGCCCTACGATTCGCTGGACCTGATCCTCTTCGCCGAAGGCGCCGCGGCTTTCGAAGAGCTGACGCTATCGGGCGGGCTCGATCAGCTTAAGATGCAGGTGCCCGACGCCTGGCCGAATACCTTTCGCCAGTCGCGCTTTCTTTCGGCCGTCGACTTGGTGCAGGCCGATCGCTTCCGCCGCAAAGTCGCAATCGAAATGGCTCGCATCTTCTCCCAGGTCGACTTGCTGCTGGTGCCTTCGCTGCGCGACGAAATGCTTACCATCACGAATAACACCGGCCAGCCGTCGCTCACCTTGCGGGCGGGATTCGTGGAAGTATCGGAGGCGCGCAGCGACTGGGCGCCCGATCCGGCGCATCCGCTGCCGAAGTTCTCGCCGCCGCGCCGCGTGCCCCACGGCGTGACGCTGATCGGACGGTTGTTCGAGGAAGGAACCTTGGGCGAAGCAGGCATGGCGCTGGAGAAAACGTTCGCGGTAGCCAGCCAGCGGCCGCCGGGCTTCTAGGCCCCAGCGCGGCGGCGAACAGAAAGGAGCCACGGAACAGCCGGCTGCCCCCGACTGAGGTCCAGGCGTTGCAGGGACAGCGTGGGCCCCTACTTCAGATCGGCACGGTCGGACAGCAGAACGCCGTTGCGCGCGTAGCTCTCGCGTGGCACCTCAACGAAAGCGACGGTCAACTTCTCCGCTTTGACGTTGAGCTCTTCCCTCATCGCCTCGGTTATGCGCTTGACCGCGCGCCGCTTCTGTTCCATCGTGCGCCCCGCTAACATGGTGATCTGTACATGTGCCATACCATGCTCCTCGTAAAGCATTTCACCACGGAGGCACGGAGATCACGGAGCCAAGCGTTGATCTTCCTCCGTGCTCTCCGTGCCTCCGTGGTGAGATAGCTCTCTGCGCAGCTTACTTCGCCAGTTCGTACCCGGCGAAGAAATAACTGATCTCGAAGCGGGCGGTGTCTTCGGCATCGGAGCCGTGCACCGCGTTCTTCTCGATGTTCGCCGCCCACTTCTTGCGGATGGTGCCCTCGTCGGCCTTGGCCGGATCGGTGGCGCCCATCAGCTTGCGATAGTCAGCGATGGCGTCTTCTTTCTCCAGCGCCATCACGATGACCGGCCCGCTCGACATGAAATTGGTCAGCGACTCAAAGAATGGACGATTCACGTGGACTGCGTAGAAGCCTTCGGCCTGGGCCTTGTCGATGTGCAGCATCTTCATGCCGATGATGCGGAACTTGTTTTCCAGAAGGGTGTGAATGATGTCGCCGGCCGCGCCGCGTTCGACCGCGTCAGGCTTGATGATGGAAAGAGTGCGTTGCAGGGTCTTCATGATTCCTTGGGTTCCTTTATGATTCGCAATTTTATGTTCGCTTCGTTCGACTGAGGTTCCGTTGTGCGCTTTTCGTTGTTCGCTTTTCGCCAGAGGGTCTTCGGCCGAACGAGGGATTATGCAGTTGTCATCCCGACCGAGGACTTCGAGTCCAGAGCGGGCTTCAGTGTGATGGTGAAACCTGTACCGTTCCTCGGGAATTGGCGACCGCCTCGCACGGGAAGCGCTGCGGTCCCTTCGGCTCCAGCGACGCAAAACCGGGTCAGCGCTCCAAGACCTCTGGCGATGAGCGAAGAGCGATAAGCGGAGTTGCGGCCTTTCGCTACTTCACCACCGCCGCTTGCGCCTTCACCAGCGTCTCGCCGATGTCGGCGGGCGATTGCGCCACGTGAATGCCCGCCGCCTCCATTGCCTTGATCTTCTCCGCCGCCGTTCCCTTGCCGCCGGAGATGATCGCGCCCGCGTGGCCCATGCGGCGTCCCGGAGGCGCGGTCCGTCCGGCGATGAAGCCCACCACCGGCTTGCGCACGTTCTGCTTGATGAACTCCGCCGCGGTCTCCTCGGCGCTGCCGCCGATCTCGCCGATCATGATGATGGCTTCCGTCTCCGGATCGTCGTTGAACAAGCGAATCGCATCGACAAAGTTCGTGCCGATGATGGGATCGCCGCCGATGCCGATCGCGGTCGATTGCCCGATGCCGCGCGTGGTCAACTGATACACCGCTTCATACGTCAGCGTGCCCGAGCGCGAGACGATGCCGACATTGCCTTCCTTGTGAATGTGCGCCGGCATGATGCCGATCTTGCACTTGCCCGGCGAGATGATGCCCGGACAATTCGGCCCGATCAGCCGCGAGTTCTTCGTCTTCAGAAACTCCCAGGTGTTGACCATGTCCATCGCCGGAATGCCTTCGGTGATGCAGACGATCAGCGCGATGCCGGCGTCGGCAGCTTCCATGATGGCGTCGGCCGCGGCCGGCGGCGGAACGAAAATCACGGTCGCGTTGGCGCCGGTTTTCTCCACGCCTTCGCGCACGGTGTTGAAGATGGGCCAGCCCTCGTGCGTGGTGCCGCCCTTGCCCGGAGTCACGCCGCCCACAACCGTTGTGCCGTAGGCCGCGGCGTTCTTGGAGTGGAACGTTCCCTCACGTCCCGTCAATCCCTGCACCAGCAGGCGTGTTGATTTATCGACCAGAATGCTCATAGCTTTTGCCACTCCCCTTTCGAGCCTTCGGAACATGTGAGCTCCACGAAATTACCGTGGCAAACACCTTGGCACTCCTGCTCGAAGTCGGTTGTTTGCAGGCTGTTTTCACAACTGAGTTCCAGACAGGTGAGGACCCAGCTTTCGTCGCAAGGTCGAGGTCATCGGCGTCGGCTTGTGGGCAGGTTTATCGAAAGGAATCTTCGTTGTGCTCATTGCACCCCCTTGGCGGCGGCGACAACTTTTTCGGCCGCGTCCTTCATGGTCTCTGCCACGATGAATTTCAGTCCGCTTTCTTGCAAGGTCTTGCGGCCCTGCTCGACATTGGTTCCCTCCAGCCGCAGCACAATCGGCAATTGGAATTTGGTCTTGCGCGCCGCGCTGACGATGCCGTTGGCCAGCGTGTCCACGCGCAGAATGCCGCCGAAGATGTTGATGAGCACCGCCTTCACATTCTTGTCGCTCAGCAGAATTTCGAAGGCGTGCGTCACCTGCTCTTCATTAGCGCCGCCGCCCACGTCGAGGAAGTTGGCCGGCATGCCGCCCGCGTACTGAATGATGTCCATGGTCGCCATCGCCAGGCCGGCGCCGTTCACCATGCAGCCCACGTTGCCGTCGAGCTTGATGTAGTTCAGGTTGTACTTGCTGGCTTCGACTTCCAGCGGATCTTCTTCGCTGATGTCGCGCAGCTCCAGAATGTCGGGATGGCGGGAGAGCGCGTTGTCGTCGAAATTCATCTTGGCGTCGAGCGCAAACAGCCGGCCGTCGGTGGTGGTGATGAAGGGATTGATCTCGACCAGCGAGGCGTCGGTATCTTCGGCGGCGCGCGCCAGCGCCATCATGAACTTCACCGCGCCGCTGATGTAGCGGGCCTCGAGCCCAAGCCGGAAGGCGATCTCGCGCGCCTGAAAGCTGCGCAGGCCGAAGCCCGGCACGATGTGCTCCTTGATGATGGCGTTGGGATCTTTGGCCGCGACTTCCTCGATCTCCATGCCGCCCGCAGCCGACGCCATGAAGACGTTGCGGCCCACAACGCGGTCCAGCACGATGCCGAGATAAAGCTCGCGCGCAATGGGCAGCGTCTCTTCGATCAGCAGACGCTGCACCTTCTTGCCTTCAGGACCGGTCTGATGGGTGATCAGCTGCATGCCCAGCATCTTGGTTGCGAGGTCGCCGGCTTCGTCTGGCGACTTGGCCAGCTTTACGCCGCCGCCCTTGCCGCGGCCGCCGGCGTGAATCTGCGCTTTCACGACGACGCCGGTCGCGCCGTCATGAAATAGCGCCCGTGCCGCATCGAGCGCCTCTTCGCGGCTCTCGACCATCTGGCCGCGCGGCACCGCCACTCCATACTTCCGCAGAATGGCCTTTCCCTGATACTCGTGTATTTTCATTTTGGTATTACGACCCCGGGCTGGGTGCCCCGCTCTAGCCTTCTGTTGGCCAGGGCAGGCTTAAGAAAGGATCACCCGGCAATTTGTCCGGAGTTGTCTACTCCTTACAAGGATGGCGTAACCGTAGGAAACCCTAAATTGTATAAGACGGCACGAGGCGGCGGCTAGTGCGGGGCGGAGGGTCCTGCTACAACCGCAAAGGACGCGGCCCTAGTTGTTTGCCGCGGGCGGCTTCCACCCATCGCCCGCGCGGCGTTGCGTCTTACGCTTTCGCCGCAAGGGCTGCGCGCTTGGCGGCCGCTCCATCCAGCGCCAGTCGGCAAACTTCGTTGATGTAATCCTCGCTCAGGTCGTCGTGCCGGATGAGAAAGCGCATATACATCGCGCCATACAGAATGTCGAGCACCAGATCGAGGTCGAGACCCTCGGGCAATTCGCCGCGCTCGATTCCGCGGCGCAGCGTGCGGTAGGCTCCCTGGCGCCGGGGCCGCAGCAGACGATTACGAAATTCTTCCAGCAGCTCCGGATCCGATTGCCCGGCGGCAATCACCGCCTTCACAATGCGACCGCGCGAGGAGCGCAGTACCGCGAGAAACTGATTCATCTGGAGGGCCATGTCGCGGTAGACCGAGCCGCTGTCGGGAAAGCGCAACTCCTCTTCCGTGCTGGAGGCAAATGCATCTACGACGAGAGCGCCCTTATTCGGCCACCAGCGGTAGACCGTGGCTTTGCCCACGCCGGCATCGGCGGCAATCGCTTCGATGGAAAGCTGGGCAAACCCTGCCCGGCGAAGCAGCTTGAGGGTGCTGCGCAGAATTGCCTGGCGGGCGTTTTCGCTGCGCGGACGGCCAGGCGGACGTTGCCGCCCGTTTTGATCGGAGCGCTTGCGCTTGTCGGGAAACTGCCATTCTTGCCGGGACCCAAGACGCGATATTGAATCCAATACGTATCGTATCGTATCATAAGGACTGCATTTCTGTAGAGGACGTTGTCGGCCTCCGCGAGTTGGCCTGCGCGGCCAGGCCCGACTAAGTCCCCGATTGGAGTTGTGTCCGGCCGATGTGGATTGTTGCCTTAGCGCTGCGGCGTCCTTATACGTTTGTGGTGATGGCCCTGGTCATCATTCTGCTCATGCCTCTGGTCGTCCTGCGCACCCCGGTCGACATCTTCCCCGATATCAATATCCCCGTCGTCAGCGTGGTGTGGAACTTCACCGGCTTCGCTCCCCAGGACATGGCCGACCGCATCATCACCAACTCCGAACGGGGCATGACGGTGACGGTCAATAACATCGAGCACATCGAATCGCAATCGGTAAACGGTGTCGGCGTCATCAAGATTTTTTTTCAGCCTGACGCCAACATTCAGACGGCGCTGGCGCAGGTGACGGCGATCGTGCAGACCACGGTGCGCGGCCTGCCGCCGGGAACCACGCCGCCGCTGGTCATCCAGTACACCGCGTCCACCACGCCCATCGTCCAGCTCGGACTCAGCAGCAAAACGCTGCCCGATCAATTGCTGTTCGACCTGGGCCAGAATTTCCTGCGTAACCAGCTGGCGACGGTGCAAGGTGCGGCCACGCCCTATCCCTATGGCGGGAAGATCCGCCAGGTGCAGGTTGATCTCGACATGCCGCGCCTGCAAGCCAACGGTCTTTCGCCCAGCGACATCGTCAACGCCATCAACTCGCAGAACGTGATCACGCCGTCGGGAACGGCAAAAATCGGCTTGCTGGAATACCAGGTGGAGATGAACAGCGCTCCGCGCACCATCGCCGATTTGAACGATCTTCCGGTGAAGACGGTAAATGGGGCCACCATCTACATGCGCGACGTGGCCCATGTGCGCGACGGCTTCTCGCCGCAGACCAACATCGTCCGTCAGGATGGCGTGCACGGCGTGCTGATGTCGATGTACAAGATCGGCAAGGGCTCCACCATCAAGATCGTCAAGGCGGTGGAAGGCGTAGTGCCGATTGCGCTGCAATCGCTGCCCCAGGGCATCACGGTCAAGGCGCTGTTCGATCAGTCGCTGTTTGTGCGCGCCTCCATCAACGGAGTGTTGCGCGAAGGCTTGATTGCCGCCGCCTTGACCGCGTGCATGATTCTGCTCTTTCTGGGCGACTGGCGTCCCACCATCGTCATCTCGATTTCCATTCCGCTGTCGATCTTTGTTTCCGTGCTGCTGCTCAGCGCGCTGGGCGAGACCATCAACATCATGACCCTGGGAGGTCTGGCGCTGGCGGTGGGCATTCTGGTGGACGACGCCACGGTAGAAATCGAGAACATCGAGCGCAACCTCGCCCAGGGCAAGGAAATGAAGCAGGCGATTCTGGATGGGGCGTCGCAAATCGCCGTGCCCGCGTTCGTCTCCACCCTGTCCATCTGCATCGTGTTCGTGCCCATGTTCTTCCTGAGCGGGGTGGCCAGGTTTCTGTTCGTGCCGCTGGCGGAAGCGGTATGTTTCGCCATGCTGGCTTCGTACTTCCTGTCGCGCACCCTGATTCCGACGCTGGTGATGTACATCATGCGCGGCCACGAGCACCGGGCCGCGGGACCCAAGACGATTTTCGGCCGTTATCAGCGCGCCTTTGAGCGCGGCTTCGACAAGTTCCGCAACGGCTACTATCAGCTGCTGGAAACCACCTTGGAGCACGGCAAATTGTTTGCCGTTTGCTTTGTCGCCTTCTGCGTGCTTTCCATGGGGCTGGTGTTTTTCCTGGGCGAAGATTTCTTTCCCAGCGTCGATGCCGGACAGATGCGTCTGCACGTCCGCGGACGCGCCGGCTTGCGAGTGGAGGAAACGGCCCGCCTTTGCGACGAGGTCGAAGCCTATCTGCGGCAGCAGATCCCCAAAGATGAGCTGGTGACGGTCCTCGACAACATTGGACTGCCGAACTCCGGCATCAACCTTTCCTACAGCAACTCCGGAGTAATTGGCACCAGCGACGCGGAAATTCTGCTGGGCTTGAATCAGGAGCACCATCATCCCACCGCAGATTACATTCGCAAGCTGCGCGCGGGCTTGCCCCGGCAATTTCCCGGAGTGGAGTTCTTCTTCCAGCCCGCCGACATTGTCAGCCAGATCTTAAATTTCGGCTTGCCCGCGCCCATTGACATCCAACTGATCGGCGCGAACGTGACCACCAACTACACCATCGCGCAGCAGATTTCCAATCGCCTGCGGCGCGTTCCGGGCACGGCCGACGTGCACGTGCAGCAGATGCTTGACCTGCCGACGCTGCATCTGAACATTGACCGCGACCGGGTCACTCAGGTGGGTATGAACGCCCGCGATGTAGCCAACAGTGTGCTGGTTTCGCTGAGCGGTAGTTTTCAGACGGCGCCAAACTTCTGGCTGAATCCCAACAACGGCGTCAGCTATCAGGTCGCGGTGCAGTCGCCGCAATATCGCATAACCTCGCTCCAGGACCTGATGAACACCCCGGTCAACGATCCCGGCGTTCCGAATTCGCAAGTGCTGAGCAATCTGGTGCAGTTGACGCCGGTAGTGAGGCCGGCAGTGGTTTCGCATTACAACGTGCAGCCGGTGATTGACGTCTACGCCAGCACCCAGGACCGCGATCTGGGAGGCGTCATTCGCGATGTGAACAAGGTGCTCCTGCCCTTCCGCAAGCAGCTGCCGCGGGGAACGCAGCTCACCGTCCGCGGTCAGGTGGTGACCATGGAAAGTTCCTTCATCGGCCTGGGCGTAGGACTGCTGGCGGCAATTGTTCTGGTGTATTTCCTGATCGTAGTGAACTTCCAGTCCTGGCTCGACCCCTTCATCATCATCACGGCCTTGCCGGGGGCGCTGGCGGGTATTTGCTGGATTCTGCTGCTCACCCACACCACGCTGAATGTGCCCTCGCTGACCGGCGCGGTCATGTGCATGGGAGTAGCGACGGCAAACTCCATCCTGATGATTTCGTTTTCGCGCGACCGCATGCGGGCTGGAATCCCTGCCGCCCAAGCCGCTCTGGAAGCCGGCTACACGCGTATTCGACCGGTATTGATGACGGCGCTGGCCATGATTATCGGCATGCTGCCGATGTCGCTGGGCTTGGGCGAGGGCGGCGAGCAGAACGCGCCCCTGGGACGCGCGGTCATCGGCGGTTTGCTGTTTGCCACGGTGGCGACGCTGTTCTTTGTGCCTACGGTGTTCGCCATGATTCACGGCCACAGGGAAAAGAGGGCGGGTCGAAACGCAACCATAGGATAGTCATAGGAAGAGAATGGAAGAATCATACAAACCGACCGGTGATACCCGAACGCCCTCCGAGCCGAGCCACGCTTATCGCGAGCCGCCAGGGGGCGAAGCCGACAGCGCCGGCGGGCACGCCGCAGCGGAGATCACGCCCCCGCCCAAGCTCCCTCCCGCCACGCCGCGGCGGGCCTTGCTTTTCATTGCGATCGTGGTGGTGGTGCTGGCCGCGGCTGGCCTGGCAGCCTTGCTGATGCGGATCCATGACAGCCATGTGCTGGCGGATGAGACCGAGCAGGACGCAATTCCCACCGTCGCTGTGGTCCATCCGACGGCGGAGAAACCGAACGAAGACCTGGTGCTGCCGGGCAGCTTGCAGGCTTATATCGAATCGCCGATTTATGCGCGCACCAACGGCTATCTGCTGCGCTGGTACAAGGACATCGGCAGCCATATCAAACAAGGCGAATTATTGGCTGACATCGACACTCCCGAGGTCGATCAGGAATTGATGCAGGCGCGTGCGGCGCGGCAACAGGTTCTGGCGGCGATGGACCTGGCTAAGATCAATGCCAATCGTTATCAGGCGCTGCGCAAGACCGATTCGGTTTCGCAAGAGGAAGCCGACACTCAGACCAGTGGCTATCAGCAGGCTGTGGCCAATCTGGCCGCCGCCGATGCCAACGTCAGGCGTCTGGAAGAGCTGGAGGGATTCAAGCATGTCTACGCCCCCTTTGACGGCGTGCTGACGCGGCGCACCGTCGATCCCGGCGCGCTGATCAACTCCGGCAATGCCGGAGCTGCCGGCAAGGAACTGTTTGACGTAGCCCGCACCGATCCCTTGCGCGTGTACGTCGCGGTGCCGCAGGCTTACGCTCCGGCCATCAAGGTGGGTATGAACTCGGTGGTGACGCTACAGGAGTTTCCGGGCCAGAAATTCACCGGGACGGTGGTGCGCACGGCGGACGCCATCGATACCACGACCCGTACTTTGCTCACCGAGGTCGATGTGCCGAACAAGGATGGGAAGCTGCTTCCCGGCTCGTTTGGCGAAGTGCATTTCAAACCCAACATCGACGTGAATAAGGTCACGGTTCCGGTCAACGCCATGCTGTTCCGGCAGGATGGGCCTCAAGTCGCGGTGGTGGGAAGCGACGGCAAAGTGCAGTTGCGGCGCATTTCCATTGGCCGGGATTACGGCACCACGTTGGAAGTCGTCGGCGGTGTAGACGTAAACGATAGCGTGGTGGTGAACCCGTCGGACTCAATCGAAGACGGCGAGCAGGTGAATGTGGCGCCGCCCAGTCAGGGAGGCCAGAAGTCGTGAGGCGGTTGAGCGTCATTTTGGCCACTGGCATCCTGGCGTGTGGATTCCTGACCGGCTGCCTGGTTGGACCCAACTACCAGCGCCCGCCCGCACCGGCTCCCGAGGCTTACAAAACGCAGGGACCGTGGCGCGTGGCCGCGCCCAAGGATGCGCTTCCCAAGGGGACATGGTGGGAAGTTTTCAACGATGCTGAGCTGGATAGTTACGAACAGCAGTTGCTGGCCGCCAATCAGTCTTTGCTGGCAGCCAAAGACCGCTTGGAAGAAGCGCGCGCGCTGGCGCGTGTGACCTCGGCGGGATTCTTTCCGCAAGCCTATGTCGATCCCAATACTTCGCGCCAGCGCTATGCGGGAGATAGGCCGGAAGTCGTAACCCTGGGCCATGCCCTCACGCAGAGCACGTATGAGATCCCATTTTTCGTGAATTATGAGCCCGATCTCTTTGGCAAGGTGCGGCGCAGCATGGAAGCCTCCAATGCCAACCTGCAAGGCTCCGCCGCCGACATGTCCAACGTGCAGCTGGTACTGACCGCCGAGTTGGCCGCGGACTATTTCACTCTGCGCGAGCTGGACGCCGAGACTCACGTCGTACAGGAGTCGGTCGACATCCAACAGAAAGGCCTGCAACTGGTGGAGAGCCGGCACAGCGGCGGAGTCGCCTCCGGCCTCGACCTGGCACAGCAGCAAACCCTGCTGGATGCCACGGTCTCGCAACTCTACCTGGTGAAGCAGCAGCGTGAGCAGTACGAGCATGCCATCGCCGTCCTCACCGGACATCCCGCCTCCACCTTCAGCGTAAAAGTGCGGCCACTGGATGCGACGCCCATTCCGGTGCCCTTGGGCGTACCTTCCGACTTGCTGGAGCGGCGTCCGGACATCGCCACCGCGGAACGGCACATGGCCTACGAGAATGCGCAGGTAGGGGTGGCCAAGGCCGCGTTTTATCCCCAGCTCACGCTTACCGGCGGCGCCGGCTTCCAGAGCACGGACATTACCAACCTGATCAGCGCGCCCAATGCAATCTGGTCGCTGGGCGGTGATCTGCTGGAGCCGGTGTTCAACGGCGGGCGTAATCGTGCGAATCTGGCTTATGCCAGGCAAAGCTACGATGAGTCGGTAGCCAACTATCGTGAGGCGGTGCTGGAGGCCTTCCAGCAAGTGGAAGACGGGCTTAGTGGCCTTACGGAGCTGTCGCAAGCGAACTTAAGTCAGAATGCCGCCGTTGCCGACGCTCATCGTGCGCTGGAGATTGCCAATAATCGCTATGTGGGCGGCGTGACATCCTACCTGGACGTAATCACCGCGCAGTCGGCGCTGCTCACCAATCAACGGCTGGCGACCCAACTGGCAGGCCAGCAAATGGTCACGGAAGTCTATCTCGTCAAGGCGCTGGGTGGAGGTTGGGACGCGTCGCAAATCCAGAATGAGCAGGTTCATCCGCAGGCGATTCAGGCAGTGCAGCAGTAGAAGGCGCTTCCGGGTTCCACATCCCTTAGAGAGCCGCGTCGTGACTCCTCAATAATTTCGTACTCTGCCGGCCCTGTCCTGGTCGAGCGCGGGTGGCAACCATTGCTTTCCGCAGTGCCATCCGCTTTGCGGGTTTCCGGCCTACTTAACCCGATGCGATGAACCTTCCTGGTAAACGCTTTTTGTTGGGTCGGCTGGATTAGGAATCTACTACGCCTTGTGGCGACTCCGGCCGCGGCAAATCTGCCACAAAATTCTTCAATTTCCTCTTGACAGACAACGAGTTTAGGAGTAGGATACGTCCTAAGTGGTACAAAAGTGGGATGCAGTGGAACAACTCCTGGGCTTTTCGGGGATGCGATTGATTCGAAATGGTTTCAGCACCAAAGCTGTCATGCAGCCAGTTCGAAGCCGCTCCGTGAGTTCGGTAATGTTCCCCTCCCAAAAAACACTTGACGTTAAGGCCGAGCGCTATGTTTCGCGGCACGCATTTAACCCGGTTGGACGAAAAAGGGCGTCTCAAGATGCCCGCGGAATTCAAGCGCGAAATCGACGAGAACTACAGCGCGCAATTCTATATCACCAGCTGGGACGGCAGAAGTGCCAAAGTTTATCCCCTGCAGGCGTGGGAAGAGATCGAGCGCAAACTGGCGGCGCTGCCCGAAATGCACAAGACCAAGCAGAAACTGCTGGAGCGCACCAGTTATTACGGGCAGGCAGTGGAGTTCGACGGACAGGGCCGGCTGCTGATGCCGCAGATCCTGCGCGAGACCGCGAACCTGAAGGGCGAGGTCGCGGTGATGGGCAACTTGAAGCATCTGGTGGTGCGCAATGCCGAAGAGCTTCGCAAGTCGGTTGCGGAGCCCTTCACTGAGGAAGACGAGACCATCCTCAGCGGGCTGGGGATTTAAAGATGAGCTTCAGCCGTCAGCTATCAGCCAAGTTTCGATTCGCGGTTTGACTGATAGCGATAGCTGATGGTGAGGGCAACCGAGACACGAATAGCGCCCCCGGGCGCGGACATGGCGAGACGGCATTCAGCCATGTCCCGGTTCTTTTAAAACCAGCGATCGAATTCCTGGCCGTGCGGCGCGGCGGGACCTACATCGATGCAACTCTGGGCTTAGGCTGGACATGCGTGGGAAATCGCAAAACGCCTGGGCGCGGAAGGTCATTTGATTGGCTTCGATAAGGACCCGGCAGCGTTGGAACGCACGCGCGAGCGGCTGATGAAGCCGCCGGCGGAAATGGCTGCGGACTGGCCGAAGGTTGAGTTGGTCCATGCGTCGTTTGCCGAAGTGGCGCAGCAGGTGGCGGCGCAGTCCGCCGACGGATTGCTCGCCGACCTGGGCGTCAGCTCCATGCAACTGGAGAACGCCGCGCGCGGATTTAGTTTTCAGGCGGAAGGCCCATTGGATATGCGGATGAATACGCACTCCGGGCTGACCGCCGAACAAGTGGTAAACCGCTTCGACGAGCGCGAGCTTGCCGACGCGATTTACGAATTCGGTGAGGAAAGGAGGTCGCGGAGAATCGCCAGAGCCATTGTTCGGGCGCGGCCGATTCACACCACCGCAAAATTGGCGGAGGTGATTTCGGCCGCGGCCCGGCCAATGAACCAGGCTGAGCGGCGGATTCATCCGGCGACACGAACTTTCCAGGCACTCCGGATTCTGGTGAACCGTGAACTTGATGATTTGAAGATGCTGCTGAGTAAAGATGCAGCGCTGGCAGGTGCTGAAGCCGGGCGGCAGGCTGGTGATCATCAGCTTTCATTCGCTGGAAGATCGCATCGTGAAAGATGCGCTGCGGGACGGGGCGCGCGATGGCTCATACCGCGTGCTGACCAAGAAGCCAGTGACCGCCGACGAGGAAGAGATCGATTGCAATCCGCGCTCGCGTAGCGCGAAGTTGCGAGCGGCGGAGCGGACCTAGGCGGCAGTTATGCAATATCTTCGCAGCTCCTACAGTGTGGTAGCTCGGGGGCCTGCGGAAAAGATGTGGAAAGTGTGAATAACTTATCTGTGTCTGACAATGTGGTAGTCCGGACGAAATTGAAGATTTAACTTTGTCCGGGAGGAGAGAGCGATGGCAGCTGGAGTGCTTTACCCGACCATGGCACCAGCCGGTGAATGGAACGCGCAGGCGGCAGCTCCGCCGCGCGGCATGTTCCTGGGCACGCCGGAGATCTATTTCACCAAGCGCATCGACAACTCGCGCGTCGTCCAGATTACCGATCCCAAGCGCCGGCGCGAGATGATTACCTTCGGCATCATGCTGGGCGTTCTGTTCCTGATGGCGATGGTGTATGTCTGCCAGCATTTCAGCGCCATCGAGTACGGCTACAAGATCGAACAGCTCAAAGTGGAGCGCGACACGATCGCGGAGTCGAACCGCGCGCTCAGCCTGGAAGAAGCGTCGCTGAAGGACCCCGCGCGCATCGACCGCCTGGCACGTGCCCTGGGCATGCAACATCCGGTAGAAGGACAGTGGCAGCCGATGGAAACGGCGTCGTCGGATTCAGCTCCACCGGTCATGGCCAAGGCCAGCGGAATTATGGTGGTGTCGGCCCTGCAATAAGTGCTTTCGAAGGGACGCAGTCTTAGTCATTCTGTGAGCCTGCCAAATGGGTGCACCGCAAGTAGCTAGTTATTATGTGATCCTTCGCGGGCTAAGAAGCCTGCGAAGGATCGCTTTTTGAGATTTAGGTCCAGTTGGCGGCGCACCTAAGGTCCGCCTCTTCACCGCAGCATACCATTCAGCGCAGCACGACGGAGTAACCGGGGAATGAGGGCGAGCCCAGCCAAGACGCCTAGTCGACGGCTCTACATCTTCGCCGCCCTGCTCGTCGTTTGGATCGGCGTTATCTGCTTTCGCCTGGTACGCCTTCAAGTCGTGAAGTACGGCGACTTCGTGCAGCGGGCGCAACGCCAGCAAAACCGCACCATTCCCGTGCAGCCGCGTCGCGGAAACATCTACGACCGCAATGGCTATGCGCTGGCCATGTCGATTGATGTCGATTCTGTTTTCGCTGTACCCAGCGAGGTCCACGATCAGGAGACTACAGCCGTAATCCTGGGCCGGGTGCTCGACATGGCGCCGCAGGAGATCGTGGCCCGGCTACAATCCAATCGCAACTTCGCCTTCATCAAGCGCAAAATTGATGCGGAAACTGCCAACCGCGTCCGCGAACTGAACCTGCGTGGCATCTACTTCCGCAAAGAGCCGAAGCGCTTCTATCCCAAGCGCGAACTCGCAGCCCAGGTGCTGGGCTACGTCGGCATGGACGATGAAGGCTTGGGTGGCCTGGAGCGCGAATTCGATGATGATCTGCGCGGCATTCCCGGCCAGGAGACTGATCTCGGTTGACGCCCGGCACAAGTGGTTCAGCCGTGTCGAGAAGCCGCCTGACCCGGGACAGAACCTGGTGCTGACCATCGACCAGACCATCCAGTACATTGCCGAAAAAGAACTGGATCAGGGGATGGCGGACACCAAGGCAATCGCGGGAACGGTCGTCGTGGAGAATCCACGGACCGGCGAAATCCTGGCGCTGGTGAATCGGCCCACATTTAATCCGAATGTCTTCAACAGCGTTCCCACCGAAGCCCTGAAGAACCGCGCGGTCAGCGATATTTACGAACCCGGCTCGGTGTTCAAGATCGTCACCTATTCCGCGGCCACGCCTAACCAACTCTTACAGGCTCTAGTAATAACATCAGTATTTTGACCTCCTGTTTCCAAAATCAAAACTTTCTTTTCAATCCCTATATTTTGAAGTCTACGCCTCAACTCGAGTATACTTTCAGGATTTGGTTCAACTGCTACAATTCGATCATACTTATCATATTCATTCACACTAGCACCATGACCAGCACCAACATCCAACAGTTTCCTGCCTTTGTCTCGAGCAAAAATAGAGCGCTTGATTGAGTTATGATAATAACGAACCAGTTGATCTGACAACCCCAAGTAAGTATCA
>CAVWLH010000002.1:0-902096 GCA_963755925.1 uncultured Acidobacteriaceae bacterium | reverse complement strand
ACGCGCGCGCGCGCGCGCGCGCGCGCGCGCGCGCGCGCGCGCGCGCGCGCGCGCGCGCGCGCGCGCGCGCGCGCGCGCGCGCGCGCGCGCGCGCGCGCGCGCGCGCGCGCGCCCGCGCCGCGCCCGCGCGCGCCCGCGCGCCCGCGCGCGCGCGCGCGCCGCGCGCGCGCGCGCGCGCGCGCCCGCCCGCGCGCGCGCGCCGCGCGCGCGCGCGCGCCCGCCCGCGCGCGCGCGCGCGGCGCGCGCGCGCCGCGCGCCCGCGCGCCGCGCGCGCGCGCGCGCGCGCGCGCGCGCGCGCGCGCGCGCGCGCGCGCGCGCGCGCGTGTGTGTGTGTGTGTGTGTGTGTGTGCGCGCCTGCCTGGCCGCGCCCGCGCGGCGAGACCAGGTTGCCGACGGGAGCGGTCCAGCTGCTTATTGGACACTGGTGCCAGCATCGACCGATTTATCACATTGCCAAAAGGATTATTAGGGATGGCACTATAGGCATTTGGTGGAGGGTCGGATCATTATGGGATTGTGTGGGACTGGTCACATTTAATCTGAATGTCTTCACGTCGCCGACTGAAGCCCAGACTGTGTGCCAATGCATTGATCAATGGGCTGTGTTCAATTGTCACTCATTCCTGTTATGCATTCATATCAGAATGTAGTGAGTCCACTCACAGGTGGATTGCCAGGGCCCATCAAATGTGTTTGCAGGCACTCATGACCCAAGTGGCCATATTATTATTGCCGAGGTGGTGGGTCATTGAACCATGTTGTGATACCAATGTTGGCATACCAAGCTGGGTCATCAGTGGCTGCACCATCATCATGATTGCTTTGGGGCAGAATGGCACTGGATTGGCTGGTATGTGGGCAATGGCCAGTGGCTATTTGCTGTGGTCAGGTTTTATTGGAGCCATCTCCATGGGGCAGGAGATTTGGTGGAGGGACCCCTGCTGATACCATCTCCATCTTGATCATTGCCACGGGTGTCATAGGACTGTGGGCATTGTTGCCGTGGAAGTCCAGCTCAGGAGGAAGGCCATGCCTTGTGTCTTTGCATTGGCAGCAGCATGGTGTGCCACCACCATGATGGCATGCAGATCAGAGAGACGATGGAAGGCGTGGGGGTGCTCTTGCATCTGAAGGTGGGTGATCATGGGCTACACTATCGTGTGGGCACAGACTGGTACTGCCAGAGTGAGTCTGGGACCAAACTCATTCACAAAGAATGTGGCCCTGTTCTTCATTGCTTCAATGTCAACACTCCAAGCCAATCACCATTGCTGTGTTGCACTCACTGGTTCATGTGGAATAAGTTGCTGCTCCCGCTTCTCAGTGATATTGCTGAGTAGTCTCAGAACATTCTCCATGCTGACAACCATCTGGATGCCAGAGTGTACAGGTGCAGAGGACTGTGGTATTGGCAAACAGGACCATGATTCATTGTCCTCTACCATCGTGCCTGGAGGACATGAATGATGTAGAGGAGGATCTCAGTGGAGCCCCAGCCGGAGCTAATGGCTCTCACCATTGCCGAGAGCAATGTGTGGTACTGCGCCTTGCAACTGCCGTAAGCGACGCTGCAGACGCAAACCGCGACGGTCTGTGGCCCCGGCGAGTCAGTCGGACGGCTGAATGCACCGTGGTTCTGAACGTCGATACTGGGATGGTCGTGCCCTCTTTCCTGGGCAAGCCTCTGCGCTCAGCCGTGGAGATCGCGCAACAGTCGGGGCTGGAGATCAACGCCATCGGCAGCGGCATCGCGCGCCAACAATGGCCCGCTCCCGGCAGCCACCTGACTTCGGGAGAACACATCACGGTGCGATTCGGCCATTAGAACAAAATCGACTTCCAGTGACCTGCAATTAATCCCCGTCGGAAGTCGCGCTCAGGGCCGAGCTTCGTAAACAATGTTGAACGGCGTTTCCGTGGCTCGCCGGAAGCGACTGAAACCGGCCGAGGTCACCACTTCTCGAATGCGAGCTTCTCCGGACTGCGCGCCCAGGCACAATCCCACTTCCTGCGATCGCGAACAAGGCGTGCACAGCAGGGTGGAGAATGAATAGTAGACCCGGCCCACCGGATTCAGATTGTCCTTCAACTCGTTATTCGCGAATGGTTCCACGATCATCCACGTACCGTCATCGCGCAGAGAGCGTCGAACGTGGGTGGCGGCGCCGACGGGGTCACCCATGTCATGCAAGCAATCGAACACCGTGACGAAGTCGTAGTCCTTTCCCGGATACGCCTTGGCCATGGCCTGCTCGAATGTGACCCGATCGGCAATCCCTTCACGTTTGGCGGAATCACGCGCTGCTTCGATCGATTTATCGTGGTAATCAAATCCGAAGAAGTGAGATTTCGGAAACGCCTTCGCCATCAGGACCGTCGAAGCGCCTTTCCCGCAGCCGACGTCGGCGACACGCCCGCCGGATTCGAGTTTTCCCTTCACATCGGGGAGAGCTGGAATCCAGGAGCTCACCAGGTTGGCGGCGTAACCGGGACGGAAAAACTTCTCGCACCCATGAAACACGCCATCATCATGTTCATGCCAGCCCATCCCCGCTCCGGTGCGAAAGGAATCGGCGATTCGTGGAACGGCTGCCAGCGACCCGAGAGCCAACTGGAATGCCCCAGGCAGATACGCCGGACTGTCTTCATTGGCCAGGGTAAAAGCCTGTTCCTCGGTAAGGCTGAACTTGTTGGTTTTTTCGTCGTAGGTGACATAACCGCCCGCCGCCTGTGAGGCCAGCCATTCCCGCACGTAGCGTTCGTCGGTTTCGGTTTTGGCGGCGAGCTCGGCGGAAGTCATCGGATGCTCAGCGAGTGCTTTGTACAGCCCAAGCCGCTCCCCGATTACGACCATCCCGGTGGCAACAGCTGCACCGAGATCGCCGACAAACTGGCCGATAAAAGCATTGAGCTTGTCCATGTCGATTGCCATATGTTGCACCCCCTTTCGACAAGGCCACAGATGTTAGCTCATTACGCCACAAAATTCCAGACCTTAAGTGGGCTTTAGCATGGTCAGGACTGCAGCTTCTTTTCCGTCAGCAGCTTTTTGCGCAGGTCTTCGATGTAGTGATCGGTCATGCCGGCAATGTAGTCGCAGACCACGCGAGCCAGCTTCTCATTCTCGGCGCGTTCGCGATAGGCGTGGGGCAAGGCCTGCGGCTGCGCCATCAGGTGATTGAAAACTTCGGTGATGACTTTTTCCGCCTGCCGCTTCTCGGGCTCCAGCGACTTGCAGTTGTATAGCGCCTCGTAGAGAAAGCTCTTGGCCTCGCGTCGCTCTGCTTCTACCTCGGGACTGAAGCCGGCCAGCCGCTGAGAGCAACGCCGCAGTTCGTCGAGGCTTCCAATCCCGGCTTCCTGAACGCGCTGCCGCGTGTTCTCGATCAGGTCGGTCACAAAGCGGTTCAGCACGCGTTTCAGCGCTTCGTTGAACTTCAGCTTCTCAGGCGCGTCGGGATACTTCGCTTCGGCCTCGACGTAATATCGCTCGAACACGCGGATGCGCTCGCGAATTTGCGGCAGCTTCAGCAGCCTGGCCTCGAAGCCGTCATCCAGGTCAGCAGTGCTGTAGGCGATCTCGTCGGTGAGGTCGATCAGTTGCGCCTCCAGCGGCGGCCGCAGATCGAGAAGATATTCCGCCAGCTCCGGATGCTCGGTCTCGCTGTAATCATGCGAGTGCTTGATGATGCCTTCGCGGACTTCGAAGGTCAGATTCAGTCCGTGAAACTCAACGTAGCGGAGCTCCATCTCCTCCACGGTGCGCAGGGCCTGCAGGTTGTGATCGAAGAACTCGCCGTGCTGCCGCATCAGCAGGTCCAGCGTGCGCTCGCCCGCATGTCCGAAGGGCGGATGCCCGATGTCATGCACCAGCGCCAGCGCCTCAACCAGGTCGACGTTGAGATTGAGCGCGGCGGCGATGGTGCGCGAGATCTGCGCCACCTCCATCGTGTGCGTCAGGCGGGTGCGGAAGTGGTCGGAGTAGCGGCGGGTGAAGACCTGCGTCTTGTTCTCCAGCCGGCGAAAGGCGCGGGCATGGATGACGCGGTCGCGGTCACGCTGGAAAGGATTGCGATAAGGATGAGACGGCTCGGGATAGCGGCGCCCACGCGAATCCTCAACGTGGACGGCATACGGGGCGAGCATAAGCGCAGTGTAGCAGTTGCTTAGTCACCAGCCGCTATCGCGGGCGCGATGTCTTCCACGTCGACCAACTTGGTCGGATACTTGCCGGTGTAGCAGGCGGTGCAATAGACCTTCTCGTCGCCCTCGCCGGCCGCCTTGCGCAGACCCTCCAGCGAGAGATAGGCCAGCGAATCGGCGCCAATGTACTCGCGAATCTCCTCGACCGACTTGTTGGCCGCGATGAGCTGGTTCTTGGATGGGGTGTCCACGCCGTAGTAGCACGGCGAGATGGTGGGCGGGCAGGAGATGCGCATGTGCACCTCTTTCGCGCCCGCGTCGCGCACCATGCGGACGATCTTCTTGCTGGTGGTGCCGCGCACGATGGAATCGTCGATGAGCACGACGCGCTTGCCGGCCAAGACATGGCGCACCGGATTCAGCTTCAGCTTCACGCCGAAGTCGCGCACCCGCTGTTCCGGCTCGATGAAGGTGCGGCCAACGTAGTGGTTGCGGATCAGTCCAAACTGAAGCGGGATGCCGCTTTCATGCGAGAAGCCCATGGCCGCGGTCACGCCGGAGTCAGGCACCGGAACCACGATGTCGGCGTTCACGGGCGACTCCAGCGCAAGTTGGCGGCCCATGGCGTCGCGCGACTGCTGCACCGCGCGTCCGAAGACCATGCTGTCGGGCCGCGAGAAATACACGTGCTCGAAGATGCAGCTCGATTGCGGCTGTTGCGGCGAGTAGAAGCGCGAATGCACTCCCTCCGGGCCGACGATGACCAGCTCGCCCGGCTTGACCTCGCGTTCATAAGTCGCGCCGATCAGATCGAAGGCGCAGGTCTCGGAGGCGAAGACGATGGTGTCGGCGCGGTGGGCCGCCTGGCCGGAAATGCGGCCCATGACCAGCGGCCGGAAGCCGCGAGGATCGCGCGCGGCGAAAACCCGATCGCGCGTGAGCATCACCAGCGAAAACGCGCCTTCCAGGCGGCGCAGCGAATCGGCCATGGCGTCCGCCAAGGTTTCCTCGCGCGAGCGCGCGATCAGGTGGACGATGACTTCGGTGTCGCTGGTGGTCTGGAAGATGGAGCCTTGCTGGTCCAGTTGCGCCCGCACCTCAAGCGCGTTGGTGATGTTGCCGTTGTGCGCCAGCGCGATCTTGCCCTTATTGCACTCCACCATGATGGGCTGGGCGTTGAGCAGCGCCGAATCGCCGGTGGTGGAGTAGCGCGTGTGTCCGATGGCCAGCGAGCCGGGAACCAGGGCCAGCGCGTCGGCAGTGAAGATGTCGGAGACCAGGCCCATCGACTTATGCAGACGAAGCTGCTCGCCGTCGGAGGCCGCGATTCCCGCCGATTCCTGGCCGCGATGTTGCAGCGCATACAGGCTGAGGTAGGCGAGCTTCGACGCTTCGGGATGGCCGTAGATGGCCACCACGCCACATTCTTCGTGCAGCTTATCGGAATCAGTGGCCAGTGGCCGGTGGTCAGTGGTCAGTTGCATGGCGTTTGCGCACCTTCGACGATACGAAGTCACCGCTAACCCGGAAAATTCAGAGCCCCGAGACGCTGGCCTAAACAGCCGGTTTCGCCGCTCCGCGGCTCAGGTCAATTCCCTCTTGACCGGGGGCTCACGCCCCCGTCTGAACTTCATTCCGCCGCGTTGCGGCTGGGGTGAGTGCTATAGGTCAGCTTTGTCCCACCAAGAAACTCCAGTCGTCGTTGCGACACGGTTTCTGAAAGGCCAGCTCTACCAGCCCTCAGCGAACCTGACCGGACAGCACCTTTTAGCTCTTCTGTAGCGTCTCCGGCACCAGGCGCTCTTCGGTTTCGGTGTGCAGAGCGCGCTCCAGGGCGCCGGCCCATACATCGCGCAATTCCGACACGTTCGCCGCCACGGCAACCACTGCCGCTACGCAGACTTTCAACTTGTCCTGGACCGTTTCCCCGATCGACTCTGCCGAGAGGCCAAATTGTACCGCTAATTGTTGGATTCTCCCCACGTTTTGCGGGTCGCAGGAAATCAGGATTCGGCTGGCGTCCTCGCCAAACAGGACAAATTCCGGCACTAAGCCGTAAGAACTAAGATCGACCTGCGCCCCAATGCCACGCGCGAAACCGCATTCGGCCAGGGTCACCGCCAGTCCGCCCTCCGAGCAGTCTTTGGCCGACTCGATCAACCCCTGATTGATCATCTCCACAATCGCCTTCTGCAGAGCCGCTTCCCTCTCCAGTTCCAGCGACGGCGGAAAGCCCCAAATCCGGCCCAGGATCTCCTTGGCATACTCCGACGAACCAAACTCGGCCTCGACATCCGACGTGTCACCCGGCTCGCAGCCGCAAAGCACCACCAGAGCGCGTCCAGTCTCGCGGAAATGCGGCCCGACGGCCTTGTGCACATCTTCCATGATGCCGACGACGCCGATCACGGGCGTCGGATAGATGCCTTCGCCCAGGGTCTCGTTGTAGAAGCTGACATTGCCGCCGGTGATGGGCGTCTCCAGCTCTTCGCAGGCTTTGGTTATGCCGTCGATGGTCTGCGAGAACTGCCACATGATGTGCGGCTTTTCGGGATTGCCGAAGTTCAGGCAGTTGGTCGCCGCGATGGGCGTCGCGCCGGTGCAGGCCACGTTGCGCGCCGACTCCGCCACGGCGTGCATGGCGCCAAGTTTGGGATCGAGATAGCACCAGCGGCTATTGCCGTCGAGCGCCATCGCCAATCCGCGATTGGTGCCCTTCACGCGAATCACGCCACCTTCGCCGCCCGGCCCCTCGACGGTATTGGTCTGCACCATGGAATCGTACTGCTCGAAGACCCAGCGCTTGGAGCAGATGTTGGGACTGGCCAGCAGACGCTTCAGCTCGTCGGTGAAGTCGGTTTTCTCGCCGAGCGAGACGTCCTCCGGAACCTCGCGCGGCACCGGTGGCTCCCAGCGCTCCAGCGGCCGGCGATAGAGCGGAGCATCGTCGGTCAACGCGGCATTGGGAATTTCCGCGACCACTTTGCCGTGTTCCAGCACGCGCATTGTGGGCTGGCCGGTAACGCGGCCAATGGTAACGGCGTCGAGTCCCCACTTCTGAAAGACGCGGAAGACTTCGTCCTCGCGGCCTTTTTCCGCGACCAGCAGCATGCGCTCCTGCGACTCGCTCAGCATGATCTCGTAAGGGGTCATGCCGGTCTCGCGCTGGGGCACCAGGTCGAGTTCGATCTCCAGGCCAACGCCGCCGCGGCCGCCCATCTCGCAGGTTGAGCAGGTCAGACCCGCAGCGCCCATGTCCTGAATGCCGACAACTGCGCCGGTCTGCATGGCCTCGAGGCAGGCTTCCAGCAGCAGCTTCTCCAGGAAGGGATCGCCGACCTGCACGTTGGGCCGCTTGGCTTCCGATCCCTCGCTGAACTCTTCGCTGGCCATGGTGGCGCCGTGAATGCCGTCGCGGCCAGTCTTGGAGCCGACATAGATAACGGGATTGCCTTCACCCGCGGCTTTGGCGTAGAAGATCTGATCGCGCCGCACCAATCCCAGCGCAAAGGCGTTGACCAGCGGATTGCCGGAGTAGCAGCTCTCGAACTTCACCTCGCCGCCGACGTTGGGCACGCCGAAGCAGTTGCCGTAGGACGCGACGCCGCTGACCACGCCTTCCAGCACGGAATGGTTCTTGTGCAAGGTCGCCTGGTCGACGCCGGACTGCGGTGTGATGGGCCCGAAGCGCAGGGAATCCATGATGGCGACGGGACGCGCGCCCATGGTGAAGATGTCGCGCAGGATGCCGCCGACGCCGGTGGCCGCGCCCTGGAATGGCTCGATGAAGGACGGGTGATTGTGCGATTCGATCTTGAAGGCGCAGGCCCAGCCGTCGCCGATGTCGATGATGCCGGCGTTCTCGCCCGGGCCTTGCACCACGCGGCGGCTGTGCGTGGGCAGGCGCTTCAAATGCACGCGCGACGATTTGTAGGAGCAGTGCTCGCTCCACATCACGCTGAAGATGCCTAGCTCAGTGAAAGTCGGTTCGCGGCCCAGGGCTTTCAGGATGCGGTCATACTCCTCCGCCGAGATACCGTGGTCGCGCAGAAGTTGGGGAGTGATGGTGGGTTCTTTGGCGAGGCTGGGAGCGCTTTCCACTGAGTTCATGGCCTGGGAGGAAGTTCCATTGTCGCATGCAGGATGAGGTTAGGGAAGCATTTGCTGAGGGGGATTATGATCGCGATCTAGACACGGGACAAGCCCTAAATCGCGTCAGGCTTAACACAGGCTAAAGAGGCTATGTCGCAATTGGTGTCGCCGCTCCGCGGCTCGGAATCGTTTCCCACCTGACCCGGGGCTTACGCCCCGGGCTAACTGCGCTGCCGCCGCTTCGCGGCTAGTTTGGTGCAAATCTCGAGCGATGGTTCTCGCCGGCTACTTTAGCCTTGTGTCCGCCCGCGCAGCTTCCACCCTGCACCGAAGTCACATTTCCCGCAGCTGCGGTGATGGTCTCGTTCCAGCAGGCGCCGTTGGAATTCGAGTACTGATAGGTCTCCGAGTTGTTCTGGTTGCTGGTGGTGTAATTGCCGTTGGCTTGCACCGACAGCGTATCGGTCGGGGAAACCTTGTCCAGCAGGCTGCTGGAATAGGTGGGCGTGCCGTTCAACTTCACCAGGACGCTCTTGCTGAAACTCTGGTTGATTTGGGTGGACTGGACCCACGATCCATTGGAATTGGCGGTGTAGGCATAGTTAAGTCCCAGCGGCCATGAATACTGCGTGGCGTTGGTGGTAATGTTGCTGCCCGCAGTGGTGGTGGTAGCGGAAGAGATGCCGTCGATCAGTCCGATGAATTGGTTGTCGACCAAGCCACTCGTCGGGACATAATAGCTCTGCCCATTATTGAAATCGATGCTCTGCACGACCTTGGTATCCACCAGGCCCTGCGAGGTCTGGACGTAGCCTTCCACGGTGAATCCTCGGGTGGAGTTGACGGCCACGGGTCCGGCGCTGTAGTTGCCGTTACTGATGATGTTCTGGTTCACCACCGGATCGGGCTGGCCGACGGTGTTGGTGGTCACCATTCCCGTCACCTGAGTTGAGTTGAGGTCCTGATACAGCAGCAGATTCGCGGTCGCCGAGAAATACTGATCGGCGTTGTACACGCTGACCGCGACCGTGTGCTGCTGGCCGTTGCTCAGCACGCTGGCAAAGGGAGTGAGGTCGACGCGATAGGGCTCGAAGTTGAGGGTGTGGACGCCGGGAATGGGCTGCCACAAGAAGGGATCAATGCCCCCGGTGAAGATCCAGGGATAAATCGGCGCGACGCCGGCGGGTGTTCCGTCGATGCTGACTTCAGCCTCGCGGAAGCCGGTGTTGGGGCAGCTGTCCAACTCACCGGCAAGATTGGTGGGAGCACAGGTGTACCAGAACTCGTCGTCCTGCTGGCCTTGCGCGAAGACTTCGAGATAGGCCGCCTCGACGTTGGTCGGCATGGTAAAAGTTCCGGCAAGCTGGTCGGTTGACGAATTCAGGGTGACCGTTCCGCCGGTTGAGCCAGCCGACAGCGGCAACACCATATTCGCCGCGGGCGGCGGATTCTGACCCTGCGCCAGGGGATAGAACTGGAGATAGGCGCTGCCATGATAATGGCTGGTGTACTCATTGTTGACCAGGTTGAAGAGAATGGCGGTGCCCTGTTGGGAGACGGCGAACAAGGGACCAAGCTCGGTCAGGTTGCTTTCCGTGTGCCAGGTACGGACGAAGTTGCTGGAAGGCTCGGCTGTGGTACCGAAGAAGATCACGTTGCCGCCAAGCCAGATGTTGGTGGTGCGATCATATTGCACGCCGGCATCCACCGACCAATCGGCCTCAAAGACCACCGCAGCCCACGGTCCCGGACAGTCGGATGGCGGAGTGTAGCTGAAGGGCCGAGGATTGAAATCGTCGAAATCGAAGTTCTGGAACAAGGTCACGGTGCACGGCGTGGTGGAGGGCCGGGGCACGGGCGCGTTGGCGGTAACCGTATTAGGCGAGCCGACCGTCGGCATGCTGGGAGCAACGTAATTCTGCGCGACAGCGGCGCAGGTGAAGAGCAAGGTTGCAGCGACGAGGCAGACGATTCCAATTGCCTGGGACGTGTAAGACCGGGACATAAGAACACTCCTCCTTGGCTGGAGACGCGGAACGGACGCGCCACGGACTGCAACAGCATAGTGCGTTTCAGGCAACTTCTACAAGCGCACGCTCCACTTTCTATGGATTCGGAAAGTGAAGCAGGTTTTGGCAATTTGAGCGGTTGTGCGGCTTTGATCTTTAGGTCTGAAAACCAGCAATTCGGAGTGTCAGTTTGAATGCGAAGGGATGCGTGATAGGGTTGTCAGCACTCAATCGCCAAGGAACTGCTTGTCATGATGCTGGAGACTGAAGTCTTCCAATTCGAGCCGGACATCACCGGCATCTCCTGTGCCGGCCGCTTTACCATGGGAACACGGCTGAGCGAGACGGAGGCGCTGATTCAGTCGTTGATTCAGCAGGGCTCACGCAAACTGGTGTTGGACCTAACCCATGTGGAGTTTCTGGATAGTGCGGGCCTCGGCATCATTGTGCGCACCTTCGGAGAGATGGCAGAGCGGGGAGGCCATTTCCGCGTGGCCGGAGCGAACGAGCAGGCGCAGCGGCTCTTCAATATCACCCATACAAATACCATTCTGCCCGTGGACGCCGACCTGGTGACCAGCGTTAAAAAGCTGCAGGAAGGAAATTGAAAGCGGTGAATGCGGCGGTTAGTTGCCGCGCCGTCAGCGTTCGTACACTTCCCGTCGATGGCGAATGCGGGTCACCTCTACAAGCAGGTTGGCATCGTCAATGGTGTAGACAGCTCGATAATCCCCCGTACGGATACGCCATTCGCGATCGCCGCCTTTCAACTTCTTGCAGCCCGGCGGACGAGGATTGGATGCCAGATTCTCCAGGCGAAAAACGACTCTCGCAATCAAGTGCCTCGGCAACTTTTTCAGTTCATTCTCTGCGCTCGAGGTCAGGACGACGCGGTAGTTATCCACGCAATCTTCCGCTCCGGATGAGGTCCGCCTTCACCTTGCTGAGCGGGATGCGTTTTTCATGTGACCGCGACCTCGAAACTAAAATGTCCTCAATATCCTCCCAGAGCTCCTTGTGTTTCTTGAGGTCAATTACCGCGGCGGTTCTGCGGCCTTTTTCGTCGGTAATAAACTGTATCCCGGTCATTACGCCTCCTTGGGTCAGGACATAACCTATTGCCTCTCACCGTACGTTCGACGCCTCGCGCTGTCAACTGGGAAGTGGCGATTCCTAGACTTCCAGCGCGCCAGTCAACTGGCTGATCTTTTCGACGCGATGCTCCAGGCACCACTTCTCCAGCGAGTCGACTAACGTCTCGCAGGCGCAAGGGTCCCAGAAATTCACGGTACCGACTTCAATGGCGCTGGCGCCCGCCAGCAGGAACTCGATCACATCTTCCGCAGTGCTGATCCCGCCTAATCCGATGACGGGAATCTTCACCGCCTTTGCCGCTTCCCAAACCATGCGCACGGCAATCGGCTTGATGGCGGGGCCAGACAAGCCTGCCGTGATGTTCGAGATGCGCGGCTTGCGGGTTTCCGCGTCGATGGCCATCGCGACGAAAGTATTCACCAGGGAGATTGCGTCGGCGCCAGCTTCTTCGGCGGCGCGCGCCATCTCAGGAATGCTGGTGACGTTGGGCGAGAGCTTCACGATGAGGGGACGCGTGGCAATCTTCTTGACCGCGCTGACCACGTCAGACAACATTCGCGGATCGCTGCCAAACGCGATGCCGCCGCACTTGGTGTTGGGGCAGGAGACGTTCAGCTCATAACCGGCGATGCCTTCGCCGTCGTTCAGGATGCGGACCACGTCTTCGTATTCGTCCTGCGAATGCCCGAAGACATTGCACAGAAACGCGATGTTATTGATCTTGCGCAGCAGCGGAAGCTTCTCTTCCAGGAACGCGCGCGCGCCGATGTTCTGCAAGCCGATGGCGTTCAGCATTCCCGCCGCGGTTTCGAACAGGCGCGGCGGAGGATTGCCGGCCATCGGTTCGCGCGACAGACCTTTGGTGACGAAGCCGCCTAAGCGGCTCAGGGTGACGACGTCTTCGAACTCCACGCCGTAACCAAAGCTGCCGCTGGCGGCGAGGACCGGATTCTTGAAGGCGATGCCGGCAACATTGACGCTCATGTCGAGCGCGGGTTTGGGAGCGGGGCTCATTGCGCCCGCCTCTCGCGCGGAATCACGACCGGCTGCCGCACGCTGGCGGTTCGCTCCAGTTTGTCCCAGGCGAAGCCGCGGCCTTCTACCGCGCGCTTCAGGGTCTTGATGAGCACCAGCGAGAACAACTGGCGATAGGCGAAGCGCTGCAGCCAGACGTGGGCCAGCAGCAGGAAGTCGCGCTTGCCGCCGGGCTGCTGGCGCTCCAGCGTGAAGGCGATGCTGGAGGCAATGAAGTCGATCACCATGAAGAGCGCGAAATACAGCACCAGCTTGTGGAAGTCGGCCGGGTTCGCCGACTCGGGATGACGGTACTTGTCCACGAAATAGGTGATCGTACCCACGGCGAACATGATGTCGATGAAGGGCGAAACCAGCGGCAACAGGATCTGGAAGATCACCATGTTCGGAATCGCGACCCAGCCCAGCGCGCCCTTCTGCTTTATCGGCGCCGCGATGCTTCCACACCGCCTGCATGATGCCGAAGGACCAGCGGAAGCGTTGCCGCATCAGGCCATTCGCTGTGGTGGGAGCTTCGGTGTAAGCCAGGGCGCGGTCCTCGTAGTTCACCCAGTAACCATCTTGCAGCAGAGCCATGGTGAGGTCGGCGTCTTCGGCAACGGTATCGCGCTGATAACCTCCAGCGGCGCGGACTGCGGAGGTACGCCACGCGCCGATCGCGCCCGGAACGACGCTGACGGCGTTCAGCGTGTTCAGCGCGCGGCGCTCGAAGTTCTGGCTGGTGATGTATTCCAGGGCCTGCCAGCGGGTCCACAGGTTCACGCGGTTGCCGACCTTGGCGTTGCCGGCCATGGCGGCAACCTTGGGATTGCTGAAATGTGGCACCAGCTTGGAAATCGCGTCGGGCGCGATGATGGTATCGGCGTCGATGCCGATGAACACCTCTTCCGTCACCTGCTCCAAGCCGTAATCGAGCGCATCGGCCTTGCCCGAGTTCGCCTTCGTCAGTACGGTAACGCGCCCGGCAGCAATCTCGTCGGCAAAAGCGGTACGAGTGACCTCGAGGGTCGCGTCCTGCGATCCATCGTCAATTACGATGACCCGCAGCTTGGGATAATCGGATTCCAGAACGGAGCGCACGGTGCGTTCGATGACCTTCTCTTCGTTGTATGCCGGGATGAGCACGGCGACGGCAGGACGGTAGTTCGGGTCGTCCGTGCGGTGACGGCAGCGATCATAAATCGCCAACACGCCGACCAGAATCAGGCGGCCGCTCATCAGCACGTCGCCGACGAAGAAGACGAAGATGATGAACGACTGCACCAGACCGAAGAGGGAGAAGTTCAGGCTATCGACCCAGGCCGACCAGCGCTCATTGGTAGTGATGGGAGGCATGACGTCGGCGCGGGTCTTGCCCATCAACTCGGAGACCTGCACTACCTGGTAGCCGCGCTGCTTGCAGCCCATCGAGGATGATGCCCAGCGCCAGGACTGTCTGGCTGCGATCGCCCCCGCCATCGTGAAAGAGAATCACGTTGCCACAGCGCACCTGATTGTTGGGGGCGCACGGCGGCAGGTCCTTCATCACATTGTCGGCGATCTCCTGCGCGGTGGGCCGCGGATTGTCGCGCCAGTCATTGGGATCGATCTTCTCACCGACGGTGATGTAGCCCATGTCCTGCGACCACTCCAGCGGGCGCACCTGGTCGGCGGTGTCGGGCGCCTCGTCGATGGCGTACGGAGGACGCATGAGCACCGGCTTTACGCCCAGTTTGCTCTCGAACAGCTTCTCGGTCAGGTTCAGCTCGACCTCGAAATATCGCTTGGAGATGTTGCTGACGTCGGGATGGGTGAAGGTGTGATTGCCGATCTCGTGGCCTTCGTTGAAGATCCGCTTGGCGATGCCGGGAAACTTTTCCACCTCGGCGCCGATGAGAAAGAACGTCGCCTTCGCGCCGTACTGCTTCAGCACGTCGAGGATCTTCGGCGTCCACGTCGGATCGGGACCGTCGTCGAAGGTCAGCGCGACTTTCTTCTCCTGCGTGCCACCGTACATGTCGACGACGTATGGCATCGGAATGCGTCTTGAAGATTTCGTCGCTCACCAGGTGGGTGTCGGGATCGAGCGTGATGGTGCGCTCGCCGGCTGACGGCCGCGACTGAATTCTTATGATCTCGCCCGAGCCTTCATCGTCGACGTCCTGACCCGGGGGAACGATGGCCAGCTTGTCGGTGGCGCCAACTTCGAATGGCTTGTCCCACACCGCCCACAGCGAGCGATCTTCCGAGCCCAGACGCCACAGCGCGAAAGTATCGATGCCCAGCGCGTGCGCCGCTCGCATCTGGTTCAGCGCCGTTACTCCATCCACGAACCAAACATCGTGCCGGATGTCGCCGTCGAGATAGGCGAAGTGTGGGTTCATCGCGTCGTCGTCAAAGTTGATGTCAGTGTCGGATTCGGCCGCCTCCAGCCAGGCTTCCTGCACGGTGACGGTGTGATTATTCTCCGGCGGCGTGCCCGGCTTCTGATCCTTCTTCATCGCCCAGTCGTAACCGTAGTTAGCGACGGCGCAAATGATCTTCTCTTTGGGAATCACCTTCAGCGCGTCTTGCAGGTTCTTGACGAACCAATCCTGGCTGGCGACGGCACCGGAATCGCCACCGGGATAGTGCTGGTCATAATTCATCAGGATGACGCCGTCGGAGACTTTGGCAATGGAGGCGTAGTCGAAGTCCTTGTCGTTGACCGGGACAGCGACGTAAAGCTTCAATCCTTTGGCCTGAAGATCGCCATAGAGCTCCGCTGACCAACTTGACGGTAGTCGGCACGCGAGGTGTCGGGGAAGGCCTCGATGTCGAGGGTGATGCCCTTGTACTGATCGGTGGCGAGAAAGGTCATCAGCTCGTGGCGAAAGCGCTGGCGCGCTGCGGGATCGGCCATGAACTTCGCTGTCAGGTCCGGATTCCACTTGTTGACGACGGGATCGAAATTGTTGACCAGAGGAAAGACTTCGGTCTGCGCCTTCTCACTCTTGAGGAATGCCATCACCTTTTCGTCGATGGGCTGCGGCTTGCCGTGCTCGTCCATCACGTCGTACAGCGTGTTGAGCTCGGTGACGGCTTGCAGACGGCCATCGGCGGTCAGCACATGCATCCACTCGGGAAACAGCAAGTCGATTTGCGGGTAGTACTCCTTGAGCGATGCGAAGCTGGCCGCGTCCCATTGCACGTAGAATGCGCCGCGAATGCCTTCGTCGGAGTTCAGAACCACTTGCGAAGCGGGCTGCTTGGTCTTGCGGTGCGTGTTCAGCACGGCGAGGCGGCTTGCGCTTCTGATCGGGCTTGAGGGCGTGATAGGGCCTCTTGACTTCGGGCAGCGCGACGCCGGGCACCGACGATCCCCGCAGGACGGAAACAACGAAAAGTACCAGCAACAGGGTGACGAGCGATGACGCTGCAATCAATGATGAACCGCAAACGGCGCCAGCGTTTACGGTTGGGGATCGAAAAAGATCTGCTTGGAGTGAGGCATTGCGCGCTTTTATCGTAAATGGGCGGCGGGAACGGAGCAACCGGGCCTAAATTACTCTGTCGTCAGTACTATGATGCAGACGCGCGAAAACGGGCTTGGTTTCGCGCAACGAGGAAATATTACTCGCGGTTCAGCCGCCAGATACCGAAGTTGAGATAGGCCGCGTAACTCACCCACAAGAGATACGGGACAAGCAACAGCGCCGACGACCGGAAGCAGCACATAGAAGACGAAAATGTTGAAGGCGATGGCGAGCCACAGGACCACGATTTCGGCGAAGGCGACGCCGGGCATTCGCGAGCCAAAGAAGATTCCGGACCAGGCAACATTCAGCGCCAGTTGGGCGAAAAAAATCAGCAGAGCGGGAAGCGCGCCGCGTCCGTATTGCCGCCAGACCAGCCAGGCCGAAATGGCCATCAGCACGTAGAGCGTGGTCCAGACCGGCCCGAAGACCCAGCTGGGCGGCGTGCCGGCGGCTTGCGCAGCCGCGGATACCAGTCGCGAACGCTGCTGGCGGTGAAGAATGAGCCCAGCCCGCCCGCGCCGAGGCAGATGGCGAAAAACACGATCAGCACCAGCCAGGGTTTCGCATCCACGGAAGTATTGTAGCTGATCAGCTGTCGGCTATCAGCTGTCGGCTATCGGCCCGGGTTTCCGCCCACGGAGCGGCGACTGTGTCGCAGTCGTGCCGCCGCTCCGCGGCTCAGTTGTTTTCGCCACTTCACCGCGGGCTCACGCCCGCGGCTAACACAAATGTCGCCCTAGGGCTCAAATTGTCGATGGTCGATGGCTGCTGGCTAACGGCTGACAGCTGACGGCTGATAGCTGACAGCTAGCCAATCAGCAGCACGATCTTGCCGTAGTTGGCGCGCCGCAGCAGCAATCGATGGGCCTCGCCGGCCTGCTCCATCGGCAGCGTATGCCCAATCTCAGGATGCAGTTTGCCCTGCGTCGATCCAGGGCTGCATCGCCAGAAGAGTTCGGTCGATCAGTTCGCGGTCCTTGGCCAGCACGCTGAGCCACAGGCCGTGCGCGCTCAGACTCCTCGCCATCATCACTCCGGCGTCAAGCTGGTGCGGCTGGCCGGTCGCGGTGCCGTAAATGATGACCCGCCCAAAAGCCCGGCAGCAACGCAGGCTCTTGGCGGCGTGCTCGCCGCCCAGCATCTCGAAGACCGCGTCCACGCCCTGGCCGTTGGTCAACTCCTTCACGCGCTGCTCGTAATCCACTTCGCGATAGTTGATCCCGTGGTCCAGCCCGAGCTTCTTCACGCGCTCCAGCTTTTCGTCGGACGACGATGTGCCGTAGGTCTCGATGCCCAGCAGCTTGCCGATCTCGACGGCGGCCGTTCCAACACCTCCCGCGGCAGCATGAATGAGCACGCGGCGCTGATGGCCGTCGGCCCAGCGATTCGGCTCCATCGCGTCGCTGGTGAGGCCGGCCTTCCAATAGGCCAGATATGCAGTGAGAAAATTCACCGGGAACGCCGCCGACTGCGCCGAAGTCCAAGCCCTTGGGCTGCGGCCACAGCAGCTTGCGGCTTCATGGCGATCTTTTCGGCAGCCGCGCCCCATTGCATGTAGCCCATGACGCGCTCGCCGGTGCCTTCGACGACGCCGGCAAACTCGCGTCCCGAGATGAACGGCGGAGGCGGCATGCCGCCGTAGCTGCCACGCGTCGTCATGGTGTCGGCGAAGTTGATGCCGACGGCTTCCACGCGAACGATGACTTCGCCCGGAGCAGGTTGCGGATCGGGAACGTCGCGGACTTCCAGAACTTCCGGACCACCAGCGCGAGTGACGAGGACGGCTTTCATGGTGAGTTCGATTCTACGACTGAGGGCCGCGGATGGCGGTTCCCGTCAAAGAGCAGGAATTCCTAACCAAGTTCAGGCTAAGGCCGGACCGCATTGATATAGGAAATACTTTCCGGACGTAATTATCATTCTTACAAGCCAATCCGCATCGCCGCCCTCCACCAATGTGCCAGAGCCGAGATATCCACTTGTCCACAAGCCTGTGGAAATAAATCTCCGGCCAGAAGCTGAAAGGACGATGATAATCTGTGCAGTTAGTCCGGCGGCCTCTATGGGCGACTTCAGCATTCAACAATTCGAGGAAGACGGGCAAGAAAATGGCGTGCGTTTCTGGTACGCGCACCAGTTCATGAAGTCTCTCGGCTATGATTCCTGGCCGACATTCCAGAAGGTCATCACGAAGGCGATGGGTTCATGCGCGAAGCTCGGAATTGACCCAACCGAGTCTTTCATCGCGGCTTCGTTTCTGGAAAACGGGAAAGAGGTAAAAACCTACAAGCTGTCTCGCTTCGCCTGTTTCTTGGTCTCAATGCACGGGGACTCCAAGAAAGAGGAGGTCGCAAAAGCTAAGGCCGCACTTGCAGCCATCGCGGACAAGCTGGTTGAAGAACGCATTCAGGAAAGTGATCTTGGGAGGATAGAAACACGCGACGATCTGAAGCTAGCCGAACGATTCTTGGCGGGCGCCGCACAAGCGGGCGGTCTTGAGAGCCATCAGTTCGGGATCTTTAAGGACGCTGGTTTTCGTGGCATGTACAACATGAGTCTCGGCGAACTCATGGTTTACAAGGGAGTCGACGGGAAAAAGGTCTTGTATGACTTTATGGATTTGGAAGAGCTGGCTGGGAATCTCTTCCGGGTTACGCAAACGGCTGCGCGTATCAAGACTGGCGGCGTGCAAGGACTCCCGGCGCTAAAATACACTGCTAATCAGGTTGGCCGCGAGGTTCGCAGGATAATGACAAAAGATGGAGGCAGGCCGCCTGAGCAATTGCCCGTCGCCGAAAATATAGCGGGCGTCAAGAGCCGACTAAAATCGGCCGCTCGCGCCATGAAGAGGATGGACGGAAAGCCGAAGGGCGCAAAGAAATTGCTAGCCGAATGAAGGCTTTTAGCGACGGCATTAGGCTATCCCCTTCGAGGAGACTAGTTCAATCAGCGCCTCCCAACCGTGAGTTGTCACTAGGTGTGGCAGTGCAGGAAGACCCACTGGTACATGTACTTTCGTAACTTGACAGGATGCCTCGATGGTCTAAGCTGATAGGTTGGGCCGAGGTCGCCCAATGGCAGGCCCGCGTGGCTAGAACGTGCGCCCCGTCAGGAGTTCTTTGAAAACACGGTGTTGGTAGCAAAGCGGGGTAAGCTGCGAATTGTGCCAGCTAAACCCTTTGTTCGGAATATTTTGCGCATAAGTGCCGCATTATTAATACTTTGCTGATGGCCCATCCAAACTATTGAAATTAAACGGGTTGTTCGCTGCTAAAAGTGCCTTAGTTTCAATACTTTACTGGCAAAATATTCAAAGCAAAGATCTTACGATGGTGGGAGGGGTACACCACGCTCAAGTGATCGCCCCCCGGCCAGTCAGCGGTCAGCATTCGTCGGCGACATTCCCAAGGTTTAGCTTCCACAAGGTTTAGCTTCCTGCGCGATGGAATTACGTGGGCGGGGTGGTCGGCGTTTCGTCGTCGACAATGGGCTCGCCGCTCTGGCGGCCCATCTCGTCGGAGATGTCTTTCAGCACTTCTTCGCGCCGTCCCTCGTCGTGCATACGCGAGGCCATCTCCTGCAGAGCCACATTCAGGACGTGGAAATGGTGCAGGTTGCGATAGTGCGGATCGGTGGTCAACTCCTTCCATAAGCCGTGCAACAGGTCTACATCCTCCTGGCGCATGCGCGGCGTATGCGGGCCCAGCATGTATTCATGTTTCTCCCCGCCGGGCTCGAAGACCACCAGCCGCAATCGCGGACGCGGCTCGGGCAAGCGCTCCCAGGCGTCGCCGGTAAGCTTGCCTTGCTCGTCGGCGGTGAGCTTGTTCGACTTGCCACAAACAATCACCGAGGAGTGCAGGCGCTGCGCCGTAGCCACAATGCTTTCGAAGATGTCATTGGTCGGCACCACCAGAAGGGAAACGTGTTTGCCTTCTTTTTCGGCGACCGACACCACGGCGGAGAACAGCTCCTGCTCGTACTTCCGGAATACCTCGGAGCTGTCCACCATCTCACCATGGCCGAACGAGTCTTCCCGCAGATAGACGCGCGAGGTCATGACCACGACATCGGTCTTGGTGGTGTCGGTCTTAGCCAGCACTTTGCGCAGGTAGTACAAGTTATGCGGATCGCGTACCGCAACCAGAATGTTGCCGGGGCGAACTTCCATGGTCTCGGCGCTGAGCTCGGCATTCTGGGCGATGTTGAACTGGTCGAAGCCGGACTCCGAGTGCGCGTGCTGCTTGGCGGTAATGCGCTCAGAGACAGTGAAGATGGCAAAGAAGGCCAGACTGAAGGCAACGCCGGAGATGGTTGCCAACTCCTTGGTGAACAAATTGACGACGGCGGTCGAGAAGAGCACCAGCGAAATCAGTATCAGGCCAACCGGAATCTCTACGCCCCCGATATGGAAATTTCCCGGGACCTTCCATTCCCGGTTTTCCGGCTCGGTATAGCGCAGCACCACCACGGCCAGCGATTTGAAGGCGAAGCTCCAGATGACGCCGAAGGCGTAGAGCGAAGCCAGGAGATAGACGTTGCCGCGGCTGGCCACGATGGTGAGAATCTGCAAGCCGACGATCAGGTTGATGATGCGGTAGCTGGTGCCGAACCGGGGATGGGGCTTGCGGAAACCAGGGGTGAGCACACCGTCTTCGCTCATGCGGTTGAGCACGCCGTTGGCGCCGACGATCGCGGTATTGACTGCGCCCGACAGAATCAGTACGCCAACGATAACGACGAATGCCTGAAAGACCAGTTTCAGACTGTAAGGCCCCACGACGTTCATGGCCAGACCGCTGATCAGGTTGGCGAAATAATCACGCCGTACCCCGTCGGGAATGATCATCACCGCGAAGAACGAAACCAGCGAGGTGAAAAGCAGGCTGTAGAGAAAGATCACCAGCCCGGTCTTTTCCAGGTTCTTCAGTTTGGGATGTTCGATCTCGCGATTGATCTGGGCCAGGGATTCCTCGCCGCTCATGGCGAGAACGGAATGGCCAAAGCCGACCAGCAGCATGATCAAAGGAATGCGTGCCGCCCAGGTATGGAAGAGCCAGCCCAGCGATTCCCTGTCGTGATGCATGGTGGCAGCCGACGGAAGCGGAGGCAGAGGCGCTGGATGCCTGAACAAAGTGATCAGACACCAGACGATGAGAACGACCACCATAACGGTGGTGATCTTCATGATCTGCAACGCCCGCTCGCTGGACTCGTGAATGCCCTGGGTGTTCTTCCACCAGAAGTAGAGAGTGATGGCGATGGCAAAGCAAGCCGCGAAGGCGTTGTCGGGAACGGTAATGTTGTAACCGAGGTGATGGAAGGTGTCGGTCAGAAATCCTGACAGGTACAGGCCGGCTGACACGGCGCTGATGGGGCCGGTCAGCACATAGTCGAACAGCAAGGCGGAGACCGACAGTTTGGCCAGGTTGCCGCCCATCGCTTCTTTGACGACACGATAGACGCCGCCGCGCACGAACATCGAGCTGGACTCGATGTAGATGGAGCGCACCGCATAGCTGAACAACATGACCGCCAGCACGAACCACGGGGCGCTTTTGCCGATGACCTTCTCCGCATCGCCGCCCACGTAATAGGCGGACGACGCCAGATCGGAGAGCACGATGGCCGACGCCCGCCAGAAGGAGATGAACGTCAGCATCACCGAGGTGGCGACGAAGACTTTGATTGCGGGCCGCTGTAAGTTGCTCGTCGGCGACGACATTGAAGGCATAAGTGTTCCCGAGTCTTCGGGGCAGCATCTCCCATCCCTGAGTCGCAGAGGGAAGACATTAGTGTATCGCTATTACCAACGCATCGCGGCGGCGGGCGTGCCACGTTGGTGGGACCGGCTTGAATGTACTCGTTTGCTGGGGAGTTGTCAGCTGACCAGTTTCGCGTCGCGGTCTGCGTCCTTGGGCAGCGGAAGCAACCGACTACTCCGGCTTCGTAAGGTAGGTCCGGCTGATGCGGTCGTGCCAGCACAGGGCGTCCACGTCCACCAAGGCCCAGAACAGGCCCATCATGCAGGGACGCCGCCGAAAAGTACAGTCCGATGACCCGGCTGCGACGATGGCGCCAGCTCAGGTGTCCACCCTTGAAGGTGCGCAAGCGAATGCCCAACATCTGCATTCCGGGCGTAGCGCCCCCGTACATCGTAAAGAGATACTGATACACCGCCCACAGCAGAATCAGCACGCCCACCGCAGCTATCAGAACGGGTTTGGCGAGCGGGAATTTGGGCAGCATCTTGTAGCTGATAGCCCCGAAAACGCCCGCGGCTGCGGCCACAATTCCGCAGTCAATCAGGCCCGCATAGAGACGCTGCGAGAGGTACGCGGCCTGAAAAGGCAATTCAACGTGGTCAGCCGGGATTACGGCTGGCTTGCTGGGCATTGGACAAGGATTGCAATCCGTCGAGCAGGCGAGCGGTCGGAAACGCCTCCAACTCCTCCGGTACATCCAGAATGCGCGGCTGCTCCGGAACCACGGGGTCGGCCAAACGGTGGGATATCTCGGCAGGGCGGCAGCCGGTCGCGGAAATGCGATAACTTTTCGCTTGCCTGACGGCCGTGGAACAGGAACGGGAGCGCGCGGCGGGTCAGCTTCCGGTGCGATGTCAGGGCAGCTCGGAATCGGCATCGGACAATTGCATCGCCGCCGCCGTTCCAGTCGCAGGCTCATCGCTGACTACCGCAGCAGGTTGAGGTGAGACAGGAAGCGGTTCCATGGTTTCGGCAAGGTCAGCCAGCGCGACGGCGGCCGCGTGACAGCCGTCTTCAGTTCCCGAACTCCCTGGGACTACTTCACCTATTTCGTTTTCCGGCGCAGCCGGGCTTTGTTCCGGCTCGGTGGGAGGAAACGGAAAGCGCATGCTGAACGCCCCCACGATGCGTCGTCCGCGCCGGTGGTGATAGCCTGCGACCCGCGCCGGAATCTCGGTTCGCCACAGATCATTGGAGGGTGGGGAGGAATCGGCTGCGGGATCGGATGGCAATGCCTGGGGTTCGGTCATGTCGTGGCGTAACTATTCTCGTTTTCTGTCGCACATAAGGGAACGGGTTGCGCTGCAAAGTTGAATGAGAAAAAAGTTCATCCGCCAGCAGCGGGGGACTGAGTCTCTCCTCGGAAGTCGAACGCGCAACCAGCTGCCGCCAAACGGGTTTAGAAGAACGTCAGCGCTGCGCGTCATCGACCAAGACCGCGGCAGATTTTGCCTGGGTTCCTGCAACGTGCTAAGTTGCAAGGTTCCGCTTCATCAGTACGAACTGGCGAAGGGACGCCCGCCTATCGATGACTTCTCGCATTCGATTGATTATCACGGCGATGTTGCTATGTCACCTGTTTCTACGGCCCGGCGTATTAACCAGCCAGTTGCCTGCCGCGGGACAGCAGCCAACTTCAGGCCAAACCGCGAGCCCGCCACCGGCTTCCAACCCCGATTCTTCTACCGCGAAGCCGCAAATCACGGTGAAAACGGATTCCGGCGAGGAAGATACCAAGACCGAACAGCTTATTCAGCAGGAGCTACAGGAAAGCAGCCCGCAGGAACTGGGCCCGCCGCGACCAGCGATTAATGTTGGCCCAGCGCGCAATGAAGTCTTGATTCGCGCCGACGAACAGGAAAAAAACCAGGACCTCTACTCGGTGCGCGGTCACGTGGAGATTCGTTTTAGTACTAATACCCTCCATTGCGACCAGGCGACCTATGACTCTACCACCGGTAAGGTGACAGCTACCGGGCACGTGGTCTTCGATGGCGGTCCGCACAACGAGCACATGGTTGGCTCCCATGCCACCTTCGACGTCAGCCGGGACAGCGGCACCTTCTATGACGCCACCGGCTCCAGCGGCGCCAAGGTCAAGAACCATATGATGTTTCTGACCTCTTCCACACCGTTCTTCTTCACCGGCAAAATTGTGGAGCGACTCGGCCCGGACCATTATCGCGTCTACTACGGATTTGTCACGTCATGCCAGTTGCCAAATCCCAAGTGGGAACTCGACTCCAAAGTTGCCGATGTTGAACTTGGCGATGAAGCCAAGATGCATCACGCGACCATGAAACTTCATGGCATCCCTGTCTTCTACTTTCCCTTTGTCGAACACCCGGCCGAGAACCTTGGGCGAAAGAGCGGTTTCCTGATCCCGGTGGCGGGCGTGTCCAACACTCCGCGGAACTGTCCTGGGAGATGCTTTCTATTGGGTGATCAGCCGTAATTCCGATGCGACCATAGGCGCCTCCATCTACAGCAAACGAGGTCCGGCGGAAGCCGGTAATTTTCGCTGGGTCGGCTTTGGCTCTGCCTTCCAGGCCCAATTTACCGCGGTGCAGGACAACAAGGGTAATCCGCAAACCGGCCAGAATCAGGGCGGCGAAGAGTTCAAGGCTTACGGTTTCAGGCCGCTGCCCGATGGTTTTCAGGGTGTTGTCAACGTCGATATTCTCTCCTCCTATGTCTTCCGCCTGGCGTTCGCCGAAGGTTTTACCGAGGCCATCAATTCCGAGGTCCGCTCCAACGCGTTCTTATATAAGAACTGGAATGGCTATTCCTTCGGTGCGATAGCTTCGCGTTACCAAAACTATGAGAGCACCGCACCGGGCGATTACATCAGCATTGTGCATGCTCCCAGCGTGGAGTTTCAGACCGCGGAACGGCCCTTCAACCGCTCGGACTTCGTGTATTCCTATGACGCGGCGATCGAGGGCGTCTCGCGCAGCGAGATCGGCTTCTCCACCGCCCCCATCGTCGGCCGGATTGACGCCGCTCCCTACATCGCCTGGCCCAAGCTGTTTCGCGGCTGGACAATCCGTCCCGAAATCGGCGCGCGCGAAACCTACTACACCGAACGGCTGGAGCCCAGTTCCAACCCCGCCCTCATCGGTAACGCCATCCAGGATCCCATTAATCGCAACGTCGCCAACGCTTCTTTAGAGATCCGTCCGCCGACGCTAACTAAGATTTTTGACCGCAAGCCTTTCGGCCGCGTGCTTAAGCACACAGTTGAACCCTTCATGATCTACCGTTACCAAACGGGCATCGACGACTTTAGCCAGATTATTCGCTTTGACTACCGTGACATTCTGGTGGACACCAATGAAGTGGAGTACGGCGTGATCAACCGCCTCTACTCTAAAAAGACGACCCTGAAGTCGAAGTGCTATCAGCCCCAGAAGGCTTCGTTGCCGGCGAAAAACCTGGTCAAGAAAGACAACGAAACCCAAGCCGCGGCGTGCAAGGACGAGTCGCCCCCGTCTGGCAATGTCGTGAGTTGGGAGCTGGCCCAGAAATATTTCATGAATACCAACTTTGGCGGGGCCCTGGTGCCGGGACAGCGCAATGTGTTCGACACCACCGTCGATTTCACCGGCATCGCCTTCCTTACCGAGCCGCGATTGTTCTCGCCCATTATCTCCCGGCTGCGAGCTCAGGCCGGCAACGCCGACTTCCAATGGTCGGTGGACTATGATCCGGTGCTGCATCAGATGAACTCCAGCACTCTATTCGTGGGCTATCGCTGGAATTGGTGGTATCTGAACGCCGGACAGACCTACTTGGACGCCCCGGGCGAAGTGGCTGTGGTCAACGGAGTGGTAACTCAGGAAGTTTTTAACCAATGGCGCATGGCAGTCATTTACGGCGGTATGAGCAAACCCGGTTTCAGCGCCGCCGGCAGCGTGGGCGTCGATTCCCGGCTGGACTATATTCAAGCCGCCACCATCCAGACCAACTACAACTGGGACTGTTGCGGCGTCGCCTTTCAATATCAACGCTGGGCCCTCGGCATCGTGCGCAATGAAAATGCCTATCGCTTTTCCTTTAGCCTCACCAACGTTGGCACCTTCGGCAGCATCAAGCGTTTGCAAAGATTATATTAGTGCCTGACTGTGTCCCTCGAAGGTTATAGAGTGGAGCTGTCGAAAGATAGAACGACAACCTGGATTCAGATAGGTGCAGCCCTCACTGCCCTGCTTGTATACCTGTCCATCCCTACCCATAACTATTACTGGGATGGAATAACCTTTGCCCTCGACATTGAGAATGCCACCAGCTTGAAATCGCTTCTGCATCCCAACCATCTTCTCTATTCCCCTATAGGTTGGTACATTTACCGGGCCCTGGGCCGTTCGATTCGTGCTCTCTATATATTGCAAGTCCTGAATGCGTTTTTCGCGGGATTAGCAGTGTACTTCCTGTTCGGTATGGTGGCGAAAGTATCGCAGTCTATCCGCGCGGCAATCACTCTGAGCGCATGGTTCGCCTTTGCCGGAATATGGTGGCGCTTCAGCACCGATGCCGACGCTTATATCCTCAGTGTCCTGCTTCTCATCCTTTGCGCAGACCTGCTGATTAGCTCCAAGCCCCCGCGGCCAGTTCTGGTGGCGCTGCTACACATCCTGGCAATGCTGGTCCATGAACTGGCGTTCCTGTTTGTTCTACCGGCTTCCTACTGGATATGGCGCCAGGGCCTTGAGGGCGAATCGCAGCTCGTACGATTTCGTCGCGCTATGGTTTACGCGTGTACTGCGGGATTCTCTACTCTCGCTATCTATGTTGCCATTTTTCGCTGGCGATTCGGCAGCTTCACCTTCCCCGCTTTCTTTGCCTTCCTTACCAGCCATGCTACCGGGTCCGGTTTTTCCTTCAGCATCATCCGCAATAGTTGGCTGACACTTCGAAGCTGGGCGCAAGTTTTTCTGGCGGGGAAGATGTCCCTGGTCCGGTACTCCGGTTGGCGGACGCGTTTCTTGATCGCTCTTGCGGTAGTCGCGCTGCTTTTTCTCTTGAAAACCGCGTTCTCCTACTATCGCCAAGGAACCCCAATCCGTATTCGCGAGCCCAAAGTATTTCGCTTTGCCGCTTGCTGGCTGGCCGTATATGCGGGCTTCCTCTTCTTCTGGATGCCGGAAAATTCCTTCTACAAGCTTTTCGCATGGCCGGCGTTCCTTCTTCTGCTGGCTAGCTGCTGGAAGTCTGATCCGGAACGTATCTCGCCCGCAAAGACTGACTTAGGATCTTTGCTGATTGCAGCCACGGTCTTCTGTGCGCTCTTCAACCTGAGCTTCGCAATTATTCCCTATTCCCGTACTTCTTCGAATCCGGCCCTGTCGTTCGCCTTGCGCATGGGTCAGAGCTTCAAGCCCGGAACCGTCATTTACTACGATAACTTCCTCGTAGAGGATTCCTTTGTGCGTTATTTCAATCCCCAGACCCAGTGGAAGCGTCTTGGCACCGTGACCGCAATCGACCAGGACCTTCAAGCGGCCGCCTCCGTTTGGTTGGATCCAACCGCGATTCGCGTTCTCGCAACCCGAGATCAAGATTGGTATCTCCGACGGACTGCTGGTGCGAGGGTCGAGGAGTTTGCAGGCTCGAAAGGTCCGCTCCAATTCGTCCAGCTATCACCCAGCCTCGAAACCGGAGGTTCTCGTTGACCGGCGACCTTGTTTCCATGCCGCTGCACTAGAATAGTGCGATGCCGGTTTTGCGCCCCAACCTGTGTTCGGCCGCAGACGGCCTCCCGGCCAAGTCCGCTTCCCTGCAAGCTCAACTCCGCTCATTAGGACGCTTGTTGGTTGCCTATTCGGGTGGAGTCGATTCCGGTTTTCTGGCGTGGGCTGCCCATCGTGAACTCGGCGCCGGCATGATGGCTGTGCTGGCGGATTCTCCCAGCCTGGCGCGTTTCCAAAGGCGCGATGCCGTTGCTTTTGCCGAGGAACGCGGCATTCCGTTACACATCATCGAAACCGGGGAGTTGGAGCGTGCCGAATACCTCCGCAACGATGCAGCCCGTTGTTTCCACTGTAAAGACGAACTCTTCACCAGAATGCAGGAATACCGCGAACGCAGCGGATTCGATGTCATTGCTTATGGTGTGAACGTCGATGATCAGGGAGATTTCCGTCCTGGGCAAAATGCCGCCCGGCAGCACGGGATTGCCGCGCCCCTGCTCGACGCCGGCCTGACCAAGCAAGACATCCGCCAGCTTGCCCGGGAGGCCGGATTGCGTCTCTGGGACAAGCCTGCCTCCGCCTGCCTGGCTTCCCGCATCGAGTATGGCCAGCCGGTGACGCGGGAAAATCTTTCGGCCGTGGAGCAAGGCGAAGAGGCGCTGCGGCAACTGGGGTTTCGCCAGTTCCGCGTACGCCATCACGGTCAGATAGCCCGCCTCGAAATCGCTCGCGAGGAGTTGCCTCGTGCCATGACCCTGGAAATGGCTGCGCAGCTCACCACCATCTTCAAGGCGCTGGGCTTTTCGTACGTCACCTTGGATCTCGAAGGCTTTCGCTCCGGCTCCATGAACGCTTTACTTCCGTCCGGTTCCTTGCGATAACCGGCGTCTTCACGCTGGCATTGGCTCCCGGGGGAATTGCCAACGGGTTGCGGCTAGGTTCACCAGAGAGGCATCTTCGGGCCGTTGCTGCGAAGAAACCAACCCCCCGTGAGATAATTGACGCTTCATGTTTCCTTCCGAAAGGCGGTCTTCCACCTTGTTCTTGAAACGATTAGCCATCGTGTCGCTGATGTTGTGCCTGGGGTGTTCGGCGCAGCCCAACAAATCAGCTGTCCCCCCGGATGTGAGCCAGCGTATTCAGCGGCAAGTCCAGTCCTATTTCAACATTCCGCCTGATGTTGTCATCACCGTCGGTGCCGCTAAAGCCCAGCGAGTTCGCCAACTACGATCTGGTAACGGTCACCATGACCCGCCAGGATAAGTCCCAGGACGCGGAGTTCCTGCTTTCCAAGGATGGCAAGACGCTCATTCGGTTTACCCAGCTTGACCTGACCAAGGATCCTTACGCGGAAACCATGAACCAGATCAGTTTGGCGGACCGGCCCGCGCGCGGCAATCCCGACGCCAAGGTGACCATCGTCAACTTCGATGACTTCGAGTGCCCGTTCTGCGCCCGCATGCACAGCACCCTGATGACCGAGATCTACCCGCAGTACAAAGACAAGATCAAGATCGTCTACAAAGATTATCCTCTGCCGATGCATCCCTGGGCACAGCATGCCGCCAACGACGCCAACTGTCTGGCCAAGGAAAGCGGTAAGGCCTATTGGGAACTGGCCGACTACCTGCATGCGAATCAGCACGCCATCAATGCCTCGCAGGAAAATCTGCCGGCTTCGTTTGCCGAGATCGATCGCCAGACCATGGATTTCGGCAAGCAGAATGGCGCCGACTTGCCCCGGCTTGCAGGCATGTCTCAAGGCTCAGTCGGACGCGGTGGTGAAGGCATCCGTGGCGGAGGGCGACAAGCTGGGTGTCAGCGCCACGCCCACGGTTTTCATTAATGGAGAGCGCTTGGAAGGGGCCTTGGACGCTGACCAGGTAAAGATCGGCGTTGAACCGTCAGCTTTTGGCCGCAGGGGTGCAGCCTCCGGCGCCGGCCGCACCCGCTGCCCCACCGCATCCGCCATCGTCCAATAAGTAACGAGCACGAAGCCGCTCTCGCTATTGCCTTTGACTCAGTCGCACCGCTGCGCCCAACGGCTTTCGACTAACCCGCGCGTTCTGCCTCTCAGGAGGGGCGTAGTTTGGAACTGAAACAGAAGAGGGTAACCAGTCTTGCGCTGCTGACGACGCTGTTGGTCCTGGTCGGGCTGTTCCTCCAACTCGGCTGCTCCAGCAAACAGGAGGGCGAGGACGTGATGGCGACCGTCAATGGCCGCAAGATCACCCGCACCGAAGTCCAAAAATACTATGACAACCAGGTTGCCGAGGCGCCTCAGAAGCCTAGCGAGGAGCAAGCCGACACCCTCCGCCTGAATATTCTGCGCGAACTCATCGACAACGAAATCCTCATGCAGCGCGCCGAAACCCTGGGCCTGCTGGCTACCGACGAGGAAGTCAACGCCAAGCTTGCCGAGATCAAGGCGCCCTACACTCAGGAAGAGTTCGACAAAAGGCTCAAGGAACGCCAGATCTCGCTCGACGACTTCAAACGGGACTTGCGCCGCTCGCTGACCATCGACAAGGTGCTGAACAAGGAAGTCACCTCCAAGATCAACATCTCCGATGAGGACATCACCAATTACTACAACCAGCACAAAGCCGAGTTCAACCTGATTGAGCCGCAGTACCACCTGGCGCAGATCCTGGTTACCACCCAGCCCAACCCGCAGGTGAAGAACATGAAAGCCCAGAACGAGGCTGAGGCGCGCAAGAAGATTCAGATGGTCGTATAACCGGCTCGATAGTGGAGAGGACTTTGCCGCTCTGGCCGCAACCTATTCCGAGCAGCCCGAGACCGCACAGAACAGCGGCGACCTCGGATTCATACCTGAGTCCTCGCTGAAAGCCGATAAAGCCGCTTTTGAAGCGATCGGGAAGCTCAAGCCGGGACAATACACCGTGATTCTGCCGGTCACCGATCCCAATGGCCATCAGATTTTCGGCTTCCGGATCGTTAAGCTCATCAGCCGCGAAGTTGCGGGGCAGCGCGAACTGAAGGATCCTCGCGTACAGCAGGCCATTCGCGAGCAGCTCCGTGATCGCCGGGAACAACTACTGAAGGCCGCCTACTACGAGACGGTTCGCGACAAGGCTTCCGTGGAAAACTACTTCGCCGAAGACATCCTCAAGAAAGCCGGCACCATGAAGTAAGTCGGGGCCTTGCGTATCGCGGCCTGAGGGTGGCAAGAAGTGACCGCGTCCGTAGGCATCTGCGTCGTAGCTGCAATTCGCGGCGCTGCGTGGTGGAGTCAACCTTTGGATTTGGGATCGCCCTAGCCGCGCCAGCGGCGGCTATGAAGTTAGCCCGGGGCGTAAGCCCCGGGTGGAGTGGGAAACTGAGCCGAGCCGCCGAGCGGCGACACAGGCACCGTAGGGACGCAAGGTCGACCAACCGGACCCGGCTTTATAGCCGCTGAGGGTCTCGGTATGCACTTAATCAAAGTGTCCCTAAGTCGATAGAAGGATATTTCGAAGCGTCCGCCTGACATGGGCGGAGCGGTATGGCGGCTACTCGATGATGGCCAGCGCGTCGCCGGCATTCACCGTCGACCCTTCCGCGGTCAGAATCTTCCGCACCACGCCGTCCTTGGGCGACTTCATCTCGTTCTGCATTTTCATGGCTTCCATCACAATGACGCCCTGCCCGGCTTTGACCTCGTCTTTCTCATTAACTAGAATGCGGACGATTTTTCCCGGCATGGGAGCTTTGATCTTTTGCGGCCCAGCCTCACTTCCAGACACCGCACGACGGCTGCGCAGCGAGCGCGGATCCTGCACATCCACCGCGTAGCGCGCGCTGCCGATCACCATGTGCAGCTCGCCTTGTAACGATCGTTCGCGCTTGATCTCGTAAGCCTTGCCGTCAAGCAGAACCGAGAGGATATCGCGCGCCGTCAGCGCCGCGTCGACATCCATCTCCGCGCCATCAACCTTGCACAGCCAGGTAGCTTCGCCGCGTTCGAGTTCTACGTGATGGGTCTTGCCGTCAACAACAACGTCGTAGGTCATAAAAGAAGCGATTAGCCATTAGCATTTAGCAATTAGCTTAAGGTAACGGTTGTTACATTGCCTGAAGCTGGGTGTCCCGTTCGTGTCATCCCGAGCGGAGCGAAGCGAAGTCGAGGGACCTGCTTTCTCTCCCCCGACCTGAGGCGGCCGTCCATTCTGGACATCATCCCTCCCGCGTCGCCTCCGCGCGTGCCGTACGTCGCCAGTTCGATACCGGCAATGCCCCAGCGCCGTTGCCGTTCGTGGACACTGCAGACACTGGCCCTCCTGGCAACGTCGCTTTCGGGTCCGTGCTGGCAAAGATGGCCGCGCCCAGGGCCGCAATGATCGGACGACGCACATCAGTCTCATTGCTGGGCTTGGTTAACAAGCGGTCAAGAAAACCAGTATCGATATTTCCCGCACGGAAATCCGGGTCTTTCAGGATGCGGCGGAACAATGACGTATTGGTCTTGATCCCGCCGACGAAATACTCATACAGCGCCCGCAGCAGCCGGTTGATGGCTTGCTCCCGATTCTCGCCATAGCCCACCAGCTTGGCCAGCAGCGGATCGTATTCGATAGGGACCGTCCATCCCTCATACATTCCGCTATCGCGGCGAATACCCGGTCCGGAGGGCGAAATGAGGCGCGTAATCAGCCCCGGCGATGGGAAATAGTTGTTGTCGGGATCTTCCGCATAGATGCGGCATTCGATGGCGTGACCGCGCAGCTTGATGTCCTCCTGCGGAACGGAAGCTTCTCGCCCGCCGCAACGTGCATTTGCAGATGCACCAGGTCCAGTCCGGTGACGAATTCCGTCACCGGATGCTCAACCTGCAATCGGGTATTCATTTCGAGGAAGTAAAAATTACGCTGCTGGTCGAGCAAAAATTCCACCGTACCCGCATTGTGATAGTTCGCCGCCTTGCCGACACGGACGGCGATTTCGCCCATACGGCGACGCATCTCGTCGTCCACGATCGGCGACGGCGACTCCTCCATCACCTTCTGATGGCGCCGTTGCACCGAACACTCGCGCTCGCCGAGATACACCACATTGCCATGTTCGTCGCCGAAGATCTGCATCTCGACGTGGCGCGGATTGACGATGAACTTCTCGATGTAGACTTCGTTGTCGCCAAAGGATCGCTGGGCCTCGCTGCGCGCTGCCTCGTAGGCGGAGTGCAGCTCCGACGGCAGGCGAGACCATGCGCATTCCCTTGCCGCCACCGCCCGCTGCCGCTTTCAACATCACCGGATAGCCGATCTGCTCCGCCACCCGTTCCGCAGCATCCAGGTCCAGCCCGTGTTCCGAGCCCGGCACAAACGGCACGCCTGCGCGTTTCATGTGCTGACGGGCGCGCGTCTTCGATCCCATCATCTCCATCGACGCGGGCGACGGTCCGATAAATTTGAAGCCGGCGTCGGCGCAGGCGCGCGCAAAGCCTGCGTTTTCCGAGAGAAAACCGTAGCCAGGATGAATCGCCTCCGCCTGGCTGCGCCGCGCTACATCCAGGATCTTCTCGATGTTGAGATAGGATTCGCTCGCCGTCGCTTGGCCGATGTGGTAGGCGTAGTCGGCCTTACGGACGTGCAGCGCCTTGCGGTCCACGTCGGAGAAGACAGCCACCGATTCGATGCCCATCTCGCGGCAGGCGCGGATGATGCGCACGGCAATCTCGCCGCGATTGGCGATCAGCACTCGTTTGAACATGACGAATTCTCAAAAGCGTCTGTCCCGTCACGGGCGGACCATCCACAGAAGAATGGATTGTACTGCATTGGTCACCAGGAGGGAGTACGGCCGTCACATCCCTGTGTGACCACCCCTGCCGGGGATGGAGAGCCGGAACACGCCGCCAGCCAGTTTGTTAAACTTCCCCTTCGCAATCCTAAGAGGTGATCCAGGTGATGAAACAGGCAAAGGCTAGGGCCGGCCACGGGTACAGTTTCGGCTGGCAGGCTATAGGTATCGCAGTCGTCCTTCTTGGCGGAGCAATCATCGCAGTTCAAGCCCATCCGGCCCAGTCGCCTCACAAACAACTACATCCGCCCCACCGCCGACGGCCGCTGAGAAATACAAGAACATCCAGGTCCTCAAAAACATTCCGGCAGACGAGTTGATCCCGTCGATGCAGTTCATCACCGCCGCGCTGGGCGTGGACTGCAACTTCTGCCACGTCGAAAACCAAGGCAAGCTTGAGTTCGACAAGGACGACAAGAAGGAGAAGAAGACCGCTCGCGAGATGATGCAGATGATGTTCGCCATCAACAAGAACAACTTTGAGGGCGAGCGTGAGGTCACCTGCAACACCTGTCACCGCGGGTCGCCGCACCCGCAAGCTATTCCGGCCATCATGACAGAAGCGCCCAAGCCGGAAGCCATGGCAGCCATGCATCAGCCTGAGCAGGACATGGATCCGGCTAAGCTACCGTCAGGCGCCCCGGTTATGGAGAAATATATTCAAGCTATCGGAGGGGCGGCTGCGCTCGGCAAAGTTTCCAGCCGCGTCGAGAAAGGCAACGCGGTGATGCCGGAAGGGCCGCCGATCCCGATCGACATCTACACCAAGTCCCCGGACCAGCGCGTTTCCGTGATGCATATGCAAAAAGGCGACAGCACTACGGCTTACAACGGCCACGTTGGCTGGATTTCCTTTCCCGGCCGGCCGCTGCGTGAGATGTCGCCGGCAGATCAGCAAGCCGCCAAGCTGGATGCCGAAGCCTTCTACCCGCTTCAACTCGAGCATGAGTTTACGGAACTGAAGCTCGATGCCCACACCGAGAAGGTTGGCGATCGCGAGACCAATGTCGTTCTTGGTCTCTCTAAGGGCGAGCCGCCGGTGAAGCTCTATTTCGATAAGGATTCCGGATTACTGCTGCGGATGGTCCACTACGCAGACACTGCCTTCGGCTTCAACCCAACCCAGGTCGACTTCGCCGACTACCGTGAAGTGGGCGGAACGAAGACGCCATATCGCTGGACCATTGCCCGCCCCAGTGGCAGCTTCACCATCAAGATCGATGAGGTCAAAGAGAACGCGCCCATTGACGACGCCAAGTTCGCCGAACCCGCTGCACCGCCCGCGCCGAAATAATTGCGTGGTTGGGCCAGCCTTCAGGATGGCATCCAGGCTGCTTAATTAATCCGGCTTAGCCGCCTGCGGCTTTGAAAGGGGCCGCCTTCAGGCGGTCCGCAAACTCCCGCAAAATGAACCCGGCTTTAGCCGCTGAGGGCCTCGCCATTGACGTAATCAGACCGTCTTTTTGCTAATTGCTAACTGCCTCTTACATTACCGGGGCCGGCGTGCCGTCGGACCACTTGCCAACCGAGATCACCCACACATCGATTGGCTCAGCGTCTTTGAACTGCGGGTTCAGAATAACCGGCGAGTTGGGTACACCGTCGCCCCACGCTGCCGGATCCATATGGGGCGTGTAAATCATCACGTGGGCGAGGTTACCTCCGTCCGCGGTGAGATACGCCTGCTTCGACATCATGTAGCTCATCGAGCCCGGTTCCAGTGCCGGCAGCTCCTTGCTGTCGTAGGCGGCTTTATTGGCAGCGATGATCTCCGACTTCGACTTACCCGCCAGCGCCATCTTTGTCCTCTCCAGGGTGGCCGGCAGGATCGATCGCGCCGCCGGAGGATTGAAGCAAAGCGGCCCACGCATCTTGGGATTCCAGAAGCTCGGAGAGTCTACCGGCGACATCCAGGCTCGCTCCACGACACACACGAAACCGTTCTTGCCTTCCACCGCGGTGACGTAGCCGTGCTCGGTCAGCACCATCACCGTGGCGTCGCGCGATATAGCCTCAGGGGCTGCGCTGCGCGCCATTGCAACCTCTACATTGCGATCGGCGATGAGGTACTGATCCAGCGGAGCCATGCTGGTGTACTGCGTCTTGGCATCCGGCGCTGCTGCGTAAGCCGAACTCAGTCCAACCATCAGCACCAGCAGTGCTGATGCACTTACCATTGCGATCTTTCCTGTTACCAACTTCGCTTTCATAACACCTCCAGGCTCTGCCGGCGAGGAGACCGGAGTCTCTCGAGCCAGGCATCGCGCAAAAATCAGTCCACCCTCGTCCGAATAGATGTTGTGCGAAGCAGTCCCCTGCCATAAGCCATCAAGCTTTTCCGTACGACAGAATGACCATCCCTGATGCCAAAGACCTCGCCGCCAGAAGTTTGACCTTGATGCGTTCCGTGATACCGCGGAACAATGGCTTTCCGCTGCCAATCAGCACCGGATTAATCAGGACACGGTACTCGTCGATCAACCCCAGCTGGAGCAACTGCGACGCCAGTGTCGCGCTGCCCAGCACGACCATGTCGCCACCCGGCGCCTGCTTCAACTTGTTAACTGCCTCAACCAGCTCGCCCTTCGCCAACCGCGAATTGTTCCACCCGACCTCGTGCATGGTCCTTGAGAAAACAATTTTGGGAAGATTGTTCATCTTGTCGGCGATGGCATCGGGAGCGGCTTTGGGCCAATAGGCGGCCATCATCTCGTAGGTCTTGCGACCGAACAGAATCGTGTCCACCGAGTTCAACATATCGGCGGCATAGGCGAAGAACTCCTGGTCGGTGACGAAGAAGTCGATTTCGTCGTTCGGTCCCTCGTAAAATCCGTCCAGCGATATCAGGTTTGAAACCAGGATTCTGCGCATTCGCTCCCTCTCACGGCCACAGCCATTCACCGGATTTTGTCTGCAACGGCGTTGCATCGCGCTTCTGCCAGCGCCGCCGCACTTCGGCCAGCAGTTCCTTGCGATGTTTTTCCAGCTTGCTGATCAGGGCGCAGGGCGCACCCGCGTCCTCATGCTTCGCGCCCCAAATGAGTAACTCCAAAACCACCGGCGCCAGATCGATACCCCTTTTCGTCAGCCGATAGTTCACCTTTCGCCCGTCCGCCGCCTCGCTCTCCGCGTCGATGACTCCGGCGGCTTGGAGTTTCTGCAAACGGTCGGCAAGGATGTTGCTGGCAATTCCTTCGCCCGCATCCTGAAATTCCTTGAAGGTCCTGGAGCCGCGCACCATCAGGTCGCGAACAATCAGCAGCGACCAGCGATCTCCCAGCACCTCCAGCGAGATGTTGACGGGGCAGCCCGAGCGACGCTGCGACTTAGGCTCGCCAGTCATGTTGGAACGAAAAATATCAAATGTCACTTGTGAACTGCAAGTGATTTGCGAGCAAAACATCACGAAAAACTGCGGCTGGTCACGTTGGCACGGACGCGGTGTTACAGCCTGCGGAAAAAGTCTTGTATCAGGCCACGACTTCAGGTCTGGATGACTCTGTTGACGTCCTGGCCGAACCGGCAACCGCAGGGTCGGCGGATGAACATGGAGAGCCGGCAATCGAGTCCCGCGTTGCGGGACGGCGTCAGGATAGCCCAGCACGCAGCGCAGAGGAGTGCTGGGTAAAGCGGAGTTTTTGATCTGAGCCCCTCGGGGGCGGCACTATTCTTAGGGCTACCGGAGACGAGTTGATGGATACATCGTTTTGTATCTCGGGCCGGCGGAGTCCGCTACTTAGCGCCGGCCCACATGCGGTTCATCAGAATCAGCTTGCCGCCGCTGCGCGCGAGCTGATAACTGCCGCTGTGTTGCACATAAGACGGAACCTTGTCCTCCTCAACCCAAAGAAAGACGCGCCGCGGTCCGCGCCACAATGCGTCCAGCGACGCATCGTTCTCGAAGATGGCCGGCGCATCCGGGAACAGCGATCCATAATCCAGGTCGCCCTCGGTCCGCGTGTTCACCACGTGCACCGGCTGCTGAACGTAGAAGTTCAATGTCGACGCGTCCTCATACGTTCCGTAGGAAACGATCACATCGCCAGGGTGAAATTCCTGCTCGACCGCATCGGCCAGCTTCTTCGACGAGAGAATGGGCGAGAACATCACCAGTCCCTGATGCACGGCGAAGAGCACGAACACCATCATGATGGTCAGGGCCCAGTTGCCGGCGGTGGCACGGTTGCGGCGCCGGTAAAGCCAGTTGAGAATGCTGCCCACAAACAGCACGATGGCGAACGTCGCCAGCGGAACGCGGAAAAGCCCCAGGGCGCGCGGCGTCAAGTCGAAGATGTGACCGAAGGCCAGCGCATATTCGTTGGGGTTTTTCTTGAGCAGGTCGGCGAGATCGCCGCCTGTTGCCGCACTCTGACTTTGGGCCAGCAGGAACATCGCCACGGCAAAGACGACAGCTGCGATCACGGCTAACGCGAGCGATCCCATCCGGCCGGCCCTGCGCAGCGCGGAATTTTCCGGCGCATCGTCTTCCTGTTGCAGCCAGCCGCCAATCAGCAGCGCCAGCGCCGGTAAGGCGGGAACCGCATAATATTCCTGGCGCGTGGAGAAGCTGAAGAACAACAGAATGACCGCTGCCCAGATGGCATAGAGCAGCCGGGCGCGATCCGCTTTGCCTATGCCGCTGCGCCATTCCTTCCAGCGATGCGGCACCTTGGCCAGCGCCTGAACAAGAAACGCGGACCAGGGAAACAGCCAAAGCAGCATCAGCGCCCAGAACACCAGCAGGGGGACGGTATCGTAGTCTCGCGGTATGCGCTTGCCCAGATAGCGCAGGAAATGTTCGTTGACGAAATAGAACCACAGAAAGCCTCGCGACTGACCGGCAGCAGGATTCCTGAGGGCAGCGGCGATGTGCCACGGCGCGGCAATGATCAGCAACACCAGAGTGCTGGAGAGCAAACGCATGCGCAGCAGGTGTTTCAGATTTCCGGTGAAGATCAAGAAGATGCCGATGATGGCTGCGGGGAACACGATCCCGATCAGGCCCTTGGTAAGAACATTCAACGCGATAGTTGCGGCCAGTCCCCAGCACGAAGCTATCGACGGCGGCTCTTCCTCCAGCGTCCGCAGGAAGAAGTCGAATCCCAACGTGAGCCAGAGCGGGATCAGCATGTCGGGAATCAGAATGCGGGTAAAGAGGTAGGGCCCGACCGACACAGTCAGCACCATCGCAGCCCAGAAGCCGGCGCGCTCCCCTAAGGTCCGCTTGCCGAGCGAATAGGTTGCCAGCAGCAGCCACAATTCCGCGAGAATCAGCGGCAATCGTGCCGCCCAGTCCTTCACGCCAAAGACTTCATAGCTGGTTGCCATGCCCCAGTACAGCAGCGGAGCTTTTTCCAGATAACGCACGCCGTCGATATAGAGCGTGGTCCAATCATGGCGAACCAGCATTTCGCGCGCGGCCTCAGCATGGACGGAGTCGGCATCGTCCAGCAGCGGCGGCGAGAACAGGCCGGGGACGTAAACGATCGCCCACAACAGCACGATCCAAATCCAACGATGCCGCGGCGCGCGGACGTTGGCGGGAAGTTGGTTATGAACGAGGCTTGCGGGTGAAGCGCTGGAGGTGCTCATTACAGGTCAGGTGACTGATTATAAGTGAGCGCAGACGGCAACCCGGCAGGCGAGGACGCCGGATCTGCCCACACCTACAGCCTTTGCGGCTCGCGTGGTCCAGGCTCGCGCATCGGACCGTCGGGTGCGATCACCGGTTTGTCCGGAGGCTCCCGGATTGGGGGCGGCGGATCTTCGCCCGGAGGCATGGGGATGGGGGGATCTTCATCGCTGCGCATTCGCAACGGCTTGGCAAGATTCATTGCGCTTCTCCATGATCGCGTCATTTAGCAGCCTCCAAAGGTCAAGCGTTCCCTTACGAATCTTCTCCGGCTTTAACCTGTCCGAAGTTCAAGACGGTTACGATCATCACTCCGCCGAGGATGTTGCCGACCGTCGCCAGGGTGAGCCAGTGAAGGTAGCGGCTGAAAGGCACGGCCCCGGCAAAAACGGCTGACATAATCTCTCCCGTGCTGGCGATGCAGTGGGCGAAATGGCCGACGCCGACGACAAACGTCAGCAGCCAGATGACGGCGATCTGGCCGATGGTCCAGTGACTCGCGGTCACCAGCCAGGCGACCAGGGCGATGATCCAGCCGCCAATCACCGCGCTCCAAAAAACGTGCGAGTTCGTGCCCTGCACCGCCGCTGTCCCCAGTTGCACCAGCGTCGCATGAATGTTCTGGCTCAGCGCATCAGTGTCAATGACCAAAGCTGCGAAGGCAATTGCTCCCAGCACGTTGCCCACAAACACCACGGTCCAGAGCCGGGCGGTGTCGGCCACATGCCGGCGCTCGCTCAGAATCAGTGCAATCGGATACAGCGTGTTCTCGGTGAACAGTTGCGCCCGGCCAATGATGACGGCGATGAATCCCACCGGATACAGCATGTAGGCGATAAAATCTTTTGCTGCCAGACCGTCAAGCGCAACCATGGCCACGGCCACGGCGATTCCGGTCAGCCCCATGGACAGCCCGCCCGCGAAGCCTGAGAAAGCGAGCGCATGGGTTGACCGGCGCAGTTCGTCGCGCGCATTTTTCTCGACCCCGCGGAAGATTTCCCGCGCCGTTCGCCGCACGGTTTGTTCGTTAGCAACCGGCATCTGTCTGTTCGCGTACTCCGGAACTTAGATGCCGCTAAGGCTGCTGCCAGCCGTCCGAACCTGCCCAGGGCACTGCCGCGAAATTCCATTTAACCCTCCGCGGCCTCGCCGACGGGAAGCACCTCTTCGAGGCGCGCTGGGGTGTTCTTTCTTGCCGGCATTGTAGTAATGACGACGACGCTGACCAGTACCAGCAGCGTTCCCACCAAGGTCCGCGCTCCTACCGCTTCGCCGGCGAAGAAGTATCCCAGGGCCACCGCGATCACGGGATTGACATACGCATAGGTACCGACCCGGGTCGGAGACTCATGATGAATCAGCCACACATACGCCGTGAAGGCGACAATCGATCCGGCGACGGTGAGATACGCCAGCGCGATCCAGGCGGCGCGCGAAACTGCCAGGAGCTGAAAGCCGCGATACTCTCGCAGTGCTGCCGAAGTCAACGCCAACCAAACTCCTCCGCAAAACATCTGGGCGGCGGAGCTCATGGGTTTGGAAGCAGGCAGTGGCAGCTTGCGGCTGAGCGCCGAGGCGACTGACCAACTCATCGCCCCGATCAACAGAGCAATTGCGCCGGAGCGATCAATGGCGCTCTTGCCCAGGCCCAGAGAGTGGCTGACCAGCACTACGACGCCGCCGATTCCCACCAGCAATGCAAGCGCGAGCCGCAGCGTCAGGCGCTGCGTTCCCAGGAAAAATATTTCCGACAGCGCCATGAACACGGGGATGGTCGCCATCATCACCGCGGTGACTCCCGAGGGCACGCGGGTTTCCGCCCAGAAGACCATTCCGTAGTCACCCACGAAGATCAGTACCGCCAGCAGCGCCGCCGACAGCCACTCACGACTGCGCGGCGAGGGCGTGCCTCGCGCCCGCATCCACGCGTACAAAATAGTTCCCGCAAGCAGGAAGCGCATGGCCGCAAGCAGAAACGGCGGCACCTCGCGCACGCCCACGCGAATGGCCAGGAAGGTTGAGCCCCAGACGAAGTACACAATGCCGAAGGCGAGAAGGACCTGCCAAGTGGGTGGGCGAGTGGTGCGATCCATCGAAGCTCCCTGCGGACCGTTGAGCCGGTCCGAGCCGTCGCTTGAATAGATCAAGGCAACGCGCCTGCGGACGCAAGCTTCGCCTATAAGAAGTCTTTATGGATAGAAGAGTTATGGTTTATCGGCGCAGGGTGACGTGCGCGTCCGTCCGGAGCGATTATTTCTTGCCTTGTACTGCGGCCAGACACTGCCCATACAGGTCCAGGAGATGGCGGGCGTAATCCTCGGCTTTCGATTCTCCTCCCGCCTGGAATCCGGCTGCCTGCGAACCGGCTCTTCCGTATCCGGTGGTTACGGCCACGAACTTCATCAGGTCAAGCGCAATATCTTCATCCCGGCGCAGGCCCGGAGTTGGTGCACTACGTTCCTCCACATTCTCCTCCATGAATCCTCGATTGGTAGCGAAATCATAGCAGACAGCAATCGCGTCACACCTCGACGCCCACATGGCACACCCGGCCAACAATGTATTGCGAGTAACTTCTGCCGCGCTCGATTCTGAGCATCTCGACTTGCTGTTGCAGGTCGCGCGGCCGGAGCACCAGGTAATCGTCAAATACCGACAGGTAGCCCGCGACACAACGCTCCCCGATGCTGACCGCATAAATATTGGGGCGAAGACGACGGTACGGTTCCAGCGAGCTGTAATGGCGATCAATCAGCAGGACCGCGGTCGAGGTTCCGAAGGAGAATTGGGGTGGGCCTTTCAAATCCAGCCTGATCATGACAAAACGCAGCCAGTCGCGACGGTCTTCGGCAGAACGAGGCTTGAGGCGGCGCAGGAAGGACTTGTTGAAGCTGCGCGTCTCCAGGATCTGATCTGGGGCGAAGTGGGCGAGGGCCGCATTTTCCACCGACACCACGGCAATTTTTTCGAAGCCTTGGCCAGCGTGCGGCAGCGCCAAGCGCTGTTGAATATCCTGGGTGTCGACCAGATCGAGGACCCCGATATCCAGGGTCTCGAGGAGGCGATCCATGGATTCCAGGCTGAGACCGCGGCGGGCGTTGAGGAAATTAGAGAGGTGGCCCTGGGGAAAATCGGCGGCGCGAGCCAGGCTGACGCCGCTGAGCTCGCCTCTGCCGATGCGGGCACGGATGTGGGCGCGCAGTTGATCCTGCAGATCTTGAAGGTTCATTTCGAGCAATTTGCCGACAGCAATACATGTACTTTAGTAACATGCTTAAAGCAATATTTTTGTTGACCAATCTGGTTCCCTGTGCCACAGTCGAACTAATCCCCGGGTTCTGGGTCCTGGTCGAGGTAACGAGCCATGAAGGACACGGAACCGAACACGAACACTGAAGACAGAAGCTTCGCAGAATTGCGGCGCAAAATCAGGCAAGCCGACGTGCTTTCCGCCGCCACCGAGAAGCTTCTCCGCAGCCTGAGCTTTTCCGGCAGGCTGTGCGTCGTGGTGCAGAACGGAAGCATTTTGAAGTCCGGATATGAAGAGGGTTATTTCAGCTCGCCGGCAGGACGAGCGGATGATCTCCTGAAATCCAGATGGCCGGAGCACAGCGAAACCGAGTTCTGCGCCATCGCTATCTCCTGAGCTTCCTTCCGCTGTGGCCCAGTCGCCGTCTGCACCTAACCAAATAACCGATAACAGGTCATCGTAACTGAAACGAGCCCTGTGTACGCGTCCTCCGATGTCAGCGAGGCGCGTCGCAGGGCTTGTTTTTTGCTGCTTAAAAGCAGAGGGGGTTATGAAAATGCAAGACACGGAATACGAACTGAAATACTGCGAGCGATGTGGATCGCTACGACTTGCGCCGCCGCCAGTCGTCTGAAACCTATTGCGAACCTTGCGGACAGATCCTGACTAACTACTCATTTCCGGGAGATGCCGGCCGGCGTTCGCTGCTTCGCAAATCCAAAACTGAGTTGGGCCCGCCGCTGAAACTCGAAGGCATGGCCCAAGCGCAGGTTAGCGTGCGGGAGGCAGCCATGAGGGTTTCGATACTGGCAGCCCGCAAAGCGCAACTGCTGCTGCACAAGACGACAAGCCCAGCGCCGGTTGCGGAACCTGACGAGATTGATCCACGGCCGGAGATGCTGTGCTTTCGCAGTCAGACGCTGGCCATGGTGCGGCACTTCTTTGAGCTCTCCTGCCAGGTCGGCCGGTTACCTTCGCTGCTGGGCCGGGAATTCTTTCGCGCCCGCGTCTCCCATCACAGCATTCCCAGCTTCGAAGAGCAGATAGTATTCGCGCGCGATGTTGAGCTCTGCCTTTCCCGGCTAAGCGATGACCATGCCGAGATCATCACCCTGGTGGGGCTGTACGACTTCTCGCTTGACGAAGTCGGCGAGATGCTGCGGTACTCCAAGGGCGCAGTCCACCGGTGGTTTTCCGAGGCCCTGGATTGCCTCAGCGAGATATTTCTGCGGGCGGGGCTGCTTGCGGAAGAACGTCCTGACCGGCGGCAACGGCAAGTGACCACGCGCTCGCTGCCTGCCGACGTTGCAGCACTGGGAAAGAAGCCGCCGGGCAGCGTCAAGGTGGCGCCGGAGCGAGAGTCAACTGTGTGGGACCGAGCCGGCGTTATTCGTCGCTAGGCGATTCGGCGAAGCCCATTTCGCCGAGGTGCAATTCCGCGATGTCGACGTTGGCCTCCGTGGTGCGGCCCTGGGAGCGCAATTCGTCCAGCATGGCATCGACTTCGCTGACTGGCAGAGCCGTGCTGTGCCGCAGAAATTCGTCGAGCCCCACTGGATCGAAGACCTGGACCCATGAGTTAGCGCCGAGGTTATAGTTCACCTGATATTGCAGCGGGTCAGCTTTCAAACGGAAGATATGCAGAGTTCCTGGCATAAGGATTCACATCGGTGAGGCCGAAGCCGTTCCTCACAAGGCGGTTGCATTTTATGACTTGGATTGGCAGTTAGGCAAGCAGCGGATTATAGCAGCGGATTATAGGGTAGTGTCCAGTGAGGGACGGTGAATCGGGCCGGTTCCGGTTTCGGCATTGTGAGTGTAATTGCCTGATAGCAACAGCTATCTATCTGTTGGCGTTCAGCCGAACGACATTGAACGTAACCATCGTTGCCGAAGCTACAACGGCAGATGCATCTTTTCCAGGAGATTGACGTATCGCGGGCTTTGCCGGAGGTCTTTGAATGAGGAATCGATCTTGAGGTCGACTAGGCCCGAGTCGTGTTGCTCATAGGCGCGTTCAAGCCAATCCAAAGCCTTGTCGGCGTCTCCACGATACGCGTATACCTCGGCTACCTGATAGGCCGCCACGTCTGAAGAGCTGGCGATCAACTGCTTCAAAGCGGCATCTGAAGCCCGGCTTTGGCCAAGCGCGTGATATACCTCCGCTTCCCCCAGCAGCCGCTCCGACTGTGATGGTTCCTTCTTCACTGCAGCCAAGGCTTCTTGTAGCTGGCCTTGCGCCAACGAAATTTGCCCTAGCGCGGTTTGAACGGACGCCTCTTGCGGATTAAGCTCAATGACCTTTTGCAGCGCAAGGGTAGCTTCCTGATTTCTTCCGGCAGAGGAAAGCATGTCGGCCAAGCCTAAATAATTGCCGCTTTGAAGCGGATCCTGTGCAATCGCCCTCTTCTGTAACGCGATAGCCTCATCCAGATGACCCGCCATTCCCTGGAGGAATGCGGCACTCGCCAAAACATCCACGCTTCCCGGTTCGAGCGCCGCCGCCTTATCCAAAGAGGCCTGTGCACTTCTCCAATCAAGGTCATAATTCGCCTGAACGGCCATCAACGAGAGATATGCTGCAGCCGAATTGGGATCCAGAGCGACGGCTTGCTCAGCGTCGGCGCGCGCACGTCGGGCGCTTTCGTCCGTGTTGAGGAAACCTTCTGCGCCAGCCAAAGTAAAAATGATGGAGCGCAAAGACCAGGCGGGCGAGTATTTCGCATCCAGTTTGATCGCTTGGTTAGCGTAGGCCAAGGCCTTGTCCGAGTCGGATTTTTCTGAACCGCGGTCAGAAAAATACTTCGCTTGCACGTAAGCCTGATAGGCTTCGGGATTGGTGGTTTGCGAACGTGGAACGGTTGGATTTGCACTCGTCCGCAACAATTTGATCTGCAACGCCCCGGTCACGGCGCGCGCGATTTCATCCTGCACGGCGAAGATGTCTTTCATTTCCGAGTTGTATTCCTGGGACCAGATCTGAAAGCCATCCTCTGCCTTGGTTAGCTCGGCCGTTATGCGAACATGATCCCCTTCGCGCCGCACACTGCCCTCTAGAACGTTAGCGACGTTCAGCTTCCGCCCGACTGTGCGCAAGTCTTCGCTTCGGCCCTTGAACTGAAAGGCCGAGGAACGTCCGGCTACCTTCATGCCAGGTATTCTGGCGAGCTCATTTGTCAGCTCTTCGGCCAGACCGTCGGAAAAATACTCCTGATCCTTGCCCGAACTCATGTCGACAAATGGCAAGACCGCGATGGAGGCGACGTTTGTCTCCGAGGTCCTGGCGCGACTTCGCGTCCGCCAGAAGTACATTCCGGTTACCGCCAACAGCGCCAGAAGTATGGCGACAACCGTTAGTACGGGAGAGGAATTACTCCGGACGTTTGGCGACCCTGAGCTGCAGCCGACGTCGGCGCTTCGAATTTCAGATCCGCGCTGCAGCCTTTGCAAATCTGTCCTTACTTCGGAGGCATGCTGATAGCGGAGCCCGGGATCTTTCTCTAGAGCCTTTTGAATGATGTCATCCAATTTCGTTGGTATTTCTGGATTCAATCGGAGCCCGGGTGCAGGATCACGATTGAGGATCGCATCGAAGATGGCAGCCGGCGTCTCACCGCGAAACGGCATGGTCCCGGTCGCCATCTCGTAGAGCACCGCACCGAAGGAGAAGATGTCGGTCCGTGCGTCCAGCCCTTTGCCCCTGGCTTGCTCCGGCGACATATACTGCAATGTGCCGATCGGAACTCCGGCCACGGTCAAGGAAGAAGGCAACGTTAAGTTTTCCCCTGCATCGGCGTTGGCGGCCGCTTTCTGTACGACTTGTGCGAGTCCGAAGTCCAGTATCTTGGCGTGTCCGCGAGTAACGAATATGTTGGCCGGCTTGAGATCGCGATGGACGATGCCTTTGGAATGGGCAGCATCAAGGCCGTCGGCAACTTCGATGGCGAGCGGAACAGCACCGCGACGTCCAGGGGGCGACCCTCAATGGCGTCCTGCATCGTCTCGCCCTCCAGAAACTCCATGGCGATAAAGGTTCTGCCGCCCTCCTTGCCGATTTCGTAGATCGTGCAGATGTTGGGGTGGTTCAGCGCCGAGGCAGCCTGCGCTTCGCGTTCAAAGCGCGCCAGCGCATGCGCATTGTCGGCCAATTCCTCCGGCAGGAACTTTAGCGCGACGAAGCGATGCAAGGTGAGATCTTCCGCTTTGTAGACGACCCCCATCCCGCCATGGCCCAGCTTTGCCGCAATGCGGTAATGCGAGATGGTTTGACCGATCATTGGCGCGAATCTTACGTTGGGTAGGCGGGCAAGTCAATGAAGCCGAGTATGTTGGTGGGTTTGAAGCCGATGGCTGGCGTAACATCGCCATATCACAAGTTATCCAGTCACTTTGCTAAGAATCAGGATTCCATGCTCGAGGCTTCGGGGAAACGGAGTTTGCATTTCGACAAAGCCTTGTTCAGCAGATCTTCGATGTCGGGCTCTTCCCAATTCTTCGACATCGCCAGCTCGCTCACCAGGAGATAGCGAGCGCGCTCCAGCATTTTCTTTTCGCGGAAACTGAGGGGCTTGCCTTGCGCCAGCAGTAGAAGGCCTTTCAATACCTCGGCAACATCCAGCAGGGAGCCGGTTCGCATCTTGTCGGAGTTTTCCTTAAAGCGGTACTTCCAGTCGGCATGGCTTTCGCATATGCCATCGGTGAGAAAATCGAGGATCTTCTGCACCTCGCCGTTGCGCACCACGCGCCGCAGGCCGACGCTGCCCACGTTATGCGCGGGCACCATCACTTTCAGGCTGCTGGCTTTGATCTTCAGGAGATAGAATCTTTCGACCTGTGTGCCGATCGTCCTGCTGCTGATCTGCTCGATTACGCCCACCCCGTGATTCGGGTAAACGACCTTGTCTCCGATGCTGAAACTTAGGTTATTCATGAGGGCCGGAGCACTGTCCCCAGAGTGCGCTGGGATATGAAGGGGAACGACTACGTTATGAGGTCATTATAGTCCCGCTCTCCGAAAACGGTCAATTGACGCGGCTTTCGGGAAAGCAGGCCTTTCCGGAAAGCCCCACGAAGGTCGCCCTCAGCAAGAGCCGGGAGTCGCGTATAATTGTTGGATGCCTTCGGGTAGCGGCCGGTGGCCCCGACAACATTGATTCCGAAGTATGCCTGAACATATCAAGAAAAAACTGTCCGAGGAAATTGCGCTCCTCGAACACGAGCTGAACCACGAACTGCCCAAAGAACTGAAGAAGGCTGTGGCCATGGGCGATCTCAGCGAGAACGCCGAGTATCACATGGCCAAGCAGCGGCAGGAGTTTGTGCGGGCCCGGCTGGGTCAACTGAAACAGCGCATGGCCGACCTGTCGATGGTCAACATGGCCAACATCCCCCGCGACCGGGCGGCTATCGGTTCGACCGTGGTGGTTTACGACTCCACCAAAGACGAGAAAATCGAATACAAGCTGGTAACCAGCGAAGAGTCGGATGTGACCAAGGGACTGATCTCCACCAGTTCTCCCATAGGACGCGCGTTGATGGGTAAGAAGGTGGGAGATGTGAGCGAAGTGGTCACGCCTACGGGCAAACGCGAGCTTGAGGTACTGAAGCTGGTCACCATTCACGACGAAGCCTAGACGAGACGGCATGACCTGGACAAGCGCAGTTGGGCGGTCCTGCAAATGGCTGTTGTACAAGATTGTGCACGGCCTGGCCCTCACCCGCATTTCGCCCAATGCACTCACCTTCATCGGACTGCTGATCAACGTCATCGCCGGCATCCTGTTCGGCTACGCCCACGCTGACAACCAGCGGCGCATGTTTCTCTATGCCGGGCTGGTGATTATCGCTGCCGGCATCTTCGATATGGTGGATGGCCGGGTGGCGCGGGCCACCAACCAGGTCACCCAGTTTGGCGGCTTCTTCGACTCCGTCATCGATCGCTACAGCGATGTGGCGCTGTTCTTCGGATTGCTGGTCTACTACGCCCGCGCCAACCGTTTCTTCTATGTGGTGATGGTGGCCTTCGTGATGGTCAGCTCGGTGATGGTGAGCTATGCGCGCGCCCGCGCGGAGTCGCTCATCCCCAGCTGCAAAGTTGGCTTCATGGAGCGGCCCGAGCGCATTGTGCTGGTCATCATCGGCGCGCTCTTCAACCGCATGGGCCCGGTGCTGTGGGTAATAGCCGTTCTCAGCACCATCACCGTCATCCATCGCATCCGGCACACCTATCAGGTGCTGCGCGAGATCGAACCTCCGCCGATTCCGGTGCGGCCCGATCCGATGAAGTTTGAAGAGATTGTGGGATAAGTCGGAACTCCGCAGCAGTTTTGGTTTGCGAATTGGGTTGCGAATCCACTGGTACAAGTTGTACAATTTGTACATGGCAAAACAACTTACCACGAGTACGGCTCGTTCGCAGTTTGCCGATATCATAAGTCGCGCCGAGTATGCCGGCGAGCGAACTGTCGTCCATCGGCGAAAGAAACCAGTCGCGGCGATTGTGCCAATCGAGGATCTGGAATTGATCGAGCGCTATGAGGACGAACTGGATCTGCGATCGATCAGGAAAGCGCGCAAGGAAAAGACGATTCCATGGGAGCAGGTGAAGAAGGAACTCGGACTGTAGCCAAATGATGGAGAGGCGCTACAGCATTCGATTCGCGGAATCCGCTGCCCGCTCCCTGGCACGACTGCCGGCTGCCATACGATTGCGAGTCACAACGAAGATTGACGCCCTTGCCGATAATCCCCATCCGGCCGGAACCAGAAAAATGAAGGGAGACGAGCACGCCTACCGCCTCAGGGTTGGCGACTATCGGGTTGTGTACGACATCATGGAAGATGTCGTAGTGATTTTGATATTGCGAGTCGGCCACCGCAAAGATGTATACCGTTAGCCCCTCACTTCAAATGCACCGCGGCCTCTTCTTGCTTCGTCCCGCCTGGTCCACTCTCCCGCGGCTTGGCGACGATCGGGCCGTACTTCGGCTTGATTTCGTGGCAGGACGGATCGCAGTACACGCCCTGATGGGTCTTGTCGGTTTCGGGATCGGGCATGGGTGAGGCGACTGCGGCGTCGCGATCGGCTTCCAGTTCACGCTCCACGTCTTCAATCAGCTTCTGATTGTCCTCGGCGGTCAGCCAACCCTTTACGTTCCTCAGGTAGTTTTCGAAGCGCGCGATGGGATCGCGAGCCCGCCAATATTCAAACAACTTCGCGGGAACATATTGCGCCGCATCGTGAATGGCATGACCTTTCATGCGCATCATCTTGGCCTCGATGAGCGTCGGGCCTTCGCCACGGCGGGCGCGCTCGCAAGCCTCGTGGGTTGCGTCGTAAACCTGGCAGGGATCGGTGCCATCCACAATCACGCCGGGAATGCCGTAGGCGATGGCGCGCTCGGCAAGATCTTTCACATTGAATTGCATGTCGGCGGGCGTCGAATATCCCCAGAGATTGTTTTCGACGATGAGCACCAGCCCGAGCTTCTGCACCGCCGCGAAGTTGAGGCTTTCATAGGTGACGCCGGTGGATTGGCCGCCATCGCCAACATAGGTCAGCCCGGCGACATTCTTGCCTTGCAGGCGCGCGCCCAGACACACGCCGTTCATCACACCGATCAACTCGCCCAGCATAGAGATGGGCGCGCAGACATTGCGGCGCTGGAAGTCGCCAAAGTGCGACGAGGCGTCGCGCCCCCAGGTGGGCGAATCGCCTTTGGCCATGTACTGCCGCATGATGTCGCGCGCGCTGAAGCCGCGCACCAGCATCGCGCCCTGGTTGCGAATCATCGGCCCCAACCAGTCGTCCGGCCCGAGGGCATAGGCCGAGGCGCACGAGCAACCCTCCTGGCCGAGTCCAAAGTACACGCCGCCGACCACCTTGCCCTGCTTATAAAGATTCTCCAGCGCGACTTCCATGCGGCGGTTCAGCAGCATCCAGCGATAGATGGCGATGCATTGCTGGCGCGAGAGATATTTGGACTCGCGAATGGGCGGCGCAGTGGCGCTCAGGTCGCCTTCAACCTGATATTCCAGACTCGATCCCTCGCCCGACATGAAGATGCGGAAGTCGGGATGCTCCAGACGGTAGTCAGGAATGTTGTAGCAGCGCAGGGAGGAGGAAGCGGAGTCGTCGCTGGGCGTGGCGCGGGCCGGAGTGGTCGTGTTGGTTGGCTTGGGCGAGCCGTCGGCTTGCTCCGACGGCGCAGGCGTTTTGGACGCTTTCGCGGGAGCAAGGGGAACCTTGGTCGATTTCTTTGCGGCGGCGTTGGAATTTCGGCGCTTCTTGTGAGGCATAGTCGCAGAAGCAACGATAAATGGACGAGGCGGGAGAGGCAAGTTGAGGCGTTTAGGCGGCGTGAGCGAGCGCCAGCGAGCGGGAGCCGACTGCCGAAATCCCGAGCGCGCGAGGGGGATCTGGTTCTTGACCGTCTCCCATAAATATCGGAGCATCATGGGGTGAAGACCACACTGGAAATTCCCGACGCCGTCTTTCGCCGCGCCAAGTCGGTAGCTGCCCGGCGTGGCATCCCGCTCGGGAGTTTGTTACCGAGGCGGTGAAGGACAAACTTGCTGACGCCGGCAAGGTTGCGGACAAACCCTGGATGGCGGCTTTCGGCAAACTGCGGCGCCTGCGCAAGGAGACGGCCAGAATCAATCGCCGGATCGAAGAGGAATTCGAGCAGGTTGAAGCTGAGGACCGGGGAATTACAAGGCTGGCGTGGTAGTAGCGCCGGGGCTAAAGCCCACCATTTGGCGGCTGGTTTCGGCACGGCTGAAAGCCGTGCCCTGACACAACGCGGAGTTAAGCAGAGCTTCCCTAAGTGCCGGCTTGCGTGCGGCTGAACAGGCTGCTGAAAAAGCCGAGAAGCAGATCCCTCGTCGGCCTGAAGGCCTCCTGTGATGACAAGAATAAACGGCTTCTCGGCACGACTGAAGTCGTACCCTGTTACAACGCTCGGAGCGGACTTTTTCGGCAGCCTGTGAAGCCGTGCCCTGCTACAAAGGCGTTTATGAGATAGCCTTCAGGCGCATCTCGGGCTTTGCTACGCCAGCTCGCTGCCGTCGCCGTGCAGTTCGCGCAACTCCTTTCGGCGGGCGGGCGGGCGTGTCCTGATTCGCCGGAGCCGCGTGACGGTTCGACGATTCGGTTCAGCGACAGAAGCCTGCGCCAGCAGGTCGTCCAGCGACTCCAGCCACAGCATCTGCGACTGGAAGACGCGCCCGAAGTTGCGCGAGACGGCGATTGCCACTTCGTCCATCGTCAACGATTTCTGCAACTCCCGCTCCATCGACGTGACGGGCTTTCCCGGCGAGCCCGCAGGGAACGATAAGGTCGAAGTAATCCAGGTCGGTGCTGACGTTCAGAGCAAATCCATGCGTCGTGACGCCGCGCGAGATGTGGACGCCGAGGGCCGCGATCTTGGCTTCGGGCTTGTTGCGCAGAGCGTAGGTCCAGACGCCCGTCATGCCCTGGATACGCTGGGTTCCGATGGCGAAGTCGCCGCAGGTGCGGATCAGGACTTCTTCCAGGCGGCGGACGAACTCCACGGCTCCAATCTTCGGCTCGAAGCTGCGCAGATCGAAGATGGGATAGGCGACCAGCTGTCCCGGACCGTGGAAGGTGACATCGCCGCCGCGATCGATCTCGAACAACTCGACGCCGCGCTTCGCCAGAAACTCGGGCGACGCCAGTACGTGATCCAGCTTGCGCATTGCGTCCCAGGGTGATGACCGGCGGGTGCTCCAGCAGCAGCAGGGTGTTGCCGATGCGGCCGGTCTTGCGAAGCTGCACCAGCGTGCGCTGCAGGTGCAGCGCGGTGTCGTAGGGGACCGAGCCGAGATGGAGGACGTGGATGATCATTAGAAGCAATTAGCAATTAGCAATTAGCAATTAGCAACTAGCAATTAGCTTACACCGCATCAGATACAGAACATGGCGCCCCAGAAGCACTTTTGCGTCTGGACGTTTACCCAAGGCCGGGTCCATACGGCAAGAGCTAGTTGCTAATTGCTAGTTGCTAGTGCTAGTTGCTAGTTGCTCGCTGCTCGCTGCTCGCTGCTAATTGCTCGCTGCTGCCTTTGAGTCTTTTTCCCCCTCCGGCCCGTATATGCCGTTAGTATGATCGCCACAGCCTTCAGTTTGCTGGTTCCGATGGAAACCGAAGAGGCGCAAATCGCACGCGGGCTCCGGGGTCGCGATCCTGAGGTGCTGGACGCGCTCATCGAACAGTATCAGCACCGGCTGTTGCGCTATCTGCTGCATTTGACCGGCAATCGCGCTGTAGCCGAGGACCTGTTCCAGGAGACCTGGCTGCGCGTGCTGGAAAAAGGACACCTTTACGACGGGCGCAATCGCTTTGTTACGTGGCTGATGTCGATCGGGCATAACGTGGCGATCGACTATCTGCGCAAGCGAAGTCCCAGCCAGTCTCGACGAAATGAAAGATCCGGAGGAAGGCACGCCCTTTGAGCCGCCGGCGAGCGGGCCGTCGCCTTTCGACATGGCGGCGGAACAGCAGCAGCACGAGCGCTTCCATGCGGCGTTGGAGAAAGTTGCTCCATTGTTTCGCGAAGTTCTGGTGCTGCGCTTTCAGGAGCAAATGAAGCTTGGAGGAAATTGCAACTTTGATACGGATTCCCGTCGCTACGGTAAAGACGCGGATTTATCGCGGCGTAGCGGCGCTGCGTCCGTTGTTACAGGGAGGGCCACAATGACGGCTCGTGAACACGAGCGCGCGCTGGATTTGATTATGCGGCGCGGAACGGAAGAGATAGTCGCAGCCGGAGGCGGCCTGGCTGAGTTCGCATCTGGGCGAGTGCTCCGAGTGCGCCAGCTTCGCCGCCGACTTCGACAGCACCGGACAATTGCTGCGCGCGATTGCGGTTACCGCCAGTCCATCGCTGGTGCAGGCGACGCAGACGAGAGTGCGGGAGCGCGCGCTGCACATACAGGAGCAGCGGTCGCGCACCGTGTTGATCGCAATTTCCTTCTGCATCGGAGCCATGTCGTCCACCGTTACCGCATGGCTATGGTGGGAGGTTGGCGGCTGGGTCGCGCGAAAGCTGGCGCTTCCCGCTTCCATTGTCGAGCCGGGAGTTTTTGTCGCCTGGATGTTTACCGCTCTCGTGATTGCAGTGGTGATGCTGGTTTCGTCGCGTCCCGTCTTTGACCGCTCGCTGATCATGAGCGCTCTGGGACACAGCAGGAAGGAGGCCGCCAATGACCGAGCGTAAGTCACGATTACAGCAGGAGCTGCGGATTATCCCACTGGGCTGGACGGTGGCAGCCGCCATCAGCATCGTGGTGGTCGAATCCCTCTGGTCGTTTGTGATACCGCATTGTCGCGCATGGCGATCTGCCTCCCAGACCCTGGTTTGACTTGCTGGGAGCGGTGGGCGCGCTGCTGATGGCAGCAACCATCCTGTTGACCGGGTATATTTATGCGGACGCGAAGCGGCGCGGCATGAATGCGGTGCTGTGGACAGTGCTGGTTTTCCTGACTCCCAAGCCCATCGGCTTCATTGCGTACTTCCTGCTGCGCACGCCAATGTTGACGCCGTGCCCGAAATGCAGCGCGTCAGTGGGCAAGGATTTCACCTTTTGTCCGAAGTGCGGCTACGCGATCACGCCGAGCTGTGGGGGCTGCGGCCGCGCGATCCGGCGCGATTATGTGTGCTGCCCCTATTGTGGGAAGACGGTGGGAGCACAAAGTGTCTGAGACGGTCCCGCAAACTGCCCCACCCTGGCCAAAAGAAGGCCAGAATGGGGCACCCGGCGTTTAGCAACGGCCGGCATAAAGTTAGCGGCGGTCCCAGCGAACTTACCTCCGGGGGCCGACCAGCTCCGGTTCTTCCTGCTCATGCTCGGCGGCGATGTGAAGGCGATCGCCGTTGAAGAGGTCCTCGACTTCGAGAGTTTCATAAGCGTGTTCGCCATGGAGCGACTCGTCCAGCCCGATCTCTTCGCTCATCATTTCGACTTTGACCGGCGTGAACATGTCGATGATTTTCAACATGCCGTAGGTGAAGCCGAAGGCCCACACCGATGAGAACAGCACCGCGACCAGCTGTTTGAAGAAGAAGCCAGGATTGCCGTAGAGCAGGCCGTTGGTGCCGGCAGGATTGAAGGCGCTGTTGGCGAACACCCCCAGCATCAGGATGCCGAGGAAGCCGCCGACGCCGTGCACGCCCCAGACATCGAGCGCGTCGTCCCAGTGCAGTTTGTTTTTCATTTCCACCGCGAAGTAGCAGACCACGCCGGAGACCACGCCGATGATGACTGCGGTTGTGGGCGAAACATAGCCCGCGGCGGGAGTGATGGTCGCCAGTCCGGCAACCGCGCCGGTCAGCAGGCCGAGGAACTTAGGCTTGCGCTCGCGAGACCAGGCCACGATCAGCCAGGCTCATGGCGGCGAACGAGGCCGCGATGTCGGTGTTCAGGAAAGCGGTGCCGGTCACCGAATCCACGCGCATCTCGCTGCCCGCGTTGAAGCCGTACCATCCGAACCAGAGCAGTCCGGTGCCCAGCGCGACCAGGGGAATGCTGTGGGGACCGCGATCGAGTACGCGCCGCTTGCCGACGTAAAGGACGGAAGCCAGCGCAGCCAGTCCAGCTATGTTGTGGACGACGATGCCGCCGGCGAAGTCTTCCACGCCCCAGCGTTGCAGCATGCCTCCGCCCCAAACCATGTGCACGAAGGGGAAGTAGACGAAGGTGAGCCAGCCGGTAAGGAACAGGCAATAGGCTTTGAAGGTCACGCGGTTGGTGAAGGCGCCGGAGATGAGGGCCGGAGTGATGATGGCAAACATCATCTGATAGGCGATGAAGACCATCGCCGGGATGGTGTTATTGGGGCCGGAAGGCGTTGTAAGGTTGACCCCATGCAGGCAAACTTTGTCGAGATTGCCGATGATGCCGTGCCAATCGCCGCTGAAGCACAGCGAATATCCGTAGAGATACCAAATGACGGTGGTCCAGCCCATGGAGACGAAGCTCTGAATCATGATGGCGAGGACGTTCTTGCGGCCGACCAGACCGCCATAAAAAAACGCCAGGCCGGGGGTCATCAGCATGACCAGGCTGGTACATAAAATCATGAAGCCGGTATTACCGGTGTCGAGGTGAAGCATCAAGACCTCCAAAGGAATCGCGGCAAGAGACGGGACGTCGGCTTCGGGGTAGACGAGGATGAGATTGAGGGCGCGAGGAAACTGCAGCATGAGATCGTGCGTGCAGGCTGGAAGATCGTAGATTGCCTCGCGCCAGCGTCCAGGGAACAGACGTCTGGCTACCGCAAGACAAGGCTGCACCGCCGGCGTCACGGGCTGTCAGTGAAGGCGGTCACAGGCCGGGGTGACCCTCAGCCGATTAGCCGGACTTCTAATTCACGCCGGAATTCGACTGGATGGTAGGAGCACCCTGCTTCTCCGGCGGGCGCATCAAGCCGAAGTTTTGCAGATAGGCGACGGTGCGTTGGGCAGCGCCGTCGAAGGTGAGTTGGCAATTCACGAACTGGGTGTTCTCCCAGGTGACGTCGCCGCCGCCGTAGATCAGCTTGCATTCGGTGAGGATGCAATTGATGAAGCGCTTGTCATCCATATAGACGGTGACACCCTGCGGATGCCAGTTTTCCAGTACCTGCATTATGTTCCCTTCTCCCGATGGCCAGACAGTCAGGATAAATGGTCAGGGCAGGGGCAGGGAAACAGGGGTGGGTTCGACAGGCCGCAGCCAAAAGAATTGGAGAAAAGCAGGTCCCTCCACTCCGGCTGAAGCCGTCGGTCGGGATGACACTTCTGCACCTATTTCAGATGACCTTACAGCGTGCGCTTGAACAGCGCGGTGGCGATGGTGATCATGACGGCGGCGACAGCAGCAGGTACACGAGATCCATGCGGATGGCCACGAAGCCGGCGTCCTTCAACAGCAGCGCCTTGAAGCCGTGCACGGCATAGGTGAAGGGATCGATGTAGGCGATCCAGCGCAGCCACGCCGGAAACGCTTTGATGGGATAGATGGAGCCGGCGGGGAAAAACAGGAGCGTATTCAGAATTCCGAACGTGGCGCGCGGCACCAGCGGATCTTCGACGCGCACCATCATCAGGAACATCATGGTGTTGAAGGTGAGGGCGGTGGCCACGATCACCAGCAACACCAAAAGCATGTTTTGCAAAGTGAAGATCGATCCCAGGCCCGACAGCAGCGACCCCAGCACGGTAATGACAATGCCGGCCATGATGGCCTTGACCGCGCCGGCGATGTTGAGGCCGGCCACCAGCTCGAACTTCGTAATCGGCGTAACCAGATAGCCTTCATGCACGCCGCGCGCCTTGTCGTCGATGTACAACATGCCGCCGCCGATCATCACCGAGACGAACATGGCCAGCGCGATGGAGCCAGGCAGCAGATACTTCATGTACTCGGTGTAAGGATAGAGCTCGACGGTATCGAGCGAGATCTGCTGCAAAATGCGCGAGGGCTCGACATCGGGATTATTCAGCGCCTGGACCAGGCTGCCGAATTCGTCTTCCAGCGTGGAACTCATGATGTTGTCGGTGTTGTCGACGATGAGGGCGATGCGAGGATGGTTCTGCTCGTAGACGCGGCGGGAATACTCCGGCGGGATGATGATGGCGCCGTCCAACTTACCGGTGCGAACATCCTCCATGGCCTGCTTGTCGCTGTCATAGGGGATAGGAGTAAAGGTGCGCGCGTTGGACTGGACCGCGGCCAGAGCTTCGCGAACTTTCACCGCTTGCGTGCCATGGTCCTGATCGACCACGCCGAGGCTCGCGTTCTTGATCTTGCCGCCAAAAGCGTTGCCCAGGACGATGAGCTGGACGAGCGGGAAGACCATCGCCACCAGCATCAGCGCCGGCGAGCGGAAGAACTTGCGCATCTCGCGCTCGACAATTGCCCACATACGATTCATAAATGACTAGACCTCAGAGTGTCGCCGGCTAAAGCCGGCTCAGGATAAATAAAGAGCACGTTGCGGCACGACTGAAGTCGTGCCCTGTTACAAAGCACTTGGAGGCGGAATTTTTTAGCGGCCCGTAAAGCCGGCTCAACAAAATCCAAAGAGCATATTTTTCAGGACGACTGAACAGACTGCCGAAAAAGTCAAGAGCAGATCCCTCGTCGGCCTAAAGTGTCTCCGCGAGAACCGTGTCGCCGCTCCGCGGCTCGGCTCAATTTCTCACTCCACCCGGCGCTTACGCGCCGGGCTAACGTCATGCCGCCGCTGCGCGGCTGGATTGCAGCCAGTTTCGATGCTCCGCATTCCACCGCAATCTTATAAGTCGAGTTCTCAGGCAAACGCTGAAGTCGTGCCCGGTTACAAAGCGTGCTCATGTCTTCACCCGTCATGGCCGCATCCCCGGACGGTCGGGCATCACGAAGCTGAACGCCTTCACCTGCTCGTCACGCAATTGCCGTCCTGTGAAGTGGACGAAGACATCGTCCAGTGTGGTGTTTTGTACGGAGAGTGACTTCACCTGCACATTGGAGCGGACGGCGAGTTCCACCAGCTCGGTCGTAGTCTTGGAGCCATTGCTGGTGAGGATGCGATACATGTGCGCCGCTTCGGGCTGCACCGAGGTAACGTCGTCGAGCTTTTGCAGCTCGTCTTGCCAGTCGGCTGGCGTGTTGAGGAACTGCGCTTCGATGACGTTGGTTCCGGGGACGCTGGCCTTCAGGCCTGCGGCGAATCCAGTGCGACCAGCTTGCCGTGATCGACGATGGCGATGCGATCGCACAGACGATCGGCCTCGTCCATGTAGTGCGTGGTGATGAGGATGGTGAGGTCGCGATTGTTCTTGATCTTGGTCAGCATCTCCCAGACGGCGACGCGGGAGACGGGATCGAGGCCGGTGGTGGGCTCGTCGAGAAAAAAGATTTTGGGGCTGTGGACGAGGCCGCGCGCGATTTCGAGACGGCGTCGCATGCCGCCGGAGAGCGTCTTGGTTTGCGCGTGACGCCACTTCTGTAGATCGACCGTGGTCAGCAGATCGTCGATGTTGTGCTTGCGATCTTCGGCGGAGACGCCGTAAAGCTTGGCGTAGATATTGAGGTTCTCTTCGACGGTGAGGTCGATGTCGCTGGTGAGGGCCTGCGGAATGACGCCCATGCAGCGGCGCGCGTTGTCGGGCTGTTTGGAGACGTCGAAGCCGTTGATGAGGGCGCGGCCGCCAGTGATGGGCAGCAGGGTGGTCATCATGCGAATCAGCGTGGACTTGCCGGCGCCGTTGGGGCCGAGCAGGCCGAAGATCTCGCCCTGATGGACGTTGAAGGAAACGTCGTCGACAGCGGTGAAGTCGCCGTATTTTTTGGTGATGTGGTCGACGACGATGGCGTCGCCGTCAGGCGGGTCGGGACAACCGGCGGTGAGGGTTGTTGTGGGTTTAAACCAGTTCATTATGCAGCCTTCGGCGCGAGTAATGTCGTGCCCATTCAAACAAAGTCACGCGGACGAGCCGCGTGCAAAACCCTGTCGTCCCTGCCGGGACTCAGTCACTTTTTTCCATCCTACCCAGGACTGCGCTGCGCTCCGTCCTGGGCTAAGCTGAGTCGTCCCGCGCAAGCGGGACGGGAGTATGGTTGCCCACGCTCTGTCGCGAACCCTGCATTTCAGGCGGCTCGGGATGAACAGCGCGACTCCTGACTTTCAAGACCCACGAAGCGCAAACAGATCCCTCGTCGGCCTGAAGGCCTCCTCGTGATGACAAATTCAAAAAGGCCAAGAGCGCTTCCGGCAACTCACTGCGCGCCTTTTGCCAGGTCTTTGGTCAGGTCTTTCGGAAGCAGCACTTCGGCGGTCATGCCGGGAACCAAAGCGCCGTCAGGGTTGTCGACTTTCAGCTTTAGACCGATAGTCTTGATGTCGCGCTTGCGGCGGCTGACATCGCGCTGGGTGGCGTAATCGCTTTCGACAGCCTTGAAGATCACCGTGCCTTCGATGGGCGTTCCCTGCGGGCAATCGCACTTTCAGCTTGTCGCCTTGCGAGACGAAACGGCCCTCCGTCTCGGGCGCTTCGGCGCGGACCCAGGTGTCGCCGAAGTCGACGATGGTGACGATGGGGGTGCCGGGATTCACGACTTCGCCCTGTCGAGTGGCGCGGACGGAGACGGTTCCGCTCGACTGGCGCATAGATTTTGGTGTAGCCCAGACGAGTGTCGGCTTCGGCCAGTTGGGCGCGGGCATTGGCGACCTGGGCTTCATCCATGGCAACGTTGCTGGCGGCGGCACGTTGCTGATGCAGGCGCGCGTTGGCGGTGTTGAGGTCGGCCTGGGCGGCATCAACATTTTTCTGGGCGCTGAGGACGGCGGCTTGCTGGGCGTCGAGTTGGGCTTCGGCACGAACGCGGTCCTGGTCCGACTCGACGCCAGCCTTGGCCAGCTCGATCATGCGCTGGGAATCGCTCTGGATACGCACCAGGTCAGCCTTGGCCTGCGCCAGCGTAGCCTTGCTGGAGGCCAGGCGGGCCTGCGCATTGACGACGCCGCTGTTGGTTTCACCCAAAGTCTGCGCTTCGGTGGCACGCATCGACGACACTTGCGAGTCGTAGGCGTTGATGGTGGCCTGGGCAGCATTCTTCTCAGCCTCGAGTTCGGCAGAATCGATTTCTGCGATGAGGTCGCCGGCTTTCACTTTGGAGCCCTCGTCGACGTAGAGCTTCTCGACGCGACCCATGATTTTGGAGCTGACGATAACCTGATTGGCGTCGACGATGCCGATGAGGACGGTGTCGCTGGTGCGGTCGGTGGAATAAAAGTAATAGCCGGCCGCGACGCCCAGGAGGACGAGTAAGAAGACGAAAAATTTGTACGGTTTCACTTAGGACCTTGCTCCTCGCCGGATGTGGTTGGCCGCCTTCGTTGCCGTCTCCTTCGGCGCTGCTCGGCTTCCTCTTGCAGGATCCTGGTCGCGGTTTCAGCATCGGGGAACCAGCGATCGATCCATCGGTATCCAGTTGGCGAGCTGGATCCGGTTTGCGGATCGGGCTGAGCGACAGCAGTATCAGTATCCATAGCTTGGATTGGCGGCTGTGGTTGCTGGGGCGCGGGCGATGAGGCGGCAGAAGGCTGGTTGCGCATCTTTATTCTGGCGGCTCCGCCCGAGAGGCCGCGGCTGGGTGCGGGATGGCCGCGGCGATGGCCGGTCGATGGCTGCGCTGCGATGGTTGCGGCCAGCGCGATGCCGGCGTCACGGTCGGCGAAGAGGGCTGCGGCGATGAAGTCGAGTACCGCGGCGCGACGTTGCTGGACAGCCTGCGCGGTGGAAGGGTGATGCTGGGGCATGAATTTCTCCCGCAGCGGCGCAGTAAGAAAATAATGAACGATAGAGCCGATGGCCGAAGGCAGAAACTGGTTGGGGTCGACGGGGCGGAACTCAGCGCTGGTCACGCCTTCCTCCACCAGAGCCAGCACGCGGGCGCCAATGGGCTTGAGGTATTTCGCGAAGAGGCGGTCGAAGTGCGGCGAGCCGCCACGAGTAGTGCTCATCAGCTCGCTCATGAAGATGCGGGCGTAGTAGGGGGACTCGGCGATGGCGTCGAAGTGGGCGCGGGCGTAGGAGAGGAAGCGGTTGCCGGCGGAGCCCGGTTGATCGCAGACGGCCATAACGCGCTCCAGGAGCTGCGCAAAGAAGGCGTCGAGGATGGCGCCGTAGAGGGTTTCCTTGTCGTGGAAATAGTAATAGAGCAGCGCCTTGTTGACCCCGGCAGTCTGGGCGATAGCATCCATTCGAGCGCCCGAGAGACCTTGCTCAGCGAACTCGACCAGGGCGGCGCGGAGGATGGAATTACGGCTGAGCTGGGGCTGGCGGCGGGTGCCGCGGGGAGTTGGGCTGGCATGTTTCCGGGGCTTCATTTTTAACTAACTAGTTAGTTAGTATAGCGGCCGGAAACGGGGCCGGTCAAGCCGGCTTTTCATCCCCCGCTCGGTCGCTCTGGGGACACTCGTCCGGCTCACTCCCAACCCGCCAGCCCGGAAATCTTTATAAATTCCTTATATCTCGCCTGCTAGAATTCGCGCCCATGAAAGCCTCTCTCGTTTCGCTCCTGCTCCTGCTCTTCGGGCTGACCATCGCCGCTTCGGGACAGCAACCCCAGTCCAAACCGAACTTCTCCGGCGCCTGGGTCTTCAACGCTCAGAAGAGCGCCCTCAAGTTGACGCCTCCCTCCAGCATGACCTTGCAGATTAAGCAGGACGATCCCCAGATCCGCCTGGCTCGCACCCAGGTCTATGACGACAAGAGCTACTCCTGGGACCTCGACATCCTGACTGACGGCCAGAAGGAAGTCGTGCAGAACTCCTCGCTCTACATCGCCAACATCAAAATGTATTGGCAGGGCAACTCGCTGGTGCTCGATCAGAAAATCACGACCAGCGACGGCAGCAAGGCTACCGACGTCGTGACCTATAGCCTCTCCCCCGACGGCAATACGCTACAGGCGGTCGAGCACCAGGTCACTCCGGGATCGAAGGCCACCACCAACAAGTGGGTGTATGAGAAGCAAACGCAGCAACCCCAAGCGCAACCTCAGGCGCAATAGCCGCAAGCGCGCCTTGCGGATGCCCCACGGATTCGCGGGGTTCGAATGAGTGGGTGTGCGGGCGAGTTCTCCCCTGTCGCATTAATTCTCTACCTTGAATGCCCTCCCTCCGGCAGGCTCAGGACAGGCTCTTCTCCGCTTCTTTTGGGGAGAGGATAGGGCACCCGCGGTCGTTACGCAATTGTGGCTAGGATTGGAATGGGTGGGCCACCCGAGGTTTAAGTAGTAAGTATGACGAACCAGAGAAAGGAAGTGTCGGCGCCATTTTGATGAGTGAAGCAACAATAGGGTGCCCCATCCAACCATCGTCTGGTTGGGTGGGGATTTTGAACTTCACCAATCGAGGCAGAGAGTGTGATTGAATTTGGGATACAGCCGTGGCCCAGCTCATGAAAACCCCCGCCCAAGCAAACCCGGCTTGGACGGGGCACCCTCACGATGGTAGCCAGGGCCACCCGCCCACCCTCACGATGGTAGCCTGGGCCACCCGCCCACCCTCACGATGGTAGCCTGGGCCACCCGCCCAGTCCGGAAGCAGCATCTTCGATCCGGGTTATAGCTCTGGAAACCACGTTACCGGCTTTGGCTATGATGGAGGCACCGGCTACAACAATGGGGCTGGTAACATAACCAATGACGGCTCGAATACTTACACCTATAATGCCGAAGGGCGTCCGGCAACGGTGAGCAGCACGACGGCAGTGTATGACGCTTTCACTCGACTAGTGGAGATTCAGGGCTCCAGTGGCGACCACACTCAGATGGTGTATGCACCCGACGGCTTCAAGTTCGCTTACATGAACGGCCAGACGGTGGAGAAGTACATTGCGCCGCTGGCGGCCGGGCTACAGGCGGTCTACCTGGCAGCCACGCCTGCCGCTCCGGCTTTCTGGAGACATTCCGACTGGCTGGGGACGGTGCGCTTGGACAGCACCCCCGCACAAGGTGTGTATTTCGATGGAGGATGGGCCCCCTTTGGCGAGTATTATGCGGGAACGGGTACCAGCGACCGCGTCTTCACGGGCCAAAGACAGGATGTGGTAGGCGGGATATGGGACTTTATGTTCCGCCAGTACAGCCCGGCGCAAGGACGCTGGATGGTGCCCGACCCGGCAGGACTGGCGGCAGTGGACATCACCAACCCGCAGACCTGGAACCGCTATGCCTATGTGGGTAACAATCCACTCAGCAACGTCGATCCGCTGGGACTTAACTGGATAGATGGCAATGGTGGCTGTGACTATACAGGTGACTCGAACTGCGATGACAGTAGTGGTCCTGATTGTGGGATCGGGATCTGCCCCATCTTTCCACCCATTCCATGTTGCGGGGGCGATCCAGGGCCGTCTCCTAATCCAACGCCAGCACCTACACCGGCGCCGCAGCAGCCGATCAATTTCCCGAACGAGACCCTCGGCTTGCCCAATGGATTTCCCACTAATCCATGGGGAGTTTGGGGAGCGATCATCCCGACTGCCCAGTGCGGCGACATAACTTGTCCGTCGATTGGCAGTGGCTTCGGGCCGGAGGAAGGCGTTGCCGGTTGGGTCATCTGTCAATTTGCGGAGCCGTGTGGTGGCATCGTAGACGCTGTTATCGTCGGTGGCCTCGTACTGGACGCTGGCCTTGTCACATATCAGTACTTTTCCAAGAAGGCGGACCTTAAGACGGCGGAAGCTGCGCGTAACAGGGTCGCACAGATATGTGGTAAGCCAATTGACCGACGAAAATTTCATGATCTCGTGACGGGCCAGGGACTTGACTATCAGGAGATGGTAACAGAAGGCGTGAGCTGGTTTTGTCCAGAAAAGGCAGGTAAGAATTAAAGTGATCATGGATACACATTCAGCAGAGCAACTATTGCTCTCGCTCATCGGGAAGAAGCCTTGGCAAGTCTCCGTCGCGGCGGACACGGTAGTATCAATGGAATTTGGTCCCCACGATCCGCGGCAATCCGGGGTAAAGATTCACGGTGAGTGGAGTCTATGGCTATATTTCTGTGCGTGGAGGATCGAAACGCCGAACACGGTGGTGGTTGGTTCGGAGGACTCCTTACATAGCATAAGAAAAGCGTTTAAGGATCTCCCTTGGGGGCCAATTCGCGAGCTGCTCCTGATAAAACCGGCCCTTGATCTCGACATCAAGTTTGGTGACAGTTTTAGTTTGCGAACATTCTCAGTTAGCTCTGCCGACAGTGGAAATGAGGAGTGGATACTTTACACGCCGCAGCTTAAGACCGTTATTGCGAGGTGTGGGGCCTTGGAACTCGAGGATCAGCCTCTCGCAACACCCGACGCCAGCATTCTTTCGCAATAGGCGAGGCTTGCGGGACGAGATGCCTTGGCGGGTGGCCCAGGTCTCGCGGTGTTCGAGACCTGGGGAGTGATGACCCTTCATAAAGGGAAAGTTGTCACTTCGACAGACTTCAGCTTGTGCGCGCTCCAGTCATTCAGACGAACCGGTCCTGCTTCCTGATAGGCATAAGCGCGGAAGCTGCTCCAGCGCCACAACTCCGGCGCTTCCACCAGACCTCGCTTCACCGGGTTGCGGTGTATATAGCGAAGTTTCTCGATGCGCTTGCGTCCCGTACAAACGTTGAAGTCGTAGTAACGGGGTTGCCAAACCCGCTGCATGCTGTGTTCGAACAGATTCGTTTGTGCACTGCGGCGCTGACGGCGTTGTTCGGCCAACACGCACCGTGCAAAGCTGAGTTTCAGAGCTTGCATCGCCGTCGACAACGCGCGCTGCGGTGGTTCGCTGACCAGAAGATGAACGTGTTCGGGCATTACCACGTAGCCGAGGACCACCCATTGGTAGCGCTGCCGTATCTGTTCCAGCACTTTCACGAACAGGTCGCGGCGACACGCACTGGCGAGCAGCGGCTGCCGGTGGTAGCAACTGAAGGTAAGGAAATGCAGGTTGTGTCCACCCTGCCAGCGTTCCAGGCCCCTGGGCATATAACGAGCGTAGAAGAAAGGCTTGCCTTCTCGCTGTGATTGCGGGCACACTGGCGAAGTGATCGATCATGCAAGACCCAGGTCTCGAACACCGCGAGACCTGGGCCACCCGCCGGAACGCCAACTACGCGTATAGCCTAAATGATGTTACAGTGTCGACCTCAGCGGCCCCTGCTCAATCGCGACAGTATGAGTATAACATTCTGGGTTTCTTGACATCGGTTTGTGAGATCACGGGTGCGGTGAGCACCGGTTGCGGCCAGAACACCGGAGGCATCGGATACGAGACGAAATATGTGTATGACCCCCTCGGCGACCTCCTCAACGTCAAGCAGGATTACAATCAGAGCATCTATCAGACACGCACGTTCGCCTATGATGGCCTGGGACGCATGACGCAGGAATCCAACCCGGAAAGTGGCACGGTCAACTACACCTACGACACCGATAGCACGTGCAGCGCCTCCTCGGCGGGCGACGTCGTGAAAAAGATCGATGCGGCCGGCAACTTGACCTGCTTTTATTATGATGGGCTTCATCGTCTCACCAACGCTGGTTATAGTGGACCGATTTGTCGGCGCTATCGCTACGACCAGCAGACCGTGAATGGCGTCGTAATGCCGAATACCGCCGGTCGTCTGGCGGAGATCATGACCGACAATTGCGGCGGAACGCAGTATACGGTGGAGGGCTTCGGCTACGACACCGAGGGCCACAACACGGACGTTTACGAATCGACTCCACACTCCGGCGGATATTACCACGCCCAGGTGGTTTACTGGCCGAATGGCGCTTGGCGCACCTTCAATCTCCCGGGGGTGCCCTGGCAAACGTACGTGACGGATGGGGAGGGCAGGCCAAAATCAATGACGGCCAGCAGCGGGCAGAGCCCCCTTACATCAACATCTTACAATGCCGGGAGCCTTGTAACCGGCGTGACGTACGGCTCCGGAGATTCCGATGTTTTTACCTACGATAATCTGAATCGTATGTACACCACTGCCTACAATGTGGGCAGCCCGCCGCAGCAGGTCACCCACCAGTTCATCTGGAATCCGAACAGCACTCTCTCGTCGCTCACCATCACCGATCCCCTGGTCATGGACAATGGACAGGCGTGCACGTATGCTTATGATGCCCTTGGTCGCATCGGGGGATCCGCAACTTCCCCAGGCGTCAATTGCGTCAATAGTCTTTCTCAACAAGTATGGCAGCAGTTCTTCACCTACGATCCGTTTGGCAACGTCAGAAAAACGGGATCGAGCTCCTGGACGCCGAACTACAACGAATATGGCAACCAATATGATGTCGGCGGTGGCATTAGCTACGATGCGAATGGTGACCTGCTCAGCGACACTTTCAATACCTACAGTTGGGACCCCAACTGGGGGAATCTCGCAACTGTAAACGGACAAGCCTTGGTCTTTGATTCCCTTGGCCGGATGGTGGAGAATTCGTCCACCGGCACGGAGTATGTCTATGCTCCGGGAGGCAGCTCACAGGTGTTCGCGACGATGAACGGGCAACACCTGGTGCAAGCGCAATACCCGCTCCCGGCAGGTGGCATGGCAATTTACAGGGAACGACGCTGACGTATTATGCGCACCCGGACTGGCAGGGTTCGGGGCGACTGGTGACACACAGCAGCACGCAGAGTATGGCATACGACAGCTCCTACGCTCCGTTTGGCGAGCAGTATTCGGGCGGCGGCAGCTTCAGTTTCTACGACTTTACCGGGCAGCAGCAATGGACGACGAGCGGGCTGGATGACTTCCTGTTCCGCCGGTATCATCCTGTGCAAGGACGCTGGATATCGCCCGACCCGGCAGGACTGGCGGCAGTGGACATCACCAACCCGCAGACCTGGAACCGCTATGCCTACGTCGCCAATAATCCCCTGAGCAATATCGATCCGCTGGGGCTTGAAAATTGCGATGACGACGGCACCCTGTGCGACGGTGCGAATGAAGACGGCGTGGACGGAACCAGTCCAGGCGGTGGTGGTGACCCGTGTGCTTATGATGCATGTGTTGTTGCGCCTCCGCCAGATCCAGTCTCTCCGGTAGATACGGGGGTGAACCAGTCCTCGGGCGTGAATCTGGGCTTGAACGTTATTTTGTGGAACATCGGCGCGTACCGGCTAGGAAAGGCCGCAAACAACGGCACGTCCCAAACCCCATGTAGCTCGGCTGGAAACGCGCCTAGTCCGCGGCAATATCAGGCGATGGGATATGTTGCGCAGGCCTCGTGGCTGTTCGGTCCGGGAGTCGGAGGTTTGTCGAATGCGGGTACGCTTGCGATGTTCAAGCGTGGGCTGCCGCTAGATGCGCAAGTAATTTACGGCGGGTCACAAGCTTATGCAAACTACTCGTACGGGGTTTTCATGAGTGCCGCTGGGTATCCGCTCAATTTTGCCCTGTGGGGTGCGAACGCATACGCATCTTCGCAAAGTAGCTATCCACAAAACACGCCCATGGACCCGAATTATCCGTCAACGCCAGCCTCGAACGTTGCGAATATCACTGCCGGATTTAACGCCCAACAGAATGGAACTCTATGCCACAAGTAGGGAAGGATCTTGAGGGGTGTAAGGACGAACCGACCTTCCAGCGTGTCGGAGGCAGCCACTCTTTACTTCGCAAGGCGATGTTGTTCCTGACCATTTCGGTTTGCGTTGTGGCATCCGGCTGTAACGACGTTGCGACGACCTGGTCAGCAGAAGCCCAATCTCCAGACGGGCGTTGGCTTGCGACCGCGCGCAGTCAACAATGGGGTGGCCCTGGAACGGCCTATGATGCAACGACCGTGTATCTGAAGCCAATTGGCGGGTCTCAGCCTCCGACGCAAGTGTTAGTGTTTTCTCACCAGTATGCGACGATGAATCTGAAGATGGCATGGGTAACTCCAACGCACCTGGACGTGACATATGGGGCGAGCACAAAGACTGGGGACCGCGTGAGTCTCGACTTCCAGGCCGTCAAATACGCCGGTGTTGACATCTCCGTGCGAGACTCTTCTAGCAGTACGACGAATTCTTCCCAGTAGGGTGGAAAGCAATGATATATGTACGATGCTCTCTGCCCCTTCTCGCCGCAAACAACGGGAGGTGCTAACCCCATTACTCCCAGCACAGCTCTGCCAAATGGTCGGACGTTGGGAGCTACGTCAGTCCAGTGAGTAACGGCATCTATCAGCAGGCTCAAGTCGCACCGGTATCTACACCGTATGGGCCAGCTCCAAACCCGAATTTTCCTAGTCCAATCTCAGTCGCTAGCCAGGTGTACTCGGGAACAAACTTCAGAGCGATGTTCGGTGGTCCGGGTGCGAACTATGCATTTCTCGGTGATGCTGGAAACTTCGCATACGGTGCTGTGTCGGCAAACCTCGGTGTACCTCTTACGGGCGCGGAAATGGTTGCCGGTGCCTACTCCCTGTATGCCCATCCTTCTTCTGATTGGGGCTGGCCTTGGGGGATGGACCCAAGCGCCAGAGTACAAGTCCCAGCGGGGTACAGTGCACAATGCAAATAAGACTAACAACTCCCATCTTGTGTTTCCTTTCACTCGTATTGCTTTCTTGCGGGAAGCCCACCGAGGACAATCTGACGGAAGTAAAGAACGGAGCATTTAAGGTTGATGTCCGGTCTCAGAGTCATCACTCTGGCATTCGTAATGTGGACATCTACGTCGCTGATGTCGGTACAACCAGTTCCCCACAGACAGAGGGCAGTGCTCCCTTCACGGATTCGACTTCTCGGGACTCGCCGTGAAATGGGTGTCTGATCGTAATGTTGAAATCTCGTTCGCTTGCGGAAGAGTTTCGAAGTTTTCGAATTTTGCCGTGATGTCAAAGGGCCAGCCTCTGCCCGTTGAATTCCACGCGTCGCTGAATGATGAATGCAACGCGACGCCAAACCGTGCCGCCGTCCCTTAGTAGGAGCACAACCACGCGACGCGATCCAACCACTGAGCAGAGTGCCTACTGCTGGTGTTTCTGGGCGGCCAGGGCGAGCAATCCGTGAGCGGGTGAGGTTCGGGGCAGGCGCTCGAGTTGCCGGGGTGTTCTGAGAGTTTTTCTTTAGCCGTGGGTTTCGTTCTGGCCGCGCCGGGGTGTGGCGCGGCCTTGCCGTCTGCCGGGTGCCAAGTCCGGGTGAGCCGCCGATCCGCGCCGTGATCCTAATCCGGCTGTGTGGCGATCCTGCCACGGCCAGGGGTGACGTTGGGGTGGAAGGGGCGTCTGATTCGCCGGGTTACTGTGCGGTATCGGGGAGGATCAAAAGCGCGCCGCCTACGGCGTCGGGTGTGAGGGTGACACGTCACCCCTGAAAGGGTGCTGCACGGTAACTTCCGGTTACCGGCGCGAACTGAAGAAAGCAAAGCGACTAAGAGGCAAATCCCGCCATGTGGCGGGTGGCCCAGGTCTCGCGGTGTTCGAGACCTGGGGAGTGATGACCCTTCATAAAGGGAAAGTTGTCACTTCGACAGACTTCAGCTTGTGCGCGCTCCAGTCATTCAGACGAACCGGTCCTGCTTCCTGATAGGCATAAGCGCGGAAGCTGCTCCAGCGCCACAACTCCGGCGCTTCCACCAGACCTCGCTTCACCGGGTTGCGGTGTATATAGCGAAGTTTCTCGATGCGCTTGCGTCCCGTACAAACGTTGAAGTCGTAGTAACGGGGTTGCCAAACCCGCTGCATGCTGTGTTCGAACAGATTCGTTTGTGCACTGCGGCGCTGACGGCGTTGTTCGGCCAACACGCGCCGTGCAAAGCTGAGTTTCAGAGCTTGCATCGCCGTCGACAACGCGCGCTGCGGTGGTTCGCTGACCAGAAGATGAACGTGTTCGGGCATTACCACGTAGCCGAGGACCACCCATTGGTAGCGCTGCCGTATCTGTTCCAGCACTTTCACGAACAGGTCGCGGCGACACGCACTGGCGAGCAGCGGCTGCCGGTGGTAGCAACTGAAGGTAAGGAAATGCAGGTTGTGTCCACCCTGCCAGCGTTCCAAGCCCCTGGGCATATAACGAGCGTAGAAGAAAGGCTTGCCTTCTCGCTGTGATTGCGGGCACACTGGCGAAGTGATCGATCATGCAAGACCCAGGTCTCGAACACCGCGAGACGGGCCACCCGCCATTTCTTCCGGGATGGTACTAACTGTAATGCAACATTGCTGATGGTGGACTCCTGGTCGAATGAATGATACGGAGGATCAGAGGTTTCTGCGGCACTGTCAGCCAACTGGAATCCGACAATGTTAATTGAGAGATTGAGAACGCTATTCTTATTCGCTTATCTAGTTTTCGTTATCTGGTCTTTGGTCAGATGGGTGCGTGGCGTCCACGATCAAAGACCTCACTGCATAGCCAAGCAGGCTCGGTAGGTCTGATGATTGGGAGCGGCTCTGCCGTTCTTTTTGCCTGGTTCTATTTTTATTTGTGGGTAGCTCGTAACCTTCCCGCCCACGGCTTGGCTCTTTGGACGTTGGTTCTCGTTGGCGAGGGCTTAGCCATCGCGGGGATCGTTTTGGGAGCACTAGGAACGGGATGGGTACGACAGTCAGCCGTCTTGATATCTTTAGTAGTGGTGTTCCAATGGTGGAGGGAACTGGCCAGCGGTGCAGAGCCGGCACGCTTAGTAGATGGCATAATGTTCGCGTTGCTTGCATTGTATGGCTTGGCCTGGATCGGCCATCGCTACCTTACGGCGACGGGTGGCCCACCCTTTCGCAACAAGAACTAACCTGGGGTGGACAGCTTGGTCGGATGGTACTGTTAAGTCGGCGGGTGGCCCAGGTCTCGCGGTGTTCGAGACCTGGGGAGTGATGACCCTTCATAAAGGGAAAGTTGTCACTTCGACAGACTTCAGCTTGTGCGCGCTCCAGTCATTCAGACGAACCGGTCCTGCTTCCTGATAGGCATAAGCCTGGTGCCCCAGGTTCACGTCCGTTCTTTGGACGTTAACCTGGGTCGGAAAGGTCGTAGCGCACTGACCCCAGGTTAGCCCAAAAGAAGGGCGAACCTGGGGCACCAAGCTAGAGGAATCTCCTTACTGACACTGTGCATCTTGGTGTCAATGGGGGCAATCGAAATGATATTCAACTACAGCGCGTATCTCTACGTCCTGTCATCGATCACTGTGGTTTGCATGGCAACATCCCTTTATTTACAATTACTGGCAAAAGAGGGTCCTCGCCTCTCGGTTGCACAGCATGGATCAGGGGAGATGGGCGGGTGGCCCAGGTCTCGCGGTGTTCGAGACCTGGGCCACCTGTCACGGTAACCACAACGACGGTGCATAGGATAGGTCACTGTGGCTTCTAACGCTCAGAGGAAAATTGCATCAGCCGGCCAGTTGCTCCTTGCTCTGGTTCTCGCCTTCGCTATGTACCAGTTCGGGATAGCCCGAAATCGTGGAAGTGTACCGAATTGGTTGGACACCGTTGTGTCGCTGATATTTATAGTCGGTGTTCCCACGGGAATCCTGCTGCAAGCTCGGCATTCGGAGCAGGTTCGCGTTGGAAGCCTTTCGCGTGAAGAGGTTGTCCTTCAGCCGGGTGAGGATATTGTGTTCAAGAGCAGTTTCATGTCTGGGCAGTTTTTCCCTACGGGCATGGCTTTCAACCCAGATCTCGGGCTTGGCGAATGGCTAAAGGGAGGGCCAGTCAGGGTGATCGGACTCTTACGGGTACGGCTGACGAACCGAAGCTTGGTCTTCGGCTTACTTGGAGGGCGAACGTGGCGGGTGCTTGACCTTTCTGCGATCAGAGAAGTTCGCTCAATCAAGGGACGTTGGCCTTACAAGGATGCTCTCCTTGTCGAATATGAGTTTAGCAATCGGCTTGAGAAGATTTTGTTCTGGACCGGCTCGGATCGTGGCAACCGGTTAAAAGCTGCTTTGGAGAACGCCGTCAGTCGGCGGGTGGCCCAGGTCTCGCGGTGTTCGAGACCTGGGGAGTGATGACCCTTCATAAAGGGAAAGTTGTCACTTCGACAGACTTCAGCTTGTGCGCGCTCCAGTCATTCAGACGAACCGGTCCTGCTTCCTGATAGGCATAAGCGCGGAAGCTGCTCCAGCGCCACAACTCCGGCGCTTCCACCAGACCTCGCTTCACCGGGTTGCGGTGTATATAGCGAAGTTTCTCGATGCGCTTGCGTCCCGTACAAACGTTGAAGTCGTAGTAACGGGGTTGCCAAACCCGCTGCATGCTGTGTTCGAACAGATTCGTTTGTGCACTGCGGCGCTGACGGCGTTGTTCGGCCAACACGCGCCGTGCAAAGCTGAGTTTCAGAGCTTGCATCGCCGTCGACAACGCGCGCTGCGGTGGTTCGCTGACCAGAAGATGAACGTGTTCGGGCATTACCACGTAGCCGAGGACCACCCATTGGTAGCGCTGCCGTATCTGTTCCAGCACTTTCACGAACAGGTCGCGGCGACACGCACTGGCGAGCAGCGGCTGCCGGTGGTAGCAACTGAAGGTAAGGAAATGCAGGTTGTGTCCACCCTGCCAGCGTTCCAGGCCCCTGGGCATATAACGAGCGTAGAAGAAAGGCTTGCCTTCTCGCTGTGATTGCGGGCACACTGGCGAAGTGATCGATCATGCAAGACCCAGGTCTCGAACACCGCGAGACCTGGGCCACCCGCCTAGTCCGTTCGACCCGTCAGCAGACCCGCTAGGTAATCACTGGGGATGGGTAAACGTGAACGGGACGTGGATAGAATATAGACTGAATATCCTCCCAGACGGGACTTACAATGTTGGCACTTATTTTCCGGTAACCGGGAATCTCAAAAGGTAATTATGGATCGATATAGACATTTAACAGGTAATGAACGAAGACTCGTTCGACGCTTGATACACCCTGGAGTTCCAAACGCCGAGATGCTACTTAGCGTTGCTCTGAATGGGGAGGTTAAGGAGGTGAATGATGATGACAGCCTCTTCTACCGGGTCGCCAACTACGGAAGCGGGGCGCATCACATCGTGGTGGAAGCGGAGTATGACGACCAAGATGGAGTGATGGCTTCAATCTCAGTCCACATGATTGAAGACACGTTGGTAGAAGTCGAGATATATAAAGCGGACGGAAGTCGGCTCAAGGCCCCTATTGATCCTGACCAGATTTCAATTATCTGGCCGGCTGAGAAAGGCGATATGGGATGGTGGGAGCGGTAATGAACGACCAGCGAGATTTACCGTATGGGGGTCGCACGAAATGAAATAGTCGTCGGGCAGCCGTAGGCCTTGGCTCATGTTCGAGGCTTTGTGATCCAGTCAATGAGAGTAATGGCTGTTTGAAGGTTTGTGGTCGCGAACCTTTATGGCGCCACAGGTGCCGCAGCTTACCTTAAACTCGTTTTCGTAAAGATGCAGTTCTGGAGTATCAGAATTGCTTGCCGCAGCAACGTACGTTGTTTGGACGCGATGAGATGCTTGTGTTTCGTTGTCGGGTTGCTTGTGCTTTCTGTAGACGCCGCTAGTCAGGGCTTCGTGTTGCCATCGTGGTTACCAACTCAACGAGAACAGATGGTACAGGTTCTCGGCTTAGATGCCCAGCTTCTTCCCGATTCGATACGAAATTCGCAAGTGTCGCGCCCAGAGTTAGTTGCTGCACAAAGTGTCTTTACAACTCATCAGCAACCGGTCCTTCCATCAAATGGCAATAACTGCGCCTCGTGTCACTCCACTCCCGGAGCTGGTGGCACTAGTAACATCACGGTTACGCGATTGCAAGGTGCCCATGGCACTCGTAACAGCGTAGTTCTTCATTCGACTGCCGAGGTTACCCCGGCGCTGAAGAATGGTATCCGAGCTGAGAGGGCCACGATCAGCTTAATGGGGGACAGCTACATTGAAGCCGTCGATGAAGGCGACATCCGGAAGATAATGAAGCGACAGCGCCTTGCTAGTAACGGCAAAATAGTCGGCAAAATTGCCCTCGCTCCAGCTTTAGAAGCCGGTGCCTCTCCCGCCGCTTTGGGAAAATTTGGATGGAAAGCACAGCATTCTTCTCTTCTGTCTGCCTGCGCCGATTCGATGCTGAATGAGCTCGGCGTGCCAAATCACATTTATGCGGCGGGTGGCCCAGGTCTCGCGGTGTTCGAGACCTGGGGAGTGATGACCCTTCATAAAGGGAAAGTTGTCACTTCGACAGACTTCAGCTTGTGCGCGCTCCAGTCATTCAGACGAACCGGTCCTGCTTCCTGATAGGCATAAGCGCGGAAGCTCGGTGCCCCAGGTTCGCGTCCGGTCGTTTGGACGCTAACCTGGGTCGGGAAGGTCCCGCCGCACTAACCCCAGGTTAGCCCAAAAGAGGGGCGAACCTGGGGCACCAGGCTGCCGGTGGTAGCAACTGAAGGTAAGGAAATGCAGGTTGTGTCCACCCTGCCAGCGTTCCAGGCCCCTGGGCATATAACGAGCGTAGAAGAAAGGCTTGCCTTCTCGCTGTGATTGCGGGCACACTGGCGAAGTGATCGATCATGCAAGACCCAGGTCTCGAACACCGCGAGACCTGGGCCACCCGCCCAAAGTTGTAGGTGATCGTTGTTTGTTAAACGCTGGACGCAGCGACTTAGTAGGTCCGGCTTCGAGAACTTTGAGGCGGCGATGTCGTCCTGCTGTCGACTGCCACAAAAAACGGCCTGACGAAAAATCGTCAGGCCGCAACCGTCTTACCCGAAGGCATGTTCAAAGGTGGCTACGCCACACTACCCCTGCTACTGCAACGACGCCAGCGTCTTATGCGCGTCGTCCGCGTCCTGACCTTTCAGGTTCAACTGCAACGCCTTCTGTAGCTCGGTCTTGGCCCGGTCTTTTTCTCCCGCGCCGCTCAACGCCATTCCCAGGTGATAACGGAACCCGGGATTCTCCGGTGCGCTCTTCACCGCATCTTCCGCCAGCGAAACCGAAACCCGGTAATTGCCTTTCTTGTACTGGATCCAGGCCAGGGTATCGTTCACCGAAAGCATTTCCGGTGCCACCTGCTTGGCCTGGGTAGCCAGGCTGAGGGCCATATCCAGGTTCTCGCCTTCTTCCGCGTAAACCCAAGCCAGATTGTTGGCCGCCACCGGGTCGTGGGCATTCTCCGAGAGCGTGGTCTGGAAGTACTTGCCCGCCGATTTCAGATCGCCCTTCTGGAGATAAACGTTGCCGATAGCATTGTTAATGGAGGTGGAAGTAGGTTGCAGGGCCAGCGCCTTCTGAAAGGAATCCAACGCCGCATCGTACTTTTGCGTGGCCATATAGATTTGGCCGATGTGCATGTAAGCCGCCGCGGACTTGGGATCCACCTGCAACGCTTTCTGATACTCCACCAGCGCCTGATCGTACTTCTCTGGTGGTCGCCAAAGCCGAGGCGTAGATAAACAGTGCCGTCGTCCGCTTGGGGTTGGCGGCTGGCATACTGTTCGGCTAACGCCACGCCCTTTGCAGGCTCATTGGTGGCGAACATCATGGCAATGTAGTTTGCCATCGCCCCGTCGTAGCCGGGATTAAAGTGCAGCGCGGCCTGGAACATTTTCTCCGCGTCCGCATACTTCTTTTGTCCGGCGTAGGCAAAAGCCATGTTGACATAAAGAATAGGATCGTTGGGGACGCTCTTTTGCGCTTCCTTCAACTCATCCAGGGCCTTGTCGTAATTTTTCTCTCCCAGGAAGATGGTGGCGTTCAGGTAATGCGCCATGGGATTGTTCTCATTCAGCTTCTGCAGCCTGGCCGCATACTCACTGGCGGTATCGTAGTCCTTGCTATCGCGATAAACTTCCGCCAGGGCTTGCAGGATCATGGGGCTATTCGGCGAAATGCGGTTGGCTTCCTGCAACTCGCTCTTGGAGCCGGCCATATCTCCCGTCTGCCGCAGCACCTGACCCAAAGCGAAATGGGCCTGCGGGCTTTCCGGCGCATCCTTCACCACTTGGCGGAGGACCGTCGTAGCCTCGGCGGTGTTGCCCTTAATCGCCAGCAAACGCCCGTTGGTCAGGCGCGCCGTAACGTCACCCGGATCGTCTTTCAACAGCCGGTCAACCATTTTCTGGGCGTCCTCGGTCTTGCCCATGTTGATCATGGTCTCCAGTACCCGGACCTGCAGGGGCTGGCTCTTGGGATCGAAGGTCAAACCCCGCTGGTATTCCTTCAAGGCGGCTTCTGCATTGCGGGCAGCCAGATAGTAGTCGCCAATGGCCGAAGCCACATCGGTCGAGCTTGGCTTAGCTTGACGCAGTTGCTGCACCACCGCTTCCCCGTCGTCCTTGCGGCCTTCCTGAAGCATCAAACCTGCCAAGCGCAGATACGGCACCGGAGAATCGGGGTTATTGCGAATCGCCTCGCGGTAAACTTCCTCGGCCTGCTTGGGATCCTTCTTGTACATGTAGAAGCCGGCCAGATTGGTGTAGGCCGGCAGCATATGGGGATCGATCACGATGACCTGGCGGAAGTCCTTCTCCGCCGCCTCATCCTGCTTCAGGAAGACGTAGGCCGCACCGCGGTTGAGGTAGGCATTGGGATCTGTGGGCTTGAGCGCAATCGCCTTGCTGAAGTTGGCCAGAGCGTCGTCCAGATGTTTCTCCGCCAGCAGCACATTGCCCAGCAGCAGGTAGCCATCGGCGTTGTTGGGATCGTGGTCAATGATGTAACGTCCCTGCTCCTCGGCGTTGCCGTAGAAATTATGCCCTGAGGCCAGATACATGCCTCCCAGAGCTACTCGCGCCTTGATGTGGGTGGGATCCAGTTCCACCACCTGGCTCATTTCCTTGTAAGCTTCCTGGTTCTTTTCCAGCTTCAGATCGGCCTGGGCGAGTTGATAGTGGGCTTCGGCAAACTTGGGATCGATCTGGATGGCCTTCTTGAATTGAATCGCCGCGGCATCGTACTTTTGCTGATCCATGTACTTGTTGCCACTCTCAAGGTACTTACGCTTGGCGACGTCGGGATTACGGCTGCAACCGGCAAGACATGACGGTTAGCACGGCCATTACGACAGAGACGATGTAGCGATTCCGCATGACTTCTCCTGGGTTCACCGAGGGATGATCTGTTCAACGTCAATTGCAACTTGTTTTGCGAACGCCATGGCCTGCTGCTGCGCCGTCGCCTCATCGCCCTGCTAACACCGGGATGGTTATGCGGACGAGCGCGGCGTCAGTGCGGTTCAAGCGTAACGCGTCGTATACCAAATAGAACTTGCCCCAGTATTCGCTGGCCACAATCCGGCCGTGCGCCTGGTACCAGTACAGCACGACTTCTTCGTCCGATCCCTTTGCGCAGGATGTAGAGATTGATGGGCACTTTGCGTCCATCGTCCAGCGGCAACTCGATAAATCGAGGATTGCATGGGATTCCAGCCCGCGCCCGGGCAGACAGTTCTTGGGCGAATGGATCGAGGCCCCCGTCCGCTGACTGCGAAGATAGGCTACATACAGCCCAATCAGGTCCTGGTTCATGCCGGGCTTCCAGTAGCCGCGATCCAGATAGTCGGTTACGTGCAGAAAATCCAGAGTTGTCTTGTCTATTTTCCAGTCGACCACCTTGGTGTAAGGGCCTACCTGGACGGGAAATTCGGTAAGCGGCTTGGCTGGCGGTACCGACTCGCCATGCGAAAGGTAAGCCATTCCGGTAGTGGCTCCCAACAGCACCGCAATCATCACCCAATAGCGCACGCCCGCCTTCATTGGCCCACCTTCGCAGGCAGCGGGGTGCCTTCGCCAGTCTCGTCGTACCACCCCAGCTTCTTGCGAATGAACGTCATCAAGCTGTGCAATAGCAGGAACAAGACCGTAGCCACTACGAAAATTACCCAACCGGAAAACTCGTGCATAAATCCTTCCGCCGCCCTGGGCCCAAGATAGTTGGCCATGATGGCTGTGATCATGACCCGAGTGCCGTTACTGATGATGGCCAGCGGCACCATCGCGACTATCAGGAAGATCCGTACGGGAATGCTGCGTTCAACAAGATATCCATAACCCGCCGCTAACGCAAGCAACGACATCAGCGAGCGGATGCCGCTACAGGCCTCCACCACCTCCAAGTGCATGTGCGGCAAGACCAGTACATTGCCTTCCCGCATCACCGGAAACAGATTGATGATCTCCAGCAACCTTACCGCGAAGCGCGAAGCGATGAACTGAAGCGGAAAGACAATCGAGTTGTACACCACCGTCGGTATGGGAATGGCAAACAGGAGAAACGCCAGGGGAAATGCCATGGCCCGCAGATACTTTGACCCGGCAAAATAAACAATCAAGCCGCAGATCGTCCCCAGCATTGACAGCCGGGCCATCGACAACTCAGCCCCCAGGCTGCCCAGGAACAGAAGCCCCAGGGAACCGGCCACGATCACCATGCCCCACGGCGATGGCTGGCGCGGAACTAAGCGCAACTTGTCCCGCCGCTGCCAGATCAGGAACGCCGACAGCACCGGCACCAGAAAGCCATGCGAGTAATCGGGATCGATGTACCACTGATACACCAGCAGCTTCAGCACCGATGCGTACAGCAGAATCAGCACAGCCACCAGCAGCAGTCCTTGCCAGCCGAACGGCTTCAAGGTCTGCCAAAAGTTCTGCCCAAAAGATGCCAGTTTCGAGGATGGTTTTCCGCCCGGCACGGCTTCTTGTGCCGGATCGGTCAGGGCCGTTCTCGTCGTCGTCTTGGTGCCAGCAAGCGCCACAGGCGAGTCACTCCTTTGATTGCGTTAACAAACTTTGATGTGTGTGCAATTATTTAGCCGATTCAACAAAGAATGCACTTTCTATCTAAGTGATAACAAAACATTTATAAGACAAAATTTCGGGAAGCGCAAGACCTTGTCCACTTGATGTGCAAATCTTTGCACATCGGTTCTAGTCAAATTCACTTGTTAGCCTGGCCTACACCGTCTTTTCTCACCTGCCGCTTAAGGCGTGATCTCCCACACCGTGCCACATCCCGCCCCGCCGCAGCCGCCCTGCAATCCCCCGGCGCTGGCCGCTCCAAACAGGTTCCCGCTGCCGTCCAGCGTGACCGCCGCTTTGGGACACGACCCGTCCGTGCCTCCTGTAAAGCTGTAAAGAATAGTCGTCGTCCATTCGTTACCGGAAGGCGTCAGCCGGAACACCGAACCATGTCCGTGAGCGCCATCGTCACAGGATGTTCCATACAGGTTACCGCCGGCATCCTGCGTCAAGCCGGCCCAGGGCCCGTAGGTTCCACCGAAAACATAAAGGATGTCGTAATTCCACTGGCCACCCGACAATGCCAGCTCGTAAACCGTGTCCAGAGTGGTGCCGTAAATGACTCCCGGTGGCCCCAGAATCACGCCTCCGTAGGGAAATACTCCGAACAGAAACTGATAGAGCGAGGTCTCCACCCATCCCTGTTGCGTGGGGCTCAGCTCATAAGCCACGCCGTTGAAGCTGGCAAAGGGCGTCGTACCGTAAAGATTGCCCACGGAGTCCATGACCACGCCGCTCACCGGATTAGAGCCGTCATTATTTCCTGTGAAGGCATAAGTCGAAGCCTTGCTCCACCCCCCTCCCGACGGCGACAACTCAAACATGGTGCCGCAGTAGTTGACGCCGGAGCACTGCACTCCGCCGTTCTCCGTCGTGCCATACAGGTTTCCCGCGCGATCAAAAATCAGGCTGCCATACTGCGGGTTGGCTCCATCTGTCTCGCCGGCGAAGCTGTAGATCACGGTATTGCCCCAGCCGCCCAGCACATTGCCGGTAGCATGCGCTGGAGGCCGCAGATTGTAGACCGTACCCTCATCGTCGCTGCCTCCGTATTGTGTCGTCCCATACAGCGTCCCGTTTGGACCGACTGTGACTCCAGCCAGCGGACCATTAGCGTCCGTGTTGCCCTGAAACGCGTAGAGGGGTGTAAACAACCAGCCCGAACCTCTATGCGCCAGCTTGAAGACGGTGCCGCAGCCGGTCGCGGTGCAATCGTTGCCGGTGGATCCGCCCGCCGATGCTGTCCCGTAAAGATTTCCCGCTGCGTCCAAAGCCAGCGTGCCATAAGGCGTGGCGCCATCTTGTCCGCTGCTAAAGGTGTGCAGGACCGCAAACGTCTGCGCCGCAAGCGGCATTGTCAGGAAGATGCCCGCAGCGAATATACAGACAACAGCGAGACTCGCGCCGCGCTTGCCCATAAATCCTCCTTTGCCCGAAAAAATACGCGTTGCCATGATGGGTTGCAAACCTTCGTTGCTTCGGTTGACTTCCTGGCCGCAACTAGCAACCGCAAGGTTGGCCGGTAAGCGTGGAGAGCCAGCAATTGAGTCCCGCTTGCGGGACGGCGACAGCGGGTGCCCATTCTGGCACTTCTTTTGGCCAGGGTGGGGCCGTTACGGGATCGTCCAAACGCTTTGTAACAGGGCACGACTTCACAGGCCGAAAAAGTCCGCTTCCGAAAGCTTCGTAACAGGGCACGACTTCAGTCGTGCCGAAGCCGCACCCTTAAAGGTTCTGAGCCGGCTTCAGCCGGCGGCACCGACTTTTCAGCAGCCTGCTAAAAGTCTAGAAACTTACAGCCGCACTATTTTCTCCGACGCGAATGCCTTCATCGCGTTTCGCGTATCGACAATCAGCTTCGCTGACGACAACAATCCTTTGTAATCAAAATCGGTGTGGTCGGTAACGATCACCACGCAATCCGCCTGCGCCGCCGATTCCAATAGCGGTTTGGATTCCAGACTGATGCCGTCCAGTTTCAGGCTGGGTACAAACGGATCGCTGTACGAAACCACCGCGCCCCGCTTCTTCAATAGCAGAATCACGTCCAGCGCCGGTGATTCGCGCATATCGTCGATATTACGTTTGTAGGCTACGCCGGCCACATGGATACGCGAGCCGTTCACCGGCTTGCGGTGATGGTTCAGCGCTGTCTGGATCTTATCGACTACGAAGTGCGGCATGTTGCCGTTGATATAGCCGGCCAGGTCGATGAACCGCGCCTCGATGCCCGATTGCTTCGTCTTCCACGAAAGATAAAACGGGTCGATAGGAATGCAGTGTCCGCCCAATCCCGGCCCGGGATAGAACGGCATGAAGCCGAACGGCTTGGTCGCGGCCGCGTCAATAATTTCCCAGACGTTGATTCCCATCCCGTCGCACATCAAGGCCATTTCGTTGACCAACCCAATGTTGATCATGCGGAAGGTGTTCTCCAGCAGCTTCACCATCTCCGCCACCCGCGTGCTGGCCACGGGTACGACGGTCTCCAGCGCCTGCGAGAAAAATAGCTTGCCCATCTCTGTGCACGCGGGCGTTACCCCGCCGACCACCTTGGGAGTGTTGAAGGTCTGGTAAACCGGATTGCCGGGATCGACACGTTCGGGAGAGAAGCACAGAAAAAAATCTTCGCCGGCTCTGAAGCCAAGCTTTTCGAAGGTCGGCAGCAGCAGTTCGTCGGTCGTGCCGGGGTAAGTCGTCGATTCCAGAATCACCAGCAGGCCGGGATGGAAGTGCTTGGCGATCGCTTCCACTGCTGACACGATGAAACTCATGTCCGGGTCTTTGGTCTTGCGCAGCGGCGTAGGGACACAGATATTGATGGTGTCCAGTTCGCGAACCACGGAAAAATCGGTAGTCGCGCTGAATCGCTTCTCGCTTACCAGCTTCGCGATCTCGGCAGAAGGAACATCCTGGATGTGCGATTCGCCGCGGTTCAGTCCATCAACCTTCGACTGCTGCACGTCGATTCCGGTGACGGTGAAACCTACCTTCGCGAACTCCACCGCTAACGGCAGACCAACATAACCCAGCCCGACGATTCCCACCTTCGCGGCCCTGGTTTCGATTTTTTCCTTTAGCGCGTGCAATGTCCCCGCGACTTTTGGTGCAGTCTGCATCCCTCACAGCCCCCAAACGAATAATTCCAGAATTGCTGTTGTCGTGCCTCGCTCGGGTAGTGCGGCGCTTCAGCCGCCTTCAGGCGCTTTTTTCGTCACGAGCCGGCTTCAGCCGGGGGCACATGCCCTGTCTCCGGCTTTTCATCAGCTTGTTCCAGTCGCCGCTGAAAACCCCGCTTCCGAAAGCCTTGTAACGGGGCACGACTTCACGGGCCACTGAAAAAGTCGCTCTTGGAGCGCCTTGTAACAGGGCACGACTTCAGTCGTGCCGATAAGCCCTTTATTTTTCTTCCCGAGCCGGCTTTAGCCGGCGGCACAATGCTCGGTTTCCGGCTTCTTCATCAGCCTGCAAAGCCGTGCCTTCAAGTCGCTGGCACGTTTTCAAGAGTAGCACGGCCGTCTCGATTAGCTCATTCCCATCGCGGCCGTTACCGCTGAATGTCTTCGTTCAGCTCCACCCATGACTAAGCCCGAAGGGCGACATTTGTGTGAGCCGTGGGCGCAAGCCCGCGGTGGGCGAATAAATTACAACCACGAGCCGCGGAGCCGGGGTCCCCATCGAGCGCTGTCTTTGCGCTTGATGGGGTGGAGGAGCGGCGTCACTCCGACGAAATTTCTACGTAAACTCACGATCCGCCCAACCGCCGGTTCAGCACATCCACCAGCACAGGATGCATGGTGAAATACTGCAAACCTTCGGCTTCCGTTTGCGAACGCCGCGGCGGCAGCTTGCTGGTCTTCAGGACGTATTGAACCACCTCGCCCAGCAACTCGATCTGGCTTTGGTCCACCAGCTTGCGCAATGCGCCGACATTCCCGGCGCCGCCGACCTCCACTTCGCGCACCACCAGTATGTCTCCCGTATCGATTCCACTGTCGATCAGGTGGACCGAGCAACCCACCGGATCGCGATTCCATGCCGCCCACTCGGCAACATTCATTCCGCGGTAGGACGGCAGCAACCCCATATGTACATTCAGCACGCCCAGCGGCACCGCTTCGATCAGCATCTTCTTCAAAATCCCAGCCCCCGCGTAGACCAGCACATCAATCTTGTGCTCCTGCAACAGCTGCACGGATTCGGTTGAGTTGATCGAATCGACTTCGCTTGCCGGAATGCCATGGCTCTTACAGAATTCCAGCACCGAGACAGCGCCGTGCGCTCCGTTGTTCTCGATTGGCAGCGGAGGGCCAGAGCGTGGTGCTAGGTTCGGCATCTGCGCGATGCGGCCTTCGGAGACGCGACTCCGCACTCGACTCCAAAACGGCGGAATTTTCCTGCGCTCGATGATGACGTAGTCCGGACGGAAACCCCATTTCGACCAGGCGCTACAAAATTCCATGACCTTGCTCGAAAGCTGGCTAGTCACTAGCGCGACCCTCGGCGCGGCTTGTGCATTTCCGCCGACTATCGCCGGCAGCGCTGTCGCCACGGGCTCGCCAGTCGCGACTGGTTTCGTGCGAAACAGAACTTCCTTCCCCAGCGCCTTCTGCTTCGCCAGCAGTGCGTCGATAAAATACTTCGCCGCCCAGTTGGGAAAGGCGTGTGGAATGTACTCGCCCCAGACGGGCTGCGAGCCTGCGATCCCGCCCCTCACGCCGAGGTCTTCGGCATCCATCGCCTGCGCGGCTTTCACAATGTCGATGGCCTTCAGCGCCGCGTTCAGCAAACGCGGGTCGCCGTGTTCTTCGTACATGTGCAGCCAGATGAGGGCGTGCTGCGCGTTGCCGGTGAGGCAGGCGTAAGACGACATCGGCCGCCAGCGGTAATCCAACATACCCGGCAGACGGCGCGACAGTTCCAGGCGGCGCAGCGCCGCATAAGCAGCCTTTTCCGCAGCGGCCTTGCCTTCAGCCGAGCCCAACACCTCCGCTGTCCGAAGCACGCCCCATACCGTGTACGCAATGGTATGGGTCACGGCGCTGCGCCCCGCATGGTCTTCTTCCGAGAAGCCGCACAGGTCGAACCAGGCATGACCGGCGTCGTAGTGTTGCAGCACCCAGGCCAGATGCCGCGATGAAGCCTCCAACATTCGATCATCGCCGAGATACGCTCCGGCTTCCGCCAGCCAGCAGGTGAGATGGGCGCTATACGTAGTCACCAGGTCCTGGTAGAAGAACTTGCGCCACGCGCCCGAAGGGTCCTGAATTTCGCAGAGCCAGTTCCCGGCACGCCGCAGCGCCGCGAGGCAGCGCTCGTCCCCGGTTCGCTCAGCCCAGCTTTGCAGGCCGCGCATAATCTGCGCCGTGTTGAACGGCGAGGGGTTGGTTGAGTTCTCGGCAATCTCAGCGCCGGGAAAAGCCCCGCTGGAAAGTTGCACCGACAGCAGGAAGTCAATGGCGCGCTGCGCCCGCGCCAGAAATTCTTCATCGTGTAATTCGTCCGCCAGCCTCAACAGCGTGGGAATGATGTAGCCAGTGGTCTCGGGATAAGACGATGACCATCCGCTTCTAAGGTAGTAGCGCCCGACGAATCCGCCGTCGCTGGTGGCATCCTGAGCGCGCTTCAGCCAGTTGGCAGCGGCCAGCAAGTGCTCGCGGTCGGAGTGCTCGCGGAGATTTCTCTCCACATCCACTACCTGTCCCAGCGCAACCCGAAAATTCGACGGCCGGAAATAGGCCCCGCTCTGGCATTGCCGCGCGAACCTCTTTAGCGTCCTGACGTTCATGCGTAACGGGTCCCTGAAGATTTCTGGATACCTAAGAAGGCCCTGATCAAACCGGCTTCGTTGAAGGGGACGGCCTTCAGAATCTGCGTGCGAACTAACATTGCGTTTCGGCAGTGGAGCAGGAAGACCGAAAATCCAGCGCCGTAGGCGCGAAATAATCTAGCCCAGCACGGAGCCACAGGCGGAGTGCTGGGTAGAGTGGAAACATTCGCCGAGTCCTGTAGGGACGACACAGTTCTCACGCACTAACTTCAGGCCGTCCGTAAATGCCACAAAATCAGTGTGGCTTTACGGGCCGGCGAAAAGTCCCTTTCCGCAAGCTTTGTAACAGGGCACGACGTTCATAGACCGCTCTGCTTCCGAAAAGCCTTGTAACAGGGCACGACTTCAGTCGTGCCGAACGCCATGCGTAAATAGATTCCGGAGCCGGCTTTAGCCGGCGGCACATTCTTCAGCTGCCGTTTAAGCAGTCGCGCTCACCAACGTCAACTCCCGTCCTTGGAGTACACGATGTGTATCCAGTTGCCGTGCGGCTCGGCGAAGGACATTTGCAACTTGTCCAGTCGCGCTGCTACTCCCGAAGACACCTTTGACAGCAACGATCTTCGCTCCGGTTCGACCAACACCGCTCCGCAGAAAATGCACGGCTCGTCCTGGATATATGTCCCCCAGGGATTGCCGGCGAACTCCATCAGCATCGCGGAAACAACGTTGGTTCCTTCTCTGGTCGAGCCTACGAAGGTCTTACTCTTGATCGCGAGGCCGGGAAATAACTCCGTGAGCCGCCGCTCATCAAACGTGTTGACGTGCCCCCATGGCGGATTCGTCCTTCCACACTTGGGGCAAGTGGTGCGGTCTGCACGAATGTCCTGACGATATGGAACGCCGATAATTAACTCATGGCGCGCGACGCGAGTGAGTTCGCGGCAAGCCTGTTCCACCCGCGGTATGTGCTCGAGGACCTCAGCACACAAGATGCAGTCAAAGGATTCGTCAGGAAACTCCAGGTTGGTAGCGTCGCCGGCAACCGTGGTCACTCGCGGAAGCTCGAAGGCCGGCTTCTCCAAGTCGAGCGCCGTGACTTCCTGAAAGCGCTCCGCCAAGGGCCGCGACAGGTAGCCATCGCGCGCGCCAATTTCCAGCACCGAGGTGCGGCCGCTCGGCATGATGCGAAACAAGTCGGCGATGCGGGCCTTCTCCGATTCGCTATTCCGGTATTTTTCGAGGTCAATCACCAAAACATTTAGCCCTTATAGAACTTGCGCAGGACCTCGCGGCTGCGCTCGCCGGCCTGCCCGTCCCACAGCGGTGGAATTTGCTTTTTGCGGGGTGAGTGTTTCATCTCTTCCCACACCGCCAGAATAGTGGCTTTCTTCGTCCCCGCCAAGCGATTGGTGCCCAGTTCGATGGTGACCGGGCGTTCGGTGTTATCGCGCAGCGTCAGGCAATCGACTCCCAGCACCGTGGTCTCTTCCTGAATACCGCCCGAGTCGGTCAACACCAGCGAGCTAGAAGCCTCGAGACTCAGAAAATCCAGATAACCCAGCGGCTCCAGCAGACGAATGCCCGCAGGCAGCGAGATGCTGCCGTCGGCCAGACGCGCTCGGGTGCGAGGATGCACCGGCCACAGTAGCGGCAGCGTCTCCGCAATCACGCCCAGCGCTCCAAGAATTTCGGCCAGAGCAAACGGGTCGTCAACGTTCGCCGGCCGGTGCAAGGTCACAACTCCATACGACTTGCCGCGAACGCCAAGCCTGTCCGCAATCTCAGAGCTGCGCGCCCGCTCCAGATGCTGCCGCAGCGAGTCGATCATCAGATTGCCAACCAGGTGAATCCGCTCATCCGCAATGCCTTCGCGCAGAAGATTCTTGCGCCCACTTTCCTCGGTCACGAGGAACAGGTCGGCGATGGAGTCGGTGACGATGCGATTGATTTCCTCCGGCATGGAGCGATCGAAGCTGCGCAGACCGGCTTCCACGTGTACAACGTCAATCCCCAGCTTCTTCGCCACCATCGCTGCCGCCGCAGTGGAGTTCACATCGCCGACGACGATCACTGCCACCGGCCGGAGTTCCTCCAGAACAGGCTCAATCCGCCGCATGATCTCGGCCGTCTGTTGCGCATGGCTGCCGGAGCCAACCTCCAGGTGATACTGCGGCGCGGGAATGCCGAGATCGCGAAAGAACTGGCCCGACATGTTGTCGTCGTAATGCTGGCCGGTGTGGATCAGGACCGCCTCGAAGCCGGCATCGCCCGCCAGCGCCTTCATCAGCGGCGCAACCTTCATGAAGTTAGGGCGGGCGCCGGCCACCATCGCCAGCCGGATTGGAGTTTCAGGATTCGTCACGAGTCGATGCGCCGGAAGTCTTCTGCTTGGGAAGCTCTGACTAAGTATTGCCTTGAAAGGGACCGCCTTCAGGCGGTCCGCTAAGTCGAGCAAATGAGCCCGGCTTTAGCCGCTGAGGCCCTCGGCGTTGACTTAATCAGAGTCTCCCTCGGTTCTGCGTCATTGTAAATGACCGGCGGCAAATGAATTCTGCTAGTCTGTTGCCGCGCGCGAGCTTGCGCTGGAAACTGAGGCAATCGAAGCGGTGCATAACACCAAGCCACATGTAATCATGATTGCCTATCACTTCCCGCCTGCCCCGGAGATCGGCGGGCTGCGCCCATTTCGCTTTCGCAAATACCTTCAGCGCATGGGCTACCGCTGTCACGTGATCACGGCGTCGCCGCAAGCGCAAGATTCCCCTGCCGACACCATTTTTGTTCCCGACGAATTGCGCGCCGTCTGGGATGAAGGGCAAGTCGGACGGCTGTCGTTCGAGGCTTGGCAGGAACTGCTGGTTCGCAGATTGATGTTTCCCGGTCACTACGGATTCATCTGGGCGCGGAAGGTTGCGGAGCAGTGCCGTGGGCTGATTCGCGCTCATCCGCAGGAGCGATTTGTTCTGTACTCGACGTATCCGCCGTTGGGAACAATTGTTGCCGGGCTGCTGGTGCGCTCGCGAGAGAGGATTCCGTGGATCGCGGACTTTCGCGACCCGATTGGGGGGCAACTGCCCGCGCTGTTGTCGCCGCAGACGCGGTTCTGCATTCCGTGGCTGGAGCGGTTGACGTTTCGCCGGGCGAGCGCCGTCGTCGCCAATGTGCAAGCTGCAGCCGATATGTGGCGAAGGCAATTTCCGTGGGTGCAGCCGAAGCTGCATGTCATCTACAACGGCTTCGATCCGGAGGATGTGCCGCGGGCGCGTCCGATACCGGCGCGGGATTACAAGCTGATTGTTCATGCAGGCGCTTTGTATCACGGCAGAAATCCGAATGTGCTCGTCGAGTCGCTGGCGCGATTGCGCGCGGCAGTGCCGCAGGAGGCGGCGGCGGTGCGCATTCTTTTGTTGGGTGCAACCGACTCGAAGGCCGGATTCGACCAGGCGTTGTTCGCTCGCGCGCAGCGCGACGGCTGGCTGGAGTTGCGGCCGCAGGTTCCACGCGCGGAGGCGCAACGCCTGCTGGAGGAAGCGGACGGATTGCTGCTGGTGCAGCCGCAGAGCAATGTTCAGGTGCCGGGAAAGCTATTCGAGTACATGTGCATCGGCAGGCCGATTGTGGCGCTGGTGCAACGGGCCTCGGCCGTGGAGGACGTTCTGGTGAAGGCCGAGGCGCTCCACGCTTGCATCTATACGGACGATTCGGCCGAGACGGCGGACCGCAAGCTGCTGGAGTTCCTGAGCCTGCCCAACACGGCGGCTGCGCCGAGCGAATGGTTTCAGTCCAGCTTCGATGCCCGGCAGCAGACTGCGGAACTGGCGAAGATCATCGAGGCGATTGGTTGAGCGTGTTTCTAGACGCTCCGTGTCAGGGCACCTCTTCACAGGCCGCTGAAAAAGTCGCTTTCGACTTGTATTGAAGGGGCGCAGCTTTAGCCCTGAGCCTGCCGAACGGGTGCGCCGTCCCAAGTTCTTTGAATCACGCGGAGGCCTCTAGAGGCTGCGTGAGAACTCAATTTTCGAACTTGTGGAGGGAGGCGATGGTCTGGGAGTTACCGAAATTCGAGCCCAAAGGGCGAAACTAGAAATAGCCCAGCGCGGAAGCGCTGGGTGGAGTCGGAAAAATAACCGAGTCCCCCGGGGACGACACGGTCCTCACGCGCGCGTTCAGGCCAACGAGAGATCTGCTTTTGAGTTTCAGCCGCCTGTTAAGCCGTGCCACAAGCAAGCGCTTTGTAACAGGGCACCACTTCAGTCGTGCCGATAATTCTCTTATTTTTCTTCCTGAGCCGGCTTCAGCCGGCGGCACATCCTGTCGCTGCGCAAGCGCTTTGTGTCTCACTCGGCCGGCTTCACTACGCCCTGCTCGCGCGGCGCCCGAGTCTTCTGCCGCACCGGTTGAAAAGCAAAGAAGTACCACTTCAAATAATGTGGCAGCCAGTGCAGAATGCGGAAGCGCGAGCTGCCGGCGGTGCGGTCGCGCCAGGTGCTGGGAATTTCGGCGATACGATAACCGTTAAGAAAGCCTTTAACGGTTAGCTCAAGACCAAGCTCAAATCCGGCCACACTTTCCACCTTCACATTGCGAACCATGGCCGCGTCATACAGCTTGAAGCTGTTGGTGGCATCGTGGGTCGGCACGCCGCGGAAATAATGCAGCGTCAGCCCGCTCACCCGCGACATTAACTGCTTCAGAAACGGGCCGCCAATCAGCTGCCCGCCCTTCATGTAGCGGCTGCCGCACACCACATCGAAACCCTGCTGGTAGAGCTGGTACATCCGGTCGACCTGCGTCAGGTCGTCCGACAGATCGGCCATAGTGACCAGCACCGGCCCCGACTCCACGGCTTCCAGTCCAGTCTTGATGGCGCCAGTCACGCCGCGGCCGTAAGCATTCTTGCGCAGCGCGAGCCGGGTCTCGCCGCTTGCGATAATCTCCCGCGCGACGGGCAACGTGTTGTCCTCGTCGAAGTCGTAAACAACGATTGCCGTGAACGGAGTCTTGATGCTGGAAGCAATCTCCCGCCACAGCGCGGGGAAGTTAGCACCCTCGTTGTAAACCGGAATCACGACCGTGAGTGGAGGAGTCGACGGCATTGCTTCAGATTTTCACTGAGAGTACGTGCCAGAAGCTATCACGATAACGCTTCGGGTTGGAGCACGGTTTGTGGCACAAGCAAGACAGGCTGCAGAAAGTTCGCGTCTTAACGCTTTGTAACAGGGCACGACTTTAGTCGTGCCGATCGGCCGTCTACTCTGTCATCCCGAGGAGGCCTTTAGGCCGACGAGGGATATGCGGCTGACTTTCCGCGGCCTGTAAACGTCGTGCTCCGGTACGAACAAGCTAGTTGCTAGTCGCTTACTTCACATCTGCCCGACGGAAATCTGCTCCTCGATCCAGGGAATAATCTCATCCAGGATCGCATCCAGCGAGGTCAGCGCTTCGAACCCGAGGACCTCGCGCGCCTTGGTCACGTCGGGCGAGCGCTCCTGCACGTCGTATTCATACGGCGGATCGGAGACATACCGGAACGGCTTCTGGCCCTTGTGGATCTTGTTCCAGATCACCTCGGCCAGTTCAAGCACGTTGGTTCGCGCCGCCGTGGACAGGTTGAAATCGTTGTTCTTCGCGGCGGGATGTTCGATGCAAACCCGAATGCCTTTGGCCAGATCGCCCCCGTAAGTGTAGTGGCGAACCTGGTTGCCTTTGCCCAGAATGTGCAGCGGATCCTGCCCCTTGAGAATCTTCTGCACCAGGTCGGGGACGACGTGCGACATGGCAAGCTTGACGTTGCCGCTCATGATGTCGTGGTCCGCCAGCGCGCGTCTTTCACCAACACCGACACAGTTGAATGGCCGCGCAATGGTGTAGGGCAACTGGTATTGCTCCCATGCGCCTTGCGCGAAATACTCGGTGGCTAATTTCTGGAAGCCGTAGGTTGAGCTGGGCGGCGGACAACGCCGCTGCGCGCCCTCGGGGGTGGGATATTCCTTGGTGTTCTCGAAGACCATGCTGGAGGAAATCACAGTAATTTTCTGGAGACGAGCATGTTTGTGCGCATGCAGCGCAGCATCGAATGCCGCCGCGGTGATACGTTCGTTCTCCGCGATCAGATCGTAGGCGAACTCATGGAAGTAGCTGATGCCGCCGATCATGGCCGCGGCGGCTACAAAGTGATCGCAGTCCTCCAGCAGTTCCTTCAGCAGGGAAATATCTTTGGCGTTGCCCTCGACGAGACGATAGTGGGGATGCGAGTCGTAGCTCTTGGCGACGCGTCCGTACTTGCTGAAGTTGTCCACGCCGACCACGTCGTAGGCGGCGTCCAGAAGCTCCTGCACGAGATAACCATTAATGAATCCGGCCGAGCCGGTGACCAGTATTTTCATGAGTTCGGTGGGTAACCTCTTGGCAATTTGGATGAATCGACCCTCTATTGTAATGTGACGCTGAGCAAAAGCCTGATCCCGCTCCTTAACTTCACTTGTTTGCCACCGGAAGTGAACACGCCGTCAGGCCTCAGGCTGAGGTCCTCGATTCCCAGCACCCCGCGCGAGGTGTCATTCAACATTGGGACGGACACCCGGTGCTGGTCATTCGCGATCGCCGCCGTCGTAGACGCGTCCAGGTGGGTATAAATATTGCCGGCGGCATCAGGGCCGGCGGTTTGCAGGTCTGGATTCGGGGCGGCAGCCAGGACCACACCGTGGATTGCCGTCTTTGTGCCCGCGGGCCCCACAAGGCTGTCAAAGACAATTTCGAGCGACGAGTGCGCAGCCCCCTTCGAGCGCGCCGTGGCCTCGGCTACATGCCCCAGCACGCTAGCGTCGCGACGCAGCGACGTTCCATCCGGAAGGGTGATGCCGCCGGTGAGCTTGGCCTCAACTTCATCTCCCTCATGCACCTTCCTGGAGTCGAGCGCCTTCACTAACTCGACCGTGAACATCCCTTGCGGCTTCTTAGCGGCGGCTTTGCTGGATGCCGCCGAAGATTGGCTGGCCGCTTGTCCAGCATAGGCCGCCAGATTTAGCGTCAACCCCACGGACATTGAAACTGCCAGCGAGGCAAAGAGTCTGCCGAGAAACCATGGTCTCATGACCTCCCCTTTCCAAAAGCAATGATTTATACAGCACCATCACTCCGGAAATGGCCTCCCGGACCCCAAGGGAAAAAACTTTATTTAAACCAGATTCTAGTCCTTCACGCCGTCGCTGAGGCCAGCTGTCTGGCGGGAAAAAAGTTCCAGGGATCGATCACAATCTTTTCTGCCGGAATCTCAACCTCGCGATAGACCGCATGCGGCGCCCCCACGATCACGATGTCCGCCTTGCGAATGGCAGTCTCCAATGGCACCAGATTGCTATCGGGCACGTAGGGATCGGTGCACAGCACTTCCAGGGCTTCCACCGCGAGCAGCTTCTTCAGCTTGTAGGAAAGGCTGTCGCGCTTGTCGTCCGATTCCGCCTTAAAACCCATTCCCAGGATCGCCACTCTCTTATTGGCCAGGTCAAAGGGCCGAAGCTGTTCCACCAGGAACATCGGGAGACCCTCGTTGATCAGCATGGCCGCATGGCCCAGGAAGAAATTATTCTGCGAGAACGCAGCCAGTTGCAGCGTGTCTTTCAGCAGACACGGGCCGGCGGCGAACCCGGCCTTGGCGAAGCTGCGCATGCGCGGATAGTCGCGCGTCACCGCATCATGAATGCGATAGAAGTCGAGGCCGCGGCTCTGCGCCAGCATGTAAAACTGATTGGAGATGGCAAAGTTGGCGTAGCGCCACGCGTTGGTAAAGAGCTTGGCGAGCTCGGCCTCAGCAGGCGCAAGCTCGATCAGCGAGGGCGCAATCAATCCGAACAGCCGGCTGGCGGCAGCGGTAGCCTCGGGCTCAAATCCGGAGACAATCTGCGGCAGCTTGATCAGCTCTTCCACGGCGTTGCCTTCGGCGATGCGCTCCGGACAAAAGGAGAGCAGAATGTTGCGCTTGAGTCTGCGCAGCCGCTCATGGACAAGCTTGGTGACGCCAGGATAGACGGTGCTGCGCAGAACCAATAGCGCGCCGTCCTGCATGTGATCCAGCAGCGCATCGATGCTGCGGTAAACCTCGCCGACGGTGGGATTGAGGTGCCGGTCTACCGGCGTGCCCACCACCGTGATGACCGCGTCGGCGGACTTGATGCAGCTGGGATCAAGGGTCGCCCGTAGCGATTTTCCCGCAACCTCGCGCAGCAGTTCGTCCGCGCCGCGCTCCATGAACGGCATCGTGCCGGAGTTGACCAGATCGACCTTGGCTGGATCGATGTCGAGCAGGTCAACTTGCAGGCCGGCTTTGCTGGCCAGCACGATGCCCAGCGGCAATCCCACATGCCCGCACCCGCCCACAATGGTTATTCTTTGCAGGGTTTTCATTTGCTTACCATTCTAACTGGCTTGTGGCGATTTGCGACGCAGCTCGTCTTGCTTCAACTTTTGCGATTGCATATAGTGAATTGTCGGTTGTGGCCGAGTAGCGTTTTGGCGCCGCGCTAGCTGTGGTTAAGATGGCCCTCTACTCGAACCGCAGCGGAGCTGATGTTTGACCCGGCCACTCCCCTAAGGTAACCGCACCGTGACCATCACCGAAGCCCTGAGGATCACACAAAGTGTGCCCCGTGATGCCCGGCCATTCGCGGTCACTCTGGCGTGCGGCTTCACCCCGCTGCACCTGCAGACGTTTCTCGCGGCACACTTGCAGCAAGCGCTGCCCGACCGCAAGGTGACGCTTACGCCCGGCCTGTACGGAAACCTGGTGGGAACGCTGGAAAGTATATCGGAGGCCGCGCTTCCCGATGGCCTGGTGATCGCGCTGGAGTGGCCTGACCTCGATCCTCGCCTGGATTACCGCGGGGCAGGCAGTTGGGGTGCCGCTGCGGTGAATGACATCGTCGCTGGCTCCCGAACCATGCTGGATCGCATCGCGGCTGGGTTGTTGCAGATTCCACCCGGCCCGCGCATCGCGCTCTCCCTGCCGACGCTTCCTCTTCCGCCGCTGTTTCACACGCCGGGATGGCAGGCTTCGCAACATGAGCTGGCGCTCGAAGCCGAGGTCATGCACTTCGCTGCCGACATCGCGCGAGAAGGTCGGACCGCGGTCATCAGCACGCAGCGACTGGCCGAGCAGTCGCCTGCGGCGGGGCGGCTCGATCTCAAGAGCGATCTTTATACCGGTCTGCCATACACCATCGACCATGCCGATCGTTTGGCCTCGCAGCTTGCCCTGGCGCTCGTGCCGCCGTCTCCAAAGAAAGGGATCATCTCCGACCTGGACGATACGCTGTGGAGCGGAATCGCGGGCGAAGTGGGCCCGGACGCGGTCACGTGGGATCTGAAGAGCCATGCTCAACTGCACGGCCTGTATCAGAAGCTTCTCGCATCGCTTGCCGATTCCGGCACGCTGATCGCCATCGCCAGCAAGAACGATCCCGCCGTCGTCACCAAAGCATTTGCTCGCAAAGATCTGCTCCTGCGCCCCGAACAGGTGTTTCCCATCGAAGTGCATTGGAACGCCAAATCGGGCAGCGTTGGGCGCATTCTGGAGACCTGGAACATTGCCGCCGACAGCGTGATCTTCGTCGATGACAGTCCCATGGAGCTGGCCGAGGTTGCCGCGGCGCATCCCGGCATTGAGTGTGTGCTGTTTCCTAAGGCCGACTATCAGGCCGGCTTGGCGATGCTGCGGCAGCTTCGCGATCGCTGCGGCAAGGAACGGGTTTCCAAGGACGACGCGCTGCGTCTGGAGAGCATCCGGCAAGGCGCGGCGTTTCGCCAGCAAGCTTCCGGGGGAGCGACGCCGGAAAGTTTTCTGCAACAGATTGGCGCGGCGGTGACGTTCGACTTCGCTGCGGCGAGCGAGCCCAGAGTACTGGAGCTGGTCAACAAGACCAACCAGTTCAACTTGAACGGTACGCGCTACACACAAGCGGATTGGCAAAAACTGCTGTCAGCTCCAGGCGCGTTATTGGTCGCAGTCAGCTATGAAGACAAGTTCGGCCCACTCGGCACGATTGCGGCGATTGCCGGCCGGATGCAAGGCAAGCGCGTGACCATCGACACCTGGGTGATGAGCTGTCGCGCCTTTGCGCGCCGCATTGAGCACCACACGCTGAAGACGCTTTTCGCGACCACCGGCGCAAGCGAAATCCAATTCCGCTTCACGCCGACCGCGAAGAATGCGCCCCTGCGGGATTTTTTTGCCACGCTGATTGGCGAAGAACCGCAGTCGGAGTTCCACTTGACGCGTTCCCAGTTCGAGGCGGGCTGCCCTGCGCTGTATCATGAGGTACGCGAGATGAGGAGAGCTGAAGCGCATGGATGAGACCAGACAACGCCTGACCAATTGCTTCCAGGTAGTTTTTCCCGATCTGTCGCCAGAAGGGATTGCGACGGCGTCTACTGCCACAGTTGCGTCCTGGGATTCAGTGGCCGCCATCACCCTGATGAACGTCATCGAAGATGAGTTCGGCTTCGAGATGGACCTGGATGATCTGGCCGATCTGGATTCGTTCGAGAAGCTCTACTCCTATCTGCAAAAGCGCCATCAGGTGGCTTGATGGCCCGTCCGCTCCGTCTGCATCACGTCGGTTTCGTGGTCGCCAACATCGAGACGGCGATGCCCGGCTTCCTGCGGGCGCTGGCGGCGGAGTGGGATGGACAGGTCTTCCACGATCCCTTGCAAAAAGTTCGGGTGGCATTTCTGGCCACGCGAGCGCAAGATGCGGCGATCGAATTGGTGGAACCGGCGAGCGACGGCTCCCCGGTATTACGCTTTCTTCGGGACCGCGGAGGCGGGCTGCATCATGTTTGTTATGAAGTCGCCGACCTCGAGGAGAAGCTCATTGAATTTCGGTCGCGGGGTGCATTGATTGTCAAGCGGCCCAAGCCGGCCGTGGCCTTTGGGGGACGCCGCATCGCCTGGGTGATAACCTCGGAGAAGCTGCTGATCGAATTGCTGGAAGAAGCGGTCAGGGAATAGCGGTAGACTACGTACAGGCATTTCTCCGCGCCAGGCCACGGCAGCAAACCCACGCGCGCGGTCATAAGATGTCCGGCCCACTAAGGATGGCAATTCACTCGCCCGGTGAATGAAGAAACGGAAGTTGGTATCCCACTCTTGAAACTTGAAACTCGAAACTCGAAACTGCGCTTGGCGCAACTCGTCCTTGTTGCGCTGCTGGCCATGGTGTTTCTGGGCACCGACACCGATGCGCGCTTCAACAAGCTGGGCCATCAGCTGATGTGCATGTGCGGCTGCAATCAGGTCCTGCTGGAGTGCAATCACGTTGGTTGCACTTATTCCGACCGCATGCGCAATGAGCTTGCCGCCGGCCTCACGCGCGGCGACAGCGATTCGCTGGTACTGCAAAGCTTCGTGCAGAAGTACGGCAACACCGTGCTGGCCGCGCCCACCACCACCGGCTTCAACCGCGTCGCGTGGATCATGCCTTTCGCGGTCTTTGCGCTCGCCATAATCTTGACAGTGTGGCTGGTGCGCTTGTGGAAGGCGCGCGCCGTCGCCCAACCCGTGCCCAGTCCCAACCTCGACGCCGAACAACTCGACGACCTTCGCAAGCAGGCCCGTCACGAGACGGAGTTTTGATGACGCCTTTATCGCGATCGCTTTATTTGCAATGCCGGGGACGCCGGTGCGTTCCCCAGTTGGACGGGTGGGTATGATGGGACAAGAAATGGTATTGGTGCTTTTCGGCTGTGCGCTGTTTGCGGCGGCTCTCTTCGTTTACGTGTTCTATCAGCCAGACCGGGTTGAAGCCGGGGAGGAGAAGACGCGCCACATGTATCTGCTGGAGCGCAAAGAGGCAACCTACGAGAATCTCCGCGACCTGAACTTCGAATACAAAGCCGGCAAGTTGAGCGAGAAGGATTACGCGGTGCAACGCGCTTCGCTGGAAGACGAGGCCGCTGCCATCCTAGCGGAGCTGGAATCGATCGAGAAGGCGCGCGTAGTCCTTCGTCACGGCACGCGCCGCGCCGGTATGCCTCCCAATGGAGGCCGCGCGTGAGCAGGGCCGCACTCCGCCTGATGTCGTTGTTGGTTATGGCTCACTGCTTTCGCCGCCGCCCAGAACATCACCGGCACGGTGACGAATGGCACCACCGGGAAGCCTTCCGCCGGCGATGAGGTCACGCTGCTCTCCCTGTCGCAAGGCATGCAGGAGATCGCCAACACCAAGAGCGATGCGCAGGGGCGATTCTCGTTTCCCGCTCCCGGCGACAGCCAGGCGCCGCACATGGTGCGCGTGAATCACCAGGGCGTGGGCTACTTTCCGCAAGGCGGGCCGCTGATGCCCGGCAGCACAACGGCGGAGCTCACGGTGTACGATTCCGCAAAGAAAGTCGACGGCCTCAGCCAGACCGTTGAGGTCGACCGCTTTCAGAGCGATGGCAAACAACTGGACGGAATCTCGCTGTACGCGGTGACCAATAAGTCGCAACCGCCGCGCACCGTCGCCAATGATAAGGGCAGCTTCGAGATCGTGCTGCCCGCTGGCGCTGAAATCGAATCCGCGCAGGCCAAGGGTCCAGGCGGACAGCCGATCGCCACGGAAACCACTCCCGGCGCGCAGAAAAATCATTACCTGCTGAGCTACCCTCTGCGTCCTGGCGAGACGCAGTTTCAGATCTCCTACCACATGCCCTACAGCGGCGAAACCAGCATCTCGCCCAAGCCGCTTCAGGACGTGCAGCACTTTGTCGTGATGCTGCCTAAGAGCATGACCTTCACGGCGGCAAACCCACAGCAATTCCAGGCAATGTCGGACCCGCAATCGACCGTGATGGTGGCTACCAACGTCAAGCCCGGCGCGGACCTCGATTTCCGCGTGGCAGGCACGGGAATTTTTCAGGCCGACAATCAGCAGGGCGCACCGGGCGCGGGTGATTCCAGTGGAGGGGCCATGGGCGGATCGCAGGCTGCGGCCAACGATAGCCGTCCAGGCGGAGGTTTGGGCGCTCCCATCGATGCGCCCGATCCGCTGCACCAATATCGTGTGTTCATTCTGGGCGCATTCGCGCTGGTGCTGGTGATGGGCGGCGCTTATATCGTGTCGCGATCCAACCGGCCGCGTCCCGCAACCGCCGCCGCCGGCATAGCGGGCAAGGTCGAGGCCGGCTCTCCCGACGCAGCCGCTGCCTTCGCCGACTACGTTGAGCCGGCAGCGCCCGCCCGCGACCGCAATGCCTTACTGCTGGAAGCCATGAAGGAAGAGTTGTTTCAACTGGAGATCGATCGTCAGCAGGGCACGGTCACGGCGGAGGAATACACCCAGGCCAAGGCCGCGCTGGACGAAACCATCAAGCGCGCGCTGGCGCGAAGCAAGAACAGCTAAGCGGCGCCAATCGGAATGCCTGCGCCGCTCCCGCTGTCGGTTACGCCACCCCCTTGGCGTTCATGAAGTCGCCGTACTGCTTGTCGATGGCCACGATGTGCTGCGCCAGCCACTTGGTTAGAAAGTCCAGCACGTCGACCGACAAGCCGACGGCGCCAGCCTTGTACTGGTCGGCAACGTCCTTGATCTTCCCGGTGAACTTGCGATGCTGCTCAATGTGGGCCGGCAGCTGCGCGTATCCAAGGTCTTTCATGACCGCTTCTTCGGCGGTGAAGTGCCGCTCGGTGTAGCGCAGCAGTTTGGTCAGCACGTCGTGCATGACGTCTTTGCTTCGGCCAGCCTTCATCCCCTCGTGCAACTCGTTGATGATGTCGAAGAGCTGCTGGTGGTCTTCGTCGAAGCGCTTTACCTTGACGCTGTAGCTGGAGTTCCAGGTGAAGAGAGGCATGTCTTTGTCTCCTGCCAGCCTTCATCGGCAACGGAGGGACGATCTTTAGGATTGCCGATGGGTCCTCGCCGGCAAGCCCGCTCCGGCCCCTGGTTTGGCTGCCCTTAACAACCGCAGGCAGCGCCAACTCTTCCTCGCCGATCGGCATCTCCAGGTCGGAGCGGGGTACAATCAACATCCGTTGGCGCGTGGAAATTTCGCACAATCGAGGTCGCACATGGTTCTATGGCAGCAGGGTGTACGCTACGCCACGCACAGAATGCCCAAAGTAGTTGGGCCCGCAACCCATGCTGCCTTCGACTACGCCTTTGCTGGCTCGTTGTTCGTCATGGCCGCGTGGCTCTGGAAGCGCAATCGGCGTGCCGCGGTCGGTTCCTTGCTTTGCGGTAGCGCCACCGCTGCTAACGCCATCCTCACCGACCACCCAGTTGGATCGCTGGACCTCATCGACTACAAAACTCATGCGCGAGTCGACGCGGCGCTGGCGGCACTGACCGCCGCTACCCCGCGCCTGATGGGCTTTGCCAATGACGATGAGGCGCGGCTGTTCAGGGTCCACGCGCTGGCGAGGACTGTGGTCAGCAACCTGACCGACTTTGATGAGTAGAAATGTTTTATCCCGCGAAGGCCTTCGCCAGAAACCGCGAGATATGCCAGGCGTCCATGTACTTGTAGGGCGTCTCGCCCAGAGAATAGTGCCCGCAAGGCAGCGCCTTGATAGTGGTGTCCAGCCCGCGGCGCAGGAATTCGCCCGCCGTCTGCACTGAGAACTCCGGCAGAAACGTCAGATCGTAACGGCCGTAGATCATCAGCGACTTCTTGGGCCAGCGCTCGAACTTATTGAAGTAAACAATCGGGCTGATGGACATCCACACGCGCCGCAGCTCTTCCTGCGTCAACACCGCCTCCACGCCCTGGCGGATGTGCTGGGTCGATTGCCCCGTCCAGGTCACGTCGCCAAACGAGGTGGAGGCGTGATTGAACACGTTGACCCGGATGCGCGGATCGTGCGCGCTGGCCAGAAACGCATAGCACGATCCCAGACTGGTGCCGACAATCCCCAGCCGCGAGTAGCCGCGCTGCTCCAGCCAATCCATGCAGGAGCGGATGTCGGCGATGCCCTGCCGGGTGGCGTCAATGGTGCGTCCAACATTGGCGGACACGGCATAATCGGCGCGCGTAATACCCGCCGGGCGGCGAATGTCGTGATAGGGCATGCTGAGCCGCAGGGCTGCGATGCCCAGCATGTTGAAGATGCGGCAGAGCGCGTTTTGACTGACCCCATCGGCGTTCCACTGCGGCAACAGTACGACCGCACGATGTCCTTTGGCAGGAAACCAGCGCGCGTTGACGCAATTGTTTTCAGGATAAGGCGACTCCACCGGCGAGGTGAAGCGCAGAAACTTGCCCCACTCGTTCTTAGGCTGCTTCTTGGGAGGTTCGCTGCCGGTGTGGAAGAGTTCCACCTTGCGATGCTCGATGCGAAAGTCCTTCGGCGTCTGGTAGCGAAAGAACTCGTCGCTGTTCTCAGCCATCGATCGTTCACATCCGTCATGTAGCTGAGCATGGCATCGCGATCATTCTGGTCGCGGGGCACGCGAAGTGCTCGATCCCCGGCCAGCGCGTGGTCCAGTCCAGGCCCCACTCGAATGGCCGCACGATGCGGTTGTTGTCGCGTGACGTCATGCGCGACTTCCCAGTCGTGGATCCAGCGGCGATAGTGTTCTCGCATCACTCATGATGTTATCCCACGGAAGCGGCAAGCATCGACAAAGCCCAATCAACATCAGTATTTGGGGCTGAATGGTGGCTGGCGATGTGCGAGTGGGAAACGCGACCCGGCTCGCCCGAGGCGAGCCGGCCGAGCCATCTAACCCAGAGGTTGTAGTGCCGCTGCGACCGTTAGGGGATGATTCAAATTCCAGCCTGAGCTAATCTTCGCACCATGCAACTCATACAGATTGGCGAAACCCGGCAGAAGACAGTTCTAGACATGATCCAGGAAATGGCAGCCCGTCAGCTTTCCGAGATTGAACAACTGAAGGCGGCAGCGCAAACCCGGTCGCGAGCCCGACAGCCCCGCCGCAGGCTGCGGCGTTGCACCTCTTCCGGTGTCGCTGCTTAGCTGCGCGCCGAAGGTGCGCCCGCAACCTTAGATCTGGTAGTCCATCTCGATCACCTGTTGCAGCTTGTCGCTCGCCGTCGCTGAATACCAGCTCTCGCCCTTGCAGTTCGCGGACTTCCTTCTTCAGCTTCTTCACTTCGTTGGCGACCGCGGCCAGCGCTTCCGACAGCGGATCGTTGATCTGCTTGGGATCGGTGATCACCACCCGCTTGCCCTGACGAAAAACGATGTGGCCGGGCACGCCGACCACCGTCGAGTTGTCGGGCACATCGCGCAACACCACCGAACCCGCGCCGACGCGGCAATTCTCGCCGATGGTGATGTTGCCGAGCACGCGCGCGCCCGCGCCGATAACTACGTTGTTGCGCAGGGTGGGATGCCGCTTGCCGGTTTCTTTGCCGGTGCCGCCCAGAGTCACGCCTTGGTAGAGCGTCACATCGTCGCCAATGATCGTGGTCTCGCCAATCACCACGCCCATGCCATGATCGACGAAGAAGCGATGACCGATTTCCGCGCCGGGATGGATTTCGATTCCCGTGATCAGCCGCGTCCACTGCGAGAGCGCGCGCGCCAGAAAACGCCAGCCGTGCAGCCATAGCCAATGGTGGACGCGATAGCCCCACAGCGCGTGCAGCCCGGAGTACAGCAGCACCACCTCCAGTCCGCGACTTCGCCGCGGGATCGCTCTCCAGCACCGCGGCGATGTCTTCGCGCATGCAGGAAAACATGCTCACACCGTAACCTCGGCCGTCGGCAGGGCCAGAGCCTCGTTGCGCAGCTTCTCGAACAGCACGCTACTCAAGTAGCGCTCGCCGTAGTCAGGCAGAACCACCACGATCAGCTTGCCGGCATTTTCTTCGCGCTGGGCCACGCGCAACGCGGCCACTACAGCCGCTCCTGACGAGATGCCGACCAGCAGACCTTCTTCACTGGCCAAGCGGCGCGCCATGGCGATGGAATCCTCGCTCGACACCTGAATGATTTCGTCGATGAAGTCGGTGCGCAGAATGCTGGGCACGAAGCCGGCGCCGATTCCCTGAATCTTGTGCGGACCGGGCTGCCCGCCGGAAAGCACCGGACTCTCCGTCGGCTCAACCGCAATCGCCTTGAACGAAGGCTTCTTCGGCTTGATGAACTCCGATACGCCAGTCAAGCGTTCCGCCCGTGCCGATGCCCGATACCAGAATATCGACCTTGCCGTCGGTGTCGTTCCAGATTTCCGGGCCGGTGGTCTCGCGATGAATCTTGGGATTGGCGGGGTTGTCGAACTGTTGCGGCATGAAGCCGTTCGGAGTCTGTGCCAGGATCTCATTGGCCTTCGCGATCGCGCCCTTCATGCCCTTCACGCCGGGCGTGAGGACGATCTCCGCGCCGAAGGCGCGCAGCAGAACGCGGCGCTCCGTGCTCATGGTCTCCGGCATGGTGAGAATGAGCTTGTAGCCTTTGACCGCCGCGACAAACGCCAGCCCGATGCCGGTGTTGCCGCTGGTCGGCTCGATCAGCACAGTCTTGCCGGGATGGATCTTTCCCGCACGTTCGGCTTCGTTGATCATGCTGACGCCGATGCGGTCCTTCACGCTGCTGCAGGGATTGAAGCTCTCCAGCTTGGCGGCGACGGTGGCGCGCGCGCCGTTGGTCACTTTGTTCAGACGGACCAGCGGCGTGTGGCCGATCAATTCCGTAACGTCATTGGCTATCTTCATTGGCTATCTCCAAAGGATGCTGGCACGTTGGCCGGCGAATACAGGTTTGATTGTTCGGGGAAGCGAAGGTACGGCTAGCGACAACAACAACAGGGACAAGAACGGAACCGGCGCGCGCACTTGGGTGAGGACATTTATGTATCGATGCGGTCATAGGTCGTCCGATTCTGCGGATGGACAGCTTACCGGTTAGCTACGTGATGATCGATGCCGACAAATTCTACGATTCGTATCAGGGCACGATTATCGTGCCGACCTGTCGCTAATAAACCGGGCTTCAGCCCCTGCGATAGCAGGGCTGAAGCGCACTGTCCAGGTCTCATGTTGCGGCAGGCTGAAGCCGTGCCCTGTTAAATTCCACGCCGACCGCTCCGCCGCCGGATGTGCACGCTTCTCGCCGCATTCGCGGGTTGGGACAATCTACCGCTCCACCGCCAACCCACGGCATTGCCTCCGCCGAGGCACAGTGCTGCGATTCCTTTATGCACGTCGCGGCGAATCATCTCATAGAGCAGCGTCGTGAGAATGCGCGCGCCGCTGGCGCCGATGGGATGTCCCAGCGCCACTGCGCCGCCGTTCACGTTGACTTTGTTGAGATCGAGTCCCAGCTCGCGCGTCACCGCGATGGCCTGCACCGAGAACGCTTCGTTGAGTTCGTAGAGATCGACGTCTTCGTTCTTCCAGCCCGTCTTCTTCCAGAGCAGACGCACAGTCTCGACTGGCGCCATCATCACCCATTCAGGAGCGAGGCCACTGGCGGCCTGCGCCACGATGCGGGCCATCGGCTTCAGCCCCAGCTCCTTCGCCTTCGCCGCCGACATCACCACCAGCGCCGAAGCTCCGTCGTTCACGCCGGGAGCGTTGCCGGCGGTTACGGTACCGTCCTTCTTGAAGGCCGGCTTCAGACTCCGCAGCACGTCGAGCGTTGTGTCCTCGCGTGGCGATTCATCTTTGCTGAACAGCACGGGCGGCGCGCCTTTCTTCTTCGACGGCAGCTCAATGGGAATGATCTGATCTTTGAAGCGGCACTCATTGATGGCGCTCAGTGCTTTGCGATGCGAGTTCAGCGCGTACTCGTCCTGCTCCTCGCGCGTGATCTTGTATTTGTCGGCGACGTTCTCGCCGGTGTTACCCATGTGATAGTCGTTGTACGCGTCCCACAGGCCATCGTGGACCATGGCGTCGAGGACTTTCTGATCGCCCAGGCGAAAGCCTTTGCGCGCGGTCGGCAAAAGATAAGGCGTGTTGGTCATGCTCTCCATGCCGCCGGCAACGACGATGTGCGAGTTGCCGGTCTGGATCCCCTGCTGCGCGAGGGCCACGGCTTTCAGTCCCGAGCCGCAGACTTTGTTGATGGTCATGGCGGCGACGCTGTCGGGCAGGCCTCCGCTGAGGGCCGCCTGGCGCGCCGCATTCTGCCCGAGCCCGGCTGAGACGACGTTGCCCATGATGCACTCATCGACAGTGTTGGGATCGATGCCGGCGCGCTTTACTGCCTCACGCACCACGATGGCGCCCAGTTGCGTCGCAGTGAAATCCGACAGCGAACCCTGAAATTTTCCGATGGGAGTACGCACCGCCGATACGATAACGACATCTTCGATGAAGGCCATTACGTGAAGCTCCTGAGATAAGAGTGAGTACCCAACATTATAAGATGGAGTGCCTTGTCCGCGGACGCACAAATCCCGGCTGAAATGCATCCTCCTTCCGCGCCTCGGAGTCGGCTGCTGGCTCCCTGGTGGCACACGGCGATCCTGATCGCGGTGCTGCTGATCGCGTCGGTGAACGGCAATCGCCGCACCCATCCGCTGGCCGCCGGCAGCAAGATACCGCAGTATCTGTGGACGATGAGTTGGGAGTGGATCCTGGCCGGCTTTGTCTGGCTGGGTGTCCGCAGGCGCACCGGGCTGCGCGAACTGATCGGCGGACGCTGGGCGACGTGGGAGGATTTCTTTCTGGATGTGGTGTACGCCGGAGTTTTTTGGGGCGGCGCGATGCTGGTATTGGTGGGGACGGCGGTGCTGATGCATCTGGACCAGGCGGGCAAGATCGAGATCATGCGCAAGCAGCTCGGGTTTTTGACCCCGGGAACGAATCTGGAGTTGGCGGTGTGGTTCTGCGTAAGCGTCACCGCGGGCTTCTGCGAAGAGATCATCTTCCGCGGATATCTGCAACGGCAGTTCGCCGCCATCGGCAATTCGATGCTGGTTGGAGTGGTGCTCTCGGCGGTCGTGTTTGGAGCGTCACACGGCTACGAAGGCGCCGCGCGGATGATTTTGATCGCAATTTACGGATTAATGTTTGGGGTACTCGCATGGTGGCGAAAAAGCCTTCGTCCGGGAATGATGGCGCATGCGTGGCACGACGCGCTGAGCGGAACAATTTTGCGAATGCTGAAATAGCCAGTGTTTATGCGGCTTTCACACGTGTGTGAAGTTTACGATGCGAGCGCGTCGCGAGACCACGGAGGAATTGCGGCGATCGGAAGCAACGATGCCGCATCTGATGTTGAGGGTTTTACCGCGGTGAGACGCTTTTTTTGCTTGACTATTTTTTTCATTAACTCTATACAACTAACAAATTGCGATGAAAGTTAATGTCGCAATGTTCCATGACAAATGGAAAGGGAGAATAGAAACCATGGCAACTAAGAAGGCTGCAAAAAAGGCTAAGAAGGCTGCAAAGAAAAAGAAGCACTAACTTGGTCTTTACGTCAACCGAAGGGGGCGCGCAAGCGTCCCCTTCGTTATTGCGCGGGAAACGATTGTCGAATGCATCTCGGAAGCGGCCTTCACCGGCCGCTGAAAAATCGGAGCAGAGCTTGGTGCCGCCGGCTGAAGCCGGGCTCAGGACGAAAAATAGAGCGGCCTATCGGCACGACTGAAGAGGCCGCTGAAAAAGTTGGAAAGCAGAACCCTCGTCGGCCTGAAGGCCTCCTCGTGATGACAAAAATAAAGCGGTCTATCGGCACGACTGAAGTCGTGCCCGGTTACAAAGTTTTCGGAAACAGACTTTTTCATCGGCCTGTGAAGTCGTGCCCGGTTACAAAACCTTCGGAAGCGGAGGTTTTCAAGCGCCGGTAAAGGCGTGCTGAGGTCGGGATGACAAGGTGGAAGCGACTCACCCCGCTAATTCAGCGCGGCGCTGTTGGCGGCGGGACGCGGCAGTGGCTCTTCGTGAACCGGGCAGAGGCTGTGATAGGAACAGCGCGAGCAGGCAGCGCTGGGCTTGGGCTCGAACTCTCCGGCGGCGATCCTGGCGGCAATCGAAGAGACACCCATCTCGGCCTCGCGAAGTTGTTCCGGAGTGCGCCGCGATTCGATCGCGGTCCCATTCTTCAGATTGATGAAGACCAGCGAGGAGGGCGTGTAGCCCATGCTCCTTGCAGCCAGCGCATAAATCGAAAGCTGGAGGCTCTTGTCGGCATCTTCCTGAGTTTTTGCCCTACCCGTCTTGTAGTCCACGACGGCGACCTTGCCATCGCCGAGGCAGTCGAGCCGATCGAGTCTGCCGCGCACTTGCGCTCCGCCAATTTCGATCTTGAAGCGACGCTCGGTTTCGAGGACCTGGGCTGCGGGATGAGCCGGCTGAGAGCGGATAAAAGCGATGAGCTGCTGGCGACCCTCCTTGGTGTAGAGTTCGCGCTGGAGGGGCTCGTCGATCCTGGCCTTCGCGAACTCATCTAGAAAACAGGCAATCACGGTTTCTTCATCGGGCGGACGGCCGGCGCGAACGCCGTCGAAGTAGGCCTTGAGGGCGAGGTGCATAGCGCTGCCAAATTGCAGGGCCGCGGTCGCATCTTCGGGCAGCCGCCAGTCATGGCGCAGTTTGTACGCTAAAGGACAATTCTCATATTGCTGGATGGCGCTGGCGCTCAGGTCCAGCAGGCGAGCATCCTCGCGGGGCGGAAGCTGTGTCCACTGCGAGACCAGCGGCAAGGGCTCGGCCGCGGCATCGATGCGCGGGATGAGATCGGGATCCAGCACGCGCGAGGCGATCGCGCCCTGCAAGGCTGTCCTGGCCTCGTCGAGGAGTTCGCGAGGATATTTGGTTGGAATCGGATTCTTGCCGCGCGCAACTTTCCCGCACAGATACAGCTCGTCCATGGCGCGCGTCATGGCAACGTAGAACAGGCGGCGCTCTTCCTCGCCGCAGAGAGTCTTGGGATCAGTCTCGCCGGACGCGGCTTTGTTGCGCAGCTGCTGGGGAAACTCGACGAGCGATTCTTTATACGGGCTGGGAAACGATGGCGAGACGGCGCGCAGCACAAAGACGCAGGGAAACTCCAGTCCTTTGGCGGCGTGGACGGTCATCAACTGCACCGCGTCCTCCGCGGGCGCGTTGGCCAGTTCGTTGGGCGCAAGTGCGGCGACGGGATCGTCTTCGTCCGTCTCTTCGACGAGGGTGCCTTTCGCCTCCTGCTGAAATACCGAGATGTACTCCAGAAAGTCGTGCAGCGTGCCCTGGCCGACGATCTGCTTCGGCTTTTGGCACCAGCGATCGGCAAAGTCGCGAAAACGGCGCAGCGGCATCGAGTTCGGCAATCCGAAGAGGCGCTGAGCAATCTCAACGGCTGCGGCAAGCATATGGTTAGCGGCGGCCAGCTCCCGGCGCGCGGCGCGAATAGTTTCCACCGCATGCAAGCCGCCGGGAACGTTCTCCAGCACCGCTTCGGCAGAAAAGTTTTCGCCGGCCAGGGCGAGCTGCGCGCGGAAGGGTTGGGGATCGATCTGGAACTGCGGCAGCGCGGCTACGCGGAACAGCGCGACCGGATGGGAAACATCCAGAATACGAAGCACTGCCATGGTGTCGCGCAGCTCCGGGGTGTGAAACAGATCGGCGCCCCTGACGCGGACAGGGATACTGCGCCGAGTCAGCTCGGCCACAATCGCTTCGCGATGAAAGTGGCTGCGATAGAGCACGGCGAAATGGCTGAACTTGGTGGCGGAGTGTTGCGCGCGCATGGCTGCGATGGTGTCGGCGACAAAGGCAGATTCCTGGTGGCCGCCGTGGTGAGCGATAACCTGGACCGCGGGGGCGGCGGCAAGCGCAGCTTCTTGTTCCAGACGCGCGCAAGTGAGCGGCTGGCGCGGCCAGCTTCCGTCGGCCGTAAGGATCTCCGGGTTGCATTTGATGGCCTGGTAGGCGCAGCGCAGGATAGGTGGCGTAGAACGCCGGTTGGCCGACATGGTAACGCGCTGCACGCGATCTTTGCCGAAGGTCTGGAGGAACTGCTCGAAAGCGTCGCTGGTGGCACCGCGAAACTGGTAGATCGCCTGGTCGGGATCGCCGACTGCGAAGACATTGGCGGCGTCGCCGGCGAGCAGGCTGGCGAGGGCGATCTGTGCGACATTGGAATCCTGAAACTCGTCGATGAGAACAAAGCGCGCCCGTCGCTGCGCCCGCTCCAACACCGATTTGCGACGGGTGAGCACATCGACCGCGCGCGTCATGATGTGGCCGAAGGTGCCGAGGCCTTCTTTTTGCAGCAGATCTTCAGCGAAGCGAAAGGCGCGCGCGACCTCGTGGCAGCGGGCGAGAGATTCTTCGTCGGACATGACGGCGGCGTCCTTGGCTTTCGCCATTCGCGGCATGGGAATCTCGCCACGCTCCAGCTGGGCAAGGTAGGCGTCGTAATCGGCGGGAGTGCGCAGCTCATCATGACAACTGCTGAAGAACTTCAGCAGATCTTCCAGGAACTTTCCCAGGTCGGCAGCCTTGATGTAGTGCTGAAGCTTGAGGTCGCCGATGCGGCGGCGCAGCAGGATGAAGAGATCTTTGTCATCGAGGAGCTGAAACCTGGTGCCAGCGTCCTGCAAGAGCCGATAGCAGTAGGAATGAAAGGTGTGCGCTTGCAGGCCGCTGCGGAGCAGCTTCTTGGCTGCCTGCGGGCGCTCCAGCTCGGGATAGAGCGAAGGCTGCTGGTCGAGGTCCGGGTACAGGATGGCCGCTACACGGTGAATCAGCTCGGCGGCGGAGTTGCGGGTGTAGGTGACCGCGAGGATTTCGTCGGGCCGCGCGGCTTCGCTCCTGATGAGGTGGGCGATGCGGCGGGCCAGCACCGTGGTCTTGCCGGTCCCAGCGCCGGCGACCACCAGCATGGGGCCGTGGACGTGCTCGATGGCCTGGCGCTGCTCGGGGGTGGGAGTGAAAATGGGGCTCTGCACGGGGTCACGTGGATTACGAACAAAAGGCGAAGAATATAGTATTTTGCATCGCGCGGCAAGATAAAGCAAGCACCGCGGTTTGGGAAACGCGATCCACGTCAAGGCGAAGTCCCTCAGCGGCTATAAAGCCGCATTGATATGGCAGCATTTACGGACGGCCTGAAGGCCGCCCCCTTCAAAACTCGACTTAATCGGAGCTTCCTTAGTTATTTCGTCGGGAAATCAGAGGCTCACTCACGGTAAGGGCTGCGAGGCGAGCGATTGCCGGGCGCGAGCGGGAGGCCTTGCGATGTTAAGATTTCTCATTCATGGTTACCTTCGTGGTGCTGCGGATCGTAGCCGTGGTCTTGCTGATCGCGGCAAACGCGTTCTTCGTGGCCGCTGAATTCGCGCTGGTGAGCGTGCGCGAGACGCGACTGCAACAGATGATTGCGGCGCATCGCATCGGCGCGCGCACCGTCCAGAAGCTGCATCAGAAGCTCGACCTTGTCCTGAATGCGGTGCAATTTGGAGTGACGGTTTGCAGCCTGGCCCTGGGCTGGATCGGCGAGGCGTCGATCGCCCACATACTGGAGCCGCTCTTTCTGCCGCTGCCGCACTCGCGGCTTTATGCGCATGGCTGCGCGGTGGTCCTGGCGTTCGCCCTGATGACCTATCTGGTGGTCATCATGGGAGAGGTGGTTCCGAAGTCAATCGCGTTGCAGCGGACGGAGCGAGTGGCACTGGCGGTGGCCGGGCCCATGGACTTCTTCATCACCGTCGCCGGGCCGTTTCTGAGGTTTATGACGGCTTCCACCGGCGCGGTGCTGAAGACGTTTGGGATGCGGCAGGTGCGCGAAGGCGGCGTGCATTCGCCGGAGGAGCTGAAGCTGATCGTTTCCGCCAGCGGGCGGCTGGGAATTCTGGCGCCGCCGCAAGAGGATCTGATTCTCCGCGCCCTGGACCTGGAAAACATCACGGTGCGGGAGATCATGATACCGCGGCCCGACATTTTTTCGCTGCCCGGCAATCTCTCGCTGGAGGAGGCGCTGCAACAGGCGGTAGACGAGCAGCACTCGCGCATTCCGGTTTATGATCCGCAGCGTGGCCCGGAGCACATCATTGGTGTGCTCTACGCCAAGGACCTGATGCGGTGGCTGCGTTATCGTGTGAACCGCACCGCATCGGGACGCCCCGTCAGCCGTCCCAGCGGACTGGAGGTGCGGCATATCATGCGCGAGGTGCTGGTGGTTCCGGAAACCAAGCCGCTGCCGGATTTGTTGCTGGAGTTCAAAGCGCGCAAACGGCACCTGGCGGTAGTGGTGGACGAATTTGGCTCGACGGCGGGACTCGTCACGGTGGAGGATGTGCTGGAGCAACTGGTGGGCGAGATCGAGGACGAGTTCGATATCACCGGACAGTCGTTCCTGCCGGGCGATCCTTCGATGACGCTGGACGGCTCAGCCAACATTCGCGACCTGGAGTCGCAATACCACATCGTGCTGCCGCGCGATGACGGCTTCGAAACTCTGGCCGGATTTGTGCTCTCGCGACTGCAACGGATCCCCAGGCCGGGCGACAACTTTGAGTATGAAGGCCGCCGCTATACCGTTGCGACCATGGACGGGCTGCGGGTGGAGAGCGTGAAGATCGAAACCATCCAGCCGCGCACAACTGCCCTCGACTTCTCCGGCATTGCCGGCCCCACACTGATGCCGCGCTACCTCTTTTCACGGCTGCTGTACACGTTGCCGGTAGTGTGGCTGGTGGTGTCGGTGGTGTTTCTGCTGATCCATCTGGTGCCCGGCGATCCTATACAGCAGATGTTGGGCGAAGGTGCGGCGGCAACGGACGTAGCGGCGGCGCGTCATGCCTACGGTCTTGATGTTCCGCTCGGTCAGCAGTATGTGAATTATTGGCGCGGCATTGTGCACGGCGACATGGGACGCTCGCTGCGCCTGAACCAGAATGTTGGCCACATCATCGCGCAAGCGTATCCCTTCACTATGGAGCTGACGCTGGCCGCGCTGCTGGTGGCGCTGGGATTGTCGATTCCTGCGGGAGTGCGGTCGGCGCTGCGCCGTAACCGGTGGGATGACCGGGTGCTCAGCTTCGTCTCGCTGCTGGGCTTGTCGTTTCCCAACTTCGCGCTGGGGCCGATCCTCATCTTGGTTTTCGCAATTAAGCTGGGATGGCTGCCGGTCTCGGGCTCGGGGTCGCTGGCGAATCTGGTGCTGCCGGCGATCACCATGGGCGCGGCGCTGGCTGCGATCCTCACCCGCATGGTGCGCACCTCGATGCTGGAAGAGCTGGGGCAGGATTACATTCGCACCGCGCGAGCCAAAGGGCTGCCGGAGCGGACGGTGGTTTATCGACATGCCCTGCGCAATGCCATGATCCCGATCGTCACCGTAATCGGGCTGCAATTCGGGGCGCTGTTGGCGGGCGCAATTGTCACGGAGACAATCTTTTCGTGGCCGGGGATTGGACGGCTGACGATTACGGCGATCTCTAACCGCGATTATTACCTGGTGCAGGGTTGCATCCTGATGATCGGGCTGACGTATGTGTTGGTGAACTTCCTGACGGATTTGCTGTACTCGGTTTTCAATCCGCGAATACGGCAGTGATCTCTGCCCTTGATTTTTTTGGGCTACAGGTTTCCAATCTCATGCAAGCAGCATCTTCCCAGGTGGTGGAGGTTGATATGGGCTGGAACAGGTCCCTTGACCATGTAGAGCAGACGGGCAAGAAGGCAGCCCATCTCCGAAACGAACGTGGTAGTAGAGCCAGCGGGACCCATCGCAAGTCGACAGCGCACAACAATCCATCGCCTCCGCCGTCCCCCAGTTCGGCGTATCCCAATCCTGAACAAGAGGCAGGAAGTTCTCATTCAGGCAAAGTTCGCACCGGAATCGTCTCGGTCAACGGCTGCGATGTCGGGGTCATGCATTGCCGGCGGTCGTAGCGTGGCGCAGATCGTCGCAACGCTGGAACTGTCCGCCAGGAAAAACCGGAAAAGCAGATCCCTCGTCGGCCTGAAGGCCTCCTCGTGATGACAAAAATAAGGCGGCTTATCGGCGCGACCAAGGTCGTGCCCAGACACGAAGCCCTTCCATCACCGACGTTTTCAGTGGCCTGAAGAAGTCGTGATGACAAGAATTAGAGACTGACAGCGCAAACTGAGGCTGCGTCCCCTTCAAAACCCTCCGAACCTCATCCTCACCACACTTTACACACCTTGTCGGCGGGCTTGACCATGGGCGAGCCGGGCTTGCAACTGAAAGCCGGGCCAAACTCCGGCATGTTCACCACCACGCCGTTGATGCGATATTTCGCCGGCGAATGCGGATCGGTGATGGCGCGGACGCGCAGATCTTCAGGACGATCGTTCTCGCAGGCCCACTGCGCGAAGCCGACGAAGAAGCGCTGGTCCGGCGTCAGCCCGTCGCGACTCGGCAAGCTGCTGGCTCTTGTCGGCATCCTTCCAGGCGATATAGGCGAGAATCGTCCCGCCCAGGTCGGCGACGTCTTCGCCTTCGGTCAGCTTGGAGTTGATGTGGATGTCGTCCACGATGACGTACTGCGCATACTGATCGACAACGCAGTTGGCGCGCTTGACGAACTCCGCGGCGTCCTGGTTGGTCCACCAATCCTTCAGATTGCCTTTGCCATCGAACTGGCGGCCTTCGTCGTCGAAGCCGTGAGTCAACTCGTGGCCGATGGTGCCGCCGGTGTTGCCGTAATTGGGCGCGGCGTCCATCTTGGGTCGTACAGCGGCGGCTGCAGAACTCCGGCGGGGAAGTTGATGTCATTCATCTGCGGATTGTAATAGGCGTTGACGGTGGGCGGAGTCATGTCCCACTCGCTGCGATCGACGGGCTTGCCGACTTTGTTGAGCTCGCGATGGGTCTCGAATTCGCTGGCGCGCTCGGCATTGCCGAAGAAGTCGTCGGCGGACGATGGTGACGGAGCTGTAGTCGCGCCATTTGTCGGGATAACCGATCTTGTTGCGGATGGCGTGGAGCTTGGCCAGCGCCTGCTGCTTGGTGGCGGGGCTCATCCAGTCGAGCTGCTGGATGCGCATGGCCATGGCGTCTTCGATCTGCTGCGTCATCTCAACGGTCGCGGCCTTCAGCTCCGGCGGAAAAGTCTTGCGAACGTACTCTTGCCCCAGCGCTTCGCCCAGCTGGTCGTCGACGTTTTGGACGCAGCGCTTCCAGCGCGGCTGCAGTTCCTTCGCGCCACGCAGATACTTGCGATAGAAATCGAAATTCTCGTTAACGAACGCCGAGGAAAGATAGGGGGCGCTGGAATTGGCGACATGGAAGCGCAGATAGATTTTCCAGTCGTCGAGCGGGACCGAGCCAGTTGCGCGTTCAGGTCCTTGAAGAACTGCGGCGATTCCACATTCAGGATCTCGAACTCTGGAATCTGGCTGGTGGAAAAATAAGCGGCCCAATCGAAATTGGGCGCGAGCTGGTCGAGCTCGGCGACCTTCATTTTGTGAGTGATCTTGTAGGGGTCGCGGCTATCAACGCGCGTGAGCGAAGCCTTGGCCATGGCGGTCTCGATCCGCATTACGGTGTCGGCCTCTTTCCTCGCGGCGTCGGGCGAATCGCCAATTAGCACGAACATTTTCTGCGACGTGCCGCAGATAATGCTCGCGGATTTCCTTGGATTTGGCGTCGTCCTTGGTGTAGTAGTCGCGATCGGGAAGACCGAGGCCGCCCTGGATCGATGCCGACAATCATGGCATCGGAGTTGTCGGGGTCCTGCTGCGAGCCGCTATCGAAAAGCATGGTTTCGCCCTCGAGATGCAGGCGCGCAATCAAGGGCGCCATTTCGTGCAGGTTCTGCAAGCCCTGGATCTCCACCAGCGCGGGCGACGATCGGCTTAGCGCCGCGCTTCTCGATGGCTGGCTTCGTCCATGCAGGCGGCGTAGTAGTCGCCGATTTTCTGGGTAACGGCGTCCCGGTCTTTGGCCGCCGCGGCCTGCTCAAGAATGCCACGCAGATAAGTCAGATTATCTTCATAGAGCTTGCCGTAAACGCTCCACGAAGTCTGGTCGGGAGGAATGGGATTGTTTTTCAGCCAGCCTCCGCAGGAGTAGGTATAGAAGTCGACGCAGGGATCGACGGAGCGGTCCATGGCGGTGACGTCGAGGCTGGGGGTGTAGGGCATAGTGGGCTCGACGTACATCCGCGGTTGCGGCGGGGTTGCGCCGGAAGCGCTGGTCTGCGCATCCGCTTGCTGGGCTACCGCGCCGGCCGCCAGGGCAAATGATAATGAGAGTAGAAAAAGTTTGATGGGCACAATCCGTTCTCCAAAGAACGGAGGATAGCAGAGGCAGGCGACAGGACGCGAGCCAGGGAAATTCTGGGCAAGAGCCTTTGCGGACGACCTGAAGGTCATCCCCTGCGAAATGTAGCACTACTGTGCGCCGGGCAGGGCAGTTCCCGAAACCGACTTTGGGGGCGGGAATGCAGCAAAAAAATAATTTGCAATTGGTTAGGATTCGGTTACTCTGCTACCCTATATACACTTTGCGGCTGCCTACAGTTCGCGGGCTGCGAGCGGTTGATGGGAAGCTACGCTCAGCCGGGCCGGCCGATCCCCCAAGTGTTCTAAAACCAGCTTCTGCCGATGTGACGAGGAGATCCATGAAAGGGCTGAAACCTTTTCTATGCCTGCTGTTGGGATGTATTGCATGCGCCATATTAAGCGGATGTGCGGGTAGCGTTCCCCAGAACGGACCCGGCGCCCTGGACATCGCGGAGTTCAGCTTGTCCGCGGGAGTTCCGGGAATCGCTTACCGCCAGCTGTTGATCGCCAGCGGAGGCACAACGCCCTACACGTGGACCGTCAGCCAGGGCAGTCTGCCTCCTGGATTGAGCTTGGCCAGCGATGGCATTATCAGCGGCACTCCCACCACGATTGGCAATTATGATTTCACGGTGATGGTCACTGACTCCCAGACCCCAAAGGCCGCGGTTGACACCTCGCCTTTGAACATCTCGATTAATCCGCCGCTTTCGCTGACCACCAGTGCGCTGCCCAGTGGAATTGTGGGCAGCAATTACTCGGCGTCAGTGACTGGCAACAATGGGGTCCCGCCTTACACGTATTCGGTGGCGTTCGGCAGCTTGCCACCGTGCTCGCCGAATCCGCCCTGTAGCCCGAACCTGACCTTGACCACGGGCACGATTCCGGTGGGCGGCGGGCCGAATCCGGCAACCATCGGCGGGCTTGTTCCCCTCAGTAATGGTCAGTTCGCGGCTGAATCGCCGACCCAGTCCGGAGTCTTCAACTTTACATTGCAGGCGACGGACTCGCTGGGAGAAGTTGCCACTGCCTCGTATGCCATTACGGTCACCGGGCCGCTGCAAGGAAACTACGCGATTACCTTCAACGGCTACGCTCACGGGCAACCGTTCTACCTGGTAGGCGAGATAACCGCAGCCAACGGGCAGGTCACCAACGGCGTCATCGCAGGCAGCGTAACCGGCGTTATCGATCAGAATGGTCCCAACGGAGTGTCGACGGCAGTGCCCATCACGGGCACCTACAGCATTCCTGTGGGCAGCAACCTGGGAACTCTGACTTTGGAGTCAACCGCGCTGGGCCGATACGTTTACAGTATCGTGATCTCGACCTTGAGCGATTCCACCGTGATCCTGGTGAACGACAACATGTACGGGTCGGGTTTGGTGAAGAAGCAGCCGACGGTGCTGGCGCCGCCCAGCAATGGCGCCCATTACGCCTTTGGAGTCTTCGGCAACGATAGCAGCGGCAGCCGCTACGCGAGCGCCGGGACGTTCGCCATTAACCCCTCGTTGATCGTGACCGGTGGCGAGGAAGATACCAACGACAACGGGACCATCTCCGCCGGGGCTGTCCCCATCACCGGCGGAAGCCTGACGCCGGACCCGAACAACCTGGGCCGCGGTACCGCAACCTTGACGACCGCCTCCGGGACAGCTACGTACGCCTACTACATCGCAACCATCACCGAGTTGGTTGCCGTCCGAATCGACGATGGGCCCATGACGGTGGCCGATATCCAGCAACAAACTTCCGCCGGGTTAACCGGCGGGCTGGTGCTATGCAAGGCAGGTTCAAATTGCCAAAGCGTGGTGCAACTGAATGGCGTTTCCACCTCCGGCGGCACCTCGGTACCGATCGCGGCGGTCGGGGTGACAGCGTATGACGGCAGCGGCAACATCGCGGGCCCCGGCGGATTGCCGGGATTCTACACCGACCAGAGTGTGGGAGGAACGTACGCCCCGGTCAGCTATGCCAGCGGAACCTATGCCACCGACTCGCTGGGACGCGTGACCGTCAACTTAACCGGCGCCACCAGTCAGCCGGTTTGGTACCTGGTGGGCTCGGGAAACGCTTTCGTTATGGGTACCGACGATACCGTGATGTCGGGCACGCTCCAAGTGCAAACCGTTCCTCCCAGCGGGTCCTTTGGTCCGGTCAACTTCCTGGGCTCCTACTTAGGCGGCTCCATTACCCCGGTGCTGCCGTCGATTACGAACGAAGTTGACAGCGCATTCACTCCGCCGCCAGGAGGGATCTACGTGCAGTACTTCGAGACCAACGGGCCGGGAGCGGGTGAACCGTTAACCACCGCAGCGAACTTCATCGGTGGCTACGTGTTCGATCCTTCCTCGTATGGGACCTCTTATGGGAGATTTGTGGTTTGCGCGCAGAATACCCATGAGTATTGCAGCACGTTCACTTACGATCCGAATAACCCGCCGGTCTACATTCTCTACGTTCTGGGAGCCGGCTCAGCCGGAGCAACCGGCGGAGGCAAGTTAGGACTGGGGGCGTTGAATCTGGGACTGGTGGACCTGACCACCAACACGGCGACCACCGATCCGAATCCCAGAGTGAGCGCCTACGGCCGATAGTGACGATGAGGAGTTCATGAAAATCTTGCTGGTAGGAACCGTCTTACCAGTAAGATTGTTTGCCAGAGGACTATTGCCTACCGCGCGGACTTGGCTGAGTCTTCCCGCAGGCGGCTGAGCACTCTTATGGACGATTGTCTTTTCTGCAAGATCATTGCCGGTAAAATCCCCGCGAAGAAGGTTTACGAAGACGACAAGGTCTTCGTCTTCGAAGACATCAATCCCAAAGCCCCGACCCACGTGCTCATCATTCCCAAGCGGCACCTGGTTGACCTGAAGGAAGCCACGGCGGAGGACGCCGAGATCATCGGCTACAGCCAGTTGATCGCAGCGAAGATCGCGCGCGAGCGCGGCATCGAAGACGGATACCGCACGGTGTATAACGTTGGCCCGCGGTCAGGGCAGTCGGTGTTTCATCTGCACCTGCACATGCTGGGCGGGCGGGATTTGACGTGGCCGCCGGGATAAGTACAACCAAACTCATCGCAGAACCGAAGCTGGAAAAAGCCATTTAAGGCTGGAGCGCCCGAGACCGGGGGAGTTTGTGTCGTATGTCACTGCTCGCCTGGGCACAATTGACTACGCTGCCATAGTGCGCTGAAATTGCGCTGTACTCCACATAGGCAGAGCCCATGAACAAGAACCTCTCAGTCCCATTGATCCTGTGGTTGTTCTGCGCCACAGTTTTCGGTCAGGTTACACAGCAGACCGAGTTCATCTCCTATGGGGAGGCGCAACCGATTATCGGCGGAATGCGCGACTCGCTGCCACCGGAGCTGGAAGCCTTGGGTGCGATTGACGCGGCGAAGTGGAACACATGGGTGCAGGAGCGCGACCGCGAGATTCGTCAACGTCTTGAGCGCGGCGAGGAAGACACCCTGGTCAACTTGCTGCGTTTCGGCGTGACCTATACCAAGGAATACCGCATCGAGGACGAGTACCTGGTGCGCTATGGCAACAGCTCACTGGTGGATTCGTTCGCCCAGAACCGGGCCAACGATCTGGTGAGCGCTTTGGCAGCGCCCAATCCGTCACCGGGCATCGCCGACATGCGCGACTTCCTGGTAAAGAGAGGCTTCGCGTTCAAGACTCCGCAGGAGCGCGCCAAAGTAAGGCAATATCTGCTCGATAATCTTGGCCGCATGCGCGACGAATTCCTTAAGTACCGGGCACAGAAGAAAGATGAGAGCCGGTTTCAGCTCTTCCAGGACCGCGGCATCTCGCTGGATACCAACCTTTGGCCCGACTATCAACTTGATGTGGCGTTTCGCGAACTAGCGGCAAAGGGGTTGGTGAAGCCGGGCGGCATTCGCCGGGTTGCCATCGTTGGGCCAGGCCTGGACTTCGTCAACAAGGAGGCAGGGGTTGACTTTTATCCTCCGCAAACCACGCAGCCCTTCGCGGTGCTGGACTCACTGATCCGGCTGGGGCTGGCCGATACCGCAAACATCGAACTGTACACGCTCGACATCAGCCAGAGCGTGAACGTCCACGTTGCCGGAATGCGCAAACATGCGACGCGGGGCCAAGCCTATACGGTGCAGCTGCCCTGGAACACCCAGCGGCCCATGAGTGACGAATACCGGGCAGCGTTCGTGGCCTATTGGCAGAAGCTGGGCGATAAGGTCGGCGATCCGGTGGCCGCGATTCCCGTGCCCCTCGCGGACGCCGGCACGCAGAACCGCGCCATAAGAATCAGGCCGCAAATCGTGCTAAAGATCACGCCGATCGATATGAACGTGGTCTATCAGCGCCTGGATATGGAACCGGAGCAGGCCTTCGACCTGGTGATCGGGACCAACATTTTTGTGTACTACGGCAAATTTGAGCAGGCGCTGGCGCGCGCCAATGTTGCCGGAATGTTGCGGCCCGGCGGGTTCCTGCTCTCCAACGACAAGCTGCCCGACACGGTCGCGGTGGGGCTGAAAGATGTGCTCGACGCCAATATTGTCAGCTCAAACAACCCGCTCATTACCGACACAATGTTTTGTTACCAACGGGTAAGGTAGAGCCGGCGATTCCTAATTCAAGTTACTTTGGCATGCTCCGATGCAGCAGAGGCCATCGATTGCGAGCGAGCCGGGCTCGCCCTCGGTGCCGTGCATGCCGTGGAAGACGCCGTCCTTTACGTTGCTGGCAAACTGGTAGGAGAAGCCGAGCGCGTCATGATAGTTGGCGCAGGAGACGGTCGTCTGCCAGTTGCCATCGAAGTTTGGATCGCTCTGTCGGTGAATATTTGCTACTACACACTCTTGGTGTACGGAATCTCGCGCTGGACATCACGAAAACGGCTGCAGCGAACCTCAGTGTCTTGGATTGATTCGAAGGCCCAAACGACAGGAACACCGAGACCCTAGTCTTGCTAACCACTATCCACTAACCACGAACCACCGCCCTCATGTAACGTAGTACTCGATGGGCCGCATCCACGTTCTCTCGGAAAATGTAGCTAACAAGATCGCTGCGGGCGAGGTTGTGGAGCGGCCTGCCTCGGTGGTGAAGGAGCTGCTGGAGAACGCGCTGGATGCGGGCGCGCGCCGCATTCGAGTGAACGTCGAAGCGGGCGGCAAGAAGCTGATCCAGGTGATCGACGATGGTTGCGGCATGGTGCGCGACGATGCCATGCTGGCCTTCGAGCGGCACGCGACATCGAAGATCCGCAATGCCGACGACTTGCTGACCATTGCGACCCTGGGATTTCGGGGAGAGGCACTGCCATCGATTGCGTCGGTGAGCCGGTTGCGGTTGGAGACACGTGCGGCGGAGGATGCCGCTGGAACGATTGTCGAGATGGCCGGCGGAAAGATTCTCACTGTAGAAGAAGCTGGACTGCCGTTGGGAACCTGCATTACCGTGCGCGATTTGTTCTACAACATCCCTGCGCGGCGTAAGTTCCTGAAGGCCGAGTCGACGGAGCTGTCGCACATTGCGTCGCTGGTAACGCACTACGCGCTGGCGCATCCTGAAATGCACTGGGAGCTGCATTCGGCGACGAACGCGATGCTGGTTGCGCCGCCGGTTGCAGACCATTCGCAGCGCATTTATCAGGTCTTCGGCAAGGAGACGCTGGACCAGCTGATTGCGTTGAGCGCACTGCTGCCGCTCGAACGCGTCGGCCTGCCGCAGCCTCCGCCGTGGCGGCGCAGCGAAGTAGAAGAGCCTGCGGAGCAGGTGAAGGGCGAGATCAAGCTGCACGGCTTCGTTTCGCGGCCGGAGATCCAGAAGCTGAATCGCAACTCGATCTTCATCTTTGTGAATGGGCGGCTGATTCGTGATCGCCTGGTGCAGCACGCGCTCACCGAAGCCTATCGCAACATCAATCCGCCATCGGTTTTTCCCGTGGTGCTGCTGTTTCTGGAAATGCCGGCGACCGAAGTCGATGTGAATGTGCATCCATCGAAGACCGAGGTGCGCTTCCGGCAGTCGTCGATACTGCACGACTTTATTCGCGATTCGGTACGCGCAGTGCTGATGAAGTCGCGGCCGGTGCCGTCGTTCATGACCGAGATGCATGCCAGTCCGAGCGCATCCGCGTCGTTGACTTCGGGCGCGCACGATTTTGGGAGCAGCGAACTGCACTTGACCGAAGCCGATGCGGCGTTCGCCTTGCGCGCGCAGCAGCTTCCACCGTTTACCGCACCGCTACAGTTCGAGGGCAGCGGGTTCGCCGTCGAAGCCAACGCCGCGATCCCGGTGGCGCGCTTTGGGCCGCAGACCTTTGGCGGGCCGGTGGCGGCGCTGGCTCCGGGCGGAAATGGCTGTTCGCCGGAAGTGGCGGAGGAAGATGTTCCTGCCGGCCTGGAATCGCTGGCAACGCTGAAGCCGGTGGCGCAAATTCGCGACTCGTTCATCCTGGCAATCAATCCGCAGGGATTGTGGATCATCGATCAACACGTAGCGCACGAGCGCATTCTGTTCGAGAGAATCTTGAAGCAGCGGCTGGCGGAGTCGCCGGAGCGACAGCAAATGCTGATGCCGCTCATCGTGGAGCTTACGCCGGGACAGATGGCGGTGTTCGCGGAAATCTCCGACGAGCTCAGCCGCAATGGCTTCGAGGTGGAACCGTTTGGCTCGCGGACGATTGCGGTGAAGACGACAGCAGCGGGAATCGTTGCTGGCCAAGTGGAGCATTTGCTGCACGAGGTTCTGGAGCAGTTCGAGCGCGAGGAGCAGTCGCTGAACCTGGAGAAGATCCGCACCAACATTGCCGCCAGCATCGCCTGCCACGCGGCTATCAAGGTGAATATGCCACTGGAGCAGAACAAAATGGAGTGGCTGCTGCAAGAGTTGGCGAAGACGGATTGCCCCATGAGCTGTCCGCACGGGCGGCCAGTGGTTCTGCGATATTCTGTAAAGGACATTCAGAGGGCGTTCAAGAGGATCTAGCTGTCAGCTCTCAGCCGTCAGCCATCAGCTAAACCTGAGAGCAATAGGCTTCAGCTGGGACTGCAGATCGTTCGCGATTGTATTATCGGCTCGCCGGATGTCGGCCGACGCCTTAGCTGGTAGCTGACGGCTGAGAGCTGACAGCTTCTTTATGCACGAACAGCAACTTCAGGAACTGCGCCGCGAGAAGTGGCGGCTGAACGGGCGGGCGGTCCGCACGCTGGAAGACGCGCGCGAGTTCATCGACACGGTGGGATTCTGTCTGCTGTATCCGCAACGGCCTGCGGTGCTGGCGCCGACGTTTGTCGGGGCTTATAAGGGCAGCGACGAGAAGTTGCCCATTGCGCACATGGCCTTCGCCGACCAGGAAGCGCAGGAGGCGAAAGAGCTGATGGTGCGCCTGCTGCGCGAGAAGTCGGCCTACGAGGCCAATGTCTTTTCGGAAAACAATTTCATTGTTGCGGCCTCGGTGTTTCCGTACTTCTATGGACTGATCGGCGACCGCAATCCGCGGCAAGCGCCAACGAGCGGAGCGCGCTCGGAATATTCGCCGCTGGCACTACATGCGTTTCAGGTCATCGAAAAAGAAGGCCCGATACCTAAGGAGCGTTTGCGCGAGTTAGTTGGCGGAGCCATCTCGGAGGCGGCGCTGGATCGTGCACTCGATGAGCTATGGGCCAAGCTGCGCATCACCCGCGTCGATTACAAGCGCGAGGAGGGCGTTTTCTGGGATGTGCTGTATCGCTGGTCGCCGGATGCGGTCAGGAAGGGCACGCAAATCTCCGTAGCCGAATCGCTCACGGCGCTGGTTTCCAAGTATCTTGATTGTGTATTAGCGGCGCAGCAGCAGGACGTGGAGGAATTTTTTTCGAAGCTCACCGGCCGCGGCCGGGTGCGCGAAGCCATCAACGCATTGCAAGCTGCACGCGAGCTGCACTTCGTCCATGTCGATGGGCGCGTGATGTTACAGGTTGCAGAACTACAGGCGCAGCTGGCGCATGAGTTCACGCCGCGCACGAAGTTCGAAGCACTGCCTCCGCGACCCGGTAAGCCGCTGGTGCAACGGCGGCCAAGAAGGTCATCGCCGTCGTCCAAGCCAAAACCACCCAGCAAGGGAACTGTCAGCGAATGAGCGCGGCGGGAAAGCTGGTGATCGCAATTGATGGCCCAGCGGGATCGGGCAAGAGCACCATTGCCGCGCGGCTGGCGAGGAAACTGGGCTACATCAATCTGGAAAGCGGCGCCATGTATCGTGCGCTGGCATTGAAAGCGATGGAGCAGCAGGTGCCGCTGGACGACGCGGAGGCGCTGCGGGAGCTGGCGGAAAAATCGGTGATCCGGCTGGAGCCGAGTGGGGACGGCAATCGGGTATTGCTGGATGATCGCGACGTTTCGCGGCGGATTCGCGAGCCTGATGTGACGGCAGCCGCGTCGCGCGTGTCGGCCCATCCGCAGGTGCGGCGCGTGATGGTGACACGGCAACGTGAGCTGGGCGCGAATGGCGGCGTGGTGATGGAGGGCCGCGACATCGGCACGGCGGTGTTTCCGAATGCCGAGGTGAAGATCTTTCTCGACGCCGAGCAGAGGGTGCGCGCCGAGCGGCGCATCTTGCAGAACGGATCAGAATCGCCTGACGAAGCGAAACGGGTGCATGCCGAGATCGCCGCGCGAGATGAGCGCGACCGCACGCGAGTGGTTTCGCCGCTGGTGCCGGCAGCGGATGCGGTGATTCTGGATACTACGCGGAAGAGCATTGATGAAGTGGTGGAGGAAGTGGAGAGGATTGTGAAGAAGGGGCTAGGGATTGGGGGCTAGGGATTAGTTTTGCAGTTTCCGGTTCATGGGCACCGAACCGCGTCTCCCGCAAGCCAATTGAATTATCGGGAAAAAAGGAGAGTACGGCAGACAATGTAGAGGAGGTAGGCTGAGAATCCGGCAAAAATCAATCCGCCGATTTGAAATTGAAGCCTATTCCAATCCGTCAGCAATTCTCCTCCCCTCCGAATTCCAGAACGCTTGATAAAGAGGTCGGGATTGATTACATGGGCGACTCCGACACAAAAGAACAGCAGCAAAAGCGGCACAACCAACGCCAGCTTCCACTTCACGATACCCCTCCTTTCGTGGCGTATTGGCTCCCCTGATTTTCAAAACAGCCCGCTACCAAATCGGCGTATCTGTGACAATCGATCCAGATCAAACCAGTTCGATGCGAAGATCTCTTCCGACAGCCCGGGCCGCGCGACATAGGGTCTGGAGCGTGACGGATGAGTTGCCGGGGTCGAGTAGGCGATCGAGGGCAGCGCGGCTGGTATTCATACGGCGCGCCATCTCCGGCTTACTGATCTTCTCCTTCCGCATCGCCTTCTGCACCTGATAGGCAATTACTTCCTTGAGCGCCGCAGCACGCGTTTGCTCAAGCACACCTTCTGCCTTCAAGAAGTCATCCAGGGACGAACCAATGTGGGGATTAGTTTTTCTCATACTTTCACTTCTTTCATCCTTCTTTTTGCTAGCGTAAGGTCGTCAGCTGGCGTGGTTCGCGTCCTCTTAATGAAGCCATGGAGCACGATGATGTTCTCCACATGAAAGCACAAGATCAGCCGTGCAGTTCGTCGACTTGGCAACTGTGATCTCACCTCCCAAAGTCCCTCTCCGAGGCTTCGCACGAGAGGCATTCCAATGGGCCAGCCGAGCTGCACCCGCATCAGGTCGAGCCCGATAGTGCGACGATCTTCGCGAGCGAGGCTCCGCAGCCACTCGAGCACGGGCTCCCTGCCGGTTTCGGCGCTATAAAACCGCACAGGTACTTCGGGCACATGCTCTGGCAGAGGTCCTCCTCCACAAATGTACCATTAATGATACATCTCGCGCGTCCGCAATCTGGTCCTTAATTTATTTGAGAAATTACGAAGGGTCTCCACACAAGCAAACCCGGCTTGTGCAGGGCGCCCGGCTGTGCCGCCGCTCCGCGGCTCAATTGTTTTTTCTGCTTCACCGCGGGCTCACGCCCACGGCTAAAACAAATGTCGCCGCTGCGCGGCTGCCGGAACTGGAAACCAATCCTTTAGGGGAATCCTATTCAAGTTAAGGCGAAGTCCCTCAGCGGCTAAAAGCCGCATTCATATTGCGGCATGAACGGACGGCCTGAAGGCCGTCCCCTTCAAGGAACTCGGACTTCAGCAAGAGTCTCTCTAGTCCCTGATCTCTAGTCCCTGATCTCTAGTCCCTGATCTCTAGTCCCTGATCTCCCAGTCCCCAATCCCAAATCCCCAGCCCCTGCCTTCAGCTCTTGCCGATTTTGATGTCACCGGTGTCGGTGTTGACCTGGAGTTTGCTGATGCCGTTGCCGACGGTTCCGGTGGCGTGCGAAGCGTCGTTGTTCTTGTCGATCCTGATCGCGTCAAAGTCGGAGGTGATCTCACCTTTGCCGGTCCCCGCCGTGATCTGGAAGCCTTCGTTCGAGGGCAAGGTCAACGTGACGTCGCCGTGTTGCGTCACCACATTCACTTTGTCGGGTGGAGCTTTGGCGGCGAGGGTCAAGGCTATGTCACCGTGCTGCGTGTTGACGCTCAGCTTGCCGGGCTGCTTGCCGCCAGTGGTAACTTCCACATCGCCGTTGGTGGACTGCACTTGCAAGTCGCCGGAAACGTCCTCCAGGTGAATGTCCTTGGAGCCGGTCGCCACGCGGCTTGGCCCCATAAGATCGTTGCCGCGAACCTGATCGCTGGCAATCTCGATGTCGCCGGGTACAGAGGCGATCTGCATGTCGGAGCGCGAAGTCTTGAAGGTTACGCCCTTGGCGATCTTGCTGAGGCGAATGTCTTCGTAGAAGTCGCCGTCGAGGCGGGCTGCGCCGCTGACTTCATCGATGCTCACGTTGTCGACGTGACCGGTAACGTCCACGTCGCCGGTGATCTGCGCGGCCCGAACGGAACCTTTCTCCAGGCTGACCTTGACCGAGCCGGTAATCTCCGTCAGATCAACGTCGCCGTGTTGTAGCGAGACTTTGACATCGGCCTTGCGGCCGTTAATGGTGACATCGCCGCGCTTGCTGGCAATATCCACCGAAGCATCGGCGGGCACGGTGATGTCCATGTCTGCCTGCACGCCGTGATCACCGGCGCCGTCAGTGTTACCGTTCAGGACAACCGAGTTTCCGCTGACGGTGATTTGCGGCTTGCTGCCCTGGTTATAGTTGTTGGCGTCGTTTTGGTTTTGGGCGTACAGCTTTTTGTGGACGACCACGCGAATGTTGTTGTCCTCGGCGGTGGTGATGTTCAGGGTACCGTGATCGCACACCACGCGCAGGCTGCCATTTGCGGGGAACGACTGCTCCAGCGTGTCGTCGAAGGTGAAGGCGGTGCCAAAGATGCCGCCCAGGTCATCGTCCATCTGGAGTTGGTCGCGAATGCCGTCCCAGTTGTAGTTAGAGTCGGAGGTGTAATGCGCCGAGACGCCCAGCGTAACCAGCAAGACCATCAGGATGATGCCGCCCGCGCCGAGACGGCGAGTGCGATAGCCCATGCGGGTCGAGGTCATGTTCTCGACCAGAACGATGACGCCCCAGAGAATCAGCAGCAGTGGCCACCAATGTCCGAACCAGTGCCAGATGGGAAAGCGGAAGCCCAGGTTCTTCATCAGGAACAACACGCCAATCAGGATGAGAATGACGGGTCCCGCGAACGACCGCCGGTAGCGATAGGGCGGCGGAGTGGGCGGCGGCTGCGGTGGCGGCGCAGTCACAGAATATGGATTCACGCTAGCCATTGTGTCCCCCTTTATCGTCAGGTCTCACCACCTGCGAGTCCGAGGTGATGAAACCGGCCGGAGCATTGGGCTGCGGCGTGACGATGGGCGCCTGCGGCTGCGGCGGATATCCGGGATAGCCGGGAGTTCCCGGTGGAATGGGCTGTCCGGGATTAGGCGGCAGCGTGGCATTGTATTCGCGCGGAATGTGGCCGTAGACGGAAGCGCTGTGTTCCAGCAACTTGATCAAGCCGATCACAATCAGCAGCGCCGGCCAGGTAAAGTCGAAGCCCATCCAATGCGCATGACCCATCTGGTCCAGCAGAAACAGAACGCCAAGAGTAATGAGGACAGCGGGCGCGGTGAAGCCATGAGCACGGCAGCGGGCGCAGGAGCAATATTTGTTGTAACGGTATCTCATGATGTCCTCCTTACCAGCCTCTCCGCTGACGCTGCATCAGGATGCGGACGCCGATAGCGATAAGGATGAGCGGCCAGAAGCGCCAAATCCAGTCGAAGTGAAACGCCCCTAGTTCATCGAGCAGGAAAATCACCCCGAGGCCAATCAGGATGAAGGCTCCCACCGGAATGCGCGAGGAGTGGTCCTCGATGAGCGGTTCGCCTTGCGGAAGCGTGCCCGGATTGGCGTTGACGCCTGCGACGTCGGCAGAGGAACCAGTGGGAGCAGCGCCCGGCGTGAAGGGAGCGGCAGCTGGACCATTCGCCCGATTGGCGCGTGGATCCGAGGAAAAAAGGTGATTCAAGCCGAACGGATCCGGCGCCGGCAGTCCTAGCTCGCGCGCTCGCGCCGTCTTGTAGGCCTCGATGGGCATGTAAATATAAAACGCGGCTATTGCGATACCGAACAAACCGCTCCCGTGCTCCGGATTGGCCAGCCAGATCAGGGTGGCGAAGACCAGCACGTGAATGAAGCCCTTGGCAAATTCACCGTTGTACATGGCTCCCACACCCGGGATGAATCCCAGGAGGGCGGCCAGTTTGGGGCTGGGCGTGCCAGGCGGCGGTTCCACGGCGGGAGGCACAACGGTTGAGCCTGGTGGCGGCACAGCGCCACTCAAGTGCGAGGCCAAACACTCCTCGCAATAAATGACGCCACGGACGTCGCGGGTGCACACATTGCACAGTGGCTTGCCACAGGTGCGGCAGTATGCAACCGCGGGTGCGTCGTGATGATGGGCGCAGTTCATGCGGTTCTCCTGACTCGCCGGGCCTGGGGAATTGCTGCTAAGAATACAGCCGGAAACGTGGCCAGCTGAGGCTCGCCATTGTCGCGACTGTAGGTGTGATTGCTGCGACCCGGCAACCGGTTGTCGCTCTTCGACGGATCCTTCGGAGCTGGATTGGGCTTGGCCGCGGGAGCCTCCTGCTGCTGTTGCTGCTTATTGTTGTCCTGAGTACTGTCGGGAGTCGCGGCCCGGCGTAAATCACGCACTCGCGATTCGATCTCGTAGACCAGGCGCATATTCTCGTAGTAACGCATGACCCGGGCCTGAGTCTCGTAGTAAGTCCTGGTGATTCCCTTGGAGCTCAGGTCAAGATGACGCACATCGGCGAAGTGGAAGCCGGCAATGCCCAGCAACATGGTGATGGAGAAGAAGGCCATACCGAAGGACATGGCGAAGCGCGGCGTAGCTATAGGCGCAAACATGGGCGCCAGTCGTCCCTTCAGCTTCTCCAGCCAGCCTTCGCCACGCGGCTTCGGCACCGCGTGCTCCGAGGGCAACGCTCCAATGGTCTGCGCCAGAATGTTGTGTACCAGATTGCGCGGCGGCTCGGCATCGTCCAGCCCTTGCAGGAAGTTCATTCCAGCCTGAGCGTCAGCGACCATCGCGCGGCAGGCAGCACAACTGTCCCGTGCGCCTCGAAGGCCGCCAGCGTCGGTCCTTGCAGCGTTCCGTCCAGGGCTTCGGCCAGAAGGGCTTCGATCTCGACGCACTGCACTACGAATTGGTTCTCACCCGCCATTAATTTGCCTGCTTATAGGTACGTTGCAATAGCCTTGCCAGTTCCGTTCGTCCCCGATTTATGCGACTCTTCACGGTCCCCTCGGGCACACTGAGGACTTTGGCAATATCCTTGTAGTCCATATCCTGCAAGTCGCGCAAGATGACCGCTTCCCGCAGCTCGGGCGAAAGCCGCCGCAGCCCCTCGTGGACCAGCTTTTTGGTCTCCTGGCTGCGCATCGCGGCCTCCGGACTTGCCGCTCCGTCTTCCAACTGCTCTGCAATCGTCAAACCGTCTTCCTGATTGCCCGGCGTCGCGTCCAGCGAGTCGGTTACCCGATCGTACTTGCCTTTGCGGAAGTGGTCGACCAGCAAATTCCGCGTGACCGTCGTTACCCAAGTCATGAAGGAAGCTCGCGTAGTGTCGAACGTACTCAGCGTGCGATACATCTTGATGAACACTTCCTGCGCCAGATCGGCTGCATCATCTGACGATCCCGAAAAGCGATAGCAGATGTTGTAAATCCTACGGTGATATTGCTGGACGATTTCCTGCCACGCCGCGGCGTCGCCGGACACACAGCGACGGACAAGCGCATTTACGGCCTGGTTGTCGTCCAATCAACTCTCCCACAAGGGCACGACTCCTGGCCCAAATCCCGCTCACTGCTATAGGCATATACGACCTAATGGACCCAGCAGTTCGATGAATTCGAGGCCGGGTACAAATCACGGCCGCGCCTAACCCCTTCGTGCTTTGCACTTGCGTACGCGAAGCCCGCAATCCGCACGATTCCGCCAAAATTGTAGCAGGCACAAGTGCGCATGAGATTTCAGTTTCGCCAGCTGTACCGTAAGAAAAGCAGCCTTTTCGGCTCCGCGATTTGTAGATCTGCTGGCCGCAGACCTTGCCGGCAAGACGGTTGCCCACTGGTTGCCTTCCGCGTTCGCAACCGACCTGCAATCAGATGTTTACGATGCGAACAATCCTGCCTGGCAACGCCGGCTTAGCAGCGAGCCGGGCCCAAGGTCCGGCCTGAATTTGTGTTGCAACACCTATCTCGGGTCGAACGCGCGTTTCTTCAAACTGACCCGCGCCCTGTCCTTAACGATTGACACCGCGGGGAAATGACGAAACAATCCCAGCCTAATTCAGGCCCCACAGCTACACTGTCACATTTGCACCACACGAAAGGATCGCCCATGCGCCGAGCCACGTCCTCTTTTGCCCTGGTTGTCTTCGCCCTTGTGCTGTTCTCTGCCGCTTCCGCCCAGCAAGCTTCCGTTACAACCGTTCCCAACCTTATTCGCTATGGCGGAGCTCTGCGGGACGCGCAAGGCGCGCCGTTTTCTTCTTCTGCTGTGGGTGTCACCTTCGCCATCTATAACCAGCAGGACGGAGGCGCGCCGGTGTGGATGGAGACGCAGACCGTCACGCTCGATGCCGGCGGCAACTACGGCGTGTTGCTGGGTAGTACGACAGCCGCAGGACTTCCGGCCGACCTCTTCTCGCAACAGGAGCAGCGCTGGCTGGGCGTGCAGGTACAGGGACAGTCAGAGGAGCCGCGCGTGTTGCTGGTGAGCGTGCCTTATGCCTTCAAAGCTCATGAGGCCGAGACCCTGGGCGGCAAGAGCGTTTCTGACTTCGTGCTCGCTAGCGGCGCAAGCTCTTCACCCAACGGCACAACCTCCAATCAAGCGTCGTCATCCCCTGCGAAGAATCCCTCCACCGTGACTACAACCGGAATCAGGAAAGGCGATACAAGCGATGGCCCGACGACCTTCAGCGGCTCGACCACCGACCAGATCGTGGGAGTAACGCAGAGCGGAACTGGAGCGGGAATAAATGCCTCGGCTCCCAATAACGCGGTCGTCGGAAACGCCACGGCAAGTTATGGCTATGCCCTCTATGGCATCGCCAGCGGCGTTGGAGGTATCGCCGTCAAGGGCGCATCCACTAACATCTCGGGAACCGGAGTACGTGGCATCGCAACCGCCACCACCGGCGCTACCACCGGAATCAGTTCTTACGTGGCCAGCCCCAACGGTATCGCAGCTGTGTTCAACAACGCTGCGGGCGGCAAGATCCTCAGTGGCCAGAACGACGGAGTGGAAGCCTTCGCGGTAGACGGCAGCGGCAATGTGAACTCGACCTCAGGCACCTACCGCATCGGCGGCAACACCGTTCTGAGCATCGGCAGTCCGACTGACGACAACCTGTTTCTTGGGGCAGGGACAGGCACCAACAATGTACCGGGATCGGGGGAGCGCAATACCTTCTCCGGCTTCCAGGCTGGCTACGGCAATACCTCAGGGGTCTTCAACACTTTCTCCGGCTCCCGTGCTGGCTACAGCAATACCACCGGCGGCCGCAACACCTTCTCCGGCGCATCGGCTGGCTTCAGCAACACCACCGCCAGCTACAACAGCTTCTCCGGCTTCGAGGCTGGCTTCAGCAACACCACCGCCAACGACAACACGTTCTCCGGTGCAGACGCCGGCTACAACAACACCACCGGCAACGGCAATTCTTTTTCGGGCGAAAGCTCCGGCTACAACAACACCACCGGTGCCAGCAACACCTTCTCCGGTGAAAACGCTGGATTCAGCAACACCACCGGCTACTTCAACACCTTCTCTGGTGCAGACGCCGGCTACAACAACACCACCGGCAACTGCAATTCTTTTTCGGGCGAAAGCTCCGGCTACAACAACACCACCGGTGCCTGCAACACCTTCTCCGGTGAAAACGCTGGATTCAGCAACACCACCGGCTACTTCAACACCTTCTCTGGTGAAAACGCTGGATTCAGCAACACCACCGCCAACGACAACACGTTCTCCGGTGCAGACGCCGGCTACAACAACACCACCGGTGGCGGCAACACCTTCTACGGGAACCGGGCTGGCTACAACAACACGACTGGCGACAACAACGTCTACATCAGTAATGAAGGCACGGGCTCGGAAAGCAGTACCATCCGCATCGGTGGCAACACCGGCGATGGCCCCCAGACCGCCGCTTATATTGCAGGCATCTACGGTTCATCGGTTGACGGTAATGGCATCCCGGTCTACGTCGACAACAACGGCCAGCTTGGCACCGTAGTTTCTTCCCGCCGCTTCAAAGAGCAGATCGCCGACATGGGCGACAGCACCGACGCCCTGATGGAGCTTCGTCCGGTTACTTTCCTCTATAAGCCTGAATACTCCAACGGCGACCGCACGCTGCAATACGGCCTGATTGCCGAAGAAGTCGCCCAGGTCTATCCCGAGTTGGTCGCCTACGACAACGACGGCCAGCCCTACACGGTTCGCTATCAGTACCTCACTCCCATGCTGCTGAACGAGGTGCAAAAGCAATATCGCCGCGCCGAAGCGCAAGCCGACGTCATCAAGACTCAGGAACAGAAGATCGATTCTCAGCAAAATCAGATCGAGGAAATGCAGCAACGCCTGTCGCGACTCGAGGCGCTGGTGGGAACGCGCACCAGCACTGCCCAGCTCGATCCCGAGCGGAGAGCGAGCGCTGGCGAGACGCAGTAGCGCTCGGTTCGTAACGCCCGGATAAGAATACATCTACCGTAGGAGGCAGCGTATGGCCTGGATTTATCTCGTCATCGCAGGATTGTTGGAGATCGGTTGGCCGCTCGGTCTCAAGGTCGCCCAGAACCCTGACACTCGGGTTCGCGGCATCATCACGGCTGTGCTCTTTATGGCCGGCAGCGGATCCCTATTATGGCTGGCGCAAAGGGAGATCCCCATGGGAACCGCCTATGCCGCCTGGACCGGCATTGGCGCGGTCGGCACCTTGATTGTGGGCATGATCTTCTACGCTGAGCCCAGCGGCATATTGCGTCTCGCCTCCGCATCCCTCATCGTCATGGGCATTGTCGGGTTGAAACTGGCCCATGGGTAAGCGCATGAGCCGGCACACTACCAGAGTATTGCTTCTTCTTGTGGCCGCCATGCTGGCGCCGGTGGTTGGCACCGCAGCCGACGCCGCGAATGGCGCCCGCACCGAGCGTTACTTTCAGAGCATCCGCAACGACCCCGATCAGGTGATGGCTTTTCTCCGCCAGATGCCCAAAGGCGGCGACCTGCACAACCATCTGGTTGGCGCCATCTATGCGGAGACGTTCATCGGCTGGGCGTCGGAGAAAAGTTTGTGCGTCGACCCCGCCACCTTCTATCTCAGCGCGCCGCCCTGTGGAGGCGAAAAAGGTACGGTGCCGGCCCGCAATGCGCTCACCGACCGCTTCCTGTATCGCGACATGGTGGACGCCTACTCCATGCGCAAATGGGAACTCTCCGGACTATCGGGCCACGACCACTTCTTCGATACCTTCGACAAGTTCATCATGGCCAGCTACGGCAAGACGGGCGAGATGCTGGCCGAAACTGCTGCCCGCGCCGCCTCGCAGCACGAGATTTATCAGGAGCTGATGCATGCCCCGGCCTTCGCGGAGACTATGGCGCTGGCCAACAGCGCCGGCTGGGATGACGATCTTTCCCGTCAGCGGGCCAAACTTCTGGCCAATGGGATGCCGCAAGTTGTGGCCGCGGCCCGCAAAGAGATGGACGACGCCGAGGTTGTCCGCAATTCCACGCTGCGCTGCGCGTCGGCACAGCCTGACCCCGGATGCACCATCACCCAGCGCTATCAATACATGGCATTGCGCGGTGTGCCCAAGGAAATTGTCTTCACCCAGATGGTGCTGGGCTTCGAGCTGGCCAGCGCCGACCCTCGCTTCGTAGGAGTGAATCTGGTGCAGCCCGAAGAGTGGTATGTCTCCCGGCGCGATTTCGCCTTGCACATGCGCATGCTGCAATACCTGCACAGCGTCTATCCCAAAGTGCACATCGCGTTGCATGCCGGAGAGCTGGCGCAGGGCATGGTCACACCTGAAGAGCTGAGCTTTCACATACGCGCGTCGGTCGAGATCGGCGGCGCCGAGCGCATCGGACACGGAATGGATGTCATGTACGAAGACCGGGCGCAGGAGCTGCTGCGCGAGCTGGCGCAACGCAATGTGATGATCGAGATCTGCCTCACCAGCAATGCCACCATCCTCGGCGTCACCGGCGACCGGCATCCGCTGCGCCAGTACATTCGCGCGGGAGTTCCAGTCGCGCTCGCGACCGATGACGAAGGCGTCTCACGCTCCGATATGACCCAGGAGTATCTGCGCGGCGCACTCGATCAGGGCCTCAGTTATACGCAACTGAAGAACATGGCGCGCAACAGCCTGGAATATGCTTTCATTTCCGGGGCAAGTTTGTGGAGCGATGCCAGAACCTTCACGCCGGTGAAGGAGTGTGCGTCGGATTTGAGCACGCCGCAGACGCCGTCGGCGGCGTGCCAAAGCTTTCTGAAGAAGAGTGCGAAAGCAAACTTGCAATGGGAGCTGGAATCGCAACTGCTCGTGTTCGAATCGCAGCCGTGGCAGACTGTGCCTGCGCCCGCGCAATAAGCTGCGGCCGAGGGGTAGCCCCGATCGATCCTGCTGGTCCGAACATGGGCGGCTTGGCGTCCGATGGGGCCAGCGTGAGCCGCGGAGTGCCGGCACAGCCTCCGGCTGCGTGGCTCTGCGTTGATTCAGGGCAGCTTTTTCCGTACTCTAAAGAATATGCGGAGCAGAAACGCGATGACCATCCATCTGACGCCGGAGCAGAAGCAGAGGGTCCAGGCTGTCATTAAACGTGGCGCTTACGGTTCCGTTGACGAAGTCCTGGAAGCCGCGTTGACGGCGGTGGAACAGCGCGCGATCCCTGGCTTCTGCGGGACGCTGGAAGAACTCGACGCCCTGCTGGCCGAGGGACTCGCCTCCAAGGAACTCTCCGAGGAGGAATTCTGGGGCTCCGTCGGCCAGCGGACCGACGCGATGCTGTCTGAGCATAAGCCCAGCCAACGTTCGTGAGGGTCTTTTATCGGCAAGCCGCCGGCGACGATGTTGCCCGTCAGTTTCGCTATTACCTTGTTACCCTGGATCTTCCCGACATTGCCGGTCGCTTCCGGGAGGCCGTTCGGCGAACTGTGCAATCGTTGCGCGAGCATCCCTCGGTGGGATCACATCATCAGCAATCCGCAACTTCAAAATCTTCGCTCATGGCCGGTTGCAGGATTTGAGTCCATTCGAATTTATTACACCTTAGATGGCGACGCTCTCCACGTTATTCGAATTCTGCACGGCAAGCGAGACATCCCGGCACATCCTGGAGAACGAGGAGAGTGGTCTAAGGTAAATCGACTGCCTCAGTCCGAGCCCTTGAAACTGGCCACTAGCCACCGGCAACTGACTATAATGGTCTGCCGGGCGAAGTGTGGGTCTTGCCCGGTTTGAATCTTCGCAATATTCCCTAGCATCAGCCAACTGGAGGACGATCAGAATGGCATTCGAAGTTCCGCCCCTGCCCTACGACTACGCTGCACTGGAACCCTTCATCGATACGCAAACCATGCACCTGCATCACGACAAGCACCATCAGGCTTACGTCACCAACCTGAACGCCGCGCTGGAGAAGGCTCCCGATCTGCAAAAGCTCAGCGCCGAAGATCTGCTGAAAGGCCTGGAGAACGTGCCTGAGGCCATCCGCAACGCCGTGCGCAACAACGGCGGCGGCCACGTCAATCACTCCATGTTCTGGAAGATCATGGCGCCCAACGCCGGCGGCGAACCCAATGGCGCCATCGCCGACGCCATCAAGAGTACCTTTGGCGACTTCAACGCCTTCAAGGAGAAGTTCAACGACGCCGGGCTGAAGCAGTTCGGCAGCGGCTGGAGCTGGCTGGTGCGCGACAGCGCCGGCAAGCTGCAAGTCGTCAGCTCCCCGAACCAGGACAATCCCATGAGCCAGGGCTTCTATCCCATCATGGGCAACGACGTCTGGGAGCACGCCTACTACCTGAAATACCAGAACCGCCGCGCCGACTACCTGAAAGAATGGTGGAACGTGGTGAACTGGGCCGAAGTCAGCAAGCGCTTCCAGGCCAGCGGGAAGTAGAGCAGTTTCAAGTTTCGAGTGGGTGCCCCGTTCTAGCCTTGTTTTGGCTAGGGCGGGGATTTTTGGTCCACACTAAGCCTTTGTTTCCTGCGCCGGCGAACCGAGGCCACAGCCGCCGCGCATACCGTGGCGGAATTTTTCCCGCTCCTCGGGCGTCATGTTCTGCCAGCGATCGTCCATGCGCCGCCGCCAGTTGGAGCGATGGCAGCCGCGGCCGAAGCCGCCGAACAGAATCCGGCACAGCGCCAGAATTCCCACCGCCTGCCAGAACGTGATCGCCTTCCATCCAAACAACGTCGGCAGCAGCCAGTTCCACAGCTGCAGTACGATCTCGCCGCCGATGAAGATAAATAACAGGATCCCCAGTATCGCCAGCGGAACAATGAAAATCATTTTCTTTCTCATGTTCGGTCCCTCATGCTTTCGTGAGTTCGTCGTAAATGCTTTGCAACCGTTCGCGCAGATGCAGCACCGCATACCGTTTGCGCGAGAGCAGCGTATTCACGTTGACGCCGGTCTCGGCGGCAATCTCTTTGAAGCTGCGCCCTTCCAGCTCATGCGCTACAAACACCTCGCGCTGCTCCTCGGGCAACTCGTCCAGCGCGGCCTCCAGTTCGTCCAGCAAAACGCTGCGGGCGTAAAGCGCATCCGGCCCCGCCTCGGGTGAAGGCAGCAAGTCCTCCAAACGCAGCAACTCGCCGTCGTCGTCCTCCACCGCTGCGCCGCTAAAACTCTCCGGCTTCTTCTTGCGGAACAAGTCGATGATGCGATTGCGGGCCACGCGAAACAGCCAGCCGGTCACGTGGTCGATCGGCATCAGCAGCCGGTTTGCCTCCACCAGCTCGTAGAACACTTCCTGAAGGATGTCTTCGGCGTCGCGCGGGTCGGGCACACGGCGGCGGATGAAGTTGCCCAGCCGGGACTGCTCCCGCTTGACCACCTCGGAGATCCGCTGGTCCTGTTCGAGTGCCATCCGCTCCAGGCTCGTCGCTTCATCCATCTATTGCTGTAGACGGATGAGGGGGTAGGAATATTGTAGGGTTTCTGCCAAGCCGTGATCTCGGGCCGGGAAATGTAACTTCTGCGTGTTTTTGTCACAGAATTGTTAACAGACCGTTGACTGCCACTTTGAACTGTTATTAGCTGTAGTTCAGGCACTGCGGAAGGCGAATATGGAGAAAATACTAGTCATCGAGGACGATGCGGCGGTTCAGCGCGCCTTGCGGCGCACCTTCGAATCCGCCGGTTTCGATGTGTCCATTGCCTCCGACGGCATGATGGCGATGGAAACTTTCCGCGCTACCATGCCTCGGCTGGTGATTCTGGACTTGCGACTGCCCGGCAAGTCGGGCCAGGACCTGTGTCGCGAAATTAAGCACGAAAGTTCTAACGTCCCCATCCTCGTCTTGAGCGCAGCCAGCGATGTTCTGGACAAAGTCCTGCTCCTGGAACTAGGCGCCGACGATTACGTCACCAAACCCTTCAGCCCCCGCGAACTGCTGGCGCGGGTGCGGGCCTCCCTGCGCCGTCTGAACCAGGCGTCCGACAAGCTCGAGGCGTTCAGCTTTGACGATGTGGAGGTGAACTTCTCGCGCATGGAATTGCACCGCAGCGGACAGCTTATCCCGCTTACCCCTCAGGAATTCAAGATGCTGCGCTTCTTCCTGAACAATCAGGAGCGTGCCATCTCCCGTACGGAGCTGCTGAATGAGGTGTGGGGTTACCACAACTATCCCACCACGCGCACCGTCGATACTCACATTCTGCGTCTGCGGCAGAAGCTGGAACAGGACCCGACCGATCCTGTGCATTTCCGCACCGTCCACGGGACGGGGTATAAGTTTGTTCGTTGATTGAGGCAAGGAAGGAAACGGCGATGGGTAGATTACGGTTGCGCACCAAGTTCCTCATCGCCATGTTGCTGACCTCGGCCGGTCTCACCGCCGTATCGCTCCTGATCGTCCAGCACACCGTCGCCAATCATGTTCGCGGCGGATTGAGCAGTGACCTGGCCGATTCGGTTGAGAGCTTTCGCAATCTCCAGCGCGAGCGCGAGGCCGATTTGGCGCGTCTGGCCGAATTGATGGCCGATCTTCCCAGCCTGAAGGCGCTCATGACCTCGCGCCACGCTCCCACCATCCAGGACGGCTCGCGGGAGATGTTTTATCTCTCCGGCGGCGACCTTTTTGCCTTGCTGGATCCGGCCAACCAGTTCGTCGGCTTCCATACCAAGTCTCCCGGCATCTCGCGCGAACAGGCGCAGCGGCTGCTGGACAGTCGTGGCTCTCTGGATGAACCGCAGCAATGGTGGTTTGCCGGCGGCCATCTTTACGAAGTCGTTCTGGCGCCCATTTATTTTGGCCCTCGCTCCAATAACGCCCTGTTGGGCGTAGTGGCCGTAGGCTACGAGATGAATGCCGCCGTGGCCCGCCAGGTGGGCCAGGTAGCCGCCAGCCAAGTGGCTATCCTGAGCGGCAATACGGTGGTGGTGACTACGCTGAATCCTGAACAGAGCGGCGAATTGAAGTCGCAACTGGCAGCCACTCCCGCTCTCGATGGCAAGGCGAATTGGAAACTGGGGAAGGAAAGTTTTGTGGTTTCGGCCTTGACCTTGAATCCGGACGAATCGCCGGAAGTCACCATCATGGTGATGAAGTCTTACGATCAGGCCACCGTATTTCTAAATCACCTTCGGCATCTGCTGCTGGCCGTCGGCCTGGGAGCGGTGCTGGGCGGCAGCCTGCTGGTATACCTCATCGCGGGAACCTTTACCCGGCCGCTGGAGAAGCTGGTAGACGGCGTACGCGCGCTGGGCGGCGGAGATTTCGTTTATCCCCTGCAATCTCCCGCGGTCAGCGAGGTGGCCGAGCTTACCGAAAGCTTCTCCCGGATGCGCGACAGCCTGCGCCAGGCCCAACAGCGCCTGCTCGACTCCGAGCGCCTGGCTACCATCGGCAGAATGGCCAGCTCTATTTCGCACGATTTGCGCCATCCCCTTACCGCAGTGCTGGCGAATGCGGAATTCCTGGCGGACGCTGATCTGAGCCCGTTACAGCGCGAGGAGTTATATCTGGAAATTCGGGTTGCGGTGAACCGGCTGACCGATCTGGTCGACTCGCTGCTGGAGCTGTCGCGTCCCGCCGAGTCGCTCAGTGTGATTGAAACGCCGGTGGAGAGGACCATCAGCCGGGCCATCGAGCTGGTGCGGTCGCATCGTCAATTCCAGCAGGTCACCGTCGCCATCGACTCTAGCGGCCTGCACAACGCACAGTTCGATCCCCGCAAAATGGAGCGCGTCTTTTACAACCTGCTGCTGAACGGCTGTCAGGCCGCGCAGGTCTGCGGTGGGCACGTCGGCGTGACCGTGGCCGACCTGAACGGAGACTTACGAATTCAAGTAACGGACGACGGTCCCGGAGTAGAATTCTCCATCCGCGACAAACTGTTCGATCCCTTCGTCAGCCATGGCAAAGAGAATGGAACGGGATTGGGTCTCACCATCGCACAGAAGATTGTGCAGGACCACAATGGCAGCCTGTACCTGGAAAGCTCGACGCCCGGACGCACGGTGATGGAAATCGTATTGCCGCGGCTTTGCAACAAGAAAACGGCTGCCAGCAATGGCCGCCTGGCCGACGCTTCGCAACCATTCACTGCCTGAAGGTTTTTTGTTCGCCACTTCTGAGCCCTGGGTAACTTGGTTGCAGAGAGGTGCGACATGAATGATTTCTGCGATACCCGACTCGTCCGCCCCAAGCAGGGCCAAGTCAAACCTTGTTCTGTAACGGCCGCGCTGCGCGCGCTCGGGCTCGGATTGATGCTGGCATGTTCCTGCGCTGCGCAGACTCCACCCCAGACCACCGGCGACACTGCTGCTCTACAGGAATTGCAAAGCCAGGTCCATGAGCTGAAGGACATGGTGCTGCAACTGCAACAGCAAACCGTAGCCAGCCGGGCTGAGATCACGCGTCTGCGCGAGGAACTGGAAGCCCGCCGCAACGCCGCCGAGAACGAAACTGTGGATGAGCAATCGCCGGCCTACGGTGCGCCCACCACCGCGCAGTTGGAGCAGCGCCTGGACCACGTTGAGGAAGACCAGCAACTGCTCGCCGGAAAGGTCGACGACCAGTATCAAACCAAAGTCGAAAGCGCTTCCAAGTATCGCGTGCGGCTGTCGGGCATTGTGCTGTTCAATCTGTTTGGCAATAGCGGTTCTGTGGACAACCAGGACGTGCCCACCTGGGCCGAGCCGTCCGCTCCGGGCAGCGCCTCGGGTTCGGTGGGTGGCACGCTGCGCCAATCCATCATCGGTCTCGAGACCTTCGGCCCCGAGATTTGGGGCGCGCGCACCAGCGCCAGCGTCAACTTTGATTTCGGCGGCGGATTTCCAGCCACCAACAATGGCGTGAATAATGGCCTGGTCCAGCTGCGTACCGCCGCGGTCCGGCTGGATTGGAAAACCACGTCGGTCATCGCCGGCCAGGACCAGTTGTTCCTGTCTCCTGACAGCCCCACTTCGTTTGCCTCGGTTATCGTTCCGCCGCTCGCCTATGCGGGCAATCTGTGGGCATGGACGCCGCAGCTGCGCGTCGAGCATCATTTCGCCCTGAGCGGCGATTCCACGGTGACCGTCCAGGGCGGATTTCTCGATAACTTGACCGGAGAGATCCCCGGCGGCGGTTACTACACCTGGTATCGCTATCCCACCGCCGGCGAGCAATCGCGACAGCCGGCGTACGCAGCCCGGGTCGCGTACTCTCATCCATTCTTTGGCCAGACCTTCACCGTTGGCGCGGGCGCGTACTACAGCCGGCAAAACTGGGGCTATGGCCGAATGGTAGATGGCTGGGCAGCCACCATGGACGTCAATCTGCCGCTGGGCCGGCGCTTCGCCCTGAGCAGCGAATTCTATCGCGGAGCAGCCATTGGCGGATTGGGCGCAGCCCTGGGACGCAGCGTCCTGTTCAACGGCATGCTCTCCAGTCCCAGCACCGAAGTTGATGCGCTCAATGTCGTCGGCGGTTGGGGACAACTGAAGTTTCGCGCTACTCCCAAGCTGGAGTTCAACGGCGCCTTTGGACAGGACAGCCCATTTGCCGCCGACGTTCGCTACTTCGGCGAGGAGGTCACCAGCTACGCGGCACCCTTCTTTACCGCCAACCGCGGGGCCTTCGGCAATGTAATCTACCGGCCGCGTTCTGACTTGCTGCTGTCGATGGAATACCGCCGTCTGCGCACCTTTACCATCTACGACAGCAGCTATCAGGCTGACCAGGTCAATATGTCGGTGGGGGTATTGTTCTGAGAACTCTGTTCAGGATGTTACGACCTTGGGCGCGGCTGCTGGCGATCGCGTGCTGCCTGACGACCACGGTCATCGGCTGCGCGCAGCAGTTGACGGTCACGGGCAAAGTAGTCCTTGCAGGCGGCGCGCCAACCTCTCCGGCCGTCGCCACCGTCGTCTGGCTGGCGCCTATGGCCGACCCCGCTCCGGTTGCACCCATGCACGCCGTGCTGGCCCAGAAGAACAAGACCTTCGAGCCTCACCTGCTGGTGGTGACGCGAGGTTCGACCGTCGAGTTTCCTAATCACGATCCCTGGTTTCACAATGTGTTTTCGCTGTTTAACGGCAAGCGTTTCGACCTGGGACTCTATGAGGCAGGCACTTCGCGCACCGTGCACTTCGACCGCGAAGGAGTTTCGTTCATCTTCTGCAATATTCATCCCGAGATGAGCGCGGTGGTCGTCGTGCTCAACAGCCCGTACTTCGCGACCACAAATAAGCAAGGAGACGTCACGATCCCCAATGTTCCTGCCGGCCGTTATATGCTGCACGTCTGGAACGAGAGTGCCCAGCCCGCGACCCTGCAAGCGTTGTCGCGCGAAGTGCAGCTCAGCGATAGCGCTCGCTCCCTGGGCACGATCCAGGTAGCAGTGACCAGAGCGGCTTCGCTCCCACATAAGAACAAGTACGGTCAGGATTACGAACCGCCTTCGCCCAACAATCCGGTTTACGTGCAGCCGCAATGATGGCAGGGAATGTTTGATCTTCGCGTTAGGCATCAGGAGCTGACCATGAATAAGCAGCATTTTATTTCAAGCTGATCCCGCCGCGGACCACCTTTCCTCATGACATAACCGACCAGGAGCGGGAGCTGATGGGGCAGCACAGCGCTTATTGCCAGCAGCAGTTTGAGGCCGGCAAACTTCTTCTCTATGGGCCGGTATTGGCGCCGGAAGGAGCTTTCGGTGTGGGAATCCTCGAGGTCGCCGACGAAGCCGAAGCCCGGCAGTTCGGCGAAGACGATCCTTCGGTCCGCGCCCGGATGAACCGTTTTGCGATCTATCCCATGCGTGTAGCCGGCGCCCGCGGCAAGAGCTAGCGAAGCTCTCATTACGTCCGGGGCTTGAAGGGGACGGCCTTTAGGCCGTCCGTAAATGCCGCAATACCAATGCGGCTTCGGCCGCTGAGGGACTTCGCTTGACTTGATCAGAGTCCCCCTGGCGCTGATAGTCTTATCTGGCGGAGACACCTATGGAAACGCTGTACCACTCGCGAATGGCCTCGCCGGTTGGGCCGCTGCTGATTGGGACCTCGGCGGCGGCGCTGGTCATCCTGGAGTTTGATCGCGGGCTGCCGGAAGCAATTCACGGCAAGGAAGTCGGGTGGCAGGAGTCAGAGTCCCGCACGCGCCATGTCCGCAAGCAGCTGGAAGAATATTTTACCGGCAAGCGCCGCGACTTCGATCTCGAACTCGACCTTCGCGGCACCGAGTTTCGCAAGCGTTGCTGGCAGGAATTGCTGCGGATTCCCTACGGCGAGACACGCTCTTACGCTCAAATCGCCCACGCCGTCGGCAACCCCAACGGCTATCGCGCCGTTGGCCAGGCGAATCACTACAACCCCGTCGCCATCATCGTTCCCTGCCATCGTGTGCTCGCCGCGGGATGCTACCTGGGCGGCTATGGAGGCGGACTGCCGGTCAAGGCATTTCTGTTGCGGCTGGAAGGCGCGGCCTTTCGCGAGGAGTCAGTCGCGGCGCAAGAGAAGCAGCTGGCCTTCACGGCGACCCAACCTCGGTAAAATGCAGCAGACGCCCTATCTCAGGTTACTTGCCGCCGTCTGCGGCCTTAGCGGAGTGTCCTGTCGAACCTTCCAGGACTTTGAGCTGCTTCTTCACCTCGCCGATGGGAACATCCTCCGCTCCAGTCGTCCGATAGCGAATCACGCCGTCGGGACCAACCACGATAAACGTGGGATAGGCGCGCACGGCATACATCGTGCGAATATTATCGTCTCCGTCGTAGATTTGCGCCCACAGCGGCTTATCGTTTTCCAGGAAGCTCCGCAGCTGGTCCTCGCTTTGATCGGCACTGATGCTTAGAAACACCACGGGCTGCGATGAGAGCTTGCCATACTCTTTTTTCAGTTTCGGGAGGGTCATGCGACACGGTGCGCACCAAGTGGCCCAGAAATCCAGCAGAACAACTTTGCCCTGCAAGCTATCGATGTCTACGGTGTTTCCATCAAGCGTCTTGGCGGAGAATTCCGGAGCCAGATCTAGCTTCGCTAGTTCAGGGTGTTCGATCAGCCTTTGAATTCTGCTGGACGGCGTCGCCCTGGCGGATTGTACCTGCTTCAGTTCCGCGATGCCTTCATCCACTCGGTTCTGATAAATAAGAACCAGTCCCAAGTTTACTCGCGTCTGGAGATTGTCCTGTTGCTGCAGCGCCGCGCGGAATTCCTGCTCCGCTAGCTTCAGCAGCTTCTCGTTCTTTTTGTTGCTTTCCAGAACAAGGGCCGCTCCCGCGTAATTATGAACAATAGCTTGGACCTGCGGACTGGAATTGTTGGCGATCACTTCTTGGCAAGCGGCGGCGGCCTCTTTATACTCGCCCAGCGCGTAATGTGCACGCGCCTCACCCCAATACGCTAGAGGCGCCGTGTTGTTGGACCGTTTCACCGCCTTCTCAAACTCGGAGAGAGCTTTTCTCACCTGGCCTTGCTGCAGCATTTCGTTGCCGGTCTGGATTGCCTTCTCCAATTCCGGATCGGCAGCCTCGGCAAGACCGCTTAGGCAACAGCAAGCCAAGAGAACAGATGTAGCCGAGCAATGCAGAATCCGTCTGAGTGAGTGAGAACGAAGTGGCATATCCTCTCCCGCTGAGTTAGGCGCAACTCAGACCTTACAAGAACAGCTTAGCGGAATTTGCTGGGACGTCCAGGAGAATTATTCTTCCGCGTCGCGCCACTGGTATCCGCACATCAGGCATTTCCAGCGGCGGCTGACCTGGGTTGGTGGCTCAGGCAGGGGAATGGCCGACGACCACAGCGTGATCTGGCGCGGATTGCTGCCGGCTACTTCGCGTATCTCCAGCGACTCGCACTCCGGGCAACACGCCACCTCTTCCATCTCGCCGTCATCGTCATCTTCATCTTCAGCTTGCGACGCTTCGGAGTCTTCGGGGTCGAAGTCCTCCAGCACTTCCAGCGCGCGCACCACCTGGCTGTCGGGCACTTGCAAGCGGATGCCGCCCAGGGCCATGCCCATGTGCCAGTTCATGGCGTGCATGTTTTCGTCACACACGAAGGCGGTGATGCCGACGGAAACCAGCTTGCCTTGCGCCAGCTTGGCTTCGCCCAGGCTCAGGAACTTCGTGATGGTCACCAGTTCTTCCAGCATGATTGCTACCCCAATTCGCGCAAAACCGGCGCGGATTGGGGACCCTGGCTGCAAGCGTAGGACAGCTTTCACTCCCGAGTCAATTCCATTAATTTGGCGCGGCGGCTGTGTTCGGCGATGGCGTCAACGATCTGCGTGGCCGCTGCCAGTGCCCGCCTGCCGTCCTCCAGCGTAACCTCCGGCTGGGAGCGCTCACGCACCGCGCGGAGGAAGCTGCTCAGCTCCGCGCGCAGCGGCTCCTGTTGTTCCACCTTCGGCTTAAACGGTGTGATGCCGGGAAAAGCGCTGGCGGCCACGCTTGCCGGATTGAAGGGATCGAGATCGGCAGCGTCGGAAGCCGATTCGTTCACCGTGAGCACCAGCACATCCTGCCGCGAATAGTCGAGCGAGACATACTGATGCGGCTGGAAGAAACGCAGCTTGCGGACACGCTCGGTGCTGACCCGGCTGGCGGTGAAGTTGGCTACGCAGCCCGATTCAAACTCCATGCGCACATTCGCGATGTCAACCTTTTGCGACAGGATGGGCAAGCCCACGGCGCGGATTTCCTTCACTGGCGACTTGACGAAGGACAGCACCACGTCCAGGTCGTGGATCATCAGATCGAGGATGACATCCACGTCCAGCGAGCGCGGCGTAAACACGCTGAGCCGGTGGACCTCGAAGAACATGGGTTGGGTGAGGAGCGGGACGGTCGCCCGCACCGCCGGATTGAAGCGCTCCAGGTGTCCGGCCTGAGCGACGCGGCCATGCCGCCGGGCGAGTTCGATCAACTCGTCGGCTTCGGCGACCGTGGTAGCCAGCGGCTTCTCAATCAGGACATCAACGCCGCTTTCGATCAACTTCCGGGCGACTGCGAGATGGCTGACAGTGGGAACTGCGACTGAGGCAGCGTTGATTCTCGCTGCGATGAGTTCATCGAGCGAATGAAAGGCCTGCGTCCCGAACTCTTTAGCGATAGCTTGCGCGCGGCCATAGTCGAGGTCCGCGATGCCGATGAATTGGAGGTTCTGCGAAGGATCGGCTGCGAGGTCCCGATAGACGCGCGCATGATTGCGTCCGAAAGCGCCACAGCCGACAACTCCGACGCGCAGGGCTTCGCTGCCAGGAGACATTCTGCGATTGTCGCCCATCGGTGCGTCAGGAGGCAAAGAGGACGGGTGTGATGGTAGTGTCCTACTTTCGATACGGACGCCCCTCAGCGGCTAAAGCCGCGTTGGTGGGAAGGCGCTTACGGCACGGATGAATCCGTGCCCTTTCAAACCCGATGAAATTAAGACACTACCCTTGTGATTATTTATGCGGGAAGAGCTTCGGCGGGCGCATGGTCGCGCAAGGTAGGCGATGCACCTGCGTGCGTGCCGCTCAGCAGCTCGGTGAAAAAACGATCCACGGCATCGAGAATCTCGGCGCTCGTCTTCGCTTCATACACCGCTTTGCGCAACTGGGCGCCGTGCGGCACGCCGTGAGTGAACCACGAGGCGAACTGCTTCATCTTGCCAAAAATCTTCGGCGCCGCCCACACGCTCCTGCACCAGCATGGCGAAGTAGGTGCGAATCATGTCGTAGCGGTCGGCATCGCTGGGCAGATCGTACGCCCCGGTCGCGGTGTACTGCTCGATCTGGCGGAAGATCCACGGGTTCGAGGCAGCGCTGCGGCCAATCATCACCGCGTCGCAGCCGGTCTGCGCCACCATGGCAGCTGCGTCCTCGGGCGAGCGCACATCGCCGTTGCCGATGACGGGAATGGTGAGCGCGTCCTTCACCGCGGCAATCCACTCCCAGCGCGCCTGCCCGCTGTAGCCTTGCTCGCGAGTGCGAGCGTGCAAGGCGACCGCAGCCAAGCCGCATTCCTGGGCCATCTTCGCCAGGTTGATGTGGACCACTTCCTTGTCGCTCCAGCCGGCGCGAAACTTCACGGTGAAGGGGATGGTCACGGCCGAGCGCACCGACTCAAAGATGTTGCGGATAAGCGGCAGGTCGCGCAACAGGCCTGAGCCGCCATTGCACTTCACGACCTTCTTTGCGGGACAGCCGAGGTTCAGGTCGACCACGTCGAAGCCCAGGTCCTGGACCACGCGCGCCGCGTCCGCCAAGGTCGAAGGATCGCTGCCGAACAGTTGCGCCGAGATGGGATGTTCGTTGCCGTAAAACGTGAGGTACTGTTTCGCCTTCTTGTCTTTGTGGCGGACGATGCCGTCGGCGGAGGTGAACTCCGTCATCATGAGGCCGCAGCCGCCAAGGTTGCGAATGAAGCGGCGAAAGACCGTGTCGGTGATTCCGGCCATGGGAGCGAGCACAGTTGCAGGCCGGATTTCGACGTTGCCGATCGAAACGGATGGCGGCACGCGCACGCCAGCGGGCGCGACGCGCTCGGCCGGGTTGTCGTAAAACTTGTGCACAGGATGATTGTAAATGAGTGCGGTAGAGCGGGACATGTTCAATGTGTCATCCCGCGATGACGGTCCTCAAGACCAATGTCGAAATTCAAAAAGCAGATCCCTCGTCGACCTGAAGGTCTCCTCGTGATGACAAGGAGAAGGATCTGCAGCCATTTTCAGCTTACGGCATCACCGCGGCAACATTGGGTGGTGCGCTGGTGGTGGTATCGGGAGTGGAATCGGGCGTTGGCCGCGAATTGGGTGCGGTGCTTAGCGGGGCCGGCGCGGTAGTCGTCTTCCTGGTTGCGCCCGGCGGCAGGTTGAACTCGACACCGCGATCATCGTTGGCCTTCACGGTTGCCGGTAGGTCCAGATCGGCGAGCGCAATCTTCTTTCGGGCCTGGTCGAAGACGTACAACGAATCGCCCATGATGGCGTAGTTGGTCACTTCCTGCTGCTTGCCATTGCGGAAGACCAGCACCGTCGGATCTCCCGGCTTCACATCTGCCGGTGGAGGCGCTGGCGGCTCCGGAGGCGGTGCCGGAGCGTAAGCTTGCGGATAAGGCTCATCTTCACTGTACGGTCTGGCCGGCGGCTGCTCCACCAGCACGTGGAGGCCGGGATCGTTGGGCCCGACAGGAGGGCCGGAGTACAGATCCGGACCCGCGCCGCCTACGTAGTCGTAGCTGTAAGCGGAATTGTCCACGGGATAATAGTAGGGAACGGCGTAAGCCCAGCCTCCGTTGCGATAGCCATGACCACCGTGATAGCCGTTGTAATACGGACCGTAGCCGTAGTGAAAACCGTAGTTGGGGATGGAGGTAACACTGGGCAAAGCATTCGGAGTATGCCGCGCGGCCGTTGAAGTAGCGCTCGGCGGCGGCGCCAGGAAGTGTCCGCCGACGGTTGTGCTGGTCGGTGGACCGCCGTACATCTGCGCGGCGGCAGGGAGAGCAAGCACAATTCCAAGAAGAGATATCGCGATGAACGGACGGACGGCTGTTTTATTCAGCGCGGGCCTCACAGAATGGCCTCCGGTTCCCATGCTCCCTCAGTGTAATCCAACCCATTGGATGCGAGGAAGTTTTTAGTGGCTTCGCGAATTCAGATTCAGCAGGCCATAAACGTCGATCATGAGGTTGGCAATCACAACCCCAACTACTACGGCATTGGCAACGACCGCGTAGCGGCCCTCCAGCAGATCGGCGGAAACCCCCGCCATAAACAGGATGAGGAAGGGAAGCGCCAGCAGAAAAAATGTGAAGGCGGCGAAATGCATGCGCAAACCCAGACTGAACAGCAGGACGCTGACGATCAAAGGCGCTGCTGTTCCGAAAAACCGGGTCCGCTTCCAGACAATAAAAGTTACCAGCGTTACCGCAGCCAGGACCAACAGGCCCAAGCCGTTTTCCAGGAAGTATCGCGACAGCAGCCACGACAGGCCCGACGAATAGAAATCGCGCGAGGCGACTTCAAGCCAGTCCGCGTGGGCCAGGGCTTTGGCGAAGACGACAGGCCGAAATCCGTAAAGCGGCAGCATCAAGACCAATGCCGTGACACAGGCAGCGGCGAAAATCAGCAGCGCCGCGCCCCGGCGGATGTGTGCCACCCAAAGCATAAAGAGCAGTGCCGGCAGCAACAGTATCCAGAAGGAAAACTGCGCCCCCACGCAGATGGCGATGGACAATCCCAGAAGCAGAATGCGCCGCCAGTTCCACAGCACGACTTCGCGGGGAGCATACAGCGTGTGGGCCACGGCAATGCTGGTGAAGATAAGGCCAAAGCCTCCCCAGGCGCCCAGCGCGGCGGGCCCAACCTCGCTGGCAGATCCGATGGCCAAGGGCGAGAAACAGTAGAGTCCCAGCGCCACATATCCACCAAGGTTTCCATAGAGGCGGCGCGCGACGTACCACAGCGACGCCCCCAGCAGCATGCCAACAATCATGAAAGGCAAGCGGATGGCCATGCGATAGCGGTTAAAGTCGTCGACATGCCGTTCCGCGCCGCTCACTTTGGCGGCCACGCCGGCCATCAGGGGAACCAGCGCGGTGTGCTGGGTCGAGTTGGCATTTGCATAACCCTCTAGCTGAAGCAGCCCAGCTTCGATGTACACCCCTTCCAGCGCCGAGAGCGGTTCGTGAGCCATGAACCACACACATTGCAACCCAAACATCAGAAGCAGGACCAGCGCGATCATTTGCGGCGCACCCAGGCGCGAGTACACGGAAGAAGACATGAGCTTTTGTTGTAACACGACACCGCTCCAGAGGCGAAGCGCGGGTCGGACAACGAGCGGCGCTCTCGGATTCCACAATTACCTGCGCCCGGGCGGAGTCTGCGGCCCCGTTCCGACGGCCATGAATTTGGCATCCGCCGTCGCGCTTGGCTCGCCGGGCAAATTCGCGGGAGATCACAGCCCGCTGCGACCCGGCTCACCGACAGACCCCATCCCGGCAGAGTGAGATTCTGATGGGTGTCTTCGATCCCCCTGCAAATTGACGTTGCGTGGAACCGAGCGCCGTTTGTCGCTCACCGCCGGCAGCACCAGCGGTCCACTGCACCGTTCAGAAACGTGAGGTTACGCCGGGATGTACGTTGCGAAAGAGGAGTTCATTTTGAAACTTGCTTCAGGGCGCAGTGTGCTGCACCTGGGCTGTGTGGGGTTCACCGATGTCGCAGCCTCCGAGCGGGCTACTTTCGCAAGGCAGAGTCTGCACTGGAAACTCACCGAACTGTCGGACACCGTGGGCATCGATCGCAGCGCTGCGGTGATCGACGAGTACCGGAAGTGCGGAATCTTCACCAATGTCGTCGCCGGTGATGTGGAGCGGCTGGACGACGTGCCGCTGCGGCGAAGATTTGACGTGATCGTTGCCGGCGACATCATCGAGCACCTTTCCAATCCCGGACGGATGTTGGACGGAATCCGGCGCTTCTGCACAGAACACACTCGGGTCGTGATCACCACCCCAAATGCATTTGGCGCTCCAAACTTCCTGCGATATTCCGTTGGCAAGTTTCACGACGGCGAGGAACACGTGATGAGCTTCAACCAGCAGAATCTGGCAACGCTGTTGGCTCGACACGGTTATTCGCTCAGCGAAACCCACACCTGCTTTCAGCCGCTTTCCGTCGACAGGCACTCCGGAATCTGGTTCCGGTTGGGAAGGAAGGCGTTCGAACTGGTCCCCCGTTTTGGGGGTACTCTTCTGGTGGTGGCCAGGCTAAAACCGGAGACCGTTCAGTAAGGACGGCCAGGTTTGGCGAACCGCAGCGGGATCGTGCCGACTTGTTTCTGGACGGCACAGCGCCAATCATTCGCCGGCTTGGGATTCCAGAATCACTTGTGCCATGGCGAAGTCCGCGGTGTGGGTGATCGACAGGTGGGCGCGGACCGCTCCCAGGCTGTGGAAGAATTCTGCCGCCTTATTGTGGAAAGCGATGGTGGGCCGGCTGCCCGGAGATCGCCGCACTTCCACGTCCTGCCAGGTGACGCCGCGGTTCCAGCCTGTGCCGATGGCCTTCATGGCAGCTTCTTTCGCCGCGAAGCGTCCGGCATAGCGCTCTGCCTTGTTCGCCTTCGATTCGCAGTAACGGATTTCGTCGGGCGTGAAGACGCGCTCCAGGAAGCGCCGTCCGAAGCGCTCGATGGAGTTGGCGATGCGGTCGACTTCTGCGATATCTATGCCCGTGCCGACGATCATGGTTTTAGCTTCGAGCCGCGAGCTTCGAGCCGCGAGCTTCGAGCCGCCCTGGCGCTAGTCTAAGAGTCTACCGATAACTGCAAAACATGGCTGCGGGTGTGCGAGACAGGCTTATCGCTCCAGTATGGCCTTCGGGAAATTCGCTCCGAGTATAAGCTCCCAGCTTGAGGCTCGCAGCTCGCGGCTAACATATTGATAATACGAGCGCTTGCCACGTTTCTGCCAGCCCGATCTCCAAAAAGTGCTTGGGATTTTTCGAAAGCCGCTGCTATGATAAAGCTGCTCGATTGATCGCCGTTGTACGCAGCAGTTCCTGCCTAATAGCGCTCCCTGCCTGCATCACACCCCGATCGAATTGCAGCAACACTAATCTATAAGGAACATGTATCACCATGGAACAAGGAACAGTTAAGTGGTTCAATGACGCGAAGGGCTACGGCTTCATCAGCCGTCAGAATGGAGAAGACGTATTCGTACACTATTCTGCGATCCAGACCAATGGCTTCCGCAGCTTGCAGGAAGGCCAGGCTGTGCAGTTCAACGTAGTCAAAGGGCCGAAGGGCTGGCAGGCGGAGAACGTACAGGTTCTGTAGGTCTCGAGCTTGAAAGTTCGAAGAGGGCGGCCGCCGGGGCCGCTCTTTTTCTTGGAGGAAGCAATTAGCAGTTAGCAATTAGTCGTGGGCGAAAACCATTCACCACGGAGGCACGGAGGACACGGAGTCAAGGATTTCGAAACATGTAGAGGATTCGCCTGACAGGTGATTTCCCTTGCAGCGGGATTGCGGCGTATCGGCCGATGCACAAGTCCCGTACTGCGGGACGAAACAGCTTAGCCCAGGACTTCAGTCCTGGGTAGGCGATTACATAGGAACCCGAGCCAGCTTTAGCCGGCGGCACATACATTCCCAGCTTCCGAATGTGCGCCGAGGACCGTAGTGAGTTCTCGCCGATAACCAAAGTTGGCCCTCGCATCAGTGCCGCCCTGACGAATGCGCGAGCGCCGACGGCGCGAAAGAAGATAGCCCAGCGTTTCAACGCTGGGTAGGCGTGATAAAAAGAACCCGAGTCCCGTCAGGGACGGCACAGGGCGATTAGATTGCCTCTCGTCGGGTCATCACCCCGATCAGTTCAGAACCAGTGCCGCAGGCACGGCATAACTTAGCCCAGCGTTTCAACGCTGGGTAGACATGATAAAAAGAGCCTGAGTCCCTTCAGGGACGGCACATGAATCTCCGCCCGACGACCACACGGCCAAGCTTGAGAATGCCTAGAAGGATGGGCGCGCTCCCCCGAGAGATATGTATTATTCCTCCAGAGAGCAGGGCCGTTAGATGATGAAGACGCCTCAAATGCAGACATGGGTACCCTGGTCGGAAGCATCAGGCACAGCCCGGGGCACCATCGAGGAATTTCGTGACTTGCTAAAGAGATACAAACGGAGTTCCCTCCTCATTGCGTGCTCGCGGCTCAGCGTTCTGTTCAACTTCGGACTTGACGGTGAAGTTGCCGCGCCTGCCGAAGTGGTCGCGAGGTGGGTTCCCGTCTTTTTTGCCCCGCAGATCGCGTCTCGGGTGCTGCTATTAGCCCAGCAGAAGCGATTGATCTTCTTTCAGGCGCAACTTCGATATTTAGCCAGAGAAGTCATGCGCCTTAAGAGCGTGTCGGAAGAACACCTTCCGCCAGTCCACGACAGTGTCCTTGGAGAGCTACTTTTCAGGGCCGGGGAACTTCTTTATACGCCGTATGTGAATGTCGCCGACCCGATGGACGAACTGGTGAACAAGATCGTCACGTTCCTTCCCTATTACGAAATCGACGGCGTCAATGCCCCGCCTGGTGCCCCAGGTTCGCCCGTCTTTTGGGCTAACCTGGGCTGCGGAATCACCTGGCAACAGCCCATGTGCCGTCCCTGGAAGGGACTCGAGTATTTTTATCATGCCTACCCAGCGTTGAAACGCTGGGCTATCATCTGTCGCGCCGGCGGCGCTTGTGTGTCTGGTGGAAGAGGCACCGATTGCACCGCCAAGGTCGTCCGATGTCGTCGGTTCTCAGTTCTCAGTTCTCAGTTGTTGGTTGTCCGTGGTCGGTTTGTCGGTTGTCGGTAAAGATGCGAGGGATGCCGGCGTAATTTGGGGCATCGGAGCCTGTCTGCCAAACCGAGGTTACGAAAGGACATGTCCTTTCGTAACTTGACAAGGCGCAGGGACGCGGTAGGCTGCTAGGTTGGGCTTAGTGTCCAATGCCTCCGGGGAAGGTTTTCTGGAGCTGAAGATCTTTGAGAAATCAGTGGCCAGTGGCTGGTGGCCAGTCGTCCCGCCATCCCGATCCGGGAAAAAGCTCCATAAGTATATGATTGCAAAAGTCTTAATTAATCCTTTTGTTCTCAATATTTTGCGCCGAAAGATGCAATTCGTTGAGCTTAAATGGTTTATCTCAGCGTGTAAGTCCAGTGTTTGGAATATTTTGCGGGGAACGAGGCAAGTTGTTGAACTTAATAGACTTAGATCGACTCGTAAGTCCAATGTCTAGTATATTTTGCGGGCAAAATATTCAAAGCAAAGATTTTAGGATGTATGGGGGGTGGGGGTGGTCGGAAACAGCAGGTCCCTCCGCTCGGACTAAAGTCCTCGGTCGGGATGACACGGTGGAGAATCGGACTGAAGTCCTCGGTCAGGATGACAAGTGGGGAAAAGGACCGCGGGCAACGCCCCGTGGTGACGCGGTGCTGATGGCCGTACGACCCGAACTCGTCGACGCGAAGAGCTGCCCTCAGGGGCTAAAGCCCAGGTAATATCGGGCAAGTACGGACGGCCTGAAGGCCGTCCCCTTCAAGGCCGGAGTTAAATCCTAGATGCATGCGGCACGGCTGAAGCCGTGCCCTTTCAAAGCCCGGAGTTGATTAGAGTCTAACTAGTCAGTGGTCAGTAGCCGGTAGTCAGCAGTCAGCAGGCACTGGCCACTGGCCACTGCCTCTACACTCCCGCCGCCGCAACGCCCTCATAGTGCCGCTGGCTGCGGGGTAGCTTCTCGGCGTAGCCCAGCAGAAAGAACAGCGCGGTCGACAGCAGGCAGACTACCAGCCTTACTCGCGCCAGCGGCAGCGGCGCCAAGTCCATGAACTTGCCGAAGCGCCATGCGCCCCAGTTGATGACCTGGGTGGGAACGACCGTCCAGATGGCGACGTAGAACCAGGCGCGTTCGGCGCCCTCGCCGACGGTGTCGCGGCGCGCGCGCGGCGTCCAGTCGAGGACGGTCCCGAGTACGACCGCGATCGCCAGCGGATAGTAGCCGTAGCGATACAGGTCCTTCAGCATCCAGCGGCCATTGATGGATGCGACGACCAGGCCGATGAGGTTGAGGGCGTAGGGAACGATGATGTCGACCCAGGCCGCGGTGTAGCAGACCACGCGATACGGCAGGTTCGGCTGATGCACGCCGTAGTGGGTGATGTACGGGCGAGGCTCGCATCCCGGCAGCCGGCCCGCGAGGCCGCGCCAGGCCACGAAGACGAGGATGATCGCCAGCCAGATCCAATGGCGACGGTCGGGACCGCGGGTGTAGAGGTCGTAGGTGAGCGGCCAGCCGGGCAGCACCCAGAAGACCCAGATCCAGATTGGAGTGTGCAGAACGCGGTAGTAACGCTTGTTGCGTTCGCGGAAGACGGCCTGTTTCATCGAGAGTAGATGGTAGCAGAGAGGCCGCTTCAAGCTTCGAGCTACGGGCCCCGAGCTGCGGCCAGAAGCCGCGATGTTGACTCTTAGCTTTAGCAGTCGCCGCCAAAACCCTTTCGCTACGTTATCGGCTAAGCGCGTTCAGCTGGGAGAGTGATGCAGGTGGCAACAAGCAACAAGCTCAGAGCTACAGGCCCGAAGCTCGAAGCTCGGGGCTCGAAGCGGCCTTATTGCCCCAGCACGTTGTTGGCAGTTTTCTGCGCCTGGGTGATGTCCTTCGAAATGGCTATGGCTTGCCGCCTCGCAGTCTGCGCCGCGTCATGTTGTCCGGCGTGATCCAGCGCGCCGGCCAGCAGCAGATACTCCCAATCCGAAGGAGAGATCTTAATGGTCTTGGTGTATGCCTGAATCGCAGTATTGAGGTCTCCGGACCTCTGCGCCAGCATTGCGATTCCCAGCCACGAACGGGCGTCGTCGGGATTGATGTTTACGGCCTGCTGAAAACTGGCGCGCGCCTGCGCGTAGTCCTTCAAGCCGCGGTAGGCGAGGCCCATATTGCTGAAAGCTTGGGCCCGGCTCTGGCGTTCAGCCTGGGCGTGTTTTGCGTCATCGCGATGACTTTTTTGTACTGCTCAATGGCGGCCGCCAGGTTCTTGTTCTGCTGCTCGTAGGCGCCGAGGTTGAGATTGCTGTCGGGGTCAGACGGATTGATGGCTACCGCCGCGCGAAAGTGCGGCATCGCTTCTTCCACCTCTCCCAACTTGAGCAAGGCATGGCCAAGATTGTTTTCGGCCACCCAATTGTCTGCGTTAGCCTGCTGCGCCTGCAATGCGATCATTCGCGCCCACAATTTCGTGTTGTCGCTCCAGTAGTCAAGCTGATGGCGCGCCGTCACCGCCAGCGCCAACAGGACAGCGACGCTGACTCCCCGCTTGCCACGCAGGCGCGATGTGCCGCTGCTCCGCCCAGTCCGCCGCCGCCCAGCACACCATGATGAACAAGCCCGACGAACGGCAAATAGGCGTAGCGATCGGCCATCGCCTGCACGCCCACTTGCACGATGCCGATCATGGGAACCATGGTTCCCAGAAACCACAGCCAGCCAATCAGGAGGTACCGCCGCCGATGCCGCTCGGCAATCACCAAACCCGTAATCGCCAGCAGCAGCAGAAGCGCCGCCGCCACCTGCCAGATCCGGATGGAATTTCCGGGATGCGGATAAATCAGGGTCAACTGCGAAGGCCACGCTGGCCTTGCCCAGGTAACGGGCGTAAGCAAGGAACGCGTTCTCGATACGCAGCCGGAACGGCTGCCAGTGTGGACCGCTCATGGCGCCGGATTCATATTGCGCGCGAATCGTTATGACCGCGCTGGCCACGGACAGCGCCAGCAACGGAAGCTTCTCCAGCAGCAGCCAGGAGAATGGCTTCGCCGGGATGACCGCCTCGCCATCCGTTGCCGCCGACCCCGCCGCTGCGGCAGACATTCTCTGGAGCGGCCAGTAATCCCACAGCAACAAGACAAACGGCAGGGTGATGACTTGCGGTTTGGCCATCAATCCCAGCAGCGTACAAACCTGCGACAACCAGGTATGGACCCACGCGCGGTTTGCGCGCATACCATCCATAGGCGCCCAGTGCCAGCAGGAAGAACATCATGCTCAGCAGGTTCTTGCGCTCGGCAATCCACGCCACCGACTCGACGTTGATCGGGTGCAGCGCGAAAAGCGCAGCGACCATCGCGCTGCGGCCTGCGTATCTGGTTGCCCGCCACAGCACCCAGAACAACAGCACCACGTTGATGACGTGCAGCAGCAAGTTCGTCTCGTGATGCCTGCCCGCATCCAGATTGAACAACTGGCAATCCAGCGCGTGCGAGAGCCAGGTCAGGGGATGCCAGTTCGAGGCGTACAACGCCGTAAAGCTCCACTTGACGGTCTCCCAGCTCAAACCCGCTTGCACCTGAGGGTTGTTCAGGACATAGATGTCGTCGTCGTAGTTCAGGAAAGGATGGCTGGCTAACCGGGTAGTAAAGCACAACCGTGGCTATCACGATGCCGGCAACCAGCAACGCAACGCGCGCGCGCGGCGACAGAGTCAGGCCGGCGCGACTCGGAGCCTGCGCTCCTTTCGACTTTTCGCCTTGGCTTTCTCGCGAACAGCAGCCACTCGTCTCACCGTCTCCGGAAATTCCTAACTCGGTATGATACGAAACCTCTCGTGCATTTAGACTGCATCGCGGTCGGTAGAGCCGGTGACAAGGTTTGTCCCTGGTCTGTAGATCCAGGTCGGCTAGAACAGCTCTTGCGCGTTATACAACAATTGCCCATTCACCATATGCGCCTCCGCCATCAGTTTGTGCGAACGTGCGGGACGCTTGCCATCGTCGATGTGCAACACGGTGTGGCCGTGCGCCGCGAGGTAATCGCTCACCAGCATACGGTGGCATTGGAAATACACGCGCTCCGCGCACATGATTGCCGTATTGCTCCGCTCCGCCAGCTCCAGCAGTCGCGCCATCGCCTGCTCGAATTCCGGCGTCAGCATGTAGTCGGCATAGTTGCGAAAGGAGTCGTTGCGCAGTCCCGTATTCGGCGAGTCGTCGCGGATCTTTTTCCGGCGACCACCCAGTTCCTTCATCCATACGTACGCGATGCCGTGCTTTGGCAGTTCGACTTCCAGCGACTCACGATTGAAGTGCGGCAGCCTGCGCGACATGGGGAACGCGCGGATATCCACCAGCGTGGCGATACGATGTGCCTGCAACGCAGCGATCAGTTCGTCCAGCGGGCGAGTGGAATGGCCGATGGTGTAGATCGTTGCCATTCAATTGGCGGTGCTTTCCAACGCGGCAACGATCACCGCATCCTGCGCCGGCTCAACCGTGCGCAGGTCGAGCAGCACGCGTTCGTCCTCAACCCGCGCGATGATCGGCATCTCCCATTGCCGCAGGCGTCTCAGCATCTCGTCGGACGACAGCTTGCCGTACCTTAACAGCCAGCGCCCGCGACGCCAGCGTCGAACCCGGCGCTGCGCCGCCGCCAAGCACCGAACGCGATTCCACAACCTCAATCTCCAGCCCCGGTGCGCTGATTCGCAGCTGTCGCGCGATGTGCTCGGCGCGATGCTGCAATTCGTCTTTGGACATTCGCAACATCCGCAGCGCCGGAATCGAATCGTAATCCTCCCGCAGATAAGCCAGCAGCGTCGCCTCCAGCGCCGCATAGAACGTCTTGTCCACGCGCAACGCGCGGAACAGCGGGTTGGAGCGGATCTGCGCGACCAATTCGCGATCGCCGCTGATAAGCCCGGCTTGCGGCCCGCCCAGCAGCTTGTCGCCGCTATAGGTCACGACATCGACCCCGGCGCGCAGGCTGTCGGCAATCATCGGCTCGCCATGCACGCCCACTTGGCGGAGATCGAAAAGCTCGCCGCTGCCCAGGTCCTCCATCACCGCGATGTTGCGCTTACGGCCCAACGTCGCCAGCTCTTCCAGCGAAGGCTGCTCGGTGAAACCAACAATCTGGAAATTGGAGCGATGGACCCGCAGCAGCAGTTTCGTTCTGTCGGTGATCGCGCGCTCGTAGTCGGCAATGCGCGTGCGATTCGTCGTGCCGACCTCGCGCAGCACCGCGCCGGACTTTGCCATCACGTCGGGAATACGAAACGATCCGCCGATCTCCACCAGTTCGCCGCGCGAGACGATGACTTCGCCGCCCTCGGCCAGCGAATTCAGCGATAGCAGCACGGCCGCAGCATTGTTGTTGACGACAATCGTCGAGACCTCGCGCTCCACGGTGTTCAGCAACCTCGCAAACAAGCGGCTGACGTGAACGTCGCGCTTGCCGCGCTCGCCCGTAGAAAGATCGAACTCCAGATTGGAATAGCCCTGCGAACTTTCCGCCACGTGCCGCAACGCGTCACTGCTCAGCGGCGCTCGCCCAAGGTTGGTGTGCAGAATGACGCCGGTGGCGTTGATGACGGGACGTAGTGAGTAAGACAAAGACTGTTGCAGGCGCCGTTCCAACTCCGTCGGTGCGTTTGCGATGGCAGCTTTGAGTTGGGAGTCGTCGAGAGAGCCATCGGCGATTTTAGCGCGCAGCTCATCGAGAAAAGCACGCGAAACCTCGACCGTCGCAGCGTGACCAAATCGATGCGCTAACTTCTGTACTTCGTCGCTGCGTAGTAGCTCGTCAACTGAGGGGAGCAGCGGAAAGAGATCGAGGTTGGTGTGCTCTGCCATGGAAAAGGGGTGGGACAATACTCCACACTACTGCATTTCCTGTACCCATCCCACGAACAAAGTCTCGCACTCCCGGAGGGTGTATACACCCTTGTCGATCAGCAGCGTATTCATGGCGTAGACCGTTGCCTTGAAGGCGTCGTCTCTGGACGCAAGCTTCAGCGCTTCCTCGAATGACATCCATCCCCCTCGGCAGCCTGACTGCAAGCATTAAACCATAAGAGTATCCCGATAACAGAATACAAATGCGTCACCGGAACGCCGGAGTAAGCAGCTATCCCACTCTGTTGACATCCTTGGCTTACGCTTCAGGCGTGGTGTGCGAGTACGTTCGATATGCCGGACATCGAGTCCCGCAAAGCGGGACGGCGACAGGATAGCCCAGCACGCAGCGGGGTCCCCGGTTCGCCGTTCTTGGCGAACTGGGGAGGCGGAGTGCTGGGTTAGGCTGGAAAATACCTGAGTCCCCCGGGGACGACACGGTCATCCCGCACACTCTGAAGGCCTGCCCTGATACAAGACGATTTATGAGACGAGTTGTCATGCTTCTCTGCCGTCTCACTTCCGCCGGAACAAGCGTCGCAGCAGCAACCCGATCATGATTCCGCCGGCGATCAAACCCGTGGCCATCTGCGGATCGAAGAAGCGCACAAAGCGCGCACCGGCTTCGGTGATCTCCAGCACGCCGATGGGCGTGACTTTCACTCCTCCGCCGCCGCCCGAACCGCCGACCGCATCGTCGGCGCCCGATTTGTTTTCGCCGCCGCCGCCCGCGCCCAAACCATACTGCACACGGGCTACCGGGATGATGGTTTTGCCATGCGCTTCGATAGGTTCCCCGAACACGTTCTGTACCTTCCCGGTGATGCTGAAACGATCGGCCAGCGCCGTCAAGATTTCTTTAGGATCGAGCATGAAAGCCTCCCTCGGAGATTGGATGCTTCAGGTTGTTGTTTGACGCGAGTGCAGTCTGCTGTCTTGAAGTGTCATCCCGACCGATGGCTTCAGCCGGAGTGGAGGGACCTGCTTTTCGCCGGTAGTGCGGCACTGCCGGCCATTCCGGCCGAGCTGTCGACGCCGCCCCGGACTTGCCTCGCCGATCAGGAGGCAAAACGTTTTTAATCGCTATGCACGCGGCAACTCCGACACTCCCGTCCCGCCCTGCGGGACGACTCAGCTTAGCCCAGAACGAAGTCCTGGGGTAGCCATCAATAAAGAAGCTCCGAGTCCCGGCAGGGACGGTCCGTCCATCGCGCGTCACCCTACTTCGACCAATCCATACCGCCGGTTCCAATGGCTGCGCAGATGGTTCACCGCACGGGCAATCTCCTCCTGCGTGACATCGGCATTCGGCCCCGCCAGAACGTAGCGCGCCTCCTTGCGTGCGGCCTCCAGCAGATCGCGATCGCGCAGCAGATTGGCCACGCGAAAGTTCGGAATGCCCGCCTGGCGCGTGCCAAAGAATTCGCCCGGACCGCGCTGCTCCAGATCGAGCTCCGCAATCTCGAATCCGTTCTGCGTGCGCACCATGGCGTCCAGCCGTTGCTGCGCCTCGATGGAAACTTTCCCGCCGGTCATCAGCACGCAATACGACTTGGCCGCGCCGCGCCCGATGCGGCCGCGCAACTGATGCATCTGCGATAGGCCAAAGCGCTCGGCATGCTCGACGACCATGACGTTCGCATTGGGAACATCGACGCCAACTTCAATCACGGTCGTCGAGACCAGCACATCGATTTCGCCGCGCTTGAAACTCGCCATGGTCGCGTCCTTCTCGTCGGCGCTCATGCGGCCGTGCAGCAGACCCAACGTGCAGGCTGGCGAACTCGTGCGAGCGCAGCCGGTCGTGCATCTTGATGGCGGCCTTCAGCTCGCCTTCCATCGCTCCTTCTTCGATGACCGGATAGACGATGTACGCCTGATGTCCGGCGGCGACCTGCTTGCGCACGAACTGCCACACCTCGTCGGCCCGCTCATCGCCAACCAGGCGAGTCGTGATGGGGGTGCGCCCGGGCGGCAGCTCGTCGAGAACGCTGGTGTCGAGGTCGCCGTAAATCGTGAGCGCCAGCGTTCGCGGAATCGGCGTCGCCGTCATCACCAGCACATCGGGTTCGGCTTCATCGGACTTCTTCATCAGGCGAAAGCGCTGCATCACGCCGAAGCGATGCTGCTCGTCAACAATCACCAGGCCGAGCTTGTCGAACTCCACCGTCTCCTGGATCAGCGCGTGGGTGCCGATCACCAGTTGCGCGTTGCCTTGCGCGATGTGATGGCGCACTTGCTTCTTGCGGCCCGACTCCTGCGATCCGGTGAGCAGCACGATGCGATAACCAGCGCCTTCCAGGATCTGCCGCGCCGAAAGATAATGCTGCGTCGCCAGAATTTCAGTCGGCGCCATGAGCGCGACCTGGTAGCCGTTCTCGATGGCGATAACCGCGGCTTCCAGCGCGACGATGGTTTTGCCCGAGCCGACGTCGCCTTGCAGCAAGCGGCGCATCGGCGCAGGCGCGGCCATGTCGCCGGCAATTTCCTTCAACACCCGCTTCTGCGCGGCCGTGGGATGAAACGGCAGGATGCGCTTCACGGCAGCGCGCACGCGGTCGTTGATGGGGAACGCAATGCCGGTCTGGGCGCGCATCTTGCGGCGTTTCAGTTCCAGCCCGAGCTCCAGGAAGAATAGCTCTTCGAAGATGAGCCGGATGTGCGCGGGCGTGCGCGCCGCCTGCAGCTTGGTCAGGCTCTCGCCGACCTCGGGCCAATGCGCCTGCCAAAAGGCGCGACGCCGGTCGATCAGTTCCATGCGCCCGCGAACCGTCGCGGGGATCGCGTCGGAAACGTCCTGATCGAGGTTCTCCAACATGCCGTGAATAACGCGGCGAAACCAGCGCGCGGTGAGCCGTCCATTTCCGGCAGCTTCATAGATGGGAACGATGCGGCCAACCTCCAGCGACTGCCACTTCTGCTCCTCGCCGCCGCCCGAAGATTCCGAAGGATCGTGCAGCACCTCGAACTGCGGCTGCAGAATCTGGAAGCGATGTCCGCCGCGATCGCCCGCCTCGACTTTGCCATACAACGCGACCAGCATTCCGGCGCGGAACTTGTCCTGCAGATACGTTGCGTTGAACCAGATGCACTTCAGCGTGTCGCGGCCCTGGCCGACGGTCATCTCGAAGAGGGGCATGCGGCGGGTGCGGAACAGAGCCGAAGGTGCGGACTTCGGCGATGACGCTGGCCATCTCGCCCACGCGCAGCTCGCCGATGCCGCGTGGGTTCAGACGGTCTTCGTAGCGGAAGGGCAGGTAGTAGAGCAGGTCCTCGACCGTGCTGATGCCCTTCTCCAGCAGGATTTCGGCGAACCTGGGGCCGATGCCTTTGACGTACTGCACGTTGGTAGCGAGGTCGAGCACAGAAGGATGGTAAATCAGCAACTCTCAGACTATCGGATCGCTATTCGCTGTTCGCTTTTCGCCTTTCGCTAGAACTGTTCGTGACTTGCCAGCTCCTCTGGCAAAGAGCGAATAGCGAACGGCGAAAAGCGATTTCCTGCTTTTCTCGCATCACCGCAGCCGTCGCCGGTGTCCAAGTTAATAAGTGCTTCGAAAAATCCTCAAGCAGACGGTCGCCGTGGTTGTCGGCAACCTGCTTTACTTCTTTGTCCTGATGCCGCATCTGCCGGCAGCGGGACGTCACCGTCCTGACCGGCTCGATCTGGGATTGATTGTCGATTTTTGGGTGTGCGTGGTGCTCTACGGCGTGATTGAGTTAGTGGACCGGAAGTGGCGACGGAGCGGCTAGGCGGAACTGTTTGCGAGTCCCTCTACAGTTTGCGATTTCTCTATGGTTGTCATCACGAGGAGGCCTTCAGGCCGACGAGGGATCTGCTGTTCCCACTTCTTGCGCCGCCCTAGAACTCGTCACGATTGTCGAAGTCTTTCAGCATCTGCTGCAAATCGAATTTCCGCTCTTCCATTTGCTTCTTCAGCTCTTCCATCTGCTGCTGCAACTCCGGCGTGATGGAAGACTCGATCTGCCGCCGCATTTCGTCCAACTCTTTCTGGCTGGGCAGTGAGGCTTGGATCTGGCGCTTCATTTCGTCCAGCTCTTTCTGGCTGGGCCCCGATCGCTCGACCTGCCGCCGCATCTCGGCAATGTCTTTTTGACTGGGGATCGACTGTCGTATCTCCTGCCGCAACTGCTCCATTTCCTGCTGCGTAGGCTTGGCCGATTTCGCCAGCTCGCGCGACATCTTGCCGATGTCCTTCTGCTGATGCTTCATCGACTTCTCGATCTCGCGACGCATCTGCTCCAGCTCTTTTTCGCTGGGCGCCAACTGCGCCACCATCTCGTTTTGGCTGCGCTCCATTTCCGGCCGCATCTGCGCCAGCTGATCGCTCAACTCCTGCGCCTCCGTATCCAGGTTCAACCAGTCGCCCGGTTGCAGCCGCGAGTTGTCGGCAGGTCCGGGAACATTGATGACCACGGTCTGCTCATGCTTGTCGCGCCAGATGCTGACCGAAACCTTGCCGCCTTGAACGTGCATGCCGCGCTGCCAGTCGGCCATGTCGTGCACCGTCTCGTTGTTGACCTTCAGGATGACGTCGCCCGGCTTTCAGACCCGCGGCCGCCGCAGGACTGCCTCCTTCCACCGAACGCACCAGCACGCCATGCCCACGGGGCACGCCGAAGAAGTCCGCCAGTTGCGGGCTTAAGCTCTCCACCACCAGACCGTGACGCGCCGAGAGCACGGTGAAGGATGGAATTTCAAGATCGGGAGGATATGCGTGGACCGGAGGCGGAGCAGAACCCAGCGCTGATCGCCGGCATCACGCGGGCGTGCGACATCACGTTCCAGCTCCCCAGCGTCACCTTCAGGTCCTTGCGCTGACCATTGCGCACGATGGTGAGGGTCACCGTCTTCTGCGGAGGAGTGGCATGGATCAGGCCTTGCAGCTGCTCCGGACCGTCGACCTTCGAGCCGTCGAAGGCCACCACCACATCGTTCTCCATCAGCCCGGCATGGCAAGCCGGACCATCCTGGTCAACGTAGGTGATGATGGCGCCCGCCGGCTCCTGCAGCTTCAGCGCAGAAGCCCGCTGCGGGGTGACGGCAGTGATCTGGACCCCGAGATACGCGCCGGAATGCGCCTCTGGCCATGGCTGGGCCGCCGGCTCGCGCCATCGCCGGAAGAATCATGGCGGCTACGAACCAGGCAACCAACGAAACTGTATTGCGTGTACGCATAACGTCCAACCCTTGAATCTACTGACATCTCCGAAAAGCGATCTGCCCAATCGTAGTCCGAATTCGCAACGCCGGCCCACCACCATTGATCGCTCCTTCCGCCGACATCGACCTCGGACTCCATTGTCCCCCTTGCTGGGTGATATTCAAGCCAGGAAACTCCGAGGAGATTCCCTTGGCCGCTGGCCATATCCGAAGTGGCATGTATCGTCACCGGCAGATTGCCGGCGAGACAGACTGCCACGTCGCCCGCTGCGGTATGGAGAAACGAATCGGTGAAACCGTGATTGCCAATGAACTCCACCGTGATCGGCCCGGCTCCGGTTTCTACCTGCGCCCCGCGGCTCAGCCGGAACAGCGCCACGCTGCCGCCGCCGGTGCTGACTTGCACCGGACCGGTAGCGCTGCCCAGGCGCACGCTACCGCCTTCGGTCTGGGCGTTAACGGCGCCCGTCGACATCTCCCAGATACAAGTTGCCTCCCGCCGCTCACCACGTGCAGATCGCCCATGCATTTCTGCACCTGAATGCTGCCGGCGCCGGTTTGAATCGTAGAGGCCCGCGACGAGCCGATATAAACCCGGCCGCCGCCCAGATTAACCTGCGTCAGGCCGCCAACATTGGCCACGCGAACATCGGCTGCACCGCTGGTGAGCGTCAGATCGCTGCCCAGATTGCCGGCCTCGACATTGCCGCCGCCGCTGGCGATCTTCACCGGCCCCGCCAGATCGTCCAGCTTGATCAGGCCCGCGCCGGTCGTCGCCACGATGGTAGCCGCAATCGAACTAAAGGCCAGCGAGCCGCTGCGCGTCTGCACTCTCACCAGGCTGAGGTCGCGCGGCACCTGCACAATGAATTCGGCGCCGAACCGCACCAGGTTCTTCTTGCCGGCCTTGCCTTCGATGGACGTCACTCTCGCCGGTCTTGACTGCTGAAACGCGCAATTGCTCAAACTGCTTTCGCGCATCCTTCTCGCTGACGGCGTAGGAGCGCTTGCGGACGACATAGGACACCCGCGGCGAATTGCCCTGCACCTGCACCGAGCCCAGGTCGGTAGTGACATGCAGCTCGCGCGCCGCCGGCATCGTCCCCGTGATCTCTTCCACCCAGGAATTCCCCTCGCGATAGATCCGCGATTGTTGCGCGCACACGGGAAGCACAACCGCAAACACCACCACCGAGGCACACACGCACAGAGAGGATTTCTGGATGGTTTTGCTCTCCGGCTGTGTAGCTCGCTGGTGATTTTGTTCTTCCTTGGGTTTGCGATCGGCCATTTTTCTCTGCGACTCGGTTCCTTGTTGTTTAATCAATGTTCGGCATCGAAGTCAACTCGCGTTGCGACTCGGTGCGGATGTAAGGGCTGGGATCTTCCTTGGCCAATTGCTGTAGCGCCATGCGCACGCTGCTGTCGGCACGCACCGGCTCCAACGCATGCAGCGCTCCGCTGCGCACGCCCAGATTGCTGTCATTCAACAACGCTTCCAGCACGGCATTGCGCACGCGAATGTCCTGCTTCACATAATTTCCAAGACCATCCAGCGCCTTCAGGCGAACTCCCGGGTTGCTGTCGTACCGCAAGGCATAGGTAAGGGCTTCGCGCACTCGAGGATCGTCGGGCTTGCTGTTCAGCGCGTCCACCGAATCGAGCCGTACCCCGGAATTGTTGTTGTTGTTCTTGGCCGCGAAGGTCAGCAGCTCCTGGATCTGGGGATCGCTGACCGATCCCTCCACCGAATCGGGCACCATGCGTTCGTAGTTGATCTTGACTTTGTCGGAATTGGGCTGCCGGTCAATCGAAGTGATGCCGGCAATGGAAGCTTCCTGAGCCGCGATGGGTCGAGCGGGATGAGCTGCCTGCCGCCCAGCGCGCTGTACATCGTTCCCAGACCGCCGCCAAAGCCGACGATCAGCAGCGCTGCCGCCAGCGCGGGCGAAAAACGAACCTGCCGCAACCATGCCGTGGGATCGAAGGCCAAGCGGTGATACCAGGCGCGCTTCTGCTCCGCGGTCTCCAGCGCTTCCTGCAGCCGCATCCGGGCGGACGCCAGGAAGCTGGCCGAAGGCTCTTCCACCGGCAAGGCATTCATCTCGGCCTGAAACTCCTGCTGGGCGGCCAGCTCGGCGGCAGCAGTTCTGTGCAGCGCTGCATGTGCTGCTCCACCTCATGCCGCGCGTCGTCGGCCAGCTCGTTATAGAGGTACAGGCTAATGTTCTGTTGTACCCAATCGCAATTCATGAAAACTCCTTAGCGCTACGAGCTTCGAGCTAGCTAGCTGCGAGCTTCGAAAACGTTGGTTTACCGACCCTCGTCTTAGCGACTTCTCCAAAGCCGGATCGAGCGCCACTACAAACTGCTCGCTGCTCGTAGCTCGTTGCTCGTTGCTCATTGCTCGCTGCTCGTAGCTCATCTCGCATCCTTCAACGCCGCGCGCAGCTTCTGCGTGCCGCGGAACAATGTGTTCTTCGCGGTCTCTTCCGTCGTATTCAAAATCTCGCCGATGGTGCGCAGCTTCAGTCCCTGGTAATGCTTCATCTCGAAAACCATGCGCTCGCGCGGCGTCAGCTTCTTCAGCGCCTTGGCGATGCGCGCGCCCAATTCGCGCCGCATCAGGTCGCGCTCCGGGCTGGCTCCCGATCGCTGGTCGGCCACCTGATCCAGCAGATCGTAGGTGCCACCTTCGGAATCGGTCGCGATGCCCGAATCCTCCTTGCGCACCTGCCGCTTGCGCAGCAGGTCGAGGCACAGGTTGGTCACGATGCGATAGATCCAGGTGTAGAACGAGCACTCGAAGCGGAAATTGCCGATGTTCCGGTAGGCCTTGAGGAAGGCTTCCTGGTAAATGTCCTGGGCGTCCTGCTCGGAGCGCGTCAGGTGATACGCCAGACGGAGCACGGGGCCATCGTACTGACGCACCAGTTCCTCGAACGCGGCGTGATTGCCACGCTGTGCTTCCCGGATCAGCTCCGTGTCGTTCATGCGGCTCTGGGCCTGCCCCACGCGTACTGCGGACGCTTTGCCCGTCTCCTGCCACGCCTCAGGAGGACGAAGCGCCGGGGTTCTCAACTCGCGCCCCTTGGACGCTCGTTGAGGTGCAAGTCCCGGGCCAACCGTGAGAGGAACTGCTACCGCTTCGGCCGGCATCTTTGGTTTCTACCTGCTTTGTAATTGGCAAGCCAATTCTTGTGCCTGCAACTACATAGACGGGCGCGGGGAGAAACCGTGAGCGAATTATAGACCTGTTCCTGAAGTAGTTACGTGAGAAGACGTTCGGCTGGTTCACGAAGCGGGGTTACTACTCGGGTTTCCGGCAGTTCAGCAGTTAGCAGTTGGCACTTGGCATTCGGCATTCGACAACCGGCCAGAAGCTTCCGGAGAGACCCTTGTGACGCAAGCACTTGTCCAAGGAGGTTTGGCTAAGTGCTAAATGCTAAGTGCCAAATGCCGGACTTCTATTGACCAGACTCTCTTAGCTAAGTAAACTTAGCTAATGAGCTACACAGTCCATCAGGCGAAAACCAATCTCTCGCGACTGATCAAGGAAGCCCAGAGCGGGAAGGAAGTGGTCATCACGCGCGGCAAGGATCCAGTCGCCAAGATTGTGCCGATCACCAGTGCGGCCAAAAAGCGCGTGCCGGGAATGTTTAAGGGACAACTTTGGTCCGCGCCGGACGCCTTCGATCCCCTCACCGATGAAGAGATGCGCGAGTTGGGCTTCGAGTGATCGCGCTGGCAGACACTCATGCGCTACGCTGGTGGCTAGACGATCACGCCAGCTTGTCAGCTGCGGCAAAAGACTTCTTCACAGACCGCTCGAATTCGCTTGTAATCTCCACGGTCGTCCCGTGGGAGCTTGCAATCAAAACCAGAGCTGGCAAGTTGGAGGTCGAGCCGCTGCTGAACCGCTGGCAGGAAATGTTAGAAGTGCAGCGCTTTTCCGAACTCCCCATCGATTCCGCCCACGCGATCCGGGCTGGCCTGCTGCCGCGGCATCACAACGATCCCTTTGACCGCATGTTGGCGGCGCAGGCGCAAGCGACGGGCTGGCCCATCATCAGCGCCGATCGCATCTTCGAGATGTATGGGGTGCGAAGGATCTGGTGAGAATATTTTACAGGGCGCCCGCAGGGACGCCCTTCATCGATAGGTTGGAATGACGTTAGGCTTCGGCGCCGCTCGCTTCGCCCGCAGCTGCGACTGCTCTCTTCCGCAGCCGCATCCTTCTGGACCGCGACCTTCACCGGCACGATCACGTCGCGATGCAGCTTGATCAGCACATTGAAATCGCCCACGTGTTTCAGCGGTTCTTCCAGCAGGATCTTGCGGCGATCGATGTTAAAGCCTTTGTGCTCGAGCTCGTGCGCGATGTCGGCCGAAGTGACGGAGCCGAAAAGCTGGTCGTGGTCACCCGACTTGCGGGTGAAGCTCAGTTCGACCCCGGCCAGTTGTTTGCCCTGCGCTTCGGCGTCGCCCTTCTCGCGAGCCACGCGCCGCACGGCCGAAGCCTTCATCTGCTCGATGACAGCGCGATTCGCCGGCGTAGCTTCAATCGCCAGCTTCTTGGGCAGGAGGTAGTTGCGGCCATAGCCCTCGGCAACCTTCACCACGTCGCCGCGTGAGCCCAGCTTAGATACGTCTTCTTTCAGAATAACTTCCATGAGTAGAACTCCGTTGGACTCGGGCCGAGACCCTTGTCGAGTGTGGCGTCCCTAAAGGGACTCTGAAAATTTGTCATCCTGAGCGGAGGCGGCCGTCGTTGCCGCCGGAGTCGAAGGACCCCTACCCACTCGAAAACTGCCGTCCCCGCCCGACGCTGGGCTAACCTCTGGCGTCTCGCTTCGCGAAACCCGTGTTTAGTCCGTCCCTCAGCGCGCGCACCCACACAGGAAAGGCGTTGTCTATCAACTCGGCAATAACTAACTAACTAGCCACTGACCACTAGCCACTTATTTACCGTCCGCCAAACGGCAGCAGCGCGATATTGCGCGCCTGCTTGATCGCTTCGCTCAGGCGGCGCTGATGCGGCGTGCAGACGCCGGTCAGGCGACGGGGAACGATCTTGCCGCTCTCCGCTACGAACTGCGACAGCAGACGCACGTCCTTGTAGTTGATGCCATCGATCTTCTCGACACAGAACTTGCAAACCTTCTTGCGGCGGAAAAACTTCCGGCCGCCTTCGCGCGGTCCCCCAGGACCGCCGCCGGGACGTGGCCCGCTGCGTGGTCCCCGCGGACCACCTTCACGCGGACCACCTTCACGCGCGCCACCGTCACTGCGCGGCGCTGGGGCGTCGCTGCTTGCCGGACCCGCTGTCTTCGTTGCTTCGTCTGCCATGATTCTCCTTCAATGCCTCGCTTGGAGGCCTGATCTTTCCAGGGTTGGGCCAGTGTTGGGCAAATCCTGATTACGCGCCGACGGGCGCAGTCTCGCCACCTTCCGCCGGAGCGGCCTCTGGCGTCTCTTCCGGCGCGGGCACCGCGCTCTCGGCAGCAGCAGCGGCCTCGGCAGCAGCCGCAGCACGTGTACCTTTGCCGCGGACCTTGGTATCGCGAATGGCCTTGATCTTGGCCAGCCGCTTCTGCTCCTCGTCCACGCGCACGGTGATGAACTTGATCACCGGCTCGGTCACACGCAGCCGGCGTTCCACTTCTTTCACCATGCCGCCTTCACCTTCCAGCACCATCAGCATGTAAATGCCGTCGTGGAACTTGCGCACCACATAGGCCAGCCGGCGCTTGCCCATGCGCTCGACACTCTTCACCGTCCCACCCGCATTGCCGACCTGCGTCTCCAGGCTGGAGATCAGTTTGTCCTGCTCCTCCTCGGGCATGTCAGGGCGAACGATAAACATCAATTCGTAAGTACGTTGCATTCTGTTTTGTCTCCTGCGCTGTCAGCCGTCAGCTTTCAGCTATCAGCCAATTCGCTCTCGTCTTTCGCTCTTCGCTCTTCGCTCTCGCCCCGCCATGGCAATCAGCTTTCAGCGATAGCCGCTCTCCAAACTTGTGTCATCCCGACCAAGGGCTTCAGCCCGCGTGGAGGGACCTGCTGTTCTGTGCCGTCCCAAAGGGACTCAGCTCTTTCTTGCCGCCAGCTACCGCGGGCTCACGCCCACGGCTAACTCAAATTGCGCCCTTCGGGCTAAAAAAACTTGGTGCTCGAAACTCTAGTCCCTAGTCCCTAGTCCCCAGCCCCTCATCCCTGTCTTCTTCCGGCTTACGATTAAAGCGGTTCATCGCTGCCTGCACGCCTTCCGCGAGAATCACTCGCACCGCCTCAGCCGCCTGATCCAGCACCTGGTCCACCACCGGCAGCTGCGCCTTCTTGAATTGCGCCAGCACATACTTTGCGCCATCGCCGATCGGATAATCCGGCCCAATTCCCATCCGGATACGTGTGATCTCCTGCGTACCCAGCGCGGCAATCACCGATTCCGCGCCATTGTGTCCCGCTGACCGGCCCCGCGGCCGCACTCGCAACGAACCGAACGGCAGATCCAGTTCGTCGTACAGCAGCACAACATCTTCTTCCGGCTGCGCCTGATACTCGCGCACCAGCTCGCTGACCGACGGCCGCTCAGGTTCATGTAGGTTTCCGGCTTGGCCAGCACGACCTCGTGTCCGGCAATGCGCGTCCGCGCCGTCTGCGCGCGGCAGTGGCGATTGTTCACCCGCACGCCGCACTGTTCGGCAATACGGTCCACCGCCAGAAAACCCATGTTGTGCGGTGTGAACTGGTATTCGATGCCCGGATTGCCGAGCCCGACGATCAGCTTCACGACCGTTACTTCTTCTTCTCGGCCTTCTCGGCCTTTTCCGGCTTGCCTGCCTTGTCGCCCTCGGCAGCCTCGCCTTCGGTTTCCTGCTTGCCCTTCTTGATGACTTCGGGCTCGGCAGCAGCGGCAGCGCCTTCCACTGCAGCCCTCGGCGGGAGCGGCTTCCACCACTTCCTTCACCGCCACCACGTGGGCAACCGGCTGGTTCTCTTCGGTGATGAACTTGAGCTTGCTCGTCCATGCGGCAAATCGGAAACCCGAATCACCTGGCCAAACTCCAGCTTGCTGACATCCGCATCGATATGGCCGGGAATATCGGCCGGCAAACATTCGATCTCGACTTCGCGCAGCAGCAGCTCAAGGATGCCGCCCTGCAACTTTCACGCCCGGCGCCTCGCCCTTGAGAACGACCGGCACGCTAACCTGCAACACCTTGTCCATCGCGATACGCTTCAGGTCAACGTGCAGCAGTGCGCTCTTGATGGGCTCGTACTGCCAGTCCACGATCATCACCTTGGCAGTCTGGCCATCGAGGCTGAGATCGAAGATCGAGTTGTGACCCTGCTCCGAATTCAGGATGCGCCGGATCTGTTTGGGATCGACAGCGACGGGCTGCGAATCCTGTCCTGCGCCGTAGACCACGGCCGGAATCAGGCCGCTCTGGCGCAACCGGCGCGCATCGTTCTTGCCGCCGCCTTGCCGCGGCTTGGCTTCTACGTTCTTTTCTGCTGTTGCTGTAGCCATAATCTCGTTCCTTTATAAGAACAGTCTGCTGACTGAAGTCTCTTCATGAATCGACTGAATGGCGCGTCCGATAAGCCCGGCGATCGACAGCACTTTGATCTTGGGCTCGTTGCGCCCCGCCTCAGTCAGCGGGATGGTGTTGGTCACCACCACTTCGGCCAACCCCGATTGCGAAATTCGTCTCAATCGCCTCTCCCGAAAGCACCGCGTGCGTCGCGCAGGCGTACACCTCGCGCGCTCCCGCATCCAGCAGCGCCTGGCAGGTCTTCACCAGCGTGCCCGCGGTATCGATGATGTCGTCGAGGATGAGACAGGTGCGGCCTTTCACATCGCCGATCACATGCATCACCTCGGTCACATCCATCTCCACGCGGCGCTTGTCCACGATGGCCAGCGCCGAATCCATTTTCTTGGCGAAGAAGCGCGCCCGCTCCACTCCGCCTGCATCCGGTGAAACCACCGTCAGGTCGGGAAGGCTGAACTTCTTGCGAAATACCCCACCAGCACCGGCGACGCGAACAGATGGTCCACCGGAATATTGAAAAAGCCCTGGATCTGCGGCGCATGCAAATCAACCACCAGCGCGCGATCGGCTCCCGCCGTCGTCAACAAATCCGCCACCAGCTTCGACGAAATCGGCACTCGCGGCTTGTCCTTGCGGTCCTGCCGCGCATAACCGAAGTACGGAATCACCACCGTGATGCGCCGTGCCGAGGCGCGCTTCAGCGCATCGATCAGCAACAGCAACTGCATCAGGTGTACATCCACCGGATCGCACGTGGGCTGCACCATGAAGACATCGGCGCCGCGCACGTTCTCCTCGATCTGCACATAGGTCTCGCCGTCGGAGAACTTGCTGATGCAAGCCTTGCCGATGGGCAGCTCAAGGAAATTGCAAATGTCCTTGGCCAGCGCATCGTTCGCCGTGCCGGAGAAGATCTTCCACTTGTCGTCCTGGCGCGCCCTCACCGGCTTGCGCTCCGACAATGGCCTTTGTTGTGCCACCGGAGGAGTGCCGCCCTCACCTGGCGCCACCGCCGCAGGAACTGCACTCGTCTTCGTTGCTGCGTCCATTGCTTATACCCCGCGCGACCTGGTTTGGTTACATGCTGGGTCCGGAAACTAGCTGTCAGCTATCAGCCGTCAGCTACTGCACCTCTTGCCTGTCATCCTGAGCGGAGGCGGCGCTGATTTTGCGACGCCGGAGTCGAAGGACCACTATAGTTCGACAACAGCTTCTGTCGTCCCTACAGGACTCAGGACCCTTTTTGTTCTCACTCTACCCAGCGTTAAAACGCTGGGCTATCATCTTCCGTCTCGCAAGGCGGGACTCGTTTCCCGCAACTCCAGAGTTCGATCTCTCACCAGAACATTCGTGACGAATCCGGGTTGCACAACTGACAACTGACAACTGAATCTTTGGCTGGGCGGCTAGGATTCGAACCTAGACAAAGTGCTCCAAAGGCACTTGACCTACCATTAGTCGACCGCCCAGTGTTTCGGAGCCGTCAGCTATCAGCCGTCAGCCTTCAGCTCGCTATTCGCTCCGGCGATTTGCTTCCCGCCAGAATGACCGGGTGCCCCGTTCTGTCATCCCGAGCGGTGCGAAGCAAAGTCGAGGGACCTGCTTTTCTCCGCTCTTTTGGCTAGGGCGGGGCAGTTCCAATCGCTTGCCAATACGCTTCACGCGCCAAGCTCGTCGTCGCCACGGCCGCATGTCCCGCGGCTCTCATGCGCTCGGCTGCACGCCTGCGCCTCTTCCGCCCAGCGAACAAGCCATACAACGTAGAGCCGGAGCCCGACAATGATGCATACTGCGCGCCTGCGCGCTGCAACAGCTCTTTTACCTCACGCAACTCGGGATACTCAGGAAAGACGACGCGTTCGAAGTCGTTCTCGATCCCGGTTCGGACGAGGTCGAGAAGCGGTGTCTCGGCCCGGTCCCCGCCAACTGCGGGAACACCGGATGCAGCGTTTCGCCTGCGGAAAACTCTCATTCAGCCAAGCAAACACACTCTCGCTGAACTTGTTTATTGTACCTGCGGCCTCAGCGGCGGTCAATGCAGCCTCGGACTTAGCGACAGGGTGAGGAAGTGGCGTCTTTGCGTGCGCGACCAGCGCGTCCCACCGCGCGAAGGCCTTGGGCGTCGAAACGCCAATCGGCGGCGTGACCACGACCACGTGCAAAGCCGGCAGATCCGGCAGCGGATGAACCTCCTCGCCGCGCCCGACTCCGAGCACTGTTCCACCGATTAAGAACAGCGGCAGGTCGCTGCCCACCTCCGCCGCGATGCGGAGCTTGTCTGCCATGGCGAGCTGCACTCCCAGAGCGCGCTCCAGGCCAAGCATCGCCGCCACGGCATTCGACGACGCCGCGCCCATCCCTCCCTGCACCGGCAAGCGCTTCTCGATCTCGATGATGACCCGGCCGGGTGTCGAGATCTCCCGACTTGGGTCTTGAAAGGGCACGGCTTCAGCCGTGCCGGCAATTTGGTGTTGAAGGGGCGCGGCATTAGCCGGGCCGTGCGTCTGCCCTTTACTTTTGTCATCACGAGTGGGCTTCAGCCCGCGAGGGATCTGCTTTCCCTGCCTTGCGATGACGCTTGCTATTCGCATCACTCGCTCCGCAATCTTGTAGCAGGTGTTCGACTCATCCCGCGGCACGCGCGGATCGTTGCAACGAATCTCGATGCCCGCGCCGCTCTGCACATCGACGCGAACCAGTCGTGCAGCGCCAGCGTCTGATAGATGGTGCGCAGCTCGTGAAAGCCATCCGGCCGCACCGGACCGATCTTCAATCCGAGATTGATCTTCGCGAAAGAGGGAACAGAGATCATGAGCGGAGGTTTGTTGAGTATATACTATTCATATATACTGCATCTTTGAGACGAAGCGATGGGCAAGACTGCCAAACTTTTCCGGAACGGTAACAGCCAGGCGGTCCGCCTGCCGCAGGAATTCCGCTTCGAAGGCGACGAAGTGCGGATTCGCAAAGAGGGCGATACCGTGGTGCTGGAACCGATTATCACGAATATGAAAGAATGGTTCGCCGACAATGGACCGGCACGCCGCTTCGGACGCTTTTGAGGGCAACTGGCGTGATCAGCGCAAGGCGCGCCAACGCAGCGTCTTCGAGGAAGGCTCGATGGACTACCTGCTCGACACCAACGCCTGCGTGGCGATACTGCGCAACAAGCCGCCTTGCGTAAGAAATCACGCTGACCGGGCGAGGGCCGATGGCTCGCGCCTTGCCATTTCGTCCATCGCGCTCCACGAGCTCTGGTACGGCACGTTCAAGAGCTCTCGTGTCGACGAAGGTGCCTGGCACTTACGCATGTTTCTGGCCGGCGGGATCAAAGTGCTTGCCCTTTGACGACGAAGATGCTCGTATGTCGGGAAAAATCCGCGCCGAACTCGCACGGCGCCGGCAAGCTAATCGGCGAATACGACACGCTTAATTGGCGGCCAGTGTCTCACGGAACGGCTTGACGGTGGTCACCAACAACCTATCGGAGTTTTCCCGCATAGGCGGTCTGCACTGCGTGGATTGGACGAAAGTAATCCTACAGCTTCTTCCCCGCCACCACGCGCGGAATTCCCTGCAAATCCGGCACGACGCGCACATCCTCCCACATTGTGGGACTCAGCAAATCCACCACGGCATCGCGCATCGAGTAACCGATTTCCATCGCCAGCCAGCCGCCTGGCTTCAAGAGCGCGATGCGCCTGCTCGACCAGCGGCCCAATCACATCCAACCCTTGCTCGCCCGCGAAGACCGCGACCCGCGGCTCGAAGTCGCGCACCGACTTCTGCACTTTGTCCGCCTCACCGAAGCCAACATAGGGCGGGTTGCTGACCACGAAATCGAAGTCGTGAACGCCGGCCAGGGCTTCAAGAACATTGCTTTGCATGAAGTGCACGCGCCCGTCGAGCTGCAGCCGCGCGGCGTTGGCGCGCGCGATCTCCAGCGCCTCGGCAGAGACATCGACGGCGTAGACTTCAGCGCCCTTCAATTCATGCGCGAGCGCCAGCGCGACGCACCCTGAGCCGGTTCCCACATCCACCAGCTTCGGCTGCGCGATGCCGCGCGCCAATTCCAGCACGGTCTCGACCAGGTGCTCGGTCTCGGGACGCGGGATCAGCACCGCGGGCGAAACGATGAAGTCCAGGCCCCAGAATTCCTGATGTCCGGTGATGTACTGCGACGGCATGCCGGTCGCGCGCTGGGCGAGAACCTCGTCGTAGCGGGCTTCCTCTTCGGCAGTGAGTTCGCGCTCGGGATGAGCATAGAGGTAGGCGCGATTGACGCCGAGGACAAACATCAGCAGCACCTCGGCATTCATGCGCGGCGAGCCCACGTCGGCCGCTTCCAGACGATCGATTGCCGACGAGAGGGCTTGCTTCAGTTGCATGGAAAAATGAGTTAACCACAGAGGCACGGAGAACACAGAGAAATCAAATCCGCTTTATCATCAACGGCGAATCGTGGACGTATGCCGCTGGCGATCACGAGAGTCAAAGCATGACAAATCGCTGAATGTGACCGCGATTCCTCTGTGTCTCTGTGTCTCTGTGGTTAATGCATTGCCGCAGAGACTCACGCCGCGCCCGCCTCGTCGCCCTTCAGCTTCTCCGACTGGAAGTGCGTGATCAGCGCGTCGATCATCGGCTGGATGCGGCCATCCATGAACTCCGGCAGTTGGTGCGCAGTGAAGCCGATGCGATGGTCGGTGACGCGGTTCTGCGGGAAGTTGTAGGTGCGGATCTTCTCGCTGCGATCGCCGCGAGCCCACCATGGCCTTGCGCTCCTTGGCCAGCGCCGCCTGCTGCTTCTGCTGCTCCATCTCGTAGAGGCGGGCGCGCAGCACGCGCATTCCCTTCTCGCGGTTCTTGATCTGCGACTTCTCGTCCTGGCAGCTCACCACGGTGTTGGTCGGCAGGTGCGTGATGCGCACGGCCGAGTATGTCGTGTTCACCGATTGGCCGCCCGGGCCGGACGAGCAGAAGGTATCGATGCGAATGTCCTTGGCCTCGATCTTGATGTCCACATCTTCGGCTTCGGGCAGCACCGCAACCGTGACCGCCGAGGTGTGCACGCGGCCCTGCGTCTCGGTCTCCGGCACGCGCTGCACGCGATGCACGCCGCTCTCGTACTTCAGCCGCGAGTAAACCCGCTGGCCTTCGATGATGGCGATCACTTCCTTCAGCCCGCCGACACTCGACTCCGAAGTGGAGAGCACTTCCACCTTCCAGCGCTTGCACTTCGGCGTAGCGCGTGTACATGCGGAAGATTTCGGCGGCGAAGAGCGTGGCTTCGTCGCCGCCCGTGCCGGCGCGGATTTCCAGGATCACGTTCTTCTCGTCGTTCGGATCCTTGGGCAGAAGCAGGACCTTCAATTCCTCTTCCACCTGCGCCAACCGCTCCTCCAGCTTCTTCATCTCTTCGCTGGCATAGGCCAGCATCTCGGGATCGGTCTCGTCGGCGGCAAGCGCTTTGCTCTCCTCGATGCCGCGCGTCAGGTCTTTGTACTCGCGATACTTCTCGACCACCGGCTGCAATTCGCTGTGCGCCTTGGCGGTCTTCTGGTAGCGCTGCGAGTCGGAGACGATATCCGGCGAAGCCAGAGCCTGGTTCAGCTCTTCGTACTTGGTTTCGATTTGTTCTAAGCGTTCAAACATGGTCGTCAACTTTATTGTACGGAATTGTCGCTTTTTGATGGTGTCATCCTGAGCGGAGCGAGGCGAACGCCGAGCGCAGTCGAAAGCCCCCTATCGCGGTCGGAGCTCGGGGTCGGAATAGGAGTTCTTGGACTCCGGCGTCGCCACATCGGCGACGCTTCCGCTCCGGATGACAAAGTCTTGAAGGGGCGCGCCTTCAGGCGCGCCGTAACCTGCGCGATGCTTCCCGGCTTTAGCCGCTGAGGAACTTCGCTCTGATCCTCAAACCGAATTCCCTCAGTGGCTAAAGCCAATTGCTTAACGGTCGGTAACGGCGCGGCTAAAGCCGCGCCCCTTCAAGGCTGCAATTGAATTGGGAATCGCAGTATCCGCGGCGGGAGCCGCTAGGCAATCACCAGCTCGCCGCCACGCTGCTTTTCCAGTTCCATGGCTTCGTTGAGCGCGGCGATGGCGGTTTCGACCTGATCGTCGTGCGGGCGGCTGCGTGGTGATGCGCTGCAGCCACAGTCCCGGCTTGGTCAGCACCGCAAACAGCGACGAACCGTGCTTGGCGGCGAAGCGGATCAGCTCATACGAGACGGCCGCAATCACCGGCAGCAGCGCCAGGCGCGAGGCGAAGCGCGCCCAGAACGTCGTTGCCGGGATCAGCATGTAAAACAACATGGCGATCAGCATCACCGTCATCAGGAAACTGGTGCCGCAACGCGGATGGAAGGTCGTGTACGCCTGCGCGTTCTTCACCGTCAGCGGATCGTTGTTCTCGAAGGCGAAGACCGTCTTGTGCTCAGCCCCGTGATACTGGTAAACCCGCCTGATATCGGCCCACAGCGAGATGCCCCAGATGAACAGCAGGAACAGCGCTGATGCGGATGACGCCGTCCACCACGTTGAACAGATCTGATTGCCGAAGGCGGGATAGTGGTTCTTCAGCTTTGTGGCCGCCAGCAGCGGCACAAACTTGTACATGAAGATGAAAAATCCCGAGCGACAGGATGAGATTGACGGCGATGACCCAGCCGCTGATTTCGGTTTTCTTCTCTTCGTCCGGCGTCAGCTCGTCGAGCGCGACGTTGGCCGAGTAGCGCAGCGCGCGGAAGCCCAGCGTCATCGCCTGGCCCAAAGTCATGATGCCGCGCATGAACGGCCACGCCATCCACTTGTGCTTGTCGGAGAGCTTCTCCAGAGGCTCGGCGTGCGTCGCCAGGGTGCCGTCGGGACGGCGAATGCAGATGCCCCACGCGTGCGGCGAGCGCATCATCACACCCTCCAGCACGGCTTGGCCGCCGACCAGGGTAGTTTCCTCGCCGCTCTCCAGGGCGGGCAGAAGTTGGACGGCCGCTAAGAACCGCAGATGACGAAGCAATCGACGCATAGATAATTGGATGTTCCTCGAAGGGGTACGACGCACAATTCTATCAGTTTAGGGTAAGCAGCCAGGCTGAAGATGTCAAACCACCGGGAAGTCTGATCGAGCGAGGGTGGAGACACGGGCGCGTCTGGCGTTCACCTCACCGCCGGATTGCGAACTGGTCAGCGAAAAAGCTATAATTGTTGTTTATCCAGCCAGTCCGGCAGTTATCTGGAGAAATCATGGCACAAGTTTGTGAAATCTGCGGCAAGGGTCCGCAATTTGGTAACAATATCAGTCACGCCCACAACGTCACGCGACGCCGCTGGAATGTTAACCTGCGGCCGGTGCGCGCCAAAGTTCCCGGCGGCAGCCGGCGTATGCGGGTCTGCGCCAGTTGTCTGCGCAGCGGCAAGGTCACCAAGGCCTAGTCTCTACATCCGATTTTTGTGCTCCCTCTCCCGCATGGCGAGGGAGTTTTCTTTTCCCGATGACCAGGATGGAGCGCGCCGCCGTCGCCGGATCAGGCAATTTGCAGTTGGGCGCGCATCTTTTCCGCCAGCTCGCGCACCGACCGCAGCTTCTCCGCAACCTCGACCGAGATCGACTTCTGCCGCAGCGCCAGCTCTGAGTTCAGCAGGATACCTGTAACCTGGCTGCGCAGTTGGTTGCGCAGCACCTGCTCGGCGGTACGGGTTGCCATCAGCTTTTCCTTCTCGGCACGCCGCAAAGCCACTTGCACCTCGCGCACCACTCGTTCGTTGCTGTGCAACGCCAGATTTACGTATAGCGGTATGGCGATGCCACAACGGTTCAACAGCGTGTCGAGGGCGCGAAAATCCGACTCCAGCAGCGACTGATCGATTGCCAGGCCGTCGTATTCCGCAGCCTGCATTTTCGTCACCGCCTGCGGCACCGAGTTGGCCACGTGGGTCTTGTGGCCTGTTCCCTTGTTCCAGCGCGGCAGCACATTCCCTCGCTCGCGATGATGTGGTCACCAATAGAATCATAATTTCTCCTTCTCCGCGGGCGAGAGCACACTTCACCTGTCCGCCTCGCTGCGGGGCTTGTCAGTTTCAACTGCGTGGCGGAGCGCCTCTTGACCTTCGGTAGGCGCCACGGTCAAGTCCGGAACACGGCTGTCTTCCCGGACCCGCGACGCCTGCCAGAAGGACCTCAGAGGGCCGAACCGTATTCTTTCAATTTGCGATACAGCGTGGTTTTGCCGATGCCCAGGCGGTGTGCCGCTTCCAGTTTGTCGCCGTCCAGCACCTGGATGGCATGCAGAATAGCTTGTTTTTCCATTTCCTCCAGCGGGGTAATGCCGGCCGGGTCCGCCGCGCCCTCGGGCGCAGCCAGCAGCGCTTCAGCGTCCCGTATCTGCGAAGGCAGATCGGCCATGTGAATGGTGGGCAGCGAGCAGGTGGTACAGGCCCGCTCGATACAGTTCTCCAACTCGCGGACGTTGCCTGGCCAGTCGTAATTGAGCATGAGGCGCAAGGCATCGTCGCCCACAATGTGCTGGCTGCCGGCAATGCCCTGGTTGATGCGCTCCAGCGCGTGCCCAATCAGCATCGGGATGTCCTGCTTGCGCTCCCGCAGCGGGGGAATCCGCAGGGTAAGCACATTCAGCCGGAAGTACAGATCGCGGCGGAAAGTTCCCTGGCTTACCGCCGCATCCAGATCGCGATTGGTGGCGGCCAGGATGCGAACGTTAATCGGCATCGCCCGTGTCCCCCCGACCGGCCGGATTTCTTTCTCCTGAATCGCCCGCAGTAGCTTGGCTTGCAGGTCGACCGGTAATTCGCCTACTTCGTCCAGAAAAACCGTGCCCCCTTCGGCCGTGGCCAGCAGGCCTTCTTTCGACCGCACCGCCCCGGTAAAGGCGCCGCGCACATATCCGAAAAGTTCGCTCTCAATCAACGTAGGCACCAGGGAGCCGCAGTCCACGGGAATGAAAGGCTTGTCCTTGTGAGGGCCGGCATAGTGAATCGAGCGCGCCACCAGTTCCTTCCCCGTGCCACTCTCGCCCAGGATCAGCACCGGATGGGAGCTGTGCGCCGCCTTGGCAATGATCCGATACAGCTTCTCCATCTCCGGAGAATGCCCCACCAGGGGACCGAAGCCTTGCTTCGACCGCAACTGCTCCCGCAGCAGGCGGTTCTCGGTGGTGAGCTTGAGATGGTCGGTCACGCGCTCCAGCTCCAGGCGCAGCTCGTCGAAGTTGAAAGGTTTGGTGATGTAGTCGTAGGCGCCAAGCTTCATGGCCTGGACGGCGGATTGCACCGTGGCAAAGCCAGTCATCACGATGGTGACCGCTTCCGGCCGCCGTTGCTTGACCTCGCGCAGGATCTCCAGACCATTGCCCCCCGGCAGGCGCAGGTCGAGCAAAACCACATCGACGTTCGCCGTATCCAGAATGCGGCAGGCCTCATCCCGCGATTCCGCCAGTTGCGTGCTGAAGCCCAGAGAACGAGCCACGTCACGGCAGCACTCCCTTACCGATCGCTCATCTTCCACGATCAACAGGTTCAACAGGTTAGTCTCTTGGCGTCTGCTCGCTGACGGGAACCACCTCTGCTGCAATCACGTGACTTGCCTCCTGACCAGCCATCACCGAGCGCTGGTGCGCTGGTTTTCAGCGCTTGTCACCATCATCCCTTTTTGGGAAAACGCCGCTAGTGCGTGGGTCACAATCAACTGTGAGGTCGGGTAAGGTAGCGCCCATCCCTGCCCCAGTTAGCTTGCGGGAAACGCCGCTTGGTACAGCTCCAATTGCCGTGCCCCACCCGCCTGCGGCTTCGCCGTTCGCCTCGCCTGGAACCAGGCGCCGCATCAGCTGTTTCAGCAACTCGCCGCCACGTTGCGCGTTGCGCTCCACCTCGCGTACCGAACGCTTCAAATGGCTGTAGGGCGGCAGCTTCCACTCCAGCACCTGGGCATTCATCAGTACTCCGGTAACTACGTTGGAAAGCTCATGTAACAGGACTTCGCAATCGCTGCATTGCAGTCGCAAGGGACGCGCCATCTCTGGCGCACGCCCCTTGCTGTCACCGCAGGAGGAGCCCATCGCTTCGTACTGCCCGTCGCCATCACATGCCTTCAAAGCGGCTTCTGCCGCCACACCGATCTCGCGCGGTCTGCAGTCAGAGGGAAGTGTCTCCCGATCGACTGCGTGGGCCGCCACAATCTTGGCGGGAGAGCCCGATCGAAGCTGCGCTGAATCCTGCGACTTCCTGCCGTTTGCCTTCATGATCGCTGCCGCCTCCGATACACTCTCTGTTCCAACCCGCCTTATACAAAAGCACGCCGTCCACCAAACCGCCCCAACCCCTTCCTCGCTCATTCGAAAGCACTTATGCAAAACCACCCAATCCCAGAACCCTCTCTGCCCTCCCATTTTGAAACTCTCATTCTGCCGATTGCCTCATAACTCCAACCATGATAGGAACTTACTGTAATTCCCGTATGCGCACGTGGCCGCCCCTCTACCCCCAGATCGGGAATGACCGCCATCCCCTCGCCTCACCCGCAACCTCTGCACAATAAAAAAAGAGGGGAGTTTAAACTCCCCTCTCAGCGATCCCTTTGACTCGGCAGCTACTGGCGGTTTGTTGTCGAACTTGCTGTGGCTGCGTGCGCCGTCTCTGAGGAAGCTGCGCTCGCCGCTCCTTGTTGCAGCAACAACCCGTTATACGACGATGTCGCCAGCAATCTGCCCTGATAGTCCAAGGCAGTCTTGATTGAAACTCCAGTATCCGGCGTGCGCTGCCAGCTCTGGCCGCCGTCTTTGCTTTCAAATACTCCGTGTGTACCCGCCGCTGTGGCCAACAGGCGCTGCGCGACCTGAGTCATAACGCACGGCGAAAACATTGCGCGCCGACAAGCCTCCCAAAGTGTGCTCCCATGTCTTGCCGCCGTCGGTGGAGCGCAACGCGCCTTCCCGGGTCGCCAGCCACAGTGTCCCATCCGGCACCGCCGTCAGGTTGTAAAGCCCGGTGACGTACTGCGGATAGCTGATCTGGCTCCACGACTTGCCTTGATCGTGCGAAAGAAATCCCCGCTTGGGAGCGATCAGGCCCAAGGTTCCGTCGGCAAAACTGCCCACCGCAATAAAATCACTTTCCCCTTCGATCATGCCGCCATACCACGTATGCCCGTGATCGACGCTGACGAAGAGACCTTCGTTGGTCGCCGCGTACCACGTGTTGCCAGTCAGGTCGAAGGCCCGAATCCGCGGCGTGTTGTCCATGGGGATGGCATGGTCAGGAGTGGCGGCCTTGCGCGACACCGTCGCGTTTCTGGCGCGAGCGGCCGTCGTCTTCGCCGTTCTCGCAGATGGGGCCGGACTGGCGCTCTCGTGCTGCTCCGGCAGTGGCCCGCGGACCATCGCCGCCGCCTTCCATTCCCCATTCAGCGACGCCAGATAGAAAACTCCATGATTGGTTCCGGCCAAGATCGCGCCGTCCTCAGCCTGCTGCAGACTTAGAATATCGCGTTCGTCGAGGCCCCGATTGGACTGCCTCCAGTTCGCGCCGCCGTCGTCGGAGACGAAGAAGCCGCCCAGGTCTTTATCGTTGACCACGCCCACATAGATCCGGTTGGAATCTTTGTTATCGACCACTACCCCGCCGATGACGCGGTGAGCGAATCCTCGATTGGAGGTCTCATAGTGTGCGAAACCGTCGTTGCTGGCCAGCACCCCCCCACGATCGGTCGCCACCAGCACGTGATCGGGTTCCCGGGGATCCATCAGAACATCGTTGACGATGACGGAATCATCCGTAACCAGCTTCCATTTGTCGCCGCCATCCACCGTCTTCCACAACCCCCCCGTGGTTCCGGCATAGACAATCGAGGGACGTTGCGGATCCTGCTTCAATACGCGCGTACGGTGCGCCCACTGGGGCAACCCTACCGAGAGGCGATGAAAATATTCGGCCTTGTCGAGGCTCTTGTACATTCCCGAGCAGGCGCTGGCGTAAACCACGGAAGGATTTTTGGGATCGACGATGATGCTGAACATGTCCGAGTCGAAAGCGATGCCCTTGCTGATGCTGTGCCAGCTGGCGCCGCCGTCCTCGGTCTTCCAGGGCAAGTGCCAGGTGCCGGCGTAGATGATGTCGGGATTCTGCGGATCGATGGCCAGCGACTCGATGTTCTTGATCTCGGCGTGGTTCTCCGGCGAAATCCGCTCCCAACGTCTGCCCGCCGTTGCGCGAACGGAAGACCCCATCCAACGCACCGATGATCAGGAGGTTGGGATCGCTGGGCGCCATCGCCAGCGCCCGAATCGACTTGCCGTGTACTCCGGGCAGAGCGTGCCAGGTGCGGCCACCGTCATCGGAACGGAACACGTCGCCTTCGTCGGCGTTGTACAGGCTCCAGGCCGCCACGTAGATGGTTGCCGGGTGGGCGGGATCGAAGATGATGTGGTCCAGCACATAATCGTCCCCCGGTCCCAGATGGGCGAACAGCGCCCAGGAACCGCCGCCATCCTGCGAAAGAAACATTTGTCCTGCACTGGTGCCCAGCAGTATGTGGCTCGGGTTCGCCGGATCGTACGCCAGACTGCGCACGTCACCGCCTTCGGGACCGATCAGCCGCCAGTCCGAAGCGAACGCGATAAAGGAAAAAAGGAAGAACCCACAAAGAACAATCTTGATCGAAGAACAAATCGTTTTATACATGGTCCGTCGCAAAATATAAAGTCAGAATTGCTGGTGTCTCTCAAGCATAAACCAGCCCGCAGGATTGTGCATTGAGGAAAATCCCAAGTACCAGTAACGTTATCCAACCTGCGCGAATCGGAACCGCTGAGACGCCCTCGAACCTTGGCCACTCCCGCGTCGGGATAGCGCCGGCGCGTCGAGGTTCGCAATCCTCCGCTTCACCCCTGCACAACACAAAGTAAAACCGGTGAGAGCCTCGGCTCTCACCGGCAACAGCGTTCCCGTCAAGGAACCTGGTTATTGCTGCGGTGCGGCGGCAGGCGCCGCTGCGGCAGCTTTCTTATGGTGAGGCATGGGAGCCGCCTTCTTAGGTTTCGGATAGGCGTTCTCGCTCGGCTTCACCACCGACTCATCCACTGGCGTCGTGTTTTGCAGATCGGCGCACGCGTTCTCATCCGCGCCTTGCGGCACCCAGATGATATCCGCAACCTTCTGCTGTCCGGTGCCCTGGCGGACTTCGACCCGGCTCGAGTCGATGCCCTGCTCCTGCACCAGATACGCCTTGGCATTCACCGCACGCTGCGCCGCCAGATTCATCGGATGACGGTTCTTGCCCGTCCCCTCCATCGGCGCCTTCTCGCCATCGGCGTAACCGACGATGACGATCTTCGCGTTCGGATCATTCTTCAGCTTGCTGGCCACGTCGTCCAGTATGGCCTTCGCCGTGTTATCCACGCGCCACGGACGTTTCAAATCCGGGAACTGGATGGAGTTGATCTTGCTGCATGTCGGCGGCGGCGGCGGCACTTCCACGTTCACCGTACAAGTGCCGCTGCCAGTCAGGTTGCGGGCATCCGTCGCGGTGACCGTAACGCTCACCTGACCTGCGCCCAAGCCAGCCGTGTCCAGCGTGGCGGTCGAGCCCGTGCCGCTGATACGGCCAGCGCTCGAGGTGTAGGAATAACCGGTGATCTGCACGTTATCCGGGCTGGACGCCGAAGCCGTGATGGTCGACGCGCTACCCGACTGTAAAGTGCTCGGATTGGCCGAGCAGCTTACCAGCGGCGGATTCATCGGCTTCGCCTTCACCGTGAAACTGGCGGCGCAGGTGGCCGATCCGCCCTTCCTCATCTTGGCATCGCTGATGGTGGCGTTGGCGCTGTAGCTGCCCGCCGCCACACCCGTGGTATCGATCCGGGCCGATTGCTTGTCGGCGGCGTCAAGCTTGCCGCCGTTGGTGGTCCAGGCGTAGGTCACGGTGTGCTTGGGATTGAAGTTCCTTCCCGTCGCGGTCACCGTCACCGGCTCGCCTTCGGTCACTTCGGTGGGCTGCGCTGTGCAAGCTGCGGCCGGAATCGGCGTGTAGTAGTTGCCAAACCCTACCACCAGGCCAGCCGACAGACGAACGCTGTTCCACTGCTTGGAGGCGACCTGGAAAATTGGATTGTAGTTGCTATAGATGTAGTCGACCTGCGCGATGCGAATCGCCAGCAGCGGATCGTGCCCGCCGCATCGAACCGTGCCAAACGTTGTAGTCGAAACCGCCGCCCACACCCAGGGCCGCATTCCACTGGTCAATGTAGGTGGGTGCAACCTGGCGTGTCGCTCCGGCGAATACGCGGAAAAAAGGCGAGAACGAGTCGGTGTGGTATTTGTACTGCAAGCCCGCCAAGCATATAGTAGATGCCCTGTTCGGGAACGCCCCAGTGCTGGCTGCTGTCCAGCATGACGCCAAGATTGTGGGCGAAGGGCGTGTACCAGACCAGCGACTCATCCACTCCGTCGGATGGTCGACGGTGGGCTGAGCGTAGTCGTAGTGTCCGGCGGGGTGCAACCACGAGTACCCAGCGAAAACTTCCGCCTGCGGCTGGATGGTGACTTGCGCCGCGGCATACGCACCGCACAAACCCAACACCATTGCCAGCGCAATCGTTGTCGCAATATGGCGTGTCGGAGCTACTCCAATACGAGAAGACATTCTTGATCCTCCGGAACTAACCGGACCCTAAGCAAAGTGGCCCAGCTCGGTTTCACTTTTCTAAGAGTTCGTTGGTACAAGTGCGATGTGGCTGAACATATCGGAGTCCAGGGCGATGCCACAACGAATCATGCGGAAAAATTTGCGCCCTCGTCATTTAATCATAAACTCCCAGCGACTAGCCGTATAGCCACAAAGATAGCAACCTCACAGAAAACAGGTGACTCTGGAGTACCTGCCATTCCCACAACCTAAATCGCTAGTCGGCACGCTCCGGACACAATATTACAACGGATAAGGGCAGAATGCTTCGCCTCTCAAAGCGGCAGTGCGCGCCTAGCGGCGGCTCATACCCCGGCAAAATGCTTACGCCCGAAAAAAGACCGGTGGGAGCGCCTTCGCTCCCACCGGTAATAGAGTTCCCGTCAAGGAACCGGGTTATTGCTGCGGCGCGGCGGCAGGCGCCGCTGCGGCAGCTTTCTTATGGTGAGGCATCGGAGCCGCCTTCTTAGGTTTCGGATAGGCGTTCTCGCTCGGCTTCACCACCGACTCATCCACTGGCGTCGTGTTTTGCAGATCGGCGCACGTGTTCTCATCCGCGCCTTGCGGCACCCAGATGATATCCGCAACCTTCTGCTGACCGGTGCCCTGGCGGACTTCAACCCGGCTCGGGTCGATGCCCTGCTGCTGCACCAGATACGCCTTGGCGTTCACCGCACGCTGCGCCGCCAGATTCATCGGATGACGGTTCTTGCCCGTCCCCTCCATCGGCGCCTTCTCGCCATCGGCGTAGCCGACGATGACAATCTTCGCGTTCGGATCGTTCTTCAGCTTGCTGGCCACGTCGTCCAGTATGGCCTTCGCCGTGTTATCCACGCGCCACGGACGTTTCAAATCCGGGAACTGGATGGAGTTGATCTTGCTGCACGTCGGCGGTGCCGGTGGGACTTCCACGTTCACCGTACAAGAGCCGCTTCCGGTCAGGTTGCGGGCATCCGTCGCGGTGACGGTCACGCTTAGTGGGCCTGGGCCTGCGCCCGCGGTATCCAGAGTGGCAGTCGTGCCCGTGCCGCTGATGCGGCCAGCGCTTGCTGTGTAGGCATAGCCAGTGATCTGGGCGTTGTCCGGGCTGCTCGCGGAAACCGTTATGGTCGACGGGCTACCCGCTTGCACCGTGCTCGGATTGACCGAGCAGCTGGCCACTGGCGGATTCATCGGCTTCGCCTTCACCATGAAACTGGCAGTACAAGTCGCCGAGACGCTCCGCTTCGTTTTGGGATCGCTGACGGTTGCGGTGGCGGTATAGCTGCCTGCCGTCACGCCCGTGGTGTCGACTCGGGCGGACTGCTTGTCGGTGGCATCCAACTTGCCGCCATTGCTCGTCCATGCGTAAGCGGGCGTATGCTTTGGATTGAAGTTGGTCGCCGTTGCCGTCACCGTCACCGGCTCACCCTCGGTCACCTCTGCCGGCTGCACTGTACAAGCGGCCGTCATCGCAGGAGCGTAGTAGTTGCCTAGTTCGACCACGAGACCCGCCGATAGACGAGCGCTGTTCCATTGCTTGGAACCGCCGAAGACAGGGGTCTGGTAGTTGCTGTAAATGTAGTCAACCTGCGCGACACGCAAGGCCAAGCCCATTTTGTCGCCGTGCCAGACGTGGTAATCAATACCACCACCTGCGCCCAGCGCAGCATTCCACTGGTCCGTCGAGTGGACGGTAGTGGCCGGATAGCCGGGAGCAACCTGACGCAGGGCTCCCGCATAAACCCGGAAAAACGGCGAGAACGAGTCGGTGTGGTACTTATACTGGAGACCGCCCAGTACGTAGTAATCACCAGCGCTTCCGGGACCGCCATAATTGCTGCCCCAGTGCATGCTGGTGTCCATCAAGATGCCCAGGTTGTGGGCCTGCGGCAAATAAAACACGTTCGATATATCTATACCGGTGCTAACGTCTTGGGTCGGTATGCCAAGGTCATAGTGTCCAGCCGGGTGTAACCATGAATAGCCGCCATAGACTTCATCCTTCGGCTGGATGCTGACTTGCGCCGCCGCGAACGTGCCCAACAGGCACACCACAAACGCAAGCGCAATCGTTGTCGCAATGTAGCGTGTTGGAACTTTTCCAATGCGAGAAAACATTCTTGATCCTCCGGAACTTAACAGTACCGTAAACAAAAGTGGCCCAGCTCGGTTCAGTATCTTGGTACAAGTTCAGGCACAACCTCTGCCCGCAACAGCAGGCTATTGTACAGCAATGGCTCAGATTAACAAAACATTCATTGTCAATCTCTTGCTATGTAACCCCTGATGTTTACTGACTTTGTACCCTTAACAACACCCGACTGCCCGCCGCCAGCTTCACTTCCTCGCCGCTGGAAGCAAGGATTGAATCCTGTCGCAGTTGCAGATCAGGTAATCCCACAACCCCGGTTGACTGCTCCGTGATCACCCCTGAATCTTGACGATTACCTTGGTTTGGCGGAGACGCCGTCCCCGCCGCGGGGTTAGGTGGAAAATTCGTTTGCGGCGCTCCCAGCCCCCTGGGATCGGGAATCGCGCCTCCCATCGACCCCGGCCCACCGGGAGCCGACACTGGGGCTGGGTTCTGCATATCCGTGTCTCCCGACCCGAAGCCAGGGCGCGGGCCTACCGCTTGAATATTGGCCTTCAACGGCAGATCGGTGCCGTCCTTCAGCGTGATGCGATCAAAAACCATGCCCAGGGCCGACGCCGGATCGCCTTTGGCCCGCGACGATGCCTCGGTAATGTGGCCCGTCACTTTGGAACCGCGCGGAATGATGGTTCCGTTCCAGCGCAATTCATTCGTGACCTTCGCCTCGATGGCATTGCCAGCCGTGAGTTTTCGCGAATCCAGGGATTTACTAAGCTGTACCATAATGACTGGCGCCTGCTGCTTGGCTGCCGATGCCTGCGCTTGCAGGGCCGGCTCCGGGTACCAGGAACCCGCCGTTACCGGCACAATTGCCAAGGCTGGGGTCATCACGCGTCCACTTTGTCCGAAGCACCAGCCGCCGGCGATGAGGGTCAACACAACTACCGACAAACGACGCTTCATGAGTCAGTCCAATCCCGGAAATGTACCGTCCGCATTGCGACTCTTGCCTGCGTTCGTGGCTGGCATCTAACTCCTGCAGACGTGAGATGCGCCTTGCGCCGCGCGAGTGGCTCAGAAATGTTACCTTATTGGCAGCTCTTGTGGATACCCAGGCGGCGCCGGACCATCCCCACACGGCCGGGCTGCGTTTAGCATCGCTGCGGGTCCCTGCCGGCCCGCTGCGAACAGCCGCTTTCATCCTCCAACGCGAAAGGCTCTGTCCCCATGACCCTGGAAAAGGTTCTGATCGTCGAAGACGAGGAAAATGAACGCAGCGGCTTGGCCGAACTCGTCAGTGCCTGGGGCTATCAGACCGAGACCGCCAGCGACGGCGTGGAGGGGCTCGAAGCCGTCGAGCGTTTCAACCCCGCCATCGTCATTACTGACTTGCGCATGCCTCGCATGGACGGCATGCAGCTGCTGGAACATATTGCCACCCAGCCTCAGCCGGTTGCCGTCATCCTGCTGACCGCGCAGGGCAGCATCGACGCCGCGGTCAGCGCCATGAAAACCGGCGCCTTCGACTTCATTGAGAAGCCGGTGAATCCCACCCGGCTGCGCACCATCCTGCAAAATGCCTCGCGCCTGCGCGGCACCGAGCGCGAGTTGGAAGCCAGCCGCCGCAAGCTGCGCGACATCGGCGTGCTGGGTTCGCTCATCGGCCCCTCCAAACGAATGCAGGAGGTCTTCCGCCTCATCGAAATGGTTGCGCCCAGCACCGCTTCCGTGCTCATCACCGGCGAAAGTGGTACGGGCAAAGAGTTGGTGGCCCGCACCATTCACTCCCTCAGCAACCGCAAAGCGAAGCCGTTCGTGGCCATCAACTGCGCCGCCATCCCTGAGACCTTGATCGAGAGCGAGATCTTCGGCCACGAAAAAGGCGCCTTCACCGGCGCCCTCGAGCGCCGCATTGGCTGCTTCGAGCTGGCTGAGAACGGCACCCTGCTGCTCGACGAGATTGGCGAGATGCCCATCGCAACCCAGGCCAAGCTGTTGCGCGTCTTGGAAGACCGCAAGCTCCGCCGCCTGGGCAGCAAGAGCGAGACTGCGGTGGACGTCCGCGTTCTGACGGCCACTAATAAAGTTCCGGAAGATGCCGTAGCCAACGGACAGCTGCGCAACGATCTTTTTTACCGCCTGAACGTGTTCAACATTCAGCTGCCGCCGCTGCGCGAGCACAAGGAAGATCTGCCTGACCTGGTGCAGTCGCTGCTCACCGATTTGAACGAGAAGCACAACCGCAAAGTGGCCGGCGTCAGCGAGCAGGTTGCCGGCCTGTTTCAGTCTTATGCCTGGCCGGGCAATGTTCGCGAACTGCGCAACACCTTGGAACGCGCGGCCATCGTCTGCGAAGGCGCGATGATCGAGATGAAGCATCTGGCGCCGGGATTTGGCCAGGTGGTTCCGCGGGCGCCGGTGCAGGAAGCCAATGCCGTGCGCCTTGCGGTCGGCACCACCGTAGCCGAGGCCGAGCAGTTGCTCATTCTGAAAACTCTCGAAGCCACCAACAACAATAAGACGCGCGCCGCCGAGACCCTCGGCATCAGCCTGAAGACGCTGCACAACAAGTTGAAGGAATACGGCGCACAGGGCGCCGGCGATGCCGCCGAAGCGGCAAGCTAGAGGAAGCCCCTTTTCGCTCTTCGCTTTCGCCCTGCATACTCCAGTCTGTGTCTTTGTGGTGGATTGCCTTTACAGCGACGGCATGCCGAAATCCGGAAATAGGTCCGAGCTGTCGGCAAAGGCATTCACCGCGATACTCATGACTTCTGGAAAATTCGGATACCAGTCGGGGATGACCAGTCCGCAGTGGCCACCCCAAGACATGTTGAAGCCCCAGTCGCCATTGAACTGGAAAGCGCTGTGCGCCCCCCCGATGGAACCGCCCTTCTGTCCATAAAACTGCCCGTTGCCCAGGTCTGCCGCACCATCCAGACCGTAGCCTGCACGCCAGCCCGAATGATCGTGCTGTAGGGTTGCCGCGCTGTTCAGCAGCGAGACAATCGTGCTTCGCGGCATCGCCGGATTGTCGTCGGGGCTGATCATGATCGCGATCAGCCGCGCAATGTCGGTGGTCGCGGCTGACAAGCCCCCGTCGCCCTCCATGATCTCCACATGGGTCGTGCCGTAATCGGTGGCCACCATGGGCCGATCGTTCGACATGACACTGGGCCCAATCGCCAGGGTATCGTTCTGATAGCGCGCCTCGTTCGAATCCTGCTCCGTGACCAGCGCCCTGCCGCGGCGAATGCGCGTGATGTTCAACGGATTGAAGAGATGCTGATAGGCGTCGATGGGCCGCTCGGTGTTGCGTATTGCCTTTACCACCCGCCCCAGCAGGTAATAGCCGCAGTTGTTGTAATACTGCAACTCGCCAGGCGCCTGATTGAGGGTAAGCGTCGCGATGAATGAGTCGGTATTGGCGGCGCTGACCGGCAGCGAGAACGGTTTGTTCGCTGCCTGAAAGGCGGCCTTGATCTCCTTGACGTTTTCAAAGTCGCTGGCGGGAATGCCGCTGGTGTGCTCCAGCAGATGTCGAATTTTAATGTCCTTGAAGCGATGGTCTGCCGGCTGGTGGCCCGCGGGTGTCTTGAGCTGGAGGATGTCCTGTACCTTGTCCTTCAGGTCTAATTTGCCTTCGTGAATCAGCTGATAAATATTGAGCGCCGTAACGGTCTTGGAGACGCTGCCGATGCGGAAGTGCGTGGTCGGATCGGCTAGCGGCCAGTTGGGCTCCGCCAGCGTGTAGCCGCGCGCGTATACCAGCTTCGTGCCGTGCACAATGGACAGCGACGCATGGCGCACCGGCGCGATCTCCATCACGTTGCGAATGACGTTGTCGAGGTCGTCATTGCTGCTCGGGCCGGAGGCGGTCCAAACTCGCTGCACCGCATCTTTCTGACGGACCCAGATGGCAGCGAAGCGCGCGGTCTCTTTCGTGTCGCCGGCCGCCTGCACGCTGATCGGCAGGCACTTATTGGTGTTTACCCAGGTGTCGAACTGCGAAGCGTAGTCGCTCGAGGTCATGTCATGACTGGCCTGGCCCAGATGATGTTCGTCGCCGGCAAAGATCGAGCAATACACGTTGTCCTGGTTCAAGGTCACGAACCTCGGAGCGCAGAAGCCGGCGATCTCGGCATCGAAACGCGCCTGGTATTCGGCCATGCTCTCGAGCACGCCATCATTTCCCCACAGCAACTTGCCGTTACCGGAGTTCGGAACCCAGATGCCGGCGAACCCCGGATCGGCCTTCGTCCCGTAGCTGGCTACCCAACGTAATCGCAGATTGTTGGTGTAGGCCAACGCATTCTGTCCCTGGATCGTGTCTGTATCGGTGGCGTCGCCGTTCTTGAGCTGGAGCTTTACCAGCGGAGGCGTGCCCTGCTGCTCGAATACGCCAGCGAAAAGCGGATCGCTGCGGTGGCCGGTAGCGCAGATCATGGTGGGATACCAGCTATCACCTTTCTGCGCGGCAATGGTGTTGCGGAAGTCGCTCAACGACTGCGCGGAGAAATCGCGCTGCGCCGGGCTGTTTTGCTCCTTGATCATGATGGCAGCATAGAGGGGAGCATCCTTGGTGCCGTAAAGGGTGAGCGTCAGAAAGACGTAGCCGTCGTTGCGGGCCGCATCGCGCAGTTGATTATGGTGGTGCAGATTTTTGTCGCGCCAATGTTTGATGTGGTACATGAAATCCCCCGGAGACGAGGTGGCGACACGGTGGAGAGGCGTACCTGAGTTTGCTGTAGAGTGCGCCCCTGGTTAAGTGTTATCAGGATAAGGCCGGTGTCAATGGCCGGAGAGTGGGGCATGGTCGCAGATCCCTCGGTCGGACTGAAGTCCTCGGTCGGGATGGCAGCGGGAAGGAATAAGAGTCGTTTGGCTGATGGCTATTTCAGCAACCCTTCCACCACGCCATAACTCGCGTCCAGCGCCGAATCCAGCGCGGCGGGATCTTTGCCGCCGGCCTCGGCCATGTCGGGACGGCCGCCGCCGGAGCCTCCAACTTTCTTCGCGACTTCGGCGATGATCTTGCCCGCCTGCACGCGCGCGGTCAGGTCTTTGGTGACGCCGACGATCAGCGCGACCTTGCCGTCGCTCACCGATCCCATGACGACCACGCCCGACCCCAGCTTGTTGCGCAGGTTGTCGACCAGCGTGCGCAGCTGCGTGCGCTCGAGGTTGTCGGCGCGCGTGGCCAGGACTTTCACGCCCTTTACCTCGCGCACGTTCTCCGTCGCCGACGAGACCGACGACGCAGCCGACTTCATGCGCACCTGCTCCAGCTCCTTGCGCAGCTTCTTCAGTTCGTCTTCGCGGCGCTCCAGCTCGCGCTTCAGCGCGTCGGCGGGAGACTCGTCATCGCCGCGCACCAGCGTCGCGACGACGTTCTCCAGCTGATGATCTTTGCGGAAGTGGCGCAGCGAGCCTTCGCCGGTCACGGCTTCCAGCCGCCGCACGCCGCTGGAGACGCTGCCCTCTTTCAGAATCTTGATCAGCCCGATCTCGCCGGTCGCGGCGGTGTGCGTGCCGCCGCACAGCTCGGTGGAGAAGTCGCCGATGCGGATGACGCGCACGCGGTCGCCATACTTCTCGCCGAAGAGCGCCATCGCCTTGTACTCGTTGACGGCGACGTCGATGGGCACGTCCTCGATGACCTCGACGCGATCGTTGCGCAGCACTTCCTTGTTGGCGAGGTCTTCGATGTCCTGCAGCTCCTCGTCGTCGAGCGAGGCGAAGTGCGAGAAGTCGAAGCGCAGGTGGCCGGGATCGACCAGCGAGCCCGCCTGCTTCACGTGCGTGCCCAGCACATTGCGCAGCGCGGCGTGGAGAAGATGCGTGCCGGTGTGGTTGCGCATGGTCGAGCGGCGGACTTCGTCGTTGACCATGGCGTCGACTTTGTCGCCGACGTGGATGGTCTGCTTGGCGACGACGCGATGCGCGCGCACGCCCTGCACGGGATAGGTCGCGCCTTCGACCTCGGCGACGAGGGTGTTGTGATCGTCGGCGTAGAGCCAGCCGACATCGCCGACCTGTCCGCCGGCGTCGGCGTAGAAGGGCGTGTGGTCGAGCACGATCTCGCCGCGCTCGCCGGGCTTGAGCTCGATGGCCGTCCTCGCCGGCCTGATGCGACCGACTACGTCCAGTCGGTCGCCATCGTGCCTCGTACCTTGATGATTGCCGAGAACTTCAGCGCCGGTGGAGAGCGTCTTGCGATAGCCCTCGAACTCGGTGCGCGGGAGCGATTGATATAGCGGACTCGCCGTCGCTTTCGCGCCGCCTTTCCAGGAAGCGCGAGCGCGGGCTTGCTCTTCCATGAGCGCATCGAAGCCTTCCATGTCGAACACGATCCTGCTCACGGCCAGCATCAACGATGAAGTCACGCGGCAGACCAAAGTCTCATAAAGCCTGAACGCTTCCACTCCGGGTAACTTAGGCCAGCGGTCGAGCAAGTCGTCCTTGATGTAATGAGCTCAAGAGTCGTACGTCATCGCACGGATTCGATGCCGCTGATCAGTTCTTCGAGTCGTGACTCGACTGCGGCGCTCGATCATCTTCGACGGAAGATCTGTTCATCGACCTGAATCTAGGACTCGTCTCTCTCGTGCTCTTCCAGTTTCTTCGGTAGCGGTTCTGAACGGTCGCATCAGAGCCTCTGACAGCGATTCGCGTGGACTGACCAATTCAGCTTCGAGTCCTGGAAGCGCCCAATAGCCAACGTAGCGCGCGAACTGTCTCTTCTTCGCGCTTTTATCGATCTTCGTGATGCGGTCGGCACTTTCGATCAGCTCTGGATACGCATCCTTCATCAGATCGCGAACGGCGTACACCATCTCGAACAGAAATGGCTTCTCTTGGCCGAGCAATCTTCCGTGTCGAATCGCTCGGCGAATGATCTTGCGCAGCACGTAGCCGCGGCCCTCGTTCGCGGGCAGCACGCCATCGGAGATGAGGAACGTTGACGCGCGCGCGTGGTCGGCGATCACACGCAGCGACGCCGCCTGCTTGTGCGTCTGCTCGACATCTTCTCTTTTCCTCTCCGTCCAAGCGAAGTGCCCGTACAGTTCCGCCGCGCGCTTGATCAGCGGCGTAAACAAATCCGTGTCGTAGTTCGAGATCACGCCCTGCATCACCGCCGTCACGCGCTCCAGGCCGGCGCCGGTGTCGATGGACGGCTTGGGCAGCGGGCGCATCTCGCCATCTGGGCTGCTTGTCGAACTGCATGAAGACCAGGTTCCAGATTTCGACGTAGCGGCCGCACTCGCAGCCGAACTGGCAGTCGGTGTGGCCGGCGTCGCTGGCGGCGACGCCCATGTCGTAATGGATCTCGCTGCACGGGCCGCAGGGGCCGGTGTCGCCCATCATCCAGAAGTTGTCCTTCATGCCCATCTCGTAGATGCGATCCAGCGGGACGCCATCTTTTTCTAAAGTCGCGCGCCAGTGTTCATAGGCCTCGTCGTCGCGCGCGATGCCCTGCTCGCCCTTGAAGATGGTGACGTAGAGCTTGTCTTTGTCGATGCCGTACCACTCGGGCGAGGTGACCAGCTCCCACGCGTAGGCGATGGCGTCCTTCTTGAAGTAGTCGCCGAAGCTGAAGTTGCCCAGCATCTCGAAGAAGGTGTGGTGGCGATTGGTGAAGCCCACGTTCTCCAGGTCGTTGTGCTTGCCGCCGGCGCGCACGCACTTCTGCGACGAGGTGGCGCGGTTGTAGTCGCGCTTCTCGAGGCCGAGGAAGACGTCCTTGAACTGGTTCATGCCGGCGTTGGTGAACAGCAGCGTGGGGTCGTTGGCCGGGACGAGCGAGGAGGAGTGGACTTCCTTGTGTCCCTTGGAGACGAAATAGTCCAGAAACATGCGGCGAACTTCGGAGCCGGTGAGCTTGCGTGGCATAAGACTATAGATTACAGCAGCCGTCAGGCGTCAGCTATCGGCCCGTCAGGCGAACCATAACGCTGTCATCCCGACCGAGGACTTTAGTCCGACCGAGGGATCTGCGGTCCTTCGTCATGGCGGGATATGTGCGATCGCGCCAGTGGAAAACCGCGGATCCCTCCACTCCGCTGCGCTCCGGTCGGGATGACAGTTTGGAAAAGGCTGAAGCCTGCGGCCGGGATAACACTGGTGGAATTACGGGATGCGCCGGGACCGCCGTGATTGGTTTGCCGTATCTACTAAACAATTGTCATCCCGACCGACGGCTTCAGCCCGAGCGGAGGGATCTGTGGTTCCGCTGGCGCTGTGACCTGCGGCACAGCGCCAGCCCTCAGCGACTGAAACCATAGCTGACATGAAGGTCCACCGCTACGCCGTCTATATCATGGCGAGCCGCATGCATGTGTTCTACGTGGGCGTCACCAATGACATCGCGCGCCGGGTCCGCGAACACAAGCAGCGCGTACATAAAGGCTTCACCTCGCGGTATAACGTTGATCGCCTGGTCTGGTACGAGGTCTGGTCGCACATTCGCTCGGCCATTGCCCGCGAGAAGCAGATCAAGCCGTGGCGACGGGAAAAGAAGATTCGGTTGATTGAATCGTTAAATCCAACATGGCAGGACTTGTCGGAGGAATGGGGTAAACCCATCCAGCCGCTGCGACGGACCGCAGATCCCTCCACTCCGCTTCGCTCCGGTCGGGATGACAAATCATAAAGGGTGCGAGCTGAGAGCTCCTCCGCACCCTTCTCGCCAATTGACCTCCGCCGCCCTCCAACGCCATAATCTTTGTGCCTGACGATTATTCGCTACTCGCAAGGTGGCTGGCTGTGAACGAACCAAACAAGAACGCCCGCCGTCCCTTCCAGACGGCTGGGGAGCGGCTCGACGATTTGCTGGGCGACGCCTCGCAACGCCTCGAGGAAGAGACGCAGATGCTGATCAAGTACATCAACGACGAGCTGGTGCCATCGATTCGCCAGGGCTCGACCAACGCGTTGCGCATTGCCAGCGAGAAGCTGGCCCAGGCCGCCGACCACATGGACTCCAGCAAACAGAAAAAGCCATAGCGAACGACGGCGAGTTGCCGAAGCGTATCGCCTTCCCTCAGGGGCTAAAGCCCGCTCTGTTTCGGCGCTTTTCCGGCACGCCTGAAGGCGTGCCCTTTCAAATCGCAACCGCAAGCTGGTTTCAAGCCGCAAGTGCAAGCTCGTCGGTAACGCGAAACGCGCTGATCGGCGTGGTTGCCGCGGTTATGCTGCTGCTCTCGGCGTGCGGCGGACATAAGACCGCGCGCAGCCAGCCGGTTCCGCCTCCGCCGACCGTCACCGCGCCGCAGCCCGCACCGCCAGCTTCTGCCACCACGGAGCCCGCGCCCACGGTACCGCACAAAGGCAAGCCCATTTACGTCGAGACCGGAATGGCAAGCTGGTACGGGCCTCCATACAACCACCATCGCGGAGCCAATGGCGAAATCTACGACCAGAATGCGATGACCGCTGCGCACCGGACGCTGCCTATGAACTCCGTGGTGCGGGTCACCAACCTCAGCACCGGCCACGTGGCCATGGTGCGCATCACCGATCGCGGTCCGTTCGTGGAAGACCGTATTGTCGACTTGTCCCTGGCCGCGGCCAAGGCGGTGGATATCTGGCGCCCTGGGACCGCCGAGGTGAAGCTGGAAGTGCTGTCGGCGCCGGCGCCAATTGCCGAGGGCGGCCGCTGGTGCGTGCAGATTGGGGCCTTCCATAGCGAAGGCGAAGCCCGCAAGCTGAAAGAAAAGTTGCAGAACCGGTACGAAAACGCCAACGTGATTCAGTTCACGGGGCCGACCGGCGCATGGGTCCGCATCCGTCCGGAGGGCGACGACAAGCGCAAAGCCCAGGAAGTGGCCAGCAAGACACACGTGAAAGAAGGTGGGGTGTTTCTGGTGAGGCTGGATTGATTCAGTTGCCAGTGGCCAGTTGCCAGTGACCAGTTAGCTATCAGTTTTCAGCCGTCAGCGATCAGCCCAACACACTCTCCCAACTATCATCCTGAGCGAAGTGAGACCGCCGCCAGGCGGGACGAGCGGAGCCGAAGGACCCCTATTAGCGTCCAGAACTCCGCATTTTCGATCAGACAATCCCGCTTATACTTTGCAGTAATGAAGCCCACTGCCATCCGTCCTGCAACCTCGCCTGCTGTAGCGGACCGGGCGGCTCTGGTTGCGCGCGGCCGCCGGCTGGAATACCTCACGATTGCGTGGAACAGTTTTGAAGCTGCGGTGGCATTGATATCAGGACTAGTGGCGGGAAGCATCGCCCTGGTCGGATTCGGGCTCGACTCGGTCATCGAAACCACGTCGGCGGGAATTTTGTTGTGGAGATTGCGCAGCGACCAGAATGCAGACCAACGGGAGCACGCCGAACGCACCGCGCATCGCCTGATAGGAGTTTGCTTCCTGCTCCTCGCCGCATACGTCGCCATCGAATCCCTCGGCGCGTTGTGGACAAAAGCGCAAGCGGAGCGCAGCTTGCCCGGCATGCTCATCGCTGTCGCGGCGGTAATGGTAATGCCGCTGCTGGGCCGCGCCAAGCGGCGAGTGGCGGCGCAAATCCATAGTGGGGCGTTGCATGCCGACGCACGCCAAGCCGATTTCTGCGCGTGGCTCTCGGCAATTCTTCTGGCTGGGCTGCTGTTGCACGCGCTGCTGGGCTGGTGGTGGGCCGATCCTGCCGCGGCGCTGGTCATGACGCCGATCATCGCGCGGGAAGGTGTTCAGGGTCTGCGCGGCAAGCAGTGCGATAACTGTGGGTGAGGGCATTAGGAAGGATTTACGTCTAGTTGCTCCTCCGGTTTTCCGTTATTCTGTTTCAGCAATCTTCGTGGCCTGACATGCCGACCAAACTCCCTCGCTCGTTCGATCGCAAGTTCGTCCCCCTCACCACGCGCTTCGATCATGCCCTGCTGTTCGCGTCGCAGGTACACCGCGAGCAGGACCGCAAGAAGAGCGGCATCCCGTACATCTCCCATCTGCTGGGCGTGGCTTCCATCGTGCTCGATTATGGCGGCGATGAGGAGATGGCGATTGCGGCGCTGCTGCACGACGCTGTCGAAGATCACGGCGGGCGGCCAATGCTAAAGGTCATCGACCAGATTTTTGGAGCGCGCGTGGCCAAAATCGTGGATGGCTGCACCGACTCCTACTCCGAGGACCCTAAGAAGAAGGAGAATTGGGAGCGGCGGAAGTTCCGGTATTTGCGCCGGGTGCGGCATGAGGATGCCGAGACGCGCTTTGTTTCCGCGGCTGACAAGCTGTACAACGCGCGCGCCGTTCTGCGTGATCTGCGCAACGACGGCGAGGTCGCCTTCTCACGTTTTTCCGTGCCCAAGGCCAAGACGCTTTGGTACTACCGGTCGCTGGTTCGGGAGTATCGGCTGGGCGGCGTGACCCACCGCCTGAAGCCGCTGATCGACGATCTGGATCGCGTGGTGACCGAGGTCGAACACTTGTCCGGAATACTGGCTTCTCCGATTCGCCTGCCACGCCGGAAATAACCGCGCGCTTACTGTCCCGGCCCCGCCGCTTGCCCAACGATCTGGTATTCGTGCTTCTTACCGTTAGCGTCAATCACGTTGATCTGGGTCGTCTTCTTGATCTCGTATTGCACCACTTCGCCGGCCTGAAGCTGGGGCTTGGTTTCTTTCTGGCGGGCGATGGAGTAGGTGGTGGCGTCCGTCTGTAGCTGGTAGACGATCCAGTTCTTGCTGGGGTGCTTCTTGGATTTGTCGGCGTAGGTGCCGTTCTCCCATTTCACGATTTTGCCTTGCTGGTAGGTGTCGGCGGCGAAGGCAAGCATCGAGAACAACATGATCAATACGAAGGCGGTCTTTTTCATCAGTCCTCCAGCGAAGACGCGCGGCTGAAGCCGCGCTTGCAAGTGTGCCGTCCCTAAAGGGACTCAAAGTCGTTCTGTCATTTTACCCAGCGCTGAAGCGCTGGGCTATCTTATGCCATCCCACTGCGTGGGACTTGATCGCATCTTGTGCCCCAATCCATGGGACTTGATGCGCTGTGGCTTCAGTTTGTTGCCTTCAGGCCGAACATGTCGACCTTGGATTCAATTACCCTGTTCCGCATTGAGAACGAAACCAGAAGTCCCCGGACCAACGCTCATGGCTGATTGCTGATAGCGGGCGGCCTTGCGTCGAATTAAAGGTCCTAACATGAAGGTTCTGAGAAGTTAGAGGCGCCCGGCAGCGGTCCCGATGCGGCCCGTCACAGCCGAACAAAGGCAATCTCTTCCTTGACCTTAGTGTTGCAGTCAGCTTAAATCTAGATTCGGGCCGACTGCGCCAGCGGCTCCCTGCCAGCGCGTGTCCAATTCCGAAAGTTTAAGGAGCAACACACATGCGTATTGCCTTCCTCGGTTTGGGCATCATGGGACGTCCGATGGCCACGCGGCTGGTAGCCGCCGGGCATGAAGTTTCGGTATGGAACCGCACCGCCCGCCAGCACGTGGACGGCGCAACCACCGCTGTTTCTCCGGCCGACGCCGCTAAAGAGGCCGAAGTGGTTTGGAGCTGCGTTGCCGATACCGCCTCGGTTGAGCGCGTAATGTTTGGCGATGACGGCGCCGTGCAATCGCTGAAAGAAGGGGCGATTGTGGTGGACTCCAGCACGATTTCTCCGACGGCCACGCTGCGCTTTGCGGAGAGGGTGAATGCCGCCGGCGTGCATTGGGTGGACGCGCCCGTCACCGGCTCGAAGGTCGGCGCAGAAAATGGACAGCTCATCTTCATTGTTGGCGGCGCACCCGAACCGGTGCAATATCTGGACCCATCTGTTCAAAGCCATGGGCAAGCTGGTGATCCACATCGGCGACACCGGCAAGGGGCAGGCCGCAAAACTGGGCATGAACCTCATGATCGCCCTGATCTACGAGGGCTTTGCCGAGGCCTTCGTTCTGGCGCGCAAGCTGGGGGTTGAGCCGAGCAAGCTGATCGAGTTGATCCAGGCTTCCATGGTGCGCTCCGGCGTGGTGGACTACAAAGCGCCGTTCGTGCTGCGCCATGACTACTCGCCCAACTTCCCGCTGCGCCTGATGCACAAAGACATCCACCTCATGCTCGACATGGCGAAGGAGCACCGGGTGAAGCTGCCTGCGCTGGAAACCGTGGATGAGATTTACGAGCTGTCGAGCGAAGAAGGCTGGGACGATCTGGACTTTGCCGCGACGCTGGGGCTGCTGGAGAAGTGGGCCGGGCTTAGCGGCAAGGCGAAGTAGGGTAAGTCACGGAGACACGGAGAGCACGGAGTTGATTTCACGAATCGCTTTGTATCAGGGCACGGCTTCAGCCGTGCCGCAAAGCGTTAGTTAGTTTGAGTCGGGCTTCAGCCCCTGTTATGCAGGGGCTGAAGCCCGGATCTTTGTTGCGCGAAGTTCGGCACGACTGAAAGTCGTGCCCTGTTACAAAGCGGTAGCCGTGCTTCTGTGTCGGAGCCTGCCCTGAGCCAAGCCGAAGGATGGTGAAATCATCTATCCTTTCTAAATGGACGTTTTTGCTCTCACCCGTAAACTCATCGACATTGAATCGACCACTGGAATGGAAGCCGCGGTTGGCGAGGCGCTTGCCGGCGAGCTGACACAGCTCGGCTATAACGTCGAGCGCATTCCCGTGGAAGCCGATCGCTTTGACATCTGGGCAACCGACCCAGCTCATCCGAAGCCAGAGCTTGCGTTCTCCACCCACATGGATACGGTACCGCCATTCATCCCTTCGTCGGAGACAGCAGATCGCATCAACGGCCGCGGCTCGTGCGACGCCAAGGGCATTATCGTGGCGCAGATTGCGGCAGGGGAGAAACTACGCGGCGAAGGTATTCACGTCGGATTGCTGTTTCTGGTGGGCGAGGAACGCGACAGCCAGGGCGCGCAGACGGCCAACCAGCAGCCGCGCAGCGTGAAGTTTCTGATCAACGGCGAGCCCACCGAGAACCGGCTGGCCACGGCGACGAAGGGCACGCTGCGAGTCGAGCTGACTGCGCGCGGCAAAATGGCGCACTCGGCTTATCCCGAGCTGGGTGAGTCGGCCATCGAGAAGCTGCTGGACGCGCTGCACGAGATTCGCAAGCTGAAGCTGCCCACGAATCCCAAAGCCGGGCCATGCACATTGAATGTCGGGCAGATCGAAGGTGGGCGCGCGCCTAACGTCATTCCTGATCATGCTGTCGCACAGTTGCTATTCCGCCTGGTGGGCCCGGCGGAGGAGTTGCGCCGGCAGATTACTCAGGCCGCGGGCGACAAAGCCGAAGCCAACTTCAAGCTGGAGATTCCGTACATGGAGCTGGGCACGGTTCCCGGGATCGAGACCATGGTGGCCGCCTTCACTACTGACATTCCTGCACTGACGCGCTGGGGACAACCGCTGCTGATCGGTCCCGGGTCGATTCATGTGGCGCACACCGACAGCGAGTACATCGAGAAGAAGCAGCTGCTGGAGGCCATTGATCTGTACGCGCGTATTGCACGCGAGTTGTTAGGGCGAGGGTGAAATCGTCGGAAACAGAGCACGGTGCCGCCGGCTGAAGCCGGCTCGAGAAGAAAAATAAGGGCTTATCGGCACGACTGAAGTCGTGCCCTGTTACAACGCTTTCGGGAACGGGCTTTTTCAGCGGCTGAAGTCGTGCCCTGACACAAAGCCTTCGGGAGCAGGCTTTTTCAGCGGCTGAAGCCCGCTCGGAAAGACAAATTTAAAGGACTTGCAACGGCGCACCTAAAGGTGCGCCCCTTCAAAATGCGGGGACAACGACTTTTTCAGCGGCCTGTGAAGCCATGTCCTGTTACAAAGCATTTATGAGATAGCTTCTGGAAGAAGTTTTCTCCGTGAGCTCCGTGTCTCCGTGGTGAATTTCGCCATAGCGCTTTTTCCTCGTGACTTTTTTGCTGTTCCAAAGCGCCACCTCTGGCGCACAATGGTCGGCGCGAACCATGCCACTCAAGTCCTATACCCAACATGCACCGAAGAAGGCGCCGCTTACTACCGCGCCCGGACAAAATATCAGCCGCGGAGTAGCCCTTCCGTTAGGCGCCACGGTGCGCCGCCGCGGTGTGAACTTTGCGATTTTTTCCAAGCATGCCACCGCGTGCACGCTGGTGCTCTTCCAACCGGGAGCACCCGACCCTTACGTTGAGTTCGCGCTCGATCCTCTGGCCAACCGAACCGGCCAGGTGTGGCACGTGTTCGTCGAAGGACTGGACGCCGGCGGCCAGTACGGTTACCGCTTCGACATGCAGCCCAATCCCAATCCGCAGGTGTATCGTTACCATCCCGCGCACGTGTTGCTCGATCCCTATGCGCACGCGCTCTCCAATGGCGGCACCTGGGGCGAATACAAACCTGGCGCGCGGCCCTACCGTAACGGTTTGCTGGTGGAGCGTGCCTTCGATTGGGGAGACGATCAGCCGCTCAATATCCCGCTGGTGGACAGCATCATTTATGAGGCGCATGTGCGCAGCTTCACCCAGCATTCGTCTTCCGGAGTACCGAATCCGGGGACATTTGCCGGGCTGGTGGAAAAGCTCCCCTATCTGAAGAAGCTGGGGGTGACTGCGGTCGAACTGCTTCCGGTCATTGAGTTCGAGGAATCCGATACCGACCGCGTGAACCCTTTTACCGGCGAGTCGCTGGTGAACCTGTGGGGCTATCAGCCGACCGCCTTCTTCGCGCCCAACGCAGCCTATTCTTCCAAGCCAGAAGACGGCGAGCAGATCCAGGAATTCAAGCAGATGGTTCGTACCTTTCACCAAGCCGGAATCGAAGTGATCATCGACATGGTGTTCAACCACACGGCTGAGGGCGACGAGCACGGGCCCACCTGGTCGTTTCGCGGCATCGATAATCCTACCTACTACATTCTCGATCCCGATCAGCGGCAAGTATGTGGACTACACCGGCTGCGGCAACACTGTGAACGCCAACAATCCCGTGGTGCGCGACTTCATTGTCGATTGCCTGCGTTATTGGGTGATGGAGATGCATGTCGACGGATTCCGTTTCGACCTGGCGTCGGTCCTGGGACGCGGGCAGGATGGCAGGGTGCTGAAGAAGCCGCCGCTGCTGGAGAGCCTGGCCTACGATCCGGTGCTGGCCAACACCAAGCTGATTGCAGAAGCCTGGGATGCAGCCGGGCTTTACCAGGTCGGCACGCTGCCTTCCTGGGGACGCTGGGCGGAGTGGAACGGCATGTTTCGCGACGACGTTCGCAAGTTTGTGAAGGGTGACGCCGGGATGACTTCGCCGCTGGCGACAAGGTTGCTGGGCAGTCCCGATCTCTATCTGACCAGCGCCCGCGAGCCTTATCACAGCATCAACTTCGTGACCTGCCACGATGGCTTCACGCTGAACGATCTGGTCTCGTATAACGAGAAGCACAACCTGGCGAATGGCGACAATAACACCGACGGCAGCAACGCCAACTACAGCTGGAATTGCGGGGCGGAAGGTCCATCCGACGATCCTGCGATCCGAGAACTTCGCCTGCGCCAGCAGAAGAACTTCGCGGCGATCCTGCTGGTCTCGCACGGCGTGCCCATGATCCTGGCGGGCGATGAAATCAGCCGCACGCAACAAGGCAACAACAACGCTTACTGCCAGGACAACGAGATCAGCTGGGTGGATTGGCGAATGGCGGAGACGAACGCCGGCTTGCTGCGTTTCTTCCAGTTGATGATCGCCTTCCGCAAACGCTGTCCGTTGCTGCGGCGCTCCGACTTTCAACTTGATGGTGCAGGCGGATTTCACATCACCTGGCACGGGGTGAAGCGCATGAAGCCGGACTGGGGCCACGAATCGCGCACAGTTGCCATGCAGTTGACGCAACTGCACGACGGCGATGCGCGCGATGATTTGCATTTCATCGCCAATGCCTACTCTGGCGATCTGGAGTTTGAGCTACCCCAGATTGGCAACCGCGAATGGTTTCGCCTGGTAGACACCGCGCAAGCCTCGCCACTCGACATCGCAGAGGATGGGCAGGAGTTCCCGCTGCTATCGCAGGAAAGCTATCTGGTGAAGGGACGGAGCGTGGCGATGTTTGTGGCCAAGTAGCGGAGAGAATGGCGCACGAGGCCATCCCAGTCGTTTTTAAGGGACCCCTCGACGGGTACATAGTGCGAGGCTGTTGGGGTTTAAAACGGAAATTCCGGCTGAATAGAGGAACGACGAAATGATCGGTACACAAGTAAGTTCCCACCTACAATACTCAACCTTGCAGCTCACAGTCCGGCAGAGCCAGAGAGCTCTTACCCTTCTGGTTTCGTTGCTCGCTTGCGCATGCGCCGCTCAGGCCCAGACTTTCACTGTGCTGCATAGCTTCACCGGTGGAGGCGACGGTGCCGCCCCGGTTTCGGGCCTCACCATGGACCGCGGGGGGAACCTATACGGGACGACGTCATACGGGGGCCATGGTCCCGGTACCGTGTTCAAGATGACCGAGAAAAATTCGGGCTGGATTCTATCAATCCTACACGATTTTCTGGCAGGGACCGACGGTTGCGATTCCGCGCATGCCGATCCGACGATCGCACCGGATGGAACTCTGTACGGAACGACCCCGCTATGTGGAAACGTTTTATGCGGTGGAACAGGGTGCGGTATCGTGTATCGGCTGCGTCCTTCGCCCAATCTGCCGGCAACGCCCACAGCGCCATGGACGGAGACGATCCTGTACTACTTCAGCGGCTATGTAGCGCCAGACCCCTCCGGAAAGCTCGCCTTCGACTCCGCGGGCAACATCTTCGGCAGCACGCTGCATGGAGGGATTCCCGACAGAGGTTATGTCTATGAGTTGTCGCCCTTGGACGGCGGCTATGTCGCAACCACGCTCTACACGTTCCAAGACACGGCTCAGCCCAGTGGGGTCATTCTCGACAACGCGGGCAATCTTTACGGCGTTGCGACAGGAGGCGACCCCGGCGATTATGGGAACGTCTTCGAACTCTCGTTGTCTGGTTCGCAGTGGGTGGCGACAATCCTCTACACGTTTCGTGACGGTGAGGATGGGGCATACCCTTTTGGTGACCTGATCGCCGACGCCCAAGGCAATCTGTACGGCACCACCAGCACCGACGGAAGCGGAGGCGGGGGCACGGTCTTTGAGATGTCTCCGGACGGTCACGGCGGGTGGATTGCTACCACGCTGGCCGAGCTGCCTGGGTACTATGATCATCCGGGCGGCGGGCCGCAGGACGCCCTGACGATGGACTCCGCCGGCAATCTCTACGGTACCGCGCTTCTTAACGGTGCCTTCCATATGGGTAATGTCTTCAAGCTTACCAACACTGGAGGATCCTGGATCTACACCAGCCTGCATGACTTTAGCGGAGGCAGCGACGGATCACTCCCCTTCAGCAACGTGGTCGTCGACGCCCAGGGGAATCTATACGGCACTGCTGCTCAGGGCGGAGACAATTCCGAAGGCGTGGTGTGGAAGATTGCACAGTAGGCAGAATTAGGCGTCAAGACTCGGGGAAAAAGCTTTTCTGACTTTAACTCATAATTAACTTCATGCACCTTGACGACACCATCGTCGCCATCGCCACGCCAGCGGGACGCGGTGGCATTGGCGTGGTGCGAATCTCGGGAGCTGATGCTCGCGCGATTGCTGGTCCCATGCTGCGGCTGGCATACGGGCATGATCTCGCAGCCGGCCACGCTCATTTCGGTGAGCTGATCGATCCGGCGAGCGGCGAACGTATCGACGAGGTGGTCGTCACCTTCTTCGCCAAGCCGCACTCTTACACCACGGACGATGTAGTCGAGATTTCCTGTCACGGCTCGCCGGTGGTGTTGCGGCACGTGGTGGAGATGGCGATCGCGGGCGGCGCGCGGCTTGCAGAACCGGGCGAGTTCACCATGCGAGCGTTTCTCAACGGCCGCATCGACCTGACGCAGGCCGAGGCGGTGCGCGACCTCATCGAGTCGCAGACGCTCTACCAGGCGCAAGTGGCGGCGCGGCAATTGGACGGCGCTTTGTCCAAACGCCTGCAACCGATCAAGCAGAAGCTGGTGGATCTGATTGCCACGATGGAAGCGGGAGTGGACTTTGCCGAGGACGACGTTGCGGTGATTGCCGATGAGCAGATTCTGGGGCGCATCGCGGCGATCCGCGCGCCGCTGGAGGAGCTGCTGGCCAGCTTTGCCTTCGGGAAGGTAGTGCATGAAGGGCTGACGCTGGCCATCGTCGGGCAGCCCAATGTCGGCAAGTCGAGTTTATTTAACCAGTTAGTTAAAAGCGAACGCGCGATTGTTACGGCCACGCCCGGCACCACACGCGACCTGGTCAGCGAGACCGTCGCGATCGGCGGCATTCCGGTGAGGCTGGTCGATACTGCGGGCATTCGCGTCGCCAAGGACGAAGCGGAAAGCATAGGGGTGCGCAAGTCGATGGAGGCGCTGGCGGATGCTGACGTCGTGCTGATTGTGTTGGATGCGGTGAATCCGGGCGCGTCACGCGGCGCAGCAGATTCGAATCCGGATGCCGAGTTAGTCGCGAAGAGTGAAGGTCGCGTCCGGCTTGTTGTCCTGAACAAGGTTGACCTTGCGCCCGAGGCACGCTCCGAAACCGCCAGCCCGCCGCAGATACCGAATTCGCTGCGGCCTGACGGCTGCGTCCCCACTTCCGCGCTTACCGGCGAAGGCATCGACGAGTTGCGCAAGAAAATTCTCGAGCTGGTCGGCGGAGATGCCGGCGCGCAGCGCGAGAGCGGCTTCCTGACCAATGTGCGCCAGAAGCAGCTAGTCGCCGATGCGATTAACGCGCTGGACAAAGCCGCGGGAGCAGTGCCACAGAAAATTCCCCACGAGATGCTCCTGCTCGATCTCTACAGCGCTCTGCGGGGGTTGGATGAGATTACCGGGGCCACCACCGCCGACGACATCCTCAACTTAATCTTCAGCTCGTTCTGCATCGGAAAGTAAAACTCCTTGGGCTTGACTCTTCGAGTGGCTGTCGCGCCACCTGCGCTTAATATTTCCTTAAGCGGCGCTTTGGCACTAGAATGAGCTTAACCCGTTAAATCAAAGCGGACCCCAGAAGGCATGGACCGCCAGGAGGCTTCCACGTGAGCATGAAGGCAAGTGTTCGACAGGTAGAGGACGTTATCGTGGTAGACCTGAGCGGACGCATCAAACTAGGCGAGGGCAGCTCGACTCTGCGCGAGACCGTCAAGGACTTGCTGGCGAAGGGGCACAAGAAAATCCTGTTGAACCTGGGCGACATTAGCTACATTGACAGCTCGGGCATCGGCGAGCTGGTAAGCGCATTTACCTCGGTACGCAACCAGGGCGGCGAATTGAAGCTGCTGAACCTGACCAAGAAAGTGCACGACCTCCTCCAGATCACCAAGCTCTACACCGTCTTTGACGTGAAGGATGACGAGACTGCGGCCATCCGGGCGTTCGATCAAGTCTGATTTGGACACCGTTTGTGCGGCCCATGAGCTGGACGGTCGCCCGAGGACCATTCCGTGTCACCTCTGTCAGGCCAGCACCGGCGGGCGCGATTGCTGCCAGGTAAGCGAGAGCTGGATTCACCACGAGGCAGGAGCCGTGATTGAATCTTGCGTTTTTCGGAGCTTCATCCCGAACGCCCAGGGTTGCGCCGCTGTGAGCCGGGTCCAACTCAGGCGCGCCTTGCACCCTTTGGTGCCAAACGGACACTAATAATTGAGGTTGAGCCAACGGCGGGTTACGTAGGACAATGGAGCTTTGGATCATACCTAGCGCTGGGGGAGTCAAATGTCAGTCACGCAAAACCGTAGCAACCAGGAACCGTCCGTGGAACTCCGCCGGATTGACCGTCTGACCCTCGGGTTGATTGGGCTGGGAGTAATCTTCGCTTCCCTCGGTCTCGGCGAAGCTGTGTACCGGCTGGCCTTCTTCGATTTCGATGGGGCCACCGACCGGCTGCCCATCGAGATGTTATTTGGCCTGGCATTTGCCTGGATGACAACCAAAGTGGCCAAGAGAATTTATCAGCATCGCATGGAGACCTCCGCCAGAATCAACTTGATCTGGGACCGCAACCACAAGATCCGGCACGCGGTAGAAGCGATTGCACCGGTACCGCATCCCGGCCATCAGCAGGCGATCCGGGTGATTCGTGACGAGGTGGACCGCATCGAGTGGGCGCTGAGCGACATCGTTTCGCGCTAATGCTTCGCTCGTTTGTGCCGTATCCTGTTGGCGGCCAAAAGCCGATCCCTCGTTGGGCTGAAGAGATTGTATCGCGACCGGAAAACAAATTTTGTGGTGGAACAAACGCCCAAACAACTGATCAAACTAGCCGCGCAGCGGCGAGATGGGGTTAGGCGTGGGCGTCAGCCCACGCTCGAAGTGGGAGAAACCCGAGCCGTAGAGCGGCGATACCGGGCTGCGACACAGTCTCTGAAGCCCGCCTCGTGATGACAATACAATAGAAGTGAGATCGTAACGGCGCAGCTGAGCTGTGCCCCTTCAAACACGCAACAACAGCGGCTAATCCAAAGCCGGCACGCGCAAAGACTACTCTGGCTTCTTGGTGACAGCCGGGCTGGCGTTCCCAGTTTCCACATAACTCTTCAGCCGCGTGACTTGTTCGGTCAGCACTTTGTCCACCGGCGCCGCCCAGGTATTCAGTCCATCGGGAAGATATCCGCCAACAGCATAGGTGACTTCGAGCCTGGTCTCGTGGTGCAGCGGCACGATCACGAAGCTTAAGGTGCCGGTGGCGCCCAGGCGTTGCAGCGGACCAAACGCTCCCGACATGACCAGCATCTTGTCGGGCATTACCATGATGACCTCGGCATGACGGACGCCGCCGTTGTTAGGCATCTTCTCGCAGAAGCAGCCCATGGGCTTATCGTCGATGGACAGGTTGTGGGCATCCTGGGAGAAGGTGTGGTCCGAACTCCACCAATCGCCGACGTGATGAACCAGGCGATCGTAGATGTCGGCTGGCCCGGCGTGAATGACGGTCGCAATCTTGATGGTGAAACCGTTGGCGGCTGAGTCCATCACATCGGCGCCCAGCATTGCCGGGGCGAGAACGCAAAGCAGCAACAACGCCAGATTCTTGACGCGCATCTTCCTTCCTCGCAGACGACGGAATTGCAGTGCTCATTAGTTTGCCTAAGCTCGGCGATTCCTACAAGGCGCCGGTCCGGGAACCAAGGTAGGAAACGCCCGGCGCGGTAGTATCTTGCGCCGCCGGTATTGACATTCGCCTTTTATTCGCTAACAATAGGCGGCGGAGGCTCAGCGTACAGTCATGGCTCTCACTCGCCGCCAGAAACAGGTGTATGACTTCATCTCGAACTTCGTGGACACGCACGGCTATTCGCCGTCCTACGATGAGATCGGCGAAGGTCTCGGACTGAGCTCGCTGGCCACGGTCCACAAGCACATCACCAATCTGGAGCAGAAGGAGTTGCTGCGCCGCGACTACAATCGCAGCCGCTCCATCGATCTGCTGAAACCGCGTGGACTGATGAAGCAATCGCTGGCGGTGGCTGCAGCGGCCGCGGCGGAAAGCAATATGAGCCTGCCCTTGCTGGGCCGTATTGCCGCCGGCCAGCCCCTGGAAGCGGTGGAGAATCCGGAATCGATTTCGCTGGCCGACTTCACCCGCTCCAAGGAAGTTTACGTGCTGCAAGTGAAAGGCGAGAGCATGCAGGACGAGCACATCCTCGATGGCGACTACGTGCTGGTGGAGAAGGCGAACTCGGCGCGCGACGGGGAAATCGTTGTGGCCCTGGTGGGCGGCAGCGATGCTACGCTGAAACGCATTTACGTGGAGGGCAGTAAAGTCCGGCTGCAACCCTCGAATGCCGCTATGCAGCCCATCATTGTCCCGGCCGCCTCGGTGCAAGTGCAGGGCAGGGTGATTGGGGTGCTGCGGAAATATTGAACGGCGGCATAATCCAGTTTTCACGGGCCCAGCGAGTACAGTTCGCTTCGAGTCGCCGGGACCTCTCCTACAACGGAATATTCCCGTGCTTCTTGGGCGGGTTCTTGTCGCGCTTGTTTTCCAGCATGTCCAGCGCCTGAATCAGTTTTCGCCGCGTGTCGCGCGGACGAATCACGGCATCCAGATATCCGCGTTCAGCCGCGACGTAGGGATTGGCGAAGCGCTCGCGGAACTCCTCGATCTTGGCTGCGCGATCGGCATCGGGATTTTTCGACTTCTCCAACTCGCGCCGGTAGACGATGTTGACCGCGCCTTCCGGCCCCATCACCGCGATCTCGGCCGTCGGCCAGGCGTAGTTCACGTCAGTGCGAATGTGCTTGGACGCCATGACGCAATACGCGCCGCCGTAAGCCTTGCGCGTGATGACGGTGATCTTCGGCACCGTCGCCTCGGAAAACGCATAGAGCAGCTTGGCGCCGTGGGTGATGATGCCGCCGTATTCCTGCTGCGTGCCGGGCAGAAATCCCGGAACGTCTTCGAAGGTGATCAGCGGAATGTTGAAGCAATCGCAGAAGCGCACGAAGCGCGCGCCCTTGATGCTGGCGCTGATGTCGAGCACGCCCGCCAGAAACGCCGGCTGGTTGGCGACGATGCCCACCGGCTTGCCGTTCAGCCGCGCAAAACCGATGACGATGTTCTTGGCGTAATGCTCCTGCACCTCGAAGAAGTAGCCGTCGTCGACCACGGTGTTGATCACGTCCTTGATGTCGTAGGGCTGGTTCGACTCGGCGGGAACGATGGTGTCCAGCTTCTCGTCGGTGCGGTCGATGGGATCGGTGCAGGGCTTGCGCGGCGGATCGTCGAGATTGTTGGAGGGCAGGAAGCTAAGCAGCTCGCGGACCATGCTGAGGCACTCGGCATCGTCGTGCGCCATGAAGTGCGCCACGCCCGAGCGTCTCGTTGTGCGTCATGGCGCCGCCCAGTTCGTCCTTGGTGACCTCCTCGTGCGTCACCGACTTGATGACCTCCGGGCCGGTGATGAACATGTACGAGGTGTTCTGCACCATCAGGATGAAGTCGGTCATCGCCGGAGAATAGACTGCGCCACCGGCGCACGGGCCCATGATGGCCGAGATCTGCGGCACCACGCCCGACGCCAGCACATTGCGCAGGAAGATATCGGCATAGCCCGCCAGCGAGCGGACGCCTTCCTGAATGCGCGCGCCACCGGAATCGTTCAGCCCGATCACGGGCGCGCCCACCCGCATTGCCGTATCCATGATCTTGACGATCTTGGCGGCGTTGGTTTCCGACAGCGAGCCGCCGAAGACGGTGAAGTCCTGCGCGAAGACGAAGACCAGCCGGCCTTCGATGCGGCCATAGCCGGTGAGAAAGCCGTCGCCGAAATACTTCTGCTCTTCCATGCCGAAGTCGGTGCAGCGATGGACGACGAGCTTGTCGGTTTCCTCGAAGGTGCCTTCGTCGAGCAGAAACTCGATGCGCTCGCGCGCCGACATCTTGCCTTGCTTGTGTTCGCGGGCGCGGCGCTCTTCGCCTCCGCCGGCTTCGGCGAGGGAGTCGCGGCGTTTCAGTTCAGCCAATTTCTGTTCCAGATTCATGGGAGGGATTATAACCAGCCAGCCAGCAGGAGCGTTCAGACTATCGCGATGCGAGGCTCACGCAGTGGTGTGACGCAGGCACTTGGCAATCCGGCCGGGATCATCGTACGAAACGGACCAGTGAGCTTTGTGCCAACTGTCGTGCTGCTCCCGGCCAATTTCAGGGTACTGCGTAGCTCTCGCTGGTGGGTAGCGGTTCTACTGCACCAGCATCCAGACCGTGCCGCCAGAAGTCGCTGCTTCGGAGGTGGTTCCGTAGAGGTTGTCGCTAGCGTTGAGGGTTACACCGCCAAACGGCATGCCTCCGTCGTTGAGAGCAAATTGGTGTAGCAGCGTGTAGACCCAACCTCCATTGGAAGGCGTCAGCTTGAAGATAGTCCCGAAATTATCTCCATCATTCCATCCCACGGAAGTACCGTACAGAGATCCGGTCTGGTCGATAGCAAGGCTGGCGGCAGGTCCTTCGTAACCTCCACCCTGGCCGAAGTTGGCATACAGCACGGTGAAATTCCAGGTATCGCCGGAGGGAGCGAGTTGAAACACGGTTCCACTGCCGTTGAGCCCGCCTGCGGCAGCAGCGCCATACAAATTCCCCGCGCTGTCGAAGATCAATCCGGCCTGAATATAGGCTCCTTCGGTTGAAATGTTCAGGGCGTGGAGCGTGCTCTCGGTCCAGCCCGAGCCGGATGGACTTAGTTCATAAATGGTTCCACCATTCCCGCTACCGCCGGACTGGGTGGTGCCGTAAAGATTGCCAGCCGCGTCCGGGATGACGCCCGCCATCGGATACCCCCCGTCCTGTCCACCGGTGAAGCTGTAGATGACCGAATGCACCCAGGTTCCATTGCTGGGAGTCAGCTTGTAGACCGTACCCGCGTCATTAGCGCCGCCGCTTTGGGTTGTGCCGTAGATATTTCCCTGGGTGTCGAACAGGAGATCTCCGCTGCCGGGTAGGGCTCCTTCCGGTCCTCCGGGAAAGCGAAAGAGCACAGTTTCATTCCACGGGCACAGTACGGCCTTGCAAATGCTCGCGGGAGGACTGAGCTGAAAGACGGTGCCGCAACCGGTATATTCGCCGCAACTGTTGTTGCTGCCCCCGGCAACCGTGGTCCCGTAGAGACTGCCGTCCGGACCAACGATCACGCGCGCTGCGGGACGGGCCCCATCGCTGCCTCCGGCGAATTCGTGCAACCCACTCGCAATCCAATTGGAGCCGTTATGAGTCAGTTTGTAAACGGCGCCCAAACTGGCTGAGCCTCCCTCGAACGCCGTTCCCTCAAGATTGCCTGCCCGGTCGAGCGTCACGCCTGATTCAGGGAAACCACCGTCGAGCCCGCCAGTGAACGCGTGGAGGCCGGTCAAGGTCTGCGCTGCAGCGATCACCGGAAAGCTGACGCTGGCAACCAACAGAATCGCGGTGAAGATATTGGTGGAAAATCGGCAAAGAAAGCTACGTTCACTCGGCAGGGATGCCATGGAAGGTCTCCTCTCGACAACCGGAGTCAGCTTGCGGGTAATCCAGGGAACGGTGGCACAACAGGAAGTGCTCTCGGAAGTCTGACGAAGGCGTGGCGTGATGTCAAGAGTGGCGGCGGCGCGTTGTCGAAAAAGCGGATGTTATTTGAGAACGGCTCTCGCTCATCGCTCCCAAAGCTGGAACCGGAGGGTGCTCTGCGCTTCGCTCCCTGTATCCGAATGCGATAGAGGTTACTGCGAGTGTTCCGACAAACGTAGGCGTAGTGCGAAGTAATCTCGCCAATCATGCAGTTGCCTTGCGGGGTCGTTTCCTCTTACCCGAAGTGCTCCCATCCTGCGGGCTTGAAAATCTCCGTTCTTCTATCGGCCTTGGCCAGCTTCATCTGCCTGCCGCGTATGATCTCGCCAATCTGCGTGATCGGAACGCCCGCGATCTGTTTCGGTATCCGGCGATCAGGACGAGCGGTGAAGAGCAGTTCGTATTCCTCGCCGCCATGCAGTGCCAACTGCAGACTGTCATCGCCGATCCCGTCAGCCATGGGCAACGCATCGGCATAAACCACCGCGCCAGTTCTGCTTTCGTCGCAGATGTGGCCAAGGTCGGTGGAAAGGCCGTCGCTGATGTCGATCATTGCCGACGCCAGCTTTTTCTCGCGCAAGGAATTGGCCGACGGCGATTCGCGGTCGGGATAGAAGTGCTTGGGATGCGATCCTGGCCGAAGCTTCTCGCCGTCGCGCAGCCGGTTCAACGCCGCCGAAGACGATCCCAAGGTTCCCGTCACGTAAAGCAGATCGCCTGGCTTTGCTCCAGACCTCAAGATGGCTTTTCCAGCAGGCGCCGAGCCAAGTACTACGATGTCGGCGAGAATTCCGTCGGGCGATTGCGCCGTGTCGCCGCCCGCGAGCTGGAACCGAGTACCGCTTCGCCAGCTTCAGCAAGCCGCCGACGAACTGGTCCACCCACTTCTGCGGCAGCTCTGGCGGAAGCGCCAGCGAAAGGAATGCGGCCCGAGGTGTCCCGCCCATGGCGGCAATGTCGCTGAGTCCGCGGGCCAGGCAGCGGTGCCCGACCGAGTCCGCCGGATGCCACTCGCGGCGGAAGTGAACGTCCTCCAGGCTGAAGTCGGTGGTGACCAGTACTTCGTGCCCGCGCGGCATCGCTCAGCACGGCGCAGTCGTCGCCGATTCCCGCACCCAGGCTCCGATTGCCGCCCGCGGCGGCGCGGCGAATGCGCTCAATCAGCAGCTTTTCCTTCAGGGGCAAGGGCAGCCTCCAGAAACGGTGGAACGTCAATAGAATTCAGTTGGTCAGATTGTCGGCTTCGGTCCTTCCGACGACAACTGCTGTTGGCGGGCCTTCGAAGGGCAAACCACCGACAATACTTATAAATGGTATCGGCTCTGGAAGCCCGATAATAAGCGAAACGGGCAATCGGCGGGCAGCCGTTACCGGCTGGACATGTGGACGCCGAACCACTGTTATCAAGTTTGTTTACAGTACTTTAGTTGTAGTACGGCAACATGAGTTGTTTGACACTGAGTGGTTGCTTCTGTTACGGTTTGATGTCATCCAGTTACTTCCAGCCGAGTACCCGGCAACGCCGTTTCCGCCGGTATGGAAGGCCAGGCAATCCGCGGCTTTCCTGGTTCCCTGAAGTTCGGGATCGGACAAGGCTTAACGTTCCGGATTTTCATAAGTAGTGGTCGCTTGCCGGAACATTTTTTATACGAGGGCCACAGCTTTTGCGTAAACGCTTTTATATTCTTTTCGTAGCCCGCGATGCGGAAGGCCAGCTACGAAAGATCCCCATTCCCATTCATTATCTCTACGTGTTCCTTGCCGGCGCACTGATCGGCATGTTTACCATCACCGGCATGGCCGGCTCCTATACCCGCATGCTGTGGAAGGTGGCCAGCTTCGACCAGCTGCGCTCCGAGAAGAAAGCCCTGCAGACGCGCTACGTGCAACTGGAGCAGGTGAACCACGAGAAGGACATCCAGGTCGCCTCGCTGGGTTCGCTGGCCAATGAAGTCTCTGTCATTTACGGTCTGAAGCCCAATGCCAAGCTGTTAAAAGCGAGCGAAGGTCCGGTCAAGCCCGAAGAAGTGAAGTATTCCATGGACCAACTCTACGCCTTGCGCAGTTCAGCCCTGAACGGCTCGGCAACGGCCGCGCTGGGCATGGGACTGACCCACAACGCCACGCTGGCGGATTGGACGAACGCGACTACCGCTCCCACGTTGTGGCCCGTCGTCGGTCCTATCACGGGCGCATTCGGCGAGCGCATTGACCCGTTCAACGGTGAAGGCGCATTCCACTCCGGCGTGGATATTTCGTGCTCCTATGGACAACCCGTGCTGGCTCCGGCCGACGGCGTTGTTACCTACGCTGACTTCTACAACGGCTATGGCCGCATGCTTCAGATCGACCATGGCAATGGCATCACGACCCGCTATGGACACCTATCGGGCTTTGCCGTGAGCCGACGGCCAGACCGTCCGCAAAGGACAGGTCATCGCTTATGTCGGCCTTGTCCGGCCGCAGCACCGGCCCGCATCTGCATTACGAAGTCCGCATCCACGACACGCCCGTGAATCCGCACAAATTCCTGCGCGGCACCTTCGCCCAACTTGGCTTGGCTCCGCGCGGATAGAATCCCGATCGTGCTACAGCGCTAAACTTTCTCACCTTCACCTGGGTTTCTTGCGCGAGCCTTCGCGGCGTCAACAACTCCCGTGCCGAGACTTCGTCGCTCGAGTCGACTCCCATCCGAACCCACCTTCCCCAGTCAGCCCCTATTGCCGCAAAGTCAAAAGTTCTTGACATTCTTGCGCTCTGGCGTGAGGATGCAGTCACTTTTCACAGGTATGTAAAAACTCTCCGGTAAGGTGCGCACTTTTTACCGATTGCCACAAACTGCTCGCCTTCCGCCCGTTTCGGGAATTCGCAAGCCAAGCTGTTTGCAAACAGGGTTGGGAACTCGATCATGCTTTACGCGCCATCGATTGCGAAGCAGCACGAGTAAGGACACCTTTCCCCAGTATCAAACACACGCTCGGGCGAATCGCCCGAAAAGGAGCTTTGATGCGCCACCTCAGAGGTCATATTCTGCTGGCTTTTTGCACGATGTTCGTCGGTATCTGCGCCGCACAACAGCCGTCGACGGTAACCACGTCCACGGCCGTCTCTGTTCCCAACCTCATCCGCTACAGCGGAACTCTGAAGGACGCTCAAGGCGCGGCGCTTCCCTCCGCCACCACCGGCATCACCTTCGCCATCTACAACCAGCAGGACGGCGGCGCGCCCATCTGGATGGAGACGCAAAACGTGGCCAGCGACGCCACTGGAAATTACAGCGTGCTGCTGGGGAGCACCACAACCACGGGACTGCCCACCGATCTGTTCTCGCAGCAGGAGCAGCGCTGGCTCGGTATTCAGATTGAGGGTCAAGCGGAGCAGCCGCGCGTCCTGCTGGTCAGCGTACCTTACGCGTTCAAGGCACACGAGGCGGAAACCCTGGGCGGACTGCCGGCGTCGGCTTTTGTCCAGGCGGCGTCGAGCGAAACCAGCAGCGGATCGACGACGGGAACCGCCGTGAATGCGTTGAGCGCCGCGGGGAACGCAAGTAGCACGAGTTCTTCGGGCACGATGAAGTCAGCCTCGGCGGCGCCGTGCGCTACGCCCATCACCGGATACATTCCTTATTGGAACCCGGAACCAACGCTGTGCAACTCCGCCATCTTTCAGTCGGGCAGCAACATCGGCATCGGGACGATCACACCCGGATCTCCGCTCGCGGTAAATGCCAGTACCACTCCTGCCAGTTCGTCGGTTGTGAGTGTGACGCAAACGGCGGCCACGTCTATTTCGGGATATGCGATCTCCGCTGTCAGCAATGCTTATACGATCAACGCCGTCTCCAATGACACTACCGGGTTTTCGGGGGCGATTCGAGGGTATAGCTCGGCCCCATCCGGATTTGGTATTTTCGGCGGCGAGACGTCTGCAACCGGCATCAACTACGGCGTGTATGGCCGGTCCGCCAGCACCGGCGGAGTCGGCGTTTGGGGATCGTCGACGTCAGCTACCGGCAGCACTGTCGGAATCATCGCGTCCGTTGCCAGTGCAAACGGAACCGCGGCGGTGTTGAACAACGCCGCGGGCGGCAAGATCATCAGCGGCCAGAACAATGGCGTCCAGAAGTTTTCCGTCGATGGCAGCGGCAATGTGAATGCGCTCGGTACGTTCACTGGCAACGGCTCTGGGCTCACTGGCATTCAGTTCACGCAGTTGAGCGGGACCTTGGCCAACTCGCAACTGAGTGGAGCCTATGGCAACGTCCTGTCGCTCTCAAATAGCGGCAATTCCTTTGGTGGAAGTTTCAGCGGGAGCGGGTCAGGGCTGACCGGCATTCAGTTTTCGCAGCTCGGCGGGACGCTGAGCAGCTCTCAGTTCGGCGGAACCTATACCAACCCACTCACACTTTCCAGCACATCCAATGTCTATTATGGCAACGGCTCTAACTTGACTGGGATCGTTCTCGGCGCAGGTTCCCCTTATTACATTCAGAATGGGACCGCCCTCCAGAGCGGCGCCAGCTTCAACATCGATGGAAGCGGAAGTATTGGCGGCATACTCACGGGCACAACCGCAATTAACACCACCGGAACCTATCAGATCGGCGGAAGCGCTGTCGTGAGCACTGCCAGTCCCGCAGACGGCAACCTGTTCGTCGGTATCGGCGCTGGCACTAACAACACCAGCGGCCAGGGAACATCCAACAGTTTCTACGGCTACCACGCCGGCTTCGGCAACACCCTCGGGTATGGCAACAACTTCTTCGGCAACGCTGCCGGCTCCAACAACACGTCGGGCTACCTTGATGTTTACATCGCCAATCAGGGCCCGGCGCCAGGCAATGAATCGAACACGATTCGCATAGGCGACCCGGCTAATCAATACTATTCGTACATTGCAGGAATCTACGGCAACGTGCCCAGCGGGCAGACGTTTCCGGTGGTAGTTAACTCAAATGGACAGCTCGGAACTGGATTCGGAAACACCGGCGTCCTTTCCTGGAATGGCCGCACTGGAATGGTTGTGCCGGAACCCGGCGACTATCAGTTTCCCATGATCGAAGGGACCGTGGGCAATTCGCAACTCAGCGGAAACTATCCCAACCTCGTGTCCCTGTCGAATAGCGGCAATACTTTTGCCGGGACCTATTCCGGCACTTACATGGGCAACGGTTCCGGGCTCACAGGAGTACTTCCCGCAGCCGGTTCCCCAAATTACATTCAGAACGGAACCTTGCAGCAGATCAACGCTAGCTTTAATATCGACGGCTCCGGAACGGTAGGGCAGGCATTCTCTGCCATGGCAGTTAACAGCGCTACCAACTACACCATCGGCAGCGGCCCATTCAATACGGTGCTGAGCGTTACTAACAGCGCCAGCCAAGGCGATTTATTTGTAGGCGTTGGGGCAGGCGGAACCCAACCGGGAGGGCTCGACAATACCTACACCGGGTACCAGGCTGGCTACAGCAACAACGCGCAGGACAACACCATTTCCGGCTATCAGGCTGGCTACAACAACACCGGCAGCAATAACACCTTCTATGGGTATGAGGCTGGAGGCTTCAACGGCGGCATCCAGGCGGGCGGCGGCAGTAACAGCTTCTTCGGCTGGTCGGCAGGAAGCAACAACACCAGCGGCAGCGATAACATCTTTATCGGATTGGAGGCGGGCCAGTCCAACACAGGTGGCAGCAATAACATCTTCATTGGATCGGAGGCGGGCCAGTCCAATACCAGCGGCGGTAGCAACATCTATATCGGGGTAGGCTCCCTGGGCTTCCAGGAGAGCAATGTGATCCGCATCGGCACCTCGGGAACCTTAGCTGGCCAGCAAGATGCAGTCTACATAGCAGGCATTGTCAACACTCCAGTGGCTAACACCAATCCCGTGTGCGTCCTTGCCACTGGACAGCTAGGAGCTTGCAACTCTTCCTCGCGCCGCTTCAAGGATCAAATAGCCGACATGGGTGACAGTAGCAGCAAGCTGTTCCAATTGCGCCCGGTCAGCTTCATTTACAAGCCGCAATATGACGACGGGACCCATGCTCTACAGTACGGTCTCATCGCAGAGGAAGTGGCCACAATCTACCCGGAAATGGCGTTGTACGACAAAGACGGCCAGCCCTCAGGAGTTAAGTATCAATTGCTGGCCCCCATGCTGCTGAACGAATTACAGAAGCAGCACGCCGTGGTCACGGCTCAGCAGGACGAACTCCAGACCCAGCTTCAGCAGATCAACACCCAGCGGCAGGAAATCGACGGCCTGAAGCTGCAACTGCAACAGCAGAACGCCTCCCTGCAACTGAGAAATGCTTCGTTAGAGGAACGCTTGTCGAAGCTGGAATCCTACGTCGCCACGCAAACCCGGATGCAGACCGCGTCCGACAATCCGCCCGCAGCACCGCTAAGCGCCGGCGGCAATTCGCAGTAGCTGTGAGCTTGGCATTCCGGCGGCGAACTTGAGTGGGAGGCTAGAGTCCAGAAAGACAACCGAAATCTCAGCCCGAAAGGGCGAAACTACAATAGCCCAGCGCGGGAGCGCTGGGTGGTGCTCGATTCTTGCGGGTCTGCCTTTCTACTTTTTCTTGCCCTTCGATGAGGCTTGCGGATGATTCGCCTCCGGCGCGGCTTGCGGTTCCGGCTTCGGAGGTGTCGCTCCCAACTCCGCGGGCGGCTCGCTCAGCACTTTCTTGAAAAACGCGTATGGCACCTTCGCCGTCAGCACCGCCTCGCTTTTATCCTGATGGACCTCCAGGCTGTCGAACGCGGCCTTCACATCCTGGTCGGGACCACCTGCGTCCATCGATATTTCCAGCGACTTGAACAGCGTCAGGTAGGTGCCCACCTGTTCAACGAAGCGCTGGGCCTCGTCGGCGCTGTGGGTAACGACATCGACCCGCAGGTGCACATCATTGAGGGGCCGGGCGGAAGCAATTACCAGACTGTCGCGCGGCAGCAATCCGCTCCAGCCGCCAGGCATTAGCAATTCGCCGCGGTCCTGCGCCGCGCTGCTGGGTGAGGGGCGCGCGATGGTCCATACCATGCTTCCCAGCGGCACTCTCCGGTAATACTGGCTTACCAGCGCCGGCCCGCTAAACGGGAGCGCTGCCTGCTTGTAGCTGTCGATCATGCCGCGAATCACTTCCGGGCTATCCACGTTGGAGGCGGCCGCGGTGTCGATGCCCAGCAGTGCGACCCGCACCGTCCGCTCCTCCACCGGAATATCGTAGACGTCGTAATCCCGATAGCGCTCAACTTGTGTCGCCAGCTTGCGCAGGTAGGCGCTGACCCGGGCGCTGTCAAAGTGGCCTTGCAGAATTTCGCTGTAGCGTGTGTCCGTCGACTTGCCCTTGAGCGCGACGCCGTAGTGAATGGCGAAGGCAGCCTTGTCCAGGTCGCGCTCAAACTCGAAGCCGGTTTGGCGGACGAACTCTTCGTACTGCGGATCGCGTTCCTTGGGCGGAGTCTTGCCCAACCCGGTCAGCAGCCGAATCGGTTCCAGGTTGATGTACAGCACGGCATCCGACTCAGGCAGCAGACGCACTGCGTCCGGGGCTGCGCGACTGCGCAGCAAGACAGCCGTAACCATTCCGCCGGCGATCACCAGGATCGCGACAGCCACCCAAACTATGTTCCTGCGCTTTCGCATCGATCCGACTTGATGATACGAGAAAGTGCTGACCAGTAGTCAAATCGGGTCAACTGGAGTACGTGCCCTGCCCGCCGCTTCAGGCTCTTTTTATCAATCGCGTGAGGCCTACCAGAATCACCGCCCCGATAAAGGCCACGATGATGGAGCCGATCATCCCGCCGCCGGGCCAGATTCCCAACATCCCGAAGACCCAGCCACCCACAATGCCGCCCAGCATCCCAAGGATGATGTCCACGAGTATGCCGTAGCCACCGCCCTTCATGACCTGTCCCGCAAGCCAGCCAGCGACTAGTCCCACTACGATCCACGCAATGAATCCCATGGCCATCCTCCTCGAGTGGTTTCAGACTGCCTGGCTAAGAATGTACGCCTGCGCGCGCCCGCCTGCCATCCTAATTCACACGAGCAGTTGGCTGCGCCTTCCGGCGAAGGTTCCGCAGTGACTTGGCTTGAGTCTCGACCGCACGCGGGTACAGGACCCGCGTGCTATCGAAGTTACGATTCGGCAGGCTTCCCGGCCGGGCAGCCAGGAGCACTTACATTATTGCGGCGAGAAGGTGACGCTGATCTCGGTATCAGCTTCCACTGGCTCCCCGTTCAGGGCGTATGGCCGGTAGCGCCACTGTTTCACGGCATCCATAGCTGCCTGGGCCAGCACCGGATTGCCTTTCAGCGCGCGCACGCTGTGCACGCTTCCATCCTTGCCAATTACCGCCTGCAACACTACGGTTCCCTGAAGACGCGCCTCTTTGGCCTGCGCGGGATACTGCGGCGCTACGCGGTGAACCAGCAGACCTTGTGCGACTCCAGAGGAAACGCTGACCTTCTGGGCGGTACTCCTCGGCTCCGCCGCCGAAAGGTCCTTGACCACGTTGATCACGCTGCTCGGACTTCCGCCCGGCACGCCGCCCGGAACCGATCCCGCCACCCCATTCGCACCATTCGGCGGCGGAGCTTCTTCCTTCGCAGCCTCCCGGTTGCCATTGGCGCTATTGTTTCGCGGGACGGGCTGGGGAAGCCGTAAGGCTGCGTCGACAGCCGACACTGGTGGTGCCGCTTGGGATGGCGCTGGCTCAGGCGGTTTGGCAGCGTCCTTCGTCTTGGGCTGTTTGTCAGGCTGCGGCTTAACCCCGGCAGCGGCGGCCGCAGTCGTAGCCACCGAATCCGTGACTACTACTGGCGGGGTGCTCGCGGGAGTGCTTGGCACTACCGCAGCCGTCTCGGCTGCTTTAACCGCATTGCTGGCATGCACCCGGTGTACCCAATACACGGATCCCAGGGCAATCAGCGCTATCACCAGCACGGTGGTACCCATCACGGGCATCCGCCACTTCTCATGCCACAACGCTCCCACTCCACCATTCCTGACATCGGTGACAAACTCCGTCCAGGTATCGGACATCGCCGACCGTGCGGAGCCGATTGCCTGTGTCGCCTTGGCCGTAACCGAAGGCGCATTGTCATCCGGCATCACTCGTACCGGTGTGGTCTTCGCGGACGTCTGTGCGACGACGGCAGCCTTGACCGGCCCTCCCACCACTGCGGTTGCGGCTGCGGCGACAACCGCCGCGGCAGCTTTAGAATCTCCCTTGGCGGCCGCCGGCGCAGTAGCGGTGGCGCCCTTCACCGAACTGGTAGTGGTGCGCCCAATGCGATGGTCGAAGGAGCGCACAACCGGCTCCGTAACCGCACCCTTAATTCGCGCCAGCACTTCGCGTTCCTTCGCCTGTATCCGTTGAATCTCTTCGGCGCTGCGCGACGGAGTTGGGTAGTTAGGCTCCGCTTCCAACTGGGGCGCGGCCGATCCATCCCGTGAAAGCTGGACTCGCGGCTTGTCGCGTCCGCCCGAACTCTTCCCACCCTTCAGATTGATCGGTATGGCCCGCGACGCTCCGGCATACTCCTCAGCCCGGGGCGTGGCCGGCGCAGCAGGCTTCGCCACAGGTTGCGGCGCTTCCGGAGGGGCCTCCACCGCCGCTGCCGCTCCCGCCGGCTTCCACATGTTGGGCTCGAGATTGGCAATGAAGTCATCCAGGCGAGCGAATCCCTTGCGCAACGTCTGTAGAGCTTCCGCATCGCGAGGCTCTTGCAGGCTGCAAGCCCACTCGATCCACTGATTCGCTGCCGGACCCGGCAGAGTTTTCGGTCCCGAAGGTAATTTGGCCTGAGACCGCAGTTCCTTGATCGCCTGGTCACGCAGGTAATTAAGTTCATTCACCCGCAGTACGCGATGATGCACGATACTGCCGCTCTCCAGCTCAATCGCGAGGGCAGAAAGACGGGAGCGCCGTTCCTCTAATCGCCTTCTTCCGTTCTTCCGCGTCCTGCGCATTCTGCGCCGACATCTCGGGTGGGTTCTCGGGTTTCCACATGTCGGGCTCGAGGTTGGCAATAAAATTATCGAGCTGTGGAAATGTTTGGCGAAGGGTTTCCAGAGAATCAGCGTCTTCGGGCTCTTGCAAGCCGCAGGCCCACTCCACCCACTGGTCGGCTTCAGGACCTGGCAGGGTTGGCGGTTCTCCCTCCACTCCGCCTTGGGACAACAACTCCTTGATGGCCTGTTCCCGGAACTGGTTCAGTTCCGTTACACGGGCTGCCCGGCGATGCGTAATTTCGCCCCGCTCCAGCTCCGTGGCGACCGCCAGTAGACGGGAGCGCAGTTGCTCGATTCGCCTCGCCTCTTCAAGCTCTTGGATCTTCGCAATGACTGCCTGTAGTTCCTCCCGGTTCTGCCACGATGCGTCGGGCAACTCGCCTGAGATGGACGCACGTAGTCCGATTACCGTATTCCGCAGCCGCCGTAAGCTGCTGGATAATATCCTCCAGGTTGACCGGGTTGGCAGCCTTGAGTTTTCCGACGCTTTCATAGGGAAGGGCCAGCGAATCGTCCAAAGACCCCAGCGCCGATGGCCAGATTGAACTCATGACAAGCTCCTAAACCAGAATTTCCTTCTTAATCACCCACATATTGGGCTCCAGATTGGCAACAAAATCGTCGAGACGCGCAAATTCTCGCCGCAGCGTCTGAAGAGATTCCGTATCGTCAGGCTCTTGCAAGCCACAGGCCCACTCCAACCATTCATCGGGCTCAGGACCGGGCAACTCCTGGGGTTTTCCGGGCGCAGCTGCCTGGCCGCGTAGTTCTTTGGCTGCTGCATCACGAAGCTGATTCAGCTGCGTGACTCGCACCGCCCGGCGATGCGTGATGGTGCCTCGCTCCAACTCCGCCGCCAGCGCGATCAGACGGGAACGTAGTCCCTCGATGTGCCTCGCCTCGATCCGCTTCTGTATCTCCGCAATTAGAACGTCTAGTTCCGCTGCGGTCCTGCCATGAAGCCTCGGGCATCTCAGCCGTGACTAATGCACGCAAGTTGCGAGCAGCTTCCGCAGCCGTCTTAAGCTGCTCAATGACTTCTGTGATGTTGACCGGTTTTGCCGCCTTGAGTTTTTCCAGGCTCTCCGAGAGCAGGGTCAGAGAATCGTCTAATGACGCGATCGTGGAAGGCCACAAGGGGAATCATGTAAAGCGCTCCTAAGTCGGAGTTGTGATTTTAGCTATGCGCCCCCCACTATATACCCATCATGGGATTAGGAGTAAATGGTTTTTTTTTGCCTAAGGCCCAGGCCCCAAGGTGGCCTTAGACCCCTCCATCAATAGTCCCCATAATTTGCTTCTCACCTGTCCTCGATTCTCCCGCTTGATCGACGCTCTCGCCCACTATCACGCAAGCACCAAAGTGCTTTAACTACTTTAATTAACTGTAGTACTTTTGTTTACTATAGAGTTATGACCACAGCCTCCTGAATCTCTATTGGAATTCGTAGTTAGAGTCCCAATCGGGATACTAACCTTCCGTTTAAGTGGCTTGACCCCTTTTTTCTCGCGCCTGTTAATATCGAGGTTTGACCTTCAGCTCCTGAATGGATTGGCATGTCCCACGATCTCCCCAAGGCGTACGAACCGGGCGCGATTGAGCCGCGCTGGGCCGAGTACTGGGTCCGCGAGAAGTTGTTCCATGTAGAAACCCCGGCTCCCGGCTCCGGACAGCAGACTTTCACCATCACCCTGCCGCCGCCCAACGTCACCGGTAACCTCCACATGGGCCACATGTTGGAGCACACCGAGATCGACATCATCGTCCGCTGGAAGCGCATGAGCGGGCTGCCGACGCTCTGGCTGCCGGGCACCGACCATGCCGGCATCGCCACCCAGCTTATGGTGGAGCGCCAGCTCGCCACCGAGGGCAAGAACCGTCGCGACATGGGCCGCGAAGCCTTCATCGCCCGCGTTTGGGACTGGAAGCAGCACTACGGCGGCGTCATCCTCCAGCAGATGAAGCGCCTGGGCGCCTCCGTCGATTGGTCGCGCGAGTACTTCACCATGGACGAGCGCATGTCGCGCGCCGTCCGCGAGGCCTTCGTCCGCCTTTACGAAGAAGGCCTGATCTATCGCGGCAAGTACATCGTCAACTGGTGCCCGCGCTGCATCACCGCCGTCTCCGATCTCGAAGTCGTGCACGAGGAGACGCCGGGCAAAATCTAGGAGATTCGCTACCCGGTCATCGGGTCAGCAAAGACGAGTACATCATCGTCGCCACCACGCGTCCGGAGACCATGCTGGGCGATACCGCGGTCGCCGTGAACTCCGCCGACGAGCGCTACCGTCATCTGCACGGCAAGCACGTCCTGCTGCCGCTGATGAATCGCGAGATCCCGATCATCACCGACGACATTCTCGCCAATCCCGAGTTCGGCACCGGCGCGGTCAAGGTTACGCCCTCGCACGATCCCAACGACTTCGAGGCCGGCCTGCGCAACAACCTGCCGCAGATCGACGTGATGAACGAAGTCGCGCAGATGAACGAGAACGCCGGCCCGTACAAAGGCCTCGACCGCTTCGAGGCGCGGCAGAAAGTTCTGGCAGATCTGGAGGCAGGCGGCTTCCTGGTCGGCGCGAAAGATTACGTTGTGCCGCTCGGCAAGTGCGACCGCTGCAAGACCATCATCGAGCCGCGCCTGTCGACGCAGTGGTTCGTCAAGATCCAGCCGCTGGCCGACCGCGCCATCGCAGCCGTCGAGCAAGGCGAGATCAAGTTTGTCCCCGAGAACTACACCAAAACGTATTTCGAGTGGATGCGCAACATTCACGACTGGTGCATCTCGCGCCAGTTGTGGTGGGGACATCGCATTCCCGCGTGGCATTGCAAGGCGTGCGGCGAGATCATCGTCGCGCGCGAAGCCCCAGACAAGTGCACCAAGTGCGGCGGCCCGGTCGAGCAGGACAGCGACGTGCTCGACACCTGGTTCTCGTCGGGACTGCTGCCGTGCTCGGCCCTGGGCTGGCCCGACAGCACGCCCGACCTCGACGCGTTCTATCCCACGACGCTGCTCATCACCGGCTTCGACATCCTGTTCTTCTGGGTGGCGCGCATGATCATGCTGAACTGCCACTTCATGCGCGGCGACAAGCACGGCGACGTGCCCTTCCGCACCGTCTACATCCACGGCCTGGTGCGCGATGCCGAGCGCCAGAAGATGTCGAAGACCAAAGGCAACGTCATGGACCCCATCGAGATCATCGAGAAGTACGGCACCGACGCCGTGCGCTTCACCCTGGCGGCGATGGCCGCGCCCGGCGGCGACATCGCTTTCTCCGAAAGCCGCACCGAAAGCTATCGCGCCTTCGCCAACAAGATCTGGAACGCCGCGCGCTTCCTGTTCATGAACGTCGACCGGGCGACAGGAGTCCGGGCTGTGGTCGCTGGCGGAGTTCAAGTCGTCCCAGAATTCAGGTGCCCCATCCTTCCCCGAAGGGGAGGGTGGGCCGAAGGGTGTGTCAGGCTTCAAAGCCGAGACCCTGGAAGACCGCTGGATTCTCTCCCGCTTCAACCGCGTCGCGCAGGAAATTCACGATGCGCTCGATACCTTCCGCTTTCACGAAGCCGCGCACGTGGTCTATCACTTTTTCTGGGGCGAGTTCTGCGACTGGTATCTGGAGCTGATCAAGCCGCGGCTGCTGTCGGACGATCGCGAAGCCGCGCGGGTGGCCTACGCGAACCTGATCGGCATCTTCGAAGGCGCGTTGCGGCTGCTGTCGCCGTTCATGCCCTTCATCACCGAAGAACTCTGGCACGCCGTTTACGATGGCGAGCCGCCGGCCAAGTCGATCGCGCTGTCGCGCTATCCGCTGGCCGATCCGGCGCAGATGGACGCCGACGCCGAAACCGAGATGGCGATCCTGCAGGACCTGATCGTCAGCGTCCGCAACGTTCGCGCCGAGCTGAAAGTCGAGCCCAAGCAGAAGGTGGCTATCGAAGTATTTGCCGCCGGCGAAGACGTTCGTTCCATGCTGGAGCAGCAATCGCAGCGCAGTGGAGCGGCTGGCGAATGTCGAAGCGCATAACCTTCGTCGAGCGAGTCGCTGGCCAAGGCCTGCCGGCGCGCGCAGCACCGCGCGCTTCGATGTCCGCGTGCTCTACGAGCGCAAGATTGATGTCGCCGCCGAGCGCGAACGCCTGAGCAAAGAGCTGGAAAAGCTGACGCAGAGAGATGGCGCGCGCGACCGCGCAGCTGGGGAACGAAGCGTTTCTTGCCAAGGCGCCTGCGAAGGTCGTGGAGGGCCTGAAGACGCGCAAAGCAGAAGTCGAGTGCTGGTCGAGAAGATCAAGACCGCGCTGGCCGAATTGGACTAGCGCTGCTTAGTCGGAGCGCCAACTGATGCGCCTGTGTTGAGTACTGCTATCAGCGGCAGCAGCTTATCGATCGCATCGCGACGGTATGTTAGTTCGCCGAGGCTGTCGCGCACGCCAGCGCTCCCGTCGCTAAACGCGCGACGACTGAGTTAGCCCAGCGACGAAGTGCTGGGTACGCCTTGACTAAGGACGTAGCTCCACCGCAGGGACCATCGGGCCCGCGAGACTATGGACTGGACAAGCCGCCGCATCACCGCCATTCTGGAGAACGCGCTGCTGGAGGACCGCGCCACCCGCGACGCCACCTCCTACGCCTGCATCGACGTCAACCAGCGCGCCTCGGCCACCATCCTTGCCAAGCAGGACTGCGTGCTCTCCGGCCTGGGCTGCGTCCACCGCATCCTCGACGTCTTCGCCATGCTCGACGGCACCGTCACCTCGCATCCCGAAGTCACCAGCCACACCGAAATCTTCGACGGCGTGCGCCTGCGCAAGGGCCAATCCATTGCCGTGGTCGTACACAACGCGCGCGTCATCCTTTCCTGCGAGCGCGTCATCCTGAACATCATGCAGCGCATGAGCGGCATTGCCACCTTCACGCGCCGCTATGTTGAGGCCGTGGAAGGCACCGGCACCATAATCCTCGACACGCGCAAGACCGCGCCCGGCCTGCGGGTGCTCGACAAGTATGCGGTCACTTGCGGCGGCGGCCACAACCATCGCCTCGATCTCAGCGACGGCGTGCTTATCAAGAACAACCACATCGCGCTGGCGGGCGGCGTGCTACCGGCGCTGGATCGCGCTCTGCGCAATCGCCGCGGCTCGGAGACGGTGGAGATTGAAGTGCGCTCGCTGGACGAACTCGAACTGGTGCTGGACCACGGCGCCGAAGCCGTCCTGCTCGACAACATGACGCCCGAGCAGGTGCGCCAGGCCGTGGAACGCGTCCGCAGCCTGAAGCTGGCGGTGCCTCTGGAAGCCTCCGGCGGAATCACGCTGGAGAACGTTCGCGCCTACGCCGAAACCGGCGTCAACTTCATCTCGGTCGGCGCGCTGACCCACTCCGTTCCGGCCGTCGATCTCAGCATGCGCCTGATGCCGGTGTGAGGAAGGCCGCGGTTCTCTCTTCGCCTTTCGCCATTTGCTTGCGACGCTCTGCTCTCAGCTCTCAGCTATCAGCTATCAGCTAAAGTCTGTTTCCTGATTGTGTCATCCTGAGCGGAGCAGGAATTCGCGACAGCGAATTCCCGCGGAGTCGAAGGACCCCTATACCTGGCGCCATCCGTCATCCTGAGCGAGCGAGGCGAAGCCGAGCGAACCCCTATGCTGATTACGGTTTGAAGGGGCGCAGCTTTAGCTGCGCCGTACAATGCTGCTTTCAGATGAGCAGCCGGCTTTTAGCCGGCGACAGTTTCCCCGCTACCCATTCTCTCTCCCTTCCCGCATAATCTTCCTATCGCCCGCACCACTCCAACTCGCATTGACACCCGCGCCGACGGCTCAACCGACGCGCGCCTCAGCCGCATCGTGCGCCTGCTCAGCGACAACGCGACCGTCGTCATCAGCGGCCAGCGCATCGCCGAAGAGCTCGGCACTTCGCGCTCCGAGGTCTGGCGCGCGGTGCAGCATCTGCGCGAACTGGGCGTACAAATCACCGGCCATCTGGCCACCGGATATCAACTGGACGCCATGCCCGATCTTCTGCTTCCCGACATTCTCGCTCCGCTCGTCAGCGGCACCATCTTCGCCTCCCACATTCATCACTACTTCCGCATCGGCTCGACCAACGTCGCGGCCATGCAAGCGGCAGCCGACGGCGAACCCGAAGGCGCGGTCTTTCTCGCCGAAGAGCAGACTGCCGGTCGCGGTCGCGGCGGCCACAGCTGGGAATCGGAGCAATCGGTCGGCATCTACTGCTCCGTCGTATTGCGTCCGGAGATGGCGCCCGTCGACGCGCTCTTTCTCTCGCTGATGACCGGCATCGCGATGGCCGACGCGATCAAGCAGACCACCGGCCTCGACCCTGACCTGCGCTGGCCCAACGACGGCCTGCTCGGCGGCCGCAAGTTTTGCGGCATTCTCACCGAGATGAATGCCGAGCCCACGCGCGTGCGCTACGTCGTCATCGGCATCGGCATCAACGTGAATCACACGTCGTTTGCCGGCGAGCTCGAGCCGATTGCGACCTCGCTGCGCATGGAGAGCGGACGCGAGTGGTCGCGGGTGGAGCTTGCTGCCGCTCTGCTAAAATCGCTCGACGGCCACTACCGCAAGCTGGTCGAAGGCGGCCAGAGCGCTCGCGCCGCCATTCTGCAGGAGTTCGAAAAGCGCTCCTCGTTCGCCCGCTCCCGGCATGTTCGTATCGACGAAAACGGCGGCTACGAAGGCGTAACCGAAGGCCTCGACGAGCGCGGCTTCCTGCTGTTGCGCACCGATCAGGGCTTGCGGACGGTGCTGTCGGGCAATGTCCGCGCGCTGGACGGAAAGTAGATCATGCTCCTGGTTCTCGATGTCGGAAACACCAACACGGTGCTCGGTGTTTTCCAGAGCACATCGGCCGATGCCGGCGCGCACTACGGGCCGCTGATCGCGCACTGGCGCGTCTCCACTACCAAAACGCAAACCGTGGACGAGTACGGCGTGCTGTTCCGCAATCTGTTTGCGATGAATGGCATCGAGTTCACCTCCGTGGAAGGCACGGTCATTTCGTCGGTTGTGCCGCCGCTCGATTCCATCTTGCGCGAAGTTTGCGAGCGCTATTTTCAGTCGCGGCCGCTGTTCATCGAGCCGGGCGTCAAGACCGGCATGCCGGTGCATTACGACAATCCCGCCGAAGTGGGCGCCGATCGCATCGTCAACAGCGTCGCGGCGTTCGAGAAGTTCGGCGGCCCGTGCATCATCGTAGACTTCGGAACGGCGACCACCTTCGACGTGGTGTCGAAGAAGGGCGAATACCTGGGCGGCGTGATCACGCCTGGAATCGGCATTTCGGCGGACGCGCTGTTCTCGCGCACCGCCCGTCTGCCGCGCGTCGATGTCCGCAAACCGCCGCGCGTGCTGGCCACCAACACCGTCAACAGCGTTCAGTCGGGCCTGTACTACGGCTACCTCGGATTGATCGACGGCATTCTGGAGCGGCTGATCGCTGAGCTGGACGACAAGCGTCACCGTGGTTGCCACCGGCGGCCTGGCTGCGCTGATGGGCGGAGGCTCCAAATACATTCGCGAGATCGACGACCTGCTGACGCTGGAAGGCCTGCGCATCATCTACGAGCGCAATCAGGCGCACAGCAAGCGCCGCGGCGAAGCAGCGCAGCAGACGAATCACAGACGCGCCGGAGAGCGCAGGGCAGAGCGGTAAAGCCACGCAGCGCCGTTCGGCAAGCGCAGAGTTGAGCGCGGTACACTGACATCAGCGCTACGGGTACCTCGTGACGCTGAGCGTCTCTACCCGAGCGCAGCGAAGCGGACGTGCGAGATGATAGCCCTGCCCTTCAGGGCGCAGTTCGCCGATTTTACGAGCCGAGCGGCGGGCAGTCCGCTCAGTCTCCCAATCCCCACTCGTGGAAAACTACTTCAACTACTTCACCGAAATCGAAGAGCACTTCCAGCGCCGGCGCGGCACGCGTGCTCATATTGTCCCATCTCGACTGGGCGCTGATGGAGACCTGGAAGGACGCCGGCATTCCTCTGGAAGCCGTCCTGCGCGGCATCGACGTGACCTTCGAAAAATGGGAGCGCCGTCCGCGCAAGACGCGCAAGGTGAACGGTCTCGCCTTCTGCGCGCAGGAGGTGCTAGCTTCGGCGGAAGAGATGAAAGAAGCCGCCGTCGGCGCGCCCACCAGAAAGGAGAAGCGCGACTCCGGACTCGATCAATCTGCCGTGGCCGAATATCTGACGCGCAATGCCAGACCAACTCGATCAGCTCCAGTTGCCCGGCTCTGCGCAGGCGCTGGCGCAGCAGACTGCCGCGACCCTGCTAGGCTTAGCCGAGTCGCTCGCGCCGGAAAGCGCTGTCGCGAATGGAAGACCTGGAGCGGCGGCTTACGATTGCCGAAGAGAAGCTTTTCGCCGCGCTGCTGGCCGCCACGCCGGACGAGGCGCTGTATCAGGTGCGCTCCGAAGCTGATCGCGATCTGGCGCCCTATCGTCGCAAGATGACCGCTCCGCAGATCGAGCAATTGCAAAAGCAGTACATCCACAAGCGGCTGCTTCGAGCAGTATCAGGTGCCGCGGTTGAGTTTGTTCTACATGTAGGCTGGGACTGCAATCTCGCCGATCGTTTTGTTTCGTATCAGGGCACGACTTTGAGTCGTGCCGAAGAAAGCTAAGAAAAGACCAGGGCTTCAGCCCTGCGAAGTCTGCTCTGTCCGAGGCTAAAGCCCAATTTCTTTGGCGACCGGTCGGCACGGCTAAAAGCTGTGCCCTGATACAAAACGTTTTATGAGATAGGTCGGTAACTGGAGACTTCCTTGCAACTGCAAATCGAAAAACTGGTCTATGGCGGCGATGGCCTGGCCCGGCTTCCCGCCGATGAGCATGGGCGCGGCAAGGCTGTCTTCGTGCCCTTTGTGCTTCCCGGCGAAGAAGTCGAAGCCTCAGTTGCGCCAAGGCCGCTCCGGATTCGTTCGCGCGTCGCTCGACCGCGTGCTCGTGCCTTCCCCCGAGCGCGTCGAGCCGGGCTGCCCGTACTTCAGCCGCTGCGGCGGTTGTCACTACCAGCACATCGACTACGCCGCGCAGCTCCGCTACAAAGCCGAGATCCTGCGCGAGACCCTGCGCCGCACCGCCAAGCTCGACCTGCAGCAGGACATCGTCCTTCACTCTGCCGAGCCGTGGGGCTATCGCAATCGCACGCGAATGCATGTGCACCATCAGCCGCAATTCGCGCTCGGCTACTTCCGCCACAACTCGCATGCCCTGCTGCCGGTGGAAAGTTGTCCCATCAGCTCGCCGCTGATCAACCAGGCCATCGCGGCCGTCTGGACGCTGGGCCGCGAGAAGCTTGCTTCCCGAGGCCGTGCACGGCCTGCAGTTCTTCGCCAACCACGACGACACAAAATCCTGCTGGAAGCCTATGTTCGTCCCGGCAGCGACGCGCAAGAGCTCCAGCCCTTCGCCGCCAGGCTGCATAGCGCTTTGCCGCAGATTGCCGGCGTGGTGGTCTTCGCCACCTCATCGGTAGAAGACGAATCCCGCCTCCACGCGCCCGCTCACATCGGTTCATTCGGAAAAATCGCAGGCCATCGGCGAACAATCTTCTCATGTACCACACTGTGGGAGCCGACTACCGGGTCAGCGCCGGCTCCTTCTTTCAGACCAACCGCTTTCTCATCGACAAGCTGGTCGAAATCGCCGTGACCAACCGCACCGGACGCGCCGCTCTCGACCTTTACGCCGGCGCCGGCTTGTTTACCCAGCGCCTGGCCCGCAACTTCGATCAAGTGCTGGCCGTGGAATCTTCGCCGCACTCTTTCGCCGACCTTCGGCACAACGTGTCCCACAACGTGAAATGCATCCGCTCGACAACCGAAGCTTTCCTCGCCGAACGCGCTGCGAAGCTGGCACTCGATCTCGTAATCCTCGATCCGCCGCGCGCCGGTCTGGGCGAAAAGGCAACTGCCGCGCTGGGTCGCATGTCCGCCTCCCATGTGACCTACGTCTCATGTGATCCGGCAACCCTCTCGCGCGACCTCCGGCGTGCTGCTAGAATCGGGCTATCGGGTCGAGCAGGCGCACCTGGTGGACCTGTTTCCGCAGACGTATCACATGGAAACGGTTCTGCATCTGGCGCGCTAGCTCGACGATCCTCGCCGAAATCCCCAGGTCCAACTTCGCACGCTTGGGCGCGCGATGAGGTGAAGGAGATCCTATGTACGCGCTCGCCATCATTCGTTATCGGAAGCCGATCGAAGACGTCCAGAAGCACGTGGACGCGCACCGCGCCTATTGCCAGGGCCTGAAGCAAGAGGGATTGCTGCTTGCCTCCGGGCCGCTGGCGCCGCGCAACGGTGGCGCCATGCTGCTGCGGGTACCCGATGACGAAGCGCAGGCGACGCTGGACAGTATTCGCGACAACGATCCCTACACGCGCTTCGGACGTCGCGCAATACGAAGTGTGGCCCTGGAACCCTGTTTTCGGCGCGGAGGACCTGGACCGCCTATAACCTTCCCAACGCGCGTCGACTGCTACCGTAGCGAACGCTTAGAGCGATTCCGATGTTCGGTGTACAGATTTGAAGGGGCACGGCTTCAGCCGTGGCAGCCAGGTCGGGCAAAGGAAATGGCCTTTAGGCCCTGAGGGATCGGCAGTTCTCTCAGCGGCTAAAGCCGACACTCTTCCTTGGCCACTTTCGGCACGCCTCAAATTTCGGCACGCCTGAAGGCGTGCCCTTTCAAAGCAGGGTTCTCCGAATTCGGGGTCGCTTTAAGACAGATTGCTGATGCAGCCGCGAGTTGGGATTCCGGCGGCGGCCGTGTCCACAACCCTACTCTCCGAAGAGCGCGAATCCGCAGCTGCACGGGCGCTACCGCCAAGAACAGAACACGCGTTCCACCCGCATCAAGACCTTATTGCGGCGGACAGGAACCGATCTTCCTCGCAGCTCTCGCCTTTTCCACCGGAATCATCGCCGCCAATTACCTGTGGCGCTCTCCTTACATCTGGCTGGCCGGCTTCCTCATCGCCGCGACCGGCGCGGCGCTCGCACTTCGCCGCTCGCCTCAGACTGGATTCGCTCTTGCCTTGGCGGCCATGCTTCCGCTGGGAGCTTTCTATTTGCAGGCGCGGGACGCGGCCCAAGTCTACCGTCGCAGAAAATCTTGCAGCCCTTCGCGACCGGCGAGAGCAGCGTTGACGTCGTCGCGCACGTCATTCGCGAAGGCCTGATCCGCGACAGCCCCTATGGCGGCAAGCAGGAATCCGTCGATGTGGAGAGCGAGCAACTTCGGCTCGGTGACGGCCAAATCTCCACGCCGGTCGGCATTCGCCTGACCATCTACAGCAAACAAACCGAGGAAGACGAAGCCCGCGACGCCGGTGTCGAATCGCCACTGCGGGTTTACACCTACGGCGAGCGGCTGCGAATCTCTCGCCAAGCTGCGGATGCCGCGGAACTACCGCAATCCCGGCGCGATGGATCTGGCGGGCTATCTCAGCTCGCAGGGCATTCGCCTGACCGGCTCAGCGCGCGCCAGCAATGTCGAGGTGCTGCCCGGCTTCGTCGGCAGCCGCATCGGGCTGTGGCGCAACGCGGCGCGGCGCAGCGCGCTGGCTCATATCATGCAACTATGGCCGGGCGAACGCGGCGCGCTGATGCAGGCAGCCCTGATCGGCGGCCGCGCTTTCTTTGGACGCGATATCAAGACCGACTTCCAGCGCACCGGCACGTATCACATCCTGGTTGTCTCCGGCATCAACGTCGGCATTCTCGCCTTCGCGGTCTTCTGGCTCTTGCGCAAGCTGCCCTTCGGCGAGACCTGGGCCACCATCCTTACCATTCTGCTGTCCTGGGGATATGCCTTCGTCGCCGATCTGGGCTCGCCCATTGTGCGCGCCACCATCACGCTGAATATCTACCTGCTCACGCGATTGCTCTTTCGCGACCGCGCCGGCCTCAACGCTCTCGGCATTGCTGCGCTGGGCATCCTGCTGGTGAATCCCCGGACCCTGTTCGAGGCCAGCTTCCAGCTCACTTTCGTCTCGGTGATCGCCGTGGCAGGAATCGCCGTCCCCATCCTGCGGCGCACTCTGTATCCGCCTGCAAAGCGCCATCAGAAATATCGATTCGCCGGAATACGACGTCTCGTTGCCAACCCGCGCTGCCGCATTTCGCGTGGAAATGCGCGCTTTACGCAATGCTCTACAGGACGTCATCGGCCGCGTGGCCGCGACCTTCCTGGTGGTTCGCACCGTTGCTTGGATCTTGCTTGGTACCTCGCAGTTACTGTTCGTCTCCACCGTCATCCAGCTTGCGCTGGCGCTGCCGATGGCCTGGTATTTCCATCGCGCCACCACCATGGCTTTGCCCGCCAACGCACTGATGATTCCCATTGCCTCGGTGCTGTTGCCGAGCGCGGTGCTGGCGGTCGTTCTTTCCTACCTGTCGCACTGGCTGGCTATGCTTCCCGCGCTGATCGCCGGATACTCGCTCGACGTTCTCACCGGAACTGTCCGCCTCATTGGGCACCTGCGCATCTCCGAGGTGCGCGTGCCCACGCCGACCTTGATCGTCTCGCTGGCGGCGGCGCTGACGGTCGGTCTGGCGCTGTTGCTGGCGCGGCGGCGCTTCCTGGCGGCGATCGGAGTCGCTGGATTGCTGGCCTCGGCGCTGGGCATTGTGCTGTTTCCCGCCGAAGCCGCAATGGCATCCCGGCGTATTCGAGATCACGGCCATCGATGTCGGCCAGGGCGATTCGCTGCTGCTGATCACGCCCGAAGGCAAAACGCTGCTGATGGACTCCGGCGGCATGCCGGGCAACGTGCGCTCCGACTTCGATGTCGGCGAGGAAGTGGTCTCGCCCTATCTCTGGTCGCGCGGCATTCGCAGGCTGGACGCGGTCGCCATCTCGCACGCGCACAGCGATCACATGGGCGGCATGCCCAGCATCATCGCCAACTTTCAGCCGCGTGAACTCTGGTATGGCATGGACTCGCCCACTCCGGCCTTCGTCAAAGTGAAGGAAGCCGCGCAGACGTTCCATGTGCGAGCAAGTCCTTCACCGCAGGCGCAGTCCTTCGACTTTGGAGGCGTTCACGTGCGCGTGCTCAATCCCCAGCCGGGCTGGACGGCGCAAAGATGCAGACGACGAGTCGCTGGTCCTGCGGATGCAATACGGCCAGACCTCAGTCTTGCTGGTGGGAGACGCGCACAAGCGCATCGAAGAATTTCTGATCGCCGAATCCCCGCAAGCCGACTTGCTGAAGGTCGGCCATCATGGCAGCGCGACCTCCAGTTCGCCGGAGTTCCTCGCAGCCGTGAAGCCGCGCTTCGCCGTGGTGTCGGTGGGTTTCTACAATTCGTTCCGGCATCCCCGGCCTGAGGTGATGCAGCGTTATGCCGGCGCTCACGTCACCACCTATCGCACCGACCTGGCCGGGGCGGTTTCCTTCTACCTGGACGGCAACCCGGGTAACGGCTACGCCGGTTCCTCGCTGACCGCTTCGTCCTCATCGGTGGTCGGGTGGTTGCGGTACTCCTCGATGGTCTCCAACGCCTCCTCGGCCTGGTCGGGGCGCACCAGGATCGACCACTCCGCCCACGCCGGGCAGTATGTCCTGTGGCGCTTCGCGGTTCTGGATCATCGCGTCAATGCCCGCCGATTCCAGCAGGCCGCGTACCACCATCGCCTCCGACTCCTCATCCGTGTCGAACACCTTTACCAGTTCCTCGTGGCTCTGTGCTGTCTCGTCTGCCATGTTTCCTCCCATGAGTGTGATGCCAAGGACAGTTCCATCGCCCTTTGCAAGGCTCTAAGTTTGCGGCTGCAAGCGTGCCGTTTCGGTGTATGATGCCGTCCACTCAACCGGGCGAAACCGGGCTTAGTGGGAATCCCGGTCGCCTGCCGCGCTCTGCGCAACGTCAGAATCGCGACGCACATCAAATTGTAACGGGTCGGGTGCGGGGTCAGAGATTCCCAGGTGATTTCTCCGAGAGGCGTATTCATGGGGCTATCGGAACGCAAGGAAGCTGGCTGCATCGCAAAGCGCCGCCAGCGAACTGCCGAACAGGAGCAGGAACGCCGCAAGCTGCGCCGCCTGCAGATCATGATGAACATGGTGATGTCGGTGATCAGCCAGGACGAGGAGCTCACCGTGGAAGAAGCGGCCGAACTGGCAGCCAACGCCAAACGCGCTGCCCTGGCCATCTTTCCCGACAAGGAGTTCGCCTACGATATTCTCTACAAGCCGCGCCTCCAGCGGCTGATGGCGGAGCGCTTTCGCCTGCAATAGGGTCCGCTTACTTTGAGATGCTGGTCAGGTAAATGGTCAGCGTTCCCCAGAACAGCTTGGCGCGCATCTGCATGGGCAGATGCCGCTCATCGTCGGTGTACCAGATCCAGATTCGCCCTTGTTCTTCAGGATTCCCGGAGTCGCCTTCCGGTCCTACGCGGACGGTTTGAAACGTTCCCGCCGGGGTTTTGATCTGTTCTTTGCCTTCCACGTGCGCCTGGGCGGTCACGGTTTTGCCGCCGTCGTTCACCGGAAACGTGTAGGTCGCTCCCATCTGCAGCGGCAGGCTGGCAACATAAAAAATTCCGGTCACAACGTCGGTCACGCAGCCCGGGATGTCGTTCTCCACTCTCTTGTGCTGACCGTCCTTCAGGCTGCGCTCTTCCAGAACCGCCTTGCCGCGTGCGTAATCGTAGGTGATCGATCGTCTCGCGGCTGTGCGAGCCCTCTTCGGTGTGCTTCATCAGCTTGGTGGAGCACAGGCTCTTGGCATCGAAGTAGGAATTGAAGCGGTCCTGCACCCGATACAGCAGCGCGACCACGCCGGTGGCGTCGGCCGTGCCCGCCAGATGGTTCTGCGTCCCGGACTGCTCGACGCGCAGTGTGGCCACTCCGGCAGTCAGGAAGTGCCACTCGCCTTCGTAGTGCAGCGTCTGGCCGTAGGGGAATTGGAATCCCGGCCGCAGAGGTTGAATGTGCGCGGCGGCGCCGATTTTTCGCTTCGCGTGCTGCGCCGCAGAGGCATTCTGCGCTGCCGGCGGAAAGCGTGTTACGCCGGCACACCATTGACGGCCAGGCAGGGCGCACGACAGCACAACCATTAGTATGACGAATGAGCGCGCGATGGCGGTCGTCACCTTCCCCCGGACAGCCAGAGAATTTTCGCAATCAGGACGGCCAATATCGCGGCCGCGCCGAGCAGAGAATTGTACTCGCGATGGCGGAAGTATAACTCACGCGAAAAACCCGCTGTCACTCCCCCAAACCACAGCGAGCGCGGCAACAGGCTGGGCACTCGCCGCCGATAATCGGCGTAATCCGGAAATCGACTGCTCAGAAAATTCTCCTCGCCACGGATGACGGGCACATAGACCACTGCAAAGTAAACCACAAGTACGGCTGCGACCCAGAGGTCGCGCGCCGCCATGGCGAATCCCACACCAATCACGATGGAGCCCAGATACAAAGGATTTCGCACATAGGCATACGGCCCCGTCCTGGTCAGCTCGCGATTCTTCTGCACCTGTCCTGACGCCAGCGCGCGAATCGCGATTCCGCAAGCTGCCACGGCCGCTCCCACCGCAACGCTCGCTCCACCCCGGTCTGGCTCGCCAGATGTAAAACGCCGCGAAGAGAAATCCCAGCGGCACTCGAATGCGGCGCGCAATCCGGCCCCACGTCCATGAGAGCTTGGCCGCGCTGTCCTGGCTCGGCAACATTGGAGAAGCATTCACCTTCAGCGGCGTCCTCCAGTGCGCTTCTGCAACTGCGCAGCAACTCGGTCGTGGAATGCTCTTTAGCATCGCCCGACGATCTCCACCCGCCCGCCGTACGCCAGTAACTTCGTCGCGCTCGGGAACGTTCTCGCGAGTGTAGTCCGTTCCCTTCGCCTGAATGTCGGGACGGATTTCGCGGATCAGCGCGCGCACATCCGGCTCATCGAAAATGACCACCGCGTCCACGTCCGCAATGCCGCAACAATTTCCGCTCGCTCTTGCGCCGGCATAAAGGGACGGCCTTCACCTTTGATCTGCTGCACGCTGGCGTCGGAATTCATGGCCACGATCAGCTTCCCACCGAGCGCCTTGGCCCCCGCAAGTAGCGAATGTGCCCGACGTGCAGCAGGTCAAAGCAGCCGTTCGCCAGCACCATCTGCTGACCGGCCCGTCGCCATTCGGCCACGCGCTGGCGCAAGCCGTCCCGGGAAACGATCTTCTGATTGTGCTTGCTTTCGTTCACGCGGGTATCGCCGCAGAGTAGTGATCGATTGCAGCCAGCAGCTCCTTGCTGGAAACCGTCGCCGTGCCTCGTTTCATCACCACGATGCCGCCGGCAAAATTCGCCAGCCGCGCCGCGGAAACCGTATCGGCCCCGGCAGCAAGCGCGGCAGTGAAAGTTGCGATCACGGTATCGCCGGCTCCGGTCACATCCACCACCTGGTCCGAGCCATAAATCGGGATTGCCACGGGCTTAGCATTTTTCTCGAACGCCACCATGCCATCGCGCCCGCGTGTGATCACCAAACACTCCAGCGCCATCTCCTGCATCAAGCGCTCACCGGCGCCGAACAGCTTCCCATCGTCGTGTCCAATCCTGACGGCTAACGCCTCTTCCACTTCGGGCTCGTTCGGAGTTGCGGCTGTCGCTCCTTCAAAGTCGAGGATGCGATAACGCGAATCCACGGTGATGGGCTTGTTCTCCAGGCAGCCATTCGACTTCACAAACGTCAGCAACCGCGGCGTCGCCGCGCCGTAACCGTAGTCGGAAACCAGCAGCGCGTCGGAAGCGGTGGCGTATTCGCGGGCTGCGTTCACCAGATTGAGCAACGCGGGATGCATAGCGTCCAGCGGCTCGGGCTCGCGATCCACGCGCACTACCTGCTGCCGGCTGGTATGCGACATGCCGGCCAAAATCCGGGTTTTGGTCGTGGTAGTGTGGCCTTTCAGCCGCACGATGCCGCCGCCAGAAATCTTCTTCTCGTGCAATTTCTCCAGTAGCAGGCTCCCGGCTTCGTCATCGCCCACAACTCCCACGGGAAGCACATTAACTCCCAGCGCGGCCAGGTTCATCACCGCATTAGCGCCGCCTCCGGGCACCACGGTTCGCTCCCGATGCTTCAGGATCAATACCGGCGCCTCGCGCGAGACGCGGGCGATCTCGCCAAAAATAAATTCGTCGGCTACCAGGTCTGCCAACACGGTTATGGAGAGCCCAGAAAACTGCCGCACGATCTTCTTCCACCGCTCGGCATCCTTGGGGTGTTTGTTCATGAGATCAAAGGAACGCCCGGTGCAATGGATGGAGCCACCGGGCCTAGGTCAATCTTAGATTGTCTCATGCAGTCCCGCGATTGCGCGCCGCAATTGTCGCCAGCAGCGCGTTCAGCGCAGCGTCAGCGTTGTCCAATTCCATGTACACGGGAATGACATGCAATGGCGCAAGGGCCGCACCGCGCGACCCCAGATTGATGGCGTCTTTTTCGGTTGTGATGAATGCTCGCGGCCCCGGTCTGCGCACCTAGCGCCAATAACTCGCGAACGTCGGAGTCAGAGTAGGCATGATGATCGCGAAAGCTTCGCGTACCCGCCAGCGTGACTCCTGCCGCCCGCAACTGCGCAAAGAAGTTCTCGGGACGCGCGATGCCGCAGAAGGCGAAACATGGATCCTTCAACTCCGCCGGAACAACAACGCCGCGACTTACTCTCCAGGCGAATTGCTTTGCGATCGGGAGTCCCTGGCTCGACGCATCATTGGTGAGGACGACGGCGTCGGCTCGCGACAACGATGAAAGCGGCTCGCGCAGCCGCCCCGTTGGGAGCAACGAATCCCCCGCATCCGTCGGCGTGATTAGAACGATGTCGAAGTCCCGCGCCAGCCGGCGATGCTGAAAGCCATCGTCCAGCAAGTGCAGTTGAGGCCCGAATTTCTCTTCGGCGAATTGCCCCGCGGCGTAGCGATCTTCGCCGACGATAACCGGCACTTGTAACTTCCGGGCGATCAGCAGGGGCTCGTCACCGAAGTCGCGCGGCGAGCCTTTTGGATCGACCAGCCCCACCCCCTTGGTGGCCCGCCCATAGCCGCGCGAGAGCACGTCGAAACCGATGCCGCGTGCTTTCAGGAACTCGCCCAGTGCAATCAGAAATGGCGTTTTGCCGGAGCCGCCGACGGTGAGATTTCCGATGCTCACCACCGGCCCTCGCATTCTGCGAATCTTCAGAGCGCCCCGATCATAGAGATCATTCCGCGCCTTCACGCTGGCGCCGTAGAGCGCAGAGAGCGGGTTCACGCGCGCTTCTCCGGCGAGGCCGTTGCCGCAGGCGCGCGTTCCGACAACAAGCCAAGCAACGCGTTCACCGTCCTTTCGGTTGCGCCCTGCTGCGAAGCGCATGACCTCAAGGGCGCGCTGGCCAAGTGCAGCCCGCTCGTCGTGACTTTCAAGAAGTTGCAACACAGTTGGCGTCAGCGATTGCGGAGTGACGACGTGCAGCGCATCCGCGCGACGAAAGATGTCGACGATGTCGCGGAAATTTTCCGTGTGCGGCCCGACGAGAATTGCTTTGCCGAACTGCGCCGCCTCCAACACATTGTGGCCTCCGCGCGGCACCAGGCTGCCACCGATGAACGCCACATCGGCGAACTCATACAGGCTGGCCAGCTCACCAATGGTGTCGAGGAGTAAAACACCTCCGGCAATTGCTTTGGAGCCGTCCCATTGCGAGCGCCGCTGAAAGCGCAGCGCCCGACGGCGAAAGCAAATCCGCGACAGCATGGAAGCGCTCGGGATGCCGTGGAGCGAGCACCAGATAGCGCTCCTGGATATTCCACCGCAACGCTGCGGAACATCTCCAGCAGCATCGTCTCTTCGCCCTCCAGCGTACTACCGGCCACAATGACAGGCCCGATCCCTTCGCGCTCAATCGTATTTCTGAAGCTGTCCCACAATGTCAGACTTCCCCGGAAGCTTCACCTCAAACTTGAGATTACCGCTGACCTGCACCCGTTCCCCCGGAGCTCCAATCTGGACCAGCCTGCGCGCGTCTTCGTCGCTCTGCGCCAGAAACAAGTCGACATTTTGCATGACGGGACGCAGCAGTCTGCGAAATCGCAAGATAACCGGGAAGGGACCGGTCGGAGACGCGCGCGTTCACCACCGCGACGGCTGCTCCCGAAAGTCGGGCCCAATGCAGCAGATTCGGCCAGAACTCGCTCTCCGCCAGCACCAGCAGCTTCGGGCTCAGCGCGTGGAAGAAAGGCCGCACTGCGAATGGCAAGTCGAGCGGCAGATAAAAGACATCGCTCTTCTCCGAAGCGCTGGCGCGCCAGCTTCTGCCCCGTATCGGTTGTAGTCGAGATAACGATCCGCCAGCCGGGAAGCTGGGCTTTCAACTCTTCGACCACGCGCGAGATGGCCAGCACCTCGCCCACGGAGACGGCGTGGATCCAGATCGTGGGCTTGCCGGCGTCACGCAATAAGCGCTGGGGAACGCTGCCCAAGCGTTCCCCCCAGCCAGTGCGGTACTTGCCGTGACGCAGCATCTGCAGCAGCCACCAGGGCGTGCTGACGATCAGCGCCAGGAACAACAGCAAGCTGTAGAGCGAATACACGCTGCGATTGTAAAGCCTGAGGAATTAGAAGTGCGTGGACAGCTTCGGAACCCGCAGGGGCTAAAGCCCAATCCTATCTCGCACATCTACGGACGGCCTGAAGGCCGTCCCCTTCAAAACAACACGCCCTGCCACAACTTCTCTTACGCGTCCTAGGCGTTGATCGCCATGCCAAACACCGCGTTCGCGGCATCCAGCATCGCCTCTGACAATGTGGGATGCGCGTGAATGATGTTCGCCAGCTCTTCCGCTGTGCATTCCATTTCCAGCGCCAGGACTGCCTCGGCAATCAGCTCGGTCGCGTTCGGCCCAATGATGTGGACGCCCAGGATCTCTCCGTACTTGGCGTCGGTCACGATCTTGATGAAGCCTTCATGCTGGCCGACGATGCTGGCCCGCGAGTTGGCAGTAAAGGGAAACTTGCCAATCTTTACGTCAAAGCCCTTTTCCTTGGCCTTGGCTTCGGTGAGCCCGACACTGCCGATCTCGGGATGGCAGTAGGTCGCATTCGGAATACGCAGCGGATTGATCTTCTTTACCGGCTTGCCGGCGATATGGGTGACGGCGACGATGCCTTCCATTGCGCCGGAGTGCGCCAGTTGCGGATAACCCACGACGATATCGCCGATGGCGTAAATCCCCGGTTCGGCCGTCCGCATGTAAGGGTCGACTTTGACGAAGCCGCGTTCCAGTTCAATCTTGGTCTTCTCGATGCCAACATTCTCAGTCCGCGGGGCGCGGCCGACGGCTACCAACACCTTCTCGGCTTCCAGCTTCTGCTGTTTGCCATCGACCGTAAAGGTGACCACGACGCCGGCCTTGGTCTTCTCGATCTTCTCGACTTTGGCGTTGACGAAGCCGTTGATGCCGCGTTTGCGATACACCCGGGCCAGCTCTTTAGACACTTCTTCATCTTCCACCGGCACATAACGCGGCAGCATCTCCAGGATGGTGACGTCTGTGCCAAACGACTTGTAAATGCTGGCGAACTCCACCCCCACCGCGCCGGAACCGATCACGACCAGCGATTTGGGAATGTTGTTCAGGCTCAGCACTTCGATGTTGGTGAGGATCTGCGAGTCGGGCTCCAATCCCGGCAGCATGCGGGCCACCGATCCGGTCGAAAGGATGACGTTTTTCGCTTTGATCGTCTTCTGCTCGCCGCCCTCGATGGCGACGGTGTGGATGCCATCCTTCGCAGGTCCAGTGAGTTTGCCGTATCCGCGCACAACGTCGACTTTGTTCTTGCGCGCCAGGAAGGTCAGGCCCTTGGTATGCTTGTCGACGATGCCCTGCTTGCGCTTCTGGATGGCGCCCCAATTCAGCGAGACCCCGGCGGTATTTTCCAGGCCGAGTTCCGCGCCTTCCTTCACGTGGTCGTAAACCTCGGCGTTGAACAACAGAGCTTTGGTGGGAATGCAGCCGACGTGCAGGCAGGTCCCGCCCAGCTGTTCGTTCTTCTCGATGAGAGCGGCTTTCAGGCCCAGCTGCCCGGCGCGAAAGGCCGCGGTGTATCCGGCAGGTCCGCTGCCGATGATGGCTACGTCATAGATTGTTTCTGGCAAGTGCGTGCTCCAGTGGTACTAAGGATGAGTGCAAGATGGTCGGGTAGTGCGGGCCTTCAGGCCCGCGTCCCAGTCCTTCATTATTTTTCCCTGTCATCCCGACCGAGGGCTTTAGCCCGAGCGGAGGACCTGCGGTTCGCCGCGATGGGACGGCTCGCCGCCGTCCGTCTAACCTTAACAAGGGCACCTTGCAAATAGATGATTGTAAATCAGGGAAGAAGCACGGGGCACAAGCGTAGCGGGGCGAACGTGGTCCCACGGGGTTGAGAGGAGTGCTTCCGACATGCGCGTATAATCGCCAACCGGAGGACAGATGACGAAGAAGAAAACCGTGGAGGCTGAGGCAATCCTCACGCCCGTTTATCACCTCCAGAGCATTGCACATTCTCTTGATCGGTTGGAAAACGCCTTCTCGCTATTCATCATTGCTCAGTATGGAACCGAGGAAGATCGGGCGATCATCGTAAAGCATCTACGATCTGAGCGCGAGGCATTTCAAGCAAAATGAAGAACCCAATGGATAGGCCGTCGTACTGGAAAGAGGTCGGCCCGCCGTGCCCGAACTGTGGGGCTCCAACTATTGCTCGCAAATCACGCAAGACTGACGAGCTGTATTTCGGCTGCACCCGTCCGAAACGGGGCCGTACGGGCGGCTGCCCATTCAAAGGCTGCCGAAGCCACTAAGAGCTATGGCCATTACCTCCATTCATCCCGGTGAGCACCTGGCCGAAGAGCTTCGCGAGTTGCGAATGAGCGCCGCGGAATTGGCGAGACATTTGAAGGTGCCCACCAATCGCATCACCGAAATTTTGCATGGACAGCGCGCCATCACCGGAGACACGGCATTGCGCCTGGCCCACTTTTTCGGCACTACGGCAGAGTTCTGGCTGAATCTGCAGAGTCTGTACGAAATCCGCGTCGCCGAGCGGAAGTCCGGCAAGTCGATCAAGGCATTGCCGACGCTTACTCGCCTGGAACCGGTCCGCGCCTAGCGGCTCTGGGTCCCGCAGCAACCAGTTCTGCGAGGCTGAAGTTTTCGATGCTATGCTGGCGTAGTCTTCCATGAAGCGCGTTGAAGAAGAGACCCCCGTTACAACCGATGCCGCGGAGCGGCCGCGCCGTGTCGGACTCAAGCTGGTTGGCAACGCGTTTTTCCTTCTGCTGATTCTGCTCACCGCAGCCGCCGGCGCAGTTTGCGGCTTTGTCCTGGTCTATTCCACCGACCTCCCGCAGGTAACGGAACTTGAGCACTACCGCCCCAGCACCATTACCCAGCTCTACGACGACCAGAACCGCGTGATCGGTCAGTTCGCGTTGCAGCGGCGCGTGATCGACAGCTACAACGATTTTCCCAAGGTGCTGCGCGACGCCCTGATCTCCACCGAGGACAAGGACTTCGAGAAGCATTGGGGGGTGGACGTGTGGCGCGTCTTTGGCGCAGCCTGGCGCGATGTGATGCTGGAAAGCCGCGCCCAGGGCGCTTCTACGCTGACCATGCAGCTGGCGCGCAACCTGTTTCTCTCGCCTGACCGCAACTTCCGGCGCAAGATGCAGGAAGTCATGCTGTCGATCCAGATCGAGCGCCGCTTCACCAAGCCGCAGATCTTCACCCTTTATGCCAACCAGATCTACCTGGGCCACGGGGTGTACGGATTCGAAGCCGGAGCCAATTATTACTTCAGCAAGCGGGCCAAAGACCTGACGCTGGACGAAGCCGCCGTGCTGGCCGGACTGCCCAAGGCGCCAAATTATTATTCGCCCATCAACAGTCCCGAGCGCGCCATGCACCGCCGCAATCTGGTGATCAACAATATGCTGGAGGATGGCAAGATCACCGCGGCGGAAGCGGACCGCGCCAAGAGCGCGCCCCTGGAACTCAAGGTGCAGGCTGAGACCAACGACATTGCGCCTTACTTCGTGGAGGAGATTCGCCAGTATCTGGAGAAGAAGTACGGAGCGGAGCAGGTCCACGAGGCCGGGCTGCGGGTATACACATCGCTCGACCTGGAAATGCAGCGTGCGGCCCAGCTGGCGGTGCGCGATGGGCTGGCCACCTACGAACGCCGTCACGGATGGAAGGGCAATCTGCTCAACGTCATCGCCAACGGCGATTCGCTGGCCACTTATCATCACGTCGATTGGGACGGCGCAATCGTTCCTGGCACCTACGTTCACGCTCTGGTCACCGAGGTTGAGCCGATGGCGGCGACGGTGAAATTCGGCAACTACGAGGCGCGCCTGGGACCCGAAGAAATCAAGTGGACCAAGCACACATCGCCGGAGCAGTTCCTGGCTGTCGGTGACATCGTGTACCTGAAAGTCGTCGAGCTGAATGGCACGGCCAGTCGCGTGTCGCTGGAGCAGGAGTCGGGCGTGCAAGGCGCGCTGATGGCGCTCGACAATGCCACCGGCGATGTGAAGGCGATGGTCGGCGGACGCGACTTCGAGCAGTCGAAGTTCAATCGCTCGACCCAGGCGCTGCGCCAGGTCGGCTCGTCCTTCAAGCCGTACATCTACACCGCCGCGATCGATCAGGGGCTCACGCCCGACGACACGGTGCTGGACGCGCCGATCACCTTCAGCACGGCGTCCGGTCCCTACACGCCGCACAACTATGATGGCAAGTTCGAAGGCGTGATCACCTTTCGCCACGCGCTGGCCGAGTCGCGCAATATTCCCGCGCTGAAGGTGACGGAGCGCGTTGGCGGCATCAAGACGGTGATCGACTACGCGCGCAAGTTCGGCATCACCTCGCCGCTGCTGCCCTACTTGCCGGTTGCGCTGGGCGCGGCCGACATTACGCTGGCCGAGCAGACCGCGGCGTTCACCACGTTTCCCGAATGACGGCGTGCGCGTGGTGCCGCGCTACATTCGCAAGGTCACCGATTATGATGGCCGGGTGCTGGAGGAAAACTATCCCGAGGTGAGGGACGTCGTCAGCGCGCGGACGGCGCGCATCATGGTCAGCATGTTGCGCGAGGTGGTGCTGCACGGCACCGGCTATCAGGCCAGCAAGCTCAACCATCCGCTGGGCGGCAAGACGGGAACGACCAACGATTTCACCGACGCGTGGTTCGTCGGCTTCTCGCCGTCGATCACCTGCGGCGTGTGGGTTGGCTTCGACGAGAAAAAGACGCTGGGCAACAAAGAAACCGGGGCCATGGCCGCGCTGCCCATCTGGATCGACTTCATGCGGGTGGCGCTGAAGGGTCGCGAGTCGGAAGACTTTGCCGCACCTCCGCCGGAGAGTTCATAGTGCGGTCGCGCAAAAGGTCGACACGCCCGACAGCGGCGCGGGCGACAGCGAGGCCCACTAATGCGGCGTTTCTTTCGCTTACTCCTGCGCTCGCTGGTGCTGTTTGTCGTCTTCATGGCGTCGGCGCTGACCGCGATGCGCTTCGCCATTCATGGCCGCCAGACGACCGTTCCAAAGATTGTTGGCTTATCGCAGACGCAGGCCGAGCGGCAGCTGGCCGACCATGGCCTTGTGCTTGACGAGGGCGACCGCTATTTCAGCTCCGATGTGCCGCCGGGGCGAGTCATTTCGCAGGTGCCACTGCCCGGGATGCTGGTGCGGCGCGGCTGGCACGTGCGCGTGGCCGAGAGCATGGGGCCACAGCGCGTGGTCATCCCTGACCTCATCGGGAACAGCGAGCGGGCGGCGGAGATCAACATTCGCCGTCGCGGACTGGAGCTGGGCAGCGTCGCGATCGCAACCATTCCGGGCGCATCCACCGACCAGATTGTGGGGCAAAGTCCGCCGGCCAATGCGGTCAACGTCTCCGAGCCGAAGATCAGTTTGCTGCTGGCGGCAAGCGAGGACCGCGCGTCGTTTGTAATGCCGGAACTAGTCGGCCGCGGCGAAGACGATGCGGTGAACACGATTGTGAATGCCGGATTGCACGTGAGCGGCATCAGCAGTCAAGCGGCGCCGGCGCCGCAGGCGAATGCGACCCAGGCGGTGCCGACGGGAACGCGCATGGTGGTGAGGACGATCCCGGCCGCAGGGCAGAGGGTCTAGCAGGGACAGGGGATTGGGCTGGAAGTGACGCAGTAGGGCCGCGATTCGCTATTCGCTGTTCGCTCTTCAGTGCCGAGCACAAAATACGATCCAACATCCATCGCTCTCGTTCTTCGATTGAGTGCGCTATCGCTGTATTCCGCTTACAAAGTGCGGCATGACGCCTCAGGTCTGGCGAAAAGCGAAGAGCGAACGGCGAAGAGCGATCGCTCACATCTCCGCCGCAATAATCGCATCCGCCTCGATTTCGACCAGCATTTCCGGCGAGACGAAGCCTGTGACTTCCACCATGGTCGCGGCGGGCCGGATGTCGCGAAAGACCTCGCCGTGCGCCTTACCGACCACTTCCCATTGCCTGATGTCGGTAACGAACATCCGCGTGCGCACCACATCGCGAAAGCTTGCGCCCGCCTGCTCCAGGGCTGAGCCGATATTCTTCAGCGCCTGCACCGCCTGCGCGTAGACATCGCCTTCGCCGACGATTTTTCCGTCGGGCCCGGTTGCGACCGTTCCTGCGACAGAAACGAACGGACCTACTTTCACCGCGCGCGAAAATCCCACGATGGGTTCATAGGGAGAGTTGCCTGCGATATTCTGCCGTTCCATGATTGCGTCCTCCAACAAGCACTGTGCCGCCCCTGAAGGGGCTCGGATTTCAAATTACATCCTATCCAGCGCTCAACCACCCCAGCGAGCGCAAAAAAACGGCGCTCTCTGGGGGCCCCGGTACGCGCTGGGCTATCTTCTTCCGTCCCGCCAGGCGGGACTGGGCTCTTGCTCGTCCAATTTCGCAGGCAGTAACAGCTCCGTCGTGTTTCGGGAGGTGTCGGTAGTTGAGCACAGCAGCGGGCTGCCAAAACTTTGGCAGTCAATAGCTTCAACTGCTGACAGCGGCATCACGGCCCTGTGTCGCCGAACTCCAACAGCCAACCAACCCCGCATGAATCGCGCTCTAAATCGATATCCCCCGACATCGGCAGTCAGTTGGCGAAACACTCCCACTTTCGCAGGCGAACCTTTTTGGGTAACGCTGTGCGCGGGAAACGCTTGTGCCGGCTGAAGAATTGAGATAAGAACAGTCGCACTGTCGCATCTAAAGATCAGGAGCAACAGGAGGCCAACAGCCAAGCCATGATTCCGGAATCTCACCCGCTACAGGCTTTGTTCACGGAGCTGGTCCACCATCATTTTGACCGCGACATCGGGCTGCGCGACCCCGAGGTGCAGGACTACATTGCCAATGTCCTGAACGAGTTTTGCGAAGTCGAACAGCTCTTCAAGGTGCGCGACGCCGAAGGTCGCCCCTTGAGCGATGTCGGCGAAATGCTGTTGGAGACTGACCCCATCTATGGCCCGGCGCCGTCGTTCGATCGCGAGCGCCAGGTGCGCAAGCATATCGGGGACTACACGTTGTTTCTGTCGGGCATGTTTCCGGAAAGCATCAATCACTATCGCCTGCGGCGGCAGCGGCTGGAGAATTTCGTCGACTTCATCAAGGCCGGCAAGGAGAGCTATTACATCGTCTCGAAATTCGATCAGTTCGAATATGCCCGGCTGGCGCCGCTGTTCGCCAAACTGGCCCGCGACTTCGAGTCCTGCGTGTACGCCTTGAACCTGGTGAAGGGTGATCTGGATGAGATGCAACATCCCATAACACGGCGAGCGAAAGAGATCGTGATGTAGCTTTCACGGTCGAGCAAAGGGGCACGGAGAGCAGCCGTGCCTTTTGCATTTTTGCGGCGCTTTGATGACAGAATGCGATGCACTGCGTCCAACAAACGTACAGACAAGGGCAACGAATCGAGATCGTGGAACTCTCCTGAGAACCAACAGTTGAGGTGATGCGGAAGGCCCGGAGGCAACTCCGGGCCTTCTTGCGTGCGAAATATCTGCGATACTAGGGAGTAGTTCAGGATCCGCTGTGTGTCAGGGCACGGCTTCAGCCGTGCCGTACCGGGCAATACAGATATCGGGCTTTAGCCCGTGGAATTGAGCCTTGCGGGGGCTCAAGCCCTGGTCTCCCCGCGCGTTTTGCGGCCCGACTGAAGTCGTGCCCTGACACAAAGCGGTTTTCGAGCCTGATACGAAGCGGTTTAGAGAGAGTCCGGTTCACTAACTCAGCCAGGCACACCCATGGAAGCAACAGCCGATCCAAAATCCGTTAAAGTGAACGTCACCACCGGTACTGGTATGGAGATCGAGTGGAAGGACGGTCACCAGAGCGTCTACAGCTTTCCGTTTCTGCGCGATGCCTGTCCCTGCGCCCTGTGTAACGAAGAGCGCCAGAAGGATGGCCGCCACCCGGGCGATCCCATCAAGCCGATCGCGGGCTCGCTGCCCATGTTCAAGGCGGCGGCGCGGCCCACCGAGGTCAAGCCGGTCGGCAAGTACGCCATCAGCTTCGCCTGGAACGATGGCCACCAGCACGGCATCTTTTCCTGGCAGTACCTGCGCGACAATTGTCCGTGTGCGGAATGCAGAGCGCACCGCGCCATGGAAGCGCCGACCGTCGGCGGTAAACCAAACTGATCCACTTCCGGCCGGGAGATTTCAACACGGAAACACGGAACGCACGGAAAAGAATTTATTTCAGTCTCATTCCGTGGGTTCCGTGCTTCCGTGGTGAATAACCGCCGTTTCGAGTAACCTGAAATTTGTCCTCGTATTTGTCCCAACTCAATCCGCAGCAGCGTGAGGCCGTGGAAGCGGTCGAAGGGCCGGTGCTTATCCTGGCGGGCGCCGGCAGCGGCAAGACGCGCGTCATCACCTATCGCATCGCGCACCTCATCGATGGCCTGGGGGCGCAGCCGGATTCTATTCTGGCAGTCACCTTCACCAACAAAGCTGCGTCGGAAATGGCCAGCCGCGTGGAGTCGCTGGTGGGCACGCGCTCGGTCACCAAGCCGCTGATCTCGACGTTCCACTCATTCTGCGTGCGCCTGCTGCGGCGCGATATTGAGACGCTGCAAATCGACGGCAAGGGCTATCGCAAGGATTTCGTCATCTACGACGAGGCCGATCAGCAGAACGTGGTGAAGGCGGCGATGAAGCGGCTGGGCATCGACGACAAGCAGCAACTGACGCCGCGCAACGTGTTGTCGCGAATCTCGTGGGCCAAGAACCACATGCTCGATCCGCAGCAGGTTTATCTGGAGTCCGCCGATCCCAACACCGAGCGCGTGGCCCAGATCTACGAGGTCTATCGGCAGGAGCTGGCGAAGTCGAACGCGCTGGACTTCGACGATCTGCTGCTCTACGCGGTGCGCGTGCTGAAGGCTTCCGGCGAGACGCGCGAGCGCTACAACCGCCGCTATCGTTACCTCCTGGTGGACGAGTATCAGGACACGAACCGCCCGCAGTATGAGCTGATGCGCATGCTGGCGGGCAGCGAGCACAACGTCTGCGCAGTGGGCGATGAGGACCAGAGCATCTACTCGTGGCGCGGCGCCGACATCCGCAACATCCTGGAGTTCGAGCAGGACTTTCCCGAGGCCCGCATCATTCGCCTGGAACAGAATTACCGCTCGACGCAAAACATTTTGCAGGCGGCGTCGGCGGTGGTGTCGAAGAACGTCAAGCGCAAGGGCAAGAACCTGTGGACGGAGCGCACCGGCGGCGCGCAGATTGGCTATTACGAAGCGCCCGACGGCGAGAACGAAGCGCTGTTTGCCGCCGACTTCATCTCCAAGTATCTGCGCCAGCGGCAAACCGAACACGGCGAAACGCCGCGCGCGGCGGTGCTGTATCGCACCAACTCGCAATCGCGGCTGGTGGAAGAGGCGATGCGCCGCTACCAGATCAACTACCACGTTGTGGGAGGCTTCAGCTTTTACGAGCGCGCCGAGATCAAGGACATGATCTCGTACCTGAAGGTCATCAGTAATCCGGATGACTCGATTGCCTTGCAGCGGGTGATCAACACTCCCGCGCGCGGTATCGGCAAGACCACGATGGAGACCATTGAGCGGATCGCGCTGGAGACGGGGGTTTCCATGTGGGGAGCAGTCGGCGAGATCATCCGGCAAAGACTGCTGCCGGGCCGGGCGCTTTCGGCGCTGGCCAGCTTCCGCGATCTGATTGAAGACGCTCGCGCCATGCACCTGGGAACATTTCGCGAGCGGGTCGAGGAAGCGGCGGCCGCGAAGAATGCGGTGGAGTCGGCAGCAGATTCGAGGAAGATTTTCAGCACTCGATGGACTTTTCGCCGGAGATGTTTGCGGAAGAAGAGGCAGAGCTTTCTAGCCGGGCAGGCGGACAGCAGGTCCCTCCACTCCGGCACGCAAAAGACGCGCGCCTCCGGTCGGGATGACACTCATACCGGCAAGGGCGCCAATGATGAACAGGAAGAGCGGGTCGAGGGCTTTCGCGCGCCGGATGATCCGGCCAATACCGGCGAGCTGCTGAAGTTTCTGCTGGACCGCACCGGCTACATCAAGCTACTGGAGCAGGAGGACACGCCGGAGTCGCAGGCCCGCATCGAAAACCTGCGCGAGTTGGTGAACGCGGCCATGGATTCGCGCGATCGCGGCGAGACGCTGAGTGAGTTTCTGGACCACGCTGCGCTGGTCAGCGACGCCGACGATTACGATGAGAACGCGCGCGTCACGCTGATGACGCTGCACGCAGCCAAAGGCCTGGAGTTTCCGCTGGTGTTCCTGATTGGGCTGGAAGAAGGCTTGTTTCCGCACTCGCGGACGTTGCTGGCGCCCGACGACATCGAAGAGGAGCGCCGGCTGTGCTACGTTGGCATGACGCGGGCCATGGACACCCTGATCCTGTCCGCGCGCGCGCTATCGGCGGCGCTACGGCACGGACATGCCCGAGGCGGGCGTGCCATCGCGCTTTCTGGAGGAAGTTCCAGCGGAGCTGTTGCAGGATTTGGGATCGCCTCGCCGCGCTTCGCAGGTCAGCAGCGACTACGGCAGCAGCCGGCACTATGCCTACGAAGACGAGGACCAGCGTCCGCAGTAGGGTCGGCGTAATACGGCGCAGCGAAGCGCCTACGGTGGGCCGACGTACAACTCCATCGACAACATTGCGGAATTTTTTGCCTCGCGGGGTAAGAAGTTTACGCGGCCCAAGATCGAAGTTACGACCCCCGCGGGGCGGACTGGATTCCGTCCCGGACAGCGCGTGCGCCATCCCAAATATGGGGAAGGCACGGTGTACAAGCGAGAGGGTGATGGGGAAGATGCCAAGATTACGGTACAATTTCCAAGATTCGGTTTGAAAAAGCTGGTCGAAAAGTACGCCCAACTGGAAAAGGCGTAACTCCGTTCATTGAGGAAACCTAGAGTTCATGGCAAATACCAAGAGCATCACCGACAAGACAGAACGTAAGAAAGTAAAGCGCACGGCGCGCAAGAAGGCCGCTCCCAAAGCGCCGCGCACCTACGCGCGGGGCGAGAAAAAACGGAAAGTGAAGAAGTTGGCTCGCGGCACTTCGAAGCGGTAGGCGCTGGCCCGCCCTAGCCAAAAGCAGGCTAGAACGGGGCACCCGGCCTTCGAATGGTAAAGGAAGTTGTCAGTGGCCAGTGGCCAGTTGTCAGAAGGAGCGATTCCGTCCTGACGACTATCGCTCACCGCCGGAGTCCGGAAGAGACGAGACGGTCAAGCTCCAGCCTGTGCAATCGGGCTGGAGCTATTTCTTTGGGGGATTGCTGTGGGTTCCGGCCGGGCCGGAAGGAGAGTTTGAGGATGCGCTTTGGTTGGGCTGGTCCAGATCCACCAGTTGCGAGCCGGGCGGCTGTTGCAAGGCAAACTGATCGTCGTGCAGGGGCTCGTTCATGACGAGCTTCACCACCGTGAGGCGAATGGAATACTCCTCCTCGGGACGATTGATCTCGATCACGTTGGGAAAGCTGACACCGTTGTAATCCTGATAAACCTGATAGATAGCGTCGGTAACCAGCGCGCCCTGCTGACTAAAGATGATTTGTTCATGGGGCACCAGAGTAGTGCGGTCGAAGACGATTTTGCGCGCCAGATACCAATCGTCTCCCTGGTGCTGAAGTACGTCGATGACGTAATCGGGCTGCTCGAGGTTCTTTTTCTTCCTGGCGTCGTAAATGATCTCGCTGCTGTCCTCCAGCACCGCGATTTCAGTCTTGGGATCGATTGCGGGCAGCAATAATGCGGTGTAGATGACCTGCGGCCGCAGGTTTTCCAAAGAATTGCCGGCGGGATGCGCGACATTGTTGTGACCGACGTAAAACTTGTTCTTGGCCGGTATCGACAACTTGAATTCGGTGCCGTCGCTGACCATATCGAAGGCCTTGTTCCGCACAATGGGGAACAGACCGATCATGCGCAGCATGTCCGGCTTGCGCACCAGGATGTAGCCGCGAATCTCCTGATAGTCGGTGATGCTGCCTTTCTTTTCTCCGCCCACCGAAGTAGCGATGTCGACGGTGGCGTTGAGGGTCTGTAGCTTTGCGGCCGCGGTGTTGATGCGGTCCAGGAGATCCTGCTTGCTGGCGGTCTGCAATTTGGCGGTGCTGGTGCGGATCTCCACCACCCGGGTGCGGAAGAGGCATCCCGTGTCGCCGGCCAGCAGAGCGAGCAAAGAAACCGCGATAAGTATTCTGGATGAAAGCATTGGTCGAAATGACAAGATATCGAAACCCGTAGTATACGGCAGATGCGCGATAGTCCTCCCTGGACTCAGGAGCTAAGGAAATCCTGAGCAAGTCAGGGCGAAGCCCCTCAGGCTAAAGCCGCATTGAGATTGCGGCATTTAGGAACGGCCTGAAGTGTCTGGTGAGAAACGTGTCGCCGCTCTGCGGCTCGCATTTTGTCCCACTCCGACCGGGGCCTCACGGCCCCGGCTAACTTCATCTCGCCGCTGCGCGGCTGGATTGCAGCCAGTTTCGAGGCTTCGCGTTCCACCGCAATCTGATATATCGAGCTCTCACGCAGCCACTGAAGGCCGTCCCCTTCAAAACCCGGATTTGAGCAGGCTTCCCTAGTGGCCAGCCGCCACGGAGCGGCGATAGGCCGCGACGTTGCGGGCATGCGCCTGCGCATCGCGCGCGAAACGATGGTGGCCATTATTGTCGCTGACGAAGTAAAGGAATTCCGTGTGCGCGGGATGCATGGCGGCTTGCAGCGAAGCCACTCCGGGATTGGCGATGGGCCCCGGTGGCAGCCCGGGAAACTTGTAGGTGTTATACGGCGAGTCAAATTGCAGGTCCGAGGCATAGATAGTGCCGCGATACCTGCCGGCCAGCAGGGCTGCATAGATCACACTAGGATCGGCGGCCAGAACTATGCCTTTTCCCAGGCGATTGTAATAGACGCCGGCGACCAGCGGCCGCTCCGCAGGATCGGCTGTCTCCTTCTCCACGATCGACGCCATGGTCACAATGCGATGCATATCGGCATTTCCCAGCAGCCCAATCTTCTGGGCCTCCTGCCGGAAGCGATGCACCATGGCGGCCGCAATGTCGTGCGCGGTATCAATGCGAGTGAACTGGTAGGTATCGGGGAACAGATATCCCTCCAGCGACTTGGCATCGGGATCGATCTTGCGGAGGAGAAAGAGGTCGCTGCGCGCCGCAGTGAGGAAATCGGAGGCGGGGCCGAGTCCGGCCTGCTCCACCGCGGCGGCAATGTCGTACATGTTGAAGCCTTCGGGGACAACCACGGTGCGCGCGTAAACATCGCCGCGGACCAGCCGGCGCCATACTTCCAGAGCGTTGGCCGGCTGATCGAACTTGTACTCGCCCGCCTTAAGGGTGTGGAGGCCTTTGACGTACTGCACCATGAGGAAGGCGGCGGAGCTGCGGATGACGCCCTGCTGCTGGAGATCGCGGGCAATATGACGCGTGGTCCAGCCCGGACGCAGCAGGACGAAGGTCGTCTGCGCCGGCTGCAGCGGCAGCAACGCCGCCCAGGCAACCCAGAGGGCAAACGCCAGCACAAGTACGAGGACGAGGGTGAATAGAGTTCGCACGGAGTTAGTAGTTTAGATGAAGCGAGGTTGTGTGATGCTGCCCGGGCGAAACGGCCTCCCGTACGGCAGTGATCGGGGCAGGTTGAGTCCCGCGTCCGCCCCAGTTGGATTCGGGCCGCCGAGGCAAAAGCAGATCCCTCACCGGCTGAAGCCGGTTCGTGATGACAAAATTAAGGGCTGATACGGCGCACCTAAAGGTGCGCCCCTTCAAAACGCAGGACTAGATTTCTCGCGGCCTGAACGCATGCCTTCCCTTCGCCTATGAATTAGAAGTGTCCCTCTGCGCAGAGGACGCCCGGAACTCCAGAAACGACTGGAGAATCAGGACGGCGGCAAGCTGATCTACCACTTCAGCGCGGCGGCGGATGCTCATGTCAGTCTCGCGCAAAACGCGATTCGCCTCCACCGAGGTCAGGCGCTCGTCGAAAAGATGGACCGGCAGCTTGAACCTGCGGCGCAGCTCTTCGGCAAATTCCTGCACCTTTTCCGCTTGAATTCCCTCAACCCCGCTCATACGCAGGGGAAGTCCCATCACGATCTCGCCGACGCCATATTGCCGGATCACGTGCCGCAGGTGGTTGAAATCGTGCTTTTTGTTGCTGCGGCGGCAGGTGGGCAATCCCTGGGCGGTCAGTCCGAGCTCGTCGCTGACCGCGAGGCCGATGTTTCGCGAGCCAAAGTCCAGCGCCAGTATCCGGAGAGGCGGTGAGGCAGCGGGTACTGTGGGAAAGTTTTCCATTCGGATACAGCAAAAAGTATCATGTCGTGAATCTTACGGTTGCGAGGGTATAAATATATCTGCCTGACCAACGGCGCAAGTTCTCCGGTTTCAACTTATGACTAAGGACGAAACAAAGCGCCTCAATGCGGTCATCGAAGCAGCGGAGTGCCTGTATCTGGAAAATATCGCGCTCAAGATTGTGCTGGAACATCGCGCGGTTCCAAATTGGCAGAAGCTGGTTGACAGAGTAATGGACGACCCGGAAATCATGGCTGGAATCCATCTGAGGTTCCGAAACCTGTACAAAAATCTGGAGCGGGTTCCCAATCCGTCAGCGGCCCTCGACACCTTACTAGGGCCGCTTCCGCGACCGAAGAAACCGCACTAAGTTTGTGGTCAGCCAGCGATATTGTTACGGTTGCGAGTACGATAAACCACATGCCGGACCAGCTTCTGGACAATCCGAACCCAGCTCACCAGGACATCGATCCCGACCTGGAGGCCAATGCTGCCGGCGAAGCCGCCGCCGCAGTGCCCCAGGTCTCGATCAATCGCTCCACCGCGGCTGAGCTGGAGCGGCGGCGCATGCTGCATGTGCAGTCCGCCGCGCTGGTGATCCTGGCGAGCGCGGCAGTGCTTACGTTGATCTACGTCGGCAAGCTGCTGCTGGTGGTGATTCTGGTCTCCATCCTGCTGTCATTTGTGCTGGCCCCGATTGTGGACCTGCTGGTGCGCTTCCAGGTACCGCGGGCCGTCGCCGCCCTGCTGGCGGTGGGACTGCTGGTGGGCGCGCTCGGCGTGGCCACCTATGGCTCTTACAGCCACGCGCTGGAGTTCATGCATGAGGTCCCCAAATACAAAGCCAGAATTCAGGCGATGGGAGCCAAGATCCGCGAGCAGGCCGAGCAGATTGAGACCACGACCGAGACGGTGCTGCCGGAAAACGAGCAGGACCAGCACGCAGTGACGGTGAAGCAGTCGAGCAGTTGGACAGACCTGGTGAGCAGGAATGCCAGCTCGGTGTCAGAGCTGTTGCTGGCGCTGACATTTATCCCGTTCCTGGTTTTCTTCATGCTGAGCTGGCAGGACCACGTGCGCTCGGCCACGGTGATGCTGTTCGACATGGAGAACCGCAATTCGGCCTATGTGATGCTGGGCCTGATTGCCAGCATGATCCGCTCGTTCATTGTGGGCAATTTCATCATTGGAGTGTTTCTGAGCGCGTGCAGCATCGCCCTGTTCGGAACGATCGGGCTGCCCTACTTCTACTTCCTGGGAGTCGATCAGCGGCTTCCTGAGCCTGGTTCCCTACCTGGGCGTGCTGCTGGCGATCCTGCCGCCGTTGATTGCCGATCTTGGACACCTGACCGCCGGCACCGCCGTGCTGATCATCGTCGCGGTATTGGGATTGCACCTCATCGCCATGAATGTGCTCTATCCCAAGATTCTGGGCAAGCGCCTGCAGCTGAATCCGCTGGCGGTAACTCTGGCGCTGCTGTTCTGGGGATGGCTGTGGGGGGCCATGGGGCTGATCCTGGCGGTGCCGATTACCGGGGCGATCAAGATCATTTGCGACCACATCGAGCAGGCTGCGGCCGTATGGGACGTGGCTGGGGGAGTAGCCGCTTTCCGCTCTTCGCTTTTCGCTTTTCGCCAGAGTGAATACCAGAGGGCTCTTAGCTTTTAGCTTCTTAGCTCTTAACTTCCGCAGAAACTAGCCTGACCCGACACAGAAGCCAACCGCCTGCTAAGAGCTAAAAGCTAACAGCTAAGAGCTTCTGGCGAAAAGCGAACAGCGATTACGCCTTGCGAAGAGCGAAAAGCTGCCGACTTCGCCGTTAGAATCAATCCTTGGCAATCATTCCTGACGGGAGCTTCTATGGCACACATGGTGAAATGCGTAAAGCTGGGGCGCGAGGCGGAGGGCCTGGACGAGCCGCCCTTCGACGGCGAACTGGGGCAGAAGATCTACAACAACGTTTCCAAGCTGGCCTGGGAGCAGTGGCAGGAGCACATGAAAATGCTGCTCAACGAATATCGCCTCCAGCCCTGGAAGAAAGACCACCAGGAATTCATCGTGCAGCAGATGGAAGCGTACTTCTTCGGGGAAGGCTCGGAGAAGCCCAAGGAGTTCGTCGCGCCGCCGCAGTAGCTTGTCAGCTATCAGGTCAGCTTCAGGCTATCGCGTCAGCTCACGCTTTCGCACGATCGCTGAACATCCCGACTTTGGCGAGGGCATGTCTGGCGGGCAACCTATGCCGGTAGAGACTCGCCTGGTAGCTGGGTCTACGCCGAGAGCCGAGAGCTCGGCAGCTACTCCGGCGGAACATACGGCGAAAAACCCAGCGTCTTATCGTCCTTTTGTACCCAAAGGCGGGCTTTGTGGGCGATGCGGTCGTTGACGGTAACAATTACCACTACGCCGCTGGGGTACCGAAAGTGGGGGACGCCATAGCCGTGGGGGGATAGCCCGCCGCGTAGATCTTGTGGCTCTTGATGATGCCCCATTCCCCGCCCGGTCCCCAATCCTTGATGAAGTCGTTATAGGTGTAGCGCGAGTAGCGGTCGGGATGCTGTTTCCAATCCGGATCGTGCATCCAGACGCCGTAGGCCTGAGCGTAATCCTGCTGCTGGAGAGCGTCGAAGAAGTGGTCGACGATGCGCTCTTCCGGCCAGAAGCGGAGCTGCCACCAGACCAGGCCGATGACGATGACCACGAAGGCCAGCGCGATGATGAGGTTGCGTTTTTTGCGCGCGGACGCCGCATCGTACGGCTGGGCTTCGAACAGGGTCATGGCGAAGACAGTTTACTCGCTATGAGGGATGAGATGACCATTTTCGCCGACGGGCCCAGATATCGGAAGAAAAGGCCGTCGCATCCGCTAAGGAAATCCTGACCAAGTCAGGGCGAAGTGCCGCACCGGCTAAAAAGCCCCGCTGATATTGCGGCATGTTACGGACGGCCTGAAGAGTGTGCGTGAGAACTGTGCCGTCCCCGGGGGACTCAGGTACTTTTCCCACTTAACCCAGGACTCCGCAGCCCACCCCAATTCGCGCAACGGAGGCGCGAATCGGGGGCCCCGGCTGCGCTCCGTCCTGGGCTAACTGCAATTCCACCCCTTCGGGGTTCTATTTTCGCAGGCAGTACTCCACCGACGAAGATCAGAGCTAGCTCTCACGCAGACGCTTAAGGCGTCCTCTTCAAACTCGGATGTGATCGGAGGTTCCCTGAGACTTATTACTGCTTGCCGAGCGCCTGCAGTCGCTGCATGGCAAGCTGCGCCACCGCGGTGCCGGGCGAATCCTTCTGCATCTGCTCGTAGATGTGGCGGGCCTCGTTGGGCTGGTCCATGGATTCATACAGCGAGGCCAGAGCCATCTGCGCCGTAGTCTTGCCGACGGAGACGGTGGGATGATCGATCATCTGCTTGTAGATATCGATGGCCTGCGCGATTGCGGTTGGTATCGTGATAAACCGAGGCCAGCGCCAGCTTGGCCAGGCTGACAATCTCCGGGTAACGGCTGGCGGCCACTTGCTGCAAGTCCTTTTCGGCAGTCGCGTTGTCACCCAGATCGCGGGCCGTGACGCCGGCAAAGTAGCGGGCCACCTGCGCCGACTGGGTGAAGGAGTACTTGTCCGCAATGCGCTCGAATTCGGCGTTGGTGGTCTTGTCGCGCTCCTGGATGGAGGCGTAGCTGGGAATGTCGGGAGTGGCCGGAGTTCCGGCCGGACGAATCGGCTCGTTGTATTTCTGGATGGCCAGGGACAACTCGGCGCTGGCCTGCTGGTCACGGTAGTTCACATAGGCCCAACCGCCGCCAAGCGCGGCCAGAATCACCGCCAGCACAATTCCGACGGCGATGAGCTTGGAGCGATGTGCGACCGCCCAGGTGATGGTTTCGGCGGTGGAGGTAGTAAACGAGTCCTGCTTAAGCTGATGTCGAGTGTAACTGCGCACGGGTGGTCCTTCTCTGGTTAGTCACAAAGGTGGGAAAACGGTAGTTTATCAGCCTGTGGAAACGCGGGTCAAACGTCGGCGGGCTATTGGGGCGTCTGTGAAGGTCTTCGAGACACCGAACGTCGGCAGCTAGCTCTTATCGAGCAGGAGTACGGTGAACACGGCGTAGCCCAGGAAAATCACCAGAATGGAGATCAGGAGCGCCGGCCGCAGCCCGGGAGTCTTAGCGTGGCTAATCCGGGCCAAGGTGCGCATGTCTCGCACATATTGCCAGCACACGGTCACGAACAGGATTGTGCTTACTCCCGTTAAGGTCAGGCCCAGCAGGTGTCCGCTCCGCACGACCTCGATGCCGGCCAATACCTTTGCCTGGTGCAGGAGTTGCACTCCCTTGTCCAGCACCGCCCCGGCTCCCATCAGGGCGAGGGTGGTGCGGATCCATGCCAGCAAGGTGCGGTCCCACGCCAACTGAGTGCGCGTCGCCGCCAGAGCAACGCGGGGGTCGGCCAAATGTTCGTCACCTTCACCCATCATGTCCCAGTGTCACCTTGTCCGCAGGGATTCGAGGAGTTTATATCGAACGCCTGCGCTATCCGCCGAAATTGTTGGATTGGTCGTAGGGCCGGCATCGGGAGATGGCGACGCAGCGGAGATACGTCACCAAACGCTGATCGCCGCCTGCATTAAGGTGATGGATCGATGCGGCTTTGGTGATGAGTCTGTGAAGCGCTCGACAACCCTGCACCGCGCGTGCAGCAGTCGGAAAAATATTTTTTGCGCGTTAACTTTCACGAAATCAATCGCTCCCACAAGAACGCTGGAAGACAACCGCAAAAATTTCGCTGGCGTGAATTTTTTTTCGTGCTAGTATCCGTTGCAGCCAAGAAGAAAGTCTGTTTGCACAAATGCGGTGCAATGCTCGCTGACACCGCGACGACAGGTTTGCAAAATTGATTTCCGTTGGGTTTGTACCGCATTTTTTTGAGCTGTACTCGATTCCCGTTTCCCGCTAACTAACTGATCGCTGTACTGAGAGGCCCTCTCGCCTCAGGACTTTGCTTATTATGTCTTCTTTTGCCATTGCCTCCGCTAATCCGTGGGTGCGAGTTCTTGACGCACTGGAAAAAAAAGTCAATCGCAACTCCTACGAAACCTGGCTGAAGCCCACGCGCTACGATCACGCGCAAGGCGCGATCCTGTTCGTGCGCGTGCCCAATCCAGAGTTCTGCCACATTGGCGAGCGCTACGGCGATCTGATCAGCGAAGCCCTGGAGAACCTCGGCCTCGAGTTCCGCGACGTGGAATTCGTCACCTCAGAAGAGCAGCGCAGAGCGATGGCAAGGCGCCCGGCCAGCGCTGCCCACCCGGCAGCCGCATCGCCTGTCTCTGACAAACCCGTATCCGGACCTGTCACCCAACAACGTTTCGATTGGGATGGAGCGGCGCAATTGAATCCCCGATACACCTTCGACGACTTCGTGATCGGCACCGGTAATCAGTTTGCCCACGCGGCGGCGCGCGCGGTGGCAGAACGGCCTTCCAAGGCCTACAACCCGCTGTTCCTGTATGGCGGCGTTGGCATGGGCAAGACCCACCTGATGCAGGCCATCGGGCACGAGATCAAGATCCGGCTGCCGGAAAAGTCCATCTGCTACGTCTCCGGCGAGCGCTTCACCAACGACATGATCAGCGCGCTGCGTTACAGCAAGATGGGCGGATTTCGCGACAAGTACCGCAACATGGATGTGCTGCTGGTCGACGATATCCAGTTCCTGGTGAACAAGGAGCGCACCCAGGAGGAGTTCTTCCACACCTTCAACGCCCTGCACGAGTGCATGCGCCAGATCGTGATTGCCAGCGACCGTCCGCCCAAGGAGTTGGCTGAAATTGAAGATCGCCTGCGCAGCCGCTTCGAGTGGGGCTTGATCGCCGACATCCAGCCGCCGGACCTGGAGACCAAAGTCGCCATCCTGCAGAAGAAGGCCGAGTCGGAGCGGGTCATGCTGCCGACCGACGTGGCGCTGTACATCGCTTCCAACATTCGCAGCAACGTGCGCGAGCTGGAAGGCGCGCTGATCCGCCTGACGGCTTACTCGTCGCTGACCGGAGGCGAGATCAATCTCCAGACGGCGCAGGAAGTGCTGAAGAACCTGATCGATTCGCAGGTCCGCAAGATCACGATTGAGTCGATCCAGAAGGCGGTGTGCGAGCAGTTCGGGCTGCGGCTGCTGGAGATCAAGTCGAAGAACAACTCGCGCGTCATTGTGTTTCCGCGGCAGATCGCCATGTATCTGGCCAAGCATCTCACCGACGCTTCGCTGCCGGAGATCGGACGCCAGTTCGGCGGCAAGCATCACACCACGGTGCTGCACTCGGTCGACAAGATCGAGGAGGCGCGCAAGACCGACAAGGATTTAAACAGGGTACTGAACAAGCTCACCGAGAGCTTGGGCCTATGAACCGCGCCTAAGCGCGGTTTTTCACTTCGGGAGCGAGTTTTCTTCCCGCGTGTCCTGTGGATGCGATGTGGATTCAGTGGAAGCCGGGGAGGAATTCTGCTCACGCCCTGAATCGGCACAGCCGGCCACAGCCCGGAGCGCAGATTTTGTACAGCCGCAAACGCTTTCCGCCTGCGGTGCCCGCAATTCTGCTCTAAATTTCCACTTTTCCGCAGTGCCTACTATTACTACTGGTTTTATATGTTTTTGATTTGATATAAGGAGTAGCAGTATAAAGGGGCGGGCAAAACGCCTGCCGAGGTGGGATTGATGGTTGCCGAAGCAACGGGAGCAATGCAAGGTACAGCGATGGAAATCAGTGTCAGCAAGTTCGAGTTGCTGAAGGAACTGACTGCCACGCAGGGCGTCGTCGAACGCAAGACCACGATCCCCATCCTCTCCAACTTTCTGTTCGAGGCGGCCAATGACCGGCTGACCATCACCGCGACCGATCTCGACCTGAGCCTGCGCACCTCCTGTGCGGCCAAGGTGAAGCGCGAGGGCGCCTGCACCATCCCCGCGCGCAAGCTGTACGACTACGTCAAATTGCTGCCCGACGCCGATATCTCCATCAAGCTGCTGGAGAACCACTGGGTCAACATTCGCGCCGGCCGCTCCAATACCAAGATGGTCGGCATGGCGCGCGCCAACTTCCCCGGACTGCCAACGTTTCCGGCGGCGGGCGCGGTGAAGATTCCTGCTCAGACCCTGCGCAGCATGATCGCGCGGACGATCTTCGCGATCTCCAGCGAGGAGTCGCGCTACACCCTGAATGGCGGGCTGATGGTGCTGAAGCCGGAGTCGATCACCATGGTCGCGACCGACGGCCATCGCCTGGCGCATATCGAAAAGCAGGGCGAAAAGTTCGACGTCAGCGGCGAGAACCGCACGCTGGTCCCCAAGAAAGCCATGAGCGAGATTTATTCGCTGCTGCAGAACAGCGACGTGGAGTCCATTGAGTTCGCCAAGGACGAATCGACGCTGTTCTTCCGCATCGGCGAGCGCCTGCTGACCTCGCGCCAGTTGACCGGACAGTTCCCCAACTACGAAGCCGTGCTGCCGCGCGAGACCAACAAGTTCGTGGTGCTGCACGGCGCCGACCTCAATACGTCCATCCAGCGCGTGGCGCAGTTTGCCGACGAGCGCTCGCGGGCCATCCGCATGAAGCTCGACAAGAACGAGCTGAAGATTTCGTCCTCGTCGACCGATGCCGGCGAGTCGGAAGACTCGATCGAGACCGCCTACACCTCCGACCCGGTGACCATTGGCTTCAACTCGGAATACCTCCTCGATTTCCTCAAAGCCTCCGACGGCGGCGACGTGCGCCTGGAGTTCAAAGACGCGCAATCCGCCGGCCAGATGCGTCCCGAAGACGCCGGCGACGACGGGTTTAAGTACCGGTACGTCGTGATGCCGATGCGGATTTGAGGTGAACTCTTGATCTTGAGCAACGTCGGAATTCAGGAAGCAATAAAAAAGGGAATCTTGGAGATTTCGCCTGAGCCATCAGACGATCAATATACGACTTCAGCCGTCGACCTGTATTTGGGAGGCGGATTCAAATGCTGGGATTGGGACAGGCTCTCGATTGCAGGCGCAAAGACTGTCTTGAACTTGGCAGAGCAATCCTTCAAGGCGACTGCCGGGGCGTTCCTGCTAGACTATCCGCCGGAAAAAGACGGCTCTTACATTCTCCCGCCCTACGCCGGTAAAGTCTTCCCTGTTCTTGCGATGACCAGAGAGCGGATACACCTGAAACATGAATCCTCGTGCGCAGCTCGTGTTGAAGGGAGAAGCTCTTTGGCTAGGCTAGGATTGGTCGTTCATCTTACCGCGCCAATCATCCACTCGGGCTTCAACGCGCCAATTACTCTGGAGATGGTGAACTATGGACCCTTCCACCTGCAGCTAAATCCCGGGAAAACTCGCATTTGCCAGTTGGTGATCGAGAAGCTGGAAAGCCCAGCTTTCGGGGACATTCGCACGGAGTTTCAAAACCAGACATCTCCCAGTGGTAAGACGTAGCGACTTATGCCGTCGCCAGCGCTGTACGGGGCACCCAACTGCGCAGGCCCCCGATCACAGGTTCCCCGGGCAATTCGACCAAGAATTTATCCGGTTCTTGCTGAATGACCAACGCCAAGACCTGTCCGTCCACTTCGGTGTTTGTATCGGGAACCTGCTCCACCCTGACATTATCGCGGTTAACAAAAACAGCAGAGTCACCGACAACGACATAGAATTCGGAATCCCAGAAACCCCGCGACACACGGCACATAACGTAGATACTCTTGGGCATTTTAACAATCACCTTTGTGTCGAATAGAGAGGTCGACGAAATACCTGTAGATATTTTCGATGCAACGAAATAAGACTATAACGCACAATCGTTGTGCAAAACACGAGCTTTATTGCGACGGCTTCAAATTAGTAATTTTCAGTCGGCACAAGCCGGTAAGATTGCCCCGCTAACCCTTTTTCCCCGTCCTCGTCTATTTCAACAAGCAGGGAGCGATGCTCATGAGGGGCATGCGGGACGTTCCACTCCGCTAGTTCGCATGCCCCGGGCACCGCATTATGCCCTCCTTACTCTCCTCATTCGCAACGGAACTTGCAGGAGCTCCTTCTCGTACCACTACGAGGAGGAGCACTGTGAGCAAAATTTCCCTGATTCTCCTGCTCTGCGTTTCATGCCTGGGACTGTCCGCCTCGGCGGAGGAATGGACCAAGAGCTACCAGGTCAGCAATACTCCCACTCTGCATGTCGACACCAACGATGCCTCCATCGAAGTGACGCACGGCGTCAGCAACACGATCTACGCCAAGGTGATCACGGATGGGATCAGTATCGGCGGCAGCGGCGTGCGCATAACCGAGCGCCAGGATTCCGACAAGGTCGACCTGCAAGTCCATATTCCCAACGACTGGGGATTTCACTTCGGCATGCATCGCGGGGTGCGCGTGGAGATCCAGGTCCCGCCGCAAGCGGCGCTGGACCTGCACTCCGGCGACGGCCACATCTCTGGTGAACGGCATCTCCGGCCAGGCGCGGCTGGATACTGGCGACGGCCATATTGACGTCCAGAACTTCACCGGCGCGCTGCACGGCCATACCGGCGACGGCCATATGACCATCGACGGCGTGTTCACCGACCTTGACCTGCGCATCGGGCGACGGCCATGTCGACCTGACCGTGCGTCCTGGCTCGAAGCTGAATGGCGGCTGGCTGATTCATACCAGCGACGGCAGCGTCGAGGCCAAGCTGCCGCAGGACCTGGCGTGCGAACTCTACGCGCATACCGGCGACGGGCATATCCAGCTCGACCTGCCGGTGACGGTAAGTGGTTCCATTGAGCACTCGCGGGTACGCGGCAAGCTGAACGGCGGTGGCCCGCTGCTGGAGATCAGCACCGGCGACGGCAGCATCCGGATCGGCAAGTACTGATCACAAGTTAGCTGGAATTCCCTCAGGGGCTAAAGCCCCACGTAATATCGGGCAAGTTCGGACGGCCTGAAGGCCGTCCTCTTCAAGGCCATGAAGGCCTTCCAGTTCAAGGCCCTGAAGGTGGTCCCCTTCGAGGCCCTGAAAGGCCGTGCCGTTCAAGGCCAGGATTTAGTCAGGGTCTCCCCAGCGGCTCCGGTCAAGCAGGGGCCCGGTTCCGCCGATAGAAGCAGAGAAGCGGCTATCGGCACATGGACCCCTTGAACGACCATCGAACCGCCGGCTCTCGAACGACCGGCGATCGCAGCTCCTCCCCTCGCAGCAGACGCAAGCTGATTCTGTTTTGCCGGCATCCCGTCGCCCAGGAGCGCTTCGCGCGCCTGCTGAGCAAAGCGGGATTCGAGGTGGTGGTCAGCCCGGAGCTGCGGCTACAAAATCCAGACAACGCGACCCACCAGGCGGCGCCGGCCAGCCTTGCCGTTCTCGATTGCAGTGACGTCGAGGCGGCGGTGGAATTCGTGCGCACCCTTCGCATCAAACAGCCCAGCCTTCCCGTGCTGGTGCTACTGCCCAAGCTGGAAAGTCCGCACACTTATTCGCTGCTGCGGCTGGGAGTGAAAGGCCTGTGGTCCTACAGCAAGCCGCCGCGCGAACTGGCGCGGGCTGCCTGCCAGGTGGCGGGAGGGGGTTATTGGGTCCCGCGCGAGTTGCTGGCCGGCTTCATCGAGTCGATCCTGCCCGAGCTTTACGGCAGCAAGTCGCTGGCTCCCGAAGTCGAGATCAGCCGCCGCGAACGCGAGGTGTTGGACCTGCTGCTGGAAAACCTCTCGAACAAAGAGATTGCCGCCAAGCTGTTCGTGGCGGAGCGCACGGTGAAGTTCCATGTTTCCAACCTATTGAGCAAGTTCGGGGTGCATCGGCGGGCCGACCTGATCGTAATGTGGATGCGGCGGGCGACAGCGTTTCCGTGGCAGGCGCGGGAGCGGGAGCAGAGCCTTTCGACGCGGGTTAACTGACTAGCAGTGCGATCGTCCTGCTCCGGCAAGTTGCCAGCACCCCCTGCCGCCCGTTATACTTTTTGTTTGCCCTATCCAACTTTGCGTTAGTGAGGAGCGCCGTTTTCGCATGCCGAAGCGCACATTCCAACCCAACCGTCGTCGCCGGTCAAAGACGCACGGATTTCGTTCTCGCATGAAGACCAAGAGTGGCCGGGCGGTGCTGTCGCGCCGTCGCGCCAAGGGACGCAAGCGCGTCTCCGTGAAGCCGGGCTTCCGCGAGTAGCCACAAGTCACTAAGTCCTGCGTTATCGCAGCTTTTCCGATAGAATTATTAGGGGTCGCCGCCGAGCGGGGCGCAGCAGGAAAGTATTCGGCGCCAGGCGGCGAGCGCTGAATGCCTGGTAACAACTCCGCCGCCAGCAGCAAGTTTCCCGACTCGGGGTCCGCGTCGCGCCCGCCGTTGGCGCGAGGGGGGAGAAAGTCGGAGCGTCTGCTGAAGCACGCAGATTTTCAGCGGGTGTATCAGAACGGACGCCGCCAGTTTACGGGCAACATGACGGTGTTTTTCCTGCGGCATCAGCCGGAAGCGGGGGCGCCGAGTTCGCCGCGAGTGGGATTCACGGTCGGCAAGGTGCTAGGCGGAGCGGTGGATCGCAACCGCATCAAGCGCCGTATGCGGGAAGCAGTGCGGCTGTCGTCGTCGGCGTGTGAGGGCGCGGTGGACATTGTGTTTAACCCGCGCAAGAGTGTGCTGACGATGCCGTTTGCGGAACTGGTTGGCGAAGTGGCGCGAGGTTTGCGTCTGGCGGCGCAGCGGGCGCGTGTGGCGGAAGCGCCGCGCACGGCGAAGGAAAAATGAAGCAGGCAGTGCAATTCGTCTTGCGGATGTACCGGCGATTCGTGTCGCCGATGTTGCCGCACTCCTGCCGCTTTGTGCCGACGTGCTCGGAGTACGCGATGGAAGCGGTCGAGCGTTACGGCGTGGTGCGAGGCTCGATGCTGGCTGCTGGAAGATTGTTGCGGTGCCATCCCTTTGCGCGCGCGGGATTGGATCTGGTGCCGCAGGGGCCGGCTAAATTGGCTGGCTTCAGAAAATCGAATGACGAGATGAACGCGGGCTGAAGATGGAGCATTTATCTGTTTCGGCAGTCGAAGATTGCGCGTTTTGAAGGGGCACGGCTTGAGCCGTGCCATTAGGCACGTTGAGAGCTGGGCTTCAGCCTCTGAGGGCACTCGCATTTCGTTGCAAGACCGAAGTCCCTCAGCGGCTAAAGCCACAACCAAGACAGCGGTTTTTCACGGCCCGGCTGAAGCCGGGCCCCTTCAAGGCGTACCGGCTTGATGAATAATCCAGGTAAAGCGCTGCTCTACCCGAACGGAAGCTAGAACTTTGGCTGAATATCGCAATCCCCAACAAGATGGCGGCGGTGGCGGCGACAAGAACATGATGATGGTGTTCGCCGTCATGATTGCGCTGATCATCCTCGCTCAGAGTCTTCCTGTTCAAGAAAAATCCCGCGACCCAGCCATCGCAGAAGCCCCCAGAAACAACTCAGAGCGCTCCGGCCGCGGCCCAGTCCGCAGCCTCCACTACACCCGCCCAGGCGTCGAGCCAACCCGATGCCAACGCTCCAAAAGCTGCCGTAGCCCCGAAGGCCGCCAGCAAAGAAGTCGAGACCACGGTCGAGAACGACTTCTACCGCATAGTCTTCACCAACAAAGGCGCGCAGGTGAAGTCGTGGATCCTGAAGAAGTTCAAGGACGACGACGGCAATCCGCTGGACATGGTCAACAAGGACGCCATCAAGCTTGGCTTGCCGCTCAGCCTCTATACCTACGACGAGAATCTGCGCAACCAGATCAACTCTGCCCTCTACGTGCCCAGCGCTGGCGGCAGCATTGCCACGCCTGGCGAGTTGACCTACGAGTACGCCAACGGCGACACCACCGTCCGCAAGACCTTCCAGTTCGGCGACACCTATGTCATTTCGGTAGAGACAGAAGTGACGCAAGCAGGCAGAGTAGTGGCGGCGTATCCCATGTGGCCGGCCGGCCTGGGCGACGAATCCACTGCGCCGTCCTACGCGTCGCAAAAGATCGAGTACATGGCCGACGGCAAAGTGGAGCGGCTGGCGCCCAAGAAGGTGAGCGGCGACAACACCCTGCGCGGGCCCTTCAATTGGGCGGGTCCGCAAGACCAGTTCTTTGCCGCCATATTTCTGCCCGACAATCCGGACACCGCAGCGATGGTCACGCAGCACGGACTCAATCTCCGTCCCCAAAGATCCCAAGAATCCCGACCCGAACAACGTGGTCAAGTACGAAGTGCTGGGCGCGGCGGTAGGCGACACCAGCGGAGTAACCAAGCTGCGGCTGTTCGTAGGGCCGAAGACGCTGAATGTGCTGGAGTCGGTACGCTCCAATAGCGCTCCGGGCCAGATGAACGGTCCCGATCTGCGCGATGTGGTGGACTTCGGCTTCTTCAGGCTGCTCGCGCGCCCGCTGTTCCTCTGGCTGAAGTGGACGCACGACCACTGGGCCAGCAATTGGGGCGTGGCGATCATCATCCTGACCGTCATCATCAACGTGGCGCTGCTGCCGCTGCGCATCGTCAGCATGAAGTCGGCGCTGAAGATGCAGAAGCTGCAGCCGCAGATGAAGGCCATCCAGGAGCGCTACAAGAAATATCCCATGCGCGATCCCAAGCGCCAGGAGATGAACGCCGAGATCAGCGAGCTGTACAAGAAAGAAGGCGTGAATCCGGCCGGCGGCTGCCTGCCGCTGATGATCCAGATGCCGTTTCTGTTCGCCTTCTATTCCATGCTGGCGAATGCTATTGATCTGCGTCAGGCGCCGTTCCTGTGGCTGCACGATCTGTCGGCGCCCGACAAGCTGTTCATCATGCCGGTGATCATCGTGGTCAGCACCTACATGGTGCAGAAGATGACGCCCAGCTCAGGCATGGATCCCAAGCAGCAGCAGATGATGACCCTGATGATGCCGCTGATGATTGGCTGGTTCAGCTTCAGTCTGCCTTCGGGCCTGAGCGTGTATTGGATCGTAGGCAATATTATCGGCATCGGGCAGCAATACATCATGAACCGCACCGGGCTGGGCCGCGAGATGCGCGAGGAGATGGAAAAGCGCGCCCGGAAGAAGGCGAAGCAAGTAGGAAAGAATTGTTTCACCACGGAAGCACGGAAGCCACGGAATTGCAAGGATGTCACGATCGGATGCCGGCGGTTCACAAGTGCAATGAAATTTCCGTGTTCTCCGTGCCTCCGTGGTGAAAACGGTCTTGTGTCAGTGGTGAAAACGGTTTTTGAAATGCCGATACCCGACAAAATCGCCGCCGCCAAGAAGATCAGCGAACTGCTGAACACCATATTCGCCACGGGCGATTTCCGCCTGCGCTACAAGATCACCGTGGATCCGGTGGTAGGCGCCGATCGCGAGTGGGAGCGCCCGGAGATCCTGGTCGAACTTTCCGGCGGCGACAGCCCGCTGGTGCTGGAGAACGGCGGAGAGCTGCTGCGCGCCTTCGAGCACATTGCGCAGGAGATGCTTCGTCTGGCGCCCGACCAGCACGAGAAGATCAGCTTCGACTGCCAGAACTTCCGCGCGTCGCGCTTGCAGGAGTTGCGCATGGCCGCCGGAGTGGCCGCCGAACGCGTGCGCGAAACCGGCGTGCCCTATGCCTTCGCTCCCATGTCGTCGCGCGAGCGCCGCATCCTTCACCTGGCGATGCGCGACCTCGACGACCTGCGCACAGAAAGCGCCGGCGAGGCCGCCGGACGCCACGTCGTGGTCTATCCCAAGGACTACAAGGGCGGGCCGCCCGCGCCGCCGATATCGCGAAGAAGATAGGCTCGCTCTTCGCCCTTCGCTTTTCGCCAGCGCATGGCGGTCGATGTAGCGCTCGGAGATGGCACAATGCCGGTCACTAATTGCTAGCTGCTAATTGCTAATTGCTAGCTGCTGTCTCTACAATCAGCCTTCCTATGCTGCGCTTTTCTACAGCGGGTGAATCTCACGGAGAGGCGCTGGTGGCGCTGCTTTCGGGCATGCCTGCCGGCGTCGTGGTCGATCTCGCCTTCGTCAATCGCGAACTGTGGCGGCGGCAGCAAGGCTACGGCCGCGGCGGACGCATGCGCATCGAGCGCGATACCGCGCGCATTCTCAGCGGCGTGCGTCATGGCAAGACCATCGGCTCGCCCATCGCGCTGCTGCTGGCCAACAACGACTGGCAGAACTGGACTGAGGCGCTGCCGGTCGAAGAAGGCGATCCGGCCAAACACAAGCGGGTCGCGTCGCCGCGGCCCGGCCATGCCGACCTTGCCGGAGCGGTGAAGTATAACTTTACCGAAGCGCGTTATGTGCTGGAGCGCGCTTCGGCGCGCGAGTCGGCGGCGCGCGTGGCCGCGGGCGCCATTGCCAAACTGCTGCTGCGCGAGCTGGGCATCGAGGTTCTCAGCCACGTTATCGCGGTGGGCAGCGCGCGGCTGGACAAGCCGGTCGACGTGGGACGCGATCGCATCGCTGGCCGCAAAGGATGAAGTGCTGCTGGGCTGCGCCGATCCCGAGAGCGAAGCGCGCATGAAGGAGCAAGTCGATCTGGCGCTGCGCACCGGCGATTCCGTCGGCGGCATCTTCGAGGTGATTGCGCACAACGTCCCGCCGGGGCTTGGGACTTACGCCAACTGGGATGAGCGCCTGGACGCGCAACTGGCAGCGGCGGTGATGTCGTTGCAGGCGGTGAAGGCGGTGGAGATTGGCGACGCGGTCGCGGCCGCGGCTTCACTCGGCTCCACGGTGCATGATGAAATAGGATACGAGCGGGGCAGCGCGATTCGCTCACCGGATTTACCCGGCGATCGAATCATGCAGGCGGACTGGAGGGCGGCGTCTCCAACGGCGAAGATATTCGCGTGCGCGGCTATCTGAAGCCGATTTCGACGCTGCGGCGTCCGCTGGCTTCGGTGGACTTCGCCACGCGCGAGCCGGTGAAGGCCGCCTATGAGCGCTCCGATGTGTGCGTAGTGCCGGCGGCGGGCGTTGCCGCTGAAGCGATGGTCGCGCTCACCCTGGCGCGCTGCGCGCTGGAAAAGTTCGGCGGCGATTCCCTGCTGGAGTTACGGCGAAATTTCGAAGGCTACTGCCAACAACTGCGAAACTTCTAAATGATCTATCCCATCGTGAAATTTGGCGATCCGGTACTGGACAAACCGTCCGCCCCCGTCACCGACGTTCGACGACGAGCTGCGCAAGCTGGTGGACGACATGTTCGAGAGCATGTACGCCGCGCACGGCGTGGGCCTGGCCGCGCCGCAGATCGGCATCGCCAAGCGCATCGCGGTCATCGACGTCACCTTCAAGGAAGATCCGGACGCGAAGATCGTGCTGGTCAATCCCGAGATCGTCCACACCGAGGGAAAGCTGAGCGCCAGCGAAGGCTGCCTGAGCCTGCCGGAGTTTCGCGAGAACGTTACGCGGCCGCGCAAGGTGACGGCGCGCGCCCAGGACCTGACGGGAAAGACCATCGAAGTCACCGGCGAAGAGTTGCTGGCCCGCGCCCTGGTGCACGAAACCGATCACCTGAACGGCAAACTCTACCTGCAACATATCAGCGCGCTGAAGCGCGACCTGATCAAGCGCAAGATTCGCAAGCTGATGAAGCAAGGGGAGTGGTGAGAGAGCCGCAGTTAGCCATTAGCTCTTAGCTTTTAGCAAGTACGGACTCACGAAGTTCGCGCTGGCTACGCTTACTAAGAGCTAATAGCTAAAGGCTAAGAGCTTCTCCTGAAAGGCCGTTCCATGCTGGACCTGGTTTTTTGCGGCACGCCGCTCTTTGCGGTTCCCACGCTGGAGAAGCTGGTGTCCGCCGGCTTTCGGGTCAAGCTGGTCGTCACCCAGCCGGACCGTCCCAGCGGCCGTGGAATGGAACTGGCAGCCTCGCCGGTGAAGCGGACCGCGCTCGCGCTCGACCTTCCGGTCACCCAGCCGGAAAAGATCAAGAACAACGACGAGTTCCGCGCGCAACTGGAAAGCATTGCGCCGGAGGCGATCATCGTCGTCGGCTATGGGCGCATCATTCCGCAGTGGATGATCGACCTGCCGCCGCTGGGCAACCTCAACCTGCACGCATCGCTGCTGCCGAAGTATCGCGGCGCCGCGCCCATTCAGTGGGCAATCGCCATGGGCGAGACCATCACCGGCATCACCACCATGCGCATCGACGCCGGCCTCGATACCGGCGACATCCTCATGCAATCGGAGGAGCGCATCAAGCCGGAAGATACGGCAATGACCCTCGCGCCCCGGCTGGCGCAGGGCGGCGCCGAGCTGATGATTTGTACCCTGGCCGGCCTGAAGAACGGCACCATCACACCGCAACCGCAGGACAACGCCAAGGCGACGCTCGCGCCCATCCTGAAGCGCGAAGACGGGCTCATCGATTTCTCGCGTACCGCGGTGGACACCTGGAACCGGCTGCGCGGATTTCAGCCGTGGCCCGGCGCCTTCACCCATTTTCGCGGCAAGATGCTACAGCTTCACGCGGCTACGCCTGCGCCTGAGGTCGCCGTCGTTGCCGCCGCACATTTCACCATCGAGAACGAGCGCCTGTTGCTGGGCTTTGCCCACGGCACGGCGCTGGAGATTCATGAGCTGCAGATGGAAGGCAAGAAGCGCATGAGCGCGCGCGATTTTGTTAACGGCTATCGGCCGAAGAGCGAGGAGCAATTAGCAATTAGCAATTAGCACCTAGCAATTAGCGACTAGCATTTGGCACCTTGTATTTAAGAGCTCTCGTTTCGCGGCCCTTCATTGCTTCGCGCTAGTCGCTGGTCACTACGTTGCTACATTGCTAATTGCTAAGTTGCTAACTGCTAATTGCTAATTGCTAATTGCTTCCCATGCCCATCGCTCCCGCACGCGCCGCTGCCTTCGACATCCTGCTGCGAGTGGACCAGCAGGGCTCTTATGCCAGCGAACTGCTGCACTCGGGGCGGCTGGAATCGCTCAGCCAAGCCGACCGCGCTCTGACCACCGAACTGGTGATGGGCGTTCTGCGTTGGCGCTCGCGGCTGGACGAAGCTATCGCGGCGGCATCGGTCGCGGCCTCTCGCCAAGCTTGATCCCGAGGTGCTGACCGCGCTGCGGCTCGCCGCTTATCAGTTGCAACATCTGACGCGCGTTCCGGCGCACGCCGCCATCAACGACAGCGTGGAGCTGATGAAGCGCGCGCATAAGCGATCGGCCGCGCCCTTTGGCAATGCCGTGCTGCGGAAGATTGCGGCAACGAAGATCGAAGCCACGCCGGAATCGCCGGACTGGACTGCGGCGTCGCTGGCTCGCGAATTTGCTCATCCGCAATGGCTGGTGGAGCGCTGGGTGGCCGAGTACGGCATCGAGCGCGCGCATCTGATCTGCCACCACGACCTGCAAATACCTAACGTGGCGATCCGCCTTGACGATCCAGCCGTCGAGCAGGAATTGAATGCCGAAGGCGTCAAGCTGGATCGGGGAGCACTGCTGGCCAGCGCCCGCATCGTCATCGGCGGAGAGATCACGCGAACGCGCGCGTTTCAAGAAGGCCGCGTGTTCATTCTGGATGAAGCTTCGCAACTGGTGGCTGCGCTGGTCGGCACCGGTTCGCGCTTGCTCGATTGCTGTGCCGCTCCCGGAGGCAAGACGCAGGCGTTGGCCGCGCGCAATCCGTCCGCGGAGATCATCGCCGCCGAGCTGCATCCGCATCGCGCCGAGCTGCTGCGCAAACGGGTTCACGCCGCCAACGTCCAGGTGATCCAGGCCGACGCGCTGAGCCTTCCCACCTCCGGCGGATTCGATCGCGTTCTGGCGGACGTGCCCTGCTCGGGAACGGGAACGCTGGCGCGCAATCCGGAGATCAAGTGGCGGCTGAAGCCTGACGACCTGGACGATCTCCATCAGCGGCAAGTTGCCATTCTGCGCGCGGCGCTGGGGCAGCTTGCTCCCGGCGGTCGCGCGCTGTATTCCACGTGCTCGCTGGAGCGCGAGGAGAACGAAGCGGTGATCGAGGAAGTGCTGCACGATTCCGGCGAATTTCGAGTTGCGCGATTGTCGCGAGGAACTGGAGCGGCTGCGCTCAACTGGTGAGCTGGTGTGGAGCGACCTTGACTCGCTGCTCAGCGGCAAATTTCTGCGCACGATTCCGGGCGTGCAGCCGTGCGATGGATTTTTTGCGGCAGTGGTGGAAAGGCAGGGTAGGGGCTAGGGGTTAGGGGCCAAGGATTAGCCGAGTGCGTAGTCGAGATTAGCGGCTAAAGGGATTAGTGCTGCGACGCTTGAAGCGTTCTCGCACGAAGCATGTAAAACCCCTAGCCCAACCAATCCCCAACCAAACGAAAAGGCCGGCGCATGGCCGGCCCTGATGTACAGAAGGTGAAAACTATTTCTTGGGTGCGATCGCGTCTTTGGCGGCCTTGGCCACGCGGAACTTCACCACGGTCTTAGCGGGAATTTTGATTGCCTCGCCCGTTTGCGGATTGCGGCCCATGCGCGCCTTGCGGTTCGACTTCACCAGACGGCCCAGTCCCGGGATGATGAATACACCGTTCTTTTTGGTTTCTTTGATCGCGACTTCGGCGAGTCCGTCAAGAAACGCAGCCGCCTGTTTGTTGTTGAGCTCGTTTTTCTCAGCCATGTGGCGGACGAGCTGGGTCTTGGTCATGCCAGTTGCCATTCGTAATCCTCCTTGAAGCGTGAGCAGTAGGAATGCTCGACTGCCGTATCGTATACCAAGCGTCTTCTCATGCAAAGCATTTTCGCCATATTTTATGCGGGTTTTTCCACAGGGGCGCTTGAAAAGTCAACATCCATGCGGGTGCAGAAGCCTCGCGGCACACGGAAATGCCATAATGGGGAGACTTGCGCGGTAACCGGCCGGCCACCGAGGTGCTCTTCTGAGCTGTTCCATCTGCAACCTTCGCAAAGAAAAACGCTTCTGCCTTGCCCTCCACGAGCGCATTTGCGCCCAGTGTTGCGGCGAGCAGCGCGAGGTGACGCTCGACTGTCCCGCGGAGTGCCCCTACCTGCAGCAGGCGCGCCAGCATGAGAAGCCGCGCGAGTTTGGCGAGACTCCGCCGGCGGAAACCTTTCCGGCGATTGCGTTGCGGGAAGAATTTCTTTCCTGAGCACGAGATGCTGATCGCGGGAATTCTGCAGACGCTGGGGAAGGTCACGCGGGCCGATCGCAATCTCCACGACCGCGACTTGATTGGCGCGCTGGCGAACATGGCCCAGAGCTATCAGACGCTGATCGCCAGCGGCCTGGTGTATCAGGAGGCATTGCCGAATCCCGTGCAGCAGGCGGTCATCGGCGTGCTGCAACAACTGTTCCAGGAATTTCGCGAGGTGGAACAGAAGCACCGCGGCTACACGACCTTGAAGGATGGCGAGGTTCTGCAAGCCCTGGTCTTCATCCTGCGGCTGATCCATGTGCGCAGCTCCGGGCGGCCGCTGGCGCGAGGGTTCATCGATTTCCTGCACGAACGCTTCCCCGAGGCGCAGCCCGCGCGCGATGGCGAAGGCGAGCCCAGCCGCATCATCATGCCGTAAGGGGACAAGATCCGCACAAGCAGTCGAATCGCTTAGGAAATGGGGATGTTGCACCAGTTAATGCGTAGCTAATCTGAAATCACCAAATACTTCCACTGACCCTTGTCGAAATAGTAGAGCGCGATGCTGTGCTCACTTGCCTCCACAGCTATGGATGGATTACGGATCCGGATTTGCTTACCTGTATAGAACTCCTTGTATTTGCCGGGTGGAAACACGCTCACGACACTGAAGTGGGTCACTTTGGCCGGTGGGGCCAGGATCGTGATCTTGTAAAAGTCGCCGTCTGCCGTTGCCAGCAGGACAACCTGCTCGTGCGTTCTCTTTATGAGGGTCAATACAAAGCTCGTGCGAACTCCGTCAAACTTACCCTCATTGATTCCCGGACAATGTTTGCTGTTGAGGGGATGCTCTAGCCACAATGATTGGTCGCTGCTCCGAAGCGCGGAAAGTTGCAACAGGTGCCACCCTGTCCAGCCCTCGTTCAACGACATCCAAACGTCCTCGGGCAAGGGGCATCCATTGGGTGGGTTGTAAACTGGGGCGACGCGGTTCTCAACCGAGTATTCTGCGGCACGCCATTCGTCGCTCACCTTCCCGACGTTGTTGCTGCCGCCGGCGTTCACTCTGCCGAGAACTTCCACCTCACGGTCCTGCGACACCCATCGCGCCGGATAGAAGCCCAGGCTGGCGATGGAGCAGCCTGGGTTTTTTCCGGTGCAACGGAGGGTTAACGACCGGTCGCCAGCGTGCTGTATGAGAGTCGCGCTACAGGTGGCCCGGTACCCCTCTTCTTCGCGGCCCAGAGCTTCGCATCCAAAAAATATGGTGAGGGGGTATTTTGCCCTGTCAACACCGAGGAACTGGGTTCGATCCCCATTCTCCGAAGGAGGCGAGGCGATGTAGGGCTTGGCTGATGTTCCTTGCAGGCGGAACCTTACTGGAACCGGGCCTGCCAAGACAGCTACGGGTTGCCCGTTCTTCGTGGCCGGTTGCCACCGCCAGGTCCTGACTACGTCAAGGGCCTCCTGGTCGAACTCCTTACCGAATCCCTGCCCCACCACGATGCGCAGAGGCAAGCCCTCTGTGCTCACAAAGACCTCTAGCGTGACTCTTGGTTCACTAGCTGGCCAGAAGCCCGGTCCGGTGTAAACCGGGTCGGGATGGGGTAGCAGCTCAGGCGGCTTTACGTCGCTGGGCACATAGCAAAATGGCATTTCATTTGTGCCGACCGCGTACGGGTTGGGCGGCAGAGGCGGCGAGCCTGGGGGTGCTCCTACATCGCGGCACCATCTATCCGTAGTCTCAAGAGGGATCGTTGGCGACGTCCATCGTTGGGCGAACGTTGTCGGCGCAATTGCAAGCAGCACGAGCGCAAGACAGATCGACATCCGCATCTGCGTCCCACCATCGATTGTTGTCGATAACAGGCCTTATCCTATCCCATCCGACACCCGTGGCCGTTATGATCTGCCCCATTGCCGCCTGAAGTTCCAAGCGACTATAGACATTGGACTTTCCCCGTACTCTGCGTAGAATGCTCATTTCCGGTTGCTGCCGTCCGTTTCGCGCGATGAGATGCGAATTGCGGGGACCGGTTGCCGCGTTCGCTCGCTCACCGATCTGGCGAACCACGAAAAACGAGCCGCGAAGTTTCTGTAAGGAGGTCCTATGATTGTCGGTGTTCCCCGCGAGAGTTATCCGGGGGAGCGGCGTGTGGCGCTGGTGCCGGGCGTGATTGCCAATCTCGCCAAGGCGGGCCTGGAAGTCGTGATTGAAGCGGGCGCGGGCGTCGAAGCCGGCTATCCCGACGCGCAGTACGCTGACAAGGGCGCGAAGGTCCTGGCCAGCCGCGGCGATGTCTTCAGCACCGCCGACATCATCGTGCAGGTGCTGTGTTATGGCTCCAACGACAGCACCGGCCGGGCCGATCTGCCGCTGTTCCGGCGCGGCCAGACCCTGATCGGCTTCCTGCGGCCGCTGGGCGATGTTCACACTCTGGAAGAAATCGCCGCCACCGGAGTCACCTCGTTTTCGGTGGAGCTGATGCCGCGCATCACCCGCGCCCAGAGCATGGACGCGCTCTCCTCCATGGCCACCATCTGCGGCTACAAAGCAGTGCTGGTCGCCGCCGACAAGTTGCCCCGCATCTTTCCCATGCTGACTACCGCTGCCGGCACCATCACGCCGGCGCGCGTGCTGGTGATTGGCGCGGGCGTCGCCGGACTGCAGGCCATCGCTACCGCACGCCGATTAGGTGCGGTGGTCTCGGCTTACGACTTGCGCCCCGCGGTCAAAGAGCAGGTGCAGAGCCTGGGCGGACGGTTCGTCGAGTTGCCCATCGAGGCGGCCGACGCGCAGGACGCGGGCGGCTACGCCAAGGCGCAGGACGAATCGTTCTATCAGAAGCAGCGCGAATTGCTGGGCAAGGTGGTCGCCGAGAGCGATGTGGTGATCACCACCGCGGTGGTTCCCGGCAAGAAATCGCCGGTGCTGGTGACCAAGGAGATGGTCGCGGGGATGGCGCCGGGCTCGGTGATCGTCGACCTGGCTGCCGAGCGCGGCGGCAACTGCGAACTGACGCGAGCCGGAGGAAACCATCGTGGCTAACGGAGTGACCATCATCGGCGCCATCAATCTCGCCAGCACGGTGCCGTATCACGCCAGCCAGATGTACGCCAAGAACCTCACCAACTTTCTGGTGCACCTGGTGAAGGACGGCAAGCTGCAACTGAATCTTCGAGGACGAAATCACGCGCAGCACGCTGGTCACGCAGAATGGCGAAATGGTGAATGCGCGGGTGCGCGAGTTCTTCGGCTTGCCGGCGCTGGTCACGCAATCCGCGACCGGCGCAAAGGAGACAAGTTAGTGGTAACCACCGATCTGTACAACAGCCTCTACGTCTTCATGCTGGCGGCATTCATCGGCTTCGAAGTGATCCGCAAGGTCTCGCCGCTGCTGCACACGCCGCTGATGTCGCTGACCAACGCGCTGGACGCCATCGCCGTGGTCGGCGCCATCATCCTCGCGGGCGAGCAAAATCCACGCTCGCCGCGGTGCTGGGCACCATCGCCATCGTCGCCGCTACCAGCAATATCGTCGGCGGCTTCATCATCACCGACCGCATGCTCAAGATGTTCAAATCCAGCCGGACGCAGAAACCATGATCGCTGGCAACCACATTATCGAGATCACCTACCTCATCGCGGTCGTCCTCTTCATTCTGTCGCTGAAGTGGCTGAGTTCGCCGGCGACGGCGCGGCGCGGCGTGTGGGCGGGCGAAGTCGGCATGTTCCTGGCCATCGTCGGCACGCTGCTGTATCACGGCATTGTCGAGTACAAGTGGATCGCCATCGCGCTGGTGCTCGGCGCCATCATCGGCGTGCCGCTGGGCAACGTGCAGATGACGGCCGTCCCGCAGCGGACCGCGCTCAGCCACGCCTTCGGCGCGCTGTGCGTCACGCTGGTCGGCACCGCGGAGTTCTATCTCCGCGCTCCCAACATTTCGCGCTTCATGATGTCGGTGCTCTCGCTGGAAGTCATCCTCGGCGGGCTGACCTTCACGGGCAGCCTGATGGCCGCCGGCAAGTTGCAGGAGATCCTGCCGCAGCGGCCCATCACGTACAAAGGCCAGAACTTCGTCAACCTCGGCATGCTGGCGATCGCCGTCGCCATGGCCGTCTATCTGGTGCTCAATCCCGAGCCATGCATTTGTTTCCCTTCATGGTCGGCATCGCGCTGGTCTTCGGCGTGATGATGATCATTCCCATCGGCGGCGCGGACATGCCGACGGTGATCTCGCTGCTGAACTCCTACGCCGGACTTTCGGCCGCGGCCATGGGCTTCGTGCTCAACAGCAAACTGCTGATCGTCGCCGGCGCGCTCGACGGCGCTTCGGGCTTCATCCTGTCGGTCAACATGTCGAAGGCGATGAACCGCTCGTTCACCAACGTGCTGTTCGGCGCCTTTGGACAGGTAGCAGCCCGCGGCGGCCGGCGCGGTCGAGACAGCGCAACGTGCGCAGCGCGACGCCGGAAGAAGCGGCGGCGATTCTTGCGGCTGCCAACAAAGTGGTCATCGTTCCCGGCTACGGCATGGCGGTGGCGCAGGCGCAGCACAAAGTGCGCGAGCTCTACGACGCGCTCACCAAGCGCGGCGTCGATGTGAAGTTCGGCATCCATCCCGTCGCCGGCCGCATGCCGGGACACATGAACGTGCTGCTGGCCGAAGCCGACATTCCCTACGACAAGCTGCTCGACATGGACGAGATCAACGGCGATCTTCCGCAGACCGACGTGGCGCTGATGATCGGCGCCAACGACGTGACCAACCCGGCGGCGCGCACCGACGCCAGCAGCCCGATCTACGGCATGCCGATTCTCGACGTGGACAAGGCGCGCACGGTGATGGTGATCAAGCGCAGCATGAATCCGGGTTTCGCCGGCATCGACAACCCGCTGTATTACCTGGACAACACGCTGATGCTGTTCGGCGACGCCAAGGCAGTTTGTGAACTCGATTGTGCGCGAGCTGACGGGCGGCGGGCGGACACGGATAGAACGGCGGGAACTCTTCCCACAGATTGCGTTTGTGTTAGGGAAAGACTTTTTCAGGCTGCTGAAAAACTCAGGCTTTGGAGTGTTTTGTGACTTTACAGGCTGCTAAGAAAAGTCTGCTATGGAAGGCTTCGTGACCGGGCCCGACTTGGCAGGCCGCTAAAAAAGTCTGGGTTGTGTCGTGCTCGGGTAGTGCGGCGCTTTAGGGCCGCGGTCAAGCCCTTTTATTCCTGGTCCTGAACCGGCTTCAGTCGGCGCTACATTGGCTTTTTCACGGGGCCCAGTTCAGTCGCGAAACGAACGCAGGGGGATGGAAGCAGGGAATTTTTCAATACTTCCATCTCAATAGAGACACCGAGCCACAATGCCCATTGCGGGGCCTCAGAGCCCCTGGGAGCGACGAAAGGGTGGTCGGAGGTACCCGAGGGCGTCCGGAAGGCTGAAGCCCGCCAGAGCGCCTCTAAACGCCAAGGCGGCGCTTTCCCGATTTGGAACCGCGAGGGGGCTGATTTCAAATACTGAGGCTTTTCATGGACGGCTAAACTTCACTGCCCACCGGATTGGGGAGCGGGCGCTCCGCGCAACAAGCCTTCGGTGCTGATGTCCTCGTCGATCTCCGGCCAGTGGATGCCATAGCCGCCGCCGGCAATCTTCCAATTTTGGCGCTGCTCGGCGGTAGCATGGAACAGCCTCGGATACCAGGCAAGCGGAACAGAGATCGTACGTCCGTCCTTCAGGCGCACGCTCAGCGAGTCCTCATCAAACGACACTGCGGCAACTCGTTCATCGGCCGCTATCGCCAAAATACCCATGCCATGCCTCCAACAGGATTGCTGATTCGCTCACGTCGATTAGTCTTTTAACTCGCGGGCAGTAAACCCAAAGTTTCTCGCCAACGCCACCGGATCGAGCCAGAACTTCGCCGACAAATCGTCGCGGTCAACGTGAACATGCGACGGCTCGTTGGGCTCGTGGCTGTAAAAGTAGAACCGGTACGGTCCCGACCGAAGGACGGTTGGCATATACGTTCGTCATTCTAAATGCACGGGCCACGAGTTTTTCCTGAATATGCACAGCTCCACACAGCTTTTCCTGCGATTGCTCTGCAAGTTTCGCTGCCGCGGCCGTTGCGTATGAAGTCACGGGACGGTAGATTCAGTTTCAGGAGCGCCCGTGACCACCCCAACTGAAACATGTCCCATCTGCGGCGGCACTGGATGGCAGACCGTCGAGCACGGCAAAGAGCGCGAAGCCGTGCGCTGCGAGTGCCGCATCAAGGGTCGCGGCGAACGTCTGCTGGCCGCGGCGCACATCCCGGCGCGATACGAGCATTGCGACCTGAGCAACTTCCAGTACGATCCCGACGACAAAAACCAGACGAGCATCATCAAGGCCCGGACCTTTGCCGGCCGCTTCGTCGAGGATTATCCCGTCGAGAAGACTGGACTGCTGTTTGTCGGCTCGGTGGGCGTCGGCAAGACGCATCTGGCGGTCGGCATCATCAAAGACCTGATTCGCGAAAAGGGCATCCACTGCCTGTTTTGCGATTATCGCGAGCTGCTGAAGTCGATCCAGAACTCCTACAATCCGTCGGTGCAGGCGACGGAGATGGAAATTCTGCGGCCGGTATTCGAGGCCGAAGTGCTGGTGCTGGACGAGCTGGGCGCGGTGCGCAGCACGGAATGGGTTTTCGACACCGTCAACTACCTTCTCAACAGCCGCTACAACGACAACAAGACGACGATCATCACGACGAACTTTCCTGACGGGGAAGAAACCAACGCGCGAGATCGACAATCTGCGCAGCCCGTCGGCGAGCGGAGCGTGCCGCGCGGCGCGAAACCCTTGGCGACCGCATCGGCGAACGCATGCGCTCGCGGCTGCACGAGATGTGCAAGAAGGTCGAGATCGACGGGCCGGACTATCGCCAGCACTCGAAGCAGGCGCAGTTCCATCGCATCAGCGCGCCCAGCCGGCTGTCGCTGCGGAACAGCAAAGCCAGGGATTAGGGGCTGGGGGTTAGGGACTAGGGATTGGGGGCTGGGGCCAGGGATTGGGGATTAGGGATTAGGGGCTAGGGATTGGCAAATCGAACTCATTGCCCTCGACGGACGGGTGCCCCGTCGTGTCATCCCGAGCGGAGCGAAGCGGAGTCGAGGGACCTGCTTGTTCCACTCTTTTGGCTAGGGCGGGGATTTGTCCAAATCCCAAATCCCAAATCCCAAATCCCAAATCCAATCCCAAATCCCAATTCCTAATCCTCCAACCCCCAACCACCAACCCCCAACCCCCAACCCCTAATCCCTTCTTCTCCGTGCGCGCCGTGTCCTCCGTGGTGAAATTAAATCTCCTCGTGACCTCGCAGCGCATCGAGTTCCTGCCCGACCGCGACTCCGAGCTGTTCGCCGCTGTTCCGGCGAGCGCGGCGGTGTTCCTGCTGCGCGGGGATGAAGGCACGGAGCCGTATGTCAGCAAGACCTCGAATCTGCGCCGACGGCTGCAACGGTTGCTGGGCGCCGTCGATGGACAAAGCCGCAAGCTAAGCCTGCGCGACCGCGCCCGCTCGGTCGAATGGTTCTCCACCGGCTCCGATTTTGAAGCATCGTTTCTGCTCTACAAAGTTCTGCGCCGCGAATTTCCCCAGAGCTACGAAAAACGCTTGCGCCTGCGATTTGCGCCGCTGATCAAAATGATTCTCGACAATCCCTATCCGCGCGCAATCGTCACCACCCGCATCAGCGGAATGAAATCGAACGCACAGTACTACGGGCCGTTCTTCACGCGGGTTGCGGCGGAGAAGTTCGCCAACGACTCCCTCGATCTTTTCAAGATGCGCCGCTGCGTCGACGATCTCCATCCCGATCCTGCCTTCCCCGGCTGCATTTATTCCGAGATGAAGATGTGCCTGGCGCCCTGCTTCAAGGGCTGCACGGACGAAGACTATGCCGCCGAGGTCGAACGCGTGCAGCAGTTCTTCCAGAGCGGCGGCGAATCGCTGGTGCGCGAGATTGAGCGGCAGCGCGATGAAGCTTCCGCGAATCTCGACTTCGAAGGCGCAGCCGCGCAGCACGCGCGCCTGGAAAAAGTGAAGGCCGCAATCTCGCAGCTGCCGGAAATTGTCCGCCGCCTCGACGAACTGAATGGCGTAATGGTGCAGCCCTCGGCGGAGCGCGAATCGGTCACGCTGTTCAAGATTGTTGCCGGACAGATCTGCGAGCCGGTCGCGCTCAATGTCGGCAAGGCCGAAGCCTCGCGCCTCGCCTCCAAGCCGCAATCGATGGAATCGCGCATCAGCGACGCGCTGGCGGCGGTTGAAAGTCCAAAGCCTGCGCGGCGCGCTGGAGTGGATGGAGCACCTCGCGCTGCTTGAAGCGCTGGTACTATCGCACCGCGAAGGTTGGCGAGTTGTTCCTGACCGACAGCACTGGCGAGTTGCCGATGCGCCGCGTAGTGCGCGGAGTGTCGCGCGTCTTCCGCGGCGAGCGGCCATCGGGCGATTTGAGCGAGACCGCCGGCGACTACTGGAAGTTTCGCGCCAAAGAAGCCGGCATCACAGAAAACTGACGCGCGTGTAATTACAATTCCTGCATGAGCTCCAAACCCGATAGCTGGAACTCCGAACTCTACCAGTCCAGCCATTCCTTCGTGTGGCAATACGGGCGCGACCTGCTGGTGCTGCTGAACGCCAAGCCGGGCGAGCGCATTCTGGACGTGGGCTGCGGTACCGGCCAGCTCACCTCGGAGATCACGCAATTTGGCGCAGAAGTAGTCGGCATCGATTCCTCGCCGGAGATGATTGCCAGCGCCCGCAAGAATTTCCCGCAGGTGAAGTTTGAAGTCGCCGACGTGACCGCGCTGACCTTCGCGGACGAGTTCGATGTGGTGGTTTCCAACGCCACGCTGCACTGGGTGCGAGACCAGCCGTCGGCGATTGCTTCGATTGCGCGAGCGCTTGAAGCGTGGTGGCCGCCTGATTTTCGAAATGGGTGGCCGGGGAAATCTCCGTCACCTGCTGGAGGCGGTGTACCAAGCTTTGCGCAAGCTGGGCATTGCGAATCCCGAGCAATTGTCGCCGTGGTCGTTTCCCTCCATCGGCGAATATGCCCCGCTGCTGGAAGCGCACGGGCTGGAAGTGGATTTCGCGGTGCTGTTCGACCGCGCAACCATCCTGGAGGGCGGCGACCGCGGGCTGAAGCTGTGGCTGGAAATGTTTGGGCGATTCGCGATCGAAGCGGTCGCTCCCGAGCAGCGCAAGGAATTCTTCCGGATGGTCGAGCAGTTGGCCGCCCCGGCGCTATTTCACAATGGCGTGTGGACTATCGACTACCGACGGCTGCGGCTGGTGGCGGTAAAACTGTGAGCGAGACTACTCGCAACGCCGCGGATCAGGCCGGCTCACGGCGCGCGAAGCTGCGCGCCGCGCCGCGGCTGTCGCGCGAATTCTTTCATCGCGATGCCGTGACCGTGGCGCGCGAGCTGCTGGGCAAGCTGCTGATCCGGCGCGAAGGCCGCAGTCTGCTCGCCGGACGCATTGTCGAAGATGAGGCGTACCTCGGCGAGCAGCGATCCCGCAGCGCACGCCTTTGCCGGACGCACCGCGCGCAACGCTGTGCTCTTCGGCCCGCCAGGTCACGCGTACGTGTATTTCATCTACGGCAATCACTACTGCCTGAATGTTTCGTGCATAGCCCGAGGGCTGCGGCGTGCTCTTCCGCGCCATGGAGCCGGTGTTCGGATTGGCTGCGATGTCGCTGGCGCGCGACCTTGCTCTGCCATCAGCGCCTCGCCCCGCGCAGTTGCGAATGATCTCCAGCGGCCCGGGCGCATGGCAGGAGGCGCTCGGCATCACGCGGCTACGCGACAACGATAAGGACTTTACCTCGGCGAAGTCGGACCTGTGGTTGGCGGACGATGGCTTTCGTCCGGAGCGCATCGTCGCCACGCCGAGAATCGGCATCACGAAAGCTGTCGAACGGCCGCTGCGCTTCGTGATTGCCGGCAATCCGTATGTATCGGGGAAACGGCCGGCATAGGAGTGTCCTGTTTCCAGAACCTTCCTAGCCAGTCTTCCCATGCCAAGAGTAGACTCGAACTGCGATAGAGACCCTATGCCACACAAGAAGCCCGTAACCGGCAAAAAGAAATCGTCCCCACCTGCGACGGCCCGTAGTTCGGGGCTGGTGTTTACCGTGGAGCTCGATCGCGAGGAAGACGGCCGCTGGATAGCGGAAATTCCCCAGCTCGCTGGGGTGATGGTTTACGGCGAATCGAGAGAAGACGCATTGGTGCGGGTGCAAGCGCTGGCCTACCGTGTCTTGGCGGATCGAATCGAGCAGGAGCGGGCGCCCCAGCCAGAAGTGCGCTTCGCCGTCGCGTGACCCAGTGGCCCAGCACCAAGGGTCGGCGCGTCTTTCGGGCATTGCTCAAAATTGGTTGGACGGTCAAAACGCAGAAAGGCTCTTCTCACCTGCAACTCTCTCACCCTCAGCATGGCGAGTATACGTGGGCTTTCCGTGAGTCTGAGGAGATCGGCCCCAAGATGTTGGCCAGAATCGCAAAGAGAACGGGACTTCGCCCGAGCGATCTGTGACAACGCCGATTCGGACAGCGCGACTAGGGCGTCCCCGCTTCCTGTTCCCTGACAAAAAACAGCAGGTCGAACGCCACGGTCTCCGCCCCAGCCTGGCGCAGCAACGTCGTCACCTGCCCGCGATGATAAGTGCCGTGGTTCACCAGATGTTGCAGCAGGTACACCAGCGGCATGGAAAACTCCTTGCCGCCCATATCGGTGTACTTCAGCCGCGCCTGGAGGGCATCGTCAGTCAGACCGGCCAGAAATTCCTGCCGCTCCTGCTCGATGGAATCGGCGAAGCTCTGGAGTCCCGCTAACGTCGCCAACGTCTCCACGGCGACGCCGCCGTTGTGCAGCGCGCTGCTCATGGCGGAAGCGTTGCTGGTATCGGCAACCGTCGCCCGCGGCGAATTGCCTTTCCATCGCCGGAGCCAGATCCACTCCGCCGCCACGATGTGCAAGACGGATTCGCGAACCGAGGAAAAGCTGCTCTGCCTTGTCGCGGTAAATTGCTCGTTGCTCAGTTTCTCCAGGACGGAGAACATGCGCCGGTTTGCCCAGCGGTTGTAAGCATAGAGGGTGTGAACATCAGCAGTATTCATACCGTCTCTCCCGGCCACGGGCGACTGAGGGCAGCGATAGGGAAATCGAAACAGTTTCGCGCATGGCTGCGGGAGTCCTCAAGCCCCGGTGTGCTTATTTTAGATGAGGTACTCCACAGCGGAGTCGCCAGAGATTCAGGCTGGCGAGCGGCCAGGAAAACGCGACGCCCGCTTTACTGCGGCGTACATGGTCACGGTGCCGGTAGAGGCGCTGCAGGCCGACTGGCAAGATTGTTGTAGGTGCCCGAGAGGGTCGTGGTTTGTGTAACCAGAGAGCCCTGCACCGTGATGACCGTCTGCGTTGTGGATCCGTGACCGTCATGGTGAAATTGTTGCCGCTGGTGGTCGCAGTCGCAGACAACGCATTTCCATTGATGCACATGTTGCTGGGAATACGCGACCGAGCCGTTGTAGGTGATCGAGGAACCGCTATAGTTCGAGCCGCCCTAACTGCGACATCGCCAAGGCGAATACGTACGTGGGCGTCGAGCTCCCGTTGGCGTACATCACGACGTTCCATTTGCCAAACAAGTCCGACGTTGCTGGGCGTGGTGTTGCTGCCGCCGCAACCGCTTATCGTGGCCAGCAGGGCGACTACGAGAAAGTAGGAGAGACGTTTCATAGGATTTTGCGACGCGGAAATTCGATGGGACCCGGAGTAAAGCCTGATGCTTCCGCTGCTCCTGGTGAATTTAAGTAAACCCGCCGCCGGATTCAGAGTTGCGGCTAAGTTGCAACTTTATCAAAAATATCGTGATTCTGTACAAATTCCGCTCTTGCCCTCAGCAGCTTTACGACACGCCCCAAATTCCCATCCCGCCGCGCTTCCCCTACAATATCCCTCATGTCCGAAGGACTTCTGCGCTACCGCTCCGAATTTCCCATCCTCCAGACGCACCACCTATCTCATCAGCAACTCGCTGGGCGCCATGCCCCGCGGCGTCGAGGATTCGCTGCATCAGTACACCGAGATGTGGAACACGCGCGGGGTGCGCGCCTGGGAAGACGAATGGTGGATGCTGGCCGCCGAAGTCGGCGATCAGATTGGCGCGCTCTTCAATGCGCCGCCGGGCTCGGTCGCCTGCCTGCAAAACGTCACCACCTGCCAGGCGACGGTGGCCTCCTGCTTCGACTTCAGCGGCCGCCGCAACAAGGTGGTCTACACCGACCTGAATTTTCCCTCGGTCATGTACTTCTGGGAGGCGCAACGCAAGCGCGGCGCGCGCGTCGAGATGGTGCCCAACGACGACACCATCCACGTCAACACCGAGCGCCTGCTGGACGCCATCGACGAAGAGACGCTGCTGGTGCCCATCTCGCATGTCATCTTCCGCAGCGCGTTTATTCAGGATGTCGAGGCCATTGTCGAGAAGGCCCACCGCGTCGGCGCCTACGTTCTGCTCGATTCCTTCCAGGCCACCGGCACGCTGCCCTTCGACGTGCAAAAGCTCAACGTGGATTTCTGTACCGGCGGCGTCCTGAAGTGGCTGTGCGGCGGCCCCGGCACCGGCGTATCTCTACGTGCGGCCCGACCTGGCCAAGACGCTGGAGCCCAGCTTTACCGGCTGGTTCGGCCACGAAAATCCCTTCGGCTTCGAGATCGGCGCCACCCGCTACACGCCCAACATCTACCGCTTCACCCAGGGCACGTCCAACATCCCGGCGCTGAAAGTGGCGCAGCCGGGGCTGAAGATCATCCGCGAAGTGGGCGTGGAGAACATCCGCCAGAAATCCAAGTGCCAGACCGCTCTGCTGATGGACCTGGCCGCGCAGCACGGCTGGCGCACCAACACGCCAGGTAATCCCGAGCGCCGCGCCGGCACCGTCTCCATCGACATGCCCAATGCGCCGCAGGTCTGCGCCGAACTGCTCAAGCGCGACATCCTGGTGGACTATCGCCCCAAGTCAGGCGTCCGCTTCTCGCCGCACTTCTACAACACCGACCAGGAGATCACCAGCGCGATTGCGGCGGTGGAAGAAATCCTGAGCGAGATGAAGGTGGGAGCGTAAAATTATGGTTCATTTTCGAGGTGGCGCATGCCGCAACCATTCGAACAACGGCGTTAGACTGCCCTCTCCGTTCCATGGGCATGAAGCTGATCGTGGTCTGCTTTCTGGCATTAGCCATGACCATCCCAGCTTTATTTGTCTGGAGCCTGATCGACGACCGCAGCCGCCGGGCTGACCAGATGTCGTCAAGGAAGTGGGCGGACTGGTTGGCGGGCCGCAGACTTTCCTCGGCCCCATACTCGCAATTCCCTATGTGGTGCCCGCAACCATAGTCAAGCCTGCGGATCGCAGCGTCTATGTCGTGTTTCCGGCACGCGCCGAAGCCGTGGTCAGCACCCAGACCGAGGTACGCCACCGCTCGCTCTTCAAGGTGCCGGTCTACCGTTCCGACATAACGTTCAAAGCTTCATTCGATCTCGCCGGAGTGCCCGCCAACGCCCCTGACGGTCGCCGTGCTTGACTGGAGCCCGCGCGGAGTTCCTGGTGGGAGCAACCGACGCGCGTGGCGCGCAGAGTGACATTACGCTGGCAGCCGGAGGTAAAGACGAAACGCTGACTCCAGCCATCGCATTGCAGAGTGCAACCGTCAATCAGCGGCTGGGCGGCGAAACGCAGCTCGCACTCTTCGGCGGCTCGCGCTGCGGGCAGTCGCGCAACCGAACGCGAAATCTTCAGATGTAACAGCGACTCCTTAAGTTCACGGGTGCGCAGCGGCTGGCAATCCTCGCCTTCGGCAAAACGACCAACGTCGCATTGAAGGGAGACTGGCCGCATCCCAGCTTCGATGGAGGCTTTTTGCCCTCCACGCAGAGCATCAGCGATCAGGGATTCGCGGCGAGTTGGTCAGTACCCATTCCATCGCGCGCGGCGTGCCATCCGAGGGTACCTCGGAGGTAGTCGGTCGTTTGGGGCCACACGGCGCTAGGAGTCTCTTTCGTTCGAGCTAGCAGACCCCTATCAGTCCGTTGACGCGCTCCTCTGAAGTATGCGCTGCTGTTCGTGGGACTGGTCTTTCTCTCTTATTTCCTGTTTGAAGTTTCCACCGGCAAACGCGTCCACACCCTGGTCGCAAAAGTACAGTTCCTGATCGGTATCGTGCGCAGATAGGTTTTCTCATCTACTGCTGTTGTCTATTGCCGAGCGTATAGGTTTCGACCTAGGATTTGCGATCGCAGCGATAGCGACCGTGGGCCTGATCTCGGCTTACGCGGGATGGATCTTTGAAAGCCGCAAGTACGGATGTGCGAGGCCGCTTGCCGCTTTCGCCACGCTATACAGCCTCATCTACATACTGCTACGTTTAGAGGATCAGGCTTTGCTGGTGGGGGCGCTCCGGCTGAGTTTTAGCCGCCGATCTCTGCCGTCATGTACTTCACCCGGCATATGGACTGGTATGCCTCGTCGTCGACCGTCACCGTTGCCGGAGCGCGGGCGGGCTGTGGGACGATTAGACCCAATCCTTCTGTTGGCTCATCCAAACTTAACCGCTTCTAATCAACATTCGCCCATCAATTGCTCCTGAATATTGCCGATGCAATAGGTATCGCTGCGCGGCATTTTCTCTGCCGCGCGCGCCATACCCGAACTGTTTCTGCGGGAGCAACGGCATGTCCCATGCGAGATTCTTTCCGGTCCGTGGAATCCTGTTCTCATCCTGAGCGGCATTCTGCCCGTTGCTTTGCTGGCGCAAGCCGGTCGCGGCCCCACCATCGTCCGCCGCGATCTCCATCATGATGTCTCGCCGCCGCTGATCGACATGATCCGCAATGCCCATCCGATTGCCCACGTGCGAAGCTGGAAGCCGAACCCCGGCGCGGCATTCCTCTTCCGCCGGGCTTACGGCCGTTGGACGAAGATCCTGTGCGCCAGTTCACCACCACCGGCTTCTCGCCCCATGTCGGCCTGAACTTTGAAGGCATTGGCGACGGACAGTACGGCTTCACGGTCGAGTACATTCCGCCCGACACCAACGGCGCAGTGGGCGCCACGCAATATGTGCAGTGGGTGAACACTTACTTCGCAATCTTCGACAAGACCATGGGCTCGTTGCTGGCCGGCCCCACGCCGGGAAATACCTTGTGGCTGGGATTTGGCGGAGGCTGCGAGACCGACAACGATGGCGATCCCATCGTGCTCTATGACAAGCTTGCCGCCCGCTGGGTCATGAGCCAGTTCTCCGTTTCCACTCAGCCCTACCTGCAATGCGTCGCAGTCTCGGTCAACTCCGATGCGACCGGCTCCTGGTATCGCTATTCGTTTCGAGTACGACTATTTTCGACGACTATCCCAAGATGGGCGTCTGGCCCGACGCCTATTACGAAACCTTCAACATGTTCGAGGGCAACACCTTCATGGGCTCAGATGCCTGTGCCTACAACCGCGCGGCCATGTTGACCGGCCAGGCGGCAACCCAGGTCTGCTTTCAGCAGGAACCGTTTGTCGGCGGCTTGCTTCCCGTCGGACGTCGACGGCGTCACTCCGCCGCCGGCGGGCTCGCCCAACTACATGCTGGACTACGGCGACAACTCGCTGAATCTCTACCAGTTCCATGTGGACTTCAACGATCCCTCCAACTCCACCTTCACCGGCCCGACGGTCATCGACGTCGCGCCCTTCACGCCGCTGTGCAACGGCGGAACGGAGTGCGTGCCCCAGCCGCTGACCACCAACACGCTTGACTCGCTGGCCGACCGCCTGATGTATCGCCTGGCCTATCGCAACTTCGGCAATCATGAATCGCTGGTGGTCAACCATTCGGTGGCTGTCAGCGGCGGTGGCGGAGTGCGCTGGTATGAGATTCAATCGCCCGCCACCACTCCGGTCGTGGCCCAGCAGGGCACCTACGCTCCCGATTCCAACTATCGCTGGATGGGCAGCATCGCCATGGACAAAATTGGCGACATCGCGCTGGGCTATAGCGTCTCCAGCGGCGGGGTCTATCCCTCGATTGCCTTTGCCGGCCGCCTGCCCACCGATCCGCCGGGCGACCTGGAAGCGGAGACGACCGTGATCCTGGGCAGCGGATCGCAAACCCCCAACGTGAATCGCTGGGGCGATTACAGCTCCATGTCGGTCGATCCCAGCCGACGATTGCACCTTCTGGTACACCCAGCAGTACCAGCTCACCACCGGCGCCTACAACTGGAACACCCGCATCGTCAGCTTCGAGTTTCCCGGCTGCGCCACCGGCAGCTACATCGGCTTCTATCCCGGCAATCTCAGCTTCGGAATGCAGAACGTGGGAACCACCAGCCCCGCGCAACAGATCGTTCTCAGCAATCAACAATCCGTCAGCCTCACGATCAGCAGCATCGCCGTCACCGGCGACTATCTGGAGAACAACAACTGCGGCACATCGCTAGTCCCGAATGCCAATTGCACCATCAACGTCAGCTTCAAGCCTACGGCTACGGGAACCCGAACCGGCACGCTGACCGTCACCGACAACGGCCCCGGCAGTCCCCGGGTTGCTACCTTGACGGGACTGGGCACGGAACCTGTACGCCTGCTGTGCGGCCGACACGTTGTCGAATGGCGGATTTGAAAGCGGCACGCTGGACTGCTGGACCGCGGGCGGCGTGCTGCTTCCCGGTCATCTCCACCTTGCAAGCCCACAGCGGCAGCTTCAGCGCTCAACTGGGAGCCACCGGCCTGCCTGAGCCCAACGGCGACTCCTGGCTGTATCAAACCATCACCGTTCCCAGCGGCGCAGACGGCCCCACGTTAAGCTTCTGGTATTGGCCGTCCACCTCGACCACAATCCAGTACGACTGGCAGGAAGCCCAGATTCGCGACAGCAATGGCAACCAACTGGCGCAAGTTTTCAAAGTTGCCTCCAACGCGCAAGCCTGGACGCAAGTCAGCTTCGACCTGACTCCCTACGTCGGGCCAGACCATCCAGCTTTACTTCAACGTCGCACGAAGACGGCTACGGCGATCCAACCTACATGTATCTGGACGACGTCGCCATCACGGGGCTTTCTTCGGGTCTGCGCTTCTTCCCGCTCACTCCGTGCCGGGTGGTCGACACGCGAAACGCTCCCGGTACCTTTGGCGGTCCCGCTCTTACCGGCGGAACCGAGCGCGATTTCCCGCTGCCGCAAGGCAGCCTGCAATCTTCCCAGCAACGCCGCTGCTTATGCCTTGAACGTCACCGTGGTGCCCAGCGGTTCGCTGAACTACCTCACCATCTGGCCCACGGGCGCGAGCCAGCCGGTAGTCTCAACTCTGAACTCCTACGACGGACGCACCAAGGCGAACGCCGCCATTGTTCCCGCCGGCGCCGGGCAAGGCGTCAGCGTCTACGCCACCGACACCACCGAGCTTATTCTCGACGTGACCGGATACTTTGCAACCGGGAACGGCTCTGCGCTGGCTTTCTTTCCGCTGACGCCCTGCCGCGTCGCCGACACTCGCAACCCTACAGGGCAATTAGGTGGGCCGGTGCTGCAGAGCGGCCAGCAACGCAATTTCCCGGTTCTCCAGGCCAGCGCCTGCAACATTCCCAGCGCGGCGCAAGCCTACTCGCTGAACTTTACTGCGCTGCCGAAGAACGGACGGCCTCTGGGATACCTCACCGTGTGGCCGGCGGGACAATCGCAGCCGCAGGTTTCAACCCTCAACGCTCCCACTGGCACCATCACCGCCAACGCGGCCATTGTGCCGGCGGGAACCGCTGGCGCCATCCAGACCTATGCCTATGGCAACGATACCGACCTGCTCATCGACATCAACGGCTACTTCGCGCCGGCAAACTCAGCGCCCAATCCCATGTCGCTGTACAACCTTGCGCCCTGCCGCGTGCTGGACACGCGCAATCCCGCGCAAGGCCACCAGTTCCAGGGTGAGCTTACGGTGAATGTCGTGAACGGCCCGTGCGCCGTGCCGGCCAGCGCCACTGCCTACGTGCTGAACGCGACGGCCGTGCCGCCGGGCGCGCTCGAATATCTGACGCTGTGGCCTGATGGCCAGCCGCAGCCCGTGGTCTCCACACTGAACGCCGTGGATGGCGCTGTCACCTCCAACATGGCCATCACGCCGACCATCAACGGCTCGATCGACGCCTTTGCCTTCAATCCGACCAACCTGCTGCTGGACATCGCAGGCTACTTCGCGCCGTGACCATAACCTAGTTCCATTTAACGCCGTTTCTCTGTCACTTTGTCACCACTAGGAGGGCATTTTCTTGACACAGTCTCTTCAGCCCGGCGAGGGGCCTGCCGTGCGCTCGCCGCCAAGCCCCCTTCATTTTTCACTTGACAACCAATCTATTTTTCTATAACTATAGAACTATGGAAGGAGGGCAAGCCAGTGCCCACAAAGCAAGATCCCGAACTCATCATCCGCTGCGCCGACATGCTTTCGGCGATGGGCACCGAACCCCGGCTGCGCATCATGCAACTCCTGCTGTCCGCCCACCCCACCGGCATGGTGGTTGGCGACATCGGCAGCGAGTTGGATATCCCCAGCTCCACCCTCTCCCACCATCTCGACAAGCTGAAGAACGAAGGCCTGGTGAAAGTGCGTCGCGACGGCACCTTCCTGTGGTACACCGCCAACACCGACGCCCTGAAAGAGCTGCTGGGGTTTCTCTTCAACGAGTGCTGCTCCCGCAACAAAGTGGTCAAGCCGGAAGAAGTTTTCCGGACCGCCAAATAGGAGAAAGTATGACCACCCAGAGCATCAAGGAAGTCGTAAAAGAGAAATACGGCCAGGCGGCGCTGCGTGTGCAAACCGGAGCTGGCGGTTCCTGCTCCACCTCGCCGGACGCAACAACCGAGCCTGCCGGATGTTGCGGCGCGCTTCCGCGTTCGAAAGCTGCTGCGACCCCATCACCGTCAATCTCTATGACGCCGAGCAGGCGGGGCAAATTCCCGAAGCCGCGTTGCAGGCCTCGCTGGGTTGCGGCAATCCCACCGCGCTCGCCCAGCTGAACGCCGGCGAGATCGTTCTCGACCTCGGCTCCGGCGGCGGTATCGATGTGCTGCTCTCGGCTCGCCGCGTCGGGCCAACCGGCAAAGCCTACGGCCTCGACATGACCGACGAAATGCTCGCTCTGGCGCGCGAAAATCAGCGCAAAGCCGGCGTCGAGAACGTCGAGTTCCTCAAAGGCGAAATCGAGAACATTCCTCTGCCCGACAACTCCGTCGACGTGATCATCTCCAACTGCGTCATCAACCTCTCGGCCGACAAAGACCGGTGCTGCGCGAGGCCTTTCGCGTGCTGAAGCCGGGCGGCCGTTTCGCCGTGTCTGACGTTGTGGTACATGGCGATGTGCCGCCGGAAGTGCGCGAGAGCGTGCTGCTGTGGGTGGGCTGCATCGCCGGCGCGCTGCAGGACACGGAATACTCCGCCAAGCTGAGCAGCCGCGGGTTTTGAGGCCATCGAAATCGAACCCACGCGTGTCCACAAAGCCGAAGACGCGCGCGTTTTCTTGACCGAAAAGGGCCTTGACGTCGATGCCCTCGCCCCGCAAGTCGACGGCAAGTTCAGGAGCGCCTTCATCCGCGCCAGAAAACCGCAAGCCAACGGATAACCATCATGCCAGCCCACTACAACGTTCTCTTTCTCTGCACCGGCAACTCGGCGCGCTCCATCATGGCGGAAGCGATCCTGAACTTCAAAGGACGCCCAACCTTCACTGCCTATAGCGCAGGCAGCCATCCAGCGGGCAGCGGTTCGTCCTGAGGCGCTTCGCCAATTGGAGCTCGCCCAACTTGCCGACCGCGGGGCTGCGCAGCAAGAGCTGGGACGAGTTTGCCAAGCCCGGCGCGCCGCAGATGAACTTCGTGTTCACGGTTTGCGACAACGCCGCTAACGAAGTCTGTCCCATCTGGCCCGGCCAGCCCATGACCGCGCATTGGGGAATCCCCGATCCTGCCGCGGTCACCGGCACGCCTGACGAAATCGAGCGCGCCTATCGCGAGGCCTTCATGATGCTGGATCGCAGGATTGGACTGTTCCTGTCGTTGCCGCTCGCCAGTCTCGGCAGACTCGCCATCCAAAAGGAAATCGAACAGCATTGGCAAGCAGCAATAAGACTATGCAGAACAAAGTGACATCCCGCCTGGGCTTTCTCGATCGCTACCTCACGCTGTGGATCTTTGCCGCCATGTTGGTGGGCGTGCTCTGCGGGATGGGCGCTTCCCGGTATCGTTCCTTTCCTCAACCGCTTCAGTGTCGGCACTACATCGCTTCCCATCGCCGTGGGCCTCATCCTGATGATGTATCCGCCGCTGGCGAAAGTTCGCTACGAAGAGCTGGGCGAGGTCTTCCGCAACAAGAAAATTCTGGCGCTCTCGCTGCTTGCAGAACTGGCTGATCGGCCCGGTGCTGATGTTCGCTGCTGGCCATTGTTTTCCTGCGCGGCTATCCCGCCTACATGACCGGCCTGATCCTGATCGGGCTCGCACGCTGCATCGCCATGGTGATTGTGTGGAACGAACTGGCGAAGGGCGACACGCAATACGCCGCCGGTCTGGTGGCCTTCAATTCCGTCTTCCAGGTGCTCTTCTACTCCGTCTATGCCTGGATCTTCGTCACCAAATTGCCGCTGTGGTTTGGCTTGCGCGGTATGGTGGTCAACGTTTCCATCCGCGACATCGCGGAAAGCGTCTTCATCTATCTCGGCATTCCGTTTCTCGCCGGAATCATCACGCGCTTTTCTCTGGTGGCGCTCAAAGGACGCACCTGGTACGAGAAGAGCTTCATTCCCCGCATCAGCCCGCATCACGCTCATCGCACTGCTTGTTCACCATCGTGGTCATGTTTTCGCTGAAGGGCGACTACATCCTGCGCCTTCCCTTCGACGTGGTTCGGATCGCCATTCCGCTGCTGATCTATTTTGTGCTGATGTTCCTGGTGTCGTTCTACATGGGCTACAAGCTCAAGGCCGACTACTCCAAGTCGGCGACGCTTTCCTTCACCGCGGCCAGCAACAACTTTGAGCTGGCGATCGCGGTAGCCGTTGCGGTGTTCGGGATCAATTCGGGCGAGGCGTTCGCCGCGGTGATCGGCCCGCTGGTCGAGGTTCCAGCCATGATTGGCCTGGTCAACGTTGCGCTCTACTTCCAGCGCAGATACTACGGCCAGATCGCGCCGGTGGATAGCGCCAACATCAGCTGCGAGCTTGCATCCTCTGCAGCAGCTCCGAACCGGCCCGCTCGGGATCGGCCAGCTTGAAACCGTTTTCCAGTTGCACCGTGGTGGCATGGGGAGCCAGGGGTTGCAGCGCTTCTACCACATTGTGGGATGCCAGTTGCGAGCTGTCGGGTCCCAGCACAATGTAGTCCACCTGGGCCGCGCTCAGCAGGGTCTTGGCATCGCGGAGGCGGCAGGTAGAAAGCACCTCGTAGCCATGATGGTGAAGCAGGCTCCGCACAAACGCGCACAGGTCGGGCGATTGGTCCACGAACAGCACCAGCGGCCCCGCGCTTCTCGTCCCCGGCGTCACCGTCGCCGGTTCCTTCAGGAAGGAGACGATGGCTTCCTCTTCGGAGTCGTACACCCGGAAGATGGTCGACAGCTTGGTCAACTGCAGCAGAGTGGTGAGAAAGGGCTGGGGAGCAGCCAGGCGGAAGTCGCCTCCGCGATTGCGTGTATGGGACAGAAACCTTACCAGCAGGCCCATGCCGGTGCTGTCCACGCGAGTCACCTCGCCGGCCTGAAGCACCACCCGGCTGAATTCAACCAGGCCGCGATTGATGGCGGCTTCCAGCAAGCCGGCCTCTTCGCCAGTAACAATACGGCCAAAGCACTTGATCACATAGACCTTGCCGCAAGGACGGCAATCCACGGAAAGTGACATGCAAACCTCGCCGCTGTAAGTTGAGATTTCCTGCCACTGTATCATCCGCGGGAATAAATGCTGCAACCATTTATTCGGGGTTGAAGGGCGGGAGCGAGCGCAGCGGGCGATTACGACAGGGAGCGTTCCTGCACGGTTTCCTTAGGGGCGGCTGGACTTGGCGCTTGGAGCTGGGGCGCAGGCGCGGCGGACACTTTCTCTTTTTCTTCCAGCTCGATTTTGAGCAGCTCGCCCTCGAGTTGACGCTTCAGGTCGTCGCGCATCACGCGAAACTGTGCCATGTACTTGGCCAACTGCCGGGCGATCTCCGGCAGTTTCTTAGGCCCGAAGATTACCAGGGCCAGTATCAGGATGAAGAGGACATCAGGCATGGCGAACAGGCACGGTCTGACCGGAGCTCAGCGAAGGCAGCGGCAAGCGCGCGGAGAACTACACCTTCTTCTTTTCATCCTCAGGAGGCGTGGCCGGGTCTTTGGCATTCATCGACTCTTTGAAACTGCGGATTCCCTCGCCCAGGCCCTTCCCCAGTTCGGGCAGCTTCTTCGGCCCGAACACCAGCAAAGCGATGAACAGAATCACCAGCAGGTGCATCGGTTGAAACAGGTTGTCAAGCATATTGACTCCTACTCCCTAAGCATAGCGCATCTGAGCTCGATTTGAGCAGATTCCGGCTGTTTCCTTCTCCCACAACCGTGGGACATCGCTTGGCGTGTCTCCGCGGGAAGCGGTCCGCGTGCTAAGGTATTGGACGACGATCGCAAGCCTTCGCAGGCAACCCGATTGCATCCAACATACTTCCGGGTCAGAAGCACCCGAGTGATTGCAGGAAGGAGGTGAAATCCAGGATCCAACATGCAGCAAGCCAAACGCTGTGCCGTCTGTGAGTCGGAAGAAGTCACGGCGTACCGAGTGGATTTGCCGGACCAGATCGGGAGATGGCGACTTCTACTGACCGACAAAGTAGTGTACTGCTGCAGGAATGGGCATCAGTTCTTGATTCTACCCGACGAAAGCGCCAGAAGCGAAACGTTTCTGTGAGGTGCAGTAAACACCTGGAGAGGGTCACTTGATTCCGGGCCGTTGTAAACGAGGAACGCAGTTACTCGACGCCAGCCAGGCTGGGTTGGAAATAGGTTCTGGCCCGCCTGCCGTCGAGACAAGGAGCAGTAACAAGTTGACTCTCGCCTACGCTGACGTTATTTGACGGGGCTGTAAGAAGAATTAACCGGGGAAAAAATAAATAGCAATGAAAACCCAAAACCTTGTGGCCGCCCTCCGTGGGCGGCCGTTTCTTATGGCAGCGCAAGGCTGCCGCAGCCCGAATTTCTTACTGGATGCGCAGGGCTTGCACCGGCTCAATTCATTTGCCAACCCCTGGCTGTCACACTTATTAACCGATTTCTTCCCCGATGCGTATTTACAAATCTCGCCAACCGGGAGACAATTCTGAGTGCAAGTGTAGGCAGTCCTGGGGGAGGACTGCCCTCCAGGCGCTCTGCGGGAGACCATAGGGCGCCTTCTGATTTTGGTGCGGTAACTTTCGCGTGGCGACCGGCGGGCCCGTTCGGGGGCTTGCCTACGCCTGGCTTTGGCCCGTCCCCTGCGTCTCTTGGAATCCTGCTGCATCCAATCTCATTACCGGGATGTTACGATTACGAATGGGCCCGCCGCTGCCTGGTGGGGCTGGCAGGAAGTGTCCCGCAGGAGGAAGAATGGCAAGTGACGCAATCGTAGAAGTGACGGATGCAAATTTTGATCAGCTGGTGCTGAAGTCAGAGCAGCCGGTGATCGTGGATTTCTGGGCAACCTGGTGCGGTCCATGCCGTGCCTTGGCGCCTATCGTGGATGAGGTGGCGCAGAGCTACGCTGGCCGGGTCAAGGTCGGGAAAATGGATGTGGACAAAAATGCTGCCACTCCACAACGCTACAGCGTTCGCGGTATCCCCACGCTGTTGGTCTTCAAAGACGGACAGGTGAAGGAGCAGATTGTGGGCTACGTTTCCCGCGATGTGATCGAGAAAGCGCTGGAAAAGAACCTGTAATTTGGAAGGATTTGACCTGGGCGCGGCTTCGGCCGCGCCTTTTTTTTCATCCTTGCAGCTTGCAATCTGCATCTCGTGATTTGTCATCACGAGGAGGGCTTCAGCCCGACGAAGGATCTGCTTTTCCGAGCTTTCAAGTACGCTTTGCGCCTTTGCCTGTGTCCCTGACATTGCGGAACAACAATAACGCTGAAATGGGCTGACGTTTCCGCCAGCCCACCTCAGCGATCTCACGGCTACCCCCAGCCGCTCGATGCTTAGTCGCCGACCCGATCACCGCTCCGGGCCTGGGGCGTTCTGGGCGTTCGGCGTTATAACTCTGTCGGGAACCGTGACTGTAGTCGGCCCGACGGTTTTGGCATCGGGGCCTACGGTCTGGGCCGTGGACCCGACCGTCTTGGCCGTAGGATCGGTAGTCGCGTTGGGCGCCACACGGCTAGGATTTTTCTCTACGGTGGTTGCGTTCGGCGCCACACCCTCATGCGGCATGGTGATCGCGTTAGGGCTGGGTCTGGCCATAGGTGACACCGGACCGACGTTCGGGATTCCGGGGTTCGCCCCTACGCCGCCGACCGCATGACCCCGCTGCGCGAAGCTTACGCTGGTCAGCAATCCCAGCAGCATCCCAAAAACGAGTACCTGTTTCATACCTTGTTCCTCCACTGCATTCCGGTATTGTTCGCGGCCAGTTGGGCTTCCGACGATTCGTGGCGGGTGCCTGGCTGGGGCACACTGCATAGGTTAGGATGCAAGGATCGTGCCAGACGCTCCTTCGATTGAAAACACTAGGGTTATGCGACGGTCCGAGCCGACGACCGTGAAAGTTTGGCCGGTCACTGGACAAGTTTTCCTGTCAAGTCCACGTCCTGGGACCAACTTTATAGCAGTAGCATGACGCTCACACTTGTGGAGAATAGGTCCGGCTGAGCAAATGTTCCGGGACGATCAGCGGAGGCTTCAGCTGATGGCGGGTGCCCCGTTCTAGCCGTCTTCTAGCTAGGGCGGGCTTTCAGCTTTCAGCTTTCAGCTGACGGCTGATGGCTGATGGCTGATGGCTAAGAGTTGACAGCCAAAAAAGGAAATCCCGAGTGCGTTTTTGATCGCTCGCTTCGGCCAGTGGGTCACGTTCAAACCTTTGCCGGACTGCCTTGCCGGATACTTGCGTATCTGGCACGACTGTCGGCTAGGATGCCGGACTCGCGACTAACCGGAATGACCGATCAACGCCTCGGGATTCCCGTCTTGCCCTTGACTCGTCTCCTGTTCCCGCGTTGCCTCGCAACTTGCGACAACTGCTGCGGTCGTTCTGCCTGGTGCCGTGAGCATCTGGCAATGACCTCGCTTCAGGTCACCGGACTTGCCGGTTATCCTCTCTCGCTTGCGCGTTGAGGAAGCTCGCTGCCCGACTGCGGAAACCTTGAAAACTCATCAAGGAACGAGTGTGTTTTTACTCCTCCTGTTGCTAAAGTCAATAAAATTATCGCGACTATATCTCGTTTGTTTTCAATCTAATGCAGCTCGTCCACAGGCCCATGCCAGAAACTTGTGCAATGCGAAAACTGGCCTTTGATCGGCACCAATTTCACCCACAATTTTCGCGGCTTTCGCGAAACTGAAACGTCGGCCGCGCGCGATTTCCGTGTGCTGTTCAATTGTGGGAATCTGGCGAAAATACTATCCAGAGCGGCGTTCGAGCGATCTCGGATTTTCGCGCGCGGCAACTCGAGAGGCTGTTCTGATGCCGCAGCGCTCGCTTCCAGCGTGCCAACCGGGCTGAGCTCGCGCAGTCCGCTGAAAAAGTTGCGTTCGGCGACTTTGAGGGGGCGCACCTTTAGTGCGCCGTCACAAATCTTTCTAGATTTGTCATCACGAGGAGGCCTTTAGAGATTGTGTCGCGACCGGAAAACAAATTTTGTGGTGGAACAAACGCCCAAACAACCGATCAAACTAGCCGCGCAGCGGCGAGATGGGGTTAGGCGTGGGCGTCAGCCCACGCTCGAAGTGGCAGAAACCCGAGCCGCAGAGCGGCGACACCGGGCTGCGACACAGTCTCTTTAGGCCGACGAGGGATCTGCTTTTCGCGTTTTTCAGCAGCCTGCTGGGACGGGATAGCGCCGCTGCCGCCCGCTAAATAGAATTGAGCCATGCTGCTCCTGTTCTCTGTTGTCCTCGCCTTAGCGTTGCAGACTCCCGCCATTACCAATACCACTGACCAGATCACGGCGCTGTTGCGCGCGAAAGATCAGGCGCTGCTGGATGCCCTCGCGCCCGGCGATCGCAAAGTGTGGGAAGACGCGCTGGCCCGCGACGCGGTTTACGTGGACGAGAACGGCGTGTCATGGATCGCGCCGCGTTTCTGAAGCAGCTGGAGCCGCTGCCTGCGGGCGTCTCCGGCAGCCTTCGCATTACCTACTATGCAGCCCACATTTCCGGAGACCTGGCCACCGTAATTCACAACGATGACGAGCAGGAGAATTATCACGGCCAGGTGCTTCACGCGCGCTACCTGACGACCGAGACCTGGCGCCGCGACGATGGCGAGTGGAAGCTCTATCTGGTTCACGCCTACGCGGTACCCAATGACCCTCCGGCGATTTCGCTGCCGCCGAAAGAACTGGAGCAATACGTTGGCCGCTATTCTGCCGGGCCCGATCTGGTCTATGTAATTCGATCGGATGGCGGGCAACTGATGGGCGGCCGGCCCGGCAGCACGATGAGACCGCTGAAGGTTGAGGTGCGCGACGTGCTCTTCGTTCCCGAACAGCCACGCATTCGGAAGATCTTTCAGCGCGACGCCAAAGGCAAGATCACGGGATTTGTGGACCGCCGCGAAAGCTGGGACCTGGTGTGGAAGAAAAGTGAGAAATGATCGGAGCGTAGCGAAAGATTACCGTGGCAATAGGAACCCTCGACTCCGCTGCGCTGTGCTCGGGATGACACAACGATTTAGTGATCCTGAGAACCGGCGGCCCCATTTTAGGGTTGGGGAATTTCAAGTTGCTTGCAGATGGACCGGAGAGTTCCTTCTTTGATCTCGCGATGACGAGGTACGCTGGCTATCTTTTGAGTTTGCGGGTTGATCCAGACTGAGTGCGAAGCGCCCTCACGGTAGAAAACACAGGAATGGCGACGCAAATAACGTTCGAGGTCGACATGCTTCATGCCTAAGCCACTTCGAACGTCTCACGAACAGCGCCAGGCGAAAGATTCTTCTCGGCAAGATCCCGCTGGCATTCCAGCACGAGTTGGAGCGCGTCGCGCAGGTTGGCCTTCGCTTCCTCGAGGGTTTCTCCCTGCGATATTGCCCCAGGAATCTCTTCTACGAAGCAGGTGTATCCACCTTCTCTAGCTGGCTCAAATACTGCCGTAAGCTTCATGCGCTCAGCGTATCACAACGACCGGGTTACAGAGCTGCGGTGAGGACGGCCAGCGGCGCCACGGTTAGCAAAGCCGGAATCTCAGGATGAAACAAGATTATCGTGGCCGTAGGGGTCCCTCGACTCCGCTGCGCTACGCTCGGGATGACACATGGGTTTAGAGATCCTGACGGCTGACAGCTGATGGCCGAAAGCTACGGCTTCTGCAGCCGCTGCACATCGCGGACGCCGGGAATCTTCCGCACGCCGGTGACGATGCGCTCCAGGTGCTTCAGGTCGGCGATGTCGGCGACAAGCTCGACCGTGGCGTGCTCTTCGGCGGTCTTGGCTTCGATGTTGCGGATGTTGGTGTTGGCGTCGCTGATGACGGTGGCGATCTGCTTCAACATGCCGGGACGGTTGTCGCAGGAGACGGCCAGTTTGACCGGGTAGCCCGCCTGCCAGATGGGCGAAGCGGCATCGCGGCCCCACTCCACGGCGATGCGGCGCTCGGGCTCAAACATCAGGTTCTCGACGTTGGCGCACGAGGCGGAATGCACCGCGACGCCCTTGCCGCGGGTCACGTAGCCGACGATCTCCTCGCCGCGAATCGGGTTACAACATCGCGCGCGATAGACCATCAGGTCGTCGTGGTCCCTTGACCTTGATGGCCGAGTTGTCGCCGCCAAAGACGCGGCGCACGACGTTGGTGAAGCCGCTGTTTGAGCCCTCGTCCGCGGTGGAAGGAGGCGCGTGGCCGGAGAAGGACTGCGCCTCGTCGGCCGGCACCAGGCGCGCCAGAATGCTGCGCGCGGAAAACTTGCCATAGCCGATGGCGGCGAGCAAGTCGTCGGGCTTGGCCATCCCGTTCTCGGTGGAGACGCGCATCAGCTCCGCATCGTTGAGCGACTTCATGGAGATGCGGTACTTGCGCGCTTCCTTCTCCATCAGTTTGCGGCCGATTTCGACGGCGCGCTCGCGCTGATGCAGGTTGAGCCAGTGCTTGATCTTCTGGCGGGCGCGCGACGACTTGGTGTATTGCAGCCAGTCGCGGCTGGGATTATGTCCCGGCTGGGTGAGGATTTCGACAATGTCGCCGGAGCGCAATTTATAACGCAGGGCGACGATGCGCCCGTTGACCTTGGCGCCGACGCAGGTGTGGCCCGACCTCGGTGTGTACGGTGTAAGCGAAATCGATGGGCGTAGCATCGCGCGGCAGAATCACGATGCGGCCCTTGGGCGTGAAGGTGTAGACCTCCTCGGGGTAGAGATCGATCTTCAGGGTCGCGAGAAATTCCTTGGAGTTCTTGATGTCGCGCTGCCACTCGACCACCTGCCGCAGCCACGCCAGACGCTGTTCGTCGCGCGCCGACACCGGACCGTCCTTGTACTTCCAGTGCGCGGCAATGCCTTCCTCGGCCATCTTGTGCATGTCTTCGGTGCGGATCTGCACCTCGAAGGCGTGGCCTTTTTCGGAGATGACGGTGGTGTGCAGCGACTTGTAGAAATTGTTGCGCGGAATGGCGATGAAGTCCTTGATGCGTCCCGGCACCGGCCGCCATTGATTGTGAATGATGCCCAGCACGGCGTAGCAATCGCTTTCCGATTGGGTGATGATGCGCAGCGCCAGCATGTCGTAGATCTGGTCGATGGCGATGTGCTGCCGCTGCAGCTTTTGCCAGATGCTGTACAGGCGCTTGATGCGCGCTTCCACGCGCGCCTGAATTTTGTTCTCCTTCAGCTTCTGCTCGATGACGCCTTGCACTTCGGACAGAAACGCCTCGCCTTCCTTGCGGCGCGACTCGACGGCATCTTTGACCTGGTCGTAGGAGATGGGATCGACGTACTGGAAGGCCAGATCTTCCAGCTCGCCGCGAATTTTGCCCATGCCCAGGCGGTGGGCGATGGGCGCGTAGATGTCGAGCGTCTCGCGCGCGATTTTCTGTTGCCGCTCCGGCGAGAGGAACTTCAGGGTGCGCATGTTGTGCAGGCGATCGGCCAGCTTGATCAGCACCACACGGATGTCGTCCATCATGGCCAGGACCATCTTGCGGACGTTTTCGGCCTGGGCTTCTTCGGACGACGCGAAGTCGATTTTGCTGATCTTGGTGACGCCTTCGACGATGTGGGCGACCTGCTCGCCGAATTCCGTGTTAATGTCCTCGACGGTGACCGAGGTGTCTTCCACCACGTCGTGCAGCAAGCCGGCGGCGATGGCCGTGGTGTCCAGGCGCATCTCCGCCAGAATCGTGGCTACCTGCAAAGGATGCGCCAGGTATGGTTCGCCGGACGCGCGCGCCGTCCCTTTGTGATGTTGGAGGGAAAACTCGTAAGCTTTCTTGATGAGCGACAGATCTTCGCTCTCGCGGTAGGAGCGGACTTTGCGCAGGAGATCGCGAAAGCGGGTGACCGTCAGAACATTGGTCGCGATCTGTTGGCGCAAAGTCGCCATGTCCGATTATACGACTATGTTGAGGTGTGAGAGATGCGCTCGCGGTCACGGGCGTCCGACGCGTGCTCAACTGATGTGCTGGACAGCGTCCTGAAATGCTCTGATACTCAAGGCGGACAAGATGTGAGTGGGGATCCATGCGCATACTGATCAGCGGAGCGTCGGGATTGCTGGGATCAGCGCTGACCCGCGCCTTGCGGGCCGAAGGGGATGAGCCGGTCGCGTTGGTGCGTCGTCCGGCGCAGGCAGGCGAAGTGCAGTGGGACCCGCGGCAACCGCTCGATCCTGCCAAGCTCGCCGACTGCGACGCCGTGGTGCATCTGGCGGGCAAGAATGTTGCCGGTCCGTGGACAAAAAAGTTCAAGCAGGAAGTGCGGGAGAGCCGCGTCTGCGGTGCGCAGACCCTGGCAACAGCCGCGGCGGAAAATTATCGCCAGTGCGGTAAGCCGAAGGTATTGGTGTCGGCGTCGGGCATGAGCTACTACGGCGATCGCGGCGATGAGTTGCTGACGGAGGAATCGTCCGCGGGACAAGGGTTTCTAGCCGATGTGGTGAAGCAATGGGAGGCCGCGACGGCGGTGGCCACCGAGGCCGGCGTGCGCGTGGTGAATCTGCGCATTGGAGTGGTGCTGGCCCGCGATGGCGGTGCGCTGAAGCCGATGCTGACCCCGTTCCGGCTCGGGCTGGGCGGAAGAGTAGGCAGCGGCAAACAATACTGGAGCTGGATTGCGCTCGATGATGTGATTGGCGCGATGATTTTCGCGCTGAAGAATGACAGCTTGCGTGGCCCGGTCAACCTTGTGGGGCCGGCGCCGGTTCGCAATGCGGAGTTTGTGCGCGTCCTCGCCCGGGAGTTACACCGCCCGGCGATATTTCCTTTGCCGGAGTTCGCGGTACGGGCGTTGTTGGGCGAGATGGGGCAGGAGTTGCTGCTGACCTCCGCACGCGTGCTGCCGGCAAAGCTGAACGCGGCGGGATACCAGTTTCGTTATACGGAGCTGGCGGATGCCTTGCACGCGGTGCTGGGGTGACTTGTCAGTAGCCGGTAGCCAGTAACAGCGCATTTTGTCATGGCCAAGTTTTCCACAACTGATTTTTCTTCGCACCCTCGACGGCGCGCCTATAATGGTGCGATTCGACGCGCCTCCAAAGCCTTCCCCGTTTACGAAGAACCGCCGGTCGCGCCGTGCTGGCAAGTCGCTGATTGCTGATTGCTAATTCATGACGATGACCACCGACAAACGCAAAGTGCTGGGCCGCGGACTGGAGACCCTGCTCCCTTCGCGGCAGGTTCCCCATGCCCCGGTTGCCGTCGCAGCTGCTCCCAAGCCCGACGCCGACGAGGTCCACCACATTCCCCTGGATCAGCTCGACCGCAATCCCTATCAGACGCGCACCTCCTCGCTGGCTCCTGCCGCACTTGAGGAGCTGGCGGCCTCCATCAAGACGGTGGGAGTGTTGCAGCCCATCGTGGTCCGTCCCGTGGCGGGTGGCCGCTATCAGGTGATTGCAGGCGAGCGCCGCTGCGCAGCTTCGCGCAGCATAGGGCTGCCGACCATTCCCGCCCTGGTGCGGCAAGTCTCCAACGTGCAGGCGATGGAGATGACCATCATCGAGAACCTGCAGCGCGAGGACCTGAACGCCATCGAGCAGGCCCGCGCCTTCGAGCGCCTGTCGCGCGAGTTCGGTCTCACTCAGGACCAGATGTCGCTGCGCACCGGCAAGGAGCGCTCGACCATATCCAACTTCATGCGTCTGCTCAAGATGCCGCTCCACGTGCAAGGTCTTATGGAGCGCAACGAGATCAGCTTCGGCCATGCCAAAGCGATGATGCCGTTGGATTCGCCCGAACTCATCGAGCGGGTGGCGCAGCGCATCGTCGATCACGGACTCTCAGTGCGGCAAACCGAAGAGGCGGTTGCCCACCTGGTGGAACCGCTGGTTCCCAAGGCCCCAAAGCAGCGCATCGTCGATCCTAACGTTCGCGAAGCCGAAAACAACTTACAGCAGGCCTTAGGCGTTCGCGTCACCATCGACGACCGCAAGGGAAAAGGCAAAATCCTTATCGAGTATTCTTCGCTGGAAGACTACGACCGCATTATTGAAGCCCTCGGCGGCAAAAAGACGGATTGAAACTAACTTCTAGCAGGCTGCTGAAAAACCCCGGATTTCACGCGGTTTGTGTCAGGGCACGACTTCAGTCGTGCCGATAAGACGCTTATTTTCTTAACTGCCGAGCCGGCTTCAGCCCGCGAGGCATCCGCTTTTCGAAAGTCGAGCAAACCTACCCATGCTTTAGCCGCTGAAGACCCCGGCCTTGGCTTATTCAGGGTCTTTCCACGTCATGGTAGCGGAAGTTGTCTATATGAAAGAACATCGCGCGCGGATCGTCCGGCGCCACCACTCGCTTACAGTCTGCGCACATCAAGTTGAACACGGATAGTCCCGGCATAAGCGATACCTCTGCCTGCCATGCCGTTCCCTCGCGATTGATCTCTAGCTTGCGCGATAAGAAGGCCCGCTAATCCACACGCTGGAAGGCGCCGTATAGGCCGAAGCTATGTTCGCTTCAATCATGATTCGACGTTCTCTATCCAATGGGTTAGTCATGACAATCTCGCCGCTGGGACCACACCAGTGCCAATATCTCTTACTGTCCTGTTCTTGTGGCCAGCAACCATTTTCCACTTCTGCGGTAATGGGATGCAGTAGATTGTCGATAGCCGTCTTTTCCTTTAAATCAAGCGGCCGGTTTAGATGAGATAGTGCAGCCTGGTCTAGAACGAAAAATGATAGCCGTCCGTCCTCGCCCACAACTGGCTCGCTTCCTAATAGCGCCTTCAACTGCGATTCCAGGAGAGCCGCGTGATCTGCATATCCGTTCCGGTCGATATAGAGTCCCGCAAAACCTGTGCCGGCAATGGTACGCAGCATCTCAGGAACCGGCTGGGCAGAAACCGTGGCCAACCAGTGGTCTGTAGGCCGGCCTTTCATAGCTCCATAGCTCCAGCGAAGAGTATCCGAATGTAGATATCCCTTCATCTCGTCATAGTCGACCATCGTATTGATAGGCAATGTTTCAGGGAAGGGATCGTAGGGCAGCTGGAAAATCATGCTGTGCGGTGGGACTGCGGACTCTATATGCCGCACAAACTCCGCGTCCCGCCAATAGAGCTTCTCAACGTCAGCCCGGTTGCCTATCTGGTGTCTAGTGACTTGGTCGGGTATTCCAATGGCGAGAAGTAAGCCCGGGATAATGATTAAGGTCAGCAACCCGTACTTAATGCCGAGGCGCGTCTTGCCAATCTTGTCCAGGAGGATCAGGACCGCCGCTATACTGAAGAAAGCTATGTAAATAGAGATACGATTAAAATCTCGTAATTGTGGAGTCAGCACAAAGCCGACGATGGCTCCAAAACCTCCCATAGTTCCCAGCAGCGTGGCAAAAAGACAAAGTATGCTCAGCGCATAGAGACGAGGGTCGCAGCGCTTGAGGAATAGACAAACCAACAACGCCAGAAATCCTGCCGTACCTATCGCTCCTAAAGAAGCGACGTCATTTTCATTCACCAGTAGCGCGTGGCTGTTGTAGTAGTTTTTCCATTTTGCAAGGGCCGGAATGCGGTGATTCGTAACGGGAGCAAGCAACTGAATGACAGTCAGCGAATATAGTTCGGATTCAACCGGAACTCGGGCTGCTACTGCGGTGCGGCCGTGCTGGTGAACGTAATAGGCATTCGGCAGCAGAGCAATTCCGGAAGTGGATGCTAAGACAGCCAGAAGTATCACGGTTGCTATCAGCGCAGGCCGGAAGCGATACCGCAGCGCGCCTAGAAAGCCGCCGACTATGATTAGATAAGCGCCATAGAACGTATAGTAAGGATTATCCCAGCCGATCAAAGCACATACCACCATGCTGATCAGGCCGTTGCGAGTCACCAGTCCGGGGAAGCGTTTCTCGCGGACGCCGTCAAGTCTAAATAGTTCCGTGCCGGTACCTAACCATACAGCGACCATGGCCATGAGAGGGACAATATAGTAGGAGCTAAGGAAAAGGTGGCCCTCGGCGCGCCACAGATGATAAGGCAGGAAGACATATAAGAGTGCGCCAGCGGTTGCGAGTCCTGCGGAAATACCCAGCTTGCGAAATGCGTAAAGGGTGGTTACCGCGGATAACAGGTAACCTAACAGGTAAAACAAATTGATCGCGGTCCCTGCATTCGATGTAACGAGTCTGATGAGGGCGAGAAAAGCCAGGTGTATCCAGTGAGGCATCGGAAAATCATAGAGTTCCTGTTGCCCCGGTGCTCCCAGTAAGGGATTTATGTAGTAGTGGCCAGTCGTCACAAAGTTTTTGACCAGGGCCTGATAGAAGAGGTTGTCGCTGGCAAAGCCCAGGGGAACCCGGATATCGATAGTCTTCAGATGGTAGATCCGGAAGAGCACGATGGAGCAGATGAGAATGACGGCGAGATAGGGGAGAACCGAGGCGATAGACCATTTGCTGCGGCCCTGCGGAGGCGTGGTCACGGCGATAACATCGCCGGATTCGGCAACAGAGTCGGCCATCCGGTCATTCTAGCGCGCGGCTTCCTTCAAGTCATTCCGAACGCACTTGGCAGACGCGCGCGCCGGTAAGTGCAGGCGCTGTGCTCTCACAATGTGAGATGCGAGGCGCTGTGGGCCGTTCCCGTCACTTTCCGCTTGACGGCCCTGTGGCGGCTGACGTATATCTCATAGCCTCCGCCAAGAAAGACCGGTGTCACATCTCTGATGTCCGCATCGATCACAGTTCCCGGGAGCTTCAGGGGGCGCTGCGATGTGGTATGTGCGAGAAGACCGGAACATCGAAAGGAATGCTATGAAGAAAACCCCGAGAATCGCCGTCATCGTATTCGCTCTCCTGGCCGCACTGGCGCTGTGCACTCCGGTCATCGCGGCCCAGAACAACATGGGAGGCATGAGCCCGCAAGGCAACAACGCCGAAGCCATGCAAAGGCTGGAGAAAATGTCGGCAGCATTGCAATTGACGCCGGAGCAGAAGCGCCAGGTAGCGCCCATCATCATGGACGAGGCGCCTAAACTGAAGGCGCTGAAAAGCGATACCAGTCTGCCGCCGATGCAAAAGGCGATGAAGTTGCGTCAAATCAGCGAGGCCACCGACGCCAAGATGAAGCCCATCCTCAATCCTCAGCAGTATCAAACCCTGATGCAGATGCAGGCCCAGGAACGGCAGCAGATGATCCAGAAGATGGAAAACCGGTAAGCAGGATTGCGTCGGGCTTGGTTGTCGTCGAAGGCCGCCGAGCCGAGGGATCCGCACAGTCACGGCCTGCGACGAATCATCCAGGCCGCAGGCCGCTAGCTCACCGCCAGTAGCCGTGGTCCCGCAGGAAATAGGATTCGTTCCACGAATTCAGGGCGGTGCGCAGGAACATGGTTGCGATCCTCGCGTGGCCCATCTTGCGGAAGCGGCGATTGGTGGTATGGATTTTCCCGCGCACGATTCCGAAGCGGCGCGGCGAGACTCGTTTGCTCAACAGATAATCCTCAGCAAAAAGCGCGTTTTCGTTGAAGCCTCCCAGCGCGTCGAACGTAGCTTTGTCGAACAGCATGAACATGCCCGTGGCAAAGGGCTTGACCCACGCGCCGGCGTATTGAAACAGGTTGTTTCCGGCGTAGAGCAGGTGATCGCGCCAGTCCCCGTCCGGGCACCAGATGTTGGTGGTCAGACAATGCAGTTGACGGCGGCGCATCTTTTCCAGGGCGCGGCGCAGTAGAGTTCTGTCGTGCAGCACAACATCCGCATCCAGAAACAGGACATAGGGCGTATCGGCCAGGCGAGCGCCGGCGTTGCGGCCGACCGACGGCAGGCCGCCGGGAATCACGCTGAGGTCGAGCCGATCGCGCATGGCGAGAGCGAGGGGGACGGTGCCGTCGGTTGAGCCCGCGTCAGCAACGAATACTTTGGTATGCGGCAAAAGCGGGTAGTCCTGCCTGCTCAAAGAGGTCAACAGGATCGGCAGATGTTGGCTCTCGTTCTTCGCGGGAATGACGATCGTTAGTTCCGCCTTGGTATTCACGGATGGCAACTCCTTCGTCACCGACGGTCACATACGTCGGACGGTGGTCGACCCAGGCACCGGTGTTGTAGTAATCCACTCCATCGCGCTGCTCGATGCAGAGGCAGATGCGTGTGTCCGCAGAAGATGCGGTCAATCCCTCCAGCTTTGGCGTAGGCCAGGGCGCTGGCGGCAACCTTGGTGGACAGCCGCAACCAGCGGGTGTTCAGGCGATCGAGATAGCGGGAGAAGCGCTTGTTGCCGATGTCGAGCTTCTGGATGCGGCTGAACAGCAGTTCTCCGCCGCGGCTGAGCAATTCGTTGTGCAGGGAGAAACGGTCGAACTGGTGACCGTGAATGGCCAGGTGGCGCACGCCGTCGTAAGTCCAGACGTAGCGCTTGAAAACCGGAACTCCCACAAGGTGGGACATCACTTTGGAAAGACCTTCGTCGTGATTGCCTTCCACCCAAACGATCTCGACATTGCGTTTGCGATTGGAGAGTTTGCGGATGCAGGAGAGAAACTCCCAATGATCGCCATTCAGGCGCGCGAAGTTGAGGTCGGAGAAGATGTCGCCGAGGAGAATCAAGCGGCGGAAGTTACAGGATTGCAGCAACGCCACGGCATCGCGGGCCCGGCTGATATCCGACCCGAGGTGAATATCTGACAGGAGCAACGTATCGAGCGTTGGAGCCTGCATGCCTACATTGTGGGACAAAGCAGGTAACAGGATGATGAAAGCCAGATGAACATCTGGTTGCACCGAAAATAGTGCATTGGGGCCGATACTAGTCTTGAGGAGCCAAAACCATCACCGACCTTAGGTGCTCGCGCTTCTCAAGACGCTGCAAGGTCGATCGATTGGTGCGGCAGTGATTTTGCTGCATCTGACCGGCGGGGCGTTCGTAATCTATTGCAACAGCCGGCGCTGGACAAACTCAAGATCGATCCCCGCGCGAACTTGTCAGGGCCCAGATCGCCTCGGGGGGATTCGCTCCGCGCACGGCCATCAACCGCTGGGAGAGAATGAAACCTACCGCGCCGACAAAAATCCCCGCGAACACATCGGCGATGTAGTGGTAACGACCATAAATTGTAGAAACGCACATGGCGACAAACAGCGGGAGGAAGACCCAGAACAAGTAGCGGCGATAGCGCCAAGCCCCTAGCAGTGCGACGAACGATCCCGTAACATGCCCGGAAGGAAACGCGCCGCCGCGCACGCGTCCCCAGCTTTCAATGAAATTGATCAAGCCGGTAGCGGGGCCACCCGCAAGCGGTGGCAAATGGAATGAGCTCATGGCAAAGTACGGCGCTTCCACGGGGAAGAAAATCGAAATGATATAGCCAATCGAGTAGGCGATCATGGAAGCGGTCATCACCGTCCAGAAAGCGCGCAAGGCTACAGCTCCGGACGGAACGCCTGCGGGCGAGACAGCTGAGAGGGCCAGACGGCGGCGATAAAGCGAGGCTCCGAGAATCGTGAGGAATAGATAGTAGGTCATGTAGGCGACTTGCATCGCCTCGTTGATCCAGGGGTTGGAGAACTGACTGAGCCACACTGCCGGGTAAACGCCGGTGAGCCGGTGGTCGAATGCAATCAGGACGGAATCCCGCCACGCGGGCTCAATCAGGTGAACGAGAATTCGCAGTTCCTCGAAGCAGAAAAGAAAGAGCGCCTGGGGATACCAATCGCGGACCCAACCAAGAGCCTGGGCAATTCGAAAGGGTGGACGTTCGCCGCGGCCGGCGCGCTCGGCAAGATTCACGATGACGAGAATCGCGGCAAAGACTGCGAAGTGCACAGTGATATGCAAAGCAGGGTGCGAGAGATTCTCGCGAAAAACGAACATCAGGACGCCGCTGAGACCCAAATAGAAGAGCGCGACCCATTCAAATGCCCCGCACGGTTCCAGGATGGCGCTCGCCTGGGACCATAGACGGATGAACGAGCTCGCGACGATTTGGCGGGTGAGTGCAGGTCGGTCGTCATTCAGGAATTCCACTCCAGCCTTCTCCAACGTCGCCGTGGTGCGCACCCGGTCTGGTCCAGAAGCAGGTGGCCGACCTGTCGATTCCGCTCAGCTTAGTTCAAACTCGCCGCAACGCATTTCAAATGTTACTGCAATTGAATTGCAACAACTACAATTACGCTCTGGAGGTGCGGTCCGGCTCCGGCGTGTACAATCGCACTCTGATGCCGACTCCGGCCGCACCTGACTCCAAGCAACGTGCGCCCAGCTTGGGAGCGCGGCTGCTGCGCATTTTGCGGCCCTCGCACCAGCACACAGTATTTTCCGCGACGGTGTTGCTGATGGGCTCGGTGATGGCCTCGCGCTTGCTGGGCTACCTGCGCGAGATGTATATCGCGTGGGCCTTCGGCGCCGGACACCAGACCGACGCCTACTTCGCGGCTTTCCAGATCCCCGACTTCCTCAACTACATCCTGGCGGGCGGGACCGCGTCGATCACGTTTATCTCGATTTACACGCGGCACATTTCGCGCGACGACGAGGCGGGCGCGCAACGCGCGTTCAACTCCACCATCACCATCATGACGGCGGTGTTGTGCGTGGGCACGGTCTTCCTGGAGATCTTCGCGCCGCAACTGGTGCGGCTGGTGTTCCCGAAGTTCGCTGCCGATCAAGTGGAGTTGTGCGTTCACCTGACGCGGATTCTGCTGCCCAGCCAGATTTTCTTTTACGCCGGCGGCATTGTTTCGGCGGTACTGCTGTCGAAGCGGATGTTCCTGTATCCCGCACTCAGCCCGGCGCTGTACAACGTCTTCATCATTGCCGGAGGCGTGTTGGGCGCGAGGGCGTTCGGCATTTCGTCGCTGGCCTACGGCGCGTTTGCCGGAGCGATCATCGGGCCATTCCTCATCAATGCGATCGGCGCAGGCAAAGGCGGGCTGGGTTACCGCTTCAGCTTCGACTGGCGCAACCCGGGATTTCGCGAATGGGGAAGGCTCACCATTCCGCTGATGCTGGGAGTTTCGCTGGTGTCGGCCGATGACTGGATCCTGCGCTACTTCGCATCGGGCGGGGTGGGCGACATTTCGCGGCTGAACTATGCCAAGCGTCTGTTCGCGGTGCCGATCTCGATTCTGGGACAGGCGACGGGGCAGGCGTCGATGCCGTTCTTCGCGTCGCTGTGGGAGCAAGGCAAACGCAAGCTCTTTGCCGACACGGTGAACCAGACGGTGTATCGCATATCGGCGGCGTCGTTCTTGGCGTCGGCGTGGATGATGGCGGCGGCGCTGCCCATCATCGACCTTGCGTTCCGGCACGGCCACTTCACCTTCGCTGATGCGCAGGAGACGGCGACGTATTTCTTCTGGTTCGCGATTTCGCTGGCGCTATGGTCGGCACAGGCGCAGTACGCGCGCGCCTTCTATGGCGCCGGCAACACGCTGACGCCGATGATAGCGAGCACGATTATTGTGGTGGCGTCGCTGCCGGTTTATCGCACGCTGTTCTATCGGTACGGAGTGACGGGGCTGGCGATCGCGTCGGACATCGGCATCCTGATGCACACGGTCGTGCTGGCATGGCTGCTGCATCGCAAGAAGATGGTGTTGCTGAGCGAGCTGCCGGGGCTGGAACTGATGAAGGCGTTCGTCACGGCCGTGTTTGCCGGAGTGGTGAGCTATGAAGTGGCGCGCAGATTCTCGCTGCGCGGAGGCCGGGAGACGGACGTGATCTCGCTGACGGCGGTTAGTGTGACGTGGCTGGCGGCGGTTGTGTTGGGATTGTGGGTAACGCGATCGAGTTTGCCGCGCGATTTGCGGCGGAAGAGAGTGCCGGCGGCGGCCATCACCGCGCCTGAGCCTATGGTGGACAGAACGACGGGCGGCGTGGAGCCGTAGAAGGCAAGGGCTGGGTGGTCAGTACGGATGTGCCGTCCCCGGGGGACTCGGATTTGTTTTTGCGCTCACCCCGCCCTGAAGGGCGGGGCTATCATCTTTCGTCCCGCAGGGCGGGGCGGGAGCATGGATGGCGAAAGCAGCGTGGCGAGCGTCTGCATTTCAGGCGGGGCGAGAGGAGCGGTGGAGCGGGGTGGAAGGCCTGTCGTCCCTAGGGGACTCGGTTGCTTTTTTCGTGGCTCACCCAGGACTTCGTCCTGGGCTAAGCTGAGTCGTCCCGCTCCGCGGGACTGGGGCGTGGATGGCGAAAGCAGTGGCGAGTGTCTGCATTTTGGGCAGGCGAGAGGAGTGGTGGAGCGGGGTGGAAGGCCTGTCGTCCCTAGGGGACTCGGTTGCTTTTTTCGTGGCTCACCCAGGACTTCGTCCTGGGCTAAGCTGAGTCGTCCCGCTGCGCGGGACTGGGGCGTGGATGGCGAAAGCAGTGGCGAGTATCTGCATTTTGGGCAGGCGAGAGGAGTGGTGGAGCGGGGTGGAAGGCCTGTCGTCCCTACGGGACTGGGTTGCTTTTTTCATGGCTAACCCAGGACTGCGTCCTGGGCTAAGCTGAGTCGTCCCGCAGGTGCGGGACGGGAGCATGGATGGCGAAAGCAGCGTGGCGAGTGTCTGCATTTTGGGCCCGGTCGGGGAAGAACGGTGTCGTCCCTACGGGACTCAGATTGTTCTCGTATCCTACCCAGGACTTTCGTCCTGGGCTAGGATTGTGCCGCCCTGCGGGCTGTCATTTAGCGGAACCGTCCATGGTTGCGGAGGATGCTGTGGGAACAGCAGATCCCTCGTCGGGCTGAAGCCCTCCTCGTGATGACAAGACTAACAGCAGATCCGTCGTCGGGCTGAAGCCCTCCTCGTGATGACAAAACTAACAGCAGATCCGTCGTCGGGCTGAAGCCCTCCTCGTGATGACAAAACTAACAGCAGATCCGTCGTCGGGCTGAAAGCCGTCCTCGTGATGACAAAACTAACAGCAGGTCCGTCGTCGGGCTGAAGCCCTCCTCGTGATGACAAGACTAACAGCAGTTCCCTCGTCGGGCTGGAGCCCTCCTCGTGATGTACAAAACTAACAGCAGATCCCTCGTCGGGCTGAAGCCCCTCCTCGTGATGACAAGACTAAAAGGAACCGGCGGGTGCCAGTCCTGTTATCGCTAGTTCCCTTCCTAGGAGCCAGTTCTCTTCCTAGGAGCCAGTTCCCTTCCTAGGAGCTAGTTCCCTTCCTAGGAGCCAGTTCGCTTCCTAGGAGCTAGTTCCCTTCTTAGGAGCCAGTTCGCTTCTTAGGAGCTAGTTCCCTTCTTAGGAGCCAGTTCGCTTCTTAGGAGAAGGTCTGCACGCGGGGCGTGGCTGACGCGGTGCTGGTCTCGCTTGTTGACGTGGTCGAGGTCGTTTCCTTGGCCTCGCCGTTGGCCTTCTGGCCGGGCTTGCGAATGTCGATGCCGCCTTTGAAGTAGGCGCCGTCTTCAATGCTGATACGCTGCGCCACCACGTCGCCGGTGAGCGAGCCTTCGCCGCGAATGTCGACGCGATCGCTGGCGATCATATTGCCGCGGACCTTGCCCAGCACCACAATCTCGCGCGCTGAAATATTGGCTGCGACCACGCCGTTGCGTCCCACCGTAACGCGATTGCCCGGCAGATTGATGGAGCCTTCGACGCGGCCGTCGATGTAGAGCGACTCTGAGCCCGTGACCTCACCTTTGATGACCAGCGACTTGCCCAGCGTGGCCTGCTCTTGCGTGCTCATGGACGAGGTTGAGGGGCGAGGAGGGATCACCGGTTCGGCGGGCGGTGTGAAGGAGCGCGGCGGCTCAGGGCTGGGAGTGGGAGTCGGCGTCGAGGAGGGGGCGTTCGTAGGTTTCCACATGATCGGTACAAAATCCTTTCTGGACGGTAGCCTGGGAGAAGCACCTGCGCTGCCAAACCAGGAATTTCACAGCCCTACGCCGGGACTGCTGGTTGGGCGCGGCGATTCTCGACTCATCGCTCAGCCCGCACGCACTGCGCGGGCCGACTCGCGATGTAATTACTGCTACCATACAGGGACTTTTTGGATGAGGGAATAGCACGACGAATTTTTTCCGGCGGGCATAGTAACAATGCGGGCACAGATTACGGTGAAGGAACGGGACTAGGGATTAGGGACCAGGGATTAGGGATTAGGGATTAGTTTCCCTGACCGCGAGCCGATTGGGAATCGCGGCACAGCGCTCCACGCTTTATCCTTATCCTGACGCGTCGAAAAATCATGCTGACTGACCAGGCCATTTTGCGGCACATTGAACGGCAGCCGCACCACTCCGCCGGATACAAACAGCTGGTGCGCGAGATGAATCTGCGCGGCGACGATCGCCGCCTGCTCGCGGAGCGGCTGCTGGCGCTGGTGAAGAGCGTGCGGCTGATTGAGACTGGGCGCGATCGCTACACGCTGGCCGAACACGCTGCTGTGCGCCAGAACCTGATTGCCGGGCGGCTGACGATGCATCGCGATGGCTACGGCTTCGTGATCCCGAATGCGGGGCAGCGGGGAGCGGAGGCTCCCACCCTTTCGCCAAAGGCTGGCGCGGGGAGGCGACATTCCCAGCCGATCACGGGCGACATCTTTATTCCGCCGCCGGCCATTGGGTCGGCGATGCACGGCGACCAGGTGCTGGTAGAGCTTACTCGCAAGAAAGACGATGGCCGCGCCGAGGGCCGAATCCTGCGCGTGCTGACGCGCGGGAATCCGACGGTGGTGGGGACATTCCATCGCGGGGCGCGACAGAACTACGTGACGCCTATCGACGAGAAGGTCACGCAGCAGATTGTGATTCCGCGAGGCATGGAGTGGCCCGGTGAAGCTCCCACTCATTCGCAAACGAAGCGAATGAGTGGGGCACCCGGGGACGACCAGAAATCCGAACTGCCCCGCCCTAGCCAAAAGAATTGGAGAAAAGCAGGTCCCTCGACTGCGCTTCGCTCCGCTCGGGATGACAGAACGGGGCACCCGGCGTTGACACATGACAAAACGGGGCACCCGGCTCCTGCTGATCATCGCGTCGAGCACGATCGGGTGCTGGGCAACGAGGCGCGACAGCGGGAGTGGAGCGATCTGGAAGGCGTGGTGGTGGAAGTCGAGATTACGGAGTGGCCGTCGCCGACCGAGAACCCGCGCGGACGGGTGCTGGAGATTCTTGGATACGAAGACGACTTTGGCGTCGATGTTGAGATCATCATTCGCAAGTTTCATCTGCCGCACCACTTTCCAGTCGAGGTATTGCAGGAGGCGCAAGAGTTTGACGGAGTGATTTCCGCCAGCCAGATGCATCATCGGCGCGACTATCGGTCGGAGCCCATCGTGACCATCGACGGCGAGACGGCGCGCGACTTCGACGATGCGGTCACGGTGCGGCGGATGGCGAACGGCAACTTCGAACTGCAAGTACACATCGCCGATGTGGGGCATTATGTGCGCGAGGGCTCGTCGATTGATCTGGAGGCGCGGCTGCGCGGGACGTCAGTCTACTTTCCCGACCGCGCGGTGCCGATGCTGCCCATCGAACTCTCGACCGACTTGTGCAGCCTGCGGCCGCAGGTGGAGCGCATGGTGCTGTCGTGCGTGATGGAGATCGATCATCAAGGCGAGATTGTTGGCTACACGCTGAGCGAGGGCGTCATCCGCTCGGCGGAGCGCATGACGTACACCAACGTCAATCTCATCCTGGAAGGCGACGCCGCGCTGCGCAAGCATTACTACAAGCTGGTGGATGTCTTCGAGTTGATGCGCGAGCTGGCCATGGTGCTGAACCGCAAACGGGTGCGGCGCGGCTCCATTGATTTCGACCTGCCGGAGCCGGTGATCGAGTTCGACGAGCACGGCCTGATGAAGAGCATTGGGCGTTCGGAGCGCAACATCGCCAACCGCATTATCGAGGAGTTTATGCTGTCGGCCAACGAGTGCGTCGCCAGCTACCTGGAGAGCAAGGGCGTCGCGTCGCTGTATCGCATCCACGAGAAGCCCGATCCCAAGCGGGTGATGGACTTCGAGACCATTGCCGCCAAGTTTGGATATTCGCTGGGCGTGGGCGCGCTGCCGGTGAAGCGGGTGCAGTTCAAAGCGGAGCGGCGCGAGCGCTATGGCACGGGCCGCGTCGCGAAGACGCTGGAGCTGCCTGAGGAAGTACATATCACGCCAAGGATGTATCAGAAGCTGACGCAGAAGATTGCAGGCAAGCCGGAGGAGCGCATTCTGTCGTACCTGATGTTGCGGTCGCTGAAGCAGGCGCGCTACTCGGAGAAGAACGAAGGGCATTTTGCGCTGGCTGCGCCGACCTATACGCACTTCACTTCGCCCATCCGGCGGTATCCGGATTTGATTGTGCATCGGATATTGAAGGATGTGCTGCGGGAGTCGGCGGAGCGGGAGGAGCTTGGAGTGCCGGTGGGAGTGGGAACGATCGCCGAGGGAGAGACGTCGTCGGTGTGGTCGAAGAGACCCACCCAGGTCTCGAAAAGCGCGAGACCTGGGGCACCCGGGTTGAGTGGGGCACCCGCTTTCATGTCCGATTCCGGAGGAAGAGCTGCACGAGATTGCCGAGGAGTCGAGCCAGGCGGAGCGGCGCGCCGACGAGGCTGAGCGCGAGCTGATGGAATGGAAGAAGATGAAGTTTATGGAAGAGCGCGTGGGCGATGACTTCGACGGGCTGATCGTGAGCGTCACCAAGTTCGGCATGTTCGTCGAACTCAACGATATGTTCATTGAAGGGCTGGTGCCGCTGGCGTCGCTGAGCGACGACCGCTACCAGTATCACGAGGCGACGAGGCAGATCATCGGCGCGCGCAGCCGGAAGACGTACTCGCTGGGCGATCCGATTCGCGTGCTGGTGGACCGCATCGATCGCATGCAGCGGCGGATACAGTTTGCGGTGGTCGAGGAAAAGCCGGTGCGGCGAGTTTCCACGCCCTCGCCAGGAGCGGGCGCGAAGTGTAGGCTACCCGGCAAAGGGCGGCACAAGAAGTAGGGTCAGAGTCTCGACGAGGTTCGGGTGTCTCACTGTGAGATTATGCAATACGTTATAAGTGACCATGCGCGATTCGAGATGAAACGCCGCGCAATCGGTGAAGACATTGTGCAATCGATCCTGAGATCACCAGAGCAAAGAATTGACGTTCGGCCCGGCCGAATCGTTCTGCAATCCAGAGTTGTGGTGGGGACTGACGAGCGCGAGTATCTGGTGCGGGTGTTCGTCGATATCGATCGCGCCCCAGCGGAAGTGGTTACGGTGCATCGGACGAGTAAAATAGACAAGTATTGGAGGCTGCAATCGTGAGAGCCAATTACGATCCAAGAACCGACACGCTGACTTTCGTGCTCAAGGACAACGTGGAGATTGCCGACAGCGACGAAGACAAGCCGGGGATCATTCTGGATTATGACAAGCACGGAGACTTGGTATCGCTGGAGATACTAGACGCTTCCAAACGGGTGACCGAAGCCAAGAAGATGGAGTTCCAAATCGCGTAGCGACATCTATGAGGGCTACCCATGGAGCGTTGGTGTCCAATCCTTGCGCATCGCAATTCGCGGCGAGGGTAAAATAACGACATGCGCAGAGCCGCTGTCGCTCTCTTTGCCCTTGTCCTTACCCCTCGCCGCCTTCGCGCAAACGTCCGCAGGGCCATCGCCCGGCGGTCCCGGTCCGGGCTGGCCGACGGCGCAATTCGCAGCGACCAAAGATCCCGGGGTGCAGAAGGCGTTGCAGATTCTGGACCAGATGATTGCCGCGCTGGGTGGCGACGCGTGGCTGAACGTCAGCACCATGACCAGCGAGGGCCGCGCGTACAGCTTCTATCACGGCAAGCCCAACAGCATGAGCATCCTGTACTGGCGCTTCTGGGAGTGGCCCGACAAAGACCGTCTGGAGCTGACCAAACAGCGCGACGTAATCGAGCTGCTGGTGGGCGATAAGGGATACGAGATCACCTACAAGGGCACGGCGACGCAGGACCCGAAGGAGTTGGAGGAATCGCTGCGGCGGCGGGAACACTCGCTGGAGTGGGTGGTGCGGAAATGGCTGGCGGCGCCGGACACGATGATTCTGTACAGCGGGACGGCGATGGTGGAGCGCAATCTGGCCGACCAGATCACGGTGCTGAGCGGCAACAACGACAGCGTGACCCTCTCGATCGATGGGCAGACGCGGCTGCCGGTGAGGGTGAGTTACAGCTGGCGCGACCCGCTGGACCGGCAGTTCGACCAGGCCTCAACCGTGTTTGGTAATTACAAGCGGTGCAGGGGGTGCAGACGCCGTTCAGCGTGGTGCAGTATCGCAATGACGAGATGAGCAGCCAGCGGTTTTTGACTCGGCCACGTATAACAGCAGCCTGGCGCCAGGTTTGTTTGAGACGAAGGGGATTACGTATAATCCGGGAGTGGGGAAGTAGTTGCCAGTTGTCAGTAGCAGCAGATGTATCGGCAGCGTGACGGGCGGTTTGGCGCGGTGAAGGTCCCATCCTGATTTACAAAACGGTCCATACGACAGCGTAAGAGTGCCGCCCCTGAAGGGGCTCGAGGATTTTTTCTTGGGCATACCCAGGACTTCGTCCTGGGCTAAGTTGAGTCGTCCCGCAGGGCGGGACGGGAGCGTGGGTGCGGACGCAGTGTTGCGAGGGTGGGGATTTTGGGTAGTAGCGAGGGTTCGGATTTCAGGCGCCACAGATCGCCGTCCTGCTTTGCGGATATATCGAAGCAGGTCGCATACCACCGCATTCAAGCGTGACGCGAGGATGGCGGCGGATTGAGATAGCCACTACTTGATTCTTATGGGACCGAGAGGGCGTTTCGGTTTATGGGGCGGGGAGTGCGATTCCTGACCGCAGGTGCAGACCTCCAGAGTGGAGGCCAAAGCTTCAACGAATGAGCCGCAGTGCGGGCAAACCAGGACCAGTCTTCTGGGCCCCCGGGCGTTGCGATCGAGCAGCAGTTCGTTGAAGAGCCCGATCTCAGCTTCCTCGCGTGGAGTGACGTGAAAGGACTTTAGACAGTCGAGGTTGTGACAGTACGTAAGCAACGCGCCTTCAGGTACTTTCCGCTGACCATCTGCCGAATAAGCCATGTTCTCTCCGAGGGAGAATGTTTTCACGCCCGACGAATGGGGGGATAGAGCAGGCGACGTTCAGGTAGTATCGTAAGTCACGTTTGGGACGTTATCAGAGATGGGCGGCGGGATCAAGAAGAGATTGAGGTGCAGTAGGAAGCAATCAGCAATCAGCAGTTCAGTAGGTACAAAATCGCCGGCAAGTTGATAGCTGTGCGGCAGCTGCATGAATCCGAGCCAGGTACCGCAGTAGCGGCCGGTGAGGAACCTTAGCCCGCCGGGTTGTTTAGATCCTGTTGAATGCTGGCCAGGGCCTGAACTCGGCGGTTGACGAAATTCCATACCGCCTCATTGGCGCCGTTTACCGGAGGATGGGTGTAAGGCGTGCCCACCGAAGTCTTGAAGCGAGCGGCCAGGGAAGGATCGAAAGCGGCCAGGGCTCCGTCGGCTTCGGCTTCCCAGCGATTGGCCCGGTCGGCCAGATCAGCATCGTTGCGGCTCCGGATAAGGCACTCCTCCATCAGACTGTTGCCCTCACTCATGAGGCGAGTGATTTCAGCGCTCTCTTGAAGCTTCCGCTCCGAGTCCGCGGTCTGATGGGCGCGCAAATAGGCCAGCTGGCGGTCCTTGAGATCGAGTTGAGCCTGGAGCACGTTCTTCTCAATTTCGGTTTGCTTGCGCTGCGCGATGACGGATTCGGTGTTTCGGTGCTCGTCCTTCCACGCTTGAGAACCGCCCAGGTATAGACAAAAGAAGCCCGCCAAGAGAAACCATTTGGGGGCCAGAAGAAGCACGCGGTTGGAAATGGTGGCGTACAGGCCGGCGATGAGCAGCGCGGCGCCAACATAAGTGAAAGTGTGACTGAAGAGACTCCTGAGAAATAGCCAGAACACGTTTGCGGACCTCCGCCACCCAGCTTTCGGGTCCCGCCGACAGATTGATTAGGAGAAGGGTATCGCGTAGGTGAAGTTAGAGCAAGAGTGTAGTCCGGAGTGGACGGGAAGGAAGCGGGAGCGAATGGGAATGCCGTTGCGGGCGAAGCTGGTCAGAAGTCCCGTCAGCTTTGGTTTTTGCGACGAGAAGCCCCATCCGAGCAAACGAAGCTCGGATGGGGCACCCACGGAATGGTAGGATGGGCCACGCGGCCACCCACGGAATGGTAGGATGGGCCACCCGGCCAATCAGAGCCTGGCCGCAGTCGCTACAACGACGGGCGATGTTGCCTGCCTGGTGCCCCAGGTTCGCCCTTCTTTTGGGCTAACCTGGGGTCAGTGCGCTACGACCTTCCCGACCCAGGTTAACGTCCAAAGAACGGACGTGAACCTGGGGCACCAGGCTCGTCGCCGACTGCTTATTTTGCGCCGCATTCCCGCTGTCAGAGGTTATTTTCTGCAATTCTTGTAGCGTATCCGCCCCAACCTCGTGCCCATCCGCATCCCTGAGAGAAAGAGGATTATCCAACACGTAGGTGTAAAGATTCAAGCTCTGCGGGTTGTTGAGCTTGGCCGGGCCCACCCTCTCGCCAAAAGACGGCGAGAAGGGTGGGGCACCCCATGTTTAGGACTTATGCCGAAAGGGTGGGCCACCCGTCCATTTCAAGCACGCGCATATTGCCAACGGCCTGATTAAATTTGCTTACACTAAAGCCAGGTACGTGTTTAGCTAGGAATTGAGCGAGTTTTGAATGATTGGCCACGAAGGCCATCGGCGGAGGTTTTGGGGCCGGCGGTAAGGGCGGCGTGTTATTTTGCGCCAGCCCTTGTGCGTTGCCGTTCTGCTAAGGGCTGATTCACCGGCCTCTGCTAAACAGTTCGACAAGAACAACCAATGCTGCAAGCAACACGACCGGCCAGACTACCCATTTGTTCATTTGCTTCAACCGTGTTGGCGAAAGGTCAGGCTCGCTCTTTCGAACCAAAAAGAACATCCCGTTGAGCACAAGCAAGGACAGAAAGCCGATGGTAAAAAGTGACAATCTGTCAACGTTGTAGTTCCGATAGCCCAGAATCATCCCCAGCACCACGCCCACGTCGATGAAAACCAAAATCAACTTGGAACTCACTTTGCGAGTCGCCATTCTTAAGCTCCTAGATCAAAAGTGTTCACGCTCAGCATCCGCGCGGCTCCGTGCTAGTTCGGAGGAAGTCCGGGTGTAGGCGGTGGCGGCGGAAGAGGAGGACTAATAAAGTTGCGGATCGTAGTGTAGGTATCTTGGATCCCTCCTGTCGCAAGGCCGACCACCGTAGAAATCTTGTCCACCACACCCACGGCTCCCTCTGGCTTTCCAACAAGGCCCGCAACATCGCCCGTCGTTGTAGCGACTGCGGCCAGGCTCTGATTGCCTCCAGTCGCCGCGCCAACTACTAGGCCCTGCGGAGAGCCATAAGCTTCAACAGCTTCGGTTCCCGCTGAGACATCGGTGTTCGTGGCTGTTCCCACACCCTGTGCAATTCCTGAAACAAACGACGCCGAACCGCCGATGCCTCCAACCAACGCCCCCACTACGCCGATCTCTGGGTTCGTTGCGACAACTGCCACCGCCGCGACCCCGCCGACAATCTTTAGTCCGCTCTTTGCGTATTGGGACGCTTTGCTGGGTTGCTTCTTCGGTGGGTCTTTTTTATTTTGCGCCTTCTTTTCATTTCCGCTCTGGTTGCGGGTCTGTATACGCTTCGCAACTGATCGAAGAATCAATCGTAAGCATGTCCTTGGATGAAATCGTGAACTTCGGCTGCTTCTCGATCTGCTTGATGGCAGATACAAGATGTTCCTGGGTCCATGTACCGCCAAGCGGAGGAGTCGCAAAAGACACCCCTTCATCGCCATCCTTGGACAGTGTAAAGCGAGCGTTATTTTGGATATTGAAGTCCTGGCCTCCATCGCGATCGGTCAGGAAGATCGTGAACACGAAGCCATCCGTTCGTGAGGGTTTTGAATACTCCACGACGTAGAGCATCTTCTCACCGGGATAGGACTTCTCATCAAGAAGGTAGCCAAACGTGATCTCCCCCGCCTTAGACGGCGGAAGAAAGTTTTTTGCAGCTAGGCAATGAGCAGCCCGATGTAAAAGTACTGTTCCGCCATCTTGGGCATGGGAAACACAGCTTAGACATATTACTATCCCCAACAAAATAGGTTTCATTGTCGATGTCCTCATGGTTCCCCTCACTGCTGCCCTGGGGCGTTGTAGATGTAAATGTACGTCGATGTGTGAGGAGTCATGCTGTCATGGAATGGACCGAATCTGGCAAAGACCTTTTCTCGCCCTGCCGCGCCCTTAAGCCCATTTCCTGATGGACGGCTCTTCAAATTCGCGTTGTGGCTTGTTCCGTAGTAATGCCGCCCCTGAACAGGATCAGCGCCGCCGTTCGTTCGGCTCGTTACAACACCCTGCATGACTTGCGAATCCTGTGCTGAGGCCGTGCCGGTATCCGGAGCAACCTTCTCCGGATGAGCGAGATTGGCATTGTTATAGATTGCATTTGCCAAATCCGTCTTACCGTCAACGAGTTCTTGAGCATTGCCGCCCTTCGGAGTACTTAGACTTCCATCCTCATTCGTTAAAACCTTGGCAAGGCTGCCTTCTGTCGTATTCCCAACCGCTTGATTCTGCTGTTGGGCCGCATTCCCGCTGTCAGAGGTTATTTTCTGCAATTCTTGTAGCGTATCCGCCCCAACCTCGTGCCCATCCGCATCTCTGAAAGAAAGGGGATTATCCAACACATACGTGTAAAGATTCAAGCTTTGGGGGTTATTGAGCTTGGCGTAGGGAACTGGCTCGACTGTTGCCGACCAGTCCGGCGAATAAAACCGCGCTATACCATCCTGGAAGAACCGCGCTCCAAAATCGTATACGCCCATGTCGGGATCACGCTCTTTGCCGTTAAACTTGTAGTTTTGGGGGCAAGTGTTTACATAGACTTGTTGCTCGTCACCCCAGGGAAAGTAGTCGGCATCGTAACACTTGTTGCCGTTTTCATCCGCGCTTACCCGCGACGTTCCCAGGTAGTCGGAATAATAATAGTAAGGAGAAAAAAGGTTATAAATCCGAGCTATGCGCTGGTCGCCGACATACAGGTACTCGTTGACGTTGCTACCATCTTCTTCTTCGATCACTTTCCCAGCTTCGTCGTACCAGAAAATCCGCGTTCCCGACGCTCCGCCAGATGCCATGACCCTCTGCCCATCACCGTCGTACAGGTACGTCACATGGAACGTGTTCTGGTTGGTCCACTGGTTTTCAAGATTAAATCTGTTGTCGTAAGGGCCTCCGGGGGTGTTGAGGATATTTCCGCCCCCATCGTAGATCCAGTTGGTCAGTTGGTTGTTGGCGTTGGAGGAGATCCGGCTGTAACGGCCATTCAGGAAGAAGTAGAGCGTCTCCCGGGCGTAGTTGATGCGGCGGGCGAAGTCTGGAGGTGCCATGCCGGGTCCGGGGCCGGGCCGAAGTTAACTATATGTTTATATTTATTTATCAATAATATTACTATTGAGTTACTATGCTACGGATCAGCCGATTAGCGTTGTAATTCAACAAGTGGATATTTTAATTACAATAGCTCCACAAAAACGACAAGTTGTGGGATTTTATTGCCAGTTCATGCTGCTGATAATGATAAGAGTGGTAACTTTACAAATTGTTCCACGTGGAACAATTTGGCGACTATAACTTGAGAAAGCGAAAGCACGCTAAAGCGAAGCGTCCGTCGAGGGCTTGAAGTTTCTCCGGAGCCAGCACCATCAAGCGGGGCGCGAGGGTCCCAATAAGGACTGCCGACCGGAGCCGGCCAAGCAGAGTCTCGTTCCTGGCGGCGACGTCACGTTGGGACTCCGGCGCGTCGAAGCTCCACTGCCACGGAAAATGTTCCACGTGGAACATTTCTTGCGATCAGGTTGGCTCCAGCCGAAGTCAAGAATCAGGCCACAAGACGATGCTGCGGCTGTTGCCTTGGACAAGCCATTCCTAAGACCGCTGCGAAAACTCCCGAGCCGCGACGCCTTCGGTCCGAGAGGCGGTTCCCAGATATAGTGCGAATCCTCGTGTCGGACTCGAGGGCCGCAGTCGGAAAATGTTCCACGTGGAACATTTCTGCGCAGCGGTGGGCAGTTTGACGCCAAGGGGAGATCCGGAAGAGGAGAGCTCGTGTCGCCGGAATACTTCCGATCGAGATCGCCGTCACCGCTCTGTGCTCGGCCTTCGTTCAGCAAGAAATGTTCCACGTGGAACATTCTGCCTCTTTCAGCCACCGCGACATAACGCTCCTTCTCAGAAACCATTAGAGCAGCGTTTTCCTCGCGACCTTCCACAATCACCGTCCCGTCCGCAACGCCAATAAATCAGCACCTTGCGCCGCCAAACTATGGTATTGCACAGCTTTTCCTCGGAAAAATGTCGCCTCCCGCTCCTCACCTGGTTGCCGCCTTGCCCGCTCGCGTTCTAAGCTGCTATTACCGAGAAGCGTCTCCCGCAACGACGGCGCAAGAGGGCGAAACATGGGAAGAGTCATCGCGGTCACCAACCAGAAGGGTGGAGTCGGCAAGACGACCACCGCCATCAACCTCGCCGCCTCTTTTGCCTCGCACCAGGCCCCAACGCTCCTCGTCGACTGCGATCCCCAATCCAACGCCTCCAGCGGCCTCGGCTTCCTGCGCGACCCCGACCGCCCCAGCACCTACAAGGTCCTGATGGGCGACCTCACCGCCGAGCAAGCTCTTCAGCCCACCGAGCTCGACCTCCTCACCATCATCCCGGCGCACAAAAATCTGCTCGGCGCCAACATCGAGCTCGTCCCCCTCGACGCTCGCGAGTATCGCCTCCGCAACGCCCTCGAGCCCATCCGCGACCGCTTCCAGTTCATCGTCCTCGACTGCCCGCCGGCCCTCGACCTCCTCACCCTCAACGCCCTGGTCGCGGCCGACACCGTCCTCATCCCGATGCAAGCCGAGTACTTCGCCCTCGAAGGCGTCACCGAGCTGCTCGACACCATCGACCGCATCCGGGTCGAGCTCAACCCTGCTCTCGCCGTCGAAGGCGTCGTCCTCACCATGTTCGACGAGCGCACCAACCTGGCGCAGTCCGTTGCCGCCGAGCTCCGCGGCTTCTTCGGCGACCTCATGTGCGAGACGGCGATCCCGCGCAACATCCGACTCGCCGAAGCGCCCAGCCACGGCAAGCCCGCCATCATCTACGATCCCCACTCCCGCGGCGCCGAAGCCTACTTGAAGTTGGCTGAAGAATTAATCGATCGCGTCACCAATCCCAAACCATCCGAAGCCGCACAAGAAGCCGGCAGTTAGCTGCAAGCTCTCTCTATTAGATTGTCATCCCGACCGGAGCGAAGCGTAGCGGAGGGATCTGCGGTTAGCTTCGAGCTGCGGGCCACGAACCATTGCCTTCGCAATCAACTAACCTCCATATTTACTTTTGATGGTTATCTCCCTGACGTGTCATCCCGGCCGAGGGCTTCAGCCCGAGTGGAGGCACCTGCTGTCCTCCACAGGCAACCAGCTGCGAGCGCTGATCTACTTAACTGTTCGCTTCCGATGTGTCATCCTGAGCGAAGACGTCGCCGGTGTCGCGACACCGGAGTCAAAGGATCTGCGGTCCTACTGACAACCGGCAACTGCTTCCTGTCATCCCGAGCGAAGCGAGGGATCTGCTGTTGCCGACAACTGACAACCGGCCACTGATCACTGCTTCTTGTCATCCCGACCGGAGCGCAGCAAGGCATCCGCGCTTACCGACCACTGACCACTGCCTCTTGTCATCCCGACCGGAGCGCAGCGGAGCGGAGGGATCTGCGGTTCCGCTCCGAGTCGCAATAGCGTGGGTTTCGCCGGACCGCTGTCTGGCATTCGAGGACAGTATCCCACAATGAGGGACACACACAATTACGAGAGAAGGCGCGTCACTGCTGTCCGGTTAAAACTCGAACAGAATCAGTTGGTTGACGTTTGTGGCGAAATTACCGTCCGGGTCAATGGTCTGAAGGGCGTATGAAATGGGCGTTTTCTCGAAAAGTGTCAAGCTGAGAATCTGTAGAATCTGGTACAAGCTGGACTCCAGTCCGAACCGCTTGCGCACGAATCGCAATCAACGTCTGCGCGAAGTCGGCGTAGATGCGCCAGTCGCGAGCTCGTTGGCATCGGCCAGGGTCGAGCGCGCCACGTTGGTGCGGAAGCCCATGTGGTGCCGCCCACCGCCCCCAGACAAGTTTCGATGTCGCGCAGGCTCTCGCGATAGGTGAGCTGGGCGAAAGCCATCGCCAGAAACTGATCCCAGCAGGAGAAGTTCTTCGCGTACCGATCACCACGATAGCGAGCCACGCACTTGTGAAACTGCTTGTGCGGCAGATGCTCGATCAGTTGCGCAAACACGGTGCGGCCGGAGTTCATCCCTCACTCTTACCGCTCCGTCGCCGCTCAGATTGCCCATCCAGACAGCGCTGAAGCTGGTTCCTTGTCCCCGTAAACACCTGATTAGGGAGTGCAATGCCATCTAAAATGGCACCCGGCAGTTGCATCTGCGCTGTGCAGCGGCGCTAGTCGCTACCCCGTGTAAACGGTTCCCTCTTCGACGAAACAAAGGGGATTCCCCCATGGGTCCTCGGCATAGAACGATCGCTCGCCCCATGGGCGCACGACGATGCCACCTCCGGGTGCATCGTGAACATCCTCGCGCGACAGACACCTCAGCGCCTTGGCGCGCTCGAATGCTGCCTCCAGATTTTTTAAGGTAAAGTACAAAGCCTTTGCCGCCGGGTGCGGCTGGCTGTTCGAGGACACGTCCAGCACTTGCAGGGTAACCGGGCCACACTCGAAATAGCATCGATGCCCCGGCTGCTTCCGCCCTTGTACGCCGAGTAGCTTCGTATAGAACGAGGTCGCCGCGTCGAGATCACCGACCTCGACGTTGAGCCTGAAGAACTGCGGTACATCAGGCGCTTCGGGCTGTGGCGGCTTCGCCTTGACGACTGTAGGTTTTTTTGTTGCGGACATCTTGTTTTCCTCCTGTGCGGTGTCTCACCGGGCCTTGAAAGTGCGCCAGCCAATCGCTCACCAGCGCCAATCGCTTTCGCTCGATGCGATAAATACGCATCCTGCCCTGCCTCTCGTGCGTGAGTAGACCAGCGGCCTCAAGAACCTGAAGGTGCCGGGTCGTGGTCTGCCATGCGTGCGCAAACATCGCCGCGATCTCTCCGGCAGTCATCGCGCCTCCATTGAAATAGACCGCGAGTAGGACCCGGCGCCGAGCGGGGTGTGCCAACGCCCCGAATACAGCCTCATATGCGTCTCGCCGCATCCTCGAAGTAAGCTTAGGCATTAACAATATTCAGCCATATTGCTGAATATTAGTCAACACATATTCACTGCAAGGTGCGTTTACTTCGAGTCTGCCTAGATGCTGACCTGCTCAGGAGACTACCCAAAGGTCTGCGCGCCCGAATCACGCTCGCCGCACAGGTTGCAGGGCCCACAGTTCCAGTTCCAAGCTCCGATTCCGATTGGCATTCCAAATCGTTCCCGGCGCGCAGGGCCGCGTATGCCGCTGGCCATCAGCTGTTTACGCGGACGTCACCCACTTTTCCCCGGACAGCAGTGAAGGCGCGTATTGGTCCCTCTCCGAGGCTTCGGGGCCCGTGCCCTTTCAATCTGCATAACTGTCATTGTTATCTTTGATGGTTAGTCGGCTTGCAGACCAGGAGACAGGCGTTTACGCAGGTGTGTAGCTAGCGGCTTGAGGGAAACTCCGCTTTTGGAACGCTTCGTAACAGGGCACGACTTCAGTCGTGCCGATAGGCGTTTATTTCTTGTGATCCCGAGCCGGCTTCAGCCGGCGGCACAAGACCTGCCGAATAAAGATTTTCGCCAGCCCGCAGCCGTGCCGCGCCCGCGCTTTTTAATAATTAATCACCATCAGGGAATGCAGAGCTTTTGAAGATCTTGGACCGAGCCATTGAAAACATTAAGGTCCACAAAATCGCGCATGAGCCCTGGCATCCTGCCAAACTCAGAGAATTGCCAGAACTGCCATACCGGCGTCGCGGGACCTCCCCAGACCAGGGGAATATGCAAGGGTTGGTGTCCGTCTAGATGAGCGGCATACTCCGTGAAATCGGCGGCCTCGCCCTGGTCGGTGCTTCCCGGCGGTCCGGGAACCGGCAGCGGCGGCACATGCACATCGATTGGGTATTGACTAAACCACAGCGGAAAGGTGGAAAAGGGAACGTTGTCAACCGCTGGGTCGGGATCGCCAAGTTCTCCCCACCAGAAGTTTCCCGTGTAAATAATCGGCTTGGTCCCACCAAGTTGTGCTGTCGTATACGCGATAAACTCCCGCACAATGGCCAATGCTCCAGCTCGATTCGAGCTAATCAGGGCTTTCCATCGGGCTGGAGAGTCGCCATCTTCAAAATCGAGAGCTGGCGGCAAATCCCCGCTCTGAAGTGGGCCAATAGCCGCTAAGAAATGATCCACCTGGCTATGTATGTCGTCGTTCCAATTTGATGGACTGGTGGAGGGCAAGGGAAGTCCAACGAAGTGGTATGCCCCACGAATAATCCCGGCCGCCTTCATGGCCGGCCAGTTGCCCGCGAACGTTGGATCTGTATACCAACTCGTCGTGGGATCGGCTCCCTGAGAGGCTTTAGCGAAGGCGAACGTGACTCCCGCTGCGGCGACCCCGGACCAGTCAATGCCTGTGTTGAAATGCGAGACATCAATGCCGCGCGCTCTGCCATCCATAGGCGTCCTCCACTTAGCTTATTCCTGTGAGCAATCCCTCAAGCGACAAATTCTTATTGTACCGTCGTTGATGCGGTGACAGTGACAGTTCCCGCCGATACCGTTAACGTCTGCGCCCCTTTCGCGTTAAATGTCACCGAGATCTTGTGAGTCCCCGGATCGGTTGCTGCTGTAAACTGGTAAGTGGTTGGGAAACTAACCGCAGCGCCGCCGCTCACGCTGACTTTAGCCGTCGTGTCACTACTCTGCAAGCTCACCTGGCCGGCAAATGTCTTCAAGACTCCGTTTACATCTTTCACCGTTATCGTTACTGTTTGCGCCGTGCCGGCTGTCACTGTCGTCGGTAAATCCAGGGTCAATTGGCACGGTCCCGAGGATGGGCAAACCGTGAAGCTTGCCGGCGAACTGCTTGTCCCTCCCACCGAAACCACTACGTTGGCCGGTCCGGTCGGAACAGTGGAAGGAACAAGCACTGTAATTGATGTATCTGACCATACCGAGGCAGCGGCTGCTGGCGTACTACCGAACACTACTGTGCTGGTGCTCGCCTGAGCCGTACCGAAGTTCGAACCCGACATGGTCACTGAAGTCCCTACGGTCGCTAGCGGCGGCACAATTCCGCTGATCGCGGGCGCCGAAGCTGCTGGAGGCGTGGCACCGCTCTGCACTTGAATCCTCTGAACATACCGTATCTCGTCCCCTACAATCACTACTTCTCCCAGAGCTCGCTTTACCAGGGTAGGATCGAACTCTCCCTTCCCAGGCCAAATAAAAAACTTTGTGTCTGGATTTCTCGAATTCTTGATAGTTTCGTCAAGAGCACCCTCTTCATTCGAACCAACGGGAAGGTTCGTTAGCGCGTTCGTTAGTTGCGCCTTATCGACGAAAACCGTCGTCCGCATTGGCGTATTGTTTCCTATTATTCCCCCGTCGCGAAAAGTTTGGTCGTCGAGATTGTTCAATTCGGCGATAACTGGATTTGGCGCGACGATGTTGAATGCCGAAAGCAGTGGGCCCGCCACGATCGATGTGATCGTGCTCCAATTCGTTCGCGCATTGTTGGTCGTTGCCACTCCATTCTTGCCGTAGCGTACTCCTGTGCCGAAGAATGGAGTAGCCGCAGCCATGAGCACTCCCGCAGCCTGGACGCTGTTATAAAGAATGTTACGGCCGCCTGTAACTTGCTGTCTTAGCAGAATGGCGCGGGTGGAGGCGTAGCTCGTGTTTGCCGTCGCGGCACGTGGGATCAGATTCTTGAGTTGCCTCGAAAAACCAATACCCGCAATCTGAAGTGGATACCCTGAATTGTTGCCGACGACTAATTGTATGCAGTACTCAGTTTGTGCGACCCGCTTGCCAAATACATCTGAGCAATTGTCCTGGGTCATCACCGTGTAAAAAGCGTCCACCTCTGGTCCCAGGCCGGGAGGAATGGACCCTGCCCCGGCGTCCACTACTTTGAACAAGGCAGTCGCCAGTGTCTTGCCAGTTGGATCCACAAGTGCGACGTTGTGGTCTCCTACGTTGGTGTTCGGATCAATCGTCAGACCGTACGTAATCGAGCAAGTGCCGGCAGCCGAAGGCTTCGCCGAGAGGGTAAGGCCGAAGCCATCGATAATCAGAGTATCTTTGCTGAAATCAGAAACTGGACTTCCGCTCAGACAATTGACAGTCAGAGAACCGGACGACGGAAGTTTTCCATTTGCCGGCCTTATAAATCCGGGGCTTACAAATATTGAAATAGGGGCGGTAACGGAAACCGGCAAGCTGCTCGAACCCTTCCCGGCGACGGTCACAACCACGTTATACGACCCTTCGGTAACGCCCGGAACCGTAGCTTTGATGGATGTATCCGTCCAATCCGTCACGGAAGCAGCCGCCGGACCGAACATAACGCTACTGCCGGCCTGCTTATCGCCGAACCCTGTGCCGGTGATGGTCACGGTATCGCCCGGGGATGCCGGACTCGGTACAATTGAAGCTATGGTGGGGTTCTGTGCCGCCAATGGGTAACCCACGCCAAACACCACAGCGATGACGGCCAGAGTCAAGATACGCAAGAAGATTTGCCAACCAATAACTAGGCTTCCAGATTTGCTCATACCTTCACCTTCCGCGAGAACAGCGATCCGAAAAACCTACACCAAGCGACCGACTCGCCGTCTGTCCACGACTTCGTTTTGAATTACAGATAACTAGAGATGGCGCGGCCTAACCCTTCGACTTTGCTCGGAACATGCACCCGGAAGTGCGGTAGCAGCACAGTGCCCGGGCTATCGCTAAAACCCGGCGACTGCGTCAGGACCTGTTCGTCGCAAGCTAGAACTAGACCCTCTCGATCCAGAACTATCCCCAGTCACCAGGAGACAAGTCCCAGCGACGTTGCTTATTGTCTTGCCGAGAATAGACAGATAACTCTGAGACCAGGCAGGCGCTACACAGATGTTCCTAGCCTCAGCACAAAGACCGTCCTCCGAAGAGGTGGTGTTATGGGAGCGGTTAAAGTTTTGGGAGCGGCCAATTAAAGTGACGCGACTTTACGTTGAGTGGAAATTAATGTCAATAGCCTTAAAGTGCGGTAGTTAGAAGGTTATTTCGCCCGACTTGCCACTGTTTATAACGAAAACAATAGCGGATGGCTAACGCCTCATAGCAGCGTACCGGCTGTCCCACCCTTCGCGCGCGCTGTTGCCGAGTGGGTGGGAAACAAAATTGACAGGCTCCGCGCTTCGTTGCCCCAGGTTCGCGTCCTTCCTTAGGAGACTAACCCGGCATCGCTACTGGCAGCTGGCCACTGGCCACTGCCTTTACACCCTTACCTGCGCCAAGATTGAGTGCACCACGTTCAGCGTGTGTTGTGACGACAGGATCTCCTTCAGCTTCTCCTTGAAATCCTCTTCATTCATTAGGGTGAGGTTCTGGCTAGTCTGCCGCAGTGTCAGGGGATAGAAGTTAATCACATGCGACACCGTAAATAGCTCGTATTTATAGTTCAGCGTCGGCGCCACCAGATAGAAGTGATGTACAAACAAGTTGCCAGTAGTCTGGGTAGCCACTTCACCCTTTACTAGCTGCTTCGTCTTCTCCCCCAGCAGCTCGGCCTGTTCCTTCAGTACGGCCACCGGGGTGGTCAGCTTGGAGTCGCCGATATTAGCCGGCCATAGGTCGTCAGTCATGGAACCTCCGCAAATAAGCTGTCAGTTGTCAGCCGTCAGCTAGCAGCTAATCGGTAACCAATAGCGCTACCTGCACTCGACCGGGCAGCCGCTACTAACTTTCACTATCCCCTATTCCCTAATCCCCAACCTCGTCCCCTAAAACTGCAACTCCACCATCACCGGCAGATGGTCCGACGCTACCTTCGTATTCGGCCGTCCACCTTCCAGCAGCGATACGCCGCCTATCTCGGTAACGATCCTCACCTGCTCCGGCGCAAATCCCTTCAGCAGTTGCGGCCGCAGCAGCACCTGATCGAACATGTTCCAGAAGTAGCAGACCGCCTCGGAGCTTTCATAGTAAAACGTTCCGCCCACACCGCTGCGGTCGCCCATATGGTTCCACATGGGATTGTAGAAGAACCTGCACTTCTGGTTCTGCACGGTGCGGCTCTCGCGGCCAGCGACGCTCCGGCTCATGGTCGCGTGCAGTCCGCCGCGCGCGCCCACCATGCCCGCCTCAAACGGATTCATGTTCAGGTCGCCCAGCACCATCGTCCGCTGATGGCCCTCCTTGGCTTCCACCTCCTCGATCATGCGCGCCAGCTGTACCGATTCGAATACCTGGCTCTCCTCCGAGAAGTGCAGCTTGCTGGGCAGGTGCGCCGCGGCTATCAGCAGGCTGCGCCGCGCCGGCATCTCCAGCCGCTGGATGGAAACGTGGCTGCTCTCGAACCGCGCCGACAGCCAGCGCGAGTTGAAGCGCGTCAGGAACAGCAGGCGCTCGCAATTGCTCCAGCCCATCTGATAGTCGGCGCATTCGGCATTCAGCGCCTCTATCAGCTCCCACGACTTGCTGCCGCACTCCGCCAGCACCAATATATCCACGCGCTCCTGGTGCGCCAGTTGCGTGACCAGCTCTGGAAGGTCGCGCTGGTTCAGGTTCCAGAAGACGAACTTCGGCATAAGCTGAGAGTAGCAGTACAATGATGGGTCGCGAAACAACCATCGCGCCGGCCGCATGGAAATTGCTTCGCCGCGACGCAGCGCAACCCGGCCTGGTCACGATGTCAGGAGGCAACTATGGCAACTCCACCATCCCCGCTCTTCACCTACGAAGTCGAACTGGCGGGCGACACCACCACCATCAAAGGCCACGGTCGCATCGTGGGCGAGACCGCGCCCGAGCTCAAGCAGCTGGTCAAGCCCATGATCCCCAAGTGCCGTCGCATCATCCTCGACCTCAGCGACGTGAACTTTGTGGACAGCTCCGGCCTGGGCACTCTGGTTGGCCTGAAGGTATCGGCCGCCGCCGCAGCCTACTGCACCCTCGAGTTCATCAACCTATCCCCGCGCGTCAAAGAACTCTTCCACATCACCAAGTTGGCCGACGTGCTGGGGACCTAAGTCATCGCGTCTTGTCTTCCAGGTAGAAGCGCCGGGCTTCAGCCCAGCGAAACTCGCGCTCGTTCTTGTTGATGGGCTTCAGCCCGGGATCTGCTCGCAACTGGCAACCGACAACTGGCTGCCGATTATTACAGCCCTATTAAAATCTTGTTGACATTTGGTTAAAACCGGCCTACGCTCGCTCCCATCTCCCCTTAATCAGTAGGTACTTGGGCCACCAAGTACGACCACACTCCCGTCCAGATGTTGGGGTAGTTCGGCTCTTCAGGCTGTGCGTAAGACAGGCAGGGAACTCCTGCGAGGCATCCGCCCATGGCCAATGGCGGATCAGCAGGAGTAAGGACGCCTTTCCCCAAGGCCCGATTCCAATTAGCGCCGCTCTCATCGTCCTTGGCTCTCTGCGGCGCCGTACTGCAAACCTTTCCTTTGTGAGCCAGGGCGTCGGATTGTTATTCCGACTCACATAAGAAAGAGTAGGTAGCTCCCCAGGAGATCCTATGCGCCGCCCAAGAATCATCGTCGTCCTTGCTCTCTGCAGTTTGTTCTTCGCCTCCCTCAGCTCAGCCCAACAAACATCCACGCTGGCGGCAACCACGACCGCATCCGTTCCCAACCTCATCCGCTACAGTGGAACTCTGAAGGACGCGCAAGGCGCGACCCTTGCATCCACCACGCCCGTTGGCGTTACATTCGCCATCTACAACCAAGAGGCTGGCGGTGCAGCCGTCTGGCAGGAGACGCAGAACGTCACGCCCGAAGCAACTGGCCAGTACTCCGTGCTGCTGGGCAGCACCACCGCCGCGGGATTGCCGGACGATCTGTTCTCGCAACAGGAGCGGCGCTGGCTGGGCGTGCAGGTGCAAGGTCAGCAGGAACAGGCGCGTGTCCTGTTTGTGAGCGTGCCCTATGCCTTCAAGGCCCATGAAGCTGACACCCTGGGCGGACTGCCCCCATCGGCCTTCGTCAAGGTACCATCGGCTGACGAGGTCAGCGGCATCACGGCAAATCCGCTGATTCCTTCCGGAATTGCCAGCGCCGGCCCGCCGGCCACTTCAGCCAGCGTGCCGGTGGTGGCGGGCAGTCCCTGCCCGTCTACGGCCCTCAATCCTGCCGTCGCCGTTCTTCCCATCTTCACCACCTTGGGTACTTCTGACTTACTCTGTGACTCCGTGATCTCGCAGAGCGGGCTAACCTCCGCCGCTAATGTGGGCATCGCGAATAACACGCCGAAAACAACACTCGACGTGGGTGGGCCAGTCAATACCAGCCAGTATTACCAGATCGGACTCAACACTGTGTTACGGCTTGGGAATACGAGCATTTATGTCGGGCAGGGTGCCGGCCCCACAACCCTGACGCAACCTGATGAAACGTTCGTCGGATTTAATGCCGGGAACGCAAGCAATGGCACTGGCAACTTCGCCAACACTTACATCGGCTTCCTTAGCGGCGCGATAAACACTACCGGACATCAAAACACTTACGTTGGCAGCTGGTCCGGTCACCTCAGCACTACTGGGTACCAAAATACCCTAATTGGCGACACCGCAGGCGGAGGCAATCCCGGAAATCGCAACGTAATGTTAGGATTCGAGGTTGGTATAAACGACGTCGGGGGTAACGACAACATTAACATATGGAATCCTGGCGCCAACGAATCCAATACCATCCGTATTGGTTTTCCCTACTCGACCACTAACTGCTTTGGACTGTACACACCTCCTTGTGGACAAGAAAATACCTACATTGCCGGTATCTACAATGTCCCGCTCTCGCCCGGCTACCAGCAGGTCATCATAGACTCCACCGGCCACCTTGGCAGCACCACTTCCACCGCTGGCGGCGTCAGCGGCATGTGCGGCGCGCCCGGAAGCTTTCTTCTGACCAAGTGGCTGACTTCGACTAGCGTCCAGTGCACCAACATTACCGAGGTCCCAGGGACTTTTAATGTTGGCATCAACGGCGTGCCAAATGCAGCGGCCCAGCTCGATGTCGTCGGTGGCTTGGGGAATATCAACACGACCGACACGCCAACCTCCTACATGATTGCCTACCATCCGGTGCTTAACATTAACCCATTCGGGAACCGTAATCTGTTTGTCGGCGTATTCACCGGCGGCGGCGGTAATGACAATACCTTCGTCGGGACGAATACTGGAGAAGTTAATAATGGCGGCTTTCAGAATACTTTCGTCGGCTCCGCTGCTGGGCAGGTCAACACCACCGGCTATGACAACACCGCCATGGGCTGGGAGGCTGGCATGGCTCTCAACGAGGGAAATGGGAACACCTTCCTTGGCGCCGCGGCTGGCGAGGCGAACACCGCCGACCTCAACACCTTTATTGGAGAATTCGCTGGGATCGACAACGTAACCGGTTACGCCAACACTTTCGTTGGGGAGTTCGCGGGATTCAACAACATCGGCGGATTCCGCAATACGTGCCTCGGCGGTGGTGCATGCTACGGACCTGAATCGGGGAACAACAATATTGACGTCGGTTATTCTGCGGGCACCCTCGCGGCCGGCACCGGCAACATCGACATTGGTAGTCAAGGACTCGCCACCGACACTCTCACCATCCGTATCGGTGACGTTAATGGCTTTCTCTCTCACCAAACCGCTACCTACATCGCGGGTATCTACAATTCGGCTGGAACCCCGACCCCTCCTTTCCAGGCGGTTTGCGTCGATCCGAACGGAACGACGTTTGGAACAACGCCTGGAACCAATTGTGTAGTTTCATCTCTCCGTTTCAAGGACCAAATCGCCGACATGGGCGACAGCAGCAGCAAACTCTTCCAACTGCGGCCGGTCACTTTCTTCTACAAGCCACAATATGACGACGGAGCGCACACACTGCAATATGGCCTAATCGCCGAGGAAGTGGCCAAGGTCTATCCCGAGATGGCGGTATATGACAAGGACGGCCAGCCCTACACGGTGAAGTATCAGTTGCTGGCTCCCATGCTGCTGAATGAACTGCAGAAGCAGCACGCCGTAGTCTCTGCGCAGCAGGATGTGATTCAAACTCAACAGGAGCAGATCCATGACTTACAGCAGCGCCTGTCGCGCATAGAGTCGCTCATCGCTAGCAAGTAAGAATGCGGCAGGGCGGCCCACCCCATTATCCCGACGCCGCCCCCACCCAAGCTTCCATCGCTTGGGTGGGGACCTTCGCTCCAGCCCGTCGATTCTCAAAAGTCTGCTGGGGTTAAAGCATCTGCGGTTACTAGCCACTAGCCCCTAGCCACTGACCACTTTCTCCTGCCCTAAAGTCTCCCACCGCGCGTCCGATGTAGCTATCAGCGGCCCGTGTGCGAGCGGTGGGTCAGGGTTCCTTTCTGACGCTTCGACCCAGACCGTAGTTTTTGTCCCGGTTCAACTGACCTACCCTCCGCTACCGGCCGCCTTGCTGGCCGACGAACTCCATCACGAAAAAGGAAAGCTATGACCAGGTCCCGCCTATTTACATTTCTATTGCTTCTGTCGTTTGCCTTCGGTACTTCTGCGCTGGTGGCCGCTCAGGATGCTGATGAGCGCACCCCGGACGAGACAATATCTTCTGACCAACAGCAACCGGCCACGCCGCAAATCTTCACCCGGCCGGGCACCGTGATTACTCCAGCCAGCAGCATCCTGCGTCCCGGGGATGCCGGCCTGCGCGCCCACACCAACCACCTGATCTTCGCTCCTGCCGGCTACCCATTGTCCTCGCCGGTACCGAGCTATACCTTTGCTGAGACGCCGGCCTCCATGGGCTGTGTCTACAAGGTTGGTCCCATCTATACAGGATGCAATCCCGCAACCGGTGGCACTAATCATCCTACCGGCGGCTGGGGTGCCATCGCACTGGTCGACGCCTATGACAATCCCAACGCATCCTCCGACCTGGCCGCTTTCTCCAGCTATTATGGTTTGCCGGCCGCAAACTTCATCAAGGTCTATGCCAACACTTACTTCGGTACCCTGAACGGCATGACCGCCAGTTGCAGTGGCACGCCTTCCGGCGATACCGACTGGGGCGTCGAGGAGGACTTGGACATTGAGTGGGCCCATGCCATGGCGCCCAGCGCGCAAATTATTCTGGTCGAAGCTTGTAGTAACTCCTACTCCGACCTTACCTTCGCCGAGCTGGTAGCCGGATTTAAAGTGACCCAGGCTGGCGGCGGCGACATCTCTAATAGCTGGGGCGGTGGAGAGTTCTCCAGCGAAGTTGCCATGGACGTAGTTTTCTATAGATACTATTGGAAGGTAATTAGCTACTTTGCCTCGGCGGGCGACTCTGGATGGGGTGCTGCCTATCCCAGCTCTTCACCCTGGGTAGTTTCCGCCGGTGGCACCACGGTTAATCGCGACGTCAACGGGAATTTCCTGAGCGAGAGCTGCTGGTCCGACTCCGGCGGCGGAGTCAGCGAGTATGAAGTCTGGCAAAATCCGCCTGTCATTACGAACGGTATGGGACCGTGGGCCAGCTTTCAGTATCCTTTATTTGGCCAGAGTGCGCGGCAGACTCCTGACCTGTCCTTTAACGCCGACCCGGCCAGCGGTGTCTATGTCTACGATACCTATGGGTACAGCGGATGGCTGGTAGTGGGGGGCACCAGCGTAGCTTCGCCTTCTCTGGCCGGCATAGTCAATAATGCCTACAATCGCCAGGGCCAGGCTCCTGTAGTTGGTGGTTTCTTCACTAACCAGGAGAACAACCTTATCTATTCCCAGGAGTTCAACCATACCAACTATAGTCAGAACTTCTACGATGTTACTACCGGCTCTAATGGTACCGGCCACAATGCGGGTGCCTACTACGATCAGTGTACGGGCGTGGGGACACCGCGCGGCAAACTCGGCAAATAAGTGGAAGCGCGCGTCTTCAGAGACTATCTCGCAACCTGGAAAAGAGACTTGCCGGTGGGACAAACCACTCGAAGCGCATAAATCAAGCCGCGCAGCGGCGAGATGAAGTTAGCCGGGGCCGTCAGGCCCCGGTCAAGCTGCAAATCGTGCGAGCCGCAGAGCGGCGACACCGCCTTGCGACGCAACCTTCGGACCCGCGAAATCCGCTAGTAAATCCCGCTGCGATAGATCACCCACCAGCTCACCACCAGCGCGGCAACGGTCTCGCCCACGCCCCACCACAACGGCAGAAAGAACGCTCCCACGCTCAGCAGCGTGAACAGCAGCCAGAAGGATTTTCGCTGTGAACCCACTTCCGATACTCTCCTGCGATACCCGATCGCGTATAGTACGAACGCACTTCAACTCTAACCCCGGAGGACGGCCATGTCCGGCTATATTTTGCCTCACAACCTGGCCGGCGAGCGCCATCGCCTGGCCCTGATGTCGCAGTTGCTCGATCCCCTTGAGCGCGCCCACATCGAGCGGCTCGGGCTGCGGCCCGGGTGGCGCTGTCTGGAAGTGGGTTGCGGCAACGGATCGATTGCGCGGTGGCTGGCTACGCGCGTTGCCCCCAGCGGCCACGTGGTCGTCAGCGATCTCGACACTACCTATGTCGCGGGCCTCCAACTCCCATGCCTCGAAGTCCGCCGCCTCGACGTTCTGCGTGACGCCATCGAAGAGGGTACTTACGATTTCGTGGTTGCGCGCGCCATGCTGCATCACATCTCCGATCCGCAACTGGCCTTGCGGCGAATGCAGGGCGCGCTGAAGCCGGGCGGCGTACTGCTTTCCGTCGAACCCGACATGCTTCCTTGCACCGTCGCCGAGCCGGCGGCGCTGCGCACTTTCTGGCAAGGATGGTTGCAATGGTCGGCCGGTGTGGGCATCGACTACTTCATCGGACGCAAGATTGCCGCCTGGCTGGACGCTCTTGGCCTGCAAGATGTGGCGGGCGAAGGCCACACTTCAATCTTCAACGGCGGCTCGCTCTGGGCAACGTACTGGATCGAAACCTTTCACGAACTGCGCCCGGCGCTGCTCGAGTCGGGTTACATTACTGACGAAACCCTGGCGCAGATCGACAACCACTATCGCGACCCGCATTACTGGACCAGCGTCATTACCTTCACTGCCAACTGGGGCCGCAAGCCGGCGTGATTCCGCATCGCCCCTGCCTTGCCGTCCGGTTCAGCCGTTACCCTGAGCGGAAGCATCACCCTGACAGGGTGGTTTTGCTAATTACTAACTGCTAATTACTTCTTCTTCAGTCCACCAACGTCGCCTCTACCTCTTCTTCCTGTGGCGCCGCGATTGGCACAATGGTCAGCATGTCAGTCTGTACCTTGTCCCACTGCTGGATCAGCAGCCCCTTGGCTTCGAACAGCTCGCGGATCTTCGCCGAATCCCAGCCCACAACTTCCTCCAGGATGGGCACCAGAATCGCCAGCGCGCTGTCGCTGATCACCGAACGCTTGGCAATCGGCGCCAGGTACTTGTTCTCCGACACTGCAATCGTAAAGCCGTCGCGCCGGTTGACGTGCAGCATCACGTGAATGTCGGAGCTGCCATCACCCACATACACAATGCGGTCGGGGCCGGTCTTCAGCTTCTCCAGCAACTGATCAATCACGGCCACCTTGCCATACCCCGCCGTCACCTGCTTGATGCGCTCGATCTCGCCGTCGGCGTTGTACTCGAACTCAGTGCCGTAGATGTGCTCGGGCGGAATGATGCCCTCCAGCGCCGAGCGAATCACCTCGACCGGGCCGGCTGAGATCACGTAGAAATCGAAGTGGTAGCCCTCAACTTCGTCCGACAGGAAGCTGTACAGCGCGTCGATGTTCGGCTTCAGCCGCACTCGCTTGCCGGCTTCGTACAAATGTTCGCGCCGCGCCCGCGAGCGGAATTCGGGATCGTGCAGCAGCAAGTAGGCGAGCTCGCCCCCCTGCTGCACCAGGTTCAGCTTGGTCATCCCGGTGGTCTTGCGCTCGTATTCGGTGGCGGAAATCCCCAGCAACTCGCTCAGAACGTAGCCTGAGTCGTTGAAGCTCAGGGTCTGGTCAAAGTCGCTGGCGAATATGTAGCGCTTCTTCGGTTGTATCTTGTCTAGCATGGCCTCGAATTCAGGTTGGTCGTTATGCTGGCGCATTGTGCACGCAGCCCTCGTAAGCTGTGTAATCCTTACATGATTAGATTCGCGCCGTGGTTGAAGGATGATGAATTCGGGGGAAAACACATTAAGTATTGTGTTATCAGGCGGATTGCTGCCGTGAACGCACGAAATCCAGCGCAATGCGCCGTCAACAACGACGGCTGAAATGCTAACGCTCGCGCAACAGCGTCAACAACGACGCTCTGAAATGCTGACACCTGCGCCACAGGGTCAACAACCAAGCTCCCGTCCCGCCCCGCGGGACGACTCAACTTAGCCCAGGACGGAGCGCAGCCAGGGCCCCGGATTCGCGCCGCATTTGCGCGAATTGGGGTGGGAAGCGGAGTCCTGGGTAGGGCGATAGAGGTACCCGAGTCCCGTAGGGACGGCACAACTTTCGCACAGCCCTCGGACGCGCACCCTACTCACAACAGCTTCCGCCGCAACACCCCTACCAGCCCAAGAATGCCAGAGCCGAATAGCATGATGCTGCCGGGCTCCGGAACCGTGCCGGTCGTCGTCGTACTGGTGGAAGTGCTGCTGCCGGTGGTGCCCAGCATGGTGAACGACTCCGAGGGGATCGAGCCAACCGAGTTTTCAGAAGGCTCTGACGGGCAGCCCGGCGAGGTGCAGCCGATACCCGAGTTCTCATCCCAGTACACTGGATCGCCGCTGGGCACGCTGGCGTTCTCCAGATTCAGCCAGTAGGTACCGTTGTTCAGCGTGGGGCCGTTGAAAAGGCCGGTCTCGGCGCATACGTTGTAGCCGTATTGGTTGACCATGCAACCCGATCCCGTGAAAGGCACCACCTGGTCGAAGTAGGTGGTGCCTCCGTTCTCCCCGGAGGTGATATCGACCTCGACCGACGTCAGCGTGTCGCCCGGGTACAGCCACGCTCCGAACGTAACGCCGGTAACGGTGGTAGTGCCGCCGGAAATGGTGAAAGTATCGCTGACGATGTATCCGAAGTTGATGGTCCAGGCGTCAGTGTTCCCGTTGATCGGGCCATTGTTGTAGATACCTTGCGCCGCGGCCGGAACATCCGCCAGTATCAGGCACAGTGTGAGCAGCGAGAGCGACGCGATGCGCAGATTCATGGCAAGACCTCCCGTCAAGTGAAGTCAGAACAGCTTCCGCCGCAACATCCCAGCCAAGCCAAAGAACCCGGAAGCAAACAACATCAGGCTGCTCGGCTCGGGAACCGTTCCGGTCGTCGTCGTACTGGTGGTAGTGCTGGAGGCAGTCCCCAGTATCGTGAACGACTCCGAAGGAATCGACCCCGCAGACTCGATGCTTTGAGATGGACAGCCCGGCGACGTACAACCTACACCGGAGTTCTCGTCCCAGTACACTGGATCGCCGCTGGGAATGACGGCATTCTCCAGGTTCACCCAGTAGGTACCGTTGTTCAGGGTAGGGCCGCTGAACAGCCCAGTCTCGGTGCAGACGTTATATCCGTACAGGTTCATGGCGCAGCCGGATGCAGTAAAGTCCACCGTCTGGTTGAAGTACGTGGTGCCCGTACCGAGGGCCGAGGAGCTTATCCAAACTTCTGCCGACGTTAGACTGTCGCCGGGAAACAGCCATGCCCCAAACGACATGCCTGTGATCGTACTGGTGCCGCTGGAAACGGTGAAGGTGTCGCCAACGATATAGCCGAAGTTAATCGTCCAGGCATCGACATTCCCGTTGATCGGGCCGTTGTTGTAAATGTCTTGGGCCGCGGCCGGAACAGCCGCCAATGTCACGCACAATGTGAGCAGCGACAGCGAAGCGAAGCGAAGCTTCATGATGGGCACCCCAGTCAGCTGATGGCTGGCATTTTGCACCCAACAAAAGCCGAAGTCAATGAATTAGGCAGGCCTCAGACTGCGGTCGCCATCGCGGTTTGAACTGAGAAGGAAACCCCGACTAACTCCTGGCTTCGAAGGGGACGGCCTTCAGGCCGTCCGTAGTTTGCCCTATATCATTTTTTTCCTCTCCGTGTCCTCCGTGCTTCCGTGGTGAATACGGCGCTTTAGCCGCCGAGGGGGGCTCCAACAAAGCTAATCAGCTCTTCCTTGGCCCCCGCCGCGTCTGCTCTGGAGTGTTCCGGCCCGGCGCCGCCTTGCGCCAGAAACTTCTTGGCCGCCGCGCGCAAGCTGTGCAGTTCGAGTTGCAACAGCCCCACTGCGGCCCTGATCTTGTCTTTGTCGCCGGCCCGCGCCGCCTCTTCCATCGTCTGGGCGGCGTAATACGCCCGCGTTCCGCAAATGGCGCCCGCCGAGGTCCGCAGCCGGTGCGCCGTCCGGGCTGCCGCTTCGTGGTCGCCATTTTCCAATGCCCGCAGCATAATCGGCGGCAGCACATTGGAATCGTGCACGAACAGCTCGCACAGCTCGGCAAGAATCTGCTCATCGCCGCCGCTGCGCTCCAGACCGCGAGCCAGGTCCAGCACTCCCCTGTCCCCTGGCGCCGTCGTCCCAGCCGCTCTTACACCAGCCGACACCGGAGGCGTGCTGTACTGATAGATGATATGCAGCAGCTCCTGCTTCTGCACCGGCTTGGCTACATAAGCGTCCATGCCGCCCCCCAGGCAGCGTTCCCGGTCGCCCTTCATGGCATGCGCGGTCAGGGCCACAATGGGCACATGCTTGCCTGTCGTCAGCTCCCGCCTGCGAATGCTGGCCGTCGCCTCCAGCCCGTCCATCACCGGCATCTGCACGTCCATCAGGATCACGTCGAAGTCGGTCTCCGCGCTGGCCCGGATGGCGGCCTCGCCGTCCTCCACCAAGGTCACGCGATGGCCTTCCTTCTCCAGCATCCGCGCCAGCACCCGTTGGTTGACGCGGTTGTCCTCTGCCGCCAGAACCCGCAGCCGGTTGTGCCGCTCTTTTTCCCAAGGCCCGGCATCGTTCGCGGGGGCAGCGAAGATTCCCTTGTCGTTCAGCACTCGCACCACCACCTTCAGCAGTTCCAGCCGCCGGATCGGCTTGATGAGATAAGCCGAGACGCCGAGCTGCTTGCAGCGGGTGATGTCATCGGAATGCAGGCCGGGACTCAGCATCAGGATGGTTGCGCCCGCCAGCTTGGGATTGCGCTTGATGCATTCCGCCAGCTGGAAGCCATCCATCTCCGGCATGTTGCCGTCGATGAGCACCAGCCGGTACGGGCTGTCAGCGCTGACCGCCGTCTCCATCGCCGACAAACCTTGCATCGCGGTTTCCACCGACTCCGCCTTCATGCCCCACTGGCTCATCATCGCGGTCAGGATCTTCCGCTGCGTCAGGTTGTCGTCCACAATCAGCGTTGTCACGCCCTTCAGGCAATCCGGAATGGCCAGACTCTGGGGTGTGCCCGCCGGAAGCGGCAACATTACATGGAACTCGCTGCCCTGGTCAGGCTCGCTTTGCACCCAGATCTCGCCGCCCATCAGCCGCACCAGCCGCGAGGCGATGGCCAGTCCCAGCCCGGTGCCGCCATACCGCCGGCTGTGGGAAGATTCGGCTTGCGAGAAAGCTTTGAAAATCAGCGCCTGCTTCTCCCGCGGAATGCCGATGCCGGTGTCCCGCACCATCATGTGGACCATGTTCGGTCCCCGTTCCGGCGCGCCGTCAAGGGTCACCAGTACCTCGCCACGCTCGGTAAACTTGATCGCATTGGCCACCAGGTTCAGCAGGATTTGCCGCAGCCGGTGCGCGTCGCCCACCAGAATCTCCGGCACTGACGGCCGGATGTCATACACCAGCTCCAGCCCCTTCTGGTGGGCGCGGATGGCGATACCCTTCAGCATCGCTCCCACCACCTCATGGACATTGAACTCGAAGCAGTCCAGCTCCAGCCGTCCTACCTCCATCTTCGACAGGTCCAGAATGTCGTTGATCAGCGACAGCAGCGAATCGGCTGACAGCTTCACCGTCGAAAGATACTCCCGCTGCTCGGGCGTCAGGTTGGTCTCCAGTGCCAGCTCCGTCATGCCAATCACGCCGTTGATGGGAGTACGAATTTCGTGGCTCATGTTAGCCAGAAATTCACTCTTGACGCGATTGGCGACCTCGGCTTCCTCTTTGGCTTTCAGCAGCTGCTGGTTAATTTCCCTTTGCCGTGCCAGTGCGGTTTCGGTCTCGCGCTGCTTCTGCTGGAGATCGCGCTCGCGTTGCTCCATCTTCGCCAGCATCAGGTTGAAGGTGTTGCCGAGCCGGGCCATCGGGTCGCTGCCCGCGATCGTCACGCGTGCGCTTAAGTTCTGCTGCTGCGCCACCGCCTCCATTACCCGCGTTAGCTCGGCCAGGGGCGGCGAGAGCCTGCGCTGCAACACTAAGTCGATTAGCCAGTCCACTGCACGGCCGGGGAGATGCCTCATACATTGGCTATCGGCGTCCGCCCGCGTGCCCTTTAGCAAAGCGCTACGCTGTTGGCTCCAGAGGAAGGGTGCAACCCGTGAGGGAGCTACTTGTCTTGTGCCAATGTCTTTCCCGTGGCCGCTGCGGCGGCTCGCAATAGCCGATAGACGCGCGGCACTGGCAATCCCACAACGTTGAAATAGCAGCCGTCGATCCGCTCTGCCCAGCGCGAGGCCATGCCTTGGATTGCGTAGGCGCCCGCCTTGTCCATCGGCTCGCCGGTGCGGACGTAGTCTGCGATCTCATCGCCGGAAAGTTGGCTGAACGTGACTTGTGTTACCTCGGCTTCGCTGCGTTCAAATCCCTCTGCCAGAACGCAGACGCCGGTTATGACTTGATGTGTGCGGCCGGAGAGCAGACGCAACATGCGGGCCGCATCCTCGGCGTCGGTCGGCTTCTCCAGCAGATGCTCGTCGACCACCACCACGGTGTCGGCGCCAAGCACGACGTCTTCGGGATGGCTGACGAAGACAGCCAAAGCTTTGTCGTGGGCCAGCCGTCGCGCGTATTTGAGCGGCGTTTCATTCGACAACGGTTCTTCTGGAACATCTGCCGCCGTGACGGTGAAAGCAATCCCGGCATGGCGTAGAAGCTGGGAGCGGCGGGGCGAGGCGGAAGCCAGGATCAGCATGGCTCTCCGATTCTACCGATTGCAAAGCGCAAAGATAAAGATAATGAGCTATCAGCGCTGGGTGAGCTTTCCCTTTGCGCCACTCGAAGCCTCGTCATCGAGCTGCATCCGCAACAACAGAGAAAGCGTCTTGCCTGTAGAATCAAAGTAGCCCTCGGCTAGCTCGCATGGATCCAGCACTCATCCGAAATTTCGCCATCATCGCCCATATCGATCATGGGAAGAGCACGCTTGCCGACCGTCTGCTGGAGCTTACCGGCTCGCTGACGGCGCGCGAGATGGAAGCCCAGGTGCTGGACACGATGGACCTGGAGCGCGAGCGCGGCATCACTATCAAAGCGCATTCGGTGCGCATGATGTATCCGGCGGCCGACGGCAAAACCTATCAGCTTAACTTGATCGACACGCCCGGGCATGTGGACTTCAGCTATGAAGTGTCGCGCTCGCTGGCTTCGTGCGAAGGCGCGCTGCTGGTGGTTGACGCATCACAGGGCGTCGAAGCGCAGACGCTGGCCAACGCCTACATCGCCATCAACAACGGGCTGGAGATCATTCCGGTCATCAACAAAATTGATTTGCCCAGCGCCGACATCGAACGCACCAAGGAAATGATCGAGAGCGCGGTAGGGCTGGACGCGTCGCACGCGCTTGCCATCAGTGCTAAAACCGGGCAGGGCGTGCCCGAGGTGCTGGAAGCGATCGTCAAGCTCATTCCGCCGCCCGTAGGCCGCGCCGCCAACCAGCTTCAAGCGCTGATCTTCGACTCGTGGTTCGATTCTTATCGCGGCGTGGTGGTGCTGGCGCGCGTTATCCAGGGGACCATCAGCAAAGGCCAGCGCATTCGCCTGATGTCGAATGGCCGCACCTTCGATGTGGAGACGCTGGGCGTGCTCACCCCCAAGCCCGTGGAAGTGGACCAGCTCTCCGGCGGCGAGGTGGGCTTCCTGACAGCGACCATCAAAACGGTTGCCGATTGCAAGATTGGCGACACCATTACCGACGACCATCATCCCGCGATCGAGCCGTTGCCCGGCTTTGAAGAGCTGAAGCCGATGGTCTTCGCCGGTATCTACACCGTGGACGCGCACGAGCACACGCTGCTGCGCGAAGCACTGGAGAAGCTGCGGCTGAACGACTCATCGTTCTTCTTCGAGCCGGAAAGCTCAGTGGCACTGGGCTTCGGCTTCCGCTGCGGCTTCCTCGGCCTGCTGCACATGGAGATCATTCAGGAGCGTCTGGAGCGCGAGTACAACCTTGATCTGATCACCACCGCGCCCAGCGTACGCTACAAGATCACGCTGACCGATGGCACGGTGACTGACGTGGACAATCCGTCGCGCTGGCCCGATCCCAGCGAGATTATGAAGATCGAAGAGCCGGTGATCCTGGCCACGATCCTGACCAACGAGGAATATGTTGGCGGCATTCTGAAGCTGGTGGAAGACAAGCGCGGCAAGCAGAAGGCGTTCGAGTACGTCAGCTCGACGCGCGTGATGCTCACCTACGAGTTGCCGCTGAACGAGATCGTGCTGGACTTCTACGACAAGCTGAAGACGGTTTCGCGCGGCTACGCGTCGCTGGATTACCACCTGGCCGGAGCGTGGGAGTCGCCGATGGTGAAGCTGGATATCCTGGTCTCGGGCGATCCTGTCGATGCGCTGTCGATCATCGTGCATAAGGACTTCGCGTACGATCGCGGACGCGCGCTGGTGTCGAAGATGAGGGAGCTGATTCCGCGGCAGATGTTTGAAGTGGCGATCCAGGCGGCGATTGGCGCGAAGGTCATTGCGCGCGAAACCGTGGCCGCGATGCGCAAGAACGTCATCGCCAAGTGCTACGGCGGCGACATCAGCCGCAAGCGCAAGCTGCTGGAAAAGCAGAAGGAAGGCAAGAAGCGCATGAAGCGCATTGGGCGCGTGGACATTCCGCAGGAAGCGTTTCTGGCGGTGCTGCGAGTCGGGGAAGACTAAAGGGAGTTTTCGGACTGAAGGGGGTGAGCGCGATGAAGTCGTATGTTTTCCAAGTATTGGTGGAAGAAGACCGGACCGAGGACGGCCAGAAGGCATATCACGCTTTCTGTCCCGCGCTGAAGGGATGCCACACCTGGGGGCGGTCCTACGATGAGGCTTTGGCGAATGCTCGCGAAGCCATTGAGCTCTACCTGGAAGACCTGCGCGAATCCGGACAAGCGGTGCCCGTCGATCCAGCGGAAGGGGCGCTGGAGTGGCCAACGGCTGCAGTCGCAGTCAACTATGCCTGAAATACGGCGTAGCATCACCGCGCGGGAGTTCGTTCGCGCATTGCACGCAGATGGATTTCGCCTGACCCGCACTCGCGGCAGCCACCGCATCTATCGGCACGAGGATGAAAGGCGAGTGGTCGTTGCCTATCACCATCTTCGGGATACGTTTCCCATAGGAACGCTGAAGGCTATGATGGCGGACATCGGATGGTCCGAAGATGACCTCCGCCGCCTCAAGCTGCTGTCTTAATTCTTGTTTGGTTCTCGCTTTGATGAGGAAGCCGATTAAGCGCCGTAGCCGCGACGATCTGCGACCGGAGTACGATTTCGCGTCAAGGAGCGGCGGAATGTGCGGTAAGTATTATGAATTCTGGGCGTTGCGGTGCGACTATTTCTTTGGACCTTCCGGGAAGAGCAGATCAAACTGCAACCGCATGCTCCACGGCGAACTTCCTGCGGGATAATGTGCGTTGCCGTAGAACTGCGCGGTGACGTTGATCGGCTGCGCTCCCATCTTAGTGATTCTGCCCACTCCGCCGCCGACTGGCACGAGCCAGATGTTGCCGCTTGACGCCCTCCAGTTCGCTTCCAGGATGGGCGAGGTTGCGACGTACCATCCCTTCTTCATCTGGTAGGTGACGAACGCTTGCAACTGCATCAGGTTTACCGGTGGCCGGCTGCCGGAGCCGGCGACGGACCACACATTGTTGATCAACGCGCCTATCGTCCAGTGTCCTGGCTGAGACAACGCCAACACCGACGGCCCCACGCTGAGCTTGCCTTGCCCGAGAAGGGTGCTGGTCGCGGTAGGGATGACAATCGCCGGGCCGATGCCCCATATCAACTTGCGATCTCCACGTGGCGCCAGGAAGAACGTTTGCGTGGTGTCACCCAATCCGAATTCGCCGCCGGAGTTCTGGTCCGCATACGGTTGCCAGCTGACCGGCAGGATGGTGCGGCTCTTGAGCATCCAATGCTCGTTCAGGTTGATGGGGATGACCGGCTGAATGTCCAGGACGTTTTGGGTGCGATCGTAGGGCCCGTACTCGAAGTTGGTGTTGTTCTGCAAGGGCAGGGTGATGAGTTCCGAGACCGGATTCTGTACATCCTTCTCCAGCTTTGCTTCCGCCACCGCGGCTGCATCGTCGGTTGTGGACGTTGGCTGAGCAGAGGGCGCACCTGCCGATGAGTTCTGCGCCCACAGCGAGAGACTGAAGAGGGCAACCGACGCTAACGCCCGCAGCGTCCGGCGCGGCATTTCCCATTGCGGCAAGCGCAAATCCATCGACGGCTCCTTTGCTCGTTTACAAAGAAAAGCCAAGCATTCGCTGCCATCCCGTACTTGTTCAGGTGAGCTTACAGACCGCGATCTAGCGGCGGGAATGTTAGCGTAGTCCTGTAGAGGCTTTGCTGGGAGAGGATTGTACTATGGCGTCCGCGAATGCGCCTCCGATGGGGAAAGCAGATCCCTCGTCGGCCTGAAGGCCTCCTCGTGATGACAACTCAATAAAGTGCGGCGCGGCTGAAGCCGCGCCCCTTCAAAACCTCTGTGCCTCTGTGTCTCTGTGGTTGAATTTCACAGAATGTAACGCGACAAATCCTGGTCCTTCACGATGTCGGTGAGCTTGTCGCGAACATAATCGGCATCAATGGTCACCTGCTTCTCCTTCATGTCGGGCGCCTCGAAGCTGATGATGTCCAGCACCTTTTCCATGATGGTATGCAGGCGGCGCGCGCCGATGTTCTCCGTGCCCTCGTTCACGCGGAATGCGAAGTTGGCGACCTCGGCCAGCGCTTCCGGAGTGAACTCCAGGCGCAGACCTTCGGTGTCGAGCAAGGCGATGTATTGCTTGGTGAGCGACGACTTCGGTTCGGTGAGGATCTTGATGAAGTCTTCCACGGTCAGCGATTGCAGCTCCACGCGAATGGGGAAGCGGCCTTGCAATTCGGGGATCAGGTCGCTGGGCTTCGACACGTGGAAGGCGCCAGCGGCGATGAACAAGATGTGGTCGGTGCGCACCATGCCGTAGCGCGTGTTCACCGTGGTGCCTTCGACGATGGGCAGAATGTCGCGCTGCACGCCCTCGCGCGAAATGTCGGGGCCGTGACCGCCTTCGCGGCCGGCAATCTTGTCGATCTCGTCGAGGAAGATGATGCCCGAGTTCTCCACGCGCTCGACTGCGATGCGCGTGACCTGGTCCATGTCGACCAGGCGCTGCTCTTCTTCCTGGATCAGATATTCGAAGGCTTCGGCGACGTTCATCTTCCGCTTCTTGGTGCGCTGGCCGAAGATGTTGGGCAGCATGTCCTTGATGTTGACGTCCATCTCCTCGACGCCCTGGTTGGAGATGATCTCGAACGCCGGCATCGACTTTTCGCGGACATCGAGTTCGACGATGCGCTCGTCGAGTTTGCCTTCACGCAATTGCTGGCGAAGTTTTTCGCGGGTACGCGAGCCGGGTTCGCCAGCCAGAAGCGGTTCGCTGTTGATGTTGAAGCCGATCTGCTGCTGATCGGGATTGGGCTTCGGCGGCACTTGCGCCGGCATCGATGGCAAGAGCAAATCGAGAAGCCGCTCTTCGGCATTCATCTCGGCCTTGTCGGCGACGTCTTCCAGCTTCTCCTCGCGCACCATGTCGATGGCGATCTCAACCAGGTCGCGGATCATCGACTCGACATCGCGGCCAACATAGCCGACTTCGGTGAACTTCGAGGCTTCGACCTTCATGAAGGGCGAGTTCGCCAGCTTGGCCAGGCGGCGGGCGATCTCAGTCTTGCCCACGCCGGTGGGGCCGATCATGATGATGTTCTTGGGAATGACTTCTTCGGCCAGCTCGGCGGAAAGCTTCTGGCGGCGCATGCGATTGCGCAGCGCGATGGCGACGGCGCGCTTGGCCTGGTTCTGGCCTACAACATACTTGTCGAGTTCGCGGACGATCTCGCGCGGGGTAAGCTCGTCGAGTGCGACGTGTTCGTCGTCGGTAGTTGCGGGAAGATAGAGTGCCATAATTCAGTTCTCAGTGGCCAGTGGCCAGTTGTCAGTTCGGACGAGAGATCGGCGGTTCTGCCGTCCCTCAAGGGACTCCGGAGTTTCTATTACGGATGTAACCGCGGGCTTACGCCCATGGCTAAAACAAATGTCGCCCTGCGGGCTTCAATCAGTTGTCGGCTCTCGGTTGTTTGTCGCAGTCAAGTGACAACAAACAACTGACAAGGGTTTCACAGCTCTTCAATCGTGATCTTGTCATTGGTGTAGATACAAATTTTACCCGCGATCTTCATCGCTTCTTCGGCGATGGCGCGCGGCGACATTTGCGTATGTTCGATCAGTGCCGTGGCGGCGGCGGTGGCATATGGGCCTCCACTGCCGATGGCCGCGATGCCCGAGTCCGGCTCGATCACGTCGCCCTGGCCGCTGATGAGGAAAGTCTGGCCCTGGTCGGCGACCAGCAGCAGGGCTTCCAGCGAGCGCAGCATCTTGTCGGTGCGCCAGTCCTTGGCCAGCTCGACGGCGGCGCGGCCCAGGTTGCCGTGATACTGCTCCAGCTTGGACTCGAAGCGGGCGAACAGCGAGAACGCGTCGGCGGTGGAACCGGCAAAGCCGGCGAGGATCTTGTCCTGATACAGGCGGCGAATCTTGCGGGCCGTATGCTTGATGACGCCTTCCCCGAGGGTGACCTGGCCGTCTCCGGCCATAACCACTTTTCCATCCCGGCGAATGCAAAGAACCGTAGTAGAGCGGATCAAACGCTTTCGTGTCATGAACTGGATTGATTATAACAGCCTGGAAGGGAGCTCCGGGAGAGGTTGAGTGGGATCGACTAAGATTGCGCGTGAAGGAAGGATCGCGCTTTCTGTCCTCAGGTGGAGATGGCGAAGTGTGATTGTTCCGGCGGACTCAGCAGGAACCGCTCAGCTCTATAGGGTCTGTGTGAGAACCGTGCGCCCCCGAGGGGCTCGGCATTTTTCCCACTTCACCCAGCACTTCGCCTTCGGCTACGTGCTGGGCTGTGATATTTCGCGCCTAACGGCGCTTGATTTTCGCGGGTCATACTCCCTCGGCAAAGATGAAACTTAGTACTCACCCAGGCTCTATGGCGGCAGAAGGGCCACCACTTTAATAACTGTTTCCCGCCAAAAATGCTTGACGCCATGCCGGAAATCTAAGAACATCCCGTGCGGGAGTTCTCGCCTCGGGTTTTCGGCCAAAATTTTTCCCCGGTAGGAGCGGTAGAGGTAAGGGATATATAAGCCGTGGAAGACCGTCTGGACTCGAAAGGATGGTTTGCTGAATGAGCGCCCAGTTTACCCTTCTGCTTCTCTGCGATCAGCGTGAGCCGTATTTTCTCTTCATTGCCGCTCTGAAGTCAGCGGGTTTTCAAGTCTTGATTGCGCGCACTGCGGTGCGAGCCAAGGGGTTTCTCTCAGACACAACCGTGGGCGCCATCCTGATACTTGATAGCGACTGCGGCGACGGTAACGCGATTGGCAAAGAGCTAAAGCGAATGGCGCCGGGCACGCCCATCCTTTTGCGCGGCGAGGAAAATCAGGAACGGCAACCCGGGATCGATTCGTTTTGGCAGGCCGATCTCGAGGACGAAGTGGTGGCCAACGCGGTTGCCATGTTCTTTCAGCAATCGCTGATGAGATCTCGACCCGCGTCCGTCGCCCACCGCCAGGCAGGAAAGAAGGAGGTTGCGTCGGCAGGAGCCGGCCAACAGCCGGCGTAAGGATGTGCCGTCCCAGGAGCTCTCGATCAACCTGAAGCGCGGCGCGAAGGGCTACTTCTTCTCTTCCGGCGTAGTGGTGGCGGGAGTAGTTGGCGGCGTGGTGCTGGTAGTGGAAGTGGGCTTGTTGCCTTCGTTCAGCGACGACTTGAAATTACGAATACCTTCTCCCAACCCTTTGCCCAGGTCACCCAGCTTCTTCGGCCCAAAGATGAGCAGAACAATTATCAGGATCACCAGTAAGTGCATGGGCTGGAATAAGCCTTCCATAAAACCCTCCCTCCAGGCCCGGTGCATTGACCAGGCAACGGACAGCACGTTGCTAGGCAGATTCTAGGCTTTTGGCAAGGGACGCGTCAAAGAAGAGGAGCGACCAGGCCCTGGTTCGGCCGTCCTGCCCGAGCAGATGCGCGGGAACAGCCCTAACAAGATATATAATAGGAATGTCAATAAGATTTACACTGGAATACCTCATGCGATCTGCGCTGCGAAAAACCCGCTCTTTCTCGCTCGATCCAGAGCTGCTCTTGGAGATCGACCGCACCAAAGGCCACGACTCCGCCAGCCAGCGCGTCAATGCGCTGTTGAAGTACGCGCTCGAAATGGAGCGCAAGGCCACGCTGCGTGAGGAGGCCGCGCAGTTCTTTGCCGGCAGTCAGGACGCCCGCCGGGAGCAGCGCGCCTTCCAGAGGGCAGGGATCAAGAGCTGGAGCCGCGAATGACCAACTGGCGGCGGGGAATCAAGCCTGGCGGGTGGTATCCGCGGCGTGGAGAAATATGTCTGGTGGGGCTCGATAAAGAGCGACCGGCGCTTATCCTCTCCAGCGACAGTCTGAACGCTCATGCGCTGGATGTCTGCGTGCTCCCCATCTCGACGGCGGAGCATAAGGTATTTTCGCTGCGTCCTGCGCTGCGAGCAGGCGAAGGAGGATTGAGCCGCGAATCGTGGATCAAATGCGATCAGCCCACCACACTGGAAAAACAGCTGGTGATTTACCCGCCCCTGGGCAGGCTTTCGCCAGCGAGTATGCGGCAGGTGGGAGCGGCCGTCAAAGCGGCGCTCGAGCTGGAGTAAGATCTGTCACTTCCCTATTCAATCGCCTGAATCAACCCGGCCAGCAACGCCGCCCGGCGCGGCAATTCGGCGGCAATCACGTGTTCGTGCGCAGCATGGGCTCCGTCGCCTACGGCCCCTAATCCATCCAGCGTTGGGACACCGATACCGGCAGTGAAGTTGCCGTCGGAGCCGCCGCCCACTGCGACCTCGCGCAGTGCGAATCCCAGCTCCCGCGCAGTCTTGCGCGCCAGTTCAAAGAGCGCCGCGACGTCGTTCGTCCGTTCCAGCGGCGGACGGTTGATGCCGCCCTTAATCTCCAGCGTGCAATGGGGATTTACCGAGCGCAGTTCGCGGACACGGCGCTCCATGTCCGTGCCGTGATTCTTATGGGCGACGCGCAGATCCAGTTCGGCCACGGCTTCGCCGGCGACAACGTTGGTACGCGTGCCTCCGCGAATGACGCCTACGTTCAGAGTGACGCCGCGCTCCAGATCGGTCAGCCGCGAGATGGCCTGGATCTGATGCGCCAGCTCGACAATCGCGCTGTGACCCTTCTCGAAATCAAGCCCGGAATGCGCCGGTTTCCCCGTCACTTTCAGAGTGAACGATCCGACTCCCTTGCGCGCGGTCTTCAACGCGCCGCCCGGTCCCGAGGGCTCGCACACGAGAGCAGCAGCGCACTGCTTTGCCAGCTTCTCAGTGATGGCGCGCGAACTGGCGCTGCCCATCTCTTCGTCGGACACCAGCAACACTTTCACTGGACGCGGCAGACCGCTTGCGCTTTCGCGTAGCGCCCACAGCGCGAACATCATCTGCACAATGCCGCTCTTCATGTCGAAGACGCCCGGCCCATAGAGCCGCCCGCGCTGCTGTCGCCATGGCATTTTCTGGAGTGTTCCGACGTCGTACACGGTGTCGAAGTGTCCCAGCAGCAATAGGGGCAAGCGCTTGCTGGTTCCCGCGAAGTTCACTTGCAGATGATTGCCGGCGACGCTTTGGCGGTGAATCCTGATTTGGCCACCGAGGCACTCGAACTGGCTGGCCAGGTGAGCACAGAGGTCGTCGCAGGCCCGCTTGTCGTGAGTTGGAGACTCGCGGAGGACCACTTCGCGAACGCTGGCGATCATCTCGTCCTGGCGAGCGGTAAGCCAGTTCAGCATCTGGTTAAGGTTGGAGTCAGCTCGCTTTGATTTGCGCATGATTTGTCGGCCACGCCCGAATTGTGAATCCGATAAGCCCGCTAAATTCGCCCTGCGCCCACCGCGGGCAATCGTCAAATGTATAATCGTGTTTTCTTGCGATCGTCCATGAGTGATTCGTCACATTCCGCACCTGACGGCAACGCGAATCTCCAGCTCAACATTGGCGAGTTGATGAAGCTGTTGCCGCATCGCTATCCTATGCTGCTGCTGGATCGCGTGGTGGAGATGGTCCGCGCCAAGCGTATCGTCGCCATTAAGAATGTTACGATTAACGAGCCCTTTTTCAGCGGACATTTTCCCGATTACCCCATTATGCCGGGCGTGCTGATTGTGGAAGCTATGGCGCAGGCCGGCGCGGCCCTGCTGTTCACCGAAGTACCCGACCGCGAGAACAAGCTGCTGGTGTTCACCGGAATTGAACGCGCGCGCTTTCGCCGTCCGGTTACCCCTGGCGATCAGCTGCGTATTGAGGTCGACGTTCTCGCCTTTCGCGGGACCGCCGGTCGCCTGCAAGGCAAGGCTTACGTCGATGGCAAAGTCGCCTGCGAGGCGGTGGTCACCTGCCGCCTGCTCAATCGCAAGCCCAGCAGCAGTGCTGGTACCGCGGAGCCTGAACCGGCAGAGCACGTCTCATCACCGCAAGCATGAGTATTCATCCGACGGCGATTGTCGATCCTTCCGCAAAGATTCCTGCGTCCTGCAACGTTGGGCCGTATTGCATCGTACACGCCGGGGTTGAACTGGGCGAGCATTGCGAACTGGTAGCGAGCGTTGTGCTCGGTGGCCCCAGCCGCTTCGGCAGCCACAACAAGATTTATCCCTTCGCCACGCTGGGCATGGACCCGCAGGACATCACCTATGCGGGCGAGCCGACGCGCCTGGAGGTCGGCGACCACAACGTCATCCGCGAATATGTAACCATCACTCGCGGGACGGCAAAGGGCGGCGGTGTAACGCGCGTCGGCAGCTACACGCTCATCATGGCGTACGCGCATGTGGGCCACGACTGCCACATCGGCGATCATTCCATGCTGATCAACGCGGCCACGCTCGCCGGACACGTGACTGTGGAAGATTGGGCGGTGGTGGGTGCGCTCTGCCCGGTGCATCAGTATGTGCGCATCGGCGCGCACTCCTACATTGGGGGAGGGACGACGATCACGCAGGATGTGCTGCCGTACTCCATGACCAGCGCCGAGCGCGATACCCACGCTTACATGCTGAATAAAGTTGGCCTGCAACGGCGCGGGTTTTCGAGCGAGCGCATTGCCGCGCTGCATCATGCGTTCAAAGTGCTGCTGGCGTCGAAACTCAACACGTCGCAGGCGGTGGAGAAGCTGCGCTCCCAAGGCGCGCAGGGCGAAGACGTGGAAGCGCTGTTGAAGTTCATTGAGGGGTCGCAACGCGGGGTGATTAAGTAGGCAGTAGGGAGTAGGGGCTGGGGGTTAGGGAGCAGGAACGGTTACGCGAGGATGAGCGCCGTAGGCGCGACATAAGTTAGCCCAGCGCTTCGGCGCTGGGGGGTGACATTTATACGATGCCAGTGCCGTAGGCACGGCAGAGCGGGCTTTGTTCGATAGGAAAGAGTATCGTCCCTACGGGACTCGGTTTTCTTGTGCAGGTTACCCAGCGCTGAAGCGCTGGGCTAACTTATGTCGCGCCTACGGCGCTTGGTGGGCCGTTCTGCTTGTGGCAACTGACTACTGGCTACTTCTGAAATATGTCGACACCACAACATCGTATCGGTCTGATCGCCGGCAATGGCAAGTTCCCGCTGCTGGTGCTGGATGCTGCGCGCTCGAAGGGTATGCAGGTTGTGGTCGCTGCCATCAAGGAAGAAGCTTCGTCCGAGATTGAGCAGCATGGCGCGTCGGCGGTTTATTGGTTGTCGCTGGGCGAGCTCTCCAAGCTTATCGAGACTTTCAAGAGCGAAAACATTACCCGCGCCATCATGGCTGGCCAGGTTAAGCACCGGCAGATCTTCAGCAGCATCAAGCCGGACTGGCGACTGGCCAAGCTGCTGCTCTCGCTCACCACGCGCAACACCGACTCGCTGATCGGCGCGGTCAGCAAGGTCCTCGCCGACGAAGGCATCACGCTGATGAATTCCACTGAGTTGCTGGAACCGATGCTGGCCGCGGAAGGCGTGCTGACGCGACGCGCGCCCAGCGACTCCGAGCGAACCAACATCACCTACGGACACGCGGTTGCCGATCATCTTTCGCGCTTCGACATTGGCCAGACCGTGGTCATTGCCGAGGCGGCCTGCATCGCGGTGGAAGCGATGGAAGGGACTGATGCGACCATCCTGCGCGCCGGCGAAATCATGAAGTCGCCCGCGCTGGGCAAGGAGCCTTCGACCTTGAGCCGTGCGCTGACCGTGGTGAAGGTTGCCAAGCCGAACCAGGACATGCGCTTCGATGTGCCGGTGGTGGGGCTTCGTACGATTGAGACGATGAAGCAGGCGGGCGCGACGTGCCTGGCTTTGGACGCGGGACGATGCCTGCTGTTGGACAGAGAAGCCGTGCTGGCGGGCGCGAACGATGCGGGGATTTGCATCATCGCCGAGACGCCGGTCCACCACATTCCGCATCATGGCGGATAAAACCCGAAAAGCAGATCCCTCGTCGGGCTGAAGCCCTCCTCGTGATGACAAGAATAACGACTCTATTTTGCTGCGATTGCGTCGCGGAGAATCTTCGATAGTTCGTCCGGACTCTCGACCGGTGGCTGGCAGGCGAAATTCGTGCAGACGATTGCCACCGACTTTCTCTCTTTCAGGGCGGGTAGATTTGGGATGGTTTCCGCCAGCACCGGCGGCAGGTTTTGCGCCACGGCTTCGCTGTCGGTGAGATGCACCACTGATTTGTTGACGGCGAACGGCGCGAGCGCGGCTTGCAAGAGCGCCGCGGCCTTCGCATCTTCGCCAACCACAACCACCTGCGTGTGCGGCTTTGACAGCCAGGTCGCAGCGATTCCGTAGGTCCCCGCGTAGATGCCGAACTGCTCCGCAGCCCCGGCAAAGACTGCCAGCGTGAGCTCCGCTGCTTCGCGATACTTCGCATCGTTGGTGTAGGCATGAAGCCGCAGCAGCGCGATGGCGGCGCTGGGATTTCCAGCAGGTGTTGGCGCATCCTGGAAAGGTTTGCGACGGGTGGAAAGCACGCCGAGTTGCAGCTTTTCTTCCAGCGACGCTTCTGTATCGAAGAAGCCGCCAGACTTGGGATCGGCGAAGCGCGCGATCATCTGGTCCGCGATGCGCTGCGCGAAGTTGAAGTAGCTGATTGCGCCGGTGACTTCGTAGGCATCGAGGCAAGCCAGCACGGTAAAGGCATAGTCATCGAGCATGCCGCGAACGTAGCGGCGGTCTTCGGCCCAGGTTAGCCCTGAAGGGCGAACCTGGGGCACCGAGGCGTCGTTCGCGTCGGCATAGGCGATGACGTGCGCCAGGCCGCGGTCTTCGTCCCAGGCCTCCGACAAGATGCGATCGAGCGAGCGCAGTGCGAACTTGCGCGCGTCGTCAAGCTGGCCGGGGTCCCCGGCGCGCCCGGTTTTGGCGTGCTGGGGTGAGAGCACCTGCGCTGCCTGCAAGTAAGCCGAGACGCACATCCCGTTCCAGTTCACGTAGACCGTCTTGTCCACGAACGGCGTGGGACGCAGCAGGCGCGCGGCGTACAGCTTGGTCCTGGCTGACGCAAGCAGGTCGAGCGCCTCGGCCACGTCAACGCCCATGCGCGAGGCAACTTCCTCCGGCATCGCGCGCAGCCACAACACGTTCTTGGCGGGGTTGTGATGCATCTCGCCCGTCGGCTCGATGTCGTAATGCAGCGCCGCAGCCTCGAACTCTTCGTCGGACAGGACGGCCTTGGCCTCATCGCGCGTCCAGGTAAAGTAATCGCCATCGTCGTCGAGGTTGATGTCGGCATCCTGCGAAGCGTAGAAGCCGCCATGGGCGCGGTCGCTGAGCCACTCGTCCATCCAGCGAATGATGTCGCGGGCGACGTGAGCGTAGAACTCGAAGCCGAAGACCTGGTAGCCGTGCACGTAGTTCTTCAGCAGCTCGGAGTTGTCGTATGCCATTTTTTCGAAGTGCGGGACGGTCCAATGCTCGTCGACGGAGTAACGATGGAAGCCTCCGGCAAGCTGGTCATAGACGCCGCCCTGCGCCATCTTGGTCAGCGTGGTGGTGGCGACGGTAGCGACGCGCTCCTCGCCGGTGCGGACGTACCAGTCCATCAGGAGATCGAGCGCGGCAGGATGAGGAAATTTGGGCGCACTGCCGAAGCCGCCGTGCTTTTCATCGAAGATGGGCAGCGCCGACTGCACCATGACGCCGACCAGGCGCGGAGAAAACTCGGTTTGGCGGCCGGCGAAGCTCTCCGCATTGCTCAGCACGTTCATGGCTTCGTCGGCGGACTTCAGCACCTCGTCGCGGCGCTCGCGATAGGCGGCGGCAATGGCCTGCAAGATTTTCGTGAAGCTGGGCCGTCCCCACTGATCGACCGGCGGAAAATAAGTGCCACCGTAAAATGGGCGGCCATCGGGCGTGAGGAAGACGGTGAGCGGCCAGCCGCCGGTGCCGGAAATGGCCGACACCGCCAGCTGATAGCGGCTGTCCACGTCAGGACGCTCGTCGCGATCGACCTTCACGGCGATGAACTCGCGGTTGATGATGGCGGCGGTTTCCGCGCTCTCGTAGGACTCGCGGTCCATGACGTGGCACCAGTGACACCACACCGCGCCGATGTCGAGCAGGATGGGCTTGTTCTCGCGCTGCGCGGCGGCGAAGGCTTCCTCACCCCACTCGTGCCACTGGATGGGTTGATGCATGGCCGAACGAAGATAGGCGGACGACGCGTGGGCTAAAGAGTTGGTGGGTTCGGGCATGAGGGTTCAGTCTAGCAGGGAGAGCGGCGAGGTATGTAAGTCCTGAGTCGGGTGTCCCAGGTCTCGCGGTGTTCGAGACCTGGGACTCCGCGGCTATCACCCGTCATGGCTGTGCCCTCCATCACCGCAGGAACCAAGGTTTTGTTTCTACTCTGTTGGTTATGCCTTGGGGTCTAGAGCGGTGGCACGGCGGACACGACCTCCACTCCATCACCTTTAGCTGCTACGGCCGGCAGCCGCTGCTATCGAACGCGTACCGCCGCGAGCTGTTCCTCAGGGTGCTGGAAGAGGTACACCGGCGCTATCGGTGGGTGGTGATCGGATACGTTGTCATGCCGGAACACGTTCATCTCCTGGTCAGCGGACCGCAGGAGCGTCCGTTGTCTACGGCAATCCAAGCTGTCAAGTTAGGTTTCGCGCGGCGCGTGCTGGCCGAGGAGCGCAGGCGTCTCCCACGTCTCGAACACCGCGAGACGCGGGGCACCCGAAAAACGCATCACGTTTGGCAGGCGAGGTACTATGACTTCAATGTCTGTACGCCGGGAAAACGGGTGGAGAAACTTCGCTATATGCATCGCAATCCAGTGAGGCGTGGTCTGGTGGACGCGCCGGAGCTATGGCCGTGGAGCAGCTTCCGCGCGTACGCCTATGAGGAAAGGGGATTGGTCCGGGTGAACGAGTGGAGCGTGCTGAAGATGAAGTCTGTCGAGCCGACACGTTTCCCAGCGTGATGCATCGTACTCGGTCTCCCGGGTCTCGAAAGCCGCGAGACCCGGGGCACCCGGAATTAGACTAAAGTTGTATTGACGAGTAGCGTTAAAGTGCTAGCCTGTGACGTGGCCCTGGAAAAGCTAGAGGTAGCTTCTTTCGGGGTCTTTTTGTTTTGTGATCGACAAGCTGGCAGTCCTGCTCGAGTTCACAAAACATAACGGACAGGCCGAGTGCAGGTTCCGGCTTTTGATCTTTGACAACCGAAGGGCGATTGGGCCGAAAGGGCGAAGGGGCTGTGACATATCTGGCGAATTAGTGGATAGGCAGCTAAATCATTTATTTGCAGCGCATTAGATGGATTCCTTGTGTTTTCAATACTTTGGCAATAATAATTCAACCTATTAAAAACAAACGGTTTAGCACGCGAGCTAAGTCTATATTCTAGAATACTTTAATATAACCCCTTTAGAATCAAGATCACTTTTTTTATTTTTTTCTTTAGCCGAAGTCGATTCGCAGTTCACACAAATCGCTGTTCTATAGTGTTCGGATGGGCAAAGGCGCGCCGCTGCGATGGCTGGAGAACAGGCTGCTGGCTCGACATTTGCGCGGGCGAGGGATTGAGATTGGAGCGTTGTGGCGGAAGTTTCCGGTGCCGCGTGCGGCGAAGGTGTATTACGTCGATCGCCTGCCGGATGAGGGCTTGCAGCAGCACTATGCGGAAGTCAGCGCGCCGGTGGTGAATCCGGATGTCGTCGCCGATGCGATGCAATTGCCGTTTGCGCCGCGCAGCCTGGACTTCGTGATTGCCAGCCATGTTCTGGAGCATCTGCCGTTTCCGCTGGCGGCGCTGCGTCACTGGTACGATGTGCTGCGGCCGCGCGGCGTACTGCTGCTGAAGATTCCCGACAAGCGATACACCTTCGATGTGAAGCGAGCGCGCACAACGTTGCAACATCTGATTGCGGAAGAGGAAGATGGCGGCGGGTTCGACAAGCGAGCGCATTTTGAGGACTGGGTCGAACACGTTGTAGGATGTCGGCGGGGAACTGCGGAGTTCGACCAGCAGCTGGCGCAGCTTTTGCAAACCGACTACAGCATTCATTACCACGCGTGGGTTGACGAGGACATCCGGGAAATTGTGGAGTACACGCGCAGCGTCATGCATCTGAATTGGAAACCCGTGGTGTTTTGGAAGGCGCACGTTTATCGCAAGGAGTGTGTGGTGATGCTGGAACGGAGAGAGGCGCAATGAATGTTGGCTTGGTGCAGCGCGCCTCTTGTGTGAGGCCGGGGAAAACAGATTCCTCGCGGGCTGAAGCCCGCTCGGAATGACAATAATAAGCGTTCATATCGGCACGACTGAAGTCGTGCCCTGTTACAAGGCCTTCGATAGCCGACTTTTTCAGCGGCCGGTGAAGTCGTGCCCTGTTACAAAGCTTTCGGAAGCTGACTTTTCGGCAGCTTGTGAAGCTGGTTCAGGATCAGGAACAGCGGGCCTGGACGCTGATCTTTCGGCAAGCTCAAGGCAGGTCCTGAAGGCCAAATCTTCTCCGTGACCGATTTACTTTGATGGAGGGAACTTGAGGAGTCAGGAAGCGCTGGCGAAAATCGTGGCAGGCGTAGCGAAATTCCACAGCGAGGTTTATCCCGCAAAGCGCGAGCTCTTCGAGCAGTTGAAGCATCAGCAGCATCCGATTGCCATGTTCTTTACCTGCGCTGACTCGCGAATTCTACCGACCCTGCTGATGCAAAGCCAGCCAGGCGAGATTTTCATTGAGCGCACGCCCGGAAACATCGCGCCCAAGTACAGCGATCACGTGGGCGGCGTGACCGCGAGCGTGGAATACGCTGTGCTGGCTTTGCATGTGCCGCTCATCATCGTATGCGGACATACCGATTGTGGAGTGGTGAAAGCGCTGCTGGAGCCGGAGCAGGCCGCTGGAATGCCGGCGTTGCAGAGTTGGATGCGACACTCGCTGGCTTCGCGGGAACGCCTGCTGCGCGAGCATGGCGACGCTCCCACAGAAGAGAAGCTGCGGCTGCTGACGGAGTACAACGTGCTGACGCAGTTGGAAAATCTGAAGACGCATCCCGCAGTTGCGGCGGGCTTGTCGAGAGGCGAGCTGGCGCTGCAAGGTTGGGTTTATGACATCGGCGCCGGTTCCATTTCGGCAGCCACCGGAAGCGGACGCTTCGAACCGCTGGGCGACGCGCCAGAGTAGCGCGGGCTGCATGGCTGCGTCGTCAAGCTGTATTTCGCGACGCTGGAGAAACGCTGATGAGGTCATGGAGAAGCCCCTCAGCGGCTAAAGCCGCAACGAGGTTGCGGCTCTTGCGGACGGCCTAAAGGCCGTCCCCTTCAAATGGCAGACTTAATCAAATGGCAGACTTAGCCAGAGTTTCCCTTGCGCTTACGGCACCACGACAACCAGGTTCGGCGGCGTAACGTTGCCGTTGGAGTCCTTCAAGTTGACGGCCACCTGCGAGACATCAGTCAGCTCGTCGACGAGGATGCGATGGACGGTGCCATCGCTGGCGCCAAAGTATGCATTGGCGCTATCCATCGTGATGCCGCCGTTGTAAGCGGTTGCGCCTCCGGTCAGCGGGATATTGGTGGGCGCCAACGAAGACAACGAAAACGTGAGTATCTGGGGAAGATTGCTGACGATCCAGGCGCGCGAGCTGTCGGGGCTGACGAACATCTGCTGCGCGGTGAAGCTGCCCGCGCCCAAGTCGTAGGGGTGATCGAGCTTTGGGTCGTGACCGGACAGCCGGTGCTGAGGACGGAAGGAGTGGAGATCACGTCGAGGTTGGGCGCGTCGGCAGCAACGGCGCCGGTTCCGTTGGGCACCGCCGCAATCAGAGTGGGAGCAGTTGCGGTCAGGGTCTGTTGCAGGGTCTGATTGCAAGTGGAGAAGATGAAAACCTGCCGTGCGGCGGCGCTGCTAACGTAGGTCAACCCACCTTGCGCGATAATACCAATGCCGCTGGCCGTATTCGATAATCCCACCGTGCCGGTGGTTCCAGTGGGAAAGCCGAAACCCAGCAACTGGCCGGTAATCCATTCCACGAACTCGCTGTCGGAAGTGTAGGCAGCTGCGGCCGCAGTAATATTCGACTGAGCGCTGCTGAGAGTGCCGGTGCTGAGATTGAAGTAATTCAGGGATTGGTCAACGGTGTCGGACAGCAGCAACTGATTGCCGTCCGGCGAGATTGCCTCGATGGTTCCGTTGATGGCATAAGTCGTCACCGTGCCGGTGCTTACCGTCACCGCCATCAAGCCACTCGGCGGAGCCAAGATAGATGTACGCGCCGGAAGAATCGGCGACCATGGAGTTGGGAAGATGCGGCAGCGTAATTGCGGTGCCCGGTGTTCCGTCTGGATGCTGAACGGCACCAGCATGGTGGAGTTGGTGCTGGCGGCGTAAACCGAGGTGTTAGTTCCTCCGCTGACGGTTGCGGTAACGACGTTTTGACTATATTGCGGCGGCAGATATTTGTTGCAACTGGGAAAAGTACAGGAGGCGGTGATGTAGGTTGTGCCGGGAGCAACCGCGGTAATCGTCCCCGGATTATTTACCGTGCCAGTAGCGGCAATGGTGGCGGCCGCGGTTAAAGATGAGCCCCAGGTGAGAGTGGGCTTGATGTATTGACTCATGGTGTCGTAAACGTCGGCGGTCAGGGGCTGAGTGCCGCCCGGCGCCAGGGTGAAGGAAGTGTCCGAACTGCTGGCGCTGTGCACCAGGATGCTGGCTACAGGGCAAGTCAGATAAGGCGTGCCCACGCTATTTACTCCGGAATTGCTGGCGAAAACCGTGGCCGCACCGGGAGCAACCGCTACCAGATGCCCGGCAGAGTTAGTCGAAACGATGGTGGTATCGTTGGAGCTGAAGGCGATGGGACCCACCGTAGAGGTGATGTCGCAAGGCGCAGACTGCGAGCAGCCCGGCGCCGAAGTGTTGAGCACTTGGGCGTAAACATTTACTTGCTGGCCCATGCTGGTGCAACTGTTCTGGAGGATCACCTTTACCTGGTCCACGGGTTCGTGCACATAGACCGTCGCGTTTGCCTTCACTCCATTGGCTGTGGCCGTCGCCGTAATCGTCACCACTCCTACTCCTGCCGAGCCGATCGTGGCGTTACAGTTGATGTAGGCTGCGTCCCAGATTCCTCCGCAAATCAGACCGCCGGGAGAGACGGTCGCGATACTATTGTTGCTGCTGCTGAAGCTGATGTCCGCCGCCACAGCGACGCCCGACGAATTCTGCGCCACTACCGAGAGCGTAACCACTCCGCCTTGGTTCAAGGAAATGGTTGAGGGCGTGACCACGACCGTGGACGCGATACCGCTAGTGTTGGTGTTGCTACCACCACATCCGGGCAGGCATATCAGAAAAATAATTGCTGCCACCGCAGCCAAGACAGGAACCGCTCGAACCCGCTGCATGTATCCTCCCCGCCGTTGCCAATGAACCGGCGGACGCGCACCACGAATTATTTCAAATGGAAAGCCCTAAGTGTAGAGGCTGAGTACGGAATCGGCAAATTTAAGACACTGCCGGGTGCGGTTCACTGCGGCTTCAGACGTCCCAACGTCCGTCCGCTCCGTCACCGCCGCCGGTCGTATCGCTACTTGCTTCCGGCCGATGTCTACTTCCTTCCCCGCGGTTCATTTCGTGCCCGGTTCTTGATCCAGATCGGCGTGCCGACAAAACCAAACGCCGCCCGAATCTGGTTCTCCAGAAATCGCTGGTAGGAGAAGTGCAGCTTCACCGGCCGGTCGGTAAACAATATGAACGTTGGCGGTGCTACTGCCGCTTGCGTCATGTAGAAGATCTTCACCCGCTTGGCAATGGGCACCGAGGCCCGCTCAAAGTCGATGTGGCTGAGGAAGCGATTCATCTCGCCCGTCCCGACCCGCTTGCGGCGTTCGCGCGCCACCAGTTCCAGAGTGGAGAACAGCTTGTCGAGATTTTTTCCCGTGGTCGCCGAGACGAACACCACCGGAGCGTACGACAGAAACTTCAGATGACGTCGCACTTGCTCTTCATAAACGCTGCGCTCGGCGGGAGGTTTGCCGTCAGTGCGTTTCTGGGTCACCAGGTCCCACTTGTTGATGACCACAATCACGGACCGGCCGCTCTCGTGGGCGTAGCCGGCAATCGTCGCGTCATTGGCGGTGACCCCTTCGGTCGCATCAATCACTACCAGCGCCACGTCCGCGGCTTCCAGATGCTTGCGCGCCATCACCACCGACATCTTCTCGGCCATCAATTCGGTCTTGCCCTTGCGGCGAATGCCCGCCGTGTCGATGAAGCGGTAGGTCAAGCCATCGTGCTCCATCAATTCATCCACCGCGTCGCGCGTGGTGCCCGCAACCGGCGAGACAATCGCCCGCGCCGTTCCGGTCAGTGCATTCAACAGCGTCGACTTGCCAACGTTGGGACGGCCAATGATCGCCACCCGGGTCTCGCGTGCCGCGTCCAGCGTTTCATCCTCAACCTCGCTCTCTTCGCCGTCCTCTGATGGCGGTCCCGAAGGCTTGCTACCTTTTCGTTTTGTCATCCCGACCGAGGACTTTAGTCCGAGTGGAGGGACCTGCTGTCCGTCGTGATCGCCGGCCATGCTCTTCCGCTCCGGAATCACGCTCAGCACATATTCCAGAAGCTCCGCGACGCCCGTTCCATGCTCGGCGGAGATGGGTAACAATTCCTTGATTCCCAGACTGCGAAACTCTTCGGCGTAAGGCTCCATCGCCGTCGTGTCGACCTTGTTTACCGCCAGGAGCAGCGGCTTGCCGGTGCGCAGAAGCAGCCGCGCCAGATCGATGTCGGGTGCGGCTAGTTCAGTCCGGCCATCAACCACCAGGACGATGGCATCGGCTTCCTCCAGCGCGACCCGCGCCTGACGAAAGATCTCCGCCGGAATCAACGCCTGGTCGTCGGGAACGATGCCTCCGGTGTCAACCACGCGCAGCTTGCGGCCGGCCCACTCGGCTTCGCCGTAGATGCGGTCGCGCGTGATGCCGGGTTCGTCGCCCACAATGGAGCGGCGCGAGCGCACCAGCCGGTTGAACAGCGTGGACTTGCCGACGTTGGGGCGGCCAACAATGGCCAGCGTTCCGTCCACCGGCGGCTCGCCGTCACGGATGTTCTTGCTCGATTCGAATTGCACTCGACGACTCATTGCAAAATCCTTGACAAGTTCTAAGTCACTTAGTTATAGTTTAGAACTTAGAAGGTTACTGTGATGAATATTTTAGTAGCGGACGAGGCTTGGCTGGCCACCGCGCTCTTGCACCGTGAACATCCCGATTCCGATGACTTCAGCCTGGACGACATTCGCGACCGTGCCCGGCGCGAGTTTCACGACGACCGGCCGGGGGTTTGGCAGCACATCGTGAGTCACTGCGTTGCCTCCAACCGCCCCAACCCTGCTCAGTATCGCATGTTGCACGGCAGCGCGCGCGGTCGGCGGCGGCTTTACCGCCCCGGCGACCCGGTACATCCCGAGCGCAAGGGAAAAATTTATCCCGAAAAACGGGCGATTCCTGAGCGCTATCGCGGTCTGGTGGATTGGTATCTGAGCGACTACAGCCGTCGTAAGCCACAGCTTCCGTCCAGTCGCGCCCGGGATTTACTGCAGTTCATGGGGCTGATCCCTGCCTACGATTTGGAGAGGATGAAAGAAGCGATCAAGGATTGCGAGCGAGTCGATCTGAATGAATGGTAGGCTGTTGCTCGACACGAATGCAGTTATCGCGCTTTTCACCGGTGAGCCTGCGGCAGCCCAGCGATTCGAGTCTGATGATGCGGTGTTCCTATGTGTTCACGTTCTGGGAGAACTTCGCTATGGGGCATTGGCTTCCTCACGCGTGGCCGAGAATCTAGCACGTCTGGAGCGGTTTACCACTCTAATACCGGTGTTGCCTTGTGATGCGGAAACCGTCGTCCACTATGCCGACATTCGGTTTGGTTTGCGCAAGAGAGGCAAGCCGATTCCGGAGAATGACATTTGGATTGCTGCCATCGCTCGGCAACATGGATTAACGCTGCTCTCGCGTGATGCCCATTTCCGTCGCATCGGCGGGTTAGAACTCGAAGTTTTCTGACCCAAGTTAACTGCTCGCTGCGTATTGTTGGGTCGCAAACCCTTCAAGCTTGCGCGTAAGATCGACACAAAATGCCGTCCTCGCCAACTCCAGCCTCCACTGCCGCGCGCTTGCCGTCGCTCTACCAGTTCTTCGGTCCGGGAGGCTTGCTGGCTCGCACCCATCCCGCTTACGAGTTTCGCCGCGGGCAATTGCAGATGGCCGAGGCCGTCGAGCAGGCGCTCCAGGAACGCCGTCATCTCATCGTCGAAGCCGGAACCGGAACGGGGAAGACGCTGGCCTATCTATTGCCCGTCATCCGCTCCGGCAAGCGCGTCATCATTTCCACCGGAACGAAGACCCTTCAGGAGCAGCTCTTCTTCAAAGACATCCCATTCCTGAAGCAGCACCTCGGGGACTTGCGCGTTTGCTATATGAAGGGCCGCGGCAATTATCTTTGCCGCAAGAAGCTCTATGATCTCACGTCCCAGCCAGTGTTGAACGGGCTGGAGGAGATCAGCCACTTCCGCATCATCAACGATTGGGAAAAGACAACCGAGACCGGAGACCGCGCTGAGCTTTCAGATCTGCCGGAAAGCAGCCACCTCTGGCCCAAACTCGACGCCCGCACCGACCGCTGCATCGGTAGCGAGTGCCAGCAGTTCGATCGCTGCTTCATTACCGAGATGCGACGGCGCGCCGCCGAGAGTGACATCATCATCGTCAATCATCATCTCTTCTGTGCCGACCTGGCCATCAAGGCCGCAACCGATCGCGCCGCCGACGCGGGGGTCTTGCCCGACGCCGGCATTGTCGTCTTCGATGAGGCGCATGAACTGGAAGACGTGGCCACTGACTACTTCGGCGTCACCGTCTCCAACCTTAAAGTTGATGAGCTGCTCCGCGATGTCGAAAACACTTTGCGCCGCGCCGACATTCCCTTGGCGGACGTGCTCCAGGCGTCGGCCCGTGTGCGCGAACACTCCCAGTTTTTCTTCTCGCTGCTTCCGCCGGGCGACGGCCGCTTCGCCTTCGACAATCGCGCCGAGTTCCTGGAAGAAAACGGCGACGAATATCTCGGATTGCAAAATGCCCTGCTGCACCTCTACACCGAGTTGCAAGCTATCCCCAAAAAGCCTGACGAAGTCCACGCGATGGCTCGCCGAGTCGACGAGCTGAAGACCCAGCTCGGCTTCATCCTGGAAGCGCAGGAGCGCAACACCGTTTTCTGGATCGACCGCCGCGGCGACCGTCGTGGAGGGCAGCACAATGTCTTCCTGCAAGCCACGCCCATCACGGTTTCGCAAATCTTGCGCAGCGTTTTGTTTGAGCACTTGGAGTCGGCTGTGCTAACGTCCGCCACGCTCGCGGTCGCGGGAGAGTTTGGGTACATCACCAACCGGCTGGGCATCCAGCACGCACGCGAACTGGTCGTGCCATCGCACTTCGATTATGAAAGCCAGGCGCTGCTGTATGTGCCTCCCGATCTGCCCGATCCCCGCGACCCGCGCTTTGTAGAGCAGGCTTCGCAACGGGTTCGGCAACTGCTGGACATCACGCGCGGACGCGCCTTCTGCCTCTTCACCAGCTATGCCCTGATGAACCAGCTCTATGAGCGCCTGCTGGGCGAACTCAACTTTCCCATGCTGTTGCAGGGCAGCGCGCCCAAGAATGCGCTACTGGAAGAATTCCGCCTCACGCCCAACGCGGTGCTGTTTGCAACTTCGTCATTCTGGCAAGGCGTGGATGTCCAGGGCGAACAACTGAGCTGCGTCATCATCGACAAGCTGCCCTTCGCAGTTCCCAACGATCCCGTCGTGGCCGCACGGGTCCGCGCCATTGACGACGACGGCGGTAACGCCTTCTACGACTATCAGGTGCCCAGCGCGGTGATTTCGTTGAAACAGGGTTTTGGCAGGCTCATCCGCTCCCTGCACGATCGTGGGCTGCTCTGCCTGCTGGACAACCGCATTCTGAAGAAGCAGTACGGACGCGTGTTTCTCGACAGCTTACCGAAGTACGGCCGCACCGCCGACATAAGGGAAGTGGAGCGCTTCTTCGGCGTGACGGAGGAACACGCTTCTGACGATCTCCCTTAATACAATTCTTCGCGGGTCCACCGCCCGATGTCCGCGACCGGCTGAGAACGCAGCCTCGCCAGAAGGGTGGTCCAGGCGCTTGCAGCTGCGGCATCGTTCTCCGTAAGGGGTACAATCTTCGCGACCGGCTTACCGTGCCTGGTTACAACGTAACTTCTTCCTCGGCGCACGTTCCGCAGAAGCCGGGGGAAATTGCGATTCGCGTACGCGGCGGAGATCGCCTTGTGCATCTCGCCTCCTGAATGTAGTTATGTTACCTGTATCGCATCTTGCGTCAAGCTCGTCGCCAATATCGATGGCGAGCCCACCCACTACTAGCCGATAATCCAAGAGCTAATGGATCCCGCCCGCATTGCCGAACTGCTGCGCCCGTTTACCGGCGACGCCCAACTCCCGCCTGAGATGCTCGACCAGTTCCGCCTCTACCTTGATCTCCTGTTGCGTTGGAATGCCCGCGTAAACCTGACCGCCGTCCGCGATCCCGAACAGATCGTCACCCGGCATTTTGGCGAGTCCCTATTCACGGCGCGAATGCTTGACCCGCAAGCTACGGGGCCAATCACTCTGGCCGACGTCGGTTCTGGCGCTGGCTTCCCTGGCATTCCCATCAAGCTGTGGGCGCCGCACCTCGAGCTGACGCTCATTGAGTCGCAAAACAAGAAAGCCACGTTTCTTCGCGAAGTCTTGCGGACCCTGAAGCTCGATCGCGCGCAGGTCTTCTGCGCCCGCGCCGAGCAGTGGGGACAATCCGCCGATCTCGTGACCCTGCGCGCGGTAGAACAGTTCGAGCGCGCGCTGCCGGTTGCGGCGTCGCTGGTCACGCCAGGCGGAAAGCTCTGCCTGCTCATCGGCGCCGCCCAGATGAAATCGGCGCAAGCCCTCAGCGGCGAACCATGGACCTGGCACGACCCCATTCCCATTCCGCTGAGCACTGCGCGGGTGATTGCAATCGGAGAGCATCGCTCTTCGTAATTGAGAACTGCATTGCATTTGGCAGTGGTAATAGGAAGCTCGAAAATCGAGCGCCGTAGGCGCGAGGTAATCTAGCCCAGCACGTAGCCGAAGGCGGAGTGCTGGGTAGAGTGGGGAAATTCACCGAGTCCCGTGGGGACGGCACACTCCTCACGCAGACTCTCCAGGCCGACGAGGGATCTGCTTTTGAATTCTTCAGGCAGCCCATTTACTCGGCAACCATTCACCTGGCTGGCAGAATTGTTCACCTCGCGGAAATCTATCGGATATACTTTTCGCGGACTAGGGGGACATGTGGCTTCCGTTGGCGTCGAACCTCAAGCAGCAGCGCAACCGCAATCGGGCTTTCTCTTCAAGGACTCGGCTCTTCGTACCGCTCTTTTCGGCCTGCTGTTAGCCACCGTCACCATTGTGGTCTATTCGCCCGTCCACGAGCATCCCTTCGCCAACATCGACGACCCCAAATACGTCACCCAAAATCCACACATCGCAAACGGCCTGACCGGTGGCGCAGTTTTCTGGGCATTCACGCATGGCTACGCCGGCAATTATCATCCGCTGACCTGGGTGTCGCACGCCATTGATATCCAGCTGTTCGGGCTCGACCCGGCTCCTCATCACGACGAGAACGTACTTCTGCACGCGCTGGACGCAGTCTTGCTGTTCCTGGTGCTGAAATGGGCGACGGGCTACGCCGGGCGCAGTCTCATGGTCGCGGCGCTCTTCGCGCTGCATCCTCTCAACGTGGAATCCGTGGCCTGGATAGCCGAACGCAAGACGATGCTCAGCACGCTGTTTTGCCTGCTGGCCCTGGCCGCGTATCGCTGGTATGCCAGCAAGCCGGGCGTGGGCCGCTACATTGTGATGACAGGTTTGTTCATTCTGGGATTGTGGAGCAAGCCGCAGATCATCATGCTGCCGCTCGTCCTGTTGCTGTGGGATTACTGGCCGCTGGAGCGAATGTTTGCCGGCGATCAGCCCCGCGACCGCCGACGGCATTCCGGCAAAGAGCCTTTCGTGGCTGGTGAAAGAAAAGTTTCCGCTGTTCTTCATCTGCATCGTGGACGCCGGCGTCACCATGATCGCGCAACACGTTGCCGGAGAACAGCAGCCTTACACGCTGTGGATCAGAATCGAGAACGCGCTCGTCTCCTACACCCGTTACATACGCAAAGCCTTCTGGCCCACCAACCTGGCGCTCTATTATCCGCATCCCGGCAAGTACCTGCACTGGTGGCAAGTGTGGTCGTCAATCGCGGTGCTGGCAGTCATCACCATTCTGGCGGCGCGGGCCCGGCAGCACAGGTACTACATTGTGGGATGGCTGTGGTTCCTCATCATGCTGGTCCCCTGCATCGGTCTGGTGCAGGCCGATGTGCAGGGCATGGCTGACCGCTACGCGTATGTTTCCTTCATCGGCCTTTTCCTGATGATCTGCTGGGGCGTGGCCGATTGGGCCGCCGAGCGGCATTTGCCCAAGGCGCTGCTGCCTGCCGTCAGTATCGTAGTCCTCGCTGCGCTGGCGGCGGTTACTTATCGCCAGATTGGGTACTGGCAAGACGATATAAGTTTGTGGGGCCACTCGGCGGAAGTCACCACCGGAAACTGGAAGGCGGAATATCTGTTAGGTGGAGCTCTGGACGCCGCCGGACGCCATGACGAAGCCGCCCAACACTTCTTTCGCGCCGCCGCCATCGAACCTACCGACCCGTTTATCAACCTGAGTATCGCCGGCTACGAGCAGACGCACGGCAACCTCGACGTCGCTCTGGAGTATTACAAGAAGGTGCTGAAAGAGGCGTGGAACGCGGACCAGAGCACTCAAGTGCTGAACAACATGGCCGTCATTTATCGCCAGATGGGCGATACCGCCAAGGCCGACGCCTGCGTGACGAAAGTGCAGACGCTGCCCAAGCGCGCCGTCAATTGGCAAGGAGCCTGGTGGGAACAAATCATGCCCATGATCAAGCAGTACTTCCATTCCGGCTCGGCAAAGTAGTTTAGCGACTTCGGAAGCTCTGATTAAGTTGGCCTTGAAACGGACCGCCTTCAGGAGGTCCGCAAAGGCGGGCAAGTGAACCCAGCTTTAGCCGCTGAGGAAGTTCACCTGACTTGATCAGGGTTTCCTTAGATCCTTGTCCCGCGCTCGCTCAGTTGCTCCGAGGTCAGGCCGTACAGCGGCGGAGTCGGCACATTGAGCAGGCCTAGATAAAGATAGATTTGGCCGCGATGGTGGATTTCGTGCTCCACCATCAGCCGCAGCCACTTCCACACCGTTATGGAAGCGCCATCGGGCGTTGTGCATTTGCGGTTGAGTCCTTCCACTCCGAGCTGGCGAATGATCTCCACCGTCTCACGGTGCATCGTCTCTTTGAATTGAATAACCTCGTCCAGACCGTCCGCCAGGTTTTTGCCGCATCCCGTGTAACGACTGGGCTTTCCTTGAATGGTTTCGCCAAACATGTAGCGCTCAATCGCACCCATGTGCCGCACCAGATCGCCCAGCGTGAATTTCCCATCGCGGTAAGACCAGTCCAGCTCGTCCGGAGGGATGCATCGAACAACCCGCATCGTGCGCTGCTGCACCTTGTCGAGGTAGTCGAGAAAGATGTCGAGTTCCTGCGTCTGCATAAGCTCTGCTTTAGACGAGATGGCCTCTAAGGGTTGTACCGGGCCAGCCAGCCGGCAACTTCACGAAACACGTCGTGGACCTGCTCCCACACTGTGGGAAAGTGTGGCGAGCCCGGATACGTCACCATGCGAGTCGTCTTGCCCCGCGCCGCCAGCACTTCAAACAGCTCGCGTCCCTCATACGTTGGCACCCGCTGATCGGCGGCACCGTGCAGGATCAGCAGCGGCGTGGTGACATTCTCGGAATGCATTGCCGCGGAGAAAACAAGAAATGCGTCCGGATCTTTGTCCGGCCAGCGCGCGTCATAATCGAACTGCTGCACATCGCTGGTCCAGATGAAGCTAAGCCAATCGGTAATGCCCGCGCCTTCGATTGCGGCCTTGTAGCGGTTGGTCTGCGTCACCGACCACGCCGTCATGAATCCGCCCGCGCTCCAGCCGAACATGGTAAGCCGCTGCGGATCGGCCCAGCCCTGGGCGATGGCGAAGTCGGTGGCGCTGTCCACATCGCGATAAGCGCGATCGCCGAAGTGCTGATAAATAGCGTTTAGAAACTCGCTGCCGTAGCCCGTCGACCCGCGATACTCCGGCTGCAACACCACATAACCCATGCCTGCAAATGGTCTGGTAAACCAGTCGAGGCCCAGCGTGTCGTTGGCTTCCGGCCCCCCGTGAGGCAAGACCATGAACGGATAATGCTTACCCGCGGAGTAATCGGCCGGGAAGGTTACGATACCCTCCAGCGCAATGCCCTCCGCGCTCTTCCAATGCACAGCGCGGACTTCGCCCAGCGCGATCTTCGCCAGCTGCTCATCGCCTTCGTGCGTGATTCGCTGTAGCGTGCTCCCATTTGCAATGGCGACATTGCCGGCATGCTCTGGATCGGACACGGTGAAAACGCGCACGCCGGGAGCGGTAGCGATCTGCGGCGTGACTATCCCGGCGACGTCGCCGCCGGGCCACTTATACGCGGGCGTTAGCGAGCCGTCCTTGAAGGCGTCAATCTCCACTTGCACGCCGCGATCGACCCACACCCAGGCATTTCCCAAAGGGTCAACCTCAAGATGGATAGCACTCGCCGGCAAATCCGGAGTGCGGTCCTGCGGCGTGCCGCCGGCCGCGGACACCGTCCAAACGTGGTCCGGCGTCAATACCTGGGTTGTGGTGCTCAGGAAAACCAGCTCCTTGCCGCCGTTGATCCAGCCTATGTTCGCGCCTGCGTTGTCGAGGGTGGCGACGTGATGCGTAGCGGAGGCCGTGCACACGTCAAGGTCGGAATGGATGTAGTGAAAGCCGATCTTTGGCGTCTGTGAAAGTACCGCCAGAGAACTACCGTCTGGCGACCACGCGATACCTCCTTCGGCGATGTCCCGCAATGTGGGACACCACCACGCGCCGCCGGTGCCATCAACATTGACGACATAAAGACCGGTGGGCTCGGCCTCGATGACCTTGTGTATGTCCGCCAGCGGATCGGGAAGGCGCGGGTCAGCCAGCACGGCATAACGCCGGCCGTCGGGCGAGATCACGGCGCCATCGATCCCTCTGGGCAACGCGGTAAGCGGCACCGGCGTTGCCGCGGCCGCCGCCGGTGTATCTGCGGGCGCCAGCGGCAGCGTCGCCAGCTGCCCCGTTTTGTTTGCTTCCAGCGTTCCATAAAGCGCTTTGCCGTCCCCGGTGAAACCTGTCGGCTTGAATTGCTCTGGAATGCTGAGATGGCGGGGTTCGCCGCCGGAGGCCGCAATCAAATGCCATTCGGTGCTGTCAGGGCCTTTTGGTCCGCCAAAGCGGACGCGGTAGAGAATGCTTTTGCCGTCCGGCGAAACCGCAACCGCGCGGGCGTGATGCAACGTCGCGGCGTCGTCAATGATGAACGGATGCTTCGCGTTTTGCGCGTTGGAGAGGTTGGGGATGGCAAACAGAAGAGCAAACGTCGCAGTGAGAGTACGCATCTGGCTTCTCCAACACCAGAAGCATAACAGGTAGCGCAGGAAACAACCCCAGAGAGGCCTTCAGGGCCGCGCAGTCTCGGCCGCTTGCCGCCGTGCCTGAATCTCGATGTACACGTTGATGAGCGATACGGCCGCGGGCGTAACCCCGGGGATGCGGCTGGCGTGGCCCAAGGTCTGCGGACGCACCCGCGTCAGCTTCTCGTTCATCTCGCGCGACAGACCGGAGACCTTACCGTAGTCGAACCAGTCGGGAATCATGCGCTGCTCTGAACGCTTCAGCCGCTCGATGGCTTTTGTTTGTTGATCCAGATACCCCGAGTACTTGATTTCCGTTTCAACCGCCTTCAGCTCGTTGCGGATTTCCGCCGGCAGGCGGAAATCAGTGGCCAGTTGCTGGTCGTCAGTTGTCAGTAACGCAACGCTATCGCCAGCCGTGAGTTCACCAGCCATGACTTCAACTTCCTTTGAAATTGTCATCCCGACCAAGGGCTTCAGCCCGCGTGGAGGGACCTGCTGTTCGTCGGCGAGAGAGGTACTCAAATTTTGATTTGAAGTATCGCGTTCGAAGAAGTCCGCCATTAGGTTCTTCAGCAGCGGTGCCAGCGCTTCAATCTGCACTTCGGGACGCTTTAGCAATTGTGCGAGCGTCAGTCCCGCAGACCGTGCCTCGTTCAACAGCTCCAGAGTCCGTGCGGCTCTGTCGCCGACAACCGACAACTGATAACCGACAACCGACTCATTCACTCGCGTCCGCTCCAACACGTCATGCAATGCCTTCATGCGTTCCTGCTTGGCGAGATAGTTATTCCAATCGGCATCGCGAATCAGTCCCACGCGCCGGCCGTGCGGCGTAAGCCGGCGGTCGGCGTTGTCGATGCGCAAGTGCAGACGAAACTCCGCTCGCGAAGTGAACATGCGATACGGCTCGTTCGTTCCCTTGCTGATCAGATCGTCGATCAGGATCGCCGTATACGCTTCGGTGCGGTCGAGGACCAGCGGCGCCTCACCCTTCACCTTCAGCGCCGCGTTGATGCCGGCCATCAGTCCCTGGCACGCCGCTTCTTCATAGCCGCTGGTGCCGTTGATTTGCCCGGCGAGATAGAGCCGCTCGATCCTCTTGGTTTCCAGCGTGCGCTGCAATTCCGTCGGATCGATGGAGTCATATTCGATGGCGTAGCCCGGGCGTAACATCTCGGCGTTCTCCAGCCCGGGGATCGACTTGATGATTGCGAGCTGCACGTCGATCGGCAACGAGGTGCTCATACCGTTGACGTAGATCTCGTGCGTGTTCAGGCCCTCGGGCTCAAGGAAAAGCTGGTGCGTCTCCTTGTCGGGGAACTTAACGATCTTGTCCTCAATCGACGGGCAGTAGCGTGGCCCGGTCGACTGGATCTGACCGCTGTACATCGGTGAGCGATGCACGTTCTCCCGGATGATGCGATGCGTCTCCGGCGTGGTGAAGGCGATGTAGCAAGGCACCTGCTTGTCGTGATGCGCCACCCGCCGGGTGCGGAAGCTGAACGGCGTGGGATCTTCGTCGCCGGGCTGCACGGTGAACTTCGACCAATCGATACTGCGGCCATCCAGACGCGGCGGTGTGCCGGTTTTCAAACGGCAGCCGCGCAGGCCCAGCTGCTTCAGCGCCTCGCCCAGCAGCACCGCAGGCGGCTCACCGCTGCGGCCAGCCGGATATTGCTGCTCGCCGCAATGGATCAGCCCGTTCAGAAATGTTCCGGTGGTGATGATGACAGCTTGGGCGCCCACGGTGCGGCCATCGCGGAGGCGAATGCCGCGAACCACGCGCTCTTCGCTATTCGCCCTTCGCTCTTCGCCAGACGAAAATCCATCCCCCGTGTCATCCTGAGCGAGGACTTCAGTCCGAGTCAAAGGACCCCTATTGTCAGAATCATCGCCCGCGTTGCAAGGTTCAGCTCGCGGCTCGCGGCTCGTGGCTCGCGGCTCCACGATCAGGTCCGCCACTTCCGCCTGCTTGATGTGCAGGTTCGGCTCCGCTTCCAGCATCTCGCGCATCCTTACACGATATTGCTGCTTGTCGCACTGCGCTCGCGGCGACCACACGGCCGGCCCGCGCGAAGTGTTCAGCAACCGGAACTGAATGCCGACCGCGTCGGTTACCTCTCCCATGATGCCGCCCAGCGCGTCCACTTCGCGCACCAGGTGTCCTTTGGCGATGCCGCCAACCGCGGGATTGCATGACATCTGCGCGATCAGGTCAAGGTTGAGCGTGTATAGCGCAGTCTTCAGCCCCATGCGGGCGGCAGCCATTGCGGCCTCACAGCCGGCATGGCCTGCTCCGACTACCACAACGTCATAGGCTTCTGTGAACTGCACCGTCAAAGAGAAAACCCCACGGACCGCAGATCTGCGAATAGTTTGATTTTACCAAGTTGGCGCCTGGAAAGATGCTTGGGCGAACGGGCAGACATCCAGCCTGTTCTTGCCGACTGCGGCATACAGCTGAACACTGCTCGTCGAATGCGCATCGCGAACGAAAGCAACCCAGCCGAATCGCGCGGGATCGACTCGCTGATTGGCTCCCGGAAAACTCATCGGAATCGCCAGGGTCGAGCCGAATCCGCTGATACGCCCGTCGACAGTCGCGAGGATCGCTCGTGCGGGACGGTTCAGCCTGTTGTCCCAGGCGTAGCCGGCTGATACGCAGACCTCGCCCATCATCGGCAGGCAGAACTTGCGACGACAACACATATCCGGAACACTCACTCGCAGGACGCAATCGATAGACAGCGTCCAGCCGCTGTCCTAGCTGCGAATACAAACTACCGGCGAAAATCGAGAGGTGGCTCTGCTTCATATACCCCGCAGCCCGCAACACGGCTTGGGGGTCGGGATAGGCCTCGGCCAGAATCACGGGGTCCTGCACGCCCGTCAACAAAGCCAGGGAGACCAATCGCAGACGCATCTGATGCCATTGCGCATCAATCAGCGGGAGCCGGACCTGGGTTGCAAAGCCCAGCATCAGCGCCAGGAGTAACGCAGATAAGATGTACCACTGCGTAGGACTTCTTGAGGCAAAAAACAGCAGTGCCAGCCCCAGACTGCACCAGAAGAGAAGCGCGAATGTCTGGTAGCGCGAGGCCGTAGCCTGCTCCAGGCCCATTTGCAATCGACCGGAGGCGGTGATGACCGCCGTCGCCAGGCACAACAGCATCAGCCCTGATAGCTGGACCATCAGCAACGATCGTATCCCACGCTGTAGGACGACCCGGGCAATGATGACCAGGCTTGTGCCAATACCTGCCGTTCCGGCGACGATCGCCACCCAGCCGCTGGAATGTCGCACCCAGGTGCTGCCGAAATACACCGCGACATATTGCGCTATGCCGCCCATCGCCGGAAACGACACCTCAACTCCGGTTTGCGGCGATGGCCTGTGATAGTGAAAGAGATACAGCCCGATGTTGGCCGCGGCGAATAGCCCCAGGACCAGCGACGCCGATCGTCTCATCCCCAACCACAGCGCGATGAGCAGCAACAGCGGCCACAGCAACATCCCGTTAGCCAACGACCAGGTTGCGACCGTGGCCGCCGCGATGGCGAGCACCAGGAAAGCCGACGATCCAGCCGATGTCCGTTTGGCGGAGTTGCGGTAGCACAGCAACAGGCTGAGCACCGCCAGAGTGGCCATCGCCGCCGGCACCACAAATTGCAATTGGAATCCCCAGATCAGGTTCTCCTGCTGCGTGGGACACAAAATGCAATAGGCGATCAGCCCAGTCCCGGTTCTCCACCCCGAGCCGCGCATGCCACCAAGAATCCAAAGACTGTAGCTGAGCAACCCTACTTGCAGCAGTTGTACCAGGAAGATACTTGCCAGCAGAAAGCTCTGGGCTCCGCGAAAGAATTGCACATCGAGAAGAAAGAAAACCTTGGTGAGCAAGATGCGATGTTCGTTGTGCTGCGCCCACAACCACGCCAGCGACCAGCCCTTGCCCGTGGCAAGATGATCGAAGAGCGACCACTCATCCCAGTGCGGCAGCGGCGAACAAGTAGAGATGACAATGTAGGCTGACGCGACCGCGGCACCGAAGCCGGCCAGCAAGACGCTGTAGGAAAGCCAGACGCTAAGGCGCGAGTCGATAGTGGAATCAGATGCCTGACGCTCCGCAGTTTGCAGTGCAGCATCCCCATGAGGGCCGCGAAATGTGCCATTCGCAAACACAATTCGCTCTAAAGCTCCCTCAACTCCTTGGTCACTGGAGTCAGCACCGCGCAGCCGGCCGTCGTAACCACCACCATATCTTCAATGCGAATGCCACCTTTGCCCGGCACGTATACTCCGGGCTCGATGGTGATGACCATTCCCGGTTGCAGCTGCTCCTCTTGCGTTTTGCCCAGCCGCGGAGGTTCGTGAATCTCCAGTCCAACCCCATGTCCGGTGGAATGGGTAAAGAACCGGCCCAGCCTGGCACGTCGCAGCACCTGGCGAGCCGCGCCGTCCACATCGCCTGCGGTCGCTCCCGGCTTTACGGCAGCAATCCCTGCCCGTTGCGCTTCCAGAACGGCATCGTACCATCGTCGCTCTTCGCGGCTGGCGCGACCCAAATGCACGGTTCGCGTCATGTCGGAGCAGTAACCGCGCAACACCACACCGGAATCGACCACCACAAATCCACGCCGGGGAATTAGCTGGCTGGAGGCTCGACCATGCGGCAGAGCGGAGCGCTTGCCCGCCGCAACAATCGTGTCGAAAGCCATGCCGTCGGCCCCCGCCTGGCGCGCGGCAAATTCCAACTCGCCCGCAATGCTCGATTCCCGCACGCCCGCCCGTATCGAGCGCAGTGCCTGCTCGTAAACCGCTGCTCCCATGTTCACCGCTTCGCGAATGAGGCGCAGCTCATCAGCGTCCTTAATCATCCGCTGGCCCATAATCAGGCCGGAGGTCGGCTTCCACGAAATCCTCTTCCCGGCCAGCTTTCGCATCTCCGCCGCGGTTGCCACCGTCGTGTGGTCGCCCTCAAATCCGATAGCAGCAGTCTTCGCCTCGCCGATCAGCTTGCCGGCAGCTTCTAACAGCGGCCCGTTGGCGATGACGACCCGTGCGCCGCCAACTTCTTCTCGCGCCTGTTCGGTATATCGTCCGTCGGTAAGAAAGACGCGCCGTCGATGCAGAAAGAGCAGCAGTCCGTTGCTTCCGGTATAGCCGCACAGGTAGCGCAGGTTGGCCGGATGGGTCACCACGAATCCGTCGAGGCGCCGGACCTCCAGCGTCTGCTGGAAGGTCTTCTGGCGGAATAGGTAGTCCATCATTTCTCCATACCTTTCGTTCCAGCTGCGCAAGAAAATCATTTCATCACGGAGACACGGGGGACGCGGAGTTATCTATATAGAAAAACCTCGGTGATCTTCGTGCCTCGGTGGTGGACTTTCATCACCTACAACTGCGCTACCTTAAGAGGCTCGGAGGTCTGCTTGCTGGCGCGGTAAATGTGATGATGATTGGGATGATGTGCCGCCGCATCCAGCCGAACGTAATAGGTTCCCGGCCCCGGAGCCGACCCAAACGGAATCACCGGGCTGGTGCTTCCGGCGGCAAGCATGAAGTGTTGATAGCCCAGCGCCGTCGCCCGGCCAATCTCGTTCACGGCCACAATGACCACGGTCAAATCAAACTCTTCTGTCGTTTGATTTGAGACCACGGCGGAGCCGGAAATCGTGTTGCCACTGACTTTCGGTGCTTCCTTCCAGTCAACCGTAATTCCGGCGATCACATGGATGGTGACATCGCTCTGGATTTGAAATTTCGGGACGCTGGAATCGACTACCACGACGGTGAAGCGGTAGTCGCCCGGAGTCGTGGGTGTCCCATCGATTTTGCCGGAATGCGGGTGCAGCTTGAGTCCGGGCGGCAGCTCGCCACCCGCCACTTGCCAGGTGTAAGGCGGACTGCCACCGGTCGCGGCCAGAGGCAAAGTGTAGCTCTGTCCTACGATGGCGCCCTGGGCCGGCAGCGTCTGGATCTGCAAAGTCTGCCCGGCCGCAATACAACTGGCGAGAATGACCATCACCGCGAGTACATAAATCCGCATGAGAAAACATTATAGGGGCTAAGGGCCGGAGGCTCGTGGCTCGAAGCTCGCCGGGATTGCACTCTGCTGAACCGTGCTTTGTGTCGAGCCTCACTTACGAAAGTTTCGGCCAGCGTATATCATCGTTTGTTCAGCCCGAAACCGTTGGCTGACTGACCAAAATACTGTTTGGCTCCATCGCGCGCGAACGTGACCGGCGAAGAGCTGAGAGCGAAGAGCTAAACATGTCCTCTGATCGCAAAATTCGAGTACTTGTCGCCAAGCCCGGCCTCGACGGCCACGACCGCGGCGCCAAAGTGATTGCCCGCGCTCTGCGCGATGCCGGCATGGAGGTCATCTATACCGGCCTGCGCCAGACCCCCGAGATGGTGGTCACCGCCTCACTGCAGGAAGACGTGGACGTAATTGGACTCAGCATTCTTTCCGGCGCGCACAACGCCATTGTGCCGCGCGTGATCGAACTGCTGAAGCAAAATCATATGGACGATGTTCTCCTGCTTCTGGGCGGCATCATCCCTGACCAGGATGTGGAAACGCTGAAGCAGCAAGGCGTGGCGGCCGTGTTTCAGCCGGGCACGCCGATGGACTCTATCATCGAGTTCATCCGCAGCCATGTGAAGCCGCGCGGCGTTACTGCGACTAGCTGACTACCCCAGGTACGACCAGACGGTTGATGTACCCGACCTCGCATCAGCGTCATTGAGAGGCGAGGCGAATTCCTTGCTGTGAGGCAGACATGCGTACTCTCTGCTCGTTTTTGCTGCTGTTTGTGACCACCTTTTCCGTCGCTCAAACAACCCCATCCAGCTCTTCCGAGTTTCCTAAAGAGATCCCCAGCCTCGATCTCACCGCCATGGATAAGACCGTCGATCCCTGCGTGGACTTCTATCAGTTCGCCTGCGGCAACTGGATGAAGAACAATCCCATTCCGCCCGACAAATCGAGCTGGGGTCGCTACTACGACCTGCGCGAGCGCAACCTCTACGTGCTGCACGACATTCTGGAGCAGACGCAAGCTCCCGGGCAAGCGCACGCGCCATTCAGGAGAAGGTGGGCGATTATTACGCCGCGTGCATGGACGAGACCACCATCGAGAAGCGGGGCACCGAACCGCTCACCGCAACCATGAACCAGATTGCCGCGGTAAAGAGCAAGCAGGATGTCATCCTGCAGGCCGGCGTAATGCAGCGCAACGGAATCACCACGCTATTCACCTTCGGCCAGATGGCCGATATGCACGATTCCCGCCAGACCATCGCCAACCTCGATCAAGGCGGACTCACCCTTGCTGACCGCGATTACTACATCAAGGACGATGCCAAGTCGGTGGAGACGCGGCAGAAGTATCTGGAGCACGTGCAGAAAATGTTTGAGCTCGCGGGCGACAAGCCTGAGGTCGCCGCCGCCGAAGCCAAAACCGTGCTGGCGGTGGAAACCGGACTGGCCAAGGCTTCCATGGATCGCACCGCACGCCGCGATCCCAAGACCCGCGACCACAGGATGCAGGTTACGGAGATTGCCGCCGCCCTGCCCAACTTCGAGTTGACCGAGTATTTTGCGGAAAGCGGCGCGCCGAAATTCACCAGCCTGAACGTTAGCAATCCTGACTTCTTCAAGGAAGTAAACCAGCAGATCAGCTCCACTTCACTCGACGACTGGAAAACCTATCTGTGCTGGCGCGCGCTCGACACCTACGCCCCCAATCTGCCCAAGGCATTCGTCGACGAGGATTTCCAGTTCAACGGCGTCTATATGTCCGGTCAGAAAGAGATTGAGCGCGCTGGAAGCGCTGCGTGAAGCTCTACCGACCAGAACCTCGGCATGGCGCTGGGCGAGCTTTACGTCGACAAGACATTCGGCCCGGAAGGCAAAGAGCGCACCCTGAAGATGGTGCAGGCCATTGAAGCCGCCATGCATCAGGACATCGGGCAGTTGACCTGGATGTCGGACACGACTAAGGAGAAGGCCTATGAGAAGCTCAACGCCGTCGTCAACAACATTGGCTATCCCGACAAGTGGCGCGACTACAGCACCGTCGTCGTAATGCGCGACGACTTCGCCGGCAACGTCACCCGGGCCAGCGCCTTCGAGGTCCAGCGCCAGCGCAACAAAATCGACAAGCCCACCGACCGGAAGGACTGGGAGATGACTCCGCCCACGGTGAACGCTTATTACCGTTCGGAGATGAACGACATCAGCTTCCCTGCGGGCATTCTGCAGCCGCCTTTCTATGGTCAGAGCATGGACGACGCGGTGAACTACGGCGCCATCGGCGTAGTGATCGGACACGAGTTGACCCACGGCTTCGACGATCAGGGACGCAAGTTCGATGCCGACGGCAACTTCAAGAATTGGTGGACGGCGGAGGATGGCAAGGCCTTCGAGGAGCGCGTCAGTTGCACCGCCGATGAATACTCCAGCTTCGTTGCCGTGAAGGACGACAAAGGCGAAGTGAAGCTGAACGGCCGCTTGACGCTGGGCGAGAACACCGCCGACAACGGCGGCCTGAAACTGGCTTATATGGCACTAATGAATATCATCGGCAACACGCCGGTGAAGCCCATCGACGGCTACACGCCGCCACAGCGCTTCTTCCTCGCTTACGGGCAAATCTGGTGCCAGAACGTGACCGATCAGCGGGCGCGGCAGTTGGCGCTCATCGATTCTCATTCGCCGGGGCGCTGGCGGGTGAACGGTGTGGTGCAGAACTCAGCGGCCTTCGCGGAAGCGTTTGCTTGCAAGGCCGCCCAGCCCATGGTCAGCAAGAATGCTTGCCGGGTGTGGTAGGGAACAAGGGCTGGATTGGGTGGCGCAGCCGCACTATCCCACAATGTCGGCATCCCACGTTGTAAGAGTTTCACTTAGGCGGTGGGGGTCTGGCTGTGAGCGATGGGCAGACGGATCACAAACTGCGTTCCGTTGCCCACTTCGCTGCGGACGCTGATCGTGCCGCGGTGCGATTCCACAATACGTCGCGCCAGCGACAGGCCGAGCCCGGTGCCGTGTCCCTTGGTGGTGAAGAACGGCCGGAAGATGTTGGGGAGGTTCTCGGGCGGCGATGCCTTTGCCTTGGTCGGCGACAGTAATGAGCGCGGCGTCTTTGTCGCGCCGCAAGGTGACGTAGATGGTGCCTGGTTTATCCATTGCCTGAATCGCGTTCAGCAACAGGTTCAGCAGCACCTGATTGATCTGATGGGGATCGTGATCGAAGGGAGGGATGTCTTCGTCCTTTTCCAGCTCGATCATGATGCGCTTGGTGATGGCCTGCTGGCGCGCAAACAGCACCGCGTGCTCAGCCGTCGCTCCAATGTCCTTGACCTGAAATTGCGGCGGCTTCGGGCGGGCGGTCTCCAGCAGATCGGTGAGGATGCGATTGATCTGCACCGCTTCTTCTTTGGCGTCTTTGATGACGGCGCGGGCAGGGCTGCCGGGCGGCAGATCGCGGCTGACGATTTCGATGACTCCGGCGATTCCGGCCAGCGGATTGCGAATCTCATGCGCCAAGCCCGCCGCGAGCTCACCCAAGGTTGCGAAGTGCTCGGCCCGTGACATCTGCGTCTGGTGCAGGAGCTGGATCTCTTCGCGGCTCGCTTTCAACTGCGCGACCATTTCATTGAAGTCGCGGCCCAGGTCGCCGATCTCGTCATTGCGCTCGGCGAAGCTGACGGAAGCTTCCATGTCGCCTAGGGTAACGCGCGCGATCTTGTCTTGCAGCTCCATCATGGGACGGCGCACGGAAACCGCCAGCACCATAATGACGGCGGCGCAGATGAGGAAGGCGCCGGCGGTGGCGATGGTAATGACTTCATGCCGTTCGCCGGCGGCCAACGACAAAGAGACCAGGATGAAAAGAAGGAGCCCGTTCAGCAGAACGGCGGCGATGGGCAGCGCGGCCTTCAGCGCCCAGTTGATGTGGCGCTTACGGACGACGGGCGCCGCATCTTGTGCGGGCTTTGCGACCTCGGCTTCGGAAATTCGGATTGTGGCAGAAGCGGTCATGGTTAGCTCTTAGCCTTTAGCCGTTAGCTCTTAGCATTCTGCTGTTCGCTCCTCGTCTATCGCTCGCTAAGGGCCAAGAGCTAAAAGCCACCAGCGAAACGCGAACAGCGGATTCTTTCAATCCAAGGCCGAGCGATTTGGAGCTGATTCTTTGGGGCCATCTTAGTCCTCAGGTCCGCGGCGCTCAGCCCTGGGTTCCTCATGCGTACGCGTGTAAGCCGGGAAGCAAATACGTGACGCCGAGGAAGGTGAAGATCACGATGCCGAAACCAAGAATGGCGAAGTACGCGGCCCGGCGTCCGCGCCATCCCCTCGTGATCCGCATATGTAAATAGCCCGCATAAACCAGCCAGGTGATCGCGGCCCAGGTTTCCTTTGGGTCCCAGCTCCAGTACGAACCCCAGGTACGGTTGGCCCAGTAGGCGCCGGTGGCGATCATGCCGGTCAACAGCGGGAAGGCGATACAAATCGTTTTATAGGTGACGCGATCGAGGGTATCGGCGGACGGCAGCATGCCTTGCAGGTCGCCGCGCCGCCACAGCATCATCAGGTATAAGCAGAGAAGCGAAAATACCCGTCACCATGCCTCCCAGTAAAAAGGGGCTGGCGGCCAGGCTGGTCGGGAAGAGTCCGTCCTGGTCGGGTGACGGGTAACTGGCATCGCGCACCCGAAGGGCGAACGCCGCCAGAACAACAATCTGCAACAGGATGCCGATGAACACGGCCCGGTTGGCGATACCGAAGAACGACTCGCTTTTCTTCACGCGTCCGGCCAGATACAGCACCAGCGGAACGATCCCGGCCAGTGCTGCTATCACGAAGAGCCAGCCCAGGTCAGGAATGGTGACGAAGAGCCGCATCCCTCGGCCCAGAAACATGTCGGACTTGGTGCGCGGGTCCCACGCGGTCACAGACAGGCCGCCCCACTTCTCGAAACGCGTAGACACGATGGCAACGTAGATGGCGCTAACCGTCGCGCTGGTGCAGGCGAGAAAGGTTTCCGTCTTCAGGCCATCCTGGATGAGAAACATCATGGCCAGCGCGAAGCTCAAGGCGCAGGCGGCGTAAGCCAGCATCGCCAGGGTGACGTGAACATGCAGCCAGGTGGATTGCAGCGCCGGAACCAGCGGCCTGACTTCCGAGGGCAACAACTGCATCAGGATGACGCAGACCACGGCCAGCGGCATGGTGATGCTGCCGATGATCTTGACTCCGAATTTCTTTTCCGCCACCAGGGTGAGCAGGGCGACGGCCCAGACGAAGCTCAGCAGCATCTCGTAGATACTGGCGAACGGCGGACGCCCGGAGAGATACCAGCGATGCGCGATGGCCAGGGTGTTGGCTACCAGGCCAATGACTGTCGCCGTCGACGCGAACTTTACGTAACGCGCGGTGCCGGTGACGCCGAAGCCCATGTAGAGCGCGCCCGCCGCGGCGTAGAAGATCAGCGATACATAGAGAAGATTGCTCTCGCTGTACAGGCTGCCGCCGGCTTTGGCTGCACCCAGCAGCGCCACGATCAGCAGAAAAGTTACTGAGAGGCCTACCAGGATGAGCAGCGCATTGCCGCCAGTCGTGGCCGGCTGCTGCTCCATCTGTACCACTCGTGCCCGGGTTGCCATGTCTTTCCTCCGTCTTACTCATTAACCGGTTCTTCTGTCCCGCCCTGGCCAAAAGAGGCCAGAACGGGGCACCCTCGCCGCGTTACCCGAACCGTTACTTCACGCCCGCCAGCGTCAGCTCCGGCTTTTCCTTCTGCGCGAAGAGCGGCACGGCCGACGCGCTTTCCAACTCGGTGCGAATGTTGTCGACCAGCTCGTTGAACTCCTGCTCGAAGCGGTCACGGTTCTTGTTCGCCTGTCCGCCAATCCACAGCACCAGATTGCCGCGCATATCAGTCACGACTGCGATCCAAACCCGCATGTGTACCAGGTAGAAAGCTACGAACAGGCCGGCTCCCATCAACAGGACACCACCCCAGACCAGCCACTGGCCGGGCTCATGCGAAACCTCCAAGCCGGTGTAGTTCGCCATCTCCATATCGCGGTATTCGAACTTGTAGCTGGTCGCTTCGCCTTGCGCGGCTGGGTTGTATGCCGGGAACATCCATAGCTTCGCGTCCTGGCCGGTCGTCGCGTTCTTTACTTGCAGGCGAAACGCCGGATTCACGGGATCGTCAGACCGTTTGAAGATCTGGTTGTCGCGAACGAAGAAGTCGGGAATGTACTCGGCCAGAGTGACTGTCGTCTGGGGATCGAGTTGCGCCGGCTGGTTCATGGTCAGCGTCATCTCGCTGGGGACACCTTGTTCGGGCGTGACGACGAGCTTCAGACCCTCGAGCTTGCCGGTTGTACCAAAGCTCGCCTGGTAAAAACGCAGGCCATTGTGAATGAGAGGATCGTTGACCACGATCTCCTTGGTCGCGACATCCTGTCCGTTCTCTACGACCGCCAGCTTTGACCACCAGCGTTTGGGAGAGCCGTCAGCGTAATTCTCCTGGCCTGCGCCATTGCACTTCACGGCGAAAGGAAGCTGTTTGGTGCCGCCGGTGCGAAGCTCAATCGTGTTGCTGGTCTGGCCTTTCTGAAGCGCCATGAAGCCGCTGAAACCAAAGACGCCGTCGATGATGCCGCCCGCGAAAATGAGAAGCAGGCTGGCGTGGACGAGGTACACCGCCATTACGGAGAAACGATGACGTTCGGAATACAAGGAGGGTTCGTTCCTAGCCACCCCATCAAGGGCAAAACCGGCCCTTGCCGGGGACCCCGGTGCATCGGCGATGCGCTCGACCGGCCAGCCTGACTTCTTCAAGCCCCGTTCGGCAGCGTTGAGACCATCTTCCGAGTTGCTGATTGGCAACTCAATTTTGTTAGGGAGAGCTGAGCGAAAATGCGAATCCGTCTTGCGATAAGGCCGCGCGTAAAAGCGCCAGGCGTTGGGGAAGCGATCAATCGAAACCAGGATAATGCTCAGGCTGACCAGGCCGAGCAGCGTCAGGAACCACCAGGCGTGGAAGACGTCAGTGAGGCCGAGACGATCGAGCCACAACAGCGTGGCGGGCGAATAAGCACGCGTAAGCTTGTCGGGATCGGTTGCCGGGCGCTGAAGAATGAAGGTGCCTAAGGCTGAAGCCAGGCCAACTGAGATCAGCAGGACGACGCCGGTACGCAGGTTCGAAAGAGTCTTATGAATCCACTTGGGTACGGACAGAATGCTAAAGGCCATACTCGCTCCTTCCCGTGAGCAAGCTGATAAGTGCAAATCAGCAGCCATAACTGAGCAGGCGCGTAAGTGCTTAATAGTTGCGAGGTTGCACGGATCGGTGGCCACCGCTGCTGCTTCGGAAGTGAGGCTTATCACGCATTGCGGTGAGGAAAGCGCGCACGGCGGCCTCGCAGGCGTCCGGCCACCGAGACGCTAGAATGCTGGCGAATAGTGGGCTATACTCGGCCTCGGAGCGCCCGATGGCAACCACCCAAGTTTCTCTTGATCAGTATCTTAGTTCCAGCTATCGGCCGGACCGGGATTATGTGGCCGGCGAACTGGAGGAGCGTAACGTGGGCGAGAAAGATCATTCGGCCGTGCAGGCATTCTTCGTGAAATGGTTTGCCGCCCACGAGGAGGAATGTAAGCTGGAAGCCTATCCGGAGATTCGAATCAAGGTTTCTCCGCAGCAGGTGCGGGTCGCTGACATTGCAGTGCTCCGGGTCGACGAACCCTACGAAGCCGTTTTGACCAGGCCACCTGTCGTCGCAATCGAAATCCTCTCGCCGGAGGACCGCATGAACCGCTATGAGCGCCGGCTTCAGGATTATCGCCAGTTCGGAATTTCTCATATTTGGGTCATTGATCCGCAGCATCGCGGGGCATTCGATTGCAGTACGGAGGCGTGGCATCCGGTGGATACGTTCGTTATCGCAAATCCTCGGCTGACGGTACCGCTCGATTCATTGTGGAAGAAGCTCGAGAGCCTGCACTCCTGACGGTCACTTTCGCGACCGACAACCCAGCGGGTAAGAGTTTGATAGCCAGGTGTCCCAATGCGTTTTTTCCGATCCATCTCAGCAGGGCTGGTATTACTGTTCGGCTTCGGCCAGATTAGTTACGCCACTGACCTTAAGGTTTCTCTCCTTGACGGTAAGAGTGGGCATCCGTTGCGTTGGAAGCTGATTTGTGTCTCGTTCCCGGCTGGCGATGCTCCGCAGCCAACGCGCCGCAGACCAGTCCCGAGCGTGCCAGCGCACCGACTCCGTTGGCACAGCCGAGTTTCAGCTGCCCGATCCTGTGCCGGAAACCATCAACATAGTCCTGGTGACGAATGGTTTGGTTGAGTGCTATGCGCCTCGAACCTTTGCCCTTGCTGACGCGATGAAATCCGGCGTAGTGGCGAAGAATACCTGCGGCGATGCCAGTACCAACCTTACGGAGCTGGTGAAGTGGTCCTGTTCGGTCACCAGAAGAACCTTTGGCAAGTGTTGCGGGGCTGGGATCAAGAGTTCTGAGGCGCCGCGCAGATAGGGTTGCGAGGGCGACTGTCGGATTCCGCCGCACTGTTAACCATCCGCTTACTCCGCTTACTTGTAGCCGGTCGTCTGTTCTACAATAAAGTCTGCTTTGGCAGTTCGTCTTTACCCTCGTCTGCTCAGACGCTTGGATTGCGCCTGGGCGTGGCCACGAAGGCGTGTGATGGGCCGAGGATTTTCGCCGGCGAAAAGGGCGTCTGAAGATAACGTCCAGCGCTGTTTTGGCGTCTGATCCTCAAGAGCCGATGTCCCGGGCGCGCGCCGCCTTTGCACGCGCTGGGGTGGAAGAACCTTAGCGGCTTCTCTGCGTATTCATAAACGTGGCAATCAAAGTCAAAGTGCCTGATCGAAAGCCAGCCGTGCAGGCGTCGAGAAGCGCTCGACCTGCGCGCACCCGCCGTTTCTCGTTTCGCGATCCATTGGTAAAGGTGTTCGCCGCTGTCTTCCTGATCGCCGGCATCGTCTTCCTCGGCATCTTCGCGTACGTGTATGTGAAGTACGAGCGAGTGGTGGACCGCCGCATGGCAGGCGGCATCTTCAGTAATGCGGCCAAGATCTATGCGCGGCCACACGCGATTTCAGTTGGCGAGAAGCTGGACGAGGCCGACATTACGGCCGAGTTGCGGCGGGCCGGCTACAGCGAAGAGGGCGACTCGCCTATCGGTCACTATCACCTCGGCCCCGACGGGTTGCACGTGATGCCCGGACCGCAATCGTTCCACGGCGCCGATTCTGCCGCAGTGATTCGCTTCCAGCATGACAAGGTCTCCTCGATCAGCGCGGCCGGCGGCAACCATCAGGAGATTGCCGCTTACGAGTTGGAACCGCAACTGGTGACTGCGCTGTTTGAAGGCCAGGACCGCTCCAAGCGCGAACTCATCAAGTTTCAGGACATTCCGCCGGTGCTGGTGAATGCGGTGCTGGCCATCGAAGACCGCCGCTTCTTCCAGCACGGCGGCGTCAACTACTTTCGCCTGATCGAAGCCGCCGCGGTGGATTTGCGCGAAGGCCGCCACGAGCAGGGCGGCTCGACCATCACTATGCAGCTCTCGCGCGGGTTCTTCCTTACTCCCCAGAAGACGCTCAAACGCAAACTGACAGAGATGATGATCGCCATCGAGCTGGAGCAGAAGTTCTCCAAGCAGCGCATCTTTGAGATGTATGCCAACGAGGTCTACCTCGGCCAGCGCGGCTCGTTCACGATCAATGGATTTGGCGAAGCGTCGCACGCTTACTTCAACAAGGATGTCAAGAACCTGACGCTGCCCGAAGCCGCGCTGCTGGCGGGAATGATCCAGCGTCCGAACTATCTTTCGCCCTACAAGAACCCCAAGCGCGCCCTGGAGCGCCGCAATCTGGTGCTGGATTCGATGGTCGACACCGGCACCATAACCAGCGCTGAGGCCGAACAGGCCAAAGCCGCACCGCTCACCCTGGCCACGCCCAACGTGGAGGCCAGCGACGCACCCTACTTCGTCGACCTGGTGAAGGACCAACTCTCCGGACAGTTCAACGAACAGGAGCTGAATAATCACGCGCTGCGCATCTACACCACCATCGATCCCGACTTGCAGCGCGCTGCCGCCGAGGCAGTCGAGATGGGTATGAAGGTGGTCGACGATCAGGTCATCAAGCGGCGCACCCATAAGATCAAGACTGGCACGGGTAAGGACGCGAAGACGGAAATCACGGTTGAATCGGGTCCCATGCCGCAGGTGGCGCTGGTGGCCATCGATCCGCATACCGGCGAGATCCTGGCCTTGGTGGGCGGCAGAAATTACGGCATGAGCCAGTTGGACCACGCCATTGCCAAGCGTCCGACGGGCTCCATCTTTAAGCCATTTGTGTATGCGGCGGCCATCAATACCGCGGTAACCGGACAGACGCTGGTTGCCGATACCAGTACTCCCGATTCCAATAATGATTCCAATAGCGATTCCAACAGCGACTCCAACGCCAGAGCGGCGACCAGCAGCGATGGCGTCTTCACCCCGGCCAGCCTGATTGACGACGCGCAGGTGAGTATTGCGATGAACGGCAGCGATCAGGTTTACGAACCGCGCAACTATCACGAGGCCTTCCATGGCGAAGTAACGGCGCGTTACGCGCTGGCGGAGTCGCTGAACAATGCGACCGTCCGCCTGGGGCAGGAAGTGGGCTTCGACAAAGTGGCGGCGCTGGCCAAGGCTGCCGGCATCAGCAGCGTACGCGCCACGCCGGCGATTGCGCTGGGTGCCTACGACGCCACCCCGGTAGAGATGGCAGGCGCGTACACCGTGTTCGCTAACGGGGGCACGCGGCTTGCGCCGTTGATGGTGACCTCGGTGCGCGACGCCCGTGGCAACGTTCTGAACAACTACCACAGCGACACCAAGCAAGTGCTGGATCCGCGCGTGGCCTACGTGATGACCACCATGCTGGAAGCCGTGGTGAACAATGGCACCGGATATCCGGTGCGGGCGCGAGGATTCGAAGCGCCGGCCGCGGGCAAGACCGGGACCTCGCATGACGCCTGGTTCGCCGGCTACACCAGCAATCTGCTGTGTGTCGTCTGGGTGGGCAATGACGACTACACCGACATCAAGCTGGCGGGCGGCGCGGCCGCTGCGCCTATCTGGGCGGAATTCATGAAGCGTGCCATCAAGGTGCCGCAGTACGCCGATGTCAGCGACTTCAAGGCGCCTCAGGGAGTGGTGACGGTCCAGCTGGACAAAGTGACCAACCGCCTGGCTACGCCCGCGTGCCCCGAGGACTACACCGTCGCCTTCATCGCCGGCACTGAGCCGAAGGATACCTGCGAACAGACGTCCGGCGATCATCGCGGATTCTTCAGCAAGGTTCTTGGACTGGGAGCGCCGACGGTCGCCGCGCCGCCGAACACCAATGGACCAGTTTCGTCAGCCGCGGGCGATCCGCAAGCTCCGGCCGGTGGTGATGCCGCCCAGGCCCAGCCGCCGAAACCGAAAAAGAAGAAGGGCTTCTTCTTACGTTTTTTTGGCCATGGGGACAGCAGTGATGAAGAGCAGGATTCCGGGACGAATGCTGAACAAAATGGGAACACTACTAGCCCAAAATAGGTCTAATATTAGGCAAGAAAGTGCTTCTGTCCGCATTGCATGAAAGCGCCGGAAGTAATGCGGACGGAGTTAGAGGATGGCCATGGCTTGTCCGCGATCACCTCGGCTCTTGCTTCCTATCTGCAGCCTGGTAACTCTGCTGTTTGTCTTCCCATGGATGGCTTGGCCGCAGGATGGCCAGACAACATCTCCGGTTGAAGCCACGTCGCCGGCCACACAGCTCACCCCGCCGCCTATTCCCGATGGCAGCGCCTCGGCCGCTGTTCTTGAGGAGCAGGGCGATGAGTTGCGCGCGCAGAAGCGGTACCTCGACTCCATCGATTACTACAATACCGCGATCAAGAAGCAGCCTTCGGCCAATCTCTGGAACAAGGAGGGTATGGCTTACCTGCTGTTGCAGCGTCCAGACAAGGCTGCCAAATGTTTCGACCACGCCATCAAGGCCGACAAACATGCTGCGGAGAGCTACAACAATCGCGGATACGTGGAACAGATGAAAAGGAAGTACGATAAGGCCATCAACTACTACAAGAAAGCGATAGAACTTCGGCCCAGCGATGCGGTGTTCTACTACAACATGGGGTCATCGTATTTCGGCGAGCATAATTATGTAGAGGCGGGAAAGCAATACGCGCTGGCGTTCTCCCGGGACCCCGATATCTTCACGCGCGTCTCCCACATGGGAATCATGGCGCAGGCGACTTCGCCGGAAGATCGCGCCGCCTTTTCGTTCATGGTGGCCAAAATGTATGCCAAGGCGGGAGACTTCGATCGCTCGCTGGAATATCTGCGCAAGGCCATGGAAAACGGATATAAGCACATCAATGATGTGTATACCGACCACGAGTTCGCAACTCTGCGAACGGACAAGCGCTTCGAAGAGCTGATGGCGCAGCGGCCACAGGCGATTCAGTAAAAGTAAAACAGACTCGCAATTTGCTTCCGAAAGCTTTGTAACAGGGCACGACTTCAGTCGTGCCGATAAGCCTTTTATTTTTCTTCGCGAGACGGCTTTAGCCGTGCGTACTTTCATCCTGAAAATACCTTGGCCAATCCGCCTACTGCTGTCCGGCGAGGTTCTTCGCAATCGGGCCGGCGATGGGTAGCTCAAAGCGCTGTCCCGTCCCAGCCTTAATCAGGCAGTAAACCCATAAAGCGAAGGTCAGCAGCCCCAGCAAGCCGAGCACGGCGACGCCAAGTCCAAAGCTGCCCCATCCGGCATAGCCGTAGTCCAAGTGGTGATGGCTACCGAACATCCATCCCACACCGAAGGCCATTGCCACGACAACGCGAATGAGGTTCAGCGCGCCGAAGGTAACAATCGACTGCGCGGCATGGAAGCGCACGTAGGGCCGCTTATCGATGAGGAAGAAGATGATGCCGGTAAGCCAGCCCAAAACGTAGCTCAAGGCGGCGGCAGTGTTCTCCGACATACCAGAACGCGCCGCGGGAGGCGGCGGTTGCCATGCCGGCGCAGCGACCGGCACCGGAGGCTGCGGCTGCCCGCAGCTGGAACAGAACTGCGCATTAACGGGAACTTCCGTTCCACACTTCGTACAATGAGGCATTGCTTGCTCCTCGGTCAGCAGGGAATAGTACCACCATTCCGCGAGGGAAACTGCAACTTTACGGCGCGCCTAAAGGCGCTCCCCGTCATGGAAGATGCCAACAAAGCCCTCGTATCCCGTAGATCAGTTTCGGCCGGTTGGCTCACCTTCGGCATAACTCGGGGATAGCTGACGTTCGATTTGCGGGGCCAGGACGAAAAACGATTCGCACAAAATCCACTTTTTTCTGAAGTTACCTGATATATACTCAGCCCAACAAAACGACCAAGCTCAAACGGTCAGTTCGAACTGGTCCGCGTGTAGCCAGCAAGGCTCGGAGGGCGCCGAGCACATGCGCAACGGACGTGCCTATTCACGGGCTGCGACTAATTATTCCTCTCACCCCTGGGACGGAATACGCCGCCATTCCTATGTCTGCATGCTTTACTTGGGGGCCGTTTCCGGCATATTCCTTGGCACACGCTGGGCGGAACAGCATGGCCTTCCCGGGCCCAGGGTCTTCTTTGCGATGCTGCTGCTTTTCCCGGCTGCCCTGGCGGGATCAAGGCTCCTGTTTGTGGGGTTGCATTGGAAGGTCTTCCGGCGCGATCCGGCGCGGGTATGGCGAACCACCGAGGGCGGCGCTGCGCTTTACGGTGGACTCATCGGCTCCTTCTTACTCAGTCTGCCCTTAGCCCGGGGGCTGGCGCTTCCCTTGGGAGGGTTGTGGGACGCGGTAGCTATTGCCATGCTGGTCGGCATGATTTTCACCAGGACCGGCTGTCTTTTGCAAGGCTGCTGCGCGGGGCGGCCCTCGCAAAGTTGCATTGCCTTCGAACTCCCTAATGCGCTGGGCGTGTGGTGCCGGCGTCTGCCGTTCCCACTCTTTGAAGCCGGCATCGCAGCGCTCACCTTGGCATTCTCCGTTCACTTTCTGGACCAACGTTCCGGCGGCGTGCTGTTTCTGGGTGCGCTCGCCATGTACGGCACTGGCCGCTGGATACTTGAGCCCACTCGCGAAAGGATCGATCGCGTCGGCGGCTGGAGCGTTCACCGGGTTATTTCCGTAGCCCTGGTAGGAGCTGCCGCTACGGTTGTCCTTTTCTTGTGGGTACTACCGGGCGGAAGTGCTGTCGTCAATCGCTGAACCTGTAAGGGAGGTAAAGATTATGGCCGTGACGCACTGGTATTTTCTCCTGTTGCCTCTCGTCGTGTTGGCCGTCATGTCCCTGCTTCGCTTTCGTGGGTGTAGCTTTGATCCCTCGGGCATACCCGGGCAACCTGATCAATACGGGACGGCGGTCACTGCGGACAACCCGACGGCATGGTTTCGTCTGGAAGAGACGGCTGGACCATCCGCCAAGAATGAAGAAGGTCCGCCGAACGGGACTTATAGCACCGCCAGTAGTCCCCTTAGCGCCGGCAATCCCTTATGGCATTCGCAATCGGTGCCAACCACTGCACTCAAGTTCGCCATCAATAATCCCAGCCTTGTCCCACTGGAGAGTCAGGATCCCTTCGATTTTTCTGTAAGGTTTCAGGGATCACAGGTGGTTGCCAATGTTCCCGCTCTACTGGGTCTTACGGAATTCACCCTCGAAGCCCTCGTTTATGCCGATTGGGATTTGACCGCGACGGGTAATTACTATTGCGTAATGGAACTGGCCGGGATTCCGAATGCTGCGACCAATATAAAAGGTGCGGGATTCGGGCTGTACGCCGGTCCTTCCCTGGACGTTGCCAATCCCAATAGTCCGTATTCCTGGCAGGCATGGATGGGCGACGGCGCCGATTTCTACCGGCTCGAGGAGATGAAGCCCTACAACCCTCCTGACCCGGCTAATACCGGGCCTCTGGTCGAAAAAGACAACGCTACCTATCTTGCGTTCACCTTCAGTCAGTCGCAGGACCAGGCGTTTCTCTATCTGTTCACGCAGGACCGCGATCTGGACTATGTGGCCTATCAGCTGATTCCGGCGGGATATAAGGCGGTAGTTGCCGGCATAAATTCTCAAGGTCTACAGATCGGGGCTACCGCGCAAGGCCCCTTATTCAACCCTCCGGCGCCGGCGACCATCCCCGTTCTATATCCCTTCATAGGACAGATGGCGAACGTCGCTATCTACAACAAAGTCCTTACTGAGAGTCAGCTCCGGCAACACGCTATCGCAGCGTTCTTCCTCAATTCACCGAGTACCTAAGTCGAAAAGGAGAGAAACAAATGCCATCGGCACAGGATATTTTCAATGAGTTGGTAAAGCTTGGAGCCAAGCTGGATGCTCTGAACGCGACTTCGCAGGCAATCCAGACAGATGACGACCAGATCGTTCAGCTGATGGCCTACGCGGATACGGCGCTCTATCAGAACGACCTTCAGAATGCGACCATCATCTGTCTGCTGGAACAGATCGCGAAGAACACTTGTGACTTGGTGAACCAGTCCGCCTTGCAGACCAGTTACCAGGAAGCCATTGAGAAGAGCGCGACGCGCTTGTCCGCGCTGTTGGCGGCGACGCACCCCGAGGCCGCGTTCATATTGGAGCGGGAGGACCAGCTGCGCAAGGAGATTGAAAAGTGCTGTCCGCCGAAGCCACCGGCGCCGCCCTGCCAGCAGAAGCCATGCACGGTGCCGAAGCAGATTGGTCCTCCGCCCGGAGGGAGGACGCAAATTCCGTGATGGTGGCGATGCAGCCGATGCTTTTAGCGGCCTTCGTGATTGCCGCCGACCGATGCAGCAAAGCCGCCGCCGGCACCCTGCTGAGCACAGGCAGGGTGCTGTCCGTGGGGGCCGGACTGCGTATTCGGTGTGTGGTGACGCGCTTCCGGAACCGCAGATTGCTGGACCGTCCGGGGATGCTTTTGCTGGTTTGGGCAGCCGCGCTGGCGACCGTCATGCTCGCCACCAGCTCCGGCCTTTTTTTTCAGCGACCGGCGGCGCAAATGGGACTGGCTGCGGCTTTTGCCGGCTCAGCGAGTAATCTCTATGACCGGCTGCGAACTGGCGCTGTCATTGATTTTCTGGACTTAGGCTGGTGGCCGGCGAGCAACCTCGCGGATGTCGCTCTGGTTCTGGGCGTTGCGGTTGCTCTGCGATTTCTCTAACCCGTTGCGACAGGAATTCCGCCGACCGACGCTCACTTGGCTGTGCCAGCAAGGGCATCCCCTTTTTACCAACCTCTCTACTCGTGCATCTCGGGCGTGGCCGCCAGCAGCGTTCTGGTATAGGGATGCTGCGGCGCGGTGGTGATCTGCTCCGTCGTGCCCACCTCGACCAGCTCTCCCCGCTGCATGACGGCGATGCGGTCGGCGAGGTAGCGCACGATGGGCATGGAATGCGAGATGAACAGATACGTCAGCTGAAACTCCCGCTGGAGCTGTTTAAGCAGGTTGACGATCTGCGCGCCCACGCTGACGTCGAGAGCGGAGACGGGCTCGTCGGCGACGATGAAGCGCGGACGCAGGATCAGCGCCCGGGCGATCCCGATGCGCTGGCGCTGGCCGCCGCTGAATTCGTGCGGATAGCGACGCAGCGCTGAGTCGTCAAGTCCAACCGCGCGCATGACTTCCGTGATGCGTTCGCGGCGCGTTCGATCGCTTTGGCCGCCGTGAATTGCTATGGGCTCGCAGACGGTCTGCTCCACCGTCATGCGGGGATCGAGCGAGCCGAAGGGGTCCTGGAAGATGATCTGCATGTCGCGGCGCAGACGGCGCAAGTTCGGTCCGCTGGCGCGCAAGACGTCGTGGCTGTCGAAGATCACTTGGCCGGAGTCGGGCTCGATGAGCCGCAGCAGCATCCGTCCCAGCGTGCTCTTGCCGGAACCGGATTCGCCGACCAGACCTAGAGTCTCGCCGGCTTCGATGGTGAGGGAAACGTCGCTGACGGCGCGGATTGGGGCAGAGTTTTTCCCGAAATGGGAAGGAAAATGTTCCACGTGGAACATTTTGGCGAGATGATGGGCTTCCAAAAGGGGCATGGCGTCGACCCGAGTCCTGCTCTTCCTATCCCCGCTTCTTGACCTCCGCCAGGACCTCTTCGGCGTGGCCTTCCGGCTTCACCGGCGAAAAGATGTGGGCGATCTTTCCGTCCGGTCCGATAAGAAACGTGCTGCGCACTATGCCCATCACTTTCTTGCCATACATGTTTTTCTCTTTCAGCACGTCAAACTTCCTGGCGACCTCTTTCTTGTCGTCGGCCAGCAAGGTATACGGCAGGTCCTCTTTTTCCTTAAACTTGAGTTGCGCCTTGGGCGTGTCGGGCGAAATGCCCAGCACCACCAGACCGGCTTTTTGCAGCTTGCTATATGCGTCGCGGAACCCGCGCGCTTCAATGGTTCACCCGGGCGTGTTGGCTTTGGGATAGAAGAACAGGACGACATTCTGGCCGCGAAACTGCTCCAGCGAAACCGGGTTTCCGTTTTCGTCGGGCAGAGTGAAGTTGGGAGCTTTGCTGTTGATTTCCATGACTCAATATCTATACCGCAATTCCGGCCGCCGGGCCATCGCTACTATTCTCACGCTGTGGTCGCTGGCCGCATTCAGCCGCGCCCAGATCCGCGATCGCACCCAGCACTCCGATCAGCAGCCCAACCAGACCCAAAGCACCGCGAAGAAGAAAACGCAGCGCGGACCACGTGCCATCGCCGTGCTGGAATTCCTGCCCGGCGGTGGTGCGCGGCTGGTTCCCGTCGCTTTGTGGATCGACGACCGCTTCTACGATGCCAGTCTCTATGGCGCCAACCCCGAACCCATGGCCCTGCAACCTGAGACGGTTTACGAGGCCACCGACTACGGCGAACCCACCGGACTTTTCACCGTCACCACGCCGGAGCAAGTCAAGGGCAGCTGGGTTGGCACCGGCCGTTGGAAGCCCGAGCTCCCGTTCGACAAAAAGCTGGCCCAGCAAGCCGCCAAGCAACCCAAGCCGACGCTGGCCGATAATCCCGCTGACGATCGTCCCGTGCTGCACCACGCGGCGGGATCAGGCGGCTCACCCGGCTCCGACACTTCCAGCAACTCGGGATCTTCGCAGACCGCATCGTCGGGCAGCTCCAATTCTTCCGCCAGTAGCACCGCGCCAAACCCGAATGAACCTCCCGACCGCCCCACGCTGAAGAAGCCTTCCTCGGACACTTCTTCCGCCGCGCCCTCCGACACCGCAGCGTCTTCGCCCGCGGCCTCGGCCAGCAGCGCGTCGCCCGCAGCCACATCGTCTCCCGATGAAAGCGATCCCAATCGTCCGCTCCTGCGGCGCGGCAAGCCTGCAACATCCGCGGCTGCGGCCGAACCGAAACCGTTCAGCGCCGCTCAATCGGCAACGCCGCCGAACTCGCAGGCGCAGCCCAAGCAGGTCGCCGCCTTAAACGGCACGGGCCGGCACTCCTATCCTGCCGTCTCCGACGCAACCCCGCGTGAGGCGCGCTCTCTGCTCTACCCCATGAATACTAACGAACGTTCCGACAAGTCGGAGCAGCTTACCGCTCTGGCGTTGGACGAGATCCACAAGTTCATTGCTCAGCGCAAGACTCCGGGCCTGCCGAAAAATGCCACCATCACCGACTACGATCTGCGCGCCTTCGACCTGGAGTTCAACAACTCGCCAACCTTCGTGTTGACCGCGACCCTGCCGGTGGCCACGGCCAAGGCGCTGGGTGGTGGCCCGTTCAGCTACTTCGTTACCTTCGTTGCCCACGAGGACATCAATGGCACACCCATCAAAATCTTCAGCTCGGTGACCGACAGCAATCATCTCGACTCCTTCGCCCGCATGGAGATCATCGACGCCCTCGATGCCGACGCCAACGGCCGCGGCGACCTGCTCTTCCGCCAGTACTCCGACGTTGGCGTCAGCTATAGCCTCTTTCGCGTTTATCCCTACGATATGAAGAAAGTCTTCGAGGGCGGCTCGGGAACGTAATGAGCCGAGCTGGGGAGCTCTGGTAAGACTGGGGAGCTCTGGTAAGAAATGAGCCTCCGCAGGAGGCGGAAGCTGATAGCCCCGCCCTTCAGGGCGGGGTGAGCACAACATGGCAAGTTCAGTGCCCTGGGCACGGCAGGTCGTTGCAAGCTAGCCGCAAAGTGTTCCCACCCCGACCAGCAATTCCAAGTGCTGGCTCTGAGGGCCAACCGTGCCCCCACCAAGGTACTAAGTTTGTGCAAAACCTCCCAAATGGCTTCTTCAGCAGAAAATACCGCCTCCTGTTCCGGTATTCTGCAACCCTTCATCTATGTTGCTCATTTCATTATGATTTTGAAGTGCAACAATTCATGGGCAAGGTGTGTAAGTATCTGAAATAAGGGAAGCTTCGGAATCGCGGGCCGAATCTTCCACAAAGTTTTCCACAGGGTTCTGGAGTTCGCATTTTCGTCGAACTAGCTGTCCTCTAAGGATCGCCGCGAAGGTCACCCTTCGCCTGAACCATAACTGCCGATTTCAGCAAGCAAACAAAAAGGCCGCCCTCTGGGCGGCCTTTTTCAAACCTCAACTACATTAGTGCGTGGTGGACGCCGGTTTGCTTCCCACCCCAGGTGCCGCCGGTGGCCTGGCCGATGCTCCCGCCGCGCCAGCAGCCTTGGGAGGTGCCGCAACGCCGGACTGCGCGTTGTAGGCATCGACGATTGTCTTGGTGATGTCTACGCCAGCCGTTGCCCAAAGCAGTGGGCCCTGCGGCCAGGGGTTCGACGAATCGAACAGCAGGCCGTAAGCGTTCGCTTTGGCGTACTTGTCGATCACCGGCGCCATCTTCTGCAAAATGCGCTGCGCAATCTCGTTCTGCTGCTGCTGATAATCGTTCTGCGCGTCTTCGGCCGAACGCTGAAGGCTCTTCTGCTTGGTCTCAATCGACTTCACCAGAGTGGCGCGAGCTTCCTCGTTCATCTTGTCGCCCTGGGTGTTGAGTTGCTTCTTCAGGTTGTCGATGTCGGTGTTCTGGGCCGCCAACTCATTACGCTTAGGTTCGAATTTCTTTTGCAGGGCCTCGAAATCCCGCGCACCTTCGTTGGTGCCGATGATTGCCTGCTGAATGTCGATGATGCCCACTTTGACGCTGCCGGTAGGGGCAGCAGTAGCCGCGGCCGGAGTCGATTGGGCCAGGCTCGCGATGGCCAGAATAAAGGCGAACATGGCTGTACCTACGAACGTGCGCTTCATTGAGATGGCGTAGCTCCTTAGAATGCTCCGGGAATTCTTGTGTTCCAGAGAGGAACGCGCTGCAACTGCGTCTTTTCTGAACTGCCAGGTTACAGCGCTCCGCTGGAATTGCAGATCGCTATCTCTCCCGGCCGGAAAATTCGGCGGTGCGGATTCTTCGATTATAGGGAAATGCGCTTATCAGCGTCAAACCGGCACCTGCCACTTTGGCCGCAGATCACTGCGGCGAGCGTGTGGCCGTGCCTTCCATGACCGTAATCCATGCCCCCGCCGGCTTCTGCACTTGCGACCTGAAGGTGTACGAGTCCGGCGTCAGCAAGGTCACGACGTAGCGGCCTTTGGTGGTGACGCCGTTCATTTTCTCTTCTGCGTTCCATGTCCAGGTGTTGCCTTGGGCCTTGCCCATGGCCACCTGATGTTCACCCAGGCTGTTGTACGCGTTGTAGGTGTAGACCTGGTTTGCGGCGTTGTACTCCATCATCCGCACTCCGTGGACATCGCCCAAGCGGGCCTTTCATCACCGAACGGATCTCCAGAAAGAAGCCGCCTGGCACCCACTCTCCGTGCTCGGTTGAGGTAAACGGCGCGCCCGGCCCGCTGGGGCTGATCTTGGTGGTGCCGCTGAGTTTCCAGTCGCCGGCAAAGTAATTCATCATTTGCACTTGCGGGCTCGGCGCCGGCGCGGCCTGCGGCGGCTGCATCCCTTGCGCTACCGCCCAAACGCTCGCCAGCAAGCCCAGTAACAATGCGGCTGAAATCTTACGCACGGAAATCTCTCCTAGAAGGTCGTCGCCACGGTGAAGCGGAAGGTCTTCAGCGGCTCCGCCAGATAATATTTTGGCTGGTAAATCGAGATGGTCTGGGCGTACGTGTAATCGCCCGCTGCGCCCGGCGGGAACATGGCGCGGGTGATCGGGTTTGGTGAGCTCACGGTTTCATTTATGCGCATTGGGTTGTAGGCCCAGTAGATACGAAACGGCGCGTTGACCACCGGCACAATGACCTGCAACTCCAACCCGGTTGACATGCGCGTCTGGTAGTTCGTCCCGTGAACGATTCCCAGCACGGGGTTAATCGGCAGGGTGCTGCCCCCGACGCACTGGTAGCTGGAGTTCACACCCGGACACCCGAACACCGTGTTTTGTAGTGTGGTGACCTGTTCTCCGGCAATGCGCAACTGGTCCGGCTCGGAGACGAAGTCCCAACCTGTATCCAGGAAGGGAGCAATCGTGACCGGCCCCACGATCGGAACCCGATACTCGAGGTTGCTCACGATATTGGTGTCGCCGCCAGGAAAGATGATCTGCGAAACCGGGACCGTGATGTTATAGGTGCCGTAGCGCGGGTTCGCGGGATTCAGGGGAACGGTGGAGCCGTCCGGGTTCTGGAGCGCGACCGTCACTTCCGTTGGGAAGAACGAGACCGGCGAAATGGCACGAATATCGAAGCCGCGGATATCGGTATCGCCGCCCATATAAAAGCGGTCGAAGGGAGGCGCAACCTGCCCTCCATAACCGCTGATCCAGGAGCCCAGCAACCGGAAGCCGACTGTATTACGGCCTTTATTGACGGCCACGAAGCGTTTGTATTCCGCAACCGGCTTCACGTACTTCACGTTGCCGCCCAGCCCGGCTAACTCGGACGCGAAGTAGAAGCTCTGTCCCTTGTGGGGCCGCTGCGGATTGTCAATCCGGTTGTAGGAAAAATTGGGCACGACCTTGCTGGTGATAATTCCGTTCAGCGCGTCGGGACCTGAGATGCCGCGGAACTCCAAGGTCTCAAAGTAATCCGTAGAGGCGGCGCTGAAGGTCTGCAACGACGAATTGTCGAATCCGTAGGTTAAACCTATGCGCTTGAACGAGCGTTTAATCGGATAGCTCAGCGAAGTGGTGAATCCGGTGCTGGTTTGCGTGAAGTTTTGCAGCAACGCCTGATAGCTTTGCGGCAGAGTCACCGTCTGGTTCAGCTGGATCTCGGTCAGTTTGGCCTGGTTGTAGTCGTAGCTGCGATGATAGACCGACCAGCCAAATTGCAGCGGCCGGTCAAACAGGTAGGGTTGCGTAAAAGACAGCGTCTCGTTGCGCTGATATTGACCGATCTGGAATTCCAGGCTCAGGCTTTCGCCTTTGCCAAACAGGTTGTTGGTGGTGTAGTTGATGCCGATGAAAGCTCCGGACAATCCGCTGACGCCGCCGGTCAAGCCGATGCTGTTCTTGCCCTTCTCTTTCACCTTTAGCGTGATATCGACGGTTCCGTCCTGCACGTTCTGCTTGATCTCGGAATCTTGCTCGGGCTTGAGGGGCTGGAAATACTGGAGTTGGTTCAAGCGCAGCAGACTGAGCTCCCACAAGGTGCCGTTGTAGATCTGGCCTTCCTCCAGCGCCAACTCGCGGCGAATTACCTTGTCGCGGGTGGTAGTGTTGCCCTGAAATTCAATGCGGCGAACATAAAACTGTTTGCCCTCGTCCACGTCGATGCGCAGCGAGATCGTCCGCTTCTCATCATCCGCATCGGTGTTCGGCACCGGCGTGAAGTTGATGTATCCCAGCGCGGCGTATGCCTTGCGCAGCGACTCCAGACCTTTTCGGACCGCTTCGGTATCGAAGACGTCGCCGTCCTTGATCTTGAACATCGCCCGCAACGCCAGGGGGTTTTTTACTGCCTTGTTGCCGGTGAAGGTGATCTCCTTCAGGTGGTAGCGCTGGCCTTCTTCCACCGGAATGGTAATGTCCACCGCTTTGCCCGGCGATGGCTTGAAGGGGTAATACCAGCGAAAGCCGCTGGTGTCGTGAATTTGCGTTTTGGGGTCGCCCACCAGGGCTTTGAAATAGCCTTTGGTCTGGTAATAGTAGCGCACGCGCTCAGCGTCTTCGGTCAGCTTGGTGGAGTCGTAGGTGCGCGCGAACAGGTTCTCCAGGAAAATGGAGTGCGGGATGCCGATGGGCTTCAAGTTCTTCATCGCGCTCTGAAGTTCGCGATTGCTGAGCGCCTTGTTGCCTTCAAACTTGATCTTACCGACCTTGACCTTCGGTCCTTCCTTCACTACGAAGGTCAACGAAACCGCGGCCGGGGGGATGGGCCGTACTTCCGAGGTCACCGTAGCGAACTGGCGCCCGTGCGCCGCCAGCAACTGCTTGATCACCACTTCGGCGTGTTTCACCTTGGTCGGATCGTATTGGCTTTCCTGGGTAAGGCCGACCTTCTGCTCCTTGAACTTGTCCAGCACATCGCTTTGCGAAACCGAACTCAAGCCGGTGTACTTGATCTCGCGGATGGTGGGCTTTTCCTTCACATAAACGTGGATGATCCAGCCTTTGGACGACTGCTCGCGCTCAATCCGCAGGTCGTCGAAGTAGCCGGTGTTCCACAGGGAATTGAAGTCGCGTTCCAGGGCTGCCTGGTCGTAAACGTCGCCCGGCTTGGTGAACATGCGGGCTCGGATGGTCTCGGCCGGTATGCGGCGATTGCCGTGGATGACGATCTCGGCAACCACATCCTGCTGCGCTACGGCTGTCCCCGCAAGCAATAGGAACGCCAGGAAGAAACTGATCGCCTTGGCGCAATCACGCGTCCCGCGAACCAATAGCCTCGCGAGTCTTCCCTGACGGTGGCAAAGAATGACAGAAACCTCAGTGCTAGGGTTTATGAAAGCGCAATTATACGGTACGCGGCTACCGCTTCGGAAACCAAACGCGTCTCCGCTTGGAGTGTGACAGCAACGCTAACCCTCGCTGCCGATGGAAGTTGTGGCGGCGCGTTCCACTTCCACCAGCGTGGAATAGAACGTAGCACCATCGCCCAGGTCGGTGAGCCGTGCCGAAGTCAGCACGTTGATGTTAAGACCGTGCTCCGATAGCTTTGCCCATCCCAGGCGAGCCCCTACCACGCCGGGCTGTACGGCGCCGTCCACTTCAGCCCGTAAAAAGATCTCGCCGCGATCGTTGAAGACGCGGACCCGATCGCCGTCGGCAATGCCGCGCCGCATCGCGTCTTCCCGGGCGATTTCAAGTTTGTCCTGATGCCGCTCCATTTTCTGGATGGTCAGCAAATTTACGAATGTGGAATTCAGAAAATTGTCAGCCTTGCGCGCTAACAGCTCAAGGGGATAGCGCTGGCTCGCCGGATTGTGCCGCGATTCCTCCGGCATGACGAACGACGCCACCGGATCCATTCCACGGGCCATCAAGGCCTGGTCATACAGACGTGCCTTGCCGCTCGGCGTCGCAAATCCATTGGCGAACGGCAGCCAAGGCTGACCATCAGGGTTCAGATTCAGCCGCACATAGGGATCGTTCTCCAGCCGCTCTCGCGTGATTCCGTTGAGCTGCGGCGCTCCCGATGCCAGGGCGGCCTCGATCATGGCATCCACTGGTTCGCGGAAGCACGCATCCTCAAACCCCATGCGCAAAGCCAGCTCGCGAAAGAAGTCCAGGTTCGACTTGCACTCGCCCACAGGATCGATGGCCGGCTGCGAAACCTGTAGATAGTAGTGCCCATAGGCCTGGACCAAATCTTTGTGCTCAAAGAAAGTTGTTGCGGGAAGCACCAGGTCGGCGAAGTCGGTGGTGTCAGTCAGGAACTGCTCATGTACGACCGTGAATAAGTCTTCGCGCTGTAGCCCTCGTCGCACCCGGTGCTGCTCCGGACACACCGCCGCGGGATTCGAGTTGTACACCATCAGCGCCTTGATGGGAGGATGGTCCAGCTCCGTGAGCGCCTTGCCCAGCTGCACCATGTTTACGGTGCGCGCCGGACGGCCCAGCGGACTCTGCAACATCAGGTCCTTCCGCTCCATGGCCGCGCGATCCAGCTGAAAGCCGCCGCTGGTGGAGAGCTGCAATCCGCCGCCAACTTCTTTCCACGATCCCGTGATCACCGGCAACATGCAGACCGCCCGTACCGCCGCGCCGCCATTCTGCGCGCGCTGAATGCCGTAGTTCAAACGGATCGCTGCCGGCCGCGTGGTCGCATACTCACGCGCCAGCCGCTCAATGTCTTCCTTGGCGACGCCCGTCCACTGCGCCACTCGCTCCGGAGGATATTCCGGCAGACGCTTCTGCAATTCATCGAAGCCCTCGGCATGGCGGGCAATGTAATCCGCGTCGTGCCAGCCTTCGCGCACAATCACGTGCATCAAGCCTAGCGCCAGGGCAACGTCGGTACCGGGATTGATGGGGATGTGCCAGTCCGCGAGACGCGCAGTGCGGGTGCGATAGGGATCGATGACAACCAGCTTCGCCCCGTCGCGTCGCGCTTCCTCGATGAACGGCCACAGGTGAATGTTGTTGCCGTGAATGTTCGCGGCCCAGGCGATGATGTACTTGGAATGGCGAAACTGCTCCGGCTCGGTGCCCATCTTGCGGCCGTAGACGGAGATGATGGCGTCCTCGCCCGCCTGCGAGCAGATGCTGCGATGCAATTGCGAGGCGCCCAGGCGATGAAAGAACCGCCGGTCCATCGACCCGCCGTTCAGCACCGCGATGTTGCCGCCATAGGAGTACGGCAGCACGGCTTCGGGCCCAAATTCGCTGCTGATCCGTTTCAGCCGCGGGACAATTTCGTCGAAGGCCTCGTCCCAGGTGATGCGCCGGAAAGCGCCGTCGCCCGGCGACCCCTTCGCCGCAATTCGCCGCATGGGATAGAGAACGCGATCCGGCGAATACACCCGGTCCAGATATTTGGCAACTTTGCCGCACAGAAATCCGCGCGTGATGGGATGTTCCGGATCGCCCTCGATCTTCGTCGCCCGCCCATCTTTTACGGTGATGAGCACGGCGCAGCCGTCCGGACAATCATGAGGACACGCCGCGTGGACAGTTCGCTTCATGGGACAACCGCAGGTTTGATTATCCCACGAACCATCGGGCCCGTTCGGCAAGCAAAAAGACCCGGGGCGCTCCATTCCCCGGGTCCTGTCATCGCTTGACGTAGCCCTTACTCTGGCTGCGTCATACTCTGCCAGTTTTTATCTGGCTGCGAACGCATTTGAGTAGTGCAAGCGACGCACCAATCTTTTGTTGAGCACACCACGGTAAGTGGGGCCGCATTTCCAGCAAGATGCAGGCTGCGAAACTCGTGTGTCTTGCTGTGTCCCTTAGCTTCGCATGGTTTCGACTATCCGAATGGATTGTCTGACTATCCATTCCGTACCGAACAGATAGTGAAACTCATGCAACGGACAACAACTGACGGGTTTTGCCGGACTCCGTGCGTCGTGCAAGTGTCTCCACGCGCCGCCTATGGGACAAGCTGCCCGTTTCATGGGACGAAGTGCACGTCCCGCCGTTGACGATTGCAATTCCGCCTTGCTTTGTCTACCCCAATAGGGAGTATGATCGTAAAACCAGTGGTCGCATTCTTGAGGTTTGTGGGGAAAAGCACTATGGCTCGCAAACTGTTTGCTCTTGTGGTTGTGCTTGCCGCGGTTTCTCTACCGTGTGCGGCGAAGATGCGCACCCTTTCAACCCCCGACGATCGTGAGCGTGTGGTTGACTACGCCCACAGTCTGGAAGAGCATCCCCTCGCCAAAGACAACCTGGCCAAGCGCATGTGGCTGACCGAGTGGATCGTGAAAGCTCCAGAGGTCACGGTTGACGTTTGTTGCAAGGAACTGCAAGCGCTGGACGAAGTCAACAACACCTATTCCGAGCAGTTGCGCATGCAGGCCATGTACTCGCAGGCCGCGTTTGAACTGGAGCATCCGGACGTAACCAACTCCGCCACCATTCAGGCTGCCGGACTCGCTGGTACCCTGCGCGCCTATCGCGCCATTCTGCGCTTCGACCCCTCCGCGAAGTACCCCGTGCTCGACAATCTCCTGTCGCTGGAGAAGCAAGGCAAGTTGCAAAAATACGTCGAGCGCCAGACGAAGTGCATGGAAGAGTAGCAGCCGCTCCGCCGGACGAAGCGCACAATTTTGGTGGACTGCGGGGCAAGCTGGTCTCATAATCCTCCTGCCATGAAGAACGCCCTGATCGCTTGTCTCGTTTTCCTGTCCAGTTGTATCCCGGCTCTTTGCCAACAGGATTGGGTCCCAGCGACTAAAGAGGATGTCCGACAGCTGATGGAACTGACCGGGACGCGGGGACGCGTGCAACAGATGTGGGCTGTCATGGCCCAGCAAGCCGCAACCATGGCCGCAGATGCGTACCATCGTAAGCATCCTGGCGCGACGCCTACGCAGCTTCGCAAGGTCGCCGAAGCGACCGCGCAATACATGCAGGAAAGCTACAAGGCGTTTTCGATTGATGAGCTCATGGCTGCGATTGTCCCGATTTACCAGCGTCATCTGACGCACGCGGATGTCAGGGGTATTATCGATTTCTTCAGCTCTCCCGTCGGACAGAAGTACTTGAAGCAGATGCCCGCTATGACGGCTGAGTCGATGGATGCCATTCAGCCGATCATTCAGAAGCATCTCCCGGAGATGGAAGCGGCAGCCGAGAAGATGTCTGAGAAGTTGGCGAAGCCGGCGTCATCCGGCACGGGCAGTCACAGTCAGTGATGCCGAAGTGCCGCTCTCCATTTGACCTGTCCCGCTCAAACACGCTAAACTTATGTGGTTTGCCTGTACTACCAAGTCCCGTCAGGGACGCCCCGCTGAAGATTCCTTCTTAGCTGGGGTAAGTGCAAGCGCATAAAAGATTTGAGCCGGTTTCGCCAAGCAGTCTGCGCGACCAGGTCTTGGGAGGCATTGCCATGTACGCGGTGATCCGCGCCGGGGGAAAGCAGTATCGCGTCGCACCCGGAGACGTAATCAAGGTCGAGAAGCTGTCGCAGGCCGGCGGCGAAAACGTGCAGTTTGACGAGGTGCTGGCGGTCAGCGGCTCTGAAGGCGAACTGGGTAAGCCGTCCAAGGCCTTCGTCACCGCGGAAGTGGTCGAACAGGGCCGTGCCGACAAGATTCTCGTCTTCCATTACAAGCGCAAAAAGCAGTACAAAAAGCTGAATGGACATCGCCAGCCGTTTACTGCCGTGAAGATTACCGGCATCAACGTGAACGGCAAGGACTTGGCTTAACCGCCGATGCTGCTCCATCAGTTCATGCTGGTGCTGGTCGCCACCGTCAAGCGCTTTGAGTCAGTTTTGCTGGGTGTGCCGGACGGCCTGCGACGATTTGTCTCCCGCGCTAAGCCGGATGGCTCCGACTTGCAGGAAACGTAGGCCGGCAGCTCAGGTAGCGCTGGCCTTTAGGCTAGCGCTAACAAGGTTTCGATGATTTGTCATCCCGACCGAGCGCTTCAGCGCGAGCGGAAGGGATCTGCGGTTCCAGATTTGAGGACATTGCAATGGCACACAAAAAAGGTTTAGGTAGTTCGCGAAACGGGCGCGATTCCAACGCGCAGCGCCTGGGCGTGAAGTCCTTCGGCGGCCAACTGATACCGGGAGGCTCCATCATCGTGCGGCAGCGCGGCACGCGGATCAAGCCAGGGCTGAACGTCGGCCGCGGCAAGGACGACACCCTCTTCGCCAAAGTCACGGGCGTAGTCGAGTTCAAGGACCGCGGCACCATGGGCAAGTTCGTTTCGATAATTGCGCAGGAAGCCGCGAGCAATTAGCTTCGAGCCGCGAGCTTCGGGCAGGAGTTTCGAGCCGCGCGCTTCCAGCAAAAGGTAGAGCTGGCCTTCAGGCCAGCGTTCCAGGCTGGTATAGTTCTGGGGCCTTTAGCCCCGGCTACGTTGGGTGTTCAGGCCTCGTGCAAGCGAGGCCTTTGTTGTTGGCGAAATACTGAGTACGCTCGCGAGAGGCTCGAAGCGAGAGGCTCGCGGCTAGTTGCTTCTTCCCAATGTTTGTCGATGAAGCCAAAATCCGAGTCAAAGCCGGCGACGGCGGCAACGGCTGCATGGCCTTCCGGCGCGAGAAGTTTGTGCCGCGCGGTGGCCCCTCGGGCGGTGACGGCGGCCGCGGCGGCGATGTCATCATGGAATCCAGCGAGCGCCACAACACGCTGGTTCACTTCCGCTTCAATCCAGAATACAAGGCCGAGCGCGGCCGTCACGGCGAAGGTTCCAACAAGACCGGCCGCGAGGGCGAAAGCATCGTGCTGAAAGTTCCGGTCGGCACCATCGTCTATGACGAGATGACGGGCGAGGTGGTGCACGACTTCTCGCATCCCGACGAGCGGGTTGTCATCGCTCGTGGTGGGCGCGGCGGACGTGGCAACGCGCGCTTCGCAACCTCGGTCCATCAGGCGCCGCGCGAGCATGAAGAAGGACGGCCCGGCGAAGAGCGTGATCTGCGCCTGGAGCTCAAACTATTGGCCGACGTCGGACTGGTCGGCTATCCCAACGCCGGCAAAAGCACGCTGATCTCGCGCATCTCCGCCGCGCGGCCCAAGATCGCCGATTATCCCTTTACGACGTTGCAGCCGAACCTCGGCGTAGTGGTTGCCGGCGAACCACCCGACGACGTCAGCTTTGTGGTCGCCGACATTCCCGGGCTCATTGAAGGCGCAAGCGAAGGGGCTGGCCTGGGCACGCAATTTCTAAAGCACATCGAGCGCACGCGCGTACTGGCTCACTTGGTGGATGTCTCCGATGCCAGCGGGCGGCCTGATCCCGTCGCGGACTACGAGGTGATCACTCACGAGTTGGCGAACTTTGGCAGTGGACTCGACGCGAAACCAACGATCGTTGTGGCCACCAAGATGGATATCGTCAACAAAGATAAGCTCACTAAACTCAAGCGCTACTGCAAGCGCAAAAAGCTGGAGCTGTTTCCGATTTCTGCCGTGACCGGCGAAGGCATCGACGAACTGAAGTGGGCCCTGGCGAAGAAGCTGTCAGCCGTCAGCTCTCAGCCGTCAGCTAAGGCGGCGGATGCCTCGCGTCCAAACTGATTGAAGGAAGAATTTGCTCTGGCTGACGGCTGACAGCTGACAGCTGTCCCCTTGCACAACTCCCGCCTGAAGGTCTAGCCTACGGAGAAGCATTGGGGTGTGTTGTGTTCTCCCTCGGATATGTCCTCATCATGGCGGGCTTGGCGTTTGGCGGCGGCGTCACCGTGGTCGGGTTCGGCGGCCTGCTGGTCACTTCCTTCCACCGCAGCTTGGGATCTCCGTTGCCGTTGCCCACCTTGCATAACTCCTTCGAGCGGCGGCTGTATCTGCTGGTGGGCCTAGCCGGGTTCGTTCTCTGGGGCAGCGCATTCTGGTGCAGCTTGAACTTCACGCCGTAAACGCCCGCCACCGCTGATGCGGCTCATCTCATTACGAGCGCAACGCTACCGCGGGCTTAACGCCCACGGCTAACTCAAATGTCGCCGCTGCGCGGCTCTCTGCCATCGTGTAACTGTTCTGTTGCCCTCCACCCACTCGATTCGGGCGACGGATTCGGTACAGCTCATGTCGCTCGATATAATCAAGGTCTATGGTTACCACGCCGGAAGCGCCGGTCGCGGCGCGCTCCAAGTACGAACCCGTCATCGGTCTCGAAGTCCACGTCCAGCTCCTGACCAGGACGAAGATCTTCTGCGGATGCTCGACTCACTTCGGCGATCCGCCCAACACCAACGTCTGTCCGGTATGTCTGGGACTTCCCGGAGCGCTGCCTGTGTTGAACCAGCGCGCAGTTGAGTTCGCCGTGCTGGCGGCGACGGCGCTGAATTGCCAAATCCGCGAAACCTCGATCTTCGCGCGCAAGAACTATTTCTATCCCGACCTGCCCAAGGGCTACCAGATTTCGCAGTACGATAAGCCGCTGGCTGAGCATGGCTACATCGTCATCAAGACGGTGAGCGGGCTAAAGCGCATCGGCATCACCCGCGTGCACCTGGAAGAGGACGCAGGCAAGAGCCTGCACGACGGCTTACCCGATAGCCGCCAGTGGACCTCGATCGACCTGAACCGTTCCGGCGTGCCGTTGATCGAAATTGTCAGCGAGCCCGACATTGCCTCGCCCGACGAAGCTTGGGAATACCTGACGCGGCTGAAGGAGATCATCCTTTACACCGGCGTCAGCGACTGCAATATGGAAGAAGGTTCGCTGCGCTGCGACGCCAACATCAGCATCCGGCCGCGCGGGCAGAAGGAGTTCGGCACCAAGACCGAAGTGAAGAACGTCAACTCTTTCCGCTTCATCCGGCACGCGCTGGAGTATGAGATCGAGCGCCACGAACAGGTGCTGGAGTCGGGCGGCAGGATTGAGCAGGAGACGCGCCTGTATAACGCCGCCGAAGGCAAGACCTACGGTATGCGCTCGAAAGAACAGGCGCACGATTATCGCTATTTTCCTGAGCCTGATCTGCTTCCGCTGGTAGTGAATGCCAAATGGCGCGAGCAGATCATCGCCGAACTTCCTGAATTGCCGGAGGCGCGGCGGGCGCGCCTGGTCGCGCAGTACGGCATCACCGAATACGATGCGGCAACCTTGACCAGCACGCGCTCATTGGCCGACCAGTTTGAAGAAGCCGCGGCGGCTGCCAAGAATCCCAAGCGCGTGGCCAACCTGGTGCAGGGTGAATTGATGGGCCGCCTGAAGGCCAAAGGGCTGGAGATCGAACAGTCGCCAATTTCGATGAAGGGCGTGGCTATGTCCGCCGATCTGGTTGAGAGCGGCGCCATCAGCGGAAAAATCCTGAAAGATCTTTACGATCTGGCCTTCGAGCGGGGCCAGGATTTCCCGGCGATCTACGAGAAGGAAAAACCACAACAGATCACCGACAGCGGGACAATCGAGAAGCTTATCGACGAGGTCATCGCCGCCAGTCCTAAACAGCTGGAGCAGTATCGCGGCGGTAAGAAAACCGTCATGTCCTACTTTGTGGGACAGGTGATGAAAGCCTCGAAAGGTCAGGCCAATCCCGTGCTAGTTAATGACCTGCTGGCGAAGAAGCTGGAAGAGTAAAGCTGCCTACTGTTGCGGCGACGCCTCCGCGGGCGCGGAGACGTGTTCGTGGGTGATGACCCAGCGGCCGTTCTGCTGCTCCAGCACCGCAGTCCAGCGTAAGGTAAGGCTTTCCTTTTGGCCCTGCGGCGCCGTCCCCGCCATAATCAGAGTTCCAGCCACCCAGGTGATTTTTCCCTCGGGATGAATCTGGATATCGTCATTCATGGTGTACGTTACTTTGGGGGCGTCTTTCAGTGAGGGAGCTACGCCCGCCTTGTACTCGTCCCAACTTCCGTACTTCAGCGGCGCAACATCGAAGAACAGGTGGCCGGGGCCTTGAGCATAAAACTTACCCTGCTTGTCCAGGTCGCTGGCGGCCCATCCGTCCCAGATGCTCTGCAAATAAGCTTTGTCGACCGCGGCTACGGGCTTCGCAGCCGCCGTCGATGACGGTGCCGCTGCGGTTTGCGCAATTCCAGGCAGGGCGAGAGCAAGCAGCAAGGCGGCAACACTTCCACGACACATGACCTTCTCCTGGATCTGGTTACCCAAGCGGATTCTCGCAGACCGTCAGCGAAGATTCAACGTTGCTAACCCTCTTTTGCCTGCGCTGCAAGCTTCGCGATTTGTTACCCTGTTAGCTTCCATGCTACAGCGGCTCTTTGGCTTTATCGGAAGTTTCCTGGTGGTGGCGGCGCTTGCCGGGTGCGGAACTCCTGGCGCGCCCACGTTCCCGTCGCTCAACTTGCCGCTTCCGGTAACCGATCTGACGGCTTCGCGCCGGGGCAACCGGGTCGATCTGGAATGGACCCAGCCGCGCAAAACCACCGATCGCACCAACATCAAACATAATCCCATCACGCGAATCTGCCGCCATCCAGGCCTGACGTTGATGGGCAAGTGCGACGTGGTGGCCGAAGTGACCCCGCCCACTCCGAAGCCGGCGGAAAAACAAAAGAACGAGGCTCCACCAGGAGCGGTACGCATTCACTACGTCGACATCCTTCCCCCTCAATTGGGGCAGGAGAACCCGTCGGGGTTCGTGATGTATGGCGTGGAAGACGTGAATGTGCATGGCCGCAGCGCCGGAATTTCCAACCAGGTGCCGATTCCCGTAGTTCCCACCATCGCAGCGCCCGACCAAGTGACGGCTGAGGTGAGCGCCGATGGCGTGCGGGTCGCATGGTCGGGACCTGCACCGCCGGCGCGACCGGCGGGAGTCGTTTATCGCTATCGCATTATGCGCAGACCCATGGGCGCTCCCGCCTACACTGCGCTGGATGACGTGGAGCCGGCCGCAACCGGTTCGTATCTCGACAAAAGCTTTGCCTGGGAGCAGAAATACGAATATCGCATCACGACCTTGAGCGAGGTGAGCGCCAATCGCATGAACGCCGCGGTTGAGGGCGACGATTCCCCGTCAGCCGAGGTTTTCACCCGCGACATTTATCCACCGGCGCAACCAGCCGGATTGCAGGCAGTGTTTTCCAGCGTGGGGCAAAAGCCGTTTATCGACCTCACTTGGGCGCCGAACCTGGAGAGCGATTTGGCCGGCTACAACATCTTCCGATGGGTAAAGGACGGGCAGCCGCAGAAATTGAATGCGCAGTTGGTGCAGGTTTCGTCCTACCGCGACGAAAAGGTAGAGGCAGGTAAGACGTATTTCTATATGGTTTCGGCGGTGGACCTGCGCGGCAATGAGAGTCCGCGCTCCGTCGAGGCGCATGAGACGGTACCGAAGCAGTAGGTTGTTTCACCACAGAGGCAGGCCCCGAGCACGGAGAAGACAAAACACGGGAACCCGAATCATGTTCTCTGCGCCTCGAGGTGAATCGATAAACAAGAAGGATTTCCTGTGCAATATTGCCGGTTTCAGCATCAAGATGCGACGCGCTACGGTTTGATTGAGAACGTTGGCGGGAAGCAAATACTCACCCGAACGTTGATCAAGGCTCCGCAATCCTTTTCCGAGTTCGAGCAGGCGAAAAAGAGCGACCTGGGGTTGAGCGCCGTTCGCCTGCTGGCGCCCGCGGAGCCGGGGAAGATTGTTTGCATAGGCCGCAACTATCGCGAACATGCCAAAGAACTGGATCATCCCATCCCCACCGAGCCGCTGATTTTCCTGAAACCGCCGTCATCTCTGATTGGGCCGGACGACGAGATTCGCCGGCCGGCAGAACTTTCGCAGCGCGTGGATTATGAAGGCGAATTAGCGGTGGTCATCGGCAAGCGCTGTTACTGCTTGCGCCGAGGGCGATGACGTGAAGCCTTACATTGTGGGATATACCTGCTTGAATGACGTGACCGCTCGCGATCTGCAGAACAAGGATGGCCAGTGGACCCGTGCCAAGAGTTTCGACACCTTCTGTCCTGTGGGCCCGGTGGTAGCCGATGACTTGGATCCGTGGAAAGGGGTTCGCGTCCAGAGCCGGGTCAACGGTGAACTTCGCCAGAATGGGACGACGGCTGACTTTCTCTTTCCGCTCGATGTGCTGGTTCGCTTTATCAGCCAGGTGATGACGCTGGAGCCGGGAGATGTCATCGCCACTGGGACGCCTGCGGGCGTAGGGCCTCTAAAGGCTGGAGATGTGGTGGAGGTGACGGTGGAAGGTGTCGGCACGCTGCGCAATCCGGTGGTTGAGAGGGAATAAAACGGCGGCGCCCTGGCCGAAGGAAGGCTAGAACCGGGCACCGGCAGGCTCTCGACTCCGCTACGCTCCGCTCGGGATGACAACCGGGGCACCTGGAGCGGATGATAATTACAGCCGAACAATTTTTCTTGTTTCCTTCCGCATCCGATCCCGCTATCTTCGTATCAAACTTCACAGCGGACTTCCATGACCTCATTTCGGCTCTATCCCATTCTCGCGTTCGGCGCCACGACGGCCATCATCGGCTATGCTTTGCTGTCCCGCAAGAACAAGCCACCGGCCGAGGACCTGGAACGGGTGCGCCGGACTGACCTGGCCCGCGGCGGCCGCATTATCGATGGCAATGTCATCGACGTTCTGGAGTTGGAGGAAGATGTCAGCGGGCAGCAGATGATCCTGCTGGTTTACACCTACGATGTAGCGGGCGTGACCTACGAAGCCTCGCAGGACGTGACCCACCTGCGGCAGTTCATCGATCTTTACTCCTGCCGCCTGGGCCTGCCGGCCTCGGTAAAATACGACCCACACAACCCCGGCGACTCGATCGTCATCTCCGAAAGCTGGTCTGGGTTGCGGAAACCTACCATCGTGTTGCCCCCGGCGCCAGCAGAAAAACCCGTCAACCTGAGCGTACCTTTTCAGCCGTCCATCGTCTCATCCTTGACAAATTCGTAACAAACGCCGGACGGCGGGGTTGTTACAATACACCATGCATAATCTGCCCCTTCCGCTGGCAGCATTTCTAGCGGGCATCTTATCTTTCCTCTCGCCCTGCGTACTTCCGCTGGTGCCCGGCTACGTGTCGCTGATCTCGGGAGCAACGGTGGAGGACCTGCAAACGCAGGAGCGCCGCATGTTGGGCACGGTGATGCTGCACTCCGTCACCTTCGTCCTGGGATTCAGTGTGGTCTTCATCGCGCTGGGCGCGGTGGCCACCAGCGTGGGGCAGTTGGTCAATGAGTATCACTCGCTGCTGTCGAAGGTCGCCGGCATCATCGTGATCGTGTTCGGTCTGCATCTGACCGGCATTTTGAAAATCAAGGCGCTCTATGCTGACAAACGCATGCACGATGTCAAAGGTGGCTCCAGCGCGGTCGGCTCGTTCGCCGTGGGTTTTGCCTTCGCCTTCGGATGGACGCCCTGCATCGGTCCTATCCTGGCGACCATCCTGGTGCTGGCGGGCGCGCAACAGACGGTGCTGAAGGGCATCATTTTGTTGGCGGTATATTCCCTGGGCCTGGCTGTGCCGTTTCTGCTGACTTCCTTGGGAGTCGACCAATTTCTGGCATTCTACAGCCGTTTCCGCAGGCATTTGCACACCGTGGAGGTCCTCAGCGGTATACTGCTAATCGCCATCGGAGTACTGATCTTCTTAAACAACTTGCGATTGCTCTCCGGCTACTTGTCCTTTCTCAACCGGTTCGCATTGTAGGGGTGTGGTTGTGAAACGAAACGCGTTGGTTTTTGTTGCTCTGTTTGTGGCGATCCTGGCGATGTTGGCCAGCGGGAAATACCTGGATCGCACTCGCAAGCATGGGACTATTAAACTGGTGGGCAATGTGCAAGGCGTGCCGGCGCCGGATTTCATCCTACAGTCGCTGGATGGGAGCAGCGTCAAGCTTTCCGACTTTCGCGGCAAAGCGGTGCTGCTGAACTTCTGGGCGACGTGGTGTCCGCCTTGCAAAGTTGAGATGCCTTGGTTCGAGGACTTGCAGAAGCAGTATGGCAAGGATGGCTTGGTGGTCCTGGGCGTGGCGATGGATGACTCCGAGCCGGCTACGATCGCAAAGTTCGCCAACGAGTTGGGAGTGAACTACCAGGTGCTGCTGGGGACCGACAAGGTTTCCGACGACTACGGCGACGTGCAATACCTTCCCACGACCTTCTACATCGGGCGTGATGGGGCCATTGTGGACAAGATGACCGGACTGCTCGATCGCAAGGAAATCGAGGCGACGGTCAGGAAAACCTTGAACACCGGAGACAGATCCAGCAGCGTTCCGCAAAGCCAGGCCAATGCCGAAGTGAAAGCCGTAGCGGTGAAAGAGGTTGCCGCCAAGGATGCCACGCGATGAGACGAACCCCTGCTCTGCTGGCCGCAGCCCTTCTGCTGGCGGGATGGGCGCTGGCCCAAGGGTTCGGCGATAAGCCCCCCGTCGTCCTGGCTCCCGTGAGTGACGTGCAGGTACGGGCCGGCGCCAGCAAGGAAGTCAGCCTGGACTTCAGAATCGGCTCCGAATTCCATATCAATTCGCATACTCCCAAGTCTCCCTTGCTGATCCCTACAGCGTTGAAGCTGACTGCGCCGGCGCCAGTGACAGTGGCCGATGTTAAGTATCCTGCTGGGCAGGACATGACCTTCGCCTTCTCGCCCGACGAGAAGCTGAGCGTCTATAGCGGCGACTTCAGTATTAATGCGGTGTTGAAGACGGCGGCCAACGTCCCGGCGGGAACCTATCCCGTGAAGGGCGAGCTGCGCTTTCAGGCCTGCGACCACAGCGCCTGCTACCCTCCAAAGACAATCCCTGTGCAGTTCCAAGTCATGGTGGTGAAGTAATCCATCGCGCGGGAATGCGAAGAGCTAGGCCTTGCGAGCGCGCGGAGATAATTTTCGTCGTGGCGCCGAGAGCAGGCCGAGGATCTCCTGCAGCCCTTGCCGTACTTTCTTCAGCTTGTCCGCGGAGTTCTGTTTGGGAAACGGCAAGCCTGACTGCTGACGCGCGGTCTTGGATTCATCCTTCCATTGCTGGCGGGCGCCGGCAATGGTGAAACCCTCTTCGTATAGCAGCTTCTTAATCCGAAGCACGTTCTCCACGTCACGCTGGCGATACATGCGCTGACCAGTGCTGCTCTTGACGGGCTTGAGCTGGGGGAACTCGGTCTCCCAGAAGCGCAACACGTAAGCCGGTAGCCGGCACAGACGCGAGACCTCGCCGATACGAAAATAGAGCTTGTCCGGAATCACCGGATCGGAGCCCGCGCTTTTCTTGCGGCGTGTTTTCTTTTCAGCCATTCAACTTTCGGTGCGCGTGTCGGATCTCACGCTTCCAGCTGGAGCTTGCAGCAAAACCCCACCAGTTTACGCGGTCTGAAAACTTGTAGCACGAAGCGACGGGCGGAACAACCGAATCCCGAGATCTGACGCTTAACCAGCAACCCGGTCTACGGCAGCGGCGGCAAGCCAAGCTGCGCCACCAGCTTCTGGAAGGACGGATCGTGGTGGAGAGAAACCAGGGCTTCGTCCGCACGCAACGACAGAAGAGAGGAATCGTGCTTCTGGTAAGAATCCTGAAGATACCGGAGCGCCTCGTCTTCTTGTCCTAAACGCGCCGAGGTCCGGGCGACGAAGTAGGGTGACAGCTTTCCTTCGGCATAGAACTTCTTCTGTACCTGGAGAATGTTTTCCAGCATTTCCCGTTCGCCGCCTGTCTTGTAGCCTTGCTCCGCCGAGTGCACAATGGCGAGTTCCTGCTTATCCTGCGACAATCTGGCCGCTTCCGCCGCCTCAGTCAAATAGTTGGGATAGTCACGCTTACTCAGATAAATGTAAGACAGATATTTGTGAGTGGAGAAGAACGCGGGTTGACTGGCTTCGATCTGTTTCAGGAGAGCGGTCGCTTCCTCCGTCCGATCCATGTGGAAGAGAACCAGAGCTCTGTCGGCCAGGATCGCGGTGGAGGCGGGATCCAGCTCTTGCGCGCGCTCGATTTCTTTCAGGGCTTCGGGAAGGCGTCCCAAAACCATCAGGTAGGTTGCGTACCAGTGGTGGGCTGCCACATAGCTGGGATTGAGTTCGATGGCACGACGAAATTCACGTTCGGCTCCCGCAATATCCCAGTTCCAGTAGAACATTACGAAAGCCAGCGAGGCGTGAGCTTCGGCGGAAGAGTCGTCGAGTTCCACCGCTTTCTTTGCAGCCGCCAAGGCGCGCGGGAAGGCCTCCTCGGAGGGCATGGCAGCAAACTCGCGGAGAAGGTTGTAGCAATCGGCCAGTCCAACATAAGGTTGTGCGTAGTTGGGATCGCGAACGATCGCCTGGGTAAAAAAGTCGAGGGCCTTGGTGAGGTCGGCGGGAGTCCTCCGGTTCCAGAAGTACCGCCCCTTTAAGTAAAGCGCTTGCGCCGCGGGATCCGGCGCGGGAGTAGTCAAAGCCTTGGCAGGCAATTCGGCTGAAGGCAACTTCTCATGCCCCGCCGCCAATACATGACGACGATGGGCGAGGACCAGAATCAGCCCCGTCGCCAGCACTGCTACCAGCAAAGTTCCAGCCGCGATTGCCGGCCATGGTTTTCGAGAGTTACGAGGCGAGTTCCCGGCATCGGCGGCAGGGTTGTTTGCAGTTACGCGATCGGGCGCGGGCAATTCGATGGGCGGGGCATCAAAGGAAGCAAGGCGCGGACCAGGCGAATCCGAATTGTCCGGCTGCACCGTCTCCACGGAGGAATCCAGGGAGTGCATCCAGCGGGAAAGCTCGCTGGTAAAGGCGAAGACCCGGGCGCGCGAGCCTCCGGGCAAGCGGTGGACGGGCAGCGAGCGTTCCTTCTCCCAACGTTTAACCGTGCGTTCGTCCCGGTCGAAGAAGGCGGCAATCTCCTTCCAGGAATCGAGCCGCCGATTCGGAATTTTCGTCTCATGGACGGTTGGCATGGCGCGCAATGTCCCTAATTGTCCCTTGATGTCCCTTGCTCGCTTTGATGGGAAGTGGTCAAGTATAAGCCACTTTACGATAGCTCCGCTACAGACTTGTCTCTTGGTTCTTGGGGCGGACTAAGGGCGAATCACTTCCGTGTTGCCGATTGCAGGCTCGTCAGTGGGGATTGATAGACATGAAGGTGACGCATGGTAGGTACCGAAGCGGCGATTCACGAGATTAAACATATTCGGTGCAAGCCGCATCCTAACAGCTGGCTGACTGTACGCCTTCTCAGCGTGATCCCTCAGGTTGGCGCACCACCCACTTCGAAATTGGCTAGGAGTCCAAAGAACATGCGACGTCTCTACTGGTTGGTTCTTGTGACCATCTTGATTGCGGCAAGTCTGTCGGCCGCCGCCCAAACCCTCATTGGCAGTTTCAATGTGCAGAACGACGCCTTCTGGTTGACCGCCAACCCGGCGACGAACACGGTTTATGTGGTGAACACCTGCGGCCCCGATCCGAGCTGCGGCGGTACTGTTCCCGGAACCGTGACCGTCGTCAACGGAGCGAACAATAGCGTTACGGCCACCATCAATGTTCAAATTTTTCCGGAGTTCGCGGTGGTCAACTCGATCACAAACAAGATCTATGTCACCAACCGCCATAGCAATTCAGTTTCGGTCATTGACGGAGCTACCAACACCGTTATTAAAACCATTGCGGTCGGCAACAAGCCGACGGTCGAGGACGTGAATCCCATCACCAACAAGATTTACGTGGTCAACAACGGCAACGGCACCGGTACGACGATGACCGTGATTGATGGCAATACCGACACCGTCACCGCTACCGTCACCGTGGGGAACTATCCCCTGGCAGTTGCGGTCAACTCGGTTACGAACACGATTTACGTGGTCAACTACTGCGGCAACCAACCCGGCTGCAATGCCACCACCGCCCCGGGAACGATTAGCGTCGTCGACGGCACGACCAATACGGTTACGCACACGGTCACGGTGCAGTACGGACCCGGCCTTGTGCTGTTGAATCCAGTAACCAATAAGATATGGGTGCAGAATTCCTGCGGCAACGATTCCAGCTGCCCGCTGGGCAGTGGAGACAACTCTCAAGTTGTCGGCACGGTGAGCCAGATCGACGGAGTGACGCTGGCGGTTCAGACTGTCAATGTGGGCAAGGGATTCGGCGCGATGACGGTCAATAGCGTGTCCAATCAAGCGTACGCCTCCAACAACACTGACAACACAGCGACGGTCATCGACGGGGTCACCCTGGCCACCCGAAACGTAAACGTCGGGACGGCCCCCGACGACATTGAGGTCGATGTCAATACCAACACCGTCATTATTTGTAACTCCGGCGACAACACGGTAACTGTGTTTAATGGGGAGACGCTGGCGACCACTACCGTCAACGTCGGCAATACACCTGTCGAAGCGTGGGTGAACCCGGTTGCCAACAGGATGTATGTGTCGAATGTGGGCGACAACACGGTTTCCGTCCTCAGCGGCATCGCTCCCAACGCCATCCAGCTTGTCACGGTGACGCCCTGCCGCCTGGTGGACACAAGGCAGAGCGGTAGTCCCATCCTGGCCAATACTTCGCAGAATTTTGTCGTGCCTGAGCTTGGAGGCTGCGGCATTCCCACCAGCGCAGTGGCTTACTCTTTGAATGTTACGGCGGTACCCGTTGGTCCTTTGGGCTACTTGACCATCTGGCCCACCGGCGAAGCTCAACCCTATGTCTCGACAATGAATTCCACTGACGGCCGCGTCAAGGCCAATGCCGCCATTGTGCCCGGGGGGTATCAGGGTGCGGTCAGCGTCTTTGCCAGTAACACCACCGACGTGATTCTCGACATCGATGGCTACTTTGCGCCGCCCGGTGCCGACACCAATCAGTTCTATAAGCTGACGCCCTGCCGCATCGTGGACACCCGCGGCGGACAGCACGGAGGAACGCTGCAAGCTGGGATGGAGCGTGATTATACGATTCCGGGAAATTGCGGCGTTCCCAGCAGCGCGACGGCTTATTCGTTTAACATCACGGTCATCCCGCCGGCTGGTGGGCTGGATTACCTCACCGTGTGGCCGAAGGGTGAAACGCAACCTGTGGTCTCCACCCTCAACGACAACACCGGGACGATCGTGGCCAATGCCGCCATCGTACCGGCAGGCAGCCAGAATGCAACCGCGTTTTACCCCCACAGCAACAACACCAACCTGTTAGTTGACGTCAATGGTTACTTCGCGCCGGCGGGAGCGGGCGGATTGTCCATGTATGCGCAGGCCCCTTGCCGGGTGTTGGACACGCGTCAGAGCGGCAGCGGCTTCAACGGCCAGATAACTGTGGATGTGGTGGGCAGCGCCTGTGCCCCGCCTAGCAACGCTGGAGGCTATGTCTTCAACGCGACGGTGGTGCCGCCGGGTCCACTCCTCTACCTCACTTTATGGCCACATAACACAACTCAGCCCACCGTCTCGACGCTGAATGCCGAAGATGGCTTCATTACCTCCAACATGGCAATTGTGCCGACGAACGACGGCTCCATCGATGCCTTCTCCTCCTCGCAGACACAGCTGATCCTCGACATCTCCGGCTACTTTGCACCGTAGCGGCGAGATGTACTTCGTCGGAATCGTCCCGCCCTGCTCGCAACCTAAGGCGAACCGGGCGGGATGATTTTTTGTTTCAAGGTATGGCAGAAAGTGCAGTCCGCTGCACCAATCCTGGCGGTGCCGACGGACCGTGGTTGGGGTGTATCCTCTAGGACGATCTGTCAGCAGAGGAAGCCATCATGGCCATCGCGAACAAGAGCACGATCCCAGGCGAAAAGATTGAACTCTACGACCGGCTCATCGCCACCCATCCCGAGATCGAACGCAAGGGCGCGACCCATCCTTACACTTCTCTTAACGGCCACATGTTCACCCTGTTGAATCCGCCGGGGCGACTGGCGATCCGGTTGTCTGAAACGGAGCGTGAGAAGTTCATGAAGAAGTACAAGACCACGCTCTTCGAGGCTTACGGGGCCATTATGCAGGAGTTTGTGGCCGTGCCCGACAGCCTGCTGCCGAAGACGAAGGAACTCGCGAAGTATCTTGCTCTCAGCTATGAATATGTCAAGACGCTGAAGCCGAAGCCGACCAAGAAAGCCTGACGCCGGATAGCTGTGGTTGCACTTCGCCGACGGGAAAATGAGATTTTGAGGAACTCCTCCTCGCCGCTTTGCGTTTAACTGTGTTGTAATCTTTCGTTGCTTTTCCTAAAGGAGTCCGCGTGAATCGTCTTCGTCTGTGTATTGTTCTGCTTGCTCTCTCGTCTGCCGTTGTAGTTGCCCAAGCCGCGCCGCAAAGTGAGTCTGGCAAGTTTCGTCTGCACAAATTCGAGCAGCCCATCGGCGAGGAGAGCTATACCATCACGGCCGATGGCAGTACGCTGACGCTGAAGACCGACTTCAAGTTCACCGACCGCGGTACAGACGTCCCGCTGACGGCGACGCTGCGCACTTCCGACAGCTATGTGCCGCAGAGCTTCGTGATCACGGGCAAGACCTCACGCATGTCGGATATCGATACGGACGTCACCGTCGACGGCGCGAAGGCCACCATCCGCCAGGGCAAAGACACGCGCTCGATTCCCGCTCCGCCGCCCTTCTTCACCATCTCGGGCTACGCTCCCGTCGCGGTGCAGATGGAGATGATGCGCTACTGGCGGACGCACGGCTCGCCCGCGCAGATGGCTACGCTGCCCATCGGCGCGGTTCGCATTCAGGACCGCGGCTCGGAGACGATGCAGGTTAAGGGCAAGGATGTTCAGGTGGAGCGCTACACCGTGCAGGGGCTGATCTGGGGCATGGAGACGCTGTGGATGGACAGCGCCAACAATCTGGCTGCACTGGTCTCCACCGATGCCGAGTTCGACCACTTCGAGGCGGTACGCGATGACTACGAGCCCGCGCTCGCCGCCTTTGTCGCCAGCGCCGCCCACGATGAGATGGCCGCGCTCACCGAGATGAGCCAGAAGCTTCCTGGGCGTCGCATGGGGACGTTCGCCTTCGTGGGTGCAACCGTGATTGACGGAACCGGCAAGGCGCCGATTCCGGATGCGACCGTGGTTACCAGCGACGGCAAAATCGTGGCTGTCGGCCCCAGCAAGGACGTGAAGATTCCCGCCGGCGCGCAGCGCATCGACGTCACCGGCAAGTACATCATCCCTGGGCTATGGGACATGCATGCGCACTACGAGCAGGTGGAGTGGGGGCCAATCTATCTCGCTACCGGCGTCACCACGGTTCGCGATGTGGGCAACGAATATGACTTCATCACCCAGGTGCGCGACGCGGTGAACAGCGGCAAGGCGCTGGGCCCGCACATGCTGCTGGCCGGCATCGTCGACGGCGATAGCCCATATGCGATTGGCATTACTCGCGTGAACTCGCCCGCCGATGCCCAGAAGTGGGTCACTCGCTACCACGATTCGGGCTTCCAGCAGATCAAGATCTACAGCTCGGTGAAGTCCGACAACGTGAAGGCCATTTGCGCCGACGCCCACAAGGTCGGCATGACCGTTACCGGCCACATTCCCACCGGCATGAACGCGTATGAGGGTGTCGAAGATGGCATGGACATGATCAACCACATCCATTACATTGCCGACCTGCTGCTGCCCAAGGACTTCGATCCCAAGAAGGTCAAAGGCCTGGAGCGGCTGAAAATCCTTGCTTCTGCCGACATCAACTCCGAGCAGGGCAAGCAGGCGGTCGCATTCTTCGCGCAACACCATACCGTCATCGATCCCACCATGGCGCTGATGGAGATCAGCTTGCGTCCGGCCAGCGAGCCGGCGACCAACACCGAGCCCGGGATTGCGCGGGTTGCCCCCGAGTTGCGCGAGCAGCTGGTCAACGGCGGCCTGCCTCCGCAGGCGGCTGCTTACGGCCAGAAGATGAAGGAGAGTGACCTGGCGATTATCGGTGCCCTGCATCGCGCCGGTGTACCCATTGTCGCCGGAACGGATCAGACGGTGCCGGGATTTTCTCTCTATCGCGAGATTGAGCTCTACGTGCAGGCGGGCTTCACACCCATGGAAGCGTTGCAATCGGCGACCATCGTTCCCGCGCACGCCATGAAGGTGGAGCGCGACAGCGGCAGTGTGGAAGCGGGCAAGCGCGCCGATCTCGATGTGCTCGATGCCAACCCACTGGAGAACATCCATAATATCCGCAGCGTTAGCTCGGTGCTGGCGAATGGAGTGTTGTACGATCCGGCCCCGTTGTGGGAGAGTGTCGGCTTTAAGCCGCGCTGATAGGACCAGCTACTCGGAAAACAGCCTATCCAGGTCGCGCGCGCCATGGACTACGCGCAAAACGTGAATCTGGTTCCCAGAGACTTTGTAAAAGATGAGATGAGCTGAGAATCCGGTGACGGGCAATCTCCGGGTCGCACGCAGAGCATCCGCCTTGAATCCACAGAGCGCGCCTGCACGCGGCGTCTTGACGAGCCGCAATAGGCTCGAGGTCACCGCCCGCTCCCAACGTTTGGCCAGCCTCCGGTCGGATTGAAGTTCATACCAATCCGCTTGGGCCAGGATATCGGCAACCGCCAGGTCGCTAAAGACAACTCGGGGCGCTTTCACCGTCGGCGGATGCCTTCGCGAAGAGCGGCGACCAGCCCCTTTTTTCTGATTTCTGACACGGGTACTTCGAGGCTCTTTCCCTGGGTAGCTCGCAACAACCCCCGCTCGAGCTCTGCAAACCGCCGCTCCTTGTCGCGCCGTATCAGCTCGCGGACGTATTCGCTCGGAGTACTCCAATCTCCTGAAGCAACCTGGCCCTCCACGTAGGCCTTCAGCGCATCGGGTAGGGAGATGTTAAGAGAAGTCATTGCCATGCCTTCATTATATGTCATTTCATGAAGGTCCCCCAGATTGACAGGAAGGATTCGCTCACCCGACGGCTTCGTCTGCCGTTACATTGGAGGTCACCAGATAGCGTTTGGCTTTCTCCTGAAGCGCGGGAGTCAACGGGACACTCTTGCCCGACTCCAGGCTGGCCTGCACGGCGACGCTGTCGCAGGTGGCGACCATCCGGCCGGACTCATCATCGTACATCTGATGCAGGAAGCGAAAGTACTTTTCGCCGACGGCGAGAAAGCCGCTCTTGATCTCGACCAGTTCGCCGCCGCGCAACTCTTCCAGGAACTGATAGTTCTGACGCACGATGGCCACGCGCAGGTTCTGCTGTTTGATGGACGCGGGAGTGACGCCGATGGCGTGCAGGAGAAACCACGTTGCCTGATCGAAGCGCGAGACGTACATGCGCGAGTTCATGTGGCTGGCGAAGTCGTACTCCGAAGCCAGGATCGCGCCTTTGAAGGTGTGGACCCACTCAGCCATAAATGCCGCCTTTCGCTATTCGCCCGTCGTTATTCGCCCTTTGCTTTTTGCTTGCCACTCGGCACTGGTCATCCCAAGCACAGGAACACTGTTACCTTGTCATCCCGAGCGGAGCGAAGCGGAGTCGAGGGACCTGCGGTTCCCGTCGTTATTGATACTCTCTGAGGTTGCCATTGGCTCCCTCTCTAATCGGGTGACGAACTCCGCCATCCGTGCCAGTGTCTGTTCCGTCTGATCGCGATGGGGCGAATGCTTGCACTCCGGAAGCATCACGATTTCCGTATGCGGCACCTGCGCCTGGATCGCCTCCACTTGTGCAATCGTTCCGTATTCATCCTCGTCACCCTGAAGGCAAAGAACAGGACAACGGATCGCCGCCAGATACTCTTCGATGTTCCAGGAGCGAAAGTCAGGATCGAGCCAGATGTCGTTCCATCCCCAGAAGGTTGCATCCACATGCGCATGGTGGCGCGACAGCTTCCGGGGCAGATCGGTTGTCTGGTAATTCACCTTGGCCTGGGTGATGCTGGTGACGCTGAGATCTTCGACAAACACATGCGGCGCCTCCAGAATGAGGGCGCTCGCCGCCTCTGGATGCTTTCCCGCGAAGACGATCGCGATGGAGCCGCCATCGCTGTGTCCCAACAGAATCGGCCGTGCGATTCCCAACTTCTCCAGCAACTCCGGTAACACCACTTCCCCTTCGTGATGCATAAAAGTCACCGGCCGCTTCTCCAGCAACTTGTCGGAGTTACCATGTCCGTAACGCGAATAGAGCAACACCTTGCAGCCGGTGCGCGCGGCCAGCAGTTCCGGAAAATCCTTCCACAGCGCGATGGAGCCGAGCCCTTCATGCAGCATGACGATGGTGGGCCGGTCTGCGTGCGGGCGACCGATCCAGAGTGTCTCCAGACACTTTCCATCGACGACTACTTCGGCGCGCTCTTTCGATGTTTGCGAAGTGCTCAAGTTTATTCCGCTGCCGGATCCGCTGCCTGCGCGGCAATCGCGGACAAAGTTGTCGCCGATCCCTGCATGGCGACGCGCTGATGATAGAACCACAGGCCGTGCAAGCCGCCGAGCTCTTCGCCGCCGCCGGCGCGCCCCGGACCACCATGCATTAACGATGGCAATACGATTCCATGTCCGGTGTGAGTGTCGCCAATTGCGGGATCAACCAGCAGCAGGCGGCCATGAGTTGTTCCCAGGGCAAGGGCGGCCTCAGCGAGAAATGCCGTGTCGCCGCTGAAGACCGATGCGGCCAGCGAGCCGCCGCCACGCCGCGCCAAAGCGAACGCCTCGGCTTTCTCGCGATACGGGATGACGGTTGCGACCGGACCGAAAACCTCAACTTCGTGGATGACTTCGGCGCCGGAGCCGGGGCGCGCACGTAGAAGGGTTGGAGGCACAAAAGCACTTTTCTCCAGATTGGCGTCGAGCGGAGCAAAGTTCTCGGGCGCGTAAGCGACATCGGCCTGGGTAATCAGCTTGCGAAGACCATCTTCGACTGTCCTACGTTGTGGCATATTGATCACCGGGCCCATGCTCACCAGTGCATTTGCGGGATCGCCCACAACAATGGTGCGGAGCGCCGCGGCAATCGCTTCCGTGGCTGCCACGGCATGCTCAGCGGGCACCAGCACGCGGCGAATCGCAGTGCACTTCTGTCCCGCCTTCAAGGTCATCTCGCGGACCACTTCGCGCGCGAACCAGCCGAATATGGGGGAATCAGGAGCGCCATCCGGGCCCAGCAGGGCGGAGTTCAGACTGTCAGCTTCGATGTTTACCCGTACATTCTGCTGAAGAATGCGGGGATGCAGGCGAATGCTTTGGCCGGTATCGGCCGATCCGGTGAAGGCAACCACGTCACCCAGGCGCAGATTATCGAGCAGATCGTTGGGCGAGCCACACAGAATGGAGAGCGCTCCCGGCGGGAGAATGTTGGCTGAGATCACTGCACTCACCATCTCCTGCGCCAGCCATGCGGTGGAAGTCGCGGGCTTGGCAAGCACGGGAACACCGGCCAGCAGGCTGATTGCGGCTTTCTCCCATAGTCCCCACGCGGGAAAGTTGAAAGCGTTGATGTGGACGGCCACGCCGTCGAGGGGCACGCCGACGTGCAGGCCCTGGAAGTTCTGGTCGCGGGCCAGACGCATGGGAGATCCAGTACGCAGCAGATGGGCGTCGCCCAGCTTGGATCCGATTTTCGCGAAGTACTTCAGGGTGCCGATGGAGCCATCGACGTCGATGATGGCATCGGCTTTGGTATTGCCGGAATTCTTGCGTGCGATCTCGAACCATTCATCGCGACGAGCCACGAAAGCGTCGGCAATCTTGCCCAGCAACTCCGCTCGCTGCGCGTAGCTGAGTTGGCGCAACTCGGGACCTCCCACAGTGCGGGAGTACCCCAATGCGGTACTCAGATCGAGGCCCTGGGAGCTGGCCCATGCCACGATGTCCCCGTTTGTGGGATTCACCAACGCGGAGCCTTGCCCCGCGCCGGCCTGCCACTTACCGCCGAGGTAGCTTTCGAGTACCTTGGCGCCCGATGCAACGTGATTGTCTACCGTAGTAGCCATGATTTATGCCATCTCTCCTATGAAGACCTGTCCCCAGCTTGTAAAAGCGGAGCAAGATGCTGCTCCACCCAGGGTACAACCCACCGTGCGGCCAGCTCCTCCGGCAAAGTACCGGAGCTGGCGTCATGCATCAGCATCTCACCGGCACGTCTGGCGCCGAGTTCTGCGAGCATGCTGTCGAAACGTATGCCACCCTGGCAAAACGTATCTTTATAAGTCGTGTCGCCCAGCGCAATCACGCCGTAGGTAACGTTGCTCAGGTCCGGTTTCCCGGTTTCGAGACTATTAAACAGAGCCTGAGCGTTGTCGGGAACGTCGCCGTTGCCGTAGGTGGAAGTGCAGATAAGGAAATTGCCGCCGCCCTGGAAGATGCCGGCGTCGATGCCATCCATCACCTGGATGGTGCCTTGGTGTCCCGCTGTCTCCAGCGCCTGCTGGACTTCCTGAGCCACCATCTCGGCAGTGCCCGTCATGGTGCCCACCAGGATCGTGATGTCTACGCCCATGCTTTCCTGCCCACACCGTCGCTCGCCTGCCGTAGCAAACGCTCTCCTCACCGCCGGACTATTATACGGTGCCGCAGGGGACGTATAATGCGTCCACCGTGGGCCGAAAGCGCGACGCACTTCACTTGGAAGAGAATCAGCCCTCCGCGGCCATCGCCGACGTGACCTCTTCACGCGGCGGCCAGGAGAGCGTCGCGGAATCCGACTATCTTAAGCGCGTGGGCGAGCGTGTCCGCGAGACGCGCGCCCGCCGGGGTATGACGCGCAAGCTGCTGGCGCGCGATTCCGGCGTCTCCGAGCGCTACCTGGCGCAGCTGGAAACAGGGCAAGGCAACATTTCCATTCTGCTGCTGCGGCAGATCGCCAATGCGCTCGACCTTCCCGTGGAAGATCTGGTATTGGCAGGCCCGGAACCGCCCGTCGATTTGGTACACACGACGGAGTTTCTGCGGCGTCTGTCGGCGGGTGAGATGGCTGAGGCCCGCCAGCTCCTGGTGCAGCATTTCGGGGGCGTCGATCAGGAAGCGCGGCGGGGCAGGATCGCGCTGATCGGGTTGCGGGGAGCCGGCAAGTCGACGTTGGGAACCTTGCTGGCAGGGCGCATGGAAGTTCCATTCCTCGAACTGGACCGCCTTATCGAGCAGGAGAGCGGGGTCAGCCTGAGCGCCATCTTCGATCTGTACGGGCAGAGCGGATTTCGCCGCCTGGAACGCCGCTGCCTCGACCAGGTCATCGAGCGCCATCCGCGCTTTGTGCTGGCCACCGGCGGAAGTCTGGTCTCCGAGCCGGCCACGTTTGAACGTCTGTTGACCATGTGTTTCACGGTGTGGCTGCGGGCCACGCCGGAACAGCATATGCAGCGCGTGATCGCGCAGGGCGACATGCGGCCCATGGCCGATAATCGCGAATCCATGTCCGACCTGAAGCGCATTCTGGAAGTGCGGGAGCCGCTGTATCGCAAGGCCGACGTGACCATTGATACCAGCGGCTCGACGACCCAGCAAAGCGTCGACAAATTGAATCGGGCTATTCAGGAATTTTGACCTGCCAACGCTCTCGGCTTGACTTGTTTGCATGGTGCGAACATGGTTTACGGTATCAGGCGCAAGAGGCTTCTCGGCGCGGCGCCTCGGCCTTCCGCTGGGGACGTCCCGCTTGATGTCTGGTCTCGCGTGACCAGGCGCGCAGAATTCTGATCGAAGACTTCGAGGAAAAGCGTTACAACTTGTCCCGCGCCACTCCGCTTCAGGCTCTGGAATTTCTGAGGGAGCAATGTGGTCGAAGGCAAAAAGGATTTGGCCAGTATCTTCGGTGCACGAAGCACGGTCTCCCAAGTGATGAATGGCAAGCGCGAACTCAGGAAAAACCAGATCTTGCGCCTATGTAAATTTTTCCATGTCCACCGTGTATTTTTTTCTAGTCACATTTTGTCCTGCATAATATTTCCTGTCGTTCCAAAGCGGAGAAATGCACTATAATGCATACATCCAAGTGGGGATTTGACCGCCGTCCCGGCGCCATACTGAGGAGATTTCACCTGCCATGCCTGATGTGAAAGCAGCAGAGCTCGTCACTTTTGACGTGGCTCCCGAAGATTATCGCCACTGGCGGCTGACCATCGATGGCCGCATCGCGACCCTGGCCATGAACGTCAACGAGGACGCGGGCCTGCGCCCGGGCTACAAGCTTAAGCTCAACTCTTACGATCTCGGCGTCGATATCGAGTTGTACAACGTTTTGCAGAGCATTCGCTTCGAGCATCCCGAAGTCGCGTGCGTCGTCCTCACCAGCGCTCGCGAGCGTATGTTTTGCGCTGGCGCCAACATTTACATGCTGGGCACATCGACGCACGCCTGGAAGGTCAACTTCTGCAAGTTCACCAATGAGACGCGCAACGGCATGGAGGATTCCAGCCGCCAGGACGGGCTGAAGTTTCTCGCGGCGCTGAATGGGACGACGGCGGGTGGCGGCTACGAGCTGGCCCTGGCCTGCGACGAGATCGTGCTGATCGACGACCGCTCCAGCGCCGTCAGCTTGCCTGAGGTTCCGCTGCTCGGAGTTTTGCCGGGAACCGGCGGCCTCACCCGCGTGGTCGACAAGCGCAAGGTCCGCCGCGATCTCGCCGACATGTTTTGCACCAATCCCGACGGCGTGAAGGGCGAGCGCGCCAAGGAATGGGGCCTGGTGGATGACATTGCCGTGCCCGCGAAGTTTCCGGAAGTGGTTCGCGGCCGCGCCGAGGGGCTGGTCGCGGATTCGACCCGGCCCGCGAGTGCGCAAGGGATCAAGCTAACCCCGTTGAATCGCACCATCGCCGACAGCGGCTATCACTATCAGCACGTCGACGTGACCTTCGACCGCAGTGCGCGAACCGCAACGCTGACAGTGCGTGCGCCCGAAGGTAATCAGCCGGCGACGGTCGAGGAGATTCACGCCGCCGGCGATCAATGGTGGCCGCTGGCGATGGCCCGCGAGTTGGATGATGCCATCCTGATGCTGCGCGTGAACGAGCTTGAGCTTGGATTGCTTCTGCTGAAGACCGCGGGCAATCCTGAAGCAGTCCTCGCCGCCGATGCCGTCATGCTGGAGCACCGCAACGACTGGCTGGTGCGCGAGACCATCGGAATGTTGCGCCGCACGTTGGCTCGTCTCGACGTCTCGTCGCGCAGTATGTACGCCATCATCGAGCCGGGTTCCGTGCTTCGCGGGGCTTGCTGTTCGAACTGGCGCTGGCCGCCGATCGCAGCTATATGCTCGCGCTGCCGGATGAGGAAGCCGATTCGCCGAAGATCGCGGTCGATGACTTCAATTTCGATTTGCTTCCCGCGGTGAACGACCAGAGCCGACTGCAAACCCGCTTCAGCAGCGACGCTCGGGACATGGCTGCTGTGATAGAAGCCAAAGGCAAGCTGCTGGGGCCCGGCGAAGCGTTGCGGCTCGGCCTGGTCACCGTCGCGCCCGACGATCTCGATTGGGAAGACGAGGTCCGCGTCGCCATCGAGGAGCGGGTCAGCCTGTCTCCGGATGCGCTTACCGGCATGGAAGCCAGCCTGCGCTTTCCCGGCGACGAAACGCTGGAGACGAAGGTATTCGGCCGGTTATCGGCGTGGCAGAACTGGGTGTTCATCCGTCCCAACTCCACCGGCGAGCACGGCGCGCTCAAGCTCTTTGGAACTGGATCGAAGGCGCGCTTTACGTGGGAGAGGGTGTAGATAGAGCGGCGCATAGTCAGAAAGGGCGCGTCTTCGGCTGCGCCGTAACCACGTCTTTATGTTTTGTCATCACGAGGAGGCCTTCAGGCCGACGAGGGATCTGCTTTTCGACCGGCTGAGGCGAACGGCAGATCCCTCGCTCGACTGAAGTCGGACTCGTGATGACAACATACAAATTTGCGATGGCGCAGCTGAAGCTACGCCCCTTCGAGGAACATCATGTCAATGAACTATCAGGACCGCATTCCTAACAACGTCGATCTCGGCTCCAACCGCACGCTCCAGCGCGCCCTGGAGCACTGGCAGCCCGAATTCCTGAACTGGTGGCAGGAGCTTGGCCCCAAGGATTTCCAGGTTGCCGACGTGTATCTCCGCACCGCAACCTCGGTGGACGCGAAAGGCTGGGCGACGTATGGCTTCGTGCGCATGCCCGAATATCGCTGGGGCATCTTTCTTGCCGATCGCAATCCCGATCGCCGCATCGGTTTCGGCGACAGCTACGGCCAGGAAGTCTGGCAGCAGATTCCCGGCGAGTATCGCGCCACGCTGCGCCGTCTCATCGTCACCCAGGGCGACACCGAGCCCGCGTCGGTGGAGCAGCAGCGCATGTTGGGCCACACCGCTCCCTCGCTGTATGACCTGCGCAATCTGTTCCAGGTGAACGTCGAAGAAGGCCGCCATCTGTGGGCGATGGTCTATCTGCTGCACGCCTACTTTGGCCGCGATGGCCGCGAGGAAGCGGAAGAGTTGCTGGAGCGCCACTCCGGCGACGCCGACAAGCCGCGCATTCTGGGTACCTTCAACGAACCCATCAGCGACTGGCTCAGCTTCTTCATGTTCACCTATTTCACCGATCGTGATGGCAAGTTCCAACTGAAGTCGCTGGCCGAGTCCAGCTTCGATCCGCTGGCGCGCACCTGTTCGTTCATGCTGACCGAAGAAGCGCACCACATGTTCGTCGGCGATACCGGCATCAATCGCGTGGTTCGGCGCGCGCTGGAGGTGATGAAGGAGTTGAATACCGACGATCCCGTGGCCATTCGTCACGCCGGCGCCATCGACTTGCCGACGGTGCAGCGCTATCTGAATTTCTGGTTCAGCTCGTCGCTCGATCTGTTTGGCTCGGAGAGTTCGTCGAACGCGGCGTCCTATTTTGCCAATGGACTGAAGGGACGTCCCGACGAAGGGCGCTACGAAGACCATGTCGCCGCCGATCAGATGTACGCGCTGGAAGTTCCCGACGGAAGTGGGAGCACGAAGACCGAGCAGATCCCGATGCGCAACGCGATGAACGACGTCACCCGCGGTTCCTACGTCAAAGATTGCGAGATTGGCGTCACGCGCTGGAACCGGCTGATTGAGAAGGCTGGCCATTCGTTCCGCCTGTCGCTGCCCTCGCACGCGCTTTCGCCGCAACATTGGGACGTGGGCAGGCGTGCCGACCGACACCACCGGCAAGCCGATCACGCAGGAAGAATTCAACGCGCGGATTGGGGGCTGGCTGCCCAGCGAAAGCGATCGGGCCTACATCCTGAGCCTGATGCATGGCGTGCACGAGCCGGCCAAGATGGCCGCCTGGATTGCGCCTCCCGACCGCGGCATCAACAACAATCCAGTGGATTACGAGTACGTGAAGCTGCATTAAAGAAGATGTCAGCTATCAGCCGTCAGCTGTCGGTTTGAAACTGCGCGGACGCAAGCTTCGGACGCGAGCACACGTTGACCCAAGCCGAGTCACTACTGCTGAGCCAGGCTTAACTGATAGCTGATAGCTGATAGCTGACGGCTGATAGCTAATTTATGAAATCCATCGCCATCATCGGCTCTGGTCCCGCGGGTTGTTATCTCGCCGACCAACTGCTCCGGCTGATTCCCGACGCCTCCATCGATGTCCTGGAAAAACTTCCCGTGCCTTTCGGCTTGATTCGCTATGGTGTCGCTCCCGACCATCAAAGCACCAAGGTCGTGTCGCGCCTCTTCGATCGCGTGCTGGCGCGCGATGCATGTCAGCTTCTTTGGCAATGTTGAAGTTGGGCGCGACGTTCGTCTTGACGAATTGATGTCCCTTTACGACGCCGTCGTTCTGGCGACCGGAGCCGCCCGCGACCGCCGGCTCGGAATTCCGGGAGAAGATCTGCCCGGCGTTGTTGGCTCAGGCGCGTTCGTTGGCTGGTACAACGGCATCCGCACGCTCAGGCTCCGGTTGCGTACGCGATGTGCAGTCGGCAGTGATTATCGGCAACGGCAACGTTGCCATTGACGTGGCCCGCATTCTCGCCAAAGGCCCGGAAGAATTTGCCGGCTCCGACGTGGCCGGCGAATTTCTGGCGTGGCTCACGGCGCAACCGCTGGAGACGATTCACATCGTCGGCCGTCGCGGCGCGGCGGAAGCCAGGTTCACGGACCACGAGCTCGCCGAGCTGGGCACATTGCAGCGGGCGCGGCCGGTCGTCAGCGATCCGGCGAGCCTCACCGGAGATACGGCTGTCGTCAAAACGCTGCGCAGTTTTGCCGAGAGTGCTCCGCGCGAGACGCCTGTCACCATTAACTTTCATTTCAATCTCGCGCCCACGGCATTTGTCGGCGACGGCAAGCTTCAAGAAGTGCAGTTTCGTTCGGCGGACGGCGAGACCGATGACACTGCCTGCTCAGCTAGCTGTCACTTGCATTGGCTATGAGGCGCTGCCGTGTGCTCGGCGGTGCCGGCGAATGGCGTCTTCGCCAACCAGGACGGCAAAGTCGATGAGCGGCTCTACGTGGTGGGATGGGCGAAGCGCGGCCCGTCCGGGACCATTCCTACCAATCGTGTCGAGGCGCAGCCATTGGCGCAGAAGATCGCCCAGGAAACGCAAAGTGGCGAACGGCCTGGCGGTGCGGGCCTGCGGAAGCTACTGCAAGAACATAATGTGCGATGGGTGGATTACGCAGGCTGGCGGCGCATCGATGCGGCGGAGGTGGCGCGGGCCGGCGCCGGGCGTTGCCGCGAAAAATTCTCTACCCGGACGAGATGCTGGAAGCGGCCTGGGACGCGCAGCTCCGGCCAGCTTGAAAACGCGCCGTTCATCCCGGCGCCAACGATGAAACTACAGTAGGCCCTCCCTCATCTGATAATGTACATTAGGCCGAACGGCTGAAATCGCGTCAGTCAGCGATGAGCGCTACTCCTACCACTCACGATCGTGCGATGGCCCACCGCCGTGCTCACCGGGCCGGCTTGCGCACCGTGGCCTTTTGGGAAGCGCTGAAAGGCGGGCTGGCCCTGCTGGGAGCCTACGTCTTCATCCGGATGATCCGGCGCGATGTGGACTTCACCGAGGCCGCCGAACATGTGTTGTTTCACCTCCACATCAACCCTCATCACCGTTTGACGCAACAGTTTCTCCACGCTGCCGGCAAGGTATCGAGCACCAACATTGCAATGATCATGAGCATCGCGGTGGTGTACGCCACGCTGCGGTTTATCGAGGGCTATGGCCTATGGCGGCAGCGAGTCTGGGCGGAATGGCTGGCCATCGTCTCCGGCTGTATTTATCTGCCATTCGAGATTTATCAGCTGATCCGTCACCCAACGAGTTCCATTGGGTCATCCTCGGCATCAACATCCTGGTCGTGCTGTACATCGCCTGGGTGCGCTGGGATGAGATCAAAGATGCGCGCCGGTTAAAGGTGGACGCTCCTTGAAGAGTCTGCTTCTCGTCCTTCTGATGTTAGCTTCAACGGCGTGGGGGCAGGACAAGATCCAGGACGTAAGTTCGCCCGCCATCTGGACTGAGCAGCCGAAAGCCGAGATGGCCGACTCCGTTCGCCACGATTTTCTGCACGCCTGGAGCGGCTACAAGCAATACGCCTGGGGACACGACGAGCTCAAGCCGCTGAGCAAGAGCTATCGCGACTGGTACGGCACCTCGCTGCTGATGACGCCGGTCGACGCGCTCGACACCATGGTCCTGATGGGCCTGAAGAAAGAAGCCAAGGAAGACCGCGAACTGATCGACAAGCAGCTCTCGTTCGACCAGGACATCTACGTCAAGAATTTCGAAATCACCATTCGCCTGCTCGGCGGACTGCTCAGCAGCTATCAGCTCACCGGCGACAAGCGCCTGCTGGCGCTGGCCGACGATCTGGGCGACGCGCCTGCTTCCGGCGTTCAACTCGCCGACCGGCATGCCTTACGTCTTCGTGAACCTGAAGACGGGCGATGGTGCGCGGCGTGGAGAGCAATCCTGCGGAGATCGGATCGCTGCTGCATCGAGTTCGGCACGCTGAGCAAGCTGACCGGCAAGCCGATTTATTACGAGAAGGCCAAACGCGCGCTGGTCGAGGTCTACAATCGCCGCTCGCCCATCGGGCTGGTCGGCTCCAGCATCAACGTCGAAACCGGCAAATGGATCGACCCCACCAGCCACATCAGCGGCGGCATCGATTCCTATTACGAGTATCTTCTGAAGTGCTCAATTCTGTTCGGCGACAAGGATTGCGAGCGCATGTGGAAGACCAGCATTGCGGCGGTCAACAAATATGTCGCCGACGAACGCCGAATGGCTTGTGGTACGCGCAGGTCAACATGAATACCGGCGCGCAGGGTTTCGACCCACTACGGCGCGCTCGACGCGTTCTTTCCCGGCTGAACTGGCGCTCTCCGGCGATCTGGAGCGCGCCGCAGCGTCTGCAGGAGTCCAGTTACAAGATGTGGACCACCTTCGGCGTCGAGCCGGAAGAGATGGACTATTCCACGATGAAGATCACGTCGCCGGGCTACGAGCTTCGTCCGGAGATCATCGAGTCGACCTATTACCTTTACTACTTCACTGGCAAGCCGCGATATCTCGACATGGGCAAGACCTTCTTCGACAGCCTGGAGAAGTATTGCAAGACCGACGCCGGTTTCGCCGCGCTGCTCAATGTCGAGACCAAGGAGAAACGCGACGACATGGAAAGCTTCTTCCTGGCCGAGACGCTGAAGTATTTGTATTTGCTGTATGCGCCGAAGTCGACGCTCGATCTGCACAAGGTGGTGTTCAACACCGAGGCCCATCCCATGCGGAGGACGTGGTAATAGGTTTCGACATTCTAACTTGGAGCGGTTGCAATGTGGGCACGTACGCCTTCTTGAAGGGGCACGGCTTCAGCCGTGCCGAAAGGTGCGCGAGAGAAGTGGCCTTTAGGCCCTGAGGGACCAGTCCCTCAGCGGCTAAAGCCGTGTTCAAGACTGGCTTTGATGGCACGCCTGAAGGCGTGCCCTTTCAAAACAGGCCACACCTGAAGGCGTGCCCTTTCAAAACAGGCCACACCTGAAGGCGTGCCCTTTCAAAACAGGCCACACCTGAAGGCGTGCCCTTTCAAAACAGGGCACGATGACAGTTGAGATACTCTAACCTTTCGCAGGTGAGCATGGCACTGGGCACAGCAAAACACCAGCACGGTCACCGCGCCGGGCGCGGAGCCAAGCTATCGCGGACCGCTGGCGATGGTCACCACGCTTTTCTTCATGTGGGGGTTTCTCACCTGCCTCAACGACATTCTTGTCCCACACTTGAAATCGATTTTCGAACTGAACTATGCCGAAGTGATGCTCGTCCAGTTCTGCTTCTTCTCGGCGTACTTCGTTTTCTCCATTCCATCGGGCAAGATCATCGAGCGCATCGGCTATCAGAAGATGATGGTCGCGGGCCTTTTCACCATGGGGCTGGGGGCATTGCTGTTCGTCCCGGCGGCCAGCGTGCCGTCGTTTCCGCTGTTTCTGGCAGCGCTCATCATTCTGGCTGCGGGCATCACCGCAATGCAAGTCGCGGCCAATCCATATGTCGCGGTGCTGGGCCCCGCGCGCACCGCTTCCAGCCGCCTGAATCTGACCCAGGCATTTAATTCGCTGGGCACCACCGTCGCGCCATTTTTCGGCGGGCTGCTGATTCTGGGCGCTACGCTCGCGCCCAAGACGGCGGACGAGCTGCGCGCGATGACGCCGCGGGCGCTGCACGCCTATCGCTTGCAGGAAGCCTCGTCGGTGAAGCTACCGTACTTTGTCATTGCGCTGGCGCTGATCGCGCTGGGGGTTGTGATCGGCAAGTTCAACCTGCCGCATATTCCCGAAGCCGAAGGCGGCCACGCCGTCGCCAACGACACGCGTCTGGCAGCATCCGAACCTGCTGCTCGGCACGGTTGCCATCTTCACTTATGTGGGCGCGGAAGTTTCGATTGGAAGCTTCCTGGTCAACTACATGAACCTGCCCAACGTCGGCAACCTGCGGCCGGAAGTCGCCGCCAAGTATCTCTCGTTCTATTGGGGCGGTGCGATGATCGGCCGCTTCATCGGTTCGGCGGTATTGCAGAAGGTCCCCACGCGAGTGGTGCTGGGATGCAACGCCGTCGTTGCGGCCTTCCTGGTTTGCCTCTCGATGCTGAGCTTCGGACATCTGGCCATGTGGGCGTTGCTGCTGGTTGGCTTCTTCAACTCCATCATGTTTCCCAGCATCTTTACCCTGGGGATTGAAGGGCTGGGCCCGCTGACCGGCGAGGCGTCCGGTCTGCTGATCATGGCAATCGTGGGCGGAGCGATCGTTCCTGAGTTGCAGGGCCTGCTGGCAGACCGCGTTGGGCTGCACCATGCTTTCGTCCTGCCGGTGCTTTGCTATTTGTATATTCTATTCTTCGCGATAAAAGGCCAGCCGCGAGGCGCGGTGGCCAGCAGCCAGTAGCCAGTTGTCAGCCCTTACGCCTTCGGAACAGGCTTCCGCACAGCAAACCGGGTTGGTTCGGCTGCGTCTAGAACAGCTTGCGCCGCAGCGCTCCCCAAAAGCCAAACAATGCCAAGTATCCCGAGCCAAACAGCAGCATGCTGCCGGGTTCAGGAACCGTAGATTGCGCCCCAGACTGCGATGGGGAGAGCGAAGCGCAGTCCGCGGAGCTCTTACCAGCACCGCAAGCCGCCAAAAGCGTAAATGACTCGGCCGGAATCGTGCCCACGGAGTTCTGCGAAGCTCCCGGAGGTTCGGCGTGGGCGCCTCCAGAGTTTTCGTCCCAGTAAACCGGGTCGCCACTGGGCACGCTGGCGTTCTGCAAGTTCAGCCAGTAGGTGCCACCGCTGAGAGTCGGACCGCTGAAGTAGGTGTTCTCATTGCAAACGTTGTAACCGTAGTGGTTGGCGACGCAGCCGGTCTGGGTAAAGTCTACGGTTTGATCAAAGTAGCTGGTGCCGCCGTTTTCGCGCGAAGTGATGGACAGTTCGGCCGACGTCAGAGTATCGCCTGGGAACAGCCACATGGCAAAGGTTGCGCCAGTCACGGTTATGCCGCTTTCCCCAAGGTAAAAGGAATCGCTAACAACAAATCCGAAATTGACGGTCCACGCGTCAGTATTGCCGTTGGTCGGACCGTTGCTATAAAGGGTCTGTGCCGCAGCCGGACTGATCAGTAAGGTGACCGACAGCAGCATAAGGCAACCTGCGACGTTCTTCATACGAGACTCCTTCGACAATGCTAGAACAGCTCGCGGCGCAGTGCGCCGACAAAGCCAAATATAGCTATGGCGCCCGAGCCGAGCAAGGTAATGCTGTCGGGTTCAGGAACTGAATCGAATGTAGTGCTATTGGTGGTGCTTGTGCTGACGCCTAGAACAGTGAACGATTCGGAAGGGATGGTGCCGATGGTATTCTCCGAGGCCGACGATGGACCGGAGTTCTGGTCCCAGTAAACCGGGTCGCCGGTGTTTACGGTGGCATTCTGCAGGGTCAGCCAGTAGGTGCCGCTGTTTAGAATTGGGCCGCTGAAGCTGGAACTCTCCAGGCAGACGTTATAGGACCCATACTGCGACTGGTTCAGCACGCAGTTGCTCTGGATAAAGTTCACCGTCTGGTCAAAGAAACTGGTGCCACCGTTTTCGCTTGAGGTGATGGAAAGTTCGGCAGTCTCCAGGGTGTCGCCCGGAAACAGCCACATGGCGAAGTTGGCGCCGGTTACGGTGGTGTTATCTGCGCCCACATTGAAGGTGTCGCTAACGGCATAGCCGAAGTTAATGGTCCACGCGTAGGTGTTGCCGTCGGTGGGGCCGTTGTCGTAGACAGTCTGCGCCGTGGCGGAAACTGCCACCAACATAGCGCCAATAACCAACGCAAGGATCCGAGCTTTCATCTGAGGGCCTCCGCGAAAGGGTTTGCCATGCGGTATGGGAGTGGCTGCCGGTAGAAGGGGCGACGAGTTTATGAGGCAACGTAGAAGCGTTCCTTCACACATGGGCCGGGGCGCCAGGGGGTTCGAAATCGCCGACAGCAGGTGGTCTTCTGCCCCGCAATGGCAGCGATAAGGAAAACCTGATCATTGCAATGATGCGACGAGGAAGGCGGAAAACAGTAGCAAAATCAAACGGCCCGGAATGGATTCGTTCCGTTTCGGGAATTGAAGAGCGGGTCGCAGCCCGACTGATTGCTAATTGCCGCTTTCAAAACTTCGTCTTCAACCGTTGGTAGGTGGTTTCCAGCGACTCGGGCAGCACCCGGGTTTCGCCGATGACGGTCATGAAGTTGGCGTCCGCAACCCAGCGCGGCAGGGCATGCATGTGGATGTGGCCGGCGACTCCGGCCCCGGCTGCCTTGCCGATGTTCATGCCAATGTTCACGCCGTCAGGTCGGTAAAGGTCGAGGAACGCTAGCTCCAGATGGCGGCCGAGGTCCATCATCTCGACGGACGCTGCCTGGGGAAGCTTGTGCAGCCGGTCAACGTGTTCGTAGGGAACGATCATGCTGTGCCCGGAGGTATAGGGATAGGCATTGAGGACGACGAAGTTGTACTTTGCGCGATGCACGATCAGGACCCTGGCGTCATCGCCGAAGCTGAGCAATCCGCAAAACACACACGCCCCGTCTTGGCTGGAGGTATCGGCAGTGGTCAGGTAGGAGTAGCGCCAGGGAGTCCACAGATAATCCATAATCGGCAGAGTATCACTCCGCTCGGGCGTGCAGAAGCAAGCCGATTTCTTGTCACAGTGAGGGGTGATGAAACGCCTTGACGCGGAGGTTAAAAGTTCAATAAAACCCTGCAAAATCAATGTGGAGGCAGCACTTAGGTGTTTGACACTGGCTGCGGACGGTTGCTATAGTCGAAGTGTTCCATGGATGCACAGCCAGCTCCATCGGATCCGGCCGCTGGGTTGTCCAAACCCGCTGGAAGCGGGACAATCATACCTGTCGATTCAAGCCAGCAGTCCGTGGTTCTAAGGCTCTCGGCGTGTTTTCAAAACGCGCGGAGTGTGCGTACGCAAACCAATGTCCTTCGAAGAAACCCACAACGTTCCGACTACCCAAACGCAAGAAACCACCGCTGCCGAGCAGCCCGAAATCCAGCCCGCTGAACAGCCGACTGCGCAGGCCGCTGTCCAGCCCCAACCCGAGCAGGTTGCCGAAACCGCTCCGCAACCGGTGGAGACGACTCCTGCCCCGCCGCGCTCCGAAAAAGAGCCCGGCATGGAAGATTTCGCCACCGCTCTAGAGACATTTGAGCAGGAACAAGCCCAGACCGAAGCCGCCCTGAACGAAGAGCAAGTGGTCACCGGCACGGTGCTGAAGGTCACGCCGCAGTATGTGGTGGTGGACATCGGCTACAAATCCGAGGGCGTGATTCCTGTAGCAGAGTTAACCGACCACGAAGGCAACGTGACCGTGCAGCGCGGCGATGAAGTCGCCGTGATGCGCGAGCCCGGCCACACGGAAGAAGGCTACATCCACCTGTCGCACCAGAAGGCGCAACGTTTGCGCTCCTGGGACGAGATCGAGAAGGCCTTCAACGAGAAGACCCCGGTCAAAGCGCGGGTCATCGATCGCATCAAGGGAGGCGTGACCGTCGACATTATGGGCGCGCGCGCGTTTCTTCCCGGATCGCAGGTCGATTTGCGCCCAGTGCGCAACCTCGAGGCCCTGAAAGGCCAGGAGATCGAAGTCCGCATCATCAAGCTGAACAAGAAGCGCGGCAACATCGTGGCTTCGCGCAAGCAGCTGCTGGAAGAAGAGCAGGCTGAGAAGCGGACAAAGACGCTGGAGCATCTGGAAGAAGAAGCCATCCTCACCGGCTCGGTGAAGAACCTGACCGACTACGGCGCGTTTGTCGATCTGGGCGGCATTGATGGACTGCTGCACATCACCGATATGTCCTGGGGACGCCTGACGCATCCTCGCGACCTGGTGCAGGTAGGCGATCAGATCCAGGTGAAGGTGCTGAAGTTCGATCAGCGACAAGCAGCGCGTATCGCTGGGATTCAAGCAGCTGACTCCCGATCCCTGGCTGGATGCGTCCGAGCGTTATCCCATCGGCGCGCACGTTCGCGGACGGGTCATCAGCGTGACCGACTACGGTGCGTTTATCGAACTGGAGCAGGGCATTGAAGGCCTGGTCCACGTCAGCGAGATGACGTGGTCGAAGCGGATGAAGCATCCGTCGAAGCTGGTCAACGTGGGCGACCAGGTGGAAGCGGTTGTGCTCAACGTGAACCCGACGGAGCGGCGCATCAGTCTGGGCCTGAAGCAGCTGGAGAGCAATCCCTGGGAGACGCTGCACGAGAAGTTTCCGGTGGGAGCGATTGTCGAAGGCAAGGTCCGCAACCTGACCGAGTTCGGCGCGTTCATCGAGATCGAAGACGGAATTGACGGCCTGGTCCATGTCAGCAACCTGAGCTGGACCAAGCGCGTGAAACATCCGTCGGAGGTGTTGAAGAAGGGCGACAAGGTGAAAGCCATTGTGCTGGCCATTGAGCCGGAGCAACGGCGCCTGTCGCTGGGTGTGAAGCAGCTACAGCCTGATGCCTGGGACACCTTCTTCGAGCAGCACCGCGTAGGCGACGTCATTCACGGCAAGGTACTGCGGCTGGCCAGCTTCGGGGCTTTCGTCGAGATTGCCGACGGGGTCGAAGGTCTGTGCCACAATTCGGAAGCGGTGGACGCGCACGGCGCGCCGATCAAGCTGGAGTCCGGTAACGAGCACGAGTTCAAAATCATCAAGATGAACCAGGCCGAGAAGAAAGTGGGGCTCAGCATTCGGGCAGTTGGCGAAGAAGCGACGCGCTCGGATGTGGAGGCTTACAAAGCTCCGGCTGCCAGCTCGTCGTCGTCCGGCGCAGGCTCCACGATTGGCGAGTTCATGTCGTGGAAGCGCGCCAGCAACGAAAACAACTAAGCGAATTTATTCGCGTAATGCAAGAGGCCGCCAGCGATGGCGGCCTTTGTGTTTGCAGAATAGTCCCCAAGAACTCACTTGTTGGTATCGATCTGGAGATTGATGTTCGGCTTGTCGCGGTCATCGAACTGGCTCAGCGTCTTCGATTTGCTCTGCTGCCCATCTTTCTGGGCGTAGAGGTCGTAATCCACATTCGGCGAGAGCTCAGGAAAACGATAAGTGCCGTCGGTCTGCGCGATATACGTCTTTACCGCCAGCGTCTTCGTGTTCTTCAGATAGACGACGGCATTAGGGATGGGTTTATCGCTCTTGTCGAGAACCGTTCCGGTGAGGGTTCGGGTGGTGCTGCGCGTCTTGTGAGTGTTGTCGGATGGCGGCGAGCTGCCCATCGGGATCTGCAATTGCGCGCGGCAACTCAGCGCCACCAGCAAGACGGCCAATGTGCCCAATGCCCTGTACATATCATTTCCCCTTAGTCCTCTCAGCGGGAGGTGGATGTCGCGTTGGTCAGATGTAGGCCGACGTCGGTGCGTTCGTTGTTGGTGATGTGGGCCGTGGTTTGCGGCTTGGGCTGGCCCTTCGGCGTCTTGATGTCAGCCACGACGATGTAGTCCTCAGCTCCCACCGGAACGCGCAGGGCAAACTCCCCATGGCTGTCGGATACCAGCTCCCATTTCGCTTTCTTGTCCGTCGCCCGGCGGATCTTGATGGGGACGCCTGCCACCGGACGATCGTCAGGCCCCCAGACCGTGCCGTAGATCAAGGCATAATCATTTTTGGTGACACGCGAACTGGATTGGGGAGAGAAAGCGATTGCGCGCGCCTGGCCGGCGAGGCATTCAGGATCAGGAATAGGAAAATAGCGAAAGCACAGCAAGTCCGGCCTGCCCAGACGCGCAGCCAGCTAAAACTCATCCTCTTCCTCTTCTTTCGCGTCTTCGTCGTCTTCCTCTGTCCTCGTCCTCCGACGCGCGATAATTCCAAAGGTTCAATCCCAACTACTTCGAAGTCGCTCCCGCACTCGGGGCAGGATACGACTTCGCCTTCGTCGACTTCATCTTCTTCAATGTCCAGATCGCTCTCGCATTCAGGACAAATCACCATAGTGGCCTCCGCTATTCATCGTTACATCCAACACCAGCCGGAACGACGCCGCGCCGCCCGTGCATTTATATTTAGATTCTCCCGGCGACATCGTCAAGTGATGGACGCCGCCAGGTGGCAATGGTCTCAAGAGTTTTATGCCCATAGCGAAGATGATCCTGACCGCAGTTATGTTGGTGATGGCCGCAAGGCTTCCCGCGGTTGCCTCCACTCCCCAGCAAAGCGGCAGTCCGGCGGCGGCTGGGCCTGATCCCCAAATCGTCGCGGCCTTGCGCGAAATCTCGCCCGCGCGAATTCAGCAAACCATCGAGAAGCTGGCCGGCTTCTACACCCGGCAGACGCTCTCGTCGGACATGCCGCCGATCAGCGATAAAGGCATCAACGCCGCGGCCTTGTGGATCCAGGGCGAACTGCAACGGATTTCCAGCCAGTGCGGCGATTGTCTGGAAGTCAGGACCGACCAATTTCTTCAGCCGCCCGCGGCCGAGAATTCCGCAGCCCACCACGATCACGAATGTTTACGCTATCCTGCGCGGCACCGATCCGGCAAATGCCGGACGCATGTATGTTGTGACCGGGCATTACGATTCCCGCAACAGCGATCCCACCGACGCCGCCGGACAAGCGCCCGGAGCCAACGACGATGCCAGTGGAACCGCTGTCAGCCTGGAATGCGCGCGCGTCCTCAGTCAGCATCGTTTTCCCGCCACCATCATCTTTCTGACTGTGGCCGGTGAAGAGGAAGGTCTCTACGGCAGCGCGCATTTCGCCAAGATGGCCAAGGCGGTTGGCTGGGACATTGAAGCCGTGCTGAACAACGACATCGTGGGCGGCGACCGCACGCCGGGCGACACGCTGCAAGATCCGCATGTAGTGCGAGTTTTTTCCGAAGGAATTGCTTCGACGGCGAGCGAGGACGAGGTGCGCAAGATCCGCGCGCTGGGCGGCGAAAGCGATGGACCCTCGCGTCAACTGGCGCGATATGTTGGGGAAGTGGCGAAGGAATATCTTGCGGCCGAGGATTTTCGCGCGATGCTGGTTTTTCGGCACGATCGTTATCTGCGCGGCGGCGATCACGTTTCGTTTAACCAGCAGGGCTATGCGGCGGTGCGCTTCACCGAATTTCGCGAGAACTACAATCATCAGCACCAGAACGTCCGCACGGAGAACGGCATCGAGTATGGCGATCTGCCGAAATTCGTGGACTACGATTACACCGCGAAGGTGGCGCGGTTGAACGCGGCCACGCTGGCCGAGCTGGCGTCGGCTCCGGCGCCTCCGTTGGATGTTCGCCTGTTGACGAAAGCGCTGCAAAACGATTCCACTCTAGAGTGGAAGGCTTCGCCCGGCGGCCTGGCGACAGGTTATGAAGTGTTGTGGCGCGACACGACGGCGCCCGACTGGGAACATGTGAAGGCAGTCGGGAATGTTTCGCAGGTTACGTTGCCGCTGTCGAAGGACAATGTGATTTTTGCGGTACGCGCCGTGGATGCGAAGGGACATCGCAGCCTGGCGATGATGCCGCAGCCGGAACGGTAGAGGTTGGGGGTTGAGGATTCGGCCGCGACATCTCGTCGATGGGGCGCGAGACCTGGAACACGACGGAAATAGCGCCATAGGCGCGGAACAGTCTAGCCCAGCACGTAGCCGCAGGCGGAGTGCTGGGTGAGCCGTAGTAGAAGGCCTGAGCCGCGTAGCGGCGGCAGGTTTGGGTAGTGCGGGCCTTTAGGCCCGCGTATCAGGTGCGTTTTTAGACTTTCCAGTCGGCTTCAGCCGACGGCAGTGTCGCCGGCTTAAAAGCCGGCTCGGTAGTGAGAGGACCAGGGGTTACGCGGCGCTGAAGCGCCGCACTACCCGCGATCTCGAAGCAGAGCGACGATTAGCGTCGCCGACAACGGAGTAAGTTATGCGACGCACTTCCAGCATGGGACTGAGTTTTCCGCCGTTCACGCGGGCGGTGAAGCAACTGCTTATCGCCAACGGCGCCGTGTTCCTGCTGTTCTATCTGTTCGAAGCTTTCAACGGTACGGCGTTGTTCGCGGTGTGGGCGTACAACCACCTGGGACTGGAAGGCTACGCGGTGGTTCACGGCGAAGTCTGGCAGTTGATCACGTACTCCTTCTTGCATTACGGGATACTGCATCTGCTGTTCAACATGCTTGCCTTGTGGATGTTCGGCGCGCAGTTAGAAGTGGACTGGGGCTACAACCTCTTCCTTCAGTTTTATTTCTTCTGCGTAATTGGGGCGGCGCTGACGACCGTGATCGTGTCGTTTACCGGAGTGCTGGGGGTTTCGCCGCGAACGCTTACGGTGGGTGCCTCAGGCGGCATTTATGGCCTGCTGCTGGCCTTCGGGATGCTTCACGGCGATTCGGAAGTGATGCTGTTTCCCTTGCCGTTCCTGATTAAGGCCAAATACTTTGTCATCGGCATAATCTTTCTGGCGCTGTATGGAGCGTTATCCAGCGCGCACGGCGGCGGGCAATCCATCGCCTACATGGCGCACCTCGGCGGGCTCGTATTCGCGTATATCTGGCTGAAGTTTGTTCCGCGACGAGGTTTCGGTTACGCGGCTTCGGAGCGCGCGTTCGGACTGCGCAACTCTTACTACCGCTGGAAGCGCAAGCGCGCTGCGCGCAAGTTCGAAGTCTACATGCGGAAGCACGACGACCGCGGCGACTACAAGCACGAAGACTACTTCGACGATGCCGGCAATTTCCGCGACGCCAGTACGCGGGAGCCGGGCAAGAAGAACGGGGACACCCGCGGCCCGTGGGTGAATTGAGGCAGCTATCGGCTATCAGCTTTCAGCCGTCAGCTTGAATCCCGCACTTGGCACTTAGCACTTAGCAAAATCAACCTGCCACCAGTTCCAAGTTGACGGCTAACGGCTGACAGCTGGATTTCGAAAACCCTTCCAGACTTCGGTACACGATAGGAGTGAAAGCATACCGATTCGGGAACTCTCCCGAGGAAAGTCATTTCCTACGCTGCGAGCACGTGAGATGCGCCTACAATGGTGCCATTGTCGCAGTCAAAACAAGAATCCTGGATTGGATGTGAGTGCGGTTACCGGTGGGGGACATCCCTGCACCGGCAATGTTCCGCCGTACCCCCGGGTGCGTGCAAAGGTCAGTAGGGAAGATACAGGAGCTAATCGTTCCCGCTTTTTTTGTGGTTCAAGTAATAGTTCAAATCATAGAGGAGCCAAGAATGACCAGGGCGAAATGGACTTTCTGCATAGTATTCTTGCTGATGTTGTCGCTGGGAATGCTGTATGCCCAGATAGAGGTAGGATTGAACCGTCCAGCCAGTGTGCCATCCGACTATGTAATTACGCCTTTCGGCTACTTTCATCCCTCGTGTGTGCGGACGGCCAAGGACGGCGAGACCGTGCTGGACGATGGCCGTATCCGACTTAAGGACGGGACGGAGGAAACATCCGCTCCATTTTGTAGTTTTCCGCACTACACGCCCAAGGGAGAGCTGGTAGTGGAAGCTTCGGCAAACCCCGGGCCTCTCGACATAAGCTGGAGCTGGATTGAGTCCGGCCAGGTTGCCACCAGTACTACCTACGACGCAGTTATGGCTACCTGGACCGTCCCGCAGACGCCTACTTCGAATGATGGCCAGACTTTGTTTTTCTTTCCCGCTCTCACTCATAACCATCTGACCCCACCCAGTGAGGAGCCGATCATCCAGCCTGTGCTGGGGTGGAACGATGGACAGTCTGGGGCAGGGCCATGGAATATTGCGAGCTGGAACTGCTGTCCCGCTGGTATGACGTGGAATAGTACGCCGGTGACAGTCAGTCCCGGCGACCAGATTCAAGGCACGGTTATGAGCGCCTGCGGAGCCGCAATTGTTACGACCTGTTCGAAGTGGAGCATCACAACCGAAGACGTGACGACCGGGCAAAGCACAACCTTGCACGTCGCTTACCCTAGCCTGATGAACTTTGTATGGGCGCAATCTGGAGTACTGGAGGTCTACAGCATTTACCAATGCAGTGACTATCCGCCGGATGGTTCCATAACCTTCAGCAACGTTGCCTTGTTCGACAGTAACTTCCGGCGAATCACACATCCAGGTTGGGCTTCCGAGCTTTTCGTCACCCAGGGCCAAACCACTCCGTGGTGCAATTATGGTGTGACCGTAACCGACACCACTGCAACGCTAACTTATTAGCAACGGCAACAGACGAGCTGACCGGACCTCGCAAGGGATGGTCAGCTTATTCCACGAGGCCAGCTGGTAGCTAGCTTTCGAAAACCGTCTCCAGGCTCTCATAGACCGCTGACATGGTGCATAATTCGGGGAGCTTCAGCCAATAGCGGTGGACCTCCGGATCGGTCTGGGCTTCGGCGCGGGTCTCGGGCGAGGTCCAGCGGCGCAGGTGCACAAAACGATCGGAGCGGGAGGTGTCGCGACACAGAGTATCGCGACAATAACCTTTGGCGTGCATCAGCGTATAGAGCTCGCGCAGCATCCTGAGCAGCTCGTCCTCCCTGCCCGGCAAGGCTTCCAAGACAGCCAGGGATATGATTTCTTCAGCCATGTTCTCTATCTCCTAATGCCCGCTTCCGCCACCGCGCGGCCGGTGATGATAAAGTTTGCGACGGCGCAGCTAGAGCTGCGCCCCTTCAAGACGCGTCGCCGGTCCTGATCAGCCGCAGAAAATTCGTGGCTCCGGCGATGTGCGTCGTGCCCGCAATCAGACCAAACACATCGCCTGGCGCCAACACTCCGAACCGCATCAGCTCTCGTGCAGCGAACTCGGCCATGAGTTCCACCGAAAGATTCGCCGGGCAGCGCACGAGGCTTAACTCCCCACAGCAAGTTCATACGGTTGCACACCGCCTCGGACTGCGTAAAGGCATAAATGCCGGGCGTCGGGGCGGTACTTGGAAAGCATGCGGGCGGTGGTAGCCGTCTCGGTAAAGACGGCGATGGCGCGCAGATCGAGATGTTCGGCGGCATGCGCCATCGATTCGCAGATGGTCTCGGCAATCGACAGGTGCTTGCCGTGCCGATGCCGGGGCAGCAGGGGTGGGAAGGGATCGCCTTCCGCCTCGGTAACAATGCGGGCCATCATCTCGACCGCTTCGCGAGGATATTTACCTACCGCAGTCTCGCCGGAAAGCATGACCGCGTCGGTGCCGTCGAAGACGGCGTTGGCGACATCGCTGGCCTCGGCACGCGTGGGGCGCGGACTCTCCGTCATCGATTCCAGCATCTGGGTCGCGGTGATGACCGGGCGGCGAAAATCGAGAGCGCGGCGAATGACGTGCTTCTGAATAAGCGGCACCTTTTCCGGCGCCATCTCAACCCCCAGGTCGCCGCGCGCCACCATCACGCCGCTGGCGGCTTCGAGGATGGAATCGAGATTGTCGATGGCCTGCGGCTTCTCCAGCTTGGCAATCAGACGGCACGTTGCTGCCGCGCGAGGCGATGGCCCGCTGGGCGCGCAAAACATCTTCGGCGGAGCGGACAAAGGAGATGGCAACGGCATCGACCGCGTGCTGCAAGCCGAACGCAAGATCAACCTCGTCCTTCGCCGTTAGAGAAGGGATGCTGACGTTAGTGCCCGGCAGATTGATTCCCTGATGTTCGCCCAACCGTGCCGCCGTTCAGCACTTCGCAAACCACGTCTCCACCGCGGATCCGCTGGACCACTAACTCAATGCGTCCGTCGGAGAGCAGAATGTGTTCGTCCGGCTTCACGTCTTGGGCGAGCTCGTGATAGGTCGTCGCGATGACCGTCGGCGGTGCCCAGCACGTCGCGCGAGGTGATGGTGACGGTCTGTCCCTTCTGGAGCGCGATGGGAATGCGATCCATCAGGCGGCCAGTGCGGATCTTTGGGCCCTGCAGGTCCTGAAGAATGCAAATCGTCCGCTCGAGTTCGAGGGCAACCTTGCGCAGCCGCTGAATCACGGCGGCATGGTCCTCATGCGCGCCGTGGGAAAAGTTCAGCCGGGCAACGTCCATTCCCCTCTGCATCAACTGCGCGGATCATCTCTTCGGAGCTACAGGCTGGCCCGATGGTGCAGACGATCTTGGCGCGACGTTGCGCTGGATGCGCACTGCCGAGAGGATTGGCGGAAGGATCGTCGTCGCTGGGATGGGTCATAGTTTCACCGCTCAGCTTGCCGAGGCGCGCTTCGGCGGAGAAGCCAACTCGGAGTGGGCTCCGAAGAGGAATCGCGGATAACGGACCGCATTGAACTCCGCGCCGATGAGGATCGCCATCGAGACCAGATACAGCCAGGTCAGCAGCGCGATGGCGGTTGCGACCGAGCCGTAAATGATGTCGTAGTTTCCAAAGCGCCGCAGATAAACTCCGAAGATAACGGTGGAAGACAAACCACAATACTGTCGCCAGCACTGAGCCCGGCAGCACGCGATGCCAGGGCTGGGTGCGGGGAACGCCGTGATGGTAGATGAGCCCGATGACGGCAATGCTGGTGAGGGCGGCGATGATCCAGCGCAGCGCCGTCCACAGGCCGAGAATGTAGGGCCCAAGTTCGTGGCCCACACGATAGACGATCCACTGCTCAATCTGATTGCCGAACACCAGAAGGAAGGATGCGAACACCAGGGGCACCCCGGCGAGAATGACCAGCAGGAAAGCGATCAGCCGCTCCTTCACCAGACCCCAAATCTTCGGCATCTGATAGGCATTGCGGAAGCCTTCCATCCAGGAAATCATGACGCCGGACCCGGTCCACAGGGTGACCACAATGATGGTCAGGAGGAACCGGAGGCGAATGGGTTTAGTCCCGGTGAAGTACTGCAAGACCGCGGAGTGCGTGCCTTCGGGCAGAATGCGGCCCAGCGCATGACTCACCTCGCGAAAGAGCAACTCCGTGGTGCGCGAGGCGGAGAGGATCGCAGCCAGGACCAGGACCGCGGGAAACAAGGTCAGGATGGCGGAGAAAGCCGCTCCCTTGGCGACGGCGAAGGCGTCGTGCTGAAAGGCGCGCCACAGGGCCATCCGGAAATGCAGAAAGAATCGCGACATTAGCAGGCAAGAGAAGTTTACACAGCCGCACCAAAAGTGTCAGGTTGTATGTAAGGCGGTCCGTTTCAGGCCACCGGAAATGTCAGAAGCGGTAGAGCGTCAAGCTCGTGATCAGCGCAATCCTGGAGAAGTCTTGATCGAGGGTGAAAAGCCCAGCGTGATGCTCAAGCGCAATAGCGGCGATCAGGGTGTCGATGGTGGTAAGCGAAATGCCTTTCCCGCGCCCTCTGCGATAGATCGCTGCCGCTGCCCGATAGGTTTCGAGGTCCCCGGGGTCCAGCATGTCCCACTGGCCCAGAAATTCCTCGATAGCGCCGGCGTCGCGGGTGAGACCCTGCAAGACCTCGGCTACCGACCACTCCCGTCAGCGCGATGGGTTCGCTCTCCTCGATCATCCGGCGAAGCTCGCCGCCCGCTTTGCCAGGCGAAGAACTGAAGAAGTCAATCCAGACCGAGCTGTCCACCAGGATCAAACGCGGTTTCTCCGGGAAGTTTAAGTCGCCCTCCCAGATGCCACTTCCGTAATAGCGAAGATGCCTCTGCGGCTCTCGGTGCGGACAGTAACCGAGGGCCTTGTCCACAATCTGGCGCTTGGTCTTGAGGCGGGTGAGCTTTGCGCGCCTTGCGAATCAGCTCTCGTCGATGTCGATGTTGGTGCGGGCCATAAGTCTAGGATACACCATTCTTAGCAGAATCGGTGCTATGAGCTGCGTGGTGCTACCCGATCGAGGTCCGTCCCGCTATGCGGGATGTCAGTTCAGGCCCAGACGAAGCTGGTAGGCTGGCATGATTGAGCCGGCTTCGTGCGTGTCGAACAAGTGCCGGTGTTCCGCTCTCGGTGCATCAGCTTCGAACGTCCTCTGTTCCCATCCTGTGCTGTGGACAAGCTGGGTGTCCAGCAGCTGTCCTCTGTCGCTTTTGTCATCCCTACGCAGTCGAAACGGTTCTTGAATGAGAGAATTCAGAACTATAACTGATTCTTGAAGGATCGAGCCCGAGGGCGGAACAACATTAGCCCAGGACGTAAGTCCTGGGTAAGGTGAGTTATAGAATCCCGATTCGGCTTCAGCCGGCGACACTCTTCCTCTCGTACTCCCGTCCTGTCCGCAAATGAGGCGGACAAGGATGGAGCACCCGGCTGGCAGTCGACACGGTTAGCGCGGGGCCCCTCGCTCATTCGCGGTTTTCGAGTGAGCGGGAGTCTAGTGCGGTGATGCTCCACGCACGACGATCGAGCCCGGAGAGCGAAACAACACTAAGCGCCCCGGACGGAAGTCTTAGAACCCCAACTGCTATAACGCCGGCGTTCCGCAGAACTGTTCAAACGCTCTCTTCAGCTCGGACGCGATTGCAGCGGGGTCGCTGCGCTCGATGTCGCTGCGCTGCATCATGTAGAGCAACTTACCATCGCGCAGAATGGCGATGGACGGCGAGGATGGCGGGTATCCCGTGAAGTAGCTGCGGGCGCGCTCCGTCGCTTCCGTATCCTGCCCGGCGAAGACCGAAAAAACCTTGTCCGGACGCGAGGCATTTTGCAATGCCGCTCGCACCGCCGGACGCATACGGCCTGCCGCGCATCCGCAAATAGAATTCACCACCACCATCGCCGTGCCGGGCTGGGTAGGAATTGTCCGATCTACCTCTTCCGCGGTGCGCAATTCCTGCACTCCTAGGCTGGTCAGTTCTTCACGCATGGGCGCAATCATGATTTCGGGATACATGTTTTCTCCTCTTAGTGCGATGGTCGTCAGCGCCGGGCGCCCCGTTCAAGCGAAGCCCGGGCGGGCTCTTTCTGGTCGTGCGGAAATGACGAAATCCCCACTCAAGGCCACAATGAAGGCCTTGAATGGGGCACGCCAATCCCGGCCATTCGCCGGGTGTCGACCTTACTCCGTCACCAGTTCTTCGCCTTCGTTCTCGCCTTCGTGGCGGAGCAGTTCCAGCGCGCGTTCGGCTTCTTCGTACGCGGCCGTGACCTCCTCCTGCACCTTGGCGGCAGCCTCTTCCATTTCCTGCGAGAGCCGGACATTGCGGTAGTACTCCATGCCGGTGCCCGCGGGAATCAGACGGCCCACGATGACGTTTTCCTTCAGGCCGCGCAGGTGGTCGACGGCGCCCTGGATGGAGGCTTCCGTCAGCACGCGCGTGGTCTCCTGGAACGACGCCGCCGAGATGAACGAGTCGGTGGAGAGCGACGCCTTGGTGATGCCCAGCAGCAGCGGACGGCCGGTGGCCGGCTTGCCGCCGTTGGCAATCGCCTTCTCGTTCTCTTCGCGGAAGCGGAACTTGTCGATCTGCTGTTCCAGCAGGAACGACGTATCGCCCACGTCTTCCACCTTCACCCAGCGCATCATCTGGCGAACGATCACCTCGATGTGCTTGTCGCTGATGTTCACGCCCTGCAAGCGGTAGACTTCCTGGATTTCGTTCACCAGGTAAGCCTGCAGCTCCTTTTCGCCCAGCACGGCAAGAATGTCGTGCGGGTTCAGCGGGCCATCCATCAGCGGCTCGCCGGCGCGAATGCGCTCGCCTTCCTGCACGTTGATGTGAACGCCGCGCGGCACCTGATATTCCTTCTCGGTGCCGTTGTCGGCGACGACGTAGATCTTGCGCTGGCCCTTGGCGACATCGCCGAACTTCACCACGCCATCGATCTCGCTGATGACCGCGGTTTCGTGCGGCTTGCGCGCCTCGAACAGCTCCTGCACGCGCGGCAGACCGCCGGTGATGTCCTTGGTCTTGGTGGTCTCGCGCGGGATCTTCGCCAGCACGTCGCCGGGCGTGACCGTGTCGCCATCCAGGATCATCAAGTGAGCGCGTGAAGGCATCAGGTAACGCTTGCTGCCCTTGGCGCCCTTAATGACGATGGCCGGCTGGCGCTTCTCGTCAGGCGAATCGACCACCACGTGACGCGAAAGTCCGGTGACTTCGTCCACTTCTTCGTGCAGCGTCAGGCCTTCCTGCAGGTCCTTGAACTGCACCGTGCCGCCGATTTCGGTGAGGATCGCGAAGGTGTACGGATCCCACTCGACCATGACATCGCCGAGCGAAACCTGCGACCCCTCTTCCACCTTCACCTTGGCGCCGTAAACCACCGCGTAGCGTTCCTTTTCGCGGCCCTTCTCGTCGACCACGGCGATGGAACCGTTGCGGTTCATCACCACCAGGAAGCCTTCCTTGGAGCGTACCGTGATCAGGTTGACGAAGCGCACCGTGCCGTTGTTCTTGGCATCCAGGCGCGACTGCTCGCTGACGCGCGAAGCCGTGCCGCCGATGTGGAAGGTACGCATGGTGAGCTGCGTTCCCGGCTCGCCGATGGACTGCGCCGCGATGACGCCCGTGGCTTCGCCCAGCTCGACCAGCCGTCCGGTCGCCAGGTTGCGGCCGTAGCACATCACGCAGACGCCGCGCTTGGACTCGCAGGTCAGCACCGAACGAATCTTCACCCGCTCGATACCGGCAGCCTGCACCGCGTTGGCCAGGTCTTCCGTGATCTCCTGGTTGATGTCGACGATGATGTTGCCTTCGTAGTCCTTGATCTTCTCCAGCGAGACGCGGCCCACAATGCGGTCGCGCAGCGGCTCGATGATCTCGCCCGACTCCACGATGGAAGTCACGTAGATGCCGTCGACCGTGCCGCAATCGTATTCGCTGATGATCACGTCCTGGGCAACGTCAACCAGGCGGCGCGTCAGGTAGCCGGAATCCGCGGTCTTCAGCGCCGTATCGGCCAGGCCCTTACGAGCGCCGTGCGTCGAGATGAAGTACTCCAACACCGTGAGCCCCTCGCGGAAGTTCGCGGTGATCGGCGTCTCGATGATTTCGCCCGAAGGCTTGGCCATCAGGCCGCGCATGCCGGAAAGCTGGCGGATCTGCTGTTTCGATCCGCGAGCGCCGGAGTCGGCCATGACGTAAATCGGATTGAGCTCGCCCACCTTGTCCTGCTGCTGCATGTCGCCGAACATTTCGTCGGCAACTTTTTCGGTGATGCCCGACCAGATTTCGACGACCTTGTTGTAGCGCTCGCCGTTGGTGATGGCGCCGTCCAGGTATTGCTGCTGTACGGCGATGGCCTGCTTCTCGGCGTCGCGCACCAGTCCAGCCTTGCCCGCCGGGATGACCATGTCGTCGATGCCGATCGACAGGCCGGCCTTGGTGGCGTAGTGGAAGCCAAGCTGCTTGATGCCGTCCAGCAACCGCACCGTCGTCTCCAGACCGAAACGCAGGTAGCAGTAGTTGACCAGGTTGCCGCTGCCCTTCTTCTTGAGCAGGCCGTTGATGTACGGCATGTCGGGTGCGCCGCGCTTGATGTGGTCGTTCATGATGGCGCGGCCCACGGTGGTCGAGATGTATTGCCGCTCGAACATCGTCGGCTCGGTGTGGCTCACGTCCTGATCGTCGTACGCCGTGGTCAGATCGATGACCTCGCCGCTGTAGCGCAGACGGATCGGCGTCAGCGTCTCCACTTCGCCCGCTTCCTTGGCCAGAATCACTTCGTCGATGTTGGCGAAGGCGCGGCCCTCGCCCTTGGCGCCCGGCTTGGCTTTGGTCAGGTAGTAAATGCCCAGCACCATGTCCTGCGTGGGCACGGTGATCGGCTGACCCGATGCCGGCGACAGAATGTTGTGCGAGGCCAGCATCAACACGCTGGCTTCCACCTGCGCTTCCGGCGACAGCGGAATGTGCACGGCCATCTGATCGCCGTCGAAGTCGGCGTTAAACGCGGTGCAGACCAGCGGGTGGATCTTGATGGCTTTGCCTTCCACCAGCACCGGCTCGAAGGCCTGAATGCCGAGGCGATGCAGCGTGGGCGCGCGGTTCAGCAGCACCGGATGATCCTTGATCACCTCTTCCAGGATGTCCCATACGATGGGCTCCTGCTGCTCCACCATTTCCTTTGCCTGCTTGATGGTGGTGCAATGTCCGGTCTGCTCCAGCCGGTGATAGATGAACGGCTTGAACAACTCCAGCGCCATCTTCTTCGGCAAGCCGCACTGGTGCAGCTTGAGGTCGGGACCGACCACGATGACCGAACGGCCGGAGTAATCCACGCGCTTGCCCAGCAGGTTCTGGCGGAAGCGGCCCTGCTTGCCTTTCAGCGTGTCGGACAGCGACTTCAGCGGACGATTGTTGGCGCCACGCAGCACGCGGCCACGGCGTCCGTTGTCGAACAGCGCGTCCACGGCTTCCTGCAACATGCGCTTTTCGTTGCGCACGATGACTTCCGGCGCGTGCAGGTCCATCAGCTTCTTCAACCGGTTGTTGCGGTTGATGACGCGGCGGTAAAGATCGTTCAGATCGGAGGTGGCAAAGCGGCCGCCGTCGAGTGGAACCAGAGGACGCAGCTCCGGCGGAATCACCGGGATCACGTCCAGGATCATCCACTGCGGCTTGTTGCCGCTCTTGCGGAACGCCTCGACCACCTTCAGGCGCTTGGCATACTTCAGCCGCTTCTGCACCGAGGTCTCGGTGCGCATCTTCTCGCGCAGCTCGGCCGACATCGGTTCCACTTCCACGCGCTTCAGCAGTTCCTTGATGGCTTCGGCGCCCATCATGGCCTTGAAGCCGCTGGCCCGGAATTCCTGGTCGAGCTCGCGGTACTTGGTCTCGTCCTTGATGACTTCGTGGTCTTTCACCGGAGCATCGCCGGCTTCGACCACGACGTAGGCTTCGAAGTAGAGCACCGACTCCAGGTCGCGCAGCGAGATGTCGAGGATGTGCCCGATGCGGCTGGGCAGTCCCTTGAAGAACCACACGTGCGAGCAGGGCGAAGCCAGCTCAATGTGACCCAGCCGCTCGCGGCGCACCTTGGAGAGCGTTACTTCCACGCCGCACTTGTCGCAGATCACGCCGCGATGCTTCATGCGCTTGTACTTGCCGCACAAGCACTCCCAGTCGGTGACCGGACCGAAGATGCGGGCGCAGAACAAGCCATCGCGCTCCGGCTTGAAGGTGCGGTAGTTGATCGTCTCCGGCTTGGTGACTTCGCCGTGAGACCAGCTGCGGATCTTCTCCGGCGAAGCCAGGCTGATGCGGATGGCGTCGAAATCGGCGATCGGATTTCCGAGGTCGAATGGACTTGATCGGTACATTATTTAGTCCTCAGTTGTCGGTTGTCAGTTGTGAGTTCTGCAACGCGACCGTTAATTGTTTCCGCTGCCAATCGAGAGCAGCTTTTCAGTCCTTTTTCTGCAACTTCTTTGAAGGGGCATGCTTCAAGCGTGCCGTCTCAAATTGCCAGGGTGAAGGCAGGCCTGAAGGCCTGCTCGACCCGGCCCTAATACCTACTGTTCTCCTTCGAGCCGGGTAATCCGGTGCTCATGGATCTGGGCAATATGCAGAAGGCGGGCAGTCGCCTCAGCAATCTCGTTGGTATAGCTCTTTACTCCGTCAATGCTGGACTTCAACCCATCAATGCCGGATTTCATATCGTGCATCTCGCGAGCCATCAGCTCCACCGATTGAGTCAGAGCTTCGTGCCGCTCAACGAGTTTTTCCAGCCTCTCGTCTATCGTCATGACTCTCTCCTTAGTCGGCCGCGACCGGGCTTCCGGAGCAACCAGCATCTTGCGCTCGTTGGTCTTGATCAGCTCCACGTCGAGGCACAGCGACTGCAATTCGCGAATCAATACGTTGAACGATTCAGGAACGCCTGGCTCAATGGCCGCTTCGCCTTTGACGATGGCCTCGTAAATCTTGGTGCGGCCATAAACGTCATCGGACTTCGCGGTGAGCAGTTCCTGAAGGATGTAAGCGGCGCCGTAAGCTTCCAGCGCCCACACTTCCATTTCGCCGAAGCGCTGGCCACCGAACTGCGCCTTGCCGCCCAGCGGCTGCTGGGTAATCAGCGAGTATGGTCCGATGGAACGCGCGTGGATCTTGTCGTCCACCAGGTGCGACAGTTTGAGCATGTAGATATAGCCCACCGTCACCGGCTGCTCGAACTTCTCGCCCGTCATGCCGTCGTAGAGATAGGTCTTGCCCGATTCCGGCAGCCCGCCTTGCGCCAGCAGCGACTTGATCTCCCCTTCCTTCGAGCCGTCGAACACCGGTGAGGCGAAGTACACGCCATCTTTCATGCCATCAGCGACGCGCTCCAGGGTCTCGTCATCCAGGCTGACCAGGCTGTCAACGAAAGGCGTGTCCTTGAACATGGCCTTCAGCTCCTTGCGCAACTGCTCCACCCTGGAGTGTTCCTTGATCAGTTCGCCGATCTTCTGTCCCAGCGCGTAACCAGCCCAGCCCAGGTGCGTCTCCAGAATCTGGCCGACGTTCATACGGCTTGGCACGCCCAACGGGTTCAGCACGATCTCCACCGGCGTTCCGTCCTCGAGGTACGGCATGTCCTCTTCCGGCAGGATGCGCGCGATGACGCCCTTGTTACCGTGGCGGCCGGCCATCTTGTCGCCCACGCTCAGCTTGCGCTTCATGGCGATATAAACCTTCACCAGCTTGATTACGCCCGGTGGCAGTTCGTCGCCCTTTTGCAGCTTCTCGACTTTCTCGCGGACAATCTTGCGCAGCACGTCGATCTGCCGCGAGGTCATCTCCTCGATTTCGTCGATCTGCTCGTTGATGCGCGGGTCCTTGTCGGCGAACTTGATGCGCTTCAGATTGCGCGTCGAAATGCGCTCGATGGTGTCGCGATCCAGCATCACGCCCTTGGTCAGCAGGCGCTTGTTGGTGCGCTCGTCGTGCAGGTCGGCCAGCACTTCCTTGCCGCCCAGCAACGCCTCCAGGCGCTTCAGACGCTCGTCGGTCAGGATTCGGATTTCGTCCGCCAGGTTCTTCTCCAGCTTGGCAACCTGCTCGGCCTCGATGGACTTGGCGCGCTCGTCCTTTTCCTGACCCTTGCGGGAGAAGATCTTCACGTCGACCACCGTGCCCTCGATACCCGGAGGACAGGTGAGCGAAGCGTCGCGAACGTCGCCGGCCTTTTCGCCGAAGATGGCGCGCAGCAGCTTCTCTTCCGGCGTGAGCTGGGTTTCGCCCTTGGGCGTAACCTTGCCCACCAGAATGTCGCCGGCCTTCACGGTCGCGCCGATGCGGATGATGCCGCTCTCGTCGAGATCGCGCAGCGCCGATTCGCTGACGTTGGGAATGTCGCGCGTGACTTCTTCCGGCCCCAGCTTGGTGTCGCGCGACTCGATCTCGAACTCCTCGATGTGGACCGAGGTGTAATAGTCGTCCTTCACCATCTTCTCGGAGACCAGGATCGCGTCTTCGAAGTTGTAGCCGCGCCACGGCATGAAGGCGACCAGCACGTTGCGGCCCAGCGCCAGCTCGCCCATGTCGGTGCAGGGACCGTCGGCGATGACCTGGCCCTTGGCCACGCGCTCGCCCTTCTTCACGATAGGACGCTGGTTGATGCAGGTGTTCTGGTTGGAGCGCTTGAACTTGGTGAGCTGATAGATGTCGCTGCCCACCTCGCGCGAGAGCTGCATGGGATGATGCTCGCCTTCGACGCGAACGATGATGCGCTCGGAGTCGACCGAATCGATGATGCCGCTGCGGCGAGCCAGCACCACGGCGCCGGAATCGCGCGCGGTGACGCCTTCCATTCCGGTGCCCACCAGCGGCGCCTGCGCGCGCAGCAACGGCACCGACTGACGCTGCATGTTCGCGCCCATCAGGGCGCGGTTGGCGTCGTCGTGCTCCAGGAACGGCACCAGCGATGCGGCCACCGAAACCAGCTGCTTCGGGCTGACGTCGATGTAGTCCACTTCTTCGCGATTCACCAGCACGAAGTTGCCGGCCTTGCGAGCGTTGACCAGTTCCGCAACGATGCGGCCCTTGTCGTCGATCTCGGCGTTGGCCTGCGCGATGACGTGACGGTCTTCCTCCCACGCCGACAGGTAGAACGAGAACGGCTCGAAGTCGATCAGCTTCTTGCGGCGCTCCTTCAGTTCGGCATTGGCCTTCAGCGACCTCGGGCTTTTCCAGGTGATCGCCGACGCGGTAATCGCTGTCGCCGGCATTCACCACGCTGATGAAGTCCAGCACGCGGCCGTTCTTCACCTTGCGATACGGCGACTCGATGAAGCCGTAGTCGTTGATGCGCGCATAGCAGCTCAACGACGAGATCAGTCCGATGTTCGGACCTTCCGGCGTCTCAATCGGGCAGATACGTCCGTAGTGCGTGGGGTGAACGTCGCGGACTTCGAATCCGGCGCGCTCACGCGACAGACCCGCCCGGCCCCAGCGCCGACAGACGGCGCTTGTGGGTAATCTCCGACAGCGGATTGGTCTGGTCCATGAACTGCGACAGCTGCGACGAACCGAAGAACTCGCGGATGGCCGCCATCACCGGCTTGGCGTTCACCAGGTCGTGCGGCATGGCCGTCGACATCTCCTGGTACACGCTCATCTTTTCCTTGATGGCGCGCTCCATGCGGACCAGGCCGATGCGGAACTGGTTCTCCAGCAGCTCGCCCACCGCGCGCACGCGGCGGTTGCCGAGGTGATCGATGTCGTCCACCGAACCGATGTTCTTGCGCAACTTCAGCAGGTAACGGATGGTCGCGTAGAAATCCTCCGGCTCCAGCGTGCGATGGTCCAGATTGGTGGCGTCCTCGCTCTCAAACAGCTTGATGTTGAACTTCAAGCGGCCCACGCGCGAGAAGTCGTACTTGCGCGGATCGAAGAACATGCCCTGGAAGAGCGAGGTCGCGGTGTCCAGCGTCGGCGGATCGCCCGGACGCAGCTTGCGATAGATCTCGATCAGCGCTTCCTGCGGCTGCTTCACCGAATCGCGGCGCAAGGTCGCGCTGATCACCGTGCCCACGTCATCGCGCTCGGGGAAGAAGACGTGCAGTTCGGCAACCCCGGCGTCCATCATCTTCGCCAGCTTGTCGGCGGTCAGCTCGGAATTGGCTTCCAGCAGGACCTCGCCGGTGTTGATGTCGACCACGTCGGCCGCGACGAATGCGCCTTCCAGGTCGCTGAGATCAGCTTCGATCTCGGAGATGCGGTGCTTCTGGATCTCCTTCATCACCGCCGCGCGTAACCTTGCGGCCGGAGTGCACGATCTCTTCGCCGCCCTTGGTCGCAATCTTGTGCACCAGCTTCATGCCCAGCAGATTGGTCGGCCGGTCCGATCCCGGCTCCAGCGTCCAGTACAGCGTCTTGTCGCGAATCGCAATGCGATCGACGGTGTAGAAAGTGCGAAGGATCTCCTCGTCGGAACGCAGACCCAGCGCGCGCAGGAAAATGGTTCCCAGGAACTTGCGCTTGCGATCGATGCGCACGTAGAGCACGTTCTTCTGGTCGTATTCGAACTCCACCCACGAGCCGCGGTAGGGAATGATCTTGCCCAGGAAATAGGTGCGGTTGTTCGCGGTCTCGAAGAAGACGCCGGGCGAACGGTGCAACTGGCTGACGATGACGCGCTCGGTGCCGTTGATGATGAAGGTGCCGTTGTCCGTCATCAGCGGAATGTCGCCGAAGAAGACTTCCTGCTCCTTCATGTCGCGGATGGAGCGGTTGCCGGTCTCCGGGTCCTTGTCGAAGATGGTGAGCCGCATGGTGACCTTCAGCGGCGCGGAATAGGTCATGCCGCGCTCTTCGCACTCGGCCACGTCGTACTTCAGCTGCAATCCCACGGGATCGCCGCACTTGTTGCAGAAATCGGGCGTATTGGCGTTGTAGGTGCCGCACTTGGTGCACAGCACGTCGCCCAGGTGGAACGGGTCGGTCTTCACCGTCGCGCCGCAATTACGGCAGGTGGTGCGCAGATGGTTCAGCCCCTTCAGGTGACCGCACTTGCACTCCCAGTTGCCGATGGCGTACTCGACGAAATCCAGCTGCGAGACGTTGCGGAAGTCGGTGATGGGAAATACCGACTGAAACACCGCCTGCAGGCCGGCATCATCGCGTTCGCTGGGCAGCGAGTCCATTTGCAGAAAGCGGTCGTAGGAACGCTTCTGCACCTCGATGAGGTTGGGAATCTGGATGGTAGCCGGAATTTTGGAGAAATCGAATCGATTTCGGTTGGCAGTCTTCTGTTGCGCCATGTATAAAGCTCCTAATCGTTACTGGCCGTGTGGGTGTGCAACCAGCTCCGGGCTTGTCGCAGGCTCGCTCGCGTTGGCCGTGCAAACTGAATCGCGGATGTGCGGCAGGAAAGGCACCACCGTCGCACACTGAGAGGTTGAGAAAAAAGAAGGACCTGGTGCTGCTGTCTGCACGCAAAACACGCCCGCGCTCGCGGAGACAAACTTCCCCGTGAGCGCCGCTTGAGGCGTCGAGCAATCCCATAACCAATCGGCCTGGGACTTCGGCACATTTCGTGCCGCGATGTTGTTAACTTCCCGCGCCAGTATCTTCAGGCCTTGTCTTCGTCCAGCCTGCCGTCGTGTCTGAGCTGACACGATTGCCGGCCAAGCTAGCCGCCCGCCGTAACCTGTTTTGATGCTGGAATTCTCGAAAGGATTCCAGCTCTCAACGATGCCCGGGAATTCCGCAGCCCTCCCGCTGAGAGAACCGCTTGCTTCCTCGGCTTCATCGCGCTTCCCCACGACCGCTCCGCCGCGGAGAAGAACGTAGCCGCCGCCTCGTGAGTCCGCAGGCGGCAGCGGCCAGAAACTCCGGTCAGCGCGCCCGGAGTGCGTATGCCCCGTCCGTCCAGCGAACGGGGCGGGAAATTTACTTCACTTCGACGGTTGCGCCCGCCTCGGTGAACTTCTTCTTGATGGTCTCGGCTTCTTCCTTGTTCACGCCCTCTTTGATGGGCTTGGGCGCGCCGTCCACCAGGTCCTTGGCTTCCTTCAAGCCCAGGCTGGTGACTTCGCGGACAGCCTTGATCACGTTGATCTTGTTGGCGCCCACGCCGGTGAGAACGACCGTGAACTCCGTCTTCTCTTCCGCCGGAGCCGCAGCCGCTGCTGCTCCGCCGCCTGCGCCCGCCATCATGACCGGGGCCGCAGCCGCCGCCGAGACGCCAAGACGCTCTTCCAACTTCTTCACCAGGGCCGCCGCATCCAACAGCGACAAGCCTACGATTGATTCTTCCAACTGCTGCAGATCCGCCATGTCTTTAGTCCACCTGTTCGTTATTCGTTGTGTTGATTTCATTACCGTCTCGAGGTTTCCAATGTGTCACCTGCGCGCCAGACCCGCCCAGGAAACACCCCTCACAACGGATAACTCAATCTCTCCGGAAGCGCTTGCGCGCTCCCAAACTCTAATGCCCGCATTTCGCCTGCGGGCGCCCCACCCTTTCGCCAGGTCTTGGCGAAGGGTGGGGACTCAAACTCTACGCCTGCGCCTCTGCCACAACGGGCTCGGCTGCCGGCGGCGGCGCTTCCACCGCTCCGCCAAACTTGTTCTTCTCCACGCCCTGGTTGATCACCACCGCCAGGTCGCGGCCGATGGCGTTCATCACCGTCACCAGACGCTGCGCCGGAGCATTCATCAGGAACAGCAGCTTGGAGTGAATCTCTTCCTTGGACGGCATGCTGGCCAGCGCATCAATGTCCTTGACGGCAATGACGCGGCCGTCGACGATGCCTGCCTTGAAGCTGTACTCCGGATGGTCCTTGGCGTACTTGCTGAGCGCTTTGGCCAGCGCGACCGGGTCGCCGCTGGTGTAGGCGATCGAGGTCACGCCAGCGAGGTCCTTCATGGCCTCGGCCACCGAAGTACCCTTCGCCGCACGCTCCGCCAGGGTGTTCTTCACCACGCGATAGTGTGCCCCTGCGCTGCGGACCGCTTTGCGGAGCTCGAAGTCCTTCTCCACGGTCAACTTGGCAAAGGTGCCAACGATGGCGTGGCTCGCGTCATGCAATTCCTTGGCGAGCTGCTCTACCTGCTCGATTTTCTTTGCTTTCGTAACGGCCATTTTCCTGTCCTTATCGTTCGAAGGGGCGCTTCATCTGCGCCGTTTAATCCTTCTTAAATTTGCCATCCCCACCGGGGACTTTCGTCCCAGCGGAGGGGCCTGCGCTTTAGGCGCGCGCGGCGGCTTCCACAGCCGACGTATCGATGGAGACGCCCGGTCCCATCGTCGAGCTGAGATAGCAGCCCTTGATGTACTTGCCCTTGGCCACGGTAGGCTTCGCCTTGATCACGCTGGTGATCACGGTAGCCGCATTCTCCACCAGCTTCTGCGGCGCGAACGAAATCTTGCCTACCGGCACATGCACCAGGGCAGTCTTGTCGGTGCGGAATTCCACTTTGCCGGCCTTGGTTTCCTTCACCGCGGAGGCAACATCGAAGGTCACCGTCCCGGTCTTCGGATTCGGCATCAGGCCACGCGGCCCGAGCACCTTGCCCAGGCGGCCAACCGACTTCATCATGTCGGGCGTGGCGATCACGGCGTCGAAGTCGGTCCAGTTTTCCTTCTGGATCTTCTCCACCATGTCTTCGCCGCCGACGATGTCAGCGCCCGCGGCTTCCGCCTCGCGCACCTTCTCGCCGCTGGCGATCACCAGCACCTTCTTCGACTTACCCAGCCCGTGCGGCAGAACGACGGTGCCGCGGACCATCTGGTCGGCGTGCTTGGGATCGACTCCCAGGCGCATCGTCAAGTCGACCGTCTCGTCGAACTTGGCGTACTTTACTTTTTGCAGCAGAGGCACGGCGTCCTGAAGCGGATACGACTTCGCCTCTACTTCGGCGCGCGCCTTCTCAATGTTCTTTCCGGATTTCTTCATGCTGCTCCTTGTCTCCCACCGCCATCCCTTGTTGCCGGATGGCCGTGGTCTATGCGACGATCCCACGTTGTGGGACTTACCAAAAACCTGTCGTCCCTGAAGGGACTCGGGAGATTAGAAACTCCCTACCCAGGGCTTCCGCCCTGGGCTAAGTTTGTTTCGCCCTTCGGGCTCGACTCCGGCGTGCTCCACTCATTCGCGGGTTTCGAATGAGTGGGATTCGCGATACTTAACGAACCCGCAACTGCGTCATCCCGACCGAGGACTTCAGTCCGAGCGAAGGGACCTGCTGTCCTACGCCGTTACCTCAATCCCCATGGAGCGCGCGGTGCCCTTCACGCTCTTCACTGCCGCTTCCACCGAAGCCGCGTTCAGGTCAGGCATCTTCTGCTTGGCGATCTCCAGCACCTGCTTCTCCGTGACCTTGCCGACCTTGTCCTTGTTCGGCGTGCCCGAACCCTTGGCCACACCCGCAGCCCGCTTCAACAGAATCGCCGCCGGCGGCGTCTTGGTGATGAAGCTGAAGGTGCGGTCGCTGTACACGCTGACCACCACCGGGATAATCAGGCCATCGAGTTCCTTGGCGCTGGTCTTGGCGTTGAACTGCTTGCAGAACTCCATGATGTTGATCTGCGCCTGCCCCAGCGCCGGACCAACCGGCGGGGCCGGAGTGGCCTTGCCCGCAGCAATCTGCAACTTCACCGAACCAGTAATCTTTTTTGCCATTTGATTTCCTACGCTAGTTTCGCTGTACTCGGCCTTGTCGGCCCTTCGCTATTCGCCTTTCGCTGTTCGCCAGAGGTTCATCGCAGCATGTGCGAATAGCGAAAAGCGGTATTTTTACGTAATAACTTTTTCCACCTGCCCGAACCCCAGTTCCACCGGAGTCGAGCGTCCGAAGATGGTGACCATCACCTTCAAGGTCTCGCGATCTTCGTTGACCTCGTCGACCACGCCGGTAAAGCTGGCGAACGGCCCTTCGCTGATGCGCACCGACTCGTTCTTTTCGAACTTGACCTTGAGCTTGGGCTTTTCCTTGCTGTCGGCCACGCGGTAGACGATCTGCTGGACTTCTTCGTCCGACAGCGGCGTGGGCTGCTGGCCGGTGCCGACAAATCCGGTCACCCGCGGCGTGCCCTTCACGACGTGCCACACGTTGTCGTCCATGTCCATCTCCACCAGCACGTAGCCGGGATAGAACATGCGCTCGCTGGTGTACTTCTTGCCGCCGCGAACTTCGGTGACCGACTCGGTGGGAATCAGCACGCGGCCAATCCGGTTTGCTCCAGCTCAGGATAGGCGCGCACGCGCGACTCGATCGACTCCTTCACCTTGCGCTCGAAGCCCGAATAGGTGTGGATGATGTACCACTTCATGTTCGGGTTCTGCGGGCTGGAGAGCCCGGTTTCCGACACAGCAGCCGTGTCCGCGACCGGCTGCTCGGCCGCCGCGTCCGCTTCCGGCTGGGCGCCGTTGGTCTCCGATTTGGTTTCTTGTTCTGTCATGTTTCCGCGCACTAGCGGCTGGTCAAGCTCTTCAGAAAATGATCAAGGCTCTTGCCGATGATCGTGTCCACCAACCAGAAATAAAGTCCGAACAAGAAACACGGTGATGATGACTACCGTCGTCGTGCCCTGCACTTCCTTGCGGGAGGGCGTGGTGACCTTCCGCATCTCGGTGCGCACGTCGTTGTAAAAGCTCTTCAGCGCGCTGCGGCCACGCTTTCAGCGTGCCCAGTTTGCCTTCGCCAACGCTCTCGATCGCTGCTGACTTCGCCATCTGCTACCTTTTTCCGGCGCTCCGTGCGCCAACTGCAAATGCCTTCATCCAAACCTGGCAGGGGCGGAGGGATTCGAACCCCCAAGTTCGGTTTTGGAGACCGACAGTTTAACCGTTGAGCTTACGCCCCTGTTTTAGCTGTCAGCCATCAGCTATCAGCCTTCAGTTACCTGCTAGGCTTTTCGCCGTTTGGCCAACTTCGAACCTACCATGTCGTACCGACCGCCTTTTCGCTTGACGAAAGCTGATAGCCGACGGCCGACAGCTTACTTCACTTCTTTATGCGACGTGTGCTTGCGGCACTTGCGGCAGAACTTGTTGAATTCCAGCCGGCCCGTCGTGGTCTTCTTGTTCTTGGTGGTGGAGTAATTGCGATTCTTGCAATCACCGCACTGCAACGTAACAATCTCTCGAGGCATTGAACTCTTCCTTTTCGTTTACCTCGCAGCTCGCCGCCGCGAAGCCTTGTCCGCGTCCAAGCGCGGAAATCAGCGAGGAATCTTCCTCCGCCGAAGAAATTCCTGTCGTCCCTATGGGACTCAGATCATCTTATTTCAGCCTACCCAGGCACTGAAGCGCTTCGCTTGCCGTCCCTACGGGGCTCATCCTGACCGTCCTACGCCTGGCTCGCGCGCTGGCTATTCCGTTCCGCCGCTTCGCTGGCTCATCGGCGTTCCAGCTTCCACGCGAACGCTAGCTCTCCGTTGATTAACCACGAATCTCGAAGATCAGCATCGTGTTGGCTGACTGCTGACGAGCTGATTGCTGACAGCTGCCGCTACGCAATAATTTCGGTGATGGTGCCGGCGCCCACGGTGCGTCCGCCTTCGCGGATTGCGAACCGCAAACCCTTTTCCATCGCCACCGGCGTGATCAGCTCAATCTCCAGGCTGACGTTGTCGCCCGGCATCACCATCTCCGTGCCCGCCGGCAACGTCGCTACGCCCGTCACGTCCGTCGTGCGGAAGTAGAACTGCGGCCGGTAGCCCTTGAAGAACGGCGTGTGCCGTCCGCCTTCTTCCTTCGACAGCACGTACACTTCGCCTTTGAACTTGGTGTGCGGCGTGATCGAGCCCGGCTTCGCCAGCACCATGCCGCGCTCCACGTCTTCCTTCGCCGTGCCGCGCAGCAGCAGGCCGGCATTGTCGCCCGCCATGCCTTCGTCCAGCTGCTTCTTGAACATCTCCACGCCCGTCACCACCGTCTTGCGCGTCTCGCGGAAGCCGACGATCTCGACATCCTCGCCCACCTTCACCTTGCCGCGCTCGATGCGGCCCGTGACCACCGTGCCGCGTCCCTGAATCGAGAAGATGTCTTCAATCGGCATCAGGAACGGCTTGTCGATATCGCGCGCCGGCAGCGGCACGTTCTTGTCGACCGCCTCCATCAGCTCGTCAATCTTGGCTTCCCACTGCGCTTCGCCGTTCAGCGCACCCAGCGCCGAGCCGCGAATTACCGGCACATCGTCGCCCGGAAACTGATACTTGCTCAGCAGCTCGCGCACTTCCATCTCCACCAGATCGATCAGCTCGGGATCTTCGACCGCGTCGCACTTGTTGAGAAACACCAGCACGTAGGGCACGCCGACCTGACGCGCCAGCAGCACGTGCTCTTTGGTCTGCGGCATGGGGCCGTCGGTCGCCGCGACCACCAGGATCGCGCCATCCATCTGCGCCGCGCCGGTAATCATGTTCTTGATGTAGTCGGCGTGGCCGGGACAATCCACGTGGGCGTAGTGCCGGTTCGCCGTCTCGTACTCGACGTGCGCGGTGGCAATGGTTATGCCGCGGGCTTTTTCTTCCGGCGCGTTGTCGATCGAGTCGAAGCTGCGGAACACGATCTTGGGATTGTGCTTCTGCAATACCTTGGTGATGGCCGCCGTCAACGTGGTCTTGCCATGATCGATGTGACCGATGGTGCCAACGTTTACGTGCGGCTTGCTGCGATCAAATTTCTCTTTCGCCATAGTTCTTGTCCCTAGTAATACCGATAAAGTTTCTTGTACTTCTCGCGCAGAGGCAAATCCACCGCCTCCAGCGCCGTCAAATAAAACTCGCGAATCTGCGCCTGATTGGCCACGGCCAGCGCGTCATAAAACTGTTGCGCCGTCTTGCCGCTTCCTGCCAGCGCCGCATCCGACTTCTCCAGCAACTGCTCACGCAGAACGCGGTCGAAGTCACGTACTGGAACACCCTTGCGCTGGAGTAGCCGCAAAAAGCTCTCGACTGCGCTCGCCGCGAAAATCCTCTCCAGCCCCGAACGAAGCTGATGAAACTCCAGCTGCTCTTCGATCGGAATACCGCCCTGCTGAAACGGAACCCGCTCGACTGACTGCTGTTCCATCGGAGTGCTCACTGATCGAAAGCCAATCTGCCGCACGGGCGGACGTTACTTTTTCTGTCCGCAACCGCGGGCTAAATTCTGGAGCTGATGATCGGGATTGAACCGATGACCTCTCCCTTACCAAGGGAGTGCTCTACCAACTGAGCTACATCAGCCCTGCCAACTGATACAGCCTTACAACAAAACCTGGAGCGGGAGACGGGAATCGAACCCGCGACCAACAGCTTGGAAGGCTGTGACTCTACCACTGAGTTACTCCCGCCTAACTCTGTGCCGTCCCTACGGGACTCAGCTCTGTCTTTCCGCTCGGACCCAGGACTCACGTCCTGGGCTAATGTTGTTCCGCCCTGCGGGCTCAGGGTTCGAAGCCCGAGGCTCCTAGCTCGAAGCCTACTCGTCGCGGTGTTCCCGCTCCTGCTTCTTACTCCACGTCCAGGTGCGAACCGCGAACATCGCCAGGATCGCCAGGGTCGCAAACTTAAACTTCGGATCGCTGAGCGTGGTCCATGCCAAGGCTGCCAGCACCGCGTACACCGCAAACGCCACTAACAACCGCTTCATCCCACACCCAACATTCGCCCTCGGAAAGCTGGTGCACAGGGGAGGATTCGAACCTCCGTAGCTCGCAAGGAGCGGCAGATTTACAGTCTGCTGCCATTAACCACTCGGCCACCTGTGCACATTCCAACCACCCCAACAAGTGCCCTTCGGCTCCGCTCAGGGCAGGCTACGGCGGCGCTTGTCGGTGGCCCAGTTCGACCGAGCATGGGCTCTCCGCCAACCGATGCTTGAGAGCCAGATTGCCGAGTCCGGAATCGCCAGTCCCTCCACCCCATGACGCGCAAAATCGGCGCGTAATGGGGACCCCGGCCTGCTGTCAAAGAACGCGATACCAAACGCATCGCTCACACCCGGCAAAACTCCGCAACAGCCGCACGACCATACTTCCGCGCGTCTAACGATTGGGAAGCTGCTGCTGGATTCAGTTCTCTAGGAGAGCTGCGCGTCTCGTTTGGCTTGCTCCTGGTACGCCTTGCGGCGCGCTCAAGGGTTACGATTATGGAGCTGGCGAAGGGACTTGAACCCCCGACCCTCTGATTACAAATCAGATGCTCTACCAGCTGAGCTACGCCAGCTTGCGTGATGCCATCTCCGCCGCAAGCGGAGCGCACCAGGCATAATTCTCCCTGCCAGCCGGGACAAACAATGAGATTAACACAACGGTGATCGACGTGCAATCAGCCTCAGAAGAGAAGCAGATGCTTCTTCTTCTTTTTCTTGGACGAGCTTTCCGTACTGGAGTCAGCCGGAGTCGCTTGCTGCTGCGCCGAACTGCTGGACGCCGCTGCCGGCGACGAGCCGCTGCTGCCGTTTGCATTCGCCAGATCGTTTACCTGCGTCGGTGGCGGAGGCGAAGCCGGCGTGCCGCCAGCGGCAGGAGCCAAATCGTTCTTCATCTCGCTGCCGGCAGGCGCGGTTGGCGTTCCACTGCTGGCTGCGCCATTGGCACCCGCACCCGGAGCCGCCGGGTCCGCGGCCGGAGCGCTTGTGCCCGGCGCAGCATCCGAACGTGGAACCGGCGCGTTCGCGGCTGGCGGTGCTGCCATCATTCAGCCGTTCAACTGAGACATGATTGCCTACCCCCGCGCCAGCCAGGACATCGGCCAAGCTGTTGTTGGCCGCACGTACCATGTCCGGCGCGCTGGCCTGCTGGGGATCCACCAGGGTGGGCTCGCCCACTTTGGCAGCCTCCGACACGTCAGGTCCGCGGTGGAAGTTCTCCATGACTTTGCCAATGTGTCCCAGGGAACCGCGACTGTCGATCTCCGCTTTGTCTTGGGCCACTTCCTGCGGCGTAGCCTTGGGGACCGTCTGCTTCATCGCCTCCAGCCGCTTCCTGGCATCGCCAGCCCGATCTTCCAGAGGATACCGGGTAAGAATGCGGTCATAGGCGGCAACCGCTCCGTCGCTGTACTGCTTGATGAGCTTGCCCTTCACCGTCTCGGGAAGCCTGGAGCGGCGGATGAACTCAATTTCCTTCTCGTAAGCGCCACCCAGCTCGAACAGCGCTTCGTCGGCTCCGCTATACAGCGGGTAAGTGTCGGCCACGGACTTCAAGCGCGCAATCGCGGCCGGGTAGGATTCACGCATGTAATAGAAGTGGCCAATCAGATACTCCCGTCTGCGCCAGCACCTCCTGCACTTCCAGCAGCCGCTGTTTGGCCTCGGGCACCAGCGGACTGTCGGGGAACTGGAGGATCATCTGGCGATACTCTTCCTCAGCGCGGCGGGCATGGGTAGGATCGCGATCGGCCTTCTCCATCTCTTTGTAATGGATGTTGGCGATCTTCATCTGCGCTTCGGCGGCTTCCGGCATGTTGGGGAAGAAGGTGATGAAATCCTTGTACTCGCTCTCCGCCTGGGCCATGGCGGCGGCGCCGCCTTCGTCGTACCACGAGTCGCCGATGGCCAGCTTGGCGCGAGCGATGTACTCCGAATCCGGATAAGTGTTGATTAGAGTCTGCAGGCTGAGACGCGCGACATCGTACTTACCGTGCTTGATCGCATCCTGGCGCGATCAAAAAGCACTTTGTCCGGCTGCTTGGAGTCGACGTTGGCAATCGGATTCGGGGCTTTCTTGCTCTTCTTCTTTTTCTTGCTGCTGGAGTGCTGGGGCGGGGCCGTGCTGGCGGTCTGGCTGCTGGTGCTCTGGCCTGCACTCGGATTAGCGGCGCTGGGGCTGCTTGCGCTCGGGGCAGCCGGGCTCGCACTGCCTGAGCTCTGGGTTGAACTGCCGCTGGTCTGAGCTCTGAGCGCCAGAGCTTTGGGCCAACGAGCACAGCGACGCCATTGCTCCCAACATGACCGTTATGAGTGCACGACGAAACATCCTAACCACCTCTTGGGAACCTACCCTAATAACCCGGCGCGCCCAGAAATGGCGCTGGCCGGAAGAACTATTACCGCCGCCAATCAGGCGCGCAGCAACACAGCTTCCTGAGCTGCTCGCAGCAGAGCTTCCACATGGCGCGCCGGATCGCCCTTGCCGAATACGTGGCTGCCGGCCACGAAAATCTCCGTTCCCGCGCGCGCGGCGGCGCCAATCGTTTCCAGATCGATACCGCCATCAATTTCGATGCGAAAATCCACGCCCTTGGCATTGCGCATGGTCGCCAATTTGCGAACTTTCTCCAGCGTGCCCGGAATAAACTTCTGGCCGCCGAAGCCGGGATTCACCGACATCACCAGCACATGGTCCACAATGTCCAACACCTCGCCCAGGGTCTGCACCGGGAGTCGCGGGATTGATGGCAACGCCTGGCCGCATGCCATGGCTGCGAATCAGCTCCAGGCTCCGATTCAGATGAATGCAGGCTTCCTGATGGACCGTAACCCAATTGGCGCCGGCGTCGGCGAAGGCGGGAATGTACTCGTCGGGATTCTCGATCATCAGGTGGCAGTCGAGAGGAACATCCACCGCCTTGCGCAGCGACGCCACCACCGGCGGCCCGATGGTAATGTTGGGCACAAAGTGACCATCCATCACATCGACATGGAGCAGGGTTGCGCCACCTCGCACCGCAGCGTTGGCATCCTCAGCCAGGCGGGCGAAATCGGCCGACAGAATGGACGGTGCTATTTCAATCAAAACAGGCTTCTCTCGCGCAGGTCTTCAGAGATAATTTTAACATGCGGTGCGGCTTGGCCCGTATGACCTCCAAGTGGTACGAGGGGGGCGCTGATAGGCCAGGTGTGCGCGGAAAATTGTGGTACGTTGGGCGCCAGCCAGGTCTCTGAGAAGCAGGGCATTTCCCGCCTCACGCCTCGGTTTTTCGCCGGTGATACAGCGTCAGCACCAACATCAGCAGCGGCGTAATGATCTCCAGATAGAGGAAAATTCCCGAGTTGTTGCGAGCGTGATTGTTATATTCGAGTTCCTGCCGCACATGACCGACAGCGTCACCGAGGAACCAGACCGCGTTGCCGATGGCGGTGGCCAGCCAGAAATTTCCGCGAAACCAAATGCAGAGGACGCCCAACACCCCCATGGTCAAATCGGCCATGCCTACTTCGTATTCGTAAGGACTTGTCAACCAACCGATGGAAGCCGAGGTCTGCTCCGGCCGAAAGACGTGGGCATACGCCGTCAGCAATCCCATCAGGCCAACGTAGATGACGAACAGGTAGAGCAGATAGGTTTCGGCAATGGCCGCGCCGCTGCGGCGGCGCTTGGGCGAAACGGCGAGGTGAATTGACGCCGGCACCAGGGCCAGCAAGACGAAGAAAAGTTGAAACATGAATTTCCCCCGAGCGAGACCGCTTCTTGTGCTATGGAATGTATCAGCAGTTAACGCTCGCTGCATCGCCGGCGGTCAACGGGCGGTTGCTCGGTGATGAAGTTGCGATCCTCGCAGGATTCGAGGGCGCCGCCCGCGGACATCACCTCAGGGCAGCGTTTATAGGTAGATGAAGCTTTGGCTTTCGAAGAGTTGTTGGATTGTCTTCATTGGAAGGAACAGGCGATTTTCGCGCAACGGCATAAAGCCGTACTTCCGGTAGAAGGCCGCAGCTTTTTCGTCTATGGCATCAACCACGACAGCGAACGCGGCAATGTTCTTCGTAGAGTCGAGGCTTTTCTTTAAAGCGTCCATCAACAGGATCTCGCCGAGTCCTTTGCCCGCATGCTCTTGAGCCACCGCCAGACGCCCGATCAGAATTGCGCCCACGTTCTTGTAGCGGCCCCCACGTTTCCGCAGCTCATCGGGGATGTCGCCGGTGTCAATCTGCAGGGTTGAAAGTGTGTAGTAGCCTAAAACGGCGTCCGGGTCGCTGACGTTCAGCAGAACGAAGACGGCGGAGAGATTCTCCCGGACATCCCGGCTCGCCCTTTCCAAGAAATACTTGTCGAGGAGCTCATTGCCGCAATGAAAAGCCGCTCGGGTCTGTTTCTCGAGCGGCTGCACAACATATTGAGGCTTGGCGTCCAATCAGTGGGCCACCATCCTCCAATAACGTTCCGCAGCCCGCCGAAGAGCCTGCTTGGGCGGGGGAGGATTCAACAAAGCGCCTACAAAGGTCTTCTGCTCTTCCACCGCAAGTCGGATCACAGTGTGAACCTCGACGGTCTTAATTGCAGCCTCCTGAAGAGCGCCAATCACAAAGTCGGTCAGTGTGACCCCGCGCAACTCAGCAGCATGCTGGAAGAGCATCTTCTGCTCACGCGGAATGCGCGCTTCCAGCCTTTCCATTACGGCCGGCGTTTGTTTTCTGCTCCCGGCAGGGCGCATCTTTTTCGGCCGAACTACCATGTAACCCCTCCCAATATCCGCTCAGCCACTCGGCGATGAAGCGTACAAATGCTCTCCGGCAATTTGCCGTACAGCGCCATGTTAACAGCTAGAAGGCGTCTCGGACAACCTGATCGGCGGCATCAACGCCTGGTCTGAGCGCGTCAATTCCAAGGTGCCGAAGTACTAGCACGCCATCGCGGGCCAGAAGGCTGTGACCCTTCGCGCAGTCCAGCGTGATTGAGCGCCGGCTTTTTTTCTTGCGCTGACTTAGTTACAACAGCCACAATAGCTTCGCTTCCAAACCTCCAGAACTGAGTAGTCGCTCCCGACCAGCTCCGTGTTTGGCCGACCTTCGTTGGAGGGATTATGCGCGCTTCGTTTCACCTCGCCTTCATGGCGAGCTTATGTGTTGTGGTAGCACGGGCGCAGATTGCAGCCACACAGCAGGCCTCACCGCCGCCAGCCACGGCTGCGACACATCAATCATTCGCGCTCGATGACGGCACGCCCATCAGGCTCCGCCTGAATCGCACGCTGAGTTCCGCTGACGCTAAGACCGGCGACAACATCGACTTCGACGTTCTGGAAGATATCAAGATCAAGGACTTGGTTGTCATCCCGAAAGGCAGCACGGCCTTGGGCACCATAACAGATGCCGAGCACAAGAAGCGCATGGCTCGAGGGGGAAAGCTCGACATCGAGATCGATTATGTCAAGCTGGCCGATGGCGAGAAGGCAGCGCTCAGGGCTGTAAAGGAAACTAAGGGCGGAGGGCATACGGGAGCAATGACAGGCGCGATCGTGGCGACCAGCCTTGTCGTTTGGCCCGCCGCGCCATTCTTTCTTTTTATGCACGGAAAGGACACAACAATTCCGAAGGGCACCGAAATCACAGCCTATGTGAACGGATCTATGGTCTTAGAGCGCACAAAGTTTGAGCCCGGTCCCGTCTCGACACCCGGAATGGCAGCAGCCTCTTCCCTGAATAATCCGGCCAACGCCGAACTTGACATTGTCTCCAACCCAGCGGGAGCGGAGATTTCCGTGGACGGAAATTTCGTAGGAGACACTCCTTCAAGCCTCACTGTGCCTGCCGGTGTTCATACGGTTTCGATCACCAAGCACGGTTACAAGCTGTGGGAACGGAAGCTCACTGTTTCCGGCGGCAAAATCAATGTCACCGCCGACCTCGAGCAATAGATACCAGCCATCAGTGTCCACAGTTGGCAAGCGCCGCGCGGGCTCTGTCGTGACTCGTTAGTACTTGGGCACTTTGGGATCGACGCGCTCGGACCAGGCGTTGATGCCGCCGGCGAGGTTGTGCACTCTTGCGAAGCCGGCCTGCTTTAGAAAGTCCACAGCTTTCGCGCTGCGGCCGCCCAGCTTGCAGTGGACGACAATCTCGCGCGAGGAGTCGAGTTCGCCGACGCGCTTAGGCAGGTCGTTCAGCGGAATGAGATGTCCGCCGAGGTTGCAGATCTGATATTCGTGAGGATCGCGGACGTCGAGCACGAACAGGTCATCGCCGGCGTCCAGGCGCTGTTTCAGTTCTTCCGGTGTCATGTCGCCGATGGTAGCAGTTGCCGGCTTCTGTTCGCCACGGATTCCGCAAAATCTACGATGCTCGCCATTCCAATGGCCTCAGGATTCCCGCTTCGCAATGGCCAGCCCGATGGGCATATTGTCACATCCGCCCGCTCATTTAGAATCCTTGCGAGGGTGGCATAGACATTCATGGCAGCGATCACTTATCTGGAAGCGATCCGGCAGGGCATCTGGGAAGAGATGGAGCGCGATCCCGCAGTCTTCTGCATTGGCGAGGACATTGGGATTTACGGCGGCGCCTTCAAAGTCACAGACGGATTGATTGACCGCTTCGGCCCGGAGCGCGTGGTGGATACGCCCATCTCGGAGATGGCGATCATCAATGCCAGCTTTGGCGCGGCGCTTACCGGCCTGCGTCCGGTGGCCGAATTCCAGTTCATGGACTTCATCAGCTGCGCCTTCAACCAGATCACGAACATGTTGGCGAAGGCGCATTTTCGCTGGGGCGCGCCGGTGCCCGTGGTGGTGCGCGGTCCCTCCGGCGGCGGCGTGCATGGCGGGCCGTTCCATTCGCAAAATCCGGAGACGTACTTCACTCACACGCCGGGGCTGAAGGTGATTTGCCCGGCCAGCGCGTACGACGCCAAGGGCCTCATCAAGTCGGCCATTCGCGACAACAATCCCGTACTGTTCTTCGAGCACAAATTCCTGTACCGGCGCATCAAAGAAGAATTGCCGGCAGAAGATTACACAGTCCCGATCGGCAAGGCGCGCGTGGTTCGTGAAGGTGGCGACGTCAGCGTCATCACCTATGCCGCGATGGTCTATATTGCGCTTGAGGCTGCTGACATTCTGGCAAAGGAAGGCATCGAGCTGGAGGTTGTCGATCTGCGGACCGTGCTGCCGCTGGATCGCGATGCCATTCGCCAGACGGTGGAGAAGACGAACCGCGCCATCGTGCTGCACGAAGATACCAAGACGGGCGGCATCGCCGGCGAAGTGGCGGCCATCATCAACGAGGAGTGCTTCGACTCGCTGGATGCGCCGATTGCGCGCATCGCTTCCGCCGACAGTCCGGTGCCGTTCTCGCCGCCGCTTGGAGGAAGTCTATCTTCCGCGGGTGGAGGACGTAGTGCGCGAAGCGCGCCGGCTGCGCCGCTACTGAAGAGAGCGCGCGCCCGTCTATTGGCGCCGGCCGTAGTAGGATGATGGATTCTCTGGCTGTGGCTTCAACTACTTTTTACAAGGAGAGACATGCGCGGATTTATCTTGGGAGTGATTATCACGCTGGTGGTGGTTTTTGGCGGAGCTTATTTTTACATGACCACCGGGCATTACGATACGCGTGCCGTGGGCAACACTCCCAGCACATTCGAACGGCGTACGGCCAACAAGACTGTGGACGAGTGGGTTGACGATCACGCTCCCAAGCAAGCGAATCCGTTCCAGCCCACCACGCAGAACGTCATGGATGGTTCCATGACCTACGACAAGAACTGCGCGTTTTGTCATGGCAACTTGAAAGAACCTGAATCCCCGATGCACCGGAAATTTTATCCTTCTGTACCGCAGCTTATGACCCACATTCCCGACGATCCCGATGGCAACCTGTTCTATGTGATCAAATACGGGATTCGCCACACGGGTATGCCCGGTTGGGAGGGCGTGCTGAGCGACGACGATATCTGGAAGACCGTCGCCTTCATCAAGAACTCGGGACAAATGAAGGACAGCTCGCAGCCGCAGAAGTAGCTCTTAGCTATAAGCAGTCGGAGAAATGCGGTTGCTAAAGGCTAAAAGCCAAGAGCTTCCGCGCTGCTATCCGTTCGGCCTCACTACCTTGGTATGGCCCGTGGTCTTCAGCTTGAAAACGTCGCCGGAGATCTTGTGATTGATCTGGATGTTGCTGTACTTGGTGACGCGGTAGTCGCCTGAAGGCTCGTCAAACCGCTGTTGCACCGTGACTCCACGCGCGGGATCGATCCACAGAGTAATCGTCTGAAACATGTTGCGCACGCGCGGCGACTTGGGCGTCAGGACAAGCTTGGCAGCATTGACGCCTTCAACCTGCTCCGTGCCGCCGTAAGTAACGTCGTAGGAGTTGGTCAGGTCGTGGCCGCGCCCGCCGAATCCCAGGACCAGAAAACTTTCGAATGCGGACTTGTTCTTGCCGGCGCTGTATTCCGTGACCTGGTCGATGGAAGGCTGGTAGTAGCTGACCGTGCCGTTGCTGAACAACACATACTTCTTGTCGGGAGAAGTAAAGTCGGCAGCCATTTCCATGCCGTCGCCCTGACGGCGGAAATACATTGTGCCCTTCTGCAAATCGTGCTCGTCGACCACCTTCTGATAAGAGTCGGCCACAAAATCACACTGGGCGTTGTGAAAGGCGGCCGCGGCCTTGTCCATGGAGTCGAGCACCGACTCCAGATTTTGGGCCTGCGCCACGGACACGCCGCAAAAAACAAACCAGCCCAGCACTGCAATCATCAACTTGTTCATATTGTCACTTGCTAAAGATGGAATCGAAATTGGGATGCGAGGTTGCTTGCGCGATGCTGCTTCGGCTCAACGATGCACCCAAACTTTGTAGATGTTGTGGTTGCCGTCGCGGACAGCCTGATAGCGGTCGATGGTAACGTAGCCGGCGATCGGCTCGATGATGTGCAGCAGCGATTCGCGAATCTCGGTATCGGTGCCCGGCGTCACGGCTGATGCATCCACCTTGTACAGGAATCCGTCGCCTTCCTGCTGCACGATGACCTCAGTCTGATGCGGCGAGCGCTCCGACTGGCTTGTCGCGAAAGTTGATCCAGATGGGGGCGAGAAAAATAAACGCCAGGATCAGGGTGACCATCACGTCGTAGTGGACGTTGCCACGCGGGTACGTCCACCAGAAATAGCCCCTGACGGTTTGTCCAAACTTGCTCATTGCTTAACAAGTCTAGAGGGCTGTGCGCGGGGTTGCAAGAAAGGCGAAAAGCGGCATCCCTACGTCCTCAGCTCAACCACCGTCGCGCCGCCGCCGCCTTCGTTCTGCGGAGGCTCGCTGACGTTGGCGACGTGAGGATGAGTCTTCAGATATTGCCGCAGCGCTTTGCGGAGGATTCCCATTCCGCTGCCGTGGACGACGCGGAGTCGAATCGCGCCCGCCAGGAAGGCGCGATCGACGAACTTCTCCACCGCCTGCGTGGCCTCGTCCACGGTCTGGCCGATGACGTTGATTTCCGTGGGCACGCTCTCGTCTTCGCGCGCCAGAGACACATTGATGCCGCGCGAGCGCGCCGACGCCACCGGATTGCTGTCGGCACGGGCCACCACGCTGGCGAAATCGTCGCGCGCCACCTTCATCTTCATCGGCCCGACCGCGACCTCGAAGCTGTCATCGTCGAAGTAGCGCAGCACCTTCCCATCGCGGCCCAGCGACTTGAGGCGCACGGTGTCGCCAACCGAAACGTGTTTCACCACGTGCTGCTGCGCGTCAGGGTCGCCGGTATCGGCGCCGGTGCTGTGCGCAACCACGGTTGAATCGAACTGCTCGCGAAATTCGCGGCGCATCTTGGCGATGCGGCGCTCGGCATCTTTGGACAGCTTGAGCGCCTGGGCGCGGTCCTGCACCGCATTCACCGTCTCGCGGGCGCGATACTCGAAGTCACGCAGCACGCTTTCCAGCTTCTTCTCCAACTCGCGAAGCTTTTCCTTTTGCTCCTTGCGGCCCTCGAGTTCAAGATGATTGCGCTGGCGTGCCACTTCCTGCTCGCGGGCGCGAAGCTCGGTGCGCTCGGAATCCAGCTGCCGCAATTCGCTGTGCAGGCGGTCCAGAAAGCGCGAGACGTCCTGCGCCTGCGAACTCATGCGCTGGCGGGCGTCTCCCACAATGTGGGGGTTCAGTCCCAGCTTGTGCGCGATGTTGATGCCTGCCGATGCGCCCGGCACTCCGACGCGTAATTCGAAGGTCGGCGCGAAAGTGTTTTCGTCGAAGCCGACGGCGGCATTCATCACGCCGGGAGTGTTGGCGGCATAAACCTTCAGCGCGGTGTGATGGGTGGAGATGATGCTGAGACAAGAGGCGCGGCGGAAGTAGTCGGCGATGGCGACCGCCAGTGCGGCACCCTCTTCGGGATCGGTGGCCGAGCCCAGCTCGTCGAGCAGCACCAGCGACTGCGCGGTGGCGCGATGCGAGATGAAATCGATGTTGGTGACGTGCGCGGAAAACGTCGACAGATTCTGCTCGATGGACTGGTAGTCGCCGATATCGGCAAAGACAGAGTCGAAGATGGGCAGCTCGGCGCGGTCCGCAGGAATCGGAATGCCGGACTGCGCCATCAGTGCCAGCAGTCCGACGGTCTTCAGCGCAACCGTCTTGCCGCCGGTGTTGGGGCCGCTGATGATGAGCTGGCGATGATCGCTGTCGAGCTCGACGGTGAGCGGGACAACCGCAACGCCGCGAGCTCTTCAGCGTACGTTCCAGCAGAGGATGGCGCGCGTTGCGCAGGATGAGCGCGTCACCTGAGGTCCCACTCATCCCAACAGATGGGATGGGTGGGGCACCCGCCAGCAGCTTCACCGCAACGCAGTTGTAATCCTCGGCGAAGCGGGCTTTGGCAAACTGCAACTCCAGCTCCGACAGGACATTTACTGCGTGGGCCAGTTCATCGGCGCGTTCGCCCAGGCGCGCCGTCATATCGAGCAGGATGCGATGGATTTCCGCCTGCTCCTCTTCCAGCAGGCGGACAAGATCGTTGTTCTGCTCGATGGTCTCCAGCGGCTCGATGAACACGGTCTGGCCGCTGGACGACGCGCCATGGGCGACGCCCTGCACTCGGCGGCGTTGCTCCATCTTCACCGGGATGACGAAGCGTTCGCCGCGAATGGTGACCAGTTCCTCCTGCACCGCTCCACCTTCGGAAAGCCGCCGCAGATAGGCGCGCAGCGACTCCTGGATCGTGCGCTTCTGCTTCTCGATCTCGCGCCGGATGCGCGCCAGTTCGGACGAGGCGCGGTCGTCCAGAGTGCCGTCGGGCAGGATCTTGTTGCGGAAGTGACGCAGCAGGAGAGTGAAATCGGCAATGCCCTCGGAGAGCTCGTGTACGGCTTGCCACTTGTTCTGAATCGCGGCCGCGGGATGAAGTGCGATCTCGCGCCACTCGGCGGCACGGTCGGCGAGCAGAAGCAGATCGCGAATCTCGATGATCTCCAGCGTGGCTCCGGTGATGCGTGCCTTGTCGATCAGCTGCGCAGGATCGAGCAGACCGTGAAAGTCAAAACGCCCTCCGGTCCGCAAGTAGCCGCGCAACTCTTCGGTAAGCTGCTGCTGGCGCTCGATCCACTGGCGGTCACCCGAGGGCGTGAGCTGCATCACCCGGTCGTGCCCGAGAGGCGAGGCGGTATAGATGGCGAGGAGTTGCCGGAATTGATCGAATTCCAGAACGCGTTCGCTGGTGTTTGGGATGAGGCTGGGAGAATCCATCGCTGTGGGTTCTATGGTACAGGAGGCGCGAGGCTGCATTTTGGAAGGCTAAGAGACCGTGTCGCAACTGGTGTCGCCGCTCCGCGGCTCACTTCAATTTCCCACTTTACCCGGCGCTCACGCGCCGGGCTAACTGCGCTGCCGCCGCGTCGCGGCTGGTTTGATCGGCTTTCGGACGGTTTATGCCACCGCAAAATTCTTTGGCCGCTTGCGACACAGGTTCGATTTATTTACCTTGCTGAAACATCCGAGACTACCCCTACAGTGGCGTGCCGGATACACTGATTCGGCGGAGGGCCTGAAGAGACTGTGTCGCGACCCGGTGTCGCCGCTCTGCGGCTCGGGTTTTGTTCCACTTTGAGCGTGGGCTGACGCCCACGCCTAACATCATGCCGCCGCTGCGCGGCTGGACCGGTTAAATATCGCGACGTTCGTTCCACCGCAAAGTTCGGTTGCCAGTCGTGACACAGTCTCTGAAGCCCGTCACTCGCAAAGAACAGGACTTAGTCAGAGCTTCCTTATAGTTGTTTTCGCCACAGAAAGAGGATTGATGCTAGCGCACTCCGATGCCTTCGTATTTTTTGGCGCCACCGGCGACCTGGCCTACAAGAAGATCTTCCCCGCGCTCCAGAGCATGGTGCGGCAGGGCACGCTCAACGTGCCGGTGATAGGAGTGGCCAAGTCAGGCTGGACCACCGAGCAGCTGCGGGAACGGGCTCGCGACAGCATTACCAAGCACGGCGGGGGCGTGGATGATGAGGCATTTAGAAAGCTGTGCGAGCTGCTTAGTTATGTCGACGGCGACTACAAGGACGAGAAGACCTACGCAGCGTTGCGTGGACTGCTGGGAGACGCTCAGTGCCCAACGCATTATCTGGCGATTCCTCCCAGTATGTTTCCGGTGGTGGTGCAGGGTCTGGCCAGATCGAGCTGCGCGAAGAATGCGCGCGTGATTCTGGAGAAGCCGTTCGGGCGCGATCTGGTGTCGGCGCGCAAACTTAATGAGACGCTGCACCAAGCATTTCCCGAGGAGAACATCTATCGCATCGATCACTACCTGGGCAAGGAAGCGGTGGAAAACCTGCTGATCTTCCGCTTCGCCAACAGCTTTCTGGAGCCGATCTGGAACCGCAACTACGTGCAGAGCGTGCAGATCACGATGGCCGAAAAATTCGGGGTGGAGGGTCGCGGAAAATTTTACGAGGAAGCCGGCGCCATTCGCGACGTGGTGCAGAACCACATGCTGCAGGTGGTCGCATTCCTGGCGATGGAGCCGCCCACGACCATGTATGTGGATTCGGTGCGCGACGAGCAGGTGAAGATCTTTCGCACCATTCCGCCGCTGAGTCCGGCAAACATCGTGCGGGGTCAGTTCGATGGCTATCGCAGCGAGCCGGGAGTATCGCCGCAATCGGATGTGGAGACCTTCGCGGCCCTGAGGCTGGAGATTGATTCCTGGCGTTGGGCGGGCGTGCCATTTCTCATTCGTGCGGGCAAACGGCTGCCGGTGACGGCAACCGAGGTTTTCGTGAAGCTGCGCAAGGCTCCGCTCAGCAAGATGGGCGGCGATGGCAGAAACTACTTCCGCTTCCGACTGGGGCCCGACATCGAGCTAAGCCTGGGCGCGCGCGTGAAGCGGCCGGGGCCGCTGCTGGTGCCGATGCCGGTGGAGTTGTCGGCGGTGAAGTACACCAGCAATGACGAGATGGACGCCTATCAGCGGCTGCTGAGCGACGCAATGAGGGGCGATCCAATGCTGTTTGTGCGGCAGGACGCGGTGGAAGCGGCGTGGGCGATCGTGGAGCCAATTCTTGGGGATTGTTGTCCAACGGAGTCGTACGAGCCGGGGACGTGGGGTCCGCCGGACTCGCGGGAATTGGCTGCCGATATCGGCGGATGGCACGATCCGACGTAGGTTTGCGCGGCAGTACCGTCCCCGGGGGACTCCGGTTCTTTTTATTTGCGTCTACCCAGCGCTGAAGCGCTGGGCTATCATCTTCCGTCCCGCGAAGCGGGACTCGAGCGCTGGCGGTCGATCATTCGAGCGAACGACACAAGAGCCTCGTCGGATATTGTGGCCGGGTAATAGGGGTCCTTCGACTCGCTACGCTCGCTCAGGATGACACACGCTGAGAACGGATGACTAACAAGTGAGAACCGCCAACTGACGACTGAGAACCGACAACTGCTTGCCGTTATCCCGCCTGGCGGGGACGAATGTCGTACTGGCGGATTTTGTAGAGCAGAGCTTTGTAGCTGATATTGAGCTTGGTGGCGGCGCGCTTGCGATTCCAGGCCGTCTCTTCCAGCACCTGAGCGATCACTTCGCTCTCCGCGCCGTTCTTCAGGTTGCGGACCATTTCCTTCAGATCGGGTTGCTGCTGCGGCCGTTTCTCGTCGGCAGAAGCGGCGGCCGCGTTCTGCGCATCAGGGTCTGGCCGTCGCTGCAACTCGCCGATGGCGGCCGACTCGTCGCCCAGCACGAGGAAGCGCTTCACGAAATTTTCCAGCTCGCGAATGTTGCCCGGCCAGGAATAGTTTTCGCAGGCTTCCACCAGGCGCTGGGAAACGCTGAGCGGGCGCGCAGGCATACTTATCGGCAAGCTGGATCATGAAGTGCCGCAGGATCATGGGAATCTCTTCGCGGCGCTCGCGCAACGAAGGCATGCGCAGCACGAAGCTGTTCAGGCGGTAATAGAGATCCTCGCGGAAGGTCTTCTGGGCGATGGCCTGCGGCATGTTGATGTTGGTGGCGGCCAGAACGCGGACATCGACCTGGACGGTGACGCGTCCGCCGAGGCGGGAGAATTGGCCGTCCTGCAGAACTTGCAGCAGCTTGGCCTGCAGCGCAGGCGACATTTCGCCGATTTCGTCGAGCAGCAAGGTGCCCTTGTTGCAGAGCTCGAACTTGCCGGGCTTGGCTTTGTTGGCGCCGGTGAAGGCGCCGGGCTCGTAGCCGAAGAGCTCGCTCTCCAGCAGCTCGCTGGGAACGGCGGCGCAATTGACTTTGAGGAAGGTGCGATGGGCGCGATCGGAGTACTTGTGGATGAGGCGGGCCAGAACTTCCTTGCCGGTACCGCTTTCGCCGAGTAACAGGACGGGAAAGTCGAATTTGGCCACTTGCATGGCCTGGGCGCGAAGTTGGCGCATCAGCGGCGTAGCGGAGAAGAAATACACGCCTTCGCCGACTTCGATCGCGTCGCCCGCGCCGGGTGCGGCGGGATCGGTATTCTCCAGGCAGAAGCGCAAGACCTCGTCCATTTCTTCCTTCTGGACGGGCTTGGAGAGATAGTCCTGAGCGCCCAGCCGCATGGCTTGCGCGACTTTGCGGGTGTCGCGCACGCAAGATAGCATGACGACCTTGGTCGAAGGCCGGGATTCACGAATGCGCTGCAGGGTCTCCAGGCCATCAGCGCCGGGCATCACCATGTCGAGCAGCACCAGGTCGGGGCTGTCGCGTTCGACCTTGTCGACGGCCTCCAGACCGTTGGAGGCGGTGGAGACGCGATAGGAATCCAGCTCCAGGACCGTCTGCAAATACCGCAGCATGCTAGGTTCGTCGTCCACCACAAGGATGTGGGAAGCGCTCATTGCTCCTCCGCCAAGCGTTCGGGGGGAGGATTCAGCAATAACAGAAAAGAAAACTTGCTCCCCGCTACCAGGCTCGCTCTCAACCCAAATCTTTCCGCCGGCAGACTGCACCAGACGGCGGGCAATGGCGAGACCGAGGCCGTGACCTTCGGCTCGCATGCCCTGAGGGACCAAGCGAAAATACTCGTCGAAGATCTCCTGTTGGAACTCGGGCGCGATGCCCGGGCCGGTGTCGGAGACGGAAATGCGGCAGCAGTTAGGGGCATTTACGCGCTGGCGGCGGCGCTCCACGGCTGGCGGCCGGGCTACGGTCCGCCGCTCCCAGAAGTACGGCTCCACATGCAGCCACACCGTCCCGGAAGCCGGAGTGTACTTCATGGCATTGTCGAGCAGGTTGGAAACGACGTGCTGAATTTTGTAGTAATCGAACGGAAAGGGCTGGAGTTTGTCGTTAGGCAGGAAATAGAAGGCGATAGCCTTTTCCTGAAAGCGCTGCGACCAGACCTCGGCGATCTCGCGAACGCAGTCGTTGATGTCGCCGACCTCGTAGTGCAAGTCGAGGCGGTCAACCTTAAGCGCGGCGTAGGTCAACAGGTTCTGAATGAAATTGGACAGGCGCGCGCCATTGGCCTGCATTTCGGTCAGAACTTCCATCTGGCGAGGGCTCAAAGGTCCGAGTTTTTCCGACAGCAAGAGGTGCAGATAACCTGCCATGATGGCCAGCGGGGTTTTCAGTTCGTGGGCTGCGGAGGCCAGGGCATCGCGGCAACAGCTGCAATGCTCGTGGGTAACCGGCTCAGGACTTTGATTTATCGGCGACATCTTCGCTGGAGGCATGGGGATAACCCCTTTCCCGTGCCTGGGAGATGAAGACAGGTTCGACGGCATCCCCAGGATCAATTCCCGATCTGTGTTGTACAGGCATACTCTCGACAAAAGTCAGCCTTAAGTTTAGTGAGTAACCAATCCTCGGGAGATAGAGTGGAAACACTCTACAGGGGGAGAACTGATCTTACCGCAAAGCCATGTATTGTCAATGCCAAACTGATTAATTCTTGGATAAAGTGGCAATTTGGTTTCCTTTTCCGGAACCTATTTTCACCTTTAGCAGGCATTCCTCTTCCGCTCTAGCGCAATAGATTGCAACGTGCAGCTCCGCATGTTCTGCGCAGGTTGGCTCTATGCCCAACAAAGCAAACAGGTTGACTTAACTCCCACATTTGGTTATCGATGTGCGTCATACGCCTGTAATGTAGGAGCTGGCCTTTGCGTCGAAGCGTATCCGTTGCCGAGCGCCGCGGTTGGGACCGGTTGCCTATTTCTATCCCGTTTTTCGTACGCGGGAAGAACTCGAACGGCGAAGAATTTCTGGAGTTTGCCACGGCTCTGAATCTCTCCGCCGGTGGAGTATTGCTGGCGACGCGGCGGTACTTGGATCCCGGAACCGAGATCTACGCTGGAAATTCCCGTCGCTCTGGTCAACAAAGCCCAGTTGCCGCGCTCGATATCCCTTTTGCGCGCCACCGTACTGCGATGTACGGCTGATCGGCAGTACTTTCTGCTGGGACTTCAGTTCCATGAACCGCTATTGGATCAAGCCGACAGGGCTGGAAGCCGGCAAGTCTCGGTCGGTTGGGAAACTCACTTCCTCAGAGTGAAAACATTTGCACACTTTAGAGCGCAATATCGTTCCATTCCAGCTATTTCCCGCTACAAGTTGATCCATCATGTCTGCGATTAAGAAATCAGTATTATTTGCAGCAATAGTTTACATCGAATATGCGCATTTTCTTGCAATGTGCAGGAACTTGGCGCAATAAATGCAAATCATTAGCACGTCGATTGCTTCCGATAACCGGCAGACTGCCAAAAAAGTACTGCGAGAAGCGGGTATGCCACTTCTGGCGGGCTCGAACAACGAGAATGCGATCACGGTGCAGCAGCTCCCCCCTGAGCCTGTGATCTTCGGGCAAACGCCCGCCATGCGCGACGTTCGCCAGAAGCTGGAGCGAGTTGCTGCCTCCAATCTCTCCGTGCTGGTCAGCGGAGAAAGTGGCACGGGCAAGGACATCGTTGCCCGCTTGCTGCATCTGTACTCGCCCTGGGCGGCGGGCCCGTTTGTGAAGGTGAATTGTCCGGCCATTCCGGGAACGCTTCTCGAAAGCGAACTGTTCGGCTATGAGCGCGGCGCATTTACCGGCGCCTTCAACCCAAAGCCGGGTAGAGTGGAAATGGCGCATCGCGGCACGTTGTTTCTGGATGAGATTGCCGAGCTGGACGCCATGCTGCAAGCCAAGCTTCTGCAGCTGTTGCAGGACGGCCAGTTCAGCCGGATTGGCGCCCAGGAAGACAAGAAAGTAGAAGTGCGGGTGGTGTGCTCGACCAACCGCGAGCTGCATGAGGAGATTGAGCAGGGCAACTTCCGTCCCGATTTGTTTTACCGCATTGCGACCATGACCATCCACCTGCCGCCCTTGCGGGAACGAGCGGTGGATTTGCCGATTATCTGCGATTACCTGCTGCAGTACTACAACGAGAAGTTGAACGGGCGGGTGGTGATGGTGCGGCCGGCGCTGATGGCCAAGATGCAGCGCTACTCCTGGCCGGGCAATATCCGGCAGTTGGAGAACCTGGTCAAGCGCTATGTGGTGATGGGCACGGAAGATGTGATTTTGAGCGAACTGCTGGAGCCCAATGAGCGCGATGCGGTGGACACGCTGGTGCTGGAGGGTCCGGTATCGCTGAAGAAATTGACCCGGCAGACGGTGCGCAAACTGGAGGCTCGTATTATCCTGAATGCACTGCATGCCAACAACTGGAACCGCAAGAAAGCGGCGCGCTCGTTAGACATCAGCTACCGCGCCTTACTGTACAAGCTCAAAGAAGTTGGAATTCCGCAACGGCGTTCCAGTACCACCACGAAACACGAAGAAGACGGGACCGAGTAAACCACCGAGGTGAAGAGATGTATTGGGAGCAACAGACTTTGGGGAAACGAATTTTCGTAGTGACGGCAATCATGCTGCTGGGGCTGTGGGCGCTGGCCGCCTTTGGACAGGACAATGCAGGGCAGCAGGGATCGAATTCCACGACCGCGCAACCGGCGCCATACGACGCCGGCGGCGCAGCCGGTCATTCCTGACAGCTCCAGCGGGAACGAGCTGGAAAAGACGTAGCCAAGACGACGACGCTGCCGGCGGCGGGCACTCCGCATTCGCACGTAGCCAACGTTCGCCCGGACACTTACGTTATCGGCGTCGGAGATGTATTGGAGATTAACGTGTGGAAAGAGGGCGAACTCTCCAAGAACGTTGGCGTGCGCCCCGATGGAATGATTACGCTGCCTCTGATCGGAGAGATCAAGGCTACCGGCTTGACTCCGGTGCAATTGCAGGAGCAGATCACGACCTTGCTATCGAAGGAGATGTCCGATCCCCAGGTGGTAGTCATGGTGGGAGCGGTGAACAGCCTCAGCTTCAACATTATGGGCAATGTTTACAAGCCGGGTATTCTTCCCTTTGCCGCGTCCGCTCACGATTCTGGATGCTATCGCGCTGAGCGGCGGTTTCCGCGATTTCGCCAAGCAAAAGAAGATTTATATTTTGCGCACCGCGCCCGATGGTACGCAGGAGAAGATTCACTTCAACTACAAGCAAGTGATCAAGGGCCAGAACATGTCGCAGAACATCATGGTCGAGCCTCGCGATACCATCGTGGTGCCGTAAGCGGTCGGGTTCGCCGAGGGCGACGGGAGGATGAGATGAAACGGCAACTAAGACCAATTCTGGCCGCAGCTCGCGCTGCTGTGCGCCCCGCTGGCCTGGTCGCAGAGCGGTTCCACGGATTCGGGTGCAAGCACCCCGAGTGCTCCGCAGCAGGCCGGTTCTTCCATCATGGCAAAGCAGCACGCCAGACACGACCCAAACGCAGAACGATACGTCGAATCCGCCGCAACCAGCGCTACGCCGGCGACCGCGCCCGGCGTATGCCGGATCCGGCGCAGAACGGCTGGCCGGATGCGGCTCAGCAGAGTCCGCCCCCAACGCCAGCCCAGGCGCCTGGCCGGATAGCTCCTCGCAAAACGGTGCTTCGGACGGGTCACAGAACGGCGCCCCGGATAACGCCTCGGCAGCAGGCGGCATGGCGGCCCGATGACTCGTCGCAGTTGGGTCTGGGAGGCCCGCAGGACTCCGTTTACCCATCCTGAAAAGCTGCCGCCCATGAGTATGTTCACCGACGCCGTCTCTCATACCGGGTACACTTTGACGTTTTCGGCGGGCGAGGTAGCCCAATATCTGTCAGGCGGTTACAACAATGCGCCGGCCTATTGGGACAACCTGAACCTGCTCAATGCCGGCATCAATATCGTGCAGGCCCGGCCAAAGTTGCTGTGGTCCCTGGGTTATAACGGCGGTGTTAGCGCGACTACTGGATCGGTTTATTCCACCTACACCAACCTGAATCAGGCCGTCAATACGCGCATTATCTGGGCCTTCGCCAAACGCTGGCAGTTCCGCTTCAAAGACAGTTACTTTTACTCGGATGATCCGTTCCAGCCGTTTTTTACGTTTCTGAGCGCGCCCACACCGAACAATCCCAATCCGGTCATTTACTTTCCGCAAACTGTGTTGGAACAGAACCAGGCGACGGGTGACATCACGTATCTGCTGGGACCCCATGACAGCATCGACTTCTATGGGGCGAAAGTTTCCAGCACTACCTCCGGGGCGTTACCACCGGTACCAGCGGATTTAATCCGGTTCACTGTGGAATTCGACCACCTACGCCGGCGGCGGGTTTTACCAGCACCTGTTCAGTCCCCGGATCAGCGGCGGCGACGGGATACATTTTCACCGCCATGGATTTTGGCCACGGGCAATCGCGGGCCGGCGTGCAAATGTTCCAGAGCTATGTCAACTACAAAGCTCAACCCCCGGATCTCGCTTTCGGGATGGATAGGGCCGGAGCTGCACAGGCACGAAAGACATTGTGCCGCTGGTCTGCTTCCCGGATGGGTGCCTGGTAGAGGTAGAGCACAACAGTTACTTGAACGTTGCCGAAGGCGGCACCTTCAGTTGGGCAGCCCCGCATGGCAATTCCTTTGGAATGCAGTTCAGCCACAGCATTACGAATGGCGGAGGCTTGTTTGGCGCGGTAGATTTCTACCAGGCGGTGGCGACATATAGCCGCCCGGTGAACCGCAACTGGGGCTTCGCCGCGGGCTTCCTGTATAGCAATAGCGAGTCGATATCGGACTATGAGGGGAACGAGTTTTCTGCACGGCACTGCAGGGTACGATCACCCTCTCCCGCAGGCTCAACCAGGCCTGGAACCTCAGTTCCTACTACGCGCTCATCCATCAAGACCAAAACTACTACGGCAATCTGGGACTGCCGCTCGCCGTTACCACCAGCGGTATCGGAGTGACGGTGCAGTATGCCTGGAACCATTCCATGGGACGGTGATTTATGGCACAGGAATTTGACGATCAGAAAACAGGGCAAGGCTTTGACGAATATTGGGCGATCGTGCTCCGCCGCAAGTGGTGGATCTTAGGGCCACTCTTCTTCGGATGGCTGATTGTTTTCGCCTCCGCATGGTTTCTGCCCGCCACCTATATCTCGGAGAGTACAGTCCTGGTGGAACCGCCCAAGGTGCCCAGCAACCTGGTCGAGCCCAACGTGCAGGTGGACCTGGCCGACCGTGTGCAAAGCATGAGCACGCAGGTGGAGAGCCGCACCCGCCTGCTCAACCTCATCCAGCGCTTCAACCTGTATCCCGGGTTACGCAAGCTCGCCCGACGATCAGGTGGTGAAGATGCGCGACGACATCAAGATGGAGCTGATCAAGAGCGAGGCGCAACACCTCCGGCAAAGCGGAAATCGTGGCGTTCAAGGTTTCCTTCAAGGCGCCCACCGCCGACATCGCGCAGAAGGTGACCATCGCCCTGACCTCGTTCTTTGTGGACGAGAATGTGCGCGCCAGCCAGGAGCAGTCGGAAGCGACCACGCTCTTCCTGGACTCGCAGGTAAGGGCGGTGGGGCAGACCCTGGCGGATGAAGAAGCCAAGGTGCGGGCTTTCGAGACCGAGCACGATGGCTCGCTTGCCGCAGCAACTGGACAGCAACATCCATATCCTGCAGGGACTGCAGCAGCAGATGCAGGCCGCGCAGGCCGCCCGCGAACGGGCCATGCAGCAGCAGACCTATCTGAACTCGCTGCAGAGCCAGTATCAGAATATGAGCGATACCGCCATGGCTCCGGCCAGCATCGATTCGCAGCTGGATACTGCGCGCTCCAACCTCGCCGCCATGGAAGCCCGCTACACCGACGACCATCCTGACGTGAAGAAGCTGAAGGAAACCATCGCGTCGCTGGAAAAGCTGAAGAAGGACATGGCCAACGAAGCTCGCGACAACGTCGAGTCCGACGCCTCCACGCCGCAGGCGGTGCAGCAGAGCAACGCCATGTTGCAACTGCATACCCAGATGAAGCTGAACAAGATGGAGATGGACCAGGCCACGCAGCAGATGCAGCGGGCGGAGCAGGCGGGCCAGGTATACCAGGCGCGCTTGAACGCTACGCCGGCGGTGGAAGCGCAGATGGCCGACATGATGCGTGACTTCGGCAACCTGAAAAAGGAATACCAGGACCTGCTGGCCAAGAAAACCGAGTCGGCCCTGGCCACCAGTCTGGAACGGCAGCAACAGGGCGCGCAGTTCCGCGTCATCGATCCGCCCAGCCTTCCCGACAAGCCGAACTTTCCTGACCGCTTCAAGTTTTCGCTGGCGGCCATTGGCGCAGGTTTTGCGCTGGCCATCCTGTGCGGATTTGGCGTCGAGTTCCTGGATGACCGCATCCGCGGCGAGCAGGCCCTGAACGCCGCGGTTAGCCTGCCTATCCTGGCCGAGATTCCGGCCCTCTCGACGGCGAAGGAGCTGCGGCGTGCCCGGTGGGTGCCGAGGCTTGCCCTGGCCGCCACCATCCTGTGCCTGATCTTGCTTCCGTCGGGCGTGGTCTACGCCTATTACTGGGGATAGTGAATGTATAAACAATTCTTCGGGTTGACGCGTAATCCGTTCGAGATCAGCCCCGACCCGTATTTTTATCATCCGACGCCCAGGCACAACGAAGCTCTGGCCAATCTCGCATTACGGGGTTGGCCGGAGAAAGGGCTTCATCGTGATCACCGGCGAGGTGGGCACGGGCAAGACCCTGCTGGTTCGCTGCCTGCTCTCGGAGTTGCGCAAGAACAATATCGCCTTCGGCTACGTCTTCAATCCCGCTGCTGCCGGTGGTGGAGTTCTTCCAGTACATCATGGCGGACTTTGGGCTGCCCTACTCGGGACGCAGCAAGACCGAGATGCTGCTCGATCTGAACCGCTTCCTCATCCAGCGCCATGCTCGTGGCCTGATTACCGCCCTGGTGGTGGATGAGGCGCAGGCCCTGCGGGCTGAATTGCTGGAGGAGATCCGGCTGCTGACCAACCTGGAAACTTCGCAGCAGAAGCTGCTGCAGATTGTGTTGATGGGCCAGCCGGAGCTGGAAATCGTGCTGGACTCTCCCGAGTTGCGGCAGTTGAAGCAGCGCGTCGCCCTGCGCTGCCAGTTGCAGCCGCTGGACGAGTCGCAAACCCATGCTTACGTTCTGTCGCGCCTGGAGCGCGCCGGAGCCGCGGCCGGAGCCGCCGTCTTCTCCGACGACGCCATGGACAAGATTTTCGAATATTCGCGCGGCATTCCGCGCATTATCAATACCCTTTGCGAAAATTCCATGGTCAGCGCTTTTGCCCATGAACAACGGCCGGTGACGGGCGACATGGTTACCGACGTGGCCACCGATTTCCGGCTCATCAGCCCCGCCCTGCCTGAGGAAACTCCGCTGGCTACGGCCGCCGGCGCGGAAAATAATGCGAGTCTGCTGCGCTCCCTGTTCCGCATGGTGCGAAGCATGGATAACCAGACCCTGGAAGCCAATAAATAAGAATATTGCCAACTACTGCAATCAGGAGAGTCTAACCCATGAGTCGAGTGTACGAAGCGTTACAAAGGTCCCAAGGTGAAAGTCCCAATCCCAGTGCCTCGCCTTTGGTTACGGATCAGCCGGAAGCTGCCGCTGGTGCAGCAGCAGTTGCAGAGGAAATGTCGGGCGTGCCCTTGGCCCCAGCCGAGCCGGCGGACGCGAGTTGGCTGAAAGTGCCAGCGGAGCGGGTGCTGCATCCCGTGCCCACTCCCGAACAGCGCCTGGTGACCATGACCGACCCGGATAGCACGGGCGCCGAGATGTTTCGCGTACTGGCTACTCGCCTGGCCCACATGCGGCGCAAGCGCAACCTGCACAAGCTGCTGATTACCAGCTCGGTGGTGGACGAAGGCAAGTCGGTGGTGGCTTCCAATCTGGCGTTTACCCTGGCGCGCCGTTCCGGCGAACGGGTGCTGCTGATTGAAGCCGATCTGCGCCGGCCCAGCATCAGTCCGCTGCTCTCCGACTACGCCGCTGCGCGGGATCTCCGAGTGGAGCTGAGGGCAAGCTGGCGTTGGCGGATTCGCTCTACCAGGTCGGAGACCTGCCAGTATGGGTGCTGGCCGCCGGTCATGCCCATGGAAGAGCCGCTGCCGCTGCTGGAGTCCGGACCGCTTCGCCAAGATGCTGGAGAGCGTTTCGCAGAGCTTCGACTGGGTGCTGATGGATGCCACGCCGCTGCTGCCCATGGCCGACTCCACCTCGATCGCCCGCCTGTGCGATGGCGTTCTGGTGGTGGTGCGCGACGGCTACACCCGCAAGAAGGTGCTGAACAAGGCGCATTGCCACCCTCGACAAGTCCAAGCTTCTGGGCGTGGTCTTCAACCAGGCCTCCATGCTGAACGTCAACTACGACCGCTACTACGGCGAGTACAACTCCTCCGGCAAGTCGAAGAAAGATGCCAAGAAGGACGCCAAGGAAGCCAAGAAACAAGCCAAGGAAGCCAAGAAGCAAGCTAAGCAAGAAGCGGACCAGGTCAAAGCGGCTTCGGCATGATTCGTTTGTTCAATGCCTACTTCCCCACCCGCACACTGTTGCTGACGGTGACTGAGGCCTTACTTGTCACATTGGCCTTTACGGTGTCGGTGGTGTTTTGGGCGGGTACAGCGATGGATGCCAACATCTATCTGCTGTACGAGAATGGCTTCGGACGAATCGGCCTGGTAGTTGGCATCTTCGTTCTGCTGATGTACTACTTCGACCTGTACGACTCCATCGTGCTGTCGAACCGGCGCGAGGTCGTCACCCGGCTGGTCGGAGTTCTGGGCTGCGCCTTCGTGGCCTTGTCAGTGCTCTACTACGCCTTCCCTGAAATCAGTCTGGTGGGCGGCACGTTGTGGTTGGGCGTCGCCATCGTGGGCGTTACGGTCCCCGCCTGGCGCAAGCTTTTCTTTGTCCTGAACCGCTCCGCCCGCTTCTCCGAGCGCGCCGTCCTCTATGGCGACGGTCCCCTGGCGATACCCCTGATGGAAGCCATCGCCAGCCGCTCCGAGCTGGGAGTGCGGGTGGTCGGCTTCATCGGCAACAGTACGGAAACCGCGGCCGGCATTCCTCGCTTCGACGAAGACGATTTGCAAGATGTGGTGGAGCAGCGCAATGTTCGGCGCGTGGTTGTGACCATGGGCGACCGCCGCGGCAAGCTGCGCGTGGACCAGTTGCTGAAGCTGAAGACCCAGGGCGTCTACATCCAGGATGGTCCGGAGTACTACGAGAGCATTACCGGCAAGATTCCGCTGGAGTCGGTGCGGCTGAGCTGGCTGATATTTTCTCCGGGGTTTCATGTGCGCGCCGGCCTGCGCCTGTACAAACGAATGGTTTCGCTGGCTCTAGGCAGTCTGGCCATCCTGATTACCTCGCCCATCATGCTGCTGGCTGCCATCGCCGTCCGCCTGGACTCGAAAGGGCCGGCAATCTTCCGGCAGAAGCGCGTGGGCGAGAACGGAAAGCTGTTTACGGTTTACAAGTTTCGTTCGATGTTCGAAGGCTCGGACAAGATCAGGCTGACTCCGGCCGAGCACGGCGATCCCCGGGTCACCCGTGTGGGCAAATGGCTGCGCCGCACGCGCGTGGATGAACTGCCGCAGTTGTTCAACATCGTCAAAGGCGACATGGCGTTCGTCGGCCCGCGGCCCTTCGTGCCCGAGCAGGAAGAAGAATGTGCCGCCCAGATTCCGTTTTACCGCGAGCGCTGGCTGGTGAAGCCCGGCGCCACGGGATGGGCGCAGATCAATCGCGGCTACAACGCTACCCTGGAAGACAACCGGGATAAGCTGGCCTACGACTTGTTCTACATCAAGAACGTGTCGTTCGGCCTGGACCTGTTCATCATGTTTTCCACCATCAAGATTCTGCTGTTGGGCCGGGGCGGGCGATAGCAACGCAATAGTTCATTGCCCGATGCGGTATTCTTACTAATCCGCAATAGCAGCCATCGTAGAACCATAGGCGGTCCGTCAGAAGTGCGATAGCTAGGCTAACGGGGGAAAGAACTTTCTATGAAGACAGCTCTCATCACGGGAATTTCCGGTCAGGACGGCAGTTATCTTGCCGAATATTTGCTTGATCTTGGACTACAAAGTTTATGGCCTGGTGCGGCGCGAAACCGACACCGTCCGCTTCCTGCACAGCGTCAAGGACAAGATCGAGCTTCTTTACGGCGATATGCGCGACGCCGTTTCTCTCGAGGTCGCCTTCGCCAAAGCTATGCCCGATGAGATCTACAACCTTGCGGGCCAGGTTTTTGTGCCCACCAGCTGGCATCTTCCCGCCGAGACCTTCGACATCAATGTGGGCGGACTGGCCCGGCTGTTGAACATGGTGGAACGCCTGAAGCCGGAGACGCGCGTCTACCAGGCGTCCAGCTCGGAGATGTACGGCAACCTGAACGGACTGCGCAACGAAGAGACGCCGCTGCGTCCTACTTCTCCGTACGGTGTTTCCAAGACGGCCGCGCATAACCTGTGCGGAGTCTATCGCGCGCGCGGGATTTTTGTGGTGGGCGGCATCTTGTTTAATCACGAGTCGCCGCGCCGCGGACCGGAGATGGTCACTCGCAAGATCACCCTGGCGGCAGCCGACTGGGCGCACGGCAAGAAGAACAAGCTGAAGCTGGGCAACATGCAGGCGCGCCGCGACTGGGGATTTGCCGGCGATTACATTCGCGCCATGCACGCCATGCTGCAACAGGAGAAGCCCCTGGATTACGTGATTGCCACCGGCGAGTCGCACAGTGTCTACGAATTCGTGGTCGAAGTGCTGCGCTGCCTGGACCTGATCCCCGCCAATCGCAATGTCGCCGAAGTGGTGGATGAGTACGTGGAAGTCGATCCCAAGCTGTTCCGTACCGGCGAAATTCACGATCTGCGTGGCGATGCAACTTTGGCGCGCCGCGACCTGAACTGGACACCGGAAGTTGACTTCGAGGGACTGGTTCGCATGATGGTCGAGTCCGACACCGGAGTTGCGAGCAAAGGCGGGTCAGCGAAGGGCCAGTTCGTAAAGAGCGGGGCATAGATTGGTTGGAAGGGCGAGGCTTTAGAGTCTACGTGGCTCGATTGACCTGCTTGCGTCACCTTGTGAGTGCGTGGTTTGCAAAAGAGTTCGATACAGCGGCAATCGAGTCCCGCAAAGCGGGACGGCGACAGGATAGCCCAGCACGCAGCGGGGGCCCCGGTTCGCCGCTTTTTGGCGAACTGGGGAGGCGGAGTGCTGGGTAGGCTCTATCTTGAAATTTGAGCCCCTTCAGGGGCGGCAGAATCGGTACTGTCTGGTTTCGCCGGGCTGAAGCCCGGCGCTTCCACCGCGGTAGCTCGGCTCCTCCGTCGCCGAAGCCGGCCTTACTCAGAGTTTTTCAGTGACGATTCGCAGCACATCGAGGCGACCTACTACATGGCATCTACTCCTGACGCAGCTCCTGCTCCTGTAACCCACAGAAAGTCACTGGTCCGCCGGCTTTTTACGTGGGCGGTCATCGCATTTGCCGTCCTCGTGCTCCTGGTGGTCTGCGCGGTCGTCAACAATAACCATTCCTTCCACCAGACTTCGCGCGCCGCATTCAATGCGCAACTCGACCATGCCATCGACAGCGCAACCAACTGGATTGTGCAGCAGCCCGACATCCAGGGAAACCCGCCGCTGATGTTCATGGTCGGCGACATGGCGGAGATGTCGGGCGATCCGCGGCTGAAGAACTTCATCGCCGCTTATCTGGCCAGCCCGCGAGTACGAGTTCCCGGCCATCCGGTGACGTGGTATTACGCCCACTGGGCCGATGCCAGCGTGCCTGTGCCGACGTTGAGCGCTGACTACGTGGATTCGCTAAGTTGGCAGGACAAGTGGTTTACCTACGGCACCGCGCCCGATCGCGTGGCCCTGTCCGCGGACGAGCAGGCCAACATGTTTTCTCCAACCATGTACAGCTGGGGGAGACGGCTCCATCTGCAACTCATCGCGCTGGATTACTTCCGTCATTATAACGGCCCCTCGCCGCGACTGGATGCCGCCATCATTCCTGTCACCCAGGGCGTAGCCAACGACGCGTATTGGGATTTCCGCGTGAGCGATTCCTATCCCCAGCGCAGCGCGTTTCTGCTGGCCGCCGGACAACCTCAACTGGTGAAGCCGCGCTGGATCGAACGCATCCTTGACCGGCAAAACCCGGATGGCACATGGAACTATTGCTGGTATGGCTGGTGCCGCGGCGTCTTCGAGTTCAGCCTGACCGAGGAAGACCAGGGCCACACCACCGTGCAGGCCGCCTGGGCGCTGTATCAGCTGAAGTACCGCTACCCGGACTGGATTAACCAGAATTTGAAGTAGAGGAACGCCCGCACGTTTCGCCGGCCGCCGATGGGGGTGTGGCTAGCGCGAAAGGGGACTGAAGTAAACGCCGAGAAAGTACGCCCACAGGAGCGATCAATGGTACTTCTAGAATTCTGCAATATGTTGTTAGCCTACCACCATGCCAAGCATCCCTTGTCTTGCCAAGGTGTATATGCCGTGTGGCGATCCTCTCGGCTAGTCTAGAAACCTAATGTCGTAGTTAGCACGCCCAGTATTGACCTACTAATAGTTACTCAGTATAAGAAACACGTATGTCGTGTCGAAAGATCAGATAGTCAGCGATGGTTCGTTTGCGCCATTGACTTACACGGTTTTTTACACGTATAAGGGTAGCCGAGGGGGGCCGGGTGGCACCGAGCGCAAGTTGCTCGCTCCGACCTTCACGCATCCGGCATCAACGTTTTGGCGCCGCATTTCCACGCCGCGACAGGAGCACCAAGTCGGCCGCTTCCTCGGCATCTCTGAGGAGCGTCTTGCGCGGCGTGCCTAACTGCGCACGCATGGTCAGGCCACGAGCAAAATCCGTGACTTGGATCGCGCGCACGGCTACCGGAAAGTCGGACGGGATTTCTCCGGCTGTGATCCCGTCCCGGAAACGACCTTCCACCAGCGCGGCGCCACCGGCGGCCGCGTTTTGCAGGAACTGCCGGACCTCAGCGTCGTCCACAAGCGGCGCGACGCACACCAGAAGGCAGCCCCGGGCGGACCCTTTCTCGGTCGCACTTTCGACGGCGTACCTCAGGAAGCCGACGATCGAGTCGCGAAGACCCTGTGGCGAGAGGAGTGCCTTCGCGGCTGATGCGCCCTTCCGTTCTGCGTACGCCTTAAGGACGCGCAAGAATATCGCCCGCTTGTCCCCAAAGACGGCATACAGGCTCGGCCGTCCCACGCCCATCCCGGCGACGAGATCGTCGATCGTCACTCCGTCGTAGCCCTTCGACCAGAATACCTGGGTCGCCTTTTCCAGCGCGTCCCTCTCGTCGAAGCTGCGCGGCCGTCCACGCGGCTTAGCCGCATTTTGAAACATTTAGTTCAAAACTCCTTGACAATTGACCATCGTACCAATATATAACCGAATAGTTCGAAATTAGCAAGCCGGCTCTGCCCTCGCGGGGCCTCACGACTCGATCTTAACCCTTTACCACGGAGACGCAGAGAATATGAACGAAAGTATATTAATAACCGGAGCAAATATTGGGCTTGGGAAAGAGACTGCCCGACAGTTAGCATTGAAAAAAGAAACAAAAAAGGTAATTCTTTTTTGCAGAAATCAAGCGAGAGCAGAGGCAGCAAAAAAAGACCTTGAGGAGAAAACGGGGAAAAAGATTTTTGAAATTATTATTGGGGATGTTACGGATGCAAATTCTGTAAGAAAAGCAGTAGAAAAAATAAAGGAACCTATTGATGCAATAATTTTAAATGCAGGTGGAGTAGTTGGGAAAACGGCTGCGAAATCTACGCCTTCCGGTATGAATCAATTAGCTGCTACGAATATTTTAGGTAATGTAATTCTAGTGGAGGAATTAATTAAACGGGACAAGTTAAGGAAAACAGTTCTATCAGTCAGTGCGGAAGCTGTTCCAGGAGTAAAGATGCTCGGAGTAAAACCAGTTTCAATGAGGACTTCTTCTGTAGATGAGTTTGCTGCTGTTCTTGATGGATCATATTTTGGTAATAAGTTCAATGCATTGCAAGCATACGCATATGTCAAGTATGCAGAAACCATGTGGACGTTATCAATGGCAAGAAAATATCCTAAGCTCAAGTTTATTGTTGTGAGCCCAGGAAATACAAAAGGAACTCAGGCGCCAGATAGTCTTCCCCCGGCAATGCGGTTTATGTTGAAGTATGTGATGATGCCTATTGTATTCCCATTGATGGGCGGAATGGTGCATAAGCTGGAAGTAGGTGCAAAACGCTTTGTAGATGCCATTTCGGATGAGCGGTATAAAAGCGGCGTTTTTTATGCCAGTAAAGAGGGTAAGTTATCAGGGGACATGGTGGACCAGAGCACTTTTTTTACTGATTTGAAAAATACTTCATTTCAAGATAACGCCAACGAGGCAATTCACCATTTCATAAATTAGGCCTGAAAAGTAGTAGCTCTTCATATATGAGATAATCGCGAGAACACCTTTCCAAAAACCCAGGTGTAAGAATCCGATGGTGAAGAGCCATGCGGCTGTCCACATTGCGCCCCCGAAGGTATGCAGCTCGATTGTGATTTTCTCCATATTCTCTCCGCAGCTGTTCCGATTACGGCGTGATCACGAACGCCACGCCCGCGTAGAACCCGTTGGGGCCTCCGAATTCGGTGGTGCCGTAGATATTGCCCGTTGCATCCAGCACCAATCCTCCGGTCGGGCTGCCACCGTCTGACAACAGCGTAAAGGTGTGCAGAATTGACTCTGTCCACTGTCCCCCGGAGCCCCGGGTCAGCTTGAAGACCACGCCGTAATTACTCGATCCCCCTCCCAGGGTTTCGCCATAGAGATTGCCTTCGTGATCAAGGCTTAAGCCGCCATTAGGGTTCGCGCCGTCGCTCCCTCCCTGAAACGAATACAAGACAGATTCCGTCCAGGTGCCGTTCAGGTTGGGCTTCATCTCGAACACGGCGCCGTTGGCAGAGGTGCCGCCATAGTAGGTGGTGCCGTACATGTTTCCGGCGGAGTCGAAGATGACCGGTGCGGATGGGTTACCGCCGTCGGGGCCGCCGTGATAGCTGCCCTGGAAGGCGTGCAGAACGGTTTCCATCCAACCGGCGCCGCCGCGAGTCGGAGTCAGCTTGAAGACTGCGCCGGTTCCGTCAGCCGCTCCCGAATAAGTTGTTCCGTAGAGATTGCCGAAGGCGTCAGGCGTCACTCCGGCGTAGGGAAAACAACCGTCGTCGGTACACGAAAACGAGTACAGGCTGATCCCGGCCCAGCGGATCGCAGTAATCCGGGTCTCGCTGTAAACCGAACCCTGGCTATATCGGCCGCCGTTGAGGGTGGTACCGTAGATGGTCCCGGTGCTGTTCATCACCACTCCTCCCATCGCGGGAGCGCCCAGGGAGTTGATCAGGGCCAGGCTGGAGCCATTAGACCCGCGAGACAGTTCGAAGACGCTGGAGGTATTAGTGCCGCAGATCCCGTAGATGTTGCCTAACCTGTCAATCGCGAGCGGCGCCTCCGGGCCGGGACAGTCGCTGAAGGGGTCAAACAAGGTTTCCGTCCAGTTGCCACCCGAGCTGGGACTCAGCTCAAAGACGATGCCGCAGCCATGCGGCTCGCAGTAGGTGCTGCCGCCGCCCGCAGTCGTTCCGTACAGGTTGCCGTTGCCGTCGAAAATCATGGGAGCGTTGGGCAACGAGCCGTCTCCGGAGCCGCCAAAACTGTGCAGGATCTTGTAGGTCTGTCCTGGAGCGGCGGTTGAGAGGAAGCTCAACAGAGCTACGGCTACACTTGCGCCAAGAAGAAATCTCTTGCGGTGCATTTGTTCCCCTCCTGTGCTGGAATCCTAAAAGTATACGTCGATTCGAAGTTGCCATGCGCAGGTTTCTCGACTGGGGTAGTGGTGCAGTTGGGAATCTGCTCTAGAATGAAGCTCAATGTCCGAAACGAAGAAAGCGCGCCTGACGGAGATGGTGAAAGCCGCGGGTTGAGCCAGCAAGCTAAGTCCGGCGGTGCTGGACTCGGTGCTTGGGAAATTAGCCCGGCAACACGATCCCAATGTCCTGGTCGGCTTCGACACCGCCGACGACGCCGGAGTGTATCAACTGACGCCCGAGCTGGCGCTGGTGCAGACCGTCGATTTCTTCACGCCCATCGTCGACGATCCCTACGTCTTCGGCCAGATTGCGGCCACTAACGCGCTCAGCGATATCTATGCGATGGGCGGCCGTCCTATCAGCGCGCTTGCCCTGGTGTGCTTTCCCGACGGTGGCGATCCCAAGACGCTGGAAGAGATGCTGGCCGGCGGCCTGTCGAAGATGGTGGAAGCCAATTGCACCATCATCGGCGGACACAGCATTCGCGATGAAGAGATCAAGCTTGGCTATTCGGTGACTGGGACGATTCATCCGCGAAAGGTGCTGGCGAACAAAGGCGCGCAGGCTGGCGACCGGCTGCTCTTCACCAAGGCTATCGGTACAGGTGTGATTTCCACGGCGATCAAACGCGGCGAAGCGGATCTCGCCTGGATCCGCACCAGCGTGCGTTCCATGACGACGCTGAACAAGGCCGCGGCTGAGGTGATCGCGGGCGGCGGCTTTGGCGTGCACAGCTTGACCGACGTCACCGGCTTTGGCCTGATTGGCCATGCGCGAGAGATGGCCATCGCCTCAGGCGTCAGCTTGCGCATCCAGGCTTCGCGCGTGCCGCTGTTGCCGGGCGCGCTGGAATGCGTGCAACGCGGATATGTGCCCGGTGGGCTGAAAGCCAACCGGCAGTTTGCCGAGGGCTGCGTGGAGACGGACAAGAGCGTGGCGCAGGATTTGTTGACCCTGCTGTTCGATCCCCAGACCGCGGGTGGGTTGCTGATCGCCATCGCCGCGGGAGATGCGGAGCGATTGCTGATGGCGCTGCAAAACGCCGGCGTCGAGGCGGTTGAAATCGGCGAAGCCGTACCCAGGCAGAAACCCTTGATCGCCGTAGCGAAGTAGAAGGCAGAATTCCCCGCGAACGCGCTGCTAACGCACCGACTACGCTTTCTGGCTCTCCTTCAGCTTGCGCGACTTCTCCGCTACGCCCTTCGCCAGCTTCTCCTTGTGGGCTTCCAACTTCTTGGCGACCTCGGCGTCGTACAAGCCGATCATCTGGGCGGCGAGGATGCCGGCATTGGTTGCGCCGGGCTTGCCGATGGCAACCGTCGCCACAGGAATTCCCGCGGGCATTTGCACCATCGCCAACAGCGAGTCGAGGCCGAGCAGCGCCGTCGATGGAATGGGAACGGCGATGACTGGGAGCGTGGTTTCGGCGGCGATGACGCCAGCAAGATGGGCGGCTCCGCCTGCTCCCGCGATGACGACCTTCACCCCACGCGCCTTCAGTCCGCGCGAGTACTCGCTGGTGCGCGCCGGCGAGCGATGCGCCGAGGTGATGTCAATTTCGTAAGGGATGCCGAACTCGGCAAGCGCCTTCGCAGCCTCGTTCATGATGTCGAGGTCGGAGTCGCTGCCCATGACGATGGAGACGAGAGGATGTTGTTGTTCATACCATTTGTTAGTTTTCGTCGAAGATTGGACGAACTGGATTTGAGCGCAGCTGCCGTTCTCGATCAGAATGTCGCCCGGGTGATCATACGACAAATCGTATGGCTGCACTTGCTGTCCCGGAACGGTTACAGAATACTGGCCCGCAGGCAAGTGTATTTCGGCGATGCCCTTATCATTTGTCGTTGCGGAAAACGTGCCCTGCGTTCCTTGCGCAATTACTTCCGCGCCTCTCATGGCAGGAGACCACGAGAACACGTCACCTCCAAGCACGACCTGAATCATCCCGCCATTACGCTTCTGAAGGGCTTTGATTTCCTCCAGCGCCGAACGTTCCCTTACCAGCGGCCCAGAGTTTCCACAGCCATCCAAAACCCATCCCCGAGCGCTCTTGAAAAGGAGGAACAGTAAGTAGGAGCTGCCCGTCTTCCAGTCGAATGTGGCACGGCCACTGCTGTTCTCGTCCCAAACGTCGAAGGACGACCCGATGTCGCCGCGCAGGACCTTCTCGGTCCGCATCTGATAGATCTGACCGTCCAGGTCGTTTCCACTTGCGGTAGCCTCTCTCGAGTCGACCAGCCTAGCCTTTACAACAACCCGGCTGCCGAAGTACTCAGCGCAGACGAGTCGAGGTTGTGGCCGGCTACACACCGCAACGACATGCATGGGAGCTAGGGTAACGCAAGTTAGTAGTGTGGCAATCGCTGCCATGGACGGCGAAAGGCAGATCCCTCGCAGGCTGCGCCTGCTCGTGATGACAACTTCAGAGAAACATCCTTTGCCAAGCATGAATGGTCCGCCTGTTTCCGCTTCTTACATCCCACTCCGCAAATGTTTCAAGCCGCGGGCGGCGATGTCTTTGCGATAGTGCATGCCATCGAAGCGGACCTTCATCACGGCGTCGTAGGCGCGCTCCACAGCGTCGGGCAAATCTTTGCCGCGAGCAGTTACGCCCAGCACGCGCCCGCCTGAGGTGTAATAGTTTCCGTCGCGGCGGCTCGTTCCCGCGTGGAAGACCTTCACACCATACATGCGGTCGGCTTCTTCAATGCCGGTGATCAGCTTGCCTGCTTCGAAGGCGCCGGGATATCCGCCCGACGCCATCACCACGCAGACGGCGGGCTCGGGCGACCAGCGAAAATCGCCATCGCTGACGCGGCCTGCAATCGACGCCTCCATCGCTTCCAGCAAATCGCTTTCCATGCGCATCATGACCGGCTGGGTCTCGGGGTCGCCGAAGCGGCAATTGAACTCCAGCACCATGGGCCCGCGCGCCGTCATCATGATGCCGCAATAAAGAATGCCTTTGTAGTCGGCGCCCTCGGCACGCATGCCCGCGATCACGGGACGGGCGATGTGGGCCACCAGCCAGTCGCGCATCTGCGGGTCGACAATTTGATCCGTGGAATATGCGCCCATGCCGCCGGTATTCGGACCCTGATCGTTGTCGAAGACGCGCTTGTGGTCCTGCGCTGCTACCAGCGGAACCACGCGCTCGCCATCGCTCATCACCAGGAACGACAGCTCCTCGCCCGCCAGGCACTCTTCCAGGACAACGCGCGAGCCGGCGTCGCCGAGCATTTTGCCCCCGAGCATTTCTTCCGCCACGTGTTGCGCTTCGTCCTTAGACGGCGCGATGACAACGCCTTTGCCTGCCGCCAGCCCGTCGGCCTTAACAACGATGGGCGCGTGAAATAGGCTCAACGCCTCGGGGAGCTGGTCCGTGGTGGTGCAGACGGAGTATTTTGCGGTGGGGATGCGGTGGCGCTGCATGAATTGCTTGGCAAAAATCTTGCTCGACTCCAGCCGGGCGGCGTCGCGGGTGGGGCCAAAGATGGGCCAGCCGCGCCGCTGGAATTCGTCAACAACGCCCAGGGTGAGCGGCAGTTCCGGGCCGACGACGGTGAGATCAGGGCTGAGCCGCGTAGCCAGCTGCACCAGCGAATCGACGTTCTTCAGATCGGCGGAGACGCATTCGGCATCGCCGGCGATGCCGCCGTTGCCTGGAGCGCAATACAGCTGCTTGATCCGCGGCGATTGCCGCAGCTTCCAGACCATCGCGTGTTCGCGACCACCGCTGCCGAGGACAAGGACCTTCATGGGCGAAAGAAAAGAGTAGGGGCGCGGTGGCGGAGATGTCAAACCAGTGTATCGGGAGGTCTTCATTCACCACGGAGGCACGAAGGCCACGGAGTCTGTTCCCTTTCTTGCATTTCGCACTTAACCGGCGTTAACTAAGGATTGCGAACGCCATGATTACGGTTTCCAAAGAAGACTACCTCAAGGCGATTCTGGAGGCGGAGGGCGAAGGTGAGCTGGTGATTGCGGCGCGCCTGGCGCACTGGCTCGACGTATCCGCGCCGGCGGTTACCATGGCGCTGCGCCGGCTGAAGCGCGATGGCCTGGTCACCGTCCGGCGCGACGGACATGTGGTGTTGACCATAGCAGGCCGCAAGATCGCGCGGCAGCTTGCCATCCGCCATCACTTGATCGAGCGCATGTTGCACGAGATCTTCGGCATGGCCTGGTACCAGACCCACGACGAGGCGGAACGCCTGGAGCATGCGGTTTCCAGCGATTTTGAGGCCATGCTGTTTCGTAAACTGGGACGCAGCGGAACGTGTCCGCATGGCAACTCGCCCATCCCCGAACCTGCGCGCGCCAAGAAAAAGCGTGGGCTGGTGCTGCTCTCCGAGGCCGAGCCGGGAAATCTCTATTCCGTGGAAAGCGTTTACGAGCGCGATCGCAAGCTGCTGGAGTTTCTGGAAGCGAAGAGTATCCGCCCGGGGACGCAAGTCAAAGTGGAAGCGCGGAATTACGACGGCACCATTTCGTTGGCGATTGAGCACAAGCGGGTTGAGTTGGGCGGTCCGGCAGCAGAGAAGATCTGGGTTAGTGGTGGTGCCGCCCCTAAAGGGGCTCGGGATTCCAATAGACCACTTACCCCGCCCTGAAGGGCGGGGCTATCATCTTGCGTCTCGCTTCGTGAGACTTGATCTACGCTGGTGGAGTGCGGGCCCACGAAATCAAGTGTTAATGCTAATTAATAAGTTTTGATACACTATGATTAATTATATTAGTGGGGCGCAATCCCCAAGGCTAAAGCACAAGTCTTAAGTGGTACAGGCTTTGGCACAGCTGAACAGGCTGCGGGAAAAGTCAGAACAGCAGATCCCTCGCGGGCTGAAGCCTGCTCGGGATGACAAGAATAAACGAGCTTGTCAGCACGACTGAAGTCGTGCCCTGTTACAAAGCGCTCTAAAGTCGACCTTTTCTGCAGCCTGTGAAGCCGGTGCCTGGTGCAACCCAAAGCACGCATGGATCAGTTAACGCCACATCCAAAAGACGCAGAGTGCGGCCGCCAGGCGCCAGTTGCGAGCGAGTTGGCGGCGGCCGGAAACGTGTCGCTGGAGGGACTGCACAGCTCCGTCGCAGTGCCGCATCAGCAGGCTGGCTTCTGGGAGCAGTGGCGCGCCTTCGTTGGGCCGGCAATTCTGATCAGCGTCGGCTACATGGACCCGGGCAACTGGGGCACCGATCTGCAAGGCGGAGCGCAGTTCAAATATGGGCTGATGTGGGTGATCGGCGTCGCCAGCCTGATGGCGATCTTCATGCAGGTGATTTCTGCGCGACTAGGCGTGGTGACGGGGAAGGACCTGGCGCAATGCTGCCGTGACTGGTATCCGGAGTGGACGCGCTGGCCCAACTGGCTGATGAGCGAAGTGGCGATCGCAGCTTGCGACCTGGCGGAAGTCCTGGGCAGCGCGGTCGCATTGAATCTCCTATTTCACATTCCCTTGTTGTGGGCAGTGATCATCACCGGGCTGGACGTGCTCCTGCTGCTGGGTCTGCAACGGTTTGGGATGCGGACCATCGAGGCCGTTGTTCTGCTGCTGGTGGCGACCATCGGCATCTGCTACTTCATCGAGATTTTCATTCTGCCGCAGACGCAGCCCAGTTTCCTGGAGATGGGGCGGGCGTTGGTGACGCCGCATCTTCGTCAAGCAGGAATGCTCTATGTTGCCATCGGCATCATCGGCGCAACTGTGATGCCGCACAACTTGTATCTGCATTCGGCGCTGGTGCAGAGCCGCAGGTTCCAGAAGGATGAAGCCAGCATTCGGCGGGCGATCCAGTTCAACAGCATCGATTCGATAGTGGCATTGACCATTGCATTTTTCGTTAACGCAGCCATTCTGGTGCTGGCGGCGACGGTGTTCTTCGGCAAGCAGAGTGTGACCGTTCCCGGCGGCCAGGTGATTACGTTCAGCGCCGACAGCGATTGGATTCGCGTTGCCTACCTGACGCTGGCGCCGTTGTTGGGCACCGCGGCCGCGAGCACGCTGTTCGCGATTGCGCTGCTGGCCAGCGGACAGAGCAGCACCATCACCGGCACGCTGGCCGGACAAGTGGTGATGGAAGGTTTCATGCGCTGGCGGATTCAGCCGTGGGTGCGCCGACTCATCACGCGCAGCCTGGCAATCCTGCCAGCCGTGTTCGTCATTGGCCTGCGCGGCGACAGCAGCGTCACCGATCTGCTGGTACTGAGCCAGGTGGTGCTGGCCCTGCAACTTCCATTTGCCATGTTTCCCCTGCTCCAGTTCACCAGCTCGCGCAAACGCATGGGGGCCTGGAAGAATGGCTGGTTCCTGCTGATGGCGGGTTGGGGCAGTGCTATGCTGATCACCGTCATCGATATTTATGGCCTGCCTGAATCGATCCGGGCGGCATGGCAAGTGCTCATCGGCAAATGATGTTCCGAGTGAACCAATCATGTACGAAAAAATTCTCGTGACCGTGGACGGCACGCCGACCGACCGCGCCATCATCGAACACATCAAGGAGCTGGCGAAAGTGATGGGCAGCCATCTGGTGCTGCTGCACGTGGCCGACGGATGGGCGGCGCGCACCTACGGCCGAGATGCCGTCAGCCCGGAGATACGCGATGATACGCAATATCTGGAGACGGTGCGAAGCGAGTTTCAGCGCGCGGGAATTCCTGCCGAAGCCGAATTAGCCTATGGCGAGCCCGCGAAGGAGATCGTCAACTGGGTGCAGCAAAAAGGCTGCGACCTGGTAGCCATGAGCACGCATGGGCACCGCTTCCTCGCCGACATATTTCTGGGCAACACGGCGTCGCAGGTGCAACACCGTATTAGCGTGCCGGTGCTGTTGCTGCGGGCGAAATGAGCGGTTTTGCTCCGAGGTGTGGAAGGAGAGGAGGGGCGAGGCGCGTATGCGAAACCGCCGGGATCACACCAGCTGTAGAATTTTTTCGATCAGTACGTCGGGCGGATCGCCTTTGGTGATGAAGGCGTTGGCCAGCTCGAGATCAGCGGCCGGAAGAGAAAAATATGCCGACAGGAAAATGATGGGAACGCCGGGGCAGCGGCGGCGTATCTCGGACGCCACTTGCCCGCCGTTCAAGCCTGGCATGTAGTAGTCGAGCACGACGAGATCGACGTGATGGTTCTCCAGCAGCGCCAGGCCTTGGGCTCCGCTGCTGGCCGTCAGTACCTTGAAGCCGTGGCTTTCCAGCAGGATCTTGCGCACGCGCAGACCGATCTTCTCATCGTCAACACAAAGCACTGTCTTGGGACCGAGGGCCTTCATCCAGCTCACCGTTGCCGCTTGCCGTCCGATATTCAACTGCGAACTGACGTCTGTTCCTGTTTGGCCATACATTGCTGCACAAATGCCTTACATGTTTGGCGCAAAGGTGCGCTATCGTGTTGTACCGTAAATTGGGTCGCTTGCCCATGCCGACAAAGTGGTAGACGAGATTTCGTTTAGAATGCATCCTTGTTGCAGGTTGCTTGCATCAAGCTTTGGTCTATCGGCCTGCGCTATGCTGATCGGCAATGGTATGGCGATTTGCCGATCTTACGGCGAGGAAGCATGATTCGCTCCTACAAAGGGGTTACGCCAACGGTGCCGCCGTCCTGTTATGTGGATGAGTCGGCGCAGTTGATTGGTGACGTGGTTCTGGGCGAGAACGCCAGCGTGTGGATGAACGCCGTGCTGCGCGGCGATGTGCATTCCATTCGCGTCGGGGCCAACAGCAACATCCAGGACTGTAGCGTCCTGCATGGCATGTTGCACCAATGGCCGGTGATCGTCGGCGACTGGGTCACCGTGGGACACTCGGTCACGCTGCACGGCTGCGTCGTCGAGGACCGCTGCCTCATCGGCATGGGAGTCGTTATCCTCAACGGCGCGCGCATCGGCGCCGGGTCGATCATTGCGGCGGGAACGTTGATCCCGGAAGGGACGATCGTGGAACCGCGCTCGCTTTGGATGGGCGTGCCCGGCAAGTTTCGCAAACCACTCACCGATGACGATCAGGAGACGATCCTGCGCTACGGAAGAAATTATCTCGGCTACAAGGAAAATTATCTTGCGGAGACGAGGAAATAGCGGCAGGTAATTATTTCACTGTGGCCCGTGTAAATCTTACCGCTGACGGATCGGGTTCCAATTCGGGAATCGCTCAGAAAATTTCTTTGTTCGTCCTTGATAAAAGATAAAACCGTAAACCCTGTCTCCGACTTTTGAAACTGACAACTGGCAACTCGACACTGCCAACTGGTTTTTATGATTAAGGCTGTCCGCGGAACTCGCGACCTTCTCCCGCCCGATACCGATCTATGGAATCGGGTGGAGGCCAAGGTACGCGATGTTTTCGCGCGCTACAACTTTCACGAAATCCGCACGCCCATCTTCGAGGATACCCAACTCTTCTCGCGCAGTGTCGGCGAGGAGACCGACATCGTCTCCAAGGAAATGTTCACGTGGGAAGACAAGGCCCGAGCGCAAAGTGAGAAAGCGCAGTCCCTGACCTTGCGACCCGAGAACACTGCCGGCGTCGTTCGCGCCTACATCGAGCATGGGCTCGACCGGCAGGGCACGCTGCAAAAGCTCTACTACTCGGCCCGCAGTTTCGCCGCGAACGTCCGCAGAAGGGACGCTATCGCCAGTTCTATCAGATTGGGGCGGAGATCATCGGGCCGCCCAGCGCGGGCAGCGAGTCGCCGGCGCGCGATGCCGAAGTGCTGGAGATGCTGGCTACGCTGCTGGACGAAGTCGGCCTGCGCGATTGGAACTTGCAGTTGAATTCCGTGGGCTGCGCCGAAGACCGCTCGCGTTACAACAAAGCGTTGCGCGAGGCGTTGCAACCGGTCGTGCACCAGATGTGTGCTGACTGCCAGCGCCGCGCCGAAACCAATCCGCTGCGCGTGCTCGACTGCAAACATCCTGAAGATCAGCCGATCATCGAGAAGCTGCCGAAGATCAGTGAATATCTCGACGAGCCTTGCCGCGAACATTTCGCCGCGGTGCGCGCGATGCTCGATGCCGTAGGCGTGCCGTATTCCATCAATGAACGCATGGTGCGCGGGCTCGATTACTACACGCGCACGACGTTCGAGTTCACGCACGGCGGCCTGGGCGCGCAGAGCGCGGTACTCGGCGGCGGACGATACGATGGATTGTCGGAGTCGCTGGACGGTCCGAAGGCGCCGGGCATCGGCTTCGCCATCGGCGAAGATCGCCTCATTCTCGCGCTGCAATCGCAAGGTGAGCAGACGCCGGAAAAGATACAGGCGTTTGTCGCTCCCTTAGGCGCGGGGATGAACTCTCACGCCCTGAAGCTCGCACGCGAGTTGCGCCGCGCCGGCGTCAGCGCCGATCTGGGCGACGAAAATTTCCGACTGAAGAAGTCGTTCGAAGCAGCGGAAAAAGCCGGAGCGAAGTACATCATCATCGTCGGCGAAAACGAAGTCGCCTCCAACACCTTCGCAGTGAAGAACCTTGCCAGCGGCGAACAAGTGCAGGTCCCGCGTGCAGAACTCGCCGCATTCCTGAGACAATAGAATTTGGAGTTCATTTACCAACTGTCATCCCGAGTGAGGGCTTAAGCCCGAATCGAGGGATCTGCGGGTCCGTGGGCGAAACGCAGATCCCCCCGCTCGGACTAACGTCCTCGGTCGGGATGACATTCTTTTAACGAACGGTGAAACGCGGGACTAAAATGCTCGACTTCTTAGGCACTCTGAAACGTACTCATATGTGTGGCGAGCTGCGCGCCTCTGACGCCGGCTCCAAATCCAAAGTTGTGCTCATGGGCTGGGTGAACAAACGGCGCGATCTCGGCAACCTCATCTTCCTCGATCTGCGCGACCGCAGCGGCATTACGCAAGTCGTGGTCACCGCTGACGCCGGCGCCGAAGTGCATGACAAGGCCAATGCCGTCCGCTCGGAGTTTGTGCTCGCCGTCATCGGCCACGTGAAACTGCGCGACGCAGGTACCATCAACAAAAACCTTCCCACCGGCGAGATCGAAGTTGTCGCCGACGAGCTGCGCCTGCTGAACGACTGCAAGCCGCTGCCCTTCACGCCCGCCGATACTGTGTTGGCCAATGAAGAAGTGCGTCTGAAGCACCGCTACGTCGACCTGCGCCGCCCCGAGATGCAGCGCAACATCCAGCTGCGGCACAATGTCGCCATCGCCATTCGCGAATATTTGAACGCGCAAGGCTTCTATGAGATCGAGACACCCTTCATGACGCGCTCCACCCCCGAGGGCGCGCGCGACTACCTTGTCCCCAGCCGCGTCTATCCTGGCGAGTTCTATGCCCTGCCGCAGTCGCCGCAACTGTTCAAGCAGATCCTCATGATCTCGGGCTTCGACAGATACTTCCAGATTGTGCGCTGCTTCCGCGACGAAGACCTGCGCGCCGACCGCCAGCCGGAGTTCACGCAAATCGATCTGGAGATCAGCTTTGCGCGGCCGGAGATGGTTTTCCACGTCGTCGAAGGTTTTCTGAAAGCGGCATTTGCGACCACCGGCGCTGACTTGCACACGCCGTTTCCGCAGATGAGCTATGACCAGGCGATTCGCCTGTACGGCATCGACAAGCCCGACCTGCGGCTGCCGTGCATGGCTGACGTGCGCGAGGCTTTCGTGCCGGAAAACCTGGAGACGCTGCACGTTGATCCCGAGCTGCCGGTGGTGGCTATCGTCATACCGAAAGTCGGCGAGCTCTCGCGCAAGGAGCGCGACGAGATCAAGACGATGTTCGGCGACCGCAAAGACGCCAAGGTCTTCGAGGACATCAAGCGCCTGGAGAAATCGTTTCCGGACGCGGTCGTGAAAATCCGCGAGATGGCGAAGCCGAATGCCGATGACCTGCTGGTCGTCGTCGCGGGCGCCAAGCGCACCGAAGTCTTGAACGCAGTCAAGGCGCGCCAGCAGGCCTACGCGATCTACGCGGCCGCTGGCCAACTACGCCTTGCACTCGGGCAGAAATATGCCGACCGCCATGGCGCCCACAAGCACGGAAATTACCGCTTTTTGTGGGTCACCGACTTCCCCATGTTTGAGTGGGACGAGACCGAGCAACGCTGGAACGCGGCGCACCACCCCTTTACCTCGCCGCACGACGAAGACATGGACAAGCTGGAAAGCGATCCGGGCGCAGTGCGCGCGCTGGCCTACGATGTAGTGCTGAACGGCACCGAGCTTGGCTCCGGCTCCATTCGTATTCACCGGCAGGACATCCAGGCAAAGATTTTCAATGCGCTTGGTATGTCGGCGGAGGAGCAGCAGGCGCGCTTCGGTTTCTTCCTGGAGGCGTTGCAATACGGCACGCCACCACACGGCGGCATCGCGCTGGGGCTCGATCGCATCGTCATGATCCTCGCCGGCGCGGAGAGCCTGCGCGAGGTGATCCCGTTCCCCAAGACGGCCAAGGCCGTTGACCTGATGGTGGACGCGCCCACGCCCGTCAGCGAGCGGCAACTGAAGGAGTTGGGAATTGCCGTGGTCGGGAAAAGGGATTTGTGACGTCCCGCGGCCTCGCTTAGCGAGGCGTGGAGTCTGACCGTCCGGCGTCTCGCCATATTTATGGCATACTGAACGTATGAAGCAAGACTCAGTCCGCACCACGGCGGACATTCCCGCGCCGCTCTATCGCAAATTGAAGCAGCGGGCCGCCACGGAGGGCACCTCGATACGCCGACTGGTCATCTCTGGCGTGGAGAACGTGCTGGTTGATCAGAAGAGCTCAGGGCGAAGGGCACGACTCCCCGTAATCGTGTCCAAGGGTCCCAAGGTCAACCTCACGAACGAGCAAATTTACCGCCATGTTGAATTTCCTTGATGTTAATGTTTTGCTCGCGCTGCTTTGGGACCGGCATGTGCATTCGGAACTGGTGACGCTGGAAGACGTGGTCCTGGCCGGACGGCATTAGACTCGTTCTAACAAGAATCCCCTACGCGAGATCGGCCTCGCCACGCTTGTGCTATCGGGCTGTAGCGTGTTCCTCAGGCTTGTCAGCTTCCCCAAGCTAGAAAGGAGTTGTTGCCGTGGCGAGCGCAACCATTCGCACCGAGGTCCGGGGATTCGAACTCCGTCTTGACGGCGCAGAGCTTGTCTTGTCAGCCGACGGCGGCGATCTGATCGCGCCTATTCCACTCAACGCCGACGATGCCGAGCGCTTGCGACTCGAAATGGCCAAAGCGCAGTTGTGGGAGTGGAACCAGCTCGAGGGCCTGCGTTCACGAGCGGAGTTGCGCTACCGGCGTTATCTGGGCTCGTGGTTGGTGATGTGCCTCGCCGCGTTTAGCGCCTATCTCGGCTATCCCAGCTACGCGTTGTGCATCGTCTTTGCGCTGCTGTCGATTTTTCTCTGGTGGCGCGCAGGATACGAAGAGCAGCGGGCTGAGCAGGAAGCCCAAGTCGAAAGAAACAAGTTCCGCCCGGACTGGAATTATTTTCGCCAGCGCACGGAGGAGCCGGATGAGGAATCACGCCCATAGCCGTGGAGGAAAATCACTGCGCTGAGTGCGTGTGTCACCCTTTACTCATGATAGGGCAATTGCATCAGCCGCCACTGCGGTCTTGGTTCTTTGCGGCCTTTGGGCAACAATGAAGTACAGCAACCGGACGAACGAATGCTGACTTGGCTTACGTTGCCCACCCTTGCAGCCAATCCGACTCCAAACCACGGCTTGCCCGCGGATGATGCGCGGCTAGGGCGACGCTTGTTCCTGGTGCTGGGCGCCATCGCTCTGGCGTATGCGTTCCTGGCAGGGCTGGCGACAGTTAGCGATCCCGACCTCGGCTGGCACCTCGCCACGGGCCGCTGGGTAGCGCAACATCACCACGTTTTTTCCACCGACGTATTTTCCTACACCGTCCCCGGAGCGCCCGCGATATATCCTCCCGGCGGCGGCCTCATCCTTTACGGCCTTTACCTGCTCGGGGGCTACTCCCTGCTTTCGTGGCTAGGCGCGTTGGCCTGTACGGCTACGGTGGCGTTGTTGCTCCGCCGCGGCTCGGCGGTTACGGCGGCAATCGCGATTGTTGCCGTGCCCTTCATCGCCTACCGCACGGTCCCGCGGTCTGAACTCTTTGCCGTCGTTCTGTTCGCCGCGTACCTGTCGTTGCTTTGGGAGAACTACCAGACTGGCCGTGCGCCGCTCTGGTGGCTGCCAGTGCTGATGGTTGTCTGGGTCAACGTTCACGTCAGCTTCTTCTCCGGCTTAGGGCTGCTGGTGGGCTTTGCCGGACTGGAAATATTGGAGTTGCCTTTTGCCGGCGCCCGGCGCCCTCAGTTGTTACAGCGGCTGAGGCGTGAGGCTCCATGGTTCGTGGCCAGCGCTGCGGCTACGCTCATCAATCCGTGGGGATGGAAACTCTATCCCGCGCTTCTCCAGTTCACCAAGGCGGTGCACGCTCGGTCCATCAACGAATGGGCTGCCGCGTACTGGAACTGGGCCGGCGCGCTCACCGGTTTCTCGCCCCGCAACACCAGCGACATGTTTCACGTGTTGTTCGTGATCAGCGTTTTGGCCATCATCGTGGCCGTGCTGCAATATCGTGCTGGGGCGGCAATCCTTCTGGTGGCGGCGCTCTTCGAAGCGAGTCGCCATGTTCGAATGCTCGCCCTGGCCAGCTGCATTGTGGTGGTGGTCGCAGGCTCGGTGCTGTCCTCAGCGATGCCGTGGGTCCGCTTGCGTATCCGTAATTCGCGAACCCGTTCCATCCTGGCCACCGGCGCGGTTGCGATCTTTGCGGTGCTTGCTGTTGTGCGGTCCGCCGATCTGATCACCAACTATCACTATCTTGCCGAACGTAATCTTTCCACGTTTGGCGCTGGATTATCGGGCTGGTTCCCGCGCCGCGCCGCCGAATTCATCCAGGACCATCAGCTCCCGGGAGAGGTGCTGAACACCTACAACGAAGGCGGTTACATTCTGTGGGCGCTGGGGCCGCAGCGTCGCGACTACATTGACGGACGCGAAGTCCCTTTCGGGCCCGCACTCGCCGAACACGGTGGCGAAATGCTGGGTACCGCGCTTGATACCGCGATGTGGCAGCAGGAAGCCGACAAGTACGGCATTAACACCATCATCTTCCCGCTTACGCTGGATGAAATCTCGCTGGGACGGCTCAAATCGGACTGCAACAGCCGGCAATGGCGGCCGGTGTATCTCGACGAGGTCTCCATCGTTTTAGTTCGCCGCACGCCGCAGAATGCAGACTTGATCAGGCGCTTCGAAATCGACTGCGCCACCGCGCCTGTGCCGCGGGAGCCGTTGCCCCTTACTGCCGCTGCTTTCAATCAATGGATCGACGCAGCTCGTGTGCTCTCTGCGCTGGGGCGCAACTCCGAAGCGCTGGCGGCAGCCGACAGTGCGATGGCGATTTTTCCCGGCAGCGCTCACGCCCGCTGGTACCGGGGGCAGATTCTGTTCGCCATGCAGCGCCACTCCGAGGCGGAACAGGAATGGCAGACAGCGTTGGCGCTTGCACCTCGCGAGCTGACGCCGTGGGGATCCCTCGCCGATTTCCAGGCTGCCGTCTGGTCTTCGCTCGCGGAACTCTATCATCAGCAGGAGCGCTTTCCGGAGGCGATGCACGCCTTGCAAGCGGTAATCCGGCTGTCGACGGACCCGTCCACAAAAGTACAAGCCATGGCCAATCTTGCCGCTCTTGATCTCGCGACCGGACAGTCGCCCGAGGCTGAGAAAGAATGGCTGGCAGCTCTGTCGCTGGCTCCCAATGACCCGCTTATCTGGCTGTCGCTTGCCGATTTGTACCAGGCAGACGGGCGCCTGCCCCAGGCGGTTCACGCCCTGCTCCAGTCCATCCGCCTCTCGTCCGATCCAGCGGCCAAATCACAGACACTGCTGAAGCTGGCGCGACTCTACCTCAAGAGCCGGCAACCAAAAGACGCTTTGCTGGCGCTGGATGCGGCAGCCAGCACCGCACCGCCTGAGTTGCTGGCGGCAACCGGCGGCCGCAGCTTCAGCTTCGATCTCGCGCAGGCACGGGCCGCCGCGTGGATGGCCTCGGGCGACCTTAAGCAGGCTACTGCCTTCGAAGAGCAAGCGGTGCAGCTCAATCCCAATGCCGCCGAGGCCTGGTCTCACCTGGCCAACCTCTACCAGCGTCAAGGACGCTTAGCCGATCAGCAGCAAGCTGCGAAGCGTGCCGCATCGCTCCTCAAAGATAACCCGGCGGACAATCGCTGAGATGGACAGGCATCTCGTTCAGAAAAGGACGGCTTCGCCGCCAACAAAAATCGGAGCGGACTTTCGTCCGCTCCACTCGTAACGCAACCGAACTGACAGCGCGCGCTAGTCTTTGGCGACAGCGTAATAGCCCTGGCGGGCCTGCACCTTATAGTCGCCCTTCTCTTTGATCTGGATCTTGCGATAGGAGCCGTCGAGCTTGTTATTGGTCGGCGAATATCCGATGTTGTACTGGCTGCGCAGCTCGTTCTGGATCTGGTTGAAGGCGTCCCGCAGTTTGTCCTGCTTGTTGCCCACTTCGATCACGCGGCCGCCGGTCGCCTCCGCCAGTTTGCGCATATCGGAATCGCCGCTGTAGCCGAAGCCGCCGTAAAAGCCGCGGTCGGCGATGAGGATGACGTAGCAGATGGTATCGGCTTTCTGCGCCGCTTCAATCGCGTCCTGAATGCGCAAGCGGCTGCCTTGATCCTCGCCGTCGGTGAAGATGATCATCGCTTTGCGGCCAACCTCGTTCTTCAGCTTCTCGTCCGCACCCAGATAAATCGCGTCATACAGCAGCGTCCCGCGAGGCGTGGTGGGTACGGGTCCGCCGCCCAGTCCCGGCGGTCCGCCACCCATGCCGGCGTTGATTTGCATCTTGTTCAACGCGCGCGTCAGGTCGTGGACGTTGTTGGTGAAGTCCTGGTCGAGGTCGACATCGGTGTCAAAGTTGATGACGAAGGCCAGGTCCTTGTCGCGCAGCACGGCGCGCAGGAACTGGGCGCACGACTCCTGTTCAATGTCCAGTACCCGCGTCTGGCTGGCGCTGGTGTCAATCATGATGCCCAACGTCAGCGGCTGGTTTGACTCCGCCGAAAAGTACTTGATGGTTTGCGGCTTGCCATCCTCAAAGACATCGAAGTTGTCCTTCGTTAAGTTGGGAATCAACATGCCGTGCTTGTCTTTGACGTTGTAGAAGATGTTGACGACGTTGACTTCCGCCTTGAAAGTCTGCAAAGGCTCCTGGTCAGAGGGCGGCTGTGCTTGCTGATCTTGCGCGGGAGGCTGGGCCGGCGGGTTCTGCTGCTGCGCCGGCAGCCACAGGCAGCAACCCAGGATCATGCAGACGACAATGACGCTTTGACGAAACGGCATGGCTTCTCTCTCGTATCGGATATACACATTCTATTGCACGGCACCCAAATCGGCGATGACAGCTGCCGGGAAGCTCGTCTGCGGTTATACTGTCCAGAGTTCCGGCAAATCCTGGAGACCAATAGACACCCATGTTTTCTCGCCGCTTGAGCTTTTGTATGCGAGGTGCCTTTCTCACGGCGGTGCTTGCGCTGGCCGCAGCTTCTGCCATCGGCCAGGAACAGAAGCTGCCCGATGCCCCGGCTCCACAAAACAATGCGCCGGCGCCGAGCGTGAATCTGCCGCAGCCCAGTAGCGCCGACGATCAGGCAAACTCCTCCTCCAGTGATAACCCGGAGCCGCCGGCAAATACTCGTCCCCCGGGACAACCAGCGCCCGGGCAGACCAATCCGCAGCCTCCGCCTCCAGGATCGCAGGAGATCAAGACCGTCCCGCCGGGCAGCGTGCCCAGCAGCGAAAATGGCCGCGACGAGCTGATGACTCTCACCAAGACAGTCACCTTTGTCACCGTCCCCGTCACCGTGAAGGACAATGAAGGCAAGCTGGTGGAAGGTCTGCTGGCCAAAGACTTCAGTATTTACGAAGACGGCTCACTCCAGAAGCTCACTTTTTTCACCAGCGATCCGTTTCCGCTGTCGGCGGCCCTCATCGTCGATCAAGGCCTGCCGGATCCCGTGCTTCGTAAAGTGAATCAGACCTTCTCCGCTCTCGGAGGCGCCTTCGGCCCGTTCGACGAAGTAGCCGTCTTCACCTATGGCAACACGGTGAGTAAACGTCAGGATTTTGGCAACTCTACCCGCATGGAGATGGCGCTACAGCGCATTAAAGACGACAGCGGAAACACGGCTGGCGCCGCGGTTGTGGGCGGTCCTTTTGGATCGGGACCGCAGACCAACAGCAAGCCCATGCCGGGCGCGGGGCAGGTGATCACTCCCACCCCGGAATCCCATGTCCTGAACGACGCGATTCTGATGGCCGCGCAGGAACTTGCTCATCGCGCGCCCACTACCCGCAAGATCATCTTCATCATTAGCGACGGTCAGGAGTTTGGCAGCCGCGCCAGCTACGCCCAGGTTTTGAAGGTATTGCTGACCGACGGCATTGCGGTATATGCCATCGGCGTGGACACGGCAGGGATGCTTAACAAGCCGGTCTCCAAGGTGCACATTCCCGGATTCGGCTATAGCAATATTCTGCCGCGCTACGTCAATGCGACTGGCGGCGACGTACTGAACGAGTTCTCCAAGGAATCCATCGAGAGCGCCTATCAGCGCATCACCCTGGAAGCACGCAATCAATACACCTTGGGCTACAACACGGCACAGAGGCCCTCCAGCAACTATCGCGATATCGAGGTCCGGGTGAAAAAGCCTGGCTTGGAGATCTCCGCCAAACACGGATACTATCCGCTCCCGCCGCAGCGCCTGGAGACGCCAGCAGAGCCTCCGCCGGCTCCGTCCGGCAGCGCCAACACTGCCCCGCCTCCGCCGGGAGATTAGCCGCAAGCAGGCTTTCTAACCCGGAGTGGTTCCTGGGTAATCCGAGCAGGCCCGTTCGCGCCGCGTGGCCACGTCCGCTCCGGCCCCAATTCCTGCAACCGAGCGCGTGCTCTTGCCCAGCTCAGTGAGAATGTCCGTGACTGTGCTCGTGTGGTCCCGAACTGATGGGAATGACGCATCCGTCGCGGACCTCGCAGATATTGAGCTCAAACTGGATAGTGGTGTGATGGATCTGGAAGCGTTCGCCCAGCATGGTGCGAACCGCAACCAGAATGCTGGCGCTCTCTGAGGCTGGCATGTCGGCGATGGCCACGTGGCAAGAGAGCGAATGGGTATCGCTGCCGATGCTCCACACGTGCAGATCGTGTACAGAGTCAACCCCGGGAATACCGCAGATGGACTTCTCGATGCGATCCCGATCGAGTCCGCGGGGCGTTCCTTCCAGCAGAATATTCAGGCTTTCCCGGATGATGCCGATCGACGACCATAGGATCATCACGCCGATGCCGATCGAGAGCGCGGGATCGATCCAGTGCCGCCCGGTAAACGCAATCGCGATGCCGCCTGCAATCACCGCCGCCGTCGATAAGGTATCGCCGATCTCATGCAACAGCGCACTGCGCAGGTTGATGTCGCGATGGCCGCGCATCAGAAGCAGCGCAATGCCGCCGTTCATCACCACGCCCGCCGCAGCCACCCAGATCATCACATGCGCGTCCACCTGCACCGGTGTTTGCAGCCGCTTGAACGCCTCGTACCAGATGTAGAACGAAATCAGAATCAGAGTGAGGCCGTTGATGAACGCCGCCAGAACGCCGGCGCGATTGTAGCCAAAGGTCTTGCGCGCGCTGGGCGGCCGGCTTTGCAGATACACTGCCCCCCAGGACATCAGCAGGGCAATGAAGTCAGTGAGGTTGTGTCCCGCTTCGGAGAGCAGGGCCAGGCTGTGCGCCCGCAGTCCGGCAATCACCAGCAACACGATATAGGCCAGCGTCACGGCAAGAGAGACTTGCAGCAGTCGCGAGGTTTTTGCGTTGCCTATGTCGCCGGCGTGCACGTGCATAGCTTCAGTCTAAAAGGCGGATTGCCGTCCGACAACCGGGAGGCTGCGGAATTGCTTTGGCACTGGCCAGCTGAGGCCTTGCCGATGTTACAATCTCGCCGAGTTAGCAGCTAGCGCTTAGCTGCGAGCCGCGAGCAGTCAGCACTTGGCATTAGATATGCCGATTCCGCAAACTGCCATCTGGGCTGCCGTTCGCGTCGTTATATCGCCGTGGCTTGCTTCGAACCCCGAGCACGAAACAAGGCTGCTGGGTGCTCGAGGCCCGCGGCTCGTAGCTAGTCGCTAATTGCTGCATTGCAAGGAGAACTCCAATGGTTTCCGCTGCTCCTGTTGCGCCGATCGAACCAAGGCCGCTTTCGGAAGTGGAACGCGTGGTCGACACCTTTGTCGCGCCCAGCAAGACCTTCACCGACCTGCGCCGCAGCGCCAATTGGATTGTGCCCTGGTTGCTGCTGGCGCTTGCCAGCGTTGCCCTGGTAGTGGTGGTTGACAAGAAGATTGGCATGCAGAGAGCGGCCGAGAATCAACTGGCCCTTCAGCCAAAGCGGGCCGAGCAACTCGACAAATTGCCTCCCGAAAAACGCGCCGAACAGATGGAGACCGTCGTCAAGCTCACCCGCATCCTTGCCTATGCGTCCCCGGTCTCTCTGTTGATCATTTTCGCCATCATTGCGGCCGTACTGCTGGGATCGTTCAACTTCGGCTTTGGCGCTGAACTTACCTTCAACCAGTGCCTGGCGGTCTGCGTGTATGCCTCGCTGCCGGGCATTCTAAAGGCGTTGATAGCGATCCTCGCCATCGCGGTTGGAGGTGGCGAAGCCTTTACCTTCCAAAATCCTGTTGCCAGCAACCTTGGGGGTCTGGTCGATCCCGCTTCGCACTTCCTTTACTCCCTCGCAACCTCCATCGACGTTTTCACCATCTGGACGCTGGTGCTGACGGGCATTGGCATCTCCTGTCTCACCAAGGTGAAGCGCGGGACATGCCTGGGCGTCGTCTTCGGCTGGTGGGCAATCCTGGTGTTCGGCGGAGCTGCCATCGCAGCCGCGTTCGCCTGAAGGCTACCGCAAGCCAGGAATTCTGCATCTATGTGGCTGGGATAGGCTTGCTCCACTAGGCCTTGTGTGCCCTCAATGGGAAGCTTTGGCAGCATCCTCGTCGTATCTCACGGCGGAACCACGGAACTGATATATACTTCGACTGTCTGGCATTATTGTAGTTGTTTCCGCCGAATAGGGCGGATCGGGGAGCGCTCCTCTTTCATATTCCCCGGAGATTCATACGGAAGGGATCGAGTCGAGGCCGCTTGTCGTGTCTAAGGAACAGGACTGAGTCGCCGGCATGATTCGGGCCCCCAACGACCGCCTTTTGCGGTTGCTGGGGTGGATGATCTAGCTCTTATACCCCCGGCGTACGTTATTCCGACCGCAGACCCCCAGGACTGGCCATGGGAGGTATGGCGTGGACCTTGTACTTATACGTGTCTTATTTGTTCTGATTACTTCGCTGGCCTGCTATGAACTTCAGCCCCTGGGATTAGGACGTTGGCCTGCCGCCGCAGTCGGTATCCTGATAGGTTGTGCCGTTGTCCTGTTCGAGGTTCGGCTGCGCCAGGTAAGCCTGAAGCGGCTGATCGGTGCCGTCATTGGCAGTATCCTCGGCATATGCGGCGCCTATCTCTTTAGCCTGGTTATCCGCAACAGCATTGGCGCCGGCGCCACACAAAGCTTTCTCCAGCTTTTCGTCATGCTGCTGATGGCGTATGTCGGCCTGGTTGTCGGCGCGGGCAAGGGCGACCTCCTGAACCTGGCCGCATTGGGTGGCATCTTCGGCGGCGAGAAACAGAACAAACGCAGCTACAAAATCCTCGACACCAGCGTCATCATCGATGGCCGCATTGCCGACATCGCCGAAACCGGCTTCCTCGACGGCGTTATCGTGATCCCGCAGTTCGTGCTGCGCGAACTTCAGCTGGTGGCCGACTCTGCCGACTCCATGAAGCGCAACCGCGGCCGCCGCGGCCTCGACATCCTACAACGCATCCAGAAAATTGCCAGCTTGACCATTCAGATCGTGGAAGACGATTTTCCCGCCGTCCGCGAAGTTGACCTGAAGCTCATCGAGTTGGCCAAGGTATACGAAGGCAAAATCGTCACCAACGATTTCAACCTTAATAAGGTGGCTCAATTACAGGGCGTCGAGGTGCTGAACATCAATGAGCTGGCCAACTCGCTGAAGCCTATCGTGCTGCCTGGCGAGATCATGAAGGTCTTCATCCTGAAGGAAGGCAAGGAGTACAACCAGGGTGTCGCCTATCTCGACGACGGGACGATGGTGGTGTGCGACAACGCCCGCAAGATGATCGGCAAGAACATCGACATCTCGGTGACGTCTGTGCTCCAGACCACGGCGGGAAAGATGATCTTCGGCAAGTTCGACGAGCGCGGGTCGACCATGCCGCGGCCGGTGGAGCCGCGGCCGGACTTTCGCAAGTCCGGACCCACGGCAACAGCCGCGGCGATCACCGAAACAGCCAAGCCGGAGTAGAAAGCAGTTTCGAGTTTCTGGTTTCGAGTTTCGAGTTGTGCGGCAGGAAGTGCGATCTCGAAACTGGAAACCGGAAACTTGAAACTGACATTGCATTTGTACTGACCCGCTCCGCGCGTTTATACTCGGCTCCCCGTTATGCCCGTTATGAAGGTTATCGTCATCATTCCCGCCGCCGGTCTGGGGACACGCATGTCCGCCGCTTCCGGCGGCCCCAGGAGCAAGAGCAAACAGTTCTTCGAGCTGCAAGGCACGCCAATTCTGATACACACGTTGCGCAAGTTCGCGCAGTGCAATGCGGTCAGCGAAATCGTCGTGGCGCTTCGCAAAAGCGAAGCCGCGACGTTCCAAAAGCAGATCGAGAAGGAAAATTTCAAGAAGGCGTTGCGTATTGTCGAAGGCGGCGAGCACCGCCAGAACTCGGTCGCCAACGCGTTGGCTGCGATCAAAGCATCTGACGACGACATCGTGTTGATTCACGACGCTGTGCGTCCCTTTGTCGATCAGGAAACCATCATCAATGTCATTGAGGCCGTCAAGAAGTACGGAGCAGCGATTGCCGGCGTGCCCGCTATCGATACCGTGAAGCAGGTCGATCGCACTGCCGATGGTGCGGTGGTCATCGCCACTGTCCCGCGCGAACGCATGGTGCTGGCGCAAACCCCGCAGGGCTTTTGCTTCGGTCTGCTGAAGAAGGTGTTCGACGAAGCCATGGCTGACGGCTTCATGGGCACGGACGAGGCTTCGCTGGTGGAACGCAGCGGCGGCACGGTCCACGTGGTCATGGGTTCGCCGCGGAACATGAAGATCACTACTCCCGCAGATATGGAGCTGGCCGAGTTCTTCCTGGCGCAGGAGAACCGCGACGCCAGCCTCAGCGGCTGAGATACTATCAGCCGTCAGCTATCGGCCGTTAGCTAAGGCCAGCCGAGGAGCGGCGTCATTTGTTTTAGCCGTGGGCGTAAGCCCGCGGTAAGGTCGTGAAATCAGATAAAGGGCCGCTTCAGCGGCGGCACGCTTTCCGTGGAAACATTGTCCACTTCTCCCATATCCCGCATTCCCCGCATCGGCTTCGGCTGGGACTCGCACGAGTTCAAGCCCGGCATGCCCTTGAAGATTGGCGGCGTCACGCTGCCTCATCACAGCGGACTGGCTGGCCACTCCGATGGCGATGTCCTGCTGCACGCTCTCACCGATGCCCTGCTGGGCGCCATCGCCGCCGGCGATATCGGCACCTATTTTCCGCCCAGCGATCCCAAGTGGAAGGGCGCGGACTCCGCCATCTTCGTCCGCGAGGCGCTGAAGCTAATCGACGAGGCTGGTTACGCGGTGGGCAATGTGGACAGCACCCTGATCCTGGCCTCGCCCGCGCATCGGACCGCACGCCGCAGCCATTCAGCAGAATGTGGCCAACCTGCTCGGCATCGAGCCATCGTGTGTCGGCATCAAGGCCAAAACCCCCGAAGGCATGGGAACGGAGAACGCCGCCATCGCGCACGTCGCCGTGCTGCTGTGCGAGATCAGCTGGCCGTAGCGGCGGCAACCAGAGCGCGGCGCTAGCTCCAGCTAAGATGCGACGGCCAGGGTACGCTGCGCTTGAAGTCGGAATGGATCAGCAGCTCGCGCGCGATCTCGCAGTTAGGAAGCTCAGCCACCACAATCTGCATTCCCGACTTTCTGCCGTACTTCACCGCCGGGACACAGTCCGTATCGTTGGACACCAAAACGATCCGGTCGGCATGCCGGTTCTCGCAGTAGCTGGCGATGTCGAGGCCAATCTTCAGGTCGACCCCTTTCTGCTCAAAATCGAGATCGAAGTCGCTGTCGGTAAGCTTGGCCGACTGGTCCACCGGGGTTCGTTTTGGTTTGTAGCCGCGAAACTTCAACACGCCCAGCCGCACTGCAAACAGGTCTTTGCAGGCTAGCTCTTCCAGCCATTTGTCCGAGGCGTTAAAGACGAAGGGATCGCCTGAAACCGGAAGCCGCACGGTGCCGGAATAGGGCGCGCAATCGTAGTAAAGCACGCGCAGGATTTCCTCGTCGCCCGTTTTGCAGCCGAGTGCGAACGCCTCAATGAAGGTTGGATCGTAGTTCTTGCCCGCCTTCACCGCTTTCGCCCGCAGGAAGGCGCCATCGATCAAGATGACAATTCGCTTGGCCATAGACAAAAAGCCCCCAGAAGTCCGAGGGCCTTTCAGAAACCTGCTCGCCTACGAGCATAGCGGATATACCCCGACGATAGGAGCGTGCATTTCGGTTGTCAACGGCCGGCTCGACGAAAATCATAATTCCGGCTCCAAAATGGAACACGTCCCGCGACGACCCTGCCCTACCGCGTAAAATAAGGTTTTCAGCGATTCGCACCTGTCGCCTGAAATTGAGGCACCGCAATCATGTCCATATCCACCCGCGATGAGGAAACTGCTCCCGCGCCGGCTGGCGCAATCGCCCGCCCTTCCAACTTCGTTCGCGACATCGTTCTCGACGACCTGAAGACCAACAAGTACAACGGCCGCGTCCACACCCGCTTTCCGCCCGAGCCTAACGGCTATCTGCACATCGGCCACGCCAAGTCGATCTGCCTGAACTTCGGCCTGGCGGCGGAGTTCGGCGGCAAGACCAACCTGCGCTTCGACGACACCAATCCCGAGAAGGAAGAGCAGGAGTATGTGGACTCGATCATCACCGACGCGCGCTGGCTGGGAGCCGATTGGGGCGATCGCATGTTCTACGCCTCCGACTACTTTGACCAGCTTCACGCTTGGGCGGTGCAACTGATCAAAGCAGGCAAGGCGTATGTCGACGATTTGGGCGCCGAAGAAGTCCGCAAGTATCGCGGCTCGCTGACCGAGCCCGGCAAAGAGAGCCCCTATCGCAATCGCTCCATCGAAGAAAATCTCGATCTTTTCGAGCGCATGCGGCAAGGCGAATTTCCCGACGGCTCGCGTACCCTGCGCGCCAAGATCGAGATGGAATCGCCCAACCTGAACATGCGCGATCCGGTGATGTATCGCATTCTGCATGCCTCGCATCATCGCACCGGCGACAAATGGTGCATCTATCCCATGTACGACTTCGCCCACGGCCAGTCGGACTCGCTGGAGCAGATCACGCACTCCGTCTGCACCCTGGAATTCGAAGACCATCGCCCGCTGTACAACTGGTTCATCCAGCAGCTCGGCATCTTTCCGTCGCAGCAGATCGAGTTCGACCGCCTGAACCTGACTTACACACTGCTGAGTAAGCGCAAGTTGCTGCAACTGGTGCAGGAAGGACGGGTGCGCGGCTGGGACGATCCCCGCATGCCGACCATCTCCGGCATTCGCCGCCGCGGCTACACGCCGGAGGCAATCCGGAACTTCTGCGCCGCGATTGGCGTGTCGAAGACCAACGGCATCATCGATCTCGCCATGCTGGAACACTTCGTTCGCGACGACCTGAACAAGCGCTCGTTGAGGGCGATGGCAGTGCTGCGCCCGTTGCGCGTTGTGATTGACAACTATCCCGAAGGGCAGACCGAAGAGCTGGAGGCAGCGAATAATCCCGAGGACGCGAGCGCTGGTACCAGGAAGGTGCCGTTCTCGCGCGTGCTCTACATCGAGCAGGACGACTTTCGCGAAGACCCGCCGAAGAAGTTCTTCCGCCTGTCGCCGGGACAAGAAGTGCGCCTGCGCGGCGGGTACTTCATCACCTGCAAGGGCGTGGTGAAGAACGACGCGGGCGAGGTCGTCGAGGTCCATTGCACCTACGATCCCGAAACCCGCAGCGGCAATGCGCCCGACAATCGCAAGGTGAAGTCGACCATTCACTGGGTGTCAGCGCAGCACGCCATCGACGCCGAAGTGCGGCTGTATGAGAATTTATTCTCGAACGAGAATCCTGGCGATGTTCCCGAGGGCCAGGACTTTACCGTGAACCTGAACCCGAACTCGCTGGAGATTTTGACCAACGCCAAGCTGGAGCCGTCGCTGGCCGATGCCAAGCCTGGTGATCGCTACCAGTTCGAGCGTCTGGGATACTTCTGCGCCGATCTGGACTCCAAGCCTGGCGCGCTGGTCTTCAACCGCACCGTTCCCCTGCGGGACACCTGGGCCAAGATCGAGAAGCGCACCAAACATATAGCTACATAGCCAACATCTGATAGAATATAGCCATGAAGAGCGTCAATGTCGCCGAATTGAAGAACCGATTGAGTGCGTACTTGCAGATGGTTCGAAAAGGCGAAGAGATCATCATCAAGGACCGCAACACGCCCGTCGCTCGCATCTCTCCCTATGGCGCCGGCACCCTATCGGACGAAGAGCGTGAACTCGTCGCATCCGGGGTGATGAAGTTGCCCAAGAGTCGCATCAATTGGAAGAAATTCTGGCAGATGCCGGCTCCGAACCTCGGCGCGGATGAAGCTCTTCGCGCGATCTTGGAGGAGCGGGAGGAAGGCCGCTGATGGAGGCTGCTTTCTGGGACAGCAGCGCGCTCGTGCCCCTATGCACCGAGCAGATGGGCACTCCTTTGTTACAGCAACTCAGTGAAAGATTTGACATGGTCGTCTGGTGGGCCACGCCAGTGGAAGTGCGAAGCGCTTTCGCCAGGGAGCTACGCGCGGGCGTTCTGAAGGCCGCGCAACATCGTCAGATAATCAGCCGGCTGGAGGAGTTGAAGGATGGCTGGCGGGAAATCCAGCCTACAGAAGATTTACGTCAACTTGCCGAATCCATGTTGGAGCGTTACCCGCTCCGTGCGGCTGACGCACTCCAACTTGCCGCTGCCCACACTTGGAGTATGAACCGGCCATTCAACAAGCACTTTATCTGTGGCGACAAGCGACTGCTAGGCGCCGCCCGGCAGACCGGCTTTCGCATTATCGATACCGCCCAACCCCTATGAGATTGTTTTCTTGTAGCAATCAGAATGAATAAAACCCCTGCTGCCGATCCTACTCGCCTTCGCTTCGCGCCTTCACCCACCGGCTACCTGCACGTCGGCGGAGCGCGCACCGCTTTGTTCAACTGGCTATTCGCGCGGCATTACGGCGGCACGCTTGTTCTTCGCATCGAAGACACCGACCTGGAGCGTTCCACACCCGAGATGGTCGAAGGCATTCTCGCCGGCTTGCGCTGGCTCGGCATCGACTGGGACGAGGGCCCATTCTTCCAGACCAATCGCATGGATCTCTATCGCGCTGCAGCCGGGCATCTCCTCAACACCGGTCATGCCTATTATTGTTTCTGCGCGAAAGAGCAGCTCGAGCAGCAGCGCGCCCAGGGAGTCGCCGAAGGCCGTGTCCCGCGCGATGTCTGTCGCAGTCTTGCGCGCGACGAGGCGAAGCTAAGGATTGAAGCCGGCGAAAGCGCTGCCATTCGCTTTGCTGTCCCACAAAGTGGGAGTACCACATTCGAGGACGCCGTCTTCGGCCATGTCGAGTTCGCCAACTCCGAGATCGAGGACTTCGTCCTGCTGCGCTCTGACGGCGTGCCGACGTATCACCTGAGCGTGGTCGTCGACGACATCGACATGCGGATGACGCACATCCTGCGCGGCGCCGACCACCTCTCCAACACGCCCAAGCAAGTCATGCTTTACAACGCGCTCGGCCATCCTTTGCCGGTGTTTGCGCACGTCCCGCTCATTCTCGGCCCCGACAAGACGCGGCTCAGCAAGCGCCACGGCGCCACCAGCGTCATTGCCTATAAAGAGGAAGGAATCGTTCCTGAGGCCTTCCGCAATTTTCTGGCACTGCTGGGCTGGACGCCGCAGGACTCGTCGCAGGAGATCCTCCACGACCGCGAGCTGATCGATCTCTTCGACCTGAGCGGCATCCAGAAGTCGAACGCCATCTTCGACCGCGGAAAGCTTGACTGGTTCAACACCGAATACATTCGCGCGACACCTTCCGCGCTCCTGCTGCCGCTCATCGAGGAGGAGTGGAAGAAAGTCGATCTGATTCCGTTTCAGACCAGCCAGGAGGCAATGGCGTCGACGGTCGATCTGCTGAAGCCGCGCGCCCGCAATCTCAGAGACTTCGCGACCTTGTTCCGAGCCTATTTCAGTGATTCTTTCGGCGTCGATCCGGCCGCCAAGCAAAAATTCCTGAAAGATGAAGCGGTACGCGAAATGCTGGTCGAGTTGGCATCGCGCTATGAGCAGGCAAGTGATTTTTCCGAGGCGAGTGCTGAGCAAGTTCTACGCGATTTCGCCGCCGAGAAGACCGTCAAAGCCGGCGTGCTGATCAATGGCGCGCGCGTGGCGCTTACCGGACAAGGCGTCGCTCCCAGCCTCTTTGCCGTAATGGCGAACCTGGGGCAGGAGCGCACGGTGGCCCGGCTGAAGCGCGCGACAGAGATGCCGGCTGGCGGTGCAGCCTAAAGGGTCGCACCGCGCTCAGGGCCACACCTCGCCGCTAATTTGTGTCTTGAAACCGTTCCTCCCGCCTGCGGCACTGCCAGTCGCTGTAATATACCTCTACGGTTTTTTTGGGGAGCCCAGTTGCAATGCAACAATGTGAGACATGCGGTGCAGAGATCGCCGTGGATTCGCCTTTCTGCGCGCAGTGTGGAAGCCGGCTGAAGAAATCCTCCTCAGCATCTTCCGGGGCCGAAGGCCCGACGATCGCCGTTACTGCCGCTTCTGACCGTCGAATTCAAACGCCTGCCCGCCGGCCTCCGTCGTCGCGTCCCTCGTCTCACCCATCCCGGAACGAAGGCCGGTTTGCACCGGGCAGAATTCTGGCCGATCGCTATCGCATCATTGCACTGCTGGGCCGCGGAGGCATGGGCGAAGTCTTTCGCGCTGACGATCTCAGCCTCGGCCAACCCGTCGCCCTCAAGTTCCTGCCGGAGGCCATGACGGATGAGGACACGCTAGAGCGCTTCCGCAATGAAGTCCGCATTGCGCGCCGCATATCGCATCCTAACGTCTGCCGGGTTTACGACATTGGGCAAGCCGACGACCAGGTCTATCTCTCCATGGAATACGTGGACGGCGAAGACCTCGCCTCGTTGCTGCGCCGCATTGGCCGCTTGCCCTCCGACAAAGCTGTCGAGATTGCCCGCAAGATTTGCGCCGGTCTGGCGGCAGCGCACGACAAAGGCGTGTTGCACCGCGACCTGAAGCCGGCAAACATCATGCTCGATGGCCGGGGCGAAGTCCTTATCATGGATTTTGGGCTGGCCGGCGTGGCGCACGAGATCGAGGACGTGCGCAGTGGCACTCCCGCCTACATGGCTCCCGAGCAACTGGCCGGCAAGGAAGTCACGGCACGCAGCGACATCTACTCGCTCGGCTTGGTGCTGTACGAGCTGTTTACCGGCAAGGCCGCCTTTGATGGCAAAACTCTGGAAGACATTGTTCGCGTGCGCCGCGACAGCACGCCCAGTCGTCCGTCCACGCTGGTGCGCGACATGGATCCCGCGGTGGAGCGCGCCATCCTGCATTGTCTGGAGGCTGAACCGGAGAACCGTCCTGCCTCGGCGTTGATGGTTGCGGCGGCGCTGCCCGGTGGCGATCCGCTGGCTGCCGCGCTTGCCGCGGGCGAAACGCCATCGCCGCAAGTTGTGGCCGCCGCCGGCGAGACCGCAGGATTGCCGGTCCGCATCGCGCTGGCGTCAATGGCGTTTGTGCTGGTGGGCATGGCGCTGTTGTATGTGCTGACCGCTCGAACCAACGGCCTGTCCAGAATGGATATCCCATATTCGCCCGAGGTGCTGACGCAACGGGCTCGCGACATCGTGCGTCAACTCGGGTATTCCACTCCGCCGGCGGACGCGGCCAGCGGACTTTACTTCGACGATGATTACCTCGAGCACCTCGATCATCCAGGAGGCGAACATCCCGACTGGAACCAGGTCCTCACGAATCGCCCGGCGCTGCTGACCTATTGGCACCGTCAAAGCCCCGATTACCTGGTCGCCACCGAAATCAAGAGCAATCTGTTGACCCCGGGCCTCGTTCGCTTTAGAAGATCCGCCTCCTATTCTGTCGGGCATGGCGGAGGTTTCGCTCGATCCGCAGGGCAGGCTGGTGCATTTCGCGGCAGTGCCGCCGCAAATGGACAACGCGCCCGTTTCAGCGCAGCCTTACGACTGGAACACGCTGTTCACGTTGGCTGGGCTGGACATGGCGCAATTCCACCCCGTCGCCCCGACCTGGAATTCCCTCGGCGCTTCCGACCAGCGCGCCGCCTGGACGGGAGTTTGGCCAGGCACGTCGACTGCCGTTGCGCGTCGAGGCCGCAAGCTGGGCCGGCAAGCCTGTCTTCTTTCAGTTGATCAGCGATTGGACCAAGCCTGACCGGATGCCCTCGACCGAGGGTCCAGGATCAAAAGCGCCCGAAGTCCTGCTCGTCTTTTTTCTCCTCGTCCTGTTCGCAGGGGCGGTGTGGCTGGCGCGCCGCAATTACCTCCGCCAGAAAAGCGATCCGAAAGGCGCGCTTGCGCCTGGGCCTGCTGATCTTCGCCTTGCAGATGCTGGTGTGGATCTTTACCGCACACTTTGTGCCCAGCCTGGGTTCCTTCGAGCTCTTTGTACTGGCCGCCAGCGGAGCGGTTTTCCTGGGAGTTGTCTTCTATATTGTTTACCTGGCGATCGAGCCGTACATCCGCCGCCACTGGCCGCACGCCATCATCTCCTGGACGCGGCTGATGGCTGGCCGCATTCGCGATCCTCTGGTTGGCCGCGACGTTCTTTTCGGTGTCATCCTCGGCATTTGCTGGAGCCTCATCTTCGAAGTCCTCTTCATAGCAATGAAGCATATTGGGGCGGAGCCCGACTTTCCCTCCACCGCTTTCCTGCTCGGTCCGCGGATGGTCCTCGGCAGTTGCTTCACGCACGCGGCCGCTTCGGTGCAGGCTACGCTTATGTTCTTCTTCCTGATGTTCGTATTTCGGGTGATCTTCCGCAAACCCTGGCTGGCGGCGGTGGTATTCATTGCTTTCTGGTGCTTCCTGAAGACCTACGGCGAACATCATCTCTATCTGGTACTGCCGGCGGTGATCGCGGTCTATGGCATCGCGGCTTTTGTGGTGCTGCGCTTCGGATTGATCGCCTTGGCCGTGGGGATTTTCACCGCCGATCTACTGTCCAGCCTTCCCATCACCACTGACTTCTCCAGCTGGTACATCGGGGCGCCAATTTTCGTCTTCGCGCTGGTCGCCGCGTTGGCGCTTTGGGGAGGCTACACCGCGCTCGCCGGACAAAAATTAGTGAAGGAACATTTGTTCGAGTAGCAGGCGCACCGGTCTGCGTAGGGGAGCGTTTACGTCTACGGTCCGGGAGCCGGCGAGCTTCTTTCGGCAGTTTTTTAGTGGCGCGGCCTGCCGGCGCTCCAGCCGCGCCATTATCCCAAGTTACGGGTGCCGCGCTGGTGGAAAGGGCTGTTCGATAGGAACAGGCGGCGGGGGCGGCGCGAAGGGCACCACCACCAGCTGCTGAAACTCTACGGCCTGGCCGCAGCGGATATAGGGAGTGTATTTGTACCGCTGGACAGCGCTGGTGGCCGCCGTGTTCAACTCAGGCAGCTTATTGCCCAACACTTTGGTCTTCTGCACCGCGCCGTCTTTTCCCACTGTGGCCAGCACCCACACCACGCCGTACTGGTGGGCCTTGCGTGCAGCGGCGGGCATCTTGGGCTTGGCGGACTTGTCGAGGCGGGGAGGGGTGAAATTAGTGGCCAGATCGGCGCAGGACGGGAAGTCCACGGTGGTGTTTTTTTCGGGCGCGATGAAGAGGGAATCCGGGAACTTCTCACCGCGGGTGACGGTCACCTGGGCGTCTCCAATTGGGGTGTCTCCCCAGCTGAGCTTCACGGTTTGCGGATAGGAGTTGCTGCCGATGCTGGTGTAGTCGGTGTACTCGAAGTTGCCCAGGTCGCTGGCGGCGGTAAGGAGATGGCCGCTGGCAGGGTCAATACAAAAGGTGGTTGTTCCGCGTGGGAGGCCTTCCAAGTCTTCGCGGTAGCCTTTGGCAAAGAAGCTGGTCGGCGTCTCGCCGAAGGCCAGGCAGCGGGCGTCGGTACCGTCGATCGTCTTCTTGGAGACGTGGAACTTGGCGTTTTCATAGTCGAGCGGCGCCAAGGGGTAGGGTCCGGCGGGCGTGGCACCGTCCAGCGCAGCGAGCGCTGCCTCGAACTCGACAGCGGACCACGGTAGCTTAGGCTTATTGACATACGACAACTTGCCATGGTTGAGGATGGTGATCCGCTGCCGGCCGGAAGCGCTCCACTCCGCACGCCACTTCTCGGGTCCAGCCCAGAAGACGGTGTATTCGAAATTCAGTGCCTGACCGCCGGCGTTGGACATGCGGATCTTGGCCACCAGCTTGACCGGCCCCTGGTTCCAGAGATCGGCTTGTCGAAAGGACTTGGAAAGCAGCTCGTGAGGATCCGGTTCCGTGGCGGCAAAGGCCGCGGGAGCCAGCAGGCCGACAATCAATAAGAGCGAAAAAAACAGCTTGATAAATTGCATCAAGACTTGCCTCCGCGCTAAGAGCCTGTCCTGGGTGTAGTCAAATGCGCTGCACTCCCTGAACCGCTGACTCCGAGAGCCCGACGCCTAAAGCCATCCCTTCGCCCGCGCGATCCTGGCCGCTTCCGTGCGGTTGGCAGCGCCGAGTTTACTGATCGCTTCTGACAAGTAATTGCGCACGGTCCCCTCCGACAAGTTCAGCTCGGTAGAAATGTCGAGGGTCGCCAGACCTTCTCCAGCCAGACGCAGCACCTGGCGTTCGCGATCGGTCAGCGGATCAGGCTCGTCGCTCCATGCTTCAGCGGCAAGCTGGGGATCGATAACACGCAGTCCGCGATGCACACGGCGCACTGCTTCAGCCAGTTGTTCGGCGGGCATGTCTTTCAGGAGATAGCCAGAGGCGCCGGCGTCGAGCGCTCGTCGCAGATAGCCGGCGCGAGCGAAAGTCGTCAGGATGATGACGCGAACGGGAATGTTGCGGCGCTTCAGTTCGGCGGCAACTTCCAAACCGGTGAGCCCAGGCATCTCGATGTCGGTGATGAACACGTCGGGTCGGACTTCCTGCACCGTGCGCAGGGCTTCGTCGCCATTGCGGGCGCGGGCGACGACCTCGATGTCGTCTTCCATCTCCAGCAGTGCGGCGAGCGCGCCCAGCACCATGGCCTGATCTTCGGCAATGACAACCCGGATTTTGTCGTGCTTGCCGCCCGGCATGCCCTCAGTTTCGCAGAGTGGCGGCGGCGGGCGCGAGTGGCAAATGAATAACGAGGCGGGTTCCGGCCTGAGACTGACGTTGCAACGAGCCGCCGATGGCTTCCAGACGCTCGCGCATGCCGCGCAGTCCATTGCCTTCAGGAGCGTCGGCGCCGCTTCCGTTGTCGGCGATTTCCAGGGTGCAGAGATTGTTGTCGCGTTGCAGTCGAACGCTGCATTGCCGCGCCTGGGCGTGCCGCACAACGTTGGTGACGGCCTCGCGCAAAGCCAGTGCCAGCACCGTTTCCTGGGCCGGAGTCAAGGGCAGTTCCGTGACATCGGAATTCACCGTAATGCCGGCAGTCTCCAAGGTTTTGCGCGCCCGCACTAGCTCGGCAGCCAGGCCTTCGCCGCGATAACCGCTGATGGCTTCGCGAACATCGGCCAGCGCCGCCCGCGAGGTGTGCTCCACATCCAGCATCTCCTGCTTGGCACGCTGCGGATCGCGGTCGACAAGTTTGCGCGCCAGCTCGGCCTTCAAGGTGATGAGCGACAGCGTGTGTCCCAGCAGGTCGTGCAGATCGCGCGCGATGCGCTCGCGCTCGGCTACCTTGGCGAAATGCTCGATCTCCTCATCGGCAAGGCGGAGCTTCTCCCCGGCGCAGTGCATGATCGCGGCGTAGTGGTTGACGATGCCCACCAGGATGATCAGCAGCAGAATCGAGCCCCACGCCGCCACTGGCAGCCGCAGTCGATACGAATAGAAAGCAAGGATGGCGAGTTCAAGCGCGATGAGCGCAAGCACGCGTCGCAGGCTGGGAGTGCAGGCGCCCGCAGCGATTGCATAGATCAACAGACCTGCACCACCGCTGTTGAGTGGGATAAAGATAATTGCCATCGCGATCATCGCGGCGACCGCAAAGAGACAGCGCGGCTCCGGCCGCGAGAACGAATACAAGTACAGCCAGATAAAAAACAGGCCGGCCAGGGTGTTGCCAATCCAGAGCAACGGTCCGGCGTGCTTCCAAGCCGGGTCCACGAAGAACCACACCATGAATGGCAGCCAGATAAGCGGCATCCAGCGCCATTTATCGTTGCTGGGATAAAGCTTCCACCAGAGTTTTTTTAGGCTGTCCATGGTTCTCGAGTCGTCTCCCCGGCTATTCTCGTCCAGAACTGAGTGCCGGCACAATCACGTACCACAATACGGCCACAGCGGCAATCGCCAGTCCCAGGTCTCGCGTGCGGCCGCTCAGCGCCAGCCCCAGGAACACTATCATCGCGATCGCCCAGAGAATCCATTCCGCAGTTTGGCATTTCATAGTGACTCCTTGTTGCGGCATTCGCGCTTGCCCGAGGCTGTCAGCTATCAGCCATCAGCTATCAGCCCAAGCTCGCCGCGGTTGAAGCTGACGGCTGAGAGCTGACAGCTGACAGCCGCGCCGCGAACCGCGGCCCTCCTCATCCGTACGTCTTGCCTTCGTCCCGGCGATAGCCCCACGCCGCCACACCCAACGAAACCAGAGTGAACGCGATGAGCGCCTCCACGTGGCCCCAGGCCGGCGTCGGATTCGTCCCCAGGCCGACGGTGTTCAGCGCCAACTGGGCCAGGTGAAACGGCGGTAGGAATGTTGCCAGCACTTGTAATCCATGCGGCAGCAGGAACAGCGGAATCCACAGGCCCGAGCAGAACGACATTGGCAAATAAACCAGATTGACGACAGCTGGAGCAGAGTTTGGTTTGGCGAAGTAGCCAATCGCCAGTCCCATCGCACTGAACGGAATCGAGCCGGCCACAAGGATGCCCACCAGCTGGGCAGCCGTCGCGAAAGGCAGATGGACTCCGCCAAAGATGACTCCCACCGCCATCAGCAGCAGCATAATTACCGTACTGAAGACCACCGCCGAGAACAGCTTAGCCAGGAAATATGCGCTGATGGGCATGGGCGATGCTCGCTTCACCTGAAGCCAGCCTTGGCCCCGCTCTATCGCCAGGCTCACGCCGAAGCCAAAGAGTGCGACCGCCATCACCCCGAAGCAGCCCATCGTTGCCAGCGCATAGGTTGCGCGTTCGGCGCTGCCGGGCTCGTTGCGTCCCAGCACGATGCCGAAGAGCACGTAGAACATCAAGGGAAACACGACCGTCGAGATGGCATAGATGGGAATGCGGGTTTTGTTGATCAGCTCGTACTTGGCTTCTTTGGCATAGACGGCGATGCTTCTCTGCAGCGATTGCCGCGGAACACCCAGAGCAGCAGGAAAAGTAGTTGCAGCCACATTAATTCTCCTTCGATTCAGCGTTGTGATTCTTCGTCAGCGCCAGGAACGCCTCTTCCAGCCCGGCGTTGGTGACTTCCAGGTCGGCCAGCCAGCTGTCGCGCTGCAGCAGTTCCCGCACTACCGGCTCGGCGGCATTCACTTGCAACTCGAAGGCATTGCGATCGGCCTTCACGCTTAACACGCCCGCGATCTGGCGTATCTCGTCGAGCGTCAAGCGGCTGGTGCAGCGGACCTGCTTGCCCATGGCGCGCGCCTTGATCTCGGCAGGCGTGCCTTCGGCGATGATCGCGCCTTGATTCAGCACCAGAATGCGATCGGCCAGAGCATCGGCTTCGTTCAGGTAGTGGGTCGTCAGCAGGACGGTCTTGCCGCGCGCGATGAGGCTGCGAATCTGCGACCACATCAGGCGGCGCGCTTCTACGTCAAGACCAACTGTGGGCTCGTCGAGAAACAGCAGATCAGGATTGCCGCAAATCGCGATGCCGAATAGCACTCGCTGCTTTTGCCCGCCCGACAGCTCACCATAAGGCCGGTTTGCGATGTCGCTTAGGCCGGCGATCTCGAACGTCTCTTGCAGCGGCAGTGGATTCGGATAGTAAGACGAGAAAAGATCGATGTGCTCGCGGACCTTCAGCGTTTCGGGCACCCGCCCCACCTGGAGCATGGCTCCCAGCCGGTCTTGAACTTTGCCGAGGTAAGGATCGGTTCCGAACACGGATACGTTGCCGGAGTCAGGACGCGCGACACCCAGCAACATGCGCACCAGGGTGGTCTTGCCGGCGCCGTTCGGCCCCAGTAGAGCCAGTAGTTCGCCGGCGCGGATGTCAAGGTTCAGGTTCGCGAGAGCCACGATATTGCCGTAGCTCTTCTTCAGATTGCGACCGCTGGCGATGCTGACGGGCTGGGCCGCCAGAGTGCGGTGTGGCCTTTCGGCGATTGGGACTCGCGATGAGTCCCGGCTTTGGATGGGGTGTAGTGAGATTGCGGTGGACATCGTTTGCTCCCGTACTTGGTTTCGTTCCAGCACGGTAGCCATCATCAGTTATGTGGAGTTGAGGCAGTAGTGCCGATTGTCAGCGGCGGGGGGTGACAAATGTCATGGGAGCCGTCAGCCGTCAGCTGTCAGCTGTCAGCTAATGCTGTGAGGTGCGTCTCCAGACCTTGCTTTTTCTCCCTCTCGCCCCCGGCCCGCGCTCCGCCCTAAATGAGGCAAGTGGTTAGCTGATGGCTGATGGCTGAGAGCTGAGAGCTGACAGCTCCTTCGTGACTTTCGTCACTTTTGCCGGTGATTCCAATCACGGCTGTTTGCCCGTCCACAGGTGACACTTGCATGTAAGAGAGTGAGGGCCGGAGCCGTTGGGTTGCACCCTGCCTTTATGCAGCCTTGGCCGAGGTAACGAGGTGAGCCATGTTGCTCGCGTACCGCCTGGTTAAGCTAATTGAGACCCATTCCGACGGACTGGCTCGCAGCCTGCATCATCGTTATCGCGAAGATGCGCAAGTGTTCGGCCTATGCCAATGTGCCGGACAACGAACTGACGGAGAAGGTTTACGACGTCTATCGCCACCTGGGCGACTGGCTGCTGGGCAAGACCGAAGCCGACATCGAGAGCCGCTACCTGGAAGTCGGTGCGCAGCGCGCCGCCCAGGGTGTCCCCATCAGCCAGGTGGTCTGGATGATCTGCCTGGTCCGCGAAAACCTGTGGGACTACCTCCAGAAGCATGCCGAGCTGGAACGCCCGGCTGAGATCTTTGGCGAGCTGGAGCTGCTGGAAATGCTCGACAAGTTTTTCCATCTGGCCATCTATTACGCCGCGCTGGGACATGAGCGCGCCACGGCCGGGTATTCGGTGAAATCGGAAACGGTAACTGCCTAAGAGGGGCTGGATTCATGTCCTGGATCGATCAATACCGCAGCAAGCTGGTAACCGCCCGCGACGCTGTAAATTGCGTGGAATCGGGAATGCGGGTGTACATACACCCCGGCTGCGCTGAGCCGGAAGCGCTGGTGGAAGCGCTTGATGGACGCGCGCTCCCTACGTGAAGAACGTTGAACTGATGCATCTGCTGACTTCCGGCACTTCGCCCTACTGCGCCCCGGAGATGGCGGAGCATTTTCGCCACAACGCGCTGTTTGTCGGGGGCAATGTACGCGAGGCGGTGAACGACGGCCGCGCCGATTACACTCCCATCTTTCTCAGCGAAGTCGAAGCCCTGTTCGAGAGCGGCGAGATGCCCATCGACGTGGCCTTCATCCAGGTTTCGCCGCCCGATTCGCATGGCTATTGCAGTTTCGGCGTAGGCGTGGAATGCACGCTGACGGCAGCGAAATATGCGCATCACGTAGTGGCGCAGGTGAACGCCCAGATGCCGCGTACCTATGGCGACAGCTTTATCCACGTCAACGAAATCGATGCCATCGTAGAGCTGTCGCGGCCGCTGTGCGAAATGAAGAAGCATCCCAGCAACGAAGTGTTTCAGCAAATCGGCGCTCGCGTGGCATCGCTGATCGAAGACGGGGCTGTCTTACAATGTGGGATAGGGGCAATTCCCGACGCCATTCTGCCCAATCTGATGGACCGCCGGGATCTCGGCGTACATACCGAGATGATTTCGGACAACGTGATTCCGCTGATCGAAGCCGGCGTCATCAACGGGCAGCGCAAGAACCTGAAGCCGCGCAAAATCATTCTCGGTTTTGTGCTGGGCACCCGCAAGCTGTTCGACTTCATCGACGAGAATCCCATCTTCGAGTTTCATCCTTCGGCGTACACCAACGACCCCTTCCGCATCGCCGCGAACGATCGCATGGTAGCCATCAACTCGGCCATCGAGGTCGACCTGACCGGGCAGGTCTGCGCCGAATCGATTGGATCGCAGTTCTACAGCGGCTTCGGCGGGCAGCTCGACTTCATCCGCGGAGCGGCGCGCTCCAAGTACGGCAAGCCCATCATCGCGCTGCCCTCAACCGCCAAGGGCGACACCATCTCGCGCATCGTGCCGCGACTGGCCCATGGCGCGGGAGTGCTGACCGGGCGCGGCGACGTGCACTACGTGGTCACCGAATATGGCGTTGCCTATCTGCATGGACGCACCATCCGCCAGCGCGCCGAGGCGCTCATCCAGATCGCCCATCCCAAGTTTCACAACGAACTCTACGAGTACTGCGAACAGCAACGCTGGTTTCAACGCAACGCTTACGAAGTGGAAATGCGAGGGTAAGACCATGTCATCGCAACCGCGCGGTAACGTCATCATCGATCCCGAAGAATGCAAAGGATGCGGCTTGTGCGTCGAGTCGTGTCCTCCTGAATGTCTTGAACTGGCGCCCGAGCTCAACCACTACGGTGTGCATGCGGCGCAATATACCGGCGAAGACTGCACCGGTTGCGGCGCGTGTTTCTACTGCTGCCCCGAGCCCGGCGCCATCACCGTCGAACGCCTGACGCCGCCGGCCAAAACGGCTGCTCCAGCCGTGCCGCCGAAGCAGGAGGTGGCCCATGCGGCAGCTCTGTAAAGGAAATGTTGCCATCGTGAAAGGCGCGGTCCTGGCTGGATGCAAGGCTTTTTATGGATATCCCATCACTCCGGCCAGCGAGATCGCCGAATATGCCGCCCTCCTGATACCAGAAGTGGGCGGCACTTTCTTGCAGGCGGAGAGCGAAGTGGCGGCCATCAACATGGTTTACGGCGCGTCATCGGCGGGACAGCGCGTGATGACCGCGTCGTCCGGCCCCGGACTGAGCCTGATGCAGGAAGGCATCTCCTACATGGCGGGCGCGGAGCTGCCGGGCGTCATCGTCGATGTGGTGCGCGGCGGTCCGGGCCTGGGCAACATCGCCCCCGAGCAGAGCGACTACTTCTGCGTGGTGAAGGGCGGCGGCCACGGCTGCTATCGCAATATCGTGCTCGGCGCCGGCATCGGTGCAGGAGATGTTCGACCTCACCGTGCTGGCGTTCGAGTTGGCCGATCGTTACCGCAATCCCGTAGTCATCATGACCGACGGCTACGTCGGCCAGATGATGGAGCCGCTCGAAATCAAGATGCGCGACATCGTGCCGCCGGAAAAAGACTGGGCGGTGAAGGGCACGGCGGAGTCCAAGAAAAACATGATCAGCTCCATCGTGCTGGAGCCGGATGCGCTGGAAGCGCACGTCCGCAAGCTGGAAGCGAAGTATCAGCTTGCGCAGGAGCTGGAGAGCCGTCACGAGAACTATCTGACCGAAGATGCCGAGATTCTGCTGGTCGGCTTTGGCATCGTGTCGCGGGTGCTGCGCTCGGCCGTCGATCAACTGCGCGCCCAGGGCATGAAGGCCGGACTTGTTCCGTCCCATCACGCTGTGGCCGTTCCCGTCGCGCGAGTTGTGCGAGACGGCCAAGCACGTGAAGCAGGTGCTGGCGGTAGAGCTGAGCACCGGCATGATGGTGGAGGACGTGAAGCTGGCCCTCAACGGCAGCGTTCCGGTGGAATATTACGGCCGCGTCGGCGGCAACGTTCCCATGACCGAAGAAATTACGGCGCAGGTTTTCGCGCGCATGGCAGCCCACGTATAACCGCCCCATCAAGCGCAAAAGCGGCGCTTGTCGGGGACCCCGGTAGGACATGAACCGGGTTTAGGAGAGAAATTGTGGAAGGCTACGAAGTAATTCACGAAAAATCGCCGGCGTTCTACGACAAGTACGAGCGCAAAGCCGAGTTGCAGAACCAGACGCACTACTGCCCGGGCTGCGGCCACGGCGTTGTCCACAAACTGATTGCCGAGGCGCTGACCGAGCTCGGTGTCCAGGACCGCGCCGTTCTGGTCAGTCCGGTCGGCTGCTCGGTCTTTGCCTATTACTACTTTGACGTAGGCAACGTGCAGGTGGCGCACGGCCGCGCTCCGGCGGCGGCAACCGCGCTCAAGCGCGCCAACCCCGAGTCCATCGTGATGGCCTACCAGGGCGATGGCGATCTGGCGGCCATCGGAACCGCGGAGATTATTCACGCCGCCAATCGCGGCGAAAACATATGCGTCTTCTTCGTCAACAACTCCATTTACGGCATGACCGGCGGACAGATGGCGCCGACCACGCTGGTTGGCCAGAAGAGCACAACCTCGCCTTGGGGACGTCGCTCCCACAATGAGGGACTGCCCATTCATGTCTGCGAACTTCTCGCCGCATTGGAGACGCCGACCTATCTCGAGCGGGTTGCCCTCAGCGACATGAAGAACATCATGAAGGCGAAGAAGGCGGTCAAGAAGGCGCTCCAGATCCAGAAAGATGGCGGCGGCTTCTCGCTGGTCGAGTTTCTCTCGCCGTGTCCGACCATCATGAAGATGGATCCGGTAGTTTGCCGCAAGTGGGTTGGGGAAACCCTGATGAAAGCGTTTCCGCTGGGCGTCTTCCGCGATCGCAAACCGGAGTTGCCGGTCGACGCGAAGGTCCCGGTGAAGACCATTGCCGAAGCACTGGAAGTAGACGGACGCTGAGACCAGCGATGCACTTCCCAGGCGTCATCATCACACTCGCGATCTGACCGTAAAGATGGCCGGCTTCGGCGGACAAGGCGTTCTGCTGATGGGTCAGTTGCTGGCTGAGATGGGTCTGCGCGAGGACATGGAAGTGAGCTGGCTGCCCTCCTACGGCCCGGAGATGCGCAGCGGCAGCGCGCACTGCCACGTCATGCTCTCGCATGATCGCATCGGCTCGCCGCTGATCTCGCAGCCTGAAGTGCTGGTCGCGATGAACGAATTGTCGCTGCACAAGTTCGGGCCTACGGTCGCCTCCGGCGGATTGATTCTGTACAACAGCACCAAACTGCCCGAAGGCTTCAGCGCGCCGCAAGCCCGCGTGGTCTGCGTGCCCGCGTCGGAGATCGCCGACGGTATGGGCTCGGCGAAGGTCGCCAATGTTGTCATGCTGGCGGCGTTGCTGGAAGAAACCGAGTGCCTGCCGGCGGAGTCGGCGATTGCCGTGCTGGAAGAGACGGTGAAAAATCCCAAGCTGCTGGAACTCGACAAGAAGGCGATTGCGGCGGGGCGAGACTACGTCGATACGCAAGATTGAAGTCGGAGCGGTGTCGCAGCCCGATGGATATTCGTACTGAAGAAGCTGTCAGCTTTCAGCCGTCAGCTATCAGCTTTTGCTAAGTCGCCTCCGCTCGCCATCTGAGCGGGGGCGATTTGCTTTTTGTCGGACGGGCGCCGAAGGCCTTGGCCTCGACAATTTTTCTTGCGACCTGCTCGTGGTCGCAAACCTGCGCTGCTCTCACATCCTCTCGTGATGCGCCTCACTGCGCGTGATCGTGATTCGCGTTGCAATATATGATGTCTGCTGAAGAGGTGTAAATGGTCATGCAAGCTGAAAAAGAGCATGTGCTTTGCCCGCTTTGCCACGGTCATGGCCGGGAGCAACCCGAGCTTCTGGTGGTGCGGTGGCGCAGCCGGGAATTCGAACAGGAACTGCAGAGGATAGCCGATGAGTCCGCCTTCGGCTCGACCGGCGGCCTGGAGGTTCCGTTCGAGGCGGAAGATCCGGTTTACAGCAACGATTCGGATTAAGGTGGAGCAACCCTCGACCGAACACACCTTAATTCACCTTGACCGGCTCAGAGCTTGCCGTCAGCTGAGGTTTGTTGCCGTTTCTGCAATGGCTCCGCCTGGGGTACAAGACCAAATCTTGCAGAATCGGTTGACGGCGCGCGATTCTGGTTGCTATAGTAAAAGGGTTCTGCGAGTTATGTTTGGCCTGCCTGTAGTGTCTGGCTGTGCTGCTGTGATCCATATCCTGTAGAATTGCTTTGCAGGATCCTCGCTGAAACGTGCCTGCGCTTCCGCCGGAGCTTTCCGGTGGGTATGCAGGCCGAGGCAACGAAACGGAGCGCCCTCGTTATTGTTCTCCGCTATCCGGCATCGGGCCGGTTGCGGGACGACCACGGCGTCACCGTCGTAAGCCCAACCTGAGCGGAAACCAACTTTCCCTGGCTATGCGCCGGGGAAGCATGGGCAAAGTGGCCTATGGCCACGGTGAAGTGCTGCCCAGCCCCAAAAATGGGGGCAGAGTCATTGCGTCACGGCCAGGGCCGCTGATGGGGCTGCCGGGCGGGCGCGATTTTGCGGTCTTGTGCCGTGGAGTTTGGAAGGCGGCATCGGTCAGTCGAAAGACTGGCCTGAAGAAACGAAGGAGTTACCAAGAGTGCCTACTTTTAATCAACTGGTGCGGAAAGGCCGGACGGCGCCGAACTATAAGACGGCCAGCCCGGCGCTGCAGTCGTGCCCGCAGAAGCGCGGGGTTTGCACTCGCGTGTACACCCAGACGCCTAAGAAGCCGAACTCGGCGCTGCGCAAGGTCGCGCGCGTGCGGCTTACCAACGGCATCGAGGTGACGACCTACATTCCCGGTGTCGGCCACAACCTGCAGGAGCACTCGATTGTGCTGATCCGCGGCGGCCGTGTGAAGGACTTGCCGGGCGTGCGTTATCACGTGGTGCGCGGCACGCTGGACTCCGTGGGTGTTGCCAATCGCAAGCAGAGCCGTTCCAAGTACGGGCCAAGGCCAAGGCGAGTGGCGCCGCAGACAGCGGCTAGCCCTGAGAGATTTATGCCGAGAAAAGGACATATCGCGAAACGCGAACCGCTGGCGGACCCGGTGTACGAGTCCACGCTGGTCAACAAGTTTGTGAACTCCATGATGTGGGACGGCAAGAAGTCGACCGCCCAGAACATCTTCTACAACGCCATGAAGAAGCTCGAGGAAAAGGGCGGCGACGAGGCCATCAAGCTGTTCAAGAAGGCGGTGGAGAACGCCAAGCCGGTGCTGGAAGTGAAGACCCGCCGCGTGGGCGGCGCCAACTACCAGGTGCCTATCGAGGTCAATGCCGACCGCCGCACCTCGCTGGCCATCCGCTGGATTTTGCAGTACAGCCGCAGCCGCGGCGAAAAAGGCATGATCGACAAGCTGACCAATGAGCTGCTTGACGCTGCCAATGGCAAGGGCGCGGCCATCAAGAAGAAAGAAGATGTACACCGCATGGCCGAGGCCAACAAGGCTTTCGCGCACTATCGCTGGTAGGTGGAAGGGCAGGCCTTTAGGCCTGCGTTAAACGACGAAGAAATCCCGCGTCCCGTAGGGACGACCCAGGTTCACCGCGGCCCGCAAGGTCGCCTAGCAGGAAACGGAAAAGATTGTGCCCAGACAGGTCCCATTAGATCGTTGCAGGAACATCGGCATCATGGCCCACATCGATGCCGGTAAGACCACCACGACGGAGCGCATCCTGTTCTATACAGGACGCACGCACCGCATCGGGGAGGTCCATGAAGGCACTGCGACGATGGACTGGATGGCGCAGGAGCAGGAGCGCGGCATCACCATCACCTCCGCCGCCACCACCTGCGTCTGGAAAGACATTCGCATCAATATCATCGACACTCCCGGCCACGTGGACTTCACCGCCGAGGTGGAGCGCTCGCTGCGCGTGCTCGATGGCGCTTGCGCTGTGTTCGATGCCGTGCATGGCGTGGAGCCGCAGTCGGAGACCGTCTGGCGCCAGGCCGATAAGTACGGCGTCCCGCGCATTTGCTTCATCAACAAGATGGACAAGATGGGCGCCGACTTCGAGCACGCCGTCGATACCATCCGCAAGCGTCTCAATGCCCGCCCGGTCGCGATTCAGTTGCCGATCGGCCAGGAAGACAAGTTCAAGGGCGTCATCGACCTGATGACCATGAAGGCGATCATCTGGAATGACGAAAGCCTGGGCGCCGAGTATGAGGTCGAAGAGATTCCCGAAGAGCTGAAGAAGAAGGCGCAGGCCTACCATCAGATTCTGGTCGAGACCGTCGTGGAAAACGACGATCAGGACGAGCTGATGCACAAGTACATCGAAGGCGAAACCATTGGCGAAGCCGAGCTGAAAGCCGCGTTGCGCCGGGCTACGCTGAAGATGAAAGTTTTCCCGGTGATCTGCGGAACCGCCTTCAAGAACAAAGGCATTCAGCCCATGCTCGACGCGGTGGTGGACTATCTGCCGTCGCCGCTGGATGTTCCTCCGGTCAAAGGCTTGAACCCTGACACGGGCGCGGAAGAAGAGCGGCCGGCTGACGACAAGGCGCCGTTCTCGGCGCTGGCGTTCAAGATCATGACCGACTCGTTCGTCGGGCAGCTCACTTTTATCCGCGTGTACTCGGGCCATCTGAAGCAGGGCGACAGCGTGCACATCAGCGGACGCTCGCGCTCCGAGCGCATTGGCCGCCTGCTGAAGATGCATGCCAACAAGCGTGAGGACATCACCGAGATCTATGCCGGCGACATCTGCGCTTGCGTTGGACTGCGGCACATCACCACCGGCGACACCATTTGCGACGAAAACCACCCCATCATCCTGGAGTCCATCGAGTTCCCGGCGCCGGTGATTTCGGTTGCGGTCGAGCCCAAGACCAAGGGCGATCAGGAAAAGATGGGCGTCGCGCTGGGCAAGCTGGCGCAGGAAGATCCCACCTTCAAGGTCAACACCGATCCCGACAGCGGACAGACCATCATCAGCGGCATGGGCGAGCTCCATCTGGAGATCCTCGTGGACCGCATGATGCGCGAGTTCAACGTGCAGGCCAATGTGGGCAAGCCGCAGGTGGCCTATCGCGAGACCATCCGCAAGCAGTCGCAGGCCGAAGGCAAATACATTCGCCAGACCGGCGGCAGCGGCCAGTACGGTCACGTGCGCATCCGGCTGGAGCCGAACGAGCCGGGCAAGGGCTACGAGTTCGTCAACGAAGTTGTGGGCGGCGTGATTCCCAAGGAATTCATCAAGCCGGTGGACCAGGGCATTAAGGAAGCCATGGAAGGCGGCGTTCTGGCCGGCTACGAAATGGTGGACGTGAAGGCTACGCTCTACGACGGCAGCTATCACGATGTCGATTCCAACGAAATGGCCTTCAAGATCGCCGGTTCGATGGCGTTCAAGGAAGCGGCGCGCAAGGCCAGTCCGGTGCTGCTGGAGCCGGTGATGTCGGTGGAAGTGGTTGTGCCCGAGGAGTACATGGGCGCCATCATCGGCGATTTGAGCAGCCGTCGCGGACGGATTGAAGGCATCGAGCATCGCGCCGGATCGCAGGTGATCAAGGCGATGGTTCCGCTGGCCGAGATGTTTGGCTATGCGACCAACATGCGCTCGAATACCCAGGGCCGCGCGACCTTCAGCATGCACTTCTCGCGTTACGAAGAGGCGCCGCGGGCGGTGGCTGAAGAGATTGTGGCCAAGGTGCAGGGCAAGAGCCCGGCGGGAACGAAGTAGGTTTTGAAGGGGCACGGCTTTAGCCGTGCCGATTGTGACGCAATCATTTTGAGTCCCTTTAGGGACGGCAGCTTTTTAGGAGCTCCAATGGCGAAAGAGAAATTTGATCGCAGCAAGCCGCACGTGAACGTTGGCACCATCGGGCACATCGATCATGGCAAGACCACGTTGACGGCGGCCATCACCAAGGTATTGCAGAAGCACAATCCCAAGATCGTGTTCCGCACCTTCGACTCGATCGACAACGCGCCGGAAGAAAAAGCCCGCGGCATAACCATTGCCACCGCGCACGTGGAGTACGAGACGGCGAACCGGCACTACGCCCACGTGGATTGTCCCGGCCACGCCGACTACATCAAGAACATGATTACCGGCGCGGCGCAGATGGATGGCGCGATCCTGGTGGTCGCGGCCACCGACGGCCCCATGCCGCAGACCAAAGAGCACGTGCTGCTGGCGCGCCAGGTCGGCGTGCCCTACGTGCTGGTGTTTCTCAACAAGTGCGACGCGGTGGAGGACCCCGAGCTGATCGATCTGGTGGAGATGGAAGTGCGCGAGCTGCTGAGCAAGTATCAGTTTCCGGGCGACGATGTGCCGGTGATTCGCGGCTCGGCGCTGGGGGCGCTGAACGGGGAAGCGCAGTGGGAAGCCAAGATTGACGAGCTGATGGAGGCGGTGGACAAGAACGTGCCGCTGCCGGCGCGCGATATCGACAAGCCGTTCCTGATGCCGATCGAAGACATCTTCTCGATTCAGGGACGCGGCACGGTGGTGACGGGCCGCATCGAGCGCGGCAAGGTGAAGGTGGGCGAGGATGTCGAGATTGTCGGCTTCCGCGAGACGCGCAAGACGGTGGTGACGGGCGTGGAGATGTTCAAGAAGCAGCTGGACGAAGGCATGGCGGGCGACAATGCCGGCCTGCTGCTGCGCGGCACGGCGAAGGAAGATGTGGAGCGCGGCATGGTGCTGGCGAAGCCGGGCTCGATTACGCCGCACACCAAGTTCAAAGGCGAAGTGTACGTGCTGTCGAAGGAAGAAGGCGGACGGCACACGCCGTTCTTCAAGGGCTACCGGCCGCAGTTCTACTTCCGCACGACGGACGTGACGGGGGTAGCGACGTTGCCGGCGGGCACGGAGATGGTGATGCCGGGCGACAACGTGAGCCTGGAGATTGAGCTGATCACGCCGGTGGCGATGGAAAAGGGTTTGCGGTTCGCAATCCGCGAAGGCGGACGCACCGTGGGCGCCGGCACCATCACGGAAATTATTGCGTAGGTTTTAGCTTCCCACTCATTCCAAAAGCTGGAATGAGTGGGGCACCCGAAAAACAGCGGCAAAAGCCGCGAGGCGAGTTGCGGAGACGGAACCAGCCTTAACAGAGATCTTTGAGAGATAACTAACGTGATTGGCAAAGAACGAATCCGCATCCGGCTGAAAGCCTACGACTATCGCATTCTTGACCAGTCCACCAGCGAGATCGTCAGTACGGCGACGCGCACCGGGGCAACCATCGCGGGACCGATTCCGCTGCCCACGGTGAAGAACAAGTACTGCGTGCTGCGCTCGCCCCATGTGGACAAGAAGTCGCGCGAGCAGTTTGAGATTCGCACCCACAAGCGCCTGCTCGACATTCTGGAGCCGACGCAGCAGACGGTGGACGCGCTGATGAAGCTGGAGCTTCCCGCGGGCGTGGACGTGGAGATCAAGGCGTTCGGGAAAGAACATAAGTAGGGCTGTCAGCCGTCAGCTGCTCAGCTCTCAGCTAAAACAAGAACGAGAGTTTTAGCTGATGGCTGACAGCTGATAGCTGAGAGCAACACAAACAAAGCTTCCGAGGTTGGCGACAACCCCCCGGTCGAATCGAACGGCGAGAAGCGGAGTTGAGGACAAGAACATGGCAGTCGGTGGAATTCTCGGCAAGAAAGTCGGCATGACGCAGCTCTTCGATGACAAGGGTGATGTTCACCCCGTCACCGTGCTGCAGGCCGGCCCCTGCGTTGTGACCCAGCGCAAGACCGTCGACAAGGACGGCTACGACGCCGCCCAGATCGGGCTGGTGGAGTTCGTGAAGGAGTCGCGTCTGACCGGCGCGATGAAGGGCCACTTCGCGAAGAACAATCTGCCGCCGCTGCGCTTCCTGCGCGAAGTGCCGGTGGTAGTCGATCCTGAGACCCAGGACGGCACCAAGGTCGGCGACAAAGTGTTGGTGGATATCTTCGAGGGCGAGAAATTTGTCGATGTTGCCGGCACCAGCAAGGGACGCGGATTTGCGGGCGTAGTGAAGCGCCACAAGTTTGCCGGCGGCGCGGCCTCGCACGGATCGATGTTCCAGATTACCGGCTCGATCGGCTCGTCGGCGTTTCCGTCGCGCGTGTTCAAAGGCATGCGCATGGCCGGACATATGGGCGTGGAGCGGGTAACGGTCCGCAACCTGCGCGTGCTGGGCGTCGACAAGGACGAGAACCTGCTGGTGGTGGAAGGCGCGGTCCCGGGACACCGGGACGGATACGTGATTATCACCAAGGCGAAGAAGCCGCCCAGAGAGCGTCGTGGATTCAGCGGCGCGGGCACGGTCGATCCGTTGAAGGCTTCGAAGCGCGCGGTGGCGAAGAAGAAATAGCGATTAGGGATTAGGGGCCAGGGGTTACTTGATCTGGCCGATAGCTGACGGCTGACAGCTGACAGCCAAGGTCGCAAGACCTTCGAATTGGAAGAGATATATGGCGACGATTGATGTAGTGAATCTGGGCGGCGAGGTAGTTGGCTCCCTCGAGCTGGCCGAGGAAGTATTCGGCGCGGTCAACGAGGACTTGCTGTGGGAAGCGGTGAAGCATTACCGCGCCGGACAGCGGGCCGGCACGCACGCCACCAAGAACAAGAAGCTGGTGAGCGGCGCCGGCAAGAAGCTCTGGAAGCAGAAGGGCACCGGCCGCGCGCGTGTGGGTTCCATTCGCTCGCCCCTGTGGCGGCACGGCGGAACCGTGCATGGACCGCAACCCCGCTCCTACGATTACGCGTTCCCGCGCAAGAAGGTGCTGGGCGCGTTGCGTTCGGCGCTGGCGGCGAAGCTGGCCGACGGCAAGCTGGTGGTGGTGGAGAACTTCGAGTTGGAAGCCGTCAAGACCAAGGAGTTCCGCAAGACGCTGGACAAGCTGAACGCCAAGGGTACGACGCTGCTGGTGGAAAGTTCGGCGAGCGAGAACCACAATCTGCACCTGAGCTCGCGCAATCTGGAAGGCGTGGAATTGCTGGCGGGCAACCAGGTCCATCCTTATCACCTGCTGCGTTATGAAAACGCAATCTTCGCGCTGCCGGCGCTGGAGAAGTTGCAGGACTCGCTGAAGGCCTCGGCGCCCAGGCGCAGACACGCGGAGGTGGCGTAAATGAAGTCGGCGTATCAGATCATTCGCCGCCCGGTGATCACGGAAAAGGGTCTAGGCGTAAAGGAAACGGAAGCGACGCTGGTCTTCGAAGTGGCCCTGAAGGCCAGCAAGACGGAGATCAAGCAGGCGGTGCAGAGCATTTTCAAGGTGAAGGTGGACTCGGTGCGTACCGCGACCTTCACCGGCAAAGAACGCCGCCGGGGCAAGTTTACCGGCTACCGTCCCGACTGGAAGAAGGCGTATGTGCGGCTTAAGACGGGGCAGAAGATGCCCGAGTACGCAGAGAATATCTAGTGGCGTTCAGCCCGCCCTGGCCAACTGAAGGCTAGAACGGGGCACCCCAGCTGCTGAGCGAAGAGCCAGTGGCGAAAAGCGAAGAGCGAATCATGGCAATCAAGACTTATAGACCGACAACTCCGACGCGGCGGTTCACGACCTCGACGGTCAACGATGACCTGACGACCAACCGGCCGTACAAGCCGTTGACCGAGCCGAAGCAGCGCACCGGCGGACGCCGCAATGCCGGCGACCTGACCATGTGGCATCACGGCGGCGGACACAAGCGCAAGCTGCGCATCATCGATTTCAAGCGCGACAAGGCGGGAATCCCCGCCACCGTCGCCTCGATCGAATACGATCCCAACCGTTCGGCGCGAATTGCGCTACTGAATTATGCCGATGGCGAGAAGCGCTACATCGTGTACCCGGTGGGACTGAAGGTTGGGGCCAAAGTAGTGAGCGGTCCCGACGCCGACATCCTGGTGGGCAATGCGCTGCCGCTGCGCAATATTCCTCCCGGCACGACGGTGCACAACATCGAGCTGAAGCCGGGCAAAGGCGCGCAGATGGCGCGCTCGGCGGGAGCGCAGGCGCAGCTGGTCGCCAAGGAAAACGATTACGCCCTGCTGAAGCTGCCTTCGGGCGAAACCCGCAAGGTGCTGGTGGATTGCATGGCGACGGTAGGCCAGGTGGGCAATGTCGATCACGAAAACATTTCCATCGGCAAGGCCGGCCGCACGCGCTGGATGGGAATCCGGCCAACCAACCGCGGCGTGGTGATGAATCCGGTGGACCATCCGCACGGCGGCGGCGAAGGCAAGACCAGCGGCGGACGGCATCCGGTGACGCCGTGGGGCCAGCCCACGCGCGGCTACAAGACACGCAACAACAAGCGGACCGATAAATTCATCGTGACCCGCAGACAGAAGTAGGACTGAGAGACTATGGCACGTTCAACCAAGAAGGGTCCGTTTATCGATTCGCACCTGCAGGCCAAAGTCGACGGCTTGAATGCGCGCAACGAGAAGAAGGTGGTGCGCACCTGGTCACGCCGTTCGACGGTGATTCCGGAGATGGTGGGCCACACCCTGGCGGTGCATAACGGAAAGAAATTCATTCCGGTGTACATCACGGAAAACATGGTGGGCCACAAGCTGGGCGAATTCAGCATGACGCGCACCTTCAAAGGCCACTCGGTGAGGGCGGCGACGGAAACCGCGGCCAAGCCCGCGCCGGCGAGATAAGGAAACGACATGGAGTTCACAGCCAAACTGAATTACGTGCGGGTCTCGCCGCAGAAAGCGCGCCTGGTGCTGGACATGATCAAGGGCCGCCGGGTGGAAGAGGCGCTGGACACGCTGAATTTCACCAAGAAGGGCATCGCTCCGGCGCTGTACAAGCTGTTGCGTTCGGCAGTGGAGAATGCCAACTATGTGAGCGCCGAGAAGGGTCTGGATGTTGACGTCGATCGCCTGATCGTGACGCGGGCGATAGCCAATGACGGGCCCCGCATGAAGCGTATCCGTCCGGCGCCGATGGGACGCGCCTACCGCTATCAGCGGCGCATCTCCCACATTGAGATTGCGTTGGCGGAAAAAGTTTCAGCCAACGGTAAGGGCGAGTTGGTGCAGAAGGTTGAACCGGGCGCGCCGGCAACGGCGAAGAAAGCCGCCAAGAAGGCGCCGGCGAAGAAGCCGGCGGCCAAGAAGGCGGCCAAGAAAGCTCCAGCGAAAAAGTTTGCGGGCAAAAAGCCTGCCAAGAAAAAGTAGGAGATCTATGGGACAGAAAGTCCATCCATACGGATTCCGTCTCGGCATCACCAAGCCGTGGAAGTCGCGCTGGTTCGTGGAGCGCGACTACGACAAACTGCTGCTGGAAGACGTCAAGCTGAAGGCCGAGCTGAAGGACAAGCTCAAGTCGGCGGGCGTCAGCTCCATCGATATTGAGCGGCCGGGCAACAAGCTGCGCATCATCATCCGCACCGCGCGTCCGGGCATCATCATCGGGCGCAAAGGCGCGGAGATCGACAAGCTGAAGCAGGAGATCCAGAACCGCACCAAGCGCGAGGTGTACGTCGATATCCAGGAAGTGCACAAGCCGGAACTGGACGCGCAACTGGTATCGGAGAACATTGCGCTGCAGCTGGAAAAGCGCGTAGGCTTCCGGCGCGCCATGCGCAAGGCGGTGGATTCGGCGCTGCGCTTTGGCTGCAAAGGAATCAAGGTGCGAGTCAGCGGCCGCCTGAACGGCAACGAAATCGCGCGCTCGGAGTGGTATCTGCAGGGACGGCTGCCGCTGCACACGCTGCGCGCCGACATCGACTATGGCTTCACTGAAGCTCGCACCACCTATGGCGTGATTGGCGTGAAGTGCTGGGTTTACAAGGGCGAGATCTTCGCGAGAAGAAGCGCGAGCCCCAGGGGTGCAGTCGGGAGCGTTTTAAGAACAGTTGTCAGTGGCCAGTGGTCAGTTGTCAGCAAGACGGCGACTGACGGTGGTAACTGAGAACTGGCAACTGACAACTGGAAACTGATTATGTTGATGCCAAAGAAAGTGAAGTATCGCAAGCAACAGCGCGGCCGCATGTGCGGCAAGGCGTGGCGCGGGGGCGAGCTGTCCTTCGGCGACTACGGGTTGAAGGTCCTGGAGCCGGGATGGATCACGGACCGCCAGATTGAAGCCAGCCGTGTGGCCATGACGCGCTTCATCAAGCGTGGCGGCAAGATCTGGATCCGTTTATTTCCCGACAAGCCCGTCACCAAGAAGCCGGCTGAAACCCGTATGGGCAAAGGCAAAGGCGCGCCCGACCACTGGGTCGCGGTAGTAAGGCCGGGCAAGATCCTCTTCGAAATGGAAGGGGTGCCGGTGGCCGATGCGGCCGAGGCAATGCGTCTGGCGTCGCACAAGCTGCCGCTGCGGACGAAGTTCGTGCAGCGCGAAGGCGTGCACTAAGAAGCAGCCGTCAGCCATCAGCCGTCAGCCGTCAGCTAAAGACTTAGCGTAAGCGGTGACGGTGCGGATGACCAACGGGGTGCTCGAACCAGAAGAAAACAAGCTGACGGCTGATAGCCGAAAGCTGAGAGCTAACGATGAATGTAGACAAAATTCGTAACCTGACGGGGATTGAGCTGGAGCATCAGCAGCGCGAGCTGTCGGACCAGCTTTTCAAGATGAAGTTTCAGCTCAAGATGGGGCAGACCGAGAGCCTGAAGAAGATCCGCGAGCTGAAGAAGGACATTGCGCGGGTGAAGACGGTGACGCGGGAGAAGCAGATTGCGGGCGGCAACGGGGCTTCGGCTCCGAAGGCAGCAGCCAGCGCACCCGCACCGGCGGAGAAGAAGGCGAAGAAGGCGGCCAAGAAGACGGCTGCGACGGAGAAGAAATAAGCCATGGCCGAAACCACAACCAGTAACGCAAAGCCTGCGGGCCGGCGCAAGATCCTGATTGGCAAGGTGGTCTCCACCAAGATGGCCAAGACCATCGTGATCGAAGTGCGGCGGCAAAGGGCGCACCCGTTGTACAAGCGGGTGGTAACGCGGAGCAAGAGGTTCTACGCGCATGACGAGCAGGGCACGGCGCATCTCGGCGACTTCGTGAAGATTGAGGAGACGCGTCCGCTGTCGAAGCTGAAGCGCTGGCAGTTGAAAGAAATTGTGCAGCGCGCGGCGCTGGTGGCTCCGGTGGAAGAGCGGCCGGCGGTCTAGGCTGTCGTAGCTCCCCGCCCTGGCCAAAGGAAGGCTGGAACGGGGCACCCAAATCCTGCCCTGGCCAAATGAAGGCTGGGACGGGACACGCGGGCGAAGGAGAAGGAATTATGGCAGTGATGATGAGGACCATGCTCGATGTCGCCGACAACTCCGGCGCCCGCAAGCTGCAGATGATTCTGCCGCTGGGCGGCTCGACCGGCCTGGTGGCGGGATTGGGCGACGTGATTACGGCGGCAGTGAAGGAAGCTTCGCCGGACGGCACCGCCAAGAAGGGCACGGTGGTAAAAGCAGTCATTGTGCGCACTCGGAAAGAGCATCGGCGTCGCGATGGCACCTATATTCGCTTCGACCAGAATGCGGCGGTGCTGATCAACGATGTACACGAGCCGGTGGGGACACGCGTTTTTGGGCCGGTGGCGCGCGAGTTGCGCGAGAAGAAATTTCTGAAGATCGCTTCGCTGGCGCCGGAAGTGTTGTAAGGCAGTGGCTAGTGGCCAGTGATCAGTTTTCAGTTGAAAAGCGATTTAGCTAAGTGCCAAATGCTAAGTGCTAAAGGCCAAGCGCGAATCGCCTAGAGGATTGAATAACCATGCAGAAGAGTGTAGATATTCGGCGCAACGATCAGGTGCGGGTGATTACCGGACGAGACAAGGGCAAGCAGGGCCGGGTACTCCGCGTGATGCCTGACAGGGGCAAGGTTCTGGTAGAGCACGTGATGATGGTGAAGAAGAACGTGCGGCCGAACCCGCAGAAGAACATTAAGGGTGGCATCGCCGAGCAGGAGAGCGCCATCGCCATCAGCAACGTTATGTTGATGTGCAATTCCTGCAACCGGCCGGTGCGCGCAGGGCATGAGTATCACGGCGACCGCCATGTGCGGGTGTGCCAGAACTGCCGGAATACGCTGGAGAAGTAGTGGCCGGTGGCCAGTGATCAGTGGCCAGAGGGTGATCGACGGCAGTGTGCACGAGGTTTCTAGCCGCCGCCGACTAGCCACTGAATGATTTCCTCACGAACCGGTAGAACGAAGACGCCGAAACCGTGAGAAAGGTAGAAAAAGAGAAATGGCAGAAGAGAAAGAGAAGAAGCAAAAGGCGCAGCAGCCGGGTGGGCAAGCCAAGCCGCAAGGCAAGAAGGCGAAGCCGGAGCAGGTGGAAGCGGCTGGATCAGAGCCGGGTGGAAAGCCAGCGCGGCCGAAGGCGACGAATCGGGCGACGGCGCGTCTGCGCGAGCGCTATGTCAAGGAAGTTTTGCCGGCGCTGATGAAAGAGTTCAGCCTGAAGAACCCGATGGCGGCTCCCAAGCTGGACAAGATCATTTTGAACATGGGCGTGGGCGAGGCGACGCAGAATGCGAAGCTCATCGACCCGGCGGTCACCGAAGTCACCCAGATCACGGGCCAGAAGCCGGTGGTCACCAAGGCAAAGAAGTCGATTGCGCAGTTCAAGGTCCGCGAGGGCATGCCTATTGGAGTGATGGTAACGCTGCGCGGCGACCGGATGTACGAATTCTTCGATCGGCTGGTGAATGTAGCGCTGCCGCGTGTACGCGATTTCCGCGGTGTACCGACCAAGTCGTTCGATGGACGCGGCAACTTCACCCTGGGGGTGCGCGATCAGCTGATTTTCCCGGAGATCGATTACTCCAAGGTCGAGAAGTTGAAAGGCATGAATATCACCATCGTGACCTCGGCGGGTACGGACGACCAGGCCCGGGCGCTGCTGAAACATATGGGAATGCCGTTTAGGCAGTAGGAAGGGACTAGGGATTGGGGACTAGGGATAGTAGTTTCGGGTTTCCAGTTTCGAGTTTCAAGTACGGGAAGCGGTGGGCTAGAGGACAGGAATAAGAGCCAATAGCAAAAAGCGAAGAGCCAAAAGCGAAGAGCGAAAAGGAAACAATGGCGAGAACATCACAAATAGCTAAGACGAATAAGAAGCCCAAGTTCCCGACCCGGCAGCACAACCGCTGCAAGATTTGCGGACGCTCACGCGCCTATCTGCGCAAGTTTGGCCTTTGCCGGCTGCACTTCCGCGATCTGGCACTGCGGGGCGAGATTCCCGGGGTTGCGAAGTCGAGTTGGTAGGAAGCAGTGGCTAGCGCCTAGTAATTAGTAATTGGTAGCTGGTAATTAGTCAGGCAGTTAGTTCGTTGCCGACAGGTTCTTCTCACCGGCGGATGAAGGTTGTTATGAGAAGCTAACGGGCGACGATATCAGGAGAAGCAAAGCATGAGTTTGACCGATCCGGTCTCGGATTTTCTGACCCGAGTTCGTAATGCCATCAAGGCGCGGCAGCAGAAGGTGGACGTTCCGCATTCCAAGCTGAAAGTGGAGATGGCCCGCATTCTGAAAGAAGAGGGCTACATCGCGAACTTCAAGGCGACCGAGGAAGAGGGCCGCAAGGTCTTGCGAGTGTACTTGAAGTACAGCTCCGATAATTCCTCGCCTATTTCCGACTTGAAGCGAGTTTCACGGCCCGGTTGCCGGGTGTACGTGGGGCACAGCGAGATACCCCGCATTCTAGGCGGGTTGGGAATCAATATCCTGACTACGCCGAAGGGTGTAATGACGGGCCGCCAGGCGCGCAAAGAAGGTGTAGGCGGCGAAGTGTTGTGCGAGATTTACTAGGATAGCTGTCAGCTATCAGCTGTCAGCTGTCAGTAAAACCGTGCAAGGTTAAAGAAAAGAGAAGGTTTGGGCGTGCTGTATCAGTTCGAACCAAATTTAAGATCTTGATGCCAGGGGCTTACAGCGGATCGAACAAGCTGATAGCTGAGGGCTGATAGCTGAGAGCTAAAGATTATGTCTCGAATTGGAAAGAAGCCGATTCCGTTGCCCAAGGGCGTGACCTACGCTGTTGAGGGCAACACGGTCCGCGTGAAGGGTCCCAAGGGCGAAGTTATCACCCACATGCCCGGCGGCGTGAAGCTGGAACAGAACGACGGACAACTGCTGATCGTGCGCGACGACGACTCGAAGGCCGCAATCCATGGGCTGGTGCGGGCGCTGGTCAACAACTCAGTGGAGGGCGTCACCCGGGGTTGGACCAAGGAACTGGACATTGTGGGCATTGGGTATCGCGCTGAGTTGAAAGGCAAGAACACGGTGGTGTTTACGCTGGGATACTCGCACCCGATTGAATATCCGCTGCCCACCGGCATCGAGGCCAGCGTCGATCCCAAGCTGACGCACCTCACGGTAAGCGGGATCGACCGGCAGAAGGTGGGATTTGTCGCGGCTGAAATGCGCAGCTTGCGTCCCCCCGATCCGTACAAGAACAAGGGTGTGCGTTATACCGGTGAGCGCCTGAAGAAGAAAGTGGGCAAGACCGGAGCGAAATAGTGGCTGGTGGCCAGTGGTCAGTGGTCAGAGAGAAAAATTACTTATCGCCGAAAGCTGATAGCTGACGGCTGAGAGCTAAAAAGATGCTAGCAAAGACTTCAAAAGATCAGACACGGCAGAAGGTACATACCCGGATACGCAAGAAGGTGATGGGTACAACCGAGCGTCCGCGGCTCAATGTGTATCGCTCGGTAAACCACATCTACGCGCAGGTGATTGACGACGCGAAAGGTGTGACCCTGGTTGCGGCCACGTCGGTGGAAAAAGGCAAAGGCATTAAGGGCGACAAACGTCCTACCGGCGGCAATGTAAGTTCCGCCAAAGAAGTGGGCAAACTGATTGCCGATCGTGCCAAGGACAAGGGCATCAAGAAGGTGGTGTTCGATCGTGGCGGTTATTTGTACCACGGACGCATTAAGGCGCTGGCCGATGCGGCGCGAGCGGCGGGATTAGAGTTCTAACAACAGTTGTCGGTGGCCAGTTGTCAGTTGTCAGTTAACAGCCGACGAGCATCTGGCGAAGAGCGAAAAGCGGGAAGCGAAGAGCGAAAAAAATGCCAATAGTTAAGAAGAAGCTGGACGCTGGGCAGTATCAACTGAAGGACCAGGTGGTCTCGATCAACCGCGTCACCAAGGTAGTGAAGGGCGGCAAGAACCTGTCGTTTGCGGCCCTGGTGGTGGTGGGCGATCCGTCCTCTGCGGTCGTGGGCTACGGCTCCGGCAAGGCGAAGGAAGTTCCGCAGGCCATCCGCAAGGGGATTGAGTCGGCGAAGAAGAACCTGCTGCGCGTGAACCTGACGCAGACCACGATTCCGCACCAGGTGCTGGGGCGCTACGGTTCGGGCATGGTGTTGCTGAAGCCGGCGCCGGAAGGCACGGGAGTGATTGCCGGGGGCGCGGTGCGCGCGGTGATGACCTCAGCCGGGGTGCAGAACGTGCTGACAAAATCCATTGGGACGACCAACCCGCACAACGTGATCAAAGCTACGTTCAACGCGTTGGGCAAGCTGCGCGATCGCAAGGATGTGGCCGCGATGCGCGGCAAGACGGTGGAGGAGCTGTAATCATGGCACGCATTCGCAAGAAGACAGAAACAGCGGCGGCCAAGCCGGGCACCAGGATGCAGTTGAAGTGGGTGCGTTCGGCAATTGCGGCTCCGGTGAAACAAAAGCTGGTGATTAAGGGCTTGGGATTCACGCGCCTGAACCAGGTGGTGGTGCGGGAAGACACGCCGTCAATCCGCGGCATGGTGGCGAAGGTGCCGCATCTGGTGGAGATAGTGAAGTAGTTGCGAGTACCCGGTTGGCCTTTGGCATTTAACGCTTGTCCAAACCAGACGCGGGCAGACAGCGCGGCAAACAACATCCGAAAGCAGTGGCTAATTGCCAAATGCTAACTGCTAAGTGCAATTGATAGGGTTAACGACATGAATCTGAGTACGTTAAAAGCACCTCGAAAATCGTCAGAGAAGCGCAAGCGCGTGGGCCGGGGTATGGGCTCGGGCATGGGCAAGACATCGACGCGCGGGCATAAAGGCCAGCGGTCGCGCAGCGGCTCGCGCATGATGCGCGGATTTGAAGGCGGCCAGATGCCCTTGCACCGCCGTTTGCCCAAACGCGGCTTCGTCAATATCTTCCGGGTTGAGTATGAAGTGGTGAACCTGGGAAGGCTGGCCGAGCTGGGCGAGAGCGAGATCACGCCGGAATTGTTGCGCCAGGCGGGAGTGGTGAGCTCCAAGAAGACGCTGGTGAAGGTGCTGGGCCACGGCGAGTTGAAGAAGGCGCTCACCGTACATGCGCACAAGTTTTCCAAGTCAGCGCAGGAGAAGATTGAGAAGGCCGGCGGGAAAGTGCAAGTGGTCAGTGCCTAGTGGCCAGTTCTTGGCATTTGGCACTTACCTTAGCTAAATCGCACAGTTGGAAGCTGACAACTGATCACTAGCCACCAGCCACTGGTTTTTGAGGTTCTATGCTTGAGAAGTTAGCCAACGTATTCCGCGTTCCCGATCTTAGAAAGCGCATTCTGTTTACGCTTGGACTGCTGGCAGTGTACCGCCTGGGCGGACACATTCCGACGCCGGGAATCAACGCCGACAAGCTGGCGCAGTTCTTCGACCAGAACCGTGGCAGCTTCCTGGGCTTCATTGATTTGTTCAGCGGCGGCCAGCTGCGGCGGCTGACGGTGTTTGCCTTGGGCATCATGCCCTACATTACGGCATCCATCATTCTGCAATTGATGACGGTAGTGTACGAGCCGCTGGCCAAGCTGCAAAAAGAAGGCGAACTGGGACGCAAGAAGATTACCCAGTGGACGCGCTATCTGACGCTGGGCCTGAGCGCGGTGCAGTCTCTGGGCATCGCATTTACCTTGCAGCGGCAGCCGGACTTCGTTCTGAACCCCGGAATCGGCTTTGTCCTGATGACGATGTTGACCCTGACCACGGGCAGCGTGTTCATCATGTGGCTGGGCGAGCAGATCACGGAACGCGGCGTCGGCAATGGCATGTCGCTGCTGATCTTTGCCGGTATCGTGGTGGGCCTGCCCCGCGCCGTCATGGACCTGGCGGAAAAAGTGCAGTCCCAGGCTTGGGGCGCGTTTACGGTTCCCGCCATGCTGATGCTGGTAGTGCTGATGGTGGCGATTGTGGCGTTCATTGTTTTCGTGGAGCGCAGCGAGCGCCGCATCCCGGTGCAATATGCCAAGCGGGTGGTGGGACGCAAGGTCATGGGCGGGCAGTCGACCCACCTGCCGCTACGCGTGAACTCCGGCGGCGTGATGCCGGTGATTTTTGCGTCGTCGGTGCTGACCTTGCCGCAGACGGCGGGAGCGCTGTTCAAAGACAACCGGTATTTTGGCCCGATGTTGCGGGCGTTACAGTGGGGCGAGCCGCTGTACACACTGCTGTATGCCATCGGGATCATCTTCTTTGCCTACTTCTATGTGTCGATCATCTTCAACCCGACTGAAGTTGCCGACAACATGCGGAAGTATGGCGGCTTCATTCCCGGCATTCGGCCGGGGGCGCGGACGGCAAACTACATCAACGATATCTTGACGCGGATCACGCTGGTGGGTGCGCTGTACCTGATCCTGATCTCGTTTATTCCGGAATGGATGATCGCCGGTATCCGCCTGAATCACCTGTGGGGTCCCATCGGCGGATTCTTTGAGCGCCTGCCGAGTTGGGTGACCAACGGTCTGGGCGTGAACTTCTACTTCGGCGGAACCTCGCTGCTGATTGTGGTGGGCGTGGCGATGGATACCATCAACCAGGTGGAGTCGCAGCTGGTGATGCGGCATTACGAAGGCTTTACGCCGCGCAGCGGACGAGTGCGTGGGCGAAGAGCGACGTGGTAGGAAGCCACGAGCTACTAGCTTCGAGCTACGAGCCGGCTCTGGTAAAGGGTTGTTTAAGTTTTAGCTGCAGCTCGTGGCTCGAAGCTCGCAGCTAAAGGAGTACCGGGAGCTCCGACCCCGCGAGGGTACAGAACATGGAAGCGCAGACTTCCGCAGCAGTGGGCGTAACGACGAACACGCGAGTGGTTGGTCCCATAATCCTGCTGGGACCGCCGGCGGCCGGCAAGGGGACGCAGGCCAAGCTGATCGCTGAAACCTTCGGCATTCCGCAGATCTCCACGGGAGACATTCTGCGGGGCAACGTAGCCCGCAAGACCGAGCTGGGGATGAAGGCCAAGGCGATCATGGAGCGGGGCGAGCTGGTTCCCGACGATCTGGTTTGCGACATGGTGGCGGACCGGCTACAGGATGCGGATTGCGTTCGCGGCTTCATTCTGGATGGCTTTCCGCGCACGGTGCCGCAGGCGGAATGGCTGGATACGCAGTTGGAGAAGATGCGGGAAGCGAAGAAGGGCGATGTTCGAGCCCAGCAGGCATGCGCAGCCCCGGTTGTGATCCGCTTGGTAGTGGACTATAATGTTCTACTGCAACGGATTACCGGACGTCGTTCGTGTCCCACCTGTGGCCGGATTTATAACATCTACCTCCAGCCTCCTAAAGTCCAGGGCATCTGTGATGTTGATGGCACGCTGCTGGCTACGCGGCCGGACGATGCGGAAGACGTTTTTACGGAACGCATGAAGGCTTACGAGCGGCAGACGCTGCCTTTGGTGGATTACTACCGGGCCCGCGGGCGGCTGATTGAAGTGAACGGCGAGCAGCCGGTGGAAGCAGTAATGGCGCAGGCTTTTAGCGCGATCGAGAATGTCAATCGTTTGTAAGTCGTCTTCGGAGATCGAGAAGATGCGCCGCAGTGGGCGCATTGTGCGTCAGGTCCTGGAAGCGGCGAGAGACGCGGTGGCACCGGGACGTTCCACCATGGACCTGGAACGAGTGGCGGAGCGCAAGATCCGCGACTTGGGCGCCAAGCCGGCATTTAAGGGATATTACGATTATCCCTGTGTGTTATGCGCCTCGGTGAATAACGAGATTGTGCATGGCATTCCCTCGGAGCGGCGCGTACTGAAAGAAGGCGACATCGTTTCCCTGGATTGCGGCGTAGTGTTGGACGGCTATTACGGGGATGCGGCCATCACCGTCCCTGTGGGTAACGGGATCACGCCGGAGCTGGAGAAATTGCTGAGGGTTACGCAGGAGTCGCTGTCGCAGGGGATTGCGGCGGCGCGGGTAGGAAACACGATTGGCGATGTCGGCTCCGCGGTGCAGAAGTACGTAGAGGCGAACGGTTTCAGCGTGGTGCGCGAGTTTGTTGGACACGGCATTGGCACCCGGCTGCATGAAGACCCGCAAGTGCCAAACTACGGCACCCCAGGACACGGACCTAAGCTGCGCGATGGCATGGTGATCGCGATTGAGCCGATGGTGAACATGGGACGTCCCGGGACCCGGCTGCTGGAAGACAAATGGACGGCCGTAACCGAAGACGGGAGCTATAGCGCCCATTTCGAACACTGCATTGCGGTAACGAAGAATGGGCCGCTGATTTTGACGGAGTAATGCGAGGGATTAGGGACTAGGGATTGGAAACTTCCTAATGGCTGGCCCTATTCCCTAACCCCTAGTAACTCGGAGATGAATGAGTAAGGAAGACGCGATTGAAGTGATGGCAGTGGTGGTTGAACCCCTGCCCAATGCGATGTTCAAAGTGGAGCTGGAGAACAAGCACCAGGTGCTGGCGCATGTTTCCGGCAAGATGCGCAAGAACTTCATTCGCATCCTTCCTGGCGACCGGGTAGCGGTGGAGTTATCGCCCTATGATTTGACCCGGGGACGGATTGTGTATCGGTATAAATAGGGGTCCTTCGACTCCGGCGGTCAAAAGGAAGACCGCCTGCGGTCAGGATGACAGTTTTGAAGGGGTACTGAAGGAATCATGAAAGTACGGGCATCGGTAAAGAAGATTTGCGACAAGTGCAAGGTGATTCGCCGGCACGGAGTAGTGCGGGTCATCTGCGAGAACTCAAAGCATAAGCAGCGGCAAGGCTAGCAGCATTTAGCATTTAGCACTTGGCATTCAGCTAAATGCTAACTGCTAAAGGCTAAAGGCCTTTTTGGAGTAACTATGGCACGTATTGCAGGCGTGGATCTACCGCGCAACAAGCACATCAAGATAGCGCTGACGTACATCTACGGCATCGGCAACTCGCGGTCGGCGAACATTCTGGGGACGGCGAGCGTAGAGCCGACCAAGAAGGTAAGCGACCTGAACGAGGACGAGGTCAACCGCATCCGCCAGGTCATTGAGCAGGAAGGCGATGTTGAAGGCGATCTGCGCAAAGACATTTCGATGCACATCAAGCGCCTGATCGAAATCGGCTCGTATCGCGGGTATCGGCACCGCCGCAGCCTGCCGGTCCGGGGCCAGCGTACGCATACCAATGCCCGCACCCGCAAAGGACCGCGCAAGGGCACGGTGGCGAATAAAAAGAAAGCGACGGGCAAAACATAACCCATGGCTAAAGCAGCTTCCGCCGCAGGCGACAAGAAGGGCAAGACCAAGAAGTTCAAGAAGAAGGAGCGCAAGCACATTCCTCACGGGCTGGTGCATGTGCAGGCGTCCTTTAATAACACCATCGTCACCATCTCCGATCCGACAGGCAACACGGTGTCGTGGAAGAGTTCGGGATCGCTGGGCTTCCGGGGATCGCGCAAGGGAACGCCGTTCGCCGCGCAACAGGCTGCGATGAATGCCGCCAACCAGGCGCGCGATCACGGCATGCGCAGCGTGGACGTGCGGGTGAGCGGCCCGGGTTCGGGACGCGAGTCGGCGGTGCGCGCGCTTTCGGCTGCAGGACTGGATGTCCGCACCATCCGCGACGTGACGCCGGTGCCGCATAACGGATGCCGGCCGCCGAAACGTAGACGGGTCTAGATTAAAACTACCCCGCCCTAGGCAATAGAAGGCTAGAACGGGGCACCCGGCGATTGGAGGCTAGGGGCCAGGGGTTAGGAAAGAAGCTGGCAACTAGCGAACATCCCGCCGAAGCGGGCGCAGGATCGAAGTGGGTGGTCGAAGCATCTAACTACCATTCCCTAGATCCCAGCCCCTAACACCTGAATTTTGATCGGGAAGAAGGGACGCCAAGTCCTGTAAACCGATCGTCAGCAAGTGCAACAGTCGCAGGCGATAGAGCGGGGAAGAGCAGAGGATCGAGCTTCCCTGGTCTCTAGAGCCTAGTCCCTGTTCCACAAGGAGAAACGAACTTGGCACGTTATAAAGACGCAGTATGCCGCCTCTGCCGCCGCGAGGGCATGAAGTTGTTCCTCAAAGGCGGAAAGTGCTTCACGGACAAGTGTCCGATCGAGAAGCGCAACTTCGCTCCCGGCCAGCACGGTAAGGACCGCAAGGCCAAGATCGTGGGCTACGGCCTGCAACTTCGCGAAAAGCAAAAAGCCAAGCGCATCTACTTCACCCAGGAAGGCCAATTCCGTAACTACTTTGAGCGCGCCTTCCGTGCCAAAGGCGTCACCGGCGAATTGCTGTTGCAGCAACTGGAGCGCCGGCTGGACAACGTGGTATATCGGCTGGGCTTTGCCGTAGCACGGCGCCAGGCCCGCCAGTTGGTGCGTCACGGTCACGTCACGGTCAATGGCAGGAAGGTCAATATTCCTTCCTATCAGGTAAAGCCTGGCGAAGAAATTAGCGTGCGCGAGAGCAGTCAGAAGCTGGCAATGCTGGAGACTGCGAAAGAATTTGCCAGCCACCAGCCGCCTCCGGCGTGGCTGGAAGTCGATCGCGATGGCTATAAGGGCCGGGTGATCGCGCTGCCGAAGCGCGAGGACATCAACCAGCCGCTGAATGAGCAGTTGATCGTCGAACTGTATAGCAAGTAGGAAGAGCAGCAGCTAGTAGCTAGTAATTAGTAGCTAGTAACAGCTAGTAACTAGCAATTAGTTTTCACCATGGAGCTGCGGCGCGACGCTGCTAGTTCCCACAGACCTTCGCGCCAGATCAGCCGGAGTGGCTTCTGTGGCCACCCGCGCAGCAGGCCCGAAGAGATAGAGGAGTTACGAATGCTTTGGAAAGGTTTTCAAAAACCGAAACGGCTGGCTACTGATACCGAGACGCTGACTGACAAATACGGTCACTTCTGGGCACAGCCGTTCGAACGCGGGTTTGGTACCACAATTGGCAACGCGCTGCGGCGGGTATTGCTTTCTTCGATCGAGGGAGCTGCGGTTACCGCAGTGAAGATCGAAGGTGTGCTGCACGAATTCCAGTCGATTCCTGGAGTGGTAGAGGACGCCACGGACATCATCCTCAACTTGAAGCAGATTCCGTTTCGCCTGAACGGCGATGCGCCCAAGGCGATTTATCTGCGGGCCGATCAACCGGGTGTGATTACTTCGGGCATGATCGAGGCCGACGCCGACGTGGAAGTGCTGGACAAAGATGTGTACATCGCGACCGTCAGCGAAGGTGGAAAGCTGGACATGGAAATGCGGCTGAAGCGCGGCCGCGGCTATGTTTCGGCGGACAAGAATTTCGATGAAGACCTGGGCTTGGGATTCATTCCTATTGATTCCGTGCATTCGCCGGTGCGCAAGTGCAACTACTCGGTAGAGGCGGCGCGTTTGGGGCAGATCACGGACTACGACAAGCTGGCGATCGAGATCTGGACCAACGGTTCCGTCACTCCGGCGGACGCGCTGGGCCTGGCAGCAAAGCTGCTGAAAGACCACATGAACATCTTCATCAACTTCGAAGAGGAGTTGGAAGCCCAGAATGCCGCAGCGGGCGACAAGCCGGAGATCCGCAACGAGAACCTGAACCGCTCGGTGGAGGAACTGGAGCTTTCGGTGCGCAGCTACAACTGCCTGAAGAATGCCAACATCCAGACCATCGGCGAGCTGGTGCAGAAGAGCGAAGCGGAAATGCTGAAGACCAAGAACTTCGGGCGCAAGTCGCTGAACGAGATCAAGGAGATTTTGTCCTCGATGGGCTTGGGTCTGGGCATGAAGATCGACGAGCACGGCAATGCGGTGCCGGGAAGCGCTTCGAGCATGTCGCAGGGCCTGGCCTCGACAAGCTACGGCATCGATCCGAATTACTAAGCAACTGAGAGAAGGAAGACGGAAATGCGTCATCGTAGAGCAGGATGGAAGTTGGGACGGAACACCGAACACCGGCGCGCGCTGCTGCGCAACCTGGTGACCTCGCTGATCGTGGAAGAGCGCATCGAGACGACCATTACCAAGGCGAAAGCCATGCGCCCGCACGTCGACAAGATGATCACCCTGGGCAAACGCGGCGACGTCGCAGCGCGCCGTCTGGCCGGGGCGTACCTGATGACGCGGGATGCCGTCGACAAACTGTTCGATACGATCTCGCCGCGTTATGGCGACCGCGAAGGCGGCTACACCCGCATCGTGCATGGCGGCTTCCGTCAGGGCGATGGCGGCGACATCGCTTTTGTGGAACTGCTGGGCAGCGAGAAGACGCTGGACGAGAAGCGCCAGAAGCGTGCCGAACTCCGCGCCAAGCGCGCCGAAGAGAGCCGCAAGGCCCTGGAGTCGGCCGAGCAGGAAAACAAGGCCATGGAAGACCAGGCAGCGGCCACCGAACCGTCAAGCGAAGAGAAAGAAAAATAGCTCTTCCCTTGCGACGCCTGGAAACCTTTATAGCGCACTCTGCAAATTGCAGAGTGCGTTTTCTTTTGTGCGGCTTCATTTCCTTGGCGTTGGACTCCGTTTCACAATCGCTCCATGTGGAACATTTGTGAGCCGATAACTCCCGCTCAACGCCGGGTACGTCTCAAGGAAATCCTGATCAAGTTAAGGCGAAGTCCCTCAGTGGCTAAAGCCACACGATTCTGCGGTCTCTGCGGACGGCCTGAAGGCCGTCCCCTTCAAAACCTAAACTCAATTAGAGCTTCCTCAACGATTTCAACCCCAGACTTAATCAGAGCTTCCTAAACGATTTCAACCCTAGACTTAATTAGAGCTTCCTGAACGATCGTCGCCGGGACCGCGTGTCGCTCCGCATTCTCTCCCCAGCTTTTCCCAATTCCACATCCCGCTCGTCATCTGCTTCGGCAGCGGGAACCCCAATTGATGCGCCAGCATACACACCTGGCCGCGATGGTGGGCTTCGTGAGCGAGCATGTAGCAGAGCATTTCCGGGCCAACCGGCCATGGCTGCCCCCAGCCGTCTCTGCGAAACTGCGCGACCCGGCCTTCGCCGCCCAGCGCTTCCGCCAGCATCTCGGTGCAGCGCGCCGCGCTCGCGGCCAATCCCGCGCGGGCCTGCTGCGGCGTGCAGAGTGTGCGGTTGAGCTGTCGTGGGACCTTCAGGTGCGGGGCCGTTAGCCTGACCCACTTGCAGCGGACATTGTGTACGTGCGTGAAGATCGCTGCAATGTTGCGGACGTTGCCGGGCGGTTTGGCTCGCCACACGGCAGGGTCAAGATGTTCGATGAGATTCTGGTTCAGGCGATCGTTGACGGCAAAGATCTGGGCTGCGCTCCGGCCGAGCTGAGTGTGGACTTTAGGTTGACGCTTGGTCACGGCTCCCTGCTCCTTGACCTAATCATACTTCCGGGCCGTCGGCCATCCGAAAGGCACATGGACGACCCGCCGCGTTGACAGCCGCAGCGCCCGGTGTATAGTCATATCCGCTCAAACCCGATGGTAGATCCCCGGCCCCAGGACCATAGGATTCCCAAGAACACTGGAGGACAACTGTGTCTGTATTCGCCACTCGTCTGCTGAAGTATCTCCCCATCGCCACCGCCTTACTGCTCCTGGCACAACTGGCCGTTCCTGCTCAGGCGCAAACCCAGATTACAACTTGCGGGACTGATATCAGGCTGGCAGGGACTTACGTTTTAGCGAACGATCTGTTGAATTGTCCCGGTGATGGCATTGACATCACCTTCGGCCACGTTACGCTGGAACTTGGTAATCATCAGATCACGGGGTCCGGCACAGGCACCGGCATACGAGTCGCCAGAGCCAGCGGCCTGGCCCGGAACGTGACCATCCATGGACCGGCTACCATCACCAACTTCGACAAGTGTCTCGAATTGGTCGACTCCCAAACGGGAGAGGTGAGCCGGGTTACCTGCACCGGCAACAACACCGGCTTTACCGTCGACCTGCGCGAGGATTCCTGGGACAACCAGATTCACGACAACGTCGCAACCATGAACCACGGGGCCGGATTCGTGATTAACGACGAGTGGAGTCATTACGAGCACAATCAATCCAGCCAGAACGGAGGCAGTGGCTTTGTGTTGACCGCGATCGACGGCCGAAACAATTTCGTGAACAACAATACTGCCGACCAGAATGCCAACGACGGCATCGAGGCGCAGTCCGGGGCGGTCCAGAACCTTATTTATGAGAACCACGCCACGGGTAATTCCAACCATGACCTGGCCGACGACAATCCCACGGGCTGCCCGAACACCTGGTATCACAACACCTTCAGCACTTCCAACAAGATGTGCATTCAGTGAACCTTGCCCGGTGAGAGCGCGTGGCCGAAGGAAATGCCCGGGCAGGTGCCGGGCGGGTGCCGGGCAGGCGCGTTACATGATTCACTAATCTGGGCGGAGCCTCAAAATCTATGTATAGTGGGCGATAGTTCACGGCACTCCGCTCCCGGAGTTAGAGCAATCGAAGGAGGGCTCTGTGCGAACCGCAGCTTTGCTCTTCCTCGCCACCAGCGTGGCCTGTGCGACTCTCGCCGCACAAACGCTGTCGTCCATCGTTCCAGCTTCGCCAGTCTATCCCCTGAAAGCCAGCGCCAATGGCCGCTATCTTACCGACAGCAACGGCGTGCCATTTCTGCTGATGGGAGATTCGCCGCAGTCCATGATCGCTAATATCACTCCGCTGCAAATGTCCGGCTACATGTCGAACCGGCAGGCGATGGGTTTCAATTCCATCCTGGTGGACGCGCTTTGCACTGCCTATACCGGTGGAAATGGCAACGGTACGGCGTACGATGGCACGCCTCCGTTCACCAGCGGCACTGACCCGTCGAATTACGATCTCTCGACGCCCAACTCAGGCTACTTCGCGGAACTCGACTCTCTGGTCAATCTGGCGGCGAGCTATCATCTCGCGGTTGTACTTGACCCAATCGAAACTGGCGGATGGCTGGTGACACTGGAGAACAATGGGCCTTCGAAGGCCTACAACTTCGGAGTCTACTTGGGCAATCGCTATCGCAGCTTTGCCAACATCGTGTGGCAAAGCGGCAACGACTTTCAAACCTGGAACAGCAGCCAGACTGACAACAGCCTGGTGCATCAGGTGATGCTGGGAATCGCCAGCACCGATCCCGTGCATCTGCAAACCATCGAACTGAATTACAACTTCAGCTACTCGAACCAGGACACCACGCTGAGCGACGTTCTGACCTGGGATGCCTGCTACACCTACTACGAAACCTACGATTGCTTCGTGCAGGCCTACGCCAGTTCGCCCGTCTTGCCGCTTTTTCTGACCGAGGCTAACTACGAATATGAGAACAATACCGGCCAGCTGCCCGGGCCGGCCGGACCGTACGTCCTGCGCGAGGAAGCATATTGGACGCTGACCAGCGGAGGCGCCGGGCAACTCTACGGCAACCACTACACCTGGTTGTTTCCGCCGGGATGGCAATTGTTTCTCCTCAGCCCGGGCGCGCGCGAAATCAAATACATCAACAGCCTGTTCGCCACGCTGCCCTGGCAGAACCTGGTGCCCGATACAGCGCACCATGTAGTTACCGCCGGCTATGGCACGTACGATGGCGGCAACGCGGACCTCACCACATCCAACTACTGCACTACAGCCTGGGTGCCAGGAGCGTACGCGCTTACCTACTGCCCACAAGCCACCACGCTCACCGTCAACCTGGCAGAATTCACCGGCTTCACCCAGGCCCGCTGGTACGATCCCTCGAACGGAACCTTTCTCCGCATCAGTGGTTCGCCCTTCCGCAACTCCGGCACTCACAACTTCACGACGCCCGGCAACAACCATGACGGTAATCCGGATTGGGTGCTGGACCTGTATCCAGCGACGGGGCCCTGATCGATGGCGCCATTCCTGGGTGGCCAATTCGCAGACTCGAAGCTCAAGCTGAGTCGCCGCTTTGTCTACACTCTGCTGCTGCTCTTGCTGTTTCGCATTCTGGCGGCCATTCCTATACTGAACGTAGACGAAGAGCGTATTCACCAGCTCTTGGCCCAGAATCCCCTGATCGGAACGGTGGATCTCTTCGCCGGCGGCGAGGTGATCAGCCACTTCTCGCTGGTGGCGGCCGGTATCTTTCCCTATCTGCTGGCGCTCATGCTGGTGCAGGTTATCAGCCTGGTCCCGTCTCGCCTGCGCGAAATGCAACGCGAGGGTGAGAAGGGCAAGAAACGCCTTGAGCTCATCACCAAAGTTCTCACCATCCCCATAGCTTTTCTCTTTGCCTGGATCCTGAGCCACTATCTCGCGCAGCAGGTCGGCCTTTTTCCCGGACAGATCCGCTGGTTTACCGCGGCAAGTTTTTGGCCCTCGCTGCGCATCGTGTGTCTGGTTACCTTGGGGAGTTTGATTTCCACTGCCGTCACCGATCTCATCACCCGCAAAGGGATTGGCTCGGGCGCGGAAGTTGTTCTCGTAGGCGGCTCCGGCCTGGTCTTTGTTAAACAAGTCTCCAGCGTTCTCCGCGAAGCGCCCAGCAAGCTCGTCGCCTTGCAGTGGTCTGGCGGGATCATCCTGGGGAGCTTGGTCGTCGTGGTCCTCAGCATCTACGTGATGAGCGCCATGCGCAAGATCCCGGTCCAATATGCCAAGAGGGTTGTGGGCCGCCGCATCTCGCCCAGCAGCCAATCGCATCTTCCTCTCCTGCTCAACTACGGTCGGGTCTTTCCAGTGTCAGCCGCAATCGGTGTGCTGACCCTGTTGCAGCTTAGCCAAAGTTTCTTTCAATCGCATGCTCATAGTTGGGTCGGGACTCTCGGACGCTGGCTGACGGATTGGGTTACGCCCGCCAGCGGCTGGTTTTGGGTCGCACTCGCCTGCCTGATTATTTATTTCACCTTCATCTATAACTTCTCCGTACTCTGGCAGCGCGACGAACCTATCTCAGAAAGTCTCAAGAAAGCAGGCGCGTTCATTCCTGGATTGCGTCCCGGCCAGCAGACGGAAGACTATCTTTCGCGCGTGGTCACCGACATCAGCTTGCCCGGCGGGCTAACCTTGGCTCTGCTGGCCGCCGGACTGCCTTATGCCATTCTGCGGCTGACCCACCAGAATCTCATGGTCACTATCCTGGCGCTCATCGTAGTGGTCACATCAGTGCAAGGCCTGCGCGACCAGGTTTGCGCCTATCACTACGCTGAGTCCTATCAAGGCTTTCTTCACCCTTCCCGTAAGAAACGGCTCTGGGATAGGCTGTGCGGTATGGATACATGAAGCTGGAGACTACCGAAGTGGATGTCGGCCGTGCCTCATCTGGACGCTCGTCTGGGATCGTCAAACTTGCCAAGCTCAGCCGCGCCGCATCCTAGGCTCGTCCGGCGAACTCCCGTGTCTCGGTTGAGACCTTCACCTTTTCTCCCTCTTTGATGAAGAGCGGAACGCGGATCTCAAGGCCGGTTTCCAGCTTTACCACCTTGGTCACGCTTCCGCCCGAGGAATCGCCGCGCGCGCCGGGCTCCGCGTAAACCACCTGCAACTCCACCTGCAACGGCAGCTCCAGGCCAATCGGATTGCCGTTGAACTTATGCAACTGGATCACACCACCTTCCACCAGAAAGTCCATGGCGTTCCCAATCATCTCGTCGTTCAGCGTCAGCGTCTCGTAGCTTTCCTGGTCCAGAAAGTGAGAGCCTTCTTTGTCGCTGTACAGGTAAGATGCAGGACCAATCTGGAGATCAGGCTCCTTGAACTTGTCGCTGGCTTTGAAGGTCTTCTCGAAGACCGCGCTGGTTAGCAGGTTGCGCATCTTGAGGCGTACCAGGGTTTGGCCGCCACGCGCGGTAGGAGTGTTCACCTCGGCTTCCAGGCAGTGGTACGGGGTGTTCTCGAACTCAAAAAACATCTTGCGCTTAACGTTGATGGCATCAATTAAAGCGGCCATGAAATCCTCAAAGGCAGGGTCGGCAGAAAGAACCTACGAGCGAGCCCGATCTCAGTTACCTGTTCATTATAAGGGCGGGGACACTCGCATGTTTTACAGTACAGTGGGCGCTCCATTGTCGCGTCCCGCGTCTGACGGGTGTGGCAGCATAGCCGATGTTCTCGAAGTTGTGGGAGCCGGGCTTCACAGACTATGTCGCAACTATGACTGGAATTTTCTGGTTGGGACAAAGCTAAGTCTAAGCTCTCACAACTAAGCCGCAACGCGGCGGGATGATGTTAGGCGTGGGCGCCAGCCCACGCTCGAACTGGAACAAGAATCTGAGCCGCGGAGCGGCGACACCGGTTGTGACCTGGTCGGTTCGGCCCGGCGCCACAAGCAGCTCCCCCCCACCCCACATATTTTGCGGTCTTTGTTTTCAATACTTTGACCGCAAAGTATTCAAAATATTGGGGTTAGGCATCAGCATAAGCCATGGCGTTTCAATACTTTACAGCCATCGCCGCAAAGTATTGATTGTAAACACGATATATGGAAAGTATTCCATCTAAACAACTTCCTCGCCTCCATGCCTCCATGGAAGATAGTCAGTCGGAATAATGGAGAAAGGAATTCCACCGCTGCTCCTCTTGCCGCACGGATTTTCAAAGAGCTTCGCGGAAGCGACTCACGCACGCTCGCGACACCGGATCTCGATCCGTCATGTTCTAGTCTACCTGCCCTGCCTGTGCGCCTCCGACCACAAAATGCTGGTCACAAAACTTTAGTAACCACCTCTTCCCAAATTAGGAACGCCGCACCCAGGCTTCACGCGAACCTAGGCGTCTTACATCTGTGCTAGGATGTAAGACATGAAGAGTCCGGAAGGAATCGTTACCTCGAAAGGCCAACTGGTTATCCCTGCTGCGCTTCGCCGGACGTTGCGCATAGGGCGGGGCACTCACGTCCGCTTCGAGCGCATTCACGGAGGCATCGGAATCTACCCGCAACGCGAGCATGAGATCGACCGTTTCCGTGGAATTCTCGCCGACGCCGGCCTGCCCACCGAACTTGAGCGCCAACCCGACCGCGAAATTCGATGAGAACGCACGTTCTGGACGCCAGCGCTCTTTATCGCTACCTGACCAACGGTGCCGGCGCTGCCGTTGTCGCCGGCGTGCTGAAAGACGCCTCGGCCACCGACTCGGACGCCATCATGTCTGTTGTCAACTGGGGCGAGGTTTATTACACCCTGGTGAAACACATTGGCCTGGCAAAAACCGACACGCTCCTGCGCGAACTGCTGGAGCGAGTTCCAATCACGCTGGTCGGGGTAACCCAAGGAGATGCTGAGCGTGCCGCCCGCCTCAAGGCACGGTACAACCTGCCCTACGCTGACGCCTTCGCCGCTGCGACCACGGCGGCGCAGCACGTGCTTGTGACCGCCGATACCGAGCACTTCCAGCGCGTCCCAAAGCTTCGCCTGCTGAAACTCCCGCGGGCCAAGCATGCTCAGAATTGATGATCTTGAAGGGGACGGCCTTCAGGCCGTCAGCAATTGTGCAAGACGGACGCAAGCCGGAGAGGAAGGTTCTCATCCAGTTTGACCGGGGTCCCCGACAGGTCCCGCATTTGGACCTGTTGGGGTGGTTGATTTTCATCGAAGGGATGGGAGTGCTGGAACGGGCAGATCTTCTTCAGCAGAGGATGCAGCGAAGGCAATGGCCGCCCGAATGTCCGCCGCTTGCAAGCCCGGAAAATCGGCAAGGATCTTTTCGGAGCTGTCGGCGGGTGGCCCGGCCTAGCAACTTGAGGGTGCCCCATCCAAGCCGGTTTTGCTTGGGTGGGGATTTTCGTTCTCGTCTCGAAAACTATCTCGAGCGGCGAAGGCGAACTGGCCGGCTGGGAGCGGACGTCAGACGCCTCACCTTCGAACCCACTTCAATCAGCGAGTGCAGCGCCTTGTTCACCGCAGCTGAATTTGGGAATACTGCCGCAATCTCTGGGTCCAGCACGACGACGTTTGAACTTTCCTTCACGCGTTCGTAGTACTTCCCGCGCTCAAGCTTCTTGAAGTCGGAGCGCTTATACTCCGCACGGAGTTCATCGGATGAAGTCTTAGCCTTCTTCATAAATATTTCTTTCAGACTGCAATGCGCAACGAGGGCTGATGATGCGGATAGCCTCCCCTCGGTCCGTATGAGATACCAAGAGGAGCCGGCCAACCGAGGAATGCCAAACGTCACGAAGCGCTCTTCATCGTCCGAATGGTCGGGGTCAGCGCCCGTCACTGCCAATGGATCGTGGAAAACCCTTACGGCCTCCACAAACGAAACCCTGTGCTTGCGGAGGTTCCTGGCAGCCTTGGCAACGTCCCATTCAAAATGCATACCATCAAGGCGACATTATCACACATATTCGAGAAGCCGCGATCCCAGCTCAAAGCGATGCAAAAAGCCGGGCTTGCGCCCGGCTTCTCTACGGAGAAATGGAGGACTAGCTCGGCACGGCTGAAGCCGTGCCCTTTCAAAACTAGTGAATATCGAACATCTCCTGGTGCAGCGCGGGATCGCTCTTCACCAGCACCGTCTTGCCCGTCAGCTCTTCCAGTTCGGTGATGAGCTTGCCGTTGTTGGCCTTCAGCGCCTTGGCGACTTCCGGATTCACGCGCACGGTGATGTCGTCCATGTCGTGGACCTTGGCCATCTTGCGCATCTCGATGTAGAGCTCGTTGCACACCGTCGGCACCGACTTCACGAAGCCCGCGCCGGTGCAATACGGACAAGACTCGCCCAGCGTGCGCTCCAGCGACTGCTTCACGCGTTTGCGGGTGATGGCCACCAGTCCGAAATCGTTGAACTGGAGCACCTTCGACGGCGCGCGGTCGTTGCGTAGCGCCTCTTCCAGCGCCATCATCACCTTCTGCCGGTTCTTGCGCTCGTCCATGTCGATGAAGTCGATCACGATGATGCCGCCCAGATCGCGCAGCCGGATCTGCCGCACGATTTCCTTGATGGCGTCAACGTTCACCTTCACGATGGTGTCTTCCAGCCGCTGCGTCTTGCCGACAAACTTGCCGGTGTTGACGTCGATGGCCACCAGCGCTTCGGTCTGGTTGATGACGATGTGGCCGCCGCTCTTCAGCCACACCTTCGACTTCAGCGAGCGGTTGATCTCCTCCTGAATGCCGAACTGCTCGAACAGCGGCGTGTCCTTGGTGTAGAGCTTGATGCGGCGCACCAGCGATGGCTGGAAGCGATTGGCGAAGCGCACCACGCGCTCGTACTCGTCTTCCGTGTCCACCCAGATCTGCGAGAAGTCGGCGTTGACCTGGTCGCGCAGCACGCGCTCCACCAGGTTCAGGTCGTGATAGATCAGCGCCGGCGACTTGCTGGTCTCGGCGCGGGTCTTGATCTCGGCCCACAGATGTTTCAGGAAGCGAATGTCGGCGCGCAGATCTTCTTCCTTGATGTTGGCGGCGGCGGTGCGAACGATGAATCCGCCCAGCCCGTTCTCGCGCTCGCTGGTGACGATGCGCTTCAGGCGCTGGCGCTCTTCGTCGGAAGCGATCTTGCGCGAGACGCCGACGTGATTGACCGTCGGCATGTACACCAGGAAGCGGCCGGGCAGCGCGATGTGGCTGGTGATGCGCGCGCCCTTCTTGCCGATGGGCTCCTTGGCAATCTGGATCAGCACTTCCTGCCCTTCTTTCAGCAGGTCGGTGATGAGCGGCTGGTTGCGATTGGTGTTGGGACGGCTGCGCATGTTGCGACGCGATCCGCCGCCATGGCGGCCACGATCGCGATAGTCGCGACGCCCGTAGCCGGGACGCTGCGCATTTCGCTGCTGATAGCCGGCGGTGGGAGCAGCGGCACGCAATTCGGCGTGATCGTTGACTTGCTCTTCCTCGCCGTTCTCGTCTGCCTCTTCTTCTTCTTCCGCTGGATAAATCTTTTCCCCGCGCTCTTCGGCGGCGACAATCTCATCCTCGTCGACGTCTTCGATCTTGGGGACCCAGCGCTCGGAGTAGCCGTTAGCGGCATCCAGAGTTTCTTCTTCCAGCACCAGTTCTTCATCGCCCGCCACTTCGCGCATTGCGGTCAAGTCGTCGGGGACGGCCTGGAATTCCATCTCTTCGTCTTCCAGGACTTCGTGCTCCAGGGTATGGCCTTCGGGAGCGACGGACGGTGCGGCGCTGCTGCTCAGGGTTTAGCAACTCGAAGTTGCCGGCTGGCGTGTCCACCTCGTGTTCGGCCGGTTCGTCAGCGTCAAGCTGCGCTTCGGAGTGACCTTGGCCTGCTTCAGCAGCAATCGATTGATCCGCATCGTGATGCGGGGTGTGATCCTGCTGATGCCAGACCGCTTTCAGCCGATGCCGTTTCGTTTCCTGGCACTCGACTGAGTTACGTCTTCACCAACTTGCAGCTTCGGCAGACCTCGGAACTTCTGCGGCTCACTGCTCGAATCCTCTGCTGCCTGCGGAATCGGTTGCGTCTGTTCCTGTTCAACCGGAGCAGCAACTTCAGCATTCGCCGCCTTGCGACGCCAGCCCCACCGCCGTCTCGGATCGGGACGGCTGCTCTTCTGCATTCACAGCAGCAGCTTGCGACCTGTTCAGCCTCCACGGCGGAAGGCGCTTCCGTCGGCTCCGGCTCGGCGACGGAATAGCCCTGATCAAGGTGGGTTGACTCTTCCTGAATCTCTTCCTCAACCTCCTCGGAACTTGGGCTGAGGTCTCGAAGCCGTCGCGGAAGGCGCAAGCTCTTCTACTGAGGCGGCAGCTTCGTTCGCATTCCGCGCTGCGGCTCGACCGCAGCTTGCGGCAAGTTGCGGTACTTGGAAATCGACTCTCCCGGCAGGATGATGGGCGTGTATCCGGCGGGCGGTCCGTAGCTGGGACGGGGACGCGATTCGGCGCCGAGGCGCCGGCTGTTCCACCGGCTCTACTGGCGCTGGTGCCGCCGCTGCCGTCGGCTTCGACTCGGCGCGGTCTTGCTCCGGTCCGCGTCCGCGACGACCGCCGCGACGGCGACGTCGTCCACGCCAGCGGCGAGCCCCGTCGTCCGATTCTTGCTCTTCGGCTCGCGATGCCGACTCCAGTTGATCTCCAGTCGGAGCCGGCGCTTCCTCCTCGAAGATCGGTTCCAGGTCGGCATCATTTTCGCTGTCGGAAGTTGTTGTCGCCGGCTGCGTTTCGGCAGCGTGGAATTCCTGCACCCGCCTGCGGCTTGCCCAAATCGATTGCGCCGCGCGGCGCCGGAATCTCGCCGAACTCCTCGTCCTCTTCTTCATCGCCCGAAAGCTCGAGGAAGTCGGAGACGTAAAGGAACGCATCGCGCTCCAGTCCGATATCGACAAATGCCGACTGCATGCCGGGAAGCACGCGCGTCACCCGGCCTTTGTAAATGGAGCCCGCTAAGGTGTATTCGTTTTCCCGCTCGAAGAAAACTTCGGCGAGCTGATCGTCCTCCATCAACGCCACTTTGGTTTCGTGCGGCGTGGAGGACACGTAAAGTTCTTTGTTCATGGATGCTCCGGTGACCGGACGCAGGCGGAGGGACAGGAATACTGTACGGAGGCTAGGCTAGGGACACACCGGGACTCTTCGTCCGGATGCGAACCTGACCTGATTCGTAACCCAATAATTTGAGGAATCTTAAGCACCGTATAAAGCGCGTCGTTCTGGGTTTGTGGCGTCACACCCGGCGTTTTCGTCAGCGCCGAGGGGCCGTTTCCCGCCTCGAACCATGCGCCCTGCAATCCTGTCCGGCCTGTTATCTCTTGCGGCCGGCTATGCCCTCGTACGTGAGGGCCGTCGTAATCTTTTGTCATCCTTCGGAAACCAGAGTTGTCACTGCTACGGTCTCCCCGGCGGATGCGGCCGGCTGTTCTTCTGCTCGCGCCCGATGGCGCACTCGACAACAAATCTTGCTGACCGTCAGTTCACAAACCGGCGCATACGGATGTTCATCACAATACCCAGCGCCAGGAACATGAACAGTACCGACGATCCCCCGTAACTCATCAACGGCAAGGGAATTCCCGTGACCGGCATGAATCCGACCACCATTCCAACGTTGACCAGGAGGTGGAATGCGAGAACCGCAACCACGCCCATCACCACGAAGGCTCCAGCCCGGTCGGGGGCCGTCTGAGCGTTCTGAATCAGACGCATCAGCACGATAAAGTATAGCAGGAGTACGCCCATCGCGCCTATGAATCCGTGCTCCTCGGCGAAGGCCGCAAAGATGAAGTCGGTGTGCGGCACCGGCAGAAACTGGCCCTTGCGTCTGGCTGCCGTGCGCCGTGCCCTTTGCCGAAGATGCCGCCCGAACCTACGGCCACCAGCGACTGAATCACCTGATATCCGTGGCCTTGAGCATCCGCCTCGGGCTGCATGAAGCTGGTGAGCCGGTCGCGCTGATACGGCTTCAGCACATGCCACGCCACCGGCGCCAGCAGCGCTCCTATCACCAGAATGACCACCGCGTGCTTGGCCTTCATTCCGCCCAGGAACAAGCCCATGATCGCGATCGGCAAGTAGGTGAGCGCGGTGCCCAGGTCGGGCTGCACCAGCACCATCAGCATGGGAACGCCGACCAGCGCGCCTGCCTTAACGATGTCCTGCGCACGTGCATTCCGACTTCGTGTCGGCGAAATACTTGGCCATGGCAAGGATGAGGACGAGCTTCACCCACTCCGACGGCTGGAAGTGGAAGGAGCCGAGCTGCACCCAGCGCCGCGCGCCCAGATATTTCTTACCGAACAGCGCCACCGCCAGCAAGGACGCGATAGAGATCAGATACATCAGCGGCACGCGCTCCAGCAGCGCCTGGTAGTTCAGGACGCTGACGATGAACATGAGCGCCACGCCGCCCAGGATCCAGTAAATCTGCTTCAGGTGCACGCCCACGAACTTCGTGCTCAGCGTCGCACTGTAGATCTCGACTACGCCCAGGGCGCAGATCGAGCAGCACCAGCACCAGCAGCACCCAGTCGAAATCGCGGAATGAGACGTAGCGGCTCACGGCTGCCTCCGGGGAAGAGCCACGGCCGGAGGTGCGACCGGCGCGCCGCTGCTTCTTCTTGGCGGGAGTTTGTTGGGCGGGCTGTGCCGCAGGTCTTAGATCAACCGGCTTTGGCTCCAGCGGGAACGGGTTCCTCAGCGGCTTCAGGGTGCGCCATCTCGGCGTGCGACTCGGTCGCTTCCAAATCGGCTGCCGGAATCGGTTTCTCGTCGGCCTCAACCCCGGGAGCTGCGCTCACGGGCTTGACCGCGCCGTCGGTCGGGACCGCGAAGCGTCCAGCTTGCAGCTTGTCAGGATTTTTCGCATCGCCGTCGTGCCAGACGGCGGCAACTTCGGCCTGTTTGTTGCCGGCGCGGCCTGGTTGGCTTTGGCGACATTGGTCTGAACGCTGCGCTGCTTGGCAACGTAAGCTGCAATCACCTTGGCGGCGACACGCGCGGCCAGCGCTCCGTGCTCGCCGCCTTCAAACAGGCAGGCCACAACGATCTCCGGATTGCGGCGCGGCGTGACGCCGACGAACCATCCATTGTCTTTGTAGTCCTTCTTGCCCTCCGCGCCCAGTCTTCTTCTTCAGATCGTTGGAGATGGTCTGCGCGCTGCCCGTCTTGCCGGCGAAATCGATGCCCGGCAGGCGCGCGCTGCCTGCTGTTCCCATCGGCGAGACCACATTCGCCATAGCATCGGTGATGGTCGTCCAATTGTCCTCGTCGAGCGTGAACTTGACCCTGTCGTTGTAAGTGGAGACCTGCTTGAATCCGGGCGGAAACTGGTCGGGGAAGGCCACGTGCGGACGCACCAGCACGCCGCCGCTGGTAATGGCGCCGATGGCACGCGCCAGCTGGATCGGCGTCGTCGCCACCGCGCCTTGGCCGATGCCAACCGAAATGGTTTCGCCCGCATACCACTTCTGCTTGAAGTTCCTGATCTTCCATTCTTCCGACGGCATCACGCCGGAAACTTCCTGCGGCAGGTCGATGCCGGTCTTCTGTCCCAGTCCGAGCATGGTCGCATATTTTGCGATGCGCTCGATGCCCAGCTTTTCCGCCAGCGTGTAGAAGTACGAATCGCACGACTGGTAGATTGCCTTGCTGATGCCGACGCTGCCGTGCGAGCCGTGGGTGGCAGAGATCCAGCATTTGAAGAAGCGTCCATAAAATGTTTTGCCGCCGCCGCAATTGACGATGAGGCTTCTGCGCGATATTCTCTTGCAGACCCGCCGTCGCCATGATGATCTTGAAGACCGAACCCGGCGCCAGCTGCGCCTGGATGGCTTTATTGAGCAGCGGCTTGCCCGGATCGGTCATCAGCGCGTTCCATTCGTCGCGCGAGATGCGTACCGCGAACTCGTTGGGATCGAATGCCGGGCGGCTGACCATCGCCAGAATCTCGCCGTTACGCGGATCCATGGCGACGATCGCGCCGGGCTTTCCCTCCAGCGCCTCTTCCGCGGCAATCTGCAAATCCAGATCGATGGTGAGCTTCAGTTGCTTGCCGGGAACCGCGGGCACATCGCTAAGCGTGCCCACTTCCTTGCCGCGGCTGTTGACCAGCACCTGGCGCGAGCCGTTCTTGCCCATCAGAATATCGTTGTAATACTGCTCCACGCCCGACATGCCGACGATGTCGCCCGGGTTATAGAGCTCCCACTGCGGCTGGGTCAGCATGTCTTCGCTGACCTGGCCGACGTAGCCGATGACGTGCGCCATGAATCCGTTCTTGGGATACAGGCGGCGATGCACGGTGATGGTGTCAAGCTCAGGCAGCTCGGCGCGATGCGATTCGATGAAGGCCAACTCGTCCGGCGTGATGTCGTCCTTCAGGAAGAGCGGCTGATAGCCGGGCACCGCCGCCATGCGCTTCAAGCGGGCGCGCAGCTCGTCGGGCGGCATGTGCAGTCCGGCTGCGATCTTGTCGGCGTCGGCGTCCAGGTCCCGCTTCTGATCGCGCAGCAGCAGCACGGAAAACGACGGATAGTTGTCGACGATGATGCGGCCTTCGCGGTCGAGAATTTTGCCGCGCGGCGCCAGGATGGGAACCTGCTTGATGCGGTTCTGCTCAGCCAGAGTGTTGTAGTAGTCGCTGCGCGCCACTTGCAGGCGCCACAGCCCGAAGGCAAGCACCAGAAAAACTCCCAGCAGGACGTATTGCACTGCGGTGAGCCGGAGCTGAGAGACTTTTTCCTCGCGACCTAACATCAGGAATTACATCTTTCCCAGGTCTTGCTGTGAAGCGATGTTGACATCAATACCGTCATATTGCGGCAAAGCAGCTTCCGCCGTGGCAGTCCTCTTCGGCGATCAGCCGACTCCATGACGAGTAACGGCCGGAATCCCCTTTTATTGTAGCGTCATTCTCGGGCCGGGGAGCGGGGAGAAAAGAGGCAGAGTGCATCAGCTATTGCACCATTCTTCGAGCGCACTTGATTGCCGCTTGGATCTTCGCGAATTGCGAAGTACAATCGCGGGAGGAGACATTTTGCCGGTGCGCCCAGAATGAGGGTGATTAGCAAGCGTGCCTGGCGCGCAGCAGTCGCGGCTGATCCGTCGCTCGGCGGACCGATTTCCCATTGGTATAAGGTCGCTTCGCTGGCAAGATGGCACAGCCTGGTGGATGTGAGAAAAGTCTATCCCCATGCGGACTTTGTCGATCCTTACACGGTATTTAATATCAAGGGGAATAACTACCGTCTGGTTGTTAAGATCGAATATCGTTGGCAGATCATTTTCGTGAAGCATGTGCTGACGCATGATGAATACACGCGAGGTTATTGGAAGAAATGAGCACTGCTCACTGGCAACTACGCAGCTTTGCTTTCGGAAATCAGGCCTGAGGTCATTCGTGACGAAAAGCAGAACCGGGCCTATATTGCCCGTCTGGAAGCTCTCAGCAGCAAGAAGCATCTGACCACAGCCGAAGAGAAGCTTGATGCGTTTGCTGCTGCTTCTGGTCGAGGATTTCGAGCGAAACAGTGACCCGGTTCCTGATGCCAGCCCCTCTGACATATTGCGCCACTTGATGGAAGCCCACGGCCTGCGGCAGAGGGATCTTACAGATGTCTTTGGCACGGAAAGCATCGTTTCCGAGGTTCTCCACGGAAAACGCGAACTCACCAAAGAGCATATTCGCCGACTGAGCGTCAGATTCAGCGTCTCTCCGGCTGTGTTCTTCTCGACGTGATTGCTTCTCTTATCTCTGTTTGAACCTGTCCAGCAACTTGTAGACGAAGATCCCGATCACCGCATTGGCCAGCGCGGAGATCGCGATGTGGCTCCAGCTCCATTGCAGTCCCTGGCGCAGCAGGCCATGCGCCACACCGTAGTACACGCCCTGGTGAACGCCGAAGAAGACAAACGTAATCAGAAAGCGCGAGCCCGGATTGTCGACGTCGATCTTCACTCCCAGCGACGATGCCAGGTATCCGATGATGGTCAGGGCAATGCCGTACATCCCCAGGGGGTGGCTTGGCCCCGCGAACAAATCCTGCATCAGCCCGATAAAGCAGCCGGTAAGGCATCCCGTGATGGGGTTGCGCCGCGCCGTCGCGAAGAAGATCGTGACCATGAACGGCAGGTCGATGATCGGCATGAAGCGGACCTTCACCGGAATGAAGATCTGGATCAGCACCGCGACCAGCGGGATGAAGATGATTGCGGCCCAACTGAATTCGTAAACCGAGACCTGCTCCCGGGATGTCAGGCTTCCGCGAAACGGCATCACTCGCGTGCTCATTGCGGCGGTGCTCCTGCGGAGGAGTCGAGGGTTGCTCTGAAGGCGCGTTGGGCGTCGATTCCGGAGCGGGCTTGGCTTGCTTTTTCGCCGGCGGCGAAGTCTCGCCGTCATCTCGCGCTCCGGATTCGCGCGGCTGCGTAGTCGCGGCCGGCGCTGCATTTGACGGCTTTGTGATTGTCCCCGGGGCGCGACCGTTCGCCGGAGTTGTCGGCTTTGGTTTCACACGTCCCGTTGGCTGCCGGGGTTGCGCCTGGCGCGCTGGCGCGCAGGACGCGACTGGCCTTGTTCGCGGTAGGCTCACTGTGAATCGGGCTTCGTGCGCAGTGCCGGGCCGCTGGTTCCAGTCAGCCGCCGGCGTGGTTCCAGGAGCGTGTCGCGACCCCTGGCTTGGCATTGCCCGCGGCATCAACTTCAGTCTTGGTGGGAACCGTGGGCAAGCGCTCGGCAAGAATGTCGGACGCGCGCAACGGTCCAAGGTCTTTGGCGTCGGGCATCTTCTCGGTGATCTTGGTGACCACCAGCACCTCTTCCAACTGATCGAGCCGCGCCGAGGGAATCACGCGAATATTGAGGAAGAGATCTTTGCCGGGCTCGCTGGAGACAACTTTGCCCACGGGCAGGCCTTTGGGGAAGATGCGATCGCCGCCGCTGGTGATGACCTCTTCGCCGGGCACGACCTTCTCGTCGCTCATGATGTACTGCAGTGTGGTCGCGCCGTTGGGAGCGCCTTTCAGAATGCCTTGCAACCGCGAATCCTTCAGCGCGGCGCCGACCCCGCTGAACTGATCGTTGATGGGCAACACCTGCGACGAGTCAGGAAACACCTGCGCGATCTTGCCCACGATGCCGCTGGGGGTGATGACCGCCATATCCGTCGTGATGCCGTCGTTGGAGCCCTTGTCGATGTAGAGCACGCGCGACTGATCGCTGCCGCTGGTGCCGATCACCTGCGCCGCAATCGTCGAATCAACGTATTGCTCTTTGAACGCGAGCAGCGATTGGATGCGCCGCGCCATGCGGGCATCTTCGCTCAGCCGCGCCTCTTCGATCTTCATCTGCCCGATTTCGGCGCGCAGCTCCCGGTTCTCCCGTCGCACGCCGTGAAGATAAATGTAGGTTGTCCAAAGATTCTCCACCCACTCCTGGCTGTGGATGACCGCGCTTTCGAGGGGGGTGACGGCGGAGACAGCCCACAGGCGGATGAGGCGGGTTTCGCCCTGAGTCGGATGGGCGGCGCACCTGCAGCGCGAGACCGATGATCTGAGCGAACAGAATGGCCGCCAGCACAATCAGGTTTCTATAGCGGCCAAGGAAGGTATCCATACTATTGCCGGCGTCTTGTTATGAATTGTCATCACGAGCGCAGCGAGGGATCTGGTTTCCTTTCCCCGCTCGAAACCCTCAACTGTGCGATCGGCTTTCCCCACTCATCTGACAAGTCATCCCAAGTCGGGTTCATGCTCTCAATCAACGCCAATCACGGGTCATGCCCATTCCTCTTGCGGCAACGCGGTGCGAACGAAAGCAGATCCCTCGCTCCGCTCGTGATGACAACTTATGCGCTCCGCGCCTTGGCTGCACTCCGGAAAGCTCGAGCTCGTAGCTCGCAGCTAGTCAATCGATATCTTGCGCAGCAGCTTGAAGTCGCTCAACATTTTTCCCGTGCCCAGAACCACGCTGCACAACGGGTCGTCGGCAATCGATACCGGCAATCCGGTTTCTTCGCGGATGCGCTTGTCCAGGTTCTTCAGCAGCGCGCCCCCGCCGGTCAGCACGATGCCGCGGTCGCTGATGTCGGCCGACAACTCCGGCGGCGTGCGCTCCAGCGCCACGCGGATCGCATTCATGATGGTCGACACGCACTCGGTCAACGATTCGCGAATCTCGCTGTCGTCGATGGTGATTGTCTTGGGCACGCCTTCGATCAAGTTGCGGCCCTTGATCTCCATGGTCAGCGGCTTCTCCAGCGGATACCCCGAGCCAATTTCGATCTTGATCTGCTCCGCCGTGCGCTCGCCGATCAGCAGGTTGTACTTGCGCTTCAGGTAATTCATGATGGCTTCGTCCATCTGATTACCCGCCATGCGCACCGAGCGCGAATACACAATGCCGCTCAGCGAAATGACCGCGATATCTGTGGTGCCGCCGCCGATATCGACCACCATGTTGCCGCTGGGTTCGGTGATCGGCAGGCCCGCGCCGATCGCGGCCACCATCGCCTGCTCGACCAGGTGCACTTCGCTGGCCTTGGCGCGATACGCCGAGTCCATGACCGCGCGCTTTTCCACCTGCGTGATCTCCGAAGGCACGCCGATGACGATGCGCGGATGCACCAGCATCTTGCGGTTGTGCGCCTTCTGGATGAAGTAGTTCAGCATCTTCTCGGTGACTTTGAAGTCGGCGATCACGCCGTCTTTCATCGGCTTGATGGCGACGATGTTGCCGGGCGTGCGGCCAAGCATCTCTTTGGCCTCTTTGCCGACGGCCTCGACTTCACCGGTGTTTTTGTTGATGGCGACGATGGAGGGCTCGTTGACCACGATGCCCTTGCCGCGCGCATAGACCAGCGTGTTCGCGGTTCCCAGGTCGATGGCGAGATCGCTGGAGAACACGCTGAACAGCGAGCGCATGTTTCCGAAGCGCGACGAGTTACTGCTATAAAAGCCGTTGGATGACATTCCGTGCTGGTTCTTTCTAATTTGAAGCGATGCTTACAGTTTATGCCACAAACCGCACAATCGCACTCAATCGAATGCCTTACTTGGGCCGATTCGAGGATTGTGTTGCGAAGGAAAAGGCCGTCCAGAATCCCGGCCCGCGCGCGGCCGTCTCTGCATACTGGGCCGCCCATGGTCAGCTGGTTCGCTCGGTTTAGAGTACCACTGGAGCAAGGTATTGAATGGACATGAGTATGGAGGATTTCTCAATCATGGGCATTCTCTTTTGCGCGGCTGGCACCATCGGGCCATTTTTCTTAGGCTACGAAAGTTTTACAACCCTGAGCCACCTTTGCGCATATACTCTCATAATTCGGTGAATCCTTTTCCCAATGGGGTGACCTTTGCGAGATCAAGCCAAACTGACCATCCTCTTGTTCCTTGGAGTTGGAATGCTTTGTGGTGCGGCAGCCACTGCCAGCGCTTCCAGTTCCGCAACACCAGCCAGTTCCGCAGCGCAAACCGGCTCGGCAACGCCAGCCCAGGCCCCGCCGGTGAACCAAGGTCTGCCGATTCCGTATCCCACCGACGTCCTCACCTATCACTACAACGTCTACCGGCAGGGAGCGACCACGCAGGAAACCACGCTGACGCCCAGCAATGTCAACTTCAACACCTTCGGTAAAATCAATTTCTTCACGGTGGATGGCAAAGTCGATGCTCAGCCGCTGTTCGTAAACAAACAATCCATTAGCGGAAGCTTGAACGACACGGTGTTATGTCGTCACCGAGAACGACAGCGTTTACGCCTTCAGTGCCAACTCCGGCAGGCAATTCTGGCACGTCTCCGCGCTTGGGCACGGGAGAAACTCCCAGCGACGATCATGGCTGCGAACCAGATTTCACCGCAAATCGGCATCACCGACACTCCCGTCATCGACAAAGGAAATGGGCCCAATGGAGCAATCTACTTTGTGGCCATGAGCAAGGATTCCTCCGGCAACTACTACCAGCGGCTGCATGCGTTCGACCTGACGACCGGCGCTGAACTGTTCGGGGGCCCGGTGACCATCAGCGCTACCTACCCGGGTACGGGAGACGGCAGCCAGAACGGACAAGTCATCTTCGCTCCCGGTCAGTTTGCCGAGCGCGCCGCGATTCTGGAATACGGCGGCACCCTCTACATCTCCTTTACCTCGCATTGCGACTCGCGTCCCTACACCGGATGGATCATGGCTTACAACTCACGTACCCTGGCGCAAACCTCGGTGATTGACGTCACGCCGAACGGCAGCAAAGGCGCCATCTGGATGTCCGGCGAGGGACTCGCCGCCGACTCTTCCGGGAATATTTATTTCCTTGATGGCAACGGCACCTTCGACACGACCCTGAACTCGCAAGGCTTTCCCAGCAATGGCGATTACGGCAACGCGTTCATGAAACTCTCCACCTCGGGAGGCACGCTCGCCGTGGCCGACTACTTCAACATGTACGACACCGTGCAGGAATCGGATAACGACGAGGACCTGGGCTCCGGTGGAGCGATCGTGTTGCCCGATCTGATGGACAACAACGGCATACGGTGCATCATCTCGCCGTGGGCGCCGGCAAAGATAGCAACATCTACGTCGTGAATCGCGACAACATGGGCAAGTTCAATCCCAACAATGACGGCGCGATCTACCAGGAAATCGATGGCGCGCTGCCCGGCGGCGTTTGGTCTAGTCCGGCCTACTTCAACAACACCGTGTATTACTGCGACACGGGCGAGACTTTGAAGGCCTTTCCCATCTCCAACGCCATGCTCGCCACCACCCCCAGTTCGCAGACGGGGAACACGTTTATTTATCCCGGGGCGACTCCCACCGTCTCCGCCAATCAAACCTCGAACGCCATCGTCTGGGCGGTCGCCAACACCAACCCGGCTGTCTTGTATGCCTTCGACGCTACCAATCTGGCGAACCAGTTGTACAACAGCAATCAGGCCGGAACGCGCGATCAGTTCGGGCCCGGCAACAAATTCATTACGCCCGATGATCGCCAACGGCAAGGTTTTTGTGGGAACACAAACCGGAGTCGCGGTGTTTGGCCTGTTGCAGTAAGCGCAGTGGCCTCGCAGGAACCGGTGCTCGCGCGCCGGTTCCTGCTCTTCCCAGCAGCGTCCCATCCCCGGCAAAGAAAAACTTTCTTCAGCACCGCCGCCAGCGCAAGCGGCTTTCAGGTTCTCCAGCTTCTTTAGAAAGCGTTCGTCAAGCGTGTGAAACGGCGCATACACATTCGCATGGTCAGGTTCTGCCGCTCGACGTGCGAAGTGCAGATGCGGTCAAGGTCGGTCTGCCGTCACGAATCTTGGATATAACCTCCATGATTCGTGGTGGGGAGTAGCGGCCTTCGTCGTGCTGGCCATAATCGCCGTACAGCTTGATAAGCTGCGCGAAGTCAACCGTCCCGCCGAACACGTCTTCGACTGCGCGCTGATAGAAGTGAAAGCCGTCTGTCGTGAGTTGAAACCTGGCATCCACTAATCGCGTCTGCAAATCCGTCAGGAATGTGTACGTGGTTTCCTTCGTGCGCTTGCCGACCATATAAGACGGCACCAGCTTTGTGTCCTCGTCCAGCGCGACAAACACCCATTGATTGCCAAATTCGTCGGGATCGTCAACGCGGACGTGCTTGTCTTTCTTGCCGACATACGTCCAGATTCACTTGCATGAAAGGCAACTTCACTTGTTATAATCACTCGCTTGGGTGATGCACGTCACGCCGGGCTGTGGCAGTTGTCGCTTACCCGCACAAATCTGGGGCCGAAGGGGAGTCGGACCCGAACCTGCAGAGTGGAAAGCTTCACATAAATGGCTCAGATCTTCCATCGAAGTGCGAATACACTTGCGCGGCTCTCGATCATTGGAGTGGTAGTGATCGTGTCGGTGTTGCTGTGGGCGGCCCTGGAGATGCAACGCTCGCCTTACGCCACCTATCAGGACGTCGCCCAGGCGCAGCCGGTCCCTTTTAGTCATCAGCACCACGTTGCCGGCGATGGCATCGATTGCCGCTACTGTCATACTTCGGTGGAAAGTTCCAGTTTCGCCGGCATTCCTCCCACCAAGACTTGCATGAACTGTCACTCCCAGATCTGGACCAACGCCCCCATGCTGGAGCCGGTGCGCGAAAGCTTCGCTCCGGCAAGTCCCTGATCTGGACGCGCGTGGACTATCTGCCTGACTTCGTTTATTTCGACCATAGTATCCATGTGAATAAAGGAGTAGGTTGCGCCAGCTGCCACGGGCCGGTGGATAAAATGCCCTTGACCTATGAGGCCAACTCGCTGCAAATGGAATGGTGTTTGAACTGCCATCGCGCGCCGGAAAAGTTCCTGCGGCCGCGCGATCAGGTGTTCAACATGGCTTACCGGCAGCCCAGCTCCGACACTAAAGTGAAATTCGAAGGCGCCGAATACGACGATCAGATTGCCTTAGGCAATGAGTTGAAGCATCGCTACAACATTCGGACGGTTGAGGACATTACCAGTTGCAGTACCTGCCATCGCTAAGGCGTGGCTAAGTTTCAGGTTTCGAGTTTCGAGTTTCAAGAAACGCGACTGACAACAACTCGAAACTGGAAACTGGAAACTGGAAACTGAAGAGAAGATGGATAACGAGAGTCTGAAGAAAACCGAGGCGGTCTGTCCCAGCAAGATGGAACTCGCTGAGGTGCAGGCGAAGCTTTCGCGCGCCAAGAGCGGCCCGCAATATTGGCGGAGCCTGGAAGAACTGGCGCAAAGCGATGGCTTCTTCGAGATGCTGCACCGCGAGTTTCCGCGCCAGGCCTCGGTTTGGCCCGAGAGCGCGTCGCGTCGCGATTTCCTGAAGCTGATGAGCGCTTCCATGGCGCTGGCCGGCCTGTCCTCTTGTGTCAAGATACCGCTGGAGCCAATCGTTCCCTACGTCCGGCAGCCCAGCGAAATCGTGTTGGGCAAACCTCTGTTTTTTGCCAGCGCCATGCCGTTCGGCGCGTACGGCTCTCCGGTGCTGGTGGAGAGTCACGAGGGCCGTCCCACCAAGATCGAGGGTAACCCCGAACATCCCGCCGGCTTAGGCGGCAGTGACGTCTTCGCGCAAGCTTCCATCCTCGACATGTACGACCCTGACCGCTCGCAGATCATTACCTATGTGGGCGAGTTGAGGACCTGGAGCGACTACACTACCGCGCTGAAGGGCGCGCTAAATTCGCAGAAAGCCATACAGGGAGCTGGCCTGCGCATTCTCAGCTGTCCTACCAGCTCGCCCACCATGGCCTCGCTGATGGAACAGGTGCAGACTGCGTTTCCGCAATCCAAGTGGGTGCAGTGGGAGCCGGTGAACCGCGACAACGTGCGCGCGGGATCGCAGTTGGCCTTCGGGCAGTACGTGGAAACGCGCTACAACCTGGAAAAGGCCGACATTATTCTTGCGCTCGATGGCGATTTCCTCTCCAGTGGTTATCCGGGATTTCTTTATTACGCCCGTCAATTCGCGGCGCGACGCAATCCCGATTTGAAAGAGAAGATGTCGCGCTTCTACTCCATCCAGAGCACGCCGACCAATACTAGCGGCAAGGCCGATCATCGCTTGCCGGTGCGGGCTTCGGAAGTAGAGCAACTGGCGCGTGCCATCGCTGCCGGGCTGGGAGCGGGCGGCGGTGGAAGCCTTCCGCCGCAATATCAGAAGTTCGTTGCTGCGGTTGTAAAAGACCTTCAGGCGCACAAAGGCGCAGCCGTGGTGATCCCCGGCGACAATCAGCCGCCCGCGGTCCATGCGCTGGCGCACGCCATGAATGCCGCGCTGGGCGCTAATGGCAACACCGTCATCTACACCGAATCCGTGCAAGTCAAACCGCAAGACCAGACCGCTGCGTTGAAAGACCTGGTCGGCGAGATGAACGCCGGCAAAGTCGACCTGCTGCTTATCGCGGGCGCCAACCCGGTCTACGACGCGCCCCCCGACTTCGGTTTCGCCGATGCGATGGACAAAGTCCCGCTGCGCGTGCAGCACGGTCTCTATCAGGACGAAACCTACGATCACGTGCATTGGCACATCAACGGCACTCACTATCTGGAGCAGTGGGGCGACACTCGCGCTTTTGACGGCACTGCTTCCATCGTTCAGCCGCTGATTGCTCCGCTTTACAACGGCAAGAGCGCGTACGAGTTCATCTTCGCGCTGGTGGGTTCCCCGGAGACCACGGGCTACGACATCGTTCGCAAATACTGGCAGGACCAGGTGAAGGGCGACTTCGATACCGCGTGGCGCAAGGCCCTGAACGACGGCTATATCGCCAATACTGCATTTCCCGTCAAGACAGTCTCAGCCAAGGGCGGCAATATTCCGGCGACCAACAGTCTCAGCCCGCAGGTGATGGAAGTGATCTTCCGCCGCGATCCGCTGATCTATGACGGCAGCAAGGCCAACAACGGCTGGTTGCAGGAGACGCCGAAGCCGGTCACGAATTTCTGCTGGGACAATGGTGTCCTTATCAGCCCGAACCAGGCGCAGAAGTCGGGGCTGGTCACCGGCGACATCATTGAGATCGACGTCAATGGCCGCAAGGTAAGAGGCCCCATCTGGCCGCAGCCCGGGCATCCCGACAATTCCATCACGGTCTTTCTCGGTTATGGACGCACCAAGGCCGGGCGCATCGGCACGGACGTAGGTTTCAGCGGCTACAAGATTCGCAGCAGCGATGCTCCGTGGTACGCCGAAACCAGTATCAAGAAGGTTGGCGAGGGATTCGGCTTCGCCCATCCGCAGGGCTTCCAGTACATCGACTACTCCGACCTGCCCAAGGGCACCGAGCCGCTGAAGAACCGGCACATCATCCGCAAGGCGACGCTGGCCGACTTCATCAGCAATCCTGATTTTGCGCACGAAGGCATCGAGTCGCCGCCGCCCGAGATGACGCTCTACCCCAACTATCAGTACACCGAACTGAAGTGGGGCATGACCATCGACATGAACTCCTGCGTCGGCTGCAAGACCTGCATCGTAGCTTGCCAGGCGGAGAACAACATTCCGGTGGTCGGCAAGATGGAGACGATGCGCGGCCGCCAGATGCAATGGTTGCGCGTCGATGTGTACTACGAGGGCGGCACCGAGAACCCGAACATGTTCTACCAGCCGGTCCCGTGCCAGCAGTGCGAGAACGCGCCCTGCGAAGTGGTTTGTCCGGTGGGCGCCACCGTGCATAGCACCGAAGGCCTGAACGACATGGTCTACAACCGCTGTGTCGGCACGCGCTACTGCTCCAACAACTGTCCTTATAAGGTGCGCCGCTTTAACTTCCTGCTATTCCAGGATTTCACCACGCCGCAATTCAAGATGATGCGCAACCCCGAGGTCAGTGTCCGCAGCCGCGGCGTCATGGAGAAGTGTACGTATTGCATCCAGCGCATCACGCACGGGCGCATTAGCGCGGAAAAAGAAAACCGGAAGGTGCGCGACGGCGAAGTGATTACCGCGTGCCAGCAGGCTTGCCCGGCCGGGGCCATTGTCTTTGGCGATTTCAACGATCCCAACAGCCGGGTCTCGAAGATCAAGGCACAGCAGCGCAATTACAACCTGCTGGAAGATTTGAATACTCGTCCACGGACGTCGTATATGGCGATCGTGCAGAACCCGAATCCGGAACTTGAAACGTCGGAGCCCAGTTAGAGATGCAGCAGGGACCAGAAGAAAAAACGATTCTGCAGGACGTGCCCTGGCCGGACGAACCGCCGGTAATGGCGCCGGGGCAGACGTTCGGCAGCGTAACTGACACCATTGCCGATGCGGTCCTGACGCGCCCCATCGGCCTGGGCTGGCTGTTCGGCCTGTTTGTCGGCATGACGCGCTGGGCGTGCTGATGGCGGCGGTCACTTACCTGTTCCTGGTGGGCGTTGGCATCTGGGGCATTGAGATTCCGGTGGCGTGGGGCTTCGCCATCATCAACTTCGTCTGGTGGATCGGTATCGGCCACGCCGGCACGCTGATTTCGGCCATCCTGCTGCTGCTGAAGCAGACCTGGCGCAACTCCATCAACCGTTTCGCGGAGGCTATGACGCTGTTCGCCGTAGCCTGCGCCGGCATGTTCCCGCTGCTGCACATGGGCCGTCCCTGGCTGGCGTACTGGATGTTCCCGTATCCCAGCAGCATGGGAGTGTGGCCGCAATTCCGCAGTCCGCTGGTGTGGGACGTGTTCGCGGTCTCCACTTACGCCACCATCTCCGCCGTGTTCTGGTATGTCGGACTGGTGCCTGATCTCGCCACCATGCGCGAGAAGGCCAAGCATCCGCTCACCAGGAAAATCTACGGCCTTCTGGGCATGGGCTGGCGCGGTTCGGCGCGTCACTGGAAGAATTACGAAGCGCTGTACATTCTGCTGGCCGGCATTGCGACGCCGCTAGTGTTGTCGGTTCACACCGTCGTCAGCTTCGATTTCGCTGTCGCCATCATGCCGGGCTGGCATACTACGATTTTCCCGCCCTACTTCGTCGCCGGCGCTATTTACTCCGGCTTTGCCATGGTGCTGGTGCTGGCCATCCCGATTCGCAAGTATTACCACCTCGAGGGGATGATCACCATGCGCCACCTTCAGAACTCGGCCAAGATCATGCTGGCGACGGGTTTGATTGTGGCCTACGGTTACGCCTTCGAGGCTTTCATCGCTTTCTACAGCGGATCGACCTACGAGCGCTTCATGATGGAGAACCGCTGGTTCGGCCAGTACTCCTTCTTCTACTGGATGCTGATCCTGTGCAACATCCTGATACCGCAGATTCTGTGGTTCCCGAAGGTCCGCGCCAAGACAGGCTGGCTGTTCTGCATCTCGCTGGTGATCCTGGTGGGCATGTGGCTGGAGCGATTCGTCATCATCGTCACCAGCCTCAGTCGCGACTACCTGCCATCGTCCTGGGGCCACTACACCCCGACGCGCTGGGACTATGCCGTCCTGGCGGGCACGATTGGCTTCTTCGCAACGGCGATGTTTATCTTCATTCGCGTCATGCCATCCATCTCGATTTTCGAAATGCGGCACTCTGCTGCCTGAGGCGGAGGTGGAGACCAAGTGAGTCACGCGCAGCTCGCACCGCCCATCTACGGCCTGCTCGCCGAATTCGATACGGCGACCGATCTGGTGCACGCCACCCAGGCGGCCTATGCCGCAGGCTATCGCAAGATGGACGCCTACAGTCCGTTTCCCATCGAAGAAGCCAGCGAAGCGGTCGGCTTCCACAAGAGCCGCGTGCCCTTGATTGTGCTGCTGGGCGGAATTCTGGGTGGGGCCTCCGGCTATGGTTTGCAGTACTGGATTAATTGCATTTCGTATCCGCTGAATATCGGCGGCAAGCCCTATCAGTCCTGGCCGGCGTTTATTGTTCCGACCTTCGAGCTGACCATCCTGTTCGCCGGACTGTGCGGGGTCTTCGGCATGTTCGCCTTGAATGGGTTGCCCATGCCGCACCACCCGCTTTTCAATGTCGACCGTTTTTCGCTGGTGACCCGCGACAAGTTCTTCCTGTGCGTGGAGGCCGCCGACCCCAAGTTCGATCTGGAGGACACGGAACGCTTCATGCAGGGTCTTGAGCCCGTGTCGATTTCGGAGGTGCCGCATTAATCGGCCAACCCAATTCAGGTTTGCGGCCTCCGCAGTGCTTCGCCATCTTGGCAAGGCTTCGCGGCGTCACGTGTCAGCTTGTCTGCTGGCCGCTGTCGCCTTGTTGCTGCTGGCGGGATGCCGCGAGGATATGCAGGTCCAGCCCTACCAGCGTCCGCTGGTGCAGAGCGACTTCTATGCCGACCATCGTTCCGCGCGGCCCATTGTTGCGGGCACCGTGGCCCGTGGACATCTGGACGCCGATACGTATTTCTACACCGGCAAGATTGGTGACAGCGATGGCGATTACTTGCCGTTTCCGCCAACTGCCGAAGTGATGGCGCGGGGACAACAGCGCTACAACATCTATTGCTCTCCCTGCCACTCCCAGGTGGGCGACGGCAACGGGATGATCGTGCAGCGTGGCTACAAACGTCCGCCGTCATATCACATTGAGCGCCTGCGGCGGGCGCCGATTGGATATTTCTTCGATGTGATGACCAACGGCTTCGGCGCCATGAACGACTATTCCGCCCAAATTCCTCCGGCGGACCGCTGGGCGATTGCCGCCTACATCCGCGCCCTGCAACTGAGCCAGCATGCAACCCAGGCCGATGTTCCTTCCGGCGAGCAGGTGGCCAACACCCCGCCGCCAGGAGTCTTCGTCCAGCCCGCCTATGACACCCAAGGCGCCAGCACCGCCGCCTCGACACCGCCTCCGCAACGCAACGGCTCCGGCTAAGGGAGGCGTAGCGAAACCATGAGCGAACAGGTCATCAATCTTCGCCCCGCCGACAACGTTGTTCCTGCCCAGGCAGCGAAATGGCAATACCGTGCGAAGACCGCCGGCATCATTGGAGTCGTGCTTTGCGTCGTGGGTGCGGTTACCTCCCTCGATCAGTTTCTCCGCGGCTATCTCATCGCTTACATGTTCTGGCTCGGCCTGAGCCTGGGTTGCCTGGGACTGCTGATGGTGCAGTTTCTCTCCGGCGGATTCTGGGGGTTGTCCATCCGCCGCGTCCTGGAAGCTTCCAGCAAGTGCCTGCCCCTGATGTTTGTGTTGTTCCTGCCCATCCTGTTTGGCCGGAATCATCTGTATCAATGGATGAATGATCCATCGCTGACCGAGCACAACAGCTGGTATCTGCACACCGGCGGTTTTGGCGGCTGGTATGCGCGCTGGATTATTTACTTCGTCATCTGGATCGGCCTTGCCTACGTCCTCAATAAACGTGGGGACGCACTGGATAGCCCGCCCGATCGGGGAGCGCTGCCACACTTCCAGGGCCTCAGCGGCCTGGGATTGGTGCTGTATTCGCTGACCATCTCGTTTGCCGCAGTGGACTGGGTGATGTCACTCGATCCCCATTGGGGCTCAACCATTTACGGTCTCATCTTCCTCGCCGGACAGGGACTGTCGGCGCTCGCCTTCAGCGTCATTATGCTGACTCTGTTGACGCGCTACAGCCCTTATCGCGAGATCATCAAGCCCACGCAGTTCCACGATCTCGGGAAGTTGATGCTGGCCTTCGTCATGCTGTTCGCCTATTTCTCCTTCTCGCAATGGCTCATCATCTGGGCCGGCAATCTGCCGGAGGAGATTGGCTGGTACTTGAATCGCATCCGCGGAGGATGGGGGGTCGTGGCGCTGATCATTATCCTGTTCCACTTTGCGTTGCCTTTCGCGCTATTGCTGTCGCGCGAGCGCAAGCGGGCCGGGCGCCGACTGATCGGGATTGCCGTATTTCTGATGTTCATGCGCGTGGTCGATATCTATTGGTATGTTGTGCCTAATTTTGCTCACGAGCGCGGCCATTTCTATCTCAGCATCTGGTACGTGCTGGTGCCGCTCGGAGTAGGCGGTGTGTGGCTGACATACTTCTTCTACAACTTCCGGCAACGGCCGTTGTTGCCGCTGTATGACCCGCAGATACCGAATTTCCTGCAACAAGGATCGGGACATGGCCACTAACCACACCAATTACGATCCTTTGCGCAATCCGCAGGTCGATTACGAGCGCGCCGACCTCAGTCCGAGCGGTATTCTGTGGTTCCTGATCGGACTCTTCATCACCGGTTTTTTTATTGAGCTGGTGATCTGGGGAATGTTCCATTTCATGGCGCGCAGCCAGGCGCTGTTTCCGCAGCCAGCGGTGAATCCCATGAGGCAGGCCCAGAAGGCGGCACCGGCCAGTGGCGCCTCGCGCTCGGTGTTGCAGAATACGCCGGGGGTGAACCTGAATGTTTTTCCCGAGCCGCGCCTGCAAACGTACGATGCCGGCGAGATGGGCCAGTTCGTTAACTCGGAGCAGGAGTTGCTGAACCCGAAGCAGCCGTTTGCCGATCCCAGCGGAGTAATACACATCCCCATTTCGCTGGCGATGCAGTTGATTGTGGAGCGGGGATTGCCGGTGCGTCCGAATGCGCCGCCGGCGGAAATTAACACCCAGACCGCGGCCGGAAATACGAAGATGTTGGACATGCAGGCCGGGCCGCTGGGTGGAACGAAAACCGCCATGCCATCTGATGGAGAACAGAAGCAGCCGTGACAGATCGAAATCGTAGACGTGTTGAGTTTGGAATTGGCGGTATGAAGTCGCGAAAATCGAGTCCTGCTTTTGCGAGAGGGAAGCGGTGCGAAGCGCGAAAATCGAGTCCCGCTTTGCGGGACGGAAGATGATAGCCCAGCGCTTCAGCGCTGGGTGGGTGATGTAAAGCCGCTGAGTCCCGTTAGGGACGGCAGATGTGAAGCAGGTCTTCAGGCCTGCGGGACGCGGCGAAAAAGCAGGTCCCTCCGCTCGGGCTGAAGCCCTCGGTCGGGATGACACTTCTGGGCGAATGTCGCCCAGGGGGAAATTGGATGTAATGCTGTGAAGACCTTTGTACAACTCGCGATCTTGCTGACGGCGACGACGCTTGCCATCGCCCAGCCGCCCTCGTCGTTCCAGGACAAGAGCTCTTCGCAACCCGCTGCGCAGGTTCGTCCGTCTGACCTGGCAAATGTCGGAATCGATCAGCGGCTTAATCAGCAGGTGCCGCTAGATTTGCAGTTCAAGGACGAGACGGGCAAGACGGTAAAGCTAGGCGACTATTTCAGCTCCGGGCGGCCGGTGATCCTGAACCTGGTGTATTACACCTGCCCCATGCTTTGCGGCGAAGAGCTGGCTGGCGAGGCCAGCGGACTGAGTATGCTGAAATTCACGCCGGGCAAGGAATACGAGGTGGTGTCGGTAAGCTTCAATCCGGACGAGACGCCGAAGGACGCGGCCGCCGCGAAGCAGACCTACATTGCTCGCATGAACGAGCATCTGGAGCGTAAAACGAACGGCGACGGCTGGCACTTTCTCACCGGCCAGCAGCCGCAGATCCAGCAACTGGCCGATGCCGTGGGCTTCCATTACCGTCGCGATCCGGCCAGCGGACAATTTATTCACGCCACCGGCCTCATGATCGTGACCCCGGCGGGCAAGCTTGCCCAGTACTACTACGGGGTGGAGTTCTCGCCCAAGGACATTCGTCTTGGCCTGATTGAGGCGGCGCGCGGCAACATCGGCAACGTGGTGGACGAGGTGCTGCTGTACTGCTATCACTATGACCCGAAAACCGGACGCTACGGCGCCGTGGTCACCAACATCATTCGTTTGGCGGGAGCTGCCACCATGCTGATTCTCGGCGGATTTCTTATCGTGATGTTCCGCCGTGACGGCAGCGACAAGGAAACAGGACGGGCCTGATCGATATGTGGAAGAACCTCCCACTTTTTCCGGAGCGTGCCTCAGCACTGGCATGGCAGGTGGACGGACTATATTTTTTGCTGATCGCGGTGTCGGCTTTTTTCACGCTGCTCATTTTCGCCGTGATCTTCTTCTTCGCGGTAAAGTACCGCCGCTCCGTCCATCCTCATCCCACGCCCATTGATGGTTCGCTTCCGCTGGAACTGGCGTGGACCCTGATTCCACTCGGCATCTGCATGATCTTCTTTGCCTGGGGCTCGCTGATTTATTTTCAGGAGGCGCGTCCGCCCCAGGGGGCGATGGAAGTTTACGTAGTGGGCAAACAGTGGATGTGGAAGTTTGAACATGAAACCGGGCAGCGCGAGATCAATCAGTTGCACGTGCCGATTGATCGCGATGTCGAGCTGGTGATGAGTTCGCAGGACGTGATTCACAGCTTCTTTGTGCCCGCGTTTCGGGTGAAGGCCGACGTGCTGCCTGGCCGCTTCACCGAGATCTGGTTCCATCCCACCAAGACCGGTACGTACCATTTGTTCTGCTCGCAATATTGCGGTACCGATCACTCCGCGATGATCGGCCAGGTGATCGTGATGGAGCCGGTGGCGTTCCAGGCATGGCTGAGCAGCGGCGGCGGGACGGGTTCGATGGCGGCCAATGGCCAGCAACTGTTTCAGCAGTTGGGCTGCGTCACTTGCCACCGCTCCGATACCCAGGGACGCGGCCCGGACCTGACGGGACTTTTTGGCAAGACCGTGCCGCTGGACGACGGGCGCACGGTGACCGCCGACGATAACTATATTCGCGAATCGATTTTGAATCCCGGCGCCAAGATTGCAGCCGGTTTCAAACCCATCATGCCCAGCTTCCAGGGACAGGTTTCCGAGGAAGGTTTAGGGGCACTGGTGGCCTATATTAAGTCGCTGGCGCAACCGCAACCGAGTGAGCCCGGCAGCAATCGCCCGCCGGCTCGCGAGACATCGAGTGTGCAGTAAGGTCCCAGAATCCGAAGGTGTATGACATGGCAACCGCCGTACAAACTGTCGAACGCGAGAACTACCTGAATTCGAACTACGGCATCAAGTCGTGGCTGCTGACGACAGACCATAAGCGTATCGCGCTGCTGTACCTGGTCTCCATCACCGCCATGTTCTGGATTGGTGGCTTCTTCGCCATGCTGATCCGCCTGGAATTGCTGACTCCGGCCGGTGACATGGTATCGTCCGACACCTATAACAAGCTGTTTACCATGCACGGGATCATCATGGTGTTTTTCTTCCTGATCCCGTCGGTGCCGGCGACGCTGGGGAATTTCCTGATTCCCTTGATGGTGGGCGCCAAAGACCTGGCCTTTCCGCGAGTGAACCTGCTGAGCTGGTACATCTATATGCTCGGCGCCATTACCGCCCTGACCGCGATGGTCACCGGTGGCGTCGATACCGGTTGGACGTTCTACACCCCGTTCAGCACAACCTATTCCAACACTCACGTAATTGGCGCGGCCATCGGCATATTCATTACTGGGTTCTCGTCGATCCTTACCGGCCTGAACTTCATTGTCACGATTCATCGTATGCGCGCGCCCGGCATGACGTGGCGGCGCTTGCCCTTGTTCTGCTGGTCGAACTATGCGGCGGCGCTCATCATGGTGTTGGGCACCCCGGTCATCGCAATCACCCTATTGCTGGTTGCCCTGGAGCGCGCTTTCAATATCGGGATCTTCAATCCCCAACTGGGCGGCGACCCGCTTCTCTTTCAGCACCTGTTCTGGTTCTACTCGCATCCCGCGGTCTACATCATGATCCTGCCCGGCATGGGCGTCATCAGCGAGGTTGTAACCTGCTTCTCGCGCAAACGCGTTTTCGGTTACGAATTCGTGGCCCTGGCCTCGATTGCCATTGCGGTTCTCGGCTTCCTGGTGTGGGCGCACCATATGTTTGTTGCCGGCATTTCGGTGTACGCCGCGCTGGTATTTTCTTTGCTCAGCTACCTGGTCGCTATCCCGTCAGCGGTGAAGGTCTTTAACTGGACGGCGACGATGTACAAAGGGGCAATCCGTTACGAAACGCCGATGCTCTATGCCTTCGGCTTCATCGGGCTGTTTACGGTTGGCGGACTTACCGGCGTTTTCCTGGCTTCGCTGGGCCTCGACGTGCACGTTCACGACACCTACTTTGTGGTAGCTCACTTTCATTACGTGATGGTGGGCGGCATGGTGATGGCCTACATGGCGGGACTGCACTTCTGGTGGCCCAAGATCACGGGCCGGATGTATCCCGAAGCCTGGGCCAAGCTGTCGGCGCTGCTGGTGTTCGTAGGCTTCAATACCACGTTCTTCCCGCTGTTCATTGTCGGCTACATGGGGCTGCCGCGCCGCTACCATGCGTATCCGCCGGAGTTCCAGGTGCTGAACGTGCTTTCCACCGCGGGAGCGTCGATCCTTGCCGTGGGCTATGTTCTGCCAATGATCTACTTCCTGTGGTCGCTGCGTTACGGGGAACCGGCACCGCCGAATCCGTGGAACGCCGTCGGCCTGGAGTGGATGACGCCGTCTCCGCCGCCCACCCACAACTTCGATGAAACGCCGATTGTGACTTGGGAAGCCTACGACTACGAGCATCAGCCGCAAGAGGAGGTCACCGTTGGCCACTAGCGATATCCAGGTCGCTGAGCACGCGCTGCAACACCACTTTGCGGACATGGAGCAGCAGCAGGAAACCTCCACCTTCGGCATGTGGATGTTCCTGTTGACGGAGATCATGTTCTTCGGCGGCCTGTTCTGCGCCTATCTGGTGTACCGCGCCTCCTACTACCAGGCGTTTGTGGAAGGCAGCCAGAAGATGAATATCTGGCTGGGCGCTACCAACACGGCGGTGCTGATTTGCAGTTCGCTGAGCATGGCGATGGGCGTGCGCGCGGCCCAGCTGGGTAAGCCCAAGCTGATGGCCGTTCTGCTGCTGATCACAATAGTGTTTGGCTGCGGTTTTCTGGGTATCAAAGCGGTCGAGTACCACGAACACTGGGTGAACCACGAATTCCCCGGACCGACTTTCCACTTCGAGACGGGCGATCCGGCGCACCCGGCCACCGATCCGGTGCACACCGAGATTTACTTCTCGCTGTATTGGGCGATGACCGGACTGCACGCTCTGCACATGATCATCGGAGTTGGATTAGTCACCTGGATCATCATTGCCGGGTTGGGCGGCGCCTATAGCCGCTCCTACTTCACGCCGGTGGAAAATGTCGGTTTGTATTGGCACTTCGTCGACTTGGTCTGGATCTACTTATTTCCGCTGCTTTATTTAATCAGCAAGAAGCACGGCGGCTAGGAAACATTTATGGCGCACGCAGTTTAATCCGTCCACCAAGCAGGAACATTTCGACCCCATGTCCCACCTGGTTCCCGTATGGATCTACGTTGCCATCTGGGCCACGTTAATGGTCTTTACCGCTCTGACGGTGTTTGCCGCCACGGTGGAATTGGGCGTATTCAATATCGTAGTGGCATTGCTGATTGCGACCATCAAGGGCACGCTGGTCGCCCTGTTCTTCATGCATCTGCGCTACAGCACCAAGCTGACGATGGTGACCGTGGTGGCCGCAATTTTCTTTCTCCTGATCATGTTTTCGCTCAGTATGACCGATTACCTGACGCGGGCCTGGTCGACCAGCATCCACTGAAACGCTGCGCGCTGAAACGGCCTGTTGCCCGCGCAACCACCCACCTGGCGGGGAACTTCGCCGAAATTGGTTGTATCCCACATTGTGATACAGGTTGGCGCGGCCGGTCGTGGTATGCCACATTGTGGGACATGGCGAGGTGGTCAACGCCTGGATACCTGCTGAAATTAGTTTGCCCGGTTTCATCATCCTGTAACAAAGATGCATGAAACTACCTACGTGATTCCCACATATGACAGTTCTACGCCTGCGGTCGGCTACAATACAGCCGTGAAACAAACCATCTTTGTTGTGGAAGACGACGCTGACATTTTGCGTCTGGTGCGCCATCATCTGGAAGCTGCCGGTTACGGTGTGCGTACGTTCACCGCCACCGCCGGAGTCATTGCCGAAGCTGAAAAGCAATCGCCATCGCTGTTTCTCCTCGACATCATGGTGCCGGGAGGCGACGGGCTGGAACTCTGCCGCCGCATCCGCCAGACCTCGTCACTGGCCATGGCTCCGGTTATTTTTCTGACCGCCAAGACGAGTGAATCCGACCGCGTGATCGGGCTGGAGATGGGCGCCGACGACTACATCCCCAAGCCCTTCAGCCCGCGCGAACTGGTGGCCCGGGTACGGGCCGTGCTGCGGCGATTCGAACGTCCCCTGGCGCCGGCCATCGTCAAGGCGGGCGACATCGAAATCGACAGCGGCGGCATGACCCTGATGGTCCGCGGCCAGCTGACGCAAACCACGGCCACGGAATTCCGTCTGCTGGAGTATCTGGCGCGGCATCCCGGCCGGGTTTTCACGCGCGATCAACTGCTCGATGCCGTCTGGCGCGATACCCACTATGTGACTCCGCGCTCGGTCGATGTCTATGTGCGCCGCATTCGTGAGAAAATCGAGGAGAATCCCGACGAGCCGCGCTATCTGAAGACGGTTCGCGGAGCGGGCTACCGCTTCGAAATCCCCAAGCCGTAAAGAGCTGCACACCGTGAAGAGTCGCATCTTCGTCAAGTTGTTTCTCGCGGCCCTGGTGGTCATTGCGGCTTGCACGGTCTCGCTCGATCTGCTCATTGGCCGCAGCTTGGGAGAACATGCTGCGCCGCGAGATTGAAACCTCCTTGCGGCAAAAGACGCAGATGTTCGCCTCCCGCGTCGCCGATGCTCCGCCGGGCTCTCTGAAGCAAATGACCGAGCAAGCCGCTCCGGCTGCGGGCGCCCGGATCACCGTCATCGACGCTACAGGCAAGGTGCTGGCCGATTCCGAAGCCAATCCGGACACAGATGGAGAACCACGCCACCCGGCCGGAATTTGTTGCGGCGTTGCAAGGACAGACTGGGAGCTCCACCCGCCTCAGCAAGACCGTTGGTGTCGACCTGCTTTACGTGGCGGTGCCCATTCCCGGCGGCGCCGTGCGCATGGCGTATCCGCTCAGCTCGATTCGCGAAGCCAACCGTGAGATTCGCCGCGACCTGATCGAAGGCTCCGCCGTTGCGGCACTGCTGGCGCTCTGCTGGCTTTTGTTGCAACCCAGTCCATTGGGAGGCGGCTGCTGCGGATCACGGATTTTGCCGAGCGCGTGGCCGCCGGCGATCTGTCGGCGCGCATCCAGGAAGGAGTCGGGCGACGAGATTGCGCATGTGGCATCGGCGCTGGACAAAACCGCACGCAAGCTGGAAGAAGGCTTCCGTGCGGCTGGAGACCAGCCGGCAGACCTTGGAGACGTTGCTGAACTCCATGCAGGAAGCGGTGATCGCCGTCGCCCAGGACGAGCGCGTGCTTGTGGGCCAACCAACGCATGGAGCGACTGTTGCCCAGCGGCGTGCGCATGGGAGCGCCGCTGGTGCAGTCGGTGCGCGACCCGGAGATCCTGGCGTCCGTGCAAACCGCCCTTGCCACCCGCGATATGACCATGGCTCATGCGGCGAAGATTTTCTCCGGCCGCGTCTTCGACGTAACCGCAGCTCCCATGCCGGGCGGAGGCGCGGTGGCCGTGTTGCATGACCAGACCGAGATTGAGCGGGTGGAGAAGACGCGGCGCGACTTCATCGCCAATGTTTCACACGAACTGCGCACGCCGCTGACCTCTATCCAGGGTTACTCCGAAACTCTGCTGGACAGCCGCAGCATGCCGGCGGAGCTGCGCGAGTTCGTGGAAATCATCCGCAAGAATGCCATACGCATGTCGCGTCTTACCGAGGACCTGCTGGTTCTGGCGCGGGTGGAGTCGGGCGAGCAGAAGCTCAACTTCCAGCGTCGCCTGCCGCAAGAGTTGCTGGACGACGCGGTGCAGACATTTCATGAGCTGGCGGCGGCCGCGGCATTGAGCTGTCGGTGATGAACACCGCGACCTCCACCGTTCGGTCGACCGCGACGCCATTCATCAGGTGTTCACCAACCTGATCGACAACGCGCTGAAGTATGGCGACCAGGGCGGCAAGTGCTGGTGGGCGCCTGCGAATCGGAAGAGGGAGTGCAGTTTTATGTGCGCGATTTCGGCTCGCGGCATTTCCAGCGAACATCTGCCGCGCCTGTTCGAACGCTTTTACCGGGTGGACAAGGCTCGTTCGCTTGAATCGGGCGGGACGGGCCGGGTTTGGCTATCGCCAAGCATTTGTGCGGGCGCACGGCGGCGCGATTCGCGCCGAGAGCGAGTTGAATCACGGCTCCACCTTCTACTTCACCCTGCCGCGCCAGAGTGTGGCCGTGACCGCATAAGGGCGGATCGCGATTGCAATTCCGCGTTCCCCGACTGTGAATTCAACCAAACTTAATCCACAATTTCATGGGAATTTATACAGCGCAGGCTATCCTGCTAGTCAAGCAATTCACTCCAGCTCGGCCCCGTGCTGGCTCACGTGCGCCCGCATCAAGCGCGGCACTACGTGTACGAGGACAGCATGAGTTCAGCCGAGACCATTCCCCCACTCCAGACGCAATTTGTGCACAGTTGCAGGAGCAGACGTTGCAGGCTTGCCGGGTGGCGCGAATGCGCAGCGGGCATTGTTGCGGAGGGCATAGCCACGGGCGTGTCGTCTGTGCTGGATGGAGTGCGGCGAGCGCGAGAAAGAACTCGACACCCTCGACCGCGTCATCGATCAAGGAGTGACCTCGGTCATCACCGAAGTGAGCCCGAAGCATGCGCGCGAGCTGCTGGCCTGCCTGAAGTTCATCATTGATCTGGAGCGCATTGGCGACCTGCTGCTGAATTGCAGCAACCGGGCAGCGGCGGTCGGCAGCCGCATCGAGTTGCAAGACATTCGCGACCTGACCGTGATGGCGTCGCGACTGGAGAAGATGCTGGGCGACGTGCACGATGCGTTTAGCCAGCGCGACCTGAATCGCGCACTTGCGGTCTTGCGCTCCGATGCCGAGCTGGACCGCTGCGAAATCTGATCTTTATGCGGCATTTGGAAAATCACGATGGCATGCCGCGCCAGGAGAGTTTCCACGTCTTGTTCATGACGCAAGCGCTGGAGCGCGCCGGCGACCACGCTAAGAACCTGGCCGAGGAAGTTTGTCACCTGGTCAGCGGGCACAGTGTTCGCCACGTGCTGCGCGCCTATGACAAGCCTATGGAGCAGATGTTTATCGAAGATTTAAAGCGTCGGCAGAAGAACCTGGGCTAGCTGGAATTGGTGCGAAACTCCGTGTATCTGGCCACGTAAGTGCTTGTCTTCACGTGAAATTCATTACCATGTAACAGAATTGTAACAAGGCGGGCGTAGAACCACGATTGGACTCATTTCGCAAAAATTCAGGAGGAAACTACGTGATTCGCTCTCTCAGGGTGCTGCTCTGCATCGCTGTGCTTGCGAGCTGCGCGTCGGCGCAGACAACTTTAAATGGTGCCGGCGCCACCTTCCCCTACCCGATTTATTCCAAGTGGTTTAACGAATACCACAACGAGCATTCCAACATTCAGATCAATTATCAGTCGATCGGCAGTGGCGGCGGGATTCGCCAGGTACAGGCCGGAACGGTTGATTTCGGAGCCAGCGATGGGCCGATGACCGACGCGCAGATTGCGGAGTCCAAGGTCAAGGTCATTCACCTTCCGACGGTCCTGGGCGCCGTGGTACCGGCTTACAACATTAAGGGAATAAGTGGTGACGTGAAGTTTACCCCTGATGTGCTGGCGGACATCTACCTGGGAAAGCTTACGAAGTGGAATGATCCCAGGATTACGAAGATCAATCCTGGAATGAATTTCCCTGACATGAACATCACGGTGGTGCACCGTTCGGATGGCAGCGGCACAACCTACATCTTTACTGACTATCTTTCGAAGGTCAGTGCCGACTGGAAAAACACGGTGGGCAAGAACACCTCGGTGAAGTGGCCGGTAGGCATCGGAGGCAAGGGCAATGAAGGCGTTGCGGGTTCAATCCGGCAGTTGCCGGGATCGATTGGGTACATTGAGCTGATCTATGCCTTGCAAAACAAAATTCCCTTTGGGGTAGTTGAGAATTCGTCCCACAACTTCGTCAAAGCAAGCCTGGAGAGCACGACGGCAGCGGCTGTAGGAGTGAACATGCCTGCTGATTTTAGAGTGTCGATCACCAATCCTGCCGGCAAGAACGCTTATCCCATCGCCAGCTTTACCTGGCTATTGATTCCCACCAACCCTGCGGACCAGAATAAGGGAAAGATCCTGAAGGATTTTCTGTTCTGGATGCTCGATAAGGGCCAGGGAATGACGGAAGCGTTGTCTTATGCCCCGCTGCCGAAAGATACTGTGGCAAAAGAGAAGGCAGCGATTGCCGCACAGGTGAAGCCGTAGCAGGAAGCCCCGAGCCCCGAGCTTCGAGCCGCGAGCAATTAGTAGTGAAGCCTACTCGCAGTGTTCATCGACCCGGCTGTATTCGGCGGAACCGGGTTCGATATTTTCGCTCATAGCTAGCAGCTCGTGGCTCGCGGCTTCTTTAGCACCGCTCTAACCAATGTCTGATAATTTCGATCCCATGAACTCGCCCGAACCGCTGCAAACGCCTGGCAAGCCGGTCACGTCGATGCCGGCGTTGGCCAAGGTGGATGCTGGGCGGCACGGAGGGAAGCCGGGCGCGGCGCTGGAAAAGATCAGGACCTCTTATCCCGGCAGCAGCCGGATCCCAGACGAAGTCTTCCGCTGGATCATCGTGCTAAGTGCAGTCTCGGTATTTGTCATCGTGCTGCTGGTGGTTTGGGAATTGGTGGACAAGTCGAGGCTGTCGCTGCACCACTTTGGCCTCAAGTTCTTCTACGGTCATGACTGGGACCCCAACAACGATAGCTTTGGGGCGATGCCCTTTGTCTACGGCACGCTGGTCTCGTCGTTTCTGGCGCTGCTGCTGGCCGTACCGCTTTCCATCGGGGTAGCCGTGTACATAACCGAGATGTGTCCCCAGCGCCTGCGAGCCATCATTTCGTTCCTGGTGGAGTTGCTGGCGGCCATCCCCAGCGTGATTTATGGATTGTGGGGCATCTTCGTTCTGGCTCCGCTGCTGCGCGATTACGTCGAGCCGTTTCTGGCTAAGACACTGGGCTGGACGGGATTGTTCACTGGCCCGATGTATGGCCTGGGGATGCTGGCGGCGGGCATCATCCTGGCAATCATGGTGGTACCGGTGATCGCGTCCATTACGCGTGAGGTGATGACGGCCGTACCGCAGAACCAACGCGAGGCAGTACTTGCTCTGGGGGCGACGCGCTGGGAGATGATTCGCATGGGCGTTCTGCGGAACGCCCGAATTGGCATTGTGGGTGGAGTTATTCTGGGGCTGGGCCGAGCGCTGGGAGAGACTATGGCCGTGACCATGGTTATCGGCAACACACCCCAGATTGCGAAATCGCTGTTTGCGCCGGGTTACACCATGGCCAGCGTAATCGCCAACGAATTCACCGAGGCCACGGGCGATATGTACCTAAGCGCCCTGGTCGAGATCGGCCTGGCGCTGTTCATCGTGACTTTAATTGTGAATGCGCTGGCGCGTTTGCTGGTGTGGAGCATAACCGGCGGAACTGCGAGGCCACGTGCCTAACTCTTTGCCATCGTCCACCTCGCAAGCAGTGAGTCTGTGGCGCCGGCTCACGGACTGGGGGGCGACCGGATTCGCGATCCTGGCAGCCATTCTGGTGCTGGTGCCGCTGCTTGCCATCTTCGCTTACCTGGTCATCAAGGGCGTCGGCTCGGTCAACTGGGCCTTCCTCACGCAGACGCCAAAGCCTCCGGGCGAAGTTGGCGGAGGAATGGCGAACGGCATTGTGGGTACGGGGATGATTCTCGCCGTAGCCAGCCTAATCGGCATTCCTTTGGGCATTGGCTCGGGTATTTATCTCGCGGAATACGGACGCAACCGCTTCGGGGATGTGATCCGTTTCACCGCCGACGTCTTGAATGGAGTGCCTTCCATCGTGGTCGGCATTACCGTCTATTCGCTGATCGTAATCCGGCAGAAGCATTTCTCGGCCTTCTCCGGCGGCGTGGCGCTGGGCATCATGATGATTCCCACGGTGGCGCGGGCCACCGAAGAGATGCTGCTGATGGTGCCGAACGTGATTCGCGAAGCGGCCTATGGGCTGGGCATCCCGCGCTGGCGGACCACGCTTTCGATTACGCTGCGTACCGCTTCGGCCGGCGTCATTACCGGTTGCATGCTGGCCTTTGCCCGCGTGGCTGGGGAGACTGCGCCGCTGCTGTTCACAGCTTTCGGAAACCAGTTCTGGAACCTTAAACTGAACCAGCCAACCGCGGCGCTGTCGTTGCAGGTTTACACTTACGCTATCTCTCCTTATGACGATTGGCACAAGCAAGCCTGGGCGGGATCGCTGATTCTGATTCTGCTGATCGTAGGTGCAGTGGCGGCGGTGCGCATTACCACCAGTCGCGGAATGATGAAGGGAAGTTAGAGAGCTCGTATGGGTGTGGGAATCGAAGTCCGCGGACTGAACGCGTGGTATGGCAAGAACCAGTCGCTGAACTCCATCGACATGAGCGTGCCGGCCAACCATGTGACCGCCGTGATTGGCCCCTCGGGTTGCGGGAAGAGTACCTTCGTGCGGTGCCTTAATCGCATGCACGAGACCATTCCTGACGCTCGTGCCGAAGGTTCGGTGAAAGTCGGCGAGATGGACGTTTACGGGGATGGATCGGACCCAGTCGACGTACGGCGGCGCATCGGCATGGTGTTCCAGAAACCGAATCCCTTTCCAACCATGTCGATTTTCGACAATGTTGCGGCGGGTCTGAAGCTGAACGGCTTTCGGAACCGCAAGCAGATGCAGGAACTGGTGGAGCGCTCGCTGAAACTGGCGGCGCTATGGGAAGAAGTCAAAGACAACCTGCACAAGAAATCGGGAGCCAGTCTTTCCGGGGGTCAGCAGCAACGGCTTTGCATCGCCCGCGCCCTGGCGGTGGAGCCGGAGGTACTGCTGATGGACGAGCCGGCGTCGGCCCTGGATCCCATCTCCACCAGCAAGATCGAAGAACTCATATTTCAGTTGAAACAGCACTACACCGTGGTTATCGTGACGCATAATATGCAACAGGCGGCGCGGGTCGCCGAGCTTACCGGATTTTTCCTGATGGGGAGCCTCATCGAGTACGACAAGACCGAGAAAATCTTTACCACCCCCGCCGACAAGCGGACGGAAGATTATGTGACAGGCAGGTTTGGATAATGCGCAGCCGCTTTCAGCAGGGACTAGACGACTTAAAAGAGAAACTCTTGCGGATGGGAGGGCTTGCCGAGCAGGCCATCGATCGTGCCACTGAGGCGTACCGCTCCCGTGACAGCAAGTTTTGCCAGATGGTGCTGACCGGCGAGAGTGCCATCAACGACGCCGAGCGCGAGATCGACGAACTGGCGTTGGACTTGCTCGCCATGCAGCAGCCCATGGCGATCGACCTGCGCTTTATCCTGGCGATCGTCAAGATCAACGCCGACCTGGAGCGTGTGGGCGACCAGGCCGTCAATATCGCACAGCGCGTGCTCGACCTGATCAGCGAGCCGGAAATCGACTTGCCGGTGGACATTCCGCGCATGGCCGATGGCGTCAGTACCATGGTGCAGCGCGCTTTGGAAGCGTTCCTCGACGGCAAGGCGGAAGTGGCCGAGGCCGTGCTTCAGATGGACGGCATCGTCGACCGCATGAAGGACGAGGCCTTCGTCGTTCTGGTGCAGAAGATGCATGATGAACCGTCGTGCACGCGCCAGGCGCTGGATGTTCTGCTAATCGCGCGCAACCTGGAGCGCATTGCCGACCACGCCACGAACATCGCCGAGGATGTGATCTTCTGGGTGCGCGGCGCAGATGTGCGGCATGGCGGGGCGCACTACCGGGAGTAGGCTACGAGCAACGGTGGACCCGAGCAGAGCAGGAGCGACCAGTCAGATCTCGCCCAATTTTACGAGAACTTCGCGATACAGGTTTGGACCTATCCAGAATCGCGCCTTTGTAATTAGTTCGTCCAGCACTGGCTTTACCGATTCGATTAGGCGCGCCGCTTTTGCGTCAGCCAAAACGCCGATCAGTCCAGTAACCGATATTCCGAGCCTCTCGGCTACTTCCCGGCCATGTTTCTCGTCCATAAGCAACAAAGTCGCTCGACGTTCCACAGCCAGCGCTATAGCTTCGGCTTCGCCGAAGTCTAACTCATCGCGAAGACGCCGAACTAGATTCTGGTCTCCAGGGTTGGCCACCTGAAGCCACGACGTGTAAGCACAATCAAAAACGGGATTCATGTCGAAGGCCGCCAGCTCCGCTGACACAGCTGACGGAATAAGTACTTGTCGGTAGAGCTCAGGCAGGAGTTCCAGACGCCCAATCCGCGCAAGGTTGAGGATGGAGGAAGTATCGGAAACGACAATCACCGTCTGCCCAGTCGATGAAGGGTCTGCAGATCTTGGTGGAATTCCTCTATTCCGTAATGGATTGGAATCTCGCGCTCCGCGAGTAGCGCCTGAAACGCCAGCCGATCCATTTCCGCAAGGCGACTAGCCTGCGCCAGTGTCAGACGATCTTGCTGAAACAGAGTCAGTGCGAGCTCCCGCTTCAGCTCAGGTCCACTGATGTGGGCTGCTGCAAGTACTTCGTCTGGAATGGTTACCGGCATATGCGGTAAGCAACACCTTTCTCTGAGCCACTATGATACATCACAATATTGCTCGCAATGATGCAGGGCATGAGCATATCTTGCCACCATGCCAAGTATAAATTTCCTCTCCGTCGGCCTCTGCTCGCGTTACCATATCTCCGGCTAGTCACCCCGTGGGGTGATAGCAGTCACCCCCGGACTGCCAAGCAGTCACTGCCAGATTGCCAGCCGAGGACTTAAATAATGTCGGCTTCAATACAAGTTCGCCCTGGTCTGCGGACGAACGGTTTTATCGCTGTATCGGCCCTAAAGAAAGAGTTGTAAGGTTCGAGGAGGACCTCTATGAGTGCTGGAATTTCCACCACCGCCGGAATCAAGACGCCGGCTAATTACATCACCGAAATCATGGCGCTGGTAAAGGCCAAGAACCCAGCCGAGCCTGAATTTCACCAGGCTGTGCAGGAAGTATTTGAGTCTCTACGCCCGGTGCTGGAGAGACATCCGGAATACATCTCCGCGAAAATTCTTGAGCGCATCACCGAACCCGAGCGCCTCATCATGTTCCGCGTGCCGTGGTTTGACGACAATAACAATGTTCAGGTCAATCGCGGCTTCCGTATCGAGATGAACAGCGCTATCGGCCCCTACAAGGGCGGTCTGCGCTTCCATCCCTCGGTCAACCTTGGCATCCTGAAGTTCCTGGCCTTCGAGCAGGTCTTCAAGAACTCGCTGACCACGTTGCCCATGGGCGGCGGCAAGGGCGGCTCGGACTTCGATCCCAAAGGCAAGAGCGACAATGAAGTCATGCGCTTCTGCCAGAGCTTCATGACCGAGCTGTGCCGGCACATCGGACCGGACACGGACGTTCCCGCCGGCGATATCGGCGTGGGCGGGCGCGAGATTGGCTATATGTTCGGGCAGTACAAGCGCATCGTGAACGAATTCACCGGCGTGTTGACCGGCAAGGGCCTGCACTGGGGCGGCTCGCTGATTCGTCCGGAAGCGACTGGTTACGGTTGCGTGTATTTTGCCGAAGAAATGCTGAAGACGCGCAAGGAAACGCTGGAAGGCAAGCTGTGCCTGGTTTCCGGCAGCGGCAACGTCTCGCAATACACGGTCGAGAAGCTGCTTCAGTTGGGCGCGAAGCCGGTCACCGTCTCCGACTCCGACGGCGCCATCTACGATCCCGACGGCATCAATGCTGAGAAGCTGGCCTGGGTGATGGAGCTGAAGAACACCAAGCGCGGCCGCATCCGCGAGTATGCGGACCAGTACAAGAAAGCGATCTTCATGCCGACCGATCTGAAGCTGGGCTACAACCCGCTTTGGAACATCAAGGCCGACTGCGCTTTCCCGAGCGCCACGCAGAACGAAATCAACGCCAAGGACGCGACCAACCTCATCAACAACGGGGTCAAGGTCGTTGCCGAAGGCGCCAACATGCCGAGCACGCTGGACGCCACCAAGCTGTTCCTGGAGGCGAAAGTCCTCTATGGTCCGGCCAAGGCGGCGAACGCGGGCGGTGTGGCCACGTCGGGCCTCGAGATGTCGCAGAACAGCGCACGGCTGAGCTGGACGCGCGAGGAAGTCGACCACAAGCTGCACAACATCATGAAGGCCATTCACAAGACCTGCTTCGAGACCGCCGAGACCTACGGCACTCCCGGCAATCTGGTGAACGGCGCCAACATCGGCGGCTTCCTGAAGGTCGCCAATGCCATGCTGGACCAGGGACTGGTGTAAGCAGTTCGGTGGAAGCACGGCTCTTTAGCGCCGCGGCTTGGTTCAGTCAAACAGTGAAGTGGGGTGGGCGCAAGCCCACCCCGGCTGTTGTTTTCGGGGCAGAGGTAACTCAGTGAAGTTTTACTACGACGGTGATGAACCCGGAGGCCAGATGCTCTCGTGGTTCAAACTGCAACTCAAGGCGATTGGAACGCTTTGGGATGCGGAGCTACCCGAAGCCATGCTGACCATCATCTATTCAGGCATTGATTCCTTCGGCTTGCTGGCCGCGCCACCCGGTGTTCTTGACGCAAGCGGAAACACCTTTATGCAATGGTGCGAGAGGTACATCCTCACTCGTTTACAAAGCATTCACGGTACCTCAATCACGTCAGAGGACCTATGGGGTGCCCGATGCGGCCTACTTCACACTTCAACCCCACTTGCTAGCCGAGAGCACGAGGGTAAGGCGCGTCAGATTTTCTACCAATTCAAAGATAAAACTCTTGTCAATATGATACTGAACACGCCGCAAATGCCAGTTCGGATCGACATTGCAAATCTCGGTTTTGCTTTCGAAGAAGGTGGTATTGCTTTTTTCACCGACTTGAAAAACGATCCGCCCGCCTTAAAGGGCCGCTAACGACCGCGCACAACATTTTCTCAGGTGGATGACAGCCGTACCGTAGAATGCTGAAACCCTCGCTTCCACCCATCTGCCGGGTGCCTCATCCGAGCCGCCTTTATTCGACTGCTGAATTAACTGCGCCACGCAACGATTGTGCGCCTCCACGTGCGGCGCTGTTTGAGTTCTCAGTCGCGGAACGATAGGATTGTGGAAACAAGGAAGTCCCGAGGGGAAAACCTATGCGGTCATTTGTTCTCCGCGTTGTTCTTGAACCAGACGAAGACGTGTGGCGGGCGTACATTCCGGACTTGGAGGCCAAGGGTGCTGCGACCTGGGGGCACACCCGGGAGGAAGCGCTGCGCAACATGCAGGAAGTCGCACAAATGATCATGGAGGAGTTGGAACAGGATGGCGAGCCGCTGCCGCCGAGCGTGACGGTTTCCGACCAGCCGCTCGTAGCGGTCAGCCTGTGACCCTTGATTATTCCCGCCTGCATTCTGTTACCGCCCGCGAACTGATTTCCGCCCTTCAACGCGACGGTTTCTCGCTTGCTCGCCAGAAGGGCAGTCATCGCCATTACCGGCATCCCGATGGGCGCCGCGTCACGGTTTCGTTTCACCATGCATCGGACACGTTCCGCACCGGCACGCTGCGAAGCATGATCGAAATTCAAGCTCGTTGGAGTGAGGAAGACCTGCGACGCCTCCGCCTGCTTGGCGGAGGGTGATCGGCATGACCACATCCCGCCCCGATCCCGATCCCGTACCGTCCTCTGAGCGCCTGTTTGAGGGCTTTGAGAACCTGATGCCGTTTCGCGTGAACGACATCCTGCTGGTCTCCAGCCTTTACGATTCTTTCATTCTGCGCGAGGACGGGCGGCTTAACGAGCTTCTGATCGGCGAATCGCTGGAGATGAATCTCCATCAGGTCCCCGGTATCACGCACGTTTCCACCGGTGCGGAGGCGTTAGATCTGGCGCAATCGCAGCGCCGCTTCAACCTGATCGTCACCAACCTGCAACTGGGCGACATGGACGCCGCGCAACTGGCGCGCGAGATCAAAGCCGCCGGCCTGGATGTTCCGGTCATCGTTCTGGCCTACGACTACCGCGAGATCCAAAACTTTCTGGCGCGCAATCCGCGCACCGACATTGATCGCATCTTCCTGTGGCAGGGGAATGCGCGCATCCTGCTCTCGATGGTCAACTACATCGAGGACAAGCGCAACGTGTTGCACGACACCAAAGCCATGAACGTGCCTGTGCTGCTGATGGTGGAAGACGACATCACGTATTACTCGCTGTTCCTGCCGGTGATTTACACGGAAATCATCAGCCAGTCGCGGCGGCTGCTGAGTGAGGCTCTCAATGTGGCGCACAAGCTGGTACGCATGCGCGCGCGTCCCGAAGATCCTGCTCTGTTCCAACTATGAGGAAGCGGAGCGGGAGGTGATGAAGTATCGCGAGTACCTGCTCGGCGTCATCTCGGATGTGGAGTTTCCACGCGGGGGCGAGCTGACGCCGGAGGCTGGATTTGAGCTGGCGCAGATGGTGCGCGAGACTGTCCCTGATGTTCCCATCGTCCTTCAGTCCAGCCGCACCGAGTTCATGGAGCGCGCGTATCAAAAGGGATTTTCCTTTTTGCAGAAGCGCTCGCCGACCTTGCTGGGAGATCTGCGGCACATTCTGACGGAGGAAATGGGCTTCGGAGATTTTGTTTTTCACTTGCCTGACGGGACCACGGAGGTAGCGCGCGCCGCTGATTTGAATGCCCTGGAGAACTTGCTGACCACCATACCGGAAGAAAGCCTTGCGTACCACGGGCAGCACAATCACTTCTCGCACTGGCTGATGGCGCGCACGGAATTCGCCCTGGCGCAGAGGCTGCGGCCGCGCAAGGTCAGCGACTTTGGTACGCTGGAAAACCTGCGGCACGACTTAATCGAATCGATTGCGGAGTACCGCCGCGAGCAAAGCCAGGCGCTGATTGGCGAATTCAACCCGGCGACCTTCCAGCCGTCCGAGTCGTTCTTTTTGCAGATCGGCGGTGGCTCGTTAGGTGGGAAGGCGCGCGGACTGGCCTTCATCCGTCACATCCTGCGCCAGCGCGGAATCGGCCGCAGCCTTCCCGGCATTCGCATTGCCGTGCCCCCGACGCTGGTACTGACGACGGAGATCTTCGATCGTTTTCTCTATGACAACGATCTGCTCGATCTCGCCATTCACGGTACGGACGACGCCGAGATGACGCGGCGATTTCTGGAAGGGTCATTCCCCATCACGCTGCTGGACAACTTACTTGCGTTTCTGGAGGCGGTGCATTATCCCCTGGCTGTGCGCTCCTCCAGCCTGCTGGAAGACTCGCAATACCAGCCCTTCTCGGGAGTGTACGAGACGTTCATGCTGGGCAATCAGGATCCCGACATCCAGGTGCGGCTGGAGCAACTGCTGGAGGCTATCAAGCTGGTATACGCATCAACTTTCAGCCAACATGCCAAAGCGTATGTGCGAGCCACTCCGTACCGGCTGGAAGAGGAGAAGATGGCAGTGGTGCTGCAACAGGTGGTTGGGGAGGCGCATGGTAACCGCTTCTACCCCGATTTTTCCGGCGTGGTGCGATCGCGCAATTTCTATCCGGTGGGAAACATCAAAGTCGCGGATGGCTTTGCCGCTGTCGCTTTGGGGCTGGGGCGCGGGGTGGTGAGCGGCGGCAAGTGTCTTACCTTCAGCCCGCGCCATCCCCGGCATCTGGTGCAATTTTCTTCGGTAGAGGACATGCTGGCGAACTCGCAGACAGAGTTTTGGGCGCTGGAACTCAATCGTCCGCTGCACGCTGACGATTCCGCCAGTGAGCTGCGAGAGATGTCCTTCGGCCTGGATGTTGCCGAGAGCGATGGCACTTTGCAGATGCTGGCCTCCACTTATTCGGCGGACAATCACGCGGTTTACGATGGACTCAGCCGCACGGGGCCGCGCATTGTGAGCTTCGCTCCGATTCTTAAGCACGGAACGTTTCCCCTGCCGCAGATCCTGGACCGGCTGATGGGGATGGGCGAAGACGCGCTGGGCAGGCCGGTGGAAATTGAGTTCGCGGTGCGTCTGCCGCGGGACGAGAACGATATCGCCGATTTTGGCTTTCTGCAGCTCCGGCCTCTAGTGCTTTCGCGCGAGGGCGAAGACATCTGTATGGACGATGTCAGTCCAGAAAGGCTGATCTGCCAGAGCTCGGTGGTATTGGGACATGGCCGGCTGCAAGACCTCCGCGACGTCATCGTGGTTGATTCCCACCGCTTTGAGCGCGCCCACAGCCACGATGTGGCGCAAAGCGTAGCCCACTTCAACGCGCGCTTGAGCGAGGCCAACATCCCGTATGTGCTGATCGGCGTGGGCCGCTGGGGCTCTACCGATCCATGGCTGGGAATTCCGGTGGCCTGGGACCAGATCTCGGGGGCGCGCGTTATCGTGGAATCGGGATTCCGCGACTTCCGCGTGGCACCCTCGCAAGGCAGCCACTTCTTTCAAAACCTTACCGCCTTCCAGATCGGTTATTTCACCGTGAATCCCGATGCGGGTGAAGGTTTCGTCGATTGGGAATGGCTTGCCCAACAGCCCGCGGCGGATGAGCATGGCTGTGTCCGGCACCTGCGGTTCGATTCGCCGCTAATCGTCGCGATGAACGGCAAAACCAGCCAGGGCATGATTTTGAAGCCGGACGTGAAGGAATAGCCGAGCGTGTAAAACGTCGTTGTTTCAATGTAGAATGCCTCGGTTTGCAGTCGACAGTCAGGGAGACAATCGCACGTGAATCAGGACTACTCAAGACGCCGGTTTCTGGTCTCTTCGCTCTATGGGTTGGCAGGGAGTGCAGTGCTTCCCAGCCTCAGCCTTGGCGAAGTCCTGCGCTTCGTTCCGGCAGATCAGGCAAAGGCCGTTGAATCAGCGGCGACGCCGACTACGCTGCAAGTCATACCGCGGACGCTGGAGATCAACGGCAAAGCAGCTAACGTTATGGGGCTGCTGCAACCGAACGGTACGCAGGGAATGACATCGGTAGTGAACCAGCCGTTCCGGGTTGTGCTGGAGAACAAGCTGGCAGTGCCGACGGCGATCCATTGGCATGGGCTTCATCCTCCAAATACCGATGATGGCGTTCCGGGTGTGACCCAACCCGTGGTGCGGCCGAATGCCAGCCTGCTTTACGATTTTCCGCTTCAGCCTGCGGGCACACATTGGATGCATTCGCATCAGGGATTGCAGGAAGCCTTTCTGCTGGCGGCTCCATTGATTGTGCACGAAACCGCCGAACAGTCCCGTGATGAGCAGGAGGTCGTGATTCTGCTGGGGGACTTCAGCTTCACGCCGCCCAAGGAGGTTTATGCCAAGTTGCGGCAGGGCGGCAAAAGCGCGGCTCCGATGAAGCCGGAAATGGCGATGCCCAGCTCTGCCAAGGCCGAAAGCGCAAGTGCGATGAAGATGGGGAGCGGCAAGGTCGACGCGAATGACGTCGATTACGATGCGTATCTGGCCAACGATCGCACGCTGAACGATCCCGAAGTCGTCAAGGTGGAAAAAGGCGGGCGAGTGCGTCTGCGCATTATTAACGGCAGCAGCGGCACCAACTACTTCATCGATCTGGGCGCTCTGTCAGGCGATCTGATCGCTACCGACGGCATGGCAGTGAAACCTGTTCGAGGAACGCGCTTTCCACTGGCGATCGCCCAGCGCATCGATGTGCGGGTGGATCTGCCGCGCGATGGAGGAGCTTTCCCCGTCCTGGCCTTACGTGAATTTGCGACCGAACAAACCGGAATTGTACTGGCGACAACGGGGGCGCGGATTCAGCGACTGCCAGTGAAGAACGCCACTGCAACCGGGTTGCTCACCCTGGATTTAGAAAGCCGGCTTTCGGCAATCCAGCCGCTCACAGTTAAGCCGGCGGCGCAGGTCAACACGCTGCGTTTGCAGGGCAACATGAGCCGCTACGAATGGCTGATCAACGGACAGATCTTTGATGTGGCGAATCCTGGCACGCAACAGCCGCAGGTGAGAGTGAAGCAGGGACAAAGAGTGGCGCTGAAGTTCGTGAACGAAACGCCCATGTCGCACCCCATGCACCTGCACGGGCATTCATTCCAGGTAGTCGCGATCAACGATCGGTCTATCAGCGGAGCGCTGCGTGATACGGTGCTGGTGCCGGGACGAAGCAGCGTAACCGTCGCGTTCGATGCCAACAATCCGGGCCTGTGGTTTGTGCACTGCCACGTCCTTTGGCATTTGGAGGCGGGCATGGCGACTCTGGTGCAGTACGACGCGTAAGAGTTTCTGGAAAGTACGTTTCAAGTTGCGACGCGAGTACAGAAGCGACGATACTACTTAGGTGCAAGGTCAGCCGAAGGTGAGTTGCGTTTCGCGCGCAATTCCGATTGCGGCTGCAACACTACTCAGCGCATTACTCGACCCAGGAGGGCTGACATGCTTAAAGGCTTTCGCGATTTCGTTCTGCGCGGCAACGTAGTGGATCTGGCTGTTGGCGTGGTGATCGGCGCCGCGTTTGGCACCGTCGTAACGGCGTTTGTCAAGGACCTGTTGACGCCTGTCATCGCGGCCATCGTGAAGAAGCCGGACTTCTCGGGCTTTTCCTTCGAACTAAATGGGGCAAAGTTCCTCTATGGCGACTTCATGAATGCCATAATTTCGTTTATCTTGATCGCTGCGGCCGTGTATTACTTCGTGGTGCTGCCGGTGAACACCATGATGAAGCGCTTCGAGAAGCAGGCGCTGCCCGACAAGAAGAAGTGTCCGGAATGCCAGAGCGACATTCCGGTCGATGCGCACCGATGCGCTTTCTGCACGCAGCCGGTGTGAGAAAGAATGTTGCGGAAGCTCCGACGTATCCGCGGACGCAGTCGCTCAAGGATCGCCGGAATCTGAAGCGATGAGAATTTAAAATTCGGCGCTCCGGAAACTCACCTCTGGTTTCAGTGCATCCTCGATTTTGCCCCTCGTTTTTTTTGGATTTTGTCCTGAAGTCGACCCTCTTGTCGTTACCAAAATGTAACCAGACAGAACGGGATCCCAACACCGTGGAGTGGAGTTGTTCGCGGGCCCCTGTGGATATCGCATAACGACATGCAAAGCAATGATAAGTAAGGGGTTATCCATCCAGAAGAGCGTCCGAATCCGAAGTGAACTGTGCTACAATAGGCAAGGGTTGTTGGGCGCCTAAGTTACTGAAACATCTAGTAGATAAGGGTATCTGCCGAGTTAACCACGGCTGCGCTCCGACCCCGCAAGGAAAAGCAATCTGCTGGCCCACGCAGATTACCAAACGAAATGGAGCAGGATGCCCGCGAAAGATCCTCAAGCAGCCGCTGCGTCGAACTCAGAAAATAAAAAGTCACCGGAAACGGACAGCGAAAGAGTCGCGCCGAAGACCACCAGGAACAGCAACGGCCAGTCCGATGGTGATTACAATGCCGATTCCATCAAGGTGCTCGGCGGCATGGAAGCGGTGCGCAAGCGTCCGGCCATGTACATCGGCTCGACCGGCGAAATGGGACTGCATCACCTGGTCTACGAAGTGGTGGACAATTCGGTGGATGAGGCGTTGGCTGGATTCGCCGATAAAGTTGACGTAACCATCCATATCGACGACTCGATTACGGTTGTCGATAACGGTCGCGGAATTCCGGTGGATGAGATGGAGGTTGACGGCGAGCGTCTGCCGGCGGCACAAGTCGTGATGACCGTGCTCCATGCCGGTGGAAAGTTCGACAGCTCGACCTACAAAGTTTCTGGCGGGCTGCACGGCGTGGGCGTCTCCTGCGTTAACGCGCTCAGTCATCTGCTGGAGTTAGAGATTTGGCGCGACGGCTCGGTGTGGGAACAAACATATTCCAAGGGCGTGCCCACCTCGAAGCTGAAAAAAACCGGCACGACGAAGAAGCGCGGGACCAAAGTCCACTTCGTTCCCGACAAAGAAATTTTCACCGTCACCGAGTATAACTACGACACCCTGGCGCAGCGCCTGCGGGAATTGGCATTTCTCAACAAAGGTCTGCTGATCACGCTTACCGACGAGCGCACGACCGACCCCAAAACCGGCGAGCCCAAGAAGACAGAATTCAAGTACAACGGTGGCATTGCCGAGTTCATCAAGCACCTGAATCGTGGCAAGAGCATCTTGCACGACAAGCCCATCTACATGGAAGCCGAGCGCGAGGGCGTGGCCATGGAGATCGCGCTGCAATACAACGACGGCTATTCCGAGACGGTTTTCAGCTTTCGCCAACAATATCAATACGGTTGACGGCGGCTCGCATCTGTCGGGCTTCCGCACCTCGCTGACCCGCACGGTAAACTACGCCGGCCAGCAACTCGGGCTGTTCAAGGACGTGAAGGAGAACCTGACGGGCGATGACGTCCGAGAGGGTCTGGTTGCCGTGGTCAGCGTGAAGTTGTCGCAGCCGCAGTTCGAAGGCCAGACGAAAGGCAAGCTCAACTCCGACATCGCAGGCATCGTGCAGGCATTCGTCAACGAGCGGCTGGGAGGGTTCTTTGAGCAGAATCCGCCAGTCGCGAGGAAGATCATCAACAAGGCAATTGAAGCTGCGCGCGCGCGCGAAGCTGCCCGCAAGGCCCGCGATCTTACCCGGCGCAAAGGCGCGCTGGATGGCGGAGGACTGCCGGGCAAGCTGGCCGACTGCTCCGAGCGGCAGCCGGAGCGCTGCGAAGTTTATCTGGTCGAGGGCGAGAGCGCCGGCGGTACCGCCAAGCAGGGCCGCGACCGCCGCTTCCAGGCGATTCTGCCGCTGAAGGGCAAGATCCTCAATGTCGAAAAAGCGCGTTACGACAAGATGCTGGGCCACGAAGAAATTCGCGCCATGATCACGGCGCTGGGCACCGGCATCGGCAAAGAGGATTTCGACGTATCGAAGCTGCGCTACGGCAAGATCATCCTGATGACCGACGCCGACGTGGACGGCTCGCACATCCGCACCCTGCTGCTCACCTTCTTCTTCCGCCACATGCAGGAGTTGATCAAGCGCGGCAACGTGTACATCGCGCAGCCGCCGCTCTATCGCATCAAGAAGGGCAAGTTTGAGCAGTACATCAAGAACGATGCCGAGTTCGTGAAGGTAATGGTGAAGCGCGCGGCCGACGGCATCGTCGTGCGCTATGGAGAAGGCGCGGCGGCGCTGGACGGCGCTCCACTCACCAAGTTCATGACTACGCTGAACGACTACATCGGCTTCTTCGACAAGGTAAACAAGCGCATTCGCGACGAGGTAATTACCGAGCTGCTGCCGAAAGCTGACCTGGTGAAGCGCGCCGACTTCGAAGGCGAGAGCAAGAAGCCGCCGCAGAAAATCGCCGCTCTGGAGAAGGCGCTGAAGGCGATCGCGAAAGAGCGCGGCATCAAGGAAGTGGGGCCGCCGCGCTTCGAAGAGGAGCACAGCTTGTGGGAGCTTTCATTCGTCAACTCGCAGGGTGCTGAGCACGTCATCAACTGGGAGCTGGCGTCGACGCCGGAGTATCGCCAGATGATGTCGAAGTACAAGAACATTGAGCCGTACATGCAGCCGCCCTACTTCATCGAAGCGGTGAAGAAAGATGCCGGTGGAAACGGCAAGGAAGAGCTGAGCGACGCCGAGCGTGCCGATCAGGAAAAGGTCGGAGCAGAAGAACCCCAAGGCGTCGAAGCGCAAGACCGAGGCGGCAACGGTAGAGAAAGGCTCGCCGCGCGAGTTGTTCGACTACGTGCTCAACGAGGGCCGCAAAGACTACACCATCCAGCGCTATAAGGGTCTGGGCGAGATGAGCTCGCAGCAGCTGTGGGAGACGACCATGGATCCGGAGCGGAGGACACTGCTTTCGGTGAAGCTGGAAGACATCACCGAGACGGAGACGATCTTCACCACACTGATGGGCGAGGACGTGGAGGCGCGGCGCAAGTTCATCGAAGACAATGCGCTGGACGTGAAGAATCTGGATATCTAGCCGCTCGGCGTTCCGTTAGCGAATCGGAGTTTCTTGACGAGCAAGATCTACATCGAGACCACGATTCCGAGTTACTTGGCTGCCAGGCCCAGCCGGGACCTGTTGATAGCCGCTCACTAGCAGATTACGCACGAATGGTGGCAATCTCGACGCCGTGGTTTTGAGCTTTACATTTCCGAGTTGGTTTTGCGAGAGTGTAACGCTGGGGATCGGACGCTGGCTGCGGGCCGAATGCAACTAATTGCCGATCTGCCCGCTCTAGCGCTTACGGAAGACGTTTTCGAATTGGCGGATGCGCTGCTGGCGACTGGTGTGATGCCGCAAAAAGCAGAAACTGACGCTCTTCACCTGGCTGTCGCCACTATCTATAATTGTGAGTATCTCCTGACGTGGAACTGTAGGCATCTTGCCAATGCGGAGATTCAGAGGGCAGCGCGGTTTTTCGCCAGTAGTAAGGGGTGGGACCTTCCGCTAGTTTGCACGCCCGAGGAGCTCATGGGAATCGAACTATGAAGATGAACGATGAAATTGTCGACGAAGTCCGAGCGAACCGAGAAGCTTACGCAGCCCAATTCAACTTTGACCTTAGGGCAATTTTTGAGGACCTGAAAAAGCAGGAGCAGGCTCACCCGGAACGTCTCGCCAAACTGCGCCCGGCTGGACCCAAGCCATCCGTCGCAAGCGGCCATTGAATTGGAGACGGAATGTTTACGGCTGGGTCAGCACGGTGTGGTAGGGATCGAGCACTAACTGCTTTACGTCGGCGGGAGCGGGCAGAGTGAAGCGCGTATCGGCGCCCTCGGCGAAGACGCGGCCAAGATACACTTGCCGCTCTCCTGCGACGCCATAGACGGGAACGCTGGTGACGAGGTCGAACGGGCGCAGAGTCCTGATGAATGACGCCGCTGACGGTAGTTCCTGCCGCCCTGCGCGCGAACTTCACGCCTGACACTTCAAGCTGCGGAAATGCTGTTCCGTTGACCCAGCCATCGAAGAACCAGTCCAGCGACTTGCGATTCTCGAACCACAACTCTCGCGGCAAGACTTCCTCAAGAGCCTGCTCGAAGTCGGCATTGGTAATTTCTTTTCCCTGAAAACGATTCACCAGACTGCGCAGCAGTCGCAAGGAAGACGGTGTCGTCACCGTCGGGATTGGCCGGCGTACGCGAGGCGTCGCGCAGCATCCAGCGCAGCATGTGGATCAGCCAGGTGCCGCGGCCGTAGGCGATGATCTCGTATCCGTTGGGAAAGTGCGACGAAGACAGCCGGCTGCCCAGCGTCACCGGGCCGGCCTCCACCAGGCGACGGCCCTCCCGCGATCGGCTGGCCAGGATGCGGCGATAGTTTTCCAGCGTGAGCTGAACATCACCCGGCCGCGAGCGCTCCAGCAGCAACAGCGAGCAATAGTTCGCCAAGGCTTCCAGCAACCACTGCTCGTGATAGCTGGCCCACGAGACCTGGTCGCCGTACCACTGGTGCGACAGCTCGTGCGGCATCATGACTTCGCTGTAGATGACCGCGTCGGCCGCCGAGAGATTCATGGCCCGCAATTGCTCGGGCTGGAGATAGGCGTAACTCGAGAGGAAAATCAGTCCTGGCCAGCCCTGGCTCTCGGCGCTGGGATTTTCGGTGAGCGAGAGCGAGCTGAAGGGATAAGGCCCCAGCATCTGCGACAGCGAGGTCAGGGTTTCCGCCGCGCGCTCGGCGAGCGATTCGCCAGTGCCCGCCGGATTCTGCAAGGGCGATGGCGGCAAGGGTACGGGATCGATGGTTCCGGGTGCGTGCGGCGACAGCAGAGGAGACGAGCCATTTGCCATATCGGGGCCTGACCGCTGGAACTCGGAGCCGCGCGCTGCGTAGGCATCCACCTCGATGTTCATTGCCTTGGCCGAGCTGCGGACGTACTCACCCAGATTGAATCCGGCAATCGGGATAGGCTGCTCGCTGACCCAATGACCGACGAAGCCGTTGCCGTCACGCTCCAGCGAAACCTGCTTGCCGGTGGCAATCAGCGACCAAGGCTGCGGAAAGCGAAAGGTGAGATCGTAGTTGGCCATGGCGATGCCGCGATTGGGATACCAGGTGCCGCGCGCCCCGACGTACAACAAACCGCCTCCGGCATCGGAGAGCACCGAGCCCGCATAGCTGAATCGCAAAGAGAAATGCGCACCCGGCTGTAACGGCGCAGGAAAGACCACGGCAATGGTGTCGTTGCCGCGCCGCGAAAGCTCGCTGCCCTCGAGGGCTTCGTTCTGGATGAACTCCAGCGGCTGGCCTTCGTATTCCACCCGCTTCACCTGCAAGTAGCGCGACAGCTCGAAGAGCACAATGCGCGTGCCGCCCTCTTTGACGTCCACATCCAGGGTCGCATCGGCCGAAAGGTTACGCGACGGGTCCAGGCCGGCAGCGATGGTGTATTTGCTGATCGACAGAACATGGGGCGTCCAGAGCGGGCCGGTGGGACCGCCAAAGCGCGTGTCGGAGAGCGGAGTCTTGCGCAGCGAGCGCATGGGGAAACTCATCCACAGGTCGTAATAGACCTGGTCGCCATGCGAGGAGGCGTTGCCAACCACAACCTGCTCCGGGCTGCGGGTGTCGAAGAAAACATCGAAGACGCCATAGTGTTCGCCCGCAATGCGAGCGTGCAGCAGGCGATCGGGAACAGGCGCGGCCTCTCCCGAAGCGGCAGCGGGCGGCGCGCTGGTAAAGGAAATACAGAGCCGCATCGCATCGATTTCGGCAAGAGTGCGCGCATGGCCATCGTTGCGAGCGACAAAATCGGCGGCATCTTCCGGCGGACGCAGGAATGGCTCCAGCTCTTTCGCCGTGTCATCGTTGAAGCGAAAGTAGCCCGAAGAAAACTTTTCCTCCAACACGCCGGCGTTGATGAAGAGGCCGAGCGAGGCGCGCTCCATGCGATCGGGCGGGCGTATCAGTACTTCTCCGTCGCCTTCAAAATATGCGCCGGTGACGTGACCATCGACGGCCTGGGTGAAGGCGATGGTGCCATCGTTGAGCCAGATGTGTACGTCTTCGCGGTCGATGGCCGCTTCGCGGACCTGGAAGACACGTTGCGGGTCGAGCCCCACGCTGCGCAGAGCGTGATACAGCGGCAAGTACGGGACCCGACACAGCAGGGCCTTCCGCGGTCGGCGCGGGAACTGGAGGCGCGGTCAAGGCCGCGCGCTGTTGCGCCGGTGCACCGGCACAATGCAAGAGCCAAAGCGCAAGGACAAGCTGGCGGACCGCCGAAATGGCACGGGGTGTCATAAGGCTGTTCAAGGATGCTACGGAAGGCGGGGAGTTGTCACCTCAGGTGGGACGAGCGGCAGTCAGAAAGGTTCAGTCGGGGATGGAGCCGGAGGGAGCTATTTTCTGCCATGACCAGTTTCTCTTCCAGTTCGGCAACGTGTTCCATCAGGTAATGATCGTAGCCTTTGAAGTTGCGCAGGCGATAGAGAAACTCGCCCAACAAGTAGCAGCCGGCAGCAGACCACCACGATGAAAACCAAGGCCAGGGCGATGTCGAGATGGGCGTGGAAACTGGTGTAAGCCTCCTCAGCTCCGCCGGCACGGCCCGCGGAACGAATGGAGACGACCTCCAGAAAGATGCCGCCCAGGAACAATCCCATCAGCACCAGGATGAACACGAAGGAGCGAGCTACATAAACGATGGTGGCGAAGGCATTGTTATGGCACTCGCATAGGTTGAAGAGCTTGGAGTTAACGGAAAGCAATCGCGCCTTCAGGAACCACGTGCCCGGACGTTGCAGCGGCAAGGAAAGGAAGTGCCGCAAAGTATCGGCGTAAAGCGCTACCAGTCCGCTGGATAGCACCACCAGAATCTCCAGGAGAAGAGCGTGGTTATGCAGCCAATATTGCAAAGAATTGAACATCTGGGGGCAAATATAACATGAAATCGCACCAGCGGGAGGTGATGCCGGGGAGCCGGGACGGACCCAGGGAATCGTTGGCGCTAGGAATGGCTTCTGATTCCGCCACTGCGCAAGGCGGGCAGCAGCAGGATGGCGAAGAGATAAGCGGCGGCGCCGCAGGCGAGCGTTATGTTCAATCCGAACTGGATGGCAATAACGATCGCCAGCACGGATCCCAGCACGCTGGACGCGGCATTCATCGCCCAGGCCCACTCGACGGCGCCGTGCCGCGCAGAGGTTTCGTCGCTGCCGCCAGCGGCAAGAGCGCGCAGGCCGCTGGGAAAAGGCATTCCCATGGTGAAGCCGAGTGGCAGCAGCAGCAGTGCGCTGATCGCGAGCTTGCCGGAGAAAGCCATGCCAATCATGCTTTCCAGCAGCCGCGGCAGAACGAAAACATAGAGCAGCAGCGCAACCACGATGAACCCCAGCGCCAGCACGACCCGCGTAGGCTCGCCGAACCAGCGGCGCGAAACCAGGCTGCCGGCTCCGCTGGAGAGCAGCATCAGAAAGACCACGACGGTGAGCGCATAGGTGGGATATCCCAGAAAGAGTACGAAGCGCTGGATAAAGGCGATCTCCACCATGATGTAGCCGAGACCGATGGCGACGAAGTACAGCACGCTGAAGGCTGCGTCCGGAGCGAGTTTCCGGCGAAAGCGCCAGCGGCAACACCAGAAACGCGAACACGGCTGCGACGGAGACCAGCAAAACGATGCCGAGGATGGCGATGCCGAGATTCACCTTCCAGTCGATGCCGCCCTGATCGGAGCCGCGGAATACCTGCTCCGGCTTGAGGGTGAAGAAGAAGAATGGGGCATTGTCGGTCACCGGGGAAACGTTATAGGCATACGTCTTCGAGAAGGCGAGTGCGTCCTGGCCGCGAATGAGTTGCGCGAATGCCGGATGCGCCATCCCCGGCTGATCCGCGGTTACCGGCAAATAAAGCACATGCAGGTTGAGGTTGGCATCGCCTCCGTCAGTGCCCTCGATGTGATTGAGGACGGCGCGCTGCTCCTCCAACGTAAACGGCGACTTCTTGGCCAGCACCACCACCGGCCTGCCATCCGTGTCCAACGGCCCGTCGCCGACCACGATGAAATGCTCGGTAGTGTTCTGGACGCCCATCTCATGCAGCGCTTCCATGGCCTGCGAGACAACGCGCAGGGCCTCGCGTGGCTTAGCAAACTCCCAGCGGGTGATGGCGATCATGCCATCGGGCTTCAGGTGATCGAAGTACTCGCGAAAGGCCTCGACGGTGTAGAGATTGTTTTCGCTGAGGGCGAAGGCCCCGGCGGCAGTCGAGGCCCAGGTGTCCACCAGGGTCATCTGCACTACGTCGTACAGCTCGCGGCTGTTGCGGACAAACGAACGGCCATCGCTGACATGCATGTGCACCTCGGGAATCTGGTAGAGGTGATAGGTGTAGTCGGCGAACTTGTCGCGCATGATGTGGGTGGCGATGATGGGATTGATCTCAATGCCGGTGACGTTGGTGCTGCCGTTGGCTACGGCGCGCAGCACGTCGACACCGCCGCCCGGCCCGATGATGGCGAAGTCGCCGTGCGGACGCAGCACGTTGGCCACGGAAGGCGCGGCCGACATGAGGTTGCGGCGGTAGCCGTCGCTCCAGTGATGCGGGTCGGTATTCATCAGCGAAGTCTGGGCATCGGCGTCGATGACGATTGCCCGGCCCGTTCCTTGTTGGTCGACTTCAACCCGCGAGATCGCATTCCAGCGCGCGTACAGTGGCACGTCGCGCTTCATGCCTTTGGCGTAAACAATGTCGATAAGCAGGCCATTGAAGTTGATGGCGATCACCATCAGCAGCGCAACAACCAGACAGGCCGGAGCGACGCGTCTGCCGGGAGTGGCCCATGCGACTGCGGCCAGCGCAACCACGACCGCCGCAAATAGGATTGCGTTCGGTCCGCCAACGAAGTTCAACACTGGTACCAGCGCCAGACAGGCCAATGAGCCGCCCAGCAAGTCCGCTCCGTAGAGCTGGGTGATACGCGCCGGATGCCGCGCAAAGACGATGGAGAACAGCAGGCCGGTAACGAAAAATGGTATCGCCGAGGCGAGATAGAGTGCGGTCAGCCGCCAGAAGTTTGGCCAGTTCAGCTGAAGCGAAACCGCGGTGTGGACAACCAACTCAAGCACTGCAAGGATGACCACTGCGCTCGCCGCACAGAGCACGCTGCCAAGCTGGTTGACAGACCAGTGCGCCAGCCACTGACGACGCAAGCAGGCGAATACCGCTCCTGCGCCCAGACCAAGCAGCGCAATCGAAATGGCCAGGAACGCGAAGTGGTAGAACAGCACCACCGAGAACAGCCGGGTGAGGCCCAGCTCCAGAAGCAGGGCGGCAAAGCTCATGAGAGCTACCGCAATGGGCGTGCTCCAGGAATAGGTCTTGCCGGCGGATTTTGCGGGAGTAAAGATTTCGGCAGTAGCCATCATGAATAGTTGAGATTACTACGAGGAGCCGGAGATCGGCAGGGCTGGACATTTGTGCAAGTAAATCCAGGCGTGCCGGCGCATCGGCGCGATCAGACTGGACATCGTAAATGCCTGCCCGCGGCCGGCGGCGTTGCATCTTAGGGAACCTTTTCTTATCCTGTTCGTATCAATCCTGTGGGAGGGTGTATGTACTGCAACTACTGCGGCAAAGTGATTCAGGACGACGCCAATCTCTGCGCATATTGCGGCACACGGCAGGGCTCGGTCGCCGGTCGGCGCAAGCTGATGCGTTCGCGCACCGAGCGCAAGATCGCCGGGGTCTGCGCCGGTTTCGCCGAGTACTTCGATCTCGATGTCACGATGGTCCGCGTGGTCTGGCTGATTGTGGCGGTCTTCGGCGGCGGAGGCTTGCTGGCCTATATCATTGCGTGGATCGTGATGCCGGAGGAGCCAGAGTACGTTGCGGTCGCGCCACCCGCGACGACGCCGCAACCTTACCAGGGCTCGTAAGCATTCCTGAGGGATGCTAAGAAAAAGGTAGGGGCCTTTTTGCGTCTTGACGCGACTCGATGCCTACACTCCGCAGCTCCGATGCCCAGCTCTTCTATGAAGTCGCCGGCAATGGTCCAGATGTTGTTCTGCTGCACCCGTTTCCGCTGAACCATTCCTTTTGGAAGCCTGTTGCTGAACAGCTGGGCACGCGATACCGGCTGATCATGCCCGATCTGCGGGCGCATGGCGACTCTGAGTTGGGCGACGGGCCGGCCACGATGGAGAAACTGGCAGCCGACCTGGCCGCGCTTTGCCGGGAAGAGCGAATCGCGAAGGCCTTCTTTGTCGGCGTCTCCATCGGCGGATACACGCTGTTCGAGTTCTGGCGGCGATCGCGTGAGCAGGTTGCGGCGCTGGTCCTGGCGAATACGCGTGCGTCTGCCGAAACGCCGGAGAGCCGGGCCAATCGCTTGGCGCTGGCAGACAAGGTGCTGCGTGAAGGTACTGCCGGATTCATCGAGGAGATGCTGCCCAAAGTGCTTTCTCCGCTGACGCTGACGAACCGGCCGGACCTCGTGGATGCGGCGCGGCGCATGATGCAAAAGATGTCGCCGCAGGATATTGCCGGGGTACAGCAGGGTATGGCCGACCGTCCGGATTCCATTCCAACGCTGAAGACGATTTCCGTTTCTACGCTGATTATCGTCGGGGAAGACGAGGCTACGGCCGAAGCCGAAGGGATGCGTCAGCACATTTCAGGCAGCCGGCTGCAAGTCATTCCGCGGGCTGGGCATTATGCGGCGTTGGAGCAGCCGGAAGAATTCGCCAGCCTGTTACGCGGCTTTCTGGATGGCCTGCCGCGGCAATAAGTCTTCTGGCTGTGACCGCCATCACTATGCGCCAATAGCCGCTTCGGTAGAATAAGGCTGTCATGCTCGATGCTTTCCTCGTACCTGCAAACACTGTAATCGCCGCCAAGGGCGACAGCGCGTCCCTCGACATCGGCGAAGCTGGCAACCGCGTTTTCCTGCTGACGCTCTCCGTCTCTTCCGTTGTGGAACAGGAAGCCATCGAGGTCAGCCTCTTCACCTCAGCCGACGGCACAACGTGGGAGACCAAGCCGGTGGCCTCGCTGCCGCAGAAGTTCTATCCCGGCGAGTATCCGCTGCTGGTGGATTTGTCGCAGTTGCCGACGGCAAAGTTTGTTCGCGGACATTGGGAGGTCACCCGCTGGGGACGAGGCTCAACCACGCCGAGATTCGAGATTAGCCTGCGTCTGCGCGAGGTCCCCAAAGAAGCATTGCACGAAGCTGAAGCCGAAGCGCGCACCCGTAGATAGGACGGATCTGCTGCGCAAACAAGAAGACGCTCCTTAGAGCGCCTTTTTGGGCCGGCGTTAGGCTGATCGACCCTTCGAAACACTACAAATATGTCAGGCGGCCTTGGGGCCGGAATAGACAGGCGCGGCCGCGGCACTCTCGGGAGGCTGCGGCTCAACCAGGGTCATGGCATTCCAGTCGTAAGGGAATTCGTGCCCGCAATCCAGGCATACTACGTAGGTCCCTGTAACCGAAGCTGCGGGACTGCGACGCAGCTTGCCCCGCACCGTTATGGGGAAGCTGTAACGTTTGTGAGAACAACCGAAAACCCTCTCAAGCAGGCTCATAAGCCATCTCCTCATTGCGGCAGCAGACGATGAATGGTCAACAAGCCCAAGCTGGCCCCGAAGCCTGGTCATGCGCTTCCAACAAGCCGAAACCTGTCACTTAATAAGATTCGAAGTAAGGGAAAAAGGTTTCGTTCAACTTCTTCGGCATTCTTATTCGGGAAAGGTAAATTCGCGCAGCCCATACAGCTGTGGTGAAACGCTCTGTCTACCCTGCATCTATGCTGTAACGGCTATAATCAAGTTGCTTTGTCCGCTCCACGCCGAATCTTTCATAGCCTTGCCGTCCTTCTGGCTGCTGCCGTCGTTGGTCTGCCAGAATGCCGCTGGCCAGTCCCTTCGCGGCACGCAGACTGTGATGGTCATGCCCTTCGAAAACCAGTCAAGCGCTCCGGGACTGGAGTGGATTGGAGAAGCTTTTCCTGAAGTGCTGTCGCAACACCTGGCTTCTTCGCAGCTCTATGTCGTCGGCCGTGAGGACCGCGATCATGCCTTTGACCACTCCGGCATTCCGCAGAACCTGTTGCCGTCGCGAGCGACCATCTACCGCATCGCCGAAGAGATGGATGCGGATTATGTGGTGATGGGCAGCTATACCTACGACGGCACTGTCTTTACCGCACACGCGCAACTGCTCGACATGAAGAAGCTGCACTTGTATCCGGCGGTGGAGAGCAGCGGCCCGCTGGCCAATCTGATTGACCTGCAGACGATGCTGGCCTGGGAAGTGTTGCAGCAGATGCCTGGACACTCTGCGATCACGCGCGATCAGTTTCTGAAGGCGGTTCCGCCGGTCCGGCTGGATGCCTTCGAGAATTACATTCGCGGAACCATGGCCACCAGTTACCAGCAGAGGATCCACTACTTCCACGAAGCGCTGAAGCTTAATCCCAACTACACCCTGGCCATGCTTCAGTTGGGTAAGACGTATTTCGATAATCATGAGTATGAGTCGGCCTCGGTGTGGTTTGCCCGTATACCCAAGACCGATTCAGCCATTGGCGAAGCCAGCTTCCTGCTGGGACTGTCGGAGTTCTATCGCGGCAACTTCGACAAGGCTTTTGCTGCGTTCAACTACCTGTCGACGCGGGTGCCGCTGACCGAGCTCTACAACAACATGGGAGTTGCGGAGGCGCGGCGTGGCCGTCGTCGCGCAGGCGGTGGAGTATTTTACAAAAGCGGTGAATGCCGACCCTAACGATGCCGATTACCGCTTCAATCTGGCGGTCGCGCTCTTCAAGAATGGAGACAGCGCAGCGGCAAGCCGGCAGTTGAAGGACGAGTTACAGCAACGGCCAAGCGATGGTGAGGCGAAGGCGCTGCTGGACATGATCAATCGCGGCGTACAGCCTCCGCCGCCAACGCCTCCCGTGGTCGCGGGCAATGCGTTGCTGCCGCCGAGCCAGCTTCATCTTCCCATGGAGCGGATCAAGCGCAACTACGACGAGGCTTCCTATCGCCAACTCCAAATGCAGATCCATAACTTCGAAGAAGCGCGCCTGGCGACCATGGACCGGACGAAACAGGCCGCCTATCACGTGGAACGAGGCAAGGAGTTGCTGGCGAAAAACGTGCCGGACCAGGCGGAAGTTGAATTTCGTGCCGCTATCGCTGCTGACTCCGGCAACGTAGCGGCACACGCGCAGTTGGCGGTGCTGCTGGAAAAGAAGGGCGACGTGGCCGGGGCGCGCGCCGAAGCGCAAACCTCGATACGTCTGAAGCCTAATGTCGACGGCCTGCTGGTGATGGCCCGGCTGGACCTGAAGCAGAACCAGACGCAACTGGCGAGCAGCGAAGTGGATCGCGCGCTGGCGCTGGAGCCCGGCAACGCCACTGCGCTGACGCTGAAACGCGATATCGCTGCGCGGCAAACAGGTTCACAATAGAGCGGCGAATGAACAGGGTGGAGTAAGCCTTAACAGGCAGCTGAAAAAGTCGCGACAGAGCATTGTGCCGCCGGCAAGCCGGCTCGGGAAGAAAAATAACGGCTTATCGGCACGACTGAAGTCGTGCCCTGTTACAAAGGACTCCAAGGGCAACTTTTTCAGCGGCCAACGAAGGCTTGCTCTAACCTGGCAATTGAGACGGTACGCCAGGCGCTGGGACATATTCGATTAACCACCCGGTCGTCTCAGCCGATGACTTGCGCTTCCGGAAGAAGGTTATATGTCGAGAATTCGAATCGTCCTTGTTGGTTTCGTGCTCTCAGTGCTGGCGTCGGCCAGCGTCTTCGCCAGCAGCGTCGTCAAGATCCGTGTCGACGACACCATCCAGCCCATCAGCGCCGAATACGTTGAGCGCGCCATCGAGCAGGCGCGCCAGACCAATGCCGACGCGGTGTTGATCGAGCTGCGCACCCCCGGCGGTCTGGTCGACTCGACCCGCGAGATCATCCAGAAAATCCTCGCTTCGCCAGTGCCGGTCATCGTGTACGTTGCGCCCAGCGGCGCCAATGCGGCTTCGGCGGGATTCTTCATTCTGGAGTCGGCAGATATTGCCGCGATGGCGCCGGGTACCAACACTGGCGCGGCGCACCCGGTGACGCTCGGCGGCGAGAAGATGGACGACGTGATGAAGACCAAAGTGGAGAACGACTCTGCTGCCTTCATGCGCTCGTTCGTAGGGCCGCGCGGACGCAATGTGCAACTGGCGGAGAGCGCAGTCCGCGAGTCGAAGTCGTGGACCGATCAGGAAGCGCTGCAACAGCACCTGATCGATATTGTCGCCAAAGACCAGGACGACCTCTTTCGCCAGATCCAGGGCCGCACCGTAAAGCGCTTCGACGGCAAGCAGGTGAAGTTGGACCTGGTGGGAGCTAAAGTCGACGACATGCCGATGACGTTGCGGCAGCAGATCCTCGACTTCCTGCTGGATCCCAATATTGCCTTCATCGTGCTGGCGGTGGGCGCGCTGGCGCTGTACGCCGAGTTCAATCATCCCGGCGCGATTGTTCCCGGCGTGGTGGGAGTCATCTTCATTCTGCTGGCGCTGTTCGCGCTCAACCTGCTGCCCACGCGCTATGCGTCCTTCACGCTAATCATGGGGGCGTTTGTACTGTTTGTGCTGGAGGCGAAGTTTGGCACCCACGGCATACTTGGGCTTGGCGGCGTCGCTCTGCTGACGCTGGGCGGGCTGCTGCTGGTGGATGGGCCGATCCCGCAGATGCGCGTCAGCCTATGGACGGCGCTGGGTGTCAGCGTTCCTATCGGGGCGATCACCGTCTTCCTGATGACCATCGCGCTGCGTGCGCGCCGCAATAAAGTTGTGACGGGAAGCCAGGGCATGATTGGCGCGATTGGCGAAGCGCGCACCGATATCGATCCGGAAGGGAAGGTTTTTATTCTCGGAGAGCTATGGAATGCGCACGCGCCTTCGCGGGTTGCCATTGGCGACCACGTGGTGGTGCGGAAGGTGGAAGGGCTGGAACTGGAAGTGGAGAAAACATAGCTGTCAGCCATCAGCTTTCAGCCGTCAGCCAAGTCATCAATGGCACGGTCCGAGTGTGCTCCCTGGGAAGAACGCTGGGAATCGCCAGCCGGCGATGCTCTTGCATCGTAGAAACCGACAGCTGACGGCTGACAGCTGACGGCCTCTGCTGCTGTTGCCAACTTGGGTTCCCCGTCAGTTGAGCCTACAATCGGCAGTAGTAAGCGTTCTACACTTCTGATTAGCTGGAGGCACATCGTGCCCGGTATAGCTGGCATTGTTGTCATCATTATTGTCGCTCTCTACATCGTCAACTCGATCAAGATCCTTGCCGAGTATGAGCGCGGTGTTATTTTCAGGCTTGGCCGTTTGCTGGGGACGCCGAAAGGACCCGGCATCATTCTGGTGTTCGCGCCGATTGACCGCATTGTGCGCGTCTCGCTGCGGCAGGAGGCGCTGGAGGTGCCGCCGCAAGACATCATCACCCGCGACAACGTCACGCTGAAGGTGAACGCGGTCATTTTCCTGCGCGTGGTCGATCCCAACAAAGCGGTAGTTGCGGTTTCGAATTACATGTACCAGACGTCGCAGTTTGCGCAGACCACGCTGCGTTCGGTGCTGGGCGAAGTCGATCTGGATGAGTTGCTGGCGCATCGCGAGAAGATCAACCTGCGTCTGCAATCTATTCTCGATCAGCACACCGATCCGTGGGGCGTGAAGGTGTCCAATGTCGAGGTGAAGCAGGTTGACTTGCCGGAGACGATGACGCGCGCCATGGCCAAACAGGCCGAGGCGGAACGCGAGAAGCGGTCGAAGATCATCCACGCCGAAGGCGAGTTCGCCGCGGCGCAGCGGCTGATCGATGCTGCCCACCTGCTGGCCAGCGAGCCGGTCAGCATTCAGTTGCGCTACCTGCAAACCCTGACCGAGATCGGCGTGGAGAAAAACACGACTATTATCTTCCCGGTTCCGGTGGACCTGTTGGCGGGTTTGCAGAACCTGGTGAAGCTGGATGCGGCGAAGGTCGCCGCCCTGCTACCCCCGGCGGACAAAGGTGGAAGCGCCGGAGTTTAAGTCCGGCGGAATTTGAGGATTGTGTGAGATGGCATTGTGCCGCCGGCTGAAGCCGGCTCAGAATCCTTAAGCGTGCGTATGCGGCACGACTGAAGGGGTGCCCTGTTACAAAGCGCGAGTACTTTTTCAGCGGCCTGTAAAGTGGTGCCCTGTTGCAAAGGATCAAGCGTGTGGGTTGCGGCACGGCTGAAGCCAGGCCCTTCCAGCGGCTCTATCGAACCAACGAGGTTATCTGTGCACACGATGGCATCTGAGGACACCGAAATAACCCTGGGAGCAGGCAAGCTGCTGGGGCTTTTTTTTCTGCTGGCGGCGATCTGCGGAGTCTTCTTTTCCATTGGCTATTCGCTGGGTAAGAGTTCGGGCCATGAACAGGCGCTAAACGACCAGCCAGCGCAGGTGAGCGCCTCGTCCGATGCGGTGCAGGCAACTTCTGGATCTGGGGAGAGTAAGCCCTCAGCCGCAGTCGCCGCCAAGTCTGACGCTCCGGCTCCGTCTTCCGACGAAGCCAATGCCGCCGCTCCGCAGAGCAACTTGACCTTCTACAAAGCGGTGCAGCAGAACGACAACGGCGCAGCGCAGGCTGCCGAAGCATCGCAACCGGCGCCCGCGACTTCAGGTCCCAAGGTGGTAGCGGCCGTGCCGGCCCCCAGCCCAGCACCGAGCGCAACGGCTGCTGGCGCTGCCCGCAGTCCGGAGGTCGTCTCGCACACATCTCCCGTGACCGGGCCGGGGACGATTGTGGTCCAGATTGCAGCGGTCACCCGTGAAGACGATGCGGTGGCGCTCGCCGGTGCCTTACGCAAGAAGAACTACAACGTGTTCGTGGTGAACAATCCGGTAACCAACGACAAGTTCTATCACGTGCAGGTAGGGCCGTTTTCGAACCTGGCCGACGCGGAAGCCACCAAAGCCAAGCTGGTGGCGGAAGGCTATAACCCGATCATCAAGAGATAGCTGCCGGCGCTCAGCTGTCAGCCCCCTGGCGGTTCGCTCCAAAGCAATTACTATCTCCGCCCGCCGCCACGCAGGATGTAAACAACCGCGCGAGATTCTACTATCGTTTCAGTAAGAAACGGGTGTAAAGTAAGGGCCGTTTTCGGTAGTGGGTCAGGTTGAAATTGTGGTCGAGTGATCTCGGGTGAGCATGCCTTCAACAGGCCGCTGAAAAAGTCGGAAACAGAGCATTGTGTCGCCGGCTGAAGCCGGCGCTGGATGAAAAATAAAGGGCTTATCGGCACGACTGAAGTCGTGCCCTGTTACAAAGCTTTCGGAAGCGGAGTTTTTCAGCGACCCGTTCAAGGCGTGCTTCACCCGCACGGGGTTGGTGAATTTCAAGCTGACCCACTACCCCGTTTTCTAGCCCTGCAGACGTGACTCTGCACGATAAGGAGGGTGCCGTGAAAGCGCGTTTTCTTTCCCTTGCTGTGCTGACGATGATGATGTTCTCGGCCGTTGCTGCGATTCCGGCTGGGGCGCAGGTCCTGTATGAAAACGGACCGATCAACGGCAACACCGATGCCTGGACCATCAACTTCGGATTCGTCATGAGCGACAGCTTCACCATCTCCACTGGCAGCAGCACGATCACCGGCATGTCCTTTGGAGCGTGGCTTTTCCCGGGAGATGTCCTGGACTCCGTCGAAATCTCCCTCACCTCGTATCCATACGGCGGAACCACCTATTTTGACGGGATCGTAAGTATGACGCAGTCGGGCTGCGTTCTGAACAACTACAGCTATGATGTTTGCACGGAAACCGGCATCTTCAATGGTCCGACGTTAAACAATGGGACCTATTGGGTGAATCTTCTTAACGCAGTCGACACTAACGGAGATCCGGTGTATTGGGACGAGAACAGCGGGATTGGGTGTCATTCTCCAGGCTGCCCGTCGCAGGCAGGAAATGGCATAGGATCGGATCCATCCGAGGCCTTCAGCATCCTAGGTACGGCGAGCACGACGACCACGGGCTCAGTTCCCGAGCCGACCAGTCTGGCCCTGTTCGCTTCCGGAGTGGTGGGAGCGGCTGCGTTGTTGCGGCGTAAGCTGTTCTGACGGGATCTCTGCGCGTTCGCGGGCTTGAGGGTAGAGACTCTAGGTCACCGAGACGGTCGTCCGGCTCTTCTTGTTCCAGGCCTTCGCGTCCTTTTTTTGCTGCTTCAGTTGCTTTTTCTGGGCTTTAGCTTGCTGCTTGCGTTGTTTGTTCCACTGCTTATCCGCCTTCTCTTGCGCCCTGGAGTTTTTCGTCTGATGTTGCCCCGTCGTGTGCTCCCCTTTGGGGTGCTCGGTAGTCTTGCGAGCGTAGGCAGATCTGGGGCCTGACAGCATCAGAGCGAGAAGGACAAGCGGAAGACAGGCTGTGATTTTCTTCACAAGCTCACCATGTAACAGTATCTGAGTGAATTTTACAACTTGCAGTCGAGTCTGGCCACGACAATTGCTGGTTACTGGAGTGGAGGAGCGGGGTACGAAAGTACATGTACTTTCGTAACTTGACAGGCTTCCGCAGAGAGGTACGGTTGTAAGTTGGGCATAGTGTGCCCGATCCGCGGGTGGAACGGCAGTGGACCTGACGGCTGTGTTCTTTGAAAATCCGAGTCGTGAAAATAGTGACGTGCCACTGCGGGCGAAATTTCTATCCTAAGTAGTTGAAAAATAGTGTATTTCGCAACGATATATTAAGTAGCCTAGAATCAATACTTTGCCGGATGTCGCGCAAACTGCTTAAAACACGGTACTTACGATGCGAGCTAACCACAGCAGAATCAATACTTTAGTGTAAGTTCTTTGATTGCAACGTATTTTTGTGTGGGGGGGGTACCCTAGCGGCGCAATCGGGATCGTAAGGAGTGGGTGAGTAGGGAGTCCGCGCCTATTGCGGCAAAAACCAAGATTCCGGTCCCCTGGAATTGGCGCGAGGGGCGATGCCAATAGCGCGCGAGATAGCAAGTCCGGGGCGCTAGGGTTTGGCGGCCTTGTGAATGTCCACTGTGCTCCAGGTTTTATCAGCGGCGTGGCAAAGGTTCTCCAGCGGGCATTCGGCACACTTGGGCTTGCGCGCAATGCACAGAGCGCGGCCATGCAGGATGATCTGGTGGGCGAAGACGATCCACTTGTCGTGCGGAATGATCTTCATCAGGTCTTGCTCGATCTTCTGGGGGTCTGTGTTCCTGGTCAGCTCCAGGCGTCGCGAGATGCGTTGCACATGGGTATCGACCACGACGCCGTCGGCGATGCGGTACCAGCTGCCGAGTACGACATTGGCGGTCTTGCGGGCGACGCCAGGCAGTTGGAGCAAATCGTCCATGGTGCGGGGGACCTCGCCGCCGAAGTCGCTGATCAGCTTGCGGGCCGCGCCCACCACCGATTTCGACTTGTTACGGAAGAATCCGGTGGAGCGGATGTCGTCTTCCAGTTCTTCGGGCTGGAGCGAGGCGAAGGCTTCGGGCGTGGGATACTTCTGGAAGAGAACGGGCGTGACCATATTGACGCGAACGTCGGTGCACTGGGCGGAAAGAATGGTCGCGACCAGCAATTCCCAGGCGCTGTTGTGATGGAGAGCGCAGTTGGCGGCGGGATAGCGATCGTCGAGGCGCTGGAGGATTTCGTGGACGCGTTCGGGCGCCAGCGGATTGTAGCGTTTCGAGGCGATCGGCTTGCGAGCGGATTTCGCCGCTGGCTTGGCCGGCTTTGCGCCGGTCTTCTTCGGAGCCGACGCGGGTGCCCCACTCAAGCTGGTTTTGCTTGGGTGGGAGGCTGCGATGCGCGTCTTGGGATGCGCGGGCGCACTCGCCACCTTGTCCTGACGCCCGCTGCGCGATGGCCGGCGAGGCATGATGCCGCGGGGCATAGTTTGTTCTCCAATGATGATGAGAGGAGATTATAACGGGAGATGGGAGGGACGCTGCTATCATAAAAGGGAGATCTCTATGGGAATCCATGTCAATCTAACGCCTGAACAGGAGAGCCTCATCGAAAACGAGATTAAGTCGGGGCATTATCACTCTGTCGAGCAGGTGATTGGCGAGGCATTGGAAGCTCTGCGTGGAAAAGGCGAACCTTCAGGAGCCAACATGTCCAACGCCGCGCAGCAGAAAGCGGTGCGCGAGATGTTGGATTTTGTCCACGGAAACTCAGTTCGATTAGGAGACGTCTCCGTTAAGGAACTGATCCACGAAGGCCACCGTCTGTGAGTGATTTCGTGCTCGACGCCTCGCTTGCCTTGCAGTGGTTTCTGGAGGACGAAGCCGATCGGAAATATAGCTTAGAAGTTTTAGCGAGTCTCTCCGACAAGCGCGCGATGGTTCCCATCCTCTGGTTTTATGAAGTGGGCAACGGTCTAGTCATGGCCCATCGACGCAAGAGAATCTCCCTCCAGCAAGTAGAAGGCTTCCTGACGCGACTGAAGGACCTGCCTATCCGATGCCACGGAACCGACGCCGGCGGATACTTTGGAGCTACCTGCTCTGGCGTTGAGGTACGGGTTGACTAACTACGATGCAGCCTACCTTCGGCTGGCAATAACATTCAGTTTGCCGCTTGCCAGCACTGACAGGCTGCTTCGAGAAGCCGCGGTTTTGGCGGACGTAAACCTTGTCTCCGCATAGTGAAGCGATTCTAGACTATGCCGACAGACTACAATGGCACGAGCGCCCGCATCCCTGAGTTCCCGGAGTTTTCTTCATGGCATCCAGCAATCCTGCCGTACAGACCGCGGAGTTGCACCCGGTTCCGCTTACACTCGAAGGCCTGAGCGTGCTGCATCAGATGTTTCGCTTTCGCTGGCCGGAGTGGCGCAAGCTAAGCCAAGCGCGGCAGCAAGAGATCGCGCGCGAGGCCGCCGCTGTGCTGTCGACACCGGAAGAGGCCGGGCAAAGCGCCATCTATTCGCTGCTGGGGCACAAGGGCGATTTGATGCTGGTGCACTTTCGCGACTCCTTCGACGAGTTGAACGCCGCCGAGCTTCAGTTGAATCGCACCGCGTTGCAGGAGTATCTGGAGCCCATGCATTCCTACCTGTCGGTCATCGAGCTGGGCTTGTATGACTCCAGCGTGAAGCTGTTTCGCCAGCTGGCCGAGCGCGGGGTGGCGCCGCAGTCGGAAGAATGGAACAAGGAAATCGAAGGCACCATGGAGCGGCAGCGGCAGGCGATGCGTCCACGGCTGTATCCCAAGATACCCGACAGCCACTATCTGTGTTTTTATCCCATGGACCGCAAGCGTGGCGAGGAAAAGAACTGGTACACGTTGCCCATCGACGAACGGCAGCGGCAGATGGAAGAGCACGGCATGGTGGGCCGCCGGTATGCCGGCAAGGTGCAGCAGATCATCACCGGCTCCATCGGCTTCGACGATTGGGAGTGGGGCGTGGACTTGTTCGCCCCCGAACCGCTGGTCTTCAAGAAGCTGATCTATGAAATGCGCTTTGACCAGGTGAGCGCGGAGTACGCCTTGTTCGGGCAATTCTTCGTCGGGCTTGCGCTGTCCGGTGGCGAAGCTGGGCGAATGGCTTGGAGTCAGCTAAGAAAGGGAGCTGAAGCGTATGACGCTTTCCAACGAAACCAAGCAATTGCTCGACGGCGCGAACTTTGCTCATCTGGCGACGCTGATGCCCGATGGCTCGCCGCAGAGCGTGCCGGTCTGGATGGGGCGTGAAGGAGATCGCATCGTCATCTGCACCGGCGAAAATTCGTTGAAGGCCCGCAATACAGCGCGCGATCCGCGAGTGGCGATCTCGATCGTTGGTTTCCGCAATCCCTACGCCGAAGTGCAGATTCGCGGACATGTCATCGAACGCCGTCCCGATCCCGATCTGAAGATCATGGATCCCATCTCGATGAAGTACACGGGCAAGCCGTTTCCGTTTCGCGAACCAAAAGGACGCGTCGCTCTTGTCATCGAAGTCGACAAAGAGCGGTACACGAAGCTGCCATTTGAACACACGCCGCCAGTGTAGGCCTTGCAGAGCGGGTCAGCTACCGTGCGAGAAACTCCAATACGCGAGCGCACGAATTCGGCCGGCTTCTCCAGTGCGGGCAGATGACCGCACTCGGGAATCACCTGCAGGCTGGATCCCGGCATGAGTTGGTGAAGGCGTCGGCCTGTCTCGACCGGGATCATCGCATCCTGCTCGCCCCAGACAAGGAGCACAGGCATTCGTCAGATTGGCGATGCTCTCGTCCAGTCGCTCGCGGCCAGCGCGCAGGTTGCGGAGAACGCTGTGAATGGTGTAGCCATCGCCGCGTTCGAGATGCTGCTGATAAGCCAGGTCGATGAGGTCGTCCGTCGCCAGCGTCTTGTCGTAGAACAGTTGCTCGAACACCTCGCGCATATGAGCGCGAGTGGAGACATGCAGATCAACGGGCAGCTCGGTCGCGTCTTCCCAACGCCGGCGGCTGTCCACCAGCACCAGCTTGTCGACCATGTCGGGAAACTGCAGGCGAAGGCTGCGGCGATCCAGCCGCCGAGCGAGCCACCGATCAAGGTCGCGCGCTCGATGTCCAGTGTGCGGAAAAAATGTTCGAGCACCTCGACGAAGCCAGCGATGGAGTAGTCGATGTCAGGCTTGTCGGAGCGGCCAAAGCCGAGCAGATCAAGCGCGATGACACGATGCGAGGCACTGAGAGGCCGGAGACAGAAAGCCCAGTCGTCAGCGTCGCCGCCAATGCCGTGAATCAGGAGCCATTGTCGGTCCGGAGCCCGTGTCGTAATAACGAATGTTGCGGCCAAAGACCGCTGTGCTGCGCAATTCCGGCAGCGGTGGCAGCACGAATCGCGGAACCGCGGTCCGCAGAGCTCATAATGAGGTCAGAGGATCTTCTTGCCGAAGGCCGACAACGCCAGCTCGACCGCCAGTTCCGCGGTTTGGTTGCGCTCGTCGAGCACGGGGTTCACTTCCACCAGCTCGAAGCTCAACATGCGGCCATGGTCGGCGATGATCTCCATCGCCAGATGGGCTTCGCGATAAGTCGCGCCGCCCCAGACCGGCGTGCCGACGCCGGGCGCGTCCTCGGGATCGATCCAGTCGAGATCGAGGGAGACGTGATAGCCAACGGTGCCGCGTCCGGCCAGGCGCAGCGCCTCTTCCATCACCGCGCGCATGCCGCGCTCGTCGATGTCGCGCATGGTGAACCATGGCACGCCGGAGCGGCGAATGTTCTCGCGCTCGTGCTCGTCCACGTCGCGGATGCCGACCAGGGCACAGTTCTCCGGCCGCACCTTGGGGCTGAAGTCGTACAGGTCGCTTAGCGGCGAGTGAAACAGGCCCATGATGGCGCCGAGCGGCATGCCGTGAACGTTGCCGCTGGGCGAGGTGTCGGGCGTGTTGATGTCGCTGTGGGCGTCGATCCACAGCAGCCCGATGCGCTGACTTTTGCGGCGATAGAACTCGGCGACGCCGGACGACGGTACCGGCAGCGATGGAGTGATCGCCGCCCAGAGTGAGAGGAATCTTGCCGGCTTCGAGCGTCTTGATGACGAGCTCGGCCTGGGCGGAGCAGGTCTCGGTGATCTCGTTCAGATACTTTGCGTGAGGATCGCCTTCGGCCTCGGTCTCCAGCATAGCGACGGGAACGTTGCCGCCGTCCTCGACGTCGTAGCCGAGCGCCTCCAGCTTGGCTTCGAGGCCGGCGACGCGCATCGCCGAGGGGCCCATATCGACGCCGCGGCGCGACTGGCCGAGATCGAGCGGCACGCCGATGATGCGGATGTGCTTGGTTTCGATGTTCTGCAGCGGTTTGGTGATGGGCTGGTGGCCATAGAAAGTTCCTGGAGACAATATCCTACATTGTGGTATATCCTACAACATGGTACAGTCGCCAACAATTACGGATACAGCCGATGCAACGTGCGGGGGAAAGGAATGGTTTCGCGCACATGCTCCAGGCCGCAGATCCAGGCGACCGCCCGCTCGATGCCCATGCCGAAGCCGGCGTGCGGCACGCCGCCGAACTTGCGCAGATCCAGATACCACTTGAACGCCTCTTCCGGCAAGCCGTGTTCGTGAATGCGCTGCAACAGCAACTCGTACGACGCCATGCGCTGCGAGCCGCCGATGATCTCGCCATAGCCTTCCGGCGCGAGCACATCGACGCACAGCGCCAGGTCCGGGCGCTCCGGATCGGGCTCCATGTAGAACGCCTTCACCGACGCCGGATAGCGATGGACCATCACCGGGCGATCGAATTGCGACGAGAGGTAGGTCTCGTCGGGCGAGCCGAGATCGCCGCCCCACTCGAACTTGTTTTCGACCAGCCCCTTGGCATGCGCTTCCTGCAACATCTTCACCGCATCGTCGTAGGTAATGCGCGGGAAGGGCGTCTCAACCTTCTCCAGCTTGGCAATATCGCGGCCGATGGTCTCAAGCTCGGGACGCCGGCGCTCCAGGCAGCGCTTCACGATGGAGGTGATGAACTCCTCGGCCAGCTTCATCAGGTCGTCGAGATTGGCGTAGGCCACCTCCGGCTCGACCATCCAGAACTCGGTGAGATGGCGGCGCGTCTTCGACTTCTCCGCGCGGAAGGTCGGGCCGAAGCTGTAGACCTTGCCCAGCGCCATGGCCGTGGCTTCGATGTAGAGCTGGCCCGGACTGCGTCAGGAATGCCTGCTCCTCGAAGTAGTCCACCGGAAACAGCGTGGTCGTGCCTTCGCAAGCCGCCGGCGTCAGAATCGGCGGATCGGTCAGGGTGAAGCCGCGATCGTCGAAGAAATCGCGCGCCGCTTTGATGATCTCGGCGCGGACGCGCAGGATCGCAGCCTGCCGCGGCGAGCGCAGCCAGAGATGGCGATGCTCCATCAGGAAGTCGACGCCGTGCTCTTTGGGCGTGATGGGATAAGGATCGTCAGGATTGACGCGCTGCACTACCTGCGCGTCGCTGACGTCCAGTCTCGTAGCCGCCGGGAGCGCGCTTGTCGGCGCGCACCTTGCCGGTGACGATCACGCTGGATTCCTGGGTCAGGCCCTTGATGGACTCGAACAACTCGGGCGAGACGGCTTGCTTGGCGACGACGCCCTGGATGACGCCGCTGCCGTCGCGGAAGATGGGAAACAGCAGTTTGCCGCTCTCGCGCAGGTTGTAGAGCCAGCCGCGAATGGTGACGGTCTGGCCTTCGTGCTGGCCGATCTCGCGAATGGTGGTGACGGGCGCTTCGGTTTCGAGTTTGGTGGATGAGTTCATGGGATTAAGTATTAAGTATGCACGTTGAGGGCACAAAAGTCCCGCCAGCGACCTTGCTACGTTGACGTTGACACAGAAAGACGCAAGTCCTACCCTTTGAGTCTATGGAAGTAGATTTTACGCCCGAGCTTCACGCTAAACTGACTCGTCTTGCCGCTGAGCAAGGCCGCGTTACACAGGCGGTGGTGCAAGAAGCGGTAGAACGTTTCGTGGAATACCACGAATGGTTCCTCGGTGAGGTGGAAGAAGGCCTGGCAGAAGCTGACCGAGGCGAGTTCATCGAACACGAAGACGTCCGTAAACTGGTCGACCGCCGGTATCCCGGTTGATGCGCGTCCGGTGGACACGTTCTGCGGTTCGGGACCTTACGCGGATCTGCGATTACATAGACCAACACAACGGGGCAGTTCCGGCGCGTCGTGTCGCACTCACGATCTACGATAGCGTTGCCTCGCTAGCGCAGTTTCCCCATCTGGGCCGGCCAGGCCGTAAGTCAAATACACGAGAATTACCTTTGCCCGGTCTGCCCTTTTTGGTTATCTACCGAATACGCACTGAGGTTGTTGAAATCAACCGAATCCTGCACGGCGCACAAAAAATGGCCGTGAGCCTTTCTTATGCAGTCTTCTCCAGCCTGCCGAACGCCTCCGCCATCTTCTCGCGAAATTTCTCGCCTTCGACCTCCTCAATCTCCAGCAACAACGGCGGAACGTGGGGCGCAGTGCGCAGCAACGACATCGCTTCGCTCCAGTCGATGTTGCCGTTGCCGGGCCACAGATGCGAATCGTGGTCTTTGTTGTTGTCGTGCACATGGGTGGAGCGGATGCGGTCTCTTAGCACCTCGAAGGCCTGCTTCACGCTGGACATGATGTGAGCGTGACCGACGTCGAAGCACACTCCGATGTCGATGAAGCGTCCGGCATGCAGCAACTCCATCAGGCTCTCCGGCGTGGAGAGATCGTTGGTGATGTTCTCCACCAGCAACTGCACGCCCAAGCGGCTTGGCGAAGGCATGAAGGTGTTCCAGCGAACTCATGGCTGCTTCCAGTTTGGCTCGTTGCTGCTCTCATTGCCCACGCCTACGTGCTGCACCAGAAACTGGAAGGGCGCCTGTTCGGCGACTTCCAGCGCGCGCTTGATCTCGTCCATGGCGGCGATGCGGTCGCGTTTCTCCACGGCCGCGATGTTCACCGGCATCGTCGCCGCTGCGTCCCCACTCTTCATCGCTGTACATGGGAGAGTGCATGGAGTGAAAGGTGACGCCGGTGTTGCGAAACCAGTTGCCGATTTCGCGAATGTGCTGGCGGTCGGTGTAGTTGAAGTGTCCGCGCGCGGCGAAGATCTCGATGGCCTCGGCGCCGCCGGAGACAAACTGATCCAGCAGTCCGGGATGCAACCGCTCGCGCTTGGCATACACCAGCGTGGACATCGCCCTGCGCATTAGTAGCCCACCGCCTTTCCGTCATTGCGTCCGTCGCTGGCTCCCAGAAGCTCGCCTGTCTTCTCGTCGACGGCGATGCACTCGGCGTCGCCCCAATATCCCCGGGCCATTTTAATCTTGTGCCCCATGTGCTCCAGGATGCCGAGGGTGTCGGGCAGAAATTCCCGTCGCCTCCACCAGGATCTGGTCAGGCATCCATTGATCGTGGAAGCGCGGAGCGTTCACCGCCTGCTGGATGTTCAGTCCGTAATCGACGACGCCCATCAGCGTGTTGGCCACGGTAGTGATGATCGTCGGCCCTCCCGGCGAGCCCAGCACCAGAAACAGCTTACCGTTCTTAAGCACGATGGTTGGCGCCATTGCCGACAGCGGCCGCTTGCCGGGGCCGATGGCATTCGCCGGGCCTTGCAGCAATCCGTACATATTGGGCACGCCAGGCTTGGAGCTGAAGTCGTCCATCTCGTTGTTCAGCAGAAATCCGAGACCTTTGGCGGTGACGCGCGATCCGAAGCCATCGTTCAAAGTTGTAGTCACTGCAACCGCATTGCCTTCGGAATCGACGACGGAGTAGTGCGTGGTATGGTCAGGCTCGAGCACCGACGTTGGCTGCGGATGCAAACTGGCGTAGCTGTCGAGTTGCGAGAACACCGATGGCCGCCGCAGATCGGCGCTGGGAGTGGCGCGCCGTGGCGCAATCGTCTCGCGCCAGGCGTTGGCGTAACGCTTGTCGATAAGTTGCGCCACCGGGATCTTGGAGAAATCGGGATCGCCCAGAAATTCGGCGCGATCGAAGAAGGCGCGTTGGAACGCCTCAGCCGTCAGATGAATACTCTGTGCCGAACGGTCGCCTTCTTTAGTCAGATCGTAGCCTTCCAGAATATTGAGAATCTCGACCAGCGCGATTCCTCCGGACGACGGCGGCGGAGCGCTGATGATCTCGTAACCCCGATAGCTGCCGCGAATCGGCTGCCGCTCTTTGACCTGATATTGCGCAAGGTCGTCGGCCGTGATCAGCCCGCCGTCCTTCTGCATTGCCGCCGCTAACTCACGCGCCAGCGAGCCATGGTAAAAGTCGTCGGGCTTGTCGGCGATTCGCTGCAACGTTCTAGCCAGATCTGGCTGCTTGAAGACTTCGCCAGCATGGTAATCGTTTCCGTCGCGCTGAAAAACGCGATGTGACTCGGCAAACTGCGCGAGTTGAGAGTCGTGAAAAGACTGCGCCTCGTCATAGTCGAGCGTGAAACCATCGCGCGCCAGCCGAATGGCAGGCTCCATCACCTGCTTCAGCGCGAGTTTGCCCCAATGCTGCTCGGCGTAAACCAGTCCTGCGACCGAGCCCGGTACGCCGATGGACTTATAGCCGATAGTGCTCAGCCCAGGAATGACGTTGCCCTGCGCGTCGAGGTACATGTTGGCCGTGGCCTTCGCGGGCGCCTTCTCGCGATAGTCGAGGAAGTGCACCTCGCCATCAGGCCGGCGGAAGAGCAGAAAGCCGCCTCCGCCGATGTTGCCGGCTTGGGGATAGACGACAGCCAAAGCAAATCCGACAGCGACCGCAGCGTCCACTGCGTTGCCGCCCTGTTGCATGATGGCGACGCCCACGCGGGAAGCCTCGGGTTGAATCGTCGCCACCATGGCATGAGAAGCATGGCTGGGACGAACCATGTCGCCGGCGAACGCCTGGATGCAAACTACGATTCCCAACACCAAGGCCAGCAGTTGGCGGCTTAACTTCACGGCCGCAATCGCGGTAAGCCTGTTTTGTGTCAGGGTCTGCATAGTCGAGCGAGGTCGAACTTGAGGCTAGTTGACCCATCCGAGAGAGTCAAATGGGCCTTCGATTTGGTAGTGTCCTAATTGACGCGTGGGCAGTTTTGTTGCATAAAGGAGATCTCTGTGGGCGCAAAAGAGAAAATGACCTCAATTGGCCAGCCAGTGCCGGAATTGCCGGTCGCCGATGTCGAACGCGCACAACAGCATTACCGAGACGCTCTCGGCTTTCAGATCGGATGGCTTTATCCTGGCAAGGAAATTGGGGCCGTTTCACGCGGTCAGGTGGCAATATTCTTTCGCAAGAGGAAGCCACCGTTCGAACCTGCTGTTCATTGGGTGTTTGCCGAAGATATCGATGCGTCGTACCAGGAATTGAAGTCGTTAGGTGCGAACATCGTGGATCCTCTCGAAAAAAAACCTTGGGGATTACGGCAATTCGCCGTGCAGGATCTGGACGGGAACCTCTTTTATTTCCACCATGACTAACCAAACGCCGGATAACAAGCGGCTGGAATCGGCAAACATTTAGGACCCCATCAGGCCCATCTCATTATGCCTGCAACCCAGCGACGAGCCGTTGTCATCGGAGCCGGTCCCAACGGTCTGGCCGCGGCCATAGTTCTGGCGCAAGCAGGATTGCAGGTCGACGTCTTCGAAGCCGAGCCGCAAGCCGGCGGCGGCGCCCGCACTCTTCCGCTAACCTTGCCGGGATTCCTCCACGACTTCGGTTCGGCCGTACATCCCATGGCGCTGGCCTCGCCATTCTTTTCAACGCTGCCGTTGAGCGACTACGGGCTGCAATGGATTCAGCCGCCGGCTCCGCTCGCTCACCCTTTGGATGACGGCACGGCGGTGATGCTGGAGCGCGATCTGGGTGAGGCTGAAGCCGCGCTCGGCGAGGATGGCAAGCAGTGGCGCAGGTTGTTTGGGCCGTTTGCGGAGCATTGGACGCAACTGGCTCCGGAAGTTCTTAAGCCTGTCTCTCTGTTTCCGCGACATCCACTTCTGCTGGCGCGTTTGGGGTTGCTGGGATTTCCTTCGGCAAATGCGATCGCGCACTTCTGGTTTCGCAATCCCCAGGACCAGGGCGCTGTTTGCCGGATTGGCGGCGCATTCCATTCTGTCGCTGGACGAGCCTCTTAGCTCCGCGTTCGGCATCATGCTCGGCGCCACGGCCCACGCTGTGGGATGGCCTATTCCACGCGGCGGCGCGCAGTCGATCACCAAGGCATTGTGCGGTTATCTGGCCAGCCTGGGAGGAACGGTGCAGCTCTCGACGCGAGTCGAGAGTCTTGCCTCCATCGGGAAATACGATATCGCGCTGTGCGACGTAACGCCGCGACAATTGCTACAAATTGCCGGTGGCCAATTGTCCGCTAGCTACACCCGCAAACTGCAACGCTATCGCTACGGGCCGGGCGTGTTCAAGGTTGACTACGCGCTGTCCAGTCCCGTGCCGTGGAAGGCGAACGGAGTGCCGGCGCTCGGCGACCGTCCATATCGGCGGCACGCTGGAGGAGTTTGTCGTATCCGAGGATGCGATGCGCCACGGGCGCCATCGCTGAACGGCCATTTGTGCTGCTGGCGCAGCCCACCCTCTTCGACCCCACACGCGCGCCGGAAGGCAGGCATATTGCCTGGGCGTATTGCCATGTTCCGAATGGCTCCGACTTCGATATGCTGCCGCGCATCGAAGCGCAGATCGAGCGCTTCGCTCCCGGTTTCCGCGACTGCGTTCTGGAGCGGCGAGTGTTTTCGCCGGCGGGGTTGGAGGCCATGGATGCCAACCTGGTTGGCGGCGATATCGGCGGCGGGTTGATGAATCTGTCCCAGTTCCTGTTTCGTCCCACAATGAGGTACTACGCCACCTCGGCACGGGACATCTACATCTGCTCATCCTCCACTCCTCCGGGCGGAGGAGTACATGGCATGTGCGGTTATAACGCAGCTAAGCTTGCTCTGAAACACCTGTGAGAGACGCTCCTGATCTCGACCGGCGCGGAAAGATCGCAGTCGCGCTGTCGCTGACCTCCATTGGAGGCTTCGTCGATGCTGTCGGTTATATCGCCCTGTTCCAAATCTTTACCGCCAATATGAGCGGCAACAGTGTTCACATTGGAATGTATCTGGGGCAGCACGACTGGCCCAATCTGCTACGACCGCTTAGTGCCGTTGTCTCCTACTTCGTGGGAGTAGTGCTCACGCGGATCACAATCCAAATCGCCGGACGGAACGGCATCCGGCGCATCGCCTCCTTCACCCTCGCAACCGAGGCCCTGCTGCTGCTATTCTTCGCGCGCGCAACTCCCGCGATGCACCTGGGGCAGATCGTTGGTCAGCACTCCCCAGCCTACTTTGCCCTGGTGGCGCTACTGGCATTCTCCATGGGGGTACAGACGGCAACGTTGACGCAGGTTGGCACCCTTACCATCTACACGACTTTCGTCACTGGAGCACTCATCAAACTGACCGAATCGTTTACGCGCGTGCTGTTCTGGGCATATGATACTCTTTCACAAAAGGGTATATCCGATATCGTGAAGCTGGCGCCGCGGCAGAAAGACGTTCTCGAGGGAGTTATGTTGGCCTCGACTTGGACTTGCTATGTCCTGGGGGCGGCCCTCGGTACCATCAGCAAGCAGCGCTGGGAACTCCGCGCTTTGTACGTCCCCGTTGCAGCCCTGGTCGTCATTATTCTGGTGGACCAACTACGGCCGATCGATGTAGAAGAAGAGCAACATCAGACCGGATAAGGAACCACAGAACTCTGACTCGTTGTCGCGGACATGGGTCACCTCGCGTTATGTCGTGCGGCCCGAGACGAGCCACCAAGACTTGCGCGCGGTATACTGCAACCTGCTTAACCAAGGAGCGCACATAGGATGATTGAACGACTTAGAGAGAGTTCCGGTGGAGTACTGGGATTCAAAGTTACCGGCAAGCTGACCGACCAGGACCTCAAGGGCTTCGAGCCCCAGATAGAATTCCTTCTCCGCGAGCGCAAGCACAAGCCCATCGGTATTCTCGCCGACTTGTCACAGATGCACGGCGCCGACTGGAAAGCGCGCTGGGACGAGATGCGCTTCCTACAGAAACACACGGACCACATTGCCCGCATGGCGGTGGTTGGCGCCGACAAATGGGAAGAGATTGTGGCCCTCCTCACTGCGGGCGCGGCCGTACTGGAAGCGGAGACGCGTTACTTCGATGAGTCGGAGATCCTGCGCGCCTGGGAGTGGGTGCGCACCGCCAAACACGCCGAAGACATGCCTGTCCGCCAGATCTCTGCCGGTACTGGCATCTGGAAGGATTATCATCCCGAGTACATGAACCTATAACTTCGAAATATTGGAGCGCCATCATGTCCGTCCATCTCAGCATAGGTCCCGACGCGATTCCGGTGGACAACCTCACCGATCTGGAAAAATCAGTGGACAAGGTTGCCACCGAACTTCGCCTCGGATCTGAATTCGCCGGACACCTCGACCAGAGCATCTCCACGCTGCCCCAAGGAATTAGTACTTCTATCCAATACAGCAGCGGCAACCAATGCTGGAAGCTTGGCGACTTCAGCTTTTCGCTCTCAGGTGGCATAACCGGGAAGCTATCGGTGATCACCTCGGGCAAGCTGTTGTCCTACACCGACGACTTACCAACCGAAGCTGTCTTTGGTGCGGCGCCGCCGGCAAAGAAGGACGAAACAAAGTCGATTCCGGTTCCCCCGGGCGCGGCGTTTATCAGCCTTGAAATGGATTTCCAGATACAGGGCGGCATCTCCGCCAACTTCACCGAAGGCGTCTATGGCGTTTCGGGAAGCGTCAACTCCAAGGACACTTTCACTGTCGCCTTTTACAAACGATGTAATCCCGCGGATAAGCTGGGGGACGGAATCGCCGCAGCGTTCTCCGACTTCGTCTTGCCGCTGCATGCTGAAACGCTCGGCAATCTTAAAGTGGGTGACTATCTCCACTACAACTTCAACGGCAATTTGCAAGTCGGTTTGGGCGCCAGCATCGGCTACGACAAGGTTTTCTACGCCGGGCAATACAAAGCCGACATTCCTGATACGGCCCGTGCCCTGAAGCTCACAATGTCGACGAAGGACGAATTCCAGGCGGGCGCCAAGCTGGCTTTCCAGCTTGAGTACGCGGGCACCTTCGAAGCCTTGCTATGGAAGGACGCTGCCAACGCCGGACGTCTGCATCTCTACCGATCGCAATCTCAGGACGCCAGCCTGGGATTGAATCTAGGCGTCACCCTCGCCGGGGATCCCAAAGCGTGCGCCACGGCTATCGCCTCCCAGCTGCACGACTGCTTCAAGAAGGTTCTCGGTGGACTGGGCAACTCCTTCGACAGCAAGCTCTGGCCGAAGGCCGCACCCGAGATCGGCAATTGCGTGAACGAAGCAAACTCCAAAGTCGCGGGCTGGCTCAAGTCTGCACAGCAGACCCAGGCCACACTCGACTTCGCCATCGAGAAGACGAATCAAACTTTCCTGCTGATGGATTACAGCTTCGATCTCACAGCTTCCGCTTACGCGGCCGCGTGGGGAGCGGCAATCGCCGGCAAGTACGTGGATGCATTGCAGACGCCGAACGGCGGCGTGGCCATTGCCGTGGGCAGCGGCCTGGAAAAATTCTACGAGAAGAAAACCTCAGTCACGCTCAATCTGTTTGGCAAACTGAGCGCCGCCTGGACCGATGCCATCATCAGCGACTCGACCTTGGTCTACGCCGGCAACAACGTCTTTCATCTCATGGCGGATGTGGGCCGCAGTTCTCTCTTTCAACTCAACAAGAGCAAGCGCGAGATCGACATTTACTTTGCGGCCCAGGCCAATCTCGAGTCAGGCAATACCACCCTCGGCACCATCGATCTCCACGTCATGTTGTCGGCAACTGATAACCAGGGATTTGGGAGGTACATTGCCGGCTTTCTTCAGCTGCTGACCAGTGGCCCCGATGCCACCGCGCTGGTGAAGGCCGTCGCCGCGCTTGCGGCGCAGGCCAAAACCACCGAGGTGCTCCAGATTATTCTGCCTCCCGTAACGTACGCGCGGCTGCAATCCTCCAACATCACCAACGGTCGCCCGGACGATCAGTCGCAGGATCAATCGAACTATGCGGCCTTTGCCCGCGCCTGTTCGGACCTGAGCTCTTCTCCGCCGTCCAATTTCGCGTCTCTCACTTACGGTGTTTGGAGCAACTGGAACATCGCCTGCAACAACTCCGCGCCCCCGCCTAACGCTGCGCCGAATCGCAGGGCCGTTGGTGATACGGCCAACGGCGTTGCTCAACTCCAGATGCAATCTCCCGAACCCGGCGTCTCGCCTGACTCCATCGGCTATGCCCTGCATGCCGCGAGCGACTTCATGAATTTCTGCGAGGACTTGAAGAACCTGGCGCAGGCGAAGGCTGTCGAGGGCGACCTCGACTCCTGGAGCAAACTCGTAGCCGAGTTGAAGTCGATCATCGAGAATGATGTTTCGCAGTATTTCATCGCGCCCACAGGTCTAGCTTTGGCGCGACTCTGCACTGCCGGGGCTGCGCCGGGCGAGGTGAAAGGCCCTGCTCCGGGGTGCGCGGACAAGAATTCCATCGCGGTCACGCTGACCTATTCGTAACGCGAGATAGGCATCCGCAGTCAGGCTGCGGATCGAAAAAGTGTGTTCGTGCCACCGATTTCTATTCTGCGCGGCGCCGCCCGAGGGCAACAAGCTTGTAGGATTCGGCGGTCGCATCTTCGCAACCCGCTTACCAATCCAAGCCTCGCACGTATAATAGGCAGCGGAGTGGGATTTGTCCTGGATGCGAAACCTGGGCTCCCGGCAAAGCAAGACTTTGAACCTTCGAATCATGCAAAACAAGATGCTGTGGCGCGCGATGCCAATTGCGTTCTGCGCTCTCGTCTTCTTTTTTGCCCTCCACGCGAAGACCGCTGTGTACAACGGCGGCGCAACCGAAAAAGCGACTCCATCGACGGCTTCCAAAATGTGGTCAAGCGGGCAGAAGATGGCAACGCCCTCGGCTGACCATAGCGGGGGCCTACTTTTGTGGATGGCCGCTATTTGCGTCTTCGCGCCATATTTCCACCGGGAACCTCGCGTCCGCAGTGCTTTCGGAACTCCACCCCAAAGCAATCCTTCTCTCTGGTACTCGCATCAGTTTCTACGGCCCCCGCCCGTTCAGGCATAAGTTTTTCCCCGGCGTCATTCATATTGTGATTTCCTGGTTTTGGGTTCTCATCGGGCCTCGCAACCTAAGCTGATTGGGCTGTGACCGCGCGAACCCGCCAGCCGAAAGAGGGAGCTCATGCAGGTTCGTCGTCGACGACAAGTGGTTGTGCTGGCGGCTGTCGCTGTAGGTGTTCTGGTCGCGGGCATAGTGGCAATGCATGTCGGTGCGGGCTCGTCCAAGGCAAGCGAAGCGGCAACCGAGGCCGAACGCATTCCCTATGCGGCCGTCGCTCCGGTCCAGCGTGGAACGATTGCAAACTCTCTGTCCATCGCCGGGCAATTCAGTCCATACCAGAATGTCGAACTGCATGCGAAAGTAGCCGGCTACATCAAGAACATCTACGTCGACATTGGGGACCGGGTTCACACCGGACAGGTTCTGGCCGTGCTGGAAATTCCCGAGCTAGTGGCGCAAGTGGACGAGGCGAAGGCTGAAGTGCATCATGCCGAAGAAGAGATTCAGCGCGCGCAGAGCGAGGTATTGCGCGCGCAAGCCGATAATGTGGCCTTGCACTCCAACGCCGAGCGGTTGGTCAACACCGACAAGGTTCAGCCGGGATTGATTGCACAGCAGGAACTGGATGACGCCACTGCCAAAGATCGCGCTTCACAGGCTCGTGTGGATGCGGCGAAGTCTTCACTGGCCGCGGCCAGGCAGCAACTGGCGGCGGCCCAGGCCGACCAGCAACACTATGCCGCGCTCAGCAACTATGCCAGGATTGTGGCTCCTTACGATGGCGTGGTGACCTGGCGTTTCTCCGATACCGGTTCCCTCGTGCAGGCTGGGACCTCGAACACCAGCGGGCTCCCCGTCGTCACAGTGGCGCAGATAGACTTGCTTCGCCTGCGCATTCCCGTGCCCGAATCGCTGGCAGCGAAGGTCCGTATTGGCGATTCGGCCGATGTCCACGTGCAGGCGACGGGCGAACATTTCACCGGCAAAGTGACACGCTTCACCGACGCGCTGGATCCTTCGACCCGAACCATGCAGGTCGAGATCGACGTTCCCAATCCCAACTATCATCTACAGCCCGGAATGTATGCCACTGTGACGCTGCTCGCGAACAGCCGGGAAAATGCTCTGACCGTCCCAATCGAGGCCATCGAACGCAATGGCGACAAAACCACGGTCCTGGCCCTGGACAATGAGAACCGCATTCAGCGCCGCGAAGTGCAAGTCGGCGTGGAAAGCTCCAACAACGTCGAGATCCTAAGCGGCTTGCAGCAAGGCGAAAAGGTGATTGTCGGCAACCTGGGGCGCTATCAGCCGGGCGAAATCGTGCACCCGAAACAGAGTGTGCTTACCACCGATTCAGACAGTGGGGGCGGAAGCTAGCCATGTCAGGTTTCGCGATCAAATATCCGTTCTTCATTTTGATGTTGTGCCTTGGCATCGTCGTGGTCGGAGTGACCACCGTGGTCCGCATGCCGGTGGACTTGTTCCCGCAGATCGACATTCCCGTGGTCGTGGTAGCCACCTTTTACAGTGGAATGCCGCCGCAGCAGATCGAAGGTGACATCACCGATACTTTTGAACGATTTTTCACCCTCGGCAGCAACATCGATCACATCCAGTCGCGGTCCCTTACCGGTGTCAGCTTAATTAAGGTTTACTTCCAGCCGGGGACAGATCCGGACGCCGCAGTCAGCGAGATCGCCAATCTGGCAATGGCCGACCTGCGAAGACTGCCGCAAGGTACCCTGCCGCCGGTGGTGCTGAAGTTTGACGCGTCCAACATGCCCGTCTGCCTGGTCACGCTGAAAGGCCAAGGGATGACTGAAACACAGTTGCATGATCTGGGGCAGTTCAATGTTCGCAACCAGATTGCCAATGTCCCCGGCGCCTCCATACCACAGCCTTTCGGCGGCAAATACCGGCAGATTCAGTTCTACATCGATCCGGTAAAGCTGGAGGCCGCACAACTGAGTCCCATGGATGTGGTCGACGACATCAACAAGGCGAACTCGATTCTGCCTGCCGGTGACGTTCGTATCGGCCCCTTGGACTACAACATTTACAGCAATAGCCAGTTGCCCAACGTGCGGGAGATGAATGATGTTCCGCTGAAGGCAATCGGCAACAATGTGCTGCGCTTCGGTGATATCGGCAAGGCCGAAGATTCTTCGGCACTCCAGTACAACATCGTTCGCGTCGACGGCCAGAAGTCGGTTTATCTCCCGATCCTGCGGCAAGGCGGAAACAGCAACACCATTCAGATCGTGGATGGCATTCGGAGACCGCGTTAAACAGTCTGCTGGATATTCCCAAGAGTCTGGTGGCGACCGTAGTGTTCGATCAGTCGCAATACGTCAAAATCGCGATTGCCAACGTTCTGCGCGAGGGCGGTATGGGTCTGGGGCTGACCGCGCTGATGATCCTGATCTTCCTGGGCTCGATCCGCGGAACAATTTCGGTGCTGCTTTCGATTCCAATCTCCTGCATGGCGGCGTTTCTGCTGATCAATGCGTTCGGCGGCACGATTAACACGATGGTACTGGGCGGCCTTGCCCTGGTGCTGTCGCGATTGATCGATAACTCGGTCGTGGTGCTGGAAAACATCTTCCGCCATATGGAAGACGGCGAAGATTCTCGTACAGCATCCGAGCAGGGAGGCCAGGAAGTGCAGTTGGCGGTTTTGGCGGCGACCTTCACCACCGCCATTGTATTCTTTCCGGTAGTCTTTCTCACCGGCGTGAGCAAGTATCTCTTCACCGGATTGGCGCTGGGCGTGGTGCTGGCTTTGGCGGCATCGTATCTGGTGGCGATGTCGGTGGTGCCGTTGTTCTGCTCGCGTTTCATCAAGTCGGAACATGGCAGTGAAGCCGAAGGCGAGCGCGACCGCGGACTGCTGGAGCGCCTTCTGGGCCCGTTCAATCGCGGATACGATTACGTGCAGGCCAAGTACGACGAGTTTCTCGATGGGCGCTGGACCGCCCCAAGATGACGGTCGGGGTCATCATGGCTGTATTCGTGCTCAGCCTGGCCTTGGCGCCGTTTCTGGGCGTGGCGTTTTTCCCCGCACCGATCCGGGACAGTTTGTCATTTACGTGAAAGCGCCCACCGGCACGCGCATCGAGTTGACCAACAATTACATCGCGCGGGTGGAGGACGACATTCGCCAGGTCGTTCCCGCCGATGAGCTGCGCATGATCGTTTCCAATATCGGTGTGTTCCCCGATCTGTCCGCCATCTACACCACCAACTCGGCAATGCATACGGCCTTCGTGCAAGTGCAGCTTCAGACGGAGCACAAAACCAGCAGCTTTGTTTATATGAATCGTGTGCGCCAGAAGCTGGCCAGCGATCTGCCGGAGCTTTCCACCTTTTTCCTGACCGGGGGGCTGGTCGGTTCCATGGTGAACCAGGGTATGCCGGCGCCGATCGATATTCAGGTTACCGGAAACAATCAGCAGGCAGGCCTACGACATTGCCGAGGAGATGGCGCAGAAGCTGCGCGGCATGAAGAATGTGAGCGAGGTGCTGATCCCGCAGGACCTCGACTATCCCGGCATCCAGCTGGATGTTCGTCGTGAGATGGCGGCGCGTCTGGGCATGAACGCCCAGGATGTCGTCGACAGCGTGATCACCGCCCTAACCTCCGACAGCATGATCGCGCCCAACTACTGGATCGATCCCCAAGCGGCAACAACTACTTCCTGACCGTGCAGTACACGCCGCACCAGATCGGCACCATGACTATGGAGGACTTCAAGCAGATTCCGCTGCACGCCAAGAACAACGCCGACCCCACGATGCTGGAGAACGTAGCCGACATCAAGATGATCAACACACCCACCGAGGTTGATCACTATCAGTTGTTGCGCGTGATCGATGTGTACGTTCGCCCCGAAGGGCGAAGATCTGAGCGCTCTGTCAAAACGAAGTTCACAAGCTTATCGACGCAAACCAAGCTGCCGCCGGACGTGCGCGTCAAGCTGCGCGGATCGGTGGTCACCATGCACGAGTCGTTCATGAGCTTTGCGGTCGGACTGGGGCTCTCGATCGTCTTGGTATACCTGATCCTGATGGCGCAATTCGCGTCCTTCAGCGATCCTTTCGTCATCCTGCTGGCCGTGCCGCCGGGATTCACCGGCGTGATCCTGTTCCTGCTGATGACGCATACCACCATCAACATCATGTCGCTGATGGGAGTGATGATGATGATCGGCATCGTGGTCTCGGATTCGATTCTGATCGTGGAATTCACGCGCGAGCTGCGGCGGCGTGGCGAGCCATTGCGCGACGCCATCATGAATGCCTGCCGCGTGCGCTTGCGGCCCATCATGATGACAACATTTGCCACCTTCCTGGGCCTGATTCCCCTGGCTCTGGCGCTGGAGGCGGGCAGCGAACAGTATGCTCCGCTGGCGCGCGCCATCATCGGAGGCCTGATGTTCTCCTTCCTGGTTACGCTCTTCCTGGTGCCTTCGGCTTACTACCTTGATGCACCGGAACAGACGAGGAACCAGAAGCGCGGGAGGTGCAAGCTTGAGACGCAAGATCCTCTGGCTTGTGATTTCAGTTGTATTGAGCCAGCCTTTCCGCTGGCAGCGCAGACGGATCCCCGGACAGCGCCGGCGTCAACGCGCCTGCACAGACGGTAAGCGCTCCCGCACAACCGCAGCGCTCGAGGCACGCAGGCGACACAACCGAAAGCTTCGAGCAGCAGACGCAGCCGCCTACGCCGCAACCTTAACCTGCAGGAAACCAGCGAGTTCCTACGACCGGCGCGGTGCATCACCTGACCATCCAGGACGCCGAGGGGCTGGCGCATCAAGAACAATCCGCAGATTTCTGTTTATCGCCTGTTGTACCTGGCGTCCAACCAGGTCACGCGCGAGCAGAAGGCGGCTTACTATCCGACGTTATCGGCAGACTTGACGGCGGTGGACGCCAATGAAGGCACGCGCATCGCCGCCGGAACTCCTCAACAACCCGAGGTCTGTTGACGCGCGCGGCAGGCGGTCTTGTTCTTTCGCAACTGATCACCGATTTCGGACGCACCAACAATCTGGTCGCCACGGCCGCACTGCGCGCCAAAGCTGCCGACATGAATACCGCGGCCACCGCTGATCAGATCAAGCTGGCTGTCGATCAGGCTTTTACAACGCGCTGCAGGACTTTGCGCTGCGTGAAGGTGGCCGAGGAAACCGTGCATGAGCGGCAAGTCGTCTCCGACCAAATTACGACGTTGTATCCAGAACAAGCTGCGCTCGGAAGTCGACGTCAGTTTTGCCGATGCCAATCTCGCGCAGGCGCAGCTGCTTCTGCTGGACGCGCAAAACAATTATCAGGCCGCGCTGTCCATGCTTTCCCAGGTGCTGGGCTATCCCTCGCAACAGCAGTTTGATCTGGTCGACACCGAGAGCCGAGCTGAAGCCGCCTCCGGATGCCGCCAGCCAACTGGAAGATCAAGCCTTCAGCAATCGGCCGGAAATTGCGCCGCAGAGCTACGAGTTTCAGGCCGCTCAGCATTTCCAGAAGGCCGAGCGGGACCAGCTATTGCCCAGCGTCGAGGCTTTGGGCGTGGTGGGCGCACGTTCCGTATCGCAGCACAGTCTGAACGGCGGTCAGCCCCGTTCATCGCAATTGGTATGGCGGCTATCGGAGTCAATGTCAACATTCCGATCTTCAATGGCTTCCTTTATCCGGCGCGTTCGCAGCGAAGCGGGACTGCGGGCGCAGGCCGCCGATCAGCAACTGCGCGATCTGAAAGACCGGATTGCCAACGACGTGCGGACACAGTTGGCTGAGTGCCATCACTGCCTATAACCGCATCAGCGTCACGCCAGCAGTTTGTGGACGAGACCAATCTGGCGGTCAAGTTGTCGCAGAAACGCTATAACCTGGGGCTGAGTTCGATTGTGGAGCTGAGCCAGGCGCAGCTACAACAGACGGAAGCGCAAATTCAGTTTGCCGCGGCGAAATATCAGTACCGCATAGCGCAGTCGGTGTTGCGCTTCCAGATTGCAGCGCCATAGATTGGCGGCTACCGGTCTGGCGGTCGCGGCGTGATTCTTAGGATGTTATGCGCGACCTCGACCAGCCGGTTGGGGTAAGCGGATTGAATCGAAGCAATGAGTTGCTCAAGTGTCGGAGCGCCAGCTTGGCCATTGACACCGTCGGCGTCGTCCATGAGGATGACGTGGTCCGGAATTCGAGCGGCGAGGATCGCGTCGAGTTCGGAACCCAGGCGGTTGGGATTGCCGAAGCCTCCGCTCCAGCCATAGTAGCCGGCATCCAGCCACCACAGACAACGCTCATGCAGCTGTGCCAGCAGCACGGGTACGGCGGTCTGACTGTCGCTATTGATGATCTCCACATGCGAGTTCTTCCGAAAGCGCTCCTGCGCACGGCGCGCCAAGCAAGGGTCAAGTTCGATCGGAATAAATCCGGCGGAAACGCTGACTGACGGCGGCGATCATTTCTCCGTAATACGTTCCAGTCTCGATTAGGGTGTTCAGACCGAACGCCCGCGCGTATTCCATGACCGTCCGCTGTTTGATGACGTGGGGAATCCGGCGAGGCTGGCCGCGCAGCTTCCACCACCAATAATCCGGATAGTGGCCCAACTGCTTGAAGTCTGCATAGATAGGCAACTGCTTCAGGAGCGAGCGTAGGGGATGGGTGGAACGCGCTGGCATAGTTGTCGAGTTCCAGAGTAGCAGGCAGCAGCAAGCGATGAAAGGCTGACAAGGCGGTCTATAATGTCTGGACTCCGTTCGCTGTTCGCCCGCAATCACCCAGGAGAGAAGATGAAGCCTTTGCGAATATTCGCCGTCGCTATGGTCACGCTGTTGACCCCCGCAGGCATGGCCAGTGCGCAATCGTGGCAGCCGTTAACACATCAGCCGGCTTTTACCGCCGGAACCGCCCTATTACTTACCGATGGCACGGTCATGATGCACCATGAAGATCCGAACGATGGATATTCCGACTGGTACAGGCTAACCCCTAACATCAATGGCAGCTACGTCAGTGGGACGTGGTCGCAGCTGGCTTCGCTGCCGTCGAACTACGGTCCGCTGTTCTTCGGTTCGGCCGTGCTGGCCGACGGCAAGGTCATCGTCGAGGGAGGTGAACAGAATTTCAGCGAGTACGTGTGGACCAATCTGGGGGCCATCTACGATCCCGTGGCCAATACCTGGACCAACGTCAATCCCCCTAGCGGCTGGAGCAGCATCGGCGACGCCTCCAGCGCCGTCCTGTTCAACAAGACGTTCATGCTAGCCAACTGTTGTAGCCGGCAGCAGGCCCTGTTCAATGAATCTACACTGACTTGGACCGCGACTGGCTCCGGCAAATTCGATTCCAACAACGAAGAGGGCTGGACTCTCCTGCCCAGCGGTAACGTCCTCACGGTTGACGCCTACACCGACGTGAACGACCCCACTGGTACAAACTCCGAGATCTACACAACTTCCACTGGCTCATGGTCAAGTGCGGGCAGCACCATCGTCCAGCTCTGGGACTCGAGCGGCTCCTACGAAGTGGGACCCGCGATGCTGCGGCCCGACGGCACCGTTTTCGCCACCGGAGCTAATGGCGACGGTGCCGGCCATACCTCCATCTACAGTCTCAGCACGCAGACTTGGACGCCGGGTCCCGACTTTCCTGATGGTCTCGACATCGCCGACGGTCCCGCCGCTTTGTTGCCTGATGGCAACGTGCTGGTCAGCGCCAGCCCGGGCATCTTTCAGCTCAACACTTATTTCTTCGAGTGGAATGGCACCGAATTGATCTCCGTGCCGCGCACTCCGAACTCGCCCAACAACTCTTCCTGGTACGGACGCATGCTGGTGCTGCCCACCGGACAAGTGATGTACACCGATGGCAGCAACGACGTCGAGATCTACACGCCCGCGGGGAATCCATATCCCGGGCTGGCGCCGTCAGCTATGCTGACTACGGCGGTGCTCAGTCGCGGCAGCTCCTCGGTGCTGTTTGGCTTTAAGTTCAACGGCGCCTCGCAAGCCAACTCGTATGGAGACGACGCTCAGGAAGCCACTAACTATCCCATCGTGCGCATCACCAATGTGGCCACGGGACACGTGTTCTACTGCCGCACCCATGATCACAGCACCATGGCGGTGGGATATTCGGGACCGACGTATACCCATCTCGATATCCCATCCAATATGGAATCAGGCCAGAGCTACCTGGAAGTGGTGGTGAACGGAATCGCGTCGCCGAGGTATAACGTCGGGATCGAATAGGAAGTGGCCAGACGGATTTCGCGGGCCGGAAGGCCCGCGATTCCACCCACAGTACTGCCACGAGTTATTTGCCAACTAGGCCACGCGGCGTTCCGACGCCGGTGCACTGATCGTAATAGGCCGCAGCGCAATGGCCGCTTCCGTTGCATCCCGTAGTGACATCGTAGAAGTTCTGGCTATAGTTGGTGTGATCGAACTCCTGGGCATAGATCAGGTTGTTCTCTTCGTTGGTATATTGTCCACCACCTATCTCCGGAGCCTGGCCCTGCCGATTGTAGGCATTATTAACGATGCCGGCCAGGGAAGGTGACGCTACACTGGTGCCACCGACGATCAGCCAGCCTCCGTAGCCGTAGGTATCGTAGACGTAGACACCGCTGTTGGGATCGGAGTTAAAAGCGAGGTCGGGAGTTTGTCGCGCGGTCTGTCCAAAAAGTGGATACTGAAAGGCAGTCCAAGGTCCCATTCCATTTGCCATGCTGGGCGGGTTTTGCCAAAGTTCATACTGGCTGACCCCGCCACCGGAGCCGTTACCGTCAGAATTAAGGGCCCAGCAACTCTCGTTGAGGAAGTTTCCACTGGAATCGCGGTTGACGGTGGTGCCGCCAGCCGAGACTACCCAGGGTGAAGAACTGGGATATTGAGCGCCCCATCCATCGTCACCGGCCGAAGCAAAGTAGGAGGTCACTTTCCAGTAGTAGCGATAGAAGACATCATCGATGGCGCCAACTTCGCCGGGAAATTCTCCGCCGCCCCAACTGTTGGAAACGTCGCCGCCCCCTCTGTGACTGACCGCTATGCCGGCTATCTGCTCGGCAAAAAACAAATCCGAGTCGCTATTACTACAGGCTTCTATCAGAACGATCTGCGCGCTGGGGGCCATGGCGTGTGCCCATTCGATATCCAGGTCTTCTTCTACGCCCCAGCTGGTATCGCCCGGGGGCGTGCCGCTGCAACTGGCGCTCATGCCGTTTTGCGTGCCTTGGCTGGTGTTGGCGTAGATCTTGGTGAAGGTCGCAGCCGGCAGGCCATAATGGCTGGAGAACGCCGCCAGGTCCGACGCCGCGTTGGGATTGTCATAGGCATCCACCAACGCGATCGCTCCCCATCCGCCGGTGGGATGGTTGGTGCCTCCCGTTGCCGGATTGCATCCCGAGTAGATTGGACCTACCTTGTACACACAACCCATCGATGCCGGCGTCTCAGCGAAAGTGTCGTCCGGATTCGCCGAAGACATCGGACGGCCGTTGGGAACGAAGATCAGAACGTTGGTGTGGGCGCGTAGGCCCGCATCCTCGGGGCGCATGATGCTGCTGGCCGGCGTGATCACAGTGCCGGGCCGCCGGTAAATCTGCGGGGCCGGCTGAGCGGGTGCCGCTTGCTGGAGAGTTGGGGCCTCGGTCTCTTCTGGAGTGCGTTCATCCTGAGCGATTGCCAGGGTTGGGATTCCCACGGCAAACCAAACCAGCACCGAAGCGATGAATACCTGCTTCCGAGTCATACGTCCTCTCCTCATTTGAACTTGAGTCGGCTGCGAGCAGACGCCGGCGCCCGCTGCTGTTCCCTGATTATTAGGCGCATCATACTCCAAAGCACATCCTCTTCCAAAGATCAACGAAGCCAGCCGGAGGGTAGTGGTGCAGTTTGGTTGTCATCCCGAGCAAGCTGCTTTTGCGCAGCGAGGGATCTGGGCGCGCCGATTCGCGCCGGCGCGCGAAAGGCGCGCATCCGTTTTCAAACTGCACCACTACCATCCGGAGGCTCAAATCGCGGGCTTCTTCTTGAACACCTTGACCACCTGGCCGGAATGGGGATGATAGGTTTTAGCGGCGTCTCCCCAGACGTAATTGCTGTAGCCGAGAAGATCGACAATCCCTACCAGGTCATAGTGAGTCGGCAAGTAGCTATCGATCCAGTCAAAGATGTGCTGATTGGAGCCGGGCAGTCGCCCGAAGGAGGCGGCCACGTTCACGAACACCACGTACTCCGGCTGGGCGGCTTCGATTTCGCGGATCATCTGCTGTTGCATTTCGCCGGCATAGGGCTGCTCTTCCATGAGCCCGTAGGTGTAGATATATCCGGTTGCGGAACGCCGGTCGGCGTAAAAATAGATTTCCGGCTCCGAGCCCAATACCGCTACGCGATCGTCTCTAGTGCTGTGGTTCTTGATGTAGTAGGCGACCTCGTCCGCCTCCGGAAACGGATTTGAGCCATAGATCATGCGCGCAGCTGCGAAAGGGCCCGCTTTGAACAGATAATTGCGTTGCAGGTACAGCGATCCGGCAAACGCGGCGATGAAGACGACCAGCGGCAAGACTGCCCAGACCCTTGAGCGCAAATGCTGTTTCAGGCTGGCAGTGCCGCAGCCCACCGCTACACCCGCCAACAGAGCGATGGCCGGCAATAGCAGGATGAAATAGTGCTGCCGGAAGTACAGTCCGGGACAGACGGCGGCCGTCGAGCACAGAAAGAATGTCACCAGAAAGAACCGCTGACTCCGCGCCACGCGGCTCCACAGTATCGCGCTGAAGCCGACGCCGGCCAACAGCCAGATCATCACCAGTGGCAGAACCACCTTGGGAAGAATCAGCCGCAAAGTCAGCAGGCCTTCGCGAATTCCCAACGTGGTGGCGTATTGCCGGGCATAGAGGAAAGTCCAAAACCAGAAACTGCCGAAGGCGCCTGCGAGGGCCAACAACAGGCAAGTACCGGCGAATGGCAACAGGACTCCGCCGCCGTATAGGGCGATTCTTGCCCAGAATTCACGCCGCCGGTGTACCCATGTTTGCTGCTCGATCTTAACCAGATACAGGCCACCGAAAACGGCAAACATAATTCCGGGTTGCTTCATCAGGAACGCCAAGCCAAAAAACAGGCCGCTCAAGAAGTACAGCCACGCTCGCCGGCTCTCAGCCGCTTTTAACAGGAGCAGTACGCCGCCGACAGCACACAACACCACAAAGTGGGTTGCGTGCCCCGCGAATCCAATGACTGAGGGACTGGTGGATAGCAGGGCGTAGCTGGAGCCGGCCACCAGTCCTGCCAGTGGTCCAAACAGCCGTTTGCCCAGCAGGAACATCAGGAACGTAGTTGCTGCATTCACTGCTAACAGCCCCAGATGGACGCCCTTCGCCGTCTGCCCGAACACCAGAAGAATGGCTGCGTAAGCAGCGAAGGTCCCGGGAAGTTTCATGCTGTAGATGAGGGTATAGGGCGGTATCCCGTGCAGCATGAGCTGTCCGGCGTACGCATATTCGCCTTCATCCCGCTCCAGAGGGATGTAGCGGAAATGCCAGCGAATCAGGCTGAAGAAGACAATCACCAGAAGCAATGGCAGGTAATACTGTAAGGATCTCCGCATCGTGGGGATTCCAGGGGAATCAGTCATGTTACGACATTGGGGGACCCAAACGCGAAGTGGGATGCGGACGGGAGTCAATCCAGGGACGGGCCCAGTGGCACCGCGGAATATAATCACCCTGATTATGACTTATACAGCGCATGTTTTACCACGATGGATACGTCTCAGCACTATGGCAGCGCTTTTTGTCTGCTTTGGAACTTGTTGTGTGGCCCAACAGGCCACGCCGCCGTCTGTCCTGCAACCATCGCAACATCTCGAGGAGACGCCGTGGGAAGTGCAGCAGAAAAAGGAGATGGTGAGAGAACGCAATCTTCAGCGCCAGGTGGAACTCAAGAAAGACACTGAAAAGCTGCTACAGTTAGCTACTGAGCTGAAGCAGTCGGTGGACAAGACCGACGAGAACACGCTGTCCCTGGAAGTGATCAGGAAGGCCGATGAGATCGAGAAGTTGGCGAAGAGCGTAAGAGATAAGATGAAAGGGCCGTAGTAGGTAGGGATCAGGGGTTAGGGGCTGGAACAGCTTCCAAGGAGCAATTATGGCGTTCAAGAAGTACGTAGAGGTTGCAGGGAGTGAGCGCAAACCGTTGCAAGGAGCGGTGCGGACGGGACACTCGGATCCCAACGAGGTAATGCGGGTGACGCTGGTGCTGCGGCAGAGGACTACCGGCGGGAAACAAACGCCGCTGGCCGATCTGGTCGCGCGCGGCCAGCGGATCTCCCGGGAGGAATATGAGGCACGCTACGGCGCCGATCCGGCTGATGTTCACAAGGTGTTGGCCTTTGCCGCGCAATTCGGTCTGGCGCTCGCCGACGCCAATCTACCCGCCAGGACCGTGTCTCTTAGCGGCACGTGCGCCGCATTCTCCCAGGCTTTTCAAGTGCAGCTGGCAAGCTACAACTATAAGGGCGGCTCGTATCGCGTACGCACCGGCACTGTGAAGGTGCCGCAAGAGCTGAACTCGCATTATTCGCAGCGTTCACGGACTCGACAACCGGCCGCAGGCGGAAACCCATTTTCGCATCGCCAGCAAGCCTGCGGGATCGGCTAAACCGTCCGCGTCCGAGACTTCCCTCACCGCCCTGCAAGTTGCCCAGGCCTACAGTTACCCGAAAAACCTCAACGGCAAGGGCGAGACCGTCGGCATCATCGAGCTGGGAGGCGGCTTCAACCAATCCGATCTGGACACCTACTTCAGCGGTCTCAACATTTCGCCTGCGCCAACGGTAGTGGCCGTTTCCGTCGATGGCGGGCAAAACCAGCCCACCGGCGATACCGGTGGCCCCGATACAGAAGTTGGCCTCGATATTGAAGTAGTGGGCGCCATCGCGCCCGGCGCAGACATCGCGGTTTATTTCGCGCCCAATACCGATGCGGGATTTCTCGATGCCATCAATCAGGCAGTGAATGACAAGGTGAATAAGCCTTCGGTGCTCTCGATCAGTTGGGGTGGGCCCGAGTCAACCTGGACAGCGCAATCGCTGCAATCGTTCAATAGCGCATTGCAGGCAGCCGCGGCTGTGGGCGTAACCGTATGTGTGGCCTGTGGAGATAATGGATCGACGGACGGCGTGACCGACGGGCTCGATCATGTGGACTTTCCTGCGTCCAGTCCCTACGCGCTGGCTTGCGGAGGAACCACGCTGGAGCTCAGCGGCACTTCGATTTCAAGCGAGGTGGTGTGGAACGATCTTTCCAGCAATGAGGGCGCCACCGGCGGCGGGATCAGCGCAACCTTTCCACTCCCCTCCTACCAGGCGAATGCGAAGGTGCCCCCCTCCGACAATCCCGGTAACTTCGTGGGCCGCGGCGTCCCAGACGTTGCCGGCGATGCTGATCCCAATACCGGCTACAACGTGCAAGTGGATGGCTCCAATTTTGCCGTGGGAGGAACGAGCGCTGTTGCACCGCTGTGGGCCGGGCTGATCGCACTACTCAATCAGTCGCTGGGCAAGTCAGTGGGATATCTGAACCCGACTCTGTACCAGAATGGCGAGAATGGCTCGTTCCGTGACATCACCTCAGGCAATAATGGCGATTACAAGGCCGGCACAGGATGGGACCCGTGTAGTGGGTGGGGTAGCCCGAATGGGGCAGTGCTGTTGAAGTCCTTGTCGGCAACGACAGCAAGCCCGACTCCGACCCCAACCCCAACGCCGGCTCCGACCCCAACTCCGACTCCGACTCCCAAACCGCCCTCAAAGCACAAACATAAGCCCAAGCCGAAGCACGGCCGCGGCCGCTGAAACACCTCACAGTGGCCAGATTGCAATGAAAAACGCCATCCCCAGCGGGATGGCGTTTCTGTCCAGCAACATCACTGAATCACGCCTTAGCTTTGACGATCCGCATGCCGTAGAACGACCGGTACACGAACACAAACGAAATTGCGAAGAACACCGTCGCCAGGATGTGCGCGAAGGTCGTTCCCTGGGTCGCGGTCAATTGCACCGCCAGTTCCACTGCCAGTAATCCAAACAGCGTGGTGAACTTGATGATCGGGTTCATGGCCACCGACGAGGTGTCCTTGAAAGGATCGCCCACCGTGTCGCCAATTACCGTCGCATCGTGCAGCGGAGTGCCCTTCTGTTTCAGATCGACTTCCACGATCTTCTTGGCATTGTCCCAGGCGCCGCCGGCGTTGGCCATGAACATTGCCTGGTACAGTCCGAACGCAGCGATCGATATCAGGTAGCCGATAAAGAAGAACGGCTCGATGAACGCGAACGACAGGGTCACGAAGAAGACCGCGAGGAAGATGTTGAACATGCCCTTCTGCGCGTACTTCGTACAGATCTCAACCACCTTCTTACTGTCACTCACCGAAGCCTTCACCACGCCGTCCAGCTTGATATTGGCCTTGATGAACTCTACCGCCCGATAAGCACCGGTGGTCACGGCCTGCGTGGAAGCGCCGGTGAACCAGTAGATGATGGCGCCGCCGCTGATCAGTCCCAGCACAAAGGGAGCGTGCAGCAGCGACAGCTTGCCGACATTCTCTGTCAGGCCGTGCGTGAGCGCCATGATGATGGAGAAGATCATGGTGGTTGCGCCGACGACGGCCGTGCCGATCAACACCGGCTTGGCCGTGGCCTTGAAGGTGTTGCCGGCGCCATCGTTCTCTTCCAGCAGGTGCTTGGCGCGCTCGAAGTTTACGTCGATGTTGAAGTTTTTCTTCAGGTCGCTCTCGATGTTCGGCTCCTGCTCAATCAGCGAGAGCTCGTACACCGACTGCGCATTGTCCGTCACCGGGCCGTAGGAATCCACCGCGATGGTTACCGGGCCCATGCCCAGGAAGCCGAAGGCCACCAGGCCGAAGGCGAACACGGCGGGCGCCAGCATCAGGGCCCCGAGGCCGAAGTTGCTGACGTAGTAGCCCGTCGCCATCAGGGCAACCATGGTGAAGCCCAGGTAGTAGCAGGAGAAGTTTCCGGCCACGAAGCCCGACAGAATTCCGAGCGACGCGCCGCCCTCGTCCGCCGAGGTCACGACTTCGCGAACGTGCCGCGATTCAGTTGAGGTGAACACCTTCACCAGCTCAGGAATGATGGCGCCGGCCAGCGTTCCGCAAGAGATGATGGTCGCCAGCTTCCACCATTGCGTACCGTCGCCACCGAGTACCGGGACGATCAGGTACGACACGATGTAGGTCAGTATGATCGAGATGATCGAAGTCAGCCAGACCAGCGAGGTCAGTGGCGATTCGAAGTTCATCTCGTCGGCATTGCCGAAGCGCGCCTTGGCCACCGTTTCGTTCAGAAAGTAGGCCACGGTGCTGGAGACCAGCATCATGATGCGCATGACGAAGATCCAGACCAGCAACTGCACCTGCACGTGAGGATCTTTCACGCCCAGCAGGATGAAGGTGATGAGCGCGACACCGGTCACGCCATAAGTTTCGAAGCCGTCGGCCGAGGGGCCAACCGAGTCGCCGGCGTTGTCACCGGTACAGTCAGCGATCACGCCCGGGTTGCGAGCATCGTCTTCCTTGATCTTGAAGACAATCTTCATCAGGTCGGCGCCAATGTCGGCGATCTTGGTAAAGATACCGCCGGCGATACGCAGCGCGGCCGCGCCCAGCGATTCGCCGATAGCAAAGCCGATGAAGCACTGCCCGGCATAATCAGCCGGAATGAATAGCAGGATACAAAGCATGATGAGTAGCTCGACGGAGATCAGCATCATCCCGATGCTCATGCCGGCCTTCAACGGAATGGCGTAAATCGGATACGGCTTGCCGCGCAGTCCGGCAAAGGCCGTGCGCGAGTTGGCATACGTGTTCACGCGGATACCGAACCAGGCCACACCATAGCTGCCGATAATTCCGATAACACTGAATAGCAGGATGACGGGCAGCGTCACCGCGACCGGTTTACCCGGCACCGGCGCCAGCCATCCGAAGTACGCCAGGATGACGACCGCGATGAAGGCCCACAGGATCATCAGGAACTTGCCCTGCGTCACCAGGTAGGTCTTGCAGGTCTCATAGATTAGGCTGGAGATGTCGCCCATGCTCTTGTGGACGGGCATGTTCTTCAGCTGTAGGCAAATCGCCAGGCCGAAGACCAGTCCGAAGGCGCAAAAGATAAGGCCGATGGTGAGCAACTTGTGCCCATCCATTCCCAGGAAATTAACCGAGGAGAGATCGGGGAGCTGGAGGTTGGCCTCGCCCGCAGCCTCGTTCGGCTGGGCGAAAGCAGTGGAGGCGTGCAACATCAAAATGGTGAACGCGGGGATGACGAATTTGGCCGGATTGCCGCGGGCTACCGACGACAGCCGCCGCAATGCAGCGAGCCAGGTACGCATATGATTCCTCCGATGAGCCAGCCGCTTGCAGGCGGACAGCGCCCATGAAATGAAGTTTCAGTTCAATCTGCCGCGACGATTTGCGAACAGCGTTTCCTAAGATCGTTTGACCACCCAGCGGGCGGGGCGCACACAGACCGATGGTCCACAAGTCCGACTTCGAACTTGTTGGGCAACCGGCGCCCCCGACAAGTCCGGACTTTGGACTGGTTGGGGCTGATGGACCTGCTGGAATCCCGGAAACGCGCTTCCACTTCAAGACAGAAGTGTTGAGGCTTGGCCGCGTCGGGAACAACTGCACCGTTTTATGTGCAACCTTGAGCGCACTCCAAGGCGAACACGAAGGCGAGTTTTTATAACATTTTCGGAGAGGCGGGGTCAATGACATGGAAGTGGGACTGGTTGCGAGAGATCATTCCAGCGTGGCCAGGTTGAAGGCCTGGAACTGCCTTCCCTGCTCAATGCAGTAATTCTCCAATGGCCTCAGCGGATTGCAGTTAGCTGGCGGCGGCTTTGTCCAAAGCTGCGGGAACTGCGATACTTAAGTACTAAGCTGCGAGTTTTCTCCTCTCCTGTTGCTAGCGACGAAAAACAGGTCCCTCCGCTCCGGCTGATGCCGTCGGTCGGGATGACACACTTACATAGGAGTTCGGGCTACTCGCGCTGAAAGGCCAATGAGCGACTACCTAAAAGCCGTGCAGGAACGCGTCATCATCTTTGACGGTGCGATGGGGACCTGTATCCAGGGCTACAACCTTCCCCTGGACGATTTCTGGGGCAAAGACGGTTACAACGACGTGCTCGTGCTCAGCCGGCCCGACGTCGTGAAGGAGATTCACGCCAAATACTTCGAGGCAGGGGCTGATGTTGTCGAGACAAACACCTTCAGCTCTACGCGGATCGTAATGGCCGAGTACGACATGCAGGACCAGGTATATGAAGTAAACCTGGCGGCGGCGAAGCTGGCTCGCGAAGTTGCAGCGAGCTTCTCCTCGAACGGACGCAAACGCTTTGTGGCGGGATCGATGGGTCCCACGACCAAGCTGCCCTCGCTGGGCCACATCGGCTTTGACGCCATGGCTGCTGCTTACACCGAGCAGGCCATCGGATTGATCGAAGGCGGGGTCGATGTGCTGCTACTCGAGACTTGCCAGGACATTCTGCAAGCCAAAGCCGGGCTGGTTGGCATCTTCGACGCGCTGAAGAAGACCGGAAAGAATGTTCCCGTGCAAGTGCAGGTCACACTGGAAGCGACCGGCACCATGTTGTTGGGCACCGAAATTGGCGCGGCGCTCACCACGCTGGAAATGTTCGACGTTGCCGTAATCGGGATGAACTGCGCCACCGGGCCGAAAGAAATGAACGACGGAGTTCGCTATCTGGGCGCGAATTCGCCGAAGCCAGTTTCTGTTTTGCCCAATGCCGGACTACCGCAGAACGTCGGCGGTCACGCGGTCTACAAGCTCCAGCCGCAGGAGTTGGCCGACTACCACAAGCAGTTCATCACCGAATACGGTGTGCGCATTGTGGGCGGATGCTGCGGGACTACGTACGAACATATCAAGGCGATTGCCGCGACTGGCGCCAATCTGGAGCCATTAAAGCGCGATGTGAAAGTCACGGCCGCAGCCGCCAGCGCGTACTCCATGGTGCCGCTCGACCTCGATCCCAAGCCGCTGGTTGTGGCCGAGGAGATGAACACCACCACGCGCGTCGAGCACTTCAAGAACATGGTCCGCGCGCAGGACTATGACGGCATCCTCACGCTGGCCAAGAAGCTGGTGAATGAGGGCTCGCACATGCTGGACTTGTGCTGCGCCATCGTGGGCGAAGACGAGAAAGCCTACATCAGCAATATCCTGGAGAAAATTGCCACGCGCGTGCCCGCGCCCATCACGGTCGACTCGACCGAAGCCGACGTGATTGAAGAGGCGCTGAAGCGCATTCCCGGCAAGGCCATCATCAACTCCATCAATCTGGAGGACGGCGAGAAGCGCACGTCGAAGGTTCTGCCGATGGCGAAGCGCTACGGCGCGGCGGTGATTGCGCTGACCATCGACGAAGACGGCATGGCGCTGACCTGGCAGAAAAAGCTGGCCATTGCGAAGCGCATCTTCGATCTGGCGGTGAACAAGTACGGCATTCGTCCGTGTGATTTGATCTTCGACGCGCTTACACTGCCGATCTCGACCGGCCAGGAAGACTATCGCACCGCCGGCATCGAGACGCTGAAAGCCGTGAAGGCGATCAAGACCGAGCTTCCGGAAGTGAAGACCATTCTCGGCGTCAGCAACATTTCGTTCGGTCTGAATGTCTACTCGCGGCGAATTTTGAACAGCGTCTTCATGCACGAGGCGGTCGACCACGGCCTCGACATGGCCATCGTGAATTACAGCAAGATTTATCCGCTGTACAAAATTCCGGAAGCGGAAGTTGATCTGGCGCGCAAGTTGATTTTCTACGATCAGTCGAATGGCGATCCGCTGCAGGTTTATATGAATCACTTTGCCGGGACCAAGGGCAAAGAAGAGCATACGACGGCGCACGTTGACACGCTGTCGGTGGAAGACAAGCTGAAGTGGGCGATCATCAACGGCGAAAAGAGCGTTGGCGATGGCGCGAACAAGAAGTCGCTGCACGAGATTCTGGAAGAAGCGCTGGTCAACTACACGCCGCTTGACCTGATCAACAACATCCTGCTCGACGGCATGAGGACGGTAGGCGACCTGTTTGGAGCCCGCAAGATGCAGTTGCCATCAGTGCTCGACTCGGCTGGCGTGATGAAATCTGCCGTCGCGTATCTGGAGCCCAAGATGGAGAAGACGGAGGGCTCGCAGAAAGGAACCATTGTTCTCGCGACGGTAAAGGGCGACGTCCACGATATCGGCAAGAACCTGGTGGACATCATCCTGACCAACAACGGCTATCGCGTGGTGAACCTCGGCATCAAGCAGCCGTCGGACGTGATCATCAACGCGGCGCTCGCGGAGAAAGCCGACGCCATCGGGCTTAGCGGTCTGCTGGTGAAGTCGACGCTGGAGATGAAGTATGTGGTGCAGGACCTGCATCACCAGAAGCTGGAGTTTCCGGTGATCTGCGGCGGGGCGGCGCTGACGCGCAAGTATGTGGAGGACGATCTGCGCCGCGAGTACCAGGGCGGCATCTTCTACGCGGACGATGCCTTTGCCGGCTTGCACCTGATGGAGGACCTTTCTTCGCCGAATGGCGCTCGCGAGAAGCGCATTGCCGAAGGAAAAGTGGTGAAGGAGTTCGTGCGCCCGGCACACATCCTTGGAGGCGTCGAAGGCGCGACCGCGCCCAACGTCGAGATTCCCGCCGCTCCCAACATTCCCGCAGCCGCCGTTCTGGGGCGTGCGCGTGCTGAAGCCGCAAGATTTCGACTTGCGTGAAATTTTCCAGTACATCAACGAAACGGCGCTCTTCAAGAACCAGTGGCAGTTGAAGACGGCGTCGCAGGAAGATTACGGACGGCTGGTGGAGACGAAGTATCGGCCGATCCTGAAGGACCTGGAAGAGGAAGTAATCGCGGCAGGCTGGTTCGAACCGAAGGTCGTGTACGGTTATTTTGGAGCGCAGGGTGACGGGAACGATGTGGTCGTCTACGAACTGCCCGAAGGTTGGAAGCAGGGCGACCCGATTCCGGCGGAGGCGTTGCGCTTCACCTTTCCACGACAGCGCGAAGGCCGTGGTCTGTGCATCTCCGATTTCTTCCTTTCGAAGAGCAGCGGCAAGATGGATGTGCTTGGCATGTCGTGCGTGACCATTGGCGATAAGGCTTCACATGAGACGCAGAAACTTTTCGAAGGCGGCGAGTACACCAAGTATCTGTATCTGCACGGACTGAGTGTGGAGTCAGCCGAAGCGCTGGCCGAACTCTCGCACAAGATCATTCGTCAAGAACTCGGAATTGCCGGCGAAGATTCGCCGCACATCCGCGATCTCTTCCATCAGAAGTATCGCGGTTCGCGGTATTCGTTCGGCTATCCGGCATGTCCCAACCTGGAAGACCAGACCAAACTGTTCGCGCTGCTGCATCCCGACGAGACCATCGGGGTGAAGCTGACCACAGGCTTCCTGCTGGACCCGGAGCAGAGCACGTCGGCCATCATCGTGCATCATCCCGCGGCGAAGTACTTCGTGGCGTAGGCACGCCTTGTCGTCCACGAGCGCCGGTTCGTGCCGCGAGAAATATTCTGTTCCGCCGACAAAAGCAGATCCCTCGTCGGCCTGAAGGCCTCCTCGTGATGACAATTCTCATCGACGACGTGACGCGCGCCTCCAAAGTGACTAACGGCGGCACTCCGCACGAGCACATCAAGATCCAGACGGGCCACCAATCAATGCCGTTTGAAATATTGCACGGCGCGCTCGTGGGCCTCGGCCTTTTCGCGCGTTTCGAAGGTTCCCAGGTTGCGGCGCTTGCCGGTCTTGGGATTTTTCTTGCGCGAGTAGAGACGGTATTCTCCGGACGGTAGTTTGCGAATCATGGTGGACCTCGCAGGATTGGATGAGCAAAGAGCCGAGATGGCTTTCCGCGATTTCTTGACAGAGAGAAAATAACAGGGGGAGCGTTTTCGCTCCCCCTGGTTTCGCTGCGCTGTTTGAATTCCTATTTAGCTGCTGTACAGCAGCACGCCTTCGGTTTTCTCTTCGCCGACGGGGCGATAGAAGAGCTGGTCTTTATCGAGATAGACCTCGATGAAGGCCGGCCGCTGGGCGAAGGTGCCCTGGATGAGCGCCTCCGACAGCGGGTCCTCGATGTATTTCTGCAACGCGCGGCGCAGCGGACGAGCGCCATAGGTGCGGTCGACGACGGTTTTGTCGAGGATCCACTTGCGCGCCTCTTCCGTCACCGTGACTGTGATGGAGCGCTGGGCCAGGTTGGTGTTCAGATGCTGCACCATCAATTCCACGATCTGGATCAGGTCAGCCTCAGTCAGCGCGTTGAAGATGATGACCTCGTCGAGGCGGTTGAGGAACTCGGGATTGAAGGTGCGCTTCACTTCGTTGCGCACCATGTCCTCAACCTTACTGGAGGTGTTCTCGTCCAGCTCCGACTGGAAGCCCAGATCCGGTGCGCTTCTGCAGATGGCGCGCGCCGATGTTGGAGGTCATGATGATGATGGCGTTCTTGAAGTCCACCGTGTTGCCCAGACCATCGGTGAGCTGACCGTCCTCGAACACCTGCAACAGGATGTTGAACAGGTCAGGATGGGCTTTCTCCACTTCGTCGAGCAGCACGACGGAGTAGGGCGCGCGCTTGACGCGCTCGGTGAGCTGGCCACCCTCTTCGTAGCCGACGTATCCCGGAGGCGAGCCGATCAGTTTGGAGACCGAATGCTTCTCCATGAACTCCGACATATCGAAGCGGACCAGCGATTTCTCGCTACCGAACATGAACTGCGCCAGGGTGCGTGCGACTTCGGTCTTGCCGACGCCGGTGGGGCCGAGGAAAAGAAACGAACCGATTGGCCGATTCGGGCTCTTCAGGCCGGCACGCGAGCGGCGAATGGCGCGGGCCAGGGCCGAGATGGCGCGTTCCTGCGAGATCACTCGCCGGTGCAGCTCTTCTTCGATGCGCAGCAGCTTCTGGCTCTCTTCTTCCTTGATGGAAGCAATAGGAACGCCGGTCCAGCGCGAGACTACGTCTTCGATGTCCTCGCGGCCGACGACGCCAGTGGAGGACTCATCGAGATGATATTTTTCACGCAGAGTGCGCAGGTTCTCGCGCTCTTTGCGCTCCTCGTCGGAGTAGAAGCGGGCCTTCTCGAACTCGTGGTTCGCGATGGCGTTTTCCATGCGATGCACGATGAACTTGATCCGCTTCTGCACCTCGGTGATGTCCTCAGGCAGGGAAGTCTGGCGAAGCTTAACGCGGGCGCCGGCTTCGTCGACCAGATCGATGGCCTTGTCGGGCAGGAAGCGATCAGGCAAGTAGCGGTTGGAGTGCGAAACGGAGAAGGTGATGGCTTCGTCGGTGTAGGTGACGGCGTGAAATTTCTCGTAGCGCTCTTTGATGCCGAAGAGGATTTTGACCGCATCGGCTTCGTTGGGCGGAGGAACTTTCACCGCCTGGAAGCGGCGCTCCAGCGAGCGGTCTTTCTCGATTGATTTACGATATTCGCCCGGCGTGGTAGCGCCGATGCACTGAATTTCGCCGCGCGACAGAGCCGGCTTCAGGATATTGGCAGCATCGAGTGAGCCTTCCGCCGAGCCTGCGCCGACCAGAGTATGCAGCTCGTCAATAAAGATGATGGAATTTTGCGACTCCATCAGTTCTTTCATGATGGTCTTGAGGCGCTCTTCAAACTGGCCACGATACTTGGTGCCGGCCACGATGAGGGAAAGATCGAGCGCAAGGATGCGCTTGTCGGCCAGGAACGACGGCACTTCGCCATCGGCAATGCGTTGGGCCAGACCTTCGACGATGGCCGTCTTACCGACGCCGGGCTCGCCGATCAGCACCGGATTGTTCTTGGTGCGGCGGCACAGGATCTGGACGACGCGCTCAAGCTCGCCATCGCGACCGACCAGAGGATCGAGTTGGCCGTCCATCGCGGCCTGAGTGAGATCGCGAGAGAATTCAGACAGCAGCGACGATTCGCGCGAACGCTGCGAAGGCTGCGCCTTCTCCTGCGAGGTGCGGGCCAACTCCTCGCGAATGGAGGAGAGTCGCAATCCGCGCTCGTGCAGAATTTCGGCAGCGAAGCACTTTTCTTCGCGCAGCAGTCCCAAGAGCAAGTGCTCGGTACCGATATGCTTGTGCGACAGGCGCTCGGCTTCCTCCGCGGCGTACGCTAGCACACGCTTGCACTCGTTGCTCAGGGGCAGGTCCACGGAAGTGGAGACCTTCTCTCGAATCGTAGTGTGGCCCTCGATCTGTTTCCGGATCGACTCAACCGAGGCGTGGGAGCGAAGGAACCGATTGGTAAGCGCTTTGTCCTCGCGCAGAAGACCAAGCAGGAGGTGCTCCGTTTCAATGTAAGGAGAACCAAACTGACTGGCTTCGTAACGTGCGAAGAAGATTACGCGCCGGGCCTTTTCCGTGTACCGTTCAAACATGAACCTCTCCAAGAGCGCGGCGGGGATTGTTTCTCCTGCCGAGCTCCGTTACCTGACTCGTCGTGGCCGCCGGTCTCAGATGAAGCTGCTGGGACCGAAATTCAAAAAATGTGCCGCCCCTAAAGGGGCTCTAGTGAATAATGCAGCTTACCCAGCGCTTACGCGCTGGGCTAATATTGTTTCGCCCTGCGGGCTGGCTCCACTGCGATCCTACATCCTGCCAACGACCAATTTGCTGTGTCTTCCACGCATCCGCGATTAAGACCACTACTATTACAAACCCGAATTTTCCCCGCGCGTTGCCCTATGCCGACAACGATTGCGGAGACACTTCGACTACCCGTCCCTGCTGCAAACGCAAAACGCGATCGCACTGACGCGCAAACCCAAGATTGTGAGTAACGATGAGCGAGGTCAGACGATAGTCGCGATGTAGCCTGGCGATCAAATTAAAAACCGTTTCCGCTGTCCGGTTGTCGAGATCACCTGTTGGCTCGTCCGCCATCAGGACCCTGGGTCTGGTGATCAGCGCACGGGCCAGCGCTACCCGCTGCTGCTCGCCACCAGACAACTCGCCGGACCGATGACTGGCACGGTCCCCTAGACCAACCTCCTGCAACCATTGCAGGGCTTGCTGTTCCGCGTCGCGCTTGCTGGTGCCCCGCATTAGCAAGGGCATGGCGACATTCTCCAGCGCGGTAAATTCAGGCAGCAAATAATGAAACTGCCAGACGAATCCAAGCTCCCGGCCGCGGAATTCTGCTGCATCATCCTCGGAGAGTACTCCCCAGTTGAACTTGGGCGAAGTATACGTCACCTTCGGAAGCACGATCAAGCGCTCCGAGGATGTGAAGTAAGGTACTTTTCCCGGTACCCGACTCGCCAACGATGGCCAGCATCTCCCCGGTTTGCACCTGCAACGACAAATTCTCAAAGAGCACTAAATCCGAATTGCCGGAGCGGAAAACCTTCTTGAGATTCTCGGCACGCAATAAGCCGTCTTTTACAGTTTGATGCAGTTGCGCTCCGGAGCGACACAAATTCCGGCCAAGTCGTTGGAACCGTGCCCATTCTGGGACTGAGGACGAGCGATTGACCTAATGAGAATTAGATCATGTATGGAGCGGGAAGTCAGCGACTTTGCGACGAAAGGGACAGAGAAAAACAGTATCGCTTCGATTGCGCTGATTTCGCGGGAGGATGGGATCTCTGGAGAACGTGTCGTCCCCACGGTGTCTGTGTCGTAGCTGCGCCGCCGCTCAGGGGCTCAGTTGTTTATCCCACTTCACCGCGGGCTCACGCCCGCGGCTAACACAAATGCCGCCGCTGCGCGGCTGTTTGATCGCCAATGCGATGGTTTGCTCTACCGCTCAGCGCGAATTGCAGCTACGACACAGACACCTACGGGACTCAGATGGGAACACGCAGTCTGCCCAGCACTCCGTTACGCTGCGTGCTGGGCTAGACTGAGCCGCGCCTATGGCGCTGGCACTTCGCTCCAATAGTCCGCGCAGGACGACAGAACGGGGCGCGCGGCAGAAATGCCCCACCCTAGCCAACCGATGGCTAGAACGGGGCACCCGGCCGCCGCTGTCGCGGCTCGATTCAGGCAAATCTCGAGCGATCATTCGTCATCGGGTAGCGAGACTGCTAGTTCTTTACCAGATGCGCACGCGGTCGGCGGGCGCGAGGTACAGCGTCTGACCGGGTTGCACATCGAAGGCTGCGTACCAGGCGTCGATGTTGCGAACCGTGTCGGCGCGGAACTGCGCCGGAGAATGCGGATCGACCATTACCTGCTGACGCAGCGCAGCATCGCGTGTCTTGCCTGCGTAGTCCTGGCCGAAGGCGATGAAGAATTGCTGGTCCCCGGAGAATCCATCCTGCATGGGAGCGGTCTTGCCGGCGAGCGAGGCGTGGTAGCCGTCAAGGGAAGCCGCGAGGCCGGAGACGTCGGCGATGTTTTCTGCCAGCGTCTGCCTGCCATTCACATGCAGATCGGGAAACGGCATATAGGTATCGTACTGGGCGGCAAGCTTCGCGGTGGCTGCTTCAAAGTGCGCGAGATCGGCAGGCGTCCACCAGTTGCGCACCTGTCCTTTAGCGTCGAAGGCGCTGCCTTCGGTATCGAAGGTGTGGCTGACCTCATGGCCGATGACGGTGCCAATCGCGCCATAATTAGCCGCGGCAGGTGCTTTGGGATCGAAGAACGGCGGCTGGAGAATCGCAGCCGGGAAGTTCAGGGCATTCTGCAAGGGAAGATTCACGGCGTTGACGGTCTGCGGCGTCATGGACCATTCGTGGCGATCGACCGGCTTGCCCAGTCGCGCTACCTGACGGTGGTATTGGAACAAGTTGCCGCGCCAGATATTGCCGAAAATGTCATCCGCTTTCACTTCGTAGGCTGAATAGTCAAGCCACTTCTCCGGATAGCCAATGCCGACGTACAGAGTGTCGAGCTTGGCTTGAGCTTCGGCCTTGGTCTTCGGGTCCATCCAGGAAAGCGCCGCGATGCGCTGGTGATAGACAGCGATGATATTGGCGACCATGGCCTCTGCCTGGGCTTTGGCTTCTGGCGGGAAGTAACGCTGAGCGTAGAGCTGTCCGACATCGTCACCAAGATAACGATTGACGACAACTACACCGCGTTGCCACCGTGGACGCTGCTGCGTGGTGCCCTGGAGTACTCCGCTGAAGAAAGCGAAGCGCTCATCGGACAGCGGTTTGGACAAATAGGGCGCGGACTCTTCAATGGTGTGATAGGCCAGCCAGTCCTTCCAGGTGTCCAGAGGAGTCGATTCCACCAGCGCGGATTCGCCGGCGAATGCGGTGGGCTGCCAGACGATGAAGCTGGCTTGCTGGCTGAGGCCTGCACCGCGGAAGTACTCGGCCCAATCGAGACCAGGAGCTTTGCTGCTGAAGTCGGAGGGCGTCCAGGTGTTGTTGGCCTTATGGATGTCGTCGTTGTCAGACAGGCTGAGATGCTTTTCCGCGATGGCATGTTCCAAAGCGACAATGCGCTCCGCGCGCGCGTCAGTATCGGTGAAGCCCGCGAGCTTGAGCATGGCCGAGATGTGCGCCTGATACTTGGTGCGCACTTCCTTCATGTGCTCGTTGTCGGCGAGGTAGTACTCGCGATCGGGGAGTTGCACTCCACCCTGGAGCAGGTAGGGAGCGTAATGATCGGAATCGTTGAAGCCGGGAGCGACCCACAATCCAAACAGGTGCGGCGTGTGGAAGTTGGTGTTGTTGAGGGCATCGACATCGGCGCGCAGGGTCTCACCGAGGGCGAAGGCGAGCTCTTTCTTGTTGCGGATGGCGGCAATGGCTTTGAGGTGCGGCGCGAGCGGCGACAGACCTTTGGCGTCGATGGCCGCCTCGTCCATGTAGGAGTTGTAGAGGTCGGCGATCTTGCGCTGGCTGGAGCCGGCGGCGCCATTGGTCTTGGCGGCCTCTTCAATTAAGGCGGAGGTGCGCTTGTCGCTTAAGTCGGCGAGATTGTTGAAGACGCCGATGCGAGAGCGATCGGGCGGAAGCTCGGTGCGCTTGATCCAGTCGCCATTGCAGTAGAGATACCAGTTATCGCCGGGCTTCTCCGAACGGTCCATGTTGGAGACGTTGATGCCGTGAGTTTCCGGTTTCGGCGCGTCCTGGGCCTGAGCTGGAAGCATAGCGAGAGCGAAGGCGCAAATGGCAGCATACTTCAGAACTGAATACAGCGGTTGAGATAGAAATGTCATGATTGGCTCCAAAGGCAGGTGCAAAGCGGGGATATACACAAAATACAAAGGAATAAGGTAACACGACGAAGGGCGGGATGGTGGGCGGGGTGGGATGAAGCGCAGAAATGGGTGGGGATGGTTTATTTATACGGACCCCAGGTCTCGAACAACGCGAGACCTGGGGCACCCGCGCGATAGGACAATTCCTTTACTTGCTATTCGTATCTCAGCGCCTCGGCCGGCAGAACGCTGGCCGCTGACCATGACGGATACAGCGTCGCGATGAAGGAGACGCCGATGGCGACGAGGGCCACCAGCAGGCCGTCCAGCGGGCGCGGCGCGAAGGGGACGTAGTCGATGGAGTAGACCTCAGCGGAGAGCGACAGCAAATGATAGTGTCCGCCGGCCCAGGAGAGCGCGAAGCCGGCGATCAGGCCCAGCGCAGTTCCGATCACGCCGATGAGGATTCCCTGATACATGAAGATGCGGCGGATTTGCCGTCGCTTGGCGCCCATGGAGACCAGCACGGCGATGTCGCGGGTCTTCTCCATCACCATCATGATGAGCGAGATGAGGATGTTGAGCGCGGCCACGAAGACAATAAGGCCGATGGTGATGAAGGTGACGACGCGCTCCAGCCGCAGAGCGTGGAAGATGGCGCGGTTCTGCTCCATCCAGTTGGTTGACATGAAGCCTTTGCCGGCGGCGTCTTCGAGTTGCTGGCCAATCTCGCCGGCCTTGTAGATGTCGTCAACTTTGAATTCGAGGACCGAGACTACGTCGCTGAGATCGAAGAGGCGCTGCGCGTCGGAAAGACGGATGAAGGCCCAGGTATTGTCGTAGTCGAAGAAGCCGGAAGCGAAGACGCCGGTGACCTTGAAGCGCTTGTACTTGGGAACGATGCCGAAGGGCGTAAGTTCGCCTTGCGGGCTAGTGACGGTGACAACCGAGCCGACCGATGCGCCGAGTTCGTCGGCCAGATCTTTGCCGAGGACGATGGGGGGCAGCGTAGCGGCGGATGGAGTTGTCTCGTTGTCGGGGGCGGGGGATTGGGACGAGCTTTCGTCCAGAGCCGCGGCGGAGCCTTGCTTTACGGTGTCGAGGATGGTGCTGACCTTGCGCTCGTCTTGCGGAATGATGCCCTTCAAGATGCCGCCTTGCGCGCGGGCGCCGCGCGAGATCAGTACCTGCTCATAGATGGCGGGAGCTCCGGCGACGACGTGCGGCTGTTTCTCCAGACGTGCGAGCAGCGATTCCCAGTTGCGAATGCCGTCGCTTTGGATGCGCAGCAGATTGATGTGCGAGGTCGAGCCCAGGAGGCGGTCCTGGAGGTCCTGGCGGAAGCCGTTATTGATAGCCAGGGCGATGATGAGCGAAGCCACGCCCGCCGCCACTCCGATGATGGAGATGACGGTGATGACGCCGATGACCGCCTGGCGGCGTTTGGCCCGGAGGTAACGCGCGGCTATGAAGAGCTCGAATTGCATACGGAAAAGCTTTTCACCACAGAGACACTGAGGACACGGAGGCAGTTTTATAAAAGCCTTTTTCGAGGTCTCCGCACCGCCGTGCTGACTTTCGTCCCATTGTTGGTGCGACAGCCTTGCAAATGCAGCGAAAATCATTGTATCGAACGCGATGGGGATTAGCGGCGGAGGCGCGGAATGACAGCGGGAACGGAGCGGCGGTAGGCGCGATACTGTTCGCCGAAGCGGGCTTCGAGTTCGCGATCTTCGAGCGTGATCATGAATGAGCCGGTGATGATCGCGAACAGCGCCAGAGCGTACAAGGGGATTAATCCGGTGCCAACGCACCAAGCGAGGACCTCGCAGAGATGGCCGAGGTAGATAGGATGGCGCACGCGGGAGCGAATGCCGGTGGTGATTAGTTGTTGGCGATGGCGGTCCGGCTCCAGTTCGTCGAGGCCGGAGAGCTGCGAGTGGTGAAAGCCCTTGAGCGCCGCTCGGTAGAGCGAGAAGCCCAGCAGGAACAAAATCGCCGCTCCCGCCCACGCCAGCCGGTTTGCGTAGAACTGAGCAAAGCGGAATGGCCACATCGAACAAAACGCCATGGCGACAAATCCGCCCCATAGAGGCACGAGAAGGGCGAAACCGCGGCGGCCTCGCGAACGCCACCGTTCCACGAAGGAATGCACCACCAGCCAGAAGAGAGGGATGGTGCAATAGACGGAACAGATCAGCAGACCGAGGATGAGGATGGCGGAGCGCAGCGTCATAGCAATAGAGGCGAACAGCAGATCCCTCGTCGGGCTGAAGCCCTCCTCGTGATGACAAGAATGAAGAGATCATCTACCTGCTGGCACGTTGACCACAACCTTGCTGACTCCCATGTTGTCGAAGCGGTCGTAGGCGCGCACGATGATGGTGTGCTCGCCGGACGATGCGGCTTGAGCTGTGGACTTGGCTACGGCTGATGCGGCTTGGGCTTCGTCGTGCGGGACGGGCACCGTGAAATCGTAGCTCTCGCTCTTCGAGTCGGAAAGCTGGCCCACCGGCTCAATGGTCTTTGCCTCGCCGGCATCGATGGAATATTCGGCGTGGCTGATGGGCGAGAAGCTGTCGACGGCGCGGAAAGTGACGTGGATCTTGCCGCCGTCGGCTGTGGCTTTCAGCGACTCGATCTGCGGTGGGGTGTTATCGACCTCGAAGCGCGCACTGGTCGCTTCGCCGGTCAACGCGTCTTCGGCGGAATGCGAAGGCGCGTCGGAGGCCACGACGCGGATGGTGTAACCACCGTCGGGAAAGATGTCGGCGTCGAGATTGAGGAAACGCTCCTGGACATTCCCGTGGAGCAGCTTCCAGCCGGTCTCGCCGTCGCCGCGATAGTAAACGTCGTAGGCCAGAGTGTCGTCGTTGTCGTCGTGCGCGCTCCACTTCACCGCGATGGAATGCCGGTCCTTGGTAGTTGGCAGGGGAGACTCATAGCCGCCGGCAGCTGAAGTCTCCGGCTCGGAGTGGGTGCCCGCGGGTATGCGCGAGCCAACCATCACAGTTACGGCGTCCACTACGGGAGCGACGTTTCTGGGCAGGTAGTTGACGATGACACTGTCGATTACGGGCATGTGGCCAGCCGGCTGGAGGACTGCCTTCCACTGGATGAAGCGTGCTGGCGGCGCGTCGACAGGGAGATTTTTTTGCAGATCGACGGGCTTCCACGGGCTCCAATTGCGGTCAGGATTATCGACGTTGCCGCTACGCGCGAAGAGTTGAAAGTTGCCGCTGCCGCGGACCTCCACGCGTCCCCACCGGGAGACATTCTTGGCATCGAAGACATCGCTCTCATAGGTGCCCTCGCTGATCGGGTTGGCGCCGAGCAGAAAAACCTTTCCCAGATTGCTAGTGGCCGCATAGAGACCACCTTGGGGAGCGGGAGCGAAGGCCGTGACCTGGTTGGCGCTGGCCTCGGCGAGGTCAGTGTAGTCGCTGCCAACGATGGCATAGATCTTTCCCCGATTGCCAGTTCCGGCCAGCAGACGGCCCTGATGATCGAAGACCAGGGCGTAGACCAGATCGTCGCGCGAGGACCAGATGGTTTTGGGCGAGCCATCGGGCGCGAGACGGTAGACCTCGGAGCCGCCGAGGTTGGCGATGTTGGGAGGCGCGCTGATGGTGGGTGCGGCGGGCGCGGATGGGGCGGTGGGAGCGGCGGAGGTTGCCGGAGCGGTGACAACGATGCCTACGCCCGCGACGGGAGTGCCGGCAGGCGGAGCAGCTCCGCGCTTCTCGCCCGCGCCGGCGGCGTAGATGTTGCCTTGGCGATCGACGGCGAGCGCAGTGATTTCCTTCTTGGGTGCGCTGTAGAGAACGAAGCCTTCGCCGTGCGGCGAGATGCGATAGATGAGGCCGCTGCCGTCGGTGCCGGCGATGAGGTTGCCGAGTTGGTCGAAGTCGAGGGCGCGAATCTGGGCCTCGTCGCTCTTGAAGAAGAGAGTGCCGGCGCCGCTGCGGTCGACGCGGAAAATCTCGCCGCGATCGCCGGTGCCAATGTAGAGCTGGCCCTGACGATCGAGCGCCAACGCCCAGATGTACTTGGTCTTGGGATCGAAGAGGACGCTGGCAGTGTAGCTGGGATCGACATCAACCGACGGGCGCGGCTTCTCGGCGGGATTTGCGCCTTCCTGCGCCGCGGCAACCTCGGCGGTGGTGTGCGAGCCCTCGGGAGCCTTGCCCGGCGCAGGGCCACCGTGTACGAGCTTGTAGACTTTGCCGTCGGGCGATGTGGCCGCGTAGATCACTCCGGTGTTGTCGACGACCAGGGCCTGCACCTGAAGTTCCTGGGGGGCGAAGATGATGCGCGCCTTGCCGTCGGGCGTGAGCTTGTAGACACGCGCAGGAGAACCGGCCGCGGCATAGACATTGCCTGCTGAATCGGCAGCAACGTCCCAGATGTAGGTGGAAGGCGAGGTGTAGAGCGCGCTGAAAGACGGCGCGAGGGTGAGGTTGCCCTCGCTGCTGATGGCGACACCGTGAGTCGTGCCCTTCTCAAAGTCGTCGTACTTGGCTTGTTCCCAGGTGCGGGTGGTCTGGGCGGAGGTCGATGCGAGAAGGAACGAGGACACGAGCGCCAGTCGAAACAGTTTCATCATGAGCCCAGATTGGGTTGAAGCAGCAGGAAGGGAAAGCGTAGCACAGAGATTGCCGTTGGAGAGCCAGAACAGGCGCGCTCCTCGGCCACTTTGATTCCTGTGTGATGGAGGGGCGACAGAGATGGTTGGTTGGCACGCAGTCCCAGGCCTCGAACAGCGCGAGACCCGGGGCACCCGGCCACCCGCCGAAGAATGTGCGAGCCCCGGGCCGTACTACTTTCGCCTGTTAGCTCGGTCGACAAGTAGCTTATGAGTCGCCGGGGCAACTTTCGCTTTCAGACTGGTCACGTAGCTCGAATACGCTTCGAACGGGTCGACCCCCGGTGGAATGTCAAGACTCTTCTTCTCCCTTTTCCCTCGCCCGATTTCCTGCGAAGCAAGATCTGTCACCAGGTCCGCAACAAGCACCTGGTTGGCCGGTAAGTCCTGGCCTTCGCCGTCTTTTCCGAAGTAGAGGTCCACACCGGGTCCGAGTGTGTTGATATACATAATTCCTTCGTTCCTGTCGAATCTTGCTGGCAGTTTCGAAAGGGTCTGCTGCACGGCCTTTTCGCCGAGCGGAGTCAAGCTAAAACCAGAAGCAGCTGATCCCGTAATCCATTTCTTGTCGGTTCGGCAGCGCACCCAAGACTTCCCTACAACATGCGCATTCGGCCAGTCGGGATACCCTTCGAGCTGAAATCTTTCTGGAAATGAAAGGTAGGCCTCTGCTACGAGATTTTCAAATGATGGTTCCATCTTTTCTTCGAGTAGGAACCACAAAGAAACCGCGACCAAGTGATCTTGGCTGATATTCAGATAACGGGCTGCGTCGAAGTTCCTTTTCGATATCATGCCAACTATTCCTAAGCGCTGGGCTTGCTCGCGGGACGCTCTGGTCCACTTGCCGGGTGCCCCTGTTCGACCCGGTTTTGGGCTAACCTGGGAGCCGAAATACTGCCGCAAGCTTTCACCCTGAGTGCAATTATTTCAGCCAGTGGATTTTGATTTCCTGGTGAAGCGGCCTGAATTCTGGGTCCCCGGTCACGAGTTCCGCCTTCTTTTCTTTGGCCAGCGCGGCGGCGAAAGCATCGGCCAAACTCAACTTGAAACGTGCTTTGAAATCGGCGGCAGTGTCGGCCAGCGCGCGGGTTGTGGAATGAAAGTCAATGGGCAGGCCCTCCAGAACCTTTGCGGCTTCCGCCCAGGCTGCGGCGCCGTCCTTTTTCACAATCGAGTACTTCACCTCGGCATAGTTCACATCGGTCATGTGCAGCTGGCTGTCTCTTTTGCTGGCGGAAACGAGCAGTTGCTCCACCGCTTCCGCGCCCGATTCGTCGCGGAAGTAGGCGATGAGCGCGAAGCTGTCGAGTACCTTAGCCGGCATGGCGCTCCTCTAGTGCGCGTTCCTGCGTTTTGTACTCGGCCCAGTCCTCAGTCAGCGACCGGCGTCCCGGCGCGCGCTTGAGGATACCGCGCCCGCGTCTGATAAGTGCCGCAGTCACCGGTTTGAGGAGGATACCCTCCGGCGTCGCTTGCACCACCGCTTTGGTCCCGTCCTCGATTTCGAATTGCTTACGAAGACGAAGCGGGATGACGACTTGCCCTTTTGTCGTAAACCAAACGGTCTCGAGTTTTTCAGTCATACTCATGCCAGATAGTATTACATATATGGAATTGTCCGTCAATATGAACAAAATATGATTAGTACCTGTCAGGAGGAGATTCTTCGCGAGGCGGAATCCATTATCCTTAGCGGCCACTCCCGACAGTTGACCTTTAAGACGCCTTCTTCGCCGCCGGGATACGTCCTGAAGCTACTCCATTTTCGCTCTTCGGGTGCTGTTAGCAGACCGCGTTCTTGAGGCTTTCGCCGATCAGCACCCTCCAGCGTCGCTCAGACAGGCTCCGGCGTCGGCGCTCGCCGGGGGCACCGGCTCCGCGGCTAACACCAATGCCGCCGCCGGCGCGGCTCGGGATCATTTTTCGTCTGCACCCGGGGCTCACGCCCTGGTCTAACTTCATGCCGCCGCTTTGCGGCTGGGGTCGCGCTGGACGCGCGCTCCGCGCCGATTCGACGCCATTTTGATAGCGGGCTTTGGCCCGCGAGAAAACTCGAGTTTCATCAGTCATGGAAGACGAGTTCCCTCAGCGGCTAAAGCCGGCGGGTTCGACAGCCTTACGGCGCACCTAAAGGCGCGCCCCTTCAAGGAAGATGTCAACAGAGCCAATCTTGCGTAAGAAGCGTGCCGTCCCTGAAGGGACTCCGAGTTCTTTATCAGCTTACCCAGCGTTGAAACGCTGGGCTAAGCTATGCCGTCCCACGTTGTGGGACTCCGATCGTCTAACCGAAGCTACCCAGCGTTGAAACGCTGGGCTAAGCTATGTCGTGTCTACGGCACTCAGATTCTTCAATAGCTCTTACCCAGCACTCCGCCTCCAGCGCCGTGCTGGGCTAGATTATTTTGCGGCGATGGGGCTCCGGGGTTCGGGCTCCCTACTCCACTACTCGATGTGAAAGCTAGCTCTCATGCACAACAGCGGCCTGTGAAGCCGTGCCCTGACACAAAGCATTTATGAGATGGCTTCCAGTAGGTTGTGCTGTAATGTAGGGTTATGGCAATCGCACCAGCTAATGCTGACGAGCTGTTGGCTCGAAAGAGTTTGTTGCAACAGCGAATCGAGGGCTACCGGGCAGGCTTGTCGACGGTTTCCGGACTGTGTAGCAAGTCGTCGCTGCGGCGGCAGCTCGAGGAATGCGAGATGGCGCTGGAGCAGGTCCGCTCGGACCTTGGAGAAATCTAGCCGAGGTGGGATCCGTATCCTAACCTGGCCGGAGGCTCATGCCCGCGGCTAACACAGATGCCGCCGCTGCGCGGCTGGTTTGATCGCCAATGAGATGGTTTGTTTCCAACCGGCCAGCGCGAATTGCAGCTACGACACAGACACCTACGGGGCTTCGGATTCTTTATCACTCGACCCCAACGTTGAAACTACCCAGGGCTGAAACGCTGGGCTGAGTTATGCCGAGCCTACGGTGTCTGTGTCCTAGCTGTGCCAGCCGCTGCGCGGCTGGTTTGATCAGAAATGCGATGGTTTGTTTCCAACCGGCCAGCGCGAATTGCAGCTACGACACAGACACCTACGGGACTTCGGATTCTTTATCACTCGAACCCAACGTTGAAACTACCCAGGGTTGAAACGCTGGGCTGAGTTATGCCGTGCCTAGGGCACTCAGGCTCTTTAGTAACCCTTACCCAGGGACTCCGCGATCGCTGCGTCCTGGGCTAAGCTGAGTCGTCCCGCAGGGCGGGACGGGAGCATCGTTGCCGACGCGGCGGCGCGAGCGATGGCCTTTCAGGCAGGCCAGGGTCACGCTGTTTCGTCACACGACGAAAACCCAGGTGTAATCGAGCTAACATACTTAAAAATAATGGCTTATCTGGACCCATAGCATAGAGTTTCGAGGGCTAAACGCGAACACAAATTCGTGTTCGTTTTCGTGTTCCACGTGGAACATTTTCTTGGGGGAGGACGGCGGGAGCTTCGGCGCTGGAGGCGAAGCCGCGATCGCGCTACTTGATTCTCAGGGTGATGATTTGGGAGCCGGAGACGACGTAGTCGACCGGAGTTGCGGCTTCATCGACCGCGGACTCTCCGACGACGATCATGTCCTGAGAGCCGCGAAGGCCGTCCATCACGTTCATCACGGAGAGCGGGAGCGTGGGCATCACTTTGTCTTCGACCATGGCTTGCGGGTTGGCTTCCAGCAGCGAGACGTAGACCTCGGAGTTGGTGTGCTCCTTGTTGAGCAGCGCGATGGTGGAACCGAGGTCGAGATGATGGCTCATGGGACCGGAAACGCGATGCATCTTGTCGAGGGTGTCGCCGTCGCTGACCAGAATGTGCAGAGTGCCGCGCGGCGTTGAGGTAGGAATCTTGACGGAAATGTGGCGCAGGATACTCTCGCCGCGATAAGGCTTCAGCAGCGCTTCGATGGTGATCTCATCGCCGGGTCGCGCTTCGGTGACGTCGGTGCGGGCCGTTTCCAGTCGCGCCGAGCGGCGATCAGGCACGAGATCGAAGTTCAGCTCGACGCCTTCGATTTTCGGCGTCTCATAAGGGTTCTCGAAGATGCGGCTGAAGTGCTCGCCGATGGAGAGTGCAATTCCATAAGCGGTTGGGGTCGAGCCGTCGGCCGGAGCGAACATGTTCTTCACGCTGAGCTTGGGATAACCCAACACCGTGATGTCGCCCTGGAGGCGAAAGGTGGTGTCCTCGCCGTATTCGTTCATGCCCTGAATCGCATTGAACACCGTCGCCATCATCGCGGCGGGAGTAATCTTTGCGTTGTTCAGCACTTCGTAGTGAAACTGCTTGGGATGGGAAACGCCCCGGAAGGTCAGGGTCACCGGAATCATCTGCGGTTGCCGATCGAAGCGTCCCATGATGCCGGCGCGACGGTCCTGAACGAAGGCGCCAACCGGCTCGGTGGTGTTTACGATTTTGAAGGAGTTCTGCGGCGAGGGCAGAGTCGCCAGCACCGTCGCTTTCGTCATGGGCATGTCGACGTTGCCGGACTGGAGAAAGGGATGTCCGCAAGCCAGCAAGTGAGTGTCGTCCAGATAGGTGACGGTGCAGGTTCCGGCGATATTCATATCGCCGCGCACCAGAATTGCGCTGACCGCCGACCCGGGTTGCAGCGGCTCCGGCTGCTTGTCATTGCTCACCGAACCGGCGCCCATCACGGGCACAACTCCTGCCGAAGCGAAATCCTTGGCGAAGAGACGCAGCGTTTCGGGGCTGAACCCGCTGAACACCAGCGGCGTCTCGATGGGCTTCAGCAGATTGGCGTATCCGGATTGCGCATCGTCCTCGCCTGCCAGCCCCGGACCCGAAGTCCGGTTGATCAGCTTTTGTGTATGTCCCACATTGTGGGACACATCGGTCAGCGGGAGCTTGTCCATGGCGTCGATCTCCAGCATGGACGCTGCCGGCGTGATGCCGCAGATCGGCTCCTTGGAGAATTCCCCTATGCGATACGCGATGGCCCCTACCAGCTTGCCATCGATATAGACTGGGCTGCCGCTCATGCCCGCAACCACGCCGGTATACTCCACCTTCTTCCCGTGCAGTCGCGCCAGGATGACGTCGGCTTGCGGACCGGCCATGTCGCGCAGCACGCCCAGTATCTCCACCTCCATCGGCTCCGGGGTCACGCCTTCAAAGACGGTGTAGGCCACGCCGTGCATGCCGGCCTTCACCTGCTCTTCCGGCATGATCTGGACTTTGGGTTCAACGGCCAAGGCGGCGAGAGACATCAGGCAGACAACCAGCGACACGAACCAGTGGCGAAGCATACTTCCTTGTTCCTTTTTTCTTGCCTCAATCCCGGCCCGGAAACCGGAAATCGCGGCCCTTGCCCATACCAATCCGGAAACCCATCCGTCTAATCGGCGAGCAAGTTCTGCTGTCCCCACGAAACAGATGGTCTGAAAGTGCATTTATACTAGCAGACAGACAGGCCGATGAGGCACTCCGATGTATTCTGAAAAGCAGTTTAAGGAAGCTCGCATTAAGTCGGGCCGTGAAGGGGACGGCCTTCAGGCCGTCCGCAAACCCTGCAACCCTGATGCGGCTTTAGCCGCTGAAGGACTTCGCCTTGGCTTGTTCAGGCTTGCCCTTAGGATGTCGCGTAATTCACCCGATGTTGTTCGTGCCGCTCGCGTGGTGCTTTTCGCCGTGTTGGCGATCATGTTGTTCGGCGCCACTCCGGGCCAGGCTCAATCCGGCAGTGGCGACCAAAGCGGCCAGGCGCAGCCCAGCCAGAAACAGCAGGACCAGATGCCGGCCGAAGCAGGCGGTCCGGGAGGCGAATCCGGCTCCATCGCAGTGCCCAAGAAGAGTGCTTCCGAAGAGCCGCCTCCACCCCCCAGGCCCAAGCCTGCTGACAACCCTGAATTCTCGCTGCACGTTGACGTTCCCGTGGTCACCGTCGATGCCCATCTCCTGTCCAAGGACGGCCGTCCTTTGGCGCTGCCCCTCGATGTCGCCGAAAAGGACTTCAAGGTTTTCGAAGACGGTGTGCCGCAGAAGATCATCTCGGTAACCAAGAGTAAGGCGCCGATCACGGCGGTGCTGCTGGTGGAGTTCGCCGCCACCAACTACAACTTCATGTACGACGCGCTCACCTCGTCCTATGTTTTCGCTTCCACCTTGCAGCCGCAGGATTGGGTCGCGGTGGTTGAGTTCGATATGAAGACCCACGTGCTGGTGGACTTCACCCAGGACAAGCAAGCTATTTTCGGAGCGCTGAACACCCTGCGCATTCCCGGATTCGCCGAGACCAACATCTTCGACGCGCTCTATGACACGCTCGACCGCCTGGATCGTGTACCGGGGCGCAAGGAACTGGTGGTGGTCGCCAGCGGCCGCGATACTTTCAGCAAACTCACCCTGGACCAGACTCTGAAGAAGGTCAAGAACACGCCCAATGTGACCATTTACACCATCTGCACCGGCGAAGCCTTCCTGGAGCGCGTGCAGGCCATGGGTCCCGCTCCCCAGTCGAACGGCGCCATGATGGACTACCTTCAGGCCAAGAACCAGATGGGGGCATTTGCCCGCATTACTGGCGGTCGCAGCTACTCACCGCGCCTGATGGGGGAATTGCCCGACATCTTTCGTGAAGTTGCGCAAGCCATTCGCGACCAATACACCATCACCTACAAGCCCACCAACGTGAAGCAGGACGGCAGCTATCGCAAGCTCAAGGTGGAACTGCTTGGTCCTGACGACAGGCCGCTGCTCATCAAGGACGAAAAGAACAAAGAGATCAAGTACACCATCGTCGCCCGCGACGGCTACACCGCCAAGCACGAGGTGGAGTAAGCAAGCATTGAGGTCGAATAAGCGCTGGCGCTTTTGAGGAGCGCACCTTCAGGGCTAGAGCTGGCCTTTAGGTCGGCTTCGGCGCAGATTGAAAAAAGGTTGGGTTAGCCGCGGTCTAGCAAACGGCAACGTGTGCGGCCGCTGGTCGTTCATCTCCTGCTGCCTGAAATGCAGATGCTCGCGACACTTCGTCGGCAGCGCCGCTCCGTCCCGCAACTGCGGGACGACTCAGCTTAGCCCAGCACAAGCCGGAGGCGCAGTGCTGGGTACGAGTTAACGAAAGAACCTGAGTGCCGTAGGCACGGCATAACCTGGCCCAGCGTTTCAACGCTGGCAGGGGGCGCGGCGATCCGCTCTTGCCCTCGATCCGCCTGAACCGCCCGCGCTCGCGAGACTCCGTCAGCAGCGCCGCTCCCGTCCCGCAACTGCGGGACGACTCAGCTTAGCCCAGCACCAGCCGGAGGCGCAGTGCTGGGTACGAGTTACGAACAGACCTGAGTGCCGTAGGCACGGCATAACTTAGCCCAGCGTTTCAACGCTGGGTCGGGCTACCGGACTCCCGTCAGATGGCCCTCTTGCCGGGCCGGTTCCGTGGCCGAGGCTTGCGCCAATGCCGCCGTCAGCGCCACACCCTCGGCCCGTCGAGATTCTTCCGCAATTCTGCGTCTGATTAACGGCTTCAGGACAAACAAGGAGAAGATGGCCGCGACCCCGCACAGCACCGCCGAAATATAGAAGGGCACTCCAAACGAGCCGCCGAAGTAGGCTGCCAGAGCGGCTGCGCCAAATCCCGCAAAAACCGAAGCCAATCCCTTGGACGTATACAACATGCCGTAGTCGGCGGAGGCGTTCTTCGAGCCGAAGACATCGCCCACCGTCGCGGAAAACAACGAGAAAATCTCACCCCAGAACAGGAAAATAAACGAGAACAGCACCAGAAACGCCATCGGGGCTCCCGCTATTTTGGTCACCGCAAATACCAGAACTGCCTCGATGCCAAAGGTCAGGAACATCGTGTTTTCCCGTCCCAAACGGTCTGAAACCGTACCCCACAGGATTCGCGAGAGAGCATTGCAGGCCGAGGTGAAGGTTGCCGTCAGCGGAACAATCGCCAGGCCCCAGATCTTAGCGTCGCTTACCTTCAGCGCCTTGGCAATCTGCGAAAGGTTTGCGGTTGCGATCAGGCCGCCCGCGCAAGCGAAAAAGAACATGGCATAGAGCAGATAGAACTCGGGCCTGGCCAGAGTTTGATTCCACTTGTAGTTCACCTTCGATTGCACCACCGGGTGTTTGGCATGGTGCCAATGGGCAGGGACCCATCCGTCAGGTGGATGGTGCAGGATGGCCGCAGCAAAGAGTGCGACTATGCCTTGCCCAAGTCCCCAGATCGCCATGGCGTGGGCCCATCCAATGGAGTGGATGGTATGGGCAATTGGCATAATCGCCAGCGCCGCGCCCCCGCCGAATCCCGCGGCCGTCAGGCCAACGGCCAGTCCCCGTCTGTCCGGAAACCACTTCACCGCATTGGCGACGCAGGAAATGTAAATGATGCCGGCACCGGTTCCGGCAATGACGCCGTAATAGATGTACAAATGCAGCGGTGAGGTGGCGATGGTCCCACCCAGGACCCATCCCAGCGCGATCAGGACCGCGCCCAGCGTCATCAGCTTCCGGATGCCGAACTTGTCGACAAAGTAGCCGGCCACCGGCATGGGCCAGGTCTCAAACAGATATGAAAGCCGAGAACACCGCCGCGATTTTCGCGTAGGGTACTCCGGTGAAGGTTTGTTTCATGCCTGGAGTAAACAGCGTGAAGGCATATTGATAGTTGGAGATGACGATCATCGCGATGATGCCGCACACCAGCTGTATCCACCGGTTTCCGGCGACGCCGCCGTAGACTTCCGTGGCGCTGTCTCGCGATTCCGCAGCTAATTCCCGTAGTCATGGCTGTTTCCTCCTACTTGCCGGTTGAGCAAGACGGATGGTGCTCGCATCGAGATAAATCTCGCCTCCACTCCTCTGGTTCCAGGGCGAGTAGCGAGGCTCGATGCGCCGACTCCAGAGTGGAGCCGGCCAGGGGTGCGGTTTCGATGGGCCTTGAGAATTTTGGAGAATAGTGTCCGCGTTGGCAGCGGGTTCGCGGTCCTCTTGACCGCGGCGGCGCAGCCGCACATGCGAACCGGTCACAGGCGTGACCATAGAGGCAGCCTCCCAGGCATGCGCCTCGTTACTTCGCTTCTGCGTTTCCTGCACTCTTCCAGCAGATTGATGATTGCTGTGTCCGCGGGCGTGCGCCTCCAGGCGTGCGTGGCTAATCGCCCGCACGAAGCCGGCTCTTAGCCGCTGAAGTAAGCCTTGGCCAAGGTACCTCAGCGGCGGAAGCCGATTTCTAAAGCAGGCCGCTTCTGCCGCAAGCCTGTAGGCGCACCACCCAGCACGGATACAGCAATCGCAAGCCGCTCCAGCCGGGCAACGATGCGGCCTGGTTCAGGTCAAAATGAAAACCCGCCCCATACCCAGGGCGGGTGTCGGTTAAGCTTCGATGTCCTTCTGGAGCGGGATAATTCCCGGCACCAGCCAGTTGTTCCACATCTCGTCGATCTTGCTCTGGAAGAACTCGATGTCTTCCTCGACGAAATGCGCGAACCTGCCCTGCTTCAGCAAGTAATCGCGGACCGGCAGACGTTTGAACCTGCCATTGGCAATGTCCTTGGTCTTGCCGTAAAGCTTCAGCTTGCCGTTTTCGATCTCGTACAGCGGCCAAATGCCGGTATTGACGGCCAGTTCGCCCAGCTCGACCGACAGCACGGGATCGAAGTCCCAGCCCTTGGGGCAGGGATTCAGGCAATGAATGAAAGTTGGACCGCCGACGGACAGCGCTTTGCGAACGGCGTTCATCGCCTGCAGCGGATAGGAGGTCGAGATGGTCCCTACATACTTGCAGGTAGGATGGCCGGCCATCATCATCGGCGCCATGTTCTTCTTCCAGCGCTGATTCATGATGCGCTTCACTTTTCCCGGCGTGCTGAACGAGGTGTTGACGCCATAGGGCGACGTCCCGGAAATCTGGATGTCGGTGTTGGCGTACGACTCGTTGTCGTACATCAGGATCAGGAGGTTGTAGTCGGGATGGGTCAAGGTCGCCGAGATGGCGCCCAGGCCCATGTCCGCACCGCCGCCATCGCCGCAGAAGGCGATGACATTGATGGGCTCGTCCTTCATTGACGCCCTTGCGCATCTGGACGCGGAATGCCGCAGCCGCTCCCAGCGCGGCTGAGCCCGAGCTGCCGAGCTGGGTGTGCATCCAGGGAACGCCCCAGGGCGTGGCGTAGTACGAGGTGTTGGCCACGTACATGCACCCCGTGCTGCCCAGAATGATGGTTCTGGGACCTGCGGCCTTCGCCATCAGTTTCATGATTTGCGCAGACTCGCAGCCCTGGCAGGTGCGGTGGCCGGACGTGTAGTACTCCTCATGGGGAACCTTCTTGACTCCGTGGAAGGCTTCCAGGTTTTGCGTCGGTTTTTCTTCTACAAGCGTGCTCATAATGGTTGTCCTTTCCGGCTCTGGATAACGCGGCGGGCGTTATCCCCGCAGCCCGATCCACTGTGTCAAGGGTTGCGCCTTACCTTTGGCGGCTTGGAACACGATCTCGGTCATCTGCTTCCACGTCAGGTACCGTCACTTCGCGTCCACCCAGCCCGCAAATGAAGCCCAGCACAGGTGGCCGGGTCGCGGCGCCGGTGTACATGGCCGAGCGAACTTCGGTGGCCACCACACCGCTCAGATTGGGAGAACCGAACGAGAAATCGCGGTCGATGACGCCGACGGCCTTGAAGCGTTCCAGAGCATTTCGCCAGCTCGGGGCCGGGGAACGGCCGGAACCAGCGCAGCCGCACGAACCCGACCTTCTGGCCTTGTTCGCGCATCTTGCGGATTGCAACCTTCACCGGCGTGGACATGGTGCCCATGCCCAGCAGCACGACGTCCGCATCTTCGGTCATGTACTCTTCGAAGAACGGATTGCCGTACTTGCGCCCGAAGGTCTTCTCGAAGTCGGCATAGACTTCGCGAATCACGTCGCAGGCGATTTCGGTGACGGCGTAGTTCTGCCGCCGAATCTCCATCACCCAGTCCTCATTGGCCTGGGGCGCGATGGAGATGACGTTGTCGGGATGCATCAGCAGATCGCCGCGGTTGTAGGGAGGCAGGAACTTCTTGACCTGCTCGCGCCGCCGGGATCTGTACCAGGGCTTGCGAGTGGGTAAGGAATGCGCCGTCGCAACTGATGGCCAGCGGCACGAAGCATGCGGCGGATCTTCCGCCACTCGATAGGCAATGAGCGCGGTGTCCAGCGCCTCTTGCGCGCTGTCAACCCAGTTGAGCAGCCAGCCCAGGTCGCGGACCGCCAGGGCGTCGTTGTGTTCCACGCCGAAGGCGCCGGGATCGTCGAGCGCGCGGTTGCCTACCATGCACACCATGGGGACACGCAGGGCCGGACTGACGGTCAGCGCTTCCATGGCATACATCCAGCCCACGCCGCTGGAGCCGCAGAACACGCGGGCCCCGCACACCGACGCGTGCTTGACGATTTCGAATTGTGAATGTTCTCCTTCCGCCACGATGTATTCGCAGTCCATCTCGCCGTCGGCTACCAGCTGGCTGATGTACTGCATGACCGTGTCGTAAGGCCGGATGGGGTAAGCGGTGACTACGTCCACGTTGGCCAGTTTGCATGCAATCGCAATGGCTTCGGCGCCGGTAATCAGGGCTTCCTGCTCCTGGATATTCTTCTTTTCCTCGACAGGTACGGTTAAAGTCGCCATCTTCCTATCTCCTTGTCTTCCAGGCTTGCCGCCGCGCGCCATTAGGCTTTTGCAGCGATTTCCAGGGCCTTCGGTACCTCTTCCTGATACTGGCCGCGATAACGGAATCCATGGGCCCGCTTCGCGATCGGTTCGGCCTTCTGAATGGTGGTTTCCAGCCATTTCAGGTAGGCGTCCGGGTCCTTCTTGAACTCTGCCCACTGGCTGTTGTTGTCGTGGAATTCGGACTCGTTCACCATGGAGACGCAGTCCTTCACCGGGCAAACCTGCTCGCAAACGCCGCAGCCGCAGCACGACTCCAGATTGGCGTCGTAGGTTCCGTCCGGGGTGACGTCGAAGGACGCATCCGGGCAGTTCAGCCAGCACAGCGTGCACTTGGTGCAGGTCTTGAAGTTGACGACCGGCCGCATGGTGCGCGTGGAGTACTTCTTGAACAACTCGTTGCGGTGCGGACGGAATCCGCCCTTCTGTCCCGTCGTCGGATCGGCATACGGCCCGCCTTGCGGCTGTCCCGCTAACGGAAACGCCGCCCCGCATCTCCTCCCAGCCCGGCAACGTGAAACTGAACAGCTGGTCGGGATTGCCCTGACCCGCCTTTACCCCGCCCGCAGTGAAGCGCTCGAACGCGGCGCGGGCCGAAGTCACCTTCAGCGGATTCTTCAGCTTCTCGTTGATGTACTGCTCCACCGACTTCAGGCTGATCAATCCGGCGAGCACTTTGGCGATGACGCCGAGGATGCGAACGTCAGTGTGGTCGTCTTTGTAGACCCACATGCCGGAGAAGCTGGCTGCGCCTTTGATGACGCCCAGCTGGTAGGGCTCTTCGCGGCGATGAATGTTCTGCAAGCAGAGCGGGCGTGTCTTCCAGCGAAACCACGGCCAGCGTGGCTCCCGCTTTCAGCGCATGATGCACCGGCTGCAGGCCGTACCATGCCCACGACTCCGCGCCCTTGCAGAGCGTGTCGTCGAGGACCACGGTCAGGTCGACTTGCTTGGGTTCATATTGCGCCATGCCGGCTTCGAGCGTCAGCTCGTCGTTGGCGACGATGGCGAAACTCTTGGCTGGAATGCCGTTGCGTTCGGGAGCATCTCCATAACGTCCAAAGGAGATACCCTGTTTGCCTTCGTTGTGCGCGGCCAAGACTATGCCGCGAGTAATGTTCTTAGCCAGGGTCTTCTGAAAGACCCCACGGTAGATGACTTCGACCGCGAATAGCTGGCCCATGTTTACGACCTCCGTTCCTTTTACAACTTCTTGAGTGCAATGTTTTCGATTTCCTGCAAATGCCGGCGCATGGCCACCTCCGCGGCCGCAGGATTGCGCCGCTTCAGTGCCGCAAGAATTCGACGGTGACCGGCAAGAGAACTTTCCTGCCGCCCTTTTCCCTGCAACGAGTGTTCCCGGGTATCGCGCAACAAATCCATCAACACATCCACCACTTTCAAAATCGCGCTGTTGTTGCACGCCAGAGCAATGCTGTAGTGAAACTCGGAGTCCTCCTCGACCGCCAGTTCGCCGCGGTCGCACCTTTGCTCTCCTGACGGTCAAGAATCTCCTCCATCTCCGCAATCTCGTCCGCCGAGGCGTGGCAGCGCGGCGCGCCGCACCAGGTGAGGCTCGATCATCTTGCGAACGTCGATCAGCTCCGCAACCAGCTTTCGCTTGTCCCGGAGCGCGTCCGCCAGACGATTGACCGGCTTGGCCTCAGGCTTGCAAACCACCGTGCCAACCCCCTGCCGTGGCTCCAGCAACCCCATCATTTCCAGGCTGCGGATGGCATCGCGTACCGAACCCCGGCTCACTCGCAGCATCTCCACCAGTTGCCGTTCCGAGGGAAGCAAGTCCCCGGGTTTCAGTTCTTCCGAAATGTGGCGCTCCAATTGCCTGGCAACGGCCTGATAAATTTTGTTTCGAGGGATTGCTTCGAACCCGACTCTGGCGGTTGCATGCGTGGCAGTCATGGCAGTGGTCTGATGACTAACCAATGTCTACCTTGCGCCCAAACTGCGACAAGGACGAAGATCACGTTTCCATGTGACAAGATCGAAGGAAATGAAAAAGGCGCGCCGCTCGCGACGCGCCTGAAGATTTCTCAACCTGCATCCGTAACCTGCCGACTTCCCCTCGGCTTCGCCTGCTCTCGCCTGCGCATATAAGCTGGCAAGGGCGGCTGCAGCTTTCTACGGCGCGAAGTAACCGGAAATGTCGAGGATCAGTTGCGTCAGCGCATAAGCGTAAGCATCGATGGATCCGTTCGTCGTCGGCACAATTGCCATGTTGGAAGTGATGAATCCGTCCTCGGCATTCAGGGTTGAGACTACGGGCTGCTGCTCGCCGTTGGGCCACAGCGTCAGGTAAAGCATGGCGCCCGGCGGCACCACGGTCGCGTTGAAGATGTAGGCCGCGGCGTTGCTGGGCGGAGCACAGGCGCTGCCCTCCACATTTACCGGTTTCTCGTCCATGAATGGTTGGCCGTTGTTCTGGCGGGTGTCCAGTACCCGGCACGGAGCCGCCGCATACATCGAGAACCCGTCCGGCTCCCGGCGCGGCAAAGTAACCGTTGATGTCGATTAACAAATCCGTGGTGTTGTAGGCGTAGACCTCGATGTCGCCGCTCGTCCCCGCCGGTACGATCGCCGCGTTCGCTACCACCGTTGCCGTCGGGTTGTTGAGAGTCGAAACCACCGGTTGGGTCTCCCCCGCGGGCCACACCGACAGATATCCCAGCGCCTGTCGCGAAGGGTTGGGCACGACCGTAAAGTTGAGCGAGTACGCCATCGGGCTGAGGCCTGACGGAATGCAACTGCTCTCCAGCAAGGGGAAGCTGCGCGGAGTTTGCGCCGCCAGGCGCGGGCCTCCCAGATCGGCGTCCGTGCCGCGAGTGTCCACCAGGCGGCAGGGCGTCAGAGGATAGAACTGATACGTCGCCGCGCCGGCGGTCTCAAAGTAGCCATCGATGTCGAGGATGACGTTGGAAGTGTCGGTGACGTATACGCTGACCGCACCGCTGGTTCCAGCAGGAACAATCGCAGCGTTAGCCTTGATGCGTCCGTCGGGCGAGTTCATGGTGGAGACTACCGGCTGAGCTTCGCCGGTAGGCCATATAGTCAGATAGCCCAGAGTCGTAAGCGGGACTACCGTGACATTCAGGGAGTAGGCGGCAGCGCTGGAAGGTATATTGCACCCGCCGAGTTGCGGCAGAGTATAGCTCTGCGACGTGCCGCCTTGAATCGGATCGTTGGTTTGCCGCGTGTCTACCAGGCGGCAGGGCGTGACCGGAGTGAACTGAATCCCATGGCCCGGCTCGACGAAGACAGCGGTGACGGCCAGATTCTGCGTCATGGTTATATCGCAGGAGCCAACGCCCAATGCAGACGCCGGTCCAGCCGCTGAAGATCCAGCCCGACGCGGCGGTGGCATTCAACGTCACTTGCGTATTCGGCTGATAGATGTGGTACAGGTGCCGGGGCAGTTGATGAAACCGTCGGTGCTGGTCACGCTGCCAGTGCCCGCTACCGATACGGTGAGGGTGACGGGAAGCTGGTAGAAGGCGGCCGAGACGTTGGTGTTCTGCGTCATTGTCACCTGGCAGGAGCCGGTACCGCTGCAAGCGCCGCTCCAGCCGGTGAAGGCCCAGCCGCTGCCGGCGTGGCGTTCAGCGTGACCTGGGTGTTGTCGAGATACTCCTGGCTGCACGTGCCGGGGCAGTTGATGTGACCGTCGGTGCTGGTGACAACTCCATTACCGCTGGTCGTAACCGTTAGCGTGTTGTAGCTGACGCTGAGCTTGAAGACCGTGCCGGAGTTGTTCGCGCCGCCGGCGTAAGTTGTTCCGTAAAAGTTGCCGTCGCTGGCTTGGATCACCCCTGCAATGGGATTGGCGCCATCCGGGCAGCCAGATTGAGCGACAAAAGCTGTACAGCGTGGTCAGCGAGCCGCTGGGGGTTATAGCGAAAACCGTGCCTTGGCCGTAGGCCCCGCTGGAGCTGGTGGTCCCGTAGAAGTTCCCATCGCTGGCTTGCATCAGCGCTGCTTTAGGGTAGCTGCCGTCCGTGCAGCTCGGTTGAGAGCAGAAGCTGTAAAGCACGGTTAGCGTGCCGCTGCGAGTGATTTTGAAGACTTCGCCAACGTTCTGAGCACCACCATTGACGGTCGTCCCGTAGAGATTCCCGTCGGTGCCTTCCACCAGCCCCGCCTGAACATTGTAGCCGTCAGGTGCCGCTGAAGCTATGCAAGCTGGTCAGTGAGCCACCGGAGGTCATCTTGAAGACCGTGCCACAGCCATAGCTACAGTAGCTGCTAGTTCCTCCACTGTACGTTGTTCCGTAGAAGTTCCCGTCGGTGGCTTGTATCAAGCCCGCCTGAGGGTTATTACCGTCCGTGCCGTCGAAGGTGTGCAGCGTGGTCAACGTGCCGCTGGGGGTGATTTTGAAGACTGTGCCATCGGTGTAGCTGCGTGGGGTTGTCCCGTAAAAGTTCCCGTCGCGGCCTTGCACCAGCCCGGCTGGCGAGCTGGTGAAGGACAGCACCGTCACCGTGCCGCTGGGGGTCATTTTGAAGATCGCGCCAGCGCCGCCGCTGTCCCCCTCACCCTGGTTTGTCCCGTAGAAGCTTCCGTCGGTGCCTTGCACTACGGGGGAGAGGGGAAACGCGCCGTCGCTGTAGACGAACGTGTGTAGCGTGGTCAGCGTGCCGCTGAGGGTAATTTTGAAAACGGTGCCACAGGGATTAAAGCCGCCCTCGCAGCCGTTAATGGGCCCGCCATACTCGGTTGTCCCGTAGAGGTTCCCGTTGCTGGCTTGGATGAGGGGCGCAGCGGGAGCGCTACCGTTGGTACCGTCAAAACTTACCAGAGTGGTGAGATTTTGCGCAGACGAGCCGATCCCCATTGCGGCGCAAAACAAAACGAATATGCCGGTCACCCTCGCTAAATGAAATGCTTTCATTTGCAAACCTCCCTTAAGGGCATGAGCACAGGCCCGTGATCATGAATTTCGTAACCACAAAACCTTGACCCGGCTGCTGGGCGGCCCACCCAAGCTTCGTCTGCTTGGGTGGGGCTGCCCGTTTCGAAGTAGATTTACGGCGCGAAGACCGGCAGCGCTGGCATTACGAAGCTGAGCCAGAGAACGATTACCAGAGCACGACGAAGCCTTCGCATGGCTATCTCCCGATCCCGATCAACTCCTTGCGGCCATTGACGCCTGAAGAAGTAATCATTGGGCCCTCATTGATTTTGGGAATACGGCCTTGTCTGACGAACTCGACCAGGCCAAAGGTTGGAACGTTGTAGGGGGAGGCTCTAACGCGCCCACACATTTTCCGCCCGCATGACCGGGCCTGTCGGTGACCAGGGTCACGGGCGTGTGTGCGGCTCTCAGCAGGGCATTCCCGACTTCAGCTGCGCGGTAAAGTCTTCGAACACGATGTTCCCGTTTTGAACGGAGTCGAAAAGGTATCTCAACCCCTTTAGCAGAACCCAGCCGAACACGGATATCGCGAACAGGTAACCGAGTCTGGGGACGTAATTCTCCACCGCCGCGCCGTATCTCGCAGCGCCGGCTCCAGAATCTTACGCAGACCGTTGGTGAATACTTCGGTGGCGGGAAAGCTTGCGAAGCCATAAAAGAAGTAGGCCAGAATCAACGCAGCCGCGAAAAGATCACGCAGCAATCGGAGAGCAAATGGGCAGTTGTAGTCCGCCTCACCGAAGGCATCTTCATCTCTGCACAGCAGAATGAGGATGGGGACATTATTGGCCATTTGCCGTAAGTAGGTGATGAGGCTCCGGCGCTCGTTTCGAAGCCCGCGATGGCCAATGATGATTATGCCGGGCAATGCTCTTGAAAGGTCGATGCGCTTGGCAGCCGGCAGGCCTTGAACAGAAATTACTGGGTGTCCCAGCGACTCCAGCCGTTCTTGCCGAGCTTCCAACAAGCCAGGGCGGAACTCTACAAGAACGATAGAAGTCACATTCTCCAAGTTGGGCCCGATCCTGCGAGCCGGGCGGGCATTTCACTCGGTTTCCTCAATACCGAATTCCCAGGCACAGTACTTGCCTTCCTCGGCGTCCGGAGGGCAATGAAGGCAGGTGGTGCGAATTCGAGGGTCAATGGTTTGGGCAAACGTCTTGAACTCGATTATGCCAACGCTCTTGCAGGGGAAATCACTTAGCCCTTTGCGCCTGCGCGTCTCCTGTACGCGGCAGAGGTCCATCACAAAGCGCAGGCGTTTGCGGTTGTCGGACCATTCCACGCGCTGAACGTTGATCAGGCTGTACATACGCAGGCTGAGAGCTTTCTCCAGAGCTACGAGGCCGCCGTCCTGCGGAATGCGAAAGGTGCTCATGATCCGTTGCGCTTCGACGGCAGCAAAGCGCTGCCAGGCACGCTCATCCAGTTCGATCGCCGCCTGCATTCCGAGACGCTCCTCGGCGGCCAGGAACCAGCAGCCATCGTGGGCCAGCCAGTTCTTGGCGAACATCTCCAGGGCGCGCAGAAGATCCTCGCGCGGCATGGAAGAGAAAGCACTCTTGCCTTGCTCGGTCATGTCTTCATTCTCCGGAACAATTGGCGCTACTGGCCTTTGAGGATCGGGTAGCCCTTATCGACCCAGTCGATACCGATGTTGTTGGCGATGTACAGCACCTTCACGTTGCTGAATCCCAATTTCTGCAACTCCGCATAAGCCGGAGCGACATTGGGGCAGTGGTTCCAGGGACAACAGCCGCAATAGAGCACGATGGATGTTTTCGGCGAGAGGGTTTTGACGCGATCGCGGAGAGACGCCAACCCCTGCGGAGTCGATGCAGTTCCCAGGTACTCCGAGCCGGGGATGTGGGCCTGCACATAGAGAAGATAAGGGCCCACGTTGAAGATCAGCGGCTTCGTCCCCTTCCTGGCCTGGAGTGTCTTTACCAGATCTTCCGGATGGATGAGTTGAGGGCTGCCGGGCGGGAGGGCGGATTGTGCGGTCTGAGCTTCAGCGTTTGCGAAGCTGAACAGCAGCGCCGCGGCCAGAATAAGTGCAGATTTAACGATTGTTGTCACAAGGTTCCCCTTTGGATGACGACGTGTCGCACGCGCTTTGTTTGCCTTGCGACCCACCGGGCCGCTTGGCTATCCGTCAGGTAGGTACACCCAGCTTAGGAAGCACCCACTGGGTGAGTAGCAGATAAAAGGCAACAAACAGGATTATCGATAGCCAGGCCGGCATAGGTTCTCTCCACAGTAAGTATGCGCTTTGCGGGGTACAAGCTCTTCCGGCGACGCCCCGCTAGCGGAGGCATGTGGCTAAGTCGCCGCTGTAGCTGGCGCCGTCTCGTCCGAGGATTTCAGTCCCAGCCTCCGCAGCATCCACATGGCGGGACACCAATTGGTGAAGCCCGATTGTAAGAGGTTCAGTCCGACAAATGCCGTGAACCAATACCAGTAGGGGCTGACCCGGTAGCCCAAGCCCAGCGAGAGCAGGACGAACGTCCCGGCCATCAATCGTAGTCCGCGTTCGACGGTCATACGTATACCTCCTCCGCGTGCACCGGGGAGGCATCTCCCCCGTTGGCGTGCCGTTTGCGTTTCTCTACCATGTAGTACAGCACGGGCACGGCCATACGTGAGAGCAGCGTGGATGCGACTTCGCCCGCCATCAACGAAATTGCCAAGCCTTGAAAAATGGGGTCGAAGAGAATCACGCTGGCGCCCACCACCACGGCCGCCGCGGTCAGCAGCATGGGACGGAAGCGCACGGCGCCGGCATCGACCACGGCTTCTTCGAGCGGCATACCTTGCGAGCGGCGCAGCTCGATGAAGTCGACCAGGATGATGGAATTGCGCACGATGATACCCGCACCGGCGATGAAGCCGATCATCGAGGTTGCCGTGAAGAACGCGCCCATCAGCGCGTGAGCGGGAAGAATGCCAACCAGCGTCAAAGGAATCGGGGCCATGATCACCAGCGGAGTGATGAAGGAACGAAACCAGCCGACAACCAGCACGTAGATGAGGACGAGCACGGCGGCAAAGGCCAGACCGAGATCGCGAAAGACTTCGATGGTGATGTGCCACTCGCCGTCCCACTTCATGGAGAGACGATCGGTTTCCGTGGGTAGCGCGGCGTTATACACCCTGATCGGATAACCGCCAGGCCCGCGCAGGCCATCGATTGCCTGGTTCATCTTTTCGATGGCGTAGACGGGGCTTTCTTCTTCGCCCGCGACATCGCCGAGTACATAGACGACGGGCAGAAGGTTCTTGCGATAGAGCGTGGTGTCGATGGTCTTCTTCTCGAGATTCGTGAGTTCGCCGATGGAAACCTGACTTCCGCTAGACGATGGCAGCCGCAATTGCTCCAAGGAGGTAATGCTTGACCGGTCTGCGCGACCGAGCTGTACGCGGATGGGAATGTCTTCGCGGGAATCGGCAACATGTAAAAGACCGGCGGTGGCGCCGTCGAGACCGATCTGCATGGTCTTGCTGATGTCAGCGGCGGCGATGCCATGCAGCGCAGCCTTGTCGAGATCGACCTTCAGGTCATACTTGGTCTGCGGGTCTTCCACATACCAGTCCACGTCGGCGACTCCAGGCGTGGTCTGGAAGATGTGCTTGATCTGGCGGGCGAGAGCAATCTGCTGCTGGTAATCGGGGCCGTAAATCTCTGCCACCAGCGTCTGTAGCACGGGCGGGCCGGGCGGGACCTCGGCGACCTTGAGGCGCGCACCATAGCGGTTGCCAATCTCCACCAGTCCAGGTCGCAGGCGCTTGGCGATGTCGTGGCTCTGCGCGTTGCGCTCATGCCGGTCCCGCAAGTTGACCTGAATGTCGGCCTGATTGGCGCCGCGCCGCAGGAAGTAGTGGCGCACCAGCCCGTTGAAGTTGTAGGGGCCTGAGGTGCCGGAGTAGATCTCGTAATTCAGCACCTCCGGCTGCTGACCTAGATATTGACCCAACTGCTGCGCGACCTGCGTGGTCTGCTCCAGGGTGGTGCCGTTGGGCATGTCAACGATGACCTGGAACTCGCTTTTGTTGTCGAAGGGCAGCATCTTTACCTTGACCAGCTTGAATGCGACCAGTGAGCAGGCCAGCAGCAGCAACACGACCACGCTGCCGAGGAAAATCCAGCGGCGGCGGGCGCTGGCGATCAGCGGATTCATGATGCGGCGATAGAAGCGCGTGGTCCCGCCCTCGGTCTCGTGCTGGTGGCCGTCGCCGGAAGCGTAATGCCGCAGCAGGCGAAGAGCTGCCCACGGCGAGACGACGAAGGCAACGATGAGGGAGAACAGCATGGCCGCGGATGCGCCTACCGGGATCGGCCGCATATAAGGTCCCATCAGGCCGCGGACGAAGGCCATGGGCAGGATGGCGCAGATCACGGCGAAGGTGGCGAGGATGGTCGGATTGCCGACCTCGTCCACGGCTTCGACGGCAACGTCGGAGAGCGATCGGCCTCGGCTTGACGGGAGCCGGAAGTGGCGGACGACATTCTCGACTACGACAATTGCATCGTCCACCAGAATGCCGATGGAGAAGATGAGGGCGAAGAGGGTGACGCGATTCAGGGTGTAGCCGAAGCAGTAGAAGATGAACAAGGTCAAAGCCAGGGTGACCGGAATGGCGATCAGCACGACGCCGGATTCGCGCCAGCCGAGGGCAAGCGCGATCAGCAGCGTGACGGAAAAGGTGGCCAGCAGCAGGTGTTCCAGCAGTTCGTTGGATTTGTCTTTCGCCGTCTCGCCATAGTTTCGGGTGACCGTGACGTTCAGGTCCGGCGGCAGCAAGTAGCCGTGGAGTGCGGCGACTTTGTTGAGCGCCTTCTCACTGATGACGGTTGCGTTGGTGCCTTTGCGCTTGGCCAAGGTGATGGTGACTGCGGGAAATTCGCCGCGGGATTCAGAGCTGGGCGCTCCCGCCGCATTCGCGTACAGAACATAATCCTGCGGCTCCGCCGGACCATCGACGATTTCGCTGGCCACATCGCGCAGGTAAACCGGCTTGCCCTGATAGACGCCGACAACGACCTGCTTGAGGTCATCGGCTTTGCCGAGAAAACGCCCGGCTTCGACCTGGAACTCCTGGTTGTTCTGAGCAAAGCTGCCCGAGATGCTGCGGGCATTGGCCTGCTGCAATTGCGCGGTGACGATACCCGCCGTCATCCCGTATGCGGCCAGACGCTGGGTATCGAGCACAATCCGCACCTGGCGGGGCAAACCGCCGATGATCTTCGTTTCGGAGACATCGTCGATCTGTTTGAGTTGGTGCTCCAGCTCGGCGGCGATTTGCCGCAACTGGTAACTGTCGTAGTGCTTGCCCCAGAGCGTAAGCGCCAGGATGGGAACATCGTCAATGGAGTGGACCTTGATGAGGGGCTGGGAAACGCCCTGCGGGATGCGATCGAAGTTGGAGTAAAGCTTGTTGTAGGTTTTGACGATGGCGTCCTCTTCCCGGGTGCCGACGTAGAAGCGGACGACGAGCATGCTCATGCCGGGCTGCGAGATGGAATAGACATACTCGACGCCGGGGACTTCGCGCAGCAGACGTTCCATGGGAATGGAGGCGCGCTCCTGAACTTCTGCGGGCGAGGCGCCGGGCATGCTGACGAGGACGTCGAGCATGGGAACGACGATCTGCGGCTCCTCCTCGCGCGGGGTCATCAGGATGGCAAACGCACCGGCCAGCAGGGCTCCGGCGATGAACAGCGGAGTGAGCTTGGAACTGATAAAGGCGTGCGCCACCAGGCCGGCGATGCGCAGCGGAGCTTTGTTCTCAGCCGTCATCGATTACCGCGCTCCTATGCGTTTACCGCTGAGTTCGCCATCGCCAGGCTGGGCGACGATTCGCTCGCCGCTGTCCAGTCCCGACAGAACCTCGACGTCAGCGCCGTCAGGCTTGCCCAGGGTCACGTAGCGCAGGTTGGCGATTGCGTCCTTGCCGACAATGTAAGTTGCGTCGAGTTGTCCACGATGCAGTAGCGCTGTTTGGGGAATGAGGATCGCTTCGCGTTGACCATGCGGGAAACGGGCGCGGCCAAAGAGCCCGGATCGAATTTGTGGATTGGGCGGCAGATCAAGCTTCACCGTGAAGGTGCGGCTAGCGGGGTCGGCAGCGGGGACGATCTGCACGACTTTGCCGGTGATGGGTTGGTTGCCGAGTGAGTCAAGCGTAACGGGAATGCTCGCGCCGAGGTGGACAACGTTAATCTGGCTTTCGTCCACCGTGGCTTCCAGGCGGAAGCGGCTGGGATCTTCGACGACCAGCAGCGGAACTCCCGGCGCAGCCATCGCACCAGCATCGACCAGCTTCGCAGTGATCAGGCCATCGAAGGGGGCACGGATTTTCGTGAAGCCCATGACCGTCCTGGCCTCGACCACAACCCCTTGGGCCTGCGCGCTGTTGGCGTGCGCGGCATCACGGCGCGCGGTGGCGGCCGCCAGCTTCGCTTTTACCTCGTCGTATTCATGCGGGCTGACCGACTTTTTCTCATAAAGCATCTGGTAACGCTGCATGGTGGATTCAGCCAGCGTGTAGTCGGCATCGGCGGCGGCGATTCCCTGCTGCGAGGCCTGCAACCCCGCTGAAGCGCTCTGGTAAGCGGCGCGTTGCTGAGCTTCGTCGATGCTGATCAGCACCTGCCCCCGGCGGACGGCATCGCCCTCGTGGACGTTGACGCTGGTAATCGTTCCCATGACCTGGCTGGCGAGCTGCGCGGACTGCGCCGCGCGGACGGTACCGGTAGCCTCGATGTAGTCGGGGATCGTGGCGCGTTGCGCGGTAAAGAGCGCGATGCCGGAGATGGTTTCGGGCGTGGAGGTCGATGCGGGGTTCCGGTTTGAACATGCGGTCAAGAGTGACAGGGCCAGTACGAGGGACAGCAGTCGAGACTATAGGGGTCCTTCGACTCGGGCTGAAGCCCTCGCTCAGGATGACACCTGAATTTTCAGGCGAACTCAGGATCGCACCACGATGAGAATTGCCAAGGTTCATTGCGTCACCACCGGAGAGCTTGGGCTGAGGGTTCCTGCGGCTAGCTCCAGGCTGGCATAGCTGGTCTTTACGCGGTAAACGGCCTGCCAGTAGTCGCTCCTGGCGTGCTGCGCTGCCTCCTGCACGCGAAGCAGATCGCTGATGGTCGTCAGGCCGCCGTCGTAGCGGTTCTGGTTGATGCGCAGACTCTCTTCCGCTTGAGCAATGGCGGTGCGTGCTACGCCTACCAACTGTTGCGCCGCGTCATAATCGTAGTAGGCCTTGCGAACCTGGAGCCGAATCTGATCGCGGAAGCTGTCGCGCATGGCGGTTGCTCTCTCCTGCATGGCCTTCTGCATCGCGAGATTGGCCCGCTTGCTGTCGCCGTCGAAAAGATCGAGCTGCAACTCCGCTCCCGCGACCCAGTTGTTGCCGCCGTTCCATCCCGGCGTAGGGCTGTCGGTCTCCCAAGAGCCGAAGACGTTGAGGCGCGGAGCGAATGCACCTTTTGCCGCCGAGATGTTTTTGTCCTGTCCGCGGAGTTCCGCGTTCACGCGCTTCAGGTCGGGACGCTTTTCGATGGCAAGCGCCTCCAGTTCCGCGACCGGTGGCGGAGAGAGGGTAGGATCGCTCAGCGCCTCCTGCGGTTCGAACAAGATGTCGGAGGAGACGCCGACCGCCAGCGCCAACTGCGTGCGCGCCAGCGAGAGCGAGTTCTGGGCGGCGATGAGTTCCTGCTTCCGGGATGCGGTCGCCACCTGCGCGCTCAGCAAATCGGATTCGACGGCCATTCCGCTTTCGACCCGTGCGCGGCTGCTGGCCTCGATGGCCTGCGCAGTCTCAAGACCGGCTTCGGCGACCTGTACCTGGCGCTGCGCCAGCAACGCGCCGTAGTAAGCCTGCACGGCTTGGTAGACCAACTCCTGGTCGGCGCGATCCAGTTGCTGTTCGGCAGCCTGCTTCATATACTTCGCACGAGTCACTGCGTACCAGCTCTGGAGACCATCGAACAGGCTCCACTGGCCGGAGAAGCGACTGGAGAAGTTGCTGATCGGAGTGGGGCTGTTGAGCTGGTTGAGGGCGAAGTCGGCGGCGGTGAAGTTTTGCTGGCGAAGGCGGGAGCCGAAGACGAACACCGGATCGTTGCCGCGCAGCGCGCTCTCGCTGAAGGTGATCTTGGGCAGTAGCGGCGACTGCGCCTGACGAACGGCAGCGGCCCCAATGCGAGTGTCCGCCAGCGCAGCCTTGTGAAGCGGATTCTTGTCGAGCGCCATGCTGACCGCCTGAGGCAGAGTGAGAGGAGTTTGCGCGGCCGCAAATCCAGTCGACGCTGCAATGAGGGTCAGCAGCAGAAGCGTGGCTGTTGATGGGCTCAGGCCACGGCACTGCATTCTGGGAAGCGCCAGCATCGCCTAAGCCTCAACCAGGACAGCTTCAGTCGCGGGCACGATCTCGGAGGTGGTATGCAGCTCGGCGCTCTGCTTCACCATGGCACCGACGGAGCAGTACTTCTCCTCGGAGAGACGGATCGCGTCTTCCACCGCCTGTGGCGAGACATCGACGCCGGTCACGATGTGGTGAATGCGAACAGCGGTGAAGACCTGCGGCGGGTTGGGCGACTGCTCGGCTTCGACCTTGACTTCATAGCCGGTCACCTGCTGGCGCTTCTTGCGCAGGATGTTGATCACGTCGAACGCAGTGCATCCGGCGAGCGCGATGGCGACGAGTTCAATGGGCTTGGCGCCGGTATTGCCGGCGGCGTCATCCAGGATCAGGTGATGTCCCGTACCGCTGGTAGCTACGAATTGGCGATGAGTGCCTTGAGGCTTGAGTAAGAGTGACCGTTGCTGAAATCATCTCGTTCTCCCTGTGGCCGAGGCGGGCTCGACAGGCCATTACATCGGACCACAGGAAGAAACGCAGTGACGCGTGACAACGTTACAGGGATAGTGTCGCCAGCGAGGGAGATTCCCGAAACGGGAATGTCTGTGGCAGGCGGTGGGCGCATAGAATGACTTTGGGCTGTCCGCTAATCACTGATCGCGCCGCATTCGACAGCCGCATCCACGTCCACGCAAGAAACCTATGATTAAGAATCTGAGCATTACCGCAATTGTTGAGAACACAGCAGGTATTTTCGAGGCTGCCGGCGAGTGGGGCCTGGCGCTGTGGATTCAGGCTGACCAGCATCGCATTCTCTGTGACACGGGCCAAGGCCACACGCTTCTCCAAAATGCCAAGCTGCTGGGAATCGATCTGCGAAGCGCCGAGGCGCTGGTGGTTAGTCACGGTCACTCCGATCACACGGGCGGCATCGCGGCGTTGATGGCCGCGGGATTTCACGGCAAGACCTACGTCCATCCTGCCGCACTGAAGCCTAAGTACCAGCGTGAGAAAGCGCCGCCTCACCGTGCCAAAGGCATACCGCAAGCATCCCGCGAGGCTTTGCTGGCGCGAGACTCGGATGTTATCAAGTCCTCGGGTCCGGTAGAGATCGCGCCGGGAATCCTGGTGACCGGTGCGATCCCGCGCAGAAATAGTTACGAAGACGTGCCCGATCCGTTCTTCCTCGATGAAAATTGCACTCAACCCGATACTCTGGTCGACGATCAGGCCCTGCTGATCGAAACGCCGCGCGGTTTGGCGGTGATCACCGGGTGCGGGCACTCCGGGCTGATCAACACGCTTGAACTATGCCCGCGAGTTGACCGGAAATTCCAACATTGCCGCCGTAATTGGGGGCCTGCACCTGTTCCGAGCGTCAGCGGACCGCATTCAGGCAACGACGGAGAACCTGCGCGATTTTGGTGCAGAGCTGATCGCGCCCTGTCATTGCACGGGATTTGACGCTACCGGCGTCTTGCAGCGTGAGTTCGGGAGTAATGTAGTCGCACTGCGTGCAGGTCTCACGGTTCGAATTGCCGAGGCATGATCCTGCGGGCTTCGCATCAGTTGGACCGCTGACTCCGCGCCTTCTCCAGGCCGGCAACCGCCTGCCGATATTTCAAGACCAGCTCCTGGCGTAGTTGTTCAGCGCGCCGGGCATCGCATTGCGGCGTATAGGACCGGCACTGCGCAACCGCCTGCTTCAGACTGGCAAGAAACGCCTGACACGGCTCGCACTGGCTGATGTGTCGATCCATCTCTTCGCACACGGCGTCGTCCACCAGGCCATCCATGTAATCGGAGAGCGCGGCAAACAAGCTCCGGCAGCGTTGCGGACGCGAAACCTCGGCGGCCGCATGAAGCACAACACTGCCGGGCGCAACACCCTTGCCGAGGTCCGCAAGAGAACGCCGCGCCATTAAACGTGCGCGATGCAGGCGAACCCGCACCGTGCCTTCCCGTAAACCTGTAACTTGGGCGACCTCGGCGGTGCTCAACTCTTCCATGTCGTGCAGGACAAGAACCATGCGATAGGCGGAAGGTATTGCGGCGATGGCGCGGCGTAGATGTTCGGCGCTTTCGCGATTGAGCGCGACGGCTTCAGGTCCGGGGGTTCTGCTCCGCAGCTCCGATAGCTCACGATTGTCCGGCATCAGTTGGTCGAGCGAGATGTTCCTCGCCGCAGAGTTCTTCTCGCCCCGCCGGTTGCTGATGCAGCGGTTGCGCGCGACCTTGTACAGCCATACCGCCAAAGCGCGCGGGCTCTCAAAGTTCTGCAAATGCGGAATGGACTTGAGCAGAACTTCCTGCATGGTGTCTTCGGCATCCTGGGGATGGCCGCAGACTTTCATGCTGAAGGAATAGACGGTGTTCTGAAGCAGGGCGAGCGCCTGGTCGATCGAGTCGGGATGGCGGTCATGGATCAGGGCCAAGGCCTGCTCCACAGCGGCGGACATATGCGTAGGTTAGCCCAGCTCGGTGTCGCTTGCGCCAATGAGCGGGCGCGGCAAGTTCAAACCGTGGGCCATGCGCGTGGTTGAGAGCGAGGCCAGGATGTGCAGGCGCAAACGCCGGCAGCCTCGGTACGAGCCGATTGATCAGAATGCCGCGGAAAGCGCTAAGGAAAGGCCGTTTCGTCCCAAGCAATTTGCGGATTGGCGCGATCGGCCGAGCGAGGCTTTCACGGAATGTCGGTGGAAGATTTCAACGATCTTGATCTTAGGTACACGCCTCCATTGAGCAGCCTGTGGGGACCCGGTACAGATCGCTGCCCAGGCCTGGAGCCGCAAGCGTACAAGACAAGACGATTCAGGCCATTCTCCGGCACGCGAATCTCTCAACAACCATGAACGCTTACGTGAAGTCAGTTGCTGCTGACGCGACGGCTGCAATGAAGGCTTTTGAGGATTTTATGCAACCAACATGCAACCGCGCCGGAGCCGAAAACGTGGCAGTAATGCGAGACAGCGCGTACGTCAATGAAAAGTTTGGCGGAAGCGTGTGCGAGTCGAACGCACCATTGACATCGAAGATGCCAATCGCCGGTTTTGAAGACCGGGAGAGTCACCGGACCCCCTTCGCTTCCGCAATACCCTCACGTCAGACCGAGTGGCGGGAACGTCCAACGTGCCCTTCAATACCTTGGACAACGGCGATTGTATCAGCGCCGGCCCCGCCTGCCTGAGGCTGGTCACAGAACGCGCCCGGACAACTCCTCCAGGAAAGCGGACTCCTGCTACATTGGTCTCGGAGCCGCTCTCATGACCCAGCGCAAATTCCCCTTCGTGCAGCTTGACGTCTTCACCTCGCGTCCTCTGGAAGGCAACCAGTTGGCGGTTTTCACCGACGCTCGCGGCCTCAGCGATGACGAGATGCAGAAGCTGGCCCGCGAAACCAATCTTTGTGAGACCACGTTCATTGTGCCGCGCGACCAAGCCACGGAACTCGCCGAAGGCCACAAGGTCCGCATCTTCACAACCAATGAAGAACTGCCCTTCGCGGGCCACCCCACCTTGGGCACAGCGTGGTATTTGCGACAGCAGTCGAGCACCGACGAGATCGTGCTCGACCTGAAGATCGGCAAGATTCCGGTGCGTTTCGAGCAACGTGACGGGCTGCTCTTCGGGGAGATGCGCCAAGCCGAGCCCCAGTTCGGCCCCATGCACCCCCATGACGTGATTGCCGGCGTGCTCGGCGTTCCGGTCGCTGAATTGGACGAGCGTCTGCCCATCCAAACCGTCTCCACCGGGATGCCGTTCACCGTGGTCCCATTCCGTTCGCTGGCCACACTGCAAAAGCTCAGCATCGGCTGGACCCAGATGGCGCCGTATCTGGCAACCATTGGCAATCCGGCGTTCTTCTATTTTGTCTGCCGCCAGACCGTCGATCCCCGAGCCACCTTGCACGCGCGCATGATCTTCTACAACGGCGAAGATCCCGCCACCGGCTCCGCCGCGGGATGCTGTACGGCGTGGGCGGTGAAGCATGGCGTACTGGCGCCGGAGACGCCAGGGCTGATCGAACAGGGCATGGAAACGCGGCGTCCAAGTTTTCTTTACGTGCGCGCCGCAAAGTCGGGAGACGCGGTGACGAATGTGCGGGTGGGAGGTAACGTAGTGCATGTGATTAACGGAGAAGTTACGATGTGACTTTTCTGAGGATATTCTGTGCACGGTGAAAAGCGGCATCCAGTAAGGCTTTGGCGCGAGCCGCGAAAAAAAACATCACCATACGCGGTGCGATTTCGTTCCTGCTCGCGTCCCGAAAAAAAATCTCGCAATTGATCTCGACAATACTTGTGCAACCCTCGCGGCAGTCGTAGTATCCGGAACACGCTATTGCTCTGGCGTAATTAACAAACTACTCGGCGGCGGTTACGCAGGTCCGGCTTCCCAGGTTTGCCCGGACACGGACGCGCAGCGCTCCCGAGAAGGTTCGGTGGGGTAAATGAAACCGAAACGTACCATCCTGTGCATCGACGATGACGAACGCTCTCTCTCCGTTCGCAAAGTCCTACTCCAGACCCGCGGCTATCGCGTGCTCACCTGCTGCGATCCTGACCGCGCTATCGAAGCCATGAAGGGCGGCGGCATCGATCTGGTGCTTTCCGACCTGATGATGCCCAAGCTCAATGGCGCAAAACTGATTGAGCAATTGAAGTCCATTTCCCCCGAAACCCCGGCGCTGCTGTTTTCCGGATGCGTGAATTGCTGCCCCGAGGAACATCGGGCGGACTCCTGGCTGCCCAAAGGCGAACTCGCTCCCATGGAACTGTTGGAGCGCATTCGCGTGCTACTGATTCGCAAACGTGGACCCAAACGCACCATCAGCGTGCCCCAACAGCTGGCTTCGTGAAGTAGGGACCATAGCGGACAGAAGCGGACGCGCGGTTTGCCCCTTTAAGCTCGGAGAGGAACGCCCGCGTTCTGGGCAGCGTTGAGCATCCGCCTCCACGCTGCTCCTGTCCGCTCCATATTTTGCCGCGCGGTCACAAAATCACTCGTTCGTCGCCGACCCGCCGGGTCACGCGTTCCCGGTCCAGATACTCAAGCAGCGGGATCGCGTATTTTCGCGTTATACCGAACAGGTCTTTGAAGCTGCCGACGTTGAGCTTCGGCGTTTTCGCTTTCTGCGCGACGATCTGGCGGCGGAGCGCGGCCAGCGCATCGCGATGAAACACCAGGTCGTCCGAGAGCTTCACCAGTACACGATCGCGCAGCAACAGGGTCACGATTTTCTGTGCCCGCGTCTGGTCCACGGGCAGCGCAGCCAATACTTCCTTCAACAGCGGGACCTTCAACCCTGCCTGCGCAAAAGCCTGCTCGATCCGCACCTTTGACTCGGCCTCCTCGTCGCGCAGGACCACCCCCTTGCCCGCGGTGTGGACAATTTCGCCGCTGACCTCCAGCTTCTTGTCCCGCGCCAGCGAATCCAGAACACCGCGAAAAACTTCCTCGCCCAAGCCCAGGGTTTCGCGCAGCTCCTCCTGGCCGATTCCCGGTACCAGCGGATTCGCGTGGTGAAACTGTTCGATCTTGGCCAAAACCTTTTCCCGCAGCGATTCCACCAGCAACGGTGCCAGCAGCAGCTCGTCGAAGCGAACTACCTGGCCGGACTTCGTAAGCTCCGCCGCAATCTGCTCTACCCGCGATCGCAGCCATCCCGTCTCGGCAACGGCGTCGGAAACCGCAAGACCATCCTCGCGCTGGCGGGAAACCCTCGCCAGCAACGCTTCTTCAGGACTTGCCTTTGCGAGCCTCCGCAGGAATGCCAATCGCTCCTCAGCTTTAGTGCGCCGCGGTTGTTCCCCGGCATCAAGGATCCGGCCGCCGCCGATGGTGATGACCGGAGAAAATTGCCGGACGATAAAGCGGTCGCCGGGCAACAGCAAGAGCGGCTCGTCGAGCTTAAGGACCGCCAATCCGGACTCGCCTGGCTGCAACTGCTTTGCATCAAGCAAACTAACTTCCGCGATGCTTTCCGCGGTGAAGGCATGAAAATGCACGCGGGCGCGGTCTCGCAGCGGCTTGGCTGTGCGCAGAAGATCAAGTGCGACGCTGACGCGACGGGCCGGGTGAAACATCTGCGGAGGCGTCAGCATCATGCCGCGAGCCATCTCCGCAGTTTCGACACCGGCCAGGTTTAGCGCCGTGCGTTGGCCGGCGATAGCATGAGCAGATGCGGCTCCGTGAACCTGCACCCCCCGCACTCGCAGCTTCTTGCCACTTGGATGCAACTGGATCTCTTCATCTTTGTGAACTGTCCCCGAAATCAGCGTTCCCGTTACAACTGTGCCAAAGCCCTTCATAGTGAAGACCCGGTCGATGGGTAGACGGAAGACGGCATTGGAATCCTTGGCCGTAGTCTCGGCAGCAAGGCGAGCCAACTCGTTCCTAAGTTGGCCAAGCCCCGCGCCGGTCCTCGAGCTCACCGGGATGATGGGAGAAGTTGCCGGATCGAGAAACGAGCCTTTGACGAAGTCGGACACTTCCATCCTCACCACGTCCAGAGTTTCAGGATCGACCAGATCGGACTTCGTCAGCACCGTGATCCCGCGCTGTACGGCCAGCAGGCGGCAGATGTCGAAGTGCTCGCGAGTCTGGGGCTTGATGGACTCGTCGGCAGCGATAACCAGCAAAACCAGATCGATGCCACCGACACCGGCCAGCATGTTGCGCACAAAGCGCTCGTGTCCGGGAACGTCCACGAAGCCGAGGCGAATGGGTTCGCCGGTTGGGCCGTTCAGCTCCAGATTGGCGAAGCCGAGATCAATGGTGATGCCGCGACGCTTTTCCTCCGCCAGGCGGTCAGGATCGGTCCCGGTCAAAGCCCGCACCAGCGCGCTCTTGCCATGATCGATATGACCTGCGGTGCCCACGATGACGGCCTTCATAAGGACAGTTTACCGGAGAGTTTCGGGAACTCTTGCAGCACGGTGGTGGAATGGCTTTAGGGAGCACCTTATGCGAAAATAGAAGCAGAAACTAGCTACAAGCTCCCGGGTTTACTACGGTTGCGCCATCCTCAAGAAGCTTTTGCCTTCACCGGTCGAGGGGCGTCTAATGTACTTGAACTCTCGGCATATTTGATCCAGACGGATGGCTTCAATCCTGACACCGCCAGACCGACCAACCTCTCTTCCCCCGCGCGAAGACGGAGAGCTTGCGCTCTGGGAAGGCGGCACGGCGCTCGACACCGAGCTTACCCCGCACCTGCTGATCCAGTTGGAGGACGACCTGGAGCGCGCGCGCGTACGCGAGGCGTTCTGGATTTCCGTGGTCGTCCACCTGATGGTGGTCATGTTTCTGATACTTTCTCCCAAGCTGTTTCCCGGCATTAAGGGCGTAGTGCTGATCTCGCCCGAAGACCTGATGCGCAATCAGCAGATGACCTACCTCGACCTTCCGCCGGATTTACAGAAAGAGCCGAAGCGGGCGCCGAAGACCGACGTGTTGTCAGACAAGAACCGCATCGCGGAGAGCCGGCATCCTACGCTGGACAAGAAGACGTTGGAGGAATTGAGGCGCGCGGGTCCGCCGAAGATTCCGTCGCCTCCGGCACAACAGGCGCAAAATACCCCGCCGGCACAACAGGCGCAACCGCAGCCCAACCAGCAACCGCCGAACCCGGCGCAGGGCCAGCCCATGGCGCAGCTCCAGCCGGGCATTCCGCAGGACAATCCCAGGCTGCCTGCGCAACCGCAGGGCACGCCGAAGTTTCCCGGCAACCTGGCCGGGGTAATGTCGCCAGGCTCATCCATTGAGCAGGCGGCGCGTGCCGTCGCGGCGCGGCGCGGTGGTGGAAGCTATGGAGGCGGCGGTGACTACGGCGCTGGTCCGGGTGGAACCGCGGCTCGAGTGCAGGGCAATCTGGAAGTTCTTTCCGATACTCAGGGCGTGGACTTTGGCCCGTACCTCTCGCGCGTTCTGCAAGCGGTGCGCATGAACTGGTACAACCTCATCCCTGAAGAAGCCCGTCCTCCGCTGTTGAAAAAAGGGAAAGTCTCGATCGAGTTCGTCATCCTCAAGGACGGTAAGGTTGCCGGCATGAAGATTGTTGGACCTTCCGGCGATACCCCACTGGATCGGGCCGCCTGGGGCGGAATCACGGCCTCGGTACCTTTCGCCCCTCTGCCCAACGAATTCCACGGGCCTTACATCGCCTTGCGCTTCCACTTCTACTACAATCCGGCCAAAGGCGAAGTGGAATAACTGCGTCCACGCTCAGCTTTGCCGTACTCCACCGTCTGCAACCGTGAAACCGCTCCGGCGGCACGCGTAGAATTGTGCTGTGGATGACCCAGCAGCAGGACGCGAGGCCGCTCCGTTCCCAGGAGCGCGAGCTTCAGTTGCAACAGCGGCAGCGCGCGCGCGACCGGCGGAAGTTGATTGGCGTGCTCGCCATCGCCCTCTTGATTCTGGTCCTGGCATTCGTCCGATTCGGCAAGAGTATTCCCTGGGGCGCACGATGACAGCCCAGCGGATGCGATGATGTCGTCCTCGCAGTCTGACCCGCTGCTGGTGGTGGTTCTGGGGCCGACGGCGTCGGGAAAATCGGCGCTGGCGCTCGACTCTGGCCCAGCACTTCGCGGGCGAGATTGTCAGCTGCGATTCGGTAGCCGTCTATCGCGGCTTCGAGATCGGTACGGCCAAGCCCACGCGCGCACGAACGAGCGCTGGTTCCGCATCACATGCTCGATGTCGCGGAGCCGGAGAACCGTTCACGGCGGGCGAATATTCCCGGCAAGCGAGGGCCGCGATAGATGCGATTGTCGAGCGCGGCCGACTGCCAATCGTGGTCGGAGGCACGGGCTTGTACCTTCGCGCCCTGCTGGAAGGACTGTTTCCCGGGCCGCAGCGCTCGGAACGAGTTGCGCGACCGCCTGCGACGGCGCATGGCCGCGTCTGGTTCGTCCTATCTGCACCGAATCCTCAGGCGGCTCGATCCTGCGACGGCGGCGAAGATCCATGCCAACGATGCCGCCAAACTGATTCGCGCCATCGAGGTTTGCCTGGCTTCGCGAGCGCGAATCAGCGAACTGTGGCAGCAACGCGGGCGCGATCCCTTGCGCGGCTTTCGCATTTTGCGAATTGGGCTGAATCCGCCGCGCGACCAACTATACGACCGCATCAACCTTCGCGCGCGGAAGATGTTTGCCAATGGCCTGGTGGAGGAAACGCAGGCGCTGCTTGGCCGCTACGGCAAGCCAAAGGATGTGACTCCGCTCGACTCGCTCGGGTATCGCCAGGCCACCCAATTCCTGCGCGGCGAGTTCACGCTCGAGCAAGCCATCGTCGCGGCGCAACAGGGCCATCGCAACTATGCCAAGCGGCAGATGACGTGGTTCCGTCGCGAGCCGGAGGTGGTGTGGCTGGAGGGCTTTGGAGACGATCGGCGCCCTTGCGCAACAGGCCGTCGAACTGGTTGCCGCGCACCTTTCCGCCCCGCCGCTAGGGCGAATCTGATGTCGTTGGTTAGCCATCGGGACAGAAGCGGCAACCGTCACCTCGGTGCGCGGAGAGGCGATTCAAGGGAACCTGCTGCACCTGACATTCGTATCAATAGACAGCGAAGGACCGCGATCCGATGGTTGTGTTAATTTTCACGAGGACTTCCGGTCCGATCCGCCACAGATTCTAGCGGCAGTTTCGAGCCGGATTCTGACCCGAAGTATTGAGTTCCAGCGGAGGACCACAATGACGAACGGGACCATGAGAGCCTTGTTGGCGACGGTAATTGCAGGCATGACGTTGCTGCTGGGCGCATGCAGCATCAGCGTCGACGACAAGGACAAGAAGAACGAGAAGGTCGACATCAAGACGCCCTTTGCCGATCTCAAGGTGGACAGTAGCGGCAAAGCAGCCGACAACGGCATCCCCGTGTATCCCGGCGCCCACCTTCGCCCCGCCGACAACGGCGACAATCATTCGGCAAACATCAGCATCGGCGCCATCGGCTTCGGCCTCAAGGTCATCGCGGCCGAGTACGAAACCAACGATTCGCCGGACAAAGTGAAAGCCTTTTACGAGAGCAAAATGAAATCGTTCGGGAGCATCCTGGTGTGCAACGGGCACAACGGCGGCTCCGATGTGCATATCTCCGGACACAACGACGACGACAAGAAGCTCAGCTGCTCCGATGCCAGCGGTGACGGCTGGGAGATCAAAGTGGGCACCAGCGACAACCAGCATCTGGTATCAATCGAGCCTAACGGCTCCGGCACGCGCTTCGGCACGGTCTTGATACAGACCCGGGGCAAGCAGGACACCCTCTAGTTCTGAGCGGCGAGCAACCAGCGTGAGCTTTGAGCGGCTAGCCTCGAGCCAAGAGCCCTCGAGCGAGTAGCCTATACGACGATTGTCTCTAAGCCGACGAATGTGAGACGTGCAAATGCCGCACCCGGGCCGCCGCGATTTGCCTTGGCCCGTGGTTAGCAAAAGTATGGCTCGTAGCTCGCAGGTCAAGCTATGCGTCATGGGTCATGGCTCGGAGCTCGAGGCTCGCGGCCAGTTGCTAATTGCTCATTCCTTCCTGTAACGTTCGGCAAGTGGAACATCCCTGCTATCGCTGCCAAGCCGAGATTCCGGAAGGAACTGCCTTCTGTCCGCACTGCGGTGCCCCGCAAATTCGCGTCATCCCGCCGGAAGGCGAGGTCCAGTCGACACCGGATCCAACTCCCGATTTTTCCGTGCAACCGCCTCCGCCTACAGCGCAGCCATCTTCGGCGTGGTCACAGGGTTCGCCCTACCCGCCGCCCCCCACCGCCATTCGCTGGGACCTGGCGTGGAAAGGCGCATTGCTGTGCGGAGTGGGCGCGGCACTGCTCACCGCCATTCCCATCATCTCGGTTGGTTGCTGCCTCTGGATGCTCGGCGCCGGCGCACTTTGCGTCTCGCTCTATCAGAAGCGCGTGCCGGAGACGCTGATCACGCCGGGCATGGGAATGAAGCTGGGCGCGCTCGCGGGCCTATTTGGCTTTATGGTCAATTCGGTGGTGTCGACGGTCTCGTTCCTGACGCTGCGCTCCCACGGCGACTTTCGCCAGGCTATGGAACAGCAGATGCAAAAACAAATGGCCGCCAACCCCGATCCCAAGGTGCAGGAAATGATGCAGCGCATGTTCGAGTGGATGACCACCCCGCAGGGCGCGGCCACAATCATCGTTTTCTTTTTACTGGTGATGGGAGTGATCTTCGTACTCTTCACCGCGGCCGGTGGCGCTCTGGGCGCTTCCATGTTTCGTCGCCGCCGCGAGTTCCGCTAGGCTACTCGCCTCTGTTCGCGTGGCCGCGAATGCCTATGAAATGGGGATGTACGCCGCCTGGCACTGCCCGCGGTGCCTCGAACTCTGTATGGCTGAACAGTCCAGAAGGTTTCGTGACCGTATAATACGCAAAGGGATGATCCTGCCGTCTGGAGGTGTAAAAATGAGCGCCAGGGACATACCAACCCGCAGCCAAGTCTCTCCGGCAAAGCGCCCACCGCCAGTTAATACCGACGCGATGCAACAGCCTCTCCCGCGCAAGCCCCTCAAGCCAAAGCCAAAGAATGGCGGTACAGGTTTCGATCCCGAAGCCTTTCTGGCGAAAGTCGGATTGGACAAAAACGTTCGCCACTTGAAGAAAACTCAGATCGCCTATGCGCAAGGCGACGCCGCCGATGCCATCTTCTACGTGCGGAGGGGCCAACTGCGAGTAACCGTCATCTCCGCGAAGGGAAAAGAAGCGACCCTCGCCTTGGTAAGGGCTGGGGAATTCCTGGGGGAGAACTGCATGGTTTCAGCTCACCCTCTTCGCCTCGCAACCGCTACCGCCATGACCGAGTGTGTACTGCTCAGGATTAGCAAGCCAGAGATGATTCGGGTACTTCACCAGGAACAAGAATTGTCGGAGATGTTTGTGTCTTTTCTTCTCGCCCGCAACGCCCGCATGCAGGCGGACCTGGTAGACCAGCTTTTCAATTCCAGCGAAAAGCGGCTCGCGCGGATTCTGTTACTGCTGGCGCAGTTTGGCAAGCAAAGCAAACCCGAGACGGTGGTTCCCAAGATCAGCCAGGAAGTATTGGCTGAGATGATCGGCACAACCCGCTCGCGAGTGAGCTTTTTCTTGAATCGCTTCAGAAAACTAGGTTTCATCGAATACAACGGTGAGATCCGGGTCCACAATACCCTGCTTAATATCTTTCTGAAGGAGTGAGGCACTGCGGTTTTTGGCGGATCTCGTCAGACAGGACCGCCGTTATTCAGATTATCTTCAGAGTCTGCCCCCATGGTCTAAATTGACCGTTCTCGCCTTTGGTCTCCGTGAAATGATAACGGCATTATGGCACGCAGCAAGAAAAAGAGAGCGTTCACCGAGGCCGGTCTCCGCGAAGTAAAAAAGGAAATGGCCAAGCCACGTATGGCTAAGTCCACCAGAAAAGGAGCCTCCATTAATCCAGCCAGGATGAGAGGAACGCCGCGCAGCGCAGTAACGTCGGGCGGGATGAGACCCAACTGATCCCTGCACGGATCAGGCTGTTCTGCGCCCGGAAACCAGGTTGATGATCAGTACCACGAGGGCGACGACCAGCAAGAGGTGGATCAGGCCGCCCGCTATATGGAAACTAAACCCGAGCAACCACAGTACCAAGAGTATGACGAAGATGGTCCAAAGCATGAAATGTCTCCTTTGAGCTGCCTGCTTTAGGCTCCGAGATGATCTTCACCGGAGCATCCCAGGCAGGTCTGCTTAAGAACGTTCTCACATTCGAGTCGGCGCGGCTGAGCAATAGTGACCACTCTTGCGCCGCTGTGCGCTTTATGCTGGTGTCTCCTTACAGCTTCTCTGTCGCTAAGTTCTTCGGTATGGAAATCCTTATCAACGAACAGTATTGATTAGATATATAGGTAGCCAAGTGATAGTTTCGTCCTTGTCACTCCTGCGTTGAAAGAAGAACCCATCATGAAGACGAAGTATCTTCACATCTCCGCCTTTCCCTGTAATCGATGCACAGGTCCGGTCATCGCGGCTGCCTTCGGAATTCGCGAAAGCGAGATTACTCGGGAAGGCGCGCTTATCCACATGGGCGCGGTTTGCCTGTCATGTGGACATAAGCAATCTGAAACGGCCCACGGGAAGGTCGTTCGTCAGTTCGCGCCTGTCGAATGGGCCTCGTAAGAAGTGATGAGTAGCGGCCTGCCTATACGTTTTAGGCCGCGTACGAGCAGCGAAAAATATCTTCACGCAAAACCTTAAGGAGAAAAGTATGTCTACCGTAAACAAGACTTCAGAACCGACTGCAACGCCTGGCGAGGTTCAAGTAACCCCCAAGCTATCCGCTTCCCAATGGCACACAGCTGAAGAGCGCACCGACGCTTTAAGGGCCAAGAAGCAGAGAAGACGCGCGGCCCATAGAATCGCATTGGGAAGGTCGCACGCCAAAGGTTAGACGCTGGTGGCACGACTTCCATTTCCGCCTGACCGAATCCTGGCTGGTCGCCACCACGGCGAGAGCGCAACCTCTCCGGGTTCGCGCCGCCTACTTTTCGCCGCCTCAGTCCCGTCAGCCCGCGAAACGGCTTAACCGACTATATTGCGCTATTCCCGAAAGTGAGCCGTAATGCTCAGACTTATAACTGCGAAGATGAAATCCTTGCATATGACATGCCCCTCCTTCCACGCAGCCCGGCGCAGCGAGTTCCAACCGGGCAATGGAAGGATGATCTGGCAAGGAAAATCAAAATGCGTATTACCCGTTTGTTATTACTGACACTCCTGATACTGGCCATTCCGGCCGCGCTGTACGCGCAGTTCGCGGTGTCAGTTGTGATCGCTCCCCCGGCACTGCCCGTGTACGTACAACCCGTTGCCCCCGACGCCGGCTACTTGTGGACGCCCGGCTACTGGGCTTACGGAGGTGAGGGCTACTTCTGGGTGCCCGGTACATGGGTCCAGCCGCCCACCGTCGGTTTGCTCTGGACTCCTGGTTACTGGGGTTGGGGCGGCAGCGCTTTCGCCTGGAATGGCGGCTACTGGGGTCAGCAAGTCGGCTTCTACGGCGGCGTCAACTACGGCTATGGCTATGGCGGTGTCGGCTATCAGGGTGGACGCTGGCAGAATGGACAGTTTTACTACAATCGCGCAGCGAACAATGTGAACGTCACCAACATTCACAACGTCTACAACACCACGGTGATCAACAACACTACCGTGAACCATGTCAGCTACAACGGCGGCGCCGGTGGAGTTAACGCCCGACCCACGGCAGCAGAAGAGACAGCGTCACATGAGCAACACACGCCACCAACCTCGCTGCAAACTCAGCACGTGCAGACTGCCAGCACCAACCACGCACTCCTGGCGTCCGTGAACCACGGCAAGCCGGCTGTCGCTGCAACTGCGAAGCCTGGGGAGTTTAGCGGCCACGGAGTAGTAGCGGCCAAACAGGCCGGAGCACCTTACAAGGCTCCTGCAAACAATGCAGCCGCGACCAAGGCTACTGCAACTAAGGCCGCCGAGAACAAGGCTACTGCAACTAAGGCCACCGAGAACAAGGCTGCCACAAATAACGCAGCTTCAACCAAGGCTACTCAGAACAAGGCAGCTGAGGATAAGGCAGTTGCGGCCCGCACCAATGAAAACAAGCCGGCAACGCCTAAGCCGACACGGGCCACCGCTGAGCCTTCGAAGGAGCCCGCCGCCCATGCGCAGCCGGCTGCTCGTCCGGCGACTGTGGCCCATGCGCAGCCTGCTCCCCGGCCGGCAACCCCAGCCCATGCTGAGCCTGCTCCTCGCCCGGCGCCGGCAGCTCATGCTGAGCCTGCCTCCCGTCCAGCGCCGGCAGCTCACGCTGAGCCTGCCTCCCGTCCAGCGCCCGCAGCCCATGCAGAGCCTGAGAAAGCAGCTCATAGCTCCGGAGGGTAAAGATCAGGCCCGCGGAAGCGTACGAAGCTGTATGCAGCTTGTCGTCTCGCGGGCCGCCCTCTCTTCCCAATGCGTAGTGCAGCGTTGCGGTCGCAACAGGCCGTTATCTTAGCCAAACAAACATTCCTGGAGCCAGCCGAGCGCAAAACATCACCCCGCTCTGCGAGAAATATAGAAAGGTAGTCGAACAAATGCCGTTACTTCAAGTTGTTATCGTTCTGGTCGTCGTTGGAGTGCTTTTGTGGTTGGTGAACCGCTATATCCCGATGGCGGGTTCCATCAACTCGATTTTGAATGGGGTGGTAGTAATCTCGGTCGTCTTATGGCTGCTCAATATCTTCGGACTTCTCAAAACGCTCTCCACCATTCGCTTGGGCAAGTAGTAGCAGAAGCGATGAAACATCAAGGCCGCCGATTGCCCAGGATGATCCACTGTGCTGGCCTTGAGACACAGACGTTGCTATCTCCATTTGCTCCACGCCTCCCGCTTTGCGTATGATTCGAGCGGCATGACGAAGGCCTCCACTCACTCCTCGAATCTCCGCGAAAAATCGCAAATCCTTTCCGGCTCGGAAATTGAGCGAACGCTCGTTCGCCTGGCGCACGAGATTGTCGAGAAGAACAACGGCACCGCCAACCTCGGACTGGTTGGCATCATGCGGCGCGGCGTGCCGCTGGCGCACCGGCTGGCGAAGATCCTGGGGCGTATCGAGAAGACGCCGGTGCCGGTGGGCACGCTCGACATCACCCTCTATCGCGATGATCTCTCCACCGTAGGTCACGGTCCGGAAGTGAAAAAGAGCACGATGGAATTCGACATCCGCGACAAAGACATCGTGCTGGTGGACGACGTTCTCTATACCGGTCGCACCGCTCGCGCCGCTCTCGATGCCCTGTTCGATCATGGCCGCCCGCGACGTATTCAACTCTGCGTGCTCATCGACCGCGGCCATCGCGAGTTGCCCATCGAGGCCAGCTTTGTCGGCCGCAAAATCCAGACCACCCCCAACGAGTTCATCGAAGTCAAACTGCAAGAGAGCGACGACGCCGACAAGGTGCTGCTGATGGAGCAGGTGCCGCAAGGACAATGACGCCATCTCTGGGTTCACTGCTGAGCATCGACCAGCTTACGACCGAACAGATTGAAGCCATTCTGGCGCTGGCCCGGCGCATGGACCCGAATCGTCCCACCCGCTTACTGCATGGCAAGCGCGTGGTGCTGCTGTTCTATGAAGCTTCCACCCGCACCCGCGCCTCATTTGATTTCGCCGCCAAAGCCCTGGGCGCCATGACCACGCTGGTCACCGCCAACTTCCTCCAGCATCGAGAAGGGCGAGTCGCTCATCGACACCGGCTGGACCATCGCAGTGCATCGGGGCCGACGTGATCGTGATGCGGCATCCCAACAGCGGCTCGGCCCACTTGCTGGCGCGCTACATGTCGGTGCCCATCGTGAACGCCGGTGACGGCATGCACCAGCATCCCTCGCAGGCCCTGCTGGACGCGCTCACCATTCTGAATCACAAGAAGCAGCTGCGGGGATTGCGCGTGGTCATCGTGGGCGACGTTTATCACAGCCGCGTGGCGCGCTCCAATGCGGAACTGCTTTCGCGCTTCGGCGCTGAGGTCATCTTCTGCGGCCCCCGCGACTTTGTGCCGGAGATCGCGGCGACGCTGGCGCCCGGAGTGTCCGTGAGCCACGATCTGAATGCGGCTTTGCAAGGCGCCGATGTGGTGATGGCGCTGCGCGTCCAAAAAGAGCGGCTCGCCGGAAGGCATCACAGCGTTGAGGATTACGTCGCACACTACCAGGTGACGCCGCAGCGCATGATGCTGGCCAAGCCCGACGCCATCCTGATGCATCCCGGTCCGGTCATCCGCGGCATGGAGCTGGCCAGCGAAGTCGCCGATGGCCCGCAGTCGTGCATTCACGAACAGGTGCGCAACGGAGTGAAGACCCGCATGGCAATTTTGGCCATGGTCCTGGGAGCGAAACACTAGATAATGGAATCTTTGCTGATACAACGCGGGCGCGTGATCGATCCGGCCAGCGGCATCGATCACGAGATGGATGTGCTGCTGCGCGATGGCCGCGTCGCAGCGGTCGCTGCTCCGGGCAAGCTGCGCGGTCAGGCGAAGCAAACCCTCAATGTGCGCGGCGCCATCGTTGCACCCGGACTTATCGATATGCACGTGCACCTGCGCGAGCCCGGACACTCGCACAAGGAGACGAAGGTAACCGGGACGGCCGCGGCCGCCGCCGGCGGATTTACCTCTGTCTGCGTGATGCCCAACACCGTGCCGGTGAATGACTCGGTCGAGATCACGCGCTGGATGCTGTCGCCTGAGCGCGGCGCATTGGTGAACGTGTTTCCGATTGCCGCGGCGACCGTCGGAAGTGCGGGAGAGAAGCTGACCAACTTTGCCGCTCTGAAAAAAGCCGGCGCGGTAGCCGTGAGCGACGATGGCAAGCCGATTCTCGATGACAAAGTGATGCGTGATGCGCTGCGGCGCGCCGCCCGCCTCAACATGACGGTAGTGCAGCACGCGGAAGACACTCGCGTGACCGTGGGCTGTTCCATGAACTATGGCGCAACCTCGTTCCGGCTGGGCGTGCACGGCATGCCGAACTCCGCGGAGTACAGCGTGGTGGAACGCGACATTGCCCTGGCACGCGAGACCAAGGGTCGCGTGCATGTCGCTCATCTCTCAACCCGCGAAGCGCTGGAAGCCGTGCGCCGTGCCAAGAAGGCGAAGCTGCGCGTGACTGCGGAAGTCACGCCCCATCACTTCACCCTGATCGACGAGAACGTTGGTGAATTCGACACTCACTACAAGATGAATCCGCCGCTGCGTTCGACAGCCGACCGCGACGCCCTGATCGAAGGCATCCTCGACGGCACTATCGACGCCATCGCCACCGATCACGCGCCCCATGCCTTCCACGAAAAGCAGGTCGAGTTCGAGCGCGCGGCCTTCGGCATCACCGGCCTGGAGACGGCGCTGCCCATCGCCCTTACCGTGCTGCATCATCACTTCAAACTGCCGCTGTGGCGCATCGTTGAACTGCTCGCGTCCAATCCCGCGAAAATCTTCGGCCTGAGCGGACGAGGCACGCTGGCCAAAGGCGCGCACGCCGACGTCACCATCTTCGATCCCAAAAAGAAGTGGACCTTCGATGCTTCGCAGTCGCTCTCGAAATCCAGGAACACGCCTTTCGACGGCTGGAACTTCACGGGACGGGCAGTGGTGACAATCGTCGGCGGCAAAGTAGTTTACGAGAATTGATGAGCCGCTCGGGTTCGAGGCTGGCGCACCTTGAGAACACTGCCCTGAGCGTGCCGTAAGGCTGGCGCCGTCAGAGCCTCGTTACTCTTGTACATCACGAGCGCGACTTCAGGTCGGCGTAGGAAGTCTGCTTTCCCGATGCTTTAGCACAAACTTTCAGCCTGACGGCATCTGCCTCGCGCTAGCGTATCGACGACGAAATCAGCAGCGCCCCCGCCGCTCCTAACGCCAATCCCAGCGCAAATCGAACTGCCATCCAATTGCCGTGCAGCCCGGCAAGTTCCGCCACCGCGTCAAGCACATTGATCACCGCCGCCACGATCAACAGGCGCATCGCGATTGAACGCGACGTCCGCATCAGCAACCCAATCGCCGCTCCCAGATAGATTCCCAGGCATCTCGCGCACACCGCGACCGGCGCGCCGAAGATCCAGAAGCTACGCTCCGGCCGCTGGTGGCAGACGAGGGCAAAGCCGTGCTGCAGGACGAAGGCAAGCGTCACGAAGCTGTGGGTCAAGAAGTACGGCACGGCCAGCGCGATGCTGAGAAGCGCGATCGGTATCAACGTCCACCAGTTCAAGAAGAAAACCAGACTGCTCCGACTCTCGCTTTGAAGGGGCGCAGCTTTAGCTGCGCCGTACGTGACGATCGAGAACTGGGCTTTAGCCCCCGAGGTCATTCGCTCTCCTGAGCTTGTCCCCAAATCGGATGGAGTCGAGCTCCCTCAGCGGCTAAAGCCGATATCCTCTAACCTCACGGCGCACCTGAAGGTGTGCCCCTTCAAACCCTACCCCAGAATTCCCATCCTCTTGCCTACGCGCTTCAGCGTCTCCAGCGCCTGATCGAGCTCCTCTTTCGTGTGCGTCGCAGTCACGATGGTACGGATGCGCGCCTTGCCTTCGGGCACCGTCGGAAACGCGATGCCCGTGCCCATCACGCCTTCCTTGAACAGTTCGCGCGAGAAGTCCATGGTCAGCCGGCCATCACCAACGATGATGGGCGTGATCGGGGTCTCGCTGGCTGGCGTGTTCACGCCGCCGATGTTGAATCCCAGCGCTCCCAACTCCCGCTTCCAGTAGCGCGTGTTCTCCCACAGCTTCTCGATGCGCTCCGGCTCCTGCTCCAGCACATCGAACGCGGCGATGCACGTGGCCGCGACGGATGGCGGATGCGAAGTGGAAAAGAGGAACGGCCGGCCGCGATGGTAGAGGAACTCGATGAGATCGCGCGTGCCGCAGACGTAGCCGCCGAGCGCGCCAATTGCCTTCGACAGCGTGCCCGACCTGAATATCGACGCGGCCATGCAGCTTGAAATGGTCGACGGTGCCGCGACCGTTGCGGCCCAGCACGCCGGACGCATGCGCGTCATCGACCATCATGATCGCGCCATACTTTTCGGCCAGCGCGGTCAGTTGCGGCAGCGCTCCAATGTCGCCGTCCATGGAAAACACGCCGTCGGTGATGACAACCTTGTGGCCGGGCTCGTCCTTGATTTCGTTGAGCAGCTCTTCGGCATGGGCGGCGTCCTTGTGGCGGAAGACTTTGATCTTGGCGCGCGACAGCCGCGCCCCGTCGATGATGCTAGCGTGGTTCAGTTCGTCGGAGACGATGAAGTCTTCCTTGCCGAGAATCGCCGAAACCGTTCCTGCGTTGGCGGTGAAGCCCGACTGGAAGACCACGCAGGCCTCGACATTCTTGAAGCGCGCAATCTTCTCCTCCAGCTCCATGTGAATCTTCATAGTGCCGGCGATGGTGCGAACCGCGCCCGAGCCTACGCCGTACTTCTTCGTGGCCTCCAGCGCGGCTTCGCGCAGCTTCGGGTGCGTCGTCAGCCCGAGATAGTTGTTGGAGGCAAGATTGATGACCTTCTTGCCGTCGAAGGTGCACACCGCCGCCTGCTCATCGTCCAACACGCGCAGCTTGAAGTAGGTGCCCTTCTGCTTCAGTTCGTTGAGTTGATCGGTAAGAAATGAGAGCGGATCTGTGCGAGTAGCAGTTGCCATGAATGTCTCCGAGTGCGACTGGATATTCTATCGCGCTTTGACCTGAGGAAAGTATCCGCCCGCGCGAAAGGCAGCCTGAGAACGTTCCTCAGAGACATGGTATAACTGTTATACCTTAATGCGATTTCATTTCGATGAGCGGAAGAGCAAGCGGTTGAGGCAAAGTCCCAGGCGTGGAGTCGGCTTCGAAGAGGCACAGGAAATCTTCTCTCACCCATATTACCTGGATGAGCGTTCGGACTGGCCTGAGCAGCACCGTGCCATTGGGTGGGTTGGAGGCCGGCTTTACACCGTCATCTTTGAAGTGCGCAAGGATGCGCAAGGGGAGTACTACCACCTCGTTACTCTGTGGAGAGCAACGAGGCAGGAGAAACAACTTTATGAAGAACACTCTTAGACAACGAAAGCCGGTATCCGCCGACGCCATCGCCCGCCTGGCAGAGCAGGGCAAGGACGTGTCGAGTTTTTTTACCAACCGAGGCCGAATGATGCCCCCAATTCAGAGGGTCAATGTGGACTTCACAGCGCCCATGCTTGAAGAACTGGACAGAAGAGCAGAGGAATTGAACATCAGCCGGCAGGCGGTAATCAAAACTTTGGTTCGTCAGGCACTGGATCAGCACTACCTGTCGTCTGCGGCAAATCCTCGTCGCCGGATGACGAAATCACGATAGCCTGAACTCGGGTAACCAAGTGATGTTCCAGGTCAGCGCACCCCATTGGGATAGACCAGAATTTTGCTGGCCTCGCCGGTCTTCAGTAGTTCCATGCCCGACGCAAAATCCTTCATGGCGATGCGATTGGTTATGACCGGATGCAGATCCAGCTTTCCCGCCTTGAGCAGCGCGGTCATCTGATACCACGTCTGATACATGCGGCGGCCGTTGATGCCTTGCACCGTGGCGCCCTTGAAGATGACTTCTTCGGCCAGATTGAGTTCGACCGGTCTGGAAGGGATTCCGAGCAGCGACATGCGGCCGCCGAGGCGCAGGATCTTGAAGCCTGTTCGGATGGCTTCGGTTCGTCCCGCCATCTCCAGCACCACATCGACGCCGGTGCCCCCGGTGTTGTCCATCACGATCTGGAACACGTCGTCCTTCGTCGGATCGAGCACGAAGTCCGGGCCCATCTGTTTGGCGATCTTGCGGCGATGCTCGTTGACTTCGAGCGCGAAGATCTGCGTGGCTCCGCAGGCGCGCGCTACGGCGATGGAGAACAGTCCGATCGGCCCGCAGCCGGTGATGGCCACGCTCTTGGCGGCGATGTCACCCGGCGAGCACGGTGTGCACCGCGTTGCCCAGCGGATCGAGGATGGACGCGTACTCCCGCGGAATGGAGGCATCGAGCTTCCAGATATTCGACTCGGGAATGACGACGTATTCGGCGAAAGCGCCGTTGGCGTCGACGCCGATGATCTTCACGTGCTGGCAGATGTGCGCTTCGCCGATGCGGCATTGCAGGCACTTTCCGCAGGCCACATGCATCTCGGCAGAAACGAAGTCGCCTTCCTTCACGCTGGTGACTTCGTCGCCCACAGCATCCACCGTGCCGCAGAACTCGTGGCCGGGAATGAGCGGTGGATGAATGCGGCGCTGCGCCCACTGGTCCCACTGGTAAATGTGCAGGTCGGTACCGCAGATGGAAGCCACTTCGACCTTGACCAGAACGTCGGTGGGTCCAAACTGCGGCTTGGGAACTTCGCGGATCTCGGTGCCCGGCGCGGGCTCCGCCTTTACGACGGCAAGCATAGTATTCGACATGAAGATGGCTCTTTCGCGTCGAGCGGCAGTCCCTTTCTTCGGCAAGTACCCGACGCATGTCGCCCAATAGGAACAAGAAACGGTGGGCAAACGCACAAGTTTAACACTTCGCCGAAATCAGCACCGCCCTCAGCGATCTTTGAAGATCTACTGCCACCGCAATCACGTCAATCTCCACCAGCACGTCCTTGGGCAGGCGCGCCACTTCGACAGTCGAACGCGCTGGCGGGCTTTGCGTGAAGTAGCGGCCATAGACTTCGTTCATCGCGGCAAAATCAGACATGTTCTTCAGGAAGACGCCAGCCTTCACCACGCGATCCAGAGAGCTGCCCGCAGCCTTCAGAATGCCGCTCAAGTTTTGCAGCACGCGTTCGGTTTGCGCGGCGATGTCACCGTCAATGAGTTGCTGCGTTGCCGGATCCAGTGGGATCTGCCCGACACAAAAACGAATCCGTTGGCCTTGATGGCCTGCGAGTATGGCCCAATCGCCTTTGGGGCCGTCATTGGTGGCGATTACTTCGCGCATACTTCCTCCCGGATGAAAGCTAACGCTGATTGTCGCACAGGAATGCAGCCCAGGTGCTCGGATCTGCCAAGCACCATGACGGTCTCGCACCGAAAAGATCCAAGGTCAGCAACCGGTTCGGCAGTCGCCTGCACAGCGCCGCCTGCTTTATACTGGAAGCATGCAGCGAACGGCCCTAAGCCGTTCGCTCCTTTAATTATGAGATGGCAACAACTGCAAATCCGCAACCGGCGGACTCGCCGGAGGTACGCCGCTATAACCGCGTCCAGCGCTGGCTGAGCATGGCTGACGCGGTGATTGGCTTTGCGCTGCTGGTCGTGTTGCTGGTGACCGGCTGGACCGGCAGCTGCGCGACTGGTCCTACATGGGCTCGAAGCAGCACTATTTTCTCGCCGTCTTTCTCTACGTGCTGATGTTTTCCGTGATCGCCAAAGTGCTGAACGCGCCCTTCGACTTCGTCGGCTTCCGGCTGGAACACCAATATCACCTCTCCAACCAGAAGCTGCGTGGCTGGCTTTGGGACGAATGCAAGGGCTGGCTGGTCTCGCTCGTCCTGGGCACCATCATGGTCGAATTGATATATGGCATCATTCGTGTCGCACCGCAGCGCTGGTGGATCATTGCGTGGGCCGTCTTTGTAGGACTGTTTCTGCTGATGGCGCAGCTGGCGCCGGTCATCCTGATGCCGATCTTCTACAAGTTTGAGCCGCTGGCCAATGACAGCCTGCGTGAGCGGCTGACCAGGCTGGGCGAGCGCGCCGGCACGCGCGTCCGCGGCGTCTACGAGTGGAAGCTCTCGGAGAAGTCGAACAAGGCGAACGCCGCGCTCACCGGCATGGGATCGACCCGCCGCATCATTCTCTCCGACACCTTGCTGCAAAATTACAGTGACGACGAGATCGAGGCCATCCTGGCGCACGAACTCGGCCACCATGTGCACAAGCACATCCTGAAGGCCATCTTCACCCAGGTCGCTATCACCTTCTTCGGGTTCTGGCTGATCAACCTGGTGCTGCGCTTTGTGATTGCGAAGAACTGGTTCCCGGTGCTTAATCCGCGGCTCTACGACTTCGCCAACCTGCCGCTGATTGTCCTGGTCGCAACCATCCTGGGCTTCGTTCTGATGCCTGCACTGAATGCGATCTCGCGCCACCACGAGCGCCAGGCTGACCGCTACGCGTGGGAAAATACGCCTGCCATCGCAGCCGTTCATCACCTCCATGCAGAAGCTGGCCGATCAGAACCTTGCCGAGCGCGAACCCAACAAGTTCATCGAGTGGCTCTTCCATTCGCACCCGTCGATTGGTAAACGGGTTGCGGCGGCGGAAGCGTGGGCGAGTAAACAGCCGCAGCTGGAAGCTCAGCCTCTGGCTTGACGTGCATTCTGGCGCAGGATAGCTTCCACTCGTCGCAGATCTTCTTCCGTATCGACTCCGACGGTATCGTAGGGTGTTTCCGCTACATGAATCGCAATACCATTGTCCAGGAAACGCAGCTGCTCCAGGCGCTCTGTGCGCTCCAGTTCTGCATTCCGGCCAGCTGCAAAAGGAATCGAGCGCCGCCTTGCGATAAGCGTAAAAGCCCAGGTGCTTGTAGTAGAGCGCGGCTCCAGAGCCGTCCCGGTCGAAGGGAATCGTCGCCCGCGAGAAGTAGAGCGCCTTGCCATCAAGTGCAGTGACAACTTTCACGGCGTTGGGATTGTTCACGTCTTCCGCCGAGCACAGCGTCTTGAGCGTGCCGACTTCTACCGCGTCACCTTCCATCAGGTCGAGCAGCACATCCAGATGTTCGCGGTCGCGCCAGCGGCTCGTCGCCCTGAACGTTGACGTAGACATCGGCTTCGACCGTCTGCGCGACCTCGTGCACGCGATCGGTGCCGCTGCGATGCTCCGGCGAGGTCATGCGGTAGGCCCAGTTGTTCTGGCGGCAAACCGCGGCGATCTCGTCGGAGTCGGTAGCAACGATGACCTCTTGCAACCGGGAGCAGGCGCGCGCCGCTTCATACACATAGGCGAGCATGGGACGCCCGGCAATCTCGCGCAGCACTTTGCGCGGCAGGCGAGTTGAGGCGAGCCGTGCCGGAATAATCGCGATAGCTTTCACCCAAGTAGTGTCAACGGAAAGAGCGCAGCTGGCAAGAACCGCGAAGAGCGAGGAGCGAAGAGCGGTCCCAACAGTTCTCGTTGACCGCAACCAATCGCGGAAAATAGAATCAATAACTTAGAACGATTGTGGGGTGTCCGCTTTGCCTCTTTACGAGTATCAGTGCAGGAAATGCCATAGCCTCATGGAGCGCATCCGGAAGTTTTCCGATCCGCCGTTGACGATCTGTCCCCATTGCGGAGGCGAATTGGAGCAACTGATCTCGGCGCCTGCCGTGCAGTTCAAGGGCTCGGGATGGTACGTCACCGACTACGCCAAGGGCTCGTCAAAGGACAGCGGCAAGAGCGGCAACGGTTCAGCTTCGCCATCCAAGTCGGAGGGCAAATCAAATGATTCCAAGGGGTCGGACGATGCCACGAGCAAGTCCTCTTCCGCCACGGAAAAAGGCGGCTCCACTTCCGATCAACCGGCCGGCAAGAAATAACGTCAGGGCAACCGTCAAGTTTTGCGGCCCATGTTTGGACATCACAGATGCATGTGATCTGGGTCGCTCTTCCTCCGTTAATGCTAGGTGGCCGGACCTTGAAGGGTTAAAATTGATCTCGTTCGAACACTCGTTCGGACATCGGCCCTGTCTGAATTCATACGATCATTTTTCCAAGGAGGTACCGGTCATGTCGAAGGATACTTTGACCATCACCGACCAACGCACCGATAAAACTTATGAGACGCCGGTCGAGCTCGGCACCATCCGGGCCATGGATCTGCGAAAGATCAAGACGGGTGCTGAAGACTTCGGTCTGATGACCTACGATCCCGCATTCACCAATACGGTTTCTTGCAAAAGCAGCATCACCTTCATTGACGGCGACAAAGGCATCCTTCGCTATCGCGGCTACGATATCGAGACGCTGGCCGAGCACTGCACCTATCTCCAGGTTGCCTACCTGCTGCTCTTCGGCGAATTGCCGAACCCGCAACAGGACAAGGACTGGGCCTGGGAGATCACCCATCACACCATGCTGCACGAGAGCACCAAGCACTTCATCGACGGCTTCCGCTACGATGCCCATCCCATGGGCATCCTGGTGAGCACGTTGGCGGCGCTCTCCACCGTCTATCCGGAAGCCAAGAACATCCACGATCCGGTAAATCGGGAAAAGCAGATCATTCGTCTGATCGCCAAGATGGCAACCCTGGCGGCCTATTCCTACCGTCACCGCCGCGGACATCCGTACGTGTATCCCGACAACGACCTCAGCTACACCGAAAATTTCATGAATATGCTGTGGAGGATGACCGAGCCGAAGTACGTTGCCAGCCCGGTGATCGCGCGGGCGCTGGACGTGCTCTTCATTCTGCACGCCGATCACGAGCAGAATTGCAGCTCCACCACCATGCGCGTTATCGGCAGCGCGCAAACCGATCCTTACCTGTCCATGGCGGGAGCAGCCGCGGCACTGGCCGGGCCCTTGCATGGAGGCGCGAATGAAGAAGTCTTGCGCATGCTGGACGAGATCGGTTCGGTGAAGAACATTCCCGCCTATATCAAGCGCGTCAAAGAAGGCGAGATCAAGCTGATGGGCTTCGGGCACCGGGTCTACAAGAATTACGATCCGCGCGCACGCATCATCAAGCAGGTCGCCGAAGAAGTGTTCGAAGTTACCGGCCGCAACGACCGGCTCGACACCGCCCTGGAGCTGGAGCGCATCGCGCTTCAGGACGACTACTTCGTCACCCGCAAGCTGTATCCCAACGTCGATTTCTACTCGGGAATCATTTACCAGGCGATGGGCTTTCAGCCGGATATGTTTACTGTGCTGTTTGCCATTCCCGCGCGCGGCCGGCTGGCTGGCGCAGTGGAACGAAATGGTACAGGACCCGGAGCAGAAGATCGCGCGGCCGCGTCAGATCTATACCGGAATCGATCATCGCAAGTTTCCGGTAGACGCAGGAAGAGAAGACCGCAGTAAAAGTCGGGTAAGCCTCAGATCGCAGTGCCTTTCCTTCGACATGGGCTGAAGAAAGCGGGCCTCCAGGTCCGCTTTTCTTTTTGTTTCGTGGAGGACTGCGCCCGGCCTGCTACCAGGCCCGCCGTGGACCGCGAAGGACGCGTGCCGGCAGAAAAATGATGGCCTTTAGCAGCTCCAGCACCCCTTCGACCGGCAATGCCCAGGATCCGGAACGGCAGCAGAAGCAGCCAAACAATCGGATAGAGAACCAGGAAAACCAGTGCCAGTGGCCAGCAGAAGATCAGCAGCATACACCAAAGCAGAAAAGTGAGCATGACGGTTACCTGAAGGGTAGTACGACGAATTGTTGTAAGGAAGTTCCGAAGATCCGCCGGCCCGGCCCCCGCGTCATACGGCCCAGGTCAGCCGCCAGCCACAAGCTGGATCGCGTCCCACGCACCAGCCGCTGGCTGGCCTCGCCCTGGTACGTTTTACTTTCTTGACACAGCACCCGTCGGCAAGTAGAACTTCGGTTCGTATCTCATAGCGTTTGGCGAGGAGTGACTATGAACAAGGCTGACCTGGTGGAGAAAATTGCAGGCGCTCACGGTATCAGTAAGACTGCCGCTGGAGGCGCGATCGACACCGTCATCGACTCGGTGACGAGTGTATTGAAAAAGGGTGGCCGCGTTACCTTGGTGGGATTCGGAAGCTTTTCGGTTTCACAACGCAAAGCGCGTAATGGACGCAATCCGCAGACCGGCGGCGTCATCAAGATTCCAGCTCGGCGCGTAGCGAAATTTACTCCCGGCATCGAACTAAAGAAGGCGGTAGCCAGAAAATAGCCGGCTCGGTCCGGTGGTGGGAAGCGCCGGCCGCCCAAAATACCCGTTCTCCCAGTAACGGCGCGCGCGCTGGCGACAGCCCCTGAGTGCCCGTGCTGCCTCTGTCCACTTTGCGTGCCACTTTGGCCTTGGATGGGTAGTGACTCAGGTTGATTTCGTGACGTAGTTTCCCAGAACCCGAATATCCAGGACGGCCTTTTCCAGTTGGACGCGCCTAACCTTTATGCTGATGTTGGAGTGACGCGCGCTTCTGGGTTATTGTTTTTTGCGTTCGAACACCATGCTGCTCAATCCGAGGCGGAAATGAGAAATGTATTCTACGCAATCAGCATCACCTTAGATGGCTGCTGCGACCATACCAAAATGATTGCCGACGAGGAGGTGCTAGAATATTATACGCACCTCATAGGAGATGCCGATCTACTTGTCTTCGGCCGTAAAACCTATCAATTGATGGTTCCTTAAGCGGCCGTCAAATCTCCATAATGTAACCCCCCAACCCCGATCAAACTGAAAGGACACGCGCATGAAAGCAATGCTGATGTGTTTCGGAATCCTGGGACTTGCTCTCACCGTTCAAGCCCAGATGAGCAATAGCAAGACGAGCGGTGGAGTCGAAAAAGCCATCGCGAGCATGGAACAACAGTGGGCCTCCGCGGCCAAGGCCGGCAATCCGGACCAGGTGGCTCCGCTTCTGGCCGACAACTTCATCAACATGGACAGCGATGGCAGCATGCGTAACAAGGCCGAGAGTCTCGCCAGAATGAAGGGCGACAAGTGGGAAATAAACCAGGTCAGCGATATCAAGGTCACCACCGATGGCAATACCGCAATCGCAACCGGCGCGTGGCAAGGGAAAGGCACTCACGCTGACGGCACGGCGGTGAGCGCTCATGAGCGCTGGGTTGATACCTGGATGAAGATGCCGAGCGGCAAATGGCAATGCATTGCCAGCGCCAGTGCGCCATCGAAGATGTAAGAGGGAGAAGCCGCACCGCGCCCTGAATCTTTTGCGTGCTTCACGTCGTCAAAAGGGAGCGCCGACCGCCGGGCCAGTTGCCGCCACGGTGCGCTATCCGGTAGAATAAGGGTTTGCACTCAACAGTTTAGGAGCAGTTATGAAAGCAGCCATCCATCCCACGTATGACGAAGTGCGCGTCCATTGCGCCTGCGGCAATACCTTTCTCACCCGTTCCACTCACAAGGGCGACATCAACGTGGAAATTTGCTCCGCCTGTCATCCATTCTTTACCGGCAAGCAGAAGCTGGTGGATACGGCCGGCCGCGTCGAGCGTTTCCGCCGCAAGTACGCCAAGAGCGACGCCGCCAAGGCCGACGCCGCCAAAACCGAAGCCGCCAAGGCCGAGGCCGCCAACAACTAGCTCGTCTTTGAACAGCTCCCACAGCCTCCGCCACAGCGGAGGCTTTTCATTGCTGGCTTGCGCCGCTCAGCGCACGATCGATTGATGCCGCTCCCGCGCCTTTGATCAGAATCACCAGACCCAGCGCAATCGCCAGCAGATGGTATTCGAATCCCTCGCCCTTCTGCTTGCCGTACCAGTTCATAAAGAACCCGTTATGCACGTGCACCGTTGCAATCGCCACCAGCATGTTGACGATGATGCCGAAAGCCGCAATGCGGCTCAGCAAGCCGACAATCAGACCCAGGCCGCCGAAGAACTCAGCGCAGATGGCCAGAAATGCCAGTGGCGCTGGAATGCCAATTTGCTGGGTGAAGAATCCCATGGTTCCGTGGAAGCCAAAGCCTCCGAACCAGCCCAGCATCTTTTGTGCGCCGTGGGCAAAAAACACGATACCCAGGACCAGGCGAACCAGGGTGAGAGTGAAATCGTTTGGAGTAGAAAGCAGCTTACGCAATGTAGTCCTCCCGGCAGGACAGAGCGGTCCAGCCTGCTCAACATTTCTCCTTGAGAAGATGTTTGTTGCAACACACAAGTTGCGGAAATATCTTCCCAGGCCTCCCGGACAGCCGGCTACTGCTTATCGCTGGCCTTGAACTTGGCCCTTGTTTGGGGACCGCCGCCCCGGCCAAACCGCACAGCACAAGCAAAGTGAGCAGGCACCGGAAAACAGTCCGAGCAGCAGCAAGCATCATTTTCTCCGCTTTCCCCAACAGCTCCGCAAGACGGCAGCAGCTTATCTATTTCTCCACGGAATAGCAATTGGCCGCGTGGCTCGGTTATGATCATGCGCTTGGGGAACAGATGCAGATGACCTACAAGGCGGCAGCACGTTTATCCCGCATCGCTACCGTTGCCAGCCTGGCGATCTGCCTGGCGGCAGCCTTGACCGCGCAGGAGAATCAAAACTCCAGCGGCAGTTGGAAGTTTGCCGTCTCGGGCGATTCCCGCAACTGCGGCGACATTGTGATGCCCGCTATCGCTGCCGGCGTGCTCTCTGACGGCGCAGCGTTGTATTGGCACCTGGGCGACTTCCGTGCGATCTCCAAGATCGACGAAGACTACCGTCGGACTCATCCCCAGGCCACGATGCCGCAATATCTCGTCGACGCATGGCCCGACTTCATCCAGCACCAGCTTGTGCCTTTCGGCAACCTACCTGTGTTTTTGGCCATCGGAAACCACGAACTGGTGGCGCCCATGACGCGGACGCAATACGTCGCACAGTTTGCTGACTGGCTAGATCAGCCCATGCTGCGGCAACAGCGGTTAGAAGACACCCCCAACGATCACCAGGTGACAACGTACTATCACTGGATCGATCGTGGCATCGACTTCATCACCATGGACAACGCTTCCGCTGAGATGTTCGATCCGGCAGAGATGACGTGGTTCAAGATGGTGCTGGCGAACGATGCGAAGAACAGCGCCATTCGGACGGTGGTGCTCGGCATGCACGCCGCGCTTCCCGACAGCTCTTCGGCCGGGCACAGCATGAATAGCTCGGTGCGAGGCCAATCGAGTGGGCGTGAAGTTTACGCCGAGCTGTCTGCATTCCGGAAAACGACTAAGAAGAATGTGTACGTGCTGGCCAGTCACTCGCACTTCGTCATGAACGATGCTTATAACACCGCCTGCCACAAAGGCGATGTGTTGCCGGGATGGATCATGGGCAGCGCGGGCGCGGTGCGTTACCGTTTGCCCGCCGATCGCGCGCTCTCCACCATCGATAAGACCGATGTCTATGGCTATCTGCTGGCCACGGTTGCGCCGGACGGATCCATTACCTTCCAGTTCAGGGAGGTCAAGCAGTCCGACATTCCGGCCAGCGTGGTCAACCAGTTCTCTCTCGATCAAGTGAAATGGTGCTTCGAGCAAAACAAGTCCGACTACACCCCTGAAGGCCCAACCTGCGATGCCGGCTCGACCAGTGGCCGATAGTCGTGGGCCGCAGTTCTAAATGCTGAAACTGCACGCTTCCGAGTACGACAAAATCCGCTGCCACGGCGAGGAGGCTTATCCTAACGAGTGTTGTGGCATCCTGTTGGGAACGTCGGAAGGCGATGTGCGTACCGTGCGATCGGCAATCCGTTGCAACAACGTCTGCACGGATTCCCCCGAGAGGCGCTACGATATCGACCCGCGCGACCTGGTGCGCATTCAACGCGAAGCCCGGGAGCGGGGCCTCGACATTATGGGCTTCTACCATTCCCATCCTGATCACCCGGCGCAGTGGTCGCCAACCGATTTAGAACAAGCTCACTGGATCGGCTGCTCCTACGTGATCATCGCCATTGAAAACGGCAAGGCAATGCAGACCAAGTCATTCGCGCTTACCGGAATGCGCGAGGAAGAAAAGGCGCTGGTAGAAGAAGAGGTTTTACTAATCGCCAGTGACTAGAACTCATCCGACAAATACCGCCCTGTCCTGACTGAGCCTTGTGAGACGGCCTCTAGTTGCTAGTCGCCAACTGCTAGTTGCCGCTTCTATCCATCCCCAACTGCCAAAACAAGAATGAATAGATATCCGTCCAATCCTCTACAACCTTTGAAATCGGTTTCCCGGCACCGTGTCCGGCTTTGGTTTCGATGCGCAGCAGGATTGGGTTCGGACCGCTGTTGTCGGCTTGCAACTCGGCGGTCATCTTTTTTGCGTGCATGGGGTCCACGCGCGTATCGCTCTCCGCCGTCATAAATAGCACGGCAGGATAGATCGTTCCTTCTTTCACATGCTGGTAAGGCGAGTAGGCGTTGAGCCATTGGAATTGCTTCTCATCTTCCGACGAGCCGTATTCGGGAATCCACAGCTTGGCGATCTGGAAGTTCTGGTAACGCAGCATGTCGAGCAGCGGCACCTGGCAGATGACGGCACGAAAGAGATCGGGTCGTTGCGTGATCGCAGCTCCCATGAGCAGGCCGCCATTGCTGCCGCCGCGAATGGCGAGATGCTCCTTGTCGGTATAACCCTCTTTCTGCAAATACTCGGCCGCGGCGATGAAATCGTCAAACACATTCTGCTTCTTATCGAGCATGCCGGCGCGATGCCAGTCTTCGCCGAACTCGCCGCCGCCGCGCAGGTTCGCAACCGCGAAGATGCCGTCGTGATCGAGCCAGGGAAATAGCGCCTTGTTGAACTCGGGCGTCAGGCTGATATTAAAGCCGCCGTAGCCCGTGAGCAGCGTCGGGTTGTGGCCCGTCAGCTTCAGCCCTTGGCGCATGACCAGAAACATCGGGATGCGGGTACCGTCTTTCGACGTGTACCAGACTTGCCTGGTCTCATAGTGGCCGGCATCGATGCCGCTGGTAACCGACTCCCACAGTGCGCTCCTGCCGTTTGGGATGTCGAAGCGATAGATAGTCGTTGGGGTGGTGAATGACGAGAAAAGATAGAACGCGCTCGTGCTGTCAAACTCGCCGCCGATAGAGGAGATGGTGCCGAGCGTGGGCAGTGCGATTTCGCCCAGCGGCTTTCCGGCGGTGGTGAAGCGCCTCAGCAGGGAGTGGGCGTTGAATTCGTAGCGCGCGAAAAGTTGGCCGCCGATGATGTGCAGGGAAGTAAGAACCGCGTCCGCCTGCGGAATGATCTCGCGCCAGCGCTCTCGCGTCGGCGTGGCTAGCGGTGTCTTGAAGACGTGATAGCGCGCCCCACCTTCGTTGGTCAGGATGTAGAGATCGGCGTTGTAGGCGTGGGCGATGTAGAGAAATTCCTTGCCGCTGGTGATGCGCTGCGGAGCCGAACCACTCCGCAAATCCTGAAGATACAGTTCATTTTTTGACCAGCCCTGCTCGACCATGATGATCAGCCAGCGGCCATCGTTCGACAGCGAGACGTTGGGCCAGTCCTCTGGATCGCGTCCCTCGCCGAAGATGAGCGGATCCTTTGCAGGATCGCCGCCCAGCGGATGGTAAAAGACGTGCCGGTTGTACATCTCCTGTCCGGCAGCGACGTCGCCGGCGTTGGGGTAACGCGTGTAATAGAAGCCGCTGTCATCGGGTTTCCACGCCAGACTACAGGCCCGGGTGCGCGCAATGGTGTCGGGCAAAAGTCTGCGGGTTGCAGTCTCGATCACGTGTAGCGTGCTCATCTCTGAGCCGCTCTCGGAGGTGCCATAGGCAACGTACTTTCCGTCGTGCGACGCGCTCCACCAGTCGAGCGCGACGGTGCCGTCTTTGGAAAGCTGGTTCACGTCAACCAGCACCTGATCGCGTCCGTCAACGCCCTTGCGCACGTACAGCACGGGTTGGTTCTGCGTGCCTTCGCGACGAGTGTGGAAGTAATAATCGGCGCCCACCTGGGTGTCACCGAGATTGCCGATCTGGAGCAACTGCTCCAACCGCTGGTGCAGCTGAGCACGTCGCGGCAGCGCGTCCAGAATGCTCCGCGTATACGCTAACTGCTCGGCGACCCATTGCTGCGTTTCGGGACTACTGCCGTCTTCGAGCCAACGATAAGGATCGACAACCTTGTGACCGAAGTAGTCGTCGGTAACGGGCTGCTGCTTAGTTGCGGGAGGCTTGGGGATATTCATTGTGGCGGAAGTGTCGGACAGGCGATTCTGCGCTCTTGCGGTGCAGCACAGCAACATGAGCAGCACCACTATAGGTGTGCCGGATAGTATGCCGAATCGACTCATAGTTGCGCCGAGCTTATATGATACGACCGCGATGCTCGCAGCGTCCCATCAGGAACCAGGTCCAAAGCCTGTACCTTTTCCGGGAACCGTGACCGCGAAAGTCGAAACGCAGCCTTTGACGCGGCGCGCGCGCCCCCGCTACAATACGATTACAACTTGACGCGCCGCTTGGCGCAAAACACTCCTCAGTAGCTCAATGGCAGAGCATCCGGCTGTTAACCGGAGGGTTGTAGGTTCGAGTCCTACCTGAGGAGCCATTCTTTTCAAGCGCATCGCCGCCTCTGCGCTCGGGTTGCGCTTCGTTGAAACGCCACTCCACAACTTTGCTGGGAGACCACGTATGCCTCCGTCGACTTGTCGATGCAGTGCGGCTCGCCGCTGCTCCTCAGATCGAGTTCGTGTACAGAAAATCGTTCAGCTCAGACTCCGACTGGCTTACCTTGTCTGGATGGGCTACACGTTCGAGACGCACGATGTCCCGTAACAAGTGGACTCTCGCGTCCCGCAAGGCAGCCTCGGCGATCCGCTCCGTCTGCAGCAACGTCTGGTTCAGCGCTTCGATGGGAGGCATGGTTGTCGGTAAGGCAGTCGTCGAACCCTCACTTATGATGTCCACGACTGCCTGAATCACACGACTATCCGCCGGGAGCGAGCTGTGCTCAACCTCCACAAAGTAGTTGGTTACGTTGTCGATGAAGCCCAGCGCATGGGGCACAGTACCATCCCCATTCAGGGTCTGGTGGTATCCCTCCCAGCTCTGCATCTTGCCCCAGTTCGCGATTCCATCGGCGGTTTTGAAGCCATACCCCGCAATATAGGTCATGAGCTCTGGTTTGATCGCAGGGGCGATCTGTTGCTGGAAGCTCCTGGCGTTGTCAAACCGATCCTGCGCCGGATCCAGGGGGTCGTACACCGCTGGATCGAGAAGCCTTATGGCATCCGGTGTCTTTCCCACGAAGGGTTGCATCTCATAGGTTCCCACAAAAGTCTTGGCGTATTGCAACAGATCAGCCATATGGTGCTGTTGATCCAGCAGAGCAACGATCTTCATAACGTTGTTCAGCCCGCTGTAAAGCACAGGAATGGCAAAGGAGCCGTAATTCGGCGTTCCCATCATGATGAAACGCTGGACTCGATCCCAGTCCTCAGGGAATTGTTGGAGGTAAGATCGTGCGACGAGACCGCCCATGGAGTGAACGGCGAAGGAGAATTTTGCGCCAGGTCCCAGAATCGTGTCGATCTGCTTCTTAAGACCTTGAGCGGACGCTCGTATCTCAAGGCGCCAATCATAAGGAAAGGAGACTACCTTCCAATGATTTAGCAAGGTGAGCTGCATTTCTCCGTAGTATTTCTTGAGGAGATTAGGCGCTTGAATAGGGTTGAGGCTTGCGCCGCCGCCATCCAGTGGCAACTGATCAAATTTGCCAAGGATGATATCCCAAGGGCTAAGCCAGATGTGCTCCGCATTCTCATAGAGCGAACTCCCCAGAATGCCGGGCAACATCACGACGTTGCCGGCAGGCGTCGCAGTCACGTTCTGGGCAAGCTGCTGCATGCGCTCGAAGAGCGAATCTCCGAAGTGGACCCGAAGGACCCGTTCCGCGTCCCCGTCGGCAGATTTGACAGCTTGGGCAAAATCTCTGGGAGTAGCCGTTAATACCTGGGTGAGATAGGCGCGCTCATTGGTCATCGCAAGCCTCCAGGGCCGTTATTTTACACGGTCTGTAGGGCAATAGATCAGCCCGGAAACCTCAGCTGAGGCGATTTGAAAAGGACATTACTGCTGTGCGGGCATAGGGTGCTGCTGCTGGCTCGCGCTGGGCACAAGTTCCAGATAGATTCGTTTTGGCAGCTCGGTGTTCCAGTGATTGCTGAGTTTGGCATAGCCGACCAGGCCGAAGAAGATGACGACGATTCCCGCCGCCATACCCCAGGCCGGAATAGTGCGACGCTTCCGCAAGCCTACAGGCGTGCTCATGGCGAGCGCATCCTTCGCCGGACAAACCGCAACGCACTCCAGGCACCCAGTACACTCGGCCGAACGAATCTGGATGAGCTGGTCGACGGGCAGAGCTGACGGACAGGCCTTAGCGCACTTGGCGCAGTCAATGCAGGTGTCTGAATTGCGCGTTATCCGCGATGGACTGAGCAAGGAAGCGAGTCCCAGGAAAGCTCCGTAAGGGCACAGATAACGGCACCAGAAGTTCTGGACAAAGATGGACGCAACCACGATGCCGAGGATAACCAAGGCTGTCATGCTGCCCAGGTAACGAAAGAAATTCAGCATCCGCACGTCGACAATGAGGGCGTAGGGGCTGCCGAGGAACTCGGCGATGGCAGCCGCTGACATGCTGGCCACTGCATAGACAAAGAAGCCCAACACGAGGTACTTCAGCGAGCGCAGAGCAATATCTGCCCCGCGCGGCAACCGCAAATTACGCCGGAAGATGGCGCGGCCCAGCTTCCACAAGTATTCAGAAACCGTTCCCACCGGACATAGCCAACTGCAAAAGGACTTCCTGAAGACGAGCGACATCACGAGGAACGATACGAAGAGGAAGAACCCGGCAGCATGGAGTCGGGGCAATTGCCGGGTAAGCAAGAAATACTTCAGTTGCATGAGGCCTTCGATGGGCAGCCAGCCCTCGACCCCAGCCGGACGCGAGACTTCGAGAGCCAGCCCGCCGCTTTCGGCCCAACGCACCCAGAGATAGAACTGCACGCCGATCCACAGGTTCAGCAACAACAGGAAAAGCTGCACGCCCAATCGCAGAGGCTGTGAGTACTCCCGATCGATGCGGCGAACCAGCTTCTTACGGGCGGGTTTGGAAGCTGGCCCAGGCTCAACCAGAAAAGGTGACGTCAATCCGGAAGCGTTATGAAGGTCATTCAGCATCGAAGCTGACGACTCAGATCTGGTTGATGATACTGCCGGCACGGTTGCATCCTCTGACTTATAGGTTACGAGGCGATCCGATGGGAGCCTATGACTTACGTCACAAATTTCTATCGCGTCGACAGGAAGTTATCGCCGGGCAGATGCCTCTCCCAAGTTGACACCATCGGCTATCGTTTGCCCTCCATGGCGACGGCGCGCGGGAAGAGAACATTGTTTTCGAGATGGATGTGCTGGTGCAAGTCGGCTTCAAAGTCCTGCAAGGCCTGATATAGAGTGCGATAGCTGACACACGCGTCTTCTGGAACCGTGTAATCGGCGGTAACGGAGCGCAGCGCACGCAGGGCTTCGCCGGCCCCATCGTGTTCCTGCATCATCATGCGTGCCGGGTTCGCCACCGTTCCGAACATCGCCGGGGGAGCTTTTTCTCCCGCCAGAGTGCTCTCTTCCATAAGCGATATGTAGGGGAACAGCATCTGTTCTTCTTTCATCAAATGCACTCTTAGCTCCTCGGCGAGCGCCGCGAAGACATTCTGCACCTGCAAGAGTTCGGGATGATTCTTGCCGTGCACCCCATATACCTTCGCGGCCAGCGCTCGAATACGGGTGCTCTCTTCGCGGACGAACACGTGATGGGTGGTGGTGATGTGCGCGATCAGGTCCGCGAGTAACAGATTCCGCCAATCCTGATGGGCGTCGGGCTGAGTGGATGCCAAGCTTTCCTGGAGCCGGGTTAGAACTTCGCCGAGCGGGACATTGGCTTCCGCGCAAGCCTGGGACAAAGTGCGGCGGCCGCCGCAGCAGTAATCGATTCCAAGCTTTTCGAATGCGCGAGTTGTGTTGGGCATCTCGGCGGCGATTTCGCCTACGGTTTTGGTCGCTTGTAGTGTCATTTCCATTCCTTCTGCGAGGGTGGAGTATCGCTCCGGTTCCCGCTTCTGAATGGAGACTAGCGGCCAGCGGGCGGCGGAACTATGACTTCTGTCACGGAGAGCGGAAATTCTAAGGAGCGAACCGCTCTTTCCAGATACGTCACTGCTTGCTGTCCCAGCTCAGGAGTGTTCGGGGGCGTCGGCTCCGAGGGATTCGAGACATTGTTTTGCATGCTTGCACCACTGAGCGCATGACATGTCATTGCGCGGATTGAGCATGTGTTTGCCGCAGGCCTTGCACAAGCGTCGGGGATCGTCTTTGAAGAACTCGATCTGAGCTCCGCAGTGGGCGCAGACTACCTCGTAGATATCGTTGAGCTTCCAATACCGCAGATCCTGTCCTGGGCAGTTCAGTTCAGCCATGGCTGTAGTTTGCTCCTGTGCCATCTCTGCGGGGCATCGGGGGCGGGAAACGGTTGATCAGGCTGACAAAAGTCGTCCTGCGAATCGCCACGCCACCTACTTCAACATGACAACATGCAAGGGCGGAATGCGAAATGACTTATGTCACAGTGGCGAGGTCAGGAGAGCGGCGATTTGGGATGGGGAAGAGATTGGAGCCAGAGCGGCTGCATGCTCAATGCGGGACGCGCGGTCCCCTAGCCTCCCGACGCTTCCAGTTCCTGCTCCAGCCTTTTCAGCGAGGGAATGCTCAGCTTGCGGTTGTCGACCTGAATCAGTCCTTCCTGCTGGAGGCGACCCAAATTGCGGGACACCAGTTCGCGGACGGTTCCGATCTGCGAAGCCAGTTCGGTGTTGTTCGACGGCAGAGTCAGGGAGATTACATCGCGGTCGCCATTGGGAACACCCTCGGTCTTGCCCAGGCGCACCAATAGAGCGATGAGTCGATGCCGAACCGTGGTAAACGAAAGTTCTTCGATGATGCCTACCAGCCGGCGCAGACGTGCCCCAACTACTTTCAGGACCTTGAGCGCAACCTCGGGATGCTGCCGACAGAGAGCCTGGAAATCCTGGCGGCTGAAGAAGAGAAGCGAGCTGTCGCTGACGGCCTGGGCGGAAGCGGGATAATTGCCTCCGTCGAAGACAGGGAGTTCGGCGATGGAACTGCCCGGCCCGTCAATGGAGAGCACTTGCTCACGTCCGCCCGCGGAACTCTTAAAGATGCGAACATTTCCCGACTGCACAACATAGAGGCCGGCACAGGCATCGCCTTCACTAAAGATAAGTTCGCCGGAGGAGTATTTGCGCAGCAAAAGGTGAGAGGTGAGGAAGGCGAACTCCTGCTCCGACAAGCTGGAAAATAGGGACACGCTCTTGAGTACAGCGAGCGCGGCGGTTTCCTGCTCCGTAGGCATAGGAAAAGATTTTATGCGGGCCGCAGGCGCTGAAGTTGGCGAAGCGGCACGTGCTCTGAAGGCTTTGCTATCCCTGATTTCCCCACTTGTGATCGATTTTCGGGGGATGCTCCAGGGTTTGCATTACCACACAATACTGTTCGGTTTTCTCCTGCAAGGCGCTTAGCTGCTCCTTGGTTGCCTGCGGTGCGCGGACGTCGAAAATGACCCTGATGCTCTCAAATCCGACAGCCGCCTCTTTGGAAATTCCCAAGGTCCCTTGCAGGTCCAAGTCGCCCTCGACGGTGACGTCAATGCCCTCGGTAGGTATGCCCATCGCCGCGGCCACCATCTGGCAGGTGATTTGTGCACATGCGGCGATTGCGCCCAGCAGTAAATCTCCAGAGCAGGCACCGGTACCCTCTCCCCCGACGCCTTGGTGGGCTTGTGCCTTGTAGATCTCCCGCCCCAGGTCCACCGAGCAAGTGATGGGAGCGTCGGTCTGGCTGCCGCGCGCCTTCAGGGTGATTCGCGAACTCGACGGATTTTGGCGATACTGCTCCTTCAATGGGCGCTGCAGGGTTCGAATATCCATGAATTCCCTCGGAGTTTTGAGTATTATAAGCGCATACAGGGGTGGTGCCGAGCGTCGCGGCATCGATTTAAGCATCAATTCCACGCGATCACGTAGCGTCGAGCAGTCAGTTTGGCTGTTCCACCGCTGCGCCAATGAGGCCCATTGAGCCCGCCGCTCACGCCAGATTCAGTTCCGTCCACTTTGTCGCCGGGTACGCGCTTCGGCGCGTACGAAATCCTTGAGCAACTCGGCGCCGGCGGCATGGGCGAGGTTTATCGCGCCCGGGACACGCGGCTGGGCCGTGAAGTCGCCATCAAGACGGTTTCGCTGCACCATCATTCGCAACCCGAAGCGCTGACCCGCTTTGAGACGGAAGCCCGTTCGGCGTCCGCGCTCAATCACCCCAACATCGTCACCATTTACGAGCTCGGTTGCGTGGAGAACACACACTTCATCGCCATGGAACTGGTTCGTGGCGAGACGGTGCGGCAGTTGCTCGACGTCCGGCCCCATTCCATTTCGCAAGGCAATCGCCATCGCGGCACAGGTTGCCGACGCTCTGGCGCGGGCGCACGAAATCGGCGTCGTTCATCGCGATTTGAAGCCCGAAAACCTCATGGTTTCCGTGGACGGCGCCGCCAAGATCCTGGATTTCGGCTTGGCGAAGCTGCTTGCGGTCGATCCCCCGCCGGATGCCAATGCCTCCACCTCCATCAGCAAGGACGGGGCCGTGATGGGCACGCTTGGCTACATGTCACCGGAGCAGGCGAACGGCGCGAAACTCGATTTTCGTTCCGACCAGTTTTCCTTCGGGTCGGTGCTCTACGAGATGGTCACGGGAGTTCCTGCGTTTCAGAAGAAGACCGCGGCGGAAACCGCGGCTGCCATCCTTCGCGACGAGCCGGAGCGCATTGTTTCCCGAATGCTTCAGGCGCCCGCTCCGTTCATTTGGATTGTGGAGCGCTGTCTTGCCAAGGACCCGAAGCAACGTTATGCATCCACCCGGGATTTGGCCCGCGACCTGGCGGCGGTGCGCGACCGGCTCGCCGATGCGCCCGTCACTCATTCGGAGCCTCGCCCCAGCAACCTTCCGGTGCCGCGTACCGCTTTCATCGGACGCGAGCACGAGGCGGCTGCGCTTCGCCAGCTTCTGGGCCGGGACGATGTGCGGCTGGTGACCCTCACCGGCCCTGGCGGCATCGGCAAGACGCGACTTGCTTTGCAGGTGGCAGGCGAAATCGGCCACCAATTTCCATCCGGCGTTTGCTTCGTTTCGCTGTCGGTGGTGGGCGAGCCTGGCTTGATCGCTTCCGCCATCGCACAAGCGGTGGGAGTGCGCGAGACCGGCACTCAGTCGGCGCAGGAAAGCCTGAAAGACTATCTTGGCGGGCTGGACCAGCCCATGCTTCTCCTGCTCGACAATTTTGAGCACCTGGTCTCCGCTGCCCCGGTCATATCGGACCTGCTCTCGGCGGGACCCAAGCTCAAGATCGTAGTCACCAGCCAGTCGCCGCTGCACGTTTACGGCGAACACGAATTTCCGCGTGCCACCGCTGGCGCTTCCCGATCCCAAATCCCTGCTGCCCCTGGATGCGCTCTCGCGTCTTCCCGCGATCGCGCTTTTTGTGGAACGCGCGCGCGCGGTGAAGCACGACTTCGCTTTGACCAACGAAAACGCATCCGCGGTCGCCGCCGTCTGCGCTCGCCTCGACGGCCTGCCTCTCGCCATTGAACTGGCGGCGGCGCGCATCAAGCTGCTCTCGCCCTCGGCCATGCTGGCGCGTCTTGGAAAGTTGCCTCAACCTGCTGACCGGTGGCGCCCGCGACCTGCCCACCCGGCAGCAGACTCTTCGCGGCACCGTCGACTGGAGTTACGGCCTGCTCAATCCTGCCGAGCAAACCCTCTTCCGCAGGCTTTCGGTATTCACCGGCGGCTGCACGCTGGAAGCGGTGGAGGCGGTCTGCGATACCGCGGGCGATCTCGGTCTCGACGTGCTCGACGGCATGGCTTCCATGGTGGACAAGAGCCTGGCGCAGCAGGTGGAAGACGCAGCGGGCGAAACGCGCTTCGTCATGCTCTCCACCATCCGGGAGTACGCGCTGGAACGTCTGGCCGCCAGCGACGATGTGGCCGCCACTCGGCGCTCCCACGCGGCGTATTACCTGGTGCTCGCCGAAGAGGGCGCCTTGGAAGCGGCCGCTCATCCCGAATGGCTCGATCGTTTCGAGATTGAGCACGATAACTTCCGCGCCGCGCTCGAATACCTCATCAAAACCGGCGACGCCGACTGGGGCCTCCGCCTGGGCACAGCGCTGTTTCACTTTTGGGAGACGCGCGAATATCTCACCGAGGGCCGCAACCGTATCGCCAGGCTGCTCGCGCTGGAAGGAGCGGCCGCGCGTCCGAAACTGCGCTCGCGCCTGCTGTTCTCCGCCGCGGTCCTGGCAGGCGAGCAGGGCGATTACACTTCCGCGCAGCAATTGTTCGAGAGCAGTCTTGAGACCTGTCTGGAGTTAACGATAACCGCGGAGTTGCGGTTGCGCTGAACGCTTTGGCCGTAAATGCTCGCGATCGTGGCGAACTCGCCACATCTTCCCTGCTGTTTGAAAGATGTGTGGCGATTTGGAGAGAGGAGGGAGATGCAGCGGACGTTGCTCGGGCTCTCAGCAATCTGGCGAACGTGACCAAGCTGCAAGGCGAAGCGGCGCGCGCGTCCTCGCTCTACGATGAATGCCTGGCGATCTTCCGCAAGGTGGGCGACGTGGCCGGTATCGCCTGGACGTTGAACTACCAGGGAGATGTTGCCCGGGAACGCAACGATCTGACGGCGGCCCGCTCCTTCTACGAGCAGAGCCTGGCGGCGTTCAGCCTTTCGCGGGATGGCTGGGGCATCGCCAGCGCCCTGTCCGACTTAGCCGGTCTTAGTTGGGACCAGGGTGACAATGACGAGGCCCGCCGGCTGTACGGTGAAAGCATCCAGATGTTTCAGAATCTGGGTCATAAGCGCGGCATTGCCAGGGTGCTGGAGTGTCTTGCCGCGAACGCTGCCGCGCAATCCAACGCGGTGCAATCGCTGCGCTTCGCAGGAGCGGCGGCCGCACTGCGCGAGCGATTGGGTACGCCGCTAACCCCCGCCGAGCAACATAAACTGGAGAAGGTGCTGGAATTCGCCCGTCGAACCCTGGGCAATGCTGCGGGTATGACGGCGTGGATGGAAGGCTGGGCGTTGCCGGTAGAACAGGCCATCCAGGAAGCGCTTGACTCGGGCGCGGAGCCAAGGGCGCGAACTGGAAGCGACGGATAATTCAACCTGCGGTATCGGGGTCCATCATTCGTCGCACCGCCGAGATGCGATTGGCCGGAAAACCTCCACGGCGGGCATGTTCGCGGACCGTTTCCTCGTCCGGCGCCAGGTAGACGCAATAAACTTTATCGCCGGTAACGTAGCTGTGCAGCCACTTGATCTCCGGTCCCATCCCCTTGAGGACGGCCACCGATTTTCGGGCGACTTCCTGGATCTCCGCATCCGACAAGTTCCCTGCGCCCGGGATTTCCCGTTCGATCACATATTCCGGCATGGCCACCTCAGCGAACCCGCTCATGGTAGCAGATTCACAGCGTAGTTCGGAAGTTACCGAACACCGTTCGGGACCTCCGACGGACAGTTGCGACTTTTCCTTTGATTTATGGATGCTGGAAGACTATCTTCTACACGGTAACCGAGGAGAGAACTTTTGAGCAAACCCGCCGATCTGGTACAAGGCACCCTTGACCTTCTTCTATTAAAGATCCTGGCTCTGGAACCGCTTAATGGATTTGCCATCAGCCGTCGTTTGAAGCAGGTTTCGGGTGAAATCCTGCAAGTCAGCGACGGCTCTCTGTATCCCGCCCTGCATAAGCTGCAGGAAGCGGGATTGATCACTTCTGAATGGAAGCTGAGCGAAAATAATCGCCGCGCCAAATTTTATTCGCTGACCCGTCTTGGCCGCAAACAATTGGAGACGGAAGCGAAAAACTGGGGACGCCTCTCCAGCGCGATTTCGCGGGTCGTGAAGCTCAAAGAGGCGTAAGTGCCGCAGTGCTCGAGAGCAGATCCATTCCGCCGGAACGCTGGGTGTATATGCTCCCGTTGCGCTTGCGCGCATTGTTTCGCCGGCGGCAGCTCGATCAGGACTTGGACGAAGAGCTGCAATCTCACCTGGAAGAGAAGACACAAGAGTTCATGGAGAAAGGACTGAGCGCAGAGGAGGCACATTATGCCGCGCTACGCGATTTCGGCAGCCTTGACCTCTCAAAACAGAATTGCCGTGACGCTCGCAAAGTCCTCTGGATTCAGAACCTCATCGAAGATCTCCATTTCGGCTTGCGGACGCTGGGCAAGGCTCCTGGCTTCACCGCAGTCGCCGTTCTGACGCTCGCGTTGGGTATCGCAGCGAACACGGTTGTATTTTCGGTGTTCCATGCGGTTCTTCTACGGCCACTGCCGTATGCTCACCCCGATCGCCTGGTATTCCTCTCCGAGTCGACAGCCGACCTCCCCAAAATGTTCATCTCGCTGGCGAATTTTGCAGACTGGCAGTCGATGAACACGGTGTTCGAGAACATGGGAGCCTTTCGCAGGGGTGGCGCAACCATGACGGGCCGTGGCGAGCCGCGGCATGTACTGGTAGGCGAGGTAACGGCCGGGCTTTTCCCGACGCTGGGAATTGATCCGGTTCTTGGGAAGAACCTCAGCACCGAGCAGGACAAGCCGGGCGCCGCTCCCGTAGTTCTCCTAAGCGACGCGTTGTGGGCGAGCGAATTCGCCCGCGATCCAAATGTCCTTGGTAAGCAGCTTCGCCTCGACGGTACCCCTTTCACCGTCATAGGCGTTATGCCCAACAGCCGTCTTCCTTTGTACTGGCGGCAGATCGATGCCTTTACTTCGTTGGGACGGTTGGAACCTTCCATAGGTGGCGAGTCCCGCCGCTCCTATCATTTTGGTGTGTACGCGTACGCCCGGCTGAAGCCGGCTGTCACGATAGGGCAGGCTCGTGCTCAGATGCTGAACATTGCGCGAATCCTGGGACAGCGACATCCGCAGACCAATGCCGGTCAAGGCGTAGTGGTGCAAGCTTTGCGCGAGAAGGTAATCGGAGACGTGCGTCGGCCTGTGGAACTGCTGATGGGCTCTGTAGTTCTGGTGCTCCTCATCGCCTGCTCCAACGTCGCGAGTCTGTTGACCTCGCGTGCCCTCGTGCGGCGCCGGGAGATTGCGATTCGCGGCGCTTTGGGGGCCGGAGCCGCACGCCTGACGATACAGCTCCTGTGCGAAACTACTCCGCTGGCGCTAATGGGCGGAGCTTTGGGGCTCGGCTTTGCTTATTCTGTCATGCCGGCGCTGGCGCGCCATGCCATGTCCACCGTGCCGCGCGCTGAGGATATGGGCATCGACGCTTCGGTCCTGGCGTTCACCGTATTTGTGTCGGTAACTACCGGTATCGTCTTCGGTGTCGTGCCGGCGCTGGCGGTGTATCGGAGTAACCCGATGGAGGCGTTCGCGGAGGGCGGCCGCGCTCCGCAAGTTCGCGTCTTGCGGGTCGGTCTCCGCAGCCTGCTGGCTACGGCCGAACTGGCGATGGCATTGGTGCTGCTGATTGGCGCGGGGCTAACCATAAAGAGTCTCTTTCGCGTTCTCCAAACCGACCCCGGCATGCGGAGCAATGGCGTGCTGACCGGAGTGCTAAGTCTGCCGCCGACGAAGTACACGGCTGCGGCGCAAGTGGACTCCTTCATGCAACGATTGTTGCGCAATGTCGATGCACTGTCCGCGGTGTCCGCTGCAGGATTCGAAACGCCGCAACTGGTTGGCGGTTCGCAGGGTAGCTTTCGCGTGGAAGGACGGCCCAATCCGCAGCCGGGCGAGGAAAGTTACGCCGAGTTCTCCAGCCTGACTCCGGGCGCTCTAGAAGCCCTGGGCGTCAGACTGTTGGCGGGACGCTTCTTCAATTGGAGAGATGATGCAACGGCGCCGCGGGTTTGCATCATCGATGACAACCTGGCTGAGCAGTATTGGCCGGGAGAAAATCCCATCGGCAAACGCCTGGCCACCGAAGTACCAGTAAGCCCGACATGGTGGACTGTCGTCGGCGTGGTTCATCATCTGGCCACCGATGGCGCCGACAAGCAGCAATTGGTAGAGATATTTATTCCCTACTCGCAAGACCCGGCCAGGCGAGGGCGGCTCATTGTGCGCGTGAGGGAGGGTCGTGCGCTGCCCTTGTCTGGCATCACGCAGGCGATCCACTCCCTAGACCCTGACGTGCCACTTTATGACGTGCGAAGCCTTTCCGATCTGCTCCAGGAGTCGGTTGCCGAACGGCGGATGATTGTTGTTTTGCTTAGCGTCTTTGCAGCGATTGCGGTGGTGCTGGCGGCACTCGGCGTCTACGGAGTGATGACCTACATGGTGACTGGGCGCACGAGAGAAATTGGCGTGCGCCTGGCCTTGGGAGCCAAACGCCGCGATATCTTGTGGCTGATTCTTGCGCAGGTAATACCGGTGATTGTGGTCGGTGCAGTGCTAGGCATTCTTGCGTGTCTCGCTCTGGGCCAATCGCTCAGCACTTTGCTATTTCAGGTCAGCGCCACCGACCCATGGACGATTGCCAGTGGGGTTACACTTCTGATCGTGGTGGCGCTGGCAGCTTGCGGTATTCCGTTACGAAAGGCAATCGCGATTGACCCGGTCAGGGTCTTGCACCGTGAGTAAAGCGTTGTTTCGATGTCCGCAGTTTCCCTACCTTCCCGAGAAGCCGACCAATCACATTTTCCACTTGTTTACCGAGGGGACAAGGCGTACAGTGTATCGGTAACCGAGGGGAGGGTCATATCCCTGATTCAAGCCGTTGCCAATTGTCAGTTGCCCGTAAGAGCAGATCTGACATTGGTGGAAACTAACTCCGGTAAGCCAGAGCTGAGTAATGGTTTGCTTCGAATTTCACTCGAGAGGAAGACTCACCATGAAACTGCGTATCGCTTCGCTGTCACTTCTCGCACTGTGTTTAACGTTGGCGGCTGTCCCGGCTGCGGCTCAAGTTGTCTACAGCAATGGTCCGATTAACGGCAACGTTGACGCCTGGACCATCAACTTCGGGTTTATCGTCAGCGACACCTTCAACGTAGCCAACAGTGGCACCACCGTCACCGGCGCCAACTTTGGCATCTATCTTTTTCCCGGCGACACCCTGACCTCGGCCGAACTGTCCATTACCTCGGGGGAAAACGGTGGCACCAGCTACTTTGATCAGACCGTGACCTTCACCACGGTTAGCTGCAGCTCCAACCAGTTCGGTTACAACGTCTGCAACGAGAACACCGTCTTCAACGGTCCAACTCTTAACAGCGGCACCTACTGGCTGAACCTGCAGAACGCCAGCGTTCCCAGCGGCGACCCGGTTTACTGGGACGAGAACTCTGGTCCGTCTTCGGCTTCTGAGAGCTCCGTCGGCACGATTCCTTCCGAGTCGTTCACTGTTCTGGGCAGCAGCCAGAGCAGCAGCAGCAGCACGACAGGTACGGTTCCTGAGCCCAGCAGCATCATCCTGTTCGGTTCTGGCATCCTCGGCGTGGCTGGTGTAGTCCGCAGGCGGCTGTGGAATTGAACCTGCGACCCGAAGGACTGGAACGCCGCACTTCAGTGAGTTGTCAATTGTTATCGGATGCTAAGGAGTGTTGTCATGAAGACCAGCAGCCAGGGTCCGAGATCAGCAAGAGCGATTAGTTTCTTAGACGCCGTTACGGCATCGGCGATTGGAATTCTGCTGCTCGCGTTTGTTATCCCGGCGGCGCAGGCGCAGACTTTCACGGTGCTGCACTACTTCACTGGTGGCCAGGACGGCGGCATTCCGGTTGCAGGACTGACCATGGATGCTTCCGGAAACCTTTACGGCAGTACCGAGTACGGGGGGAATCCGGCCTGCTTCAGTGGGGGCTACTCCGGTTGCGGGACAGCCTTTAAGTTTTCCCCCCACGGCTCCGGTTGGGTGCTTACCCCCCTGTTTACCTTCGCAGGAAGCACGGACGGCGCTTATCCGCTGGCAAACCTCACCATCGCCAGCGATGGCAGTCTTTACGGCACGACTTCTGCTGGAGGCATCGGACACTGCTCAGCGGGTAGTAACGGCTGCGGCACAGCTTTCCGCTTGCGTCCTGCCCCCGATCGGTGCCGCTCGGTAATCTGCGAATGGGACGAGACGGTTCTGTATCGTTTTACCGGCGGCAATGACGGTGGCAATCCGCAAAGCAACCTTCTGTTCGATAGTGCCGGCATTCTCTATGGCACAACTTACCAGGGTGGGGCATCCGCTAGCGGAGTTGCTTTTGAACTCACACCCTCCCAGGGCGGATGGACCGAGTCGGTGATTCATGCTTTTGCTGGGGGGACGGACGGCGCTTTCCCGTGGGGCAACCTCACTGCGGAGAGCAGCGGGAATCTCGATGGAACGACGGAATCGGGCGGCGGATGCGGGGGCGAGTGCGGAACCGTTTTCCGCCTGACGCCTTCCGGCTCAAGCTGGCAGGAAAGTATCCTCTACAGCTTTCAAGGCCAGAGTGACGGCGACGATCCTGTCGGGGGAGTGACGATCGATGCAGCGGGCAATCTGTACGGCTCGAACAACGGCAACGACGGCATGGTCTTCGAGTTGGCATTCTCTCACGGAAGTTGGAACCTGATGCCGCTGTATAGCAACCTCGGCTTTGGGGGACTGCCAGCTATGACGAACCCGCCTATTGTGGACGCCGCCGGCAACCTCTATGGCACAACGGTTTTTGGCGGGGGGAGCGGCTGCCCCTACGGCTGTGGCGAGGTCTTCAAGCTGACGCCCATAGTAGGCGGTTGGACCTACACCGTGCTCCATGACTTTGACTATGCCGATGGTCAAGCGCCTTGGGGACGCCTGGTTATGGACAGCCAGGGCAATCTTTATGGCACTACTGTGCAAGGGGGGTCGGGCAATTGCCCGGAGTTCTGCGGCACCATTTGGGAGATTACGCCTTGAGGAGTCTGTGCTTCCCCGCAACCCAGAACGCACGCGAAGCAATGCACACGTAACAGTTCGCTTTGCTTTTCGAGCGGCACGTCTCGGCTGGCTGTGGTAGCGGCGCAAGCTAAGGTCTGATTCTGGCTTGATCGTCGCCAGGCACTTTGCCGGTGATCCGGTCAGCGTTAGAGCGCGCCTAGATGTTGATCATCTCCCAAATTCTTGCCAGGTGATGGTCGTCATGCTCCGCAACAAAATACAAATGGTCGACGAGCCGCATCGGTTGCTTTAGACGTGGATGCAGCCTGGAGCGGGCAAAGTGCATGGGCTGAAATTTCGCAATGCGATCCACCAAACGGAGGCGCGCTGTTCGGAACTCGGCCAGAATCTCTGTCAACTCCCGCGTATTGTGGTTGGCTTCATGGGTCTTGCGATTGCTCAGGTCCGCGACGGTGAGTGTGTCTCCATCCGTCAGAAAGTCATCCACACGCGCGAGCCATAAGGACTCGAGATCGAGCAGATGCCCGGCGTGCTCTTGGGCTGACCATTTGTCTCCCGGTTTACCGAGTAACATCTCGTGCGCGACGCCACCAAGTATCTCTTCTAGTCGCGGCGGAGTACCCCGCAACCGAATGCAAAGGTTAGGGTAACGCTCCACCGGGAACGTGAAGTCGAATTTCCGTTCAAACCAGACCGGAACCTGGCTCATTGGGCACCACCCCCTTGGTATCGTCTCATCCCTGGCCAAATTGCAGCAATATCACGGCCGCGTCGCATTGGACCCAACATCGAAAATGGCCTAGACGCCGCAAGCGTCTAAGCCATTGATCTTGTGGAGTACTTTGGTTGCGGGGGAAGGATTTGAACCTTCGACCTTTGGGTTATGAGCCCAACGAGCTACCAGACTGCTCCACCCCGCACTTCGATCATATCGCCATGTGAACCTGAGGTCAAACGGCAGGCAGCGACGTGAGAGCGATCCTGTTGCGTTCAGCGAAGCTGTTGGGAGACAAGGTGTTTCGAGCCATGGCGGCGGAGACCGTCACCTTCTGCGATCGGGTTTCCTGGCACGCTGCTAGAGCTTCGATGAGGGTGGCTGTTATGCTCGTCGGTTGTGTTCCCCGGAATTTATTTCAAGCGAGAGGTACCACAATGTGGCAGATCCATCCCTGGCTGGCCCTGGGCGTAGTGGCATCGACGGCGGCGACTGATGCGGTGTACGTGATGTTCAGTGCGGCAGTAGCGTCGCGGCGTCGCATACCGGCGGCGACGTGGAGCAGCGTGTGGTACCTGCTGTCGGCGTTCGCGGTCATCAGTTACACCAGGAACTGGGTCTATGTCGGTTTCGCGGCAGTGGGATCGTGGATTGGAGCCTATGTTTCGATGACGGTGCTGCGGCGGCCGGGTGCGGCAGGCCCGGCCTAGTAATGGAAGCGGTAGCGAAACTCGCCGTAGATTTGCCGCGGCTCGTTCCAGTGAAATCCGCCGAAGGTGAGGCTATTGTCCAGCTGGACGCGGCGATTGGCCACGTTCAGCGCGGTTGCGGAAATTGCGAATCTCCCTTCGGAAAAGCTTTTACCCAGAGAAAGATCTACCGTGGTATGGCTGGGCAAATACGGTCCGGGATATTGTGAGTCGGGCGTGCCGTACAGTCCGTTGGTAAAGCCCGAGCCGTAGTACACATTGCCCGAAGCATAGCTGTGCCATGGCAGACTGGAGTTGATGCCCCAGTTCAAGGTGTTTCGCTGATCGTGATCGACGGGCGAATATCCGGGCGGGATGTAAAGCGGACAGTTAGGATCATTGGGAGTGGGACAGATCAAGCCTCCGGTGATTGGCGAAGTGGCCTGCGCGATCTGATTAGCGTAGACCAGGTGGAACTGGGCGCGGTGCCAGAGCATGCCGGAGCGCAGGCTGAGGTCCCAACCCTGGATCAACGCCCGGTACCAGGTGATCGGCCAGAAGAGATTGGAGTCGCCAATATTGTTGTGATCCAGCCAATTGCTGGCGTTGGTCTGGTAATTGTCGACCTCGAGATTCCAGCCGCGATAGGGGATGATCAGACTGGCCTCCCATTGCTTGTCGCGTTCGCCTTCGAGGGGGGCAAAGGTAACATCCTGGCTGTTGGCAAAGCCCACGAGAGAACCAGTAGCGGTCGCCAGCGGAGGCGGCTGGTAGTAGTGGCCGTAGAAGGCGCGCAGCACCCAATTGATCCGGGGAACGCGAAAGGCGACGCCGACGCGCGGGTCAGCCTGATTCTCCGCGATCGAGGAACGAAATTCCGTTCCGCGCAGGCCGGCAATGATGGTCACCCAGCGATTGACGTTGAATCGGTCACTAACATACTCCGCAACCACGCCTCCATTGACGCTGATGGACGAGGGAGGAAAGTTCGGGGTGCCATCGGTGTACTGGTTGTCGAAGTAGTTGTACTGGTGCTCAAAGAATCCGTAAACTCCCGCTTCCAGGTCATTCTTCCAGAAAGTCTTATTAACGTTCGCCTGCATCCCCACATAATTAGATGTCTGATTCACATTGGTAATCACCGGATAGTCGTCGGGGCCGCCTTCATAGTGCGCCGCATTGTAGTGATAAAACGGCGACAGCGTGAGCAAAGTGGACGGGTCAAAGGTGTGAATCCAGGAGAAGATGGCATAGCCATCGGGCTCGCGTTCGGCATCGTGCAGGCCGTAACTGGGAACCGAGCCGGAGTTAATCAGGATCTGATTGCCGCTGGAGTTGGGATCAGGGTCAATGGGGATCTGGTAATAATCCTGCCGCAGGGACCCGACCACGCGAAACTGATTCTGCGCGTCCTTGTTGTAGATGAAGGAAGCAAACCCTCCGTAGCCGTTCTCGGCATCGTGGTAGACCTGTGGGATCGGCGTTTGCAGTCCGAAGTTGCTGCGATTGCCGTTTAAGCTGGCATAGTAGGCAAAGCGCTGGGTATGTCCGCCGCAGCTGATTTGGTCGTCGGTCTGGTAAAAGTTTCCCGCAGTGATGACCATATCGCATTGGCGATCGCGCTCGAAACCGGTGCGCGGGGCGATGTTGAACATACCGTAGGTGCGGTCGCCGTAGGTGGCATCGTAGCTGCCCTGTAGAGTTTCCAGGTAGTCGATGTCTTTGGGATTAATCTGCGGTCCCAGATTGGTGGCGATGTTGGTGTTGGGAATGTTGACGCCGTCGATCAGCCACTCCACCTGATGACCGCCGTTCATGTGCAGCATGTCGTGAGTCACGTAGGTCGCGGGCACGTAGTCGGTGATCATCTCCAGGCCGTTGGTGCGGTCGGCGCCGGGAGTTTGCTGGATGTCTTCGCGGTTGAGCATCGTGGTCGGGGTGACGCTATCCATGGGCGCGGCCACGGGAGTTCCCGAGACGACGACGGTCTCCTTGGAGCCGGCGACCGCCAATTGGTAGTGCAGTACCGGGGTTGTATCGGACTGCACGATTGCATCCTGCTGCATATCCGCAAAACCCTTGGCGGAGACAGTGACCGTGTAGGTCCCGATGGGCACCGACTTGAACTCGAATTCTCCACTGTCGGTAGAGTCCTGGGACTGAGTCCAGTCCGAAGTCTGCGCCTTCAGCGTAACCTGCGCCCGCGGAATGGGGCGGTGCTGGGGATCGTGAACCACGCCGCGAACACTGCCGAAAATCGTACCGGCGCCCAAGTGCGAAACCGATAACAGGATGGCTGCCATCCCCAGGGCCGCTGCGGCAGACCAGGCCCACATCTTTTGGGTAAACGCCTTCATAAGAGTTTCTCCGATCGCATTGCTTTCTCTGCATAGCTGGTGGCTGCGCACTATTTTCCTGAGTGCCGACGCTCGCTTCCCGATTCCTAGGTGCGAGGAAACGCGAAAGTCGGCCGCAAGCGACGGGCGCTCCGCCGGCCCGGCAAAACGAAAGCGTCAGAAATGTGCGCGTTGCTGAATGCGGGAATTACGCGAGCGGAGGTCCGCGCTTTTGCGCGTTGCCGTCGACATAACGGGCAATATCAGGCGAGGCGATGAGAAGAGAATCCTGCCAGAACGACGCCAGAGTAACGCTCTGGCTCCGAACCCCGACGGCGGTCACCGAATGCGAAGTGATTGCCGTGAAGTGACGGTAGGGACAGTTAGCCGGAGCCGAGCGGAGGCCGTCGACTGGCAACGGCATGGTGCAGTGATGTTGTCCACCGCGGCGGCAACATGCAGGAACGGCCTGCTGCGCTTGCACGAAGGGCAGAGCAAATCCGGTGAGTTGCAGGAGCAGCACCAGACTGGCAAGCGTCCGTCGCATGAGGAGGAGATTGTACTACATCGGGAAGCGGTGACTGGAGCGGGAGTACGACCGTCTACGTTGCCGGGGCAAGGTGGGCGCCGCAAGTGGAGCATGGACGGTTACTATCGCGGATTGCGTTCGTCTTAAGCTGAGCGTGGGCGATCGGCCTGGCAGACATTACAATGGGAAAACCATCTTAGACTTACGCAAAGTTGACGCAGCCCAAGTGTCAACCGGAGAAAACGTGTGCGCTACGCAATCGTGATTCTTGCCTTTCTCGGCATGGTGGTATCGTCTCTCGCCCTCAAGGTCCACTATGACGACCCGGGTAAGGAGCCGTGCAGCATCAACGATAAGTGGGATTGCGGCGTGGTCAATCACAGCCCGTATGCGATGGTTCGCGGAGTGCCTGTGGCCGCGATTGGCATAGCAGGATATCTTCTGATCGCGGTGCTGGGTTTCATGAGGCGTAGAGGATTGCTCCTGATTGCGGTCCTGATTGGGCTGGCCTTCGCGCTGCATCTGACCAACATTGAGGCCCACGTGCTGGAGGTATGGTGCCTGTATTGCGTGATCTCGCAAGGGATCATTGCGGTGCTGACGTTGTTGTCTGCGATCTGGATTGGCTGGGCAAAGCTGCGGGCGCGAACGGTGTAGCTGCGAACCCGTGCCGCCGCTCAGGCCAATTTCCCATGAGCTCCGGGGCTCACTCCGCGCGGCTGTTTTCATTACCGCACTTATGGACCGCCTGAAGTGTCTGCACGAAAATCGTGCCGTCCCTACGGGACTCGGCGAATTTTCCCAATCCTACCCAGCACTCCGCCTGCGGCTGCGTGCTGGGCTAGATTATTTTGCGCCTACGGCGCTCTTTTCGATGCGGCTTGTTCACCGACGCAACCGCGAACGGGGTCTCGTGACCGCAACCGCGAACGGCGTCTTGTAACCGCCTCTGACCTCCGCGGCTAACACAAATGTCGCTCGCTCTGCGGCTTGGGGCGCGCGCGTTCGGCGAACATCTGCTCCACCCTAAAATCCGTCTTGCTTGCGGGTTGCGAAGCAGACCCTTGCGTTACTTCTCACGCTGACACTGCTCTTCGAGGGGCCGGGTTCAAGCACAGGTGGTTTTAGAGCTGAACGGCCTGCACGCGATTGCGGCCGTCGGCCTTGGCCTGATAAAGGGCGGCATCGGCGCTTTGTATGAGCTTTTCGACGGAGCTCTCGCCACAAGGATTGGCGGTGACCACACCGATGCTGATGGTCATGGTGACCTCGGCTTGCTGCGTGCGAACGGGTGAGTCGCTGACGGCATGGCGCAAGCGCTCGGCGAATTGATAAGAACGATCGGCCCCAAGACCCGCCGCGGCCACGATAAATTCCTCTCCCCCATAACGGCCCACCACATCGTAGACGCGGACGGCGGCGCTCAGCCGTTGCGTGACCTCACGCAGGATGGCATCGCCGGCGAGATGACCGAACTCGTCGTTGACGCGTTTGAAGTGGTCGAGGTCGACGAGAAACAGGGAGAGCGAGGTTGGCTTGCGCTGAGCACGTTCCAGCTCGGCCCGTAACAACTCAAAGAGCGCGCCCCGGTTCCAGATAGCGGTAAGGGGGTCGTGGGTGGCCTGAAAGCGCAGAGCTTGCTGGGCGGCAAACAGGCTGTCGTGGAGCTTGATCATGCGTTCGCCGACGTGCATCCTGGCGAAGAACTCATGAACGTTGAAGGGCTTGGTAAGGTAGTCGTCGGCACCGGCCTCGAGGCCTTCCACAATGTCGGCGGTAGTGTGCTTGGCGGTGAGCAGCAGGACGTATTGGTAATGATCGCGGGGAGCGGCGCGCAGACGGCGGCAGACTTCGGGTCCGGGGAGGCCGGGCATCATCCAATCCAGCACCAGCAGGCGGGGAGCGTCGGGGGAAAGAGCAATTTCCAGGGCTTGCAGACCATCGCTGACCAACTGCACGCCGTAGCCTTTGCCGGCGAGGAAATGCTGGAGGGCGCGGCGATAGAGAGGATCGTCTTCCGCCACCAACACGCGACCCAGGGCATGGCGAGGTTCGCGCGGCAGCGGAGATGACAGCTCTTCACTGCATGCGGGTTGCATCGTACGGTTCTCCCGCGGAGGAGACCATCAGTTGCCGGAAGGCCTCGATGTAAGCCATGAGTTGGGCCACCAGCTCACCCGTCAGGGCAGAATCCTTGGAGAGGCTGGCTTGTTCGAGGGCGAGAGCGAGGGTTTCGCCCTCAGCGGCCCCAAGATAGGCGAGGCTGCCTTTCAGCGAATGGGCAGCTTCGCGCAAGCCAGCGAAATCGTTTTGCGAGAGCGATTGGGTAAGGCGGGCGGCAAGCTTGGGGTACTCCTCGAAGAAAACGGAGATCAGCTCAAGCAGCAGCAGCTCGTCGCCGTCAAGTCTTTCCAGCGCGGCAGCGTGGTCCCAAGCGGTTGGCATCACCGGCGTTGCCCTCCTTTGCGGTTCCGCCGGTTCCAACTGCAAGACTCGGCAATGGCAACTCTTCTAATTCTATCGGCAAATGGAAAAGCGGCCTTGAACGAGCGTGGCTTTGTGAGTCGGTGTGAGCACGGTGCCGTCCCTAAAGAGACTCGGCTGAGTCGTCCCGCGGGGCGGGACGGGAGTATCTCATGCCAAGTGCGCCGCTACGGAGATTCTCACCAGGTAGAGGGGAAAGCGTCGGCGAGTTCGGCGGTGAGCGCCCACTCGACGGCCCTCATTCTTTCGGCGGTGAGCTTGCGCCCGCCACAAGTGATGTAGAAGACGTCGTGGGCGACCGGACCTTCGGTATCGATCAGCGCGACTTCGATGCTGCAGTCTTCGCTGGTCAAAGTGGAGCTGATGGTATGCAGCAGTCCGGGCCGGTCCTGCGTGACGACCTCCAACAGGGTGCTGCGCGGCGAGCATTCGTCGTCGTAGCGCAGGTGCGTCTTGACGGTAAGCTTCACCGGCTGGAGATCGGCCTTGAGGCGCGATTCCAGCAGGCGGCTCAAGTGGCGCTTCGCGCATCAGGACGTCGCGCACCGAGCGCTGGAAGCGTTCGCGCTCGGGAGGATTCAGTTCCAGAGTACGGAAGCGGTCCTTGAAATAAAAGCTGTCGACTACCGCGCCGGCGCGATTAGAGAATGCCGTGGCTTTGGTGATGTCCATACCCCAGGCGTAAAGAACGCCCGCCAGGTGCGGAACAGGCCGGGAGTATCGCGAGTAACGACGGTCAACTCATGCTGCCCGCTGTGAGGCCGCAACCTGAGCTGCACCGGCTCGGCGGCAAGACTTCCCGCCATGGGAAGTGCTCGGCGACTTCTTCGGGCGAATGAGAAAGCAGGTAGCGCTGCGGCAGGCCGTCGAGGAACTTCAGCAGCTGGAGCGGCTGCGCCGGCAGCAGCGCGATGATTTCTCGATTGCTTCGGTGGAAGTTTCCGCGTCGAGGCGCTCGGCATCGGCGCTGCGATCGAAGTGGCCGGCGGTGCGGGTGTAAAGCCGCCACAGGTTCTCGCCCTTCCACGGAGTCAGTGCCTCGGGATTTACCGCCTTGATATCGGCCAGGGTCATCAGCGTGAGCATCTTCAGCCGCTCGGGCGTGCCGATCTTTCCGGCCAGCTCGCGGATGGTCGCGGGATCGTAGATGTCGCGGCGGCGCAGAGGTGGAAGAGATCTCGAGATGGTTGGCGACGAGGAAGCAAACGGTCGCGGCATCTTCTTCGGCGAGCTGCATGCGCTTAACCGCCGCGGCGGTCAGTTGCAGGCTGCCGTGGATGTGGTCGCCGCCTTCCAGCCCTTTGCCGGTATCGTGCAGCAACAGCGCGAGAAACAGCAGCTCGGGATGCTCCAGCTCCGTCATCAGCTCGGCGAAGGGCTGGAGCGCTGAGATCCTCGTCGGTTCTTCAGGCGGTGCAGGACCTCGATCGCCATGAAGGTGTGCTCGTCGACGGTGTAGCGATGATAGAGATCGCGAAGAACGAGCAGGTCGATGGTCTCGAACTCAGGAACGGCGCAGCGTCAGCAGATTGAGCGAATGCATGGCGCGCAGCGCGTTGGCAGCATGCGGAAGCGTAAGGATCTCGCGCAGATGCTGCCACAGATACTGGTCCTGGGGCATGGTTTCAGCCAGACGAAGATGAGCATCGTTAATCCGCCGCTCGGCTTCGGGGCTCAAAGCTGAACGCCATGTCGCGCGATGAAAGCGAACAGCCGCAACACCGCCGAGCCTCGCGTGCGTCGGCAGCCTGCTGGAAGATACACGCGGCCATTGACGACGGAAAATTCGCTAGTTGGAAACACGCGAGCGCCAATGCTGGAACGAGCGGTAGAGCGACGAACGTTCCTGCGAAACCTGGCCCAAGCAGTTGCGAGCTATTGCGATAGACCGCCTTGGCGTGGCGAAAATAAAGCCGCATCCATTCGGCGGGCGAGACCGCGTCCTGAGCCGGTAGCGATGCCGCGGGCAGCCAGTTCCTCCTGCGCTGCCCAGGCGATGCTGTTGTCGTCGCGCCCGTGGCGATAGTGCAGGTAGCAGCGGCTGGAGCAGAGAAACTCCATTGCCTCGAGCATTTCGCCGTGGGCGGAATTCGCGCGCACGCTGACCAAGTCGGGCTTACGGCCCGAAGCGAGTGCGACGATCATGCCGATCCACTGCGCCACATGACAATCGCGCAGCCCGCCGGGGCCGTCCTTCACGTTGGGCTCCAGATGAAAGATGGTGTTGCCGAAGCGCTGATGCCGGGTCTGCGTTATCTCGGAGAGACTGCTGGAGAAGCGCATCGGATTCGCGGGCGATCAATTGCGGCAGAGTCTTGCCGTGCAGGCGCTCGAACAGGATCTGCTCGCCGCAAGGAAGCGGCAGTCGAGAAGAGAAAGCGTGAACTCCAGATTGTTCTGGTCGAAGCGGCCGCAGTCGGCGAGGGTTCTGGCTGTGGGGCTGACGCGCAGACCGCAGTCCCACAATGTCTGACATAGGCTTGCTGACCGCAGTCTTGATGAGTTCGCCGCATGGCTTCGTTTTCGGCCAGGAACAGCAGATCGATGTCGGAATGGGGAAACAGCTCGCTTCTGCCGTAGCCGCCCAGACGCGATCAGAGCACAACCTTTGCTTGAGCCGGCAAAAACATTGCTCCCACAATGTCAGAATCAGCGAATCCACCAGCCGCGTCCGGCTGCTGAGCGAGGCCAGACCCGAGCCGACGGCCTCGAAATCACGCTGGATATGCTGCGACTCCTGGCGATATTTGTTGCGCAGAGGAAAGTCGGCGGCAGGGGCCGCCATTGGAGGCTTGGACGACGGCACTCGCCGATGGCTGCGGCCCGGTGGTCATAGCGCGTTCTCGCCGCGGTCGTCGTTGCGGATGCGGATGGCCTCGTCGACGCGCGCCAGAAAGATTTTGCCGTCACCGATTTTGCCGGTACGGGCGGCGGTAGTGATGGCCTGGATGGCGCGGTCGACCAGGTGATCGGGCAGCACCATCTCGATCTTCACTTTGGGAAGAAGGTCAACGGTGTACTCGCGGCCGCGATAGAACTCGGTATGGCCTTTTTGCCGGCCATGACCGCGGACCTCGGTCACGGTCATACCCTCAACGCCGATTTCGATGAGGGCGTCTTTGACGGCGTCGAATTTCGAAGGTTGAATTACGGTTTCCAGTTTCGTCATAAATTAGGCTCATGGCAGCGACGCTTCCCAGTAGTAGCCTTCCTCGCCGTGCTGGGTAAGATCGAGGCCCTGCACCTCGTCTTCAGTTGAGACGCGGACGCCGAGCGCAAAATCGGCGACCTGCAAGATGATGTAGGTGCCCACGGCGGCCAGGGTGATCGCAATCAAAACGCCCACGAGCTGATTGCCCATCTGGCGGAAGTTGCCGTCGATCATGCCCGACGGGAAGCGTGTGTCCCTGCGCATCTTTGAAGATTGGATTGATGAGACTAGTGGCGAAGACGCCGGTCAAGCAGAGCGCCGATGGTGCCACCAGCGCCATGCACGCCGAAAGCGTCGAGCGAATCGTCATAACCGAGACGGGCTTTGACGACTGCGACCATCGCGTAGCAGAAGACGCCGGCAATCAGCCCGATCAACAAGGCCGGCATGGGAGCTACGAATCCCGCGGCGGGAGTGATGGCAACCAGTCCAGCCACCGAGCCGGAAATCGCACCCAATACGCTGGGCTTGCCATTGCGGACCCACTCTGCGCCCGCCCAGCCGATAGCGGCGGTCGCGGCGGCGAAGTGGGTGGCGACAAACGCGCTGGTGGCAAGGCTTCCGGAACTCAGCGCGCTGCCCGCGTTAAATCCAAACCATCCTACCCATAGCAGACACGCGCCGATGAAGCTGAGTACCACACTGTGGGGGGGCATAGCCTCCTTCGGAAAACCGACGCGGCGGCCGAGAAACAACGCGCAAACCAGCGCCGAAACCCCCGAAGTAATGTGGACGACGGTGCCGCCGGCGAAGTCGAGGGTGGGAAAACGTCCGCCAAGACTGGCGTTCAGCAAGCCGCCTTTGCCCCACACCATGTGCGCCATGGGCGCGTAGACCACCAGCGACCACAGCGTCATGAACAACAGCATGGCGCTGAACTTCATGCGCTCGGCGAATGCGCCGCAGATAAGCGCCGGAGTGATGATGGCGAACATCAACTGATAGATCATGAAGGTCTGTTGCGGAATGGTGGCGGCGTAATCGGCATCGGGCGCTGCGCCCACGCCGCGAAGGAACGCATGCTCGACTCCTCCGATGAAGCTGCTGCCTGAGCCGAAACAGAGACTGTAGCCGATGACGGCCCACAGCACGGTGACGAGGGCCATCATGGCGAAGCTCTGCATCATGGTGGCGAGCACATTTTTCTTGCGTACCAGGCCGCCATAGAAGAGCGCCAGACCGGGGCCGGTCATCAGCAGGACCAGGGCCGAGCACATCAGCATCCAGGCGTTGTCGGCGGAACTTTTGGCGTCGGCGACTTGCTGCTGGAGTTGGGCGATCTGGCTGCTGGGCGCGGCTGCACTCGTCGACGCAGCTTGGGCGATCAGCGTCCCGGACAAGAGCAGGATCATCAGGAATGGTGAAAGCTTTCGAAGCAACCGCATGCAGGACTCCCACTAACGAAAGTTAACCAGTTGAAATGGCAACGAGTGTGAAATAGCGCCTTCCGGGCGCAGCTTTACATCTGCGAAGAGATTGTTTGCGCCGACCTGCCGCGCGGCTTGCCGGAAATGTTCGGTAAGAACTTTGATACGCGAGTTCGCGGGGAATGAGAAATTCAAAGAATTTATGCGGAGGATTAGTTTCGGTTATCGGGCGGGATCTGGATTGAAGGATTTGGCGTTAGGGAGGCTCTGGTTAGTGACGGCGAAGTCCCTCGGCGGCTAAACAGGCCGCTGAAAAAGTCGGAACAGCAGATCCCTCGTCGGCCTGAAGGCCTCCTCGGGATGACAAATTTGAAGGACTTGCAACGGCGCACCCGTTCGGCAAGCTCAGGGCATGGCTAAAGCTGCGCCCCTTCAAAACGAGTCGAAAGTGACTTTTTCAGCGGCCTCTGAAGTCGTGCCCTGTTACAAAGCACTCCAAAAGCGATTTTTTCAGCAGCCTGTAAAGGCGCATTGATATTGCGGCAAACTACGGACGACCTTAAGGCCGTCCCCTTCAAAACCCCGACTTAGCAGAGGCTTCTTAGGTCTTCAAAAATCGCCACCGGCACCGCCGCCTCCCGAAGCTCCCCCACCGAAGTGAACATCTTCACTCGCTGGCTTGCGGGCTTGGGGTTATTGACTGAGGTGTCACCAGGCCCAATACGGCGGAGGTGGCGTTCATCCACTGTTTGTCCTTTCCCGATAGGCGGGCGGCGGTAAAGCCGCCGCGAACTCCGCCGGGGCCCCGAGCCAGCCAGCGTCGAATGAACAATGCAACACCGGTCAACAGTATGCCCAGAAGCATCGGGTCCCAAGTATGCCGTGGCCAGCCGAGGTAAGGTTTATTGGAGACGAAGGTCAGGACGGCGGCAGATCGCACCCACCGCGATGACGAAGCGGTCCTTCTGCCGAACCCCGCGCGCGAGTACGACGGGCGGCAGGACCCAGATCAGCACCCAGGTTGTCCAGTAGAACGACCTCGCATATTCATAGTTGGCTCACCACTGCCACCTACCAAGTCCCGCAGCCCTGTGGAGCAGATTCGACGGCGAAAGCATGAGGTTGATGGCCAGGTAGATGCCGAGCCAGAGAAGCGCTTCGGCGAGCGAATACGCATCCTCGAGGTAATCGAAGCGGTGGCGGGTCCGCAGCGCGGCTACGCAGATCAGCCCGACTACATAAAACACGGCGACGATCGCACGCTGCGCCGCGTCGGAGGAGGTCCAGTAGCCCGACAGCCAGACGGCAAAAATCATAGCGGCGAGAAATGCATACCACAGTCCGAAGCGGCGCCAGATCCAGAGCGACAAGACAGCGCCGGCGGCGGGAACCAGGGAGCGGGCTGCCTCTGGCAGCAGGAGGGCCGCTGAATAAAGCGAACTGCATTCCCACGCAAAGAAATCCAACCGAGCCGACGGCGAGCGCTTCCTCGATCCCATAGCGATACAAACGGCCCCGGGAAACGGCAAGCTCGGCGGCCGCATAGCTGAGAGCAGCGCAGATCAGCAGGAAAATGCCGTCGGTTTGCTCCGATGAATCGCGAAGAAAGACCTCGAAGAACAGCGCTGCTGCGGCACATACGCTGATCAGGGTGAAGAGGAACAGGATCAGCCGCAGGAAAATGTTGGTGGTGCGCAGCTCGGAAACCGTTTCCTGTTCCAGACGCTGGTACTGCTCCTTGGTCAGGATGCCCTCGCTGGCCCAGTCCGCGATCAGTTTGCGGGCGCGCAGAGTCTCTTCGCTGGATGCAGAGTACAGTCTCACGCCTGCCTCCCGAAGCGGCGCGCGATCACGACCAGCCCCACAACCATGGCAACGCCGGTAAAGACGAAATAGGTCAGGATAGAAGTAAAGTCACTGATATTGCGGATGAGCATCGAGCTGACACCCACGTATCCGTAGACGGCGGAATACGCAACGAAGGCAAACTGCCGGCGCTTCAGGCCCCAGGCGAGAGACAGCGCCACAGGCGATAAGCAGGGCGAGAAACCATAGGCCGTATCCTTCGCGCTTGAACACACCCGAGAGCAATGCCCAAAAGCCAACGTTGGCCGCGATATTGAGATAGGTGCCGAAGAAATGCGGTTTCACACCGCGATGCTGCAAGAGCGCTCCGCCGGCGCCGATCAGCAGGCAGTAGAGCAACGCATATTGCCGGTAAGCCGCGTCCTGATGCGATGGCCAGTGCGAGATGGTGAGCCCGAACCATCCGGCGAGCGAAGACAAAGCCAGCGACAGCACGAAGCGATTGTCGAAACGATAAGCGAGGAAGAAAAAGAAGCCGGCGGTCGCCAGGAGATAGAGATCCCATTGTCCGGAGAGCAGGTGGAGTCGCTTCTCCAGGTAAGCGAGTTCTATGCACCAGACGAGGCTGCCAAGGTAAAGCACGTAGTCGAAAACCGCATTGGGTGCAGACGTTTGCCCGAGTGCCCAAGCGGGCGCGCGGGAAAAGCAGTACCAGAAACAGGCGGCGAAAATGGTGGAGAGAATGACGAGGACGAGAACGTCACCGAGTTGTTGCGAATAGGTGGTGACAGTCCAGCCAAGCCCGGCAACGAATGCCAGTACACCAGCATAGAAGAGAATGTTCAGCTCAAGGAAAAGCGAAAAAGGTTCTCGCCGGGAGAGGCTCGCCAAGATGCACGTGCTGCTCCGGCGATATCGCGCCTTGCTCCCTCCAGTGCTCTAAGCGGACGAGGATAGTCATGAAGTCTTTGTTCTGCTGGGACAATCGGGACCGCTGGTTGGGCCCATCAGTCTACTCATCGTACATTCCGATAGGCTCGCCGTGCATGAAAAATGGGCCGGTGGGTGTGCCAAGAATCGAGGTGGTTGGGATGTCTAGTTTTTGCGAGATCTGGCCTCATCAGCTATGGACAAGCGGAGTATTATTTTGGCAGAGGTGGGGAATGTTCAGGATCATAACCGTGGAGCGCGAATATGGCGCGGGCGGCAGCATTGTGGCCGCGGAGCTGGCGCGCCGCAAAGGCTGGCAGTTGCTGGACCAGCAACTGACGTGTGAGATTGCGAAGCTGGCATCGGTGGATGAGCACGCGGTGGCACGTTGCGAGGAAAAGTGCGATCCGCTATTGCATCGGCTGGCGAAAGTTTTCTGGCGGGGAAGCCACGAACGCTCGCTGCCCATCTCCGACGATAGGATCTTTGACGCCGACGAGCTGGTGGCGCACGCGCAAGAGGTGATCGAGAAGAAAGCGCGGGAAGGTAACTGCGTGATCGTGGGGCGCGGCGCTCCGTATATTTTGCGAGCGCGGCCCGACACGTTTCATCTCTTCGTGTACGGCTCGCGGGAGAAGAAGATTGAGCGGCTGGTGAAGCTGAAGATGAGCGAGAAGGATGCGACCGAGATGGTGGACACCATCGACAAGGAGCGCGCCGCCTTCGTGCGCAAGTACTTCAATGCGGAGTGGCCGTGCCGGCGGTTGTACCACCTGATGCTGAACTCCGATAACGGCATCGAGCATGTGACCAACATGGTTTTGGCGACCATTGATTCGCTGGAGCAGCAGGGTAAGACCGAGCCTCCCGGGCAGAACGTTAATCTGGAGCGAGCGCGTCAGCCGGTGAGTTGAGGGCGTAGGGCAGAAAAGCAGATCCCTCGTCGGCCTAAACCCACCCCACCAAGCGCAAAACCGGCGCTTGGCGGGGGCCCCGGTCGGCCTCCTCGGGATGACAAATTGAAAGGACTTGCAACGGCGCACCCGTTCGGCAAGCTCAGGGCATGGCTAAAGCTGCGCCCCTTCAAAACAAGTCGAAGGGGACTCTTCAGCGGCCCTCTGAAGTCGTGCCCTGTTACAAAACCTGCAAAGCGGAGTTTCTTTCCAGCCTGCAAAGCGGAGTTTTTCCGCGACCTGTGAAGCAGGCTCGTTGTGAAGTCGGCTCGTGATGATAAGAAAACGAGAATAAGGCACTCGCAGCGGCGCGCGTGAAAATTCTCCGCCCTTCAACCACTCCGAACTCCGTTTCCGAACACTCGTTCCTGACGCACCGTTGTCACAACAGGTGTGTGACGGCTGTGCTTGCGCGCGGGTTCGCCAGGCATACACTGAGGCTGCGCGAGGTTGCCTGACCGCAAGGAGGTAGCCGAAATGCAGAAACCCTCTCCCCGCAGACCGCGAGCAGCGCGGAATCCCAAAAACAGAGTTGTGAGCGTCGTCTCCGGCGATTGGGGAGAGCCGCAAGTAACGTCCTTACGCGAGGTTCACTGAGAACCAGCGGGCCGCGGACCCGCTAAAACCCTCTGCCCAGGAGGCCATTATGCCGCTCAACAAAGTTAAGGCGTTCCTCGATATGCATGGCACGAAATATGTCGTCATCTCCCACTCCAAGGCGTTCACCGCGCAGGGCATTGCGGCGGTCTCGCACATCTCCGGCCGCGAGCTGGCCAAGACGGTCATCGTAAAACTGGATGGCGACCTGGCCATGGCGGTGTTGCCGGCGTCGTACCAGGTGGACCTGGAGGCGCTGCGCCGCGCCACCGGAGTGCAGACGGCGGAGCTGGCCAGCGAGCGCGAGTTCAAACGCCACTTTCCCGACTGTGAGACCGGAGCGATGCCGCCGTTTGGCAACCTGTATGGCATCCCGGTTTACGTGGACGAGGCGCTGCTGGAGGACCGCGAGATCGCCTTCAACGCGGGCTCGCACTATGAGCTGATCAAGATGGCCTACCGCGATTTCGAGCGGCTGGTGAAGCCGGAAGTGATGGAGTTTTCGTCGGCGCGAATGGAACACGCGCTGGTGTGAATTGAGCTTGACTGGCGGGAGCAGCGCAAATCCAAGCATCGTCCGCAGCTCAGTGCCCATGGTCATGATGATGTTGCGCTGCTCCGCCGGTCGGATTTCGCAGGCAGCAGTTGGCGGAGGCTGCTTCCGCATTTTGCAGGCTTGCAGACGCGGGCCCGTGGTCGGGATGTTGACTCCTCTCGATCTGCCGTCCGATCGGGTATCGGAGAGGATCGCCGCGATGGGCGAGGGCCGCGTCTGCACGTTAACCCGCGGACGGTTGTGCGCAAGCCCCGCTCCGCGGGACGAAAAGGCGATAGCCCAAGCTTTCAAGTTTGGGCAGAATGCCCCATGAGCGCTAACTTAAGGGGTTAAGGAGGGTCAATACCGAAGCCCTCAGCGGCTAAACAGGGCTTCTGAAAGAGTCCAAACAGCAGATCCCTCGTCGGCCTGGGGAGTGTGCGTGAGAACCCTGCCGTCCCCGGGGGACTCAAGTACCTTTCCCAGTTAACCCAGGACTCCGCTGCGCTCCGTCCTGGGCTAACTGCAATTCCACCCCTTCGGGGTTCTATATTCGCGGGTAGTACTCCACCGACGAATATCAAACCTAGTTCTCACGTAGACTCTGAAGGCCTCCTCGGGACGACAAAAATAAGCGGCTTACCCGCACGACCAAGGTCGTGCCCTGACACGAAGCCCTATTGCGCTGTTTGTCGTTGCCGGTCGTTCCACCGATGCAACCGCGAACGGCGTTTCGTAACACGCTCTTACGCGCCGGGCTAAAATCCACCGAAAGCAGTCCCTTTCAAAGCCAGTCTTAATCAGGGCCCCGTGCCTTTTTACGGCGCCAGTTTCTCAATGGGCGGTGGAAACCACTTGCCGTCGCGCACATCCTGCTTTGGAACATACATCCGAAGATTCAGCGAGAATCCTTTTCCGGCAGGGGTGGGAAGCCAGTTCGAGGCTGGAATCCCCTTGGGCATGGACGAGGCGAGCCAGATGCTCAGCGAGCCGTCGGGGTTCTTCTTAAGCGGTGAAACATTGCTCAGGCCATAACGCTTCATTGGATTCTCTACTACGCGATAATCAGGCACGCTGTAGAGGGTGACCGACCAGAAGGCATCGACTTCTGAGCTGGGAAGCGCGTCTGCGGGAAAACGTATCTCGTAGTTGCTATCGCCGCTCAATGGCTGTTTGTCATTGTCGGTGAGGCCGATGAAGTAGATCGCTTCCGTTATTTCGTTGGCCCACAGTCCGCCGTAGTTGACGACGTCCCGGGCCATCATGTCATCGCCGAACTTGCCGGCCTTGTAGGTTACCGACCAGCCGCCTTTCTGGGTTCCGAAGCCCTTCGCTCCCGCAAGAAACGCCGGAATAGCCTGCGTGGCGACGACCGAATCGACTCTCGCCTTTGCTTCCTCGCTCGACGCCCGATACGCTTCCACTTGCTTCACCAGCGCCTGCATTTCCTTTGCGCTGGGCATTACATCGGGACAGGAATCGATCATGGCATCGACATTGGTGAAGATCTCGCCGCCGACCGGCTTCTCATGGGTGGAGGGAGGGACCGCAACCGGCGGCGCGACATTGATTCCGTCAGGCACCGTGAGCGTGAACTCTTCCTGGAGCTTTTTGGCCACTGCGGGAGTGCCTTGCAGTTCCACGCGGGCCAGCATCTTGATCTTTGCGCAGGGCATCTCGATCTTCGCCGCATCACTTGGCACCGGCGGCTCGCTGCCTCTTAATACGAGGGCAAACTTCCCGTAAGGCGTCTTCGGATAGGTGCGCTGGTTGATATTGGCGACGACTTCGCCCCAGCCATTCAGCAACTCGGCTGTGTAATAGCGTCCCTGAATTCTGGGTACGTTCAAAATGACGGCGTGAGTGGGATCCATCGCGATCCAGGCCTCGAGATAGGCCACGTCAAGATTGGGATTAACGAACTGCGCCGAGCCCAGCGGGTTGTACTTTACTTTGTTATAGCCGACCTTCTCCTGGTTGATATCGTAGTTCTCCTGCTGAAGCACCAGATACCGGCCGTAGAGATACATGTAGGCATCGACGATCTGCTTGTCGGTGGGAGCGGTGGTGGCGACGCTCGGTTGCGGCTTGGGAGCGCAGCCGATCAACGAAAAAACGCACAGCAAAAGTAAAGCAGAAATCAGCTTCATAAAATGTTCCGATCGAATGAGGTTGCCGCGATTACTTAACTTTCGTCACCACGGGCGGCGTCCAGGAGCCATTTAGAGCGCTCTCCTCGGGCCAATAGGCTCGAATGTACAGCACAAAGTTTTCCTTGGGTGCAGGCAGCCAGTTGGCACGCTTGTCGCCATCCGGAGGAGTGGCTTGGACGTAGATGGTGAGCGAGCCGTCGGCTGCGGTCACCAGGGTCTTGTTCTTGGTGCCGACGGAATAGCGCTTGATGGCGTTGGGCGAGAAGAAGTGGTGCTGGTTGTAAAGGGTAAGCGACCAGAACCCTTTGACCGGGGGAAGCTGGCCGTTGGCGAAGGTCACGGAGTAAGCGTGGTTGCCGTTAAGCTGCTGACCGTTGCCGTCGGCATCCAGATAAAAGTATTTGGTCTCGCGGACCGAGTTCACGAAGATGTTGGATTTGGCCACCGCAGCGCGGCTGTAGTAGTCGGTGCCGAAGGCCGCGCCGTTATCGATGGTCGTCCAGTTGTAAGGCAAGGGAAGACCGCTGTTATGGAACTGAAACAGGGGCGTGATGAGGTTTTTGTCAGCATCGATGGCGGAGGCAACCAGTGCCGCGTGCAGCTTCGGATCCTTGGCGGCGGCATTGAGAACGCTTTGCACGTTGGCGTAAAGCGCTTCCTCGCCGGGCAGCGGTGGGACTTCTTTGAGGATCGCCCCCAACTCGTCGAAGAAGCTCTCAGGCTGCACCCATTTCGTCTCTTCCTCGCTGGTGGAGGTGTTGGGGAAGCTGGGAACCTTTGTCCAATCTTTCGTCTGGATTTGACCCGTGAACTTGCTGAGCGGGTACATGAGAATTCCCGTCAACAAAGGCTGAATCGCTTTGCGGTCCTCGGCGGTGTCGTCCATGAAGACGCGGGGAATGACCGCACCCAGGTTAGTCTTGGAATGAAAAACTCCGGTGATGCCGCTGGGGACGGCCCCGTTCCAGTCAGGCCCAGTGAGCAGATAAAAGCCGGGCTTGGTGCCATACATCTTTCCCAGTTGCACGAAGGAATCGGTGCGCTGGTCGACGACCTGATAGACCCAGAACCGGTCGCCGAAATCAGGCACCTGCACGACCACGGGCTCCTGGTCGAGCGAGAAGAGCCCAAAGCCGTAGACCACGTCCTGGTTGGGGCAGGCGACCAGGCGCTCGCCGGGATCGATGTAGTCATGCACCATGGAGAGCTGATTGATGGGAGCCACCGGGACGATGCCGCCCATCAAGCCGGGCTCGGGCAGCTTAGACAGGATCAGCTTGCGATTGTGCATGTTCACCATGGGCCAGCCCCAGAGGTAGGCGACCGATCCGATGCGGCGAACATATTCTTCGGTAAGCCGGGTGCCGGGAACAGGACCGGGGACCGCGGCGATAGTTGAAGCCGGCGAGGGGTTCGGCTGAGTTTGCTGGCTAATCAGCTGCTGATTGCCGCCGGCGAGAGTGACCAGCGATGCCGTAATAATTGCGCAAATAAATCGTTCCTTGGTCATGAACGCTCCGGGGGGGTGGGCATTATCGCGGGGCGCATTCCGCTCGATGCAGAGCTTATCACTGAACGGCGGGTGTGGCACTTGCGGGCGGCCTGAAGAGACTGTGTCGCAGCCCGGTGTCGCCGCTCTGCGGCTTCGGGTTTGTTCCCACTTCGAGCGTGGGCTGACGCCCACGCCTAACACCATCTCGCCACTGCGCGGCTAGTTTGGTTGGTTGTTCGGGCGTTTGTTCCACCGCAAGATTTGTTTTCCGGTCGCGACACAATCGCTGAAGGCTGTCCCCTTCGGAGAAGCAGATTCAATCAGAGTCTCCCTAGGGTGCGAAGTAGCCGGAGATGTCGAGGATGAGCTGCGTCAAAGCCGCGGCGTAGGCGTCGATGGAGCCGTTGTTGGTCGGCACAATTGCCATGTTGGAGGTGATGAAGCCATCCTCGGCGTTCAGCGTCGAGACCACGGGCTGCTGCTCGCCGTCGGGCCACAAGGTGAGGTAAAGCATGGGGCCCGGCGGCACAACGGTCGCGTTGAAGACATAGGCGGCGGCGTTGGCAGGCGGAGCACAGGCGCTGCCGACTACGTTCACAGTTTTCTGACCAGTGAAGCCATTGCCACTCTGGCGCGTGTCGAGCACGCGGCACGGCGCCACCGGATACAGCGAAAGCCCGCCAGTTCCCGGCACGGCGAAGTAGCCGTCCACATCAACCAACAGGTTGGTGGCATTGCTGTGGGCGTAGAAGGCCGTTGTATTATTGCTGCCCGCAGGCACGATGGCAGCATTGGCTACGACTGTCCCGGCGTTGTCGTTAAGGGTAGAGACGACGGGCTGCGATTCGCCTTGGGGCCAGACGGTCAAGTAATCCAGACCACCGGCGGCCGGCAGGACGGTGACATTGAAGGAATAGGCGGCCGCGTCGCTGGGAACAGCGCAGTTGGGCGGAATCGTGTAATCACGTTCGACTCCAGCTTGGAGCATGCCTTGGCCCTGACCGTTACGGGTGTCGACGATGCGGCAAGGCGTCAGCGGATAGAACTCATACGTTCCGGAGCCGGGAGCCGTGAAGTAGCCATCTGGGGCCCGGCGGCACAACGGTCGCGTTGAAGACATAGGCGGCGGCGTTGGGTTCAACACTTTTTCCGCGGATCGCGAGTTCCCGTTGTGGGAATGGTGGGGCATTTTGATGGCGTATTTGCTTGACCTGATAGTGGTGCAGATTCATACTTGGATTGGCAAAAGGGACAGAGAGACCAGTCGGGTTCTCCTGTCCCTTTGTGTTTGTGGAAAGAAAGACAGTGGCCAATGGCCAGCCGGAGAGAGGCAGTTGTCGGGTGGCACGTCCTTCATCCGCGCTAGGACAGCAGGTCCCTCCACTCCGGCTGAAGCCGTCGGTCGGGATGACACAGATAAAGGGCTGGGCTCGGTCGGGATGACACATCAGGAATCGGTGAACTCCTCGGGTCGGGATGACAAATGGGGAGGTTGTCAGGTGCCGGTTGTCAGTTGCCGGTTGTCAAGTTGCCAGTTGGCGGACGCGCAGATGGCAGATCGTTTCCTCGTCGGGGGAACAGCAGGTCCCTCCACTCGGAGTGAACTCCTCGGTCGGGATGACACAGATAAAAGGGCTGGGCTCGGTCAGGATGACACATTGAAATTGTGCGGGAAAGGAGCGGGCGTGGATGTCCGGATGGGAGCCGGCTGTGAGTTGTCGAGCGGCGCAGGAGGGTTGGACACGCGCGCAAACCGCGTCTCTCTGGAGTACAATTTTCAAGCGTACGCACAGGAGAAATCACAATGAAGCGATTCATACCCGTTGCAGTGTTCATCGTAGGGCTGGCGATGGTTGGGCTGGCGCAAACTTCCATGACTCCGGGGATGCAGAATGCCCCGGCGCGCAAGTCCCCACTGGCGGGGTATGCGGGCGCGTGGATTGGGACGTTCGACGGCCATGCGTGGCTGACGGTGCGGCTGACCCAGCAAGGGACGCAGCTATCCGGCACGGTGCAGAAGCAGAGCGACGTGAAGTTTAACGATCAGGGCGAGATCAAGAGCGTAGGCGAAGAGCAGACGACGGCGGCGGTGGAGAACTCGCTGATCAACGGCGATGGCCTGCTGCTGACGGTGAAAGATCCGGGGACGCAGCAGACGGACCGCTATGTGATGCGCCTGACCAGCGAGAATACGGCCGAGCTGAAGATGGTGGCGATGTCGATGCCGCCGGGCATGGCGAAGCCCAAGCCGTGGAAGCTGAGCCGCGTGGGCCCTAACGCGGTAAACCCGGTTCGGTAGCCGCCTGGGCTGGCGAGCCGTGTGAGATGCCATGCGTTCGCGGCGCGGCGGTTGCTGCGCGTTTGTTACGGCGCGGTGAAAGCGTTGGCGGCGCGCTTCCGCGCTGCGGAAAGCGCTGATACACTGCTAGCGATTGCCGATGACATCTCCAATTTTGCGCCTGCTGGGGGCGCTGGCGGCAGCGGGCAGCGCCATCTTGTGCTGGTTTTTGGGAGACGCGCTGGCCAAGCCGCTGCGGCACGGCAGATTGCTGGCGCTGGATGGCTCGCACTATGCGCTGCTGGCCTTCCTGCTGGTTCCGGCCTTGATTCTGGCGGTGGTGGCGCTGTTTTGGGTGCCTCCGCGGGTGGCGGGCGGCGGTCCGTTGCCGGAAGGGAAGCGCTGGCGGTTGGCCCTGGTGCTGGTGTTTGTTGCAGCCTTCGCGGTTGGCCTGTTGCGGTGAGTCCCGGGGAATTCGGTACGGCTGATCGCCGCGGTTTGGCCCGGCCGCTGATTGTCCCGGACGTGCGATTCGTCGCGTGATGAACGTTAGTGAGTAGCTGCGGCGGTGTGACCGGCGCGAGCGGCAACTTCCAGCCGGACTTCCGCACGGCGCAGCGCAGCGTTGACCGCGTCGTAGTCGATGTCCGCGGACGGCTGGCGCAGCGCTTCTTCGGCCCGCGCCTTGGCTTCCTGCGCGCGCTTTACGTCGATGTCCTCAGCGCGCTCGGCCGAGTCGGCAAGGATGGTCACCTTGTCGGGCAGCACTTCGGCAAAGCCCCAGGCGACCGCGAAGTAATGCGTGGCTCCGCCGTGGCTGTAGCTGATCTCGCCGATCATCAGTTCGGTGATCAGCGGCGCGTGGCCGGGCAGGATGCCGAGGTAGCCACTCTTGCCCGGTATCTGCACCTGGTCGGCGTGGTCGTTGACCAGCAGCTTGTCGGGCGTCACGATTTGTAGATGCAGCGTGTCAGCCATGGCAGATTACGCTTGCGCCTTCATCTTCTCGGCGGCTTCCAGCACTTCGTTGATGTCGCCCTTCATGTAGAAGGCCTGCTCGGGAATGTCGTCGTGCTTGCCGTCGACAATCTCCTGGAAGCTGCGCACGGTGTCCGCAATCTTCACGTAGCGGCCTTCCAGTCCGGTAAACTGCTCGGCCACGTGGAAAGGTTGCGAGAAGAAGCGCTGAATTTTGCGGGCGCGCGCCACGGTGAGCTTCTGGTCTTCGCTGAGCTCGTCGATGCCGAGAATCGCGATGATGTCTTGCAGGTCTTTGTAGCCCTGAAGGATCTTCTTCACCGCCTGGGCGCAGTTGTAATGCGCTTCACCCACGATGCGCGGATCGAGAATGCGCGACGTGGAAGCCAGCGGATCGACGGCAGGATAAATGCCGAGCTCGGAGATCTGCCGCGAGAGCACGGTGGTCGCGTCCAGGTGAGCGAAGGTCGTCGCCGGTGCAGGATCGGTCAAGTCGTCGGCAGGCACGTAAATCGCCTGCACCGACGTCACTGAGCCCTTCTTCGTCGAGGTGATGCGCTCCTGGAGCTCGCCCATTTCGGTGGCCAGGTTGGGTTGATATCCCACCGCCGAAGGCATGCGGCCCAGCAGCGTCGATACTTCCGAACCCGCCTGGGTGAAGCGGAAAATGTTGTCGATGAACAGCAGCGTGTCGGAGCCTTCTTCGTCGCGGAAGTACTCGGCGACGGTGAGCGCGGTCAGCGCCACCCGCAGACGCGCTCCGGGCGGCTCCGTCATCTGTCCGTAGATCAAGGCCACTTTCGACTTGCCGGTTTCCTTGATGTCGACGACGCCGGCTTCCTGCATCTCGAGCCAGAGATCGTTGCCTTCGCGCGTGCGCTCGCCGACTCCGGCAAACACGGAGAATCCGCCGTGCTTGATGGCAACGTTATTGATCAGCTCCTGGATGATGACCGTCTTGCCCACGCCCGCGCCGCCGAACAAGCCGATCTTGCCGCCCTTCAGGAACGGCTGGATCAGGTCGATGACCTTCACGCCGGTCTCGAACATTTCCTGCGACGTCGCCTGCTCGTCGAAGGCCGGCGCCTGGCGATGGATGGGGTTACGTTTGGCGGTGTTCACCGGGCCCAGCTTGTCCACCGGGTTGCCGATGACGTTGAGTACGCGGCCCAGCGTCTCGCGGCCAACCGGCACGGTGATGGGGCCACCGAGGTCAAGCGCTTTCATCCCGCGCACCATGCCTTCGGTAGGCTCCATGGCAACGCAGCGCACGCGGCCTTCGCCCAGCTGCTGCTCCACTTCCAGGATGACGTCCAGCGGCGTCGGCACGGTGAAGCCTTCGCTGGTAACGCGCAGCGCGCTGTAGATGGGCGGCAACGCCGCCTCGGAAAATTGCACGTCCACCGCGGGACCTGCGATCTGTATTACGTGTCCGATGTTTTCAGGCATAAAGACCTAGCTCTCAGCTGTCAGCTCTCAGCCGTCAGCAAGAAAAATCTCAAAGCACTAGCCGTCAGCTATCGGCTGTCAGCTAAAACCTGGTGTTGCCCATGTTCACAGCAAATAATGAACACACGTCAATGGCGACTGCCCGTTCCGTCTGCCTTAGGCTGAAAGCTGACAGCTGATGGCTGACGGCTTCCTACAGCGCCGCCGCCCCGCTAACGATCTCGATAATTTCCTTCGTGATCGCCGCCTGGCGGGCGCGATTCATAGTCAGGGTCAGCGAGTCGATAACTTCGTTGGCATTGTTGCTGGCCGAATCCATCGCCGTCATGCGGGCCGCATTCTCCGCCGCCACCGACTCCAGCATGGCCTGGAAAAGCTGCAAGATCACATACCGCGGCAACATCCCTCGAAAGATCTCTTCCGCCGGCTGCTCGTAAATGTAATCCACATTGGCAGGAAACTCTTTCGCCTGCCGCTCCTCTTCCGTCTCCGCCGGCTCCTGCAAACTGATGCCCGCGCCCCTCGCGGCTTCGCCCATGCGCTCGCGCTCTTCCAGCGTGAACTCTTCCGCCAGCGCCACTTCGCGACGGCCGATTTCCTGCACCGGCAAAATCCGTTGCGCGATCAGCCGCTGCGAAATCACCGACTTGAATTCGTTGTAGATCACGTACACCGAGTCGATCTCAGCCTTGTCGTAAGCGTGGATTACTCTCTCGACAATCTCCTCAACCGCTTCATATTGCAGCTTGCCCAGAAGGTTCAGGTGCTCGCCAACAATCTGGATCCTGCCCGCGCGCGTTTCCGCCCCCGGCGTCCCCACCGGATAGCGCCGGCGCATGTAGTCGCGCCCTTTGCGGCCCACCGTGGCGATGCTGACGTTCTTGTCTTTGAAGTACTCCAGAAATTTCGTTGCCGCCTTCAACACGTTCGAGTTGAAAGCCCCTGCCAGCCCGCGATCGCCGGTCACCAGCACCAGAAGTATGTTCTGCTCCGGCCGTTGCGCCAGCAAAGGATGCTTGGGCTCGCCCGTCTTCTCGTCAAACAGGTCGCAGCGGCTGATGAGCGAGCGCAGGATGTTAGTAATCATCACCGCATAAGGCCGCGCCGCCAAAGCACGTTCCTGGGCGCGGCGCAGCTTGGCTGCCGCTACCATCTTCATGGCCTTGGTGATCTGCCGCGTGTTCTTCACGCTGCGGATGCGCCGCCGAATATCGCGTATGTTCGCCATCGTTCTTTTAAGCTGTTTCTGCCCTTAACGTGTCGTCCTGCTTTTGGGATGTCATCGTTCCTTGAAGATGTCATCCTCTCAAGCTGTCATCCTTTGTTCTTAAGATGTCATCCTGAGCGAGCGGCTTAAGCCGCGAGTCGAAGTTGCCTGCCCCGAGCGAAGCCGAGGGGACCCCTACCCAGCCAACTCCCCTCGCACTACCAAATCCTGTCATCTGTGCGCCGCACTTGGACGCTTTGTAACAGGGCACGACTTCAGTCGTGCCGATAAGCCCATTACTTTTCATCCTGAGCCGGCTTCAGCCGGCGGCACAAATCACGCGCTCGCCTTCGCTTCCAGCTGATGTTCGCTGACGAAGCGCTCCTTGAACTCCTTAATCACTTTGGTCAACGACGCCCGCAGCTCATCATCGAGAATTTTCTTCTCCTCAATCGCTTTCAGCACGCCGGGATTTGCGGTATCGACATAGGAGTAAAGCCCCTTCTCGAAGTCATGCAATTGCTCGATCGCCAGATCATCGAGCAAGCCCTGGGTTCCGGCGTAGATGATCAGAATCTGCTTGGAGAACGGCAGCGGCTGATACTGCCCCTGCTTCAGGATTTCCGTGAGCCGCGCACCGCGGGCAAGCTGCGCCTGCGTAGCTTTATCCAGATCGCTGCCAAACTGCGAGAACGCCGCCAACTCGCGATACTGCGCCAGATCGAGCCGCAACGTTCCGGCAACCTGCCGCATGGCCTTGATCTGCGCGCTGCCGCCCACGCGGCTCACCGACAATCCTACGTTCACGGCAGGACGCACGCCGGAGTTGAACAGATCGGTCTCCAGATAAATCTGGCCATCGGTGATGGAAATGACGTTGGTGGGAATGTACGCCGAAACATCGCCTGCCTGGGTTTCAATGATGGGGAGCGCGGTCAGCGAACCCGCGCCGAGATCGTTGCTGAGCTTCGCAGCGCGCTCCAGCAGGCGCGAGTGAAGATAGAACACGTCGCCGGGATACGCCTCGCGTCCCGGTGGACGGCGCAGCAGCAGCGAGATCTCGCGATAAGCCACGGCATGCTTGGAAAGATCGTCGTAGATGCAGAGCGCGTGACGCTTGGTATCGCGGAAGTACTCACCCATAGCGCAAGCGGCGTAGGGTGCGATGTACTGCATCGGAGCGGGATCGGACGCCGACGCCGAGACGACGATGGTGTACTCCATCGCGCCAAAGTCATCCAGCGTCTTCACCACCTGCGCCACCGACGAACGCTTCTGCCCGATCGCGCAATAAATGCAGATCAGGTCGCGGCCCTTGCTGTTGATGATGGTGTCGAGCGCAACCGCGGTCTTGCCGGTCTGGCGGTCGCCGATGATCAGCTCGCGCTGGCCGCGGCCGATCGGAATCATCGAGTCGATGGCCTTCAGTCCCGTCGCCATCGGCTCTTTCACCGGCTGGCGGTCAATGACGCCAGGCGCCAGCCGCTCAATGTTGATGAACTGATCGGTGTTGATCGGCCCTTTGTCGTCGATAGGCTGGCCCAGCGAGTTGACCACGCGGCCGATCATCGCATCGCCGACAGGCACGCTCATGATGCGGCCAGTGCGCTTGACCTCGTCGCCCTCTTCGATCTCGGTGTACTCGCCCATCAGCACTACGCCGACCTGATCTTCTTCCAGGTTCATGGCCAGGCCGGCGACGCCGTGCGGGAACTCGAGCAGTTCGCCGGCCATGACCTTGTCGAGCCCGTAGACGCGGGCGATGCCATCGCCCATGGACATGACCGTGCCGACTTCGTCGACCGCGATTTTCGATTCGTAGTTGTCGATCTGCTCGCGTATGAGCTTGGTGATCTCGTCTGCTTTGATCTGCGCCATAAGATTCCGTTCGGTTGCTCGGGTAGTGCTGGCCTTCAGGCCAGCGTCCCCACGTTCTACAATTTCAGCACGTTCTATTCAATTTCAGCGTGCGGCTTTAGCCGCACTGTAAAACATTCACTGTGTCATCCTGAGTCCTGTCATCCTGAGCGAAGCTTCGCCGCTCTAACCTGTGTCATCCTGAGCGGAGGCCCACGCTCTCAACCTGTGTCATCCTGAGCGAGGACTTTAGTCCGAGTCGAAGGACCCCTATAACGCCAAATCTGCCGTCCCTACCGAATCCTCTTTCACTCCCGACCCAGGACTTCAGTTCCGACCGAGGGCTCTGCGGCTATCCCGCGCTCAGCTCCTGCCGCATCTTCTCCAGCTGCCCGCGCACCGAGCCGTCATAAATCGTGCTGCCGGCGCGCACCATCACTCCTCCCAACAACTCCGGAGTCAGTTACATACCGCGTGCGCACCTTTTTGCCGGTCATGCTTCTCCACCCGCGTCTCCACCTCCCGCTTCTCTTCCGCCGACAGCGGACGCGCGCTGGAAACTTCCACTTCCGTGAATCCCAGCTGCTTGTCCAGCTCCACTTCGAATTGCCGCGCATGTCGTTCAACATCCCGATTCGCCGATGATCGATCAGCACCGCCATAAAATTTCGGATCGGCTTCACCGTCCCTATCTGTCCGGCGATGCCATCCAGCACGGCGCGCTTCTGCTCCGGCAATACCGCGGGCGACTCCCACACGCGCCGCAGATCGTCGCTCTCTTCTACCGCGTCCACAATCGCTTGCAATTGCTGCCGCGCAATTCGGTATCGGTCTTCTGCTCGAGGATCACCTCGACCAACGCTCGGGCGTAACGGCTGGCGATAGCTGCCATGGCTACTTGCCATCCTTTCCCAGCTGCCCGACAAAATCGCGCACCAGCGCCTGATCGGTCGGCTCGTCCACGCGAATCTCGCGGCGCCGCCAGATCCACCGCCAGCGACGCAGCGTAACCTTTCAGTTCGCGCCGCGCGTTGCGCGCGATCGCCGCAATCTCGGACTCCGCGGCTTGTACCACTTTCTGCTTGTCCTCTTCAGCGGCCTGCCGGATGCGCTGCTCTTCCGCCGCCGCCTCGCGCTCGGCAGAGGCGCGGATCTCGCCAACCTCGGTGTCCAGCTTACCCAGGCGCGACTCAATATCGCCCAGACGGCGCGCGGCATCGGCGCTCGCCGCCTGCGCATCCTTAATTCCTTTCTGTATCGCAGCTGTGCGATCGCGGAAGGCCTGCGGCAATTTCGATTTCAGAGATACATAAAAACCGCCGCGACCCCACCGAAATTCAGAAGGATGGACAGCCAGAAAAGAAGTGTCCGGGCCCAGGCCCAGCTTGCTTCCCCACTTCTCTGCGGTGTGCGCCGCTTGCTCCGTGGTCTTGGCCAGAATTTCGCCGATACCGGCATTGCCATCGCGGCTGCGCTCTGTTCAGCCGCAGCCTTACGCTGGCTCGGCTTTCTGCTCCGCAGTGATCTTCGGCTGGAGTCTTGCGCGGCCGCAGAGGGTGCCAAGCACCAGGCAAGCCGAAACAGGATCGCGGCCCAGCGCCCAGAAATCGACGCCTCATGCCGGACCGCCTAGCGCGGGAGTCGCGCCGGTGGGCTTGAGAATGGTGCGCATGATGTCCGATGCCAGTCGCTGAGTTTCGGCCTGCAGGCCGGCGCGCGCCTCAGCCATGTCCTGCTCGATGGCCGCTCGGCCTGCCGAATCTCTTCCTGGGCGAGCTGCCGCGCTTCAGCGAATGCCTTCGTGCGCAACTGTTGCGCCTGTTGCCGGCGCGCTTCCTGCGCCTTGAACACCGCCAGCCGGCTTCCCGCAGCTTCTGTTCGTATTCCTGGGTGCGCGACTTCCGCCGACGCGACTTCCGCACGCGCCTTTGTAACCGCTCCTTCGGTACGCTCGCGGCGTTGCTCCAGCACCCGCTCCAGCGGCTTGCGCAGCATCTGGTAAATGGCGTACATCAACAGCAGCATCACCACCGTCGGGATGGCGTCGAGCAGTAATTGGCCTACTTGTCGGAGAGTAGTGTCCATCCTTTGTCGTTGAGTGCCTACCGCTGAAGATGCACTGGGGGCGCAGAGAAATAACTGGAACTATTGAAGCTATCAGAGACGATCCAGCGGTGTCAATGAACGCTGCTCCGATAAGCGCCGTAGGCGCGACAAAAGTTAGCCCAGCCGTTTACGGCTGGGTTAATGGGCACAAAATGATCTAAGTGCCGTAGGCACGACACGTTTTCGCTCACGATCCGTATCACGGCACAGGGTGGTTCCAATTGCCGTACCCGATGCTTTGGACTGAATCGCGATGCGGCGAACTGGAGACGGCCATGCCCGTGTCGTGCCTACGGCACTCGTCCACTCGAATATGCCCTCGCAGACCCAGCCGTGAACGGCTGGGCTAACCTTTGTCGCGCCTACGGCGCTACCGTAACGGCGATGGAATCACCGGATACCTTGCATCACCTGGCACGAATACGTCTTCACCACCATCCAGACCTGTTCCGCCTACTCCAGACTGCAACGACTCTCGTGCCGCCGGCGTGAGGTGCACTTCGAACTCCGCCCCGCAATTCACCTCGCGCGATCACCATCACATCGCGCTGCTGCAACGACCGTGATCATCGCCGGAGAAAACATTGCGCGCGCTCAATCCCTGCGGCGCGCTCGACGCCAACAAAATGTCGCCAGCGCGAATTCCGACGCGCAGCGGCCGCGATCGATCGATCGCGCGACAGCGGAACTTCCAGCTCAAGCGCCGATCCAGCAACCCGGCACGTCATCGTTCCCTGCTCAGGATGGTCGGCGACAAAGCCGCATTCGAAGATGTTCTCGAAGCCCGCCAGCTGCGCCACCGTCTCCGACTGCGGCCGCTACAACACTTCGTGTGGCGAACCCCGCGCCACCATCCGTCCGGCATCGATCGCAATGACGTTCTCGCCCAGCGCGAAACACCTCCTCGCGCTGATGAGTGACATAAAGGATCGGAATCCGATGCTCGCGATTCCAGGCGCGCAGATCGTCGAGAATCTGCGACTTGGTCACCGCGTCGAGTGCGGTCAGCGGCTCGTCCAGCAGCAGCACGCGAGGCCTGCGTCACCAGCGTGCGCGCCAGCGCAGCCCGCTGCCGCTCGCCGCCGGAAATCTCTCCCGGACGCCGCTCCGCCAGCGCAGAGATTCGAAACGCTGCCAGCATTCCTCGCGCAGCGTGATTCGCGCTCCGCTTCCTCAATCGCGTCCAGTCCGTACTGCACATTCTGCGCGACCGTCATGTGCGGAAACAGCGCCAGCGTTTGCATCAGATATCCGACCGCTCGCCGATTCGGCGGAACGTATCGACGCCGCCGGACGAATCGAACAACGCGTTCGTCCCACCGCGATCCGTCCCGCTCTCCGGCGTCTGCAATCCCGCAATGCAATCCAGCAGCGTAGTCTTGCCCGCGCCCGACGCTCCGAACAGAATCGTGAATCCCGCCGCGGCCGTGAACTCCACATCCAGCGCGAACGCCGCGGCTCGCTCGCCGCCGAAGCTCTTACGGATGCGGACGCTGAGCTCGCCATCTGCGGCTGCACGGCATAGCGGGTCCGCTCATTTCCATCCCCACACATTCCACGCCGCGCGCTCGCCGCAATCCATAAAGCGCGGCCAGCATCGCGAAACACAGCGCCAGCAGCAGCAACGCCGTGCGATTCGCAGCAGCGTAGTCGAGCGCCTCGACCTGATCGAAGATCAGGATGGAGATGGTGCGGGTCGCGCCGGGAATGTTGCCGCCGATCATCAGCACCACACCAAACTCGCCCAGCGTATGCGCGAAGCTCAGCACCAAGCCGGTGAGCACGCCCGGCAATCCCAGCGGCAGCACAATGCGGCGAAAGGTGCGCCAGCGCGAGGCGCCCAGCAGGGCCGAAGCGTCCAGCAGTTTGCGGTCGATGGAAGCAAACGAAGTCGCCATGGGCTGCACCGCGAACGGCAGGCTGTACAGCACCGAGCCCACCACCAGACCTGCAAACGTGAATGCCAGCGGATGTCCGGCGATCGACTGATACCAGCGTCCCACCGGGCTGAGCGGCCCGATCGCGACCAGAACATAAAAGCCCAGCACGGTCGGCGGCAGCACGATCGGCAACGAGACGATCGCCTCGACAAAAAACTTCCAGCGCTTGCCGCGAATACGCCAGCCAGTAGGCGAGCGGAATGCCAACGATCAGCAGGATGAGCGACACGGTCACCGCCAGCCGCAGCGTCAGCGTGAGTGCCTGAAGGATCATTTGCTGTGCGGGACGCGGAAGCCGTACTGCTCCAGCACCGCCGCGCCCTCTGGCGAACTAATGTAATCGATAAACGCCTGCGCCGCTTGCTTGTGTTTCGACGACGACAAAATGCCGACGCCCTGCTGAATCTCAGGATAAGCGTCCTGCGGCAACTCCCAGTACTTGCCCGCGTTCTTCATCGCCGGAGACATCGCCAGCGACAGCGCGATCAGCCCTGCCTGCGCATTGCCCGATTGCACGAATTGCGCCGCCTGGCTGATGTTCTCCCCCAGCACCAGCTTGCCCGCAACTCTGTCCTTCAATCCGAAATGCTCCAGCGCAGCCATCGCCGCTCGTCCATAAGGCGCGTGCTCGGATTGGCGATGGCAATGCTTCTGCACCGAGGGATCGAGCAGCAAGTCCATCTTCAGCTTCTGCGGATCGAGCTTCGAACTGTTCGGCACCCACAGCACCAGATGGCCGATGGCATAGGTTCGCACGGAAGCGCTCTCAATCTTCCCGGCTTCGGCAAGCTTCTTGGCGTAGTCAAGATCGGCGGAGAAAAACAGGTCATAGGGCGCGCCATTCTGGATCTGCGAATAGAAGTTGCCGGACGCGCCAAACGACAGGTCCACCTTGTTGCCCGTCTTCTGCTCGAAGCGCGCCGCCAGGTCCTTCATGGCGTAGTTAAGGTCGGCAGCCGCCGCAACCTGAACCTGCTCGGCGACCAGCACCGGCGCTAGCAAGCCGACCATCAGCACCAGAATCACGAAAACTCGCATATTCCTACCCACCTCGATCTCTCTAGCGTCACGAATCAGAAGTTCGTCAAACAAGCGCTGGCTTCATGTCAGGGCACGACTTTAAGGCCGCTACAAAAACGCCTTTAGAGTGCTCTGTAACACGGCACGAGTTCACCGGTCGCTGAAAAAGTAGGCTTCCGAATGCTTTGTAACAGGGCACGACTTAAGTCGTGCCGATGTGATCCCCTTTATTCTTGTCATCACGAACCGGCTTCAGCCGGCGAGGGATCTGCTGTTCCGAGTCAGCAGCCAGTTTCAACCATCCCGCCGGATGATTTGTGTCAGGGCACGGCTTCAGCCGTGCCGAACCGCCTCGCCAAGAGCCCGGGCTTTAGCCCCTGCCGGGCCTTCTGGAAACGAGAATTATAGGCGATATTGGGCGATTCTCGATTTCCGCGCCGCACTTTGCTCAACCCACCTTCCAACCGCTGGATTCTCAATCCTGCGCAACAACTCAACTACGCTCCTACTTTCCCAAACTGGAACGCCACCCAACTAACTTCCTCCGAAAGCCCGTCCATGCGCGCTTCACTCCGTTAGAGTGAAAAGTTACTCATAAAACATACCTTCCTACGGAGACTCCAAGAATGCTAGCCATTGGCGAGAAATTCCCTGATTTCAGCGTGACTGCAACCGTCAGCACGAACAAAGACACCGCCTTCAAAACCATCACTGGCGAAGACTACTCCGGCAAGTGGAAGATCTATTTCTTCTGGCCCAAGGATTTCACCTTCGTCTGCCCCACGGAAATTGCCGCCTTCGGCAAGCTGAATAACGAATTCAAAGACCGCGACGCGCAACTGCTCGGCGGCAGCATCGATTCCGAGTTCGTCCATCTGGCATGGCGCAACCATCACCCTGACCTGAAAGACCTTCCGTTTCCCATGCTGGCCGATATTAAGCGTGATCTTTGTGGCCAACTCGGTATACTTGATGAGAAGGAAGGTGTCGCCCAGCGCGCCACTTTTGTCGTCGACCCCGACAACGTCATCCGCTTCGTGTATGTTACGGATCTGTCGGTGGGCCGCAATCCGCAGGAAGTCCTGCGTGTGCTGGACGCCCTCCAGACCGACGAACTTTGCCCCTGCAACTGGCAGAAGGGCCAGGAAACACTCAAGGTCTAGCTGGGCCAGGAGAGGGCTCCGTCGCCGATACGCCGACGGAGCCTTATTTTCTACGACACCCACTTCGAGGAACGCCATGAATTTTGATGAACTGATGGAAACAACGCCCGCCTACGCCAAAGACCTGAAACTTAACTTCTCCAGCGTGGTTCGCCAGTCCACCGATCTCACCGGGCAGCAGGCGTGGGGAACCGTGGTCGCCTCCGCCATGGCCTCGCGCAACCAGCAGATGATCGTCGCCGCGCTGGACGAAGGCGCTGCCCATCTGACTCCGGAAGCGCTGGAAGCCGCCAAGGCCGCAGCTGCCATCATGGGCATGAACAACATCTTCTACCGCTTCCTGCACCTCACCTCGAATGAAAAGTACCGCACCATGCGCGCCGGACTTCGGATGAATGTGATGCGGACGCACGGCATCGACCCGCTCGACTTCGAACTCTGGTGCATCGCGGTCTCGGCGATCAACGGCTGCGGCGCCTGCGTCGACTCGCACGAGAAGTCGCTGCGCGAAAAAGGTTTGACCGAAGAGACCATCCTGGCTGCCATGCGTATCGCTTCAGTGATCCATGCCCTCGCCGTGGTTTTCGATACCGAAAAGGCCGCCGCCACCAAGCCCGCGCCCCAGTTCGCCTAGCAGGCTGCTGAAACTCGCTTCGAACTCTTTCCGGCAGGGAGCGACTTCACACGCTGCTGAAAAGTCGGCTATGGAAGGCTTCGTAACAGGGCACGACTTCAGAGGCCGCTGAAAAAGTCCCCTTCGACTTGTTTTGAAGGGGCGCAGCTTTAGCCCATGCCCTGAGCTTGCCGAACGGGTGCGCCGTCACGAGTGTTTTTGAATTGTCATCACGAGGAGGCCTTCAGGCCGACGAGGGATCTGCTCTTGAGTTTTTCAGTAGCCTCTCCAGTCGTGTCGATAAGCCGCGTACTTTTGTCATATCGAGCGGCCTTCTTGGTAGGTGTGGCACAAAACGAGCGCCGTAGGCGCGAAATTATCTAGCCCAGCACGCAGCCGCAACCGGGGCCCCCGATTCGCGCCGGGTTTGCGCGAATTGGGGTGGGCAGGCGGAGTGCTGGGTAGAGCGGGAAAAAACGTCGAGTCCCGTAGGGACGACGCCTTTTCGCAACCGCCGCATAGCCTGCTCAGCTGCCCGCCATAGAACTCCCTCGAACTTCTGTATGTGATCTGCGTCACAGACTTGTAAGTACCCTCGTCACAGCCCCAAACCCCTCTGCCGCCTATCGTAGACATTACTGATAGACGGACTTCATAGCGGACCGCGCTCATGCCCGGTTCTGGGGGAAGAATAAAGTGAAAACAACTGGTTTTTCTGCTTCGTCGGCTGCCACCCTTCATAAACATTTATCGGTGGCCGGCGATGTTTCACCGCGCACCTCGCCCCATGACGAGGAAGCGGCTGGAGGTACGATGCCAAGAATCAAAGTGACGCTCGACGGCAACGAGGCGGTTGCCTACGTGGCTTACCACGTCAGCGAAGTCGCCGCCATTTATCCCATCACCCCTTCATCGCCTATGGGCGAGTCCTCCGACGCGTGGTCGGCCGTCGGCGACAAGAACATCTGGGGCACCGTCCCCAAAGTTGTCGAGATGCAGAGCGAAGCCGGCGCGGCCGGCGCCCTGCACGGCGCCTTGCAGGCGGGAGCGCTGGGCACCACCTTCACCTCGTCGCAGGGCCTGCTGCTGATGATCCCCAACATGTACAAGATCGCGGGCGAACTGACCCCATGCGTCATTCACGTTGCCGCCCGCGCCCTCGCCGCCCAGGCGCTGTCCATCTTCGGCGACCACCAGGACGCCATGGCTGTCCGTCCCACTGGATTTGCCTTGCTGTCGTCCAACTCGGTACAGGAAGCGATGGACATGGCGCTGATCGCGCACGCCGCGACCCTGGAATCGCGCATTCCCTTCCTGCATTTCTTCGACGGCTTCCGCACCTCGCACGAAGTTTCCAAGATCGAACAGCTCAGCCTCGACGACATGAAGGCCATGATCGACAACGATCTGGTACGCGCCCATCGCGAGCGCGCCCTGTCGCCGGACCATCCTGTACTGCGCGGCTCGGCGCAGAATCCCGACGTTTACTTCCAGGGCCGCGAGTCGGTGAATCCTTACTACCTGGCTTGTCCCACGATTGTGCAGAACGCGATGGACAAGTTCTCCAAGCTGGTTGGCCGCGAGTACAAGCTCTTCCAATATGAAGGCGCGCCCGATGCCGAAAGAGTCATCGTCGTCATGGGCTCCGGCGCGGAAGCGGTCCACGAGACGGTCGACCACCTCGCCGCGAAAGGCGAGAAAGTCGGCATGTTGAAGGTCCGCCTGATGCGGCCGTTCTCGCTGGAACACTTCCTCGAAGCCCTGCCCAAGACAGTCAAGAGCATTGCCGTACTCGATCGCACCAAAGAGCCCGGCGCTATCGGCGAGCCGCTCTACCAGGATGTCATCATCGCGCTGACCGAAGGCTTCACCGCCGGCAAAGCGCCAATGGCAACCTTCCCCAAAGTGATTGGCGGGCGGTACGGCCTCTCGTCCAAAGAGTTCACGCCGGCGATGGTCAATCGCATCTTTGCCGAGCTGACCAAGCCGACGCTGCAAAACCACTTCACCATCGGCATCAACGACGACGTCACTCACACCAGCCTCGATTACGATCCGGCGTTTTCCACTGAGCCGGCCGACACCGTCCGCGCCATGTTCTTTGGCCTGGGCGCAGACGGCACCGTGGGCGCCAACAAGAACACCATCAAGATCATCGGCGAAGAAACCGAACTCAACGTCCAGGGCTACTTCGTCTACGACTCCAAGAAGTCGGGGGCGGTCACCACCTCGCACTTGCGCTTCAGCAAGAAGCCCATTCGCTCCACCTATCTCATCTCGCGGGCGAATTTTGTGGCCTGCCACCAATTCAGTTTCATGGAGCGGCTGGATGTTCTGAAAACCGCCGATCCAGGTGCGGTCTTCCTCCTCAACAGCCCCTTCGGCCCGGATGAAGTTTGGGACAACCTGCCGCGTGCAGCCCAAGACACCATCATCAACAAGAAGCTGCGTTTCTACACCATCGACGCCGTGGATGTAGCGCGCAAAGCTGGCATGGGTGGCCGCATCAACACCGTGATGCAGACCTGCTTCTTCGCTATCAGCGGCGTGCTTCCTCGCGAGGACGCCATCGCCGCCATCAAGCACGCCATCGAGAAGACCTACGGCAAGCGCGGCGAGTCCGTCGTCCGCAAGAACTTCGCCGCCGTCGATGCTGCCCTCGAAAACCTGCATGAAGTGAAGGTCCCGCAGACCATCACTTCGAAATTTGAGATGCGTCCGGCGGTTCCAGCCAACGCTCCCGAGTTCGTTCGCAACGTGGAAGCGCTGATGATCACCGGCGACGGCGACCTGATTCCCGTCAGCGCCATGCCCATCGATGGCACCTTCCCCACGGGTACCACAAAGTGGGAGAAGCGCAATATCGCCCTGGAAATTCCCGTCTGGGACGAGCAGCTTTGCATTCAGTGCGGCAAATGCGTCATGGTTTGCCCGCACGCCGTAATCCGCGCCAAGGTTTACGATCCCAAGACCGTCAACCACACGCCGGAAGGCTTCCAGACCGCAGTTCCCAAGTGGCGCGAGTTCACCGACCTGAAATTCACCTTGCAGGTCGCTCCCGAAGATTGCACTGGTTGCGGGCTGTGCGTCGCCGTCTGCCCGGCCAAGAGCAAGAGCGAAGTCAAGCATCGCGCCATCAACATGGAGCCGCAGCCTGCGCTGCGCGAGAAGTACAACCAGTACTGGGACTACTTCCTGTCTATCCCCGAACTGCCGCGCGAGAAGGTATCGCACGGCCAGGTTAAGGACGCGCAACTGCTGGAACCGCTGTTCGAGTTCTCCGGCGCGTGCTCCGGTTGCGGCGAAACGCCGTACATCTCTACCATGACTCGCCTGTTCGGCGATCGCGCGTTGATCGCCAACGCGACCGGTTGCTCTTCAATCTACGGCGGCAATCTGCCGACTACGCCCTACACCATCAACTCCGAAGGACGCGGCCCGGCATGGTCCAACTCGCTGTTCGAAGACAACGCCGAGTTCGGCATGGGCATGCGCCTGGCAATCGATAAGCAAAACCAGTATGCGAAGGAGCTGGTCGAACGCCTGTCCTCTAGGATGGGTGACGATCTGGCAGTCGCCATCCTCAGCGCCGATCAATCCACCGAAGAAAGTCTCTTCGCCCAGCGAGAGCGCGTGAAGGCGCTGAAGGACAAACTGGCCAACGACAAGTCTGCGGGCGCACGCGATCTGCTGGCAGTCGCCGACGAACTCGTCCGCAAGAGCGTTTGGATCATCGGTGGCGACGGTTGGGGTTATGACATCGGCTACGGCGGCCTCGACCACGTCCTGGCCTCCGATGCCAACGTCAACATCCTGCTGCTGGACACTGAGGTCTACTCCAACACCGGCGGTCAGATGTCGAAGGCGACGCCGATTGGCGCGGTGGCCAAGTTTGCCGCGGGCGGCAAGCATACTCCTAAGAAAGACATTGCCATGATGGCCATCAACTATGGCCGAGCCTACGTCGCCCATATCGCTATGGGCGGCAACGACGGGCAGACCATGAAGGCCTTCCTGGAAGCCGATGCCTACGATGGCCCGTCGCTCATCATCGCTTACAGTCACTGCATCGCGCACGGCTACGACATGGTGCACGGCCTCGACCAGCAGAAAGCCGCGGTCAACTCCGGCCACTGGCCGCTGTTCCGTTACAACCCGCCGCTGGCCAAAGAAGGCAAGAACCCGTTCGTGCTGGATTCGCGGCCGCCCAGCATTCCGCTGGAGCAGTACATTTACAACGAGACGCGTTACACCATGCTGGTCAACAGCAATCCTGACGAGGCCAAAAAGCTGCTGCACGCCGCGCAGGAAAACGTCAACGAGCGCTGGAAGCTCTATCAGCACATGGCGTCAATGAATTTTGAGAAGAAGTAGGGGGATTGCACGGGAAATGCGGTGCCCCAGCGCAGCACAGGGTAGTGCGGACCTTCAGGTCCGCGGCGCAGGTGCATTTTTATAAAGCGAGCCGGCTTTAGCCGGCGGCAGGTAAATGAAAACATACTTTATAACTGCTTCGGCTTACATGCACCAAAACTTGCTCCAACGAACAGAGACTGCTGATCTCTTGCTGGCCGCGCTGTTTCGATACCGCGACACGGGCGAATTTGCCCTGCATGAGTTCGTTATTATGCCGAACCACATCCATCTGCTGTTATCAGTCGACGAGACGCACGCCGTCGGACGCGCCATGCAGATGATTAAGGGCGGGTTTTCCCATGCTGTCGGGCAGGCTGGGTTGAAATTGAAGGCGATTTGGCAGCCGAGTTACTACGAGCATCGTGTGCGCGACGGAGAAGAATATGCGCGCATGCGAAGTTATATTCACCAGAATCCAGTGCGCCGGGGACTGGCGGAAAGGGCGACGGACTATCCGTATTCTTCCGCGAGCACATCCTGTCATCTGGATGAGGTACCCAAGGGGCTAAAGCCTGAGTTTCAAAGGGCCGAGTTTACGCGGGCCTGAAGGCCCGCACTACCCAGACTTTGCGCAATATCGAGGAGGCAATACTGTGATCGACCTGTCAACCAACTATCTCGGACTGAAGCTGAAGAACCCGGTTGTGGTATCGGCCTCGCCGCTAACCGAAAAGCTGGAAAATTTTGCCCGCCTGGAAGATGCGGGAGCTGCCGCCATCGTGATGTACTCGCTGATGGAAGAGCAGATCGAGGCCGAGAGCGCGAACATTGACAACGCGCTGGAATACGGCACCAACAGCTACGCCGAGTCCATGTCCTACTTCCCCGACATGCAGAAGTATCACGTCGGCCCCGACCGTTATCTGGAGTTGCTGCACAAAGGCAAGCAGTCGGTCAACGTTCCCGTCATCGCCAGCCTCAATGGCCGCTCGCCGGGTGGCTGGGTGCGTTACGCGGAACTGATGCAGCAGGCGGGCGCCGACGCGCTCGAGCTCAACATCTTCGACATTGCCAGCGATCCCTCATTGACCGCCGACGATCTGGAGACGCGCTACTGCAACCTGGTGCGCGCCATCCGCAAGAGCGTCCGTATTCCCATCGCGGTCAAGCTGGGACCGTACTTCACTTCCTGCGCCAATTTCGTTAAGCGCCTGTCGGAAGCTGGCGCCGACGGCGTCGTCATCTTCAACCGCTTCTATCAGCCCGACTTCGACCTCGAGGAACTGGAGGTCACCCCCAACCTGGTCCTCAGCAGCCCGCACGAATTGCGCCTGCGTCTGCACTGGACTGCCATCCTCTATCACCAGGTCGAGACCTACATCGCCGTCACCGGCGGCGTCCACGACTCCACCGACGTGCTCAAGTGCATGATGGCGGGCGCGCATGTCACCATGATGACCTCGGCCCTGCTGAAGTACGGCATCGAGCACATCGGCGTGGTGCTGGCCGGCATGGAACGCTGGATGGAAGAGCACGAATACATCTCGGTGCGCCAGATGCGCGGCAGCATGAGCATGGTCAACGTCGATAACCCGGCAGCGTTTCTGCGCGGCAATTACATCAAGATGCTCGGCTCCTATACCTGGCGCGAGCCCGGTACGGCACTTAGCACGTTCTAGATTTGGCTGTCAGCTGCCAGGTACGGAATAGGAAAGTGTTTGGCGTAGAACGCGCCGCGTTGTATCCTGCACGTGATCAAGAGTTTTCGCTCACACCAGACCGAACGTCTGTCTGCTTATCAACATAGCAAGCGGTTCGGCCATATCGAACGTGTAGCTCTGCGAAAGCTCCTGCAAGTCCATGCCGCCACCGAATTGTATGTTCTCGCGTCTCCTCCTGGAAATAGGCTGGAAGCACTGCGAGGCACTCGATCCGGGCAATATTCGATTCGCATCAACGATCAGTGGCGCATCTGTTTTGTCTGGCGGGATGGCGATGCTTACGACGTAGAAATCGTCGATTATCACCACTAGGAGGTGTCTGTGAAGAAGTCCGGTAAGCTCCAACCCCCGGTTCACCCGGGCGAGATTCTTCGTGAAGATTTCATGAAGCCGCATGGCTTGTCGATCAATAAACTCGCGCTTGAGCTGCATGTGCCCGCCACCCGTATCGGGGAGATCGTGCATGAGCGCCGCCGGATCACGGCGGACACCGCCTTGCGCCTGGCCAGGTACTTCAAGACCAACGCTGAGTTCTGGCTGAATCTGCAGAATTTTTTCGATCTCGAAGAAGTCAGGCGAACCGGAGCCGCATCGGAAATCGAACGCCGGATTCAGCCGCCCGCTAAGCTAGCCTCCTAAATCAAAAGGCCCCACTCGGGGGGCCATTCCTTGTGGCGAACCAGCTGTAGCTGCACGAATTTCCTTGCTAAAACCCTAAATCGTACTACTATGCCTTCATCGGATTTTGGGGCTGCGGTTCGGCGTCTCTGCCGCCGCGACTTTCCTTCACTTCAGACAACCCGTATTTCCTGACGAGGCGATTGCATATGGACCTTTCAGCGATTCTCCCTATTCTCACGCCGTTAACCATCAGCTTAACTGTTTGCGCCGCGACAACCGTGGTGGTGATGAGTCTGTGGCGAAGGACCAACCTGCGACTTCTGCTTGCGGGCTGCACTGGGCTGGCAATCTTCCTCCTGACCATCCCTTCTGCCGCCGCCACCGATCGCCTCATCATCAACGGCACCGGCTGCCAGGTGACCGAAGAGGATGCAGTCGGCATTTTCCTGAACCAGGACCTTTATCTGCGCATTGACTACCCCAATACGCATTGGCGTTTCGGCCTGCGCAACATGGGTCTGAAGGGCACGCAGGCGCTCGATGTCACCATCCAGGGGGCGCAGTACACTTCGCCGCAATACATCATTAAGCGCGCGGGCATGGCGGAGATGTTCGTGCCCTACGACGATCGCAGCGAAACCTACTACGACATGTCGTTCGGCGATGACCGCATGGACCAGATGGATCCGGCCGATCTGCCGGCGACGAATGGCGCGCTCGTATACTTCCGGACACAGCAGGGCAATGTCTACGTCCGCGATACCGTGCCCAAGATCGCCGTCGAATGCCGCGACGAGGGCGTCGGATGGTTGTGCAAAGAGCCTGGCAACCACGTGCGCCGGCGTATCCAGGAGGTCGTGGTGTGGTCGGTTTTCGATGCCTACAACTATGACTACATCATCGAGTACACCTTCCATGAGGACGGTCGCATTACCATCCGCAGTGGCGCGACCGGCTATAACCTTCCCGGCAATACCTCTGAGCCCCACGTTCATAACGGGCTTTGGCGGGTGAGTACGCAAGCTTCTGGGACGGCGATGACAACGACGTGCAGCAGTTCAATCACGTTGAAGATGCGAACGGCTATATCGGCGACCGATTCCTACACGCCGATTCCGAACGAAGAGACCACGGATTGGAATCAGCAGCAATTCAGCAGCGTCACCGTGCAGAGCCTGACCCAGACCAACGACTACGGACACCTGGTCGGCTACCAGTTCTATCCCTTCAATCGCTGGGGTCAGGGCCACTTCGAGGAGACCTTTACCCAGCACGACCAGGACCTGACCAACGATAACTCCGGCGAAGATGGCACTGGCACGGGCTATCAACAACTGGCTCTATACCTGGTACAACCCCAACAGCTATCTGCTGTCAGTACCTGAACGGCCAACCGCTGGGCGGGACCGGCGACGCCATCGTGCTGTGGTATTTCGGATCGACCCACCATGAGCCGACCGATGCCGACAACCAGATGGGCAGCGGCGGCCGCACCGGCATCACCCTGGTCCACTGGTTCGGCTTCGAAATGGTGCCGCACAACTTTTTCGACTACAACCCGCTGGGCGGTCCCCCGCGCTGCGGCAGTGGCGGCGATCTGAATGACGCGCAGCTCCTGGGTATGGCACCATCACTAATCGGAGGTGGGCTGCGAAGGCGCGACTCCCCGGGGTCGCGCCTTTTTCTTGCCGCGCTACATGCTAAGCTGTAGCGATGGCGCTCTATCTTGTTACCGGCGCGGCAGGTTTCATCGGCTCGGCCCTGGTACATGCATTGTTGGGACGCGGCGACCAGGTGCGCGGCTTCGATAACTTCGAGACCGGCCGGCGCGAAAATATTCAGCACGTTTTCTCCCAGATCGACTTTCGCGAGGCCGATCTGCTCGACGTTCCGGCGGTCCAGGCGGCGTGCCAGGGAGTGGATTACGTGCTGCACCAGGCCGCGATCCCTTCCGTACCCAAGTCCATTGCCGATCCTGCACGCAGCAATCGCGTCAATGTTGAAGGCACGGTCAACGTGCTCATCGCGGCTCGCGACGCGGGCGTGAAGCGCGTGGTATACGCGGCCTCTTCCTCCGCCTACGGCGATACGCCCACCTTGCCCAAGCGCGAAGACATGACGCCGCTGCCGCTCTCGCCCTACGCCGTCGCCAAGCTCACCGGCGAAATGTACATGAGAGTTTTTCACGGAGTGTACGGGCTGCCGACTGTCTCTCTGCGCTATTTCAACATCTTCGGTCCGCGCCAGGACCCCACCTCGCAATATTCGGCGGTGCTGGCGAAGTTCATTACCCTGATGTTGAAGGGTGAGCGGCCTACCATCTATGGCGACGGCGAGCAGTCGCGCGACTTTAACTACATCGACAACGCCGTGGCCGCGAACCTGCTGGCAGCAACCGCGCCCGAGGCTGACGTTGCCGGCCAGACCTTCAACATCGCCACCGGCCATCGCTTCAACCTGAATGAGACCGTCGAATTGCTCAGGCCTTTGACTGGCTATACCGGCAACGTTGAGTATGCGCCCGAGCGTGCCGGAGACATCAAACATTCACTGGCCGACATCTCGCGGGCTCAAGCAAAACTAAAGTACCAGCCGTTGGTGGATTTCCAGGAAGGTCTGCGACGCACTGTGGAGTGGTATCGCACCAGCGAGACGGCGAAGCAGCGGGAACTGACGGCCAGCCGGTAACGGCAGCAGTCAGGAGCGCCGCAGCTTCACGGAATTGTCATCACGAGGAGGTCTTTAGACCGACGAGGGAGCTGCTTTTAGCCGGTTGAGCAACGAAGCGATCGGAGCCAAACCTCTGCCGTCCGGTACGGGACTCTGGTCCTGATAACAACCCGACCCAGCGCTGAAGCGCTGGGCTAACCTATGGTCGTGCCCACGGCACTTATACGGAAAGGAATCTTATGCCCCGTACACCCGGTGTTTACGCCACGTTTGATACCAGCGAGGGAACCATTGTCTGCCGCCTGTTTGAGGCAGAGGCCCCCATCACCGTCAAGAACTTCATCGACCTTGCGGAAGGCTCGCGCGAATGGACCCACCCGCACACTCGCGCCAAAAGCACGACGCCGCTCTACAGCGGCACCATTTTCCATCGCGTGATTCCCGACTTCATGGTCCAGGGCGGCGATCCGGCGGGCACCGGCATGGGTGGCCCCGGCTATCAGTTTCAGGACGAGACCAAAGGCTCGCCCCACAAGTTCGACAAGCCGGGCAAGCTGGCGATGGCCAACTCCGGACCGAATACTAACGGCTCGCAGTTCTTCATCACCGTGGCCGCAACGCCGTGGCTCACTGGCAATCACACCATCTTTGGAGAAGTCGTGGAAGGCCAGGACATCGCCGACAAGATCACCAGGCTTCCGCGCAATCGCCAGGACAAGCCCAACAATGATGTAGTGCTCAAGGCGGTGACGATCGAGAGAGTGTAAGAGCAGTTTCGAGTTTCCAGCTTCGGGTTTTCACCCTTCGGGTTCTATGCCGCCATTTTCGCCAGCAGATCGCTGGGATGGACCGGCTTCGCCAATATCTCGAAGTCATGGCCCTGGCTTCGGGCTTCTTCCAGCAAGTCGGCGGTAGCCGCCATGCCGGAAAACAGCAGCACCTTGCACTGGGGATAGCGTTCTTTGATTCGAATCGCCAGGTCGATCCCGCTCATTCCCGGCATGATGACATCGGTGATGACCAGATCAGGGGCCTGAGAACTGCACGCTGCCCATGCCGTCTCCGCATCGTACAGCGCAAGTGCGTCATAGTCGGAGCCGCGCAAAATCGCCGCCAAACTATCCGCAATGCATTGCTCATCGTCTACCACCAATACTCGTCTGGACATTATGGCTCTCCCCCGGGATGGCATCCGTAACCCATGGCCATCCGTACCATCCACAGTGTGTTATTTGCGGCCGCGCTCGGAATCGCGCGCACGCCCAGGGCGTTTATATTTGCCGCGCACCGCGTGAGGTCGTTCTTTTTCTAACAGCTTCTCCGCCGGGCTCCCAATCGGCTTCACCGCGGGATTGTCGATGACTTGCGAAAGCGGTACGGCCTCGAATCGGCGGCTGCATTTTTTCACTTGCTACCCCACTCAGTTGACCCTACACGCCCGCTTCGGATACGGGGACTTTTTCTTTGCAGGTCGCATTGCGAAACGGTTAGGGATGAATAAGTTGCCGCGAATTAGAGGCCGTGAGATTGTTAGTTGCAGGATTTCGTTTGTTTAGTGTATGGTTAGCGCTACGTTTGGATGCTCTTTAGAGGAGAACGCCATGCCTGGCAATAAAACGTCCGCAATCCGTAAGTTTAAAACTGCCGCGCGCTCCCTGGTGCCCACTGGCCGCAAGGGCAAACACAATGGTATCGTCACCGATATTTTGAAGGACCTGGAGAAACTCGAGGTCGGGCTCTGTCTGAAAATTCCCTTCTCCGACCTGCCTGACACCAAGGTCAACATTCGTTCCGCGCTTAACCGTGCCACCCATGCGCAGCACAAGTCGGTGGCGACGGCCACGGACGACGAATTCCTGTATGTGTGGAATTCATAAGCTCGCGCAGGTTTGCTTTCAACCCGCACCCGGCAAACCCGGCTAGCTGATTGCTCCCTTGAAGCGTATAGTGTGTTTGCATTTCGACATAGATTGCGGATTAGGAGATAAGCATGAAGAAGCTGCTCTGCGGGGTTGTGTGTTTGCTCCCTCTGATGGCCTTGGGCCAGAGCCCATTCGACGGCACCTGGAAAACCAACATGGCCGCGTCCAAGTTGTCGACAAAGCCCTACGTGTTTTCCGTCAATAACGGGATGTATGACTGCGAGACTTGCGTACCCAAAATCAATGTCAAGGCCGACGGCAAAGATCAGGCTGTCACCGGCCAGACCTATGACACCGTCGCGGTGCAGGTTGTGGACGCCAACTCGATTCACACGGTCATAAAAAAGGCGGGAAAGCCCGTCAACGATGCCACCCGGACGCTCTCCGCTGACGGGAAGATGTTGACCGTCGCAGGCACCACCTATCCGGCCGACGGCAGCCAGCCCTATAAGTTCGAAACCAAATACGTGCGGGTTGCCAAGGGGCCTGTAGGTTCCAACGCCACCTCCGGCTCCTGGCGCATTCAGAGCATCAGCGAAGATAGCGCTGGCCTGACCAACACGTACAAAGTGTCGGGCGATGAGGTGAGCATGTCGACGCCGACCGGCGAAAGCTGGACGGCCAAGTTCGGCGGACCAGAGCAGCCGGTGAAGGGCTTGTACGGCAATTACACGGTCTCGGTTAAGAAGCTAGGTGAGCGCCAGATGGAAGTGACCATGAAACGCGACGGAAAGGTCAATAGCGTGAATAAGATCTCGGTCTCGGCTGACGGAAAAATGACCGAGGTTGTGGACAACAAGCTGACGGGAAGAACTTCCACCTATATCGACGAAAAGCAGTAAAGAACAGTTTCGCGTTTCAGGTTTCGAGTTTCAAGAACGGGGTGGGAGATTTCGGTCTCCCGCCCTTTCTCTTCTCTGGCTGCCCACTTTGCCCGTTAAAGCCGGCGTGCCCAATACTCCGGGCGCCTGCTGCCGTGGGCGACGGCCCATATGGTGACTACGGATTGTTCTTCGGAATAGATGATGGCAAACAGGAATCGCCAGAGCGGAAATCGCCTGGTGTTGTTCCTTCCGACTGGCCAGCGTTCGGGGGCTTCGCGAATTGTGTCGGCCGACCTGTGCAGTTCTTCGATGAAGTCCAAAGCTGCCTTTGGGCTGCGCTTCCGATACCAAGCCACTGCGCCCTCGTGATACGCAGCCCGCTTAGCGATCATTCACCATGGCCAGGAGTTCGCAATGCAGCTGTTCCCAAGGGACGGTTACAGCTCTGCCGGCCTTTAGATCTTCGATTCTGCGAGCCACTTCCTTGTCCCAAGCCTCTTGCACGGACGCACCCGTAGTCTCAAGGCTTTCCAGCAACGTGTTAGCTAATGCGGCGCGTTCGTCAACAGAAAGGGCGAGCGCTCGTTTTAGAAGATCGGACACTTCCGGGCTCATGCCCTCATTCTACCCCGTCGGCTTCACCCCATCCATCACATAAACCCGATTCGGATTTCCCGGCTCGATCTGGTTCTTCTCGAAGCAGGCCTTGATGCGGCGACGCAGTTCGCGGGCGATATCGTCTTTCTTTGCCGGCTTGGTCTTCACCTGCATGAGATAGTCCACCGTATCGCCGCTCACCTTCTCGATGCCCGGCACCTCCGGCTTGGCTAACATCATTAGCGAATAAGTGGGATCGCTCGCCAGCTCATCCCCAACTTCGTGCAGCAGTTTGATTACGTAATCGCTATCGGCGCTGTAAGCGACGGAAATATTCAGATCCAGTTCAGTCCAGTCGCGCGAAAGATTGCTGACGATCTTGATCTCGCTGTTGGGGATGTTGTGCACGGTGCCGTTGTCATCGCGCAGCACCGTCCGGCGAACCGTCATGGCTTCGACCGTTCCCTGGACCCCGGCGGCCTTGATGGTGTCGCCGATGTCGTACTGGTTCTCCGCCAGGATGAAGAAGCCGTTGATGAAGTCGCGGACCAGGGTCTGCGCGCCAAAGCCGATGGCCACGCCCGCAATGCCGGCGCTGGCCAGCAGCGGCCCCATGTTGATCCCGAGCAGCGGCAGGATCTGAAGCGCCGCAACGAACATGATGACGAACAGGCCTACGCTGTGGATGACGCTGGACAGAGTGCGCAGTTGCTGCGAGCGGACCGCCGACGGCAGTCCCTGACTGTTGCTGAGGCTGCTGAGGTGCCGCGCTACCGTCTTCAGCAGCCGCGTCAGGATGAAGGCGATGATCAGGACAGCTACGATTCGCGGCACCTGGTGGCGCACGAAGTCGAAGGCGTCATCGCCCCAGCTGTCGAGCATCTTGAGGACGTTGTGCCCGGTACGCTCCGGGTCCACCAGCACAGCTTGCAAGCGATGTACGAATGGAGATAACACTGGGCGGATTATAGAGGGCCGGAGTAGCGGATGGAAGTTGCTACCGCGCGGACGCCTTGCCCGTGGCCGACACCGGCACCTGCTCGACGATCTCGATGCCGAAGCCTTCCAGGCCGGCGACCTTGCGCGGGTGATTGGTCAGGATGCGGATGCGCTTCAGGTTCAAATCCGAGAGGATCTGCGCGCCGATGCCGATCTCGCGCTGCGTCTTGCGCTGGCTTTCGGGCAGGGTGGGCAGGCGCTGCTCGTGGTGGAACTGGATGGTCATGCGTTCGCCCAGCCGTTCTACGGAATAACCGGCTGAAGTCGAGTGCAGATAGATCAGCGCGCCGCGGCCTTCGTCCGCAATGCGCCGCATGGCCGCGTCGATGACGTTGCGGCAGTCGCATCCGGTGGCGCCGAAGACATCGCCCACCAGGCAGTGCGAATGCATGCGCACCAGCACCGGCCCCTCGCTGTCGTTCTCCACGTCGCCCTTCACCAGCGCGATGTGCGAGTCGCCGGTAATCTCCGACTCGTAGGCGATCATGCGGAACTCGCCGTAAGCGGTGGGCACCATGGCTTCGGCCAGCCGCCGCACGTAGCGCTCGTGCGCCATGCGATAGCGGATGACCTCGGCGACGGTCAGCATCTTCATGTCGTGCTCGCGGCAAAACTCGGTTAGCTCGGGCACGCGCGCCATGGTGCCGTCATCGCTCATGATCTCGCAGATGACGCCGGCAGGAACCATGCCTGCCATGCGCGCCAGATCGACGGAAGCTTCGGTTTGCCCGGCGCGAACCAGCACTCCGCCTTTGCGGGCGCGCAGCGGAAAGATGTGTCCGGGACGCGCCAGATCGTTGGGACGAGTTGCGGGATCGATGGCGACCTGGATGGTTTGCGCGCGATCGTAGGCCGAGATGCCGGTCGAGACGCCGTCCTTCGCGTCGATCGACTCGGTAAACGCGGTGCCGAAGTTCGAGGTGTTCTCCGCCGACATCTGGCCCAGCCGAAGATATTCCAGCCGCTCCTCGGTCATGGCAAGGCAGACCAGGCCGCGGCCGTACTTGGCCATGAAGTTGATGGCTTCGGGCGTGATCTTCTCGGCGGCCATGGTGAGGTCGCCTTCGTTCTCGCGGTCTTCGTCATCGATGACCACGATCATGCGGCCGGCGCGGATTTCCTCCAGCGCGGTCTCAACATCGCAAAAGGGAGCTTGCGGGGACATAGGGCTGAGTAGGATTTTAGCAGGAGGGACGGTTGACTCACGCTTTAGGCCCATTCTGGTCCGCTCTGCGAAGTTCATGCTGAATTGGTCTTGGGCGTTTGCGACAATGGTTCGCTTGGCCGTTTTCGCTTTACTTTCGCTTCAGGCCGATGGCAGACTGTATCAAAGGTGCTCGTTTTTCCACAGGCATGCAACGTATTCACAGTTGCATCAGTGTGGTCGAGCATTTAGGTTTTGATAACACAATGCCAGGGCATATCGCAGTCGATTTATTCGCGGGAGCAGGTGGACTGAGCTTAGGCTTTCAGCAGGCGGGCTTCGATATCCGCGCTGCTATCGAGTACGATCCTATCCACTGCGCCGTCCACGAGTTCAACTTTCCGACTTGCACAAGTATCTGTCGCAGCGTCACAGAAATAGACGGCGATTACATCAGATCATGCTCGAATATTGGGTCCGACGATATTTCGGTTGTGATAGGCGGCGCGCCGTGTCAAGGGTTTTAGCTTGATCGGGAAGCGGAGGTACTTTTTGCCGACACTTCAATGTTTGTCGTGCGGTAACAGAGAACGGTTCCTCGAGGTGATGCGCTCCGAAACGCATTTGGTTGATGGCAATCTCAACTATCTCCACCTCGTCGATGCGGAAGCGGATCACTACGCATGTGTCGAGTGCGGGCAACAGGTGACTCTCACTCATTCCGCACAGTGATCACAACGTCGTTGCTCCCCCAACCATGACGTGAATGCAGACTTGCCGCCAGGCTCAAATGCTTGTATACATAAAGGCCCGACCTTAACGATGGTGATTCATGAGCATCGATCCGCTGGTGCAGATCGTACATTCATTGCAGCAGGCCGAGTGGAGCAAGCGCAATGAAGAAGCCTTTGATGCACTTTTCGGCAGCCCGGAAGGGCGCTACCCGAGAGCGGCGAAGAATTCGGTGACGCTTCGTGCTCCTGAAATGAATCCGGATTCCGGCGTGCCGTTCGCCGCCTATATCCACCCGTCAAATCCGAGCAAAGGTGCCTATGGTGGTTTCTCGTTCGTGATCTTTCCCGTGGCCGACGCCCCATGTTTGGTGGGGTTCCTTGTGGGGACGCAAGGCCTCTCGCCTGACGAAGCGGTCCTCGGTCGTCCCGGGCATGCGCGTAAAGCGCAAGCGATTTGTGCTTGGTTGAATCAGGAGTTCGCCCACGGTGAACAGATTGCCTGGGCCAAACAGGATCCAACCCGCACTGACATCAATGTGCCGGAAAATCTACAGCGACAGTGGTCTGCGTACAAGTCGGTGTTTGATCGGTACGGCAGGGTAATGTATGCGTTATTCAAGCCAGGGGCGGATGACAGGATTACGCGTGAGGCAATTACAGCGCTGCTGGACCTATGTTTTGAGGAACGTCGGTTTCCCGTAAATGCCAATCAGCGGGACGATTCCGAACGCATTCGAGCAAAGTGGTTCGGTTGTTTGATGCCGGTGGCGACGCGAACAGAAGTCCGCAGATTGCTTGCTGCCCGGCGTTTCGTGATTCTTCAGGGGCCGCCGGGAACCGGCAAAACTACTATGGCTCTTGAACTACTATCCGACGACTATGGTGGTGTGGGGCGAAGCATTCAGTTCCATCCGAATACAACTTATGAAACTTTTGTCGGCGGGTTAGCTCCCGAGGAGGCAACGACACAGTTAGGCCTTCACTTCCGGCCCAGACCGGGTTTTCTTATGCGGTCCGCAAGGGATGCCAGACAGAATGAATCCAAGCCGTATCTGCTGCACGTCGATGAGATCAATCGAGCTGATCTCGCAAAAATATTGGGAGAAGCCATCTATCTACTCGAGGCCAAATCTCCACAGAAGCGAGAGATCGAACTTTCTAACGACTACGGCCCCCCGTTTCACGACAGACTCCAGCTTCCAGGGAACCTACATATCATCGGAACTATGAACAGCGCCGACCGCAGCATTGCTATTGTTGACGTTGCGGTCCGGCGCCGTTTCGCATTCGTTTCTCTGTGGCCACAGATGGACGTGGTTGAGCAGTACGGTTGTGAACTGATGAGGGACGCCTTCCGCAGGATCGTATCCGTTTTCATCGAGCATGCGAGTGAAGACGCATTTCCCTTGGTGCCAGGTCATTCTTATTTCCTTGAATCCGACGAAACCGCGGCAAAAGAAAGCCTGAGGGTCAATCTCGCGCCGCTTCTGGAGGAATACCTCGCTCAGGGCTATGTGAGCGGCTTTGCGGAGCATGTCCGGACGTACTTGCAATGGTTAAAGAGCCTCTGACGCGGAGAAGAGCTAGCAAGCAAGCCGCTCGCTCGCCGCTGCTTGCACCACCTGTTCAACGCGAGATCTGCCTCGAGTTACAAGACAACTCCTTTAGTCAACAGTCAGCCATTCAATTCTTCGGACTGCGCAATATATACCGCGATGCAGCACCCGCGGCTGCCCGGTTAGCTGAACAGTTCGAAAATCAGAACCGCTCGCTGTTTCGACTCATGGATGTCCGCTTCACTCGTAATTACGATGGTGACGACGTATACGTCACACTAGAGGCGGGCAACGTTGTCGGGGCAGTTCCGCTATTCTCGCCTACAAGTGGCCTGCTGGATTACGGATTGGTCATTCAACCACGATTCCCGTGGCCGGGAGTCGGCCCTATGTTAGCTGAAATGGGGTGGCGAGTAGCGCCTATTCCGCTCAGGCTGCCTCTATTAAAACGATCTGAACGCAAGGTTCCCACCTGGGTCATCTCGTCTATGGTGCTTGCTCGGTTGAGGGCGCTGCTTGACGCGCTCGCCAGACGGTTTGAAGTGATCACCGAAGTTAGGTCCGCCCCGCGAGGCACCATCAACTGGTCGTCGTACGTAACTCGTCACCTGGCGACCGGACAGTTTTTGTCCATTCCTTGTTCATTTCCGGATTTACAGGACGACCGGCTATTGGCGGGTGCAATCCGGTACGCGTTGGAAAAGCAACGGGGTGCCCTGGAATCGCAAAGAGAACATGGCGCATTTGTTCATCAACTCATCGCGTTTTGCGATGAGCTCTTGCGGAGAGTTCAACGATGTCCAGTATTTATGCCGCCTCCGAACATGCTGTCCGCTTGGCTGCAGCGACCATTGCGCATGCAGAGTTTTCGAGACGGACTACAGGCGATCGAATGGACGATAGAGGATCGTGGGTTGGCTGGTATTAGTGACTTGGAAGGGATTCCTTGGCGGATGCAGATGGAACAGTTTTTTGAAGCTTGGCTTGAGGTGGTCTTTCATAACGTCGCGCGGGAGATGGGAGCGCAGCTCAGGGCCGGTCGGAGGAGAGAGACTGTTCATGCAATGCATTGGGAGCCTTCGTACGTGGGGGCGCAGAATTCTCTGATACCTGATCTGTGGCTTGACTGCGGCGCGATGACAGTTATCGTTGATGCCAAATATAAACGCCACTGGGAAGAATTGGAGGACGCTAACCTGGGTTCACTCGACGAAGCTATTCGGGAACAACATAGACACGACATTTTCCAGGTGCTCGCATACGCCAACTTAGCTCGCACTGCGCGAGTAGTTGTCTGCCTCGCCTATCCATGCACCCCCGACACTTGGGTGCGAATGTGTGAACGAAAGAGAGTAGTTCACAAAGCGGACATAAGCGTAGGAACTCGCAGCGTGGCGCTTTGGCTTACGGCCGTACCGATGGCTACCTCTGTTGAGAAGATTTCTCGTGTCCTAGTTCCAGAGCTACGCGCGGCAGCAACATAGGGTGTGCCGGTGGCAGTCTAGAAGAAAGTCCTGGACAGAGTAACGCGAGAAGTCCGTTCAAGAATCATGGCATCCGTTCCTTCGTTCGGAACGACTGTAGAACGAAGGATGGAAACGGTTCTACGCAGCAACCATGTCAGCGGGTTCCGAAGGCATTGGTCTGTAGCGGGCAAGCCGGATTTTGCATGGCCGAAGGTGAAGGTTGCTTTGTTCGTCGATGGGTGCTTCTGGCACGGCTGCCCCCGATGCGACAGACCTTCAAAAAGCAACCGTCGGTTTTGGCTGGACAAGGTCACCGCAAATCGCAAAAGAGACCTTCGAGTTTCCCGAAAGCTGCGGCGGGACGGATGGAAGGTACTTCGCGTTTGGGAATGCGCCGTCAACGAGTTGCGGACGCTGCGCCGTATCAAAAGGGCAATCGGCCTCTCGGAGTGAGAGTCGGGCGCGAACCAAAGTTTATCGGCCAGTCTGACGCAAGCGTCTGCACTCCTGCCATCCGCCCCGGTCATACCTATTGTTCGCCGATCAATGAGGATGAGTGTGTCCAGCTCCCAATACAAAAGGGCCGCACGCGGCGGCCCTGATCGGAGAGTTGGGGGGTTAGAGCGTGGACTCGATCTCGAATCCCCAGGCTTCCAGAAGCGGCTCGGGAATGTACTTCGAGTTCTTGTTCTTCCGCGCCCATTCGCGCAGCCGGGTGGAGCGGATGTACTGGTCCGGCTGGAGTTTGAATTCCTTCACCACCTGTTCGAACTCGGTGATGGTGGGCACGACCGGGCCAATAGGCTCGGGTTTGCCCCAATTAGGATTGCCACGTCGTTTTGCCATGCTTGCGTTTGCTTCCTGTTCGTAGAGATATTAAGTCTGGATGACCGATGCGTCCCCAGTGCTACCTGGCCCTTGCCTAACTAATTGGATTCACTAAACTTTACCAGCGATTCAGGCGCGTACCGCCGGGGGCCTGTTCCAAGAGCCGACCATCAGGGAAGGAAGTCTAAATGAGCCGAAGGAACGAAACACTATAGCCCGGTTTTCGCCCTAATTCAAGCTAAATCCTGCCATTTGAGCCCCTAGATCACCCAAAAGTGGCACTATCGCCTGCAATCTAACTATCTCCTGTAGAATCAGACGATTGAGCCATAAAAAGGTAAGCGGAATCGGTCCCTCCAGACACCGCAGCGGTGGGGCTGACTACGGAAGATCTGTGGAAAACCATAGATTATCTGGAAAGCAGCCCGTAGACATCGAGCTCGCCGCGTCCCCCCACCAAGACCCACCCGTCAACCACGGTCGGAACCCCGAAAATCACCGACGGCCCCGACCGGTCTCGCCCGGGAGACATTTCCGAGCTGTAAAGCTCCAGGTTCAGGTTGGTGGCATCGTAGGCGCGCAGGTCCGAGTACTCGCCGTCGTTGCGAACAAACCATACGATGCCGTTCCGAACCCCGTCGGCTGAAAGCGATACCGTCGCTCCCGGATAACCCATGTTGAAAGAGCCCGTGGTCGAGGTGGGCGTTGTGTCGATCTGCTGCCGTACCGGATCGTACCGGAAAGCCTCGAGGGGGCCGAGCATCCATCCGAAGTAAAAATTATTGTTCCAAAACACCGGGGTACAGAGGGACGCCTGCGCGTCGCTCTGGAAGCTCTGCACGATCTGGCTGTCGTTGTCCGGCCGAGATTGTCCCAGGCTGTCGCGATCCAGTAGATAGACCTTGCCATCCTTGCCCGCAACCGTCAGCAGCCGCGGATGTGCGCTTCCGCTCCGCTCGGGCAACAGAATGGCGCCGCCCGAACCCAGATCGTGGTCCTCCGTGTACAGGGTCTGCCAGTTGTAGGGAGTGAAATAGTCGGCGGTCGAGATCAGATTATTGGAGGTGTGCAAGCGGACTACCGAGTCGCCATAGTCCGATTCTCCCAACATAGCATCGCTATAGCCGTTGCCGACTGCCAGGTACACGTCCCCGCTGCTGTCACTCGCGGGCCCTCCGCCAGCCATCCATATTCCGCCAAAATCGCCCGAGGGCTCGGGAGTCCAGGCGGCGGTCACTTGCAGCGTGCCGGCGTCGAATGCCATCAGCCAGCCTTGATAGTTGCCCAGGTCGCAATGGGAAGCCCAGGCCACGTATACCTGTCCGTTGACCAGCAATAACGCAGCCCGTTGATTGTTGAGCAGAGGATCGAAGCGGGCCACACCGAATTGTCCAGTAGGGTCGGGCGGAGTGGTAATGGTGGTGGGAGCCACTTTGTCCAGGCCCGTCTTGAGGTCCAGCGCATGCAGACGCTGATAGAACACCGGTTCCCCGCTTTGCGTCTCTTTTGTTCGGGCAACAACATAGATCGTGGAACTGGAAGTATCGATCACCGGAGTTCCGGTTATGCCGATCTCGGGCGCGATAGCGCTGCAATTGACGTCGGTGGTCTGAAGCGTACTCACCCCTGCGGCGCTATCCAGAAAATCGGCGTGCCACACGATATTGTGCGAGTCCGCATCGATGGCGTAGACCTGGTCATGCTCGGTTGCAACAATGATCAGGTTGTGCAAACTCCCCTCCGCGGTCACAATGGCTGGAATGTACAGGGGCTGGGCAAAGATGTCGCCCGCAACCGTGATCGCGGCGCGCTTTCCAAACAAGACAGGATTCACATTCGCCGGGGTAAGCAAGGTCTCGGTGATGTTCGCGCCCGTCCTGGCGTTGTCATTGTGATAAGTACTCACCACAGTATGATTTGTGGTTGCAGGCGATGACGGCTCAGTCGGGGTGCTCGCTTGCGAAGACCCGCCGCTGCCCCCGCATCCGGTCGCAACCATAAGCCCCAAGGCAACTGCGACGAGTTGAATTCTGGGCTGCCCGCCAGTCTGTAACGGAAACGAAGTCGCCTTGAAAAACCGGCGCAAAACTCGAAAAAAAAGGCGCACAATACCGCACTGCGGTAAAGGAGGTTTCACTGTTTGCCCACCCCTGAGAGAGATAAATAACGCTTGTCCCAGCACCCTACGCGAAACGCGTCTGACACGTCAAGACAAGTTGTGGGGTGGTTGAATGTTCGCCTTTCCCGCGGCAAAGGTTTCCTACTTGCTCTGCTGCGCGAAGACCGCGTCCACCGTCCTCTCGGCGGCGGGAAAATCGTGCGACAGCCGCTGCGCTTCCGCTTCAGCCGTTTGCGCCTGGCTACTCTGCCCCGATTGCCGCAACGCGCGCGCCAGCAACAGATACTCCACATCGGAGGGTTGGAGCTTCACGGCTTGCGAGTAGGCTTGAATCGCCGCCCCAGGATCCCCAGACAGTTGGGTAACAATCCCCAAGCCAAGCCAAAGCTGTCCATCGCCGGGATTAGTTTCCAGCGCCTTGCGAAAACTCTGCTGTGCTTGCGCAAAGTCTCCCAACTGTCGATAGGCAGAGCCCATGCGGGCAAACGTCGTGGAACGCAGCCACAGGTTTCGCTGAACCGCGTCATCCGTGAGCGCTATGGTCTTCTGATACTGTTCAATCGCCTGCTGCGGCTTGCCATGTTGCTGCTCGTAAGCGCCGATCGACATATAGGCCGAAGCATCCGACGGATTCATTTCCCTTGCCGCTTCCAGATGAGGCAAAGCTGCGTCAGACTCTCCTCGGTCCATCAACATAGAGCCAACGATGTTTTCGGCGAGGTAGTTGCCATGGGTGACCTCCAGCGTGTGCGACCACAGCGTTAGATTGTCATCCCAAAACCCAACTTGGCGGTAGGTTAAGGCCGCCAGCACCAGCAACACCGCAACACTGCCACCGCGCAGCCAGACAGGTGAAAGATGCCGCTGCTCAGCCAGTTCGGCTGCGCCCCAGGAGATCATAAGGAAGAGGCCGATGAACGAGATGTAGGCGTAGCGATCAGCCATGGCCTGGCGGTTTACCTGCACCAGCCCGATCATCGGCACCAGAGTCCCCAGGAACCAAAGCCAGCCGACAAGCAAATAGCGATGGCGTCGCTTCCAAACCACCAGTCCCGAAATAGCCAGCAAGACCACCAGAGCCGCCAGCACCTGCCCCAGTTGAAGTGAAGTTCCGGGATGAGGGTAGAAGAGGGCAAGACTAGACGGCCAAAATGCCTTTCCCAAATATCGGACGTAGGAAACGACGGCATTGCCCAAGCGAATGGAAAAGGACACGCTCTTGTCAACATCAATGCCCCCAATCGCCAGTTGTGACTTCAGCGTGATGATCGCACTGCCTGCGGCCAACGCAAACAGCGGGAAGCTTCTCCAGGACCAACCAGAGGAATCGCTCTGTGCTCTTCGCCTGTTGCCCTTCGTCAGAAGGTCGCTCTTCGCTATTCGCGGTTCGCTTGCCGCCAGAGATTTCACCCCAGTTATTCTTGCGAAAAGCGAAGAGCGGATGGCGAAAAGCGAGCCGTTGCAGCGGCCAATAGTCCCACAGCAGCAGAACGAAAGGCAGCGTGATCACCTGGGGCTTGGCCATTAACCCCAGCGCAAACAGCGCCGCCACCACAAGGTAGCGTCCCACCTGCGGATTACGGGCATACCAACGATAAGCTGCCAGCGCGAGCAGGAAGAACGTCATGCTAAGCAGGTTCTTACGCTCAGAAATCCACGCCACCGACTCGACATTGATGGGATGCAATGCGAATAGCGCGGCCACCATGGCACTGCGGCCTATCCGTCCCGTCGCGCGCTGTAACAGCCAGAACAGCAGCCCCACATTCAAGACGTGCAGCAACAGGTTTTCGTCATGAGGACCGGCTGCATTGAAGCCGAAAATCTCCGTGTCCAGGGCATGGGACAACCACGCCAGGGGATGCCAGTCCGGCACGTCGGGCGTGACCGAACCAAAGGAAGTGAACGCCCATTTGACCGTTTCCCAACTCAATCCGGAGCGGACGTGCGGGTTGGAGAAGACATACGGACCATCGTCGAGGTTGGCAAAAGGGTGGGTGTGGACCGGATAATACACAGCCACCGTCGCCGCCACCAGAAGAACACCCAGCCAAAGTGTCCAGTTGGTTGGTTGGCGCCCTTAACGTTCGCGGCCACGACGCGCTCGGGATTGCGGGCGCGGCTTTGCGGAGGGAGAAGATTTCACAAGAGAGGCTGGTCCTCAGGAACTTTGACGGCCAGAACAGCAGGTATTTTACACCGCATTCAAAACAACGGCGCCACGACTGTTAAGAGGTGGCGCCGTCGTCGAATCAATCAGGTTGCTGCAACTGCGGTTAGTTGATTCCGATCGTGTAGTTCGGGGAAGCGATACCGTTCACGACTACCTGCATGTTGGTGGAGCCGGTTTCCATGCCGCCGGGATGTCCACGTAGGTGTACGTAGGACCAGTGGTAGCCCACAGCCATCGTGCTGTGGCCATGCGTCTTGCCGTAGAAGACGTGTCCCGTGGCAATGTTGGTGAACCGGATGATTGGGTAGTTGGTGGCATCCTGGAAGTCATCACCATAAGCATTGTTCTGCGAAGCGCCATTGAACTTGCTGCCGTTGATCTTAACGGTCGTCCCATGTTAGAACACCAGATTGGTCAACAGAACCGTCGGAGTCCAGCCGGTGTACTGACTGCCGGCGGAGTTAAACAGTTCGACGTCGTTGCTTAAGTCGGTGAACATGATCTGCCCGGTGGGTAGCATCAGCATATGACCATAGTAAGAGGAGTCGCCAGTACCGTTGGGCGGGTTAACAACTTCGGTCAGGGTGCTGCCATTCCACTCGAACATTTGGCCGCCGGTGTCACCATATCCCGGGCTGGCAAACATCAGAACGTTGCCGTTGATTTCCAGGGCAGCAGGACCATCTGCGATATCGAAGGCGCCGGGGAAGTCCGGAGCTTCGGTCCAGCTATTGCTGCTCACCGTATAAACTCCGTTGTGGCCCGCAGCGCAAGTATTGGCGCCGGCCTGGAAAACCGTACCGTTAGGCATCAATACGGCCGGACCGAGCTCGTAGGTAGCGCTGCCCGAGCCGCCGCAAGTGGCTGCCGAATCCCAATACTGCTCTGGCGTGCTGCCTTGGGTGGTCCAGACGCCTGTGCCGGGATTGTACGTTTCCCAGTTCTTGCCGGCTGAGTTGTAAGCGAAAACGTAAGCGTCGACGTCCAGTACGTTACCGCCCGGCAGCAAGGTCATACCTTCTTCATCATAGATGTCGAATTTGCCGGAGCCGGTAGAGGTCCAGGTTAAGGTTGACGCATTCAACAAAGCAGCCTTTGGCGGGTGTATCGCAGCAGTTGCTCTGCATGTAGGTTCCATTGGTCAGAATGACGCTGGGGCTATCGCCGATGGAGGTCCATCCGCTGGGCGGAGTGACCGACGTCCAGGTGTTGGCAACCGGATCGTAGATGGCGCCCTTCGTCGTCCAGGCCGGGCTTCCGTTGTTATACTCGCCGCCCTCAGCGATGTAGCGGCCATCGGGCAGCACCGCAGAACCGAAGTACAGAGGTGCGTAGCCAGAGGGCATCGATGGCTATCTGTGTCCAAGTACCGGTTTCGTAGTTACCGTTGATATCCGGGGTCAAGGTGTACCAGGTGCCCGCATTACTCTGTTCCTCGTGGACCAGGACCCGGCCATCGGTCAGCAGCGCGATTGCGCCCGCGCGGGATGGGCACATTCTGTACAGGTGTCCAGGATTGCGCGCTGGCTACACCCACCGCAGCCACCGCGACCAAGGCTATTCCGAGCATTCGCAAAAGCTTCATGTTTCTCCTCAATATTTGTCTACAGTTTTGTCTGAAGGTAGGGTGTCGATGCAGACCGCCGGCAGTCGAGGGGAGCGCCGAAGTTATACATCTCGACTCAGCAACAGCTTCGGAAAGTTACTCCGAATCGCTATGTGAAGTCAATACGTTAGCTCAAATACTAGCATCAATAGTTTTATCCAAATACATGTCTAACTTTGACGACATGAAACCGGCGCCACTCGTAGCGTTCCGGTAGACACGGGGGTTGCGTTACTCGACTGCACCCGGTCCATCGGCCCGCCCAGCCGTTTCGTCGCAGAAATCGTTGACAAAACTTTTACAAATAAGGAAGCTACGGGGTCCGCGAAGCGGAAACTCGTCTAGGCGATACTGCCTGCCAAACTCGCACTCCACAAATATAGTACCTTTGCGGTACTATATATAATCTAAGTAAATGGAAGAGCGTAACTCATGATCCGGCTCGCCAAACTCACCGATTACGGCCTGGTGCTGATGACCATCATCGCCCGCGGCCATGGCGCGCCCGTGCATACGGCGCGAGACCTGGCGGCGGAGTCGCGTCTGCCTCTGCCGACAGTGAGCAAGGTCTTGAAGCAGCTTCTGCAAAGCGAACTGCTGGTATCGCATCGCGGCATCAAGGGCGGATACAGCCTGGCCAAGGAGCCAGCCGAAATTTCCGTAGCGGAAATCGTCACCGCCATTGAAGGTCCCATCGCGCTGACCGAGTGCAGCACCGACGTTACCGGCTTGTGCGACCTGGAGCGCTCCTGCCCTATCAAGCGCAATCAGCAAGTCATCAGCCAGGTGGTGCGCGGCGCGCTCGAGAAAGTGACGCTTTCCGATTTGATTCATCCCTTGCATTGACCGCAATCAAAGGCGCGCAGGGCAAGCTGGTGACAACTATCGGTTATTCATCCGGGAGAGTTCAATGAGTTCGAACACCAACGTATTTCGAGATCTGGCGGAGCGCGAGTACAAGTGGGGCTTCGTCACCGATATTGAAGAAGAACGCATTCCGAAGGGTTTGAATGAAGACATCGTTCGCCTGATCTCGGCCAAGAAGAACGAGCCTGACTTCATGTTGCAGTGGCGCCTGAAGGCCTATCGCTACTGGGCGTCGCAGGAAGCCAAGCAGGCCGAGCCCACCTGGGCGAACATCAAGTATCCGCCCATCGACTATCAGGGCGATCACCTATTATTCGGCGCCCAAGCAGAAGCCGCAGCTGGAGAGCCTGGATCAGCTCGATCCCGAGATCCTGCGCACCTACGAGAAGCTGGGCATTCCGCTGGCGGAGCAGAAGATGCTGGCCGGCGTCGCCGTTGATGCGGTGTTCGACAGCGTCTCCGTCGCCACAACTTTCAAAGCGAAGCTCTCCGAGTACGGTGTGATCTTCTGCTCTTTTTCCGACGCGGTGAAGAACCATCCCGAGTTGGTGCAGAAGTACCTGGGCTCGGTAGTGCCCTACACCGACAACTTTCTTTGCCGCGCTGAATGCAGCGGTCTTCAGCGACGGATCGTTTGTCTATGTGCCCAAGGGCGTTCGTTGCCCCATGGAGCTCTCGACCTACTTCCGCATCAACGCGGCCGAGACTGGCCAGTTCGAGCGCACCCTGATTGTCGCCGACGAAGGCGCTTATGTCAGCTACCTGGAAGGCTGCACCGCGCCAATTCGCGATGAGAATCAGCTGCACGCCGCGGTCGTTGAACTGGTCGCGCTCGACAACGCGACCATCAAGTACTCGACGGTGCAGAACTGGTATCCCGGCGACAAGAACGGCAAGGGCGGGATCTACAACTTCGTCACCAAGCGCGGCAAGTGCCAGGGCGTGAACTCGAAGATCTCCTGGACGCAGGTCGAGACCGGCTCGGCCATCACCTGGAAGTATCCCGGCTGCATCTTGCAAGGCGACAACTCGGTCGGCGAGTTCTATTCCGTCGCGCTGACCAACAACTATCAGCAGGCCGACACCGGGACGAAGATGATCCACATCGGCAAGAACACGCGCAGCACCGTGGTGTCGAAGGGCATCTCCGCCGGACACGGCCAGAATACCTACCGCGGGCTGATCAAGATTCTGAAAGGCGCCACCGGCGCGCGTAATTACACGCAATGCGACTCGCTGCTGATCGGCGACAAGTGCGGCGCGCACACCTTCCCGTATATCGAGGTTAGGAACTCGACGGCGCAGATGGAGCACGAGGCGTCGACCTCGAAGATCGGCGAAGACCAGCTCTTTTATCTGCGCCAGCGCGGGCTGAAGGCCGAAGACGCGGTCTCGATGATCGTCAACGGCTTCTGCAAGCGCGTCTTTCGCGAGCTCCCGATGGAGTTTGCGGTGGAAGCCCAGAAGCTGCTGAGCGTGAGCCTGGAAGGCAGCGTCGGGTAAAGGTTGAAGGCTGACCTCTGGCGAATGTTTGACGCACGGTAGAGCGAACCTTTAGGTTCGCGTCACATGGGAACGATTACTATTTTGTCATCACGAGCGAGGCCTTCAGGCCCGACGAGGGATCTGCTTTTAAAAGGACGAACTGAATACATGAGCTTACTGGAAATCAAAAACCTGCACGTCAAGGTCGACAACAACGAAATCCTGAAGGGCATCAACCTGACGGTCAACCCCGGCGAGGTCCACTCCATCATGGGCCCGAACGGCTCGGGCAAGAGCACGCTGGCCCAAGTGCTCGCTCGTCGCGAGAGCTACACCGTCACCGACGGCTCCGTCACCTTCGATGGCAAAGACCTGCTCGAGATGAAGGTCGAGGACGCTGCCTGCGAAGGCGTCTTCCTGGCATTTCAATATCCGGTCGAGATTCCCGGCATCAGCAATGCGTACTTCCTGCGCTCGGCGCTGAACGCCGTCCGCAAGTATCACGGCCAGGATGAAATGGATGCCATGGACTTCCTGCCCATGTTCCGCGAGAAGCTGAAGCTGCTGGAGATGGACGAGAAGATGATGAATCGCTCGGTGAACGAAGGCTTCTCCGGCGGCGAAAAGAAGCGCAACGAGATTCTGCAGCTGGCGATCCTGGAGCCGAAGCTGGCCATCCTCGACGAAACCGACTCCGGCCTCGACATTGACGCGCTGAAGATTGTCGCCAAGGGCGTGAATTCCATGCGCAGCCCGGAGCGCTCGTTCGTTGTGGTGACGCACTACCAGCGGCTGTTGGACTACATCGTGCCCGACTTCGTGCACGTGCTGATGAATGGCCGCATCGTGCGCTCCGGCGGCCCGGAGTTGGCGCTGGAGCTGGAAGAAACCGGCTACAGCTCGATGGAAGCCGAATCCCGCGAAAGCGCGCCGGTGTAGGTGGCGGAACTGGCCAAGCCAGCGTCAAGCGAGATTCTTGAAAGGGCGCGGCTTTAGCCGCGCCGAACAAGGTTTTTGTTTGTCATCACCAGGCGACTTTAGTCGCCGAGGGATCTGCTTTTCGACTTAGCATTCATTGAGGTTTGGAATAAATTGATTACCGCGATCCCACAATTAGAGACTTACCTGGAAACTTTCAACGACTTCCAGAAGACTGCTCCCGGCCATGATCTGGCGTGGCTGCGCAAACTGCGCGAGGACGCCTTCGCACGCTTCTGCGAGGTCGGCTTTCCGACGACGCATGACGAAGACTGGCGCTTCACCAACGTCTCCGCCATCGCCAAGACGCCGTTCCGGCTCGCATCGAACTGCCAGCCAACTCGACAAGAAACAGCTCGAGGCCTGGCTTCTTCCCGGCGCCGCCTGTCAGCTCGTCTTTGTCGATGGACACTTCAGGCGCGAACTGTCATCGCTCGGCAATCTCGCGGAAGGACGTCCGCGTCAACAGCCTCGCCGACGAACTACAGGACCAATCCGTCCGTCGCTGGAAGCGCATCTCGGCCGCTATCTCAATACCGAGCGCGATGCCTTTGCTGCGCTGAACACCGCGTTTGCCGCCGATGGCGCGTTCGTCCACATTCGCAAAGGTAAGGTGCTGGAACAGCCGATTCATCTGCTCTTCGTCTCCACTGCCGCGGATCAGCCGCTGATGACGCATCCGCGCAATCTGATCGTCGCCGAAGAGCAGAGCCAGGTCGCCATCGTCGAAGATTACGTTTCGCTCGGCGGCGGCGTGGCTTTCTGCAACACGGCGACTGAACTGGTCGCGGCAGAGAGCGCAGTGGTTTCGCACTACATGATCGAGCGCGAGGATCGCGAGACCTTCAACATCTCCACGCTGCGCATCCAGCAGGGACGAAGCTCCAACGTGGCCACGCATTCCGTACTGCTCGGCGGCGGGCTGGTGCGCAACAACGTTCATCCTGTTCTCGCCGGCGAAGGCGCGGAGTGCCTCATCAACGGCCTCTTCATCGGCGTGGAACGGCAGCACCTCGACAACTACATGCTGGTGGAGCACGCCAGCCCGCACTGCGACAGCCGCCAGTTTTACAACGGCATTCTCGACGGCCACTCGCACGGCGTCTTTCACGGCCGCATCATCGTGCACAAGGACGCGCAGAAGACCGACGCCAAGCAAACCAATCGCAACCTGCTGCTCTCCGACGACGCGCAGATCGACACCAAGCCGCAGCTGGAAATCTACGCCGACGACGTGAAGTGCACGCACGGCGCGACCATCGGGCAGATCGACGAGACCGCGCTCTTTTATCTGCGCTCGCGCGGCATCGATGAGGCGTCGGCGCGCAAGCTGCTGCTGCTGGCCTTCGCCAATGAGTGCCTCGACCGCATGAAAGAAGATGGCGTGCGGGAGCATTTGCGAGAGCTGATCAACCGTCATCTATTTGGAATGGCCAACGCCGCGCCGGTTGCGACCGCTCGCAGCGACGACAAGGGAAGAAATTGGGAGGAACTAGGATGACAGCCGCCGCGAACAGCGTGCCCTGGGAGTTTCAACCCTCCGATGGTTGGTGAAACCACATTTTCGGTAGAGGAAGTTCGCCGCGACTTTCCCATCCTGCACCAGCAGGTGTACGGGCATCCGCTGGTCTATCTGGACAACGCCGCAACGTCGCAGAAGCCGCAGGCGGTAATCGATGTCCATCTCGCGCTACTACGAGCGCGGCAACGCCAACATTCATCGCGGCGTGCATTTTCTCTCCGAGCATGCGACCGAAGAGCACGAAGCTGCGCGCCGGACGGTGCAGGCGTTCCTGAACGCCGCGGACAAACGCGAGATCATTTTTGTGCGCAGCGCTACCGAGGGCATCAACCTGGTGGCGCAGACCTACGGGCGCAAGCACGTCGGCGCCGGCGATGAAATCCTGATCACGGCGATGGAGCACCACTCCAACATCGTTCCGTGGCAGATGCTTTGCGAAGAGAAAGACGCCAAACTGCGCGTGCTTCCCATCAACGACCGCGGCGAGTTGCTGATGGATGAGTTGCCGAAGCTGCTGGGCCCGCGAACGAAGCTGCTCGCAGTCACGCACGTTTCGAACGCGCTGGGCACAATTACTCCTTTGCGCAAGATCGTTGAAATCGCTCATAGCCATGGCGTTCCGGTGGTGGTCGATGGAGCACAGGCCGTCCCGCACCTCAAAGTCGACGTGCAGGAGCTCGATTGCGATTTCTATGTTTTCTCGGGACACAAGGTCTATGGTCCGACCGGCATCGGTGTGCTGTATGGCAAGCGGGCGCCTGCTGGAAGCCATGCCTCCGTATCAAGGCGGCGGCGACATGATCCGCTCGGTGACCTTCGAGAAGACCCTGTACAACGACTTGCCCTACAAGTTTGAAGCTGGCACGCCGAACATCGGCGGCGCCATCGGTTTGGGCGCGGCCATCGACTACATCCATCATCTTGGGAATCGATAACATCGCCGCTCACGAACACGATCTGCTGGTGTATGCGACGGAAGCGCTCTCGGCGATACCTGACGTTCGTCTGATCGGCACAGCCGCTGAAAAGGCTGCGGTAATTTCCTTCATCATCGAGGGTATTCATCCGCACGACATCGGCACCATACTCGATCGCGAAGGTATTGCGATTCGTACCGGACACCATTGCGCGCAGCCGGTAATGCAGCGTTTCCGCATTCCGGCAACGGCCCGCGCTTCGTTCGCGATGTACAACACCCGCGCCGAAGTCGATGCCTGGTTGAGGGCATCCAAAAGGTGAAGGAGGTCTTCGCCTGATGTCCGATCTGCGCGAGCTCTATCAGGACGTGATCCTGGAGCACAGCAAAGCGCCTCGCAACTATCGTGAGTTGAAAACGGCGAACCACAAAGCGGAGGGGTACAATCCGCTCTGCGGCGATCACTTCACCATCTATCTCGACCTGGAAGGCGACGCGATTCGCGACGTGACGTTTCAAGGCTCGGGCTGCGCCATCTCCAAGGCCTCGGCCTCCATGATGACGCAGAGCGTGAAGGGCAAGAGCAAGGAAGAAGCGACGAAGCTGTTCGAGCGTTTTCACCAGCTGGTCACCGGGAAAAGCGAACGGCGAACACGAGTCGCTGGGCAAGCTGGATGTGTTTGCCGGCGTTTCGGAATTTCCCGTGCGCGTAAAGTGCGCAACCCTGGCCTGGCACACTTTGCAGGCCGCGATCGAAGGCAAGCAGGATCCGATCTCGACGGAGTGAAGCTCTTAGCTTTTAGCTCTTAGGGAAGCTCTGATTAAGGCATTGCTTTGAAAGGGACCGCCTTCAGGCGGTCCGCAAAGCCGGGCAAATGAAACCGGCTTTAGCCGCTGAGGGTTTCGGCATTCTACGTATTTTGCTTAGAGCTAAAGGCTAAGAGCCAAGAGCCAAGAGCCACGAGCCACGAGCTAAGAGCCACGAGCCACTAAACCATGCACATGGGCGTTGCCATCAAGTTGAGCCGGGACTGCGAGGTCATCGAGATCCCCAGCGGGACGCGCAGCATTCTGCCGGCGGGTTCGCTGGTCAGCATCATGCAAACTTTGGGCGGCAGCTACTCCATCAGCGGCGGCCAGTATGGATACATGTACCGCATCGACGCCCATGATGCCGACGCCTTGGGGCTGCCTGTTCCCGAGGCGACGCCTTTATCCGAGCAGAAGCCTTTCAGTGAGCAACTGGTGTGGGACGAGCTGAAGACTGTCTTCGATCCTGAAATCCCGGTCAATATCGTCGATCTGGGTTTGGTTTACGGGTGCAACATTTCTCCAGCCGAACAAGGCGGAAACAAGCTCGATATCAAGATGTCGATGACCGCGCCGGGTTGCGGCATGGGCAACGTCCTGAAGTCTGACGTCGAAAACAAGCTGGCGCGCCTGCCCGAGGTGAAAGAAGTCAATGTCGAAATCGTTTTCGATCCGCCGTGGAGTCCCGCGCGCATGTCGGAAGCAGCCAAGTTACAACTTGGCTTTGATCTCGACTTCGGCGATGAACCGCCGTCCGGGTTGCCAATGATTCGGTAAGCGCAGACTGGCGCTGTTCCGGTTTGCGCAGCACAACCTTCCATGTCCGATCAATCCCTATTTCGCGCGGTCATCGATCTCACGCACAATCTGAACGACCAATCGCCCAACTGGGAAGGGACGGTTGAATCTCCTTATGAGTCGCGGGAACTGGGCAACCTGGAGCGCGATGGTTACTACTCGCGCGTCTTTACCACTCAGGAACACTACGGCACCCATCTGGACGCGCCCGCGCACTTTGCCGCGGATGGGTGGACAGTGGATCAGATTCCGGCGGAGCGGCTGGTGCGGCCGCTGGTGGTTATTGATGTTCGTGAAGCGGTGAAGAGTAATCCCGACTATGAAGTGACGGTGCCGGACATCGCCGCGTGGGAGGACGCACACGGGACGATTCCCGCCGGCGCAGTGGTGATGGCCTATACCGGCTGGGATGAGCGTTGGAACTCGCACAATGAGTTTCGCAACCAACACCAACAGAGCGACGAGCTGACGCATTATCCGGGATTCTCGCTAGAAGCCGCGCAGTTCCTGGTAAAGTCACGCGAAGTAGTGGGACTTGGGATCGACACGATGAGCGTAGATACAGGCGCAACCACAAGCTATCCGGTCCATCTCTTTACATCGAAGGAAAATGTTTATCACGTGGAGAACGTGGCCAATCTCTCGCTGGTGCCGCCGGCGGGAGCAACGGTGGTAGTTGCGCCCATCAAGCTGGAGAATGGCTCCGGCGGCCCCGCGCGGGTGCTGGCGCTGGTGAAGTAGCTGTCAGCCGTCAGCTTTCAGCCATCGGCAACAACAACTACACGGGGCGTTGCACCATAATAGGGGTCCTTCGACTCCGTTCGGGCGCCGTCGGCGCCCTCGCTACGCTCAGGATGACACTACAAATCGAAGTGCGGAAGTAAGGAAAAGCTGACAGCTGATAGCTGATAGCTGATAGCTGATAGCTCCTACCTCACATGCGCTTTGTACAGCAGATAGCTGAAGCTTTCGCGCAAGGCGGCGACATATCGTCCCACGATAGTTTTGGGAATTGAGCCTGGACGCGGGGAGATGTAGACCATAATGCCTTGCGCCGTCATCATCTGTTTGGCGCGAAACATATGGTAGGCATCGCTCACCAGCAGGCAACTGCGCATATCGTTCGCGTGCAGGATTACGGCCACGCGCTGGGCGGATTCGTCAGTATCGCCACCCTGGGTTTCAGCGATGAGGTTCGCGTCGGGCACGCCGCGCGATTCCAGATAGTCGCGTCCCACCTGGCCTTCGCTGAAATGAGGATCGTTGCCGGCCCCGCCGGTGGTGATGATGACCGGCGCCAGTCCACGCTGAAACAAGCTGTTGGCGTGGTCCAGACGAGCTTTGTACACCGGCGAAGGATGGCCAACTGTACTCGGCTGCGCCGAAGACGACGATGGCATCGGCGGGATGCTCTTCGTCCACTCCAGCCTCACGCATGATCTGGCGGCTGATGAAAAACAGGAACCCTATCGCGCTGACTGCGAGCAGCGCAACCATCCAGCGGAGGGGGTGAAATTGGGAATTTCCTGCGGCCGTGGCGACCTACTCCTGCCCTAAGAGCTCGATGATCTGTTCTTCGGGAATCGCGCCGTGACGCAGCAAGCGCCAGCTGCCTTCGGTGGTCAGATCAATAATCGTCGACGGCATCACGCCGGGGGACGGTCCGCCGTCCACAATGATCGATAGACGATCGCCCAACTGATCGCGCACCTCCATCGCCGTAGCGCACTCGACTTCGCCATGCAGGTTTGCGGAAGTGGCTGTGATGGGCAGTCCGGCGGAGCGAATAATGGCCAGGGGAACTTCGGCGGCCGGTACTCGCAACGCTACATTGCCCGTGTTGGCCGTGGCTTTTAGCGGCAACTTGGGATCGGCCTTCACGATGATGGTGAGCGGGCCAGGCCAGAAACGTCGCGCCAGCAGGTAGAAGATCTCGGGCACGGGCCAGGCCACATCGGCGGCCTGGTCAACCGATTCGATCAGCAGCGAAAGCGGCTTGTGCCGCGAGCGCGTTTTGATCTCATAAACGCGGTCGACGGCGTGCAGGTTGAAGGGATCGACGGCGAGACCGTAATAGGTGTCGGTAGGAATGCCCAATACCTCACCCGCGCGAATCTTCTCCGCGGCGTAGGTGACCAGCGAGGCTTCTGGCTCTTTACTGTTGATCTTTACGATTTCGGGGCGCAACCGTACCTCTTCTGTCCTTGGTGAGGTGTTTGTGGAGCGAAACCTAACACATCGCTCCCTGCAACAGCAACTGAGAAGATTACCACGCCGGCGACTGCGGCGCAGTGATGCGGGCCGGCAGTGTAGGATAGACGCCGGTTCTGCGAAAGCGATGCCTAATACGATGCGGTTCGAAGATCGGGTACGACGCGTCGATAGCGGTCAGAACGCGCGGGTCAAGGAGTTACGACGCGGCTTCGCCGAGGCCACTCCGAACCAGCAGGGCGAGGTTGCCATCGAAGGCATGCACCTGGTGGAAGAAGCCATCCGCAGCGGACTGCGGCTGGGGACGGTCTTCTTCAGCGCGTCGGCCCGCGAGCGCGCACATAAGTTATTGCCGCAGCTATCGGCGCATACCGAAGCCTTGCTGTTACCGGACAGTGTGTTCGCCAGCGCCGTGCCCAGCGAGACTCCGCAGGGCGTGGCTGCGCTGGTGCGAGTGAAGCCGTTCACCCTGGAGAATGTTCTGGCAGCGCAAGCCGCGTTGCTGATGATTACCTGCGGCCTGCAAGATCCTGGAAATCTGGGAACGATCGCGCGCTCCAGCGAAGCCTTCAGCGTGACCGGACTGCTTCTCGGCGAGAGGACGGTGAGTCCGTGGAACTGGAAGGCGGTGCGCGCCTCAGCGGGATCGCTGTTCCGCCTGCCGACGGCCAAGATTGAAGTGGCGCAAGCTCTGCCGGAGATCAAGGCGCGCGGCGTGCGCGTGCTGGCGACTTCATCGCATAAGGGCACTGCGCTTTCCGACGTGGACCTGCGCGGGCCAGTAGCGCTCGTCATCGGCAGTGAAGGCGCGGGCGTTCCTAAGGATGTGCTGGCGCAGGCCGACGAGATAGTTGTTATCCCCCAATCGTCAAAGGTGGAATCGCTGAACGCCGGGATCGCGGCGTCGATTGTGCTGTACGAGGCGGCGAGACAAAGAAAAACAAATCAACCACAGAGACACAGAGACACAGAGGCTTAGAATTTCAGATAGCAAGTCCCGGCGGTTCTCAGGTAGGGGAAAAGAGGTTGTCCATTGGGAACAGCATTCGAATCGCATATCCTTGCGCCTCGACTCACGGGAAGAACTGCATTGTCACACGACGCAGAGCGACCGTTGACCCACGAAATCATAGCAGCCGCGATAGACGTTCATCAGGCGCTTGGTCCAGGTCTTCTGGAGTCTGCATATCAAATCTGCTTTTGTCGCGAGTTGGAACTGCGCAACATCCCGTTTTGCCAACAAGTTGACGTGCCGGTGACCTACAAGGGCGTGAAGTTGGATTGCGGATATCGAATCGACTTGGTTGTCGACGAAAAAATCATCGTCGAGCTAAAGGCGATCCAGGAAATCTTGCCCGTGCATGAGGCCCAGCTTCTAACATATCTGCGGTTAACCGGACGGCGCATAGGTCTCTTGATTAATTTCAACGTGCCGGTGTTGAAGAACGGAATTCGGAGGCGGGTTCTTTGACATCCAAACTCTGTGCCTCTGTGCCTCTGTGGTGAATGACTTTCTTGAGCCTTTTCCAGAACAACTCGCACTCCGACGAAGGGGTTGACAAGTCGCGGCCGCTGGCCGATCGCATGCGCCCGCGCACGCTCGACGAGTTTGTGGGCCAGGAACACATCCTGGGGCCGGGCAAATCGCTGCGGGTGCAGATCGAGCGTGATGACACTGGCTCGCTGATCTTCTGGGGACCTCCGGGCGTAGGCAAGACTACGCTGGCGAAAATCATTGCGCGCATGACGCAGGCCGACTTCATCGAATTTTCGGCGGTGCTGAGCGGGATCAAGGAAATCAAGCAGGTAATGGCCGACGCCGAACGCGCTCGCCAATATGGCACGCGGACGATCGTCTTCGTCGACGAAGTGCATCGCTTCAACAAAGCCCAACAGGACGCGTTTCTTCCCTACGTCGAGAAGGGCAGCATCCGCCTGATTGGCGCGACCACGGAAAATCCCTCCTTCGAGATCATCTCCGCCCTGCTGTCGCGTTGTCGCGTATACGTCCTCAAGCCGCTAAGCGAAGACCAGATCGTGGACCTGCTGCAACGCGCGCTGCAAGACAACGAGCGCGGCCTGGGCGACTTGCATCTCGAGGCTGACGAAACTGCATTGCGCAGGATCGCTGCCTATTCCAGTGGCGATGCCCGCAGCGCCTACAACGTGCTGGAGGTTGCGGCGACGCTGGCCACCGAGCAAGCGAAAGGTGCCGCGCCCCGCATTACTGATGCGATCGTCGCGGACGCGCTGCAAAAACGCGTATTGCGGTATGACAAGGGCGGCGAAGAGCATTACAACCTGATCTCGGCGCTGCATAAGAGCGTGCGCAATAGCGACCCAGACGCCGCACTCTATTGGCTGGCGCGGATGTTGGAGGCAGGTGAGGACCGTTTGTATGTCGCGCGGCGGGTGGTGCGAATGGCCGTGGAAGACATTGGATTGGCTGATCCGAATGCGCTGGGCATCACGCTGGCCGCTCGCGATGCTTTTGATTTTCTCGGCATCCCGGAAGGCGACTTGGCGCTGGCGCAAGCGGTCGTTTATCTGTGCGCCGCGCCGAAGTCAAATGCGGTTTATACCGCCTATAGCGCGGTACTGGAAGACGTGGAGCGCACCGCGCAGGATCCCGTGCCGCTGCATTTGCGGAATGCAGTCACCGGCCTGATGAAAGGGTTTGGTTATGGCGAGGGATATCAGTATGCGCACGACCAGGAGTCGAAGGTCGCGGACATGCAGTGCTTGCCGGATAATCTAAAGGACCGCGTGTACTACCATCCCACCGAAGAAGGAATTGAGAAGCGCATCAAAGCAAGGCTGGAAGAGATCAGGAAAATTAAGAGAGCGGCTAGCGACTAGCCTCGAGCCGCACGCGGCGAGTAATTAGCTAATCAGTCATTAGCAACTACCCATCAGCCGCCAGTCCTTGTGCCCACCCTCTCGCCGGAGGAGACGAGAAGATGGGCACGTTTCAGCCGTCAGCTCTAACTAAGCCAGCTGAGGGACCTGCCTCGGCTCAGCTCACCTGCGCAAATCGCCGTGGAGCACGATCCCCAAAGTCGCGATAGGGAGTGACTGAGGGCCGAGGTTTGCGGAACTCCAGGTGAACCACAACGGGCGGATAGGCCAGCTTCTCCGCCCGCTGTGAAGTTACCCGCGGCAAAACCGCGCTCGCCTACGGCAACGCAGCCGGAATCATCGTGATCTGCGAGTCACCGATAACGATATCGGCGCCGATCGGCAGGTTGTAGGAGTTGGTTTGGTTGATCACCAGCTCAATCATCCGCACCTCGGTGCTGTGCGGGTAGGGGAAGTTGGAGATCAGGCGCTTGAGGTAAAGCGTCCCAAGTCCCGCGATGGAGACCTGCGTGTTATACGGCACGCTGTCGTTGATGGCGGGATAGCCGGCGACCGCGAGGCCTGTGAAGGATCCGACTCCGGTTTCGAAAGTTCCGCCGAAGCCGTTGACCACCGCGTTCACCTGACCGTAGATCACGTTGGCGGTGATAAGGCCGCTGAGCAGGTTCAAGCCTTCGACCTGAGAGGTCATCTGACCCCGGGAGAGGGGATTGGTCAGGGCCGACTCACCGGTGTCGGTAACCGTACCGCTGCTAAGCACGCCCGCTATATTCACGCTGCCAACCGAGTTGGTGATCACCTGGCCGGCGGTGCCAAAGCAAGGCAGGTTCACCGGGGCAGTGGGACTGGAGTTGATGAGCGTGCTACTGATCGAGGTCCCGAACGAACTGCCAGTCACGATCCCGGGAGCGAAGGCCTTAATCATGCCACTGGTAGCGTTGGAGACGATAATCTCCGTACCCACTTGCAGCCCGAGCAGGTTGCCGGCCACAGTGACGTGGATGTGAATCATGTTCACGATCAGCTGTCCCTGGGTGCCGGTAATGGTGCTGGTCTGCTCGTTCAAGACTACGTTGCCAAGCCCCAGCAGGTTGATATTGGTGTTAGGCGCGGGACTGTTGTAGGGAATTCCGGCGATCAGCAGGTTGGTAAACGTGGAACCCGCTGCACTGACCTGGAAGCCGCTGCTGGTAAGGGTGGTGGTGCTGACCGCATTGAGTGCCTGAGCGGTAATCAGTCCGCCCAGCAAACTGACATTGACGGTGCTGGCTGTGGCCTGAGCCGCCATGCTGGGGGAACTGGTTGCGGTGGTAGTCACCGCTCCTCCGGTCACGAGGGGATAGAGATTGAGAGCGACACCATTCCCGTCCACAACCTCGTTGTCGTTGTTGGTACCACAAGGCTCCTGCAAACTGGCTACACCGGTTTGCCCGACGATGATGGTATTTCCCACGAATGCGCTGGTCCCATAGGCCGAAGCCTGATACAGCACGGTTTGTACGGGACCACCAAAGGCGCTGACGGTGGTTAGAGTGACCAGCAGGGCAAGACCCATGCTCGCAACAAGCAACCTGCATGCTTGTAAGGATTTGCAATCCGAGATTCCATGTGTGTTGAACATTTGTTTCCTCCTTTTAGTAAAGGGGGCCCAGTTTTCGCCGGTGAATGTTGGCGAGAGGTGCGGCCTGCCTGGATGTCGGCCGTGACGCACTTCAGAACGGCAGCATTGGATTGGCACGACCGCGGCGATTTTGGGGCCTGGATGATGAGTTTCCTGGCCGGGAGGTGCTAGGAGGGGCCTTGTCGAGGGCTTATCGAAAGATCGTCATCACGCTACCTCCTGCATTACGAGGCCCAATGATCGATTGCTTGCTGTAGTTATGTGCAATCGCCTTTCCAAACGCTAACTATGTGAAATGCCTTAGCGACCTTCCAGGCATAGCCCTACGTGCCGTGTGCTTTTGTTGACCGACTGGGAAATAAAGTACTCACGAGCCGCTTTTGTGGCGTAGGACAAAGGTCCTTATATTTATCGGGGATTCCCTTACCATTGAAGTGCTGGCCGGCAAATCCTCGGCAATTAAAGCTAGCAATTAGTCAGCTCTTAGCTGCGAGAAACTAGTTATTCGACCATATTTCACACTAAGTCCTACAATGTGGTATATAGACTACGATGCGATTGAGCCATATAAATGGTCTTGATTGCAATTGTTTGCCTCTCGTGGTCTGCGGTAGTTTGGAGAGAATTACGGATGACCAGGCGAGCTGAGGTTGGTCGCCAAGATAACCACCTGATAGCTTTTAATGCTTATCTCGAAGTTGCCTGGAAGCAAGCAGCGAACGATGGATCCCGGTCTGGTTTTGCCATGCTGCTATGAACACAGAAACGATAGTTGGAAGACGTTGCTGGATGGGAGCAAGCGCAGGCTCTGCGAGAAGCGCTTCAGTTCGTGGTTTCACGGTACCGCTGGGGGTGGATGGTCCATATACACCCGCTGCAACAAACTCTCGGGCCAGAGTGCCAGGGCTGCGCCGTTCTGGTTGGCCTCCGCCGCGACCTGGCTATAACGGACTAGTAGCAGGCGCGGATCCAGCAGGCAGTCGGTGAAGACTGCTCGTCCGAAACGCTTCTCGACTAGCGCCGCCATCTCATAGCCTACGGTGTACCACGGTCCTTGATAGCCGAAGAAAGTGGAGGCTTTTTCCTTGATGGCGTCGCCCTTCAGTTTGCCATCGAGCACGTCGTTGAAGAACTGGGTCAAGGTGGCCACGTCCTGATTGAAGTGCATCATATCGCTGTCCCAGCGGGCGCGAGCGAGCGCATCATCCTCCCAATGAGGACGTTGTTCGGTCGAGCCGGCCGCGGCCAGCACCGCTTCCCCTTCGCCGAAGGCGCCCATCGCCTCGGCGGCCTGCTTTACGTTCTCGGGCATACCGGCAAAGACCTTCTTCTGCTGCGCATCCAGGCCGAACAAGCCTATATGGTGGCACTCATGCGCTACGATGGTTTCAAACTGCGCCTGCGTCTGTTTTACCAGGTAGACAAAAATCGCAGGCTGGCCCTGTGGGTTACGCCATACAAAGCTGTTGTTGTGCGGCTTGATCATGGGAAACACGCGCGCGTGGATGACGGCCCCCGGTGGCAGCCAGGCCAGGACGCGCCCGCCAATTCCAGTCATATCCGCGTGCTCCATTCCTGCCAGCGTCTGCGCCCACTCCTCCGTGCGAGCCAGCGTCTCGGGCGCCTGTAGAAACTTTTTGAAGTCTTCGTCGGTGAAGGCGCGCTGTATTGCCGCCTCCCGCGCCTTCAGCCACTGATAAGGAACGGTGGCAAACAGCTTCTGCCAGTCGGCATCGGTCACCGCCTGGTGGGCCTGTTGCTTATGCAGGATCAGCAGTGACTGTGCGGCCTCGGAGGCGTCGAGGGTTAACTCCACTTGCGTCCCGGCGGCCGAGTTGTTCTGAGCGAGAACACAGACGCCAAATGCCAAGGCCAAAGCCATGACCGAGCAGCGGACAAAGGTGTGCATGGACAAAGAATACGCGCATCGGACGGGATTGTTCCTCGTAGGCCGTCAGGGGTTAAGAGGTAAAGAGCGGGTGACCCGCCGGCGGAGGAGTGTCGCCGGTTGAAGCCGGCTCGGGTACTTAGAACCACCTACCCAGGACTTTGTCCTGGGCTGAGCTGAGTCGTCCCGCGGGGGCGGGACGGGCGTATGCGACTAACTCAAACCACAGCCATTTCGATGTCGGCCAGGATGTCGGCGACGGCTTTGGGTGGGTAGGCGGATTCGAGGATGGGGCGGCCGACGACGATATGGGTGGCGCCGGCGGCGATGGCGTCGCGCGGGGTGACGACGCGGGCCTGGTCTCCCGCAGCCGAACCGGCGGGACGAACCCCGGGGTGACGATGGCAAAACCTTCGCCCAGTTCGCGACGCAACTCGCGCGCCTCATGCGCCGAGGCGACAAGGCCTCCGCAGCCGGCACTGCGGGCGAGCGCTCCCAGACGCAGGACCTGAGTGAGCACGGTTCCGGGGACGCCGATTTCCTGGAGGTCGGCGTCGGAGAAGACTGGTCAGCACGGTGACTGCCAGCACCATCGGCTTGGCGGCGGATTGCGCGGCAGCTTCGACGGCGGCCTTCAGCATCTTGCTGCCGCCCGAGGCATGGACCGTGAGCATGGTGACGCCCAGTTCGGCTGCCGAGCGGACAGCCGCGGCGACGGTGTTGGGGATGTCGTGGAATTTGAGGTCGAGAAAGACCTTGCGGCCCGAGGCGACGAGTTCGCGCACCAACTGCGGGCCCTCGGCCGTAAAGAGCTGCTTCCCGATTTTGTATGTGGTTGCGGCGTCGCCGATGGATTGGACGATTGAGCGGGCCTGGGTGGCGCTGGGAACGTCCAGCGCCACGATGAGCCGATCTTTTTCCAGCATCATCTCCCAGTTTACCGCAGAGCCGGTTCCCAGGTGCACCACTTTGTACGGTAATTATTGCGGGCTAAGGTTCTCCGCTATCTCGGGAGTTTGAAGTACGTCGAGGCGTACGCGATCTACGCCACTCATGGACAGCATCTTAGCTGCGCCGTAGGACAGGTCGATGATCCGGTTGGGAGCGACGGGTCCGCGATCGTTAATGCGGACGACGACCGACCGATCAGTCTTTAAATCTGTGACCTTGACCCAGGAACCGAGCGGCAACGTCCGGTGGGCGGCCGTGAATTGAAACATGTCGTAGGGCTCGCCGCTGGCAGTCTTTTTGGACTGGAAGATGCGACCGTACCATGAAGCCTTCCCGAGCTGAGCTTTCCTAAGCTGGGATGGGCCTCTGGATTCCTGAGTCTGTCCTGGGGTCCCTTTTTGCGATTCCGGTGTGCTATTACCGGGTGCTGCGCTCAGCGCGGTGGCGAACAGCAATGTCGCCGCAACTGGGCTGAGTACTCGTAACATTAAACACCTCTCATCGTTTAAGTTGGTCCTCCTGACAGGATGTATATAAGTCTATTGAGCGAAAGAAGTAGGAGTCAACCCCACAAACGGGGAATCCGGGCTTTTCGGTTGCCAATTTGGGAATATTGTGCTAGTCCTCCGTTAGCCATCAGTGCCCCCCGCTGCGACTATGCGGCTCTTTTTCCGCCGGAATCACCCGACACGACGCCTGACGCGGTGGACGTGTGGGTAATGAAAAATAAGAGGTTGGCGAAGTTAAACCGTTTATAAACATTGGTTTGCGGTCAGTCTATGGCCAGCGACGGTCGCCCGCGATAGAGGCTTGATCCGACAGTTGAAGGTTCAGGCAGGAGTTCGGAGGCCGCAAGCTGCGGAGTTGGCGGGCAGTCCCCTGGCGGCTGAGGGATGGATCCGGCGGGCCAGGAATCGAACCGCCGGCGAATGTTATCCTGATGTCACCTTCCCTTTGACGAGGCTGTAACCCTTTCATGTCCGACCAGAATCTTACCGATCCGCAATCTGACAATGAACTACTAAACGAGTCCTTTGGCGACCTTCTCTCCGAATACGAGCGCAGCCATTCGCACAAAGCTGAGGACGGGACTAAACAGCTTGAGGGCACAGTGGTTGCGGTCACAGACGATTCCGTGCTGCTCGATATCGGCTACAAAAGCGAGGGTATCTTGCCCTTGGCGGGGTTCCAGAGCGGAGGCGAAACCGTAAAGCCGGGCGACAAGTTCCTGGTCACGGTGAAGGGACGCGATCCCGAGGGGTATTACGAGCTCACACGCTCCCGCGTGGCGCTGCCGAAGGACTGGAGCGGGCTGGAACGGGCGTTTGCCGAGAAGGCGACCATCATTGGCACCGTGACTGACATGGTAAAAGGCGGTTTCAGCGTCGATGTCGGGGTGCGTGCCTTCATGCCGTCGTCACGCAGTGGAGTGCGCGATGCCGCCGAGATGCCGAAGCTGGTTGGCCAGGAGATCCGGTGCCGCATTACCAAGCTGGATGTGGCCGAGGAGGACTTGGTCGTCGACCGGCGCGTCATCGCCGAAGACGAGGAGCGATCGGCAAAGGAACAGCGCTATTCCGAGGTCAAGGAAGGCGACATCGTGACCGGCACGGTGCGCAACCTGACGGATTATGGCGCGTTTGTCGATATCGGCGGGGTTGATGGCCTGCTGCATGTGGCCGACATCGCCTGGGGTCGCGTCAATACGCCGGCCGATGTTTTGTCGGTCGGGCAAGAGATCGAAGCCAAGGTGCTGAAGATCGACTCGGAGAAGCGGCGTATTTCCCTTGGCCTGAAGCAGCTTCAGCCGCATCCCTGGGACGCGGTGGCGGAGAAGTACAAGACCGGCGAGCGGGTGCGCGGGACGGTCAGCCGGCTGGCGGACTTTGGGGCGTTCGTCGAGTTGGAGCCGGGAGTGGAAGGCCTGGTCCACATCTCGGAGATGTCGTGGGTCAAAAGAGTGCGCAAGCCGAGCGATCTGGTAAAGATTGGCGAGACGGTGGAAGTTGTGGTTCTCGGAGTGAAGGTTGGCGAGCAGCGGCTGTCACTGGGGTTGAAGCAGGCACTGGGAGATCCCTGGGCCGAAGTGGCGCAGAAATTCCCGGTTGGCTCGGCCATCGAAGGGCCAGTGACCAGCATAACCAAGTTTGGCGCCTTCGTTCAGGCGGCTGAAGGCGTCGAGGGCATGGTGCACGTCAGCGAGATCAGCGCCGAGAAGCGGATTAACCACCCGCAGGACGTCTTGAAGGTAGGACAGGTGATCAAGGCGCAGGTGCTGGCCATCGATAGCGAGCGCCGCCTGATGCGGCTGAGTATGAAGCAACTGGTTCCTACCAGCGTGGATGAATACATTGCCGAACACAAGGCAGGCGACGTGGTGACTGGGCGGGTGGTGGAAGTGTCCGGCGAAAGCGCGCGGGTGGAGCTGGGCGAAGGATTGCAAGCACCTTGCCGGCTTAAGGCCACGGCTGCGCCGGAGGAGAGCAAGAGTGAAGGCAAGGCGGACCTGTCGTCGCTGACTTCCATGCTGCAAGCGCGCTGGAAGGGCGGATCGGGCGACAGCAGCGTCGCCAAGCCGGAAGCGATTCACGCCGGACAGGTTCGCAGCTTCCGTATCGCCAAGGTCAACGCCGACAGCAAGACTATCGAGCTGGAGTTGGCGTGATCCGCCATTTCAGCGAAGGCTGAGGTCAAAGCCACCTCAGGGATTCGCGTGCAGACGCAACCATTAATCCTATGAATCGCAACTTCATCCTCTTCATATTCCTGCTGGCGGCGTTTGGTACGGCGCGCGGGCAGTGGGACCTGCAACCGTCCAACTCCACGGCCAGCTTGCGTGGCATCCACTCGGTGGACGGCACCGTGGCGTGGGCCAGCGGAACAGACGGCACGGTGCTCCGCACGGAGGATGGCGGCGCGCATTGGCAGAAATGCGCTACGCCGGCCGACGCGGAGAAGCTCGATTTCCGCGGCGTCTGGGCGTGGGATGCGAAGACTGCGATCGTTATGTCGGCTGGGCTGGGCGACCAGTCGCGGCTGTACAAGACGACCGACGGCTGCGCCCATTGGACTGAGGAGAGACAGAACTCCGAGAAGGAAGGGTTCTGGGATGCCGTTGGCTTTCCAGCGCAGAATTTCGGCGCGGCCGGAGATCTGAAAACAGGAGTCCTGGTGGGCGACCCTGTCCGCGGACGTTTTTACACCGAGGTCGCGGTTCCGGGACACGGCTGGGTGGTTGACGTTGACTCCTGCAAGGCGGTCCAAGGGGAGGGCGCTTTTGCGGCGAGCAACTCATCGGTGTTTGTTTTCGGCCCGGGCCGGTACATCCTGGTGACGGGCGGCAAGCTTGGCGCTCGCGCCGTACTCTCGCCTCTGCTGGCTTACAACGACGGCTCTCGAGATTGTCTGGCGGTTTGGCTTCCGCTGGCGGGCGGAGCTGATTCGACGGGAGCCTTCTCAGTTGCGTTCCGCGATGCGAAGCATGGCGTGGTGGTGGGCGGCAACTACAAGATGCCTAATGAGCCCTCGGCCACGGCGGCATGGACAGCCGACGGCGGACGGCACTGGACGGCTGCGTCCAAGCCGCCAAATGGATACCGCTCGGCCGTGGCCTGGGACGCAGAAGCAAAAGTGTGGATTGCGGCTGGCCCCAATGGCTCCGACATCTCCCGCGACGATGGCAAGACCTGGAAGCACCTGGATGATGGCAACTGGAACGCGCTCTCGCCGCCGTATGTTGTCGGGCCTAAGGGACGCATTGGGAAGCTAAGGGTGGGCGCGCTCTAGGGTGTGATTTCAAAGATGGTTCCGCAGCCTCCGGTGCAACCGGAGGCGCCTCCACCTTCGGCGAAGCCATAGAGGTTTCCGTCGGCGGCGAAGACCAGCGCTGACGGATTTCCGCCGTCGGCTCCGCCGGTAAAGTCATATAGGTCGGTGTAGATCCAGCTGCCGTTGGAGGGCGTGAGTTTGAACACGTTGCCGTAGCCGTAGGCGCCGTCCCCACTCGAGGTGGAGTACAGGTTTCCCGCGGCATCCACGGTCGGCGGGGCATAAGGGCCGCCATTGTTGCCCGTGAAGCTATAGAGCAGGTTGAAGTTCCAAGTACCGCGGCTGATCATGAAGACGGTTCCGCCGCCGCCCGATCCGCCGCCGACAGTCCCGCCATAGACGTTGCCTTCCTGATCGACGGTCACGCCGCCGTAGACGCGATAGCCGTCTCCGCTTCCCGGGAAATCGGTGAGCCGGGTGAAAACCCAATTCCCGCCCGAAGGCGCCAATAGGTAGATGGTTCCGGTGTCGCCGGGACCGCCGAAGGCAGCATTGCCATATAAGTTCCCGGCGCTATCGAATACGACGGGGCCGAGCGGGTAGGTTCCATCATCGCCCGTAAAGGCGTGGATAAGCTGGAAATTCCAGCTCGAACCGTTACGGCTCATCTGGAAAACGACACCGGCGTTGTAGGGTCCGTAGTTCGGCGTAGTGCCGTACAGGTTCCCAGCCTGGTCGAAGGACACGCCGGACTCGGGATCACAACCGTCGTCGCCTTCGAAGACATGCAGAACGGTTTCGGTCCAGGGAGTTAAAGGGGTTGCCAGACGAGTCGGCGGAGGCCTCACATTGAAGACCACGCCGCAGCCGTCATTCTGTTCTCCTCCGAAGTAGGTTGCACCGTAAATGCTGCCGTCGGGGCCGAGTGCGACGCCAACCGGGTAGGCGCCGTCGATCACCTGAGGAAAGGAGTACAGCGGAGTGAAGATCCAGGAAGCATTCTTTGGTTGCAAGCGAAAAACCGTGCCCAGTCCCGATGCGCCGTGCGAGTAGGCCGCACCATAGATGTTTCCAGCTCCATCCATAGTCAGCGGGGTCTGCGGGTACGCGCCATCGTTGCCGCCGGTGAAGGTATGAAGCACCTTGAAAGTTTGCGCTTGCCCAGGTAGCTCTCCGATTCCAAGCAGCAGCACGATGCCGAACGCGAAAAGGACAGCACGGCCAAGTATGCCGGAGATAGTCCAGGAGGTGTTTTCGATTTTCATAGTCTTCACCTGTGGCGGACCCCAATCCAGATTGCGAAGCAGCGCCGCTTGAAGCGGGCTTCGTTCGCGATTGCAGGAGCAACTCGCGCCCTATCACGGAGGGTCAACTTAGGTTCGCATTCCCCGGAATTTCCGTTCTAGCTCCCAACAACCCGACACTATATCTCCCTTTAGTAAAGCCAGCGCACAAATATTTTCTCCCGCCGGGCCAAGCCTCTGGACACGGCCTCGTCTGGGCCAATTCGAGTCCCGCAACTGCTGGGTGTTATCTCACCTACGCTTGAGGGGCCGTCTCCTTCAAGATGGCGCTTGACCAAAATACCTAGTGGCAATCCATGCTGGATTCACCGGCGACAATACCGTTGGCGGTATTGGTAAATTGCAGAGTGCAAGCGGTCACATCCGGTGGCAACTCGCGGAGTAGAACCACCGAAGTACCGCTATAACGGCAACGCATAAAGACCTTCAGAGAGCGGTAGTCTTTCACCTTCCAGGTCTGCGTAATCTTCTTGCCTTTCTCTTTCTGATCGTCGGGAGCAAGGTCGAATTCCTGGCCGTCGGCTCCCACGTTGTAGACCGAGATTCGCTCAAAGCTGTGCTGAGACTTAGCCGGTGCGACGCTCCAGGCTTGGCGCCGGCGCGGCTGTTTCTTCTACTGTGATGTTGGCCGGGCAAACGACCGAGTCGGAAGTTTGCTTTTGTTGCGCATATCCAGCCGCGGAAGCAAAAAATGCCAGTGAGCACCCGATACGCCAGCCGCCGCCACAGTGAGCGCTCAATCGATGACATAGAACGCGTCTCCATCATTCACTGGATTCACTCCGGGAGCTCCTCCTTGAAAGCGAATAGTACGTTGATGGACTGGCTGCCCCTTCCATTGATCCCACACTTGCAAGCCGACTTGGTTCTGGCCCATATAGATTGCCGCGTGAGAGGTTCCATCGGTACTGTTGGTATAAGTACCTTCAGGGCCAAAAGTAGCAATCGCGGTGCCCGCCTGGATAGTCGAATTGCCCCGTACCAGATCCCCCTGCGACCAATTGGCCGTTAACGGAGCTCCGCTGGCCTGCTGCACATAGGCTACGCACTGTCCGCTGCCGACAACCTGGCCCTGATAACTTTCTGGAGCAGTCGCAATATAAGCCATAGTTCCCTCTCTCCTTTGGTATGACGATCGTCAAGCCGGTAGTTTGCCAATTTTCTCGATCCGATTGCACGCCAATTTTTGCTTTGCCTTTGCCGCGTCAGTCTGGTATTGTCCGCGGCAATACAGAGCTTGGGCCTGCGCCGACGAAGTTTGCGTCGACACCGAGCGCTCGCATCCATCTCAGGGAGGGCTTGCATGGCGTTCTGTCCGAATTGCGGTACGCAAATAGCCGATAACGTGGCGTTCTGTCCCAGTTGCGGTAAAGGCACAGGCCAGGCCAGTCCCGGGACGGCATCGGCTGCGCCCCCGCCAGCGCCACGCACCCGCGCCCGCCGCGGCTATAGCCCGCCCGCAGCTCCGGTGGCTATGGCTGCGCCGCTGGCAGAAAATGTTGCGGGCATGCTGGCATATTTCACCATCATTCCCGCGATCATTTTTCTGCTGATCGAGCCCTACAACCGCAATCGGTTCGTGCGCTTTCACTCGTTCCAGTGCCTGTTCGTTGCCGCGGCGCTGGTGGTGATCGACGTGGGGCTGATGATCCTGTCATCCATTCTGCATCTGGTGCCGGTCATTGGATGGATGGTGACGGCGCTGCTGTGGCCGCTCTACAGTCTTGCGCGTGCTGGCGCTCTGGTTGCTGCTGGTGATTAAGGCTTATCAGCACCAGATCTTCAAGCTGCCGGTTGTCGGCGACATGGCGGAGAAGCAGGCCGGAGCGTAGATCTCCCTTGGCTGGGAAGTACGGCGGGGCGCGAGCGTTCCGCCGTTTTCATTGCCTTCAGGACATGCTCAGTTCCTGCCCTGCCCGATATACTGTTCGCCGTGAATCTGGTTTTCATGCACGACACTTCTGGGGCGACGCTGGTTCAACATCTGCTTTTCCTGTTTCTGCTGGGGGTGGCGCCGGCTTGGGATTTCTACGACACCCGCCGGCTGAAGAGAACTCCGTGCTCTCCGTGTCTCCGTGGTGCAAGGTTCTTATACGACTGCACGCCCCGGCTTGACATCCCACCCCTGAAAATGTCATTTCTATTTACTTTTCATTTCCTGTCACCCATGTGACGGGCAACGTTCCTCTATACTGAACAGCTTTACTGCGGGAAAGGGTTTGTGAGGATCAAGGTCTTCTATCACGACAAGTGTTTTGACGGCGCCTGCTCGGCGGCGCTGTTCACGCGGTTTTACCGCGAGCGCATTCGCGAGCACGCCGAGTTCGAGTATCAGGGACTGGTGCACCGCGCCGGGGCGCTGTTCGACGAAGCGGATTTCACCGGCGACGAGAATGCCATCGTCGACTTCAAGTACTCTTCGTCGCCGCGGGTCACGTGGTGGTTCGATCATCATCAGAGCGCCTTTCTCACGCCCGAGGACGCCTCGCACTTTGAACATGAGCAGAGCACAACCAAGTTCTACGATCCCGGCTTTCGCTCCTGCACCAAGTTCATTGCCGTGGTAACGGAGCAGCGTTTTGGCTTCAATCCGGCGCCGGCAGCGGAGCTGATCGAGTGGGCCGACATCATCGACGGCGCGCTGTACGACAGCCCGCAGGCCGCAGTGGAGATGAAAACGCCGGCCACCAGGCTGACCATGCTGATCGAGTCGAACCAGGACCCGCAGTTCATCCCCAGCCTGATCGCGCAGCTGGCGTACAAGCCGCTGGCGGAAATTGTGGCGCAGCCGGCGATTGCGGACCGGCTTCCGCAATTGATGGAACGGCATCGCCGCTCCATCGAGATCCTGCGCGAGCGCGCCGAGTGCAAGGACGGCACCGTCTTCTTTGACATTACCGATTACGATCTGGAGGGCTACAACAAATTCATCCCGTACTACCTGCATCCGGATTGCGTATACAGCGTTGGGTTGAGCAAGAGCAGCTTCCGCACCAAGGTTTCGGTGGGATCGAATCCCTGGACGACGGCGACGCACATGGAGAACCTGGCAAAGATTTGCGAGCGCTATGGCGGAGGCGGACACGCGCGGGTGGGAGCAATCTCATTTCCCCCGAATATGTTCGAGCAGGGACGGCAGGCGGCCCAGGAAATTGTGAAAGAGTTACGCGCCAGCTGGCGGAGGCATGGGGATCGCTAGGGGCCGAAGAGCAGATCCCTCGTCGGCCTGAAGGCCTCCTCGTGATGACAAAAGTAAAGTACGTATTCTGAGTCCCACACATTGGAAAACCGCGAATGTGTGGGGCCCCCAGCTGTTTCGCCGCTCTGCGGCTCGGGTTAATGTCCCACTTGACCGGGGGCTTACGCCCCCGTCTAACTTCATCCCGCCGCGTTGCGGCTAGTTTGGGCCCTCACACGTCAGCTTGGTCCCCCCGGGAGCTTCCCTTCGTAGCTGCGACAGGTCTCTAACCAGGCAGGCAGGTCATGTCACACCCTACCTGTGATACCCTAGTGAAGCGGTGAAGCAAACCGGGAAACCACGGAAGGCTGTGGACGAGACAACCCAAGTTCGTTGTGCTCTCGGGAAGGGAATCATACGCGAAGAGGTTTGGCGGGACGCCGCAGGGACCGTGGTCAGATATAACCTGGCTTTCATCAACCACTCTCTTTGTGCCAGAGATAGGGGCAGAGCGCTGGGCTACGATAACAGCCACGGCAGACATCATCGGCACTACGCCGGTCGGGAAGAGAAATTCCTTTTCGTCAGCTACCAGAACCTCATGGAACGCTTTCTGGCCGAAGTGCGCGGACTGCGTCAGAAGAAGGAGCCGATATGCGGTTGAAGATCAATACCGATGGATTCGAAGGGTACGCGAAGCGGGCGGTGGCGCGAGCCCGCAAGCTTGACCGACGGGAAGCCGTCCGGGCGGAGATCACCATCACCTTTGAAAACCCGCTCGCCATGGTCGAGGTGCTCACCGCGGAGCGCCTGCGCCTGGTGCAGAAGGTGAAGGCCAAGTCTTCTTCCATCACCGCCCTGGCGGCCTCGCTGGGACGCGATCCCAAGTCGGTGCGCAGGGATGTTCAGAAGTTGGAGCGCGCGGGAGTTGTACGCACTCGAGAAGAAATCAATCCAGGGCACGGGCGGGCCAAGATCGTGGAACCAGTGGCCCGCGAATACCGGCTCACGGCGGTTCTTTAGATGGGCATCCGCGCCACAGAAAGTACGAAAAGCAGATTCCTCGTCGGCCTGAAGGCCTCCTCGTGATGACAAAGGTAAGAACGTATTATGGGTCCCACACATTCGAAAACCGCGAATGTGTGGGGCACCCAGCACCTGCGCTCGTGATGAAAAAATACCAGACGCGTAACTACTGTGGGGAGGCGCGAGTGGCGATAACCGAATGGGCGTCAGGGGTTGGCATCGCATCCTCAGCGCGCTGCAATAACTCCCAATCGGATTGGAACTGGGGCGACAACTCGCGGTGATTGGACCTGGCCGAGAGCAGGGTCTCAGTGCGGGCCAGCAACAACTTCAGGGCCAGCTGGGAATCCGATTGGGGGCTCACAATGTTGTTGTCGCCTAAGCCCACGCGGAGCAAGTGGCCGCGGTGGTCGGCTTCCAGCCAGGGCTGGCCGGCGGCGTCGGTATAAACTCGTCCCTGCGCCTGAAGATTACGAAAGAGATTGTGCAGCTCGCGGCGATTGGAGATGATTCCGTCGTCAATGGCGCTTTTCAGTACTTCCTCGAAGCGATCACGATAATCCTTCCACTGTTGCGCGTCGCCCACCAGCTCAACGCGCTCGGCGTGCAACTCGTGCTGGATCTCTTGCGCCTGGCTCTCGTCGCCGGCCTGCTTCGCGTCAGCCAGCTCTTCCAGCAGAACGGCGGAGCTCTCAGAAGGACGATTACGCAGCTCGTGGTCGGGACTGAAGTGGCCGGTGATGAAGTAGGAGGCGGCCAGCACGGGAATGGCCTGGGCCTCGACGACCATCAGCGGCAACAGCCATTTGGCGGAGCGAACCGTCTGCTCGGTGCCTTCATGGCAGTCGGAGCTGCGCTTGAAGGTGCCGGGCACCTGCTCCACGCGCAGGACATGCAGGTCGAGCTCGGGATGGTGCTCGGCATAGTGGGTGAAGCTGCGAGCGATGGCCTTGGGGCCGGTCATGCCGAAGTCGTTGATGAGATCGCGGTGGGCCGAGTGGGGGAAATAGGTATTCACCACCAGCTTGGCGAAGTCGGCGCAATTGCGCGAGAAGCCGTTGTAGCGATTCACGTTGGCGCGAGCGTTGAACTCGCGGACAAACTGCTCGTCCTGCTCCACCGTAGTGTGGACCTGGAAGATGTAGATTTCGCGGACGAAGGCTGCGGCCACCGCATCGCGCCAGTTGGCGTCGGGATTATTGATGCAACGCGGGGTGACACAAAGCTGCTGAAGATGGTTCTGGCGATATTGCTCCTGCAAAACCGCGCGCAGCTGGGGAGATCCGAACAGGGGGCGGTCGCGCATGTCATCGACGCCATAGAGATAGAGGCTCAGGGGAACAATGTTCCACTGGTAGGGCTGGGCCTCCATGTAGTCTTCGTAGTTCTGAATGACCGCGCCCAACTCGCCGGGCTCGCACATCCTGAGGGTGACGGGGGTGGCCGCGCAAACCCGCGACAGGTAGACGGCGGAATGTCCCTCCCCGGTGATTTCCGCCATCAGAGGCAGAGGATGAGCGTTGGCCTTGGCGTTCAGGAGCAAGCCGATGTCGGCCCGCGCGGAGGGGTGGATCGCCGCCAGAGCGAAGAGCAAAAGGAGAATTTTCAGACACAGCCGCATGTGCTTATCAGGCCCGCCCGGGTTATGCACCGCGGACTCGCTATTGGTATTAGACGAGGCTAAGCTGTTATGGGTTTGCCCTGGGAATCAGCCTACCTATTGTCGGTGTTTCCATCATACCGTCAGAACGGCAATTCTGGCATTAACTGATTGTGAACCCGCGGTCCGCCACATCGGTCTTGCGAAGGACTCACAAAGGAATAAACTTCTTAGCAGGCAATCCGCGGGGTGGTGCGCCGACGTATCCAGAGGCAGGAAAGGGCAGAGGGCGTGAACCTGGGTCGCCGTCTGCCGACAGGCCTTCAGGCCGAGCTGCGGTGCACGACAGGCGGGCCAGCAATTCAATTAAGGAGATCAAAAATGAAGCGCGTTCTCTTAGTGATGGGGCTATATCTTTGCGCCATGACCATGCTGGCGGTTGCCAAAGACCAGAGTTGGGACGGATGGATCAGCGACTCCAAGTGTGGTGCGCAGGGGGCAAACGCCTCCCACGCGGCTTGTGCGAAGAAGTGTATTGGGGCGGGCGCGAAACCGGTCTTCGTCAGCGATAAAGACCAGAAGGTGATTGCCGTGGCCAACCCCGATGCGGTTGTGGACCACGTTGGTCAACACGTGAAAGTCACGGGCAACATGACGGGCGACGGTTCACTGCATGTAGCCAGCGTCACGATGCTCTCGCAGTCCGGCGGGACGGGCGGCGGCATGAGCGATATGCACTGAGCGGAAATGGGGGCGTCGAAACCCGGCTTGGGATTGGTGGCGCCACGGCCTGTTTACAACAGTAACCACAGGTTACAGACTTTCGCTAACGCGCATGAGTAAGCTCTGACTGTCTGAGGGTGTGCAAGGAGCAGGAAGCAATGACGCTCTCCAAGGTTTTTCAGCCTTCCCTGTTGTGGGTTCGTATTTTCTCGTTTTGCGCTGGAGTCAGTTTCTTAGGCGGCGTTCACTCTTGCTTTCATGACCCGTCTGGCTTGAAGTGGATCGGCGACTTCCTGATGGTGTTCGTTGCTTGGCAGTTAGGCTCTCAGGCCGCGGAAAAGTTGAAGCTCAGGCAAGGCGAAGCTGCTGACAATGACGCTCGATATTGATTCCAGAATGATGATCGTTGATAAATTGCCATGTCGGTGGTAATCCTCGCTGCGCTTCCCGTTCATGATTAGTCACTGATGGGCAGGTGTACGCAAACAATCCTGGGACAGGGCTACAATTCCCTATACACTGCTGCTGGGAAGTAACCACGATCCATGGTGAATTCACAACGGAGAAGGAAATCATGAAGAAGAGCGTCGTAGCAGTTCTGGTTCTAGTCAGCACGCTGCTTTTGGGCAGCGTATTCGTGATGGGGCAGGCGGCGGCGCAAAGCGCCTCGGGGACAAACGTGCAGGCGAGCCCGATCAAGGACCAGGACGTCGAGATGCTGCGGGCGGACCTTCGCGCGCAGCGCAAGCAGATCATGGCAGAGAACATGACTCTGACCGCCGACGAGGCCACCAAGTTCTGGCCGATTTTTGACCAGTACCGCAAAGAAGCCATTAAACCCAATGACGAACGGTGGGCGGTGATCAAGGACTATGCCACGAACTACAACACCATGACCGAGGCCCAGGCCACGGATTACATGAAGAGATCGACGGCGGTTGACCAGCAGTTGCTGGCCTTGCGCATGAAGTATGTTCCGATAGTTGAGCAGGTCATCTCGGCCAAGAAGACTGCTTTGTGGTACCAGATCGATCGCCGTATTGATCTGCTGATCAATTTGCAGTTGTCGACGACGATTCCCATGGTCAATACCAAGTAGCGGCAGGCCGGCTGCCGTAGCTCCTCGCTGGACATATTGCCGGAGTAATGTCGCCATTGCGCAGGTAAGGTTTAGCGGCTGGCTGGGGTGCTAAGCGAGAGAAAGTTACAAGCTGGCGCCGAAGGCAAGCAGTCGGCCATCGCGGTCCCGCACCACAAACTCGCGCGAGCCCCATGGCGTGTTGGCGAGCTCCCGCGTGAATTCCACGCCACGCGCGGCATATTCAGCGTAGAGCGCGTCCGCATCTTCGACCATTAAGTAGGCGTCGAGCAGTTCGTCCGAATACTTGTTGGGATGGGCAGTGGGAGGTTCGGCACAGCGGAAGTGAATGGCCTGCTGGTCGCGCGCAACAATGGCGTATACCGGCGGCTCGTGCCACGTGCCCACACACTTGAAGCCAAGCTTAGCTTCGTAATAGGCGAGGGTGCCGGGGATGTCGCGGGTGAAGAACTGAGGCGCGATGCGACGAATCATGGGGCAAGTTTACTATGGAAAATGCGGGCCGAAATACCGATCTCAGACAAGGCGGCTTCCCGCTTCCCGGTAGTGACCTAGTTTCGATACGGACGTCCCTCAGCGGCTAAAGCCGCGTTGTTGAGAGGGCACTTACGGCACGGATGAATCCGTGCCCTTTCAAACCCCCGTGAAATTAGGACAGCTTCCGGCTTCCCGACCGCTGGAATTTCTGCGTTCCTTCATGAGAACATCCAATCTCGAGGTGCTTCATGGCGCTCAGCTTTGCCACCGATATTCGCCCACTCTTCCGCGATTCTCCCGATGTGGAGGCGATGAAGAGCTTCGGGCTCGATCTGTCCTCCTACGACGACGTCAAGAAACATGCCGAAGCGATCTATTCCCGTCTGGAAGATGGCAGCATGCCTTGCGACGATCCCTGGCCTAAAGAGCAAGTCGCCAAGTTCAAGCGATGGATGGACGATGGCATGACGCCGTAAAGTCAGGCGATGACTTCGCAGCGAGACTAGCGAACCAAGGCTGCCGCATTTCCTGCAGCGGGTTAGCGAATATTCCTTACGCGATGGCGGGGTCGATCTTCTCCGCGTCGACGCCGAGCTCCGCGAACGCCTGCTGCGCGCGCCCAGTGTCAAATTTGCCGTCGCGCGCCAGTCGCGACAGCGCCGCCGCAGCAATCGATTCTGCGTTGATCTCGAAGTGCTGACGCAGGTGCTCGCGATTATCGCTGCGCCCAAAGCCGTCGGTCCCCAAACTAACTAACCGGTTAGTTAACCACGGAGCTAACTGGTCGGGCACCGCTTTCATGAAGTCGGTGGCAGCGATGATGGGGCCATCGGCGCCGTCGAGGGCGGCCAGAATGTAAGGCTGTTTTTCCGCTTCAGCGGGATGGAGCCGGTTCCAACGCTCGACCGCAAGCGCATCGCGGCGCAGCTCGTTGTAGCTGGTGACGCTCCAGACATTGGCGGGAACACCATACTTGTGCGCCAGAATCTCCTGGGCACGCAAGCGCCTCGTTCAGAATCGAACCGCTGCCGAACAGTTGCACCACAGCCTGGCCTTTGGCCGCGGGCCGATACTTGTAGATGCCGCGCAGAATCCCTTCTTCCACGCCCGCTGGCATCTCGGGCATCGCGTAGTCTTCGTTGTACAGCGTGATGTAGTAAAAGCGGTCTTCGCGTTCCTGATACATCCGCCGGATGCCGTCCTGCACGATGACGGCAATCTCATACACGTAAGCCGGATCGTAACTGTGACACGTCGGAACGGTGCTGGAGAGCACCAGACTGTGACCATCCTGATGCTGCAAGCCTTCACCGGCGAGGGTGGTGCGTCCGGCGGTGCCGCCCATCAGGAAGCCTTTACCGCGCGAATCGGCAAAGGCCCACACCATGTCGCCGATGCGCTGAAAGCCGAACATCGAGTAGTAGGTGAAGAAGGGAATCATCGGCACTTTGTAGTTGGCGTAAGCCGTTCCCGCCGCGGTAAACGACGCCATCGATCCGGCTTCGGTGATGCCTTCTTCCAGAATCTGCCCGTTCTTTTCCTCGCGGTAGTAGAGCAGCATGTCCTGATCGTGCGGCTTGTAGAGCTGGCCCTGGCTGGCGTAAATGCCCACCTGCCGGATGATCGATTCCATGCCGAAGGTGCGGCCTTCGTCGGGAATGATGGGAACGATCAGCTTGCCGATCTTGGGGTCCTTCAGCAGTTGCCGCAGCATGCTGACGAAGCCCATGGTGGTGGACACGGCGCGGCCCTTTCGATCCGGCAAGCGATTCAGCGAAGTGATCGAGCGTGGGCGCTTCGAAGTTGGTGGCTGGAACTTCGCGATGGGGCATGAAGCCGCCAAGTTCCTTGCGGCGCTCGACGCATGTAGGTTATCTCGGGACTGTCGTCCGGCGGCCGATACAGCGAGCCGTCGCGGGCAGCCTGCTCGGGAATGGGAATCGCAAAGCGCGAGCGAAAAGCGGTGAGCGCCTGATCGGCCAGCTTCTTCTCCTGATGGGTGGCGTTGCGCGCTTCAGCCGAGCCCAGGCCGTAACCTTTCACCGTATGGGCCAGAATGACCGTCGGCCCGCTATGGTTTTCCACCGCGCGCTTGTAGGCGTTGTAAACCTTCTGCGGATCGTGTCCGCCGCGGTTCAGGCGATGCAGTTCATCGTCGCTCATGTCGGCGACCATGGCCAGCAGCTCGGGATATTTGCCGAAGAACTCGCGGCGAATGTACTCACCACCCTTGGCTTTGTAGCTCTGGTACTCGCCGTCGACCGCCTCTTCCATGCGCTTCAGCAGGATGCCGGACTTGTCGCGGGCAAAGAGCTTGTCCCAATCCGAGCCCCAGACCAGCTTGATTACATTCCAGCCGGCGCCGCGGAAGGCGGCTTCCAGTTCGTTGATGATCTTTCCGTTGCCGCGCACTGGGCCGTCGAGACGCTGAAGGTTGCAATTGATGACGAAGATCAGGTTGTCGAGCTTCTCGCGAGAGGCGAGCGTCAACGATCCCATGGATTCCGGCTCGTCGGTTTCGCCGTCGCCCACGAACGCCCAGACCTTGCGTGGGGTCGCCGGAATGATGCCGCGGTTTTCCAGATAGCGCATGAAACGCGCCTGATAAATAGCGTTCAGCGGCCCAATGCCCATCGACACCGTAGGGAAATGCCAGAAGTCAGGCAGCAGCCAGGGATGCGGATACGAAGGCAAGGCCGGGAGCGCCGCGCAGTTCGTGGCGGAAGTTCTTCACCTGCTCTTCACTCAGGCGGCCTTCCAGATACGCGCGCGCATAAACTCCCGGAGAAGAGTGACCCTGGAAGTAAATGAAGTCGCCAGGCTGGTCGCCGTAGCGCGCATGAAAGAAATGATTGAAGCCAACTTCAAGCAGCGTAGCCAATGATGAATAGGTGGAGATGTGGCCGCCGATGCCGGGATCTTTCTTGTTCTGGCGATGCACCATCGCCATCGCATTCCAGCGGATCAAGCTCTTGATGCGGCGTTCCAGGCGACGATCGCCGGGATAGGGGACTTCGTCTTCAACCGGAATGGTATTGACGTAAGGCGTATTCAGCTGCACCGGCACATTGACGCCCGACTCTCGCGCCCGGTCCATCAAGGCCGAAAGCAATTGGCGCCCGCGTTGGCTGCCCTCGTCATCCACCACCTGATCGAAGGCTTCAAGCCATTCGGCAACTTCCTCTTCGGAATCAATTTCCGGGCTCGCGGGGAATTCGAGTACTCGGTTCTGAACTTCTACTGTGGCCACTATTACCTCTATCGGCTAAGAAACGCCCATTTGTGAAGTGCGATGCCCCAATACGCTTCGCCTCCGAGGAGAGTCGGTGGGCGATTCCGGCTTGCATTCGCTCAATAGTTAAAGATGCAAAAGCTGCTGGACCGCTTCTTCTTTCTCGGTTGCACTGAGCTGATTTCACCAGACCAGAGCATGGCCGAACCGGAGCGGGGTATTTGCGCCTGACTCATCGGCAGGACGCGGTTTCAAACCAGGAAGAGCGACGACAGGCAGAGGCAGGGAAAGGTAAACGCTTGCGTCGCCAACCTCACCAACATTAGTTCGATTTTAACAGAGGGATGGGTGGGGGCGGCAAAAGCGAACCAGCAGATAACTCCGTGGACTTGGCGCGGAACGGGAACGCACAACTTCACCTTGCGTCGTTCAATCGCCAAGCCCGCCGGCAACGTGGAAGCACGGAGATTTTCAGTATCCCTGATTAATGCGTTGCCACACGGCCATACCCGCAATAACGAGAATCAGCACCGCCGAGGCCGCACCCAAGACGCGCACCCATGGCGTCACCTGCTTCATCCGGGCCTGGACCTGTTCTTGTTCTTCGCGGAGATTCTTACTGGAGTCGTCAAGAAATAATTGCTCGTCCTGATGCATGCTGAGCGTGCTGCGATAGATGAGCAAAAGAATCAGCACGACGGTCAGTACTCCCCAGACAATCAGCAACATCGTCAGAGTCGACATTCGCCACCTCGGTTCCAGAAATGAACCGGTCCCGCACCTGATCGATTCCGTGGTACCCGCCAGGTTGGGGCCTCACGCGCCCCTATTATAGCCTCGCCGATGTGGGGCGGGGCAACAATTTTCCGATTCAGAAATACCTGGAATGGGGCCTGGCTGCATCGCCTCGGCCACCCGGCCGCCGATAGAGCCGGGTAGACGGATCTGCGACCCGGCATACCTGGGTCGCATCTAAAACAAACAGGCGAGGCAAACCGGGTCTCAGCCGGTAGACGCACCCGGTTTTGCTATAATCCCGCTAGCATTTTGGAGGAGAGAAGCATGGCAACCACGACCACCACACCGACCACCACCGTAACTCCAACCACGGATGTGAAACCACTCAACTTCACCGACCCGGCGATTGCCAAGGTGAAAGAAATCATGGCGCAACAGAATCCTGTACCAGCGGGGCTGCGCGTCGGCGTGGTCGGCGGAGGCTGCTCGGGGTTCTCGTATTCGATGTCATTCGAGAATGGCGCCGGAATGATGGATAAGACATTCGACTTCGACGGCCTGAAGGTCTTCGTCGATGCCACCTCCATCATGTACCTGAAGGGCGTGAGCGTCGATTACATTGAGACGCTGGAAGCCGCCGGTTTCAAGTTCGACAATCCCAATGTAAAGAGCACCTGCGGCTGCGGCTCCTCGTTCAACGTCTAAGCGAACGAAGCTTTGCATTGTATCGCTCCACTGACGCGAGGCCATTCCGTCCATTGGCGCTGTAAACTTTCGTCACAGAGTGAGGTTTTATGAAACGATGGTTCACCTGCGCGCTTTTCGCCGCACTCACGGCGTTACTCGCTGCAGGTATGGGATCCATTTCTGCTGCCCAAGCTACTACGCAGTCCGCGATGGCGCAGAGCGCGACTGGCAAGTCGCACGGCACCTTCACCGTGGAGTTGACCAAACCCCTCGATTCCAAAAAGCTGAAACAAGGCGATCCCGTCGAAGCCAAACTGACGGGCGGAATTACTTTGCCCAACGGCACGCAGGTTGCTCGCGGCACCAGGCTAGTCGGCCATGTCACCGCGGCGACAGCACGCTCCAAGGGTGGCTCGGACTCCACTCTGGGCATCGTCTTCGACAAGATTGCCCGGGCACCGGGCGAAGAAATGCCGATCAACGGCGTTGTTCAGGCTGTTGCCCCGAATCCCAATGCGGAAGTTTCGACCGGGGCGGCGTAGGTTATACGGATCTGAAGCAAGCAACGACTGCGCAGGCGGCGTCCGGGCAAAGCCGGGGGCCAACGCCCATTCTGAATGACCAATCGCAAGGCGTGTTAGGGGTAAAGGGCATGCAGCTGGGGCCGCAAGGCGTGATCACTTCCAGCGGTAAAGAAGTAAAGCTCGATAGCGGGACGCGAATCTTGCTGAATGTGACCATGTAATCGGCAGCCGAAGATGATTTCTGCGCGCCTGTTTTTTGCCAGCCCCGTTCCTTCAAGGACGGGGCTGCGCTATTCTGGGCCTCTGTCGGAGTTGGCCAGTTCTTCCCTCGCGAGCGTATTGGCCAGATTTTCCGCACAACCAATCGCGTTTGCCTGGGTTTCAAGAACCAGCCCCTGGCTGCACCTATGCCAATGCGGAGGCACCTTGTACAATGTAGGTTCCGCTTGGCATTCTATTGCGGTTTGGTAAACCCACTTCGGGGAGTGTGGATGAAGTTCTTGCGCGAAACCGGCTTTCTGGCGTTGCTTGTTTTCCTCGTACTTATCCCGTTGGCCTGCGGGGATCAATATCGCCCGGTCGCGAATCCCATTGTGAGCCCGGGTGGCCAGCCCCAGCAAGCGCCCATTACGCCTGGGTGGTGAACTCCAACCCCTCAGGGCAGGGAAGCACAACAGAAATCAATGTCTCGGGCGACAGCAATGTGGCCGTCAATACCATGGGCGTCGGCCCCATCGCAGCGGCATTCCCTGCCAACTCCCTGGCCTTGTACGTGGCCAATAACGGCAACGACAGCGTTAGCGAATACTTGCCAACCCTGGCGGGCGCGGTCACCACCATCAATTTGCTGCCCGGATCGCGTCCCGTAGCGCTCACCTCTGCCCAGAATACGGCGATGTACGTCGTCAATTCGGGCGCCAACTCGGCATGTCCCAGCAGCGGTTCCATCAGCATCATCGCCACCGCGACGCTGGCCGTGACCAATACCACTTGCGTTGGCCTGAATCCGGTGGCCCTGGTGCAATCCCCGAGCACGGGATACATCTACGTGGTGAATCAAGGCGACAGCAGTGTTACGGTGTTTAATCCCGCGGGCCCAACGGTTACCGGCACCATCACCACCGCAAACGGGCTTGGTCCAAATCCCATATCGGTTACGGCAAGTGCGGATGGTCTTTGGGTTTTCGTTGTCACCCAGGGGGACAGCAGTCATCTCCCCACGCTCGACATCATCTCCTCCGGCGCCACCACCATTGCAGGCACCGCGTCTTTGGGAGTGCAGCCAACGTTCTCCATGGTCGATCCCATTTCGAATCGGCTGTTTGTGGCCAACACTGGCGATAACACGGTTAGCGTCTTCGACGCGGCCAACGTAGCCTCCGGTCCGCCGGCGACGATTCCCCTGTTGGCGACGGTTAAAGTGGACACAGCCCCAGTGGGCATTGCCGTCTTGCCGAACGGAAGCATGTTCTATGTGGTCAACTCCGGCGCCGACGACGTTACCGTCGTTAGCGGCAACAGCTTTAGCCCGCTAACCACCGTAGTTCTGCCGGCGGGCGCCAATCCGGTGTGGATCGCCTCGGAGCCCACCTCCACCAAGATTTACGTTGCGGACAAAGGCACTTCCGAGACCACCATCATCAACACCGTCAACAACAGCGTCACCCAGAACATACCCGCGCCCTCGCAAATCCTTAATTGCAATGTCTGCGCGCTACAGCAGCCGGTCATGATTGTGACGAATTGATGGGTGCGCAAGCGGATACGAAGCTCGCGTCCGCCAAAGAGCTAAAGGCCACAGCTAAGTAAACATGAATTCCTTGGTGCGCAGCTCGCGAATGGTGTCGCGCAACTTGGCGGCCTGTTCGAATTCGAAGCGCTTGGCCGCTTCCCGCATGTCACTCTCCAGCTTCCCAATGTAAGTATCCAACTCCTCTTGCGAGTGGAACTCCGGCATGCCTTCGGCTTCATTGGTAAGGTCGGCATAGTCGGCGTTGGCCACGGCCACCAGCGTCATGTCGAGCGGCCGGATGATGCTCTCCGGCGTGATGCCATGTTCCTCGTTGTAGGCGCTTTGAATGGCCCGGCGCCGGTAGGTTTCATCGATCGCCTTCTTCATTGAGTCAGTCATGTTGTCGGCGTACAGAATGGCGCGGCCGTTCAAGTTGCGGGCGCATCGGCCCATGGTCTGAATCAGCGATCCCGCCGAACGCAGAAAGCCTTCCTTGTCGGCATCGAGAATCGCTACCAGCGAGACCTCCGGCAGGTCGAGGCCTTCCCGCAGCAGGTTGATGCCGATCAGCACATCGAACTCGCCTTTGCGCAAATCGCGCAAGATCTTGATGCGCTCCAGCGTCTCGATTTCCGAATGCATGTAGCGGCAACGCACTCCAACCTCGCTGTAGTATTCGGCCAGGTCTTCCGACATGCGCTTGGTCAGCGTCGTAACCAGCACGCGCTCGTTCTTCTCGGCACGGCTGCGAATCTCGTGCAGCAGGTCGTCGATCTGGCCTTTGACCGGCCGCACCTCTACTTCAGGATCGATCAGGCCGGTTGGCCGGATGATCTGCTCGACGACCACGCCGGCCGATTTCGTCAGCTCGTAAGGACCAGGAGTCGCCGACACATAAATCACCTGGTTGACGCGATGCTCGAACTCTTCGAAGGTCAGCGGTCGATTATCCAGGGCGCTGGGCAATCGGAAGCCGTACTCAATCAGGTTCTGTTTGCGTGAGCGGTCGCCATGCCACATTCCGTGGAGCTGCGGAACCGTCTGATGCGACTCGTCGATGAACAGCAGGTAGTCGCGCGGCACATAATCCAGCAGCGTCGGAGGCGGCTCGCCGGGCAGTCGCCCGGTGAAGTGGCGCGAATAGTTCTCGATGCCGTGACAGTAGCCCATCTCCTTGATCATCTCAAGATCGAAACGCGTGCGCTGGTGGACCCGCTGCGCCTCCACGATGCGTCCCTGCTTCTCCAGTTCAGCCTCCCACCACGCCAGCTCCTCCAGAATTGAAGTGACGGCGGCATTCTTACGCTCCGGCTTCATCACATAGTGCGTTTTGGGATAGATAGGCAGGCGCGCGTGCTTCTGCTTTACCGTCCCGAACAGCGGATCGATTTGCGCCAGCGACTCAACTTCGTCGCCCCAGAGCTCGATGCGATAGGCGGCGTCGTCATAGGTAGGAAAAACTTCGATGATGTCGCCGCGTACGCGAAATGTTCCACGGCGGAACTCGCCGTCCGTGCGCTCGTAGAGAATTTCCACCAGCTTGCGAACGATCTCTTCGCGCTTGATCTTCTGTCCCTTCTCCAGGAACAGCAACATGCCGTAATAGGCTTCGGGAGAGCCGAGGCCGTAGATGCAGCTGACCGAGGCGACGATGATGCAGTCGCGGCGCTCGAACAGCGACTTGGTCGCCGACAGGCGAAGCTTGTCGAGCTCGTCGTTCACCGTCGCTTCCTTCTCGATGTAAACGTCGCCGGCTGGGATATACGCTTCCGGCTGGTAATAGTCGTAGTAGGAGACGAAGTACTCGACGGCATTGTGCGGGAAGAACGACTTGAACTCGTGGTAGAGCTGGGCGGCCAGCGTCTTATTGTGCGCCAGAATCAGCGCCGGACGGTTGACTTCCGCAATGACCTTGGCCATCGAGAACGTCTTGCCCGATCCCGTGACCCCCAGCAGCACCTGGTGTTTGTCGCCGTCAAAGACGCCGCGCGTCAGCGAAGGTATAGCGGTGGCCTGATCGCCCTGCGGTTTGTAAGAACTAACCAGCCGGAATTCCATGATAATTGTGCCCGCCCGCAGCGCCCGCGAAATGGTCGCGAGCCCTCACAGAAAGGAATTTCATCGAGTGGGCATCTCTCCATTATACGACGGCAGAAAAGGCGGCTTGGCAAGATGTCATGTGGGGCTCTGCAAAGAACGTGCGGCGGAGCTTTCTGAGACAAAACTGCGACACGTTATCGCAAGGCACGCTTTGCTAGAGGTAATCGCTGGTCGGAGCGGCGCCAATCTCTATCGACGATTTGAGGGGTAGCAGAGGAGGAAGGCAGTGACGGAAAAGCCCGGCCTCGGTCCCGAATCGGGAATCGACCGGACCACGATTCGTCTTCCCGGAAATTCCTGGCCGGATCTAGTTCCAAATCGGGAAACCGCTATGGCAGCGTTCAGGGGCGTTCTGAAGGCCTCCGGCGTTCCAGGCGGCCCCGAGTACCTCTGACCACCCCTTCGTCGTTCCTAGGGCCCTTCCAGGCCCCGCAATGGGCATTCTGATTCTGTGCCTCTATAGACGTGGGAATATTGAATGATAAGTCGCCCCAACCTCCTCCAGAAAAGCCCAAGACAGACTCCGGCCGCCCGCTGAAAAACTCTGGAGAAGGAAAATTTGGCTTAGTAGTTTGCGAGCTGTGCCATTGCCTGATACAAATCTTCCGCCTGCGGCAGAATTTCATCCTCCAGGATCGGCTGATACGCGACGAACGTATCTTTGGCCGCCACGCGCTTCACCGGGGCATCCAACTCATCGAACAACTCGTCCGCAATGCGGGCCGCAATCTCGGCGCCGTAACCCCAGCTCAACATGTCCTCGTGCGCAACCAAAACGCGGTTCGTCTTGGCCACCGAAGTCGCAATCGCCTCCCAATCGTACGGGTTGAGGGTGCGCAGATCGATCAGCTCCACGCTGACACCGTTCTCGCGTTCGATGCGCTGCGCCGCTTGCAACGCGCGCGGCACGACCGCTCCATAAGTCACCACGGTGAGGTCATGGCCCGGACGCACGATCTTGGCCTTGCCGAACGGGACCATGTAATCCGGCCCAGGATAAGGGGCGCGGCCGAAAGTTTCGCGGTAAAGGCGTTTGTGCTCGAGGAACAGCACCGGGTCGTCGCAACGAATTGCGGTGCGCAGCAGTCCGTTGGCATCGAGTGCATTCGAGGGAAAAACCACCATCATGCCGGGCGTGTGCGTGAAGATGCTCTCACCGCACTGGGAGTGATAGATGGAGCCGCCAGTGAGATAGCCGCCGATGGCGACGCGCACCACCGCAGGCGATGAAAAGTTATTATTCGAGCGCCAGCGGATGAGCGGCAGTTCGTTGCGCAACTGCTGCATGGCCGGCCAGATGTAGTCGAAGAACTGTATCTCGGCGACTGGCTTGAGCCCGCGCGTCGCCATGCCCACCGCGCGGCCCACAATGTTAGCTTCCGCCAGCGGAGAATTGAAGACGCGGTCGGAGCCGAACTCGGATTGCAGCCCGGCGGTCAGCTTGAACACTCCGCCCTTGCCTTTCACCTGCTTGTCTTTCAGATACTCGTCGCGGCTGCAATCGGCCACATCCTCGCCGAACATGACGATGCGAGGGTCGCGCTTCATCTCGTCCTTCAGGCAGGCGTTGATGAGGTCGGCCATCGTGCGCTCGGGGTTGGCAGCACCCTTGTCTGACGGAGTGGGATGCACGGCTTCGGTTTGGAAGTCTGACGTTGTGGGATCAAGGTCGGGCGAATACACGAACTGCCTATACGAGCCGGGCGCAGGCAACGCCGCTTCAACCGCGCGGTCGCTGGCCTCCTGCACTTCGGCCTCCACGTCCTTCTCCAGGGCGTTAACGCCTTTTTCGTCGAGAATGCCCTCGCGTACCAGGAACAACTGGAAACGCGTGATGGGATCGCGCTCGACTTCCGCGTTGCGCTCCGAATCTGGACGATAGAGCTTCTCGTCATCCGAAAGCGAATGCGAATAAGGCCGGATCACGTGTCCATGGACAAACGCCGGGCCGTTGCCGGCACGAATGTACTCGACGGCAGTCTTGAGCGCGGCATAACTGGCGAGGGGATCGGTGCCATCAATCTCGGCAAAATGGAAATTGGGGAAGCCCTGGACCAGCTTGCTGATGTTGCCGCCGGCGGTGCCGACTTCGACCGGGACCGAGATGGCGTATTCGTTGTCCTCAATCAAGTACAGGACCGGCAGTTTCAGGTTGGAGGCGGAGTTCAGCGACTCCCAGAACTCGCCTTCGCTGGTGGTGCCATCGCCGCAGGAGACGTAGACAACTTCGTCGCCGTGGAAGGCCACGTCCTTGAACTGGCGGTAGTCACCAGGGGCCTTCGCGGCGGCATCGGGACGGCGAGAGAAATACCGGCCAGCTTCGGCGCAGCCCACGGCCTGAAGGAACTGCGTCCCCGTGGGCGAGGATTGGGTCACGATGTTGAGCTTCTTATGTCCCCAGTGCGAAGGCATCTGACGGCCGCCGGAGCTGGGATCGTCAGCCGCGCCCACGGCCTCCAGCAATTGTTCGTAAGGCGTCATCCCCACTGCCAGGCACAGCGCCCGGTCGCGATAGTAGGGATAGAACCAATCGTAACTCGGCCGCAGAACCATCCCCGCGGCCACCAGCAGCGCTTCATGTCCGGCGCCGGAAATCTGGAAGAATATCTTCTGTTGCCGCTTCAGCAGGATCTCGCGATCGTCGAGTTTACGCGACAGATACATCAGCCGGTAGATCTCGATCAACTGCTGAGAAGTGAGCCCTTCATATTTTTCAGCCGGCATGAGGGCAGTCTTAGGCTGTGCTTTGGTGGTGGCCATCCATAACCTCAGGAGCGAAATACTAAGCCCAACCCGGGGCTCCTAAACCGTTTTCCCATTGTAAATGCTCGGGCGGGATTTCTGGCGCGGCGGACAAACGCATTTGGCCGCGGGCGGATTCGCGCCGCTTCCAGCTCACGGCCCGGCCAGCGGGATCGCTATACTGGAAAGCAATGATACAGATTTCCCGTCCCATCCCGCTGGAAAGGATCAAACTCGTCTTGTTCGATTTGGATGGAACCCTGATCGATTCAGAGCATGATCTGGCGGCCTCGGTGAACGCCATGCTGGCCAAGTATGGACGCAAGCAGTTGCCTATGGAGGTGATCGGCACCTACATCGGCGATGGCGCGCCTATGCTGATTCGGCGCGCGCTGGGCGATCCCGCCGATCGGGAGTTTCTCCAGGAGGCCCTGAACTACTTTCTGCTTCACTATCGCGAGCATAAACTCGACAGCACCAGAGAGTACGCTGGCATACAGAGTGCGCTGAAGCAGATTGGCGGATGGGATGGACTTTCCCGCAAACTGGCCGTACTGACTAACAAGCCGGTCAGAGTATCGCGCGACATTCTGGCGGGACTCGGTCTGGCCGGCAGCTTCTTTCAGGTGTACGGGGGTAACAGTTTCGAGACCAAGAAACCTGATCCGCTGGGCGCCAATACGCTGATGAAAGAAGCAGGGGCTGCTCCGGAAGAGACGGTGATGGTGGGCGATTCGCAGGTTGATATTCTCACCGCGCGTAACGCCGGACTGTGGAGTGTGGGCGTGACCTATGGATTTGCTCCGCGAACCCTGCTCGAAGTCGTCCCCGACGTGCTGGTGGATAGTCCGGCGGAATTGGCAACCGCGCTGACTAACGCCTGACGTCTCAGAGTGACTCTGAGTGCGATGATTTGCGGCTCACTTCGTGCTACATTTTGAGCATGGAAATAACGGTCCACATTCCTGATGAGCTCGCTGCCGAAGCCGAAGCGCGCGGTCTGCGGCCCGAAGCTTATGTTGAGCAGCTTTTAGCACGGCAGGTTACGCCGCAGCCAGTCAGCAAATTGCGTACCGCGGATGAGATTCGCGCCTGGCTTGACTCGCTTGCGCAATTCTCGGACAAAATTCCCCCGCTGCCAGAAAGCATTTCCCGCGAGTGGATTTATCAGGACCACGATTAGATGGCCATTGCGTCGTGCCTGGTCGACACCAACGTTTTACTTCGCATTACTAGTTAACATTAGCTGTTTACACCCAGCGTGATCGCCTATTCTCATGTCGCCGACTTCCAACTCGCCTTCGCCATTTCGTGATGGCTTTGCCGCGCTTCGCCACGAGCCGGCGCTGCTGGCCGCGGAGTTGACCTGGCGCTGGTGTTTCGGGCTGTCGGCGTGGGGCGTGAGTATCATCTCCCTCGCGCTTTTTCTCGACAGCGTGACGGTCGCACCGGTTGACCAGTTCCTGCTTCGAACCTTCCAGCCCCAATTGCTGGAGAACGCGCTACAGCACATCTTTCGCGGAAGCCTTGCGCGCTTTGTATTGGAGCAGACCGCACTCCTGCTGGGCGTAACGGTGCTATGGTCGTTCGCCGCGACTGCGGGGCGGGCGGCGACGTTGCAGCGGCTGGTGGCGATGTTCAGCGCCGAGGACGAGCCGCAATCCATGGAGTGGAGATTCGCTCCAATCTTCGTTTTGCAGCTACTGCGGGTGATGTGGACGATGATCGCAGTTGCCGTAGGCTTCGGCCTGTTCCTCTACGGAATGATTACGGCGCAGAACGGGCATGCGATGCGCGTGGCGTTAGCGCTGTCAGCCGGGTTGGGTGTGGCCTACCTTGCCATGGTCTTGAATTGGTTTTTCGGTATCGCACCGCTGTTTTGTATTCGAAATGGCGCGGACGCCATGGAAGCCCTCGAGCAGGCGGTCGATTTTGCTGCGCGACGAGCAGGGCGATTGTTTCTGCTGGCGATAGGATTCTTCGCGTTGCGGCTGGTATGGATCGGGACCATGTGGCTGGCGTTTCTGTCGCCGTTGAGCTGGGTTAGCCGGATCGGCGGCCGCTGGACCATGCTGCTGATGGCGGTGGTGGCGCTCGTATACTTTGCCGGAGCCGATCTGTTGTACCTGGCACGCTTGGGAGCGTATGTTTCGCTGGCGGAAGACGGCGCAGAGCAAGCGGTCGAGGTGATGCAGTCCGAACCGCCTGTGGGCCTCGTTCCGTCGGTAGGGTTGTAGTAGAGCGTCGTCCCTACCGGGACTAGGGGAAGCAAACGTGCAGCCTACCCAGAACTTCGTCCTGGGCTAAACTGAGTCGTCCCGCATCGCGTGACGGGTGCATCGGGCAGGGCAGACCTCTATAGCGATAATTACTTTTCCAGCGAAGCAGTCGGGAACGGGGAAGCTCCTAATTGACCAGCGCGAACCGCTTCTCTTCTTTTTTCGCCCTCGACAGACCGAGCAGCTCGACCGCCTTCTGCGCAATGTGCTCGGCGCTGACCTCAAATTCCTTGATCAGCTCCCAGGGCGCGCCGGAATCGCCGAAGCGGTCTTTTACGCCGATAGCGCCGGTGATGTATGGGATGCCGAACAGTTCGGGACTCTCGGTGAGGACGCCGCTCACGCGCCAGGCCAGCGCTCCGATCTGGTGCTCTTCAGCCGTGACGATCACGCCGGTTTCCCTGGCCGCGCGAATGATGGCTTGCTGATCAATCGGCTTCATGGAGTGCATATTAATCACGCGCGTTTCGTATCCAAACTCCTGCTTCAGGATCCATGCCGCGCGCATGGCTTCCGGCACCATGGGACCGCAGGCGATGATGCTGAGATCTTCCTGCTCGTCTTCGTAGTCAGTCGCAAGCACAGTTTCGAAGGCATCGAGCATCTCGGGCGCTTCGCCGCGCAGGCGGCTGATATTCGCCACGCCAAACACAAATGGCGTGTCTTCGCGAGTGACGATGGGCGTGGCCTCGCGAGCGAAGCGAATGTACTTCGGGCCAACATGCTCCAGCAGCAGGTAGTCGGTGGCTTTGCGGGTTTCGATGGCGTCGCAGGGCACCACCACCGACATATTCGGCAGCCCGCACATCGCGAACAGATCTTCCAGCGCCTGGTGGGTTGCGCCGTCCGGGCCGACCGAGACTCCGCCGTGAGCGCCAGCGATCAGCACGTTAAAGTTGCCATAGCAGATGGAGACACGAATCTGGTCCAGGTTGCGCGCCGCGGCAAAGGTTCCGTAGGTGCCAAGAACGGGTAGCCTGCCGTCGCGCGCCAGCCCAACCGCTGCGGCGGTGGCCGACTGCTCGGCAATCCCCATGCTGATCCAGCGGTCCTTGCGCTCCGGATTGCTTGCGTAGAAGTCGCTGATGGTGATGGAACCGGAGATGTCGAGCCCGAGACAAACCACGCGCTCGTCGTCGCCGTTGTTCTTCAGCGAGAGGCCGAAGCCCTTGCGCGTAGGCTCCATCTTCACCTGCATTTCCGGGCGCTTGTTCCACCAGTAATCGCGCGAGAAGCGGGGCATCTGGGCCGCGAGGGTAGATTCAACCTCCGCCTGATACTGGTTTGCCTTCTTCAGCAGCGCGTCGTACGCGATGGCATTCTTGAGCCCAAGCTCGTCGAGCGCCTTCACCATCTCGTCATAGCTGGGGGCCTTGCCGTGCCATCCGGCAATGTTCTCCATGAAGCTGACGCCTTTGCCCTTTACCGTGTTCGCGATGATGAGGGTCGGCTTGCCGGGAACGGGCACGCTCTTGGCTTTCTGTAAGGCGCCTACGACTTGATCCATGTCGTGGCCGTCAATCTCGATGACCTCCCAGCCAAAGCTGCGATAGCGCTCCGGCAACGGTTCGACATTCATTACGTCCTTGACCCAGCCGTCGATCTGCAAGCGGTTGCGATCGATGATGCCGACCAGGTTGTCGAGCTGGTAGTGCGAAGCTTCCATCGCCGCTTCCCATATGTTGCCTTCCTGCTGCTCGCCATCGCCCATGATGCAGAAGACGGTGTGCTCGTCGTGATCGAGCTTGCCGGCGATCGCCATGCCAACCGAGATGCTGAGACCCTGGCCCAGCGAGCCGCTGGAAACCTCGATGCCCGGCAGCTTCAAGCGGTGAGGATGTCCCTGGAATGGCGAATACAGCTTGCGCAAGGTGACGATGTCTTCGATAGGGAAGTAGCCGGAGAATGCCAAGCCGAGATAGAGCGCCGGGGCCTTATGTCCAGCCGACCAGATGACGCGGTCGCGATGCTGCCACTCGGGATTGTTGGGATCGTGGGTGGCAACTTTCAGGTAAAGGGCGGCAACCATCTCCATCATGGAGAGCGTGCCTCCGGCAGTGGCCGGAGCCGGCGGCGCAGAGCGCCACCAGATCGTAGCCCCGCATCAGGCGGGCGGCTTGCTCCAGTTCTTCGATGGAGAAATCGCGCACCACCGCTTTCGAGAAGGCGTTTATCACAGGCATGGAAATTCCTTGGCAAATAGCAATAGCAATCAGCAATCAGCAATGAGCCAAACCATCTCCGGAGTCCGAGGCCAAGTGCGACTCGCCGCTCCCCATTACTAAAACTCATCTCACAAATCCCGCAGCGGCCGAGACGGAAGGCCCTCAGGGGCTAAAGCCCCAAGTCTTAGAGAGCCAATTACGGCACGGCTGAAGCCGTGCCCTGACACAAGGCGTTTTGGAGATGGCTTCCAGTTACTAATTGCGGATTGGACCCCGATAAATAAGGCTAGGCGGTGGCAGAACATGGGTCTGTGCGGCGTGTCACGAGGAAGTGTGACGAGCGCGAGCGGCCCGGTCATCTCTGGGTGGTCACAGCGGGCGGCCGAGCCTCCGAATACAATGTTTTCGAGGGCAAAGCCGGGGAATGCAGACAGCCGAAGTGGTCATTATTGGCGCTGGGATCGTCGGTTCCAGCATCGCATGGCATCTGACGGAAGCCGGCTGCCGCAAGGTGCTGATGGTGGAGCGTGAAGCCCACCAGGGCAAAGGTTCCACCGGCAAGAGCATGGGCGGAGTGCGCGCCCAGTTCGCTACCAAACCGAACATTCAGATGTCGCTGTACTCCATCCCGTTCTTTGCGGGCTTCGAAGAACGGCTGGGGCATCCTTCCGGATATCGCAATCAAGGCTATCTGTTCGTCGCCAGCAGGCCGTCGCATCTCGAATATCTACAGACCAACCAGGCGCTGCAAAAATCGCTGGGCTTGACGCAAGCTCGCATGATGACGCGCGAGGAGATTGCCGGGATGGTCCCGCAGCTGCGCGCCGACGATGTGCTGGGCGGAAGCTTCTGTCCAACCGACGGCTTTGTTGATCCCTACAGCGTGATGGTCGGCTTCACCACGCGGGCGTGCGAGCAGGGCGCGACGCTGTGGCGTTCCACTGAGGTCACAGCCATCAACCGCGAGAGTGGAAGAATCACCGGAGTGGAAACTACCCGCGGTCCAGTAAGCACGCAGACGGTGGTGAACGCCGCTGGCCCGTGGGCAGCCGAAGTGGCATCTCTGGCGGCAATCAAGCTTCCCGTGGAGCCTATGCGGCGCATGCTGATCCCGACGGAGCCGTTCGACGGAGTGTCGCACGCAGTGCCGATGGTGGTGGACATGGCCACCGGCTTTCATTTCCGCCCGGAGAGTCTTGGATTTCTGCTGGCGTGGAACGATCCCCAGGAGACGACGGGCTTCAACACGAACTTCGAGCCGTCGTTCATCGAGAAGGTGCTGACGCTGGCGGCCGACCGGGTTCCGTGCTTCGAGAATCTCGCGGTAAATCCCAAACGGGCCTGGGCGGGACTCTACGAGATGTCGCCGGACCACCACGCCATCATTGGCCCGGTACCGGAACTGGCGGGATTCTTTTGCGCCAACGGCTTCAGCGGCCATGGCGTGATGCATTCCCCTACGACCGGCAGGATGGTGGCCGATCTAATTCTTCATGGCAAGACGCAAGTGGTCGATAATGTCGAGGTGCTGAGCCCGACGCGTTTTGCCAAGGGCGAGTTGCTGCACGAGACCGCGATACTATAGCGTCTCGGCTCGGGGCGGAGGCAATTCCGCAAACATGGCGATAGCCACGGGCCGGGCGGACGGGGAAACAACTACGGCATCGTCGTTCAAGAACGCCGACCGGGTCCAGGTCAGCTTGGTGACTGCGGCGGAGAAGCGGGTCCTGACGTGGCTCGCGGCCCACATGCCCGCCTGGGTCGGTTCCGACCATCTCACTTTGTTGGGATTTGCCGCGCAAATCATGGTGGGCGTGAGCTATGCGTTGTCGCGCTACCACCGGCAATGGCTGTTATGGGGTATCCTGTTTCTCGCCGTGAACTGGTTTGGCGACAGCCTGGACGGCACCTTGGCGCGCTTTCGTAATCGCCAGCGTCCACGCTATGGGTTTTATGTGGACCACGTGATCGACGCCGCCGGCTCAACCGTCCTGATGGTGGGACTGGCGCTCTCCGGCTACATGACGCCCCTGGTTGCCATGGCGCTGCTGGTTGCGTTTCTGTTGCTGGCGATTGAAGTTTATCTTGCCACCTACACCACCGGCAGCTTTCATCTGTCGTTTTTCAACCTGGGTCCAACGGAGGTCCGCATCATTCTGGCGATCGGTAACGTTGCGCTGTATATTCGCGGTCCGTGGTCGCATATTGCCGGCCACAGGTTCCTGCTGTTCGATGTGGGCGCGGTGGCCGCAATCGTTGGGATGGTAACCATGTTTCTTTACGCTGCTATCGGGCACAGTGTGCAGCTCTATCGCGAAGAGCGGCTGCCATGACCTTTCTGAGCTCCACTGAAGCCTGGGCACGCCTGTTGCGGCGCCTGTTGAAGTTCCACATGGTGGGCGTTATCGGGATTGGCGTTCAGTTGTGCTTCCTGTTCCTCTTCAAGACGGTGCTGCACTTGAACTATCTGCTGGCCACTGCGCTGGCGGTGGAGTGCGCCGTGCTGCACAACTTTCTATGGCACGAACACTTCACCTGGGCGGACCGCAGCAGCGGCAATTCGGGACCCTTGCGCCGCCTGCTGCGCTTTAACCTGTCCACCGGATTGATCTCGATTGTCGGAAACCTGGCCCTGATGCGCCTTCTGGTGGGCGGGCTGCATCTGCAATACATGCTCGCCAACATCCTGAGCATCGGCGCCTGTTCGCTGCTGAACTTCTGGGCCAGCGATCAAATGGTTTTTCAGGCGGGGCTTGCGCCCAAGGAATAAGAGCAGGAATTCGCAGCTATGAAAGACGTGACGGGCGTAGTGCGCGAAGCATCGCAAGCCGACCTTCCCCAGATTGTTGCGCTCATCAACCGCGCCTTTGCGATTGAGCGCTTCTTCAAGAGTGGAGACCGCACCGATCCCGACCAGGTGCAGCAGATGATGGACGAAGGCAAGTTCCTGCTGCTGATGGAAGGGGATGAGCTGGTGGCGTGCCTGTTCGTGAAGGTGACCGGCGATCGTGGATACGTGGGCACCCTCTCGGTCGATCCTGCACGGCAGAAGTCGGGCATCGGTAGACGCATGATGCAAGAGGCGGAAGAGTATTGCCGGAACGCCGGATGCAAGGCGCTGGATATCTGTATTGTCAATGTGCGACCTGAGCTGTCGTTGATCTATCGCAATTTCGGCTTTGTCGAAACCGGTACCCAGTCAGCCGAGGTGATCACGAGCGCAACCCGGCCGGTCCACTTCATCACCATGTCGAAAGCGCTGTAAACGGGTTCTTGCCGCTGCGGCGCCAGATTTTCTTAAGAAAGTGGCTGCCAGTCTTACCAGATAAGAAAGAAGCGATGAATCTTGCTAGAACTGATCTCATAAATCCGCCGAGGCGGAGACCGAGGTGCCGCAGGGGCTAAAGCCCGTGATTTGGCGGCGGCTTTCGGCACGGCTGAAGCCGTGCCCTGATACAAAGCATTCCTGAGATAGCTCCCAGTGAGGCGACGTTAGCTAGCAAGAAAAATGGAGAAATCATGAATCTCCCTCTCGTCAAGCTGAAGAACACTGAGCTCGAAGTCTCGCGCTGTTGTTTTGGCACCATGACCTTCGGCAAGCCGCTCGACCAGGCTGGCGCTACCCAAATGGTGAACCGCTGCCTCGAGGCGGGTATCAACTTCTTCGACACCGCGAATGTTTATCAGCTAGGTGTCGCTGAAACCATGCTGGGTCATGCCATCAAGGGCAAGCGCGAACAACTCGTCATCGCCAGCAAAGTATTTTTTAAGGTAGGCGAAGAGGCCGATCAGCAAGGGCTTTCGCGCAAAGCGATCTTGCGCAACATTGACGAAAGCTTGAAGCGGCTAGGCACCGATTACCTCGACGTTTATTACTTCCATGCGCCCGACCACAAGGTCCCAGTCGAGGAGTCGATGGAAGCCATGGCGTCGCTGGTGAAGCAGGGCAAGGTGCGCTATCCGGCATTGTCGAACTACGCCGGATGGCAGGTGGTGCAGATGCTATGGATTGCGAAGGAGCGCGGCTGGCCCGCAGCCTACATTTCGCAGCCCATGTACAACCTGCTGGCCCGCGGCATCGAGCAGGAATATCTGCCCATGTGCAAGGAATTCGGCGTCTCGACCGTGGTGTATAACCCGCTGGCGGGCGGGCTGCTCACCGGCAAACACCAGCAGGAGAAGATTACGCCCGGCACGCGTTTCGACAACAACAAGCTCTACCAGGAGCGCTATTGGCACGAGCAATACTTCCAGTCGGTCGAGCAACTTCGGAAGATCGCGCAATCGGCAGGGCGATCGCTGGTGAGCCTGGCGTTGAACTGGCTGTTGCATCACACCGCCAGCGATTGCGTCATCCTGGGCGCGTCGCGGCTGGAGCAGCTCAATGAAAATCTGGCAACGTTGGATGATGGGCCGTTGTCCGACGATGTGCTGAAAGCCTGCGACGAAGTGTGGCGCAACCTGCGCGGGCCGCTGCCGGTGTACAACCGGTAGGAGATCTCTGATTAAGTCCGGGTTTTGAAAGGGCACGGCTTCAGAGGCTGCTGAAAAAAGTCCGCTTCCGAGAGCTTTGTAACAGGGCACGACTTCAGTCGTGCCGATAAGCCCTTTATTTTCCTTCCCGAGCCGGCTTCAGCCGGCGGCACAATGCTCTGTTTCGACTTTTTCAGCAGCCTGTTCAGCCGTGCCGCAAGCACCGGAAAATCAGTAGGCTTTAGCCCCTGCGGCAAGTTAATAAGGGCGCCCGCAGGAGTCTGTCGTGAGATATTGGGTTCGCACTTGGACTCTGGTACGCGCGGCCACTACCAGATGCGCCGGACGGCGTAGGCGTCGAACACCCGTTCGTTGCTGACCAGAGGCAGATTCTCCGCCTGCGACTGGGCGATGAGCATGCGATCAAAGGGATCGCGATGCTCGCCCGGCAATGCGCCTGCGCGTTCCGCGTGTCCCAGCGAAATCGGCAGCGCGCGAAAGCCGAGCTGCTCGATAATCGCCGAAAGATTTCCCGCTACCGCGTCAGCACCAGGCAACTTGCCCAGGCGGTGCTTAGTCGCAATCTCCCAGGCCGACGCCGCCGACACAAATACCTCGTTATCGAACGATGCCATCACGGAATGAGCTTTACGCGAGAGCCGTTTGTCTCCACTGAGTGCCCACAGCAGAACGTGCGTATCGATGAGCACGCGCATCACCGGCCCCAGGCGTCAAGCTCTTGGTCGGGCAACGGGTCGAAGAACTTCCGGCCGACCTTGAGCTTGGCTTGCAAAATGTTCAGCCGCCGTTGTCGCGGCGCGCCTGCGATGGGGACCAGTTTAGCCACGACTTTGTTGCCGCGGGCGATGAGAATTTCTTCACCGCGCTCGGCTTGCTCCAGCAGTTTGGAGAGGGTGGTCTTGGCTTGATGAATGGTCGCGGTAGGCATAAGAGTATCCCTTAGCTAACTTGAGTATAGCTAATCTGCCACGCGGCGGCCAGTTTCCTCAGAGCGATGTCCGTCATAGTTCGCCCAACCATCACCGCTCTGGCAATACCGGCATATGCTGGTTGACGGCGGAGTTAGGGGAGGACAACCGCTTCGAGGTGCTGATCTGGGTAGATCGTGTTCTGAAAGAAGGGAACTTGCTTGCGGGGAAAAGTAAAAAGGCTGTGACTTTGGTTATGCTCTAGCTGCCAACTCCTGCGAGGGAGTTACCAGCGTGGACGCATGCACCGTCACAGCCTTTGACGCGATCACCGCTTTCGCGGTCCCAAACCCCGGCTGACACCTCGCAGAGCAGTCGGTTTTTTCGGGTCTGGCGGTTCCCTCGGGTCGCCCCGCGGAACCCATCGCTCAGCTTACTTCGGGTTGGCTACGATTAGTTGCCCGCCCTTTTCTGCCGTCGACGAAAGTGATACTACCGTATGATTGAAAATTGTCAACGCCCAAGGTTGGTGCAAACGCAAGTTATTTTCGTGTGGGAAATTTTTTCGGCAAACGACAGAATGCAAGCGAGTTTTATTTCTCGACAGCAGATATTCAAGGTCAATTCACACTTTTTTCACAGAAATGTTGCGCCGGTATGGCAGCATTCAGGGGGAACCGAATCTGATTCTTGACGAATCCATCATTCTGAAGCATCTTGGTTACAGTCGGGAGATGAATGTCTGACCTGGTAGCGTACGTTGACGGTGGGTCCCATGGAAATCCGGGACCGTCCGGTATTGGGGTGGTCATCGAAGGCCCGGACGGCGAAACCACCTGCATCGCCCGCTGGATTGGACATCAGGACAACAACGTCGCCGAATACGTTGCCCTTCTGGAAGCCTTGCAGCACGCGGTTGAGGCCAAGGCCAAGACGCTGCATGTGTATTCGGACTCGGAAGTCATGGTCAAGCAGATGACCGGCGAATACGCCTGTCGCAGCTCTCGCCTCCACTCCCTGAACTGGACCTGCCGCAAACTGGCCCGCGATGTCGAGTTTTCCATCGCCTACATTCCGCGCGAGCAGAACCGCCGAGCCAATAAGCTGGCCAACCAGGCGGCGAAGTCGCGCAACGTGGCGTAAGCTTTTCCCGTGCGACCCCGCCGGCACCGTCCCGAATAACGAAATTGTCATCACGAGCGAAGCGAGGGATCTGCTGTTGGCCCGAATGGGACGGCCCTTCCCCTGCCGTCCAACAGCAGATCGCTCCTCCGGCTGAAGCCGTCGTCGTGATGACAATCTTCTAAGGACAAAGGCTCCTGGCAGCTCTAAGCGACGCCGCCGGAGCGCATCAAACTCCCCGACACCGCCTGTGACCGGTATCACTGCAAATTCAGCCTGAATGCGCCAGCATGGAGCTTACGCAAGGGGAATCTCCATGCCACGCAAGACCATCATCGAGCCGTTCCGCATCAAGAGTGTGGAACCCATCCGCTGGACCACGCGCGAACAGCGCGAAGAACTCCTGCGGGCTGCTCACTACAACCTGTTTCTGCTTCCCGCTGACGATGTCCTCATCGATCTGCTGACCGATTCAGGTACCGGAGCCATGTCAACGCGGCAATGGGCTGCGGTCATGCAAGGCGATGAAAGCTACGCGGGCAGCCGCAGCTTCGATCGCTTTCGCGATTCCATCCAGGACATCTTCGGCTATCAGCATGTGATCCCGACGCATCAGGGACGCGCCGCCGAGCGCATTCTGTTCAGCGTTGCCTGTAAGAAGGGTGATGTCATCCCCAACAACACGCACTTCGACACTACCCGCGCCAACATCGAGTTCGTCGGGGCAGAGGCGGTAGACCTGCCTATTGCCGAAGCGCGCGAACCTGCGAAGTGGCATCCCTTCAAGGGCAACATGGACGTTGCGGCGCTGGAGGATTTGATTGCGCGCGCGGGACGCCCGCGCATTCCGCTGGTGATGCTCACCATCACCAACAACTCCGGCGGAGGCCAGCCGGTCTCCATGGAAAATGCGCGCGCCGTCAGCGCGGTGTGCCGCAAGAATCGCATCCCGCTGTACTTTGACGCCTGCCGCTTCGCGGAGAATGCTTACTTCATCAAGTTGCGTGAAGAAGGCTATGCGGACAAGACCCCCAAGCAGATTGCGCAGGAGATGTTCGCGCTGGGCGACGGCTGCACCATGTCGGCGAAGAAAGACGGCATGGCCAACATCGGCGGCTTCCTTTGCACCAACGACGGCATTCTGGCGGCACAGGAGAAAGACCTGCTGATCCTGACCGAAGGCTATCCGACCTATGGCGGCCTGGCCGGACGCGATCTGGAGGCTGTTGCCATCGGTTTGCAGGAGTCGCTGGAAGAGGACTATCTGCGCTATCGCATCGCCTCGACGGCTTATCTTGGCAACCACCTCAGCGAGCAGGGAGTGCCGATTGTGCTGCCGCCGGGCGGGCACGCAATCTATCTTGACGCTCGCGCCTTTCTACCGCACATTCCGCTGGAGGAGTTTCCCGGAGTAGCGCTGGCAGCGGAGTTATATCTTGAAGGCGGCATCCGCTCAGTCGAAATCGGCACGCTGATGTTTGGAGCGGCCGCCAAAATGGACCTGGTGCGCCTGGCGATTCCACGCCGGGTCTATACCCAGAGCCATGTGGATTATGTAATCGAGGTGGTGCTGGCGGTATGGAAGCGCCGCGCGGAAATCCGCGGCATGAAGCTGACGCGTCAAGCGCCTTTTCTGCGGCACTTCACCGCATACCTCGAGCCGATCGAAGCTGAGGTCGCGCCCGTGCGCTCAGCCTCAATGATTGGGCAGATGGAAAGCATATAGGTTGCCGTCGTAGTCGTCGACGTACACCATCCCGTTGACCACGGCCGGCGAGGAAATGACGTAATCCCCGGCGTCATACTGCCAAAGGACTGCTCCTGCGCTGGCATTCAGGGCGTACAAATTATTATCCTCAGACCCTACGTACACCACGCCGTTCGCCACCGCCGGTGACGAGTCGAATCCATTTAGAGCTGTGTACTTCCATAAGAGTGCCCCGGTGCTGGCGTTCAGGGCGTATACGTTATGGTCGGCCGACGAGACATAGACCACGCCGTTAGCCACCGCCGGCGTACTCTGGATATAGCCGGAGGTCACGTACTGCCAAAGGAGGGCTCCCGTGTCGGCGTTCAAGGCATCTACGTTGCCAACGAAGTCTCCAACGTAGACCACACCATTTACCACGGTGGCTGACGAAAAAACACCGTTCCCTGTCCCATACTCCCACAGCAATGCCCCGGTGCTGGCGTTCAAGGCGTAGACCTTGTCGGCCCCCATGTACACCACGCCGTTGGCCACCGCTGGTGACGCTAAGATATCGTTGGCGCCGTCCATCCAGTATTTCCACACTACTGCTCCGGTCTGCGCGTTCAAGGCGTACAGATTATGGTCAGCGTTCCAACTGGCGAAGTACACGACACCGTTGGATACTGCCGGCGAAGAACCAATGTATCCCCCGGTTGTGTACGTCCACAGTCGGGCTCCGGTGCCCGCGTCGAAGGCGTAAAACGTATAGTCATCCTGGTTCCCGATGTACACCACACCGTTCGCCACTGCCGGCGATGAAATGATCTGACTGTCGTAGCTAACCGCGCTTTTCCAAAGCAATGCCCCTGAACTGGCATTAAAAGCGTAGACGCTGCCGGAGGGGGCGGAACTCCCGACGTACAGCACACCGTTCGCCACTGCCGGCGAGGAGAAGGAGGCGGGATCCAACGAGTACGTCCAATCTACAGCCAGATTTCCCACCGTGGCGGGACTCAAAACAAACTCATATTGGTTATAGCCACTGTGGCATGTATCGGAATGAAACTGGGCCCAATTGATGAGCGCCGTGACGGGTGGCGCGCTACAAGATTGCTGTGCCGTTGCGGTCGAAGCGACTCAGCAGAAGTAGTACTAAGAAGCCGCCGGCCGTTATCTTCATCTCCTCACCCCAATCTCCTCACCCCAGATCTGAATTTGGCCCGCAAAACTCCGCAACTATACACCCAATTTGCGTAATATCGCCATCACGCAAGCAGTCGGCTGCGTGCGCGTCGGTGTCACCCCGGCTTGCGATCATTCATGGCTCTGCGGCGGGTTGCCGCGCAGACGATAAACCATTCCCGTCTTCGTCGTGCCCAGGGAAATCCAATCCTGCACGTCGCGCTGCAGGGTGATGAAGAACTGTTCCGACAGCCTCCGGGGCTTTTCGTGGACATCGCCCAGGCGCGCGAACTTGAGCTGATAGGCGAACTCACCCACCAGGGGCGTGTGCTCGCCGCGGGTGCGCCACAAGGCCACATTGCAATGTCCCTGGACCCCTTTGCCGAAGTCGAGGTCACCCAATTCCAGCAGAACTTCTTCGACGATGGCCTCGTTCACCAGGGTTACTTCTTCATCCTCCGACTTCTTGAGCACGGAGAGCGCGGGGAGAACGTGGGCGAGCCCCCACATGCCCAGACGATCGCCTTCGTGCATCTGGCTCAGACCGAACTGGCAGTTATGGGAATACAGCAGTCGAAATCCGCCATACTGGTCTTTGAGCGGCAGCGCCTCGGCCTTGAACTTGATTTGATATTTTCCGGCGATGTTGGGCCGCACATCCAGCTCCGCGGCTTTCTTCTCATCCGAGTGACGGAACTTGAAGACGATTTCCGGATCGCCGATGGGAAAGCCATCGATGTAGGTGATCCGCCGCCGCAGGATGAAAGCGTTGTTGTAAAGGCGGAAGTCCGGAGTGTCCATGAACACAATTTCCCGGATGTCCGGCCGTCGGCCCACCTTGGGATCGGTAACGAATCCCACCGCGAGGTTCTTTGCCGTGCGCTGTACCTGTTTGCCAAAGTCACGGAAGCTCTCGACCGAGACGAAGCGATCCGGCTTGAGGATGAGCTTGGCTTCCAGGTACTGCACACTGTCCAGGGGATGGCCGTCGCTGTAGGTTCCGGCCGGCGAAGCTCCCTGGGCGAGCCAGGAATCGCCGGCGGTTGTTTCGCCAGTGCTGGCTTTCTTGCTGTCCTTCTTATCGTCCTTAGCCATTGCGCCACTCCGAATCGCGTTGCTCAGACCTGCCGATTATTCACTTTGTGATGCCGGGGACGCCACTGTCAAGAATGTCAGGTTGCTACCGGAAAATGAAGGGCGGTGAGGAAGGTTGCTTGGCGCGGTCAGGAAAGCCTGATCAAGTCGAGGCCCTCAGCGGCTCAAGCCGCAGAAATTTGCGGCATTTACGGACGGCCTGAAGGCCGTCCCTTTCGCAGCGTGAAGTGAGTGCGCGAAAACCGTGTCGCCGCTCAGCGGCTCGGGTCAACTTTCCACTCCACCCGGCGCTTACGCGCCGGGCTAACCTCATGCCGCCGCTGCGCGGCTTAATTGCACTCAGTTTCAATGCTTCGCATTCCACCGCAATCGGATGAGTCGAGTTCTCACGCGCACCCTGAAGGCCGTCCCTTTCAAAACTCGACCTAAGCAGACCTTCCCTGGGTCTTTACCACTTCGGCCTCGCCGCCCTCGGGTCCGTAGAAGAAGACCCAGGTGGCGAAGTCGTTGGTGAACTCGAGGAAGCGGTGTTCCTCGCCGGCGGGAACGAAGAGCACGTCACCCACGCCGAACGATATTTCCTCTCTGCCGCGCAGGAAGCGGCCGGTTCCGCTGGCGATGACATAAATCTCGTCACGGGTGTGCGGGGTCTGGTGATCGTTGCCGCGCGGCGCATACAACTTCACCGTGAGCGTGCCGTGCCGGAACAGTTCGATCGAACGCTCGCCCTCAGGGCCGGGAAGCTGCTCCAGTCCGCTGAGGGCCTTAAGATAACCGGGCACGATCTGGCCCTCGATCTTCATTGTCATAGCGAGGCTCTCCCTTTCGGCTTCCATGCGCCGATAATGATTCCCATCAGGATGCAGCCCACCAGGGGATAGCCCGCCGAGATCAGGATGAAGGAACCGGGGCGAATTTCGAAGACCATTTCGGTGACCATGGCAAGCGCCGCCGCCAGACCGATCAGGATGCCGACAATGATTCCGCGGAACAGGGTGTGCGTTGCGGAACCGGCAACCAGCCGCGCAATGACATAAGCCATCAGGAAGCTGCACAACAGCGCGATAAGATAGGGCCAAAAGTTCGGATGAGACATATAAGCCTGCATCTCTTCTGCCGGCATTCGCAGTCCCATCTTCCACTGATTGGCGAACGCGGTGAACCACACCGCGCCCAGCAGCCAATCCGCAACTCCCGCCAGCAAAATTGCAAGCCAGTTCAAGCGCACGGAGACATCCTCCTCATCCATGGCAGACGATACGCTTCTTGCGGCGCGTAACGCAATTGGATTGCTACGGAGTGCACATCTTCAGTACATCCTGCGGACCGCGGCCCTGTTGGCGTAGGGCGCGCAGGCTGAGAGCGTCGTTACGCTTGGCCAGTCGAGCTCCGGTGTCGTCGCGTATCAGGTCGCAATGATAATAGGCGGGAATCGCCAGCCCGAGGGCGCGAATCATCAGCAGTTGCCGGGCTGTAGATTTCAGCAGATCGGCGCCGCGAACCACCTCGGTGATCTGCATTGCGTTGTCGTCGGCAACCACGGCGAGCTGATAGGCGGGCACATCATCGCGCCGCCAGATGATGAAGTCGCCGAAGTCATCGCCAGCAATGAAGCTTTGCCGGCCCTGGCGCAGATCATCAAAGGCGATGGTCTCGCCGTCGGGAACCAGAAATCGCCAGTTCACGCCCTTGGGCGAATCGTAGCTATTGGCTTCGTCGATTTGGTTTCGGCAATTTCCGGGATAGAGCGGCTCATCGTCGCCTTCATTGGGTGCAGCGGCCGAGGTCGCCAGATCTTTGCGCGAACAGGTGCAAGGGTAGATAAATCCGTCGTCACGCAGCTGGCGCCAGGTTTCCAGATAGTGCTGGCGGCGCTGGCTCTGCTGATAAGGCGCAAAGGGACCGCCAGTGTCAGGCCCCTCCTGCCAGCGGATGCCCAGCCAGTGCAGGTCTTCGATCATGGCCAGCGCGAACTCCGCCTTCGAGCGTTGCGGATCGAGATCTTCATCGCGAAACACCAGCGTGCCCTTGTGCGCGATCGCCCGCTGATAGGCCGTCCAGAAGGTGCAGGCGTGGCCGATGTGCAACCGCCCGGTCGGCGAGGGCGCGAGCCGTCCGCGGTAGCGCAGGGCTTGCACGCTGGATCGCGCTTCCATGAAGGGATTGTAATCGGGCAGAAGCACTTGTGACCCGTATCACACGGGCGAGTGACCTCCAGTGCTACGATAATTGCTTATGTCCGCGCCCGATTCCCTCTTCATACGTGCCTGCCGGCGGCTTCCCGTTGAGACCACTCCGGTCTGGTTCATGCGCCAGGCTGGCCGTTACATGCAGCAATACCGCGACGTCCGCAAGCACTACTCGCTGGTGGAAATCTGCAAGAAGCCCGAAGTGGCGGCTGAAGTCACCATCACCGCTGCGGAGTTTTTGAAGGTTGACGCGGCCATCATCTTCGCCGACCTGCTGCTGCCGCTGGAGGTCATGGGACTGCCGTTTCATTTTGCGGCGGGTGAAGGTCCGGTGATCGAACGGCCGGTCCGCACTGCCGAAGATGTTCGCGTGCTGCGGACAGATCGCGCTGCCGAACTGGGTTATGTTGCCGAAGCGGTAGCGCTGGTGACGAAGCATTTCGGGGCGAAGCTGCCGGTCATTGGATTCTGTGGTGCTCCGTTCACGCTGGCCAGCTACATGGTTGAGGGCGGGGGCTCGCGGCATTATCTGGAAGTGAAGAAGTTGATGTACAACTCGCCCGAGGTGTGGGACGAACTAGTCGGCAAGCTGGTGGACGTGCTGGCCGAGTACGCAGCTGAGCAGGTGCGCTCCGGCGCCGACGCGCTGCAAATCTTCGATAGCTGGGTCGGCTGTCTGAGCGTAGAGGACTATCGCCGCTACGTTCTGGTCCCGACCACGCAGCTCATTCAGCGGCTCCAGAAAGAAACCAACGTCCCCATCATTTACTTTGGTACCGACAGTGCTACGCTGTTGCCGTCCATGACGGAAACGGGAGCGGAGGTGATCGGACTCGACTGGCGCATTCCGCTGGACGAGGGCTGGCACATTGTGGGACATGACCATGCGGTGCAAGGCAATCTCGATCCAGTGCTGCTGTTCGCCTCGTGGCAGGAGTTGCAGCAGCGCGCTGAACACATTCTGCGCCTGGCCGATGCCCGCCCCGGCCACATTTTTAATCTCGGACATGGCATCCTGCCGCACACGCCGGTAGACAACGTAAAGCATCTCGCACAGTTTGTGCACGAGTTCTCAGCGACTGCTGCCGGGAGGAAGCCATGAGCAAGCAGGCAGTGCTGCTGATTGCGCACGGTAGTCCGGAGCAGGTGGAAGATATTCCGGAGTTCTTGCAGAATATCTCGCGTGGCAGGCCGATGTCTGACGCTGTGGTACATGAGGTGCAACATCGCTATTCTCTGATCGGTGTCTCTCCGCTGACCTGCATGACCGTAGGGCAGGCGAATGGGGTCGCGCGCGAACTTGGCATCGCAGCCTACGTGGGAATGCGCAACTGGCATCCATTTATCGCTGATACGTTAAAGCAGATGACGGCCGATGGGGTGGAGCAGGCAGTCGCCATCTGTCTGGCGCCGCATAACTCGCGCACCAGTGTTGGCCTGTACAAGCAGGTGTTGTTGGGAGCGGGCGCGCCCTTCACCATTGACTTTGTGGAGGAATGGCACGACCATCCCTTGCTGATCGAGGCCTTCGCGGACCGGCTGCGGGTGGGCTGGAAGCGAGCCTGCGAGGAGCATGGTTCGCTGTTGCCGGTATTGTTTACGGCGCATAGCGTGCCCCAGCGCACGATTGCGGAGGGCGATCCCTACGAGGCCCAGACACGCGAGACGGCCGCGCTGGTGGCCGCACAAGTTCCCGAGATCGGCCGCTGGCAGTTCGCCTTTCAAAGTCAGGGAATGTCGGGCGGGGAGTGGCTGGGTCCCACAGTGGAGGACACCATCATCGGCTTAAGAGAGGCAGGTCAGAGCGGGGTCTTTATCCAGCCAATCGGTTTTGTTTGCGATCATGTCGAAATTCTTTTTGATGTCGACATCCTGTTCCGGCAGTTTGCCGAGGCGCGGAGGATGAAACTCTATCGGGCGGAGTCGCTGAACGACTCGCCGTTGTTTGTGCGAGCGGTTGCCGATTTGGCCCGGGCGCGATTTGTGGCGCTGGAGCACGCTTGCGGCAGCGGGACCGGAACTGAGAGAATCTCCTGAAGCTAGCTGCATGAAGCGGATCGCAATTATCGGCGGAGGCATTTCCGGGCTGAGCGCCGCCTTCTACCTGGAAAAGGCGCGAACCGCGGGCGCTGAACTGGAGTACACACTTTACGAGAGTGGGCAGCGGCTGGGTGGCTGCCTATCCTCCGATCACATTGAAGGCTGCCTGGTCGAAGCCGGTCCCGATTCCTTCCTCACAGAAAAACCCTGGGCGCTGGCCCTCTGCCAGGAACTCGGCATCGCCGATCAGCTTATCGGCTCCAATGATGCTCAGCGCAAGACCTACATTGTGGTACATAACCGGCTGATCGCGATGCCGGACGGGCTGATGTTTATGGTGCCCACCCGGCTGGTTGCAACCGCGCTGTCGCCGCTGTTCTCGTGGAGCACGAAGGTCCGCATGGCGCGCGAGCTGCTGCATCCACCGCGGCCCATGGAGGGCGACGAAACCGTAGCGCAACTGGTGGAGCGGCACTTCGGGCCGGAGGTCGTCGATCGGCTGGCCGACCCATTGCTGTCAGGGGTCTACGGGGGCGATGCCGGTAAGCTGAGCGCCCGTGCGGTATTGCCGCGCTTTGTGGAGATGGAGGAGAAGTACGGCAGCCTCAGCCGGGCCATGCTGGCGGCGCATAAGAAAATGGCCGAAGCCACAAAGAAGCAGAAGCCGCGTCCGTTGTTCACCTCGCTGAGAGACGGAATGCAGCAGCTGGTGGACGCGATCGTCGCCAGGATTGATCCGGAGGCTGTCTGCCTGCGTCGCCATGTTCGGCGCATCTATCCCGAAAACGGCGGCTGGCGCGTGGCTATCGAGATGAACGGCGACGAGCGTTACGATGCCGTCATCCTTGCCACTCCCGCCAATGTTGCCGGCGAGCTGCTGGATGGAGTGGACCGCGCGCTGGCGCGAAATCTACTGGACATCACCTATAGTTCATCGGTGACGGTCACGCTGGGCTATTACAAGCAGCAGCTGGCGAAACTGCCGCGCGGTTTCGGATTTCTGGTGCCCCGAAGCGAGGGAACGCGCATGTTGGCGTGCACGTTCGTCCACAACAAGTTTCCCCACCGCGCGCCGCCGGACAAAGGCATTCTGCGCTGCTTTCTGGGAGGCGCGCGCGACGAGGCGGTACTGGGGCTGAGTGATGAAGAGATGCTGGAAACGGTCCATCGCGAGCTGCGCGACCTCGTCAAGCTGGACGCGCGTCCCATCTTCTCGCGCGTGTACCGCTGGCGCGAAGCGATGGCGCAGTACGAGCCGGGACACATTGCGCGAGTGGCGAAAATCGAAGGGCGGGTGGCGGAGATTCCGGGGCTGGCGATCGCCGGCAATGCCTATCACGGCATTGGAGTGCCCGACTGCATTCGCTCCGGGATGGAAGCGGCGAAGGCGGTGGCACAGCTCACTCCGGAGTCACAGCCGGCCAGGGGATAATCCGAATCAGCAGTGCACAGGTACAGCTCCACTTTTCACGGCCAAACTCCATTTCCACTTCCGATTTTCACTTTCCTGTGTAGCTCACCCGCCAGATGGAGTTCGATCCGTCGTCTGTAACCAGCAGCGATCCGTCAGGCGCAACCGTCACGCCCACGGGACGTCCCCAGACATCGCCATTGGGAAGCACGAAGCCGGTGAGGAAATCTTCATACTCGCCGCTGGCGTGGCCGGTCTGGTGCAGGGGCACGCGAATGACTTCGTACCCGGCGCGCGGACTTCGGTTCCATGAGCCGTGCTGCGAGGAAAAGATATCGCCCGCATACTCGGCGGGAAACTGGGTGCCTTCGTAAAATGTCAGCTCCAGCGACGCGTTGTGCGGCTGAAGCAGGACGTCAGGGACAATCACCTTGCTGCTTAGCTCGGGATGTTTGCCCTTGAGACGCGGATCGGGATTGCCGCCGATGTAGTAATACGGCCAGCCGTAGAAGCCTCCTTCTTGCACATGGGTGATGTAGTCGGGCACCAGATTGTCGCCCAGTTGATCGCGTTCGTTGGTCGAACACCAAAGCTCGCCGGTCTTGGGATTGATGGCGAGGCCGCCGCCCGCGTTGCGAATTCCGTAGGCGTAAATGTGGACGCCGGAGGCATCCGGATTCATCACCAGGATGTCAGCACGAAACTTCTCGGCGGGATGGGTGTCAGGGTCGTCCACGTTGGAAGCCGACCCCACCCCGACGAACAGGCGCTTGCCGTCGGGCGAGAAGACCAGATCGCGGGTCGAGTGATTGCCCCCGCTGGGCAGATTGAGGAGATGCTCGGGCTTGCCGGTGGCCTTCAAGTCGCCATTGTGATAAGGGAAGCGCAGCACAGCGTCGGAGTCGCCGATGTAGACGTATTGAGGGTTCGGCCCCGGCGGATAGAACGCAATTCCGTAAGGCTCGGTCAGTCCAGAGGCGAAGACCTGCTTCAGTTGCGGTTTGCCGTCGGGGGTGATGCCGCGAAAAATCTTGATGTTGCCGCCGTGCATTTCGGCCACGAAGAAGTCGCCGTTGGGAGCGGTAACGATGTTGCGTGGATTCTGAACCTCGGTGGTGTACAACTCCACTTTGAAGCCGGCGGGGGCCTGCGGCCAGGCATTTTTTGGACGATCGACGATGTCAGGGCCGTTGGTCGCCGACTTGGTGGCATAAGGGGCGGGCAGGTCCTGGGGCGTAATCTTGTGGACCGTGCCGGGCTTCTCATAACGGAAATCTGTGAATGGACCTGTCGGCGGCGGCTTGGAAGCTGGATTTTCGGCGCAGGCAGAGCAGGCAAGAAGTAAGAGTAGGGCAAGTGGCGTGAGCGAATGACGGACGTTCTTCATCGGGGCCTCACAGGACTAGAAAGATTTTGCCAGCGGACGGGAGCGCACGTCCACCGATTGCTGCATTAAATGGTTTCTTAGATGATGTACGCGGATCCGCGGTATGTAAGAAAGCGGCGGAGTTTTGCCGCTTCTTGCTAACATCATGGAGTGAACACTTCTTTCCCGGTCCGCGTCCGCTTCGCTCCTTCGCCTACTGGCCAGTTGCATGTCGGCAATGCCCGTACCGCGCTCTTCAATTGGCTGTTCGCGCGGCAGGCGGGCGGCGTGATGGTGCTGCGCATTGAAGACACCGATGTGGAGCGCAGCGAGACGCGCTTCGAGAGCCAACTGCTGGACGACCTGAAGTGGATGGGGCTGGACTGGGACGAGGGACCTGACCTCGGCGGCGCGTATGGGCCTTATCGCCAAAGCGATCGGCTGGCGACTTACCGCGAGCACGCGGAGCGGTTGCTGAGCGAGGGTAAGGCGTATCTGTGTTTTTGCTCGCAGGAGGAGTTGGAGCGCGATCGCGCGGAGAAGCTGGCGAGCCAGCAGCCGCCGGTGTATTCCGGCAAGTGCCGCGCGCTCGATCCCGCCGAGGCACAGCGGCGTCGCGCCAGCGGCGAAGCGGCGGCGATACGGTTGCGCATTCCCGAACACCCCATTCGCTTTCACGACATCGTGCACGGCGCGGTGGAATTTTCCAGCGAGGTGGTCAGCGATCCCATCATCATGCGCTCCAGCGGAATTCCGGTCTACAACTACGTGGTGGTGGTGGATGATGCGCTGATGAAGATCACGCACGTGATTCGCGGCGACGATCATCTTTCGAACACGCCCAAGCAGGTGGCGCTGTACGAGGCGCTGGGCTGGCCGGTACCGCAGTTCGCACATCTGTCGACGATTCTGGGCAGCGATCGTGAGCGGCTGTCGAAGCGCCATGGCGCGACCTCGATTGCAAACTTCCGCGAGATGGGCGTGCTCCCCGAGGCGCTGATGAATTATCTGGCGCTGCTGGGGTGGGCGCCGAGCGGCGGCACGCGCGAGATCTTCACGCCGGAGGAGCTGAAGAAGGAGTTTTCGCTGGAGCGGGTGACGCCGTCGCCGGCGGTGTTCGACATGGAGAAGTTGTATTGGCTGAACCGGCATTACATCAAACAGAGTCCGCCAGAGCGGATTGAGAAGCTGGCCGTGCCGTATTTCGTTCGCGCGGGATTGCTGCCGGAGAGCCCAGATGAGCGCACGCGGGCGTGGTTCGGGAAAGTGGTGGCGTTGCTGGCGCCGTCGGTAGACAAGCTGGAACAGTTGCTGGAGCGGGCGGCGTTGATCTTTAACTACGATGCTGCAGCGGCGGCGAGTTCGCCTGACAATGTCGAGGTGCTGGCCGCGCCGAAGACCGCGGAGGTGTTGACGGCGTTTGCGGAGTTCGTGGACGGACATTGAGCAACTGGGCACTCGTCCAGGTCTCGAAAAGCGCGAGACCTGGGGCACCCGAGTTCTTGAGCCGATGACGGCCGAGGGCTTCAAGGCCATCATGAATGAGGTGAAGGCGAAGACTGGCGCCAAGGGTAAGGAGCTGTTCCATCCAGTGCGAATTGCGCTGACCGGATCACATTCGGGGCCAGAGTTCGACAAGCTGGTTCCGATTCTGGAGGAAGGATCGCAGCTCGAGTTGCCGCAGCATGTGATGAGTGTTAGAGAGCGGGTGAGGGCGTTTCGCAGGTGAGGACAAAACGGCCCGGGATCGGACAGTAACTAAAACAGCCTTTTGCTGCCTTGAAAGGGCACGCCTTCAGGCGTGCCGGTACAGTCAATCGAAAATCCGGCTTCAGCCGCTGAGAGGCAGTCCCTCAGGGCCTAAAGGCCGAATCTTTTTGCAGGGTGACGGCACGGCTAAAGCCGTGCCCCTTCAAAACGCGATGATATTGAGGTTGTCGCGTGCAATGGGAGCCAGCAAGCGTCCTTCGCGGAAATTCGGAAAGCAGATCCCTCGTCGGCCTGAACCCACCCCACCAAGCGCAAACCCGGCGCTTGGCGGGGGCCCCGGTCGGCCTCCTCGTGATGACAAATCTATAAGGAGGCGTGACGGCGCGCCCATTTCAGGCGTGCCGGTAAAGTCAATCGAAAATCCGGCTTCAGCCGCTGAGAGGCAGTCCCTCAGGGCCTAAAGGCCGAATCTTTTTGCAGGGTGACGGCACGGCTAAAGCCGTGCCCCTTCAAAACGCGATGATATTGAGGTTGTCGCGTGCAATGGGAGCCTAAAAGCCGTGCCCCTTCAAAACGCCTGCCAACATTTCAGTCGGCGGCTTCTTCTGCTCCACCCTCTGGTCCCATGCGATGCTGCACGTGCGACCAGATGAAGTAGCCCACGGCCAGCAGGATTACGGCCAGGATCAAGGCATCCAGGCGATGGAACCACATCTTGAGGCGGGGATCGGTGTCCCATTGCCTGCCCAGCCTCATGCCGACATAGGCCAGCGCAAAGCACCACGGCCAGGAGCCGACGAAGGTATAAATGTGGAACTTGAGGCGATTCATGCGGGCGATGCCGGCGGGGAGCGCGATGAAGGTTCGGATTACCGGCAGCAGGCGGGCGATGAGGACGGCGATGGAGCCTCGGCGCTCGAAGAAGCGGTCGGCAATGGCCAACTCGCGATGGCTCAGGAAAATGTAGCGGCCATAGCGTTCCACCAGCGGGCGTCCGCCGAAGTAGCCAATTTCATAGGCAAACACGGAGCCCAGATTGCAGCCCAGCGCTCCCCAGGTGGCGACGGCGAGCAGGGAGAAGCGGCCGGTGTAGACCAGGTAGCCGGAGAACGGCATGATGATTTCCGACGGGAGAGGAATGCAGGCTGACTCGATGGCCATCAGCAACATGACGCCGGGGTAGCCCATGGCGGAGATCACGGAGATGATCCAGGCTCCGACGATTTCGATGAGGTGAGCAATCATGCGGTAGTGGAATTAGCTCCGGGGGTGGAAGCGCCGTCGGCGCGGTATTAGGTTAGCCCAGCGCTTCAGCGCTGGGTAGAGATCCCATAGTGGAATAGGAGTGCCGTAGGCACGGCACACAGAATACCGTAGTCCGGGAGGTGCCGTCCCTACGGGACTCAGGTTTCTTTGCGGCGTTCACCCAGCGCTGAAGCGCTGGGCTAACCTGTGTCGCGCCTACGGCGCTTGTCATCGCCGCTTGTTCTGCCAGCGCTGGGCTAACCTGTGTCGCGCCTACGGCGCTATCCCGACAAACTCCCAGCGCGAATGCTTACACTTCCGACGTAATCAGCGACGCCCCGGACGGAGTGCGCACGCGGCCGTTGCCATTGCGATTGTTGGTGGTGTTTCTCCAGTTGACATGCGGCAGGAAGACCGACTTATCGATGCGAGCGCTGTACTTTAGCGCAATCCCGATCATCGAGTCCAGCAGCGAATCCGACAGCAAGTGCGGCTGCAATCCCAGGTCGATCAGCTTCGAGTGCTTGGCATTGTAGTAATGGGTCTCGGCTTCGACGCGCGGGTCGGGGAGGTGATCAATCTCGGCCTTGAGGCCAAGTTTGTTGGCTGCCGCCTGCACCATCTGTGCCAGTTCCAGAACTGAGAACTGCTCGGTGAACTGATTGAAGACGCGGAACTCACCGGGCTCGGCGGGATTGAGGCAGGCAATTTCGACGCAGCGAATGGTGTCGCGAATATCCAGGAAGCCGCGCGTCTGTCCGCCGGTGCCGTAGACGGTGATGGGATGGCCGGCCGCCGCTTCAATGCAGAAGCGGTTGAGGGCGGTGCCGAAGATCTCGTCATAGTCGAAGCGGTTGATGAGGGCTTCATCCAGCGCGGTCTCGTCGGTGGTGGTGCCGTAGACGACGCCTTGATTCAGATCGGTGGCCCGCAGTCCCCAGGCCTTGCAGCAGAACATGATGTTGTGGCTGTCATGGACCTTGGAAAGGTGATAGAAGGAGCCGGGCTGCTTGGGAAACGGGAGCGAGTCGGTGCGGCCGTTGTGGTTGATGCGGATGTAGCCTTCTTCAATATCGATGTTGGGGGTGCCGTATTCGCCCATGGTGCCCAGCTTCACCAGATGGCAGTCGGACTTCAGCTCACGCAGCGCGAAAAGCAGGTTCATCGTTCCCACCAGGTTGTTGACCTGGGTAAAGGTGGCATGCTCGCGGTCGATCATGGAATAAGGCGCGGACCGCTGCTCGGCGAAATGGATGACGGTGTCGGGTTCGAAGTCGCGGATGTGGGCTGAAAGGAAAGCGTAGTCGGTCATATCGCCGACGAAAACGTCGATGACGTTGCCGGTAAGGTCTTTCCAGACCTGCAAACGATCGCGCAGTGAGCGAATCGGGGTGAGGGTCTCAACGCCCAGATCACGGTCCCATTGGCGGCGGACAAAGCTGTCCACAATGGAGACCTGGTGGCCCTGTTTGGACAAATACAATGCGGTTGCCCATCCGCAATAACCATCTCCCCCCAGCACTGCAATTCTCATGCATCCTCCTCAGGGCTCATACAGTGTAGCGAGGCTCCTGGAACGCTACTGCCATCGCTTCGAGCTTGCTGCGTGGCAGTCATAACTCGGTCATTCGGAAAGCCATTAGGACTGGCTTGATCTAATGTTAAAAAGGCCCTACTTGAAATATACCGGGTTTGGGGCAGGCTTGCAGGATTTATGAGGCCCAGAACTTGCGAAGTTAATTGATATCGGTCAATTGCCAGCTCTGGGGAAAATTGGGGAAAACCGCCCCCGGCTGACGTCGGCCGCGGGTCAGTGGGCGCAGAACGCTTCGCGTCTGCCCCGTCGGGCAGCAGCGTAGAGTTGGGCAGCGGGGAGTTGGTGAAGACAAACTTCCCACCGCTTTCGGCCACGATATTCAGCTTTTCCCGCCCCACCAGTCGTTGCAGACGGGGAAGGGCCGCGTTGCTTGCCACCAGGTAATATCTTTCCGGCGTGGACCAAAGTTCCTTAAATTGCGGGTCGTCGATGAAAACGTTGGGCGCGCCCGGGGCATACGAACCATAAGACAGGTTGAGCACCCGGCCGTTCAACAGCAACGCCGTACGATCAGTGTAGAAGAAGATGGACGAAAACGCATAATAATGGCGATCGACGATGAGCTTGCCCTCAGGCGATCGCATGATCGCCTCCGCCAAGGGGCGCGACGAGAGGTCGGGATCGAAGACGATCAGCGCCAGTCGCGCCGCCTGAAAGAAGAGCAACATCATCAGGGTAAGGCAGACGAAGGCACGCTTGGCCGAAGCGCGAAATGTGCCGGCAGCGCCAATCACGAAGGCGATGGCAGCCAGCAAGAGCGGCAGACGCAAATAGGCAAAGGACTGCAACGTCAGGTCTTCCATGTGGCCGAGCGACAGCGTATAGGCGGAGGGATGCAGAACCAGAGCGCTGAAAATGTCTCCGGGGGTAGGCACATTGCGGACCAGAACCAGGATGGCGATAGCTGCGGCGGCGGCGCAGGAAGCGATCGCGGTGAGGATCGCCGTACCTCGCCGAATCCAGGCGCCTTCCATCGCCATGGCCGAGCCCAGCAACAGAGCAAAGGCCGGATAGCAGGGCATGGAGTAGTACTCTTGCGTGGTCGAGAAGGTGAAGAACACCAGCACGAAGCCGATCCAGCAGAGCGCCAGCAGGCGCGTGCGGCCGGCGCGGTCCAGCGGACGGAACGACAGCTTGGCGACTGCCGGGAGATAGACGCTCCACGGAAACAGCCATGCCAGATGGAAGAGCCAGAACCAGATTCGGGGGACAGTGTTGTAGTCGCGGGGGTAGCGAAGGTTCAAGAAGCGCAGCAGTTGCTCGTTGATGAAGAAGAACCAGAGGAAGCCGTGATACTCGCCGCGTCCGCTGTGCATCGAGAGCGAAAAATAAGGTGGGTTGCGCAGTGTTGCCAGCACATGCCAAGGGACGGCGATGAGCAAAATGACGAGCAGTCCGCTGAAGGGACGCAGCCGCTTCCAGGTTTTCGCTTTAACTAACTGGTTAGTTAAGAATAAATAGATTGCGCCGGCCGCCACCGGGAACAAAACTCCGATCAGGCTCTTGAGCAGCAGACCTGTTCCCAGACTTGCGGCTATCAGAAACGCCCAGAGTCCCGGTCGCGTTTCGGCCTCGTCGGTCACCCGCAGCAGCCCCCACATCGCCAGCGTAATGGTGAAGGTGAGGGCCACGTCGGGAATGACAATCCGGGTAAACAAGTAGAGTCCGACGCAGGTTGCCATGCAGAGACCTGCATAAAATCCCGGCTTTCGGCCAAACGCCCATATTCCAAACGCGGCGGTCAGCAGGCAGAGACCCACGCTGAAGAGAGCGTAAGGAATTCGTGCCGCCCAGTCGTGTACGCCGAATACTTTGTACGAGACGGTCATCATCCAGTATTGGAGCGGCGGTTTTTCCAGATAAGGGATGCCGTCGAGTCGCGCCGTAACCCAATCGCCGGTGGCCAGCATGGTGCGGGCAATCTGCGCCAACACTGCGTCGGAGTCGTCCTGGATCGAAGGCGGAGAAAGGATGCCGGTCAGGTAGGTCGTCCCCGCGATCAATATCAGCAACGCATAAACGATCCAGGCGCGGTGGCGAAGACCCACGGGCTGGCTCGTGGTGACCGCGGCGCCAGGACCCTCGACCTTATCAAGCACAATCACAGAATCAGCAATCTCCATTCACCTGCACTTTTCTTTGGCCTAAGAAGCAGAAACACGGGCTACGGCTAAATGTGGCTGCGGAGGGACAATGACGATTCCGCCACCGAGAATCAGAGTATCGCCGACAGACTGACGGGGGCTGCTACGGGCTCGGGCTCCGCCACGGTTTGAATGTTCCACCGTTTGATCCATAAGAACAGAATCAGCAAGCCCCACAAGTGATATCCCAGGCTGTCTCGCCGTTCCATATGCCGGTTGATGATGGACTGGATGCCTTCCCAGCGGAAGATGCCGGTGTCCTTCACTGCCTGCTCGGTCACCGTGTCCAGCAGAAGCGGCTTCAGCACGCCGCGAAACCAATCGTGGGCGGGAATGTCGAAGCCTACTTTTTTCCGGCGAAGAATTGCCGGCGGCAACTTTCCCTTCATCAGTTCTTTGAGCACGAATTTCAACCGCGATCCATGAAGCTTGTAGTCCTGCGGCAACGAGGCGGCAAACTCGACGATGCGATGATCCAGAAACGGCGGCCGCACTTCCAACGAGTGCGCCATGCTCATGCGGTCGGCTTTGTAGAGAATGTCGTCGGGCAAATAGTATTGCTGATCGAACCTCATGTAGCGATCGATCCCCGAGCCTCCCGGCATATTGCGAAGGATCCTGGCCATGGGAGCGGGGTCGGCGGGTATCAGGAACGCGCGCTTGTCCGCCTCAGAGAAAGTTCCGTTCCAGAAAATATGCGATTCATCAGGCGGCAACAGCGATCCCCGCAGAAAGCGTTTCAACTTGTATTCGAAGCTGATCTTCTCGTCTGACACCGGCCAATAGCCCAGGCCGCGTATAGCCGCCCGCCGTACAGAAGCCGGAACCCGCCGCGCCCATTGCGCGTAGTAGCTGGCCAGATACGTAAGATACCCGCCAAACAACTCGTCAGCCCCTTCGCCGCTGAGCGCTACCGTTACCTGCTGCGAACTCATCTTGGCCAGAAACCACACTGGCAGGCAGCCGGCATCCGCGCCCGGTTCGTCGGAGTAATAGGCCAGCTCCCGAATCGCTTCCTGCAACTCACTATCGGTGCTCAGATCGGTTTCCGAATGGTCGGTTCCGTAATATTCAGCCACCTCGTTGATGTAGGCCGCCTCATCGAAACTGCGGCCCTTGAACGTGATGGAAAATGTCTTCAGCCGCTGCGAAGAAGCCTGCGTCGCATAGTGCAGGATGGTTGACGAATCCAGACCGCCGCTGGCCCAGATTCCCACCGGCACATCGGCAACCAGATGTTCCTTGACCGACTCTTTCAGAAGAAAGTCGAGCTGCTCCTTGGCCGCTTCCAGGGTCCAGGGCTTACGCGGCGCCGTTGCGTCTGGACAGCGCCAGTAAGACTCAATCGTGGTACGGCCGCGCTGCCATGTCAGGGTATGACCCGGCGGAAGTTTTTCTACTCCCTCGATCAGCGTAAACGGCGAAGGCACATAGTTCACCCGAAGATAACAATTCAGCCCTTCCAGACTCAGCCTGCGCTCGATGTCGGGGTGATGCAGAATTCCCTTCAGCTCCGAGCTGAAATAGACATCCTGACCTTTGCGGCTGAAATATAAGGGCTTGATGCCGACCCGGTCGCGCGCCAGCACCAGGCGTTTCTGCGACTCGCGCCAGATGGCGAGGGCAAACATGCCGCGCAGTCGGGGAAAGCACTCGATGTCCCATTCCAGAAACGCATGCAGCACAACTTCGGTGTCGCTGTTGGTTGCGAAGCGATGCCCCAGCGACTCCAGCTCAGCTCGCAACTCGCGATGGTTGTAAACCTCACCGTTGTACACCAAAGTGGTGTCGCCATCCTCGCTGTGCATGGGTTGCTCACCCGAGATCAGATCGATGATGGTGAGCCGCACCGCGCCCAGAGAAATGTCGCCGGATTCGTAAACGCCTTGCTGGTCGGGGCCGCGGTGGATCAGGCAGGAGGTTGCGCCTTCGATAAGTCGACGGTCAACCGATCGGTTCTGATGAGTAAATCCGACAATGCCACACACGCTGCTCTATATAATAAACAGAATAAAAATATTCCGAAAGCGTGAAGGCCCCTTTTGACCGGCAACCCTGCTTCCGGCGCCACTATCGAATGAAGCCACGCCTGCTCCCTTATCTCGTTTGCCCAACCTGTAAATCAGGATTGGATCTACAGGGCCAGTCCGAACCGGATGGCGAAATCCTGGAAGGCTCGCTGCATTGCAGCGGCTGCTCCGCCAGCTTCCCCATCGTTCGGGGAGTGCCACGCTTTCTGGAGCACGATTTGTCCGAAGCCAAACGCGCAACTGCCGCGGCCTTTGGCTATGAGTGGACCCATTATGCCGAACTAACCGAGGCAGATCGCGCGGAATTTCTGGATTGGATCAAGCCTCTGGACGAATCCGCTTTCCGCAACCGGGTGGTGCTGGATGGGGGATGCGGCAAAGGCCGGCATCTCTATCTGGCCGCGCAATTCGGAGCTGCCGATGTCATAGGCGTTGATTTGTCCGACGCGGTGGATTCGGCTTACCAGAACACCCGCCATTTGCCCAACGCTCATGTGATTCAGGCCGACATCTTCCACCTGCCTTTGGTGGAGCGCTTCGATCTGGCTTACAGCATAGGGGTGCTGCATCATTTGCCCGATCCCAAACAGGGATTTCTGAGCGTGGTGTCGCGCTTAAAGCCCGGTGGCCGGGTTGCCATCTGGGTCTATGGCAAGGAAGGCAATCGTTGGATCGCGTTGCTGGTCGATCCTGTTCGCATTCATGTAACTTCGCGGCTGCCCAAGTTTCTTACCCAAGTTCTTTCGTTTGCGATTTCCCTGCCGCTGTATGCCGCCCTCAAACTGCTTTATGGACCAGTGGAACGCAACTCCAGCCTGGCCAGGATAAAACGCCGGCTGCCCTATGCCGATTACCTCTGCGCCATTTCCGGATACTCGTTTTCGGAGAATCTGTGGAACGTCTTTGACCACCTGGTCGCGCCCACCGCTTTCTACCACTCGCGGCAGGAGCTGGAGGACTGGTTCGCCACCGCCAATCTCAAGCAGGTGGAGATCACGGCGCGCAACAACAATAGCTGGCGTGGCACCGGAGTAAAGTCGGAAGATTGATTTCCGGGGCAGGAATGTTCATTGCAAGTGAGGCGGGTTGCGCCGAGAGAGCAGGTTAGCGGATTCGCAGACACCTTGCTGGTCCGGTCCGCGATGGACCAGTGTCGCCGTAGCCGCTGCAATCCGCTCCGGCCGCGGCAATCCGTTCCTTACCTGTGAAACCAACTATCCCGCACACGATGTTTTGGCCTGGGACCTCCGAAGTGCCTGGTAACTAAACTAACAGCAGGGGTGTGGGCAGGGAACCTGGCAGTGGGGTCAGTTTGAAATTCGCTGCTTGTACGGCCCGCGTTTCATTCTTGCTTTTCTGGAGGAAGGTTGTTACCTTCACGAATGGGCCCCGTCATCTTCCTTCCGCTTTGCGTCGCACATCACAGCTATTGCATTGACAACTGGTGTAACATGCTTGGGCATAGGCAAACATTGGTTGCCTCCACTCGTCTAAAGCTCATGGAGACTGCATGCACGTGAATGTAGGTTTCCGTGTAGTCCAAGCGGCTATCGCGGAGCACACAGACAACAGGACTGATAAGCGAAGGGGGCCGCACGCAAGGGGGTAGCAAGTGGATCCTCGCGTGCAAGATCAACTAGCCGAGAGCGCAGGGCCGAGATCGCTAAGAAAGCAAGTCGTGCTCGGTGGCGTAAGGCTTGTCGAATCAGCTGTTTACATAATCGCATCTAACAAAGTGGGAGATTAGAATAAAAATGGGTGCTGCTGCATGTCTGTCTATGCCGAAGGACTTGGGGGCTATCAATGTGAGCGATATGCTCGCAATGCCGAGCTGCCCTTCGAAGCAGAGCGCGAAGCTAATCTCGGCAGATGCTGACGAGTTGATCCGTAGCATTGCATCAGTCGCTAATGAGCTAGTGGTGCGCGTGATCGAGAAGCGTAGCGCCGAGGAATTTATCGCTGCTCGCAACGAGATTTTTCACAAGTATTTTGACGCGGTTCGTTCGTTTGCCGACCTCGCCAGAATCGTTGTTCCCAAGAATGTGCTGGAGACTATGGCCGAGGTTTCGCTTTCCCAAATGGAAGCCGAATTTAAGGCGCATGGCTTGGCAGCATTCGGAGCAGACGTTCGCGATCAAGCCGTTTTCACAATTGCAACCATGAGAAAAACCAGCGAACTTTGCCGGAGAATCAACTCTGCCAAGCTGCCACCAGAGCATTTGGAGGCCGATGTCGAGCCTCGAAGAGCCTATGCGTTTCATTCAGTGGCAGTGCGTTTTCACTTGGAATGCTTGTTGAAGGCCATGTATTTGAGGAAGCAGCTTTATCCCGATGTGCTCAATGTCATAGTTGACGGACTGCGGTCGGCAGTCAACGCCTATGCGTGGGCCGTGCGTGGCTTTGATTTGCGTTTCCCCAGGTCGAAGGTTCTGGTGCCTCCTGTTGTATGGGATGACGAGGATCAAGCGTTGCTCGATGAGGCCACTGCCGACATGGTGGCCGAAATCTGATGGATGTCGTCAAAGGAGGTATCTACCTCTATGAACCTCCCAAGTCTTCCACTTCGGAACAAGCCGCAATCCTCACGCAATCTGGCTCTGAGCAGGCGGGATTGCGTCCGTTTATCATTGTCTCGAGAGACGAAGTTAATAGCGGCAAGCCAACAGCCGTCGGTGTTCCGCTAACGAGCAGGGTTCACAAGGCGAACTCCTATCGGATATTCCTCCCTGCGGCCGAACTAATAGCCGACGAGGGCTGCACGGCGTTCGTGGATAGCGTGGCGATGTGCGACCACATCCGCGTTCTCAACTTAGAACTCATACGCAAGAAGATCGGGCGACTTTCAGACACGGCGGTCGCCGGGGTCGCCACCGGCCTCATCTTCGTGTTCGACATACGCTGATTTCGAACTGACTACCGCCTCAGCCGTCTGCTCCGCCACTTCGTGTACCATGACTACGATGCGCCCGGTTCCGTCGGGCTAATCGATCGCACCAATGCACACTCGCCTTCATCTGAAAACCTACCTGCTGATCGGCGATCATGGTAATCGCCGGCCCCATCGGTAACCTGTTGATTGCTAAGGCCATGAAGCAGACTGGCCCCATTACATACTGGCCGCCGTCGGAGTTGCTGCATGTCTTCCTGAAAGTCTTTGGCGGGCTCACCATCTGGGCCGGCATTGCCTGCCTGATCGCCTTCATCGTTTCCTTCATGCTGGCGCTGTCACTTGCCGACTACAGCTATGTGCAGCCGGCTGCCGCGTTCAGCTATGTCATGATCGCGCTGCTCGGTGTCTTGGTGCTGGGCGAGAAAGTTTCGCCTCTGCACTGGGCCGGCATTGCGTCATCTGTCTCGGCGTGTCGTTCATTCGCGGCACCCCTCCGCGCACCACTGAGAATTCCGATTGACGCTGGAATACATACTATTCGCGCTGATCATCGTTGTCGGCACCGGAGGCGAGCTCTGCCTGGGCCGGGCCATGAGAGAGACTGGCGAGCTGGAGCGCTTTCGTCCGGCGGCAGTGCTCAGCCTGCTGGGCCGCGCGCTGCGAATGAAGTGGATCTGGATTGGCGTAGCCATGATGGCAACCGCGTTCTTCTCGCTGCTGCTGCTGCTGTCCTTCGAGGATGTCAGCTTCGTCGTGCCGGTCACGGCGCTCAGCTACCTGGTGGGCGCGCTGGGCGGTATCTTCTTCCTGGGAGAGCGCGTAAGCTGGCAGCGCTGGATCGGCATTGCCCTGGTTTGCATCGGAGTGACGCTGGTGGTCATCGGTAGGTAATAGCTATGCCTGCATCTTCGACCTTATCGCGCCTGGATCTTTCGCGGACGCTGGTTTTGCGCGAGATCCTGACCATGGGCATCGACTCGCTGCGGGCCGACAAGTTGCGAGCGGCGATGACTGCTCTCGGTATGGCGGTTGGCACCGCGGCCTTGATCCTGGTCGTCACCGTTGCGCTGACCGGTAAAGCGCTATGTGCTGACCCAGATCGAGAACGTCGGCACCAACGTCATCTGGGCCGAGTATTCCGGAATCTCCAGCGCCTCCGCCAACGTAGCGGCCGCCGACTACCTCACCTCCAACGACATGATTGCCGTCGAGCAACAGGTGCCGGGCGTGAAAGAAGCCTCGCCCGTGCTCAACATGCATCAGCGCATGGTCGTCGGTTCGGGCAAAGAGCAGGACATCCTGGTGCTGGGCGTGGACCCGCAGTATCAGCAGGTGCGGCGCATCATCGCCACCGCCGGGACGATTTTTCGATCAGCGGGATTCGCAATCCACCAACAAAGTCGCGCTTATCACCGACACCCTGGCGCGGCGCCAGTTCGGCTCGCTCGATCTCGCGCTGGGACAAACCATCAGGATCCAGGAAGTGCCGTTCGTCATCATCGGCACCTTCCGCGAGAGTGTGGACACCCTGGGCCGCTCCGAAATTGAAGACGATACCGTCCTGATTCCCTACAGCGTTGCCCGCTCCATGACCGGCACTTCGGCGGTCAACCAGATCTATTTCTCCATGTTCGATGCTGCCGGCATTCCGGCTGCCACCGATGAAATACAAGCCGTGATCGCCGCCCGGCACCGCCCGGAATCGGTCTACAACGTCAGCAATATGACCGAAGTGCTGCGGCTGGCCAACAAAACCGCGAATGCCTTTACCTCGGTGCTGCTGCTGTTTGCGGCGGTGACCCTGGTGGCGGGCGGCATCGGGATCATGAATATCATGATGGCCACGGTGCACACGCGCATCCACGAGATTGGCGTGCGCAAGGCCGTCGGCGCAACCCGCAGAGCCATCCTGCTGCAATTCCTCTTCGAGGCGGTGCTGATTGCGCTGCTGGGCGGCATGGTGGGAACAGTCATCGGAATCGGCATTCCTATCTCGATCCAGATTTTCACCGGTCACCGCGTTCCGGTCTCGGTCCTGTCGGCCGTGATCGCGCTGGTGGTTTCCTGCGCAGTCGGAATTGGTTTTGGCATAACCCCGGCAAACAATGCTGCCCGGCTCGATCCGGTAGAGTGCCTGCGGCACGAGTAATCAGGCGGGAACGCTGGGGTGTGTATTGCTCGGGTAGTGCGGCGCTTTCAGAGTCTGTTACGAAACTCAGGCCCAGAATTGGTTGTTGCGATCGAGTGGTCTGCATAGGCGATGCAGACAGCCGCAACGCGGCGGCATGATGTTAGGCGGGGACGTTAGTCCCCGCTCGCGTCGGAAATAATGCGAGCCGCAGAGCGGCGACCCGGGTTTCGTAACAGCCTCTTCAGCGCCGCGTTCAAGCCCTTTGTTTTCTCGTCTGGAGCCGGCTTCAGCCGGCGGCAGAAAAAGTCTTTCTGACTGGGTGCGTCGACATCCGAACGACGCTGAATTTGCTTCCGCGATTAAATTGACGAATTGCCGACTGGACTTCAGCAAACCGCTACTATTAAATACCGTGGCACGAGTAATGGACCACACCTACGACTGCAAGCACGTGGTGGAGATCGAGCAGGAGCCGCGGCATCATCTCGTCTTTGCGAATGAGTTTGTGCGCGGGTTTGCGGTGGAGATCGCGCCGCACGATCGCAGTCTCTGCCATCACCATCCCAATGACTATCTCCTCTACGTGGCCAGCGGCGCCGAGATCGTCAGCGCCGCGCGTGATGAGGAGCCGAAGCAACTAAGCTATCGCGATGGTGAGTGCGAGTTGTTGGAGGCGGGATTGGTGCATGTCGTCGACAATCGGAGTGACACGCCGTTTCGAAATGTCGTGGTGGAATTGCTGCCGCGAGCTGGAGAGTTGCGGCGCGGTGCGCAACCGAAGTCGAACGAGAAAGACAATCAGATTGCTGGATTCGAAGCCAGCGTGACATCGCTCCTTGACGATGAGAGAGCAGCGATCTTCAGGCTGGAAATCGAGCTCGGCGCCAACGTCGAAATCTCCGGACCAGCAGTGGTGGCCACACCCTATGGTAATAAGTTGAACCCAGAAGCACTCGGCGATATTGAGCTCAAGAAGAACGCCGTTTGTGACCTGGCTTGGGTTCCCGAACAACGTAAGACAGTTCTACGGGGTCACAGTTGGGACAGCGCTGCGATCGCCGTCGTTTTCCAGATTGGCCGCACTGACGAGCAGGGCTCGCCAGTAATAAAGGTGCGCGAGCCATTGCGGACTTTGCACTCACACGCCGACGAGCCGGAATAATCTCTGTTACGGGACGGGAACTCGCATACCTTGCGGTGCCGTCCCCTATCGGAACCGTGGTCGCTTTTTCTTCGCCTACCACCGGGCTTGCTCGCCGGGGGCTATAACAAGTTTTCCCCTTTAGGCTCAGGCCTTTAACACCTATTTCAGCGCTGGATTGAGCCGCGCAGCAGCGCCATTTGGGTTAGCCGCGGGCGTGAGCCCGCGGTGGAAGTGGGAAAATAACCGAGCCGCGTAGCGGCGGCACGCCCTGCATGAAGGAGCCGGCGCGGTGAAACGGATGTGGGAATCGTGTGGAATTAGCGATCGCGGATTCTCGATCCGCAGCCGCGCACGAAATTTTTCTTCGCAC
>CAVWLH010000001.1:0-201043 GCA_963755925.1 uncultured Acidobacteriaceae bacterium | reverse complement strand
ATGCCGCAATACCACGGTTGGGGTAGCTGGATACTACGAGGTGTCTCAGGGTGGGTAGTGTCCTTTGGGTGCAGCGTCGTCCCTTAGGGCGGCACATGCCGGGCTCAAGTCCGCCGCTACACTCGAAATGAGGGCACTGCTTCAACGGGCTTGACGCGCGCCGATGGAGGCTCTTACTATCATATTTCCATCCACTTTGGGGTTCGTGCCTCGACATGCTATCTGCCTACGCCGCACCGCCTAAGTTGCGACCACTGGCGCGCTATGGATTGGCAATCGCGCTAGTATCGATGGCGTTATGGTTATCGCTTGTTCTGCAAGTTCCGTTCGGGAATCCGTTCTGGTTCTTCTTCTGCCATTGCGGTGATCGCCAGCACCTGGTATGGCGGAAGGGGCCCGGGCTGGGTCGCGGTTGGCTTCAGCACGCTGGCGGCTCTGTATTACTTCATTCCGCCGGTCCGTTCGTTTGCGTGTGAAGCCACGCGATATCCCGTTCTTTCTCACATTTGTTGCCTGTCAACTCATTGCGAATTGGTTGATTTCATGGCGAAGAGAAACAGAAGATTCGCTCAGACGAGCTCGCGACGAACTCGAAGCAAGGGTTGCGGAACGCACTGCTGAACTCAAGAACGCAAACGAGGCGCTTCTCAACCAGATGGAGGAACAGAAGCGCACCGAAGAGGCCCTCCAGATAGCGCGGACGGAACTTGCTCGCGTGGTTCGAATAACCACAATTGGCGAGCTCACGGCATCCATTGCCCACGAGGTCAATCAGCCGCTCGCCGCGGTCGTGGCCAATGCGGATGCCTGCGTGGCGTGGCTCTCCCATCAAGACCCGAATCTTGCCGAAGCGCGGGCGGCGGCGGAGCGCACGACTCAGGGCGCGACGCGAGCGTCCGAGGTCATCGTCCGAATTCGCTCTCTCATTAACAAAGCGACTCCGGAGAAGGCGCGAGTTCAAATCAACGAAGTCATCGAGGAAACTGTCGCTCTAGCCGAGAGTCAAGCGTCGAGGAACGACGTTTCGCTTGTGGTCGAACTCGCGCCAAGATCTGCCCTTGGTGCTCGGCGATAGCATTCAGTTGCAACAAGTGATCCTGAATCTGCTGATGAATGGAATCGAAGCCATGACGGGCGTCACCGACCGGCCGCGGCGGCTGCTCATCCGCTCTCAAATGCAGGATGCCGGCCAGATTCGTGTTTCCGTCCAGGACTCCGGGATCGGAGTGAGCGCCGAGGTCATGGCCCGTCTTTTTGAGCCCTTCTTTACGACTCGATCGAAGGGCATGGGAATGGGGCTGCCCATTAGCCGCTCGATCATTGAAGCGCATGGCGGCAAGTTATGGGCTGAATCGACTGGTTCGTCAAGGCTCCATCTTCCAGTTCACTCTGCCGAGCGGGGGCGGTCCTGTCGCATGAAGGAACCGGACCCCATCGTATTCGTGATCGATGACGACCGGATGATTCGCGAAGGACTGCAAAGCCTCATCAAGTCTGTGGGCCTTCGCGTGGAGACATTCGCTTCCGCGCAGGACTTCCTGGCTGGCAAAGCGCCCGGATGCGCCGGCCTGTCTTGTCCTCGACGTGAGGATGCCGGGACTAAGCGGACTTGATCTTCAGCTCAAATTGAGCGAAGCGAACATCCAAATCCCGATCATTTTCATTACCGGTCACGGCGACATTCCGATGTCCGTGCGCGCCATGAAAGAAGGCGCGCACGAGTTCTTGACCAAGCCGGTTCGCGGCCAGGATCTGCTCGACGCCGTTCAGAAAGCCATCGCCAGCGACCGCGACCTCCGGAAAGAGCGGGCGGAACTGAGCGAAATCCGCGCGCGGTTCGATTCGCTCACCCCTCGCGAAAAGGAAGTGCTGGACCTGGTCGTCGCCGGCCTTCTGAACAAGCAGATCGCGGATGAACTGGGAACCAGCGAGCTAACCGTCAAAACCCATCGCGCGCACGTCATGGAGAAAACGCAGGCCGAATCCCTCGCCCACCTGGTCCGCATGGCCGAGAAGCTCAAAACCCCCCTTCGAAAGTAAGTATCGATCTCCTCCTAAAGCAGGATAGCTTTCAGCAATTCAGCCTGCCGATTGTTAGTCTCCGTGCTGTCGGACGATGTTATCGACCCGCAGATCGGGAGAACTTAAGTGAATGACACTCTAACCAAAACCGGCATTATCGCAATTGTTGACGATGACGAACCCCTTCGTGAGGCATTGGGGAGCGTCATGAAGGCCGCCGGCTTTTCGACCCGTACGTTCGCCTCGGCGGAGGAATTCCTGGATTCCGCCAGCCGCAAGACACAGCGTGCCTGATCCTCGATGTACGCTTGACGGGGATGAGCGGCATCGAGCTGCAGAGGCGGTTGGCCGATGCCAACAGCGAAGTCCCCATCGTTTTCGTCACCGCCCATGGCGATGCCTCTCTTCGCGATTTGGTGATGAAAGCCGGAGCCGCCGGCTTTTTGAACAAGCCCGTACGGAGCGACGCATTGCTGAAAGAAATCTACGCGGCGCTGGAAAAGACTAGAGCCGATAAGCAATCCTGATGAACGTTGCCAGGAGGAAAGTTATGGTCCCTACCTATACGCTCAACACGGAAGGCGAAACCGGCGCGGCGCTCGCGAGTGGAAAAATAGGGCTCGGGCGCTCAACCGCCTCGGACGCAGTTGTGGGAGCAAGCTCACGGGTGAAATCGGCGCTGAAGAAACTGGGCCTGGTTGCGACGACTGGCGCCACCGATCTCATTTCGGAACAGAACGGAGCGAGGACCAACTGGTGGTGGTCCGTCGTGGCTGAGTGCCTGGCCTGGATAGCATATCAATGGCGCCGGGGTCAGGCCGCCGCCCACCGGGATTCGCTTTTCGAAGAGAGGCTTGCAGAACGAACCCGCATCGCTCAGGACTTACACGACACGCTGTTGCAGGGATTCCTTAGCGCTTCGATGCAACTTCACGTCGCGAACGATCACTTACCTTCGGATTCCCCAGCAAAACCCCTGGTTGGCCGTGTTCTCGACCTCCTGAATCGCGCAGCGGAGGATGGCCGCAAAGCAGTCCGGGGCCTCCGCTCATCTTGGGATTCGGAGGATCTCGAAACGGCATTTTCCCGAGTTCCGCAGGAATTAGGGGTTCCGCAAACGGTCGATTTTCGCGTCGCCGTCGAAGGCCGAGGTTGACCGCTGCACCCCCTGATCTGCGACGAGATCTATCGTATCGGCCGCGAAGCGCTGGCCAACGCTTTCCGTCACGCGCAGGCGAACAACATCGAACTCGAGTTGGAATACGCGAACAAGCAATTGCGGCTGTCGGTTCGCGATGATGGCCGGGGGATCGACCCGCAGGTCCTGCGTTCGGGACGCGACGGACATTGGGGATTATCGGGGATGCGCGAGCGAGCCGAGAGGATAGGCGCGCGGCTCAAAGTTTGGAGCCGTAAGGGCGGTGGAACCGAAGTTGAATTGTCGGTCCCGGGCCAGGTTGCCTTCCGTTCAGACCCTTCGGCTCGCAGGCTGCAATGGTTTAGCGCTTGGCCCAGGCGACAAGCTGAGCACGAGATTTATGCAGTGCGACATTGATTGTAGCGCCGCCCTTGAGGGCGGCATGCCGGGCTCAAGCCCGGCGCTACGTTCGGATGCGCAATCATTTATGTCACTCTGGATAGAAGCGAAGGCTGAAGGGAGAGATATGAGCGAACATCCTCAAATCCAAGTCCTTTGTGTCGATGATCATCCTCTGCTGCGCGAGGGAATCGGCACCGTCCTTAACAACCAATCCGACATGCAGATGGTGGCCGAGGCGTCCAACGCTCAGGAAGCCATCGAGCAGTTTCGCAAACACAAGCCGGACGTGACGCTGATGGACCTGCGGCTTCCCAATCTGAGCGGCATTGACGCCATGGCGGCCATTCGGACCGAGTTCCCCGATGCCCGAGTCATTATTTTGACGACTTCCGAAGGCGATGTGGAAATTCAGCGTGCCCTCGAAGCCGGCGCTCGCGCCTACATTCTCAAGAGCATGCCTCCCAAGGATATTGTCGAAGCAATCCGCCAGGTCCACGCGGGCAAGAAACGGATTCCGCCCGCCATCGCGATGCACCTCGCCGAGCATATGAGCGATGAAACTCTCACCACCCGCGAAATTGAGGTTCTTCTCCAGATCGGCGGCGGCAACCGCAACCGCGATATCGCTGAGAAGCTCTTCATCTCCGAAGAGACGGTCAAGGTCCACATCAAACACATCATGGAGAAACTGGGGGCCAGCGATCGGACGCAAGCCGTCGCGATCGCCGTACGGCGCGGAATCATACAGTTGTGAGGACCATCGTCCCAGTTGCAGAAAGGCGTTACCACAATGGTGGTACGAACAAATTCCGAGCGCTAGGGATTTGTTCGGCGAGAGCAAGGATTATCTTCTGCTAGGGTACTGCGCAATCGGAAGTACAGGGAGGTAAGGCTTGCAAAGGTTCTTTTCAACATTTCCCGCTGGTCGGCCGGGCCTAGGTCTACTGCTGTTGCGCGTCGCAATTGGAGCAACCCTTATCATGCAGGGATCGGCCTATTTGATTCACCAGCGTGACGTGAGAATCGCGGCGTGGGCCGTTTGCCTGTTGGCGCTGGGCAGCGGTATTTCGCTGCTCCTGGGGTTTTTAACTCCGGTTGCCGGCGCCCTGGCGGCACTTGGTGGGTTGGGTGCGACGTTCATGTTCTTTCCCGCGGGGCACTGGAATTTTTTCGGCCGCAACCCGCTGAGCCTCGATGTCATTGTTATGGCAGTCGCCACCGCAGTCCTGGGACCAGGCTCGTTCTCGCTGGACGCCCGCCGGTTTGGACGCCGCAGAGTCACCATACCTCGCTCGCCCTGCTCACCGACCTCGTAGCTCCCGTCCCCGTTACATTGGGATGTCTCCGTAGTAACCCGGCAGTGGTGGCGAGATATCCCCATATCTCGTGATGTTCTTTACGCCTTGCTCCCGCATAGTACCCCTCTGAAACACACACGGTGCAAGTCCGGAGGCAGCATGAGTACCGATTCAGCGATGGGTCCGAAGGAAAAACGCAAGTCCCTGGCAATCCGCAGAGTGGTCGAGCGCGTGCTCCTGGTTCTCGGATTGGTGTTAGTCGCTATCTATGTGGGCGCCACGATTCACCGGAGAATGTCGTCCCGCGCGGCAGTGCGACAGTTTGAGGAACTCAAGCGACAGGCGCCGGACAATGCCCCGACCAGTGCTCAGGCCGAGACTGATCCGGGGCGCGCGGCGTCGCAACCCAGTTTTGTCCTGTGGTCGGAAAAACGTATCAAGGGTTTTCAGGACAGCCTGAATCAGAGCCACTCCGCGCCGCTAGCGGTCCTTCGCATCCCCAGGCTTCATGTGGAAGCACCGCTGCTGGAGGGGACAGACGATGTGACGTTAAATCGCGGGGTCGGCCGAATCGAGGGTACCGCGCACCCGGGCGAGGACGGAAACCTGGGCATCGCCGGCCACCGAGACAGTTTTTTCCGCGTGCTAAAGGACATCAAGGTGGGCGACAGGGTGGACTTGGAGGGACTGGAGCGGTCCGACACTTACGTCGTGGACCAAGTGGAAATCGTGGACCCAGGCGATGTCAGCGTGTTACGGCCACGGTCCAAACCGTCCCTGACGCTCGTTACGTGCTATCCGTTTTACTTTATCGGCAGCGCACCGCGGCGCTACATTGTGCACGCGTTGCGCCAAGACTCCAAACCCCAGGCGGATATTGCAACTCCCTCGATGGCGGTATCCCCTTTATGACCCGCCAGTGGTAGCCAAAAAACCTCTTATCTCGTGATGTGCATCCGGTTTCGGATCCGCATACTGCATACATGGAAGCGCGAATGTTCACGGCCGGTAGTGAAGTGAGTGCCGTACCGGCCGCGTGCCCGAACGGAAATCGCGCTTCCCTGGCACTCGATGCGTTGTTCGAATTTACCCCGGTAAGTGGCGTAGGAGTAGAAACGTGTTAGTTGAGAATCACAATTCAAATAAAAAGGAGATGACCATGAAATCCAGAATAATGACGTCGATGTTCGGTTCTGCAATGACGGTGTTGATGATGTTGGCGGCTATCCCCCCATCGCCGGCACAGGAAGGAAAGACCACTAACGGCGTTCCCGTAAAGATGACCGTCACGGTGAATGTCGCCAGCGACAAACGTATGCCCGAAATCAACCAGCAAGATGTTGTTGTTAAGCAAGGCAAACAACGGCTGCAAGTGGCGGAGTGGGTTCCAGCCCAGGGCGACCGCGCCGGGCTGGATCTGTTTATCCTCATCGACGATGCGTCCGACACTCGCCTCGGCTCGCACCTCGGTGACTTGCGTAAGTTCATTAATGCTCAGCCGGCGACGACCACCGTCGGAGTTGGGTACATGCGGAATGCCACGGTACAAATCGCGCAGAATTTTACGCGTGACCATGCTGCCGCGGCCAAAGCGGTACGGCTCCCGCTGGGCACGCCGGGTGCGTATGGGAGTCCCTACCTTTCGGTTATCGATCTGATGCAACGCTGGCCGGAGAGCCCGAACCGTCGCGAGGTCGTCATGGTGACGGCCGCTGATCGCAATGGCTCCGGCCACGCAGTGGGTCAGCAAGCATTGGCCGGACGAATATTGGGTCAGCTTGATCTCGCAGTTGCTGGCGGAGACAGATTTGAATCTGATTGTGCAAGGCTCGGCAGCCGACGCGCCGGCTGGCGAGCGGATTCTGCGCGCAGTTCCGCAGGCATTGCGCGAAGGCGGGTTTGCAATCTCTTTGGCAAGCTGCCGATCCCGGAGATGTACGCGCTGTACGAGCGTGTCGATGCCGCGGTCGGATCGGACAGCGCTCCGTTGCACATTGCCGGCGCGATGGGCGTGCCGGTGCTGGTGGGGATTTACGGGCCGACCGGCTATCGCCGCACGCCGCCGATCGGCAGCCCGCATATCAAGTTGTTCTCCAGCGAGGGCGAGCTGGCGTGCCAGCCCTGTCACAAGCGGACATGTCCGCTCGGCACGGACGAATGTATGAAGCGGGTTCGGCCGGAGGAAGTTTTTCAGGCGCTGCTTGATGGGCTGACGGAAGCGGGAATCAGGTTTCAGAGCAAGGGCGCGGCGGTGGTGCGGTGAAAAGTGGGCGTGAGAAGTTGGTGATTGACGAGCAGCTGGAAAGTTTTGGTCATTGACTTGTGACGGAATTCGGGTGGAGCACGCCTTCAGGCGTGCAGTAAAGATATGCCATAGCAGGCCTGCGGCTTTAGCCGCTGAGGTAAAGTCGAGCAAGAATCTTTACCTCAGCGGCTAAAGCCGCTCCTAATTTCTGGTCCGTCATGCACGCCTGAAGGCGTGCTCCACCCACCTCTCGAGTGCGGTAAGTGTATCGATTTATCATGCTGAACCTCTCCAAACTCGCCGCCGCCGAATTCCATGCGGAGCCGTTTGAATATTTGCTGGTCGATGACTTTCTCGATCCGGATTGCAAGTCGGCGATTGTCGACGATTTCCCGCGCATCGAAAAATCCGGCAGCTTTCCGCTGTCGCGTGTCAGCTACGGCCCGGCATTCAAGCAACTGACGGACGAGCTGCTGGGCCCGGATTTTGCCGCAGCTGTCGGCGCCAAGTTCTCCATGGACCTGAGCCAATATCCGACGATGCTGACCGTGCGCGGCCAGTGCGATGGATCCGACGGGCAGATCCATACCGACTCGAAGGACAAAGTCATCACCGTGCTGCTCTATCTCAATCCCGATTGGGAGAGCAGCGGCGGCCGGCTGCGCCTGCTGCGCTCGAAGAACCTCGAAGACTACGTCGCCGAAGTGCCGCCCACGATGGGCAGCCTCATCATCTTCAAGCGCAGCGACCGCTCCTGGCACGCGCACAAGCCGTTCGACGGCAAGCGCATGAGCCTGCAAATGAACTGGGTGAAGAGCGACCGTTATCTGCGCAAGGAGCGCTTCCGTCACGAGGTCAGCTCATTCGTCAAGGGACTGGTTGGGCGCAAGAGCGATGAGGGATGAGCGATAGGGTATTGCCTCTCGGACGGCGAACTGCCCCGCCCTAGCCAAAGGACGGCTAGAACGGGGCACCCTGGCGGCGACTATGTTGCGCATGGTTTTGAAGGGGCACGCCTTCAGGCGTGCCGGTCAGAGATAACAAAGAATCCGAGCTTTAGCCGCTGCGGGAGGTCTGTCCCTCAGGGCCTGAAGGCCAGTTCTTCGCTTGCGGTCGGCACGGCTAAAGCCGTGCCCTTTCAAAGCCAGGCATCGACATCTGCTGGGTGCCCCGTTCTAGCCTTCGTTTGCCTAGGACGGGGACGTGCAATCCATGCCAACCAAAACCGGCGGTCCGCCGCTTGCCGTAACCATCGTCGCGCAGAACGAAGACCGGACGATTGCGGCCGTCCTCGCCGCGGTCGCCGAGATTGCTGACGAGATCGTCTTCCTCGACAGCGGTTCCACCGACCGCACGGTCGAAATCGCCAAAAGCTTCGGAGTTCGTTTCTACCATCAGGATTGGCTCGGATACGCCGAGCAGAAGAACAAGGCAATCGATTTGGCGTCGGGCGAATGGGTTCTCAGCCTCGATGCCGATGAAGTGCTGACGCCCGCACTGGTCGCGGAAATCCGCGACCTGATGCAGCGCGGCGTGTCCGACGAAATCTCCGGCTTCAAAATACCGCGCGTCCTTTACATCGGCGACTCGCCGGTCAAGGGCGGCGGTTTCTATCCCGACGCGCAGTTGCGCCTGCATTCGAAAAGGCAAAGGCCGATTTCCAGCCGCGCGTGGTCCATGAGTCGATCAAGGTGGAAGGCGAAGTCGGGCAGCTGAAGAACGACATGCTGCACTACGCCTATCGCGACGTCGAGCAGTTTGCCGAGACCATGGACCAATACGCGCGCCTCAGTGCCCGGCAATACTTCGAGCATGAAAACACCGCGTGGCGCCGAAGCCGGCTGAACGAAATCGTCGAACCCGCTGTGGACTTTCTTCTACCGGCAAATTGTGCGCGGCGGTCTGTTGCACGGCGCGCTGTGCTGGAGGCTGAATGTGATCTACGCCGGCTATGTGCGCAAGAAGGTCACCTACCTGCGCCAACTGGAGGATGAGCAGAAACGCTGAGTGAGAGCAAGCGCCTGAAAACTCAAACGCAGATCCCTCGTCGGCCTGAACCCACCCCACCAAGCGCAACACCGGCGCTTGGCGGGGGCCCCGGTCGGCCTCCTCGGGATGACAAATTCAAAGGACTGGTCGCGGCGCACCTAAAGGTGCGCCCTTCAAAACTCGCCGAAATCAGGTTGGCTACTGCGGACCATTCGGTTCTTCGGTGCGCCACGATTATCGTGGGGCAGCGAGCGGCGGCTACCAGGGCTTGCGCCCCTCGCGGTAAGGCCTCTCGCTGGCCCCATTCCGAGCAAGAACCTGCACGGAACCAACTCGGAGGCGCGAATTCTATTGGCCGCGAAGTGCACTGTCCAGACCACTGATGAACACCCTCATCATGCCACTTTTGGGCTTGCACTTTTGCATGACAGTTTTCCAACATAGAGTTCCGATACGGCTGTCCCTCAGCGGCTTAAAGCCGCGCTGGCGGAAAGCCGTTTAACGGCACGGATGAATCCGTGCCCTTTCAAAACCCGACGAAATTACGACCGCACCGAAACTGCCTCGCCGAAACTGCCTTGCCATGTGCCCGCCATTCTTCAGCGTGATAAACTTTCTCTAGACCTCTGTATGGCTCAAATTCAGCGCAGAAAAACTTATACGGCGACAGTTGGCGGCGTGCGCGTCGGCAGCGATGCACCAATTGTGGTGCAGTCCATGACCAACACCGACACCGCCGACATCGACGGCACCATCCGCCAGTGCATGGCGCTGGCTCGCGCCGGCTCCGAGCTGGTGCGCGTCACCGTCAACAACGACGCCGCTGCCGAAGCTGTGCCGCACATCGTCGACGGCCTCGACCGCCTCGGCGTTCCCGTGCCCATCATCGGCGACTTCCATTACAACGGGCACATCCTGCTGAAGAAGTATCCCGCGTGTGCGCGGACGCTGGCCAAGTACCGCATCAATCCCGGCAACGTCTCCATCGGCAAGAAGGACGACGACAACTTCCGCGCCATGATCGACGTCGCCATCGAGAACGACAAGCCGGTGCGCATCGGCGTCAACTGGGGCTCGCTTGATCAGTCGCTGCTGACGCGCCTGATGGACGCGAACTCCAAGCTCGACGAACCCAAGGACGCGCGCGAAGTCACCATGGAAGCGATGGTGCAAAGCGCGCTGCGCTCCGCCGAGCTCGCCGTCAGCTACGGCATGAAGCGCGAGCAGATCATCCTGAGCGCGAAAGTCAGCGGCGTGCAGGACCTCATCGATGTTTATCGCGAGCTCGCGCGGCGTTGCGAATATCCGCTGCATCTCGGCCTCACCGAAGCGGGCATGGGCGCGAAGGGCATTGTCGGCTCGACCGCCGCGCTCGGCGTCGTGATGCAGGAAGGCATCGGCGACACGATTCGCGTTTCGCTCACGCCTGCGCCCAACGGCGATCGCACCGAAGAGGTCACGGTCGCGCAACAGATTTTGCAGTCGATGGGCATTCGCAGCTTCACTCCGCAAGTCACCGCCTGTCCCGGCTGCGGCCGCACCACCAGCACCTTCTTTCAGGAGATGGCCGAGCAGATCGAGAGCTACCTGCGCCAGCAGATGCCGGTCTGGAAGACGCGCTACTCCGGCGTGGAAGAGATGAAGGTTGCGGTGATGGGCTGCATCGTCAACGGGCCGGGCGAATCGAAGCACTCCAACATCGGCATCTCGCTGCCGGGAACGTTCGAGGAGCCGAAGGCGCCGGTCTACGTCGATGGCCGCCTGATGCTGACGCTCAAGGGCGACCACATCGTCGCCGAGTTCATCGAGATCCTCAACGACTACGTCGACTCCCACTACACCGCCAAAGAGCAGAAGCTGGTTGGGATCAGCGGGTAGCAATTAGCCACTAGCGGCGAGTCACTAGCGGCGAGCCATCTCACAAATGCCTTGTGTCAGGGCACGACCTCGGGTGCCCCACACATTCGCGGGTTTCGAATGTGTGGGAGATCGCCGATCAATTGGAAGCGACCTCGTTGAGACTGCTCCTTACGACAATTCCCTCCCACTCATTCCAACATCAGGAATGAGTGGGGCACCCGGCAGGAGGACTGCCAGGGCACAACACATCTGAATGGCCCGCATGAGCATGGGGGAAATGTTAACAAACGGGAAGCTCTGAGCGGGTGGCAAACTCGCCGGGGTACCCCGGGTCTGGCGTTTTCCAGACCCGGGCTTCCTCGGAGTCGCACATTGTCCTCACCCAGGTCTCGAAAGGCGCGAGACCTGGGGCACCCGATGCCCCAACCCAACCCCGCACACTCTCCGCCTCCTGAAAACCAACCTTGGTGATACTCTCATTCGGTAGCAGGAGAAACCATTTGAGACGATTTGCGACAATCATCGCGGTCTTGCTGGCCGCCTCGGCGCTGGGCAATTGCAAGAGCACCAAGCTGGTAGCCAGCGTCAAGAGTCCCACCTATGCCGGGCAGCGCTTCCAGCGAGTGCTGGTCATCGGCATGAGCGACAACCCGGCCATTCGTTCCGACTTCGAAGACGCCATGGCCAATGCGCTCAAGCTCAAGGGCGTCCACGCCATTCCCGGCCATAACATCCTGCTGCGGCCCAAGTCGGCGAAGATGATTCCCGACTACTTGAAGGAGCAGATCAAGGAGCACAACATCGACGCCGTCATAACCTCGCGCCTGGTGGGAGTGAAGAGCGAAGTTACCTACATTCCCGGACAGGCTTATGCCGTTCCTTATCCCTACTACAACTCGTTCTATGGCTACTACGGCGCAGTCTACCCGCGAGTCTATTCTCCCGACTACCTTCGCGAGGACAAGATCGTGCGCGTCGAAACCAATCTATACGGCACTTCTACGCCGGAAGGCGAATTTGTGTGGACGGGCATCAGCGACACCTTCAATCCCAATCCCGACAAAGTGGACAAGGCCATCAATGCGGTGGTCCAGGTAGTGGTTCAGGCTCTGCAAAAAGAGGGGATCTTCTAAGCGGGTGCCCTAGGTCTCGCGTTTTTCGAGACCTGGGAGTCTGACGAGCGACTATCCTGCTATTCACTTTCTGGGGATGTTTGCCAGCCGCTGGCTAATCTTCTCTGGGTTACCGCGTAATGCTTGTCTTTCACTCGCGTTCGACAACACTCTCCGCACAAACAATACCAGGGCAATGACGATGAAGATGGCGACCATTACAACCACGCAGAGCACCGCGAACGCAACATCGCCCCTTGTAATCGAGTTCACCGCAGCCCCCGTTCCGATTCGCCCGAAGCGTTCAGAAGTAGAAAGCTAGCCGCCCGGAAGTGCAATGTCCAGACCATGGAAGTGGTAGATAGGAGGTTCCCGCGGGCGTATCTGCCGCCGCGGGCGCGCGCTCACGAAAGGCTTGTGCCGCCTCGCAGGCCGCCGTCCAGACAATTGGTCTCTCTGCCTGAGATGCTTTCCCAGTGCTATATTCGCCACGTGCGCCATCCGGCCGGCAACCCGCTGAAGACTTCGCCGCCGTTCTGGTCGCATGGTTCACGACGACCGCACGTTTCTTCCTCCTGGTCAGTCTGGCCGCGCTCGTCCTGCGTCTGGTCTTCTACTTCAAGTTCCCGCACGTCATCGGCGATTCGCTGATTTACGGTGACATCGGGAAGAACTGGCTCGACCGCGGCATCTTCGGCCTCACTCACTCCAGCGGAGTGCGTCCCACATCTGATCCGCCTGCCGGGATATCCGGCGTTCCTCGCCGCATGTTTTGCGCTCTTTGGCCGCGAACATTACAACGCGGTGCTGCTGGTGCAGATCGTCATCGACGTCGCCACCTGCTTCTTCGTTGCGGACCTGGCGCGGCGAACCGTATCCGCACGCGCAGCACGCTTGGCGTTCTCTGTTGGCCGCGCTGTGCCCCTTCACCGCCAATTACACGGTCGCGCCACTCACGGAGACGCTCAGCATCTTCTTCGTCGCGGTCGCACTCGATGCCGCAGCCGCAGGCTTCAACGCGTCTGGAGCAGGGCCATAATGCATGGCGCGCCTGGATCTGGTGCGGCGTCGCCATCGCTTGCGGTATTTTGTTGCGCCCCGATGGCGGCATCCTGCTGATCGCGCTCGGACTCTACCTGCTCTTTCGGTTGTCGCGACGGTCGCCGGAGCGCGCTCACCTTTTCTGGGCAGGAGTCCTGGTGCTGGCCATCTCCCTGGCGCCGCTCGTTCCCTGGACCATCCGCAACTGGCGCGACTTCCATCGCTTCCAGCCGCTGGTGCCGCAGTCGGCCAGCGATCCCGGTGAGTTTGCTCCTGATGGCTTCGACAAGTGGGTGCGCACCTGGGTGGCCGACTACGTCTCCACCGAAGAGGTCTACTGGCAGGTCCCGGACGACAAGCTTGACCTTGGGGTGCTGCCGTCGCGCGCCTTTGACAGCCCCGCGGAGCGCGAGAAGACGCGGGCCATCTTCGACGCCTATGCCCACACGCTGGTGATTAATCCTGAGCTGAACTCGCAGCTAACGGTCTTGGCCAACGCAGCGCATCCGCCGCGATCCACTGCGCTATTACGTTTGGCTGCCGGCGCTGCGCGTCGCCGACATGTGGTTGCGTCCGCGGACGGAGATGCTCCCGTTGGATTCGCGCTGGTGGGACTTCGCCGACGACACCCAATCCTCAGTGATCGCCGTCGCTGTGGGGCGCGCTGAATTTGCTGTTCATGCTTGCGGCGGTGATGGGAGTAGTGCGCGGCCCGCGCCCGCGATATCTCGCCATGATGTTGCTGTTCGTGTTGCTGCGCTCGGCCTTTCTCGGCACACTTCCCAATCCCGAGCCGCGCTACACCCTGGAGTGTTATCCCGTGGTGCTGCTGCTGGGCGGCGCGTGGATTTCGGGATGGAAGAGTCTGCCTTGAGAACTAACATCTACTTTTCGGCACCAAAGTATGAAGCATGAAAGTAGAACCCCGGAGGGGTGGATATGAGTTAGCCCAGGACGCAGCGCAGCGGAGTGCTGGGTGGAGTGGAAAAATACCCGAGTCCCGTAGGGACGGCACGGGTCTTCACGCATGCGTGCAAAAGCCCGGGTCTAGTCGGAAAATAATCCGGAGCCGCGTGACCGTCGCCCGCAATGCGCACGGCTTCGCCATGACGCGCCCCTGCCGTCGGATCACCAACTCGGTGGGGTCTGCGTTAGTATGGCTTCGGAACCATGACCAGCGAAGTCACTCGCGCAGCCTCCGGCCCAACCACCACGTTGATTTACGACGACTGGTATCCGGCGATGCGCGCCTCGGAAATTTCCGGCAGGCAGATGGCGAAGGCCATGCTCCTCGGCATTCCGCTTGTCCTGGGACGCACCGCCGGCGGCAGCTACTTCGCCATGCGCGATTCCTGTCCCCATCGCGGCATTCCGCTTTCCTATGGATGGTTCGACGGCCAGCAGGTTACCTGCAAATATCACGGCTGGGCCTTCGAGCCGCTCTCCGGCCAGTGCCGCGAAATCCCGTCGCTCACCCAGCATGACTCGCTTGATCCCTGCAAAATCTATGCGACCGCGTTTCCCTGCGAGGAGCGCGACGGACATCTCTGGGTCTATGTCCCACAGAGTGGGAGAGGTAGAATCTAACCCGCCCTAGCCCAAAAGAAGGGCTAGAACGGGGCACCCGAGATGAAGTTCAGGACGATCTGCCGCCCGTCCCCGAGGTACCGAAGTTCAGCCAGCGCTTTCGCTCCGCCTATCTCACTGCCGATCTGCCCTGCAACATCGATCACGGCATCATTGGACTGATGGATCCGGCGCACGGGCCGTTTGTGCATCAGTCGTGGTGGTGGCGCTCGCAAGCCAGCATCCACGAGAAGGAAAAACATTTCGAGCCTATCGACGGCGGCTTCCGCATGACGGCGCATCAGCCTTCGGCCAACAGCGCGCCCTATAAGCTGCTGGGCGTCTATGGCCAGCCGATTACTACGACCATCGACTTCGTTCTGCCTAACCGGCGCTATGAGGTCATCCGCTGCGGCGAGAAGTGGTTTGCCAGCCTCACGACGGTCACGCCGACCATCGAGAACCATTGCCGCATCGATGTCTGCGCGGCGTGGAATGTCTTCCTCAACGTGCCGTTTCTCACGCCCATCGCGAAATTCTTCGGCCGCCGTTTCGTCACCCAGGACCAGGTCACCATGATCCAGCAGGCCGAAGGGCTGAAGTACAATCCATCGCTCATGTTGATCGACGACGCCGACCGTCCCGCCAAGTGGTACTTCGAGTTGAAGCAGGCGCGGCTGGAATCGCAGGCCAGCGGCAAGCCCATGCGTCATCCCATGGACGGCCCCGTGACCTTGCATTGGAGAAGCTGAGAAGGTCCCCGTTAACGCCGGCCTTCGAAGAGGACGGCCTTTAGGCCGTCCGTAGAAAGAGGTCAGAATCATGTGGCTTTAGCCACTGAGGGAATTCGTCTTAATTTGATTCCGTACGTTCTTAGATAATCGCTGACTGCCTCCAGGCTGAAGGCCCGCTCTACTAGAGCTTGTGAATGTGGGAAATGTACTGATGCCGAACCCGATGCAGCTCTCCTGGAAACTCCGTTCCCGCCTGCGCATCTTCGCCGTCGCTCTGCTGTTGGGCGCAGCGGTCGGCATCTTCGTCCTCTATCCCACCAACGAGTTCGTTTACTACTACGAATACCAGCCAGGAAACTCAACCGCTGCTGACTTTGCTGTGACCCAACTCCATCGCTCCATCAAAGGACAGACGCCGGAGAAGACCACGTTCTATGCCATTGTCGGCATGATCTTGAGCGTGTCCGGCGCACTTCTATATTCGACCATGCAGCGGCGCTCGCAGCGGATTGAGCAGCTCAGTGCCGCGCTCCAGAGCGACCTGCGCACCCTGATCGCGCAAGGCGAGAGCGCGCAACTGGAGTTCAAGTCGTCGTTCCGCTGGGACCTGCGCGAGAACAAAGTCAATCGCGCGCTGGAAGCGGTCGTGATGAAGACCCTCGCCGGCTACATGAACGGTAACGGCGGGACCCTGCTGATCGGCGTGGCCGACGACGGCGCCATCGTCGGCCTCGAGCACGACTACAAGACGCTGAAGAAACAGGACCGCGACGGCTTCGAGCAGGCAGTGATGACCGCGGTCGCAACCAAGCTCGGGGCCGACGCGTGTCGTCAGGTGCATATCGTCTTTCACTCCGTCGAGAACAAAGAAGTGTGCCGCGTGATGGTGGCTCCAACCCCGCGCCCGGTTTATCTGAAAGAAGGCGACGCTCCCAAGCTCTACGTTCGCACCGGCGTCAGCACGCGCGAGCTCAATGTGCAGGAAGCCGTCGATTACACCTCGGCGCGCTGGCCCAAGTGAGCGATAAAGTCGAAGATCGGGATGCATCTCATCGGATTTTCGTTGCGCCGCGAGTTGCGGCGGGTGCTGGCGATGTGCGACAGTGTGAATTCGCCGCAACGTATGCGGAAATAGTTATCGCACCTTGAGGACTTACGACTGGAATGGCAAAGAAAGTTAAAACAAGATCGTTTGAAGAAGCTGTTGCCTGGTTTCGCGACCACGGCTTTGATGTGCTGGAAGCTCCTGGCGCCAGCGGCCGTGTGTTTCTGAAGAAGTATCACTGTTCCGCGGCCATCGAGCGGGCCGATGACGGCAGCGTGAAGATCTTTGCCTATCCCGGCTATCTCATGAACGGCGAAATCTCCAAGCTGGTGGACCACGGTTACCAGAAAGTTTTGCAGACCAGTAAGACTGTGCATCCCGCAACTGCCGACCACCTGAAGGCACTGCACGATTTCTCCGAAGAGCTGAAGGAAGGCATCGGCAGTATCAGTCTCTACAACGAAAGCCTGGGGACGGTCAGCGCAACCTATGTGTACGATCGGGTGCGCGATCGCGACCTGCCACAAGGCGAACGTCCCAAGCGTCCGTGGAAACAGCCCACCGTCAAACGTCCCGCGTAAAACCGCTTCGCTACGCCGCGATGTCTCCCTGCCTTGCCGGGTTGTAAGCTGCCTTCGACAAATAGTTTTTCCTCGCCATACAAACCCGCCCGGCACATTCCCTATCCAACTAACTGCGACCGATGAGGGCCGAATCCGGGCTATCTCAGGGAGGAACAAACAAAGTCATGAAGCGAATTGGAATTTTCATAGGGTTGCTGGTGCTGAGCGCAGGCATGGTTCTTGCACAGGACAATTCCAGCAGCAGCACGAGCGCGCAAAACACTACCACCCAGAACAACAACAGCGCACGCAAGAATGCGGCGGCCAACGAGGCGAACTCCGCCGAAAACGAAAAGCAGGACGCCAAGGACGCCGGCACTCAGCAAGCCGCCGAGCACGATAAGGCTATGGCCCGGCTGGACGATGCAGCCAAGGACCTGAATCAGCTTCTGGCCGCGCCTGACAACGGCATCCCCGATTCCGTATTTACCAAAGCGAAGTGCGTAGCCGTCGTTCCGTCCATGATTAAAGGCGGATTTATCTTCGGCGCGGAACACGGACGCGGTGTCGCCTCCTGCCGGTTGCCGCGGGGCGGCTGGAGCGCACCTGCCTTCTTCGTCGTGACCGGCGGAAGCTGGGGCGCGCAGATTGGCGCGGAAGGCGTGGACCTGGTGATGCTGATCATGAACGACGACGGCATGAATCAGTTGCTGAGCGCCAAGTTTAAGATTGGCGGAGCGGCCAGCGCTTCGGCCGGGCCGGTGGGACGCCAGGCCGCTGCCGATACCAGTTGGAAGATGAATGCAGAGGTCCTGACGTATTCCCGGGCGCGCGGTTTGTTTGCCGGCGCAACCCTGAACGGCACGGTCATCAAGGCAGATGACGATGGCATGCGTGCCTACTATGGCCGGTCCCTGGATTTTCGCCCAGTGCTGACGGGGCGGGTGAAGGACCTTACCCGTTCCAAGGACGTCCTGGTGGCCACCCTGGAGCGCAACCGTGCCGAGGTGAAAGCGCAGCAGGGCCACTGAGAATAAATTGATGGGAACGAGCGTTCGCCCGGGGACAAGAGGTTTCCCGGGCGTCGCTCGTGCTTTGTGTCAGGGCGCGACTGCATAGCCCGCGGAAAAGGCCAGCTATGAACGGCTTCGTGTCAGGGCGCCGATAGGCCCTTTATTTTTTGTCATCACGAGGAGGCCTTCAGGCCGACGAGGGATCTGCTTTTGACTTTTTCAGCGGCCTCTTCAGTCGTGCCGATAGGCCGCTTATTTTTGTTATCACGAGGAGGCTTCAGCCGGCGGCACCAAGCGTTTCCGACTTTCTCCCCAGCGTGTTTAGTTGCGGCACTTTTTTCTTTCTCGCCTGCCTCCGTTACACTTGCGCCCGGAGGTTGGCATGAAATTGGCATCGCTGCTGGTTTTGCTCGCGACCGCGTTCGCATCGGCCCAGAACCAAAGTTCTTCCAACATGGACGCGGCCATCCGCGCAGTGCTCCAGGCGCAGGTGGACGCGTGGAACCATCACGACCTAGACGCATTCATGGCCGGCTACTGGAAATCCCCCGACCTGACCTTCTTTTCCGGAGCCACCGAAACCAAGGGATGGCAGCCCACGCTGGAGCGTTACCAGCGCAACTACCAGTCGGCCGGCCACTCCATGGGCACGCTTTCGTTCAGCGATTTGCGCGTGGAGCCGCTCAGTGCGGACTGCTGCTTTCGTTCGCGGCCAGTTCCATCTGGTGATGCCCGACGGCAAACAGCCGCACGGCGTCTTCACCCTCATCTTCCGCAAGTTTCCCGAGGGCTGGCGCATCGTCCACGACCATAGCTGCGCAGCAGCCGAACCGGCGCAGAGTCCATCGCCGCCCCCGCCGCCTACATCGAAATAGTCATTGCCCGTCTCTTCTCGGGGTGTAGAATTCAATCGTCTCTCATCTGGGGATCACAGCCCCGTGTGACGAGACCAAGCAGGCGGTATCCGCGAACGCGGAACTGCACTGGAGGACATTGTGAGTATTACCACCGGCGACTTCCGCGCCAAGATCACCGCTTCCACTCTTCTCGAAAAAAAACAACGTCAGGAAATCATCACCTGCCTCACCGCGTATGACTACGCCAGCGCGCGTCTGGTCGACGAAGCCGGCATTGACATTGTGCTGGTGGGCGACTCCCTGGCCCAGGTAATGCTGGGCTACGAAAACACTCTGCCCGTCACCATGCGCGAGATGCTGCATCACACGCGTGCCGTGCACCGCGGCGTCAAGCGCGCTTTCCTGGTGGCCGACATGCCGTTCGCCTCCTATCACCTCAGCCAGCGCGAATCGCTGCGCAACGCTGCGCGCTTCATCAAGGAAGCTGGCGCCGAGGCGGTCAAAATCGAGGGCGGCGAGAAGCGGGCTCATCTGGTCGAGCGCATGGTCGAGGCCGAGATTCCCGTGGTCGGTCACATTGGGCTGACGCCGCAGTCGGTGCACGCCATGGGCGGCTACAAAGTGCAGGGCAAGACGCTGCAAGCCATCGAGCAACTCGTGCACGACGCGCTCGCGCTGGAGCGCGCCGGCGCTTGCTGCGTGGTGCTGGAAGGCATTCCCCGCGAAGTGGCGGCGATGATCACGCACGAGCTGGAGGTCCCGACCATCGGCATTGGCGCCGGTCCAGAGTGCGATGGCCAGGTGCTGGTCTTCCACGATCTGCTGGGCCTGACGTTTTCGCCGCCGGCGAAGTTCGTGCGCCGCTACGCCGACGTTGGCGCGGTCATCGGTAACGCGCTGCTGGCGTTCAAAGACGATGTGAAGTCGGGCGGTTATCCCTCCGACGCCGAGTCGTATCATCTGCCCAAAGAGACACTGGCCGCGCTCCACACCATTCAACCCCAACCATCGCAAAATCGGCGCTTGCTGGGGACCCCGATTGCCGAACGCAAGCGCGCTGTGCCAGTCTAGAGAGATGCGGCGTGCGCGGCGATCGGTTTGGCTGATGGCAATGGTGTTGGGGCTGGCCTCGGTTGCGGCGAGTCAGACTGCTGCTCCCGCGCACAAACCTGCTGTTTCCTGGAAAAAATACTGCCAGCCCAATGCCAGCTTCTGCTTTAGATACCCACCTACCTGGACCATGCTGGGCGAGGTCTTTGACGGCAACGGAGTGGTGGTCGCGCCGCCGCAGAAAGACGACCGCGCGCTGTGGTACGAGATTACGTTGGCGATGGTCGCGCCCTCGCCGGGAGGCGATGAAGAAGGTCCCGGGCTGAACGGCATCATCGAGCAGGCTATGACGGCGATGCGCGAAGCCGGACAGAATTTCGTCACCTTGCAACGCCAGGAGCGGACCGTCGATCACCAGCCCGCGCAGATGTTGAAGGCGCGCTATCGCGAGAAGGCGACCGGCCACGACTGGGTTGAGGAGATGGTCTTCATTCAGGGGCCGGAGAACGAAATCTACTCGGTAGCTTTGAAGTGTGCGCCGCAGGATTCGGCGCGGCTGGAGCCGGTGCTGAAGGGTGTGTTGGAGAGTTGGACGCTGCCGCAGCCCGAGCCGCCAGTGGGCGCCAGCGATGAGAGCGCGCCGGCTCCGACTGCGCCTCCGACGAAAGCGCCATCACACTAGAACTTTGATCCCCGGGCGTCGGCTAGATCCGACCTCGTGCTTTGAAGGGGCGCAGCTTTAGCTGCGCCGTTACGAGTCATCTTTAAGTTTCTTGTCATCACGAGCGGACTTTAGTCCGCGAGGGATCTGCTGTTCCGACTGTTTCGGCAAACTGTGAAGGCATGTTCTACCATCTCTATAAACCAATTGTGAATTGCTAGAGCCCGTGAAGCGCATTCCCACCATCGCCGAAATGAAAGCAGCCTGCCGCCAGGCCACGCGCAGCGGCAAGACGCTGGGCTTTGTCCCGACCATGGGAGCTCTGCACGAAGGCCATCTCTCGCTGGTGCGCGCGGCCAAGGCGCGCTGCAACGTCACCGCAGTTTCCATCTTCGTCAACCCGCTTCAATTCGCTCCTACGGAAGATCTCGCCAAATACCCGCGGCCGCTGGAGCGCGATGCAGCCATGCTGGAGCAGCTTGGCGTCGACCTGCTTTTCCTGCCTACGCCCGATGAAATGTATCCCGCATCCCAGGTTAGCGTCCAAAGGAAGGACGCGAACCTGGGGCACCAGTCAGAAACGTATGTTGTCGTCGATGGCCTGAGTGACAAGCTGGACGGCGCGTCTCGTCCCGGACACTTTCGCGGCGTCGCCACCGTGGTCACCAAGCTGTTTGAGATTGTCCGCCCCGACTGCGCTTTCTTCGGCCAGAAGGATGCGGCACAGGTTGCCGTGCTGCGCAAGCTGGTCAACGATCTCGATATGGATGTGGAGATGGTTGTTTGTCCTATCGTGCGCGAGAAGGATGGGCTGGCGATGAGCTCGCGCAACATCTATCTCACGCCGGAACAGCGTCAACAGTCATTGGTGTTGCATCGTGCATTGATGCGCGTGCAGATGCTGTCCGATCAGGGCGAGCGCGATGCCGCCAAGCTGATTCAAGCCGGCACACAAGTCATCGCGGAAGAGCCCAGCGCGCGGCTGGACTATTTCGCCGTCGTCGATCCGAACACGCTCGATCCGGTTGCGGATGTCACGCGCGGCGCGCTGGTGGCCGTCGCCGCGTACTTTGGGACGACGCGGCTGATCGACAATATGGTGCTGACATAGTTGCGCCCGCCCTAGCCAAAGGAAGGGCTAGAACGGGGCACCCGGCTTTGCTCCGCTCGGGATGACAGAACGGGGCACCCGGCGTCTTGAAGGGGCGCAGCTTCAGCTGCGCCGGTGCGAATCCTTTATTTTTGTCATCACGAGCGGGCTTCAGCCCGCGAGGGATCTGCTTTTCGAGCTTTTCCCGGCACAGGCTGCCTTCAAAACAAAAAGGCCGAAGCATTACGCCCCGGCCTAAATCCACGATTCACGAACAACCATCTACCACTTACTTCGTGATCTTCTCCCCAATCGACTTCGCCTGGGTAAACAGCAACAAGTAATCCGGGCCGCCCGCCTTCGAGTCGGTTCCCGACATGTTGAAGCCGCCGAAGGGATGCGCGCCCACCATCGCTCCCGTGCACTTGCGATTGATGTACAGGTTGCCGACGTGGAACTGCTGCTTGGCCGCCTCAATCTTGTCGTCCGAGTCGGTATAGACCGCGCCCGTCAGGCCGAACTCGGTGTTGTTGGCGATCTGTCAACCCCTCCTCGAAGCTTCGCGACTTGATCACCGCCAGCACCGGCCCAAAAATCTCCTGCTGCGAGATGGTCGCCATCGGACTCGACATCGGCAATCACCGTGGGCTGAATGAAGTAGCCTTCATTCCCAATGCGCTCGCCGCCGGTAATCAGCCGGCCACCTTCCGCGACGCCTTTCTGGATGTAGCCCAGGATCGTCTTCATCGACTTCTCGTTGACCACGGGGCCCATGTTCGGATTCAGCGCGGGGTCGCCGACGGTGATCTTTTCCACGCGCTGCTTCAGTTGTTGCAGGAACTTATCGTAGATGCGCTCGTCGATGATGGCGCGGGAGCACGCGGAACACTTCTGTCCGCTGAAGCCGAAAGCCGCACTCGCGACGCCCTCGACCGCTGCATCCAGATCGGCATCGGCATCGACTATGATCGAGTCCTTGCCGCCCATCTCCAGCACCGTGCGCTTGATCCAAAGCTGGCCCGGTTGCTGTACGGCGGCGCGCTGATTGATGTGCAGACCCACTTCCTTCGATCCCGTGAACGCGATGTAGCGCGTCTTGGGATGCTCGACGATGGCATTGCCGAAGCTGTTGCCGTGGCCGGGACAGAAGTTCACCACGCCGTCCGGCAGTCCAGCTTCTTCCAGGATCTCGAAAAACTTCGCGGCGATGGTCGGCGAGTCGCCCGACGGTTTCAGCACAACCGTGTTGCCGCACACGATCGACGCCAGCGTCATGCCGCCCATGATCGCGCCCGGGAAATTCCACGGCGGAATCACCGCGCCTACGCCCAGCGGGATGTAGCGCAGCCAGTCGCGCTCGCCCGGCAATTGCACCGGAGTCTCTGGCTTCCGCCAGCCGCAGCGCCTCCAGCGCGTAAAAGTCGGTGAAGTCGATCAGTTCGGCGATGTCGCCATCGGCCTCGGGCCAGTTCTTGCCAACTTCGAAGACCATCCAGGCCATCAGCTCGAACTTGCGCTCGCGCAGCAGATGGCTCACGCGGAACAGCAGGTTGGTGCGCTCTTCCACCGACGAATACTTCCAGGTTTCGAAGGCCTTCAGCGCCGCCTGCATGGCAGGCTCAACTTCGGCAGCGCCGGCCGCGGAAAACGTCCCAACCACCTCGGACGGCTTCGCCGGATTCAGCGACTGCGTCTTCTCGGCAGTCTTCACGCGGCGGCCGCCAATCACCAGGTCGTATTCGCGGCCCAGTTCGTTGCGGACCTTCTCGATGGCGACCCTCATGCGGCGCGTGTTCTCGGGATTGCTCCAGTCGATGGAGGGCTCGTTCGTGAATTCGGTTGGAATGCGGGCGTTATTGATGCTGGCGGCGATGCGGGTTCCTTCGCGCGCGGGAGTCATGGTGCTGGCCATAAGTGCGTCCTCTCAGGTAGGTCAAAATTGGGATGACTAGTAATAGATGCCGGCCATTGCAGGGAGATGCGGCAACCGGCCGAACGCCTTATTTTACGCCTTCCGGAGCGCCTTGCGCCCGGCTGAAAGCACTGTCTTCCGGCCGCCTCGCGTTGCTTCGCACTTCCGCCCTGTGATACCTTCCGCTCGACTGTTGTTTTCTGCTCGGCTGCGGATTTGCGCCCGCCGGCGAAGCCTCTCGCCGGCCTGGAGGAATCATGATTGGCCTCATCATCATCATCGCCCTGCTGGCGATCATCGCCTTCGCGCTGATCGGCATTTACAACAGCCTGGTGCAGCTGCGGGTTCGCGCCGACAATGCCTGGGCCGACATCGATGTGCAGCTCAAGCGGCGCTATGACCTGATCCCCAACCTGGTCGAAACGGTGAAGGGTTATGCCGCCCACGAAAAAGGCACCTTCGAGAATGTGGCCAAGTTTCGCAGCGCGGCCATGGCCGCCAGCACTCCAGCGGAAAAGAGCGAGGCCGAAGGTCAGCTGACGTTATGCCTTGCGAGGATTGCTGGCTGTGGCGGAAGCCTATCCGCAGTTGCAGGCGAATCAGCAGTTCATGTCGCTGCAAGGCTCGCTGACCGGACTGGAAGACGCTATCCAGAACGCGCGCCGTTATTACAACGCGGTGGTTCGCGACCTCAACACCAAGATCCAGACTTTCCCCAGCAACATCGTCGCGGGAATGTTCCACGTCCAACAGAAGCAGTTCTTCGACATCACCGAGCCGGCGCAGCGGGAGCCGGTCGCGGTGAAATTCTGAAGAAGCCCCGAGCTACGAGCTTCGAGCCCCGAGCTTCGAGCCATGAGGACTTGTAACCTTGCAGCGATTGGACTCCGTTAGAAGCTCGTTGACCGGCGCTACTGGTCCGATCTTGAAATCAGCCGACGACATGGTGGACGGAATTGAGCTCGTGGCTCGCGGCTCGGAGCTAAGTGCTAAATGCTAAGTGCCAAATGCTGTCTCCGAACTGCCGCGGTCGTCGCACTTCTCGCATTTCCCGCTTTCGCCCGCGAGTGGCACATCACCAGCTTTGTCGACGATGTAACGGTCGCGCAGGACGGCACCATGACGGTTCGCGAGCATCTGGTGGTCGACTTCAATGGCGCCTTCCACGGCATTTATCGTGATATCCCTATTGAATATCCCGGGCCGCACGGCTCCAATTACACCTTGCTGCTGACGGTGACCAGCGTAACCGATGGCCAGGGTGGGGCGCTGAAGTACGACTCCAGCGTGCAGAACGGCAATCGTCATCTCAAGATCTACATTCCCGGCGCGGTGGACACCCGGCGGGTCGTCGAGATCAGCTATACGGTGAAGAACGGAGTGCGCTGGTTCGACGATCACGACGAACTCTACTGGAATGTGACCGGCAACGACACGCCGGTGCCGATTGACGCGGCTGCGGCGATCATTGATTTTCCGCCAGGTGCTGCCCACGATCTGCGCGCGCAAGCCTTCACTGGGGTCTACGGCTCGCAGACGCAGGATGCCACGGTGGTAGTCAACGGCAACGTGGTCCGGGTGCAGAGCAATGGGCCGCTCTCCATGCGCGAAGGCCTCACGGCTGACGTGTACATCAGCAAGGGCGTGCTCACCGAGCCCAGCAAGCTCACCTTCGCTCTATGGTTCCTGCGCAGCAATATCGTTGTGCTGCTGCCGCTATGGGCGCTGCTCGTGATGTTCTTCTTCTGGTGGACCAAGGGCCGCGATCCCAAACCCGACATCTCGGTCGCTCCCATGTATGAGCCGCCCAAGGACATGACCCCGGCTGAAGTCGGCTCGCTGCTGGAGGATGGTGTTCATCCCCGCGACATCACCTCAACCCTGGTGGACCTGGCGGTCAAGGGCTATTTGAAGATTGAGGAGACGGAGTCGAAGGCGCTGCTGTTCTCGCATCGCGATTACACCTTCCATGCGCTGAAGCCGGAAGCGGAGTGGGCCGCGCTGGCAGCGCACGAGCAGGTGATGCTGAACCACATGTTCGCCGGCGGCGCCACCCAGATTCGGTTGTCGGAGTTGCGCAACCAGTTTTACGTTGCCATTCCCACCATCAAGCACAACATCCTTGCCGAGCTGAAAAGCAAAGGAATGTACACGGTCGATCCCGACTCGGCACACGCCTATGTGGCGGCGGGCGTCGTTCTCACCGCGCTGCCGTTTGTCATCCTGCAACTGCTGGGCTGGGCCAGCATTCTCGATTCCGTCGGACTGCTGATTGCCGCCGGCCTCATCGCGCTGTTCATCGTCGTCCTCTTCGCCCGCATCATGCCGGCCAAGTCGCTGAAGGGTGTGCGCACCAAAGTCGAGATCCTGGGTTTGCAGGAATTCATCACTCGCGTCGATGCTGACCGGCTGAGACGCATGCCGCCCGATACCTTCGAGAAGATCCTGCCCTACGCCATGGCGCTGGGCATCGAGAACCGCTGGGGCAAGGCATTTGAGGGGATCGTGCAGAATCCTCCCACCTGGTATGTCGGGCCCACGCCATACGTTGGCTTCAATCCCATCTTCTTTGCAGGGTCGATGCATGCCATGGCCACCGATGCTCACCAGGCATTTGTCACCGCGCCCCGGGCCAGCAGCACGGGCTCAGGCTTTGGCGGGGGTGGCTTTGGCGGCGGAGGCGGCTTCAGCGGCGGCGGGTTTGGCGGCGGAGGCACTGGCGCATTCTAGACGCGATTGTCAACCACCGCCCTCAGTCAATGCAGCGGCCTGTGCCGCCGTGCCGCCAGCCGTTTTGCGGGACTGGATTGCCGGCACGCAAAACCATCCGCCGAGCTGGCGGGTTCGAAACCCCATCCACTCTCCATCCCGTAACGTACCGTCAGTGACCAACTCGCCCTTGCGCTTCGGAATCTGAGTGTTAGGCTAGCGAAGAACCCTGGCAGCCAGCCATCTGCTGTGGTTTTCGCGTGAGCGTTCTCCGTTATGCAATTGAATCTCAACGCCCTGCCCGCGGTCATCGCTCTTACCGTCCTGGTAACGGTGTTCGCGGCCATACGCCGCCAGCAGACTGAGGAGCGTGTGAGTCTTTGGCTGACAGGATGGGCCTTCATCCTCCTGGGCTCGGTGGTGCAATTCGCTCATTCCAGAATTGCCTGGATGGCTGCGAGCGAGCATGCTATCGGGCTTTGCGCCACACTTATGGCCAGCGTCGCTTTTGTAGTCTCGGTGGCGCCGCAGGCCACTACGTGGCGACGCCAGTTGGTGATCTCCCTGGTGCTCGGCCTTCCCGCCCTCGCCTACAGCAATGCCATCCTGTGGGGCGTGACCGCCAACCGCTTCTACTATGCCGTGGTGCTGCTGGGCCTGATGGCGGTGCTGCGGATGCTATGGGCCTGGTATCAGGAACTCACTCCCTACGTGGTTTGTATCGGCTTGTCGTTGTTCGGACTGGCGGCGCTGGTGTGGTGGAGCATCGCTGCCGGCCATCCCGATTATGGCGTTCTCCTGATCCTTGCCAGCCTGAATTTTTTTGCCGGCGGCCTCTATTGGTACCGCTTTCGCCGGCCCTCCGCCGGAGTCTTGTCCACCGTCTTCGGCTTCGTCGCCTGGGGATTTACTTTTCCCGCTCTCATCCTGCTGGCCATGTTCGCGCCCTCGGTCCGGGTTGAATCCGAGACCTGGAACATCCCGAAATACCTGGTGGCCGTGGGCATGATCGTCACCCTGCTGGAAGATCAGATCCACGCCAGCGAGCATCTCGCCTACCATGACGAGCTTACCGGACTACCCAATCGGCGCTTGCTCCAGGACCGCCTGCTCCAGGCGCTTACGCGTGCCGACCGTACTGGCTGCCATGTGGCCGTTCTCCTCCTCGACCTCGACGACTTCAAGGAAATCAACGATACCTTCGGACACCGCATTGGCGACGCTGTGCTTCAGCAGGTAGTGGCCAGGCTCTCCGCTCGCATGCGCGCCTCCGATACCCTGGCCCGAAGCGGCGGCGACGAGTTCACCCTGGTGAGCGAAATCGCCACCGTTGAAGGAGCCCAATCGCTGGCCTCGGCCATGGAATCGGCTTTGGTTCCACCGCTTGACATCGAAGGCGAACGAATCCCCACCGGGGTGAGTGTTGGCTACGCCCTCTATCCCGAGGATGGCGCCGACCCCGCCGAGCTCTGTGCCGCCGCCGATAAGGCCATGTACGCTGCCAAACGCGGCCTGCGCCGGCAATGATTCGCTCCGCGGAAAAGCCCCTGGCATGTCTCTCAGTCGTCACTACTCACATAAACTTGTGGCGTTAAGATCGATTCATGAAGAAACTCCGGGTAGGCGTCCTGTTTGGCGGGCGCAGCGGCGAGCATGAAGTCTCCCTGCTGTCGGCGGCCTCGGTCCTGAACGCAATCGACAAGAGCAAATACGAAGTGGTGCCCATCGGCATCACCAAGGAAGGCCGCTGGGTAACGGCCGCCCATGCCGAACGCCTGCTGCAAGGCAAGCCTGCCGATGCTCCCGAGCCCAGACACCTGCGCGCCGGCGATCCCGACGCTACCGAGTCCGCGGCAGTGCTGGCGCGGGGCGAAGGCGTTGTCGTGCCGCCCATGCCGGGAGAAAATCACTCCGCGCTCGTGCCTTTCGAAACCGACGCTCATCAGCTTCGCGCGGGCGTCAATCCTGTGGATGTCGACATCATCTTCCCCGTGCTGCATGGCACCTTCGGCGAGGATGGCACCATCCAGGGCCTGCTGGAGTTGGCCGACATCGCGTACGTCGGCGCGGGCGTGCTTGGCTCCGCCGCCGGCATGGACAAAGACGTGATGAAGCGGCTCTTCCGCAATGCCGGCCTGCCTATCGTGAAGCACGTCACCATCCTGCGCAGTGACTGGCGCGAGCAGCCGAAGAAAGTCCGCAAGCAGATCGAAAGCGCGCTGAAGTATCCCGTGTTCGTGAAGCCCGCGAATCTGGGATCGTCAGTCGGCATCAGCAAAGTTCACGATTCCAGCGAGCTCGCCGCCGCCATGGACGAGGCCGCGCGCTTCGATCGCAAGCTGGTGATTGAAGAAGGTGTCGGCGGCAAGCAGGGCAAGGCGCGCGAGATCGAGTGCTCCGTGCTGGGCAACGATAAGCCCATCGCGTCCGTCGCCGGCGAGATCGTGCCCGATCAAGGAGTTCTACGATTACAGCGCCAAATACCTGGTGGAAGGCTCGGAGTCCATCATCCCGGCCAAAATCGGCAAGGCCAAGCAGAAGGAAGTGCAGCAGCTGGCCGTGGCTGCGTTCCAGGCAGTGGACTGCGCCGGCATGGCGCGCGTCGACTTCCTGATGGATCCGCGCACGAAGAAGATGTACGTCAACGAGATCAATACCATCCCCGGCTTCACTTCCATCAGCATGTATCCCAAGATGTGGGCGGCGACCGGCATCTCTTATCCCGAACTTATGGACCGGCTGATCCAACTTGGCCTGGAGCGCCACGCGGAGAAGAAACAGAACCAATACAGCCGGTGAGGGTGGGATCAGGACACGAATGCAGGTTCGACGCGGATTCCCGGGAAGTGTGGCCTTAGCGCCGACCAGGCGTTCCAAATCGGGAAACCGACGTGGTGGCGTTTGCAGCCCTTCTGGCGGCCTTCAGCGTTCCAGACAGCCCTGACCACCTCCGACCACCCTCGCGTCGAATCTAGGGCCCTTTCCGGCCCCGCAATGGGCATTCTGGTTCGGTGTCTCTATCCAGATAGAACTATTGAACGAGCGCCCCCGTTGTCGTCACCCGACGCGATTCTCCCCCTATTCGTACGCCAGCGCATCAATCGGGTCCTTCTGCGCCGCCTTGATTGCCGGATAAAACGCCCCCAGCAGCGAGCCGATCAACGCGATAATTGCGGCCTTCAGCAGCCACTGATACGTAATCAGCACCGGCAGCGTCTGGAATTTCGCTCGCAGGCCCACGCGAGCGCCATAGCTGAATCGCGATCCCCAGGATGACGCCGCTGATCGCGATCAGCAGCGTCTCCCGCAATACCACGTTCACGATGTAGAGCTTGTCCGCCCCCAGCGATTTCAGGATGCCGATCTCGCGCGTGCGTTCCATCACCGCCGTGTACATTGCCTGGAAGATCACGATGAAGCCGATGACCATGGCGATGCCAATCACCACATCGATCACCGTGTTCAGGCCGGGAATGCTGGCTGAAGTCATCAGCGACAGATATTCCTGGATGGAGTGCACACCATATTGCTGCATGCCGGGAATGTTCTTGATCTCCTGGACAACTGCGTCGGCATTTTTGGGATCGTCGAGCTTGACGTAGAAGATGGTTGCTTTGCCGGCTGCGCCGATCAGGTCCTGCAGCGTGGCCATGGGAACGAACTTGCGTGCGCCTTTGCCATGCTCCACGATGCCGCAGATGCGGAAGTCGTGGTTCGAGGCCTGCACGGTGTCGCCGACCTTAATGTGGTCCGACGCCGCTTTCAAGTCGTCAATCAGCATGTCGTACGGCCCCTGGAACGGGCCGCCGGCAAGGTAATGGAAGCCTCCCGTCACTGAGTCGAAAGATTGCAAGTCGATACCGTAAAGCACCTCAAGGCTCTTGGAGATCGTCGTCTGGGTCACGACCGGAGCCACGGCGATGACGTGCGGTAGCCTTCATCAACCGGTTTGCGACTTTGACGGAGACCGGCGCGCCATTCATGCCCATCAGTCAGCGACGAGCCCGGCGGCTGCACCATAATGTCGGCGCCCAGGCTTGCCTGGCGGCCGCTGGTGTCCTTCAGCATGCCCAGCATGATGCCGACAATCAGCAGGATCAATGTGACCTCGACCGCAACCGCGACCACGCTGATGAGGGTGCGGAACGGCCGGTGTACCAGGTTAGCGACAATCATCCGGTTCATCATGAGAAGCTCGATTGTATAAGATGCCCGGCTGGGGATGGTGGTGACGGTCAGGATGCAAACGCCAGTGCGCTCGGGGCGGGATGTTTGCGATTCACCACTCGCACTTCCTCACGCCAGTGCTCGTCCAACTGCACCAGTGTCCATTCCACGCGTGGCGAAAGATAACGAAGCAGCACATCAGTCGCGGGTGCACGCGCAGCGCAGGAGCAACCAGATACAGCAGTGGCGGCGCGCTGGAAAGATCGCGTCCGGCAAAATAGCCGTTGCGGGTGAACTCGCCATGCTGCTGATGCCAGCGCACCCGCGCCCAATAGTCCAGCCCTTGCAGCGGCAAATGGATGTCCTCATTCGCTTTCAGCTCCAGGATGGCCAGCCGGCCATCCAGCGTGCAGGTCAGCACATCCAGCATGGCGCGATCGATGGCGGCAAAAGCCGGTACCTGCGAATAGACAAAGCGCCCGTCCAGCCGCTCATCCAGTCGCCGCACATCCCGCACGATCAGGCTTTCCAGCCAGCGCTCGGGCGCGATGCGGAAGAACAGGTTGGTGTGCGAGCCGTCCGGCTGGCGCTCGCTCGCAAATGCGCTGCACCAGTTCGCGGAAGAGCGCTTCGCTGCTCTCGTCGAGCTCCTAGCTCGGCCCGGCCAACCCCAAAGACAATCGACTCGCGATTGCGGAACGACCCCGAAACCGGGGTAAAGCAGGCGCGAGCAAACTCCAGGCCATAGAGCCGGAAAACAATTTCCGACGCAGACTCGACCGTGATCTCCGCCGTCGGCGCCAGCGCATGAATGCGGGCAATGGAGGCGGCGAAGCGTTCCCGCGCGGCCGGCACGTCAACCGCACGCGTCAGCCGGGTGATGATGTTGCCGCTGTCGGCAATGTCAATGGCTTCGCACAGCTCGGAGCGCTCGTCCAGTTCGTAGAGCTGCCACTTGGCGGCATCGCAATTTAAGATTGGCCGCGCGTTGCCGAATCAATCTCCGATCGGCCCGGCGGCAGAAAGAGCTTCAGCCCTTCCACCAGCGCCCGCCCGGCTTGATGCCGCCGCTGGTAGTCCATCCAGAGAATGCCAAAGGTGAGTGCGGCATCCACCGACGACTGCGTCTCCTCCGCATTGACTCCCAGCACCGCAAATGCCGATTGTCCCGCGCGCAGCATGCCCCGCGTGTAAACCGGGCTGAGCGAATGCTCCAGATCCGGGCTGCTGCTGAGTTGTTCCAGCTTGAATCCCGGGATACTCGCGCCGCAGCACGCGTTCCAGAAGAGATTGATAGCGCGCCCGCGCGGCACGCTTGCTGGTCCCCGTACGCCAGTCGCGATCGGCGCAAATCTCCAGCAGAGTCAGGTTGCGATTTTCCGAAGCGCAGGACCTGCAAACGCAAAGTGCGGTCCTTGATCTCCACATCCACCACGCGCCGTACTGCGTTGCGCTCCTCCGACCACATGTGCAGCACACACTTGCCTTCGCCTGAAACCGAATATCGTGCGCTGCTGAAGTCAAACAGCACCTGGCCGTCCTCGCGGGCCACGGCTTGCGGCGCACCCGCCAGAAACTGCTCCAGCAGACGTGTAAGCGCTTCAGGGGTAATAGATGCTGTTGGCACAAGATATCCCAGCTGAGTCTAGCGAACTCTGCTCCGACCATACAGCGTCGGGAAACACAGCCCTGTGTGATAATTGAACCGTCTGGAACGCGCTTCCCGTTCCGGTGTTTTATGGTTAGGGCAGACCAGGGAAGCGGTCTCATGGCCGCGCGTCTTCGCGCGCCGTTGGGCATCCAATAAGTGTGACTATGGACAATAAGTTTTTCTTCAACCGCTACGGACTGGCGCAAGCTGACATTGAGCGGTATCTGGCTGCGGCGCTTTCGGCGGGCGGCGATTTCGCCGACCTCTACTTCGAATATCAGACTTCCACCTCGGTCTCGCTCGACGAAAGCATGGTGAAGTCGGCCACCCAGGGCATTTCCGTCGGCTGCGGCGTCCGCGTGCTATCGGGCGAGCGCACTGGCTATGCCTACACCGACGATCTCTCGCAGGACCGTATTCTGCATGCCGCCCGCACCGCGGCGCTCATCGCCAGCGGCCCGGCCAAGCAGCCCGTCGTCGGCCTCACCGACAAGCCTGCTCACAATCTTTATCCTGTGCGCTTGCCGTCGGACGAAGCGGACGTGCTGGCCAAGGTCGACTTGGTGCAGCGTGCCGACAAGGCCGCTCGCGACTACGATCCGCGCATTCATGAAGTCCGCGTGAGTTATGCCGACGAGATGCGCACGATCCTGGTGATCGGCTCCGACGGCAGCTTCGCCGAAGATGCGCAGCCGCTGGCTCGCATGAGCGTCTTCTGCATTGCGAAATCTGAAAGCGCAGGTTCGGCGCGCGGCAGCGCCGGCGGCGGAGGTCGTGTGTCGCTGGACTACTTCCACGGCGAAGCCTCGCCGGAACACTTCGCCAAAGAAGCGGCGCGGCAGGCCATCATCCAGCTCGACGCGCGCGATGCGCCGGCGGGCGAGATGGCAGTCGTGCTCGGTCCGGGATGGCCGGGAATTCTGCTGCATGAAGCCATCGGCCACGGCCTGGAAGCCGACTTCAATCGCAAGAAGACTTCGGCGTTTTCGGGAATGCTGGGACGGCGCGTGGCCAGCGACAAGTGCACCGTTGTGGACAACGGCACCATGCCTGGTCGTCGCGGCTCGCTCAATGTCGATGACGAGGGCAATCCCACCGAGAATACGGTGCTCATCGAGAAAGGCATTCTGAAGGGATATCTCTCGGACAAGCTGTCGTCGCGGCTGATGGGCATTCCCAACACCGGCAATGGCCGTCGCGAGAGCTATCAGCACATTCCCATGCCCCGCATGACGAACACCTACATGCTCGCCGGACAGGATTCTCCGGAAGACATCATTCGCTCCGTCAAATATGGCGTGTATGCGGTGAACTTCGGCGGCGGGCAGGTGGACATCACCAACGGCAAGTTTGTTTTCTCCGCCTCGGAGGCCTACCTGATCGAAGACGGCAAAGTCACTTCGCCGCTGAAGAATGCGACCCTGATCGGCAACGGACCCGATGTGCTGACCAGAGTCTCCATGGTAGGCAGCGATCTGCAACTCGACGAAGGCGTCGGGACCTGCGGCAAGGACGGCCAGTCGGTGCCCGTGGGCGTTGGTATTCCCACGCTGAAGGTCGATCGCCTGACCGTCGGCGGCACTGGCGGGTAACTTATTCAATCGGATTTCTCGTCGGGATCAGAAATCGTCCCGCCCTAGCCAGAGGTGTGGAGGAAACCAGGTGCCTCGGCTACGCTCGGGTTGACAGAACGGGGCAGCCGGCTTTATCTGATGTGTCATCCTGAGCGAAAGCGTCCGCCCGCTTTTTCCGAGTCGCTTCGGTTGCGACTCGGGCGGACGCGCAGTCGAAGGACCTGTTGTTCTGCCCGGACGACGGATGTTCCAGCCCGAAGGGCGGAACAATCATAGCCCAGGACGTCAGTCCTGGTTTAGCTGCAAACATCAACCCGAGCCCCTTCAGGGGCGGCACAAATTCAATCCTACAATGTAGGACTCTGACATACTAGGACTCAATACAAACATGAATGTTTCGACCGCAGAACAGCCCGTACCAACCACCGCAACCGATCTGAAGGAAATTGCCGCCGACGTGATTCGCCGCGCCATGGCTGGCGGCGCCACCGCCGCCGAAGCCGTTGCCATGGATGGCAGCGAGTTCTCCACCGTCGTTCGCCTCGGCGAAGTCGAGACCTTGAAGGAGTCGGGTTCCAAGGGCATCGGGGTCCGCGTCTTCTTCGGACAGCGCGCCGCCAGCACCCACTCCAGCGATCTGTCGCCCGCCGGCATCAAGCAGTTGGTCGATTCAGCCCTGGTCCTGGCCAGGATCACCAGCGAAGATCCCTTCGCCGGAATTCCTGAGCCGTCGCAGCTGGGCAAGCTGGAAGGCGATCTCGGTCTCTACTACGATGATGTTTATTCGCTCTCCACCGCTGATCGCATCGACTACGCGCGCCGGGCTGAGAAAGCTGCGCTCGACTCCGATCCGCGGATCACCAACTCCGAAGGCGGGACCTTCGACGCCGCCATCGGCTACAAGGTGCTGGCGAATTCGCATGGCTTCATCGGTGATTATCAGCGCTCCTACTGCTCAGTTTCCGCCGTGCCCATCGCGCAGATCGAGGGCTCGGCCATGCAGCGGGACTACTGGTACTCAGTGGCTAATTCGCTAAAGAAGCTGGAGCCTGCCGAAGAGGTTGGGCGGATCGCCGCGAAACGCACCCTGCGGCGGCTGGGGGCGCGCAAAGTCAAGACCGCAAAAGTCCCCATTGTCTTCGAGCACACCGTCGCCGGGGCGCTGGTGGGACACATCTTTGAAGCCGTCAATGGCGACTCCATCTATCGCGGGGCATCGTTCCTCACCGGCAAGCTGAACGAGAAGATCGCCGGCGACAACATCAATGTGGTCGATGACGGCACCATGCCTGGCGGCTTCGGCTCCAGCCCGTTCGATTCGGAAGGCGTGCCCAGCCGCAAGACCGTCGTCGTGGAAAACGGCGTGCTCAAATCCTACCTGCTGAATACTTACACCGCGAAGAAACTCAGCCTTCAGACTACCGGCAACGCTTCGCGCGGACTCGCCGGAACTCCGGGGATCGGACCCGGCAACTTCTTCCTGAAGCCCGGAACGAAAAGCGCGCAGGAGATCATCGGCGACATCAAGGAAGGCCTGTTCGTCACCGAGTTTCTTGGCTTCGGCGTCAACCTGGTGACGGGCGACTTCTCGCGCGGCGCCAGCGGCCTGTGGATTCAGAATGGCGAGTTCGCGTTTCCCGTGGAAGAGATCACCGTTGCCGGCAATCTGAAAGACATGTTCTTCAACATTTCGGAGATCGGGAACGATCTGGAATTCCGCAGCTCGATTGCGTCGCCCACACTGCGCATCGACGGCATGACCGTCGCGGGCGAGTAGCAATTCAACCCTCGTTCCGCTTCTCCCACGGTGTCATCCCGACCGGAGCGGAGTGGAGGGACCTGATGTTAGTCCGCATCATTCCACTGCCGGCGCAAAGCAGGTCCCTCGACTCCTCGGTCGCGGCGACCTTCGTCACTCAGGATCACAAAAGAAAGCAAACACGCAGGTTTAAGACGTCGCTAAAAAAATCGGACATGGAGGCCTCGTGTCAGGGCACGACTTCAGTCGTGCCGATAAGTCCCTTTTATTTTTGTCATCACGAGGAGGCCTTCAGGCCGACGAGGGATCTGCTCTTAGCCCGGGGCGCGTGAATGGTTTGTTCAAAGCCGCGCCAGCATCTCGCGCTTCTTTTCTTCCGAAAGGAATGACGCGCGAAACGAATTCCGCGCCAGCTCACGCACTTCTCCTTCGCTGAAACCGAACACCTCGTGCGCCAGTTGATATTCGCGCGATAGTGTCGTGCGGAACATGTCAGGGTCATCAGTATTCAGCACCACCAACACGCCTGCATCGAACAGCTTTCGCACCGGATGGTCTTCGATCTTCGCGCAACAGCCGGTCAGCACGTTGCTGGTAATGCAGATTTCTACGGGAATCTGTTTCTCGGCGAGGTAGCGCACCAGCTCCGGGTCGTCGATCGCGTGCAGCCCATGGCCAATGCGATCAGCCTTAAGCTCGCGCAGCGCGCCCCAAATCGACTCCGGACCAGCCGTTTCGCCGGCGTGAGACGGTCAAGCGCAGGCCATGTTTCGCGGCGTGTTCGTAGACTTCGCGAAACTGTTCAGGGCCGGCACGTCGTTCGTCGCCGCCAATTCCGATGCCTACCACATTGTGGAATTTTAGACCGATGGCCTCTTCGACTACACGCTGCGCCTCGTCTATCCCAAAGTGGCGGACAGCGTCGAAGATCCAGTAAAGCGAGATGCCGAAATCACGTTGGCCGCGTTGCCGGCCGCGTTCGGCGCCCTCGAACAACGGCGCGAACTCTTGCCCTCGCCATTGCACCACGCCAGCCGAGATATACACCTCAGCGTGAAGTACGTTCTGCGCGTGCAGCTTCTGCATCATGCGATAGGTGACCAGCTCGTAATCGTCAGCCGTGCGCATCCGTTCGGTCACCGCCTTGAACGCCCACATAAATCCCGTGAAATGTTTGTATTGATAAAGTTCGCGGGCCTCGTCTTCGGTGAAGACACGGCCACTGTCCTCGATGTTGCGGTAGCGATTGTTGGCGGTCTGGAGCGGCGTAGGATGGCGTCGGCTCAACTCCGACAATGTCGGAGGATCGACCGTTCCCTCAAGATGCAGGTGAACCTCGGCCTTGGGCAATGTCAGAAGAAAATCGTTGGCGGGGTCGGTCATGGGGTATTTGGTGCCGTCCTTGAAGGGACTCACGTTGAAAATTACGTTGTTACCGCGGGCTGACGCCCACGGCTAAAACAAGTCACGCCCTGCGGGCTCTGATGATTTGCGTCTGCAACAAAGCGGCCGATCTGCCCGGCCGTTCCAATTCAACCTAGTTCTTCCTCGCCGCTCGCGGGCTGAACTCGCTGCGATGGCGGCTGTACAGCCAGTACACGGCCATTCCGATGATCAGCCACGCAAAGAAGCGCAGCCAGGTCAGGATGGGCAGACCCGCCATCAGCAGTATGCAGAAAATCACGCTGAGAATCGGCGCGGCCAAGCCGCCGGGCGCACGAAAGCCGCGATGCCGGTCTGGCTGTTTGTAGCGCAGGATGATCACGCCCAGCGACACCAGCACAAACGCAAATAGCGTGCCGATGTTCGATAGGTCCGACAGCGTGCCGATATCGAGGATGCCCGCGGGGATGCCAACCAGAAATCCGGCAATCCAAGTTGCGGTCGCCGGGGTGCGGAAACGCGGATGCACGCGGCTGAACATGCTGGGCAACAGGCCGTCGCGCGACATGGAGAACCACACCCGCGCCTGTCCCAGCTGAAACACCAGCAGCGACGAAATCATGCCCATCATGGCGCCGAACAGCACGGCTAGCTCGGTCCAGTGCAGCAGCGCGGACTTGGTGGTCCCCGCCAGCATGCTCATGCTGTTCACCACGGGAGCGGCGTCATCGATCAAGTTGTGCCACGGTACGATTCCGGTGAGCACCACGGCCACGGCGATGTAGAGCACGGTGCAGACGATCAGCGTGGCGATGATGCCGATGGGAATATCCCGCTGCGGATTGCGCGCCTCTTCCGCAGCGGTCGAAACCGAGTCGAATCCAATGTAGGTGAAGAAAATGATGGAGCCGCCGGTCAGCACCCCCGACCAACCTTCGGGCACAAAGGGATGATAGTTTGCAGGATGAATGAAGCGCATGCCCGACGAAGACGAACGCCAGGATGGCCGCGATCTTCAGCAGGACCATGATGTTGTTGGTCTCGGCCGACTCGCGAATGCCGCGCACCAGAACTACCGTCAGAAGCAAGACGATGAGGAACGCGGGAATGTTGAAGCCGAAGTGCCAGCCCGGCGTGTAGAGCATGTTGCCCTTGCAGATCGGTGAGGCCGCCCGGCAGATACGCGGGCGTGATCCAGCGCAGCGCGGGATGCCAGCCAAACCAGTTGAACGTCGCCGCCATGTGCGCGGCAAAACCGACGCTGACGGCCATGTTGCTGACCGCGTATTCCAGGATGAGGTCCCAGCCGATGATCCACGCGATCAGCTCGCCCATGGTGGCGTAGGTGTAGGTGTAGGCGCTGCCGGCGATGGGGATCATGGACGCCAGTTCGGCATAGCAAAGTCCGGTGAAGGCGCAAACGATGGCCACCAGAATCAGCGAGAGCGCCAGCGCCGGGCCTGCGCCGGGGCGGCCGAGCGTCGCGGTGTGATGCACGATGTAGTCCGCAAGCGGGCAGTTCAGAATGGATGCGGTATCGAATTTCTGACCGGCGATGGCCGTCCCTATGACGGTGAAGATGCCGGAGCCAATGACCGCGCCGATGCCGAGCCCGGTGAGCGACCACGGCCCCAGCGTCTTCTTCAGCCGGTGTTCCGGCTCCTCCGACTCGGAGATCAGCTTGTCAATGGACTTGCATGCGAAGAGTTGGTTCGCCAGGGTAACGCTCCGGGTGGAATGAGTCCCTTGGATTCAAACAGAAACAGCGGCGCGAGGGCAAGTCAGACGGTGAGTTCACCACCCTTCGACTTCGCTCAGGGCAGGCTCCGACACGGAAGATTTAGTTCACCACAGAGACACAGAGGACACAGAGTTTTTCAGAATCATTTCTCATTCTCCGTGCTTCCGTGGTTGAGCCTCAGGCTAGCCTGCCGCCGCTTTTTTCGGACGGCCGCCGAGGCGTCCGTTGGCCTGGGAAGCCCGGCGTTTTGCAACGCTGGTGCTCTGCCCCCCATCTGCACCCAGCTTCGCAGCCATCCATTTTCTGGAGCCGAACACTCCCTCCAGCAGAGCCGGCAGGTATAAGTCCGGCATCGAGCTTAGGAAAGTGAATTCCCAATCCCGAGGGAGTAATTTCGATCTGGCCGCAGTTGAGCGGCAGTTGCGTTCTCGAGTCCCTCGGCGTCGCGCGGCGAAAAACTAATGTCCACGCCAGACACTCAGGCTGACGACGACTCTGCCGCTGCTGCGATCGTAGTGCGCTGCAACCGCCGGAGGCGTTTTCCTGAGCTGTCTGCGGCCGCGCTCGTTGGCGGCTGTAAGTCATCATTCGACGCCATGAATCCGCTCCCATTCCTTGCATAGTCTGCCGAGAGCCAGTTCTCAGCTTCGTGTGCTCGATCCCCGAAGGCGCTCACATTCCAATATTTTCGCGTGTGCGACCAGCGCTGAAGCGCTGAGCTCGAACACAGCTTCACAATCTTGCCGATAGCATGCACGTGAGCGGGGCGGTGATCGTTCGGTAAATCGTGACCCGCCAGTCCGCGATGCGCAGGATCGTTGGCATCGGAATCTGACCTGAACGCTTAGGTTTCCGTAAGCGGTGGTGTAATGTCTGTTATTTTCCCGGCGCCAATGTCTCCAGGAAGTAGTCGTCGATCATGTGGAACAGATGTGTACGGGCGGCGAAGCCGGCGATGCCGTGGGTCTTGCCGGGATACATCATCAGCCGGAACTGTTTGCCCGCATCGATCAGATTGTTGACCATCTGAATGGTGTTCTGCATGTGCACGTTGTCGTCGCTGGTGCCGTGCACCTCCAGCAACTTGCCATGCAGGTCGGCGGCAAAGTTCACCGGCGAGCTGTCCTTGTATCCGGCCTCGTTGTCCTTCGGCAGGCCCATGTAGCGCTCGGTGTAGATGGAGTCGTAGAGCAGCCAGTTACTCACCGGCGCAACCGACACGCCCGCCTTGAACTGGTCGCTGTGCTCCATGGCGTAGAGCGTGAAGTTTCCGCCGTAGCTCCATCCCCAGAAGCCGACGCGGCTGCTGTCAAGTTGCGGGAACTGCTCCAGCGCCTGCTTCATGGCGGCGAGCTGGTCACTCAATTCCACCGGGCCGAAGTGATGCTTGATGGGCAGGGCGAAGGCCTTGCCGCGATTCGCCATGCCGCGATTGTCCACGTGCAGCACGGCGAAACCCTGTCGCGCCAGGATCTGGTCGAAGAGATCGTAGCCAATCCAGAAATCGCGGACCGTCTGCGCGCCCGGACCGCCATAGGGATTCACGATGAGCGGCGCTTTGCCGTTGGCGATCATCGGGCCACCTGGCGGCGGGAGCAGAATCTCGCCTTGCAGCGTGGTGGTGCCGTCCGCCGCTTTGAACTCCACGAACTTCGGCGTCAGCAGGTTGTAAGCCTCGACGCTATGCGGCTGCCAGAACGCGGTGCAGGCGCCGTCGACGCTGCACACCGACGTGCTCGGCGGAATGTTCAGCGCGGAGAAGTTGTCCACGTAGTACTTCGCGTTCTTGGGATCGAAGTCGGCGAAGTGGCGTCCCATCCTGCTTCGAGATGCGGATGGAAGTTCTGCCCATCCAGGCCGACGGCGAATTCGTTGCGCTGCCGCCAGTCGTCTTCATTGGCCGAAAAATAAACGATGCCCTGCTTCTGGCGTCCACGCCATCGATGCTCTCGACCTCCCAGTCGCCATGGGTAAGCTGCGTCTCCATCTTGGCCGGGCCCGCTCAGCGGATTCTGCTTGTCGAAGCGATAGAGGTAGATGTGATTGTGGCCGTCGCGCCAGCTCGTCCACAGATATCCGTCGCCGGAATCCAGCAGCTTGAAGTCGACTTCGGGATGCATGTCGATCCAGGCATCCGTGCTCTCGGTCATCATGAGCTGCGATTTGCCGCTGTCGACGTCGACAAAATACAGATCGAGCCGGTCCTGAACGCGATTGAGCGCCATCGCCCATAGCAGTCCGTTGCGCACCCAGCCGAAGCGCGGAATCAGCACGTTGGGATCGTTGCCCAGCGGCGAGCGCGCCGGTGCCGCCTGCCGCCGTGATCCATTTGATCTTGCCGCCGTTGCTTCCCACCACGCCGAACGCACGCCAGGATTGGGATCGCCGGGCTGAGGATATTTCTCCTGGTCGACGGTGGCGTGCGTGGGGATCCAGTCGGTGATGGGATAGGTCGGCACGTCCTTCTCGTCCATCTGCGAGAAACACAATCTGCTTGCCATTGGGCGACCAGAAATAATTGCTGCGCGAGTAGAGCTCCTCCTCGTAGACCCAGTCGACTTCGCCGTTCAGCAGATTGTCATTGCCATCCTTGGTGAGCTGGCGCTCGTCGTTGCCGTCTTACCGGGCGCACGTAGAGGTTGTGCTTGCGGACGTAGGAAATGCGATCGCCATCGGGCGAGAACTTGGGATCGGCGCTCTCGTCGTTGCTGGAGGTGAGTTGCACCGCGGTGCCGTTGTCCAGGCTATAGAGCCAGAGCTGGCCCATGGAGTCGAAGAGCAGATGCTTGGAGTCGGGCGCCCATTGATAGGCGGCGATGGAGTAGCGCTGCGCTGCTTCTTTCTTGCGCTCGTCCTTGATGGCGCTGGCGGGCGGAGCCAGCGACGCCAGCTTGCCGCTGGCTACCAGCACTGCCGACTTGCCGGTGGCAACATCGACGTAGTAGAGCTCGCCGTGCTCCCCGCTGTCGTCGCGCTGCACGAAGGAAACCTTTGGCCCCGTCGGGACTCCACTGCACGTTCTCCGGACCGCGGCCAAGAATCCCGCCTGGTTTGAACATCTCTTCAATGGTCAGCTGCTTCCCGCCTTGAGCAGCAGGCGCGGCGGTTTGTGCAAGGAGAAGGGAAGAGCAAAAAGCAAAGAGAACGAAGGCAGCGAAATGAGCTTTCACGGCAACTCCGGAGAGAGTGAATTGACTGCGGGGAAAGTTTATCAGGCGGAGCGGCGGGCAAGGCATTCGGCAGCATGTTGGACGCCGATTTGAAGTCATCTTATCGATGGCTGTGGGTCGTATCGGGCCCGACTTCCGAGGCCGCCGAACGCCTCGCTTTGTACTTCTTAGTACCTCAGCGCCATGTACTAAGGCCTGGTCAAGTTTTGGAGTGCTTTGTAACAGGGCACGACTTTTGGACTGCCTTGTAACAGGGCACGACTTCAGTCGTGCCGATAAGCCCTTTTATTTTGTCATCACGAGGAGGCCGACCGGGGTCCCCGCCAAGCGCCGGTTTTGCGCTTGGTGGGGTGGGTTCAGGCCGACGAGGGATCTGCTGTTCCGGCTTTTCCCGCCGCCTGTTCAGTCGTGCCCTAACACAAATCGAGATGGTTGTGCTTAACCACGTGCGACCGAACAGCTGCGCTTCAGCCGGCCATCTGGTAAATCCGCAGCAGTTCCACCAGCACGATGAAGATGCCGATACCGAAGTACAGATTGCGGGCAGTTTCCGTGTCTAGGGCCGCCGGCAGCGGCACGCCGCGCTGGCGGAAGCTGAGCACCAGGGAGCGTTCGCGCTCCAGAACAAAGTCGGCGATCCGCCGGTGGCAGGCGGCCAGCAGCAGGCCAAGAAGAAGGCGCGCAAATTCCAGTGGCATAGAGCAATAGTAAGCCGGTGGCCGAAGCTCCCTCAATAGCCAAAAAGTCTAGTCCCGGCTGTTTGCGCCGGCACGAGTTCTCGCCGGAGCTGTTCCTTTCTGAATGCTATAGAATCGAAAATCACGATGAATTCCAACCTGCAAACGCTGCTTGAGCTCCAAGATGTCGATTTGCGCATGGCTGCGCTACGGGCAGAGATTGCCGCCCTGCCCAAGGAAGTAGCCCAGATTGAGGCCAAACTCGCCGGCACCAAGGCCAAAGTGGAAGCCGCACAAGCTGCGATCAAGGCCGACGACACCGCCCGCCGCAAACATGAATCCGACATCAAGGACCAGCAGGAGCGGATCAGCAAATATCGCGACCAATCGCTGAAGGTCAAGACCAACCAGGAATACAAAGCGCTGCTGAGCGAGATTAATCAGGCCGAAGCCGAGATTGCCAAGTCGGAAGACAAGGTACTGGAGATCATGGTGGCCGCCGACACGCGCAAGGACAGCCTGAAGCAGGCGGAGGCGACGCTGAAAGCTGACACGGCAGAGAACGACCGCGAGAAAGAACACGCCCGCCAGCAGACCGCCGCAGATCAGAAGCAACTTGCCGAACTCAGCGACCAGCGCCAGCAGTTGCGCTCCGGTGTCGACGAAGAAGCCTTGACCCATTACGACCGTGTGCTGAAGCTGCGCGGCTCAGTCATGGCTGCCGTGTATGAGGACGAGAGCTGTTCGGCCTGCCGCGTGCGGCTGCGTCCCCAGGTGTTTCAAGATGTGACGACCAACCAGCAGTTTGTCACCTGCTTTTACTGCAACCGGATTCTCTACTACGTTGCGCCTCCGCCCAAGGAGGAAGAAGCCAAAGATGCCAAGGTGCCCGCCGCTGCGGCTTCGCAGGAAGAAGAGGCGACGCCGGCGGACGAAAGTGCAGCGCAATAACGGCCGCAAGCGCAGAAGCGCTGGACAAATCTCCTCCCGCGATACAATAGATCTATCGCATGGCTACTGCTGCGGAACTGATCCAGATCGAAATTGGCCCGCGCCAACCCGCTCCCAAGCCGGAGTGGCTGAAGGCCCGCGCGCCCATGGGCGACAACTATCACGATCTGAAGACGCTGGCGCGCAAGCTGGATTTGCACACGGTTTGCGAGTCGGCGCACTGTCCCAACATCGGCGAGTGCTGGAACCATCGCACTGCGACGTTTATGTTGCTGGGCAACCTGTGCACCCGGCGCTGCGGTTTTTGTGCGGTGCCCAAGGGGCGGCCGCTGCCCATCGATTTTGAGGAGCCTGGTCGCGTCGCCGAAGCGGTGGAGAAGCTAGGCCTGAAGTTTGCGGTCGTCACCAGCGTGAATCGTGATGACGACAATGTGGGCGGGGCGCGCGTCTTCGCCGAGACCATACGGGAAATCCGGCGGCGCGTTCCGGAATGCCGCGTGGAAGTGCTGATTCCGGACTTTCAGGGACTGGAAGAGCCGCTGCGCATCGTGATGGATGCCGAGCCCGACATTCTGAATCACAACACGGAGACGGTGCCGCGGCTGTATCGCGTAGCCCGCTCAGGCGCGCGCTATGAGCGCACGCTGCGACTTCTGGAGCGTGCCAAGGAACTGAATCCTGCCAGACCGACGAAGACCGGCGTGATGGTCGGCCTGGGCGAGAGCACAGATGAGTTGCTGGAAGTCTTTCGCGATCTGGCCGAACGCAAGGTCGATATCCTCACCGTCGGGCAGTATCTGCGGCCATCCAAAGATCACCTGCCGGTAGCGCGGCTGTACCCGCCCGATGAGTTCCGCTTCCTGAAAGAAGAGTCGCTGAAGATGGGATTCCGGCACGTGGAGTCAGGACCGCTGGTGCGCTCGAGCTACCACGCGCACGAGCAGGCCGACGCGGGCACGCGGATCATCTGATCAGCCTGGACCTGTCATTCAGAGCAGCTTGCGAAATTCCTCGATCGTAAGTCCCGCATCGCGGATAATGCCGCCCATCGTGACGGCGTTGACCGGATTATGGCGAGGAATGGTCAGAATGCGCTGACCATCGGTCATCACAATGTGCTTGCCTTGTCGCAGAATGCGGAAGCCCGTCTTTTCCAGGGCGCGCACTGCGTGCAAGTGCGGAATGCCCGGCAGTTTGCCCATTAGCCGACGGCCACTTCGACCTCGCGGATGTCTTTACCGCGTGTCAATTCGGTTACGGCTTCCAGATACTCGCGTATGGCGACGCGGATATTTTCCAGCGCTTCCTGCTCAGTCGCACCCTGCGACCAGCAGCCCGGCAAACCAGGGCACGAGACTGCGAAGCCTTCCTCGGAGGACTGCAAGGCTACACGATAGATCATGGATTGAATGTTACTACTGTTGAAGGGATGGCAACACCGAAAACACTGGCCAAGAACATGATGGCCTGATCACTCTTGCACGAAACTCTTCATCCGGCGCAGCACTGATTCCGGCGCCTGAACATCCAGCTCCACGTATCCGTCGCGATACTCGCGCGATAAGACAACCGACTTGGCATCGAGTGTTGCCAGCACCTTTCCCTCCGACTGGGGCACGTGCAGGCGAACACGCTGCACCGGATCCTCCGAGATCTTGGCGTCGATCAGCTCCAGCAGCTTCTCCAGGCCGGTGCCCTGGGCTGCCGAAACGTGTACCACACTGTCAGAGTCGCGCAGGCTGTCGCGTTTCTTCTCGGGCAGCAGATCAACTTTGTTCATGACGTAGAGGCGCGGCTTGTCCTGCGACTCGAGTTCGCGCAAGACTTCTTCCACTTGCGCTTGCTGCTCGCTCGCCGTTGGGCTGGTGACATCGGAGACATGCAACAGCAGCGATGCCCGCTGTACTTCTTCCAACGTTGCCCGGAAGGCGGAAACCAGCGTGTGCGGCAAGTTGCGGATGAATCCCACAGTGTCAGACAGCAGGACCTCGCGCTTGGATGGCAGCACGGCATGACGCAATGTGGGATCGAGGGTAGCAAACATGCGCTTGCTTTCCAGCACCCCGGCCTTGGTCAGAGCATTGAACAGCGTCGACTTGCCGGCATTGGTATAGCCGACCAGGGCGACGGTCGCGATAGGTGCGGATTCCCGCCGCCGACGCTGCTGCCCGCGGATGCGGCGCACGTTTTCCAATTGCTCCTGCACATGGCGAATGCGGCGATTGATCTTGCGGCGATCGGTTTCCAGCTGAGTTTCGCCAGGCCCGCGAGTCCCGATGCCGCCGCCCAGTTGCGACATCTCCACGCCGCGTCCGGCCAATCGCGGGAGTAAGTATTGCAGCTGCGCCAACTCCACCTGGAGTTGGCCTTCGCGAGTGCGGGCGTGGCGGGCGAAGATGTCGAGGATGAGCTGGGTGCGGTCAAGGACGCGGGCGTCGAGTTCGCGTTCCAGGTTGCGTTGCTGCGAGGCTGTCAACTCGTGATCGAAGATGACGAGGTCTGGCGCAGTGGACGCGACCGCGCCCTTCAGCTCCTCCAGCTTGCCGCTGCCGATAAGCGTCGCCGGATCGGGCCTGGGGCGGCGTTGCAGCATCTCCCCGGCAATGTCGGCACCGGCGCTGGTGGCGAGTTCCCGCAGCTCGGCCATCGACTCCTCGGTGGAGAAGCCACGGTTCTCGTGATCGTCGACATGGAGGAACGCAGAAGCTGCGTCGCGAGCTACGCGGGCGCTGGGCGGAATCGTGCCGGAGGGTCGAGGACGGGCCGCGGCCGTGGCCGCGCCGGAGGTTGGAAGATCTTGCGCGCGAGGCTTGGGCGCCGCACGCGTGGAGAACTCCACTCCCACCAGAAAGGCCCGTTCCGGATGGTCGCGGCCGGTTTGCCGGGAGCGGCGATTCGATCCGGAGCTGGTTCCCTGCGCGCGCGAAATAAGCTATTCCTCGGACACAGACGCCGCGCTTATGGCCTGCGTTGAAGCGGCAGTCTCCGGGCTCGGCCGCGAGTCGAGGTGACGCTCGGTATGCACCACGCGGGCCATTACAACCGTGGAAATGGCGTGCTTGAAGATGAGCTGCTCCTGGTTGTTGGTCTCCAAAACCACTGAGTATTTGTCGAACGAGCGAATTCTGCCCGTCAGTTTCACCCCGCTGAGAAGATAGATGGTGATCACAGACTTATCTTTACGCGCAGTGTTTAGAAACGAATCCTGGATGTTCTGTGCTGGCTTGCTTTCCATAGGTTCCTCTCGCCAACCTGCAAAAAACAGCACAGCCCCGGAGTTCGCGGCCCCGCACGAACTGAGGGTCTGTCGGGATAACGCCTTCCGTCGCATCCTCGAAGTGGGAACGACAACGCAAGGTACATGGGTGCCACTCTACGATAAGCTGCCGAAGGGCCGATTTCAACTGCAACCCGCACACACCCTGGTGATGTAGAATTCGCCCACCTGCTGAAACAGGGACCTGGCGCCCGGAGAAACCCGTCCGCGCCGTTTGGAGAAAAAAATGGCTGCTCCCTGCGCATCTCTGCTGGCTTCGCAAATCGATTTCCCCGGGGGCGAGCCGGCCATCCTGATGGTGCTGCGCTGGATACACCTGGTGGCTGGGATCACCTGGGTTGGACTTCTCTACTTTTTCAACCTGGTCAATACCCCGTTCTTGAAGGAACTGGACGCTGAGCAGCGCGGCATCGTGATTCCGAAGCTGATGCCGAAAGCGCTGTGGTGGTTCCGTTGGAGCTCGGTGGTGACCGTGCTGGTGGGTTTCGCGTATTGGAACCACGGGGTCGCCGAGAACGCCCGCGCCGCAATTGCCGTGGGAGAGACGGCCTCGGCGGGCCGGGTGATCGGCAGCTTTGTCCTGATCTGGACGCTGGCTTTCGTGGTGGAAATGGGAGTGCTGATGTCGCCGGCAGAAGTGCTGCGCAAAGGCCCCGTACTGGGCATCATTACGGCCGTGGTGATCGTCGCGGCCTCTTACATTTTTCTCAACCTGAACCAGCAGGGATGGGAGAGCAATAGCGTGCTGGCTATCGGCATTGGCGGCGGGCTGGGCTGGTTCATGATGCTGAACGTCTGGGGCATCATCTGGCGCATGCAGAAGAAGATGATTCGCTGGACTGAGGAGAGCGTTGCCAAGGGCACGGCGCTGCCGGCCGAGGCAGCGAAGGCGGCGCGATTGACCTTTCTTTGTTCGCGGGTGAACTTTTGGCTGTCGTTTCCCATGTTGTTCTTCATGGGAGCGGCGAGCCATTACATGATGTTTGTGGGACGGTAGCCAGTTTGCCGAAAACGCGGGAAAGCAGATCCCTCGTTGGCCTTAAGGCCTCCTCGTGATGACAAAAAATAAGGGCACGTGGCGGCACGTCTTAAGACGTGACCTGACACAAGCGGGTAACGAGATGGCTGCTAGAATTGAAGTCTGATCATGCCGCTGAAAACTGCCGCAACTTCCGCTGTTTCCCCTAGCGCTGCCCACAACTCACCTGTCCCCATGCTCGATCTGAAACGGCAGTACGAGAGCATCAAGGACGAGATTGCTCAGCGCCATCGAGCGCGTGCTGGCATCGCAGCATTTCATTGGCGGCCCAGAGGTGCAGGGATTTGAGCGCGAGTCGGCAGAATATCTTGGAGTGCGGGCCAGCGTTGGCTGCGCTTCCGGGACCGACGCGCTGTGGCTCGCGTTGCGGGCTTGCGGAGTCGAGGAAAACACCAGCGTCATCACCAGTCCGTTCAGCTTTTTCGCGTCGGTGAGCTCGATCGTCCGCTGCGGCGCGACCCCGATTCTGGCGGACATCGATCCGGGTACGCTCAACCTCGATCCAGCCAAAGTGGAGAACGCCCTGAAGCGCGGCCGCAGCAAGAATGTCCGCGCCGTGATGCCGGTTCATTTGTACGGACAGTGCGCCGATATGGATCGGTTTGGCCAACTCTCGCAAGCGTACGGCGTCGCGATGGTTGAAGACGCGGCGCAGGCCTTTGGCGCGGCGTGGAAAGGCAAGAAGGCTGGGACGCTGGGCAAGGCCGCGGGCTTCAGTTTTTATCCCACGAAAAATCTGAGCGCCTACGGCGACGCCGGATGCGTGACCACCGACGACGAAGAGCTGGCAGCGCATGTGCGACGCCTGGCGAACCACGGCAGCCGGCGCCGCTATTACCACGAAGAGATTGGCTGGAATAGCCGGCTGGATGCCGTGCAGGCTGCTGTGCTGCGCGTCAAGCTGAAGCACATTGACGATTGGAACCAGCGGCGGCGAATCGTCGCCTGCCGCTATCACGGCGTGTTTGCGGCCGCGGGGCTGGTGCAGGCAGAGGCGCACAGCGTCAATCAGCAGGCTCCGGTTGTACTGCTGTCGTCGCTGCCGGAGGCCCACCATATCTATCACCAGTTCGTGGTGCGCGCATGGCGACGGGATGAGCTGCGCAGTTTTCTGAGTGAGAAAGGCATTGGCAGCGAGATCTACTATCCGGTTCCGCTGCATCTACAAGAGTGTTTTGCCTACCTTGGATACCGGGCGGGCGATCTGCCGGAATCGGAGCGCGCCGCGAAGGAAGTGCTGGCGTTGCCGATTTTTCCGGAGCTGCGCGAGGACGAGCAGCAGCGGGTAGTGGGGGCGATCGCGGAGTTCTACAGCAAGTAGAGTGACTTGCTCCGGCGTCGGTGTCAGGGCACGACCTTTAGTCGTGCCGTCAGACGATTTGGTGACCTCCCGGGCTTCAGCCCCTGCAAACTTGCGTCGCGCCCCGAGGACGGCCATGATAGGGGTCCTTCGACTCCGGCGTCGCAAAACCGGCGCCGCTTCCGCTCAGGATGACACACCAGAAATAAAGATGTCCGAGGTTGATATCCCACACTCAGTCATATACCACATAGTAGGATAAACACTGTAGCGAGCCGGCCGGTTACTGCTTCTTCTTGTGCTTGTGGCTGGGGGCTTGGTTAGGATGCTGGGCGCGATTGGCGCCGAGCTCTTTCATGCGGGCGGCGAGAGCGGCCTGGTGCTCCGCTTTTTCCGCTGCCGCCTCTTCAGGCGTGAGCACGCGGCGCACAATGGGCCCGTTCATCTTGTAGGTGGCGTCGATGATTTGTCCGGCGTCATTCTTCTTGCGGATGGTGAAGGTCGGCAGGTCGCCTTCCTTGCCCCCGAAATCCTGATGTCCAACCTTCACCGGTAGATAGCCTTCCAGGTTGTGCTCGCGGTAGGCCGTCTCATAGCGATGCTTGGCGCGATTGCGGGTGAAGACCCGGATCTGGTTGTAGTCCCACGGCAGACCGTCCTTGGGTTCGTTCAGTAGCACGAGATATTGCGGCTGCGGCTTGCCATCTTCTTCGACGTTGTTGAGTACAAAGTATCCGATGATGCGCTGGCCCTCGGCATACTGCGCAACGTCGAGCGGAACGTCGAGGTCGATCATGCGCAGCAGCACCCAGCCGACATGTCCCGACGAGGTGCGCACTAAGTACCAGTCTTCCATGATCGGTTTGGGCGGCGGCGGTTGCTCGCCTGGCTTTGGCGTCGCTGACCCCGGAGTGGTTGCGGGCGTGGTCGCAGCCGTCGGCGCTGCCGCTTCCGGCTTGCTGGCCTTCGCAGGAGCTGCGGTTTTCGCTTGCGCCGGCGTCGCACCCTTCTTCTTAGGCGAGGCCGTGGGTGGCGCCGGCTTCGCAGCCTTGGGCGGATTCTTCTCCGCCGTCGCGCGCCTCAGGACCTCGACTTTCTCGCCGTCCTTGAGCTGGTAGAGGTGCTCGGCATCGCGCGCGGGAGTGACGTGCATGTTGAGCTCGGCGCGCGTGGTTCCGTGGGCCTGCACCGGAGTGTCGGCGTTGTCCTGCGCCAGCTTCTGGAAGCCGTCGTACACATCCTGCGGAATCAGGCTGCGCTCCTCGATCCAGCCCTCCTGGCCGCTGTCGGTACGGACGCGCACGAAGCGGCGCTCCTTCTCCAGCACCTCGACGCGATCGCCGTTGTGCACCGTGCCCATCTTGTTGTACATGGTGGCCACGCGATCGCGCAGGCTGGTTTCCGCCGCGGAAACGTACATGTAGTCGTGATGCGCCAGGCTCTGCCGCTTGCAGGCCGCACCGAGGGCAAGCAAAAGCAGAATGATCGCCAGCAGAGTTCGGTTGGGATGGGAACGAGAAGATTTCACTGCGCCACAGATCACTATAAACCAGTTGTTAGTGGCCAGTGGTCCGTGGGCCGTTTGCAAACCAGATTCGCGCAACCCTGAGCAAGTCGTCGGCGGAGGTTGTCCGGCGCGGCACTCCTCCCGTATAGTGTTCTCACTTACCGAATTCTTACGTGGGGTGAATGATGGAACTGCAAGCTTTCTTGACCGCGCTGGAGCAGCGCATTGCCCGCTACGATCTGCTGTGCCATCCCTATTACAAGGCGTGGACCGCCGGCGAGCTGACGGGCGACGATCTGCGCGAGTATGCCGGCGATTACTACCACCATGTCGCAGCGTTTCCAGCGTACTTGAGCGCGCTGCATTCCCGCCTCGACGATGGCGAGCTGCGCCGCGCCGTGCTGCGCAACCTTTGCGGCGAGGAGATTGACGGCCGTCCGCATAGCGAACTTTGGCTGGACTTCGCTGAGGGCATGGGAGCCGATCGCGACGAAGTTCGCGGACACGAGCCGCTGCCCGAGGTGCGCGAGTTGATCGCCGAGTTTCGCCGCATCGCGCGCGAAGGTTCAACCGCCGAGGCCCTGGCCGCCTTCTACGCTTATGAGTCGCAGGTGCCGCGCGTCGCCAAAGCCAAGGCCGACGGCCTGGCCGAACGCTATGGCGCCGACGCCAAGACTTGCGGCTACTTCAAGCTGCATCAGTTCGCCGACGTCGAGCACTCCGCAGTCTGGCGCGAGCAGCTGAGCGCGGAGATCGCGTCGCATCCCGAACAGGCCGAGAGTGCGCTGGATGCCGCCGAAACTGCGGCGCAGTCGCTGTGGCATGCTCTCGACGGCATGGAAGCGCGGAGAACTTCAGCGGTCGTCGCGTAGCGCCGGCCATTTTGGTATTTGCGGGTGCCCGGTTCGAGCCCTCATTTGGCAGGGCGGGGCGTTTGCCTGCCGTTACGCGCGCTCGTAGGCGTGCTTCAGATGAAGCTCTTCCAGAGCGTGGTCCTTGGCTGCAACAAACTCTTCGCGCCGAGCCAGCAGCCCATCGCCGGCCCGCGCGTAGTCTCCTGACAGCTCAATCATCCCGCGCGCAGCCAGCTCCTTCGCCGCAGCAGTTAGATTGTCCATCATGTTGGGATCGGCCGCTCCCAGATACTGCGCATCGCAGGGATCGGCGATCAGCACCGGCTGGCGCTCGCTGCCACTTCCCCAAAACACCTTGCGCGCCACAAACTCCTGCACTTGCTCTGGCGTCGCGCTGGCAAAGGTGAACTGCTTGTGGCGGATGCTGTAGCAGCGGCTCGACACCGGGAGCGGCTGCCGCTTGCCCGACTTCAGCAGTTGCAGTTGTTTCTCGTCGAGCCCCTTGCGCGCGGTGTTGATCGCGACCCAGAACGCGAGCTCGCCGTCCAGCGACGGCAGCACCTCCCGCACCGTCTGCGCCAGATTGAGCGCAAGATCGGCATGCAGCGGTCCACCATCATTCAGGTGCAGCGTGCCGTGCAACACATACCAATCGCTGCCACCCTCGGAGGGATGAAACGGCCATTGCAGCTCAATGCGCACGGGCATTCCGTGCAGCGTTACGCCAGTGAAGAGTTTGTCCATAGAAGAGCAATTAGCAAGTAGCAGTTAGCAATTAGCCAAACCCAACTCCGAGCCATCGTTCAATGCCAAGTGCTGACTGCTGACTGCTAGTTACTAATTGCCACTCGCACCATCTTCTTTCCCGCCCGCAGCGTGAACTCCGCGCCCAACTTCACGGCAACGACGACTTCGCTCTTCAGTTCGCCATCTACTTTCACCGCGTTCTGCTTCACCTTCCGCAGGCCGTCGGTGACGGAGGTCGCCAGTCCGGTGCGCGCCAACAGTTTGTCCAGTTTCACCTGCACATTGCCATCGACGCTCGCCGCATTGGGCGCCGCAACTTCGTCAAAGGGCACGCTGACGTGCGGCAAGTCTTCCGGCACCTCATCCTTCTGGAACATGCGCGACCAGTCCTGCGCCGCCTGCTCCGCCGCCTCCTGCGAATGAAAGTCGCCGACAATGCGCTTGCCCAGTTCCTGTTTCAGCTTCATAGGATGCGCCGCGCCGCCGGCGACCTCGCGCTTCATGCGCTCGATGTCGGCCATACTCACATCCGTCACCAGCTCGTAATAGCGCCACATCAGCTCGTCGGAAATCGACATCACTTTGCCGAACATCTCCTGCGGCGCTTCGGTGATCCCAATGTAATTGCCGTAGGACTTCGACATCTTCTGCACGCCGTCGGTGCCTTCCAGCAGCGGCGTCGTCAGCACGATCTGCGGCGGCTGGCCGTAATGACGTTGCAGCTCGCGCCCCATCAGCAGATTGAATTTCTGGTCGGTGCCGCCCAGTTCGACATCCGCCTCAAGCGCCACCGAGTCATACCCCTGCGCAATGGGATACAGCAGCTCATGCATCGCGATGGGCTTCTCTTCCATGAAGCGCTTGTGGAAGTCCTCGCGCTCCAGCATCTGCGAGACGGTGAACTTCGCGGCCAGGCGAATGAAGCCTTCGTAGCCCAGCTTGTCGAGCCACTCGCTGTTGAAGCGCACCTCGGTCTTGTCGCGATCGAGAATCTTGAACACCTGCGCCTTGTAGGTCTCGGCGTTCTCATCGATCTGCGCGCGCGAGAGCGGCGGTCGCGTGACCGAGCGCCCCGAAGGATCGCCGATCAGCCCGGTGAAGTCGCCGATGAGGAAGATGACCGTGTGTCCCATGTCCTGGAAGTGTTTCAGCTTGCGCATGAGCACGGTGTGGCCCAGATGCAGATCGGGCGCAGTTGGATCGAAACCGGCCTTCACCCGCATGGGCTTGTCCGCCGCGCGCGATTTTTCCAGCCGCTCGCGCAGATCGCTCTCGCGAATGATCTCCGCCGCGCCCTTGCGCAGGTAGGCAAGCTGTTCTTCAACCTCGGGGAATAAGGGCATAAGGTTCGATTATAGGAGGTTGGGGCAGCCCGTTGTCAGTAGCCGGAAGCCGGTTTCGCGTTTCAAGGTTCAAGCAAGTGTGGCTCACCAACCGCTGCGTCCGCAATGAGATTCCTGTCCCGCCGCGCGGGTGACCCATCGCAGCCCAGCACGGAGCGGCCTGCTGTTCATCCGGAGTTATCTGAAATGCAAGGGTTCGCGACGCTGCGTCGGCGACAATACTCCCGTCCCGCCGTGCGGAGATCGGCCAGCTGTTCGTCCCCGAGCTATCTGAAATGCAAGGGTTCGCGATGCTGCGTGGCCAACAAGACTCCCGTCCCGCCGTGCGGGACGACTCAGCTTAGCCCAGGACGGAGCGAAGCGGAGTCCTGGGTAGGTATGAAAGAATAACCGAGTCCCGTAGGGACGGCACCAGCCGGCAGACATGAACCGTTATTCTGAGCTCCAGAAACTGGAACCAATTTTGCGCTCGCGCTCAAAATTCGATTGCGCAGGCATCACCGGGGAACCAGAGCAATAAGCACGCGCTTTGTAAATCCCTTTTGCGCGTGACGGTTCCAATGCTTTACTGGTTACTGGCTACTGGCAACTGAAACCATGCAGACTCGCCTCTTCTTTATCGTCGTCGCTCTCGGCCTCGTCATCGCGGGGATCTGGGCCTACCTCCATGATGACAACCTGCGTAAGAATTCTGCTCAGGTGAATCTTGGCGACTCCCATCAGGTAGTGCGCCAGTTGCTCGGCGAGCCCACCATCGATGGGCCGTGCGGATCGTTGACCCCGGTTCCTACGGGCTGCTCCAGTGAATATGTCTATCGCTACTGGTATTCCATCTTTCAGCCGCACTATTTGGTGGTCTGGTTCGACAAGTCCGGCAACGTCCTGGGCGAGCAGCACGTGCGGTCGTCGTTCTAGCTGCGGGGGGGGCCGCGCGTTACTCTTTTTGTTTTCCCGCCAGAAGATCGAGCTGTTCGATGACGGGTGGTTTGGCGAAAAGGTCGGGCGCTTTTGCCATCAGAGCGGCGGCAATCTGTCCCGACAGATGTGCTTGCCGTCCGGCTTCGTCATTGAAAGTGTCGAAGATTCCGAACGTCGAGGCACCAATCCTGAAGGCAAACCAGGAAATTGTTCCGGCCTCGCCTTGCGCCAGTGGAAGCGCGCTGCTGAGGAACGCGGCCGCTTCCCCTTCTTTGCCGGGTTTTGCCTCCAACCGCACCAGAAGAGCTAGTTTCACCATTTCGAATCTCCTGAAGTATTGCTGTCCGCCGGTTGGCGCGGGGATGTCAGCGGGCGACCGCGTGGAAAGCCTCGTCCATCACGGCTTTCAGCTGATCGAGGGTTTCTTCCACCGTCAGCGCATACATCTCGCGCCCGTTGTCTTCACCCGATTCAATTGCCCACTTCAAATAGTGACCGGCAATCTGCACCGCCATGGGATCGGAGATGACTTTTCCGGTTTGCCGGTTGTATTCCACCCAGGCGACATGCGGCAGCGCAATCCATACCGGACGTTCGCCGACCAGGAACTTGATGTCGACGGCGTCGGCATGACGCGTCGCAATAGCGACAATCAACGCCTGGTAGCGGCAATGCACTCGCTTGCCCGTCCAGCGGTCGACAGCATGGAATTCGTCGTACATAGTCAAGAATGATATCTGACGGCCGAGTACAAGGGCAATTGGCGGAGATTGCGGTACTGTCTTAATTTGGACTGATGTCACCGTGGAGAGAAGCGGCTACAGATTTGCAATGAGACAGTGACGTTCGCCTTCAAGCAACCAGAATACACACAGGAGCTCATTCGACGGAATTCAGCCGTGATGCTTCCGAACATTTTGTCGAGGAAGGCAACTCGACTGCCACGACAAGGAGAGCCGGTGCAATTTTTCTGCGCACCGCAACGGTAGACTATACTTCCTAGACGATGCTCGACCTCAGATACATAATCGTCCTGCTGCTTGTCATCGCTTGGGTGGCGTTGTTCGTTCTCCGTCGCAAATTCGTTGGCAAGGATACGGCAAGAATCATCGCTGCTCTGGAACGGATAGAAGGCAAGTTGGACGCCGTCCTGGGAAATCAGCGCCGCCCGTAATGGGCAAAGTAGAACAGTACTGAGATTGCTGGTGCCGAGGGATAGGAGCGAGCCTCTTCAGAACCTATCTCATAAACCTGAATGACGTCTGCAATCAGTCCTATTTTTCAGCGAGCCCTTACGCCCGATCATGGGCCTCGCCCAGCACCACCTGCACGCTCATCTTTTTTCGCCCACGATAAAAAGTCACGCTCACGGTGTCGCCGGAGCGGTGCTTGTTCATCACGTTGGCCAGGTCCTGCTGGTCGCCAATCGAATCGCCATTGATCGCCACGATGAGGTCGCCGCCGATCATGATAGCTGTCGCCCCCAGGTAAGCGCGCTCGTTGCCGCCTTTCAATCCGGCACGCTCAGCCGCGCCGCCCGGAACCACCCGCACGATCAGCACGCCGTAATCGGCCGGCAGGCCCATCTCCTGCGCCATTTCCGGCCCAATCGGCAGGGAAACGATGCCCAGCGATGGCCGCCGCACCGTGCCCAGCGTGATCAGATCGCTCAGCACCGCCTTGGCGGTATTGATCGGGATTGCGAATCCGATGCCCGCGCTCTGGTTCGAGCCGCCGGTCGCGATCATGCTGTTGATCCCGATCACCTCGCCGTGGGAGTTCAGCAGCGGACCGCCGGAATTGCCGGGGTTGATCGCGGCATCGGTCTGGATGGCTTCGTCGATCAGCGCGCCTTGCGGAGTTCGAATGGGCCGCAGCGAGCTGATGATCCCGCGCGTCATCGTCCCCGCCAGTCCAAACGGGTTGCCGATCGCGAACACCTTCTGGCCGACCTGCAAGTTCTTGGACTCGCCCAGCACCACGGGCACCAGATCAGGCGCCTTGATCTGCACCACGGCCAGATCGTGCCCGCGATCGCGTCCAATGACCGTTGCTTTATAACTCTTCTTGTTGTGCAGGGTGACGTCGACCTGGTTGGCATCTCCCACAACGTGGTAGTTGGTGAGGATGTGGCCATCCTTGTCGATGATGAAGCCCGAGCCCTGGCCCTCCTCCGGCACCGGTCCAAAGAAGAGGTCGTAAGCCACCGTCCGGGTGGTGATGTTGACCACCGAAGGAATTACCCGGTGATAGACCTCGATGTTGTTTTGCTCTTCCGCGTCGAGCTTCTCCGGCCCGGCGGCTTCGCTGATTTCGATATGCGTGGGTCGCGAAATTACCTCGGCGATAGGGTTTGTGCCCTGGTGGTGGGTGGTGAGCCAGTAAAACGCGCTGGCCAAAATCACACCCAGGATGAACGGTCGTACAAATCTCATACCTTTATGATGGTCCGATCAGTTAAGAGTTGCTGGATGGGGAATAGACGTCTCCCCGAATAAAGTGTAACGAAACCGCAGAGCTTCGCGCATCTTGCCGCGCCTGGAGGATTGTGCGTCAGCTGGCGGCCAGAGTTTGCAGATTGTTCCAGATCTCTTCCACCTGGTGCTCCGTGTCCTCTACTGCGCCGGAATTTTCGACCACGTAGTCGGCGTGCCGCACTTTTTCCTCATCCGGTAGCTGCGCGGCACTGCGCCGTTCCACCTCCGCAAGCGCGGTGGCCAGCGGGATTCCCGTGCGCTGCGCATAACGTTCGACCCGGTGCTCGAAGTCACAAGTCACGACGACGAGCTTGTCGAAATCCTTGGCCGCTCCCGCTTCGATGATCAGCGCCGCTTCCACTACGGCGATGCCATGCGGGTCCGTGCGTTCAACCTCAGCCATCCACTCGTTCTGCGCGTGGATTACGGCAGGATGCACAATGGCGTTCAACTCCCCTATGCGGGCAGGGAAAGCTACTCCGGCCAGTTTGGCGCGATCGATGGTCCCATCCTCATGGAGAATTTCGCGGCCAAAATGACGCACCACATCGTCATACACCGCAGCTCCCGGAGCATACAGTTGGTGCGCCAGCAGATCGGCTTGCAGCAGATGGGCGCCGCGCCGCGCCAGCATCTCGCCGACCGTCGATTTGCCGCACGCGATCCCGCCGGTGAGTCCTACGCGGAGCACGCTTCACCACCCGCGAAACAGGCTTTGCGCGACAAGAGTGTCATAAAAATGCTCTGGACTTCACGCAGTATATAGGGCAGCTTGCGGCAATCAGTGAACAATTTCCGGCGAACGCACTTACGGCTCGCCTGGCATCGTCATGGGATAGTCCAGCACGCGCGCGCCCAGGTCGTCATTGGACTCGCTTGAGTTGGAGAGCACCACCACTCCGGCTTTGCGGCGCGGCTCGAAGCCGACATACGCGTGGTAGCCAAAGGTGCCGCCGTTATGGCACACAACCCCATTGGCAATGTGCCAGCCCATGGCAATCTGGACGCCCGGCGACACCGGGCGGCGAACGCTCAACATTTTCTTCATCGCCGGGTGCAGCGGGCTCTTGATCAGTCCCATATTCGCCGCCAGAAAGATCAGCATGTCGTCCACATCCGACCGAATCGAGCCTGCCGCCTTCGTTGCTGAAACGTCGATGCTGGGAGCCTTAAGTCCCTTGCCGTAGCCGGCAATAAGATTGGCTTGCATCTCCGGGGTCAATTGCATGGCCGTATGCTTCATCCCCAGCGGCTCCGTGATCCGGTCGCGCAGCAGCGTTTCATAATCGGTGCCCGCGCGCACGGCCAGCAGTTGTCCCAGCAGGCCTGCGCCATAATTCGAGTATTCGTATTTCGCTCCGGGAGCGCGCGTCAGGGTGTAATGCGAGAGGAAGTCGTACATCTGCTCGACGCTATAATTCGCGTTGTAGCCGTTGGGCATCCGCGGCAGCCCCGAGTAGTGTGTCGCCAGGTCCAGCAATGTGATCTGCTTGCCATTGCGCTCCGGCACATGCACCGTCGCGGGCAGATACTTGGAGATGGGGTCGTTGAGATTCACCTCTCCGCGCAGGGCCATGTCACTCAGCAGCAGGGCGGTGAACACCTTGGTAACGGAGCCAATCTCGAAGATCGTTTCGCCGTCCGGCACGCGATCAGCGGGGTTGTCGAACTTGCCGTAGCTGATCACCTCCTGGCCGTGCTTGGTGATGATGCCGACCACGATGGCGCCAGCCTGGTGCTGCACGTCGACGAACTGCACCAGCATGTCGCGAATTTCTTTCGGCGTCGCCAGCCGGGTTGGCCCTGTCTGCGCGCCCAGCCGTAGCGCCAGGCAACAAAAGCAAAGGAGAACGGCCGGAATCCTCCGGCGAGTCAGTGCAAGCTTAGGCAGCATAGCCTGACCAGCCTACTCCATCGGCAGCAAGGCTGGACAGGGATACGCTTGCCTACGTCGCATACGGTTTAGCGGTCAGGGCAGCGCCGCGCCCGTATCCTCGGCGAGACTCCCACGCCCGGAATCCGTTACTATATCTACGCTGTCTCCCTGCTGATCCCAGCCGGCCTGCTTCCGGCGCAAAAGGAAAGTTCTGGAATGAAACGTTCTTCGCTCGTGCATTTCGCCTCGGCTTGCTCCTGTTGCTGGCCAGCACTTTGGCCTGGTCTGCCGACACCTCCATGCTGAAACCTCCGCAGGGGATCCAAGGTTGCCATCATCGTCTTTGAGGACCTGGAGTGCCCGCAGTGCGCCAAGGCCGCGCCCCTGTTGCACGAAGCCGTCCAAGAAGTACAACATCCCGCTGGTGCAACACGATTTTCCGTTGCCCCAGCATCCCTGGTCCTTCGACGCGGCGGTGAATGCCTGCTATTTCGATACCCTGTCGGCGAAGCTGGGCGACGACTATCGCCTTTCATCTTCCAGCAACCAGAACTACATCACCAAGCAGAGTCTGCGCGGCATTACGGAAAAATGGGCCGAGGACCACAAGGTCAGTGCTGCCCTTCGTGGTCGATCCCTCCGGCACTCTGACGGCCAAGGTCGAGGCGGATCGCGATCTTGGCCGGCGCATTCCTCTCGATCACACGCCGACGATCTACATTGTCAACGACTCCGGACACGGCGCCACGGTCACCGAAGTCAGCGACCTCACTCAGCTCTATCAGAAGCTCGACGAAGTGATGAAGGAAGCCGGCCCAGCTACGCAAGCGCACAAGACCGGGAGCACCCACTAAGGTAGCTCATTCCGCGCCTGGTTTGTCTACTTCCGGCGCCCCGTTCCACCAACTGTACGCAACTTCCCGTTAGTCGTCGGGTTGCTATCACAGGGATAGGACTATGCCGGATACTACACTTGACGCTAGCGCGGTGGAATCGATGCCCGCGGTGTCCTCGCACGATCGCATCCTGCGCTCGGCAAAGCATTTGTTCGCCCGCAATGGATACGAAAACACCAGTACCGTGGCCATTGCCCGCGAGGCCGGCACCAGCGAATCGCAGCTGATGAAGCACTTCGGCAGCAAGCAAGGGCTGCTGCTGGCCATCTTCGATCGCGGCTGGGCCGGCATCATAGAGCGCGTGCAGCCGTCGCACGCGCGCGGCTTCGCCCGCTGACCGCCTCATGGCCATGCTGCAGGCCATGATCATCGAGGTGGATAACGACTCTGACCTGAAGGAGTTGATGGCGCTGGAGGCCCGCCGTGTCCGCAAAGACAATCGCGATGTGCTGTTGAGCCGCGGCTACCAGCAGTTCGCCGAAATAGTCCAGGGCCTGCTGAGCGAAATGCGCGATCAGGGCCACATTCATCCGGATGTCAATCTGGACGCGGTACGCTCCGCCATCCTGGGCATGACCGAGGGGTTGCTGCGCGACCAGGTGGTGGCCAGGCGCTCGGAATGCCGCGCCGACTACGACTTCGACGACATCCGCAAGATACTGGAAATCATGCTCCCCGCGCTGAGCAGCGAAGCCGTGCAGCCGCTGAAAGCGGTCAACCGCTAGAAACAGTTTGCTACGAAACGTCGATGGCGAGCAGGTTTGAAGGGGCGCAGCTTTAGCTGCGCCGTTGCAAGTCTTTTTATTTTGTCATCACGAGGCGACTTTAGTCGGCGAGGGATCTGCTTTTCTGCGTCCCCAGCAGACAGGTCAACCGGCGGTAAACTCGGGCAGCGCTGCGGGTGTCCATGCCCGGCTTTCGAGTGATAAACTGATCCTGACCTCGAAACCTCGCCGGTCCGCACGGATCGGGTTGCTCACTTAGTCGGGACGTGGCTCAGCCTGGTAGAGCACTCGCTTGGGGTGCGAGGGGTCGGCAGTTCAAATCTGCCCGTCCCGACCAAATTCTCCGCCAGCTTGGCGGTCCCTGACGGCGCTCGCCCAGCCCGGTTGTCCGACTCGATCTGCTCCTCACCAATCGAACATATACGGCAGGGCCGACGCGACGATCATCGCGACGACGATGAGTCCACCGCCCAGCACCTGCGGCCCTGTCATCGGCTCCTTCAGCCAGAAGACGCTGAGGATGGCAGCCGTCACCGGCTCAATGCAGAAGAGCACCGCGGCCTCGGCCGGGCCAAGTCGCGTCTGCGCCAGCGCCTGTCCCCAGAAGGCAAACACGGTGGAGAACAGCGCCAGGTAGATTGCCGGCCCGAACACCGTCGGCTGCCTGAGCGTCTGCTCCAGATTCTGGAAACCAAAGGGCGCCCGCAAGCACGCGCCGACCACTACCGAGACTACCCCGCAGACGGCGACTTGCGATCCCGCCAGCACCCATGCGTTGGAGCGCCGGGTAAACACTCCCATCATCACAATGTGGACCGCGCACAGCAGGGCGCACAGCAACGTCTCCAGGTCTCCGCGATTCGTCTGCGCAATGAAGCTCCACGGACCGGCGCCGCCGCCCCATCCCCCCGCAGGATGCACCAGCAGATACAAGCCGAAGCTGGCGATGATCGCTCCCATGGCGGAGGCGAGCTTCACGTGCTGGCCAACGACGATGGCGATGAATGGCGTGAACAGCACGTAGAGCCCGGTGATGAAGCCGGATTTTCCTGTGGTAGTGAAGCGCATCCCGTCGGTCTGCGACCAGAAGATGCCGGCCAGCACCAGTCCCAGCCATACGCCGTCCAGCACGCCCCGCCGCATGATGGGAATGCGCCTGACGCGAATAATCACCGCCATCAACACGCCGGCCAGCAGGAAGCGCACGCTCATCAACCCGCCGACAGAGATGCCGCCGTCCAACGCAAAGCGCGTCATGGGAAAGCCGAGTCCCCAGATGGCAGCCGTGGACGCGATCAGGAGCACTGCGGTGGGGTGGGAGATGGCAGGTTGGGACTTCGGCTGCATGGCGAATCGACCGGCGCGTTGCCGGGCCTCACCATCCTACAGTCATGGCGGACTATGAGGGCGTGCTGGCTGACCTAGGTTGTTGCGGGGTCGATCCAGTCCAACTCCAAGTCTGCAATGGATCGAAATTCAGGATCTCCGGTCACCAGCGGGCAGCGATACTTGAGCGCCAGGGCTGCGGCGAATGCGTCCGCGTAGGCGATGGGGTACTGCCCTTTCAGCAGGGCCGCGTCCCAGATGTTATCCATTGTCGGGACTTCGATGGTTACGGGTAGCGTCCTTGACGACTCACGCCACGATTCCGCAAGCCTCTCGCTGTGTCTTTTCCGAAGGAAGTAATACACTTCGCCAACGTTGATGGCGCTCATGAATAGCCGCACAGTCCCAACAATAGATTCGTCGAAGAGCTTTTCAACTGCCTCCGTCGCGGGTTGTCGTCGATTCATCCACTCGAGGATGGGCCACGTGTCAAGAACGCGAGTCTTCACGTTCCCGCTCCTCCTTCCGGAAGGCCGCAAACTTCTCCATCAAGTCGGGCATGTCGGCGGCAGCTCCCTTAAGCTTTCTCCAGGCATCGCCCTTGGAAAGCACAATCTCATGCCCGCGAACCTCGAGCGTGAGCTTCGAGCCTTCTTTGAGATTGAGCGCGTCCCGAACCTGCTTTGGGATGGCGATTTGCCCTTTGGAGGAGACTGTAACCTTATCCATAAAAACATCTTACCATGCGTAAGCCGCCCTTGTTTATGGAATTCTCTGCTTGTTTCACACGAAGGGCAGTTCTAGGGTCCCAGTTGTTCGCCTAGCTGGGAGCGGCGATGCCAAGGAATACGAGGACAGCACGATTCAGCCGCACCACATCTTCGTCAGCAAGACGGCCGACACGCGCGCCGATTTTGGATTTTGGAACCGTCGTGATCTTGTCCACCATCAGCCGACAGGCGGTGCGAAGCCCATTGCCTGCGGTAGGCTCAATCAACAAGCGAAACAGAGGAGCATCGGTAGGGTCGGTCGTGAAAGCGCATAGGGTGATCGAATCTGTCTTGTCGAAACGATCATCCTGGAGAATCACCGCCGGACGCGGCTTTCCAGAGTAGCCCTTGCCACCTGCCACCGTCCAGATTTCGCCGCGTTTCACATCCGGCCCCAACCAGAGACAGCGTCGATGAAATCCTGGTCTTGCTTGGCGTGCGGACTGTTGGCAACAGCCAGAGACTGCCGATGCGCCTCGGTTACAAAAGCAGGCGAGCGCATGTCAGGGACCCAGATTTGGATAGGCCGCAACCCTTGTTGGCGAAGCCGCTGGCGGTGCGCTCTGACCTTGTCCCGAGATGACCTGGCGGGAGTCCGCGTTCGCATCGTATCCTCACGGTGAGTGGTTACATGTAACCTATCACAGGTCGCTCCGTAAATCCAAGTCCGGGAGGGACGAACCAACCAAAGAGTAAGTTCTTCGGCTCGGATAACCCGCAATGACAAGTACTGCAGGAAAGCTAAAGCGTGGCCGCCTTGCTCTCGATCAACCCCTTCACCCGCTCCACAAACGCCTCCACCTTCACCGATCCTTCGGCTTTTTCCTGGCCGCGGACGCGGACGTTGACCTCGCCGGCTTCCATCTCCCTGTCGCCCAGCACCAGCTGGAACGGCACCTTCTGCATGGCGTGTTCGCGGATCTTGGCGTTCATCTTCTCGTTGCGCACGTCGACGTGTACGCGCACGCCGGCAGCTTTCAGTTTCTCGCCGACTTCGTTGGCGTAGGCGTGATGCTTCTCGCCGATCGGGATGACGACGACCTGCACCGGCGACAGCCACACCGGAAACGCTCCGGCGTAGTGCTCGATCAGCACGCCGAAGAAGCGCTCCTCGGAGCCATAGAGCGCGCGATGCACCATCAGCGGCTGATGGCGCTTGCCGTCCTCGCCGACGTACTCCAGCCCGAAGCGCTCGGGCAGGGTGAAGTCGAACTGCACGGTGGAGAGCTGCCACAGACGGCCGATCGCATCCACCAGCTTGATGTCGATCTTCGGCCCGTAGAACGCGGCCTCGCCGGGAATGGTTTTGTAGTCGATGTTGCGGCGCTTCAGCGCCTTCTCCAGCGAGCGCTGCGCCAGCTCCCACTGATCGTCGCTGCCGGCGTAGGTCTTGCGGTCGTTCGGGTCCCAGGTCGAAAGCTCCACCTGATACTGCTCGAAGCCGTAGGTGTGCAGCGTGGCCAGCGCGAAATCGATGCAGCCGACCACCTCGTCCTCAATCTGCTCCGGAGTGCAGAAGATGTGCGCGTCGTCCTGGGTAAAGCCGCGCACGCGCAGCAGGCCGTGCATCACGCCCGAGCGCTCGTAGCGATAGACGGTGCCCAGCTCGCCCAGCCGCACCGGCAGGTCGCGATAGGACTTCAGCGAGTCGCGGTAGATCAGGATGTGGAACGGACAGTTCATCGGCTTCATGCGATAGTCCGCGTCGTCCAGTTCCATCGGGGTGAACATGTTCTGCGCGTAGTAGCCTTCGTGGCCGCTGGTCTTCCACAGATCGACGCGCGCCACGTGCGGCGTGTACACCAGCGAGTAGCCGCGCTTCAGGTACTCGTTGCGCATCCAGTCTTCCATCTCTTTGCGGATGAGTGCCGCCCTTGGGATGCCAGAAGATCAGCCCCGGCCCGGCCAGCTCCTGAATGGAGAACAGGTCGAGCTGCTTGCCCAGCACGCGATGGTCGCGCTTCTTGGCTTCCTCGATTTTGTGCAGGTAGTCGTCGAGGTCCTTCTTGCTGAAGAACGAGGTGCCGTAGATGCGCTGGAGCTGCGGATTTTTCTCGTCGCCCAGCCAGTAGGCGCCGGCGATGCTGAGCACCTTGAACGCCTTGATGCGCCCGGTGGACGGGATGTGCGGCCCGCGGCAGAAGTCGGTGAACTTGCCGGTCTTGTAGATGGAGATCTTCTCGTCGGGCGCGGTGAACTGCTCGATGAAGTGGCACTTCATGAAGTCGCCTTCCGACTTGAAGCGCTCCAGTCCTTCCTGCCGCGGCAGAAATTCGCGCGCGTAAGGCAGGTCCTGCTTCACCAGCTCCTGCATCTTCTTCTCGATGGCCTCCAGGTCTTCGGGCGTGAACGGCTTCTCGCGATAGAAGTCGTAGAAGAAGCCGGACTCGGTTGCCGGGCCGTGGCCGAGCTTGGTCTCGGGAAAAAGTTCGAGCACGGCCGCGGCCATCAGGTGCGCCGAGGAGTGGCGATAAACTTCCAGCGCTTCGGGATCGCGATCGGTGAGGATGCGCAGCTCGACATCCTGCTCCAGCGGACGCGCCAGATCGACCAGTTGCAGCGCCGTCCTTGGCCGGGGCATGGGCGGACGCAGGCGCATTCGCTCGGCAGCGCCGGCGGTTTCTGAAGGCGCGATGGTGACCGTTGCCGCCACTGCCGTTGGAAGACAGCGGCTTGATCTGTGCAGCCAGCGCGGCATCCGCCAGGCGCGGGCTGATGCTCTTGGCGATGTCGAGAGCGGAGGTCCCGCGCGGCACGTCTCGGACGCTGCCGTCGGGCAATTTCACATGAATAGTTTCAGCCATGATGTATTCCAATCCCGCGTCGATCTGGCGCGGTTCTTACAATCTTAGTAGTGATAGCGGGCCTGATGGAATCGAATCTGCTTCTCCGATACCTCGTAAACCAGCCGATGTTCCTGAGTGATCCGCCGCGACCAGAAACCGGCCAGCCCGAATCTAAGCAGTTCGGGTTTGCCTATTCCGCTAAACGGATCCTGTAAGACGGCGTGCACTAATTCCAAGACGCGCACGGCGGTTTTACGGTCAGTCTTCGTCCAATGCAAGAGGTCTTCGAGGAAGCGCGATTGGAAAACGGCTTCGCGCTCAGCTCTTCCGCATCGAGACCAACCTCCCGGCGCAATTGCGTCCAGAGACATTCGTCTCCCTTTCCCCTGACGGGCCTCTTGAATCGACGCCATTAGCCGCTGCGCATTTCGAGGTGACCGCAGCAAGTGTGCTGTCTCCAGCAATCCGGCCAATTCGTCCGCTGGAATCAGAGCCACATCCTTTGCGCCCCGACGGCGTACGATTACGACCTCATGGTCGTTGGCTACCTGATCCAGTACCGACGCCAGGCGCTCGCGCAGGCTTGTATACGTTGTCTCTACCGGCATGATTTTGAACTCCTTGCATTAAGCGTACAGGCTTCCTGTACCTATTGTCTATGCATTCAATTTTGCCTTGCCAAAGTGGAGAGCGAAGGATTCAGGTGGTTACAGGGATGTTCGTGTCCGGCGGGACGCGCACTTCCAGCACCGCCGACCCGACGAGCGCGACCGCGCCGAGTCAGAATGGCGATGGGAATGGCGACGTGTTTGTAGGCGTTGGTCATGTCGATCTTGTTACCACTTATCATGCCATAAATCACCGTGCCAAGGATACCCAGGAACAGCCCGCGCCCATGCCCGCCACTGAACAACAGCGTGGTAAAGAGCACGCGCACCGCCGAGGTGAAAGCGATGGACAACTTGGAGCGCTGGCGGGCCGGCATGGCATCGCTGTACGACATGCTTACATACGATTCTAACGGGATGAGCCACGTCTGTCAGGTGCCGAAGCAGCGGTGTGCTGAGGGGCGTTGTCCGCCGCCGCTGTTCACCGGTGCGTTACAATCAACTATTCATGTCTTCGACGTCTCAAGCTATAACCCGAACTCCCGGCGGAAGTGGTGCGGATGGCGCCGGTTTCCCAGGCCGGCAACGGCATCTGCTACTCGGTTATGGGCGAGATGACGGCTGGCGTTGCCAATCTGGAGCGCATGGTGAACGCTGTGCCGCGTACCATCGCTGCCGCGCTCGATCGCAAAGCGTACTACTTCGTCCCGCTCACGCTGAATTTGGGCGACGAGACGATGATCGCCGACCGCTATGACGTGCAGCTCTCCGATAGCGCCGTCTGCCATCGCAACCAGACGCTGGGCGATTCGCAGTGCGTCTTCATCTCCACCCGGCTGATGGAAGACAGCTTCGCCATCGCCTTCGAGTTCTTCATCAATGTGGGCCACAACTTCGTTGACCGTGTCGGCGTCTCGCAGGAGTTCGCCGATCTGGCGTGGAAGCAGGTGGAAGGCAGGGTCCGCGGCGAAACCTCGCTGGACGCTTATGAGTTGCGAAAAGTTGCGACCACCAACGGCCCGGAAGCAGAAAAGGCACGGCACGAATACTCTGCTAGCGACCTTCGCCGATTCCATCGCGGTGTATATGCTGTCGGTGTATCTGGACGTGGATTACCAGGACCTGCGCGAGCGCGACTATCCTTTGCTGGCGCCGGATGCGCTGGCCGAGCGCCTGCGCAAGATCAACGAACTGTTCCCGGCAAATCCGGGCTTCGAGTTTGCCGTGTATCACCGGAGAAGGCAGTAAGGCAGGGGCTAGGGGCTAGGGATCAGGGTCCAGTGCAGTACCTAGCTTCCTAGCGGCGTTTTCGTTGACTAACCCCCAGTCCCTAATCCCTAATCCCTACCATGATTGCTCACCTTCGCGGACGCCTCATCTCGAAGCATCCCAACCAGGCCATTGTCGAGGCTGGCGGCGTTGGCTACGACGTCATCATCACCATCCCGACATTTTCCGAGCTGCCGGCCACCGGCTCCGAGGTCGCGCTGCACATCCACACGCACGTGCGCGAGGATGCGCTGGCGCTCTACGGATTTCTGCGCGCCGAAGAAAAGCAGCTCTTCGAGAAGCTCATCACCGTCAGTGGCATTGGGCCGAAGCTGGCGATCACCATTCTCAGCGGCATGGCGACAGCCGACATGGTGGGCGCGATCCGCGGTAACGACTTCGCCCGGCTGACGAAGATTCCCGGCATTGGCCGCAAGACCGCCGAACGCATGTGCGTGGAGTTGCGCGACAAGCTGGAAGGCTTCGGCGCGCCGCAGGCAGTGATTTCGCATTCCGTCGTCGAAGAAGACGTGATCTCCGCGCTAACCAACCTGGGCTATCAGCGAGCGATCGCCGAGAAGGCCGTCGAGCGGGCCGTGCAGTCCGCTGGCCGGGACAACTTCGACGCCATCTTCCGCGCGGCGTTGGGGGCGCTCTCGAAGTAAGGCCGTTGCTCGCTTTCTGCTCTTCGCTTCTTCCGCAATCAACACAGGATGCGTGGCCCCTGGCCGGTTCGTGCCTGTGCGCCGCCGTCGTCAGGGTCTTAAGCAACGTTGGTCATCGCACCTGCATCCAACATCTCACCTCAGCCGTTTGTCCCCTTTGCAACTCTGGGTGGCGATGGTGCTAAACTAAACGCAATTTAGGGGTGAGGGGCTCCTCTTGTCGACCTGTCCACATCTATTCCGCTCTCATCCCAACCTCAGCGATGAAGTGAACGGCAACATTGCGCAGTCGGAAATTGAAGGGGGCGTGTCTCTCAACGACCTGCCGCCAGCGACGGTGCTGGAGATTCAAACTCAGCATCACTGTTACCTGGTTGTACTTCTTAGTGACAACAAAGCGCTCATCTCAGGACATCCCGAGTACTGCCCGGAACCAACCCAGGTGGCAATTGCGGGTTCAACCTGGGGAGGGTCCATGCTGAAACGCCGCTTTGTCGGTCGCGGGATGCACCTGGAGTTTTGTCACCCGCAGTATCCCACCCCGATTATTACCTCACCTATCCAGGAAATCCGCGAGCCACGAATGCAGCAGCTCCGGGATCAACGCCCCGGCATGGATCGCCGCCGTTGACTCGACCTTGTCCGCAAGGGCCCCGCTGCCAGTGCCTCCGGCTGTTAGACAATCGCCCGTAAACGTGTGGTGGAACGGGTACCAGCTCACAAAGCCAGGATTGTAATTCCAACCGTTCGTGCCCAGGCGCCATTCGTTGACGGGGAGATGCCGCGTCCTTAAGATGAGGCGGAACCAAGGCGACCAGGGCCGCACACCTTAATGATCGACCGCATCATCTCGCATTACCGCATCGTCGAGAAGTTGGGCGGCGGCGGCATGGGCGTGGTCTACAAGGCCGAAGACATCAGTCTTCATCGCTTTGTCGCGCTTAAGTTTCTGCCGGATGAAGTAGCCAAAGACCCGCTAGGCCCTGGCCCGCTTCCAGCGCGAAGCCCAGGCAGCTTCCGCCCTGAACCATCCCAACATCTGCACCATCTATGAAATCGGCGAGGAAGACGGCCAGCCATTCATCGCCATGGAGTTTCTGGACGGTACGACACTGAAACATCGTATCGACGGCAAGCCCCTTGAGAACGACGTTCTGGTCGCGTCTGGCGATTGAAATTGCCGACGCACTGGACGCCGCCCATGCGAAGGGCATCGTCCACCGCGACATTAAGCCCGCCAACATCTTTGTGACCAAGCGCGGCCATGCCAAGGTCCTCGATTTCGGACTGGCGAAGGTCGTAGCCACGGCGGCTCATCGGGCAAGATTGCGGCAGCCCAGACCGTTACGGGGGGCACGAAGAGCACCTGACCAGTCCAGGTTCCACGCTCGGGACCGTCGCCTACATGTCGCCCGAGCAAGTGCGAGGCAAGGAACTCGATGGCCGCTCGGACTTGTTCTCGTTTGGCGTTGTCTTGTATGAAATGGCCACGGGCACGCCGCCATTCCGCGGAGAAAGTTCAGGAGTAATCTTCAAAGCCATTCTGGATGGAGCACCGACGCCAGCAGTCCGGCTCAACCCTGACGTTTCCGCCGAATTGGAACGAATCATCACCAAGGCGCTGGAGACGGACCGCGAACTGCGTTACCAGTCCGCCGCCGATCTCCGCACCGGATCTGCAGCGCCTGAACCGCGACTCGGAAGCTATCCGGATTGCCGGCACCCGATATCACGGCTGCTGATCCTGCCGCCGTTGGGCTTCGCCATGCAAAGCGTCATTGGCTTTGCTGGCCGGGATCCTTCTGGCGACGGCTCCTCCTCGCGCTGGTTATTGGGGCGGTTATGCTCCTGCGCCCGCATCGTGCCGAGCGCATGACCGAGAAGGACACCGTCGTCCTGGCGGACTTCGATAATTCCACCGGCGACCCGGTCTTCGATGACGCGCTTAAGCAAGCATTAAGCGTCGCCTTGCGCCAGTCGCCATTCCTCAACGTGCTTTCACCCGACAAGGTGAGCGGAACGCTGCGGCTCATGAGGTTGCCCGCCGGACACGCCGCTCTCCATCGAACGGGCCCGCGAGGTTTGCCAGCGCGCCGGCAGCAAAGCCTATATTGCCGGTTCGATTGCGCGTCTGGGGACGGACTATGTTGTTGGCCTGAAGGCTGTCGGCTGCCGGAGCGGTGACATTCTCGCTCAAGACCAGGCCACGGCACCCGCCAAAGAAAAAGTTCTGGATGTGCTCGGCAAATCCGCCACCAAACTCCGCTCAGAACTTGGGGAAACGCTGGCTACGGTGCAGAAGTACGATGTGCCGCTGATTCAGGCCACAACGTCATCGCTGGACGCGCTGAAGTCTTACAGCCTGGGCGTGAAGGCCTCCGACGAAAAAGGCCCTACGGCCGCCTTGCCTTTCGATCTGCGTGCCATCGAACTGGATCCTGACTTTGCCATGGCGTACCGGGCGCTGGGGCTCGACTACTCGAACATGGCGCAAATGGGCCGCGCGAGCGAATATCTCACCAAAGCCTTTGGGTTGCGTGAGCATGCCAGCGAACGTGAAGCCATGATCATCGCCGCCGACTACTATCTCCTGGTCACCGGTGAGCTGCAAAAGGCCGCGCAAACGTTCCAGCAAATCTCGGCGATTTACCCGCGTGATGAGGCCGCCGTCAACAATCTCGGCAGCGTTTATCAGCAGCTTGGGCAATATGAGCGGGCGGTTGAAATCGAGCGTCAGGCGATTGCCATGAATCCCGACGCGGTGAACGCGTATGAGAACCTCGCCAATGACTACATGGCGCTCCAGCGCCTGGATGAAGCGCGCCAGACCATCGCTGCGGCGCAGGCGCGCGGACTCGAGGATTACGTCCTGCACATGGGCCAATATGCGCTGGCGTTTCTGGCCAATGACGCTCGAGCCCTGGCGGAGCAGCAAGCCTGGTTCAGCAGCCGGCCTGAGGCTGAGCCGTATGGGTTGGCGCTGGCGAGCCGCACCGAGGCTTTCCATGGCAGGGCCGCGAAAGCGCGTGAACTTCTGCGCAAGGCCATCGCATCCGCTCTGCGGGGGGATAATCGCGAGAATGCTGCTTTGTGGCAGGCTGGCGGCGCAATTCGGGAGGCAGCATTCGGCGATCCCGCTGAGGCGCGCCGGCAAGCGGCTGAAGCCTGGCAGAGGGCGCCCAGCAGCCAGGCAGTGCAGATTGTGGCCGCGCTGGCCTTCGCCGCGGCCGGCGATGCCACCCGCGCTGCATCCTTGAATCAAGACCTCCGAACTCGCTTTCCGCTCGACAGCGACGTCCAAGGCTATTGGGCACCGGCCATCGACGCCCAAATAGCGCTCGCGCAAAAGGATCCGGCGCGCTCCCTCGATGCCCTACAGGTGATCACCCCGCTGGAGTACACCGGCGTTCCCTTTGAGTTGAATATCTCCTGCCTGTATCCCACTTATCTGCGGGGCGAAGCGTACCTGGTTGCGGGACAAGGCGACGCTGCGGCGGAGGAGTTCGACAAAGTCCTGAAACACTCTGGCATGGTCTGGAACTGTTGGACGGGAGCGCTGGCGCGATTGGGAGTGGCCCGTGCCAATGCCCTGGAATCGAAAACGTCATCGGGCGTGGACGCCGATGCTGCCCGGGTCCGTGCCCTCGCCGCATATAAGGATTTCTTCGCGCTCTGGAAGGACGCTGACCCCGACGTTCCGGTCTTGAAGGAAGCCAAAGCGGAGTATGCGAAGCTACAGTGATCCAGTGCGGCGTGAACGATCACGGAATGAATGAGTCGGGTACGAACTCAGTAGTGCCCGTCGGCGATGCGATGGGTGAAGGGCTTGATGTTGCTGATCGCCTGCCCCCCTTGAGTCAGTCCGGAGTTCAGGTCTTGCAGTTCCTTTTCGGCTGCGCTTTCAGCCAGTTCGCGGGTCGGCGCGTGGCCCCAGGATACCAATTCGTCAGGCTTCTGCTCCCGGCAAATCATCCAGTGATGGCGTGTGCCCTTGTGATAGGGCTCCGCCTGAAACGATACGACATATGAATTGGGCGCTTCCTTCATTGCGCACTTCTCGCTTCTGCCGGTTTTGATAGGCGGGGCTCCTGCTTGTAGTGGAAATGCCGGGTAAACATCTGCGACCGTGTAACCATCATACGCCGAATCCGAAGCAAACGTAGCGGCCATCCGCTATTGAGGCAGTTTGAATCCTAAGCGTTTGGAGACTTGTATCTTTTTCCCAAAGTCTCGGCCTGGAAGGTCCGCTCGTCCACCGGATGCAGGCGGTTGATCATGGCCCGCGACAACAGCTTGTAATGGTGGATCTCCAGCAGATAATAAATGACGAACCAGATCGGCTTCTCGGTCGTCATCCATTGCTGATCGTCGAAGCGCTTCAGGTTCACGGGACGGGAAAACGTCCGCATCGTCCGCTTGCGCCGCAAGTTGAAATAGGTATCGAAGTAGCTCATGGCCAACTCGCGCAGCGAACGATAGACGGGCTCGCGATAGCGGCAACTGGTGTAGTTGGATTTGGCGAGCGCGCCCCAGTGTCCTTTCACGCGATAGACAGCGATGACGTGATCGGTGTCGTGCTCGGCCTCGAAATCCAGAATCAGCGGCGGAAAGCCGTTGGCGCGCAGCGCGGCCGCCGCGAAGATCGCTCCCTCAAAACAATGGGCCGTATTCTCGCGCAGCACCCGCCGTGGCGACCAGGCAGTATCGCCCAGATGATAAGGCAAGTCATCGAGGAATCGCTGGATGCCGTAAGGATCCTTCAGGCTGCGCAGTTTGCGCAGCTCAGCCGGAGTGAAGCCGAGATCGTCTTTGCCCATGGTGAAGTGATTGCAGTGTAGCGCATCCTATTCCCGGCAGCCGAGCATGTTCCCAACGGCATTTCGCACGCAGACAATCTAGCCCGCTGTATCGCGGCGTTGTACCATCCGGTTAACGGTTGGCTCACTGGCAATACGCTGCCTGTAGAGGGTGGGGAAAACGTCGTAGCATGAATCGCATGACGCAAGAATTGGAATTAGATTGCCTGGACCAGTTGCAAGCGACCCCCGCGATCCTGCGCGGATTGCTGTGCGACCTGTCGGTGGAGGATACCGAATGGAAGCCAGCGCCCAACCGCTTTTCGGTAGCGGAGGTGCTTGCCCATCTTTCTCATTCCGAGGGCCACTGCTATCGCACCCGTGTAGACCGATTCATGAGTGAGGAACTGCCGGAGTTCGAACCGGATGAGGCCCAGATGTACCTGGAGTTGTACCGCAATGCCAATGCGGAAGATGCCTGCAACCATTTTGAAGAGCAGCGTGAAACCAACGTGGAGTATCTGCGGAGCTTGCCGCGAAGCGCCGGTGAACGCCGCGCCAGGCACCCGGAGGCCGGCGAAATCACCCTGCAACAAATGCTGCATGAGTGGACCATGCACGATCTGGGACATATCCGGCAGATCGCCGAGCTGGTGAGAGCGCGAAAACATCTGCCGGCAGCGGGAAGACTCGGCGATAGCTACCGCCTGGACCCATAGGCCGCCAGCGCTGCTTTTGGGTGCGGCCTCTTTCTCGGCCAGATGGTTGTGTTTTCCCGGCCGCCATTGCATTATTTTTTCGGGAGCATTGGCATGAGAAAAAAGGTATTCAGGTTTCTGATCATCGCGTTGGCGTGCTCGCTGTACGCTGTACCGGGAAGCGCGCAGCAGAAGAACCAGGCTTCGATTACGCTTGAGGGTCTCGACGGCACCAAGCTCACCTTTACCCTGGAGCAATTGCGGCAAATGCCGCAGGAGTCCGTCACGCTGGCAAACCCTTCCGCGAATTCGAAGGAACAGTATGAAGGAGTGCTGCTGCGGGACCTACTGGAAAAAGTAAATGCAACGATTGGCAAGAAACTCCACGCCGAGGATTTGCGGGACTACGTGGAGGTTGCCGGACGCGACGGTTATCGGGTCGTCTTCGCGCTGGCGGAACTGGACCCGAGCCTTCAGGACAATAAGGTGCTGGTCGCCATCAGCAATGAGGGTAAGCCATTGGACGATAGCTTGGGACCGATACGCGTGATAGTGCCGCAGGACAAGCGTCAAGCGCGCAGTGTACGGCAGGTGACGACGATCACGTTACGGCAAGCGCCCTAGCAGGCTGCGGAAAATGTCGAACAGGGCACTATGCCGCCGGCTAAAGCCGGCTCGGGAAGAAAAATTTAAAGACTTGCAACGGCGCAGCTAAAGCTGCGCCCCTTCAAAACGAGTCGAAAGCGACTTGTTCCGCGGCCTCCTAGTCTTTCTGGACCATCACTTCGGTTGACTTGATGACGGCGCGGACGGAGTCACCCTTCTTCAAGCCCATCGACTCGGCGCTGGAACGGGTGATGATGCTTTCCACCTGCTGGCCGCCGATATTGATGACGACGTGCGCCATGATGTCACCCAGGGTAATGGACTCGATAGTTCCGACGAGCTGATTGCGTGCAGACAGTGTCATGCGGATAGCCTAAGGGAACGGTAATGGATGGTCAAACGGCGAGGTTATTCGGTGGGCAGTCTTAAATCGTAGTCAAGTCATCTTGGGTGGAGCACGCCTTGAGAGGTCGCCGAGAAAGTCGAAAAGCAGATCCCTCGTCGGCCTGAACCCACCCCACCAAGCGCAAAACCGGCGCTTGGCGGGGACCCCGGTCGGCCTCCTCGTGATGACAAAAATAAAGGGCTTGATCGCGGCGCTGAAGCGCTGCACTACCCGAGCCAGGCGCAGCCCAGACTTTTTCAGCAGCCTGAAGGCGTGCTCCACCCAAGATCACTCGACCACAATTTCGCACTGACCCATTGCGAGTTACTCGTTCCGCAAGGCGATCATGGGATCGACCACGGTGGCGCGGTGCGCGGGAATGTACGACGCGGCCAGGGCAACCAACAGCAGCAATGACGAAACACAAACAAGGATAAGCCAACCTGACGAACTTACGCCGTAGAGCAGGCTGGCCATCACGCGGGTAAGAACCACAGCGGCAACCAGGCCAATCGCAACGCCGGTAACCGCCGCGATCACGCCCTGCCGGATCACGAGCTTGAGGATGTCGGGACGCTGTGCGCCCAGCGCCATACGAATGCCAATCTCGCGGGTACGCTGGAGCACGGAATAGGAGATCAGGCCATACAGTCCGATGGTCGCCAGGACGAGCGCAAGGCTGGCGAAACTGCCGATCAGATAAAACGGATAGCGCCGCAGGAAGACCGCGGGCGAGCGGTCTACAAATTCCTCCAGCGATTGCGGCTGAATAAATGCCAACTCCGGATCGGTGGAATGCATCGTGGAGCGCACTGCACTCAACATGGCCATTGGATCGCCACTGGTTCGGATCACGTAGTTCAGGTAGGTCGTGTAACCTGAGTCTTGATCCATCGGAAAGTAAATGACCGGTGGAGAAGGCACGGCGAGATTGTCTTCAGCCACATCGCCCACCACGCCGACGATCTGGCGGAACGGCTCTTCCGGTGAGAAGGTCATGCGCAGGCGCTTGCCGGTAGGATCTTCGCCTCCGGGCAAATAGCGCTTCACCCAGGCTTCGTTCACAATAGCGATCCAGGGGCTGTCCGGCGTGTCCGAAGCGGCGAAGTAGCGTCCCCGCAGCAGGGGGATTTTCATCACGGCAAAATAGTCTTTCTCCACACGGCGGGAGATGGAAGATTCTTCCTCGCCTGGCGCCACTGCTCGTCCTTCAATAAAAAAGCGATTGGTGCTGCGATTCCCCGCTACCGGCAGGCCGCTGGTAGCCGAGGCTCCCAGCACACCGGGCAAAGCCCGCAGGCGGTCCAGAAACTCGTGGGCAAAGCGCAGGCCGTTGGGGTTGCTGAATGGCCAGGTCTTCGAAACCGGGTACGACGGCCCTGAAAGGTCCACCAGAAAGGTCAGGACATGATCCGGCTCGAATCCTGGATTTTGGCTGAGCACGGAGCGGAGACTTTGCAGCATCAATCCGCCGGCCACCAGCAACACCAGGCAGAGGGCAATCTCGGCGATGACCAGAGCATCGCGCATGGGGGCCTGCGAAGCGCTGGTGCCGCCGCGCGACTCATCCTTCAGAACTTCAGTGATGGGTGTTTGTGGAACGGAGAGTCCCGGGCCTAATCCGAAGAGAATGGCCGTGAGCACGGTAATTCCGGCAACGAAGGCCAAGCACCGGAAAGCTGATGCCGACGTCGGCCAGGTACGGCATGGCGGTAAGCTGCGCCTCGGGAATGGAACGCGCCAGAAGCCACACTCCCAGCGCAGCTCCTAGAAATCCGAGCAGGGCACCGACGGCAGAGAGCAGCAAACTCTCGATGAGCAATTGCAACACCAGGTGAAATTGCTTGGCTCCCAAAGCAGAGCGAATGGCGAATTCGCGGCGGCGATCGATGGAGCGGCTCATCAGCAAGCTGGCGACGTTGGCGCAGGCGATCAGCAGGACCAGGATGACGGCGGCGAAAAGCACCAGCAACAGGGGGCGAATGTTGCCGACGATTTCCGCGCGCAGCGGCCCTACATTTACCGTCACGGCAGCATTTTGTTCGGGATACTCGCGCGCCAGCTGCGCATTGACGGCCTGCATTTCCGCTTGCGCCTGCTCGAGGGTAACGCCGGAATTAAGCCTGGCAATCACGTTCAGCCAGCGGCCGCCGCGCGCCGTGGTTTCGTAAAGATTCAGGTGCAGCGGGACCCAGATGGGCACAATGCCGGCGGGACCTAACTCGAATTCACGCGGCAAGACGCCGATGACGGTTATGGGTTTGCCGTCGAGACGAAGGACGCGCCCGACAATCTTAGGATCGCTGGAGAAATCGCTGTGCCAAAAGCTATAGCTGAGCAGCGCCACCGTTGGACCCGAGCCTTCGGGCAGGTCCTCGCCGGCGGCGAAGTCACGGCCCAGCACTGGGTTCACTCCCAGAGTTGAAAAGAAATTAGTGGTGACCATGGCACAGAACATGGTCTTGGGATCGCCATTGCCGGTGATGGTGAAAGCGTCGGGCGCGTAGCCGGCGATTGACTGGAAGCTCTTTGCGCTGCGCTTCCAGTCGAGAAAATCGGGATAGGAAGCGAGGTAGGAGCAGCACCCGATCTGGTGCCGGCTTTCGCCGATGGTGACCAGCCGTTCCGCATCGCGAAAGGGCAGGGGACGCAAGAGTACGGGATAAACCACCGAGAAGATTGCGGTGTTGGCGCCGATGGCCAGGGCCAGAGTGATGATGGCCACTGCGGTATAGCTGGGATTCTTCCGCAGCATGCGCAGTCCGTAGCGAAAGTCCTGTTTCAGGGTTCCCATGAAAGCAGCAGATCGCAGTCAAGAGCCACAAATATCAATGGGCAGAACTTCTTCAAGCTTTTTCTGCGCACGACATACGTTAGTTCGTCAAGACAGTCTTTGACAACTGAGGGCGGTCGTTCAGGCTGCGGGAAGAGTCGAAAAGCAGATCCCTCGTCGGCGTAAAGAGACTGTGTCGCAGCCCGGTGTCGCCGCTCTGCGGCTCGGGTTTCTACCCACTTCGAGCGTGGGCTGACGCCCACGCCTAACCCCATCTCGCCGCTGCGCGGCTAGTTTGATCGGTTGTTTGGGCGTTTGTTCCACCACAAAATTTGTTTTCCGGTCGCGACACACTCCCTAAAGGCCTCCTCGTGATGACAAGAATAAAAGAGGCTCATCGGCACGACTGAAGTTGTGCCCGGTTACAGAGCGTTGAACGGGGACTTGGTTCGGTCGCCGGTCTTGCCGTGGTGCGACTCGAGCGGGTCAGCGGCTACCACTCTGCCTGAAATCGGAATGGCAGGAATCGTTGGCGGCGGCCGGCGCATCTGAGAACCTTCATAGTTTGCCGGAGGAAGTTGGGGTAAAGGGGTAGAGGCGGGATTTCGCGCTTCGAACGAGCGTTCGTTCATTAGCACCGAAGTGCGGCGGCCTGTTTCTTTGCAATCGCTTGGCAGGTTACTTTGTGATAATTCGCAAATGTTCCACGTGGAACATTTGCATCCAGAGAAGGCCAAGGGCGGCGGCGCGGGGCCGTCGAGGGAAGACCGATGGCAAGCACGACACTCGCCGGCTCTCAGGGTCTTACGGTCAGCCGGCCTGCGCCTAATCCGTGGCTGATCGCGGTCTCGGTAATGCTGGCGACGTTCATGGAGGTGCTGGATACTTCCATTGCGTCGGTAGCGTTACCCTATATTGCCGGCAGTCTGTCGGCCACCAATGACGAAGCCACGTGGGTGCTGACCAGCTATCTGGTGGCGAACGCAATCATTCTGCCGGCCAGCGCCTGGTTCTCTCTGAAGTTTGGCCGCAAGCGTTTCCTGATCACCTGCATTGCGATCTTCACGGTATCGTCGTTTCTCTGCGGCGCCGCGACCAGTCTGTGGATGATCCTGCTGGCGCGGGCCGTTCAGGGCGCCGGCGGCGGCGCCTTGCAGCCGTTGTCGCAGTCGATCCTGCTGGAAAGCTTTCCCCCCGACAAGCGCGGCAGCGCTCTGGCGGTGTTTGCTCTGGGCGTGGTGGTGGCTCCGGTGCTGGGACCGACCCTGGGCGGCTATCTCACCGACACCTATTCCTGGCGCTGGGCTTTCTACATCAACATACCCATCGGGATCTTCGCCATCCTGATGATCCTGCGCTTCGTCGAAGACCCGCCCTATATCAAGAACGCCAAGCCTGGCAAGATCGATGGCATCGGACTGGGCTTGCTGGCGGTTTGGCTAGGGGCGCTTCAGATCATCCTGGACAAAGGGCAGGAGGATGATTGGTTTGGAGCTAACTGGATTCGCTGGACGTCGGCTGTTCTGATCATAGCCTTTGTCGCGTTCCTCATCCGAGAATTTAAGCACGACAAGCCGCTGGTGGACCTCCGCGTCTTTCGACACCGAAACTTCCTGCTAGGTTGCATTCTGATCGGACTGTTTGGAGGCGCCCTTTATGGGCTGATCACCTTGTTACCGCTGTTCTATCAGGAACTGCTGGGGTATACGGCCTATGCCGCAGGATGGGCGGTGAGTCCGCGCGGAATTGGCGCGATCATGGCGCTGCCGATCATCGGCATCCTGACCAGCAGGATCGACAACCGCTGGCTGATCGCTGCCGGCTTTCTGATGTTTGCCTTCGCCAGCCTCGGTTTCGGCCAGGTGAACCTGGAGATTTCTCAGTGGTCGTTCACCTGGGCTGTGGTGCTCAGCGGATTCGGTTCGGGATCGGTTTTTGTCCCGCTCTCGGCGACCGCGGTTGCCTTCCTGAAGAACGAGGAAATTGGCAACGCCAGCGGGCTCTATAACCTGTTTCGCAACGTCGGTGGCAGCATCGGCATATCCGTCGTGAACACCATCGTGGCTCGCCACGAGCAGCTGCATCAGAATGAGTTGGTGCACTCTCTTGCGCCCAGCGCGCTGACCTTCCAGCAGCAACTGCGGGCCTTGCAGCAGTATCTCTACACCCAGGGCTATGGGCCGGTGGAGGCGACGCGGAAGGCCTATGCCTTGATTGGCGGCGAGTTGTCCGCACAGGCCCGGCTGTGGTCCTATGTCGATGACTTCCGCTATATGGCGCTGCTCTGTTTCGCCTGCATCCCAATTGTTTTTATGTTGAAGAAGACGGTCCGCCGGCCAGGCGCGCAGTCCGTTGGGCACTGAACAACCCGCCGGCAGAGGCGAAGGGCCCGAATGCCGACGTAGGCCCTCCAATATCCTGCAACCGAAAAGCCGCCCCATCTCTTCGCAACGCTGCGCCGCCGGAACGGAAACTCCTCGCAACTGAAAAAGCCCGCTTCGTGAGAAGCGGGCCAGTCTTTACAGATAGCTCTGTTTAGGAGCCTTGTTCGCAGATGGTGGTGTAGGGGTAGTTCTGGAATGTCCACCAGTCGTTGACCGAGGTGTTCGCCGGGGCGCCAAAGTAGCGCAGGAACGTCAAGTCCTGCAAGTGATAGGTGAAGTTGTGCAGCGGATAGGGCCAGGTACCGTACGGGTGACCATTGCTGCCACCCTCCAGCGGATCGCCGACTTCCAGGATGCCGCAAGGAGTGTTGTTCTCGTTCGGCCACAACGGGTCGTCGGTCCACTCACCGATTTCATGCGACAGCGCCGATACGTCCTGCGAGAAATCGCCCGCATAGGTGATGTACTCGAAGTTGGCATAGGTCTGTTCGCCATTGGCGCTGTGATAGCCGCCGATGCAGCAACCACCTTCCGTCAGGTAGGTGTTGGCGGTGATGAAGATGGGCAGGCCGGTCGGGTTAATCGTCTGGCTGCTTGCCATGTAGGCGCTGATCTGGTCGTCGAAGTAGTCGATACTCACTTCCGCCACTTGATGTCCAAACGGCGTACCAACGGTTCCGTCGCCGGAGGGCACATTCAGTGTGATCTCGGGCAGTACGGCAACCCGCGCCGCGGGGCCTCCCAACAGCAGGTGCGAGTTCGGATTGTTCTGCACGATGCTCCAGAAGTTGGCGCGCTGGAAGGCATCGTTGTACTGCGTGGTGCCGACATTCACTCCCCCCTGGGTGTAGTTGGTGCTGGAATCAAACATCGGGGAAGTGAGGGTCAAAGCCAGCGGGCTGAAAGGACCGCCCGACAACGGGTCAAAGATATCTCCGTTGGAGAGCGCCAGCTTGACCGGAACCACCCATACCGTAACGATTGCGCCCTGGTTGGTGTCAGGATTCGCCCCCACCATGACGTAGTTGTACTGATTGTTGTTGTAGGTGAAGTTCCCGTTCCACTCTTCCAGAGTGCCCGAGGGCTTCAGAACTCCGGGAAGCGCAGGCTTCGGCGGAATGACCGTAAACCGGGGGACCGCGTGTTCGTTGTTTACCGCGCTGTCCTGCGCCAAAGTAAACACCGACAGACCTAAACACACCAAGACCGTCAGCGCCATCAGCTGACAGAGGTTTGCATTACGTGTCTTCATTTAAGGTTGATTCTCCTCGCAATTTGTTTTGATTAACTGCTTTGGCCCGGAAATTCTCAGACTAGGCAACCCGCAACAAAACCGGAAAACACCCCACAACGTTTCGACAGGTCTGGCGCTTTCGCACCGAAACGCAATTCGGTAATCAGGTTATGCAGGGGTTGTACGACGTTGGCAACGAGTCTAACAGGTTCCACTGCGACTGGGAACGGGTTCGCGCTGCTACCGTCACAGCGGCTGGAATCGTGGTTTCTTCCGCCCGCTTCTGCCTCACCCCGCGCTCGCTCTGGTTCAAACCCGCGCTGCGGTTGCTCCGTCACCGTAATTTTTCGATGAGCCATGCGCCGAAGGCTGGGTGATTTGGCCTTGCCGCCCTTCACCGCTCTCTATCCCTGTGCCTGCGGTATCTCCCCCGTGAAAATAATGTCTACAATCGGAGGAATGTCTTTTCGCTTTGAAATTGAAGCCCGCGAAGGCAGCGCTCGGGTTGGGCGTCTCATCACTCCGCACGGCGAGGTCGAGACCCCGGTTTTCATGCCGGTGGGCACGGTCGGCACCGTGAAGGGCGTGCCCCAAGACACCCTGGAAGAACTGGGCGTCCAGATCCTGCTGAACAACACCTACCATCTTTATCTCCGTCCGGGCGTCGAAATGATCCGGCAGTTTGGTGGAGTGCAGAGGTTCATGTCATGGGAGCGGCCGATCCTGACGGACTCCGGCGGCTTCCAGGTGTTCAGTCTTAGCGACCTGCGCAAAGTGACGGAAGAGGGCGTCACCTTTCGCTCGCACCTGGACGGCTCCTCGCATTTCTTCAGTCCGGAGAGCGCCACGGCAGCGCAAATCGGACTGGGCGCCGACATCATCATGGCGTTCGACGAGTGCACCGAGCATCCGGCGGAGTACGCTCGCACCCAGGCTTCCATGGAGATGACGCTGCGCTGGGCGGCGCGCAGCAAGAAGTACTTCGAGGAGCATAAGCAGGAGGTGCCGTGGTTTTCCCGCGGACTGAAGTCCGCCGGAGATTTTAATGTGGCGCTAGACGGCACGGCTGAAGCCGTGCCCCTTCAAGGCGACAGCCAAACGCATCAAGGCGAAGGCTCATTTCCGGGGTCCCCAACGCGCGCCGGTTTTGCGCGCGTTGGGGTGGATGAAACCCAGGCGCTGTTCGGCATCGTGCAAGGTGGAATGTTTCCCGACCTGCGGCGCGAATCAGCACAGCGCACGGTGGAACTGGATTTTCCGGGATACGCCATTGGCGGGCTGAGCGTCGGCGAGCCGCGTCCCATGACCTACGAGATGGTCCATGCGGCGATCCGCTTCCTGCCCGAAGACAAGCCGCGATACTTGATGGGCGTTGGCACGCCGGAAGAGATTGTGCAGTACGTAGCCCAAGGCGTTGACATGATGGATTGCGTGCTGCCTACGCGGGCGGCGCGTCACGGGCTGCTCTTTACTTCAGAAGGACGGGTCACCATCAAGAACGCGCGCTACGCCCGCGACGAAAGTCCGCTCGACCCGAACTGCGGCTGCAAGGTTTGCGCCCGCTATTCCCGCGCCTATCTGCGTCATCTTTATGCGTCGAACGAGTTGCTCGCGCAAGTCCTCAATACCATCCACAATCTGGCGTATTACCTTGGGACGATGAAGCGGGTGCGGGAACAGATTCGCGCGAGGACGTTCGCGACGCGCACCTGAAGGCAGCCGGACACATCCAACCACTTGTAGGTCTTATCTGGACGAGCCCAGGTGCGGCCCGAACTGAAAGCTTATACCCGTTGAGAAACGATACGTATTGTAGTTAGTGGTGATGGGGACAAGGTTCGCGCCCCTTGGGGGAGGGCCTCAGAATATACCAGGAACTCCGTTTTGGTACTCTGGGTGAACAATACGACAGCGGCCCAAATTTATTATTAGACTGGGCAGCGCACGCGATATAGCATTAGCTGCCGCCTGAAAGTGTGATCGGTGGTTGCTCTCAGCTTGGAGTTCTGCTTTGCGGTCACCGCCTGTCGCTGTGGTATGCCGGGCATTTCTACGGCAGCAATCGCGAGATGGCGTATCCAGCCGCTCTTCCATCCACTTCTAACGCCAACGCATGAGGAATACATACATGAACGGACGATTTGTCTTGGCAATTGGTGTGCTTGCTCTGCTGGCCGCCTCGTTGCCGTTGCAGGCGCAGATGCCGGAGGCGCCCACAGGCTACGCGCATACCAACGTTGTGATTAACTCTGGGGTGCGCCATGAGTTCCAGGCGTACGGCATTTTGCCGGTGCAGTTTAAGGCGGCCTACGGATTCAATCAGGTCCCTAACCTCGGGCGGGGCATGACCATTGCCCTGATCGACGCTTACGACGATCCCAATATCGCTTCTGACACCGCGTACTACGCCAGCTACTTTCATCTGCAACCGTGCAATCTTCAAGTGGTGAGACTGGGCACAGTCCAAGGCCAGGGTTGGGACCTGGAGGAGTCGCTCGACGTGCAACAGGCCTGTGCTCTGGCGCCACAGGCGAACATTATTCTCGTCGAGGCGGCCACCAACAGTAACCCCGATCTCTTTGCCGCGGTCCAGGTAGCGGTCTCGTCACCCTACAATGCCAACGTCGTTTCCATGAGCTGGGGTGGCAACGAGTCCTCGGGAGAGACCGAATACGACAGCTATCTCTGCAATATCCTGAACGGCAACGGACTGCCGGTCACGTTCGTCGCCGCCAGCGGCGATAGCGGGCATTTTGCGAACTACCCCGCCACCTCACCCTGTGTGGTCGCCGCCGGCGGTACCACGTTGGCTTTGTCCACCGCTACTTCTTTGCCCAACCCGCTCCAGCTTGATTACGGCAACGAGACAGCCTGGCGCGACAGCTCGGGTGGAATCAGCAGCGTCGAGGCAGAGCCGTCGTGGCAGGTCGCGGCCTGCCAACTGTATCAGCCGAACGGAATGCGATGCGTACCTGATATCGCTTCCGACGGCAGCCCCAACCCTGGCGTTCCCGTCTACGACACCTACAGCTACGGAGGCTGGCTGCAGGTCGGCGGCACCAGCGTAGCGTCGCCCGACTGGGCTTCATTCTTCACTTTGGTCAACTCCGCGCGGGTGGCTGCCGGCAAGCCCCTTCTCAGTCAGGCGGCCGAGGATCTCTACAACATCTATTACAGCAACAACTACAGCACCGACTTCCATGACATAACGTCAGGAACCAATGGCAACTGCGGATTGATTTGCACTGCCGGCATAGGCTATGACCTGGTTACGGGAATTGGCAGCTACCAGGCGAATGCCCTCTTTGCACCCCTGGTGGAGGACCCGAACTAAGTCGAATCCTTGTGTGTCGATGATCTGCTGGCAGGTGCCGAACACGATTCACAATCCGACGTTCTATCTGGACACCATGCGCCGCGCGCGACTGGCAATCACGCGCGGTGAGTTCAAAGATTCTGTTCCCGACGGAGGCACGCAGAACAGTGGTGGAAACCAGCAAAGAAACCTGACTCCGTGTCCTCCGTGCCTCCGTGGTGAAAACCGAATTCCGCTCCCACGGGAGAATTATCACTGGGTGCCACTGCCGCTTTTCCGAAAAACGCGATAAAATACCGGGTCAGGGAAAAAAACCACCTGTGTCGTGCTGGTAAGCTGGCCGATAACGGTTTGCTCCGCTCGATATCACGCGGACCAGGCTGAAGAGTCCCGGCGTTCAGTTGGAAGTCCCCGAACATCCCAAAGTGCTCCGGTCGCGGGGGATGGAGTTTTGCCCGCTGGCGGGCTTTGCGTGAATGTATAACGGCCAGGCGCTGTATGGCGTTTCCTGGAAAACTTAAGAAGCGGGGTTTGCGCCAGCCAGGCTCGTCTTCGCGAAAGTAAGCTAAATGGTCATGGTTAGAGTGGCAGGTTTGTTTGCGCAAGGGATCGCGGGATCGGCTCCCATGCTGCTCCCGATACTTGGGATGTTCGCGATCTTCTATTTTCTGATCATCATGCCGCAGCAGCGCCGGCAGAAAAAATGGCAGGCAACCCTGGCGCAAATCAAGCCGGGCGACAAAGTGGTCACCAGCGGCGGTCTTACCGGCGCCATTATGTCGGTCAAGGACGATGCTGTCGTCCTGCGCATCCCCCCCGACAACCTCAAGATTGAAGTCACGCGTTCCTCGATTGTCACTTTAACGACCGCGGAGGACCGCCCCAAGCCGTAAATGGGTAACTGTTTCTCATGAATAAGAACCTTCTCGCCAAAACAATTTTGATTATCGCCGTGCTGATCGTCTTTCTGTTCGGCATCGTCGGCATTCCCAGCAGCCTCACCGCCAAGGGCCTTCTGGCCTCGCTGCAGCAGCGCATTCATCTGGGACTCGACCTCAAGGGCGGGACGCACCTGATCCTGCAAGTCCAGGTCAACGATGCCATCAACGCCGATACCGACCGCACGGTCGAGCGCCTAAAAGACGAGCTCAAGAAAGCCAACATCGCTTACGGCGAAATCTCCAAGCCCGACCCGCAGCAGCATCCCGAGGTCATCGCGATCAAGGGCGTGCCGCCGGAGTCGTCTTCGGAACTGCGCCGCATCATCAGCGACAAGTTTCCGGAATACGACCTGACCTCAGGCGCACAGAATGCCTGGACGGTAGCGATGAAGTCCTCGGTGGCCAGCGACACCAGAAAGAAAGCGGTGGAGCAGGCGATCGAGACCATCCGTAACCGCATCGACCAGCTGGGCGTTTCCGAGCCAGTGATCCAGGAACACGGACTGGGCGACTATCAGATCCTGGTGCAATTGCCCGGAGTTGACGATCCTGCGCGGGTCAAGGAAATCATGCAGTCCACGGCCATGCTGGAGATTCGGCAGGCGGTGGGCGGCCCTTACGCCAGCGAGCAGGCCGCCATGCAGGCCAACAACGGCGTGTTGCCGCCCGATGCCATTCTGATGAAGGGCATCAGCGGCGCCCATGGCCAGGATGACGCCAGCGAGGGCGAAGCCTACTGGCTCATCAGCCGAGCCTCGGCCGTAAGCGGCGGCGATCTCCGCTCCGCCGATGCCGGCACCGACGAGAATGGCCGCGCAGACGTGAATTTCATCCTCACCGGCGAAGGTGGACGGCGCTTCGCCGCGTTCACGGGAGCGCATGTCGGCGACAAACTGGCTGTGGTGCTCGACAACCGGGTGAAATCGGTAGCCACCATTCAGGAACAGATTCACGACCAGGGCCGCATCACCGGCAGCTTCACCGAACAAGAGACGCGTGATCTGGCCTTGACCCTGCGTTCCGGCGCGCTGCCGGCGGGCATCAAGTATCTTCAGGAAGTAACGGTAGGACCGTCGCTGGGGGCCGATTCTATTCGTCAGGGGGTGCGCGCGGCGATCATCGGCATTTCCGTCGTGATGATCTTCATGCTGTTCTACTACCGCGCTGCCGGAATCAACGCCGATCTCGCGCTGTTTCTGAACCTCGTGATCCTGCTGGGCTTTTTGGGATTCAGCTGGAGCGACGCTTACCTTGCCGGGAATCGCGGGTGTGATCCTCACCGTCGGTATGGGTGTGGATTCCAACGTCCTGATCTTCGAGCGTATTCGCGAGGAACTGCGACACGGCAAGACGCCGTCGTCGGCGGTAGACCAGGGCTTCGCTCATGCCTGGACTACGATTCTTGATACCCACGTTACGACGATCGTCTCCGCCGTCATCCTGTTCCTGTTTGGCACGGGGCCGGTGAAGGGTTTCGCCGTGACTTTGAGTTTTGGTCTGGCGGCGAATCTGTTCACCGCGGTCTTCGTTTCGCGCGTGATCTTCGAGTCGGTTCTCAACCGCCATCAACGTGGCGAAGCTTTGAGTATTTGATTGTGTGTGACGAGATGCAGGTTCAAGGGGCTGGGGGTTAGGGGCTGGGGGTTGGCAGGCATGTTTTCCAGCCCCTAAACCCCAATCCCAAGTCCCTCGGTGGTGAAAAAAGGTTCTTGAGGGGTTAGCGTGGAGTTATTTCGCAATACCAATATCGATTTCCTGGGCAAGAAGTGGTACTTTCTCGCCTTCTCGCTGATCTTCAGCGTCGCCGGAATCTGTCCATGTTGTTCTGGCACCACATTCCGCTGGGTGTGGAGTTCCGCGGCGGCACGCTGGTCTACGTGAAGTTCGCGCAGACCCCGGACCTTGACCAGATCCGGCAGGAGTTGAATCATGCTGGTCTGCACGATCCCCGCATCCAGCGCTTCGGTCCCACATCGGACAATGAGGTGCTGGTCGACCTCGGCATGCAGGAGACCAGCGAGGCGGCGCTCGACCAGGGCAAGAACACCATCGTCCGCGCGCTCGAACCGCAGAGTGCTTCCGGCAAGCAGGACCTGAACAACACCGGCGCGGCCAGTCTGCAGGCCTATCTGATGCAGAAAGATCCCATGCATCTGGGCACCGACGCCGAGCAGCGCTATACCGCGATGGCGCAGCAGATTGAGGACTTCCGCAACAAGGAACGGGGCGGGATCCTGACTTCGATTGACGACCTGCGCGGCGTCGCGCCCGCAGAAGTGCTCAGCGCACTGCAGCAGGATTTCTTCACCTCCGACTTCGTGGTGCGCAATGTCGAGATCGTCGGCCCCCAGGTGGGTTCGCAGCTTCGTCATCAGGCGGTCATGGCCAGCCTTTATTCGCTGGGCGGAATGCTGGTGTATCTCTGGTTCCGCTTCGAAATGATCTATGGCGTGGGCGCGGTTGTGGCCTGCCTCCACGACAGCATCATTACGATCGGCTTCTTCTCGTTGCTGGACAAGGAAATCAGCCTGACCGTGATCGCCGCCATCCTGACGCTCATCGGCTACTCGATGAACGATACCATCGTGGTCTTCGACCGCATTCGCGAGAACCTGAAGCTGTTGCGGCGCGAGCCGCTCGCCGACATCGTCAACAAGAGCATCAACCAGACCCTGAGCCGGACGATTCTTACCTCGGGATTGACGTTTCTGACGGTGCTCTCGTTGTACGTGTTCGGAGGCGAAGTGCTGCGGGGATTTTCGCTGGCCCTGGTGATCGGAATTATGATCGGCACCTATTCGTCGATCGCGGTGGCGGCGCCCATGCTGGTTGCCTATCAGGACTGGCGCGCCCGGAAGGCCGGCCAGGTGGCCGCGGAGCGCATGGCGTCCGCCGCGTAGCAAGGCGCCGAACAAAGTGAAGGTGAAGGCCTAAGACGGGCGAAACTGCGCCGGTCGAGGTCGTTTCGTTGGGCTGGCAGGCCTAGCTTGGCATTCTGGTCACCTGTCCAACTGGCCGGGGTGTATACTTCGGGACGCTATTGTTCTGGACAGCGCGCCTTCGGCTTCAGGCTGTATCCCATGGGCCCAAATATATTCCTGCGGCTTCCCCTGATTTTCAGGGCACAAATGCCGGGATTCCGGTGTCTAACGTTACCAGGGAGTTCTTCCGGAGAGAACAGGTATGTTTGAAGACAGCCTTGTAGAATCGGGTGGCAAGCTCAAGACCAAGCGCGGGGCGACCACTGTTATCTCCTTCATCCTGGAGGTTTTATTTCTCGGCGTTTTGGTGTTGCTGCCATTGATTTTTACCGAGGCGCTGCCGACTAAGCAACTGATGACGATGCTTACGGCCCCGCCGCCGCCGCCCCCACCGCCACCTCCTCCGGCTGCTGCTCCAGTAATCGTAAAGAAGATCCAGAGCGAGTTGGACAATGGGCAGTTACGCACTCCCACCGCCATTCCGAAGAAGATCCAGATGATTAAAGAGGATGAGCCGCCCCCGAGCACTGGGCCGGCCGGAGTTGTAGGCGGAGTTCCCGGCGGAGTTCCCGGGGGCGCCATGGGCGGAGTGCTGGGCAGTGTGATGAGCGTGTCCGACCGCCGTGCCTAAGGCCGCCACGCCGCAGCGTGTGCGCGTATCGCAAGGCGTATCGCAGGGACTGCTGATCCATAAGGTTCAGCCGCAGTATCCGCCCCTTGCCCGGCAGGCGCGTATTCAAGGCGTGGTGGTGCTGCAGGCGCTGATCGGCAAGGACGGCACCATTACAAACCTGCACGTGGTCAGCGGGCATCCCGATGCTGACCAATGCTGCGCTGGAAGCGGTAAAGGAGTGGCGCTACAAGCCCTATTACCTGAACGGCGAGCCGGTGGAAGTGGAAACCACGATCAATGTGAACTTCACTTTGTCGGGCGAGTGACCTTTCACGGTTGGCCGCTGGGATGCATCTAAGTTTCGATCGGTCCGCTGCCGGACGTGCCGTGGTCGTTGTCAGGATGGTATGTAAGCCGAATCTGGATAGGGCCGCTGCCCCTGGAAAGAGATGTGGGGGCCCGAAGCAAAAAATCACCGCAGTAACGCTAGCTGTTCTGCTGTAACCGAAAGTTCCGAGGAGGAAAAGTCAACTCATGTTCCTAGCTAACCTTGCAACCTACGCCCTCAGCCATGTGCCCACGGCGGCCACCTGGATCTTCCAGGAAGCGACCGTTGGTTGGGATCCCGTCTCGCTGTGGAGGCAGATGGGCATTCTGGCGAAGATCGTCGTCGTCATTCTGTTCATCATGTCCGGCTGGTCCATTGGCGTGATGATCGATCGCGCCATGGCGTTCAGCGCCGCCCGTAAGCAGTCGCGGGCATTTGCTCCCGCTGTCGCCGGCGCTCTGCGTGAAGGCAAGATCGACGAAGCCATCAAGGTCGCCGAGCGCAACAAGAAGAGCCACCTGGCCAAGGTGGTTACCGCCGGCCTGCAGGAGTTCAAGGCCCACGGCGACTCTGCCGACATTCCCGGCGAGCAGATCGAAGCCTCCAAGCGCGCCCTGGAGCGTGCCGAAGCCATCGTTCACGCCGAATTGAAGCGCGGTCTTGGGCGGCCTGGCCACCATCGGTTCCACCGCTCCCTTCGTCGGACTGTTCGGCACCGTGGTCGGCATTCTGAACGCCTTCAAGGAAATTTCCACCCAGAAGGCGACCGGTCTGGGCGCCGTCGCGGGCGGTATTTCCGAAGCCCTGGTGACCACCGCTATCGGACTGTTCGTCGCGATTCCGGCCGTCATGATGTTCAACTACTTCACCGGCAAGGTGGAAGCCTTCGACGTGGAAATGGACAACAGCTCCAGCGAGCTGATCGACTATTTCCTGAAGCGTCGCAGCGTGCGCCGCTAACTGGGAGATTTGGCCTGAGCAGCTGAGGTCAAACCCAGCCGAGGGAGGTTGAACTTATGGCACTGGCACTACGCAACGAAGGCAGCAAGGTCAATTCCAACATCAACGTCACCCCCATGGTGGACGTGATGCTGGTGCTGCTCATCATCTTCATGGTCATCACGCCCATGTTGCAGAAGGGGCAGAGCGTCGACATGGCCATAGGTGAATAATCCGATTCCCATGCCCGATGCTGACAAGGAAGACGCCTTGCTTGTCGTGGTCATGCGGGACGGTCAGATTTTCTTTGGCACCGACCGTATCAAGGCTGGACGAGCTGACCAACAAAGTGAAGGACCGCCTGGCCGATAAACCGGACAAGCGGATCTTCATCCGGGCGGACATGCGCGCCAAGTACGGCGCCGTGGTGGACGTGGTGGACAACGTCCGCGCCGCCGGCGTTGACGATGTGGGATTGTTGACCGAGCAGAAACATGCGGGGCCGGCGAGCAGCAAGCCGCCGACCGGCGCGCCCCCGGGCGCCGAGTAGGGAGTTCATTTATGGCAATGACAGCCGGTGGGTCCGGTGGCGGTTATACCGCCGACATCAACGTGACCCCAATGATTGACGTATTGCTGGTGTTGCTCATCATCTTCATGGTGATCACGCCACTTACGCCAAAAGGCCTGGACGCGCTGGTTCCCCAGCCGCCCAAGGACAAGAATCAACCGCCACCCAGCAACGACCGCACCATCGTGGTGCAGGTGATCAAAGGGCCGGGCGATAAGCCCGCGCTCAAAATCAACCAGGACGACGTCACGTGGGAGAATCTCGAAGGTCGTCTGAACGACATCTTCAAGACCCGCGCTGAGAAAGTCATGTTCGTCAAGGCTGACACGGACCTGCCTTTCAATGATGTGGCCCAGGTCATCGACATCGCACATGCCGCCGGGGTCGATAAGGTCGGACTGATTACCGCCAAGATCGAAGCTGGCGGTTAGTTTCCCCGGCGCTCCGCCTGGCGGACGCTGCGGCAAGTATAGGAACGTGATTCGGGCAGCACTCCTCTTCCCTGAAGGCGCGGGACGTCAAGCACGTCCCGCTGCCTCTGGAACCCGAACCACGCAACGGAGAGTGATACCAGACATGAACAAGAGCGGACGGGTACTGACGGTGCTTGCGGTCCTGCTCGTGCTGTTCTCAGCAGTCGGCTGCAACAAGCTGAGAGCGCGCGACCAACTCAACAAGGGTGTGCAGGCTTATAAGAACGCAAAATACGAAGACGCTATCGAACATTTCAAGGATGCGGTTGAACTTGATCCCAGCTTGACCAATGCCCGCCTTTATCTGGCAACTGCGTACATGGGACAGTACATTCCCGGCGCCGATTCGCCCGACAATAATCGCTACGCCGAGCAGGCCATCGATGTATTCAAGCAGGTACTGGACCAGCATCCCCCTAAGGAACAGCAGATTCACAGCCTGAAGGGCATCGCGTCCATGTACTTCCAGCAGAAGAAATTCGACCAGGCCAAGCAGTACTACCAGCAGATCGAGCAGCTGGATCCCAACGATCCTGAAACCTACTATTCCCTGGCCGTCATCGACTGGATGCAAGCCTACCAGCCGGACCAGAAAGCCCGTGCCGAGCTGGGTCTGAAGCCGACCGACGAACTGAAAGATAAGAAGGCCTGTAACGACCTGCAGCAGCTAAATGCGCAGCGCGTGGAAGATGGTATCCAGAACCTGCAGAAGGCGATCCAGCTTCGTCCTGACTACGACGACGCCATGGCCTACCTGAACCTGCTCTATCGCCAGCGCGCGGAGTACGAATGCGACAATGCGGACGCCCGTAAGTCCGACCTCAAGACGGCTGACGACTGGGTCGACAAGACCATGGCGACCAAGAAAGCGAAGGCAGAAAAGGCTGGTCCTACCGGTATCGTCACCACCGACACCACTCAGTAAGGGCGGCTTTTGGGGAGGGGTTCTGCTCTATCTCAGTTGCCGATAAAGCTATCCCTTCCCCAGATATCGGACCTTTCGCCCCAAGCACTCCGCCCTTCGGTTGTTGCTCGTAAAACAGTGCGAATCCTACGGTCCGGCGCTCGACAATCCATCAAAACCAGTGGCTTTGGGATGCCCTGTCGCTCAAGCACGATTGGTCGTGAGGTCGAAGCTTCGGTTGGACGCAACTGCGGCAAGGACTGTACACTTTTCCCCGACAAGCCGTAGTGAAATCCGGGATGCTCTAATTCCCGGCTAATCGCTACGACCTGTAGGACCATAGCCCTCCCAACCCAGAGGAAGAAAAAATGCCGCAAAATCCCGAGACCGCCAGACTAGACGAGGCGCGGAACGCCAACACACCCTGGAAAAAATGGGGACCCTACCTTAGCGAGCGGCAGTGGGGCACGGTTCGCGAGGACTACAGCCAGGATGGCAATGCCTGGGATTACTTCACGCATGACCAGGCCCGGTCGCGCGCTTACCACTGGGGCGAGGATGGTCTGGCCGGCTTCAGTGACGATCAGCAATTGCTGTGCTTCAGCGTGGCCCTGTGGAATGGTAACGACCCCATCCTCAAAGAACGTCTGTTCGGCCTGACCAATAGCGAAGCCAACCACGGCGAAGACGTCAAGGAATACTACTTCTACCTCGACAGCACGCCGACGCACTCGTACATGAAGTACCTGTACAAGTATCCGCAAGCAGCGTATCCCTACAGCAATCTGATCGAGACCAACAAACGACGCACTCGTAACGATATGGAATACGAGCTGCTGGATACCGGTGTCTTCGACGGGGATCGCTACTTCGATGTCTTTGTGGAGTATGCCAAGAACAGTTCCGACGATATTCTCATTCAGATCAGCATAAGTAATCGTGGTCCTGAAACAGCAAAGATAGATGTTCTCCCGACCCTGTGGTTTCGCAACAACTGGGCATGGTGGCCCGGGACGCCCAAGCCGTCCCTGAAGCAGGTCTCCAGCCAGAAAGGGACGCAGGCAGTTGCGGCCTCACACGCCGAGCTGGGCGAGCGCTACCTGTACTGCGACGGAGATGTCGCGCTGCTGTTTACCGAGAATGAGACCAACAACCAGCGGATCTTCGGCACCCCCAACACCAGTCCGTACGTGAAAGATGGGATCAACAACTACGTGGTGCAGGGAGATCAGGACGCGGTAAACCCGAAGAAGACAGGGACGAAATCAGCGGCACACTATCAGCTGAATGTGGGTGCGGGAAAGACGGTTACCATCCGTCTGCGTTTGAGCGATGTGGCGCCGGCTGCCATCGGCAATCCCTTCAAAACGTTCGATGCGACCATGCAGACCCGTCGCCGCGAGGCGGACGAATTCTACAAATCGTTAACCCCGCCGCGGGTCAGCGCAGACGAGGCGCTGGTTATGCGCCAGGCACTGGCGGGGATGCTGTGGTCCAAACAGTATTTCTTCTTCGACGTGGACCTCTGGCTGACCGAACACGGCGTCGATCCGCTGAAGCCCGGCGGACGCTTCATGCGGAACCGCGATTGGTTCCATATGGTGAACCAGCACATCATTTCCATGCCCGATAAATGGGAATATCCCTGGTACGCCGCCTGGGACCTGGCTTTCCATACCATCGCGCTCTCCACCGTCGATCCCGATTTCGCCAAAGAACAGCTCGACCTGATGCTCCAGGAGTTTTTTATCCATCCCACCGGGCAGATCCCGGCCTACGAGTGGAATTTCGGCGATGTCAATCCTCCCGTACATGCCTGGGCAACGATCTTTCTATATCGCACGGAACAAGCGCTGCACGGTCACGGCGACGTCGAGTTCCTCAAGCGCTCCTTCGCCAAGCTGCTGTTGAACTTCAGTTGGTGGATCAATCGCAAAGATCGCTTTGGCAATAATCTGTTTGAGGGAGGATTTCTCGGACTCGACAACATCGGCGTCTTTGATCGCAGCGCGCCGCTCCCGACCGGAGGAAGCCTGGAGCAGGCAGACGGCACTGCATGGGTTTCCATGTTCGCTCAGAACATGCTGGAGATCGCCATTGAATTGGCCGCCCACGATCCTTTTTACCAGGACATGGCCATGAAGTTTGCCGACCATTTCCTGTGGATTGCCCACGCCATGAACCAGGTGGGGCCGGAGGGAATGTGGGACGAAGAGGATGGTTTCTATTACGATGTCCTGCGGCTTCCCGACGGTAGCGCCCGGCGGCTGAAGGTCCGCTCCATGGTGGGACTGCTCCCCCTATGCGCTACTACCGTGATCGAGCCCTGGCAGCGCGAGCGGGCACCGCGAGTACTTGAAGACCCTCCGCGAACGCCTGGAACGTATGCCGGAGCTGCGCAACAGCATTCATCCCACCGGAGTGGGTCATTTAGGGTACGCCGAACGCGGCATTGCCGCGCTGGTGAATCCTGACAGGTTACGCCGGATTCTGACGCGTATGCTCGACGAGAACGAATTCCTCAGCCCTTACGGCATCCGGGCGCTCTCGCGCTACCATGAGGACCATCCGTATGTCGTCAATGTGGAGGGTCAGGAATTTCGGGTGAACTATCTTCCGGCTGAATCTGATACCGGCATGTTCGGTGGAAACTCCAACTGGCGCGGGCCGGTTTGGATGCCGGTGAACGCGTTGCTGATCCGCGCCCTGATGTCCTTCTATCTGTACTACGGCGATAACTTCAAAATCGAGTGCCCCACCGGCTCGGGCAAACTGATGAACCTGTTCGAGGTAGCCCACGAAATAGCCAATCGGCTGGAACGGATTTTCCTGCGCGATAAATCCGGCCGCCGGCCCGTGTACGGCGGTACGGAAAAATTCCAGACCGATCCCCAATGGAAGGATTACATCCTGTTCTATGAATACTTCCACGGCGACAACGGCGCGGGTCTGGGAGCCAGCCATCAGACGGGATGGACTGGCATAGTGGCGAAGCTGATCGAGCTTTTCGGCCGTCTCGACCCGCAGCAGCTTCTGGATGCCGGCAAATTGGGCGGCTTTGCGAAGCCTGACTCGAAGACCTAGCAATCGGCCGGGAATGAAATCCAAAGGTTGGGCTACACCGCGATGAGAATGCTCTTGCCCGCCTCGGTTTTCGTGCTGATGGTGTCGGTCGGCATGAGCCTGCGATGGCGGGAGCTGGTGGCCAACTGGCAACGGCTGACCTGGAGCGCCTGGCTGCGGCTGTTGCTGGCGACGTTCATCGTCCCGCCAGTGGTTGCTCTGCTGCTGGCACGAATCCTGCCACTGGATCTATCCGAGACCGCCGGGCTGTTCATGGTGGCAGCTGCGCCCGGGGCGCCGCTGCTCACCCGCAACCTTGCCCGCCGCGGTTTCGATATGCATCTGGCGGCGAGTTATCAGGTGTGGGGCGCGGTCATGACGCCGCTCATGATTCCCCTCCTGGTGGCGGGCGCCGCCAAGCTCTACGGCCGCGACATCTGGATTCCGCCCCTGGCGGTGGTCGTTCAGATCCTGGAAAAAGAATTTGTGCCGCTGTTGGTGGGTATGGCGCTGGCGGCCTTTCTGCCCGTATTCTCCAGGAAAGCGCGGGCTGGCCTGAACATTCTTGGCAATGCCACCCTTACCCTGGTGTTTGCGGTGCTGCTTTGGAAAATGGGACCGCAGCTAAGAAGAGTGACGCCTTGGGTGTTGCTGGCGGCGGTGTTGTTGTTGGCGTCGTCGGTGGCGGCGATGCGCTTGCTGATGAGTGTGACCGATCGCAGTTCGCACGCTGGCGGTCAGCAATGCCAATCGCCACGTAGGCCTGGCCCTGCTGTTGTCGGGACAATATATTCACAACCGCGACGCCCTGCCCACGGTTGCGTCCTACGCCATTGTGGTTGCGCTGCTAATGGTTTTGGCGCCGAAGCTCTTCCGGCAAACTGGCACGGCGGCACCAGGCGCGGCGGCCTAGTTGTCCGTCGGCCCTCCGACCCGCCGACCATGCGATTAAGCCGGGCTCAGCGGCACCTCGGAGTCCGGATCAGAAGGGTGAAGATATGAGATTCATTGATCTTTCCCGAGCGCTGGAGAACGAGGCACCTGCGGACCCACCTGGGCTGGGGCCGCGCATCGCTTACTCCGATCACAAGGAGTCACTCCCCGGAATGCTTGCGATGTTCCCCGGACTCGAAGCCAGTCATCTGCCCAACGGCGAGGCGTGGGCCATTGAATTTCTCACCCTCAATACGCACAACGGCACTCATGTCGACGCGCCCTGGCATTTTGCTTCCACCATGAATGGAGGCGAGCACGCCTGGAGCATCGACGAGGTCCCGCTCGACTGGTTTTATCGCCCCGGCGTCAAACTCGATTTTCGTGATGTTCCCGATGGGCATGTCGTCACGGCAGCGGAAGTGGCCGAGCGGATGGGAGCGACGGGGCATGAGTTGAAGCCGCTTGACATCGTGCTGATGAATACGCGCGCGGGAACGGCCTACGGCACAGCAGCTTACATCGATTCCGGCTGCGGATTCGGCCGCGAGGCTACGCTATGGTAGCTCGAGCGCGGCGTGCGGGTCTTGGGAACTGACGGCTGGAGCTGGGACGCTCCCTTCTGCTTTACGCGCCGCCGATTTCTGGAATCGAGGGACCCGTCGATCATTTGGGAAGGCCACAAGGCTGGCCTCGATGTCGGGTATTGCCAAATTGAAAAGCTGGCGAACCTCGAGCCGTTGCCGGCGACGGGCTTTCTGGTCTCGTGTTTTCCGTTCAAGATCAAGGGCGCGTCGGCGGGCTTCACCCGCGCTGTGGCGATCCTATGACTTCAACTCATCGCCGGACGCCGCCAACCGTGGGCCGTCCGAGACCGTTAACCGCCAGCATGGTAAACAGGAATTTTGGCCATCGAGTCTCCAGGATTCGGTTCTGCCGCTAGTTCCTGGGTCGGGTGTCGAGCCCGAAGTCGTGCTCCATGCTGCGGTACCAGTCGTCGTCGGCGCTGGCATGCAAGGCAACCCATTCCTCGTCGGTCATTCCCTTGCGCCACTGGAGAAAAGGAGCCGCGTCCGGCCCCACGGGATGGCGAAGTTGCCATGTCCCACTGTCCGCAATTTCCACGATCCTCTGTGCCACCAGAGAGGGCGGCGCGGGATTTTTCAGCGTGGCCTGAAAAAGGGAAGCGAAGCGCTCACGCTGGCGGTACGCTGAACGCTTCGGCCGATCTCCGATGCGGCGCGCCATGGCGGTATCAATGATGCCCGGTTCCACGATGGCCACGCGGACGTTAAACGTCTTCATCTCGCCCGCCAGCCCCTCGCTTAAGGCTTCCAAGGCCCACTTGGAAGCGTTGTAGGGAGTCAACGGCGGGCTGCTGATGCGTCCGCCTACTGAACTCACGTTGATGATGCAGCCGCTCCGCCGTTGCCGCATGCCTGGCAACACAGCCTGAATGCAGCGGATCGCCCCGAAATAGTTGGTCTCCATCACTGCCTTGAAGTCGGCCAGGGGAAGCTCTTCCACCGCGCCGGCCCGCTCCACTCCGGCGTTGTTGACGAGCACCTCAATTGGGCCATGCTCTTTCTGAATAGCAGCGATAGCATGGCTGACCGACTCGTCGGAATCCACATCCATCTTCGAGATCGTGATCGGCAGCTTCTCTCGCTTCGCAGTTTCCGCGAGTTCCGGAGACTGCGACGGGTTGCGCATGGTGGCATGGACCGTGTGGCCTGCACGGCCAAAAGCCAGGGCAGCTTCAAAACCGATTCCTTTGCTGGTTCCCGTGATAAGGACCGACGCCATGCCGAACTCCTTCTTCAGATGAATTGGTAGCCGGAAGCAGTGTACATGTGCCGCCACCGAAGCAAAATTCTACATGTACCCGGATACTGATTCCCCAGTGCGCCCGAAGTTACAGACTACATTGCTGAAACAAATCGTCAGATTGCGAGTCTTATCCAGCATGAGCAAAATTCTGAGAACGCTGGCTACACTTGCCGTCGTGGGCTGGTGCGTCACTCTGCCCGCCGCGGCCCAGAACCCGGTCGTGGTGGAACTGTTCACTTCTGAAGGATGCTCGAGCTGTCCTCCCGCCGACGCGATCCTGGTCGACCTGAGCCGCGCCAGTGCGCAACGCGGTCAAAACCTGATTCTGTTGGGAGAACACGTCGACTACTGGAACTACATAGGATGGACCGACCGCTTTTCTTCCGCCCAATTCAGCCAGCGCCAGAACGATTACGCTCGAACCTTGCACCTGGAATCCGTATACACGCCGCAGATGGTCATCGACGGGCGTGTTCAATTCGTGGGCAATGACGCCTCTGAGGTCCATCGCAAGATTGACGAAGCAGCGAAGGAACCCATGCCGGCGCAGGTTCTGCTGCAATGGGAGAACCCTGGCCGTTTGCACGTCACGGTGCAGTCGCATGCTGCATCGCAGGCCAAAGTACTGTTGGGCATAACCGAAGATGGGCTGAGCACTACTGTCGGTGGCGGCGAAAATGGTGGGAAAACCCTGCACCACGCCGCGGTGGTGCGCCAGTTGCGCGAGTTGGCCAGCGCCGGCAAGGCCAGCTTCGACACCAATGTTGATATTCCGATTCGCCCAGACTGGAATGCTGCCCAGTTGAAGGTTGTGGTGCTGGTCCAGGATTCTGCCAACGGCAGGATTCTGGGCGCGGCGCAGATCCCATACCGGCAATGAACACGGTCAGCCTGGCGAGCAAAATGCCCACTCCAGCGGAGATCATCTTCACCTCGCGCCGAGCCTGAAAGCCCATCCAAGACTTGCGCCGACAGCCGGTTGCATGAGACTGTTTCCTGCCGAGGAGATACCATGCTGCATTTAGATACGGGCAACACCGGCTTCATGATCTTATGCGCCAGTCTGGTCATGTTGATGACCCCGGGGCTGGCATTTTTTTATGGCGGCCTGGTCGGTCGCAAGAATGTCCTCGCCATCATGATGCAGAGCTTTGTCTCGATGGGTTGGACGACGGTAATCTGGTATCTCTACGGCTACTCGCTGTGCTTTAGTGGCGACTGGCACGGCATCATCGGCGACAGCCATCAATTCCTGCTGCGCAATACCAATCTCATGAGCGCCTCGCCGAATCCCACCATTCCAGCTCTGGTCTTCATCGCGTATCAGATGATGTTCGCCATCATTACGCCGGCGCTGATCTCGGGCGCATTCACCAACCGCGTCACCTTCAAGGCCTACATGTTGTTTCTCACCGGGTGGCTGACGCTGGTCTATTTTCCTTTTGTGCACATGGTTTGGGGCGGCGGCTTGCTGGCGCAATGGGGTGTCAAGGATTTCGCCGGCGGCATCGTTGTCCACAATATTGCCGGCATGGCAGCGCTTGCTTCGGTGCTCTACGTTGGACGCCGCCGCATAGTCGACGCCGGCCTGCACAGCATTCCCATGGTGGCGCTAGGCACCGGCCTGCTGTGGTTCGGATGGTATGGTTTCAACGCCGGCAGCCAGATGCGGGTTGACTCGGTCACAGCCGTCGCCTTCCTCAACACCGATCTGGCCGCATCCTTTGCCGCCATCGCCTGGCTACTGGTCGCCTGGATCCGCGAGAAGAAGCCCAAGCTGCTTGGCCTGCTGACGGGCGCCGTCGCTGGTCTCGCCACCATTACTCCGGCCGCGGGCTTCGTGTCGCCGGGCGCCGCCGTCCTGATCGGCATTGCCGCCGGCGGAGTGTGCTATTTCGCGGTCGAGTTGAAGAACAAGCTGAAATGGGATGACGCGCTCGACGTCTGGGGTGTCCACGGCGTGGGCGGGATGCTGGGTATCATTTTATTGGGTGTATTCGCCGACCAGACATTTAACCCCGAGGGCGTCAACGGCCTGCTCTACGGCAACCCCGGCTTTCTCTTCAAGCAGACCGTCGCGGTAGTGTTTTCGTCAGTGTGGGCCTTCGGCTTCACTTACGTCATGCTGGCCATCATTAACCGCTTTACGCCGGTCAGAGTCGACGCTTCCAGCGAAACCGTGGGCCTGGACCAGTCGCTCCACGGCGAACGCGCTTACGAGGAAATGGACCTTATCGCATCGTAATGTGGCCCAGCGACCGGTGACTTTAAGGTATAGGCCTATACCAAAACCATAAAAGATCGCGGTAGAGTCACCTTGCCGATTGCCGTTGAGACGAAGGATGCTCGATATCTTTAATCTTTGCGAGCCGAAGCGGGGGAGCGAGATGACTGACCTAGTGGTGTCGCTGATAGCGAAGGCCGCAACCCTTTGGCGTCAACATGCCACTACTGTCTGTGACAACCTTGGCTCTACGTCCTTATCCAACACGACGCAATCGAGAATAATGTTAGATTTCGGAAGGATTGTGCGTCGATGGGTCTACTCCTAATTTCATTGACACTGGATACATTGTGGCCCTACCATAGCGTGGATTTTTGAGTATTCCTGCCGCGGCGGAGCGCCCGAAGATGGCGCTGACACAACATAAATAACGGAGGGAGGCTTGGGATTATGGCTTTTCTCGCCGGCGCCAGTAACGCTGTTCTCATCAATAATTGCCAGAACTTGTCCACCCTCACAGTGCAGTTGCAGGTGACCGAGGACTTGATCACTCTGGAGGATACCGGATTCTCGCTGCAGTTGAACTGCTACCCGCAAACAGGAGCGATAACACCGAATTCAACCCAAGGAACAACCTTCCCGGGGGAGGTCGTCGGCCAGCTCCAGTGGTTTCAATATGTTCTGATCGTAACCAACAACAGCGCCAGCTTCGAAATTCAATACTGGGCCCATGCGAAATCCTATCAAGACGCGGGGCCGGGAGGGAACCCGCCCGGAATCCTGTGGCCGCCGGGATACACGCCAAATCCCCCCGACACGAGTCCCTGGCTTCCGGTGTTCCCCGGCGGTGCGGTAACTGGCGGCGTCGGCTCGGTCTCCTCGAACCGGGTTCCTGCCGGCTCAGTGATAACTATCGAGCTCTCGACCGACAGCAGCGGGAACGTGACGGGGGCGACGTTCAGCATTACCGATCCCAGCGGCAACGTTCAATCGGGCAGCACGCAGCCGTGGCCGAACTACGCCGGTCAGACGGAACCGGCGAATTACGGCCTCTTTCCGATCTACGGCTTTCAGGTCGACCTTGTTTCGGCGCCGGGCTTACCGGTCATGTTTACGTCGGGAGCCGGCACGTTGACCTACTCGGTGTCGTCTGGGGCTCTCTCCGTCCAAACCGTCAATGCATGCGGCGGTCCCCAGCAGGGCACAGCCGAGAACTCCAACATCGTCTACCAGGCCGTCTCGCCGGCGTCCGGGTCTATGGTCAGCCAGTCCTTCGCCGCTCCCGCGATGGGCATGGATTTCTATTTCGACAAATCGACCTTTGGCCAGGATGAAGTAACGCAGATGTCGACCTGGGGGTTGGCCTACTGGCTCGCGATCAGCGGTCTCTGGAGACAGTGGCTAGGATTCGACAAGCCGTCCGATCTCGACGGGCCGCCCAATCCCTTGCCGACTATCACGGCGGCGATCAATAGCGTATTGAACCCGGACCTCACGTCCATCCAAATCGAGACGATCGCGAACAACTTGCCGGTGGTCAACACCTTCGGGCCGCCGCCGGTTCAGGCCATCGACGACACGCTCGTCATCAACTTTCAGACATTCTTCTGCCCCTTCACCATCTCTTTCCCGAACCTCAACGCCTTCAACGCGCTCAACCCCCATCAGGTCGCCATTGTGACCTTGACGGCCAGCTTGACAGTGCAAATCCCCACCGGCGCGAATAACGCCACCACTCCCTTCACGCTCACCGCCCGGGCGAACATCGAGCTGGCGAAAGGTGAGGACCCGTACCTCGTTAACCTCAACCCAGCAAATCCGCAAGCCTACCCCTCCTGGCTTAGTTTCGACTTGCGGCTATTCACGGTCACTTCCAATCAGGCACATCAAATGTTCAGCGTCGCGAATCCGACCACTGGAGATCCGTCATCCGCCAACGGCCCGGTCGCGTATATTCAAGCCGTCCTCAACCACCTCAACAATCCCAGTCTGATCACCAACGGCGACACGTTCGACAACACGCTTGTGCAGGACGAAGATTCGTCGGCGCTCGAGTTCCTGCCTACCAACAGCGCGGGCGAGCCCGTCTTCAATTTCGCACTGGCGCGAGTGCGGCTCGCCTCCGGCATCACGACCACGGTCGGTCCGGTCCGCGTCTTCTTCCGTCTGCTCAACGCTGCGAGCACAAACTCGACGTTCATCGAGGTGGGAACGGGCGAGGGGACTTATCGCTGGGGCACGAACGGAACTATTGGGCACAAGATCGCGCTTCTCGGCGTCGAAGGGCTTCCTGAATACGTGGCGGTTCCCTGTTTCGCGACCGAGCGGGTCAATCTGAATCAGCCAGCCGACATGAAGACGCAAACCGACACGCCGAACGTCCAGATGATCACCACCGTTCCCGGCCAGGAGGTGGACACCTATTTCGGCTGCTGGCTCGATGTAAATCAGACGACGCCGTTCATGATCCGGCTTCCTCCATCCCTACAGTCCGCATGGGACGGGCCATGGACCGGTACGGAATCGCTCAGCGGCGCGATCGCCGTCGCCCCGCACCAGTGTCTCGTCGCCGAGATCCGGTTCGACGACACCCCCATCCCGAATGGCGCGGCCTCATCAACTTCGGACAAACTCGCGCAGCGAAACATCGCCTGGCTGGACGGCCCACAATGACGGCGCATCCTTTCGACATCAAGGCGTCCGCTTCTGCGGCCCACCCCGACGAACTGATGATCACCTGGGGAAACCTGCCCAAGGGAAGCATCGCATCGATCTATCTACCCGCCGTGGCTTCCGCCGACATCATTGCGCTGGCGAATTCGATGTACGGAAATCATCGCCTCAGCGTGACGGATGAGCACACCATCCAGTGCCCCTGCGGCGATGTGACGCTGGTTCCGGTGCCGCCGGGTCAGGGCCCGTATGCGGGCCTGCTTTCGATCGATTTGCCCTCGGCCGGGGGTCGCGGTCGCTCCTATACGATCGCGGTTCGCCAACTGACGCAGGTCAGCGCCTCGTTTCGGCCTCCCCCGCCTCCGAACCAGATCGCTGAAAGGCGAACGCCGGAAATTATCGTGCCACCAGAGCCCTTCTCCTGGCGCCAGGCCCAAGGCGGGTTTCAGTACACCATCACGGTGAAGCCGACGGGCGAGCTGCTCTATCCGCAGGAGCGCCTCCTGGCCTGGCTCAAGTGGCGCATCGGGGTGACGCCGCCGGCGGGCCGCTGGCGTCCGGTTCTGGGCCGATATCTCAGCCTGACTGAAGGTCTGGTAATCACTTTGGGAGGTGACCCGAGCAAGATCCCTCCATCGCAGACCGGCGCCGTGCCGGGGAAGGGGCCGTCGCACGGCGAACATGAGATAACCGGCAAGGTCGTAGCGATCGATTACGATCGCTTCGGCGACTTCTGCGGTTTCACGGTCTTGTCAGAGCCTGGACGAGAGCGGCATTTCGACGCGCGCGAGCCCAAGATCGAAGACGTGGTGTACCGGGCGTGGGTCGAGCGAAGCGTCATCAGCGTGTTCGCCGAGGAAGACGGCCGCCATCGGCCTGCGAGGTTGATCTTGCGACGGCCGCATTGACTGCGTAGCCCCTCTTTCACTTGGCCAGGACCGGGCGTCGTCGATCGTGATCGTCCTGCCACCAAGAAAGCACACCAACGAAAACGCAACCGAGGAAAGATTCTTCGACATTTGCTGGTTTCTGAGGTTCGCAATGGTTAAGGTTTCCCTGCGGTGAGCCGAACCCCTGCCGCTCTCAAAAGAAAAGCGATCATGGGGGCCAGGGCACTCTTCAGCGGTCTCAATTTTGCCTCTCCAACTCGTGTTCCAGACAACCCGGCCAGCGATGAAATGTCTGAATCTCATCGGGGATGCTCCGACATAAGCGGCGATCGAGAGCCCCACTCTTGGCATTTGACTGCCACTGACCAGCGCCCTATCATCAAGCATTCCTTGCCGCGCCTCAAGCCATGATCGACACCACGATCTCCCACTACCGCATCCTGACCAAGTTGGGCGGCGGTGGCATGGGCGTCGTCTACAAAGCCGAGGACACGCGGCTAGGCCGCTTTGTCGCCCTTAAATTTCTTCCCGATGAGGTAGCCCGCGACCCGCAGTCGCTGGAGCGCTTTCGCCGCGAAGCCCGCGCCGCTTCGGCGCTCAACCACCCCAACATCTGCACCATCTATGACATTGGCGAAGAGGACGGTCGGGCCTTCATCGCGATGGAGTTCCTCGATGGCATGACGTTGAAGCACCGCATCGCCGGGCGGCCACTAGAGACCGAGCTTCTGCTCGACCTGGGAACGGAAATTGCCGACGCTCTGGATGCGGCCCACGGCGAAGGCATCGTGCATCGCGATATCAAGCCGGCGAACATCTTCGTCACGCGGCGGGGACACGCCAAGATTCTCGACTTCGGTCTGGCCAAGGTGACCGGTAAAGCCGCATCAACCGGCACCGAATCGGAGACGCGCGTCGCCGACTCGGACGCCCAGCACCTCACCAGTCCGGGAGCGATGCTGGGCACCGTGGCCTATATGTCGCCGGAACAGGTTCGCGCGAAGGAGCTGGATGCTCGGACCGACCTGTTTTCCTTCGGCGCGGTGCTGTATGAGATGGCAAGCGGAGCGCTGCCCTTCCAGGGCGAAAGTTCGGCGATGATCTGTGAAGCAATCGTGAACCGCGTTCCGGTCAAGCTAGTGCGCCTGAATCAGGACGTGCCAACCGAGTTAGAACGCATCATCGACAAGGCGCTGGAAAAAGACCGTAACCTTCGCTACCAGCATGCGTCGGACATGCGGAGCGATCTGCAACGGCTGAAGCGGGACACCGATAGCGGACGATTCGCATCGCCGCTCGCGAGTGGAAGCGAAGAATCAAGTGCTTCAACCGGGCCAAAGAGCTCCAGCCAGCACGGCGCGATGAGCGCCAGTAGCGGAGCTATCGCTCCCGTAAAAAGCCGTCCCTACGCCAGGATCGTTGTGGTAGGGGCCGCCATCGCTGTCATAGCGTCGGCTGTTTTCTTTTGGCAGGCAAAGCGAAAGACTGTTCCTGCGAGCAGTTCCACCAACCCAACGACAGTCGCAGTTCTTCCCTTTCAGAACATGGGCTCCGATAAGGACGCGGACTTTCTGCGGCTCGCCCTGCCCGACGAGATCGCCACCGCGCTCAGCTACGTCCGTTCTTTGTCTATCCGCCCATTTGCCACCACCAGCAAATACACTGCGTCCGGACTCGACCTGCAGCAGGTCGGCCGCGAGATGCGCGTCAGCGAGATCGTCACCGGACACTACTTGAAAGAGGGTGATCAGCTACAGATCACTCTGGAGGCGGTGGACGTTGAGAACAACCGTACTCTTTGGCGGGACACTCTGAATGCTGCCGCGCCCGACATGATTGCCATGCGCTCGCAGATTACGGCAAAGGTGCGGGCAGGACTGATCCCGGCGCTCGGCGGAGAAACCGAAGCAGCCGAGACCAGCACTCGTCCCAGGAACGAAGAGGCTTACGATCTGTATCTGCGTAGCCTCGCGCTGCCGCATGACCCGGGCCCCAACAAGGAAGCCATCCCCATGCTTGAGCGCTCGGTGGGACTCGACCCTACGTATGCGCCGGCGTGGGGCAACCTCGGTCGTCGCTATTACCTTGATTCTCAGTATGGAGGCGGCGGCGAGGCGATGTTCCAGAAATCAAATACCGCTCTTGAGCGGGCGCTGGCCCTTGATCCCAACCTCAGCATTGCACTTGGCCAGAGGATCGCAAACCGGACCGAGCGGGGTGAAGTGGTCAAGGCCTACCAGGACGCGGCAAATTGGGTCGAGCGGCAGCCTAAGAATGCAGTGGCCCATTTCGTTCTAGGGTACGTGCTTCGTTATGCGGGATTGCTCGATGAGTCGGCTCGCGCGTGCGAAGACGCCATCGCTCTGGATTCCGGAAACTATCTGTTCCGCGCCTGCGCGTTCACCTTTAGCCAGATGGGGAATCCCGAGCGCGCCATGGATTTCAACCGTCTGGACGCGGGGTCGACCTGGGCCGACAGTAATGGGTTATGGATACTTGTGCGGGAAGGCAAACTGTCAGAAGCGCAAGCCGCAGTTCAGAAACTTCCTCCCGACCTTCCCTACACCAAATTTGATAAAGCCTGTCTCGACCGGCCCTCGTCACAGCCGCCTTCAGCAGAACTGGATCGAGTCACCCGCGACCTTGAGCCATCCTTCGAGAACAACCCTGACCCGGAAAACAGGTACCTGTTCGCGACTGACGTGGCTTTCTGTGGCCAGAAAGATCTGGCGTTGCGGCTACTGAAATCGGCCATCGAGAGCAAATACTGCGCCTACACCGCCCTGCAAAAAGATCCTATGCTGGCGCCGCTGCGTAGCACGCCGGAGTTCGCACAGTTGCTCGGGGACGCCAAACGTTGCCAGGACGCCTTCCTTGCGGAAAGAAACCAGGCGCCACACTGAGTGTGCTCTAACCAAGAAACGACGACCCGAACGTCCGGTGCGCCAAGGTGGAGTACGCGAAGGTACGGCAGCTACGATGGCCACTACTGGGGAACTGCTCGCGCAAGGCAGTAACGAGTCCCATCGTTGCCGAAGGCAGGGACCAGAAGTCAAGTCGAGCTTTGCGAGACATTCGCTTTCGAATCGCGTTCCGTTCGCCTTGGATGAGGCGCAGACCTGTACTCCGATTTTGGCGTTCAGAGAAATTTGATGGATTTACGCTCTAGTAAACTTGAAGAGAGTTTCTCTGGTACAGGTCGACGCTTGAATATCGATAAAAACTGCGCCAATTGCGAATAAATCAAGGCTTTGCTAGTCACTTTTCTGACAATAAAGACTTGCTGGCGGAGAGGGGGGGATTCGAACCCCCGATACAGCTTTTGACCGTATAACGGTTTAGCAAACCGCCGCCTTCAGCCACTCGGCCACCTCTCCGGCTGTTGCTAAGACATTTATGGTGAGCGTCCTAGCCGGCGTCAGCAACTTCGTCTGAGGTTGATTCCAACAGCAGATTCTGTCGCAGGAGCATTCTAACAGCAGAACCCCCGGCTTGTCGCTGCGATTCGACTTGGGCGTGATTCGATCTATTTGACCGAGGCCGCTGGCAAACTAATTCTTATCTAGCCGGATACTGGCGGCCCCGGTGGCGACAACTCCCACCGTCCCGCGAGCTATACTCGGCGACGCATGGATCGTCGTTCGGCACTGAAGGCGCTCGGTATTCTGGCAGGCACGGCGGCGCTGGAGAGTTGTGCCGCAAAGCATGTCGCGCAAGCCGCCACTCCGCCAACTCCGGTCGCGCTGCCGTTGCTGAAGTTGCCCAAGGTCAATGTCCAGCCGGACCGCGAGATCCGCACTGTCGTCGGGCTGCGCCCTTTTCGGCCATCGGGGTTCGTAGTCAGCGCGCAGAAGCTGGATGACAAGCTGGTTGTCCACAACTATGGTCACGGCGGTGGAGGAGTGACGCTGTCGTGGGGAACCGGCGAGCTGGCGTGCCGCAAGGTTGACGCCAGCGGCGAGAAGAGCATTGCCGTGCTGGGTTGCGGCGCGGTCGGCCTGGCGACGGCCCGCCTGCTTCAGGAGCGCGGTTGCAGCGTTATCATCTACGCCAAAGATCTGCCGCCTGACACCACTTCGAACATTGCGGGCGCGCAATGGTTCCCGGTATACGTGTTTCAGCGCGGCCACATTTCGCCCGACTTCATGCCTCGGTTCGTGGAGGCGGCGCATCTTGCCAATCGCCGTTATCAGATCATGGTGGGCGCGCGCTACGGTATACGCTGGTTGCCTAATTACGTCCTGGACCAGCAGCCTGTACCTGACGGAGGCTTGCACAGCCTCGACAGCCCCATCCGCGACCTGATGCCGGAAATGCGTTACCTCGAGCCTTCGGAAAATCCGTTTTCCTTTCCCTCGGTGCTCCAGTTCGACACTATGCTGATCGAACCCAACCGCTATCTTCCTGCGATGATGGATGACTTCCACATGGCCGGCGGACAGATTGCGGTCAGGGAGTTTCACAGCCTGGCTGAGCTGCAAAGTTTGCCGGAGCGTGTCATCGTAAACTGCACCGGCCTGGGCGCCAAGGCGTTGTTCGGCGATGAAGAACTCACGCCGGTGAAAGGCCAATTGACATTTCTGCTGCCGCAGCCGGAGATCGACTACTGCACGCTTCCTCCCGAAAGTCTCTACATGTTTCCCCGCAGCGACGGCATTTTGCTGGGCGGAACCCACGACGTCGGGGTGTGGTCGCTCACTCCCGATCTGGAGGCAAAGCAGCGCATTCTTGCCGAGCATGCCAGAATATTTCGCGAAATGAAGTAAAGCCCCTCGCGCCTGCGAGGGGCTGGTCAACCTTGGATGGACGTGACTCTACGGGAGAGGATTATTGCTGGTGGCTGCGGCGGGCTGTTGCGGGGGAGTGGATTGGCGCTGCGACGATTGATTCGGATAGTCGCCGTCCTCAGCGACCATGCCGGCAGACGGCTCTTCATTCGGCGGCACATTCGAGGCCAGCTGATCCACATCGTTTTTCAGCAGGCTGATCTCTACGCGATTGCCGTGGGCGTGCGCCGTGCTCCCATCCTGAGTTGGGAGTTTCGCATTGCCCAAACCCATCACGTAAACCCGGTAGACCGGGACTTCGTTCTTCTCCACCAGATATCGCACCACCGCATTCGCCATGGCCTGTGAGTTCTGAATGCCGTACTGTCCAGCGCCCGTCGAAAAGCCCTGCACCTCGATGATGTAGCCCTTCTGATCTTTCAGGTCAGCGGTCATGTCGTCCAGTGCCTTCCGGTCTTTGCTGCTTAATACGGTCTGGCCGGAGCGGAAACGGATCTCGGTCTGGGTCGCGGGCTGGTACTGATCGATGTTGCCGACAACCTGCTCCACCGTGTTCAGGCGGTTGCTCGCCTCGGTCGCGGTGTCATTGGCTTGCTGGGCGCGGTTCCTGGCGTCGACCGCGTGCTGATCGGCCAGCGTGGCCTTGGCATCAGCCTGGCGAATGCCTTCCTGGGCGCGCGCGTCCACATCCTTGATCTGCCGCGCGTTGGCGGCGGTCAGGTCGTCGAGCTCATTCACCCGATCACGAATTGGAGTGAGCTGACGCTGCACATATTTTTTGCGCGCGAATGGGTTCATCTTGCCCCAGAAGCCCTCTCGCACCTCGGGTTGCAGCGGCTGACGCGCGGACAGGTTCTGGTCTGAGTTGGCGTCCGGTGCGGTTTGGACGGGTTGCGAACTGCTCTGGCTTGACTGCGGGCCGCTGGGCGCAGCCGTGGCTGCCGGCTGCTGCTGACTGTCGTTGGACGCCGCCTGTTGCGCGACTGCGGGTAGCACCAACGCCGCCGCCAAAGGCAACGTGAATAGCATTGAGATTTTCATCTGCAAACTCCTGTAAGGATGGTTCGGCCCATCTGCTTTTCAGACTTTTCACGCAGCCCGACAAGCGATCACGCACGGCCACGCAATTTGTTATTACAGGTCAGTCGCCAAACCCCGCTTCTGGAAGTTGGTCGTTAACCCATTTGCTTTCAATCAGACATATTGGGAAGCGCTTGTGCCGATGGGTAAGGAAGTGGGGTGGGATGGTAATTGTTACAGCAGGTAGCCGAAACGGTCCGGCATCCTCGGCCTGGTTGGTCATGCTGCGCCGCAGGCCGTTCTGACCTCTGCGCACAGGATTTTCGCAACCCTTATGCCGCTCCAAGATACGAGTGTTGGGAGCAGCCCCGGTTTTTGACACGCCCTGACCTTTCGCCCTTGGCTACGTCCAAACAAGGTATTCGCCACAATTTCGGCGGTGTTGAACCCGTCCTGGAGTTTGTCTACGAATCGTTGTCCCGTAATCCGGGAATAACGGCTAGAATATATGGAGACTCCAGTGTGAGGCGCGGCATCCAATCGCTGTTGAGTGGCTGGTCCTGAATGATCCTAAAACCTATCCGTGTCTCTATTCTGGCGCTGTTGTTTGCTGGCTCCATCGCCGGCGTCGCCCAAAATTCGCCCGCTGGTTCTGCGCCCGCTGCTCAACCGGCTACGCCCCCGAACGCTGCCAGTGGACAACAGGATGCCGCCGGCGCGCACTCGACTGCTGCGCCCCAGCCCTCGACAGCCGCTCCGGCGAAAGCGCCGGACAAGGCTGCGGCTTACTACCACTTCATGATGGCACACACCTACGAGGAGATGGTCTCGATGTACGGCCGCTCCGACTATGCCAACAAGGCCATCGAAGAGTACCGCCTGGCCATCGAGAATGATCCGAGCTCCGATTATCTGAATGCCGGGCTGGCTGAGATCTACGCCAAGATGGGGCGCATTCGCGATGCCGTCCTGGAAGCCCAGGACATCCTGAAGCGCGACGGCAATAATCTTGAGGCACGGCGCCTGCTGGGCAGCATCTATCTGCGTTCGCTTGGGCGACATGCAGGCGGGCACCCAGTCGCAGGAAATCCTGAAACTTGCCATCGAACAGTATGAGCAGATCGTCAAACTCGATCCCAAGAGCGTCGAGGACCATTTGCTTCTGGGTCGTCTGTACCGCCAGAACAACGAGTTGCTGAAGGCCGAGAACGAATTCAAAGCCGCAGTCCAGATCCAGCCCGATTCCGAAGAAGCCGTGAGCACGCTGGCCTATCTCTATAACGAGGAAGGCGATTCCAATCGCGCCTTGCAGGTGCTGAACGCAATTCCGGAAACCGCACGCACCGCGAAGCTGTACTCCGCGCTGGGCTACACCTACGAGCAGCAGAAGGAATATAAGCAGGCCGTAGAGGCTTATCGGCAGTCCACGCAGCTGGACCGCGACAATCTGGATGCTGTCCGCGGGTTGGCGCAGAACCTGATGAATGATGGCCAGACCGATGCTGCGCTGGAGCAATATAAGGCCATCGTCGATGCCGATCCTTCCGACGCGCAAACCTACATGCTGATTGCCGAGATTGATCGTCGCGACGGCAAGTTTGATCAGGCAATGGACGCGTTGAAGAAGGCCAGCTCGGTGGTTCCGGATTCTCTCGAGGTGCAGTACAACATCGCCGTCGTCGATGAAGCCCAGGGCAAATACGATGAGGCCATCCTGATCCTGAATCAATTGCTTCAGAAGACCCAGCACGATGATGTCGATTACACCGTGCCGGACAAGAACAATCGCGCCCTGTTCCTGGAGCGGCTGGGCACGATCTATCGCGAAACCAACAAAACCCAGCTCGCGGTCGACACTTTCCGTAAGATGCTGGATCTCGGTGAGGAGAACGCGGTCCGCGGCTACCAGGAGATCATCGAAACCTATCGCGATAACAAGCAATGGCAGTTAGCTACGAACGTGGCCGAGGAAGCCGCCAAGAAGTTTCCCGACGATCGTGATCTGCAGATGGTTGCGGCCTCGCAACTGGCCGACATGGGCAGCACCGCTCCAGCCCTGGAGCGGGTAAAGTCGCTGCTCAAGGGCAATCCCGCTGACGATGAGAAGGTCTACGTTGCCCTGGCGCAGATGTACAGCCGCGTTCAGGATTGGAACAACGCGGAAGAAAACATCAACAAGGCAATCGAGATTGCGACCAAGCAGGAAGACAAGGACTATGCGATCTTCGTGGCCGGCTCCATTTACGAGCGGCAGAAGAAGTATGACAAAGCCGAAGAGGCTTTCCGCAAAGTGATAGCCGACGATCCCAAGAACGCCATGGCCCTGAACTATCTTGGCTACATGCTCGCCGACCGCGGAACGCGGCTGGATGAGGCGCTGGGTTACATTCGTCGTGCCGTGGCCCTGGAGCCGCAGAACGGCGCCTATCTCGACTCTCTGGGCTGGGCCTATTACAAGATGGGCAACTACGAGTTGGCGGAAGAGAATCTGCGCCGCGCCTCGGAGCGGACGACGGACGATCCTACCATCCACGAACATCTCGCCGACCTTTATCAGAAGACCGGTCGCCTGAAGCTGGCAGCTACCTATTGGGAGCGCTCGCTGGAGGAGTGGAACAAGACTATTCCCGCCGAGGTGGACGCTGACAGCGTCGCCCGCGTGCAGAAGGAACTGGAAACTGCGCGCGTCCGGCTCGCCAAACAGAATGGTGCTGTCGCAGCCCCGTCCAAACCGTAAGAAACTCGGTTGCAATCGATTCGAGAGCGGCACAGCTTGGGCTGTGCCGTTGCTGTTAAGGCCGCCTATTTACGGTTCTTTGTAACGCCACCCGCAGTGACACGCGCGGCACCCATCCGGTTTGTTCGCGGATGCGGTGCGTGTCGTACCAGCGATTCTGCAAGGCGCGGCGCAGCTGATGTGTAGAGAGGCGAAGATCGCCCATGGGAACGATTGGCCGCAACGCCTCCAGCATCGGCGATGCCACGTACAGAGGCCACGCGGACGAGAATCGCGTGCTGGAATGGTCGATTTCCCTCTTCAGTTGGTGATACTGCGCCAGCGTCAACTCGTCGTCGTCCAGAACGTTGAACTGCCGCAACCCCGTGCCCGAGGCTGCGGCGACTTGCATGGCATCGATAAGGTTCTCGACATAATTCAGCGGAATGCGATTCCGCGGATTGCCGAAGACGACATCTGTATTGCCCAGACGGAAGGCGAAAATACCAATCGGCAGCGCCCGGCCAGGGCCGAAGATAATTTCCCTCGCGCAGGATTACCGTGGGCAGGCCCGTTCGCCGGGCAAACGAACTCACCAGGCGGTCCGCGGCAATCTTCGATTGCGAATAGGGATCGCGCAGATCAGGCTTGCCGTCGAAGGGTGTGTCCTCATCGATACGCGCACCTTTTGCGACCGGACCGTAGACCGCCAGCGAGCTGGCATAGACGAACTTTCCGACGCCTTGCTGTTCGCAGGCGGCCAGCACCCGCTCAGTTCCGGCGACGTTGGTCTCGAAGTAGTCCTGGAGCGCCGCGGCCCCAACCTTGGCGGCGAGATGATAGACGATGTCGGCTCCCTTGACAGCGTGGGAGATGGACTCGGCATCGCCCAGATTGCCGCGAACGATCTCGACGCCGGCGGCCTGCAATGCGTCGGCGCGCGGCGACGGACGCGCCAGCACGCTCACCGTCGCGCCCTTCGCGAGCAGGTCGCGAACCAGAAATCCACCCAGAAAGCCTGTGCCGCCGGTTACGCAGACGCGCATGATTAGAAACTACTCCGGCAAAGCCCTCTCGCACGTCGAAACTGCTGGTGGCAGCGTCCTCGACCGAGCTTTGCCCGTGTGTTAGATTACACTTTCGTTTCTCAATCGAGTTGCGGCCCTGGAAAAGTCCCGCAGTCCTTCCGGCCACTCTGGTTCACTCAGTGAAGCGGCTTAATCCAAAACCCCGAGAGAAAAAGCATTGCGGATCGCTGGCTGCATAGTCCTGATGGTGGCCGCCATTCCCGGCGTGTACTACCTGCTGGCGATCTACAGCTCCGTGCACTACTTTCCGCGTGGCCCGGCGCGAGAATCCCCCCAACACCGACTTCACGCCGCCTATAAGTTGCCTGAAGCCGATCCGCGGTCTCGACGAGGACGCCTACGAGAATTACGCCAGCTTCTGCCGCCAGGATTATCCCGAGTACGAAATCGTCTTCTGCGTCGATCCCGACGACCCAGCGCTGCCCGTACTGGAAAAATTGATGGCTGACTTCCCCGAGCGCAAGATCCGCCTGCTGTTCGGTTCTGGCCGCAACGCCATCAACGACAAAATTGGGCGGCTGGTGCGGCTGGTGAGCGAGGCGCAATACGAACTGCTGGTCATTACTGACGGCGACATTCGCGTCGGCCCCGATTACTTGCGCGCGGTAGCCCATCCCTTCCGCGATCCCAAGGTCGGCGGCGCAACGAACCTCTACGTTTCCACCGAAGAGACGTCGTTCGTGCAGGAACTGCAATCGGTGGGGATGATCTCCGACTTCTTCGCCGGAATCCTGGTGGCCTGGCAACTGGACGGCATCCACTTCATGTTCGGACAATCGATTGTGACCACGCGCCAGCGCATCGCCGGCTTTGGCGGATACGAGGTCATTGAGAACCGCCCCGCGGACGACCTTAACGTGGGCCGCCTGGTGGCGGCGCAGGGGTATGAGGTTAAGCTGCTGCCTTACATCGTGAAAACCGTTGCCGACTTCCAGTCGCTGAAGGACTTGTTCTACAAGCGCGTTCGCTGGATGACAGTGATGCGCCTGATGCGCCCGTGGGCACATCAGGGCCTGATCTTTACCTGGGGCCTGATCTGGGCGCTGATTGCGGTGGCAATCCATCCGACGCTTCCAATCGTGATCGGATACCTGGGCAGTTATATCGTGCTGCGCGTGGTGCTCACTTGGCTGATTGGAATCCACGGGATGCGGCAGAAGGGATTGTGGCCGAAGATGCTGTTGATCCCGCTGTGGGATGCAGTGGCGTTCATGATCTGGGTCGCCAGCTTTGGCCGGAACGTCATCCGCTGGCGCGGCTATGACTATTACATTCGCGATGGAATTCTGGTGCCGGTAAATCCCGCGAACTACGCCGCGCGGAAAATAAAAGCTTCGGGCCTCGAGTTTCCGAGGTTTCAAGTGGCGATCCCAGGCGGTGAGGACGTGCTTCTTCTGCGTGACGGTGTATTTGATGTACCGGCACGCCAAGGGTACAATCGAAACTCGGAAACTCGAAACTGGAAACTCGAAAGCTGATATCAAATGACTCATTCATAAATGGCAAGAATCGCAATTGCCGGTGCTGGAATTTACGGAGGCACCACCGCCATCCGCCTGGCCGAGCAGGGCCATGACGTTCACCTCTTCGATCCGCTCGGCATTCTGAACGCAGCCTCGGGGATCAACCAGTTTCGTATTCATTCCGGATACCACTATCCCCGCAGTCCCGAGACCATCGAGGAAACGATGGGAGCGCGGGCAGAATTTCTCCAGACCTTCGCGCCGGCCATCGTCCGCAACAGCCGGCACTATTACGCCATCCCGCATGAAGGCTCGCAGACCCCGCCGGAGCTGTTCGAGCAGGTGATGGCCGAGCACAACATCCCCTTACGGCCCTGCCGGCCGCAGTGGATGAACTTCGATTTCATCGACAAGTGCTACGAGGTCGACGAGCAGATTTACGATCCGGAAATTCTGCGCGATGTCCTGACGAAACAGATTGAGTCGCTCGGCATCAGCTTCCATCAGCAGGAATTTATTCGCCTCGATGCGTCCGCAATACGACTTCGTGGTCTGGGCGACCTACGGGCTCGGCCCTTCGCGCGGATTGTTCGAGTCGGTGAAGTATCAGGTCGCGGAAAAAATCCTGATCCAGTTGCCGCCGCAGTTGCGCGGCGTCTCGCTGGTGGTAGTGGATGGCCCGTTCACCGCCTTCGATCCCTATGGCAGCTCGGAGCGCTCGATGTGGGGCTCCGCCAAACATAGCAACCACTGGACCACGACTGATTCCAATGATCCCATCCCGGAACAGTACCGCGCCTTGCTGAATGGCCCCGGTTTTGCGCCGATCTCCTGGACCAGATTCGAAGCGATGCGCCAGGACGCGACGCTGGCGGTGCCTGCCTCATCGGAGGCGGTTTATCTTGGATCGCGCTTCACCATTCGCGTGGTAGAGAACAACCCCGAGCAGGATCGCAGGACGTTGTACGTGCAGGAAACGGCGCCGGGCGAGATTCACATCTTCTCGGGCAAAGTGGTCAGCGCGGTGAAAGCGGCCCGCCTGGTGAGCGAACGAATCGCCCAAGGCTGAAAGTCATGCGGCGGAATGATCGCTCGAAATTTGCCCCAAACTAGCCGCGCCGCCAGGTAGTTGCATAAATCGGGACTTTAGCCCGCATTACGCCAGCAATCTCGCCGCTTCCTTGGCGAAGTACGTCAGCGTAATCGACGCTCCCGCGCGCTGGATACACAGCAGCGATTCCATCATCACGCGCTCGTAGTCGATCCAGCCATTGAGCGCGGCAGCCTTGATCATGGCGTACTCGCCGCTGACCTGGTACGCAGACAGCGGCACATCGAAGCGCAGAGCGCGCTTCGTGCAGCACGTCGAGGTAGGGCATCGCCGGCTTCACCATGATCATGTCTGCGCCTTCGTCCAAGTCGAGTTCGATCTCGCGCATGGCTTCGCGCAGGTTGGCAGGATCCATCTGGTACGAGCGGCGATCGCCGAAGTGCGGCGCCGAATCTGCCGCCTCGCGGAACGGTCCATAGAATCCGCTGGCGAACTTCGCGGCATAAGAAAGAATGGGCGTGTTCTGGAAACCGTTTTCATCCAGCGCGGTGCGGATGGCGTTCACGCGGCCGTCCATCATATCGGAGGGCGCGATGATGTCCATGCCCGCTTTCGCCTGCGCAACCGCAGTCCTTGCCAGCAACTCCAGACGTAGGGATCGTTCAGGATCTCGTACTCCTCGGCTGCCGTGCGGTCACGTCGATCGCAGCCGCGATAGCTGCGCCCAGCGACTGCGCCGCCGGGCGGTGATCACGACTTCTTTCCTTTCGACTCCAGCTCGCGACAAACTCCAGGCCTCGCCGCCGCGCCTTCGCATTGGGATCCGAGGTATCCACCAGGCCGCAATGTCCGTGCGACATGTACTCGCACAGGCAAACATCGCCCATCAGCAGCAAGCCGGGAACTTCGCGCTTGATGGCGCGCGCCGCCTTCTGCACAATGCCGTCCTCCGCCCATGCGCCAGTTGCAACCTCGTCCTTCGTCTCCGGCAGCCCGAACAGAATGACGCTGGGAATGCCCAGCGACTTCACTTCGGCGCACTCCTTCACCGCCTCGTCGATCGACAAGTTGTACACCCCGGGCATGGAGCGCACTTCCTTGCGAATGCCTTCGCCGGGACAGACAAACAGCGGATAGACAAAGCCTTCCGGGCTGAGGCGGGTTTCGCGGACAAAAGAGCGCATCGCTTCCGAGCGACGCAGGCGGCGGGGACGATCAGTTGGGAATGCCATAACACTAAAATTCTAGCACCGCGAGAGTGGCGGAAGCTGCGAAAATAGCGGGGAAAGACTCTTACATATTTGTGATGGAAGTCACTGACGAGGCTATGAGCTTCCTACCGGCCAAGGATGATTACCCGAATAGGCTCTCGGCCTGGCCTTTACAGGTCGCCGGCTAACTCTGCCATCTGCGCGATGTATTTCCCGGCGTCGAACTTCTTGGCGCAGGGTTGACCTGACATATAGCGAATAGTCCGAAGATAGGCCGATCAAACCATGGGCGATCAAACTTGCCGGCGATTGCCCAGGCAATTCCGGCATAGCCATTGGCATCGCGGCCATCCAGAAATACTTGTCGTTGAGATAGACCGCCGTCTGGTAGGCTACGGCCGGCGATGGGCTCCATTCCAGTAGCTTCTTCGCCCAGTACATGCGCATGTAGTTATGCATCCATCCTGCGTGCAGCATCTGACGCTGGGCGGCATTCCACAAACTATCGTGCGTCTCTGCGTATTCCAGTTGCTGGCGCGAGTATTCTACCGGTCTCTTGTCATTGACATGCTTAGCAAGACTTCGATGCGCCCAGTCGGGTGCGCTCTCTATAGAGTCGTAGAGCGGATTATAGTGAACGAAATTAATAGATAGCTCGCGCCAGGTTATGAGTTGGTCGAGGAAATCATCTTTGGCTGCGCGTGGTGCATGACTACTTTCGACCGCCAGAGCAACTGTGGCGGACCAATCTGTCCGAAGCGAAGGTAAGGCGACAGTCGACTGGTTCCATCGACTTCCGGCTTGCCATGCCGCTCGGGATAGTATGCGAGTTTATGATTGACGAAATCTCGTAGTAGCTTAAGAGCTTCTGTAGTTCCGCCTCGAAATGAGTTGACTGGTTGTACCGACCTATCGAGGTCCTTCCACTCTTCCGTCAAGTCGACTGAACCATCATCTGGCAGGGCAAGAAGTCCGCGTGGATTGTCCCACTCGATTGTCGCTTTCGCATTCGAGAGTGGCGTCAGGAATTGTTCCAGCGCTTTTGAAACGCGGGCGGATGGTTCTCGCCGCATATTGCGCTTTGTCCAGTAGCTTCGAGGGCACGATCACATCGGCGTCGACGTCCACAGCGGCACGCAGCCTTTTGGCCGCTACTTGGCGCCAGTGGTCTGGCTCGCGCATGGGATTTCGTCGCCGACCACAAGCGAGGTTCACCTCTTCGCAAACTTCAACAACGAATGTTCGGGATAACGCCGCAGCACGTAGCCAATGCCGCGCTTGCGGGCACGTCCGCCGTGTCCGGAATCCCTTGGGCCAGGAAGGCGTAGTGCCGAGGTTGGCGTAACGGTAGTACGGCACCGCGCGAAGAAATCACGACCGGCTGATGAAGCTCGTTGGCCGCCTCGACTGCCATATCCAGCGCGGGATTATCGAAGCACGTCCTGGGCGCGTTGCATCCAGTACACAACACAGCGGCCGCCGTGCGCTAGTGTCCCTGGGCGGCGAACGGTGACACGCGGATTAACGGTGAATTGCTCCAGCTTGGTCTGGCGCCGAGACCAACGTAGCACCTACGTTGTATTTGCGAATTCCTCTGCTTGGGAGCAGCAACAGTGGGAGGCGAAGATGTTTTCGATCTTCGCTGGAGGGGGCAGTCAAGGTGAGCCGTGGAGCGCACTTGGCGACACAGCGCGCGCTTCGCTAGTGGATCGTCGAAGCTGCGCGGCAGAAAAAAGCTGCATGCAAAAGAAAACGCCCCGGAGCAGGAGGCGCCTCCGGGGCGGTTGATCTACGTTTCGATCTAGGTCAGAAAGAATTCGCGAGTGATCTTTGTCCACTGCTCGTCGGGCATGGTGCTGGCCAGATCGTCGATTGCCACGCCGCCGTCCTGCGCCAGAGCTCCGAGGGCACTCGGCATCACTCGTTGCAGCCGCATCGAAGATTCCTCGGTCCACCAGCGGGCCAGCGCTCCACCCAGCAGGTTGCGGAAGTTGGTCTTCGAATCGGGAGACTGAACCGTTATCATCCAGCCGTCACCGTATGGGTCCTTAGTCGCCAGCGATGGATCGTTGACTACCGCTTCGTTGATGTCGGATACGCTGCCCTCGATCGGCGAAACCATGTCGACCTTTACGCCATTGCGTATGACGCTCCACACCTTTTGTCCCTTGGCGAATCCATTGCCCGCGTTGCGGCAGCGTCACATGCTCCACTTTGCCGACCAGCTTCGAGGCGAAATCGTCGATGCCGATTCGTACCAGGTTTGGACTCTCGCTCAGCGCCCAGGTATGTCCGGGATGATACCGAAGGTTATCGGGTACCGAGAAGCCGCCGACCAGGCTGGGTCTTCAACCGCGGAGCAGTTGCCGCGTCTTTGCTCATTGCAGGGGCGACCTGCAGAGCGGGATGCTTGGCTTTCGCGTAGAAGAAATCGATGGTCAGAAAGATGGCGAACATCATAAGAACGAGTAGGACTGTCATGGCGTGCCTCCTGTTTATTAACCTTGTCGCGCTTTCTCTTTCCTGCGCTGACACCTTTCTTAAGGCATTCGTCGTACCAAAGTTGCCGGAAGGCGAAACCTTGTTGTAGTTTGCGTTCTGCAACTTACGGAAGTTGTGGGAGTTGTGCAACCATGTTGTCAAACTCATCAAGCCGGCAGCTGCATTCTGCAACAGCCCCTGTTGTTGCATTCTTTAACGGCGATTCGCAACGGCAAGTGATCAGATCCCGCGGATTGTGTGGTTGCGGGCTGCTAAATCATTGAGTTACGTCGTTTGTTGCAGCGGCAGGAGGGCCATGTTGCAATTCGCATCGGCATTGATGCGCTTTGCTACACCTCAAAGCAAGACCACAGGTGCCTGGACAATATTTTTTTCGGCCCTTGAGTGCTTAGAGAGCAAGTCATGTTGAGAGCTATGCCCGAGATTTCCAACCAGGAGAAAATTGATTACGCGCGTGTACAGGCCGGCGGCCAGGCAAGGTTACTGTCCACAGAGATGGTCGTCAATCCTTAAGCGCGTCGCCGTTGCCTTTCCACTGCCGTGATTGTGCGACCGGGAATCCTCGCACCCAGATGATTTCGTCCTCGTGGATGGCCACCGGCCATTGCAGACGTTGCTCTGCGGCAATGTGCTTCTCCGCGAACAAGCGTTTCAGCTTCTCCTCGGAGCGGCTATTCGCGGGCCAGAAGCGGTCCCCCGGTCGCCAGTTGCGAACCACCAATTCCGCGCCGACCAGGTCGGGGTTGAGGAGCTCTTCCTGCGGTAATTCGAAGGCGAATTTCTCCGGCACCATCTCCGCTCGCAATGTCAGTCCCAGCTCCGCGATTCAATTTCGCCAGGAACCGGCAACGCTGTACCAGTACGCCGCGGCAGCATTCTGCACCAGCCGCACGCCACTGCAACGAAGCTCGGCGGCGCACCACGACTCGGCCGCCTGGCATTTCCGCCCTGAGCCTGCTCGCCCAGAGCGCAACGCCTGCAGTTTTTCGATGTGGGCGAAGTCCAGCGTCGACACCTTCACTTTCAGCGAAGCGCTTGAGCACGCGCCGCTGGAGGGCCAGGGGCAATTGCGCGAAGCCCTCCAGGCTAAGCTGGTTCGGACTGGTTCGGGCCGCTGCCTCGCGCACCGCAAGCTCTCGCCAGTAGTCCTCTTCGGCGCGCGAAGTATCGGCAACATCGTTTAACAAGCGACGGATCTTCGGGTTGTACTCGCGTTCCAGCAGAGGCAATAATTCGTGGCGCAGGCGATTGCGCAGGAAGCGATGGTCGAGATTGCTTTCGTCCTCGCGCCAGCTCTGAGCCAGCGATTAAGGTAGCTCTCGACCTCCTCACGCGAAACGCCCAGCAACGGACGGACGATGCGAAGGGTTACGTCCGGAGAAACCGTGATTTGAAGGGGCGCACCTTCAGCTGCGCCGTCAACCGCCATTTTCTGAAGAGGGGCTTTAGCCCCGAAACTGCCTCCGGGACTCGACAAATCCAAAATCGGATAAATCCCCGCCAAGCCCTTGGTTCCCGCCCCGCGCAGGAACTTCAGCAGAACGGTTTCGGCCTGATCGTCCCAAGTGTGCGCGGTGGCGATCGAATCAAAGCGCTGCTGCCTGGCAAGTTCTGCGAACCAGCGATACCGCAGCTCGCGTCCCGCCGCCTCGATGCCCAGCTTGGCTGGTAAAGGCGTAGTCAGCTGACGTTGCCATGCCCGGCAAAGAAGTCCAGGCCGTGGGCTGTGGCCAACTCGGCGACGAATGCCTCGTCTGCGTCCGATTGACTCGCCGCGCAAGCCATGATTGAAGTGCGCGACTGCATAGCACGATGCCCAATTCCGAGCGAGAGTTCGAGCAGCACCCGCAGGAGAGCGACGGAATCCGCACCGCCGGAAACGGCAGCGGCCAAGCGGTCGCCCGCCCGCAGCAGGTCTTGTTCGCGGATGTATCGCAGCACCTTCTCGTGCACGGGGCTATAGTACGGCAAGAAGCCGCTCTTCGCCTTTCGCTATACGCTTTTCGAGCCTGGATTCTTGACTACTTAGCTTTCAGTGTTGCCAATGTCATTCCGCGCAAGGCATCGCGCGGATCTCGCGAGTAGGGAATCGAGAGCATCCTCCGAGCCTGCCGCGAGAGCTATCGGTCAGAACTGAGGCGGGGTTTTCGGCAGAGCCTTGGAGCTAATGCCTTCGCATGTCGCGTTGTCGATGGAAAGGTTGCCGTTAGCGTCAAGGGTCACTGTCCAGACGGTGTCGAAGTCATCGTCCGGCCAATTGGGCGCCGGTGGGACTTTGCCATGATAGCTGGCGAGCAGAGCATTGACGGTGGGCGGAATATGATCATGCTCCCATCCCACCAGCAAGGCTTGATTGGAGAAGGTGCCGCCGGTAAAGAAGAAATCGCTGGCCTGCGTGGCGAGCTGGGGCGGATTCTGGGCCATCATCTCGAAGCTGGCGGCCACATTGTAGGGCAAGTTGTTGGCGATGGCGTACGGTAGCACGGTCGTGTTGGTCCTGACATAGGAGTACGAATCGCCTACGAGGCTGGTGCTGCCGGTGAGGTCCTGCGCGGGATCGATGGAGTAAACCAATGTGGGATGGATTTTGCCGCGCAAGGCGTTGGGAAGGTCCAGCGCGCGCCACTGACCGGCCCCAATATAGTTGCCGTCTTCCCACCAATCGGTCGGATGCGCCTCGGCGTGACGAACCAGATAGACAGTTTCGTTGGTATTGATCCCCGCTGGAGCTACAGCGCCGTCGACGCCGCCAGTTATCTGGATGTGGAAAGTAGAGTTGTTAGCAGCCGGCAGACAAGCCGCGCTGACAATCCCTCCCACAGGCAGTGTCGGGTAGGAATGTGGTGGATTCACCTTGCTGTTATAGGTGACCAGGCTGGCGCCACCCGACGGCGTTACCGAAAGCGCATAAATATAGTTAGGGCCGGCATAGCTCGCCGGCACAGTAAGGTTGTAGCCTTCGAGGTTGTTAAGCTTTGCCATCAGGGTGCTAACGGTTTCCCACGGCGCCGAGAAAACATAAAATCCCGGCTCGCCGGCCTTGACGATATCGCTCACCAGAGTTTCGTTGGCGTCTTCCAGGTCCCTGAAATCGAGACCCTGGCAACTGAGCGTGAGTCCCGAGCCAATCGTCGGGCAAGTCAGGAACGGCTGCGCCACTCCCTCGGGGAGCGGCGCTGACGAATACGACGCATTGACCGGATAGCTGCTGGCAGGAAGCGGGCCACTGCTCTCGTAGGACAGAGCTATCTGGTTCAGCATCGCGAACTGCTCAATCGTCTCCAGCCCCACCAGGTCAGGATATTTGCTGGCGGTCTGAGGATGGGTTGTGGGTTCCACGACATAGATCGCACTTACATTCTTGTTGCCCAGCACGTCTTGCTGAAGGAACGTGGCCATGCGCAGCGACCGCTGTAACCCCTGATTAGTGAGGTTGGCGGTGCGAGGGTTGACATCGCCGGGAGCGTGGTATGCCAGATCCTCGCTTACCACGAAGATCAGGTTAGTGTTGGCAGCGCTCAGCGGAGCGGGAACCGGCGGTGAGGGCGGATCGGGAGCGGCCGAGCCGCCGCATCCGGCGAAGAAGGCCAAAGCAAGAATCACAGATGCCAGCGGTACGACGGTACCTTTGCTCATAGCTGCCTCAGTCTTCCCCAACCACCGCGCCTACCGTATCGCCGATCCTGCTTGCGAAATTACGGATTGCATCACAGGTGTCAGCTGCACCACGAGCTCGGCATTGTAAGAGTGCGATGTGGTGTCGGCGATGATGGCGGGCTGGCGCCAAAGATGCGGAATCGCGCCCAGCGCATATCCGCGGGACTTGTAGGCCGGCGATCCCGCCTGCACTGCGGGATCGACGTTGGTGATGATGATAGAAACCGTGTTGTCGCGGTTGCGGCGAATGTCAAAGGTACGAAACTGCTGGGGATGATCGCGCAACGAACAAGTTTCGACTTCCCAGAAGGCGAGGGTTGGGTCGCCGCTGGGGATCGGGCTGCGGCGTCACTACATTCACATGCCGGTGTCCCGCCATCCACAGGATGAGATTGGGATACTGGTGGAGCATGTTGAGCACGTAATCGTCGGTATACTCCGGTCCGGGCCACATTGGAAAAGGCGTGGTATCGGTCAAGCTGTTTTGCGGCAGGATAGGCACGTGGGCCGCGATCACCATCAGTTGATTGGCGGCCTGTCCGGCGTCAAGCTCGGTGACCAGCCACTGGAACCGCTCGTCGTCGAGCGCGCCGGCGGCATAGTCAGCCTGGTCCGGTCCCTTCACCGTATCGTCCAGCACAATGAACTTGATGGGTATATCGGACTTCGGCACGAAGCTGTAACAGGCCGAGTCCTGGTCGAGGTTGGCCTGAGTAAAGCCGTGACCGACCGGGTTCGAGGTAGTGTGAAAAACTCCTGCATCCAGGCCAGCGTGGTTGAGGTTGACGTCGCCATCGAGTATCGGGTGGCATCGGCTATGACTGTAGGAGGCGGATGAAGTCGGCGTCCACCCGGCTTTGATCATGCTCGCCGTATGGCGTCGTTCCGTCGAGCACGCCCATGTAAGCGCCAGTCTATTGGATCGACTCGGGCTTTCCGGGTCACCGTTGTTTCCAATGTTCAGATCACGGTGTTGCCGATGTGGGCATGCTGCGTCTTGGTGATCTTCGAAAGCGCAGCCCATCCAAAACTGATCGTGGTTGCCGATGACCTGGAACCAGGGAAGCTCGCGGACTGATGCCGGCGGCATAGAAAGGCATCTGGTAATCGATAGTGGTCGCCCCCACATGTGCCCCCGAGCTGGGCGTGATGACCTTGCCGTCGATGGTGTCGAGGAACCAGCGCAGCTCGTTGTATTGCGAGTTATTGCAATCGTCACCCAGGGACATCCCAAAGTCGAAGGGCATGGCCTGGTGCAGGGCATTGATGGTCTGGACGGCGGCGTCGAGTACCTGCGGCGTCGACAGAATGATGGGCGAGTAGGCCGATGATTGGCCGCTGGAACTGGGACCGTAGGGCGCATTAGCCAATGTAGTGAGGCTTGCGACGGCGATTCCTTGTCGGCAATGTGAATGTCGGACATGGAAAGTAGTAGAGCAGCAACTGCGCGACGTTGGGCGCTCCCGTGTAGCCCGGCGCCAGGTCCTCGACGCACGACGTGCTGCAACGGCCCACCAATATTCCAGGCGCTGTAGCCGTACTTCGCATAGTCAACCACATCGCCCGGGCCGATGCTGGAGCGCGGTCGGCGGGACTGCCACCGGGCAAACCTGCCGCTGGGCGGTGGTGTAGAGCCGGGCGCGCGATCGGCCAGGACACAATCCTGCGGCGGCGCCGGCTGAGGCGGCGGCGTTGTATTGCTCCCGCACCCGCTTAGCTCCAGCATGCCGAGGCCAACGCCGGCGGCTTGTAACGCGCCAATCCCAATGCCGATAGTTTTGACGAAGTCTCTCCTGCTCATTTCCTGTTTCTTGCCTTGGTTAACCACAGAATTCCCTCCGGTTGGTGCAGGCCTTCCAATGCCACTGCGTCGCGATGTCAGTGCGAGCCGGGTCTCAGCGGAAGGTCGCGCTGGCCTCTCGGAATCGTTCCAGGCAGTGCGCCGCAACCGTGCATGGGACACGATTCGTCATTTGTCTCATCGGCACTTCACTGCCGGCCCTTTACCTGGAAGGTCGCGATGGCGGCCAGGCGTGCAGTAGCCGGATGGTGGGTAATCAATCTAACTCGCCCGCCTTGCCGCACTTGTGAGAGCACGGTATACTGCGTTGCACTTTCATAAGAAACATCCGCTGCACGTGCTGTCCCACCGGCACCATTCGCACTGTTTGGGTTTCATCGGGAGGGCGATGCATCGCCTACGAGCGCTTATAGGGACCCTTTTGTTGACGGCCAGTTTTCTTAGCCTTGCCGCCGCGGCGGAACAGCCGGCGGTTCCGGCTGAGGTCCTCACCGTCGATCAAGCCGTCCAAATTGCGCTGGCGAACAATCGCGACCTGAAGATTGTTTCCCTCGGCCTCGACAGCTCCAAGGAGAAACTGGCTGCGGAGAAGACGCGGCGATTTCCCTCGTTCAATACCTACGTATTCGCGTCGCAGCTGCTTCAGCCCATAAACTTCACCGTGCAGGCGGGGCAGTTTGGGAGCTATCCGGGCATCGGTCCCATCCCGGCCACCAACACCAACATCACCACCCCCAGCCAGCCGACAGCTTATGTCTTCGGCACCGCTTCGCAGCCCCTGCTGACGCTCTACAAGATCAACATTCGCATTCATGGCGAAGCGTTGTCGGTTGAGCAATCCGTCCAAAAAGTGCGCGAGGAGCGCCTTTCGATTGTTGACGACGTGCGCCAGGCTTACTACTCCATCGTAGAAATCCAGAACGCCATCGCCGCGGCCGAAGCCAGTATCAAGCAATACGAGGAACTGGAGCGCATTACCACTCAGTATCTGGAGCAACAGGTGGTACTGAAGTCGGAGCTTCTGGAGGTGAAGACCAAACTCGCGGACGAGCAGTTCAAGCTGCTGCAAGATCAGGACAAGCTTGCGTCAACCAAGGAGACGCTGAACAATCTGCTTGGCCGCGACATCAACACACCATTCAGCGCCGTGAATCCGACGGAATTGTCGCCGGCGGAAGAAAACCTTCCCGAAGCCCAAGCTCTGGCGCTGGCGCAGAATCCCAAAGTGAAGGAAGCCGAGATCACGGTGAAGCAGGCCGACAACGCCCGACGGCTGGTGAAGTCGCAATACTTGCCGGACCTGGGCGCATCGTTCCATTACCTCTCGCCCTTCGGCGTCAACTTTGTGCCCCAGAATGTGATGGGCCTGGGAATTGAATTCAATTGGGAGCCTTTTGACTGGGGCCGGCGCCGAGACGAAGTCAACGAGAAGGTCATCGCGGTGGAGCAGAGCAAGCTGAGCCTGGACGACACCAGGGCGCAGATCCTGATCAATTTGGACACGCAGTATAGGGCATTGCACGAAGCGCGGGTCGCCGTCACCGTGGCGACCGCCAAGAAGGAAGCCTCGACCGAGAAGCTGCGCGAGGTCACGCAGAAGTACGGGCAGCAGACCGCTCTGCTGCGCGATGTGCTGCAACAGCAGTCGGCGGTCGAGGGCTCCAACGCAGACTATAACGAAGCGATGGCCAAGTTCTGGACCGCGAAGGCGAACTTCCAGAAAGCGATCGGGGAGGAGTGAAGCCCATGCTCAGAATGCCGCGGATAAAATCCGGACGGGCCGGTTCGGCTGCACTCATCGCGGTCTTGGGTGCGGCCGTGCTGACTGGCTGTAGTAAAGAGACGCCCAACCAGCCAACAGTTGTGCCCGTGCGCACCGCTGTGGTGCAAACCATCGCCACCGATGTTGGCAACACCTATTCGGCAAACATCCAGCCCTATCAGCAGGTGGACCTTGCGTTCAAGTCCAACGGCTACCTGGTCAGCATTCGCCAGGTGCGCGATGCCGAGGGCCACGTGCGCAATATCGATCAGGGCGACTATGTGACCAAGGGGACGGTGCTGGCCAACGTGCAGCCGGACGATTACCAGCAGAAGCTGGCGCAGGCCCAGGCCCAAATGGACAAAGCGCAGGCCGACCACGAACGCGCCAAGTTGTCGTTTGGGCGCATGTCGGTGCTTTACAAGGCAGGCGCAGCGACCCAACCCGACTACGACGACTCGCGCGCGCAAGACCAGAGCACGCAGGCGGCAGTAGATAACGCGAAAGCATCGATTGCGGAAGCGCAACTCGCACTCAGCTATTGCGAATTGCGGGCGCCATTCGACTCCTGGGTGCTGAAACGAAATGTGGATGTGGGCACACTTGTCAGTGCGGCGACGCCTGGCTTTACTCTGGCTGACACGCGAACGGTGAAAGCGGTCTTTGGCGTTCCCGACACGGCCATCGGACGCATCAAGTTAGGCAGTCCGCAGACGGTGACGACGGAAGCGCTGCCCAATCCTTTTTCCGGACACGTTACCGCGATCTCGGCGGCAGCTGATCCCAAGAGTCGCGTTTACTCGGTCGAGGTCAGAATCGACAATCCGCAAAACCTGCTGAAGGCGGGCATGATCGCGTCGCTCACAATCGGCGCACCGGCGCCGTCCGGCAGAGTAACCGTGGTGCCGATTTCGGCGGTCGTGCGCAGCCCCTCGAATCCGAATGGCTTTGCGGTATTCGTGACCGAGGGTACGGGCGACAAGGCGAAGGTGCACACGCAGGATGTGACGCTAGGCAACACTTACGGGAACATGATCGCGGTCCGCAGCGGAGTAAACATTGGCGATCGCGTCGTGACGTCGGGAACAAACATGATCAAGAGTGGCGATGAAGTGACGGATTATTCCGTGAAAGAGGCATTCCGAGCGGGAGGTCGCTCATTCGAAAAGGCACGGCTTCAGCCGTGCCAAGTTAAAGGAGTCGTAAGGCGCGCCCTGTTCGGCCCTAAGACGTTACGTCATCGGCTAAAGCCGCGCCCGTTCAAAGCACTCGAACCCTGTTTCAGCGCGCCTGAAGCGCGTGCTCCACTCCAGGCGCAGCGGCAGCAGGTTCTCATATACGCGAGACTTCGAAGAAGCGCAATGACGACCCATCACAAGTCCGACGCTGAGATCATCGCGACCACGCACAACACTGCCCGCTTCTTCACCGAGCACCGTCAGGTTGGCCTGATCCTGCTGGTGGCGACCTTCGTTTGGGGTTGGTATGGCTACCACAACATGCCCAAGCGCAAGGACCCGGACATCCCCGTCCGGGTGGCGGCGGCACAGTGCCAGTGGCCGGGCGCCACGGCCGAACAAGTCGAGCAACTCATTACCCGGCCCATGGAGCAGGCGGCCGCGCAAAACACCACTATCAAACCGCCCAGCCCATCCAACTTCGGCATTCGCTCGCTCAGCTTTCCCGGGCTGTCGGTGGTTTATATCCAGCTCGACGACAACGTCAAAGACAAGCAGAAGGAATTCAGCGACATTAACCTGAAGATGAACCAGTTGCAGTTGCCGCGCGGCGCTGGGCCCATCCAGTTCAACAGCAACTTTGGCGATACCGCCGCGCTGATGCTCACGGTCGCCAGCCCCATCGTCACGCCCACCGAGGTTGCGCTGCGCGCCATCGCCATTCGCAAAGCCATCGAGCAGACGCGGAGCGACCTGCCCCGGAATTCGCCCGAGCCGCGTGTCAGCATCATTTATGCCTTTCCTCTTTCAGTTGCCGCCGGGCCCGGTGCGCGAGAATTTCGAGAACATCGCCAACATTGCCCAGCGTAATGGCACCCTTCAGAGACCTGCACTTCTTCCATGGCCCCGGCTATGTCGGGCTCGATGCCAGTACCACTTTCGATGACGCAACCATTCGCCAGCGCGGCGAGCAACTGATCAAGAACAATCTTCAACGCTCCGAACTTTATCCCGACGCGTGGCAGCCGGCCATCATCCGAACCCGGCCGACACCGACGCGCAGCTCGCCAAAGTCGCGGGCGCGAAATATTCTTACCGCCAGCTCGACAACTACACGGACCTGATCCAACGCACGCTGCAAGGAGTGCCTGAGACGTCGACGATCACGCGGTCGGGCGTGCTCCAGGAGCAGATTTACCTCAACTACTCGCAGCAACGGCTGGCGCAGTACGGATACGATCCTTCCAAACTGAAAGACATCCTGAACGCGCAGAACATCACCCTGCCCGCCGGCTCGCTTGAGGTCGGCCCGCAGGACCTGGTCATCAATCCTTCCGGCCTGTTTCCCGATGCGCCTGCCATCGGCAATGTCATCATCGGAGTTTCATCGTCGAATAGCCCCGTCTACCTGCGCGACCTGGTCGACATCTCGCGGACCTACCAGAGTCCTCCAACTTTCTTGAATTACCTGACGTGGCGCGACGCCAGCGGAAACTGGGAGCGCAGCCGCGCCATCTCGCTCGGAATCAACATGCGCTCAGGCCAGCAGATCGACCTGTTCGGCAAGCATGTTAACCAGAAGCTCGAGAGCCTGAAGCCGTATCTGCCGGACGACCTGGTGATCGTTCCCACCTCCAGCCAGCCGTTGCAGGTGAAGGAACAGATCGATCTATTTATGGACGCGCTGTACGAGGCGATCGGGTTGGTGGTCATCGTTTCGCTGATCGGCTTCTGGGAGTGGCGTTCGGCGGTGCTGATGGCCATCTCGATCCCGATCACGCTGGCCATGACGTTCGGCACTATTTACATGCTCGGTATCGATATCCAGCAGGTTTCGGTGGCGTCGCTGATCATTGCCCTGGGATTGCTGGTGGACGATCCCGTGGTAGCCGGCGATTCCATCAAGCGAATGCTGGCCGAAGGCCATCCTCGTATTGTCTCGCCCTGGCTGGGCCCGACGAAGATCGCTACCGCGATTATGTACGCCACGGTGACCAACATCGTCGCCTACCTTCCGTTCCTGATGATCACCGGCACCACGGGTGAATTCATCTACAGCCTGCCGATCGTGATGACGGTCGCCCTGGTCTGTTCGCGGCTGGCTTCCATGACGTTCATCCCGCTGCTGGGTTACTACCTTCTGCGGCCGGGCAAACCCGAACCGCCCATCGAAGAGCGGCGCAGCAAGGGCTTCACGGGCAGTTATGCGGCGGTTGCCAAGTTCGCCATCGAACATCGCTGGAAGGTCGCCATTGGCTCGCTGGCGTTCCTGGTGCTGGGAGGGTTTCTGTTTACCCAGTTGAAGACATCGTTCTTCCCCGATGATGTGCAGTACTGGTCTTATGTCGATGTCTGGCTGCCTAACGATGCCAACTTCGATGCCACGAACACGGCAGCGCAACAAGTGGAACAGGTCATTCGCCAGCAAGCCGATGACTGGGGCAAGCAGCATCCGGAGAAGGATGGTTCGCCTTCGCAGATTTTGCGCTACGTTACGACCTGGGTAGGCGGAGGGAGCCCGCGATTCTGGTTTTCCGTCTCGCCACAGCCCAAGCAACTGAATTACGCGCAAGTCCTGGTGCAATTGACCGACAAGGACATAACGCCGAAATTTGTCGATCAGGTGCAGCCCGTGCTTAGCGCGAAGTTGCCGGGCGTGCGCTGCGATTACCGTCAATTGCAAACCAATCCCATCAACTACCCGGTGGAGATTCGCGTGGTCAGCGACGCGGACGTGAGTTCCTCGCGGAGTGTCGAGGACATTGCGGAGATGCGCAAGATCGCTGCGCAAGTGGAGGACATTGTGCGCTCCGCGGTCGAGGCCCGGCGGGTTCGCAATGAGTGGCAGAGGGAAAGCTTTCAAGTGACGCTTCAGGTCAATCCCGATCGCGCCAATCTCGCCGGAATCACGAACCTGGATGTGGCGAACTCGGCCACCAGCGCCATGAGCGGCACCACCGTCACCACCTTGCAGGACGGCGACAGGAACATTCCCGTCGTTGCTCGCTTGCAGATGAACGAGCGATCGCGACTGTCAGACATCCAGAACCTTTACGTTTATTCGCAATCGTCGCAGGACAACACCAAGATTCCGCTGGTGCAGATCTCCGACATCCAGAACAGCATGACGACGAACCGCATCGTTCGCATCGATCACTTCCGCGAGATGTCGATTTACGCTTTCCCCGCTCCCGGCCATCTGGCATCGGAGATCACGAACGCCGTCATACCCAAGCTGAAGGAGTTTGAGAAGACGATGCCGCCGGGTTACCGGATCACGATTGGCGGCGAGTACAACAAGCAGCAGGACGGCTTCCGCAATCTGGCCCTGGTGCTGGTCATTTCGGTGTTGACGATTTACCTGGCACTGCTTTTCCAATTCAACAACGCCATTAAACCGCTGCTGGTGTTTGCGGCAGCGCCCTACGGAGTCGCGGGCGCCATTTACGGGCTGTGGGTGATGAAGACCTCATTCGGCTTCATGGCGTTTCTCGGTATCGCCAGCCTGATTGGCGTAATCGTCAGCCACGTGATTGTGCTCTTCGACTTCATTGAGGAGATGCATGCCAAGGGAGAGCCCTTTGAAGAGGCGGTGATCGATGCTGGTATCATTCGCTTGCGCCCGGTAATGATCACGGTCAGCGCTACGGTTCTGGCGCTGTTTCCCCTGGCCATGCATGGTGGGCCGCTCTGGCAGCCGTTGTGCTATGCACAAATTGGTGGACTGACGGTGGCTACTTTTATAACCTTGCTGATGGTTCCGGTGCTGTACTCGATATTTGTGCTGGACTTGAAGATACTTGTATGGAGTCCCGAGCGCGATGGCGTCACGTCAGATACACTGGCGCCTGCTGGTTCCTCCCCTGCGACTGCGGCCTCTGGCGACTAGTCGCGAACCTCAATCTGAAACACGCCAAGCCGTAATGGAGATATCAATGACGATGGAAAGCCGGTTGAAGTTGAATTGCGGAATTCTGTTGGTCGCCACACTGCTGGCGGTTCCAGCGCTTGCCCAGATGGGTGGTGGTCAGGGCGGCGGGGAACTGCAACAGAAACTCGCTGCCTTGAAGCAGTCGGCGGCGGAAAACAAGCAGAAGTTGCATCAGTACCAGTGGGTGGAGACGCAGACGCTTACCCTGAAGGGTGAGCAGAAGCCGCCGAAGTCGAACCTGTGCAGCTACGGTCCCAACGGCCAGGTCCAGAAAGTCCCCATCGGCGAACAACAGGCCCCACAGCAGAGCGGCCGCCAAGGCAAGCTCAAGCAGCGCGTGATCGAAAAAAAGACGGAGGAGATGCAGGATTACATGCAGCAGGTGAAGGCAGTCATCAGCATGTACGTTCCTCCCGAGGCGCAACTCATGCAGAAAGCCTTCCAGGCGCACAATGTCTCGATCGTGCCCGGCGGCGGCGCAGCGCAGTTGGTCTTCAAGAACTATGCCCAGCCTGGCGATCAGATGACAATCGCGTTCGACATGGCGACGAAGAAAATTCAGACCCTAAACGTCAATACATATCTCGGTGATGCCAAAGACGCAATAACTCTGGCGGTGCAGTTTGCCTCATTGCCTGACGGGACCAATTACGCGGCGCAAACCGTGCTGAATGCTCCGGCGAAGCAAATCCAGGTGACCACGACTAACACCAACTACAGCAAGCTGTCGCAGTAGGCAACAGAGTTTTTCCCGGCTTCAGGTGAAGTGAAGGGTCAGCCATCCGCTGGCCCTCACTGACCTTCGAGAGTGCACACCACGTTCATCTCCTTGCAGACGTGCAGCACTCCTTGCACCACCAGAGAAGTCGGACTGGTCTGCGTTTCCGTCAGGTTGGAAGCAATCACCAGTTGGGTCAACTTCTCGCCCAGCGGAGTGGCCTGCATGCTCGCCACCTGTGCGCCCTTGGCGAACATCACTTCCCGTTTCCTGGCATCGTTGCCGGTGATGGTGAGGTCGGTGCGGGCCTGCAATGACTTCAGTGCGGTCTGATAAACCTTATCGGCATTGGCTGTGAGCACGACGGTGGCGACATCGTAGCCGGGGCCATTCGCAGGCTTGTTGGACATCTGCTGGATACGTCCCGAGGCCGCCTTGGCCACCATCACCCATTGCGCTTCCGCGCCGACCGCGCTGAACAAGACGGTCGCGGCTATCGCCGAGGTCACTAACCACTTGCGTATCGTCATGGCATCCTCAAGTCTCAGTATTGGATTTACCGGGCACTATTGGCCGAGCATTCCCTTTTTCAAATCCGCATTAGGTGGCTTTGGCCCCAGCCACACGGAGAAGAGTACTGGGCCGAAGGCCGGGCCAGTGATGGTCAACTTCTCCTTGCCGTTGAGGGTGAAAGTGGTGCCCGTGCCCGGGACATAAGTAAAGACCATTTGATCGCCGACCTTGACGGGTTCGAGCGCGCTGAGCAGACGGTCGATATCGGGCTTCATCAACCGCACTGCGTCGGGCGAGTTGTCGTGGAATGACTCGTTGAAGGCATCCGCCATTTGGCTCTTGCTGGCGGCGTGCACCATCTGCATAACGATCTGCTTGGGCTCATCAGCCTTGATGATGGCATTGGCGTCCGACGACTTCTGTGCAAGGTAGAGGCCCGCAACGTAGACCTTCACCATGTACTTGGTTCGCACGCCCAGGCCGTTCAGCACCAGCTTGGTGTTCCCGACCTGTTGCGTGTCGGGCAGGGTGACTCCAGCCAGACTGGCAGCCTGGAGATCGAGTATCGATGCCATCACGAACACAACCGTAGCCAGCAGTATTGCGGTCTTACGCATGAGGACTCCTTAAGAGCAGGGTGAAAGTCGAGATGGTAGCACACCCCGAATCCGCCTGTGCCTCGACCAGGCCCAGGCGGGGTGCGGTTACTGGTTTGGATTGCGACCAGGGGTCAGCGACTTCAGGTAAGCCAACACCGCTTGGGCGTCGGCGGGCGTCATGTGGAAACTGGGCATCGGGGCACGCAGAGGCTTGCCGGTGTTGGGACAGATTCCGGTGGTCAGCAGAGTAATCATCTGGACATCGGTCATGGGCGGCAAGCCGGCAATGCGTGGCGCCAGGATGGGCCAACCAGGATCGGGACGGGCCGACAGGTACGGCACCGGCGCTCCAGCCAGCCATCGGCTGTAGTCAAGTTCACCGTTGTCCTTGCGGGGAGTGTGGCAGTTACCACAAACTGCGATTCCCACCACAATGTATTTGCCGCGGTCGACCAGCGACGCGCTGCCGCTATCCTTGGCCGCATCCCGCACTGGCTTCGTTTCCTGAGCATTTGTGAGGTTGTGGCCAGCCGCGAGGAACAGCAGAAACGCGGCAACTGACACCCCGACGCTTAGGCGCCTGAGAGTGCTGGTGATGCTCGAATAGTGAAATGGCATAAGGGTGCAATTTTCCTACCTAACGAAATTTGTCGCAAGCTTAAATGGACCGGGAGATGTCTGTGAAGTCCGGGGACTGTCGCAGTGCCTCACAGACCAAGCCCATACTAAGAACAAATTTTATGCTGAAACGGTCGCCAGCGCAGAGACGTACTTCCAAAACCAGGGCGGAAGAAGCAGCAATCGCAGCCATGCAGGGCGAGCCCGCGACGCCGTAAACGACAGGAAGGTCACAGCAGGAGAGCATGGAGGAAGCTGGCAGGAACCGCCGGCCGCGCTGTACTTCGTCCGCGGGGTTTCGCGGTAAAGTACAGCGCAGGCCGGCGAGTGGTTAAGCTCCGTTGGTGGAATGCAGAACGCGGAAGGTATTTCCGCCATTGGCCCAGATAAGCACCAGGGCATCCTGTCCCTTGGGAATGCTCGAGAGGGCCTTCTGAACATCGGAGGCGCTTTTGGTCTCGTGGCGATTCACGCCCATAATGACTTGCCCGGGCTGCAAGCCGGCGTCATCCGAGGGACTGCCCGGCTGCACCCGCTCAATCACCGCTCCATGCAGATCGTCGGGTGCCTGCAATTGCTCGCGCACTTCAGGCGTCAGATCGGCGATTCCCACACCCCAGCGCGGCTTGTCGCTGGTGTTCTCCGCAACTTTGGTTTCGCCGCTGCTCCCGTCCATGCTTTCCAGCGTGATGGGGACGGAAGTCGACTTGCCATCGCGCACCACCTGGAGCGCAATCTGGGTCCCGGGAGTCATCTCGCCAACTTCCATCTGAAGCTGTCCGGCATCGGTGACCTTTTTGCCGTTGATCTGGGTGATCACATCGCCTACCTTGAGGCCTGCCTTCGCGCCCGGCGAATCCGCTTCCACCTGGGTGACGACTGCACCGTTGTTGTCGTGGACATCAAAGAACTTCGCATTCTCCGGGGTAACATCGGTGATGCCGACACCCATCCGCCCGTGGCTGGCTTTGCCATAGCGCACCAGCGACTGGACCACCGGGCTAACGATCTGCGTGGGGATGGCAAAACCCATTCCAGAGAACGTACCTGAAGGCGAGATCAGGAAGGTATTGATGCCGACCACTTCGCCGCGCGCGTTCACCAGCGGGCCACCCGAGTTGCCGGGATTAATGGCGGCATCGGTCTGGATGAACTGCCCTGGCTTGTGGGGATCATCGTTGTAAGGATTGGGGCGATTCAGCGCGCTGACAATCCCGCGAGTCACGGTAAAGCGGAAGCCGTAGGGATTGCCAAAGGCGAGCACGGTCTGTCCGGGGTGCAAGGCGGAGGAGTCGCCAATCGGAATGTTGGGAAGGTTGGTCGCGTCAACCTTGATGACGGCCAGGTCGGTAAGGGGATCGGTGCCCACCACTTTCGCCGTCAGAATGCGGCGGTCGCTGAGGGTCACTTTGATCTCGGTTGCACCCTCGACTACGTGATTGTTGGTGACGATGTAACCGTCAGGCGAGATGATGACGCCGCTGCCGATGCCATGTTCGATGCGGGGCTGCGACTGCATTCCCTGGCCAGACTGCTGGCCCCCGAATTGCTGGCCAAAGAAACGCTGCAAGTCGTCGGGAACACCTTCGGCCACGGGCTGGGTTTTGGCGCGTGAAGCGACCGCGACGTTGACAATCGCCGGCGTTACGCGGGCGGCGACGGCCTCCATTGCCTGGTCAAGCGAAAGCAATGCGCCCACCTGGCTGTTGTCCAGGGGTGCGGTATTGGATGAAACTCCGGCCCGGGCTGGACCGAGCGAACTGTAACCGACGAAGACTGCAACGAGCGCCAGGGTCAGCACTACGGCTGCGGGTTGCTTGCGGCAGGCCTGCCATCCACGGGTAATCCAAGCTTTCATGTTTCTTCTTTCTCCTCCAGATAAAAGATTGCGTGAACCGACACCCCCGCGCTTTCGGCGGCAGTGAAGTCTGCGAAATGCCCGAGCGCACTGATTGTGATGGACCGGCTGGGCCAGGTTATGAACCAATGCCGCTGAATTTCCGGCCGCGGTCCGATGTTCGTACTGGGGAGGTTACAACACTGAATTGGACGACCGTTCTGTAGAAAGGTAAGCAGGGCCGCATCGGGTCTCTGCGCAAGCATCGGGTTGCGATACAGGGTGCTGAGTTGGGGCCCGGGACGTCAGTTGGCCAGAACGTCTCGTGACTGGTCTTAGCGCGACCTAGTTCACCGGCCCCAGATACTGGTCCAGCCAGTCCAGGGTCTGCTTGATGAGCTCGTTGCGCGGGATGTTGTGAGCCGTGTCATACACCAGATGTTTCTTCTGATCCTTCTTCGATCCGAGCATTTCAAAGAACGGGTTCTGCGTCGATTCCAGCGGGAAGAAGAAATCGTAGCGTCCATTTAGCATCAGGACGGGCTGCTTCACGCGCGAAATGAAGTTGATGGTATCGACTTCAGGAAGCGAGCGATGGAAGTCGAGTCCACCAAGAGCGAGGACAACTACTTTGATGCGTGGTTCCACGGCGGGGATGAGGCCGCCCATTTCGGCGCCCCAGCTGTAGCCGTAGTAGGCCAGCTTGTTGTGGTCGAGCTCAGGACGCGTCTCTGCGTAGTCGATGGCCCGCGAAGCGTCCTTCTCCCACAGGATGACGTGGTCGCGCCAGTCGCTGGTGGTGCTGGCTACGTCGGATTCCATGCCATCGCCGCGTTCATAGGTGCTCTTGTACACGGGATACAGGACGGCGCGGCCGCTCTTGAGAATGCCGTCCAGGGCCGCAGTGGTGTAAAGCGAGAACGTTCGCAGCAGCAGGGCATTGGATCCGGGAAAGAAGAGGACTGTTTGGAATGGAGGTGTGCCTTTCTTGGGAAGGAACAGGTAGGCAATGGCCCGTTCGTTGCCGTAGGCTGCCGTGTAAGTAATCTTCTGGGCTGTCCAGTCCTCCTGGTCTTTGCCAAAAGGCTCTACCGAGGCGTTCAGCGGTTTTTTGTCATAGGAATACAGGCCGCGATAGGCACGGAACAACTCGTCGGAAACGGGCTTCTCCCTGGTCAAGTCGCGTCTGGGTGAAGGCATTGGGTCGGTGGCGACCTTGGGGACTGACTGCGGCTCGATATACTTCACGCAACGGAAGCCGATGTTCGCGGTGCGAAGAAATGGCGACTGCGCGTCGGGATCGACGAACATATAGGTTGGCTCGTCCCAGGCCCCGCCCAGGACGTAACGCTTGCCGGACTCAGCTTCGGTCCAGATCCACTCTTTGACATTGCCGGCCATGTCGTAGCTGCCCCAGGGGCTCATGTCCTGCTTGCTGCCGACCGGCAAAACCCCCGTGGTGCCGAAGTTGCTTGCGGGCACGATGTAGGCCGCGGAAACCGGTCCCGCCGCCCGATTCCAGTGATAGATGGTTGGCAAACTCTTGCCGGCAAACTCCGCGTAGGCGGCAGCTTCGTACCAGCTTATGCCGGTGACCGGAAAATCATCTTGTCCTTTGGGATATTCGCCCTGCGCCCAATCCTTGGGTCCCGGGCGGCCAGTCCCATCGCGAAATCGCGCCATCGCCTCTTCCCACGACAGATGTTTTCCGTCTAGCTGAAAATCGACTTTCCAATAGTCGCGTTTCTGGTATCCCCCTTGATCGACAAAGGCCTTGAACTGGCGGTTCGTCACCTCGTACCGATCGATCCAATAATCCTTGAGTTCCAACTCCGGCATGCCTTCATAGCCCGGAATGTAGAGGGTTCTGGAATATCTTGCGGGCGAGACTCGCACCATGCCGGGAGGAGTTTTACCAGCCTCGTCGAGCGTGGCGCTTCCCACTACCGGCTTACCGGGAGTAGTTGGATACCAGCCGAACAAGGCGCTAGTTGTGCGGAGAACGGCGCCGAATCCCGGTTTCTCGAACTTCCAAACAAACATGCCGCGCGGCTGACGAAGATTCTGGAGCGGAGTGCTTCCTACCCGATCCCAGGGGGCGTTCGAGTCGCCGTAGGGTCGGCGGTAGACTTCGGCGCCGGGCGGGGTCGACTCTAGCGAAATCTGGTAGGAGATTAGCGGCCAGAGTTTGGCCAGCGCGGGATCTCCCGGGATGGCATTCTCGGCCTTGAGGGCGAGGGAATAAGCGTCGCCGAATTTTCCCTGATCGGCCAGTTGGGAGATTTCGGGCACGGCCACCTCGCGCGCCCAGCGCGCGTCGCGGGAGCGCTTTACCAGCCAGGCAACCCCGCAGCCTAGCAGGAGAACCACCAGCAGAAGTGGAAGCAGCACGCGGGGACGTTGCGCCTCGCGCGCAATGCGGGCGGGGCTCAACTGCACGCCGGACTCGGGAAATAGCAGGTCGCGACAGTCCTTGAGTTCATGCGCCAGTTCGGCGCCTGAGGCGTAGCGTGCCGCGAGATCCTTCTTCAAGCAGCGGGTGACGATGCGACGCACCTCGGGCGGAATATCTCGCTTGGCGTCGTTCAGGGGCTTGGGGTCGTCCCGCATGACCGCGGCCAGCAGCGCGGCACTGGATTGCCCCTCAAACGGCCTGCTGCCGGTCAGCATTTCGTATAGCACCGAACCAAAGGAGAAGACGTCGCTGCGGGCGTCGAGGTTCTTTCCCTCGGCCTGTTCCGGCGACATATAGGCGAGGGTGCCAACGATCATTCCGAGCGTGGTTGGGCCAGCCGCCATGGTGGCACCGTCGTCACCCAGCGCCGACGAGGGGACGGCGAGTTTGGCCAGTCCAAAGTCCAGCACTTTGACCAGTCCAGCTTCATCCACCATGATGTTCGCCGGTTTCAGGTCGCGGTGCACAATGCCTATGGCATGAGCGCGCGCGAGGGCTTCGGCAATCTGTACTGCGTATTTGACGGCCAGGTCAGTTGCCAAACCACCTCCCGGAATCAGTTTGTCCAGGGTTTGTCCGGCGACATATTCCATGACCATGAAGTCGACGCCGTTCTGACAGCCGATGTCGTGAACTACGCAGATGTTGGGATGTTGCAAGGCCGAGATGGATTTGGCTTCTTGCTGGAAGCGCCGGTGCAGGTCCGGATCTGAAGACAGATGAGCCGGCAGAACTTTAATGGCAACTGTACGCAGTAGCCTGGTGTCGCGGGCGAGATAGACTTCGCCCATGCCGCCGGCCCCGAGCAGCGATTGGATCTCGTAGGGTCCCAGCTTCGTGCCCGAGGTCAATGCCATCCGCGCATTATAGTCCGGGGCGCTAAGAGATCCTGTGACATAGGCGCGGCTGACCGGCTGAGCGTCGCAAACTCCCGTCCCGGCCGACTTCTTCACGGCACTATCCCGCTGGCAATCGGCACTCGAGGAACTAAAGCCTGGTCAGAGTCTGGCCGATTGTCCTGCTGTGGAATACGGATTTGTTCGATTTCAGAACGCTGGCCAGATTCCTCGGACTACATACGTGCCCAGCCTGACCTGGCTTATCGCTTCGCCGGTTAAGGGTCTTGGCAGAAGCGAAAACAGTGGCTCCTGCGGAGCCATTTTTTATTGGAAAGGCAATGATAATGAAGAAGTATCTGGAAACGGTCTTCCTATTTGTCGGTTTGCTGTGCCTGGCTTCATCCCCGGCCCAGGCCCAGAGCTGCATCAACGGTAACGAGGGAGCTGCCGGGACAGGTCCCCAATCACCCGGCAACATTTGCATCACCAGTTTTACCTACCCCTACCAAAGCGACCCCACCAAGGCACAAATCTGCGCCACGACGGCATCGGCTGGCGACTTTCTGGTGGAGAGCTATTGGGAGATCAACGGTGCCAGTTCACCGATGGCGGACAACTACGCGTACTACAGCTCGACGATGAGCCCCTCGCATTGCGGCGTGGTCACCGGCCTGATGCCAGGAGGTAGAGGCAACTACCTGCTGAGCGTAGCGTCCTGCGGAAGCGGCCCCGGTCACGGCGGCAGCTTCGGACAGAATTGCAAGCGCACCGATCCCAACACCAGCATCGCTCCCTGGGGTAACGCGCAGAGCAACGGCCTGCAATTCAGCACGGTTGCGCCCAGCAGCGGAACGTTTAACTGGGCGATGTACGCGGCCGCAGCCTCACAGAGTATGTGGCAAGGACACATGACGCCCGTCGCCATCAGCAACCAGTGGATTTCCGGCGCCTCGACGCCGACCTACCTCATGGTGCAATCCATCACCGTGGATGGGCAGAGCTGCGGCAACCCGGTCGATAACCGAATGTCATGCGGCAATACCGGCGTGGTAGTGCAGTACACGGCGGACAATAGCGAAGCTCCCAGCGCCAGCCAGAGCAACATCTCCGGCAGCTACATGGTTCAAGGTGGCGCTTATGCCGGCCACTACTTCTGTCAGGCCCAGGCGCAATGCTTCGAGGGGCCATTCAACAACTTCCTATCTGGTAACGCCGGGAAGCTCAACTTCGACTTGCACCAACGCCTGCCATGTGGTGTCTATGACCATGCAGGGCACCGACAGTAGCCAGAACAATGTTGGCCCTCCAGCGACGGTTACCTACAATTTCTCGGTGCTGCCCCAACCCGTGTTCGCACCGGTGGCACCGACTACCTTTCCTTCCATCCCGGGGATGAGCAACTACTGGGCGTATCTGGCGAGCTACGGACAGACCCAGAGCCAATGTGGAAGCGATTGCTACGGGGTGCAGAGTGTAGTGCAGATGTTGAATGCTGAGCTGAATCCTCCCGGCTGGTACTTCGGAGGCGACAACTTCAGCAGCGGCCTTACGGTGGGTCCGCTGGGTATTTGGAACTACGATGGCACACGCGTGGCCTACGGCGTGGGGACCGTACTTGGCACGGTGCCGCGCTGGCAGTCGCTGCACAGTTACCCGCAATGGTCTGCCGTGACCGACGGAAACAATGTTGAGGTCAATACGTCGGCGTGCACTTCATCCAGTTCGCGATGCCCCACGGCCATGAACGCGGTGTGCGCGCCCTCGTTGGAACGGGACTATCGGCAACAAGACTACCGAAGGCAGCTGCACCTGGGTCAACGTGGGCAACGGCAGTACATGGAACCTGGTGGCGGAGCGCATCTTCGATCAGGTTTCCGACTGGCAGCGCTCGCATGACCACTGGACTACGGACAGTGAATGGAACCGCTTCACCGACGGCAACACCATGCACGCCTTCCGCAATTACGAAACCGTGAATGGATCAACGCCTGATGCGCGAGCGGATGAGTACTTTCTGTACCCGTTCTTCACCCCGAGCGGCGACTGGGCAATGAGCCAATCAACGCATCATCTGGAATGCTTTTGCGCCGGAGACCGACACCATGCGCGACCGGGAATACGAAATACCCGCCCTGTATAACTGCTGGCTGATGGGTTGCTTTGGAAGCGAAGGCCCGGTGGACAACGGAGTGGACGAACTGAAGCTGCGGGTTGATGCCACCCTGGCTGACGCCGAGCGAATCTATGAGTACACACCCTACACTGGCGGGCCATTTCCCATCCCCGGCGGCATGGGCACCGCAAGCTTTGATGCCGGCCTTGTATCCGAGGCCCTCATTCACTACTGCGCGGTCCAGATCTACCTGGGACAGCAGTGCGATACTCGCATTTATGTGGTCTTGCCGAAGCTATTGGATTGGCTATACTCCAATGAATTTAATCTGACCGGCAGTGACTGGTCGCTCCCCTATGCGCTGTGGACGGTTCCTTTTGGCCCGCAGATTTGCCGCTCCGGGTGCACCTACAAACAGAGTGATCTGAATATGCTGCTGGCTACGGCTTACGCGTGGCTGGGCGCGAACAACGGCGGCGCGACCTACGTTCTGCCGACCATCCGGCGTCAGTGCCTGGACGGTGGCCGACACCATGTTCCAGCACGCCTTCGACAACGCCTACGGCGGCAGCAAAGAGTTCAGCCAACTCTATAAGTGGATACCGGAATATATCGGCTATCGCAATGGGACGCTGGCGGGAAGCGATTCGCTGATTCTCCCACCGCACAATGTTTACCTGGGGCACACAACGCCCACCATAGAACCTTATCCGCAGGCTGAGTACCCGGCGGGTCCCAACGCTGCTGTCAATGGCGATACTGTGACCTTCACCTGGTACAACACCAAACCAGTAGTGACCAGCACGGTTAAGGTCAGCCTGGGATGTACCGGGGTCTACTCGCAGGCATTCAACGGGGGTGTAAACCGTCCGTTGAGCGGCAGTGACAATCTGTACGTGAACACAGTCGTAGCAACCGGGCTGGCGGCAGGACAATACTGCGCCGGCTTCGGCGGCACAGACTCTCTTGGTCAAGCCGGGTTTGCAGCGGTCGATGTAATGACCGGCCAGCAGGACTGGACGTTCTACGTGAACTAAAACGAAAGGGCGGGGAGCGAACGGTCGCTCCCTGCCTTCCGTTCTGTGCGTACTCCCAAGCGTCTTACTGTTCGCAAACTGCTCTCTTAGCGAAGCTCTCAGCCGGCGCGTAACCTGGTCTGAAAGAGATTGCGCCAAGCTGTGCGGCGGGGGCCATAAGCACAAACCCGGCACCCGGCGGGAATTATGATTGCGGGAAGGGAAGCGGTAAGGCAAGCGCTCGCAGGGATACTTAAGCTGTGGTAGCGCTACCGGGAATCGAACCCGGGTTTGAAGATTGAGAATCTTCCGTCCTAACCCCTAGACGATAGCGCCACTTTGGAAGGGACACCGCATTATAACAAAATCCCCTGTATTAATCAGGGTTCCACGCGCCGTGAGCGCGCTGCTTCGATCGCCCAGTGTCCTTGCCGATTGCTGCGCTTGTGAAATTCAAAGCGGCGTACTACCCAAGTACAATTGAGACACAAGAGTTGCCCCAGGCGTCATGCTTAAGACCGTATATGCTTGGGATCGCACATGGCTCTGGGCGGCGAACGGTTGCGCCCACCTTTCCGAAGTGCTAGTGTCGTTCGACATTGAGTCCGGTTCAACACGACCGCTCTTATATTTCTCGGAAGGTTCAATCCGGGAGGTCCAATCCCGGGGCAAGATTCAGCAATGAGACGATTGGCTGTGATTGCGGTCGTGTTGTGCGCCCTGCTGGTGGCGCGAGCAACTCCCGCTCAGCAGACGCAATCCGCTGCCGCACCCGCGACGGCACCGCAAGCGACGCAAGCCAAAAAAGCTGCTACGCCGCCGGAATCCTCTGCAACCCAGGGTAATCCCGAGGCTAAAGTCTGGGTCAACACAAAGTCGGGGGTTTATCACTGCCCGGGCACGCATTGGTATGGGGCGACTAAATCGGGAGAGTACATGAAACAATCCGAGGCCCAGCAGAAGGGTTTTCGCCCTGCTTATTACCGGCCTTGCAAGTAGCATTTTCCCTGGAGCTTTCGGGCGAATATTCCGGCAGGGAACACTTCTTGGGCTGCTTTTCGCCGGGGTTGACAACCCGGATTCCCCGTAGCACAATCCATTTGTAGGCGAATAAAAAGCGAAAGTATTTACCCCCCTCCGCTTCGCCCGCCTGAGGTTCCGCATGTCATCGGTCGCCATCGCTGCGTCAAATATGTTTGTCGAAGGCCCGCGTTCCACCCTGCGTTCCCGTGTCGAGTTGTCGCTGGGCGAGCGTCTCTCTTCCACGCTGCTGCTTCGTGAACGCACTGCTCCTTTGACGGTTTCGACTGGGATCGCCGCCCTGGATGCTCTTACCGGAGGCTTGCCGCGCGGCGCCCTCAGCGAGATTGCCGGGCCGGCTTCTTCTGGACGCACCGGAGTGATGCTGGCGACGCTCGCCGCCGCCACTCGCCGGCAGGAGGTGTGCGCGCTGGTGGATGCCAGCGACAGCTTCGATCCATTCTCGGCGGCAGCGGCCGGCGTCGACCTGGATCGGCTGTTGTGGGTGCGCTGCGACGAAAACCTCAAGCCTCAACGCGCCGGCGGGAAATCCCGGTCTTATACGCACGCTGGTTTTGCGTTTGGCGGAGTATTGGAACAGGTGCTGAAGGTGACCGACCTGCTTTTGCAAAGCGGAGGCTTTGGTATGGTCGTGCTCGACCTGGGTGACATTCCGGTGGAAAGCGCGCGACGCGTGCCGCTCACTTCATGGTTTCGCTTTCGTCGCGCGGTTGAGCCCACCGCGACCGTGTTGCTGCTGATGGAACGGGAAGCTTGCGCGAAGACCTGCGCTTCGCTGGTGCTGCGATGTCAGCTGGAGGCAATCGTCACTTCCAGTTCGACTACTTTCCTGGATCCAGATCAGCTTAACCTGACCTCAATGTTCCACAATGTGAGAGTGGCGGCAGCGGGCCCATTTATTCCGAAAAACAATGGGGTTAGCCATGCCGCACGCTTGCGCGGAATGCGTTTTCGCGCCGAGATGGTGCGCGGCGGGGCGCAGCGCAAACCGCCGCAGCCGGCTGGTACCAGTTTTGAACTACGCACTGCATGGTAAAGCTTGGTAATGCGACCTTCGGCTCCGCGTTAAAACGAGACTACTTTTTTAGCCGGCTTCAGATCTGCCTTCACGTTATGTTTGCCTGCATCTACGTTCCCGATTTCCCAGTGGAAGCCATGGTCCGCGCCGAGCCAGGGTTGCGGGAACAAGCAGTTGCTGTTCTGGAGGGCAAGCCTCCTCTGGTGCGGGTAATTGCGCTGAACGAAAAAGCCCGCCTGCTGGGAATGGAAATCGGCATGACCAAATTGCAGGCGGCTGTTTTGGCGGAGACTTTGCCATTAGGCAATGTGAAAGTGCCAGTCCCACAGCGTGGTAGTAAGCGTAAGGTCACTTCGTCGCGTCCCAATCTGGCGAGGTTGCGCCAACGCGCGCCCCAGCAGGAGATCTCGGCCCATGCCGCGCTGCTCGATGTTGCGCACGCCTTTACTCCGCGAGTGGAAGACGCCGCTCCGGACACCATCCTGCTTGATCTTGAGGGCCTGGACCGCCTCTATGGCGCGCCTTCAAGGATGGCCAGTAATCTGGCGACGCGCGTGCTTGCAGTTGGCCTGGAAGCGAACATTGCGGTGGCCGCTAATCCGGACGCCGCCATGCACGCGGCGCGGGGATTCAACGGGACAACGATACTTCCCAAGGGCAAAGAAGCCCAGCGCTTGGGAGTGTTGCCAGTGCAGATTTTGCTGGATGGATTGGAACTTTCTGCGCAGAACAAGGCTGCTGGAAAAGCGTGGGAGCGGGGCCGGGAAAAGCTGCGCGAGCAGATGCTGGACATTCTGGAACGCTGGGGAGTGCGCGATTTTCGCGCTTTGGCGCTGTTACCGGAGCATGCCTTGGCTTCGCGGCTGGGAGAAACAGGAACGCAATTGCGGCGGCTGGCCCGTGGAGAAAGCATGCGCCTTCTCGTATTGTGTGAGCCGCCGTCGCAATTTGAGGAAGCGATGGAGCTGGAGTGTCCGGTTGAGACCATCGAGTCGTTGTCGTTCGTTTTGAATCGGCTGTTGGAACAATTGTGCGCGCGTCTGGAAGCCAGGGCCCTGGCGGCGCAGGAGCTACGTCTGCGTTTGCAATTGGAGCGGCGGGTGGCCGACGAAGAGACCACAACCATCCAGGAACTCGCCAGCTCTTGTGCCGGCTCCCACAATGTGGCACATCAAGCAATATTGGAACGGGTTTTGCGGCTGCCGGTGTCTATGCGCGATGGCAAAATATTATTGAAGCTGTTGCAGCTGGAGTTGGCAGCTCATCCGCCCGGGGCTCCGGTCACACAAGTATGGATCTTGGCCGTGCCGGCGCCGCCGCGATCGGCCCAGTGCGGACTGTTTCTGCCAGTCACACCGGAAGCAGAAAGGCTCGAGATCACACTGGCCCGAATCAGCGCGGTGGTTGGCGAACGCAGGGCAGGCAGGGCGCGGCTGCTCGATAGCCATCGGCCGGGCAGTTTTCGTGTGGATCGTTTTGCGATCACAACCGACGATGGGAACACGATTGCCTATCTGACAGCATGGGAGAGCAATGAGCATCCTTTGGCGATGCGGCTTCTTCGTCCAGCCTGCCGGCTTCGTGTCCGTTCGGCGGATGGCCGTCCTGAGCATCTGGCCACGGAAGCAAGACAACCAGATTGTGAAGAGCTGCGAGGACAAGTGCTGTGGTCAGCCGGACCGTGGCGGTCGTCAGGGGACTGGTGGGCGGAAAATGCGAAACACAGCGGTCCAAATACTGAGCAGACAGGTCCGTGGGACCGCGAAGAATGGGACGTTGCACTGGCCAGCGCGGGCAATAACGGCGCGAAGGAAGTGGGCGGCAACCTCGTGCTTTATCGCATTTATCGCGATTTGGCGACTGGCCAGTGGTTTGCCGATGCCAGCTACGACTGAAGATTGGCTGGTTACGGCACGGCTGAAAGGGCCGCAGAAAAGTTGAAACCAGAGCATTGTGCCGCCGGCTAAAGCCGGCTCGGGAAGGAAAATAAGAGGCTTATTGGCACGACTGAAGTCGTGCCCTGACACCAAGCTTTCGGAAGCGGACTTTTGAGTAACTGACAACCGATGTACGTTGAGCTGCACGCCCGCTCTGCATTCAGTTTTCTTGAAGGAGCTTCGGTTCCCGAGGAACTGGCCGAAGTGTGCGCCCACCAGCAGATGCCGGCGATGGCCTTGCTGGATCGCGATGGGGTGTATGGCGCGCCACGCTTTTATCTGGCAGCGAAGAAGCTAAAGGTCAAGGCCCATATCGGTGCGGAGATCACTTCGTTGCTGGCCTGCCCGGAGTCAGGCAAATTGATCCTCCCGCGTCTCCCGCTGCTCTGTGCTTCGCGCGAAGGCTACCAAAACCTTTGCCGATTGATTACCCGCATCAAACTGCGCGCTCCCAAATATCCAGTTGCTATACCACGTAGTAGGAGTACCACAGACAAAGAGGCGCCGGATGTTTGGCAGTCGCAAGCGATCGCTTTGCTCGGCGAGCTCGCCGCGTATGCCAAAGGACTGATTTGCCTGACTGGAGGCGATGAAGGCCCGCTGGCCCATGCCCTCGAGCGCGGCGGCATGGAAGCAGGGCACAAGCTACTCGAACAGCTCATCGCGATCTACGGCTACGTAAATGTCTATGTCGAATTGCAGCGTCATTACAATCGTGCGCAGGAAGCGCGCAATCAGGCGGCAATTGAACTGGCGCGCGGCCTGCATTTGCCGCTGCTGGCAACCCAGGGCGCGCAATACGCCAAGCCGGAAGCGCGCCAAATCCTGGATGTCTTCACCTGCATCCGCAATCACCACACGCTCGACACCGCCGGACGTCTGCTGGCACGCAACGGCGAGCGCTATATCAAATCGCCCGAGAAGATGCTGCGATTGTTTGCCGACCTGCCCGAGGCCACGGCGAATACGGTTGAGCTTTCGTCGCGTCTCGAATTCACACTCAATGATCTTGGCTATGAATTTCCACGCTATCCCGTCTCCGACGGCGAGACGATGGACACGTTTCTGCGGGCGCGCACCATGGAAGGCGCTCGCGATCGCTATGTGCGTCCCGGCCAGGGCGAGTTGTGGCAGCGGGCGCAACGACAGATCGAACGCGAACTGGCGCTGATCGAAAAGCTCAAGCTGGCGGGCTACTTCCTGATTGTGTGGGACATCGTTCGCTACTGCCGCGACCAAGGCATTCTGGTGCAGGGACGCGGGTCGGCAGCCAACAGCGCGGTCTGCTATTCGCTGGGGATCACCGCGGTCGATCCCGTGGGCATGGATTTGCTGTTCGAGCGTTTTTTGTCGGAGGAGCGCGGCGAGTGGCCGGACATCGATCTCGATTTGCCCAGTGGCGAGCAGCGCGAGCGCGCCATTCAGTATGTCTACCGGCGTTATGGCAAGCTGGGGGCGGCCATGACGGCCAACGTTATTACGTATCGCGGGCGCTCGGCGGCGCGCGAGGTGGGTAAGGCGCTCAGCTTCGATGGCGAGACCCTCGATCGCCTTGCGGCTCTGGTGAGTTCGTGGGAATACAAGGATCCGGGCGACACTTTGGAGCGCCAGTTTCGCGATGCCGGCTTCGATCTGCGGCATCCGCGCATACGCAAGTTTTTTGAGCTTTGTGTGGCCGTGCAGGACCTGCCTCGTCATCTGGGACAACACTCCGGCGGCATGGTCATTTGCCAGGGACAGCTGGACTCCATTGTCCCGCTGGAGCCGGCGACCATGCCGGGCCGCGTGGTGGTGCAGTGGGACAAGGAAGATTGCGCCGACCTGGGCATCGTCAAAGTTGACTTGCTGGGGTTGGGGATGATGGCCGCGCTGGAAGAGTCCATCACGCTCATCCGCAATCATTATCGGGAAGAGGTCGATCTGGCGAAGCTGCCGGCTGACGATCCCACAGTGTATGACGCCTTGCAGAAGGCGGACACGGTGGGAATGTTTCAGATCGAGAGCCGGGCACAGATGTCGTGCCTCCCCCGGCTGCATCCCACACACTTCTACGACATTGTGGTACAAGTCGCCATCATCCGTCCCGGCCCAATTGTGGGGCAGATGGTGAATCCTTTTCTGATGCGGCGGCAAGGGAGACAAGCCGTTGTCTATCCACATCCCTCGCTGGAGCCGGTGCTGGCGCGCACCCTGGGCGTGCCGTTGTTCCAGGAGCAATTGCTGCGCATGGCGATGATTACGGCCGGATTCAGCGGCGGCGAAGCGGAAGAATTGCGGCGCGCGTTCGGCTTTAAGCGCAGCGAGCGGCGCATGGGCGATATCGAAGTGAAGCTGCGCGAAGGCATGCAGCGCAACGGCATTTCGCCAGCGGCGCAGGAGCAGATCATCCATTCCATTACTTCCTTTGCGCTGTATGGGTTTCCCGAGTCGCACGCTGCCAGTTTTGCGTTGATTGCTTATGCCAGCGCTTATCTCAAGTGCCATTATCTGGCAGCGTTTACGGCAGCCCTGCTCAACAACCAGCCGATGGGGTTCTATAGTCCTGCAACTATTGTGAAAGATGCGCAGCGTCATGGGCTGCGAGTGAAGCCCGTGGATATAACCTGTTCGGATTGGCTGTGCACGCTGGAGGCTGAAGAGAGTGCCACAGTGTGGGATAGCCCTGGATTCGCCCTGCGCATGGGGTTTCGCTATGCCAGAGGATTGCGCGAGGAGACGGGGCAGGCCATCTTGCGCGCGCGGGGCAGGCGGGTATTCGAGTCGATTGCCGATCTGGCTTACCGCGTTCCGGAGCTGCGCCGCAACGAGTTGGTATTGCTGGCTTCGATTGGGGCGCTGAATTCGATTGGGTGGAATGGCGAGAAAAAGCAGATCCCTCGCGAGCTAAAGCTCGCTCGGGATGACAAAAATAAAATAAGTTCTTACGAAATCGAGGTACCGCAGGGGCTAAAGCCCGGAATCAGGACGACGGATTTCGGCACGGCTAACAGTGAGCGCGTGAGAACCGTGCCGTCCCTACGGGACTCTGATCTTTTTCCCACCCTACCCAGGACTCCGCTTCCCACCCCAACGAGCGCAAACCCGGCGCTCGTCGGGGACCCCGGCGCGCTCCGTCCTGGGCTAACTGCAGTCCCACCCCTTCGGGGTTCTTTTTTTCGTGAGCCATACTCCACCGCCGAAGATCAAACTTAATTCCCACGCAGACTCTAAAAGCTGTGACCTTTCAAAACAGAACCCTGGCAAGCCAGCAGCTAAGCAGCGCCTGCATCGCCGGGATGCGCTGTGGCAGGTGGAGCGGGCAGCACGATTTGCCGGCCCGTTGCTGGAAAGCATTCCGGAAAACGATGAAGCGTCGCCGCTGGCACAGATGACGCCGGAGGAGCGGCTGGTGGCCGACTTCCACGGCACCGGGCTTACGGTTGGGCCGCACCCCATGGCTTATAGGCGGGCGGATTTGCAGCGGGCGGGTGTGCTCTCGGCGAAGGAACTGGCGCGGGTCCCGCACGGCCGGTATGTGCGAACCGCTGGATGCATCATTGCGCGACAGCGGCCGGGCACGGCGAAGGGATTTGTCTTTCTCAGCCTGGAAGATGAAACCGGCATTGGCAATGCGATCATCGCGCCTGATGTTCTGGAGCGAAACCGCCTGGTGATTTTGTCGGAGAAATTTTTATTGCTGGAGGGCGAGCTGCAAAATCAGGAGGGCGTAGTCTCGGTGCGTGTGGAGCGGGTTGCGCCTATGCGCGAAGCCTATACGGCCGACACGGTTGACATTACCGATGCCGAGGTGCGGTCGCACGACTTTCACTGATCAAGTCATTGCGAAGTCCCTCAGCGGCTAAAGCCGCAACGATTTTGCAGCCTTATGGACGGCCTGAAATGCGTGCGTGAGAACGGTGTCGTCCCTACGGGACTCGCGAATTTTTCCACTCAACCCAAGCACTCCGCCTGCGGCTCCGTGCTGGGCTAGATTATTTCGCGCCTACGGCGCTGGATTTTCGGGCTCCTTGCTACACTGCCGAAACGCAATTTCAGTTGTCACTACGCCGGCTTCGGCGCGTCAGAAATCCAGGTCGGAACAGCAGATCCCTCGTCGGCCTTAAGGCCTCCTCGTGATGACAAATCAAAATGGTTGGTTGCCAGTTAACGGCAGTCAGCTGGTCTGCGGCGGCTATTCAATTTGCGCCCTATTCGATTTGCACTAACTGTCCGACGTCGAGCGGCGATTGCGGAGTCCGAATGGTTTGCGGCGCGCGCCAGTGATCGATGTAAGAGACCTGATGCACGCACGAGACAGTGCAGTTTGGAGCGCAACCTTTTTCGGTGAGGAACTCGCGGCGAATGTCGGCAACGGAATACTGCTCCAGCGGAATTCCCGGATAACCGCGCTGCTGCGAGCAATAGTGGACGAGTCCGTCTTCGCAGATGTAGAGATAACGCGCGCCGGCGCGACAACGCCAATCGTTCGGCTTCCCGTCAGCGATGTTGTCCTGAAACCAGTTGAAGCGGGAATAGTGCCGTTTGGCCAGGTTCTTCATCTTGCGAAACACTTCGCGTTCGACGTCGCCCAAAGGCCGCAACTGGCCATCGCCGTCGTGGATGATGCCGATGGTTGTAGTGAATCCCAATTGCACGGCGCGGCGTCCGACCACGAGTGCGTCATGCGGATTGTGAATGCCTCCGCCGACAACGGAATTAATGTTGACGTGAAAGTCGGCGTGTTCGGCCAGCAGTTGCAGCTTCTTGTCCAGCACCTTTAGCGACTTCTTGGAAACCTCGTCGGGCATGACGTTGTCGATGCTGATCTGCAGATGGTCGAGTCCGGCGCGGTTCAACCGCTGAATGCGGTCCGCAGTCAGCAAGTAGCCATTGGTGATGAGTCCGGCGAGAATGGGATACTCGCGCAGGTGGGCGATGATCTCATCGAGTTCGGGATGCAGAAGCGGTTCGCCGCCGCTGATGGTGACGATGGATGTGCCCAATCGCGCCAGGTGATCGATGCGGCGCTTCATGGTGTCAAGGGGAACGGGTTTGGAGAAATCGTCGTACTCGTTGCAATACTCGCAGGAGAGATTGCAGCGGCGAATGGGGATGATGTGCGCCATGATGGGGTGGTCAGTCGAGACCAGCCCTTTCGCGATCATCTTGATTTCGCGGGTGCGGCGTTTGTAGGCTAAGATCCGCCGATGTCTTTCTGGTGACGATTTCGTCATACGTATCAGGTGGTTACTATTACAACACACCCACTTTGCCGGATGTGAAGTAGTCAGCTGCGTGTGGGGAATTTTGGCGGCTGAGTGGCATCTGGATACATTTAGGCAAGCGCGCAATTCCACATCGCGGCGACCTTCACGTGACGAGTCGCCCGGCATCCATCACGGCTAGTCTATAATAAGGGATTCAGCTAACCCATCTGGAGTTTCCAAAGACATGCTTCGATTTCTGCAAAAGCCTGGGCCCCTTAAGAAAGTTATCCTGGGCGGAATCCTGGTAGTGATCTGCGTGATGATGGTGATCACGCTCGTTCCCGGCGGCCTTTTCGGCGATTACTTCAACGGCGGCATTACCACGCAAGGGGTGTTGGCCAAAGTGGGCGATCAGGAGGTCGGCATTCAGCAAGTGGAGCAGCAGGCCCGTCTGATTGGCAAGCAACAGTTCAAAGGCAATGTTCCCGAGCAACTGATGCCCTATCTGATGCAGCGCGCGGCGCAGAGCATTATCACGGAGAAGGCAATTGTCTACGAAGCCGACAAGATGGGTCTTGGAGTCAGCGATGACGAACTGCGCGACTATCTTCACCAGGGTCAGTTTGGCCAGGTGATTTTCCCCAGCGGCAACTTTGTGGGACAGCCGGCTTATGAGCAGTTCATCGAGAACCAGTTCAACATGAGCGTGCAGCAATTCGAGCAAGAGGTGAAGGGCGAGATTGCGCAGCGCAAACTGTTGGCCGCGGTTGGGGGAGCGATAACGGTCAGCGACAAGGACGTCGCCAGGGAAGTGAAGCAACAGGGCACCAAGGTGAAGTTCGAGTACGCGGTGCTGACGCTTGACGACGTGAGCAAAGACATCAAGCCGACGGATGCGGAGCTGAAGGCCTTTTACGAGCAGAACAAGCAGGCGTACTTGAACTCCATTCCCGGCAAGGTCAAGGCGAGATACATTCTGATCGACACCAACCAGCTGGCCGGCAAGGTTGAGGTCACGCCCGCGGAAGTGCAGCAGTACTACAAGCAGCATGAAGACGACTACCGGCTGCCGGAGACGGTAACGGTCCGCCACATCCTGATCAAGACACCGACCGCGGACGCGAACGGCAAGGTTGACCAGAAAGCGGTGGACGCGGCGAAAGCGAAAGCCGAAGACGTGGACAAGCAATTGAAGGCAGGCGCGAGCTTCGCCGATTTGGCCAAGAAGTACTCAGACGATCCTGGAAGTGCAAAGGACGGCGGCTTGTTGCCGCCGCTGACGCGCGGCCGGACGGTTCCGGAATTCGAGCAGGCGGCTTTCAATACGCCCGTGGGACAGACCACCAGCATTATTCGCACCAGCTATGGCTTCCACATTATTCACGTTGAGGCCAAGCAGGAGCCGCGGCTGAAGCCACTGGCCGAGGTGCAAGGCGAGATTGAGCCGGTGCTGAAGAAACAGAAAGCTGCGGAGCAGGCGCAGAACGTCGCCAGCGCGGTGCAGACCTTGGCGCGGACTGAAGGATTGGACAAGGCTGCGGCGGCGAAGAATTTGAACGTCACCACCACCGATATGGTTGCGCAGACCGACCAATTGCCCGGCATTGGCGCGGCTCCGGATTTCATGGGCGCGCTGTTTGCCGCGAAGAAAAACGATCCGCCCGCGACTGCGACCACTCCCGTAGGTTACGTGATCTATCAGGTTACGGAAATCCAGCCGCCGCAAACTCCGGGCTTCGAACAAGTGAAGGACAAAGTAGCAGAGCAGTTCAAGTCGCAACGCGCGCAGGCCTTGCTGGCACAAAAAACGCAGCAGCTTTCGGACCGCGCTCATGCCGATCATGATTTGGACAAGGCCGCCAAGGAAGTAGGTGCGAGCGTGAAGACAAGCGATCTGGTGGACCGCAATGCGCAGGTGCCCGACTTGGGGCCGATGACAGGTCCCGCCGCGGTTGCCTTCACCATGAAGACCGGTGAAATCAGCGGCGCCATCCAAGGCGGCCCGAATGGAGTGGTCCTGAAGATTGTTGAAGTGCAGGAGCCAAGTGCCGATCAGGCCAAGCAGGACTGGGACAAAGCGAAGCAGGCGCTGCTGGAACAAAAACAGCAGGAGTTCGAAAACCTCTACGTGGAAAATCTGCGCACCACGCTGGAGAAAGAAGGCAAGATCAAGATCAATAAGAAGGAAATGGATCGTCTGACTACCTTGTCTTCCGAGGGCTCCTAAGAATGGATTAGCGCCGGAGTTCATGGCCAGCAGAAACCATCTGCTGGCCACATTTGTTTCCTGACCAGGCGTGAGACGCACGTAACCAAGCTCGATCCAGTCAGAACTCGTCCTTATGCTTTCAGAGCGCTCATCCGGCATCCTGCTGCATCCCACCTCGCTTCCGTCGCGGGGAGGGATTGGCGATTTGGGTCCCGCGGCTTACGAATTTGTCGACTGGCTGGCTGCGGCCAGACAGACGCTGTGGCAGGTGCTGCCGCTGCAACCGGTGGGCAGCGGAGACTCGCCGTATTCCTGCACTTCGGCGTTTGCGGGCAACCCGTTGCTGATTAGCCTGGAACGGCTGGCGGACCGCGGCCTTCTGGATCGCGAACGACTGGGAGCGCTGCCGGACGGCGATCTGCCGGTCGACTTTGAGAGCGTTCGGGCGTACAAGCTGCCGCGGCTCCGCGAAGCCGCGGTGAATTTTCTGGGTTCGGCGCCGGAGGCGGCGCGCGAGCGCTATGCCAATTTTTGCCGCGAGACGGAATGGTGGCTGGACGATTACGTATTGTTCAGCGTGCTGCGCGAGAGGTTCGGCGAGCTGCCCTGGAACGCCTGGCCCAGCGACATCGTTCGCCGCGACCCCGAAATGATCACGCAGTTGCGTGCCGAGTTGCAGGACGAACTGGACCAGGAGCGGTTTCTTCAGTTCGCATTTTTTGAGCAGTGGGGCGCGTTGCGCCAATACTGCACCGCTCGCGGTATCCGCATCATCGGCGACGTCTCCATCTTCGTCAGCTATGACAGCGCCGATGTCTGGACGGATCCCGAATTATTTCGCTTGAAGAAAGATCTCTCACCGGCAGTGGTTGCCGGAGTACCGCCCGACGCTTTCAGCGAAACTGGGCAGCGCTGGGGCAATCCGATCTATGACTGGGAGGCCCTGAAAGCGCGGGGTTACGACTGGTGGATCGGGCGCATGCGTTGGGCCATCGATACCTACGACATTGTTCGCATCGACCACTTCCGCGGCTTCGAAGCCTATTGGGAAATTCCCGCCGACGAGCCCACCGCAGTCCACGGGCGCTGGGTCGCGGGACCCAGTGAGAGCTTGTTTCAGGCGCTGCAAAGCGCCTTGGGCAAATTGCCTTTCATTGCTGAAGATTTGGGATACATCACGCCGGCGGTACACGATCTCCGCAAGGTCCTGGCGATTCCGGGCATGAAGGTCTTGCAGTTTGGCTTCGGCAACAAGGGCGCTCATGTCTACCTGCCGCACAGCTACGAGCCCGACTGCGTCGTCTATACCGGGACCCATGACAACGACACCACGGTTGGCTGGTGGAATACCGGGGCTACGAAGGAAGAAAAAAAACTGGCCAAGACCTACATGGGAATCGGCAAAGATGGCGTGCAGTGGGCATTTATTCGAGCCGCGCTCACCTCGGTGGCCAATTCCTGTGTGGTTCCCGTGCAGGACGTGCTGGGGCTGGACAGCAGCGCTCGCATGAACATTCCCAGCGAAACGCATGGCAGTTGGACCTGGCGATTGCGTGCCGGAGTGCTCACTGCTGAGCTGGCGTCGAAACTGGCGGCGCTGGTTGAGATTACCGATCGCGACATTGCGGTGAAGCAGCCTGCACTCGACGACGGGCAAAGCCAGCCAGAAGCCGGCGAAGATTTCGCGGCATAAACATTTCACGGCGCCACCACAATGACACGAGCCACTACCGCCGCTGTCCTCAGCTTTACTTAATGACGGGCGGCGGCGAAAATAAAAGATTGCCCGGTCTTGCGGGCGAATCTCGTACACTCTTGGGCAAGTCAACGCACTCCTACCAGGCTTCAGCGCGAAAGGAATCTTATGGTTGCTACTGGTGAACTAATCCGCATGATGAATTATGTCGACGACATTGCAGCGACACTGCGTCGCATCAACGCCAGCCTTTATTTGATTGATCCCGACGAAAAGCGGCGTCTTGCCGAGTACATGCGCAAGTCCGACCCGAATTTTATCGGCGTCGTCGAACAGTTGGAAAAGGGGAGCATAGCCTGATGGCCGAGGTGCGCACCATCGCGGTTATCGGCGCGGGAATTATGGGCCGCGGCATCGCCCATGCCGCAGCTCTGGGCGGCTATCGCACCATCCTGGAAGACATTTTGCCGACGGCGCTGCGCAAGGCGGAGACCGAGATCCGTTCCAATCTGGATAAGGCAGTCGAGTTGGGAAAGGTCACGAAGACCGATGCCGACCAGGCGTTCGGCCGGCTGGAGTATGCCTCTTCTGTGGAGCAGGCCGCACGCGAAGCCGATGTTGTGATCGAAGCCGTTCCCGAGGAGATGGAGTCGAAGATCGAGATCTTCACCCTGCTCGACAAAGTTTGCCGCCCCACAACCATTCTGGCTTCCAACACTTCGTCGCTCAGCGTGACGGAAATCGCGTCCGTGACTTACCGCGCTCCCAAATGCGTTGGCATGCACTTCTTCAATCCTGTACACAAGATGAAGCTGCTGGAAGTGGTGCGCGCGCTGGAGACGGACGACGAAACCCTGGCTGCGGCGGTGGATATCGGCAAGCACATGGGCAAAGAGGTTGTGGTCATCAAGGAGTCGCCGGGATTCATCACCAGCCGCATCAACGCCATGATCGGTAATGAAGCTTTCTACATGCTTCAGGAAGGCGTGGCTTCGGCGCAGGACATCGATAAAGCCCTGAAGCTGGGATTGAATCATCCCATGGGACCGTTCGAGATGATCGATCTCGTCGGACTCGATACTCGCTTGCACATTCTGGAATATCTGCATAAATCGCTGGGTGAGAAGTTTCGTCCCGCGCCGCTGCTGGTGCAGTATGTGAAGGCTGGCCGCATCGGGCGTAAGTCGGGACACGGCGTGTACGAATATCCGGGACACGAACCCGGCCGGCCTGAGCCGGCGAATCAGCCGCCTGCGAAAGCTGGAAAGGACAAGAAGCGTGTCGAATAGTTTGCAGGGACGGACAGCAGCGGTGTTTGGCGTGGCCAACAAGCGGAGCATTGCGTGGGCCATTGCGCAGCAGATGCAGCAAGCCGGAGCGCAACTCGCCATCACCTACCAGAACGAGCGCCTGAAGCAGGAAGCCGCTGACATGATTGGCGAGCTGCCCAACGCGCAAGCTTTCCAGTGCGACGTCTCGCGCGACGAGGAGATCGCGCAACTCTTTGAGCAGCTGAAAGAGCGCTACGGCAAGCTCGATGCGCTGGTGCACAGTATCGCCTATGCTCCCGCCGAAGACTTGAAAGGCGAATTCGCCGACACCGGTCGCGAGGGCTTTCGCATCGCGCTCGATACCAGCGCTTATTCTCTGGTGGCGCTGGCCCGCGCTGCCCGTCCGCTGATGACCGAGGGTGGAAGCATCATGACCATGACGTATTACGGCTCGGAGCGAGTTATTCCGCGCTACAACGTCATGGGAGTTGCCAAGGCTGCGCTGGAAGCCAGCGTTCGCTATCTGGCCTACGATTTGGGCAAGAACAATATTCGCGTGAATGCCATCTCCGCCGGGCCTATCAAGACGCTGGCCTCGCGCGGGATTTCCGGCTTCGGCGAGATGCTGAAAGAGCAGGCCGAACGAGCGCCGCTGAAGCGCAATGTCGACGTGAAGGAAGTGGCTGCGACCGCGGTCTTCCTGGCCAGCGATGCCGGCAGCGGTATCACCGGCGAAACCATCTACGTGGACTGCGGCTACAACATCATGGGATTGTGAAGGCCGCTATCTGCGCTCAGTCCCAAGGGCGCGGCGCATCATCACAAACTGACATTCGGAGCGGCAGATTCTGCCGATACAATAATCCAATGCGTATTCTTACTTCTATTGCTCTGTTGATGCTCGCCGTGGCCGTGATCGCAGTTTCGGCGCAAACACCAACGTTACCGCCTCCTGCACCTGCCGATGTTGCCGCACCGCCGGCTGACGCCCAGAAAACAGCATCCGGCCTCGCGACGAAAGTCGTCAAGCCTGGCACCGGCACCAATCACCCCGGTAAAGATGATGCCGTCACCATCGACTACACTGCCTGGACTCCCGACGGGAAAATGCTGGACAGCTCGGTCGAGCGCGGCAAGCCGGCGACGTTGCTGGTGAAGCGCATGCTCCCCGGCATGAGCGAGGGAGTTCAGTTGATGGTGCCGGGCGAAACCCGCATGATGTGGATTCCTCAATCGCTCGCCTACAAAGGCCAGCAAGGCAAGCCGATCGGCATGCTCGTCTTCCAGGTGACACTGGTCGACATCCCAACCCGCGCGCCCGCGGACGTGAAACGGCCTCCCGCCGACGCGACGCGGACCAAGAGCGGTTTGGTCTACCAGGTGTTGACCCCGGGCGAAGGCAGACGCCATCCCAAGAGCGCGGATGAGGTCACGGTGCATTACACTGGCTGGACGACCGATGGCAAAGTTTTTGACAGCTCGGTCATGCGCGGCCAGCCCTCCAGCTTCCGGCTCAACCAGGTCATTCCGGGGTGGACCGAAGGCGTGCAGTTGATGGTCGAAGGCGAGAAGGCACGTTTCTGGATTCCTGAAGACCTCGCATACCGAGGCAAACAGCCGCCTTTCGGCACGCTCGTCTTCGATATCGAGCTGATCAGAATTCAGTAGCCGACGCCGTTGAGATTTCGATAAAGTTATGCCCTGCGCGCTGAAGGAGTGAAAGATGTTCTCCGCAAGATCGCTTGCCTGTGTGCTGCTTTGCGTTGGGTCATGTGTACCGTGCCTGCGCGAGCCCAGGACGAACACAGGAACACGCTCATCATCATGACGCTACGGAACAGTTAGGCAAGGTTTCGTTTCCCATCTCGTGCGCGCCTGGCTCGCAGAAGGCCTTCGAGCGCGGCATCGCCCAGCTGCATTCCTTCGAGTATGAAGAAGCGGAGCAGCAGTTCATGCAACTGGCGCAGAAAGATCCGGCGTGTGCCATGGCCCATTGGGGCATTGCGATGAGCTTGTATCACCAGATCTGGGAGCGGCCGCCGGACCCGGTCCTGAAGCGCGGCGAGCAGGAAATTGAGAAGGCGCAGAAGCTGGACGCGAAAACCGAGCGGGAGCGAGACTATATTGCGGCCCTGGCCTTGTTCTACGCCGATCCTGCCAAGAATGATTATCTGACGCGGGCCAAGGCCTACTCGAATGCGATGGGGAAGCTCTACCAGAAATATCCCACGGATGTAGAAGCCGGCGCGTTCTATGGCTTGTCATTGCTGGCGGCTGAGCCTCCCAATGACCCGTCGCTCATGCCTCGCAAGGAAGCGATCGCAGTGCTGGTGCCGCTGTTCGAGCAGCAGCCCGATCATCCCGGCCTGGCGCACTACATCATTCACGCCAGCGATAAGCCGCAACTGGCGCCCAGGGGACTGGCGGCGGCGCGCGCCTATGCTGGGATTGCCTCATCCTCGGCCCACGCCGTTCACATGCCATCGCACATTTTTGCCCGCTTAGGGTTGTGGCAGGAGGACATCCAGGCGAACCTGAAGTCGGTTGCCCTGACGCAACAGTCGGGCGCAATGTACATGGGCGGACACGAACTTCATGCCATGCATTTTCTGCTTTATGCGTACTTGCAGACCGGCCAGGATGAAGCGGCCAGGAAAGTGGTGGAGCAATCGAAGCAGATCATAGCGGCAGCGCCCGCGAAGGATGACGATTCAGGAATGCTGCGGTATTACGGCTTCGCGGCGGCCCATTTCCCAGCGCTTTACGACCTGGAGATGCACGACTGGAACGCTGCCGCGGCGCTTCAGCCGGCGGCGAATGCATCGCCGGACTTGCAGAGAATCACCTGGTGGGCGCGGACCATAGCTTCGGCGCGCATGGGCGATGTGGCTGCGACCCGCAGCAATGTGCAGCAGTTCGACGCCGCCGAAGAGGCCCTGCGCAAAACCAAAGATGCCTACATTCTTGATGGGCCAGATTCATCGCGCGGCGAAGTCCATGCCTGGCTGGCCTTTGCCCAGAAGCAGAATGACGAGGCGCTGCGCCAGATGCGTCAGGTCGCCGACACCCAAGACAAGACGGGAAAAGCGGAAGTCGACATTCCGGCGCGCGAGATGCTGGCCGATATGCTGCTGGAACTCAATCGGCCGCAGGAAGCCCTGGCGGAATATGAGAAGTCGATGGAGATCGATCCCAACCGCTTCAACGAACTGGCCGGCGCTGCCCAGGCTGCGGAGTTGTCTCGTCAGCCGGAAAAAGCGAACGCCTTTTACGCACAACTGTTGAAGAACTGCGACGACGGAAAATACTCCGATCGCCCTGCCTTACGCAGCGCCAAGACGGTGCTGGCAAAGAACGGGCAGTAGCGCCATCGGCGCTGCAGCCCAGGTTCGCCGCTTGCGCTCGTCAGAATCCGCGTCGGGCGCCGCGATGCCTAAGGAAGCTCTGAATAACTTGCCGAACTCGCCGCAGGGGCTAAAGCCCTTGTTTGATTTTCCGATACTTGCGGCACGGCTGAAGCCGTGCCCTTTCAAAACCTGGACTTAATCGGGGTTTCCGTCAGGAGACTCTGATTGAAGTCCGCTATTTGAAGGGGACGGCCTTCAGGCCGTCCGGTAAGGGCCGCAAAATCATTGCGGCTTTAGCCGCTGAGGGACTTGGACCAGCATGGGTCAGAGTTTCCTCAGACTCCACTCCCTCACTCGGCTTGCGATCGCCCCGGACCGCGCCAGCTACTTGTTTTTTCCCGTACCTCTGCTAGCCTCAACTGCACAAAAGCGTCTGGAGAAGTTGCCAACGGGCGACGGCAATCGCAGGCGGGTTTTCTGCCCGGGTGCGATTCTGGGGGCACAGTGGTTTCCTTCGATCAGGTAACGTATCCGTCGGCAGACCATGCGCTGCCGTTCCGCACCATCTGCGGCGAATATCGCGCTCGCCGCAGTGCTGATCTTGCCGCCGCCGTGACCAGGCGCATCCTGAATCTCGACACCGCGCCCCAGGACCTGCAACCCGTCTGGGCGGCCCTGGACAAAACCCTTTCCGCTTCCGAAGACGCCTATTCCGCGCTAGCTGCGATGAAAGACGTGCTCTCTACCATCCGTCAGGAGGTGGGAGAGGCGGACGAAGATTTCCGCCAGAGGGTGGCAACCGGTTACGAAGAGAGCCGCAAGGCGGAAAAGCAATGCCAGACCTGCGATCGTCCACTGAAGCAGATTTTGCACGATATGCAAACGACCGCCGTCTGCCTCTCCGGCGGAGGCATTCGCAGCGCCAGCTTTTCCCTGGGCGTGCTGCAAGGGCTGGCGCGCTTCAGCCGGCCGTCTGACTGGCAGCCAGGCGACAGGACTGTTATGGACGCGCTGGATTACCTGTCCACGGTTTCCGGCGGAGGCTATATCGGAAGCTGGCTGATGGCATGGGCGCAGCGCAGCCGCTATCGCGATGCCGTCAGCCAGTTGGCCACTTCCTCGCCCACCTCCGGCGATCCCGAGCCGGAACCGATCCGGCATCTGCGCCAATACACCAGCTATCTGACCCCCAAGTACGGCTTCAGTCTGGACACGCTGACTTTGGGGGCGATCGTGGGCCGCAACATGATCTTGAACTGGCTCACGATGGTGCCGGCCATGATCTGTCTGCTCTGTCTGCCTGAATTTCTTTACATCGTTTCCTATGGGCTGGCCTTCGCCAACCAGCGGGACCGCGACTGGTACCAGCCGGTCATGCTTCTGGCCGTCTTATGTGTGACGGTTGCCTCGGTCTTCGCAGCGGTGCGGATGAACTGGCCTCCTTACGACTCCAGGTTCAAAGACTCGAAGAAGCAGCGCGGCACATCGTTAGAGCTATGGCTCTTTGCGCTGCCCCTCATCATGGGCACATGGCTGTTAGGAGAAGCGTGGGCATGGGCGGCGATCAATCGGGTTTTCACGGGAACCAGCCAAGTGGGCCAGATCGTTCCACTCGCCAAGTGGCTGTTTCTGTTTGCGCTGATACCGCCCTTGTCCATTTCGCTGGTGCGGTTGCGGACGCTCTTCGGCGTGCAGGGCAAGGCAGCGTCCGTCGCCATTCCACAAACATGATGGCAGCGGCCGAATCGCATGGCGGCGCTTGATCTGGTCTCTGATTGCGCCCACGCTGGTGGCAGCCACGGCTGCCCTGCTGCTCTCGGTCTCGGCTTTTTATCTCACCAGCCACCTGATCATCGCCCGGGTCGACCATTTTCAGGTGAAGCGCTGGTTTGTGCTCACCATAGTGCCGCTGGTCTGGGGGGTGCTGACCGTCGGCTCCAGCCTGCTTTCCGGACTGCTGAGCAACATAGAGCGCGAAGAGGAGCGGGAATGGTGGGCGCGTGCCGGAGGGCTGCTGTTTGCCTGCGTGCTGGCCTGGGTCGCGTTCAACGGCGTCGCCTATTTTGCCGACGAGACGCTTAAATTCCTGTGGGCATCGCTGCTGGCGGCAATCGGTCTGGGAGCAGGATATCTGGGAAGCCTGGCGGGATTGAGCGCCGCTACCGCTTCCGGTCTGAAGCGGGTGAAAATCGAACAGCTCAGCAAGTGGCAACAATGGCTCTCCCGCCACAACCTTCTGGCGCCAGTGGCCTCGGGTATCGCCCTGGTTTGCATCACCTTCGCCCTGGCCTCACTGACCTTCTGGGTCCGCCGCCATCTCTACCTGCTATTGAAGAATGACGTGTTCTCCAATGCCAATACGCACTCTCCATCACTTTCTGATTGCTGGCCTGGGACTACATAACGTGGCCAACACTCCGGTGCTGGACCGTCTCAAGATGGACGCAATTGCCACGTCGATTGTCTTCCTGGGCGCCGCTGCCCTGGCCATCCTGGGAAATCTGTTCGTCAATGTAAACACTTTTTCGCTGCATGGCATGTACCGGATGCGGCTGACCCGCGCTTACCTCGGAGCCTCCAACTTCGCCCGCCATCCTGACGCTTTTACCAACTTTGACCCGGCGGACAATATCTATGAAAACACCATGCCGTGCAGTGCGGAGGCACCGCTGCATGTGATTAACACCGCGCTGAATATGGTGGCAACCCAAAACCTGGCCTGGCAGCAGCGCAAGGCGGAATCGTTCACCTTCAGCCCGGTGAGTTGCGGCAGTTGGAGGCTGGGCTATGTTCCCACCAGCGTCTACGGGGGCAGCAGGGGCGTGCGCGTGGGAACTGCGATGGCGATCAGCGGCGCGGCGTTGAATCCTAACATGGGTTATAACTCGTCGCCCCTGGTGACCCTGCTGATGACCTTCTTCAACACTCGCCTGGGATGGTGGCTGCCCAATCCGGCGTGGCCGGCTCTGCGAAATTGGAACCCGGAAAAAAAGAAGGCCCAGAACTTTCTGCGCAAGAACGGGCCCACCCTGGCGCTGAAGCCGCTGTTGGATGAGGCGCTGGGCAATACCGACGACACCTACCAGTGGATCGAGCTCTCCGATGGCGGCCACTTCGAAAATCTTGGCCTGTACGAGATGGTGTTGCGCCGCTGCCGCTCGATTGTTGTGGTCGATGCCGATGCCGATCCCGACCTTCAGTTCGACGACCTCGGCAATGCCATTCGTAAGATCGAGATTGATCTTGGCATTCCGATAACGTTTCCCGGATACCATCAGGGCGTGCCCATGAAGAAGGGCATCGTAGGCGGCAACCTGTACTGCCTGGAAGGCAATATCGGCTATGACTGTGTGGATGAAGGGGCCCAGAAAGGCCAGCTCATCATCCTCAAGCCGGTGCTAAACGGTACAGAGCCGCCCGACATTCTGGCCTACCACGCCAGTCATGAGGATTTTCCTCACGAAAGCACCGCCAATCAGTTCTTTAATGAGGCCCAGTTCGAAAGCTATCGCCATCTGGGCTCGTGGATGATTCACGCCATCACCAAGACGCCGGACACCTCGGCACTCCGTTTCGAAATGGACGGATTTATCACCTGCGTGAACACATATCGGCAGCAGGGAAGCAGTCCCGCTGCGTCCTTCCCGCCCGCCTGATGCAGATTCAGAGTTGCAGTATCCCGGGGTGGAGCGCGCCTTGAAGGCAGGGCTGTGAGGGTGCGCCTCTTCCAATACTTCTGTCTCCATAGAGACTTCGAACCACAGTGCCCATTGCAGGGCCAGGGATGGCCCTAGAATCGACACAAGGGTGCTCGGAAGTATCCTGGGCCGTCTGGAGAGCTGAAGCCCGCCAGAGCGCCTCCTGGGTGCCCCTACAGCGTTTTCCCGATTTGGAACTGAGATGCCAGATCCCGTTCGGCTTTTAGCCGCCGAGAAAACCCTTGCGGAATCTATCTCAGCGGCTAATGCCGAACTGCTTACGCAGCCGATGGTTGAGCTGCCTCTATGTGCCGGCGATCCCTTTGTTCTGAAGGATCCTCACCACGACACGCCGGTTTTGGGCCTGGCCTTCAGCGGTCTTGTCAGTGCCGACCTGCCGGCTTTCGCCCATGGCGCCCGGAGCCAGCATGTTGGTAAGCGGAATGTGACCCTGTTGCTGCAAGAAAGCGGCTACATTGTCGGCCCGCTCGTCACTCAGCTTCTGATTCAGCGAAGCGCTGCCGACCGATGAGGCATAGCCTTTCACCTGGATCGTGTAGGCAGTGATGGTCTTGGCCTTGGTGGCCAGTTGCAGCAGCTGCGCGTTGTATTTCGGATCCAGCGCCACCTTGCCGTTGGCGAAGTAAACCGTCACCTCGTCGAGAATGTTGTAATCAGCCAGCTGCCCGAAGCGCTTGTTCGCGGCCTCGATCATGGCTTTATTGGCGTCAATCTTTGCCTGGGCCTCAGCCATTTGCTGTTGTTGTTGCTGCATCTCTTGCTGCTGCCGCTCAAGCGCTGCCTTCTGCGCCTCTAGTTCCTGTTGACTCTGCGCTATCTGCTCCTTCGCCGGCTGCAAACCGGCCTGGACAGTCTGGGCATCCTGCAGGTCATTGCCCTTAAACTTGACGGAGTTCGCTACCAGTTGGTTTTGCGCGTTATAGGTGCCCTCTACCTGGACCTGGAGACCGGGTATGAGTGCCGCCATCGACATGTCCTTGTGGCGTGCCTTGAACATTCCCTGCACCTGGGCGACTTGCGTGCTGTCGGTGAGAAGAACCACTACCGTCGATGAATCCGGAGTTTGTATCGTCATGGTGTCGCCGCTGCGTCCGGTTATCAGTCCCTGCGCTTTTGCGGACTGAGCGGCAGCGGCGCCGCAAAACACCAGAAGGATTGCCAGTGATACGGTTGCGACCAATGCAATCGCCACTTTCAACCTGCTTGTCTTCATGATTCTCTCCTGTATGCTGCTACGCTTTGCAGCAGCGGGTTTGGTAATAAATCACAACTATTCCGGAACGGTATCTTCATCTGAGCATAGAACTATACTGGAGTTCGAGAGCAGTGGCTTGATGGTTACACCCGCAGTATCCGTTCACTCGGCCCCATATTATGCGGGTCGGAAAACCGAACTGTCCGCTGGTGACAACGGTGCTGCATTTCAGTCATGTCTTATAACGATGAGCGTACCACTTTCGGGCTAGATAAAGGCAAAATCAATTACTTACACCGTGAGTTCAGAATTACCTGTTGTGCCGCCCTCTGGTTGGGACGATAATGTGCTCAGCTCCCCCAACTTAAATCGTCGTGATCGTCGCAGGGGGATTACGTGTGTCAGGTTAGGTTATGCACAGAGAAGCCGGACGCAACCGCTAGCCCTCGCGGACGCCGCCAGATCGGCAAAAGAAAGTGGCTGACCGCTGCCTTCTTGCTTGACCATCTGGACGCTGGCCGGGGCAGGCTCAGCCCGGCTCTGCTTTGCTGCGGATTCCGCGCCCGCCAAGAATGTCCTGATTCTCTACAGCTTCTCCAAAGCGTGATCGTCCTGGATCCCCAGTCCCTGGAGTCAACCGTCCGCGTCCCACGTCTCGGCGCCGGTAAATTTCTACGTCGAATACCTGGAAGCGCAGCGATTCGGCAGCCGCGACTACGAGAAGAGCCTCAGCGAGACTTTACGTCAGACGTACGCCAAGCAAAAACTGGATCTTGTCATCGTCGCTGTCTATCCGGCGCTTCAATTTGCGCATTGATTTCCGGGAGCAAATTTTCCCCGACGTCCCAATCGTCTTCATGATGATCGTGCCCGAGAGACTTCAAGGCCACAAGCTCTGGCCAGGTGTGACCGGGGTTACCCTTCGGGGAGATGTTCGAGGCACTCTGGATCTTGGCCCTTCACCTGAACCCAGACGCGAAAAATGTAGCCGTGGTCGGAGGAACTTCAGAATTCGAGAGCTTCTGGGTCAATGTGACCCATCAGGAGATTCATCTCCGCCCTGAGGGCTTGAACCAGATCGATCTGGTCGGACTTCCTCCCGATGAATTGCTGCGCCAGGTGTCCGCGCTTCCCCCTCACACGGTGATAATTTTCGAGCTCGTGCCGCAAGCGTCGCTGCAACTCGCCATGAGCACCGAGGACATTCTAGAGGCGATTTCGCGGCAGTTTCCCACCTACTGCATTCACGACATTTGTTTTGACCACGGAGCCATTGGCGGGTCCTTCCCTGATTTGGAAGAACAGGCGCAGAACGCAGGACTCCTCGCAGCTCGAATCCTGTCTGGCGAAAATCCGGAGACCATTCCCGTCATACATGCCTCGCATGTTCTCCCCGAGGTCGATTGGCGGGAACTTCGCCGCTGGAACATTCCAGAATCGGCGCTTCCAGCCGCAACCATCGTCCTGCATCGGCAGCCGACGGTATGGCAACAGGATCGTAAGTACGTCATTGCAGGCGTGGTTCTGATTGTTGTGCAGACGTTGCTGATCATCGGATTGCTTTGGCAGCGCCGGCGGAAACAGAAGGCTGAAGCCAGTCTGAGCGAAAGTGAAAAACGTTTCCGGGCGCTGGCAGCCACCACTCCGTCCCTGCTTTGGATTTGCGGTGAAGACGGCATCGTCACCTATCTCAACGACAGGCGGACCAACTTCGCCGGCCGCGATCCCAACCCGGGATCGGCCGACGACTGGACCGCGCTGATTCATCCTGACGACTTGCAGAATGTGCTGCGGGCCAACTCCCAGGCACTGGCGCGGCAAGAGGGATTTTCCAAGGAGTACCGGCTGCGTGGGGGCGATGGAGAGTATCGCTGGATGATGGATGTCGCCGTCCCGCGCCTGAATGCCGATGGCTCGTTTGCCGGCTTTATCGGCTCCGCCACCGACGTTACGGACCAGAAACTGGCGCAGGAAGCTCTGGAAAGAATGGGCGGCAAATTGATCGAAGCCCAGGAAAAGGAACGCAGCCGAATCGCCAGCGAGCTGCACGATGACATCTGTCAGAGGCTGGCGCTACTCTCGCTGGAGGTTGAGCTGCTGAATCAGGGCTCCGAAGGGCCGGCGAAGGCTGGCTTCGCCGAAATTCAGCAGCGCTGCACCGAGATCGCCGGCGATGTTCAAGCCTTGTCTCATCAACTGCACTCCTCCAAGCTGGATTATCTTGGCCTGGAAGCTGCCTTGCGCAGTTGCTGTGAGGAGTTCTCCAGCAAGTACGATGTCGTCGTAGAATTCAAGCCGGAGAATGTTCCCGTTCGCCTGCCCGGTGACGTTTCCCTCTGCCTCTTCCGCGTGGCGCAGGAAGCGCTGCAAAATGCTAGTGAAATATAGTGGTGTGCACCGCTTTTCCGTGGACCTGCGGGCCACCGCCGAACACATCCGGCTGGAGGTCAGCGACGCCGGAGTGGGCTTCAACGTGGAGACCGCCATGCGCAGCGGAGGACTGGGGTTAATCAGTATGCCGGAGCGTGTCCACTTGGTGAAAGGCGTCTTCACAGTCGAGTCGAAGGTGAATGCTGGCACCAGAATTGTCGCCATCATCCCGCTGGTTGCAGAGACGCCTGCCTTGGAAACCCCGGCGGGAGACGGTTTCAGCTAAGTGATTCGGTGGTGGAGGCCGATAATGGGTCGAATCCGTATTTTGATTGCCGACGATCATACGATGATCGCGACCGCATTCCAGAAATTGCTGGAACCTCATTACGATGTCGTGGGCTGCGTCGCCGACGGCCGTGCCCTTTTGAAAGCGGTGCCCGAACTCAATCCGGATGTGGTGCTTCTGGACGTGGCAATGCCGATGCTAAATGGCCTGGACGCGGCGCGAGAACTGAGCAGCAAGATGCCGCATGTCAAACTCATTTTCCTGACCATGAATCCCGCTGCCGACATTGCCGCCGAAGCTTTCCGCATTGGGGCCTCGGCATATCTTGCTGAAAACCTCCAAGGCTTCCGAATTGTTGGAGGCGAGTGCATGCCGTGGTGAAGGGCAGTTCTTATGTGACTCCGCAAATCAAACGGGCCATGGGCGAGAGATTCATTCGTGACCCCAAAACGCCGCGCCGCAAGCAGCTCACGGCCCGGCAGCGCGAAGTTCTTCAGATGGTCGCGGAAGGCCGCTCCATGATGGAGATCGCTAACGTTTTGCAGATCACCCACCGCACCGTCCGCTTTCACAAGGCTAGAATCATGGAAGAGCTGGAACTCACTACCAACTCGGACTTGGTGAAGTACGCCATCAATCACGGGGTGATTTCCACGGTGTAGAGAACGCAGTCATAATGGCAGAGTAAGCAAACCGCGAACGCGCTTGCCCTACTGTCGCAAGCGACAGTAGGCAAGCGTCTTCGACGGGACAACAATGGCAGTCGCTCCTTGCCGGCCGGCCGCCCCTTATCCAGTTAGGGCGGCTTTTCGAGGCGTGGTCGCCACTCGCCGGCAGTACACATCCTTAAGCTTCTATCGGAAAGAAGAGACAAACTATGCGCATGAAATCAAATCTTGGCAGAATCGCAATTCCAAGCCTGCTGGTCCTGGGGCTGATGATCATCGGCAGCCTCCCCGGTTTCTCCAGGGACAAGTATGAATCCATCGACTGCACCGCCTGGGGCACCAGCACCCAGCTCGGTCACAACATCGGCATCACGCTGACCATCTATGAGTTTTCCACTCCCGAAGATCGGGAAGTCCTGGTACAGGCGTTCCAGAAGGGACAGAACCAGGGTTTGGTCCTCGCTTTGCAAAAGATGAGAGCGGTGGGCCGCATCGCCATCCCCGGTACCTTGGGCTATGACGTCTGCCTACATTCGCATGATCCCCACGCCGACCGGCCGGAAGATCACCTTCGCCACCAACCGCCCTATCAGCTTTGGAGAGGCGTTCACCGACAGCCAGACCATGAGCTATAACCTTACCGCCGGTGAACTTGACCTGAATGACCAGGACAAGAGCAAGAGCACCGGTGTTCTGTACCCTGCCGCCCAGTTGATCATTAACAAGGACGGCGAGATGCAGCTCGATCTGAATCAGAACCCATGGCGACTGGGGAACTTCCTCGACTGGAAGGGTACATCTGAGAATTAGTCCGGCGATGGGCGGTTCGGACGGACGACGCTTACTGGAGGCAGAGCAGCCGGTTTCAGGGAAGTTCCGCTGCCGCCTCGGCTTGGCGCTGCTCGGATGGTGACGACTGCCCCAACTGGTTTTCCATTTCACGATTCCTGACTTTGTATGAGGTGCTTTCATGAAAATAAACTTGCGCGCTTGCTTCCCTCAGCGCTCTGCTCGTATTCGCAGTCTTGATACTCGACGCTACCGCTGCCCAGGCACAAAAGAACGGCAAGTATGTGTGTGACGAGGCAACGCCGGCGTCCCTGTGTAACGCGGCCAACACCTGCGGATCGGCTTCCGCTCCCTGCACCGTCGATATCAACCGGAGCAGGCCATGGGGCCGGCGTCAAGCCCGGAATTCCGGGCGCCAAGAACAACCAGTTCTTCTGCGTTAAGGCGGGCACAGCCGTGACTTGGATGTCCTCGAGCAAGAACGTCGGGTTCATGGTTTCGTTCCCTGACGACTCGCCCTTCACCCCGGACGACCCCATCATGGGCGGTGGCAACAAGCAGGTCAGCGTGAAGGCCGCTACGCCGGGCTGCTACAAGTACGATGTCGGGGCGTTCGTTTCTGGAGCGCCCTACGGTATGGGCGGCGGCAGCAAGCCGGAATTAGTCATTCTGCCGTAGCGCCGCATCGGGTGGAACACTTCTTTCATAGGCGGGGGAAAGACTCGGCTTATGAAAGGCTTCGTGTCAGGGCACGACCTTGGTCGTGCCGGTCAGCTCTTTAGTTTTTGTCATCACGAGGAGGCCTTCAGGCCGACGAGGGATCTGCTGTTTCGACTTTTTCAGCCGCCGGTGGAAAGCGAGCTGTATCCGGGAATACACAAACTCTGAGTCTGCTCCGCATTAGGTTCGCCGGCCGAACAAAACCAAGGCTTGAAGGAGAGTTGCATGGCTGCTGGTAAGAGTATGTTGTTCTGGTCGCGCCCCTTGCAGGCGCTGGCGCTGATTCTGTTGGTTTCACTGGCCGCGCAAGGGCAAAAGATCCACGTCAACAAATACGATCCCACTGCCGATTTTTCCAAGTTCAAAACGTACTCGTGGGCGCCCCACGGCCAGGTGGCACATCCTATGCTGGCAGCAGACATAATCGGCACCATCGAAGACGAACTCACGCAGAAGGGCCTCACGAAAGTTACCAGTAATCCTGACCTGATCATCCAGGTATACGGCTCTATCGACCAGGAGTCCTCATTCACCTCCAACGATCCGCTCTATAACGCGACGGGAGGCATTCCCCCCTTCGACCCCAGCTTTTCCGGGCCGGCGCTGGCCGGCACGTGGGGCAATACGACGATAACCCTTCACAAGGGAGAGTTGGTTATCGATCTCATCAATGCCAGCGCCAAAAAGCTGGTGTGGCGTGGCATGTCGCAACAAAACCTGAGCACCAAGCCGGAGAAACTGGAGAGCCAGGTGCAAGATGCGATTGTGAAAATGTTCAAGCAGTATCCCTAGAGTTGCTGCGCAACTGTATTCTGCCCTGATTCAGGGCCTCGCAGCTGGCCTCCGGGAAGCTGAAAAGACTTTCCGTCCCAACCTCCGCGCCAACCGTCCCCAGCAACCGCTCTTCGGTCACTGTCGCAAGCGACAGTTGTCAACCCCCGATGCCGCGACAACAATAAGACTGTGGTACACGTCCGCCAATGTTGCTGGGCGACTAAGGCTCATGTGACAAAAATCCAAGTCGTGCTCGCTGATGATCATCCCGCGGTAGCCGCGAAAGTTCGGCGGACAGTGACCGGGGAGTGTGACGTCATCGCCGCCGTGGAGGATGGCAAACAGGCGGTAGCTGCGGTCCTGGCCCTCGATCCTGACATACTGGTGATTGATATATCGATGCCGGTGCTGGATGGGCTACAGGCCGCAAGAGACCTTCAGAAGGCGAAGCGCCGGGCCAGAATCGTTTTTCTAACGATTCATGAAGATCATGATTATGTCGATGCCGCGTTTTCCGCCGGCGCCTGCGGCTACGTCACCAAAGCTCGCCTGTCTACCGACTTGGTGCCGGCGATTCTGGAGGCGATGCAGGGACGCACCTTTGTCTCCGCGTTTACGGCGCGGAAGGTTAAAATCCAGCCTGAGTAGTCATGACTGTCTGTGACACTTTCGATTAGCTGACAGGGTCCGGACGGCTGCCAGAGCAGTCAGGTAGATCAGTGCGCAAACCATCCACGCCAGCAAAAAGCAAACTTGTGAGGTCTCTGCCGATCGCCGCCATCGGCGTAGGCCTGGCCATCGCTGCCTTATGTGGAGTGGGCATCTGGCGCTGGTCAGTCGCGGCGCACTCCCAGGAAAAGCAGCCGGCCGCTTCCGCCGCTACCTACGTCGGCCAGGCGCGCTGTGCCCAATGTCATTCGGAACAAGCGCAGGCGTGGCGGACGTCCCATCATGCTCTGGCCATGCAGACTGCCGGCGATGCCAGCGTTCTGGGAAATTTCAACGACGCACAATTTACCGGCGACGGCGTGACTTCCAGCTTCTTCAAGAAAGACAGCAAGTTCTACGTTCATACCGAGGGCCCCGACGGCAAACCGCAAGACTATGCGTTGCCCTACACCTTCGGCGTCTCGCCCTTGCAGCAGTACCTGGTCCCATTTCCCAACGGTCGCCTGCAAAGCTTTGTGGTGGCGTGGGATTCGCGCAGCAAACAACAAGGCGGCCAGCGCTGGTTCCATCTCTATCCCGGCCAAAAAATAACGCCTGCCGATCCTCTGCACTGGACGGGACGGAACCAGACCTGGAACTACATGTGCGCCGATTGCCATTCCACCAACCTGCGCAAGAATTACGATCTCGCCAAGGACAGCTACGCGACCACCTGGTCGGATATCGATGTCTCCTGCGAATCCTGCCACGGGCCGGGTTCGAATCACGTGGCTTGGGCTGAGTCGCGAAAGAAGGGCTCGTACCACGTCGAGCAGCGCACCGGACGGTCTGGTGGCAGACCTGAAGGCGGCGAAAGGATCGTGGGCAGCTTCGGAACCTGACGCGGCGACCATGCACTGGAAGGGCGAGGCGCGCTCACACAATGAGATCAATACCTGTGCTCCATGCCATTCCCGCCGTCACCCCATTACCGCTGACTACCAGCCGGGACAGCCGTTTCTCGACTGCCTATGTGCCGAGCCTGCTGGAAGAAGGTGTTTATTATCCCGATGGCCAGATCCTTGAGGAAGACTACGAGTGGGGCTCGTTTGTGCAGAGCAAGATGTATCACGAGGGTGTGACCTGCTCGGACTGCCACGATCCTCACACTGCCAAGCTGCGGTCCACCAATCTGAACGCAGTCTGCGAGAAATGTCATTCGGCGGCAAAGTTCGACAGTCCCGCAGCACCATCATCACCAGGCTGGAAGTGCCGGCGCGCTCTGCGTCAACTGCCATATGCCGACCAAGACCTACATGGTGGTCGATGTCCGACGGGACCACAGCTTCCGCGTACCGCGCCCGGATTTCTCCGTCGCTATGGAACTCCGAACGCCTGCACCCAGTGTCATAAGGACAAGTCCAACGGCTGGGCGGTTGATGCTGTCGTGAAATGGTATGGCCCCAACCGTCGGCAGGAATCCCACTTCGTCGAAGCGATCGATGCCGGGCGTCGGGGCTTGCCCAACGCCGAGAGGACGCTGACCGCACTGATCCAGGACTCGGCCAAGCCTGCGATCGCCCGGGCCACCGCGCTAAGCCTGCTTCCTGCGTACTTGTCGCCGGCTTCCATGCCCGCCGTGCAGACCGCTCTCGCGGACGAACGACGCCCTGGTACGCAGCTCAGGCCGTGCGCTCCCTGGAGGCGCTTCCACCGCAGGACCGGGTCCACCTGGCTGCGCCGTTGCTGACGGATCCAGCTCGTCCCGTACGCATCGAAGTGGCGCGCTTGCTGGCGGGAACTGCGCCTGGTCTGCCGGATGCCCAGAAGACTGCGCTCGACCACGACATCGCCGAGCTGATCGCCAGCGAGATGGTCTCGGCTGAACGTCCCGAGAGCCACATGAACCTGGCACTCCTCTACGCTCAGATGGGGCGAACTGCCGATGCGGAAAACGAACTGAAAACCGCTCTGCGGCTTGATCCGAAGTTTGTACCCGCGATGGTTAATCTTGCCGACCTCTACCGCGAGCAGCAGCGCGACAATGAAGGGCAGCAATGGTTGGAGAAGGCGATAGCGGCGGAGCCGAACGCGGCCGAACCTGTCTATGCCCTCGGCCTGCTCAAGATCAGGCAGAAACAATACGCGGAGGCACTGCCTTTGCTGGCCAAAGCATCGGCCCTACAGCCGTCCAACGCCAGCTATAGTTATGTTTACGCCGTCGCCCTGCAATCCAGCGGGCAGGTAAATCAGGCGATCAGTATTTTGCAGCGAGCTCACGAGGGCCGTCCGGCTGATCGTCAGATACTCAATGCCTTGATCGCCTTCGAGCGCGACAACGGGAACATCCCGGCGGCGACGGTGTACGCTCAGGAATTAGTCCAACTGGTTCCTGACGACCCCGGCGCAAAAGCCACGTTGCAGGAGTTGCAGAGACAAGCGCGGTGAGGATTTCCTGCCTCGAACCGCTTCGCGGTGGCTGCCTGTCGCAATCGACAGTTCCCAAATCGTCCTAATTGCGGTGACTAGGAGTAGACGGCCGCGTCTCCTCAGATTGAAGGTTCCGTGAGCAACACCAGCGATCCTTTGTCACCACCGCCGGTTTATCCCGGCACGAAGCCGCGCTTCCACGCCATGGTGAAGCCCACGGGAGCGATCTGCAATCTCGACTGCGCCTATTGCTATTACCTGCACAAAGAAGAGTTGCTGGGCAGCGACAACAAATTCCGCATCAGCGACGAGATTCTGGAAGCCCACATCCGGCAGTACATTGAAGGCCAGTCCGGCGACGAAGTCGTGTTTTCCTGGCAGGGCGGCGAGCCCACTCTGCTGGGAGTGAGCTTCTTCGAAAAAGTGGTTGCGCTGGAAAAGAAATACCAGCGTCCCCATCAGAACATCGAGAACGATCTCCAGACCAACGGCGTGCTGCTGAACGACGAGTGGTGCACCTTTCTGCGCGACAATCGCTTCCTGGTCGGGCCTCAGCATCGACGGCCCGCAGGAGTTGCATGACCGGTTCCGCGTGGACAAAGGCGGCCAGCCGACCTTCGAGAAGGTTTTCGCAGCCGGCCAGCTCTTGCAGAAGTATCAAGTTCCATACAACACGTTGACCGTGGTCAATCGCGTCAATGCGAAAAAGCCACTGGATGTCTACCGTTTCATAAGTCGCGAGCTTCGCCCGCGGCAGTTGCAGTTCATTCCTTGCGTAGAGCCGAAGGGCTTCGAGAACACCGCACCTCAAAAATGGGATCCGGCTGCATTGCCGCTGCAAGGATCGCCGGCCGCGCATCCCGGCAATCCCGATTCCGTGGTCACGGACTGGTCCGTCGATCCCGATGATTGGGGCTACTTTCTTTGCAAAGTCTGGGATGACTGGTACCGGCGCGACTACGGAAAGGTACACGTCAACCTGTTTGAGACCGCGGTTGCGCAATGGATGGGCATGGCCTCGCAGCTATGTATCTATAACGACTTCTGCGGCAAAGGCGTGGCGCTGGAGCACGACGGCAGCGTGTATGCCTGCGATCACTACGTGTATCCCGAATACAAGCTCGGCAATATCGCGGAAAAACATATTTCGCGCATGATTTTTTCCGATGAGCAGAGAAAGTTCGGCTTTGCCAAGCGCGACGACCTGCCGCAACAGTGCCGGGACTGCAAATACCTGTTCTGCCTGCAATGGCGAATGCCCCAAGAACCGGCTGATTCGCACTCGCGACGGCGAGCCAGGACTGAATTACCTGTGCAGCGGATTGATGAAGTTCTGGCAGCACATTGATTGCGATATGAAAGACATCGTGCAGCGGGTTGAGAGCACCGGCCTGCCCATGACCCCCCCTAACTTCCGAGTGTGACAGAAGATCCCACCGATCAAGAGGAACCGCTCATTTTGTAAATCACCGGCTCTGGTGGCCTACCTGTCGCAACCGACAGTTCCCAAACACTCGTAATCGTAGTGAACTGGCAGACGCTGTATCAGACGCTCCTGGCGCGAACGCAGGACCGGTCAAAAAGGAGAAGTATGGATTTGGGTGCAAGTATTCGAAAGTTCACCCTGGGAGCATTGGCCGTCGCGAGCGTTTTTGCGGGCGGGAGTGCAACCTTACATGCGCAGGCCACCAGCGCGAAGCCACCTAACATTCTGGTCATCATGGGCGACGATGTGGGCTGGTTCAACATCGGCGCCTACCACCGTGGAATCATGTCGGGCAAGACGCCGAACCTGGACAAGCTTGCCTCGCAGGGATGATGTTCACCGATTACTACGCCGAGGCGAGTTGCACGGCGGGCCGCGCCAACTTCATCACCGGCGAACTCCCTCTTCGCACCGGACTGACGACGGTCGGCCAGGCGGGCGCGGATGTGGGCCTGCCGATGGAGGCTGCCACCATGGCGAGCGCTCTGAAAGCGCTCGGCTATGAAACCGGCCAGTTCGGCAAGAACCACCTGGGCGACCTCAACAAGTACCTTCCGTGCGTACATGGCTTTGATGAGTTCTTCGGCTACCTCTACCACCTCGACGCCATGTCCGATCCCTACTGGTTCGACTACCCGCAGGACTGGATCGACAAGACCGGGCCGCGCGATCTGACCCATTGCTGGGCAACCGACACGGTCGACACCACCGTACAGGCAGCTGGGGAGAGGTGGGCAAGCAGAAGATTGTGGATGAGGGACCGCTGGCGCCGTTCCCCAACATGACCGACGTACAGAACTGGCAGAAAGGCCGCCCGGCCAAGTACGACATGGAGACCTTTGACGAAGTGCTGGTCAAGAACTCCGACGCCTTCATGGACAAAGCCAAGAAAGACGGCAAGCCCTTCTTTATCTGGCACAACACCACCCGCATGCACGTCTTCACCTACATTCCGCCCAAGTACCAGGCGATGATGAACTACGGCACCAATTACAACCTGGAAGAAGCCGGCATGGCCCAACTGGATGACAGCGTAGGCGAACTCTTGCAGCACCTCCAGGACATCGGTGAGGCCGATAACACCATCGTCATCTTCACCACCGACAACGGCGCTGAAGTGTTCACCTGGCCTGATGGCGGTATGACTCCGTTCAAAGGAACCAAGGGCACCAGCTTCGAAGGTGGTTTCCGCGTGCCTGCGATTATCCGCTGGCCGGGGCACGTCAAACCCGCCACGGTTGAGAACGGTATCTTCTCCGGGCTGGACTGGTTCCCGACCCTGGTGGCGGCCGCCGGTAATCCCGACATTACCAATCAGCTGCTGAAGGGCGTGAAGCTGGGCGACCGGACCTACAAGAACCATCTTGACGGTTACGACCAGACGGCCTTGCTGGAGGGCAAAGGGCCGTCCGCACGTCACGAACTCTTCTACTTCGCCGGCGCACAACTCGGTGCACTGCGCATCGATGACTTCAAGTTCCAGTTCCTCCAGCAGCCCTGGGGCTGGCCCGGGGAGAAGATCACCACTGACATGCCAACCATCGTCAACCTCCGGCAGGATCCGTTTGAGCGCGTGTCTGACCTCCGGGGCGAAAGCACCGAACGATAGCGCGTTCGGTTACGGAAACGACTTCTACGCGCGCGAGTTCTGGCGTTTCGTACTGGTCCAGAAGGAGGTAGGCAAGCTTGCCCAAACCGCCATCGCGTATCCTCCGATGCAGGACCCGGCTAGCTTTAACTTGTCAGCCCTGAAAGCCAAAATCGATGGCATGATCAGGGCGCACGCTGGCCAATAGTCAAACCCTCAACCCGGCGGGCGGCTCGCAAGGGCCGCCCGTTCATTTGTTGCGCTAGCGTTTCCTGTGAACCCGAATGATGGCTGGCATTGCAGAAAAGTCGCTGGTGCTGGCGTCTCTCCTGATTTCTTGCTGTCTGTCCGCCGGCGCGCAAACCGTTCAGGACGAACTGCTGCCGGAAGTCGATACCTATCTGAAAGTGGCTTCCGATCTACGAGTGGATTTCCAGGCCAAGGAGACCAGAGAAGACGGCTCGCCCATTCAAGCGGAGTTTGGGCCAAGCCTCGACTACTATCTGAAGCCGCTGCTTCGTCTACAGAACACCACGAGATTCGATCTGAACGACGCGAAATCCCGTCCGCTGGTGTTTTCCATCGGATACCGGTATTGCCGCGCGCCAACGGCGGCCCGCCAACAAACCGCATGGAGCCGGTTGTAACCTGCAACTTTTCGATGAAAGGGAAACTTCCTGCTATCCGATAGAAATCGCGCCGATCTTGACTGGAGCACCAACTTCACCTGGCGCTATCGCAACCGCTTCCAGATCGAAAGGGCGATTACATTGCGCTCGTATCATCCCGTCTCCGTACGCCAGCGTAGAATTCTTCTACCAAAGCAAGTACAGCAAATGGAGCGACACCGCACTCTATGCCGGCTGCATTTTTCCCATCGGCCAGCATGTGGAGTTCAACCCGTACTATGAGCACCAGAATTCGACCGGCACCAGCCCGAATCAGAAACTCAACCAGTTGGGATTGATGCTCAATCTATATTTTTCAGTCAAGTAGATGCGACGTTTCTTCAAGCTCGGATTGTTGGCAGTGATTGCGCTGGGTTGCGTGAACTTGCTGAGCGCCCAGGACCTTTCGCCGCGCGCGTATCTCATCACTCCGAATCACTCGAATGCCATCACCCTGACCTACTCGTTCTATGACGGCGGGGTGAACTTCAACGGCACCATTCCTGTTACCGGCGCAACCGGGACCTACAGCGTCCCCGTCTTCACCTACTATCATGCGTTCAACTTTTTTGGGCGCTCGGCGAACTTTAACGTCTCTTTGCCGTATGCGGTGGGAAATTTCAGCGGTATGCTGCTCGGAGTAAACAAGTCCCTCTACCGTTCCGGACTGCTCGACATGTCCGCCCGCCTATCGGTCAATCTGAAGGGCGGGCCGGCGATGGGCGCCAAGGAGTTCTCAAAATGGAAACAGAAGATGCTGCTGGGCGCCAGCCTGAAAATCATTGCTCCCACTGGGCAGTATGATCCGACCAAGCTCATCAACTGGGGAATCAATCGCTGGGCCTTCAAACCGGAACTGGGATACTCACAGCGTTTCGGCAACTGGGTGGTCGACGGCTACGGCGGAGTTTGGTTCTACACCACCAACAGCGCCTACTACAGCCCGCCCGTCCCTAAGCCGCAGACCGAGGAGCCCATTGGCAGCTTCGAGGGCCATTTGAGTTACGATCTCAGTCGGGTCGCGCGAAAGAAAACGCTCTACCCATGGGTCTCGCTGGATGGCAACTTCTGGTTCGGCGGGGTGACTAGTTTAAACGGAATCCGCAACCTTGCAACCAAACAGACGGGATCGCGGATCGGCGGCACGTTCTCGATGCCCGTTACCCGCCACCAGTCGCTCAAGGTCTCTTACAGCGACGGCACTTACATCCGGTTCGGCGGCAACTACCAGAGCGTCTCGGCTGCCTGGCAGTATTCCTGGCTGGGCAAACCCTAGGGAAGCTCCGATTCAGACGTTGCTTTGAAAGGGACCGCCTTCAGGCGATCCGCAAAGTCGAGCAAATGAACCCCCGGCTTTAGCGCTGAGGGCTTCGGCATGGATTGGATCGGAGTCTCCCTGGGTAGGGGCGCACAAATCTCTCGGCGGCGGCGGGAAAGTTGTTGGCGGTACCTGTCGCAGACGACAGTTCCCCAGCCGCCGCAATCGGAGTGAACTGGAATGAGCAAGAAATGCATTGGTCTGATAGCTATGAAATCTCGACTGATCTGGAGCTAACGGAGGGCCGGACGGCATGTTGAACCACCCAATCTTTTCTTCTTATTTTCGTTGGTGTTGCTGTGGCTCTCGGCACAGGGCGGAATTTCCTTGCGCCGGTTTCGGACCCTGAAAGACGATGAGCGCGACGATTTCAACACCGTGCAGGCGGCCACCCTGACCCTGCTCGGCCTCATCATCGGATTCAGTTTCTCCATGGCCATCAGCCGTTACGATCAGCGCAAGAACTACGAGGAAGCGGAAGCCAACGCCATTGGCACGGAATATGTCCGGGCAGGGCTGCTGCCGGCAGCGGATGCAGCGAAGGTACGCGGACAGCTCCGGAAATATCTCGCGTTACGCATCTCGTACTACCACACCCGCAATGAACCGGAGCTACGGCACATTGATGCCGATACCGCACGACTACAGAACGAGATGTGGTTGGCGGTGCAGGACTCCTGCCTTGGCAAATCCTACTCCCAGTGAGCGCCCTGGCCGTTTGGGGCATGAACGATGTACTGAACTCGCAGGGATACACCCAGGCGGCGTGGTGGAACCGGATCCCAGGTAGCGCATGGGCTTTAATGATAGGGATGGCCATCTGTTGCAATATGTTGATCGGCTATGGTGCGCGCGGCGCTGGAGTAAAGTCTGGCCTGCTTTTTGTTCTGCCGCTGGTCGCCGCCATCGCTTTCCTTCTGATCGCGGATATCGACAGCCCGCGGCGCGGCTTCATTCACGTGGTGCCGCAAAACCTCATAAGTCTTCAGGACTCGTTGCCCAAGTGATGTTTCCAGCGAGCGACGGCTGCGCGGCAAAAGGAAATGCCATGCGAGAGAAGCTATCTGGTTTAGGACTCGATGCTGTAGCGCTTTACTTGATTTTTCGCCGGGACCGGCATTCCCGCAAGCGGCGCAACCGAACGAGACACTCGTCGTAAGCGGCCAGCCGGGCCAAACTCCGGTTCTCCAGATCAACGGCAGGTCTTATGTAGACATCGAGGCCCTGGCCCGTCTCATCAACGGCTCCCTCAGCTTCAAGGGCAATCAGGTTACGTTGACGCTGCCAGGCTCCGGCGACAGCACGCCGCCGCCGGCTGCGGCAAGCCAGCCCGCTTCCGCGTTCTCGAAGGGTTTCGTGAGGGCGGGCATCGAATACATGTCCGTGATCCGGGAATGGCGCAGCGCGCTGATGGACGCCGTTCAAAATGGATATCCAGTGACCGATGCTTTCATGGCCTCTTACCGGGGCCAAGCGTCGACGAGTCTCAGATTAGCCTCCGTAGCAGCGTCAACCGATGTCCGATCACAACGCTTTTCAACTTCTCAGCAATGAGTTCGACAACATGCAGAAGCTGAGCAATAAAGTTCTGGCCGCGCGCAAGAACATGAACTACATCTCCGCGGATGCGCTGAAGGACGACTCCTTGAACCAGCAAATCCTGAACTGCGCCCGTTCGCTGGCGGCCATGGCGTCCAGTGGCCAGTTTCAGGATGATGGGTCCTGTCATTGATCCTGCGGCAGGCGCTTCCGTGCCGGACTGGGAATGGAACGGATGGTATGCGAGTAGCTGGTGATGTACCCTTATTCTTCACCCAAAACGAGCGAAGCCGAGATTCCGTTCATGTCCACTGCAACCTGCACAAGTAGGGTTGCTTTCGGCTAAGGGACTCATGGAGCCCTGCTGCCACCACCACAAACTGTTTTCACCGTTCTGGAGAAGCGCTATGCGCCTACGTCTCAGACTCGTGTTCATCAGCGTCGCACTCATGCTTTCGGTTGTATCTGCCGTCGCGCAAGAGCCAACATCCAAGCCCAGCCGTCCCACCGTAGGTTTAGCGCTGCAAGGTGGAGGGGCCCTGGGGCTCGCCCACGTGGGCGTCATTACCTGGATGGAGGAACACCACATCCCGATTGATTACATTGCGGGCACCAGCATGGGCGGGTTGGTCGGCGGAGTCTATGCCACCGGACACAATGCCGCTGAGATGCGCCAGATCGTAAACGGCATCCCCTGGGACGAGGTGATGGCAGGACAGACGCCCTTTAACGACCTCGCCTTCCGCCGCAAAGAGGATGTCCGCGCTTATCCCAGCAGCCTTGAGTTCGGATTACGCAAGGGAGTGCAATTTCCCGAGGGCTTCAACTCCGGCCAGCAAGTCTCACTGGTGCTGGATAAGATCGCGCTGCCCTACTCGGAGATCAAGAGCTTCAACGACCTCCCCACTCCGTTCGCCTGCGTAGCCACCGACCTGGTCACCGAAAAGGCCAAGGTTTTCCGCAGCGGATCCTTGTCCCTGGCTCTGCGATCAACCATGTCTCTGCCGGGAATCTTCACCCCGGTGCGGACCAAGGATGCCATCTACGCCGACGGTGGCTTGATCAATAACATTCCTGTCAACGTAGCGAAGGACATGGGAGCCGATCTGACGGTGGCGATTCACCTGGAGGAGGCGCCGATGAAGCCCGATGCGAATCTCAACACCTTCTCGGTCCTCGGCCAGTCGCTGTCGGTCATGATCAACGCCAACGAACTCCAGAACATGGAAAGTGCGGACATCCTCGTCTCGGTACCAGTACAGAAATGGGGCGCGTTAAGTTTCGACGACGCGGACGCGATCATCAAGGCCGGATACGACGCTGCCGCGGCGAAGTCCAAGGTGCTTTTGACCCTCGCGGTGGATGACGCCACCTGGAAGCAATACCTGGCCAATCGCGCATCCCGACGCCGCAGCGATCCGGTTCCGATGTTCGTAGCCGTGGAAGGCGTGAATGCAGACCTTTCCCGTCGGGTCGAACAGCAGATGGCCGGACGTAGTGGGCAAGCCTCTTGACTTTGACGAACTGGACCAGGCCATCATGCGCCTGAAGGGCTTCGGGCGATATTCCGTACTCAGCTATTCCTTCGAGCAGGTAAACGGCCAGCAGGGCCTGCTGATCAAGACCGAGGAAAACACTTATGGGCCGCCCATCGTTCGGCCGCTCCTCCTCATCGACGGATCCAGTTTGAAGAACGTTACTCTCGACATGGGAGCTCGCATAACGTTTCTCGATTTTGGCGGCTTCCGCTCGGAATGGCGCACGGACTTCGTTCTGTTCTCCGACTATGGCCTGAATTCGGAGTATTACCATCCCTTACACTCCTCAAACCCACTGGTTCATTGCGCCCCGGGTACTGGCCGATAACAATCCCCTCTACCTCTACGACGACAACAAACTGTACGCCACCTATCGGCGCACCACCTTAGGCGGCGGAGTCGACACGGGATATCAGTTCGGAAACACCGGTGAACTACGCTTCGGCTACGAAGGTGGGTGGCAAGACTTCGACACGGCAAATCGGAAACGCGACCGAGCTGGTGAATTTCTCGGGCGGCTACGGCGCCAGCAAAGTCCAATACAGGCTGGATCGCCTGGATGATCCTGTTATTCCTCGTGCGGGAGAAAGCTTCCAGGGCGATTTTTATTGGTACAACGCCAGTCCGGCAGCGCCCAAACCGTATCCCGTGCTCGAAGGCGAGGGCGAGATTTTCCACAAGCTGAACGAGCCGTCCTCGGTTTTTCTGGCCGGATACGGCTGGGACCACGTTCAACTACACAACCGGCATCCCTGAGTTCTCCCTGGGAGGTTCTCGAGAGCTGGTGGCCTACGGAACCAACGAGCTGCTGATGGACAAGTACTTCCTGTTCCAGTTGGGATACATCCGGCAACTGGCGAAGCTGCCACCGTTGCTGGGCAGCGGCATTTACTTCCTGGGTATCTACGAAGCGGCGCAGGTTTACGGACCGCCGAGCTCGATGGTGAACAAAGCCTCGGGCTTCCCGACCGATGCTGCGGCGGGCATAGTGGTCAACACGATCTTCGGGCCGGTGGAGGCGGCGTACGCGTACGGCGATACCGGACATCACAAGTTCTTCTTCCGGGTAGGGAGGCTGTTCTAGGGGATTGAGTTGAGGCGAAGTTACTCGGCGGCTATTGCTTGCTGCAAATGCCCTAATACGGTGGAAGGGCACGGCTTTACCGGCCGCTGAAAAAGTCGAAAAGCAGGTCCCTCGTCGGCCTGAAGGCCTCCTCGGGATGACAAAGTAAAAGGACTTGCCACGGCACCGTTCGGCAAGCTCAGGGCGCGGCTAAAGCTGCGCCCCTTCAAAACCGCGTATCAGCGAGTTTTTCAGCTCGGGTTGACCGCTTAGAACCCGACTCGCCCCACGCGAATCAGAGCAGACCAATCCGGAGAGTCATCCGCCGCGCGACCCGCGTCGTTGATGTGCTCGCGCTGCTTCAACTCCGGAAAGGGAAGGCCGCCGGTGACCAGACGGCCCGCGGTTGTATAGCAACTCGTCCAGCGTGCCGTTGAGCAGGAGCTGGTAGTTCCAGGGCTGAGGATGCTTGAGGTCAGCGGCGATCTTGGTGTCCAGCGTCGTCGTGCAGTTTCGAGTCACCGCGTTATACCACTCCGGATGATCTCTCAACTTATTCAGGTAATCGGCATAGATGAGGAATATCTCGCGCGCTCTTTCCGGCGACATGGTGGTGCGATATAGAAACACTTGCTCATCCTTGCGGTAGTTGGTGCGCAGGCGAATGACGTCGCGCTCGTCGGCGGTGATAAAGACCAGCTCGTATTGCCGGAAGAATCCAAGAATCGCCGAGTACGACTGGCCGACCTTGTAGCGCGCCTCGATGGAGAACGCGATGTGGTCGTGGTCACCGAATTGGAAGCTGAGAATCGGGTGGCCGATATATTTCGGCCCCCAGGTGGTGAAGAAAAGGTCGACGTAGCGAAGTTGCGATAGATAAACTGTCCGGTCGCTCCAGCAATCGGTGTAATCCTTCTCGGTAATGTAGTGGCAGTTGCGCAGGTTGTGGATGGTGACTCGATCTCCATCGATGTCGACCGAGGCGGTTCGAGCAGCGTCAGCCTGCCAATCGCCATCGTTCGACGGCTTCAGGCTGAGCCACCACGCCAGCACGATGCAGAAGCCTGCCAGGCACAACGCGGCGGCCCAAAGCCGTCGTTTGACCCGGAACAAGATGGCGACGATCGCAAGAACGTAGATGACGGTGAGGGGAACGCGCAGCCAGGGTACGCGGAAATCAACGTAAAGGGCGGCCACTGCCCACAGGGTGAGCAAGGTGAGAACCAGCCACAGGATCGCAATGCCCAGCATCCGCAGCGCTCTGAATCCAGCCGACGACCGAGCAGCCTGCGAGCCGGGTCCCTTAGTATTCACGGCACTCTGAATGTCGCATCAAGTCTAATTCCTTCCCTTGCCGCTAGACGGCAGGTAAAATCGCCGCACCAAAGGAACCATCCTAAATGAAATTGCATAACCTGGCGCTAGGCTTGGTGCTTCTGCTGGTCGCGCCCCTGTTTGGACGTGACAAAACGGATGTCGTGGTGATGAAGAACGGCGATCGCCTGACGTGCGAAATCAAAGGCTTGAATTCGGGCGTGCTCTACGTGAATCTCGATTACATTCTGGGCACCAGCTCGGTGCAGTGGTCCAAGGTTCACCATGTGGAAAGCCAGCAACTCTTCATCGTGAAGACCGAGGGTGGCGCAGTCTATACCGGCACTCTTTTGACTTCTGATCTACCCGGCGACCGGCCCATGCAAATCGAGGTGGCCACGGCCCCGGGAACGAAAGTCGCAATCGAGCGAGCCCAGATCGTCAAGATTGACCAGACCTCGCAGAACTTCTGGCAGCGCTTCAACGGCGACATTAACCTGGGCGCTATCTATTCCAAAGGAAACCAATCCACGCAGTTCAACCTGGATTCGCTGGTGCAATATCCCCGCGAGCGTTGGAGTGCGCAAGCGGAATACAGTTCCACTCTGGCTTCCAGTACTGGCGCCAGTCCGTCCACCCGCAATCAGGTAAATCTTCAGAGCCAGCGCCTGTTGCGGTGGGACAACTGGTTTTATCAGGGTCTGGGTATTTTTCTGCAAAGTTCGGAGCAGGACATCGACCTGCAAGGCACGCTGGGAGGCGGGATTGGACGCTACTTCAAGAACACCAACAACTCCCAGATCTCGTTGCTGGGTGGCCTGGGCTGGCAGGATACCGCGTACCGCGCTACCGTTGAGCCCATCGCTAATCAAAATCTCGCAACCGCTCTGGTCGCGGGACAGATGCGGTTCTTCCGGTTCAACAAGACGAGCTTTGATCTTGGCGCCATCGTGTTGCCTGCCCTCAACCAGCCTGGCCGTGTTCACGTCAACATGAATACGTCGTACTACATCAAGGTCTTCAGCAATCTGACGTGGAATATTTCCTTCTATGGCAACTGGGACAACCGGCCGCCGGCCAACTTCTCGGGCAGCGATTACGGCACCAGTACAGGGCTGGGCTGGACCTTCGGAAACAGATAGGGGCAAATTTGCCTGGGTTTTCGCGGCGTGCGCATTCCCCACCTGTCGCAGGTGACAGTTGTCAGCTATAATTTTGCCGACTTAATATCTTCCGCGGCCAAACGAAGTTTTTGATGTCGTAAAGAGGTCATTGCCATGAATGTGACGCCTGGTGAACGAGCCTTATCCGTTATTCTTTGCCTCGCTCTAATAGTTTTCACGACGCCGGTCGAGGCGAATGCGATGTTTGTTCAGGACCAGCAGGCTGCGCCGGCCGCTGCCGCACCTGCCGACTATTCGGGCCAGGGAGCGCCGCTGACGGCGACCGAGTTGCAAGGATTGGTGGCGCCCATCGCACTTTATCCTGACGCGCTGGTGGCCCAGATCCTGAGCGCTGCTACTTTTCCCGATCAGGTGGCCGTGGCCGACAACTGGCTCCAGCAGAATAAGACCCTGACCGGCAGCGCCCTGATGAACGCGGTCAACGGCCAATCGTGGGACCCCAGCGTCAAAGCGCTTACGCAGTTTCCGTCGGTGCTGAACCAGATGGCGCAGAGCCTGGCCTGGACTTCGCAGCTGGGCGAGGCCTATCACAACCAGCAGGCCGACGTGATGGCCGCAGTACAAACCCTGCGCGCGCAGGCCAAGGCTGCGGGTAATCTCAAGTCGGGCTCGCAGATCACAGTGGTGCAACAGTCACCGCAAACCATTGTCATCCAGCCGACGAATCCGCAGGTCGTCTACGTTCCGGCGTACAATCCCGCGATAGTTTATGGCGTGCCTTACGTCACCCCCGGCTATAGCACGGGAGCTCTGGTGGCTACCGGCCTGCTCTCATTTGGAGCGGGAATAGCGGTGGGAGCCATGATGAGCGGAGGCTGTTGCGGCTGGGGCTGGAGCAGCTGGAACTGCGACTGGCACGGCGGCGGCGTGTACTATCACGGCGGAGCTTATTACGGTAATGCCGCGTGGCATGGCGGCTACTATGGCAACTACAACAACGCCTACCATACTAACTACAACAACGCCTATCACAACAACTACAACAACGGCTACAACAGCAGCGGATACCACGGCAATAACTACAACAACAGCGGCTATAACCACACCGGCTCAAACAACTACAACCACAACACGAATGTGAGCGGCAATACGGTCAACGTGAACAACGCTCAGAACCGCAATGCCAGCGCAGAGCATGCCAACTCCAGCGCCTCCGATCGCGGGTGGGGCGGCAGCGGCAGTGGCAGCGGCCGCGGATCGACGGCCTTCAGCGGCTTCGGAGACCATTCTTCCGGCGGCGGCGGTTGGGGAGAGCGCTCCTCCAGTTCCCGAGGATGGGGAAGCCGTGGCGGCGGTGGCGGTTGGGGCGGCGGCGGCCGTAGCTTCGGTGGCGGCGGGCGGAGATAGCGATGCCGTCGGGCGACTCGGCTTAAGTCACGGCGAGGTCCCCCGGCGGCTAAAGCCGAGGAGATTTTAAGGGATTTACGGACGGCCTGAAGGCCGTTCCCTTCGAGAAGTCAGACTTAACATTCATACTAGTAGTTCGGAGGACTTGGCATGTTCCACATCATCCGAGATCGCAAGAAGGTTTATGCAAGCTGTTGGACGCTGATAGCTCTGGTGGTATTGCTGGCCTCATTGGTTTCGTGCAGCAAGCCCGAGCCGGAAAAACCTGCTGCCACCGAAGCTGGACCTAAGACCTTCGCCACTCCCGAAGATGGCGGCAAAGCGCTGGTCGCGGCGGCGAAGGCGGGAGATCGCGACGCGCTGCTCGCAATCTTCGGGCAGCAATCCAAGGACCTCATTTTCTCCGGCGATGCGGCCCAGGACAAGCTATCGTTCGAGCGTTTCACCAACGCTTATCAAACCATGAACCGCTGGCGCAAACAGACCGACGGAAGCGAAGTGCTTTACCTCGGGGCTGACAACAATCCTTTTCCCATTCCGCTGAAGAAGAATGCGGCGGGCCAGTGGTACTTCGATACGGCGGCGGGAAAAGACGAGATCCTGGCGCGGCGCATTGGCGATAACGAGCTCGCCGTCATCGGCGTTCTTGCGGCCATGGGCGACGCCCAGACTGAATATCTTTCGCAAAGTCACGACGGCGTAAAGCAGTACGCGCAAAAAATTGTCAGCGACGAAGGCAAGCAGAACGGATTGTATTGGAAGTCGGCGGAGGGACAGCCTAAGAGTCCGCTGGGACCGCTGGCAGCGTACGCGGCCGCGACCGAAGGATTTACTCCGGAAGCGGGCAAGCAGCAGCCGTTTCATGGCTACTTCTATAGCATTCTTACCAAACAGGGCGCCGACGCGAAGGGCGGTGCGAAAAACTACATCGTGAATGGCAAGATGACTGGCGGCTTTGCCTTCCTGGCTTATCCTGAGAAGTACGGCGAGACCGGGATTGCGACGTTCATCATCAACCAGAACGGGATCGAGTACGAGAAGGACTTGGGGAAGGGAACAACCGACGCCGCGAAGGCTATAACCGAGTTCAACCCCGACAAGACCTGGAAGCCGGTGCCTGGGAATTAGGCGCCAGATCGCGAGCGGCGGTTCATCCGGGGCCATTAACGCCGCTCAGGAATCCTCCAAGATGGGCAGTCAAGGCGATGGCGCCGGCCGTCAGCACTTCTATCGGAAGGCGAAACAACGGCAGGTTTTCTCCCGACATGCAGCGCGCCCGGAAGTGCAGCCACCACACCAGCCAAATCAATGCGCTTGAAATCATTGCCAACACCAGATGATCGAGCAGGACGCCTTTGATCTTCTGACCCTCCAGTTGCCAGCGCCAGGCGAGCAGTCCCGTCGCCATCACCGGCAGACATGAAATGGCTGCGACCAGCAAGTTGTAGTAAGCCACGGCGGCCAGCGTGCGGTTGCTGGTCCACTGCGCGATGAAGTCAAACATCACGCCGGTGAGAAACAGCGCAATCGGAAAGTGGATGAGCACCACGTGTTGCGCGTGCCTGGCGACGAGAGCCGACCTCAAGTCAAAGGGGTGCATGGCGGGCTCGGTTACTTGACCACGACGACGGCCGTCATCTTAGGATGAATGCTACAGAAGTAGCTGTAGGTGCCCGGCTTGGTGAAGGTATAGGTAAACTGCTCGTCGGTATCGAGGGCCTTCGACTTAAACGTCTTGTCGTCGCTGACGACGGTGTGCGGGATATCGTCGTGGTTGGTCCAGCGAACTGTGGTTCCGACGGGAACCGTTATGGTGGCCGGCGAGAAGCTGAAGTTGTCGATTTTGACCGTAGCTTCCGATGGGGAAGGAGCGGCGGCGGTCGCCGCGTTTGCGCTTGCCCCACTGCCAACTGCAAGTGCGATCCAAACGACAGCCACTCCTAAGATCCAGAACCTGTTTCTCATATCGTTTTCTCCTTAATCTGTGTATTTGGATTTTCGTAGACTCTTTGGTAGGGAAGGTCTGATGTAGTCAGTCGGAATTCCCTCATGGGCTAAAGTCTTGTCCTTATATCAGCCCTTACGGGCTGCCCGCGGGACGGTGTCGTAAACCCGTGCCGCCGCTCCGCGGCTCGGGGCTAATTTTCGTGCCGACCCGGCGCTCACGCGCCGGGCTAAACCCATCCCGCCGCTGCGCGGCTGGTTTGATCGTTCTTCGGACTGTTTATTCCATCCGAAATTTCAACTGCAGTCGCGACATAGTCCCTGAGCCCGCATCAAAGAAACAGACTCGATCAGAGCCTCCTTAAACCAGGTTGCTGTCGGTGACAGCCAGCGCGTGGCGGTGGCGGACGTAGTTGACGTCAGTTACACCCAGCAGTGTTCGCAACTGGTCGGACGGGACCTTCATCGGCCCGGGCGACGGCGCTTCGCCCGGCTTCGGTTGGGGAAACGCCGTGGACGTCGCGGTGTGGAAGGTGATGTTGCCTTCCACCTTCTGCATGGTTTGATGGATGTGGCCATTCAGGACGGTGACCGAACCAAAGCGCTTCAGATAGGAAAGCGCCTGGGCACTGTCGTCAGTTCCCCAGCCCCATTCGGGATAAACGGTCCAGAGCGGGATGTGGGCGAACACGACGATCGGCGTGCTCTTGGAAAGATGCTTGACATCTTTCTCCAGCCACTCCAGTTGCTCTCCGCCGAGGCTGCCCAGGCCGCCGGCCTTCAGGTTCATGACGTTGACCAGCCCGACGAAATGCACGCCCTTCTTGTCGAAGCTGTACCAGCCGGAGCCTTGCGTGCCCTTGCCGTAGCGATCCAGATATTGCTTTCCGTCGTCGTTGAGGACGTCGTGCTCGCCAGGCACAAAGAAGACATCCTTTCGTGCTGGCCGCCTTTAGCAATTGGTCTACAGTGTCGAACTCCTCAGGCTTGGAGAGATGGCTGATGTCGCCGGTGTGCAGAATGAACGCGGGCGGGACGGGCAGGGCATTGATCTTGTCGATTGCGGCCTTCAAGGTGCCGACGACGTCGGGATTCGCAGCCTTGTCGAAGCCCATGTGGCTGTCGCTGATCTGGACGAAGCTTAGGTCGCCCTTGGCGGCATGTTTCTCGAATTCGGGAAGGCCGCTCAGACTGTAGGAGCTGAGCACGCCGCCCTTGATGACGCAGAAAGCGCCCGTTCCCGCCCAGGCCATGCACTTCAGGAAGCCGCGGCGGTCGATGCCGTCGTGGTTGTGGTCGTGTAAGATCTGGTCTTTGGATTCAAGTTTGCGATGGTTCATTGCGTGCACCTCGAATGCGTGTCACCATCGCAAACCGGCGGATCGGAGTTTTATTCCCCGGTAATGGAGAAAAATTCCTAGGGAGGAATTTGATGATGTTGCGGCGGGGTCCCTCAGCGGCTATAAGCCGGGTTGACTTTGGGGTGTTTACGGACGGCCTGAAGGCCGTCCCCTTCAAAGCTGTTACGGACGCCCGAAGTGTTTGCGTGAAAACCGTGCCGCCGCTCCGCGGCTCGGCTCAATTTCCCACTTCACCCGGCGCTTACGCGCCGGGCTAACTTCGTGCCGCCGCTGCGCGGCTGGATGACAGCTGGTTTCGAGTGCTTCGCGTCCCACTGCAATCTGATATGTCGAGTTCTCACGCAGACACTGGAGGCCGTCCCCTTCAAAACTGGTTACGGACGGCCAGCCGGCCGTCGCCTTCGAGAAATCAGAAGCCACCTTGGTATGCTTGTGTCGGCACGACTAAAGCGGGCCGCTGAAAAAGTCAGAAGCAGATCCCTCGTCGGCCTGAAGGCCTCCTCGGGATGACAAATTTAAAGGACTTGCAACGGCGCACCCGTTCGGCAAGCTCAGGGCATGGCTGAAGCTGCGCCCCATCAAAACACGTCGAAGGAAAATTCAGATGAGGTCGCAAGCGAGAACAGGCGTACCGAAAACCCGGAACAACAGATCCCTCGCCGACTGAGTCGGCTCGTGATGACAAGAAATAAGGGCCCGGAACGGCGCAGCTAAAGCCGCGCCCCTTCAAACAAGGCAGAGTTTCCTGGGCCGCCGGGAATAAAATCCAGACCACGATAGTTGGACAGGTAGAGGCGTGACAGTAGAGAGCGGCACTGGCGGCGATTTCGAGCGGTTGGCGATGCCGCTCTTCGACTCGCTGTACAACTTTGCCCGCTGGCTGGCGCGCGACCAAACCGAGGCCGAAGACCTGGTCCAGGAAACCTTCACCAAAGCGCTGCGTGGGTTCTCGTCGTTCACGCCGGGCACGGATTTTCGCGCCTGGATGTTTCGCATCTTGCGCAACACGTTCCTGACCTCGCGCACAGGCTTGCGGGCGAAGCTGACGCAAAGCCTAGAGGAAGATGAGGCGGAGGGCGAGGCCGTCGCAGTGACATGGGAGACGCCGGAGTCGTTTGCGTTGGCTTCCGCTACGCGTGAGGCTTTGCAGGCCGCGTTGGCGCAGTTGCCCGCCGAGTACCGTGAAGTGGTCCTGCTGTGCGATGTGGAAGAGATGAAGTATAAGGACATTGCGGAAGTGCTGTCGATTCCGATTGGCACGGTGATGTCGAGGATTGCGCGCGCGCGAAAACTGCTGCGGCAATCGCTGGCAGGAGAACGGAAGCAAGCCTCGGCGTCGGTTGGGAGAGTGGACGGAAGATGAGCTGTACAGAGTGGCAAGGCCGGATTGACGCGTACGTGGATGCGGAACTGCCGCCGTCCGAAATGGCCGCCTTTCGCGCCCATGCAGAACAGTGCGCCGCTTGCGCAGCCAGCGCGCTGGCGATCATGCAAGGCAAGCAGGCCATTCGCCGCGCGGGGAATCGCTACACGGCTTCTGCTGATCTGCGCATGCGCATCGCTTCGATGGCGCAAGGCCAGGACTTGGCTGAAGGCAAAGCTGAACCAGCGCGTGTCGAGCACGAAGGGCAATGGGCCGGGAGTGAACGTTTCACCACGGGAATGTGGCCGCGATGGGCGCTGGCGGCTGCGGCAGTTCTAGTAATCGTGGCGGGGTTGTTGGTGGCGAACCGGCGGCAGGAATCCAAGACGCTTGCCGAGTTTGCCGATCTGCATGTTGCAGCCCTGGCCAGCGCGAATCCGGTGGAAGTCATCTCCACCGACCGGCACACGGTGAAGCCGTGGTTCCAGGGACGAATTCCGTTTACCTTCGATCTGCCGGAGCTGCAAGGCTCGCCCTTCGAGCTGTTGGGCGGGCGGGTTGCCTATTTCCACCAGGAGCCCGCCGCTCATCTCATATTCCGGTACCAGCGCCATCTTATTTCCGTTTTCATCTTCCGCGACGCTTCCCAAGTTGCGCTTCCCACGTCTTCTATAACGGACCAGACTTCCTCTTTCCGCCTGCGCTCGTGGACCCAGGGCGGACTGCGCTATGTCGTGATAGGAGACGCTGGCGCCGGTACGATTCAGCAACTAGCCGATCTGCTGCGCAGTACGCGGTGACCAGGGAAACTCCGATCAAGTCAAGGCGAGGCCCCTCAGCGGCTGAAGCGGCAATAGCAGTGCAGGGCTTGCGGACGGCCTGAAGAGACTGTGTCGCGACCCGGTGTCGCCGCTCTGCGGCTCGGGTTTTGTTCCACTTTGAGCGTGGGCTGACGCCCACGCCTAACATCATGCCGCCGCTGCGCGGCTGGACCGGGTTGAATATCGCGACGTTCGTTCCACCGCAAAGTTCGGTTGCCAGTCGTGACACCGTCTCTGAAGGCCGTCGCCTTCAAAGGCAGACTTAATCAGAGCTTCCCTGGGGAATTCCGGTCGAAAACGAGGTATAAATGTTGTCTGAAGTTCAAGAGAAGTTGTCTGAAGTTCTGGAGAATAGTGTGCCCAATCCGTTCTTTTTCCGTCGCAGCGCTGCGGCGCTCCTCGTAACCGTTTGCATAGCTCTCACCCCTGCGGTGTATGCGCAGGATTCACCTGGCCCGCAGCCGGTTCCGCTGCCGCCGCCCATCGTAGCGCCGGCGGACACGCCTTATCCCGGCACAATTTCCCTGATGGTCGATCTCACCAACGTCAACGATCGTGTGCTCAACGTGCACGAGACCGATTCCGGTGACGGCCGGTGAGATGGTGCTGCTCTACCCGGAGTGGCTTCCCGGCACGCACTCGCCCTCGAACCCGATAGCGAACCTGGCCGGGCTGGTGGTCACGGCCAACGGCAAGCGCATTGACTGGGTGCGCGATCGTGTGAACATGTACGCCTTCCACATTGACGTGCCGCAGGGCGTAACCGCGCTGGACGTGAACTTCCAGTACCTGGCTCCGATCGAGCCGAAGCAGGGCCGCATCTGGTCCAAGTTCGCCGACGTAACCTGGAACAGCGTGCTGCTTTATCCGGCGGGATACTTCTCGCGGCGCATCGAATTCTCAACCGCGCTGCGTTTGCCGCAGGGCTGGAAGTTCGCTTGCGCGCTGGACGTGAAGTCGCAGGATGGCAACGTAGTCCAGTTCAAAGACACGACGCTGAACACCCTGATCGATTCGCCGCTCTACGCCGGGGTCAACTTCAAGCGTGTCGATATATCGAGTGGGCCCGACAACAAGGTCTACCTCGATCTTTTCTCCGACAAGCCGGAGCAACTGGTGATGTCGGCGGAAGAGCTGCAATACCACAAGAACCTGGTGATCGAGGCGCAGAAGCTTTTCAACTCCCATCATTACGATCACTACGACTTCCTGTTTTCGCTGAGCGATATGGTGAGCGGTAAAGGCCTGGAGCACCATCAGTCCAGCGAGGACGGCACGCGGGCCAACTACTTTACCGACTGGGCTGCCGGAGTTGGCAGCCGCGCGCTGCTGCCTCACGAATACACGCACTCGTGGAACGGCAAGTTTCGCCGGCCTGCCGACCTGTGGACACCCAACTTCAACGTGCCCATGCAGAACGATCTGCTGTGGGTTTATGAGGGCTTGACCGATTACTACGGCAACGTCCTGAGCGCGCGCTCCGGAATGCGTCACCCTGGAACAGGCACACGACGTGTTCGCGCAGATCGCGGCCAGCTTCGAGATCAGTCCGGGACGCACCTGGCGCCCGCTGGTGGATACCACCAATCAGCCCATCATCGGAAACCACTTCAGCTCGTCGGAGAGTTGGCCGAGCTGGCAACGTTCCTATGACTACTACCCGGAATCCGACCTCATCTGGCTGGATGCTGACACCAAAATCCGCGAGCTGAGCGGGGGCAAGAAGTCGCTCGACGATTTCGCCAAGCTCTTTTACGGGGTCGATAACGGGAGCTATGTCACCAAGACTTACACCTTCGACGACCTGGTGGCGGCGTTGAATACGGTGCAGCCGTTCGATTGGGCAGGCTTTTTGCGCGCGCGGGTTTACGATATCGCGCCGCAAACTCCGGAGAACGGATTCACTCAGGGCGGTTACAAGCTGGTCTACGACGACACCATGCCGGATTGGATGAAACATGCGGACACGTCTCGCGGCGCCAGCTTTGCTACTTCGCTGGGCTTCGGGTTGAAAGCCGACGGCAGCCTCAACGACGTGGTGTGGGACAGCCTGGCATTCAAGGCCGGCATCACGCCGGACATGCAGCTGCAGGCGGTGAACGATCAGAAGTTCACGGTTGATGGCCTGCGCGAAGTTATTCTCGCCGCGGAGAAGAGCAACGCGCCGATCAAGCTGTTGCTGAAGCGCGGCGACGAGTTCCAAACCATCAGCCTGGATTACCGCGGCGGACTGCGCTATCCGCACCTGGAGAAAGTAGACGGAACGCCCGATCGCCTGGATGCGATTCTAGCGCCGTCGAAGTAGCAAGACGCTAGAGGGGCGAAGAGTGGCTGAGACTTCTCAGCCACTTTTCTTTTTTTGCCGACTTGAGAAGTTGAACGGGGTTGGCGACACATCTCTACGCCGCCGGATTGAAAAGCCGGATCACCCAAAACGTCAGCATCGCAACCATGGCTGAGGCTGGAATGGTTAAAACCCACGCCCACACGATCCTGGTGGCGACGCCCCAGCGCACGGCGGAGACCCGGTTCGTAGTTCCAACGCCGATAATTGCGCCGGTGATGGTGTGGGTGGTACTCACCGGAATGCCGGCCAACGCCGTTCCGAACAAGGTGATGGCGCCCGCGGCCTCGGCGCAGAATCCGCCTACGGGCTTCAGCTTGGTGATCTTCGAGCCCATGGTGTGGACGATGCGCCAGCCCCCGAAATAGGTTCCCAGCGCGATGGCGGTTTGCGCCGCCAGGATGATGGGCCAATGCCAGCGTCCCCAATTCGCGGCAAAGTCATGCTGCGGTCATCACGCCAGCGGTATAGAGCGCGCCCGCAACAATTCCCATGGTCTTCTGCGCGTCGTTGCCGCCGTGTCCCAGGCTGTAAGCCGCCGCCGATAGCAATTGCAATTTACGGAACAGGCTGTCCACTTGCCGCGGCGATTTGCGCTGGAAGATCCACGAGATCGCCACCATGAAACCGAAGCCCAGCACGAAGCCCAGCACGGGAGCGATCACGATGAAGATCAGCGTCTTGTACCAGCCGCCGGGCACGATGACATGCGGCGCCGCTCTCCAGCCGCGCAGCATCGTTGCCCGCGCCATCGCTGCTCCTGCGTAGCCGCCGATCAGCGCGTGCGACGACGAGGTTGGCAGTCCCAGCAGCCACGTCAGCACATCCCACACGATCGCGCCCGCCAGTCCCGCCAGCACTACGTACTGGGTGACGATGTCTTCCCGAATCATGCCGGCGCCAATGGTCTTGGCCACCGCTATGCCCAGAAGGAATGCTGCCAGGAAGTTGAAGGCGGCAGCCCAGACGACGGCCAGCTTGGGCGACAGCACCCGCGTGGATACGACCGTCGCAATACTGTTAGCGGCGTCGTGGAAGCCGTTGAGGAAATCGAAGACCAGCGCCGTGGCCACGGTAATGACGAGCAGGATCAGTCCAGTGCTCACAGGCGCATGTCCTCCGCCAGTTCTTGCTTTGCGGCCACGGCTTGGCCCATCACGCGTTCTTCAGGACGACGGTCTCAAGCACGTTGGCGACATCCTCGGCTTTGTCGCTGGCCTCTTCCAGAATCTCCAGCAACTCCTTCAGCTTGATCAAGGTGATGGGATCGTAATCGCCGTCGAAGAGGCGGCCAATGGCTTCCCGGCTGACCTGGTCGGCTTCGTTCTCCAGCCGGTTTACTTCCACGCAGTGTTCCAGCAGCTGGCCATCCTTGCTGAGCAGCGCCACGGCTTTCTTCAACTCTTCGGCCTGCTTCAGGATGATGCCGGCCAGCACCTTGGCGGAGGGAGATGGCTGGGTGATCTTGTAGGTGAGCAAGCGGTCGGAGGCGCTGTAGACGAAATCCAGAACGTCATCCAGCGAGGAGGCCAGCAGGTGGATGTCTTCGCGATCGAAGGGCGTGATGAAGGTCTGGTTCAGCTTCACCAGAATGCGGTGCGTCATCTCGTCGCCGCGGTGCTCAATCTCCTTGATCTTCTCCAGCGCCGCCGGCATTTGCTCGTAATCATAGTGTCTGCAACAGATCGCAGAGGGCTTGCGCGCCCTCGACGACATTGGTGGCAATCTCGGTGAACATGTCGAAGAACTTGGTCTCGCGCGGTATCAGTCGCACGGGGAAACTCCACAGGCGGACGCGGATGTGGAAAGGTCCATGGGAAGTGAAGGATTGCGAATTGTTACGACTTTGTTAAAACGAAACTATCGCACGGGAGCGCTAGAGGGGTCAAACCCAGGGCCCAGAATCCCGGTGACGGAGGCTCAAATCGGGAATCAGGATTCTTCCCTGACCGCTGTCACCTCCCACAGCGACAGGGGTCACTGACAGATCGTCCGCCAGCGGCGTGAAATTCTACCGGGTGTACCAGGAGAAGTTTTATCCGGCCTTTTCTTTGCACACGGCTAGATCGCCTACGAGCGTAAAGAAACGGGATCGCTGATCTGCTTCTCCCAAACCCCGCGCGAGCGCCCATCCTTCTGGGTGAGTTTCAGTTCCACCGCCCTATGGCGAGGAGGCAGAACCCATGCACGGCAAAAAGCAATTCTGCAATCTATCGTTGAACATCATCTCGTGCGCGGCGACGGCCGCACTGGTGATCACAGTTGTAGCTGCGCTGACGATTATCTTGATCCCATCAGCCCAAGCGCAGAGTCCCGCAATAAGCGCGGCGCGAGGGGAGAAGGTTTTGCACGACTTCAGCCAGGCCGGGGGCGAAGGAACTTTTCCCCTCGACCGCCTGATCTTCGATGCCGCCGGCAATCTTTACGGCACCACCCTCGCGGGCGGCATTCCAGGTATTGACGGCGGAACGGTATTCGAGTTGATGCCCGCGGCTGGCGGGCACTGGACGGAACAGGTTCTGCATGAATTCGGCAACGGCAGCGACGGATACGCCCCCTTCGCCGGCCTGATCTTCGATGCCGCCGGAAATCTTTACGGCACCACCTCAACGGGAGGCACGTACTTCCACGGGGCGGTGTTCGAGTTGACGCCCAACCGGAGTGGAGGCTGGACGGAGACGGTGCAGTACAGCTTCCAGGGCTACCCCACGGACGGGGATGGCCCCATGGCCGGCCTGATCTTCGATGCCGCCGGCAACCTCTACGGCACGACCTACTTTGGCGGCACTTACGGCCCCGGAACGGCGTTCGAGTTGACGCCTACACAGGGCGGGGGCTGGACGGAAACGGTGCTGCATAACTTCGGCAACGGCACGGACGGGGTTTGGCCCGACGCCGGCCTGATCTTCGATCCCGCCGGCAATCTGCACGGCACGACGGAAAATGGCGGCACTTACAACTACTACGGGACGGTGTTCGAGCTGACGCCGATCTATCCGTGTGCCGTGTGTAGTCAGGCTGTCCTTCAGTGAGGCTGATGTGCCCCCAGCCGAGAAGAGAGACGTGCTGGAGCGGCGTAAGCCTCTTGAATAGCGAGGAGGTAGTTTTATGCAGGGCAAAGGCTTCAACTTGCTGGCGCAGAGAAACAGATTGGAAGCACCTAGGCTTCCGCGCCTAATATGCAACCTCGTTTTGTTTTGTGCGGCGGCAGCGATTGCCGCACGGGCGCAGAACGTCTTCTTCACAACGCTGGCGAATTTCGACGGGGCGAACGGCGCTGGCTTATCGGGCCCACTGGTACTAGCCAGCGATGGGAATTTCTACGGCACGGCCAACGGTGGCGGGAGCTATAGCGAGGGAACGGTCTTCAAGATTACGCCCTCAGGCGTCCTGACCTCGGTCTACAGCTTTTGCGCTCAGACTGGCTGCCCTGACGGCAATGGCCCCTTGGGTGGGGTGGTACAAGGCACCGACGGCAACCTCTACGGAGTGACCCAGTATGGCGGAAGCTACGACAATGGCACGGTATTCAAGATCACCGCGACGGGCACGCTGACTACGCTCTACAGCTTCTGTGCTCAAGCAGGCTGCACTGACGGCTCCCAACCATTGGCAGGGCTGGTACAAGCCACCGACGGGAACTTCTACGGGACAACCGCCGGCGGCGGGGTATACGGCGCGGGCACCGTTTTTAAAATGACCCCCGCGGGCATGCTGACCACGCTGCACAGCTTCGACAACGACGACGGCGGCGGCCCTGCCGCAGCGCTGGTGCAAGGCAGCGATGGGAACTTCTACGGCACAACTTACTATGGCGGAAACTACATCTGGGGCACGGTATTCAAAATCAGCCCCGGGGGCGACTTCACTTCGCTGTACAGCTTCAAGCAATATCCCTACGGCGCAAATCCTTACGGCAGTCTGGTGCAGGGCAACGACGGGAACTTCTACGGAACAACCGAGGGAGGGGGGACCAATTACAACTGTGAGCCCGGCTGTGGCACGGTCTTCACCATCACTTCGAGCGGCGCATTCACCACGCTGTACGACTTCAGCGGCCCTGACGGCTTCAGTCCCTACGCCGGTCTGGTGCTGGGCAGCGATGGGAACTTCTACGGGGTAACCCAGTCGGGTGGAAGCTCTTCCTGGTGTAATAGCTACGGTGTCTCTGGCTGCGGCACGGTTTTCACAATGACCCCCGGGGGTATGCTGACAACCTTGCACAGCTTTGACCTCACGGACGGGGCTGGCCCTTCCAGCGCGCTGGTGCAAGTCCGCAACGGGTCCTTCTACGGAACAACCAACGGAGGCGGGGCCGATGGCGATGGCACGATCTTCCGCGTGGGAGTGGTTCGCGCCTGCGCAACCTGCCGTCCGTGAGCTGACACCGCAGTCGAGGAAGGAGGATTCTCATGACGAAACTACGGACTCATCGATCGTTTACCGTCGTCCCGGCGCAAAGCCCGGACGGAGGCAGTTTGGAGAAACTCAGCTTACCGGCGATGATCTGCATCGTCGTTTTGTTCTTTGCCGAAGCAGTGATTGCCGTGCCGGCCCAGAACAACGGCGTCCTCTTCAACTCCCTGTACAGTTTCGCTGCCAGCGGGCAGGGCGCTAACCCCGGGTACGAGGTTCTGGTCCTGGGCAGCGATGGGGACTTCTATGGCACAACCATGGCCGGCCAACAGGGGATTGTCTTCAAAATTACATCTGGGGGCACATTGACCAGGCTGTACAACTTCTGCTCTCGACCTGGCTGTTCCGACGGTGCCAGCCCTTACGCCGGGTTGGTGCAAGGCAGTGACGGGGACTTCTATGGCACAACGGCGGCAGGCGGGACCGCCGGCAACTTTTACAGCTATAACTATGGGACCCTCTTCAAAATTACACCTGCGGGCGCGCTGTCCACGCTGCACAGCTTCAGCGGCAGGGACGGTAGTGGGCCTGAGTCCGCCCTTTTGCTCGCCAGCGACGTGAACTTCTATGGGACGACTAACGGGGGCGGAGCCAACAACAGTTGCGATGCTGGCTGTGGCACGATCTTCAAAATCACGCCCGCAGGCACGCTGACCACGCTGTACAACTTTTGCGCTCTTCAAGTTAGACGCAAACAACGGCTGGAACTTTAATTTGCTCTACCATTTCCCAGACAGCAACACGTCGTGGAATTATCCCGCGGGCCCTTGGACTAGCCTGACAGCTACGCAAGGGGCATATGGCGAGAAAAACTTCTACGGTACAACCACCGGGGACGGCAGCTACGGAAGGGGCTCGATCTTTTCCTGGACCTACAACTCCAGCGGCGGGTGGCAGTACAGTACCCTCTGGAACTTTGGCGGAGTGCAAAACGACGGAGCTTACCCTATGAGCGGTGTCGCATTCAATGCAAATGATGGGTACGCGTACGTCACCACGCAAGGCGGCGGAACGCAGGCTATGGGTACGGTGTTTAGAATCACCCCCTAGGGCGACTGGAACGCAGCCTCCGAGCTACAACCTGCGATAGCAGCGGTCCCGGCTGCGGGACAGTGGCTCCCGGGGCTTCCGAGGCTGTGTGAGAACGTGTGCCGTCCCAACGGTGTCTGCGTCGTAGCTGTGCCGCCGCTCCGCGGCTCAGTTGTTTTTTCCACTTCACCGCGGGCTCACGCCCGCGGCTAACACAAATGTCGCCGCTGCGCGGCTCGCACTTTTACGCACCGGAGCGGGGGCTAACGAGTGGGTGAGAACGCGTGCCGTCCCTACGGGACTCTGATCCTTTCCCCGCTTTACTCTCCGACCTGCGGTTTTGAAGGGATAGAGGGCTCCTTGCAGCGCCGACGATACCGATCCGGCAACGACCTCGTGCAAAACGACCCTCCCAGCGCAGTCGCCTGCTAGAATCGCGCTCAATGGCCGACAACAAGCTCTTCTACGGCGACAATCTCGACGTGCTGCGCCGCTACGTGCGCGACGAGGCGGTGGACCTCATCTATCTCGATCCCCCCTTCAACAGCCGCCAGGATTACAACGTCCTCTTCGCCGAGAAGGACGGCACCCGTTCCTCCTCGCAGATCACGGCCTTCGAGGACACGTCGGCCGCCGCCCCAAGGAGTACCTAATGCTAGATCGACTTTATGCAAATGGGTTCGAAATTAAGTTCCTTTCCCATGCGGCCGCGATTCTTGAAAAGGACTTTCCCTCCGCCCTCGACGAGTTAGATCAAGCATTGGGCGACCTGACCATTCCGATAACGGAGATCATTGCTCTTGGAGGTGGCGAGAGCAAGGGCACTCAGAGAATGCGGCACTCCTTGTCCGATCTTGGCTGGAAGAAGTTTGAGTTTGTAATTAGGAAAATCATCAACGGAGTGGAACGCGAGGCGACGTCGCATGAGGTTGATCATGTTAAGGCGTTTGACGACAAATACCTTGCACTGGAGATCGAGTGGAATAACAAGGATCCGTTTTTCGACCGGGACCTAAAGAATTTCAAGAGACTCCATGGCGAAGGCGCGATAAGTACCGGGATCATAGTGACTCGTGGCACGTCATTACACGAAAACATGTGGGAGTATGTGAATCGCTTCGCTCGTGATAACGACATTTCGTCGTTTGATGATCTCCAGCGGTTGAACATCGACTTGACTCGCAGGAAAAGGGCAGCCATAGAGAAGAGAACCACTCGGA